>NZ_CP166301.1:0-27235 GCF_041283565.1 Streptomyces sp. QH1-20 | reverse complement strand
TGGGGTCCTTCCGGTGTGAGCTGCGGACTATCTAGCTGGTTTATCTTGGTGCGCCCTGGTCAGAGCGCCGCGATCAGGAGCGCCGCGACGCCGAGGAACAGGTGGTGGAAGCTCTGGTCAAGGGCGTAGGCGCCGGTGCCGAGGGTCGGCGCGTACGTGCCCTCGGCGGTCACGGGGTGCGCCGGGTGGGCGGGCGTGCCGAGGCTGAGGAACTCGGTCTTGCCGGTGACCTTGGCGAGCCAGGCGAGGGTGCTGCGCCGGTCCGCCCACCAGTGGGTGGCCGCGTCGACGCCGAGGCCGGCCACCACGCCCGTGACTGTGACGGGGATATCGAGGGCCCAGACGACCGCCGCGAGGGCGATGCCCTTGGTGATCGTCAGTCCGATGACGTGCAGGGTGCAGGCGATCCGACCGGCCCGGCTGGACTGGCCCGGGGTGCGGTCGTTCTCACCCTTGTGGGCCGCCTGGTGGGAGGTCTGGACCCAGTGGTCGCCCACCGAGTGCGCAATGAACAGCGCGACGAACACGGCGGCGAACACGGCTGCTGCGCTCATGGATGCTGGTCTCCCTCTGCGGTTTCCCGCTGTTGTTTCCGCTTGCTTTTCCGCTTGCTTTTCCGCTTGCGGTAATTCAAGGATGCAGACTCCGAGTCTGCGTGTCTAGGGGTTCGCAGACTCCGAGTCTGCATAGGGCGGGTCTGTGCTGGTCAGGCCCCGAAAGAATCTCGCGGGCCGCGCCTGCCGTCCGCTCCCGGGGACCACACGGAGCGTGGCGTGGGGCTCATGCGGGGCCGCTCAGCACACAGCCCGGAAGCGGCCGGGCTTGCGGCCGGTTCCGGGCTGATCTCCTGCCACCCAAAAGCGGGGGAGGGCGGGTGCTGGCCGGGGCGGCGTCGCCGGGCGCGGGTCAGCCGGCGGGCCGGGCCCACGGGTCGTCCGGCTCCTGGCGGCGCAGGCCGGTGAGGAAGTCGAGGACGACCCAGAGCCGTTCGCCGGCGGTGCCCCACTCCGGCGCCACGATCGAGACGTACATGCCGTGCGCGACCTGGTCGTAGAGGCCGCGGTCGAGGCCAGGCCACTGGATGGCCATGTCCGCGCGGCCGATCCGTCCGCCGAACGCGGTGACCGGCTCCCCGTCGCGGGTGGTGACGACGACGGGCTGCTCCTGGACGCCGCCGTCGCGCCGGTGGTCGTTGATCCGGACGGTCAGCCCGGCGGCGTGCGCGGCCTCGACCAGGCGGTGGAAGAGGGCGGCGTCGGTGACGACCAGCTCGACCGCGGCGCGCTGCTCCCACCACAGGCCATCCGCGCCGGTGCCCGCGAATCCGGGCTGCGAGCAGGTGGTGACGTACCCGGCCCGGCACAGCGCGGCGAGGGTCGGCACCAGGTGCGCGGTCTCCTCGTCGGGGCCGAACCGCGGCTGGTAGCCGGGGCGGGAGGCGATCGTGCCCTCCAGCCAGCGGGCCATCAGCTCGCCGAGGTCGGCGACGGTCTTCGCGGACTTCCAGAGGCGCCGGTCTGCGCGGCTCATCCAGGGCAGCTTCATGGTCAGCCCTTCACAATCATCGAGTCGGGGCACTTGCCGCCCATGTGGGACACGCACGCCGGGCAGTCCTCGCGCGGCTTCAGGTGCTTGTGCTGCTCGCGGCTGTCGTAGGCGTGCAGCCAGCACTGGCGGCACTCGCCAACCGGCGGGTTCAAAGCCTTCTTGCTCGCCATCGTGTCTCTCCCCCGGGTCAGTGGTTGACGGTGGTGTTGGACCGGCCGAACCACTTGCCGCCGTGGCTCGTGACCTGCGTGTTGTGCTCCTGGTGGACCGCGCCGGAGTAGTGGTGGTGGGTGGTGACGTTCGCGGCCTTCACCGACCGCACGACCGAGCCGACCGCGACGACGACGGCGGCCACGGCGGCGATGGGGAGCGTCACGAACAGGACGGACGTCAGCGTGACGGCGGCGAATCCCTGGCAGACGAGCCAGACACCGCAGCCGACACCGGTGATGCCGGCACCGACACCGATGGAGGCGACGGCCACCCCGGCGGCCCACGCGGGCACAATCCGGTGGTCCTCCTGGTGGACCGGCTCGGCGGTGCCGTACGGGGGGACCGGCGTGCGGTCGACGTACGAGGTCTCGGTCGTCACGGGCTCGGACTTCCACAGGCCCTCGATGATCCGGCGGGCCTCGGCTTCGGCCTCCGACTCGCTGAGCGGGCGGCTATCGGCGGCGGGGTTCTCGGTGCTCACGGGGGCGACCTCGGCTTTCTGTCTGGGGGAGACCACCGGCCCCCGGGGCGGACCCGGGGGCCGGGCGGTCAGTTCTGGCGGTACGGCTTGGTGCGGCGCAGGACGTGGTCGCGGGAGAAGCCGGTGGCCTCCACGACGTCGAGCTGGAGGGCGTTGCCCGCGTCCAGCTCGGCGGCGATGGACTTCCACATCGCCTCGTCGGCGGCGGTCTTGGCCTTCTCCGCGTCCTCGTGCGCCTGGTCGCGGACCTTCTTCAGCTCGGTGAAGCGGGCCTTCGCGGCGGTGCGGCTTTCCTGGTCGGGCTGAGCTGCCATGACAGCGGGCTCCTTCGGTGTCGTGAGGGACGATGGGGGCTCCCTCCCGCTGCCGTTCGGAGCGGGATACGGGGCCCGGGGCGGTCGGCGATCCTTGGCCGGGTGACGGCCGCCCCGGGGCGTGTCTACCTGGTCAGCGGGACCTGGGGAGCGGGGACGGTCGCCTCGGCGGCGCTGGCCACCTGCTCCATGACGTCGCGGGTGGAGTCGGCGGCGGCCTCCAGGTGCCCGGCGAGGGAGGCGTAGCCCATCCCGCGGGCCCGGCCCTTCAGGGACGCCAGGTAGATCCAGGTGTCGTGCAGCTCGTCGTGCAGATCGACCAGGCCGGGCTGGAAGGCGTACGAGTCGGTGAGGCCGGCGGCGCCCTTCGCGTGCTCCTGGGCGCGCTCCGGGAGGGAGTCGAAGGAGTTCTTCGCGATGACCTCGCGGACCTGGTCGACCGTCTCGTAGGCCCAGGACTTGCCGAGGAGGGCCATGAACCACCTGGTCAGTGCGTTCGCCACGGTGTCTCCTGTCTGCGTTTTCGCTGGCGGATTTGCTGGCAAGTTCGCTGGCGTTAGCGGCGAGGGCGGACCCGACCGGAGACCGTGGAGACGCGGGGGCGCAGGTGCTCGGCGCCCACGGTGGTGACGTCGCCGGAGACCGTGGAGGCGGAGAACTCGCCGCGGGCCTCCTCGTGGACGCGCACCTCGATGTCGCCGGAGACCGCGTTCGCGCGGAAGTCGGTGCCGCGGTAGAGGCCGATCTCGATGTCGCCGGAGACGGACTGGAGGTCGGCGCGGCCCTCGACCCGGCTGATGTTCAGGTCACCGGAGGTCATGTTGGCGCGCAGGGTGTGCGCGGCCGTGGCGTCGACGTCGCCGGAGACCGAGCGGACCTCCAGGACCTGGAGGTCGCCGCCGTGGACGGTGAGGTCGGCGCTGGTGGTGTCGAGCCGGAAGGAGGAGAGCGAGGGCACCTTGACGTCGGCCGTGATGGTCCCGCTGCCGCTCCCGCCGACCACGGCGCCCTGTTCGGCGACGACGCGGCCGTTGGAGACGACGCGCTGGCCACCCACCCACACGTCGCCGTTGCTGATGGTGACGCCGGTCATGCTGCCGGTGTTGATGACGCCGCCGTTGAAGGAGAAGCGGCTGCCGCCAATCTGGACCACGTTGGTCCCGCCGAAGACGCCGCCCTCGACCTCGGGGACGTGGACCTCCAGGACGCGCGTGCCGTTGTAGTCGTACTCGCGGTGGGTGGTGCCGTTCACCGCGTCGGCGAGCGGGCCCTCGTTGTCGCTGGTGCGGACGGTGATCTCGGCGGTCTTCAGCGCCGGGTCGACGTACACGTTGACCGTGCCGACCTTGCTGATCAGGTCCGCGAAGATTCGGCCGGCGGTGCTGGCGGTGAAGGTCTTCTCGGTGCTCAAGGTGGTCTCCCTCTGCGGTTTCCCGCTGTCGTTTCCGCCTGCTTTTTCGCTTGCGGTAATTAGATGATGCAGACTCCGAGTCTGCATGTCCAGGGGTTCGCAGACTCCGAGTCTGCATAGCGCGCGTTCGTGCAGGTCAGCGCCCGGAAATTTCTTCCGGGGGAGCGGTCGTCAGGTGCTGCTTCGGTGGCAGACGCCGCACGGGATCTTGACCTCGGAGGTCTTGCCGGTGGCCGCGTGGACACGGGTGGAGATGGTGACCATCCCGGCCCGGCAGCCCTTCACCGTGCAGCGCCGGCGCTTCGGCTTCTGGCTGACCGTCGGCCCGGCCCCGCCGGTCTGCAGCGTCCAGGCCGTGGTGAGCGCGGTGGCCTTCGCGGTGCTCAGCGCCTCGCCCGCCTTGCCGGTCGCGTCGTCGGCGGCCTCCTTCGCTTTGCCCTTCACCGCACCGGTGACCGCGCCGGCCTTCTCCTTCACCTGTGCCTTGGCCGCCTTCTTCTTCCCGCGCCACCACCGCTTCGCCTCGGGTGCGGCGATCTTGTCCACGCCCTCCTTCACGGCCTTGGCGGCGCCAATGAGCTGGTACATGTCGATGAGCGGCTGCATCTCGCCGGTCATGACGATGCCGCGCCACTCGGCGCGGAAGACGTCGCGGTCCTCCTCCTTGATCCGGGCCGCGCGGTAGGCGAGGACGGCGTCGACCAGGCCGTTGGTGACGACCCTGGAGTCCTCGCCCTTGCCGCACGACAGACAGCAGATCCAGGCCGGGTGGACCTCCCGGAAGCCGTGCTTGTGGATCTCCAGGGAGAAGCCGTTGCCGCACTCGGAGCACAGCAGCTCCTTGCCGTCGACGTACGCCATCCCCGTGAGCTTCAGGTCGGCTTTCGCGTCCATCTCAGGCCCTTCCTCGGCTCTCGCGGTTTGTCATGGTTTGGGCGGTGCTGTGACCTGGATCGGGCCTGGATGGGTCCGGCATTGATGCAGGTCAGAAGGGGTGCGCATCCTGGACGGGACCCGGCTCGACCTGGACGGGGCCCATCCAGGTCGAGGGGGGTGCCATCCGGGTCGACGGCCGCCCGGTCCGGGGTGATACCAGGGCATTCCGGGCGGCCGTCCGGGGTGAATCCGGGTTCTCAGGCGGTCAGGCCGTACTTCGACTGGACCGCCCGGAGCACGGCGGTGAGCGGGTAGCCGTTGAGCGCGGACGTGCTGTCCTGCCACGTGCGCTTCTTCTTCTCGGCGTCCTCGCGGACCACCAGGCGGGCCAGCTTCTCGGGGGTGATGTCGAGCCCGGCCGCCTTGAGCGCGTCGACCAGGACCGTGCCCGGGAGCCAGTCGACCTCGCCGGTCGCGTCTTCTTCCTTCGCCTCCTGGTCGTAGGCGTTGAAGACGTCGACCAGGACCGCGAGGACGTCGGCGTCCGGCTCCCCCTTGTCCCGGAGCTGGTCAGCGAGGGTCTTCGGCCCCTCCGGCAGGGTGCCGGCCGCGTCGCGCAGGTCGTACGCGCGCTTGATGAGCAGCTCGACCTGGTCGTCGGTGTAGTAGTCGGCGCGGACCAGGGCCGGGTTGGAGCCCTCGGCCCACAGGAACCCGGCGCCGCGCATCTCCGGCTCGATGGTCTTCGCCGAGTAGCCGGCCGCCGCGGCGCCCTTGCCGAGGATCGTGTCGGACGCCTCGGGGGTGGTGCAGCGCAGCGCCCACCGGATGGACAGCAGGTCCCGGAGGCTGGTGTCCACCACGTCGCTGCCGGGCTTCTGGGTGGCGCAGAAGGTCACGATCCCCGCCGCGCGGCCCCGGGAGACCAGGTTGCGCAGGAGCTTGGTGATCTTCTTCCCGAAGTCGTCGTCGGTCGTGTAGAACATCAGCTCGTCCACCCACAGCAGCTTCTGCCGGAGCAGCGGGTACTTGTTGGCCAGCTCCTCGGTGACCTTGCGCTTGCCCAGCTTCTTGAGCAGGGCGTATCGCGCCTTCATGTCGGCGATGGCGGCCTTGAGCATCTCGTAGAACGCCTCGGGGTCGGCGTCACCCTCGAACCACTCGCACAGCTCCTCGAAGGGCTCCAGGTCACCGCCGCCCTTGCCGTCCGCGAGCCACAGAATGACGCGCGGGTCGAGGGCGGCGGCCAGCAGGATCACGTTGCCGGACGCCGACTTGCCCGCGCCGGGCTCGCCGCCGACCAGGCCGGAACGCTCGACCACCGAAATCGACATCGGCAGGCCGCGCACGTCCGGGCCGATCGCAATGCGACCCCAGAAGTTCGTGGCCGCCTCCAGGGCGAGCAGCGGGCCCGCCTCGGCGCTTTCCGTGAACGGCAGATCCTTGGAGACGTAGATTTCCAGGCGACCCGAGCGGGCGCCCTTTCCCTTGGTCTTGGTCATGCTGACCTGCGCGTCCTCGACTCCGAGAGCGGAGGCGATTTCGGAAAGGGCCCGCATTGCCTTCTTCGCCGGAATTCCGGGCGGCAGGTCGATAACCGCCGACCAGGCGCCGCGCGCGTCCAGCATCGGCATCTGGACGATGTGCAGGGACTCCTCGGAGCCGATGACCTTCGCGTGGCGGAAAACCTCGTCCAGCATCGGCGCGGTCATCGGGTCGCCGTCGCCGAGCGAGCGCCAGTCCGCCGACCAGTCCGTCTCCTCGACCACGACCTCGCGGCCCGCAAAGGCCCCGCCGACGAAGGTGGCCAGCACGCCGGCGGTCGCGCCGAGTCCCCCGCCGGTCGCGTAGCCGGTGCTGATAGCGGTCAGCGGCGGGCCGTACGCGGCACCCGCGCGCAGGGCCCGAAGCTTGCGCCGGTAGTTCTTGGCCTGCTTGTGGGCGTTCACGGCCTGCATGGCGACCGTCTGGGTGCGGTCGGCCTCCCTGAGCGCGACCTCCTTCTTCTTCTTCATCAGCGCCGGGGTGTAGCGGGCGGCGCGGGCGGCGGCGCGGGCCTCCTTCGCGGCGACGTGCGCCTGGTGGGCGAGGGCCTGCGTCTGGATGCCCTCGAAGCCGGTAACCCAGTCCTGCACCCGGCGGGTCCCGCGCCTGAACTGCGCGACGTGCCCGCGGTCGGTGCGCTGGCGGCGGACCCAGCGGCGGTAAGCCCGCAGCCGGGAGCGGTACAGCACGCCGGAGTACATGGCCCAGCCCTCGGGCGTCTTGGCCCAGGCCGGGATGAGCGGGCGGTCGTCGAAGGCGTCCAGATCGATCTCGGTCTTCTCGATCTCGGCAGCAGCCCGGGGGATCGCCTCGCCCTCAAGGACTCGGCGGGCCGACTCGACCACCGCAGAGCGGTCGGTGGCCTCGGGCGTGCCACCCAAAGGGCGGGGGACGGGGATGTACTCGCCGTCCGTGGCCGGCCCCGCGCCGTGGACGTAGGTGACGGTGGCCAGGTCGGTGCTCTTGTGGCTCGGGTCGGTCGGCATCTCGGTCATGCTGGTGCTTCTCCTTCGGGAGGAAGCGGGGCCCGGCGGCGACTGTGAGAGGGAGGCGCCGGGCCCCGCGCTTTCGGGGGCGGTAGATCAGGCGGCGGCGGTGAAGCCGTCGGCGCAGGGGGTGCAGGCCCCCAGCGAGCGGGCGATGCAGTACTCCTTGACCTGGCCGCACTCGGGGCAGGTCTTCCGGGCTCGCATCGCCGCCGCGAGGGAGGCGAGCTGCCCAGGGGAGCGGGGCTTGGGCGGGGTGGCCCGGTCGATCTCGTAGAGGCGGGCGAACCGCGGTTCCGCCGGCGACTTCCGGCTGAACCACATCACCTGTGCGACGGCCGGGCCCCGGGGCCGGAGCCCCTTCGCCACGAGCTGGTCGCGGGTCGCCAGTCCCTCGGGGGCCAGGCCCCAGGGGAAGGTCGGCACATCGTGCCGCTCCCCCTGCGGGTCCCAGAGATCAGCGATCCGGCGGGCCATCGGTCAGGCCCCAACCGCGGTGTCGGCATCGCTGTCGATGAGGCGCAGCTTGCGCTCGGCGACGACCCGGTCCCGCAGTCGACGGGCGTCGTCCCGGCGGATGCCGAGACGCTTCGACAGGGCGGCGGCGGAGATCTGGTTGCCCTCCGCCACGAGTTCGGCGGCGACCTTCAGCGCCTCCGGCAGAAGCGCCTCCAACTCCTCGTCGGACCGGCCCCGGCGACCGTTCCCGCTGGCGTCATCGTCAGCGTTCCCGGAAGCCTTCTCGCTGCCCTTCTCGCGGGCTTTCTCGCTTGCGGACTGAGACCCGTACATCCCAATTCCCGCAAGGGCTGTAGCGCCTTCAGAGGGTCGCTGGAGAGCAGGGATCGGGAGGGTCGGACCCAGGGTCGGGATGCCCTCCGAGAGACGGTGCGGGAGCGGGTTGTAGAGGCTTGCAAGCATCCCCGCGCGGACCAGTTCCGGGCGGACGTGCTCACCCAGTTCGAAGGCCGCCCCGAGCGCGACCCGAGCGTTGGTGGCGTCCGCGTAGACCTCGGCGGACAGACCCGGCTCGGCACCCTTCTTGATCCGCCACGCGGTGGCGAACGCGTCCTCTTCGGTAACCGCCTCGAACGGCAGGGCGGACAGGAGCCGGTCGGCCTCGTCGGCGATGTCCTTGTGGTGCTTGCGCCGGTCCTTCAGGTGCTGGCGGCGGGCCTTCTCCTGGCGCCGCTCCTCCTTGGTCTTGCCGTGCGACCCGTGGGTCTTCATGTCCCACAGGTAGATAGCGATGAGGGACGAGCAGGCGAACACGACCGCGACCCACTGGTCGTTCGGCAGGGTCGCCGCCCAGTGCCAGTAGTTCACCCCGGCCGCCAGGAACGCGGTGCACCAGGTGGCCACCCTGTACTTGCCCGCCGGCCTTCCGGCGTCCTCGGCGGCCTTGCCCATGAAGGTCAGCGCCCAGGCCGTGCCCTCCAGCATCGCCGAGAGCAGCGCGGCCAGGAGCACGTTCACCTTGGCGTCGGACAGGGCACCGACCTGCGAGATGACCGCCGGGACGATCGAGCAGACCATCACGAAGCCGACGAACGCCGTGACCGGGTTGGCGTTCAGCCAGCCGGTCAGCTTGGCGAACTTGGCCCGGCGGGCGGCCCTCTTCCGGTCCTTCTCCTGCTGCCGGGCCCGCTTGTCCGCCAGCTCCTGGCGGCGCTTGGCCTCGGCGTCCTTCCGGGCCTGCTCGCGCTTGGCCTCGTCGTCCGCCCTCTTCTGCTCGGCGGCGATCTCCTTCGCCTTGAGCTGGGCTTCCAGCTTCAGGCGCATGTCCTCGCGGTCCTGTGCGCGCTCCGCGGCCTGGTCGGCGCGGCGCTCCTCGCGGTAGCTCATCGGGTACCTCCAGCCGCCGGGTTCGCGAGCCCGGACAGAACGGTCGCCATCTCGGTGCGGAGTCGGGGGGAGACGGGGCGGATGCGGACGCGCCGGGCGAAGGTGTCGCCGCCAGCGGCCGTCGCGCGGGCCACCATCTCGGTGATGACGCTGACCAGGGCCGCGACACCGGCGATCAGGCCGAGGGTCATCTCCAGCACGGTCAGCAGGAACAGGGCGAGGTGGGCGAGGACCCTCATGCCGCCACCCCCGCCGGGATCTCGTCGCGGACGATGCGCAGGGCGGCGCGGACCGCGCGGCGCTCGGCGCGGGGGGCGCGGGCGCGGGCGACGGCGGCGGCCGGGTCGGTGGTGCCGAGGGTGGCGAGGACCTCGTACGAGTCGAAGTCGGCGGCGGTCCAGTCGGCGGTGATGTCGTCGGCCTCGTAACCGAGGGCGTCGTCGGCGGCCACCAGCTCGGCGGCGACGACGGCGGCCGGGGCGGTCTTCCGGGAGCGCAGTTCGCGCGGCATCCGGCGGAGCAGGCTCTTGTAGTACGCGGCGTCCTCGCGGTCGGTGTCCGTCTCGACCTGGAAGTCGGCGAGGAAGCTGTCCAGCGCGTCCCGGCTCGCGAGTCCGCCGGCGGTGAACTCCTCGGCGAGGTCCAGCGGTTCGACCTCGATGTCGAAGCCGACCGCGACCTCCAGGAACTCGGAGCCGGTAACGATGCGCTGGCCTGCGACGATGATGTTCATGTGGGTCGTGCCCCTCTCGGTGTAACGGCCCCGGCGGCTCTCCGGCGGTCCTGGTAGATCACCCGGAGAGCCGCGTCATGTCGGGCCAAGTTCTGGTGTTTTGGGCATGGCTGTGACCCGGATACAGAAGGCATACCGGGTCCTTTCCGCCGCTTCCGCTGAACTAGTTCTGCGGGGCGACGTGATGATTAAGGCACTCTCCGAAGCCGGTGTCAATAGAACTAGTTCAGGGTGTCGCCAACATGGAAGATTGAACTAGTTCTGAGCTTCCCGGACGACACGCCTGCAAGGTATGGTCGGCCCAGCTATCCAGACAGAACTAGTTCTGACAGACTGGGGACGCGCAATCACACATGAGGGAGCAGGCGTGGAGGAGAGCAAGGTCCCGAAGGTTCAGCGGCTCGCCGCTGAGCTTCGAGACAAGATCCGACAGGGCGTGTATCCGCCCGGGTCCCCCCTGCCGAAGGTCCGCGACCTCCAGGAAGCTGAAGGGGTCGCCTTCCAAACGGCTCGGGACGTGTACAAGGTGCTGGAAGACGAGGGGCTGATCTTCTCCCGCCGGGGGGAAGGGACCTTCGTCTCTCCCATCCTCGGCAAGATCCACCGCGACGGGACCGGCCGGTACATCAAGGCCGCCCGCGAGGAGGACGGCGCTCGCGGCGCGTTCGCCAGCGAGATCGCCCGCTTGGGCATGACGCCGTACTCCGAGACGGTGATCAGCCGTCTCAAGCCCCCGGCCCGGGTCGCCAAGATCCTGGGCACTCACCACGCCGCGAAGGTCCTGGTCCGCGCACGCACCATGCGTGCCAACCAGACTGTCGTCCAGGTCGCTACCTCGTACTTCCCCGGCGACGTCGCCTTCGGCACCCAGCTCGAAGAACAGGACACCGGCGAGGGTGGCAGCAAGTCCCGCCTGTCAGAGGCCGGCCACGCCCAGGTCCGCATCCGCGAAGAGATCGACGTGCGGACTCCGACCAAGGACGAGGCAGAGGCCCTGAGCATCCCGGCGTCCCGCTCTGTCTACGAGATCACCCACGTCGGCCTCACCGCTGAGGGACGAGCCGTCGAGGTCTGCATCCACGTCCTGCCCACCACTCTGTGGTCGCTCAGCTACGAGTGGCCCATCGACCAGCCCGAAACCTGAGAGGACCCACCTTGAGCACCAAGAACGCGATCGTCCGTGACGCGACCGAGCGGTACCTGAAGGAGCGTCGGGAGTCCGGCGAGAGCCGCGGCGCCTTCGAGACCGAGATCAAGCGGCTCGGCGGTACCCCTCGCGTCCAGACCGAGGTCCGTCGCGGCGCGGCTCCGGCGGAGGTCGCCGCCATCCTCGGCATCTCGGAGACCGAAGAGACCGTGATCCGGGCCCGCCACATGTACAACGACGACCAGCTCGTCCAGCTCGCCGACTCGTACGTGCCTCTGGACGTCGCTGAGGCCGCCGGGATCGAGAACCCCGACCCGGGCCGGGGCGGCATCATCAGCCGGATGGCAGAGGCCGGGTTCGCACAGACCGAGGTCATCGAGGAGGTCGTCCAGTACCCGGCCACCCAGGTTGAGGCCGACGCCTTCGGGGTCGAGGTCGGAAGTCTGCTCCTGCAGATCACCCACATCGGCCACACCGCCGACGGACGGGCGGTCGAGGTGACCGTGCACCGGCCGGGTCCCGGCTGGGTGCTCCGCTTCAGCACCCCGCTGAGCTGACGCCCGTGGGGCCCGGAACCCCGGGCCCCACGCTCCGTTCTGCATCACAACGCGGTCACGCCGCTTCATCGTTGGCGCGGCAAAACGGGATGGATCGTCCCGAGCAAACATGCAGGATGAAGATCCACAGCGGGGTGCACGATAAGGCCCCAGAAACGCCGAAGGCGCCCTGGCCGGGGCGCCTCGGTCACTGCAAGGCCGGGATGGCTGTCCCGGCGAAGTTCGAGCGGTACGAGAAAGGACGCTCGTCAATGAGGGTACGAGATGGATCGGCCCCGGTGCCACACCGCCGGGAGAACAACACGGCTGCAACCCGGGCGCTCCGGGCAACATTGCTGGCCAGCGCCCTGCGGTACGCCGAGCGCGGAATGTACGTCCACCCCCTCCTGGTGGGTGCGAAGGAGCCTCGCTGGCTGAACTGGGAGACGCGGGCGACCCGCGACCCGGAGGTCATCGAGCGGACGTGGGGCCGAGCCCCGTTCAACATCGGCATCGCGTGCGGGCCCTCGGGCCTGGTCGCGCTCGACCTTGACGTGCCGCACGAGGGCGAGGTGTCCGGTTCCCCGGAGATCATGGACGGCATGACGATGCTGCACTCTCTCGCGGCCCGGACGCCGGGCGCGCGGATCACCCCGACGCTGACGGTCCGGACGCCGAGCGGCGGCCGGCACCTGGTCTACCGGGCACCGGCCGGGGTCGCGGTGCGGAACACGGCGCGGACCCTCGGGTTCTGCCTCGACACCCGGGCGGCGGGCGGGTACGTCGTCGGCATCGGCTCGGTGGTCGACGGGTCGGCGTACGTCCTCGAGGACGGGAGCCCGACCGATCCGGCGGTGCTGCCGGAGTGGCTGCTGACTCTGGTCACGGCTGCACCGACGCCACCCAAAGCCGGGGGAGCGCCTCGCCGGGCCGATGTGGTGGCCCGGCTGCGGGAGATGACCCGGCAGGGGACCCGCGAGCAGCGGTGGGCCGCGGGCATCCTGCGGTCGGAGTGTGACGAGCTGGCCGCGATGAAGCAGCCGGGTGGGCGGAACAACCGGCTGAACCTCGCGGCGTACCGCGCGGGCCAGCTGGTGGCGGCCGGGCTCGTGGACCAGGCCGTCGCCGAGGAGCACCTGACGGAGGCCGCGCAGGCGGCCGGGCTCGGGGTCGACTCCCCGCGCGAGATCGAGAAGACGCTCCGGTCCGGCATGACCGCCGGCCTCGCGCGTCCGCGCCGGATGGGCGGTGCCGCCTGATGCGAACCGCACCCCAGGACACTAAGGGTCAGCGCCACGTACACCACGCCTCGGACCTGATGAAGGCCCCGCGGGCGCACCACCGCCCCGGGGCCCGGCACCCGAGGAGTGGCCTCGAATGCGAGACCGTCGTACCCCGTCGTACCTGCTTGCGTCGCCCGCTGATGAGCGGGGGTGCGGCGTGAGCGAGGACATGAACCTCAGCCCCGAGGACCTCGCCGCCTTCCGGGCCTGGAAGGCGCAGACGTCTGCGACGCCCCCAGCCCAGCGCGGGAAGGGGAAGGGCGCCGCCGGCGGCGCCGAGAAGATGAGCGTCGCGGACCAGATCATCGCGATGGCGGACAGCCGGTACGAGTTCGGCACCTCCGACGCGGGCGACCTGTACGCGGTGCCGAAGGACGGCCCGCGCATCGCACGTCTGCTGCGCGGCGGGCGGATCTCGCTGCGGGCGGAGCTGGCCCGGACGTACTACGGCCTGCACGGCAAGGCGGCGTCGTCGTCGGCGCTGGCGGACGCCATGCTCGCCATCGAGGGCCGGGCGCAGGCGGAAGACCCGGTGCCGCTGCACCTGCGGGTGGCGCCGCTGGGCAAGCGCCCCGAGGGCGGCCTGGTCCTCGACCTCGGACGGTCGGACGGCACGGTCGTCACGATCACCCGCGAGGGGTGGACGGTGGCCCCGGCCGCCGAGGGACAGCCGCTGTTCCGGCGCTCCCAGCTCACCCAGCCGCTGCCCATCCCGGTGAGGGGCGGATCGCTGCGGGAGCTGCGCGGCCTGCTGAACGTGACCGAGGAGTCGTGGCCCCTGATGGTCTCGTGGCTGGTCTCCGGACTGGTCCCCGGCATCCCGCACCCGCTGCTGTTCCTCTCCGGCGAGCAGGGCACGGCGAAGACGAGCGCGACCAAGATGCTCGTGAGCCTGCTCGATCCGTCGGCGGCGCCGGCGCGGTCGACGCCGAAGGACCCGGACGACTGGGCAACCGCGGCCGTGGGCTCGTGGGTGGTCGGCCTCGACAACCTCAGCCGCATCCCGGAGTGGCTGTCGGACGCGATGTGCCGCGCCGCGACCGGCGACGCGAACGTGAAGCGGACGCTCTACAGCGACAGCGACGTGACGGTCCAGGAGTTCCGCCGGGTGCTGATCGTCAACGGCATCGACGTCGGCACGCTGCGCGGTGACCTCGCGGACCGCATGATCCCCGTGCACCTGCACCGGATCACCCAGCGGCGGACCGAGACCGCGCTGTGGGAGGCGTACCACGAGACGCACCCGCGCATCCTCGGCGCGCTGC
This sequence comes from Streptomyces sp. QH1-20, assembly GCF_041283565.1. NCBI lineage: Bacteria > Bacillati > Actinomycetota > Actinomycetes > Kitasatosporales > Streptomycetaceae > Streptomyces > Streptomyces sp. QH1-20. The sequence goes on along the minus strand of NZ_CP166301.1, from coordinate 13,052 downwards.
TCGACCTCCTGGTCCAGGTCCTCGGCAAGCTCCCCGCGATCCGGGAGAAGGCCGACCGCGGGGAGATCCCGCTGCCGCGTATGGCCGACTACGGCCTGATCATGGCGGCGCTGGACGAGGTCTACGGCGTGCCGGAGAAGTCGATCCTGCGCGACTACCTCCAGCAGCGCACCGAGCTGGCGGAAGAGGTGGTGGAGTCCAACCAGGTCGCCACCCAGCTCCTGCAGTTCATGAAGCGGATGCCGCCGCGCCAGGAGGACAACGTCCAGTGCTGGGAGGGCACGGCCGGGGAGCTTCTGGACGAGCTGACCAGCCAGGTCGGCATGACGAACGACAAGTGGCCCCGCACGCCCGGCGCCCTGTCCGGCCGGATCAACCGTGTCGCCTCCGACCTCGACAAGCTCGGGGTCGACATCGCCCGCACCAAGTCGGGCAGCAAGCGGTCCCTGACCATCACCTACATCCCGAAGCCCGACCCGGCCGCCGAGCCTGAGCAGCCGGACCCCGTCCAGCAGACCATCCCCGCGTAGCGTCCAGCGCCGCCGCCGACCCGCCCGTGCCCAGCACCGGCGGGCTTTCGGCGTACCCGCACTCAGGGGCGGCTTATCTAGCTTGATTGAACGAGAAACCCCAGGAAGGCACGGCCATGTCGGTGGGTCCTGGCGGGGGAGCGGGGTCAGCTCCTGGCGGCATACCGGGCCCAGGCGTCGGCGAGGACATCGAGCGCGGCGTCGGAGGCGCCGGCGCTTTCGAGGTGGTCGGCGTACGTCTCCAGCTCGTCGGGGCCGTCCGGCCAGCCCGGATCTGCCGCCGCGTCCCTGGCGAGGTCGCCGATAGCGCCGTTGACCTGCGAGAACTGCGCGAGCCAGCCGCCGAAGCCTTCCACGGGCCCGTCCTTCCGTCGTCCGTCCCGATCCAGGGCCGCACCCTACCGCCGGCCGCCGACAACGCTTACGCAGCGTGAGGGGACACAGGGACGGTGGGACGCACATGGGGTGGGACGCACCGAGGGACGCACCTGTGAAATGTGCGTCCCTTGGGGCGCAAAGTGCGTCCCTGGGACGCACATCGTCCCTGGTGCGTCCCAGGTGCGTCCCTGCCATTGACCTGCCGCGCGTCCGTTATGCAGCTTTCAGTGGGACGCAGGGACGCACTTGACCCCCTCATCTCTGTTGGAATGACGAGAAGAAGGAGAGAGAAGAGAGATGTCCCCGCAAAGTGCGTCCCTGCGTCCCAAGCGTCCCTGCCGGGCCGCGCCCACGATCGACAGAACGTGATCACCTACGAGCCGCAGACGGCGACGATCCGCACCGCCGCGCCCGGCGCCCCGCTTTTGGGTGGCCCTGATCAGCCCCGTGCGGCTTCAAGCCGCTTCGCGGAGGGGAGGCAGGCACCACCTTGCGCAGCCGGGCCGCAGCGCTCAGCGGGGCGTACGAGCGCGGCGGGGCGTGTGACGTGCGGCAGGCGGCGGTCCGCGCCCGGCGACGGCCGGGAGGCCGGCCGCGGCCGGTTCGGCCGTCGACGGTGAACGCGCGGACCGCAGGGAGCCGCACCCGGGGGTGCCGAGCGCGTACGCGCTCGTCCGCTTTACCCTCCCCCTCCAGGTCGCGCGGCCCAGGTGCGCCCCACACACCGGGTGCGTCCCAAAGACCAGCTCAGGACAGCAAACCGCCCGCATTCCCGCCAGCGGAAAGGCCGGTGGAAATGCGGGCGGAAAGCCGGACGTCAGACGGCGAGCGGCACGAGCTGGTGGTAGCAGCCGAGGCAGACCGGCAGAGGGGCGGAGGTCTCGCTCGGCGTCTCCACGCGGATCAGCAGACCCGGCTCGGCAGGACTTGTGCAGGCCGGGACCATCTTCGAGGCGTGGAACAGGGCGCACGCGCACCGGCACCCGCCGGGCCTGTCCTGCTCCCACTCGAACATGGCGGTCAGCCGGACGGTGAGGATGGGCGGCAGCGAGTCGGTGTCGAACGACGTCACGCGGCGCCCTCCTCGGCCTTTTCGGGTCCCGGGTCCTGGATCTTCAGCCGCCGGAAGTACGCCTCCAGCGCGTCCTCCACGAGCGTCTGCGGGTTCAGCCCGGTCTGCTCGACCGCCACGGTCAGCTTCCGGTCGGTCGGCGGAAGGATGCGCACGGTCAGCGGAACCCGCTCGGGACCGCGCGGCCGGCCCCGGCGCCGGGGAGCGCGCGAGCGGCCGGTCGAGGAGGGGGCGGGCCGCTTCGGAGTGGCCGCGGGCTCCGGCGCCTGGTCCTCATTCTCCTCTGCTGATTCGCCAGCGTTTCCGCTTGCCGAATCGCCAGCGGCGGAATCGTCCCCGCCCCAGGTCTCGGGGTTGTCCCAGTCAGGCTCCTTGGCGCCGCTGAGGTCGGCAGGGTCCTTCTCCTGGGTCTTGCGGATCTCCTTGTCGGACTCGGCAGCCTTGTCCAGGAACGACGGCATCAGCGCTTCTCCTCAAGCGTCGGGACGGTGTGGTGCAGCAGCTCGCGGTATCCGGAGATGAGCAGCTTGGCCTCGCGGCCCGGGGCTGCGGTGATGGGCATGGACCCGGTCCGGCAGATCTCGCGTACGGAGTAGTCGTGGAGGACGGTCGGCAGCACCAGGTCACCCCACCGGTCCTGTAGCTGCTCCTGCCAGTGCCGGTGGACCTGGGTGAACTTCTTGCCCGTGGGCACGATGCTCCGCACGATCCCGGCGATCTCCAGAGCCTCGTTGAGGCCCCCGGGCGTGGTGTAGTGCTCGATCGTGGCCATCGCCTCCCGGGCACCGAGGTACCCGTCCTTCTTCAGGGTCGAGGGGATCAGGATCTTCCGGGACGCGATGAGGGCGGAACCCACGATCTTGCCGCCGGGCCGGGGAGGGGCGTCGATGAAGACGACGTCGACCAGGTCCCGCAAGCCCCACAGAGCCCGCTTCAGCCGGAACTCCATGCCGGTCGTCTGGTCGGTCTCCCGGTTGCCGAACTTCCGGACGGCCGGGAGGACCCAGGCGTTCGAGGGCCAGTGCTTCCCGGCGCGCGTAAGCGTCTCGCGCGCGATTTCGGCAGGGTCGCGGGGGCGCTCGTCGGGGTCCACGAAGTAGATGTCGTTCACCGACTTCTTCGGGTCGGTGACGCCCATCTCGTCGGTGAGGGTCGCCCGCGGGTCCAGGTCGACGCCGGCGACCCGCAGGCCGTACTCGGCGGCCACGGCGATGAGCCCTGCCGTCAGCGACGTCTTCCCGACGCCGCCCTTCTCGCTGACCTCAGCGACGATGTCCGGATCTTCGGCCACAGGGTCCTCCTTCCTTCTTTCAGGTAAGCCGAAGAGTGCCGACCCCGCTTGCCTAAGCGCAAGCTGGCCCGCAAGCGGAAAAGCCAGCAGAAGGGCAGCAGGAATCCGTGTTGTCCTCGCGCGCTATCTAGCTAGATTGAGCGCAACTGACCAGGCAGAAGCGACGGATGATGGGCTGGGGGTTGTCAGCGGGTGGCGCGCTTGACCGCTGCGCGGATGATGTCGCCGGTGGTGACGACCTGGTCCTGAAGCTGGGCTTTCTGCAGTATGGCGTCGGCGTCCGGCCGGGGAGCCATCGCCGCGCACCACAGGTCGAGGATGGTCACGGCGCCGCGCCGTTCGGCCTCGCGGAAGATGACCTCCGGGCCGTCACCCCACCGGGTCTGCCACTCCCACAGGGCGGTCACGGCCGGGGCGGACGTCCAGTAGCAGGCGCGCACGAGCTGGTCGCCGAGGAGGCCCGGGAGCTTGACGTACATCCGACCGGTCAGCGTGGTCGGCTCGGACCCGCTGCGCTGGTAATGCTGCGGGCCGGTGCCGACCCGGCGGCCGGGCACTGCGGCCTCCTCGGCGGGGACGGGGTCGTACTCACCGTCCATCCGCCGGCGCTTCAGCTCGGCGCGCACCTCGCGGGCCACCACCAGGTCGCGCGTCCCGGCGAGCTTGCCTCGCTCCCGGAGCCTGCGGAACTCCTTGCGGATCGTCCCCCGGGCCTCGCTCAGCGCCTTGCCCCGCAGGAACTGGACGCCGTACGCCTTCCGCGTCTCCTCCAGCCACTCCCGCTCGGCCTTCTTCCCGGCCTTCACCACCTCGTTCAGCGCGGTGAGGTCGTCGGGCTCGACAGCGACCACGAAAGGCATCAGCGACATGGCGCGCAGTCTAGCTAGATAGACCGGCCGGGAATCCGCGCGGGCGCGCGCGTAGGACGGTCTCACGAGTTCCACGGTGTTTGCGAAGTCGCTAGCATTTCCGCTTGCAGGAAAAGGCGTAAGCAAGCTAGATAACGCGCCCTTAAATACGCAGGTCAACCCGTGTTTTTGGGTTGTTGCGCGGGGCCGTTCACGGCTCTACCTTGCCGTACAGGAACCCTCACAGGAGGTTGTCTTGCCCAGCTCCATCCCGCCGCTTCCCGGTCTCACCCGCTACACCTGGTGGGGCGCCGTACCCGAAGGCCTGCTCACCAAGACCCAGCTCGACCGGCAGGGCCTCAAGCCGGGCTCAGACCCGGTCGGCCAGGTGCTCTACCACGGCAACTGCTACGCGCCGCTGTACGAGGTGAGCGCCGCCGTGCCCAAGCGTGGGTGCTCATCCGCGCAGCGCGCCGCGCTCGACCGGGCCCGGGAGCTTCAGTACGTGTGCCGGCGGTGCGGCGACCGCCGCGACTACCCGCTCGGCAGCGGGCGCTGGTGCGAGCCGTGCTCGTACGCCGCCGGGCTGTACGCCGCGCACGCGAAGGCCCAGCGGTTCGCCCGCGAGATCGTCGGCGACCCCGGCGCGGCCCTCGTCGTCGTGGCGGCCGGCCCCGGCGAGTACGCGCAGCCGGAGACCGTCGCGGTCATCCGCGTCCACGACCAGGAGCTGCTGCACGAGGGCCAGGCCGGGGCGTACGGCACGCCGGAACGCGGGGCGCTGCTCGACCGGCTCGATGTGCTCCTGGACGGCCGCCGCGTCGTCCACGAGACCGACCGGGGCCCGGTCAGCCGCTACCCGTTCATGCTCGTCACGCCCCCCGGGCAGCTCGTCAGCAGCGAGCGCGACGGCCTCCACCCGTGGCTGAGCCCGCACCGCGAGAGCGCCGAGAAGGCCGACTACGTCTCGCGGCTGTGGCGGAACTGGTTCGCCTGGACGAGGGACGAGTGGACCTCCATGGCGAGCGAGCCCTGGGACCAGGAGCGCGGGGTGTGGGTCGGCTGGGAGTCCACGGCGCAGGCCGCCGACGACGCGCGCGGCCTGGTCGCGCTCCTGCACCGGATCGCCGAGGGCACCGAGCCGGTATGGGAGCGGGCCCGGTGGATCGAGGACGGTCACGGCGAGCCGGAGCTTCCCCGGCGACGTCGCCGGCGGACGACCGCGACGGCCTGACAGATCTTGCAACTCGGTTCCGTCCGGGACGATACGAGGGCCCGCGCTCACCAGCGCGGGCCCTCGTCATGCCGCCGGGCGTCCGGCCGGACGGCGCGATCGTTGGGTGGGATATGGAACTGAGCGAGGCCGGGCCGGGCGTCGAGGAGCGAGCCGCGGCGGTCGCCGACGCGGCGTGCGAGCTGGTCGACGCAGTGACGCCGACGACCTGGAGTGCGAGCGCCCTCGAGGACGCGGCCGACGCCATCGACATGCTCGCCGAGGCCCTGGCGGCGATCGACCCGGAAGCCGCGCGAGCCCTCGCGGCGGTCCCGGCCGCCACCGCCGCACTGCGCCGCCGACTCGCCCCGGCCACCGTCGAGGACGTCGCCGAGGTGCCCAGGACGCGCTCCGGACGACCGCGCCGGCGCGGACTCGGACCCGGCTGGAAGGGCGTACGGGCCACCGGCTGAACTCCATCAGGAGGTCCAGCATTCGATGTTCGACAAAACTTGTCGGACATTGCGGACTCGACGCAGGTCACGGCGCTGAAAGTCGAGCGGCGGCAGGCCGTTTCTGTTCCAACTCAGGTGCAAGGAGAGGTGCGGCGGGTGTCCGCCGGGAGGTCCACCAGGAGGTGGTGGAGGACTCCTGGGTGGCGCTCGGGAGGTGGTTGCTGGAGACACACGCGCGCCTGGCCGTTCGGCTGCGGGTCTCGCCGTGGCTGACTGTCGTGGGCTGAGGTCCATACAGGCGGCTGGGAGTCCACCAGGTCCCGCGCCGACCGGCGCCGAGTAAGGGGTCGAGGAGAGGTCAGAGGACGGAGCCGGGGGAGAGGGGCGCGGCGGGTACCCGGGGCACCCGGTCTGATCATCGGTCCCCCGTGGGAGACGGCTGTCCCCGCCCGGGGCCTGTTTCATAGGTGGTCGCTCGTGAAACACCCCGCCGCGCGGCGATCATGCTGGGCGTTTCTTGTTTCATGGGTTGTTTCAGATGGCTTGCCGATTGAAACAGACACATGAAACAGTGATCGCGTGAGCGACGACTTCCTGCGCGTTGAGGCGCACGACTGCCCCATGTCCACCTGCGCGGTTCCGGCGGGCTCGCCGTGCCGTACGACGAAGGGCCGGGTGGCGATCCAGTACCACACTGCCCGGTTCCGGCTCGTGCCCTCGCTGGCGAAGGCGCTGAGCGTCCCCGTCCCTCCCGTGCGCAAGCCGGGCACGCCCTGGGTGGAGCTGCCGCGTCCGGCCGGGGCCGGCGCCGAACCGGTCGGCCACGTCCGCATCGGCTACGCCCGCGCGTCCACCGCCCGCCAGTCGCTCGACTCCCAGCTCGACTCCCTCGCGGCGGCCGGGGTCAACCGGGTCTTCTCGGAGAAGGTCTCGACCCGCGCCACCAGTCGCCCGGAGCTGGAGAAGGCGGTCACCCTCGCCCGCGAGATCCGTGCCTCCGGCGTCGCCGTGACCCTCGTCGTGCACGAGCACAAGCGGCTCGGCCGCGGCATCGACCTCGCCACGCTCGCCGAGGAGCTGCGCGCCAGCGACGTCGGGCTGGAGTTCCTCACTGGCGAACTGCAGGGCAGCCACGATCCGGGCGGCGTCGTCTTCACCGTGCTCGCCGCGCTGTCGGGCATGGAGCGCGAGTACATCCGCGACCGGACGCTGGAGGGCCACGAGTCGGCGAGGAAGCGCGGCAAGGCGATCGGCGGTGCGAGCGTCACCGACGACGACATGCTCGGCATGGCGCTGCACCTGCGGGGCCAGGAGCTGAGCCTGCGCGAGATCGCGGCCCGGCTCGTCATCACCAAGGGCGCCCGGAAGGGTCAGCACCCGTCCCCGGCGACCGTCATGCGAATGCTGCGCGAGCACGACGAACGCACGGCCGCGACGGAGCCCGTGGCGGCGCTGGAGGCCGCTGAGAGCGCCTGAGAGCACCACAGGGCACCAACGGGGCCCCGAAGCCGTCCACGGGCGGTCTCGGGGCCCTTCTCGCGCTTCCACGCGATCTCCAGTTCGTCAGGAGCGATCCTGCGGTGGAAACGACGGATGGCAACGGGTGGATACGGCGTCGCCGCCCCGGTATCCACCACGGCGGCCGGGACGACGCGCACGGCAGCGGGCGGCAGCGAGGTAGTGCTCACTGATATCAGTGAGCCCGGCCGGGCACGGCCGCGATGAGCCCGCGACGGGCCCGCGACGAACTCCCCTTCGGCCTCGACGTCGTCGCGGGCAACCGGTCGTGCGTCGTGTCGTCGTCGCGGGGTTCGTCGCGGCCGGGAGGACCTGACGGGCGGTCGCCGGCGGAACGGTTCGCGGTACGCGTCGTGCAGGCCAGCCCTCTCGTCAGCCGCACGCGGCGCGTTCACCGTCGTGCGGTTTTCCGCGCACGGTTCGTCCGCGCGCGGAGGATCGGCCGCGTAAGAAGACCATCCCCCAGAAGACCAACTGGTCTCTCCTCCGGACGTCGTCGTGCAGCTGCACGCGCACGGCTGGAGGCGGAAGCGAGTTAGTGCGAACTGGGCCCAGTTTCCGCCCGGGTGCAGTCGGCCCCGCGCGGGTTTCCGGCGTCGACCGTGCACGGTCGAGGACGAGGGTTTCCGCCGGCGGACGCGGCACCGGTCCGGCACTCCACTCGCGTACGGGAGACGGCAGCGAGTTGTGGGTCACTGACCCCAGTAACTGCGGACCGTCGTACGGGCGTACGCGCGCGTGGTCCTGCGCAAGTTGCGCAATCAGCCGTCGATCCGTCCGGGTTGGTCCCGGTGCTGTGGCCATCGCGCGCGCCCGCGAAGGACGGTCCCAGAAGTCCCAAAACTCGACCGGTCCGCCGGACACGCGCGCGCCCGCGATGAGCGGTCCAGAAAGTCCAGAAACCCCGACCGCCGGGATCGGCGAGCACGACCAGGAGCACGACGACGTCCTCGGTCCCGGCCGCGCTGCAGAACAACGCCAGAGACAAGTAGTCGGCGCCGGACATCGCCAACAATCCCGTCTGCTGTGCAGGTCGCACGGCTATCCCGAGGCGCGCTGTGATGACTGCGACGTGCCCCAGGGCGCGACTCAGGATGCGACCGAGGACGCCCCTCAGGGCGGCACCTAGGACGTGACCCAGGACGCGACTTCGCACGGTCTCCCGCCACAGGGGGTCCCGTAGAGAAGTAGTCGGCGTCCGCGAGCTCCAGCGGCGCCCCCTTGACCCCCAGGTCAGCGGTGCACGACGACGGCGGCCGCGGTCGTCTGGGGGCAACTTGTGGGGCAAGTTGTGAGGCAACTTGGAGGGCCACTTGTAGGGCAAGTTGTGAGGCAACTTGTAAGGCAAGTCGGCTCACGGCCGGTACGGATATCCACCGCCGTACTCGGCGAGCACGCCCGTGGATATCCGCCGCTTCGCGTGACCGTCTCCGCGCTCCGCGCTTCATGATCGAGACGGTCACACCTCATGCATTACGAATGACCCAGGTTTCGTCCGTGACGAATCGTCAAGCCCACTCGCCGCCCATCGAGTGGGCTCCACCGTGTCGTCGGGAGTGGTGGCCACCGGGTGGAGTGGACCGTCCGGCGCCCGCCTGAGTGGCCTCCACCGTGTGCACGGGCGACCCACTGAGTGGACTCCTTGGGGGCGGTTGGACCCGCACAGTGGAAAGTGGAACTCCCTTGACCGGCCTCCCATTCGAAGGTGGTCAAGGGGGTGTTCACCGTCGCTTCTTACGCTCGGCGCGCTCCAGGCGACGGCGCTCGGCTCGGGAGAGCTGGGACTGTGCGACGGGGGCGGGAGCACGCGATGGGAGGAACCCCGGGCCGCGCAGCTCGTCCGCGACGGCCTCGCACGCACCCAGGAGCAGCGCCCGCTGGTCGGTGGTAAACCGGCCGGACTGCACGTCGCCCGCGAGGTACTGGAGCGCCTCGAACCACTCGTGAGCGTTCTCCGGGAGGGTGTACGGGGCGCCGCTCGCACGTTCCGCGGGGACGCGCCGCACCTCCCCCGGGCCGCGCCGTACGACGGTGCGGGTGACCGTCTCGGTGCGTTCGATGACCTCTCGGACCGGCTCGGTGGTGCGTCCGCCGGCGTCGACCGGGCGGTCCGCGCGGGCCTGCGCGGTGCGCAGTTCGGAGGCCCGCTTGCGGTGCGAGTCCTTGCAGTAGCGCGGGGGCCGGCCGACGCCGGAGTAGTCGATCGGGTCTCCGCACCACTCGCACGTACGGCGCACCAGGCGGTCGTGCACGGTCGTCTTCACGCGCTCGCCGAGGACGTCGGCGTGCTCCTGGTCGTCGTTCCCGGTGGGCAAAGGCGGCTGAAGATTCGTCACGGACGAAACCTAGGTCATTCGTAATGCATGAGCTGTGACCGGGTTGCTCTTGCGGCGGAATCGGCGCAGGTCAGCAGGGGCGATGCAAAAGTGCCAGAGGTGCCCGGTCACGCGGCCACCTTCAACGGGTGGCATGACACCTCTTGCAACTCCGCACGCGCGGGTCCGCCGGGCGGGCCGGAGAGCAAAAGTGCCAGAGGTGTACTGCGTCGGGGCGGCTGTCCGGCGGTGTGCTCCCGGTCGTGGTTGTCGGCGGAGACCGGGGTGGGCGAGAGGCCCCCGTCCTCGGCCGGAGCAAGTTATCGGCGAAGCCACTCTTCATCGCGGACCGGGGGCGGTCCGAGTCGTGGTGGCGCCTGCGGGTGGGGGAGGCTCGCGCCCTACTCTGGGCATGAGGCGACCCCCGGCACTTACCCTGCCGGGGGTCGCTTCGGTGGTTCGAGTGTCCTACTCGTGACGGCCGCCGGTTGCCTCTTCGAGCGCAACGAGGACCAGGCCGTGGTCGACCATGCGCACCTTCGGGATGTCGCCCCGGTCGGCCATCACCCGGACCGCAGGCAGCTTGTTGAGGACGGCGACCAGGAGGTCGAGCAGCGCGCCGAGGATGCGCGGCCGGGCCTCGGTGTACGCCTCCCACAGCTCCGACTCGGGGCGGCGCTCGGTCAGCGGGCGCAGCTCCACGGCGACCGTGCGGTCCGCCAGCTCGGCCCGGATCTCGTCGGGGGCGAGGCTCCCGGCGAGGATGAACGCCCGGTCCGGGCGGGGCACGAAGGGGAAGGGCTCCCCCAGGCCGCGCTTGGTCATGGCGCTGCCGCTCACGGCCACGCACAGGGCGTCCGACTGCCAGTCGGGGACACGGGCGACGTCGTCGAAGCCGACGACCCGGGCGGCGTCCGTGGCGGCGATCCACTCGTCCTCGTCGGCGGGCAGCCGGCGGAAGGGCGAGCCCGGGTCGACCAGGTGCTGAAGCAGCAGGGCCGCCACCGACTTCCCGCTGCACGGTGCGCCGGTGAGGAGCAGCACCGGGCGGGTGATGTCGGGCAGGAGCGCGGCGAGGAGCCACCCCGCGACCTTCGCCCACTCCTCGTCCTCGAGGTTGAGCAGCGCGCGCAGCTCGGGGAGCGACCCGCCCGGGACGGGCACGGGGAGCAGCTTCGTGGCGGCGGTACGCCGGAACTCGGGAAGCTCGACACCGGCCTGGACGACCTTCCAGCCGTCGCGGGTCACGGTGACGGCGGCGGTGCCATGTCCGAGGTCGAGCACCAGGCCGTCCTCGGGGAGGAAGCCCAGCGGCGCCACGCGCAGGTGGCGGGAGGGGGTGTTCGTGTTCGTCATGCAGTCCGTCCTTGTCGTGGAACGGGGCCAACCGCTGGCCCCGGGGCTGTCGTGCTCAACGGGTCACCGGTCGCCGAGGAGCTGCGCGACCATCGGCCCGGCCTCCTCGTTGACCCGCCGGGCGACCTCGTGGACGACCCTCTTGGCCTCCTCGAGCAGGCCGCGGCCCTCGGTGTGCTTCGGGGTCGGCAGGTCCCAGCCGGTGGCGGAGATCAGGATGTTCGAGACGGTGAGGACGGCCGGGCGGCCGGGCTTGAGGTCGGGCTCCCAGGGGTGGCGGTACTTGTCGTCACGGGCCGCGATGTCGTAGCGAGTCGTCCAGTCCTGCCACGGGTGGCGGGGCCGGCGGTCGGCGGGCAGGTCGCTGAACCACAGCGGCACGGAGACCTTGAAGGCGAGCGAGCCGACGCCGTCCTCGTTCTCGGCCCAGACCGCCTCGATCCCCTGGAGGTCGGGGCGGAGCATCACGTAGCCGGTCAGCACGGGCGGCGTGGCCACGCGCCAGGCCGCCGCGGCGAACTCCTCGGTCGGCAGCGGGGTGCCCGGGGTCTCGTCGTGGAAGTCCCCAAGGCGCTGGCTGAGGTAGACGCCGTAGCGGCTGTGGCCGTCGCTGGCGCCGGAGCGGTCGCCGGTCTCGTCCACGGACACGAGGGTCGTGGGGGTCCAGTTGGTCATCGGTGCGGGTTCCTCTCTGGAAACGGAGCGGGGCCGCCGTGGTGGCGGCCCCGGGGTCATCCTGTCGTGCGGGTGAGACAGTCCGGGCCGGTTTGAGCCGCTACGCCCGGCCGGGCTCGCGGGCGGCCTGGTCGAGGATGTCGGCGTGGTCGAAGGCCAGCGGCGGCAGGCTGGAGGCGGGCCACCAGCGGGCCGTGCGGGCGTCGTCCCCGGCGACGATCGGGGTGCCGGCGGGAACGACCACGAGGTAGGCCGTGGTGACGTACCGGCCGCGCGGGTCGCGGTAGGGCCCGTCGAAGACGCCGATCTCCCGCAGGTCGTCGGCGAGGACCTGCACGCCGGTCTCCTCAGCCAGCTCCCGGGCCGCCGCCGCACGGCTCGTCTCGCCCCGGTCCACATGACCGCCCGGGAGCGCCCACGCGCCCTCGTACGGCGGCCAGCCGCGCTCGATGAGCAGCACGTCGCCGTCCGGCGTCATGGCGACCACGTCGGCGGTGTAGCGGATGGCCTCGGGCTCGGGCTCGGTCCGGTTGTGGACTCCGGCGGGCAGCAGGTCCTGGTCGACGTCGCGGTGCTCGATGGCGGCCTCCTCGCCGACGCCGAGCAGCAGCTCGTGCGCGAGACGGGCCAGACCGACGCTGCGGTGCCGGCCGCCGGTGCAGCCCCACGCCATCGTGACGTCGGCGCCGGTGTCCTCGGCGAGGCCGCGGGCGGTGGCGACCGCGTTGAACGCCAGCCGCTCGGCGCCCGGGGTGTCCCGGACGTGGTCGTAGACCTCCTGGTCGAGGCCGGTGCCGTGCTTCAGCTCCGGGTTGTGGAACGGGTTGCGGAGCAGGGCCCGCAGGTCGAAGACCAGGTCGGCGGTGGGGGCGGGGGCGTGGCCGTAGCCGAAGGAGATGATGCGGATGGTCATGGTCAGGAGTCCTCGAATCGGTCGGTGGCGCAGGACGGGCAGAGGGTCATCTGCGGGTACTCGGCACGGTCCGGGTCGACCGCCGCGGCGTACGGGTCGTCCATGACCGTGACGTCCGCCTCGCGCTTGCCGCACGTCTCGCAGCGCAGCAGGAGCGGCGCCAGGAGGTCGAGGGCGTGGCGGATGCGGTCGCCGGTGCTGTCCTGGACGTGGCCCTGGGCTTCGTCCAGCAGCTCGGTGACGCGCTCCATGTCGTCGTGGTCGACGTCGCCCATCGACACCGTGATGGTGCCGACGACGTCGGCGACGGCCGCGAGAACGCCGGCGTCCGGCTTGGCCGGGTCGTACAGCGCCTGGAGAGCGGCGGCGTGCGGGCCGACCTCCTCAGTGCGGCACGCAGCGTCCCGGAGGCGTTCGAGGCCGACGCGGACGATGGCGACGGCCGCCTGCAGTTCCTGGTCGAGGGTGAGCTTCGAGGTGCGGTCCAC
>NZ_CP166300.1:0-319367 GCF_041283565.1 Streptomyces sp. QH1-20 | reverse complement strand
GCCGACATCCACGACCAGAGCGTCATCCCGGCGCACCGCCGGCTCTACCTCACCGCCACCCCGCGGATCTGGGAAGAACGGCTCAACCGCGAGGTCGCCGAGGGAGTGCGTGACCCGCTGCCGCGCGAAATGGCGGCCTCCATGGACGACGAGAAGGTCTTCGGACCCGTCCTCTACAAGCTCAGCCTGGCGTCGGCCGTCTCGCGCAAGCTGCTGGCGCGCTACCAGATCATCGTCCTCGAACTCCAGGACCCCGTCGTCACACCCGAGAAGCTGATGGGCGAGGAGCGGCACACCGAGGAGGTCCGGGGGCAGCGCCTCGGGGCGCTCCAGGCCGCGCTGCTGCACACCATGGCGCAGCACAATCTCCAGACGTGCATCACCTTCCACCACCGGACGATAGAGGCACAGGCCTACGCCGAGGGGTTGGAGCGCGCCGCGGCGAAGCTGCACGCGGACCAGCCCGAGACGTACCCGAAGCGGATCTGGGCGGACTGGCTGTGCGGCGAGCACGTCCCCGAGCACCGACGGGAAGTCCTGGGCTCCTTCGGGACCACGGCGCAGCGGGCCGTCCTCTCCAACTGCCGCGTGCTGGGCGAGGGGGTCGACATCCGGGCGGTGGACTCGGTGGCCCTCCTGGACCCCAAGGGCGCTCCGCACGACATCGTCCAAGCCATCGGCCGGGCGCTGCGTCAGAAGCCCGGAGAGGGCAAGCTCGCCTCTCTCATCGTGCCGGTATTCCTCCAACCCGACGAGGCACCGGAGGACATGTTCACCTCCGGTTCGTATCGACCCTTGGTGAAGGTGTTGGAAGGTCTGCGGGCTCACGATGAAGAGGCCGTCGAATTGCTGGCGATCCCGCAAGAGCCTCAGAAGGACGTCGCGCAGCCCTCTGAATACATCGGGGCCGCGCCCGGTGATAACGAGGAAGAAACCCGTCTGCTGCTCCGATTTGCGGCTCCGCGTGATCCGGCGATGGTCGCGAACTGGGTCAGCTTCAACGTGATCGACACCGAGCGGCAGGACTGGGCGCGCGGCTGGGCGAAGCTCAAGCAGTACACCGAGCGCGAGGGCCACGCCCGGGTGCCGTACGAGCACAAGGAAGGCGCCTACCCGCTCGGGACCTGGGTCGCGGAGCAGCGACGGGCCTACGGGGCCGGACAGATGAACGGCCGGCGCGCCGCGCGGCTGGAGAAGCTGGGCATGGCCTGGTCAGCGGCCGACGCGCGATTCCAGGAAAACCTGGCGGCGGCCCGCGTGTACTACCAGCAGCACTGGACGCTGTGCGCACCCCGGTCCGCGACCATGCTGGACAAGCCGGTCGGGCAATGGCTGTCCAACCTCCGCCGCCCCGGCGCACTGGAAGGCCACCCCGAGTGGGAGACGGCGCTCAAGGAGGTCGACGAGGACTGGAACCCGGAGTGGCCGGCGGAGTGGCAGCGGCACTACGCCGCGCTGCGCGAACTCGTGCGGGACGAAGAGGGCCCGGTGGGGGTCCTGCCCGGGTTCACGGTCCACGGCATGGACATCGGCAAGTGGCTGGCCAAGCAGCGCAAACCCGAGGTGTGGGCGGCGCTGGCGGAGGGACAGCGTGAGGGCCTGGAGGCCGTCGGCGTCACCCCGCTCGCCCCGGCCCCGGTGCCGGTGGAGCCGGACGTGCCCGCGGAGCCGTCCACGGCGCCCGCGAGCACCTTCGAACGCGGTGTTGCAGCCCTGGCCCAGTACAAAGCCCGCACGGGCTCTGTGACGGTCCCCAGGAGCCACATCGAGCGACTTGAGGACGGGAGCGAGGTGAAGCTCGGGGTGTTCCTCAGCAACAGCAAGAGCCGCCGCGCCAAACTCACCACCGACAAACTCCAGGCACTCGCCAGCCTCGGACTCAAATGGGCGGCCGAGGAAGTCGCGGCGTGACGACGACAGGCGATGACGAGCGGCGCGTGCAGGAAGCCGTACGGCGGCACACCCGCAACAGTGACTGCGCGGAGGCGGAGGACGTCATCTCCGCTGTGCTGTCCGACCCGGCGGTGCAGGAGGCGCAGGAGCGGGTGGAGGCGGCGGAGACGGAGCTCGGCATGGAGCTGCGCGCCCGCCTCCAGCCGTTCCAGGAACGCTACGACCAGGCCGTGGCGGAGGGTGACAGGACCCGGCTCACCGAGGTCTGCGCGGGCAAGCACGGCCGCTGGGGACGGATCTGCGTCCTGCCCGACAGGCACCAGACCCCGATGAAGGAACCGCACTGGGGCCGCAACAGCCAGGGACAGCCGATCGCGCGGGCGGGCAGCGCACCCGACAACTGGTAAGCGCACCAGGTCACGCCGCTGCCCTCGGACTGGAGTTGGGGGCGGCGTGAGGTGACGGACAGGACCCCGGGCGCGCTGGGCGGCCCAGAGTCCTTCACTGCCTGGGACCAGCGGCATCGCGCCCCAGGCCCTACACGCACTTGAGTGCGATGCCCGGGGGTTCTGAGCCGCGAGCATCGCATTGGTGTGCGTGTAGGTCCTGGGATCTTGTGCCGCTCCCCCTGCCGAACTACGGGGCGGCCGCGGCGGGTTCGGTGAGGCGCTCCGGCCGTTCGTAGAGGGCCCGTACGAGCCGGGCGCGGTTCTGGGCGCAGCGTGCGGCCGATCTGTGGACAACTTCGCAAACCAAAAATCCGCAGGCCCCCGGCTGTGGAGCGCGGTCGGTATACCGGTGAGAGGGATCATCGCGGCACTCGCCGACCTCGGACTCGAATGGGCAGCAGCCGCACAGGAAGGAGCGGCGTGATGGCCTCGCGCGACGATGAACAGCAGATGCAGGAAGCCGTGCGCGGCCACCCCCGCACCAGTACCTACACGAAGGCCGAGCGGGACATCTCGTTGCTGTTGACCGAACCGCAGGTACAGGAGGCGAGGGACCGGATCGAGGCGGCCGCACGGGCGGGGTGTACCGCCCCAGCTAATCCTCGCAGTCGGACTGCACCTTAAGGCGTTGGGGCAGCTCCGCATCCCACGTCGTTCGTACCTGCGGGCATTCACAGAGGTGCTTTGCCTGGCGTGATCATGCAGGGGTAAAGTGTTACCTGCCAGCAAACAGGACCACGGCCGCGACACGAACCTTGCCAAGACGCGCGTCGGGGATACAGCGAACAGGCCGAGGACGGATCGTTGGAAACCGCGGTCACGAGGCTTCTCGCGCACACCGAGGCCACGACGTGTACGGACAAGACAGTGACCACCCTTGTTCCCGTACTCGTCAGCGAGGATCAGGTACCGGCTTGTCACATTCCGACAGGCAGGCAGCCGCTGCTGCCGGGGTCCTCACTTGGGCTTCAGGAGGGGTAATTACATGAAGAAGCGCCTGATAGGTACGGTCGCGGCCACTGCGATTCTCGCACCGGCTCTGATGATCAGCACCTCGGGGGAGGCGTTCGCCGCCACCAAGACCGTCAGCTGGAAGAACAAGGGCAACGGCAAGTGCCTGGTGTCCAGGACTTCCTGGGTCGGTGTGGGCTCCTGTGGCGATGCCGCCGCGAAGTGGAAGGAAACCAAGCAGTCCGACGGTACCTTCGTCCTCAAGACCGCGGACCGAGGATTCTGCCTCGACAGCAAGAAGGACGGCAGCGTCTACGCGAACGTGTGCAACGGTGGCAAGAACCAGAAGTGGCATGAGTCCAAGGACTCCATGGGCTGGCGGCTGAAGAACAAAGCCACCAGGCTCACTCTCGGTTCCAAGCCCAGTTCCGGCTCGGTTTATGCGGGTATTGACGGCAGCATCAAGCACCAGCGCTGGAGCTGATTCCCGAAGGCGCCCAGTCCGGCGCCCATCGGATACCTGACTTGACCCAGGCATGGTGACAAGTCATCGATTGCCAGTTGCCGGCCCCCCGGAGCCCTAAGGCAGACGGAGGGCCGGCGGCTTGCCGTTCCCATCCCGGCTCCCGGCCTTGCCCTTCACCACCGTGCAGCAATGGATGTGCGAACAGGTCCTCGGCATCGAGCCCGCCACCGAGGACAAAAAGCCACCCCCGCGCCGCACACAGGCCGACAAATGGACCGCCAACCTCGCCGCCGCCCGGCAGTTCTTCGAGCGCGAGGGCCACCTCCAGGTGCCCCGCAAACATATCGAGACCGTGCTCTCCGAGGACGGCTGGGGGCTCCAGTTCCGTCTGGGAGCCTGGATCAGCAACCACCGAAGGGCGAGCCGCCACACTGACACCCGAATGGATCGAACAGCTATCCAACATCGCCATGCGCTGGTGGTGCCTTTCCTGGGGTTCCCGGCCCCGATCCGGAAGATCATCTCGACGACGAACGCGATCGAGTCCCTGAACGCCCGCTACCGGCGCTCGGTCAACACCTGCGGGCATTTTCCCAACGAGACCGCTGCCCTCAAGCGGCTCTACCTCACCACGCTCGCCCTCGACCCCACCGGCCGCGGCCGCAAGCGGTGGACCAGCCGCTGGATGGAGGCGATGAACGCGTTCGACATCGCCTTCGACGGCCGGCTCTCGGCCGGACGGGTATAAGCCGATCAGATCAACGAGAAACCTCTACGCCAACCGAGTGGTGAACACCGCTTTCGTGATACTCCCCGACGGCGGCGCGCGGCCGGTTGCGGGCCCACCTCTTGAGGTCGCCGACCCGGTAGAGGAGTTCGGCACCGCGCTTGTCCGCGCGGTCCGGGAACGTCGGGTCGTTGGCGCGGGCGTAGCGCAGGGCGGCGAGGGTGATCTCCGGGAGGTGGCACCCGTGTGCTCGCCCCGGCGAGCGGCAGGAGGACAGAGCTGACCGCCATCGGTCGCAGCCGCCCACTGGCGAACAGTCACGCGCTCCGAGCCCGGGGATCGTAAGCACGGTCAGGGTGTATCGCCGGAGTAGTAGAAGCGGCAGCTCACACCCGGGCCGGGCATCCGGGGTTCACCGGGGCGCGGGTCGTACAGGGCCCGCCCGCCGGGCCACCGGGAGAGCTCGGTGCTCAGGGCAACGCCACCGTCGACTTCCTCCGCCCGCCAGCCCGTGATGTCGAGCAGCAATCCGTCCAGCGGACCGCCGACGAGCGCGGCGTACGCCCGGTGCGGCACAGGGCCGGGGTTGGGTTCGTCATGGTCCTGGCCGTAGACCCGGCCGCGCAGCAACTGCTCATCTCCGTTCATCCATCCAGCGTTCCAGCCACCACCGACAACGTGGGCCGAGACGGCCGACGGGCCCGGCCCGGGCGGAGGCCGGGCCCGCGTGCTCACCGCGCCTTCAGCAGCGCAGCCAGGGCGCGGCGTTCCTCGCCGCGGCCCTGCTGGAAGAACAGCAAGCCGCTGCGATGTCCCCATAACACCGCAGCGGCTGATCATGACCCTACCCGCGGGGACTCCGGCACCTGCTCCACCAAATCCCGCACGCACGCGCCAGCCCCTGGAATTGAGTGCCCGTTTCCGAAGCGCCGCTGATTGCGGCGAAGGGCAGGTCTCACCACCTGCGCGTGCAGGTACGGGCAGGCCACTCGCTGCCGCTCATGCTCAGGTGGCTGTGGTAGATCCAGCCGAGGTCGCGGGCGTGGAACCAGTGGCTGCCAGCCGAGTTCTGGTAGTGGCAGGTGAGGTACACGGACCGCGTGTACACCTTTCCCCCGGGGCAGGCGCCGTAAGGGCCGTGGCGGACGACGGGGGTACCGTCCTTCGTCCTGACCTTGTTTCCCCCCGACTGTTCGTTGGGGTCCCAGCAGTCAACCGCAGAAGCCGGGGACGCAGCGAGCACAGGGGTACTGACGGCGAGGGCCGCAGCGACTCCGAGGCCGGCTGCCAGGCGTCGTAAGTACATGGCCGGATTCCCTTCGCATAGAGGTGAACCGGTCAGCAGCAGCCATCGCGCTTCGCCCGACTTCGAGCCTTGGCGCCGTCCAGGCCAGACCGCTGACCAGAGAGCTGAAGTGTTGCGACCGCGGCCAAGAGGCGACAACAGCGCGGGCTGTCCGGGACGGCCGGCTTCGTGTCCGGGCTGTTCAGACTCCTTGTCCGGAGGTGTCCGGGACAGCCCCGGCCACCTCCCCCCGAGCCCGACGGCGGGGAACCTCCGCCCACCGAGCCAGTAAGCCAGCAGCAGAAGGGGGCGTCCTTCGAGGTGCACCGGATCCTGGCGGCGGCGCCGGATACGTACGAGAGCGGCCTCCTCCGGGACGTCCTTCAACGACGCCCCGCCGGACGGCGGCCGGCCCGAGGCCCCTGCAAATGCTGCGCGCCGACGAGTCACCTGCGCCTCACGCACCCCAATAACCGTCAGCAGACGACTCCACCGTCAAGACGCGCACACCTACGTCCCACTCCCCACCCGACGGCCAAAGCCGCCGTCCCCTGCACCACGTCATCAACTCTCCGCCCCCGGCAACCCCGGGGGCTTCGTGCTTCCTGGAGGACCGACGTGCCGACCTACGAAGCCCTGCCCCGCTTCACCACCGACCTGAACCGCCTCACCCCCGAACAGCGCCGCACCTTCCACCGCGTCATCACCCGCGCCTTCGTCCCCGACCTCCGCGCCGGAGGCCACTTCCGCCCCGGCCTCCGCATCAAGCGCGTCCGCTGCCTGCCGGGCGTCTACGAACTCACCTGGTCCGGCGGCGGCCGGGCGACCTGGTCGTACGGGACGGAGCGGATACGGGGTGCGCAGCACATCGTCTGGCGCCGCATCGGCGGACACGACATCTTCGGTGGGCCCTGACAACGTTTCTGAAGCGGCTGGCTCGGTGATGACGTCGGCCGGGCAGTTCGACGGGACGTCGGCCGACACATACCGCAGCACCGGTCCGCTGGCCCGGGCGGACTTTGTGGGAGCAGTGGTCGCGCAGCAAACTGGTTGGCGCGCAACCTGGTCGGAGGTGCCTCGTGACCCCGGGCACCCCTGCTCCACTCTCGGTGGCGGAGTTGATCGCGCAGCGGCGAAGGGGGCGCTATTACGCCGATGACGGTTACCTCAGCTCCGACGAGGTCACACGCGCCTGGCCGGTCGTCTGGGATGTCGACGCGGTCATCCAGGCCAACGGCGTCCGGACCAAGGTCGCGCGAGCGACGGGCACGTACGGCACCAACTATTGGACCGAGTACCACGCCGGCGACGTACAGCGGGTCGCCGACGCGATCGCCGCTGGCACGGCTGTGCTCCAGCCCTGTTGGCGCAAGGACACGAAGGAAGGCCGCGAGGCACAGCAGCAACGGTACGAGCATCGGCAGGTGCGGACGCGGTGGATCCGGAGCGCGATCGTGCTGGGCCTGCTGTTGTGCGTCGGCGTGGCGTGGTTCCTGGTGGCTCGTGCCTACTGAAGGAATTGGCCCTCGGGGGTATCGCGTCCACCAGGGCAAACACCGACGCAGCGGTGTGATGGAGTCAGTGCTCGGCGCGGTGGTCGTAGACCGTGAGGGCCAGGGCTCGCATCGCGGCCTGGGCACGTGCGGCGTCCAGACCCTGATCGACGGCTTCCAGGGCTTCGGCCGCCGAGACGCGTACGGCGAGGGGGAGGCCGTCGTAGGCGGCGGCGCGGTAGGCGACGGTGCGGCGGGCCTGCCGTTCCGTTTCACTCACCCCTTCCGGGGTGAGGGGGAAGACCGCGGCCTGGTAGGTCGCGATGGTCACCAGGACCGCGTCGGCGATCCCCTCCGCATAGCCGTCAGCCCGGATACCGGGGTCGGGCTGGAAGAGGGCGGCGATCTGGCGGCGGGCGAGGAACGAGCCGATCCCCGCACCCAGACCGGCCGCACCCGCGGCAACCAGGGCCGTCGTACGGCCGCCAAGGAGGAGGCCGAAGCAGACTCCGCCGAGCACCGCACACGTCACCAGCACGAACGTGATCAGCAGGTGTATACGGGTGGCGAGCGGAGACGCCATCGCAGCAGTATGCACAGCACTCTCGGCACCTCCAGGGCCCGGACCGCAGAGCCCGGCCGCTGCTTACGGGCCCTGGACAGCTCTGCCGGGCTGCGAGACGGTGGCCCGCGCCGCAGGCTGGTCCTATGCCGAGAGCAATGTGGGCCGGGGCGATCGGGTTCGGGCTTGTGTCCGTCCCCGTGCGGCTGATGCCGGCGGTCGAGGAGCACGGTCTGCGTCTGCACCAGGTGACGATAAGGACCGCGGCCGTATCCGCCAGGAGCGGGTGTGTGAGGTCTGCGGGGAGGTGGTGCCGTACGAGCACCTTGCCAAGGCCTTCGAGAGCGACGAGAAGAAGGCGGTTCTGACCGACGAGGATCTCGCCGATCTGCCGCTGCCGAGTAAGAAGCTCATCGATGTCCTGGCGTTCGTCGACGCTGAGGAGATCGACCCGATCCAGCTCGACAAGCCCTATCTCCTGGCGCCCGCCAGCGCGGCGGCGAACAAGGCCTACGTCCTGCTGCGCGAGACCCTGAAGCAGACCGACCGGGTCGCCGTCACCAAGATCACCATCAGTACGCGGGAGTCCCTGGCCCTGCTGCGCGTCCATGGCGACCTCCTGGCCGTGCACACCATGGTCTGGCCCGGCGAGGTCCGCGATCCTGCCGGTCTCGCCCCGCCGGAGTCGGTGACGGTACGGCCGCAGGAGATCGAGATGGCCGCGTCCCTGATGGAGCGCATGTCCGCCGACTTCGACCGCGAATCCCTCAGCGACGCTTACCAGAGCGCCCTCGAAGATCTTGTCATGTCGAAAGTCGCAGACCGTCCTGCCCCCAAGGCCGCCAAGACCAGCGCGGCGCCGTCCAACGTCGTCGACCTCATGGCCGCCCTCCAGGCCTCCATCGACCGCGCCGACAGCGACAGCACGACCACCAGCAGCCAGCCCCAGGGCGGCACGAAGAAGGCCTCAGCGAAGAAGGCTGCTAAGGCGCCGGCCACGAAGGCCACAGCCAAGGTGTCGGGCACCGGGCGCGGGGCCGCGAAGAAGCCGGCCACGAGGAAGCGCCGGACCGGCTGAGGATCTGCACGAGTGGGCCGGACGTGACCTGTCGCAGCGAAGGTTGAGCATTCTCATCAAGCATTGATTGGTGCCGTCATGCCGTCATCACGAGGACACGGTCAGGGCCAGCGAGGCCACGGCGGTGGCGAAGTAGAAACCGGGAAAGGCGAGGTTGTAGAGCACGCGGGCGCGCAGATGGAAGGTGAGCGCGCCCAGGTAGAGCAGCACGAGGCCGCAGGCCGCGGCGGCGCCGAGAGGGCGCAGTGCGGCGTCGTGGAGGCCGAGGAGGAGGCCCGCTGCCCCGGCCAGCTTGAGGGCGGCCAGTCGGGGCAGCCAGGCTCGAGGCACACCCACCTCCGCCGAGTTGGCCAGTACGAAGCGCACCCCGGCGAGGTCGGCGATGGCCATACCGACGTTGACGGCGGCGGTGAGCAGGGTGACGACGAGGAGGGCGAGCTGGATACCGGTCATGCCTTCAGGATCCGCGGGCACCTTGGCACCGTCCAATAGCTGCTTCTATAACCTGGCGGCATGGACGTGAACACGCGCCTGCTGCGGTACTTCGCCGCAGTGGCGGAGGAGGGCAGCCTGACCGGGGCAGCTGAGAGGCTGTTCGTTTCGCAGCCTGCGCTGACCAAGCAGATCCGGCGCCTGGAGGAGGATCTCGGGGTACGGCTCTTCGTGCGTTCGCGGTCGGGGATGGCGCTGACCGAGGCTGGCCGTGAGTTCGCCTCGCGGGTGCCCTCGCTGTTGGACAGCTGGGACGAGGCGGTCCAGGCAACCGGCCGGGCGGCGCGGGTGCTGCGCCTGGGCTTCCTGGACGCGGGCGGGGTGGGTGCCGTCCGCGAGGTCATCGCCGCATTCCGGCAAGCCCGGCCGGAGTGGCGGGTGGAACTGCGGCAGTTCGACTGGTCGGACCCGAGCGCCGGCCTGGCCCGGGGTGAGGCGGATGCGGCAGTGGTGCGTATGCCGTTTCCGGGCCAGGAGAGGTTGACAGTGCGGGAGTTGTACGTCGAGGAGCGCGGGGTGCTGCTACCCGCTCGGCATCCGCTGGCGAACAGCGAGACTGTGGAGTTCTGGGAGCTATGGGACGAGCCGTTCGTCGCGGCCGGAGCCGAGACCGGAGCCTGGAGGGAGCACTGGCTGGCGGCGGAGGAGCGGGACGGGCACCCCGTCCAGGTCGGCGCCGTCGCCAGCCTTCCCGACGAATGGCTCGCAGCGGTGGCGGACGGCTGCGTGGCGCTGGCCCCGGCGTCGGCGGCTCGTTTCTACTCCCACCCGGACGTGGTGTTCCGTCCGGTCCGCGGGGTCTCACCGAGCCGGGTGGGGCTGGCTCGGCCTCAGGGGCGAACGCAAAAGGCGGCGCTGGATGAGTTGCTGGAGGCCATCGCGCGGCGGCTGAGTCGGAGTTGACGACGGGGCCGACGTACCGCGGCGCGCTGTCCGGCCGGATCGACGCTACTGCCTACCACGCCGAGCCGATGACACTCAGTGTTCGATGAGAACACTCAACCTTCGCTGCAACAGGTCAGGACGGGTCAGTACCTGTTTCTGAACCCCAAAGCCCAGGTCAGGGGCGGGTGCCCCAATCCCGGCCCGCATCGGCACGTTCGCCGAACGGTTTCGGTAACAGTTCGACGAGCGGCTACCTGGGCGAGTGAAAGAGCGTCGTACGACACCCCGGGTAACCCGGCGATGGCTTCCCTGGCCACCGGCCAGCGCAATCCGACCAGGCACCTCAAATGAACTCGGATCAGCTCACTCGAAGTTCACGCAATGCTTGTCCATTGATTCACTCCGTTGCAGAACCACAACCGGACGATCGGCTGCTCATTTGGCCTTGGGCTGGTTGTGGCGAGCAAATCACCTGGGTTGCCCTTCACGTCGGGAGTGTCGTCAGCGGTAAAGGGAACCTCCACTGGTTCAAGACGGAGTTGTGGTGTTTTTGCCGTGACAAAGATTCCGGCCCTGCCCGTGTCTTCGACATCGGACCACCCCACCACGCCGGCGTCGTGGTGCAGAGTGACGTCCGGTAGGGAAGAGCCCCCAGACACGCCCACGACACCAGGGCCACCGCCGGCAACCACGGTCGTCGCAGACGTGTCCGTCTTCTGCCGTCTGCCCCCGCCGCGACCCACGACTCCGGCCCCTGGGAACGAAGCGCCTCGCGTCGCGGTACCACCAAGTACTGACACCTTGTGCTCTAGCTCGTGACCGCCCTGGCCGAACACACCGACGTGAGCCGACTCGTCCCAAGCTGGGAGGGCAGTTCCGGCAGGAGCGGCAAGAACACCGCAGCCGTCAGGCTGCCGGGTGTTCGTGGCGCTGAGAGTGAGGTCCTCTACGAGGTGAGCCCCTCCTCTGGCCACGAGCCCGGCTCCTGGGCGGCTTTGGACGGTGGATCCGTTTTGCCGACCTCTGCCCCCTAGTCCAAACACCCCGGCGCCAGCGGTCTCGTCTTGCTTCCCCACACCCCCCCGCCCTTCTAGCCCATTGCCGCTTTCGGCTCCGCCGTTCGCAACCACCCCGGCCCCAGCACGCAAACCCGTTGCGATGATCGCGTCTGGGTCGCCCTTTGGTGTTTTTACCCCCTCCCCCGGCGCCACGTGAAAGAACGCATCGGGACCGAGCCACTCATGCTGAGAGTCGTCCCTTCTACCTCGAAGGACCGTGGTGCCGCGCACCGAGTTACCCCTGCCCAATTCGAGAGCGTCACCGAAATCGGTTCCCATGCCGAGCCCTCTTTCGTCGCAGAACGTAGTCGCGTCTCACGCTATGTCGTCACGGCCGGGTGTGCATCCCAGCGTCTCCCCTCAAGTGAGCTCAGCTTGGAGAGCCAGTCTGCGGTCCGCGACGCAGCTCAACAGGCTTCTGACCTGGGTTTTTGGATCAGAAACAGGTACTCACGGCGGCGGCGTGCCGTGGTGATGGATTCGAAACCCTAATTCGAACAAGCGTAGTATTTTGGCCATGGCTGAAACTTTCGACTTCCCCGACGACCTACGGGCCGCCCAGCAAGAGTCCCGGCAGGTCACCGCGGAACTGGAAGCGCTCTATCGCGTGCTTCCGTGGTCGGTCGAACCCCACCCCGGCTTCACCGCCCGGGAGGGTGACCCCTTCCCCACCGAGCGCCCCGCGACCGAGGGCTGGACGCCGGAGCAGCAGGAGAAGGTCGAGCAGCTGCGGGCCCGGCTGCGTGAGCTGGCCACCATCCTCATCACGCACCCGTACTGGGGCACCGAGGCCGCCAGCGGCAATGTGGTGGCCGCGCGGATGGCCCTCAAGCACCTCTTCCCGCCGGTCGCGTAGCGATGGACTCCCCTGCAGCGCCGCACGAGGAGGATGCCCCGGCGCCGCCCGTGCACGTAGAGCTGCCGGACGGCTCCACCGCCACCGCGCAGATCCTCGCCCACCTCCGGCTCGGCACCCAGGGACCGTGGTGGTGCCGACTGCGCCTGGACGTGTGGTCGCGGGCCCCCGTCGGCGACGGCACGACCGCCGAGCCGCACTCTGTCTTCTTCGAGGCACCCGCCACCGTGGTCACACCCATTGAGGAGGTCGACTACAGCGGCGTGCCGCGCCGCACCGGGCCAGCCCCCCAGCGCAGGAAGCCAGCCCCGGCACGACCGCCAAGCGCCGTCGTCGAAGAGCTCAAATGGTGGCGGTTCATCTCCCGCCCGGGAGTCCCCGGCGGAAGCCTGCACCGCGGGGACTGCCGGACGTCGACCGGAGGAGCGCTCCTCAGCCTGAGGGAGGCACGGATGATCCTCGACGAGCCGGGTGTCGTCCCGTGTCCGCAGTGCCGCCCGCAGGACCGAGTGCTCCAGAAACCGCCCGACGGCACGACGTAAACGTGCCCACACGCCCATCAGGGGCCCCTACAGGCGGCGTAGCCACCGGCGGAGCCTCCGTATCGCGAGCCGCCGGGCGATCGTCGGCCCCGCGGTGCCGGCCAGGACGGGTGAGGCCACGATAGCGAAGGCGGCATAGGGGCCGATCATCTCCCGCAGAACCAGCGCCCCGCCCGCCGCCAGCAGCAGGCCGATCCCCACCGCGAGGTCTCGCTCACCCATCCGCCCTCCCCTGATCGCCCAGAGGCCCCGACGATGGAACGCACCCCTGACAGCCGCGCGTTGTTTTGTTCGATCACGCGCAAGGGCTGCCAGCCACCAGGCAGGGCTCCGGGTATTCGCTCGTTGGGGTGGTGCGCCTGCCGGCGGCGAACCGTCCGGGCGGCGGGAGCCGTCTGGGCGGGCATGACTCGTATCGACAACGTGCACGTGTCCGAGCCCGGCCTGGTGGTCCTGGACGTCACCGCCCACGACGAAGCGACGGCGCACGCGGTGATGACCGCCCTCGAGCGGAGGTGGGCCACCTCCGGCGTGGGGCCCGTACGGCGCGAGCCCGGAGAGCCGGGGGTCAAGGCCCGCATCTACGCGGACCTACGCCGCTCTGGCATCCAGGCCTAGTCGCAACGACAACTACCGGCGGCGCAGCCCACGACGCCAGCTCCGTTTCCGTTCGTCGGCTCCTGGGCCGCACGGTAGCGCCGCTGTTAGCGTCGGCCTTGAGGTGTTCGCGGCGGGGAGGGGCGGAGAACGATGTCAGGGGCTGCTGACGAGGGGCTGGTGCAGCACCCGATGGTCGCGGTGTATCCGGGGGCCCGGGTGCCGACGGCCGAGGTGGACACCCACGCGCTCGCCGGGCCGGACGGCACACTGCAGGTCCACGTGACCCGTTACCCCGTGGAGCCCCCCGGCCTCATGTGGCAGGCGCCCCCTTCGCTTCATCTCCACCGGATGGCGATCGAGCCACGCCCGTGGGACGAGATCCAAGCTCGCATCCCCGCGTCCTGGACCGAGGAGCAGCGCCGCAAGCTCTCCCTTGAGAACCTGCATCAGGGCCAGCTGGCCGCCTCGGCCGCGGTCGTGGTGGCTCACGCGGGAGACACCCCGGCGCTGCTCGCTCTGGACAGCCTGCGCCGCCGGCGCGCCGCTGCCCTGGCCGTCGGGGTGATCACCGGCGAGCGCACCGTCCTGGTCTGGCTGAGCACCAGCGACCTCGCCGCCGCCTCCGGCTACACCGTCACCATGACCGCCGACGCCGAACCTGGTCCCCTCAGCCTCTATCCCTCGGCGCTCCTCGGCTGGGCGCTGTGGTGGCGCGAGCAGGCCGACCGCCTGACCGACGAGCACGTCTCCTTCGAGGAGCTCCCGCCACCGCCGTTGGAGCTCGACGTCGTCGAGGCGTGGACCCCGTACCGCGTCAGTCTGACCGCCCACGAGCGCACGACTTTCACCCCCCTGCCCAGCCCACCCCGCGAACCGGACGGACCCGAGTACCGCTAGTAGTCGGTCTGCCCGGTGACAGCCGCGTAGATCACCGTCGCGATATCCCCACACCGGTGCAGCGCGAGCTCAATCTCGGCCCGCTCCGCGCCGGCCACCTGAGCCTCTTCCCAGTGGTGGGCATCCCAGAACCGCGTGTTCTGCTCCGCTTCGACGGCGGACACGCGCAGGCGCTCGGCTTCCCGGGCAACAAGGTCCGGAGCGGGCGTCGGCGGGGGCGAGGCCTGCCACGCGGCCAGGAGCCGGGCGGCGTAGGGCAGGACCGGCTGGATGGCGTCGGCGTATGCCTGGACCAAGTGCAGCATCGGGCTGCTGACCAGCCGGTCCTGCCACTGCGGCAGCAGCCCGTCGGTGAGCTCGCGGACCAGCAGTGCCTGGAGCATGAGGGACTGGGTCAGCCACAGGCCTCGCTCGCTGGGCGGCATGTCCGCCGGCGACGGCTCCTCCACCAGCCGGTCGCGGCACTCGAGCACGGCACCACCGAGAGCACGCTCCTCCTGATCCGGCACCCATTCACCACGGACCAGGGCCCGCTCGATCGCCACTATCTCGTCTGCCATGCCACCACTCTAAGAAGGGCCGCGACCGCCGGGCGTCAGCTGATGAGAAGACGGTGCGCGCATCGAATGGGCACCGATCTGGCGTGCTCACCGCGCCGTTAGGCATCTGGTGCGCTCAGCGGGGCCGTTGTCTCGGATTCTGACCGGGCTGGTCCTGGTGGTGCGCACGCCGATCGCCGTTCTGGGGGCGAGGCGCGGTTCGGACGCGCGATCAGGGTCTGGTTCGGGGTAGCGCAGCACCGTCTCGCAGACCCGGCGCCGCCGAGCGGCACCAACGAGCAACCACCTGCGTCGTCCGAGACGAGCGAAGCCCCACTCGCCATAGACAAGTGGGGGCTTCATCACTGAGCGCACTCAGATCAGTTCGACGGCCTCTTTGACGAGGTGTTCGAAGTCGGACGAGCTCATGTGCTCGCGGAGAATGTTGAGCACCGCCGAGGGATTGTGCCACGGGATCGCGGCGGGAGATCCCTCATCGCGCGGCTGCGCTTCCTTCTTTTTCGGCGTCGGCTTGGCCTCGCGCTTGCGCTGCTTTTGAGCCTTACGCTCTTCAGCCGCTTCCTGGCGCTTCTGCTGCTCCTTGGCCCACCAAACGTTTTGCTCCTCAGCCGACCACTCGTTATCTCGGGCGAGTTTGCCGAGGTTGCGCGCCACCTCCACCGGCATGGTGCGCTGCCTCACCTGGTCCTGGAGGGCAGGCACGAGGTATGTCAGGAGGCGGCGCTGGGTTACCCAACCGTCAGCGCGGTCGAAGTGCTGGGCCACTGCCCGGCCCGTGCCGAACTCTGCGACGAGAGCCTCGATGGCGTATGCCTCTTCGATGGGGTCGAAGTTGGCCCGGTCGACGTTTTCGGAGACCACGGCCTCGATGAACGTCTTGCGCGATTCGGCGACGTCGTCGTTGATGACGCAGTCCAAGGCCGGCATGGCCACGACCTTGGCCGCCCTGTATCGCCGCTCGCCGCTCACGATCACGACATCGACGTTGCCGATCTTCTCGGCGTTGTCGGGCCAGAGCTTCAGGTAGGCGGCACGCGTGACAACCAGCACCGCCTGGACCTGGCGCCGCTGCAAGCTCTTACCGAGGTCCTGCAGTTCCTCCTCGGTGCCGAAGTTGGTGCGCGGGTTGACCAGGTTGGGGGCGATGCGGGCCACGGGGACACGCAGCAGCCGGCCGTCAGCTCGGGTGTCGACGACGGCGTCATCGTCATCACCGAAGAAGTCGTCGAACTCATCACGCTTGGCCACTATCGGCCTCCTGCGTACTTCTGGCGACGGAGCTGGTGCTCCAAGGCGAGAGAGACGAAGTCCTGTTTGGCCTTGGTGGCAATGTGGTTGGACTCGTACTGGGTACAGAACCGCCCGTTGGTGATGCCGCGGGTGTGCGGCTTGTAGTGACGGACGGTGGCGTTGTACAGCTCCCAGCCTCTGCGTTGGACGAGGCTGATAGTGCGGTCCCGGTCAGCGGTCCCGTCGCGGGGGTCCCAGTTGTTGACGACGACGCCGTAGGGGATCTGGCGGGGGATGAGGACGCGCTCAACGGTGACCCTGGTCGGGGTGAAGGCGCTTCCCTCAGCTTCTAGAGGGACGATGACGTCGTCAGCAACGTCGAGGACGGCTCGCAGTGCGTCTCCGGTGGTTCCGTCGCCTAGGGGGTCGATGGACTCGTCTTCGTCGTCTTCTGCCTTGAGTGGCATGAAGCCTGGCGTGTCGACGAGGATGATGTCGGCCTTGGCGCGGCGCAGGCGGCGCAGCTTGTCGAGGTTCTGGCTTGCGTCGACTACGCGGAAGGGGACTGGCCTGCCGGCCTTCCTGACCTTCTCGGCATGTTCGATGCTGGTGCCCTGAGGGTCTATTGAGACGACCGCTACGGACGGGCCGCCGCCTGCGGTCACCCCTTCGGCATCGGCGACATCGCAGCCGAGGATTTCGGCGTAGACCGCAGCGAGGTTGACCGTCAAGAGTGACTTGCCGACTCCGCCCTTACGGTTCAAGAGCACGGTGATGTAGGGCATGTACTGCTCTCCGACTACTTCCCGGGAACCCGGTACTTCGGATGGACGGGAAGCATCCTCTCAGATGAGAGGCGGTGCTCCAGGGGCGGCGTGCGGGTCCTCGGTTTTACGGCCGTAAAACCGAGCGAGTCGGGCGAGCCGGCTGCGCATCGAACGGCTCCGCAGCTACCAGTTTTACGGCCGTAAAACTTCCCATGAGCTGTCGGCTTCAGAAGCACAAAGGCGGCCCCCGCTGTCCTGTCTCACTCAATCGAGTCGATATCTCAACGAACCGAGTCGTTCAGGCCCACCGAACCCCCACCACACCGCCCCTCTTAAGCGATCTCGATGCTGAGTTGGGAGCCCAGCTCGTCGAAACCCAATGCGGCCGCAACGCGCCGGGAGGCGGGATGGCGCGCTCGCCACTGCGGCAGCAGCCCGACAGCGAGCGCATGAGCGACCGCCGCTGAGCCCGTCACCCGTGCCAGTCCTCGCCCTCGCACTTCTGGCGCCGTCAGTACGCCGATATGGGCCGTCCGCCTCGGCCAGGCCCGATACCCCGCAGCAGCAACCACCTGGCCACGCTCGCGAACCACGAACGCGGGCGACGTAATCTCGTCCAGAGCAGCCTCACCAGCGTCCTCATGACCAGCCGCCTGCTCCAAGATCCGCAAATCCGGGTGAGCGGCTGACAGCTGCTCCACCGTCAAGGCACCAGCTTCCACCGGCCGGAAACCCGCTGGGGACACATATGACAGCGCCGCCGGCCCGAGCACCCGGGCCATTGGAAGGACCTTCCGGACCAAAGCGCTATCCACGACGGCCTCCACCGGCAGTCTCCCCAGCGCGTCACGAACGATCCGGGCGGCACTGTCACTCGGCGCGGTCACGATCGCCGATCCGCCCAGAGCTACCACTCCGACCCAGCCAACCGGGCACAGCCCGGACCGCGGGGAGACCACCACGTTCACACCGCCCGGCGGGGCGAACGACACCGGCACCTGGGCCAGGTCCTCCCAGAGCCCACGGGCTCGGACCACCAACGCATCGATCGACATGGCGCCGATCCTGCCAGTCGAAGCAAGCTGCTGACCTGGGAATTAACCAGCAGCGTCGGCGGATACGGCACGGCGACACTCCATCGACGTCGTATCAGGCGAACCGGATCAACTGAGGTCACATAAGACGGACAGATGCAGTCTGTCTCAACGAACCGAGTCCACGCGTCTCACCCAATCCAGTCCACGCAGGTCAGCGCCACGCAGACGACCAACTTCGATGAGACAGGACACCCGCTCGTCCGGACCTAGGTCGGGACGAGCGGGGGCCGCTTGTGGGCTCAGGCACCCGGGTCGATGCCGGGCGGGAGCTCGCGTCTGGCGAGGACGTGGGTGAGGAGCCAGTAGGACCTGGGGTCGGGGTGCCGTGGATGGGGGGGCCTGGCGCAGTGAAGCGTGTTGGTGGGGGCGGTCTCTGCGTCGGGCTGCTGCTCAGGGAGCGGACGGCCGCGCTTCAGGTCACGATCATCAAGCCGTACAGCGTTGGCGCTGTGGGCGGTCCGGGGGGCCAGCCTCTTCAGGCTGTGAGCATCGCGGATGCTCCGCCGAGCGGCAGTCGCTGCAGACCACGGCGCAGGAGGGCGGCGGTCGGCGCAGTCGGCCCCGGGGTCGCGCGGCTTGCCGGAGGCGGACCGCGTGGTCGCGCTCAGCGCCGTCCGGGTGGAGCGGGGCGATCTTCACGCTGATGCGGGCAGCTGGCAGGCGGCGAGCAGGTTCTCCTCGCGCACGTCCTCCGGCTGGTGATTGGCGTACCCCCAGAAACGACGAAATCCCGCTCCTGGAAGAGGCGCCAGAAGCGCGCTGGTGTCCGTCTCGTTAGCGGGCGGCCGACACGGAGGAGGGGCCGGGGAAGTCTGCACGCAGAGCATCCATGAGGATTTCGTCGGCCGGTTCGCCGAGCCAGTACCCCGACTTCCGCAGTCGCCCAGCCGTCTTGAAGCCGGCCTTCTCGTAGGCGGCGACGCCTGCGGCGTTCGGGGCGAGGACCTTGAGCCAGACCATGCGGAGCGCTCCGACGTGGAAGGCCCAGTCGAGGGTGAGGCGGGTCGCTTCGGATGCGTGGCCTTTCCCTCGTTGCTCGGGGGCGATGACCACGACGTACTCGGCGGTGCGGTTGAACGTGTTGATCTCCAGGGTGGTCATGCCGACCGGCGTCTGGTCGGGACGGTGGAGGATCTCGAACTGGTGGAAGCGTGGGTTGCTGCGCTGGCGGTCCCAGCCGGATTCTCGGATCTCGAGGGCTTGGGGGAACTGGTTGCCGAAGCCGATGAGGGTGGTGGGGTCGTTCTCCCAGCGGTGGTAGGTGGGCAGCATCTCGCGGCGCGGCATGGCGAGGGACAGCTCGGTGCCGTCCAGCAGGATGTGCGGTTCACTCATGTCGTGCTCCTCTCGGGTCCCGGGGGTCGGGGCCAGGTCCGTCGGGTGTGCGGGTGACTGTGTAGAGGCCGGTGTCTTCTGGTTCGTCGACCGGGTGGCCGTCGGGGCCGGCAATCCAGCAGTGCATGCGTATCGGATCGAGTGCGATGCCGTGGCGCCACTCTGCGCGTCGCCCGGCGAATGCCAGGAGCAGGGCGGCAGCGGTGGATTGCTCGAGGCAGGCCCACCGTACGGGCAGGGGCCAGGCGGCCCACCGCACCGCGCGGACCGCGCAGCGGACCTGTGGTGTCGTGGCTGGCGGCAGGCCGCGGCCGACGGTGGCCAGGCGGACCAGGCGGTGGAACGTGCGGCGGCGGGGGTGGCAGAGGAGAGCCGCGGTGGTGGCGAGGACGGCCGGGATGGCCGCGAGGCGCCAGGAGAGGGGGGCCGGGGGGTGAGTCGGGAGGGCGGCGGGGATCTCGCCGGTTCCCCACGAAGGCCCGGTCGGCACCCAGTGGACGGTCGCGCCGTCCAGCGGGCTGTCGCTGGTGGCTGGGCGGAGTTCGGTGTGGCCGGTGCGGTAGTCGATGGTGATGGTGGCGTGCGGGGTAACCAAGTGGGCCAGCTCAGAGCGGCGGAGCATCACAAGGCCTCCTCCGTCTGCCACCCGCAGTCGAGGGCGGTCTCCGCGACGCCCAGCCAGGTTTCGGCGGCCAGGGTGCGCAGCAGCGTCGCCCATGGGGTCTCTACGCCCAGGGCGGCGTGGCGAAGGGCGGTGCGCAGTTGTGCGGGGTTGATGAGGTTGAGGGCGGCCAGGCGGCCGTCGGTCTGGTCGAGGAGGTGGGGGAGGTTGGCGCGAACGCCGTGGTGGAAGGCGCTGACGAAGGTGCCCTTGGTGGTGCGGTACCGGTGCGGTGCGGGAAGGAGGTCGCCGACTGCGTCGAGGAGCAGGGGCTTGTAGCGGTGGGTGG
This sequence comes from Streptomyces sp. QH1-20, assembly GCF_041283565.1. Classification (NCBI taxonomy): domain Bacteria; kingdom Bacillati; phylum Actinomycetota; class Actinomycetes; order Kitasatosporales; family Streptomycetaceae; genus Streptomyces; species Streptomyces sp. QH1-20. The sequence continues at coordinate 299,194 of NZ_CP166300.1, read as the reverse complement.
AGAACCGGGTGGCGGCCGGAGCGCTGACCACGGTTTCCAGGACGGCGGCGTCGAAGTAGGGGTTGTGGAGTTCGATGCCGAGAGTGTCGGCGAGCTGGGCGTCGGCGTACGCGGCCCGGGCGGCCGTTCGCACGTTGCCGATCAGCTCCGTGTCCGCGTCACCGGTGGCTCGGTTCGGCATGTCTGGTGGTGGCGGAGGGGGTGCGGTGAGCCAGGGTGGTCGTGTCGGTGAGGTGCAGGCGAGCCGCCGGGCGTCGGTCTGCAGGGCGGCGCGGGCGAGCGGTCGGGGGTCGATCCGGCGGAGTCGGGCCCAGCCCATGATGTCGGCTGCGGCGCGCAGCCAGCGCCCGCTGCGGACGAGGTCGGCGACGTGGGTGGGGGGTGGCAGGGCGAGGTTGTCGCCGCCGTCGCCGGTGAGGTGAGCCGTCGCGCCGGCCGCGGTGGCGAGAAGGAGCTGGGCGGAGAACATCGTCCAGGTCGTCGTGGAGGGGGCCGGTTCGTCTGTCGCCGGCAGCGGCACGTCGGCAGGGGTGAAGGGCAGGTGCCCGGCCCGCAGCGGGAGCAGCATGCGGGTCAGTCCGGGCACGGTGAGCTGGGAGGCGTAGGTCAGGTCGCCGCCGTTGCGTTGTCCGTCGGGGTGGGCGGTGATGGCGGTGACGGGGGTGGGGGAGACGGCTGCGGCGATGACGGCGAGCGTGGTCGAGTCCAGCCCCGCCAGGTCCGTGGAGGCTGGTACCGAAGTCCGGGCCCGGACGCTTTCGGTGAGCAGGTGCCTCAGCCGGGCTACGGCTTCGGCATAGGTCCGGGTTGAGAGTGACCACCAGGGGGTGGCCGCAGCGGCGCCGTCGGGGGTCAGCGTGAGGTGTTGGCCGGGTCGTACGGGGACGATGTTCTTCCAGGGCGACCGGCCGGGCGCGGGAGCGCGCTTGTCCCAGAGGTAGGCGGCGAGCCACTCGGTATCCACTCGGCTGTCGGCAAGGGGGGCGAGGGCGAGAGCGCTGGATCCCCAGACCAGGCCCTGGGGGGTGGTGACGGTGTAGAGAGGGCAGGCGTGGGCGCCGTCGCTGAAGATGTCGACTGCGCCGGGATGCGTACGGACCGCGGTGAACGATCCGGCCCACCGGCGGAGCATCGGCGCGGGGTCGTTCAGGCTGGCGGCGTGGGTGACGTCGTTGTCGCTCGCGGAGCACGGGCCGAAGACCGCGATGCGGCCGGTGTCCGTCTCGGCGGTGCGCAGGAGGTGCGTGGGCCAGTTGCCCACCGCCCACAGGGGCGGGTCGTTCCACACCATCCGGGCGTCGTGGGGCAGGGCGGTCCGGGCGCCGGGGGCGCTGCCGCCGAACCATCGCAACATCTTCTTCTCCTTGCTGGAAGCGCAGATGGGCGGCGGCCCCCGGGATAGTGCCGGGGGCCGCCGCTTGGTTCAGCTGTACTGGTGGATCAGTCGTACGGGTTCTGCTTGCTCTCGACGCTCTCGGACTCACCGCCCCGCGTCAGCGCGGCGGCGTCCCCGAGCTCGATCACCGGCGTGCTGGGCAGCGCCTGGGTGTTCTGGTCGGTCATGTCAGTTCCTCCTCTCGGTGTGTTGGTGGTGCAGCGGACTCCGAGCGGGTGCTCGGAGTCACCCGGCCCGCCGCAGAGGGCGGGTCGGGAGCTCATGGGAGTGCGGCCGCGCTGCCGACGGCGCCGGAGCGCCGACCAGGTGCCGGGGTCAGCGCGCGTGTTCATCGGTGTCGTCAGCGGGTGGCGGCGAGCTGGGCCTGGTGCTGCGCGCGGTGCTGAGACTGCTCGGGCTCGGCCAGGACGCGCAGGCCGTGCGGCTCGCCGACCTGGCCGCACGAGCTGCACCAGACGCGGTAGGAGCGGCGGCCGGCGCAACCGGAGTCCGGGTCGCGCGGCTTGCCCGAGGAGCTGACCGCGTGGTCGCAGGCGGTGCCGTCAGCATGGAGCGGTTCGACTTTCACGGTGATGCGGGCCATCAGGATGCCTCCAGTTCGGGTTCGGGGAAGGGCAGCTGGTGGAGCGCGGCCGCAGGGACGCGGCCTCGGGTAGGGCGCGGCGGGGTGGGAGGCTCGGTGCGGACGAGCGTGGCCTCGGGGAGGAGCCCGAGCTGTCCGGCGGCGGCCGCGCGGGCGGCGAGGGTGAGCGATCGGGTGACCCGGTGGTGTCCGTGGTCAATCCGCAGGTGACACAGCTGGCAGGCGGCGAGCAGGTTCTCCTCGCGCACGTCCTCCGGCTGGTGATTGAGGTGGGCGGTGGTCAGGCCGACTTCGGAACCGGTGTCGGGGTGGTCCTCGCCGTGGACGGCTGGGCAGCGGCCGCCGGGATGCTCCAGGCCGCATTGCCCGGAGCACTCGCAACGGCCGCCCGCCCTCACGAACCGGATCCGCGCGCTGATCTCGGGCCAGTCGCGCGGGTACCGGTGCAGGTTCTCGGGACGGATAGGCACGGCGGCTGACTCACTCGCCGCCGGCGGCCTGGCGATGCTCGAACGCTTCGAGCAGCTGGCCAATCCCGTTCGGCTCGGGCGCGGTGCCAACCCAGTCGCCCGCCTCGGTGAACACCTCCACGTCGGGGGTGTCCGCGTCGAACCAGCAGACGTACGGCCCGTACCGCTCGATGACCGCGGTGACGACGGCGGCCGGGCCGGCCACGGACATCAGCGGCGCGGGCTCCAGCACGGACAGCGCGGTGACGACCAGCCACATCGGCTCGTCCGGTGTGCGGGGGAGCCGGAGGTAGCCGGTGACGCGGAGCTTGTCGCCGGGCACCAGGTCGTGGATGACCGCGTGCGCGATCGCGGGGTCGGCGACGCTGCACGGCAGGATCATCTCGTCCGTGCGCTGGTCCGTCGGGGAGACGGTGAGGCGGAACCGCGCCGTGCTGCCGTGCAGGTCGCCGGGCACGGTCTCTTCGTTCAGGAAGCCGTCCAGGGCTATCGCGTCGTCGGCGGCCACGCTCAGCCTGCCTTGCTGACCGGCGCCTGGTGGGCGGCGTCGTACGCCTCCAGGATCCGCTTCGGCACCATGCCCGCGTCGGCGAGCTGGTGACCGTTCGCGCGCGCCCAGGACCGGACGGCGGCGAGCTCCTCCTTGGTGCGGCCGCTGCCCATGCTCTTGCGGATCGGGGTGGCCGCGTTCGACGTTGCGGTGCTGGAGGTGCGGGTGCCGGCCTTGGCGGTGCGCAAGTCGGCCTGCGCCTGCTCCAGTTCGGCCTTGAGCTTGGAGATCCGCTCTTCGGCCTCGTGCTGCGCGGCCTCGGATTCGCGGCGATCGGACAGCTCGGCCAGGTCGGCGGTGATGCGGGCAGCGCGGCTGCGGATCCCGGCGAGGGTGTGTGATCCCGCCCAGGCGAGCAGCTCCTGGATCCCGGCGGAGGCCGGGACGGCCAGGGAGCTGGCGGGCGTGTTGGGCGGTGTGGGGGCCTGGTCGGCGATGAGGTCGCTGAGCTCCTGCTCGCTCAGGCCGGTGGCCTCGCGGACGGCCTCGTCGCTGTCGCCGTTGTTGTGCATCGAGATCGCCACAGCTTCGTGTGCGGACAGGGCGGGGGAGGTGGTCGTCATGGCGGGGGCGTCTCCGTTCTCCGGGAGGAGGGGGATCAAGGAGGTGAGGGTGGCTTCGTCCGTGGGCAGCCCGAGGTTGTCCAGGAGCCACGCGAGGTCGTCCTGGTCGTGGGCGCGGCGGGCGGTGACGCGGGAGGCGGCGGCGAGCTGTTGCGCGGGGTTCGGGTTGAGGGGCAGCGCCTCGGCGTCGAGGGCCTCGGTCCAGTCGGTGAACATCAGGCCGCGTCCTTGATTGCGGCCAGGAGCAGGCGTCGGTTCTCCTCCTGGCGGGAAGGTGTCATCGGCTCGCGCCACGGCTCGTACGGAGCGGGCCGGGCGGGGATGAGCTCCAGCTCCAGGCGAGCGAGGGCCTGTTCGCGGACGGTGGGCGGCACGATGCGTGCCGCGCGCTGCTCGCGTCGGCGGTCCTGCTCGGCCACCACCGCGACCCAGTCCTCGCCGAGGCGGTCCACGAGCTTCTTGCGCAGCTTTGTGCGGTCGCGGGAGGTGGTCGCCGCCCATACCCCGTTCTTGGTCAACTTGGGGTTGGCGAGCGCCCACTTCAGGCAGCCCTGCACGATCGGGCACCCGGAGCAGACACGAGCGGCATTCGCCAACGCCTTCTCTCGAGCGCGGGAGTCGCTGGCGGGGATGGCATCGATCTCGAAGAGAGCGGGGTTCGTGCGGCAGCCCAGGGTCTGATCGGTGTGGGGGAAGGGGACGCGGTCGTCGGCTGGCTTGATGGTCGGCGGGTTGGGGACGCCGGTGCGGGTGCCGCTCATGAAAGTCCCTCCGGTGCATGCAGATGGGGGAGTTGGAGACGGACCTGGTCCACGAGGTCCTGGGCGGGCTTCCACGGACCGAGAGCCCCGCGCTGGACGGGGATCGGGAGGGGGAGCTCCTGGACGTCGGCGAGAACCAGGTGCCAGACGCCGGGCTGCGCCCACCGGGAGCACGGGACGGTGGTGTCGGGGTCCTGGTGGCAGTCGGTGAGGCGGGCGACGCCGATGACCGCGCCGGTGTGCAGCTGGCGGCCGCGGATCGCGGTGGCGACCAGCGGGTCGCGCAGTGCGGCGCTCTCCGAGGTCAGCCCGGCGTGCAGGAGCAGCCAGCCGCGCCAGGTCCAGGGGCGCGGACGGTTTTCCACGTTCTTCCCGGCGAGGATGCAGGACGCCCAGGGCTGGCGGATCGTGATGCCCCGGATCCAGGTGCCCGGTTCGGGGAGCGGAGGTGTGCTCATGCCGCGCGCCCCAGGGAGTCGGTGCCCGGCCGTCCGGCGCGGCGCCCGTTGATGGACGGAACTGCGGCGTGCTGAGGTCCGGCGAGGATCGCACGCTCGCTGTGCTTGCCTTCGTACATCGCGGCGTCGGCGGCGCGCTGGAGCAGCGACAAGGCCGTCGTGCCGAGGATGTCGGGGGAGGCGGCGCCGATGGACGCGGCAACGTCGATCGGGGCACCGTCGTCGACCTCGACCGGCTGCGCGAGCAGCGTGGTGAGCTGCGCGAGACGCAGTTGGCGGCGCCCGGGGCCGATCCGGGTGGCGACGGCGAATTCGTCTCCCCCGAGGCGGCCGACCGATGCGTGGCTGCCTGCCCAGGCGGTGAGCCGCCGCGCGATGTCGGCTAGGACGCGGTCGCCGGCGGCGTGGCCCCGGGTGTCGTTGATCTGTTTGAAGTGGTCGACGTCGACCAGGACTACCAGGGCGCTGTCGCCGTAGCGGCGGAGGACCTGCTGTGCCTTGATCGTGTAGCCGTCGCGGCCGAGCAGCCCAGTCAGCGGGTCGCGGCGGGCGGCGGCGAGCTGGCGGTGCAGGCTCACGGCGTGCACAGTCCAGCCGGTCAGCGGAACGGTCAGGGTGGTGATGAGGAGAGCGCGTTGCCGCAAGCGGTCCTGCACGCGCGCGGTGGAGGCCATACTGGTGACTCCCTCTCGTCTCGTACGGGATGGGTGGCCCGAGGCAGGCGTCGGTTACCAGGCCGTGAGCGCCTGCCTCGGGGCGTATCTACAGCTCATAGCTGCTCCTGCTGGTCCAACTGAACGGGTTGGACCAGAGGTCAGCCTTCGCCGCCCTCCAGTCCGGCTCCCAGCCGTTGCGGACCCCGCTCGCTCCCCAGCCGTCGTCCTGGCGGCCGGGCTTGGCGAGTCCGGCCTTCTGCGCGGCGAGGGCCGCGTCGTAGACCTGGTGGGCGCGGGTCAGGGCCTCGTTGGGCGAGGTGGCCTGGCCGGTGAAGACGTGCAGCCCGTGCAGCTGCTGGTCGGTGCGGTGTATCGGGACGTCCACCTCGTAGAACTTCGGCTTCGGCATGACGATCTCTCTCCTTCCGTGTGCTGGTCGTGGCGGAACACCGCGTCCGCCCCGGCCTGGTGAGGCCGGGGCGGCACGGAGGAACGCCGCGTCCCTGGGAAGGGGGTCAGCGGTGCGCGGCCGCCGCGACGATCTCGGCGTGGTCGAACGCGAGGTCCGGGAGCGCATCCAGAGGCCACCAGCGGGCGGCGGTGGCGTCGTCCCCTGCGGTGGGCGGGACCGGCGAGGGCAGGGTGGCCGTGTAGGCGACGCTGACGTACCGGCCGCGCGGGTCACGGCTGGGGGCGTCGTAGGCGCCCACCTGCCGGAGGTCGGTGGCCGGGACGGTGATGCCGGTCTCCTCCTCCAGCTCGCGCGACCCGGCGGCCAGGCTGGTCTCTCCCCTGTTCACGTGGCCACCGGGCAGCGCCCACCGGCTCTTGAACGGATCCCAGCCCCGCTCGATCAGCAGGACGTGGCCGGCGGCGAGCAGGACGACGTCGGCGGTGTAGCGGATCGTCTCGTCGGTGGGGTCGTTGATCACCAGGTGCCTCCTGGTCTCGAAGGGATGAAGCAGGCCCGCCCCGGCTGGTGGGCCGGGGCGGTTGAGGACGCTCGGGGAGGTGGACAGGCCGGGACGGGAGCCGAGGTGTCGAGTCCGGCACCGAGCAGCAGGGCGCGGACCGACTGCTCGTACTCGCCCGTGCGGATCCGGTCGAAGATGAGCTGACCGGCGACCAGGCAGCGGGCTCGCAGCTGGATCCTGGCGACGGCGTAGGGGTCGGCTCCGGCGGCGGTCGCGGCCTGCGCAGCGGCGTCCCCGGCGAGCTGGTTGGCCGTGGCGAGGCCGGCCGAACGGCGGGAGTGCTGGGCCCGCCAGTACGCCCAGTTGGTCAGGGCGCGGGTGTTGTCCACCCGCTCCTCCCATGCCTTGTAGGTGCGGCGCGTGCCTTCGGGGTCGGCGGCCCACTCTGCGGCCCACTGCCGGGCGAGGTCGGGCAGTTGCGTGAGGACTGCCAGGACCTGCAGGCCGCGGTGCCCGAACGCGCGCCACGCCTCGGTCTCCCTGACGACGTGGATCTGGTGGGACATCAGCCAGTACGGGGCGAAGCCGTTGCCCCAGTTGCCGGTCTCACCGAGCGGCTCGACCTCCCACAGGCGCACCGGCCAGCGCTCCTCCATGCGCTCCAGGATCTCGCCGGGCCGGGTGTACATGTGGAAGTACGAGAAGGGTTTGTCCGTGTACCAGCGCTTGCCGGGGCTGGGGTGGTCGATGGTCTCGCCGACGTGGTGGGCGAGGTTGACGGTCGGGATGGTCTCGCCGAGGTTGCTGTAGTAGCGGGCGAGGTGCTCGCAGGTGGGCGGGACGGTGCCGTCGGGCCGGGTCGCCATGTAGTAGACGACGGGCCGGGTGCCGCGTGCCATGGGTTCCTCCAGGTCAGGTCAGGAACGTGCAGGGGAGCGGTCGGTCAGCGGCGGGAGTTCTTGTGGCCGCGCAGCTCGTCCACGCGGGTGGCGGTGTGCGCGAGGTCGCGGGCGAGGGTGGCGAGCCGCTGGGCGTCGTCGGCGACGGGCTGGGACCAGATGAGACCGGCGGCGAAGTAGGAGGCGTGCGCGGCGAGCTCCTGGGCGTGCTTGGCCAGGCGCTCCCGCTCCGCTCCCAGCGGGTCGGGGTGCGCGGCCCGCTCGGGAAGGGGCAGTTCGACCAGGCGCTCCAGGATGACGGCGAGGGCGTCGGCGACGGCGTCCAGGTCGCCGTCGGCGAGCCAGCTGTCGATGGTGTCGTGGCCGGTGAGGGCGGGGGTGTACTTCGCGTACCGCTGGCGGCGGCCGAAGTCGTCGTCGGTGTCGGCCGGAGTCAGGACGAAGACGAGCCGGCTGTTCTTCCGGTCCGGGTAGAGCGTGAGTTCGCGGTCGGCGGCCTCGTTGGTGAAGACCACGGGCCAGGCGGGGTTGGCGGGCGGCGTCCACTCGGTGCCGAGGATGCCGGTGACGACGGTCGTGAGGCGTTCGGCCGGGATCGCGGTGAGGGTGCGGGGCAACGGGTCCTCCGTGGAGGTGCTGGGCGGGTGAGATTGGCCACCGCACCGCCCCGGCCGCGCAGGGCCGGGGCGGGGTGGGCAGCCCGTCAGGCTTCCAGGGCCTTGAGCTGGTCGTTGATCTCGCTGAGCAGGGCCTTGTCCTCGTCTCCGTCCTCGGTGTCGGCGGTCACCGGGACAGCGGGGAGGCCGGCGGCGCGGGCGGCGAGGTGGTGGCGGATCTGCTCCATGCCGGTGATGGCCACCGGCGTCTCGCCGTCGCCGGTCAGCAGCGTGAAGTGGTGCTTGTACTCGCCCCTCTCAGCGCGGTGGTGGAGCACCACGCCCGGGGCGAGGTAGAAGGACGCCTCGCCGTCCTCGTAGCCGCGCCACCGGTCCTCGCTCCGCAGGAAGTTGTCGCCGTCGTCGATGCGGAAGGCGGCGCTGGCGGCGCGGCGTGCAGCGTCCTCCTCGGTCGCGGTGACGACCTGGGCGAGGGCCTCGTCCAGCGTGGCGGCCGGAGCCGGGGCCGACCGGCGGGTGGAGGGCAGCGGGCTGCGGGTCCGCATCAGACGGCGCATCGGGGCGAGCACGAGTTCGGCGAGCCCGTCGATGGCGACGGCGCCGACGACGGCGACCGCCCCGGCGAACGTGATGCGGGCCTCGTCGGACCAGTCGGCGGGGGCGAGCTGGTAGCCGAGGTAGGCGCCGGCCGCGCCGCCGATCAGCGCGGTGGCCATGCTGGCGCCATCGATCATCGAGTTGGCGACGGCGTTGGCCGTCTGGCGCAGGGTTGCGGTCATGATGATGTAACTCCTTCTTCTTCTCGATGCGCTCTGGAAAGGGAGGGGTAGTGCTCCGGGGCGGCCGGGTTCGGTGCCTGCGGCTGCCCCGAGCGCTCAGTGGCCGGCCGCGTGGGCGGCGGTGGCGGTGGTGCGGACGGTGTCCGCGAGGAGCACCGTCAGCTCGTGGCCGTGGTCGACGGCGTCCTCCAGGCCCTGGATGAGCTCCGGGGGCAGGCCGCGGTTGCGGGCGCCGGTCAGGACGCCCTCGAGGAAGAGGACGTCGGCGAGGACGCGGCCGCGGACGTCCAGGACGCCGGGCTGCACGGTGAGGACGTCGGCGTTCTTCGTGGTCGCCAGGGCCGCGTGGTCGGCGGCGGCGGTGTACGCGGTCTCGGTCTGCTCGGTGAGCAGCGCGTCGATCTGGGTGGTGTCGCCGTAGGCGCGGCGCCAGCCGAGGCGGGCGGCGGCGGTCTCCATGAGGGAGCGGCGGGCGAGGGACACGGTGACCTCCGGGGGAGGGCCGGTCGCCTGGTCTCTGCTGACCGGGCGGACACCGCCCGACCCCGCCGGCCGCCACGGAGGCGGGTTTGGGCGGGGCCGTACGGAGAGCATCCGGTCAGCTCTTGGGGAAGCTCAGGATCGTGAACTCGGTGCCGGTGCCGTAGGTGCGCGGCTTGGCGGTCAGGAACTCCGGCTGCTCGTCCGCGAGGCGCTGCAGTTCCTCCTCGATCCACTCGGTGGAGCGCTGGAGGGCGAGGCGGTCCAGGTGGAAATCGGTGAGGTAGACCGTGGTGCTGCAGTCGGAGCGGCGCTCCGAGTGCAGCCGCCGACGCACGATTCCGCGGGCGGCGTCGTCGTCAGGCCGGGTCGGCAGGTCCCGGGACAGCGCCCGGCACTCCCCAGCGTGAGCGTTGGCGATCCTCCCGCCCGCCTGCTCGGAGAGGTAGTCGTCGCGCCCCTCGGAGCGGGTGAGGAACGGGCAGCCCAGGCAGGCGACCGCGTAGTAGGTGCCGTTGCCCCCGGCGTCGGCGGTGTAGACGAGGACGACGGCACCGGCCAGTCCGAGGTAGCGCTGGGAGACGATCACGCCCTCGGGCTTCCAGGTCTCGCCGATCTCCGGCCACGGCTCGGGGGTGAACTCCGGCTCGGCGGCGTTCCGTGTGCGGGAGAAGAGGGAGGGTGCCATGGGCTACTGCTCCTTCTGGTCGGTCTGGGCGTGGATGCGGGCGACGGTGCGGCGGGCGGCGACGATCACGAACGGGATGGCGAGCGCGCCGACGAAGCTGGCGACGGTGACGAAGTAGCCGGCGGCGTGTTGGAAACTCACACCAGCACCCCGATCGCGGCGGCAGTCAGCAGGACGAGCGAGGCGAGGATGACGTCGACCGCGAGGGCCAGGCGCCGGAACTTGCGGACCGCGAGGATCGACAGCGCCTTCACGCGGGCGAGGCGGTGGTCCTGGCCCATCGCCTCCTGGAGCTCGTTCTCTTCCAGGCGCGCCCAGTACGGCAGGCCCTCACGGACGATGCGGCCGCCGCCCAGGTTGGGCCTGACGACCAGGAGGAGTAAGACGGCGGCGACGGCCAAGGTGAGCACGGCCAGACCGCCGGCGGTCTTGGTGAACACGGGCAGGTCCTTGTCGGCGACGCTGGCCAGACCGGCGAGGACCGCGCCGTCGAAGGCGAGCAGCAGGCTGGCCTTACTGTCGGTGCGGGCGATCTCGCTGGTGACGGTGGCACAGGCGGCGTCCAGATTCCGGTCGCCGGTGATGGTGAGGGGGGCGGTGGTCACGTGCGACTCCTATCCGGGCCGGGCTGTCCGGCTCCCCGTCACCACCCGTCGGCGGGCGGGTGGATCGGGCAACCGGCAGACGCGGGAGAGGGGTTCAGGCCGCAGCGGCGAGGTACTCGCCGGGCGGGCGCAGGTAGCTGCCGAGCTCGGCCGGGGTGCCGTCGTAGCACTCCAGGCACGATCCGAGGCTCTTGAGCGGGAGGCAGTGGTAGTACCGCCGCGAACACGACGGGCAGGTCTGCCTCTTGGCCATCGCCTTGTCGAGGGCGGCCTCCTTGGCGACGGTCATCGGCCGTATCGGCTTGGCCTTGTCGATCTCGTACAGCCACGCCCACCGCTTCCCGCCGCGGCATTCGATCCGGGCGACGGGCTCGTGGCCGCCGGGGCGCAGTCCCATCTCCCGCAGCTGGCGTCGGGTCGCGAGGTTCGTGTGTCCGGCCTGCCTCCATCGGAAGACTGGTATCGAGCCGTCGCCGGGGTCGTTCGGGTCGATGTCGACCAGGTCCTGGTCCTGGTCGGCCATCACCTGCTCCAGGAGCCGGGGAGCCGGGCGGGGCGCTGCGGGTAGCGGAGGCCGGGGCGCTGCGGACGCGGGCGCCCGATCCGGCGGCGCGGGCGGGGTACGAGCACGGGTTCCTCCAGCGGGTGTGATGGCGGGTAGTGCTGCGCCCCGGTGACGGGCGGTCCGTCGCCGGGGCGTGAGGTGAAGGTGGTGGCCGGTCGGCCTGTCCGGTCACCGGGACCGGCCGCCTCCGAAGTGGGGGCGGCCCGGTGCCGGTGGCCAGGCGGGGCGGTCGGAGTCGTGGTCAGAGGGCGGCGGCGACGAGGAGGAGGGCGAGGGCGGCCGTCCCGCCGATCAGGAGGGTGGCGCTGGCGCTGGCCCACCAGTAGTGGCCCACGGTCTTGATGTCGCGCAGGTCGCTGAGCGCGTCCGCGATGCGGGCGTGGAGCGCGGCCAGCGGGGGCAGGACGGCGTACCAGCGGCCGAGGCGGTCTATCTGGCCGGCCATTTCGTCGTCGGGGAAGTGGCCGCCGTGGAGGGTCTGCCGGTGGGCCTCGCCCACGGCGGCCAGGGCCTCGATTTCGTGGACGACGGGACTGGTGGTGCGGCAGACGGTGCAGCGGTAGCGGTATCGGCGCACGGTGGTCGGTCTCCCGAGGTTGGGTGGTGGTTCGGGCAGGGAACAGCGACGCCCCGCCCGGAGGTGTCCTGTCCGGGCGGGGCGTGATGCCGAGCTGGTGGGTGTCGGTGCTCTTCTCCGCGTTCTGGGCGGAGGAGGCGGTCAGGTGTTGATCTGCCTGCGGACCTCGGCGACAAGGCGGAGGATCTCGGTGGCCATGTCGGTGATCGTCTGGAGCTGCCTGTCGATGTCGGCCGGGTCCGAGCCGGTGAACGAGAACGAACGGCCGTCGTCGCGACCCGGCTGCGTGCCGGTGAAGGAGAACGACCGGTCGTCACGGTCCGGTTCGGGGTTGGTGAACAAGAACGACACGGGCAGCTCCAGCGTCAGATGTTCATGTGGTGGGCGCGCCGGATGGCGGCCACCCACACGCTACGCACCTGCGCTCCGGTGTGGGAGTCGTTCCAGGAGGGGATCGTCTCCCACTTCTTGCCGTGCTGGCGGCGGGCCTCGTCCAGGAGGAGATTCCCGGCGTCGCAGTAGGCGGCGTCGCGGGCGCCGGCCGCGGCGCGCAGCGCGCCGATGGAGCAGCGGGCGCCCTCGGGGTGGACGAGGGTGAACCTGGCCCAGCCGTGGGTGTCGAGGAGCGCGAGCGCGTCGGTGAGGGTCTTCTCCACCGGGCCGGTCCGGCGCACCGGCGGGGCGGCGGGGAGGCTCAAGGGAACCGGCGCGGGAACCGCCGAGGCGGCGGGGGCGGCGGACTCCGGGGTGGGGTCGGGGTCGAGGAGCTGGAACGCCTTCGCGTACAGGTCCTGGTCGATGGGGGTGAAGTCGGTCTCGGTACGGGTGTTCATGCTGCCCTCCACAGGCCGTTCTCGTTGGTGACCTCGTCCCGCTTCTTCAGCTCGGACAGGCGCGGCTTGATGTTCTTGGCGGAGGTGCCCAGCTTTCGGGCGATGGTCTCGGCGGTCATCGGAATGGACTGCTCCCGCAGGAGCTCGAGGATGCGCGGCTTGATCAGCTCCTGTCCGTCGGGCGCCCCCGCGGCTACACCGGGAGCACCGGGCCTGCTGGATCCGGCGATTACCTGAAGGCCGCCGGGGTGGTGGTGGGGCGCCTCCTGCGAGGAAGGGGCGCCCTCGGCTGCGGCGAGGAGGTCGGCGAGGCTGCCGATCAGGTTCTTGCCGCGCTTGTCGACCATCGGCGTCTGGGCGACCGCGTCGCGCTCACGCCAGGCGTCGCAGTCCTCGATCCCGACCGGCGGCTCGCCTCCGGCGAGGGAGACGGGCGCCACGTCCAGGTGCAGGGAACGGAACTGGACGGCCTGCGAGCCGGGCGTGAGGAGGTAGCCCAGGCCGAAGGTGCCGTCCTCGGGAGCGGCGGCGGCCTCGGTGGCCAGACCGCTCATGTCCCGGTCGGAGACCTTGGCGTACTGGCCCGGCCACTGCGAGGGGATCATCGACAGGTCGATGCCCTCCGCACCCTCCACCGCGTTCGCGCCGACCAGGGAGCCCTGACCCTTGGCGCACCGCAGAAACACCGCGCCGCCGCCAATCAGCAACTGGGACCGGATCACGGTGGAGTTGCCGAGGTCTTCAGCCAGCGGGGTCTGGGTGGCCAGGACCACGCCGATGCCCCGCTTGAGGGACCGGCGGGTCAGCTGCTCCACGATCGCCTTCGCCTCCAGGTGGTACGGCGAGGAGGCCGACAGCAGCATGTGCGCCTCGTCGATGACGAGCAGGGCCAGCGGGTCGGTGAAGGGGAAGGCCGGGGAGCGGTAGCGGGCCTCGCGGTCGAGCATCATCGCGTAGGCCAGGCGCAGCGCACCCATCGCCTCGTCCAGACCGTCCCCGAGGTACGCGGACAGCGAGGCCCCGGCGATGGTCCCGGCCTGCGGGGAGGCGAGGACCACCGCGATACCGGAGCGGTGGGCGGAGAGCAGGATCTGCTCCAGCAGCCCGGACTTGCCCGACCTCGACCCGCCGACGAGGTAGAGGTGACGGGCGCCGGAGCCGGGCTGCGCCAGCGGCAACAGGGCGGCCCGGCCGTCGACGTAGGTGCCGGCACGGACGTAGCCGCGCGAGTCCATCGACAGCTCGTCCACGACCGAGGAGAGCATCGTGCCGTGCATCAGCGCGTGCTCCCGCATCACCCGGATCCCCATCTGCGACGGCTTGTCGCCGGGGGCCAGAGCGATCTGGATCGTCTCCAGGTCGAGGTTGCCCGCGAGGTCCTGGAGGTTGACGGTGCCGATCGCCCGGCGGTCGCGGGTCGCGATGCCTTCCCAGTCCAGCGGCCCGTCGTAGCGGGTGACGGTCAGGTTGGTGCCGGGCATCGCCCCTTCCGGCACCCCGACGTACGCGGCCCACAGCTCCTCGGGCGTCGTCGGGGTACCGGCCGCGATCTGCGGCTGCGCCGCCGGCATCTTCAGGTGCACGGTGACGGGCAGGGCATTCGGGGCGTAGTGCTTGGGGTCTCCCAGCTCGACCTGGGAGACGGGGATCTGGTAGACGGCGGCGATGTCGGCGGCCCTGACCCGCACCTGCTGGCCCTGGGGCAGGGTGATGATCCCGGTGAACGACGCGTGGTCGTCGTCGGCCTCGAGGGCGAGGTGTTCCAGGTTGGCGCCGGGCTGGATGAGCTTGCGGTCCTCGGTCTGGGTCGGGCCGGAGATGAACTCCTTCCACCAGGCAGTGATGAGCTGCGCCTGGGACGTCAGCCCGACCGCCGCACCCGCACCCGTGGTCGCGGGTGTGAGGGCGGGGGTGTGGCCGGCGATGTTGCGGTGGTGGGCCAGGGCGGCCGCCCCGGCCGGGACCGCGAGCCCGAGGGCGATCAGCGGGTTTCCGCCTGCGGCGAGGACCTCGTGCGCGGCGATGCCGCAGCCGGTGGCCGTGAACCCGCACCCGATCAGGGACCGCAGTACCGGGGCGGAGACGTTGACGGCCCACGCCCCGGCTCCGGCCGCCGCGGCGGCGAGGGCGGACCAGGGGCCGGCGACGAGAGGCACCACCGCGAGAGCGGCGGGCGCGTACTGGATGAACTGCGCTCGGGTCGGCCCCACGGTCCTGATCTCCTGTCAGCTCTGGGTGTAGAAGGCGGCTTCGGCCATGTCGACGGGGGAGGTGGCCACGGCGTCGGCGATCCCTCCGTGGTCGTTCTCGGTGGTCGTCTTCGCGTCGTCGGCGGCCGCGGAGGCGCTGTCGGCGGCGGAGGTGTAGGCGCCGGCCGCGTCCTTGACGCCGGTCATGGTCAGCGCGGCGTCGGCGAACTCGCTGGTGGTCGCGTCGTCGACGGCCAGAGCCTTCATCGTCTCGGAGGCGTCCAGCATCTGTTCGGCGGCGTCGTCGACGTCGGAGGCGAGCGTGGTGACGGTCTGGGCGTGCGCGTGGACCTTGTGCGTGAGCCAGGCCAGCTTGGTGCGCAGGGCCGCGTAGGTCGCGGCGTCCTTCAGGTTCTCGGTGACGCTCATGCGGGGCCTCTCCTCTTCTAGCGGGCGTTGTAGAAGTCGCGTTCGGCGGGCTTGGTCAGGGGGGAGTCGGCGACGGCCCTAAAGATCGGCCCATGGCGGAGCTCGGCGTTCGCCGAGGCGGTGCGGCACGCTTCCTCGCCGCCCTGGATCTTGTCGTGGAGGTCCTTGGCGGCGGCGGCCTGGAGGTCGAGCTGCTCCTTGAGCACCTCGCACTTGCCGATCAGGTTCGCGCCGACGCCCTTCGCGGTGATCTCGGCGATGAGCGTGTCGCAGTCCGTGGCCAGCCCCGAGGCCTCGTCCATGAGGTCCAGGCAGGTCTCGGTGCTGGACTGGCACAGAGTGGCCGAGCCCTCGGCGAGGTCGATGACCTGGGTGAGGGTCATGACCTCGCCGCCGCTGTAGGTGCGGGTCTTCCCGGCGGCGGTCGTGACGTGGATGCCCTTGTCGTCGACGGTCGCGGAGTGCGGTACGGGCGGGTTGGGCTGCATCGCGGGGTCCTTCCTGATGTGGTCGGGCAGCGGGACGGTGCGGGGCCGCGGGACAGTGCCGACCGGGGGGACTGCGGACCCCGGCGGCGGCGTCGTTGGCGGAGTCGTCGGGGGCGGGGGAGCCGCCGGCGGTGGGGGTGCGGACGGCGGTGGGGGTGCGGACGGCGGTGGGGGTGCGGACGGCGGTGGGGGTGCGGACGGCGGTGGGGGTGCGGACGGCGGTGGAGGTGTTGTCGGCGGCGTCGCCGAGGGCGGGTTCGCCGTCGGCGGGGCAGTCGTTGGCGGCGCCGTCGGTGCGGTCGGCGGGGTAGTCGGCGGTGCGGTGGGCTTGGGCGGCGCGGTGGCCGCGGAGGGCCCTGTGCTGGGCCCGGCAGAAGTGGAAGTGGAAGGCTTCCCGCTCGGCTTTTTGAGATATGCGGAGCGCCAGCCGTCGCGCAGGCCACCGGCGAAATGTGCACCCGCCAGAAGTCCGTAATGTGTTTTCGCCGCGAAATTGTACGGAGCATTTCGGAATGTTTCCGGGGCCCGGGTCGGCTGCCATTTCCCTTTCGGTTTAGCCGGGGGTTTCTTGATTCCCGCCTGCTCATATTTCCCATGAGTTTTCTCCACGCCGAACAGGTAGCTGATGGCGAGGAGTACGAGGAGTCCCACGACCCTCCCTTCTGTGACTCTGTGTGGTTCCGGACGGTTACCGGTTACCGGTTACAGGTCCTGTGGGACACCCGTTCGCGCCGCCTAGCGGGCGGTTCCGGGGGTGTCCTGGGGCTGTAACCGGTAACCGGTAACCGTTGGCGCGTACTCAGCGTGACGACGAGCTGATGTTGTTCACGGTCGTGTTCGCCGTGTTGAACACCGACTCCAGCGTGGTCCGGATCTGCTCGCTGAACGGCGTGTACGGCAGGAAGATCCCGGAGACGATCAGCATGATGCAGATCACCATCTGCTTTCCCTTCGTCTTCTTGAAGGTGAAGAACAGGGCCCAGCAGAACAGGGCGAGAGCGAAGAACTGAAGCGTCATGTCATGCACCCTTCTCGAAGGTGAATCCCTTATCGTTCATGGGGGTTACCGCGCCCGAACCGGAGGGTGCGGAGAGCTTTTTGTAGGCGATGAATCCGCCGCCTCCGACGAGCGCCACCCACAGCCACGGGCTGGAGGTGATGCCACCGCCGGAACCGTCACCGGCGGACTTCTGGGCCTTGGGGGCCGCACCGCCGAGGGTCGGGGCGTCGCAGGTGGGGATCTTCGCGATGTCGTACGAGGCCGCTTTGGCGACCGCCGCCGCGCGGAGCTTCATGCACTCGCGGTAGACGGTCATCTCCCGCTCGTACACGGCCTTGGCCGCGGCCTCCTCGGTCTGCGACCGCTGCTTGTCGGCCTCCGTCTCGACCAGGGCGTTCGCGGCCTTCTCCTTGGCGCGCGCACGCTCCTGGGCGGCTTGCTCGGCCTGCATGCTGGTGACGGCGACGACCGTGGCGCACACGGCGACGACGGCGATCGTGCCGCACACGGCGAGCGCAGCGGTGTTGCGGCGCATCCCGCCGACCGCGGCGGACAAACGCGAGGTCGCGGGCTTCTCCGGCTTCTCCGGTGTCTGGGGGGCCTGGGCGCTCTGGGGGTCCATGCGGCTGAACTCCTTGTCCCAGTCGATTCCGGACATGGGCGGCTGGCTCCTTTTCGATGTGGTTCGAGCCCGCCCAGGCATGCCGGAAGCGGGTTCTGATCAGGGGAAACGTGCTGTACTGGACGGGTGGCTGCTTCCGGCAGTCGCAAGGAGGGCCAGCCCGAATCCCGCGGGCTGGCCCTCCTTGGTGTGTGCCGGACGATGTGGTCAGGGGCGGTAGCCGCCAGCGAGCAGCGCGACGGCCTCCTGGCGGTACTTGGACGCGGTGTCCGTGGACGACACGTCGAACGCGTGCCGGACGTCAGCGATCGAGATCCGCTCGCACAGCTCGTGGTGGATGTCGTCGTACGCCAGGCCGTCGGGCACGAGGCCGGCCGCGAGCGCCATGCGGGCGACCTTGCGGACCGCGCGCTGCCGCGAGGTCAACTTGGCCTCGTCCTCGATTTCGACCGCGCGCCGCTCGACTTCGGCGGCAGCGAGCCGGGCTTCGGCAGCGGCGAGTTCAGTTTCGGCCTCACGCTTCCGGGCCGCCTGCGTATTGGCGTCGGCGGTCGCCCTGCGCTCGTCCTCCTCCGCCGTGAGCCGGTCGGCTTCGGCAGCGCGGCGGCGGGTTTCGGCAGCGGCCTTCTCCGCTTCGGCAGCGACCCGGTCGGCTTCGGCAGCACGCTGCCGGGCCTCCGCGATCTCCACCGTCTCGACCGCCTGAGCCTCCGCCGCGGCGACCCGGTCGGCCTCCGCCGCGAGCCTCCGCTTCTCCGCCGCCTGGCGCTCCAGCTCCGCCGCGCGGACATCCGCAGCGGCCTTCGCCTCGCACTCGTCGGCCTCCTTGCGCTCCGCCTCAGCCTCGCGGGCGCGGGCTTCGGCGACGAGCGCGGTCTCCAGCGCTGCCTCCTCCAGCTCAGCGGCCCGCTCTGCGGCGCTGACCTGGGCTCGGGCGTGCGCGCGGGCCTGGCCGGTCTCGCCTTCCACCCGGGCGCGGACGGCTTCGAGCTTGCCCTCCGCCTCCAGCCGGTCGGCCTCCGCCTGCTTCCGGGCGAGCTCCTGGCGCGTCTCCGCGTCCAGGCGCCGGCGCTCGGCTTCCTCCGCGCGGGCCTCCGCCTCGCGTTCCTGCTGCTCAGGCATCGCGAGGGCCTGCGCGACGGTGTAGCCGTAGGGAGCCATCGTCATCGGCAGCCGCTCATCCTCACTCGCCTTGCTCAGGTCGCCGTCGTACTTGCGCTTGAGCCACTGCTCGTAGGCGATGAGGTCCTGCTGGCGCTGAATCATCTCGGGGTAGCTGGTGACCCTGTACAGCCGCATCCGGCGGTAGAACCGCGGCGTGGCGACGGGGGAGAGGATCCAGCGGTGCAACGGGATCCGGTCGGTGACCGTACCCGCTTCGAGCTGGGCTTTCTGGATGAACAGGCGCCGGGCGGCCTCCACTCCGATCACGAAGAGGATCGGCATGACGCCGTGACTGGCGGACTTGACCGGGTCGGCGCTCATCTCGCCCTGGACACTGGCGTTGAACCAGATCGTCGCGCAGGTCATCCCGTGCGCGGCCATGCGCAGCACCGGCCACGGGATGCCCTTGAGGATCAGGTACAGGTCCAGCGCGAGGAACGCGAGGATCGAGGCGTCCACGCCGATGGGGAACCAGCGCGACAGGTCTTCGAACCCCCAGCTCAGTGCCTGGTTGGCGAGGGTGTGGTACGAGGTGGCGAAGCCGATGCCGCCGACCAGCGTGCCGAAGATCGCCGCGAAGTACGGCAGGACCGCGACGAAGCGGTCGCGCTTGGGCTTGATCGCCTTCCGCTTATCCGGTCGCGAAACGCCCCGAGCCGCTTCCGAAACCTTCTCGGGTGCGTCCGAAGCTGCGACCGGCGGGCGCGAAACGGGGGGGTCGGGAGCCGCAGTCTGCGGCATGTCAGTGATCGCCATGGGGGTCTCCGGAAGGGGTCGTTCAGGGCGGGGTCGAAACGGCGGCCGGTGTTCCCGAAACGCGGGGGTGCGTTCCCGAAACGGCAGTCGGTGCGGACGGTTGATCACGAAACCGGCACCGGCTCTACCCGCTCCGGGCGCACGAAAAGGCCGGCCTCCCGGCAAGCGGGCGACCGGTGCGGGGCAACGATGCGAGGCGGGAACGGAACTGCCTCCCACTCCCGCCGGGCGGAAACGAAATCAGCTCTCGGGGAACCGCGCGCCGCTCCGGCGGAGGTCGGCGAACCTCACGCATGCGGTCTCCGCGCCACTCCTCTCGTGGGAGCGGCGCGTCAGGCGGAGCCGGCGGGCATGTGGTCAGTGGTATACCCGCGGGCGACCAGGGCGGCAGCCAGGTAGTCGGCGGCCTCGTCTTCCCGAAGGCGGATCTCGTGCCGGGCGAAGGCCAGGCAGGCAACCTGCGTCGCGGTGACCTGCTCCGGCGAGGCCGTCGGCCTCAGCGTCGCCTGCCGCACCAGGTCTTCGGCCACGCTCATCAAGTAGCTGTGCCGCTGCCTCGCCTGGATCCTGGCCTTCCTGGCCCGCAACATCTTGATCATCAGTGCTCTCCTCTCTTACAGCCGGCCTGTCCGGCTCCCCTTCACCGCCCGACCCGGCACACGGCCGGGGCGGGCGGATCAGGCAGACGTCAGACCGGGGCTACGCGGCGAGCAGCGGGACGGTGGCGAGGCCGACGACGACGCGACCACCGTGGACGTGACGGCCGATGATGATCAGGCGGTCGCGCGTCGCACGGGTGAGATCCGGGTCGGCGGCCTCGACCAGGTGCTCGTAAGACTCGAAGTCCGCGGCCGACCAGGTGTCGCTGTCGCCGTGCTGGTTACGGAACTGGGCAGGAGTCATCTGTTCCTCTTCCTTACGGATGTGTGGCCCTGGGCTGTGCGCGGGCCGAGGGGGAGGAGGCAGGCGGGTTTCCCATACGGCGGGCGACCGGCCTTGAAGAGCGCGGGGCAGGCCGACCTGGGTCTCCGCCCCGCGCTACCGTCAGCGCCGCTTCCGGAGCTGGTTGTTGTACGCGTCCTGGAGCCGGGAGAACGACTCGTACAGCCGCTCCCCGGCCGCGCATCGCTGTTCCGGCGAGCAGTCCGTGCAGTCCTCACCATGCTTGCGGACCGCGGCCGCCGCCTTCATGTACCGCTCGTACAGGTCGTCAGCCACGGGCCCGCCGATCGTTCGCGGACTGCTGGTTGACCCTGCGGACCTCGTCCTCCAGCCGCTGGTGCTCGGAGTCGGTCATGCCGTCGCGTTCCTGGCTCGGTTGCGCGCGGCGCGGCGCTTCAGCGACCGCCGCTCGTCCTCCGACAGCCCACCCCAGACGCCGAAGTCCTGGCCGGACCCGAGCGCCCACTGCAGGCACTGCTTCATGACGGGGCAGCGACGGCAGACAGCCTTGGCCTCCTCGATCTGCAGGAGGGCCGGGCCGGTGTTGCCGACGGGGAAGAACAGGTCGGGGTCCTCTTCGCGGCAGACCGCGTTATGGCGCCAGTCCACGGCCATCACCCGGCCTCTCCGCTGCCGCCGCACGCGGTGCAGGTCTGCCAGGTCTGCCGGGTCACGCCGTCACTGCTGGTGTCGACCATCCTGCCGCCCTTCCCACGGCAGCTGGCGCACTTCCGGCCGGCCGAGACCCGAGTGGCCGCCTCACGGACCAGCTGGTCCGACGTCGTCCACACCGACCCGACGGCGACGGGCTGACTGTCCGGACGCAGCACGTCCCGCACAATCACCGCCCACTGCGCACTGCGGCGTCGAAGCAGGGCGCGGGCCTCCTCCGGGTTGAGGACCAGGGCGAGGACCTCGAACGCGCCGTCCGAGTTCTGGTAGATCGCACCCGTGCGGCGCGGTCCGATCTGATCCTCGATGACCCGCCGTAAGCCCTCGAGAATCAGCGGGTCGGGTTGGGTCGCGGCTACGGGGATGCGTTGTGTCATGCTGACAGTCATCTGGGCCTCCCATTGGGTCCAGTGCGTGAGATCAGCCCCGGGGAATTACGGTCCCCGGGGCTGCTGCGTTCATCTGACTGCCCGTACGAGCAGCCACGGCCCCGGCCACCCCGCTGTATTCGGGATGGCCGGGGCCGAGGTCGTTCGTGCGGGGATGATTCAGCGAGCCGGGCGCTTGGGGTGAAGGGTGGGGAGCGGGACGTCGAGCTCGTCCAGGAGCGCGAGCGTCTCGGCGTCGACCACCTCGTCGGTGCTGATCCGGTGGGGCGCCAGGGCCGGGGTGGCAGGCATCAGGGCCTCCAGGTTGCGGTGAGTCAGGCGGGACGGGAGCAGAAGGCCCCGACCTCGTCCCCGCGCGGAGCGGGAGTCGGGGCCGGGGCCGTGGGTGGTTGTGCGGGTCAGGCGGCGAGTGCGGACCTGTTGCAGCGGGCGGCGTACGCGGCAGCGGTCTCGCCCGGGGTCGGGGCGGGCAGCGCGGCCCTGACCTCAGCCACCAGGGCGGTGTGCGCGGGCTGGTCTGCCGGGGTCAGGGGACGGCGCCAGACCGTGGCCAGATGCGTGTAGGCGGCGCGGGTGAGGTGCTCCTCGAGGACATCGCTCGCGGACCGGTCCTGGTCGGCGTCGGCCAGGGCGCGGAGGGTGCCGGTGGCCAGGGCGCGGACGGAGCGGCGGTCCCCGGCGGTCTGGGGGAGCATGGCCAGCGGGGCGCCGGCGGGTCCGTCGACGGCCGCACCGCGAGCCGTGGAGATCGCGTCAGCAGGAACCGTACGGGCGGCGTCGCCCCGGCGGGCAGCGGGCACCGCACGCTCCCACTGCGCTCGCCGGTCGGCGGGGCGCTCCTGGGGCCAGCTGACCTTGAGGGTCTGGACGGTGGCGCGGCGGTGGCGGGTGAGGTCGACGGCGAGGCGCTCCTCGCGCGCCCAGTCGTTGTACTGGCGGCGCCAGGCGTAGTCGGTGATGTCCACGTCGACGAGGCGGTTGCTGGAGCGGCAGCGGATCGCGGCGGCGACGCCGGCCTTGCCGGTGTGGTGCGGGACGAGCTTGAGCAGGTAGGTGCCGCGGTTGGGGGTCAGGGCCACCCAGGTGCCGCATTCCGGACACACCACCGAGATGCGGCGGGTCTGCGTGGTTTCCACGGTCCGCATGTCGATGTGTCCGGGCGACAGCGTCGAGAGGGCGATCGCGTCGAGGGGGCTGACGCGGGAGGTACGGGTGCGGCCCTTGCGCCTAGCGGCCTTGGGCACGGCGAACTCAGGCATGGCGACTCCTCGGCAGGAAGAGAGAAGGAGGGGTGTTCGCGGGGGGAGGATGCTCTCTCCACCCACCAGGTCCACGAGCCAACGGCCCGAATCCCGGCGGATAGACAGCGCATCAGCGCTGGGGTCGTACAAGCAGTCCTGCCGGCCGGGGGGTTTGGTTGTGCTACCGCCTCCGACCACCTGCCCACCTCCGAAGAGACGAGCTGCAGAAACTGCGGTGGTGCATGTGCAATGTGAGGCGTTGCCTACCGGCTGTCACCTCGCATGCCTAAGGTTCCCTAGGGTCCCCTAAGCTGTCAAGCGGTACGGTAAGAAACCTAAGATTTGAAGCGACGAGCCACCGAGGAGGCAGACGTGAGCCGGGCCGACAACAGACCGCCGTACGCACGGATCGCAGGTCACTATCGAGATCTGATCGAGTCCGGCGCGCTGGTCGCCGGCACACTCCTGCCGAGCATCAAGAACCTGTCGGAGGAGTGGTCCGTCAGCACAGCCACGGTCGAGAAGGCCCTGCGCGTCCTCAAGGAGGAACGCCTGGTTGCTGGTATTCACGGCATTGGCACGGAAGTGCTCGGCACGCAGGTGTCCCTCTCCTCTGGAGCTGAACGACACGACCGCAGCAGCAGGACCCAGTCGTCCTGGGGCGTCGGGGAGAAGTCGTCCGGTCACACGGCTGGTGTGGTGCCAGCCCCGGTCGATGTCGCCGAGGCCATGGGAATCGCGCCTGGTGCCGACGTGATTCGCCGGAGTCGCGTTTACCGTGATGCGCACGGAATCGTCTCCCACTCGACCTCGTGGATCCCCGTCAGGTTCGCCGTGGAGATCCCGGACCTAGCCCGCAGCGAGCGCCTCAAAGGAGGCATTTCGCTGGACTTGATCGCTCGGGTGACAGGGCGGCACGCTGTACGCCGCATAGACGAGGAGACCGCTCGCATCGCCACAACGCACGACCTCGAGCTCCTGGAGCTGGAGGCTGGCACCGTGGCGGCCATCCTGGTGCTGACCGCACGGTTCCTTGACTCGAATGGCGAGCTACTGGAGTACGGCGTGGACCTGGGCGCACCCGGCCGCACCCGGCGTACCACGTCAGAGGTTCTGCGATGACCGGGCGCAACACCGGCCGCCCGGTCCCCACGCCTCGCGCGATCCTCATGTCGGGCCTGCAGGGCGCGGGCAAAACGACCCTCGCTCGGGCCCTGGAGAAGGCTGGCTTCCGGCGCCTCTGCCCCGACGAGGAGATGTTCCGCCGCTACGGCCACTACGGCCGGGACTTCCCCCGCGGGCAGTTCAGGACTAGAGAGGCCCCCGTGCTCAAGGACATCGCCCTTGAGCTCGAAAGGCTCCTGGCGGCCGGACACGACGCCGTGGTCGACCACGGCTTCTGGACTCCGGAGGAGCGGGCCCAGTGGGCAGCGACCGTGATCAAGGCTGGCGGTGAGCCCATACTGATCTACCTGCCGCTCCCGCACGAGGTGCGCTGGGACCGGATCCGGAAACGCAACGAGCAATCGCTGATCGACGCGAACAGCATCGAGTTCAGCGAGGAGGACCTCCTTCGGCATGCGGGACGATTCTCCCCGCCGACCGATGACGAGCCGCACCTTGTGTACGACGGTCATCCGGACAGCGTCCTCGCCCTGCTCTGCCGTGCGCAGCAGCCGGATGTGGATGGAATCGTAGAACACTGAGAGCCTCCCGAGTCGGCGGACCGTCCATTTCGGTTCTAGGTCCGCCGACTTGGGAGTTCCAGATCTGACATGTGGCCGGATCATCTGGCCACATAGGCCACGAGGTTGGGGGCGGGATGGCGCAGAAGCCGAGGGAGCTGACGCCCTGGGTGTCGCCCTTGCACAACTGGGGGTACCAGCTGCGGGAGCTGCGGACCTCACGGGGACTCAGCCTGCGCGAGCTCGGTCGACGTACTCGTATCGACCACAGCCACCTGGGACGATTCGAGCGCGCGGAGCGAACGCCCGACCGGTCGCAGGCGATGGTCCTGGACGACAAGCTGGGTGCCAGCGGCATGCTGCTCCGCCTGTGGGAGCGGATCGGTGACGAGCGTGGCCATGTGGCCAATCCCCCGGCGCATGTGGCCAGATCATCGGTGGATCTGGCTTTTGCCGTGGCTGACCAGGCAGCGTCGGACGGTGAGGGGATCTCGGTCCCGTGTCGTCTAGCTGATGGGTCGGTGGTTTGGGTGGCTCTGAATCGGCGCGCGCTGCTGCGCACCGGAATGGGGCTCGGGGCTGCGGCCGCAGTCGGCGTCGGTTCGCCTGCCTTCGCGGACTCGGGTGCCGTTCCCGGTCTGATCCGCAAGGCCCGGGCCGCGTACGCGTACGGCTCAACGCCGGTGGAGCACCTGCGTCGCACCCGCCGCCTGCTGATCGACAACGACAACCTGCTCGGGCCCCGGCACGCCGTCGCCGCAGTGCGCGACCACATCCAGGTCATCCAGGAGCTACGCCGGGACGCGAAGGGCGCCGACCGGCGCGACCTGATGGAGCTCCAGACGCAGTACGGCGAGTTCCTGTCCTGGCTCTATCAGGACCTGGGCAACCCGCAGGCGGCGTCGTACTGGCTGGACCGGGCCATGCAGTGGTCCCACACCGTCGGCGACAACGACCTGACCACGTACGTCATGGCCCGCAAGGCACAGCTGGCCGGTGACACGGCCGACCTGGTCGACGTGGTCGACCTCGCCGAAGCCGCCCAACGCATTGCCCGTCCGCGCAGCCGCCTCGCCGCCGTCGCGCGCACCTACGAGGCGTACGGACACGCGCTGCGCGGTGACGCCGACGAGAGCGAGCGGGCGATCGACGACGTCCGCAACGCCCTCGATGGCGCCGCCGCCGACCCCACCCCGTGGGGCGTGTGGCTGAACGCCTCGTACGTGGAAGTTCATCGCGCCCAGGGCCTCGAGGCGCTCGGCAAGCACGACCAGGCCGCGGACGCGTTCGGCGCGGCCATCCGGCTGATGCCGGACGGCTACCACCGCGACCGGGGCGTCTACGTGGCGCGGCAGGCCGTGGCGTTGGCCGGCGCCCGCGCACCGGACCAGGCCGCCGCGCTCGGAATGCACGCGCTGACCGTCGCGGAGGACACGGGCTCCGGTCGGATCACGAACGAGCTCGCGCGGCTCGACAAGGCCCTGATTCCCTGGCAGCGCGAGCCGGCCGTAGCCGAGTTCCGCGCCATCTTCGACTCCACCCTCTTCCACGAGACAGAAACGGATGCCTGAGCAGATGACTGCCCGCCCGTACGTTCTACTATCCGCCGCCACGTCGGTCGACGGCTACCTGGACGACACCAGCCCCGAGCGGCTGCTGCTCTCCAACGCTGAGGACTTCGACCGCGTGGACGAGGTGCGCGCCTCCTGCGACGCGATCCTGATCGGCGCAACGACCATGCGGAAGGACAATCCGAGGCTGCTGGTCAACTCCGAGGAGCGCCGCGCGAAGCGGCTCGCGGAGGGCCGGTCGGAGTACCCGCTGAAGGTGACGGTGACTGCCTCCGGCGATCTCAACGCAGATCTGAAGTTCTGGCACTTCGGCGGCCAGAAGCTGGTCTTCACGGTCGACTCCGCCATGGACAAGGTGAAGGCGACGCTCGCGGACCTCGCGGACGTGGTCAGCGTCGGCCCCGAGCTCGACTGGGGACTGGTCCTCGACGAGCTCGGCCGCCGAGGCATCGGTCGGCTCATGGTGGAGGGCGGCGGCACGATCCACACCCAGCTCATGGCCCAGGACCTGGCTGACGAGGTCCACCTCGCCGTCGCCCCGCTGCTGGTGGGCCAGGCCGACGCCCCGAAGTTCCTGGGCGCCGCCGACTACCCGGGCGGGTCGACCTCCCGTATGCGGCTGCTGGAGGCCCGCGCGATCGGCGACGTCGTGCTGCTGCGCTACGCCCCGAAGGAGCGTGGCTGATGTACGCGCCCGACCGAGACCAGGACCTCCGTTGGATACAGCGCGCAATCGACCTTGCCGCGCTGTGCCCTCCGGCCGCAGGCGCATACTCGGTCGGCGCGGTCATCGTCGGCGAGGACGGAACCGAGCTGGCGTCCGGATACTCCCGCGCGACCGGACCCCGCGAGCATGCAGAAGAGGTCGCCCTCGCCCAACTCCCTCAGGATGACCCGCGTCTCGCGGGGGCGACGATCTACAGCACGCTGGAGCCCTGCTCCCAGCGCAGTGCCTCCCGTACGCCGTGCGCGCGGAGGATCCTCGAGGCCGGCATCCCACGCGTGGTCATCGCCTGGCGGGAGCCGTCACTGTTCGTCGACGACTGCATCGGCTACGAGCAGCTGGTGGAGGCTGGGGTGATCGTGGTGGAGCTGCCCGAGTTGACGGCGGCCGCGAAGGCTGTCAACGCACATCTGGGGGACCTCGCATGACAGAGCAGGTGTACGTGATCGGATCAGCTAACAGCCAGACCGTGAAGATCGGCGTGTCCGTCGATCTCGTTCGGCGGCTGCGAGAGATCCAGAACATGTCTCCTGTGGAACTCAAGGTCCTGTGGAGTGCCCCGGGGGGTCCCGCTCTTGAGCAGGCACTACATGATCACTTCGCTGAGATCCGGTCGCATGGCGAATGGTTCACGTTCACATCAGATCCGGTCCAGGCCGTGCGGGCGGCCGTCGAGGGCGGCTCAATCGTGGTGCCGCCTCCCTCGCCCCCGGTGAAGCGCCCTTACAGGCAGCCGCCGCCTCTCGATCTGGACCAGCTGGCTCATCAACTGGCCTGGACCGCCTTCACCGATTCTCGGTTCACCGCCCTCGAAGCCGCCGACCGGCTCGGGTACACGCTCCCGACGATGCTCGCGCACCTGGACTCGTTAGTTGCCAAGGGACGTGCGCGTCAACGGCCACCTATTCGAAGTGACCGGTCTCGTCAGCTGTTCACCGTTCGGAGGCCGGCATGACGGCCTGCCAGACAGTCAAACTGCGCCCCCATGGAAAGAAAACGCACTGCCTCACCGGGAATCAAACAGTGTATGTTTCAGAGATCGATCGATCTTGAGAGGCTGCGCTATGTCCGACCCGGACCGCTTGAAGCAGGTCGATGCCCTGTTGGACGGCCTGGACGATGTTCTCCCGCCGCCGCACGTGCGCGCGCAACTGCGCCTCGCCGCGAACCTCACGCAGCAGGACGTCGCCGACGCGGTGGGCGTAAAGCGCCTTGCCGTCGTGCGATGGGAGCTGGGGAAGAGCACCCCCCGGCGCCCGCAGCGCGATGCCTACATCCACCTGCTCAAGCGGCTAGCGGAGCGCTTTCCCCAAGCCGCTGAACTGAATGAGGGCATGCCGACGCCGGCCTCCGAAGGGGGGTCGGGATGACCTAGTGGCCATCGGCCGCGCGCGCCAAGAAGCGGACTAACCTCCCGCTGGCCTCGCGCGGCCCGTCTCCGATCGGGCTCATTACCCGTGTCGGTCGCTCAGGTCCCGGTTGCAGCCGGTTCCGAGCTGCGGCTCATCAAGCCGCTCATATCCACCGGCCCCTCATCAGGGCCACCACAGCACAACCCGGCCACTAACCACGGCCACCACAGCCGCAGCAGCACCAGCTGCGCATTGAGCAGCACCCCGGCCTGACGGTCGGCGTACTACCCGCCTCACCGCGGGCCCCCACCACAGGGGCATCGCGATTCAGCACCACCCCGAGGAAAGGAGAAATCTCCCCCCGCCCGTTGTGGCTGCCCGCTCCTCACGGAGGGGGCGTCACCCGGCATATCCACACGTTCGGCTCGGCCAGCCCTGACGGGCTCGGTCGGTCCATGCATATGGAGAGCAGGTCGTTTTCATAGTGCCTGAGGTCAGTGCCCCTTGTCAGCTTGAGCTTGTCCATTTCGCCCCGGTTCGGGAGTGTCAGGCTTCCCGTGTGACGGGATCGGCTTCCGGTTTGTTCCGGTATTCGCCTTCTGTGCCGAAAGTTTCATTTCCTGTAGGAACGCACAAGCGCAGCGCTTTCGGGGCGGGATCGATGAGCGCGGTCGCGACGTCCGCTACCCCGCTCGTGCACCCGCTCTCGGAGGTCGTCGACAACTCCGTCGACGGCGGTGCCCGCGAGGGCGACGTCCCGTGTGACGGGACGCGATCCGAGGTTTCTGCCCGTCGGGCGGGAGCGGTCCGGGGTCTTGCCGCTGCTCGGGCTCTGTCCACAGGCAGTCCGCGCCAGGGTATCGAGATGATCTCTATCGACCAGTTCTCAGCCGGACTGGGGGTTGCAGCGTCGGCCGCCCGGCCGGTGCACCCCCCGACAGGGCGCGTCGAGGACCGAAGCGGCGAGTTGGACTCTTCGGAGAAGGCGGGGCGCTCAGCTGGTTGGTGCCGCCACCTTTTGTTCCACGAACGCCCACTGGCCTCCTGCTGCGGAGTACGGCGTGCCAGGGGGGATGGTCATCCAGAGGGATCCGTCGTCCGCGACGAGGAGCATGCCCTGTGCGTGCAGGGAGTGGAGCGATTCTCGGACGTCGTCCGGCGTGGAGCCCATCGATTTGGTGAGCTCGCCCGCGAGGTCAGTGTCCTGCACAATCACGTCGAGGTGGCCGGCGGCTGCGAGCGGGACGTGCGGGCCGTAGATCCCGCGGTATTCCAGCAGGAGGCGCATGGTGGCGGCCTCGCCGGATTCGGTGCCGAACGCCTCGATCACCTTGCCCATCACCTCCTCATCCGTGCCGGTCGGCTTGTCCCACTCCTGGTAGTAGAGCCCCGGCGGGTTGAGGCTGTAGAGGGTGCGCGGGCGGGGCGTCTTGATGGGGCGGGGGCCGAGGCGCTCGGCTGCGGCGGCGCGGCGCGCGGCCTCGCGGGCGCGCCGTGCGGCGGGATCCTTCTTGGCTGCCATATCCATCACAACGAGCGGTGTGGTGGCCGGTTCCCGGTGTCGTCGGTGCGTCGTTCGGGCACGGGGGAGTTCCTGTGATGGCGCGGGCGGCAGTCGCCGCACCGCCCCACCCCGGCGGAAAGCCGATCGACAGGTCCGTCGGCGAGGTATCGGGCGGGAGTCGGCGGCGGCTGCGGGCCGTCCCGGCCGGGCCGGTACCAGAGCGGTCCGCGGGCCATCCGCTGTCGCTCGGTCGAGACGCTCGCGCCCGTCTGGGTGGGGCGGTGCGTGCGCTGCTGGATGTCGCCGGCCTGGACGGTGCGTCGGATGCGGTGCGTCTGGCGGTGCTGGTGCTGGCGTCGCGGACGCCGTCGGAGACCGGTGTGGTGGAGATCCGCACCGGTGAGCTCGGGCGGTGGCTCGGGCTGTCCGCGTCGTACACGGCCTCCAACGTGGTGCCGGTGCTGCGCCGCTCGGGCGTGGTCTCCGTGGGGACGGCGAAGGGCGAGTACCGCGAGGACGCCGGCCTGAAGTGCAAGGTGCTGCCCCTGTGGGCGGCGCAGGACGTCGTCGGGCACCCGCTGAACCTCGCGAAGAAGGAGTACGCCACCCTGTGGCGGCTGGTGGAGGCCGTGATGGCGCCGGGCTGGGCGCACCGGGACGGGCGGGTCACTCCGGCTGGGCTGATCGGTACGCGTACTGGTCGGGGCGCGGCGACGGACCGTCTCGCGCTGCTTCTTCTGGTGCTGGAGGCGCGGGAGACCGGTCGGGGGCGGCAATGCGGCGGCGCGGTGGACACCAAGCGCGGGCGCGCGGCGGCGACGGTGGCCCGGCTGCTGGGGTGCACGGCGTCGGCGGGGGAGCGGGTGCTGGAGCGCCTGGAGGGGCGGGGCCTGGTGCGCCGGGTGCGTCTGGAGACGGGGTCCGGGCTCGCGCACCGTACGCGGCTGATGGTGCCGTCGGTCGCCGCCGCGCACGGCCGTACCGGTGCCGGTGATGTCCCGGAGAACCTTGTGGAGGCCCCGCAGCCCGTGTTTTCAGAGCCCGACGTTGTGGCAGGGCCTGTTGAGGCACCGGCGCCGGAAGGAGAGCCGCAGGTCAGCGACGTGCCAATGGCGGATGAGGCTCAGGTTGCAGACCCCGATGTTGCAGCAGCCCTTCACACTGACCACTCTCCTGTGGTTACTCCAGTCCATCCCCTCTCGCTCTCTGGTAGTTTTTCCGGCGAAGGCCGTCGTGGGACCGGTGGTCTGCCGGACCGCGCGTGCCCGCGCGAGGACGGCGGCCCGCTCCGCGGGGAACAGCCGAAGAAGTTCCCGTCGATGTCCATCAGCAGCG
The DNA here is from genome assembly GCF_041283565.1 of Streptomyces sp. QH1-20. NCBI lineage: Bacteria > Bacillati > Actinomycetota > Actinomycetes > Kitasatosporales > Streptomycetaceae > Streptomyces > Streptomyces sp. QH1-20. The sequence goes on along the minus strand of NZ_CP166300.1, from coordinate 268,737 downwards.
AGAAGCCTGGCCGCAGGCCAGTGGCCGGTACTCCGGTGCAGGCCGTGGACGGTGTGGGTCAGGGCAGGCAGCAGCGGGGGAGGGTGCCCCTGCCGCCGGAGGATCTGCGAGCCGTCCTGAGTTCGGTTGACCTGGTGTGGGCGCGCCTGAACCGTCCGGTCGCCCGGAAATTGGTGGAGGCCGCGGCCCGCAGCGAGCTGGTTCGGGTGGTCGGCTTCGCCGGTCGCACGGATGCGCCGCAGGTCCTCGCCGACCGCATCTCCCGGCGCTTGGAGGAACAGATGCGGCTGGGCGGTCCGATCACGGACCCGGTGGGCTGGCTGATCGGCTTCGCCCTGCCGCAGCGTCAGCAGTGCGGTGACGTGCGGTGCGATGACCGGATGCTGCTCGACTCCGGCCGGGACTGCCCGCGCTGCGAGGAAAGGCAGGCCGACCGCCGCGCCCAGCGTCGCGCGGTCGCGGCCGCCGTCGACGCGGCGATGCCCGGTGCCTCCGAGACCGAGCGCCGTGCAGCTGCCGAGCAGCAGCTCCACCAGGACGTGACCGCCGATGCCTGGGCCAAGGCGCGCCGGTGGGAGCAGGTCCGTGCCCGGCAGGCTGCCGCCGTCCAGGCCCGTGCCGAAGCCGCGACCGCGCAGCCGGCCGACGGCGTTCTGGCCGCGCTGGTGGCCCCGGTCGTGCCACCCACGGCCCGTCCGGCAGCCGTCCCTGCTCCGGCACCGGAGCCCGTCGACGTCGACGGCGGCCAGGAACTCGTCCTCGAGGAACTCACCCGCGAGCAGGTCCTGGACTGGCGCAACCGCGCCGCTGCCGACCACCAGCTGGTGTTCGACCACATCGACCGGTACGGCGAGGCATCGGCGCAGCGCCTGTTCACCCGGGCGTTCGTCGCGACGGTGCGGCGCCTGTCCGGTCTCGGCCATCTGGACCTCGGCTACATCCCGTGGGGGCAGGCATGAGTGGCGGCGAGGTGTCCGGCGTGGACCTGGCCCGGGTGGCGCTGCGGGCCGCGAGGGAGCAGGCCCGGCGTAACGGCGGCGGCCAGAAGGCGAAGTCGAAGCCGCGGCCGGTGCGTCCGGTGGGCCGGGATGGGCGCGAGCCGATGGGCCTCGGAGCGGCGATCGGCGCGCTGGTCACCGAGCGAGCCTGGGAGCTCCCGGCCGTCGGCGCGACGCTGCGGGACCGGTGGGCGGTAATTGCCCCCGACCTCGCCGGACACGTCGCCGCCGTGGCGTTCGACCCGGACTCCGGTCAGCTCACGGTGTGCCCGGAGTCGACGGCCTGGGCGGCGAAGGCGCGTCTTGAGCAGGCTCGCGTCATCGAAGCGGCCAACATCTCGGCAGGGCGAACGGTCGTGCGCGCGTTACGGGTCCTCGCGCCCGGTTCGGTGCCCGCCTCGAAGCCGGCTGACGTCGCCCCGGCCGTGTCCACGGGCCCGGTCAGAACCAGGGAGACGGCTTCCCGTGGACGGTGAAGATGACGGGCGTCTCGGGGGCGGCCTCCTTGAACTGGTGGGCCAGCGCGAGCGCCTTGGAGAAACCGATGGAAGTGCCGCCCAAGCCTGACTGGTTTCGCTCAATGAAATTCGTTGCGCTCACCGCAAAATATTGCGCAGACTGTAGAGCATGAGCGTGTACGAAGAGATTGCCGCGATCCTCCACCCCGCCCCCGAACCCGACGACATCCCCGAGGAGATCCGCAGCGACGTCTGGGCAGACATCACCGAAGCCCGCGAGCAGACCGCCTTCAACCTCGAAGCCGCCTGGGACGCCCACGGCGAGGACGCCGAGCCCCTGCTGTCCGCCCTCGCCGGCGCCCGGCGCCGCCGCGAGGAAGCCGAAGCCGACATCCGCCGCCTCATCGCGTACGGACGCGAGTTCACCCGGCCCCGTCCCTACAAGCTCGCCGACCTCGCCGCGGCGGCCGGCATGTCCATCTCCGGCGTCCGCACCGCCTACGACCACGCCGAAGTCGCCGACGTCCAGAAAGCCACCGGCCTCAAAACCCGCGAATGGCGCGCCACCAGCCCCGATGACTCCACCGAGGACGGGAGCACTGCATGACCGCACCGGCTGACGACGCGTTACCGGCCGCCTGCACCTGCCCGAAACCGTGGGAGACGCTCGTCACCGTCATCGAGGGCCAGACCCTGCACGCCCGGCCCGCCGCGACCCTCGGACCGGCCGCCGCCCTCTACCGGGCCCGCTGCGCGACCTGCGACGCCGAGTACCCCGGCCACTGGCGACTCGTACCCGGCCAACACCGCACCTTCTAACGGGGGGCACCCCGCTGGCCTGCGCCGACATCTGGCCAGCACGGGACCAAGATCATCCCACTGCACCTTTTCGGCTTACCTTGGCTGGACCCCGTAAGGATCCGGCCCGGGCGCGCGTGAGCGACCGGATCTTGAAGAGGCGGCCGCACTGCGCCGGGCCCGAGCCGAGCGCGCTGTCCGGAAGGAGCAGGCTGCGGACGGTGTGATCGGCAGGGCGGCGGGGGCATCACATCTGGGGCGTACGGCCTGAGTCGAGCCGAGAGGTGATCTGGTTGGTGGACTCCGCTGGTGACAGGATGTGTTGGCGGGTGGAGACGGGGGGAGTTTGTGCGCGCGGACAGGCGACGGATTCAGACGGCGGTGCTCGGCGGGGCGGACTCGGATGAGCCGTTGATGTTGCCGATGGAAGCGATCGAGCTGGATGCATTCCGCCGTGTCCACGAGGACGACACTTTCTGGTGCGGGAATCTGCTCGGCGGCTGCGGCGGCCAGCTGACCACGAAGCTGTACACGGACCGGGCCTGTCATTTCGCACATCACCCGGATCCGGACGGGCTGCCGCACGTGTGCGGGCGTCGCTCCCGTGGCGTGGACAGCGCGGACCACCTCTATGTGCGGTCGGCGGCCGCGGCCTGGCTCGTCGGCCGCGGGGAGCAGGCGACCTTCGAGTACACCCGCACCGAAGGGGCACCGATCGGGTCCGTCGTGGATGTGCGCTGGCGGCATGGCGCTCTGCGGGTGCATCTGGACCAGGCGGTGACGCCGGTGTGGGATGACGGTGTCGAGCCGGTCCTCGGGACGATGGTGCCGGTCGACCGCGACACACTGGTCCGCCGCTGGTACGTGCATCGGATCCGCCTGAACAGCGTGGGCACCGTGCGTCGCGTGCAGATCGGGACCGAGGCGTTCGCCCGGCCGATCGAATGGTTCGCTCTGGACGAGTGCGAGATGACGGAGCGTGGGTTGTCGACGCCGGCGGTTGAGGAGATCGTTCAGGGCCGCACAGCGCCGCGCCCTTCGCTGTGGTCGCCCGGCAAGGCGAGGAAGGTGCCGGAGCCGGAGGCGCGCGCCCAGGCCCTGCTGCGCCGGCTGGTGTATGCGCGTCGGATCGAGTCCGTGCCCGTGGTGAAGCAGGTGTGCGGGGACGTCGAGGATCTGACCGGTGTGGACGGGGAGCTCCAGGAGCAGCTCGAGGCTGCCGTTCGCCACGCGAGGATCTGGCTGGTCGAGCAGGGCGAGGCGCGCCGCAAGCTGTTCGACAACCTGAACAGGGCGGTGGAGGAGCAGAAGCCTGGGCGGGTGCGCAGGCTTCTGATGCGCGTCAACGCGACGGCAGCTGAGGATCGCACGGACGCCGAATCCGCCGTCTACGAGCGGGCCAGCACGTACTTCGAGAGCCTGGACGACCACTCGCGGGACGCGGTCGAAGCGGAAGCTGACACGGAGAAGGAAGCACAAAGAGCTGCGGCTCGGGTCCGCAGCGCTCTTCATCGCCTTCGCGGGCACGACGCGTACACGTTCGATCTGCGCCCTCAGGTCGAGGAGCTTCTGCAGTCCGCGGCCTCGGCCGGAGAACTGCTGACCCGTGGTGAAGCGCGTCGTGTGGAGGTCTGGAAGAAGCGGGCGGCGCTAGGACCGCAGGAGCAGCTGCGCGTAGCGCGGCGGTACTGGATACTGCGAAGCTGTCCGCGATGCAACGCGCAGCAAGGCAAGGACTGTGTGCTGGTCGAGGGGCCCAGCAGCGGGAAACCGCGCAAGGACGGCCACAACGAGCGGCTGCAGCTGGAGCTGGACGAGCGGAAAGCCGCACGAAAGGTGACCCGGCGACAGAAGAAGGCTCGGCAAGAGGTCGAGGGCCCTGCCGAGCCGATGCGGCCGGCCCCAAAGGCGCGCGAGCGTGAAGCCAACCCCACACGTCCGTCCCAGCAGCAACGACCGAAGGACGACCGGGAGGGCCAGGCGAAGGAGGCGGGTAAGAAGACCGCGGCCCGGCTGCACCATCAGGTGCCACGCGGCGACTGGTACCGAGTGATATGCCCGCGATGCCATGCTGGACCGGGCAAGCTGTGCGACAACGACGACCGCCTCGGCCCCAGCGAGAAGCGACAGCTTCCCCACGACGAACGCCTGCTCCGCGTCCTGCAGAGCGACGACCGCATTGGCCCCGGCGAGCAGCACAAGGGTGCCCGCGACGAACGCCAGCAACAGGCCGTCGACGTAGTGCCTCCGCCGCCTGCACGGGCTGAAGCCCGGCCTCCTGTCACGGCGGGTGGGGGACAGCTTCAGGAGCCTGGGAGGACTCCAGGTTGGCCGTATTGAAGCTCGCCTCCAGGGGCTCGTTCGGCACAATGATCGTGTGACCAACAACGAGAGCTTCGGAGTACCGTCCATCAGCACAGGGCTTGTTGTAGGCATGCTGGTCGGCATTGCAGTTGGGCTCGTGCTCGGGCTGGCTGTCTTCGACAACATGGCGATCGGCCTGGTCCTCGGCAGTGGCGCAGGCGGAGTCCTCGGTGTCAGCAGCCTCGCGGCGCGGCGCTCGCAGCGCCAGTCCACATGAGGTCTCCACAAGCTGCTCAGCTTGCCCTACCGCTCGTTGCAGAAAGCGCCCTGGTCATCAAAGTCGGTGCTCAGCAGCATCCGGAGCTGCGCCTGCGGCATGCCGCAGGCCTCGGCCAGGTGCTCGATCGCCACGACTGAGTAGCACGCCAGCGCGGTGAAGAGGCTGACCAACGCGTCCGGTCCGTCCTCATCCGGGGACGGCTGGCGGTTGTACACGTCGCAGGCGAGCTGCTGCGCCGCCTCCGCAACGTTCTCCGCAGGCTCTGCGCCGAGCGCGATGCGCATGAACCGGAGCCCTCCTGGGTGAGTTCCGGCTCGACCACGGTCCCGCCCGGGCGCGCGTGGAGCGACCGTGCCGGTCCAGCAACGTGGCCGGACGCTGGTCCCGCCCGAGCTCGCTGATCACGTCCGGGCCGTGGCGTTCGACGCGGACGCTGGCCGCCTGGAGTTCGTCCCCGACGCCCCGTCTTGCGGCAAGAAGCTGCGCTGGAGTGGGCCGAAGTGATCGCGGCGGCCACCGAGCGGGTGCGGGGCGAGAACGTCCGCGCCCCGCATCTCCTGGCGGCCGCGCCCGTGAAGGCTGTCCCCGCCACGGCGGCCGCCGAGCCGGACCCGCAGCCGACCGCGCCCGCTGCGCCGGTGCAGCGACGGGCCCCGCCGGAGTGCTACCGGTGCGCCCTCGAAACCCGCGGCGAGGCCGCGCCGGGCCTCGCCGCGGGCGGCGGAGCGACAAGCCAAAGCGTTCCTGTTTCGTCTCCCGCGAAGACTATGGGTACGGGTACGTACCCGTATGCTGTCGGTATGGGAAGGAGTACGACGATGCCTGACGCCAACATCCGCCTCCCTGAGGAGGCCAAGGACCGGCTTGCCGCCATCGCGGCCGCCGAGGGCCTGTCGCTGCGCGCCTATCTGGCCCGCTTGTCCGAGACGCTGCTCACCCCGGCCCGCGCCGAGCGCGCCGAGAAGGCCCGGGCGGCACTTCAGGAGTGGAACGGCTATGCCCCCACTGCTGCCGAGCAGCGTGACCTGGACAGTGAGCTGGACCGGCGCTTGGCTCAGGTGACCGCCCGGTGACCGATGTCATGCACATTGTCCTGGACGAGACCGCCATGACCGCGGCCGGCCAGGGCAACGTCCTTGCCTCCCGTCTCATTCACCGGGCCCATGCCGAGGCGGGCTGGTACTTGTACGCACCGGCATGCGCCCTGGTGGAGGCCGACCGTGCCCGCCCGGGCACGGCTGAGCACTTGGCGGCGATGCCCGGCGCCACCGTGCTCGACCTCGATCTTCCCGCCGCCTTGGCCGTCGCACGCCAGGCATCATGGGCCGCCGCGCACAGCCAGTTCGCAGCGCAGCCCACGGCCGACCGCCCCGACGGCGCAGTCATCGCCACCACCGCCCCGAAGCGCTGGCAAGATGAACCGGTCCGCGTTCTGGATCTCAATCCCTAAGGGTTGTCCCGTAACGACTGATCAGGGTCAGATGATCTTGCTGTGGCTGGTGTGATCGCGGCCCGAGATGTCCTGGATGGCTCGCCGTCACGACGGCTTCGCGGGCAGGTGCCTCATGTCAATCTCCCGGAGTGCCCGCGCGCCGGGTGTCGACGTAGTGGTCGAGGTAGGCGAGGCAGGAGCCGAACAGGAGACCGGAGAGGGCTCCGAGATATGGCCACGACCCGTGGCCTGTGGCGTCCTGTACCGCCAGTCCCACCCCTGTCCCTCCACACACGCTGATGGTCATCTGGAGCGCCGATTTCATGCCCGCTTGTTCCTCTCGCTCGGTGCCAGGGGCCATCGTTTGACGCTTCTCCTGATGCCGCCGGTCTCCGTTTCGAGGGTGATGGTGACGCCGTTGACGCTGCCGTGGGTGCCGATCCAGCTGCGGTACTTGCGTAGTGCGGTGGTGCCGCTGGCCCACGTGCCCTCTACGGCTGGGCCGCCGGGGCGGAAGCGTACGGTCAGGTGGTACTGCTCGGCGTCGGGAAGGGGCGCCTCGTCTGGGACGGTCATCTGAGTGTGATCTTCTCGATCTCCACGTCGAGGACTCCGTCGCGCTCGAGTTCTGCCTGTCGCTCGTGCGCGACGGACAGGCTGTACGAGACGGCCGAGGTGCGGCGTGCGGTGCTGTCGGCGGGGGTCCAGTGGACCTTGTAGTTGATCAGCATGGCGGTCGTTCTCCTCATGTTCGGCGCCAGCCGCTGTTTCCGGGGCTGAGCTGCGGGTTCGGGGGTACAGAGTCGCACTTGCCACTGACAGCCGGGGCGGCCGAGAAGGGATGAAGCGATGACATTGCATTCCGATGTGGCCGAGTTGCTAGCGGGGGCCGGCATCCTCGACGTGGACGTCGACGATGCCGTCGCGGACGAGCACGTGCGATCGTCCGCGTACCGACGCGTCGTCTCGGTGACCGTTTCCTCGCGGAGCCGCGACCGAGACCGCGCGATCGTGGCAACGATCCTGCGCGATCCCATCGACATTGTGTCCAAGACAGCGGTGGTCGCCCTCGTGGACAGGATCGCGATGAAGGTGACCAGTCCTGCCGAGTTCCAGCAGTGGTCGGCCGAACTACTGCCAGAGGTCGACCAGCTCAAGACGGAGGGGTATCGCGAGTTCATCCGCCGCCGCATCCACGACTGGCTGTTCTACCTGTCCATCGAGGACGGCCACGTGCCGACACCGGTCGAGTTGGCGAAGGTCACGGACTGGATGCAGCGCGTCCTCGCCGAGGAGTCGGCGTCGCCAGCGGTACTCGCCCTGCTCGCTGAGTCAGGCAACAGGAAGAAGACACGTAACATCGCGAAGAACCGAGCCGGAAGCCGCAAGCTGAGAACGAAATGAGTCAGGCGCTCATTTTGTGCAGGGGGCGCGGCGCATGGAGACGACGCCGCGCTCGGGGGTTCTGACGCGGACAAGGCTCGGGCAACGGAGAGAGCCCGTGTGCCCGCACATGGCCGGGTTGGGGCCCGGACCGTACGGTCAGCGGGTCCACTCCTTGAGTGAAGAGGCGATGTGGCGGACGCCGAGCTGCCCGTTTTCGACCTGCTCGACAAGGTCCACGACTTCCTTGGTCGTTGCGCTGACCGGATGCCCGGAGGCGTGCAGGTAGGCCGCGGCCACGGCGGCCGCGAACAGCTCGTTCGAGTGTTCCAGGGCCGGGACCCGGACGAGCTGGTGCAACAGCGCCGCGGCCCGGTGATGAGCCTGGTCGTAGACGGGTGTGTCCATCACGCGGAAGCAGTGCCGGGCGCGGGCGGCCTCGAGCGAGCCCCAGTCCACGACCTCCGGGTCACCGGGAAGCTCTTGGTGCGCGATGTCGAGCAGCCAGGGCACATCGATCTGAAGGAACATGCGGCGCGGCTCAGGCGGCGTCGGCGCGGCCGGCGGGGCCACCGAAGCGCTCGGCGAAGCCCTCGGCATGCTGGCCGATGAAGGAGCGGGCGCCCTCGACGAAGCGGATCCTGGTCAGATCAGCGTCCAGCACCTGGCCTGCATACGCCTCGGCGGGCACACGCTTCTCGGCAGCCGCGCGCTGCAGCTGCTCGTACGCCTCATCGCTGATCTCGATACGGATTTCCCGAGCCATGCGACCACCGTAGCGGTCCGCCGCCACAGACGGCAGAGGAACGGCCAGGGCGAGGCTGGCTCACCGAGGCGATCATCAGCTGACCGGCACGGCCTGCGCCTGGTAATAGGGGGGCAGAGCGGACCGGCTCGACGCGCCGGGACGGGCCGCCTGACAGCGGAGCTCTACATCGACATCCGCTGGCTCCTGGAGCGCCAGGCGGAGGTCCTGCCCAAGCACCCGCACGTCCATGATTTCTCCAGCCTCGTGGCCGCGGTCGGCCGGCACCGCGTCAACACCCCCAAAGTCGGCGCAACGGTCGACACCGCCTGGCGCGCGGCCGCCCTCATGCACGCCATCATCCGGCTGCGCCCGCTCCCGGCCCGCAACGCACTGTTCGGCGCGGGCGTCGTCGTGGCGTACATGGCGGCCTCCGGCGAAGGCATCGACGCCCCGTACGGCGGGCTGATCGACCTCGCCCGCAACATCGACACCGGCCGGACCGACGCCTACGACGCCGCCGACCGCATCCGCTCCTGGCGCATCTGAACCAATCGAGCCACCGCCGGCGGTCGGTGCATGGCGCAGCGCCGCCGCGGCCACCCGAGGTCCTCCGGCCCCCTGGCCGCACAGTCGCGTACCTGTTGCGACGGCCGCGAGCCGGCGTCACCGGCTGACGATGACGCCCACGACCGTGACCACCACCGTCACGCCACCCATGGCGAGCGTCAGCGGAGCCACCAGCGCCGGACGCCGGTGCGCAAGGTAAGCGAGGGCGCCGGCCACCAGGAGGATGACGAGGACGAAGAGCAGCAGCACGAGCAGGAGCAGGGTCGACATGGGTGTTCCGTTCGGTCGGGCATGCCGGGCTGGCATGCGGTCGGCGGAGCATGGGCACCCCGCACCCCTTGTGTCGCCGGGTGCGAGACAGGCAGCACTCTGGAGCGCGCAGCGGTTAGCCGCGCAACCCCCGCCCACCGTCTACTCGACCGGGACAGCACCCGCGCCGACAGACACCCGCTGTCGCCAATCTCCGACGGCCCGGATTGGCGACAGACAAAACGGTGGTTTCCTCGCACGCCTCGGGTGTGCGCCCCGTGTGCGCACGCTTCGCGTGTGAGGCCTCCACAGCACAGACAAAACGGTGGTTTCCTCGCACGCCTCGGGTGTGCGCCCCGTGTGCGCACGCTTCGCGTGTGAGGCCTCCACAGCGTGGCGGCGGCAGGTGGGCGGGGCCATCGGCGAGGGCCCGGAGGCCTGCCCCGCCAGCCGACCGCCGAGCACGAGTCGACCACGTCCGCCGCAGCGCACTCCAAGGCGGACGGAATCCTGGCATTTGCCCTGGTCAGCCGCGTTGTCAGTGGGGCATGTTCTGCTTCAGTGCATGGACAAATCCGTACAGACTGCGCCGGTTCCGGCACCTCGTCTCCGGCGTATCGCCCACCTTCTGGCGCTCAGTGAGGACGACCGGCTCCTGCTGTGCCGCGTGCCCGCCGCTGCGGGGTGGGCGCCGCCGTCCTGCACGCTGCGGCCGGGGCTCTCCTCTGCCCGGGCTGCCGACCGCCTGGCCCGCTCGGTACCAGGACTGCAAGTACTGCGCCGCAGCGCCCTGTCCGGGCACCGCTGGGCGCCACCGCGCCCCGGCCCGCGGGAGGAGCACCACCTTCACCTGGTCCGGGTGCGCATCGACCACGTGTGTCGGGATCCCCGCCGACGGCGATGGGCTCCGCTCCCGGACCTGCCTTCCGGCTGTGCGCGGTGGGCGGAACTGCGGCGCCTCGCCGAGGGCTACGCGGGCGGCTGGCTGCCCGATGGAGCTGTCCGCCTCGAATGGGACTGACCCCGCCCAGCCGCCCGCCGAGCTGGCTCGGCCATCTTGGTGATCTTCGGACAACACGCGCACCGACAACCAGACAGACATTTCAAGCCATGGTCAGATCTTGGCAAGGGAAGCCCGAACTCCCCGCCGACCACTGACCCGAGGAACGACCGCATGACGACCGAGACACAGGAAGCGTCAGAAGACCCCCGCCTGCTGCGCGCCTACCGGTTCGCTCTTGACCCGACGGGCAGCCAGCTGGTCGCGCTCAACGGCCATGCCGGCGCGGCCCGCTGGGCCTTCAATCACGCCCTGGCCGTCAAGTCGGCAGCCCACCGGGAGTGGCGCCGGGAGGTCGACGCGCTCGTCGCCTCGGGCATGGACGAGAAGGAGGCCCGCAAGACCGTCACCGTGAAGGTGCCCAAGAAGCCGGAGATCCAGAGAACCCTCAACGCCGTCAAGGGCGACAGCCGCCGCATCGACGTCCCCGAGGGCATGCTCGGCCCGCACCGTCCCTGCCCCTGGTGGTGGCAGTACTCCACCTACGCCTTCCAGTCAGCCTTCGCCGACGCCGACGTGGCGTTCCAGAACTGGATGGACTCCCTCACCGGCCAACGCGCCGGCCAGAAGATCGGATACCCCCGCTTCAAGCCGAGGGGTCGCTGCCGCGACTCCTTCCGCCTCCACCACGACATCAAGAACCCCACCATCCGCCTCGACGGCTACCGGCGCCTGCTCATGCCCCGCATCGGCTCCGTCCGCCTCCACGAGTCCGGCAAACGCCTCGCCCGCCTCGTCGACAAGGGCGACGCCACGATCCAGTCCGTCACCGTCGCCCGCGGCGGCCACCGCTGGTACGCCTCCGTCCTGTGCTCCGTCAGACAGGAACTCCCCGCACGCCCCACCCGCGCGCAACGCGAACGCGGCCGCGTCGGCGTCGACCTCGGCGTCAAGGTCCTCGCCACCCTCGACAAGCCCTTCACGGTCACCCCCGGAACCCCGGAACAGCACGCCATCCCCAACGAACGGCACGGCAAAGCCGCACGGCGCAAACTCACCCGGGCCCAGCGCGCCTACGCCCGCACCACCAAAGGCTCACAAGGCCGAGTGAAGGCAGCCCGGCGGATCGGCCGGATCCAGCACACCCTCGCGGAACACCGGGCCACCACACTCCACCTCCTCACCAAACGGCTCACCACCAGCTTCGCGACCATCGCGATCGAGGACCTCCACGTCAAGGGCATGACCGGCTCCGCCCGCGGTACCACGGAGAAGCCCGGACGCAAGGTCCGCCAGAAAGCCGGCCTCAACCGCAGCATCCTCGACGCCTCCTTCGGCGAAGTGCGCCGCCAGCTCACCTACAAGGCCGCCTGGTACGGCTCCAGCATCGCCATCTGTGCACGACGGTTCCCGTCGAGCAGAAAGTGTTCGGCACCGGGCTGCGACTGGGCCGACCCTGACCTGACCCTCGCCGACCGGGTATTCCGGTGCAAGAAATGCGGACTGGTCATCGACCGAGACCTCAACGCGGCCCGCAACATCGCCGCCCACGCACAATCCGTCGCCCCTGGAAGAGGGGAGACGCCTTCCTCCCTTGGAGGAAGGAAGCGAAACGCCCGTGGAGGGGACACAAGCCCGACCGTCCGCAAGGGCGGGAGGCAGTCCTCGGTGAAGCGGGAAGACCCAGCTGATGCTGGGCCATCCCGGAGGAGTGATCCTCCGGCCACCCTCAACGCGCGTAAGAAGACCGCCTGACCCCCGTGGGCCAACTACCGGCAACAACTCAATAGTGTGCACAAAGTGCCAGGTCGCGAAGGTCCGGCCCACGCGCACGAGGGTGGTCCCGCCCCATCGGCATCTGCGGTTTCCAGGGCCTTGTCCGGCCCACGCGCACGAGGGTGGTCGCCTCAACGACAGCCACGTCCGCCTGAGCCTGGTGTCCGGCCCACGCGCACGAGGGTGGTCCCGAGAACCACTCGAAACCCTGCCCTGCCCTGACCAAGGAGCGCGTCCGGCCCGTGCGCACCAGGGGCGGCCCCCAACCAACTGAACTGCCCGCTACGAAGCGCGGAGCTTGGCTTCTGAATTTCTGTCGGTTTCGAGTCGTCGCCTCTGGATGAGGGGAGACGTGAAACGCCCGTGGAGGGGATGTGAGTCCGATCGCCCGTAGGGCGGGAGGTAGTCCCTGGTGAAGCGGGAAGACCCTGCAGCTGCTGGGCCATCCCGGAGGAGTGATCCTCCGGCCACCCTCAACGCGCGTAAGAAGACCGCCTGACCTCTGTCGCTCAACTAGCAGGAATAACTCAACAGAGCGCACAAAGTGCCAGGTCGCGAAGGGTCCGGCCCGCGCGCACACGGGTGGTCCCTGTCCGCGCAGTTCCTCGGCCAGCTCCGTCAGGTCCGGCCCGCGCGCACACGGGTGGTCCCGACGGTCTCGGCGACTTCGGCAACACCGCTCGGTCCGGCCCGCGCGCACACGGGTGGTCCCAACATCACCATGAAGTACGCCCGCACCGCTAGTCCGGCCCGCGCGCACACGGGTGGTCCCTCTGGCGGATAGATCGTCATGGTGGGTCCCCCGTCCGGCCCGCGCGCACACGGGTGGTCCCCGTCGTCGGCAGCCTGCGGCCCGCACTCGCCCGTCCGGCCCGCGCGCACACGGGTGGTCCCAGATGGTGTTCATCAGGCCTTTGGTCGTCCGGGTCCGGCCCGCGCGCACACGGGTGGTCCCATCGCTTCTCCTCCTACCGTGTGGTGAGCAGTCCGGCCCACGCGTACACGGGTGGTCCCGTCTGGATAGGGCCGGGGAGCGCGCCGAAGGCGTCCGGCCCATGCGCACGAGGGTGGTCTTGTCTCCTTCTATACGTGAAGGGCTCTGGCCGGGGCTGCCGGGCTTGGGTGGGCTGTATGGGGGGACTTGTCTGTTGGGTTTGGTGTGTGTGGCTTTTGTGTGGTGGGTGAGTGGGGGTGGTCCGGTAGAGGTGTACCGGGTGGTCCGATCACCAAGAGTGCTCTGCGCCCCCGGTCCGTGGCTTGCCGGTGTGGTGAGGGGGTTGGGGGTTGAGTAGTCGAAGTCCGCTCGTTGTCGGGCGGGAAGAGAAAGTGCGTGAGTTTGTCGCCTCTGGACGAGGGGAGACGTGAAACGCCCGTGGAGGGGCAGAAGACCGATCGCCTGTATGGGCGGGAGGCAGTCCTCGGTGAAGCGGGAAGACCCAGCTGATGCTGGGCCATCCCGGAGGAGTGATCCTCCGGCCACCCTTGTATGCGGAGGTCCTTGCGAGTGCTGGCCCCCTCCCTCGCCCCGGAGCGCACCTGGGGTGAGGGAGGGGGCAGACGTGTGAGGGGCGGTGCCCCGGGTGGAGTTCAAGCCCAGGCCGGCCTCAGGCCGGAAGTGCCGCCGCGAGAACCCGGTGCCTGGCCTCTTCACCCGGGGTTGCACGCGCCTTCACCTCCGGCGCGTCGGTCAGCCCCAGAGCCGGCCACCAGCCTCTGGCGACGGTCAGCCGTCTGCCCGTCCGACGCGCAGACGATCACGAGTGGGCGAGAGCCTCGATGCCGGGGGTCGGCGTCAGGACCGGAGCCCGGATCCTGATCGAGGTCGGCGACGGCAGCACCTTCCCGACCGCCGGCCACCTCGCCGCCTACGCAGGACTCGCACCCGCGACCAGGAGCTCGGGCTCATCGATCCGCGGCGAAGAACCCTCCCGGAGAGGAAACAAGCAGCTCAAACGGGCTTTCTTCCTCTCCGCGTTCGCCGTACTGGGCGACCCGGCCTCGCGGGCCTACTACGACAAGAAGATCGCCCAGGGCAAGCACCACACCCAGGCCCTGCTCTGTCTCGCCAGGCGCCGGGCCGACGTCCTCTCCGCGATGCTCCGCGACGGAACCTTCTACGAACCCCAACCCGCAGGTGCCAGGTGACGGTTCAGACTCACCAGTCAGTCCATCTCCGGCCGAAGCCGTCGGCGAGCGGCCTCGAGCCGCTGGTCATAGTCAGGCGCGAACAGCCCAGCAAGTGACTTGTCCAGCGTCCCGGCGATGCGATGGATCGGCGCCCAGACCGCCGGATCGTCGACAACCCGGCTCAGGTCCGTCATCTGCAACTTCTCCAGCCAGTCCGACAAAACCAGCGCCTCGTCACTCGTGAGCTTGATCGTGACCTGGCTATCACCCATGCACACCCCTACGGCTCGACCCCGTCCTCGACCACACGAACCTACTGGCCTTCGACCTTGACCAAACGCATAGGGGCACCCCCCCGCCCCGTAAACGGCGGGTGGGGGCGACGACCAGGCGCCCGTCGGCCCGACGGCGCACTCGGAGGCCGGGCAAGCGGCGGCAACACGCGGCTGACCGGTTGATGGGTCTCCTCGTCGCTGCGGCCTTGGCCATCGGCCTGGTGGTGGCCGTCGTTGGTTGGCTGCTGGCCCACTGGTGGGTCCTGATCGTCATCGGCGCGCTCGCGGTTGTGGCCGGCGGCGGCTGGCTCTATCAGAAGCAGCAGAGGGCCCGGTGGGAGGCAGTACGCGCGCAGGGCCTGCGCTACGGCCTGTCCCAGCTGGACGCCCTGCACCATTCCCGGTTCGAGGACGCAGTGCGGGACCTGATGCGCCGTGACGGCTGCCCGGACGCGGTCCGAGTCGGGGGCAGCGGGGACCTGGGCGCTGATGTCAAGGCCACCGACCCCTACGGGCGGCGCTGGGTGATCCAGTGCAAACACCGCCGCAACGGTCTCGCCGGCTCCGCGGTCGGCACGCCGGATCTCCAGGTACTCAACGGCACCGCCCGTCAGGTCCACGGCGCCGACGTCGCAGTGATGGTGACGAACGGCCGGGTGACCGCGCCCGCCGTGGCCTTCGCCAAGCAGCAACGCCTCCATGTGGTCGACCGCCACACCCTCGCCGTGTGGGCATCCGGCTCGCACCCCTTATGGGAGCTGCTCCGAGCTCTCCCGCCGCCTCGCAAACCGACCGCCCTCTCCTGAGCAGCCCCGCGGCGGCCGGGCTGCCTCTGCACGGTCCGGGTCCTGCCCAACGGTGCGGTGGCGGGCCCGGTACCGCGCGCGGTCGACACCGCCCCGACGGTCGCCGCCCGGCCTAAGGCGGGCCCGTAAATGATCTCCGGGTCACCTCGGGCGTAGTCGGCCGTCGTACGCCGCTCGTCTATCCGGCGAGGGCGAGGTTGTGCATCCGAGCGATGCCGAGCATGGCGTGGTGAACGCCGTCGCCCTTCAGGCGGCAGTCGCGGAGGATCTTCCAGGTCTTCATGCGTGCGAAGACGTGCTCGACGCGGGCGCGGACCTGCTTGTGGGACTTGTTGTGTGCTTCCTTCCAGTCCGATAGGTCTTCGCCCTTGCGGACGCGGTGCGGCATGACGAGCCCGGTGCCGGGATAGCCGCCGTCGGCGATCATCATGGTCCTGCCGAGGGCGTCTTTGGCACCGGATTCCTCCCACGCCTTGCAGTCGTTGCGGTTCCCGGCGAGAGGCCGGCCCACCACGACCACCAGGCGGATGTCGGCGTCGATGACGACCTGGTGGTTGGTCGAGTACCGGTAGTTCTTGGACTGCTCCGCCACCGTGTGGTCCCGGGTCGGAACCAGGGTGCCGTCCACGATGAGCACTGTGCCTTTTGCGAAGCGCTTGCGGGACTGCAGCGCAAGCATTGGCCCAAGGTGGTCAATGATGCGGTCCGCCGCTGACTTGGACACTCCGAAAAGCGGAGCGAGCTGGCGCATCGTCAAGTTCGTTCGCCAGTAGGCGGCGACCAGCAGGGCCCGATCCTCCAGCGGAAGGCTCCACGGCCGGCCCCTGCGGACCGCATCTGCACCCGCGCGTCGCAGTACGGTCACCAGCCTGCCGAAAAGACGAGGGCTCAGCCCGGTGAACGGGGGCTATCCAAGACGGCTCCGACGCCGTGATCACACCTACCACGGAAAAGATCATCCCCGAGAAGATCGCCAGGGGTAAGTGTCAGTCGATCAGCAGCTCGTCAAGGCGCTGGACGGACCTCGGGATGTCCATCTCGTCTGCCATGGCCACCAGCAGAGCGTGGTACTGCTGGGTGATGGGCAGGGCGTCCTCATAGATCCACGAGCACATCGTGTCGAACGCCAAAGTCTCCTCACCATGCGAGAGCAGGTGGCGAACGTCCGTAATGACAGCCTCCCCAGTGAGCGGCGACTCCTCCAGGAGCGCCACCACACGTGCTCGATACGAAAGGCTCACGAGCTGTCCCCCGTGCCAGAACTCAACGGACCGATGACATCCGACATCCTCGCCTCCAGCCGGGGACCTGTCGACTCACCTGCCCTTAACGGGACAGCGCTTAGGTAGTGTCCGACGGGTCTGGTGACTGGGCTACGTCCGTGTCGTTCCACCCCTCGTGGGGCGGGGCACACAGCGGAGCCTGGCAGGTCAAGCGCTGGTAGGCCGGGTGTGGGCGATCGTACGGTGGCGGCCATGACCGGTCTTCCCGTTCCCGTGCCCGGCGTGTGCGTCCGGGTAAAACTGAACATCGGTGGCTGCGGGCCGTACGCGCACATTGTCGCGGACTTCGAACCGTCAGGCCCAGGCGGTGGGCTGGATCTGCTCAACGTAGTGCCGGGGGAGCGGCTGCCCGCTGAGTACCTCCCGGCGTTGCGGGCGGGTCTGCTGGAGGGGCTCGGTGGCGTGGCGGCCGCGGTCCTGCTGACGGACGGCTCGTTCCACGAGGTGGACTCCTGTGCGCGCGGCTACGAGATCGCCGGGCATCAGGCGGGCCGGGCCGCGCTCATCAGCGCCGGGCTGCTGCCGCCGGAGGAGGCCGACAGCCTACGCTGGGCGACCTGGCCGGGTCGGCCGCGCCCGCGGCACCGTCCGCCGCAGCAGCCCGGACGGAGCAACGCCGTCGGGCATGGCGGCGGATGACGAGACAGGCGGCGAGGTCGGCGCGGGCGTTGAGAACCTCGCCGGCGCCCTTGTGGTGATCCATGCGGCCGGGCCGTTGCGGAGCAGGCTGTCGCGGGGTGGTTCTGCAGCAGCGGTGCGCCCCGGGCCACATCTGGGCCCGGGGCGCACCGTCAGGGGGGTGAAGCCGCCTCGGGTGAGGGGCGGCTTCGGTTTACCGGTCAGCGTCCGCGGTGACCCCAGGACTCGGTGTCGATGACGCGGCCGTGGTTGTTGCGGAGGGTGGCGGTGTCGCGGTAGTTGTCCCAGACGTAGGCGCGGCGGTTCTGGTAGACGTCGCGGACGGTGTCGCGGCCGATGCCGGTGTGAACACGGACCTTCTGGTGGCCCGCCAGGCGCAGGTGACCGAATCGATAGCTGTGCCGGTCGGCGTCCGTCAAGGTCCAGTTCTTGAGGTTCACCGGGTGGTGGCCAGTGTTGACGACCTCGACCCACTCGGCGTTGAGGCTCCAGTTGCTGCGGTCGTCCTTGCGCGGGCTGTCGTACTGGATCTTCCCGATCACGACTGGGGAGTGTGTACGGCCGAGGTCGGCATGGGTGGCCGCGGTTGCGGGGAGGACCGCGGTGGCCAGGACAGCGCCGCACGCGACGGCGGTGGCAGCAACACGAGCCATAACAGCTGAAGACATACCAAAACCCTTGCTTTCAGGCGCAGCCCAGCCGGCTGCGCCGAGTTTCTGGAGGTCCCGGCGAAGTGCCGAGGACCATCACTGTGCGCCACCCGGTGCCCCAAAGTTGAAAGTCCCAGCACGTGTTACACGAGGCGAACATTCACACCACCCGACGGTGCCCCGCGCACACGCCCCAGCGCACACCACTCGCCCCGCGCTGCGCCTCGCGACTCCAGAGTGCCGCAGGGCACCACGCGTGTTCCCCGCCAGGCATCTGAGGGGGCGAAGTAGCCGGTCTCGGCGACCGCCTCCGGCCCGCCGCCCGGGGCCCGCGATGAGTCCGCACCGAGGCGAACGCCCGGGGCCCGCGATGAGTCCGCACCGAGGCGAAGTGGGCGGCACGGTGGGTGCCGGGGAGGATAAGGGGGTGTCTGAGCTGCTGTGGGATGACGTGAAGTGTTTCTTCGACCCCGAGCTGATGGGGGCGCTGCCGGAGGTACGTGTCCCTGACGCCTCGGCCCAGGACTGGCAGGCGGTCCTTGACCTCGTCATCGTGAGGGGCTGGAGGTGTCAGTACTCCGAGGGCGGTGCCGTGATGCCGGTGCCCGCAGCAGAGGCGGTGCTGTCCCGCCCGGCTGGCGCCGAGCACGGGGAGCTGCGGGTCTGGCCGGCGGCCGAGGTCCTGGCGATCTTCCGCTTCTACGCGCCGGAGGAGGTCAGCTTCGAAGTCGACCTGCGGGAGCTGCAAGGACAAGAGCGGCTCGAGGTCTTCTGCGGCTTTCTGCAGGCGATCGGGGAGCGACTGGGCAAGCCGGTGCTGATGGACCCGGAAGGCGACTACGGGCATCCGGTGCTCGGATTCGACGTGGCGACCGGCCAGGTCGAGCTGCTGGCCGAGCCGTGGCGACCTGCCCCCTGACGCTGACCGCGGCGGTGCGTCGAGGCGGCCGTCGCCCGGCGTTAGCGAAGAGGAGGCGGCTCGGTGGGGCCAGGAGGGGGCTGCGCCCGCCGGTGAGGCCCTCTTGCAGGTCGTCCCCCTTGACTCCGGCCTCGCCGACGCGGCGTGGCCTTCCGGGAAGGTCGTCCTGACGAATCGTTACACCACCGGCGCACCCGAATGTGATGTGCGTCACTCAAATGTTCGGGGTCGGGGTGGCCTTAGGTGAGCGGGTGCATATATATGCAGGTGGGGCATGTGGTGTAGACCTGTCGGGTCTGTGCCGATTCAACGATCACCCACGACCCCGCAGGCCGCCGGGATTTCTCCCGGGGGGCGGTTGAGCGACAGGCGGCAGAAATCACTTAAGTGGGAGCCGGGGGACCAACCAGCTTCCCGTGCAGGCCAGTTGAGCTGGCCGCCTTGAGTGAACGGATGACGAGAACGGATGAGCACCACGTTCGACACGGACCGCCTCACGCGGCCCGGGCACACGGCGGCGCCGCCGCCGGCAGTCCCCATCGACACACCGGCCGGGCTGCGCGGCGGAGCACCCGTATGACGGGTGACGACGACTTCTACGACGCCCTGTCCGACGCGTTCGCCGGCCCCAGGCGCCCGGTGGACGCCCTGGCGCAGCTCCCGCTGGACTTCCAGGCCTTCTACATCGGGCACATCAAGCTCTACCTCGATTACGCCGAAGCCCAGCTCGGTGACGCGCGCAGCGCCATAGAGCTGGTGCACCAGGTGTTCTCCGAGATCCAGGACGCCTGGCAGGCGCTCATGGGGGAGGGGAATTTCGAGAAGGCCGCCTGGGCGATCCTGCGGCAGGCGATCGGGTTGCAGCTCAAGGCCGAGGACCGCCGGCCATCCTTCATCGCAGACGGGGCCGTCGCCCGGGCCCTGCGGGCCAGCCAGGACCAGTTCAAGATCATGGAAAGCAGCCGCGGCCTGTTCACCGCGATAGCGGACCTGCCCCCCAAACAGTTCGACGTCATCGTCCTGCGCCACGTCCTGGGCTACCCCACCAGCCGCATCGCCTGGTTCATGGGCCTGAGCGAAAGCGTCGTGGACTACCACGGCCGCAACGCCAAAGAACGCCTGCGCGTCCAGCTCGGCATCCCCGGCACACCCCCACGCTCACCCTCTGGCAAGGAGAGGAACAAGAAGTGACCCCCGCCAGCATCGACGACCTCATGACCGACGTCGCCGTGCCGACGACCGCAGCCCACGCCTTCGACCCAGCCGCCGGACTGCGCCGCCTGGCAGCCGAAGCCGCCCGCCCCCGCCGCGCCCCCGAACTCGCCCAGGCCCGCCTCTCCCGCCAGCGCCTCGGCGTGGTCTGCCGCTGGGTCCTCCACGAGCCCAACGCCGCCGCCCACGTCGACCGGCTGGCACGCGGCCAGTCATCCCCCAGCCCCCAGCGCGCCGAGGACTTCCTCGACATCGAGGGCGCCCTGGTCTTCGCCTGCCTGCTGCACCTGACCGGCCACTGCGACAGCGCGCAATTCTGGTGGCAGCTCGCCGCCGGCGCGGGCCTGCGCGCCGCGGACTACTGCCTGCACCTGCACCACGCCGGCCGCGGTGAGCTCCGCGAGGCCCAGCACTGGTTCAACCAGGCCAACCGTGAACCGTCGGAGGCCGGGGCACCGCCCGTCGACGGCCTGTTCAACCTGCTGTCGGTCTTCACCCAGTACGTCCGCCGGCACGGCAGTAACGCCAGCGGCGTCCCCACCAAATCCCTGGAGGCCGAGGTCGACCGCCTCGCCTCCAGCGGCGGCTGCGGCATCGTCAGCCGGCCCGACCGCCGCCTGGCGGCCGAGCTGTACGAGTTCACTGGCCGTCGCTGACCAAACCACCGGCTGACGAGCACCACCGCCCTGCCACCCACACGAGAGAACATGTGTTCGTGTCGAGGTGGGTGGCGGCGCGCAACCGCCGGTTGCGCCCTCTAGGGTGCGAGCAACTGCCCTCCGAAGCGCGACGGAGGGAGACCCGCAGAAGCCGTCCAAAGCATGCCGCGAGTCCCCCTCACCTGCGCCGTCGGGCACGTCCAACAGAACGGAGACAGTGCGTATGGCGCCCACCGAACGTACCCCAGAACCTCCAGAGCCCCCCATGTACCTGATGTGGTTCACCGCCGTGACCGGACTCCTGTCCGTAATCGCGGTCGTACTGCTCGCCCTGACCGGCCACACCTCCGCCGCATCGGCGGTCGGCCTGGCCGGCGGCGCCGCAAGCGCCGCCGGCGGCATCCGGGTGACGGTCAACATCCGCCGGTAAACCGATGCGGGCCCCGGGGGTTCCGCAACCCCCGGGGCCCGCAGGCCCTCGATGGCGACGACAACGACTCTCGCCTCTTGAGCAACCCGTTGCCAGGATGAAGGGCTCAGGGGCTGTCTGGCTTGGGACGAGTCACAAGGCAATCGGCCGGTAAGCCAGGGCGTGATCGACTACTTCCTCCGCCGAGAGCTCCCGCCCTGGCGGCCAGAAGATCAGGCCACTCACGTATCCGCCCGGACATGCCAGGGCCTTATCGAGCATGTCCAGCCAGTCGTCGATCTCTGCTTCGGAGGCGTCCTCCGGGCCCATGATTCGCCGCACAAGAGCCACGGCCTCCTCGCGGCTCATCCCCACCACCCCATCAGGGCCATCCCTCCTCGCCATCTGGGCCACCTCGACGTACGCGCGGTGACCACCGCGGTCAACAACGTCCGCAACAACCTGTGGCCGGTCGGCGTGGTACTGGCCGCAACCTTCGTCCTCGCGGTCATGGTTGCCGCCGGAGTGTTCTTCGCCGGGTGGGATCTGCTCGGCGCCCGGGAGCTGAAACCGGAGCGGCGGCTCACCTCCAAGACGCTCTTCGACTTGGTGAAGCTCTCCTTCGGGGTGGTGGCCAGGGCCGGGGCGCTGGTCGCCCTGGTGGTGGCCTACCGCCGCCAGCGGGTGGACGAGGACGGTGCGCTACGGGAGGCCACCCGGCTGCACACCGAGCGCTTCACCACCGCCGTCTCCCAGTTGGGCAGTGAGTCCGCCGCGGTGCGGCTGGGCGGGGTGGCACGCGCTGGCCGGGCTCGCCGAACCCAGCGGTAGGCCCGGGAGCAGGCAAGGGAGCCGAGATGCCGTTCAGCGACGACCGCCAGGCACTCGAGGAGCGCGCTGCCTGTATGGGGAGGGCGGCGTCGACTGACTCGCCCGTCACCGATCAGCCGCATCAGCGGGCGGGTTAATCGCTCTGGTGCCGCGACCTTCATCAGCCCCCGCCGACGGGGAGGTGATGGCGATGGGGGGCTGTAATGCGCCTCGGGCCGGAGTGGCCAGGCTGAGGACGTGTCGGTGATGCCGGGTATCGTCCCTGGTCCGACTCGTGCGGGACGAGGCCGGCGAGGACGGCGGCCAGGGCGCAGGCGCCGCTCGGTTCGGCTACGACCTTCAGGTGCCGGAATGCGAATGTTATGGCGTTGGTGATGTCCTGGTCGGTCACGGTCACGACGGCGTTGACGAGCCGGGAGTTGACGGCCCAGGTCAGCGGCGAGGGGCTGGTGTGTCCGAGGCCGTCGGCGATGGTGGCGGGGACCTCTGGGAGGGCGATGCGCTGGCCGCAGCGCAGGGACAGCAGGGTGTCGGCGCCCTCCTGTGGTTCCACGCCGATGACCTTGATGCCGGGATGGAGGTGCTTGTGCCGGGATTCGCCGAGGGGACGACGGCCAGGCCGTCACGGGCGGCGATCTCGGCCACGAGGGCGTCGCGGTTCTCGGAGTCCCGGCGGTAGGTGACGACCCTGCCACCCAGCGCGCGGACGCCTTCGACCTTCGGGGACTTGCTACCGTCGCTGAGGAGCCGACCGGTAGCTGAACCATGCCTTCGCGTCGTCGGTGTTCAGCAGGAGGCCCATCACGGCCCCCATCGCGATGGCCCCCAGCCCGCTACCAGTACCTCCGGCCAGGACGACGACGCCCTCCAACACGTAGACGGCCAAACACAGGTTGGCGGCTCTTTGAACACCGCGCCTGTTGGCACGGAACCAGAACGACAGAACAACGAACACCACCATCGGCAAGGCGAACAGGAGAGCCACCGGGCCCACATACGAACGACTGGGAATGAAACCTACCGAGATGGCGCCAGCGAGCGTCACCGCTCCGACCAGGTAGCCGATGATCCTGGTGGTGGTCACCGCACGCGGCGCCGGTGGCAGAGCCGATGTGTTCGGCTCCGGTATTCCGCCCTGAGACATGTTCTCTGTCCTCCTTGATCCGTGTCGTCGCTCGCCCTGCTCAGGCACCTCGTAACGCTGACTCCGTCAGTCCTCTCCCCACCGCTCAGGAGAGATGTGAGAGGTGGGGACCGCCGGCGGCATCTCGTCCGCGGGGTGGGGGGAATTCCAGCTCTCGGCGACGTTGGTGACGCAGGCGAACACGGCCAGGCTCACTGCGATCGCGATGAGAGGTCTCTTCAGTCGAACGGGCTGTGACTGGCCCCGAGCTGGTGTGGACGGAGTCAGACTGTGTGACGCTGGATGCGGCAGTTCTGGCCATTGAGCCTCGGTACTTTCCGTGGTCGAAGGCAGAAGCCGCAGGCTGGGCACACCTGCTCGCTCAAGGTCGCGTGTCTGGTCCACACCGAGGGCTGCCAGGCGCTTTTCGGGTGTGGGGTGTGACGGTGTGCCTTTGCCCCTTCGACGGCGCGTTCGCTGATCGGTGTCAGTGGGCGGCGCGTCGCTCAGGGATTGGGCCAGTTCGTGCAGAGTCATGCGCCCCGGGTGCGCCTTGGCGGGTGCTGCCGGGCGGGGTGCCTCCCATGCCTCGGCCGCCTCCACAGCTCGTACCAGAGCCCGTCCCATCAGCCGGGGTCCCACATGCTGGGCTGCGATCCGGTCGGCTTCGTACTCCTGCCGGTGGCGAGCAGATCTCGTGAGCCCGTCGTACATCACCGTGTAGCAGGAGAACAGCCTGATCAGCATGCGCGTGTTCCACCGCAGCAGGCGATTGACGGTGGATATGTCCGTCGTGATTGCCAGCGCGCGACGCAATCCCTCACCTGCGTCATGCAGGATTCTGGAGCCTCGGTGGGCCAGAACGCCAAAGCTGTGATGCCGTCCTGCACAGTGGGCGAGCTCGTGGCACAGAATGGCGCGCAGCTCCTCGTGGTCCACCCCCGCTAGGAGCGGCACGCCAAGGTAGATGGTCTTACTACGGGGGCGACCTCGCGGTGGCCAGACCGCCACTGCGGCATTGGGGTGGGGGGTAAGCCAGATCCGGGTGTTCATGTCGGTGCGGAGGTGTGCGTCAAGCTCCGCAACCATGCTCCACAGCTCCGGAGCGTCTGTCCGCTCAAGCCGCACGGAACCCGGCGGATGGGTGTTCCCTCCCGCACGGGTCATGCGGATCGCGCTGATGAGCGGACCAACGGCGGGCCCCACTATGGCCGCGTAAACAATGGAGAAGACCACCAGCCACATGAAAACGCCGATCCCGGAGGATGTCGGACCTACGCCGTCGGACTTCGAGTCCGCATTGCTCTCGATCGTTGCCATCAATAGCCCGATCCAGCCCAATAGGTATCCGAGCGCCATGCCGAGGACGATCGCATGCAGCCCAAGGAGCAGCAGGCGGGCGGTCGACGTACGCAGTGCGTTCGACAGCCGGGCTGTCCAGAGCCGTGTCGACGCCACAGATCACTCCTCTCCCTCTAGAGACCATCCCTGTCGGGCGGCGGCAGCCTCCAGGGCCGCCAGGATCCGTTCTTGGGCCGTGTGGTCTGTTCCGAAGTGGCGACGAAGCTCTTCCTCGGCCCGGCGGACAGCAGCCAAGGCCTCCTCCTCTCCGCCCTGATCCATGTTCGGGGGCAGCATGCTGAGGGCCATCTCGGGGACTGCCGGAAGGAACTCAGGGCGATCGGCGTCCCACCCCTCCATTCCAAGCCTTCGTTTGAGGTTCGCTCGCGCCTTGTGCTTGTGGCCCCTCACCGTGTCGACGGAGATCTCAAGCTGGTCCGCGATCTCCCGAGACGAGAACCCTTCCAGCGCGTGCAGGACCAGAACCGTGCGCTGTCGGTACGAAAGCTCGCGCAACGCCTCGAGCAGCTCGCTGGCCTCCGCGCTGACCTGCGGGTCGGAGACGGCTCCAGACGGGGCCACGTCCTTGAGACGTTCGAGCCAACGAGCGCGCCGCTGCTGCATCTTCCACACTCGTTGGACCATGGCACGGTGCACGACGGCTTCGGGCGTTTCGTACCTGCTGTACTGCGCCCATCGGGGCAGAACCGCCGCGAACGCGTCCTGCACGACGTCCTCGGCATCATGCTGGTTCCCGCACATCATGTAGGCGCGGGCGATGAGCTTCGGGCACATCCGCTCATAGAAGTCACGCATCGACTCGCCCGGCCCCGGCCCCCCGTTGTCGTGGCCCGTCATTCTTTCTCCCCCCTGCCGCGCAGCTCCTGATCCACAACGATGACTACCGGCTGCGGAGGCGGCGTGGATCGCACCGAGTTCAGCAGCCGCACCACCTCGACGATGATGCCGAGCAACGCCGGCACGACAGTCGGTTCTTTGAGTATGGACAGCACTGGCTGCCTCCCAGGATCGCGTGCACGGACACAGGGAGACACCCCCGAGAACCCGATACGTTTACCCCTTACCCCTGATCAGGTTTTCCGGCGAATCGGTCAGGTTCCCAGACCGTGGCCCGCGGTGCTGCTCTTCCTCGTGAGGCGCGGGGGCCGGGGTCGGCCGTATCCCACAGCCCGGCTGCGAGATCGTCGGGTGACGAGCACGTCTCGGATGTACGCCAGCTGGTCCGCCTTCAGGTGCGCTAGGTGCGCGACGATCGGGCCGCCCTGGCGGCGTAGGGCCCCGCACTAGGTCGGGGGCCTGGTCGATCGCGAGGCGGGCTTCGCGGTCCGCCTCCAGCAGGACGGTCCCGCCGGCCTCGACGTCGGCGCTGAGATCCGCAAGCCGCCCGGCCAGCAGCACCCCATGGGCGACCGCGGATACGCAGCACAGTACGTCGCCCGCCCCCGGCTCCGGGGAGCTCGGGAACGGGCCGCGGGTGCACTCACAGATGATGGGTAGCGGGCGCCGGTCCGGTCACGCGTCGACGGCGCCCGCTCGTCTCGGAGCGTGCGTGGACGGCCTCCACACCGTTCAGGCAGCGAGCGATCACGAACAGCCAGGTGGAGCGCGTTCCGCCCGGCACCCCGCGGGGATCACGGAGCGGATAAGCGTTCGTAGCTCAGACCCGGGCCGCTTCGACGGGCACAGCCCGCGTCCGGAAGTATGTGCTCGTTGCTCAGAGGGGGGTCCGGAGCTCATTCTGGTGGTATGTCGCGTGGACCGGGACGCATTCAGCGGGCTGTTCTCGCCATCCTGCGCGGGGAGCCAGGGGGCCGCAACGAGGTGGACGGTGCTCCGCTGTTCGCCCCGGTGACCACGCTGGCACGTCGCGTCTACGCGGTGGAGGAGCCCACCGACGCGCAGCGGGCCTCCGTGCGCCGCGCCCTGCGCCGCCTGGAGGCCGACGGTCTTGTTGAGGTCCAGCGGATGGACGCGGGGCGCAGCTACCGGCAGCGCAGAGCGCACCCGCGGCGTGTGTCCCGCGCTACGAGGAGCGGCTGGCGGCCTGCAGCGGGGAAGGGTGTGAGGGGTGCGCGGCGGGCGGCCGGGCCTCGACCTACTTCACCACCGACGTGGTCGCGATGTTCGTCGACCACTTCGGCACCCTCCTGGAGGCCGACCGGGAGCTCTGGCGGGCCACCGTCCGGGGATGGCACCTGTACTCCGTGCCGCTGCCCCGGCCGGCCGGGGACTACCGGACCTACCCGATCGAGATCACCGAGCTGTGCGCACGGCGCGCGCTGAGCACGGACGAACGCGCACGAGCCGAGCAGCAGCTGCGCACCTTCGTGGCGCCGCACATGGCCGCCGTCCAAGCACTGCGGGGCTCGTGACTGCCAGGCACTCAGTCCTTCAACATCTTGTCGCGCACCGGGATCCAGTCCAGGGCGGACCGGATGCCGTCCTCCAGGGACAGCTTCGGCGCCCACCCCAGCAGTTCGGCCGCCCGGTCGCTCTTGGTGTAGCCGCCGGCCACGTCACCGGGCCGTGGGTCGGCATCGATGGTCTGCAGGGGTGTGCTGACAACGTGGTTGAAGGCGTCGCACAGCTCCCGGACCGTGGTGCCAGGGCCGGTGCCGAGATTGATTGCGATCGAGCGCGTGGTCTCCGTGAGGATGGAGTCGAAGCGCTCGATCGCCGCGATGTGGGCGGCGGCGAGGTCCCAGACGTGCACGTCCTCCCGGATGCCCGTGCCGTCGCGCGTCGGGTAGCCCGTCCCGGTGATGGGGAACGGGCGGCCTTCCTGGTGCGCCTGGATGAGCACACCCAGGGCGTGGCTAGGCCGCTTGAGCTGGAGACCGGTACGCAGCTCGGGGTCGGCCCCACTGGGTTGAAGTACCGCAGCGACAGCACCCGCCACCAGGTGATCAGGGGGACAGCACTGGCCGTGATGCCGCCGTCAGTCAGAAACCGTCCCCGAGGTGGTAACACCTGTTACCGTATAAGGATGGCGAAGACACAACTCGGAGCTCGGGTCGACGAAGAGGTCGCGGAACTGGCCCGCCGACGGGCAGCGGACCGCAACCTGTCGCTCGGCGACTACCTGGCGCAGCTGGTGATGGAGGACGCGAGCGGGATCCGTGAGCGTGCCATGGCCGCGGCCGCGCGGTTCCTCGAGGATCACGGCGCTGTTTTCGATGAGGCAGAAGAGGCGCAGCAGGCTGGGCCGGGGGCGCGCGCCGCCTGATGGAACTGCATATCGATGTGGCCTGGATCCTGCAGGTCGCCCAGATCGCCGGCGTCCGAGACCCCTCACCCGACGATTACGGGGTGCCGGTCGCCGCGTGCGCCCGCCACCAGGCCGAGCTTCTCGACCACCCCGTCTATGACGGCCCTTACGCGCGCGCTGCCGCCCTGGTCCACACGCTGGGCCGGTGCCGCTGGCTGGAGCGCTCGAACCTCACCGTCGCCGCCGCCAGCGGCGTGATGTACCTCGAAGCCTCCGGCATCTCCGTCAAACCCACCCGCACCGACGCCACCGCCCTCCGCGACCTACTCCTCAACCCCAACTGCACCGCACCCCAGATCGCAACGCTCCTGCGCTCCTGGCCCACCGCAAGCTGAACGCCCCACCGGCAGAACCACCGCGGGGCACTCCCGGAAATGGTCGCGAGCACGGCCGAGGGCGTCGCCTTTCCGGGCGAGCCGTACGCCGTCGGGCGGCGGGCCCCC
Organism: Streptomyces sp. QH1-20; assembly: GCF_041283565.1. Lineage (NCBI taxonomy): Bacteria > Bacillati > Actinomycetota > Actinomycetes > Kitasatosporales > Streptomycetaceae > Streptomyces > Streptomyces sp. QH1-20. The sequence continues at coordinate 240,738 of NZ_CP166300.1, read as the reverse complement.
AAGCCTGGTGCCCGGCTGGGGGAGGGGTGGGGTGGCTCGCGGGCCCCGGTTACCGGGACCTCAAGAACCTGTTTAACCAGGCCCGCGAACGCCTTACCGACCAGGGAAGTTTCTACATCCTGCTGTCCACCCACTCGGACCTCGCCCACCTTGGGCACCCTCATCGAACAGGCTGGCTTCCGGGCCCGAAGTGTCGCACGACGCTCCATTCCCTTCGAGACCTTCGTCATTTGCCGGCTTGACCGCATCTGATGCAAGTGGAAAGCGAGGAGTCGTCCTGGACGAGATCGTGTACCCCTTCCCCTCCTGCCCATTTACGGGCGAACCCCCCACACTGCCCGACGGTCCGGTCTTCCGGGCCAGGCTGCCCCGGGGAGACGTGGTATGGATCGTGACCGGATACGAGGAAGTGCGGGCCGCACTCAACCACCCCCAGCTCGGACGCGACCTTACGGCGGACGACCCCCACATGGGCGTCGAAGCCTCGCTGACCGGCGCCCTGCGCGACCGTACGCTCCTGCTGGACGGTCCCGCCCACGCCCAGCTGCGCCGGCTCGCGGCAAAGCCCCTGACGGCCGGCCGAGTGGCCGAGCTACGCCCCCGCATCCGGACACTGACACATCGTCTCCTCGACAGCATCGAGGAGACGGGAGCCCCGGCAGACCTGGTGTCCGACTTGGCGTTCCCCCTGCCGCTGGCCGTGCTGTGCGACCTTCTGGGGATCCCCGCCGACGACGGGCCGGCGTTCCGCCGGTGGGCCGACCGCATGACGACCATCGAGGCGGTGCCCGAGGAGGAGACCCTCACCGCACTCCACACGATGTTCGGCTACCTGACCGAGCACCTGGAGCACAAGCGCGCACACCCCGAGCAGGATCTGCTCAGCGCCTGGCTGACAGCCCAGGAAGCCGACGACCGGCTCACCGACATGGAGATCGTCCAACTCGCCTTCAGCGTCCTGTTCGCGGGTTACGAGTCCACCGCCGCCGCCATCAGCGCATGCGTCTACGGACTGCTGCGCCAGCCCCGACAGCTCAGCCTCCTGCGCACGTCACCGGAGCTGGTGCCCAACGCGGTCCGCGCACTCATGCGCTCGCAGCTGGCCACTCCCTACTACCGCGTCCTGCTGGCACGCGGCGACTTCCAGTTCGCCGGGGTGACGATCAAACGCGGCGACGGAGTGATGCCGCTGACCTGGGCCGCCCAGCGCGACCCGGTGCGCTTCCCGGCCGCCGGCTCCCTCGACATCCGCCGTGGCGGGGAAGGCCCATCGGACTTCGTCTTCGGCCACGGCCCGCATGCCTGCCTGGGCGCCACGCTGGCCACCACCATGGTCGAGACGGCCCTGGCCGAGCTGCTCCTCCGCCTCCCCGGCCTGCACCCTGCGGTCCCACTGCACACGCTCAGCTGGCACACCGACCGATTCCCCGGCGGAGGACTGCAACACCTTGCCGTCCGCTGGTAACCAACCCTGCCTACCGTTCGACCGGCGCACCACACCCAAGAGAGCCCTCGTCTGGTGGCAGCCCCAATAGCAGACCCAGCCGAGGCGAGGGGGCGGCTCGTGCGGTTCCGCCCACAAGACACATACGGGAGTTATCGAGATGAAGCGCCAGCAGGTGAGAATCGCTGCTATGAACGAGACGTCTTTCCCCGCAGCCGCCCCCGTCAGTGTCGCGCGAGGGTGGAGATACGCGACGGTGGGGGTACTGGGCGGGGGCTCGTTCTCGGAGTCCTGACCAATCTCGCCCAGGGCTGGCTCCCCGCCCCCTGGGATCAAATCCCCAATTCAGGTGCCGTCTGGTCTACCGTCGCGTTCATCGCCGGAGCCCTGCTGGCCAGGTGGGCGTCCCTGCGCGTGGCGGCTGTAGCCGGCCTGCTGGCCGAGGTCGGCCTGGTAGCCGGGTACTACGGCTACGCGGAGTTCGGCCGCGACGGCATGGGCGATCTCACCTTTCCCCTGCTGTGGCTGACGCTGGCCTGCGTCGCCGGACCGCTCTTCGGTGTTGCGGGCGTCTGGTGGCGGCGAAGCCGCACCGTACGGCGCCGTGTGACCGGGCTGGCCTCGCTCGCGGGCGTTTTCGGCATGGAGGGCATCGACTACGCGTGGACCTTGCACTACACCTCCCAGGCGTGGGCCTGCCTGGCGGTGGCGCTCCTGGCCTCGCTGCTGATGGCCGCAGCCACAAGGAGCGGGCGCTGACCCTCGGTACTGCCGCCGCCTTCTCCCTCCTGGCCTATGCAGCCATCGAGCTTCCTTTCCAGCACTTCTCTGCGTGACGTCGGCGCACCCGAGGGGATACCGACCAGTAACTTCCGTGTCCAGCCCGTCCCGCGCTGTGCCTCGCGGCTCCAGCGCGCCGCAGGATGCATGTTCCTCGTCGGCGCCTGAAGGGGCGGGTTTCGTCGCGGGACCTGAGGAAACGAGAACGGCCGGTTGCCCCATTGGGGGCAGCCGCGCCTGACCGCACTCCGGATCCGCCCCGGCGGGTTGCTGGCGCAAAGTTGGCGGGAGTGAGCGAGGGGGCGGACAGCGCCGCTTAGGACGGGTGACGCCTTCTGTTCACCGGGTGAGCACACGGAGGGAATGCGTGTCCGGAGTTGGCTGCTCCTGGGGCGGGGTATGGGGATTCGTTGGCCGATCGGGCCACGGTGCCCATTACCGTTCGTAATGTTGGCGTACCGCAGCGTTCAGCCGGTAGCGTCCTGAGGCATGAGATAAGCCCTGGCGGGGCGTCAACCGGTGCCAGGGCCTTCTCTTCTTGTTCGCTTCGATCCTGGAGGGCTCTATGCCTCCTGACCGTGTACTGCCTCAGTCCCTGCAGGGGCTTGTTCCGCAGCGGCTCGACGTTAACATCCCGCAGCTCAGGCGTGGTGAAACCTGGGAAGTTCATGACTTGACGGTCAACATCCAGCTGGGTGCGCTCATCTTGCTGCTGGGGCTGGTGGCGGTGGTGGTCTATGCGCCTGCCGCGCGGCCGTTCGCGGGGGTTGCGCTGCTCGTCCTGCTGCCGTCGGTGAGCCGCTCCCACCTGCGATACCGGCGCTTGCACGGTAGGTGACGTGGTATCGGCTGCCGGGCTGGTGCGTGGTGCACCAGCCCGGCAGCCCTGTGATCAGCGGCCGTTCCGGCCGGACCGCGCAGGGCATCGCCGTGCCGGAGAATTCGTTCCGGCATGCCGCAGATGTTCCTGCTGCCCGCGATGAAACCCCGCACCAGCACACCCCCCGAGAGGGTTACCTCCTGATGACCAACGGCGCGGGCAGGGCGGCTGCCTGCCACAACCCTGCATGCCATAACCGCGTGGCGCCGTCCACCGGGTCGGGGCGGCCGAGGAAGTACTGCAGCGATGAGTGCCGCAAGTCCTTCTACCGTGCCACCAGCACCGCCTCGCCCGAAGCCGAGCGCCACGACGGCTACGTCCAGCAGATCCTGGACGAGCTGTCCCAGAAGGTCGACCGGCTCCGTAATCTCGCGCACGCTGACCGCACTGAGCTCACCGAGCTCACCGAGCCCGACTACCTACGCGTACTCTCCCTCGCCCTGCTCCAAAAATCGGCCGAGGTGGCCAAGGACCTCCAGGACCTGGACGCAGCCCTCGCGCAGCAGGCGCGTGACCGGGGCGTCAAGGTCAGCGATATCGCCAGCACCCGCAGCGTCAGCGTCGACAAGGTCAGCCGGGACTGGCCGGCCGACAGCATCGACCGGCGCATGAACCAGCGTCGGCAGCGCACCCGCCAGCACCCCAGCGGCCTGACGGGTATCCCGGGCCTCCCGGAGGCGGGCTTCTTCCTTCCCGCCCACCACCGTGCGGCGGACCCGGACATCCCCCAGTACGGGGACGACTCCACCGAGGGACCACCGGGCAAGGGCGACGGGGCGACGCTGGCCCGCGCCCTTTCCCACCTCCAGCGCTCGTGCAACAAGTCCCTGCGCGCGCTGGGAGCGGAAGCCGGCGTCAGCGGGTCCTACGTCTCCCGTGTCCTGTCCGGCGAACGGCGCCCCTCGTGGAAGATCGCCCGGAAGCTGGTCACCGCCTGCGACGGCGACCCCGCCGAGATCCGCCGACTGTGGGAAGTGGCCCGTGGCCGCGTCACCAGCGCCCCCGAGGAACCCGGCGCGTTCCACGCCGCGCTGCGGGGCCTGTACCTGTCAGCCGCCTGCCCCGACCCCGCCACCCTCCACCTCTCCAGCCACGGACTGCTGAGCCTGGGCGAGATCACCGCCGCCCTCCGCGGACACCGAGTCCCCGAATGGACCACCGTCGACCGCCTCGTCCACGCCCTCCACAGCAAACCCAGCACCATCCGCCCGCTCTGGGACAACGCCCGCTGCACCCAGCCACCCGACCGCACTCACCTCACCCCGGGCCGCGGCATCCCCTGTTCTACGGCCGCCTCCGCCTGACCAGTGGACGGAGGCCGGGCACCAACGACGGGCGGGACCGAGGTCGAGCCACCTGACTTCCCATGTCCCCCGACGGTCTCGACGCGCCGGTCGCCCTCTGCGGGGCACGCCGTCGACGTTCCGGTGTGACTATTCGCTGGTCCGAGTGGCGTAAAGGCTGTTCCCCCCTGCGGTGTACGGGGTGGTGGATACCAAGGGGCATATGAGGATGCGTTGCGTGCGTGGTGGGCTGGCCGTTGCACTGGCGGTCGCGTCGCTGTGGTGTGCTCCCTCGGCAGGGGCAGCGGCGGATGTGTCGGTGCCCCTGCGGGAGGCGGTCGCCTCGCTGCCAGAGGCGCCGGAGTCGCGGGCGGGGTACGACCGGGCGCGGGAGTTCGGCGGCTGGACCGATGCCGATCACGACGGATGCAACACCCGTCAGGAGGTGCTGCTCGAGGAGGCCGTCCAGGCGCCCACCGTCAGCGGTCGCTGTCAGATCGCCGGCGGCCAGTGGTACTCCTACTACGACGACCAGTACGTCACCGGCCCCGCCGGTCTGGACATCGACCACATGGTGCCTCTCGCCGAGGCCTGGGACTCCGGCGCCTCGAAGTGGCCCCGCGAGCAGCGCGTCGCCTACGCCAACGACCTCTCCGACCCACGCCACCTGGTCGCGGTCACCGCGCGGTCCAACCGGTAGAAGGCCGACCAGGACCCCGCCGAATGGCTACGCGTGGTCGCCGAAGCAAGGTGCCGCTACATCACCGAGTGGACGTCGGTGAAGATCCGCTGGTCCCTTACCGTGGACCCGGCCGAGAAGCAGGCCCTCACCGGCTACGCAGCTGAGTGTCCCAACGCACCCGTCACCGTGAGCCCCCGAGCCTGACCCCTTGCTGCGCAAGGACACGCTCCCGAACTTGCTCCCCGCGCCCTGTTGCTCCGCCGACAGCCGTGCACCTTCCCACCGCCGGGGCGGCTCTCACCGCCTGCGCTCCGGCCATCACCCGCGCGCTTCCTGGGGGGGGGAGTCAGGGGCGGGGTGGCTGAGCCGCGTGAGGCCCGTGGTGCCAGCTTCGTCGTCTCACCGCCGGGTAACGGGCGTGGGGGGCGAGGGGCGCGCGAAGTCCCCCAACGCGAGACGTTGGGGGACTTCGGCTCAGCGGCAGGCCCGGAGCTGGCTTTCCGGGCGGTCTGTTTCTGACCGTGGCCCGAGTGTCAGCTGTGGGCCGTGTGGCGGGATCGGTTCTGGTACTTGAGGCGGCCGAGGTGGACCGTCTCGGTGACGGCGAGCCCCCAGAAGACGGCGGAGGCCCATGCCGACACTCCGTCGGAGTGCGAGGTGGCGGCCAGCACCTGGAGGAGAACCAGGGTGAGGACTCCCGCGAAGAGCGCGAAGGTATCGGTGTAGGCGCCGAGCCTGTCGCTTCGGCTGCGTGTGCCGCGGTGGGAGAGGTATACCTCCGTGCACACGGTTGCCGCGCAGAACGCCGCTACGCCTGTCCACAGCCACCAGTTCACTGGACGCTCCTTTCACTGCCGCACGCCACCGTTGTGGTGTCGGGCACGAGGGTTATCAGTTGCAGCCGCCGCTGTACACGCCGGGGACGAAGATTCCCGCCGCGAACTTGATCTTCAGGCAGTACCCGTCCGAGTTCGCCTCAACCGCCTTGGCGGTCACCATGGCGGCGTTGACCCGGTACAGGACGTTCAGCGGCGGCGGGAGAAGGCCCACCGACAGGGCAGCGGTCGCTCCGTAGATGGCGATGCTCTTGGTCTCGCCCTTGGTGAAGTACGCGGTGCCGGTGACGTTGCCCCAGGTGATCTTGGGGTCGGCCACGACGGGGAAGGCGGTGTCCTTGTTCGTCTCGATCTGCTGGACGAGCTGGTTGCCGTCCAGCTTGTAGCTGGTGGCGACGGGCTTGCCGTGGGCGTCCTTGGCCCAGGGGGCCTCGATCGCGCCGACGGTCATGCTGACGCCCTGGCCGGCCGGCTTGACGACGTGGTAGCCGCCGGTGGCGTCCGGGATGACCCGGGCGTCCTTGGGCAGGTTGAGGGTGAAGCGCTGCTCGGTGGGCGCGGCGGCGTTCTTGAGGGTGACGAGGGTGCGGGCGCCGCCGTCGGTGGTGGGCTGGACGGCGAGGTCGGTGGACGTGGCGACGTCGGAGTAGACGACGGTGCCCGAGCCGGCCTTGACGCCGGTCACGTCCTTGGCCTTCGCCATCTGCAGGCTCAGGGAGGTGCCGTCGGCGGCGGTCGCCTTGACGTCCCCGGAGGAGGCGCGGGGAGCGGTGACGGTGACCGTGCCCGCTTCGGTGCTGGTGGTGGCCTTGGCGGCGCTGTCGGTGGCCTGCTCGGAGGGGGCGAGGTCGCCGGTGCCGGTGGCCTGCTCGACGACGGCAGCGGCGCGCGCGGCACCGTCCGCCTCGGCAAAAGCCGGCGAGGCAGAGCCCAGCAGGGTCAGGGCCGTCGCGAGGGAAACGCAGGATATGACGCTGTTGACGGCAGTTCTCCGGACCGTACGCACAAGTTTCTCCAGATTCTCGATGCCGCGAATCACTGCAAAGCACCCGGTGGCGGGTGATTGCTCGCGTTGACGATCAAGAAGCTAGACGGCGGCCGTAGCGCCCCAATACCCAAAAACCACTTACACGCCAGCATTCCCTCCAGACACAACCCGGCCCATTCTGGGCATAGCAGAAAAACGCCTGGGCGGTTTGAGATGAGTGGTGCGTACGGCGAGCCCCAGACTGGAAGGCAACACCCCCATCACAGACGGCGCTTGAGAGATCGCGTCCCGTAACTACCTGGCGCCCTGAACATCCCCCCGAGCACGCACGGCGACCACGGCCTCTGCCTGACTTGGCCGGAAGACGGTCGCCGCAGATGCTGCCCCTTGCCCTACGCCACACCAGCTGCGAAGCGCCGAGAGCCTGGACGGCCCCGCGCCGTGAACCTTCCCCTGGTGGGGCCACGTGGCAGGCTGCCTCGAGGTGGCCGCCCGGATTCCGGGCGTGCGTCGGCCCTCCCGTGGGGAGGGCCGGGAGGGCGGCGCGGCCCCCGCCCGTGAGACAGCCCATGGGCGGGGGCGAGCGGGGGTTCTCCGCCTGGGGGAGGCGGGAGATCACCGCTGACTCAGCATGGCACTGGAATCAGCCATACAACAGGGGAGTGGCTGGATTTCGCGGGTGGAGCGGATATGTCTGCCCGGAACGCCTGACAGGCATCCTTCGAGCGGGCTCGCCCACCGAGGCAGGTCGACTGGAGCACCTTGGAGGCGGCAGACTCGGGGGGAGACGGAAGGGGTACAGCGATGAGCGCACAACCGGTGCACTACGGCGACAGCGGGGCGCCGTCGATCCCGCGCACCCAGAACGGTGTAGCGGAGGCGCTGCCGCCGGCGGACCGGATGGAGTTCTACCGGGAGATCGGACAGGCGGACGAGCACGAGCTGCTGGGCGTACTGCGCCGCTGGTGGCTGCGGGCGACGATGTACGCCGACCCGCTGCCGGAGTCGGTCCGCACCGCTGTTGAGAACGGGACTGCACCCGGCCGCCCTGCGGCCGCAGTGATCAGCGAGGCTCTGGCCGCGCGCGAGGCGGACAGCCGGTGAGCGATGAGTACCACAAGCAGGACGACGGCGAAGGCGAAGACGACCGGATCCAGCTTTCGCCCGCCGCGCTCCCGCTGCTTTCCCCCGAGGTCTCGGCCTCGGTTTTCTCCGCCGTTATGAACCTGATGGTGGAATTGCGTGAGCATCCGGTGCCGCCGCTGGCGCGGCCGGTCCCGGGGCGTCCGGGCTGGTTCTCGGCCCCGCTTGCCCGGGACGCCGGCCTGGCCGAGTACCACGTGCGTGAGGGTGAACCGGGCGACGACGGCCCGCGGATCTACGTCGCCCGTATCGTGATCTCGGACGACTGGCCCGATTTCTGAACAGGCGCGACGACGGCAACAGGGCCATGAGCCCGCGATGAAGATCAGAAGGCGGTCCGGCGGGAGCTTCCTCCCGCCGGACCGCTTTTGAGTTCCAGGCCCGGAGAGTGAGGTGCTGGACTGGTGAGCAGTCTGACTGGTACATGAACTCCGGTTCGCGAGCCCGCGCATCAGCCCCTCGGGCGCGATAGCGTGGACGCCCTGATGACCGCCGTTTTTCATGATCCGGCAGGAGCTCCCCGCGTGCCCGGTGAACCCGCGCAGAGCGAGATCTGCACTCTCACGCGCAGTTTCGAGCTAGCAGGGGAGCGGACCGACCGTGAGTTCGGGATCGTCAAGGGCGACCTCACCGCGTTGCGGCTCCAGGTCAGCAATTTTGATCAGAGGATCAGCACTCTCGGCTCGAAGGTGGACGAGCTCGCCGACGAGATGCGCGGCCTGAGCGAAAAGTTCGGCCACCTGAGCGCGAAGGTCGACCGCAACCAGACAAAGATCGTCGAGCTGCTCACGCGCCTGGTCGACAAGAGCACGGACGCCAGCTGATCACCGTGCTGGCGCCGCAAACAGCCGCAGCGGTCATCGACACCCAGGCCGCGCTGCGCCGGGAGGTGCGGGAAGGCTTCGCCAAGATCAACGGCCGTTTCGACGCCCTTGAGGGGAAGATCGAAGCTCTCGACAAGAAGATCGACCGGAACCAGACCCAGATCATCGAGCTGCTGACGGCGCTGGTGGGCAGGGATCCCGGTACCGCGTAGGCACGCTGCGCGATCAAGAGCAACGAAAGGCCCGGCGAGGCGGCTCTCGCTGGGCCTTTCTGCAGCGCGGCGGGGTGCCCGCAGCTACCGTCATCCGCCATGGACATGAACACGCTGCTGTACCGGTACTGGGTGGAGGGCATGACGGTGGCGGTGGGCTGTGTGCTGGCGGCATTGCGCTGGTGGACGGAACCGCGCGCCGCTGGTGTGATCATGCTTGCGGTCGTGGTCGGGGTACTGCGGGCATGGTCCGGGTTCTCCGGGCTGGGCAACACGGTGTGGGCGGGCAGCGTCGGGCAGGACATGACCTGGCGCACCTACCGCGACCCCGACGTGGCGGTGGCAAAGGACAGGATCCGCGACAAGGACTCCGAGTTCCTGATCAGCCAGATGCGCCGGGTCGAAGAGCGGGTGGAGGCATTCGCCGGGGAGACCGGCATGGAGCGGATCTCGCTTTCGGTCGCCGGTGGGCGGATCGGCACGTGGAACGCGGCGTCCTCTGTCCGCTTCGGACGGCGCGGGCATGTCACCCTGGGGCACATCTGGCTGTGGCCCGAGCGCAATGCCGTGATGCCGTACATCCTGGAGCACGAGCTCGCCCATCTGCGGCGGCGCGACTCCCACACCAGGACCGCCGCCGCCGTCCTCGGGGTGGTGCTCATGGTGCTGTGCACGGCCCTGCTCCCACTGGACCGGGCCACCGCCGCGCTGGCCGGGCTGGGTGTGCTGCGGGTGGCGTACCTGTGGTGGTCCGAGCTGGCCTGTGACCGGGCCGCGGCCCGCCGCTGCGGCCGCGAGATGGCGGTCGCGTCCTGGCAGCAGGAGCTGGAGGACGCCCGCCTTGTCCCGCCGGTCCGGCGCCTGTTCTTCGCGTTCCTGGCACTGCGGTCCCACCCACCGCTGCGACTTCGCCTGTGGCTGTCCCGCCTCGCCCCGCCCGCGGATCGTGACTGTGCCCTGCCCCTGGCCAGGGGAATCCGGCGCTGAGGACCCAACTCCCAGACGTGAGGGCGGCCCTGGCGGCTAGGACGGCGTGTTCAGGTGAGCCCGGCGGGCGGTGACGAGGGTGCGCCAGCCTTCTTCTACGGCGCCGTGGCTGGTCAGCCAGCGGACGTGAGGGGAGGGCGTGCGGGAGATGTCTCCCATGGCGGCGGCAATGTCCGTGAAGTACGCGAAGTCGCCGTCGGCAGTGAGGCTGTTCAGCCGTTCGACGGTGGCAGCCAGGTCGTCGCCGGCGCCGCGGACGGCGTGGTGGAAGGCAAGGCCGAGTTCCAGGAACCGGATCAGGTAGGGGAGCCCGGCGTTGTCGATGTCGGTGTGCAGGTTCTGGGCGCGGTCGGTGACGCCGGGGGTTCCGGCGTCCTTGATCAGGGCGACGATGTGGGCGAGGAGGGTGTTGGCACGCTGGTCGAGGCCGTCGAGGAGCTGGTGAGCGAGGGCGAGCTCGTCGTCGGCGCGGTCGGGATCGGCGAAGGAGACGGCGAGGGCGAGGCGGACCTGCGTCATGACGCGCTCACCAGCAGCACCGTGCTGCTCGGCTTCGACGCGGCCGGCTTCGAAGGCGGCGATGGCCTGGGCGGTGTGGGCGTGGGACCAGTGGATGTCGCCGAGGACGCGGTGGTGGCGGCCTTCCCAGCCCAGGGTGGGGACGGCGGCCAGGGCGGTGGGGAAGTCCCCGGCAAGGCGGGCGAGGTTGGCCAAGCCGCGGCGGGCCTTGGGGGCGAGGCGGCCGCCGGTGTCGGCGACCTGCTGCATGCCGGTGCGGGCGGCGTCGTTCTGGCTGAGGTCCTTGTGGGCCTTGGCCCGGTAGTACAGGGCCATCTCCGTCAGTTCGCTGGGCAGCAGGCCGGTGTCGAGGATGGCAGTGAGACGGTCGGCGGTGTGCTGGCGGTGCTCGTGCTGGCGTCGGGCGATCGCGGTGAGGAGCTCGGCCACGGCATCCGCGGGGGTGTCCGGTGCCGGGCCGTTTGGGGTGGGCAGGGCGAGGGGTTCCCAGACGGAGTCGTCGGTGTAGACGAAGGCGGCGTCGATGAGCCAGCCCAGGCCGGTCAGGCGGTGGTCACGGGCCAGGCGCAGGCCCTGGCGCAGGCAGGCCACGAGGAGTATTCGGCTGGGGGCGAGGGCGGCAGCGTTCGTCCATTGGTCGCCGAGGGCGGCCAGGGCGCGGGTGGCGGCCTGGTGCCAGTCAGCGTTCGTCCAGCGGTCGTCGCTGTGCTCGTCCTCGCGTACGGCGCTGCGGATCGCGCGGTGCAGGTGGTAGGGCCACAGGGCGTAGGTGTTCTCGGTGACCAGCGGCCGTTCGGCCAGGCGCCGGGCCGGTGCCTGGTGGGTAAGGCCGGCCGTTTTGGTCGCCAAGTCGAGGTCGAAGGCGTCCAGCAGGGAGACGGAGCGCAGCAGGTGCCGTTCCTCAGCGGTGAGGTCGGAGAGGGTGCGGGCGAGAAGGGCGGGGAAGGTGCAGTCGAAGTCGTCCGGAGTGGGGGTGCGGCCGGTGCGGCGGATCTCCAGGAACCGGCTGACGGCGAGGTCGAGGTGGAGGGGCAGGCCGTGGGAGCGGGCGGTGATCGCGTCCCGGATGTCGGCGTTGATGAGGGGCTGGCCGTCTTGGACCAGGCGGCGGGCGAGGTGGGCCTCGCAGTCCTCGGGGGAGAGGTCGCCGATCAGGTGCTGGCGGGCGCCGGAGCCGGCGGTCCGGGGCTGGGGGGCCGTCAGGGACGACGCAGAGGCGGCGGCCAGGCCGGGCCAGGCGGCGGGGCCGGTCCAGTCGAGCTGGCCGTGCAGCGCGGGGTCGGCCCACTGCAGGCGGCTGCGGCCGCCGATGACGAAGAGCACGTTGGGCATGAGCCAGACGAGGCGCTGCAGTAGCCGCTCGAAGTCCCGGTGCCGGTCCGCGGTCTCCTCGAAGGTGTCCAGCAGGACCACCGGGACGACGCTCTTCTTCGCGGGCAGGCGGTTGAGGTCCCAGGCCAGCAGGTGCGGGTAGTAGGACAGCGCTTCCAGGTCCGGGGTGGCTTCCAGCAGGGCCGCGGTCCGGGTGGCGCCGGCCAGGGCCTGGGCGCGTTCCTGGCGTTCGCGCAGGGCTTGGACGAGTGCGGAGGTGAGTTGTCCGGCGGCGGAGCCGACCAGGCCGGGCAGGGCCAGGGCGGCTGCGACCTCACCGACGCCGGCCCGCAGCTGCTGCGGCAGCATATTCGCGAAGCGGCCCGCCAGGCCGGAACGTCGGACGTACTCCTCCAGAGGCTCCCCGGGGTGCACGTGTTCCCAGTAGTGGCGCAGCGCCACGTCGAAGGAGGGCAGTGGGCGGCCCAGGGCCCCGGCGAGCGCGAGGCGGATCGTCAGGATCACCCGCTCGAAGTCTGAGCCGGCTGACGCGGCCCGGGACAGGTCGATCCGGATGGGCAGCACCCGCTCCGTCCAGGTGGGAGCGCCCCACTGCTCGGGGCGGTGCTCGGCGGTGGTGAGTGCGGCCTCGACCTTGCGGAGCAGGGTCGACTTGCCGACGCCGCCCACACCGTGGAAGACGAGCACGTTACGGCGGGGGACCTCGAGGTCCTCGACGTCGAAGGACCCGCTGGCGATGCGGCGCAGGTGCTCCTCCAGCGCGGCGGCCACCGCAACCCACTGGCCGTGCCGGTCGGTGAACGCCTCCGAGACCTCGAACGCCGACGGGTCGTTGGAGCTGAACAGCGCACGCAGGTTGTCGGCCATGGTCCCCCCACAGGTGATCGTCTAGGCCCCAACCTATGCCGCCCGCCGGGCCGGCCGCGGCCGCTCCGGCGGGCCCGTCCGGAGGACGCTGGTGGTGGACGGAATATCGGCCACGGCCGACAATGATCCTTTTGTCGTCTCCCCGTGAAGAGGTTGGTTCCCATGCCCGATCCGGCAGTCCCCTCCAGCTCTCCCGAGCCGGCCGACCCGGCCGCCGCCTATCAGGCCGCCTCCGACGCCGTGGCGCAGGTGATCGCCTGGTACAGCCAGCAGCTGCTCGCCGAGCGGCGCTCACCCGCCCCCGCCCCCGAGCGCCTCAACCGGCTGATCGCCGAGCACGCGCAATGCGTGCGGGACCGGGCGGGGCTGGAGGATGCCGCGCCCGCAGAGGTCGCCCGCATCGCGTCGCTCTACGCGGCCCGGTTGAAGGAGCTGGAGGCCACCGGCCCATAGCGGTCGGCGTCTGCGCGGGCTAAGGGGAGGGCAGCCACAGCGGTGGCCCCGGGAAGCCTGTGCGGCTGGAGGTGGGCGGGCATCAGCGCCCGTGCCAGCCGGGCGATCTGCTCCACGTCGTGGCGGTAGTGCGGCAGCTCGGCCCGCAGGCGGCGCTGGAGGGCCCAGAACCGGTCCGCTTCCCGGGGCGTGTAGGGGCGGTTCTGCTCGGCGAGTAGGGCGGCCGCCGCGCCCGTAGGCCGTGACCAGGCGCGCTGCGGGGTGCGGTCGTTGTGGTAGAGGACGGTGCCGTCGCGCCCCCACACCATGACGGAGTCGGCCACCGGCACCTGCTCGGCCGCGGCGACCGCGTCGGCGAGCACCGCGAAGTGGTGGTCGTGCCCGGAGGTGGTGGTGAACCGGCCACGGCCTCCCAGCCGGTTCACGTCGGCGCAGCGCACCGCGGTGCCCTGCCGGGAGTCCGCAGCCCGCACAGCCAGCACCACCAACTCCACCCGGTAGCCCGCCCGCCGGTAGGCCATCGCTCCCTCCACGAAGCCAGCCGCGCTGCTGGGGGCGATCTCGATCGTCACATCCCCGCGCCGCTCCCGCACACACGCCTCGGCCATGGCCTGCCAGGCTCGGTAGTCCGCCCGGATACGTTCCCCGGCTGTCCGTGGCTCCTCGCGCAGCAGGGTGTAGTAGTCGGGGTGGTACGACTTGAAGTCGTCGCCGCTGATCCGGGTGGGCCGCCCACGCAGCGCCCGGTGCAGCACCCGGGCCTGGCTGGTCTTGCCGGAGCCGGGCTGGCCCATCACGTACACCGCGACCGGCCGTTCCTGCGGGGTGATGTCCCCCAAGAGGGTTGGGGCGATCAGCACGTCGAAGACCCAGCGGTGCTCCTCGGCGGAGAGCCGGTGGTAGTCGACGCCGGGCGCCTCCCGCCGGGCCTGTGCGGTGCGCCGTAGCGGCTCGGCAAGCGCGGCGGCGCGTTCGCCGTCGCGCCGTACGGCTAGCGCCCAGTCCTCGGGCAGCCGCGGATCGTGCGCACGCCGGTCGGCATCGGCGAGCTGGCGGCGGAAGACGCCGGTCTCCGCCGCGCTCCAGGGGCGTAACCGCTCGGCCAGCAGCGCCTCGCGCGCACCGACCGGGTGGCGCCAGTGGCCTTCGGGCGTGAGGTCGTTGGCGTACAAGACTTCGCCGGCGCGCCGGACGACGACGATCCGGTCGGCCAGGCGCCCGGCCTCGAGGTCGGCAAGGACCGTGGGCAGCGCGGCCGCGCAGGCGTCGTGATTGTCCCACCCCACGTACCGGGCCCGGCCCTCCTCGGCGAGGCGCAGATACCGGTCCAGGACACCCAGCTGGGACACGGCCTCCGGCACGGCCAGGGCCACGACCTCGATCCGGTACCCGGCCGCGCGGTAGACGGCGAGCGTGGCCAGCCACCCGGCCGGGTCGGCGAGGGCCTCCTCCGCCACCACATCGAACCGGCGGCTGCGGGCGTGTGCTTCGGCTTCGGCCTGCCAGTGGTAGGTCTCCGGCCGCACCCGCACCCCGGCCGTCCGCACGTCCTCCGCCAGGAAGGCACCGTAGTGCGGGTGGAGGGTCTTGTATGTGTCCCGGTCCACCCGCACCGCACCGCCCCGCTGTTCAAGGGCGGCGTGCACCAGGTCCATTGCCAGCGTCTTGCCGCTGCCGGCCTGCCCAGCCACGAACACCACCACCGGGTGTTCCTGTGTCGCCGCGCCCGCCGTCGCCTTCGGCACGATCACCTTGGCGAGCAGCTCGCCGTACTTCTCCACCAACGTCTCCCGGCCGCGTTCGAGCTTTTCTGTCCCATCCGGTGTGGCCGTTCTGGCCCCGCAGACGACGTGGCGCGCGGGGACGGAACGGCCGGCGGTGCCGCCTACTCGGTGTCCAGCTTCTGGCGCAGCTGGTCCAGGGTGGATCCGTCGGGCGTTTGCCACAGGGTCCAGCCGTTGATGACGTTGCCCGTGACGGCTTCCGCTGCCTTCGACGGGGAGGGGAAGGGCGAGGAGTGGCCGTCGACGATGAGCTGGCCGTCGGCGGTCACGATCGCGCGGCCCGACCGGTTGGCGCGGCGCTGGTGGAAGGTGAGGACGGTGTCCGGCTTCAGCAGGCCGGCCTGCATCAGAGCGGCGAGCGGCCCGTGCGGGATGACGGGCGCGGTCGTGGCGCCGTCGGATCCGCCGCCGAGGGACAGAGTGACGTGGATGGTGTCGTCGCCGCTCGCGCTCGTGAGCCGGGCAATGACGGCGGGGTCGAAGTGGATGCTGAGTGTGGCCATGCGTTCTCCTGCCATCGGTGGCCCCAGGGCCTGTCTCGCTGACTTCCCCTTCGATCTTAAGCGGCGCAAGCAACTCGAATCAACTCTATGTCTCAGCAGTTCAGCAGAACTCGGAGAGGACCGCATGCGCGGTTCATGCGCGATTGAAGGCGCGAATCAATGCGCGATCCGCTATGATGTCCATTGGAGGTGACCTCTGTGTCCACTGAGAACGAGCTGTTCAGCGCCGTCGATGCGCTGCTGGAGCAAGTCGCGCAGGACGATCTGCCGGTCCCCGCAGAGCGCAAGCGTCTGCGTGAGGCCGCCGGCCTGAGTCAGGCGCAGATCGCCACGGCGCTGGACACCCGCCGGGAGGCCGTGGGGAACTGGGAGACCGGCAAGACGGAGCCGCGGCCGCCGAAGCGTGCCGCGTACGCCCGGCTGCTGGAGGGCCTCGCCCAGCGATTCCCTGCCCCGGCCGCCGACGCGCCCGCCGCTGCCCCGGCGCCCGTGGTCCCGGAGTCGTTCACCGGACCGACCCCGGAGCCAACCCCCACCCCCACCCCGGCCCCGGCGGCCGCCGCCATCCCGCCGTCCCGGCCGAAGGCGGCGGCGGGCAACACCGCCAAGCCGGCGGCCGCGTCGTCGCGGCGCCCGGGTGCGAAGAAGGCGGTGGCAAAGAAGGCCACGGCGCCGGCCGCCGTCGACCCGCGCTTCGAGAACGGCCCGCTCGCCGTCATCGACTGCGAGGACGGGCAGGTGTCGGCGTACTGCGTTGGCGGCCTGATCCTGGACGTGCCCGCCAAATCGATCCCGGCGCTGGTCGACTGGACGCTGACCGAGGCCCGGCTCGGGCAGGCCCGGCTACACCGCAACGGCCGCGACGCCGACCCGATCCTCGTCCTCACCGCGTCCGCGCTGGAGCGCTACGGCCTGCCGGTCACCCTGTCGGAGGAGGAGCGGCACGCGAGCCGACTCCCGGACAGCCACAAGGTGGTCAAGCAGATCACCAAGGCCGGCCTCCAGCTCACCCAGCGCGGCCTTGGGCCGTGGGCCCGCATCTACCAGGAGCCCGAGGGATCCCGGCGCCGCTGCGTCCAGCTGTGCATCCTGCCCTGGAACGCGCTGGACGCGAGGGAGTGGGACAAGAAGGACAACCCGCAGCTGCCGACGATGCACCCGGCCGACCTCGCCCGCTACCTCGGCCTGTACGCGGAGCGGGTGATGACGCCACGCGGCAGCACCGCGACGACCGGCCTGGAGCTGATGGTCGCGCTGCGCCCGCCGACCCGTGCGGAGAAGGACGAGGCCACCGGCGAGTTCAAGCGGGCCTTCAACGACGACGCGCTCACCGCGCTGTATCCCGTGGTGGAGTGCGAGGTCCCCGACGAGCACCCGATCCTCAAGGGGAAGTTCGCCCGGCACCACCTGCGCACCCCGGCTGAAATGCTGATGGAGGAGCCCTACGACTGGTGCCGGCCGCTGACCGATGAGGAGTGCATGAACCAGTTTCTGGTCGCGGTCGACATCAACATGTCGTTCGCCGCGGCCGCGAACGGGCTCACCGTCGGGCTGAACGGGCCGACCCATCTCAAGGACAGCCCGAAGTTCGATGCGTCGCTGCCCGGCTCGTGGCTGGTCGACCTCTCGCACGTCGACCTGTCCCGCGTGGAGATCAACGGCCGCACTGTCGACGGGGACCGGCTTCCCAGCCCGTTCACGCCGAAGGGCGACCGCCCGACCGGCCCGGCCTGGTACGCCACACCCACCGTCGCCTACGCGGTGGAGCTCGGCTCCGACGTCGCGCCGATCGAGGCGTACGTGCGCACCCAGACCGGGCGCTACCTGGACTCCTGGTACAAGCGACTGCGCGACGCGTACGTGGAGACGATGGCCGACCTCGGCGTCACCACCGACCTCACCGGCCAGGAGTTCCTGGACGCGATGGCGCGGCGCAAGCAGGTCGACCCGACGATGGCGCTGCTGGAGACCGCGATCAAAGCGACGGCGAAGGGCGGCATCGGCAAGCTGCGCCAGCGCAGCCGGGGCCAGGTGCCCTACTACGAGGAGTACCCGGCGCTGAAGCGAGAGACCTGGCGCCCCGACATCCGGGCCGCCGTGCTCGCCAGCCAGCGCGTAGGCCTGCACCGCAAGCTGCTGAAGACGGCGGCCGCCGCCGACCTGTACCCGACCTCCATCGGCACCGACGCGATCGTCTACCCCTCACCCGGCCCATCCCCGCTGGACATCCTGCCGCTCACCGACGAAGGCAAGCCGGTGCCGGGCACGTTCCGGCTCGGGGTCTCGCCCGGCATGGTCAAGCACCAGGGAACCCAGACGGTCCTGTGGGCGGAATCGCTGTTCGAGGAGCGCGGCGGCGTGTTCAACATCGCCAACCTCATCAAGACCGACCAGAGCGCCGGAGAAGGGGAGTAACCCATGGTCGCCTCGCTCGGGGAGAGCCTGGACCGCGCGCTGGAGGGGGCGTTCACCCGCCGCACCCCGCAGAGCGCCCAGGCGCAGATGAAGTACCTGGTCAAGCAGCTCAAGGGCACCAAGGCCGCCGCACAGGCACTCGGGATCTCCCAGCGCACCGTGGAGCGGTACGTCGCGGGCAAGCTCAAGCGGCCCCGCCAGGAGCTGCGCGGCCGCCTGGAGCGCGAGGTCAAGAAGCGATGGCAGCCTCAGATCCGCGCGAAGGCGCGGAAGAAGGCGGCGTCCACGGACGGGCTGGTCGTCTCCACCCGCGCCCGCTTCGGGTTCCACGCCGCGCCGGGCTCGAGCGACGACGGCCGGATCCGCGATATCACCCAGGCCTTGCCGCCCCAGTGGGCCGACCGCCTGTTCACCGCCCGCGAGCAGGGCGCCAACGAGCAGCAGCTCCAGCAGATCGCGGCGGACGGTCTCGCGGAGATGTACTTCCGCGCCAACAACACCCGGGCAAACGGCCTCGGGGTGGAGTTCACCGACGTGGAGCGGCTCGACATCCAGCTGTAGCAGCCCGGCGCCCATGAGGCCCCGCGCCAGCGCCAGAAGCGCGGTGTGGGGCCTCGTGCATAGATGCAGGGACGCGGCGCGGCTCCCGGACCGCCTCACTTCAGCCAGAATCTGCTTCCCCGTGGTCTCCGGTGATTCCAGCGAAGACGACTTTGCGGTCGGTGGCGCGGGCAGCACCGTATGCGGCAGCGGAGAGAAAGCTGTTGGCCCGTGCGAGATAGCGGAAGTCCTGGCCGCGGGCCGCCCAGAGAAGCATCTGAGCCGCGTTGACGCTCCGGTACGCAGCATCGACGAGTGCGCCGGAGCTGCACCCGCTTCCCGGGGGCATGGGGCTATCCAGATAAGAGATCCGTACGTCATGGTCGGCCGGGCCGATCAGAGCTACGACTTCGAGGAGATCTCGAACCCGCTTGAGGCTGGCTTCGATGTCTGCGTACACGTCCCGGCTCGTCGCAATCGCATCCCTGGCCTCGCATTCCAAGCATGCCTCTTCATCGCACCGATGCTCCTTCACCGTGGACGGCGGGATTGGAGAGGGCTTATATGGCTCGCCCTGATGGGGCAGTCGGGCAATGAAGTGCCCAACGTGATCAATCATGTCTTCCTCCACGAGACTACGATGGACCACACATTTGTGACACCTCGCTCAGAATCACCTGATCAGCCCAAGCACCTTCCGGTACCGACGGGTCAGCTGGCGTTGGCCTTCGGGTCGGCCAGCATTTCCGACGACCCGCGCATCGTCACGGGCCTCCCGGAAGGGGCGGCTGACCTGGTGCATAAGCTCTCGGGCATGAGCGAGGAGAGCCTGGGCGAGATTCTGGGCGACATCGAGCAGTCAATCCACGATTTCACCCGAGCCGAAGCCGTCCTCGCGGAAGCCGAGCAGCGGCGCGACCATACCCGGCAGGCCGTTCTGGAGCAGGTCGAGCGGCTGCATGCCAAGGTGGATGCCGTCCACGCCCCGGAGCTGATCGGGGTGCTCAGGCACCTGTACTGGCAGCAGCCCGGGATCCACGGACGCCCGCTGGCGGAAGCCGCCGGCCTCCACCTCAACGACATGCTCGCGGCGATCGGCCCGGCGCCTTCGGGGATCTTCTGCGCCGACTGCGGCACGGAACTGCTGCGCACCAGCCGCTCATGGAAGCCGCCGGCCCGGTACGGGCCGCCGCTGTGCCCGGACTGCCTGTCCCTGGAACGCGACGCGCGCTCCAGGAAGTGGCGGGTCGAAGGCCTGCGGTCCCGCATCGTCGCTGAGGCCCGGGTACAGGCGCGCGCCATGGACTGGCGCGCTGCTGCCGAGCTGGTGCTGGCTTTCCCGCCGCTGTCCCAGAAGGTCAGCCGCGGCAGCACCGCAGACCAGCAGGAAGGCGTCTGGCGCGGCTGGGAGAGCGCCCGGGTGATCCGCAACCGCCTGATCGCTTCCGCCGCCGCCGGCGACGACACGGTGGGCGTCGCCGTCGACGAGGCTCAGCTGCTAGTGGACACCGCGCTGCGGGTCGCCGACTGGGACACGGCCCGCACCCGCGACATCATCGACCCGATCACCCACGAACCGGCGCTCGCCCTGCTCACCCGACTGAACCGCGAGGTCCGCGCCACTGCTCAGGCCGCCCGGGAGCGCGCAGACGCCGCGTACCCGGAGGACTACGAGCCGACCGAGAACGATGAGAACGAGGCGTGGCACGGCGTCGGCAGGTGAGGGCTCACGCCCCAGGCCGGAGCGGGCAGGCAGCGTCAGGAAGGCTCGCCAGACGTTCGGCCGGAGCGTCGGCGGATGACGTCTGGCAACTGGGGTCTCAAGTCGGCGTAGGCCGGTTCGACTCCGACCCGTGTGAAGAATTCCTCTGACCGCCAGCGGGAAGAAGCCCAGAGACAGCTAGATCACCCTTAAGAGGCAGCCTGCCGCCCTCCTGATCAGCGTCCTGCGCGGCTAATCGCCGCCGTCGAATCCGGTGTCGAAGCCTCTCAGGACGGGCTCCCGCTCGGCGCTCGCTCCGCACAGGCTGCACAGGCGAACTCCCGGCCGCTCGGCGGCGGCGAGGGCCCGGTCCAGCGACAACCGGGGCGCGCTCGCCGCAGCCTCGGCGCAGTCGACAAGCGTGTACGACGCCTTGGGCGGCACCACGAGGGCCGCCCTGCTTCTGCAGCCCCAGCCCGAAGGCCGGCGCGGCACGAGCATCTGCTCGACGATCGAGAGGGCGGGCACGTGTTCTGTCGGCACGGCGTCGTACGCCACGCCGTCGACCGGCCGCACGTACTGCGGTACGGAAGCCACACCCTGTACTCGACGGGCTCCATCTCGCAAAGCGCCGGCGGCAGGCTTGTCCGCGTCGCACAGGGGACACAACTCAAGGTGGAACGGCCGCCCGGAAGCGTCGTTCTGCGGCATGACGACGCTGGAGATCAGACCACCACCGCACCGCGAGCACGACGGCAGTTGGCCGGATAGTTCGACGAGGCGCACACCGCACCTCCTCGCTCGTCTCGTTCGCTCGCCAAAGCCGCCGCGATCTACGGCGTCAACCCTCTATGCGCGGCACGGCTGGCGTGACCTGCCCGAACGCCAGACTCTGTCCACAGGTCCGGCAGGGCGGAATGATCACATGACTGCTGACGTCGTACTGCGCGCGGCCCGGACCCGCGCCAAGATCCTGGACGGCTTCGCCCGCGCGGAGCGGACCCTGTCCACCCGCGCCGCCCCGAAATCCGCACGAGCCCAGATGAAATTCCTTCGCACGCGGGAGGAGGGCTCCACCAAGACCCTGGCTGAGCGCCTGGGCCTCTCCCGCAAGACGGTGCAGCGCTACCTCTCAGGCGACTCCACCAAGCCGAACAAGCGCCTCCAGGAGGCGCTGGTGCAGGAGACCGAATCGGAGTGGCAACCGCAGGTCAGAGCACAGGCCAGGCAACGCGCGGCATCCTCGGGCGGGCTGGTCATCTCCTGCCGGGCGTACTTCGGCCTCGGTCCGGAAGGCACCTCGGACGCGGGCCGGGTACGGGACATCAGCGTGGCCGTCAGCCCCTCCCACGCGGCCGCCATCCTGGCCGCGCGGGAGGATGGTGCGACGGAGAGCGATCTACATGACGCGGTCGCGGAGGCCATCGCGGACGCCTATTTCCGGCGAGGCGGCGGTGGACGCGCGGGCCTGGAGGTGAAATTCGTAGACATGGAGTGGCTCGACATCCGGTTTTAGCAGCGCGGAATTCGAGCGTGCTGTAGACCTGTGTGACCGGCCCGCCGAACTGCATTACCGGACGGACTCTCGTTTCTGATTCCGAGCTGAAAGCGAGTCCTGATGAACACGTCCGACGGGTGGCGGTCGCGCCGTGTCCCCGAGGCCCGGGGCCGCGCCGGCGCCCCACGCATGCCGATCGACTACGCGAAGGTCGGCCGGTCCTCGGTACGGCGACGGGCGCGGGGCATGACGCACAGCGAGGCGGTGGCGGCGCTCGAAGAGGCGGAACTGCAGGCGCACCTGGACCGCCGCGACGAAGCCGCGGCCGACGACGGCCACAAATCCGACGGCACGCCCGCCACCGATACACCCGCTGCGATGCTCGCGTTCGAAGCCGAACTCGGCCTCGCCGATGACGCGCGCCGCCGGGCCACCAGTGCCGTGCTAACCGATGCCCAGACCGCCGCGATGCTGCGTGCCATGTCTGACGACCCCGGACTGGGCACTGGCAACGGGGAGCACGGGCACTGACCAATGGGCCGGTTCGTCCGTACCCGGCTCCCGCCCCCCGCCCCGGCGCTACCGTGGTGACACACGCCAGATGACAGCCAGGAGCCCCCGGATGAGCGAGCAGCCGGCCCTCGTGCCCGACCGCCAGCCCCTCGATGAGCACGCCGCCGCTTCCGCCCGCGCCTACGCGGCCGACCAGCGCGCGCGAGTCGACGTCCTCGCCTCGGTGCTGGAGGACATCGCCGCCAATGGCTACCCGTCCCCGGAGACGGGCGTGCTGTGGGAGGAAGCCCGCGACGCCCACCTGGACCGCCTGGCCGGTGAGCAGCCCCGTGTCGCCTGACCACGCCCCGCGCCGGTCTCAGGTCGTCCTGGTGGAGCCCGCGCTGAGCCAGCTGGCGAAGCTCACGGCGAGCGAGACGCACCGCCTGGACCGCGTGATCGTCGCGATCAGCGTCAACCCCGAGCTGGGCATCCCGGTGCCCGACACCCTGCTGCGTGACTACGTCGACGACGTCGACGGGGTCCGCGTCATCTACTACGTCACGGCCCTTCGACAGATCACGATCGTCGCGTACGTCGAAGCCTGAACAGTGCAGCAGCGCCCCGGATCCGCTTGGGTCCGGGGCGCTGCTGTGTCTGCTGCTCGGTGGCTGCTGGTGGTGGTTCGGGGTGCCGGAGAGCGATGACATTCCGAAGGCCGGTCCCAGGCGCCGCACGGCTGCTGCTCGGGTAGCAGGCCGTGCTGCACAGGGCAGCGGGGCCGTGCAGCAAACGGTCGTTCGGCTGCTGCACGACCCCGCTGCATCCGGTCAGTCGGTGCCGGTGGCCCACCGCTCCAGGTCGCCCACCGGCTTCTTCAGCAGGGTGCGACGGCGGGACTGCGCGGTCGCGCGGCTCTCCAGGTGCATCGCCTTCGCCAGGTCGGCGTGCGAGACGTCCTTGGCGGCGGGCTGACGCAGAGAGGCGTCCCGTATGGCCTCCAGGCGCTCCAGCAGCCCGGTGGTGCCCTCGATGGCGGCCGCGAGCTCCGCGGCGCTCGCCCGGCCCGTACGCAGCAGCGCCAGGCCGTGCAGCGCGGCGGCGAACAGCGCGGCCAGCTGCTCGCCGTCGCTGCCGAGCACGGCGACGTCCTCGGCGGCGAGCGGGACCAGGAGCTGCTCCGGGTGGTCGTCGGGGTGCACGGGATCGGTGCTCACCGCGGTCTCCTTCCTCGGGTGGATCGGTCAGCGGTCGGCGACGGTCCAGCCCTCGCCGGGCCGGATACGGATGACGCCGCCGGGGGTGTGCAGCTGCCCGCCGCCCGCGCCCAGGCCCAGCGCGTCGATCTGGTCCAGCACGCGGCGGCCTGCTCCGCGAGCTCGCGGGCCTGCGCCTGGCGGGCGCGAAGTTCTTCGGCGGTTCCGGTGAACACGGTGTCTCCCTCGTGGGGGTCGGGTGGGGCCGGCGGGCGGGTCTACAGCCAGCGAAAGAGGCTGCGGACCTCGGAGGCCGCGCCCGAGAAGTTGTCGGCGTCCAGGCGCGCGTCGAAGTCGTACGGGTCCTCCACCTCGTCCATGACGTCCTCGGACGCGGCCTCCAGGACGTCGGCGAACCGCTCGTGGACGGCCGCCTCCTTCAGGGCCTGGACGACGCTCTCGCGGTCGGCGGTGCCCCGCTTGATGGCGTCGGCGAGCAGCCCCAGCGCGGCGGCCGCCGCCGGTGCCAAGTACGCAAGCTCGCTGTCGACGGCGCCCCGGTCGGCGCTGGTCTCGATGGCCGTGATGTTGGCGGCCTTCACGATCTCCGTGGACGTGCGCTCCATGACGGGCTCTCCTCTCGGCTGGCGGGGGTCTCAGGCGGTACGGGCGAGGTAGCCAGCGGCGGCGTCCACGAACTGGTCGTGGGCCACCTTCGCGGCCTCGCGGGCGGCGCTCAGCTCCTCGGTGGTGCCGTACGCATCCCGCAGCGCGTAGGTCAGCGTGATCATGTGATCGGCGGCGGCGCGCACGCCCTGGTCCTCGATGAGGACGCGCAGGGCGACCAGCGGGCGGGTGACGGCGGACCGGGTCATGTGGCTCTCACCGCGCAGGGCCTCGATCCGCTCGGTGTCGGCGCCCTTGAGGACGGCGTCGCCACGCATCCACATCGCCCGGCGGTGGTCGCTGGCGGCGCAGGCCAGCGCGGTGACGGCCTCCAGCCGGTCGCGGCGGATCGCCTCGCCGTGGCTCACGCGGACGGACCGTTCGGCGGCGCGCTCCTGGAAGCGGCCGCTGACGATCGAGCCGAGTAGGGTGCCGACGATGGCGAGGGCGGCGGCGACGAGGGTGACTAACACGGTGGGTTCCTCCCCTGGTGTATGAACTTCAATACAGACTGTATGGAACTTCATACACCTAGGGTAGGGGGCCGCCCATGATTCTTTTCGCGCACCCGTGACCTGCGCGTTTCCCGCCAGCGGGAACCGTACGTCCGGATCTGACACACGCGGCCCCGCACACGAAAGCGGCGCCGCGCCCCTCCCGGAGGGGTACGGCGCCGCTGATGTCGCGTCACCCGGCCGACCGAGCGGCCGGGCGGCCGGTCAAGCGCTGCGACGTGTGGGCACGGCGGACAGGTGCCGCTGCGGGGCGGGGGGAGCCGGGGCGGCCAGGGCGCCGGCCTTGATGGCCTCGGTCGCCTCGCGCAGCGCATCCTCCATCTCCTCCTGGGAGGAGTACCCGGCGAAGTACGGGTGGATGAAGTAGCTGCGGTAGCGGCCCTCGGGCCGCAGGACGATGTTCCGCTCGACCAGGTGGTTCATCGCGATGGACGTGCGGTTCTTGCTGAGCCCCACGCGCGCCCGCAGTTCGGCCTGTGAGGCGTTTACCTCACCACCGGGACGCTGGACCTCCGTCATCGCGCTGAGCAGGTCGTAGTCGGCCTTGGAGAGCTCCAGGTGGTGCAGCTGGGCGTACCCGAGGTGAGCTTGGATCAGCATGCCTCTTCCTCCACGTCGTTGTCGCCGAACGCCAGCTGCCGCGTGCGCGGGGCCGGCGCGGCCGGGGCCGTGAACTCCGGGAAGCTCTCGCTCGCCGCCTTCTCCAGCGCGACTACATCTTCCCGCATCTCCGGGAAGTGCTTCCTGAGCGCGGCCCTGGCGTCCTGCCGCAGCTGCTCCAGGGCCTCCTGCTGGAGGTCGCCGTTGCCCTTGAAGCAGATCAGCGGGTTGACCACGATCAGCGAGTTGGCGCGGCGCTGGAGCATGTGCCAGTTCTCCAGGCTGCCGAGCGCCCGGGTGACGTTCGCTCGCTCGACTCCGAGGTGCCGGGCGACCTTGATGTGGGTGATCTTCAGGCGGCCCTCGACCTGGCGGCCCATGCAGAACAGCAGGACCGCCGACTGCACGGGCGACATCCCGTACCGGGCGATCAGCACGGCCAGGACGTCGGAGAGGAAGGCGTTGCTGACCATGCTGTAGCCGCTGCGCCCCCACGCGTTGTGGGGAGCCCGGTACGTGTAGTCGACCTTCGCGGACCTCACAGGCCGGCCGGGCTTCGGCGGCGTCCGGTCCAGCGCCTGGGCGAAGCTGTCCGCCAGCCCCGTTGCCCGCGCTTCAGCGAGAGGAGGCGCCCGACCATGGGGTGCCGTGCTTGGAGGTTTTCGAACGGGGCTGATGGCGCAGTCGGCACTGTGCAGCGACCGATCTGCAGTCGCATGTCAGGCAACCCCGCCTCCAGGCGTCGCCGGGTAGCCGGTGCCCGGGCTCGCTCCGTCCGTGTCCCCAGCACCTGACAGCACGAGGGCGGAAGCCCCGTGCTCCAGCCGGACACCGGAGAACCTTCGGAACTGGGATGATCCATTGCCGCAACCGGATGCCCCAACAGAGGGCGCGGCTGCCGCAGAGGCACGCACACCAACGAGGATTGCCATGACCAACTACCTGACCGCCGCCATGGCGATGCTCGGCCCGGCCCAGGACCGCTACGCAGATCCCGCCGCCTGGGACCAGCTCCACGCAGGACAACACCGCTGCAACCCTCGCCTGGTGGCCAGCGGTCGCCCTCACCCAAGGCCCCAACAGCCTCTTCCCCATATCGGCCCTGCGCACGACGCTGATCGAAGCCGTCATCAGCGGCCTCGCCTACGACGTCGAGCGGGCCAAGACGTGGGGCAAGGAGGAGGCTTCCCTCGGGGACATCAGGACGGACGTGGTGAAGCTCCTCGACTGGCACATCCAACGGCAACCCGGCCACACCGCGGGGCTCCTCGGCGAGATCTGCCTGACCGCCCGCACCCGCCTTGAGCTCGCCCCCGACAAGGTCGGTCGCCTCATCCGGCGGTCCCTTCACCTCGACAGCGCACTGGACGGCAAGACCATCAACACCCTGCTCGACATAACTCTGCCGCCCTCCGCGAAGAACGCATCGGACCACTAGGACCCACCGCCTGCCGGGGCATGCCTGTGACGCCCAGGGCCGGGCGTCACAGGCGGCCCCGGAGCGAGGCCACCACCGATCGAGTCTCAGCCCTGACCCTGGGCGCGAGGGTCATGCCGCGCAGCGAGCACGTTCGGCATCCTCCCATGATCGACATCGATGAAGGCGCTGACCTGGCAAATCATCAATTTCACAAACTCTCAATCTATCTTGCGATCACTGGTGCGCTAATGCATGCAGTCGAGCATGCAGTGAGATGGTCTGCGGGTTGTTCGCTTAGGCGTCCTTCATCTCGGTCGCACCATCTTTCTAGCCAGCGGTCGTTAACACTTATGCCAATGCATTCATCAACGCGTGCTGCAGCTCGCTTTCTCTGTCACTCCTGCGTTCATTCAGTCTCTCCTACTACCTATCTTCACTTCGGTTCCTCTCTCACTCTCTTCCTCATTGATGCGCTCCATCGCCCTCTCGCTCTAGCTCTCATTCGTTCTGTCCTTATTGCACTTACTTGCCTGCTCAGACATCGGCTCAATCTCACGCACTACCACTCGCTCTTCACGTCATGCTGGCGATAGCTCCCTCTCCCGTTCAACTGACCTATCTCTCGCCGTGTCACTCGGTCGTGCGAGCAGGCACCTGCCCGTCCACCCATGCTTGCTTTCGGCGGAGCAATCTGACGTTCCCTCTCGCCTTCAGACACTCGTAGAGGCATGCATTGGAACAGTCAGTGGTTGCTTCCTCAGTGCGACCATTCATCCGGTATGCCGTCTTGTCATGCGGCCAGGCATGCATCCCTACATAGGTGCTTGCGCTGTATCGATCGGTGTTCCACTCGGTCTCTCACTGTGGCGGATGTCCGCGCGTCCCTGCGGGCAGGCGTTCGTGCCCTCGGTCTAACGCTCTGACACCTAGACGCTCAAGCAGATGGCAAAGCATGCCCTCTAGCCGTCCCTCTGTCCTCGTTTCCTGCTGTTGGACGGGGGGTCAGTCGACCGCACACACGGGCCATCTGTCTTGCTGTTCCTCTGACGGTAGGCTGGACGATCCTCGCCGCGATGACGCGAACGAGCTCATGCTGATGCAGCCGGTCTGGCGGTCCCTCGCACTGAAATGCTTGCGGTCGACCCCACGCACCCACGATGGAGCGTCCACACCTGCCATCGTCACGGCAGCCGTGCGTGCCGCCGGCCTTCCAACGGAGCGATCGGATGTAGGTACACCTGCTAGGACCTTCACTCCAGCGGGGCCTCGGCATGGCGAGCCTCCTGGCGACCTGTCGACCAACCGGTCTGGCGGTCCCTCGCACTGAAATGCTTGCGGTCGACCCCACGCACCCACGATGGAGCGTCCACACCTGCCATCGTCACGGCAGCCGTGCGTGCCGCCGGCCTTCCAACGGAGCGATCGGATGTAGGTACACCTGCTAGGACCTTCACTCCAGCGGGGCCTCGGCATGGCGAGCCTCCTGGCGACCTGTCGACCAACCAGCTGTGCATGCCAGCTGGGAGCCCTGCGGATGTCCCTCCACCCGGTCGGTATGTATGAGGGGCCTTCGGACGCCCGGTCACGCACGCTTCCCCCAGATCTGGCCGACGTTGCGGCTGCTTTGGGAGGGCTAATCCAAATCAACCTGTTTGTCGGTGCTGTCAGTACCGCTGCTGCCGTCGCAGTGCCTGCTGGACACGCTGACGGTGCCCTCTATCGTGTGGATACAGGGAAGCTGACTGCTAATCTGTCCGGAGTTCGGTGATGCTGTCAGTCTCAACCATGGTCAGACGGTGTCCGCGCGAGACCGGTCCAGGCGTTAGGCCTGCGAGTGATGCAGATGGAAGGCCCTCATGAAGGTTCTTGTTTTCGCCAGCCAGAAGGGTGGGGTGGGCAAGACCACGACCACCGTGAACATCGGGGCATCCCTTGCCAGTGCAGGAGCCCGGGTTCTCCTTATCGACCTTGAGCTCCAGGGGCAGCTCGGTGTGTCGCTCGGTGCGTTCGCCAAGAAGCCGGCGGACATCGGCAGTGCGCTCCTCGACTATGTCGACGCGCAAGACAGTGGCGATCTGGCATCGATGCCGTCACTGCGAGACCGGCTGATCGACCGCAGCGTGTTGCTGAAGGGCTTCGACAGCGCGGGATCGATGCATGTGATCGGGTCGGTCATGGGAGTGACCGAGCGGGCGAAGACGGAGGTGGCCAAGCGGGGGTGGGAGGCGACATCAATCCTTCGCCAGCTGCTGCTGATGATCGAGGACGACTTCGACTTCGTTCTCATCGATACCCCACCGTCGGCGGATGCCCTGGCCTCCGTAGCCCTGGCAGCCGCCGACTATGTCATCGCAGTCTGCAATCCGCGGATCGCCACCGCCGATGGCGCCCGCGTGGTTCGCAACAACACCGCGAAGGTGCCCGAGCGGACCGGCGGTGTGTGCCACCCGGTGTTCCTTGGCACGATCCTCAATGAGGCCCGACCGCCGTCAAAGCGGACCGACGAGGCCGATGCGGTGGCCACCTATCTGACGAGGTGGGACCTCAAGGCCTTCCAAAAGGAGATCCGCACGAGTGATCAAATCTCCGCGTCCTACGGCGTCAGCCGCCCGATCGTGATCGACGAGCCTTCCTACGCAGCCAGTCGCTGGTACGAGGATCTCACGCAGGAGATCATCGACCGCCTGGCCACCGCCGCCCAGGGCGGTGGCGCATGACCGCACGTCGGGGTAAGAAACGCCAGTTCAACTTCGCCGCTATCGAGCACGTAGGCAACGACGCTGACGAAGGCGGATTCCTCGGGAACGAGGAGGCCGAGAACGAACGCCAATCCACTAGGCCGGACCACGAGCCGCACCTTCCCTCGCCCGCTGCCGAGCCCACTCCGCCAGCCTCTGTCTCCACAAGCCCCGAGACGTCCCCCTCACCCGTCCCAGCCGCGGAAAGGGAGCAGGTGCCGGAGGATCGGCTCGGATCGGCCGCGCCGGCGCCCATCGTGGAACTGGCGGTCCCTCAGCCCGAGGCCACCCCCGCGGCCCCCGCGGCCCCGATTGCTCCACCGCAGGTGCCCGAGCCAGCACCCGAAAGGGCAGCGCCTCCGATCACTCCGGTGTCCACGGATGCTCCGGCCGCGGAGGTAGCCCCCGAGTCCCAGACATCTGAGGCGCCGCAGCGCGTGCCGCGCTCGTCGGGTCGCGTCAATGACGGTCCGGCGTTCTCTGCTGTGTCCGCAGAGCCTCCGGTGCTGCGTACTGCGAAGCCCAAGCGCTCGAGCAGGAAGGGAAAACCGGCCCAGACCGCGGTGGTGCAGTCATACAACGCTCAGCGGACCAACCGGAACTGGGGAATGTGGTCGGGGCGTCTGATCCCTGAAACCATTGCCCGACTCAAGGACCGGGCCGAGGACGACGCCGCTTCGTCGGGCCGCGGCCGGTTGTCGGGGGGGCACTACCTTGACGCCGCTCTGCGTTCGTTTCCGAAGAGCGCCGAGGAACAAGTGGGCCTGGCCAACGAATGGTTGATCGAGCGATGGGATGGGGAGCACCCCGCCGGGCGGAGCGCACAATTCAGCGTCAGTCCAGAGTCGGCCGAAATGTTGAACGGACTGCGGCTCTCGCTGCGCGGCTACCGGCACGGCATCGTCATCGACGTCATCTGCACCGCTGTGGATACGTTCCTGGACGTCCTGGAGGCTGAAGGGCCCCTAGAGCCCTGATTTCGTAGGCCGTGTGTTGGAAGAGGCGGACACCAGATGGTGTCCGCCTCTTCCAACACACGGCCTTCACGTTTTCACATTCTTTCTTGCGCTCATGCATGCACTCTCCCATGCAGTCATGCGTGCGATGTCTCTGCCGGTGGTCCAGCCTCCCGCTCCGACATGCACCTTGCCGCACACACAATGAATCTGACAGCCCCACATATGCTCTGTCGCACCCACCGATCCCTTCTCGGTTGGGCGCACAGAAAGGCGAAATTTCCAGCAACCAGGCGGGCTTCGATCCCCGATAGCCATGTCGAGCGAACGTCCGCGACACGCCAGGATGGTTCTGTCAGTTCCATAAGGTGAGCCCCAATCAGCTACAGTGATGGCACGCACGAAGGGAAAAGAATGCGCTCCGACAACTGGTCCCTACGCAAGATTGCCTCCGAGGCGGGTGTCCTTCCGAAGGTCGCGCGCGACGCTGCAGCCGAGGGCGTCATCGACGCCGCCTACCTCGTAGAGACCGACGTCGTCCTCGTCCGCCTCTACGGGGCCCTCAAGCGTCTCGTCTGGCCTGAGGAGCGCCGCCCGGCCAACCAGGACCAGGGGCTGCGCGTCTGGGAGGCCATAACGGTGGAAACAGCCCGTGCGGCGATCCCGGACGACATCACGCCGGACAGTGCGCTGTTCATCCACCAGACCGGCTGCACCCTGGCCAGCGGTCCCGGCCCCTACTGCCAGGCTCTGTTTAAACTTGCCGACCAGCCTTTCTATTTCGCGCCTATCGGTAAGTGGTTCGAGGAGCTCCCGTCCCGCCGCCAGGCACGTGGGCTCGCTCTTGAGCCCGAAGCGGTATGACGCCCGATGCATGCGGCGGCGGACAGCAGATCCGCCAGCCCTCCGTCGGTCCCCGTATCCGCGTGCAGGGGCTCTCCTTGTCGGCTACTCCACCCGGGGGGGCATCGCCCCCCCCCCCGGGCTTTCCTGTTCCGAGAGCGAGGTGACGACCACCCCAGCTCGTAACTAGCTGACCCCAGCCTTCAACGCCCGGTCCTCCAACGACCCACTGTCCGGGCGGCGATAAGGGTTTCTCTCGTACACCCTTCGACCGGAGTAGAACATGCCTATCGGTCTGAAGGTCGGTTCACTGTTGCCTGAATCCGGCCCACAACACTCTCCCGATTCCTGCCTTGCTATGAGCCATCCACTAGCCCTCAGCCGCGGGATGCGTGCGCGTCTTCGTGCTGCGGTGCGGGCGTTGCTGGCGGATGCGCTGTTGGCAGGGTTGTCGGACGCATCGCAGCTAGCCGCCGTGGTGCTCTTTGCCAAGTCGAGCTTCCGCTCGTGTCATACGGCCATTACGACTCGTGAGCTGGGCCGTTGGCTGGGGTTGTCGGAGTCCACGGTTCGTCAGGACGTTTTGCCGCCGCTGATCGAGCAGGGTGGGGTGCAGTACCGGGTGACGGCGGGGGAGTGGGGCCAGACCACGGGCCTGGATTGCGTGGTCATGCCAGTGTGGCGGGCTCGGCGTGGCGGTGACCTCTTCCATCCGTTGGCGTTGAGCCAGCGTGAATTGGCCGTTCTGTTGCGGGTTCTGGAGGCGTTGTTCGCCCCGGGCTGGGGACCGGGGGCGAGGGGTGCGGGGAAGCTTGCCTGGCGGAAGGAAAAGGGTGCTGCGACGGATCGGCTCGCGGCGTTGCTCCTGGTGCTAGAGGCGCGGGAGGACGGAACTGTGCCGTTGGTCGGTGGCCGGCTACCGAAGGGGCGTGGCCGTGCTGCCGCGACGGTGGCTCGGCTGCTGGGGTGTTCGGCGTCGGGTGGGGCAAAGGTTCTTGGTCGGCTGCGTTTCTACGGGGTGGCTGCTACGGAGCGGCGGGGGACGGCCTCGGGGCTGAAGGGGAAGGCGTTGTTGGTGCTGCCTCCCGTCGTGGCCGCTCATGAGGCTACCGAGGCAGCTGCCGCCGTGGAGGCCCTCGGCCGGTCGCCGCATCGCCGCCCGCGCCGCGCAGTTAGCCCGGTCGGCGATGCGGGGTCCGGGCGGTGTGGCGGTGGGTCCGCCGGTGCCGCTGACGGGGCTTCCGAGGCGGTACGCACCTGCGAAGTTGATGCTGCGCCAGGTGTTCGCGAGGGATTCGGCGAGGCGGTGCAGTTTCGGGTCGCCGAGCGCCCCGATGGTGCGGGGGTAGAGAGCGAGGCGGTTGCGGGGCCTGGCGGCCTTGTGGCTGCTGAGGAGCCGACCTCCTGGCAAGGCACTGACGCGGCAATTGCAGAGCGCCCCGGTGGCAGCCCCCTTCACGCAGACCACCCTCGCTCTACTACGGCAGATGTTGATGGCACAGGAAGTGATGGGTTTTCCGGCGAAGCCGCTGGGGGTTGCTCTGGTCTGCCGAAGCGCACACGTACGCACGAGGAAGTCCCGCCGGCCTCTGAGCAGGTTGCGGGGCCTGTTGTGCCCGTCGGCGATGACGGTGGCCCGCTGCGCGGGGAAAAGCGTGATTCCTCCTGCCCCGACACGTTCCTTCCGACCCCGGACGATGTGAGGGACGCCTGCCGCGAGGGCCTGGCAGCCTGGGCGGAGACGACGGGCGGGCCGCCCCGGGTGTGGGCCGCTGTTCCCCGAGGCTGGGAGACCCTTTTGGCACCGGTCGCGATGGTCTGGGGTCGCCTGGACCGCCTGTCAGCCCGGGCGACCGTGCAGCACGCGGTGTGCCGCGAACTACACGCCCTCGAAGGCCTGTTCGGCCCCGGCGCAGGCGCAGTGCTCCTGGGGGCTCGGCTGCGGCGGCGTGCCGATGAGCAGGGCCGGCGGCCAGTGAAGGACCCGGTGGGCTGGCTGATCGGCTGGGCGCTCCCGCGACGTGCGGTGTGCCCGGATGTGCGCTGTGACGACGGGCTGCGGATGGACACCGGTGCGGCGTGCGAGCGGTGCGCTGAGCACCGTGACGACCTCGTGGCGCGTCGCCGGGAGGTCGCCATCGAGCTTTCCTCCGGGTTGCCGGGGAAGGCCTGGGTGGGTGAGTACCGGCGGCTGTACGAGACCCGGCTCCAGGAGGTGACCCGGGAGGCTGAGCAGCGTCGGGCCGAGCAGCGGGGGCAGGCCGCGCTTGAGCGTGCGCAGCAGGAGGCTGCGTGGGCTCGGCGGCGCGCGGAGCAGGAGGTGCTCAATGAGCGTGAGCGGGCGCGGCCGTGCGCGGGGTGTGGGCGGGTCTGGTCGGGCAGGCTGTGCGAGGTCTGCGGCAACGTCCGTGCCGCGGAGGCCGTGGTCGCCGCGGTGGTGGAGATCGGCCTGGCGGCCCGTGAGCGCCTGGATGCTGCTCTTGGCGAAGGGGAGGCGGAGCTCGGCGGCTGGTTGGAGGCCGAAGTCCGTGCCCGGATCGAGGTCGCGGTTGAGCAGGCCGTGGTGCACGGTGCGACGGAGCTGACGGCGTCAGTGATGCGCCGCCTGGCTGCCGAAGAGCAGTTGTCGCAGGTCCGGCAGGAGGCATTGCGGCTGTTCGTTGCGGGGCCGGAGGCGTGCGCGGAGGCCGAGGCTGCGTTCGCGGCCCGGATGCGCCGGTGGCATCTGCACACGTGCGATGGGGTGCACGACTGCCGGGCGTTCGTGCGTGAGGACGCCGAACGCGTCGCGCGCAAGGCGCGGCTGCGGGTGGCGGAGCACCTGCTCGAGCAGCGCGTGGCCGCCGTGCGAGCGCAGCGGACGGTCCCGCCGGGGCTTGGGGAGCCGGACCCGTACAGGGTGGGTGCGGCACGGGTGCGGGCCGCGATCAGCCGCCCCCGGGCGGGGGTGCCGGTGTGACGTGCAAGACGGTCACCGCCTGGCCGAGGAGATACAGACCAGCTACCCGAGCGTGCGGCTCCTTAGCCATCAGCAGCGTCGTCCCATACAGTGCCGAAGGCATGACGGCACTTGCATCCTTCACCTTCGTGCGCCACATCGACGGGCTCCGCTACCACTTCGAACGCGACGGCGAGCACAACGGCCGCCCCGCCTACCGCCGAACGGAAGGGAACGTGCGGTGCGTCTGGTCTCCGACCGACGGCTGGCACTGCGAGATCGCAGACGGCCTCGTCACCGCCCACCCCCTCAACAGTGGCGCAGACGAACCCGAACCCCCTGCCACCGTCTGGCGCAGCTTCAAGAACGACCGCTCCTACCTCTACGACCTCAGGCCCCTCGCCCCCGAAGCGTGATCCGCCGGACAGGACCGGCCGGGGTGGTGACGTGGTGTGCGGGCAGTGCGGCGGCGGCGCCGCTGGTGCCGCTGACGGAGGCCAGCGGAGCGCTCGCGCACCGAGCGCTCCCTGTGTGACGAGTCCCGACAGGACGTTGCCCGGGATGCGCAGGAGCGTGTCAGCCTGGGTACCGCGTCCTGCCGGGCCGTCGGATCGGGCACATGCACCCGACGGCCCCCCGGCCCATGTCGAATGCTTGTTTGCCCGCATGTGGGCGCTGCGCCTATGGTGATTCGTCACGACGGCGTGTAGCTCAGCCAGAAGAGCACGGGCTCTGGACCCGGAGGGCGCGGGTGCGAATCCCGCCACGTCGGCTATGAATGACGACGAGCAGCAGCGACCCGTGAGCACCCACTCCGGATACGCCGCACACCAGTTGGCGCGGGCGCTGATCACCGCGCAGACCCACGAGGATGACGACACCCGCCGGCGCGCCGATGAACGGGTCCAGCGCTGGAGCAGTGTGGTGTCGGGCCTGGCTGGCGGCACCCTGACGGCCGGTTCGCGCACGCCGGTGGCCGGGCTCCCCGCCTGGGTGACTCCCGAGGTTGTCCGTGGCGGATTCGCCACCGGCGAGGCGAGCGCCGGCACGCCCTTGCTGCCGTACGAGCACGAGGCTGCCCGGCGCGCGGGTGTGCCTGCTGAGCGCAGTGCACTGTTCGCGTACGCACTGACCGACGCCGGCCTCGCGGAGCTGCAGGCGGTGCTGGACAGCGGTGCCTATGAGGTGTCGGTTCCCGAGGAGGCGGCGCTGCTCACCGTGGCGTGGCTGGTGGGCGCGGGTGACCGGCTCGGCGCGCTGAGGCTGCTGGAGATCCTGGAGCCCTTCGCCGGGAAGTTGCGGTTTGCTCCCCGGCCCGGGCCGGGGAGCAACACCGCCGGTGCCGAGGTGCCCGTTGTGCACCGCACTACCGTCGGCGAGGCTTCCAGGGCGATCGCCAAGCGTCGCCCCAATTCCTCCGTCGAGGCGATGCGGGAGGCGCTCACGGTCTGGAATCCGTTCGCCGATGACCTGCTTACCCACTGGCTGGAAACCGCCGAGTCGGGCCGGGTGCTGGTCCGCACGCCGGACGACCGCTGGCACGCACAGGGCAGGGCACTGCTGGAGCGGTACGCCCAGCTGGCAGCAGCCCACACCCGCTGCGGCAAACACCGCAATCCCAAGTCGAACCAGGCTGTGATGCGCACCGCCCTGGCCCGGACGCTGACCGGCCAGCGGCTGGACGCCCGCCTGCGCGGGCTGCTCCAGCTCGCCGTCGACTCGATGGTGCGACGGCGCGGTGTGCCCGGCTGCGCGCAGCACACCAGGCTCCGCGAGCGGCAGGCCGCCGACGGGGTGCTCCCTTCGAAGCACGACCTGGGGCAGCTCGTGGTGCGCCGGCTGGCCGACCTGCCGCAGCACACGGGCACGCCCGAGGTCGAACCGTTCATCGGGCCGGTCACCGAGGAGGAGGCGGGCGCGGCCGGGCTGCCCGCCGGCGCCGAGATACCCGAATCGATCCGCCGGACCATCAAGGGGGCGCTCAGTGCCCCGGTCCGTACCCTCATCGAGCGTGGCGTGGTCCCGTCGGCCGAAGTGCTGGCCGAACTCGTGCCGCAGCTCGTCGCGCCGGCCACCGCGCTGGCATACGACAACGCAGCCCTGCGCGCCCTCATGGCAGCCAACTACCAGGCATTTCGTAACCGCCGCTCGCTGCTTCTGCTGAACTTCGAGCAGCAGGTACGGGCCGAGGAGCTGCCCTGGGTGCAGGCCGTGGCCGGGTACCGGCGCGAGGGGGCGGCCGGCGAGGCCGCTCGCACGATGCTGGTCCACCTTGGTGAGCTGGCGTTGCAGGCGTTCCCGGCGACGGTCCTGCCCAACCCGCTCGTCCGCGAGTTGACCACGCTCGCGGGCACGGCTGCCGCCGGGGTGCCGTTCGTTGAGGAGCTGGCGGCTGACATCTTCATGGGCTCGTTCTCTGGCAAGTTCCTGACAGCCGCGAGGGTTGCGGGCGAACTGCTCGGCGGGACGCTCTACGAGCGGTACTACAACATCGACTACGAGCTGGTCGTGTCGCTCAGTGAGAAAGGACGCAGCTCAGGACTCCTGGGGACGGGGCAATCCCCTGAGCAGGACTTCGCGGAGCTGTGCCGCTGCGCTGCGGGCACGGGCCGGTCGTGGTCGGTGGCGGCCAACGGCATGGTGATCGAGCAGGCGCAGATCCTCACCACCCACAATCTGGCCACGCTCGCCGGTCCCTTGGGTATCGCCCCGGCCCCCGGCTGGGCAGACCTGGCACGCCGCTGCTTCGCCACCGTGTGCCGGCTGGTGGAGCGGGTGCACAGCAACCCGCGTCCCCTGACCACGATCAAAGACGCGGCCTACGCGTGGCGGCAGCTGGTGTTCTACCTGTCGCTGTGCCCGGCGCAGGAGCGGGCGGCCGTGCTGGCGGGACTCGACGGTGAAGTGGCCCGCCACCCCGGACACGTCGCCACGCGGCTCGCACCCGCCCTGGCGGGACTGCAACTGGTGGCCAAGGGCGGACGGTTCGAGTCCGACGGCACGGCGCTGACGGAGAGTGGCCGGGCCCGCCGCTTCCTGGGGTGGAGCATCGACGGCCACTGGATGCGGCACGCTGCCAAGGAAGCGTGACACGGCTGACGAGGTGCTGGCACTTTGCGGCTCGCGTCAGTGCGCTGCGACGCAACCGCGGCCGCACGGTCGATCCCCGGAACGCGAGGATCGCGGCGCTCATCTCGACCGGGCCTGGGCCGGTACGGCGCGGCACCCCTGGGCCCCAGTTGCTCCAGGACATCGGTGCGGGCACTCAGCACGATGGCGACCTCGTTCTGGTCTTGGCCGCTGAGCTCTGCAGCAGGGCTGACGGTGGGAGAGGCTGTGCCCGCGTGGCCGTTCGCAGCGGCCTGTTCTGCTGCGGTGGCTGGGATGTCAGTGGGGTGTGGTGGACTGGCTGGGCCACTCAACTATCGGCTCTGGGGAGGAACTTGTGGGAATCTTCGGCAGGGGCAGTGGGCAGTCCGCCGGTGAGCCGGGACCGGTGATCGGCCGGGCGGTGCCGCCGGCGCCGGCGCAGTTCGCCAAGACGGAGGTCGTGGGGGAGGGGGACTGGGTAGTCCTGCGGTGGGACACCGCCCTCGGCGGCATCGGGCTGGCGTACTGGCTGCGCGATTCCAACGGGCAGCCGAAGTCGGTGGCCCGGGCGCTGGCCGCCCGGCACGGCGAGCATCTGGGAAAGGTGTACTGCGCGGTAGCGATCGGCCGGGCTGCGTGGAACCTGACCGGGCCCGAGCTGGCCGCGTGCGACATCAGCCCCGACGGCCGGACCAGCACGACCTATCACCCCACATGGGAGGACCTGGAGCGCCTGCTCGGCGTGAAGGCCCCGTACTGGCCGGCGACGCTGCGCGACGTGGACGCGATCACCGCATGGCAGCCCGGGGCCGCGCCGGCGCAGGTGCCCGCCTGCCACGTCGTCAACCCCACTGCCGCGCTGACCGAGCTGGCCGCGGCGGAGCCGGACGGCTCACCGGCTGCGGCCGTGTGCTGGTGGCTCGCCCGGGAGATCCGCCGCCGCGACTACGCCCAGGCCACCCGGGCCATCGCCGACATCAGCGAAGCGGCCGCCGAGGGCGGCGACAGCGCCCATCTGGTGCTCGGTGCGGTCCCGGCACCGTATCTGCGCGACGAGCACGAGGAGCCGGAGCCGGAGGAGACTGTGCGGCGGGCAGGCTGGCTGTCCATCACCGCACGCCGTGACACCCTCGCTTACCGGGCTGCCCAAGCGGTGTGGCGCTACGACGGCGGGGACGACTGGCACGCCGGCGAGCTCGTGCACGTCCGCCCCACCGTGTGCCAGATCGCCGCCGAGTGGGCCGCCCGCCTGAAGCCCGCGCCGACGGGGCAGCCACCCACCGTGCTCGAACACGACCTGCTGGCCAACGTCAACACCACCACCCTCTTCCACGACCCCGGCACCCTGCTGCCCGCCGCACTCGACGCCGGCACCGACGGCGACGAAGACGACCCCGACGCCCTCCACACCCTGGTGCCCCAGCGCCTGCCCACCACCGGCCAGCTCGAAAAGGTGCACCTCAGCGACGACAACGTGTGGATCCGCACCGCGGCCGACCCGGAATCCGGACTCCCGGCCGGCCTTTGGCTCGCACCGCAGCGCCCCGGCGCGGGACTGGGCTACGGCTACAGCGGCGGCGGCCCCCACACCCTCGCCCAGCTGCTGGACCAACTGCTCGACGACATCACGACCCCGGCCGTCGACCACGGCCGCCCCCAGCCCCCCGATGGGCTCTTCCATCTCATTAGCACCGCTCCCCAAGACCGGGCCTCGACCTTCACCCGAGCCCAGCTCCTGGCCGCCCGCGCCAGGTAACCTCATCCGCCGGGCCGCTCAGCCCCGGGCCCGCCCCGCGGGCGGGCCCGGCCGGACCCCAGCACCGCGTGTCCACGGCACTGGCATCCGCAAGCGAGCGCAGACCTACAGGGCGATCGGCCGGTAGGCGAGGGCCTGGTCGACCACTTCACCGGCCGAGAGCTCCCTCTCCGGAGGCCAGAAGATGAGCTCGCTGACGAAACCCGCCGGACAGGCCAGAGCCTGGTCGAGCATGGCCAGCCAGCGGTCCGCTTCTTCCTCCGCGCCGTAGTCCGCATTCATGATCCGCTGAACCAAGGCGACAGCCTCCGCCCGGCAAATCTCCGCCGAATTCATGTTCGAGTCTCTGCTGTCTTCTGCGGATCAGGACGCTGCTCTGCTGTGGGCCATCACCTTGAACCTGGAGGAGTTCTCGGCAGCCTCCCGACGGCCACGGGGACACGGCTCACACCGGCATGGCCTGGGCACTGTGCGTCACCCGCGGCGGCTACCTCTCGTGCACGGCCTGCGGGCTGGGCCTTGCCGGGGAGATCCATCGCGACCTGATCGGCACAGTGACGCAGACGCTCCCGTAGCCCCTTCACCGAGCACAAAGATGCCCGTGGGGAACCCGGGCACCGCGGTGAACCCGCCGCCCGCTATGGTCCCGGACCGTGATCAACTTCAGTGACGCGTTCTTGAACGAGGCGGAGCGGCACGCGGCGTGGGGCGCCGCGCAGCTTGAGGCCCTGACCGACTTCCTGCCCCAGGGCCCGTGGACCGCAGACCTGTCCGCGTGCCTTTACCAGCAGGGCGGCCTCGAGCTGCGTGTCGCTGTGCTCGGGACATTCGACGCTCAGGACGCCTCGTGGATGTGGGGATGGGCCAACCCGGGCCTGCGGGACACCTCGGCCGTGGCCCTCGCTGAGGAGGTCGAACGCTTCGGCAAGGCGCACGGCATCGCCGAACTCACCACTGGAGTGCTCGACTTGTCCGGCTTCGCCGACCCGCGGCGTGCTGCCGAGACCCTGGCCTTCACAGGAATGGGTGTTACCAGTGCCGCGGGCTACATCGGGCAGCCCGCCGGAGGCACCACACAGGTGTACTTCCTGCCCGACGACGTCCAGGTCCCCCGGGCCGGCCTCGACCCGGTCGCGCTCCCGAGAACGCTGGCGACGGGCGCTTCCCTCATCGGGTACTCGGCCCGCCGGGTGGTGACCGGCTACTTCGAGCACCACTCCGTCCCGTGGCGTGAAGACGGCCACCAGATCCTCGCCGACCTCCCCGGCGGCACCACCGCGAAGATCGACTTCGACCCGCTCGGCCGCATCTCCGGCGTCCGCCTGCCAAACGTGCGCTGAGCTGACCGCTCCCGGGCCAGGCCCCAGGACAGAGTCCGCGACATGTGGACGGATTCCGAGCGCATTGCCGCGTGCCCTGCGGATCAGGTCCTGACCATTGATGCATGGAAGACCAGTCCTAAGAGATCATCTCATTTGGTGAGTCTGCGGTAGCAGATGAGGGTGCAGGCGATGCTGGTGAAGGCGAGGAAGTGGAGGGCTTTGCGTTCGTAGCGGCGGTGGAGTCGGCGGCATCCGGCGAGCCAGGCCATCGTGCGTTCGATGGTCCAGCGGTGGCGCCCGAGCCGCTCGGAGGACTCGATGCCCTTGCGGGCGATCCGGGGCGTGATGTGCCGGGAACGGAGCCATTGCCGCAGGTGGCGGTTGTCGTAAGCCTTGTCGGCATGCAGTTTGGCGGGGCGACGTCGGCGGGGGCCGCGGCGGGACCGGATCGGGGGTATGCCGCGGACGAGCGGCTCAAGCGCCTGGCTGTCGTGGAGGTTCGCGCCGGAGATGCCGATCGAAAGAGGCAGGCCGGTCCGCTCAGTGATCAAGTGGATCTTCGAGCCGTACTTGCCCCGATCCACAGGATTCGGACCTGTCAGGTCCCCTTTTTCAGGGCTCGCATGTTCACCGAGTCGATCGCGCACCGCGACCAGTCCAGCTCGCCCCGGGCCCCGAGCTCATCGAGCACCAGGCGGTGCAGCTTGGCCCACACCCGCAGCCGGCTCCACTCCATGAACCGACGGTGGGCTGTCGCCCCGGACGGCCCGAACACCGGCGGGACCTGCGACCACGTACACCCCGTGGTCGCCACGAAGATGATCGCCGCGAGCACCTCCCGGTCCCCGTACCGACGACGGCCGCCGCCCTGCGGCCGAGTCGGCGCCTCCGGCACCACCCGCTGGAACAACTCCCACAACCCGTCCGGCACCAACCGCTCCACCATCAACACCCAGACAGACTACCGGGCAAATCCAAATGAGATGATCTCTAAGAGCGACCCGGAGGACGGGTCGCCCCCCTGACCGCGCTGCGCGTGATCACGATCCTGGGCATGGTGTCGGCCCAGGTCGCCCTGGTCTGTGTGTGGCGGCTGGTGGCGATGGTGCGACGCGGCACCGTGTTCTCCCATGCCGCCTTCCGGTACGTGGACGGCGTGATCGGCGCGGCCGCCCTCGTGTGGTTCGCGGTCACGGCCGTCAACGCGCCGGGCCAGCGGGACGACCCGGGCGTCACCGTCATCATGGGCGGGATCGGCGTGGCCATCCTGGGAGTCGCGCTCATCGTGCTCGTACTGCGGATGCTGCTCGCCCAGGCCGTCGCCCGTGACGTCGAGGCGGCGCAGATGCAGGCCGAGCTGGACGAGGTGATCTGATGGCGATCGCCGTCGACATCGACGTCATGCTGGCCAAACGCAAGATGTCGGTGGGCGAGCTCGCGGACCGGGTGGGGATCACGCCCGCCAACCTGGCGGTACTCAAGAACGGCCGCGCCAAGGCGGTGCGCTTCGCGACGCTCGCCGCGCTCTGCGAGGTGCTGGAGTGCCAGCCGGGCGACCTGCTGCGTTGGGAGGCCGAGGACGCCGCGGGCGCATGAACCGTGCCTGGCGACGCGTCATCGCCGGTCCCGCTTGCTGCCACCGGAGACCTCTCGTGTAGGCCTCGTCATCGGCGCCTGGAACCTGTCCAGCGGCGGCCCGGCGGGTGGCACCCCGGCCCTCCTGGCCAACCTGGCGATGCCCGCACTGCTTGGCCTGCGCTCTGGCGAGCCCGACAGGCCTGAGCGCCCGGCCGGTGAAGTGCGGCATCCAGGGTGTCGATTTCCTACGTTTTCGAGGTGATCGCACCATTTCACCAGTGCCTCGGAAGGGTATATCCGGTCACTCTCGGTGAGAATCGGGCGTCCCGAGGGTGAGCCGTCCCATAGGACCTATGTCACGTACGAGCGGGCTTCGTAGCTCCACGGGGCGTCGCACCCCCGCGCTGTACGTGCTCCCACCTGCACGGATCACCCTCCCGTGCCGCCGGGGGCCTTGGTGTGTGGCTGCGAGGCCCGCTAGTAGGTGGGGTCGTTGCCAGGCGGGCCGGGCGCCGGTAGAACTGGATGAGTCGCCGGGCGGTTCGGGTGGTTCTCCCCGCCGCTGGTGAATCCCTCTCCCTTTACGTGAGTGGCTCACGCATGCCTGTGGCGTGCCGCGATGGTCCCTGTACCCGTTGGAAGGCTTCTCTGTGTCCCAGTCCGTCATCCGCCGTATCGCCGCTTCGAAGAAGACCCTCGCGGGTGCCGTCGTCGCCCTGGGTGCCGCCGGTTCGATGCTCGCCACCGTTCCCGCCCAGGCGGCCCCGGTGAGCGCGAAGGCGATCGCCCAGCAGATGATCAAGGACCCGGCGCAGTTCGCGGCGTTCAACAACATCGTTTCCCGTGAGAGCGGCTGGGACCACACCGCCACGAACTCCTCCTCGGGCGCCTACGGCCTGGTCCAGGCCCTGCCGGCCTCGAAGATGGCCTCGGCCGGTGCGGACTGGAAGACCAACCCGGCCACTCAGATCAAGTGGGGCCTGGACTACATGAACGACCGCTACGGCAGCCCCGTGGGCGCCTGGAACTTCTGGCAGACCCACCACTGGTACTGAGCCACCAGCGGCAGCAGACACACACCAAGGACGCTCGACCGGGATCATCCGGTCGAGCGTCCTTGCGTATCTGCGGCTGCGTGGAGACGCACCGTTGTGCCGTGAAAAAGGCGGACGTCAGCGCTCCCGCACCGCGCTCCGGCGGATCGCGTCGAGCAGCGAGGCCTGTTCGAGCACCGTTTCGGTGTCGAGCACCGTTTCGGTGGAAGGCGCGCCGCCCTGGCGTACCGCGGCCGCGAACGCGGTGACCGCGGCCGCCACCTGGTCCTCGGGTGCGAGGGTGATCTCCTCCACGTGGGACCCGTTCTCCACCCGCAGTACGGGGCGGTGGTCGGCCGGGGGAGTGAAGGCGCGGTCCACGGTGATCCGGCCCTCGGTGCCCCTCAGTTCGTACGCCGAGCGGTAGGCGTGCCCGATCCCGAACGTCAACTGGGCCACGGTGCCCGCCCGGTCGCGCAGGAGCGCGGCACCCGAGGTGTCGACCTCGCGGCCGGCGTCGCACGTCAGGACGGCCCCGACGACGTCGAGGCCGGGGCCCAGCAGGTGCAGGGCCGCCCGCACCGGGTAGACCCCGACGTCCCACAGGGCGCCGCCGCCCAGCGCCGCCCGGTAGCGGATGTCGTCGTCGGGCCGGGCCGGGACGGCGAACGCGGCATGCAGTGAACGCGGCTCGCCGATGCGGCCCTCCCGCAGCAGCGCCCGTACCGCCGCGTGCTGCCCGTGGTGGACGAACAGGACGTTCTCCACGAGCGCCAGCCCGCGCGCCCGCGCCAGCCGCAGCAGCTGCGCCGTCCGCTCGTGACGGGTGGTCAGCGG
This sequence comes from Streptomyces sp. QH1-20, assembly GCF_041283565.1. Classification (NCBI taxonomy): domain Bacteria; kingdom Bacillati; phylum Actinomycetota; class Actinomycetes; order Kitasatosporales; family Streptomycetaceae; genus Streptomyces; species Streptomyces sp. QH1-20. The sequence goes on along the minus strand of NZ_CP166300.1, from coordinate 197,085 downwards.
CTTCTCGGCCAGTACGTGCTTGCCGGCGCCCAGGGCCGCCTCCACCCATACGTCGTGGAGCGCGGCCGGCAGCGGCACGTACACCGCGTCCACGTCGTCGCGCGCCAGCAGCGCCTCGTATCCGTGCACGGCCGCGCAGCCGAAGCGCCGCGCGACGTCGTCCGCCTTGGCGGGGTCCCGGCTGGCGACGGCGACCAGGTCCACGTCGGCCGAGGCCACCATGGCGGGGAGCATCCTGCGCACCGCGATGTCCGCGCAGCCGAGGACGGCGACCCGTACGGGGGAGGTCACGGGGGTGTGTGCCTTTCTTCGTGGAGAAGGTGGAGACAGGGGACGGTCGTCAGCCGCGGTTCGCGATGAACTCCTTCACCGTGGACACGACGTAGTCGATCATCTCGTCGGTGAGGGCGGGGTAGACGCCGATCCAGAACGTCTGGTCGGTGATGATGTCGCTGTTGGTGAGGTCGCCGATGACACGGTGGTTCTGGTCCTGGTAGGCCGGGTGGCGGGTCAGGTTGCCGGCGAACAGCCGCCGGGTGCCGATCTTGCGCTCCTCCAGGTGGTCGACGAACTCGGCGCGGCTGAACGGCGCTTCGGCGTCCACGGTGATCGCGAAGCCGAACCAGCTCGGGTCGCTGCGGTCGGTGGCCTCGGGCAGCAGCAGGTGCGGGACGCCGTCGAGGCCCTCCCGCAGCCGGCGCCAGTTGCGGCGCCGCGCGGCGCAGAAGTCGTCCAGCTTGGCCAGCTGGGTCAGGCCCAGCGCCGCCTGGATGTCGGTCGCCTTCAGGTTGTAGCCGACGTGGGAGAAGATGTACTTGTGGTCGTAGCCCTCCGGCAGGCTGCCCATCTGGTACTTGAAGCGCTTGAGGCACTTGTCGTTCTCGCCCGGCTCGCACCAGCAGTCCCGGCCCCAGTCGCGCAGCGACTCCACGATCCGGGCCAGGGCCAGGTTCGAGGTGAGGACGCAGCCGCCCTCGCCCATCGTGAGGTGGTGGGCGGGGTAGAAGCTGACGGTGGTCAGGTCGCCGAAGGTGCCGGTCAGCTGGCCGTCGTAGGTGGAGCCGACCGCGTCGCAGTTGTCCTCGATCAGGAAGAGGAAGAGGTCGTGGTCGGCGGCCAGTTGGGCTATCTCGGCGACCTCGAAGGGGTTGCCGAGGGCGTGCGCGATGATGATGGCCCGGGTGCGCGGGCCGATCGCCTGCTCCACCCGCGCCGCCGTGGTGTTGTACGTACCGAGCTCGACGTCGACGAAGACCGGCACCAGGCCGTTCTGCAGGATGGGGTTGACGGTGGTGGGGAAGCCGGCGGCGACCGTGATGACCTCGTCGCCGGGCCGCAGCCGCTGGTCCTCCAGCACGTGCGAGGTCAGGGCGGACACCGCCAGCAGGTTCGCCGAGGAGCCCGAGTTCGTCAGATGCGCCTTGCGGCGCTTGAGCTTGCGGGCGAAGGCCGACTCGAACTTGCGGGAGCTCACCCCCGCCGCGATGCGCATCTCCAGCGCCGCCTCGACCAGTGCGACCCGGTCCTCCTCCTCCAGGACCGCGCCGGAGGGCCAGATCTCGGTCACGCCCGGCACGAAGCCGCCCTGGGGCTGGCTGTCCTGGTGGAATTTGCGGACCTCGTCGAGCACGAGGTTCTTGTGAGCGCTCACGTGCGCGTCCTTTCGTGTTCCGGCAGCCGGACGGCCGCGAGGAGATCTGCCAGTGATGTGTCCAGGTCCACGGCGGGCCGCCAGCCCAGCAGGCGCCGCGCGCGCGAGATGTCCAGCTGCTGCCACTCCAGGTCCGTGCGCAGCGTGCGGGAGTCCTGACCGGACCCGGTCGGTACGGGAGCCGGGACCGGTTCGAGTTCGGTCAGCCGCACGGGCCGGTCCGCGAGGGCGACGAGCCGTTCGACCAGCCGGCGCACGGACACCGCCTCGCCCCGGGCGATGTTGATGATCCGGCCGCGGACCTGGTCGGCCGGTGCGGTGGCCGCGAGCACCGCGGCGGCCGCCACGTCGCGGGCGTCCACGAAGTCGCGTCGGGCGCGCAGCGGTGCCAGCCGCAGCTCCGCCCGCTCGCCGCCGGGCGGCGTCGCGGCCAGGCGCTGGGCGACCGTTCCCAGGAGGCTGCCGCCGGGTACGCCCGGGCCCGTGGCGTTGGCGACCCGGAGCACCACGGCGTTCAGGCCCGTGTTCCGTGCCGTCTCCAGCACCGACTCGGTGGCGGCCAGCTTGGTGCGCCCGTACACCGAGACGGGCGCGCACCCGGCGTCCTCGCCCGTGCTCGTGCCCGGCTCGCCCGGCCCGTACTCGTGGGAGCTGCCCAGCTGGACGAGGCGGACCGGGTGCGCCGACGCCGCCGCCGCGCGGGCCAGCCGCTCGGCGAAGCGGGCGTTGAGGGACCACATCCGGTCCTCGTCCGCCTGCCACACCACCCCGGCCGCGTTCACGACCACGGTGGGTGCCGCCTCGGCCAGCAGCGCCGCCACGTCCTGCTCCGGCGCCGCGAGGTCGTGGCGCAGATGCACGGTGGCGGGGTCGCCGGGTAGCTGCCCGGACGCGCCGCCGCGCGAGACGCAGACCACCCGGTGGCCCGCGGCGCGGAACGCGGCGCACAGGTGCTCGCCCATGAATCCGGTGCCGCCCAGCACCAGGGCCGTGGGTTTCATGCGCGGCCGCTTCCCTTCAGCGGCTTCCACCAGGCGGGATTGTCGCGGTACCAGGCGAAGGTGTCGGCGAGGCCCTGCTCGAAGGGGACGCGCGGGGCGTAGCCGAGCTCTTCCCTGATCTTCGTGTCGTCCAGGGCGTAGCGCAGATCGTGTCCCAGGCGGTCGGCGACGCGGCGGATCGCGGAGGTGTCGGCGCCGCCGAGTTCCACCAGGAGCTCCGCGATCTCGCGGTTGGTCCGCTCGTTGCCGCCGCCCACGTTGTAGACCTCGCCGGCGGCCCCCTCGCGGAGCACCAGGGCGATGGCCCGGCAGTGGTCGTCGACGTGCAGCCACTCCCGTACGTTGGCCCCGTCGCCGTACAGCGGCAGCGGGACGCCCTCGATGAGGTTGGTGACGAACAGCGGGATGAGCTTCTCGGTGTGCTGGTACGGGCCGTAGTTGTTGGAGCAGCGGGTGATCGACAGATCGAGCCCGTGGGTGCGCCAGTAGGCCCGGGCGATCAGGTCGGAGGCCGCCTTGGAGGCGGCGTAGGGGGAGTTGGGCAGCAGCGGTTCGCGCTCGGTCCAGGAGCCGGAGTCGATGGAGCCGTACACCTCGTCGGTGGAGACGTGCACGACCCGCTCCACGCCGGTGCGCCGGCACGCCTCGAAGACGTTCTGGCTGCCCTCCGCGTTGGTGCGGACGAACACGTTCGCGTCGTCGATGGAGCGGTCCACGTGCGATTCGGCGGCGAAGTGCACCACCGCGTCGTGCCCGGGGAACAGGTCGAGCAGCAGCGGCAGATCGAGGATGTCGCCCCGCACGAACTCCAGACGCGGGTGCGCGGCGGGCAGATTGGCGCGGTTGCCGGCGTAGCTGAGAGAGTCGAGGACGGTGACCGAGGCGCCTTCGAGGCCGGGCAGGCCGTCGTCGAGCAGGGTGCGGACGAAGTGGGAACCGATGAAGCCGGCCCCACCGGTGACGAGCACTCTCACCGGGCCTCCTGCTTCACGGGGGCACCTGTCCGGTGCCGGGCTGCGGTCATCGCTGTATCTCCTCGTCGGGTTCGGGCTGCGGGTACGGGAGCCGTCGGCGGGGTGCGGGGCGCGCCGGTGAGACGCGCCCCGCACCCCGCCACCGGGGTCAGCCGGCGGCGAGCTCCGCCAGGACGGCCGCCACCTCGGCCGGGTGCGGAAGCACGGCCATCTCGCGTGCGAGGACGTCCGCGCGCTGCCGGTAGCGCCCGTCGGACAGGAGCTCGCGGCAGCCCGCGGCGATCGCCTCGGTGGAGTCGTCCCCTTCCGGCGTCGCCACGGTCAGGCCCGCGCCGAAGTCCGTCAGGGCCTTCGCGACGATCTCCATGTAGGAGGCCTCGGGGGTGATGAGCTGCGGCACCCCCGCGTTCATGGCGGTCATGGCGGTCACCCCGCCGCCGTGGTGGACCAGCAGGTCGCAGGTCGGCACCACGACGTCCAGCGGGAGCCAGCCGATACGGATGTCGCCCAGCTCCGGAGCGAACTTCTCGGTGACCTGCTCGGGCGCCGCGATCAGCACCTCGGCCCCGGTCCGGCCCAGCTCCTCCACCAGGCGCCGCATCTGCTCGGCGGACTGGAAGGCGAGGGCCCGGAGCACGCGGTGGTAGGCCGGGCGGACCCGTGCGGCCTGCGCTCGGGCACCGCCCCGCCGGGACCCTCGTGGGCACCGGCCGGGCAGACCCCGGCCTTGAAGGCCAGCGGCCGCCGGCTCCGCGTGAACACCATGCCCGCGACCGCCTCCCGCGGCGCGCCCTGGTTCACCGTGTCCACCGGCAAGTTCCGCGAAGGTGTTCACCGCCTTCCTCGACCGGCTCGCCCGCCAGACCGGGCACGGTCCACGTCATCTCTGACCGGCACCCCGTCCACCGCTCCAAGGCCGTCCATGCCTGGCTGGAGAAGAACCCCGAGCGGATCGAGCTACACCTGATGCCCGGCCGCAGCCCCGAACTCAACCCCCACGAGATCCTGAACGCGGACATCGAGCCCAACGCCCACGCCGCCCGCGCCCACGCCGCCAACGACCTCGCCTGCGAGACCCACCGCTTCCTCCACCGCCGCCAACGCCAACCCCGCCATGTCCGCGGCTACTTCCACGCCCACCATGTCCGCTACACCCTCGAATAGACAACCAGACAGTTTCGGCTCAATAGGTCAACTTTTTACTACGCGGATGTACCCGAAAGCTAATTGGCTCGATGATGCGATATGCATAAACTATAATTATGCCGTACATGCTTCAGACGAATAAGGGTAATCCCGGCCGCGCGCAAACTCCTGCCCCACCTCGCGCGACCTCTTCCAATGGAATTACCGGGAAAACCCCCCCGGATGTTTCGGTGAGCGTGCCCAGTCTGACCCGGCAGCAGTTGGCTTCCTGGGCCCAAGACCCCAGGTTGGGGCCTGCCGTATTGCCGGACAAGTCTCCTGTTGGCCCCCTGCTCAAGGAGTATCGCAGCACTGGATCCCTCGCCCCATCGAAATTTCTGGAAAAATACTGGGATGAGGATAGTGGGGGTTGGAGGTACCCGCCCCAGGGCGGGTTTGCCGAGAAGTACGGAAGGGTCGACAGGAATGTTACGCACCTGCGTGTCGGTGACTACATAGACCGATTTGGATCTGAGAGTGGAGCGTACCTGGCGCCTGCGGGTGATCTTTACTCGAAGAGGTCAATCCCTCCGGAGAACCTGAATACTTACGATCCTAACTTTCCTTACAACTATCATCGCTATCGGGTGAAGAAGCCGTTTCTTGCCTGGCAGGGAGAGATTGCCCCGTGGTTTGAGCAGCCCGGCGGTGGTGCGCAGATCCAGCTCGACGGATCGTTCTCCATTCGAGAAAAAATAGAGGCGCTCGCTAATCGACTAGACCCCTCTGCTGACTCCAGTAAGAAGCGCTATATGAACGTGCGGCGCCTAATTGACGAAGGATATATTGAGCAAGCTTAGATTTCCCTTCTAAACATCCAGGGCTATGCAAAGTTCGGCGGTGTCGGTATCGCCGCAGGGCAGGGGGAGTTTCGGCATGTCCATCCCCTCGTTGCGTGGAGGGTTTTCGTTAAGGGACTCTACCTTCTTGCCCAGGTTAGTCTTCCCATTCGTAAGGTGAGGGCGCCCAGGGAAGCCCGGTGCGGCTTTTAAGCGGCTGTCGTTCGTGGCTTAACAAGCTTGGCCGCAGGGCGTCCCAGGCCGACTCGGCTGCCGACTGGGAAGTGCGAATGTGTCGCTGTGTAGAGCCTTGCCTGCGAGTGACCTGGGCTTTGAACATGACCGGTGGCGAGCCCGGCCTGCTGATCACCTTGCTGTTCAACCACGGCCAGGAGATGGTCTACATCCCCGGGATCGCTGTCAGCCGGGCCACCGACAGCTACCGCGGCTCCGGCAAGACGGACGCGCGTAACGCACGGATCATTGCCGATCAAGCCCGTATGCGCCGCGACCTGCAGCCTATCCGCCCAGGAAACGAGGACACCGTCGAACTGCGGCTGCTGACCGAGCGCCGTAACAATCTGGTTCACGACCGGACCCGGACGATCAGCCGGCTGAGGGCCCTGCTCAACAGCATGTTTCCGGCTTTGGAACGCACCCTGGACCTGAGCACCGCTGTTCCGCTGGTGAAGCTGACGGGATACCAGGCTCCGGCGGCGGCCCGGAGGGCCAGCAAGCGGCGCCTGACCACGTGCTGCGCAACCGCAAAGTTTACGGGGCAGAAGCCCTCGCCACCCGCGCAGTGGAGGCCGCCGAGCGGCAGCACACCGCGGTCATCGGTGAGAGGGCCATCGCGAAGACGGTGCACACACGCGCGCTGGAGGTGATGGCGCTCAACGGGAAGATCGCCGAGATCGACAAGCTCATCGAGGGCCGGTTTCGTGAACACGAGCTCGCCGAGGTGATGACCTCGATCCCGGGCATCGGCCCCACGCTGGGGCGGAGTTCCTCGCCGCCAGCGGTGGCGACCTGGACGCCCTTCCAATCCCGGACCGGCTCTCCTCCTTCAGCGGGGTTGCTCCCGCGCCGCGGGACTCCGGCCAGATCAGCGGCAACCATCACCGCTCTCAGCGGTACCCCCGGGGTCTGCAGCGCGTCTTCTGCACGTCCGCACTGCTGAGCGTCCGGTCCGACCGCCCACGCAACTTGACTTCCAGATTGGCAAGCTCGGGGCTGCTGTTCTGTCATGTGTCGGTTCTCGTAGTCGATGGGTGACATCCAGCCGCAGGCGGAGTGCTGGTGGTGGGGGTTGTATCAGTCGGTGATCCAGGTCGCGATCTTGGCGCTGACCTCGGCCCGTGCCCGGAAGCGGTGGCGGTGGCGGTGGACGTACTCCACCTTGATCGTCGAGTTCACGGCCTCGGCGACCGCGTTGTCCACGGCGGAGCCCACGCGCCCCATCGACTGCGCCAAGCCCAGCCGGTCGCAGGCGCCGCCGAAGAGCTTCGAGGTGTACTCGCTGCCGCGCCCAGGGGGCGGGCGGCGCAGCCACTTGTAGAACCAGGACCGCGAGACCTCAAGGGCCCGGCAGGAGACGGCGTGCGGCACTTGGTGGCTGGCCCTGTGGTCGGCGATGAAGTCCGCACCCCTCACGTCGTCGCCTCCTTGACCCACGGGACCACCGATCGCTGGCACGTCACGCTCCATCCGCAGCTCGAGATTCTCCTTGCACAGCCGCGCCAGCTCGGCCCGCTCGTCTGGGTCCAGGCCCGCGCGGGACACCTCCTTCTCGGGGGAGACCATGTGGCGGCGGGTCCTCGTGACCCCCAGATCCCGGGCGACCTGCGCGATCGGCTTCCCGGTCTCCTGGGAGTACCGGACCACCCCGGCCCGGAACTCCGCGTCGCACCTCTTGCATATCTCTGCCATCAAACTCCCTCATAGCGGATGTCTCCACACTACGAGGGCTCACCCGGATGCCCCGCTGACGGCGCACACTCCCCGGGACAAGCGATACCACTATGTTTGTGACGGTCATCGCCTACACCAAGGGTGGGAAGTTTGAGCGAGTGGCGAAACGGAAGACGCAGCGGGCTTAAAACCCGCCGCCTCCTTCGGGGCATGTGGGTTCGACTCGCTTACCGCAACCGCTCACCGCCAGCCCCTTCATGAGCGAAGCTGTAAAAGCGGCCTCAAGGCCCCACCTGGGCAACCGACTTCCCGGTCTCCCGGGAGTTCGGGACCGCTCCCGCCCGGAACCCGGCGTCGTACTTCTTGCGTATCTCTGCCCTCAAACTTCCTCATGGCATCCATCTCCGCGCAGGGGCCTCGACGGCTTCGTCACCGAGACCGAGACCGGGCTCGCGCCGGAGCCTGCGTAGCCCCGCCCTTTCAACCTCGGTCTCGGTGTCCGGGGCGTGGGGCGAGCCGAGGAGGCGGCGGATGTTCCACGGGCGTGCAAAGGAACCGGTGAAGATCGGGCATAGAGGCCACCGCACCGCAGGCGCGCCAGGGCCAGGGCCGGTCCACAGGCAGCCGCCGCCGGGTCCCGATCCCGCACCACCAGGTACGCCAGCCGACCGACCAGGACCACCGACCAGGAACCACAGGGTACGGCTGGACAGATCGACCAACGACGGAGAGCAGCACACGAAGCTCCCGACGAACACGGTGATCTCGGTCGATGACCCGTCCACCAGAAGCTTCGTCACGTTCCGGAGCCGACCAACTGACGGACCACACCATCAGGCTGGAAAAGACCCAAGGCCTCGACTTGGTGCGGGAGGCAATGCGGCCGGTGCATAAGCCACCAAAACAAGATCACGGAAGACTCTTCTCACCTAAGGACAGGTCAAGGTGCCAAACGATCGCCCCCCTCTGCCACTCTCCAAGCGTCCCCTTCTCCTTCCTCCACTCACCCCTAACTGGAATAATAGATTTTCCGCAATCAAAAAGAAGGCTCCCACTTCCGATAAGCCCGGACCTCAAATGAAAATCCTCATGAAGGTGAAGAATTTGGTCAAGAAGCAGGCATCGCTAACCAAAGAGCCATGGAATCTCATGCGAGCCTCCAACTGGGCCTGCTATCCAGCCGCACGCCCTAAGATGGATCTCTTCTTCTTTGAGGCCGAGATCGAATCCGCGAATAAAAACCCGGAGACACCGGAAGATGCCGCAAAGATTGATGCGCTACTGAGCGGAGACAGGTTCTCGTTCCGCCACTACAGTTACGGAGTGGGGCCAGATAGAAAAGACCGCCCGCGCTATGACCAGCTCTTGTCGTCACAGAGGCTCTCTGAGTCGAGCCTGACAGGAAGTAGAGGCACTATCGCAGCAGACTGGATCATGCTCGGAAATGAGGCATTCGTATTCTGCACCATTGCGGTGGGAGACGTCCCTGTCTACGACGAAGCAAACAACCGCCCATGGTACACGGAGCTCAATCCAGATAAAATCACAGATGCGTGGTCTTCCCTATACCTCTGGGGGTACTTCGAGACTGCAATCCACCCCGATGAGGAGGCGTCGGATTCTTCGTACTACTGGGCTCAGACTGCGGAGCACGCGCGGGTCCGAATGAAGCAGGCCAAAGAGAGTACGGGTCGCTCCGTCCCGATGGTAAGAGGTAACGGACGCGAGCTCTTGCGCGCCTTGGCACGACTGCTGATCCGTGAGGAAATTGATGGCAAGCCCGTTAATGCTGAAAACTCCGACGATGCCATCGTTAAAAAGATCAGGGAAATTTTTATGAATCGAGATATGGAAGCGAAGGTCGCCCAGACCTGTATTCCGCTCGACCTGCATACGGATTCTGAGGGACGGTCGGCCTGGGCAAAGAACCCGCTGGTAAGGGAAACCCGTAGGTTAGAGCACCCTTCACCGTCGCTGACCTACCCCAGAGGATCGAGCAAATTTAGCCTAAAGATTGGAGAAATTTAAATGTCAAACGCTCGCCCCCCGCTTCCCCTGCCCCCGCTCACTGAGGACTGGAGTGGCAAATTTTCCAAGATCAAGCTGTTGGCCCCCAATGGCACGGGGGACGCACTTCGTGACGTCAAGGCGTTGGTCAGGCGTCAGGTCCATGAGGCCAAAGAACCGTGGAACCTCATGCGAGCTTCCAACCACGCCTGCTATATCACGGAGCCTGAGATGGAGCCGTTCTTCTTCGAGTCCGCGATCAAGTCCCCGATCGAGTATAAGGGAGAGGAGACGCCGAAAGATACCGAAAAAATCAACGAACTGTTGCGCTCGAAAAAATTCTCGTTCCGCCACTACAGTGACGGGGTGGGTCGATACGGCGAACGCCCGCCCTGGATGCAGCTCTTGTCGTCACAGAGGCTCTCCGAGTCGAGCCTGGCAGGAAGTGGAGATACTTTCGCAGCAGACTGGATCATGCTCGGAAATGAGGCATTCGTATTCTGCACCATCGCGGTGGGGAAATTCCATATCTACGATCGCTTCCAGAAGGAGCGGCCGTGGTATGCGGAGATCAATCCAGATAGCATCACAGATGCATGGTTCTCCCAAGATCTTTGGCCGTACTTTGAGGAAGTGGACGACGACCTCGAGGGCGGGCAGTGCTACGTGCTCGAGACAGCGGACGACGCGCGGGAGACCCTAGAGAAGGCCGAAAAAAATCATAAAGATCCGAAGGTCATTGTTCCGATGATCAGATCTAACGGAAGAAACCTCCTGCGTATGGTGGCACGTATCCTGGTCGACAGGGATGTCTCCCCTGAGGCGGATGATGAGGCAATCGTTAAAGCTGCCAAAGATTTTTTCGGGGAGGGCATGGAAGTGAAGGTGGCCCAGAGCTGCATTCCGCTCGACCCGTATCCGGGTCCTGGTGATCCGTCCCCCTGGAGAGAGAACCCACTGATGCCCAGGGCATGATACATAGTCCTGACGACTCCAAGAACCAGCAGTTCACAGGTATGTGACGGATCTTCACCGTGCCAGTTCCACGAGCAACGAGGCTCCGATGATCAAGGGGACGTACCAAGTCGCCCGATCACCGGATCCTCGATGTGCCGTCGGTCTGCCCCCGTCTGTCTGGTGAAGTCGCCTCGCGTCAGTATCGTGAACGTCCGGGCTGGGCCGCACGGTTGAGCACCCTGCCCGATGTGCGTTATCGGCGCGGACGGCGGGATCCCCTTGGTTCGGTCCTGCTGACCGCCGCCTGCGCGGTCCTGGCCGGAGTCCGTTCCTATCTGGCCATCGGGCAGGGGGCCCGCCACGCGCCCCAGGACACCCTCGCCCGCCCGGGGTTTCGTGCCTGCGGGCCACTCGGCGTGCGCCGCCCGGCCTCGTTTTCCGCCCTGCGCCGGGCGCTGGTGGAGTATGCCCGGTGCCCTCTCCGACCCGCTCGGCCACGGCCTCACCGGCATGCAGGCGGTCGCGGTGGACGGCAAGAGCGCCCGCGGATCGCGCACCGATAGCGCACCCGCCGCCCACCTGCTGTCCGCCGTCACGGCCGCAGGCCACATCGTCAGCCAGCTACGGATACCGGACAAGACCAAGGGGGAAGCCCCCTCCGCGTTCGCCGCCCTGCCGGCCCCGTTCGACCGGACCGGCACCCTGGTGACCGTCGACGCCCAGCACACCGGCTGGTGGTGCCGGGCACGATGCCTTCGTCGGTCTCGGCCCGCTTGTTCCACCCCCGCAATGCCTCGGGATGCACGTCCAGCTGGTCGGCGATGCGCTTGATCGCACCGGCCCTGCCAGCCGGTCCTTACGGGCCGCGACCGCCAGACGCGTCGCGCGTTCACTCAGTTCGTCGGGGTACTTACGGAGAGCAGCCATGATCGGCATCCTTCCGGGTCTTGCTGATGATCTCCATCAAACCCGGGGCGATTCACACCGCCCGTCACGGTGCATGCCGCGCACCCCTGGGGCACACCCGCAAGGGGCGAAGGTCCTCCTCTGGCACCATCCCCGTCCGACCTATGGCTGATATTCGTGTGTGATTGGTCTGCCGAGTGTCGCCGTGCGGCTCCCCTTCTTCCCCCTTCCTACCCACTTGACCAGCGACTTTGTGTGATTGGTTGGGCGGCGGGCAGTCGTGTTGCGCTGGGTGCCCTGTTGTTATTGTCCTGCCTGACATTCCCGCATCACTCGAAGACAACGGGGGTGTTCAGTGCCGCTGCTGTCGCCGAACACCGGGATTTGAGGGTGCGGCCCGCATGCGTTACTCCCGATGTGCTCTCGTGACACGAGAGCGTGGGGTGGGCGTCACACACTTGAGGGTGCTTGTGAAGATCATTACTGTTGCTACGCAGAAGGGAGGCGTCGGCAAGACCAGCTCCACCATCAATCTTGGTACGGCTCTGTCCTTGGCAGGACAGCGTGTGCTGGTCGTGGATCTCGACCCGCAAGCACAGGCGGGGACCGCTCTCGGGCTCAACCTCTCCAGCGAGGATCAGCTGGCGCGCTCCTTGGGCTGGGCGATCCAGGGCAGGTTGCAGGGGATGCGGATGGATCTGGCGTCCATCTGGTTCGACCGCACCGAACTGGTCGCCGGTTTCGAGGAAGCAGGCGCTCTCCACTTGCTGGCGTGCGAGGAATCCACGATGACCGCGGCACAGGACCTGATCCACAAGAAGGGGTACCAGGCCACTCCGGTGTTGCGCCGCATGCTCTTGGAGGCCGCCGCCGAATTCGACTTCGTGATCATTGATACGCCGCCTGCCGTGTCCTCCATGTCCGCAACCGCACTGGCAGCCGCCGACTACGTACTGACTGTGTGCATGCCCGAGTACCCGTCACTCAAGGGCGCGGCGGCGACGCGCGGCACCGTGCGGTACGTGAAGGACCGCACCGGGGGAGAGTGTGATCCCCAGTACCTCGGCGCGATCGTCAACCGCTCCAATCCGCCTTCCAAGTGGCGGGTGCAGGAGGTGAACATCCGCAACGGGATGCTCGACGCGGACCTCGCCCCGTTCCGGACGGACATCCGTCTGGACAACCGCATCAGTGACTCCTTCGCCTTCGGCGTCCCGGCCGTGATCCGCTTCGCCAGCCACGCTCCCGGCCGGATGTACGGCGAGCTCATGAACCAGGTACTGACCCGGATGCGACAGTCCAAGGATGAGTGGGAGATGCCGCAACGGATCGAGATGGAGATGCTGGGTGCCTGACGAACCCCACTCTCAGGACCGCACGGTCAAACGCCGTACGCCGGCCCACTTCAGGCTGGCCGATACCGCGTTGGTCCAGGATCTGCTGGCCGGCGCGGACCAGGTGGCCAGCCGGTCGTTCCTGGGCTCCGGCGGCCAGTCGACTGGCCCGTACGCCGTGTCCCGTGCGTTGCCGGGCAGCGGCCCCCAGCGTTCTGAATGGCCGCCCGGTGAATGCGTGTCGAGCCCGGTCAGCCCTCCCGATGCGGCTGAGAGCGTGGATGCAGCGGATGGGGCAGACCCGGGAGTGGCGGTGGCAGATCCGGGCACCGTGGCCTGGTCGCACACCGCAGTGCAGGAGAGCTTCGCCGACGCCAAGCTCTCCTCCTCACGCTGGAAGGCGCACGGGTTCCGTATCGCGCCCGATGTCCTGGCCCGGCTCAAGAGCAGGGTCAACGCGGACCGGCGGCACACGGGCAACGCCAATCTGGCGATCGGCCACTACGTCGACGCGGCGCTACGACACATGCCGCAGCAGGTGTCCGAACTCATCGCCATGGCCGAGGAATTCGGGGCACGGCAGCTGTGGGACTCCGAGAAGACCCAGCCTTCGACCTACCGCGTCGGAGAGAAGGCGTATGAACTCGCCTCCAGCTTGAAGGTCGTTCTACAGGAGGCCGACTACGGCCGCCGCGGGACCCAGGTGATATCCGCCGGGATCCAGGTGTTCCTTGACGTGCTGGATGCGCAGGGCCCCCTCACCCGGCCGGTGTGCCGGCATCGGTGACGCCGAGTCACATATCCACCCGCTATCCCATCGGCTGCAACGATGAATATCTCAACCGGTATGTCGCTGCAACCAACGATGGATCCATCAATCCAGCACACAATGGATGCAGCGGCCGTTTTATGGTTGTGACACTAGAGGTGCGGTTCCCTCGAAGGCGAGGCTTTTCTTGTAAATTCCAGGAGTTGCCCGGAAGGGAACGGGAGGATCTGCCTGTCGGGCTCTAGTGACGCGAGAATTAAATGCGCTGCTGGGGTAATGTGTTGAGCGCGACGAACCGTAGAAATGAACCAATGTGCCGGAGATCACCCGTGTCCTCGTCCAGTGAGAAGCTCAGCGCCAGCGCTGTCGCTGCCGCAGCCGGACTCAGCGAGTCCTGGGCCTGGAAGGCCAGGGACCAGGGTGTGCTAAGCGAGCCACACTTCGAGGAGGACATTGTCGCGCTGCGCGTATATGCCTTCGCGTCGCAGATCGTGTGGCCCGGGGTGCGGCGCCCCCGCAGCGCGCGCCAGGACCTCGAACTGTGGCAGCAGTCGGCCGTCGAAGCCGCGCGCCATGCGGTCTCCGACCCGGCCACCACTCCGGAAACCGCGCTGTGGGTCCTGGAGGATTCCGTACACCTGGTCACGGCACCAGACGAACGGGCGGCATTCGACCTCAAATACCTCAGTCGGCGGCCCGCGTTCCGCATTCCCGTAGGCCTGTGGATCTCGGAACTGCCTGAAGCCATGGCACCGCGGCGACGCCGGGGCACGCAGTCCAGGTTAAAGGGGTGACAATGCCGGACTCGCGTGCCAGCACGAACACATGGCCTATGTCAGCCCTCCGTCTCTTCGTAAAGAGGAGCGAGATGACATAGGCCACGAGGCGGCTTGACCGCCGAGGACCTGGCTGAGGTGATTCGCACTCACCTCAGTGGCGGCCCATTGACTCCGGAGGGTTTCGCAGACCCTCCGAAGGGATCGTCCAGTCGGTTCGCAGCCGATGCGGACGGTTCAGTTTCCCTATTCCTGGCCGAGCACTCGTGGAGTATCCACGAGAGCTTTGCCATCCCCTCATTATCGCAGAAGGCTTTCGTCATCTTGCACCACAGGCATGCTTTTTTCCAGTCTGATCTTCCCGACGCCGGGAGTCTCCCCACCTGCGGAACAGACCGGTGAACGCGCGGACGGCACCGTGTGAAGCCACGACCCTCTGGGTGCCCGAAGAGGAGCAGTGGCTTTCGACGACGACGAGCCGCGTCGTATCGGACGGTTACTCCTGGATGCAGGCCGTCCATTGGGTCGCGCGGTGCGGGCACTATCAGCCGCGGCGCTCCCACGGCCCCTCGTTCGGGGCCACCACCGTCCGGGTCGCGCGCGAGCTCATGTGCTTGTCGCCGTGTCGCCCCGGCGTCACCCATCTCGTACGGCGCCTGGGGGTGAGCGAGCGAACCGTCCAGTACCACCTCCAGATGCTTCGGGAGGCCGGGCTTCTCGCGTACGTGCGGCGTGGCACCAGGGTGCGGGCAGAAGGGGCGCTGGCCAGCGAGTTCGCCCGGATGATCCCCAACGGCTTCGACCGTGCCCTCGGCATCCGCACCACGGGCGAGGGCGCCAGTCGGCGGGCCGTCGGCATCGCCGAGCACGGACGCGCCCTCATGGCCGCGCTGGCCCGCCTGGCCGCTGCGGGCAGGGCGCGAGCACCCCGCCGAACCACTGCCGTACGAACCTCCCGTTGCACCCCAAAGGGGGTTACCACCCGCAGTCTTTCGTGTGCGGATGAAACTCTCCCGCCCCCTGAGAGCAAGCTCGCCGACGGGCATGAAGCCACCACCTCCCTCCGCCAAACCAGCCGAGGCGCAGCACGGCTCAACAAGATCGGCCGCCGCCACCAGCTGGCCGGGGAACTGATCCGCGAAGTCGACTGGCTCGGGCGGTGCCAGGCACCCCGGATCGCCTGGATGGTGCGACACGTGGCCGACGCGGGGTGGACAGCCGCGGAGGTACGAGCTTGGCTGCACTTGCGCGGCGGCGTGAACGACGTCCGTCGGCCGTCGGGGCTGCTGGCGGTCCTGCTCGACGGCGCGGAGCGGGTCCTGGACACCCGGGCCAAACGCACTGCGGCGGTGGAGCAGTGGCGTGACTCGCGGACCGCCGCCCGCCACCGCCACCGCCAGTGGGGCGCTGCTTCAAGCGGCCCGCGCAGCTTCGCCGTGCGGCGGCAGGTCGCTGCCGCCCTCACCTGGTCACCGTCCCGCCCGATGTCACAGCCGGTGGTCGAATCGGCGGGGATATCGTTGTCGGCCGCCGACCGCGAGGTACTGCGTGAGACCGCCCGGGGCGAGTTCATGCGCGGCGAGACCACACTGGTCCGCTCCGCCGTCGATACCCTGGGGCGCGAGGCAGCGGAAGAGCTCTACGGCAGCGCTCTGGTGCGTCGGGCGCTGCGGCTCGCGGCTGGTACCTCGCGCATGGCGCTCGGCCTGCAGGGTGCTGCGGCGCGGTGATCGGCATGGGCGAGCAGAGGGACGACCCTGCCCGGCGGGGCGGCCGGGACCTGGCACGGATCGCGCTGGAGGCGGCGCGTGAGGCAGCCCGTGGCAGGGAGGAAGGCGGCCGTTCGCTGCGCCGGTCACGCGGGCCAGGAAGCGAAGGCGGCCGTGATCCACGCTCGCTGGGCGCGGTCGTGCGCGCCGTGATCGGCGAGCAGGCGCTGAGCGTGGCGGCGTCCGAGCGGGATGTGCTCGACCGGTGGCCGCGCGTCGCTGGTGAACTAGCCCGGCATGTCAGGGCCGTACGCTTCGCCGCGGACGAGGGCCGGCTCGACCTGCTGCCGGACTCGCAGGCCTACGCGGTGCAGCTCCGGCTGACCCTCGACCCGTTGATCCGCCGGGTCAACGACGAACTGGACAGGACGGTCGTCGAATCGATACGGGTCCTGACACCAGTCTCCGGGGCCCCCGTGGCGTCCGGTGGAGCGGCTGGTGCGAGAGGCACATCCGGACGGGCGGAGCCGTCGGCTGGCTACCGTCGGGCGCTCGCCGCGCTCCAGGCCGGCAGACGCGCACGGGACGACCCCACCCGGCGCCCCCCTGACCGGGCCTCGCGCCCTACGACTCCTGAACCAGCGGTGGATGATCACGGCAGCTGCAGATTACCGAACTCGAATCATTGGTGGTGTAGTTGGTGAAGTTCACCCGCATGACCAACTCCTGCTTCCAGACATGACCCCCCAGGCGGACGCGGACTCCGCGGGACCAGCGAGGCCGACGCGACTCCCATGTCGAAGTCGACGCGGTCTTCGCGCACGGGATAGCACTGGACGTTTCCACGTCCCAGAGCCGGGCCCAGGGCAGCGCCGTTCTGCGGTTGTGCCCGATTGGCGAGCCATCAGTCGCCTTACGGAGTTTGGTGATGGCCTGTCTGGGTCCAGGTCCGGGTATGGGGGGAGTCATGGCCTCCGGTGATCATTAGGTGTCGAGTCCCTGATCACTACAACAGAAGACGGTGCCTGCCCCTTCGTCCTCGCCCATCCCGCCCGGCCTCGACCAACTGGCAGACGCTGCCCCACCCGCGGCGGATCGGGCCGAAGGACTGCTCACCGTCCTGGCTTGCGTGCCCGACCCGCGTGTCTGCTCGATCCAGGGTCGTAGTCCGTAGAGGCGGACGATCTGTGCGAGGCCGGTGGGCGGGTGCGGGCTGGTGGTGGCGTGGGGTGCGTTGGGGTGGGGCAGGTTGGTGGCGAGATACCAGGTGGCCTTGGGTGGCGGGGTGGCCGGGTCGGTGGTGGCCACGACCAGTCGCACCCGGCTGTGGGGTCCCCAGCCGCTCAGGCGGGCTCTACCTTTTGAACCGGGTTGATCGAGCCACTCGTAAGGCTGGGTCGCCCATGGGTGCTGGGCGTGGCTATCAGGCGGCTGCCGTCTCGTGGCTCCCGACGCTTCGCTGCCCGGCGCCCCACGACGACTCGGCCGCCGATTTGGAAGTGCGAGCAAGTCGCTGAGTAGAGCAATGCCGGCGAGGTCGTCCGTGGTACGAACAGCACGAACACGCACGTCAGGAGCATGATGAGCCGGAGATGGGCGGGGATCGACAGCGTCGAGGGCCACCACCACGGCGTGGCCCTCGACGCGGACGGCGGGAAACTATTGTCGCGGCGGGTAGCCAACGACGAGCCCGAGCTGCTGCAACTGATCAGCGACGTCCTCGCCCTCGCGGACGGCGACCAGGTGACCTGGGTGATCGACATGACCGGCGGAGAACCGGCCCTGCTGCTGAGCCTGCTCGTCGCCCGCGGCCAGGAGGCCCTGTACACCCCCGGCCGCCTGGTGAACCGGGCATCCGACGGCTACTGCGGCGAGGGCAAGACCCAAGACGGGGAAGTTTGGCTGTTCAGCCATATCTCAAGGGCCTCGCGGGAGTTGGCCTCGCGAGGGTGGGGGGCTTTGACCCCGGACGTTGAATGCGTCTATGCGTCTATGCGTCTATGCGGCTTGGGTCAGGGTAGTTGCTGCTGGCTGGAGGTCGTTCTCGTAGTCGATCGGGGAGCGCTGGCCGAGGCGGGAGTGCCGGCGGCGGGTGTTGTACCGGGTCAGCCAGCGGAAGGCGTCGAGCCTGGCCTCGCGCTCACTCGGCCAGGCCTTCCGGCCCTTGTGCGTCTCCCTCTTGAAGGCGGCGTTGAAGCTTTCCGCGGCTGCGTTGTCGGCGCTGGATCCGATCGCGCCCATGCTCTGTCGGACCCCTGCTGACCTGCAGACTTCAGTGAAGGCCCTGCTCGTGTATTGCTTGGACTCGGTGGTCGCAACACCGGCTACCTGGAGAGATAGTAGGTGCTGATTGAGAGCTTCGGCGGGTGTCTTCCATCCGAGGGTTTTGCGGGGCCTGTTGTTGAGGGTGAAGGCGACGGCCTGGAGCTCGTCGGTGTCCCAGCGGGAAAGGTCGGTGCCCTTGGGGAAGTACTGGCGCAACAGACCGTTGGTGTTCTCGTTGGTGCCGCGCTGCCAGGGGCTTTGGGGGTCGGCGAAGTAGACCTGCAGCCCGCTGTCGATGCGGAGTTGGGCGTGCTGAGCCAGTTCCGTGCCACGATCCCAGGTCAGCGACCTGCGCAGCTGCTCGGGCAGCGTGGTGATCGTGGCGGTGATCGCGTCCTTCACCGCCTCGGCGCCCCGGCCGGCCAATGCGGGCCCGTTCTTGGTACGTGGTTCGGTGTCGAAGCCTTCCATCCGGGGCAGGTGCAGCAGCATCGTGAACCGGGTGCTTCGCTCCACGAGCGTGCCGATCGCGGACCGGCCGGTGCCGATGATGAGATCGCCTTCCCAGTGGCCCGGGACGGCCCGGTCCTCGGCCTCGGCAGGCCGCTCGCTGATCAGCACATCGGCGGTCACATGCCCACGGACGCTCTGCCTGGAACGTTCCCGCGGGACGCGCAGTGACCGTCCGGTGCGCAGGCAGGCGACCAGCTCGCGTTTGAGCGCCCCGCGTCCCTGGACGTAGAGGGCCTGATAGATCGCCTCCGGGGAGATGCGCATGGAATCATCATCGGGGAAGTCCACCTTGAGCCGCTGCGATATCTGTTCCGGGCTCCATGCAGTGGCCCACAGGCGGTCCTGCCGCCTCGGCTTGTTCCGGCCCTTCCACGGCGGCACCTGCGGACCCTCGATGGCGCTGCCGTCCGCACCGCGGATGAGGGTTCCGGCCAGCCGGTCCTGCACGTAGTTGCGCAGACGCTGGTTGGCCACCAGCTTCGCGGTCTTCGGCCGCCGCGCACGCCGCTCAGCGTGCCACTGCGCCAGCGAGGCCCGGTATTCCAGGCTGTAGGTCCGGGTCGAGGCGTTGCGCCGCAGCTCCCGCGAGATCGTCGAGGGCGAACGCCCCAGATGCCGCGCGATCGCACGCACGCCGAGGTCCCGGGCCCGCAGCAGAGCGATCTCCTCCCGCTCGGCGAAGGACAGGTATCGGCCCGAGACAGTCGGGGCAAGGCACGGATTCACCCCGCCAGCATGACGAAACCACCGTGACCCCACGGCCGGAGACACCCCGATAACGGCCGCCGCGTCCACGGAGCTCAGCCCTCGCGCGATCGCCTGCCAGAACCCGACCCGGTCCTCACGCCAAGCCACGCCCGGTCGGCCCGGCGAAGGCATCTGCCCGCGATACTCCCGCGCCGCCCGCTGCCGATTCCCCCACACCCATCCGCAAACCTCCAGCTCACAGAGGTGTTGCGACGATCAGTTGAATCCGCCCAGAGAAGGCGGATTCAACCGGTCGTTGCAACACCTCGTCCTCGGAGGTGTTGATGGGCAGGCCAGCAGGGTGGATGGCGGCGTTGACCGGGCGGTCGCCGATGAAGTCGCCAGGTGCGCCGACGCTACGGCGGGAAGCAGAACGTCAGTTCTGGCGGGAGATCGCGAAGGGACTGCTCCCGCAGGAGGCGGCAGCTGCGGTCGGCGTATCCCAAGCGGCGGGGGGAAGGTGGTTCCGTCACGGTGGCCGCATGCCACCAATGGATCTTGCCCCGCAGTCCGGCCGGTACCTGTCCTTCCACGAGCGTGAAGAGATCGCGATCCTGAAAGCGCAGGGCATCGGGTCCGGGAGACCGCGCGACGTCTCGGCCGCAATCCATCGACGGTGTCCCGGGAACTGCGGCGCAATGCCTCGACCCGTGGCGCCCGACTGGACTACCGGGCCTCGGTCGCCCAGTGGAAGGCCGATCTGGTGGCCCGGCGTGCGAAGACCGCGAAACTGGCGGCCAACGACCGACTGCGGGACTACGTGCAGGAAAGGCTTTCCGGCCAGGTCAGCCGCCCCGACGGGACGATGCTGGGGCCGCAGGGGCCGCAGTGGAAGGGGGAAGGAACAAGCCGCACCGCGATGACCGCCGGTGGGCCATGGCGTGGAGTCCGGAGCAGATCGCGAACCGGCTGAAGGTCGACTTCCCCGATGATGAGTCCATGCGGATCAGCCACGAGGCGATCTACCAGGCCCTGTTCATCGAAGGCCGGGGAGCGCTCAAGCGCGAGCTCGTCGCCTGCCTGCGTACCGGCAGGGCCCTGCGGGTGCCCCGGGCCCGGTCCAAGCAGAAGTCGTGGGACCACGTCACGCCCCAGGTGCTGATCAGCCAACGGCCGGCTGAAGCTGACGGCCGGGCCGTCCCGGGACACTGGGAGGGCGATCTTCTGATCGGACTGGAGCGATCGGCGATCGGCACGCTGGTCGAGCGCACCACCCGGTTCACGGTGCTCGTCCACCTGCCCCGCCAGGACGGCTACGGCACGGTTCCCCGGACCAAGAATGGGCCGCCGCTGGCCGGCTACGGGGCGGTGACGATGAAGAACGCGCTGGCGGCGACGGTCGGCGCCCTGCCTGAGCAACTATGGCGGTCGCTGAC
Organism: Streptomyces sp. QH1-20; assembly: GCF_041283565.1. Classification (NCBI taxonomy): domain Bacteria; kingdom Bacillati; phylum Actinomycetota; class Actinomycetes; order Kitasatosporales; family Streptomycetaceae; genus Streptomyces; species Streptomyces sp. QH1-20. The sequence continues at coordinate 176,225 of NZ_CP166300.1, read as the reverse complement.
CTGGGACCGCGGCAAGGAGCTGTCGGCATCCCGGTCTACTTCGCCGCCCCGCACAGCCCCTGGCCGCGATGTCGACGTACTTCTGTGAGTGGCTCTGGCAAGATTTTCGTAGCCGGAGATCATGTCGGTGACCCGGTCGGCCGGTCCGAATCCCGGGCAGCCTATGCCTGTGCTCTGTTGAACTGGCGAGCCTGTTACCGCAGTTGACCAATGTGCTGGTGGTCTCGGTCGATGTCTCCGATGCTGTCGTTGTGGTCCGCGCCCGCACGAGATCCGGTGTATCAGCGGGATGTACCGGATGCGGCGAGCCAAGCACGTGGGTCCACAGCCGCTATGTACGGCGCCTCGCCGACATCGCTCTCGGAGGCCGGCCTCTGCGCATCGACTTGTCCGTACGCCGCCTGTACTGCGAAAACCCGACTTGCCCGAAAGTGACCTTCGCCGAGCAGGTCCCAGGGCTGACCGTGCGTTACCAGCGCCGCACACCGCAGTTGCAGCGCCTTGTGGAGGCCGTCGGTGTGATCCTGGCCGGCCGGGGCGGCGCCCGGATGCTGCGCATCCTGAACGTCACGCTCTCGCGGTGCACGGTTCTTGCTCAGCTGATGCGGGTGCCGCTTCCGCCACTGGAGACACCCCGGGTGCTGGGCGTGGACGACTTCGCGCTCTACGGCGACACCTACGGCACCCTCCTGGTCGACGCCACCACCCGGCTCCCGCTCACGCTCTGGGAGGGACGCGACGCTGAACGGCTCGGCCGCTGGCTCCGCGAGCACCCCGGTGTCGAGGTGGCTTGCCGCGACGGCTCGCTCACCTACCGGCAGGGCATCACCACTGGTGCCCCCGACGCGGTGCAGGTCAGCGACCGTTTCCATCTCTGGCAGGGCCTCTCCCGCCGGGTCCAGGACATCGCCTCCACGCACCGCTGCTGCCTGCCCGCAGCACTTCCCCCAGTCAGCGAGATCGATTCAGCCCCGATCGAGGAGACTGCCGAGGACGCCGCGGCGGACACCCGGGCCGGGCGCCATGCCCGCAGGTTGTTCGAGGCCGTGCACGCTCTGACGCGCACCGGCCGCAGCCACAGTTCCGTGGCCCGGGAGCTCGGCCTGGACCGCCGCACCGTGCGCAAGTACGCGCGAGCCCGAACCTGGCAGGAAGTGATGCGCCGCCCGCCCCGCAAGCCCTCCAGCCTGGACCCCTACCTCGACTACCTGCAACAACGCTGGGACGAGGGACAGCACAGCGCGAAGATCCTGCACGAGGAACTCCAGGCCAAGGGCTACCTCGGCCACTATCAGCGGGTGAAAATGGCCGTCGCACCCCTACGACGGGGCCTGCCCCTGGACGCGCCTCGCGAGCGACCGCCTTCCCCACGCGAAGCAGCCCGCTGGATCACCACCCACCCGGCCCGCCGCAGCCCGCACATCAACGACCGCCTGCCCCGGCTCCTCGATCACTGCCCTGAGCTCAGAACCGCCCACGACTTGGTCCGGCGGTTCGCCGGCATGCTCGAAAACCGCGACGCCCTACTCCTGCCGGGCTGGCTCGACGACCTCGCGAAGAGCGGACTGCCCCCTCTCGCCGGCCTCGCGGGAGCCCTGCGCGAAGACCGGCATGCCGTCGCTCAGGGCATCGCCACCCCCTACAACTCCGGAGTGAACGAAGGCCGCATCACCGATGTCAAGCTGCAGACACGTCTCATGGCTGGCCGCGCCGGCGTTCCACTCCTCCGCCAGCGCGTCGTCCTGATCGCCCACCTCCGCCGACAATACGCAGACCGGCCGACCGGGTCACCGACATGATCTCCGGCTACGAAAATCTTGCCAGAGCCACGTCCACTTGTACGCCGACACGCGAGGCACAAACGAGAACACGAACGGCCTGCTGCGCCAGTACTTCCCGAAGGGAACTGACGTTTCTCGATGGGCGGCTGAGGATCTCGAGGCGGTCGCTGTCACGCTCAACAGTCGGCCCCGGAAGAGCCTCGGCTGGAAGACACCCGCCGAAGCCCTCAACGACCATCTACTATCGATGACATAAGCCGGTGTTGCATCCACTGGTTGAACCTGGTCAATATACGAGCTTCCGGCTCGCTGAGCATCTGGACGCCGCCGGTCTCGCGGCGAGCATCGGCTCGGTCAGGGACGCTCTGGACAACGCACTGATGGAATCGACCGTCGGGCTCTACAAAACCGAGTTGATCAAGCCGCAGCGGCCCTGGAAGACACTTTCCCAGGTCGAGCTGGCCACGGCCGAGTGGGTGGACCTGCCACCGACGCCTCCACGGTGAGATAGGCCACGTCCCGCCCGTCGAGTACGAGAACAACTACTACATCACGACCATGAAACCCCAGGTCACAACCACCATCTGAGATCTCTAACGAACCCGGAGCGGTTCATGTCAAGGCGGTGGCCGCGCACACCGACGCTGTCTGGGTGAACTTGTATGTGCGGAGGTGGCTTGCCGCCCCGCTCGTCATGCCCGACGGCTCCCAGATGGAGCGGGAGCGCGGAACGCCCCAAGGGGCGCCGGTCTCTCCCGTTTTGGCGAACCTCTTCCTGCACTACGCGTTCGACATGTGGATGGAACGGGAGTTCCCGTCCGTCTCGTTCGAGCGCTACGCGGATGACGCGGTACTGCACTGCGTCACTGAGCGAGAGGCCCGCCAGGTGCTGGCCGCGCTTACGGACAGGATGGTCGAGGTCGGGCTGCGGCTGCACCCGGACAAGACCCGGATCGTCTACTGCAAGGACGGCAACCGCCGGCGCTCCTTCGAGTGCACGGCCTTCACCTTTCTTGGGTACACGTTTCGCGCCCGGAAGAACCGGGATCGGCACGGGAAGCTGTTCCTGTCGTTCGAGCCGGGGATCAGCAGGGAGGCCCTGACAAGGATCGGCCGGGAGGTGCGGTCCTGGCGACTGCACCGACGGGCCGAGCTGACCTTCAGCGAGCTCGCCCGCAGGATGAATCCTGTGATCGGGGGCTGGATCAACTACTACGGCCGATTCCGGCCTTGGGAGTTGGACCGCTTCTTGGCGCGAGTCAACACCTACTTGGTGCGATGGATCCGCAACAAGTACAAGCGGCTCGCGGCCCAGAAGAAGGCGTACTCGAAGATGCAGGAGATCGCCCAGCGATACCCCCGCATGTTCGTGCGCTGGCGCCTCACCACGGCGGCCGCAGAGATCTGATGATCAGAACGACAAGAGCCGTGTAACGGGAAACCGTTACGCACGGTTCTGTGAGAGCCGAGGGGTGAGATCCCCCTCGGCTACTCGACTCTCCTGGAGGGCTGTTCGCCGCGGATCGAGGACCCGGAACTGCGGGTGGCGGGGGCGAGTCCTGCGTAGGCGGCGAGGTGGCCGGCGGTCGGGAAGGTGCTGCCGTCGCCGACCTCGATGAGGATCCTGGCTCCGGTCCTGACGCCGATGCCCGGCATGGACGTCAGGACTTTGGAAAGAGGGTGGGCCTCCAGCAGTTCCTCGATCCGCCCGGCCAGCAGTTTGCGCTGGTCAAGGACTGCGGTCAGGGATCCGGCCGGGCTCGGGACGATCAGCGCGGCTGCCTCGGTGCCCGGAACGGTGACGGTCTGCTCGTCCAGGGCGGTGAAGATGTTCTCGACCAGCCGCTCGGCCACCCTTGGGGCCTTCGGCCGCAACAGCGTGACCAGCCGCTGCCGGCCTGCCTTGCGGATCTGGGCGCGGTGAACCGAACCGCTCCAGCAGTGCCAGGACGGCCGGGTGCTGCAGCCGTGGATCCAGCACCCGTTCCAGCGAGGGGTGGATCTGGATCAGCAGGCCGTGGAGCCGGTTCGCGATCCTGGTTGCCTCGCCGGCCAGGTCGTCGTCGGACCCGACGATCATCTCCAGCTCGGCGATGGTCTCGTCCTCGCCGTCGATCGCTCGCAGCGTGTGGGGCATCGCGCGGGCCGCGTCGGCGATGATGAACGCGTCCTTCGCCTCCGTCTTGGCCTCGCCCGGGTAGAGGTCGGCGATCCGCCACATCGTGAGACCCGGAAGGTAGGCCACGGGGCAGCCCATGCCCCTCGCAACGGCCAGCGGCAGGGCGCCGATCGAGGCCGGCTGGTCGACCACGACCAGCGCCGTTCCGTGCTTGGCCTGCAGCTTGGCGAACAGCTCGCGGAGTCTGGGTTCGGTGTTGGGCAGGCGCTTGTCGAAGGCTTTCTTGCCGGCCGGGGTGACGGCGGTAGCGTGGTGTTCGCCCTTGCCGACATCCAGGCTGAGGAAGACGTCGATGTCGCCGGTGTCGATCACGTGCAGGCCCCTCCATCACGCTTTCGTCCGGCCTTGCCTGGGCATCGAGCTGCCACATCCACGTTACGGAGAGCTCTTCCGGCTCGGGTGAAGCCGGTACTCAAGCCCCTCATCAGCGGTCCGTCGATGCCTCCGGGCCCGGTGACACCACCCCCCGAATCATCAACAACAGGAGGGGGAAGTCATGCCGGACCCGAAGGCCGGAGGCCCCGTTGCGGAGCCACGAAGACGGTAACGGGGGGCTGGAGCGCTACCTGTGCCTGGCGAAGGACGGGCGGGCGCGGTACGGGTGGTGGCTCAACCACGACCCGTGCGCCGCGTCCTTGCCCGTCGTCCTCGCGGGCATCGAGGCCGGGCGCCTGGTGGACCGGGTCACCGTGGTGCGGCGCGGCGCCGACGTCGTGTACGCCAACACCCTCGGCGCCGACGGGCAGTGGATGCGCCCGCCGGGCGCGCGCGAGGCGCTGCTGGGCGAGCGGACACGGCCCTGGGGGGGCGGCGGAGACCGGGGTGTTCCGCTGTCGCCTCGCCGAGGCCGACCGGCGCACCCACGACCTGCGGCTGCCCCAGGACTGGGCCCTGGTGGTGCGCCGCGATGCCGAGCGGGCGGCCGCGCTGGCGGAGCCCGTGCGGCGCCTCGCGCAGCTTCTCGCGGTGCCGCCCGGGGGCGACTACCACCGTCTGTCCGCCAGCGAACACGCGTGGATCTTCACCGAGCTGGTCGTCCCGATGTACCTGGGCGATATCACCGGTCAGGACGCACCGGTCGCGCTGTATGTGATGGGTGTGCAAGGCGCCGGGAAGAGTCACACGGCCTACACGTTGCTCCGGGCGCTGCGCGCGCCGCCCGACCCGGATCGAGGGTGGCACCTTCAAGGCCCTGCACCCCGACTACCGGCGGTCGTTGGAGGAGGAGCCGCGGACGACCTCGGCACGGATTCGGGCGGACTACAGGCGCTGGCAGCAGATGGTCGAGGCCTACGTACGGGAGCGCCGCGATGATCTGCTGATCGAGATCGCCCCGGACAGCCCCGGCCACTTCCTGGACGGGGCGCGCCGCCACCAGCGGTCGGGCTACCGGGTGGAGCTGGTGGTGATCGGGGCGCGCGTCGCGGACAGCCGCCTGAGCACCGCAGCCCGGTGCGCCGAGCTGGCGCGCCTCAGCGTCGCCCCCCCGGTTCACGACGGCTGCCGCCCACGACGCGACGTTCCGCCTCCTGGCCGCCGTGGTCCGCGCGGCCGAGCACGAGCCGCACACCGTGCACTCGGTCACCGTGCTGCGCCGGGACATGAGCGCCGCCTACCGCAACGAGCGCACCCTGGCCGGGGAGTGGGCCGCCCCAGCCAGGGGCGCAGACGTGGTGGCGGCGGAGCAGCACCGCCCCTATACGCAGGCGGAGGCAGCTCAGTTCCTGGCGTTGCTGCAGCGTGCCCAGGGCGTGCTGCAGCAGTACTTGCACGATCTCGTCGAGATCGCCGCGCTGGCCTGCCGTTGATGCCCGCGTGCCTGCGGCCGCACACCCTCGCCTCAACGATCGTCACCGCCCCGCTGCCCCTGCCGTGGCACCGCACCGGCACTGGCCATCAAGCTCCTGCAGGCGCGCCGCCTAGCGGGCCCCGGCCCGGGCCCCCTCGCGCGGTGCGGTGTCCTTAAGGGCGAGCTGGTCGGCGGCACACGCCGCCAGCCCCTCCTTCAGCACCCGCAGGCGTTCGGGGTCGGCGGCACCGGTGCGCTGCTCCGTCATGAGCGCTTCCGGTTCCGGACGCCCGCTGATGTCGCCGCGTTCCTCACAAGCAACAGCCCCACAAAGATCGAAGCGACATGTTGGTTCTCTGCGAGCCCTTGACGACGCCCCTCAAGGCCCTCATCATCGCGAAGGACGCCGCCACACGCGTCCACGTCCTCAAGGTCGACCCCCGCGCCCCCGACCAGTACACGCGCCCGGCCTGACCCGTCAGCTCCCGGACGAGACGTACGAGGGCGCGGAGGGGGCGGCGAACTCCGCAGGATTGTTCTGGGGACCGACCTCCCTCAGCTGACGTTCCGCCAACTCCTGAAGACCAGGAGGCAGCAATCGCTTGGTGAACGGAACCGCTTGATCCTCCGCCGGGATCAGAGCACCATCAGCGGTGAAGTCGGTGCACAGCTGCCGCGCATAGACGTTGTCCCCGTCTCCTCCCCTTTCGAAGCACGTGAGATGCTGCTCGATCTTCTTGACGGCCTTCTTGGACACTGGGTCGCCTCCATCGAAGTTGGCCTTGAGCGCGTTGAGGCGGTCGGCGGGCGTCGTGGCCTTCTTCCACGCCGACGACACCTCCCGCCGCGGAGCGGGCGAGTACACCGTGGTAGAGCAGCGGGTGATGGGCGCGTACGAGATCCGAGTGCTGAATCCCATCTCCTTCGCGATAGCCACCTCGGTGATGCCGTTCAAGGCTGCGCGGCCCACGATGCACCGCTCGATGTCCTCCACCGTCGGCCACCCGGGATAGGGAGCCTCACCGTGGCTGATCGTCTGATCCAGAAAGACCTGAGCAATCGCCACGGACTGCTCCTGAAAGCGGCCCCGCTTCATGAATCGTTTCACGCCGGGCTCGACCTCCCCGACGCGGCGAAACCATTCCAACGTCGCGGGATTTCCGTGGGTCTCGTGCTCCTCCATACTGATCCCGCCCGTCACCACATACCCGGCCTCCGGCGCCCCCGGCTCCGTGACCGGGACAGGAAAAGCCATGCACGTGAGCATCTGCCGAAGCGTCTGATCCCGCAGCGCCTTGAACCTCTCATACCGGTCCTCTTCGCGATCCCGCAACTTCGCCAGATCGCGCAGATCGATCCCCATCAAAGCCGCCGCCTCGGTACTGGCCAAAGACCTTACCGCCGCCTGCATGTCCAAGTCACCACGATTCTTGGCAGCCTGCTCCCTCGGGTCGGGCGGGATCCACGAATACGCACCCGCGAGATTGTGCGCGGCATGGATCAGCTCATGCGCCAAGAGCAACTCTGGGGGAAGAATCCGATCATCCACCAGAAGGAAGTACCGCGGATCACTCAACACCAGTGACGACACTCCCCACCCATTCATTGAGTAGATGGTGTGAACGGCGAGCGGTTCTAGCCGCATCCCCGCAATGCACACCGCCGAGAAGCCACGGCTCGGGGCGATCAACACCCGCACTGGAACCTCCACCCGCTCCCTGTCCAACAACGCCACACACTGCCGCCCATTGAACCCATCCGGATCCGGCTCCCCGAACGTTCCATCGCGCGCATCAGGAAACGCCAGCATGTCCCCGAAGGACTTGATGAGCCGCCTACCCACAGGCTTCGCTTCAAGACGCTTGATCAGACGCGTCATCTCATCGAGAAAGTCATCCTCCGAAAGCCGCGGATGGCCCGCTTCGAGCGAGAGGAACGCAGGAGCGAAGTACTGATACAGCGATTCGACGTACTGATTGAGGACCGCGATACCCGGCCGCACAAACGTGACATCCAACTTGACCGGCGGCTCCCCATTCGCCTTCGGACAGGTGATCTCCGCATCAGCCGGATACTCCAACGCGAAAATCGACACAGCACCCCGCTTCGGCCGGCCGACCGACCCCGGCTCAGGCATCGACCTCTTCGGCACCACACACCTCCATGACCCGACTTCTCCTCTGCGCCGAGCTGGCGAGCGGAAGCACCACGACGGACACCAGCGACAATCCGGGGCCCTAACCCCGGATGTGGGACACGGGGTTATGCGGCTTGACGAAGTGTAGTTGGTTCGGTGTCCATCCCCTCTGTATGTGGAGGGTTTCATTAAGCAGATTGGGACTGCTGTTCTCTGACGGCGTGTCGTTTCTCGTAGTCGATGGGCGACAGCCAGTCGCAGGTGGAGTGGCGGCGGTGGGTTGTACCAGTTGATGATCCACGTCGCGATCTTGATGCGGGGCGTCGTCAAGTTGTTCTGGGGCGGGCGGGGTGATCCGGATCGGGACGTGTCTGGCCGTCGGCCCATGCTGGGTCAGCCGGTCGGGGATAGGCCGGTGACGGTGTTCCACTCGGTGAAGCGGGTCTTCATTTCCTCTCGGTAGTCACGGGCTGTGATGAGGTGGCGGCGTGGGTGGAAGCGCGGGGAGATGCCGCTGAACGCTGCGAGGAACCGTTGCGTTGCGCCGGCGCTGCGGAAGCCTTTCATGGCGCGTTCTCCTTGCCGTGTGGGTTGGTGGGAGTTCTCGGCCCGGTTGTTCAGGCCCTTGTGCGAGCGGTGCTCCACCAAAGCCATCGTCTCGCGCAGGGCGGACCCGTAGGAGCGGAGCTTGCCGGTGACCACCACCCGGGGCACCGAGGCGGTCTTCTTACGGAGCTTTCTTGAAGAAACGCCTGGCCGCAGTCTTGTCCCGTCGGCTCTGGACCAGGATGTCCAACACCATCCCGTCCTGGTCGACCGCTCGCCACAGGTACTTCTGGGCGCCCTGGATCTTGGCGAAGACCTCGTCCAGGTGCCACTTGTCGCCCGGGGCAGGGCGGCGGTGAGGCAGCAGACGAGCGTGCTCGGGGCCGAAGGTGATCGACCACTGGCGGATCGTCTCGTAGGTGACCTCGATGCCGTGCTCCAGCATCAGCTCTTCGACATCGCGCAGCAGCAGGTTGAACCGGTGGTACAGCCACACATAGTGACTGATGATCTCCGCCGGATACCGGTAGCCCCTGCACGACGGCGTATCCACGAGCAGGCCCCTCTGGCAGCAAACGATCCGACGATCATGCCGTTCGGAGAGGATTTCACTCAACCTGACAGAGCCGTACGGGTGCACGTTCACTCGTACGCCGACAGGACACCCAACAACGGCACGCCGTGATCACGGGAACCCGTCACTCCTCCTACACTGGGCCTGACGCTGACCCCAGCTCTCAGGGTGGACCCATGTCGATCGCGAGCTACCTCCACCAGATCCTCGACGGCAAGCCGCCGACATTCGAGATCACCCGACAAGGCATCGAACAAGCCGCCACCAGCGACAGCGACCGCGATGCGGCCCGCAGACTCGAGAACCTGCTCAGCACCCACGGCGGACTGCCCCTCAGCATCACCGGCGCTACCTACGACACCGACGCCCTCACCGTGAGCGGCACCCGCACCCTCGATGGAACCCCACGAGGCTGCTCCTTCCGCTTCGCCGCGGACGGCGACGCCCTCGAAGGGATCTGCCTCGTCCAAGAAGCCACGGACTGGATCTTCCACGGCCCGAACGGAATCACCACCGACATGACGCCCCTGCGGGACCGCGGCGGGGCGTCCAAGCCCCTCGTGCTCCTCGCCCTGGCTCCCACCATCCCACCTGATCCCGCGGGCTGGACGGAAACGATCGTGCCGGCCGCCGAACTCGAAGTCGGCGACACTGCCGTGTGCGTGATCGTGGACCAGGCCGACCCCGGCTACCTGGCCGCGACGATCACCACCGACCACGGCGCGTCCTTCACCGACCTGACCGAATTCGCGAGCACCGCATTCATCCGCAAGATGATCGGCCCGGACGCAGCCGACCACCTCGTCCTGCCCGACCTGCTCAAAGGCGTCTTCAACGAGCTCTCCCTCAACGGGCTGCGCCTGGAGCTGGCCAAGGACGACGCCGGAGGCTGGGACATCGCCCGCCTGTGGTGCAAGGTCGCTTTCCACGCACAGATGCACCTCGCCGACGGCATCGTGTTCAAGGAACTCACGGTCGAATTCGCCACCAACTGGCTCTACAAGCAGTCCGCCACCGTCGCCGAGGCCACCGCCACACTCACCTGCTTCGGAGCCGAAGCCCAGGTGACGATGAGCCTCCCAGACATGATCATCACCGGGAACATCGCGGACACCACCCCTGTCCTGGCCCACGTCCACGGCGAACTGCCCGTCGAGGTTCCCCCCGCCACCGCCCTCAAGGTCGACGTCTACGCGGACCTGAGGAACAAGCACTTCCTGGCCGGCATCACCGTGCCCGTGAAGTGGACCATCGCCCAAGGGTTTGAACTGGACACGATCCTGCTGCAAGTCGCGGGAAGCTACCCCGGCCAGTTCGGCTTCACCGTGGTCGGCCTCATCGACATCGGGTCCGCGACCCTCACCCTCGCGGCCTCCAAACAGGCAGACGCAACCTGGACCCTGCAAGGCACCCTCGCCAACGCCCAGGTGAAGGAACTCAACGGCTTCCTCCACAGCACCTTCGGCGTTACCCTCCCCGCGGCCCTGGACGGCCTCTCCGTCCCCTCCATGTCCCTGAGGTACGCGACCAAGGACGCCTCGCTGTCCTGGACCGCGACGGTAGACATGCAACTCGGCGACACACACACCACTTTGGACTCGCTCCTGACCCGCGAGGCGGGCACCACGTACGCCAGCGGCATCCTGTCGATCTCCAGCAACCTTGCCGACCCCAGGCCGGCACAAGACCTCGTCCTGCCCATCTCGTTCGACGCGTCCTACGAGAACGGCGGGGGGAGCACCGTCATCACGGGCGCTTTCAAGAGCGAGAACGGGCTCTCGCTCGGGCAGGCGGTCGACGAACTCGGCTGGCGGGCCGACATCGGGGTACTGGACGACATCTCGTTGCACGACGCAGCGTTCACCTACTCGGTGAAGAGGAACGACGGGGGCACGGTGACGGAACGCCTCATGACGGTCGATGTCGATACCGAGCAGGCAGCGCTCACGGCAGCGTTCATCGAATCCTGAGCACCGCGAAACCGTCGAAGGACACCGTCATGCCGGCCACGCTGCCCTCGCCCTCATCCACCACAGCCGGATCCCGGGGCGCTCCGCCCCGAAGCGGCATGGAGTACCCGTTCGGTATCGAGATCCGGAACAGGACGGGCCACCACTGCGAGGCCGTGATGATCCGGGCCGCTATCGCGGTTCTCACCGACGGCGACGAGGACGGTTACTCGGGATTCAAGCTCGATCCACCCGACGACCACTTTGAGCATCCGAAGCTGTCCGGAGAGAAGTTCGCCACCGAGATCAGCAAACTCATCGAACGCATCGAGCACGGGCCGATCGGGGAACGGCTGGTCAAGCTCTTCGCGCGGATGCCGACGCTTCCCGACCCCAAGGGTGACTACGGCCCCGCCGTGGATCTGAAAGACCCCGTCAATGCCCGCCACTTCTTCGGATCCGACGGGGATAACGATCACGTGATCCGGCTTCTCATCGCCCCTGCCTGGGGCTGGAGCCCGGTAACCCTCGGGGGAATGCTCGACCGCCACCCCAGGGACACAACAGACCAGTTCAAAGCCGCTCGCGACGGGCGTGGCGCGGCTTCTCTCATCCTGATGGACCCGCGGCTGTTCTCTTTCTCCGATGAACGCATCGGCCCGCCTGAGCTGATCCTCGCCCACGAGATGATCCACGCCGTCCACGCTCTGGCGGGTGCGCTCATCCCGAGAACCGCCGAATTGGACTTCCGGGAAAATGATGCATACGCGGCGAAGCGGCGGCAGGCGAAGGAAAGCGCCGAAGCGCAAGCCCGCGAAGAACTCGGGCTGACTGGCGAGGAGATCGGAACCCTCAAAAGAAAGACCCCGCAAAAGTGGGCCAAGTATAAAAATCTTCGTGCCAAATACACGAGGAAGAATGAAGAGCGTCACATCAATCCATTCCCCGCACTCATCTCGGATCCTGGTGATCCTGAGCGGGCCACGCTGACGATGGGCGGGGTCGAAATGGAAGAGCATGAAACGCTCGGCAATCCCGTCACCCTTGCCTGGATCCGGGAAAGCAGATTCGACGAGCAGGGAAACCTGGTCCTTCTCCCTCATCCCGAGCTCAAAGCGTCCATCGATCTCGCACGTGCCGCGATGAGATCACCACGGGACTACGGCAGTCATCTCACGCCTCAAGATCTCCATGACTGCTACACGGCCCGCCAGAAAATCAATGGAATCACTGAAGTCGCGATCGCACAGGACATGAAATTCGTGGGCCGCCCAACCTATGACCCGGTCAAACGCGACTGTGCTCAGATGGCTTGGTCTCCCATCGTGCGGGATGAGATTCCCGACGACTGGAAGCGGCAGCCAACGAAGGTCGCGGCAATCCAGACGCTACGTGCGACATTCACGGCGCATCCCGGCAAGGACGCAGCGAAGTTCGTCGAAAAAATCGATGCTCACCTCGCATGCCACAGAGCCGCCCCCATGCCGACTGGGGGAGGTTCCACAGCCGGGGCCTATCAGCTTCTCCTGTGTACCGAGTACCGGACTCCTGCAACTGATCGCTCCGTCCCGTTCTCCGATGCTCTTATGACCCCAGATCTGGTCCAGGAGGCACACGAGTTGATCAAGAGGGTCGGGCCGCACAACAAACCGCCGAAGGCCGCGTCACCATCGGCTCCCACCTATGTCTGATCGGTGCCGCCGAATCCTTCGGCGGCACCGATCAGGCGGCACTCAAAGCGGCCCTTCATCGAATCCTGACGACGCCCCCACCTCAGCAGCCATGACACCAGGAGACCTGTATGCCGGCCGTCACCCCCCCTCCCCGCTCGGTCAACGCTCCCCAGCGGGGAGCAACCGCGGCGGGCCCGGGAGAGTCCCCCAAGATGCTCAGCGCCAAATACCGGGACGGTCGCTCATATCCGCATCAAGTCGCTCTCATCCGCCCTGGCATCGCGATCCATGCTGAGAACTACGCCGAAATCTACAATGGCTTCATGAGGAACAGCGAGGGGATGCCGGATCCCGGCTCGAAGAAGTACGGAGAGCTTGAACCAACGGAATTCATCGCCGAGATCGACTATCTTCTCAAACTGATCGAGAAAACACCGACGGGAAGGACGCTCGTCTCCCTATTCGGAGAATTTCCCACCATCCCGAATGAAAGCGGCGGTTTCGGAAGCCCAGACCATGGCGTCAACAATCGCGCTTACTTCGGTGAGGATGCAAGGGGGGAGGACTATCCGATTCGTGTCCTGATCGGGCCGTGTATCGATGGGTCTCCCTCCTGCGCTAGCAGCATGTTCGCCGACACCAGGACACAGGAAGGGAAAAATCTCCACAAGGCCCATTGCAATGGGCTCGGATCATCGTCTCTCGTCATCTGCGATCCTCGCCTCTGGTCATTGTGTGACAACCGGATCAGCCCGCCAGAAATTGTACTGGCACACGAACTGTGTCACGCTCTGCATGCGCTCGCCGGGGCGGTCGTCCGCACCAGTGCGAGTCACGAGATGGAACAGATCAAGAGCGACCCGCAGTTCATGAATCTCTGGGAAGATATCCGCAAGGAGGCCCGCCGGAGAGCACTGGATGAGCTGGAAATCAAGGACGGAGCGCTGGCGATGTTCAAAGTCAGGGCCGCCGGAAAGTACGCGGAGTACCTGGATAAGCGTGCCAGGTGGGAACGCAGGCAGCTCAACCGTCTTGTCTGCCCGGTGCCAGCCGTCGAACCCGGAGAAGATGAGGCGGGCTATCTCATCGTCGGGGGTATCGAATGGGAAGAGCACGAAACACATGGAAATCCGGTAACATTGGAATGGCGTCGCACTCTTGTCAAACGGGACGAGGATACACGTCTTTTCCCGCCATATCCTGAGCTGGCTCAAGCCATCAGCATCGCAAAGAAGACGCTTGGCAAAGCAGAGAAGAACGGAAACTTCATGAAACCGGCCGTGGCGCTGACCTGCCTGTCCGCCAGACAGAGGGTCCACGGGATCACAGAGACAGTGATTGCCGCGGAGATGGGATTCAAGCCCCGGTCATCGTACGTCCCCCTCACAGGGTGTACCAAAATGCTTCGGCCACCCATTTCCCGCAGCCAGGTGGGCGACACATGGAAGGGCGCCAAGGAGGGATTCCAGGCACTGGAGGAACTCTCCCGCCTTCTGGCCAAGGACCCCCCATCCGTGGCACTCATCACCCAGCAGATCGACTGTCTGAAATCAGGAGGAATCGGCCCCAACATTACCGACATCGAGCTGTGCACCGCCCTGACAGATACGGGCGCACGCATCAAAGCCTCCAGCAAGCCCACTCCGTTCGACGCGGGAAAACTTGCACCGGGCCTCGTGCAGCCCGCACAGGAACTCATCCGCGAAGCGGGCCCGAACAACAATCCAGCGAAACCCGCGGATCCTTCCCCGCCCTCCTTCACTTAGGCCCGCCGCCGGGCCACCCGACTCCACACCCTCTGCCCCGCCGCCACAAACCCCTGACAAGATCACCAACGGAGTCATCTCGTTGCTCTTATCAGCGACCTGCCGCTGATGACACGACTGGCACAGCGGCCCCGCTGGTGCACATATCTCCGTACTTGGTGGTGAGGCGCACCGGAGTACGCCGACACCCTGCCCGCAGTCTTGTGCTTGCGCCACCAAGTACCCACGGACCGCTCCGACATCCTGAATACCTCGGCCGCCCAGTGGTGCGTCCGCACCTGTCCCGACTCCAGCGCAGCCACCACGCGCAGCCGCACCACCTCCTGCACGGCAGGCCCCAGACACCGCGCCCCAAGCTCGATCACACACCCTCGACGAGCAAGGCAACCAGACAGCTTCGGCTCAATAGCTGGCCCGGACCGGGACATGACGCCATGTCACAGACGAGATACCCGAACCGGGCCGATTCGCTTCACGCAAAGACCCTGCAGCCACACCCTCCTCACCTGCAGCTATTCAAGATGAAAGAGGTTCAACGAATCATCCAGTGCGCCTGGCTTACGCTACTTTGATAGAGAGGGCAGGGAAGTGGAATAGGGCCGTCCCAGCCCGTTCCGATGGCACTCGCTCGACTAATGGGCTGCCCTCATCGGCTGAAAGTTGATCCGATGGCGTGGTTTCGACCCTTATAGTGTGGCGGTAGAGGACTCGAAGGCAATGCGGGCCGCCTCGACGCGATTCTGTGCCCCGAGGCGTGCGAGCACCTGACTCACATGCGTTTTGACGGTTCCAGTGCGGAGTCCCAGTGAATCGGCAATCTCGGCATTGGACATGCCAGCGGCGAGGAGTTCGAGGACTTCATGCTGACGGCTCGTCAAGGCGTTGAGAGCCGTTCCCCGGGCGGGAACGCGTTGGGTCCATATGCGGCGCGAGACGAGTTCGACGATGTCCTTCGTCATTTCGCTGGAGAAGAACGCTTGGCCCGCTGCAACGGCTCGTACCGCGCGAACCAGGTCTTTGTGTAGGGAATTGACGGACAGAAGTCCTGAGGCGCCGGTGGAAATGGCCGCTTCCGCAAGCCGGTCCTCGGGCGAGCCGATGAGAAGGATCTGCGGGGAATGCGGCTCGTGCCCGATCCCCTGGACGATGGCCAGCCCTTCGCCGCCCGGCCCCGCGTGGACGACAACGGCATCCGGCAGCAGGACGCGGACGCGCTCACGGGCGGTGGTGGCGTTCCAGGCTTCCTCAACGGTGTTGATCCCGCGGCCTCCAAGCAGATGTTTCCTCAGGACCCGGCGCATGTGCCGGTCGCCGCTGACCGGCAGGACCGTGATCATTCCCGTTGCTCCAATGGGAGGTGCCGGACAAGGAGGTGTAGGACGAATGGGAACAGATGATGGCATAGGTTGATGGTATGTCGACCGATGATGGGAGTCAGCCACCTGATGATCAAGGTAGTGATTGTCGAGGACAACGTCATCGCCAGGACGGGGCTGCAGCAGATCGTCCCCTCCGGCGGCGATATCGAGGTGGCCGCAACCGCCTCTGACGCGGCGTCAGGCTTCGAGGCGGTGCTCCATACCCGCCCGGATGTGGCCCTGGTAGACCTGGGGCTGCCAGACGAGAGCGGACTCTCGCTCGCCACCCGCCTGCTGGCTCTGCCCGAACCGCCCCGGGTGCTGATTCTGACTGCCTTCCACGACGGCGCCCTAGTGCGCGAGGCCCTCACTGGCGGAGTGTCCGGCTTCCTGCTCAAGGACCTGTCGGTCGAGGACCTGCTGGAGGCCGTCCGGGCCGCCCACGCGGGGCACGCGGTGTTGCACCCCGAGGTTGCGGGGCACCTGGTCGGTTCGCTCCGTCGGATCGACCGTCCCTCCCCGCAGGAGCTCGAAAGAGTCGCCGCCCTGACCGACCGGGAGCAGGCCGTCCTACGGCTCCTCGCCACCGGCCTGACCAACGCCGCCATCGGCCGCGAGCTGGGCCTTACCGAGGCGGCGGTGAAGAACCACGTCACGCATGCCCTGACCAAGCTGGACTTGGCGAACCGCGTTCAACTGGCCCGGTTCGTCAACCGCGTGGGGCTCGCCGACTGAGGCACCCCGCTCTCGGAGCGCTCCAGCTCCACGCGCGGGCGCAGCGGATTCTAGAGGACCGTCTGCGGACGATCGCGGGGGCGATGTCCAGAGTGAAGCTTGTCCGTGATCTTGGAAACTCGATGGTTGTGCCGCGAGGGTGTGCTGGTGCCGTGGCCTGCTCTCGGCTGGGGTGAGGTAGCCGAAGGTCTTGTGCTTGCACAGGCGGCGTTGCTTGTAGAAGGTCTTGATGAAGTTGAAGACCTCGGCGCGATAGCGCCCCACTTGAACTCCTCTGTGTACCGTCTCGTGTACTTGCTTCCCACCTGGTGCTACTTCCTCTGGAACGTCAAGATCCCAGTCTCCAGGTGTTCACGATCAAGCAATGCCGCGAAGTTAAGGGCTGTTGGGCTACGTCAACGGGGGCGATGGGCGGGGGAAGAAGGGGCGGGACCCGCGCTGGTTCAGGGACCGGCCAAGATTTTCCTGAGAGCAGCGGCCCGGCGTGCCCCAGTCTGTCATGGCAGGCAGCCTGTCCGATGTCGACTACCGGTAGTTCGTTAAACCCGGCGATAGAGGTCAAGGGGTCTGCCGGAGGTGACGGCGTCGAGGAGGGCCTGGAGTTCGGTGGGTGGGTCCTTGTCCGTCCAGGCTTGCCACCAGCGGTGCAGGGTGGTGGCGGGGGTGAGCCAGGAGCGGACGGCGCGCAACGCCCTGGGCCAGCAGGGCGGCTGGGGCGGGTGGGGTGTGGCCGGTCCCCCTCTCCGGCCGGGTGGCGGGGCGGGGGTCCGGTGCGGTGGTGTCCAGCGGTCCGGGTGGGGCGAACCACTGGTCCCAGCAGAACGAGAACGCGCAGTTGACCAGGGTCTGGTGGCGTTTGATGGCGCGGGCGGAACGGACCTGGAAGTCGGCCCATCCGAGTTCATCCTTGATGTGCTTGTAGCTCTGCTCGATCCACGGGCGCAGTCCGTAGAGGCGGACGATCTGGGCGAGGTCGGCGGGCGGGTGCGCGCTGGCGGCGGCGTGGGGTGCGTCGGGGTGGGGCAGGTTGGTGGTCAGGTACCAGGTGGTGTTCTCCGGCAGTCTGCCCGGGTCAGTGGTGGCCACGACCAGGCGGCAGGGGCTGTCGGGGCCGTAGCCGCCCAGGCGGGCGTCGGCTGTCCACCAGGTCTCGGTGTGTCCGTCGCGGAAGTGGCGCTGGACGGGCGTCCAGTCGCCGGGATGGTCGGGGTCGGTGCCGGCCAGGGCCCGGGCGGCGTCGATCGGGGTGTGGGGCTCGTCGGCGCGGGCCCAGGTGCCGCGGTGCGGTCTGAGCGCGACGACGTAAGGCAGCTGGGCGTCGTGCAGAGCGAGGTACCAGTCGTCGCTGGTGGAGTAGGCGCAGTCGGCCACCACGGCTCGGCAGGCGAAGCCCGCTTCCTTGCCCTGGGCCGCGAGGGCGGCGGAGATCTGCGGTTTGGTGCGGAAGGCGGGATCGGCCCGGCCGCGGTCGAAGTGATGGGCGGGGGTGTAGGGCTGTGTGTGCAGCGGGTAGTAGATCCGGCCGTCGGTCCACACCGTGGTCACCGTGACGATGCCGCTGTCGGTCTTGCCGTACCGGCCCAGCCACTGCCGGCCCACGTGCGCGGTCGCCGTGCCGTCCTTGCGATCCCCGGAGTCGTCGATCACGATGACCCCGCCGTCGTGCGGAGCCGTCGCCGGCTGCTCGCGCAGCAGCTCGAGCCGCCGGTCGTTGACCTGCGCGGCCTCCCAGGGGGACTCGGACAGGAAGAACTGCAGCCGCTGCACCAGCGGGCTCCCGGCGCCGGCCGTCGGCTCCGCCCCGGCCAGACAAGTGAGCGTCTTGTTCCGGTCCCGCGGCGCGAGCAGCCCCGTGAGGTACTCGCGGAACCCCCGCCGCTGAGCCAGGCTGAAGAAGAGGTCGTCGAACCGGGCCGTGTACTCCTCCAACGGCCCCGGCGCGGGCGGACATGGACGGCGAGCGGTCATCTTCGGCCCCCAGCAAGACAGTTCACCCCTCTCACCGGACTACGACCAACCCGCCCTGCCCTCAACCCGCGCCACCGCCTGGTTTAACGAACTACCGCTACTGAGGTTTGAGGCGTGTTGTCGTCATAGTGCGCCCGGTGCCGGTGGGGTATCCGTCGATGAGGTCGGGCCGGTATTCGACCTGGTGAAGGCCCCGTCGAGGGGTGCGCATCAGGTGAGTGGGGTCGGTGTAAGTGGTGTTGGCCTGGCAGCGCCTTCGCAGGAGGGACCAGAGGCCATCGACGGGATTGAGCTGTGGTGTATAGGGCGGCAGGTAGTGGACGGTGATCCAGCCGTGGGAATCGATGAACTCAACCAATCGGCCGTCGCGATGAACGTTGAGATTGTCCCAGACCAGGACGATCGGCCTGCCGTGTCGGCGTACTCTCCCTTCGGGCCGGGCCGGTACGTTTGAACGTCCCCAGTTGTTAGGCCACGTCGGTCTCTCGCTCGATGGCCTGGAGGCGGTTCTTGAGCCGGTAGCTCGGGCCGTTGGTCGCGATCACTTCGCAGTGGTGCAGGAGGCGGTCGAGGATGGCGGTGGCGAGGACCTTGTCGCCGAAGACCTGGCCCCATTCGCTGAAGGTCTTGTTCGAGGTCAGGATGATGGAGCCCTTCTCGTATCGCTTGGAGATGACCTGGAAGACCAGGTTCGCCTCGGCGCGTTCGAGGGGCTGGGAGCCCACCTCGTCGACCACGAGGACGCTCGGCCGCAGGTAGGTGCCGAGTTTGTTGACCAGCCGCCCGGCAGACTCGGCGGCCTTCAGGTTGCGGACCATGTCGTCGAGGCTGGTGAAGTAGATCGAGTAGCCGGCCCGGCAGGCCGCGACCGCGAGAGCGACGGCGATGATGCTCCTATGGTCTGTCAAGGCGTAGGAGTAGGGCGGGGAAGGTCCCTCACGAGTCCTCGAGGGACATGATTTTTTAGGTCAGACGCCTGGGGCGTCGACAGAGGCGGCCTTCCCCGCTGCTGTGCATGCTGGTCGTGTTGCGGCACCCGGTCAAGTACGGGTGGGCTGCTGCGGGCACCCGTCGGCGCCCGCCGGGCTTGTGATCCGGATGGACGATCGGCCGGTAGATCAGACGGGAGCGCTCGCCTGTCTTGTGGCAGGCCAGGGCGGCGATGGAGATGCGGCGCTGGGAGGGCCCGTGGACACGGAAGATCGTGGTGCGGCCGCGTTTGGACCAGGTGCGGGCGGTAGGCGGCGTCATCGAGAAACCGGCCCCGTCCTCGAAGACGAGGTAGGCGTCGAGTGCCGCTGCAGTGCTTCCGCGGAGGGCTATGTCTCCTCCATCCAGCTGGCCACGGCTGCCTCGTCCCGCTCCACCACGTGCTTCGCGGGGATCTGGTGGCTCCAGCCGTGGCGTCGCAGCATCAACGAGATTCCCGAGAGCGTGAACGACTTGTGGAACCGCCGCCCGATGAGCGTCTTGATCCGGGCCAGGGTCCAGGTCTGGACCGACCAGCCGTGCGCCGTGGGGCCTTTGGCCGGCTCGACTTCCAGCACGGCGAACAGCGTGTCGCTCAGCTTCGGTGGTGAGACCAGCCCAGCGGACCGCAGCCCCTCGGCGCGCCAACGTCCGCCCAGGCCCGTCGCCACCGCTGCACCGAGTGCACACTGACCCGTAAACCCTTGGCGACCTCCACATTGCAGGCGCCTGCGGCGAATTGCTGGGCAGCCTGCATCCGGATCTGCTCACGAAGCACCTGCCGTTCAGGCGTCAGCCCACCACCTTGCGGATATCTCACACAACCGGCGTACCGCGACGATCATGTTCCGTCAGGCCTCAACGACACCACGTCTCAACCTCAGTAACACCACGCTCCGCCACAACCGAAAGTGAGGCAGGGTCGTCTACTGGAGACTCCCGGAAATTCTCTGCGGGCAGGTATCCGAGATGCTGTTCCCATGTCACGTCCAGACGGCCGGGAACGATGACGTCCATCTCCGGGTAGCCAAGATCCGCCACTACAGCGTCATAGACTGGTGTATCGCTCGGCATAGAATGGGAAGTAGGCCACCAGTGTCCTGGACGGCTCTCGATATTGCTCATGGCATCGGCCTTCTGTCGGTCTGTGGATTCTGGCAACTGGCAAAACCATACCGCCTTCCGCGTGCCGGGAAGCCAACTCAGAACTCGGGTTGATCTTGTTGTGGGGGAGGGTCGGATGCGTGATCCGTCCGCTCGGCATAGTGAAGTTCCCGCCTGAGCCTGGACCGTAGGGTTGGGCGCTCCTCTCGATAGGATCTGCTGGCCAATTCACAGGACAGGTTCTTGGCCGTGCCCCGGTGGCAGGGCGCGTGCGTTCTCGGCTGGTGAGACGACCCGCTGTGCGAACTCATTGAACCTCTTTCATCCTGGGGCTGGGGAGAGAAACAAGCTGGTCAGCGTGAGGTGGTGACATGCGAAACCCCTCGTCGTTGGTGTGGTGATCTCACTCAACACGCCGACGGCCGGGGGGCTTTGTTGGTTCCGTACCCTTCCATGCTCGAGTCCCCTACGAGCTCGTCGAGCATGTCTCCTGGCTGATCTACGCCCGAAGGCGTGAACTACGCTCGCCCTGGCGCAGGTTGGGCTGCTTCAAGCAGGCCCTGCTCGCGCTGGCGGACCTACGCAAGGTTTGCGCAGGTGGGTGCCGGGTTCGGGATCTTCAAGGCCACGGCCTGACGAGACCCTTGAGGTCCTCGCCTCGTGGGCGCCGGGTCTGCATGAGGCCCTCGTGGGCTGGGTGAGGGCCACTTCGTCATCGTCGACGGCACCCTGATTCCCACGGACCGCATCGCCGCGAACGAGCCATATTAAGCATGGGATGAACGTCCAGGTCATCGTCCGCCCGGACGGCACACCGCTGTGATTCTCCCGGGCACTGCCCGGCCGGACCCATGACCTGACCGCGGCCCGCGCCCACGGCATCAACCAAGCCTGCCTGACGAGGCAGATCCTCGTCCTGGCCGACCAGGCCTACCAGGGCGCTGGCGCCACCGTCCGCACGCCGTACTACCACCACCGCGACCAGCCCGAGCACTACCAGCAGTTCAACCGTGACCACGCCCGGCTGCGAGCTCCCGCCGAACGTGCCTTCGCCCAGCTGAAGTCCTGGCGGCTCATACGCCGGGCCAGATGCTCCACCCGCCGCATCGGCACCGTCGTCCAGGCCATCTACATCCTCATGACCTGCAGCTATGCGGGATGAAAGAGGCTCATTGTGTCATCAATCGCCTGCGTTTGTTCGGGTCATGCGGCGACGGTGGCCGGCTGGCGAGGCCCGTCTCATTGGCCACGAGCGCGGCTTGGGTGCGGTTTTCGAGGTGCAGCTTGCCGAGCAGCCGGGACACGTATGTCTTCACGCTCGCCCGGGACAGATGGAGTTCCTCGGCAATGCGGGCGTTCTCGAAGCCGCAGCCGAGCAGTTGCAGGATGAGGCGCTCATTGTCGTTGAGGAGGCTGAGCCGGGGGTGGACGCGGGCAAAGCGAGTGCCAGAGCCGGTGGGACGGTCCATCAGCAAGCCGAAGAGCTCAGGCGCAATCGCGCAGCCACCCGAGAGGACATGGTCGAGGAGGGGGTCGAGGAGGGCTGCGTCCAGGTCCTTGGTGATGAACCCGCGCGCCCCGGCGTCCAGCGCTTCCGCCAGCCCATCGTGCGCGGCGTCGTCGGTGAGCAGGACCACCTTAGGGGGGCGGCGGAGCAGACCGCCCAGGCGCTCGGTGCGGAGTCCGACAGACCGCGCCAGCGGCAGGTCCATGACGACGAGTTCGGGGCCGGTGCTGCGCAGGAGCTTCGTCACTTCTACGGCGTTCGACGCCTCTGCCACGACGTTGTAACCCAGGCTTTCCAGAAGTCGGCACAGCCGGGTACGGAACACCTGGTCGCCGTCGGCGACGAGCACGGTGTTCCGAAACGGCTGCTGCCTGTCGTCTGGGGGCACGCTGTGAAGTTCCGCTATCGAGTTCATGAGGACAAGTGTGGCGCACACAGTCTTACATGTCGGCCAACGCGTCCCTAAAGAGTCTTAACTCGTGGCATCGATTGGGATATGAAGCCCAGCGTACCCACGCGGTCTCGGTTCCGCGCGACGGATTTGTTCACGCGACGAAGACAGCGTACCTTAGCCCACTGTCAGAATTCGCCGCGCGGCAGAAGGTTGACGCCATGTGCAATCTCGACAGAGGTCCGGGCTGCTGGCGGTCTGTCCCCCCTTCAACGCCCAGCGATACACCCGTATACGACGCTATGGTGGCGGATCTCAGATATCCCGACACGGATGTGATCACCCCGGCCGCCGTGGACTGACATGGAAACAGCATCTCGATTGGATGTCCAAGCAAGACTCTCAGAGGTGCTAATAGGACTCCGGTAGGGCTTTGGTACTCCACTCCTTGGGACCTATGGAAGTTCCCAACCGGGACTTTTGCCTCCTGGGGTGTCTTTGCTGCCGTGCTCTACTTCTATGCGTGCCCCAACTACCCAACATCACACGGGCACCGCACCGCTGGTGGACGGCGGCGACGTGCGGTGTGCGTGAGACCTCGCTCGCCGCCGCACTCGTCCTCAGTCCGCTGCTAGTCGGGTACGCGATCGGCCGACGGCGCGAGCGCTGCGCCACCGCGCGGCGCCAGATGCGGGAGCGGGAGGTGTGGGAGGAGCGAGCCGCAGCCCGGGAGCGGTCGCGGATCGCCCGGGACATGCACGATACCCTTGCCCATCGGGTGAGCGGCATCGTCCTGACCGCGAACGTCCTCCTTGCCGCCTCGGACAGCCTCCCGGCGGCATCGGCCCTGGCCGTCGAGCGGATCCGGAAGGAGGGCCACCAGATATTGGAGGAACTGCGCGATACGCTCTGCCTGCTCGCCTCCCGCGCCGCTGCCGTGCATACGCCCGCCACTCACGTGGACCGCATCGTTGCGCTGACCGACCAACTCCGCTCGGACGGCACGACCGTATGCCTGAAGATCGACGGGCACCCCGAAGTGCTCCCAGACCCCATACAGTTGGTCGCCTACCGGGTGGTCCAGGAGTCCCTGACGAACACGATCCGGCATGCGACGGGGGCCGACGTCTCCGTGCTGCTCCAGTGCGAGGCGGACGGACTGCGGGTGGAAGTGTCTGACACTGGGGCACGACGCACCCCGGACAAGACCTTGCCATCCGGTCATCATGGGCTCTCCGGGCTCGCGGAGCGCGTCAGCCTGCTCGGCGGCACCTTCTCCGCCCAGCGGTGCGGCGAGGGCTTCGCCGTAAGAGCGTTTCTTCCCTTGCCCGCCTGCGCGGAAGGACGGCCTGGCGAGCACGACGCCCCGCCCCGGCGACCTGCTGTGCGTGAAGTACCGTCCAACGCGCCGGACACCGCCGAGACGTCACCTTCCCTCGGCCGGTGATCGACGAAGGGCGAGCCCGGGCGGTCCCCATGGCCTCTGTTGCGGCTGCGCGCCGATCTGGAGTGGGACGAGACCGCGGCGGTTCCCATCTGGCAGGCCCACGTGATTGACGAACACGCCCGAGGCCGCCGCGACCGAGCGGTTCTTGGAGTTCCCCGAGACCTGGGGCTCCAAGTAGCCTTCTTCGTATGAGAAGGCGGCCAGTGGCTCAATGACGTTCACGCGGCCAGTTCAGGGGTGTCGCGCCAGGTGGGACCCGGTGTGGTGAGTCGGCGGATCATGTTCGCGAGGGAAGCTCAGTAGACACGCGAGGCAGAGGTGTCGAGACGGTGCTCATATTCGCGGGCCAGGCGACGGTGCAACATCAACGTGCCGTTGATCTGCTCCACGATCCATCGCTTCGGCTGCGGGACGAACCCTTTGCCCTGGTCTTCGGGGGTGCGGCGGACGACCTCAACGGTGATGTCCATCAACGTGCTGTGGATGACGACTTCGTCCTTGAAGCCCTGGTCCACCAGGGCCTTCTCCCCGCAGGTCGCAGGACCCGGGGTCCCCAGTAGCCGACCGGGTCACCCGGTCCTGCTCCCAAGCCGTGATCATCGGTTCGATCAACGCCCACTGCTCGTCCGACAAGTCACTGAACCGTTTTCACCCTGCCCTGCGGGGGTGAAAGTGCAGGTCGGTGGGGTGGGGTGACAAGACGAGGCTCCTGGTCGTTGCGCTGGTGTTCTCTACGCACCACGCATCGTCCGAGGAGCCTCGCTTGGTCCCGTATCGTGCCACAGTCGACGTCCCTTTTGAGTTGGTCGAGCACGTCTCGTGGCTCATCCACGCCCGAAGGTGTGAACGCGGCTCGCGGTGGCGCAAGCTGGGCTGCTTCAAACAAGCCCTGCCCGCTCTGGTGCACCTGCGCAAGAACGAGACGCTGCCGGCTCTCGCGGCCGGCTTCGGCGTCTTGACGACGACCGCGTGGCGGTATGTCGACGAGACCCTCGAGGTACTGGCCTCCTGGGCACCTGGCCTGCACGAGGCCCTCGTCGGTCTGGGCGAAGGGGACTTCGTCATCGTCGACGGCACCCTCGTCCCCATCGACCGAGTCGCCGCGGACCAGCCGTACTACAGCCAGAAGCACAAGCAGCACGGCATGAACGTGCAGGTCATCACGCGCCCGGACGGGACACCGCTCTGGTTCTCCAGAGCCACACCGGGCCGGACCCACGACCTGACCGCGGCCCGAGCCCACGGCATCGTCCAGGCCTGCCTCACCCGGCAGATCCTCGTCCTGGCCGACCGCGCCTACCAGGGTGCCGGCGCCACCGTCCGCACCCCGTACTACCACCACCGCGAACAACCCACCCACTACCAGCAGTTCAACCGCGATCACGCCCGACTGCGGGCTCCAGGCAAGCGCGCCTTTGCACAGTTGAAGTCCTGGCGACTGCTACGACGAGCGCGCTGCTCCACCCGCCGCATCGGTACCGCCGTCCAAGCCGTGCACACGCTGATGACCTGCAGCTATTCAGGATGAAAACAGTTCATTGAATGTCCTCTCAGTCCCGTCGAGTTTGAGGAGAAGCACTACGCCGCCCAGGTGGCGGCCGAAGAATTGAAACTGAAGATCCGTCAACCCTCCTGCCGAGCTGATCCTCACCTCCGGTCAACGGGGAACCTCGCCTGGGCTACCCAGTGATCGGCGACACCCTGGCGCTGTTCCTGGAGACCATCCGCGTCACGGCCTCAAGGTCGCTGCGTATGGGCTGACCGATGGCGGGAGCGTGTCGTGGGGGACATGGGTAATCAAATCGCCCACTATGTAGCCCTACGCTGCCATCTGACTACCCATCGCATCGGCGCGGTGAGGTGGCTGCGGGTAATGGGAGTCAACAATTCTCATGTCAGCATGCATCCGGCGGCTCGGCCTTGCCGCCACCGCCTTCTCTCTGGCCCTTCTGATCGCGCCGCTCGTCCCCGGGGAGGCGTCCGCCGCCGACCCGATGGTGGGCAAGCTGTGCATGTACACCAGGAGGTCCGCCCCGAACGACCTCGACAAGACCCTCAGAGACCTGTTGCTGAGCAAGCCGCTGAGTGTCCCGCAGACCATCGTCGACACCAACGACTTCGAGCAGGTCATGGCGTACCTGATCGGCAAGTACGGTGACCAAAAGACGGCGACCGAGGCGCTGCTGAACGCGGCGGCCACGGCGTTCGGTACGGGTTCGTTCGGTCACTCCTGGCTGGCCTGCTTCCCCGACACCGGCCAGAAGGCCACCACCTACGGCTACCACGCCAACGGCCCCGGCAAGCCTGCCTTCCAGGTCGACTACCTGGCCTCCGACTCGCCGTCGCGCGACCACGAGGCGCGGATCTGCCGGTCCATCGACCAGGCCCAACATAGCGAGCTGGACGCCATCGTGGCCAAGGAGCAGAAAGATAAGACGGAGTACGCCTGGAACCAGAACTGCACCGACTTCTCGGGCCGCACCTGGAACCTGGTTATGGCCAAGGGGTCCGGCCCGCAGCTGGAATACCAGCAAAAGCCCCAGGGCAAGGGGCTCGCGGCTCAGCTGCTGGCCGCTCTGGGCACGGACAAGCTCGCCACTCCCGGGCAGCTGGGATACGTCATCGGAGCTGCCAACGGCAGTGAGCAGAACCGGGTGTTCAAGATTCCCACCGAGATCACCGCCACGGCCCCGCTCCCCGGCTCGGACAACGCCTACGGCGTCTTCACCAAGGAGCGCTTCGCCGCCATCCGCCTCAAGGACACCTCGGACACGGCTGTGGCGGGCAGCCGTCCCGAGAGCCAGCTGACTTCGGGGACGGCTTTCCCCTCCTTTGACACAGTCGCTACCTTCACCTGCAACCCCCTCCCCGGGCGCAACAGCTACCGCTACTACGTCTTCAGCGGCAGCCGCTACGCCACCGTCGACGCCCATATGAGCGGCGATGACATCGTCATCGACGGCAAGGGCAGTCCCCAGAACCTCGCCACGGTACCGGCCCTGGCGGGCTTCGACCACGTCGACGCGGTCATGAACGTCACCTCCCGCACCGACCAATGCAGCACCGACGGCCGCACCCTCCCGGCGGACTTCGCCGTCTTCTCCGGCAACAAGTACCGGCAGATCACCGTGGACTCCTCAGGCAACCTGATCGCCTCGTCGCCGCAGGGCGCGGACAAGACCCTGAAGATCGACAAGGTCAACGCGGCTCTCGACGTGGAGTCCTCCAGTAAGAGATCATCTCATTTGGTGAGTCTGCGGTAGCAGATGAGGGTGCAGGCGATGCTGGTGAAGGCGAGGAAGTGGAGGGCTTTGCGTTCGTAGCGGCGGTGGAGTCGGCGGCATCCGGCGAGCCAGGCCATCGTGCGTTCGATGGTCCAGCGGTGGCGCCCGAGCCGCTCGGAGGACTCGATGCCCTTGCGGGCGATCCGGGGCGTGATGTGCCGGGAACGGAGCCATTGCCGCAGGTGGCGGTTGTCGTAAGCCTTGTCGGCATGCAGTTTGGCGGGGCGACGTCGGCGGGGGCCGCGGCGGGACCGGATCGGGGGTATGCCGCGGACGAGCGGCTCAAGCGCCTGGCTGTCGTGGAGGTTCGCGCCGGAGATGCCGATCGAAAGAGGCAGGCCGGTCCGCTCAGTGATCAAGTGGATCTTCGAGCCGTACTTGCCCCGATCCACAGGATTCGGACCTGTCAGGTCCCCTTTTTCAGGGCTCGCATGTTCACCGAGTCGATCGCGCACCGCGACCAGTCCAGCTCGCCCCGGGCCCCGAGCTCATCGAGCACCAGGCGGTGCAGCTTGGCCCACACCCGCAGCCGGCTCCACTCCATGAACCGACGGTGGGCTGTCGCCCCGGACGGCCCGAACACCGGCGGGACCTGCGACCACGTACACCCCGTGGTCGCCACGAAGATGATCGCCGCGAGCACCTCCCGGTCCCCGTACCGACGACGGCCGCCGCCCTGCGGCCGAGTCGGCGCCTCCGGCACCACCCGCTGGAACAACTCCCACAACCCGTCCGGCACCAACCGCTCCACCATCAACACCCAGACAGACTACCGGGCAAATCCAAATGAGATGATCTCTAAGCGCTGGGCTTTCAACGGCGGCCAGCGGCGGCCAGTACGAGAGGATCAACGAGCCCGACCCGCAGCTTTTGCACGGTGCGGGTAGCGAGGTAACCGAGAGGAATTGGACCTCCTTCTCCCAGGCCGGTCTCGCTTCCTGACACCCGACGGCCCGCTCCACTGCGGACGCTTTTGGTAAATCGGGTGTGGGCGTGATGAGGGCCTGCACGACCTTGTTGGGGTCGTGCAGGCCGTCGTCCTGTTGAGGGGTGGGTTCGGTGTCGTTGCGCGGGGTGGATCTGGGGGAGATCCCAGAGGAGACCGCTCGGCTGGCACGTGCTGTGTTCCCGGAGGGCTGCCTGGTGATGCGGGTGCGGGATGCGCTCGGGCCGGTGTTCTCGGATGCCGATTGCGAGGAGCTGTTCCCGGTCAGGGGGCGGCCGGTGGTGTCTCCGGCCCGACTGGCGCTGGTGTCGGTGTTGCAGTTCGCCGAGGGGCTCACTGACCGGCAGGCCGCGCACGCGGTCCGCTCGTGTCTGGACTGGAAGTATGCCCTCTCGCTGGAGCTGGCCGACACCGGATTCGACTTCCCGGTGCTCAGCGAGTTCCGTGCCCGGCTGGTCGACGGCGGGGCCGGCCAGAAGGTGTTCGACGGGGAGCTCCGGGCGGCCGGCCAGGCGGGGCTGGTCAAGGCGGGCTGGCGGCAGCGCACGGACGTTACCCACGTGCTGGCCGCGGCGAGGGACCTGAACCGGCTGGAGTTCGTGGTCGAGACCCCGCGGGCGGCACTGAACCAGGTGGCGAAGGAGGCCGGGGACTGGCTGGTGACTGTGTCACCGCCGCAGTGGTTCGACTGCTACTCGGCCAGGCCGGAGGACAACCGTTTCGCGTCCCGGTGGGCGGGCCGCGTCGAACACGCCGACCAGTGCGGGACCGACGGTATGACGCTGCTGAAGGCCGTCTGGTCGGCCACGTCACCGGCTTCGTTGCGAAGCCTGCCCGCGGTGGAGTTCCTGCGGCAGACCTGGGTACAGCAGTTCCACCACATTGAGGACACCATGCGATGGCGCGGGACGAGGGACCTCCCGCCGGGCCTGATCCGCTTACAGCCCCCTACAAGCCCGAGGCCCGCACCGGTTCGAAGCGGGAACTGGGCTGGCCCGGCTATAGAGTCCACCTCAGCGAGACCTGTGAGCCCGACGCCCCGCATCTGATCACCCATATCCGTATCACGCCGGCGCCCGTCAACGACGTCCTCGTCCTGGAGGACATCCACACCGCCCTGGCCGAACGGGGTCTGCTGCCGGACGAGCACCTGGTGGACGCCGGATACAACGACGCCGAACAGATCCACCACGCCCGCCGCGATCACGACATCGAGCTGGTCGGCCCGGGCCAGTCCATCACCGTGGAGGGACAGGCGACCGGAGACATCTTCGACAACACCCGCTTCACCATCGACTGGGATCAGCGCCAGGCCGTCTGCCCCGGCGGGCAGACCAGCGTCGTCTGGCAGGAAGCCCAGAAGCATGCCGGATGACAGCCCTCGACTGGGCGCGCGTCATGCTTCATCGGCGCCGCAAGACCGTCGTGGCCTGCGACACCTGCCATGACCGAATCCACTCAAAACGGCCTGCCAAAACAGACACGCAGTAGTCACTGGAGAGCCGGATGACCGGGAGACCGTCATGACCGGCTCGGCGGGAGGCCGCGCGGAACAGGACCGGCCACGGCGGGCGCCTCACCGCGCGGCCGCCCCAACCTCATGGCTCTTCGGTTACCGCCGCCTCACCGTCCGGTATGAGCGAAGGGCAGCCACTTTCCTTGCCTTCCTCGACCTGGCCACAGCCCTGACCTGCCACAAGAGACTCGCCAAGATCACCGCGTGAGACACCTTCTTAGGCGGTGGTGCGTCATGATCCATCCGAAACTTCACTCCATCGCCCAAGCACACACTGCACCTTTGGATGGCCATGAGAGCGAGCGGGGCCCGACAGTTGACAGTCCCTGGGTGAGGTGGTCGGCCTGCCTCAAGCGTGTCACGGCTCTGCTGCCGGTGTACCGGAGGTGGACCGCCGTGGTAGTCGATCAGCATCGGCACTCTCATCTTCGCAAGTCCGTCCCGAAGTCAGGCAATCTCCTCGACCCGGCGTCGTGGCCGGGCGCTGCCACGGGGGCGAGGCGGGCGGAACGGATCGTCCTCGGGGGCGGGCGGCTCCATAGTGCGAGCCCGCAGGGTCACGCTGCGGATGGGCTCCGTCTCCACCTTCGTGCTCGGCTTGGCGACCGGGATCGTCACCAGCAGGTCGAGCACCGGCCGGGCCGGGGTGCCGAGTCCCGACCAGAGCTTCGTTGCTATCGGCTCCGCACCTTCGGGCGTGTCGCGTAGCTTCAGGGTCAGTGGGCTGGTCGGCGTGCCGGACGTCGGCGTCAAGTGGTCGGTTGCGACGCACCACTCCAGGAGCGTGCCGAACAGAAGGTGTTCGTCCCGCGGCGAGTGGCCCCAGACAGTGAGAGCGTAGGCCAGCTTGAAGTGGCGAGCCGGCGAGGTGTAGCCCACCACGAGGCCGTTCTCGTCGATAACACTCGTCTCACCAACCTGCCGCTGCGCGGCGTCCTCCTCGACGCTGTGCAGGAACAGGTTGACGCACAGCCCCGAACGTCGGGCGGCCCAGTCGGAGCTCGGCGTCTCGAAGACCACCTGGGCGTTCACGCCGTACAGAGGGCCCTTGCGCAGTTCCTTCTCAAGGGTGTCGTCGACACGCTGGACGATGCTCACCTAGTCAGCTCCTGGTCGAGGGAGTGGGGGTGGGATTGGCTGCGCCGGTCGGAGGCGTCTCCGGTTCGGCGTTCGGGCCCTTGAGGGGGATCAGGTCGCCAGTGAGGACGACGGTAGCCAGACAGTCGGTCGGCCCGGCGGGGGTGGGGGCGACGCCGGACGGTGGAGTGCAATGCAGCTCCAGCACGACCTTCTCGCCCACCTTCAAGGACACGGGCGTCGTCAGCGGGAAGTCCTTGGCTGCGGCCACCGACTGGGTCACCAGGCGATTATTGGCGGCCGTCACGATCAGGTTGCCGGTCGGCGGGCCAGTCCCGGTGATTCCGAGCGCCTTCAGTACGAGCCGGTAGCCCCGAGGGACCTTGTACTCGGCCATGAGTTTCTTGGCCTTGGAGTCGGCGGCCAGCGACGCCCCGTCGAGAGTTTTCTTCTTCAGCGCACCCGCGTCCTCCTTCTCCTTCTGCGCCTGTTCCTCCTGCTTCTTCTGGTCGTCTTCCTGCTTCTTCTTCGCGTCGGCCGCCTTCTTCTCCTCCTGCTGCACTGCCTGCACCTGGGAGGGGCCCTTGGCCGACTCTGTCTTGACCGTCGGCTTCTTGCCGCCGACCGGGGAGAGCCACAGGGCCACCGCCGCCACTGCCAACGCGCTCAGCGCGATCAAGGCCTTCATGGCCCGCTTGGGCAGGATCGGGCGCTGGCGGTGGACGAACTCGGCCGTCCGTTCCTCCTCGTCACCCCAGCCGCCTCGCACGCCCAGCTTCCAGTCCGCCGCGGTGCCGATCGGCACCGGACTGGTCACGCCAACGCTGAGCCCGACGCGCGCTTTCTCGCCGGCGTCCAGCGCCAGACGCGTGCGGCGCAGCTTAGTGCGCAGCGGGGCGTCCGGCGCTTCCGGCGCGAGGCGCAACCGGAAGGTCGTAGTGGCGTTGCCGGTGTTCTCCAGGAGGATCAGATTGGTGCTCCACAGAGCACCGCCCACCCGGGGGCGCACCGCTTTCACGTCGAGGTCGCGGAACTCGCCCACACACAAAGTCGCTTCGGGCACCGCCACCGCGAGGGGGTCCTCGACGGAGGCGACCCGGACCGCGAACGTCAGCGGGCCCGGCGGCAGGTCGCTGTGGCGGGGCAGAGTGAGCGGAATGTTGATCTTCTCGTAATTGCCCGGGTATACGGGCAGCTGACCGAGGTCGGCCTCGGTGTTCGGCCAGTCGGCGGGCGGCCCGATCAGGGTGAGCCGGTAGGCATCGACGATCCGGCTCTCGTTCCACACCCGAAGGTACGCAGTGAGCGAGGCGCCCGGTGTGATCGCCTCGTCGGGCACGGTGAGTTCGGCGCGTAGGGTCATGACGTCTGCCGGCTGAAGAACTGGATCTCGGCCATCGCCACGGGCGCGTCGGCATTCGAGCCGGTGGCAACCGCGTCGATCCGGATCTGCACCGAAACCACGTTGTCGATGCCCAGGTCGTAGCGTTGCGGGCCGGGCTGGCCACCCAGCGTGAGCTGCTTCTTGACCGGGCCCTGATCAGTCGTGTTTGCCACCACCGTGATCTTCGTGGGCCGACCGCTCTCGAAGAACTGCTCGGCGGATTTGGCGGCTCCATTTATCAGGGACAGGGCGGTCAGCCGGAACGGGTTCTGGAACGTGGCCGTCCAGGCCTGGCCCACCGCAGCGTCTCCCGTGCCCTGCGGAGCCCAGGCCTTGTTGTCGACGCCGTCGTGCGCGAACTGGGGGTCGAAGCCCTTGGCTGAACTGGTCGCGGACACGGACCTGGGGCTGACCGCGTACTGGGTCGCGAAGCGGTCCTTGACCAGCGGAACTGTGCGCTCGGCGACCGCCGCCACGCCGCCCATCGACATTCCGGCCGCCAGGCACACGGGCAGCGTGGCCAACGCCATGGACCAGCGGTGGTCCCAGTGCCACACCCTGGGCCGCTCCAGGTAGTCATTGCGGAACTGCTCCCAGCGGGTGAGCTCGGGCGGCTCGGGCTCCGGGCGCATCAGGGCGCCGCACGGCTGGCAGTACGTGCGGCTCTTGGCGTTGGGTGCCTCACACTCCGGGCACAGCAGCATGTGCGGGACGCCCTCCGGCGGGGACGGCGCAACGCTGGCCGAAGGCGCGGCGGGCCCCTCGGGCAGCGTGGCCCAGAGCACGACTTCGCCGTCGATCACCTGGGTCTGGGCGGCGGCCGGGGCGGTTTGGGCAGCGGAGGTGTAGGGGATGTCGGCGGGGGCGTACAGACCGGCTTCGCCCGGGGTGGCGAACTGCGGCTGACCGGCGGCGGGTTCGGCGGCCGGGGGCGCCGCGTAGAGGCCGGGGGTCGGGCGGCCGGGGTACGCGGAGAGCCCCTGCGGCCATACGGGTTCGGCGCGCGACCCGTCGGGAAATCCGCTGCCGTTTCTCCGCCTACCACTGCTGAATGCGCTGTGGGAGCTGTATGCCGTCGTGGATCCCCAGGTGCCCGCAGCAGGGGCACCCGGTGCCGGATGAGCGGACGCCGTATTGCCGTAATTCGTACCTGCGTGCCCCGCCGCCGACGGGCCCTGCTGGGCCTCCGGATACAGGGCGCGGATGTCCCAGTCCCGCGCGCCCCGGGAGCCCGTGTCCGCGGGGCCACCGAATGCGGGCTGCTGCGCCGCGGCGCCGTCGTACACCGGTCCATGGGCCCCCGGCGCCTCGGCGGAGGCGTAACCGGACCCGCCGGGCACCGAGGCTCCGCCGCCGTAACCGGCACCACCGGCCGCAGCCGAACGGCCGGAGTCCGCGACCCCGTACGCCTGACCGCCCGAAGCCGTGGAGCGGCCAGAGTCTGCGCTGCTGGCCGCGGCGGCCGGTCCGGGCCGCAACGGCACGACCGGGTTACTCCCGGTCCGGTCCCACCCCAGGTACGCTCCGCACGGCACGCAGAACATCTCGCCCGGGTAGGCCACCACTCCGCAGCCGTGGCATACGTCCTGCTCACCCGGTACGTGCCAGCCCTGGTGGCCGGATGAAGCGGTGCCCATCAGTACGCACCCCCCGCCGCGCCTCGCACGAGCAGCGGGTCCTCGTCGTCTTCGATCGTCACATCGGCGTACACGTGCGCTGGGATCCACTCCCTGACCAGTTCCGTCAGGTCGTCCACGGCACCCGGGTGCCGTGCGACCGTCCCGTACGGCAGGAGTACACGTACCTGGGCGCGCGGTCCGGCCGGACCCGGCCCCCGGACGGCGGGGTCATCGGGCCTCGCCGCGTAGTGTGTGCCGCCCGACTCGGTCAGCTCCAGACGGCCGCCGAGCACGTACCGCACGAGCAGGTCCAGGCCCGCGGCGGTGCCGCGAAGACCGTGCAGCTGGTGGCCGAGCAGCAGCGCGTTGCGCCGCCCCGTCATCCCCACGCACGCGGGCAGCGCCGTGTTGGACCAGCTCAGCATCCACGTCACGAAGTGCTCGGGCGCGGTGCGCGGGCTGAAGTACGCGTCCAGGCAGTCCAGCGTGGTGATCAGGGGTGCCAGGGCGTCGTCGAACCCGGCGATGAAGCGGTCCGCGAAGTCACCCTGCCGGTAGCTCTCCGGCAGGATGGCACGCAGCGACCGGCTGCCGGGCACCAGCGGGGGTGCCGGCGGGGCCACCGGCGGCGTCGCCGCGGCCTGTGGCGGTGATTCCATTTCTCGTCCCATCCCTCTGTCCGTCATGCGAGACCGTTCAGCGCGCGCTCTTGACGGCGACCTGGTGGCGGAAGGAGAGGAACAGCGTCGCGGGGCCGACGTCGATCCTGTCGGCCGCGGGCTGCCGCTCGCCGGTGCCGATGTCGGCGGGGTACATCTCGAGCCTGGTCACCGACTCGACGTCCTCGCAGCGTGCGGCGACCGCGTATAGGTCGCTCAGGCGCAGCGCCCGCCCCAGGGGCCAGCCCGAGCGGTTGTGTTCGCCGTGGCCGGACGGCAGCGGGCTGAGGCACTCGTACAGCGACCGCAGCACCCGCTCCTTGACCTCGGCCCGGTCCGCGCCCTTGGCGGCCTCGATCTCGGCGACCACGGTCACGCCCTGGTAGGCGGGCCCGCTGACCGACACGACGACGCCCATGGGCCGGGCCGCTTCCACCGCGCGGGCGGCTGAAGCGAGCATGGCCTCCGAGGGCACCAGCTCGCGCCAGCTGTCCTCCTCGCGTACATCCCGTACCTGAGGGATGATCAGAACACGTACTAGGCCAGCCCGTTCGGAGTCACCGGGGTCTGCCACGCACTCGATGCGACCGGCGTCGCGGCAGGCCGCGGCAACGACGGACTCATAGTCCTTCGCGGTGACTGCGCGGTCCTGGGCGCGCAGCCAGTGCCCCGCGCGGCGGCGCGCGCTGTCCACCGACTCGGCGTCCACGCCGCCCGTGGCGGGGGTGCGGTTGTCGACCCGCGAGATTAGGGCGAGCGGGGTGCGCAGCACCGTCAGGGTATTCGCGGCGACGTTGCCCTCGCGTCCGCCGCCGCGCCGGTAGGCACCGGCCGTGATCCTGGCGCCAATCTCGGGTACCGCGCCGTACTGCCGCATCTCGCCGTCCGGCTGGCGCACGGACGGGCCGAACTGGACGGTGCCGCTCGCCTCGTCCACGGTGATGTGCCGGTCGGTGGGGGAGGACTCGGTGAAGGAAGGCACCGCCTTCCACACTTGCCGGCCCGCCTTGGTCTCCACCGCCACCGCGCGCAGCGACCCGGCGACGACGGGGGTGCGGTGCACGCTGAAGGACTGGCCCGGGGTGCCGTCCGAAACGCCCATCTCGTCGTGCGGGACGGTCTCGCCCTCAAGGGCGGTCGTGGTGCCGCCCATCGTGTACGCCTCCAGGGCGCTGATCCTGGGGGAGGAGGAGTACGGTGGCTGGCCCGGGCCTGCCTCGGTGATGCGGCAGCGCAGCCAGCCCGCCCTGCGGCGCCCGATCAGTGAGACGGCATGTCCGTCGGGCAGGTGCAGCACGATCTCACCGGGCCGGTTCAGACCACCCGTGCCGTCGCTCTCGACCTCGCACTCCACCCAGCTGTCCCCGCACCAGGCCTCCCACACCCGCGGAGGGCGCCGCGGGTCCACGCCGACACCGTCCATCGCGCACTCCACGCGCAGTGCCACCGCACACCGCGGCGCGGCCTGCGACAGACCCACGAACAGGGCATCGCCAGGCGTGGGTTGCTCGGCGAAGCACGTCACCGGCTCGCCGGACAGGAAGCGCTCCGTGACGAGCTCGGGCGCGTGCCCGGCTGCCGCCGAGCCGATGTGGCTCAGCGAGGTCGGCACGATCGCCAGCTCCCGGTTCACCGTGAAGATCCGCGCGGGCGCGCTGCCCGAGCGCGGGGTGGCGACCTCCGTACCGGTCGGCACCGTCACGTCGGCCTCCTGCGGGGCCGAGAGCCGGAACGTCAACTCCGTACGCGCGGCCTGCGGGGCGGTGAGCTGCACGCCAAGCAGGTCGAGGAACTCCAGGTGGACCTTCTCTGGAATGCGGTTGACCCGGTAGGACAGCTGGTCGACCATCTGCGCGAACGCCTCGATGAGCGCCACACCCGGGTCGGAGACGTTGTGGTCGGTCCATTCCGGGCAGCGCCGCTGGATGAACCGCTTGGCGTCGTCCACGAGATCCTGGAACCGGCGGTCGTCCAGGTGGGGGCTAGGCAGCGACATCGGTGTCCCTCCTGTGCTGGGGGTGCGGTCCCTCGCCGTCGCGGGCGGGTATCACATAGAACGGGTAGACAAGGTTGCGGCGGCTGTTGGTGCCGGCCAGCTGGTAGGCGATCTGGATGTCGAGGACCTCCTGCTCGCCGGCGGCCTGGATCACGCTCACGTCGTCCACGGTGATCCGCGGCTCCCACCGCTCAAGGGACCGGCGCACCTCGTACGCGATGGCTCCGCAGGTCGCGGCGTCGAACGAGCCGAAGACCCGGTCACGGATCGCACACCCGAACTCGGGCCGCATGGGCCGCTCGCCGGGCTCGGTGCCGAGCACCAGACGGATGGCTTGCTCGACGTCGGCGGCGCCCTCGATCATCGCGATGCCCCCGGAGGGGCTCACGCCGAGGGGGGCGGACCAGCCGCGGCCGAGGAAGAAGTCAGCCACGGCACTCAACTCCTGCCCGGAGTGAGGGGATGGAGCGGCGCTCGCGGCTCGCGCTCGTGGCGGAGGGGATCGGGCCTGACACCGCGCTCAGCTCCCGATCATGACGGTCGGGCAGCCCATGGCGATCATGCCGCCGCCGCAGGCGATGGTGTCGCCCATCGCGGCCGCCGACATGCCGTTGATGAGCACCTTGCGGACGGCCACCACCGGCACGGGCGGGATCGGCGGAATGTGCAGGGGCCCCACGCAGGTCGCAAGTGACCCGGCGACGGCGGCTGGCTGCCCGCCGATGAGGACGGTGGCAGCCATCGGGGGGCCGGTCACCACGCCGGCCGCAGCGCCGTGGATGGTGGGGTCGCCGATACGTGCGGCGGGAGGCATGTCGGGTCTCCTTTCGGGAGGGGCTTCAGAATGAGAGGTGGGCGCGGGTTAGTTGATCTTCACGAGAGCCCCTGAGATCTCGGCCACGGTGCTGCCGGAGAACTTCGCCGTGGCCGCACTGACGTCGACCTTGGTTCCGGACATCTCGACCTGGGTGCCGGAGATCTTGAGGCTCTGCTGGGCATTGATGTCGATGCTCTGCCCCTTCAGCTCCAGCGGTGCGTTGCCCGCGTCCACGGCGATGCCGTGCTCGGCGGTGATCTCGACGGTGCCGTTGCTCTGCACAGAGATGAGCGTGTTGTGCTGATCCAGCTGGATCTGGAGCTTGCCGTCACCGGTGATCAGCGTGGCGCCCATGCCCGGACTGCCGGCATCGAGCAGTTCCAGACGGTGCCCTTCCTTCGACGCGAAGGAACGCCGGTTGGTCTTGCCCTGACCGCCGTCCACCAGGTCGAGCTCGTGCGGGGCGAGCTTGTCGACGCCGTTGTAGAGCCCGCCCAGGACGTAGGGCCGGTCGAGGCTGCCGTGCTCGAAGCCGACCAGGACCTCGTCGCCGACTTCTGGCACCACCACACCGTGCCCGCGGCTGCCGCTCAACTGGACGGTGCGAGCCCAGTTGCTCTCGTACTGGGCGTCCAGCCAAGGGAGCTGGACCTTGACCCGGCCCTGATCCTTGTCGTCCTTGATGTTGACGACCTTGGCCGGCATCAGCCCGTAGAAGCGCCGCAGTCCCACTTCACCGTCCCCGGGCCGTCCCACGGCTGTACGGTCCGCGCCCTCGTTGACCGTCAGCTCCGTCAGATATCCGGAGTCCGGGTGGTATTCGTGGCGTACGGACGTGACCGTGTACTGGCCCTCGAACTGCTTGCCCAGACCGGTCAGCGACACTCCCGAACGCAGGCGCAGTCGCGGCTCGCCGCGCACCACGGCGCGCAGTCGCGGCAGGCCCGCCGCGACCTCCTGGGCCATGCTCGTCGCCAGAGTCTCGGCCTCTCCCTGGGTGCCGCGTGGGAGCCCGGCGAGCAGCAGCGGCGGCCCGGATACCGCGCCCGACGGCGCTGTCCAGGCGGTGCTGTGCCGGGCCGTGACCGGATTGCCCGTGGCGACGAACGGCTCCTTGCGTTCGGGGTCCCAGCCCCGCACGGCGACGCCCGTCACTTGGTCGTCGAGGGATGCCACCGAGCCGACCTTCAGCAGGTTGGCGCCGAACTGCAGGGCGAACGGGCTGTCCTGGGCGGAGGTGCCCTTCGCGGGAGCGCTGGAGGCCGGGGCGGGCTGGCAGAAGTGCAGTTTGCCGTCGCGGAAGAACAGGTCACGCCCGTTTTCGCGGGCCAGGTGGCTCAGGAAGTCCCAGTCCGACATGGCGGGCTGGGTGAGGAAATCGTACGTCGACGAAGCGTCGTCGACGGTGCCGGTCTGCACGCCAGCCTCATTGGCCACCTTGCGAACGATGTCCCCGGCCGTCATCTTCGGATAGGACGCGACCCGGTAGCCCCGGCGCAGCCGGTGGGAACAGTCCCTGGCGCGGATGACGGTGAGCACACCGCCGAACCCGTGGGAGCCGCTGCCGTCCGAACTGGCTCTGGCCTCGCAGTCGGTGACCTCACCCTCGAACAAGGGGTGCTCGCCGTCGGCGGTGACCGAGACCAGCTTGAGCGCGCCGCCCAGGGTGATACCCCACTCGGCCAGCAGTGATGCGTTGTGCGGGTCCCGGATGCCGACCTCTGCCGTGGCCGAGGTGTGGCTGTTCTCCTGCACGACGGCCCATGCCAAGGCGGTGTTGCAGGCCGAAGGCATCCGGTGGCCCCCGGCCACGACGATCAGCCCGGCGGTATGGCGCCCTGTCATGTCGGTGTCCTTGTCCTTGCGTGGGGTGGGTGGCTGGTTGGAGCTCGGTGAGGGTCAGCGGTCCGTGGCGTTCGGCAGGACCAGTACGGTGCCCGGGCGCACCTTCGACGGATCGTCGATGTCGTTCAGCTCGGCGATCAGCCGCCAATCGGCCGCGCGGCCCGTGCTGCGCACCGCGATCGACTGCAGGGAATCCCCTCGCACCACTACGCTGAACTGGCGCGACGAAGGCGATCCCGACACGTGTCCCGCGCTCTGCGCGCTCATGTGCCCACCTCCTCCAGGGCCAGCTCGCACACGGCGCGCAGCGGATAGCCGTTGCTGGAGAAGCGGGTGAACTGGACCGAGAGGCGCCGCACCACCGAATGGAAGTTGGCCGCCTTGCAGTGCCCCCAGCGGAGCATGACCCAGGGCGGGGACGACTGGTTGTTGGTGACGCTCCTGTCCTCTGGCCGGCAGCATTCGAGAAGCGTGCGCACCCGATTGTCGACTGATTCGTCATTCGGCTTGGTCGCGTCCAGAACGATGGTCATGGTGAGCATCGTGGGCTGGCTTCCCACGAACTCGGGAACGGCGGCGTACGGCGCAAGGCGCGTGGTGTGCCGCACCCATGAGGTCTCCTTGACCAGGGTGATCTGTGCCGGATTGAACTGAAACGGCACCTCTTTCTCCAGCGTGCCGGGCGGCTTCTGGCCGCCGATCGGCGGCTTGTAGATCTCGAGGACCGCCTTCTCCACCTTTTCCACGGTCTCCTTGCCTCCTTTCTCGGGTGTGTCCGGGGTGATTACTTGGGCGTATCGCCGAAGTAGAAGCCGCCGTGGACGAAGTCGATCTCTTCAACGGCACATGTGCTGGTGGAGGTGTTCAAGGTCGGCCCCCGCCAGGCGACCGGCCGCAAGTCCAGGAGTTCCCACGACGCCACCTTCTTCTCGTCGGGTCCTAGAATCGCGACATACCCCGGTTTGGGATCCGGATTGGTCAAGTTGTCCTGGACCCATTTGCACATCTGCAGGGTGTCCTTCGATACGAGCCGTGAGACGGTCAAAGGGGTGTATTTGATACGGGTGTTGAGGTAGGTCGGCGAGGTGTTATGGCCTCCCTCGATGACCTCGTCCACCTCCATGGACA
Organism: Streptomyces sp. QH1-20; assembly: GCF_041283565.1. Classification (NCBI taxonomy): domain Bacteria; kingdom Bacillati; phylum Actinomycetota; class Actinomycetes; order Kitasatosporales; family Streptomycetaceae; genus Streptomyces; species Streptomyces sp. QH1-20. Next base: position 136,081 of record NZ_CP166300.1, on the reverse strand, counting down.
TCGCGAGCCCCGTGCATCCAGTGAAGTCGTCGCATATTTCTCCCTTCGGCCCGTGGAAGGACAACTGGAACCGATGGGTGGGGAGGGGCTGGGCGTCTTTGCTCAACGTTGTGCCTCTGCTTCGGGTGAGAGAACGCCCATCGGGACGCCCCACTCGGAGGTGGGGGCGGCTTCGTCATTCGATCGGCGTGCTGTGCTGTGCTCTGCACGGGGGGAAACGACGGCGTGTTGCTGCGCCGCTTGTTCGGCGATCCGGTGAAAGACCGGATGCCCGTTGGCGAACGCGCTCGTGGCCGCAACCGTGGCGCCTTCGATTGGGCCGACCAGGGTGAAAGGCGAGAGGAACGAGGAGCGGGGGCAGACCTCCGCCCTCGTGACCGGCGCCGCCGTGAAATGGCCCGGCACGTCGGTGGCCCCGGAGGACGGAGGCGTGGTGCCTGTCATCGGGGCGGGTGCCGGATCTGTTGTCGGTATGACGGGGGTGGTCGCGGTGGCGGCGGACGGCCGACCTGGAGTGCGGGCCTCGGCAGGGTGCTGGGCGCCGTCGAGCGGCGTCATGCCGCGCGCGGGCGCCGCGCCGGAAACGGCTGAAGTGGTGATGCCTGGGTGCGCGAAGGGGCGGCGGTCGAGCCCGGCATGAACCGGGCGGATTTGGGGGCGCCCGTTCGGCGCTGCGGCCGTCGGTGGACGAGGTCCTTCCGGGCTCGGCGCAGAATTGGCTGCATCAGGATGCGGACCGGCTGGGGGCGTCCGTGCGTCCTCCGCAGGCCGCCGAGAGTGGTCGGACGTCCGCCGCTCGGAGCGGTCGATGGCCTCATGGCTGCGTCGCTCGGAGCGGTCGGTCCACTCATGGTTGCGTGGCTCGTGGCGGTTGGTGTCCTCATGGTGCTGCGCAGCATTGGTCGCTCGCGCCGACGTGCGTTGGGCGGTGCCCCGGCGACGCAGCGGGAGGTTGCTCGTGGGTGACTCTGCGGAGCCTTCCGTCGTCCTGCCGGCGTAGCCGCCATCCAGACCCGGGACTGCGATCTGGTGGCCTGCGGCAGCGTGACCATCGTTCCCGTTGACGCACGGCGCCCAGGGCTGTTCGGCAGGCGCGGCTCCGGGGGCGAGGGGAGGAAGGTCAGGAGCGGGCGCGGTGCCATCGGCGTCGGCGTGCTCCGGACGGCCGTTTGGGGCGGGGGCAGGGGCGGCCTCGCCCTGGTTTTTCTCAGGACCGCCACCCTGGGTGGTGCCGTTCGGCCAGGGCGAGTGTCCTGAGGGCAGAGCGCGGTCTCCGGAGCTTGCCGGTGCTGTGGCCGAGGGGGCCGAGAGGGCGGTGGTCTGCTGGAGTGAAGGCGCAGATGCCTGAGTTCCGGTCGTCGGCTCTGGCTGACGTCGGTGCCGTACGCCATCGGTCGCGGTATGCCTCTGCGAGCTCCCCGTGTGTCCTGTACCAGGCGTCTGAACAAGGCGAGTTGGTGGAGCCCCGGCTCCCTCGGGAAGCAGGGGCTCGGGTGCACAGGACGCGGCGGCCGGCGCGGTGGGGCCATCGGTCTCGCGGCGGTGGTCCTGGCTCCGGTCCCGCTGCTGCTTGGGTGTGCGACCTATGAGAGGTGCGGGGCGCATGACCATCGGCGTGGGTTCGTCGAGCTGGAGAGGGACGGCAGGGGCGGGCACGTTCACGCGGCAGACGTCCTGGCCGTACGCAGGGCTCGGCACGTCAGGCAGCGCCTGGTGCTCAGAAGCTGGAGCCGTGGTGCCCACCGCACCATCGACCGTGGAGATGCTGAGGTGTTGGAAGCCACGGGCTGCCTCGGGCTCCGGCGATACCGGCCCCGCAGAGGTGACGCGGTCAGGGGCACACTGCTCCGGCAACAGCGCAGTCGGCGCGGGCAGGGCGATAGTAGTCGGCTGGTGCGGAATGCCGGGTGTGGAGTGGTCGGCCAAGGTGCACGGGCCGGGCTGATTGGTGGTCTCCGGGCGAGCGGCCTGGGTGTCGAGTTCGGTGGGAGCGGCTGAACCCATTCCCTTGGATGCGGGGTTGTGCGGGGAGGTTTGTACGGGGAATCCGGGACGGGAGGCCGAGGTGTGCGGTGTTGCCGGGGCCTGTGTGCCGCGCTCAAGCGTGTGCGGGGTGGAGCGGTCGGTTGCTTCCGCCTGGGCCGCGTGGGTGCGCGCTGCCTTCGAGGTGGTTACGTCGCTGCCTTCGGATGCCGAAGCGGGCTGGGCGGCGAGGGAGACGGAGGGCTGGGCCGGGGTGTGCTGAGGACGTGCCGTGGCGGTGGAGTGGTCTGCCTCGGGCGATGGGGGCTGTTCCGGGCGGGCAGCCGCGTTCTGGTTCCGCTCGGACGGGGTGTGCTTGCGGTGGGCGCGACGTGCGGGCCGCATGACCGGAAGCGTGGATTCGTCGAACTTCAGAGTGGCCGCAGCGGACGTGACCGGCTTGGGGGCAGCGGTTTCCTGTCCCTGTTCGTGGCGCGGGGCATCGTGACGCGATTGCCCCTGCGCGTCAGGGACGGCGGAAGGTGTGCTGCCATCTGCAGGACGCACATCAGCCGGAGTCGGCCCGGCTGGTGCAGTTCCTCGGCCGGGTGCTGACATCGGGGCCTGCGACTGGACGCCCCCGTGCATCGTGGGCTCGACCAGGAGCGGGGGCGTCCCGGCATCGAGGGTGCCGAGGTCGGGGGTGCTGAGGTCGCCCGACTCGTCGAGCCGTGCGTGTGCGTGAGGAGCCTCCCGAGTGGTGCCGGGTTGCGGTGGGTTCTGCGGCAGCGTAGGGCTGGGGGTGGAAACGTCGGGGGTTCCCGGGGCGGCGGAGCGCATGCCGACGGAGCCCGACGCTTGAGGTGCCGTATCGGCGTCGTTCGGCTTGCTCGCAACGGAGTTGGCTATGGCGGGCCGCATGGGTGGGGCGGCATCCTGGGGAGCGGGCCGTGGCGTGGCGTCCGGAGCCGGGGCGTGGGCCTCCGACCGTTCGTGCGGCGTGGCTGTCGTGCTGGGTGAAGGCTGGTCGGCCGCGTCCTGGAACGGTATGGCCTGGGGCGCCGCCGGGGGGGTGGTGTCGTTCTCGGCGGCGGGGGCGCCATCGTGGTTCGGGTGCTCGCTCCGTTTATGGCTGCGTCGCGGGCGCATGACCGGGGGAGTGGGCTGATCGACTCGGAGCCGCGCGGCAGGGGCGGTGGCAGTCCGGCGGGAAGTGCCCGTCCCCTGCTCGTCGTGGGAGGTTCGCGGTGGCGCGGAGTCCGGTACGGAAGGCGTGCTGCTGTCGGTAAGGGAGTCGGCCGTGACGTACGACGTACTGTGGACGGCCTGCGTCTTGGCGGTCCGGTCCGCCGAGCACGGAGCCTCGTCCCGCCCGGTCGACGAGGAACCAGCCTGCTTGTCTTGGGCGTTGGCCTCAGGCGGCACGGTGTCGACCGGGCTCTTGCGGTCCGTCGGGGCGGCCGTCCCGGGTGCGGAGCCCTGGGCCTGCGTCTGCGTGTCGCACGGGCCCGCCTCCCGCCCGTGCGAACGGGAATTCGTGCGGGCGGCAGCCCGGCTGGCTTCGGCAACCGCGTCAGAGGCATCGCCGCAGAGGGCAGCGGTGGCTTCCCCCCGCGCGGACGCCTGCTGTGTGGGCAGTGCGTCGGTCTTACTGACAGCGGCGGGAGCCCGGTCTGTCGCCGGAGCGGGGGCACTCCGGGCATCTTCGCGCAAGCTGCTCTTGTGTGAGGGGGCAGCAGCGAACCCCTGCTGTACGTGCGAGAGGTTGGCGGCGATCCCCTGCTTCACGCGTGAGGGACCAGCAGCGAACTCCTTCTGTGCAACAGCCACTTCATGTGCAGTCGACGCCGCGGGGACCTGGTCGGTACCTGCGGGCGCGTCGACCGTCGCCGTGGTGGAGGCGTCGTCGACACTTTCGCCGAGGTCAGTGGCCTCGCGTGTCGGGTCCGCGCGGTGAGAGGGCCTGCGCGCCGGGCCCAACACCACGGGTGCGGCCTCGTTCAAGAGGAGCGGGGCAGGAGCGGCTTCCGCCCGTACGGCCGTCTCGGTAGCCCGGCGTGCTGACTGGCCCGGTGTCGCCCGGGTGGGCGCGCTCGGTCCCGCGTGCCGGTCGTCGGCGGGTTCCTCTCCGTCGACTCCAGCGGTGGGAGAGAGGGCATCAGCCTGGCCGTGCTCGTCGATCCACCGGGAATGACGGCGTACGGCAGCGAGTTCGACCGACTGCTCGCAGATCGGGGGCAGGGATGTGCCCGACTCGGTGCGCGGTTCGCCACCGTCTCGGGCGGATCTCTGCCTCTGCTCCGGCTCCGACCCGGAAGCGGTTCCGGGCTCCTCGCCCGGCGTGGGTGCGGGTGCACGATCAGAGGCGGAAGCGGGCGCAGCGGCGTCCACTGCAGCAGGCTCGCCGGCAGGCAGAGACACGGATGCGGTGCCACGTATCGAGGAGGGCTCGGTTACCGTCCTAGGCCCAGGAAGGGATACGGGTACGAGTTCGGCCGGCGAGGCGGCCTCAAAGGCATGTGCCGTCGAGCTTCCGGCTGTCAAGGGGGGCTCGGCGTCGCGTACGGACGCGGGCTCGGCGACCGCCACGAACTGGGTGTCCCGCACGAAGGCGGCCCCACGATCGACCGGCGGCACGTACTCACCACGATCAGCCGACACGGAAGGCTCGCACCCTGGCGTGTCCGTGGACTCGTGCGCCGGCGTGGCCCCACGGCCAGGCCTCGGCGCAGTCGCATCGCCTCGCACCACTGCCTCGTCGCTCACACCCGTCCGCGCGGACACAGAACTCCGCAAGGACGCGGCCGCATCACCAGCAGCGTCGACGGGCCTACGACCGGCCAGCGACACGGGCTTGGGGCCCCGTGCCGCCGCAGGCTCGCGGGTGGCCGATGGTGCCGTACCGCCCTCAGACCTGAACGCGGGCTCGCGGGTCGTGGTGGCCGGTGTCGATTCGACATCGCGTGCCGGGAGGGGCGAGGTGCCCGCGACCATGCGGTACAGAGTTCCCTGTGAAGCGGAGTCGAGGTTGCGTGCTGTGTCCTTCTGGTGCGGAGGTACGTCTCTGGCCCCGGCAACGAGCTGCGGAGCTCCGTCGGCCTCGGGAATGACACGCGTGGCTCCGTCGACCTGCGTCGCCGCGGCGTCGGCCTTGCGACGCCGGTTCCGGCGGAAACGGGGCCCGCCCGAGGCCGCCTCCTCCGGTCGGCTGCCGAGCCCGAACAGCAACCGGCGTCGTCGAGCCGGACCTTGATCCGGCTCTGGGTTCTCGCCCGCTTGACTTACCGGCGCGCCCGGGGCCCCGAGCTCGCCGCCTGTGCCCGCCGACGATTCGGTTGTGGACATGGACGGGACGGCCGTGTCCCCCACGCTTACCGGTGCGGTATCCGTCCCCTCGCGCGCCCCGGCCCCACGCGGGACGGCGGGACGCCAGTACAGGGCTGCGGGCGCGCGGTGGGCCGGGTTCCCGGTCGAGCTCCAAGCCGTCGCCCTGGGCCTGAACACCAGCGGTGGCTCAGGGCTGATGAGGGTCCTGAGCTCCCCGGAAAGCCGGTGATCCTGGAAGGAGGGGAGCCGGTCCGTCACCCGGCGGGAGTCGGTGACCGGGTACACCCCGGCCGCGATCACTCGTACCGTTTCCATCAGCGCCACCGGAACACGCCCGGCTGCCGCCGCAGCGCGACCGGCCTCGGTGGTCCGGTGCATGAGCTGATTCCCTAAGTTCCGTAAGGCCGGTCGATTTGGTCATCGAGACGCTGATTGATCTGCGTGATCTGGCGGATGTAGGCACGACGCTGGATGTGATCCATGTCGAGCAGTTCGTTGTGCGACCAGTGGAAGTGGTAGGCGATGTACGCGATCTCCGAACGCAGGTTCTCGGTCGCGTACACCGTCATTCCCCCAGGCGGCTCCCCAAGTCGACCTCGAATTCATGTCGGCAATCGGGGCACACGGTGGACGCGAGTGACGTACCGTCCAGATTGATCTTCTCGTAGAACTTCTGCAGAAACGCCAGATCTGCGGCGAAAAGACCCTCGATGATCCCGGCGTGAATGTCCGTCAGGTCACCCAATCGGGTTATCAGTCGACCGATGAGGACGACGGACAGGTAGGCCGGATTCTCGCGCACTCGCTGGTCGGTCAAGGGTAGGAGCTCGTCCCGCGCTGTGGCGAGACGCATGAATCCCTCGCGATGGACCGTTCCTTGTGAATCCACGTAACCGCGAGGAAGCGTAAATGGGAATTCTGTTTGGAGGGTCGCAGACCTGCTGGGCAGGCCTGCGGTCACCTGGGAATCGAGGGGCGCGGCCGATGGTGCCACAGCAGCCATGCCGATGGACCCCTCGGTCACACGCCCCCGCTTCACTTGGTCTCGTTCTCGCCGTTGTGGATGATCGTGGCCGAGTACGTCTCAGTACCTGAGTTCGGCCCAGCCGAGAGGCTGGGAGGGCTGATCTTTATGCACCGGGCCTGGATGAAGCTGCGCTTTTCTTCAGTCTTGTCCTTTCCGACCTCATCCTTTGTGATGATGGAGATGTTCTTGAACGCCTTCTCGTCGTTGCCCGTGGCGCCGGCGTCATTCAGCCACTGCTGCATGGCCTTGAGGTTGGCGTCGTCGCCCTGCTTCGAAGGGTCTCCCGCGAGGAACGTAACGGTAATTTCGCCATGCATGGCCTCGGTGGCAAAAGAGTTAGTCCGCAGGCGACCTTCGCTGTCAACGAAGGTCACAGTGCTGTGGTTGAATCCCTTATCCGGCCAGTTGACCTGAGTGAGTGCGGCAATCTGGATGCCGTCACACTGAATCGAGAAGCTATCGGCCACGGTTTCTCCTTGATCGGGTGATTATTTTTCGGGCGACAGAAGTCTGTTGCGTTTTATTCCGCGCTCGGCGACTCTTGGGCGATTCGGAACACGACGAACTCGGCAGGCTTGACGGGCGCCACACCGATCTCACAGATGACCTGACCCGCGTCGATGACCTCGGGCGGGTTGGTCTCCGCGTCACACTTGACGTAGAACGCCTCCTCCGGCGTGCTGCCGAAGAGGGCACCGTTCCGCCACTCGTTGGTGAGGAATGCGGCGATGTTGCGGCGGATGGTGGCCCACAGCCGCTCGTCGTTGGGCTCGAACACCGCCCACTGCGAGCCCAGGTAGACCGACTCCTCCAGGTAGTTGAAGAGGCGTCGGACATTCAGGTAGCGCCACGACGGGTCGCTGGAGAGGGTGCGGGCGCCCCACACGCGGATGCCACGGCCAGGGAAGCTGCGGATGCAGTTGACGCCAGCCGGGTTGAGCTGCTCCTGCTCACCCTTGGTGACCTGAATGCCGAGATCGAGGGCGCCGCGCAGCACCTCGTTGGCGGGGGCCTTGTGCACACCGCGGGCCTCGTCGCTGCGGGCCCACAGGCCGGCGACGTGGCCGGACGGCGGCATCAGGAAGCCCTTGCCGCTGGAAGGGTCGGCGACCTGGATCCACGGGTAGTAGAGCGTGGCGTACTTGGAGTCGAAGCCCGCCTCATTCTGGCGCCACTCGTAGACCTCGGTCGGGCCCATGTCCGGCAGCGGGTCGAGGATGGCCATGCGGTTGGCCATGTTCTCGCAGTGGTTGATCATAGCCATCTGGATGGCCTTGACCTGCTCGCGGCTGACGTTGCCGGCCTGGTAGGCGGCCATCAGGTCCGGAGCCATCACCATGGTGATGTCGTCGATGGCCTCAAGGCCGGACAGGCCGGTGCGGTCGTTGACCTTGCCGACGTACTTGCCGACGATGTCCTTGGCCACGACCTTGCCGCCCGCGGCGCCGCCCTTGGCAGCGGCCGACAGGGCCAGCGAAGAGGAGTCGGGCAGCGCGAGCGCGGCGCCGGCCGTCGGTGCCTCCTCCACCATGACGAACTTGGAACGCTCCTTGACCTGCGTCACCACGTACGCCGCCGAGGCCTTGTCGGCGGAGACGTCGAACGTCTCGGCGGCCGAACCGTCCACCTTGACGGTGAAGGTGAAGACGTCGTCCGAACCACCGTCGGCGGCCTTCGCCTTGTCGGCCGCGGAGCCGGTGGCCCGCTTGGCCTTGGGATCGGCGGGCTTCTTCTGCACGTCGACCGAGATGTCGCGGCCCGTCGCGGCCGGGAGGGCCGCCACCCGGAAGCCGCCGAGGACCTGCGCCGGGGCGGAGCCGACGGACTGGGCGCCCTCGACGGCGTCGCCGTTGGCTGACTGCCCGCCGACGCGGACGACGTAACAGGTGCCGCCGCCGTTGGAGAAGTAGCCGTAGACGGAGTGCGCGAGGTAGGAGCCCTCGATGAATTCACCGAACGTGTTGGTGAACTGGGCCCAGTTGGTGACCCGGACCGGCTCGTTGAGCGGGCCCTGCTCGGCGAATCCGACGAAGGCGGCTACTGCGGTGCCGACGCCCTCCACGGGGCGGGAGCCGCTCGTGCTCTCTTCCACAAATACGCCGGGGGACAGGTAGGTGGCCATCCAGCACTCCTTCTTGATGAGTTATCCCGAGGGTGAATCCAGTTAGCGGCCTGATCTGTCCGTCACGGGAAACCGTGAGAAAAGGAAACTGCTACCCATTGCCGGGGCTGGAGACGGTTCTCTTGCCGCACGATTGGCTGCTCATTGCCAGCTTCGGACCGTGGATTCTGTCCGTAAGCATCGTCGTGGATTCTATGCCGTGTCAAACGGGATCGGAGATCCGGGACGCCTGACGAGAATCTGTCTTCCGTGGTCTCGCGCGGATCAACCTTTGGCCTACGACGGGTCGTTACTCGCCGCCGAATTAGGTTGAATTATGGAAGATCGACCGCTGGATACAGGAGTCAACTTTCTTCACAGCTCCCCACGGAGCGCTCCCCCGAGACTGAGACCCGTGTACGCGTGCGCACGCTTCCCGTGCGGCCGGAACGAGACGAGGAGACACGTGGTGACCACCCCCGACCCCGAGGGCCAGTACAAGGCCCTGGAGAAGTTCGGCACGGACTTCACGGCAGCGGCCCGCGAGGGCAAGCTCGACCCGGTCATCGGCCGGGACCAGGAGATCCGCCGGGTGGTGCAGGTGCTCTCCCGGCGCACCAAGAACAACCCGGTGCTCATCGGTGAGCCGGGCGTCGGCAAGACCGCGGTCGTGGAGGGCCTGGCCCAGCGGATCGTGAAGGGCGACGTCCCGGAGTCCCTGAAGAACAAGCGGCTGGTCTCGCTGGACCTCGGCGCGATGGTGGCCGGGGCGAAGTACCGGGGCGAGTTCGAGGAGCGCCTGAAGACCGTCCTGGCCGAGATCAAGGCGAGCGACGGCCAGATCGTCACGTTCATCGACGAGCTGCACACGGTCGTCGGCGCGGGCGCCGGCGGCGACTCGGCCATGGACGCGGGCAACATGCTCAAGCCGATGCTGGCCCGGGGCGAGCTGCGGATGGTGGGCGCGACGACGCTCGACGAGTACCGCGAGCGCATCGAGAAGGACCCCGCCCTGGAGCGCCGCTTCCAGCAGGTCCTGGTCGCCGAGCCCACGGTCGAGGACACCATCGCGATCCTGCGCGGCCTCAAGGGCCGGTACGAGGCGCACCACAAGGTGCAGATCGCGGACAGCGCGCTGGTGGCGGCCGCCACCCTGTCCGACCGGTACATCACCTCCCGCTTCCTGCCCGACAAGGCGATCGACCTGGTCGACGAGGCCGCGTCCCGGCTGCGCATGGAGATCGACTCGTCCCCCGTGGAGATCGACGAGCTCCAGCGGGCGGTCGACCGCCTCCGTATGGAGGAGCTGGCCCTGTCCAAGGAGACGGACGCGGCGAGCAAGGAGCGGCTGGAGAAGATCCGCCGCGACCTCGCCGACAAGGAGGAGGACCTGCGCGGCCTCACCGCGCGCTGGGAGAAGGAGAAGGAGGGCCTGAACCGGGTCGGCGAGCTCAAGGAGCGCCTCGACGACCTGCGCGGCCAGGCCGAGCGCGCCCAGCGCGACGGCGACTTCGACACCGCCTCCAAGCTGCTGTACGGCGAGATCCCGACCCTGGAGCGCGAGCTGGAGGCGGCGTCCGAGGCCGAGCAGGAGGCCGCCAAGACCGCCGACACCAAGAGCAGCATGGTCAAGGACGAGGTCGGCGCCGACGACATCGCGGACGTGGTCGGCGCCTGGACCGGCATCCCCGCCGGGCGCCTCCTGGAGGGCGAGACGCAGAAGCTGCTGCGCATGGAGGACGAGCTGGGCCGCCGTCTGATCGGCCAGAGCGAGGCGGTCCGCGCGGTCTCGGACGCGGTCCGGCGTACCAGGGCGGGCATTGCGGACCCCGACCGCCCGACGGGCTCGTTCCTCTTCCTCGGCCCGACCGGCGTGGGCAAGACGGAACTGGCCAAGGCGCTGGCCGACTTCCTCTTCGACGACGAGCGGGCGATGGTCCGCATCGACATGTCGGAGTACGGCGAGAAGCACAGCGTGGCCCGTCTGGTCGGCGCCCCACCCGGGTACGTGGGGTACGAGGAGGGCGGCCAGCTCACCGAGGCCGTCCGCCGCCGCCCGTACAGCGTGGTCCTGCTCGACGAGGTCGAGAAGGCGCACCCGGAGGTCTTCGACGTCCTGCTCCAGGTCCTCGACGACGGCCGCCTCACCGACGGCCAGGGCCGCACGGTCGACTTCCGCAACACCATCCTGGTGCTGACGTCGAACCTGGGCAGTCAGTATCTGGTGGAGCCGCTGACCTCCGAGGACGAGAAGAAGCAGCAGGTCCTGGAGGTGGTGAGGGCGAGCTTCAAGCCCGAGTTCCTGAACCGCCTGGACGACCTGGTGGTCTTCTCGGCGCTCACCAAGGACGAGCTGGCGCACATCGCCGAGCTCCAGATCGCCCGCCTCGCCAAGCGCCTGGCCGACCGCCGCCTCGCCCTGGAGGTCACCCCCGAGGCCCTGGCCTGGCTGGCCGACGAGGGCAACGACCCGGCCTACGGCGCCCGCCCCCTGCGCCGCCTCATCCAGACCGCCATCGGCGACCGCCTCGCCAAGGAGATCCTGGCGGGCGAGGTCAAGGACGGCGACACGGTCCGCGTCGATGTCACGGAGGACGGTCTCCTGATGACGCGCGGCGGAGCTTGCGCCGGGGAGACCGACGACGCCGCGTGAGCCCGATCTCGCCTCTTTCCCGCCCGATTTGACCGCACCCTGGTCACGATCCGTTTCAAGGCCGGCGTCCCGGTGTCGGCCCTGACCCCTGAGGTCCGGCTTGTGCATTCGAAGCGGTCGGACAGCGAGCCCTGGAAAAGGGACAACGCGGAAGCGCGGTAGGGCAATTGTCGCTGCGGCGTCCGGGGCGGACCGCTCCGGCTCTTCCCCGGTTCAGGCCGGCCGTAGGTGCCGCGCCCCTGGCGGGCCCGGCCAGGCCATGACGCGGACCAGGGCGGCGTAGGTCGGGGAGTGCTGGAGCTCGATCTGGCGGTCCAGCGCGGCGAGGACCGACACGGCTTCGGCCACCAGCGCCTTTCCGTCGGTGATCGCCTTCCGGTACTTTTCGTCGCGCTGCTCCTTTCCGGACCGCTGCAGCTTCTCGATCCCTCGGCGCAAGGCTTCCAAGGTGTCCGCCGCGGCTGCCCTACGGGCTTTCAAGTGGTCGGTGCCGTGGTCGCGCACCGCCTTGAGCATGCTCCAGGCATCCGGGACCTCGTCGATCCGGCAGATCATGCGGGTCAGGCCCTCCCGGCCGGGGCCGGGCCGGGCCAGCGACAACTTGGGCTCCAGGAGGCCGCGTAGCTTGGCCCGTTGGGCCGTGGTCAGCCCCAGCACGGCCGGTACGGCGGTGTCGGCCCGGCTGGTGGCGGGGTGAAGACCGTAGGCGAGGAGCACCTTCATCACCTCGATGTCCTCGGCGCGGCGGGTGACCAGGTCATAGGCCGCCTCCACCCGACGAGTGCCCTTCCGGCCGTAGACGCAGCCCTGCCGTAGCCATTTGTTGAGGCCCGTGTGCTTGGTCTGCTCGATCCTGGCCTCTTCTTCACGGATGCCGGACAGATAGGCCACAGCGCCACCGGCGCGGGCCGCGCGCAAGATGGTCAGGTGTTCCGCGACGAGCGCGTCTCGCTCCTCCACCCGGGGCTCGTCGTGCGTGCGGGCCGGGCTGTTGAGTATGGCGGTGAGCTGTTCCTCGTCCGCGCCCCACAGCCCGGCCTTGAAGGAGAGCGTGACCGCTCGGGACACGGCCTGGCGCTCATGCTCTGCCGCGTGCGCCTCATCCGCCGCCGCCTTCGCGAGCCACGCCCCGACCGAGTTAGTGACGGCCACGACCTTCTGTCCCCGCGCGATGCCGTCCCGGAGGTGGAATGGGTCACGCCATACGGCTCCTGCCGTCGGCGCGGCCTTGAGCAGCCGGTGCGCCGTGGTGACGGCTTCGGGAGTGAACCGGCTGAGATCAGGCGCTGCGGCCCCCGTGTTCACGGCGGCGCGCGCGATGTCCGCAACCGGCTTGGCCTTGAGGTACGCGAGCTCGGTGTCGGTGCAGACATGTGTGCGCCCGACCGCGGCGAGGAGGCTCCTGGCGTCGGCAGACTTCTGCGCCACCTCCCTCTTTCGCAAGGCCCGGTGAGCGTGAGTGTCCCGGGAGCGAGTCCAGCGGGACAACCGCTCCAACAGGGTCTTGTCCGCGTCCCGGCGCGCAGCCTGCCGCCCCAACTCCTCGGCGTAGTCGCAGGCCGCGGTTCGGAACGTGTTGAGGTCGCCCCACTGCGCGGCGGTGTCCAGGAGCATTCCCTGCTGCCAGGCGCTCTTGGAGAGGACACCGCCCTCGCGTGGTTGTGGTCCCAGAGCGAGCATCAGCCCGGCGGTGCGGGCGTCGATGTGATCCACCTGTGCGGCCCAGTCCTCCCGGGCGAGGCGCCTGAGGATCAGTTGATGGTGCGACTGCGCCCCACCGGTTGCGCTCAGGTGCCCGCGCTGCTGCCGCGGCTGTCGCGTGCCGACGTATTCGCCCATGCTGCCTTTCTCCTGCTTCCACGTGCCTGTTGAACTGCGGCCCTCATTACTCACTACTCATTACCGCGGTGGTCTCATCACGGAACACCGTCTGCGCCGACACCGTAGGGGTCCCGGGCTTCCCCGGAGCCTGGCGGCAGAGCGAGGAGCTTGCCGGTCCAGTACCGTAGGGCCACGCGCTCGAGCGGGGACAGGCGTGCGGCGAACGCGGTGGCCAGGTCGGGCTTTCTCGGTGTTCATGCGACGCCGCTCTGCGGATTCCCGGGAAGCCAGCGCCAACTGGGCCTCGGTATTTTCGGACGGCTGGATGAAGGGCGGCGCTACAGAGGGATCTTTGAACGTCTTGTCGATCGTTCCAGAGCCCTGCTCGCCGAGAGCCAGCCGGAAACTCGCCGAAAGCCAGCCGGAAAGCGGACACACACGTGGCAAGGTCGTCTCCGACGTGCCGCTCTCCGCCGATCATCCCGGCGACCCGAGCCGGGGCCATGACGTGCTGGAGGTGCTCGACGGCTTCAGCACGGGGCGTGCGACCGTCTTCGGGTGACGGCGCACCTGCCGACGGCCTGGTGGACGTGGCCACGATCGCTGACGCCCTGGGGCAGGGACGGGAAAGCTCGCGGTGGAACGGGTGCGCCACCGCGCCTATGCCCTGCACGCGAAGGGCTGGCTGAAGCGGGAGGAGGGCCTGTTCAGGCCAGCCGCGAGCCCAGTCGGCGATCGGGCCAGTGCCAGCGCTCCCCGGCAATCCGGCGGGGGAGCGCACCCGCGGCGGTGTGTTCCGCCAGAAAAACAGCGACGGCGACCGGATCCTCGCCACGAGCCTCAACCGCCGCCGCATCTGCGGACTCGACACCCTCGCCGAACTGTTCGGCGTCTGCAAGAGCACCCTCTGGAACGCGACCCGCGATGTCCTGCCGATCCTCGACGATCGCCGCATCGACATCACCCCTGCCTGAACTTCCCCTCCTTGAGTAGGGCCCAGAAACTCTCCGCAGCGGAATTGTCGGAGCAAGATCCCGTGTGTCCGCAGTTTTGCCGGCGCCCCAACTCGCTTATTGCAGCAGAAAGGGGAAGGTTCACCAGACGCCGCACCCGCACAGGACCACCACCCGCCGCCCGTCGACCGGCACGTCGGCCAACGTCCGGCAGTGATAGCCGTGCATGCGCTCCGAAGGAGCCTCGCACACCCGGTAGACCGCGGCCACCTCCGGAGTCCGTGGCCACACCAAGATCCGCTCACACTCGTCGGACACGCCCTCAACGACCAGTGGCGCCAGACCGAAAACACCATCCGCATAAGCTCGTTGACACCTCGCAGACGATGTCAACGAGCCTGATGACGTTCCGCTACCACGAAAATGCGACAGGGCCGTTAACTTGACACACCCACCTGCTGGAGGAGCTGGGTCCCCTGCAGGGTCCGGGTGTTTGTCGTGCTCTGTGACGATCCTTCCTCACGGATCAGGTTCTTCGTCCGCAGCGCGGCAACATGGTGTTGGGTGGTGGCGTAACTGATTTTCAGGATGGCGGCAAGTTCTCCGGTGCTGCGCGGTCGGTCGAGCTGCCGCAGGATATCCAGCCGCTGCTGCTGGATTTGAAGCTGCTGTTCCAGCACTGCGGCCTCGATGCTACCGATTGTCTGTCTGCGTCGGAGGAGCTGAGTCCCCTGCGGGGTCCGGGAGTTTGTCGTGTTTCGTCCAGATTTTGTTTCGGTGGTCAGGCCCGCCCCCCGCAGCGCGGCAAGATGGCGATCGACGGTGGCGGAGCTGATTTTTAGGGCTGTGGCAAGTTCTCTGATGCGGCGCGGCTTGTCGAGCTGCTCCAGGATGTCCAGCTGCTGCTGCTGTTTCAATACTGCGGCCTCGAAGGTGCTATCGGCCAGGGACGGCAACAGCGGCAGCCCCGGCCCGGCCCAATACGTCTTGGACTGGGTACGGTTGGGCGCGACGTTCTTCTCGGGCATGCGCCACACCTGGCGGTTGGCCGGCCCGTGAAGGTGGGGCGGGTTCGCGATGGCGTCCTTGTTGAGTGCGTAGATCTCCTGCCACCTGGCCGCGTTACCGAGTTCGCGATAGGCGACCGACCGCAGAGTATCGCCCGGCTGCACTGTGTAGGTGGGGGCGACTTCCAGGGTGGGGGAGGCCCCGGCCGGTGCGCCGGTCGCGTTCGCATAACCGGGCGGAGCCCACGCTGAGGTCCGGAGCTGGGAATGAACGGGGTCCGGCTCGGGCATGTGCCACACTTGCCCGACGACTGCCGGGAGGTATTCCTGGCCACCTTCCAAGGGGCCGATGACGTGCCTATTGAGGGCATAGATCTCCGTCCACCTGTCCCGGTCATAGAGTTCGTAGTACGCGACGTCCCGCAGAGTGTCGCCCGACTGCACCGTGTAGACGGGGACGACATCGAGGGTGAGGGGGACCCCGATAGGGGATTCCACGGTTTTGGTTTCCTCTGCCTGGGCATGTGCAAGAACCTTGCCCTTGTCATCAAGCAGGGTGGCGGAGGTGTCCCGCGTCGGCGTTATAGCGATTTTGACAATCCGCCCGACGTACTTTATGTGGAAGCGTACGCGCGGGTGAAGAACCAGGTCCGCGGCCTCGCCCAGCAGGCCGCGGAAGGCCACGTCGACCGTCGGGAGGGGCTGGCCCGCTACCGGGGACACCGTAGGTGCGCCCCCGACGGCCGCTGTGGCCGTCGCTTCCGGGACGCCGGGGGCTCTGACCGAGAACCGCACCGTGCGATCGGCGGGACGCGACTTCATGGCCGGTTCGTACCAGGAGGGTCGGGTCACCAGTTGGGCGCCTTCGCGGTAGTCGAGGGCATGGCGTGGCGCTTGGGAGGTGAATTCTGCAGTGGCCCTGTCCCTGGTGCTGAACTTCTCCATCTTGATCAGTCTGTTGGATCTCGGATTCTGCCGATACCTGGCCAACCAGGCGTCTATGGGCAGGATGAGCGGGCCGTCGACCCCGTCCATCTTGCCGGCGAACTGGCCGGCTGAGAGGTCGAACACCCAATCCGTGCTTGTTTTCTTTCCCACCCTGCTGCCGATCACCACGAAGTGATTGTTGTTCATGGTGGGGCCGCCGTTGTCCCAGATGTCCATACCGGCGTAGCGGATGTTGGTGAAGCCCTCACTCTCTGCGAACTCGGCGACCGGCTTCATCAGCTTTTCGCAGTTCTCACTGGGCTTCAGCATCAATGGGCCGATCTCCCCGTGGTCGCGGGCGGAGGCCAGCAGACTATCCGACAGGCGGCTTTGACTGACGGTGAGTTCCGCCAGTCCGTCGTCCAATCGGTGCATGGACTCGATGCGGAACTCCGGGGCGTCCGCGTGCACGTATACCCGCACTGGTCGGCGGCTTACCTGCACCGGTCGGCCGCTGTAGGCGGCCAGCGTCCACCCCCCGTCCCCGTCGAACTTCAGGCCCAATTGGTCAAGGTCGAACTCGACGTAGCCGGGGCTCAGACGGGGGTTGACGCCTGCGTTGTTGAGACCGGCCATCCGGCCTTGGCCCGTGGAGGTCATGGCGTGCAGCATCTGCGTGCCGTCGGCGCTGACGATCCCCACCCGCTCGCCGACCGGGATGAGTCTCAAGCTCTCGGAGTTGGCGACCGCTTTCATCTCCGGTCCACCGAGGAACTCACTGAATCGGTCCGCCCGGGTCGCCGCACGCAGCCGCGAAACTTCCGCCGCTGTGGTGACTTGGGAAAGCTCCTCCACCCGGAGCACCGCGTCCCAGCACACGTCGCTCTTTTGGAACGCCTTCTTCACCAGGGTCTCGTCGCTGGCGAGGGCTGAGGCAAAGCCGGCCACGCGTTCCCTGGGCGTCCTCCCTGGCAGCCCACCCGGGATGCCCCACTTGATCCGGTTGATCAGGCACGTTTCTCGGCCGGTGGTGACCACCCACCGGAGCTTCTTGGCCGCGGCGGCCTTCGCCGCCGGTGCCGCTTTGACCAGCAACCTCGCCGTCGCGCCGACGTCCAGTGCCATGCCGGCGATGGCGAAGACCATGCCCAGGGCGGCGTCTTCCTCTGCGGCGCGGCGCTCCTCTCCGCGGTCGGCGACCTCGCCCAGCTGCCGCTGGAAAACGGAAGAGGCGATACTGGCACCGCCGGCGACCAGGCTGACGGCCAGTGCCGCACCGCCCGTCAGGCCGAGCGCCACGAGCGTGGCCAGGTTGCACACAGCGGACGCCAGGTTGCGCCTAAACCGCAGGTCCGCATCCCGCCGCTGTTCCTCAGGTGTGTACGACAGCGCGTCCATGTCCGTGCGGACCGTGGTCAGGCCCGCCTCCCACAGGTCCTCATACACCTGGCCCGACTTGCGGAAGGAGAAAGCCGAATAGTAGCGGAAGAACCCATGCGTGCCGAGTCGCTTCGACCCGGTGGGGAGCTCGTCATCGGTATTCCGGGGGAAATGCCATGAAGAACTCGGCCGGAAGTCGACGCTGGAAGCCCGACCGCTCTCATAGGCGGACAGGTGTGCCCGGACGAACTGCTCCCACCCCACGGGAATGGACATCGCCGGGAGGAGCCTCGCCTCACCAGTGGCAACCGACACGATCAGATAGGTTTTGCCCGTGCGTCTCGTGTACTTCTCCTGTGAGAGGTCGAGGCTGTACGGGAATGCGACGAGGTTAGGCACCACCTGTCCATTGAAGATGACCAGGCGAGCCTCACCTTCCTCACTGGCCATCGCTTCGGTCACCGCGTTCGACAGGTGAGAGCCGTCCCGCGATGTGGCGAAATGCCGCGCGAGGGCACCCATCACGCGATGGCGAGCGTAGCTTAGGAAGCGGGACTTGACCTGCGGCGTATCGATCACCTTGAGTGCGTCTTGCAGGATCCTGTCACCGACCTGCTGACGTACGTCATTACTGAGCACCGCTTCCCACAGAGCCGTCGACATGCCACCCGGCCTGTTGACGAGAGTGAGCCTCCATCCGCTGCGGGTCAGGTCGTTCTCGCGCTGGATCTCGCCGAGCACCACTTGACGCACCGTAAAGATGCGTGTCTGGCGCGTGGTATTCGGGAGTTCCAGACCCGTGGCCGGGCTGCTTGGACGGTACAAGACGCTGACCGGCGCGTCGAGATTCACTGTTTGCGCTTCAGCCAGGCCGCTCTTTGCCTCCAGTCCCTCACGGATCGCCCGGTCGACCATCTCCGAGGCCGTGGCCTGCTGCTCCGGGGAGATGCGGGTTCCCCGAAGCTGCTCATCGAGCTCCTTGAACGAGTTCTCCTGCCCCGGGGCAGTTTTCGTGGATCCCTCCCGGCCGCCGCTGAGGTCGTCCGTGCTGCGCTTGCTGCGGCGTGTCCCGGTCTCTGGTTCGGCCGCCGACTGGTGTGGTGCCTGGTGGCCCGGGTCGGGCAGCTTGGCTGTGGTGGGAGAGTTGGTCACCAACCATCCCAGGGGATTCTGGCGCCCCCCCCAGATGGAGTCCCGCTTCGGGGAGCGGGTGACCTTGTGGGGGTTTCCGACAATGATGTGGGCGAGATTGGTGAGCGATTCCCTGCCAGGGTCGTAGTAGCTGGTGTGGTGGTCTGTCCGGCTGGAGCCGGGGCTGGGGGTGTATTCGCTCTTGAGGCGCGTGACGTGGCCGGTGCGGTCGAAGTTGACGTGGGTGGGGTCGGGGCCGAAGTGGTTGGAGTTGCTGACGTCGTCCTTGGTGTGGGCGGCGGCAAAAATGCGCCAGGGGGCGATGGCGAGGTCTTCGGCTGTGCCGCCGGTGCCGGGACTGCCGAAGAGGACGAGGTAGTCAGCCTCTCCGCCGCCCAGAGGCTCGCGTGTGTAGCCGGCGCGGGCCTGGTTGAGAGAGCGCTTGAAAATGGATCCCCCGGGCTTCCAGGCGAACTGGCCGGCCGAGAAGCCGGAGGGGTCCGTCGCAACCTGGGCCACCTTCACGGCCCTCTTCAAGGCTTCTGCCGCAGCCTCAGTCTTGTCGCCGTTCTTCATGTATGTCTGGACGCCAGCGGTGACAGGGTTGATCTGAACGGCCTGGTGGAGCAATTCCCGGACGAAGCCGTTGACGGCGCCCTTGGCCGCACCCGCGATGCCGCCGGGCGCGGTGGGCTTCCTGAGGGCATTGCCGACGACGACACTCCCGTAGCTGTGGGGGTTGAGGGTGATCTGGGGCCGTTCGGGCAGCTTGGCGACCTTGCGGGCGGCGCTGTCCCTCCACAGGGTCCCCCAGTGGGCGAGGTCGCTGATGAGGAGCCTGGAACCGGCCTGGGCGAGCTCGTCGCTGAGGACCTCGCCCTTGCCCTTGCGGATGTCGCGGGGAGCCCTGTACCCCTGCCAGGCGACGACTGCGACGTTCGTCTCAGGGGCGACCCTGAGACACTCGTCGTAGACGGCCCGGGCGCGGTCGATGAACTTCTGGAGGTTGGAGGGACCGCTGCCCATGCCGGGGACCAGGATGCCGACATGGGTGGCGGTCTCGATGTCGCCGATGGCGACGGCCATCCGGCCCACACCCTCGAAGTCCCGCTCATAGGACAGGATACGCTGCGTGATCTTGGATTCGGTCAGGCCTGCGACGACCTTGCTGAGATGATCGGCGTTAGCTTCCAGATCCGCGGGCGCTGGCTTTCCAGCAGTGGCCCCGGACCGGAACGTGTCCCGGCCTAGGCCGGGCTCGTTACCGACGAGCACATCGACAACGTCGCTCGCGAGGTCCCCTACGTCGCGGTGGGAGAGCTGTGGCTCGACAGAGGCGGGATCTTCCGGCGTCGGCTGCTTCGATTTCGCCACGAGTTCTTTCATGTCCGCCACCAGAGCTCTCAGGTTGCTCACATGAAGTGCAGCGAAGCTGTGGGCCCGGGCGGGGGCGGACTCGTCGGCCGGCTCCATCACCTCGGCAGGAGGCACGCCGGGCGCCCCCTCATGCACAGTACCGGGCGCCAGAGACGCCGCCCAGGTTCCCAAAGCCGCTGCTGCACCCGCCGCCCCAGAAATACTCTGCGCGGACGCAGGGACAGCCCTGTGGGCGGGCGCGGGCTCCTGCTTCCCGCCCCGGGGTGACGGCGCTTGAGCGTACTGAGGCATGTGTGTCCTTTACCTCACAGCCCGGTCGAACGAGTACTGGAGTTCGTCGATCTGAGCGGGGGAGGAGTCGATTTCCATACGGAGGTGCGATGCTGCTTCGTCCGCGAGGTCGATGGCCTTGTCGGGCAGGAAGCGCGTAGCGATGTACCGGTCCGAGGGCGCTGCGGCCGCGACCAGAGCGCTGTCCGCGATCTGCATCTTGCGGCGCGCCTCGTAACGTCCCTTCAAGCCACGCAGAGTCGCGCTCGAGTCCTCCGCCGAGGGTTCGTGGAGAACTTGCCGGAAACGGCATTCCGGCGCCGGGTACGCCTCGATGCGCTCACAGTGCCCGTCCCGCGTCGTCGCGCCGATCATGCGCGGCTCGCGGCCGGGCAGCATCGGCTTGAGCATGTTTCCCGCGTCCATCGCCGAATCCCCGATGGCGCCGGTCCCGACAGTCAGGTGCAATTCAGCGATGAAGGTAACGACTTCACCGTCGCTCTCTTTGCTCCCGTCCGGGACCGCTTTCAACCGCCCCGCGAACTCTCCACGGTATTTCGCGCCCGCCAACATCGAGCCGAGGTCCAGCGACACCCGCCGCTTGTTCTTCAGCGGCTCCGGCACGTCCCCCTTGACGATGCGCTGCGCGAGCCCCTCGACGACGGCCGTCTTACCGACGCCGGGGTCACCGACGAGCACCGGGTTGTTCTTCGTGCGCCGTGAAAGGGCCTGCGCCACCCGGCGGATCTCCTGGTTCCGGCCGATGACCGAGTCCAGCGTCCCGTTACGTGCAGCCGTGGTGAAGTCCGTACCGAACCTCCCCAGTGCTTCGCACTGGTCGTCCGCTCCGGAAGTGGTCACCGGTTCTCCTCGTCTCGCTCCGGTCCGCACGGCATATCCCACATGCGCCACGTACACCGTCGGGTCTTAGTCTCGAGGGCACACTCCGCGCGAAATGGTGGAGAAAGTTGACTCCTTGTATCCACAGGGCGACTCTGGTGCGCAATTACGGAGTGTGAGGGGAATGGTGCTGTGCTGTCAGGGGCCCGGCCTCGTGCCCTGGGTGCAACGACGTGCGGCAGCGTCGCCTTGACGGTGACTGCAGGTCCGGCGGATTACGCACCAGAGTCGCCCTGACGGCCGGACCAGTTCAAGAAGTCCGCCATCAGGTCATGACCAGCAATATCGGGAAGGTCTGACGACAGCGGCGATACCGTCCAGTACGGAGGTATCGGTTGACCGGAACGTCGAATAATCTTGGTCTGATAGCGTGGTGACGGCGCGTCAACATGCCCGGATCATAAGAGGCCTTGCATGCGCTATCACGAGGCTGACAATTTGGTCACGTACGTTACGGATGCAGGGCAACACAATCCCCTAGCGGGGAGGCGCCTCGGCGGCGCACGGATTCAACCATGACCTACCCGACCGTCGGTTCAGCTGTCGAAATAAAAGTTCGCCGCGGCGGCATTCACAGTAACCGTCATGTCATCCTCGGTAATATGGGGTAGAGGCGCCAACGGACTACAGGGAGTTAGTCATGTATGGGATGAGAGCACCAAAAGAATATCGCCCCGGTCGTCAGCAAGTCCGGATCGATAAAGAAGTTCGACAACATGCCATCCCCGGCCGAAAAGTAGGGCCAGTAGTATCGATGAACTCGAGTGGGAGCAGCATGTTGGCCCCTTATGTGGCCGCTACATGCACTGGTAGTGGCGTTACCCTAGGCTCCCGCGCCACGGATCTTCGTAAAATTGTTTGGGAGCGCCACTGGGAGTCAATTTCGCAAGTGTGCAAGGAGCACAAGTATACCATTTGCGTTCGGTTGACGGGCGAGCCCTCCATTCGGCGCATTGCCGAGGGAGCTAAACCGAAGCCGCACACCATCCTGGAAAAGTCCATTAAAGACAGCTCCGTTAAGGCGAAGTACGGAACACGTGCGGCGAGCGTCATGGAGCGGCTGCGCAATCAGGATCTGGATGGTTTTGTCGGCCACTGGAATCAGCTAGGCCTTGCAGGTGTACGGATCGATAACCCCCCTCAAGAGATCCTGGATATGAACATCGCGCAAACGGGCAGGAATGGCGAACAATACGTTCCGGTCGACGTCGATGCAGACGACGGCGGCCCGGCGCTGACTAGGTTGAAGAGCAATCCCCACTGGAAGCAGTATCTGTATACGGGTGACTATGATCTGCATGAAGCCTACGCTGCTCGGGGGGGTGGTGGCGGTCAGATACCAGAAGCTACTCCCGAGAAAGTAAAGCTCCTTAATCGACTCAACGCCGGGATAGCGAAAAACTACAGAGAAGGAGGGGGTGAAAGAGTGCGACGTAGCGGCACTGCTGTGAAAAAGGGTGGGAGTCTTCATATGCTAGAAGGGTCTGACTATGCCATGTTCCAGCATGGCGATCAAGCTACTTATCGAATGAATCAGTATCTTGAGGCGGCGGCTGCAAAAAAATACCAAGTTGGGTTGGTGAAAATGGTGGCCACAGAATCCGATGAACCTCTGGCCTGGTGTCGATTTGGAAACTGGTACGTCACAAACAACCGCACAGAGCACGCCACCCTCCGACGCCTTTGGAAAGTAATCCCGCCTCACACCTGGGGAAGTGCGGAAGTGCAGCGAACAGAAGAAGGGGGGTACAGGAGGGCAAGATTTAGCGCATGATGAATTCTTGCCAGCGGACCGCCTTCCGTGAACATCACCCCTCGAAGGCAGCCAGGGCTGATTCATAGGGCTCTTTGCGAGCTGAGGGTTCTGCGGGCGAGTTGGGCTGCTGTACAACTGGCTCGGGCGGTTTGAGCGGGGCTCTGTCAGCAATCACGGGGAGCCGTCACGGTCGGTGAGGTTGCGTTCGATTCTCGTGTCCGTGCCGGGGCACGCCTTGCCCGCACCCCTCCCTATCTGACGCCCCCCTCACGTCTCGTGGAATCAGGCTGCCGGGGTTCGTCACGGGCGACGTCCTGCATTTGGGCGGACATGAATTTTCCTGGCAGGATGTGCTGTTCGCGGGAGTCGCAGTGGTCGTCGACGCGGCCGCGTGCGCCATCGGGATGACGATCGTCCGGGCCCGGGGCCGGGCCCGCGAAGGGGGCTGTCCCTGCTGTGGCTGTCCCTCGGCTCGTGTCCGCGATCGCTACCACCGGCAGTTCCAGGACGTGCCGCTGGCTGCTCTACCAGTGAGGATCGTGCTGGAGGTCCGCCGGTTCGCCTGCGTGAACGCGGCATGCTCACAGCGGACGTTCGCGAGCAGATACCTGACTTCACCAGCGCATACGCCCGCTGCACCGACCGACTCGGCACCATCATGAACGCCGTCGCGCTCGCCCTGGCTGGCCGTGCTGGAGCGCGTATGCGGCCTCGCTGGGCATCAAGGCGGGCCGGATGGGGCTGCTGAATCGTGTGCGGGTGATGCCCGATCCCTCGCACGCGACTCCCCCGGTACTTGGTGTGGACGACTTCGCGATCAAGCGGGGTCATACCTATGCCACCGTGCTGACCGACGGGGAAACGCATCGCGTTGTCGACGTGCTGCCCACCAGGGAGGCCGGACCGCTCACCACCTGGCTCCTCGCCCACCCCGGCGTTGAGGTGGTCTGCCGCGCCGGCGCCTACGCCGAAGGCGCCGCCGGGGCACCCCACGCCCGACAAATCGCCGATCGCTACCACCTGTGGGCCAACCTCGGCCAAGCCGTCGAGAAGTGCGTCGTGGCCTACCGGGCCTGCCTCACCACACCGACAACACAGCCGTCTCCCCCATTACCTTCTTGATCAGCCCCGCAATGGGGTTCCCGGCCTCCGGGACGGCATGACTGCTCCCCCCTGTTGATCATGATCTGGGGGGGGGTGTCACCGCTCCCGGAGGCACTGGTAGACCGCTGATGAGGGGCATGACCACCGACTCCTTCGGGAGACAGGGAGGTTCTTCGTAATGTGGATGCTGGCAGCTGGTGCCGCAGGTGCGGCCGGGTTGGTACGACCGGAGAGTGCACGTGATCGACACCAGCGACATCGGCGCCTTCCTCGGCCTGGACGTCGGCAAGGGCGAACACCACGTCACCGCGCTGACCCCAGCCGGGAAGAAAGCCTTCGACAAGCGGCTGCCCAACAGCGAACCCAAGCTCCGCGAGGTCTTCGCCAAGCTGATCGCGAAGCACGGCACCGTGCTCGTCGTGGTCGACCAGCCCGCCTCGATCGGCGCCCTGCCCCTGGCGGTCGCCCGCGATGCGGGCTGCCAGGTCGCCTATCTGCCCGGGCTGACGATGCGCCGGATTGCCGATCTCTACCCCGGCGAGGCCAAGACCGACGCGAGGGACGCGTTCATCATCGCGGACGCCGCCCGCGCGATGCCCCACACCCTCCGCGCCATCGAGCCCGAAGACGAAACACTCGCCGAGCTGGAGATGATCGTGGGCTTCGACGACGACCTCGCGGGCGAAGTCACCCGGGTCGCGAACCGGCTCCGCGGCCTGCTGACCCAGATCCACCCGCACCTGGGCGAGTTGTCGGCCCGCGCATCCAGCACCCCGCCGTCCTGACGCTGCTGGAACGCTTCGGATCCCCGGCCCAGATACGCAAGGCCGGACGCCGACGGCTGGCCACCCTCATACGGCCGAAGGCCCCGCGGATGGCTGAACGCCTGGTCGAGGACATCTTCACCGCCCTGGACGAACAGACCGTGGCAGTCCCGGGCACCGATGCCGCCGCACTGATCGTTCCCAGCCTCGCCGCCTCCCTCCAGGCAGTCCTCGACCAGCGCAAAATCCTCGCGACCAGGATCGAAGAACTGCTGGCCAACCACCCTCTTTCCAAGGTCCTGACGTCCATGCCGGGGATCGGCGTCAGGACCGGAGCAAGGATCCTCATCGACGTCGGCGACGGCAGCGGCTTCCCGTCCGCCGCCCACCTCGCCTCCTACGCCGGCCTCGCCCCGGCAACAAGGAGCTCGGGCTCCTCGATCCGCGGCGAACAACCCTCCCGCCGCGGCAACAAACAGCTCAAGAGGGCGTTCTTCCTGTCCGCGTTCGCCGCGCTGTCCGACCCCAGATCCCGGGCCTACTACGACAAGAAAATCGCCCAGGGCAAGCACCACACCCAAGCCCTCCTCTGCCTCGCGAGACGACGAGCCGACGTCCTCTTCGCGATGCTCCGCGACGGCACTTTCTACGACCCCCAACCGAGCCCTACGGGTTGACGAAACCCATAGGGGCACCCCCCAGGTCCTCGCAGCCGCCGAGCCCGACAGCGCCTCACGGCAAGGCGGCTCGCCGCGCGGCTGCAGGCGCATCACACCCTGGTCCACGGCCTATTGGAGCACGGTATGGGGATCCGACAGGCCGCCCGCCACCTGGGCTGGGGCCGTCATACCGTCCAGCGGTACGCCCGCGCCGAGCACTGGCACCAGGTCTCCCCAGGCCGCCGCCACCAGCGCGCCAGCAACCTGGACATCCACCACCCCTACCTACAGCGGCGCATAGACGAAACCGGCGGCGCCATCTCCATCAAGGAACTGCGCGAAGAACTCGCCGCCCAGGGACGGACAGTGTCCTACACCACCCTCCGCGACTGGGCCCGCAGCCGCCTGCAGTGGCCCACCCGAGCCGCCCCCTGGCCCCGCCGACCACACGACAGGTCACCGGCTGGCTCAGCCGCCGCCCCTCCACGCTCACCGAGGACGAACACCAGCGGCTCAAGGCCATCCTGCAGAGCTGTCCTGACCTGGCCGCCACGCATCAACTCGTCCGAGCTTCGGCGAGAGGCTCACCCAGCAGACTGGCGTCCTGCTGCCCGACTGGATCGACTAGGCCACCGCCGCCGACCTGCCCGGCTTGACCGGCTTCGCCCGCGGCCTCACCCAGGACCTCGACGCGGTCACCGCCGGACTCACGCTCCGATGGAGCTCGGGCATCACCGAGGGCGCCGCGAACCGCATCAGGAAGATCAAAAGGCAGTTTTACGGACGGGCCGAATTCGAACTACTCTGCAAGATGATCCTGCTTCCGTGACTCATCGTGACGGCTCCCCGTGATTGCTGACAGAGCCCCGCTCAAACCGCCCGAGCCAGTACAACGTGAAGAAGCTCCTGGTAGACGGGTTCACCACCAAGATCGCCCGACTGCCAGCAGCTTCGTGGCGCTTGCCTATCACGTCGATCGATCTGTCCACCCGCACCCTGCGATACCTGACGGAGCAGCTCCGCTCCTCGGGACGCGGTGGCGTCGGCTTCCGGTCGGCCGCCAGGCTCTGCTGGCTCTGGCCCATCTGCGCTGCGGCGACGCTTACACCACCCAGCTTGCCGCCGGGTTCCGTATGGGCATCGCGACCGTATACCGCTATATACGCGAGGCCATCGAGGTGCTGGCCGCGCTCGCCCAAGATTTGACCGAGGCGATGATGACGATGCGCGAGAAGGCATTCGTCATCCTCGACGGCACCCTGCTTCCCATCGACCGTATCGCCGCCGACACCCCGTACTACTCAGGAAAGCACCGGCGCCACGGTATGAACGTACAGGTCCGCACCGACCCGTTCGGCCGCCTGCTCTGGGCCTCGCCCGCTCTGCCGGGTCCGACCCACGATCTGACCGTCGCCCGGCGGAAGTGCTGGGCGGATAAGACACCCCATGCGGTTACTGACTTCGGCTCGGTGGGGTGATATTTGCTGAAGTCCCTGATGGGGTTGGGGTGTTGGTTGTATTCCGTGGTGTGTGAGGTATGCGGGTGGGGGGCGGGCTGGCCGCTGCGGGGCGTCAGCGTCGTGAGGTCGTACGAGCGCAGGCGGCCGAGTGTTCGAGCGGAAGATCAAGCCGCCGGAGGTCGCACAGCGGCTGCGGTGAGCCGGAAATCTGCCTGCAGGTGGTATCAGCTGTGGCGGGACGGCGGGCCTGAGGCCCTGGTATCCCGGGGTGCGGGCGGATCGCGGTGCCGTCTGTCCCCGAACTGCCTGGTCAAGCCCGCCGCGTTCTTGGAGGAGGGTCCGGTCGCGCATGGCTGGGTGGAGGACCAGGTGTGGACCGCGGCGAGGGTGGCCACGCGGTTCGGCAGGAAGTTCCCGTCTCCTGCAGCGTCTCGGGCGCGATGAGGCTGATGCATCGGCTCGGCTTGTCCCCGCAGGTCCCGCCCGGCGGGTGGCCGAGCGCGACGAGCAGGCCGTGAAGGTGTGGAAGGAGGCGACCTGGACCGAGGTAGAAGAGCCCGGGCGGCCTGTGGGGGTTACATCTGCTTCGAGGACGAGGCAGGCTTCACCCGCAAGCCGCCCCGAGGACGCACCTGGGGCCGGCGCGGCGTGAGGCCGGTCGTCACGGCGAGCGGACGCGGATTGGGACGGCTTTCGGTGGCCGGTCTGATCGCCATGCGGCCCGGATCGCGCACCCGGCTGTGTCACTGACTGATCTCCCACCCGGTGGGCAAGGGCAAGCGCCGCAGCATGAGCGAGCGGGACTTCATCGCACTGATCGACGGCGCCCGCCAGCTTGTCAAAGCGCCGATGGTGCTGGTGTGGGACCGACTCAACACCCACGTCGCCCACACCATGCGTAAGTTGATCAAGCAGCGCGAGTGGCTGACGGTGTTCTTCCTGCCCACCTACTCGCCCAGCCTCAACCCCGTGGAATGGGTATGGGCGCACGTCACACGGAGTCTCGTAAACCTCGCCGTCGTCGCCCTCGACCGCCTGGAGACACTCGTCCGTAACCGACTCAAGCGTCTTCAGTACCGGCCCGGTACCCTCAACGGCTTCATCGCTGGGACCGGACTCGCCCTGGACATTCCCACCACACCCTGACGAACCGAAGTCAGTAACGGTCAATTAGCAGGGAAGAGTTGATCTGATGCAGGAGGGGCGAAGGCTATCGATTCGTCATAGTTCTGGGGTGTGGCCAGGCAGTGGTGGAGCTGGCCGAGCATGCGGTTGAACAGGTGACGGAGGACGGCGTAGTAGCGATCGCCGGTGTCTCGGCGGCGGTTGTAGTGCGCATGGGCTCCGGGTGAGGCGGTGAGTGCGGCGAACGCCCAGTGTCGACCGGTCGCGGCCAAGCGGCTGTTCTTGATCCGGCGATGGCTGACACGACGGCTTCTGCCGGATTCCCGGGTCACCGGGGCGCTTCAGGCATACGCCTTCAGGTCCCGGGCCGTGTCGAACCTGGTGCGATCGTCACCGATCTCAGCGAGTATCCGAGCGCCGGTGAGCAGGGCAAGACCGGGAAAGCTCGTGATGATTTCCGCGTCGGGATGCTGAAGAAAGAGCTCCTCGGTGTCGCGCGCCAGGTCCTCGTAGGCTCGACAGACCGCGTCGAGCTGGGCGAGCAGGGCGAGTGTCTGGCGTCCCATCGCCCTCTCCACCAGGGCCGGTTGACGGAGCCGGTCTTGGCGGAGCACTTCGAAGAGCCGATCGGTCTCGGCCTCGATCCGGCGCTGGCGGCCGGCCCGTGTGACGGCGCCTCGCAGCCGGCTGCGGGTGAGCCGGGCAGCCTCGGCCGGAGTGGGCGCGATCGTCAGGATCGCGCGGGCCTCACCCGCGAGCAGCCGCTCACGCTTGTCCGCGAACGCTTCGAGGATCGCCGGGTGGTACTCACGCAGGTGCGATCGGAGCCTGTTGTGGGCCCGAGTGCGGTCCCAGACCGCGTCCTGCTGGGCTCGAGCCAGGACGGCAATCGCCCTGACCAGGTCGGAGTCGGCCATTGCCATGTCGTAGTGGTCCTCTGCCCAGTCGATTTCACAGGTCACCTGCAACGTGCGCTCCCTTCGAGTCTTCGCTGTCCCTCGGCGTCGAGCCGAGACGGGAGCACCCGGCGACCTAATAGCAGCGCTCGGTGGCGTACCACCCCATCAGCCGTCCGTGGCCCCCAGCTGAGCCCAGGGTCCTCGCTCTCGTGAAGAGCTCCACAGCTCCGGCTGTTCAGGAGGTGGCCCTGGGGACGGCTCGAACCACGGCACGGTACGCCGACCGATTCCAAAAAGGCAGGGGCCGTCTGCGTCCCTCTTGTCGAAGCGCTCCAGGCGCTGCGTATCAACCAGACGTCTCACCCGGCCCCTGCCAGGACTGGCCCAACGGCCAACCCACGGCGCCTATTAGGCGTATCAGGGGGCAGACGAGACTGTCAGGGTCCCGTTCTGGGGTCGCCGTCTCAAGCGGTGGAAGCGGCGGTACAACAGCAGTCATGCCAAGATCCGCTGCCTCGGCGAGCAGGCCATGGCCACCCTGAAGAGCTGGCGGCTGCTCTGGAAACTCCGCTGCAGCACCAACCGGATCACCGACATCGTGAAGGCCGTCCTCGTCCTTCACCACGCGTCAGCGTGAGGTTGGAAAGAGCTCATAGTCTTGGTGGTTTCGTGAGCTGGCAGGTCATAGCAGTGTGACGGCCCGTCGGAACATCCACCGGGCATGCAACGAAGCTCCGACGATGAAGGTGACCTCCCAGTCACCGAACCGTCGGAGCCTCGATGTGCCGTGCAGTCTGTGATGATGGTGCCGTGGTCCTCCGCCGGGTCCGAGCCGCATCGAAGCTGACGCCCCTGGGTTGTCATTCCGGAGATCTGTCGACTCGCTGCGGAGGGCCACGACGCATACGGCCGGACGGGCGTTCGTGACTTGATAGGAGCTTGGGCCAGGAGCCCCCGCCACTGCTTTGTCCGCCCGCCCGACCGGCGTGTGCTGCCTCCTGAAGCATCTGCGGCGACTCGGGCGACTGGGAGGTCACCTTTATCGTCGGAGCTTCGTTGCATGCCCAGTGGATGTTCCGCCGAGCCGTCACACTGCTGTTACCTGCGGGTTCACGAGACCACCGAGGCTATGAATCAGCCCTGATACCACCCCGCTGGCCTGCACCATCGCCCCTGTAGGACAGGATGGAAACGGTTCATTCTTGCCGGAGGACCGTCGCGGACAAGTCACCGATCACCGGCGGGAGATTCCCCTGCTGAAAGGACAGGCCGCCCTTGGCCGTGGTGGTTCCCTCAGGCGCGTTCTTGTCGGACTTCAAAGACACCGTGAGCGTCCAGGTGCCCTTGGAATCCCACCAGGCGCCCTTGTTGGTGAGGTGCTCCCCGGTGCCGTCCCACGACAGTTCCCAGGTCCCACCGGCGTCAGATCCGTCGGGCCTCCTGACCTCTACGTTTTCGTTAGCGAAGGAGAAACCCCGGGGGGCAGTCAGCACATACTTGCCGCCAGTTTTACCCACACCGGTCGATTCCAACTTGACAACAGCCGTACCCGTACCTCCCGGCACGGTCTCGGGCTCCTTAGTCTGTGATACCGATTTCAGTGTGTTCACCGGCACCTTTGCCGATTCTGCGGAGACGACTCCGTCTACGATTTGCCGCATCGTGACACAACCGTCCTCCTCCTCGTAGGAGTTGCTCACGAGGGAAAACTTCCCGTCCTCCGGTACCGTCCCGTGGTCCTGCCAGTCACCGCCGCCCGCATGGCTCTTCTTCATCTGCAACCTCGCACCGGGGACTCCAGTGCCCTTCACTTCTACAAGCCAGCCACCGTCGGGATTCCTGTCACCAAACCACGCCGCCGATACCACCGGAGCCACCCGGTTCTTCTGCGTCCACTCGATGACGACCAGACCGTTGCCGCCATCCTGCTGGCCAGTGCCGCGGCGTCCGATCTCCTCCTCGTAGTGTGGAGCCTTGGCGCCTCCGTCCAAGGAGCCGTGCTGCGTGGTGCCGTGAGTGGCCCCGGGGCCGTCCGTCCGAGCACCTCCACCACCACCGCCACCACCCCTGTGCGGACCCCTGTCCGGCCGCGATAGGCCGCCACCGCCACCGCCGCCCCATCCGGCACCGCCGCCGCCGGTGTAATGGCCGCCGTTACCGCCGGTGCCTCCCCCCCAGCCGCCGAGGGCGACAACGCCGTCGCCGTTGGCGCCGTTGCCGCCATCGGCGGCACCTCCGGCCTTCGCCCCCTCACCCCCCTCACCGGCTTGGCCGCCAACACCAGCCTCGCCTCCATGCCCTCCGTGGCCCATGCCCACATCACCGCGGGCTCCGCCACCGCCACCCCCGCTCCTAGTGTCCATGCCGCCGAAATTGCCGGCGCCGCCACCGCCCGGGGCAACGAGGATACGGTCCTTGCTGCGCCGGATCTCGCTGCTTCCACCACCACCCCCAGCGCCACCGTCAAAATCAGCGGAAGGGAACTGCCGGCCGCCTTGTGCGGCATACACATCCAGCTTCTGCCCTTCGACTACCGAGATGTCACCGCTGGTGTAACCAGCCCTACCGCCCGACATATCGTGTCGATCCATACGGCCGCCGCCGCCACCACCGCCCCACAATGAGGCGTGAATGGTGTCCACCCCCTTCGACACAATGAATTCCTGCGCGCTGTTGCTGTTGTAGCGGAAAACTCGGCAATCGGAATAGCCTGCCGACGGCGTACACGACTCTCCGCTTGCCGCCCGCGCATTACTGGAAGCTGAAGCTGAGTTCGTCATGGCGGTCCCTGTCGCCGCCAAAATAGTGAAGGCGGCAACGGACAAGCGGAATCCGCGATGCAAAGATCGCCTCTCCCCGCCCGACTTGCTCAGCCTCCCACTCGTAGCTCCCATTGTCACGATATCCATATCCCGCGCCATCCTTTCAACGGTTTCATTTGTTTCTTTCACCCTGCAGTGCCTGCTGGATCACAATTCCAGCCGCAGACGGCTGCCAGCTCGCGTGCGGTACTGCTCCAAGGGACGAGTCGTACCCGCCGCGTCCGCCAGACCGGCAGGCAGAGCAACGCAGGGGCCTACATTCGGAGGTGGTCAGGGGCCTGGTCCTCATGCGAGGTTGCTCCTGTGCACCGACGAACGCGGTGACTTCATCCTCCATTCCACCGCCAACAGGGGCATACCGCCCGAGACCCACTTCTGGGTCGTCCTTGGGTAGCCCCTGGGGCCATCGCCGTCATCACCAGGTATGACTTACCGAGCAGCGCCCCCTGCCGCGTGAGCCAGGGACTGTAAGGCGTCGGTGTATCACCCGATCATGGAAGATGCATCGAGATCAGCGAGAGCATGCCTGAGAGGGTGTTCGCGTCATCTGTACAGCATTTTATTATGGTTGGATCTCCCAGGATTCGCCTCGTGCAGGCAGAGCAGGGCAGTATGTCTCTTCGGTTGGAGCGTGCTGGCACCTACGTTTTACCCTGGTTGCCACTCAGGGCTCCTGTCCGATTCGAATACGCCCCTGAAGTTAGCTTTTGCCTCGCTCGATCGAGCGATATGCCCGGTGGAGACCTCGTGCATGAGTGGTCTCAGTGGACCTTACTGATGCGATGAAGGTGCGGGAGACCTCGCCCCTTCATCGCACCAGTATCGGTAGTTCGTTAAATCCGGCGGTAGAGGTCGAGGGGTTTGCCGGTGGTGACGGCGCCGATCAGGGACTGGAGGTGGGCGGGTGGGTCTTCGTCGGTCCAGGCCTGCCACCAGCGTTGCAGGGTGGTGGCGGGG
Source organism: Streptomyces sp. QH1-20 (assembly GCF_041283565.1). NCBI lineage: Bacteria > Bacillati > Actinomycetota > Actinomycetes > Kitasatosporales > Streptomycetaceae > Streptomyces > Streptomyces sp. QH1-20. Next base: position 103,699 of record NZ_CP166300.1, on the reverse strand, counting down.
GTGAGCTAGTGCCGCATCAGGCAACGTTTGCCCTGTTCACGACTTCGCGGAGGCGTTGGTCAGCGGTGTGTTTGTTCCGCCAGATGATGTAGCGGCGGATCGTAGCGGCGGATCATGCTGCCCTGGGCCTTGTGGGTGGGGTGGTCGGTGCCGTCGAGTGCGAAGTAGCGCAGGGCGGTGAACTGGGCCTCGATCCTGTTGAGCCAGGAACTGTTGGTCGGTGTGTAGGCGATCTCGACGTTGTTGGACTCGGCCCAGTCCGCGACGCGGTGGCAACGCTTGGTGGTCAGGTGCGGGGAGTAGTTGTCGCAGATGATCGCGATGCGCTGGCCGGTCGGGTGGAGAGAACGCAGGTAGCGGCAGAACTCCAGGAACCTCGTGCGGTTCTTGGTCTTCTTGATGTGGCCGTAGAGCTGGTTCTTGCGCAGGTCGTAGGCGGCGAACAGGTGCCTCACCCCGTGCGGGCGGGTGTAGGTCGCCCGGCGCCGCGGCCGTGGTTCGCGGTCGGGGTCCCTGTGCTTTCCGCCGCGTCCGGCCCACTGCCGGCCGGGGTGGGGCTGGAGGTTGAGCGGCCCGAACTCGTCCAGGCAGAAGACGACGTCGGGATCGCCCCGTTCGGGGACGACCTCGCCGTCGGCGATCGCGTAGAGGTGCTCGACACGGGCCTTCTTGGCCGTGTAGTCGGGGTCGCGCGAGGCTTTCCAGGTCTTCATCCGTTGAAAGGTGACGCCCTCCTCGCGGAGCAGGCTGCGCAGGCCCTCGTGGCTGATGTCGTCGACCACCCCCTCGGCGACCAGGAAGTCCGCCAGCTTGGCCAGGCTCCAGGTCGAGAACGGCAGTCCGTACTCGGCCGGCTTGGACTTGGCGAACTTCTTGATCTCCCGCCGCTCAGACAGCGAGAAAGTGCGGGGGCGGCCACCTCTGTATTTCGGGTAGAGCGATTCGAAGCCGTCGGTGTTGAAGTTGTGGAGCACGTCTCTGACCCGGTCGTCGCTGGTGAACGTCACCTCGGCGATCTGGGCCACGGGCATGGACTGCGCGGATAACAGCACCATCTGGGCCCGCCGCCAGGTCACCACCGAACCGGTGCCCCTGCGGATGATCCGCAACAGTCTCCTGCCCTCGTCATCGTCGATCTCCCGCACCCGCACACGCTCAGCCACGACACCATTGTGAACACCAACCACCCCTCAGCAATGGCATGTTGGGGCAAACGATGCCTGATGCGGCTCTAAACGGTGTCCCGTAAGGCCTGGCCAGGCATGTGATGATCTTGGTGTGGGTGCTGTGGTGACGGCGTCAGAGCCGGGCTGGGTAGGGCTGTTCGCGGGTCTGGGCGAGCGGCAGTTCCGCAGGCTGGTGGGTCTCGTGCGGCGCCGGGGTGGTGGTGCGCCGTCCGGTGGCCGGCCGTGGGGGCTGCCGCTGGAGGACCGGGTACTGCTGGTGGCCGCGTACTGGCGGACGAACCTCACGATGCGGCAGCTCGGCCCGCTGTTCGGGATCTCGAAGTCGGCCGCGGACCGGGTCATCGACCACATCGCTCCGCTCCTTGCCCTGGCACCGGTCCGCCGCCGGCACCCGGCAGGCACAGTGCTGATCGTGGACGGAACCCTGGTCCCCACCCGCGACCGGAGCGTGGCCGCGTCCTCCAAGAACTACCGCTACTCGACGAACCTGCAGGTCATCATCGATGCGAACAGTCGCCTGGTGGTCGCGGTCGGCCGTCCGTTGCCCGGCAGCCGGCACGACGCCCGGGCCTATGGCGAGTCCGGCGTGGACCAGGCGGTGAAGAACGCGCCACTCCTGGGTGACGGTGGCTACCGCGGTACGGCCGCGCTCATTCCGCACTGGCCCCGCCCGAACCGGCCTCTGACTCCTGAGCAGGAAGCGGAGAACACCGTCCATCGCCGGGCCCGGGCCCGCGTCGAACACGCCTTCTCGAGGATGAAGACCTACAAGATCCTCCGCGACTGCCGCCTGCGCGGCGACGGCGTCCACCAGGCCGCACTCGGCATCGCCCGGATACACAACCTCGCTCTGGCAGGCTGAGCCAGGCGGCACACCAACCGAGCCAGCCTGCCCTCAAAGCCCCTTACGGGACACCGTTTAGTGCCGCATCAGGCAACGTTTGCCCTGTTCACGACTTCGCGGAGGCGTTGGTCAGCGGTGTGTTTGTTCCGCCAGATGATGTAGCGGCGGATCGTAGCGGCGGATCATGCTGCCCTGGGCCTTGTGGGTGGGGTGGTCGGTGCCGTCGAGTGCGAAGTAGCGCAGGGCGGTGAACTGGGCCTCGATCCTGTTGAGCCAGGAACTGTTGGTCGGTGTGTAGGCGATCTCGACGTTGTTGGACTCGGCCCAGTCCGCGACGCGGTGGCAACGCTTGGTGGTCAGGTGCGGGGAGTAGTTGTCGCAGATGATCGCGATGCGCTGGCCGGTCGGGTGGAGAGAACGCAGGTAGCGGCAGAACTCCAGGAACCTCGTGCGGTTCTTGGTCTTCTTGATGTGGCCGTAGAGCTGGTTCTTGCGCAGGTCGTAGGCGGCGAACAGGTGCCTCACCCCGTGCGGGCGGGTGTAGGTCGCCCGGCGCCGCGGCCGTGGTTCGCGGTCGGGGTCCCTGTGCTTTCCGCCGCGTCCGGCCCACTGCCGGCCGGGGTGGGGCTGGAGGTTGAGCGGCCCGAACTCGTCCAGGCAGAAGACGACGTCGGGATCGCCCCGTTCGGGGACGACCTCGCCGTCGGCGATCGCGTAGAGGTGCTCGACACGGGCCTTCTTGGCCGTGTAGTCGGGGTCGCGCGAGGCTTTCCAGGTCTTCATCCGTTGAAAGGTGACGCCCTCCTCGCGGAGCAGGCTGCGCAGGCCCTCGTGGCTGATGTCGTCGACCACCCCCTCGGCGACCAGGAAGTCCGCCAGCTTGGCCAGGCTCCAGGTCGAGAACGGCAGTCCGTACTCGGCCGGCTTGGACTTGGCGAACTTCTTGATCTCCCGCCGCTCAGACAGCGAGAAAGTGCGGGGGCGGCCACCTCTGTATTTCGGGTAGAGCGATTCGAAGCCGTCGGTGTTGAAGTTGTGGAGCACGTCTCTGACCCGGTCGTCGCTGGTGAACGTCACCTCGGCGATCTGGGCCACGGGCATGGACTGCGCGGATAACAGCACCATCTGGGCCCGCCGCCAGGTCACCACCGAACCGGTGCCCCTGCGGATGATCCGCAACAGTCTCCTGCCCTCGTCATCGTCGATCTCCCGCACCCGCACACGCTCAGCCACGACACCATTGTGAACACCAACCACCCCTCAGCAATGGCATGTTGGGGCAAACGATGCCTGATGCGGCACTAGGCGGCAGAGCCTCGCGGGCCCAAGCATGGTCAGGATGTACGCCGTCGCCGGGGAGAGCGGGGGGCTTCACGGGCGTCCAGCCGCCCCTGTTGGGTCAGGTGATCTTCGCAAAGAATCGCCCCAGCTTTCCGTACTCCGTCTCGACGCCCTGCAGAACGTCCTCGCGTGACACCGGGCGCTCGGCGGCGGCTGCGGCGAACGCGGCGCTCTCGACACATGCGCGGATGCTGCCACCCGCGAGGTCGTAGCTCTCGGCTAGGGCGTCGAGGCACAGGTCCTCGGGGATCGAGGCGCCGAGCAGGGAGCGCCACAGACGGGCGCGGACCTGGGGGTCGGGGCTCTCGAAGTGCACGACTTCGTCGAAGCGACGGGTGAAAGCGGCGTCGATGTTGGAGCGTAGGTTGGTGGTCAATACGGCCAGGCCATTGAAGGCTTCAAGGCGTTGCAGGAGGTAGCCGCTCTGCATGTTAGCGTGGCGGTCGTTGGAGCTCTTGACCTCGCCGCGCTTGGAGAACATCGAGTCAGCCTCGTCAAACAGGACGACAGCATCGAGCATCTCGGCGGCGGAGAAGACCCGTTCGAGGTTCTTCTCGGTCTCGCCGATGTACTTCGACACGATGGACGGCAGGCTGATGACATAGAGGTCGAGGTCCAGTTCGCGGGCCACGGCCTCAGCGGCCATGGTCTTGCCGGTGCCGGACTCCCCTGCGAACAGGGCTGCGGTGCCCTTGCCCCGGCCGCCTCCTCGGCGCAGTCCCCAGCCGTTGAACACCGTCTCGCGGTGGCGGACGCGGGCCACCAGCATGTCCAGGCGAGTGCGGACCTCCGGCGGCAGCACCAGGTCCTGCCAGCTGACCTCGGGCACGATGTGCCGGGCCAGGCTTCCGAGTTCACCGGCGGCGCGCTGCCGGACAGCTTCCCGTACGGTCCCCACGGCGGGGGTGGTCGCGTGCAGGGCCGAGGCGCGGTAGATGCGTTCCACGGAGACCGAAGCTGCGGCGCCGAGCCGGTCGCCGGGGCGCCGGGCGTCGGCCGCGCGCAGGTCTATCTCGACGGGCCGGGGCGTGTCCCACCCGTAGGCCGCCCAGCTCTGACTTCCGTAAAGCAGCAGGGGGACCGGTTCCTCGGCGAGCCGGGTGACGAGACGGCGCAGGAACTCGGTCTGTTCCGGCTCGGTGTGGGTGGGGGCCGTGAGGGGCAACAAAATGGCCGCGCCGAGCAAACGCGCCTCCAACGTGGCCTCGGCGGCAAGCTGTTCGGGGGAAGTCCCGCCGGCGGTGAGGCCGTCAGGGTCCACTACAAGGGGGACGAGGCCGGTCGCCGCGAGCGCCGCGCGGCTCGCCGGGAGGGCTTCGCCGTGAATGCCCTGGCGAAGGTAGCAGGTCTGGCGGGGATGGGCGGCGAGCGCCGTGTCCAGGTCGGTGGCGTGCCGCATATCGCCGTCATCGGGGTGGGGCGGCAGGACGCGCAGTCGGCGGTTCGCGGACCCGCACTGCTCGCGGCCGACCAGGAAGTCGAGGACACGGTCGGGGACGTCGAGCGCTCGTTCCGGGAAGGACGCATCGGGGTTCTGGCAGGTCACCAGGCCGGTGTCGAACAGCGGAGAGCCCTGGCGCAACAACCCGTCGGCGATCGCGTCCGGTATGGGGATGCCCTGCACGGAGAGTGCGACCGATACGGAGGGGCGGGAGGTGGGCAGCCCGCTCAGGAATTGAAAGGCGGCACCGCAGACAGGCTTGAGTTCGGGCAGCAGACAGGTGACGAGCAGGTCGGTCTCCCTCTGCGAGAGGCGGAACTCACCGACCAGGTGGGCGAGCCGGTCGCCTTCAGCCTTGCGCAGCGAGAGCTGCTCCTCGCCAGGCCAGATATGACCGTCGACAGGCAGGGACTCGGCGCCCTCCGAGGGACTGCCTTCCTCGCGCTCCATGTAGAGACGGCGGAGCCGTTCTTCCGCCACCTCAAGTCGTTCCTCGAACAGGCTTCGGCTCATCAGTCTGAGAGGTCCTTCGCGGGGGTGGGGCACACGGCGGTGGTGCTTCCCAGCCGACCTTAGGAGGCACCCATGCCCGGGGGCTGTCGGCCCGGGTGGACTCGTACCGCAGAAAGTTGATCACCGGGGGCCGTGCGTCGGGCCTCTATGTCCGGGGCTGTAAGACGTTCAGGTCTGGCCCGTAGCCGGTGGTGACGCTGGGTGTATGCCAGGGCAGTGAGCTGCCCCGATTTTCGTAGCGGCCGGATTCTCTGGTTTCAGGCGGCGTTTGGGGCTGCCTGTGATCGGTGATGCCTGCCCTCGAATTCCTCGGGTCGGAGGTAGTCGAGGGCGGAGTGCAGGCGCTCGGTGTCGTACCAACCCACCCATTGAACGACGGCACGTTCGACCTGGTCCGCGTCACGCCAGGAGCCTTGATGCTCAATCAGCTAGGCCTTGAAAGAACCGTTGAGTGGACGTTAAGGCGGTGTCCTGTAGGTGAGGCGGAGGCATCGCTTGTAGCAGTAGAGGGCAGCGGCGAGTCCGAGGAAGGTCAGTTAGCTGCGGGGATAGCGTTCGTAGCGAGGTGACAGGCGCCGGTAGCCGGACAGCCAGCTCATGGTGCGCTCGATCACCCAACGCCGAGGTCCCAGTCGTTCGCTGGACTCGATGCCTTTGCGGGCGATCCGGACTCCGATGCGCTTGCCGCGTAGTCATTTCCGCAGGTGAAGGATGTCGTACGCTTTATCGGCGTGCAGGCGCTGGAGTTTGAAGTAGCGTCCGCGGTGGGGGTCGTGTCTCGGTTGGTGGCCCTCCACCATGGGCTTCAGTCCTTCGTCGTGAACGTCCACCTCGTCTGGAACATCCTCAGCAGAAAGCAGCACATGCGTCACTCCGAAGTTCAAGCGGCCGTTCCCACGCTCCGTGCGGACCGCGGATCACGGTCGACAGCCGGGCAACGGATCGGCTACGCCATGTTCCTCAGCCGATGGCTTCAAGCGCCGCTGTACGCCGGGCTGATCGTGGCGCAACTGGTCTACGTCTGGGTATTCCTGGCGGAGCTGTTTCACCTGGTAGGCAGTACCCTCGGGGGGTATGCGAAGGCCACGGAGACAGCCACCATGCTCGCCGTACTCGGCCTCGTCGATGTAGTCATGGTTGCCAACCTCCTCATCATGGTGATCGTAGGCGGGTACGAGACGTTCGTGGCGCGGACGAATCTGAAAGACCACCCCGATGAGCCTGAGTGGCTCAGTCACGTCAACGCCAACGTCCTCAAAGTCAAACTCGCTACCGCCATCGTCGGTATCTCCTCCATCCACCTGCTCAAAGCCTTTATCGGTATCAGTGAACCCGGCTGGCAGTGGCAACAGGCCTTGTGGCAGGTGATCGTGCACGTGGTTTTCATCGCCTCCGCCATCGGCCTGGCAGTGATCGACAAGCTGATGCCGAGTCACGCCCCGAAGAGGGACACCGATCCCCGGTTCCGTGGAAATCTTCCGGAACGCGACCCGGATGCCCGAGGGTCTGTATCGTCATCGGTGTAGCTCCCGGTCTAGGAAGAACACCTGCTGAGCGGCGCGATCGCCTCTGCTGAGGCGGTTGAGGAGATCCAGCCGGTCGAGTTGTCGGCGACGTGCTGGATGACCAGTTGATCGGGTAGCTGATCGACCGGGCCCGCGCGAGCGGCCTGCAGTTGGCCGGCGAGGGCGGGTTGCTCCAGCAGCTGACCCAGCGGGTGCGGGAGGCCGCCCTGGAGGACGAGATCATCGACCACCTCGGCTCTGAGGAGCGCTCCGGTCGGGGCCCGGCAGCGGCAATAGCCGCAACGGGCTCCGCGCGAAGACTGTGCTGGCTGACGTTGCCCCCTCCGGATCGAGGTGCTGAGGAATTGTGAGGAAGCTTCGAGTCTCGGAGGGCATTTGATCTAGGCGTATTGCCGCGTATACCCCAGCAGGTTCCTCGCCGGATTGTTATGGTGTCTTCCGTTATGCGCTTGGTGAGGTTGTCGATCGAGGCGATGTAGATCATGGCTTCGGAACCTGGCGCTGAGAGTCTCGTAGTCGCGGGCGAGGCGCCTGCGGAGCATGAGCCCGAGACTTCACTCAACTAACCAGCATCTTTTGACGACGTGAAACCCGCGGATATCGAGGTTTCTGTTGACGACTTCGACGTCGATTCCGAGCTGGGCCCCGTGCTCGACGACAGCGTTCTTGAATCCGGTGTCCGCGGTGGACAGCTTCGGCAGGGCCACGGGCTGCTTGATAGTCGAGAATGGACATCAGGTCTTTGTCGGCGAACCGGCCGGTGACCACGGCGGTGCCCAGGACTCAAGGCTGGTTCAAAGTCGAGCGCCATCGTGGCCCTGTGGATGACAGGCGATCTGTCCGGAAGGGCGTTGTTGCGGGCCGCCAGCTCTACACCGCAAGAGCAGGGTTGACAGGCCATCAGGTAAATGGTTGCGAACCCAGAGGGACAGGTCGCTGACCAGCGGCGATGCGAACCGTCGATGACTTTGAAACGGCCCTGGCCCAGGGCCCGGTCGACTTTCGCGGCCGAGTAGAGCTTGGCAAGCACGACCGCTTCGACCATTTTCACCTTGACCCGACGTGCGCCAGCCACCTCTGATTCGATCAGCCATGAGGTCGTTGAAGATAGACACGCGCACTACGTACTGACCGTGAAACAGAACCAGCTAACCTTGCTCGCGCAGCTCAGCGCACTGTCCTGGGCCGATGTCCCCGGCCGGGCCCGGGCGCGGAACCGCGGACACGGCCGCCGTGAATACCGCGCCGTCCTGGCCGCCACCGTCCCGGCCGGTCGGCACTTCCCGCACGCCGCCCAGGCGGTCCGCCTCCGGCGCACCGTCCGCCACCCCGGGCGGACAGCCCCAACACACCGAGACCGTCTACGCCATCACCAGCCTCGCAGCACATCAGGCCGGCCCCGCCTACCTGGGCGCCTACACCTGCGGACACTGGAGCATCGAGAACAGGCTGCACTGGGTCCGCGGCACCGCCGGCGAGGACCGCTCACAAGTCCGCACCGGCAACAGCCTCCGCACAATGGCCGCTCTGCGCAACCTCGCCATCGGAGCCCTCCGCATCACCGGAAGCACTGTTGCTTCACATCGAGAACCCGCTAACTCTCCTTGCGTGACCTGCGGAAACGCTAACCACCCGGCCTTGGGAACGCCTCAGATCAACCGTGTCCCACACCACGGGAGCATGCCCACCCGCTATCACGCACCAATGCATAGGGCCTGCTGGCCGGGCTCGCGCTCGGGCCGTCCGCCGGGTGGTCCACCAGGCCGATCGTGTAGGCGACCACCGCGGCCTGGGTACGGTTACTGAGGCCGAGCTTCGACAGAGTGCGCGACACGTACGTCTTCACGCTCGCGTCGGCCAGGTGCAGTTCCTTGGCTATCTGGCCGTTGGACATGCCCATGCCGATCAGTCTCAGTACCTTGCGTTCGCTGTCGCTGAGCGCGGCCACCCGGGCGTCGATGCCGTTGACGTGCACCGGGGTGCGCAGCGTCGCCTGGCGGACCAGGTTGCGCAGCAGCTCCGGTGCGAAGACGCGGCCGCCGGAGGCGACGACGCGCATCGCGGATAGGAGTTCTTCGCGCCGCAGGTCCTTGAGGAGGAATCCACTGGCGCCGGCGTCGAGGGCCTCCAGGACGTGGTGGTCGCTGCTGTACGTGCTGAGGACCAGGACGCGCGGAGGGCTGGGGAGTTGGACCAGTTTGCGGGTGGCGCAGACGCCGTCCATGTTCGGCATGCGCAGGTCCATCAGCGCGATATCGGGCTGATGCAGCTTGGCCTGGATGATGGCGTCAGCGCCGTCGGCGGCCTCGCCCATCACCTCGAACCCCTCGGAGTCCTCCAGCATCATCCGCAGGCCCGACCGGATGATGGCCTGGTCGTCGACGATGATCACGCGAATGGTCACGGTGCTGATTCCTTTTCTTCGGAGTAGGGGATCGGCAAGACGGCCCGGACATGGAAGCCGCCGTCCGGCTGCCGTCCGGCGTGGAAGCGGCCACCGGCCGCGGTGACGGCCCCGCGCAGCCCCACCAGGCCGAGACCTCCGGAGTCGAGGGCGACGGGCCGGTACGGAGAGGGGCCGTTGTGAACGGTGAGGGTCACCGTGTCGGGTGCGAAGGCCAGGCCGATATGGACCGGCGCGCCAGGGGCATACTTGGCCGCGTTCGTGAGCGCCTCGTGGCCCGCCCGGTACAGCAGGTCGTCGGCTGTCGCTCCGCAGCCCCGGGGTCTGCCGGTGACGGAATACGTGGCGTCCATGCCGATCGTCCGCATGTTCCGCGTCAGCTCCGCCAGGAAGTCGTGGCAGTCTGTGTGCGGCAGGCGCTGGTCCGCTTCACCGAGAGCGCGCAGCGCATCGACAACATCGCGCAGTGCCCGCATGACAATGATCGCGCCCTCCTCAAGTTCCTCGAAGTCCTTGACCACCTCGGGGGACAGACCGGCGCGGCGCTGCGCCACGCCGGCCCGCAGCACCAGGTACGTAGTGCGGTGGCCGACGTTGTCGTGGATCTCGTGGGCGAGCAGGGTCCCCTTCTCGGTGAGGGCGAAGCGGGCCGCGTGGTCGGTGGCGGCTTCCGCGCGGGTGACCTGTGCGCTCAGCTGCTCCTCGTATGCCCGGCGACGCCGTACGAAGTGGCCGCAGACGGCGGGCAGGACGTAGGCGAGACCGGTGAAGTAGATCCGCCAGGGGGCGCTGTCGATCAGTTCGCCGGTCAGCCACCGGGTGCTCAGCCAGGCCAGCGCGGCGGCGCCCACGACGGTGGCCCGCCAGCGCGTGCCGTAGCGGCCCACCGCGTACGTCGCGGCCGTCAGCGCCGTCCCCTCATCTGAGCAGAGCGTCGCGGCGCAGGCGACGAGGACGCACAGGCCGGGATGGGTGCGTCGCCACATCAGGCTCGCGGCTGCGACCAGCGCGCACAGGCAGCTGGCCGCGTAGCCGTGGAAGATTCCCGTGCCGTGCACTGTCACCAGGGCCAGGCAACTGGCGGCGCCCACGAGCAGGGCGAGCCCGGCGTCCAGGAGGCGCAGTCGGCGGGGCGAGGGTGTGTCGCAGCGCAGCAGGGCGCGCAGCCGCCGCCGGATGAGTGTGTAGACGTGGGTCGGCACGGTTCACTCCGGACGCGGGTGGGGCGGCGCGGGCACCGGCCGGGCCGCCGGGAGGGCGACGGCGATGGTGGTGCCCTGCTCGGTCGGGTCGATGTACACGTGTGCGCCGTGCAGCGAGACCAGGCTGTTGACCGCGTACAGACCGGTATGCTCGGGCTGCACCCAGTCCACGGGCAGTTCGCTCTGTAGGCGCACATTGAGCGCGTCGAGCTGCTTGATGCCGATGACGCTGCCGTCGTGGCTGACGCGCATGGCTACGCCTCTGCCGTCGGTTGCCTGGGCCGACAAGCGCACGCGCCGGTCGGCGGGCAAGAACTTCGTGGTGTTCTCGATCAGTTCAGCCGTCATGTGCGTGATGCCGTGGACGGCCCCGGCTCTGAGGTGCACGCCGGGCACGTCGAGGCGTACGACGGCGCGGGTGCAGTCCTCGATGTCCGCCGCTGCGGCCCGCAGGACGTCGATGAGCGGGGCATCCTCACGGTGGCGGTGTTCGGGGCCCTCGCTGGCGAGGATGAGGGTGGTCTCGCCGTTGCGGCGCCTCCGGGTGGCGGGGTGGTCCATTTGGAACAGGGTGCCGAGGGCGTGCGGGGCCTGCTCGGCCATCTGGAGCTGCGAGAGCAGGTCGATCTGTCGGTGCAGCCGGCCTGACGGCGCGGACAGGGCGTTCCGTTCGTTCTGGAGGTCGCGGGCGAGGGAGGCAGCCGCCACCAAGAGCAGCGCCTGCCGCTCGGCGGTGACCTGCCGGTCCAGGACGTCGGCCGCGTCCCGGATCTGGAGGACGCCCGGGGGCACGGGCAGGGCGAGCACCGCCGCCACCTGCATGCTCAGCCAGTGTTTACTCATCTGATCCCCCGTCGTGCTCAGCGGGCCGGCGTCTGCTCAACCGGGCTGAAGAAAGAACCGGCCGAGTTGCTCTCGGGTGGCAATGTCCAGGAGCATCGCGATCTCCGCCGCCAGCAGCGAGGTGGCGTACATGACCTGACTGGTGTCGGCGTCGGCGTCGGACACCATGACCAGACTCGTCTGCGCGTCGACGGGCGCCATGCAGAGGTGATGCCGCTGCATGTTGATCATGACGGCCCCGACCCAGCCGCTGCCGTACGCCTGGGCTGCCGCCTTGGTGAGCGAGGCCAGGCTGGAGGACAGGGCGGCAAGCCGCTCTGCGTCGGCGGTGTCGGTGGACGGGTCCGAGCACATGACGAGGCCGCCGGCTGACAGCAGGACGGCACTCCTGGCCCCGGGCGTCTTCTCCCAGGAGTCGCGGATGACGTTCTGGATGTCCAGGGCCTGGTTCCCGGCTGATTGCATTTCTCTCTCCGCTCTCAAAGGACCGCTGCGGCGGCGCGCGAGTCGGCCGCTGGGACGAGGCGCCGCTCCATCGCGTGCTCGACCACCCGGATCAGGACGTCCTGGACGGCGGAGCGCTGTCTGGCGTCGGTCGGCACCACCGGAACGTCCTCGGCGAGTTGGAGGGCCTTGCGGACCTCGTCGGGCGCGAACGGCTGGCGACCGTCGAAGCCGTTGAGCGCGACGACGAACGGGACGCCGCACTCCTCGAAGTAGTCGACCGCGGGGAAGGAGTCGGCCAGGCGCCTGCTGTCGGCGAGGACGACGGCGCCGATCGCCCCGCACACTACGTCGTCCCACATGAACCAGAACCGGTCCTGGCCCGGCGTGCCGAACAGGTACAGGACGAGGGAGTCCGCCAGGGTCACCCGGCCGAAGTCCATCGCCACCGTAGTGGTGCGCTTGGACGGCACGTGGCTGAGGTTGTCGATGCCCTCGGAGGCGACGGTCATGACCGCCTCCGTCCGCAGCGGGAGGATCTCGGAGATGCTGCCGATCAGCGTGGTCTTGCCGACGCCGAATCCGCCGGCCACGACGATCTTGGCCGAGGACATCTTTTCGGCGGAGGGTGGCTGCTTAGAGGCTGTGAAGTCCACTGAGGACCCTTTCCAACAATGCGGTGGTCGGCTGGTCGCCGACGGGCTCCATGACCGAGACGAACCCGACGGCGGACAGGTCCGCGACGAGGATCCGGGCGACGCCCACGGGCACCCGCAGATGTGCGGACACCTCAGCGATCGAGGCGGCTTCGGTGCACAAGGACAAGATCAGCTCGTGTTCGGGCTGGGCGCCGACCGGGCCCCGTCGCTCGGTCACGACCAGGGCCTCCAGGGGGAGTTCCAGGCCGGTCACCGTCCGTCCCGCCGTGATGGTGTACGGGCGGGGAGCCAGCGGCGGGGGGCCGGGGCTGGGCGGCTCAGTCGGCTGCTGCGGCATGATCCCTCAGCGTGGACCGCAGTTCGGGAGTGAGGACGTGGCCCACCCGTCGCACCAGCCGGGTCATCTGGTATCCAAGGACTGCCCGGTCGGTGCCGGTGTCGGCGGCGACGGCCAGCAACGACCCATCGGAGACGGTCACCACGACCAGGATCGAGTGCTGCATCTCCAGTACGGTGCGGTGCACCGCACCCGATTCGTTCAGCTCGGCCGCCGCGTACCCCAGCGCCGCCAGGCCGCTGGTGATGGGCGACACGAGTCCGGGTGCCGGTGCCTTGGCGTCCGAGGCCCGAGCTAGCAGCACCCCGTCCGCTGAGACCAGCGCGACGTCGAAGACGCCCGGCAGGTCGCTCTGGAACCTCTGCAGTACCCACTGGAACTCGCGCACCGGGTCACCCTGGGGCCGGGCACGCGGTGCGGGGGATGGCTCAATCGTGTACACGGTGCTCCTCCTGAGCGGGCTCCTGCGGCGGCTCCGGCTGGGCCTGGGCGATCCCGTCGGTCAGGCCGCTCATGCGCCGCCGGATCTCAGCGGGGTCGGGAAGGGCGGCGGAGCCACCGGTCGCCGAACCGGGCGCGGTGATACTGCCGACGCGTGCGCGTCGCTGCCGCACGGGCAGGCCGGCCTGAGTGGACTCCGGCGCCGGGCCGCCTTGTTGAGGTATGGACTGCTGCGCCGGTCCGCCCTGTTGGGGCGCGGCCCCTTGCGCCGGGTCACCCGACCACCGGAGGTGCTCCTGTGCCAAACCTCCCTGCCGTGGTAGGGACTGCTGAGGTGTGGACGCCTGTGTCGGGCCCGGCTGCCGCGGTGCGGACTCGCTGCCGGCGGCGGGGCCGAGGGCCTGCATCGACATGGTGGAGGGGTCCTGTGTGCGGGCGCCCATCCCCCGGCGGGCCTGCCCGTACCGCACGGACTGGTGGGCCGCCGGGGCCGACAGCGCGGCCGACTGCACTGGATGCGGGTCCGCGGCTGGCTCGGCCAGCATGGACTGCGGCAGGATCAGCGAGGCCACCAGACCGGTCGGCGTGTTCTCGTACAGACGGACAGCCACCTGATGCTTCCGGGCGAGCGCCCCCACGACGTAGAGACCCAGGGACTCGCTGAGCTGGGCCCGGAATCCGGCGGTCTGGTGCAGAGTCTGTTCGGCCTGAGCCAGCTGCTCGGGGCCCATCCCGATGCCCGCGTCGCGGATCTCCAAAAGGGCGCGGCCGTCGGGCATCCGCTGGCCGCTCACCACGGCCCAGGTGTCCGGGCTGGAGAACGAAGTGGCGTTGTCGAGGAGTTCAGCGACCAGGTGTACGAGGTCGTCGGCGGCGTAGCCGACCACGCCGACCGGGGGCAGCGCGTGGTAGGTGACCCGCCGGTAGTCCTCGATCTCGGAAGCCGCAGTCCGTACGAGCGTGAGCAGGTCCGTGGTCTCGCGCCGCTCGGCCGAGATCTCCGCTCCTGCGAGCACCAACATGTTCTCGCTGTTGCGGCGGATCTGGGTGGAGAGGTGGTCGAGGTGGAACAGGTGCGCGAGCACCTCGGGTTCCAGCTCGCGGCTCTCCAGTTCGGTGATGACCGCCAGTTGGCGCTGGATGAGGGACTGGTTGCGACGGGAAAGGTTCAGGAAAAGGAGGTTGGCCTCCTCACGCATGCCGACCTGCTGGCGAGCGAGGCGTACGGCCTCCAGATAGACCCGGTCGAAGGCGCGCGCCACATCGCCGATCTCGTCTCGACTGCGGGGGGCGAGCACCTTCCCCTCCAGGGCGCGCGGGATATCGCCGTTCTGGGAGAGGTGGCGGGTCACGTCGGGAAGGTGGACGTCGGCCACCTTCACCGCCGAGCGGCGCAGCCACGTCAGCCCGCGCACCAGGTGCCGGGAGGTCGCGATGACCAGGGCTGTGGCGATCAGCAGGGCCAGCACCGACAAGACGATGGAAACCACAGCCTTCTGGTTGGCCTGGTCCTTCTGGTCGAGCGCACTGGCCAGCACACGGCCCTCCACAGTGTCCTGGAGCTTGTCCAGCTGGGTGCTGACGTAGGTGAGGTCCTCGTACCAAGTCTTCGGCAGCACCTTGCGGAGGTCGGGCTGGCCGGTGGAAGAGCTCAGCTTCTGGATCGCGTAGGTCACGGCGGCCGACGGCGCGGCATCGACGATCTGCTGGAAGGCGGCGGCCTCGGAGGGCTTGGCGTACAAGCCGAACTCCATGCCGGTGATGCCGCGCACGAGCTGGGAGGCGAGGACGTTGCCCTGTGCACCCGCTGTGAGGCTGCCGGAGGGGGCCGAGGCCAGCACCGAACGCTGGCTCGTGACCATGACGTCGTAGAGAGCCAGGGTGTACAGGGTCCAACCGGCGCCCCGGGCCTGTTCGCCGATCCCGCCGACCTGGTTATACAGACTGGCGATCGACACGATCACACCACCGTACCGGCTCTCGACGTCACTGGCGGCGGTATGGGAGTCCGCGAGTTTGCGGGCCTCCTGAAGGGAGTCGAGCCCGGTGCGGGTGACCTTGTACTGGCGCTCCATGTTAGAGCTGGCGGGCAGCTCCACGAGCTCATGCAGGAACTGCTTGGCCTTCGTGTCGGTTTCGGCTCGGCCAGTGCCGTCGGTGGGGCGGAGCCGGTCGTGCGCCTTCGGGTCGACCGCCAGGTCGCGCTCCTGGGCCAGCGCCCGGATGAGGGAGGTCCCGGTCCGGCTGGTCTCGGCGATGCGCGCCGTGTCGCGGTACTGGTCGGCGGTGTCCAGGGCGCCCTTGACTCGTATGCCGGCGAAGCCGAGGGCGGCGAGCAGCGGTACGAGGACGACGACGAGCATGCGCGTCGGTACCCGGAGGTCGGCGAGCACGCGCCTGCGCCAGGGCAAGGGTGTAGGGCCCGCTCCTGGTATCTGCTCGTGCCGGGAGCCCGGCGCAGGAGCACCTTTTTTCACGGGGGGAGACCTTGTTTCCGAGGAAGTGGAATAGGGCTGTCCGAGCCTATGTACGTTCCGATGGCGACTCACTTGACCAATGGGCTACCCCCATCGGCCGAAAGTAGATCCGATGGTCCCGTGCCGCCCCTTATGGCGTGGCCCTTCGGGACCCGTAGACAATACGGTCAGCCTCGACGCGGTTGCGCGCGCCGCAGCATGCGAGCACCAACGGATGCCCCCGCGTCGCCAATGCGGTGGGCGGCCCGAGGTGTCGACCACCAAGAAGATCACTGGAAGTGGTGACGGCCGGGGCGGTCAAACGACCGCCCCGGCCGCCACCATCGTTACGGCGCGCTGACGGCACCGGGGTTGAGGTGGTCCAGGTAGGTAGTCACCTTGCGCAGGGTGTCCGGGTCGGTCATGCCGCCGCCATGACCGACCTGGTCCGTGACGACGTGCACGGCCTTCTTCCCCAACTGCGCCGCCACCGCGTTGGCCCACGCGGCGGGCGTGGACGAGTCGTGTGTGTTGCTCAGCAGCATCACCTGGTTGGCGCCGCGCGTGGTGACCGGCAAGGAGGAGTCCTTCGCAGGCTTGGGGCCCGCCAGGCATATGGACGTGTACAGGCTGGCATTGGTGGAGTACCCGGTCACTGGGGCAACCGCGCGGGTGGCGGCTAGGTCACGGCGGGCCTGGTTGGTGTTGGGGACAGCTATGTCGAAGTCCGAGCAGACGATGGGGTCGGTGTAGGAGAGCGTTTCCGGTGTCTCTTCCCCGGCCTGAGCCGGGCCCCGGGCGGCGATCACACCCTGTCCGTTCTCCTTTCCCTCCAGGGGCTTGGGGAGCGGGTTGCGGCCCTCGGAGAGCGCGAGCAGCCCCTGGGCAGCCTCTTTGAAACTGTCGCGGGCCGTCGCGTCGATGTACTGGGTGACGCTCACCGCCGTCCACGGCTGTCCCATGAAGTCCCCGCCGGGGATGCCGCCCACGTCGGCGTTGCGCTGGGCCGTGCGGAAAAGGGCGGCCACGTCCTTGCCATGGAGGGCGCAGCCCGTGTCCTGGGCGCACCACGACCGGAACCGGTCGAAGACCGCCTCGGTACCGGCCGCCGCGGTGGTGACGAACTCCCGGCGGCTCTGCGTGGGGTTCATCACGCCTTCCAGGACCGCGCCGTTGACGTGCTCCCCGAACAGCCCGAGGTAGCGCTCGGCCATCAGGGTGCCGTAGGACATCCCGTAGAGGTTGACCTTGTCGAGCTTCAGCGCCTTGCGGAGCGCTTCGGCGTCACGGGCCGTGCTGTAGGCATCCAGGTGCTCGTCGAGGCGCCGGTCGCCGGTAGTACAGCCTGCCCAGAACGCCTTCTGGTTATGGCGCAGCGCGTTGAACGAGGCGGTGTCCGTCGGGGGGACGAACGGAATCTTCATCACCTTGTCCGTCGGGCAGGTCAACGGGGCGCTCTCCCCCACTCCGCGCGGGTCGAAAGAGACCAGATCGTAGGCAGGGAGGTCTTTTCGCAGCGAGGCGAAGGCGATGTCCCCGCTCTCGCCGGGACCGCTGGGGAAATTGAGGATGGCCCCCTTGGCACGCATGGTCGGCTTGGCGCCCGTCGTTGCCTGGGCCGTCTCGCTCCCCGCCGCACCATCAGACGCCTTCAGCCGGAAGACACGAAGGTCAACCGTGCCGGACTTCGGCCTGGACCAGTCCACGGGTACGGTCAGCGTCCCGCACTCGACGCCTTCCGTTATGTCCTCCCGCACGCACTGGCCCCATTTGACGCCCGCCGCGACGGGCACCGGATTCGGCTCGACGCTGGCAGCGGACGGCACCCTGAGGGCGGAAAGAACACCTACGACGGCGAGGCACGTGATCTTGGCCGACATTTACGTCTATCTCCTTGGAACTGTACGGATGAACGCGACATTCCCATCCTTTCCAACGCCGGGCCCCGCTGCGTCCCTCCAGCGAGCGACCTTGTGTACATCCGTGGTCGTACCCGACTGGCGGGTCCGTGAAGTTGACGCCCTGTCTCGCATTCGGTGGTGGCGGAGCGTGGGTTATGCGAGGAGGGCGCGGTGGCGGAACAGGGTGAAGCCTGCTCGCCCGTGTATCTGGCGCGTGATCTGTTTGGTCTTGGTGTTGACGCCTTCGGTGGGGCAGTTGCTGTACGGAAGCGTGAGTCCGGCGATCACCGCGCCGATGTCCCGGTCTAGGCCCCGGGTGAAGGCATATAGATGGAGCAGGTCGGCTACTCGGACTTGGGCGATCCAGCGCGGGAGCGCGTCGGCGTTGTCGATGTGAGGCGTAAGGAGCGGCGCAAAGTCCCGTAGAAAAATGGCCAGTTAGGTCATTTCAGGGCAGGCGGCGTGGGGCAGGGCACGGCGGATGGCTTCGGCGTAGGCCGCCGAGCCGTCGCGGCACACGGCCTCGATGCCCGGATGCTCGCGCAGCCACTCCTCGAGGGTGTCGGTGGTGCGGTCGGGCAGCACGTCGATCCGCTCGTGGGTCTCGGCGTCGATGATCGCAATGGCATAGCGGTGGCGCTGGCGCAGCGCGAAGTCGTCAACGCCGACCACCCGGGGCACCCGCCCCGTGGGCAGCGGGATCCGCAGCAAGGTGCACAGGGCCGTGTGATGCGACAAGCTCACCGCCAGTATCGCCAGCAAGCGTGCCCCGGCCCGGCCTGCTACGGCAACTCCTTGACCACGGCCTTTACTTGCCTGGTCAGACGGACAGTTCGCCGTTGGTATCGGTCCAACACGCCGGTCACCTGTTCGCGGAAGGTGTGTAGGCAGCCGCGTGAGGGCGCACCAGACGCCGCACTCGCACACGGATCACCACCCGCCGTTCATCAACCGGCACGTCCGCGACCGTCCGCCAGTGATAGCCGTGCACACGTCCCGACGAGGCCCCGCACACCGGGGCTGTGCGAGTTCCCGGGGTCGCCCAACTGCGTGCGGGTGCAGCAGGTTAGGGGCGGATGACAGAGCGGCCACGGAGTCCGTGCTCATTCACGGTGTCTGTGCCGAGCGATCAAGAAGGTTCCCTTGTCCGCTGTCTCATCTTCCGGGGCGGGCGGCGGGTGATCGCGGTGGACGGCAAGGCACTGCGCGGCTCCGCACGCCTGGACCAACCTCGTCGGCACCTACTGTCCGCCGTCACCCACGGCTGTCCGGTCACCCAGGCCAAGGCCGGCTTCAAGACCGACGAAACCCGGCACTTCCAGCCTTGCTCGCCCCCCTCGACCTGAAAGAAGCCGCACTCACCTTCGACGCGTTACACTCCGTGAAGGCCAACGTCACCTGGCTGGTGGAGGCGAGGAGTCGCACTACGGGGCCGTGATCAAGCCCATCCAGCCGACCGCATGGACCCAACTGGACAGTCTGGACGGGCATGCGGGGGCCATCCAACACACCGCCTCGAACACAGGACACGGCCGCCGCGAGTCCCGGCCGGTCAAGACCTGGCCATCGTCGATGGCCTTGGCGGGATCGCCTTCCCCCACGCCAAGCCCGCCCCGCGCGTCCACCGCCGCCGCTCACTTACGTTCCCACTGGCGAGGGAGGCTGTATCTGGCGACGGTGATCGACTGTTGCACCAAGGAAGTGATCGGCTACATGTCAGCCGAGTACAGAGAGGTGTTGCGGCGCCTCGCTCTGCGGCGTTCCGCTGGCCGTACCTGGATCTGTTTCGATAGCGCTATGGCCGAATCATTTTTCGCAGCCCTGAAGAACGAGCGCGTGTCCAGGGTGACTTACCTGACCCACGAAGCTGCCCGGCAGGACATCACTCGGTACATCGAATTCTGGTGCAATCACAAGCACCTTCACTCGGCAATGGATTACCGCCCTCCGTGCTAAGTCCATGTCGAATACCGGAAGTTGCGCATCTCAGCGTGAAGTCATCGGCAGACGCCTGTCCGGGAAACACGAGGCCCCTCAGGGTCACGAGGGCACGCTGGCCACATGGATCTCCGGCGAGCAGGAGGCATCCCGCGCGGGCCTGGACCTGGACGAGCGGGCCGAGCTGGCGCGGCTGCGCAAGGGAGCACCACGAGCTGCGGATAGAGCGTGACGTGCTCAAGCGATCGGTGATCCTGCCTTTCAAGAGTGATTGCTCTGGTCACTCGTGGGATCGGAGGGCCCAGGGGTCCCGGGCATGGCTCATCAGTGGTCGCCGCCCTCCAGACAACGAGGGGATGGCGGGTGGCACACGGGCATGGCCCGCAGGGCGCCTCCAGGCTCGCCGAAACCGGCCTGCGGCCGAGATGGTGCGTGGCCGGCGGCGTCGGCTCGCCCCGCTGTTGTCCGTGGCCCGGCGCTTGGCGGAGTTCCAGGAGCCCACCCGCTGTGGCTCTGCCTCGGCGTCGTCACCGAGGCGGACGCCTTCGGCGAGGAGGCCCTGGTCGCCCTGCGCGACGAACTCCCCGGGCTGGAGACAGTCATCTGCATGGACGAGCCCGGACGGCGCACCGACCTGTATGCGGGCAGTCCGGTGGAGGCCCTGGCCGAAGCCCTCGCGGAGCTGCGCGACCAGGGCGGCGCCCAGCCGGACCTGTATGTGTGCGGGCCCCCGGAATGATCGACGCGATGGAACGAACCGCGGCCGAACACGGGCTGCCGCCCGGCCGGGTACTGAGCGAGAAGCTCTCCGTTTCGGCCACGTGACCACCCCACCGGCCGGGCCGACCCTCGCTCACGCGGGCTCGGCCCGGCATTTGCGGGGTGCGTGCCCGCGCTCGAGGCGCCGTCCACGCACGTCCGGGGGTGCGACCGCCACACCCAGGCCCGCGACTGCGGCCGATCTCACACCCCCGACTCCAAGGGCGGGGCGGGTCCCCTCCACCCCTCACCGCTTCAGTCGACGCAGGGAATGCCGCCTCCGTCGACCTCCGGGCCCTGGAAGACCAGTCGGGGGCTGGACGAGGGCGCTGGCGTGGGGCCGGTGGTGGGCGGGGTGAATCCGGTGCCGAGGATCACCTGGACGTGCCCGGCCGGGATCATCGAACTCGCCGTCGCCCTACCGGCGTTGAGCTTCGCAGCGATCTGTTCGCCCGCCTTGTCCGCGCCGGTTCCGTACAGCACCTGGGTCTTGCCGCCCTTGGCGCGCGTGCCCACCGCACCCTTGGCGTAGCCGGCTGCCACCAGCGACTTGGCGGTGGCCTCCGCCCTGCCGGACAGGCCGGAGGCGTTGTAGACGTCGACAGTCGCGGGGGCGGGCTTCTCTGGTGTGGCCGAGGGCTTCGGCGAGGAGTCGGATCCCTTGTTGTTAAAGAGGGCCTTGACGGTCTTGCGGACCTGTTCGACGTCGACCTCGTTGACGGATTGCTTGCCTTCGCCGGGAACATTGACGTCCGTCAGGGCCTTGACCGGCAGGGTGTTGTAGACGACGTTGCCACCGGTGAGGTTGGGCGCCTGCTGGGCGAAGTCGAGCAGGTTCCATTGGTCGTCGATGACGATGTCCTTCTTCACCACCTCCAGCAGCCTGCGTACCTTGCCGAGATCGCTGATGATGCCCTTCTTCTTCAGGGCGATCATGGCGGAGGTGATGAACGCCTGCTGGCGGTGGGTGCGGTCGAAGTCGCCGTTGGTCAGGTTGTGCCGCTGGCGCACGAAGGCGAGGGCCTGGGCGGGGGTGGCCAGGGTGTTGATGCCCTTGTGGAAGTCGGCGCCCGATCCCTGCCCCTTCATAGCGGGGTCCTTGGTGGCCTTCTTGAGGCATACGTCGATCGGGCCGATCGCCTTCGCCACGTCATAGAAGCCGATCAGGTTGACCTCGGCGAAGTGGTCGATGTGCACGTCCAGGAATTTCTGCACGGTGGCGAGGGTGGCCTCACGGCCCGCCTCACGGCTCTGCTGCTCCAGGGCAGCTCCCTTGAACCCCTTCGCCTTGAGCCCGGCTTCAGCAGCGCTCTTGGCGATCCCGTACGCCTCCTTAACCTTGTGCATGCCCTGCCGCGAGCCGTCCCCGTTGTATGTCATCACGTAGTCGTCGCGGGGGATGGAAACGGCCTGCGCCTTGGCCTTGCCGCCGGGCGGGATGTGCATGAGGATGAGGCTGTTGGTGTTGTAGCCGCCGACCTTGCTGGACGCGCCCGCGTGCAGTTCCTGACTGACGACCTCGGGCGGTAGGTCGTTGCCGTCCATGTCCTTGCGGCTGTCGAGCCCGATCAGCAGCAGGTTGACGGAGTTGTCCAGCTTCGGCGGACCGTTCTTCTGCGTGCGCGACAAGGCATCCGAGGTGGATGCACCGTTTACTAGCGACTGGTAGGTGAACCAGGACGCCCCGCCGCCGACCAGCGACAGGCAGCACACCCCGGTCGCCGCCGTACGCCCCAGGACGGTCAGGCGCGACGGCCTGGCGCCCCGACGCCGCTCGGCCCGGCTCCTGCCTGCTCCGCGCTCACCCATGGTGCTTCCCCTTCCCCCGCGTCCGCCGGACAAGGGGCACGGCGAGCGCCGCTGCGAGGGCGGCCAGCATCGCGATGAAGGCGTTTGCCGACCACTTCAGGGCGCCCGTGGCGAGGGCCGCGCCGGTCGAGGTGTCCGAGCCGAGGGCCACCCGCACGCTCATGGCGACCAGCAAGACCACCACCGGCGCCGCCGTCACTGTCCACCAGGCACCGGCCCGGCTGCTGAGCCAGGTGGCCCCGGCCGCACCGGCGGCGGCACAGACCACGAAGAGCGGCCCTTGCCCGTCGGACACCAGCGCGCCGAACAACGGCCCTGCGACCAGCGGCAGCACGGCCAGGCTCGGGCGGCCGCTCCGGTGACGGCTGGGCGGGGAGGTCGGCCCGCCTGTCCGTGTGGGCCGCGCTTCCGTGGCGCCTCGGCGATGCTGGGGCACCCGGAGCTCGTAGGGCCTGGTGTGGTCCGCATGCGGGTTCACCCGGCGGGCGCAGCCGGACTCGGCCTGCTGACCCCATATGTCAGTCATCCCTCACACCTCTTGCCCGGCTATCGTGCCCGCCCTCCCACCCAGGCGCTGCGGCACTTGCTTCATGAACGACAACCGAACGTACTTTCCGATGCTTATTTGCGCAAATATAAGAATTTTCCATACCTGCTGGGCAAAGCCCTGCGGCCAGCCGCGAAGAGCCTGGAGCTCAGCGCGTCGACGGCGCCGGAGCAGCTACAATGACCTGCCCACAAGGGAGTTAGGATTCGTCGGCGCCCCGACAGGCGTTCGCAGCCGTCCATGATCCTCTGGGCTTGGGCGGCGATCAGGACGCGGGGACGCTTCCGGCCGGACTTGAGCTTGATGGTCCGGGTCCGCTCGGGCTTGCGGGAGGCGATGTGCTGCAGGAACGGCTTGCAGGAGGTGGCCGACGAGCGGTGCCACCCGGCCGGACGCATCGTCACCAGCAGATCGGCGACCTCGATGCCGCTGCGGGCGTGGAACTCGTAGAACGTGCTGACCGCCGTGAGCTTGCGGTTCACGCTGGAGGCCGCGCAGTGGTGTTCGACCGTCGGCAGCACCGCCACCGCCCCGTTCCGGGCCAGGGGCGGCAGCAGCAGCCAGGCCACGAAGGCTGCCACCCCCTCCCGAGCAACGGCCTTCCAGTCGAGGCTGCGGCCGTCGAGGTAGGTCCACCAGTCCTTGGGGTCATGGGCGTACGTCTTGATGGTGTTCAGCGACCGCTCGATCGCCGTCAGGTAGACCAGGAACGACTCGACTGGATCAACCGGCCGTAGATCATCCCCCAGCAGCGTCCACGACTCCGTCGTGGACCCAGGTGTGGGCACCTTCTGTACGCCCATCACGCCTCCGCCCCTTCCATGTTGGACGGCGGCAGATAACCGCATCCGCCACGGGAGTTGGGGGAACTGCAGCGTGCTCCACGCACATGAAGGACGCGCTCGTGCGGGCTCAAGATACCGGTAGTTCGTTGACGTGGGTGCGGGGTAGCGGTAGTCCGGATGGTGGGGGGTGGTGATGCCCCCTCGTCGTCCGTGTCCGCCGGTGCCGGGGCCGCTGGAGGACTACGCCGCGTGTTTCGATGACCTGTTGGCCTCCCTGGCCCAGCGCCGGGATTGCGCGAGTATCTGACGGGGCTGCTGGCGCCACGGGACCGGAACAAGACAGTGACCTGCCTGGCCGGCGCGGAACCGGTGGTGGGTGCGCGTGATCCCGCGGTGCAGCGCCTGCAGTTCTTCCTTTCCGAGTCCCCCTGGGACGTCGGGCAGGTCAACGCCAGACGGCTGGAGTTGCTGCGCGAGTAGCCGAAGACCGCTCCGCACGCGGACGGGGTCATCGTGATCGACGATTTAGGGGACCGCAAGGACGGCACAGCCACCGCGGCCGTAGGCCGACAGTAGCTGGGACGGTACGGCAAGAGCGACAATGACGTGGTCACCGTGACCACGCTGTGGACCGACGGGCGTGTCTACCACCCGCGGCACACCCAGCCCTACACCCCCGCCCACCACTTCCCGCGCGGCCCGCGTGATCCCGCCTTCCGCACCAAACCGCAGATCGCTGCGGCTCTCGCGACCCAGGGCAAGGAGGCGGGCTTCGCCTGCCGGGCGGTGGTCGCCGACTGCGCCTACAGTGTCAGCGAGGCGCGAGGCCCGCCTGCCCTACGTGGTCCACCTCAAGCCCCACCGCGACACCTGGACCCCCGCCGACCAGCCGCACACTCCCCTCGACGCCGCCCACACCCTGGCCTGGCACGATGCCGAACACCCCGGCAACTGGACACCCGTCGAGCGCCACTTCCATGACGGGCACATCGAGACCTGGTGGGTCGCCGACGCCCGCCTGAGCGGCTGGGGACCCCACAGCCGGGTGCGACTGGTCGTGGCCACCACCGACCCGGCCACCCCGCCACCCAAGGCCACCTGGTATCTCGCCACCAACCTGCCCCACCCCAACGCACCCCACGCCACCACCAGCCCGCACCCGCCCACCGGCCTCGCACAGATCGTCCGCCTCTACGGACTACGACCCTGGATCGAGCAGAGCTACAAACAGATCAAGGGTGAACTCGGCTGGGCCGACTTCCAGGTCCGTTCCACCCGCGCCATCAAACGCCACCAGACCCGGGTCGACTGCGCGTTCTCCTTCTGCTGGGACCAATGGTTCGCCCCACCCGTCCCCGTGGACCCCATGACTACCGACCCCTGCCCCAACGACCGGGCGGAGAGGAGGATCCCCATACCCCAACCGCGCTCCTAGCCCAGAGCCTTACGCGCCGTCCGGGCCTAGTACTGCAACGGTGCTTGCTGTGACGGGTGGGTAGTTTCGGGTGGGGTGTGGCCGCGTCGTTTGTAGTGGCTGAGGCGGGCCTGGTACTGCCTTTTCCGGCGCCAGTGGGACCAGTGCAGGATGTACTCGACGGATGCGGGCCGGCGGTGGGTGAGGCGGTGGGTCAGGCGTCTGATCTCGGCGAGGCTGAGGTGGATGAGCCCGGAGGATCCGTTTCTGCTTTCTCCGCATCCAGTTGGCGGGCCCGCAGGACGGTCAGGGCGGCGTGGGCGGCCATGGCCAGGGTCATGTGGCGGTGCCAGCCGGGGTAGCGGCGGACCTGGTAGTCGTCCAGGCCGCACTCCTGCTTCGCGCTCTGGAAGCACTCCTCCACGGCCCACCGGCTGCCCGCGACCGAGATCAGCTCGTCGAGCGTGGTGTCGGCGGGGCAGTAGGCGATGTAGTAGGAGATCTCTTCGGGCCGTCGGACGCTGCGGCGGGCGATGACCCAGTGCCGACGGTCCTCACGGTGCCAGGGCCGCACCTCGACGCGGGCCCAGTCATAGACCCGCGGACCGTGTGCGCCCTGGCCGCACGAACGACGCTTCCACATCTGCCGCGGCAGGCTGGGGAACAGGCCGTGGACGGGGTGGTCGATGGACCAGCGGGTGACGACGGTGTCGTGCCGGGTGGTGGCCATGACATGGAAGACATCGGCCTGTTCCAGCTCGAAGCGCCAGCCCTTGCTGTAGCCGTAGGCGGCATCCGCCGTCACCCATCCGAACGGGATCTTGTCCGCGATCGCCCGCCGGACCATCGCGCGAGCCATGGCCACCTTCGTGGCGAAGACGACGCTGTCGTCGATGCCGGCCTGCCGGCACCTGCTCCGGTCATCTGTCCATGACGTGGGCAGATACAAGCGCCGGTCGATCAACGTGCGCCCGCGGTGGGTGGCATAGGCGAGGAACACGCCGATCTGGCTGTTCTCCGTGCGTCCGGCGGTGCCGGAGTACTGCCGTTGCACCCCCGCCGAGCGGGTGCCCTTCTTGAGGAATCCCGTGTCATCGATGATCAGAACGGCATCCCGGTCCCCGAGGTGGCCAAGGACATACTCACGCACGTCGTCCAGGACCTCGTCGGCGTCCCACTCGATCCGGTTCAGCAGCCGGTGGATGCGGTCAGGTCCCGCGTGCCCGGCCTCCTCCGCGAGCGTCCAGCCGTTCTTCCGCTCCAGCGGAGCAATCAGCCCCCGCAGATAGGAAAGCGCCGACTGCCGCGGCTCCTCCCGGTTGAACCGGTGCACGAACCGCCCGTGCACCGCACTCAGTTCCCCAGCCCACAATCCGACATCAGCAATGACCCCACCCATAACCACACCAACGACCGACCTGCCCACCCGTCACAGAAAAGACCGTTGCAGTACTAAACGGTGTCCCGTAAGGCCTGGCCAGGCATGTGATGATCTTGGTGTGGGTGCTGTGGTGACGGCGTCAGAGCCGGGCTGGGTAGGGCTGTTCGCGGGTCTGGGCGAGCGGCAGTTCCGCAGGCTGGTGGGTCTCGTGCGGCGCCGGGGTGGTGGTGCGCCGTCCGGTGGCCGGCCGTGGGGGCTGCCGCTGGAGGACCGGGTACTGCTGGTGGCCGCGTACTGGCGGACGAACCTCACGATGCGGCAGCTCGGCCCGCTGTTCGGGATCTCGAAGTCGGCCGCGGACCGGGTCATCGACCACATCGCTCCGCTCCTTGCCCTGGCACCGGTCCGCCGCCGGCACCCGGCAGGCACAGTGCTGATCGTGGACGGAACCCTGGTCCCCACCCGCGACCGGAGCGTGGCCGCGTCCTCCAAGAACTACCGCTACTCGACGAACCTGCAGGTCATCATCGATGCGAACAGTCGCCTGGTGGTCGCGGTCGGCCGTCCGTTGCCCGGCAGCCGGCACGACGCCCGGGCCTATGGCGAGTCCGGCGTGGACCAGGCGGTGAAGAACGCGCCACTCCTGGGTGACGGTGGCTACCGCGGTACGGCCGCGCTCATTCCGCACTGGCCCCGCCCGAACCGGCCTCTGACTCCTGAGCAGGAAGCGGAGAACACCGTCCATCGCCGGGCCCGGGCCCGCGTCGAACACGCCTTCTCGAGGATGAAGACCTACAAGATCCTCCGCGACTGCCGCCTGCGCGGCGACGGCGTCCACCAGGCCGCACTCGGCATCGCCCGGATACACAACCTCGCTCTGGCAGGCTGAGCCAGGCGGCACACCAACCGAGCCAGCCTGCCCTCAAAGCCCCTTACGGGACACCGTTTACTACGCACACGCCTGGCGCCTGGCCAACGAAGCCAAAGAACCGGAACTGGCCGCCACCGCCCTGGCCGAGAAGTGCATGACCTACGCCAAGGACCTCACTGACCCGCATGCGGTCGCCTACTACCAGTCCACCCTGGCCGACGCCGCCGCCCTCGACGGTGACCACCGCCTGGCCGGCAAATCGCTCGCCGCCTCCCAGACCCAGATCGAACGCACCGCCACCGCCCCCACCGGGCAGTCCTGGGCTTCCCACTTCACCATCGGCCGCTGGGCGTACGCGTCGGGGATGATCCTCGCGAAGATGGGCGCCCTCCCCGCGGCCCGCGAGCACCTGCACCAGGCCCTGGAAACCTACGGCCTCGACCGCCGCCGCACCCGCGCCAGCGTCCTGGGCGACCTCGGCGGCATCCATCTGCGCGAAGGCGACCTCGACGGCGCCCTCGCCGTCTGGATCGAGTTCCTGGACTGCGCCGAAGGCGTCCAGTCCATCAAGGTCCGCGACGCCGCCGAAGACCTCCAAGTCCGCCTCACCCGGTACGAGAACGTGCCCGAAGCCCGCGAACTCTCCCAGCGAGCCGCCGTCCTCCTGGCCCGCTGAGGCGGCGAGCCAGCCGCGTGCCTACGGACTGGGCGACCACCCTTTCAGGCAGTGCGCCGCATGGGAGTGTTGCCGGGTATCTGTGCAGTGTGGCCTCGGGAAAACAGCGACATTACGCCGTCCGGGTGAACTCGGATCCCCGCAGGCCCCACCTGATGCCTCTGGCCTCACAGGGCGTTTGACGTGGGGCCGGCAGCGGGAAATGCGCTGCATACGACAACGGCATTCCCGGCCCGGGAGTGCACAGCCCCTGATGAAAGGCCCGGCACCCGGCCCCTCCTGGCCCCGGCCGCCGGAAGGTCTGGAAAGAAAGGATGCCCGAGCGGGCACAGGACACCCTTTCCACCGGTGCCCCCTCCACATATACAGCGCTCCCTCCAAGAGGGCAGGACGGTCCCCGGCGCCCGCCGCACACGCCGGGCCCGCACCCTCCCCCGGTACCAGCGGACAGCGGCCCTGGCCTGGCGGCCGCCCGGTCGCGGGCCCGCGACCCTGTACCCTCACCCCCCTCCATCCCCTCGGCCCATCGTCTCTTTGGCGCGCGTCTGCAGCGGGCGTGCTGCCCCTCCCCACAGGCCGGGCACTTCGCCCGCGCCCCCAGCCCGGCCCAACCCCGGCCAGACACAACAACAAAAGTTCACGACAGGAGTATCTCCATGCACGTCCCCCGCAGGCCCTGCCACATCCGCCGCACTCTGGCCACCGCCGCCGCCCTCGGGCTGACCGCCCTCGGGCTGACCGCCCTCAGCGCCGCCCCCGCAGCCGCCCTGCCCCTCCAGTGCACCGGCACCGAAACCCCCGGCAACGACACCGTCACCTGCCCATTCCTGCTGGCCGGACAGAGCATCAACACCGGCGCCGGCGACGACACCGTCACCGTCAGCGGAAGGGCCGGCGGCACCATCAACACCGGCACCGGTTCCGACATCGTCCAGAACCCCGAGGGGGGGCTCTACGGCAGGATCAACACCGGCGACGGCGACGACAGGGTCGTAACCAGCCAGATCTTCGGCCGTCTCGACCTCGGGAGCGGCAACGACCAAGCCGAGCTTGGAACCTTGTCGGGCGCCATCGTCCTCGTTCCCGCCGTCGTCACCGGCGGCCCCGGCAACGACCAGATCAGGATCTCTTCGGAAGTGGGGCTGGCGCCGTTTTGTCACGGCGCGAGGGTGCAGGGCGACGACGGCGCCGACACCATCACCGTCACCGGTGATCTCTCCTCCATCTACTGCACCTACCTCGGCGGTGCTGGAAACGACACCATCACCGTCACCCCCCAAAACGTAAGTGAAAGTAACACCCTCGACGGCGGCGGCGGCACCGACACCTGCACCGTGACCCCCCTGGTGGGGAACACGCGCATCAACTGCGAAAACTGACCCAGGGACCCCCGCGGCAACTGGCGGCAGTTGGAACATCAGTACAGCCATCGGCACCGAGAAAGATCACGGTCAGGGCGTGAGGGTGCCGCCCCGGTTCTCGTACTCGCGGCGGGCCTTGCGCCGGACCGGGACTGCGGGGACGCCCTGGCTGCCGCCGAGCCGCTGGCAACGGGCCAGGAGCCCACCACGGTGGACAGCGGGGACGGCGGAGACGCGCAGGAGATAGCCCTGCCCGCGCCGTACGGTCACCCCCTGGTCGAGCACGGCCCGCTCTGCGGCCTCCAGCTCCCTGGCACGCAGGAAGTCGGCGCCCTGGCCCGGCACGTCGAGGGTGACCGTCAGCTCCGAGGCCGGAGCGTTCTCTTCGATCGCGGTGTGGTCCAGCATAAGGCCGGCGACGGCCGTGCGAATCGCACCGCGGCTGACGTCGGGTGGGTGGTGCTGCGGCTTTCAGTGGGCGTTGGACGTGTCGTGCCGAACACCGCGTACCTGAAAGGCCGCTCCATCGCCGCTCTCACCCGCGAACACGCCCCCTGTCTGGAGCAGACGGTCACAGGGGGAACTTGCCTAACTTGCCAGAACAACTGCTAGCTCGTGTACCTGCAGCTTTTTTGACAACACTAAGGGTTGTCCCGTAACCGCCGGTTGCGGTGAGATGATCTTGGTGTGGCTGGTGTGATCACGGTGCGGACGGCCATGGAGCCTGCCGCTGGAGGACCGCGTGCTGCTGGTCACGGCGTACTGGCGCACGAACTTGACGATGCGCCAGCTTGCCCCGCTGTTCGGCATCTCCAAGTCTGCCGCCGACCGGATCATCGACCATCTCGGGCCGCTGCTCGCACTGCAGCCCCGCAAGCGGTTCCATAAGAGATCATCTCATTTGGTGTGTCTGCGGTAGCAGATGAGGGTGCAGGCGATGCTGGTGAAGGCGAGGAAGTGGAGGGCTTTGCGTTCGTAGCGGCGGTGGAGTCGGCGGCATCCGGCGAGCCAGGCCATCGTGCGTTCGATGGTCCAGCGGTGGCGCCCGAGCCGCTCGGAGGACTCGATGCCCTTGCGGGCGATCCGGGGCGTGATGTGCCGGGAACGGAGCCATTGCCGCAGGTGGCGGTTGTCGTAAGCCTTGTCGGCATGCAGTTTGGCGGGGCGACGTCGGCGGGGGCCGCGGCGGGACCGGATCGGGGGTATGCCGCGGACGAGCGGCTCAAGCGCCTGGCTGTCGTGGAGGTTCGCGCCGGAGATGCCGATCGAAAGAGGCAGGCCGGTCCGCTCAGTGATCAAGTGGATCTTCGAGCCGTACTTGCCCCGATCCACAGGATTCGGACCTGTCAGGTCCCCTTTTTCAGGGCTCGCATGTTCACCGAGTCGATCGCGCACCGCGACCAGTCCAGCTCGCCCCGGGCCCCGAGCTCATCGAGCACCAGGCGGTGCAGCTTGGCCCACACCCGCAGCCGGCTCCACTCCATGAACCGACGGTGGGCTGTCGCCCCGGACGGCCCGAACACCGGCGGGACCTGCGACCACGTACACCCCGTGGTCGCCACGAAGATGATCGCCGCGAGCACCTCCCGGTCCCCGTACCGACGACGGCCGCCGCCCTGCGGCCGAGTCGGCGCCTCCGGCACCACCCGCTGGAACAACTCCCACAACCCGTCCGGCACCAACCGCTCCACCATCAACACCCAGACAGACTACCGGGCAAATCCAAATGAGATGATCTCTAACCTCAAAGGGCTTTGGAACGCCCCTGCGGTCCTTCCGGGCGAACAGCCTCACGACGGGATCAGGTGAGGTTGGCTGCTGTAGAGAGGGCTTCGCTTCCGGTCGGGTAAAGACGTGGCGTCCATGAACTGGGCTGACGAGCACGATGTCGCATGGCGAGGCCCGCCAGCGCTACCGCCACCACCTCATCAGGATACGGACCGGCTGCAAGAACCACGTGCACGCCGTACTGCCCAAGTGCGCCACCCAGGTGGAGATGAGCGACCTGTTCGGCTCGCGGGAACCGCACTGCTGGACGTCCTGCGGCTCGAGGTGCCGTATCGCACCCGCGTCGACTCGCTGCGCCGGATCATCGACCTGCTCGACGCGGAGGTCACGGGCCTGGACGGGCAGATCGCCGATGCCCTGGCCGGGGACGCCGGCCACCACGCGGTGTAGGCCACCCCCGAGGCCGGTCCGGTGCTGGCGGCGGTGTTAGCCGCCGAGATCGGCGACGTCACCAGGTTCTGACGCCCGGAACAGTTGTGCTTGTGAGCCGGACTGACCTCGCGACACCGCGAGTCCGATGGCAAGGTCTCCCGCGGCCGGATCACCAAACAAGGCTCCCGGCTGCTGCGGCTGGCCGCGATCGAGGCCGTCCAGCGGTCCTCGGCCAGCGTCGACGGGATGCGCGAGATCCGCGACCGCATCATCGAACGCCGCGGCAGCGCCACCCGCAACATCGGCAGGACCGCCGCAGCCCGCAAGCTGCTCACCCTGGTGTTCCACGGACTGCGCGACGGGCACATCCGGTGCCTGTGACAGACCGGGGAGGCCGGGTGAGCAGACAGGAGACCACGACCGGCGCGTGGTCGCGCTCTTTCTGGCCCCTCGCTCCCGCGGCCGGCCGCATCCCCTGATTGACCCCGTCGGCCTTGTGCACACCCGCACCATGCGACCCGTGGAATTTCGACACCACACGCGGCGTCGCGAAGGAATGAGTAGCGGTCCTGCCACCGCGAATCCAGCATCACCATGGTGAGCACGCCCGCATCCGCATACCGAAGCCGGTACGGCACTCGCGCGCCGCATCACGGCAGCTGTAGTTCCGGCGTCGCGGGACTCATCCAGTGGAATCAAATCTGGGCGAGGCCGCCGGGCGGCCCGGGGCGAAAGTCCTGAGGGATATGTAGGGGGTGTGTACGACTACGGAGGTACATGAGGTGGTCCGCTGGAGGGACGCGGCGGGCCCGACAGGCAGTGAGGATCGGAATGTCACGTTCGTCCGTGCAGATCCTAGGAGAAAACCGCATATGTCGGCCAAGATCACGGCCCTCGCCGCCATGGGTGCCCTTTCCGCCCTCGGGGCGCCGTCCGCTGCCATCGCCGCGCCGAAGGCTCCAGCGCCCGTCGCGGCGGACGTCAAGTGGGGCCAGTGCGCCCGGGAGGACATAACGAAAGGCGCCGAGTGCGGGACGCTGACCGTACCCGTCGACTGGTCCAAGCCGAAGTCCGGCACGGTCGACCTGCGCGTGTTCCGGCTGAAGGCGTCAGACAGCGACGCGGGCAGCGAGACGGCCCAGGAGGCGAAGGGCGCCAAGCCTGTCAAGGGAACCATCCTCAATTTCCCCAGCGGCCCCGGCGAGAACGGTGACATCGCCTTCGCCTCGCTGCGCGAAGCCCTCCCCGCGTACGACCTGGTCTCCTTCGACCCGCGCGGAGTGGGGGAGAGCGCCCCGCTGACGTGCCCGACGGACAAGGTGGGGAAGATCCCGTTCGTCCCGCCGACGGACACCGCCGCGTTCAACGCGCTGCGCCATAACCAGAAGGCGTTCTGGGCAGGCTGTACCACCGCTGACCGGCGCCTCGATGAGCACCTGGACGCCTACAGCACAGCCCGCGACGCGGAAGCGCTCCGCAAGGCGCTGAAGCTCGACAAGGTCAACCTCTACGGGATGTCCTACGGCACCCTGTTGGCCGAGCGCTATCTCGGACTGTTCGGGGAGCACGTCAACGGCGCGGTCCTGGAAGGTGTGATGAACCCCGCGCAGAGCCGCCGGGAGTTCATCACCACCGCGGCGGCCGGTACGGAGGCGGTCTTCGACCGCTTCCGGGCCTGGTGCGCCGGGGACACTGGCTGCGCGCTCCACGGCAAGGACGTGGCCGCTGTCTTCCGCGCAGCCCAGCGCAACGCCGACGCGGGCCGCATCCCGGGCGGGGACTTCATGGGACGGCCGTGGACGGCGGTGAGTGTCAGCCAGTACGTCGATGCGACGGCAGGAATCAAGGGCTTCGAGGAGGCGGCCCAAGGGCTGCTCGCGCTCTCCGAGGGCCGCAACCCGCTCCCCGAGTTCCCGGGGGGAGGGGGCCGCGGACAGGGCGAGACCACTACCCAGGGCCAGGCGCAGGCCGGGAAGGAGATACCGGAGACGTTCCCCTACGCCGATCCGATCGTCTGCTCGGACTTCGACATGGCCGTCCCCAACGCCAACCAGGCCCGCCGTGACCTCGCCGCCACCCGCGCGGTCGCCCCGGTGACCGGGTACTCCGCCAATTCCAGCCTGTACACGTCCACATGCCTGGCGGGCCCCAAGCCCGCCAAGGGCTCCTCCCTGCCGGTCACCACGCGCGGCGCCAACCAGGTGATGCTGCTGAGCAACACCCACGACTCGTCCACGCCCGCCGCGTGGGCCACCAAGGTGGCGGCGCAGTTGGGGAAGAAGGCCGTGCACGTCGTCACGGACAAGGTCGGTCATGGCAACGGCATGACCGACCCGGACACCCTGCGCAAGGTGGTGGCCTACATGGACCGCCTCAATCCCAGTACTGTCGGCGCGCGGTGACGATCGCGGAGGCCGGGGCGGCCGGACGACCGCCCCGGCCTCCGCGACCTCCGCGGCTCTTCGTCCTCCGTCCGCGTCAGCGGCGGTGGCGGCCCCACACTCCCGCCTGAACTGCCCAGGGTTTCGCCCTAGTACTCCAGTGGCGGTTCTCCATATGCCCTGGTCAGGGGCCTCCTTTGAAGGGTATTTGGCTGATGAGCCGTCAGGGTGGCGGTGGTTCGTGACTCACCCGATCGGGGTGCGTGCGGTGCTGGTAGTGGTAGTGACGGGCGATGGCCTGGTGGCGGCGCCGCCAGCGGGACCAGTGGAGACGGCACCCGGGTAACTGGTGCCGGGCTGTGGCGTTCGGGGACACCGGGCATCATCGGCAGGACCGGCTGGGACCGGTCCAGGGCCTGGATTCTGCGACTTCTCGTCCACGCAGAGGACCAAAGCCTTCTCCGGCGGGTCCAGGTAGAGACCGACGACGTCGCGGACTTTGTCGATGAACAGCGGGTCCGTGGACAGCTTGAACATCTGTGACCGGTGCGGTGCCAGTGCGAACGCCCGCCAGGTCCTGGAGACCGTCGACTGCGACATTCCCGTCGCGGCGGCCATCGACCTCGTCGACCAATGCGTCGCGTTCTTCGGCGTCTCCTCCAGCGTTGTGACGATCACCCGCTCGACATCCACGTCGGTGATCTTCCGCGGGACGCCGGGCCGCGGGTCGTCGCACAAGCCGTCCAGGCCTCGTTCGATGAAGCGGCGCCGCCAGGTGCGGACCATGTCCGGCGCGATCCGCAGCCGACGGGAAACCTCCATCATCGAGTGACCCTCGGCGCACTCCAGCACGACCCGCGACCGCTGGGACAGAGCCTGTGCCGTCGTCCAGCGGCGTAACCAGCCATCCAGCACAGCCCGCTGGGCATCAGTAGACCGACAACGGCGGAATCTTCGGACCAGGACGACTCATGCCCGACTAAACTGCGCTCCGAGGAATCGTGGGTGGCCGCCGACCGTGCCCTGCTCGCCACCCGGGCGTCCGGCGAGCCCGCGCCGCTGGGGGGGAGGCCACACGCGTCCTGTCGGTGGCCATGAGGCATGCCAGCCGCCACCAGCAAGCCGTCGGCCTGCGCACCCGCACCATCCACGAGCTGTCTGACGACCACACTCCGCAGGCCCAGGCCGTACGCGCCGCGATGCTCCTGGAGAGTGCGGCTCTGCAGGCATCGGAAGAATCCGTCGCCACAGGTGGGGCGGTGGCTGATCGAGCTGCAGGACGAGGGACTGCTCCCGCGCCTCGAGGTCGTACGGGACGGCGTCCCGTACGCCGAAGGGCATGACTCAAAGCCCCACCTGCGCTCACCCTCAATTCGTACCAGACCCTTCACGCGCGCGCCATTCGGCTCGGACGGTCTTGCCGTCTGGGCCGGGGTGGACGGTGAGTTTGGACGTGAGCTCTGCCACTATGTGCCAACCCATGCCACCGCCTTCGGCGAGGTCCGGTCGCCGGGGTGCCGGCCGGGCGCAGCTGGTGTCCTGTACGTCGGCGATCAGTAGGCCGACGTCCCTGCTGAGACACAGGCGCCAGTACCCCTGGGTGGTGTGGCGTACGGCGTTGCCGACCAGCTCACTGATTACCAGCGTTACGGCATCACAGTCGGCCCACGGGCACAAGCGTCGCACGTAGTCGGCGGCAGCGCGGCGGGCTTTTGCAACGGTCGCTTCGTGGGAGTCGATGACGAGCACGGGGCTGCTTCGGCCTCTCAGACGGGGGCGGGGCTTTGCCGAGCTGCAGCTGAATCCTCTGCCACGGTCTCGGGGTATTCCATTGCACCGCCCTGTCCGCCTTGCAGGCATCGGCCATAGAGCTGACCGCAGCCTCGACTTTTCAGGACCTTAGTCCCATTAAGCTTCTTCAGCCTGACCTCGCGGGGGTGATGGGGCTGGCGTTGTTGGCATCGCTCCGACGTTGGCCTGCGCGGCACCAGCATCGCTGCCTCCATGCACCGCTGTCACCCATTCGGTGACCGAGTTGAGATCCTTACTTGACTCGCTGGCCACGAGAGCGTTGAACCGAACGAATGACACCCGGAAAGCTCATCCGCAGCGATCGCTGCGGCGGTATTTTACAGGCCAACGCCTTGTCGGCGCCCACAGGGCGGATACGCGAATGGCGCTTCGATACTGCGCGGCCGGGGCGCTACAGCTAAACCAGGGAGTGGGCGCCCCTGCCTTCCCTGTCGAGAACGGAGTGCCCGGATGAGTCATCCTATCGTCAGAACCAACGACAAAGTCGTGATCTTGTCCCCCGCCGCCTGCAACCTGGGTGCCTCCCGCACCATTGACCGTGACGCCGAAGGAGGCAGCCACCTGCCACCTGCGCGGACGTCTCGTTCTTCCGCAGATGCGCCAGCACCAGCAGGGCCCGCTTGAAACAACCCAGCTTCTGCCAGGGAGAGTTCAGCTCCTGCCGGCGGGCGTGGATCAGCCACGCCACCTGTTCGACGAGCTCGTGCGGGACATCAAGCGTGGAAAGATACGGAACCAACAGGGCCTCTCGGACGCCGGTGTGATGAGTGATGTCACCACACCAACGACGAGGGGCCCTGCTGCGTCACCCCGCCTGACCTGCAGGCCTCACCCTTCAAGCGCCAGGAGGGTGAAAGGGGCTGGTCAGAGGCGGTATCGAGGCGAGGCTCCTGGTCGTTGCGCTGGTGTTCTCTACGCACCGCGCTTCGTCCGAGGAGCCTCGCTTGGTTCCGTATCCTTCCATGCTCGATGTCCCCTATGAGCTCGTTGAGCATGTCTCGTGGCTGATCCACGCCCGCCGGCAGGAGCTGAAGTCACCGTGGCGGAGGCTGAGTTGTTTCAAGCAGGCCCTGCTGACGCTGGCGCATCTGCGGAAGAACGAGACGTTCGCGCAGGTGGGAGCTGGCTTCGGTGTCTCGGAGGCGACTGCCTGGCGGTACGTCGACGAGACGCTGGATGTCCTCGCGGCCTGGGCTCCCGGCCTCCGTGAGGCTCTCGTGGGTCTGGGTGAGGGGGACTTCGTCGTCGTTGACGGCACGCTGATCCCCACCGACCGCATCAGGGCGGACGAGCCGTACTACTCGCAGAAGCACCGGAAGCACGGCATGAATGTGCAGGTCGTCGCCCGCCCGGACGGTACCCCGCTGTGGTTCTCCCGGGCACTGCCCGGCCGGACCCACGACCTGACCGCGTCCAGAGCCCACGACATCGTGCAGACCTGTCTCACCCGGCAGATCCTCGTCCTGGCCGATCGTGCCTACCAGGGCGCCGGCGTAACCGTCCGCACCCCCTAAACGGTGTCCCGTAAGGGGCTTTGAGGGCAGGCTGGCTCGGTTGGTGTGCCGCCTGGCTCAGCCTGCCAGAGCGAGGTTGTGTATCCGGGCGATGCCGAGTGCGGCCTGGTGGACGCCGTCGCCGCGCAGGCGGCAGTCGCGGAGGATCTTGTAGGTCTTCATCCTCGAGAAGGCGTGTTCGACGCGGGCCCGGGCCCGGCGATGGACGGTGTTCTCCGCTTCCTGCTCAGGAGTCAGAGGCCGGTTCGGGCGGGGCCAGTGCGGAATGAGCGCGGCCGTACCGCGGTAGCCACCGTCACCCAGGAGTGGCGCGTTCTTCACCGCCTGGTCCACGCCGGACTCGCCATAGGCCCGGGCGTCGTGCCGGCTGCCGGGCAACGGACGGCCGACCGCGACCACCAGGCGACTGTTCGCATCGATGATGACCTGCAGGTTCGTCGAGTAGCGGTAGTTCTTGGAGGACGCGGCCACGCTCCGGTCGCGGGTGGGGACCAGGGTTCCGTCCACGATCAGCACTGTGCCTGCCGGGTGCCGGCGGCGGACCGGTGCCAGGGCAAGGAGCGGAGCGATGTGGTCGATGACCCGGTCCGCGGCCGACTTCGAGATCCCGAACAGCGGGCCGAGCTGCCGCATCGTGAGGTTCGTCCGCCAGTACGCGGCCACCAGCAGTACCCGGTCCTCCAGCGGCAGCCCCCACGGCCGGCCACCGGACGGCGCACCACCACCCCGGCGCCGCACGAGACCCACCAGCCTGCGGAACTGCCGCTCGCCCAGACCCGCGAACAGCCCTACCCAGCCCGGCTCTGACGCCGTCACCACAGCACCCACACCAAGATCATCACATGCCTGGCCAGGCCTTACGGGACACCGTTTAGAAGCCATCCGCATTCCGAATGTGGTCGCTGGGTTTCTGCTGGTCGGGCATGAACTTGGATTGGAGCCGGAGAGTCCAGGCGTTCGTCTGCTCGCGGCACGTTCGTGGAGGTGGCTGATGTCCCACCCACGTTCTTCCCACCATCCCATCCCGGCGTTGACCTGGTGATATCGCCCGCACCGACTGCGAGTCCACGACCGCTGCACTCGGGTCCACGTCGCGGCCCTCCCTCACGCGCACCCGGTCACGGAGACGGTTGTGGAGCTCGGCGAGCAGACCGGTGACCCGCCAGCGGCGGGTTGCGTCCAGAGAAGTGGTGTACGGGTTTGACTTGATCCGGGGGTTTTCCCTGGCATCGGGATGGTGCTCGCATAGACAAACGGCCACCGGCTGATCTTCGAGATGTCGAAGCCTCGAAGGAGATCAGCACGATGACCGCGCCTGACGGTCTGCCCCTGCACGCCCTCGCCCAAGACACTCTCACCGCGGCGAGTCCGATCTGCTATGCGCAATGGTCAAGACGTTCGCCGACGCGCTCATGCCCGCGGAGGCCGATGCCCTCTGCAACGCCGAATACAGGCAGGTCAGCGATGAACGCGTCGACCTGCGCAACGACTACCGCCCAGGCGAGTGGGACGCCCGCGTGGGCACCGTCGAACTCGCCGTCCCCAAGCTCCGCTCCGCCAGCTACTTTCCGCGCTGGCTCCTGGAACGACGCCGTCGGGCGGAACAGGCCCTGATCTCGGTGGTCGCCACCGCCTACCTGCTCGGCGTGTCCATCCGCAGAGTCGAGAATCCTGCCGAGTCCCTCGGCGTTACCAAGCTGTCGAAGTCCCGGTCAGTGCGATGGCCAAACATCAGAACGACGAATGGGCCGAGGCCCGCCGCTAGGTGGACTGCGGCCTTCTCGCCAAGGCCCGCCTGCACCCGATCGGGTCGGAATCGGACGCGACCGTACCGCCCGCCGAACTCACCGCATAACCTTAAAGAAGAGATCATCGAGTGGCCGTCGTTACATCACTCCCACGGACCCTCGGAGAGGACGAAAATGGCCCGCACGAAAGCATGCCTCACCTTCCTGGAACGCTCCACCTACCCCTATCTTACGGACGACGCCAGGGCGCAGATGAAGGCAAGGCGGGAGAACGATCTGAACACGAACGAGACGACACTCCCGAACGTCGAGATGGCGCGCCATCATATCGTCCCACTGCAGATGATCAAAAAAGTCTGGGACGGTATGATCGAGAGGTTCTACAAGGATGACGCCGCGAAAGTTCCTACATACTTGAGTAATGGTTACTTCTTGTATCTTCATTCCCTAGTGGGGGCTCTTCCGTTCAACCCGGCTCTGCCTCCGGAGAGCCTCAAGGCGCTCAAGGATGTCCTGATGGCGCTGGCGA
The DNA here is from genome assembly GCF_041283565.1 of Streptomyces sp. QH1-20. NCBI lineage: Bacteria > Bacillati > Actinomycetota > Actinomycetes > Kitasatosporales > Streptomycetaceae > Streptomyces > Streptomyces sp. QH1-20. The sequence goes on along the minus strand of NZ_CP166300.1, from coordinate 64,475 downwards.
AGAAAAATGTGTACCACGCCGACGACGGGCCGGTCCTTCCGGGGTTCTCCCCGCTGTGCGACATCATCTGCTGGACGCCGGGCAACTTGGTCATTGGTCCCGAAAGATTCCCCGGTAGTTACAATGCGCCCAATGACCGCAAGTCGGGAAGGGCGGACGACCCGAACGAGCGGATCGAGCAGCACCTTGATGCTGCGATCGCCGATGGCGCACGGCGAGATGCTGCGAGAAGATTCAAGCGCGCGACGCAGTGGAACCTGGACGGGAACACAACACCTCGAGGCGGCCAGGATTTCACCGAGTTCTTTTTCGTGAACCTCCGCGCGCTGTCTGTCGAGAACGGGATCTACCTCCCCCATGACGTGCGCGACGACGTGTGGGAGCGCATCCCCCCGAACTATTCGTTCATGCTGCCAGCCGGCGACCATCTGCTGAGCCCCACCGCACAGTTTTCGCGGTTGGACTGTCGCCCTCTATGGTGCCGCAACAAGACCGGGAGGACCCTGCGCCAGGTACAGGGCAGGATTCCACCCATGCCACCCAAGGGATTCGACCCGCCGACGGGGCCCCTTCCGGAGGTAAAGGAAATAGACGCGAGCATCAAAATCGACGGAGTGTTCATCGATTTGCAATCCGTCGTCGATGACGACTATCGCAAGCTTCGGCGCGGAAGCGTCACGGGCGTCCGCATGGGGCCGCTGCTGGAGTGGATCGGGGGGAAGTGGGTCGAGAAGCTCGAACTCCCCGACTTCGTCGCGAAGCTGGGACTCGACCGGTTGTCGGTCGTGGCCGAATCGGGCCCGGGGGGCTGGGAGTCGTGGCAGTTCGGCCTCGCGGTGGGCACTGAGATCGCCGGTGTCACCATGGACATGATTCTCTACGTGGAGTACGTCAAGGGGGCCAGCTTTGGCCTGGCGGCCTCCGTTGCGCTCAAGGGCAAGACCACGGGCGACGCCGGCCCCCTTGTCTTCAGTGGTGACTTTTCGAAGAGCGGATCGGAGTGGGAACTGGGGGTCTCGGGCGGGCCGTTGCTGTTCACGGACCTCGCTGCGGCGCTCCCGATCAAGGTCGATGACCTGCCGACTGAGGTGAGGGCGCTCATCCCGGAACTTCAGCAGGTGGGGATCCGTTTCCGCTTCTCGGCATCTGGCACGGACATGGTCGTGACTGCCAGGGCGAACCGGGTGGAGATCGCTCTCGCCACGCTCAGCGGCTGACCGGCCCGGACGCTGCTCGGGCACGGCAGGGGGCCGCCCCGCGCCGCACGAGGATTGCCTCCACGGGCTGTACCGCCAGCCGGTCGGGTGCCTTTGAGGCGTCCCCGGCGGTGACTCTGCTGGCCTATCACAGGCCTGATCCGGGCCTCGGTGCGGGTGGCGAAGGCATGCTCGTTGTTCCTCCCCTCGTGGTTTGGACTGGAACAATTGGCCCGTACCACCCCGCCGCAGCCACTGCCCGACGCGATGGGCCTGGCCCGTTTCCTGTCCTGCCTGCCCGCTCCACGTGATTGCCGTGGTCGGTGTTTTCCCACTGGTCGCCGTAGTGTTGGCAGTGGCCGCGAGTGCGCTGGTGGGCGCGAGATCCCTGACCGCGATCGCAGGGTGGAACGCGGACGCACCCCACTGGGTCCTCACTGCTGCCAGCTTCACAGTTGACCCATTCAGCGACGGTCACCGTGCCACACCCTATGACGGTGATGCGGCTGCTCGGCGGCCTTGACGGAGATGCCTTCGGCGCCGCGGTCTCATCGTTCCTGGCAGCCAGGAACGACTCCCTGCAAACCAGTCCACGGTGGCGGGGCGTGGCGGTAGACGGAAAGGTTCTGCGCGGATCCCGCAGTGCAGACTGCGAGGCTGTGTGGTTGCGGGCCGCCATGGACCACACCAGCACTGTGCTCGGGCAGCGCCAGATAGGCAACCGGAGCAACGAGATCCCCGTTTTCATCCCGCTGATGACCAGTCTCAATCTGGAGAACACCGTGTCACCGCCGACGACGACCCACACCCAGCACGCGTACGGCGCCTGGCTACGCGGGGGCGCAACGGGCGCTACGAGATCATCTCATTTGGCTTGGCCGGTAGTGTCTGGGTGTTGATGGTTGAGCGGTTGGTGCCGGACGGGTTGTGGAAGTTGTTCCAGCGGGTGGTGCCGGAGACGTCGACTCGTCCTCAAGGGGGCGGTCGGCGTCGGTATGGGGACCGTGAGGTCTTGGCGGCGATCGTCTTCGTGGCGACGACGGGGTGCACGTGGTCGCAGGTCCCACCGGTGTCCGGTCCCTCCGGAGCGACAGCCTACCGGCGGTTCACGGAGTGGAGCCAGTCGCGGGTGTGGGGCAAGCTGCACCTCCTGGTCCTGGATGAATTCGGCTCCCGGGGCGACCTGGACTGGTCGCGGTGCGCGATCGACTCGGTGAATATGCGAGCCTTGGAAAGGGGGACCTGACGGGTCCGAATCCTGTGGATCGGGGCAAGTACGGCTCGAATCGCGACACGTCACACCCCGCATCGCGTGCAAAGGCATCGAGTCCTCCGAACGTCTCGGACGCTACCGCTGGACCATCGAGCGCACCATGTCCTGGCTCGCTGGATGCCGCAGACTCCATCGCCGCTACGAACGCAAGGCCATCCACTTCCTCGCCTTCGCCAGCATCGCCAGCACCCTCATCTGCTACCGCCTACTCACCAAATGAGGTGATCTCTAGGGTCTTCACCGAAAGCGGGACGGTTCAAACCGCTGCTGGAGTATTATTTAAAGTTCCGGGGTCGGTCCCAGGTCAAAGATGTCGGTACATCCCCCGTCATCCTTCTTCACCTGATCCGCATCATTGTTATTCTTCCACTCGTACACGAGAACATGGCGAGGGGTCTTGATCTCTGCGAGGCCGCACTTCAGCTTCTCGGCATCATTGAAAATTCCCAAGTAGTACTCGGTGAGCTGCTTCAGTGTGACATCCTGTGCGGTGTGGCTGACGTTTTCCGGATCGTTAAAAAAGAGGAACGCTAGCCATCTACTGATCTGACTCCCGTTGCCCCGCATCAGCAAAGAGCCCGCTGGTCTGTCCCGCAGCTTTTGTAGGTCTTCCTGGGCCTCTTGGGGCGTTTTGCGATTGTCGTACGACGGTAGCGCCGCCAGGTTGTACAGGAAGGGCGGACCGATCCAGCAGTCTGTCACCTCATCGCTGCTCAACTCGACCTCAGAATACCATGGGCGCTTGAGAACGAAGTAGTCCTGCGTCAATGGGTAATGGCGCCTCGTCTCGTTTTCGATGACCGCGACAACGTGGAAAACAAACCCGACTGACCCGCACACCGTCCACTCGTCATAAACGGATGGTAGGTCGGGAATCCCGTGAAGCCGAGCATCTAGAGCGCTGTAGATCAGCATGTGCTCCGGTCTCTTTGGGTTACCCTGATCCCGGTCGTAATGGCGGATCGTGAATGTGAAACGCCGAAGGAGTTCATCGACCTGCTCCTTATGGGCGCTGATCATCTTCTCTGAATAACCGGGAATGAATTGGGAAACGGTGAGCCCACCTTTGAAATAGGCTCGATTGATGACGTCCATCAAACGCCACGGGTCCAATCTCATTTGCTGCTGCGCAGGTTCTTTAAAGACTTCCATCATGGCGGAGACCATCGCGTTCCAGTCTTCGGTGTTCTCGGCCATGATCTTTTCGATGCGATCGATGAGCGCCTGCATGGCTCCTCTTTCCTCGATGGCCTGCTTTCCTCGAACGCGGCACACGGTATTTAACGGTCTATTTAACGCGTTTTCCTTATGTGCTCAGCGGTCGGCGGGGATTTGCCAGGGACTCGTCGTGCACGGGTGCCCTGATGCTTGTGCTTCGTGAGCGGGAGTTGGTCTCCAGGCGGGACGGGCTGCTATTCCAGGACGGCGATGGCGACTTGGACGTCGGGGTGGTCGGCCTCGATGAGGAGGAAGTTGGAGCGGGGGCGGTAGACGGCCTTGAGGGCCGACAGGCCGATCTCCGGGATGCCTTCGCTGTCCGATCCGTAGGAGCCGACCATCCGCATCAAGTCGGACAGAAGCACCTCCGTATCGCCTCTCTCCGATCCGGCTTCCCAGGCGAGGGTGAAGGACAGCTCGCCACCTTCGTTGCTGACGTCACCCGTGAACTGCAGGCGCCGGGCCGGGTATTTCTCGGAGGGCAGGGGGAAACTGAGAAGCGAGTGCACGCGGTACGGGCCGGCAGACGGCCGGATCACCTTCGACGCACTCACCGCGAAGTAGGCGTCTCCCGCATCGCCCTGGAGGGGGATCTTCACTTCCAGGTCCACCGACACGAGTGAAGACGAGGGGGAGATGTTTGCCTCAACCGCCATCGTTTCCACGGTCGAAGCCGTCAGGATCTGCGACACGTCGGTGCCCAGCGCCCCTTGGATCCACTGCCCCAGTCCCGGGTCAAGGGGCACGTTGCGTACCGCTCCCAGAAGCCGCACGTTGCCGCCGCTCGCGTACCAGCCCGAGATCTGCGCCTGTGTCTCGCTTCCCAGCGTGCCGGCGAACTCGGCCTGGAAGACGAAGCTGGACGGGCCGGCGAGCTGGAGTCCCAGACTGAGACTGTTGGCCTTGAAGAACCCCGGGATCACCTCGAGGGGGCGTCCCAGTGCGCCGGCCTGATCGCGCGCGCCTACCCGGACGCCGATCGAGGCACCGACGACGGTGCGGTCATACTCGTTGATCGCGATCGACACGTAGGACAGCTCGACCTCAAGGCCTTCCAGCGCATGGGAAATATCCTCTGGAATATGCACGTCGGGAAGCCCGATGGGAAGCCGCCCGATGAGCTGCGGCAAATCCTGCGAGCTGTAAGGGCGCGCGAAACGCGCATACAGGTCACTGAACCCTGGACTGGACGGCTGGGCGCAGAACCGGTCCGGAACCGTGCGGGGGGCGGTGTTCCCGTACCGTGCGGCCCCTCCGAACAGGGCATACGGGGAACCGTGCTCGGGGTCGACGGACAGCATCAGCTCCGGCTGGGTCATCCCGAAGCTCTTCAGCGCACCGAGACCGGCTCCCACCCCAAGATCGCGGAACTCCGGGGGATCCCAGTCGTCGTCGCTCGCGCCTTCCTTCTGGAGCCGCGCGAAGACGAGGAGCCCTCCTACCTGTTCACGGTTCTCGCCGCTCCGCAGGAAATGGACTTCCACCGGGCGCCGGCGCCCCTTTACCTCTGCACTGCCCCACATGACGAGGAAGTCTGCGGCAGGGTCTGCATCACCGCCCTCCACCTCAACGTTCCACTGCGCACCGAAGTACTCAGCGGTGAAAAGCTCGTCAGCCAGTCCGTTCAGGCCCAGGAGAGAGCTCGTCAAGGTGAACGCTCTGCGCTCGATCCCCTGGGCGACGTCAGCGGCGGTGAGGGTCATCCTGTCTCCGGTGTCCTTTCGGAAGCGACTCTGGTGGGTGCCGTGCAGATTTCTTTCCCGGATGGTCAGGCGTTATAAACTCTGCACGGTGAAAATGACATTTGCCTTGAGGCTGCAATATCCGGGATCTCACCAGCGTGAACGCTTTACACTCGATCCTCTGGGGCAGGGCAGCGGTGGTGAAGGGTGCTCTGTTCTTCGGTTTTCATAGTCGCGGGTTCTTTACCCAGGGGGACGGGTCATCAGGGTTAGAATTCGGATGGTTTTCGAGCGGAATGCAGTTCCGGGCAACCTTCACCTCCATAGATTCCTCGAAATAGTACTCAACCCCTTTGAGGATTTCTTCTTCCTCGGCATCAGGTGGGACCTTCAAATCGTACAGAAGCCGAGCCAGCAGGCGCAGGAGGCCCTCTCCATTAGACCTGATCATCGGAACAGAACATTCCGGTTTCTCGTGATGTGTATTGGCTCGCACTAGAGCCCTCCGCGCGTCGTCCGCCGTCTTGACCGAGTAGCACCTATCTTTCCCGGATCCCTCTGCTCTCTCGAATTCCTCCACAGAGTCCTTAGAAAACCATGCATCCGTGATGCTATCTAGCTTCAGCTCCGTGTACCATTGGCGCTTGCCGATGTCGTAGAAAGGAATGTCTCCCACTGCAATGGTGCAGAAAACGAACGCCTCGGTTCCGAACATGATCCAGTCCACTTCATCCGTATTTCCGCTTCCTTTCAGGGACTTCTCGGAGAGCCCCTGGGAAGACAAGAGCTGCGTCCAAGGCGGACGGTCTGTTTTATCTGGCCCTACTCCGTAACTGTAATGACGGAACGAGAATGATTTCCGGCGAAACAGTTCGTTGATTGCTGCGGTCTCTTCCTCTGTCTCCTCTCCCCCGAGCGCTTCTACCCCGTGCTCGAACGGAGACCGGATCGCGGGCTCGAAGAAGAACGGATCCATACTTGTACTTGTCGGATCCTCAGGCTCCGTGGTGTAGCAGGCGTGGTTGGAGGCGCGCATGAGATTCCACGGCTCTTTGGCCTCATGGGCCTGACGCCTGACCAAGGCCTTGACGTCACGAAGTGCGTCCTCTTTGGCGCTGGGGGCCAACTTCTTGATCTCGGAAAATTTGTCACCCCAGTCCTCAGTGAGTGGGGGAAGGCGAAGTGGGTGATGAGCATTTGACACTTTGATCTCTCCAAATCGTCAGGAGTCGCGCCAGGGCGCGCAGGAGGACGTTTCCGCTAGATCGGACCATTTGAAAAGAGCATCCCTTTGATGAGGAAAACTTGTCACGCCAGTTCTTGGTGAGTAGAGGGAGAAGGGGAAGCAGAGGGCGTATCGGGGGACGACGGGAACACGGGGGCGAGTGTTTGGCACCTCGGTCTCTCCAATCGTTAGGCTGATCGCTCGCTCGATCCTCTGGGCTAAGTCAGCGGTGGTGAAGGGTGCTCTGCTCTTCGGTTTTCTTCTCCGGTTTTTTTGTTAAGCAGCGGGTTCTTTACCCATGCGGACGGCGGGTCAGATTTCGGATTGATGTCGAGCGGAAAAGAGGGCTGGGCAATCTTTACTTCCACCGCAAACCCCGCAAAAATTTCTCTAATCTTCTCGGCGATGGCCGCGTCGTCGTGTGCAGCATTAACGGTCTTACCTTCGATTTCCTCATCGATCAGCCGTCGTGCGACGGTGCGCAGGAGATCGTGCCCGTTACCTCTGACCATCGGAATGTAGCGGCCCTTGATAAATTCAGCCCTATCCATGCAGGTCCGCGCGTTATCAGCCGTCTGAGCAAAGTAGCGCTTAGTGGGCGGATTACCCTTTTCGGGCGCATTGTTGAAGAATTGCAAGAGGTCCACGGAATACCACGCATCGGTGATTTTATCTGGACTCAGCTCCGCATACCATGGGCGTTCTGCAACTCTTTGGTAGACAGGTTCGTCCCCCACCGCGATGGTGCAGAAGATGAATCCCTCATTTCCGAGCAAGATCCAGTCTGCCCCGTAGGTTTCGCTTCCTGCCAGGTCATGCTCGGATAGGCGCTGAGACGACAGGAGCTGCCTATATCCCGGGTCGGTTCCTCCCGGCTTTCCGTCACTGTAGTGGCGGAATGAGAATTTTTCCCGGCCAGCAGTTCGTCGATTTGTGCGGCCTGTTCTTCAGTTGTATCCGTGTAGTACGAATTCGCGGATTTGATCAAGCTCTCGAATAAGAACGGCTCCATCGTCTCCCCGGTCAGAGGACCTGTGGTGCTGTAGGAGGTGTGGTTGGAGACTCGCATGAGATTCCACGGCTCCTTGACATCTGGGCTCTGACGCATGACCAAATCCTTCAAGCCCGTGAAGATCTGCGCCTGGCCCTCGCTGTCGGCGGCGGGGTTCCTCGCTTTGAAATCGAGAAACTTTTCAACCCAGTCCCCGGTGAGCGTGGGAAGGGACGTAGGACGTGGAGAGATTGGCAACGTGACCTGTCCTTACGGCGGAGAGTCTTTCGTGATGTTGATGTGACGGCTTATATGCGCCGCCCCGCTTTAATTTCTCGTGTCTGGGGTTAGCGACCGTTGCCGGACGGTGAGTTCTTGGTGGGGATGTTGGCCCTGCAGGACGGCGAAGCTGCCACGGGCGCGAGGTATCGCCCTGACACGAGGCTGTCATGTCGTCGAAGGGCGGCCAGTGGCGCCCTAGGAAGGTTCGCTCTATTCAAGATCGAGAGGGATTTGAATTGCGTCTTCAAGCGGAAAGAAGAAGAATTCAACTGGCCAGTCCTGCAAACGTTCATGATCGCTTACAATCTTATACTCTTGACCCTTTCTGATGCGGCTGGAGCAGGCCATAATGTTGCGGCCCCGAAGGTCTGACGTTACTTTTTCGCCATTCAGTTCCATGTGGAAAGGGAAAGGTGTGCCCATCCTTGCTCCCTCCCTTGAGATCACGAGGACGAGTCCGTCGCTGGGTGCAGTCATAGGCATTCCGAAACCCGCGAACTTAACCTTATCTGAGGGGGAAAGCAGGCCGTTATAGATTTTAAAGATCTTCGGAGTGCCCTTCAGGGGAATTTGGCAGCCAATCGCGAGGGATCCGGTTTCGTAGTCGACTGCCAGGGTCAATTCCTTGTCGCCGCGTGTAAGGCTGATGTCGCCGCCGACGACCGATACGTCCCCCGTCACACCGAGGCCTGCGGGGAGGTTCAGCTTCTTGGTGAAGTTGGCGTCTCCCTTGACGGATACGGCCTGGAACTCGGGGGAGTCGACCGTGACCGCCGTCGTGAGATGACGCGTGACGATCGACGCTCCCACTGTTGTCGTGGCCGTGAGTGTGTAGACCGAGTCACGGATAGCCCACGCCGGGAAGTCGTACTCTGTTGTCCCCTTGGGGACCTCGAAAGTCTCGGTTCTCCCCGTGCCGCTCACCGTGTACGTCGCCTCCGCCGGGCCCTCCCAGTGCAGCTTCACGTGGGTGTTGTGCGGAAGGTGTGTCAGGCCCTCTGTCCACTTGCCGTCCACCAAAGCGGACGTGCGGAAGTTCTTGACGGGGAGTGGGTCGATGTCGTTGGCGTCGGTGACGGGGTACTTGGTGACGGGAACGCTGGTGCGCCGGTCTTCGGGCTTGGCGTCTGTGCCTTTGACGACTGCGTGCTCGGTGACGCTGATGGCTGCGGTGCCGTAGGCGTCGTTGATGTGCAGGCCCTTGATGGTGATCAGGACGCCGTGCTTGCTGACGTCGCCCGGGTTTTCATTGGTTTTGTCCTTTTTTTCCTTGGGTTCGATGTCTACCTGGATGCTGCTCGCGGCGGCTGGTTGGTCGTGGGCGGGCGGGATGTCTACGGCGTCGTCCTGCGGGACGGCGTAGAGGACACCTTTCTGGGCCGCCTGGACGATGCTCCACTGGTCGGAGGGACTGACTTCGAGGGTCAGCTGCTGTTCGGCGGCGATGAGGCCCTGTGCCAGCTTGCTGACGGGTAGGACGAGGGTGATGCGCTCGCAGGTGACGATCTTGGTGCCTCCGTTGGAGACGACGATGTCGAGCTGTCCGTCTCGGCCGACGGCCAGCGGGCTCGGGTTGGTGGCGATGCCGTAGGTCAGGAGGGTGCTCATCGGTGGTTTCCTCCGTGTGAGGGCGTGCTCTGGCTCGATTGGGTGAGGAAGCCGGAGCGGGCGGTGGGGGATTTGAGGCTGAAGGTCTCGTCAGGGTTGTGGGTGGAGGCCGGTACGGATGTCCAGGCGTCTTCGCTGGTGGCCTCGGTCCATTGCCAGCTTCCCGAGCGCAGGGAGGGCACCGGTGCCCGGACTGCGGTGGGCTGGGCCGTGCCGCTGCCGTCGGCCGACTCGGGAAGCGCCGGCACGAGGAGCGGTCCGGTGCGCAGCGCGGGTGAGATCACCGAGAGGGGTTGATCGATGAAGCGGGCGGGGATGTGGGCGCGGGTGACGGGGAGGATGCCGGTAGTGGCGTGGATGGGTGCTCGCGGGTCGATGAGGGCGGTGAGGTAGCGGGGGCCTTCTTGGGCCGACACGTTCAGGCTGCTGGTTCCCATGGGGTGTACGTAGGAGGGCGTGTCGGGGTTGGGGACGTAGAACGCCCGCATGGAGGGTGCTGCGTCGTTGTCCCAGAAGCCGACGAGGCCGTCTCCCAGGCGTCCGCCGTCTCCCAGGCGTACGGGCCACTTATGGGAGGCGTAGAGGCGTTCCTGGGAAGTTGACAGGGCCGTTTCCCACGTTGGGTCCGCGATCCGGTACACGGTGCGCCGTTCGGCAGCGACGGCGGGGGTGTCGCGGGTTACGTCGGCGTGGCTGTTGAGGTGGACGGCGATACGCGTCAGTGCCAGGGGGCGCCCCAGGATGCTGGCCATGACGGTGTCGCCGGCGCCGCTGAGGGGGTTGATGGTCTCCAGACAGCCGTAGATGGCCGTCATCATTTCCTCGAAAGCTTCTGCGCCCGCGGCTTGCAGGCCGTCCAAGATGTTCTTGAGCCGCTTGGGCGCCTGCTTCTGGGAACCGGGCAGCTTGCCCCAGGTGACCTGGCGTTGCGTGCTTCCGGCGGTTACCCGGATCTCGCCGATGGGGTGGCCTTCGGCGGTGTAGGCGAGGAGGGTGTTGTCGATCCAGTTGGGAATCACCCAGGCGATCACGGGGCTGAGCGTGCCTGCTGTCGTGTACGGCTTGGTGTCGTCCTCGGGGTGGGTGAAGTCGACGGTGATGCGGGCCGCTTCGGGAAGCCGCGGATGCTGTTCCAGCCATCCCGCGGTGTTGCCTCCCTCAAGGATCGGCCGCACCGGTGCCATGTCCGGGGAGACTCCGAGAGGGAAGGTGTCCGCTTCGTCGCCGCTTTCGTCCTGGTGGACGGCGGTTGTACGGCCGAAGGAGTCGACGATCGCCAGGTGCGTGAACCGGTACTGACCGGCCGGAATCTCCTGGAACTCGCTTTCCGGCCCGTCCTCGAACGGTTCCGGGGGCTCGCCGGGAAGCGGACCTGCGTTGTTTTCACGGCCGGCCAGGGCGGCCGCTGCTCCCGATGTCCGCAGTGCGCGCGCCGGGTCGTGGCGGGTGAGCTGCGCGGCGAAGCCGTCCAGGGTTTGTGAGATCAGGTCCCAGGAGTCGACCGTGGCGCCAAAATCTCTGAGGTGGTCGGCCATGTCGGGGCTGGTGGTGTGGCCGTTGGCAATGTACTCGGAGATCCGTGAGCGCAGGTGGAAGCGGGCATGGTGACCCAGGATTGCCCGGCCCTGGAGAGCGACGGGGGTCGGCAGCTTCTGCTTGGGGTGTCCCTTCCACTGGTAGCGGTTTCCGTCGAACTCCCACTCGCCGTGAGGCAGGGGGTAGAACTTTGCCTTCCACACCAGATACAGCGGATTCCACGGCTGCGCCCAGGCTTGTGTGCCGAACAAGGGGACCGTGGCGGGGTCTTGTTTCGCGGCGTCGAGGGCTGCGGCCATGGCCTGCCGGGTGATTTTCCCTTGGGAGAGCCGGTTGATGACGGCGGACGACTCGATGTCGACGAGGCAGGCTTCTGCGGCGATCTTTTCTGTGATGTCCCTGAACGGCAGTGCTGTGGGGAGCATCGAGCTGCGGGTGACGGCTGACAGGGAACTACCGGCCTGCGACAGGAGGGACGCAACGGTGTCGTTGTCGGAGAGGTGCAGGTCGGTGAGGAGGGACTCCACGGGGCGGCAGGGGAGGGCGTTGTCCACGGCAACGGTGTCCTCGCCGCCCGCTTTGTGGAGCAGCACGGCGGGGTTGTTGGGCCGGTGGAAAGGTTCCTGGAGGACTCGCTTGAGGCTGTAGCGGGAGCCCAGTCCGTGGGCGTGCGCCCATCGGGTTGCCGGGTCCTCGCCGCCCGGGGCCGCGGAGCCGGGGATCTTGCCGCGGGCTTCTTCCAGGGGCGCCTTAAGCGCGGTGATCAGCGCGGCGTAGCCGCCCTTGCGCTGAGGATCAAGGTGCCTGTCGAAGTCGTCCTGACTGATGTCGCCCGGACGGGACGGGAGGCTCGACAGGCGCCACACCAGGTATAGGCGCCGCTGCAGCGACCGCATGTGCTTGTCCAGGTCCTCGAAGGCAGCCTGGTCCTTGTTCAGCTGGGTCAGGAAAGCGAACGCCTGAAGGTCATCTTCGCCGCCGTGGGTGCCGGTCAGCTCGAAGCGGGAGCCTCCTGGCTGCGGGGTGAACCCGGCGCCGTGCAGGTACTCGTCCAGGAGGTGCTCAGCGTCGGGGTCATCCATGCGGGCCAGCAGGCCGTTCTGCAGCGCCGCCACCAGCCGCGCCACCTGCTTGCCTCCTTCGCTTTCCTGGAGCTCGCGGGTGCTCAGGTGGGTCAGCGCGTCCGCACTGGAGGTGCCCACCGCTCCGTTGATGCTGCCGGGCGCGGGGATGGTGTCATGGAAGGCTGCGGCGACCGGAACCCCGGCGACGTTGCCGGCATACACACTGGAGGTGTAGGCGCCTGAGACGGTCGGTGCCCATCCCAGCTGCGCCGGCGACATCGTGCGCAGGGGGTCCTGGTCGGGGTGGGAGTGCCAGCCGACCACCATGTAGGCGAGGGGGACCTGGTTCTGCCCTTCCGGGACGTTGGAGAGATCGTCGTAGAAGGAGAAGACGTTGCGGTGGTAGGGCTGGTACAGAGAGAACGTCGGCAGCCCCGGGCCGATCGCCGTCAGAGGACTCAGCACACCGGCCAGGGGCTCGGTCCAGGGTTCGCCGGTGGCGCTCTCGTCGTTGATGATCTGTACGGCGCGTCCGATGCGCGTCTTGGTGCCGGTTTCGCGCACGTAGTAGGGGGAGGTCCCGGTGCGGGGGCCGATGTGATCGCTTTCCACGATCCATGCGGTCACGCGCCGCTCTTCTCCGTGCCACCGGTAGATGAGCCACCGGTTGGGCGCGGCGGGAAAGGTCAGCTCGCCGGTGGTGGGATCGGGGGTCGCGCGGCGTAGACCGGCGGGAAGTTCCCAGTGCAGGTGGACGCCGTTGTTGTGCAGGTGTGCGGGCTTGTCGGCGTCGCGGCGGTTCCAGTCGGCGTCGAGCGATTGGAAGGCGGGGGGCTCGACCGGCTCACCCATTTCCATCATGTGGAAGTTGGGTAGCCAGCGCTGTACTGCAGTGTTCTTCGTCTCGTCGGTGACGCGCAGGGCGCGCAGCCGTACCGGCACCACGAGAGTGCTGTTCGCCTCGGTGCTGGTGGTCATGGTTATGCTCCCCGCTTGATGGTCTGGGTCTCTGGAGCGCGCACAAGCTGAATGCAGACGTCCGCTCCGCCGTCGATCTGGTGGCCGGACACGTCCTGCACCTTCTGCCGCAGCCGCTCCATGTCGACCACGCTCGCGGGCGCCGCGGCATCCGCGGGGCGCAGGATCTCTGGGAGGTCCACGCTCTGAGCGAGCGGTGCGCCATTGGCGTCGGGGTTGCGCAGGCTGATCTTTCGGTCGCTGCTGAGGCCGAAGTGCAGCCCCTGGTGGGGCTCGGCGAGAGTGACGGTGTGCGGAACATCGGCGAACAGCACGAGCAGCACATACCGGCCGAACGTCTTGCGCAGCGTGACGGGCACCTCGTGTGCGCCGTCCGCAGAACTGGTCGTGGCGTGCACTTCCAGGGAGGGCCAGCCCTCGACCAGCCGGGAGTTGATGAGCATTCCAGCCGCGGGAGGTGCCTCATCGGAGTGGTTGATCAGGTCGTCCAGGGAGGCGTCCGCGCGGGTGTCGAAGCCGTGGTGCACCCCCAGGCTGCGCGCACCGGCCAGCAGCGCGTCGAGCCACTCGCCGTCGATGTGGAAGAAGCGCAGTGACTCATCGGGCAGCATGCTCGGGTGCGGTACGAGGTAGTGGAAGGGGACCGGCTCCAGCGACCGCAGCCGGGTCAGCCATGCGGCTACGTTGGTGAGCTGCGGAGCGTGATCGGAAACCGACTGTGCCAAGGCGGCGTTGTCCTCGGCCGCGGTGATCGGCGGCTGCATGACCGGAAGCCGCACCGGCGCGAGGCGCGGCGCATCCTGGCCGTCCAGCGACCGGGCCATCTGAACGGCCAGGCCATCGGCCAGGAGCTGGCGGAAACGCTCCAAGACGGGCACCACCGGTTCAACCGGCGCCCCAGGGCTGTCTTCCTGCGGTGCCGGCGCCGCGTACAGGGCGTGGCGTTCACCCATCTTCTGCCGCAGTCGCGCGCTGTCGTGGTGCACGGCGCGCCGGGCGTGGGTGAGGGCGTCGGCGAACGCCGCATCGCCCAGCGCGAGGTTACGCCCAAGAGTCCAGGCGCTGGCGTAAGTGATGTCGAAGACGCCGGAGTCCTGCTCATAGGCAAGGAGACTGTGGGCGCTCAGGGCGCGGCCGGTGCGCTGGCCGACCGGAACCTCTGCGGGCGGGACTAGGTGCGGCGCTGCGGGTCCGCGGTACCAGCCAAAGGTTTCTTCCCCCGACGGCGTGTGCCACAGCAGGGGCGCGTAGCCTTCACCGAGCCGCTTGGCCGCCTTCTTCTCCGCGTCGCTTCCCTCAGCGGGAGGCATCCGGTTGCTCTTGAGGAGGAGGTCGTCGGCGCCGTCTGCGGCAACCAGGTGCCTCATGAGGGTGCTGAAGTTGTGGGTGGGGTCGGGGTGGTGGGTGAAGGACCAGGAGTGCAGTGACACCATGCGCACCGCGTTTTCGCCCACCGGGGCGAGCGGTACGCCCTCCAGGGAGACCAGGTGGGCCGTCCAGGTGCCTTCGCGGTCCGGCAGCCGTCCTGCGACCAGCACCGCGGACGCCTCTTCCTGCGTCGGGGTGGCGTTTTCCACATGGCTGGGCTGCTGGCGCACGTGCGCCAGCAGCCTGAGGTCCTCGGACGTGGGCGCGATGCTGCGCCACACGGCGGCGGGGACGGTCAGCGTCCGGCATACCGACTCACGTAGTTTTTTGGCGACGTCGTCGATGGCCACCGCGGGTACGGTCACACCGTCCGTGCGGGTCAGGGCTGCTTCCACCGTCATCTGTTCGGTGATGCCCTGCGCGTGGACGTCGCCGGGGAGCTCGTTCTCGCCGAACAGCAAGAGCGCCAGCCACGGCGTCTTCTCGTCGTCGTTTGCCGTGCGTCTGCGCGCCCAAGGCAGGGTGCGGTGCTGCAGGGCGATGTGCGGCATGACCGTGTCGAAGGGGCCCTTCGCGTCGTGCGGCGGGAAGCAGGCGTGCACGGCCCCCTGGTCCAGGGTGAACTGGGGTGCAGTGATGACGAACTCGTGGGAGGCGTCGCCCAGGTAGGCCTCTGCCCCTTCTACGGCGGGCAGGGTCTGGGACAGTGTGGTGCGGAAGCGACCGGCCTTGATCTTCGGTACACGGTTGTCGCTGAAGATGACCGTGGTGTCCAGCGGGCTCATGCTGCTGTCTCCAAAACCTTCTGGGGCCGGGCGGTGAACAGCTCCGGTGCCTGCTCGGCCATCCGGCTCATGGATTCGTTGGCGTCCAGCGTGAACCCGAGACCGGTCAACGACTCGTGCAGGGCGGTGCGTTCGGGTGCTCTGGCGGTCAGGGTGCTGGTGAGGGTGGCGATCGAGCCTGGGTCATCGGCGTGCGGGTAGCGCACGTGCCCGGGTGTCCCGTAGGGATTCTTGCCGTCCGGGACGATGGGGTTTGCCGCGAGGTTTGCGGCGGTGATGGTGCGCACGGTGCCGGTCGGGGAGGGCTTGATCGGCTCGATCGTCGCGCCGGTGACGTACTCGGAAACCGTTTGCTCGGCTGGGTCGGCCAGAACCCCCGTCTTGCCCGGATCGCCCCACAGGGCGTTCGGGACCGGCGCGTACTGGGGCGTGCAGTGGTAGTGGTCGGAAGGAACAGGAGTCCACCGGGTTCCGTCGTGCTGTTCGATGCCGAAGGCGAGGTGCGAGTCGAGGCCGGTGCGTCCCATGGGACGGATGTCCAGCTTACGGTTGCCCCTCGAGGTCTCCTGGTGCTGGAGGAGGGTCGCGGCAGTTGCCGGCAGCGGGGTGGCTGCCTGGAGGGTGAAGCCCTCCGAGGAAAACGACCAGGGGGTCTCGGGCGCGTCATCGGCAAGTGGCCTGGCGCCCGCGGGAGCGGCCAGGGTGAGCGGCGTCTTGGGCAGAAGCTGCTGACGGAAGGCGTCCCATCCGACCGTCGTCTCTCCACTCTCCTTGTCGGGGCCGAAGCTGATGGTGATGCCGACGCCGAGCATGTGCACGGTGACGTAGCCGCCGACAGGAGGGCCCCACAGGTTCAGGCTCGCTCCGATTTCGCCGCTGATGGTGAACAGCCCACAGTCCAGGGAGGCGCCCAGCGTGATCCCGATGTCGAGATCGAAGTGGAGGGGAGCCCACTGCACGATGGCGTCGTAGTGGGCGTTCAGCCAGGCCTGCACAGCGCCGCCGTCGTAGCGGATGTCCAGGGCACCGCCGGTCATCAGGCAGTCGGGTGTGACCGCGAGGTAGCTCGCGGACTTGACGGTGACGCCGTGGCCCGGCTCCCAGTCCACTCCCAAACGGTCCACTGCCGGGTAGTGGGCAGGCTTCGTGTACTGGGGGTGGTAGCCGCCCAGGGTCAGGACGAAGTCACCCTCGTGGCCGGAGCCGGCAAACCAGGAGCGCACGGCGAAGCCGCCGCGCAGGTGGGCGTTCTCATCGAGGAGGAAAGAACGCGAGGTGAGCTGCCCGTCGAAGGCGAGCATGTTGGTCGCTGTGGAGTAGGAGGCTGCAACCTCCAGCTCCAGATTCGCGTACGGCTTCCCCTCGCGGGGCAGTTGTGCTGCTGCGATTCCGGAGAGACTGACCGTGACATCGTTTCCGAACTCAACGACCGCTACCGTCCGCGCGTGCAGAAGCTCGAACGAGGAGAACGCCAAGCCTGCCGCCAGCCAGATGGTTCCTGCCTGCGCACTGACCCACGGGTTGTCGCCGCTGAGGAGCGTGTCGAGAACCTCCATCGGCTCGTGCGGGATACTGGCGTCCTCGGTGTCGGTGACGGGCAGCATTTTCAACAGCGGGAACGTGGCCACCTCTGCGATCGCCGGGACGCGGAGGTGGGAGTTGTATCCGAATCCGGCGACGATCCCCTTCAGGCGGAAGGGCGGGGGACCGGGCAGCTTGCCGTTGAGGGCAGCCACCAGGAACAACGACGCGGCGTCGTCTTTCTTCTTCTGGTAGGCGCCTACCGCCTGCAAGCCCACGGCCGGCGTGGACACCACGGCCGACCCGGCAATGTAGAGGCTGTAGGGAGCCGCGGTCTTGTTGAGGAAAGCCCCCCCGATCTCGACAGCCGGGTTCTTGTAGTCCAGCCCCAGACCGCTCAGTGCCCCCTGGGTATCAAAGGTGCCGCGTTCCAGCTTGGAGAGATCGACGCCGAGTCCGAGGCCGTCCGCGCTGATGGTCAGCCCGCCGGCTCCGATCGCGGCGTCGAACAGCAGCCACAGGCGGCCGTTCTGATAGGCCGCACCCACGCGCCTGAGCTGGACCGGCCCCAGAGCCTTGTCCACCTTCAGCCACGCACCGGCCTGCACCGGCGCCACAGCGAACCCCGCCGCCTCGGCGGCAGTGACGGTACGGTCCTCGACCGTTTCTGCCACCGTTGTGGCCGGTTTAGGCGTGGGCTCCGGACCGGGGCCGGGCTTTCTCTTCGGCTTGCCGCCCATGTTCAGCTTGAGCGTCTCCGGCTCCTGGGCCGGAAGGGCGACATCCACAGTCAGCGTGGCGCCCTTGTCCACAGTCTCGGGAAGAAGAGCCGCAGGGCGCCCGGCAACGTATGTTCCGCTCAGGGCAGAGTTGACCTGGTCGATCTGCTTCTTCGTCAGCTCTGCGGAGGAAGCAAGCACGCGCAGATCCGATACCTTGACGTCGGCCTGCTCCGGAACCAGCTCCCCCACCAGCGGGAGGCTCTTCACACCCTCCTCGAACTTGAAGGCGATCATCGCCACGAAGACACGTTCTTCGGGTGGCGCCCCTGCATCGACTGGCGACGACATCTGCTCCCCTTCGCATTGATATATCCCATTTGCCGGAAGTATCCCCCCTGTTGGGGCATGGCGCATTGCGGGAGAATGCTCGGCGTGTTGCAGCAGCGGGTCGAGGCGGTTGCAAGTTCCGGGCGTGTGGCTGGTCGGGTAGCGACTGAGGCGACCCCGGCGGTGCGGACACACTGAAAATGGATCTTGTAGATCCAAGGGAAGGTGTCCTGGTGGAACGCAGGTCTCCGTATTCGGAGGAGTTCAGGAATGCCGTAGGTCTCGAGCTCGGGCTACTACCGGTGGCTCGCCGGCGCGAAGGCCCGTGCCGTGCGACTGGCCGAGGACGCGCTGTTGCCGAGATTCGCGAGACACAAGGGCGCCTACGGGGTCCGTCGGGTCCATGCCGAGCTGCGGGGCTTCGGGCACACTGTCAACCGCAAGCGCGTCGAGCGCCTGATGCGGCGGCACAGGATCGAGGACCGCCACCTGCGGCGCCGCAAGCGTACGATCGTCCCGGACCGGCCAGTACCACTGGCCCCGGACCTCGCCCAACGCGACTTCACCGCCGGGCAGCTGGACGAGAAGTGGTGCGGCGGCATCACATATGTGCAGGTCGGCGGGACGTGGCTGTATCTCGCCTGCGTCCTGGACATCTATTCACGCCGGGTACTCGGCTATTCGATGGCCACACACATGCGTGCCGAACTGGTCATCGACGCCCTGGCCATGGCCGTCGCCACCCGCGGCGGCCGCGTGGACGGGGTGTTGCAACGGCCGGTCGAATCCAGGTTGAATCCGCCCCTCCTGGTGCACGAGTGGCGTCGCGACCCCGAGCTACGAAGGGGCCCTGCTCTTATGCATCCACCCGGCCTCCACTCACCCGGATGCCCCGCTCACCGCGCACACTCCCCGATACAAGCGGTAGCACTATTCATGCGACGGTCACCTCCTACAGCAAGGGTGGGAAGCTTGAGCGAGTGGCGAAATGGAAGACGCAGCGGACTTAAACTCCGCCGCCCCCGTCGGGGCATGTGGGTTCGACTCCCACCTCGCTTACCTCAACCGCTCACTGCCGGCCCCTTCATGAGCGGAGCTGTACAAGCGGTCTCAAGGCATCAGATCCCGCAGAGGACCGGAGAAGAGCATGCTGTCCTGTCTGAAGTTATGGAACTCTCCGGAGTGGTGTTGGCGTCCGATTCGCATACGTTCAGCCTTTCTCGGTCAGGCAGCTGACAATGGGGTGCGGCCGGTACTGGTTCTTTTCGCAGCCGGCGCGGACAGTCTCGATGGGGTGACGGACGTCCGCGAGCGCGACGTTGGCCGTCGCGGTGCGCTGCAGCAGCGACCCAAGACACCCTTCCCCGAGTTCAGCTCCGGCCCATGGCTGGGGAGCTGGAGGATGGCGAGTCAGTCGTGAGCATCAGCGTATTCGCGCAGTCCAGCGGTCTGATGGACGTTAAGACTGCCTCAGATGAGGACAATGGGGCGGCCGGCTTGGAGGCACGCCCGAACCGCCAGGCCCCGGCATTTGCGCCAGCTGAGGCTCTTGGACTGTCCCGCGCGGCCGCCGCAGACTCCGCGGCGGAAGATCAGTCTTGGTCGGCGTCCCGGCCTGTGACCTTCCTGCCAGGCCAGAAGCCACCGCTGCACCGGCCGCACACTCATCCAAAGCTCCTTGGCGATTACCGTCCTCGAAACACTCAACTGTCTCCGGCCTCAGCTGTCCCCTGACAGCCAACCCGCCAACCTGCGCATACCACATGAACCAGACATATCGCAGTGATCATCCACCGTCACAACCCGCGATACCGCACCGGAAGCCCGGGTCCCGCACGCGTCTGTGTTCTACGTCGCGCGAACCACCGGCCCGGAGGGCCGGCGCTCGCCCGCCCTTGCTCTCGAGTGTCCGCTGCGCTCCCGCAGCCCTTATCGAGGAGTTCTGCAATGTCCACCAAGCCTCCCCTGCCCCCGCTCGCATCCCCGCCCTACCGGCGCAGTGGAGTGAGCGGATTGTGTCTGTCTCCGCTTGGCCTGGGTCTGGCCCCCCGATTCCCGGCACGCCTGTCCAGCACGCTGGTGGGGCATGCCCTCGATCTGGGCGTTACCCACTTCGACCTCTCGTGCCCGTCTGCTGGCCGCCACCAGGCGGAGGAGGAGATCGGCACGGCGCTGGCGCCTTGGCGCACCTGGCGCGAGGAAATGACGCTTACCGTTCGCGTCGGCCTGGGGACGGGGCCTCATCCGTCCGCAGGATATGGCTCCCGCCGCCACATATTGGGTAGCCTCGATGCCTTCCTCAGCCGGACTGGCCAGGACTACGTCGACGTCCTCTACCTCCACCGCCACGACCCGAACACCCCTCTGGAGGAGTCCGCCAGGGCTATGGCCTCCGCCGTCAACCAAGGCAAAGCGCTCTATGTCGGGCTGTCTTCGTTCCCGGCGGCACACGTGCGCCAGGTCGCCTCGTTGCTGTCGGCGTTGGGGACGCCAGCCGTCGCCTACCAGGGGACCTACTCCCTGTTGGACCGGTGGGCCGAGGTCCAAGTGCTGGACCTACTGGATGAGCTGGGTATCGGGTTCATTGCCTGTGCACCCATGGCCCATGGCACCCTGACCCGTTCACGCCGCCCTCCCCAACCACGTGCCACAGATGCAGTTGATGCCCTGGTAACTCTCACTCAGATCGCCGCGTCCCGGCAGCAACCTCTTGAGCACCTGGCGCTCGCGTGGTGCCTGCGCAATCCCGCTGTCACCTCCGCCCTGCTGCGGACATCTTCCCTGGAACATCTCACCGCGAACCACCACGCTGCCCAATACACTGCCTTCTACCCCGCCGAACTCGCCGCACTGGATCGCTGCTGCCCACCTGACCGCGAGGATCCGTCAGGGCATCGCCCACAGGCGGGACTTGCCTCCGGGCCCGGCATGACTTCTGTCCCCTGTCGACTATGACCCGTGGGTTCACCGGGCCGGGAGACGTACGGCCGTGTGCTGCTGATGGCCGACCCGCCCGCCTCGATCGGCGCCCTGCCGCTGGCGGTGGCCCGCAACGCCGGATGCGAGATCGCCTATTGGCCCGGCTTAACCATGCGCGGCGGATCGCGGGGCTCCATCCGAGGGAGGCCAAGACCGACGCGAGAGCTGCGGACACCACCCGCACCACGCCCCACACGCTCCGCTCCACCGAGCTGGACGACGAGACCGCCGCCGAATTCCACATGACCGTCGGCTTCCACCACGAGCTCACGGCCGAGGTCATCTGGGTCGCCACCCGGCTCCGTGGCCTGCTCTCCCATATTCCCCCACACGTCGGACGTGCCCTGAGACCGTACATCCAAACGCCCAAGGCGATCCGCAAAGCCAGTAGTCGGCGGCGCCTGGTCACGCTGCTGCGGCCGAAGAACCCCAGGATGGTGCTGGTACCTATGCGGCTGACTATCGGGTGATCCCGGCTCTATGGGATACGGCGCATGGAGCACGTACCCGTGTACCGGGTGGGAGCACCTGCACGTGAACGCCGACACCATGTCGCCATCGATGAACTCTGCGCCACAGCCGCCCCCGTCGCGCTGCCCCAGTTCCGACGACACGCATGCGCAGTAACCGGATGGCAAGCCGACCAGGGTCCCGGCGCACCCGCATTCTTTGTCGGCCGCTGCCAGACGACCTTCCCCACCGGGTACCGGCGCTAGAAGAGTCCACCGACGACCAGCGGCGACACTACCGTCACGAGAAACCGGGAGGTAACGCATGTCCAGCGCATTGGCTCAGCAGGTTATTTCTGACATAAATGCTGCTGTCGAGCAGCACCGTGACGCGGTATTACAACCTGCGCAACTCGGGATCTATGTCGAGGGAACAGCTCCCGAGCAGCAGTTCCTCAAAGAAGATTTGGTGATCCATGAACCGACGCTTGACAAAGGTTCCGAACATTTCACCGTGCGCGGAAAGGCGGACCTGCAAGGACTAGGGAGTGAGATTCCGCTCCGTGTGTCACTTATAATTTCCGAGGATGGCGCCCTGGAACGGGTCGAGCTTGAGCCAGAGCGGATTACGGGCATGTCTAACCATCCTTTACTCAACCCAATTGCCTCCCAATTCGGCATCAAGGCAGAAACACTATTGGTAACAAGCTTTTACCTGAACTGTCACATAAAAGGCGAAAAGCCTGTCAACTATTCACGTCTGCACATCCCATTTACGTGCCCAGTTGACAGGAAGCCACTCAAATTAATCGCCAGTGTCGGCTCATCTTCGTCACAAGGCGACCCCAGCGCAATCCTGATGTCCGCCTCCGTGCATGCAGAGTTCGAGCCAGACGGCGGATTGCCAGCGAAGGTACTCGCCCAGTGGGCTGGTGTTTCCGATGACACCGTCCCCGCTATTCTGAGTGATATGACCTCCACAGGATTTACTGTTTCGTGGGGGAAGGAACTTTCGAGTCTCAATGTGTCACTAGAAGGAGAAAGCACTCTCCTCGGAGTTGCCTGTCACATTGAACTCTCATTCAGCGCCAGCGCCAGCCCCGCCGGCCTATTTGATTCTTGGAGCGCCGGAGGAACGGCTCGCACGCGACTAACCAAGGGAAGCCAGGAAGAGCAAGAATTTGTTTTCTATCTGAAGTTTGCCCACGAGTTCGGGCGAAAAACAATTTCCTTGTCGGCCGCTATAGAGGAGGGTGCTCGACTGAATAATCTGAGCGAACTGCATGAACTTCCGTTCGTTCCCGGCCCCGATCAGCTCAACCTGACGGGTGTCCCTCAAGACCTGACCTCTGGGCACGTTTCTGTTGGATCGCTATCCGTTGTCTATGACCTCAACAAAAAGACATGCACGGCGTTAGGCGCCAAAATTTCCATCGAGGGACCCTGGGAAATCATTCCGGACGTATTCTCTCTGACAAATATCGGCCTCTGGCTCATTTGCAGCCCTCAAACCTCCGTCTTTCACGCCGGCATGGAATCATCCTGCACCATCGGTAGTGGCCTGTCCCTGTCTGCGTCCGCCAGCTTCCCCGATCGTACCGTCACCCTCTCTGCTGACCCCATAGAACTGACGGACTTTGACGCACAGAGCAACAAGCAGACCCAGCTACCACATCTGGACCACATTTCGTCAGACAGACAAAAGCTAACCCTCCGTCATCTCGGCGCCACCTGCGTCATCGGGAATGATTGGTCATACTCCCTCGACCTAGCATTGGCGACTTCCCTGAGTCTGCCAAACCCGTTCAACCAAAAGCAACCGCTGATGACATTGACTGATGCAGACATTCAAATCACCGGAGCAAAAGGCATACCCACGGAGTTCGTACTGCACGCCCATGGAAGCCTTGCTGGCGTCTCCTGCAGTACGACCCTCACCCACCGAGACGAGGAATGGGCCGTCGAGGCAGAGCTACACGAAGTCACCGGACGAGAATTTGCCGATTGGATCAACCGGGAGTTCGAGTATTCCCTGCCGGCGATCGCGGCCTTGCGACTCGACACCATTTATGCTTCTTATAACACCGGAACAAAGGGGCTGTCATTCCGCTGCTCCGGAAACGATGAAATTTTCGGCGCTAGTGCCCAGTTCTCCCTAGAAGTCTCAAAAGACACCGACCATGCTGCTGCGCGCGGACACCTTACGCTCTTCCTCCCGGGACCTGAAACGAATACGATGACTTTCGATATCGACGTGACCAGAGAAAATTCTTCCACCACATTCATAGGGCGCTGGCAAGACGAAAAGGGGATTGCTCTCAGCAGCCTTATCCCGGATACAATCGCACAGGGCATACAAGCCCTGGACAAGACCCGCGTGAAGCAGGTAGATCTCCTCTACGACCCCAGCAGTGCGCAGCATCTCCTGCATGTCACAGGAGACGGCGTATCCGCACTAATTGCGGACCTCCCCACCGCGCCAGTCCATGCGTAACGACAGACTCGGACGCCGCACGCCATCGCCTACCTGAGTAGCAAGTCTCAATTAACAGGAGCACAACATGACAGTACCGCAGATCGATCGTCCCGACCCGGAGTACTGCGATGAGGGCATTTTCGGCGCCTTAGACAAATGGCCCGATTGGGCTCACAAATACGAGCATGATCTGGGCGCTTACCTCCACGGCCATCCGGAGGTCAGAAACGCAGCCCAAAAGACACTCGTGCGGCTGCACGAAGTGCTTGCCAAGGACTATCAACTTCAGAAGCAGCGCGACCCAAGCGACAAGCGCGCACCAACCTTTGACGAGGCGATGGACATGACCGCGTGCGCCTTCTTCATGGATGAGCCGGAGAGTGCGGGACAGTTAGGAAATAGGCCGGAACTTATCAGCTACCTGAAGTCCAGCAAGGCTAATACCAGGGAAATTATGACTGCGATCTTCAACGCAGCCTACTTTCGCGCGCGCGTGCACTCTCGCAGCAAAAATAAAGATGAATTCGAAGATATTTCACTAAAGAAGACAATTCATCGAATGTACTTCAAAGAAGACGGCATAACTCGGGAGGTAACCGCTGAGAAGCTGAAACTAAATGCTCGCCACCTCCGTCACTTCACAGATTATCTTAAGAGCCTGAAACACGAGGACGTGCTTAACGTAGTCGACATGACCTCATACTCTGGCCTCGTCCACAAAATGCAGTATGGGCTGTCCCAATGGGCCCGAGGTCCGCAAACCAGCGAAGTCGCCGCTATGCGGGCCAGTCAACTAGCTCAAATCGACATGCCGTTGAGTAAAGAAGAATATGCATTCCACGCACAAGGGGCGCCCGATGTAATCACGCTGCACGACTTCACGACGGAAGATCGCGCTATCGGCAATGTCCCAACAACTCCCGAAGGGATTGTTAAGCTCAGGGAAATGCAGGATGCAGAGCCCGGGCTCATCGATGTCCAGCCAAGTTACACATTCCACGACGGAACCCTAAAGGTCACCAAGTATACAGTCGTAAAGGCCGACCTGGGAACTGCCACCGCGCAAGAGTTGTCGGATGGGCGCGTCGAAGAAGTAGTGGAATACCCACTGAAGTGGAAAACGGGCGCCGCCTATCACAAGGTGTCGCAGGGGAGCCCCTGGTCAATACGCACCCGCATGCATATGGGGTACCCGTTGGTCGCGGGAACATCAGGAACGGCTGCGCGGATGTTCTCATGCTTCGCTTGGCTCTCCGTACCAGAGTGCAAACCAGAGCATTTTCTCTACGCACTCATGGCATGGATGATTCCCCCGAAAGACCACTCTCTGCATGAAATACTTCATGCGGCTCGCATAACACTCGGAGTTGACCGGAGCCCTGAGGAACGGCTATTTTGCGCCGCTCAGCATAAGCCACTCGATGAGCTCACCGGCATAATCAAAAATAATGCACGGGTCGCATACAAGAAAATCGAGGACTTCATCTCAGAAGATCTCGGTACCCACGTGTACGACGCTGAGCCGACAGCTCCAGAGCTCCCGTTGCCGCAAGCGCCAGGAAACCCGGAAGAAACCGTAAAGGCTTACGAAGAGCAATTTGATAATCATAGCCTCGTCGAATACCCTCCCGATAGAGATGGAAAAGGAGAGCCTATAGAAGAGTGGCATGGATTGCTGGCATCCTTAGCCGATATGATCGCAAGATTTGCTGTGGAAGGCGCCGAAAATGCCTGCCAGCCAGAAGCAACAATTGTGCGAGATTGGCTGAATGAGCTGGACAAGCCGGAAGGGCTTCTCGAGCTAGGGGTTAAGCGTGGCCACATTTTAGCAATCCGATGTTACACAAGTGGGGCATATAAGATGATTAACCCCGTCATCAGGAGGGGAGAGAGGATGACACAGAATGAATTAAGAAAATACGCTTGGGAGATGACGGAAAGTTACTTGCGTGACCTGCAGGAGAAACCAGAAGAGGAAAACTCGCACTGGCCGGCAGGATGCATAAAGGCTACATTCGAATGCTGGCAAGCGGAGCACTATTGCAAATCTGTGCGCTTAGGGCTCTGCTCTAAAAGCCTAGCGGAGGAATCAATACAGGCACTAAAAAGGTCGCTATCGGGTATTGACTGGCCCAAAACCCATGCCGAGATGTATTTGCATCACCGGGTTGCCTACTGGGGCCTGCATCATCTTCCGCTTTGCGGCGACTCCTTCGCGTATCGTGGGGTTCGCTACGTCCGAGGGGCGAGCAGTTGGCTCTCGGATCAAATGTTCAGGAATATTGAGTTGACAACTAGTGCGTTGACCAGTTGCTCGGAGTCTAGAACGGTGACTGAGGAATTTGCCCTGCGGTATATTAAGTGGCCGTCCATGCCGGGTATGGTGGAGCTTCATCAGAGCCATGGAAGGAAGATATGGGGATTGAGCTACTATCCGGGCGAGAAGGAGGTTGTGGTCCTTCCTGGGGTGAAATTTAAGCGGACGGGAGATGTTTCTGATTGGGGAATCCCTTATAATGTCCCCCCGGAAGAACAACACACGAAAGCAAAATTTGTCGCTCTTAGCGAACAGGACGCACCGAAGACGGCGAAGGTGACGATTTCCCTGACTGGCCCGTCGAATGCTACTGCAGGGGATAGGGTCGATTTAGAAGCTGTCGTGAGTAACGCAGGTCCGGATGATTTTGGGGTGGAGATCGTGACCCAATTCCCGGACAAGTTTGAGCGAATCGAGATTGCCGACAGTGGTTTTGCAGAGGACGGCCTTAACCGCTGCAGGCCCGTGGTGGTGAAGGCGGGTGAATCTGAGAAGGTCAGCATCTCCGCCACTATTAAGGCCGGTACTCGCGCCGGCCGGGTTTCGGCATCCTGCTTGATCCGCACGCCTGACTCAAAGGATCACAACACCGCCGCCCAGGAGGAACAGCGAGCTCAAAAAGCCATCGAGGTGATGCCTCCGTCGACGAAACTATCCATTGTTTCCTTCGACGGCCCCGGCGTGGCCAGGGCGGGCGACCCGGTTACCTACACCGTTAAGGTCGAGAACGATGGCCACGACGACCCCCAGGCCGTCGTCAAACTTGTCGTGGGCGCCGGGCTCCACGACGCCGCCATCACAGGCTTCAAGGGCACTTCAGGCGTCGTAGAAGGCTCGGTCTCCATTGCGGACCATGTGCTCACGCAGTCCGTGAACTTGCCTAACGGGTCTTCCGCTTCCTTTTCCATCGTGGGCACTGTTGCCTCAGACGCTACGGAAGGAACCGTTCTCAAGCACACGGCCGAAGTCAACGCCGGGCCGGGAGTCACTAACACGGCCAGAGCCGAGGAGCGAAGGAAGGCTGCCACCACCACGGTGGAGCGGGCTGCACCACCGCCTCCCCTCTCGAGAACGTCGCGTCCATCAGCATAAGGAGGACGGCCTCCGAGGTGGGAGTCGTACTACGAGACCGACCGAGCGACGCGGAGCGGGCTCTGGTCCGGGCGTCGATGCCGATGCCGGCGTGGATGGAGTCTAGAGGCCGCCGTCCGGAGGAGTATTGCCACCGCGAAATGATCGATGCGGTGCGCTATATGGTCGACAGTGGCGGGAAGTGGATGGCCATGCCACGGGATTATCCCTGGTGGCGGGCGGTGTACGACTTCTTTTGCCGACGGCGCGCGCATGGTAACGATCCACACCAAGATCCTGTCATGTCCTCCGCAGGCAACTCGATAGCTCCCAGGCTCACCGGGATGAGGAATGATTCATAGTCCTGACGACTCCAAGAATCAGCAGTTCACAGGTATGTGACGAACCTTCGCCGCGCAATTTCACGAGTAACGAGGCTCCGATGATCACAGGGCTGGAGCGTTCTCGCTCGTCGAGATGAGCAGTTGCGGCTGGTTGATCTCGGTTCCGGACGATGGACCCGGTGGATGTATAGAGGACGCGACCTCCGATGATCAAGGTGCCTGAAGCCGTTGATCGTTCGGGGGTCGCGCCCCTATCGCGGACGTCCCGGACGTGGAGCCGTGGGAGTTGGCGCGTCGGGCAGACGTGCTCGATACGCTGCCCGATCCGCGACGTCGGCAAGGACGCCGCTACCGGCTCGGCGTGCTGCTGTCCTTATGTACGCTCGCGGTGCTCGGCGGTGCGCCCAGCCTGATCGCGATCGCCCGGTCCACCGCCGGTCTGCGGCCGGAAACCCGCTCCCGCCTGGGCCTGGGTGCGAGCGCCCCCCCCGCGCCTGCACGTGGGGACGGCTGCTGGCGCGGATCGAAGCCGACGCCCTGGACCAGCTCTTCGGCGCCTGGCTGGCCGGGCACCTCGGACCCGCCCACGAGCTGCGGGCCCTGGCCGTGGACGGCAAGTCCCTGCGCGGCTCGCGCACCGCCGCCTACACCGCAATTCACCTGCTCGCGGCCGTCATCCACGGTGAGCG
This sequence comes from Streptomyces sp. QH1-20, assembly GCF_041283565.1. Taxonomy (NCBI): domain Bacteria; kingdom Bacillati; phylum Actinomycetota; class Actinomycetes; order Kitasatosporales; family Streptomycetaceae; genus Streptomyces; species Streptomyces sp. QH1-20. The sequence continues at coordinate 36,374 of NZ_CP166300.1, read as the reverse complement.
CATGGTGATCGCCTAGCGGCAGGTCGACGTCAAGAGCAACGAAATCACCGCGTTCCAGCCCCTGCTCGCCCCGCTGGACCTGACCGGCACCGTGGTCACGTTCGACGCGCTGCTGACACAGACCGACCACGCCCGCTTCCTCGTCGAGGACAAGAACGCCCACTACACCGCCGTGGTCAAAGGCAACCACCCCATCCTGCAAAGCCGAGCCGAAGAACCTGCCCTGGCGGGACATCCGGCTGCTGGACAAGACCCGCACCAGCGGCCACGGCCGGGACGAGATCCGTCGGCTCAAAGCCGCCACTGTCCACCACCTCGCCTTCCCGCAGGCCGTGCAGGCCCTGCAGATTATGCCCGCCGCCGCGATGTCCGCACCCAGAAGGTGACCCTCGAACGCGTCTACGCGGTCACCAGCCTGAACGCCGAACAGGCCGGCGCGGACCAACTCGCCGCCACTGTGCGCGGACACTGGCAGGCCGAAGCCCTGCACCACGTCAGGGACACCGCCTTTCGCGAGGACGCCTGCCGCGTCCGCACCGGAAATGCACCCCGAGGCCCTGGCCATACTCCGCAACCTCGCAATCTCCCTGGCCCACCTCGTCGGCTGGAACAACCACGCCGAAGCCACCGATCACTACCAGTCACACCCCGAGCACGCACTCGACCTCATCACGCCCACCAGCTGAGAAAGATCGTTCCCTGCCGATGATCAAGGGGACGTACCAAGTCGCCCGATCACCGGATCCTCGATGTGCCGTCGGTCTGCCCCCGTCTGTCTGGTGAAGTCGCCTCGCGTCAGTATCGTGAACGTCCGGGCTGGGCCGCACGGTTGAGCACCCTGCCCGATGTGCGTTATCGGCGCGGACGGCGGGATCCCCTTGGTTCGGTCCTGCTGACCGCCGCCTGCGCGGTCCTGGCCGCAATCCGTTCCTATCTGGCCATCGGGCAGGGGGCCCGCCACGCGCCCCAGGACACCCTCGCCCGCCCGGGGTTTCGTGCCCGCGGGCCACTCGGCGTGCGCCGCCCGGCCTCGTTTTCCGCCCTGCGCCGGGCGCTGGTGGAGTATGCCCGGTGCCCTCTCCGACCCGCTCGGCCACGGCCTCACCGGCATGCAGGCGGTCGCGGTGGACGGCAAGAGCGCCCGCGGATCGCGCACCGATAGCGCACCCGCCGCCCACCTGCTGCCCGCCGTCACGGCCGCAGGCCACATCGTCAGCCAGCTTATGAATCAGTCCTGTCACCCGGATGCCCCGCTGACGGCGCACACTCCCCGGTACAAGCGGTATCACTATGTGTGCGACGGTCATCGCCTAAATCAAGGGCGGGAAGTTTGAGCGAGTGGCGAAGCGGAAGACGCAACGGGCTTAAAACCCGCCGCCCTCTTCGGGGCATGTGGGTTGGACTGCCACCTCGCTTACCTCAACCGCTCATCGCCGGCCCCTTTCATGAGCGGAGCTGTACAAGCGGCCTCAAGGCACCCGGGCAACTGACTTCCCGGTTTCCCGGGACTTCCGGATCGCTCCCGCCCGGAACCCGGCGTCGTACTTCTTGTGTATCTCTGCCCTCAAACTTCCTCACGGCATGCATCTGCGAGGGGAGGTACATGCGGGTCATCCAGCGCCGCTCCAGGGGCCTCGGCGGCTTCGTCACCGAGACCGGGCTCGCGCTGGAGCCTCCGTAGCCCCGCCCTTTCAACCTCGCTGTCCGGTCGTGGGGCGAGCCGAGGAGGCAGCGGATGTTCCACGGGCGTCCAAAGGAACCGGCAAGCACCTGGATCGGGCATAGAGGTCACCGCACCGCAGGCGCGCCAGGGCCGGTCGGCCCCACAGGCAGCCGCCGACGGGTTCCGATCCCGCACCGCCGGGTGCATCAGCCGCCCGACCAGGAACCCCAGGCAAGGTACGGCTGGACAGATCGATCGACGACGGAGACAAACACACCGAGCTCCTGCCGAACATGCTGATCTTGGTCGATGACCCGTCTACCAGAAGCTTCGTCACGTTCCGGAGCCGACCAACTGACGGACCACACCATCAGGCTAGAAAAGACCCAAGGCTTCGACTTCATGCGGGAGGCGCTCTACATGGTCAGGGTTCCTGTTTTTCCTATTCGGCGACGGTCACCATTCCCGTCCACAGTGTATCGCATGGATGCTCGGAGCCCGAGTGATGTGTTCCGTGATGGATTCAGTTCATGGGGGAGACTCTTCGACATCGTTCGGCATATTTCCAATGAGGGTGCCTGTTCGCTGGATCCGGCCACCGGATTTATCTCCGTGGCGGAGGATCTGCCCGGGGCGGTAGACATTCTCCTTCGCTGGACGGAGCACGTGCCGGTCAGCGGCCACACCGATGTGGGGGAAGAGATCTTCTCTCGTGCGGACGCTCAGCATGCCGGGTTGGTGAACGGGATGATCGCGAAGCTTCCCCCGGGTGTGTCGGGCACCACCCGGTCGCTGATCGAGAGCGAGAAGGAGCAGCTGCGATCGATCAAGGCGAGCCGCTCCGACGTGGACGGCTGGTATGAGATCTGGGTCTATTCAATTGAGGGGTCCAGGTATTTAATCAACTGTGCTGAGCAGTTGCGCGATGACCGTGGTTTATTCGCTAGCGATGCTGACCCTGCGAGGTGTCGGTTCGTCACGGCAAAGGCACGCGCACGCGCGGCACGCGGGGGGCTATGGGCGGCTCCGTTGCAAATACCGGGAAGCATGGTCCGGGCGGCGTGCCGAGCTCGGTTCGCCTTCGTGCACAGCGAAGATTCACGGCAGCGCTTTGAGGTGAAGGTGGCCTATGACGAGGGTGAGGTGCAGAAGAATCCGGTCTCCGGACCGGTTTTCAATCCGTTCACCGATAAGAGTTACGACGGCCTGCTCTCCTACCTGCTGCCGCCGTCGGAAGAAGGCCCGGGTGGATCCGACTACCAGCCTCCGTCGGGGTGGACCGGGGAGAGCGAGTACTGGGACGGCGCGACCGTGAGACAACCCGGCTATCCCGGAGGGAGACCCGACGATGGCGACATGAAGTCATTCGTACCGGCACAGGAGATGACATGGTAGCCGCCGACAGTACAAGTAAAGTCGTACTGTTCCCCGAGGTGAACTCCGTGTTCATGGCAGTGGACAACCCGGAGACTGGATCGGCAACGACGATTCTCGTCGATAGCGGACTTCCTGACTTTCATCCTTTTGAAGACCACAGAGAGGTGGCCGGCAAATTTTCTAGCCAGCTGTTGCGGCACAACCCCAATAAAGGCACCATGGGCTGCACGATCGACTACATCTTCTTGACCGGGCCCGCCCAGCGGTGCAGCGGCCTGCTCGGTGAGATCGCCCACAACTTCAGCTACGGGACTGTCTACATCGCCGGCGAGATGGATGCGTACCCGGAGAAGACGCGACGCTGGCTCGACCTTCAGATGCCCACCAGGCTGCGCCCGCTGGAACGCAACGCGTACAACCTGGATGCCGACCGGTACTTTTTGGGCCGTGATCAGAACAACGAGGAGCGAGTCAACGGGACACGGATCAATGTGTTTGCAGCCAACTTCACCCGTACTCCAGAACTGCAGGGGCTCTCGCTGGCTTTGACCAGCGGCAGCGTCCAGGTTGTTGTGCTCGGCGGGTTTACCAGCGCCGGGCTGGCCGCGCTCAAGAACGAAACCCTACGTGTCCCGGAGGGCCAGCGGTTGTTCGATCGCGGTCTGACCACGCGCATCGTCATCGGTACGCCGTTGCCCGAGCCTGGAGCGAGCAGCACCTCGCCCTTCGATAGTTGGCCCTTTACAACGGAGACCCTGCATGGCGAGGGTACCGGCTTTGGCCCCTGGGTCCGCGCGGCCGACCTGGTGTCCGTCAATGCCATGGGCTTAGCGCAAAGGCCCGGAACCATGGGGATGGTGACGCTGCGTCGCCAGCCCAATGTCCCGGACGCCGTTGAGGCGAGCAGGGTGGCCGCACGCACTGTCGATATCCCGAGCCTGTGACATGGAAGGTGGGCCATGCTGATCTCCTCCGGCGACCTGCATCGACTGCTGGACACGGTGACCGAGGACGGCGACTGGGTACTGCGGCGCACCGACCTGGTGACCAGCGATCAGATCAGATATTTTTTCGATGAGTACCTGCCTGACCCGGACGTGCTCACCATCGCAGGAGCGAGGGCGCAGCGGTCGGCCGCAACCGTGACCGGCACGCTCGCTTTGCCCGGCTACGATGTGCCTCAATCGGCCACGGTGGCCTTTCAGCATGACGACGCCCCTCCGGGGCCGGGCAAGGCTGTCACTCAGCTCGAGCTGCGCGTCACGCTCGACGCCGCCGCGGTGCGCTGCGGCCATCTGCGTCTGGGGCTCGACTGGCATGAGGCGCTGAAGCTGACCCGTCCCGTCCTCGTCCTGCGGATCACCGACCTGGACGGCACGGCAGCGGTGACGACCGGGGCCCACGTGGAGCTGACCCATGTCGACAAGCCGGAGGTCACGTTCGAGATACGGGCGAGTGACGACGGGCTGTACGCGCGGGAGGTCGTGGCAACGCTGAACCACAAGCTGTCCGACCTGGCCGGACTGAAAGACCTCCTCCCCGACCTGGGCACCCCAAAGATCGACATTCCGGCCGAGATGGCCCAGGCCGTAGAATCCGTAGTGTCCACCCTTGGCGGATTGACCCTGGCCGAGGTCGGCCTCCGCCTCGACCCAGTTACCAGGGTGCCGTCCGGAATCTGGGCCCGCGTGAAGATCACCGATCGAGTGCAGAGCGATATCGGCAGTCTCGGCCTTACGCTGCAGGATGTTGAGTTTGTTCCGGTCTTGGCGTTCGGCAGTGGCCTGACGGCCACTCTGCAGGCACGCTGCCTCCTGGAGGAGGTCACGCTCGCTGCCTCCGTTGCGGTGCCCAGCCTGGACTTCCGTGCCACTTTGGACACCCCGCTGACCACAGTCAGTGACGCGCTGGCGAACCGGCTGGCTGGATTGGATCTCCAGCCGACTGGCATCGGCAGCGTCAGTGCGAATGGGAACCTCCGTGACAAGCACTGCACGATCGCGTTCGCGATCAGAGGAGCCGACGTCCCGATCACCACCAACATCAAACTGAGCAGCCCGAGCCTGCTGATGGGCGTTGGCCCGGGTGGCTTCGCCATCGACGTCCGTGGCTTCTTCCTCCTTGGCACCGCGGAGCATCGCGCGCCGTTTCGAGCAGCGAAACATCCCCACGGGGGCTGGACACTCGATGCTGGGGTCGACGCACCCGAACTGACCATGACGGAGGTCGCCAGCATCTTCGTGCCGGAGGAAGAGGTCCCCGATTGGCTCGACGATGTCACTGTGCGGTCCTTCCAGGTGCACCTGGAAAAGTCAGCTGGCTCAAGTGCGACCGGCACAGTGCGCATCGATGTGGCGGCGCGGATGGGCGGCCTGGACGTCGACGCCGTCCTGACCGTCACCCTGGGTACGACGCGCAGCCTGGCTACCAAGCTGGTCCTCACGCTGCCCCCTGGCGCCGGCACCAGGTCGATGGTCTTCGACATCAACGCCCAGGACAATCCGGAGCGGAACCTGCGGACGATCTCCGGGACATGGACGGCCGACCCACCGGTCGAAGCCGCCGAGGTGATCCGCCTTGTCACAGCCAATGATCAGTTTGAGCTGCCAGCCGAGCTGAACCCGTCGCTGCACCAGGTGAGCCTGACCCACCAGAAGAACACCAAGGACAACGCCACGTTGACATTCCTTACGGCTCGAGCGGACGCGGCACAACTCACAATCGCAGCCCTTTAAGCAACGAGGTGGGTGTCCCATGGTTTACGTCACCGAGATAATTCTTCAGCCACTGACCGATGCCGGGCCGACGGAGCAGGCCGGCGACCCGGAGGTCGGAAAGCAGGAACTGATCGCCTGCAACTACGACTGGAACACCGCGAAGAAAAAGTACGCCACCGACACCAAATTCACCGCCTTCCACATGCGCTCAGTGGGCGCTTTCCGCGAGCAAGAGGTCGTCCAGCGTCTCGAAGATCTGAGGCAGCGCTACCATGCTGGCGGCGCAAAGGTGAAATTCCTGGTCTGCGGCAGCGACAACCTCACCTCTGACTTCGACGTCACTGTTGGCGCCATGAGCGGCGACGTACGCCAGATCGACGTCGACCTCGTCAACAGATTCAACGAAGAGTTCTTGTCATCCACCGGATTCGGTGGGAATCCGTCAGGGGTGGTGTTCGACACCAACTTGTACGTCGGCGAATACCTTCCGGTCCGCGAAAGCCTGGCGACGAAGGGACTGCTGCACAGCGCCAATGCCGGCATCGCCGACCAGGTTCGGCGCACGTACCTCGCCTCCCAGGCGAAACAGACCAGCGACAAGCTGACCGATCTACAGGAGACCGGCTTTCAGCCCGACTTCTTCTGGGGCGGCATGTCGCAGGCCGACTTCCGGCCGACGAGCCCAGACGCCTGGAACGTGGCGATCCGCGCACAGGACATCTTCGCCTTCACTAAACTCCGGCGCTATGCCGACGCCGTACAGTGGGACTGCTACCGGCAGGAGTTGCGGGAGAGGCTGGGCTCTGGCCCGCTGTTAGAGGATCTCGAACGCCGCCTAGACACGGCCGATGCGCTAGTTAACAGGTTCGCCAGCGAAGTGCTGACCGGTTTGGGCCAAGCGCTCCGGGCTAACGAGACCACCGATTCGCTGCTCATCAAGGTCGATGTCGCCGACACGCGTGACGCTTCACGCGTGATGAATGTGCGGAACGCTCTGTATACGCGCTATACGCTGTCGGCCAGGAGGAAACTCAGAACCTACCGAAACGCCAATCCCGGAGAGCTTAACCTCGACAACCAGGCACAGTTCGACGCCTACATGGAAGCGATGGGCGAGTTCTGTCTCGCCTTGATGTTCGCTATGGAAGCGTACCATTCTGGCAGCGCGATCTTTGACGTCGTCGGCGTACAGCAGGCTAGACTGCACGAGCCGGAAGAAATGCACCGCGATGAATTCTTGGTCACCTTCACCGAACAGCTAGGCGACTTCCTCAAAGATATGCGCCACTATCGCAATTCGGCAGGAAATGCGTATATTCAATCATCGAAGTACGTGCAACGAATGTGTCGAGCGGCCCAATGGGCGCTGCGTAAAACGGGGAATCTTGACTTCGATATGAAGGAGGGGCTCTGTGTGCTTGGCGAACTGACCGGGCCGGAGTCGGACCTGATTCAGATGAGAAAGCCTGCACCGAAATTCGACGGGCGAGACTGGAGTCAAAAGAGGCGTGAAGATCACGCGGTAGAGTTGGTGAGAGCGAAACTCGAATTGAATAATCCAGACGCCTATGCGAGATGGGTGATCAAGCTAAACGCTCGCTTGAATTCCGCCTGCCGCAAGGTTCCGATCCCTCGCAGTCATAGGGTTTAGGCGGCCCGGTCGGGTCGGACGCGGGTGCCGATCTCTTTGAGTGGGGCCCAGAAACTCTCCGCGGCGGCATTGTCGAAGCAAGATCCCGTGTGTCCGCAGTTTCACCGGAGCCCAAACTCGCTTATTGCACAGCAGAATTAACTGCTCGTGTAATCGCTGTCGCGATCCGAAGGCGCTGTGCAGCCCGGCCCCGGCCCGCGACCGTCCTCAGCGCATCGGCGACCAGGTCGGTGTGATGGTGATCGGCCAGCGAGTAGCCGACGGCCTCGCAAGTGGCCAGGTCGAGCCGACAGGCGAGGTGGGGCCAGCCCTCGGACGTGGGCAGAGCGGTGATGTCGCCGACCAGTTTCGTGGCGGGTATCCCCAGGGCGGCTTCAAGTTCCCTGCGCAAACTCGTCAAGACCTCCGGGCACTTCCCGTCCGACGACGCGGCACTGAAGATGCTCAACCTCGGCATCCGCAACATCGAGGGCCGGCACATCGACGGCGACGGAAGGGGCCCCTTTCCGGCCGCGTCCGCGGCACCGGAACCCTCGGCCGTACCGGGGGTTCCGCTATCCGGCGGAGGTGATCGCGCACGCCGTCTGGCTGTATTTCCGCTTCCCCCTCTCCTTCCGCGAGGTGGAGGAGCTGCTGTTCGAACGCGGGGTCACGGTGTCGTACGAGACGGTGCGGCAGTGGACCCGGAATTTCGGGCAAACGTACGCCAACGGACTGCGCGCCCGGAGGGTATACACCAGAGTGTTGTGAGTAGGGGATGATTGCTCCTCTTGCGTCCGGTTCCTGCCCTGAACGGAAAGTGACACACCGTGATATTGAGGCAGGACGACGAGATGCACCGCGCCGAGGCTGTGGAGCGGGTGCTGTCGCCGGAGGCGATCGATGCGCTGATCGCGGATGCGAAGGACTCCAGGATTCCTCTGGATGGCCGGGACGGGCTGTTGCAGCAGATGATGAAGTAGGTCATCGAGCGGGCGCTGCAGGCCGAGCTGAGCGAGCATCTCGGCTACGAGGCCGGGGATCCGGCCGGACGGGGCAGCGGTAACAACCGGAACGGCTCGTATCCGAAGACAGTAACCACCACGGCCGGCCCGGTCGAGCTGGAGGTGCCCCACGGCCGCAAGGGCGAGTACGAGCCGCGGATCGTGCCCAAGGGCACCCGGCGGCTGGGCCAGGTCGACGAGATGATCCTGTCGCTGCATGCACGCGGCATGACGACCCGTGGCATCACCGCCCACCGGCCGAGGTCTACGGCGCGGAGGTGTCCCCGGACCTCATCTCGAAGGTGACCGACGTGATCGCGGACGAGGTGGCCAGCTGGCAGAACCGGCCGCGCTTCCGCGGGCGTGACTGCCATGCGGTGATCTCGCCGCTGACCGCGCCGGTCACCTTCGAGATGAGGTCCGGGGAGACCTCGGTGTCGTACACCTTCGCCAGATACGAGCGGATGTCGCAGACCGTCATGCCGCAGGCGTAGCGCGCCAGGACCTGCTCGTCGAAGCCCGACAGGCGACGGGCGTCCTTCGGGGCGATCCGCGGTTCGAAGGCGCCGTTGCGGTCCCGGGGCACCTCGACCTCGACCGATCCGACGTCGGTCAGGACGGTCTTCGCCGAGGTGCCGAAGCCCCTATGTTGTGTCAAGCGGTCGGAGTGTTGCGGCTGTTGCCGCTGTTCCTGCCCGCCGCATCGTGCTTGTCATAGCCGACGTGGTCGGTGATCTCGCCCTCCAGGGCGGACTCCAGCACCCACTTCGTCAGCTGCTGCAGCAGCCCGCCTTCGACGGCCAGCGGAGCCCCTGTGGCGTCGGCAGAGTCCATAAGCTGCTCTACCAGGGCGTTCACCGGCTTGGCCGGGACCTGCCCGGCGGCCTGGGACGACGCCTCGGATGTGTGGAGCTCAGTCACACGATCTTGCCTTCCGACCGGCGGAGCCACCCGGCGCCGCCAGAAACATCAGATCACGGACTTATGCGACTTATAGGACATGCCTCCGAAGCTCGACGATCTTACGAATAACCGCCTCAGACCCACGCTTGGAAGGTAGGACAGGCTCAGACAAGGATGGTGGCAGTCGTGGCGAGGAACAGGCACACGGTGAGGTTGAGGACGCGGTGTGTCCAGAAGATGGCGATGAATTCTCTGATGGTGGCGGACGGCCAGAAGTAGCGGGCGGTGGGTGAGCCGAGGACTTGCGCGTCGAGTTGGAGGGTGCGGGCCGTCATGGCGGCGCGGAAGGCGTGGAAGTTGTTGGTGACGACGACGCACCGGTAATCAGGGGTGCAGGTGTCCATGATGGCGTGGCTGTTGGCGAGGTTCTCGGTGGTGGTCCGGGAGTGGGGTTCTGTATGGATGTGTTCCTCGGAAACGCCTTGGTCACGGAGCCAGGCGGCCATGGCATGGGCTTCAGGCAGCTTTTCGTCGGGGCCCTGGCCACCGGAGGTGAGGAGGGTCGGGGCGGGCCCGCCGCGCTCGATCTGGGCGCGGTGGATCTGGAGTGCTCTGTCGAGTCGGGATGCGAGCAGGGGCGGTACGCGGTGTCCGTCGATGAGCCCGGAACCGAGGACGACGATGTAGTCCACGTTGCCGCGTACGGCGATGCGCCCGTAGAGAAAGGCGTAGCCGAGGAAACTCAGGAAGATGAAGGAGATGTAGCCGCCGACCATCAGCAGGGCCGCGCCTGCTCGCTGTCCGGTGGCGCTGGTGCCGCCGAGCAGGACGGCGAGGAGTACGAAGGTGCTGGCGATGGCCAGCCCGGCGAGCAGGGATAGAAGGTTGCCGGGGCGTCGTCCCTCCTTGCGGATCATGGTGGTCCCGTTGGCGATCAGGAAGGCGCTCAGCAAGAGGCAGCCCGCCACGGGCACCAGCAGGGTGAGCGCGAGGAGCCACTCGGCTACGGGCTCCGGCACATGAGTGAGGGTGCTGAACAGGGCAAGGAGGAGGCAGACGAGGGTGATGCCGAGCAGGACGGCGTTGCGGAACTGCCGCCGGTCCTGGCGGACGCTCAGCAGGAAGACCAGGAAGAATGCGCAGGAGACGGCGTAGAGCGTGATGCTGTTCAAGGGTCGGTTTCCTCGCGGTCAGCTGGCGGCGTCGTCGGCTGGGGGCGGCGGGAAGTGCGGAGAGCCTCGGGCTCGGAGGGGGCAGCCGACGACAATGCCGCTGGAGGGGGGCGTGGGAGAGTGTTTGCCGGACCGCGCGCCCCAGGCAAGATCCGATCGGGATGTCCTAGGGGGCCGTGCGTGCGTCGTCTTGGTTTAGCCAGGCGATGAGTGTCGTGCCGTCGAGGTAGGCGTAGTAGCCGCCGTCGCACCGGGCTGTGGCCTTACCGGCTGCGTCGTCGGGGAACCAGTCGGACTTCACGTCAGGGACGGGCGCGGTGGCGGAGGATTTGAGGGCTGTGCAGGTGGTCGGCAGTGAGGCGGACGGAAGAACCGCCTTGAGCATTCGTTCGTCATCGGTGGTCTTCCAGTTCCACTTGACGTTTGTGGCGTCGTCGGGCAGCCAGCGCGGCAGGGTATGGCGTGTTTCCTTGGCTTCCTTGCCGGTGGGGAAGGCGTCGGCCTTGGCGTGTCGCCCGTCGAGCAGCTTGTCCGAGAGTAGAAGGGCCACTGCCGTGGCCGCGGTCAGAACGATGAGGGTGCCGAGGCTGAGGACGACGACGCGGGTGCGCTTGGCCATGGGGCGGTGACTGCCTTCCGGTGTTGATGGGATGCCGTGTGTGCGAGGTACGTGTGTGCGAGGTGCGTGGGGGCCGGTGTCAGGGGCCGGGGCGGGCCAGGTAGTCCAGACGCCGTTGCCTGGTGGCCGGATCGTGGGTATTGCTGAGCAGCGCAGGGAAGCCGTGGGCGGTGACGGGACGGCGGCGTCGCCTGCGGGACGGGCGTTGCCGTGCAGACTCGCCGCGTACCGGACTGCCGGTCCGCCACTCATACGGCCCGGGTTCCCGCCGCCCGACACGCCGCGCCTGCTCGGCGGTGCACGAGGACCACAGCGCCCGATGGTCCGTCGCGGATTGCGCCCGTCGGCCCCTGGCGTCGGAGCAGGCAGGCAGAGCCACCAGCGCGATGAGGGCCGTAGCGGCTGAGACGACGGCGGGCTTGTGGTCCACAGCATCTCCCTGCGTAATGGGCATTAGTCTTCCTCCATCCTTACCCCTCGGCCCCGTGAATGCGTCACTCCCACGATCTATGCCTATATACCCCTTAAGTCGTACATGAGCTGTCACTGTCGCCATCAGGAGGTAGGGGCACTCCCGGATGCCAAGCCGCCTGGAGGATGGGCAGGGACGGTTCAGGTCGTAGCCGTCCAGGTGTTGCCCACCTCCGTCAAAGCGGTGTGACAGCCCCGTTTGGGGCGGAACCCGCAGGGCGGGTCGGAGAACTGCGGCTCGAAGTATGACTCCAGAAGGAGACGCATCACCTCGCCGCCGACGAGCTTGGCCGACAGGTCGGCATGGTGGGGTTCATGCTGAGCTGTCCCCCGGAGTGACTCTGCTGGTCTATTCACGGTCGGTCTGGCGTGATCGTTGTCCGGGTGGGACCGTGAGAGCGGGGTGACGTTCGCGGGGAGCAGGTGGGGTGATCCGTGACGTCGTTGTGGGCCAGGCCCAGGTATGGGGTTCCGGTGTTGACGGAGCGGGTCGCGCGGCAGGGACTCTGGTGTGCAATTACGGAGTGTGAGGGAGTGGTGCTGTGCCGTCAGGGGCCCGGCCTCGTGCCCTGCACGCAACGACGTGCGGCAGCGTCGCCGGTGACGGAGTGCAGATCCGGCGAATTATGCACCAGAGGCCAGGGCGACTCTGGTGCGTAATTCGGCTGGTCAGGGGGTCAGCCGGTGTAGAGGCGTATGAGTCGGGTGCGCGTTTGGGGCAGCGCGCCTGGAGCAGATTGGCGACGTCCAGGGCCTGGTTGATCGTCCCCTCGATGTCGGCGCGCAGGGCGTGCTTGCGCTCCCAGTCGGGGGTGTGCTGGGTGGCCCGGGCGGTGCGCAGGGTGGCGTGGAGGGCGGGGGTCGGGGTGGATCGACAGGCTGCGGAAGCCCCGCTTGGCGGTGGTGCACTGGGCGCGTACCGGGCAGGGCCGGCAGTCGGCGCGGGCGAATTCCACGACGATGGCGTCCTGGCCGTGCTGTCGGCAGGGATACCAGCCGCTGTTGGTCTTGCCCTACGGACAGGGGGCCTGGCGGGCGGTCCAGTCGATGCGGAAGGCGTCGTGGCGGAAACCGGCGGGGGCGGGGGTGCTGCCCTGCGGCAGTGGAGTGATCATGGTGGTGCCGTGGGCGGCGGCGTCCGCCACGATGCGGCTGCTGGGGTAGCCGGCGTCGAGGTAGTGCTCGGCCGGGGCGAGGCCGCGGGCTGTCAAGCGACGTCCGCTCCCGGCGGTGGCGGTCAGGTCGGGCGCGGCGGCGTGGGTAGTGTGCACATCGGTGATCAGGTTGGGGCCTGGAGGCGGGTCGGCAGTGCTGTCGTGGGGCCGACAGGTTTCAGTGAGGTGTGCGGTGTAGCCGAGCCAGAACACGTCGCGACCCCTCGTGCTGCCCGTGGCTGCCCCAGCGGGCATCGGTGTCGTAGGGGAGGCCAGGCGTAACGCACCGGGCGGGACGCCGTCGGGTTCCTCCCGCAGCCGCAGTACCGGACGCCCGCCCGCGTCCATCGCCATCGGCCACGGCCGTCTGCACCAGCATCTGGCGCAGCAGTTCGACGTGCTCGATCTCGCGCACCCATATCGGGGCCCGATCCTCCCAGGCTGCGGAGCAGATCGCGTAGGCGTCGGCGGCGAACACCGCGCCGAGCCGCTCCCGCTTGGTCTTGGCCGACGGGATCTGCCAGCTGTTGATCCTGGGCCCGTAGCGTTCGGCCCACCCGCCCAGCACTACCGTCGGGAAGGACTCCGCCAGCCAGCCAGGGCTGCTGTGGCCAGGGCCTCCAGCGCCGCGCGGACGCTCTCGCCCAGCAACTCCAGCCGGCTCAGCTCCCGAACCGCGCTGATCACCTGGGTCGAGTCGGTACGTTGTGCGCCACCGGCGGCCACCAGGCCCTCCTGCTGGCAGTAGTGCAACAGACGGTCGAACAGCAGCCGCTCCCAGCCATGCTCCACCAGCCGCTCCCGGAAGCGCGCGAGGCCGTGTGGTCGAAGCCGGGCTCGGTCAGCTCTCGGCCGAGCGTGTACTTCCAGTGGATCGCCCGTGCGGCCCTCACTGCGGCCTGCCGGTCGGTGAGGTTCTCCGCGAACTGCAACACCGTCACCAGCGACAACGCTCCCGGAGGCAGTCCCGGTCGCCCCCGGGAGCCATATCCCGTGGCAAACGGCTCGTCGGTGAACAGCTCTGCAAGCCGATCCCGCACCCGCATCGCCAGCATCCCCTCGGGGAACACCGCACGCGCCGCCCGCACCGTCTCCACCGGGATCTCCGGCAGGCCACCCGCCTGCAACGACATGCCCAACTCCTCGGCCTACACGACTCGTTACCGCAAGCGTGCCGGAGAAGAAGAGATCACCAGGCCGAATTACGCACCAGAGTCCAGGGCTGTTCCAAAGCCTTGGTAGGTGGGTGAAGGTGCTGGTCACGGGGTGGTGACGATGTCGGTGGGTGCCGCCACGAACAGATCGAGGCTCCCGTAGTGGACGGATGACCTTGCCCGTCACCGTTCAGAACCGGAGCCTCGATGTGCCGCCAGCCTGCCACCGTCTGTCTCGTCAAGTCGCCGTCGCTGGCAGGGTGTCCGGGACTCTCTTTGGCGGAGCGGCTGGTCAGGCTGCCCGACCCGCGCCAGGGCGTCGCCCAGGCCTCATCGGGGAACGCGGAGACGCTGCTGATTGACGCCATAACTTGTCTACGGTGTGACCGATGCCCTCTATGCCGGTCACACCATGCACGGGTCAGGGATTGAGGTCGATCACCCGGACCGGCTTGCCCTCCCACTCTTGGGGGGTCGTGGTGGCGACGTACGCACCGGAGGGCCTGTCGGGAGTGGGCTGGGCCGCGTACAGGGTGTGGGCGGGACCCCAGGTCGACGCGTCGGCGACGACCAGCGCGGCAGGCAGGTCGAGGTTCAGGACGGTTACGCCTGGCAGCTGGGCGATGTGTACCGCGGTGCCCGGGCGGGCTCGGTCGGCTTCGACGAGCGCGCACGTGGTGGTGTAGAGATGCCAGCCGGGGTCGGTGTGGGCGCGGTGGATGAGCCGGGAGGTGAGCAGGTTGCCGCCGATGGCGGCCAGGCCGGTGGTGTCGAGGACGACGTGGACGGGCTCGGGCACGATCAGGCGGCCTTCGCGGCGTTCAGGCGGCGGTCAAGCTCAGCATCCAACTCGGCGGCCTCTGCTTCCGTGGGGTTGTAGCCGGTCCACTCGTGCAGGACTGCACGGGCCTTCTCGGCCCGCTCGGCGCGCTCCTGCGGGGTGAGGACGGTCTCGGCGAGGCGGGCGAGGTAGGCGCGCAGGGACAGGCCTTCAGCCTCCGCTACAGCGGCGAGGCGGTCGCGGGCCTCGGCAGGGATACGGACGTTGGCGTCGGACATAGTGGCACTCCTTTCCATCTCCCCAGGGTACCCGTACGGGTACGGGTACGTACCCGTACCGACGCACCGTCCTGGGGCCCGTCCAGCCCCCGGCCGCTCATGGAGCCCGACAGAGCGCCATGAGCCAACCTGCACACCCGCCGCAGGAACTCGCCGATCTGCTCGCACAACGGCTCCAGGGCCTCGGTCGCCTCCAGGGCGGACAGGTACGCGGGGGCGACTTCCAGAATCAAAGTCCCCGTATGGCCCAAGGTCAGCCAGACGCGGGCGGCGCGCGCGGCACGGACCCGCCCAGCGAGCAGCGCCACCGTGCGCCGGACCTCGTCCATAGCCTCCCGCAGTCGGCCGTCACCTCGCGGGCCTGGTCCACGGTCAGCACCGCGCGCGCCACCCCGGCGGCCCCGCCCTGCCCCTGGCCCCGGCCCTGGCCCCGGTCCTGGTGGTCGTGCTTGCCCATAGCAGGCATCATCCCGCGCCACCACCAGAGCCCGAGCAGGCCCGGCCGGGTGGCCGGTAGGGTGGCGGAGGCTCGGGGCGGGTGGTCGGCGTGTGGCCGGTGACGGAACGTTCGTCCCGAGTCCTCTACGCACCGTCCCGGCCGACTGCGAAACCGTTCCACCTCCTACTCGTTGAAACCGGTGCTTCCTATAGGGAAGGCGCCTGGGGCCCCACACACCCTGCTCCCACCCCGCCGTGGGGACCCGTCCGTGCCCCCGGGCACGGCGATGCCCCTGGCAACCCGTGAGGCCAAGCACCAGGGGCATCCAGGGGCCGGTGACTACACGGCAGTGGGGGCGCGCAGGTCCGGGCGGGCGTCGGCGGCCGTGTGCACGACCTCCGCGAGACGCGAGATCGCGTCGGACCTGAGTTCTTCGAGGTCTGTGGGAGCCACCTCTCCGCCGAGTTTTGGAGCCACCTCAGCCGAGGGGCTCCCGCAGACGGCAACGGCCTGAGCTGGGCAGATACCGATCAACTCACGCCGGACCAGACAGGGCGGGGCATTCAGGCATCCTGGCCCCCCCAGGGGCGGGCCACCCAGCCTACGGTCACGGCGCCCGCCACGGCATGCGGGAGACAGCCGGACGCGGCCGACAGGGACGCTGGCCGAAGGAGGGTGCGGGGCCGGGCCGGCAAGTCGGCGTCGGCGTCGGCGTGGCTACCGGGACAGGCTGTCCTGTGGCGTCACGCCTTGACCGTGTGCCATCAATGGTGGATCGCCGGGAGCGGCGGACACGGCCGTCACAGGTACTCGAGGTAGCGGGTCCACCAGGTCGCGCGGCCGCGGTGCGGGCCGTAGCTGGCGTAGAAAGAGCCTTGGGCCGCAGGGCCGTATCAGCTTGTGCCTTATGGTCCGCGTGACTGATCGTTTCGCGACGGCCGTTATGGTTACGGGTTGTGACTGAGCTGTTTCCTGAGTTCCCGTACCACCCCGACCCCGTCGCCACGGGCGTGGTGGTTCCTTCTGGTGCGGCCTGCGTCTGCTGTGGGAAAGAGCGTGGGTACATCTACAGAGGCCCGGTCTACGCGGCTGAGGAGCTCACGGGCCGTCTGTGCCCGTGGTGCATCGCGGACGGCAGCGTCGCAGAACGGTTCGACGCCCACTTCACGGCGGGAACGTGTCTGGGCGACGACGTGTCCCTGGAGGTCCTCGAGGCCGTCGACAGGCACACGCCGGGCTTCGCCGCGTGGCAGGAACCCCAGTGGTTGTTCCACTGCGGCGACGGCGCCGCGTTCCTGGGCGTGGTCGGGGCCGCCGAACTCGCTGCTCACCCTGACGCACTGGAGACGCTTCAGGCGGAGACAGCCGGTTGGGGCTGGCCGCCAGACCAGGCCGAGCACTACCTCAGCTCGCTGGACAAGGACGATCAGCCGACGGCGTATCTCTTCCGGTGCCGGTCTTGCGCGGCCTACCTCGCCTACTCCGACTGCCCGTAAGCGCACAGACAGTCGAACAGTGTCACTCACCCGGGAGTTCGGTGCACGGGGCCAGCGGCCCTGGCGTGATCCTTCGTGCTGATCAAAAGCACAGGGCTCACCAGCCCCAGGACCGCCGTCGGAGGTGATTCTGCTGCACCACGAGGTCCGGCAGGAAGCGTTCACATGCGCGTCACGTTTCCGGGAGGACTTATTCGACTGCCTGACCATGCGTGGGGACGAGCTGTTCGAGCTCGTGGACGCGTTGCTGTGCGCGGATGGCCCGGTGACGTCGCCGGTGGACCTGACGCTGGTGGCCGAGCACCGGCGTGGGCACGGCGCGATGTACGAGGCGATGAACAGCGGGAACGTGGACGTGCCCCGGCTGCGGCAGGTGCTGGCTGGTCTACCGATGCCGCGGGCCGCCGACGGGCGCCTGGTCCTGGCCGTCGACGTCAGCAACTGGCTCCGCCCCGACGCGCCGACCAGCGCGGACCGCCTGTTCTGCCATGTCTACGGCCGCAGCGGACGGTCCTCGGACCAGTTCATCCCTGGCTGGCCGTACTCGTTCGTCGCCGCCCTCGAATCGGGCCGGACGTCCTGGTGCCAACTCCTGGACGCCGTCCGTCTCGGACCCGAGGACGACGTCGCCGAGGTCACCGCCGCCCAGCTCCGCCGAGTGGTCACCGACCTGATCGAGATGGGCCGCTGGCACTTCGGCGACCGCGACATCCTCATTGTCTTCGACGCCGGCTACGACGCCCCGCGCATGGCCCACCTCCTCGACGGCCTCCCGGTCGAGGTCCTTGGACGGATGCGCTCGGACCGGGTGATGCGACGGCCGACGCCCTCGCTCAAGGAGTACGCCCTGGCCTATCCCCGGGGCGGGCGCCCGCCGAAGCACGGCAAGGAGTTCCGCTTCGCCAAGCCGGAGACCTGGGGCGAGCCGGACGCGGCAACCGTACAGGTCACCGACCGGTACGGCACCGCCCGCGCGATGGCCTGGGACCGTATCCACCCCCGCCTGACCACCCGTTCCGCGTGGATCGGCCACACCGGCGAGCTCCCCGTCATCGAAGGCACGCTGATCCGCCTCCAGGTCGACCGCCTGCCCGGCGGAGGTGACCCGCTCCCGCTCTGGCTCTGGTCGTCCGCCACCGGCCTGAACAGCGAGGACATCGACGTGCGCTGGCAGGCGTTCCTGAGGAGATTCGACATCGAACACCTCTTTAGGATGATGAAACAGACCCTCGGGTGGACCCGTCCGAAGCTGCGAACCCCCGAGGCCGGCGAGCGCTGGACCTGGCTGATCATCGCCGCGCACACCCAGATCCGCCTTCTGCGCGACGCCGCCGCCGACTTGCGGCGGCCGTGGGAGAAGCCCGCCGAGCCCGGCCGGCTCACCCCGGCCCGAGTCCGCAGAGGGTTTCGGAACCTCCGCCCGCACCTGCACTGTCCGGCCCGTGCACCGAAACCATCACGTCCCGGCCCTGGAAGGCCGCTTGGCTCGAAGAACCGGTGGCCCGCCACTCGCTACGACGTGGGCAAGACCGTGAAACGACCCGAGAGCATCACCGAATGAAACCGACTCAGACCATAAAGAACAAGCTGAGAACAAGACCAAGACGTTCTGCTTCTGCGGCGGCGGAAATGGTGGGCGGGTGAAGTTCACGAACTACGGGTCGGCCTTCGGCGATCCGGTGATCACCTTGGACGGGCACGAGACGACCGAGCGGGTGGCCGGTGAGCGGCCTCTCGCGGCGAACTTCGGCCTGCTGTGCCAGGTCCAAAACCGGGGGACCGCTCGTCAGGCCCGGGACTCCTTCCTCGCGACCTACCGAAAGCTGGCCCGCGGCCGCCCCTTCGCACAGACCCTTGGGGCCTTCCTCCACTGCAAGGGCGACGCCGCGGACTGGGCCGGTTTGCAGGAGCGCCTGCCGTTCCAGCCGTCCGTGCGGGACCTGGTCACCGGCCGGGTCGATGAGCTGTTCACCAGGGGCGAGCACGAAAGCCTCGTGACGGGTTTCGAGCGGCTCATGGCCTCGATCCTCACCCACTCCCGCACCCCCTCCACCGTCGCGGACCTCCACGACCAAGTGCTCGTCATCGGGCCCGAACTGGAATTCCTCTGGGAGCGGCCGCAGATCGACACCGGGTGCCGCGTCCCGGGCCTGCCCGTGTACGTGGTCGGGGACGCGGCCGGGATCGCCCAGGGCATCGTCCAGGCAGCCATGATGGGCGTCGCTGCCGGCCAAGCCATCGCCTGCAGCCGCGACCTCATCCTGCTTCCGCCTGCGCCATGGGGGAGTGGTCCGCGGTGACCGACCCGACGACGCCACCACGGGGCACGGCATCCGGGACGGGCGGGCTTGACGCGCTCTACCCCCGCGCGGCGTGGGAGCTGCCGGTCAATCCGGCTCTTCCGGCCCCTCGTCTCGCCGATCCGCCGGCCGAGCGGTGCAACCTCGGCGGCTACCGCGACCACTACCACCCCAACATCATCCGGGAGTTGTCCGTCGACGGGGAACGGGAGCGGCTCGCCGTGATCGATAAAGCGTTCCCGCACAGCCTGTACGACGTGATGCTCCTGGTGGCCAGGGACGACGTCATTCGCCGGAGCGTCAGCGACACCCCCGACCTGGTCCTCGTAGCACTCCTGCGGGCCGCTCGGGCGTTCACCGTTCTCCTCTCCGACCCCGCGGTTTTGCGGCGCTTCGGGCTCGAGGGCGGCCGCGTCACGGTGAGCTGGAACCACGACCCGACGCTCGACCGCGACAACGGGCAGTGGTGGGACAAGCGCACTGCACTGGCACCTCAACTGCTGGCCAGAACCCCTCCGGCGCACCGTGGCACCCGTACGGCTGGCGGACATCACGGACGTCACCATGCGCCGCTCGCTGGTGGACCCGACCGCCTACCTCGCGCATCAGGTAATGACGGACGCCCTGCGGGACACCGTCCTGCCGGACGGCTGCCGCCTCCTGGGGCCCGACCCCGCGCGCGACGCGGCCCGTGCCCTGCCCGTCGGCCTGAAGATCCGCATACCCGGCTGGAACTTCGCCTCAACCCGCGAGTGCCGGATGCTCCTACGGGCGCTCCACGACACCGCAACAGGCGTCTACGGTTCCCTGCGCCGGTGTTTCACCGGCTCCAACGACGCCCCCAGCTCATGGGAGCGCCCCCGGCTGCTGCACGCCGACGACGTCAAGCGGGGCCTCGATGACCTGGCCTGGCTGTCCCCGGGCGCCCGGACGGGCCTTGTCCATCTGCGACGCGTCCTGCGGGATGTGACGGCCAAGGAGATGCGGTTGCTCGCCTCCCGTTCAGACGTCGCGAACCGGTGCCTGACGCTGGGAGGACTCAGCTACAACCTCGCCCTCTTCACCCCACAGCCGGCAACGGGCGACCGTCCCGTGATCGATACGGGCGGGCTGTATGTGGTCATGCAGCTCAAGCTGGTCAGCTTCGTCGGGAACAGCCCCGCCATAGGAGGCGCCACAGCCTCGGTCATCGACCGGACGGGCGGACCGGTGATAACGGCCCACGACCGCGACCGCCGCCACGCCTTCCAGCGCCGGTACACAGACCTGCTCCTGGCCGCCCTGCCCACGGCCGCACATGGGTACCTCAACTCCTCAGGAGGCAAACGGTGATCGACCCAGAGATCGCGCTCTACTACAGCCGGGGAACGGAGCAGGAGCGCCTCCGTGACCCCCGCAGGTCCATCGAATTCCACAGGACCGCGGACATCCTCCTGCGGCACCTGCCTCCGGCCCCCGCATCCGTTCTCGACGTCGGCGGCGGCGCGGGCATCTACGCCCTGACGCTCGCTGCGGCCGGCTACGACGTCACCCTCGTCGATCCCGTGCCCCTGCACGTCCAACAGGCCCGGGCCGCATCGCGCGCAGCAGACCGCCCTCTGACGGACATCGAGGCGGGCGACGCACGGGCCCTCGACTGGCCTGACCGGTTCTTCGGCGCCGTGCTGATGCTCGGGCCGCTCTACCACCTGGTCGAGGCGGCCGACCGGCACCAGGCATGGAACGAGGCACGCAGGGTGCTCCGCCCGGGTGGGGTCGTCGTCGCTGCGGGCGTCTGCCGGTACTACACCACCTGGGAGATGCTCTCGAAGAACAAGCTGGGCGCGGCCGGGGCTGAGGAGGCGGTGCAGTCGCACCTTGCCACCGGGCAGCACCGCAACCCGCGACGGGACTTCGAGAAGTTCTTCACCACCGCCTACTTCCACGCCCCGCAAGAACTCGCGGCGGAAGCGGCCGGGGCCGGGCTCGACGTCCAGGCCCTGCTCGCCGTGGAAGGGCCGGCGAAGCTCCTGCCGGACCTCGCGGAGCGCATGCAAGACGATGCCGCGAGGGCACAGATCATGCGAGCACTGAGGCGGCTGGAGGCGGAACCGAGCGTCCTCGGCGCCTCCGAGCACGTCCTGGTGATCGCCTCCAACACCAAGGAGGGACGCGCCGATGACCGCGAGGGCTGAAGGCAACCGGCTGGCTGACACGAACGCGCGGGTACGTGCCGTGTCGCAGTGGATCGACAGCTCGCCGGAGAACCAGGCCCGGGACCCCGAAGCTCTGCTGTGGGGGCGGGTGGCCAAGGTCGCTGAGGAGTCCGGCGAAGTCATCACCGCGCTGGTCGGCGCCACCGGCCAGAACCCCCGCAAGGGGAAATCAGCGACGATGGGCGACGTAGAGCGGGAACTGCTGGACGTGGCGATGACGGCCCTGTGCGCCGTCGAGCACCTGCACGCCGCCGACGACACCCCAGCCGACGTGATGGCGCTGCTCGCGGCCCACGTCGAGTCCGTCGCCCGGCGAGCCGGCCTGGCGTAGGCGACGACAACGCAGTGCGGGCCCCAGGGGAGGGTTCCCCCCGGGGCCCGCATGGTTGGGCGGGCTCTACGGCCGGCCGACACTCAGGTACGTGAAACCGAGGTCCCGCATGGTCTGCGGGCCAAGGAGGTTACGGCCGTCGTAGAGCACGGGGCGGCGCATCAGGCCCCGTGCCTCACCCCACGTCACCTCCCGCAGCTGGGGCCACTCCGTCACGACGATCGCCGCGTCCGCGCCGGTCACGGCGTCCAGCACGCTCTCGTGCCGGGTGGTGGACGTCCACGGCTCGACGTCGGCCGGGCGGGCCAGCGGGTCCCAGCACCGCACCGCAGCGCCCTCGGCCAGCAGCCGCGACGCCAGGACCGCGCTCGGGGCCTCTCGCATGTCGTCCGTGCCGGGCTTGAACGTCAGCCCCAGCAGAGCGATCTGAGTTCCCTCCAGCGTGCCCAGCTGGTCCTTGAGCTTCTGGATGGCGCGCCGTTTCTGCAGGTTGTTGACCTCGATGACCGCGCTCAGCAGCTGGGGGTGGTACCCGGTGTTACTGGCCAGCTGCTTGAGCGCCTCGGAGTCCTTGGGGAAGCAACTGCCGCCCCAGCCGATGCCGGCCTGCAGGAAGTGACGGCCAAGCCGGTGGTCCAGCCCGACGGCCTTGGAGACGTTGCCGATGTCGGCACCCGTGGCTTCGCAGATGTTCGCGATCTCGTTGATGAAAGAAATCTTCGTCGCCAGCAGCGCGTTCGAGGCCATTCTGGCCATCTCCGCGGACGGGATATCCATCACGACGACATCGCCATTGACGCCCTGATGCAGCTCCTCGACCAAGCGCGCCGTCTCGGCATCGGATGCTCCGATCACTACCCGGTCGGGGTTGAGGAAGTCGGAGACAGCACGGCCCTCGGCAGTGAACTCGGGATTGGAGGCGTATCCGACGTGGCCGAGCCCGGCTTCGTCGAGCACCGACCGTGCACGCGCACCGGTCCCCACCGGCACGGTGCTCTTCACCACGACCGCCGCAAGGTGCGCTGCACCCTTGAGGGAGCGGAGGACCGACCAGACCCGCGACAGATCGGCGTCGCCAGCGGAGGTGGGGGGTGTGTCCACGCAGACGAACACGATCTCGGCATGCGCGAGTGCCTCGTCCACGTTGAGGGTGAAAGACAGGCGCTCCTTGTTCTTAATGATCAGGTCGCCCAGGCCGGGTTCGTAGATCGGGACGTGCCCGGACTGGAGGAGCTTGATCCTCTCGGACTGGATGTCGCGCACGACCACGTCGTGACCGAGCTCGGCGACGGCAGTTGATTGACGGCATACGCTTCCGGGTCCGTACCGGTGTCCCGTGGCGGGATGTACCTGTCGAGTACGGGCCGTGGGGCCGGGTCTACGACCTGTGTGCGCCGTGAGGCGTTTCGTTGTATCCCCGATTCAATCGGGAGGAACTCGGAAGACTGTTATTGGACCGCCTGGCTTACCTGGAAGAGAAATCCGAAGGGGACCATAGCATGCCAGGAAAGCGGTGTTAGCCCGGAGATGTCCAAGGCTAGGTGCCGCAAGGTCCGCGCGATATGGCCAAGGCTTGATTGCTTGAAGCCTAATCCCCAGCGGTAAAAGTAGATACTCATCGGAACGACATCCGAAACCGGTGCCTTTTCCTTGCCCGGCCCTGAACAGATGAGCCGGGCAACTTCCGAGGAATAGGGCGTCGCCCAGCGAGGGTGGTAAAGGGGATGAGTGGGCGGCCTACGTCGTGCTCGATACGTGCAACGAAGTCGTACCACGGGATCGCCTAAGGGGCGCGAGCCCTATGGTGACGGAGTACCCATAGTAGTCGCAGGAGTTACGACCTGCCGAGGAGGCCGGGAAAGCCGGACCACAGGGCAAAGGGGTACAGGTGAACGAGACGTCTAGCGATGGGAGGTATGCGTAATGCAGAGCGCCGAAACGGTGCTGGACGTCATCCGGGATCGCGGCAAGAGGAATCTGCCGCTAGAGAGAGTATACCGACAGCTACTCAACCCGCAGCTCTTTCTGATGGCTTACGGGCGCATCTACCGAAATCCCGGTGCGATGACTCCTGGAGTCTCCGGGGAAACCGTGGATGGCATGTCACTGGAGAAGATCAATACAATCATCGGCGCCTTACGCTCCGAGTCGTATCGATGGTCGCCAGTTAAGCGGGTCTACATCGACAAGAAGGGAAAATCGAAGAAGCGCCCGCTTGGCCTTCTGACATGGTCAGATAAGCTGGTTGCCGAAGTGGTCCGTCTCCTGTTAGAGGCTTACTGCGACGTCCAGTTCTCTGAACGGTCTCACGGATTCCGCCCCAATAGGGGCTGCCACACCGCATTACAGGACGTGGCGAGATACTGGACAGGAACTCGGTGGTTCATCGAGGGGGACATCTCGGACTGCTTCGGCAGTCTGGATCACGAGCTCATGCTCACGGTCCTGGAGGGGAAGATCCACGATGGCCGCTTCCTGCGGCTGATCGATCGCATGCTCAAGGCCGGATATTTGGAGGACTGGCGATGGAATGCCACGCTCAGTGGAGCACCGCAAGGCGGGGTAGCCTCTCCTGTTCTCTCTAACATCTACCTAGATCAGCTCGATCAGTTCATCGAGCAGGTGTTGCTGCCGGAATACAACCGGGGGCAAAAACGGCGGAAGAATCCTGAGTATCACCGTCTCGAAAGCCGGATGCACCGGGCACTGCGGCGCGGGGACCGCGTCACGGCTAAGCAACTTCGGCTTCAGAAGCGGAGCTTGCCGAGCAAGGACCCGTACGATCCTGAATATCGGCGACTGCGATACGTCAGGTATGCCGACGATTGGCTACTCGGTTTCGCCGGGCCAAGGCACGAAGCGGAGGAGATCAAGGAGCGAATCAAGGAGTTCTTGCGTCAGGAACTCAAGCTCGAACTCTCTGAACCGAAGACCCTGATCACAATGCCACCAACCAGGCGGCACGCTTCCTCGGCTACGAGATCAAAGCCCAGCGTTGCGATACGAAGATCACCGGACTGCGCCGTTCCATCAACGGCTCCATCGGCCTCTTCGTGCCTCGCGACGTCATCCTGCAGCGCTGTGTGCCTTACATGAGAGGCGGGAAACCGGCCTCGCGCGGTGTGCTTCTCTACGACAGCGATTTTTCCATCGTGGCGGCATATCTAGCTGAGTACCGAGGACTCGTCCAGTACTACCTCCTTGCCCAGGACGTCTCCCGCTTGCAGCATTTGCGGTGGGTCATGGAGACTTCCATGCTCAAGACGCTGGCCAACAAGCACAACACGACCGTCACCCGTATAGCCCGGAAGTACAGGGCGATGATTGATACGGAAGTCGGATTGCGAAGGTGCTTCGAGGTCACAGTTGAGCGCGGAACGGGAAGGAAGCCGCTGGTAGCCCGTTTCGGCGGAATCCCTCTCAGGCGAAAGCTCACAGCGGTTTTGAACGACAGCAAGCCGCTAACACCCAACCATGTCAGCAGATCTGAGTTGGTGAAACGGCTTCTAGCTGAGCGCTGCGAGATGTGTGAGTCGACGAATCAGGTGGAGGTACACCACATTCGAAAGCTCGCTGACGTCAACCAGCCAGGCCGGGCCGAACATCCCATGTGGGTGAAGTTGATGGCGATGAGACGGCGCAAGACCTTGGTGGTCTGCCGACCGTGCCATGAGGACATCCACGCCGGCCGGGCCACCACTTCCACCCGGAAAAGATCACTGGAGAGCGGTGTGCTGGGAAACTAGCCCGCACCGTTCGGGAAGGGGCCGTCGGAAAAGGACCCGCACCACGGGCACCTCGTCGGCGGCCTACTTCACTTCGCCGATGGCAACGGAACGGCACCTGGCGCCAGATCGTGAGCCGGCTTCAGGCCCTGGCCGACGCGAGGGGGGCGATCACGTGGGATCTGAGCGTCGACTCCACAGTCTGCCGCGCCCATCAGCATGCGGCCGGGGCCCGCAAACAGGGCGACCTGCAGAAGGAACCACCGGGTGGCATCTTCATCGAGCCTCGTGATCACGGGCTGGGACGGTCGCGCGGCGGCTTCACCACCAAACTGCACCTGGCCGTCGAGCAAGGGCAGAAGCCCATGTCGATCGTGATCACCGCAGGACAGCGAGGAGACTCCCCGCAGTTCGAACCCGTGCTGGCAGGCGTTCGCGTGCCCCGCATCGGGCCGGGCCGCCCTCGCGTCCGCCCCGACCGGGTCCGTGCCGACAAGGCGTACGCCTCCCGCAAGAACCGCGCCTACCTGCGCCGCCGCGGGATTCGCTGCACCATTCCTCTCAAGACCGACCAGGTGTGTCACCGCAGGAAGCTCGGGTCGCGTGGTGGTCGGCCGCCACGTTTCGACCGGGCCGACTACCGGGATCGTCATGCGGTCGAGTGCGGGACCAGCCGCCTCAAGAGGAACCGTGCGGTCGCGACACGGTATGACAAGCTCGCCGTCCGCTACGAGGCGATCGTCCTCGTCGCGGCTGTTAACGAGTGGCTGTGAAGGGACGGACTTCAGTGGCCTGGTGCCCGTTGTGCTTGACGGGCTGCGCGGTATTGAGGTGCGCGGGACCTGACGGCTGTCGTACCGTGGGGAGGTTCCTGCTGCTTGGTGACCTCGGTGGCGGGGCCCGGCTTCTTCGTTTCACGATCTTGAGGTGAGCTTGTACCCCCAGGCCAAGTAGCCGTCCGTCGTTTCCCCGCGTTCTGATGTGTCGAACGTGTCCGGGGGCGGACGTCGCGCTGGTCTGAGTTGCGTCACCCACCCCCGCCTTTCCCCCTTCTTGTTCCCGGGTGCAGCTCTGCCGTCTGCCCCGGGCTCTGTGCTGTTCTGACCCCGTCGCGGCTGACGGCAAGCTCCCCGATTCCACTGGATCAGGAGCTTTTCCGTGGTTTCCCCCGCGCTCGGCAACGAGCCGCAATCCTCCTCCGAGCCTTCGGCTCAGCCAGGTACGTCCAAGGTGGCACTGGCCGCCAAGATCTCCCTGGTGGTGGTCCTGGTCGCCGAGCTCATGAACGTCCTGGACCACTCGGTCGTCCTCAACGCCATCCCCACCCTCCAAGCCTCGCTCGGCGCCACACCGGCCCAGGTGCAGTGGCTCACCGCCGGGTACGGGCTGGCCCTCGCCCTCGGGCTGGTCACCGGCGGCAGGCTCGGCGACACCTACGGCAGGCGCAGGGTCTTCCTGATGGGCACCGCCGTGTTCACTACGGCTTCCCTGCTGTGCGGTCTCGCCATG
This sequence comes from Streptomyces sp. QH1-20, assembly GCF_041283565.1. NCBI lineage: Bacteria > Bacillati > Actinomycetota > Actinomycetes > Kitasatosporales > Streptomycetaceae > Streptomyces > Streptomyces sp. QH1-20. Next base: position 9,456 of record NZ_CP166300.1, on the reverse strand, counting down.
GGGCCCGGGATGCTCATCGGTGCCCGCGTGCTCCAGGGCGCCGGGGCCGCCGTGATGATCCCGCAGGTCCTTGCCACCCTCCACGTCACCTTCGACGGCGAGCACCGCAGCCGCGCCTTCAGCCTCTACGGAGCCGTCCTGACCGTCGGCTCGGTCCTGGGGCCGGTCCTGGGCGGCGTGCTCACCGGCGCCGACCTGTTCGGCCTGGGCTGGCGGACGATCTTCCTGATCAACCCCCCCATCGGCCTCGCCGTACTCCTCGGAGGCTGGAAGTTCATCACCGAGTCGACCGCGCCGAAGGCGGAACGCCTGGACCTCACGGGCGTGCTGCTCTCCGCGCTCGCCGTGGTCCTGATCGTCTTTCCCCTCACCGAAGGCCACGCCCACCGGTGGCCCCTGTGGTGCTTCGCCATGCTCGCCGCCGGGCTCGTCGTGCTCGGTGTGTTCCTGCGCCAGCAGCGACGCAGGCAGGATGATGCTCCGCTCGTGGTGCTGGCCCTGTTCAAAGAAAAGGCGTTCTCCGGCGGGCTGTCCGCGCAGATGACGTTCGGCCTGCTGTCGGGGATGTTCTTCATCACCTGGACGCTGTTCCTCCAGCGTGGCCTGGGCATGAGCCCGCTCCACGCGGCCCTGGCCTTCGTGCTGCTCACCGTCGGCGAGATGGCCGGCGTCTTGATCACCATGAAGACCGCGGGATGCTACGGGCGCCGCCTGCCGCAGGCCGGGGCGCTGACCGCCCTCGTTGCGACGGCGGGCTACGGGATCCAGATCAGCAGCGGCCAGGCCGACTTGACCCTCACCGCGATGGCCCTGCCGCTGCTGCTGCTCGGCCTCGCCTTCGGCACCATCGGAGGACCGCTCGCCGACCTGTCGCTCAGCAAGGTCCCGCACGAAAACGCGGGCTCGGCCTCGGGGCTGTTCAATACCTCGATCCACCTGGGCATGGCCCTGGGAACCGCCCTGACCGCCCTGGTGTTCTTCTCCGCCACCGGCGGCTCGTCCGACGCCGCGGCCAACCGCGACGCCTTCACCCACGTCCTGTGGTGGGTCGGCGCTGCCTTCGCCGCCATGTGGGCACTGATGTTCCTCCTGCCCACACGAACGAGCAACCAGACCGACTGAGCTCCAGCCCGCTGCGGCAGCACACCGAAGAACGTGCCACCGCAGCGGGCAACTCAGAGCACTTCCGACACACGGCCTAGAACCCCGAGACCAGACCCAGTCCGTGACGGGGTTCGGATCAGCGGTATTCGGGTCCGTCCCAGTCGCGGGGTGGGCGGGGCAGGGGGGTGAAAGTCGTGCGCTCGTGGGCGATCAGGCTGACGCGGTACGGGATCCACGCCTCGACGACGTCGAGCTCCAAGGGCGGCGGCGGAAGCTCTTCGAAAGAGACGTGCTCGTCGGTCAGACGGTCGGCCTGCTCACGCCACCACAGCGCCCAGCCGAGGAGCGCCGAGGGATAGAGGCTGAGTGGACCGGGTTCGGCGTCGGCGGTCATGGTGACGGTGTAGCCGGAGGCGGTGGCAAGGTCGCTGGTGCCCAGCCAGACCAGGACAGTGCGCTCGCCGGAGATGACCCCGACGGCCTGGGCGGCGGCGCGCCGGCGGCGCAGGCTGTCCAGAGCGAGCAGCGCCGGGGTATCTCCCGCGTGAGCCACCACGACCGTAGCGGAGGCCGCCAGCTGGCCCTGACGCGAGTTCTCGAGGGAGAGCCTGCGGCGCTGCTCCTCGGGCCAGGACGCGGGGATCCGGGCCTCGACCTCGGCCCACGGGCGCGGTTCGACAGCCAGCAGGTGCAAGTTGAGCGACGGGGGCTCCACGGGGTAGCGGGTCACGTGGACCTGCAGCGTGCCGTCCGGCCCGGGGAGCGGGTGGCTGTCCACCTCGGCTGCCGGCACCCGGGCCCCCGGATAGACCGCGACCATCGGGTGCTGCACCAGCCCCTCGTCAGCAGGCCGTGACATCGTTCTCCGCCCCTCCCCGCCGCGAACACGTCGAGGCCGACGCTAACAGCGGGGCCCAGGCGGGAGCACGATCGCAGAATCCTCGACCTTCCACTGGGAGTGGTCGGCAAAGATGTCGTGGATCTGTATGCGTATCCGGTCGGCGGCTGGTTGTAGAACTGGGGCTCGCACTGGGCCGCTCCCCTTTCGCCTGAGGTTTCTGCCGGGACGCTCTGTGTCACAGAAGGGCACTCCCAGTACCCCGACGATCCCCCGGGCACTGGGAGTGGACGAGCCGCAGGCTCAGCAGGCGGCACCGCCGACCGCCCTGGCACGTGTTCCGTCATTCATGACAGCCCCGGCCAGAGGGCCCCGACCACCGCGCGCTTACGAGTTGGTGTCCACGTACAGCCCCCAGGCGCGGCGGTTGGAGCTCCACCTGCAGTCCCACCAGCTATAGACGGAGTTCTCTCCGTCGGCCTCGCACCGCGCCTTGGTGCTGTACCAGCCGACAACGACGATTGCGGAGGTGGTCGGTGCGGCTGCCGTCGTGTTGCTGTTGACGGGCGCGGGAGCGGCCTGCGCGGGAGCGGCCAGGCCCCCCAGCACAAGTGCGGACCCAAGGGCCGCGCCGGCGAGGACATTGCGGATACGCATAACTCATCCTTCCCTCTCGACGGATGGACTCTCGCATGTCCATGGGCTGGTGCCGGACATGCTTCAGAATCCGTGCACGCATTCGATCGGCTCGGGCGATAGAGCTTGGCCCCAGTCGCGGTCGATGTCCAGGGTGCCGAGAGCGGTAGTTCCCGGTCTTGTCATTCCGCGCAGGGTTGTTGACGATTCGCGCACACTTCAAGTTGGCGGAGGCTGCGTGCACCGCACCCAGTGCACCGCTCGCCCGAGCCGGTGCGCACCGTCCGGTCGGTGGGCGGTGCGCGTCCGTCGGAGCCGCCCTCGCGCCGATTTTGAGTGATGTGCCGCAATTGACGGCTTCGTCAAGGTGGCTGTCAAGGGGCCATGTGATATGGGAATCTGGCTCAATTCGGCTCCCTCCCGAGGCCGCATCACGCACCACTCAGAGCGCGCCGCGCACCGAGATGTGAGCCGCCGAACGGACGGTGCGCGCACCGCCCCGCGCCCCGCGCCAGCGGTGGTGCGCACCGCCCGCACCATGATGCGCACCACCGCACCGACGATGCGCACCACCGATGCGGGAGTGCACGACATCGCGCGGAGGCGCACCCGATGCGCGCCACTGCACCCGATGCCCGGACAGTGCACTGCATCCGATGCACGACATCGGGCCGGGAGTGCACGGCCTCCGATGGGCACCGTCGCTGGCCGGGCTGCGGCATCGTTCCTTGACAGGGTTCGCTAGTGCGGCATCTCGCCCGAACAGGGCAGCGCCCGGGGGAGGGAGAGATCGCCGGCCCCCGGGCACTGCCCCGGCTTCCGCCTAGCTCAGGCTGCGGCCATCTCGTGCCTGGTGCTGGCGTCGTCGCGGACGTCGACGAGGAACTGGTAGACGTGACCGATCGGTTAGGGCGACAGGTGGGGAACTGGTCTGCTCGGCATGGTGCTGGTCACGGACAAACCGGCAGTGCAAGGGGTTCAAGCGGGGCATACCGGGGCGGTGGCAGGACTGGGCCAGCGGGGCGGAACAGACGTTGGTCAAGGGGGTCCTCTTCAAGGTGGCCACCGGTTCGCATGCCGACGGCGCGACATCGGGCGGGGCAGTTCCTTGTCCTCCGGTGGTCACACGGTGCTGCGCGAACCGGCCTGTATCCACTGACTGGCCGTCCGGCCGGAGAGACCGAGGACCCGATGACCGCCACCGACCCCGCCCAGCACCCCGCACCCGCCCCCTTGCCGGGCCCAGCCGAGCCGTCCGGCAAGGGGGCACGGACTCCCTCCACGGGCCCCTCCATCGCCCCCTCCACGGCCTCTTCGCCCACTGGGCGCGTCCGTGCAGGTCAGCCCCGGCGGACAAGGGCCCGCGAGGCGTTCGACAACCCTTCTGCTCTGCGCCTTCGAACCAGGCATGGAAGCCCACCCACACCCGACGGAAGGAAGTGCTGAAGGCTCTTGGGATCTTCCAGAGGGCCACCGCTGATCAGCTGTGGCGGATGCTGCGTCCCGGCGACCGGCACGACCGGTGCACGAGGGACACCCTCAACGCCCTCAAGAAGCAGGGCAAGGTCCGGGTGGAGACGCGACTGAAGTCGGGCCACCAACTGTGGGTGCTCACCGAGCACGGGCACAAGGAAGCCCGCCTGCTGCTGCCGAAGCACATGAGGATCTCCGCGCTGCGCAAGCTCGAGTACGGCACCGACGGCGAGCCGGTCGCCGGCGACGGCTACGACGAACACGCCGCCGCGGTGACGCTGACCGCCGCGGTGCTGACCGGGGCCGGGCTCGGCACGCCGCTGTCGTGGCAGACCGAGATCGGCCACAAACTCCCCTACTTTGACCCAGCCTCGGCGGCCAGGGGTGTAGGGCTGCTTCAGCCCCTTGGCCACGCAGCCCTCCACTCCCTGCAGCTTCAAGAACAAGATCGCAGACACCCTGTGGAAGGGGACCCAGACGTCGCCCGGGGTCTACCACCGGTACCCGATACCCTCGGGCTGCCACCCGCCGAAGAAGAACTTCAAGGTGGTCTTCAACCAGGGCCCGTACGGTGGCGACGGAGGCCGTACGAAGCCCCAGGGAATCATCACCGCCGTGGAGGAGTACACGTTCGCGGCGCCGGCCAAGACAGGCGCGGCGGCGAAGTGCTGAGATGAGCACATGGCTACATCGGAGCAGGTGAAAAGCCGGCTGAGTCACCGGATTCTGGGAACTCAGAGGCAAGGGCCGGGCGTTCCCATCGAAGTCCGGGAACTGCGCGTGCCCGCCGTCTACCCGGAGCTGCTCATCGAGCTTGATGTGTGCGTTGCGGAAGAAGTCTGGCGGGTGTCACTGGAATACGGCGGCCCCGACGCAAGCCTGGCGAGTGGAGACCTGACCGAGGACTCCATGCGCACCCTTGAGCTTCTCGTGCGGACCAATTTGTTCGAGTGGTGGCACACGAAGGACAAGGAGAAGGCGTCGGCGCGCATGGGTCGGCGGCTGTCGTGAGACATCCGAGAGGGTGAGGACGCGTCGCCGCCGACCAGCGACCAGTTCCACCACCGGCCCAAGCACAAGCGGGCCCTTGCGGCGCCGGGGTCGTCCCCGGCGCCGCAAGGGCCCATCCGTCGTCGGTGGCTCACAACGTGTTTCCCTGGTCACTGCCGGTCGCCACATTGAACCCGCCCCGTCTCACCAGCGGCCACACAGCTTGCCGGGGAAGCTAGGCAACCCTCTTATCAAACGCCCCCACCAGGATGAAACGCTCTTTCAAGCGCCTGGTCAGCCGCGCCATCCTCACCGAACCCGGCCTGTTCGCCCAGCCCCGTCCGTAACGGCGCACCGAACCCCACAAGCAGCAAGCCTTACCCCGCGCCAATCCCGTAACGGTTCACACATCGAGCCTCATAACGCCCTCTTATGAGGGGCACAGGCCTTTCACCGGTTGGTCTGGGAGGAGTTGTGCCCAGTGGTGGGCTGCGCTGAGGTGGCAGATGCGCGTGGCGACGTAGCCGGCGTCGGTGCTCCAGGCGCGGGCGACGTAGTTGGCGTCGGTGCTCCAGGCGCGGGCGGAGTTGGCGTCGGTGGTCCAGACGCGGGAGGCGTCGCGGGGGCCGAAGGTTGCCAGGGCGTGGCCGTCGGGGGAGAAGCGTACCGTGGGTATGCCCACCATGGTGGGGCCGGTGAGGGTGGCACGCAGGCGAGCGGCTCGGGTGTTCCAGAGCCGTACGCTGCCGTCGGTGTTGGTGGTGGCGAGGGTGGAGCCGTCGGGGCTGAAGGCCACCGCGCGGACAAAGCCCGAGTTGGCGGTGAGCGTTGCGGTGGTACGGCGGGTGGCGACGTCCCACAGGCGGATGCTGTTGTCGGTGTTGCCGACAGCCAGGGCCTTGCCGTCGGGGCTGAAGGCCAGGGCTATGTTGGCATCTTTGGGACCGGGCAGGGGCGTGCCGGTCTGCCCTGGGCGGATGGTCCACAGCCGTGTGGTGCCGTCGGTGCTGACGGAGGCCAGAGCGCGGCCGTCGGGCCTCAGGGCCAGTCCGACCACCGTGTGGGCTTCGCGCAGGACGGCGGTGGTACGCCGGGTGGCGACGTCCCACACGCGGATGGTGCCGTCGTTGCTGCAGGCGGCCAGGGTGCTTCCGTCAGGAGTGATCGCCAGCTGCCGCACAGTGCCGGTGGCCCCTGTGAGCGTGGCGGTGCGTGTGCCTGTCGCCAGGCTCCACACGCGTATGGCACGGTCGCGACCGGCCGTGGCCAGCACTTGGCCATCACTGCTGGCCACCGACACGGTAACGGGCTTCGGGGGACGGATGGGTTCCGGGCGGGTGCGCGGCGTCGCCCTGGACCAGCGGGCCACCAGGTTGTCGTAGTCGACCGTGAAGAAGGCGTGGCGGTCCGCGAAGGACGCCGCTGAGGTGATGGCGCCGGTGCGCCCGGTCAGTATGGCGATCGGGCGGCGCGAGGCCACGTTCCACAGGCGGACGGTGGAGTCTTTGCCCGTGGAAGCAAGGGTGCGGCCGTCGGGGGAGAACGCGACCGCGTAGACGGGCTGCTTCACGGTCAGCGTGGCCAGGGCATCGCGCGCCCGCGGGCGCCAGAGACGAATGGTGCCGTCGATGCTCGCGCTGGCCAGGGTGCGGCCGTCCGGCGAGAACGACAGTTGCTGCACGTCGCGGGTGTGGCCGGTCAGCGTCGTGAGCAGGCGGTGGGAACGTACGTCCCACAGCTTTACGCCGCCGTCGTTGCCCGCCGTGGCCAGGGAGTGGCCGTCAGGGGAGAACGCCACCGTGTTGACGGCGCCGGTGCGGCCGGCCAGGACGGCGAGGGTCTTGTGGGTGGACACGTCCCATAGGCGGGTTGTGCGCCCCTTGTCCGCGGTGGCCAGGGTGCGGCCGTCCGGCGAGAACGACAGGTGCATCACGGCGTCGGCATGCCCGGTCAGGACGGCGAGCGCCCTGTGGCCGCGCACCGCCCACAGACGCACTGTGCGATCGCTGCCGACGCTGGCCAGGGTGTGCCCGTCGGGGGAGAACGCGACACCTTCGACCATGTTGGTGTGGCCGGTGAGGGTCGCCAGGAGGCGGTGGGAGCGGGCGTCCCACAGTTTGACGCTGCGGTCGTTGCTGGCGGTGGCGAGGGTGGAGCCGTTAGGGGAGAACGCCACGGTGTTCACGGCGTCGGTGTGGCCGGTCAGGGTGGCCAGGAGGCGGTGGGAGCGGGCGTCCCACAGTTTGACGCTGTGATCGAAGCTCGCGGTGGCGAGGGTGCGGCCGTCAGGGGAGAAGGACGTGCTCTGTATCGGGCTGGTGTGGCCGGTGAGCTGGTTGGCGTAGTAGCGGGCGTAGGCGCTCAGCAGACTGCCGCGCGCTTCTGTGGTAACGGCCTGCCGGTATCCCTTCAGGGCGAGAACCATGGCTGCCTCGGGACGCTGCTCGCTCATCTTGTCCGCGCGGGCAGCGAGTTCACGGGAGACGGCAAGGCGTCGCTGAGTGTCGGCATCGGCCGTCTTCTTCACGGCAACCGCCGTCGCGGCCAGCGCCAGCGCCAGCAACACGCTGAGGGCTGTCACGAGCTGATGGGTGCGGCGGGTGCGCCGCCGGGCGGCAGCACTACTTGCATAGAGGAAGTCTCGTTCCAGCGAGGTGAGGTCGCTGCCGGCCACTGGGGTGGGGAAGGCTTCCTCGGCCGTGGCCAGGCGGGTCCCCCGATACAGCGCACCGGGGTCCTGACCGAGGTCGCTCCAAGCACGGGCGGCCTCGGTGAGTCGGCGCAGCGTGCGCAGTCTGCCACGGTCTTCCTCGATCCAGCGACGCAGTCTCGGCCAGGCGGTGATGAGGGCTTCGTGGGCGATCTCGACGGTGGTGTTGTCGAGGGTGAGCAGACGTGCCTGGACGAGGGCCTGCAGGGCCTGGCTGGTCTCTGGCTGGTCAGGGGTCTCCAGCTCCGTGCGGTCGGCGGGCCTGCGGGTGTCGGGGGTGCCGTCGCCGGGGGCGACAAGACGCAGGAGCAGACGTCGCGCTGCGCGCCCCTGGCTGTCGGTGAACCGGCAGTAGACCTCCTCGGCGGTCTTGGCGATGGCGCCGTGGAGACCGCCGACGGCTTCGTAGCCTTCCAGGGTGAGGGTGCGGCCGCGGCGGCGGCGCCAGGTTTCCAGCAGCGTGTGCGACAGGAGCGCCAGTCCGCCCGGTTCCGCGCCCGTCTCCTCGATGAGACGGGCCGTTAATGCCCGCTCCACGACCAGCCCTTCGGCGGCCGCAGGTTTGACGATCACTGCACGCAGCTCGTCGGGCGTCATCGGGCCGACGGGAAGGCTTGCCTCTTCGATGACCGCGGCCAGGCCCTCGTGCTCAAGGCAGCGGGCATAGAAGTCTGCCCGCACCCCCAGCACCACCCGCAGCCGGCTGCCGGGGTCCTGGGCCGACAGCAGCAGGCTGATGAATTCCCGCCGCTGTGCCGCATCGTGGCAGAGGGTGAAGGTCTCCTCGAACTGGTCCACCACCAGCCATGTATCTCCTGGTACCCCGGCCGGGGTGAACAGCTTCCGGTGATCGTGCACCGGCCGGGGACCGGGTGTGAGGATGCGGATCGCCGCTGGGCGCAGCGCGGGGTCCTTGGTGTTCTGTAATCGGGGGATGAGGCCGGCGCGTAAGAGGGAGGACTTGCCGCTGCCCGAGGGGCCGAGCACCATGACGCACCGGCGGGCTCCGGCCAGAGCGGTGAGGCTGTCCGTGGGCCGGGTGCGGCCGAAGAACCGCGCCTGATCGCTGGGTTCGAAACGGGCCAGACCACGGTAGGGAGGATCCGCCGACTCCTCGTCCACGGCCCGGGGGACAGCGGCCTCTTCGTCACGGAATGCGTGCCATCGCCGCTCCCACTCCTCCGGGTCCCCGCCACACGCCTTCACATAGGCCAGTGCCAGGGGCAGAGACGGCAGCGTCTCCCCTGCGGCCGCGCGTGCCAGAGCGGCGACCGAGTACCCAGCCCCTTCGGCCATCCCCCGGTAGGTGGGGCTGCCTGCCTCCCGGCGCAGCTTGCGTAACTCGAAAGCGAATCGCTGCACCGGCCCCGCCACCGGATCGATCGGCTTCTCACGACGCCCCACCGCGCAGTCCCAGCCCCTCCCTCTCGATGTCCTACCGCCCAGCCCAACATGGCCGCCACACCAGCGACAAGGCGCCCGCAAGCCAACCCCCAGTCCCCGGGCTAGGCCACCGCTGTTTTGTCTACCAGCACAAACAGGGGCTGCGAGACAACCAACCGACCACTGAAATCGCTAAGGCACAGCCTGAACCGGTGCTTCCCACGAGGGCGGGCCGGGGCCCGTGCATCGACGCACCACCGATCCAGGCACATTCCGACGAACTGCTCTCCAAGCCCCAGCGGGTGCCCGCATCCGCTCTGCA
>NZ_CP166299.1:5830000-8065090 GCF_041283565.1 Streptomyces sp. QH1-20 | reverse complement strand
TTGGTGCCACCGCCGCAGTTGGGGCCGTTCCGGCCGTCGATCTCGCGTCCATGGGCACATCGGCTGGATCACTGCGGACCGTTACCGGTCTGTTCGACGCGCTGAGTGACAGCGCCCGGCCCCGCCCTCCGCCGCCACGCCCCGTCGAGGGCGTGTGTCCGGCTGCCCACAGCACGGTTTCCGGGAAAGGGAAAAGCTCATCAACACCGGGAGTTCTCGGCTGCCCACGCAGCAAAGCGTTCCGCTGTCGCCGTATCAGCGTGACATCTGGCTGGCCGCCACGCGCGCACCGAAGAGTCCGCAGTTCAATGCCACCATCGTCGAGGAGTTCACGGGTGCCGTGGACGTCTTCCTGCTCCGCGACTGCCTGACCCTGACCCTGGAGCGGCACGACGCCTTCCGGCTGCGCTTCGGCGAGAGGGACGGCGTTCCGCGCCAGTGGCTCGCCGACGCCCTGGTGGCGGACGGCACACCGCCCGTCGAGGTCGTCGACCTGTCGTCCGCGCCGGATCCCCGGGCCGCGTGCCTGGACTGGCGCGAGAGGGTCCTGCGGACGCCGTTCGACCTGGGCGGCGGGCCGCTGTTCAAGGTCGCGCTGCTGCGGGAGAGCGATGCGGCCGTCCACCTGCTGATCCAGACGCACCATCTGGTCGCCGACGGGCGGGCCATGGACCTCGTGCACACCGAGGCGACGGAGGAGTACGCGCGCCGGGTCCGCGCAGGGGCCGCGAAGGGCCGGGAGGTGGCGCCGTCGGCGCTGGAGGCCGTCGCCGGGCGGGGTGACTACTTCGCCTCGCCGCAGTGCGAGGCGGACCGGGCCTTCCACCGCGGTGAACTGGCGCGGACGGAGCCGAGTTTCTTCGCCCGGCGGCACGAGCCGCAGGCGGTGCCCGCCTTCGGCCGGCACACCTTCACCGTGCCCGGCGAGGTGGTGGAGCGCATCAAGGACGGCGGCGGCTCGCCGTTCGCGTTCCTCGCGGCCGCGCTGGGCACCTGGCTGGCGCGCGTCCACCGCACCTCCCAGGCCGTGCTCGGCACGCCGCTGCTCAACCGCCGTACGCGCGCGGAGCTCTCCACGGTGGCGCAGTACGCCAACACCCTGCCGCTGCGCGTCGAGGTCCCCGGTGGGCGGCCGCTGGCGGCCGTGGCGGCGCAGGTGCAGAACTCCCTGGCCCTGCTCCAGGAACACCAGCGGCTGCCCTACGGGGAGCTGCTGCGCGAGCTGCCGGCGGCCGGCGGATCGGAGCGCAGGCTCTACGACGTCACGCTGTCCTTCATGTCGCTCAAGCCGGTCAAGGCGCTGGCGGAGGGCGTCGGGCGCAGCGGGCCGATGCACTTCGCGCCGCCGCACGACCAGGAGGCGCTGGCGGTCTACGTGGTCGGCACGCGGGGCACGTCCGAGCTGAGCGTCGCCCTCAACTACGCCACGGACGTCTTCGATGAGGACCTGCCCGTCACCTCGCTCGTCGAGCACCTGATGTCGCTGATCAGGCACGGCCTGGACAAGCCGGAGCGGCCGGCGGCCGAGCTGCCCCTGGCGGGCGGGGCGGAGCGGGAGCGGCTGCGGCGTTTTGCCCGGGGGCCGCGCGTGGCGTTCGCCGAGGATGCCACGCTGCCTGCGCTGTTCGAGGCGCGGGCGGCCCTGGTGCCCGGGCGGCCGGCGGTGTTCCTGCCGGGCGGGCAGGGTGCGGTGAGCTATGCGGAACTGGAGGCCGGCTCCCGCCGGATCGCCGCGGCGCTGCGTGCCCGCGGTGTGGGGCCGGGTGACCGGGTGGCCGTGCTGATGGCGCGCGGGGCGCACCTGCTGCCGGCGATCCTGGGCATCCTGCGGGCGGGGGGCGCGTATGTGCCGGTGGACCCCGGTCATCCGGCGCGGCGGACCGGCTTCGTGCTGGCGGACAGTGGTGCGAAGGCTGTGGTGACGGACGCCCCGGTGCCGGCGGTGCCCCTGCCGGAGGGGGTGCTCCTGTGCCCGGTGGAGGAGCTGCTGAACGGACCGGACGGTGCGCCCGGTGCGGATGGCCCGGCGGGGGCTGCTGCCTCGGCGCGGGACCTGGCCTATGTGATCTACACGTCGGGCTCGACCGGGCAGCCCAAGGGGGTGATGGTCGAGCACCGGTCGGTGGTCAACCGGCTGGCCTGGATGCAGCGCGCCTACCCGATCGGCGCCGGTGATGTGCTGCTGCAGAAGACGCCCGTGTCCTTCGATGTGTCGGTGTGGGAGCTGTTCTGGTGGGCGATCGAGGGTGCCGCTGTCGCCCTGCTGCCGCCCGGCGGGGAGAAGGACCCGGAGCTGATGCTGCGCACCGTCGCGGAGCGCGGTGTCAGTGTGCTGCATTTCGTGCCGTCCATGCTGGGGCCGTTCCTGGATCTGCTGGAGCAGGCGCCACAGCGGCTGGCGGAGGTCGGGTCGCTGCGTTATGTGTTCTGCAGCGGTGAGGCGTTGCCGCCGGGGCGCGTCGAGCAGTTCCACCGGGTCTTCGCGCCGGCCGGCGGCCGGGCGCCGCGGCTGGTCAATCTGTACGGGCCGACGGAGGCGGCGGTCGATGTCTCGGTGTACGAGTGCGAGCCGGGGGCGGCGGCCGGGCGGGTGCCCATCGGGCGGCCGATCGACAACACGGAGCTGTACGTCTTGGGGCCGGACGGGGCGCCGGCGCCGGTGGGCGTGCCGGGTGAGCTGTGCATCGCCGGTGTCCAGGTGGCCCGCGGTTATCTGAACCGGGCCGAGCTGACGCGGGAGAAGTTCGTCGCCGATCCCTGGGTGCTGGGCGGCCGGCTGTACCGCACGGGTGATCTGGCCCGCTGGCTGGCCGACGGCACTTTGGAGTACCTCGGGCGCATCGACGGTCAGGTGAAGGTCCGTGGCAACCGGGTGGAGCTGGGTGAGGTCCAGGACGCGCTGGCCCGTGTGCCGGGGGTGCGCGAGGCCGCGGTGGCCGACCATGTCTCCGAGGGGCGCGGCACGTACCTGGTCGGTTACTACGTCGCCGAGGACGGGCGGGACCTGGACGAGGTCCGGATGCGCGGGCAACTGGCGGGTCATCTGCCGGAGTTCATGATCCCGGTCCGGTTCGTGCGGCTGGAGCGGCTGCCGCTGTCGCCGAACGGGAAGCTGGAGCGGCGTCTGCTGCCGGCGCCGGGCGCCGTGGAGGCGCAGGCTCCGGGTGCGGCGCCGTGCACGGCCGGGGAGAAGGCGCTCGCCGCCGTCTGGGCCGAGGTGCTGGGTGTGGAGCGGGTGGGGGCGCACGACAACTATTACGCCCTGGGGGGTGATTCGCTGCTGATGCTGCGCGTCCGGGCGCTGGCGGAGCGGCGGGGGCTGCGCTTCACTCTGGACGACCTCATGCGCCACCCGACCGTGGCCGGGCTCGCCGCGCACGTGGCGCAGACGTCCGGGCCGGCGGTGGAGGACAGTGCGCTGGCGCCGTTCGCGCTGGTCCCTGACGTGGACCGGGGGCGGCTGGAGGGCGCCGTGGACGCGTTCCCCATGAGCCGGCTGCAGATCGGGCTCGTCTACCACAGCCGCCGCGAGGAGCACTCCGCCGTCTACCACGACGTCTTCCGCTACCGGCTGGCGATGGTGTGGGACGAGGAGCGGTTCCGGCGTGCTTTCGACCGGCTCACCGCCCGCCATGCGGCTCTGCGTTCCTCCTTCGATCTCGGTGGGTTCTCCGAGCCGCTGCAGATCGTGCACGCGAGCGCACCGGGCGGCCTCGAGGTCGTCGATCTGCGGGGCAGCACGCCGGAGGCCGTCGAGGCGGCGATCGGGGCGCATGTGGAGGAACGGCGCTTTACCCGCTACGACTTCGCGCGGGCTCCTCTGTATCTCTTCCGTGCGCATGTGTGCGAGGGGGCGGTGGAGCTGGTGTTCAGCTTCCACCACGCCCTGCTCGACGGCGGCAGTGTCGCCAACCTGCTGCGCGAGCTCCTCCAGGACTACCAGCACATGTTGGGGGCGGCCATCGGCCCGGTGGCGGACGCGCCGCCGCCGGGCCCCGCCCATCACGTGCGCGAGGAGCGGGCGGCGCAGGCCGACCCCGCGGCGCGGGAGCACTGGCGGCGCACGCTGGAGGGTGCCGAGGTGCTGCGCCTGGACGGCTTCGCCCCGGCCGAAGCGCCGCGCGGGGGCGGCCATGTGGTGCACCAGGCCGTCTTCCCCGACGATCTCGCACAGGAGGTCCGGGCCCTGGCGCGGCAGCACGCCCTGCCGGTGAAGTCGGTCCTGCTGGCCGCGCACTGCCTGACCCTGCGCCTGTTCTCCGGGCTCGAGGAGTTCACCACCGGGCTCATCACCCACGGACGTCCCGAGCGTGAGGACGCCGAGCGGATGGCCGGCCTGTTCCTCAACACCCTTCCCGTCCGGGTGGGTGATGCCCGCGCCCAGGCGCCGGGCAGCTGGCTGGAGGTGGTGAGGGAGCTGTTCCGGCAGGAGCGCGAGGCCCATGCCCACCGGCGGTACCCGCTGAGCGCCATCCAGGAGGACCACGGCGGCCCGGTGCTGCACACGGCGTTCAACTACGTGCACTTCCACGTCCTGGCGCAGGTGCTGCGCCTGCCCGGTCTGCGGCTGGAGTCCTTCACGACGCGGGAGGAGACCGACTTCCAGCTGCTCGTCAACGCCTTCACCGACCCGGTCGACGGGCGTATGGGGCTGCGGGTCGACGGCGGCGGCCAGGGCATCACGGCTTCCCAGGCCGGGCTGTTCGCCCGGACCTTCACCGCGGTGCTGCGCCGGATCGTCACCCGGCCCGAGGAGGGGGTGGACTTCGCCTTCCTCGCGGCCGCGCCGCGGCCCTCGTCGGGCCCGGCGGCCACGCAGGATGTGGTGAGTCTCTTCGACCGGCAGGCCGACCGCACGCCCGGCGCCATCGCCGTCTCCGCCGGCCCCGGCGACAGTGAGGGCGAGGGTGCATGGACCTACCGTGATCTGCGCGAGAGGGCGGAGCGGGTGGCCCGGCGGTTGCTCGCGCTCGGCACCCGCCCCGGGGACCGCATCGGCCTCGCCACGGGCCGCTCGCGGGAGACGATCGCCGCCGTCCTCGGCATCGCCAAGGCCGGTGCCGTGTGCGTGCCGCTGGACCCCGCCTATCCGGCGGCGCGGCTCGCCGCCATGGTCGACCAGGCCCGTCCCGTCCGGATCATCGCCCGGGCGGCGGACGCGGCCCTCGTGCCGGACCCGGGCCTGCTGCTGGACGCCGAGTCGCTGCTGGACGCGCCGGACGCCCGGACCGCGCAGGAGGTGCTGCCGGCGATCGACCCGGCCGGCGGCGCCTACGTCCTGTTCACCTCCGGCTCCACCGGCCGGCCCAAGGGCGTGGCGATGCCGCACCGCTCACTGGCCGCCCTCATCGGCTGGCAGATCCGCGGCGCCTCGGCGGCGCCCGGCCGCACGACGGCCCAGTACGCGCCGCTGAGCTTCGACGTCTCCTTCCAGGAGATCTACTCCACGCTCTGCTGCGGCGGCACCCTGCGCCTGGTCACCGAGGACGAACGGCGCGACATGGCCGCACTGCTGCGGCTGCTCGACCGGGAAGAGGTCGAACGCGTCTTCCTGCCCTACGTCGCGCTGCAACAGCTGGCCGAGGCGTCCGCCGCGCTCGGCATCGTCCCGCGGCGGCTGCGGATCATCATCTCCTCCGGCGAGCAGCTGCGGGTGACCGACGAGATCCGCGCGCTCCTGGCCGCGCTGCCGGAGGCGGTCCTGGAGAACCAGTACGGGCCGACCGAGTCGCACGTCGTCACCCGCCACACCATGACCGGTCCCCCGGCCTCCTTCCCGCTGCTCGCCCCGATCGGCACCCCCGTCGAGGGCGCCGAGGTGCACGTCCTGGACCAGCGGGGCCGCCCCGTGCCGGCCGGTGTCAAGGGCGAGCTGTACCTGGGCGGTGCGGTGCTCGCCGACGGCTACCTCGGCGATCCGGCACTGACCGCCGAGCGGTTCGTGCGGCCGGCCGGCCACCGGGGGGAGCACCGGCTCTACCGGACCGGCGACCTCGCCCTGGTCCTGCCCGACGGCACCCTGCACTACGCCGGCCGCGCGGACACCCAGGTGAAGGTCCGCGGCTACCGGGTGGAGCCCGCCGAGGCCGAACTCGCCCTGACGGAGCTGGCCGCACGCCAGAAGGGGGCGCACGTGCGGGAGGCCGCGGTGGTGGCACGCAAGGACACCGGCGGACAGACCACCCTGGTCGCCTTCCTCGTCGGCGACGCCGACCGCACCGACACCCGCCTGCTGCGCACCGAACTGCGCACCGTGCTGCCGGACTTCATGGTCCCCACCCACTGGGAGTGGCTGCCCGCACTGCCGCTGACACCCTCCGGCAAACGGGACGACACAGCGCTGCGCACCGTGGCGCTGTCCCAGGCCGGCTCCCGCGGCGGCACCCCGCCCAGGGACGCCTACGAGCGGGCGCTGGTGGAGATGCTCGCCGACCTGCTGGGAGGCGGCCCCGTCGGGATCCACGACGACATCTTCGCCCGCGGCGCCACCTCGATCACCGTGATGCGGCTCGTCGTCCTCATCGAGCAGCGCTACGACGTCGCGATCGGGCTCTCCCGGTTCATCGCCGCACCGACGGTGGCCGCGCTCGCCGACCTGCTGCGCGCCGGCCACGCGGCCGCGGCCTTCGACCCGCTGGTGCCGATCCGCACGAGCGGCAGCCGGCGGCCGCTGTTCCTGACCCACCCCATGGGCGGCAACGTCCTGTGCTACCTGCCGCTGGGCCGGCACCTGCCCGACGACCAGCCGCTGTACGCCTTCCAGGCGGCCGGCGCCGAGCCCGGCACCGAACCGCTGCGGACCCTGCCCGAGATCGCCGCCTCGTACATCGCGGCCATGCGCCGCGTCCAGCCGACGGGCCCGTACCTGATCGGCGGCTGGTCCTTCGGCGGCTTCGTCGCCTTCGAGATGGCCCGGCAGCTGCGGGCGGCCGGCGAGGAGACGGCGCGGGTCATCCTGCTGGACACGGTCGCGGTCGGCCCCGACGCGCGGCGCGGCGCCTACACCGACGAGGCGCTGCTGGGCTGGTTCTTCTGGGAACTGCTCTGGCTGCGCCGCGGGGGCTCCTCACCCCTGGCCGTCGTCCCCGAGGAGCTCACCACGCTGGACGAGAAGTTCTCCTTCATCGCCGGCCTGGCCGTCCGTGAGGGCGTCCTGCCCGCCGACGGCGCCGACGCCCTGGTCCGCAGGCTCTTCACGGTCTACGCCGCCAACTGGCGTGCGACCGTGGACCACCGGCCGGAACCGGCCGAGCAGGACATCGTCCTGCTGCGGGCGAGCGAGCCGCTGCCGGAGGTCCTGCGGTCGATGCACGGCGCCGCCGGCACCCGCTACACCGACCCGGCCAACGGATGGCGCGAGGTGACCACCGGCACGGTGCACGTCGTGCCCGTCCCCGGCGACCACCTTACGATCATGGAAGAGCCGCACGTGGCGGACGTGGCCCAGGCCATCGCGGACCTGACCGGCACGGTCACCGCACCGCCGTCCCTCACCCGCCCCACCCGTTCCACCCCGAAAGGACACTGAACCATGTCCCTGCACACCCGTACCCGGGCGATCGTCGTCGGAGCCGGCATCGGCGGGCTCGCGACCGCCGTCGCCCTGCGGCGCGTGGGCGTCGAGGTGGAGGTCTTTGAGCGCGCGAGCGAGCTGCGGCCCGCCGGATTCGGCATATCCGTCGTGAGCAACGCCGTCGCCGCCCTGCGCGTGCTGGGCATCGACCTCGGCCTGGAGGCGCGCGGGCAGACCATCGCGCACACCGAGATCATGACCGGCCAGGGGCGGACCCTGCGGTCGCTGCCGATCGAGTCCGAGGGCGACCGGCTCGGCGCACCGAGCGTGGCCATGTACCGGGGCGACCTCCACGCGGCCCTGCTGGAGGGCATGGGCGAGGTGCCGGTCCGCACGGGCGCCGCGGCCACCGGCTACGAGAAGACGCCCGAGGGGGTGCGGGTGCGCTTCGAGGACGGCAGCGAAGCCACCGGTGACATCCTCATCGGCGCGGACGGCATCAACTCCGTCGTGCGGCGCCAGCGCACGGGCGACGGGCGGCCGCGCTACGGCGGCTTCCTGTGCTGGCTGGCCGTGACGCCCTACGAACACCCGCGCATGACCAAGGGGTTCAACGGCCACTACTGGGGGGTCGGCAAGCGGTTCGGCATCCACGACGTGGGCCACGGCCGCGCCTACTGGTGGGGCACCATCAACATGCCCGCCCACGCCGCCCGCGCCTGGAACGGCGACAAGGACCAGATCGTCCGCGCCTACGCCGGCTGGGCCGACGAGGTCCGCCACGCCGTGCGCACCACGCCCGTCGAGGACATCGTCGCCGTGCCGGCGCTGGACCGGCCCTTCCTGGAGCAGTGGGGCGACGGCCCGGTGACCCTGCTGGGCGACGCGGCGCACCCGATGCTGCCGAGCCTGGGCCAGGGCGGGAGCACCGCCATCGAGGACGCCGTGGTGCTGGCCCAGTGCCTGGCCTCGCACAGCGACCCCGTCGCGGCGCTGCGGGCGTATGAGAACACGCGCCGGGAACGCACCCGGTTCATGGTCGAGACCTCCCGTAAGTTCGCCGGCTTCGAGCAGGTGGAGAACCCGGTGCTGTGTGCCGTCCGCGACGCGTACCTGCGCCGCGCTCCGCAGTCCGTGCTCTTCGCCCCCTTCCAGCGGGCCCTGACCCCGCAGCTGCTGGGCAGTTGAGCCCCGCAGCCCGTACGGGCCGTTGCAGGCCGTGCGGCCGAGACATCCGGATACGACCAGGGAGCAGGCATGACCCAGCCCGACGCACGCACCGTCGTCACCCGTTACCTCCAGGCCCTGCGCACCCGTGACGTGCAGGCGATCCCCGAGCTCATCGCGGCTGACGCCGTCTACCGCATACCCGGCAGCCACCCGCTGGCCGGGACCTTCCGCGGCCTGGACGAGATCGCCGAGAAGTTCTTCACCCCCATGGGGGCGCTGTTCGACCCGGAGGCCTCCTACTCGGTGGAGGTCTCGCACGTCCTCGCCGAGGGCGACCAGGTGTCGGTCGAGTGCGTCACCCGCTCGCGGACCGTGCACGGCACCCCGTACGCGATCGATATCAGCGCGCAGTTCACGGTCCGTGACGGAAGGATCGTGAGCATGCGGGAGTACTTCGACACGCAGTACTTCGCCGCGACCCTGTTCGGACAGGGCGGGTAGGCGGGCCCCGGGGGGCGGGTCCTGGCGTGTTCCCCCTCCTCGGGCCTTGTCGGCCGGGGCGTCCATGGTGAGGCGTCCCGGCTCCGCCGGCCGGTGCCGTGACCCGGGTGGAACGGTCCGGCGCGGCGGGAACGGTCCGGCGCGGCGGCCCGGGCGGCATCCGCCGCCTGGTCTGAAGTCCGACGTCAGCACGGCCTGGAGAGGAAGGCGGCGACGGCTTCGGCGAAGCGGTCCGGGACGTCGTGGTGCACGACGTGACCGGCGGGCAGCTCGACGCGACGGATACGGCCGGCCCGGCGGGTGACCATGTCCTGGGCGTGATGGGCCGTCAGCTCGTCGCTGTGGGTTCCATGGACCAGCAGCGTGGGGCAGGTCACCGACATCCAGTCATCCCAGTGATCCCCGTTGAGTGCCTTCTGAGACGCCACGGTGTCAGCGATGCCGAAGGAGAAGCCCCAGCCCTGGTCTGTCTGACGGAAGGAACACTCCAGATAGGGCGCCGCCTCCCCCAGAGCCGCGGCCAGGGCCTCTTGGGACGGCGCGACGCCGGGAAGACGTGTGGTGAACGACCAGTCGCAGTCCACGACCGCACCGATGTCCTCGACGATCAGCGCGCTGACCTTGTCCGCGTGCCGGGCCGCGAACTGGTAGGCGTTCACCCCGCCCAGCGAATGGCCCAGCACCGGCACCGGGCCGGCCCCCAGATGCCGGTGAAAGGCCGCCACATCGGCTACGTACTCCGCCCGCTCGTAACGGTGAGCACGGTCGGACTCCCCATGCCCGCGCTGATCGAGCGCGATCACTCTCCACCGCGGAGCCAGCGCCGCAGCCAACGGAGCAAACGCCGACGCTTCGTTGTAATGCCCGTGCAGGGCCAGCAGCGGCCTGCCGGGACCCCCGAAGTCCAGATACGACAGTCTCCGGCCACCCACCATGAAGAATCCACGCATGGTGCGGATCGTAGGAGACGGCACTGACACCTCCCGGGCCGACCAGCACCCGCCGCAGCCCCCGCCCGGACCGGGCGCCCCCGCGGGCTGGTCGGTTCAGCGCGCCCGGAGTCATCTCCGTCCCGCGTGCCGCCCGCCCGGAGGACTTTCCGCAGACTGGTGAGGCTGTCGTCCGCATACCCCGCCACCACACCCTGCCGAGTGCTGCGCTCAGCCCGGGGCGGAGGGGCCCCGGGGGTGCGGTCCGCGAGAGCTGCCACCCGCCCGGGGGCACACTCCTCGGCTGGGTGCGGTTCGGGCGGATACCGGGTCAGGGAAGGGGGATACCACCGGTGGCGTTGACGATTTCGGCGGTGATGTAACTCGCTTCTTGCGAGGCGAGGAAGACGTAGGCGGGTGCCATCTCGGCCGGCTGGGCCGCGCGCCCCAGGGGACTCTGTTTCCCGAAGCCAGCCGTGTCCGGGAGAGTGGCGGGGATAAGGGGAGTCCATACCGGGCCGGGAGCCACGGCGTTGACGCGGATGCCCCGTTCGGCAAGCTGGCCGGCCAGCCCCTGGGTGAAGGTGACGATCGCCCCCTTCGTCATGGCGTAGTCCAAGAGGTGAGGACTGGGTTTGTAGGCCTGCACAGAGGTCGTGTTGATGATGCTCCCGCCTGCGGGAATGTGCGGCAGGGACGCTTTGCAGAGCCAGAACATCGCATAGAGATTGGTGCGCAGCACCCGGTCGAACTGTTCTGTGCTGATCGCCTCGAGGCCGTCGGGCTGGGCCATCTGGTAGGCCGCGTTGTTCACCAGCACATCGATGCGCCCGAACTCCCGTACCGCGTGGTCCACCACCCGGCGGCACTCTTCCTCTTCACGCAGGTCGCAGGACAGGGCCGTCGCCCGGCGCCCTGCGGCCTCGACGAGGGCGCAGGTCTCGTGGGCGTCCTCCTTCTCCTCGGGCAGATGCGTGAACAGCACATCCGCGCCTTCCCGGGCGAACGCCAGCGCCACCGCCCGTCCGATACCCGAGTCGCCACCGGTGATGACGGCCCGGCGGCCCTCCAGCCGGCCGCTGCCCCGGTAGGTGTCCTCACCGTGGTCCGGGCGGGGATCCATCCGGCCGGTGTGCCCGGGCGGTGTCTGTTCCTGGTCGGGGAACTCAGGCCGCGGGTAGCGCTCTGCCGGGTTGTCCCGGTTCTCCTGCGTCACAACGATCACCTCCCTCAGCCGCATACCCCGGGCCGGGCCGTACAGACGGTCCGGGTGCCGCACGCCATCCGGACGGTCCAGGAGTTTTTCGCAGAGCCTTTTTCCCATGCCGGGCTGCCGGGCTGCCGGACGGTTGGGCGGTTGGGCGGTTGGGCTGCGGTGCCGGCGGGGCTGTGTGTGCGGACCGCCTGCTGCGGCCCGAGCACAGCCGCCAGGGGTACAGTCCCCCTTCTTTCCGCTGTTTCGGGACGCCGCCTTGGGGGTCAGTCGGTGGACAGGGCTTGGAGCAGGTCGCCGGCCTGACGGTCGGGCAGGGCCCGGACGGCTCGGCCAGGGCGACCACACCCGCCAGGCGGTGGGCATCGATGACCGGCAGGCGGCGTGCCTGGTGCGAGCCCGTGGTGCGCTGGATCTGGCCGGCTGTGGCGTCGGCGGCGGTGGTGACGGCCTCGCCTCGGGCGAGTTCGCCCGCCTGGGGTGAGGGGTGGGGTGGTGGGGGCGAGCGGGGGCCGGCCGGGCGCACAGGATGGCGAAGAGACGGCTACGCCCCGCCGCACCGCCCCGGTCAGGCGTGCCCCGGGCCTGGTCGCACCCCGTCTGCCCGGCTCACCGGGATGAGGCCACTGCACCCGGCACCACCGGCGGCTCGTCCGCGGGGACTCCGCAGGAACACGGTTCCGCCCCCGGGAAGCCGTGCACGCGGGCGCGGGCAGGAGAGCGAAAACCGAGGCGGCCGGCTGTTCGGGCCCCTGAAGACGGGTGGTCATCCCCCAGAGCACAGGGAGTACAGCCGTGAGGGGTCCTCGGACCCACGGGGCGGGTCACCGGGCGGGGGCCGGGGACGGCGGGGCTCACCTGTACGCACCGCCGGGGCGGCTGGACGTCACGGGCCGCTCCACGATGGACAGGCACCCGGCTGTCCGGCCGATGGATGAAGGAGAGCACCTGATGTCCGACGACGCGATGGGTGACGAGGTCTACCAGCCGGACCGCTCGGGCACCCGGGACCGCCCCGACGGTCTCGACCTGGAGAACGCGCTGGAGGGGGACGGGCTCGACGAGACCCTCGACGAGGGCTACTCGCCGCCGGAGAAACCCCTGGCCGCGGAGCATCACGGCACGACAGCGCGGGAACAGCGGGAGGGCGAGAGCCTGGAGCAGCGCCTGGCCGAGGAGGAGCCCGACATCGCACCACCCGAGGGCGACGGCATCGGCGACCAGGTGGACACCGACGGCGAGGCTTTGGAGGAGGAGGCCGGCGACGCCCGGGCCGGGCGGCTCGTGGCAGCCGACGACGGGCTCCCGCGCCACGCGAACGACATGGTCGCCAGGGACGTCGGCACCGACGGCGGGGCCGCGTCCGCGGAGGAGGCCGCCCTGCACATCACCCCCGGCCCCGGGGAACGGCCGACAGAGCAGGAGGGAGAACAGGGGAAGCAGGGCGGAAGGCAGGGAGGGGAGCAGGAGGGGGACGACGCCGGCGGGACGAGGGGGACCTGAGGCCCGGTGGGTGGGTGGCCCTGCGCGCCCCCCGGCCCGCCCTCCCCCGGTGCCCCGCGCTCCCCCGGGTGCGTCACCGCGACCGCTGCCGGGAGGCGCGTGGGGGCGCTCAGCGGGCCGGCGGTCCGCTCCCCGCGGAGGCATCCGTCCCGCCCCGTGTCTGCCCGGGGCGCAGGCGGCGGGTCAGCCGGCGGGCCTCGGCCAGCAGGGAACCGGACAGCTCCATCGCGGCCGGCCCCAGGACCGGCCGTTCGGCCAGGCGGGCCCGCAAGTCCTCGTGGGCGGCCTCCACCTGCCGCAGCGTCCGCTCCAGCTCCCGGCGGGCGTCCTGGGTGTCCTCACCGGTCACCGTGCGGCCGTAGGCGGTGAGGGCCTGGCCCACCCCGTGCAGGAAGTCCGCGTACGGGCGGGTGACGTCGGTGTGCCGCACGCAACGCGCCGCCGAGGAGTCCGCCGCCGCCTCGGCCAGGACCCGTGTCAGGCCCTGCAGGTGGTCTGCCACGTCCTCCAGGGTGCGCAGGGTCTCCTCCCCCAGGGGCACGGGCCCGTTCGGCCGGGCGCGGCGACGGCGCTCGGGGTTCAGGCGGGTGCTCTCCTCGGCCCACTCCACCGCCGAGCGCAGGCCACGCAGCAGCCCGGGCAGCCGGCGGGCCCGTTCCTGCCACCGCACCGCCTGCTCGTACCGCCACGGTCCCTTCAGCCCGTCCGCGACCGCCTCGAGGATCGCGCAGCACTCGCGCACCACACCGCCCGCGGCTTCGTGGACGCTGCGCAGGTACACCGGCGGCAGGACCAGGGCGTTGACCACCACGCCCACCCCCGCGCCCAGGAACGCCGCCAGGACCCGGTCGGCCGCGATGCCCGCCGACCACTCACCGCCCGCCAGAGTGAACAGAGCGGACGTCGCCCCGGCGATGCCCTGCTCGCCGAAGTGCTGCCAGTTGCCGATCAGCAGCATCACCGGCAGGACGAGGAGCATCGCCGCGACCGGCCGGCCCAAGGCCATCGCACCGGCCGTCGCCACGACGGTCCCCAGCGCGATGGCCAGCGTCTGCTGGACGGCCCAGGCCACCGACCGGTAGACCGTGGTCCGCACCAGCACCAGCGCCACCCACGGCGCCATCAGGGCAAGGGTGTTACGCAACAGCCAGGCGGCCACCGACCACGCCAGGACCGCCGCGAGTGTCGCTTTGAGCGCCAGGACCACCAGGTCCCGCTCCCGGCCCGGCCCCTGCCAGGCCCGCCGCACCGACCGTGCGACCCCGGCCGCCTCCGCACATACCTTCCCTCCCGCAGCGTGCCTCATGACGATCCCCTGCCACACCGGCGGACTTCCATGCCCCTCCCCGGACCACCGGGCTGCCAGCGACAAGGAACGACGCACATGACGAGGCATAACAACGGGTGACAGGGGGTGACGAGGGACAGCGGCCGGCCCCGCCCGGCGCGCCGCCAAAACGCGGCACCCGCAACCCGCACCCCGCAACGGGCCGGTCGCGGTGCCCGGGGGCGGAGCACCGTGATGCCCCCCGGGGTGGATGGGCCAGCCGGGGGGCGGAGCACCGTGGTGCCCCCCGGGGTGGATGGGCCGGCCGGGGGGCGGCCGTTGCCGTTTCCCGGTCCGCCACCCGGGGCACGCGCCCCGCATGGATCATTGTGGGGCGCTTCCGCGCCCGCAACACCAGGGGCGAGGACCGCATCACGCACCTGGACACACTCGGCATGCCCCTGGCTGCACCTCGACGCCGTGAGCAGCAGTTGCGGATCCCGGGCCCGCGGATGTTCCCGGGGAAGAGCAGCGGACGGGGCGACGGGGGGGTGCAGGGGCGCGGGCATCGAGGCGGTCCGGCGGGATCTGTCGCTATCGTGGCTCCCGTGACTGGCTCTGCGCGGTGTTCCTTGTTGTTTCTCGATGTCGACGGGCCACTCATCCCCTTCGGCGCGGCATCCCGGCCGTATCCGACCTATGCGACGGGTCCCCAACCGCTGGGTGCCGGTACGAATCCGCTCCTGAACAGGATCGATCCCGGGCACGGGCCGCGGCTGGCGGCACTGCCGTGCGAGGTGGTCTGGGCGACGACATGGATGGCTGACGCGAACGAGTGCATCGCCCCCCGCATCGGTCTGCCGCAACTGGACGTGGTGATCTGGCCGGGGCCCTCCGGCATCGATGACCAGGACGAGCGGAACGGACTGCACTGGAAGACCCGCACACTGGTCGAACGGGCTGCGGGACGCCCGTTCGTCTGGGTCGACGACGAGGTCACCGACACCGACCGGGCCTGGGTCGCCGCCCACCACCAAGGACACGCCCTGCTCCATCGTCTCGATCCCCGCCACGGCCTGACCGACAGCGACTACACGGCTCTCGACGCGTGGCTGCGACAGCAGCTCTGAACACCCGGCCGGAGACGGTGAAGAGACCGCGGGAAAGACCCCGCGGCATGCACGGAGAGGGCTCGGCGGGCTCTCGGTTCGCGCCCGGGTGCGGCGGGGGGTAGGAGCCGGTACCGGTCTCGATGGCCGTGCCGGGGAAGGTGAGACGGTCACCGCGTCACCCGGGTGATCCCGCCCGCTGTCGGTGGGCCTGGTGGGCCCGGTGATCCCGTCAGCCCTGGTGGGCATGGTGGGGCCGGTCGCCGCGATCGGGGCCCAGGCGGTGGAGTCAGTCCGCTTCGCCCGACGGTGACGGTGACGGGCACCGGCTCGGCCCGCGTGCGGGGGGCGTGCGGGCGGGGGGTGCTTACGGGTGCCGGAACGGCCCGCGAGGCCCCCGGGCCTTCACCCGGGCTTCGCGGGCCTTCACCGAGTTGACCGGGTTCACCGGGGATCTCCTGCGGGGTGGTCCAGGAGGGTGGTGCGGGCCGCGGCGGCGTCGTGCAGGGGAACCGTGATGGCCGTGACGGGCCGTAACGCCCCCATCCGGGCGGGGACTTCCACCGGGGAGCCGAGGTGGAGGACGAGGGCACCGGCGGCCCTGCCGGGCAGGACGAAGCGGGATTCGGACGAGCGCTGCCCCGCCCAGTCCGCGACCCCGGACCGCTCCACCGCCGCGAGCGGGATCTCCACCGTGTGGTGCAGCCCCCAGCGCAGCACAACACACCCGGCGCGCACACCGTGCGGGCGCACCCGCCCGGCCACCGCCCAGGCCGCGGCCGCCGCCGCCGCGTACAGCAGCACCAGGGCCCCGGCCAGGACGAGGGGGGCCGTGCCGAGCCAGGCCGGCAGCCCCGCCGCACCCGCGGCCAGGACCACCGCCCCGGCGGCCGGGGCCCGGCCGGGCCCGGGCGACCGGCCCAGCGGTAGCTCCCCGGGCCCTGGCTCCGTTCGGAAGGTCACGGCCCGCGCGAGGATGCCCCATACCGACAGCTCCTGGCGCACGGCCTGGGCGACCGGCGGGGGCACGAGGGAGAAGAACGCACCGCCCAGAGCGGCCCGGCGCCCGGAACCGTCCCCGCGCAGCTGCCGGTACCCGCGGACGAGGGCGGCGCCGAAGACCAGGCCCAGGACGGCCAGCGTGCCCTCGGTGACGGCCAGGACCCCGGCCGCGATCCGCCAGTCCAGCGCACCGGCGGCCACCAGCACGATCTCGGCCAGCAGCACCGACAGCCCCGCCCACCGGCCCCGGCGCAGCCACCGCACCCGGCGGGCCCCCCGCCCGCCGGACGGCTTTTCCCCCGCGGTGGGGGCCGGGGGCGGTTCGGGGCCGGCCGCCAGGGCGCCGCGCACGGCCCGTACCGCCGCGCCGGGGTCGGCGGCGTGGATACGGATCTCCCGTACGGTCCCACTCGCCCGGCCCGCCTCGAGGAGGGCCGGGCGGCGCAGCCGGAGGACCACGTTGGTGGCCGACATCACCGGCACCGACAGCACCCCGTCACTGAGCTCCGCGGTACGGCTCTGGCCGGTCATCACCCGCCGCTCGGCCACCTCCCCCACCAGGCCCAGCGGGACCTCCGCGCGGAAAGCGGCACCGTAGGAGACGGTCAGTGTCCCGGCCGCCAGCCGGTGCGGACAGGCGGCCAGCGCCACAGCGAACCCCGCCGTCACATACGCCACCACCAGCCCCGTGAGCAGGGCTGCCACCCGCGCCCAGGGCGCCGACAGCAGGACATCGACCACCGCGATCTCCACCACCGACAGGAAAACGACTACGAACACGCCTCCCGCGACGTGCTCCTGGCAAGGGATCGCCACCCCCTCCGCACCCCGCCCCCACACCCGCGACAGCCCCCGCAGCGGCGCCCGCAACGCGGCAGCGACACTCACACCGCCGCCCTTGATCACGTCCGTGTCCGTCATCCCGACCCCCCACCACGAGCCCAACACACCCCGGACAGCACCCTGCCCCCCCGGGGGGGGGAGTATCCCCGCCCCCGGCACACCACCACCACAGCCCCCGGCCACCGGCAAGTCCCGTGAACCCGGGCACACTTGGGCACCATCCGGCGGCTTCCGTACGCGAACACACCGGGCATCCACCCCGGCCCGGCTCCGAAGCAAACCCCAGCAGCCACCCGACCCCGGGGCAGGGACTGTAGAGCGGAGGCGGGGACCGGGCGGACACGCCCCAGCAGCCTCCCGGCCGGGAGCCGAGGCCGGCGAGCGTAGGCGGTGGAAGCAGGGACCGGGCAGGCGTGCCCCCCGGGGGGGGGCGGCCACCCGGCCCGGCGGCGAAGGGCGCTCCGGGCAGCGAAGGAGGCGTGGACCGGGCAGGCGCACCCCGGGAGGCCGGGACGCCCAGGGGGCGGGGCGGCTGAGCGGCGGCGGAAGAGGCGGGGACCGGTTTGGCTCACCCCCGGGGGGCGACCACCCGAAGGCCCGGTACCCCTTCTCCCCCGGCGGCACCCGGCCCGGAGAGTGTGAGGGGCTGCCGCCTCCGCGCCGCCCGGCATCGGCACCCCCACCCGCCCCCCGCGAGCGTGACCCTCACCATGAACACCGGCAACGCAGAAAAGACCCGCAGAAACCCGGCACGACCCCGGCACAACACAAAAGACTCCGTTGATCAGGACCACACCGCCGGGCAGCCCCGCATTGCGGGTTCACGTTCACGTTCCGTGCCCGTTCAAGGCCGCACTCGCGTTCGCTCTCGGGGCCACGCCCCCGTTCACACTCCCGTTCGCGGCCACGTTCCCGTGCGGGAAGACGGGCTCAGGCATGCCTACCCACCACCGGCCCGCCACCGGGCGGCCACCGGCCCACCGCCGGCCGCCGCCGGGCACAAAACGGCGCCGGTGCCACCGGGCGGGCGGGGCGGTGCCCGTCGAGCGGGGCTGCGGGCCTGGTCACGGCCCCCCTGCCCGGGGGCTCCGCCTGAAGGACCACCACACCGGCGGGTTAGCATATGAGCGCCGCCTAGCTCGAAAGATGGACCTGTGACTGTCAATGACGACGCGTTCACTAACTGGAAGAACCGCGAGGAGATCGCGGAATCGATGATCCCGATCATCGGGAAGCTGCACCGGGAACAGGACGTCACCGTCCTGCTCCACAGCCGCTCCCTGGTGAACAAATCGGTCATCAGCATCCTCAAAACCCACCGGTTCGCCCGCCAGATAGCCGGCGGAGAACTCTCGGTCACCGAGACCCTGCCCTTCCTCCAGGCACTGACCACACTCGATCTCGGCCCCTCCCAGATCGACATCGGCATGCTCGCCGCCACCTACAAGAGCAACGACGAAGGCCTCTCCGTCCAGGACTTCACCGCCCGCGCCGTCGCCGGCGCCACCGGCACCGCGAAAACCGAACGCCCCGAGCCCCGCGACGTCGTCCTCTACGGCTTCGGCCGCATCGGCCGCCTCGTCGCCCGCCTCCTCATCGAGAAAGCCGGCTCCGGCAACGGCCTGCGCCTGCGCGCCATCGTCGTCCGCCCCGGCAACGGCCGCGCCGCCGACGACCTCGTCAAACGCGCCTCACTCCTGCGCCGCGACTCCATCCACGGCCAGTTCCAGGGCACCATCACCGTCGACGAGACCCACAACAAAATCATCGCCAACGGCAACGAGATCACCGTCATCCACGCCGGCGACCCCTCCGAGATCGACTACACGACATACGGCATCAACAACGCCGTCCTCATCGACAACACCGGCAAATGGCGCGACCGCCAAGGCCTCTCCCAACACCTGCGCCCCGGCATCGACAAAGTCGTCCTGACCGCACCCGGCAAGGGCGACATCCCCAACATCGTCCACGGCGTCAACCACCACACCGTCAAACCCGACGAGCAGATCCTCTCCTGCGCCTCCTGCACCACCAACGCCATCGTCCCGCCCCTCAAAGCCATGGCCGACGAATACGGCGTCCTGCGCGGACACGTCGAAACCGTCCACTCCTTCACCAACGACCAAAACCTCCTCGACAACTACCACAGCGCCGACCGCCGCGGCCGCTCCGCACCACTCAACATGGTCATCACCGAAACCGGCGCCGCCTCCGCCGTCGCCAAAGCCCTCCCCGACCTCAAAGCCCCCATCACCGGCAGCTCCATCCGCGTCCCCGTCCCCGACGTCTCCATCGCCATCCTCAGCCTCCGACTCGGCCGCGAAACCACCCGCGAAGAAGTCCTCGACCACCTCCGCAACATCTCCCTCACCTCCCCCCTCAAACGCCAAATCGACTTCACCACCGCCCCCGACGCCGTCTCCAGCGACTTCATCGGCTCACGCCACGCCTCCATCATCGACGCCGGCGCCACCAAAATCGACGGCGACAACGCCATCCTCTACCTCTGGTACGACAACGAATACGGCTACTCCTGCCAAGTCATCCGCGTCATCCAACACATCACCGGAATCGAACACCCCACCTACCCCACCCCCACCCAATAACACCCACACCGGGGGGCGCCCACACACCAACGGGGCACCCCCCAAACCCACCCACCAGCCCCCTCTCCACCCCGGGGTAAAGGTGGACGGTTCACAGGCAGCCACCTTCCGTTTGGAGAGAGGCGTAACGGGCTTCCTCGACCGGAGCGACCCGCCGCTTCCGCATATCGATCCCAAGGCGTGCCGTACCGCCTGGTACTCCGCAGCCCGTGCCGCAGGCGGGGAGGTCACGGACTTCACGGAGCAGAAGTACCCGCACAACTTCCACAGTGCCACGATCAAGACTCGGAGCGGCACGTACACCGGGCTGTTCCACGCCCACTACCGGCTGATTGCCTTCGCCGCCGACCGGTGCTTCTGGTACACCGACGAATTCCAGGAACCCCCCGCCTGGGCCACTGCCCTCAGCGACGGCAACTTTGTCGTCCTGAGCGCGGCACAGCTTCTGTCGCCGCTGGCTGATTCGGACACCTCCGCCCTGTCCGCCACGGAGTGGCGCCAGATCAAGTACTGGCGGCCGACGACTCTCGGCGCAACGCTCTTCAACGCGTGGGACTGATGGCCAGCAGGCCTTGAGCCCAGGACTTGGGCGCGCCCCCCCGGGTGCGCAGGCACCAACGGCAGGCGCGCTACAGCCCGGAAGCGGGCTCAGGACTCCCCCTGGCCGCATCGCACGTGATCTCCAGCGTCCTGCCCAAAGCTGCCCGGCTGTTCGCCGTCCCACGCACTCAGCACTGTAGGAACATCTGAATCACGGAAGCCGCCCGGGATTCCGCTGACACTCGCTGCGCTGTGAACGACTCCCCCTTGCAAGGCCGGAAGCACCACCCTTCTGATCCGGTGCAGTCCAGGAGGCAAGGTATGGCAGCACGATTGGTACCCGAGCCGGAGGGCGAACAGCCCCGCCTCGTTCGCCCCTTCATCCCGGCCCAGGTGCCGCCGGCGCTTGGCGAGGAGACGTCTTCGCTCCTTTCGGACGAGGCTCTCAGAAGCATCTACTCCCGGGTGTGGCGGTATCTGCGTTCCCGGGGTGTGAGCGTGGCGGACACCGAAGAGGTGACGCAGGAGAGTGTCTTCGCGGCCTGGAGGAGGAGGCCGCCTCTTGAATCGGCGAGTGCGACGGCGTACGCCCTGACCACGGCCCGTAACAAGTACGTGGACCTGATCAGGGTGAGACATCGGCGCCCCGAGCTGTTGACGGACTTCACCGATTGGGATCGGCCGTCCGATGAGGACGTGGAACTCCTGGCCGAGAACTCGGCCCAGGCCCGCGAGGCGATGAAGATCCTCAAGGAGGTCGTCCCCGTCAAACGGGACCGGGACGCGTTCTTGATGTGCGAGATCTGGCGTCTCACCGGAGAGGAGGCCGCTGACCTCCTCGGTGCCCCGTCTGCGGGCGCCATCAGGACCGCAGTGTCCAAGGCCAGGACACGACTGCGAGCTCACCGCCAAGAGTAGGTGCTGGTCAGCCGGGTCGGATGCGTCTCGCGATCACAAGGAGGAGAACGGTTTCGTGATCACGGGGCGGGCCTTACCGGGCTCTCGGGGGCTGATCCAGGAGGAGATCAATGAGGGAACAAAACCGAGACGGGTACGACGACTTCATGTCGGTGCTCAAGGCGGTCGACGCAGAGACCGTCGCCGCTGACGCCGGAGGTGACGGGGAGTGGGCTGAGCGCAAGGCAGTCATTCTCGCGCGCGGCGAACTCCAGAAAGCGGTGGGTGAGGAAAAGGTGTCGGACGACGGCGCCCGCCCGCTCGGTAGCTCGGCCAGCAGTGCATCTCTTGATGGCACCGACCCTTTTGTGGATGGCACGGCTGGACGGCTGGTATCTCTCGCCTTTGCCGCGCTGGGTGCCATGGCGGCAACGGGAGCCGACGTGGTGTGGGTGCGGATCGCCGGCGTCACACTCGTCCTGCTGGCTTTCCTCGGCAGTGAACTGCTGCGGTTGTGCAGGCAAAGCCGGGCGGGGCGTCCTGAGCGGCGGCCCAAGGAGAACGGCGGTATCGCTGCGTCCGCTGCTACCGCGGTGGTGGTATCAACTGTTGTGGCTGTTGTTCCCGCCATCCTCCACTAGGTATGTACTGGGCTGAGGCAAGGCGGCGCCCCCGAGGCGCACGGGGCCTGGTCGTGCCAGTGGGTTCAGGCATCGAAAGATGCCTGAACCCACAACACATCAGGCGCGACGATGCCCCCGGCCGGTGCGGCGTGCCCTGCGCTTGGCTGCCTTCTTCCCGCACCAACTGGCCGCGCTCAGCAGGACTCCAGCAAGCGCGACACCAGCAGTTGCCATCGGCCCGTCGTGCAGCCACACGTAGTCGTACGCAGCCAGGCACACCGACCCCAGCCCTGCGATGCCGGACAGTCCACTCGCGGCCATGTAGCCACCGTCGATCCGGCGTTCGAGGGCTTCGAGGCGGTCAGCCGCGTGAAGACGGTCGGCATCCCGGTTGTTCCGCTCGTCGGGAAGCATGCGAGGCGATCGGTTCAGCTCCGGCATCAGTGACTCCAGCAGCTCAAATATCAGGTCGCCAGGGAATCGTCACCGGGGTGGCATGTGTCAGGGCGTCGCCGCGGCCGGCACGGCCCCTCCGCCCGGGCGTTGCTTCGCGAAGACGATTCTCCGGACATCAGCGTCCGCCCTTCGCCAGGCGGGCTTCGGCAGCCGCCCTGACTTCGTGCTCTTCCATCGGGTCGTCGCGTAGTTGGGTGAGCCTCTGCCGGACGTGCGGCAGGTCGGGAGCTGAGGTGACACCGAGAAGGCGGGCGTTCGTCTCGCAGTCCCAGAGGGACTCGGTGTAGGCCTGGTCGAGGCCGACCGGTTCGATGGCCGCCAGTGCCTTGAGGTAGGCCGGCCGCTCGTGAGAGTGCGGGGTGCGCAGCCAGAACCGGCGCAGTATGGGCGCTGCGTCCGCTGCTGCCTGGCCGAACCGTGCCAAGCCGGTGGCCACTCGGTCGGGGCCGCACCACCGATGTGTCTCTTCGTGGGTGGTGAGTTCCTGTACGAGTGCCGGGATGTCCTGGGTGTCACCGTGGTCGGCCAGGACCACGATTCCGGTCCAGGACAACCAGGGCCGCTCGGCCGCTGCCCATTCGCGCGCCTCCGGCACGGCGAGGACGCCGAGTCGCTCGACCGCACGCGTGAGCCAAGGCAAGGGCCGTTCGCCGTCCGCCGTTCCGAGTCCGGCTACCAAGGGCAGCAGGCCTGGCTCCGGTGGGCGACCCGCCAAAGTGCGCAGGGCTTGGGCCTTCGCACCGTCGGTCGAATCGGTATCCGCGAGGATGGAAAGCAGACGGCGCCCGGTCGAACCGCCCTCGATGGCGTGGAGCCTCGGAGGGTGGGCAACGGTGGTGGGAGCTCCTGTGGCCCAGCGCGCCCAGGGTTTGGAGCCCTGAAGCAGTCGTTCCTCTCCGGTCAGCCGGACACGCGCGATGTCGGCGAGGTCGTCCCACCATTCGACTGGCCAGACGTCCGCCACTGACTCAAGGACGTCCACCCAGTGTTCGCCTTCTCCGATGTCTCCCCGCAGGATTTCTCGGGCTTCGGTCGAACCCGACAATGCCAGCAGCTCCAGTACGCGGGTGGCCCGCTCGCAGTCGTCCTCGTCGCCCGCCAGCAGTCCGGCCAACGTAGCCGGCGGCAGTGCCAGTTCTTGGTACAGGCGCGCCAGGTAAAGGTGGCGATCGTCCACCGAGTCCCACCGCCAGTCGTGCCGGACGCAGTCATGCACCGTATCGGCAGCGTTCGCCGGATCCTCGGATGCCAGCAGTGCGCCCAGCCCTCGACCTCTTTGCAGCAGTCCCTGGAGCGAGCCCACGGGCACGTACGCCCGGTCGTTCGCTGTTTCGTCGCTCATCGTGACGAAGACTGCCCGACGCACAGCACCCTGCACCAGGCATTTTCCGAGGCCCGAAGTGCTGTCCCCCAGCCCGCAAACGCGTTCCGGGCAATCCAGCACAGAGGGTTGGGCGCGCGCCCCGCCTTACGGCTCTTCGGGCGGGGCCTGTGGGGTGCGCCAGCGTGGGGCCTCGTCGTCGGGGACGTCCGGGGAGGCGAAGTGGAACGGCACACCGAGGTATTCGGCCAGGTGCCGGCCCGCATCGGCGGCGGCGGTGCCTGGTGGGGGCTTGCCCGGGGAGTGGTAGACGGTTGCCAGGTGGCCTTCTCCGGCCGGGTCGTCCAGGACCGCGACCAGCAGCACGAACCAGTCGTGGACGGTATCGCCGTCCCAGAGGGCCTCGACCGCTGCCACCCGTCCCGGGAGGCCGGCGGCGCGTGCTGCGAGGGAGGGGGTGTCGAGCGGATCGGGCGGCCTGTGCCGCACGCGGTCGCCGAGGGCCTCGTAGCGTGCGTGAACCACCTGTTCCGCCTCGCGCAGGCCCAACTCCAGGGGGCGCAGGGCCTGCAGCACCACCTTGACCGCCGATATCCGCCGGTCGCGCAGAACGTTCGCGTCGACCTCCCGGCGCGTCTGCTCCTCCAGGTAGGTCCACAAGCGGCTCACCGGGCCACCGGTCGGGATCCCATGGCGTGTGTCATGGGGCCGACCGTACGTCAGTAGGCCCCGATCGACCAGAAGACGCCTACCTCGTCGTCGGTCACCGCGATCAGGCCCAGGTCCTCGAGCAGGTCGAGACCACCGAGGTATGCGGAGGTGATGAAGCCATGGGAGCGGGCTCGCAGGGGATGCTCCGGAACCGGCCGAGGGCCCAGTGGACGAGCTCGCCCGCCCCGCCTCCTCCGTCGCCGACCATATCGTCGGGGAGCGGGAGGTCCCTTCCGTCCCGGCGGGCCTCCAGGTAGGCATCGAGCAGGTCCAGGGCGGGCCGGTCGGCAGACGGATCGGCAGCCGGATCGATTGACGGGGGCATTTCGTCACTCCAGGACGTCAGCCCTCGGCCGTGCGGTCCCCCTGAAGCAGTCACCTACCGGGTCCGCCACTGGTGGCCCGGCAGGAAACGCACGTCGTACCGCTCGGGCACGACCGCGAACTTGTGGGGTTCAGGGACGAGGGGCTGGTGCGGCAGGCCAAGCTGTTCCGCCGGCGCGCCGAGGTTCTCGAAGAACCGCTCGAAGGTGCCGCCGGGGCCGGCGGCAACGCCGACGACCTGGCTGTGGTGGCGCTCCATGCGGTAGGCGTGCGGGCAGTTCTTGGGTACGAAGCCGAAGTCGCCGGGGGTGAGCAGTTTCTCCTGCTGATTGCCCTCAGTGTCCTCGACGAACAGTCGTACAGCGCCCTGGGTTACGTAAAAGACCTCATGCGTGTCGGGGTGCAGGTGCGCCGGGATGAGATCGCCCTTGGGGCCTTCGACAGTGAAGAAGTTGAAGGTGTTCTCGGTCTGCTCACCGCCGGCGTAGATGGTGATCAGGTCGCCGAACAGATGTGCGCGGTCTCCTTCGCCCTTCTCGATGAAGTAGGGCTTGCCCGGCTCGGAGGGTATGTGCGAGGCCTGCCGGTAGCGGGTGGCGTACTCGATGGTCATGGGGGCTCCTTGGGTCCATCTCGCGAATGTCAGGTAGCCTGACATGCGAGAGTGCCGACAGGCAAGCCGACCGTGAGGAATCCATGCAGCCCACCCGCCGCAACCTCCCCCAGCTGTTCAGCGATGCCCGGCGCTGGTTCGAAGAAGGGTTGCTGGCGGCCCTGGAGGCAGCCGGAGCCACACCGGTCTCGCCGACTCAGGTACAGCTTTTCGCCGTACTGGACGACCACGGCACCACCGTGTCCGAACTCGCCCGGCGCATGGGCGTCACCCGGCAGACCGCGCACCAGGCCGTGCACGGCCTGGTCGCCGTCGGACTTCTCGAGCAAGTCCCCGACCCCGCCTCCGCCCGTCAGCGGCTGATCCGGCGCACCGAGGAAGGCGAACGCGCACACCACCAGGCCGGCGCCATCCTCGAACGGCTGGAAGAGCAGCTCGCCGAGCGGATCAGCCGGGAGGCGGTCGATGCCCTGCGGGCAGCACTGGAGACGCCGTGGGGGCCGCCCCCTCCCCCGAACCCATGAGGCCGACACCACGAGGGTGCGGTTTCCACAGGCCGTCGCGGAGGCGCTCTGCGCGCATGCGGGCAACCCTGTCCAAGCCGTATCGCTCGTCAGTACTCAGCGGTAATGTGTGCGCCCGTCAGCAGCCAGGAGGGTGTCGTGAGCGTTGTCGGCAGCGGCTCGGATCCTTTCGTCGAGCACGAGAGGACCCGCGCCGCGCTGCGAGCGATCGTCCCGCGCCTGGCGCGCCTGCTGCGCGACGCGCCCGACCTCGGGGCGCCCTCCGGTGTGCCGGTGTGGAGTGTGGGAGATGTCGGCGCGCATGTGGGTGCCGTGTACCTGGCGTACTCCTCCGCCTTCACTCACGAGTTCCGGGACTGGGAGGGCGTCCTGCCTCCTGACGACGGCCCGTTCATCGAACGGATCACGGCCGTGAACGCCAAGGCGATCGGTCTGTTCGGCGCGGAGGAGCGCGGTCACCTCGGTGATTTCGTCGCCGAGCGGGGCGAGGCGTTCCTGCGGGCCACCGAGGGGCTCGCTCCGCACACCCCCGTCGCCACCCCCTGGTACGGGGAGCAGGTGGCGCTGACCTTGGCGACGGCCACCGGACTGGTGCTCAGTGAAAGTCTGCTCCACGGCCTCGACATCGCGCGCGGCGCCCGGCTCCCGTGGACGATCGGCCCCGAGGAGGCGCGTCTGGTGATCGGCCAGTCCTTGCCGGCCATGATGCCGCTCACCCTGGACGCGGCGAAGGCCCGCGGCGTCGACATCGCGTTCGACCTCGCCATCAGGGGAGGCCCGCGGCTGGCGGTCGTCGTCCGCGCCGGAACGGCCACCGTGACCCGCGACGCGCCGCCCCGGGCCTACGACTGCCGGATCTCGGCGGCGCCGACCGCGTTTCTCCTCGTCGCGTTCCGCCGCACCCCGCTCTGGAAAGTGATCGCGCGCGGCGGGATCAGAGCGGGCGGCCGCAAGCCATGGCTTGCCCCGCGCCTCAGCGACCTCATCGCCAGCCCCTGACGGCCCGGGGATTCAGCCCGCGCTGCGCTCCACCTTGTCGACCGCGCACTTGACGCCACTGGTGGAGGCACCCGGCTTGGGCGTGTAGGGAGCCACGATGTCGAGATTGCTCCAGCGGCCGGGACGGATGAAGGGAACAGACGTGGTCTGGGTGGCCACAGGAGTGCCGTCAGGGGCCGTGAACTTCACGGCGACCTCATAGGTGTAGGTCGCCGTCACATCATGGTTGAAGACCATCACGCTAGCCGATATGCCCTTCTTGTCGACATACGTACAGTCAGAGATCTCTACGTCCTTCAGGGTGTCACGGCTGTCATCAGCGCGGGTCGCCTTGTCGGCAGCGGTCGGGCCGCTTGAACCGGAGTCCGAACCCTGCCCCGCCGGGTCACCGCTGCAGCCGCTGATACCCATGCCGACCAGGGCGACAAGGGCGAATCCGGATACGGCTGCGACGCGAGCGCGTTGGAACTTCACTGTTGGTTCTCTCGATCCAGTGGTATGGGAATGGCGCCCCGTTCCGGCGCCATCAACAAGCCCGCGTCACGCTAGGCAACAGTTCCGCACCTGGCCATACCGCCGGTAACACTGTGACAGAGTCGCGACCGCATAGATCCCAAGTCCTGATCAGAGACGGCAGAAACCCAGACGGCCCGTACACAACCACCCCTACCCTGCGGGAATCAGGACGGTGGCCTCGAAACGGACCACGATTGCCGAACCGCACGACCGGGGGCGTGCAAGGCGGCCGATCGCGCCGCGGCCCGGCCGGAGGTCGGCTCAGCGGCTTTCCTGGGAATGGGGGCGCCCGGTGAAGCGGTGCCACCAGTGACGGCGCCGGGGGTGTACGGCCCGGCCCAGCCTGCGGCCGATCACCAGATAGCCCAGCAGCGCGCCCGCGGTATTGAGCAGCACATCGTCGATGTCGAAGGCCCGGCCGGTGATGAGGGCGCCTTGGACCAGTTCGACGAGCAACATCACCGCTGCGGTCACGGCAGCTACGCGGACCAGTCCTCGGGCGCGGGGCACCAGGACCGGCAGCAGCAGGCCGAACGGAATGCCCAGCGCGATATTGCCGCCGAGCTGCTTGAGGGTGTCACGGAAGGCCGGTCGGGCGAGGTACTCGCGGACGGAGTCGCCTGGGCGCAGGTTGCTGTGCGTCAGTGATTCCGAGGCAGCCGAGGGTTCCAGCGTCAGCCGGGCCAGCACCACTCCGAAGGCGACCATCCCCGCGAAGGCCAGCAGCATGACCAGCACGCGCACCGGCCGTGACAGCCGATGCCTGTCGGCCGGCGCCCGGCTGTCCATGTCCTTCGCGGCGTCGTCGTGCGGGACTTTCCGTGCCATCACGAACGAACCCCCTGTCAGGGTCGGCCTGTCTGCCTCTATCCGTTACCCCCGAAGAACCTGATAACTCCCCGAAGAGAAGCGGATGCCGACCCGGGCAGGCGTGGAGCCCCGGCGCCACGCCTGGGGCGCGAGCGGGCCCTCAGCCCAGGAATGCCGTAGTGGTCGCCACGAACCGGTCGGCGTCGTCGAGCCAGGGGTAATGCCCGGCTCCGGGCTGCACGGCGAGCGTGGCGTCGGAGAACAGGCCCGCGAATTCCGCTACCGACTGCGGGGGGCTGTTCAGGTCGAACTCGCCGGCGAGCAGCAGCGCGGGGACCTCGCAGGCGGCGAGCGCCGCGCGGGTGGCCTCCGGGGCGAAGGCGCCCTCGGCCGCGAAGAGTGCGACAGCCTCCATGTTGCTCGGCCGGCCCGCCGCATGGTGCTTCTGTGCCGCTGCGTCCCACCGGCCGCAGAAGAAGGGAGCGATGGCCTCCCAGTCGCTGCCCGTGCCCTCACTGATCGCCTCCAAGGCGGCGAACGCCGCCGGGAACCACGGCTCATGCTTCCGGAGCCGCGCGAGCTCGCGTCGCGTCTCCCCGGTGATCGCAATACCGACGGCTCGCGCCCCGGGGGTGATCAGGGCGAGCTTGCCGACGTTCTGCGGGTAGCGGGCCGTGTACTGGGCCGCGAGGTTCGCGCCGCCGGAGTGAGCGAGCATGTCCATCGGGGCCAGTCCGAGGTGTTCGCGCAGTGCCTCGACGTCCTCGACGAGGCGATCGCAGCGATAGGAGGCGGTGTCATCGGGGACCGCGGACCGGCCGGTGCCACGAAGGTCCAGGAAGATCAGTCGGCGGTGCGTGGACAGACCACCGAGGTCGCCGAGATAGAGGGAGTCCGAGGGGCCTCCCGGGAGGCAGACGACCGGGTCGCCGTGGCCGGTCACGCGGTAGGCGAGCCGGGTGCCGTCAGGCGCGGAGAAGGTAGGCATGACGGAACCCTGTCAGTCATAACCAGGTTGTACAACCCGGTTATGGGGTCGGGTCGCGCGGGTGTATAAGTGAGCCATGGCAGGCGAAGAATTCACGCACCAGAGCACCGGGGCACTGACCGGGGAGCAGGCCGAGCGGATGCTCGCCGGCATGAACGAGGTCATCCGTGCGGGCGAGGAGATGCGGAAGCTACGCGCCGAGATGATCGGGGTGTTCGCCGGCTTGGGCTGGACCCAGGAGCGAATCGCCCGGCTCACCGACATGAGTCAGCCTGCCGTGTCGAAGCAGGTGATGAAGCACAAGGCCGCCGGCCCACTGCCCCCGATGGCGCTCGCTCTCGACCAGCACGACGCACCATGGCTCGAAGGGCGCCTGTGGGGCCTCGCCGAGGAGATCTCCGAGAACTTCTACGACACCGCCCGCTGCACGCACTACGTCAACGCCATCGCCCGGGGAAGAAAGCGCTTCACACCCCGGAACGTCGACGAGCTACGGCGCCTCCTCGAAGAGGACCTGAGGCTGCACCAGGCAGAGATGCCCGGAACCTACCGGGACGCGTACGACGAGATCAGCCGTGGGCTGGACGTTCCGTCGAGGGACACCACCGCCGCCTCAGCCTCCGCACGCCGCGCCCTCGCTTACCTGATTCAGCGCGACCGGCTCCGGTCGGGCACCAGGTGAGTCCGCCCCCTTCTGAAGTACGAACCCCTCCCCCAGGCACACGCACCCCTCAAGGCCCGGGTCAGCGTCGGAAGTTGTAGCGGATCAGGCGGGAAACGGGCGGCCTCCTCGCTCAGACCGAGAGCCCTTCCGATCGCCTCCCACGACAGTTCACCGGCCTGTTCATCGGCCTGCGGGTGGTACGGAACGCCGCCTTCCTCGGGCCGACAATGCCGGAGTGGTAAGGCCTGTGACCGGCGAACACGCACATCGGTCAGGGCTACGGCGCGTTGGTGAAGGAGCGGCGGTAGGAGCGGGGTGGCACACCCCGGCGGCGCACGAACTGCTCGCGCAGGACGGCCGCGCTGCCGTATCCGACCCGGTGGGCGATCTCCTCGATCGGCAGGTCCGTGGTTTCCAGGAGTTCCTCGGCGCTGCTCAGTCGCAGGTTCCGGAGCCAGGCGTGCGGGGTGGTGCCGGTCGCGGCGGC
The DNA here is from genome assembly GCF_041283565.1 of Streptomyces sp. QH1-20. Classification (NCBI taxonomy): domain Bacteria; kingdom Bacillati; phylum Actinomycetota; class Actinomycetes; order Kitasatosporales; family Streptomycetaceae; genus Streptomyces; species Streptomyces sp. QH1-20. The sequence goes on along the minus strand of NZ_CP166299.1, from coordinate 8,034,958 downwards.
GAAGCGACGGGCGAAGGACCGTTTGCTCATCATGGCGCGTCGGGCCAGTTCCGCGACGGGAAGCGGCTCGTGGAGGTGCTCGCGGGCCCAGGCGAGCACCTCGGCGAGCCGCTCGTCCCGGCAGTCCTCGGGGACGGGGGAGGTCAGGTACTGGGCCTGGCCGCCGTCCCGGTGGGAGGGCAGCACCATGTCACGGGCGACGGCGTTGGCCATCGAAGCTCCGTACTCCCGCCTGAGCAGATGCAGGCACAGATCGAAGCCCGCGGCGGCTCCCGCCCCTGTGGTGATCCGCCCTTCGTCGATGTAGAGGGCGTCGGGGTCCACATCGATGTCCGGGGGGCGGTGGGCCAGTAGATCGGCGAACCGCCAGTGGGTGGTGGCCCTTCGGCCGTCGAGCAGTCCGGCGGCGGCGAGCGCGAACGTGCCGACACAGTGGGCTGCGACCAGTGAGCCGCTCCCGTGCGCGGCCGACAACGCGTCGAGCACGGCAGGGGCGGGTGGCGTACGGAAGCCGGCCCATGGCAAGGCGATCACCAGATCAGCGGCAGCCAGCCGGTCCAGGCCGTGCCCGACCATGAGCGGCACGCCGAGGTCGGTGGGGACCGGCCCGGGCCGGTCGGTGCACAGCGCGAAATCGAAGCCGGGCAGCCCCTCTCCATGCGGGCCGAACACCTCGGCGACGATGCCGACGGCGAGCATGCCGACCCCGGGCGGGGCATACGCGGCGACGGTCAGGAAGGGCGGCACGGGAGCAGTATGGCGCACGTTGGCACGAATCCTGCGATGAGGGGCATCCATGCCACTCGTGGGTGGTCGGCCGGCTCGGAAGGATGAGGGGCATGACAGACGCACCGCTCGGCCGCAGCGCCGTGTACACGATCCTGACCATCGGTTACGTCGGCTCCACCGGTCCCGGCGTCGCCGCCACCGTCTCCTACGTCGCCGACGCCGGCCGGCACATCATCTTCGACCCGGGCATGGTGGCAAGCCACGACGACATCCTCGGCCCGCTCGCGGAGCTGGGGCTCGGCCCCGACGACATCACCGATGTGGTCCTCAGCCATCACCACCCCGACAACACCATGAACGCCGGCCTCTTCCGCCGGGCCCGGGTCCACGACCACAAGGTGGAATACCTCGGCGACCAGTGGACCAACCGCGACGCGGAGGGCTACGAACTCACCCCCTCACTACGCCTGATCCGCACCCCGGGACACAGCCCCGAGGACATCACCCTGCTCGCCGGCACCACCACAGGCGTCGTGGCGTTCGCCGGCGACCTGTGGTGGCACGCGGACGGTCCCGCCGACGACCCCGTGGCCCCGGACCGGGAGGTACTACGCACCTCCCGGCTGCGCGTACTCGCCACCGCCGACCTGATCGTGCCCGGCCACGGCAGCCCCTTCGACCCCGACGACAACACACCGCGCTGACTCCGCCCGCAACCGCCGCTACCTGCGACGACTGCCGGTCAGGCACACACGGCAGTCACATGATCGGCCGGGCGGGGCGAGGCAGGGGTGTGGCCGATGTCAGGAGCTCGTGAGGATGACGAGTTGCTGGGTCGCGCGGGTCATCGCGACATAGCGGTCGACGGCTCCTTCGATGCCCGAGCCGAACGTCTCGGGGTCGATGAGGACGACCAGGTCGAACTCGAGCCCCTTCGACAGTTCCGGCGTCAGCGACCGGACGCGGGATGTCGCCCGGAACGTCGGGTCGCCGATGACGCAGGCGATCCCGTCGTCATGTGCGGCGAGCCAGGTGTCGAGGATCGAGTCCAGATCCGCGACGGATCCGTGGACGACGGGAATGCCACTGCTGCGGATGGAGGTCGGCACATTGGCGTCCGGGAGCGCGGCGCGGACGACCAGTTCGGCTTCCGCCATGACCTCTTCCGGCGTGCGGTAGTTGATGCTCAGGGAGGCCACGTCGATCCGGTCGAGCCCGACCCGCTGGAGCCGTTCCTGCCACGACTCCGTGAAGCCGTGCCTGGCCTGGGCGCGGTCACCGACGATGGTGAAGCTCCGGGACGGGCAGCGGAGCAGCAGCATCTGCCATTCGGCGTCGGTGAGTTCCTGAGCCTCGTCCACGATGATGTGGGCGAACGGTCCGGCGAGCAGGTCCGGTTCGGTGCCGGGCAGTGCGCTCTCGTCGATCAGGGTGTCCTGCAGGTCCCGTCCGTGCAGCATCCCCACCGCGCCTTCGCTTTCGTCGATCTCGACGTTCTGCAGCAGGCTGTCGATGGCGTCGGCCCTGCGCGCGCGTTCGGCGGCGACGGAGGCGTCGTGCCGGCGCTTGCGTACGGATGCCTCGGGGTCACCGAGCCGCTGGCGGGCCGCGTCCAGGAGCGGCAGGTCGGACACCGTCCAGGCCTGGGCGTCCTTGCGCTGCAGTGTGCGGACCTCGTCGGGGGTGAGGTGCGGAGCGCACTTGCGCAGGTAGGCGGGCACCGACCACAGGTCCCCGACGAGGTCACTCGCTTCGATCATCGGCCACGCGCGGTTGAGGGTCCTGATCAGCTCCCGGTCCTGCAGCAGCGACCTCCGGAGCAGCTCGGGCGGGGCGTCGCTGTCGTCCTTGTCCATCAGGATCGTGAGCAGTTCCTCGCGGATCTGGTCGCGCGCCTCGTTGTGCGGAGTGCCTGGTTCCACTGCCTCGAACGCCGCGGCCCAGTCGTTGGCGCTCAGCCAGATGTCGGACCAGTGGGTCGAGACCGTCATGCCCTCGGTGGGCGGCTCCTCGTAGATTCCGACGGCCGGTTCGATCGCCTTCACCAGGTCCGCGGACGACTTCAGGCGGGCCACGTCCGGATCGGTCTCGATCACTGCTCCGGCCCCCTCGGTGACGAGGTCGCGGACGGTGCAGGTCTGTACGCCCTCCTCGCCGAGGCTGGGCAGGACATCGGCGACGTAGGCCAGGTAGGGCCGGCTCGGACCGACGAACAGCACGCCGCCCTTGCGGTGGCCGAGGCGGGGGTCGGAGTAGAGGAGGTGGGCGGCGCGGTGCAGGGCGACGACGGTCTTGCCCGTACCGGGGCCGCCGTCGACGACGAGCGCGCCGCGGGATCCCGCCCGGATGATGGCGTCCTGGTCGGCCTGGATGGTGGCGAGCACGTCTCGCATCCGGGACGATCGCTTGCCGCCCAGACTGGCGATGAACGCGGACTGGTCGTCGAGCGCGGCGTGCCCTTCGAGCCCGTCGGTGGTGAACACTTCGTCCCAGTAGTCGCTGATCCGGCCGCGGGTCCAGCGGTACCTGCGGCGGCTTGCCAGACCCATCGGGTTGGCGTGGGTCGCCGCGAAGAACGGCTCGGCCGCGGGGGAACGCCAGTCGAGCAGCAGCCGGCGCCCCGCGCTGTCGGTGAGACCGAGTCGTCCTATGTACACGGGCTCGGCGTTGTCCGTACGGACGATGTGTCCCAGGCACAGGTCCAGACCGAAGCGTCGCAAGGTGCGCAGACGACTGGTCAGGCGGTGGATCTCCGCGTCGCGGTCCATCGCCTCGCGGCCGATGCCGCCGGGCGCCTTGCGCGCGGCCTCCAGTCGGTCGGAGAGTTCGGCGATGGCCTGGTCGAGGCTCTCCGAGATGGCCGCGAAGTGCTGTTCGTCGCTGTCGATCAGCGCCGGGGCGGCCTTGGCGGAGAGGCGGTCGGGAAGGTCGAACGCGCTGGTGGTCAGGGAGGTCAATGTCATCAGCTCCAGTCCGAGGTCGCTGCCGCGACGGCCGACGGTACGTACACCCGCATCTCGGTGCCGAGGGCCCGCACCGGCAGTGCGCGTCCCTCTACTGACGTGACGTCACCGCACGCCCCCTGAACCGACAACAACACACGCACGTGGTGGATCTCCTATTTCTGCAGGTCATGAGCTCGAGCCGCGATTCTGCCGCACCACCGGGGCCTTGCCGCAAGCCCCCTGGTGCGCTATAAGTTAAGAGTGGCGAGGAGTGGTTGTACCTCTTTGCCTTCTCGTTCCTGCCGGACGGCCAAGCCCTCCGTGCCTCCCTGTCTCCCGCAGCCCTGTTATCCCGCAGCGGGTCAGCGTTCCTCGCCGAGCTCTCAGGTGAGGTGACTGCCCTGGGCCAGCAGAAGCGCCACGTCCACCGTCGCGACCGCCACGGCCGCGACGAAGGGTGCTTTGGCATGTGTGCGGCTCAGTGCCGCCCCGGCGAGCGCCGTCGCCACCGCCGTCGCCAGGGCGACTGCCCCCGCGGCGGGGAGCGGGCCCGACGGGCCGAGGGCCAGGGCCGCGGTCGCCGCCACCAGGGGCACCGGCAGTACCCGGCGTGTCCCGGATGTGCCGAGCCGGTGCGGCAGGCCACGCACCCCCACCGCCAGGTCGCTGCGGATGTCCGGCACGGTGTCCGCCAGATGGGCGCCCACGCCCAGCAGGGCGCCGGCCACGACCACCCACCACGGGGGCCATGAGTGTGCGCTCGAACTGAGGGTGACGAAGGCCGGCAGGCTCGCGAATCCGACGGCGTAAGGCAGCCAGGAGCACATCGTGGCCTTCAGGCGGAGGTTGTACGCCCATGCGGCCCCCACCCCCGCCAGATGCACGGTGCCGGCGAGGGCCCCGCACATCAGCGACAGCGGCACGCACAGCACGAGTGCGGTGTGCGCGGCCGCCCATACGGTCTGCGGTGACACCGCTCCTGTCGCGACGGGCTTGGGTCGGCCGGCGGCGGCGTCACGGCGCGCGTCGAAGGCATCGTTGCACCAGCCGACCGACAGCTGACCGGTCAGGACCGCCGCCGCGAGCAGTGCGCAGCCACCCGCGGAGTGTCCGGCGGTGCCGGCCAGCACGGTCACCAGAACGGTGACCGCTGCCGAGGGTCCCGGGTGGCACGACGCGACCAGCGCCAGGACCGGTCGGCCGGTCCGGCCGTCGGTCTGCCTGGCGAGCGGCGCCCGGTCGGTTTCCACCGCATGATCGTAGAACGGAAGGGCGGGCGGTGGAGGCCGCCGGACGGGCGACTGGCGGTGTCTCCGCGCAGATTCACGGTGTGAACGGGGAACAACAGGGCCGTCGGGTATCCGGCACCCCTCATGGCGGGAGACGTATGACGACCCGGATCACAGCCGTCCATGGCCTCCTGGCTCCCCACCGCCAGCCCCAGAAAGCCATTACCGACGCGGTACGCCGGGCCTGCCTGCCGGACGGGACCGGCCGCGCGGTTCTCGACCGCCTGCACAACAGTACCCAGGTGCGCAGCCGCCACATGGTGCTGCCTCTGGAGGAGTACGCGCGGCTGGACGGCTTCGGCGACGCCAACGATGTCTTCATTCGGGCGGCCACCGAACTGGGTGCCCGGGCGGTCCGCGGCGCCCTGCGGACCGCCGGACTGCGGGCCGCCGACGTCGACCTGCTGATTTTCACTTCCGTCACCGGTATCGCCACCCCCTCCATCGACGCCCGCCTCGTGGGACGGCTGGGGCTAAGGCCGGACGTCAAACGGCTCCCTGTCTTCGGCCTTGGCTGCGTCGCGGGGGCGGCGGGCATCGCCCGTCTGCACGACTACCTGCGTGGCTGGCCCGATCACGTCGCCGTGCTCCTCTCCGTCGAACTGTGCACCCTGACGTTCCAGCGCGCGGACGCGTCACCGGCCAATCTCATCGCCACCGGGCTGTTCGGGGACGGGGCCGCCGCGGTCGTCGCCTGTGGCGCGGGCCGGTCCGCCCAGGGGCCGGTGGTCGTGGCCACGCGCAGCCATTTGTACCCGGACACCGGGCACGCCATGGGCTGGGAAGTCGGCAGTTCCGGATTCCGGGTGGTTCTGGATCCGGTCGTGCCCGAGCTGATCCGCCGCAACCTGGCAGGCGACGTCCGCGGCTTCCTGGACGAACACGGTCTGAAGACCAAGGACGTCACGGCCTGGATCTGCCACCCGGGCGGACCCAAGATCCTGCACACCATCATGGAGACCCTCGATCTCCCCGCCGGCGCCCTTGACCTCACCTGGGAACACCTGGCCGAGGCCGGCAACCTCTCCTCGTCCTCCGTGCTGCACGTCCTGCGTGACACCCTGGCCCGCCGCCCGCCGCCGCCGGGTTCTCACGGACTGCTCCTGGCCATGGGGCCGGGGTTCTGCTGTGAACTGGTCCTGCTGCGCTGGTAGAACGGAGGACACGTGCTCTGGTACACAGCCCTGGTGCTGGCCGTCGCGGTGGAACGCGTCGGCGAACTCCTCCTGGCGCGCCGCAACGCGCACTGGAGTCTGGCCCGCGGCGGGACCCCGGCCGACCAGGGCCACTACCGGTGGATGGTGGCCCTGCACACCGGGCTGCTGGTGGCCTGCCCGCTCGAAGTGCTGATCGCCCACCGGTCCGTCCCGCCGGTGCTCACCTGGGTCATGTTCGTCGTCGTCCTCGCCTCCCAGGCACTGCGCTGGTGGTGCATCCACACACTGGGAAGACAGTGGAACACCCGGGTCATCGTCGTTCCCGGACTGCGACTGGTGACCGCGGGCCCCTACCGCCGGCTCCGCCACCCCAACTACGTGGCCGTGGCCGCCGAGGGCGTGGCCCTGCCCCTGGTGGGCGGGGCCTGGGTGACCGCCCTGGTGTTCACGGTCCTGAACGCCTGGCTCCTCACCGTCCGCATCCGGTGCGAAGACGCCGCACTGGCCACCGCCGCCGCGGTGGGCGCGCGCACATGATCGACGTCCTGGTGTCGGGCGGCGGCCCCGCCGGACTGGCGGCAGCGATCCACACCGCGCTGCGCGGTATGGAAGCGGTGGTCATCGAACCCCGCGAGCCCCCCGTGGACAAGGCGTGCGGAGAAGGCATCATGCCCAGCGGTGTGGCCGCCCTGCGCGCACTCGGCCTGGACGTACCGGGCCATCCCCTGCGGGGCATCCGGTACGTGGACGGTGATCGCCGCGCGGAGGCCGAGTTCCGCCACCACCCGGGGCTGGGGGTGCGCCGCACCACTTTGCACTCCGCCCTGCACCGGCGGGCGGTCGAGTTGGGCGTACGCTTCGCCGCGGCCAGGACCGAGGCCGTACGCCAGGACGAGCTCGGCGTGAGTGCCGGGGAATGGCGGGCACGCTGGCTGATCGCGGCGGACGGTCTGCATTCCCCGCTCCGCCGCGCCCTGGGCCTGCATCTGCCCGGCGGCGGGCCCGCCCGCTACGGGCTGCGCCGCCACTACCGGATCGCACCGTGGTCGGACTGTGTGGAAGTCCATTGGTCGGCAGAGGGAGAGGCGTATGTGACACCCGTGGGTGAGGACTGTGTGGGCATCGCCGTGCTCAGCGGCACCCGTCGCCCCTACGACGAACACCTGCGGGCGTTCCCCGCCCTGGCCGCCCGGGTGCACGGCCGGCCGGCGAGCACCGTGCGCGGCGCCGGGCCACTGCACCAGCGGGCCCGCCACCGGGTGGCCGGCCGTGTCCTGCTCACCGGTGACGCGGCGGGGTACGTGGACGCCCTGACCGGCGAAGGCATCGCCCTTGCCCTGGCCACGGCCCGGGCCGCCGTGGAGAGTCTGGCCGCGGGCACCCCCCACACCTATGAAGCGGCCTGGGCCCGCCTGACCAGACGTCACCGCTTCCTCACCCACGCCCTGCTCCGTGCCGCCCGGCATCCTGCCACGGCGCGCCTCGTCGTCCCGGCCGCCTCCAGGCTGCCGTCGGTGTTCACCGCCACGGTCCGCGCGCTCCAATGACACGGGCTGCGACGATGTCAGCGCCCGGTCCGCGGTGAAAGGCTGTTTGGGGTATGGGCCATTGACACGTCGTCCTCGGACGCCGGCTCCCGGCCCGACGGAATCGGTGCCGGCGGAAGCTCTTTCAGCCTGCGTAGGGGCGAGCAGAAGACCGGGAGGAACGCTCCTGCCAGGCACACCGCTCCCACCCACACGGCGGCGCGTACGCCGACGGTCTCTCCGAGCAGGCCGCCCAGTGCCGAGCCGACGGCCAGCGCACCGGTCAGCAGGAAACGGAAGGTGGCGTTCATGCGGCCCAGCAGGGCGTCCGGGGTCAGCCGCTGGCGCAGGCTGACGCCGAGCACGTTGTCGATCCCCGTCTTGGCCGTGGCGATCAGCCAGCAGGCACCGGCCGGCCACAGCCACGCTCCGCCCCCGACCAGCGCCACGCCCAGTCCGGCGGGAGCGCACCACAGCCCGGCCAGCGCCAGGGCTCGGCCGTGGCCGAGGCGGTTGGCGCAGCGGCGGGCCACGGCGGCGCCGAGCAGGAGGCCCAGGCCGCCGGCTGCCCAGTAGGCCCCGAGCATCCCTGCGGACAGGTGGAGTTCGCGGGTGAACAGCACGGGCAGCATGACGTTGACCATTTGTGCTCCGAGGTTGCTCAGTGTGGCGGTGAGCGCCAGCGCCCGCAGCTCGCGGGTGCCGTACACATGCCGCAGCCCCTCCCCCACTTCGGCCCGCAGCCGCCCGGCGGTCGGCCGCCGGACGGGGGCGCTGTGCCGGCGGGTACGGATGCGGGTGAGGCCGAGGGCGGAGGCGAGGTAGACGGCGGCGGCGCCCGTGATCGCCGCCGGTGCCGTGCACAGCTGCGTCAGGAAGCCTCCGGCGCCGCGGCCGGCGATGTTGGCGCCGGCCATGAGGCTGACGATCGCGGCGTTCGCCGGTATCAGCCGCTCGCGGCCGACGAGTTGGGGGAGGACGCTCTGCGAACCGACGTCGAAGAACACCGTCGCGCAGCCGTTGAGCAGCGCGACCGCGTACAGCTGCGGCAGCGTCAGGCGGTCCAGCCACCAGGCGAGGGGGATCGAGGCGAGCAGCGCGGCGCGCGCGGCGTCGGCGGCCACCAGCACCTGGCGTGACGGAAGCCGGTCCACCCAGGCGCCTGCGGGCAGCCCGATCAGCAGGAACGCGGCGGTGGACAGCGCCGCCAGCGCGCCTGCCTGCCCGGGGCCCGCGTCGAGGGCGGTGACGGCGAGCAGCGGGATCGTCACGTAGCCGATGTTGCTGCCGAGGTGGCTGAGGGCGGCGGCGGCGAACAGCGTGCGGAAGTCGCGCAGGCGCCAGGGGGATTCGGGTGCTTCGGGCATGCGTGACAGGGTGCGCGGCTGTGATCGGGCCGCCTATTGATTTAGCGTGGGCTGAATGATCGAGGTGGAGTTCGGCATGGAGGACGTGGCGCGGACCCGGTTCGCGCTCTCGCCGCTGTGGGAGGTGGTGGCGAGCGTGCGGGTGCTGAAGGGCGCGGACGAGCAGGGCTTGCACCGTGCCTGGGTCGAGCAGGTACGCCCGCGCATAGCCGCGGCGGACATCGATCTGGCCCCGCTGTTCGACCTCGTGCCCGTACCGACCCGCTCGCCCTGGTCCGGCAGGATCCCCGGCTTCGTCTGCCCGGCCCCGGCGACGCCGCTGCCGTCGCTGGCGGTGGAGCTGGAGGCGGTGAAAACCACCCCGCCGGTACTGCTGGAGACGACCGCCGAGGTGCCGCCGGCCCGGCTGGCGGCGCTGCGCGCCGACCCCGAGGCGGAGCTCGGCCGACTGGCGGAGGTGATCGAGGCGTACTGGGAGCTGGCCCTGGCCCCGTACTGGCCGCGCATCCTCACCTTGCTGGAAAGCGACATCCGCTACCGCGCCGGCCGCCTGGTGGAGGGCGGCGCGCAGCATCTCTTCGCGGACCTCGACCCGCAGGTCTGCTGGGCGGGGGGCAGTCTGCACCTGGAGCACCACACCGTCCGAGGTGTCCGCCGGCTCGACGGCCGGGGCCTGTTGCTGGTGCCGTCCGCCTTCGTCTGGCCGCGTGTCTTCTCGGTGCTGAACGAGCCGTGGCAGCCCTCTCTCCGCTATCCGCCGCGTGGTGTCGGCGCCCTGTGGCACTCGCGCCCCGCGCCGGCCTCCACGGCGCTGGCGGGCGTGGTCGGCCGCTCCCGCGCGGCTCTCCTGGCCGAGCTGACGACCCCGGCCTCGACCACCGACCTCGCCCGCCGTACCGGCCTGACACCCGGCGGCGTCTCCCAGCACCTGACCGCTCTGCGGGCGGCGGGGCTGGTCAGTTCCCACCGCGCCGGCCGCCACGTGCTGTACGCACGCACCCGCGCCGGGGAGACGCTGGTGACTGCGGCGGGGGCTTGAGGGCTCGGGCGTCTCGTGCGCGATCTGGGCCGACGACATCCGGAAGCTCACCGCCTTACGGCGCTGTCCGCCCCGGATTGGCCTGATCTGCACTCGAACACATGTCACCCTATGAGATGAATCGATTACCCTACGTACAATCTCCTTTTTGGTTGGGCCACTACCGAGCCGGAGGGGCGCGGAGACACCGCCGCGCCACGCGAACGGCTCCCGGTCATCAAGGAGGAATGCATGCGCGTACGGAGGATGACGGTCGCCGCGTCAATGGCGGTCCTGGCGCTCCTCGGTGGGACCTCCCCCGCAGCGGGGAGAGGGGCGGACGCGACCGACCCTTCCGCCCCGGCCACCGTGCCTTCAGGGCAGGGGCGCGGCGCTCTTGACGACCCCGGGGGCACCGTGGAGGCCGGTAAGGCGGGCTCGGACGCGGACGCGGCGGCGGTGATCCGGTGCGAGGGGCAGGTGCAGCGTCCGCACAACTCCACCCATGTGCCCGGTACGGTGAACGTCGTCGTGACGGTCTCGTGCACCGCGCCGGTACCGGAGATCACCACCCGGGCAGCCCTGTACAAGAACGGACAGCTCGTCAAGCAGTCGACGCTCAGGACCCAGCCGAATACCCGCACCGCGCAGAACAACGCGGCGGTCCCCTGCAGCCCCGGCAACTACCGCGGCTGGATGTACTTCAAGGTCGTCTTCCCGCCCGGCTACAACCCGCCGACCGGATCCGCCAACGGCCTCGGCCAGGAAGTTCCCATCAGCTGCTGACCCACTGACACCGGAGGGCCAGCACCATGTTGCACGGGGGCGCCGCCGGGGAAGGACTTCCGACGTGCGCCCCACCCCCGCCCGGATTCTGCGCCGGAGAGTGACGGACCTCGACGTGGTAGCGGACCCGGCCGCCGACTCCGATGCCCGGCTTCGTCATTTCACTTCGGTCATGCCCCTGTGGACCGCGCAGGAAATGGCGTCCTTGACCGAAGGCCCGGCCGTCATGGACCCGTCCGAAGCGGACCAGATCACCGAGAGCTGCCTGCTGCTGCGTCATCTCGCGCACGACGAGGAGAGCCTCGTCCGAGGCCCCCTGGACCGGACGCGCCAGCACTGGATCGGCACCAGCCCCCATGAACTGGCGCCCTCCCGACAGCCCGCCCTGGAACGGGCACGGTTCATCGAACCCGGCAGGGACCCGATTCCGCCCAGCACAAAGCCGTTCCACCTGGGGCTCTTCACCTCCACGGCGCGGCGCGACGGCCCGAGCATGTGGCGGATGTACCTCGACCAGGGTTCGAGCCTTCACCCCTTGCCCTGGTACACCTGGGAGTTGCGGGTCACGGACCCCGCGGCCGAAGTCCTCGACATCCGCAGCGCGGGCGCCTGGGCGGACTTCGTCGGGCGCTACCCGCTCGTGCACAGCGGTTCCGTCTTCCCCGACTGGCGAAGGGTGGCCGAGGACTACGCAGGGGTGCACATGACGCTGCGCGCGATCGTCGCGACCCAGGGGTTCCGGTTTCCGGTCGGGGACGGCCTGGCCGCGGCTCCGTACTGGGACCTCGAATCGGTTCTGTGGCTGCGCTGGCACTTCTCCGGTCTGCGTCTGGTGGAGATCACCCCGCCCCACGGCCCGGAGTAGCCGCCGGCACTGCGGCCGGCCTCAGTGAGAGCCGGTATGCGGGTCGGCCACGGCGCGGCGGAATTCGGCGTTGATGCGCTGGGCCTCCTCGAGCTGGTCCTCGAGGATGACGATCCGGCAGGCGGCATCGACCGGGGTGCCCTGGTCGACGAGTGCGCGGGCGCGGGCCGCGATCCGCAGCTGGTAGCGGGAGTAACGGCGGTGCCCGCCCTCGGAGCGGAGCGGGGTGATGAGGCGGGCCTCACCGATGGCCCGGAGGAAGCCGGGTGTGGTGCCGAGCATCTCGGCGGCCCGGCCCATGGTGTAGGCGGGGTAGTCGTCGTCGTCCAAACGGCCACTGAGCGGAGTATCTGCTGTCATTCTCACCTCGTTGTGCAACGCGTCGAGGGGCCCTGGCGCCGTACGGCACCAGGGCCCCGAAGGAAATTCAACACCACCTGTCGGCGTGCTACTGCGCCGACCTTCTGTTTCCGCTGCCCTGCCCGGAAGGGCGGGAATGCGGGGATCGTGAGTGCGTGACCGGGGACCACCTTCCGTTCCGGGGCCTTGCGGTACCCGAGCCGAACCTTCCTCGCCCGGGCGATCCTGATGGCGTCCGCTTCCTCCGTTCTCCCTCTGCCGGACTCCTCAGCACGCGCGCCTGCAGCCCGACGCCTTTGCTGAGTACCGCGTGAAACCGACTGCTGGTACTACCCGTGGCAGCCCCTGAAACCTGCGGGCCGCCCAGGGCGGCTGCCAGACCCGTCGCCATCCTGCAAGAACCCGGCTCCGGGACTCCACAGCCACCCTGAACTGCGAACTCACGTACTACTACCCGCCAGTTCATCTCTGCCGGGTCTCGCTTGACCTCGTCTACGGCAGAAACATTAACCGCGCGACGCTCCGATGTCTACTACCGCGAGGATAGATTTTGGAGTGTCCGAGGTGGAGGAAACCTGCGGCCCGTAACCGGGGCTGCGTGCCGTTCCCGACGGGCCGGGGGCCCTCGCCCGCTTCGCCCACCCGCCACCGACGCCTCGGCCGCCATCGCGTACCACTTCGTCATCTCCCGGCCCATCCCAGCCGACCTGGCCCGGCGGATAGAATCAGCTTTCATGTCGATCCCTGACGAACTGCTCGTCGATGTCGCCGCCATGGTGGAGTCCGAGCAAAGCAATCAGATGTCCCTGACCGTTGTCACCGGCGGCGCCGTCATCACCGGACGGCTGGCTCCCGAAGCCGTATGGAGGGAGCGTGTGTCGGAGGTCCTGTCGGACTCGGCACACCTCGGCCCGTTCTCCGGTATTTTCACCGCCGACCAGGCACCGGACCGGCCCGACCGCGACCGGCCGCCCACACATCTGCACTTCCACGTCGCCCGCATCCTGCAAGGCAGCATCGGTATCCCCGAGACGGGCGGTATGTACCGCGTCGCGATCAAGGACGTCAGCGCCTGGACCATGGGCGACTTCAGCTACTCCGACCACTGAGCCGTCATCACTGGAGAGGGGCCCTTGCCGGCGCGCGCCGGCAAGGGCCCCTCGGCGCAACAAACGGCATCCGGTGTGATCAGCTGATGTTGTGGAAGCCATATGGACGAGCGTTGTAGCGGTTGGGGGCACGCTTCTGGGTGCCGTGATCACACATATCTTCCAGCGCCTCGCGTCCCGGCGCAGTGAGCTCTTCGCACGGTCCGAAGCACTCCGGCAGGAGCGCATAGCCACGTACAGTTCGTTCGCCGCGGCAGCGGAGGACTACCGCCACGGTCAGGCGGACCGCTGGTACCGCAAGCAGCAGGACCCGGACGGAGAGGCCTTCATCACGGCGCGGGATGAAGCACACCGTCTGCGAACAGCGACACGGCAAGTGCTCTATCGGGTCAAGCTGCTCACGGACGACCGGGAGGTGGTCCTCGCAGCCGAGCGTGCCTATCAGTGCACACGGGATGTTTCGACGGCACGGGACCAAGTGGAGCGGGACGCACTGGATACCCGGGCGAGGCAGGCCATCGAAGCATTCGTGTCCCGGGCTTCGCTGTTGATCCGTTGAAGCGGCAGGCCCGCGCGATGGACACCCAGCTGCCGGTCAGTCGCGGGCCCCTTCGTAAGCCGAAGCGGTGACTTGTCAGCGACCCCTACGAAGCGAGGCTGTCGACCGTCGGGACGACGGTGCCGAACAGGTCGGTGATGGTGGTCAGGGCCGCGCTCTGGAGCGTGGCGGCCGACAGGACGTTTCCGTCGGGTGCGCTGAGGGCGCGGGTGGCGGTGGCTTCGGCGACGACGGTGGGCCGGTAGCCGAGGTTGAAGGCGCCCTGGGCGGTGAAGGTGACGCACATGTGGGTCATGAACCCTGCGATGACCAGGTCGGGTCCGGCATCGAGGTTGCGCAGGGTCTCCTCCAGCACGGTGTCGTGGAAGGCGTTCGGGAACTGCTTGACCACGACCGGTTCGCCCGCGAGGGGGGCGACCTCGTCACTGATGGAGCCGATCTCGGCGCGGATGTCGTACGGGCTGTCTTCCCCACCGTCATTGACGACGTGGACGACCGGAGCGCCGAGGGTACGGGCCGAGGCGAGGAGGCGGGCTCCGGCGGCCAGGGCCGGTTCGGCGCCGTCGAGTGCCATCACTCCGGCGCGGTAGGTGTTCTGGAAGTCGATCATTATCAGGGTGGAGTCGCCGAGGCGGGGCACGTGGCTGCCGAGGCCGATCACGTCACGCAGGGCGGCGGAGGCGGTCATCACAAGGGAACCCTTCAAGAGCGGGTGAACGACGCGCGACGAAGCCGCGCGGTGGCATGGATCTGCCGGGGGGTCAGGTGGTGGTGCGAAAGCGGCGGCGGTAGGCCGCCGGGGTTGTGCTGATCTGCTTGCGGAAGGCACGGTGCAGGGTCTCCACCGAGCCGAGACCGGTGGTTCCGGCGATGTGTTCGAGCGGCTGGTCGGTGGTCTCCAGCAGTCGGCGCGCGGCTTCGACGCGTGCGGCCTCGACGTAGGCGGCCGGGCTGGTGCCGGTCTCCTGGCGGAAGACACGAGCGAAGTGGCGCTCGCTCAGGCACATCCGGCCCGCGAGCGCGGCCGCCGACAGGTCGGCGTCGAGGTGTTCGGCGATGAACAGGCGTAGTTCGTCGATGTCACGCCTACCGGCGGCGGGGCGGCTCAGCGGCACGCTGAACTGGCTCTGTCCGCCTTGCCGCTTGAGGTACATCACCAGGTGACGGGCGACTGCCAGAGCCAGGTCCTCGCCGTGGTCCTCGGCCACCAGGGCCAGTGCGAGGTCCATGCAGGCGCTGATGCCTGCCCCCGTCCACACCCGCCCGGAGCGCACGAAGATCGGGTCGGCGTCCACGGTGACCCGTGGGTGGTCGGCGGCGAGCTGTGCCGCCGTCGACCAGTGGGTGGTCGCCGTCCTGCCGTCCAGCAGTCCGGCCGCCGCCAGCAGGTGCGCGCCGACGCACACCGATGCCACTCGCCGGGCGTACGGGGCGGTGGCCTTGATCCAGTCGACGACCTCCTGGTCGATGCGGGCCACCGGGCCTTCCGGGTGCATGTCCACCGCACCGGGTACCAGCAGCGTGTCCACCGTCGCGCCGACTTCGGCGAAGGATGTGTCCGCGAGCAACCGCACCCCGGCCGAGGTGCGGACCGGCCCCTGTTCGGGGCCCGCCAAACGCACCGAGTAGCCCGCCCTGCCCGCTGATTCCCGGTTGGCCAAGGCGAAGACTTCCGCCGGGCCGGTGACGTCGAGGAGATCGACATCGGGGAAGACAGCGATGACTACGCGGTGGGTGAGGGGCATGCGTCCATCTTCACCACGGCCCGCCCATGTCGGCAATGACGGGATTCTGGCAGATCCGGACACCACGGAAAGGGTGTCGCGACCGGGGGCGGGGGTGGGAGACGGCATGTCGCCGTCCCCCACCCCGGTACGGGGATCCCGGTCTCAGTCCGTCGCCATTTCCGCGCGTACCTCCTCCGCGGTCGTGTCCCGCAGCTCACCGTCCAGGCGCAGCCACCGCGTCACGGCGAGGGACTCCAGAAAGCGGATGTCGTGGCTGGCCACGATCAGCGCGCCCTCGTAGGACGCGAGGGCCGTGGTCAGCTGACGAACGGACGCCATGTCCAGGTTGTTCGTCGGCTCGTCCAGCATCAGGAGTTGCGGGGCGGGTTCCGCGAGCATCAGGGCGGCCAGGGTGGCCCGGAAGCGTTCACCGCCGGACAGGGTCGCCCCTCGTTGGTCGGCCCGGGCTCCCTTGAACAGGAAGCGGGCCAGGCGGGCTCTGATCCTGTTGCCGGTCGCCTCGGGGGCGAACCGCGCCACGTTCTCGGCGACCGTCAGCTCGTCGTCGAGCACGTCGAGTCGCTGGGGCAGGAACCTCAGCGGCACATGGACCGTCGCAGACCCGGAGACGGCGTCCAGCTCTCCGGCGATCGTGCGCAGGAACGTCGTCTTGCCCGCACCGTTACGGCCGACGAGCGCGATCCGCTCGGGGCCGCGCAGCTCGAACTCCCCCTGCACCCGGGCGCCGTACCTGAGGTGGAGATCGCTCAGCGTGAACACCGAGCGCCCTGGTGGCACTGCCGTGTACGGGAGATCGACGCGGATCTCGTCGTCGTCGCGCACGGCCTCCACGGCCTCGTCGAGCCGTTCCCTCGCCTCGGCGAGCTTGCCCTCGTGCATGATGCGGTGTTTGCCGGCGGAGACCTGGGCCTGCCGCTTGCGCTCCCCCATGACGATTTTGGGTTCGCGTTTGGTGTCCCACATCTTCTGTCCGTACCGCTTGCGGCGGGCCAGTTTGACCTGGGCATCGGCCAGTTCGCGCTTCTGCTTCCGCAGATCGGACTCGGCGACCCGTACCAGGCGCTCGGCCGTCTCCTGCTCGGCGGCGAGCGCCTCCTCGTACGCGGAGAAGTTGCCTCCGTACCAGGTGACCTCACCTGCCCGCAGGTCGGCGATCTGGTCGACGCGGTCGAGGAGTTCACGGTCGTGGCTGACCACGACCATGACGCCGGTCCACGCCTCGACGGCCGCGTACAGGCGTCGGCGCGCCTGCAGATCGAGGTTGTTGGTGGGTTCGTCGAGAAGGAGGACGTCCGGTCGGCGCAGCAGCAGCGCGGCCAGGCGCAGGAGGACCGACTCCCCGCCGGAGACCTCGCCGATGGTGCGGTCCAGGCCGATGTGGCCCAGTCCCAGTCCGGCGAGCGTCGCCGTGGCGCGTTCCTCGACGTCCCAGTCGTCGCCGACTGTCGTGAAGTGCTCCTCGCGGACATCACCCGCCTCGATGGCGTGCAGGGCAGAGCGCGTGTCGGTGATGCCGAGGACGTCCTCGACGCGGAGGGCGGTGTCGAGGGTGATGTTCTGTGGCAGGTAACCGATCTCGCCGGCCACGCGCACCGTGCCCTCGGTCGGTGTGAGCTCTCCGGCGATCAGTTTGACCAGAGTGGACTTTCCCGACCCGTTGAGACCGATGAGTCCGGACCTGCCGGGCCCGAAAGCGACCTGAAGGTCTTCGAAGACGGTGGTGCCGTCCGGCCAGACGTAGGAGAGCGACGTGCAGAGGATGGAAGCGGGGGAAACAGACATGCGGGCCTCACGTGGTGGCTGGAGGGTGGCCAGGGCAACGTGTCGGGACACCACAGGGCGACCGTGGTCGGCGCGGGCAGACAAAGAATCCCCGTGCCGGGGAGAGGACGGCTCAACGCGTCGAGGTCGCACACGGAACGCCGGCAGCGGCGACGCTATGGCGAAGCGTGGCTGCGAGGCGCGGTGTCTCAGGACCTCAGACGAGCAACGTCCTACTCCGATCGACGGCAACAGGGGCGTTGTGCAACGTAGAGGAGCGCTGGTGACGGCGTCAACGCAATTTACGGGCCCCCACGGGGTGGGGCCGCGTTTTCGGGTCGCCGTCCTTAGCGGAGCGCGTTCCCCAGCAGGTCGGCGCCGAGGCGGCCGACCAGTTCGATGTCGAGCTCGTGGAGGACGTAACGTCCTTCGCGCCGAGTGCGGGTGAGACCGGCCTTCTTCAGGACACCGAGATGCCGGGACACCTCCGGCGCGGTGAGGCCGTTGGCGTCCGCCAGTTCCGTGGTCGAGTGCGGCCCGCGGGCGAGAGTCCGGCACAGGCGCAGCCGAAGGGGGTGGGCCACGGCTTCCAGACGCTGCTGGACCGTCGCCAAGGACAAGGCCGACGGCAGCTCGGGGACGGCGAGGGGGTACTGGAGGACCGGACGGTCGCCGTGGGCATCCCGGACAACGAGGTGCGGCCAGCCGAAGGCCGTGGGAAGGAAGACGATTCCGGTGCCGGAGGCCGTCACCCGGCCGTCCTGCAGCTTGTCGACCACGAGGCAGTCGCGCGCGGTGTCCAGGGTGATGGCGGGGAAGCCTCGGCGACGGCCTGGCCCAGGCCTCGGTGTTTGAGCAGTTCGTTCTTGTGGCGGGCGTCGGCAGCCAGGCGTACGCGCACGCGCTGCCAGATCTCGCCGAAGAATGCCTGCTCACAGTCCTCCAGGAGCCGGCGGAGCCAGGCCCGTACCTGCTGCGGGTCCTCCAGCAGCCGGTCGGCGAACGCCGCCTGCCGGAGCCCGCGCGCGGCGGCGAGTTCCCGGGCCCGTCGGCGGTCCTCCGTACGGTGCACGGGGGACGGCGTGGGGTGGGCGAACGAGGTGGCGCAGGAGATCTCCACCGCGGCGACGACGAACGCGTCGTCGTCCAACCGGTCCCATGCGTCCAGCTCCCTGCGGATGAGGCTGTCGGCCGGCCTCACCACTGTCATACGGTCCTGGGAAGGGTACGCGCGGCCCGTGGGCTGATTTCGAACACCAGAACCACGGGCGCGGTCCGGCACCTGCCCGTACGGCCGCTCCATAACTGGCAGCCGAAAACCGGCCCGAGGATGCTTGAGGTGTCGTACGGCTCGTACGGCACTTCAAGAGCGGGAGCAGGCACGTGAGGGCACCGAGCTCGGGGCGCACCGGCGTGAAGCGCTGGTGCCTGCGCCACGTGCGGCTGCTGCCCACGCTCCTGCTGGTCGGGGGCGCCCTCCTCGATTACCACACCGCCCCGCATTTCAGCGCCGAGGCCTTCTACTCGGCCGCTCCGATGGCGGCCGCCGCGCTGCTGTCGTTGCGCGCGACGATCCTGACGGGTATCGCCGCGTGCGCCGCCGACGCCGCGCTGCTGACGCACTTCGGCTTCATCGGCGGTTCGGGCGGGCGGAGCGAGCTGGCGGCCGTGGCGACCGTCTCGGCCCTCGCCATCGTCGTCAACCGGCTCATGTACGTCAGCGATGTGCGGTTGCAGTCCGCGCGGACCATCGCTCTCACCGTGCAGCGCGCCGTGCTGCCGCAGCCTCCGGCCTCGATCGGTCCCCTGCGGATCGCCGTGCGCTACCAGTCGGCCGTGAAGGACGCACAGATCGGTGGTGACCTCTACGGCGTGCAGGACACGCCGTACGGTGTGCGCTGCCTGGTCGGTGACGTCCGGGGCAAGGGCATGGGGGCGGTCAAGGCGGTGGACGTGGCGCTGGGGGTGTTCCGGGAGGCCGCCGAGGAGGAGCCCACACTTGTCGAGGTCGGCGCCAGGCTGGAGCGGGGGATACTGCGGGAGGCACGGAGGAGGGCGGGGCTCGAGCTGACCGAGGGGTTCGTCACCGGCGTGCTGGCCGAGATCCCGCACTCCGGCGATGAACTGCGGCTGGTCAACCGTGGCCATCCCGCGCCTCTGCTCCTCCACGGTGGCCGGGTGCGCAGCGCGGAGCCCTCCGAGCCGGCCCTCCCCTTGGGGCTGGCGGAGCTGGGCCCCGGCGAGGGCCGGACCGACACGGTGCCGTTCCCTCCGGGGACGACTCTCCTGTTGTACACGGACGGCCTCACCGAAGCGCGGGACCGGACGGGGGCCTTCTACGACCCCGTCGCCGGGCTCGCCGGGCGTGTCTTCGCCGGGCCGGAGGCGCTGCTCGACGCCGTCCTCACGGACGTGAGCCGTCACACCGGTGGGTGCGTCTCCGACGACATGGCACTCCTCGCTGTCACCCACGGGCGGGACGGTGACTTCAAGAACCCGTGAGATCCTCCCGTCCTTCGGGACGGCGTTCATGATCGTTCTACTCTGCCGAGTTCAGCGCAGCTCCTGCGGCCGACCCGGCTCTTTCGCGGCCCTTGCCGAGGAAGGGCCCCAGGACGGCTGTCCGTCCTGGGGCCCTCCTGCTGCTCCACAGTCCGCATACGGTGCGTGCGTTCTCGACCGCGGCCCGGTCTACAGGCGTCCGTCTCCCGTCACACTCGCCGACATCGCCGGGGGTCGGGGCAAGGAGGCCGAGGCGCTCTGCGCGTCGGTGGCATTCGCGTCATCGCGACGAGGTGCCGTCGCCATGAGTGTCCTGGGACGCCGGATGAGCACCAGAGCGACGATGCCACCGAGCAGCCCCAAGGCGCCCGAGACCAGGAAGGTCTGCTGCAGTCCGGCGGCGAAGGCCTCGTGCACCAGGTGACCGGCCACCGCCCGCTGCTGCGGGGAGCCCGCGTGGGCGACCACGGCTTCCGCCTGGCCTCCCGCCAGCGCGTCGGCCGTCGCGGCCGGGTCGGCCACGGAGTCCGGTCCGTGGTCCCGGAGCGAGCCGGTCAGCCCGGCGTGGAAGACCACACCCAGGACGGCGATGCCCAGGGCGTTCCCCAACTGACGTGCGGTGTTCACGGCACCGCTGGCCATTCCACCGCGCTCGGGCCCGACGGACGCCAAGGCCGCGGACGCCAGCATGGGAGTGGCGAGCCCGACGCCGATACCCGTCACCGCGAGGCCGGGGACCAGGACGGTCCAGCTCGAATCCGCGTCGATCATTGCCTGGAGGAACGCGCCCCCACCGATCAGCAGCAGTCCCAGGCCGATCATCCAGCGCGCCGAGGCACCGTGCAGGAAGCGCCCGGACAACGACGCGACGAGGAACGCGGCCGCGCTCATGGGCAGACAGGTGAGCCCGGCCGCCACCGGCCCCATGCCGCGTACGGACTGGAGCCACAGCGAGGTGTAGGCCAGGTAGGAGAACGCGGCCACGGACAACAGCACCGCGGCGATCATGAGCCCCGAGAACGACCCCTGACGGAAGAGCGTGAGGTCCAGCAGGGGCTGCCGCCGACGCGTCTCGATCACGAGGAAGGCGAGCAGCGCCACCGCCGCGAGGCCGAAGAGTCCCAGCGTGGTGGCCGAGGTCCAGCCGTGCTCGCTGCCCTTGATCAGCGCGTAGGTGGCGGATCCGGCCGCGAGGGTGAAGGTCGCCATGCCGGGCAGATCCACGCCCCGCGATCCCCGGGTGGGTGTCACGGTGACGAACCGCAGGGTCATCGCGATGGCGAGCACGCTGATGGGCAGGTTCACGAAGAAGATCCAGCGCCAGTCCAGGTGCTGGGTCAGCAGGCCGCCCAGGACCGGTCCGGCGGCGGAGGCCGCGCCGCTGACCGCCCCCCAGGCGCCGAACGCCACCCCGCGGTCCCTGCCGTGATAGATGCTGCCGATCAGCGCCGTCGTGGTCGCCAGCATCGCCGCCCCGCCTATTCCCTGCACGGCGCGGAAGGCGATCAGGGCCTGCGGCCCGGTCGCCAGCCCGCAGGCCAGCGAGGCGAGCGCGAACAGCGCCAGGCCGCCCACGTACACGTGCCGGTGGCCGATCCTGTCGGCGAGAGAGCCGACGCCCAGGAGCAGCGCGGCGAGCGCCAAGGCGTAGACGTCCATCACCCACTGCAGGTCCGCGAAGGAGGTGTGCAGGCTCTCGGCCATGTCGGGCAGCGCCACCACGACGATCGTGACGTCCACGAGCAGCATGAACGTCCCCAGGCACACCGCTACGAGCGGCAGCCACTTACGCATCCGAACCTCCAGAGGTGTTTCCCGATCAGGGCCGGGTGTGCTGGGCGGTGACCTCATAGGTCCGGCCCGGATCGCCGCACACCCGACAACGGGTAGAACCTCGCACGTCCACCAGTTTTCTGGAATCCAGCGCCCCTGGATGACGGAAGTCGGTGATTGTCGGCCGTGAAATGATGGGAACCATGGATACCCCTGGATTCGATCTCTTCGATCGCCGGCTCGCGCAGGCCCTGATGATCGACGGCCGGGCGGCGTTCAGCCGTCTCGCGACCGTCCTGGAGACCACGGATCAGACAGTGATCCGCCGCTACCGCCGGCTCCATGGGGCAGGACTGCTCCGCGTGCTCGGCCTGCCCGTCGGCAGCCGCGTCGGACTGTTCGAATCCAGGCTGCGCATCCGGTGCGTCCCCGGGGCCGCCCTGGCCATCGCCGAGGCGCTCGCCCGCCGCCCCGACACCGGCTGGGTGAAGATCTACTCCGGTGGCACCGAGGTCGGCTGCCTGGTCAGCTCACGTACCCGGGAGGACCACGAGACCTTGCTCCTCCAGAAGCTGCCCCGTACCCAGCAGGTCACAGGTGTCTCGGCCCACAACATGCTCCACCGGTACACCAGCAGTCCGGGCCACTGGCTGGGTCCGGCCGAGCTGAGCGACGAGCAGATCAGGGCGCTGCAGCCCCCCGCGGTGAGCCACGAGGACACCGTGCGTCTCGACGACTCGGACCACGCGATGCTGTCCGTACTGGCGCGGGACGGCAGGGCGGGCTACCCCGAGCTCGCGAAGGCGACCGGCCGTTCGGAGTCCACGGTCCGCCGCCGTCTGGAGTATCTGCGCGGTCACGGTGCCCTCTCCTTCGACGTGGAAATACTCCCCGTCCACCTGGGCTACCAGACGGAGGCCGCCCTCGCCCTGACCGTCCCTCCCAGCGATCTGGCCGAGGTGGGCCGTGCGCTGGCCGATCACCCCCAAGTCCCGTTCGTGGCGGCGACGACCGGTACCACCAACCTCGCCGCCACGGTGCTCTGCAGGGATCAGCACGCCTTGTACACGTACATGACGGAAGGGATCGGGACGCTCACGTCAGTTCACCAACTGGAGGTCGTGCCGGTGCTCCGCCACGTCAAACGGGCCGGCTTGCTCAGCGACGGCAACCGACTGTCCGACCCACCGCGCTGACTCACCGAGCGGGCGTGGCGTCACGAGCCGTACGCCACTCGGAGGCGAGCACCGACCAGATCTCGGTGTCCTGCCGTACGCCTCGGTAGAGGTCGTTCTCGCGCTGGACTCCTTCGAGGCTCATGCCGAGCCGCTTGGCCACGTTGATGCTCGGTGTGTTCTCGGGGGACACCAGCCACTCCACACGGTGGATGCCGCGTTCCTGCACCGCCCAGTCGATGAGCAGGCGTAGGGCACGGGTGACGAGACCGCGTCCGGCAGCGGCGGGTTCCAGCCAGCAACCGGCCTCGCAGTTGCCCGCGGCCGCGTCGAAGACCCTGAGGAGGACACCGCCGACGAGGAGGCCGTCCAGCCAAATGCCGTACAGCCGGCCGGCGTCGGCGGCGGCCTTGTCGGCGTAGACCTGGAGCCAGTTCCGCGCGGAGTCGAGGTCGGCCGCCACGTCGGGGAGCCCGACGTACCGGCCGATGTAGTCACGGCCGCGGTCCATGTGGGCGAGGAACTCCTCGGCCTGCCACGGCTCCAGAGGCCGCAGCTCAGCTCCGTCCCCCAGGGATATCGCGAACATTCTCATCCTCCACAGTGTCCGAACACGCTTCCTGGATCCTCGCACGCCGGTCGATCCCGGACGTGCCCGCGCATCCCCGGCACCGATCGACGGGTCAGTTCTCCACCGTCTGGACCTGCGGCGGGTGGCCGTTCCAGGTGACGAAGACCGACGTCGTCCTCGTACCGGCCACGAAGTCCACCCGGATCCAGGCACTTTGCTTCCATACCCGCATCTGCCACCCCTCGTCCGGTGTCGCCGAGACGAGCGTGGCCGAGCTGTCGCCGAGATCGAAGACCGCCCGTCCGCCCCGGACGGGATAGCTCTTCACCTCGGTGGCACCTGACGTGGGCGGTGCATCGGGCCTTCGCGCGGACTCGCGTGCGGGAGTGGGAGTGACCGGTGTCGCGGACGGTGCCGTGGGGTCCGGGCGTGCGGGAGACACCGACGGTTCGGGGGTGCGGGTGGAAGACGCCGAACCGCCTGTGGTCGGCGCCGCGGTGCCGGAGATCGGCAGCGCGCGCGGCGGCTCGTAGGCCGTGCCCGCCAGCACGGTGCGTACCCCGTACCAGGACACGGCCATGGCGGCCGCGGTCGCCAGCGCCCACAGCAGGACCTGCATGATTCCTCGCCTCACCTGGCTCATGGTGCCTCACCCGTATGGCGTACGGTGCGGCCCATGGCAAGACTGCTCGTAGTCGAGGACGATCCGTTCGTGCGCTCCGCCCTCATCCGGCAGCTGACCGAGGCTTCGCACACCGTGCGCAGCGTCGGGACCGCTCTGGAGGCGTTGCGCGAAGTGGCACAGGTCGGTTTCGACCTGGTCATCC
The DNA here is from genome assembly GCF_041283565.1 of Streptomyces sp. QH1-20. Classification (NCBI taxonomy): domain Bacteria; kingdom Bacillati; phylum Actinomycetota; class Actinomycetes; order Kitasatosporales; family Streptomycetaceae; genus Streptomyces; species Streptomyces sp. QH1-20. The sequence continues at coordinate 8,010,891 of NZ_CP166299.1, read as the reverse complement.
TCGACCTGGGACTGCCGGATCTCGACGGGGCGCAGGTCTTGAAGATGCTGCGCGGTATCACCGATGTGCCGGTCATCGTGGCCACCGCACGGGACGACGAGGCGGAGATCATCCGGCTGCTCACCGACGGCGCCGACGACTACTTGGTCAAGCCGTTCTCCGTGGCGCACCTGACCGCGCGCATGGCCGCCGTGCTGCGCCGGGCGGGCCGGGGTGGTGCGACGGTCGAGGCGGTGCCGTCCGGAGCGCTGCGGGTCGGTGGCCTGTCGGTCGACCCGTTACGTCGGCTGGCCGAACTGGACGGTGAGGTGCTGGACTTGACCCGGCGTGAGTTCGACCTGCTCGCCTATCTGGCCGGCCGCCCGGGGGTGGTCGTACCGCGCAAGGAGCTCCTCGCCGAGGTCTGGCAGCAGTCCTACGGCGACGATCAGACCATCGATGTGCACTTGTCGTGGTTGCGCCGGAAGCTGGGCGAGACGGCCGCCAGGCCGCGTTATCTGCACACGGTCCGTGGGGTAGGGGTGAAGTTGGAGCCTCCGGAGGGGCCGTTCTCGGTGTCTGTGGAGGCCCCCTTGGAGCAGGCGTGAGATGGGCGCTCGTCAGGGTTTCGCTGGCTGTCACGGTGATGGTGGTGCTGGCCTTCGCCGTTCCGCTCGGGCTGGTGGTCAAGGAGCTGGCCCGGGACCGTGCCTTCGCCGACGCCGAACGGCAGGCGGCCCAGATTCGCCCGGCCCTCGCCATCACCACCGACCGCGAGCAGTTGGAGCGGGCGGTCGCCAGCTCGCAGGCCGGTGGGGACGGGCGGCTGGCCGTCCACGTACCGGGCCATGACGGCACGCGGCAGGGGGCGGGTACCGATTCGCGCGATGGGCGCGGCCCGCACGAGGCATACGACATCGGTCGGCGCCGGGCCGATCCGCGGGATGTGGACACGGCTCGTCGTGGTCGTTCCGCCGTCACCTCCGTGCCCGGCGGTTACGCCCTGCTCCAGCCGACTGCCCTCAGCACCGGCGAGTTCGCGGTGGTGGAGGTGTACGTACCGCATCGCGCGGTCGGCAACGGGGTCACCACGTCCTGGGTGATTCTCGCTGGTGTGGGCCTCGGTCTGATCATCGGTTCCCTCGCCACCGCGGACCGTCTCGGGCTGCGCCTGGTGCGCCCGGCGGAGCGGCTCGCGAAGGCCGCCGCCGAGCTCGGGGAGGGGAAGCTGGGCGTGCGCGTCCGCGAGGGCGGCCCGCCGGAACTGCGTGCCGCGGCCGTCGCGTTCAACTCGATGGCCGACAAGATCGTGCAGTTGCTCTCCCATGAGCGGGAGCTCGCCGCCGACCTCTCGCACCGGCTGCGTACCCCGCTCACCGTTCTTCGCCTCAACGCGGCGTCGCTCGGCGAAGGCCCCGCCGCGGAGCAGACGCGCGCCGCAGTGGCGCAGTTGGAACGGGAGGTCGACCAGCTGATCTGCGCCGCCCGTGAACAAGGCGAACGCAAGGAGCGGCCCGCGCTCGGCTGTGATGCCTGCGAAGTGATCCGTGACCGGATGGATTTCTGGTCCGCGCTCGCCGAGGACGAGGGGCGTGCGGTGCGGCTCGCGGGTGTCGACGCGACCGTGCGGGTCCCCGTCGCCCGTCCCGAACTCGTCGCCGCGCTGGACGCGATGCTCGGCAATGTCTTCCGGCACACGCCCGAGGGCACCGCCTTCGCGGTGGATGTGCATCACAGTGAGGACGCGGTGATCGTGCTCGTCTCCGACGCGGGCCCCGGCATCGCGGACCCGGACGCTGCGCTGCGTCGCGGCCATGGCGACGGCGGGCCCGGCTCCACCGGCCTCGGCCTGGACATCGTGCGCCGGGTCGCGGAGTCCACAGGTGGTGACGTACGGATCGGGCGGTCGGTGCTGGGCGGCACGGAGGTGCGCGTGTGGCTGTCGCTGGGCGGCGCGGGCAAGCCGCGACGTCGCGAACGGCGGCGCCGGATACGGTCCCGGCGCCCTGGCCCGGACGCCGGCCGTAAGTAGCGGGAGGATCACGTGCTCGCTCTGGGAGCGGCGGTCAGCGCGCACACTCCGGAGCCGACGCGGCGCTCGCCGTCCACAGTGATCCTCCTGGGTCACGCGTCCCAGGTGACCGGGAGGCTCTTCACCCCGTAGACGTCCGCGGTCTCCGGGCGCAGGCTGACTTCGTCGGCCGGTATGGCCAGGCGCAGCGTGGGGAAGCGGTTGATGAGTGCGAGGAACGCGACCCGCATCTCGACGCGGGCCAGTTGCTGCCCCAGGCATTGGTGGATGCCGTGGCCGAAGGCCAGGTGCCCGCCGTTCTGCCTTTGGAGGTCGAGCACATGGGGGTCGGCGAAGCGCTCGGGGTCACGGTTGGCGGTGCTGTACGACAGGATGACGGGCGAACCGGCCTCGATGGTCCGGCCGCCCAACTCCACGTCCTCCAGCGCCGTCCTCAGGAACGTCTTGGCGACGCTCAAATACCGCAGCAGCTCCTCCACGGCCCGGTCGGCGAGCGCGGGATCGGCGCGCAGCGCTGCCAGTTGCGCCGGATTGCGCAGCAGGGCGAAGGTGCCCAGCGCGAGCATGTTGGCGGTGGTGTCGATCCCTGCCGCCAGCAGAATCAGGGCGATCCCCCGCAGTTCCTCATCGGTCAGATCGCTGTCGGTGAGGTCGCTGAGCACGTCGTCGGTGGGGTTCGCGCGCTTGGCTGCCACCAGCTCCGCGAGGTAGTGCTGGGTCGCGGTGTAGGCCGCGATCAGCTCCTCTTCGCCGGTCTCCCCGTCCATGAACGACTCGACCTGCTGCTGGAAGGATCCCCGGTCCTCGTACGGCACCCCGAGCAGTTCACAGATCATGACGGCGGGGATGGGCTTGGCGAACGCGGTCACCAGGTCGGCCGACGGCCCGGCCTTCTCCATCGCGTCCAGGTGCTCGGCGGTGATCTGCTCGACGCGCTCGGTGAGCTGTCGCATCCGCCGCACGGTGAACTTCCCCGCCAGTGGCTTGCGATAGCGCCTGTGCTCCGGGTCGTCCATGAGGAGGAACTCACCGGGCGCCGCCGGAGGGACCTCGATGTCGCCGTAGTCGATGGTGGGGTGGTGACGCATGAGTTCCTTGCGCGAGCTGAACCGCGGGTCGGCCAGGACCGACCTGACGAGGTCGTATCCGGTGATCAGCCAGCCGGGTGTTCCACCGGGGAAGGTGTATCGGCTGATGGGGCCGTGCCGGCGGGCGTCGATCAGCTCCGCCGGCGGGTCGAAGGGGCAGCCGGGCTGACGCGCCGTCGGCAGTGTCGTGACGGTGTGGAGGGACTCACTCATGACCATTCCTCATCTCGCGATATGACGTGTTTGATACATCCCGAAAGCTACGTTGCGTTCAAGATTGCGTCAATCACCAGGAAGGCATAACCCCAGGCGGTAGGGGGGAAATTGATGCAATGACCCTGCGCTCGAATGCAACGGTTCGTTGCAATGGATGGCGGCGAAGGCAATGCTGACGCCATGCCGGAGTCGGCCGACCGGCGACGCGCCCTCCTGACGTGATGGGTCTCAGCCGAACACCCCGGGGAGCCGGCCCACCGGTTCCGGCCGAAGGCGCGCTTCTTTAACCGCCACCCATGCGTTTCTTAAGCCCGCCATAAATAGCGGGGCCGGGCCCACCATTCGACGATTGGTCCGATTCGTTCTCGCTAGCGTGCTGCCGCGTCACCCCCCAACTCATGACAGGCAGGTACGCGATGGGTTCCTCCGCACATCGCCGACGAGTCAGCCGCAAGGCGAAGCTGGTCGGTATCGGCATCGCCGTGACGCTGGCGACGGGTGCCGCGTTCACGCTCACCGGTACGGCCGGCGCCGCGCCCGTCGGCGCGGCCTTCTCCCGGACCAACACCTGGGCGGGCGGCTACACCGGACAGTTCGTGGTCACCAATGACACGGCCAAGGAGCTGCCGCACTGGACGTTGACGTTCGAGCTGCCCGAAGGCACGAAGATCACCTCGCTGTGGAACGGGAAGCACACGGTCAACGGCCGGAGCGTCACCGTCGAACCGGAGAGCTGGAACGGGACCATCGCCCCCGGCAAGTCCGTGACCGTCGGCTTCGTCGCGGCCGGGGACGGGGCGGCCGGCGGCCCGGTCTCGTGCCGGATCAACACCGGCAAGTGTGCGCCGGACGACTCCCCCGGCCCGCGGCCCACCAGCGAGCCGACGTCCAAGCCCACGCCCGGAGCCACCTCCAAGCCGACGTCCAAGCCGTCGCAGCCGCAGCCGACCGCGAGCTCACCGGCGCCGGGCGGCAAGAGCGCCGCCTTCTCCCCGTACGTCGACACCCTTCTCCACCCCGCATACGACCTCGTGGGCACGGCCAAGAAGACCGGTGTCAAGAACTTCAACCTCGCCTTAGTCACCTCCGGCGGTGGTTGCACCCCCAAGTGGGGCGGCGTGAGCGACATCGGCAGCAACCCCGTGGCCCAGCAGATCGCTCCACTGCGCCGGGCGGGCGGCGATGTGCGGGTCTCGTTCGGCGGCGCCGCCGGCTCCGAACTGGGCCTCGCCTGCTCCTCCGTCGACGAGCTCGCCGCCGCGTACGGCAAGGTGGTGGACGCGTTCAAGCTCACCAAGGTCGACTTCGACGTGGAAGGGAGCGCACTGCCCGACACGGCCGCCAACACCCGGCGCGCCCGGGCCATCGCTCTGCTCCAGAAGAAGCACCCCGGACTCGATGTGTCCTTCACCCTGCCGGTGATGCCCACGGGCCTCACCCAGGACGGCGTCGATCTGGTGGAGAACGCCAAGAAGAACGGCGTGTCCATATCCACGGTCAACATCATGGCGATGGATTACGGAGCGTCCTTCGACGGCGACATGGGGCAGTACGCCATCGACGCGGCCACCGCGACACAGGCACAGGTCAAGGGCGTACTGGGGCTGAACGACAAGGCCGCGTGGAAGGCCGTGGCGGTCACCCCCATGATCGGTGTCAACGACGTGGCCACCGAGATCTTCAAGGTCGAAGACGCGGCTCAGCTGGTGACGTTCGCCCGGTCCAAGGGGATCGGCTGGCTGTCGATGTGGTCCGCCACGCGCGACAAGCAGTGCCCCGGCGGTGCGCAGAATTCCGCTTCCGCGACCTGTAGTTCGGTCCTGCAGGACGAACTCGCCTTCACAAAGGCCTTTGCCGCCCTCCAGGGCTGACGCGCTCCCTCTTTTTCCTCCACCCCCCTTGTTTCCTCCCCCTTCCCCCCACACCGCCCCGCACGCACGGCACCCCCCCCACCTCGCGCCGGCGTGCGGGGCACCCCTCACCCCACAAGGAGAACCCATGCGCATGCGTCACCAGGCCGTACGGATATCCCTGGTCGGTATCGCACCCCTCGCCCTCGCCGCACTGACCGCCGGACCGGCCACGGCGCACGGTTCCATGACGGATCCCGTCAGTCGTGTGTCCGCCTGTTTCGCCGAGGGACCGGAGCATCCGCGCTCGGCCGCCTGCAAGGCGATGGTCGCCGCCGGTGGCACCCAGCCGCTCTACGACTGGAACGAGGTCAACATCGGCGACGCCGCCGGGCGCCACCGCCAGATCATCCCGGACGGCAAGCTGTGCAGCGCCGGACGCGACAAGTACAAGGGCCTGGACCTGCCGCGCGCCGACTGGCCGGGGACGAAACTGGCTTCGGGAAAGCACACCTTCCGCTACCGGGCGACGGCTCCGCACCGCGGCACGTTCGAGCTGTACATCACCAAGGCCGGTTACGACCCGAAGAAGCCGCTGAAGTGGGCGGACCTGGAAGCGAAGCCGTTCGCCAAGGTCACCGACCCCACGCTGAGGGACGGCAGCTATGTCTTCGACGGCACGATCCCGAAGAGGTCCGGCCGTCACCTGGTGTACAGCGTCTGGCAGCGCTCCGACAGCCCCGAGGCCTTCTACACCTGCTCCGACGTGGACTTCGGCAAGAAGGCGCCGGCAACGAAGGCACTGGCACCGGCCGCGTCCGCTCCCAGCGACGAGCAGATCGCCCAGGCAGCCGGAAAGTCGACGGTCGACCACGGCGGTCACGGTGGTGACGGACCCGGCGACGGCGGCCACGGAGAAGGCCTGCACGCCAAGAGCGGACTCGCCGAAGGCGGACACGGCGAGAACACACCGACGGGGGACGGACACGAGCCCCGCACCGCGGCGAAGGCCGCGAACGCCCCGTCCGCGCAAGGCGGGCGTCTCGCCGAGACCGGCGGCGACAGCCGTACGACAGTGCTGGCCGTCGGCGGCGCCGGGGTCCTGGCGGCCGGTGCCGCCACCCTGATGCTGGCCATGCGACGACGTTCCGCGCGCGACCACGGCTGACACCGACAGTGTCCGGCCCGGTGCCGACCCAACGCCCCTGGGAATCGAGGGGCCCTGGCACCGGGCCCGGACACCGCGGCGCGCTCAGCGGTAGTCGTCCTCGTTCAGCTCCACCACCCGGGCCTGCTCCGCCCGGTCACGCTCGTCAGCGGAGTCCGGATCGCCATCGGCGAGAAACGCATCGCACTGCCGAGCGAGGTAGGCGTGCTGTTCCGCCGAGTCGACCTCCAGTGCTTCGATGGTGGCGGTGCCCTCGGCCTCGAAGGTGTCAGGGTCTGTGGGGTCTACGGGCACGGTCGCCTCCTGGCAGCTCGGCTGGTGGATCTCGCCAGAGTGCATGTCCCCCGCAGCACCGGCCGCAGCAGCCCGAGTCGCCATTTCACCCGTGCGGAGGAGATCATCGGATGGCAGGGCGGACAGCCCGCCCTGCCGCCTCGGACCGCAGCCCCCTCCCCCCTGGAGCGCTGAGCAGCAGATGAGCAGCGATCCCACCGATGCGCCCACGCCGGCTCCCCCGTCGGCCACCACCCGGAACGGGCCGGCTGTCTCCCGTGAGGAGTTCGACGCGCTCTTCGAGACGGTCCGCGCGTGGGGCCGGTGGGCGCCCGCCGATCGTGGGGCGTGGAACCGGGTGACCGCGGACCATGTCCGGCGAGCCACCGCCCTCGTCCGGTCGGGCACTGTCGTGGCGATGGCGCGTCCGTGGGACACCGTCCCGGGCCCGGACAACAGCAAGCCGGCGTTGCGATACCTGTCCGATCTCGGTGACGTGGAGCCTCCGGAGCCCTCCACCCACAAGGACTTCATCGGCGCCGACTACCACGGCAAAGGCGTCAGCCATCTGGACGCGCTGTCCCACATCGCCTACCGCGGGCAGCTCTTCGACGGCGGTACGGCGCGGGAGCTCGTCGGCGCCGGTGGCGCGCGCTTCGGTGATGTGTCGGCACTGGGACCTCTCGTGACCAAGGGGGTGCTCCTCGACCTGCCCGCTGTTCTGGGGACCGCCTGGCTGGAGCCCGGGCAGGCGGTGCGTACCGCGGACGTCGTCGCCGCGGAGGAGGCGCTCGGCGTGGAGATCGGCGAGGGCGACGCGGTGCTGCTCCGGGTCGGTCGCTTCCGCCGCCGCCGGGAGCTGGGCGCCTGGAACCTCGATGCGGCAAGTGCGGGCTTCCATGTGGAGGCGATGCCCCTGCTGGCCGAGCGCGGTATCGCCCTGCTCGGCGGTGACGGGGACAGCGATGTACGGCCCTCACCCGTCGAGGGCCTGCATTCACCGGTCCACGCGCTCGCCGTCGCCGCGATGGGGGTGCCGCTGTTGGACAACCTCGACCTGGAAGCGCTCGCCGCCACCGCTGCCGGGACGGGGCGTTACGAGTTCCTCCTGACGGTGGCCCCCTTGAACATCCCCGGCGGTACGGGCTCGCCCGTCAATCCGATCGCGGTCTTCTGACAGCCGAGACCGTCGGGGCGGATGTGCCCGGAGACGGCCCCGGCGGCCTGTGTCACGCAGCGTGCCCCCACGGCACCCGTCTGCGATCAGTGCCGTTATGTCGGCAAAGTTCTAAAATGGAACAACCGTGCAGCCGCCCCGACGCATGGGTGGCCATGGCCGCACGCACCGATGAGGGAAGTGGTTGGGATGGGGCTCGTGGCGGAGGACATCGGCCCCGCTCTCGCCCGTGAGCAGTTCCTCGGCGGGGGGTCGGTGGAGGGGGCGGTACGCAACCCGATCCTGAGCTCGTGGCAGCGTTGCCGGTCCCTGGGGCTCACCCCGGACGGATGCGAGCTTCCCTTCGTCCAGGATCTCGATCTGGACGGCCGCCTGGTCCGCGCGGCCACCCCCGTGCTGGACCGGCTGCGGACCATGTTCGACGGCAGGAGCATGAACGTGGCTCTCGCCGACGAGCGCGGAGCCGTACTGCAGCGCCGTTTCGGCGAGCCGTCCATGGTCCGGCATCTGGCCCCGATCCAGAGCGTGCCGGGCTTCGTGTTCGCCGAGGAGTTCGGCGGGACCAACGGCATCGGGCTGGCGATCGCGGAAAGGCGTCCGATCAACATCTACGGCGCCGAGCACTTCGCCGAACGCTCCCAGTCAAACGCGTGTTCAGCGATTCCCGTCCGGGACCTGCTCAGCGGCCGCATCGAGGGAGTCCTCTGCTTGGGCTATCCGCACACCGACGCGGATCCGGCGCTCGACATCGTGATCCGTAAGGCTGCCGGCGTCATCGAGCACCGGCTGCTGGAGCAGAGTTCCGTGCGGGAGCGCGCCTTGCTGCAGGCGTACCTCGACGCCAAGGGCCTCGTACCGGCCGGCGGTGCGAGCGGCGACGGGCAGCCGGGCGAGCTGGCCGCGAGCGGGCTGGACTGGCGTGACCAGATGATCCTCAAGGAGCAGGCCGCCGAGCTGATCTCCTCGGCCCAGCGGGCCGCCGTCGAGGTGTCCCTGCCCGGCGGCAGGCGGGTCACCCTGCTGAGCCGTCCGGTGACCAGCGCCTCCGGGGTGGAGGGCGTCGTCATCGAGGTGGTCCTCCCCTCCGGGCACGAACGCCTCACCGTCTCCACCGGAGCCGACGCGTCACCCGGCCTGCTGACGCCGCAGACCGCCCTCGTTCCCGGCGTCCCGCCGCTCGGGCCCCCTCCCGGCTCCGCACCCGGCCGGGCGGCCACGACGGCCCGCCCGCCGCGCACCGCCGACGGCTCGGGCACGTCCGATGTCCGCGAAACCACCGACGCCGGGACCAGCCGACTGGTGCTGGTGGGCGAGCCGGGAGTGGGGCAGTACGCCGTGGCGGCCCGACGCCGCCTGGAGCTGCTGTCCGAGGCCAGCACCCGCATCGGCACCACCCTCGACGTGAGCCGCACCGCCCGGGAACTCGCCGAGATGGCCGTCCCGCGCCTGGCCGACTACGTCACCATCGACCTTCCCGAGGCCGTGCTGCGCGGTGAGGAGCCGAGCGACCCCCGCAAGGACCTCCACCGCACGGTGGTCCACGGCATCCGCGACGACTGCCCCTTCTATCCCGCCGGTGAGCGGGTCGACCTCCAGCCGGTCACACCCCAGCTCCGCTGTCTGACCAGCGGAGAGGCCGTGCTGGAACCCGATCTGAGGTCCGCCGCGGGCTGGATCGCCCAGGACCCCGAGCGCGCCCGGCGTCTCCTCGCCCACGACGTCCACTCCTTGATCACCGTCCCCCTCCTCGCCCGTGGCATCGTCCTGGGCATCGCGAGCTTCTACCGCGCGCGGGACCCCGCCCCCTTCGGGGACGACGACCGTTCACTGGCCCAGGAACTCGCCACCCGCGCGGCCATCTGCATCGACAACGCCCGCCGCTACACCCGCGAACACACCATGGTGCTCGCCCTGCAGCACAGCCTGCTGCCGCGCGGTTTCCCCGAGCAGAACGCCGTGGAGGTCGCGCACCGCTACATGCCTGCCGAGTCCGGAGTCGGCGGGGACTGGTTCGACGTCATCCCCCTGTCCGGCACCCGCGTCGCCCTCGTCGTCGGGGACGTCGTCGGCCACGGGCTGCATGCCGCCGCCACCATGGGCCGGCTGCGCACCGCCGCCCGCAACTTCGCCGAGCTGGACCTCGCCCCGGACGAAGTCCTCACCCACCTCGACAATCTCGTGGGACGCCTGGACCGGGAGGAATGCAGCGAGGACCCCTCCCCCGGCAACATCGGCATCATCGGCGCCACCTGCCTGTACGCCATCTACGACCCCACCTCGCAGCTGTGCACCATGGCCCGGGCCGGGCACCCCCCGCCCGCGCTGGTCGGCCCGGACGGTGCCGTCACCTTCGCGGAGCTGCCCGCCGGCCCGCCCCTGGGGCTGGGCGGCCTTCCCTTCGAGACCGCCGAATTCCACCTCCCCGAAGGCAGCCAGCTGGTCCTCTACACCGACGGGCTCATCGAGGACCGCGACCGTGACTTCGATACGGCCCTGGAGCAGCTGCGCCGGGCCCTGTCCCACCCGAACCGCCCGCCCGAGGAGACCTGCCGGGCCGTCGTCGAGGCCGTGGTACCCGACCACCCCGCCGACGACATCGCCCTGCTCGTCGCCCGGACCCACACCCTGGACCCGCACCGGATCGCCACCTGGGACCTGCCCGCCGACCCCGCGCTCGTCTCCTCCGTCCGCGGCTCCGTCACCCGCCGGCTAGCCGAATGGGGACTGGAGGAGGTCGCCTTCGCCACCGAACTGCTGCTCAGTGAGCTGGTCACCAACGCCATTCGTTACGGCTCCGACCCCATTCAGGTGCGCCTGCTCTACGACCGCACACTGACCTGCGAGGTCTCCGACACCAGCAGCACCGCCCCGCATCTGCGGCACGCGGCCACCACCGACGAGGGCGGCCGGGGACTGTTCCTCGTCGCGCAGCTCTCCCAGTCCTGGGGCACCCGCTACACCGCCGACGGCAAGGTGATCTGGGCCGAGTGCGCTCTGGAGGTGCCCGCGGCGAAGGCGGGCCCCGCCGAGGTGTATTTCGACAACATCGACGACATTCCCGCGATCTGACAGCCCATCCGGCATCGGAGCCGGAAGGGGCCGTAGCATGACGGAAATGCGGTAGCCGATCCCGATAAGTCCTGCGGGAAGAGCCCTGAGGGGCGAGCCCTGCGGGAAGAACCGAAGAGGCCGACTCCCGGAGGAGTTTCGTGCACGACGCTCCTGACATCCGTCCCCTCCCGGGCCGTGGCCCGAAGCCTCTCGTCCGCATACGCGGTCTCAGCAAGCGGTTCGGCGGCACGCTCGCCCTGGACGCGGTCGACCTCGACATCGGATCCGGCAGCGTCCTGGCCCTGCTCGGCCCCAACGGCGCCGGAAAGTCCACCCTCATCAAGGTGCTCGCGGGCGTCCAGCACGCGGACGAGGGCGAGGTGACCGTCGCCGGGCATCCGCTCGGCACCGAGGCGGCCTCCCGTGCGATGTCGTTCATCCACCAGGACCTGGGACTGGTCGGGTGGATGACGGTCGCCGAGAACGTCGCCCTGGGCACCGGATACGCACGCCGGGCGGGGCTCGTGTCCTGGCGGCGGACCCGTCGGCAGTGCGCCGAGGCCCTGGCCACGGTCGCCGCGCACCTCGACCCGGACGCCGTCGTCGCGGACCTCACCCGGGCCGAACGCTCCCTGGTGGCCATCGCCCGCGCGCTGTGCACGCGAGCCGAGCTCATCGTCCTGGACGAGCCGACCGCCAGCCTCCCGGCGGCGGACTGCGCCCGGCTCTTCGACGTCCTGCACACCCTGCGCGACCGCGGCCACGCCATCGTTTTCGTCACCCACCGGCTCGACGAGGTGTACAAGGTCGCGGACACCTTCGCCGTCCTGCGCGACGGCCGCCTCATCAGCCAAGGCCCGCTCGCCGGCCACGACCCCGCCCGGCTGGTGCACGACATCGTGGGCTACGAACCCGGCGGCCACCGGCTCGCCGCCCCCGCTGCGGGTCCGGCCGTCCTGAGCCTCGATCGCGTACGGACCGAGAGCACGGGGCCGGTCAGCCTGCGCCTGCGCGCCGGTGAGGTTCTCGGCATGGTGGGCCTCACGGGCGCCGGGCACATGGAACTGGGCCGCGCGCTCGCCGGCTCCCGGCCGATCATCGAGGGCCGGGCCCTGCTCGACGGCCGGCCGTACCGGCCGGGCACGGTCACCGCCGCCGTCGACGCCGGCATCGGCTTCGTGACCAGCGACCGTCAGGAAGAAGGCTGCGCCCCCGAACTGACCGTGCGCGAGAACTTCCTCGCCAATCCCAGGGCCGCGAGCCGAGGCCTTGGGGGCAGGCACTGGATCAGCCCCGGGCGCGAGCGCGCCGAGGCCACCGCCCTGATCGAACGGTTCTCCGTGCGTCCCCGGGACAGCGAGGTCCCGATCGCCACCCTGTCCGGGGGAAACCAGCAGAAGGTCATGATCGGCCGGTGGCTCGGGCTGAGCCGAAGGCTGCTGATCCTGGAGGAGCCGACCGCCGGAGTGGACGTCGGCGCCAAGGCCGCGATCTACGGTCTGCTCCGGAACGCGCTCGCCGGGGGTCTGGCCGTGCTGCTCGTCTCCACCGACTTCGAGGAGGTCGCAGGCGTGTGCCATCGCGCCCTGGTGTTCGTCCGCGGGACCGTGACGGCGGAGCTGAGCGGTGACGCCCTCACCGTCGCCGCACTGGCCGGCGCCGCCTCGAACATGGACGCCCTCACCGGGACGCCCGGACGGTGACCCCCGCCCGCGCCCCCTCGCCCCGTCCCCCGCTGAGCCGCCGGTTCGGACACCTCATCGGCGCCTACGGCCTCCTGGCCCTCGGCGCCCTGCTGTTCCTGGCCTTCTCCCTCACGCTGCCGGACACCTTTCCCACGCTGGACAACGTCTCCGCCGTCCTGTCCAACCAGTCGATCCCCGCGATCCTCGCGCTCGGCGCGACGATCCCCATCGCCACCGGCAAGTTCGACCTGTCCATCGGCTACGGTCTCGGCCTCGCGCACGTCATGACGATGCAGCTCATCGTCACCGAGGGATGGTCCTGGCCCCTCGTGTGCCTTGTGGTGGTCCTCGGTGGGGCCGTCGTCGGCGCCGTCAACGGTCTCGTCGTCGAATGCGCGAGGATCGACTCCTTCATCGCCACCCTCGGCACCGGCAGCATCATGTACGCCTTCACCGGCTGGATCACCGAGGGGGCCCGGATCGTTCCCGGCCCGCACGGTCTGCCGGCCGACTTCACCGCCCTCCACGACTCCCGGTTCCTCGGCCTGCCGGTAGCGGCCTTCTACGTCCTCGCCCTCACCGCCGTGCTGTGGCTGCTCCTGGAGCGGCTGCCCTTCGGCCGGTACCTGTACGTGATCGGGTCCAACCCCCGGGCGGCCGACCTGGTGGGCATCCCCTCCCGGCGGTACGTCGTCTGTGCCTTCGTCGGCTCGGGTCTGGTCGTCGGCGTCGCCGGTGTCCTGCTCGCCGCGCAGCAGCAGATCGGCAATCCCAGCGTCGGCATGGACTACCTGCTGCCCGCCTTCGTCGGCGCACTGCTCGGTTCCACGGCCATCAGGCCCGGCCGCGCCAACGCCCTGGGCACCCTCGTCGCCGTCACCGTCCTCGCCATCGGCCTCGCCGGCATCGGACAGCTCGGCGCCCAGTTCTGGGTGACCCCGCTGTTCAACGGCGCCACCCTGCTCATCGCCGTCGGCCTGGCCGGTTATGCCGCGCGCCGACACCTGCGCCAACGACGGACGGAATCCTCCCGGGCACCCCATGCCCCGCCCGGAGCCGCCTCGTGACCGCGGCTGCCCGCTCGACCGCCATCCCCTCCGCGAGGAGTGCCCGTGCCCGTGCATACGAACCGCAAGTCCGTCCTGGCGGGTGCGGTCGTCCTGGCAGCGGCGGCCACCGTCCTCGTCGGTTGTGAGCGCGGTGCGTCGACCGGAGCCGCGCCCTCCTCCTCGGGGCCGGCGAAGGCCGGCTGCCCTGCCGCCCTGGCCAAGGCCGAAGCGGCCGTCCGGCGGGCCGAGAAGACCGACGCCCCGTGGAACGGCCCCATCAGGGGACCCAAAGCGGTCTCCGGCAAGAACATCGTCTACGTCGCGCAGACCATGACCAACCCCGGCGTCGCCGGCGCCGCCAACGGCGTACGGGAAGCCGCGAGAGCCATCGGCTGGAACGTCCGGGTGATCGACGGCCAGGGCACCCCCGCGGGGATCCAGGCGGCGTTCAGCCAGGCCATCGCCCTCCGGCCCTCCGGGATCGTCATCGGTGGCTTCGACCCCCGTCTGACGTCACAGCAGGTCGAGAGGGCCACCGCGGAGCACATTCCGCTCGTCGGCTGGCACGCGGTCGACTCCCCCGGCCCGAGCAAGGACCCCGTACTCTTCAGCAACGTCACCACCAGGGTCGAGGACGTCGCGAGGATCAGCGCGGACTGGATCACGACACACTCCCACGGCGACGCCGGTGTCGTCGTGTTCACCGATGCCTCGATTCCGTTCGCCAGGAACAAGTCCGAGCTGATCAAGAAGGGCCTCGCCGCCTGCTCCGGCGTCAAGCTCCTGACCGAGAAGAACATCCCCCTCTCCGACACCAGCAATCGGACTCCCCGGGAGGTGTCCTCGCTGCTCTCCCGCTTCGGGGAGAAATGGACCCACTCCGTCGCCATCAACGACGTCTACTTCGCCGACGCCGCCCCGGCCCTGCGCGCGGCCCGCAAGAAGGGCGCCGCGGCCCCCTTCAACATCGGCGCGGGCGACGGCGACCCCTCCGCCTTCCAACGCGTCAACAGCAGGCAATTCCAGGCGGCCACCGTCCCCGAGGCGCTCTCCGCGCAGGGCTGGCAGATCGTCGACGAGTTCAACCGCGCCTTCTCCGGCGAGCCCGCCAGCGGATACGTCGCCCCCGTCCACATCGCCACGGCCGCCAACAGCGGTGGAAGCACGGCCTGGGATCCGCCCGGCTACCGCGCGGCGTACCGGAAGATCTGGGGCGGCCAAAGCTGTTGCTGACGATGCCGCCCCGGCACGGCACGTCCCGGCGGGCCACTCGGTGGGCGCCTCGCACAAGGGGGTGCCCGCCCGCCTCGTCGTCAATCCGCCAAACCCCTTTCGCCACACGCCGGTTGTTGTAGATCATGTGTGTCGTATCGGTGGCGGCGGTGGCCGGGTGTACGGGCTCCGCGCAGGGCCACGTGTTCTGTCCCGAAGGAGAGCGATCCGGTGATGCACGCTTCAGGAAGTCTCCCGCGAGTCCGGCTGTCAGCGGTCCTGGCCAGCTTCCTCGCCCTGGTGGCGGTGTCCCTTCCGCCCTCGCCGGCGCGGGCTGCCGGCAGCGCGGGGACCGGCCCTGTGGAGCCCGGCGTCCCCTACTACCTGGTGGCCACGAAACTCGACCGTGGGCTCACCGCGGAGGCGAACTCGGTGCGCTACGCGGACCGTGCGGGAGACCGCGGAATACCCGTCGTCTTCGAGAAGGACAACAACTCCACATGGGGTGACGGGTATCAGATCAGACTGCAGCGCCAGGGCAGTACGTCCATGCTGTGTCACTCCTACCACCGCCGGATCGTCCTGATGGACAGCTGCCGGCAGAATCCCTGGATGCTGGTGTCCACCGGGGACTCGTTCCGCATCAAGACACGGTGGGACGGCTCCTACCTGTACTTCGCGGCATCCCGCGCCTTCCCCAACGACAAGGCGCTCTACTGGAAGGACCAGTACGGCGAGGGCGACCTCGACGCCGTGGAATTCACGGTAGTCAAGGCACGCTAGGGCACCGTGCCGGGCAGCGAGTGAGGGGGCCGGGTACCTGAGGTCCTCGCCCGACGGCCAGGCCGTGCGGCGCGGTCACCAGGCGACCGGCAGGGTCTCCGGTCCCCGGATCAGCGCGGCGCGCTGCCACGCGATCTCCTTCGCGGGCACGGCGAGCCGCAGGTCCGGGAACCGGGTGAGCAGGCCGGAGAGCATGATCTCGGACTCCAGTCGGGCGAGCATCGAGGCCAGGCAGAAATGCGGCCCGTGTCCGAAGGAGAGGTGGGGGACGCGCGGCCGGTCGATGTCGAGCTCGTCCGGGCGCTCGAAGACGGACGGGTCGCGGTTGGCGGTGAGGTAGGAGGCATAGACCACTTCGCCTGCGGCGATGACGGTGCCGCCGACCTCCACGTCCTCGGTGGCGATACGGGCGATGCCCACTCCACGGCGGTGCGGGACCCAGCGCAGGAGCTCTTCGAGAGCCTGTGGCAGGACCGCCGGTTCGGCCCGCAGCCGGGCTGCCACGCCGGGCTCGGTGAGCAGGGCGTAGACCATGTTGGCGCTGTTGTTGCGGACGGCGTGGGTGGCGCTGATCTGGATCAGCACGGCCAGGGCGACCGCCTCCGCCTCGCTGAGTTCACCGCTCGCCACCGCCGCGGCCAGGTCGCCGGCCAGATCTTCTCGCGGTTCGGCGCGCCGGCGCCCGAGGAGCGCGGTGAAGTACTCCCGGATCTCGGCCTTGGCCGCCTCGCTCTCCTCCCGCGTGAACGCCGCCGTCAGGAGCATGCCCGTCCAGTGCGCCATGCGGGGCCGGTCGGAGGGGGGTACGCCCATCACTTTGCTGATGACCATCAACGGCAGCGGGCCGTTGAGATGCTCCATCAGGTCCGCCGGGCTGCCGTGCCGCTCCATGTCGTCGAGCAGTTCGTCGGCCGTCCGCTGCACGAAGGGCCGGAGCCGCTCCATACTGCGGGTGGAGAAGGCCCGGGCGACGGCTTTGCGCAGCTGGGCGTGGCGGGGCGGATCGGCGAAGCCCACGGCTTCGTCCTGAGGGATGGTGTGCGGGGACAGCCTGGTGACGGACCGGCCGATCAGCGCCCGTCGGCTGAAGCGGGGGTCGGAGGTCACCAGTTTGACGTCCTCGTAGCGGGTGACGAGCCAGGCGTGGCCCTCCCCGTAGGGCAGCCTGATCCGGGCGATCGGCTCGTGGCGCAGCAAGTGGGTCATGAACGGGTCGAAGTCCAGGGCCGGCAGGTCGTCGACTGCCCAGTCGTGGGCCGGAAGCGGTCCTGTCGTGGAATCGGTCGTCGTCATCGGCGTGCCCCCATCGTCCTTCGGCTGTCACCCCGACCGCCGCCCCGCCGCCGTGAGGCTGACCTGATGATTCCCATAGACCGTTAACCGCATCCGCGGTGTCACCCGTACGAGGGACGTCTCTTTTTTCTGTTGTTCATTTCCGTCCGGAGACTCAGAAAGCGGAGTCGGCGAACCAGCGCGTCAGCAGGTCTTCGTTCCCTCGCACGTCGAAGGCGTCCGCGCCGCGGTCGAGTCGGCCGTACATGAGCTGCAGCAGATCCGCGGCGGCGGCGTGGATCTCCGCGTCGGCCGGCGTGGCCGTCTCCGTGCTCCCGTGCTTCGGCTCGACGCCGAATCCATCGGGGCGGAGGTGGACCAGCCACTCGCCGCTCGTATCGGCGCATCGGAAGCGAAGGGTTTCACCGTCGCCCCGCAGATTGTCCACCTTGGGGGCGAAGAACGCGGCGAAGGGCAGGTTGACGAGGAACTCGTCCACACCGTCGGTGGCCAGGTCACGGTCGATCACGGGGTGGAGACCGAGGGCGAGTTCCGCGTCGACGCGGTGCATGAGCGTCTCGAACAGCATCCGCCGTACCCAGAACCTGGCATGCTGATCGGCTCCCCATGCCCACATCGGAGCGTCCGGGTCGACGGTCGTGAAGGCGCTCGCGGCCTCGGCCGCGCTCGCCGTCAGCCAGTCCGGGTAGCCGTCCTCCCGCGTCGGCAGGCGCAGTTCCACCTCGCGGCTGCGTGGCGGTTCCTGGACGCGTTGCCGCAAGAGGGCCGAGAACCAGCGTTGGACGCTGCCGGTGTGCCGGACGAGGTCGAGGAGCGTCCACCCCGGGCAACTGGGAACAGGGGTCGCCAGGCTCGCGCCCTTGACCACGTCCACGAACCGGGCGGTCTCCGTCGCGATCGTCTCGCGGTGGGTGGCGGGGGCAGATCCCCAGCCCGAATGATCCGGCGTCTTCACTGCGCCTCGGTTTCCTGTTCTTCTCCGGCCCGGCGGCCTGACCGGCCGGGCGCCTTTGCACAGCCTGTCACAACGCCTTCCCCGCTCTGCGGGCACCTCCTTCCTTCCCGCCCGCAGTGCGTCGGTGACTCCGCCCGCATCGGGGCGGCGGCATCTTCCCGAACGAGTGATTCAGCGACGGCGTTGTTTACCGGGCGGCCGAGATATTCCATGCTCCACACGAAGAGCGTCGACATACGAAGAAAACGCGCACGTTCCTACCGAGGCGGCGAATATTTCCTGTGGCATTCTGAGGCACTCTCACCGGGGGGTATCCGGCCGTCACCGCACGGGACGTGCCGCGTACATGGCTGTGCCGTGCCCGCTTTCGATGCCCGCCCCTCTTGTCCGATAATAACGAGGTTCCCATGCTGGATGCGGTGGAATTCCGACTGGCCAGAACTCCGATCGCCATCGTCGGCGTCGCCGGAATGTTTCCGCAGGCGCATGACGTGCGCGAGTTCTGGTCCAACGTGGTGTCCGGCCGGGACTGCATCACGGAGGTACCGGAGAGAGGGGCATGGCGGGTCGCGGACCACTACGACCCCGATATGTTCGCCGAGGACAAGACCTACGCCCGTCGTGGCGGCTTCCTGCCGCCGACGGTCTTCGATCCGGTCGAATTCTCCATGCCGCCCGCGACCTTGGATTCCATCGGACTGATCCAGTTGCTGAGCCTGCGGGTAGCGGGAGAGGTCCTCAAGGACGCCCGGTGCGAGGGGGCCGATTGGTACGACCCGGCCCGTACCGGCGTCATTCTCGGGGTGTGCGGCCAGAGCAGCACCGTCGGGCCCCTGGCCGCCCGCCTCTACGCCCCGATCGTCAGGGAATCGGCCCTGAGCTGCGGGCTGTCGGAACGGGACGCCGACGAGATCGCCCGCAAGTTCAAAGCGGCCTCGCCCCCGTGGACCGAACAGAGCTTTCCCGGGAGCCTCGCCAATGTCATCGCCGGGCGCATCGCCAACCGGTTCGATCTCGGGGCCGCCAATTGCACCGTGGACGCGGCGTGCGCGAGTTCCCTGGCGGCGGTGCGCATGGCCGTCGGCGAGCTCGTGGAGCACCGCGCCGATCTCATGGTCACGGGCGGTTGCGACGCGGACAACTCCCTTCTGGCGTTCATGTTTTTCAGCAAGACCCCGGCGCTGTCGCCGAGCGGGCTCATCAGGCCGCTCGACCGGTCAGCGGACGGCACCCTGATCGGCGAGGGGATCGGCATGCTGGCGCTCAAGCGGCTGGCGGATGCCGAGCGCGACGGCGACCGCGTCTACGCCGTGCTGCGCGGGCTGGGCGGCTCCAGTGACGGGCGGACCCAGAGCATCTACGCACCCTGCGGTGCGGGCCAGTTGGAGGCGTTGCGGCGCGCCTACACCGATGCCGACACGCCCGTGGGGTCCGTCGAGCTCATCGAGGCCCACGGCACCGGGACCACGGTGGGGGACGCCACCGAACTGGCGGCCCTCAGCACGCTCCTGGAGGACTCCGGCGACGGGGGCGGGCGGGTGGCGATCGGCAGCGTCAAGTCCCAGATCGGTCACACCAAGGCCGCCGCCGGCGCGGCAGGGCTCATCAAGACCGCCCTGGCCCTGCACCACAAGCTGCTCCCGCCCACCATCAACGTCGACGAGCCCCACGAGAAGGTGGCCGGCAGCGGCGTCCTCTACCTCAACACCCGGGCCCGGCCGTGGGTGCGCGACCCGCGGCGCCCCGTCCGCCGCGGCGGGGTGTCCTCCTTCGGCTTCGGCGGAGTGAACTTCCATGCCGTCCTGGAGGAGCACCGGCCCTCCGACGTGCACGCGCGAACCCTGCACGGCGCCCCGAAGACCTGCCTCTGGCACGCCCCGGACCCGGAAGCCCTGCTGGAGCTGCTCCGGGAGGGGGCCGATCCGGAGCCGGCCGGGCCGGTCCCCGCCCACCACGCCCGGCTGGGCATCGTCGCCACCGACGACGACACCCGCGCGGCGCTGACGGCCGAGGCCGTCGACCGGCTCGGGGCCGACCCCGACGCGCAGAGCTGGAGCCTGTCCGGCCGCGCCCACTACCGGCGGGCCGCTCTGCCGGCCGGTACGAAAGTGGCAGCCCTCTTCGCCGGCCAGGGCAGCCAGTACGTGAACATGGGGCTCGACGCCCTCCTGTGCGTTCCCCCGGTGCGCGACGCCTTCGACGAGGCAAACGCACTGTGGTCGGGCGAGGAGGACTCTCTCGCCCAGGTGGTCTATCCCGTGCCGGATCGGCACGAGGCACCCGAGAACGCGAGAAGACTGCGGCGCACCTGCTACGCCCAGCCGGCGATCGGCGCACTGGCGATGGGCCAGTACCGCTTCCTGTCCGAGCTGGGGTTCGCTCCGCAGGCCCTGCTGGGGCACAGTTGCGGCGAACTGACCGCGCTGTGGGCCGCCGGAAGCCTCACCGACGAGGCCTGTCTGACGCTCACGCGCAAGCGCGGGCAGGCGATGGAGCCACCGGCCGTCGACGGCCACGACCCCGGCGCCATGGCCGCGGCCCGTATGTCCGTGGACACCTGGGAGGGCATGGCCGCCGGGCACCCCGAGCTGACCTTGTGCAACCTCAACGCGCCGGACGAGCTGGTCGTCGGCGGTCCGACCGCGGCCGTCGACCGATTCGCCGCGGAGTGCGCCGGGGCCCGGCTCGCGGTGCACCGGCTGCCTGTCGCCGCGGCGTTCCACACCCCGCTGGTCCAGCACGCCGCGGCGGACTTCGCCGAGGCCGTCGCCGAGGTGGATCTGTGCCCTCCCGCGACGCCGGTCCTCGCGAACACCCCCGGCGCGGCCTACGGCACCGACCCGGTGGCCAACCGCCGTACCCTCGCCGAGCAGCTGCTGCACCCGGTGGACTTCGCGGGACGGGTGCAGCAGCTGTACGCCGACGGCTTCCGGGTCTTCGTGGAGTTCGGGCCGAAGCAGGTCCTGTCCCGGCTGGTGCTGCGTACTCTCGGCGAGGACGAGGTGGAGGCCGTCCCCACCGACCTCGGGCCGGACGCCGACAGCGCGGCGGCTCTCAAGAACGCCGCCCTGCGGTTGGCGGTGCTGGGTGTGGAGATCGCCGGCATCGACCGCTACGACGCCCCCGCCCCGCCGCAGCGCCCCGAGCCGTCCGCGGTGGCACGGCTGCTGGAAGGTCACGCCTTCGCGGTGGAGGCCTGCCGACCGCGCTACGAGGCCGAACTGGCCAATGGCTACCGGTGCACACCCGCGGTCCCGGCTCCCGCACCCGCGCCCGCCCCGGAGAGGACGTCCCCGGACCGGACGGACAGCGCACTGGCCCGCGCCGCGACCGAGCAACTAGACCTCCACGCGCAGTACATGGAGAGTCAGCTGCACACCGCCCGCCGACTGGCCGACCTGCTGGACCACCGGAGCGAGGACGAGGCGGACCCCGCCCTGCTCTCCCGGGTCGAGGCCGTCAGGGACCACAGTGTCGCCCTGAGCCAGGCGCACATCCGCACCCACGAGATCATGCTCGAATTCGCGCGCCTGCGACACGGGGCCACTGCCGAGACCGGTCCGAGGGACGCCGACAGCGCGCGGGCGCCCTCCGTCGGACCACGGCCGGACAGCACGCACACGTCGGCCGAAGACGCACCCGGCGCATCCCACCCCGCGGAAGGTGCCCACCCGCCGCACGCCATGGTCGTGCCCGCGCCACGCCCCGCCGTCACCGGCCCCGCCACGCACGGGACGGCGCAGGACGGCCCGCCGGACACCGCCCCCCAGGAGGCGGTCGCGCCGGACACCGCTCCGCACCCCGTGGATCCGGCGGACATCGAGCGGGTCCTGCGTCAGCTCGTGGCGGAGAAGACGGGGTACACCTTCGACATGGTGGAGCCCGGTCTGGACATCCAGACCGATCTCGGTATCGACTCCCTCAAGCAGGTGGAGATCGCCGCCGAGGCATGGCGCCGCTACCCCTTCCTGCCGCGTGAGGAGATCTACCGGTTCGCTCAGGCCCGTACCGTCCATGAACTCACCCTCCTGCTGACGGAGATCGCCGCCCCGGGCGCCGCACACGGGAGCACCGTCCAACAGGTGCCACTGGGGCGGGCGTTCGTGACGCTGCACCCGTTGCCGGAGGCCGATGCCCTCGCCGATGCCTATGGGCCGCACCCCACGGCGCTGTTGCTGGACGACGGCAGCGCACTGGCCACGGGGCTCGCGCAGGCCCTCGAGGGACAGGGCTGGCACACCCGACGGCTCGCCCTGCCCGGAGTCGGGGCAGACGGCGAGGACCGGTGGGTCCTCGACGGCTGGCACGAGGAGACGCTGAGCGAGCAGATCGGCAACGCACTGGCATCGGTCGAGCGGCTGGACCTGTGCGTGCTGCCCGTCGGCCGCGCTGATCGTTTGGACACCCCCACGGCGATCACCCGGCTGAGCCACGCCGTCCTCGTCGCCAAGCACCTCGTCCCCGCCCTCAAGGACACCGCGGCCGCCGGGCACCGGGCGGGTGTGGTGACCGTCACCCAGATGGACGGGGCGCTGGGGCTGGCCGGCTCCGGCGGTGATCTGTCCCAGGCCCTGACCGGCGGCCTGGGCGGCCTGGTCAAAGCCCTCGCCGTGGAGGAACCGGACCTGTTCTGCCGCGCGCTGGACTTCGCTCCCGGCCTCGCCGGCCCCGCGGTGGCCGACCGGTTCCTCCGCGAGATCAGCGACGCCGCCGCCCTGCGCGAGATCGCGTGGGACGGCACCACACGACACGCCCTCACCGTGTCCGGTACCCCCGCTCCCCTCCTGCCGGCCACGCCCGTCCCCACCGCCCCCGAGCCCCACGACTTCCTGCTGGTCACCGGCGGAGCGCGCGGCATCACCTCGTGGTGCCTCACCGCTCTCGCGGCCCACCACCCGTGCGGATTCCTCCTGCTGGGCCGTACGCCGTTGGAAGACCTCCCCGACTGGGCGACCGGGCTCGACAGTGAACCGGCGCTGCGCGACGCCTGCGCCGAGCGAGCCCGGGCCGAGGGCCACGACCCCGACGACCCGCGCGTCCGCGAGTCCCTGGACGCGCAGGCCCGACACCTGGACCAGCAGCGGGACATGCACACCACCCTCGCCGCACTCCGTTCCCACGGCGCCGAAGCGGTCTACATCGCCGCGGACGTCGGGGACGCCGCCGCGGTCCGGGCGGCGCTGTCGCCCTACGCCGAGCGGGTGACCGGCGTGATCCACGGTGCCGGTGTCCTGGCCGACCAGCCTCTGCGGGACAAGAGCGCACAGGACGTCGCGCGGGTCGTGGGCACCAAACTCACCGGGCTGACCAACGTCCTGGACTGCCTCCCGGCCGACCGGCTGCGCCACCTCGTCGTCTTCACCTCCGTGTCCGGCGTCTACGGCAACGGCCGCCAGACGGACTACGCGATGGCCAACGAGGCACTCAACCGGTTCGCCTGTGCCTGGAAGGCCGGGCACCCGGACTGCCGGGTCGCGGCGCTCGCCTGGGGCCCCTGGCGCGGGGGCATGGCCTCGGAGCAGGCCCAGGAGCTGTTCCTCCAGATGGGGCTGCCGTTGCTGAGCCGGGAGGAGGGCCGCGCGTACTTCGTCGAGCAGATGACCGCCGGGCACAGCGACGACCTGGTGACCGTCCTGGGCCCCACCCGATCGGCCTTCCAGGCGCCCCCGCTTCCCCCGCGGGGCGCGGACCTGCTGCGTGACCTCGACGGCTTGGCCGCCGAGCCCGTACTGCACGACCACAGCATCGACGGGCGTCCCGTGCTGCCGATGACCGCCGCCGTCGGCTGGGGGCTCAACGCGGTGGAACGCGCCCGCCCGGGGCGGCCGGTGACGGAGGTGCGCGACTTCTCCGTCCGCAAGGGCCTCGTCCTCGACGACACCCGGCCTCCCCGCGCACGGATCGCGATGCGCCCGCTGGGTGACCAGGGTGGCACCGGCGTCCGTGTGACGATCCATGACGACGACGGGACAGCGCCGCTGCCGCGCTACGAAGGCGTGTTCCATGCGTCGGCCGGTGCGCTCCCCGCGCCGGGGCGGCTCCAACTGCCCTCGTACCGGGCCGGGGAGGACCGCCGTCACCCCGCCTATGACGAGGGCTTCCTCTTCCACGGCCCCCTGTTGCAGGGCCTCGGCCCGGTCCTGGCCGAGGACGACACGGAACTGACGGTCCTCGCCCGGCTCCGGGACCCGGAGCTGGCCCGCGGAGCGTACTCCGGCGCGCTGTACAGCCCCGCCCTGGCGGATCTGCTGCTCCAGGCCGCGGCGCTCCTCGGGCGGCGGGTGTGCGGGCACCGCTGTCTGCCGGTCGCCGTGGAACACGTGGAGCTCTTCGCCCCGCTGCCCGACGACGAGCCCTTCGTCATCGTCGCGGTGCTGAGGGAACACAACCCGCTGGAACTCACCTGCACCGTCACCGCCTGCACCCCCGACGGGGACGTCCTGCAGCGATGGAACGGCCTCAAGGGAATCGTGGTCGCGCCGGAACTGGCGAGCAGGGCCGCATGGCCGGCTCCGGAACCGCTGAGCCTGTGATGCCGAAGCCACCCGACTTCCCCGACCAGGCAGGGACCATGGACGAACTCGGATTCGACGGCCCGCACTTCGTCACCCCGTGGTGGCCCGAAGCGGGGCAGGATGTCCCCACCACCCCGCCCGCGCCCCTGCTTCCACCGGCCCGGGCGACACCCTGTCACCCCGGTGACACCACGCACCTGACCGACGAGATCGCCCACCTGGCCCGCACAGCCCACCGGGTGACGCTCCAGGCGCACCAGGCGCTCGGGGAGTGGATCCTCGAAGGCACCAGCCGGCCGTTGCCCACGCGGGCCGAGGACAACGGTCTTCCGGGGCCGCTCGCCGTCCTCGAAGCCGGTGAGGCCGCCTTGGCACAAGCCACAGGCCACGGGCCGGCCGCAATCCGCACCACGTTGACCTGGCACCACGACCTGCCACCGCACACCACCGGACTGCGGGCCCGGGCCACCGTGTCCGGGCCCGAGCCGGGGGCCCACACCTGGGCGGTTCATCATGAGGGCCGGCTGGTCGCCGAAGCCGAAGGCACCACCGGGTGTGCGGCGGAAGACGCATCGCCATGGCCGGATCGGGCGCTACCGGAGTATCCACGCCGGTTCCGGCCGCTGGCCCGTACCACCCGTCATCGGATCGATGCGTCGGATCTGGCCCTGCTGGCCGCCGGACGCGCCGACGAGGTGTTCGGCCCTGCCTTCCGGCTGCCGGGCGACCGCCCGGCCCCGGCCGGAGCGGACGGCTTCCGGTTCCTCGACGAGGTCACCTTCTCCGGCCTCCGCGCCGGCCGCTACCGGCAAGGGCATCTGACCGCCACGACCCGGCCGGCCCGGCCGGGAGACCGGGCCGGTTGGGCGTCTCTCCTCGAAGCGGCCTGGCAGGCCCTCCAGCTCCACGCTCTGCGTCTCGGGCTGCACCTGTGCCTGCCCGCACCGCGATTCCACCCGTGGAACGGCGAGGCGACCTGCATCGACGTACCGGACACCACCCGGCTCGGCGGACCGCTGACCCTGGAGGCCGACATCGTCACGGTGGGCCTCGCCCCCCGGCCCCATGTGGTGGCGGACGTGGGTGCCCTCGACGGACCGCACCTCGTGGCGCGCCTCCACGGCGTGGGAGTGGTGCTCCGGGAGGAACCGGGGGTGTCCATCGGTCCCCGCGAGGCCGCGCACACGCTCCGGCACACCACGGGCGGCGAGCCGACGTACACCCACGAACTGCACCTGGCGCACGCCGCCGAAGGCGATCTCGGCGTCACCTACGGGCCGTCCGGAAACATCTCGTCCCAGCGGATCCGGCCCCGCCCGCCCCGGGGCGACATGCTGATGGTCGACCGGATGCTGACCGCCCCCTACCGCCAGGGCGAGTACCCGACCGGGGTGACGTACACGACGGAGTACGACGTGCCGGACGACGCGTGGTATCTCGAGGAGAACGCGGGCACGGCCCCCCATCTGCTCTACCTGGAGACGTCGACCCAGGCGGCGGCGTTCGCCGGAGCCGCGACGGGTGCCGGACTGGAGTATCCACGGGAAAATCTCACGACCCGCAACCTCGAAGGGCAGGCGTGCCTACTGCGACCCGTGGACCTGCGCGGACGCACGATCCGCCAGCACACCACGCTGCTCGCCCACATCCCGCTGCCGGGGGCGGTCCTCCAGCGGTACGGGTACGAACTCACGCTGGCCGACGACACCTTCTACCGCGGACAGACCGTCCACGGCTTCTTCACCGAACCCACCCTGGCGCAGCAGCAGGGCATGGACGCGGGGCTCCTCGTCCCCCCGTGGCTGCACCGCCGGGAGACCCCGCCGCCCACCGTCCGGACCCTCGACCTCGATGGTGGTCCCCGGCCGGGCCGTGGCCGGCTCGATTTCCTGGCCGGGTCCGAAGCCGAGCTCGTGGCGGACGGGGGAACGCACAGAGCCGGTTACCTGCTGTGCACCAAGCCCGTCCACGCGGACGACTGGTACTTCGCCCACCACTTCCTTCACGATCCCGTCATGCCCGGCTCCTGTGGTGTCGAGATGCTCTTCCAGATGGTCAAGGCATTCCTCTTCCACACCGGCGTCATCACCGAGGGCCGGCTCCACACCCTCACCCCACGCCCCGGCGCGGAACTGCGGTGGACCTACCGGGGACAGATCCTGCCGCAGCACCGGGAGGTGCAGGCCGAGGTGCACCTCCGCGACATCCGCCGGGAAGCGGGCCGGCTCGTGGTCCGGGCCGACGGCAACGTCTGGCGGGACGGCCTGCGCGTCTACGCCGTGGAGAACATCGCGCTCCAGGACGACACCGACCACCGGACGGGAGTGACGGCATGAGCGTGCGCTTCGGCCCCGCGCGGGTCCGCGAGGTCCTCGAGGATCTGGACCGGCCGTGCTACGTGGTCAGGGCCGACGGACGCATCGGCACCACGTCCCATCCCCCGCGGCCGGGCAGCGGGGTACAGATCCTCGCCGCCGCACCACCGGTGTCCACCCGCCAACTGGGGTCGGCGGCCTTCCTCCGCGACCACGGGGCCGAGCAGCCCTACATGGCGGGATCCATGGCGGGCGGCATCTCCTCGGAGGAACTGGTCATCGCCCTGGCGCGCACCGGCCACCTGGCGTCCTTCGGCGCCGCGGGCCTGTCCGCCGACCGCATCGAGCGGGCCGTGCTCCGCCTCC
The DNA here is from genome assembly GCF_041283565.1 of Streptomyces sp. QH1-20. Lineage (NCBI taxonomy): Bacteria > Bacillati > Actinomycetota > Actinomycetes > Kitasatosporales > Streptomycetaceae > Streptomyces > Streptomyces sp. QH1-20. The sequence goes on along the minus strand of NZ_CP166299.1, from coordinate 7,983,884 downwards.
ACCGGGACGCGCCCGGCCTGCCGTGGGCCTGCAATCTCATCCACAGTCCGGCGACCCCCGAGGCCGAACGGCAGGCCGTCGACCTCTATCTGCGCCACCGGGTGCGCTGTGTCGAGGCATCCGCCTTCCTCCAGCCCACCCCCGACCTCGTCCGGTACCGGGCAGCCGGGCTGCGGGGAGGGCCCGGCTCGGCGGTACGCGCCGACAACCGGGTCGTCGCCAAGGTCTCCCAGGCCGGGACCGCGGAGTTCTTCCTGCGTCCGGCGCCCGCCGAACTCCTCGCCGGGCTGGTCCGCGAGGGGCGCGTCACCGCCGGCCAGGCGGAGCTGGCCGCGAGGGTCCCGCTGGCCGATGACATCACCGTGGAAGCCGACTCCGCCGGACACACCGACCGTCGCCCCCTGGTGACCCAACTTCCTCTGATCACCGCTCTGCGTGACCGCGAAGCGCTCGCGGGGCGTCCCGGCGGCACGGTGCGGATCGGCGCCGCCGGCGGCATCGGCACTCCGCAGGCCGCGTTCGCCGCCTTCGCCCTGGGGGCGGCCTACATCGTCACGGGATCGGTCAACCAGGCCTGCGTCGAGGCCGGGACCTCGGCCGCGGCCAAGGCCCTCCTCGCGGAAGCGGAGATCGGTGACTGCGCCATGGCCCCGGCGGCCGACATGTTCGAGATGGGCATCGACGTGCAGGTCCTCAAGCGGGGCACGCTCTTCCCTGGCCGGGCGGCATGGCTGTACCGGCTGTACCGCGAGCACGAGGGTCTCCACGACCTGTCCCCGCAGGACCGCGGCCGGCTGGAGGAACAGATCTTCCACCGCCCCCTCGACGAGGTGTGGCCCGAGGTGGCCGCCTATCTCCGCGCGCACCGGCCCGGTCAGGCCGAGCGCGCCGAGCGCACTCCCAAGCTCCGCATGGCTCTGGTCTTCCGCTGGTACCTGGGCCTGTCCTCCCGCTGGGCGTCCCACGGGGAAGCGGACCGCGCCGGCGACTTCCAGATCTGGTGCGGCCCGGCCATGGGCGCGTTCAACGCCTGGGTCGACGGCACCCCGTGGGCCGCGCCGGGCAACCGCCGGGTGGCGGACATCGCCCGGAGCCTGCTGCGAGGCGCCGCCTACCACAGCCGCCTGGCGCAACTCCGTTTCGCCGGAGTGACTCTGCCGCCCTCGTGCGCCACCTACCGTCCGCCGACCGGGGCGCCCCACGCCGTGGGCGCGCACGGGCGGCCGGAGCGACCGTCGCTCTCCGGCGTCCAGTAGCTCCAACGGCGCGGGGGCAGCGGTTTTCGGTCAGTGTCCGGCGGGGGCCGCCTCCAGGACGAAGACGGGGATCTCACGGTCCGTCTTCTTCTGGTAGTCGTCGTAGTCGGGGTACGCGGCGACGGCGCGCCCCCACCACAGAGCCTTCTCCTCGCCGGTGACCTCGCGGGCCGTCATGTCCTGGCGCACGGGTCCGTCCTGGAGTTCCACGCGGGGGTCCGCCACCAGGTTGTGGTACCAGACCGGGTGCTTGGGCGCGCCGCCCTGGGAGGCGACCACCGCGTAGGCGCCCTCGTGTTCCACCCGCATCAGCGGGCTCTTGCGGATCTTGCCGCTCTTCGCGCCCCGGGTGGTCAGGACGATGACGGGCATGCCCCGTAGCGTCGTCCCTCGCGTACCGCCCGAGCTCTCGTACAGCTCGACCTGGTCACGCACCCACTGCTCCGGGCTCGGCTCGTACTCACCTTCAAGAGGCATGCTGTCTGTCCCGTCCACGAAGTCTCACGTCGTATCGAGCGCGGTCGCGGTGCAGGCATGTCACGCACGACCGCCACGTACCTTCGCTCAACATCCGGAGGCGGCGCAATCATCCCCGGCTCCGTACCCGGCGTGTCGCGCCATGGTGCCGGCTGCTCCCGCCCTGTCCCCCGGCCGGTCCACGCGGCGGCTCCTCGAACGGCCCACGTTTGATTTTCGCGCGGTTGGTCACTCGGTTACGGAGGAGACGCCACTCACCTGCCGAGGGAGCCCCCGGCCGCTGACCCTGCCTTCCCTCCCCCGTCCCCGAAGGAGGTGATCCGTCATGCGGGCCACCGTCTGGCACGGCAAGCGCGACGTCCGGGTCGACCAGGTCCCGGACCCCGTGATCCAGGAGCCGACCGATGCCGTCATCCGCATCACCTCGACCGGGCTGTGCGGCTCGGACCTGCATCTGTACGAGGTGCTCACCCCGTTCATGACGCCCGGCGACATCCTGGGCCACGAGCCGATGGGCATCGTGGAGGAGACCGGATCCGAGGTGCCCGGGCTCTCGCCGGGCGACCGCGTCGTGGTCCCCTTCCAGATCGCCTGCGGCAGTTGTGTGATGTGCGGGGACGGTCTGCCCACCCAGTGCGAGACCACCCAGGTCCGCGAACACGGCATGGGCGCACAACTGTTCGGCTACACCAAGCTCTACGGTGCCGTACCCGGGGCGCAGGCCGAATACCTGCGGGTGCCGCAGGCACAGTTCGGCCCGATCAAAGTGCCGCACGGGCCGAGCGACGACCGGTTCGTCTACCTCTCCGATGTCCTGCCCACGGCCTGGCAGGCCGTGCGGTACGCCGGTGTCGGGGCGGGCAGCAGTGTCGTGGTCCTCGGGCTGGGCCCCATCGGGACGATGGCCTGCCGGGTCGCCCGCCACCTGGGCGCCGCTCAGGTGATCGGCATCGACCACGTGCCCGACCGGCTGGAGCGGGCCCGGCGCGACGGCTTCGACGTCTTCGACCTGGAGGGCTTCGACCACGAGAGTGACCTCTTGACCGCCGTGCGCGATGTCACCGGCGGCCGGGGGCCCGATGCCGTCATCGACGCGGTGGGCACCGAGGCCCACGGCAGCCCCGCCGGCCGGCTCGCCCAGCAGGCCGCCGGTCTGATGCCGCCGCGCTGGGCGGAGAAGCTCATGCACAAAGCCGGTGTGGACCGTATGAGTGCCCTGCACCTGGCCATCGCCCTGGTGCGCCGCGGCGGCACCGTCTCCATCAGTGGTGTGTACGGCGGCATGACCGACCCCATGCCCATGCTCACGCTCTTCGACAAGCAGATCCAGATCCGGATGGGCCAGGCCAACGTCCGCCGCTGGTCGGACGAGATCCTCCCGCTGCTCACGGACGAGGACGTCCTCGGCGTCGACACCTTCGCCACCCACCACCTCCGTCTCGACCAGGCGCCCCAGGCCTACGAGCTGTTCCAGAAGAAGGCCGACGGGGTGCTGAAGGTACTGCTGCACCCGTGACCGCCCACGCCGCCATGAGTCCCGCGCGCGGACGTCCGCCGCACGGGTGAAGGAGCCGCCATGCAACGCCCCGCCCCGCACCCTCGTCCCTTCGACGGGCTCTCCGCCGTGGTCACCGGCGGCTCCCGCGGTCTGGGCCTGCTCATGGCACGTCAGCTGATGGCCCGCGGGGCCACCGTGACCATCGCCGCCCGGGACGCGGCGGAACTGGCCGACGCCGAGTCGATCCTGGGCGGGACCGGCGCGGCGGACCACGTGCGGGGCGCGGTCTGCGACGTACGCGACCAGGCCGCCGTACGGGACCTCGTCGCCGAGGTCGCCGCCCGGCACGGGAGCGTCGACGTCGTCATCGCCAACGCGGGCGTCATTCAGGTGGCGCCCTGGGAGTCCGTGGGTACGCAAGGCTTCCGGGACGCCATGTCCACGATCTTCGAGGGAGCGCTCAACACCGCGGCCGAAGCCCTGCCGCATCTGCGGCGCAGCCGGGCCGGCGGGCGGCTGGCGCTCATCGGGTCCGTCGGCGGTCTGGTCGCCGTGCCGCATCTCCTGCCGTACTCGTGCGCCAAGTCGGCCGTCGCGGCGCTGGCGGAGGGACTGCGCGCGGAGGAGACGGCGCGCGGGGTCACGGTGACCGCCGTCCACCCCGGTCTGATGCGCACCGGCTCCCATCTGCACGCCCGCTTCGGCGGGGCCGCCGACCGGGAATTCGCCTGGTTCTCCGTGGTCGCGGGCGCGCCCCTCGTCTCCATGGACGCCGAGCGGGCCGCCGAACGCATCGTCTCGGGCATCGAGCGCCGTCGGTCGCGCATCGTCCTGACACCCGCGGCCCGTCTCGCCGCGACCGCCCACGGCCTCGCCCCGGCGACCGTCACCCGTCTCATGTCGGTCGTCGCCCGGGCCCTGCCGCGGCCCGACGGCGAGCGGAGCGGGACCGCCCCGGGCCACGCCCTGGACACCCCGCCCGACGGGCCGGGCTCCCGGCTGCGCCGCACGCTGAGCGCCCTCAACGACAAGGCCGCCGACCGGTTCAACCAACGCGGCCACGACCGTCCGTCGGCCGCCGGGCCCCCGGTCGGCTGAGACCGGCCGGGACCGGCACGGACCGGCCGTCCGGGCGAATACCGGCGGACGGCGGTTCGGCCGGGGCGACGGGGGAACCCGGTCTGTCATGTCACCCGCCACCGACCCCGCCCACGCGCTCCCCGGCCTCGCCGAATCCCACTGGATGGCCACGGCCCCCGGCACCGCCCACCCTCCCCTGACCTCCGACCTCGAGGTCGACGTCGCCGTCATCGGCGGCGGCATCGCGGGGCTGAGCGTCGCTTGGGAACTGACGGAGGCCGGCCGCTCGGTGGCCGTCCTGGAGGCCGACCGCATCGCCGCGGGCGTCAGCGGCCACACCACCGCCAAGGTGACGGCCCTGCACACCCTCGTCTACGGGAAACTGCGCCGCACCCGAGGGAGCGAGGACGCCCGGCTGTACGCGCGCTCCCAGCAGGAAGCCGTCGAACGGGTCGCGGAGATCACAGCCGCCCTCGGGGTGGACTGCGAGCTGGAGCGCCTCCCCTCCTGCGCCTACGTCACCGACCCTCAGTCGCGTGAGGCCGTCAGGGACGAGGCCGAGGCGGCCCGTGAGGCGGGGCTCGCCGCGGCCTACGTCGAGGAGACCGGGCTGCCCTTCCCCGTCGCCGGCGCGGTCCGGGTGGAGAACCAGGCGCAGTTCCATCCGCGCAAGTACCTGCTCGCCCTCGCCGAGGACATCACCGCCCGGGGCGGACGGATCCACGAACGCACACGTATCACCGGTCTGACCGAGGGCACACCGTGCCGCGTCACGTCCGAGGGGGGAGCCGTCGTCACCGCGCGCGACGTCGTCGTGGCCACGCACTATCCGGTCTTCGACCGCGCCCTGCTGTTCACCCGGCTCTCGCCCCGGCGTGAACTCGTCGTCGCGGCCACCCTCCCCGCCGCCCTCGACCCCGGCGGCATGTACATCACGGAGGAGGAGAACAAGAGGTCGGTGCGGACCGCGCCCTGTGCCGAAGGGCAACGTCTGCTGCTCGTCACCGGCGAAAGCTTCACCCCCGGCACGGGGGAAGTCGCCGAGCGGTTCGCGAGGCTGGCCGACTGGACCCGGAAGCACTTCCCGGAAGCCGAGATCGTCCGGCACTGGGCCGCCCAGGACAACGACTCCACCGACACGGTCCCCCTCGTGGGCCCCTTCCACCCGGGCGCCCGGCACACGTACGTCGCCACCGGCTTCGGCGGGTGGGGGATGAGCGGCGGTGTCATGGCGGGCCGGCTGCTGGCGGATCTCATCACCGACCGCACCCCTTCCCCGTCCTGGGCCGGCCTGTACGACCCCCGGCGGCTGTGGAGCGCGGTGCGCGAGGCGCCCGCCTTCCTCAAACACCAGGCGGAGGTCGGCCGGCACTTCCTGGGCGACCGGCTCAGGCCCTCCCATGTGGACTCCGTCGCGGACATCGCCCCCGGCACCGGAGCGCTCGTGCGGGTGAAGGGCCGCCGGTGCGCGGTCCACCGGCAGGACGACGGCACCCTGCGCGCCCTCTCCGCCCGCTGCACCCACCTGGGCTGCCTGGTCGCGTTCAACGCCGCCGAACGGACGTGGGAGTGCCCCTGCCACGGCTCCCGTTTCGACACCGACGGCTCCCTCCTCCAAGGGCCGGCCACCAGCCCGTTGGAGGAGTACGCCATCGACGACGACATCGCCCACGACGCGGAAGAGGGCTGAGCCGTGCGCCCGGGGACAGCAACCGCGACCACCGAGGGGAATTCCGGCGACGCGCGCCCCCGCGCGGCCGTCTTCGACGTCGACGGCACGCTCGTGGACACCAATTACCTGCACGCCGTCAGCTGGTGGGAGGCGTTCCGGCAGGCCGGGCACCACGTCGCCATGTCCGACATCCATCACACCATCGGCATGGGATCGGGCCGGCTCCTGGACCAGCTGCTCGGCGACGCCCGCGACCACGACGAGGACGAGGCCCTCAGCACGGCGCACAAGGTCCTGTACGCGACCTGGTTCGACCGGCTGTCGCCGCTGCCCGGGGCGGCCGAGTTGTTGCGCACCCTTGCCGGCCGGAACTGGCGCGTCGTCCTGGCCACCTCCGCGCAGGGCACGGAACTCACCGCGCTGCGCCGGGCCGTCGACGCCGACGACGCCATTTTCGATGCCACCAGCGCGGATGACGTGCAATCCACCAAACCCGCCCCCGATCCGGTCTGCCAGGCCCTCGACCAGGCGGATGCGGCTCCCGAGCGGGCGCTGTTCGTGGGGGACACGGTGTGGGACGTCAAGGCGGCGCAGCGGGCGGGAGTCGGCTGTGTCGCGCTGCTGTCGGGGGGCATCGGCGAGGCGGAGCTGCGAGAAGCGGGCGCGCTGGCCGTCTACCGTGACCCCGCCGCTCTGCTCGCGGAGCTCGACGACAGCCCGTTCGGCCGGATTACCTGAACCTCCACCACCGGCTCATGGATGAAGAGCGGCATCCCGGGTAGACGGTCGCCGGACCGGGGGACGGCAGTCGAGAGGAGCCCGAACATGCTGATGGCCCACCCCGCAGTGCTGGCCGACCTGATCGCGGAGTACGAGACCCTCCAGGCCCTCGGTGCCCGGCAGGGCGGGGAAGAGGTGCGCAGGCGGATGGACGACGTCGCCTACACGCTGTGCGTGTCCACCGGGACCCGTGATGTGGACACCGCGCTGATCGTGGCGCGCCACCGGCTCCCCGGGGGACGGCCCTTGGACGATTCCGTCCTCAGTTCGTGAGTTTTCCAGCGCGCGCATCAAGGCACCAAGTGGGGCCCGCCGGCTTTCCGGCGGGCCCCACCCGTGTGCGGTCATTCAGGTCGCGTCCGTGGTGGTCGCGTCCGCGGTGTCAGGCGCGGTGGCCGCCGTAATAGCCGCCGACCTGATCGTGGTAGCCCGGGTCTCCGAGGTGCTTTTCCTTGTCGAACTCGGGTGCGTCCTTGATCTCGGCCTTGGTCCGGCCGACGTAGATCTTCTGCTCGCCCGCGTCGATCCGGATGATGGTGCCGGCGGGCAGCAGGACGTGCTTTCCGAAGATCCACACCCCGGTGTCCACGACCAGGTACGCGGAACCCACGTCGTCGCTGTGCTTGTCGACCTTGCCGATACTCCCGTCGGTCGCCTCGACCTTGTAGCCGACCAGGCTGGTGCCCGCGGTGTGGCCGGCCGTCGGGTGGTAACCCCAGATGTTCTCGGTCATGAAAGGCTCCTTCATCGACGATATGCAGCCGTGAGGAAAGCGGTGCTCCGAAAGCGAGCGACCGTCCCTCGGTCCATCGCGTGCCCTTGCTTCTTCTTTCTACACACCCGCCGTGACTTGTTTCCGAAATTCGTGCCCGGAGGGGTGGAGTGCCGTCACGGGAGAGACGGAAATGGCCCCTGAGCAATACAGCGACGTTCCCCGAAGGAATACAGCGGGGGTATTCACCCGTCAGGGTGAATACCCTGAGCGCTCCGTCGGCCGACTTCCTGCGCGCCGCGCACGCTCCTGTCCGAGCTCGGCATCCCCGAGGAAGGAGGCGGCCCGCTGCCCTGCCAGACGTCTCGCGTGCCGACGCGCTGCGGTTGATCACCGGCTCCCGAACTCTGGGTAGAGTGTCGCCGCCACAAGAACATCGCAGGTGAGGCAGGGTCAGGGCATGGGCATATTCGACCGGGCACGCAGTCTGGGCGATTCGGTGGGCACCGCGGCCACCTCCTTCGGCAGAGACATCGCGCAGGCCGTGCAACGCGGCGCCGACGCCGGACGTGCCGGTACCAACGCCTCCGGCGACTGGGTGCTCTCGATCCTGCGCTCCCTGCCCGCACCCGCCGCGCCCACGCAGGAGCAGTGGGAGTTCTCGCTCGGTGCCCTCATCTGCCGTCATCCCCGGGTCCCGGCCATCACCGCGAAGGCGCTGCGCCCGCTGGACGGCATCGGCGCGCTGCGCTTCGGCCCCGAGTCGGTCGGCTTCGACGGCGAGGACATCCCGTGGTCGAAGGTGGTCAACCTTCAGCTGCACGACGCGTTCAGCGCCATGACCACGGAGGCGCTCGACGCCGAGATCGACCGGATCCGGGATGTGCTGCCGCCGCTTCCGGGGCGGAAGTGGGTTGTCACCAAGGTCGTCGAGGGCCTCGCGTCCGTCATGCTCGCCGCGCTGGAGCAGGCGGCCGAGCAACGGCTGGAGACGGTCGCCGTCGCCTGTGAGATCACCTACCGGGGCGCGTTCGGCAAGCAGAAGACACTGCGGGCCAACATGTTCACCACCGCCCTGCTGGCCCAGCAGGCGGAGGTCATGCACAGCCTCGTACTCACCGCGCAGGCCCATGGCGTCCCCGTCCTTCCCGCAGCGGCTCCCCCGGAGGGCACGCGTACCGCCGAGCGGGTGCGCGCGCTGAGGGACCGCACGGACGCGGTGGCCGCCCAGCTCCGTGCCGAACAGGGTACGGACGCCCCCGCCCTGGAATCCGCACCGCAGGTGCCGGACCGTCGCACGGGCTGAGAAGGCGCCCCGCCCGGCCGCCCCGCCCCCGGACGCGGAAGGCCGTGACGTACGTACGCGATCCCGGGACCCGGAACGGAAGGAACCCCATGCACGCGGCAGCCGAGGACGAGGTCCACGACGAGTTCTTCCCGCTGGTCCCGGCGCCGCAGGACGGGAGCCGCTGGCAGGCGCCCACCGACCTGGAGCAGTATCTGTACAAACTGAGCCGGGCGGACAACGCGTACGCGTATCTGCGCACCCTCGCGATCGAGGGCGTGTACTACCCGGTGCGCCTCGACCAGGCGCGGGCGGCCGGCGAGGGAACGTACCCCATGCTGACCACCCAGACGCCCGACGGACGCACCGTCGCGCAGGTCTACACCCCCGGCCTGCTCCCGAGACCGCATCCGTACCTCGTGTACGAGTACGCGACCCTCGGCGCGCTCGCGCGGATCGTTCCCGAGGAGGTGGATGTCCTCGCGGTCAACGCGGCCACGCCCTGCGAGCAGTACTTCCTGACCGACGACGAGGAACGGGAGACGTGGCTGGACCTGCACCACGAGCTGTTCTCCCCGGACGCGCTGATGGACCGTGTGGTGACGCGGCGCACCGGCGCCCCCTCCCCCGGACCGCTGCTGCACGGCCTGGCCTGCGGGGCACACCTGTGCTTCCGTAACGGCGACGCGTGGAACACACCGCACTGGCACGGCATGGGCTATCGGGGCGAGACCGAGCGGATCGCCGACGACTGGGGGGTGCACGGCCGTGCGGACTGGCTCGGGATCCAGGAACGGCTCCTCGACCAGGAGGTGAGCCCCTGGTACTGGGACTTCGTGCTGGGTGCGCGGACGGCGTTGCTGCGTGCGGGAGCCCGCCGGGTCGATCCCGCGCAGTGGCGCGACTGCGTGGAGTCCACGCTGCGCGCCCGCGCGCAGGAGGACGGCACGGTCGACGACGACCCCGAGTTCGGTGATTTCGTGGCGCATCTGCGCGCTCTGGTGGGCAAGGTGCTGCGGTACGAGGCCCGTTTCCGCGCCGACGGTCTTCTGCCGCCCGGCGGCTACGTGCGCACGATCGCGGCGTGGGACATCGGTCGTGGCTCCAAGATGGCCCGCTGGGGGCGGGGCGCCCGGTATGCCACGGAGTCCGAGATGTATGCGGCGGTCGAGCGTGCGGCCGGGGCGGCGCAGGCCGCGTACGACTCGTGGGAGGAGTTCTCCGCCGGGTACGTGCTGGGGCGGTGTCTGCACTTCGACGCGGAGGAGTTCGGCCGCTGGTATACGACGGTCCTGGACGCGCACCGCGCGCTGACCACCGACCCGGACAGCCCGTGGCGGACGGTGCCGTTCAGGTGTGTCAGTGGAGATCCTGGATGACGTGCTCGGCGGCCCGGTGTTCGGCGCTGGGCGGGTCGAGTTCGCTCAGTGTCAGCAGCGAGGTGTCGTCGCTGAGGTACTTCTCCCATGCCGCGGCCATCTGTTCCTGCTTTTCGGCTGGCATGTTCTGGACGTCCTCCCGGCTTGCCGGGCTGAGGGCGTTGAGGAACCGTTTCACGGTGTCGGTCTGCATGGTCCGTCCCTGGTGTCCGCGCGGCCGTGTGCCGGGCGTGATGGTCATCCCCTGGCTTTCTTCCAGCGAGCCGCGGGGATGGCACCTCTTTCGCGCCAGGGTCACCTGACCGGCGGTCCGCGGGGCGGCGGAGCCTCGTGGTCAGACGGCGCGTCTCCAGTTGTCTTTCCACCGTGGAGTTCCCCGACCGCGCGGATCAGCGATGCCGGGTCATCGCGCGGGTCGGCCGGGATCCGGGCGCATCCGGCTGTCGGCGAGCCGCGCATCATCTGACGGGGCATCGCCTTCCCCCGCACGGACGGGCCGGGAGCGGGGCCGGTGCGCCCTGCGCGCAACGTGTCGGACGAGCTCCCGGAGCCGTCGGCAAGGTAAGCAGGAACCATGCGCCTTCCGCACCGTCCGCTGGGCCAGGGCCAGCCGTGGCGGCACCGCCCCGGACTGATCGCGGTACCGATCGGGCTCATCGTGGCGATCACGGCGGTCGATCTGGTGACCGGCGCCGACATTCATCTGGGGCCGCTCCTGGTCGTGGCGCCGGCCATCACGGCGGCGATCGGCGGTCCCCGGCTGACGGCCGTCATCGGCGCTCTCGCCGTGGGTGCCGAGGTGGCACTCAGCGCGATCTTCGGCCGTCTGACGACAGCCGACCAGCAGGCACAGATCGCGGCCATTCTCGCGGTCTCCCTCTTCCTCGTCGCTTTCCGTATCGTCTTCGAGCGGCATGAGCAGACACTCGACCAGACGCGTCTGGTCGCCGATGTCGCCCAGAAAGTCCTGCTCAGGCCGCTGCCGTCCCGGATCGGTCCGCTGCGGATCGCGTCCTTGTACATCGCGGCGGAAGCCGAGGCCCGGATCGGCGGCGATCTGTACGCGGCGGTCCGTGCCCGGCAGGGAACCCGCGTCATGATCGGCGATGTACGCGGCAAGGGCCTTGCCGCCGTCGGCGACGCGGCGCTGCTTCTCGGCGCCTTCCGGGCCGCCGCCCACCGCTGTCCCCCGCTGCCGCGACTGGTGGCCCACCTGCACAACACCGTCTACTGGGACGTGGCCGAACCGACCGCCGGTCCCGATGCCGGGGAGTGCTTCGTGACCGCCGCCGTGCTGGAGATCCCGGACCGGGGCGAGCAGATCCAGCTCATCAACTGCGGCCACCCCTCCCCGCTGCTCGTACGCGACGGCAAGGTCACCCCGCTCGCGGTGCGAGACCCCTCGCTCCCTCTCGGTCTGGGGGGCGACCTCACCGAGGACGACTACGCCTGTGAGCCGTTCGCCTACCGCGACGGCGATCTGATCCTGATCTTCACGGACGGAGTCATCGAGGCACGCGACGCCAAAGGCGCCTTCTATCCCCTCGCGGAACGTCTGGCCGCGTACCAGGACAGCGGGCCGCAGGAGCTCGTCGACCACATCCACGCGGACCTGCTCGCCCACACCGGTGGCACACTCGACGACGACGTCGCCCTGGTCGCCATCCAGCGCTGCCCGTGACGAGACGCCCGGGGGTGGGGGCACATGGCGGGTGCCCCCACCCCCGGGCGTCGGCGGCCGTACGGGTCAGACCGTCGCGGGGTGCGGCCGCGGCTCCGGGGCCAGGGTGAGGCGGCCGGTGCGGTGGAGGCCGAGGACGGCCAGCGCGCAGGCCCCGCCCGTGGCGGCGAGGACGGCCCAGGGCAGCGCCGGGGCCCCGGCGTTGCGGGCCGCGTCCAGCGTCACCCCGGTGAGGAGGTTGCCGACGGTGATGCCGATGCCGCTGATGGTGTTGTAGAGGCCGTAGTGCGTGGCCACGTACCGGTTCCCCGCCAGCGCGACGATCGTGTCCATCTCGAACGGGTAGGCCAGCATGGTGCCGAGGGCGATGAACAGGGCCGAGACCAGCGGTGGTCCGACGGCCAGGGCCCAGCGTGCCGGTCCCTGGCCCGGCACCGTCACCGCCGTGGCGGCCAGGAGCGGCAGGAAGGCGACGGCGAGGCACCCGAGGCCGGCGACCATGGACAGTCCCGGGCCGAGTCTTTTCTTGCACCACGTGGTGAGCCGGGTCTGGCAGAAGATCGTGGCCAGGCCCGAGGCGGCGAACAGCAACCCGACGCCCACGGTGCTGACGTGTCCGTCTCCGGCGACGCGCTTCACCTCCAGCGGCAACGCGAGATAGACCTGGAAGGACAGCGCGTAGGAACCGATCATGGCGACGGAGAAGAGCAGGAACGGCCGGTTGGTCACGACGGTCCGCCACTGGGAGAGGACCGACACCGCCGACCTGTCCGGGTCGGGCGGTGCGGTACGGGCGGGCAGGGCGCGGATCTGCACGACCGACAGCACCGCGAAGACCCCCGCGGCCACCACACACGTCAGCCGGAAGCTCACACCGGTCAGCGCGATGCCGACCAGCGGTCCGAGGAGTATCCCGGCCTGGTAGAAGACATTGAAGAGGGCGAACGCCTCCACCCGGCGCTCGCCCGCGTCCTGGGCCAGATAGGCCCGGACCGCCGGGTTGAACAGAGCGCCGGCCAGGCCGGTGGCCGCGGACGCGGCCAGCAGCGCGGGCAGGGAGTCGACGAGTCCCAGTACGGCGAAACCGACGATGCGCAGCAGCAGCCCGGCGATGATCACCGGCTTGTAGCCGAGCCGGTCGGCGAGGGTGCCGCCGAAGAGGAACATCCCCTGCTGGCTGAAGTTCCGCACCCCGAGGATCAGTCCGACCAGCCACGCGGCCAGGCCGAGATCGCCCGCGAGGTGCTGGGCCAGGTAGGGCATCAGCATGTAGAAGCCGAGGTTGATGGTGAATTGATTCACCATCAGGAGCTGGACGCTGCGCTCGAAGGAGCGCACCTGGGTGAGCATGCCTTTCACCGGTCGCGCTCCCGGGCCTCGGGGGCCGCCTGCGGGGCGTTCCCCCCGGTGCCGTCCGACGGGTCCGCCGTCGCGCCCGACCGGGGCCGCGCGGGCAGGGTGAGCGGGTCGACCACCTTCACGCACCGCGTCCAGCGCCTGACTTCCTTCTCGTCGGGGCTGCCCACGACGTCCGGCTCGACCGCCGGCCGGGTGTCCAGCAGCCCGTGGGCCGCGCAGTAGTCGTCGTCGTAGACCGTTGCGAGGTAGCGCTGCGGGCCGTCCGGGAAGACGGCGGCGATCCGGGTGTCCGCGGGCAGCGTGCGGGCCAGCCACCCGGCGACGAGCGCGACGGCGCCCACGCTCCAGCCACCCGTCGCGTAGTGCGAGGCGGCGAGTTCCCGGCAGGTCCATACGGCCTCCGCGGGAGCCACCCAGTGCACCTCGCTGAAGTTGCCGTAGGCGACGTTGCGGGGGTAGATGCTCGACCCGAGGCCGCGCATCAGCCGGGTGCGGGCGGGCTGGCCGAAGATGGTCGACCCGATCGTGTCGACACCGACGAGCCGCAGTTCGGGATAGAGCTGCCGCAGGACCCGTGACACACCGGCGGAGTGCCCGCCGGTGCCCACACTGCACACCAGGACGTCGATATGGCCGATTCCGGCGGCCAGTTCGAGGGCAAGCGGTGTGTACGCGGCCACGTTGTCGGGGTTGTTGTACTGGTCCGGGCACCAGGATCCGGGGTGCCGGTCCATCAGCTGGGCCACGCGATCCCTGCGGGCCTGCTGCCAGCCGCCGGTGGGGTGGGGTTCGCAGACCACGTTGACCTGGGCGCCGTAGGCGGTGAGCAGCCGGGTCATGGACCGTTCCAGACCCGGGTCGGTGACGAGGACGACGGGGTGGCCGTAGACCATGCCGGCCAGGGCCAGGCCCAGCCCCAGCGTGCCGCTCGTGGATTCGATGATCACGCCGCCGGGGCGCAGGTCACCACGGGCGCGGGCGCGCTCGACCATGTGCAGGGCGGGGCGGTCCTTGATCCCGCCGGGGTTGAAGCCCTCGAGCTTCGCCCAGAATCCGCGTCCGGCGGGGGCGAGCGGTTCGGACACCCGCAGGAGCGGGGTGTTGCCGACCAACCCGGACACGCCCTGGACGGGCGGGTGGAAGGCTGTCGTCGTGGCGTGCCCCGGGGGTTCGGGGGCGGGGGAAGGTGCCTTGGATACCTGAGGAGACGTCATGGTTTCGCTCTCGTGTGGGATGCGGGCCGGCACGGTTCGCGTAGGGCCGAGGTGGTGGCACTCGGCCGTGACCGCGTGGGCCTACGTCCTCCACCGGCAGAGGCGGATGAGTGCCGCCCGTCCCGTCCGCCGCCCCTCCTGCTCTCCGTCCGGCGGGCGGCCTGTTGCGACCGCGGGCAGGAGGACGGCCGCGGAACCGATGACGTCGAGGGCCAGGCGCACCGGCTCCGGTAACGAGCGCGGAATCCGCCCGGAACGGTCCGTGGTCGCCGGACCGTGGCAGACCGGCCCGTGGTGGTGGGACGACACGGGCTGCGCGGGCGGGGTGCCTTGCGCGCTGCTGCCCGCGTCCACCGTCCACGGGCTCTGGGGTGAGCCGCCGCCGTAGGCGGAGGGCCCGCAGCCGAAGAGGGTGATCAGCAGGACTGCGGCGAGGCCGAGAACGGGAAGCCACAGCGGTGGGCGGGGTTCTTGACGGGCGTACAGGGGTGGGGGGTGGTACGTCACCAGTGCTCCGTATGGCAGCCGGCACGGCAGCCGGAACCGCGCGCGCAGCGCATCAGGCGTGCGGCGGTCAGGCGTCGGCGGACGAACGACGGGGGTAGGTCCTGGGGAGCGCCGTTCGCCTGCGGGGAGGTGGCGTGCGCCGCGGTCCCGCAGCAACGCGAACGGCCCTGTCGAAGGCCTCCTCGCACAGCGCGGCCGAGCGCGCCGGAGGGGAGGCCGGTACGTTACGGGGCGGGGCCTAAATGATCAGAATCGCGGAATCGACCGACGGCGGGTGCGCCGACGCGGCGTCGGCCGCTGACGCGACGGTGGGAAGGAGCGGAGGTACGGGCACCACGACCGAGCGGGTGGCGCAGGGGATCGGCAACGGTGCGATCTGCTGGGGCTGACCGGACAGACAGTCCTCCACCCCGTGCCCCGCGGCGCCGTGGGGAGCGGGGCGCTGCCGCTGGACACCGATGCCCGAAGCCGTGACACCGGCAGCGGGAAGCCGTTCCGCTTCCGCCGTGTGACCGGTGGCCACCACGCCGGACAACATGGCGGTGACCGCGTGGCCGCCGGCCCCTTCGGTGCTCACGCCGTGCGTGTACAACAGGCCCAGCAGAAGCGTCGCCAGCAACAACAGGCGCCGCGGACGTGCGCCCACAGGGCGAGTCCGCGGCAGACCGAAGGCGCGCCGGACCGTGACCATTGCCGTCATCGTAGCGATCCGGGGCGCTCCGCATAAGGGTCGGCGGCAGCGGTTCGCAAATCGGCCGACAGGCGTATTACGCAGGGACGTTGCAGTTTTCGGCGGCAGCGGTGGCATGGCCTCCGGGCCCCTCCGGTGATCAGGGCGATCACGGCGGTGGAGCCGCGTTCACCCGTCCGCCCGGGGGGCACGGGAATACCGGGCGCCCGGGCGGGTACCCGGCATCGCGGTGGCAACAGAAGGGACGCCATGGCAGGAAGCAGAACAACACACGGCACAGAGCCGCGCCCGGCGGGAAAGCTCGCCGGGCCCGGCGTGTCCGTGCCCGGCAGTCCGCCCCGTCCCGGCGCCGCCGCTTCGAGCAGACATTCGAGTCGCTCACGCCCGGACACGACTGGACGACCGGACCACGATGGGCGCCCTCACCCGTTCGGCTCCCATCACGACGAGAGGGAGCACTTCCATGCGTATATCCCGGACAGGCCCCGCACGCCGGTGGCTGCGGTGGCGTGACCGGCCCGCCCTGCGCATTCCCCCGGGTGCGGACGACGTGGAGAACGCCAGCCGCAGGTTCCTCATGTACGGCGTGCTGCCGTTGTGGTTCGTGCCCGCTGTGGCGGACTGGGTGATGCACCGGCGCACGCGGATCGAGGAGACCAGCGGCGTACGCGAGTCGGCGGTGCACGCGCTGATGATGACCGAGGCCGGCATCCCGGTCGTGGCGGCCCTGGTCGCGAAAGTCAACCCGTTGGTGCTGTCCTTGATGGGCGGCGCGGCCGTCGCGCACGGCGCGACGGCGCTGTGGGACGTCACGATCGCCACGCACGACCGGGAAGTGCGTCCGGTGGAGCAGCACATCCACAGCTTCCTGGAGGTGCTGCCGCTGTCGGCGGCGGCCTTCACCGCCTGTCTGCATTGGGACAAGGTGCGGGCCGGCCTGCCGAACGGCAAGGGGGCCGCCGCGGACGACTGGAAGCTCGTGCCCAAGGAACAGCCGCTTCCCGCCGTGTATCTCGCGTCGGTCGGTGCGGCGGTGGGTCTCTTCATCGCCCTGCCGTACGCGGAGGAGATGCTGCGCTGTGTGCGGGCCCGGCGGGGGCGGATCGTCCATGCCGCGTAAGCCGCGCATGAAGCCGGTCGTCTGGCGCCCGCCGCGGCCCGGCCGCCCGCCGGCCGGGGCGGGAAGGCCCACGATGCCGCCCTTGCGGCTGCTCCCGCTCGACGGGGCCGGTCCCGAACACCTCGCGCTCGACGGTTCGGGGAATCTGCTGACCGGTGTGGCCGACGGCCGCATCCTGCGGGTGGAGACAGCCACCGGGCGGGTCGCGGAGGTGGCCCGCGCACGAGGTCGGCCGCTGGGAATGCACCTCCTTCCGGACGGCCGCCTTCTGGTCTGCGACGCCTACAACGGGCTGTTACGGGTCGACCCGGCCACCGGCGCGGTGGAGACCGTTCTGACCGCGGCGGCCGGCGAACCGCTGAATCTGTGCAGCAACGTCACCGTCACCCAGGACGGCACCGTCTTCGTGAGCGACTCCAGCCGGCGGTTCCCCCTTCAGCACTGGAAGGGGGACATCCTCGAGCACTCCGGCACCGGCCGCGTCATCCGCTGGGTGCCCGGCAGCGCCGCGGAGGTCGTCGTGGACGGGCTGCAGTTCGCCAACGGCCTCTGCCTGGCTCCCGACGAGTCCTTCCTGGTCATCTCCGAGTCGGGGGCCTATCGGCTGCGGCGTCTGTGGCTCACCGGCGGCCGGGCGGGCACCACGGACGTCTTCGCCGACCGTCTGCCGGGGTTTCCCGACAATCTGACGACCAGCCGTGACGGCCTCGTCTGGACGGCCCTGGCCGGCCCCCGCACCGCTCTTCTCGACACTCTGCACCGCCACCACCCCGCGCTGCGCAAAGCGCTGTGGGCCTTGCCGGGCGCGCTGCTGCCCGGCCCCCGGCGCACGACACACGTACAGGCCCGTGATGCCCAGGGGCGGCTGGTGCACGACCTGCGGCGCCGGGACCCCAACTACCACCTGGCCACCAGCGCCCTGGAACACGCCGGGACGCTGTACCTGGGAAGCCTCGTGCGGCGCGCGATCGCCACGGCACCACTGTCCCCGCCCCGGGAGACGGGCCCGGAAAACCACCAGGCGTGAACGGCGTTCCGCGGGGCACACGTTCGTTCGGAGGTGGATGACATGGTTCCTTTGCTACTGGTTCTGCTGCTCGCCCTGATCCTCTTCGGTGCCGGTTTCGCACTGAAGATCCTGTGGTGGGTCGCGGTCGTCGTGCTCGTGATCTGGCTCCTCGGCTTCCTCATGCGCTCCACCGGAGCCGGTGGTAGCCGCGGCCGGTGGTACCGATGGTGACCTGACCCGTCGCAAACACGTGTGGGCCGGTACGGATCCGTGGGGATCCGTACCGGCCCACACGCTTCCCCGGCGCCCTCGCGGGTAGGCGACCCATCACCGGGGGCAGGCACTGCGGCCGCGCTGGGAACCCGCGCACCTCCAGCCCTTGCCTGTTCCCGGGCCGGTGCCGGTGACGGCGTGCCGGTTACGGCGTGCCCGTCCCCACTCCCCCGACGCCGCCGCCGGCGTCCAGGCGGGAGATGCGCCGCTGCGCGGCGAACGCGGCGGCGAGGTAGCGCGCATCGGGGAGCAAGGCGTACTCCCGCAGGCACGCCTCGGTGAACTTGATGACGTGCTCATCGCCGTGTTCGGCGGCCCGTGCGCCCAGGTCGGCCATCGGGGGCAGGTCCGGGACCTCCGACCGCCAGGCCGTCGTGCCCTCGCCGCGCCGGTCGGTGGTGAAGGCCAGCAGGAACGCCGCGTGGACCTGCCACAGTTGAGCCAGCGTGGGCTCGTACAGCTCGTGCGGCAGGTGCGGAAGTACGAGGCGTACGGCGGCCGGTGCGGTGACGCCGTGGATCAGCGGGACCGGATACACCTCGGGGTGGCCGAGATAGACGTCGGCGAACTGGACCGTCATCTCGCTCAGCAGCCGGGGCGCCTGCTCGGGAGCCAGCCATTCCAGCGACGCGGTGTAGCCGGGCAGGTCGGCGAGGGTGTCCAGGCGCCCGCGGGCCGTGCCCGGGCCCATCGGGCCGTCCGACGCCACGCGGGGCAGTGCGGCGACCGCGGCGGGCAGGGTGTGGGGGCCGATCAGCCGCGGCCGGCCGGGGAGCTCCGTGTAGCGGGCGGCCCAGTACGCCAAGCCCCTGGCCAGCTCCCGCAGTTGGAGTGGCGTCGGCTTGTCGCCGGCCGCGTACAGACCGCGTACCGCGTGGGCGGTGCGGATGAGGCCGTGGGTCAGACCGGCGAACAGGCCCGGGATCAGGCGGGGCCACCAGCGGACGAGGGCCTCCCGCCAGTGCGCCTCGGCCAGTTCCCGGACGAAGAGCACTTCCCAGTCCCCGGCCCGGCTGAAAGCCCCCAGGGCGGACCGCCAGGAGGACTCGTCCGTGGGGTCCAGGGCGAAGCGCGCGGTGGGCGGCTCGTGGTGCTCCATCGCTCTCCGGTAGCGCCGCACCCAGCGGGCGACCTCGTCCTCCTGCCCGAGCAGCGCGAGCGCCTCGGCGCCCATCGGGCCGTGGTTGGCGAGGTCGACCCCTTGCCCACGCTCGTACCCGAGATCGTCCAACCGCTCCAAAGCATCGTTGACCGCGTCGATGTAGCCGACCGAGGACACAGAACCCCACCCTTCGGGTATCCGAATAGTTTGGACTTCCAAACCATCTAGACTCGCAGTATGCCGCACACCCACGAGGCCGGGAAGGCCCCCCGGAGGCCGACCCGCGACGAGATCGCGATCGTCGGTCTCGTACCGCTGCTGGAACCGTTCTTCCGCGGTCCGGTGGTGCGCGCCCTCATGCCGGAGCAGCTGCGCGAGGCGATGGAGACGCACGGGCTGACGCCGCGCCACGGCGCGGTACTGCCGCAGTTGCTGGCCGGAGAGCCGCTGTCCGTCAGCGAGATCGCCCGGCGGCTCCATGTGTCGCTGCCCACCGCCAGCGAACTGGTCGGCGGCCTGAGCCGGGCGGGCATCGTGGAACGCACCGAGGACCCGGCGAACCGCCGCCGGATCCTGGTATCCCTCGCCGAGGACTTCCGCACGCCGCTCGAAGGCTTCGTCGCCCGCCGCGGCGAGCCGTTGCTGCGGGCCTTGGACGGATTGTCACCGAGCGAACGTGCGGGCTTCCTGGCGGGCCTTGCCGCCTGGGTCCACGAGGTGCAGAACTAGACGGAGCCGTCGCGGCACCGGCTCCGGTAGGCGAACCGGGGCATGAAGAACTGGGCGGTGGGGCCGACCGCGAGTGCGTACAGCGCGGTACCGGCCCCCACGCTCCCGCCGAGCAGCCAGCCCACGGCGAGCACGGCGATCTCCATCAGGGTGCGGACCAGCCGGAGGGAACGCCCGGTCGCGGCGGACACGCCGGTCATCAGTCCGTCCCGGGGGCCGGGGCCGAAGCGCGCGCCGACGTAGACGGCGACGGACAGCCCGTTGAGGAGCACACCGCCGACGAGCAGAACGATCCGGGCGGGAAGCCCGAGGTGTGCGGGGACGAGCAGAAGACCGAGGTCGGACGAGCACGCCAGCACGACGATATTGGCGACGGTGCCGAACGCCGGCCGCTGCTCGAGGGGGATCCACAACAGCAGTACGAGAACGCCCAGTACGGCGCTGATCGTGCCGAAGCTCAGGGTGGTGTGCCCCGCCAGCCCCTCGTACAGGACGCTCCAGGGGTTGACGCCCAGCGAGGCCCGGACCATGAGCGAAAGGCTGAATCCGTACAGGGCGAGGCCGATGAAGAGTTGAGGCAAGCGCCGCAGCGGACGCTCACCGAAGGCGAGATAGGTGAGCGGGGGCGGTGGCGGGATCGTTCGTGGGCCGGGCCGTGTCGCGGCGCGATCCCCCCGGCCGTACCGGAGTTCGCACTCGGAGCGGTCCGTGATGTCCTGCCGCATACCTGGTTGCCTCCACCCATCTTCTGTGCGCCTTCAAGGCCATTGGGGCAACTCTGTACAGTGATTGGCCCAGAACACATGGCCAATCTGGGGAGAATGGCATGGCTGACACGAATCCGTTCCCGCGCGCGAACCGGACGGGCCGCACGGACCGGACCCTCGGGAGCCGGCAGCTCGCGGCGATGCTGCCCGACCCGGCGGGGGCGCGGCCCGCCTACCGGCATCTGGCCCAGGCCATCAGCACGCTGATCCTGGACGGGCGCGTCGCGTTGCACGTCAGACTCCCCGCCGAACGGGAACTGGCCGCCGCCCTCGACACCAGCAGGACCACCGTCACCGCCGTGTACGACCTGCTGCGGGAGAGCGGTTACGCGCACAGCCGCCAGGGTTCCGGCACCTGGACGACCCTGCCCGAGGGTCGCGCCCCCAACGGCGTCACCCGGCTCCTCGGCCCCCGGGACACCGCGATCGACCTGGCCAGGGCCGCTCCCGGGCTGCCGGAACAGACACTCGTCGACGCCCTCGCCCGGATCACCCCACAACTGGCCGAGCACGCGCACACGCCCGGCTACCACCCCTACGGCCTGCCGGAGCTGCGTGCCGCCATCGCCGAGCGCTTCACCCGGCGGGGCCTGACCACCGTGCCCGAACAGATTCTGGTGACCTCGGGCGCCCAGCACGCGCTCACACTCGTCCTGGGGCTGCTCTGCCGCCCCGGCGACCGGGTCATGGTCGAGAATCCGTCCTACCCGAACGCTCTGGAGGCCATGCGCCGCGCCAGGCTTCGCACCATGTCGGTCCCCGTGACCGACACCGGCTGGGATGCCGAGATCATCGAATCCACCCTGCGCCAGGTGGTGCCTCAACTGGCCTATCTGATACCCGACTTCCACAATCCGACGGGCTGCCTCATGCCCGATCACGAGCGGGCCCGCGTCCTGGGGGCCGCGAGCCGCTCCGGCACCTGGCTGGTCGTCGACGAGACCCTGGCCGACCTCGCCCTCGACGTTCCCGCCCCGCCGCCCTTCGCCTCCCACGCCGCGTCCGGCGGAACCGGACAGGTCATCACCATCGGATCGATGAGCAAGACCCACTGGGGTGGTCTGCGCATCGGCTGGCTGCGCGCGCCCGCGCGGCTCGTCACCGAGCTCGCCGGGCAGCGCGTCGCCACCGACATGGGCGGCTCGGTCCTGGATCAGCTCCTGGCGCTCGCCCTGCTGCCCCGGGGCGGGGAACTCCTGCCGACCCGACTGGAACAGCTGCGCCGACAGCGTGCCGCCCTCGCCGCGGCCCTGGCCGCGCACATCCCGCAGTGGACCTGGCAACTGCCGCCCGGAGGCCTGTCGCTGTGGGTGGACCTGGGCGAGCCGGTCGCCTCGGCGCTGGCCGAGCGGGCGCTGGACAAGGGGGTCCGGATCGAGAGCGGTGCCTATTTCGCCACCGACCCGGGCATTTTCGAGCAACGGCTCCGCATCCCCTACACGATGCCGCCGGACACGCTGCGCGAGGCCGTGCACCGCATGGCCACCGTCCTCGCCGACGGGCTCCCGCCCTCGTCCACGACCCGACGACCGCACTGGGTCGTCTGAGGCCCGCCGCCCCGCGCGGGTGGGTCGGCACCCGGAACGCGCCGTCGCGCGGTCCGGGTTGCCGCCCTGGATCCGATAAAGATCATCGCGAGCGGCGATCCCCAAGTCAACCCTAGGGTTTCCTTGCAGAGTTCCAAGTATTAGCTTGGGCTTCCATGACCCTCGACGATCTACGCGTCTTCGTGGCCGTGTGCCGCGCCGGCAGCCTCAGCGCTGTAGCCCGGGAGCTGTCCTGTACCCAGTCCGCGGTGAGCCAGCATGTGAAGCGGCTGGAGCGCGAGATCGGTGTCGACCTGGTGGAGCGGCATCCGCGGGGAGTGGTGCCCACTGCGGCCGGCCGTCTTCTGCAGGCAGCGGCCGCCGACGGCATCGCGGGCCTGGACCTGGCGCTGCGGCGTCTCGCGGATCTCGTGCGCGGCGACGGCGGTTCGGTACGGATCACCACGGGCGCCACCACCGTGCGGCACTTCATGTCCGAGGCCGTCGTCGACTTCCGGCGCCGACACCCCCAGGTCAGCCTGGAGTTCCAGACGGAGAACTCCAGCCGCAGCTGCTTCGACGCACTCGCCGCCCACGATCTGGACCTGGCCTGGATCACCATCGGCGCCCCGGTGCGCGGCATCGAGCAGCGTCCTGTGATCGATCTGCCGTGGGTGCTGGCCGTCCACGCCGACGACCCGCTCGCTGCCCGGAGCCGGATCGAGTGGGAGGACCTGGCGGGCATCCGCCACATCCGGCTGCCCGAGAACTCCACCTCGCGGGCCCGGCTCGACGCCGCCTTCGCGGAAGCGGGCATCCACGTCACGTCGGACACCAGCGTCGCCGACTGGGACACGGCGATACTCCTGGCCGAACTCGGCCTCGGCCACGCCGTCGTCCCCGCCCTTCCCGGCTGGCGGGGCCCCGGCCACCCCTCCCTGCGCTTCATCCCCGTCCCGGCCGTTCCCGCCCTCTCGGCCGGCTGGGCGGTACGGAAGTGGGATGCCCTGACGCCCTTCGCCCGCGCCTTCGCGGACACGGTCACCCGGAGCTGCGCAGCCCATGCCCGCCGGCCATGACCGCCGATGGGGCCATGCCTGCTGATTGTCAGTGGGGCCGTGCATCATGACGCCATGGCTCAAACATCACCCTCCGCAGTCCCCGACTCCCCCACGGCGTCCCTGTCCGCCATCGCCCGCGAGCACCTCCCTTCCGGCATGGCCGAGCGCTGGACCGCCCTGTTGCGGCCAGCCGTGCGCCTGACCGCGGCGCGGGGCAGGGATGCCGTGGTGGGCCGGCTCGGCGGCCTCCCGGAGCTGCCGGGCAAGGTGGAGTGGCCGGTGTGGGAGGGGCACGGGCCGCTCTCCTTCATCGCCTCCGTCGACTGCGCCGCACTGCCCTCCGGTGTCCTGGACATCCCGCTGCCGACGGACGGCACGCTGTCGTTCTTCTACTTCGACGGCCAGGTCGACGACGGCGATGCCCTCGTCCTGCCCGATGAACCGGAGAGCCGGGACGGCTCGCGCGTGCTCTATACCCCCGTCGGCGTCGCCGCCTCGGAGCGCGTCGCGCCACCGGAGTTGGAGCCTTATCCCATGGTGCCGTTGACCGCTGTCGTTCAGGAGACGGCACCGGACGCCTACCATCCCCTGATCGAGGAGGCCTTCGCTGACGCCGGCCACGGCGACCACCCCCTCCACGGGGACGAGTTCCTCGAAGCACTCGAGGAGGCCGGTGTCGGTCGGGGGCATCGCATCGGCGGCCACGCCGACCCCGTACAGGGCTCCGTCGAGGCCGAGGTCGCCCAGGGCGCCCTGGGGCCCGGGACCCGCTGGGACGACCCGCGGCTGGCCCACGAGTCCCGCGCCTGGACCCTGTTGGCCCAGTTCGACAGCGACGGGGACGCCGACATGATGTGGGGTGACTGCGGCACTCTCTACTGGCTCATACGCCCCGAGGACCTGGCTGAACGCCGCTTCGAAGCAGCCATGTTCACCTGGCAGTGCTGCTGAGCCCCGCGAGTGAACCCGGAGACCAACGGCCCCGCCTTCGCGACAACTTCACCTCGCCGTTGGCCGAAAGCCGGCTCGCGTGCAACTACGCCGGCGCCCGGACCGTTCTCTCTTATGTATCTGTATTCAGATCATATTGGAGGTAGGTCATGCGAAGGGTGACAACAGCGGCCGCGGCTCTCGTGCTGGCGGGCGCGGGGCTCGCGGGCACGGCCGGGACGGCCGGCGCCACCACCGGCCAGGCCGGCCAGGCGGAGAAGGCCACCGCGGCCACCGCCTGCTCGACCGCCTGGGGCAGCGGCGAGAAGACGGCCAGGGATTCGGGCTCCCAGCCGTTGAGGAACATCACGACCGGTCGGCACGCCTGCTACGACCGCATGGTCTTCGACGTCAGCGGCGCGAAGGGCAAGCTCGGCTACCACGTCGGTTATGTCAAGACGTTCCAGCAGGACGGCTCCGGTGACCGGATCCCGGTCGGCGGCGGCGCCATCCTGCAGATTTTCGTGAACGCTCCGAGCTACTCCCCGACGACCGGCAAGCCGACCTATGCCGGGAAGGCCGGGCAGCCGCTGCCGGGGGTGAACATCACGGGATACAGGACGTTCAAGGACACCCGGTTCGGGGCGAGCTTCGAAGGACAGACCCAGGTGGGTCTGGGCGTCCGCGCCAAGCTGCCGTTCCGGGTGCTGCAGTCCGGCGACCGGCTGGTGGTGGACGTCGCGCACACCTGGTGACCCAGCGCGACCACCCACACCCCTCAGGGGCCGCCCGGCCGCACACAGCGTGCGGCCGGGCGGCCCCTGCTGTTGCGCGCCTGTGACCCCTGCCGGGACGACCCGGGGCGCGGCGGCCGTGCCGCGTGCCGGTCACGTTGCGTGAATCAAGTGTCCGAATACCGGACGAGCAGGCCGGACCGCCGTCCGGGTGCTCATACTCGTGACTTCCCGATCTCGCATAATGGACAGGCACGACCATGAGCCGGACACTTCACTCTCCTCCCCCGCAGGCCGAGAGCTCCCCGCAGCAGGGTTCCCCGCTGTCGAACGGACTCAAGCAGCGGCATCTTTCGATGATCGCCCTGGGTGGCGTCATCGGCGCCGGACTCTTCGTGGGCTCCGGCGCGGGCATCGCCGCCGCCGGCCCCTCGATCGTGCTCGCGTACGCCGCGTCCGGGCTCCTCGTGATGTTCGTGATGCGGATGCTCGGCGAGATGTCCGCCGCCAATCCGGCCTCCGGTTCCTTCTCCGTCCACGCCGAGCGGGCGATCGGCCCGTGGGCCGGCTTCACCGCCGGCTGGATGTTCTGGACCCTGCTGGTCGTGGGCGTGGCGGTCGAGGCGATCGGCGCGGCCCACATCATGCAGGGCTGGTTCCCGGGCACGCCGTCCTGGATGTGGGTGCTGATCTTCATGGCGCTCTTCTGCGGCACCAATCTGGGCGCGGTCGCGAACTTCGGTGAGTTCGAGTTCTGGTTCGCCGCTCTGAAGATCGGCGCCATCGTGCTCTTCCTGGGCCTGGCCACGCTCGCGATCCTGGGCCTGCTGCCCGGCAGCGACTCCCCCGGCAGTGCGCACCTCCTCCACGACGGCGGCTTCCTGCCCAACGGCGCGGACGGGCTGCTCGCCGGACTGCTGGCCTCCGTCGTCGCCTACGGCGGCCTGGAGACGGTCACCATCGCGGCCGCCGAGTCCCAGGACCCGGTGCGCGGTGTGGCCAAGGCCGTGCGCACGACGATGTGGCGGATCGGCATCGTCTACGTGGGCTCGATGCTGGTGATCGTCACGCTGATCCCGTGGAACGACAAGGCCGTCACGGAACAGGGCCCGTACGCGGCGGTGCTCGACCGCCTCGGTGTCCCGGCCGGCGGCGAGATCATGAACGTGGTCATTCTGATCGCCCTGCTGTCCGCGATGAACGCCAACATCTACGGCTCCTCCCGCATGGCGTACTCGCTGGTCGCCCGCGGCCAGGGCCCCAAGGCCCTGGGCAAGGTCACCGGCGGGGTGCCCCGCCGCGCGGTGCTCGCGTCGTCCGCGTTCGGCTTCTTCGCCGTCCTGCTGTCGTTCTGGTGGCCGACCACCGTCTTCGCCTGGCTGCTGAACATGGTCGGCGGGGTCGTGCTGGTCGTGTGGGGCTTCATCGCGGCCTCGCAGGTGCTGCTGCGCCGTCGGCTGGAGCGTGAAGCCCCCGAGAAGCTGGTGGTCCGGATGTGGGGCTTCCCCTATCTGACCTGGGTGACGCTGGCCGGTGTCGCCGGGGTGCTGGTCCTCATGGCCCTCGACGCGGACACCCGGGTGCAGGTGTACTTCACCGGAGGCCTGGCGCTGGCCCTGGCGCTCACCGGCTACCTGCGGCAGCGGACCACCTCGGCACACTGAGGGCCCCTGGACGGACCCCTGCCCACACCTCGCTCGGCCCCGGCTTCCGCCGGGGCCGAGCCCCGTTCTCAGGCGGAACGGGTGCGGGCGTCGGCTGCCTCCAGTTGCCCGGCGACCCGGTGTGCGTCACCACGCCAGCCGCCCCGGTAGAGGTGCTTGTCGCGGTCGAAGCGCGTGTCGCGGAAAGAGGCGAGGACGTCGGCCGCCTCACCCAGGGTGCACCGCGTACGGCCGAGGAGCTCGCGGACGGCGACGACGGCTTCGACGCTGTGCACGCCGCGCCCGGCGAGCCACTCCTCGACGGCCTCCATCCCGCCCGCTTCCCGCTGTTCGGACAGCGCCTGTGTCAGATACTGGAAGGAAGCGGCGAGCTGCGCGTACACCCCGTGTTCCGCCGGGGCGAAGGCCGGGGCGAGAGCGACGGCGAAGCGTGTCAGGAAGGCGGCCTCGTCGTCGGGGAAGTCCGGGTGGTCCTTGCGGAACTCGAACCAGTCGGCCTCGGCCGCCTGGTGCAGGATGTGGCTCAGGAAGAGGGGTGAACCCTCGGGGTACTCCCCCGCCGCCACCAGGACGCGCTGTACGAGCGCGTAAGGGAGACGGGTGCTCTCCGCGAGGAGCACGGCGTCGTAGAGGTCCTTCGCCTCGGGATGCCGGTCGGTCACCAGCCAGAGGATCTTCCACGCGAGGGAGAGCTCGGGGCTCGCGGCCATGAGCACCGCGGGCGCGCCCGGGCCGCGGCGCGGGACCGTGGTGCGTACGGCCGGTGCGGGGAGCGTCTCGTTGAAGACGAAGTCGAGCTGGACCGTGCCCGGCGGGGTGCCTTCGGCGGCTGTCCAGGGCAGGACGAGGCGGCGCCCGGGCATCCGGTCGTAGGTCCAGATCTCGTCGCTCACCGCTCCCGCCGCGTCGATGCGGACCAGGCCGCCGGCTTCCCGCGCGAGCTCCTCGGCCCCGCGCGCGATGCCGTCGAGCATCGCGTCGGTACGGTCGTCCGCGAGCCGCCAGGTGTCCGGGACGACCACGAAGTCCAGGTCTCCCGGCTCGCGCGCCGCTTCCCCGAACCACGCTTTCAGCAACACACTGCCCCGCAGCACCAGGTGCTCGGCCCACGGTGAGGCCGCGACGGCGGCGAGGACGTGGTCCAGTGCGTGGCGCCGGGCCGCGCCCCACGCCCGGCCGGTGTGCGCGTCGGTGAACTGGGGCTCGCTCAGCCGCATCCCCATCGCGTGGTGATTGGCCGCCGGGTCGTACGCGGGGCGCTGCACGACACCGTGGCCGGGTACCGGGAGCAGGGTGTGCGGGAAGTCCCGGTCCGCACGGGTCGCCTCTTCCGGCGGGAGCTGGGGGACGACCGCCGTGTCGTCCCAGGGCCCGTAGGAGAACCGCTCCCATGGTGTCGCCGTCATGCGGCTGTCCTCTCCTCGGTGATCCAGCCGTCGTCGAGCGATTCGTCGCTGTCGTGGACGACGAACTCCCGCTCCACGGACGCCACCTCGTGACCGGTCCTGCGCAGCTCCGCCACCAGCGCGTCCAGCCGCTCCCCCGCCGTCCTCCGGCCGACGAGTCGGCAGCGCTGGGTGACGAAGCGCTCGGCACGGCCGTCCGCCCGCAGCCGGCGGGCGTTGCGCGAGAGGTGGGCGGTGTGGGCGACTGCGAGCCGCGCCAGGGCCGACGTGTCCGCGCCCGGTGTGAGCAGCAGCTTCACGTGGTGCTCGAAGTAGTACCGCGCTCCCAGCGCGGTCGCGGCCTCGTCGGTGTCCGGCACGCCGTCGGCCCACGGGGATGCCTCGATCTTCGTCCGTGCCACGTCGAAGCCCGCGGCCCGCAGTCGGCGGCCGGTGTCCTCGACGGCTTCCTGGGCCGCCGGAAGCGCTCCGGACTTCCGCAGGGTGAGCATGGGTTGGTGCGGAGTCCGCCCGCGGTCCAGCACGATGTCGACGAACGCCATGCCATGGGCGGCCGCGTACCGTGCGAGCGCTTCCGTCTCCGGGGACGGGGACAGCGGCCGGGGCGGGGTGGCGCGGACGGTCACATGGGCTTCGAAGGCCCCGCTGAACAGCGGAGGAGCGGTTACGTTCGGTATCACCCGAACATGATTCCAGACCCCTGGGAGGCCGCGGTCCGGCTCCCCTCGGTCAGAAATGCGTGCCGGTGGGCAGTCCGTCGGGGGCGGGGGGACGCGGGCGGAGGGGCGAGGTGGTGTCCTTGAGTTCCGCGGCCAGTTCCGGGGCGGGGCGCGGGACGGAGCCGAAGTCGGTGTCGCTCCCCGTCTCCAGCCTGCGCACCGCGTCGGTGAGGTGGGTGGTGTTCGCCCGCCAGCGCGCACCGGGCGGGTACACCGGCATACCGCCGGGCTGCTGGTCGGGGCCTTCCTCCCAGGAAGGCCGGGGGTCGGTGTCGGACACTCCGTAGCGGCTCGGGGGGGTGTCGCCCTGGAGGCGGGTGGGGGCTTCGGCGCGGAACACGTCGCCGCCTTGCGCGTGGAGCCCGGTGGCCTGGGTGAACCAGTGCCGGGCCGCGTCCCGTTCGCTGTGCCGCAGATGGTGCAGGTACAGGCAGTGGGCGGCGGTGGCGGACTCGGCGCCGGCGGCGAACTGCCACCAGAACACCGCGCCCTCCTGGCGGTCGGCGAGATGGAGCAGGCAGGCGAAGGTCAGCGCGCCGACGGGTTCGATCCTCGCCGGGTCGTCGACCAGCAGGGCCATGGAGGCGATGGCGGAGCGGTCGTGCACGACCCTGGACGACAGCGCTCCCAGTTCGTCGGCCGCGCGGGCGTGGAGCGCCGTGCGCTGGCCGTGCGGCAGACCGTCGGGTGGGGTCCAGCGGCCGCCTCCGAGACCGTCACGGATGGCGCGGGCGTGGCGGTCGAGGGCGTTGGCCCGGTCCAGGACGACGCGGGCGGCGATACGGCGCAGGGCGGCCTCCTCGTCGTAGTCCTCGAATTGCGGGGTGAGGACGTCGGCGCGGGCCAACAGCTCTCCGATCGAGGCGAGTTCGTCGCGGCCGCTCTTGTGACGTGTGTGCATCATTCAGTCCTCCTCTTCCGTGGCCCAGTCGATCCGCAGGTCACGGGCCAGCCGCCGACGGGCTCCGCGCACGTGCGAGCGGACCGTGGCGGGCGACAGTCCCATGATCCCGGCGACTCGCCGCACGGGGTAGCCCAGCACGAAGTGCATGACGACGACGTCGTACTGCCGGTCGGGAAGCCGGGTGATCGCCGCGTACAGGCCCAGGGCGGATTCCAGGACGCCCAGGCGGGCGCGGGTCGCCTCCCGTACCGCGGCGAAGGCCGCCGTCTCCACGAGGGCGACCTCCCGTCCCCGGGCCGCCAGCAGTTTGGCGATCTCTTCCCGGAGGGTGGCGAGGGCGAAGGCCGGCACGCTCGGCCGGCGCAGCACCTCTCCCCAGATCAGGGCCAGTTGACCGAAGACCTCCTCCACGACCCACTCGGCATCGGCGGTGCTGCCGAGCTGGATATGGGCGTATCGCAGGTATGCCTGGTGGTGGACGGAGAAGAAGGCAACGAAATCAGCCGGTAACGCGGCTGACAGGTCCTCCCCCAGGACCGGGCGGGGCTGGTCAGCCATGGTGGGCCCTCCTCCGGTCCGACGGCATGTGGTCTTTCACGGACGTGTCCCTTTCACCGGTCGGCAGCGCCACCCCCTCGGCGCCCGGGGGCCACTGGGCCCTCACTGACCAGCTAAGCGAAATCCCGGCCCGATCGTGCAGTCCATGTCAGGAACGCTTCAGAGCCGGGCGCATTCGCCTCTCCGCGCGCCCCCACCCGGCTCTCACCGCCACCGGAGCGGTGCCGGGAATACGTGTCCTTCGCCCACTTCGGCCGGTTGGGCACCGGGTGCCTACGACATGGCACGAAAACGTGTGAGGGAGATCCCATGCAGAACCATCCGAAACCATCCTCCGACGGGCAGGCCGGGCGCCGGCCGCCACCGCCGGAGCCGCAGGAGATCGAGTACCAGGGGGCGGGGACGAGGAACGCGTTCGAGGAGACGTCGTTCCTTCGTCTGTGCGGGAAGATTCCCCAACTGGTGGGGCGGATCGGGCGCATGGCGTGGGAGATCGATCCCCGGGCCGTGCTGATCATGATCTTCGCCCAGGTGGTGTCGGGGGTGTCGGCCGCCGTGGTCCTCGCCGCCACCGCGAAGGCGATGGTGCCGATCCTGGGCGGCGGACTGGTGCCCGACCGGGTCCGCGACGCCCTGCCGGCGCTCGTGGTGGTCGCGGCCGCTGCCTCGACCGCCCGCCTCACCTACGCACTGGCGCAGTGGGCCGAGCAACGACTCAAACCCAGGCTCGCGACCTCGGCGGACGTGGCGCTCGTGGAGGCGATGTGCTCGGTCGAGCTGTCCGCGTTCAACGACCCCGTGTTCGCCGACGAGCACGAGGCGGCCGAGTCCGGGGCGGTGCGCGTCGACCGCATGCTCTACGACGCGCAGTTGTTCATGTCCTCGCTCATCCGCCTGGTCGCCGCCGGCGGGGTGCTCACCGTGCTCCATCCCTTGATGCTGCCCGTCCTCGTCCTCGCGGTGCTGCCGGCGGGCGTGGGCGCGGTGGCCGAGGCCAAGGTCGAGTACCAGGTGCACTTCGCGACGAACTCGGGCCGCAACGTCAAGGGCATGATGCGCTGGCACGTCACCACCTCCAGGCTGGCGGACGAGGTGCGCGGCAACAGCATGCGCGCGTACCTGGTCTTCTGGTACCGCACGATGTCGGCCCGCATCGACGCCAAGGTCATGGGCGCCGCGCCGCGCATGCTGCGGATCAATCTCCTCTCCTCCGCGATCGGCGGCCTGTGTCTGCTGGGCGCGTGGGCCATGCTGGTGTGGCTGACCGTCACCGGGCGGGTCTCCCTGGCCGTCTCCGCGACCGCCGTCGTCGCGGTCCGCACCGCGCTGATGGCGCTGTCGAACGTCGTGCACTACGCCACGAGTCTGTTCCAGACGACGCTGTACCTCGGGGACTGGCGGCGCTTCGTGGACAAGGCGCGCTCCCTGGCTCCTCAACGCGGCGGCGCCGTGGCCCCGGTGTGCCCGGAGCGGATCCGCATCGACCAGGTGTCGTACTCCTACCCGGGCAAGACCCGCCCGGCGGTCGACGGGTTGTCGCTCACCTTGAACCGTGGGGAGGTCGTGGCGGTCGTCGGCGAGAACGGGTCGGGGAAGTCCACCCTCACCCGCCTGCTCACCGGACTGTTCACCGCGGAGAAGGGCACGGTGTGCTGGGACGACGTGGACCTGGCCCAGGCCGATCCCGACACCGTGTGGGAGCGCACGGGCGTCGTGACGCAGTTCTTCGCGCACTGGCCGCTCTCGGTCCGGGAGAACATCACCCTCGGCCAGCCGGTGACCTGGGACGACGACCGGGTGTGGCGGACGATCGACGAGGTCGGCATGCGCGAGGCCGTCGAAGAGCTGCCCGATGGCCTGGACACCTTGCTCGCCCGGGAGCTGTGGGGCGGCAGTGATCTGTCCGGCGGCCAATGGCAACGCATCGCCTGCGCCCGTGCGCTGTACCGACGGCCGGCGGTGCTCGTGCTCGACGAGCCGACCAGCGAGATGGACGCCCGTGGCGAGCACAGGATCTTCCAGGAGCTGAAGAACGTGGCCGACGGCCGCATCACCATCGTCGTCACCCACCGCCTCGAGAACACCAGGATCGCCGACCGGATCATCGTGATGGAGAAGGGACGCATCACGGAGAACGGGACCTTCGACCAACTCCTCAAGGCGGGAGGGCTGTTCCAGGAGCTGTACACGCTCAGCCAGGACCGGTGACGGAGAGCCGGGCCCCTCGGGCCGGTTTCGGTGCATCACGTCAACCTCTGCGACAAGGGCGCCCCGCGGACGGCAGATGCCGGGCGAAGAACGAGAGCACATGATCGCGCACGGCGGGCACCGACCGCGCGGGGTCGATGGCGCCGACCAGCTTGATCCGGCTGTCGGCGCTCATCAGCCCGGCGGCTTGCAGCTGGGGTGCCATGGCCGCGTAGTCGGTGAACACCCAGTGCGTGGCGTTGTCGAGCTGTCGTCTGCGGGTGTGGCCCCCTGGGTGGGCGAGCATGGCCGACCACGATCGGTCGATGTCCTCGTCCCGGAAGCCGTCGGTCCCCAGCAGGAGCAGCGGCCGGTCCACGCCGTGCCGGGCGACGGGGAAGAGCTCGCCTGTCCGGCCCGGCTTGCCCGGATGGTTCAGATAGCCCTCCAGGTTGACCGCCGCCTTGATGCGGTGGTCCTCGTACATCGCCTCGGCCGCGGTGGTGCCTCCTGCCGAGTGGCCGTACATGCCCACCCGCCGCGGATCCAGCGCATCGGCGAGGTTCTCGGGCAGTGCGCGGCGCTCCCCGGCCGGGCGGTGTCCGGCTGCCATGGCTTCCAGCGTGTCCAGCACGAAGCGGGTGTCGGCGATCCGGGTGTCGATCGCGGTGCGGAAGAGTCCCGGGTTCCTCCTGGGGTCCCCCCGGAAGACCGTCGGGCGGACCTTCTTCCTGTAGTGGGTCCTCGTCGGGAAGTCCACCTCACTGGCATCGCCGGGGTGATCGATGGTCACCACCACATAGCCCCGGCTCGCCAGTTCCTCGGCGGTCCCGGTGCTCAGGGTGCGCGGGTCGCCGCCTCCCGGGCTGTAGAGCAGCACCGGGCGCCGCACCGGCTGCGCGGGCGCGCCCGTGTGCGCGTGGGTCGTGGTGGCTGCCCAGTTCACCCCGGCCTTGGGCAGTCCCTGGTGCATGGCGGGGTCGATCACCGCGAACAGTTCCGCGGCGTCCTTGGTCATCTGTCGTGCGACCGGGTAGCCGCGAACGGTGCGGGCCGGGTAGAAGAGGCTGACCATCACTTCACGGACGGGGATGGTGGCGTCCCACGGATCACGCCTGGAGTGATCGACCAGGTGCAGCGTGGTGGTGCCGATCCGGTGCGGGCCGGTCGGCGCCGGCAGTCGCACGGTGACGCCGTCCGCGGTGTGGGCCCGTGCGACGCCGCCGCTGCCGGCGAGCAGCAGTCCGACGGCCGGCACGACCGTTTTCATGACGGTCCGTCGGCCCACGGTGGCCCTTTCCGCACCACCCTTTCGGTCCACCCGCTCGCTGTTGTCACGGTGTTGACGAAACATGACTCTCCCTTGTGTCCCTGTGACGCACGTCCTTGCGTCTTCCGGCAGCCCCCTGCGTGAATGACCTGGGGCTTGACGGGGATGCTGGCACCCGGCGGGGAGGGCGGGCGAGGGTTGAGGCCCTGGCCTCAACGATGGCGCTGCGCCGCGAGGGAGAGTAGTGATCCGGATCCGCTTCACGGCCGCCGATTTCGCCCGGGTCCGGCTCGCACCCCGGCCGGCCCCGTTGCAGGAGCTGAACGCCGCACTCGCCATGATGTGTCGTCGCGACGACGAGCTGCTCTTCGGCCGCTGGAGACAACGGTTGCTCCGTTCCCTGCCCGGCGCCGTCGAGCCCTTGGCCGACCTGGTCCCGGCGGCGTCGGCACCCCGGTTCCTCGATGTGTTCAGCGACGACCTGAAGGAGGGACTGGACACAGTCCGGGCCACGCATCCCGGGCTGGTCCGCTCCGAGATCGAGCGGGTGTACGCCGCGTCCCCGTCCCCGGCTCCGTTGTGGATCCGCGATCTGCACTGTGGTGACGCCGACGCCTGGCACCGTCTGTGCCGCGCCCAGCAGGCCGCCTTCGAAGCGGTGCTGCGCCCGGTGTGGCCGTTGGTTCAGGATCTGCACCAGGCGGAGTTCACCCGTCATGCCCTGACCGTGGCGGAGCACGGCGTCGGCGCCGCGCTCCGCGCGCTCGTTCCCGGCAGCCTGCTGCACGGGGATGTCTGGGAGTTCGCGGGCCGTGGTGAGGAGGACATCGAACTCGGCGGGCGCGGTGTGCTGCTGCTGCCCACCTTCCACTGGACGGGCTGCCCCATCACCGCCGATCTGCCCGGGCACCCCTTGGCCGTGACCTACCCGGCGGGGCCGGGCCTGCCGCTCCCGCCGACCGGTGCGGCCGACAGGCAGGACGCGCTGGCGGGGGTGCTCGGGCGGACCCGCGTCGACCTGCTGCTCCTGCTGGTGGAGGAGCACACCACGAGCGCGCTGGCCCGGCGGGTCGGCGTCAGCAATGCCACCGTTTCGGCCCACACCGCGGCGCTGCGTGGTGCGGGGCTGATCACCACGGTCCGCGCCGGGCGGGCGGTGCTGCACCGGCGCACCGATCTGGGGAGCCTGCTGGTCCGGCGGCACGGGGGAAGCTGACGGGCGGATGTCCTGACGGGGCGTCACTGAGTGCTTCCGAGGATCACCGGCGATGTGCGGGTGCGTACCGTTGCCCCATGCCTTCACTCCAGCGCCTTCGCCCGGACCACGCCCCTGCCCTGCTCGCGTTCGAGCAGGAGAACCGGGCCTATTTCGCCGCCTCGGTCCCGGACCGTGGCGACGACTACTTCACCGACTTCGCCGCGCGACACAGCGGTCTGCTCGCGGAGCAGGATGCCGGGCTGATCCACTTCCATGTGCTGGTGGACGACGGCGGGGAGGTGCTGGGGCGGATCAATCTGGTCGATGTGGCGGACGGCTCCGCCGAACTCGGTTACCGGATCGCCGAGAAGGCAGCCGGTCGGGGTCTGGCCACGTCCGCCGTCCTGCGGGCCTGTGTCCTGGCCGCCACCGAGTACGGGCTGACCACCCTGCGGGCCGCCACGACGCTCGACAACGCCGGCTCACGAGCCGTACTGGCCCGTACCGGGTTCGTGCCCACCGGTGAGGTCCTGCTCGGCGGCCACCCGGGGATCTCCTACACCCGGGACCTGAGCGAGGTCCTCCAAGGCGTCACCCGGTAAGCGTGCGCACCACGCACTGTGGGCCCCGCCGTAAGCGGGGCCCACAGGCGTGAGGCAGGCGCTGACGGCCCGCCCCTACGGGCTGTCAGGTGCGGTAGGCGAAGTAGACCGAGCCGGGGTTGGAGGCCACGATGCTCGCCACCGACTTCCGGTACGTGTTGGTCGAGTGGTAAGTCAGGTACGGGACACCGCTCCTGCTCCGGTAGGTGGTCATCATGGAGTGGTCCTTCGAGCCGTCCCGCTCGAAGTCCATCTGCAGGATGTCACCGACGTCCATCTGGTACACGTTGGACAGGTTGGTCGCCCGCTTGGCGGAGAGGGTGAACCAGGCCCACTCGTTGGCACCCACCCAGGATATGGTCTGGTTCGAGGAGTTGTACCACCAGTTGCGGTAGTCCGAGTACGTGCCGGAGTCGTTCTTCCAGCCGCCCGCCTTCAGGGCCTGGCTGATGAAGTTGGTGCAGTCACCGCCGGCGTCGTTGAACTTCCGGTAGGCGGGGTTGTAGTTCTTCCAGTACTTCTCCGCGTAGGCCGCCATGGCCGCGTAGTCGTAACCGGGGGTTCCCGTCTTCCGCACCGACCGCGCCGGCCAGGACGTGGCGGCGGGGGTGCTCTTGGGCGGAGCTCCCACGCTCGCCACGGCGGCCGTCACGGGCTGGTTGACCGCCCGGGGGCCCTCGTCCGTGGGCTTGATGCCCGTCAGTTCCCACTTGCCGCCCGACGTGACGGCGAAGTTCATCTCGTGGTGGGCCTGGAAACCGGTCGTCGCCGGCTCGTCACCACGGATCTTCTTGTAGGTGAGCGTCGTGGTCTCGGTGACCTGGATGGTGGCCCGCCCGTTCTTGACGCGCGGCTTGCCCGTGGTGACCTTGGTGTCGGCGGCGGTGTACGCCTCACCCAGGCCGGCGAGCCGGGACTTGCGGGTGCGGAGCGAGGACAGCGCGGTGTCCTCCGCCCGTGCGAGGCCGGCCGACAGCCGGACCTTGCTGTCGGACATCAGCGGCGCGCGGCGCACCGACCGGGTGTCCAGCAGCGCCGCCGTGCGCTCGGTCAGAACGGCGTCGGCGAGGCGGCCGAAGGACGCGGCCGTGTCACTGTCCGGCGTGTTCTGCGCCGCCGCGTTCGCCGCGGAGGCGGGCAGGAGCACGGCTGAGACGGCCACCGTCAGTACCACACCGACCGCGGATCTGAACGTCGATGGATTCACTATGTTTCCCCTTGTCACCCCGTCCGGACGGACCGGGGGACGGCATCTTCGCACGAAGTTCCGCTTTTCGTATATGTGATCGTTTCACGGTTTGGCCACACCATCAATGGCCTGCGGCTTCCCTGCGATCGGGGCCGGCGCCGAAGGTTCCGGCCCCGTTCCGCCCCCGGCTCACCGGCGGAACGGTGATGTGGCCCGGGCCACATCACCCGTGTCCTACCGGTGGTCAGATCCGGTCGGCGGCGATGAGGAGGTAGTGGAAGCTGCCTTCGCGGTACGCGGTCAGGAACGGGTCCTCGACGCCGGTGGCGAGGGAGGACTGGGCGCGCAGCTCCCAGTAGGGGATCGTGGCGGCCGTGAGGTCGACGACGTTGATGGGCACGAGGCCGTTGGCGGCCATGGCCTTGAAGTAGGCGCTGCGCGGGTGGATGTTGCAGGTGTAGTGCTCGTCGATGCGGCTGACCGCCTTGGAACGCAGGCCCGTGACGTCGTTGGAGCAGCCGGTGATGGTGACGTAGCGGCCGCCGTACGCCAGCTGTCGGGCGTGCTCGGCGAAGAGCTCGTTCAGGTCCACGTACATGGTGGACTCGTTGTTCCAGATGCCCTGGAAGGCGCCGGTGGGCAGCCCGGTGTCCAGCATGTTGCGGAAGTGGTAGCGGACCTTGTCGTCCACGCCCCGCTTGCGGGCCTGGTCGTTGGCGAAGTCGACCTGGGACTGCGAGATGGAGACGCCGTCGGTCCGGCAGCCGAACCGGGCGTTGGCCATGATGCTGGTGCCGCCGCGGCCGCAGCCGGCGTCCAGCAGGCGCTGGCCGGGGGTTATGGGGCCCAGGTGGTCGAGGAGGACGTCGGCCTGTGCCGACTCCAGCCGGTGCAGCTCCTCGATGATGCGCTCGTCCCGGGTCTCCTGCGGGCCCTCCAGGACGGCGGGGTCGTAGTCACCGAGGCCGTAGTGGTGGTGGTAGAGACCGTCGACGTCACCGAGGCGCAGGTTGACCGGGTCCTTCTCGTTGTTCCAGTACTCCGCGACGGACTTCTGGTAGGCGGTGCGCAGGACGCCGGCGGGGGCGGGCGTGGTCGTCATGGGTTGCTCCTTGGACGTGCAGGAAAAGGTGTGCGGTGACAAAGAAGGGCGTAGCTCACGAGCCGTTGTAGCGGGGGCTGCCGCTGTGCCATTCGCGGTTGCCGCCGAGCCAGGCCCACACCCCCGCGAGGAACCGGCGCAGCTCGGGCGATCCGGTGAGGGCGAGGGCCGCGGCCTCCGTCTCGAAGGCGCGCACCAGCTCGTCGTGGATCTCCACGCTCCGCTCGATCGCCTCGCGCGTCGAGCAGCGCTCCTCCTCGGCGATCACGAGCGGGAGATTGAACTCCACGTCGGAGGAGTCGCGTTCCTTCGTCATCGAGTACAGGTCGTTGACGAGCGTGCTCGCCGTCGCGGCCGTCGTCACGGCGCGGCGTACCCGGGGGTCGGCGTACTCGGTGGCGGACAGCGCGTAGCCGCCGACCACGTCGGTCAGGGCGATGCAGGGGAGGAAGCTGTTGATCTGACGGTGGGCCAGGTACTCGTGGACACTGGGCATGTGGCCGCGGGACCGCCAGGATCCTTCCTGGCCGTAGCCGACGAAGAGGACGGCGACCTCGTGCCGCAGCCGGGCCACCTGGGACGGCTCCGCGTAACGGCCCAGGTGCGCCAGGCCCGAGCGCAGGGCGACGCGTACGGGGTCGCTCCGCATCTCCCCTTCCCACGCGGGCGCGTAGCGGGACGGGAGATGGGCGGGGTCGAGTGCCGCGTAGGCGAGCCCGAGGTGCGAGCCGAGAAGTTCCGGCCTGGAGCCCACGGTCGTGTCGTCGCAGTAGTAGTCGTCCGTGGCCCATTCCGCCAGCGCGCACTTGCCCGCGGCCAGCAGCCGGTCCCCGTCGTCGGTGTCGGGGTGGGCCAGCATCATCAGACGCCCGAAGTCGGCCGCGCGGACGCGGTCGAGGCGGCCGGCGTAGATACCGACCTCGTCGGCCCACTCCACCAGGCGGTCGTTGACCTCCCGGCCGAGCGCCGGGTCGTCCCGGAGCGCGGGCGGGCAGTACAGCTCCGGGACACCGCTGCCGCGCTCGTCCCCGCCGCCGGGGATGCGGTCGGCCGTTTTCGCGGCGGCGAGGCGGGCGGCGGAGGTGCCCAGTCCCGTCGGCCCGGTGGGCAGGGCGGTGCCCGCCGGGCGGGGGGCACCGCCGGGCAGGGTCCGCGGCGCGGAACGGCGGACGCCCTGGTGGGTGAGCAGTGTGGCCACCAGCCGCGCCACGTCGTGGCGGGCCGTGGGCGCGGTGATCCGGGACAGCAGTGACACAGGTCCTTCTCTCCGTTCCGGGGGTGGTGCCCGTCAGGACGGGGTGTGGAAGACCTCGACGTTCTCGAGGACGCCGACGGCGTCGGGGACGAGAACGGCCGCCGAGTAGTAGGTGCTGACGAGGTAGGAGATGAGGGCCTGGTCGTTGATGCCCATGAACCGTACGTTCAGACCGGGCTCGTACTCGTCGGGGATCCCGGTCTGCCGCAGGCCGATCACTCCTTGTTCGGCCTCGCCCAGGCGCATGGCGAGGATGGCGGAGGTGCCCGCGTCCGAGACGGGGATCTTGCCGCAGGGCAGGATTGGTACGCCCCGCCAGGCGGGAGCCGGGTGGCCGCCCACGTCGGCGCTGTCGAAGGACAGTCCGCGCTTGTTGCACTCGCGGGCGAGGGCGGACACGGCCCGGGGGTGGGCGAAGAACGCCTTGGTCCCCCGCCGCATGCTCAGCAGCTCGTCCATGTCGTCGGGGGTGGGCGGGCCGGAGTGGGTGGAGATGCGCTGGCTGTGGTCGGCGTTGTGCAGCAGACCGAAATCGGGGTTGTTGACCAGCTCGGACTCCTGGCGCTCGCGCAGGGCCTCGATGGTCAGCCGCAGCTGCTGCTCGACCTGGTCCATCGGGTCGTTGTAGAGGTCGGCGACCCGGCTGTGCACCCGCAGGATCGTCTGGGCCACGCTCAGCTCGTACTCGCGGGGGGCGAGCTCGTAGTCGACGAAGGTGCCCGGCAGCACCGGCTCACCGGTGTGGCCGGACGCGAGGGCGATGTCCGCCTCGCCCTTCCTGTTCCGCGGCCGTGCCTGCTCGGCCTCGCGCTGCCGGACATGGGCCCGCAGTCGCTCGTGGCGGCCGGCCACCTCCTCGTACGCGGCCCGGGGCAGGGCCAGTACGGTGCACGCCGTCATCGCGCGCGCCGTGAACCCCCACGTGCCCGGCTCCTCGGCCACCGTCCGCGCGCCGAAGAAGCCGCCGTCGGTCAGCACACCGCTGCGGGTCTCCTCGCCGTGCGCTCCGGTGCCGACCTTCTCCACCTTGCCGCGCGCGATGAGATAGACGTGGTCGACGGCCCCGCCCCGCTCGGCGATCACCTGGCCGGGTGCGTACTCCTGCTGCCCGCACCGCTCGGCCAGTGCCCGCAGCGCCCCGTCGTCGTGGAACCCGCGCAGCAGCGGCAGTTCCCCCAGCTCCGCGGGGACGACCCGGACCGTGGCACCGTCCTGGACGAAGGTGACCCGGCCGTCGCCGACCTCGTACACCAGACGCCGGTTGACCCGGTACGTGCCGCCCTTCACCTCCACCCAGGGCAGCATGCGCAGCAGCCACCGCGAGCTGATGCCCTGGGTCTGCGGGACGCTCTTGGTGGTGGTCGCCAGGTTCCGCGCGGCGGCGATCCCCAGGCTGAGCTGTGCCCGGCCCTCTTGCGGTGCGGGCTGCTCCGGCTGCTGCCGGTGCGCTGCGGTCGACATCCCGGTTCCTTCCCTCTGTACGCACGCGTCAAGAGGGAGCCCCCGAAATAGCCCGATCGGGCGATGAGGAGCTCCCGCCGGGCAAGTGCAGCAGCGCTTAATGATGTTGGTCGAAAACACCGGGGACGCACCGGCGGATTTGCGCCAGCGAACGGGTGTGGGCTCGTGCGCCCGAGCCCGGCCCCTGAGGAGCCCGGTGCCGCCACCTTATGATGATCATGTCCGTTGTACTGCGATTGCCTACCTTTCGATCACGCCGCACCGGGATCACTCACGACGGTCCCCGCCACAGTCGTCCGGCGACCGAGGTGGCCGGTAACAGCCCATGAGGCGGACGGAAGGAGGGACGACCGGGTGAATCACGAGGGATGCGCGGCGTGGGCCGATCCCGCTCCCGCCGGACCCGGCACAGCGGTGTTAGCTTCCCCAGGTGCTGTCCGCTACCGCTTCCGCGCCGGCCGGCGTGCCGTACCGCCCGGCCGACGCGCACTACCTCACGGTGACGGGCGGCCTGCCGCCCATGGTCGGCTGCCTCCTCACCATCGGCGGCAGACCGCCGGACGTGGCGGAGCTCCGTGAGCGGCTCGCTCCCCGCATCGAGCGCGTCACGGCACTGTCACGGCACTGGCCGGTCCCCTTTCGCAGCGCACGGGAGTTCGAGCACGTCGGCACCCCGCAGTTGCGCCACCACGTGCGGCAGGCGACGGTGGACCGGCTCGCCGACTGGCCGGGACTGCTGGAGAGCCTGTGGGCACAGCCGCTGCCCGCCGACCGCCGGCCGCCGTGGGATTTGTGGCTGGTCCGGAGCCCGGCGGACGGCTCACGCTACGCCTTGCTCTTCCGGGTCCACCACGCTCTCCTCGACGGCGTCGCGACCACCCGTGTGGTCACCGATCTTCTCGGACTGCGGCCGTCGGACCCCGGGTCCCCCGCCGGGGACCCGCCACCCCGCTCCGCGCGACCGTCCGCGGCGGAGGTCTCCGCGACAGCCGCCACCGGCGCCGCCGCCGATGTGCTCCGCGGCTACCGCACCCCGGTCACCTGGCCGACCCCCGACGACCGGCCCGCCCGGGCACCTCGCTTCGGCTTCGCACGGCTGCCGCTGTCCCTGCTGCGCGCGGCCGGGCGCCCGGCGGGTGCCACGGTGAACGACGTCTACCTCGCCGGATGGGCCGGAGCGCTGCGCTCCTGGCAGCAGATCCGGGCCGCGTCCGGCTCGGTGGCGGACAGCCGGCCGGAAGACCTGCCGGTACGGATGCCGGTGTCCACCCGCCACCTCGGACCGCCGTCGCCGGTCATCGGCAACCGGGTCATCTCGGAACGGGTGGTCCTGCCGTGCGCCGATCCGGATCCCGGCCGGCGGCTGCGTACCGTGGCGCGGCAGACCGCGCTCCTGCGTCCCGATCACCGGCGCGTCGCCGCCCAAGCGGCGTACGACCGGCTGTCGTTCCCGCTGGCCTCCTGGATCGCCCGTCGCAGCCTGTGCCCGCAGCGCGGGGTGATGTCCGCGAGCAACGTGCGGATGAGTGCCGGCCCGCTGTCCTTCCGGGACGCACCGGTGCTCCACGCGGTGGCGCTCGGGCCCATCGCACCCGGCCATCACTGCTACAGCATGTTCACCGGCTACCACGACACGGCCTACCTCTACCTCGCCCACACCGACCGGCTTCCGCACGCCGAACGGCTGCCCGCCCTCTGGCTCCGCGCGGTGCACGAACTGCACGAAGCGTCGTGCCGCTGAGCGGCTCGTGCATGTCCGTACTGCTCCGGGCCGATGTCCCGGAGGAGAAAGACGGGACCCTTCCGGGACCGTGACCCCACGTGCCCGGGACAACGAGCGGGCGAGGATGGCGCTGTGCGCGAAGAGGCCGTGGTGCGCGAGCGGAGAGTCGTCCTGGCCTACGGGGCGTGCGCGGTCACGCTGGTCTCGGTCACCGCGTGGGTCGTCCTCGCCCTCGCCCGTCTGGACGATGCCCAGCTGGCCCCCTACATCAAGGTCCGCGGGCCCGAGGTCCTGGCTGTCGTCGGGTTCGTCCTGCTCGGGACCTTTCTGACGGCACACCGCTCCCGCAGCGGCCTCGGCCCGCTGATGGTCGCGGCCGGGGCGTCGAGCACCGTGTCGGCGACGGCCCGGCTCTGGGCGTCCGCCGCCGGTGTCGGAGGGGGCATCGGCCAGGCGGTGGCCGCCGCGTCGACGGTCTGCATCGCCCTGTTCATCTTCGCGCTGTACATGTTCCCGCTGTACCTGCCCGACGGGAGCCTGCCCCGCCACCGGCTGCTGCGGCCCTACGCGGTGGTCCTCGCCGTATGGAGCCTGGTGCAGTCGTACGGCGAGTACGTCACGCTGGGCGCCGACTACGGGCTGCCCGGCCCGCTGGACCACGGTGGCTGGAGCGGGCTGCGGACACTGCTGGACACTCCTGTCCCGGCGGTGTACCCCATGTCGCTCTTCCTGCTGATCAATGTGACCGTCATGACGGTGCGCTGGCGGCACTCCCCCGACCGACGGCAGGTCGTGGCCCTCCTGGCCTTTCTGGTGTGGCTCGGCGACGTCTACGTCATCCGGTCCGACGTCCTGCGAGGCGGCTGGTGGTACGCCACCTACGTCGGAGCCGCCGCGTGGCTGATCGCGGCGGCGTACGCCTTCAGCCGTGAC
This sequence comes from Streptomyces sp. QH1-20, assembly GCF_041283565.1. Lineage (NCBI taxonomy): Bacteria > Bacillati > Actinomycetota > Actinomycetes > Kitasatosporales > Streptomycetaceae > Streptomyces > Streptomyces sp. QH1-20. The sequence continues at coordinate 7,940,871 of NZ_CP166299.1, read as the reverse complement.
CGTTCCGCCCGTCTCGACCGGGCGACGCGCCGGGTGCTGTCCGCCTTCGTCCTCGGCACCGCGTTGGTCGTCGGCTGTACGGCCGTGGTGCTGCTGCTCTCCCGTACCCTCCCCGGCGGGCTGAGCGGCGGAGCCCTGGTGATGGGAGCGGCCGGGCTGGTGACAGGCGGTCTGCTCTACCCCACCGCGCACTGGGCCGTGCGGTGTGTGGACCGCTTCTACTACGGCGAACGCGCCCGCCCCTACCACGTCGTACGGGAACTCGCCGAGCGGCTGAGCCAGGCCGCCGGCCCCGGCGAAGCCCCGCGGCTGCTGTGCGACGCCGTCGTGGCCGGGCTGCGCATGCCCGGCGCGGAGGTCCGGGTCGATACGCGCGGCGGCTCCCGTGTGCTGGCCGCCGCGGGCGCGCCCGGGCCGGGCGGCACCGGGTTCCCGCTGGTGTACGAGGGCGGAATCGTCGGCAGTCTGGACGTCACGCCCAGGCCGGGCGACCGGGTGCCGGACCGTCAGGACCACGAGGCGCTGCGGTTCCTGGCCGACCAGATGGCGCCCGCGATCGCGTCACTGCGGCTGTACGAAGACCTGCGCGCGGCCCGGGAACAGATGGTGGTGGCCCGCGAGGACGCCCGCCGCAGGCTGCGGCGCGATCTCCACGACGGCCTGGGGCCGGCGCTGTCGGGGGTGCGGCTGCACGTCGACACCGCGCGGTACGCGGTACCGGACGGCTCCGCCGCCGCCACGCCCCTGGCCACCGCGTCGGAGGGCATCGGGCAGGCCATCTCCGAGCTGCGCCGCATCGCCGACGGCCTTACCCCGGCGGCATTGGACCGGCTCGGGCTGGGCGAGGCGCTGCGGGAGCTGGCCGACCGGCTCGCCGGACGGCTCCGGGTGAGCGTGGAGTTCGCGCCCGACCCGTTGCCGCCGCTGCCGGCGGCCGTGGAGGTGGCGGTGTATCTGATCGGCGGCGAGGCGCTGAACAACGTCGTACGGCACTCCGGGGCGGACACGGCCACCGTGACGGTGCGTGTGGTGCCGGACCGCGTCACCGTCGAGGTCAGCGACGACGGGCAGGGGCTCCCGGAAGGCCGCACCGGCGGCGGGGTCGGCCTGCGGTCCATGGAGGAACGGGCGGCGGAACTGGGCGGGCAGTTCCGCATCGCCAACGGCCCGGGCGGTGGAGCGGTGCTGCATGCGTCGTTCCCACCGGTGGCCGGGCCCTTCCCGGACGGAACCGACCCCGGGTAGGGCCCGGCAGCTCCGCGTCCCCGGTCCTCAGCCCGGAAGACCGGGGTCGTCGGCGCGGACCACGAGGGCGTAGTCGCCGAGGCCGATCAGGCGTGGCCCCGGTACGGGTCCCCGGGTGGTGTAGAGCGTATGGATGTGACCGGTCGTGGGGTCGAAGGCGATGTCCTTGACCGATCCGTGTTCGTCACCGAGGTCCGTCAGGACGCGGCTGCCCAGGGCCTCCCGGTGCGCCGGAGCCGCGGTGGGGGTCATCTCGGCGGCGGGGGCAAAGTGGGCGATGACCGCGTCCTGGCCGACGGTCCGCACCAGGTCCCAGGCCAGCACCGCATGGCCCTTGGCCCGCGTACCGGAGAGGCGTAGGTGGCTGATGGATTGCGCGGAGGCGTCGATCGTCAAGGCGTCGACGGTGCCCAGTTCGGCGGCCTCGCCCGCGGTGACGACCGGGAGGCCGCGGGCCTGGGAGAACAGGATCACCATGTGCGTTCCATCCCTTCCTGGCCGGTCCGGGTCCCCCGGGCGGCGGCCTGCCGGGCGCGGAAGATCTCGACCTGGGCGGTGAAGCTCGGCAGGTCGTCGGCCACGAAGCGGCACGCCTCGGCGGGGACGACCAGGGCCTGACCGGAGACGGCCACGCCCTCTCCCCGGGGGATGAAGACGGTCCGCCTGCGGTGTTCGGGGGGCTCGATGGCGGCGACCTGGAACCCTGCCACCCGGCCGTCGGCTTCGACGACCACGTCGAGCACGGTGCCCGCGTCGGTGCCCTCGTCCGTCAGCACCCGCACCCCGAGGACCCCGCCGCCCGCGGCCTCGCCGGACGCGACGACCGCCGCGGGCTCGGCCAGCACCTCCCGGCCGAGGATCATCACGGCGTGCCGGCCCAGCGCGTGCACGGCGGACCAGGGCAGGCTCTGCTTGAGGGGGCCGGACAGCAGCCCCCGCCCGTTGAGGGTGAAGCCGGTGATCTGCCCGGCCGGGCCGTCGAAGACGGTGTCCTTGATCTGCGCGACGGCCTCCCCGCCGAGGGTGACCACCGGACGTTTGGTCAACTCGGAGGCCAGCATCAGGGTGTTCACCGGCCGCCCCCCTTGCCGAATCCCTTGCCGAACCGGCGCCCGCGCTGCACCGCGATCACCGTTCCGGCCCGCCTGCGGGCCTGTACGCCCGCCACCGCGGCCGCCAGCGCGAGCAGAATCACGGCCGCGACGATCAGCCACCCCCACCAGATCATCTCTACCTCCCGGTCCTGTCCGGCCCCGGCCCCTGCGCCGGAGCCCGGCACTGTCCCGTATGCCCGTCCCGCCCTCGTTGATACCCCTCAACCAGCCGGATTCGCGGGGATGTTGCCGCGTGCCCCGAGCGGAGCGGGGGAAGAGTTCACCGGGTCACCGGGGGACGTCGGCCGTGTGGCACACGCGGAACGGGATGCCGGCGGCCCGCAGCCGCTCGATCAGCGCGTCGCCCATGGCCGTGGCGGTCGTGACCTGCCCCGAGGTCTCCGGCAGGTCGTCCAGGGCGAGACACAGCGACGCCTCGGCCAGCATCTTCGCGGTCTCCCCGTAGCCCGGGTCGCCGCCCGAGACCTCGGTGAGCACACGCCGGCCACCGCCCTCCCCCACGGCTCGCACCTGGAACCAGGCGCGGGCCCGCTGCTTCGGGCTCGGGCCTCTGCCCGGCTCGTAACGACTCATCAGCCAGGACCGGACGGGCGGCACCTGTGCCGCGGCGGCCAGCGCTCCCACGCCGATCGGCCCGGCCAGGGCCATGGGCAGCGTCTTGACGGACGCGTAGTGGCGGTAGCGGAAATCGGGGCCGTACCGTTCCAGCGCGGCGGCCGACCGGCACACGATCCGGGGGTCGAGGGTGGGCAGCGGCAGCGCCCAGGTGCCCGTCTCCCTGCTGAATCGCGGCGCCCCCAGCGGAGCCCGCACCCGGCGCCGGGCCGACCTCGCCTCGTACCGGCCGCGCTCCCGGGCCGCGGCCCTCGCCTGCCGCCCTCGCGCGGCGATCGTGAGGGACGTCGCCAGTGTCCCACCGGAGATGATCCCCGAAGCCCGGACGAAGCCGTCGACCGTCAGCGGCACCCCTTCCGGCAGCTGCTGGACGGTGAAGTAGGCGAGCAGGTCGTGCGGCATCGAGTCGAAGCCACAGGCGTGCACGATCCGCGCGCCGGTCTCCCGGGCCCGCGCGTCGTGGCGTACCGCCATGAGGTCGACGAACTCCGGCTCGCCGGTGAGGTCGGCGTAATCGGTGCCGGCTTCCGCGCACGCCGCCACCAGTTCCTCGCCGTACCAGATGTACGGGCCGACGGTCGAGGCGACGACATGGGCGGACTCGGCGAGCGCACGCATCGCGGCCGGGTCGCCCGCGTCCGCGGTCACCAGCGCCACCTCGGCGGCGCGCGCCGGGTCGATCCCGGCCAGCCGGTCGCGCAGCCGCTCCAGCTTCGCCCGGCTGCGCCCGGCGAGCGCCCACCGGCAGCCTCGTGGTGCGTGCGCCAGCAGATACTCGGCGGTGAGCTCCCCGACGAATCCGGTCGCCCCGAAGAGGACGACGTCGTAGGGCCGTTGCGGACGTGACTGCCTGTTCATGGAACCTCCGGAGGCCGGTGTCGAGGTCGCGGCGGCCCCTTGCCGACCCTACGCCGACGAAGGCCGCCACGGCATGCGCGGCGGCCTCGGTCTTCACGCCTCGGTCAGATGCGTCGGGTGTACCACGCGCCCTGGCCGTTGCAGCCGTTCGCGTTGTAGGTGGTGCTGCGGTAGCCGGGCGGAACGGGCGAGCCGGGGCAGGTCCAGATGCCGTCCTTCACGAGCTCCTGGTACCAGGCGCCGATGCCCTGGCAGGAGCTGCGGTTGAAGTTGGTGGTGACGTAGCCGGGCGGGATGGGCGAGCCCGCGCAGGTCCAGGTGCGGTCCTTGGCGAGCTTGTGACGCCAGTGGCCGATGCCGTTGCAGCCGGTGCGGTCGTAGTCGGTGATGACGTAACCGGGCACGATCGGCGAGCCCGCGCAGGTCCAGATGCCGTCCTTCACGGGCTCCTGGTACCAGGAGCCCGCCCCCTTGCACCCGGTGCGGTCGTAGCCGGTGATGACGTACCCGTCGGGTATGGGCGCACCGGAGCAGGCCCACTGCCCCCGGGGCTTCGCCGCCTGGGGCTCCGCGGCGGCCGGGCCGGCCGCGGTGCCCGTCAGGACGGCTGCGACCAGCGCGATCACGCCGGCGACTGCGGCGATCCTGCCACGGACGGCCGTCATCGTCACACCGCTCCACAGGTTCCGCTTCTGTCTGTCCAACTCACCGATCCCGTCTTCACAGTTGCTTCACAGCTGTCGGGATCAAGGACAGCGGACGAGGGCGCGAAAGTCATCCCGTCCGGCCGTGATGTGAGAATGCCGTCACGCTCCGCAAACAGCGATCATGATGGAACGAACCTGGTATGAAGTGGTGTCGGCCCACATCCACCGCGCGATTCCGGTTCGGGGTCCTTGTGCTGGCGGTGGCGGTGAAGCCCCCTTCCGCACCGGGTGTGGAGCGGGGGCCGTGTCAGTAGAGCTTGTTCACGGCTGTGCGCGTGGTCTTCTTGAAACCCGGCACGGGGATGCCGTCGAAGGTTCCCATCTGGGCCCAGTGCACGACGGTGACCGTCCTTCCGTCGCGGCCCACGGAGAAGAGGTGGACGTCGTTGCCGGTCCACGCGTGTGTGGTGCGTACGCCGTGGACCCGGGCGCCTTCCTCCACATCGACCCGGCCGTAGTCCCGCCATTCCGCGGTGACGTCCGGATCCTCCTGCTCGGCCCTGTCCGCGCATTGCCTGACCGCGTTGTTCAGCAGGGTGGCCAGGGTTTTGGCGCGGGCCTCGTCGCGCTCGACCACCGTGATCTGCTCGGCGTTGGTGTCGACCTCCGTCCAGAATTCCCGGTGCTGGGAGGTGGCCCCGGGCAGGGCCGCGCCCACACAGAACGGCAGCGGGTCCGGTACGCCGCCGGTCACCGGGCCGCCGTACCAGGCCGAGCCCGGGTGCGGCGGAAGCTGGGCGGGGTCGAGGAAGGCGGGGGCGGCCGTCGCGGCGGCCGCGGGAGTCACGGTCGTGGCGGCGGCGGCCGCCCCCGCCACGACGGTCAGGGCGATGGCTGCGGTGCGGCGCAGACGGACGCGGTGGGTCATCACAGTCCCCGTTCAGCATGGTGTCCGATGGCGAAGGCCCGCCCGACGGCGCCGGGCCCGACGGGCGCGGCGCGGGCACGCGGGCCGGTACCGGGCGCTTCGAGTGCGCCCCCGGCGGTCGTTCCCCCAGCTTCCGCAACGGCGCCGCCGGAGGCAAGGGTTCAGCCGCGGCGGGCCGGACCGTTCGACCGCCGGTCACAGGAGGGGGTCACAGGAGCCGCTCGGCGAGATACCGCTGGAACTGCCACAGCGGACGTTCCAGATGGGAGAACCGGCCGCCCGAGGGGGCCGGATCGGAGGCGAGCCCGCGTTGCACGCCTCGTATCGCCACCAGGTCCTCCTCCTGGATCAGGGTGATCTGCTCGCGGAGGCGGGCCAGGTGGGCGTCGGGGTCGGGCGGCGGCGGGGCGTCGGGCGGGACCATGACGGTGATCCGCGTGTCATGGGTGGTGGGACCGGTGGGCATCCAGCGGATCCAGACAGCGCTGTCCGGCACGACCGCCAGGACGAACTGCGGGAAGATCCCGGCGATCAGCATGCCCGGCGGCTCCTGCCCGTCCCCGGGCCCGTTCGCCGGCCCCGCTTCGCCGTCGCGCAGTGGGGTGCCCTCCGATGCGGCAGCGGCAATGGCCTCCGCCGAATAGGGCGTGAACATGGTGAACCAGCGGCCGTCACACTCGTCGACCCGGGTGTCACGGCCCGGCACGAAGGGTTCCAGGGTGGCGGCGTGGGTGCCCATGTGGTGGTAGTTCTCCGAGCCGTTCTCGACCGCCACTTTCCAGTTGGCCGGTATGTCCCGCCAGGTTCTCGTCTCCACACTCACCCAGTCCTGGAGCCCATGACCGCGCAGGACGCGGTCGAGACCCGCGAGTTCGGGTGCCGGTGATGTGGCGTCGGGGTCGAGATTGAGCAGGACGAAGCCGTTCCACACCTCGACGGAGTGAGCCGGCAGCCGACAGGACGCGTTATCGAATTCCACATGCCGCATCAGCGGGGCTCCGGCGAGCCGGCCCGCGTACTGGCCGTTCAGCCGGTAGGTCCAGGTGTGGTACGGGCAGGTCAACCGCTTGAGACTGCCTTGTTCGGGGGTCGTCTCCGGGGGCAGGAGGTCCATGAACCGGTGACGGCAGACTCTGGAGAGCGCGTGCAGCTCGCCCTCCTCGTCACGGGTGATCACCAGTGGTACGCCGAGGACGTCCAGCCGTAGATAGCTGCCCGGCTCGGGAATCTCCTCGGCCCGCGCCACGCACAGCCACTCCCGGCCGAAGATGCGCTCGGTCTCCCGCGTGTACATCTCGGGTGAGGTGTAGGCGGCGGGCGGAAGGGTCTCGCCTCGTTCCAGAGGGAGCGCGGCAACGCGTCGGAGTTCGGCCAGAATCGTGGACAGCGCGCCCGGTTCCGACGAGGCTGCGGGCGGGGTGTTCTGCTGCGCGGTCATGATGGGGAGTCCTTTCTTCTGTGTCCTGTGCGTACGGGTCGTGTGTGCGGGTCCTGCGCCTGGGGTGCCACCCACGGGTCCCGGTTGCGCAACGGCACGGTGCCGAACAGCGACAGTCCGCGCCGGCTCGCGCAATGGCGGCTGTAGAGAACGGTGACGATGGCGGCGAGACCGAGCAGCGCCAGTCCCTTGGCCCGGTTGAGTGCCGGTACCACCTCGACGGCGCAGGTCGTCGCGATCGTCACGCCGACGACGGAATCGAGTACCTGACCGCAGCCCCACACAATCGTCAGCCTGGTCAGTGCGCCCCGCAGGGCCGGTGACCGGTGCCAGGCCGCGTCCCGGCCGTGTTGTGCGGCCGGTGCGGACCAGTACTGGCCCATCTGGAAGGCGAAGGGCCGGGCGGTCAGGAGCGAGCCGAGGATCCAGGCGCCGGCGGCCACCGACAGGCAGGCGTCCTTGACCAGGAGGACCCGTGGGTCGCCGGTGAACAGCGACGTGATCACGCGCACCGCCAGCATGCCGATCATGAAGGTTTCGAAGCCGGTGACGTGCCGCCGCGCGGCCAGCATGACGGCGACCCGTCCCACCGGGACGGTTCCGCTGAGCATCAGCGCCTGCCACTGTCCTGTGCCCTGGGACCGCAGTACGTAGTAGACGGTCAGCGGAAGGGCCACGTCGAACAGGAACGGGGCGGCGAACGCTCTCCATGCCGGGGCCTGGGATGTCACGGCCCGGGCGCTCGATGGCTTCATACGTCAAACGGTAGATAAGGATCATGAAGGATAAATCGCCGCCGAGGACCGGATCCCCGCTACATCCTTCGGAGCAGTCGCGCGCAGGAGCCTCGTCCCGTGGGCCCGGAAACCGGTGAAGCGCCCAGGCGCGCCGAGGAGCCCGATAGGCTCGGCCCTTGATCGTGACCACGCGCAGGGAGACGGGCCGTATGCACACGTGGGACAGGACACTCACCGCGGCGGGCATCGGCGACCCCCGGTTACGCGCCGACTACACCCGGCAGCGCGACCGGGTCTCGGCGTACCGGCGTCACGCCTATGTCGCCGTTCGGTTGTTGCTGCCCCCGGCGCTCGTTCCGCACGTGATCGCCGCCACCGCCTTTATGCACCATACGGACACCCTTCTCGACGCGAGCCCCGTGGGCGGGCACGCCGAGGATTCCTGCGCCGCGTGGGAGAAGGGCGTCCGCGAGGGGCTGGCGACCGGGAGCAGCGGGGACCCGGTGCTCCGCGCGCTCCTGCACACCGTCTCCGTCCACCCGCGTCTGCGGGGCCACGTCGAGGACTTCCTCGCCGGCGCGTCCGCGGACCGCGACTTCGCGGGCTTCTCCGACGAGGCGGACTACCAGGGTTACGTCGACGCGTACTCGCTGCCCGCGTTCATGCTCATCGCCTGCCTGCTCCTGTCGCCGGACGCCGACGCCGAGCTGAGCCACGAGTTGTGCCGTGCCTACATCGACGGCAGCCAGCGACTCGACTTCGTCAACGATCTCGCCGAGGACCTGCGGGACGGCAGACTCACCCTCCCGGACGACGCGCTGGCGCACCACGGCGTCCGTCGTGCCGACCTCGAACAGGGGCGGGAATCCCCGGGCACCCGGGCCCTGCTCAGTTCTCTCCTTGCGCGGGCCCGCCGGGACCTGCTCGCCAGCCGCGGGCTGCCCGGTCTGGCGCCGCCCGCCCACCGCGCGTTCACCCGGGCGGTCATCACGCTGGAGGTCCTCACCGCCGACGCGGCCGCGGCCAAGGGCACGGGCATCCTGCGCGAGGCGGCGCGACCTCCCGTACCCGCCGCACTGAGGGTGCTCGTCCGCGAATACCGTCGGCGTGGCCGCTGATCGGGACCCGCGTGTGCCCTTCGGCCGGCGCCCCCGTCACACGTGCGGCGTCCCGAGCCGTCCGCGGCCCGCTGTCGTTTCCGTCCCGGCGCCGCGGGGCAGATGGTTCATCCCTTGAACCGTGTGGGCGGGGTCCGACGCGAAAGGCAACACGATGAGATGGTGGCCGGACGGCAGCGAAGCACGAGCGGCGCACGGAACGGGAGTGGCCGCGGCCGCGCGTGCGGGGCTGGCGGCGCGTGGGGTGCTCTACCTCCTCATCGCCGCACTCGCGCTGCGCATCGCCCTCCTGGACGGCAGTGAACAGGCCGACCGCGGTGGAGCGGTGCAGGAGCTGGCCGAGCAGCCCTTCGGCCGGGTGCTGGTCTGGGCGGTGGGCATCGGGTTGATCGGCATGGCCTTGTGGCGGCTGTCGGAGGCGGTCTTCGGCAGCGCCGGGCCGCGGGGCGGAAAGGCCGGCAAGCGGCTGCTGTCGGCCGTGCGTTTCGTGTTCTACTCCGCCGTCGCCGGCTCGGTGATCGCCTTCGCGGCCGGTGAGCGGAGCAGCGGTGCCGGCTCGACCGACGAGCAGTCGCGGGACGCGACGGCCCGCGTGCTGGACTGGCCGGCGGGCCAGATTCTGGTGGCCGCGGTGGGGGCCGGGGTGGCGGTGGCGGGTGTGTGGATCACGGTCAGGGCGGCCACGCGCGCGTACCGCCGGCATCTGAAGACGGCGCGGATGTCCCCGGCGACGCGCAGGACCGTCGATGTCCTCGGCGTCGGGGGCGGAGTCAGCCGGGGCCTGGTGTTCGCGGCGGCGGGCGGCTTCGCCGTCCGGGCGGCCGTCACCTACGACCCGGAGCACGCCAAGGGGCTGGACGACACGCTGCGCACCTTCGCCGACACCCCGGCCGGCCCGTGGCTGCTGGCTGTGGTCGCGGTGGGGCTGGCCCTGTTCGGGCTGTTCTCGCTGGCGCTGGTGCGCTGGCGGGACCTGTAGCCCGCCGCAGGGGACGGGCGCGCCCGTGGTGAACACCGGGCGCGCCACGATCCTTGAAGGTCCGACCGGCGGCGGCTACCCCTGGCCGTGGTTGCGGCCGCTCATCCGGACCGGCTCGGTGCCTTCTTCGTTGTGGCGGTCGGCCCAGCTGGTGAGGGCGGTCTGACAGGCGTGGTCGAGGTGGCGGAGTCCGGACAGGTCCAGTTCGATGGGGCGGTCCTTCGGCAGTGCTTCGAGGGTTTCGAGGATGAGCGGCAGGCGCAGGAAGGTGGCGTTGCCGGTCAGCCGTACGTGGATGGGGCCGGTGCCGGATTCCTTGACGTTCATGTGGACGTGGGAGATCGCCCACGCGGTCTTGGCGACGGCCAGCAGCAGCCCGATCAGGACGCCCTCGAACATGTTGGTGGTGACGATGGCGATCGCGGTGACGGCCAGCACCACCGCCTCACCGCGGTGTTCGCGCCACAGCGGCAGGAATTCGCGGACCGGGACGAGCTTGCACCCGGCGTGCACCAGGACACCGGCCAGGGAAGCGAGGGGGATGACGCCGAGCGCGGCGGGGAGCAGGGCGGCGAACAGCAGCAGCCATGCACCGTGCAGGACCCGGGAGGCCTTGGTGCGGGCACCGGCCTGGACGTTGGCCGAGCTGCGGACGATGACCGCGGTCATGGGCAGCGCGCCGAGGAAGCCGCATACGGTGTTCCCGGCGCCTTGGGCGATGAGCTCCTTGTCGTAGTCGGTGCGCGGGCCGTCGTGCATGCGGTCGACCGCTGCCGCGCTGAAGAGGCTTTCGGCGGAGGCGATGAGGGTGAAGGCGAGGACGGTGCCGAGCAGGGTGATCTCGCCGAGGCCGGTGAAGTCTCCCAGGGCGGGCGGCTGGACCGATTCGAGCAGGCCCTGGACCTCGACCTTGGCGATGGGCAGGGAGAAGGCCGCGGTCGCGGCGGTGGCGAGGGCGACGGCGGCCAGGGGTGCGGGGAGCGCCCCGGAGATCCGGTCCGGCAGGCGCTTCCAGAGGACGAGGACGGCCATGGTGCCGGCTCCGATGGCGAGCGCGGTCAGTGACCGGTCGTCCACGGCGATGTCCGCGGCCAGTGCCGGGAGTCCGGCGAGCTTGTCGATCCCGGAGCGGGGCGCCTTGAGATCGGCCATGGCATAGCACTGGCCGAAGATCAGGACGAGTCCGATGCCCGCGAGCATCCCCTGGACGACGGCGACGGAGATGGCACGGAACCAGCGCCCGAATTTCAGGAAACCGAGGACGAGTTGCAGGATGCCGGCGGCCAGGACGATGACGCCGAGGGTGGCCATCCCGTGGGCCTGGACCGCTTCGTAGACGAGGACGGTCAGCCCGGCGGCCGGACCGCTGACCTGGAGGGAGCTGCCGGGCAGTACACCCGCGACGAGGCCGCCGACGATGCCGGTGACCAGGCCGAGTTCGGCGGGCACACCGGAGGCGACGGCGACGCCCACGCACAGGGGCAGCGCGACGAGGAAGACGACGAGGGAGGCGGTGAAGTCCCGGCGCAGGGCCACGGGAGGGGGTAGGGAGCGCATGGGTTCCTCACGTGAGGTGGGGACGGACGAGCCGGTGTGTCCGCGTGCGCGAAGTCGCGGGTCACAGGGGGAGGAACGCTGCTTCGCCGCCCGTGGTGCGGTGGGCGAGGACGGTCCCGGTGTGGACTTCGTAGTACCAGGCGTGCAGCGTCAGCCGGCCGTCGGACAGCCGCTCGGCGACGCAGGGGTAGGCGCGCAGCCGGTCGAGCTGGGTGAGGGCATGGCGCTGCACGGAGGCGGCGACGACCGGGTCGTCCCGGTCGTCGGCGAACGCCTTCAGCTCGGCGGAGGCACCGCGCTCCAGCCAGCCCCGTACCGCCGGCGCGCCGGACAGGTCGTCGCCGCGCACGAGGGCTCCGACGGCGCCGCAATGGGAGTGGCCGCACACGACGACGGTGCGGACGGCCAGCACGCGCACCGCGTATTCGATGGTGGCCGTCTCGCCCGCGGGGTGGTCACTGCAGTACTCCGGCACGATGTTGCCCGCGGTCCGCAGCTCGAACAGCTCACCGGGGCGCGCGCCGGTGATCAGTGAGGGCACCACTCGCGAGTCGGAGCAAGTGATGAACAACGCTTCCGGATTCTGTCCGGCCTCCAGGGCGCGGAATTCCTCGGCACGCTCGGTCACGTGCGTCGCGAACGACCGCGCATGGGCTATCAGGGACTTCATGTTGGCCTGCCTCCTGCGCCTGGAACATTCAGGCACGGTGTGTTCAAGGTCAGCATTGGAGTACTTCGCGTGCGAGGGTTTACCGGCAGACCGACCCATGGGTGCTGTGCCGAGATCGACCGGTTTTCCCTGCGGTGGCTTCAGCGCCGCACAGGTTTCCACCGCAGGGGTGGCGCGCTGGAAGTACGTGCGGTCCGGAGGCGGCCTGATGGTCCCGGCATCCCCGTTTGGTTGGAATTCGCTGGGGTTCTTTGAACGCGCGTTGCTCCGTGAACACGAACTCCCCCGAGAACGCGCTCTGTTGGCTACGCGTCATGGAATGCCACACCGCAGTCGGGGAGCGGTCCCGCACTGCGGCCACGTCGTCTTTTGCCTGTACGTTACCTTAGCCCGGCAGCCCTAGGCAGCTCAATAATGCGCTTAACTTAGAGATCATCTCATTTGGATTTGCCCGGTAGTCTGTCTGGGTGTTGATGGTGGAGCGGTTGGTGCCGGACGGGTTGTGGGAGTTGTTCCAGCGGGTGGTGCCGGAGGCGCCGACTCGGCCGCAGGGCGGCGGCCGTCGTCGGTACGGGGACCGGGAGGTGCTCGCGGCGATCATCTTCGTGGCGACCACGGGGTGTACGTGGTCGCAGGTCCCGCCGGTGTTCGGGCCGTCCGGGGCGACAGCCCACCGTCGGTTCATGGAGTGGAGCCGGCTGCGGGTGTGGGCCAAGCTGCACCGCCTGGTGCTCGATGAGCTCGGGGCCCGGGGCGAGCTGGACTGGTCGCGGTGCGCGATCGACTCGGTGAACATGCGAGCCCTGAAAAAGGGGACCTGACAGGTCCGAATCCTGTGGATCGGGGCAAGTACGGCTCGAAGATCCACTTGATCACTGAGCGGACCGGCCTGCCTCTTTCGATCGGCATCTCCGGCGCGAACCTCCACGACAGCCAGGCGCTTGAGCCGCTCGTCCGCGGCATACCCCCGATCCGGTCCCGCCGCGGCCCCCGCCGACGTCGCCCCGCCAAACTGCATGCCGACAAGGCTTACGACAACCGCCACCTGCGGCAATGGCTCCGTTCCCGGCACATCACGCCCCGGATCGCCCGCAAGGGCATCGAGTCCTCCGAGCGGCTCGGGCGCCACCGCTGGACCATCGAACGCACGATGGCCTGGCTCGCCGGATGCCGCCGACTCCACCGCCGCTACGAACGCAAAGCCCTCCACTTCCTCGCCTTCACCAGCATCGCCTGCACCCTCATCTGCTACCGCAGACTCACCAAATGAGATGATCTCTTATTGATGGATGCGTAGTCGGCAGTGCGTCCTGGGGGCGTACGCCCCCAGGACCGCTTCACGCCATCGGCAGGACGTCTCACCCCATCGCCGCCACGCCACGCCCCCGCCTCACGGCCACCCGCCCCCCGGCGTCAGCACGACTCACCGAACCCGGCTTCGCCGCAGCCGCCGACCACCGGACCCGCGACCGTCGCGCCACCGATGCCCAGTTGAGCGGCTCCCGTGTGTCAACTCACCGGTCGGCCAACCTCGAAGCGATCATCACCTTGCATAACGTTGACACTCTCTTGGCCATGGCTTTACGGTCTGACGGAGCGACAAAAGAGCAGGTCATCCGTCGCATACGTCAACGTTTTCGGAGGTCGACATGGACAAGCTCATCAAGAAGATGGCCCAGGACAGCGTCTGGAAGGGCTGGGTCGCCGCCAACTCGGCGCAGAACGCCGCGAAGGACGGCTGCATCAGCGTGGCCAAGTCGGGTTGCATCAGCGCGGCCCCCAAGGCCGGTTGCATCTCCTGACGACCGTCCGCTGAACCCGGGGGAGCGAGTCCGGCCGCTTCGGCGTGCCCGCGCCCGCTCCCCCGGCGCACGGCCCCCTGGCTTCATGCGGGGCTTCCGTTCTCCGAGCAGACCCCGAGGGTGAGAATGAACGGTCAGCCGACAGCCGACATCGTCGAGCGGATCAGGGACATACCGATCTACCGAAGGTCGATCGAGCGGGGACACTTCCCCATACTCGAGAAACCCGAGATCGCGCGGGATTTCCCGGACAACTGGATGACACCCCGGCTCGCGGAGGCACTCGCGGCCGGCGAGGCGGAGTTCGTGCTCTCCACCGGCACCAATCACGCCCGCATGCAGATCATCCGTCCCCCGTACTTCCTGCTCAACTCCTATTACCGGCTGTGGAGCGAGCATCCCGACATCTCCGCCACCTGGGACCAGGGATGCCAACGTGTGTCTCTCACCACCGTGTTGGCCACCGAGCACGTCGCCCGGGTCAACGCGAAGAAGCGCGGAACCGAACCGGACACCGTTCCGGACCTCGAGGAACGGCGGCTGGACACCCGCACTCTCTACCTCAACCTGCGGCTCGACCCGGCGTTGTGGGAGCGCGAGGAGGTCGAGCGCATGCTGGCCGAGATCCAAACGGCGCGGCAGGCACATCCGCAGGGGTGGTACCACCTCGACTGCTCGGGCTATCACCTGGCGCATCTCGTACGGAAGGTGAACGAGTGGGGTCTGTGGGACCAATTCCCGCAGCCGGCCAGCATCATCCACGCCTACGAATACACCCCGGTGAATGTCCGCCGTTTCCTCCAGCGGCACTTCACCTGCCCGATCATCGACCTGTTCGGCAGCACGGAGCTGGGTTACCTCTACTACAGCGACCGCGACGGCCGGTACTGGCCGTACCTCGACCAGATGAGTGTGGAATTGCTTCCGGTGACCCCGGGAAGTCAACTCTTCAACCTCATTGTGACGAGTGTGCGGAACCCCCATATGCCGCTGATCCGGTACCGCTCGGGTGACTGCGTACGCACCCTGGACGGCACACCGGACCCGGCCCGGATCTCCCGGTTCTGCGGCCGTGAGAAGGAACTGCTCACGGCGCCGCACGGCCCCGTGGCGCAGGGCGATCTCGACGACACCGTCGGCCGCGCGTCGCCGCACGTCTTCCTCCACCAGCTCCGGCCCTCCGGTGACACCGAGGCCGTGCTGCGGTACACGACCTTCCACGACGAACCGCTCGAGCCGGCCGAGGCGGCCGCGCTGGAGCACGGTGTCGGTGAACTGACCGGCCGCCGGTGCCGTATCGAGCACCGCACGCACATCGCCATCGGCAAGTCCGGCAAGTACGCCTGGCTCGCGAACGACCTCTGATCCACCCGACGGGAGAATGGTGTGACCACCCCACAGCCGACCGTGTCCGCCGAGGACCTCAAGGCCCTTCTCGGCAGCCGACTCCACGACGAGGTGGTGAAGTACTTCACCGACAAGACCGAGGCGGCACCCGACTACGTCGAGCGCCAGGTCATCGAGTGCCTGCGGTACCTCTATCTGATCTCACAGCACCGCGAGCAGCTCAGCGGGCTCTTCCTGCCGGTCGAGCAGGAGATCGACGAGATTTGGCACTACCTCATTCTGCAGACGCGCGAGTACCGTGAACTGTGCGAGGAGAGACTGCCCGGCCGGTTCTTCATCCATCACCGGAGCATCGGCTACGAGGACTACCAGCAGGAGCCCGGCCGTGAGCAGGCGATCGAGGAAGCCCTGCGCTGGATCCCGCTGTACTGCCGGGAGTTCGGGCCCTTCGACGAGGGCGCTCTGCCGCACTGGACGATCGTGCGGTTCCTCCACCAGCAGCTGGACATGTCACTGGAGGACATCGCCGCACTCGAACCGCTGGCAGCGGCGTAGCACGCGCGCCGCGTACGCCCGCGTCACCGACGGGACCACGGCGCCCGCACCACCATCCGGCGTGGCATCCGGAGATACTTCTCGCTCCGGTGGACAGGGAAAGGCATCATGAGCGCTCGGTCCGGCATACCGGCCACGCACGGCAATCCGGAGGTCCCCCAGCAGCGGCGGGTCCTGACCGTCCTGGTCGTCTCCCAGGTCCTCAGCGGCGCGGGGCTCGCCGCCGGCATCACCGTCGGCGCGCTGCTCGCCGAGGAGATGCTCGGCTCCACCGGCCTCGCCGGGGTGCCCAGCGCCCTGTTCACGGCCGGGGCCGCGCTCGGTGCCATGGGCATCGGGCGCGTGTGCCAGCGCTGGGGGCGGCGGCCGGGGCTCACCCTGGGCTACGTCGTCGGCGCGCTCGGCAGTCTCGGTGTCGTCGTCGCGGCCGTCGTCGACAGCGTGTACCTGCTGCTGCTCTCCCTCTTCGTCTACGGGGCGGGCACGGTGACCAATCTGCTGGCCCGGTACGCGGGGGCGGATCTCGCCTCGCCCGCGCGCCGGGGCCGCGCGGTGAGCACCGTGCTCTTCGCCACCACACTCGGCGCGGTCGTCGGTCCCCTCCTGGTGGACGCCACGGGCGAGGTCGCCCACGCCTGGGGCATCCCCCGTCTCGCCGGCCCGTTCCTGCTGGCCCTCCTCGCCTTCACGGCGGCCGCCGTCGTGCTGGGCACCTGCCTGCGCCCGGACCCGCTGCTGCTGGCACGCGACCTCGCGGCGGCCGGCATGTCGCCGGGCGACACCGACGGCACCGGGGAGGGCCCTGCCGCCCGGACGGACACCCGCGCCGTCGCCATCGGCGCGGCGGTCATGGTCGTCACCCAGCTCGTGATGATCGCGATCATGACGATGACACCCGTCCATATGCGGGCCCACGGGCACGGCACGCAGGCCGCCGGGCTCGTCATCGCCCTCCATGTGGCGGCGATGTTCATGCCTTCCCCCCTCACGGGCATCCTGGTCGACCGCCTCGGCCGGTTGTGGGTCGCCGCCGCGTCCGGACTGACCCTCCTCGCGGCCGGGATCCTCGCCGCCGTGGCACCACCGCACTCCATGGCCGCCCTGGCCATCGCCCTCGTCCTGCTGGGGCTGGGGTGGAACTTCGGGCTGATCAGCGGCACCGCCATCGTCACGGACGCGGTCCCGCTCGCCCGGCGTGCCTCGACGCAGGGCACGGTCGACGTGGGCATCGCCATGGCCGGTGCGACCGGCGGTATGGCGTCCGGCCTGGTCGTCGCGGCCAGCGGTTTCCCGGCGCTGGCGGCGGGAGGGGCCGTCCTCGCGCTCGCGATCGTCCCCGTGCTCGCCCTGGCCGGCCGGACGCCGCGTGCCGCCCCGGCGGAAGCCGTCGCGAGCAAACAGCGGGTGTGACGCCCACGGCCCGAAGTTCCGGCATCGGGCGCACCGTCGGGGGAGCCGGGCGTGGCACCCACGCCCGGACTCGCCCGGTCACCGGCTCCCGGGTACGGGAGCCGGTCCGTTTTTTACGGGGCGCCGCGGCGGGAGGCGAACCGCTTGATGCCCCACCCGGTGACGGCGAGAACGGTGCCCGACCCCAGGGAGGCGAGGAAGGGGGGCAGGCCGGCGCGCCACAGCTCCTGCCTGGACAGCCCGCCGGGCCGGGCGGACGGACGGTCCGTGGGCCGTGCCGGCGCGGTGGCCGCCGAGGCGGACGCCCCCTGGGCGGTGGCCTGTGCGGCGGGGGCGGTGGGAAGGACCGCTGCGAGGAAGGTCAGTGCGATGACCGCGCGGCGGGCACGGTAGCGCACCGGCGCCGCGCGGTGGTGGCTTTGGCCATGAAGGCGGTCGCGGAAGTCGTGCTCTTTAAGGTGGTTCATGACGCCCCTCATTGGGGTGGGGACCGGGCCGCCGGTCCTGCTGCCCGCTGGTCTGGGCGGCCCGGTCGTATGCGAAACCGGCGGCGATCACCGTCGGCTCCTCCAGTCGACACCTCGGCTCGGGAGGGCTGACGCATCTGCCGTGCAGAGAGTTGTCAGATAATCCCCGGCGGTACACCGGGGTATGGAAGGATCGGCTCCTCTGACACGATCTGACAGCAGGGAGCCTCGGCTATGCCCGCACAGATGCGGGGTGGGCGGGGGCCGGACGGCGCCCTGCTCCGGCTACGCGACGCGATGTGTGCCTTGCGCGAGGCCGCGGGCAACCCCTCGTACCGCAGGATCTCCGAGGCCGTCAATCAGGACAACTCACTGCCCGCGACCGCCTCGCACACCACGGTCGGGGAGATCCTGACGGGCCGGAGCCTGACAGGATCTGACACCCTGCACGCCGTCGTCCTGCAGCTGCTGCGGATGAGCGGCGACGGGCAACGGCCGGAGGACGAGGTCTGGCCGGAGATCAAGGCCTTGTGGTCGCAGGCGGATCAGGAGAGGCGCCGCCCCCTCCCCAAGTCCGTGCAGGCGTTCGCCTCGGTGGTGCGTGAGACGGTCATGAACCGGCTGGGTGCCGATCCCGACGCCGTCAGCCACGCTCTGCGGCTGCGCTTTCCCGCCGCGCCGGCCGCCACGGTCTCGCCGGCCGCTCTGGCCGCCGTCGCCCGGGGTGCGCGCGTGCCGCACCGCCACGAGATCGATCAGCTGCTCGCTCTGCTGCCCGACGGGCAGGGCCTCAGCGCCGACGAGCGACAGGCCCTGATGTGCTCCTACTTCGCCGCCCTCCGTGACGGTGATCCCGCCCGGTACGAGGAGTACCTGGCGGAGGACGAGCGTGCCGCCCGCCACGCGTACACGAGCTCGCTCGAGGACGAAGTGCGGGCACTGCGCCGGGAATTGCGGGAGACCGGGCAGCAGGCGGCTCGCGGCACCGCCCTCGCCCTCCGGCGCAAGGGGGACGCCGAGCGGCTCCAGGTCGAGCTGAAACGCGTCAGACTGCACGGGTCCACCGCGCAGCGGGAGGCCGAGCGGCTGCGGACGGATCTCCATGCCAGCATCGACCGGCTGCGGCGGCTGGAGGACCGGGTCACCTCGCTGCAGAGCGAGCTCACGACGGCCCGGGTGGAGACCTCCCAGGCACACGCCCTCGCCACCCTCAAGGAAGCCGAGGCCACGGTCGCCTCGGCCGCCGGTCATCTCCGTCCCATGGCCGACCCCCCGGCCTACGGCTCCCCCGCCACCTACGATCCCGGCGGCTACGGCGGCTTCACCGGCTACGGCCCCTCCCCCGTGAACTCGCTCGAATACGCCCATCCGTACGGCCTCGGCAAACCCGACGCGGCGTGGCCGGTCGGGTGGCCTTCACCGCCGGCCACCGCACCCGCTCCCCCGCAAGGGACACCTCGTACGGCCTACGGGTGGGCCCTGCTGGTCCCGCTGCCGAGCCCGGCCGCGCCTGCCGCCACCGACCGCCGGGACGTTGCTGCGGCAGGCGCGGGCCGGGAGCTGGAAGCGCCCCCGGCGGTCGCCCGGACCGAGCCCTCACTCCCCGTCGGCCCGCCCCTCGGCGAGGGCCCGGTCCGGGAGGCGGAAAGCGGCCGTTCCGACAAAGGGCTGCTCGGGCGGCTGCAGTCGATGTTCCAGCCGGGCCACGGCCGCCACGCACGGCGGCCGCACGACTGACCCGGTCAGCTCGCGGCCTGATGCCGCGTCAGGCTCCAGATCACTTCGGTGCCGGAATCGGCGGGTGGGAGCGGGGGCTGGGATCTTCGCGTGCCGATGCGCGTGAAGTCCAGCCGGCGGGGCACGGCTCCGCTTGCGTGGTTCCCCGCGTCGTGCACGATCTCCACCGCGCCGACCTCGGACAGCGCGAACGCGGCCGCGACGAGGAGGCGGGCGGAGTCGGTCGCCAGGCCTCTGCCGGTGTGGTCGGGGTGGAGCCAGTAGCCGATCTCCATGACGTCCGTTCCGGCGCGTCGGAGGAGTCCGCACGACCCGGCGGGGCGCCCCTGGTGGTGCACGGAGTACTGAAAGGAGGTACCGGCGTCCCACTCCTGCTCGCACGAGCGAAGGAACGCGAGATTCTGCTCGGCGCTGTAGCCGTTCGCCCAGGGCATGTACGGACGAAGGTGGTCCAGGGCAGTCGTGACCAGATCGAACGCCCACTCCGCGTCGCCCGTACGCCAGCGGACCAGACGGAGCGTCCGGTGCTCCAGGGCCTCAGGTGGGCGTTCCATGGCACGTCTCCCTCGAACAGGGGCTTCCGGGCGGCGGTTCGCATCCCACCACACACGCGGTGCCGCCGCCCTAGGCGG
Source organism: Streptomyces sp. QH1-20 (assembly GCF_041283565.1). Classification (NCBI taxonomy): domain Bacteria; kingdom Bacillati; phylum Actinomycetota; class Actinomycetes; order Kitasatosporales; family Streptomycetaceae; genus Streptomyces; species Streptomyces sp. QH1-20. Next base: position 7,921,014 of record NZ_CP166299.1, on the reverse strand, counting down.
TGCGGCCCCGGGCCGCCGGGCGGAATCCGCACGCATGCCGAGGACCGCTCAGGGCACACGGCTGTGTGGAGGTGGATGACTATGGTTCCCCTACTCGCTGTACTGCTGCTCGCCCTGCTCCTCTTCGGTGCGGGATTCGCGATCAAGGCCCTGTGGTGGGTCGCCCTCATCGTGCTCGCCGTATGGCTGCTCGGCTTCGTCATCCGACCGACCGCCGGTGGCGGCGGCCGACGGAGCGGCCGTTGGTACCGCTGGTAGAGGTGAAGGAACAGCCACCCTGGCACGCCGACGGAGCGGGTGGCCGGACGACTCGTCCGGCCACCCGCTCCGGTCTTGGACGGGCCGGGGCACAGGGCCCGTCGGCGCCCTGTGCCACGGCGTGGCTCAGCAATCGGGTCAGCAATCGGGCCGGTCCCGGCGTGCGGCCAGGGAGAACGGGTGCCCGGCGGGGTCGGAGTAGATCCGCACATCGCCGGGGCCGCCGTTGTCCTTCGTGTCGAGCGGCCGGGCACCGAGAGCGATGGCCTCGCGTTCCGCCTCGTCCATGTCGTCCCGGGCGACGAGGAGGCGCAGGTGCGCCTGCTGGGAGTCGTCCGGTCGCGGCCAACTGGGCGGTGCCAGGCCGTGATCCTTCCGTATCGCCAGGTGGGCGCCGTCGAGGCCGACGACCTCGATGAAATCGGGGTCGGCTCCGGGCTGGGTGCGCGCGTCGAGCAGATGGGCGTAGAACTCCGCCAACGCCTCGGGCTCCGCGCAGTCCAGGACCAGGACACTCGTTTTCGCGACGGTCATCTGTCATCCCCTCACCATGGTCGAAAAAGCCGGTCGCGTGCGTCTTCGGGACTCCTACCCGCAAACCCGGGCGGCACCGCGGCGGGCCCGGCCCGCACGTCGTGGGTCCGGCGCGGCGGCAGGCACCATGGTGGGCATGAGCGTCTTCATCGACATCGCGGGTCTGGCGACCGCGGACATCGTCTTCGAGTTGTCCCCGCTCGCCGAGCTGAGCCTCGCCCTGCACACCCTGTCCGAGCCCGGGCACCACCCGGGGACGGCGGGCTGGGCCACGGCCACGGCGGCCTCGCTCGAGCCGGATCTCGCGGGACGCCTCTGCGAAGCGGACTTCCTCTGGCGCAATACCTTCTCCGACCTCTTCATGCCGTTCGCCGGGGTGCGCGGTGGTGACGGCAGGACCCGGGCGACGCTCGCCGAGGAGCTGGATCTGCTGGACCGGCTGGACGACGAGCAGTTCGTCTCGACGGCTTTGGAGTTCTGCAGCCTCGACTCCTACAACACGGGTGGTCTGTCACCGCTCGGCGATCCCGCGGCACGCGCACGGGCGCTGGAGCTGGCGACGGCCCGCGGTCCGCAGCAGATGGAGTTCACCGCGCGGCTGCTCAAGGACCCCGATTCCGTTCGCGTGTGGGTGCGCCGTCTCGTCGAGGACTGCGACGCTGCCTTCTTCGCGGACATCTGGCGCCGGGTGCGGGGCAAGCTGGCCGCCGACGCCCGGCACAAGACGCAGCTGTTGCGGCGCAAAGGACTCGATCACGCGCTGACCGCGGTGTCGCCGGCCCTGGCCCTGGAGGACGGCGGCGCGCGGATCCGGGTGGACAAGCTGTCGGAGGGGCAGGCGACGGCGATGGACCCGGAGGTGGGGGCGGGCCTCACCTTCGTGCCGTCACACTTCGGCTGGCCGCATCTGATGATCCTGCATCGGCCGGGGTGGCGGCCGGTCGTCCACTACCCCGTCGGCGGCCCCGAGCTTCCGGCGCCCGCCTCGGTGGAGCTGCTCAAGCTGCGGCTCGAAGCCCTGGCCCACCCCGTACGCATGCAGGTGTGCCGCACCACGGCCCGTGCCCCGCACACGACGGGAGAGCTGGCCGTCATCCTCGGGATCAGCGCACCGGAGGTCTCCCGTCACCTGGCGGTGCTGAAGAAGGCCGGCCTGATCATCACGCGCCGTCGTGGCCGGTACGTCATGTACCAGCTCGACATCACGGTGGTGGCCCGGCTCAGCAGCGACTTCCTGGAGGGGATCCTGCGCTAGTCCCGTCCACCGGGCCCGCCGCCGGTGCGTGCGGAAAAACAATCGACAACCGGCCGCATGGAACGGAGACTCGTCCTTCTATGAACACGCATACCGACTGGATCAGCCGCGCCGAGACCGACGCCGACATTCCGGTGATTCGCGAGATCAACCGGGCCGCGTTCGACACGCCGCTGGAAGCCGACCTCGTCGACGCCCTGCGTGCGGACTCCGCATGGATCCCCGGTCTTTCCATGGTCGCCCAGACCCCGAAGGGCACCGTTGCCGGACACGCGCTGCTGACGCGCTGCCACATCGACGACACCCCGGCCCTCTGCCTGGCCCCCGTCGCCGTTCTGCCCGAGTACCAGAAGACAGGCGCCGGTTCCGCGGCCGTCCGCGCCGTGCTCGATGCCGCCAGGAGCCGGGGAGAGCACGTCGTCACCGTGCTGGGGCATCCCGACTACTATCCGCGCTTCGGCTTCGCTCCCGCCTCCGGGTACGGGATCCGTCCCACCATCGAGGTCCCGGACGAGGCCATGATGGTCCTCGGTCTCGACGACCGCCCTCTGCCGAGCGGCACCATCCACTACGCCGCCCCGTTCGGCATCTAGCCGCGTCTTCGCCGGGCCTGCGCGGGGAAGTCCCCGGCCCGGCGGGCGCTCGGCTCGAATTCCGCGCCCCGATGGTCGGTTTCAGCAGTACGAACAACGGATGGCGGCACAATAGCGATCATCATGCGCGGTCTACGGAATGAGTCCGTCAGCCTCCCTTTCCGGCCTCCTGCCCGGCTCTTCGACGCTGCCCACGAACACCGGCCCCTAGTATCGGGCGAGCTCGCGAGATCTTCTCGGGAGAAAGTGTCAGGGAGGCATTCCTGTGCGCACCATGAAGGCTATTGCCGCGCTCGCCCCGGTGGTTCTGGGCGTGCTGCTCGCCGCTCCCGGCGCCGCCGTGGCGGCGGGCGACGAGCACGCGTCGACCAGCGCTCGGCAGGTCACCGCTCCCGCGTTCGGCAACTTCATCCTGCAAACCGGTACGGCGCTCCACGAGACGGACGACACCTTCGCCACCGCGACGACCGACTGGGACCGGGACGGCCGCCCGGACCTGGTCGCGGTGAAGAAGAGCAGAACGGGCACCAACAGCACCGAAGTCCATATCCTCTCCGGCGCCAGCAACTTCCAGCGCTACATCCTCCAGACCGGCACAGCACTCCACGAAACAGACGACTCCTTCGACTTCGCCATAACCGACTGGGACCGAGACAACCGCCCCGACCTCGTCGCCGTAAAGAAAAACAGAACCGGCACCAACAGCACCGAAGTCCATATCCTCTCCGGCGCCAGCAACTTCCAGCGCTTCAACCTCCAGACCGGCACAGCACTCCACGAAACAGACGACTCCTTCGACTTCGCCATAACCGACTGGAACCGTGACGGCCGCCCCGACCTCGTCGCCGTCAAGAAGAACCGCACAGGGACGAACAGCACCGAAGTGCACATCCTCTCCGGCGCCAACAGCTTCCAGCGCTACATCCTCCAGACCGGCACAGCACTCCACGAGACGGACGGGACGTTCGACTTCTCCGTCGCGGACTGGAACCGTGACGGCCGTCCCGACCTCGTGGCTGTCAAGAAGAGCCGCACGCGGACGAACAGCACCGAGGTGCACATCCTGGGCTGAGTGCCCCGCACGTGGCCCGGAAGCACCGCGCCGGTCCGCTCGGCCCCCGGGGTGCCGAGCGGACCGGCGCCACGCTGTCGGTGTCCGCCGGGTCGTGAGGTCGGCGTGATTCGCCCGTGTTCGCCCGGGCGCCCGGCGGGTAGGCGGCCAGTTGGCCCGGCGTGCGCCGGGTCGTGCCAGGACGACACACGTCCGGCGCCCGTGGAAAGGACACGCTCGTGATACGTCCCACCGCCACACTCGTCTCCACCGCTGCCGCGATCGGCACGGCGCTCGCCGTGACGGCCGGGGCGGGGGCCGCCCAGGCCGCTCCGGCGGAAACCTCCGCCCGGCCCACGGTCGCCACCTGCGACACCACCGACCTGCGGATCTCCTTCCGCGACCGGCTCGGCGGCGGAATGAACCACGCCGGCGGCACACTGGAGCTGCGGAACATCTCCGGCCGTCTCTGCGCGCTGCGCGGCTATCCGGGGCTGGGGCTGGAGAACGCCCGTCACGCCCCGCTGCCCACCCGCACCGTGCGGGGCAGCACCTGGTACGCGGACGACCCCGGCAACAAGGTCGTGCGGCTGCGTGCGGGCGAGGCGGCGCAGGCCAACGTCGCCTGGACGCACTCCGGCACCGAGGCCCGCCGCGCCGACTATCTGCGGGTGACGCCGCCGGGCGCCACCACCTACCGCACCATCGCGCTGGGCGACATCGTCGACCACGGTGAACTTCACGTCACCGCGGTGGCCCACAAGGTTCCCGTCCGCGACTGACCCCACGCCGTTGCGGCGAACCGGTCATCTTGGGACGGCCCGCGTGGCTGCGCCCCGCCCCGGGGGAACCCTCTTCTTCCCGAGCGCCGGAAGCCGGCGTGACGCGAGCAGAGAGGGCTGGGCATGAGCGACGACTTCGTTCTGGATGTCACCAGGATCCGCGAGGACGCACGGCGGAAGATGGAGGCGGGTCCCGTCACCGACTCGTACGGCGTCGACAGCGAACGCGTGATCGACATCCTCAATGACGTCATCGCGACGGAAATGGTGTGCTGGCTGCGCTACACCCGGCACGCCATCTCGGCGACCGGCATCGACCGGGCTCAGGTGGCCGCGGAGTTCACCGAGCACGCGGCGCAGGAGATGCAGCACGCCATGCGGGCGGCCGAGCGCGTCTCCCAGCTCGGTGGCGAGCCCGATTTCGACCCGGCGACCTTGGCTCAGCGTGCGCACACCGACTACACCACCCCGTCGCCGAACGATCTGAAGGAGATGCTGGAGCACAATCTGCTCGCCGAGCGGATCGTCATCTCCAGCTACCAGGAGATCGTCCGCTGGCTGGCGGACCGCGACCCCACCACGCGCCGACTGCTGGAGTCCATCCTCGAGGAGGAAGAGGAGCACGCCGACGACATCCTCGACCTGCTCGGCACGTGATGCGGTCGCGGCCACCCAAGGCCCCGCGTCACGGGTCGTGGTGGGTCCGCGCGGTGTCCGGGGACCCGCCCAACGCCTGACGGGGCACTCGCGGCTCCTCCTGGTCCGGTGCGGCGAACTCCTGGGCAGGGGGGTCGCGGCGGCGTCGGTCGCCCAACGCACCGATGAAGATGAGGACGCAGGCGACCGACACCCCCGTGAGGAGGGTGAAGGTGGGGGTGGTGGAGCTGAGCATGGCGCCCGCCAGGGTCGCGCCGAGCGCGTAGCCGATGGCGGCGATCGCTCCCATGACCGAGTAGCCGGCGGCCAGTGCGGCGGGCTCCAGTCTTTCGCGCACCGCCATGTGCCGGGTGACCTGGGCACCCGCGTACAGCAGGCCGGCGACCGACAGCGCGGCCACGATGGCCGCGAGGCAGTGGCCGAGAGCCGCGGACACCACACAGCCGGCGATGCCGAGCACCAGGACGAGCCCTTGCCGCTGGGGGTCGCCCGGCCATCTGCGGAGCCCGTAGATCATGGCGCCCAGCACGGCGAAGCCCGACTGCATGGTGAGCATGAGCCCCACCCAGCCGATGGGGGCGCCGCACTCCTCGATCAGCGCGGGCAGCGCCAGTTCCGACAGGGCGAACAGGATGAGCGCGGCGGCGCCCGCGAGATAGGCCGGCCAGGCGGGAAGAACGCACCGCAGGAGCGAGGGGCCGGTGCGGGTCGTCTCTTCGGACTCCCATCGCATCGGCAGCGCGCGCAGCGCCTTGGCCGCGGTGAAGGCCAGCAGGGCGGCCACCCACAGGGGGGCGCAGGAGGCGAAGTCCAGTGCCAGCCAGCTGACGAGTGCCGGGCCGACGGCCGAGGTGGTGTAGGCCAGCATGGTCTCGGCGCTCAGCACGCGGGGGCGCAGTTGTGCGGGCACCTGGGTGGTGAGCAGCGTGCGCAGTCCCGCGGGGCTCGCGGCCGGGGCGGCGCCCGCCAGAGCGGCGAGCGCCGCCAGGAGCACCGGATGAGCGCCCCGCAGCATGCCGAGCGCGGCGAAGGCGACGGCTCCGCCGCCCAGCCCGCAGGCCAGCTGGCCGACGACGCGTTTGGGCCGTAGCCGTGGTCCGAGGATTGCCCCGCCCACGACCTCGCCCAGCGTGAACGCCGCGGCGAGAAACGCGCCCAGTGCGTAGCCACCGGGTTCCTCGCGGACGAGGAAGACGCAGGCCAGCGGCATTATGGCGACGGGCAGTCGGGCGGTGGTCATCACCGCCGCCCAGATCAGCAGGGGACGGGTGACGAGTTCGCGGTATCCGGCGGGATGTGCCGGTCCCGAGGCGGTGTGTCCCATGTCCAGACAGTAGGGTCGCAGTCGATCTCCTTGGGGAAATCTGCAGCGGGGGTCGTCTTGTGGGACGCACGAGGGGGACTCGAGGCCAAAAGACACCCCGTGCGCATGATCCAGGGCGCGGCGCACTGCTCGTGCGCAGGGCGCGCGCGGCATGGCGCTGGCGCCTCGGGGGCTCATGCCGCCGACCGGCGTGCGGTGGTCGGCTGCCGAGTCGTATGCGAGCCGTATCAGACCTGCCGATATGACATATGAGCGGGCAGGGCGACGCACCCTGCCCGCGTTTCGGGAACAGGGGTCCACCGGAAACCGTCAGGCGCGGCCGCCACGAACCGTCGGTGTGCCGGTGCTCGCGGCGTGACCGGTCAACGCCGGAGGTAGAAGCGGGTGGTGGTGCCCTGCGGGTGGGTGTGGGTACGGACCAGATCGGTGACGTAGTGGACCATGAGCAGCCCACGGCCGCCGGGCTGGGTCGGCGGGGGCGGACAGCGGCCGGCCAGGGGCGCGCTGATGTATCCCTGGTCCTCGACCTCGCAGACCAGGTGGTCGCCCTCGGTCCAGACCCGCAGCGTGCCCGCTCCGCCGCCGTGCACCACGCTGTTGGTGGTCAGCTCCGCCACCGACAGTTCCAGGTCACTGCGGCGGCCGTCGGGCAGCCCGAACCCCGCGGCGAGCCCGGCGGCGAAGTGCCGGGCGTCGGGGAGACTCTCCGCGTCGAAGGTGAAGGCGGACACCCCGGGCGGCAGGGGCAGGGGCTCGTTGTACCGGGCGATGACGCGGTCGGGTGCGTAGGCGTCGCTGGACCGCTCCAGGCCGCCGTGCCTGACGACGGGGTGGGTGGCCTCGGCGTCGGCCAGCACGGCGGCGGACAGCCGTCCGGTGTCGTAGGGGCACAGGATCGTGACATCGCGCCCCGTGAACGCGTAATTGATCAGCGCCTCGTGCTGCGCGCACGCCGGGTACTCCGCCGCGCTGCGGCCGGCCCAGATCGGCTCGCCGATGATCCGCGCGTGACGGCCCTGATGGGCGTCGGCGAACGCGCGCAGGACGCGCGGAATGATCCGGCCCGGATTGCGCCCGGCCTGCTGCATGTCGATGAGGCGCACCGAGGCGGCCTGCTCGCCCAGGGCGTCCCGGAGCAGTGCGAGGTTCCTTCCGGGGACGGCCACGGCCACCGGTTCCCCCGCGGCCAGTCCGTCCTGGATGAAGGGCACGGTGGCGGTCAGATACTCGCTGTCGCCGCGGTAGAAGAGTGCTGGGTGCACGAACGTCTCGTCGCTGACCGTCACGCCCGTCACCCCGTCACCTCGATCACCGTCAGATCGGACCAGAACATCTCCAGCGCACGACGCAGCGACGGCGGTGGTTCGTGGACGACGATCCGCCGGCCGGCCGGGCCGAGCCGCTGGGCCGCGCGGGCCAGGGCGGACGTGCCCGCGACATCGACGAACGTGACGTCCGACAGTTCCAGGTAGGCGTCCCCGCCGCGGGAGAGCAGGCCTTCCAACGCACCCTCCCACTCCGGCTGCGACGTCAGGCAGATCTCGCCGGAGGCGGCTATTCCCGGCCGGTCCGCGCACGGCCGGATGTCGAGAACGCCGTGTCGGGGCGGTTCTTCGCCCGCCCTCGCCGTATGTGGCCCGTCCATGGACTCGCCCCCGCCTTCTGTCGCGGTGGCCAGTATCCCCCACATCCTTCGTGAGGGAGGTGGTCGGGACGTGAAACCGGCCGCGGCCCGTGCGGGGCCGAAGGACGGACCGGGCCGGAGCGAACGGGTGGTTTCGTGCCTCGGACGCCGTCGACGGGGCAGGCGGGTCAGGGAGGGGTTCCGGACCGACGATGGATGTGGCATGAGCGATTACGAGCGTTCCCGTACGATGCCCGCGCTGCCTGAACATGTCTTCGATCAGGCGAGCACGGTGAGCCTGCTCGCCGGCTGGCTGCCGTCGGATCTGCATGTGCACGAGGCGCAGGGGCTCCCGGCCGTGACCGTGCACGAGGACCGCACCGGCGAGGACGCGGACGCGCTGTTCCGCACGCAGCCGGACCGGCTGCGGGTGGAGTGGGGCACACGGGACAGTTCGACCTACGCCGGATGGCTCCAGGTGACCGGCTCCGGTGCCGGCGCGAGCGAGGTGACGGTCCATCTGTCCTTCTTCGACGAGCGTCACGACCCCGGGGAGGAGACCGTGCGCACCGCGCTGGAGCGGAGCCTGGAGCGACTGGAGGAGCAAGTGCGGCTCCGCGTCGACAACGCCGGGTGAGCCCGTGCCCCGCCGCCACCGTCGGGTGATTCCCTGCTCCAGGGGGCATGACCGGGGTGCGTCGGGGCAACACGTGTGCCCATGAACGACACATCCGGAACCGAATCCGAAATGCACGTCGGCCCGCGCCCGGGGCGCCTTCGCGGCGTCGGCGCGCTGTGCGGGCTCGCCCTCTCCCTCGCACTGGTGACGGGCTGCGGTGATGGTGACGGTGACGGCGGCGGGAGCGCCACGTCGTCGACCCCGTCAGCCGGCACTGCGACGGCCACGGGACAGCTCACCGAGGACCAGGCCGAACGCAAGGCACTGGTGCCGTCGGCGAAGGTCGGCTACGAACGCGCCGCGGCCGCCGCGGCGGAGAAGGTCCCCGGCAGCAGGCTGGTCTCCGAGGAGCTGAAGCGCGCCGCCGGCGCGGGTCCCCAGTGGCACATCGAGGTGGCGGCCCCGGACGGCACCGCCCACGTCGTCCGCGTCGACGCCGTCTCCGGAAAGGTCCTCGACTCCCGGGCGAAGGCGGACCAGGACGACGGCGACAAGCAGGAGCTGGCCGATCGTCTGGGCAAGGCCAAGGTCTCGCCGCAGGACGCGGCCGCGACGGCCCTCGGCCGGACCAAGGGCACGGTCACCGCCGTCGAGCTCGACGACACCGACGCCGGAACGGTCATCTGGTCCGTCGACGTCGTGACGACCGGCGACTGGAACAAGACCACGTTCGACGTCGACGCGACCCACCGCAAGATCCTCCGCGAGCACGTCGACCGCGACTGAGGCCGGGCGGGCGGCGGGGGCGGCCGATGGTCGAGGGCAGCATGCGGGCAGCGTGCCGACGGATGCCGGACGCCCGTCGACTGAGCCACCCGGGTGCGCCCGCTGCGCCGTTCGCAGGATGCTGCGCGCGCTGGCCCGGCTCGGTGGCAGGCATGTTGTCGCCGGGCCGCACCAGCGATCCGCGTGACCCGGCACCGTACGGCGGCCAGCCCGGCATTCCCTCGTCGCGCGCGCCGTCAGCCCGAGAACGAACGGAGCAACCCATGCGTATGCGACACCAGCTGGCCACGGCCGTGGCGGTACTGGCCGTGAGCGGTGCGGCCATCAGCCCCGCCCTGGCCACCTGCCCCCGCACCAGCTCGGCCGACGACACCTTCCTGCGCACCGCCCACCGGGGCAATCTGGCCGAGATCGCCACCGCGAAGGACGCCGGCAAGAACGCCACCACGTCCTGTGTGAAGCGGGTCGCCAAGGTCCTGCTCCGCGACCACACGAAGATGGACGAGGAGGTGAAGAGGGTGGCGGACAAGGTAGGGACCTCCCTGCCGAGCTCCCCCACGGACGAGCAGAAGAAGCAGCTCGCGAAGCTGCGGACGAAGGCCCACACCAAGGCCTATGACGTCGCGTGGCTCAAGGTGCAGGCCGCCGGGCACGAGAAGACCCTGGACCTGATCGACCACGAGATCAAGTACGGCCACAACGACAAGGTCCGGCACCTGGCGAAGAAGCTCCGGCCCGTCGTCGCCACGCACCTCGGCCTCGTACACGGTGGCACCTGCCACGACAGCCACAAGGCCGCCGCGGGGAACGGCCGATAGACCCCCGTATCCTCCCGCCCCGGCCGACGCGAGCAGCGACGGCCGGGGGCTCGCCCCGTCATCCCCGACGGGAAGGCGTCAGGGCGACGGGCGGTGCATCGGACATGACGCACGAGCCAAAGGAGTGAGGCAGATGAAGGTCGGCTACAAGCTGGCGACGGAGTCCTTCGGGCCGGGCGAGCTGATCCGGCAGGCCGTGCGGGCCGAACAGGCCGGTTTCGACTTCGTGGAGATGAGTGATCATTTCCACCCCTGGCTGGACAACCAGGGGCATTCGCCGTTCACCTGGACGGTGCTGGGGGCGATCGCGGTGAAGACCGAGCGCATCGGTCTGGTGACGGGCGTGACCTGCCCCACCGTGCGCTACCACCCGGCGATCATCGCTCAGGCCGCCGCCACCCTCGCCCTGGTCTGCGACGGCCGCTTCACCCTCGGTGTGGGGTCCGGGGAACGGCTCAACGAACATGTCATCGGCCCGGGATTCCCCGGCTCGGTCCGGGTGCGCCACGAGATGCTGCGCGAGGCCCTGGAGATCATCCGGTCGTTGTGGCGCGGTGGCTACCGCTCCTATGAAGGCAAGCACCTGCGGCTGGAGGACGCGCGGGTCTTCGACCTGCCCGAGCAGCTGCCGCTGATCCCGGTGGCAGCCGGCGGGGCGGCCGCGGCCCGCATCGCGGCCGAGCTCGGCGACGGGCTGTTCGCGACCGAACCGAAATCGGAGCTCGTCCGGCACTACCGTGAGGCCGGTGGCAGCGGACCGTGTTATGCCGAGGTGCCGATGGCCTGGGCGGACGACGAACACACCGCCGCCAAGGCCGTGCTGGAGACCTCACGCTGGGCCGTGACGGGCTGGAAGGTGATGAGCGAGCTGCCCAACCCGGCCAATTTCGACGCCGCGACGACCACCGTCCGCGAGGAGGACATCCTCGAGCAGTTCGCCTGCGGCCCCGATCCCACCCGCTACGTCGAGGCCGCGCAGGGGTACGTCGACGCCGGCTTCGACCACTTGGTCATGCAGAACGCCGGCCCGGACCCGGACGGCTTCATCGACTTCTACCAGCGGGAGCTCGACCATCGGATCCGGGCGCTCGAACCGAGCTGACGCGCGGCGGTGGGGCTGTCCCCACCGCGAGCCGGGTGGTGGCGGGATGCCGGCGCGGCGAGCCCCCGGGCAGACTGGTTCGGGACCGATCACCCGGATCCACCCGTAGGGAGAACCCCGCCATGTCACCCCTCTCACGGCGGTCGCTGCTCGCCGCGCTGCCCGCCCTGGGCCTCGCCGCCACCGCCCGGCCGGCGCACGCGCTGGCCGCCCCGGCGCCCGGCGACCGGGCCGGTGCGGTCGTCGCCGCGTTCGCCCGCGCCTGCCGGCCGCTGCGGTCGACCGAGCCGTTCGGCGACCTCGGCGATCTGCGCCCGCTGGGCGCGGCGATCGGTGATGTGCCGGTGGTCGGGCTCGGTGAGGTGGCCCACGGCACGCACGAACTGGTCACCCTCAAGCACCGGGTCTTCCGGTATCTGGTCGAGCGGAAGGGGTTCAGGACCTTCGCGTTGGAGGCCGGTTGGGGCGCCGGGCTGCGGATCGACGCGTATGTGCGACAGGGCACCGGCGATCCGCGCACGATCATGGAAGAGGAGTTCGGGAACGGCAAGTGGCCGTGGAACGTCCGGGAATATCTGGACCTGATCACGTGGATGCGTGAGCACAATGTGCGCCACCCGAAGTCCCCGGTGCGGTTCATGGGGAACGATCTGGCCTACCCCCGCATCGACGACATGCTGTTCGAGCGGGTCCTCGGGTACGTCGGCCGACGGCATCCGGCACTGCGGCCGAAGTTCGACGGGCTCTACGACGCCTTGTGGGCCCATGCCGCCGAGACCGACTTCAGCGCGCTGCCGCCGGCCGAGCGCCGCCGGCTGGCCGGTCTGGCCCGGCAGGCCGTGAGCATCCTGGAGGGGCTGCGCCCCGGCCCCGACCGCGCGGCCCACGACTGGGCCGTGCAGCACGCGCGGGTCATCGAGCAGACCGCCACCCTGCTGGCCTTCGATCTGGGGGACCCGGCGACCTGGCCCGAGGCCATGCGGTACCGCGACGAACTGATGGCCTGGAACACCGCGTGGTGGTACCGGCACACCGGTACCAAGGTCCTGCTGGCCGGCCACAACGGGCACACCGCGTACGAGACCTACGATCCCGCCCGCTACCCCGTCTCCCAAGGCACGTACCTGCGCAAGCTGCTCGGTGAAGGCGACTACCTCAGCGTGGGCACGACCTTCGGACGCGGCAGTGCCACCGTGCCGGGCGACGACGGGAAGTGGCGGACCGAGGAGTTCGCGCCGCCCAGGGCGGGCAGCAGCGAGGAGCTCCTGGAGCGGGTGGGCCACGAGACGCGGTACCGGGATTTCCTGGTGGATCTGCGGACCGCGCCGCCGGCGGCCCGCGACTGGGCGCACCGGGCCCGCCCCACCCGGGACATCGGACCGCCCGGCGACCCCTACCGCCCGTTCTCCCTCGGCAGGGGGCACGACGTCCTCGTCCACCTGCACGCCTTCCGTGCGGCGCACCCGCTGTCGTGACGGCCGCCAGGGGGCGTCCAGGGGGGCGGCGGACCGCCGCCCCTGGACGATCCGTCAGGCGGGCGTGGGCGGGGCCGGGGGGAACGGGATCCCGGCGAGGGCGGGGATCAGCGACTCCTCCTCGTAGTCGAGGTGTGCTGTCAGCTCGCGTGCCATGCGGTTCAGCTCGGTGCGGAAGCGCACCGGGTCGGCGCCGCCGATGTCGGCCAGCAGGGCGACGAGCTCGCCCTGGAGGCGAGCGACCGTCCGGTGTTCGTCACGGAGCCGGTCGAGCGCGGCCGCCAGATGGGGCTGACGACCGGCGAGGGAGGGGAAGACATACGCGTCCTCGCCGGTGTGGTGGAACTCCAGGGACTGGCAGAACGCCAGGCAGTGCTGGCGGATCTGCAGTCCCAGCCCGGGCGCCGTCGAGGACTCCCCGGGCCCGGTACGAGCCGCCTGTGCGGCGAAGTGGGCGTCGACCTCGGCGCCCACATGCCGTAGCTGTGCGCGCAGCCAGGTGTGGACCTCCAGGAGCTTGTCGGCGAGGGTGGTGACCTCGGCCGGCCCCTCCCCCGGCTCGATCCCGGGGCGCTCCAGCGCCACGACCGGCAGGAGCCGGGTGGTGCGGGTCTGGTAGTCGGCGTATCCCGGTTCCACCAGGGCCACTTGCTCGAACAGCCGGTCGCGCCGGGTGCCTTCTGCGGGCACCGCGATCGCTTCGAACTCCTCGGTGCCGAGCTCCACCCGCACCAGCGGGTGGGCGAGCAGGTTGTGGTACCAGGCGGGGTGACGGGGTGCGCCGGCGGCGGAGCCGATGACGAGCAGCAGACCGTCGACGCGGACGTAACCGAGCGGAACGGTGTGCTCCTCTCCCGACCTCGCGCCGGTGGTGGTGAGAAGGAGGAGGTCGCCGCCCTCGAAGGGGCCGCCGACCTTTCCGTCGTTGGCGCGGAACTCCTCGATGACGGATTGGTTGAAGGAAGTGGGCATGCGGTGTCGGATCTCCAGAGAAGTACGCCCGTCCCACGGTCGCACCGTGGTGGGGGTGGATGACGGTGAGGCGCGCGGCACTCGGTCCCCGCCTGGGGACGGCGCCGGTCGGAAGCCCGGACGGCCGTCGGGAAGGCATGGCGGTGATGACGTCACACGGCGGTGCGGGGCACCGCGGAGGACAAGGGAGGACGCGCGGACGTGATTGGCGTCAGGCGCGGGGTGCGGAAGATGCACTCATGATGTGATCCCTCGGTACGGCGCTCGCCCGACTGCCGACCTGCCCACTGCTCTGTGGTCGGCGTCACGCGGCGCCCCGCCATTACAGCCATCAGGCGTCCCGGTTGTCAACGCGCGTGGCCCCGCTGCCCCAGCAGGTGAGACCGTCACCGCCCGGTCCGCCGGCCGTGGCGAGTCCCGGTTGGCTTTGTCCGCCTCCTGTCGGCAGGATGATCGCCGTGACAGAGATTCGAACGCCCCGACTGATGCTCCGCCGCTGGCGTGAGGACGATCTCGGCCCGATGGCCGACATCAACGCCGACCCGGAGGTCATGCGCTGGGTCGGCGACGGCTCGGTCCGGGACCTGGAGGAGACCGCCGAGGACATCGAGAGGTGGGAGGAGGAGTGGGACGACGAGGGCTTCGGCCTGTTCGCCGTCGAGCTGCTCGCCTCCGGTGAACTGGCCGGGTGCGTCGGTCTTTCCGTGCCCGTATCGCTGCCCGAGCTGGAGCACGAGGTCCAGATCAGCTGGCGGCTCGGACGGCAGTTCTGGGGCCAGGGGTACGCGTCCGAAGGGGCTCAGGCCACCTTGGAGTTCGCCTTGCAGGAGCGTGGGCTCGACCGTGTCATCAGCGTGTCCCGGCCGGGCGACGACGCCTCTCAGAACGTGCTGCGCAAGCTCGGCATGACGCGGGAGCGCGAGATCACGCATCCCGAGTACGACATCCCGCTGCTCGTCCACGCCATCGATCTCACGGAATTCACCGCGTAGACCGGCCGCGAGTCGCCGGAGGCGGACACTCCGGTCCATCCATCGCACAAACGTTTCTTTCTCCATGCAACCGTACAAGCCCGCAGCTCATCTGTAGAGCTGTGGACGGTGTTTGCCGCCGCGCTGGTGGGTCGCCGAGGCCGTGGCCCACCGCCTTGTTCTTGTTGCTGGAAAGGTCGACTGACGTGCACCTCGGATCGAGCCGTCGCTCCGTACTGTTGGTTTCCGCTCTCACGGGCTCCATGATGCTCACCGCGTGCGGGGGCGGTTCCGGTGGTTCCGCTTCCGACGCGGAAGCCAAAATCACCGTCAGTCCGGCGGGCGGCAAGAATGTCGCGCTCGGCTCACCGATAGCGGTGAAGGCGGACGGCGGGCGGCTCACGCAGGTGGACGTCAAGGACGACAAGGGCAACAAGGTCACGGGGCAGCTGGCGGCCGACGGTTCCTCCTGGGCCTCGGACGGCAAGGCCGGCCCCCAGACCACGTACACCGTGCGGGCCACGGCGAAGGGCGGCAAGGACGGCAAGGGCAAGGAGTCGTCCTCGACCGCCACCTTCACCACACAGCAGGCACCGGCGGTCAACAAGCTCACCAACACGCCCAGCAACGGACAGACCGTCGGTACGGGCATGCCGGTCTCGATCCTCTTCGACAAGCCGGTGGACGAGAGCAAGCGCGCCGAGATCGAGAAGTCCCTGAAGGTCACCACCCAGCCGAAGGTGGAGGGCTCCTGGGGGTGGGTCAAGGACTACTCGGGCCAGGACCGGATCGACTGGCGGCCGAAGGACTACTGGCCGAGCGGGACCAAGGTCTCGGTGAACGGCTCGCTGTCCGGAATCAACTCCGGTGAGGGCGGCTGGTTCGCGCGCAACTACAACTTCGGCTTCACCATAGGCGCCGACCGCAAGGCCGTCATCGACGTCCCCGGCCACACCCTGACCATGTACGAGGACGGCAAGCCCGTCGGTGACATCAAGGGGTCGGCGGGCTCCCCCACCGACCCCACGCGCGGCGGCATCCACACGGTACGCAGCAAGAACGCCGCGGAGACCATGGACTCGTCCACCATCGGTTACGGCAAGCAGTGGATGCTGGACTCGAAGTGGGTGACGCATCTGACCGCCTCCGGGACCTTCCTGCACTCGGCGCCCTGGAACAACTCCATCGGCGTGGAGAACAACAGCCACGGCTGCTTCGGCATGACCACCAGCGACGCCAAGAAGGTCTACGACTTCCTGTCCATCGGCTCCACCGTCGAGGTCAAGGGCACCACCAGCACCAAGAAGACGGACGTCGGCAACGGCCTCGAGGTCTGGCAGGAGACCTGGGAGCAGTGGCACAAGCGCAGCGCGCTGAAGTGATCCCCTGAGGCGGGCCGAATGGGTGTCGTCCCTCCCTGGTGTGTTTACGCGCGCCGGGGAACCGGGGACCTCGTCACGGTGCTGATGGGACACCAGCGAAAGGCGAGGCACCGTGGCAACGCACCCCGCCCCCGACCGGCCCACCGGTCCGGGCCGGTCCGGCGATTCTGACCGGACCACCACCTCGACAGTGACCCTTGGGGTCAACGGCGTTCCCCGGCGGCTGACCCTCGACAACCGGACGACCGTGCTCGACGCGCTGCGCGAGCACCTGGATCTCACCGGCGCCAAGAAGGGGTGCGATCACGGGCAGTGCGGGGCGTGCACCGTGCTGGTCGACGGGCGGCGGATGAACAGCTGTCTGCTGCCGGCGGTCGCGTACGACGCCGCGGAGATCACCACCGTCGAGGGGCTGGCGGGGCAGGCCGGAGGCAACGGGCTGCATCCGCTCCAGCAGGCTTTCGTCGACCGCGACGGTTTCCAGTGCGGCTACTGCACGCCGGGGCAGCTCTGCTCGGCGGTCGGGGCGATCGCCGAGGCGGCGGCGGGGCACCCCTCGTACGTCACCGCCCTGACGGACGGTCCTCCCGGCCCGGGCATCCCCCTCTCCCCCGACGAGATCCGCGAGCGGATGAGCGGCAATCTGTGCCGGTGCGGCGCGTACCCGAACATCGTCGGCGCGATCGAGGACGTGACACGGTGAGGAGATTCGCCTACACGCGAGCCGACGACGTCGACGCGGCGATCGCGGCCCTGGCCGACTGCCCCGACGGTGTGTTCCTCGGCGGCGGCACGAACCTCGTCGACCTGATGAAGCTGGGCGTGATGTCCCCCGGTCTCCTGGTGGACATCAGCAGACTGCCCCTCGCGGAGATCCGCGAGACGGCGGGCGGTGGTCTGTGGATCGGCGCGGGCGTCCGCAACAGCGACCTCGCCGCGCACCCGGCCGTACGCACCCGCTACCCGGCGCTGTCCCAGGCAGTACTGGCGGGCGCGTCCGGCCAGCTCCGCAACGCCGCCACCACGGGCGGGAACCTGCTCCAGCGCACCCGCTGCCTGTACTTCCAGGACGTCGGCAAGCCGTGCAACAAACTTGTTCCGGGCAGCGGCTGCCCGGCCCGCGAGGGTGTCCACCGCGACCTCGCCGTGCTCGGCCATTCCGAGGCCTGTGTGGCCACGCACCCGTCCGACATGGCCGTGGCTCTCGCGGCGCTCGACGCCGTCGTGCACCTGCGGGGGCCCGAGGGTGAGCGGTCGGTCGACCTCACGGACTTCCACCGGCTGCCCGGCGACGCACCCCACCTGGACACGGTCATCCGCCACGGCGAGCTGATCCTCGCCGTCGAGCTGCCGCCCCCGCCGGCGGGCGGGTCCGAGTACCGCAAAGTGCGCGACCGCGCCTCGTTCGCCTTCGCCCTCGTCTCCGTCGCCGCCGCGCTCGATGTGCGTGAGGGCACGGTCCGCGACGTCCGGCTGGCGTTCGGCGGTCTCGCCCACCGGCCGTGGCGGGCCCGCGCGGCGGAGGACGCGCTGCGGGGGGCCACGGCCACCGAGGAGTCCTTCACCCGTGCCGCCGAAGCCGAGCTGGCAGCCGCGGAACCACTGCGCGACAACGCCTTCAAGGTGCCCCTCGCGCGCAATCTGGCCGTGCGCGTCCTCAGCGGACTCGCCGGTCCCGGCGGCACCGCCGCAGTCACCGAGGGGACCGCCTCATGAACACCACGAGTACGCCCGGCCCGGTGCGCGTCGAAGGGCGCGAGAAGGTCACCGGGGCGGCCCGGTACGCCGCCGAGCACACCCCGCCCGGCACCGCCTACGCCTGGCCCGTCCCCGCCACGATCGCCCGGGGACGGGTCGTCTCCATCGACACGGGGCGGGCGATGGACGAGCCGGGGGCTCTCGCCGTCCTGACCCACGAGAACGCCCCGCGGCTGAAGGAGGTGGACGACGCCACCCTGCTCCTTCTGCAGAACGACCGTGTGCCGCACCGCGGCTGGTACATCGCGCTGGCACTCGCCCGCAGCCTGGAGGCCGCGCGCGCCATGGCCGCCGCGATCGAGGTCACGTACGCGGCCGAGGACCACGACGCCGTGCTGGCCACCGACCACCCCGGTCTCTACGTCCCCGACGAGGCCAACGGCGGCTTTCCCGGCAGTCGCGAGTGGGGTGACTTCGACGCGGCGTACGCGCGCGCCGCCGTGCGCGTCGACGCCACGTACACCATGGCCGGTCTGCACAACCACCCCATGGAACCGCACGCCACGACCGCCCGGTGGGAGGGCGACCATCTCTTCGCCCATGACTCCAGCCAGGGCGCCACCACCGTCCAGCAGACACTGGCCGCGCTCTTCGGCATGGACACGGAGCGGATCACCGTGTTCTCGGAGCACGTGGGCGGCGGCTTCGGCTCCAAGGGCACGCCGCGGCCGCAGGTGGTCCTCGCCGTGATGGCCGCCCGGCACACCGGGGTGCCCGTCAAGCTCGCGCTGCCGCGGGCGCAGCTCGCGGCCGTCGTCGGTCATCGCCCGCCCGTCGTCCAGCGCCTCCGGCTCGGCGCGGGCGAGGACGGGACGATCAGTGCCCTCGCGCACGAGGTCACCACCCAGACCTCCACCGTCCGGCAGTTCGTGGAACAGGCCGCCACCCCCTCGCGGACCATGTACGTCTCGCCGCACAGCCGGACCACCCACCGGGTTGTCGAGCTCGACGTCCCCAGCCCGTCCTGGATGCGGGCGCCGGGCGAGGCCTCGGGGATGTACGCGCTGGAGTGCGCGATGGACGAACTCGCCTGTGCCACCGGGGTGGACCCCGTCGAGCTGCGGGTGCGCAACGACACGGCGACCGAGCCGGACAGCGGGAAGCCGTTCAGCAGCCGGCACCTGGTGGAGTGTCTGCGGGAGGGCGCGCGGCGCTTCGGCTGGCACGAGCGGGACCCGCGCCCCCGCTCACGCGCCGAGGGCCGCCACCTCATCGGCACGGGCGTGGCCTCTTCCTGCTATCCCGTCTACGTGGCGCCCTCGTCGGCGGAGGTGCGCGTCGACAGCGACGGCCGCTTCTCCGTACGGGTCAACGCCACGGACATCGGTACGGGCGCCCGTACCGTACTGGCGCAGATCGCGGCCGAGGCGCTCGCCGTGCCGATGGACCGGGTCGCGGTCGAGATCGGCAGCACCTCCCTGCCCGCGGCCCCACTCGCCGGGGGGTCCTGCGGGACCGCCTCCTGGGGGTGGGCGGTGCACAAGGCCTGCCGGGCCCTGGGGGATCTGATCGGCGAGCACGGGGGAACGCCTCCGCCCGGCGGTCTGACGGCCACCGCCGACACCTCGGACGACATCGAGTCCGATCCGCCGCACGCGAAGTCCTCCTTCGGCGCGCAGTTCGCCGAGGTGCGGGTCGACGCGGATACCGGCGAGGTCCGCGTCCGCCGCCTTCTGGGTGTCTTCGCGGCGGGCCGGATCCTCAACGCCCGTACGGGGCGCAGTCAACTCATCGGCGGGATGGTGATGGGTGTGGGTATGGCGCTCCTCGAAGGCAGCACCCTGGACAGCCGGTTCGGTGACTTCGCCGAGCGCGACCTCGCCGCGTACCACGTGCCGGCCTGCGCGGACATCCGCGACATCGAGGCACACTGGATCGACGAGCACGACCCTCATCTGAACCCCATGGGCAGCAAGGGCATCGGCGAGATCGGCATCGTGGGCACGGCCGCGGCGATCGCCAACGCGGTGCACCACGCGACGGGTGTGCGCGTCCGCGACCTGCCCCTCCACCCGGAGAAGCTGCTGGTCTGACGGCGTTCCCCGGCCCCCGGCTCGTTCGGGGGTCCGGGGGCAGGTCACCTACCGCTCTTGCCCTCTCCCGGGGCGGTGCCCTCCTCCCCCGGGGTCTCCTCGGTCGCCGGCTCCGCCTCACGCCATTCCTGGGCGCGTGTCGGCCTCCCGGAGCGTGTCAGGCCCTCCACCTCTTTCTTCAGTTCGTCGTCCCGCTTGGCGCCGTGCTTGCTGCTTCCCCGGTCCATTCTTCCTCCTGATCGCCACGTGCCCGTGGGCTCGGCCCGCCGCGGCGGAAGGCCGAGCCATCGAGTACCCGGGCCTTCCTGCCGCAAACCGGTCAGACGACGGTGCCCCGCCACTGGCCGGACTCGGTGCCACGGGACTCGATGAAGGTCTTGAAGCGCTCCAGATCGTCCTTGGCCTGGCGGCGGACGAAGCCGAGCTTGTCGCCGACGGTGTCGACGATGCCTTCGGGAGCGTGGTCGAACTGCAGCATGACCTTGGTGCGGGCCGTGTCGAGGCGGTGGAAGGTGACCACACCCGCCTGGCGGACCTCGCCGGACACGGTCGTCCAGGCCACGCGTTCGTCGGGGATCTGTTCCGTGATCTCGGCGTCGAATTCCCGGGTGACGCCGTCGATCTTCGTCACCCAGTGGGTGAGGGTCGGCGTGCGCTGTTCGATGCGCTCGACGCCCTTCATGAACCGGGGGAAGTCCTCGAACTGGGTCCACTGGTTGTACGCCGTGGTGACCGGAACGGCGACCTCGACGGACTCCTCGATCTGTGACATGACGTCTCCTCCTCGGTGAGTCGGACTCGGTGAGTCGGACGAAATGGTCGGTCCACCAGCGGGTGCCCGGGATTCCACTTCTCAAGGCACCGGATCTCGAGACATCAAAAAGGCACCGGGGAAGGCATCAGGAGAGCAACGGAATCGGGTACCGCCGATATTCGGTGGGACCGCCCCGGGGCGTGCGCCATGATCGTGCTTGTGACTCTCGTTCTGCCACCCCGGCTCACCGCCTCCGCGGAAGCCGTGCGCGATGCCGCGCGCCGCCGCGGCCTGCGCACCGTACAGCTCCCCACCTTCGCGGTACCCGACGGTCTGCGCGCCGCGCACGTGCACGCCGGTCCGGGTTTCGCCGACGCCGTGGCGCCCGCCCTGGGCATCGCCCTGTTGCAGGCACCCGCGGACTGGCTGGCACGCCTGCCCCACGCGTTCACCCGCCGTCAGATCGATGCCATGTCCCTTCAGGAGGCCTACGCCCTGCGTCGGCCCGCGTTCGTCAAGTCGCCCAACGACAAGGGCATACGGGCGTTGGTCTACACGGACGGCTCCCGGCTGCCCGGGCCGGACGAGATGGATCCGCGGACGCCGGTGCTCGTCAGCGACGTCGTGGAGTTCACCGACGAGTACCGGCTGCATCTGCTCGACGGGGCGGTGCACACCGGCAGCCGGTATGCCGAGGGCGGCCGGCTGAGCCTCGGTCCGCTGTCGGACGGTGCGGCGGCCTTCGCCGCGGAGCTGCTGGCCGAGTGCGGGTCCACGCTGCCCAGCGCCATCGTCGTCGACGTGGGGAGGGTCGCCGGGCGCTGGGCGGTGATCGAAGCCAATGCCGCCTGGGCGAGCGGCATCTACGCCGCCGACCCGGACCGGGCCCTCGACGTCGTCCTGCGTGCCGCCGCGCCGGCCGGCGACCTCACGGCCCGGGACCGCCCCTTCGTCCGGACCCCGGATGCAAGGACGACCGCAGCGGTGTGAGGCCCGGGATGCCCCGGCCGGCCGTCAGGGCGTACGTCGGGCGGACGGGCGGGCGTCACCGCGGTTCCGGCAGAAGCGGCGGTCCCGGTCGGCGATCCGTGCCCGTGGGCCTGCCGCACGCAGGACGACGTCCAAGGCCCGGTCGGGGTCGGCGGCGTAGCAGTCGCTGAACCACGCCATGTTGGCCTCGACCACCGCCCAGTCCGAGTCGGCGCCGTTTTCGGGGGTGGTCAGCAGGCCGACGTCGACCACGACCGCGCTGGGCAGGCTGTCACCACAGGTGGCCAGGAGGTCGTCGGCGAACTCCAGGACGGCGTCGCGATGGTGGTGGCCGTCCAGGGGCACGGAGGCGGAACGGCCGTAGGTGGCGTACTGCGAACCCGTACGGACCTCGCCGTCCAGGACGAACAGCCGGAACTCCGCCGCCCAGGTCACCACGTCGCTGATCAGCACCGGCGATTCCGGCGGCAGCTCCGTGGCCTCGGGCAGGGAGCCGCCGGTGTCGTGGACGGCGGCCCGGAAGCTCTTGTCGCTGGGCGGCTTGACGAAGACGGGCCCGGACAGCCGGCGTGCCTCGCCCAGGGTCGAGGTGGTGATGTGCCGTCGGGTGAACACATGGGGCAGGCCGGCCAGCCAGCCGTCGTCCGGTTCGAGAAGGGCGACGGCGAGCTCGTCGACGACGCCCGCCGCGTACACGGGGCCGCCGTAGTAGTGCCCGCCGTCCTCCTCCGCCGTCGTGCCCCTCACGCCGCCTCGGGCGGGGAGGACCTCGACGCCCATGCCCCGGCGCCGGGCTGAGGACGCGAGCAGTTCGCGGGTGGGGGTGTATTGCGGCGCCAGCGCCAGGAAACCGTGCTTCACGATCGCCGACGATCGCACCGATGACGCCGGGGCGTCCACTTCATCACGCGGGCGGTCGCGGCCTGCCGCCCCGGGACGGGCCGCCGGTGCGGGCGACGCTGAGGCTGACGGTATAGCTCTCCTCCACCATGCCGTCCGGGAAGAGCCCGGTCAGGCGGTCGCGTTCCGCGGCGAGGAAGGCGTCGGCGGTTTCGCTACCGATGACGAGGAAGGCGGAGTGGCTGCCGAGGTTGCCCAGGTGTACGTCGATCGGTACGCGTCGGCTCCAGCGCACCCGGTGGTTGACGAGGCCGAGCCCCGTCGGCAGGCGGCGCAGGTGCACAGGGGCGAAGCGGGTGCTCTCGGCCTCGCCGAAGAAGTGGCGGAGACGGGTGGCCTGGTCGGCGATCCACGGGACGGCGGTGTCGAAATCGTTCCACCAGAGGGCGAGCGCGCCGCCGGGGCGCAGGACGCGCAGCGCTTCGGGGACCGATCGGCTCCGGTCCGTCCAGTGCCAGGACTGGGCGTAGGTGAGGAAGTCGACGGAGGCGGAGGCCAGCGGAAGGTGATCGCCGTCGCCGCGCACGACCGGCACGGCGGGCAGGGCCCTGCGGAACTGTGCCGCCATGCCGTCACCGGGCTCGACGGCGACGACGCGGGCTCCGCGGGCGTGCAGGAGGCGGGTGGCGATGCCGGTGCCGGCCCCGACGTCCGCGACGCGGGCCCCGGCGAGCGGGCGTCCGGCGAGCTCCTCGACGGCGTCCAGGAGGGCGGGCGGGTAGGAGGGGCGGTGCGCCGCGTAGCGGGCGGCGACCGCGTCGAAGGAACGGGCACGCGAGGGGGTCGTCATGGCGGACATCGTCGTCCGTCCGGGGCCCGGCGGCACCCCGCTCGGAACGGTCGGCGCCCGCCGACCGCGGACCTGAAGCCCGGCAACATCCTGCTCGGCGCGGACGGCCCCTGGGGCATCGCCTTCGGCATCGCGCGCGCCGCGGAGGCCACCCGGCTGACGCGCAGCGGCGGCTTCGTCGGTACCCCGCAGTTCATGTCGCCCGAGCACCCGGCGGTCGCCGGGCCTGTCGGGCTATCCGGACGGGTTGCGGGCGGTGCCGGCGCGCTGTCTGGCCGCCGATCCGGCGGAGCGGCCCACGCCGGGCGAGCCGGCGGAGCTGTGCGAGCAGGCGCGGACCGGAGTGCCCATCAGAGCGCGAGTGTCACCCCCGGGAAGGGCGGGAAGAGCAAGGATCCGGCGCCTGCCACCAAGGCTCCGAACGCTACGAGGCGATCTTCACCGGCCGCCCGTTGACCATCACCACTCCCGCCGATTCCCTGGTCGGTGTGGATTTCGACGCGCCGAAGATGTCACCGCGAAGGAGGGAGACGTGCTGTGCACGGTGACCTCGAAGGGGAACCTCTCGATGTTCGAGATCAGTGAGGTGACGCGGACGGGTCAGTTCCTCGACCCGCCCACGTACTCCGGCACGCTGAGGCTGTGGAAGCCGCCCGCCTGACCGGCGAGCGGGCCGCTCGGCGGCGCCGGGCGGCTCACACGGACAGGCGGAAGTGCAGACTGCCGAAGGCGACGTGGTCGCCCGGGCGGACGCACACGGTGCCGGCGATGCGGAGGCCGTTGACGTACGTGCCGTTGCGTGAGCCCAGGTCGGACAGCCGCCAGGAGTCGCCCCCGTACCGCAGTTCGGCATGCCGACGGGAGACCGTGTCGTGGTCGAAGCGCAGATCCGACAGCGGGGAACGGCCGATACCGAGCGGTTTCGTGTCCGGTGCGGGAAGGCGCAGCCCGGGCAGGCGTGTCAGGTGCCAGGCCTCGCGCAGCCGGACCCCGAGGGCCGAAAACCGCGCCACGGCCCGGACCATGGCGTCCGCGAGGCTTCTGCGGGGCGGCAGATCGGCCACGATGACGTCGATCTCGCTACGGCTGCGGGCGGTGAGGACGATCTGCATGCGGTGCATGAACGTGTCGTGCGAGAGCCGGCCCTCGCCGGTGCCGGCCCGCAGCACGTCGAGCGCCCGGTCCCGCTCCGCCTCCGACGGTCGTCGGCTCACCTGCGTACGGAAATCGGGAGACGTCATGGGGTGATTGTCGGCCCACCCGGCCCCCGGTGTCCACAGCCGATCAGCCGGGGCGCTCAGCCCTCCATGCGGGCCGCGATGCCGTCCAGGACGTAGTCCAGGCCGGTTTCGAAGCGCCACCGCGCGTCGTCCTTGCGCTGGGCTCCTTGGGCGTAGCGCAGGAAGGCAGGGTACCGGCCGGTGTTCATGAGCCACATCATCTGGGGAGCCAGGGCCGTCCTCACCTCGTCACCGGTGGACCATCCCTGACCTTTCATCAGCTGCCGCACGGCGATCTCGGAGTGGGTGCTGCCGTACGTGTACGCGACGACGGTTTGGAGCACGGACATCACCGTGTCGGCGTCCAGGCCCAGGCCGTCGAGCGCTGTCAGCGCCCGCTCCGTCACAGCCATCCGGTTCGGCGTCAGCTCGAGCACCGCCTGCGGTTCGGAGAGCCGCGCGAGCCAGGGATGATCGAGCATCAGGTCCCGGGTGTTGAGGGCGAGAGCGCGCATGCTCTGCCGCCAGTCGGTGTCGGTGGGGACCTCCAGCTCCGCGTAGACGAGGTCGACCATCAGCGCCAGGACGTCGTCCTTGCCCGACACATACCGGTAGGCGGCCATCGGCGCGACGCCCAGCGTGCTGGCGAGCCGGCGCATGGTGACGGCGTCGAGGCCCTCCGCATCGGCGATCGCGACCGCCGCCGTAGCGATCCGGTGCGGTGTGAGGGCTGCTGCCCGGGGGGTGGGCGCGGGGCGTTCGAGCCGCTCCCAGAGGGAGACCGGGGCCTCTTCCTCACCCTTCTTCCGGTCGGTCACGGGCCTGGCTCCTTAGCTGGTGTGTGTACATCGTATCTCCAGTAGACAGCGTACACAGCGGTGTGTACGTTGTACGCCATCGGATACAACGTACACACGCCACGGCCTCGGCCGGCCGCCACGGCCAGGGGGATCAGCGATGAACGACCACGACGTCCACAGTCCGACGCGGGAGACGGAGCGGGAGGAAGCGCCGGCCCGCCGCACGTCGATCTACTTCGGCGTGTTCGGCCTGATGCTCGGCATGTTCCTGGCCATGCTGGACGGACTGATCGTGGGCACCGCGCTGCCCACGATCGTCGGTGAGCTCGGCGGACTGAACCATCTGTCCTGGGTGGTGACGGCCTATCTGCTCACCACGGCCGCCACCACCCCCATCTGGGGCAAGCTCGGCGACCTCTACGGTCGTAAGGGCGCCTTCATGACCGCGGTCGTGGTCTTCCTGATCGGCTCGATGCTCGCCGGGCTCGCGCGGGACATGGGCCAGCTCATCGCGTTCCGCGCCGTACAGGGGGTGGGCGCGGGCGGGCTGATGGTCGGCGCCCTGTCGATCATCGGCGTGCTGGTGCCGCCGAGGGAGAGCGGGCGTCTGCAGTCGATGATCGGCGCGATGCTACCGGTCGCCTTCATCGGCGGCCCGCTGGTCGGCGGCTTTCTCACCGACCACCTGAGCTGGCGCTGGACCTTCTACGTGAACGTGCCCGTCGGAGCCGCCGCCCTGCTGATCGTGGGCAGCGGGATCCGGCTGCACACCGAGCGGATCAAGGCCCGGATCGACTACGCCGGCGCGGGCCTGCTCACCGCCGGGATCCTGGCGCTGACGCTGCTCGCCAGCTGGGGCGGCACCAGCTACGCCTGGTCCTCGCCGGTCATCCTCGCCCTGGGCGCCGTCAGCGTCCTCACGCTGGCCGGGTTCGTGTACACCGAGCGGCGCGCCGAGGAACCGGTCATCCCGCCCCGGCTGTTCGGCGACCGCAACTTCACCCTCGCCCAGGCCCTCAGCTTCCTCGTCGGAGCGGTGATGCTCTCGGTGACGAACTACCTTCCGCAGTACATGCAGTTCGTGCAGGGCACGTCCCCGACGGCCAGCGGCATGCTGCTGCTCCCCCTGATGTTCGGCATGCTCGGCGCCCAGCTCACGACCGGCCGTCTCGTCAGCCGCAATGGCCGCTACCGCGTCTACCCGATCCTCGGTGGCGCCGCCATGACCGTGGGCTCCCTCCTCCTGCTGCTGCTCGACGTGAGCACCGACACGGCCGTGGCTTCCGCGCTCACCCTCGTCACCGGGCTCGGCATGGGCCTGCTGACGCAGAGCGTCATGCTCATCACCATGAACAGCGCCGACCCCCGCGACATGGGCGCCGCCAACGGAACGGTCACCTTGCTGCGCACCATCGGCGGCTCGCTCGGCATCGCACTGCTCGGTGCCGTCTACGCGAGCCGTATGGAGGCGAGCCTGGCCGGGAGGCTCGGCTCCGAGGCCGCGGAGCGGGCGGCTTCCGGAGGCGGTGACGTGACTCCGGCCCTGGTGCGGGACATGGCCGCTCCCGTCCGTGACGCCTACCGGGCCGCCGTCACCAGTGGTCTGCACGGCATCCTCGTCGGCGCGGCCGTCGCGTCGGTGATCGCCTTCGCGGCCGCCTGGTTCATCCGGGAGGTCCCCCTGCGCGGCGACGCCCCGGTCGAGGACCCCGCCCCGCAGGAGCCTGCCCGGCGTCCGACGGCCGGGTGAGGCCGGCCCGCGCCCCGGGGCCACCGGGCCCCGGGCCGGTCGTATTTGATTGGGTGAATGCGGGAATACGTCCTTTAATAGGGACCCTATGTTCTCTCCGCGTTCCTTGATCACTTACCCGCGCATGGCGCGCCATGCCTCCGCTCTGAGCGTGGGGCTGCCGCCCGACGAGGCCGTCGTCGTCGATGCCCCGGACGCGCCGCTGCGCGCCGCCTTCGCCGCGGCCGCCTCCGGCGACTTCGGTGCGGCCCGTGAACTCCTCGCCACCACACGCCTCGACATGCAGTGGGAGCGCCGCGACGCCTGCGTCTCGGACCTCGCGTCCTTCGCACTGCACAATCCCGGCTGGCTGGACGCCTGGCTGTCCGAGGCGCCCGAGGACCCGGACGCCGTGCTGGTGAAGGCGGATCTGTGCATCCGGCAGGCGTGGGAGATCCGCAGCTCGGCGCGGGCCGACGCGGTGAGCGAGGACCGGTTCCGCGGCTTCTTCGCGCTGCTGGAGGACGCCGTCCCGGTGATCGGGGCGGCCATCGAGCTCAACCCCGCCGACCCCGTCCCCTGGCGCATCGCGCTCACGCACGCCCGTGGCTGCCAGGCACCCCGTGAGATCTTCGACAGCTACTGGGCAGAGGCCACCGCCCGCTCCCCCCATCACTTCGGCTGTCACGCGACGGCCCTGCAGTACCTGTGCGACAAGTGGTACGGCTCGCACGAGGAGATGTTCGCCTTCGCGGAGCGCGCCGCCGACGAGGCGCTGCCCCCGTCCAAGCTGCAGTCGCTGCCCCTCCAGGCGGCCGTCGAGTACGTCATCGTGGCCGCCGCCGTGGCGGACGGGCCGATCGACCCGTCCCGGATCGACGCCGCGATCCAGCGCGCCCTCGACATGGTCGCGCACTACGAGGCGGGCGACCCGGAGGTCGCCGACGTACGCAACCACCTCGCCCTGATGCTGGCCAACTCGGGCCGCTGGGCCGAGTCGCTCGAACAGTTCCGGGCCATCGGCGTGCACGCCACCCGGTTCCCCTGGGCCTATGTCGGGGACCCTCGCCAGGAGTTCCTGGAATACCGCACCGGAGTGCGGATGCAGGTCGCGGGAACCACCCCGCTCTTCGGCCGGCCCCCGCAGCCGGCCTCGCCGGCCATCCCCGCGCCGGCCGGCGAGCCGTACCCGGCGGCGGAACACTGCTCCCTCGCCGTCGTCTCCGCGACCCTCGACACGGTCGCCGAGGCGAGCCCCACGGGGCCGCCCCTGCGCATGGCCACGGCCGCCAACGGCTGGCACACCCTGGTCGAGATAGCGCTCCACCCCGACCCCACGCGCCGCGGCTCCCTGCACACCCGGGACCGGCTCGTCACCGCGGCGGGCACCTTCACCACCCGGGAGCGGTGGCCCGCCCTGATACTCCACCGGTCGGGTGACCGGCACGGCTTCACCCTGGTGCACCAGGGCAAACGACTGGCCGAGCACCAGTGGGACCCGGCCGCCCCCGTCCCCGGCCTCGACGAGGTGACGGCCACGGCCCAGGCGGTGGCCACCGCCTATGACATCGCCGACATCCGTCCGCTGATCGCCCTGCTGCGCGGCTCCGACGACGCCCCGCGCCGGCAGGCGGACCTCGTCGCGGCGCTGCGCATGCCGCCCTTGCCCGCGGCGTTCGGGACCCGCGCCGAGGTCCTCACCGAGCTGCCCGACGCCCGCATCCTCACCCGTCCCGGGGCGATGGGCGACTGGGAGAAGGCCGCCGCCGACGGGCAGACACCCCACCGGGTCTACACCGTGCGCAGGCCCTGGCACTGGTGGACGCTGCGTCTGCTCTTCCTGCCGCTCTGTATCACGATGGCGGTCTGGGGCTGGATGTCGGACGACGTGATGTTCCTCCGGCCCTTGCTCGCGACCCTCTCCGCGCTCTACGTCGGAAGCCAGTTGGTCGGTGCCTGGCGGCGCCGCCCGCGCCGGTGAGAGCGGGGGGCCTCCACGTGAACAAGCAGGACGAGCCGGCCCGGAAGGCGGTCGACGCCGCCCGCCGAGGGAGCGCGGCGTCGCTGGAGGGCGTTCTCGACCCCGGGGACGCCGAGCACTGGATCGCACTCGACCTCGGGATACGGCGGCAGTCCTCGTCCTGGCCCTGGTCGGACACCCTGCCCTCCATGGCGTGGGTGCGCGCCGGCGAGCCGCCCGCGAACGAGCCGTCGCTCGCCGTGGCCCTGTGCCACCCCGACGGCCGGATACGACAGGCCGCCCTGGGTCGCGGTGCGGCCGTCCCGGCGCTGCTGCCGCTCGTCGCCGTGCGCTGCGCGGACTGGGTCGCCCCCGTCCGCGCGCGGGCCCGGGAGTTGCTGCGCGCGGCCCTGGCCGAGCCGGATCCGGTGACCCTGGCCACCGTCACCGCGGTCGTGCTGCGCATGGCACGGCGCCGGCACGGCCAGTGGGCCCGGGAGCTCGTCGTGGAGAGATTGCGGCGGGCCGACGACGAGCTGACCGACGCCCTGCTGGCCAGCCGGGACCGGGCCACCCGCCGCCTCGCGCACCGCATCGCGATCGGCCGGGACCGCTTCTCTCCCGCCACTCTCGCCCGTCTCGCGGCCACCGACGACGACGTGGTCGTCCAGGACTTGTGCGCCGACGCCGCCCTCGCCCGCACCGGCGACGGCCGGCACGACGAGATCCTCCGCCCGTTGCTGGGCTCCCGCCACTCACGTGTGCGTGCGGCGGGGGTGACGGCACTGGGCCGGACCGGACGTGCCGAGGAGGCCACGGGATTCCTCGCCGACCGCTCGGGCGTCGTCCGCGCCTGCGCGCGGTGGGTGCTGCGCCGACACGGCCGGGACCCGCTGCCGCACTACCGGAAGGCGTGCGCCGGCCCGGCCGCGGCCGTCCTTCCGGGGGCCGTCGCCGGGCTGGGCGAGTGCGGCACCCGGGCGGACGCCGACCTGCTGCGCCCCCTGCTCACGCATCCGAGCGGTCCGGTGCGGGCCCGCGCGGTCGGCGCGCTGCGCGTGCTGGGCGCGGTGGACCCCGCGTGGCTGCGCCCCCTGCTCGACGACCCGTCGGCGTCCGTCGCGCGCGAGGCGTCCGTCGCGCTCCTGCCGTACGCCGCGGAGCTCCCCGCGGCGTGGCTGTGGGAGCGTCTGGCCGTCGACCGGCCCCGGCACGTGCGGAGCGCTGCCCACCGGCTGCTGTCGGAGCATCGCGGCACGGTCCCGTTGCTCTGTCACCTGAGCCTGCTGGACGACCCGGAGCCGCGGCTGCGCGTCCGGGCCCGGGCCGCGGTGCCACGGTGGTGCCCCGCCGACGCGGCGTCGGCGTACGCGGCCCTCTCCCCCGTCGAGCGTACGGGTCTGGACACGCTGATCGACCGGGCCGAACCCGTCCTGGGCAGCCGGACGGTGGACCTGCTGCGCTGGTATCTGAGGTCGGCCGGCGGGGAGGGCGCCGCTCAACGGGCTTAGGTCCAGGCGGGCTTGGCTGCCCCGCGGTGACCGGCCGGGGCGGGGCGGCGGCTCCCGCGGAGGCTACCGGCCGTGCCGCTCCCCCACGGACGCGACGGCGGGCTTGGTCCCGATGACGACGGTGGCGTTCAGGTCCTCGCAGGTGACCACGCGCGGGATCAGCCCGCTGCCGGCGAAGGCCTCGAGGGTCCTGGGTGCCTGACGCTCGCTCGTCTCGACCAGCAGGTGACCGCCCGGTGCCAGCCACAGCGGGGCCGCGGCGGTCACCCGCCGCTGGACGTCCAGACCGTCCGCGCCGCCGTCGAGCGACACCAGGGGCTCATGCAGACGAGCCTCCGGCGGGAGCAGTCCGATCGCTTCGGTCGGCACGTAGGGCGCGTTGGCGACGAGGACGTCGACGCGGCCCCGGAGGGTGGCGGGCAGCGGTTCGTAGAGGTCGCCCTCGTGGACGCGGCCACCGGCCGCGGCGAGGTTGCCGCGGGCACAGCGCACCGCGGCGGGGTCGATGTCGGCGGCGTGCAGCTCGACCCGGTCCAGGGCCGCGCCGAGCGCGGCGCCCACCGCGCCAGAGCCGCAGCACAGATCGACGACGACGGGGGCGGTCCGCGCGGCGTTGGCCGCGATCTGCCGGGCGAGGGCGACGGCTTGGGTGACGAGGAACTCGGTACGGCGCCGGGGTACGAAGACTCCGGGGTCGACGGCTATGCGCAGACCGTGGAACTCCGCCCAGCCGAGGACGTGTTCGAGGGGAAGCCCGGCGATCCGGCGGTCCACCATGGCGGCGAGTTCGGCGCGGTCACGTGCCGTGGAGAGGAGCAGCTCCGCCTCGTCCTCGGCGAAGACACAGCCGACGGCCCGGAGCCTGGTGACGATGGCGGATCGGGAGAGGGAAGAGGAGAGCGATGACGGGGAAACCGACATGGGAAGCCTTTCGGGTACCGAAGGGCGCTCTCCCGGTCACTGTGACAAGTGGACCGTACAGCCGTGAGATGAGAGCACCCAGCCTGCTACTGCGGTAATGGGTCTCACCTCCTCGGTCGTTTCCGTACTGGTGCCGGTCACACTACATGATCCACACCGGGGGCCCGTACGGAAAGGGGGCGGGGGATGATCAGGGCGTGCAGACAGTGACAGCAGACACCGACGGGCGGCCGTCGTCCGGGCTCACGGTGACGGTCTCGGCGTTGATGGTCGAGATGGCGTTCGCGGCCGCCGCTCTGTGGTCCTGGGGAGTGACCCACCCCGGTCCCGAGGACGAGAGCGGCGCCTTGGCGGTCCTGGTCCTTCCGTTCTTCCTCCCGGTCGTGGCCGGCGTGGCCCTGGTCCTCGCGCTGACGCTGGTGCTGCCCACCGTCGCGCTGGCGCGCCGGGCGGGGGCGCGGTGGGGCGGAGCGGGGGCCTGGTGGTGGATACCGGCCGTGGCCTCGGCGATCTCGGCGGCCGGTGTCACCGTCGTGGGTGGGTGGGCCGGGTTCCGCGGGGGCGTTGCGGCTCCCCCGGTCTATCTCTGGTGGTGGCTCGCGGTGACGGCCCTGATCGTCCCCGCGGGCCTGCTGGCCCGTCTCGCCCGGCGCCGCGCCGCCGAGGGGCGGCCGGTGCGGGCCCGCACGGTGCTGTTCGGTGGTTGCGCGGGCGTGGTGGCCTTCTTCTTGGCGCTGCTGACCGTCGCGATCGTGGTGGAGTCCGCCTTCGGCTGACCCGGCCTCCCACGGCCGGCCTTCCGGGCCTGCTCGGGCCGCGCCGGCCCGGGGCCGGGGGCGTCGGGGCCGCGCCGCCTACGATGCCGTCATGGCCCCGTTCCTGATCGAACGTCCGTCACGGCTGCCCGTCGATGCCGCGTGGCAACGACTCACCCACTGGGAGGACCACGCGGCGCATGTTCCGCTCACCCGGATCGTCGTGCTGACGCCGCACCCGCCCGGCGCGGGGACGAGGTTCGTGGCCCGCACCGGGGTCGGGCGCGTTGCCTTCGACGACTCCATGGACGTGGTGCGCTGGGAGCCGCCCACGGCCACCGCCCCCGGCCGCTGCCGGCTGGAGAAGCGGGGTTCGGTGGTCACCGGCTGGACCGAGCTGGAAGTACGTGCGCACGGTGCGGGGTCGTGGGTCGTCTGGGAGGAGGATCTGCGTGTCCGCGGGCTGCCCCGGCTGTTCGACCCGCTGATCACCTGGTCCGGCCGGCTGGTCTTCGGCAGGGTGGTGCGCCGCCTGCTGGACGGCTGACGCGCATCACGTCGCGGTCCGCCGGCCCAGATCAGGAATAGGTCGTCCCTTCCCGGCAACGCGAAGAGAGAGACAGCCGATCCGACCGCGACAGAGGGAGTTGCCACGTGAACTGGCGACAAGACGCCGCCTGCCGGGAAGAGGACCCCGACCTGTTCTTCCCCGTCGGCACCACGGGCCCTGCCGTCACGCAGACCGAGGACGCCAAATCCGTGTGCCGGCGCTGCCCTGTCATGGAGGAGTGCCTCCGCTGGGCCATGAACTCCGGTCAGGAATACGGGGTATGGGGTGGGACGAGCGAGAAGGACCGCCAGGCCATCCGCACGGGGCGAAGGCAGTACGCCGCCGCCGCGCGCTAGGACGGGTGCGCCGTGCCCGCGCACGACCCGCGTGCCGCACCCGCCGTTCACCACAAGCGCCGTTCACTACAAGACAAGCGTTCACGACAAGCCGCGGCCGTTCCGTCCGGAACGGCCGCGGATCTGGGATCAGGACCTGTCAGCGTCCCAGGGAACGCTTGAGTTCGCTCTTGTTCATCGACGAGCGCCCGTGGATGTTGCGGCGCTGCGCCTCGGCGTAGAGCTGATCGTAGGTCGGTCCCTGGGCGCCGCTGTGGGAACGCTGTCCGCCTCGCTTGGAGGAGGACATGTCCTGCGTGGAGCTCTTGCTCGCGGTGCGGGACTCACCGGAGCGTGCGCGTTCCTTGTTCACGGTGCGGGCGGCTATCTCCTTGGCCCGCTTCGTGCTCTCGCCGCGGTCCTCGGCGCTCTCCTTGATGTGCTCGTACTGGCGTTCACGCTTCGGACTTGATCCTTGAGGCATGTTCTCCGGTCCTTACGGCGTCCGTACCGGTTCCGGCGTCCACCGCCGGAACCGGTGGCATCAGCGCTCGAACTTCTTCTTCGCGTCCGACACGGTCTCCTGAGCCTTGCCCTGCACCTTCTCGGCCCGACCTTCGGCTTCCATCCGCTTGTCGTCGGTGGCGCGGCCGGTGGTCTCCTTCAGCTTGCCCTTGGCCTGCTTGGCCTTGCCCTTTGCCTTGCTCATGGTCCGGTCTCCTGTCTGTCGGAAGGCGGCTGCCTTCAAAACCCACCCTGTGGGCGGCCTTCGAGGTCCGCAACCGCACTCAGCCTGACGTGTCGGTTTCCTTGTTCCCCTTGTCGTGACGGTCATTGCCGGGGATCTCGCGCGGTTCCAGGGGGCGGACGGCGGGGCCGTGCAGGACCGAGCCGTCGGTGGCGAACCGGGAGCCGTGGCAGGGGCACTCCCACACCCGCTCGGCGTCGTTGAAGTGGACGAGGCAGCCCAGGTGTGTGCACCGCGCCGAGACAGCCCGTGCCTCGCCGGACGGATCGCGGTAGACCGCGCACCGCCGGCCGCCGATCCGTACGACGGCCCCACGGCCCGGTGCGATGTCCGTGACCGCGTCGACGTGGGTGGTGTGCAGCCGGTCCCCCACGGAGTGCCGGGCGACGTCCAGTTGGCCCTTCATCAGCTCCGCGGTGTCCCGCAGCGGCGGCAGTCTTCTCGGATCGAAGAGCCGGGTCCAGGCGGGGCGCGGGCCGCCGGTGATCCGGGCGGCGAGCAGCCGGCCGGCCATCACCCCGTTGGTCATGCCCCAGCCGCCGAAGCCGGTGGCCACGTAGACGTGCCGGGTTCCGGGATGGACGTGGCCGACGTAGGGCAGGTGGTCGTCGGAGTCGTTGTCCTGCGCGGCCCACCGGTGGACCGACGGCGCGTCCGCGAAGCCCGGCAGGCAGGCGTCCGCCCAGGCCTGGAGCCGCTCGAACCGGTCGGCCACACCCGGCGCACCCGGTGTGAAGGACTCGCCGGTGACGATGACCAGCCGCCGTCCCTCGCCGTAGGGGGCACTGCGCACCGAGCGGGTGCCGTCCTGCGGTGTGAGGTACATGCCCGGGGGCGCCTGCGCGGCCGGGACCGGCGCGGCGACGACCAGTTCCCGGCGCGGTGTGAGCCGGGTGAAGAGCAGGGACCGGTCGAACACCGGGTAGTGCGTGGCGATGACGACGTCCCGCGCGTGCACCACGGCTCCGTTCTCGGTGGCCAGACGGCAGCGAGCGCCGTCGTGGAGCCCCACCACACGGGTGCGTTCGTGGACGCGTCCGCCGCCGGCGGTGAACCGTTCGGCGAGTGCCAGCAGGAACTTGCGCGGATGGAACTGCAGTTGACCGGGGACGCGCACGGCGGCGGCCACCGGGAACGGCAGGCCGGTGTCGGTGACGAGCGAGGCGTCGAGCCCGGCTTCCCGCGCCGCCCGTGCCTCCTCGGCGACGGCGTCCGCGTGCTCGGCCGTCCGCGCGTAGGTGTACGCGGGGGCCCGCTCCGGTTCGGCGTCGATGCCCAGCTCCGCGCAGAGCGCGGCCACGTGTTCCACGGCGTCGAGCTGCGAGCGCGCGTAGAGGGCGGCGGCGTCGGCCCCGTGCTCGGTCCGCAGCCGCGCGTAGCACAGGCCCTGCAGCGCCGAGAGTTTGGCGGTGGTGTAGCCGCTGACGCCGGTGGCGATCCGGTCGGCCTCCAGCACGACGACGTCCCGGCCGCCCCGGGCCAGCTCCCACGCGGTGCACAGGCCGGCGATACCACCGCCGACCACGGCGACATCCGCCTCCACCACGGCCTCCGGGCCGATCGCGGGGTACGCCGTGACCGGTGTCGAATCCATCCAGTGGGACTCGTACGTCGTGCGGGCGGGTTTCGGCATGCCCTTCCATGTTCCCGGTGCGGCCCCGCCCTAACGTGGGGATACCGGACGGCGTAACGAAGCCGGTCGGCGGGCAGCCGACCGGGTGACGGCACCGCTCCCCGCGCGTGGGGGCCGGTCCGGGCGGAGAGGATCCCGCCCACCGTTCCGTCCGTCGCTCCCCCGTCCGCCCGAACCGCCCCGGAGAGGGATCCGGCGCAAGCTGAGGAGAGCGCCGGGCATCGCGTCGCGGCGGTGGGACGGTGGCGAGGGGACAGGAAGGAGCGCCGTATGGCGGCGACCGGAGGGCAGGGCGGCACATCCGGGCCCGGCGGGGAGCGGCACGACGGACGCGACGAATCGGTCAACGAACGGGCGGACCGGCTCTGGAGCGAGCTGCTCCAGGAGGTCCGTGTCACGCAGACGGGGGTGCAGATCCTCTTCGGTTTCCTGCTGACCGTGGTCTTCACACCGCGATTCGCCACCCTGGACGACATCGATCGCATCATCTACGTGGTCACGGTCGTCCTGGGAGCGGCGACCACCGGCGCGCTCGTCGGCCCGGTCTCCTTCCACCGGATCGTGAGCGGACGCCGGATGAAGCCGCAGACCGTCGCCTGGGCCGCGCGGCTGACCATGGTCGGGGTCGTACTGCTCCTGGCCACCGTCGCCTCGGCGCTGCTGTTGATCCTGCGGATCGCGCTGGACAACGCGGCAGTGCCGTGGCTGGTCGCGGGGGTGGTCACCTGGCTGCTGCTGTGCTGGTTCGGGCTGCCCGGCTGGGCCCTGCACCGCCACAAGCCGAGGGAGTAGCCCGGGCGCATCGATCGTGGGGATTCGGGGCCGGCGGGGGTTTCCCCCGGCCGCCGTTCGGTCACCCGTACCGGGGTGGGGCGGGACCACGTGACCGCGCGGGCCGCGCGGCCCCGTCGTCACCGGCCGGAACCGCTTCTCAGCAACAACGAGAGGACCATGATGAGCAGCATGCGGATCGCGTTCCTGGTGGCACCGGAAGGTGTCGAACAGATCGAGCTCACCGACCCCTGGCAAGCGGCGCTCGACGCCGACGGCACCCCCCGGCTGGTCTCCACGAAACCCGGCCGTATCCAGGCGTTCCACCATCTGGACAAGGGCGACACCTTCGCCGTGGACGCGGACCTGGACCACACCGGCGTCGACGACTACGACGCGTTGGTCCTGCCCGGGGGCGTCGCCAATCCCGACGCGCTGCGGATGGACGAGCGGGCCGTGGCCTTCGTGAAGGGCTTCTTCGACGCGGGCAAACCCGTCGCGGCCATCTGCCACGCCCCCTGGACCCTGGTGGAGGCGGACGTCCTGCGGGGCCGGACCCTCACCTCGTGGCCCAGTCTGCGCACCGACATCCGCAATGCCGGGGGCACGTGGGTCGACGAGCAGGTCGCGGTGTGTACGAGCGGCCCCAATACGCTCGTCAGCAGCCGCAAGCCCGGCGATCTGGAGGCCTTCTGCGCGGCCTTCACCAGCGAGTTCACGAAGGCGTCGGCGTGAGCGGAGGTCATCGGGAGCGGGGCCCGCTCCCGATGACCTCCTTCCTTCAACGCAGGTGAACGATCTTGTACATGCCCATGAAGACGTGCGGCAGACCGCTGTGCTCATCGGGTACGTAGCACGTCAGCGCGTAGGTGCCCGGCTTCAGACCGTGGATGCGCAGCAGTGCCTTGTGACCGGGCGAGATCCCGCCGAAGCCCACGGGCTGACCGGTGAAGGGTGACTTCGCCTTCTTGCCCTGCGCCATCGCGTCGAAGTACTTACGGAGGTCCCGGTCGGTGGTGCCGGCGGAGACGCGCTGGATCTGCGCCTCGTGGACCTCGGACGAGGCGTTGCGGATCAGAATGGGCTTGTGGGAGGTGACCAGCCCCTCGGTACGGAAACGCGGTCCCGCGTCGGTGTCGCGGAAGGTCACCGTGCTGTGCGGTGACCTCGTCAGCTCCTTGTGGTGACCGTGGTGCGAGCCGTACAGCTTGAGGGACTTCACCACCGGCTTGGTGGGACGTTCCAGGAACGCCGTGAAGTCGATCAGGTAGACCGTGCCGTCCGGGATCGACGTGGTGAATTCCTCGTGCACCTTCCGGGTGACGAAGGCTCCGCCCACGGCCTCGGCGTCGGCCTCGAACGCCCGCATTCCGGCCGCGGCCCTGGACGGGGTGTGACTGACCGCGTCGGCCAGGTCGCGGAGCACGCGGCGGATGGGTACGCCCTTGTGCGGGCGCACGACCTGGAGCTGACGTCCGTCCTTGGCGTCCGTGGAGACCCGGAAGGCGACACGACCGCCTTCGTGGTGGTGCGGTGCCTTGATGCCCGAGGCGTTGACGGTGACGTCGATCGGGGACGTCCCGTGCCGCTGTGCGGTGGCACCGCTCGCTCCGCCCACGGTGGTGGCGAAGGTGAGGGCGGCGACGGCCGCCGTCCTCACCCCGCGTCTGAGCAGTTGGCTGCGCATAGAGATCCCTTCCTTCGATGATCCCCGTGACCACACATCACCCCTCACGGACCCGGTGAAGCCGATGCCGACCGGATTCGAGCCAATCGGGCTAGGAGCCGGGCCGGCCCGCGCGGCCCGGCACTCCCGCCGCGTCACCCCACTGCGCGACGAACCGACGCGGAGCCCCTCGGGCCTCTTGCGCTGCATCCGCCTCAACCGTCAAGGTCCTTACCGACGTTCCCGCATGTGCAGCTCATCATCAGCTCCCAGGAGGACCGATGCACGAGCCAGCCCCGCACCACCACGAGGACCCCGAGGTCAGCCGCCGCTCCGTGCTGAGGTCCGCGGGCGCCGCCGGCGCCGGACTCGGCGTGGGTCTCGGCGGACTCGGCGCGGCGAGCGCCGCGGCCGCCCCCCAGGCCCCCGGCGCCCCGGCGCCGCAGGCGGCCGACGAGCCGGCCTGGCCGGCCCGCCAGGGCAAGACCATGATCGGCACACCGTTCGAGCGGCGTGGCACCGTCCGGGTCGGGATCATCGGTCTGGGCAATCGCGGCGATGCCATGACCGACCTCTTCCTCGCCGTCCCCGGTGTCACGGTCAACGCGCTGTGCGACCCGGTCAGAGCGAAGGCGGAGAAGGTCGCCGCCAAGGTCACGGCCGCGGGCCGGCCCGCTCCCGCCCTCTACACCAAGGGCGAGGACGACTACGAACAGCTCTGCGCACGCGGTGATCTGGACTTCGTCTTCGTCGCGACGCCCTGGGAATGGCACTTCCCGATGGCCGAGGCGGCCTTGCTGAACGGCAAGCACGTCGGCGTCGAGTGTCCGATCGCCATGGAACTCGGCCAGCTGTGGCGGCTGGTGGACCTCTCGGAGCGCACCCGCCGGCACTGCATACAGATGGAGAACTGCTGTTACGGCAGAAACGAGATGCGGGTCCTGCGCATGGCGCACGCGGGTCTCTTCGGCGACCTCCTGCACGGCGCGGGCGCGTACATCCACGATCTGCGCGGGCTGATGTTCTCGCCGACGTACTACGAGGGCCCGTGGCGGCGGCTCTGGCACACCCGGCTCAAGGGCGACCTCTACCCCAACCACGGGTTCGGGCCGGTCGCCAACTACATGGACGTCAACCGCGGGGACCGCGCGGTGCGAATCACGACGTTCGGCTCCCCCGCCCTCGGGCTGGCCGCCTATCGCGCGGAGCACATGCCGGCGGGTGACCCGAGCTGGAAGGAGAGCTATGTCCAGAGCGACATGTCGATCAGTCTGGTCCAGACGGCGAAGGGCCGGGTGATCCGGCTGGAGCACGCGGTCTCCAATCCGCATCCCTACAGCCGTCTGAACATTCTGGGCGGCACGAAGGGGGTCTTCGAGGACTACCCGCCGAGGATCTATCTCGAGCCGGAGATGTCCGACGACAGGTGGGGCGATTTCAAGAAGTACGAGAAGTGGGACCACTGGCTGTGGAAGGAGCACGCCAATCCGCCCGGTGGGCACGGCGGCATGGACTACATCATGGTCTTCCGGCTGATGCAGTGCATGCGCCTGGGTCTGGTGCCCGACTTCGATGTGTACGACGCGGCCACCTGGACCGCTCCCGTGCCGCTCAGCCACGCTTCGATCAAGGCACAGGGCGCGCCGCAGGCCATCCCCGACTTCACACGGGGGCTGTGGCGGCAGGCCCGCCCCGGGATGGACTCGGCGAAGCCGTAGGGATCCCTTCCTCGGTGCGGGGACGTGGCGCGTCCCCGCACCGGGGCGGTCACCGGCCGGGCACGGTGGCGGCCTCGCCGACCTCCAGCGTCTCCAGTCCCGGGGGCAGTGTCCCTGTGTGGACGACGCCCAGCCTCTGCGTCGCCCGGGTGAGCGCGACGTACAGGTCGCTGACCCCGAACTCCGCCGGTTCCGCCACGATGACCGTGTCGAACTCCAGACCCTTGGCCTGCCTCGGGTCGAGCAGCACCACCGGGCTGGTCAGATCCGGGGAGGAGCCGGCAGAGGCGGCCGGGAGGGCCGCGGCCAGGGCGTCGTGGTGGTCACGCGGGGCGATCACCGCGAGGCGGCCTTCCGTTCGCGTCTCCCGGGCCACGGCCTCGGCGACCGCGCGGGGCAGGTCGCCGGTGTGGCGGGCCCATGGTCGTACGCCCGTGGAACGGATCGAGCGCGGCGGCTCGAAGGCGGTGTCCACGGACCGGATCACGTCGGCGGCGACCTCCATGATCTCCGTCGGCGTGCGGTAGTTGACACCCAGCTTGACGTGTTCCCAGCGGTCCTCGACGTACGGCGCGAGGATCGGCTCCCACGCGCCGCAGCCGCCCGGTTCGGCGGTCTGCGCCGGGTCGCCGACCAGGGTCATCGAGCGGGTCGGGCAGCGGCGCATCAGCAGCCGCCACGCCATCGGGGACAGCTCCTGGGCCTCGTCCACGATGATGTGGCCGAACGCCCAGGTGCGATCGGCGGCAGCGCGTTCGGCGGCGCTGCGGTGGTCGGCCTCCTCGTGCCGGTCCGCGAGCCGTTCCGCGTCGACCAGGTCGTGCGCGGCCAGCACCTCGGAGTCCTCGTCGTCGCGGTCCTCGAACTCCTGGGTGCGGGAGCCGTAGGTGAGGTCGAGAACGCCCTGCGCGTACGCGATGCGCTGCTGGCGCTCGGCCTCGGCGGCTGCGCGGGCCGCCGCGTCGTCCTCGCCGAGGAGTTCGGCGGCCTCGTCGAGCAGCGGGACGTCCGCGGGGGTCCAGTCGCCGCCGGTGCGGCGGATCGCCCGCGCGTCGGCTTCCGGGAGGTGGACGGGGTCGGTGAGGAAGTCGGCGACCAACTGCTCCGGTGTGAGGGCGGGCCACAGCTCCTCGATGGCCGAGTGCACCTCGGGGCTGGTGGCGATGGCCTTGCCGAGCTGGGCGATGTCGTCGGGGCCGAGGAGGTTCGGCCCGCCGTAGGGGTCGGCGCCGAGCCGGTCGGTCAGCTGCGCGGTCAGCGCGTCGATGACGCGGAACGCGAAGTGCGGGCGGGCGAGGTTGTGCGGCAGCCCGGTCTCGCGGGCCCGGCGCCGTGCCTCGCGGGCGATTTCCTCGTCCAGCAGCAGTTCGCCGTCCTCGTGCCCGATCACGGTGACGGGGTCGGGCAGCGTCTGCCGGTCCCGCACGAACCGCGCCAGCGCGTCGGCCATCGCGGCGCCGCCCTTGACGGCGGCGGCCCGGGCGGTGTCGGTCCCGGTGGCGGTCACGCCGGGGAAGAGTTCGCCGGGCGTGGCGAGCAGGACACCGGTCTCGCCGAGGGAGGGCAGCACCTCCGAGATGTAGCCGAGGAACGCGGGGTTGGGCCCGACGATCAGCACGGCCCGGCGGGCCAGCTGCTCCCGGTGGGCATAGAGCAGGAAGGCGGCCCGGTGCAGGGCCACGACGGTCTTCCCGGTGCCGGGGCCGCCCTCCACGACGAGGACGCCGTGGTGCGGGGCGCGGATGATGCGGTCCTGCTCGGCCTGGATGGTCTGCACGATGTCGTGCATCCGGCCGGTGCGGGAGGCGTCCAGCGCGGCGAGCAGGACGGCGTCCGCGTCGGTCCCCTCATGGCCGGTGCGCAGGGTGTCGGCGAGGTCCAGGATCTCGTCGTGCAGAGCGGTGACGCGGCGGCCTTCGGTGGTGATGTGACGCCTGCGGCGCAGCCCCATGGGGGTGTGCCCGGTGGCGAGGTAGAAGGGGCGGGCGACCTCCGCCCGCCAGTCGATGACGAGCGGGGTGCGGTCCGCGTCGTCGCGCCGGATGCCGATCCGGCCGATGTGGTGATCCCGTCCGTCCCGGAACACCAGCCGGCCGAAGCAGAGCCCGTTCTCCCCGGCGTTGAAGGCGGCGAGCAGCCCGGACTGTTCGGCGACGAGCACATCCCGCTCCAACCGCGCCTGCAGACCGTTCCCCGCCGGAGCCAGGGCGTCCTTCACCGACGCCTCGGCTCCCGCCCGCAGTTCGGCCAGGCGGTCGTGGAGCAGATCGATGAATTCCTGCTCGCTCGTCCATTTCTCGTTTGACAATTCTGCTCCCACCCGGATATCATGGCCTCATAACGCTTCTCCATGCCATGAGTTCCGCAGGGCATGGAATTCTCCAATATACGCAGAGAATTACCCCGGCCGTCAATACGGTCCGGGGCTTTTTCTTTTCCGTGGCGGAAGCCGCTCCACCCCCTGCCGGAGCCCGTCGGCGGCCTCGTAAGGTAGCCGTATGAAGGCGACGGGGGCATTGATCGGGCTGGCCATCGGGGACGCACTGGGGTTCCCCACCGAGTTCGACGACGTACAGTCGATTCTGGCGAAATGCGGGCCCTGGCGGCGTATGGAACTGCCCCGGCCCGCGTTCGTCACCGACGACACCCAGATGACCCTCGCGGTCGGGCGCGGACTGCGTGCCGCGCTGGAGCGCGGGCCGCTGAGTCCGCCCGGACTTGCCGGACCGCTGCGCGAGGAATTCGTCGCCTGGTGGCGCTCCCCCGACAACAACCGTGCCCCCGGCCGTACCTGTCTCACCGCCTGCGCACTGCTCGCCGCGGACGACCGGCCCTGGCAGCGGGCGAGCGTCACCGGCTCCAAGGGCTGCGGCGCCAATATGCGCGTGGCGCCCGTGGGCCTCGTCCCCGGCCTCACCGGTGAGGAGCGCGCCGGGGCCGCACAGCTCCAGTCGGGGCTCACCCACGGGCACCCGACCGCGCTCGCCGCCAGTGACCTCACCGCCCACGCCGTGCGGCTGCTGGCGCGGGGCACCGAGCCCGCCCGGCTCACCGGGCTGCTGCGCGCCTACGCGAGCGACAACCGCACGCGCTACCACGAGCACTGGCTCGGCGATCTGTGGCGGCACACGCACGACGCGGGGCCGGAGAGCTTCATCGCCCGCGGCTGGGACGAGTGCCTCGGGGTTCTCGACCGGCTGGAGGCAGCGCTCCGCTCGCCCGACCCGGAAAGCGACCCGTGCCTGGCGACGGGCGCCGGCTGGATCGCGGAGGAGGCGCTGGCCACCGCGCTGCTGTGCTTCC
Source organism: Streptomyces sp. QH1-20 (assembly GCF_041283565.1). NCBI lineage: Bacteria > Bacillati > Actinomycetota > Actinomycetes > Kitasatosporales > Streptomycetaceae > Streptomyces > Streptomyces sp. QH1-20. The sequence continues at coordinate 7,877,966 of NZ_CP166299.1, read as the reverse complement.
TGCTCTTCCCCGACGAGCCGCTCACCGCCGTGCGGCGCGCCGCGTGCACCTCGGGTGACTCCGACTCCATCGCCTGTCTGACCGGAGCCTTCGCCGGCGCGTACCTCGGCCCGGGGGTCTGGCCGCAGGAGTGGGCGGAGCGGATCGAGTACCGCGACGAGCTGCTGGCGCTCGGTGCCGCGTGGGACGCCTGACGCCTCCTCTCACCGCCCGGCAGCCCCCCGCTCGCCGTTCGTGGAGACCCAGAAGCGCAGCTTCTGCCGTCGCCGGTCCTCGTAGACGCCGCCGCAGGCCTCGATCACCTTGCGGGAAGCGACGTTGTCCGGATCACAGGTGATCAGGGCCCGGTCGATGCCGAGGCCACGGGCTATCGGGAGGGCGGCGCGCAGCATCGCCGTCGCGTGCCCGCGGCGGCGGGCGGAGGGACGGACGTCGTAGCCGATGTGGCCGCCCCATTCCAGGAGTGGCGGGGTGAGGACATGGCGGATCGCCAGGCGGCCCAGGTAGGTGTCGCCGACGACGTACCACAGGCTGGTGGACGGGGCGTGGCCCTCGGGGCGCGGGGTGTCGGCGTGGGCGTCCGCGCGGACCGCTTCCACGTACGCGGCGAAGTCCTGCGGGTCGTGCCATCGAGTGCCGTAGGCGCGAATGGCTCGGCCGACATTGGAGTCGTCGCCCGGCCCTCCGCGTCCCTCGGCTGCGAACTCGGCCATGGCGGCGACGAACGACGCGTGGACCCGTACGTCAGGTGTGATCAACTTCGTCATCGGGCCATTGTGCGGTGCCCCGGCTTCCTCATGCCGCCTCATTCCATGAGGGACAGCTCCCAGAGGGTCTCCCAGGCGCAGGTGTGCGCGTAGTCGGGCGGGAGGTGCCGTGCGTAGCGTTCCTGGGCGATGGCCGTCTGGCTCACCATGCTCCGGGTCAGTGCGAGGTTCTCCCGTTCGTCCCGGCCGGGGGCGTAGCCCGCGACGAACACGTCGAAGGGCACTCCCTCGCCGAGGTGGGCGAGCGCGGTGCCGAGGCTTCTCAGGGGGCCGGTCATATGGCGGCGGGCCGCGCTGTGGAACTGGCCGCCGCGTCGGTAGGACTGGTCCAGGAGCATGCACACGGCCCAGTAGTGCAGATTCGCCAGGTGGCGCAGGGCCGGTACGGTCTCGTCGCGGACGGGCTCGCCGGACGGGGGCAGGCCGGTGGCGTGGTGGAGGGGGATCACCGGGTGGTCCGGGCTGTTCGGGTCCCACACCTGCTGGGCGCCGAGCAGAGCCGGGTGGGTTCCTTCGAACAGCGCGCGGAACAGGGCGAAGTGTTCGCTCTCGCCCTCCTCGCGGAGGACGTCGAGCCGGGCCCGCCAGGTGGGGTAGTCGAGGCGGTCGGGTTCGCGTTTCTCCAGGAGTTCGAGGACTTTGCCGACCTTGCGGTAGAGGCTGCCGACCTGGTTGGGGCGCGGCCGCGGCTCCGCGCCCGCGCCGAGCACCTCGTAGAGCTTCTCGATGAAGGCACGGTCCTCGGGTGTGTGCGGCCGGTCCGGGTCGACCGCGTCCGGCGACGCCTCCACGTAGACGTATTTCGCGAGGGACCCGAGGCTCAGCGGCTCCAGCACGAAGTCGAAGGGGTAGATGTCCTGCTCGTAGGGGAACTGCTGACGGCCCAGGTGGGGTGCCGAACCCAGGGCCACCAGCAGGCCGTTGACGATGTCGAGGTGCGTCATCTCCTCGATCGCCACGCCCAGCAGATGCAGCGGCCGGCCGCCGTAGCGGTGGCTGGGCCAGCCGGCGAGGCGAGTGTAGCGGGGCACCTTGACCGAGAAGGCCGCGTACAGGTACTGGACGAGCAGGGAGTGCTCGATCTCGGCGCCGTCGCGCAGCAGCCGGACCAGTTCGAGCGTCGGGTCGTCGAAGAGCGGGGTGTACCCGAGCGCGTCCGCCTCCTCGGCCGACAGCCGGGCCGTCGCCCTACGGGCGGGCGGGCCGGTCTCCGGTGCGGGGGCGGGCCCGGCCCGGTGCTCGTCCGCGGCGGCCGACGCGACGGCGACGACCGCCTCCCGGTACCGGTCGTAGCCGGTGCAACGGCACACGTGCGGGCCGAGCACCGCGTCGACGAGCGCTTCCACACCCCGCTCGTCGCTCTCGCCCACGGCGTGTTCGACGGCGACGCGTCCCGCGATCGCGAAGCCGGGTGCGCAGTAGCCGCATTGGAAGGCGTCCCGCTCGAGGAACGCCTTTTGGACCGGGTGCAGGGTGCCGCCCGTCGCGAGCCCCTCGACGGTGACGATGTCCCATCCGCGCACGTGCCGCATGCTCGTCATGCAGGACTGCCGGGTCACCAGCGCGGCGCCGGGGTGGGCGCGGACGGCGACGGTGCAGGCACGGCACTCGCCGATCGAGCAGCCGATCTTGGTGCCGGTCAGTCCCAGGTCCTCGTGCAGGAAGTGCACGAGCGACATGTCGCCCGGGACGTCCCGTCCGGTGTGACGGGTGCCGTTGACGGTGAGGTCGAGTGCGGTCTGCGGTTCCTGCATCACGGCCGTCCGGCGGGGAGGGGGAGGTCGGCGACCCGGATCGGGGTGGCGGTGGGCCAGCAGCGGTCGCCGGTGTGGCCGAGGGCGTGGGCGACCGCGTTGGCGATGGCCGGGCTGACGGTCGTCAGGGTGGCCTCGCCGATGCCCTTGTGGCGCAGCACGGGTCCGTTGCCCGCCAGCACACCGCCTGGGGGCAGGGGGACGAGGACCGTCTCCCGTCGGATGGCGGTGATGTCGGCGTAGCGCGGCAGGCGGTAGCGGTCGAAGTTGACGAAGGGGCCGGTGCCCGCTTCCTCGGGCAGTTCCTCGAAGAGGGTGTGCGAGATGCCCATCGCGAGTCCGCCTTCCACCTGCCCTTCGATCACCGAAGGCAGCAGGGGGTCACCGGCGTCGAGGAAGGTGACGGCGTCGACGACGTCGAGCGTCCCCTGCCGGGGGGAGATCTCCACACCGACGAGGTGGCCGGCCGCCGCGTACAGGGACCGCGGGACCGTCGCTTTCCCCGGTCCCTTGCCGGTGGGCGCTCGCGGCGGCCCTTCATAGTCCTGGAGCAGGACCTGACCCTGGGGGGAGGTCGCGAAGCCCAGCGCGTCGATGTCCATCGCGTGGCCGGCTCCGTCGATCCGGAACGTGGCCGACGACCAGCCGTTGCAGAAGTAACCGTGCGCGATGGCGTAGGTCGCCTGTCCCGTGCGCCGGAGTTCCGCGACCAGCGCGGCCAGCGGGACGGGCTCGTGGTCGGGCAGGTGGAAGGCCCCGTCGCGCCAGGCGGCGAGCAGCACGTCCTCGGCGAGGTCGGGCAGGCCCAGCAGCGTGCGCGCCGCCGGCACGAGCCGCAGTCGCAGCAGCGCGCGACACGTCTCCCGCAGGACGTGCACATGGAAGAACGCCGTCTTGGACGCGCTGCTCGCGCCGTGGCCCAGGTTGATCCCCGCGGGGCCGTGCTTGCCCAGACTCTCGACCTGCTTCTCGAACCTCTCGAAGGGGCCGACCACGCCGAGGCGGACGTCCACGGGCGCGCCGAGGAGTTCCCGGGCGGCGTGTTCGAGGGAGCGGCGGGCTCCCTGGCCCATGTCCACGTTCTGTCCCCACACCTCGACGTGTCCGTCGTCGGTGAGGTGAACGGCGCTGTAGACGCTGTCCTGGGTGGTGCCGAACGCTTCCATGCAGCAGGCGAACCCCACGCCGTAGAGGGTGCCGTCGGCGGGCCGGGGGTCGTTCCGGGTGCGCCACAGCGGGTGTTCCAGCGCGGCGGCGCAGATCTCGGCGTTCGCGACGTGGAACCGCAGAGGTGTCCCGGCGAGGTCGACGTCGCCGTCCGGGCCGGTACGCGGGCGCAGGACGTTGGCGAGGCGGAAGGCGATGGGGTCCTGGCCCAGGCGCAGCACGGCGAGGCGGTCGAGGGCGGTTTCGAGGTTGAACGCGACCTGCGGGATGCCGAATCCCCGCATCGATCCGACGGCGGGGATGGCCCGTTCGAGCACGATGCCGTGGACCGAGGCGCGCGGGACGCGGTAGGGGCCGGTGGCGTGCAGGGCCGCGAGTCCGAGGACGGCTCCGTTGAGGTTGGCCTCGACGCCACCCCGCAGGACGATGAAGGAGCGCATGGCCCGCAGCCGTCCGTCGGGGCCGGTGCGGACCCAGCTGCGCACGGCGGACCCGTGGCGTTTGAGGCCGCCCTGGAATTGCTCGCGCCGGTCGTAGGCCAGCCGGACCGGGCCCGGGGAGAAGACCGCGGCAAGCGCGAGGTAGAAGGCGAAGGGCGACTTGTCCCGCCCGCCGAAGCCGCCGCCGCTGTCGGTCGTCGTCAGCCGGACGGACTTCACCGCCGGGTTGTCGGCGCCGAGGAGTCTGCGCAGAGCGGGCACGTCGCCGTGCGGGGACTGGGTGCCGAGGAGCAGGTGCAGGGTTTTGGTCGCAGGGTCCAGCCAGCCGAGCCCGGATTCGGGCTCCAGGAACGCCGGGTCGGTCTGCTGGGTGAAGGTCGTCGTGACGAGCTGGGTTTCCGTGGGGTCGGTCGGCTCGGCTGCGAGGGCCTCGAACAGCTCGTCCGCCTCGGGGTCCGGCTCGCCGTCACGAATGAAGGACGTGCCGTCGAAGGTGACCCGTCCCCGGTTCCAGTGGGAATAGCCCTGGGGGACAGTGGTGTCGAGGAGGAAGTGCGCTTGGCGCTGGGCACCGGTGGCCCGCAGGCGCGTCCACTCCTCCAGCTCCTGCGCGGTCGTGGGGGTGGGGCCGGTCGCCTGAGGCGGTCCGTACACCAGGGGGCCGGCGTCCTCGCGCAGTTCCTGCGCGGCGCGGCGGAAGCGTACGAAGTCGCCGTAGAGGGCGATGGCGACGGGTTGCCCGAGATAGTCGGCCACTTCTCCCTCGGGGAGCAGGGCCTGGACGGACTCGGCCGAGATCTGGTTGCGGTAGGGCGGGGAGGTGAGGTCCTGGGCCCGGACGAGCCGGTCGGGTCGCAGCTCGGCGGGGAGCAGGTCGAGGTCGAGGCGGAGGTAGGCCCGGTCGACGTGGCTGCTGCGCAGCAGCAGGGCGTGGGCGCAGTCGGCGGGCCATCCCTCGGCGGCGAGGTCGCGCGGTCGGTAGTCGCTCGCGAAGACCTTCGCGCCGGTGACCTTCCGCAGCCGGGCGTCGGCCGGGGCGTCAGTCATGGCGGTCCGCCGGTGCGGCGCCGTGCGGGACGGCGCCGGGGCAGCCGGGCGCGCGAAGATCGTCGTCCATGATCCGACCTCGCCCCGCGGCCCGTGAACGGCCGCGGCGGCATGGGAGACATTACGGTCGGCTCCACTTCAACACAGCCCACCACACCCGGCAACGCGGGCCGGGCGGCCGGGGTGAACTCGCGGAACGGCGCCCGTGGGCGGCGCGGTGGGATCGGCCGGATATCGCTGCCGGCCCGGCGCGGGCGCGGGGAACGGGCGCGGCATCATGGAGGTCACCCGCAACCACCCGGAAGTGATTCACCGTGCACCGCGCTCCCGCCGACCCCACGGCGCTCCACCCCTTTCCCGACCAGCCGCGCGTCGTCCAGTTGAAGCCGCTGGTGACCTCCCCGCTGATCGAGGCCGGGGAGTACTCCTACTACGACGACCCGGACGATCCGACCGCGTTCGAGAGCCGTAACGTGCTCTACCACTACGGGCCGGAGAAGCTCGTCATCGGGAAGTTCTGCGCGCTGGGCACCGGGGTGCGGTTCATCATGAACGGCGCGAACCACCGGATGGACGGCCCCTCGACGTTCCCCTTCCCCGTCATGGGCGGTTCCTGGGCCGAGCACTTCGATCTGCTGTCCGGGCTGCCCGGCCGGGGGGACACCGTGGTCGGCCATGACGTGTGGTTCGGCTACGGCGTCATGGTGATGCCGGGGGTCCGTATCGGCCACGGCGCGATCATCGCCTCCGGGTCGGTCGTCGTCGACGACGTTCCCGACTACGGCATCGTGGGCGGTAATCCGGCCAAGCTCATCCGCACCCGGTTCGACGAGGCCGACATCGCCCGCCTGCTGGCTCTGGCGTGGTGGGACTGGCCCGCCGAGCACATCACCGAGCACGTGCGCACCCTGATGTCCGGCAGCGTCGACGACCTCGAAGCGGCTACCCCGGCCGGGCGATAACGCCTGGGGCGGCCGCCGTGCCGTCACGCGTCGTCGGCACCGCCGCGGGAGCGCAGACCGGTCAGCAGGACGTCGTGCGCCCTGCGGCGTTGCCCGGCGGAGGCGGCCGAGTCGGCCATGCGCATGAACGCGGCGATGTCCTCCACCGTCGCGTCGGCGCGCAACAGCCCCTCGCGCCGGGCGCGTTCGACGACGGGGCCGATCAGCTCGACGGTGGCCCGCAGCCCGCGCTCGGCCGCCCGTGGGCCGGTGCGGCACAGGGTGTCGAAGAGCGCGCGGTCCTCCTCGTGCGGAACACAGCCGCGGGTGAAGACGGTCCGGAAGGCCGTCCAGCCGTCGGTGCTGCCGGCGGCCCGCCCGGCGGTGTTCCGGGCGGCTTCGGACAGTTCGTCGAGCAGCGCGTCGACCAGGTCGTCCTTCGTCGGGAAGTGCCGGTAGAAGGTGGTCGCGCCGACGCCCGCGCGGCGGGCGATGCCGTCGATGCCGGCGTCCGGGCCCAGGTCCTTGAACGCCTCGCGGGCGGCGTCGAGCAGCCGTCGCCGGTTGCGGGCCTGGTCCTTGCGGGGCCCGCGCACCGTAGTGGCCTGCGGCGCGTCGGCCATGGTCCCTCCCTCACGAAGAAGCGGCGGCCACACTACCGTTTCTTCTTCCCCGGGGCTTCTCCGGGGAATCGGCCCCGGGGTCAGACTCCGCTCAGCCGGTGCGGTGCCGGGCGCAGGTACACGGTCCAGGTCAGGGCCGAGCAGAGGACGTAGAAGGCGAGGAAGGCGAGGTAGGCCGCGTCGCCGTTGTGGGCGGTGAGGAAGCTCTGCCGGAAGGCGACGTTGACGAGCACGCCGCCGAAGGCACCGATCGCACCCGCGAGTCCGATCAGGGCGGTGGCGTGGCGTTGGGCGGTGGCCTCGGCCTCGGCGGAGGCGGTGGTGTCACCGGTAGGGGCGGCGAGGACGCGACGGCGGGCCTTGGCGCGGTGGAGCGCCGGGATCATGCGATAGGTGGAGCCGTTGCCGATGCCGCTGAGGACGAACAGCGCGGCGAACGCGGCGAGGAAGAGGGCCGGGAGATGGAGCCGGGAGGCGGTGAGGATCAGGGCGGCGCCGACGGCCATGGCCCCGAACGTCGCCAGGGTCACCCGCGCACCGCCGTGGCGGTCGGCCCACGCACCGCCGACGGGCCGGGCGAGCGAACCGAGCAGCGGGCCCAGCACCGTCAGGCACGCCACCTTCACCGGGGTGTCGAGCTGGTGGTGGAACTGCGCCTGGAGGACCAGCCCGAAGGCGAAGCTGAAGCCGATGAACGAGCCGAACGTGCCCAGGTACAGAAGTGACATCACCCAGGTGTGACGGTCTCGGGTGATCTCGCGCAGGGCGGGTCCGCTCTGCCGGGTGGTGGGCACGTTGTCCATGCGCAGGGCGGCCACGACGGCGGTCAGGGCGATCAGCGGGAGGTAGACCATGGGCAGCAGGCGTGGGTGCGCGGCGCCGGCGGTGGCGAGGATCAGCAGACCGACGAGCTGTACGGCGGGGACGCCGAGGTTGCCGCCGCCCGCGTTGATGCCCAGGGCGCGGCCCTTGAGCCGCTGCGGGTAGAAGGCGTTGATATTGGCCATGGAGGAGGCGAAGTTGCCGCCGCCGACGCCGGCCACGGACGCGGCGACGAGCAGGGTGGAGTAGGAGACGCCGGGTTCGAGGACGACGGCGACGAACGCGGTGGGCAGCAGGAGCAGCAGGGCGCTGACGACGGTCCAGTTCCGACCGCCGAAGCGGGCGACCGCGGCGGTGTAGGGCAGGCGCAGGGCCGCGCCGACGGCTGTGGGGACGGCGGTGAGGGTGAACTTCCCGGCGGCGTCGATGCCGTATTCCGGGCCGAGGAAGAGCACGAGGACCGACCACATGCTCCAGATCGAGAAGCCGATGTGTTCGGTGAGGACGGACAGCCAGAGGTTGCGCCGGGCGATGCGGGCGCCGACGCGTTCCCAGAACGCGGGGTCCTCGGGGCGCCATTCGGTGAGGGTGCGGGCCCGTGGGGGCGCGGACCGCGGGGGTGGCGGCGAGGTGGCCGGCCCGGTGGTCCGTACGGGCCAGGTGCGCAGGGCGGCGGGGGTGCCGTCGGGGGCGCTCTCCTCGTCGAGGCAGTCGCCGGTGCGCAGGTCGAATGCCTGCTTGTACATGGGTGAGGTGACCACGGGGGTGCCGGCGCGGCTGCCGGTGACGCCGCGGGAGATGACGTACGCGCCGCTGAAGGGGTCGCGGTTGGCGAGGGCGTGGAGCGCTCCGTCGGCGTCGCGGAAGAGGGCGACCTGTTCGCCGCCGACGAGAGCGGTGACGCCCCGGCCGGGGGTGAGGTCGCCGTAGCGGCAGACGCTGGTCCAGGTGTCGCCGTCGCCGATCTCGACGAGCGCGTCGGGCGCCGCACCGGCCGCCTCCGCCGGTGGGTCCTGCGGGTGTACGGGCTGCTGGGTGGGGGCCGTGGGGGCGTGAGCGGTGTCGGTCATGGGGTACGCACCTTCAGGGCGGGGCCGGCGATGAGGGGCGCGGACGGGGCGGTGACGTCCGCGTCGCCGGGGCGGGCGGGTCGGATCTGGGCGCGTTCGGGGACGAAGCGCACGGCGGGGTCGGGGGTGCCGGGGGCGTTGACGAAGGAGGCGAAGCGGCGCAGGCGTTCGGGGTCGTCCAGGGTCGCGGCCCATTCGTCCTGGTAGGTGCCGACGTGGCGGTCCATCAGCGCGTCGAGTTCGGCGCAGATGCCCAGGGCGTCGTCGAGGATCACGGCGCGGAGGTGGTCGAGGCCGCCTTCGAGCCGCTCGATCCAGGGGGCGGTGCGCTCGAGCCGGTCGGCGGTGCGGATGTAGAACATCAGGAAGCGGTCGATGGTGCGGATGAGGGTGGTGCGGTCGACGTCCTGGACCAGCAGGTCGGCGTGGCGGGGTGTCATACCGCCGTTGCCGCCGACGTAGAGGTTCCAGCCGGTGGAGGTGGCGATGACTCCGAAGTCCTTGCTCTGTGCCTCGGCGCACTCGCGGGCGCAGCCGGAGACGGCGGACTTGAGCTTGTGCGGGGCGCGCAGGCCCCGGTAGCGCAGTTCGAGGTCGATGGCGAGGGCGACGGAGTCCTGTACGCCGTAGCGGCACCAGGTGTGCCCGACGCAGGACTTCACGGTGCGCAGGGCCTTGCCGTAGGCGTGGCCGGACTCGAATCCGGCGTCCACCAGGCGGCGCCAGATCGCGGGCAACTGGTCGACGGTCGCGCCGAACATGTCGATGCGCTGGCCACCGGTGATTTTGGTGTAGAGGCCGAAGTCGCGGGCGATCTCCCCGATGGTGATGAGTCCGTCGGGGGTGATCTCGCCGCCGGGGACGCGGGGGACGACGGAGTAGGAGCCGTTGCGCTGGAGGTTGGCGAGGAAGTGGTCGTTGGTGTCCTGGAGAGCGGCCTGTTCGCCGTCGAGGATGTAGGGGGTGTCGCCGAGGGTCGCCAGGATGGAGGCAACAGTGGGTTTGCAGACGGCGCAGCCCTGGCCGCTGCCGTGCTCGGCGAGGAGCCGGGTGAAGGTGGTGATGCCCTTGACGCGGATGATCTCGTACAGCTCGGCGCGGGTGTGGGTGAAGTGTTCGCACAGGCCCCGGGCGGTCTCGGTACCGGTGGCGGCGAGCTCGTCGGTGACGAGGCTGGTGAGGGCCTTCTCGCAGCTGCCGCAGCCGGTACCGGCCTTGGTGCACTTCTTGACGGCGGCGACCGTGGCGCAGCCGCCTTCGGCGACGGCGGTGCGGATCGTGCCTTTGCTGACGTTGTGACAGGAGCAGATCACCGCGTCGTCGGGGAGGGCCGCGGCTCCCACCGGGCCGCCCGCGGGTCCGGCCGAGTCGGGCAGCAGGAGCTGTTCGGGCGGTACGGGAAGGGGGGCACGGCTCCCGGCGAGCGGTCGGAGGGTGGCGTAGGAGTCGGCGTCCCCGACGAGGATGCCGCCGAGCAGGCTGCCGTCGGGGCCGATGACGAGTTTTTTGTAGACGCCGGCCCGGCTGTCGGCGTAGAGGACGTCGAGTGCGCCTTCGGTGGTGCCGTGGGCGTCGCCGAAGCTGGCGACGTCGACGCCGAGGAGTTTGAGTTTGGTGGAGGTGTCGGCGCCGGTGAAGTCGCTGTCCCCGCCGTCCAGTCGGCGGGCCGCGGTCTCCGCCATGGCGTAGCCGGGGGCGACGAGTCCGTAGACCCGGCCGTCGGCGGCGAGGGCGCATTCGCCGATGGCGTGGACACGGGGGTCGGCGGTGCGGCAGCCGGTGTCGACGACGATGCCGCCGCGGTCGCCGACGGGCAGCCCGCAGTCACGGGCGAGCTGGTCCCTGGGCCGTACGCCCGCGGAGAAGACGACGAGGTCCGCGTCGAGGACGGTGCCGTCGGAGAGGGCCAGGGCGCGGACCTTGCCGTCGGCGTCGGTGTCGATGCGTTCGGCGCCGGCTCCGGTGTGGACGGACACCCCCAGCTCCTCGATCTTGCGGCGCAGGGCGGCGCCTCCGGCGTCGTCGATCTGGAGGGCCATCAGGCGGGGGGCGAATTCGACGACGTGCGTCCGCAGGCCGAGGGCGCGCAGGGCTCCGGCGGCCTCCAGGCCGAGGAGTCCGCCGCCGACGACGACGCCGGTGCGCGCGCCGGCGGCGCGGGAGCGGATGGCGGCGACGTCCTCGATGGTGCGGTAGACATGGCAGCCGTCGGCGTCGTGGCCGGGGACGGGCGGCACGAAGGGGTAGGAGCCGGTGGCCAGGACCAGGGCGTCGTAGCCGATCCGGGCCCCGGACGCGGTGGTGACGGTGCGCCCCTCGCGGTCGATGGCGGTGGCGGGCTCCCCCAGGCGCAGGTCGATGCCGTGGGAGTCGAGGAAGCCGGGCGGGGTGAGGGCCAGGTCCTCGGCGCGGGTGCCGGTGAAGGTCGCGGTGAGGTGCACACGGTCGTAGGCGGGCCGGGGTTCCTCGGCCAGTACGGTGACGCGCCACCGGCGGTCCGCGCCCTCCTTCTCGTACAGCGCCTCCAGGAAGCGCTGGCCGACCATGCCGTGGCCGACCAGGACGAGGCTGCGGCGGGTGTCGGTGGCGTCGGACGGTCGCGTCACGAGCGGGCTCCTTCGTGGATCAGGTACAGGGGGTCGGCGGGGAGGTCCTCGTCGCGTTGCCATACGGCGAGCAGGTCGCCGAGGGTGGTGAGGTCGCCGAGCAGGACGGCGCCCGCCAGCCGGTCGCCGTGCCGGACGAGCTTCTTGTGGGTGCCGCGGGTGGCGTCGGCGAGGCGCAGCACCTCGTGGTCGCCGTGGTGTTCGGCGGCCGGGTCGCCGAAGGCGGCCAGGTGCACGGGGCCCGCCGTCAGCCGGGTCGGGGGGCGGGTGCCGGTGTAGCGGGCGCGGGGGGCGGCGCCCGAGAGGAGGGCGGCGAGGGTGTCCGCCTGCCGCCAGGCGGGGTCCGCCAGACCGTGGACGACGCCCCGGTGTTCGGCGCAGTCACCGAGGGCGTGGATGTCGGGGTCGGAGGTCGCCAGGCGGTCGTCGACAACGATGCCTTGGCGCACGTCGAGGCCGGCGGCCCGGGCCAGCCGGGTGCGGGGGCGGACTCCGCAGGTCAGGAGCACGAGGTCGGCGGGCAGCTGGGAGCCGTCGGCCAGTTCGACGGCGGTCACATCGCCGGTGCCGTGCAGGGCGCGGGCCTCCTGGCCCGGGTGGGTGCCGATGCCGAGGCCGGTCAGCTGGTGGCGCAGTGCCGCCGCCGACTCGGCGTCGAGGTGGCGTTCCATCAGATGGGGTGCGCGGTGGACGATCTCGACATGCGGGCCGAGGGTGGCGAGGGCCCGGGCGGCGCTGACGCCCAGCACTCCCCCGCCGATGACGACGGCCTGCCTGGCCCGTGCGGCGGCCGCGGCGAGGCGTCGGCAGTCGCTGAGCGTGCGCAGCACGTGCACGCCGTCGAGCAGGCCGCCGTCCGGTGTGCGCGAGCCCGTCAGAGCCGGCCGCACGGGGCTCGCCCCGGTGGCCAGGACCAGGGTGTCGTAGGCCGTGTGCTCCCCGTCCGCGAGGACGAGCTTGTGCGCGTCGGTGTCGAGGCCGACGACCTCGGTGCCGGTACGGACCGTGGTGCCCCGGCCGTAGGGGAGGGCGACGTCGGCGTACCGGCCGGTGAGGACCTCGGTGAGCAGGGTCCGGTTGTAGGGGGCGTCGGGTTCGGCTCCGTAGAGCGTCAGTTCGATGTCCTCGGGGGCGCTGTGGGCCCGGAGTTGTCGGGCGAAGCGGGCGGCTGCCATGCCGGCGCCGATGACCGCGATCCGGTGGGGGCTCATGACTGTTCTCCGGTGGTCGCCTTCTCCACCCGGACGGCGCATACCTTGAATTCAGGCATTTTCGACACCGGGTCGAGTGCGGGGTTGGTCAGGGTGTTGGCGCGGCCGGTGCCGGGCCAGTGGAAGGGCATGAAGACGGTGTCGGGGCGGATGGTGTCGGTGATGCGGGCCGGGGCCAGGGCCCGGCCGCGGCGGCTGGTGACGGCCAGCAGCTGGCCTTCGGCGACCCCGAGGCGCGTCGCGAGCCGGGGGTGGAGTTCGACGAAGGGTCCGGGCGCGGCCGCGTTGAGTTCGGGCACGCGCCGGGTCTGCGCCCCGCTCTGGTACTGGGCGGTGACCCGGCCGGTGGTCAGGTGCAGCGGGTAGTGGGCGTCGGGTTCCTCGGCGGCCGGCCGGTGGGAGACGGCGGCGAAGCGGGCCCGGCCGTCGGGGGTGGCGAAACGGTCGAGGAAGAGGCGCGGGGTGCCCGGGTGCGTGTCCTGGGGGCAGGGCCAGAAGACGCCGTCCTCGGCCCGGATCCGGTCGTAGCTGATGCCCGCGTAGTCGGCGGGGCCGCCGGCGGAGGCGCGCCGCAGCTCGTCGAACACCTCCTGCGGGTCGTCGGGGAAGCCCTGGGGGACGCCGAGGCGCGCGGCGAGTGCGTGCAGCACGTCGAGGTCGGTGCGTACGCCGTCGGGCGGGGTGACGGCGGCCTGTCGCAGGATGACCCGGCCCTCCAGGTTGGTGGTGGTTCCGGTCTCCTCGGCCCACTGCGCCACAGGCAGGACCACGTCGGCCAGTGCCGCGGTCTCCGAGAGCACGACGTCACTGACGGCGAGGAAGTCCAGTGCCGCGAGGCGTTCGGTGATGTGGGACGCGCGCGGGGCGGACACCACCGGGTTGGAGCCCGCCACCAGCAGGGCCCTGACGCCGCCGGGGGTGCCGAGGCGGTCCAGCAGCTCGTAGGCGCTCACCCCCGGGCCCGGCAGCGTGTCGGGCTCCACGCCCCAGACCTTCGCGACGTGGGCACGTGCCGCGGGGTCGGTGAGGGAGCGGTAGCCGGGCAGCTGGTCGGCCTTCTGGCCGTGTTCGCGCCCGCCCTGGCCGTTGCCCTGGCCGGTCAGGCAGCCGTAGCCGCTGCCGGGGCGGCCGGCCTTGCCGGTGGCCAGGCACAGATTGATCCACGCTCCGACGGTGTCGGTGCCCTTGCTGTGCTGCTCGGCGCCCCGGGCGGTGAGGACCATGGCGGTGGGGGCGTCGGCGAACCGCCGGACCACCTCGCGCATCAGCGGCACCGGCACTCCGGTGAGCTGTTCGACCCGCTCGGGCCAGTGGGCCATGGCCGCCGCCCGGGCCTGTTCGTAGCCGGTGGTGCGGTCGGCGATGAACTCCTCGTCCAGGTGGCCGTCGGCGATGGCCAGGTGCAGCAGTCCCAGGGCGAGCGCGAGGTCGGTGCCCGGCACCGGGCGCAGGTGGGTGTCGGCCTGTTCGGCGGTGCGGGTGCGGCGCGGGTCGACGACGATCAGATGGCCGCCGTTACGGCGCAGTTCGGTGAAGTACCGCAGCAGGGGCGGCATGGTCTCGGCGGGGTTGGCGCCGACCAGGATGACGCACCCGGCCGTGGCGATGTCCTCGACGGGGAAGGGCAGCCCCCGGTCGATGCCGAACGCGGCCCGGTGGGCCGCGGCGGCGGACGACATGCAGAAGCGGCCGTTGTAGTCGATGTGCGGGGTCCGCAGCACGACGCGGGCGAACTTGCCCAGCAGATACGCCTTCTCGTTGGTCAGTCCGCCGCCGCCGAAGACGCCGGTGGCCGCACGCCCGTGGCGGGTGGCGGTCTCCTCGAGCCCGGTTGCGACCCGGTGCAGGGCCTCGTCCCACGATGCCGGCACGAGAGTGCCGGTGGCCGGGTCGCGGACGAGCGGGGCCGTCAGCCGTACGGCCGGGTCCAGGACGGCGGCGGCGGTGCGGCCCTTGCCGCACAGCGCGCCCCGGTTGACGGGGAAGCCGGGCCGCTCGACGACCTCCACGGGCGGCACGCCGGTGCCGGCGCCGTGGGGAGGGCGTCGCAGCCCCATGCCGCACTGCAGTGCGCAGTACGGGCAGTGCGTGTCGGTCGTCGTCATGCCGACCAGGTTCGCCCCCGGCCGTTTCACGGCGGCGTCCGCGATGTTGCGGCCGGGGTACGGGCCCTTCATACGCGGCGGGGGGCTCGGTGATGACCACGACATGTGCCGTAACAAAGTGACCGCGGGATCTCACTTGGGTGTGACGGCCGGGCAATCCCGCGGAAACACCCGGCGCGCAGCCTGCATGCATGAGGACTACCCGCACGGCCACCGCGCCACCGAACGACTCACCCGTGGGGCCGCTGACGGGCTTCACCATCGGGGTGACGGCCGCACGACGCCGGGAGGAGCTGGTGGCGCTGCTGCGCCGGCGCGGCGCCCGGGTCATCGAGGCCCCCGCCCTGAGCATCGTCCCGCTCGAGGACGACACCCTGCTGCGCCGGGCCACCGAGCGGTGTCTCACGGGGGCGCTGGACTACGTGGTGGCCACCACGGGGCTGGGCTGGCGGGGCTGGATGAGCACCGCCGAGGGATGGGGCATCGGCGCGGACCTCACCCGGCTGTGTCGCGGCGCCACCGTCATCAGCCGCGGCCCGAAGGCCACCGGGGCGGTCCGGGCGAGCGGCGTGGACGAGGCCTACTCCCCCGCTTCCGAGGCCAATCACGAGCTGCTGACGTGGCTGCTGGCTCGCGATCTGCGCGGCCGTCGGGTGGCGGTCCAGGAACACGGCGCCCCGCTCGACGGCTTCGCCGCGGCGTTGCGCGAGCGGGGCGCGGAGGTCATCGAGGTGCCGGTCTACCGGTGGGGCCCGCCCCAGGACCCGGAGGCGCTGCGGAGGCTGGTGGAGGCGACCGTGCGCGGGGAGGTGCACGCCCTGACCTTCACCAGTGCCCCGGCGGTGGTCGCCCTGCTGGAGACGGCCACCGCCCTGGGCCGCCACGACGCGCTGCTGGCGGCGCTGCGCGAGGATGTGCTGGGGGTGTGTGTCGGGCCGGTCTGCGCACGGCCCCTGCTGGAGCTCGGTCTGCGGCCGCACTGCCCGGAGCGGGGCCGGCTGGGCTCGCTGGTGCGGACCCTCGGTGATGTGCTGCCGGGGCGTGGCCGTCTGGAACTCCTGGATCCGCCGGGGCGGTTGGTGCTCCAGGGCAACGCGCTGCTCCGCGACGGCACCGCGGTGTGGCTGCCACCGCTGCTCGCCGCCGTGCTGCGGGCCCTGGCCGAGCGGCACGGCCATGTGCTCAGCCGCGGTGAGCTGCTGCGCCGCGCCTGGCCGGAGGCCGCCCGCGCCGACGGGCACGCGGTGGAGGTGGCCATAGCCCGGTTGCGGTCGGCCCTGGGGCCGCACGCGGACCTGGTCCGTACGGTGCCCAAGCGCGGCTACCGCCTGGTCGGTGCCGAATGACCCCGCTGCCTGCCGCGCGCACGCCGGTGCTGGTCGCCGTCGCCCACGGCACACGCGACCCGGCGGGCATCCGGACCGTTCATCACCTCCTCTCCCGGGTCAGGGCCTTGCGGCCGGAGCTGCGGGTGCGGGCCGGCTTCCTCGACCATGCCGAACCCGGGCTGGCCAAGACGCTCGGCGGTCTGCGCGGTACCCCGGTCGTGGTGCCGCTGCTGCTGGGGACGGGCTACCACGTCCGTACGGACATCCCCGCCGCCCTGGCCGCGGCCGGTTTCGGCCGGGCTCCCGTGGCGCGTGTCCTCGGCCCGGACCCGTTGCTCGCGTCGGCCCTCGACGACCGGCTGCGCGAGGCCGGGCGGACGGGGCGCGCGCGGGGCGGGGCCGTCGTCCTCGCGGCCGCCGGCTCCCGGGACCCGGCGACGCACGTCGCGACGGCCGAGGCGGCACGGCTGCTCGAAGTGCGCCTGGGGTGCCCGGTCGTGCCGTCGTATCTGAGCGGTGCGTCCCCCACGCCCGCCGAGGCCGTCGCCGCCCTGCGGGCGCGGGGCCACCGGTTCACGGCGGTGGCCCCTTATCTGCTGGCCCCCGGATTCTTCGCCCGGCGTGCGGCGGCCTGCGGCGCGAGCGTCACCTGCGCGCCCTTGGGCGCGCACGAGGCCGTGGCCCGCTTGGTGCTGCGGCGTTACGACGAGGCCTGTCTCAGGGCGGTCCCTCGCCCGGCGCCCGGCCGGCTGCTTCGTACTGCCGCTCTCCCCCGGTGAGGTGCCGGGCGGGCGGCACGTCCGCGGGCCGGGGCGGTGGCTCCTGCCACCGGTCGGCGCCCAGCCGTCGGTGGAGCGCGGTGAGCGGGCGCGGTGCCCACCAGTTGGCGTGTCCCGTCAGCCGCATGAAGGCCGGTACGAGCACGCCCCGGACGACGGTGGCGTCGACCAGGACGGCCGACGCCAGTCCCCATCCGATGAGTTTGAGCAGCGTGATCTCGGAGGTGACCAGCGGAAGGAGCGCGACGGCGAAGATCATCGAAGCCGTCGTGATCATCTTTCCGGTGCGGGCGACGCCGGTCACCACGGCACCGCGGTGGTCGCCCGAGGCCCGGTACTCCTCCTGGATGCGCGAGACGAGGAAGAGCTCGTAGTCCATGGAGAGCGCGAAGGCCGCGCCGAAGACCAGGACGGGCATGGAGGTCTCCAGCTCCCCCGTGACGGTGAAGTCGCCGAGGAGGCCGCGCAGGTGGCCGTCCTGGAAGACGTGGACCATGACGCCGAAGCTCGCGGTCAGGCTCAACGCCCCCATGAATACCGCCTTGACGGGGATGAGGACCGAGCCGGTGAAGAGGAGCACCAGCAGGAGGACCCCGCCGACGACGACGGCCGCCGCCGTCGGCAGGGCGGCGAAGACGGCGTTCTTGGTGTCGAGCACCCGGGCCGGCCGGCCCCCGACGAGATGGGGGCCGGGAGACGGCAGGGCCCGTAGCTCCTCGACCAGGCGCTCGTCCTGCCCGGGCGGTCCGCTGCCGGTCACGGCCAGCCAGGTCGCGCCCTGGGTGATGTGGGCGAGCGCGCCGACGTCCGGGCCCTTGGCGAGCCGCCCGTCGTCGTAGGTGCCGAGGCCGGTGGAAACCTGGTCCACCGTGGGGAGGGCGGAGACGCGGCGGGCGTAGGCGTCCAGTTCCCTCTCCTGGTCCACGGCGTCGACGTCGGGCAGCAGCACGGTCAGGGTGCGGTTCCACGGCAGGTGGAAGTCCCGCTCCACCGTGAGGGCGGTGGCGTGCGACTCGACCCGCTCGGGCAGCACGCGCTCGTCCGCGACGCCGAAGCGGACGTGCGCGAAGGGAAGGGCGAGCGTCGCGAGGAAGAGGACCGCGCAGCCACCGGCCAGCACTGGTCGTGCCGTGGCGGCGCGGGCCGCGCGGTGCCACGGTGACACGACCGTGCCGCGCCGGGTCCGGCGCAGGGGTGCGAAGACGTCACCGCGGTCGACACGGGTGCCGACCACGGAGAGCAGAGCGGGCAGGACCAGCGCGGTGGTGGCCGCCGCCAGCACGACCACGCTCACCCCCGCGACGGCCAGGGACCGCAGGAATCCCAGGGGAAAGAGCAGCAGCGCGCTCAGACAGACGACGACGGTGGCCGCGGAGTAGCTCACGGTGCGGCCGGCGGTGCACATGGTCCGGATGACGGCCCCGGCCGGGTGGCCGCCGGCGGCCAGTTCCTCCCGGTAGCGCGTGACGACGAAGAGCCCGTAGTCGACGGCCAGGCCGAAGCCGAGTGCCGTGGTGATGTTCGACGCGAAGGCGGAGACGGGCAGGAACGCGGTCAGCAGCCGCAGCACCGCGAAGGTACCGGCCACCGCGAGCCCTCCGACCAGCGCGGGCAGCAGGGCGGCGGTGGCCGAGCCGAAGGCGAACAGCAGCACCAGGGCGGCCAGGGGCACCCCGATGAGTTCGGCCCGCACAAGCTCTTGCCGGCTGAGTTCGGTGGCTTGCGCCATGACCCACGCCGGACCGGTCGCGGTGACCCGCAGCGGCCCGTGCGGGCCCGTCAGCCGCGGGACCAGCGTCGCGGCGCGCCGGGCCGTCGCGTGCTCGTCGCCCAGGAGGTCGACGGCGACGAGGGCGGCGTGCCCGTCCTCGCTCAGCAGCCGGGCGTCCCCGAGGGTCCAGTAGGAGAGGACCTGGCGCACCCCGGGCCGCCGGGCCACCTGTTGGACGAACTCCCGCCCGGCCGCGGCCGCCTCGGGGCCAGTGACGGGCCCGTCGGCGCGCGCGTGCAGCACGAGGTCCGGGATGCCCGCGTCGAATCGCTGGGCGAGCACGCGCTCGGCGCGTGTCGCCTCGGTGCCGTGGGCGATGTAGCCGCCGTTGGACAGCCGGTCGGGGGTGCCGAGGGCGGCGAAGGCCAGCAGGGCACCGAGCGCCGCGGCGGTCATCAGGACCCACCACGGGTGCCGGGCGGACCACCCGGCCGCACCGCCCCCGGGCGCCTTCGGTGCGGCCACCGGACGTTCGCCTCGCATGCGGGCCCCTTCGTCGACGCGGCAATCCTGGCGAAATACGAGCAGATCCGGCAAATCGCTCGTTACTCGTGTGGAGTAAGGATTCGGGTGAACTATGGCGATAGAGGGAGCGATTGGGCTACCTTGCGCGACCGGGAGTGAGGGGTTCACTTCGCCGCGGCCGTCCGTCGCGGCGACGGTCCGCTGCGACAAAAGGAGAAGTCCCATGCCCGGTAGGGCTCACATCATCCGCACCGCCGCTGCCGCCTGGGCGCGGCGCGGCGCCGACGTGGCGACCGCGGCCGGAGCGGTCGTCGTCCTGCTCGTGACCGGCACCGTGCCGGGTCACGCCGAGGCGCGGACGTCCGGACGGGCCGTACATGACGCCGTCCGGGCGGGCGGCATCCTGCAGTGCTCCCTGCGGACGGCGCCGCCCGGCATCACGCTGTCGCCCGCCGTCTCCGGTACCCCCCGGCGTGTCCTCGCCCGCGGCACCGTCCATCTGAACGACTGCGCCTCCCCCGGCGGCAGGCGGTCACGGATCCGGTCCGGGCGGCTCGTCCTGAGCGGCAGCGGCCTCGCGAACTGCTCCGGGGCGACGGGCGTCAAGGGCAGTGGCACCGTCACCTGGTACGCGGGGGCGAACCGTACCGGTGGCGTCGTGGGACGGTCCGCCGTGCGGCCCGCCTCCGGGGGCCGACAGGGCTACACCCCCCTCGACTCCTTCCTCGGCGGCAGGGTGACCTCCGGCCTCATGGCGGGCCGCTCGTACTCCGGCACCGCGGTTCCCACCAACGACGTCAGGGGATGTCTCACGCGCGGTCTCGGCCGGGTCGAGGGACGTGGCCGCCTCACCGTCGGCTGACCGCGGACGGGCGGGCGCGGGTGTCAGCGACGGGCGGGCGGCGCGGTGTCAGGCGCCGCGGCCCGTCGCGGTACCGGCACCGCGGGCAGTCGGTATTCCGCGCAACTGCCGGGGATCCGCACCCCGGCGGCGCGCAGTTGGTCCAGTCGGCGGTGGTAGGCGGCGCCGCGCAGGAGATGGTCGGCGATGGTGGTGACGTGACGGTGCTCGGGGGCGGCCAGTGCGCTGTCCGCGGTCCAGTCGTTGAACGCGCCCATCGCCGGGCCGCACCAGATCTGCCAGTCCTCGGCGCGGTCGTCCACCCCCGCCGTCGCCCATCGTGAGGCCATGGCCAGGTACCAGCGGAAGACCAGGGCCATCCGGTGCTTGGGGTCCTGCCGCGCCCGGGCGAGCCGATCGGGGTGATGGGCCTTCAGGTAGTCGGCGGTCTCCTGCCACACCCGGTCCACGGGCATCCCGAAGGTCCGCTCCAGCCTCCGCCCTTCGACGGCGGGCAGGGCATCCAGGCCGGGGTGGTCGTGGTACAGCCGGTACAGCCGCCCGGCGCGGCTCGGGAAGCGGGTGCCTTGGCCGAGGACCTGCACGGTGACGCCCTGCTCGAACATGTCCGCGGCCGGTGCCATGACGCAGTCGGCCAGGCCCGCTTGGGCCAGCAGCCGTTTGACGGCCGGTGAGGTCCCGGCTTCGACACTGGCCTGGTTGACCGAGCCGGTGACGACGTAGTCCGCGCCGAGGGCGAGTGCGGCGGCGACGGCGCGGGGCGTGCCGATGCCGCCGGCCGCGCCGAGGCGCACCGGTTCGCCACCGGGGTACGGTCGGCCGATCCGGTCGCGCAGCCGCGCGACGGCCGGGAGGAGGACGGTCAGCGGCCGGCGGTCGGTGTGGCCCCCGGAGTCGGCTTCCACGGTGATGTCGTCGGCCATCGGCACCGTACGCGCGAGCGTCGCCTGTTCGGCCGTGATCTCCTCGCGGGCCAGCAGCTCGGCGACGAGCGCGTCGGGTGCCGGCCGCAGGAACAGCTCCGCGGTCTCGGGGCGGGAGACCTTGGCGATGACCCGGTGCCCGGCGCGGAGACCGCCGCCGGGGCCGGCGCCCAGCCCCGTGAGGCGGAAGCGCACCAGGGCCGGGGTGAGCTGGACGAAGGCGGACGCCTCCACGCAGCGCACACGGTGGCGCAGACAGAGGTCCACGCAGGTCCGTTCGGCCTCCGGCGCCATGGGGCTGTGGATCAGGTTGCAGGCGTACGGCGCGGCACCGAGCCGCTCCCGCAGCTGTCCGAGCGCGGCACGCAGCCGGGCCTCGGGCAGACCGGCGGCGCCGAAGGAGGCGAGGTGACCGGCGCGGGACAGCGCGACGACGAGGTCCTCGCCGGAGATGCCGCCGGCCATGGCGCCCGCCATGTAGGCGGAGCGCACCCCGTGGTGGCGCGCGAAGGCGGCCGAGCCGAGGCGGTGGGGCGGCAGCGGGCCGGCCGCGGCGAGCAGGGTGGTGGCGGAGCCCGGCGCGGGACGGTCGTGGGTGGCGCCCACGCGCCCGCCGACGGCGACGACGTAGCACGGCAGGTCCAGTGCGGAGAGGACCGCGTACACACCGTCCGCGTCGTGGTGCACGGTCATCGCGCGGCCTCCCGCCCCGCCCCGGACCGGACGGCCAGGGCGATGTTGTCCACTTGGTGGATCCGCAGGTCGTCGCGCCATACGCTGCCGTCGGCGAGCACCAGCAGCCTGTCGTGCTCCCGCCGCACCTCGCGGAGGTGCACCTCGCCGCGCATCCGCCGGTGGTGGCGCAGGATCTGGCCCCGGTAGGACCATCGCAGTTCCTCGCCGACCGCGAGGGCGAACCGCGGGCTCGGCAGATGGTCGACGAGTCCGGTGTGCACGGCGCAGGCCTGTACGGCCTGGAAGAGCATCTGCACCCCGACCGATCCGGGCAGCACCGGGTCGTGGGCGAAGTGCCGGTCGAAGAACCAGTCGTCGTCGCGCACCGGTTTGTCGCACCACACGTAGCCGGCACCGTGGTCACCGCCTCCCGGCACCACCACCACGTCGTCGAGCAGGGCCAGCCGGCCGGTGCCCACGCGCGTGCCGTGCCGCGGGTCCGGCCGGAGTGCCCCGGCCGGGCGCCCGGGCCGGCGCTCCAGCCACGGCGCGACATACCTGCCGCCGTCCAGGCCCTGTTGGGCCTGGAGCACCTCGGCCGTGAAGTAGCCGTGCGTCGCCTCGCCGGCGCAGAACGCCGCACCGCCGAGGCTCAGCTCGAAGTCACAGCGCTCGATCACCGCCCCCGGGAGCGGCGCGGACGAGCGCAGGACGCAGTCCTGACCCACCGTCATCGCGCGGGGGTCCACCTCGCGGAGCAGCGTGGCGCGGCCGTCGAGATTGCGGCACACGAAGTCCTGCTCGGGGTACTCCCACGCCGTGCCGGACAGCCCGCCGAGCAGGCCCAGGGGCTGGAGCGCCATTTCCATCAGCGCGAACGGCGGCACCCCGGCGGCACCGCTCTCCCGGCAGTACCAGGGGTCGGCCGGGACGTCGTACTCGGCGGTCAGCCTGCTGCCGGCCCGGTCCGGTGCCGGTCCGGCCTCGGTACGCGTGCAGCGGTCCAGCATCCTTAAGTCACCGCGGGGCAGCCGGGGACGGGCCGGGGTCGCGGTCGGCCGGGCGCCGTAGGCGGCGAACACCTCCGCCTGATCACCTTCGGCCATCCACGCGAGGTGCAGTTCGTCGAGCACCGCCCGGCCGCCCGACGCCGACCTGCGGCAGCCGGTCCGCCCCGGGTGGGGCGTGACGTCGGCGCCGGGCCGCTCCCGGACGGTCACACCGATGTCCCGCAGCCGGGCCACCGTCCGCCCGGCCGCAGTGACCTCGCAGTCGGCGACGACGTACGGACGGGGTGCCAGACCGAGTCCGGTCACCTCGACCGTGAACCGCAGGGCGTTCGCGTGCGCCGCGGCGGGGTCGAGCACCTCGATCGTCATGGGGCGGTCGACCGAGGGGACCACCCGCGCCCCGGGCAGGCACAGATGCAGGCCCTGGTGGAAGGCGTGCACCCGCAGGGCTTCGGTGGCCGCCGCTGCCAGCCGGGGCCACACCGGCGAGGTGTCACGGGCGGCCTCGGCGCACGCGACGAGCAGTCCCTGACCGTACGGGCCGCCGCCCGGCTCGACGGCGATGTCCTCCAGCAGGCGGGCGGGCCATCGCTCGGGCAAGGACTCCGGCTCCAGGCCGCCTTGGTCGAAGGCATCACCGAAGACACCGGTGATGTCCCCGGCGGCGAGCGCGTCGAGCCCGCGGGCGGACAGCCGACGGACTGCGGTGCGCGCGAGGGGCCGGAACTCCGCCGGAACCTCAGGAACATGACGTCGCGTCGGTTCTGGCTCCGGCTGGTCCGGCGCGCTCCGCACGATCGAGGCGACGATCCGCCGGTCACCGTCGAGGACAAGGCAACGGGGACCCCCGGCGCCGGATCCGGCGAGACGGGCATGGAGCTCGGTGGGTTCCGCCGGCACCTGCCCCCGCCAGCTCACCTCGTACACGCCGGGCGCGGTGGCGTCCGGCAGCCGGGCCGCCGCCGCCCGTAGCACCGCGAACGGGCCGCCCAGCCGCGCCCAAGCGCCGGGGTCGTCCCGCGGCCCCGGGAACACACCGGCCCCGGCGAGGAGGGCCTGCCGGGCGCTGATCGCCCGGTGCGCTTCGAGCACGGAGGCGTGCGCGCGCTGCACCTGCCGCGCCATACGGCGGGCCGGCTCCATCGGCGTGGACCGCTCCGGCGGCACGGCCGTGCCGCCGATGCCGCCCGGCGAAACCGCGTCGGACGCGCCGCACAGCTCGGCGAGCGGGATGCCGTCGAAGCCGAGCGCGTCCGTCGTTCCCGATCCCGTCATGCCCCCTCCCCCGCGGACGTCCGGCGGCCGCGTGCGGTCATCCGGTCCACCATCTGTTCCTTGCTGAGCCCGACCAGAGTCAGCCCGGACCACCGCTGGTGAACGAGCCCGTCCGGGGAGCAGGCGGTGACCGTGCAGCGCACATCCAGCGCGGTCGCCGACTCCAGTTCCGCGACGACGGCGAACGGCGCGTCGTCCGGGAGCGGTGTGAACAGCTCCACCCGTTCGACGCTGACCGGTGCGCAACTGTCCCCGTGGTGCCGGCGCCCGAGCAGGGCCGCGGTCTGGAGCAGCAGATCGGCCGGGCCGGGGCTGTAGAGCCGGCCGGCGTACGCGCCGTGGGCGAGGAGGTGGTCCGGCAGCCGCGCGGCCAGGACGAGCCTGTCGTCGTCCTCGGCCAGGACGTCGCGCAGTCCGCGCAGCGTGGGGCCGTGGAAGAGGAATCCTTCGGCGTAGGCGGGGTGCGGCTCGTCCGAGATCAGATAGGGCGGCAGTTCGAGGCGCGGGGCGTCGGGGGCGCGATCGGCGCACCGGAATCCGCCTTCGTACCGCGTTCGCGTTTCCTGGTCGTCGTCGAGGGTGTCCACGGTCACCCGGGCGTCGGTCTCCGCCGCCTCGGGGTCCGGCATCACACGGATGACGGCCCGCTCGGGCTGCGATCCGTCGAAGTACAGGCCCCGGCGGATGCGGAATCCCGTGCATTCCACCACCGGCCGGGCCCCGGCCCGGGCGCTCTCCACCGTGTGCAGCCCCCACCCGACGGCGGCGGTCATGGGCATCAGCGGCGCGCCCGCCCAGCGGTGGTCGCGCAGCATGGGTTCGCGCTCCAGTCCGGTCAGCGAGCGCAGTGCCGTGAGCCCCTGGTCGGGCAGGCTGTCGGACCGGCGGAACAGCGGGGTGACCGGTCCGATGACGACGACTTCGTCCGCGTCGCTGTCGGGGCGCATCTGGCCGAGGAAGTAGTCGCATCCGGTGTCGCGGGACAGTACGGGGATGCCCTGCTGGCGGAAGATCTCCTGCACGGGGGCGGCCATGCCGCCTTCCCACGGGCCCCAGGCGATGGCCGTGACCCTGCAGATGGGGTGGGCCGCCTTGAACGCGCAGGCGTAGCGGTTGACGGCTTCGTTGGCGAGCGCGTAGTCCGACTGCCGGACGTTGCCCCAGATGCCCGATACGGAGGAGAAGACCACGAGGTGACGGAGGTTTAGGGCATCGAGGGCGTCGAGCACGTGGTGCAGGCCGGACAGTTTGGTGCCGATCACCCGGGCCACGGAGTCATGGGTCTTCTCGGCCAGGGGCGAGTCGCCGAGGGCTCCCGCGGCGTGGATCACGCCGGTGATGCGCGAGGCGTGCGGAGCCAGCGCCTGTGTCACGGCGTCGGCGTCGCGGAGGTCCGCCGCCAGATAGTCGGCTTCGGCGCCTCGCGCCCGCAGGGCGTCGAGGACGGACCGGATCCTGCGTCCGGCCAGGATGTCCTGGACCTGCCGGTCGGTGCGGGCTCGGTGCCGCGGGTCGTCGGCGTCGTCGCCTGCGGCGCGCAGCCGCTCGGCGAGCGCGTCGCGGAGCGCCTCGGGCCCGTCCAGCTCCGCCGCCCATGCGGGTTCCCCGGTGAGCGGGGTCCGGCCGAGCAGCAGGTAGGAGCCGCGATGTTCGGCGGCGAGGGCTTCGACGCACCACGCGGTGATGCCGGAGGCGCCGCCGGTGACCAGCAGTACGTCGCCGGGGCCCGGGGCCGCCGTCTCCGGCGGGTGCGGCAGCAGCGGCTCGGGAGTGGTCGACAGGACAGGGGCGCGACGGCGGGTGGCCTCCCCTCCGCCCTCGCCCACTCCCACCTCGCGGACGTCGGTGGCGCAGTCCGCGATCTCCGCCGCGAAGGCTTCGCCGACGGTGTCGGCCGGCAGGTCCGGGGCGAAGTCGAGGGCACGGCAGAACAGGGGCGCCGATTCCAGGGCGAGCGTCTTGACGAGGCCGCCGAGTCCACCGGCGAGGGCCGCCACCGGGTCCTGGCCGGATCCGGCGTGGCCGAGGGCTCCGTCGAGCCGGGTGGCGGTGACGAACGCGGCGCGCGAGCCGTCGCGGGCGGTCTCCTCCAGGACGGGGAAGGTGTGTTTGGCCACCAGAACGGCATGTTGCAGCCGGGTGACGAGCTGATCCGCCGTCATGCCGGGGTGGCGGTCGACGGGCAGGGCGCACAGGTCGATCCGCGCGGTGGCCGTCAGGACGTCGGCGAGGCGGGCGGCCAGTGCCGTCTCGGTCCAGTCCGCGAGGGCCCAGCTGTCGTCGCCGGCCCGGTCGGTGCCGGGGAGCGTCAGATGGCATGTGCGCCAGCCGCGGGTGCGCAGGGCTGAGGCCATCGCCGCGCAGAGCTCGCCGCCGTCGTCCAGCAGCAGGGCGCACGGCCGGTCGGCGTAGGCATCGGTGAGAACGTCGACGGCGGGCAGTTCGCGAAGCGTCACGAAGGCCCGGTCGAGTGGCATGACGTCGGACCGTCGGAGTTCGGGGCGCGAGCCGCTGAGCATCCTCCGGAGCATGTCGGTGAGTTCGCCGACCGTGCGGGCCTCGGTGAACCGGAAGAGTTCGTCCCGGGTGATCACGGGATAGCGGCGCCAGATCTCCGCGGCGATCTCCACCTGTTTGAGCGAGTCGATACCGAGGTCCTCCTGGATGTAGAGGTCCGGCTCGATCATGTCGACGTCGTAGCCGGTCTTCTCCGCGACCACCTGGCGGAAGACCAGTTCCATCTCTTCCAGGTCCGCGTCCGAGAGGTCCGCCGGGGGCCCTGCCGCTCGCGCCGGCCCGTCCTGGTCGGCCATGAGTTCCGCCAGTGCGGAGGTGCGGGGCGCCGGTGGCCGTGGGGTGTCGACGGTGGCGCGGGGGCGCAGCGGTGGTTCGCCCGCGGGGCGGGGAACGAGCGGGGCCCGGGAGTCCGTGGCGGGCCAGGCCTCCTGGCCGTCGGGGGGCATGCTCAGCAGCCGGGTGACGACCTCGCCCGCTCGGGTGTGCGCTTCTCCCAGCGCGATGCTGTGTTCCGTGATGGCGTGGACGGCGGCGGCGAGCGACTCGTCCACCCGCCCGTCGACCGTGCCGGCCGCCAGCAGACCGGTGAGCTGTTCCGTGGTGTCCAATTGCCCGTTCAGATAACGGACGTGGGCGGCGAGGTGGTCGGCGGCGGCCCGGGACAACGGGTCGGTCCCGGCCGGTACGGATGGCCGCGGGGCACTCTGGTGCTCGGGGAGCCGAGGGGGTGCGGGCGGGGGTTCGTCGACGTGTGCCCGTCGGGCGGCCTCGCAGGCGAAGTTCGGGCCCTCCAGCAGGCGGGCGACGTTCGAGGCCGGTGGACGTTGCGGGCGTGCCGGGGCGTCGTAACGGTTGATGTCCGCCAGCGGCAGCCCCAGCACGGCGAGTCTCAGCGCGGCGTCCTTCAGGGCCACCGCGCTGTCGCCAGCGCCGCCGAGGTCACAGGCGACGGCGCGCGCGCCGCGCCCGCCCAGGGTCCGCTCCACCAGCCCCGTGAGGGTGCGTCCGGGGCCGAACTCGACGAAGACACGGACGCCGTCGGTGTGCATCTCCTCCAGGCGCGCCGCGAACTCCACCGGGTGGCGCAGTTGTTCCACGAGGGTGCGGCGGTTGGTTTCCGGGTCGGCTCCGTACGTCGCTCCCGCGGTGTCGGCGTAGACGGGCAGGGCCGGTGCGGCGAAGTCCACGCCGGCGCAGGCCGCGCCGAAGGCGTCGAGGGCGTGCTCGACGAACCTGGTGTGGAAGGCCGCGGCGACCGGCAGCCGCTGTACGGGCACCGACCGCCCGGCGCACCACCGCAGGAAGTCCTCGACGGCCGCGCTCGGGCCGCCCACCACATGCTCGTCCGGTGCGTTGCGGCCGCACACCACCAGCTCGGGGTGGTCGGCGAGCAGCTGCGCCATCCTGCTGTCGGGGACGCGCAGCGCGGCCATGGCGCCGGGGTCGGTGCTGCCGGGCGGCGGGGACTGCATGGCCAGGCCCCGGGCCCGCGCGAGCGCCAGGAAGGCGTCGTCGTCCAGGGTTCCGGCGGCCCAGAGCGCGGTCAGCTCGCCGAAGCTGTGGCCCAGCACCGCGTGCGGGGCGAACCCCAGCTCGGTCAGGAACCGGTACTGCCCCATGGCCAGTGCGGCGATGGCCGGCTGGGCGTACGCGGTGCGGCGCAGGCGCTCGTCCGCGTGCTGCTTGTCCCGGGCTCCGGGCGGTGGGAAGACGGTGCGTGCCAGGGGGTCGCCGGGCGGGAAGAGGGCGCCCGCCGCGTCGAAGGCAGCGCGCACGGGTGGTACGTCGAGCAGGGCCCGCAGTCCCATGTCCACGTACTGGCTTCCCTGCCCGGCGAACAGCGCGCCGATCTTGGTGCCGGGTGGCAGGGCGGTGCGGCGGTAGTGGATGCCCCGGGCGTGGTGCCATTCGTCGTGGCCGAGGTTGTTGCGCAGTTGGTCGATGGTGGCGGTCAGCAGCTTGGCGTGGTGCTCGTCGTCCTTCGCGACGTACCCGACGCGGGCGTGGGCGGCGGGTACCGGCCCGTCGTCGGGTGCCCCGCCGTTCTCCAGCAGGACGAGCAGTTCCCGTGGGGTCGGTGCGTGCCACAGGCGGGCGCCGGGGGTGCGGTGCAGGACCCGTCGTTCCGGTCCGGCCTGCCGGGGGCGGTGTTCCTCCAGCACAGCGTGGTAGTTCACCCCGCCGAAGCCGAAGGCGGAGACACCCGCCCGGCGCACCGGCCGGGCCGGGTCCCGGACCCAGGGCCGGGCGGTGGTGTTGAGGTAGAGGGCGCCGTCCTCGCGGGCCGCCGGGGCGCTGGGGCTGGTGATGTTGATGGTGGGCGGCAGCAGCTTGTGGTGCAGGGCCAGCACGGCCTTGATCAGCCCGGCGGCGCCGGCCGCCGCCTTGGTGTGCCCGATCTGGGATTTGACGCTGCCCACGGCGACGTAGCGGCTGTCGTCGGGGGTGGCCAGCAGTTCACCGAGCGCCGTCAGCTCCACCTCGTCACCGGCCGGGGTTCCGGTGCCGTGGGCCTCGATCAGCTCGACGGAGCGGGGGTCGCAGTCGGCGTCGTGGTAGGCGCGCCGCAGGGCGGTCAACTGTCCCTGGCCGCAGGGGGCGTAGATGCTCTTGGCGCGGCCGTCGCTCGAGCTGCCGAGGCCGCGGAGGACGGCGTAGACCCGGTCGCCGTCCCGTTCGGCGTCGGCGAGGCGTTTGAGCGCCAGCATGCCGATGCCTTCACCGATCAGTGTGCCGTCGGCCTCGGCGTCGAAGGGGCGCACCCGGCCGGTGAGCGACAGGGCGGGGGTCTTGCTGAAGCACAGGAAGGACACCACGGAGTTGTCCGCGTCGCACCCTCCGGTGATCATCAAGTCCGCCCGGCGGCTGACGAGTTCGTCGACGGCGGCCCGCACGGCGGTCAGGGAGCTGGCGCACGCCGCGTCCACGGTGTGGTTGGCGGCGCCGAGGTCGAGGCGGTTGGCGACCCGGCCGGAGACGACGTTGCCGAGGATTCCGGGGAAGGAGTCCTCCGTCCACGGCGGCAGGGTGTCCAGGTACGTGCGGGCGAGCTGACGCGCCTCCGCTTCCGGAATGCCGCCCCGGACCGCGGCCCGGGTGATGGCGGGGGCCAGCAGACGGGCGGCGAGCGGGATGAGGGTGGAGTTGGTGCCGCACACCCCGAGCACCACCCCGGTGCGCGCCGGGTCGTACCATTCGGCCCGCTCGCACCCCGCGTCCCGGAGCACTTCCTTGGCCACCATGAGGCTCAGCAGCTGCACCAGCCCCGTGGAATCGACGGTGTTCGGTGGCATCCCGAACGCGCGGGGGTCGAACACGGTCGGGGACAGGAACCCGCCACGGTGGGCGTAGGTCTTGTCGGGGGCGAACAGATCCGGGTCGTAGTGGTCCTCGGTGTTCCACCAGGCGGGCGGGACGTCGGTGGTGCAGTCCCTGCCCGCCACGATGTTGTCCCAGAACTCGCCGAGATCCCGCGCCCCGGGGAACATTCCGGCGAGTCCCACGATCGCGATGGGGTCGTGGGCGAGCCGACGGTCGACGTCTTCAGTGGGCACCGGTCACCTCGTTCTTCTTCCGCCGCGCACGGCATGGAACAGCCGTCTCCGTTGGCCACTGCTCACTCCAGAGGCGTGGGGCGGCACCGCCTGTCAGTCCAAACGACAATCCGCGCATCGGGACACCGACCGTCGGCCCACGTTCGGGTGACGCGCGAACAGAGGCCCCGGAAACCTCGCCTTCACGTTCGAGGTGGCGGCAGGAAATACGCCCTGCCTAGCGTTCCCCGTGGCCGGCTGCGAAGCCGTCGCCGCCACCACGTGCCCAGGAGACAGCATGAGTACCGAGCCACGCCTCAAGGATCCCGCCGGCCGTGACGAGTCTCCGCGCCCGGGGGGTGACGTCGAGCACGCGGCCCGGGAGACGCTGGAGGACTACACCCTCCGGTTCGCGCCGCGCAGCTACCGCCGCTGGACGCCGATGGTCGTGGCGACCACCGCGATGGGCGGGATCGCGTACATGGCCGACTTCTCGATCGGCGCCGGCATCGGCCTCGCCCACGGCACCGGGAACGCGCTGGCCGCGATCCTCGTCGCCGCCGTGGTCATCTTCGTCACCGGCTTTCCGCTCGCCTACTACGGGGCGCGCTACAACATCGATCTGGACCTGATCACCCGCGGCTCCGGCTTCGGCTACTACGGCTCGGTCCTGACCAGCGTCATCTTCGCCAGCTTCACCTTCGTCTTTTTCGCCCTCGAAGGGGCGATCATGGCGCAAGGACTGAAGCTCGGCCTGGGGGTGCCGCTGTGGCTGGGCTATCTGGTCTCGACGTTCATGGTGATACCCCTGGTCGCCTACGGGATGAAGGCGCTCAGCAAGCTCCAGGTGTGGACGACGCCCCTCTGGTTGCTGCTGATGGTGGGACCACTGGTCTACCTGGTGGCCACCGACCCGGGCACGGTGGACCGCTGGCTGTCCTACGCGGGCACCGACGGCCGGGGAGGAGTGAACACCGCCTCGGTGCTGCTGGGTTCCGGCGTCTGTCTGTCGCTGATCGCGCAGATCGGCGAACAGATCGACTATCTGCGTTTCATGCCTCCCCGGACCGCCGCGAACCGACGCGCCTGGTGGACGGCGGTCGTGGTGGCCGGCCCCGGCTGGGTCGTGCTGGGAGCGCTGAAGCAGGCCATCGGGGTCTTCCTCGCCGTGTACGTCATCACCTCCGTGGGGCCGGCGGCCGCGACGGAGCCCATCCGGCAGTTCACGACGGCGTTCGACGCGATGATGCCCTCGTGGCTGGTCGTTCCGCTGGCCGTGGCGCTGGTCGTGATCAGCCAGATCAAGATCAACGTGACGAACGCCTACTCCGGGTCGCTGGCGTGGACCAACGCCTTCACCCGACTGACCGGGCGCTACCCGGGACGCATGGTGTTCGTCCTGCTCAACCTGGCCTTCGCGCTGGCGTTGATGGAGGCCGACATGTTCAGCTTCCTGAGCCGCGTCCTGAGCTTCTATTCCAACTGTGCCATCGCCTGGGTCGTCACCGTCGCAACCGACATCATCGTGAACAAATACCTCCTGAAGCTCTCCCCGCACGCACCCGAGTTCCGGCGCGGCATGCTCTACGCCGTCAACCCCGTGGGCACGGTCGCCTTCGTCGCCGCCTCCGGCCTGTCGATCGCCATGTACTTCCACGCCCTGGGCGACACGCTCCAGCCGTACTCCCCGGTCGCGGCGGCACTGATCGCCTTCGTCCTCACCCCGCTGATGGCCGTACTGACCAAGGGGCGTTACTACCTGCGCCGCACCACGGACGGGATCGACGAACCCCTGCTGGACGCGGACGGCAACCCGAGCGCCACGCTCTACCGGTGCCACGTGTGCCGACAGGAGTTCGAGCGTCCGGACGTGGCCGCCTGCCGCACCCACGACGCGGTGGTCTGCTCGCTGTGCCTGAGCACCGACAGAACCGGCGACCACGTGCTGCCCGCGTCGTCGGCCGCCATCTGATCAGCGACGTTGCCGTCCTGTCCACGGAACCTCCGGCCCTCCGCAAAGCGTTGACCCGGCGTCGGCCGATGGCAGCGGGAGGGGCACGATGAACGAGTTGACCACCGGGGAGAACCGGGCACTGCCGGACGGCGCCCTGTCGATCCACGTGCCGGGGCCGTTCGACCTGTCGGTGATCGTCACCGACGAGTCGGGCAAGGTCGCGGGCGACGCCGACTTCGTGTTCTTCAACCAGCCGTCCGCGCCGGGCGCCCGGCTGCGCGGGGACACCGTCGCCGTCGACCCCCGGCGGTTG
Source organism: Streptomyces sp. QH1-20 (assembly GCF_041283565.1). Classification (NCBI taxonomy): domain Bacteria; kingdom Bacillati; phylum Actinomycetota; class Actinomycetes; order Kitasatosporales; family Streptomycetaceae; genus Streptomyces; species Streptomyces sp. QH1-20. Next base: position 7,846,008 of record NZ_CP166299.1, on the reverse strand, counting down.
CGGTCCGGTGCGGCCCGGGTCACCGTGGTCGTCAGCTCCGCCGTGCCCGGCACACCGCTCGGCCGGGCGGCGGGCCCCGTCATGACCGTCACGGGCAGCGCCGGGACCGCGCTGCTCCGCTTCACCCCGCCCCGGCCCGCGCAGGAGACCGTGCTGCTGCTGGCCGAGCTCTACCGGCGTGGGGCGGGCTGGAAGCTACGGGCCCTGGGCCAGGGGTACACGGACGGTCTCGCCGGGGTCGCCCGCGATTTCGGCGTCGACGTCCTGGACGACACCGAGCCGCAGCCGACCACGCTTCGGCCCACCTCCGACGAGGCCGACTTCCTCCGGCTGGTCAACGCCGAGCGGGCGGCGGGCGGCGCTGCGCCCGTGGACCTCGAACCCCGCCTGGTCACCGCCGCGCGGACACATGCCGCGGGCATGGCCGCGCACGGCCGCCTCGGGATCGAGAGCCCCGACGGGACCTCACTCTTCCACCGGATCACCGCCGGCGGATACCGGTGTCTGACCCTTGCCGAGCACCTCGTCTCCGGGCCTCGCACCCCGGAGGAGTTCATCGCCTACTGTCTGGCCGGTGCGGAGCGCCGACTGGCGCTGCGCGACCCGGACGTCACCCACGTCGGGATCGGTCACGCCGTCGGTGGCCGCCCCGAGGGCGTCTACTGGACCGCCGTGTGGGCCAGGCCCTTCACCGAGGACGGCCTGGCCCGGCTCGCGTCGGAGGTGGTCACGCTCACCAACGCCGAACGAACCGCCGCCGGGCTGCGGCCGCTTGCCGTCGATCCACGGCTGACCGCGGCCGCGCAGGGCCACAGCGCCGACATGGTCGGCCGTGACTTCTATTCCCACACCACCCCCGAAGGGCGCGAGCCCTGGGACCGGGCCGCCGCCGCGGGGTGCCCGCACCGGGGCATCGGCGAGAACATCGCCTGCGGCCAGCGCTCCCCCGTCGACGTCCTGCGCGGCTGGATGGACAGCCCGGGCCACCGCGCCAACATCCTCACGCCGCACTTCACACACATCGGCATCGGCTACGCCACCGGCAGCCGGGCCGGCACCTACTGGACCCAGCTCTTCGGCGCATCCGTTCAGGACTCCTTGGCAGTTCCCCGCGTCGAGCGCGGCTCACCCACGGACGTCGACCGGCGGTCGTAGCAGGGCGCGGGGCGCCGGTGCGTAAATCTCGCTCGCCGCCTTGCGGAGGGCGTGTATGACGTGGCGTGTTTTCTGACTCGATACCTGGGTGTTCGGTATTTGCACCCCGATGGACAGTGGAGGGCGATCGTCCGTGATCACCACCAGTGCATTCTTCCTGTCGTCGGACGTATCCGACGACAGGGGGCGGTGGTGCGTGAGCATGAATCCCGCCCCTATGCCGACCAGACTACGCATCACCTCCGTGCCCGTCGCCCATATCACTTCAGGCATGGGGATTCCGCCCACCGCAAAAATGGATTCCATATAGGATTTGTATGCGTTGTCGGAGGACAGATTCAGCATCAAGAGCGGCAGCTCGACTATCTCTCTCAGCGAGGCATGCCCAGCACGTGCCAGTGGATGCTCCTGAGGAATGAGGCAATAGAGCGGAGGGGTGGCCAGTTCGATGAACGTCCTCCCCTCGGTGGGGGTGAAGCTGTACGTCACCACCAGATCGCACGATCCGTTGCGCAGCAGTTCGGTCGGCTTGCGCGTGTCATGGAGGTTCACCTTCAGACCCGGATGCGACTTCGCCAGTCCGGCGAGGGCCTCCGGGATGAGGAAAGGGGTGATCGTGCAACAACAGCCGACGTCGATATGGCCTGCGGTCTCGCCCTGGAGTCTGCTGCTGTGGTCCTTGAGGGTGCGGGCCTGAAACAGGACCTTCCGCGCGTCGTCGAGAAGCAGCCGACCGCTCGGCGTGAGCGTGACTCCTTTGGCGTGCTGGCGCGACAGCAATTGACTGCCCAACTGTCGTTCCAGCCTCTGAATGGCCGAGGAGACGGCAGACTGTGAAGCGTGGAGCCGGGCTGCGGCTTCAGAGATATTTCTTGTCTCTGCTATGGTGACGAAATAGAGCAGCTGCGTCAGACTGAAATCCAGTCGATATGTCATGGGGGGTCTCGATTTCTTTGGGCTTGCACAGGGGAGCGGGGAACGATTCCGGTTCATGACGTGCGGGCCGATGATCGGAAGGGTGGCACTTTCGGTCATCGCTCTGCCGGGTGGTGGCGTCCCGGATGAGCGGAGCCGACGGATACCCGCGTTATCGCCGCCGCGAACCCATTATTGACGAAATATCTATCTCGGCGCCGTCGGTTGACATATTCACATCCAAACCCTTGATGGAGCAGCGGGTAATGCAGGTCGGTGAGGGTATCTTGCGTCGCGTGCGCTGAGCGGATGTAACTCAATTCACTGATTCCCCGAAAAGGAAAATACCTGCGCAATGCGTGCAGGCAAAGAGTCCAAGATCGGAATGGCTGGAATGTGACCGCGGAGCCCGCATCCGGCACAACGGACGCCAGGGCGACCCGCGGTGACGTGCTGCTGGGCCGGGGCGGTCGACCGCGCTGTTTCAAGGCGGCCCGTCAGTTCAGCCGCCCAAGCCGCTCGGTGGCGCCGGAAGGGCAAGGCCGCGGCTGTCGCGTCGCGTGGGCGCCGGGCCCCACGGGTCCCAAAGGGATGGCAAATTCAAGGGGAACAGGAGCGTTGTCGCTGGTCATCCAGAGTTCGGGAGAGTCTGGAGCCGGTCGTTCGCGCGGATGACCGCGGGTATCCGCGGCCAGGGGCGGGCAAATTCGGGTGCCGTCGGCGTGCGGTGGTGAGGAACTGGGCGGCGACGGAGAGCAGCCGCAGTCGCGCACGAGGGTTCCGCAGGCGGGGCTTTCCGGACAGGGCAGGCATCGGCGTCCAGCGCAACAGGTCTAGGGTGATTTGGAATGTTTTCCAGCCAGTCCCGGTTCCGCACGGCGTTTCGTACAGGGGCAGATCGCGTGGACCGGTGGCGCGGGCCGCCCCGACACGGGCGGAGTCGGAAGCGGCGTGGAAGACATCGATGTCGCGCTCTGTGCGCCATGCCGGCCGGCTCATCGACCCGGAGGTCCTGTTCACGAACGACCACGTGTCAGCAGCCGGTCAGGAGTGCGGTTGGAGCCGCGCCGGGCGCCTGTCCCATCCGGCCCGGGGCCCGTTCGTCCTCACTGGCAACAGGAGTTTTCCATAGGGTCGTTCATGGTAGTAGTTGATCGTTCGCACATGACCCAAGGAGGACAAACATGGCGCGGAGTGACAGCATAGGCCGCTTAGGAGCGGAGTTCTTCACCCCTGGAAGCTCCTCCTTCACCGAGTTCGTCCAGGCGCACCGGCCGGAGCTGCTCAGCACGGGCGGGCTCCTTCCCGAGGGCGTTCAGGCCGCGCCGGACCAGGTTCCGCACGGCACCACGGTGCTGGCGCTCACCTACCGCGACGGCGTGATGATCGCGGGCGACCGCCGGGCCACGATGGGGAACCTCATTGCCCAGCGCGACCTGGAGAAGGTGCACCCGGCGGACGATTACTCAGCTGTCGCCTTCGCCGGCACGGTGGGCCTCGCCCTGGACCTGGTGAAGCTCTACCAAGTCGAGCTGACCCACTTCGAGAAGATCGAGGGCATCCCCATGACCCTCAACGCGAAGGCGGCCCGGCTGGCCGCGATGATCCGGCAGAACCTGGGCCAAGCCATGCAGGGTCTCGCCGTGGTGCCGCTGCTCACCGGGTACGACCCGACGGCCCCCCTCGGTAGGAGGGGCCGCATCTTCAGCTTCGACGTCACCGGCGGCCCGTACGAGAAGGCGGATTTCCACGCCGAGGGTTCCGGATCCCCCTACGCGCGGGGCGCGTTGAAGAAGCTGTACCGCGCGGACATGTCCCGGCGCGAGGCGGCCCTGGCCGCACTCCAGGCCCTGTTCGACGCGGCCGACGACGACTCGGCCACCGGCGGCCCGGACATCAGCCGCCGGATCTTCCCCATCGTGTCCGTCATCACCGAGGACGGATTCGAGCGGCTCTCCCAGCAGGAGACGGAGGAGCTGAGCCGAGAGATGGTCGAACAGCGGCACCACCAGCCGGACGGCCCGGTCGCCACGTTGTAAGCAGAGCGCGGGACGCCGCAACGCACCGCGGAAAATGCTGCGTTGCGGGTCCCTGCATCCCCGTCGGGCATGGGTGGCTCGACGGAACACCCTCTTCTCCTGACCGCTTGGCCACGGTTGCCTGCTCGGGCCTGGCGGCCGTCTGTCCCAGGGAGTGCCGAAGCCCCGCCGAGGAGCAGCTGTCTCTGCTCGGCCTTGGGGGAACCGGCGGCCCGCCGTCTCGGCGTTGCCCTGGACACGGCGAAGACGTTGCTCAAGAAGTGAACACGACAACGTGTCACGCGCCGCAGCGCCCGTACCCCTGCGCAGGCGCCGGACCACTTCTGGGCCACTCGACGGGACACCGTCCACGCTGCCCGTCCGGAGTCTGCCGTCCAGTCGGCGCGATCCATTCGGTTGTTCGATCCACAGCATCGGAAAAGTGCGATTGAACAGCGCCGGGGACATCGGCATGATCGTTCCAAGAGGTCCCGCCGTGCTTTTCTTCGCGGGAACGGTGGTACAGCAGAGGAACTCCCTTGTTCGCCGATGAGCAGCAGAGTCGCATCCCGTCGGGAATCCGGCGCGAAGACCGCGACCCCTCGCTTCGTCGGTGCCGACGTAAATCGCACACGCCTCAACACCTCTCCCATGGAACGGCACTGCCCGCTCCCAGAAGGTGGATGTGGGGTGCGTGAAAGGCAGCGTTGATCACGCACATTGCTCTCTTCAAGCTCAAGGACGGCGTCGAGCGCAACTCGCCGTCCGTGATCGAGGCCGAGAAGTTCGCCAGGGAGGTAGGGCGTCACGTCCCGGAGCTTCTTACCTGGCGGGTCGGTTGGAATGTGGTCGACCGTGACATCTCCTACGACTTCGCCGTCATCGGGGTGCTACCCGATCTGCCGGCACTGGAGAAGTACCAGTCCAACGAGTTCCATCGCGACGCCGTGGAGCGCTGGCGGTCGATCTCCGACTGGGTGGTCGCCGATCTGAACGACGCCTGACCCATCCGATTCGTCTCGCGCGAGAGACGGCACATCCCCGATTGGAGGATTGGGTGTTCACACAGTACGACCCGGAATCCGCGGCGCTCACGGACGAGCTGCGCAGCCAGTTCGACACGTTCATCGCAGGGGGGTGGGATGCAGACATGCTGGCGTCCCACCAGACCCGCAAGCTGCGCGAGGTTCTCACCTACGTGCGCGCCAACTCCCTGTTCTATCGAGAACGATTGGCGGGAATCACCGGCGCGGACGTGTCCGCGCTGCGGATCGAAGACCTGCCGAGTGTTCCGTTCACCACCAAGGACGACCTGAGGAAAGCCCAGCTCGACATTCTGTCGCGCCCCGTCTCCGACGCCTGGGTCTTCTACGAGACGACCGGTACGACAGGGGCGGCAACACCGTGTCCGCGCACCAACGGGGACACCATCCATAACAACACCGTGCTCACCGCCTATTACCGCGATGTCCTGGCCGCACACGGGGGCGACCAGGTCATCGGTATCTCCGGCCCCACTGAGCTGCACGCCACCGGGGACACCTTCGGGGACGTGTGCCGCAATCTGGGGCACACGGTGGCCAAGATGTGGCCGCACTCACCGGTGATCGGCTTCGAACGCGCCCTGGAGGTCATGCGACTCCTGCCGGTGACCGGGTTGTTCTGCACCCCGGGTATGGCCATGCGGCTCGCGCAGAAGGCGGTCGAAGAGGGCCTGGATCCCCGGCGTGACTTCTCACTCGATGTCCTGATGCTCACCGGCGAGTTGATGTCCCCCAGTCTGCTGGAGAACATCGGCGTGCTCTGGGGGGCCGAGGCACGCAACGCCCTCTACGCGTCGCAGGAGGCTTCGGTGCTCGCGGCGGCCACCTCCGACGGGGCACTCCGCACCGCCCCGCTGATCAACCTCTACGAGGTGATCGATCCCGAGACCCTTGATCCGGTGCGACCCGACACCGACGGCGTACGGTACGGCGAACTCGTCGTGACGAACCTCTACTCGGGTGCGAAGCCGCTCATCAGGTACCGGACCGGTGACATGGTGAGGATGACGGACCCCGCACCCGGTGCCGCCGTGCCGGCACCGGCGGTGGAAGCGGTCGGGCGGGTGCGCGACCGGCTCCTCCTCAACGGCCACCTCGTCAACGGATACGACCTCGAGGATCTGCTGCTCCGCCGGTTCCGCGGCTACCAGGACTACCAGATCACCGTGGCCCGGGACGAGCGCGGCAGGGATCTGCTCTCGCTGACCCTCAAGGCCGATCCGGACCTTCACCGCGACGACATCGGGCCGGCTGCCGGGGACTGCCTCGACGCCCTGGACACCCCTTTGACCGTCGGGTTCGGCACCCCCGGCCCCATCACCAGCACGGGAGCCATGGTGAGCTGGAAGGCCGCGCGGGTCGTGGATCTGCGTACGGATCCGTCCGCCGAGAACAGCTCGGCCGAGTGCATCGCCGCGACGAGGGCATGATGGCTGCTCAGGCCAAGGCCACTCCATCGGCGCTCGGACTCGGCGAGTGGGCCTACGACCGCGGTGAGTTCGTTTCCGCGACCGCCCGGAGACTGCCGCTCTCCACGCAGGCCCTGCACTACGGAACGGGTGCGTTCGAGGGCATTCGCGCTTACCGCTCGGACTCCGGGCTCTTCCTGTTCCGGGCGCGCGATCACTACGAACGGCTGCTGCGCGCCTGCCAGGTCCTGCGCATCATCGCCGTACCGAGCGCGGTCGACGAGCTCATCGACATCACGGTCGAGCTGTTGAGGCGCAACGGCCACGAGGGGGACACCTATGTGCGGCCCCTGGCGCACAAGCTCTCCCTGCTGCCGAACACTCCCCCCGGCGTGTCACTGGCGGGTGTGTCCGACGGGCTGTCCATCACCACGTTCGGTTTTCCCTCGGGGGGAACCGTGCAGGGAACACGCTGCGCGGTCAGCTCGTGGCGGCGTCCGCCGCGCGACACCCTGCCCGCCCAAGCCAAGATCGCCGGTGGCTATGTGACCAGCGCTCTCGCTTGTGACGAGGCTCGTGCCGCCGGATTCGACGACGCCATCCTCCTGGACCACACGGGCAACGTCGCCGAAGCGAGCACCGCGAATGTCTTCGCCGTTCTCGACGGCCGCATCGTCACCCCTCCCGATACGGGCGATCTCCTGCCGGGCATCACCAGGGACACCTTGATCACCTTGTGCCGGGAGTCCGGCACGGAGGTCGTGGAGCGCGTGCTCAGTCCCGCGGAGCTGTTCACCGCCGACGAGATCTTCCTTTCCTCCACCGGCAAGGGCGTGGTCTCCGTGACCTCCCTGTCCGGGAGGGATATCGGAAGCGGCGCCGTCGGCCCGGTCACGGCCCGGGTCGCCGCGCTCTACGACTCGGCCACGCGATCCACCGCCGGAGCTCATCCCGAATGGCTCACGGCGGTGGGCACCGACGGGGACTCGAAGGCCGGCGGCCGGACCGTCGGAGAAGTGCCCCGGGGCTCCCGCACCCGGACAACGCCAACTTCAGGGAAACAAGGATGACGCTGCTGAGCTTCACCACGCTCCTGCCCCCCGGTTCGGACGGGACCTCGGCCGTGGGCACGCTCGGGCCGCCCGGCACGAGCAGCGAGGTGGCCGCGACCCAGTTCGCCCGCAGATCCGCGGGGCCCGACGGCCCGGCGGCCGCTGTCCGTCTGTTCGACACCTATGAGGAGGCGGGTGCCGCGTTACGCGCCGCGGACGTGGCGCACGTGGTGGTGGCCAACGCCTATAAGGCGATCAACCACTTCTACATGGACCCGGCCTTGGAGCTCACCAACGTGTTCGTGATGGACACACCGCTGTACGGCCTCGCCGTGCGCCGCGGAGCGACACCGGTGCCGGACTCCCCCACGATCGCGACGCATCCCGCGCCCGAACCGATTATCGCGCAACTGCTGTCGCGCAAGCACACCACACACAAGGTGCTCCACTCCACCTCGACCAGCGCGGCAGCGCGTGCCGCCCTGGACGGCACGGCCGACCTCGCGCTCACCACCGGGCCGTGCGCCGCACTGTACGACCTGGAGTTCATCTCGCGGACCAGGCCGATCCGCATGGTGTGGTCGGTGTTCGCCAGGTCGGTGCCGGACGGCTCGGGCGCATAACACAGGAGAGAGAGTGAAGGAGATCCCATGCTGCTGTTGAGCGGAGATCAGGTACGGGAGGCATTCCCGGTGGCGGAGGCGTACCGGGTGGTGGCCGAGGTGATGCGCCGCTACAGCGGGGGCGACGTCGTCCAGCCGGTGCGCACCGTGCTGGCGTCGGGCCGGGACGCCTCGCTCTTCGCCACCATGCCGTGCCACGTCACCGGCGAGTCCGACTCGGGCTACGGTCTCAAGGCGGTGCTGCACGCCCCCGGCAACAGCGCTCGCGGCCTGCCGACGCACGTGGGTGTGGTGGTGGTGTTCGATCCCGAGACCGCACAGCCCCTGGCCATGATGGAGGGGGCGGCGGTGACCGCGCTGCGGACGGCCGCAGCCTCCGCCGTGGCGACCGATGCCCTGGCTCGGCCCGACGCCGGCGACTTGGCCCTGATCGGCGCCGGCACCCAGGCGCGCAGCCATCTTCTCGCGTTGAACGAGATCAGGCGCATACACCGGATACGGCTCTGGAACCGCGGCCGCGTGCGGGCCGAGGAGTTCCTGAAGTGGGCGCGTACGCAGGTCGACGTAGACGTCGAGCTGGTGAACACGCCCGCCGACGCCTTGCGGGGCGCCGATCTGGCGTGTACGACGGTGGACACGACCGATCCCGTGGTGCGGGCGGAGGACCTGGCCGACGGGGTCCATGTCAACGCCGTCGGTTCCTCCGTGCCCGGCAAGCGCGAACTCGACTCGCACGCGGTGGCGTCCTGTTCGGTGTTCGTGGACAGCCGGGAGGGTGCCCTGCGTGAATCCTCCGAGATCAGCGGTCCGGTCGAGGAAGGTCTGGTACCAGCCGACCGGCAGCTGCCCGAGATCGGCGAGGTACTGCTCGGCAAGCACCCCGGCCGTACCCGTCCCACCGAACGCACGCTCTACAAATCGCTGGGGATGGCGGCACAGGACGTCGCGTCCGGGTTTGCCGTCGTCCGTGCCGCGCAGCGGCTCGGTATCGGCACCGTGACCGACTTCGCCTGCTGAAACCCACCAGGATCCAACCGGAAGCAGAGTCCTTCACATGACGGCACTACTGATCGGCAATGTCGGAGTCATCGGCGACGAACGGCGCATGGCGGAGTACCGCGCGAAAGTGCTCCGCACACTGGAGCTGTTCGGCGGCGGGTTCATGATCCGTGGCGGCGAGTTCGAGGCGCTGGAGGGCGACTGGAAGCCCACACACCTTTCGGTGATGGCGTTTCCGACGGCGGACCACGCCCGCCGCTGGTACGCCTCGCCCGAGTACCGCGCCATCGTGCCGCTCCGCGACGGCACCCACATGGACCTGATCCTGGTGGAGGGCGAGTGACCCCGCGGCCGCGGCACGACCTCCGTCGAAGGGACACGGCTGAGCCGTCCGGCCGGCGCACGCGTTCCTTCGCACAGGTCGACGTGTTCGCCGAGACGCCCTATCTCGGCAATCCCGTCGCGGTCGTCCTGGACGGCGACGGAGTCTGCGATCAGGACATGGCCCGGCTCGCGGCATGGACCAACCTGTCCGAGACGACGTTCGTCGTCTCGCCCACGTCCGACGAAGCCGACTACGGGCTGCGCATCTTCACACCGGGCGGGGAGATCCCGTTCGCAGGCCATCCCACACTCGGCTCCGCCCACGCATGGCTCGAATCCGGCGGCGTCCCGAAGTCGCCGGGGAAACTCACGCAGGAGTGCGGGATCGGGCTGGTCGAAGTACGGCGATCCGGCACCGGCCTGAGTTTCCGCGCCCCCGAACTCCTGCGTGGCGGCCCTTTGGACCCGGCGCACCTCGACCGCATCGCACGGGGGCTGCGCATCGACCGGGAGCGGATCATCGGCCACCAGTGGGTGGACAACGGCCCGGGCTGGGCCGCCGTCCAACTGGCCGCGGCCGAGGAGGTGCTGGCTCTGGATCCGGACGAGTGGCACATGCGCGATCTGATGCTCGGCGTCGTCGGCGCCTACCCCGAAGGTTCACGCCTGCGGTTCGAGGTGCGCGCCTTCGCCCAGCCGGCCGGTGTGCGTGAGGACCCGGTGACCGGAAGTCTGCACGCCGCCATCGCCCAATGGCTCATCGGCACCGGCGCTGCCCCACGCTCCTACAGGGCGGGGCAGGGCGCCTGTCTGGGGCGCCAGGGCGTGCTCACCGTCGAGGCTCACGGCGGCGAGGTGTGGACCGGGGGCGAGAGCGTCACGTGCGTCCGCGGCACCGTTCACGTGTGATGCCGGACCCATGGGCACCACCAAAGGACTCGAGCGCCTGCCCGGACTGCGGCTCGCCGTCCCTTTCGAAGAGATCGCATTCCACGAGAGCACCCTTTCCCACGGTGTTCACGATCTCCCTGTCACCTGGTGACTTCACCTGCGCCCGAACCTCTGTGATCGGGCATCACATGAAGTGTCCCACTGCATCGACAAAGTGCGTTTGAAGATCGGCTTGCTCTGGCGAATAGTTGCGGGTGGGCGATGTGGAAGATGCCCATCTCCGCCGGTCAGCAGCGTGTCCGTGCGATGGCGGCCGACTCGGCCAACCCCCTTCCGTTGCTTGAGAAGTACTGAGGAAGAGACATGTCAGCTGAATCCGATCCGCGCAGCATCCATGAGATCAGAGATTTCCTTCTTTCTCGGCTCGTGGACTTGCTGGGCGTGCCGCGGGGCGAGGTGGACCGATGGGCACCACTTCACCGGTACGGGCTGGACTCACTGAAGTCCACTGCGCTTGTCGCCACCTTGTCGGAATTTCTCGCAAGGCCGGTGCCGGTCACCGTGCTGTGGGACCACCCGACGCTGGAGGGGCTGTCCCTTGCCCTTGCCCGAGGCCCTCGCGACGACGCCGATTCCGCAGCGGACGGGGAGCGGCATCCGACGAGGGCGTACGGTCCGCAGGAGCCGGTGGCCCTCGTCGGGATCGGGTGCAGGCTTCCCGGAGCGGCGGACCCGTCGTCGTACTGGCAACTGCTCGTGGACGGGCGGGACGCCGTGGGCACGGTGCGCCCTCGGCGCCGGGAGCGTCTGGGACCCGACGGTGAGGCGACCGCGTTCCGCTGGGGCGGGTACCTCGACGACATCGACATGTTCGATCCGCTTTTCTTCGGGATCTCACCGCGTGAGGCCGTCTCCATGGATCCCCAGCAGCGTCTGGTGCTGGAGTTGGCGTGGGAGGCGCTGGAGGATGCCGGTGTTCCACCGGGCGGCCTCGTCGGGAGCGACACCGGCGTCTTCATGGGCTCCAGTTGGAGTGATTACGCCGCGATGGCGCACCAGAGCGGTTCGCGGCAGGACATCGGGCCCCACACGGCAACGGGGATGCACAACAGCATCATCGCCAACCGTGTCTCCTACGTCCTCGGGCTGCAGGGGCCCAGCATGGCCGTCGACACAGCCTGTTCGGCCTCCCTCGTCGCGGTGCACCTCGCCTGTCAGGCGATCCGGACCGGAGAGAGCGAGCTGGCCCTCGCCGGCGGGGTGAACCTGAGCTTCTTCACCGACCATTTTGTGGCCATGAACCAGACCGGGGCACTGTCGTCCGACGGCCGTATCAAGGCGTTCGACGCGCGCGCCGACGGTGCTGTGCGCTCCGAGGGGGCGGCCGTGGTCGTCCTCGCGCCGCTGCGGGTGGCGCTGGAGCGCGGGCTGCCCGTGTACTGCCTCATCCGCGGCAGCGCGGTCAACAACGACGGGCTGAGCAACGGGCTCACCGCCCCCAACCCCCGCGCCCAGGAAGCCCTGCTGCGCGCGGCCTACCGGCGGGCCGGCGTCTCACCGTCTCTGGTGGACTACGTGGAGTGCCACGGCACCGGCACCCCCTTGGGGGACCCGATCGAGGCCAAGGCCCTCGGGACCGTGCTGGGCCGTGGCCGCGCGCCCGAGGACGCCCTGCGGATCGGGTCGGTGAAGACGAACATCGGGCACCTCGAACCCGCGGCGGGTGTCGCCGGTCTCGTCAAGGTGGCCCTCGCCCTGCGCAACGGCGTTCTCCCGGCCAGTCTGCACTACAGCAGTCCCAACCCGCAGATCTCCTTCTCCGAGGCCCGTCTGCGGGTCCAGGACCGGACCACAGCATGGCCACGACGGTCGGACGCGCGCCGGGCGGGTGTCAGTGCCTTCGGCTTCGGCGGCACCAACTGCCACGTCGTCGCGGAGGAGTTCCCCCACCCGGAGAGCTCGCTCCTGCTGCTGAGCGAGGACTCCCGGCAGGCGCTCTCCGACCGGGTCGCCGAACTCCGCGCCGAGCTGGCGGACGATGTCACGACGGATCTGCCGGCCATGTGCCGGCAGGCACTCGACACGCGCGGTACGGGCCCGTTCCGGCTCGCGGCGGCTGCCCGCAGCCGGGCCGAACTCCGTGCACAGCTCGACGCGTTCGCCGCCGGCCGCGCCCACCCGGGGCTGGCCGTGGGTGAGAGCGGTGCGAGGAAGCCGCGGGTGGCTTTCCTGTGCTCCGGCACCGGCGGCCAGTGGCTGGGGATGGGCAGACGACTGCTCGCGGGGATGCCCGCGTTCCGCCGGTCCCTGATGCGTGCGGACGAACGCATCAGGGAGCTGGCGGGCTTCTCCGTGGTCGACCAGTTGCTCGCGGACGGGGAACACTCCCGGCTCGATGACATGGAGGTCGTCCAACCACTCCTGTTCGCCCTCCAGATCGCCCTCGCGGACGCCTGGCGCTCGCTGGGCGTGGAACCCGATCTGGTGCTCGGCCAGAGCATCGGCGAGTTCGCCGCGGCCCACATCGCCGGGGCCCTCGACTTCGAGGACGCGACCCTGCTGGCCGTGCACCACGCGCGGCTCGTGCAGCGGCATGCCGTGGGCCTCGGAGACACGATGGTGGTCATGGCCGGGGCGGACCGTCTCGCCCCGTATCTCGCGGCCGCCGAAGGCCTCACGCTGGCGGGGCACAACAGCCCCACGTCCGTGCTGGTCTCGGGCGGGACCACGGCGCTCCAGGCGTTGGCCGAGCGGCTCGCGGCGGACGGCGTGAGCTGTCACCGGGTACGGATGGGGTACGCGTCGCACTCGCCCCTGGTGGACCCCGTACTGGCCCCGTTGCGCGCCGCGCTCGAAGGGATCGAGCCGGTCGAGCCGCGCATTCCCGTGGTCTCCACCGTCACCGGGAAGCAGGTCGCCGGCGGCGACCTCCTCGGCCCGGACTACTGGGTGGAGAACGTCCGAGGGCGGAGCGAACTCACCGGTGCTGTGGAGGCGATGGCGGAGCACGGCGTCGACGCCGTCATCGAACTGGGCCCCCACCCGGTGCTGCTGAAGCCGGTGCGCGAGACCCTCGCGGGGCATCCGGTCAGCTGCCTCCCCTCGCTCCAGCGCGGCACGGACGACGGCTGGAGCCTGCTCTGCGCACTGGGCGAGCTGCACGCCGCCGGGCTTCCCGTCACCGCCGACGCCTTCGTCTGCGGGGTACGGGGCCGCCATCTCCCGCCGAGCCGGCGGGGGGCGTTCACCCACGCCGAGCGCACGCCCGAGCCGGCGGGGCGGGTGCACCTCGTGCCGGTGACCGCCCGCTCGGCGGAAGCCCTGCTCGACACCTGCCGCGAACTGTCCAATCACGTCGAGCGCGAGCCCGGCCTCGGGGTTCCCGATCTCGCTTACACCCTCGCGGACCGGCGCACCCACCACCCGCACCGCGTGGCGATCCTGGCACGTGACCGCCAGGACCTCCTCGACGGGCTCGCGCGGGTCAGCGCCGGCGAGCCGCACACCGACATCGTGCGGGGCACGGCCGAGGGCAGCGGCGGGGGGCGGGTCGCGTTCGTCTTCTCCGGAAGCGGGACGCAGTGGCCGCGCATGGGCCGCGAACTGCTCACGTGGCACCCCGGCTTCCGGGAGCGGATGGAAGCCTGCGACACCGCTGTGCGCGCCGTGGCCGGCTGGTCGGTGATCGACGAGCTGGTGGCGCCACCGGAGACGTCGCGCCTGGACGCGGTGGACATACAGCAGCCCGTGCTGTTCGCCCTCCATGTCGCGCTGGCGCGGCTGTGGACCGATCTCGGCGTGCAGCCCGCGGCGCTCCTCGGGCACAGCGTCGGCGAGGTGGCCGCGGCCTGCGTGGGCGGCGCGTTGTCGCTGGAGGACGGGGCCCGGATCGCCGTCGCCCGCGCGCACCTCATCCAGCACGGGTCCGGCCCGGGCGCCATGATCGCCGTAGAGCTGTCGGACGACGTCCTCCCCTACCTCGCCTGCTACGAGGGACGCGCTTCCGTCGCGGCGTACAACAGTCCCACCAGCGTGGCCGTCTCCGGCGCGCCCGACGCGGTCCGCGCCCTGGAAGAGGATCTGCGGCGCGCGGGGATACCGACGCGTGCCATCCGTGTGGAGCGGGCGGGGCACAGCGTGCTGATGGACCCGATCCTGCCGACGCTGCGCGAGGCGCTCGAGGACGTCACGCCCCGGCCTTTCGAGGTGCCGTTCCACTCGACGGCGCTCGACGGTGTGGTGGACCCCCGTGTCGACGCGGACTACTGGGCGCACAACCTCCGCAATCCCGTGCGGTTCGCCCCGGCGGTCGCGGCGCTCGTCGAGGGCGGCGTCGACACCTTCATCGAGATCGGCCCACACGGAACTCTACGAGGCGCCGTTGAGGAGACGGCACTGGCCCACGGAGCCCACGTGCATGTGGTCGCATCCCTGCGGCGGGGCGAGAGCGACATCCGCAGCCTGCTCGGCTCCGCGGCCTCCCTGTTCGCGCACGGCGTGCCCCTGTCGCCGGCGACGCTGTTCCCGGACGGCGCGCAGGTGGTCGAGACACCGCTCGTCCGCTGGCAGAAGGACAGCTACTGGCTGGGGACAGGGACGGCACCGCACGGCCGGGGCGAGGCCGGCACCACCACCGAGGCGCCGCGGCCGCCCGGGCCCGGGCCTGCCCCGGCGGACCCGGACGTGAGCCGGGCGCCGCGGGACGTGATCCTCGGCGAGATCGCCGAGGTGCTCGGGGTGCCGCCCAGGATGTTCGGCCCCCAGACCCGGTTGCGGGACTTCGGACTGGACTCCATGCTGGCCATCCGTCTGAGCAACAGGATGCAGACGCTCTTCGGGCACCGGGTGTCGCCGGTGGAGTTCCTCGACGGCCGCACCGTAGGGGACCTGCTCGATCATCTTCTCGAGCTCGTCGACCGGCGGGAGGGGACAGCCGCGGGCGACGGTACGGCGGAGCCGGCGAAGACGTACGACCGGACATCCGTCGTCGCACAGTTGACGGACGAGGACGCGGAAGAACTGCTGGACGAACTCGTCGCGAGGCAGCTGCTGGACGCTCCGGCCGACGCGGTGCCGGCGCGTGAGAGCCTGCGGTCCGCGCTGGAGCAGCGGTCCTTCGAGCTGGCGCCCACCGGGCACGGGCAGGGCTCGATCTGGTTGATGCAGCAGCTGTCGCCCGACGGCGTGGCCTACAACCTCATGTGCGCCGCGCGCATCCCCGCCGTGGTGGACGAGCGGGCCCTGGAGCGGGCCGTACGAGCGGTGGTGGAGCGGCACCCCGCACTGCGGACCCTCTTCGTCGAGACGGGCGGACGGCCCTACCAGCTGATCCTGGCGGAGCCGGTGTACGAGTTCCTGACGGTCGACGGCTCGGGGCTCGACGACGAGGCGGTGCGCGACCTGCTCGTGGAGCACGGACACCGACCGCTCGACCTCGACCGGGGCCCCATCCTCCGGGCGGTGCTGGTGTCCCGCGGGCCCGAGGACAACCACCTGCTGCTGGTCATCCATCATGTCGCCGCCGATGCCGCCTCCGTGGACATCGTGGTAGGCGATCTGCGGGAGTACTACGAGCGGGCGTTGCACGGGGACCTGGCACCCCAGGAGCCGGTGGCTCCTTACACGGAATTCGTCGATTGGGAATGTGCGTGGCTCCAGGGCGCGGAGGCCGAAGAGGCGCTGCACTGGTGGTCGGAGCGCCTGGCCGCGCCTCCGGCCCACCTCGACCTGCCGCAGCGGTCGGCCGGGGCCGTGGCACCGGCCGGGCAGCGGCCTCCCGGGGTCGGATACGAGGGGGAGGACCTGACGTTCCGGTGGGGCGCCGAGGAGGCGCGCCGGCTGAAGGCCTTCGCGGTGCGGGAGGGCGTTTCGGTCAGCACCCTCGTGCTGACGGGCTTCTTCGCGACGCTGAACCGGGTGGTCGGCACCGAGGACACCGTGGTCGCCACGGCCATCGCGCAGCGTGGTGAGGCGGGCCGGGAATCCGCGGTGGGGTACTACCTCAACACGGTGCTGGTACGTGCCCGGCCGAGTGGCGCCGGCAGTTTCCGTCAACTGCTCGGTGAGGTCCACACGTTCTCGCTCGGCCTGCTGAGGCACATGGACTACCCCCTGGACCTGCTGGTGTCGGAGCTCAATCCGCCCCGGGCCGACGGACGTCCCCCCTGGTTCGACTTCGCCGTCAACTGGCTCTCCGGCGACGCGTTCACCTACGCCAACACGCTCTTCCACGGCGTCGGTGAGCCCGAGAAGCCCTCCGGGGCGCTGCCGCTCGTCCCGCTTCCCCTACGGCGGGACATCGCGAAATTCGACCTGGAGATCACGATGGCTGATGTCTCCGACGAGGTGGTCGGCCAGGTCCAGTACAAACCGAACTTTATGGAAAGAGAGACCGTGACCATGCTGCTGGAGCGCTTCCGCTCCGTGCTCTTCCAGGCGATCGACCAGCCGGACCTGGCACTTGAGCACCTTCCCGTGGACGACCGGCCGGAGGAGACGGACCTGTGACACCTACTGCTGACACCCTTCACGGCAGGTTCTTGGAACACGCCGCGAAGACCCCGGACGCACCGGCGGTCTTCTCCGACGCGGGGGTGCTGACCTACGGAGAACTCGACCGGCAGTCGGCGCTCCTGGCCGAACGGCTGGTCGCCGAGGGCGCGCGCCCCGGGGTCGCCGTCGGCATCTGCGTCGAGCGCACCCCGAGCCTGCTCGTCGGCATCCTGGGGATCCTGCGCTCGGGCGCCTGCTACCTGCCGCTCGACCCCAAGTACCCGGACGACCGGCTGCGCTTCATGGTGGAGGACAGCGGGACCCGTCTGTTGCTGACCTCGGCCGCGTCGCGGGACCGTTGCCCGCAGGGGCCCACGGTGCTCGTGCTCGGTGACGCCGCCGGGACCGCAGGCGGTCCGGGCGGTATGGACCGGCCCGTCGCCACCGTTCCGGGCGACTCCGCCTATCTGATCTACACGTCCGGTTCGACGGGCCGGCCCAAGGGAGTGCCGATCCGGCACAGCAGTTGCGCGGCGATGTTGTCCGAGGCAGACCGGATCTTCGCGGAGTGCGACCTGAGCGGTGTCGCGGCCGTGAGCTCCGTCTGCTTCGACCTGGCGGTCATGGAGATCTTCGCCCCGCTCTCCCGGGGCGGCGGCGTGGTGCTGCTGGAGAGCGCGGTCCACCTCCCGGAGAGCCCGCATCTGAACCGGGTGACCCACCTCAACACCGTGCCGTCCGTCATGGCGAGCCTGCTCGACGCCGGCGGAGTGCCGCCCGGGCTGCGCTCGGTGGTCCTCGGCGGGGAGACGGTGCGCCGCCGGCTCGTGAACCGGGTGTACGACGGGACGGAGGTGGAGCGGGTCTTCAACGGGTACGGGCCCACCGAGGGAACCGTCTTCTGCACGTTCAAGCTCGTCACACGCGACGAGCCCGGCGAGCCGTCGATCGGCACGCCCTCCTCCACCGCCCGGCTCTACGTCCTGGACGAGAAGCTGCGTCCGCTGGCGGAAGGAGAGGCGGGCGAGCTGTACCTCGGCGGTGCGGGGCTGGCCCGGGGCTATCTCAATCGGCCGCGGCTGACCGCCGAACGCTTCGTACCGGATCCGCATCTCGTCGGCGAACGCATGTACCGCACCGGTGACATCGCCCGGTTCCTGCCCGGTGGCGAACTGGAGTTCGTAGGGCGCGCGGACCACCAGGTGAAGGTACGCGGGTACCGCATCGAGCTGGAGGAGGCCGAGGCGTGGCTGTCCGGCTGCCCCGAGGTACGGGAGGCGGCGGTCTCGGTGCGCACGGCCGACGGGCAGCCGGACGCGGGCTCGCTGGTGGCGTACGTCGTGCCGCACGACGGCCGGGGTGCGGAGTCCGCCGACCGCGGCCCGTGGCTGGATTCCGCCCTCCAGTCCCGTATCACGGACCGGCTGAACGCGGCACTGCCCGACTACATGGTCCCCGAGACGGTGGTGTTCCTCGCCGCGCTCCCCGTGTCGCCGAACGGCAAGCTCGACCGGGCGGCCCTGCCGGAACCTCCGACGCCCGACGCGCCGACGGCGGTGGAGGCGGCCGGCACCCCGACCGAGGCGGCCCTGGCCGAGCTCTGGGCCGAGATCCTCGACCGTGCGCCGCAGACCATCGGTGTGCGCGACGCGTTCTACGACCTCGGGGGCAACTCGCTGCTGCTGGTGCGGCTGGCCAAGCGGATGAGTCAGCGGTTCGGCAGACGAGTCGGGGTGTCGGATCTCTTCCGGTTCCGTGACATCGCGTCGCTCGGCAGGTGGCTGGACACCGAGGAGCAGGGTGCCACTCCCGACGCGATCACGGAAGCGAGGCGCCGTGCCACGGCCCGCCGTTCCGTCGTGCGCGGCCGGGGCAGGCCGTCCGGCGGCTGAGCCGTCCCCACCGTGAACATCCTGATCCATTGGAGATCTTGAGGCTGATGAACGAAACCCCTGAGCAGGAATACGACGACGGCGACGTCGCGATCATCGGTATCGCGTGCCGTTATCCCGGCGCGCGCGACAAGGAGCAGTTCTGGGAGAACCTCGTCGACGGACGGGAGTCCATCACCTTCCTCCGCAAGGAGGAGATCGAGGTGGATCAGGCGCTGGTCAACAACCCGGCATACGTACGGGCCTGCGCGCCGCTCGACGGCTACGACGAGTTCGACCCCTCGGTCTTCGGCATCCCGGACCACGTGGCGACGCTGATGACGCCAGAGCACCGCATCTTCCTGGAGAGCGTCTGGGACGTCCTGGAGGACGCCGGTTACGACCCGGACCGCGTCGGGGGCGAGGTGGGCGTCTACGCGGGAGCCAATCCCATGACTCCGGCGCAGTACAGCTCCCCACCCGACTGGGTCTCCGTCGGCCCCGACGTGATGGACCGCAGCAACGCCTGGTTCACGGACACGATGACCTCGAACGCCCTTTACTACCTCGGGTTGACGGGCGAGGCAGTCACTCTGACGGCGGTGTGCACCGGGTTCCACTACGCGGTGCACCTCGCGTGCCAGTCGCTCCTGCTGGGCCAGACGGACATGGCCGTCGCGAGCGGGGTCATGGTCCGGCTGCCCCAGCGCCGCGGATATCTGTGGGAAGAGGGCCGCATCGCGTCCCGGGACGGCCACTGCCGTCCGTTCGACGCCAAGGGCACGGGGACGCGGCTCGCCAGCGGTGTGGCGACGCTCCTGCTCAAACCGCTGCGGCAGGCCGTCGCCGATCGCGATCACATCTACGCGACGGTGAAGGGGTCGGCCATCAACAACAACGGCGCCAGCGCGGTGTCGTACGGCTTCGCCCAACCCGAGCGGCTCAGCGCCTGCATCGCCAACGCCATGCACGTCGGCGGCGTGACCCCGGACAGCGTGTCCCTGTACGAGGCCAACACCTTCGGCCTGCCGATCACCGACGGGCTGGAGGTCCGTGCGGCGCAGATGGCCCTCGGCAAGGAGACCGGCACCACCTCCATCGGCTCGGTCAAGGGGAACATCGGCCACGCGGGAGTGGCCGCGGGCGGGTCCGGCACCGTCAAGGCAGCGCTGTCCCTCTACCACCGGAAGCTGGTCGCCACGATCAATCTGACGGAGGTGAACGAGGAGCTCGACTTCCCCCACTCCCCCTTCGTACCCCAGCTGGAAGGCGCGGACTGGGCGCCGAAGGCCGGCATCCGGCGCGCGGGCATCACCGCACTCGGTGGCGGTGGCTACAACGCGCACCTGGTGCTGGAGGAACCGCCGGCCCTGCCCGCCCGGGAGCCCGAGTCCAGGGCGGCGAGGCTCGTCACGCTCTCCGCGCTCGACGACCGGGGGCTGGCCGAGCGGCGCGCGGCCCTGCGGGAGTGGATCGTCCGGCATCCCGGGGCGCGGCTCGACGACATCTGCTTCAGCCTCAACCTCGGACGCCGGATCATGGACCGGCGCTGGGCGGCCGTGGTGAGCACCAAGGGTGAACTGCTCGAGGCCCTCTCGGCCGGCACCGGCGGCCGGGTGACTTCCAGCGGCTCGGCGCGACAGGTGGACCTTTCCGGTTTCCGGCGCACCGACGGCGGTCTCGTGCCGGCCACCGACGACGCGCGCCACGACGAGGAGACGCTCTTCAGGCTCGCCGAGGCCTGGGCGCGGGGCCAACGGGTGGACTTCGCCGTCCTGCACGAGGGGGAGCCGAGCCACCGCGTGCCCCTGCCGAGCTATCCGTTCGCGCGCCGGCGCTTCTGGCGCACCAGCTGGTGACCACCGGACATGTCGACCTCTCCCTCCGCCCGAACAGCCGGAGCATCGCGATGAATGCCACAACGGTCACCACCGACACGGTCGACCTCGCCGACCCCGCCACCTTCGCGGACCACGATCTCACCGAGTTCTGGCGCACCCTGAGGGACACCAGCCCCGTTCGATGGAATCCGCCGACGCGGCAGCGGCGAGGGTTCTGGGTGCTGTCGCGCCATGCGGACATCATGGCCGTCCACCGCGACGACGAGAACTTCACCTCGGAGCGGGGCAATGTCCTCGTGACCCTGTTGGAGGGCGGCGACGCGGGAGCGGGAAAGATGCTCGCGGTCACCGACGGTCCGCGGCACGAGCAGTTGCGCAAGATCCTGCTGCGGGCCCTGGGGCCACGGGTGCTCAAACCCGTGGCGGCCGCGGTGCGGGCCAACACCCGTCAATTGGTCCGGGAAGCGGTGGCACGCGGCGACTGCGATTTCGCCCTGGAGATCGCCAGCCGCATCCCGATGACCACCATCTCCAATCTGCTGGGCGTACCCGAGAGCGATCGCGACTTCCTCCTCACCCAGACGAAGACCGCCCTGAGCGCCGATGACGACGCCATCGACGAGGAGGAGTCGGCGATGGCGCGCAACGAGATCCTGCTCTACTTCCAAGATCTGGTGGAGGAGCGGCGCACAGCGCCGGGCGAGGATCTGATCAGCACGCTGGCGCAGAGCACGGTTGACGGGGCGCCGCTGAGCGACGAGGACGTCGTCCTCAACTGCTACAGCCTGATCATCGGCGGTGACGAGACCAGCCGACTGACCATGATCGACAGCGTGTACTCGCTCGCCGCGCATCCCGAGCAGTGGCGACGGCTCAAGGACGGGGACTGCGCGATCGACACCGCCGTCGACGAGGTGCTGCGGTGGGCGTCCCCGTCGATGCACTTCGGCCGGACCGCGGTGCGTGACACGGAGATCGAGGGTGTCCGCATCAGGAAGAACGAGATCGTGACCCTGTGGCACTCCTCCGCCAACCGGGACGAGCGCGTGTTCGACCAGCCTGACGTGTTCGACCTGGGGCGTACGCCCAACAGACAGATCGCGTTCGGCTACGGCCCCCACTTCTGTGTCGGCTCCTATCTCGCCAGGATCGAGATATCCGAACTGCTCATGGCTCTGCGGGACTTCACCGTGGACTTCGAGCGGACCGGCGAGGCGCCGCGGGTGCGCTCCAACCTTCTGAACGGCTTCCACAGCCTGCCGGTGCGGTTCCACCCGGACCGCGCGGGACTGGCACGCGACGACAACCTGAGCGGGGCGAAGTGATGACAGGAAATCCATTCGACGCGGGTGCCGGCGACTCGCAGGCGGGTGACAGCGACTGGCAGGTGGTCGTCAACGGCCAGGGCGCATACGCCCTTTGGCGGCCGTACCTGGACCTCCCCGACGGCTGGAGCGTCGTCGTTCCCGGTGCCGGCCGGGAGGCCGCGCTGGACCACATCGAGCGGAACTGGACCGAACTGGGGCCGGTCGAGCGGGCCGGGGCCGAGCGATAGTGCCGTTCACATCCGTCGACAAGACCATCTCGAGGTGCCTCGCGGGCAAGGACGCCCGAGTCGAGGAGAGTTCCGTGGAGACGAGGAGACGAGCATGAGCCAGCTGTCCGATGCCGTGCTGAACGGCGCGTCGGCCGAGGAGATCGAGAACGCTCCGCTGCCCGACGA
This sequence comes from Streptomyces sp. QH1-20, assembly GCF_041283565.1. Lineage (NCBI taxonomy): Bacteria > Bacillati > Actinomycetota > Actinomycetes > Kitasatosporales > Streptomycetaceae > Streptomyces > Streptomyces sp. QH1-20. Next base: position 7,823,652 of record NZ_CP166299.1, on the reverse strand, counting down.
CTACCTGGCTCTGCATCTGCGGGCCGAGGACGTCGACATGTTCGACGGGGTGGCCGACAAGGACGTCCGCAAATCGCTCCGCCTCGGCACCGTGCCCCTGCCGGAACTCGCGCCGGACGAGGTCCTGGTCGCGGTGATGGCCAGTTCCATCAACTACAACACCGTGTGGTCGGCCATGTTCGAGCCGCTGCCGACCTTCCGCTTCCTGAAGCAGAACGCCCGGCAAGGAGGCTGGGCCACGCGCCACGACCAGCCGTACCACGTCGTCGGGTCGGACTGCTCCGGTGTCGTCGTGCGCACGGGTTCCGGGGTGCGACGCTGGAAGGTGGGCGACCACGTCGTGGTCCACCCCGTCCAGGCGGACGACCAGGAGCCCGCCTCGCAGGCGGACGCGGTGCTGGGCGAGGAGCAGCGGGCCTGGGGGTTCGAGACGAACTTCGGGGCGCTCGCCGAGTACGGCGTCGTACGGGCGAGCCAGCTGGTCCCCAAGCCGGCGCATCTGACGTGGGAAGAGGCCGCGAGCAACCCGCTGTGCGCCGGAACGGCCTACCGCATGCTCGTCAGCGACCGGGGCGCCCGGATGAAGCAGGGTGACATCGTCCTGATCTGGGGTGCGGCGGGCGGACTGGGCGCGTACGCGATCCAGTTCGTGAAGAACGGCGGCGGCGTTCCGGTGGCGGTCGTCAGCTCCGAGCGCAAGGCGGAAGCGGTGCGCGCACTCGGCTGCGACATCGTGATCAATCGCGCCGAGCTGGGCATCACCAATGACCTGAGCGACGACCCACAGCAGGTGATCGAGGCGGGCAAGCGGCTCGGCAAGCTCATCATCGAACGGGCCGGCCGCGAGCCGGACATCGTGTTCGAGCACACCGGCCGCGCCACCTTCGGCATCTCCGTGTTCGTGGCGCGACGCGGCGGCACCGTGGTGACCTGCGGTTCGAGCTCCGGGTATCAGCACTCCTTCGACAACCGCTACCTGTGGATGCGGCTCAAGAAGATCATCGGCAGTCACGCCGCCAACCTCCAGGAACAGTGGGAGACCCATCGGCTGTTCGAGCGCGGGGACGTCGTGCCGGCCATGTCGGCCGTCTATCCCCTGGCCGACGCGGCGGAAGCGTGCCGCGTCGTGCAGACCAGCCGGCAGGTCGGCAAGATCGCGGTGCTGTGCATGGCGCCGCGCACCGGGCTCGGAGTGACCGACCCCGAGCTGCGCGCGCGCATCGGGGAGGACCGGCTCAACCCGTTGCGGGGACTCACCCCTCGTACCAGCGGGACCTGAGGGCCCGGAGCCCGCGGGGCGTGGTGGGAGGTTCGTCCCCCCGGCGCGCCCCGGGGGGGACGGCTCGCGCCGCGCCGGGCGGGTCGGGCCCACACGCCCGACCTACGGCAACCCGCCCCCCTGGGGGCACCGACTCATTACCCTTGACCAGTGGTGACAGGCGAACAGGAAGCAGACGAGAAAACGTCACGGTACGGGCTCCCGAGCCATCGGGTGCTCCTGCACGCGAACCCGGCACGGCCCGACGAACGGCCGGCCGAATTCGCTCGCGTCCAGGAGCGGATGCGGGGGCTGCTGGGGTCCGTCCTCGCCATCAGCGGCGAGCTGGAGCTGCCTGTCGTCCTGCGTCGCATCGTGACCACCGCCATGGATCTGGTGGGTGCCCGCTACGGCGCGCTGGGGGTGCTCGACGAGGAGGGGACGGAGCTCGCCGAGTTCATCCCCGTGGGCCTGGACGAGGAGGAGAACGAACGGCTGGCCGGGGTGGCGCTCCCGCACGGGCTGGGGCTGCTGGGTCTGCTCATCAACGATCCGCGCCCCCTGCGGGTCGACACCATCACCACCCACCCGATGTCCGCGGGCTTCCCCCCGGGCCATCCCCCGATGACCACCCTGCTCGGGGTCGCCATCGGCGTGCGCGGCCGGGTCTACGGCAACCTGTATCTGACCGACCGCCGGGACGGCAAGCCGTTCGACGCCGACGACGAGGCCGTCGTGATCGCGCTCGCCGGCGCGGCGGGCGTGGCCATCGAGAACGCCCGGCTCTACGGCCAGGTGCGTACGGCGGCCGAGCAGTTCCAGCGGCTGCTGCTGCCGAGCCTGCCCGAGCTCGCGCCCTTCACGTCCTGGTCCCTGTACCGGCCCGCGGCGGAACCGGCCCTGATCGGGGGCGACTGGTACGACGCCTTCCTGCTGCCCGACGGGGCCCGGGCGATGATCGTGGGCGATGTCGTCGGCCACGACGTACGGGCGGCCGCCGCCATGGCGCAGGTCCGCAATATGCTGCGCGCCCTCGCCTACGACTCGGGCGTGCTGCCCAGCGAGCTGCTGGGCAGGCTCGACCGCACCCTCCAGGCCGTCGCCGAACCCACCATGGCGACCGTGTGCCTGGTCCGGCTCGAACCCCACGACGACGGGTGGGCGATCGTGTGGAGCAGCGCCGGTCATCCGCCGCCGCTGGTGGTCACGGCGGACGGCGACGCGCACTACCTCCAGGGGCGGCCGGACGTACCGATCGGGGTCGACACCACGTTCGCCCGCCACGACCACCGGCATGTGCTGCGCCCGGGGGCCACGGTGCTGATGTTCACCGACGGTCTGGTCGAACACCCGGGCCGTGATCCGGAGGAGGGCCTGCGGGCGGTCGCGGAGGTGGCGGCGGCACACGCCCGGCTGCCCCTGGAGTCGCTGGGCGAGGCCGTGGTCGCGGCGCGGCCGAGCGACGGGCACGACGACATGGCCATTCTCGCCCTGCGCGCGCCCGCCGCTGACTGAGCCGGGTCGGCCCGGGGCCGGGTGTCAGCCGTGCAGTTGCGGCACCGGGCGGGCGGCGTGTGGTCCGTCGCCGCCGCCTCGCCGGAGCAGGGCGGGCAGTCGCCGCATCACGCGGGTGGCCACCGTGGCGTAGCCGATGCCGACGGCGAGGGAGAGCACCAGGGCCGACAGCGGGGACCGGTCCGCGAGGAGCGGGTAGACCTGCCAGTGGGTCAGGTAGATGTACAGCGAGCTGCTCGCCAGCACTCCGGCGACGCGGTTGAGGGGGCCCAGGCTCGGCAGGGTCGGGATCCACACCAGCAGCGTCAGCCCGGCCATGACGACGATCTCCCGCTGCTGCTGGTCGGGGAAGAGCCCGGGCACGGTGGCCAGGACGGCCGCGGTCACCAGCAGCCGCTGCCCCACCGTGCTCGCCTTGGCCGCGGCCCAGCCCAGGGCGAACAGCCAGAAGACGACGACCGCCGCCAGGTGCCGGACGCGCAGGTCGAAGCCGAGGAGGTTGTAGCGGGTGACCAGCGCGAGGGCCGCGAGGACGGCGGGGAAGGTGAACGGCCACCGCCTCTCCGCCCGGTCGAGCGCCGGCACGGCCAGACAGAGGACCGTGGCGATCAGGAAGTAGACGAGTGCCTCGACGAACCAGTAGTGCCATTCCTGCCTGCCCTCGTGCGACCCGAGGACGCTGTTGAGGAGGAAGAGGTTCTCCGGGTCGTAGCCGGGGGTCAGGAGTACCGCCAGGGCGATCCAGGCGACGCTGGGCGCGACGATGCGGCCGATGCTGTGCCAGGTGTGCCGGAGGCGCTCACGGCGCGCGGCGGCGGTGAGGTGGAAGCGGGCGAAGTTGAATCCCGCGACGCCCAGCAGGACGTGCGCGCCGCCCTGGACCATGAACAGGGGTATGTGCGAACCGACGATGAGGACGATCGCGACGGCGCGCAGCGCGACGCCGGTTTCCAGGGTGCGGCGGCGGGTGGCCCTGCGCCGCAGGGGGCGGCAGAGTTCACGGATCGTCAGCTCGTGCCAGTCGGCCGGGAGGTGTCCGAGCAGGCGTTCGAGCCTGAGGGACATCTCGACGTAGCACAGGGAGTCGCCTCCCAGTCCGACGAACGTGCTGTCCTCGGTCACCTCGGCGCGGTCGAGGATCTCGGCGTAGAGCCGGCACAGGGCCGCCGGGTCGGTCCGCTCCGCGTCCGTCGGCGGCTGCGCCGGCGGGGAGGCCGTCGTCGCGGCGGGGAGGTCCTCGGGGCGGCGGGTGCGTTCCCGTACGGTCCGGTAGTCGGGCTTGCCCGAGGCGAGCCGGGGCAGTTCGGCGAGGACGCAGACGCGTACGGCCCGTACCGGCAGCCCGCACGCACCCGCGGCCAGCCGCCGGACCTGCCCGGTGTCCACGTCGTCGGCGACGGCGACGACCAGTTCCTCGTCGTCGCCCGTGCAGTACGCGGTGACACCGTGCCGTTCGAGCATCGCCTCGACCCGCTGCGGGTCGACGCGCAGGCCGAGGATCTTCACGAATCGGCTGCTGCGGCCGACCACCTCGTACAGCCCGTCGTCCGTGCGCCGGGCGAGGTCTCCGGTGCGCAGTTCCCGGACGCTCCGGCCCAGACGGAGGTCGGCCGGGCTCTCGGCGTAGCCCAGCATGACGTTGGGCCCCGAGTACACCAGCTCGCCGACGCCTTCACCGGGCAGGTCGGCGTGATCGGAGGTCTGGCCGGATGACTGGTCGGCCGCCTGGTCGGAGAGGGGCCGGAGCCGGAAGGAGCCGCCCGGGACCGGGACGCCGATCGCCTGGGGGTGTGCCGCCGCGAGTTCGGGTGGCAGATAGGCCATGCGGGCCGTCGCCTCGGTCTGTCCGTACATGACGAACAGGTCCCAGCCGGCCCGGCGGCCGAGGGCCGCGTAGTGGGTGACGCGCTCGGGCGCCAGCCGGCCCCCGGCCTGGGTGATGTACCGCAGGTGCGGCAGGCGCATGGCGGCGAAGCCGACCCGGTCGAGGAGGTCGAAGGTGTAGGGGACGCCCGCGAACGTCGAGCCCCGGTGGGCGCGGAAGAGGTCCCAGAAGCGGGGGTCGGCCACGGAGAGGTCGGTGAGGATCAGTCCCGCGCCGCGCAGCAGGTGGCTGTTGAGGACGGAGAGGCCGTAGCAGTAGTGCATGGGCAGGGTGGTGGCGGCGCGATCACCGGCGCGGATGTCGAGATACGCGGCGATGGACTCCGCGTTCGCCCGGAGGTTCTCGTGGGAGAGGCGGACGAGCTTCGGCGAGCCCGTCGAGCCGGAGGTGCTCAGCAGCAGGGCGAGGTCGGGGTGGAGCACGTGTGCCGAGCCCGCCCGTCGCTCGTGGATCGCCTGCTCACCGTCGGCCGGGCGGACCACGACGTCGGGGTCGTACGCGGCGACCAGTGACCGGACGGTTTCGGCGCTGTCGCCCGGGACCAGCAGCACCGGGTGCCCCGCGGTCAGTGCCGCTAGGTAGAAGACGAGGGCTTCGGCGGTATTGGCGCCCGTGAGCAGGACCAGCCGCCGGTCCCGGCCGAGGCGGCGGGCGGTGGCCGCCACCCGGGCCGCGAGTTCGCGGTAGGAAACCTCGCCGTCGGGGGTGATGAGGGCGGTTCGGTCACCGTGCGTGGCGAGATCGTGCGCGAAGGGGACTGTGCTGACGCCGGGAAGCTGGCCGAAAGGGAGTGTCACGAGGCGCATCGTAGGTAAGGCTTGCCTCCCTCGAAAAGCGCGGGAGACAAATGTGTTCCGAACGTTGCACCCCCTCAAGATCATCCGGCTGACCAGCGGTGATGATCCAAATTGAGGGACACTTCGCGGCCGGGTGTCATTCCAAGTCGTAATGAACGGACCCCTTGACCTTTAGGTTAGCTTTACCTTATCTATAAGCAGTTCGGGTTCCCGTGTGAACCATTTTCGGCCGCTCGCCCGCCTACTTGATGTCACATACAGCTACCAAGGCGAGCTCCTGCAGGAAGGCATCACCATGCGTCGGCCCTTGGTCCGTCGTCTCACCGCGCTCGCCGCGGCAGCCATACTCCTCCCCGCCGCCGCGGCCTGCGGCAGCGGTGACAGCACGGGTGAGAGCGGCGACAAGGGCGACACGTCGCCCCTCGTGATCTACTCCGGCCGTCAGCAGGCGCTCGTCAAGCCGCTGCTGGCGAAGCTGGAGAAGGCGGTCGGCACCAAGGTGCAGGTCCGCTACGGGGACAGCGCCGAACTCTCGGCGCAGCTCCTGGAGGAGGGCGACCGGACGAAGGCCGCGCTGTTCTTCTCCCAGGACGCGGGGGCCCTCGGCGCCCTGTCCAAGGAGAAGCGGCTGGCGAAGCTCCCCCAGGCGACGCTGGACAAGGTCGCCCCGGCGTACCGCTCGGCGAACGGCGACTGGACCGGTGTCTCCGGACGCGCCCGTGTCCTCGCCTACCACCCGGACAAGGCACCCGAGGTCCCGGGCAGCGTCCGCGATCTGGTCAAGCCCGAGTGGAAGGGCAAGGTCGGCTACGCGCCGACGAACGCCTCCTTCCAGGCCTTCGTGACCGGTATGCGGGTCCTCGACGGCGACGACGCCACCCGCACCTGGCTCAAGGGCCTCAAGGCCAACGGCGCCAAGGCCTACGCCCACAACATCGCCGTCCTGGACGCGGTCGACTCCGGTGAGGTCTCCCTCGGCCTGATCAACCACTACTACTGGTACGAGCGGGTCGCGGAGAAGGGCGCGGACAAGGTCAAGGCCAAGCTGCACTTCCCCCGCGGCGGTGACCCCGGCGCCCTGGTCAACGTCGCCGGCGTCGGTGTCCTCAAGGGAAGCGGGCAGAGCGAGCAGGCCCGCAAGGCCGTCGAGTTCCTGCTGTCCAAGGAGGCGCAGAGCTACTTCGCCGAGGACACGAAGGAGTACCCGCTGGCCGCCGGGGTCACCAGCTCCGTCAAGGACCTGCCGTCGCTGGACTCCCTCGACTCCCCCAAGATCGACCTCGCCAGGCTCGACTCCCTCCGGGACACCCTGGCCATGCTCCAGGACGTCGGACTGGTCTGAGCCGGTATGCGCTCCACCGACACCTCATCAGCCGTCACACCGTCGGCGGACACGTCCGCCGCCACCCCGTCGGCGGCCGGCGGACGGCGGCGCGGCGGGCCCCGGCCGCCCTGGATGCTCGTCGTCCCGGCGGCCGTGGCCGCGGTGTTCGCCGTGCTGCCGCTCGGCTACCTCGCCGTCCGGTCACTGGAACGGGGGCCCGGCTACGCCTGGGACATCGTCGCCGACGAGCGCACGTTCTCGCTGCTCGGCCGCAGCCTGGGACTGGCCGCGGTCGTCGTGGCGGCCTGCCTGGTGCTGGGCATCTCCCTCGCCTGGCTGACCGTGCGCACCGCGCTGCCCGGCGCCCGGGCCTGGTCGGTGCTGGCCACCCTGCCGCTCGCCGTGCCCAGTTACGTGGCGGCCTTCGCCTGGCTGTCCGCCGCACCCGGGCTCGCGGGCTTCACCGGGTCCGCGCTGGCGCTGACCCTGGTGAGCTTCCCGTACGTCCATCTGCCGGTCGCCGCCGCCCTGCGCGGCATCGACCCCGCCCAGGAAGAGGCGTCCCGCTCGCTCGGACACGGGCCGGTCCGCACCTTCCTGCGCGTCACCCTGCCCCAGTTGCGCCCGGCGGCCGCCGGGGGCGCGCTGTTGGTGGCGCTGTACGTGCTCTCCGACTTCGGCGCCGTGTCGCTGATGCGCTACGACACCTTCACCCGGGCCATCCACACCTCCTACCGGGCCAGCTTCGACCGCACACCGGCCGCCGCGCTCAGCGTCGTCCTGGTGGTGATGACCGTGGCTCTGGTGGCCGCCGAGGTCCGCACCCGCGGCCGGGCCGGGCACGCCAGGACCGGTACCGGTACGGCGCGCCGGGCCGCCCCGGTGGCTCTGGGTCGGCTGCGCGTGCCGGTGCTGGCCTGGTGCGGCGCGGTGACGGCCGCCGCGGTCGTCTTCCCGCTGGGCACCTTGGGGTACTGGCTGGCCGTCGGGAACTCCGCGACCTGGGATCCCGCCGGGCTCCTCGACACCGCCGTCGCCACGCTGTCGGTCGCCGCCGCCGGCGCGGCGCTCACCACGGTCCTCGCACTGCCCGTCGGGGTGATCGCCGCACGGTACCGGGGGCGCGCCGCCCATCTGCTGGAACAGGCCGCCTACGCGGGGCACGCGCTGCCCGGCATCACGGTGGCTCTGGCCCTGGTGTTCTTCTCCGTGCGCTACGCCTACCCGCTCTACCAGCAACTCCCGCTGCTGGTCGGGGCCTACGCGGTGCTGTTCCTGCCGGTCGCCGTGGCCGCCACGCGGGCCGCCGTCCTGCAGTCCCCGCCGGTGCTGGAGGAGGTGGCCCGCTCGCTCGGCCGCTCGCCGACGCGGGTGCTGCGCGATGTCACGGTGCCGCTGGCGGCTCCCGGCGTGGCGGCCGGGGCCGCGCTGACCTTCGTGGTGTGCATGAAGGAACTGCCCGCGACGCTGCTGCTGCGCCCCACCGGCATGGACACCCTCGCGACCCGGCTGTGGACGGAGACGGGCACCGGGTCGTACGCCGCCGCCGCCCCGTACGCCGCCGCGCTGATCCTGCTGGCCGCCGTCCCCTCCTACCTCCTCGGGAAGCACCGCACATGACCGAATTGAAGATCGAGGGGCTGACGAAGGGCTACGGCCCCGACGCGGCCGTCCTCCGCGGGCTCGACCTGACCGTCCCCGGCGGCGAACTGGCCGCCGTGCTCGGCCCCTCCGGGTGCGGCAAGACCACCCTGCTGCGCGTCGTCGCCGGCTTCCTGCGCGCCGACGCGGGCACCGTCACGGTCGGCGGGCGCACCCTCGGCGGCCCCGGGACGCATCTGCCGCCGGAGCGCCGCCGCATCGGCATCGTCCCCCAGGAGGGAGCGCTCTTCCCGCACCTGAGCGTGGCCCGCAACGTGGCGTTCGGCCTGACCGGGCCCGCCCGGGCGGAGCGCCGTCGGCGGACGGAGGAGATGCTGGAGCTGGTCGGGCTCGCCGGGTACGGCGGCCGGATGCCCCATGAACTCTCCGGCGGCCAGCAGCAGCGGGTCGCCCTGGCCCGGGCGCTCGCGCCGCGGCCCGCGCTGGTGCTGCTCGACGAGCCGTTCAACGCCCTCGACAGCGCGTTGCGTTCCGGTGTGCGGGCCGATGTCCGCGCGGCCCTCCGGGCCACGGGCGCGACGGCCGTGCTGGTCACCCACGACCAGCAGGAGGCCCTTTCCGTCGCCGACCGGGTGGCGGTCGTGCGCGACGGGACGATCGCCCAGTGCGGCACCCCGCAGGAGGTGTACGGGCGCCCCGCCGACCCCTGGGTGGCCCGCTTCGTCGGTGATGCCGTCCTGCTTCCCGGCACGGCCGAGAACGGCGCGGCGTCCACCCCGCTGGGCCGGGTGCCACTCGCCGCGTCCGCCGACAGCGGCGCGGCCGGCGGTCCTCGCGAGGGCCGGGTGCTGCTGCGGCCCGAACAGTTGCGGCTCACCGACGTCCCGGCGGAGGCGGCCGGGGCAGGCGGGACGAACGAGAGCGCCGGGGCCGTCGGCGGCACGGTGACGTCCGTGTGCTTCTACGGGCACGACGCCATGGTCACCGTCGGCGTCGACGGGCTGGCGGACCCGGTGGAGATACGGGTCAGCGGTCCGGTCACGGTCCGTCCCGGCGAGCGGACCGGTGTCCGGATCACCGGCGAGGCGACGTTGCACCCGTGACCGGTATCCGACGGGCGACTGCCCCTCCCCCCCCCCCCCGAGGGCCCTGAGAGTCCAAGGGAGGGGGCAGGCGCGGGGCCGGGGTGAGAGGTGGGACACCCGCGTCGCAAGAACGTCGAATGCGACAGGACGGGTGGCCTTCCGGACAGTCCTCATCCGGTTCCGTCAACGATCCGCAATGTCCACTCACATGTGTGCACTTGTTCACCCAGAGTTCTCTCTACGTCCGCATTCCTTCGAACGTCCGGAGAGAGCGAAGCCATGGACTCCCTACGACACCTCGCCGCGCATCTGGGGCTCGACCTCGCCGCCGTGTGCCTGCTGACCTTCGCCATCTACTATCCGCGACACCGGCGGCGCGACCTCGTACCGGCCTATCTGGCCCTGAACGTCGCCCTGTTCACCGTCGTCGCGGCCCTCGCGGAGGTGGGCGGCAACGGTGGCACGGCACTCGGCTTCGGGCTCTTCGGCGTGCTGTCGATCATCAGGCTCCGCTCCGACTCCGTCCAGCACGAGGAGGTCGCCTACTACTTCACCACGCTCGTCCTCGGCCTCATCTGCGGTCTGCCGCATCTGGCGTTCTCCCTCGCCGCCGCACTGAGCGGCCTGCTGCTCCTCGTCATCTACGGCGCCGACCACCCCCGGCTGCTCGCCCGCTCCCGCCGCACGGTCGTCACGCTCGACGCCGTCCACAGCGACCCCGCCGCGCTGCGGGCCGATCTCGCCCGCCGTCTCGGCGAGCCCCTCCACTGGACGGTCATGGAGGTCGACTTCGTCCGCGATCTGACGGTCGTCGACGTCCGCTACCGCGAGCCCGAGCCGGGGGCGGACACCCGCCGGGCCGAGCCGTCGGAGACCGTCCGCGCCGCCGCCCCCGCGTGGGAGGCGGCATGACCACCATCGCGCAGGCACCGCCGGCGGCAGCGGCGGTGCGGGCCATCGGCGAGGCGGCCCACGGCACGGCGGCCATCTCCCTCGCCGAGGTCAATGAGCGGGCCGAGCTGCTCGCCCGCTTCGACCGCAGCTATCTCGTGCCCGTCGACATCTACCTGCGGATGGTCGAGCGGCTGACCGACCCCCGGCGGCCCGGCGGCCCGTTCCGCGCCCTGGCCATCGACGACCGCCGTACCTTCCGGTACCACTCGGTCTACTACGACACCCCCGGGCTCCGCTCCTTCCACGACCACCGGCAGGGCCGACGGCTCCGCTTCAAGATCCGCGAGCGGGTGTACCAGGACTCGGGAGAGCGGCAGTTCGAGATCAAACTCAAGGGCCGGCGCGGTGACACCGTCAAACACCGCCGGCCGCTGACCGGCGAGGACACCCCGCTCGACGGCCCCTGCCGGACCTTCCTCGCCGACACCCTCCACCGCGTCTACGGCATCGACTCCCCCGCCGTGCTGCACCCGTCGCTGAGCACCGACTACCTCCGCGCGACCCTGGTGGCCGACGGCGAGCGCATCACCTGCGACGCCGGGCTGGTCTGCGAGGACCTGCGCGCGGGCCGGGCGGTGCGCTGCGCCCCGGGCCTCGTCCTGGTCGAGACGAAGACAGCGGGGCACCTCACCGAGGCGGACCTCCTGCTGCACTCCCACGGTGTACGGCCGGCTGTCTTCACCAAGTACTGCGGCGCGTTCGCGGCCCTGCGCCCCGCCCTCCCCGCCAACCGCTGGCGCCGCGCCGCGCGCCGCGCGTTCGACACCGGGGCGTGACAGAGGCCCACGAGCCGCGCGGGGCCCTCGTACTGCCTCTCCCACCGGGCATAAATGACCTGCGCCCACGCCCACTTGACGCCTACGATCTGCCGATGACGGCTCCCCTGTACCCCGCCAAGCCCCGCCCCGGTGACCGCGTCGCGGTGCTGTCCCCCTCGTCCGGCCTGCCCGGCCTGCTGCCGCTGCCGTACGAGCTGGGGCTGCGCAGACTGCGTGACGACTTCGCGCTGAAGCCCGTCGAGTACCCGACCACCCGTCGAATGGGGTCCTCGCCCGAGGACCGGGCGGCCGACATCCACGCGGCCTTCGCGGACCCCGGCATCAAGGCCGTGATCGCCAGCATCGGCGGGGACGACCAGATCACGGTCCTGCCCCATCTCGACCGCGACCTCATCCGCGCCCACCCGAAGCCGTTCCTCGGCTACAGCGACAACACCAACCTGCTGCTCTTCCTCCGCGAGCTGGGCATGGTCTCCTACCACGGCGGTTCGGTGATGGCCGAGTTCGGACGTCCCGGGGCGATGCATCCGCTGACCGCCGACTCCCTGCGGGCGGCCCTGTTCACCTCGGGCGAGTACGAACTCACCGTCCCGCGGACCTCCGGGGACGTGAACCGGCCCTGGGAGGAGCCGCGGACGTTCGAGAGCGAACCGGAGATGGAGCCCGCGGCGGGCTGGACCTGGCACCACGCGGACCGGGTCGTCGAGGGGACCGGGTGGGGCGGCAATCTGGAGATCCTGTCCTGGCTGCTGATGGCCGACCGCGAAGTGCGGCCGTCGGCCTCCTACCGCGGTGACGTGCTCTTCCTGGAGACGTCCGAGGACATGCCCGGCGCCCAGGAGGTGTTCCGGATCCTGCGGAACATGGGCGAACGCGGTCTCCTGGAGCAGTTCCCGGCCGTACTGGTGGGCCGGGCGAAGAGCTGGTCCTTCGAGAAGCGGCTCGGCGTCGAGGAGAAGGCGCGCTTCCGCCGGGAGCAGCGGGAGGCCGCGCTGCGTGCTCTGGCCCGCTACGCCCCCGACGCCATGGTGGTGTTCGATGTGGACTTCGGCCATACCGATCCGCAGATGGTGATCCCCGTCGGAGGGCGCATCCGGGTGGACGGGCCGGCGCGGCGGATCGTCGTCACCTACTGACCGGCGGCCTCGCGTTCGCGAGTCCGCGCGTCCACGGGGGAAGCAATTCAATCGATCAAGCGTTCCCTCACCCGTGTCGGCCCTATTTGACGTTCGCATACTGAGGAGACGTGCATGGTCAGCATCAGCGCGATAGTGGGCATCGCGGTCGTGGCGTTCGGGATGGTGATCACCCCCGGGCCCAACATGATCTATCTGGTGTCCCGTTCGGTGTCCCAGGGGTACCGGGCGGGGCTGATCTCCCTCGCCGGTGTCGGGGTGGGCTTCCTCGTCTATCTGATGGCGGCGACCGCGGGCATCGCGGCGGTGTTCTCGCTCGTCCCGGAGATCTATCTGGCATTGAAGCTGGCCGGTGCGGCGTATCTGCTCTGGCTCGCCTGGAAGGCCGTGCGGCCGGGCGGGTCGTCCGTCTTCTCCCCCCGGCAGCTGGAGGCCGACCGGCCCCGCAGGCTGTTCGGCATGGGGCTGCTGACCTGCCTGCTCAACCCGAAGATCGCCATCCTCTACGTCTCGCTTCTGCCGCAGTTCGTCGAGCCGGAGAAGGGGCATGTGGCGGCACAGAGCCTGGTACTGGGCCTCACCCAGATCATCGTGGGCGTCGTCATGAACGGCGTCTTCGTGCTGACCGCGGGTTCCGTCGCCTCCTTCTTCTCCGGGCGCCCGCTGTGGGCCAGGATCCACCGCTACGTGATGGGCACCGCGCTGGCCGCCTTCGCGGTGCGGATCGCCGCCGACCGCTCGCGCGCCGTGGTCGCCGCGCCCTGACCATCGGCTCCGGGGGCGGACGGCCGCCCCGACGTGGTGTCAGTCGTCCTTCTCGATCAGCCGGATGGCCTTCAGCGCGGCCGACAGGGCGCGGCTGTCGCCGTCCTCGCTGGTGGCGGCCACGTCCAGGGCCGTGTCCACGAACTTGATCGCGTGCGCGTCGCCGCTGCGGGCTGCCTCCTCGAAGACCTCCTCGGGGGTCATCGAGGAGGCGTCGGGGGACTCCGGCTGCGGGGTGTCCGCGGCGTAGACGGTGGTGATGGCGGCGCTCGCCGCCCATGCCACGGCGAGGGACAGGCCCCACAACTCGTGCGGAAGGACGGGCAGGGTGCGCAGTACCGCGTTCGGCGCGGTCGTGGCGTGGACCAGCATGACCGGGTCGCCGTGGCCGTACGCGCCGTAGTGGAGGGTGGTCGCCCGTACGAGCGCGGTGAGTTCGTCGCGAATGGCTTCCGGGTCCGTGGGGACGTGCAGCGATTCGGCGGTCCGCAGCCAGCCCGGGGTGCCGGGCAGCAGCTGGTACCGCTCCACCGGGGGCCCGCTCGGATCGGTGGCCCGGGGAAGGGCGGCGAGGGCCTCGGCGGGTGTGGATCCGCCCGAGGGGCGCACGGTCACCGGCAGCAGCGTGTGCCGGGCCGCCCAGTACCCGAGGGCGTGGGCCAGTTCCGCGACACGCGGTGCGTCCTCGCCCTCCACCAGCAGGGTGCGTACGGCATGGCCCACGCGGATCGCGGGGTGGGCCGCGGCACCGGCGATGCCCGGCAGCAGCCGCGGCCACCACTCGGTCAGCACCTCCCGCCAGGGGCGCACGGCCACCTGGCGGGAGAAGTACGCGATCCAGTCGGTGACCCGGCGCGGATCGCCCAGCGCCTCATGCCACGTGTCGTCCGAGATGCGGGCCCGCGGGCTCGGGACGTCCTCCAGCCTGGCCTCGTACGCGTCGAGCCAGCGGTGGACGGTGCCGGCCTGGCCCCGGCGGGCCAGGGCCTCCACGGCCATCGGTCCGTGGTTGCTGAGATACCCCCGGTACTCGGGTCCGCAGGCGTGCAGTCGTTGCAGGGCTTCGTCGAGTGTCCCGTTCGCTGTGTCCATGGCCCGAGGCTAGATCGACGCCCGTCCCGGCCGTAACGGGCTCCGGCCCTACACCGGTGGTCGTACGCCGCGTCAGTCCCGGGGCAGGAGCGGGCCCAGAGGACCGAGGTCGATGTTCAGGTCCTCGGGGCGGAGCCCGAACCGCTCCCGCAGATCCGCCATCCGGTCCTCGAGGAGCATCAGCGTGATGCCGATGCGCTCCTCCTGGTCGGCGGCGAGATCACCGGTTTCCACCCGGCGCAGCGCCTGGCGCTCCATGAGCTGCCGGAGCAGTTCGAGGACGGTGAGGACCAACTGCGCCAGATCGCGTTCCACCGTGTCGGGGCCGAGTTCCACACGCCGGCTCATGCGTCCTCCTCGTATTCGTCGAACACCTCGAAGGGGGAGGCGACTTCGGGTCCGATCGAGCTGATCAGCGCGTTCAGGTCGATGCGCACCAGGTCGACGTCCGCGATGCGCAGGGTCAGGTCCCCGGTGAGCACCACCCCGCCCGCCAGCAGCCGGTCGAGCAGGTCCACGAGGCTCACCTCGCGCTGTCCGTGCGGGGCAAGGCTCATCGTCCCTCGCTTCCTTCGCGGGCGGCGTCGGTCACGTCGGCGAACGAGTACGGTGCCCAAGGGCCCGTCAGCTCGACCCGGATCCCGGGGCTTCGCGCGCCGAGCCGCCGCACCTCTTCGACGAACGCCTCGCTCTGCTCGCGCGGCAGGAGATAGGCGGCGTTGAGGACGTTGCCGCGGGGCACCCCGGGCAGCCGGGCGTCCTGGAGCCGGTGCACCCGTACGTCCTCCGCGCGCCGGGACAGCTCCTGGTGGAGCAGCCGGGAGCCGGAGTCCGCCTCCGACAGGATGCTCGAGCGGGCATTGCGCTGCCGCAGCCGCTGCCGCAGATAGTCCCGGCCCGAGGGCGCCCCCGTCGGGCCCGTCGGCCCTGTCGGCCCCTTCGGACCCGTCGGCGCGGTGGTGTCGTCGCGTGACGCGTCCGGGGCCTCTCGCGCGTAGGCCTTCACGCCCCACTCGACGCGCCCGTCCAGGCGCTCCAGGCACCGGGTGAAACGCTCGCGCCCGGAGTCGAGCAGGCGCCTCACTCCCCCGTCGTCGTTGCAGACCGTCGCGAGGCGGAGCGGCAGCGGGGAGGTGACGGCGGTGAGGGCCCCGATCACGGCCTCGTGGGCGCGGGCCGTCGAGGTGAGCCAGTCGAGGTCCTCCAGCCGGGCGCGGAGCGGTTCCTCGGAGAAGTCTTCGGCCGGTACGTCACCGAGGACGGCCAGCAGCCCGTCGTGCGCCAGCAGCCGAGGGGGCGTGCCGGCGACGCCTGCCAGGCCCTCGGGCAGGGCGCCGTCGAACGGGCGGGTCACGGCGTACACATAACACAGCTCGGTCATCCCGATTCCTCGCGTTCGGCCGGCCGGTCGGACGACCCCGCCTCCAGGGCCGCGATCCGCTGCTTCAACTGCTCGTTCTCCTCGGCGAGTTCACGCCGCCGGGCGCCGCTCGACAGGGCGGGGTCGGTCTCCCACCAGTCGATTCCCATCTCCTTCGCCTTGTCGACCGAGGCAACGACCAGGCGGAGCTTGATGGTGAGCAGTTCGATGTCGAGAAGGTTGATACGGATGTCCCCGGCGATGACGACGCCCTTGTCCAGGACGCGTTCCAGGATGTCGGCGAGATTGGCGCTCGTGCCGTCGGGGACGTAGGGGTCGGGGAGTCGGCTCGGCATCGTCATCGACGGCTCTTCCGGTCGCGCCCGCCGCGGTCTTCCTCTTCGATGTCCTCGTCGTCCTCGACGACGCCTTCGTCGATGTCCTGATCGTCCTCGTACTCGTCGTCGTATTCCGCTTCCTCTTCCTCGGCCTCGCCGGCTTCGTCGGCGGCGGCGTACGCCTCGTCGTCCTCCGCCGGCGCCTCGTCGTCCGCCCGGACGACCTCTCCGTCGCGGATCTCGTCGCGGCGGCCCTCCTCGGCCTCGCCGCGCAGCGCGAGGTAGCGGGCGAAGTTCTTCAGGTCGAGCCGCGCCCGGCGGCCCTGCGCGCGCCAGATGTTGCCGGTCCGCTCGAAGAGTCCCTTGGGGTAGTACTCGATGACCAGCAGAATCCTGGTGAGGCTGTCGCCGAGCGGGTGGAAGGTGACGACGCCCTTGCCCGTGCCCTTCGCGCTTTTCGCCGTCCAGGCGATCCGCTCGTCGGGTATCTGCTCGGTGGTGTGTGCCGTCCAGTGGCGGCTGGACCAGAAGACCTTGAGGTCCCATTCCGAGCCGGTGTCGTCCACCGCCTCGGCGTCCTGGACGCCTTCGGCGAAGGCCGGGAAGTCCTGGTAGCGGGTCCACTGGTCGTAGGCCTCACGCACGGGTACGCCGACATCGACGGACTCCATGACGACGGTGGGTTTCCGCCCGCCCGTGCCCTTCCGCCCGCGTGCGCCGACCTCACCGATCCTGTCGGCCGCCTTCTTGGCCGCCCCCTTGGCCGCTTTCTTGGCGCCGTCCTTCAGGCGTGCGGCTCCGACTTCCACTCCGGCCCGCAGGGGGCCCTTGCCCTCGGCGAGTTTGCGGCCGCCGTCGAGGGCCAGCCGGGCGAAGCCCGGGCTGCGGCCCTCCGCGATGTCGTTGAGCTTGACGGTACTCTCGCCGAGCTTGCGGCCGAGGCCCGCCAGCGCGCGTTCGGTCTGCGCGAGCGCGTAGTGCGTCAGCTCCGCCTTGAGGCGGTCGGTCTTCTCCGCGTCGACGGTGCCCAGCACGCTCTTCCCGGCACTCTTGGTGTCAGCCACGGGACCGGCCTCCCTGCGACGGGGCCGTCCTCCGGGCCGCCGGTTTCTTCTTCGGATTCTTCGGCACCTGCTTCTTCGGCGCCTGCTGCTTCGCGGTCTTGCGGGCCGGTTTGCGGGCCGTCTTGCGCACCCGCTGCTCCGCGTCGTCGTCTTCTTCCTCTTCGTCGTCCACCGCGTCTTCCGGAGCGGTGTCCTCTGCCTCCTCCTCGTCGTCGTCGAGGGCGGGGGCGACACCGGAGATCCGGTCCCGCACATCGAGGGTGCTCTCGTGCAGCCGGTCCGCGAGCGCGTCGATGTGGCGGTTGACGAGCGCGCCGGTGGCGGCCTTGCCCACCCCGCGAAGGTCCTCGCGCAACTGATCACCGAGCTCCTTGAACTGCGGGTTGTCCCGCAGCCGGTCGGTGACGAGGCCGGTGAGTGCGCCCGGAGTCGCGTTCAGCCGTTTGCCCATCACCAAGGTCCCGACGGCGAAAGCGAACTTCGCCTTCTTCGTACGTCCCAGCAGATAGCCCGCGCCCACGGCGAGCCCCAGTGCCGTCCTGTTGTTCATGTCGACGGTGTGCCTTTCTCCAGTCTGTCGAGGAGCTCGTCCTCGCGGCGGTCGAACTCGGCCTCGTCGATCTCGCCGGCCTCCAGTCGCTTCTCGAGGAGGGCGAGCTCACGTTGCACGGCCGACGGGTCGTAGTACTGCCGCTCGGCCTCGGCGGCCACCCGCCCGAGCACCCAGAGGGTGCCGCGGACCGGTGCCGCCGGGAGCAGGAACAGTTCGCCCAGCAGGCCCATGGGACGTCACTCCACGAAGCTGTAGGGCGGGAGCGGATCGCTGAGCCGGATCTCGAGCTGGGGATTGTCCTTGATCAGCGCGTCGACGGCGGCGAGGAAGCGGGCCGTGTCGGCACGGGCGACCAGGCACGAGACGCTCACCAGCCAGCCGGTGGACGCGGGGCCGCGGCTGACGGCCGCGGCGATGCCCATGAGCGTGTCGTGGACCATTTCGGCGTCGCGTGTCTCGCGCTGCTGGACGGCGGCCACGATGCGTTCACCGAGCTGGATCTTCTGCTCGTACGTCCCGCCGCCCGCGGCCCGGTTGGCCTCGGTCAGGGCACGCAGCTCCGCGTTGTCGGCGAGCACCTGGTGCAGGATGACGTCTTCGTTGTGCGAGGCCTTCACGTTGTACTCGACCTTGTCGTGCAGGGCCGTGAGCCGTTCCTCGAAGTGCTCCGCGCGCTCGGCCAGCACCGACTTCACCGCGGCGTCGTCCGGTGATACACCGCCGAACCGCATCGGCAGTACCGGGCCCCCGGCGGCGGCGTGGGTGAGGACGCGCTGATGGGCCAGCAGGTCCCGGCGCTTGGGCCGGAGATCCTCGGGCGCGTCGCTGACCAGTGCGATGAGCTCCCCCTCGGCCAGGGTGCGGACCGGCCGTGGCGGGTCGCCGACACCGGCGAGCTCCTCGTCGGGGCGGGGGTGCGAGCGATGGGCGATGCCGTAGACGTAGGTGCTCACTCCTGCTCCTCCTTCCTGCGGTTCGAAGCGGTGCGCCGGGCGCGCGGTTTGGCTTCCGACCGGCTCTCGCCCTCGTCACGGGCCTGTTGGAAGGCGTCCGAGACGGTCTGGGCGGCGCCGGACAGGGCGCCCTTGGTCTTGCCGCGGGCCCCGGACTCGGTCATGTCGCCCACCAGTTCCGGCAGCCCCGCGCTGCGGTTCGGGCCGGCTTCCAGGTCGAGCCGGTTGCACGCCTCGGCGAAGCGCAGATAGGTGTCGACGCTCGCGACGACGACCCGTATGTCGATCTTCAATATCTCGATGCCGACGAGCGAGACACGCACGAAGGCGTCGATCACGAGACCTCGGTCGAGGACGAGTTCCAGGACGTCGTAGAGTCCACTGGTACCGCCGCCACCGCGGCCTTGCTGTGCCGGAACAACACTCATGTCGTCCGGTCCTCCTTTGGCTGGTCGGTGTGTGCGCGGGGCGTGCGTGACGTCCTGCGGCCGATGGGACCGAGCCGCTAGGTGGGGTCCGCTTTCCCGCGCTCGTAGCGCCGGACGCGCTTGTACGTGGTGAGCTCGCCGTCCGGCCCGAGCATGACTTCATAGGTCGCGAGCAGGCTCATCGTGTCGGGCACCCGGGCGAGTTCGAGGACCTCGACCCGGACGACCCAGCCGTCCTCCGCACGCTCGAAGGAGGAGACCGACTCCGGCTGGGTGCCGGTGAGTTCGGCGAACTGTGCCCGGGCGAGCCGCAGGATTTCCACGGCGGACGGCGGGCGCCCCTGCTCGGGACTCCGCTTCTTGCCCGCGCCGTTCCCCGAAACGTCGGAGCCGTGCGCTGTGTTCGTCATATCGGCCTCGCCCACCGCGTTACCCGTCGGGGAGTGCTCAAACATGGCGCCCCGTGCGGCGGGGCGGGCGTGAGGGGCTTTGCTTGGGTGTCCATACGCGCCGCGTACCCGCGCTCGTCGGCGGTACGCCGCTCCTCCCGGCCACCGGCTCGATCCTGAGGTGGTCGGCCGGACACCCCGGTCCGTCGTAACGTGTGATCATGTCACGTCATCTGTTGCGGTCGGCTGCCGCATGCTTCGCCCTCCTGTTGGCCGTTCTCGGCGGAATACCGTCCGCCGCCGCGGCGTCCGCGCCGACGTTGCCTTCCCCCACCGGGAAGCAGCTGATCGGCACCAAATCCCTGCACCTGGTGGACACCAGCCGGACCGACCCGTGGAAGCCGGAAGCGGGCCACCGTCAGCTGATGGCGTCGCTGTGGTACCCGGCGCTGCGACCCTCCGCCCGGCCGGCCCCGTACGCGTCCGCCGCGCTGTCCACCGCCGTGTTCGGCACGGACGCGCTCGCCGCCGTACGCACCCATGCGACCGTGAACGCCCCCGCGGCGCCCGGCGCCCGCCCGCTGGTGGTCCTGTCCCCGGGGTTCGGGATGAGCCGCCTCACGCTGACCACCCTGGCCGAGGAACTGGCCGGCCGCGGTTACGTGGTGGCCGCGCTGGACCACACCTACGAGGCACCGGTGGAGTTCCCCGGCGGCCGGATCGAGGCGTGCCTGATCTGTGAGCGCCCGGACTTCGGCCGCGTCGTGCCCAACCGGGTCAAGGACATCGGCTTCCTGCTCGACCGGCTGACCCGCCCGGGCACCGGCGTCCGCGTCGACGCCGGCCGCATCGCCGTGGCCGGGCACTCCATCGGCGGTGCGAGCGCCGTCGAACTCCTGGGCACCGACTCCCGCGTCGACGCCGCGGTCAATCTGGACGGCGACTTCTTCACCGCCCCGCCGACGCGTGCGCTCGAGCGCCCGGTGCTGCTGTTCGGTGCCCAACGGACCAAGGACTCCGTGCCCAACGCCAACTGGAACGAGCGGCGACGGCACTTCACCGGCTGGCAGCGCTGGCTCGACGTGCCCACGGGCGGCCACATGACCTTCACCGACGTCCCCTGGATCGGCAGCCGGTTCGACCTCGGCAACCGGATCCCCGCGGACCAGCGGGCCACGGCCTTCGGCACCCTCCCCGGGGAGCGGGCGACCCCCGTCGTCCGGGCGTACGTGGCCGCCTTCATGGACCGCCATCTGCGCGGCCGGCCGAGCCCCCTCCTGGAAGGGCCCTCGGCCGCCTACCCCGAGGTCCGTTTCGTCAAGTAGCCCCTCAGGAGGGCATGACGGCCGTCCCGGCGGGCGGGGCCGCACCCGGCCCCGCCCGCCGACGGCTCACCGGCCGGTGGCCCCGCGCATGTGCCGCGGGACGCCGGCCACCGACCGTTCACGGCGGTACCCATCCCACCCCGCCTCCGCGATACTGCCTGCCATGCGTCTTCTGATCGCGACCGTCGGGTCCCGCGGCGACGTGGCTCCTTACACCGGGCTCGGTGTGCGTCTGCGGCAGGCCGGTCACGAGGTGACGATCGCCACGCACGACGGCTTCGCCGGCCTCGTCGGACAGGCCGGTCTCGGCTTCCGCTCCCTGCCCCTCGATCCCCGCGCCCAGCTCGCCTCCGCCGCCGGGCAGCGCATCCTGCGCGCCGGGACCGGTGCGACGGCCGCCATGGAACTGCTGCGCATGGGCCGCGCCGTCATGCCCGCCCTGGGGCGGGGTCTGCTCGACGCGGCACGGCAGGGCACCGATCTGCTGCTGCTGGCGGCCACCACGGCGCCCCTGGGCCAGGTCGTCGCCGAAGCGCTCGGTGTGCCCACCGTGGGTCTCTTCCTCCAGCCGCTCGCCCCCACCCGGGACTTCCCGCCCGTGCTCACCGGGACCCGCTCCCTGGGCCGCCGGGGCAATCTGCTCGTGGGCCACGCCCTCCAGTCGGCCGTCGACCGGCTCATCACACCCCCCGTCCGGGGGCTGCGCGAAGAACTCGGGCTGCCCCGCCGCGGCGCCGGGGCCGAACGGCGGCGGGCCATCCGGCAGGGCATGCCCCTCCTGCACGGCTTCTCCCCGTGCGTGGTACCCCGGCCGGCCGACTGGCCGCCGTGCATGGAGGTGACGGGCTACTGGTGGCCGTCACCTCCGCCGGGCTGGCGGCCACCGCCCCGGCTGGCCGACTTCCTCGCCTCGGGGCCGCCACCGGTGTACGTGGGATTCGGCAGCCTGGTCGTCGCGGAATCCGAATGGCTCGGCGCCGTCATCGGGTCCGCCCTGCGGACGGCCAAGGTCCGCGCGGTCGTCCAGACCGGCTGGTCGGATCTGTCGGTGACCGGCGACGACGTCCTGGCCGTCGACGAGATCCCGCACCACTGGCTCTTCCCGCGGATGGCGGCGGTCGTCCACCACGCGGGCGCCGGCACCACCGCGGCCGGCCTGCGGGCCGGTGTGCCCGCGGTCCCCGTACCGGCCCAGCTGGACGCCCCGTTCTGGGCGCGGCGGCTGACCGCTCTGGGCGTGAGCCCCGGTCCCGTCCCCCTGGCAGAACTGTCCTCCGACCGGCTGGCGGCGGCGCTGCGACGGGCCGTGGAGGAGCCCGCCCACCGTCGGCGGGCCCGGGCGCTCGCCGCCCGGATCAACGCCGAGGACGGCGCGGCGAAGGTCGTGGCAACCGTGGAACGGCTGCTGGTCCGCTCATGACCCGCACGGCCGCCACGCCGGGCCCCGGCCGCCGAAGAGGCGTCCGCGGCCCGGCTCACGTCTCCCGGCGGTCCGTGGGCTCCGGCTTCCGGTGCTTCCCCGGAGGCTTCCCCGGGGCCGGGCGGTCCCACTCCCCCGCCGGCTCCCCGGCGGGATCGGCGGGGTGGAGGAGGTCCTGCGCCGCCGCCAGATCGTCCGCGACGGTCACCGGGGTCCACTCGTAGCCGTCCCACTGCTCGATGACGCGCGGAGCCTGCGGATGCACATGGAATCCGCGATGCCGCCCCGGCCCCAGCGGCACCGCGCGCAGTCGGCCCTTCTTGCGTTCCCGGTCCGCCTCGCGCCGCTGCGCCCAGTCCTTCAGGGGTTCCTCGTCCATCGCGCCAGCATGGCGCAGCCGCCCTCGCTCCCGCCACCGTTTGCCCGACGTCGCGGGTGTCGTTCGCGAGCGGCCGCCGACCGGTTGGGCGGGCGCCATGAACCGTGTCCCGTGCATCTGTTGATCGTTGACATCAGCGCCCGATTCATCCAGTTTTCATCGAGCGGAGGAGACACTTTGCCCACCGACGAACCCCAGACAGCCGGAACGGAAATCTTCCTGGTCGGAGGACCGGCGGAGCTGCCCCCGACCTGGCGGCTGCCTCCGGGCCAGGAGGATTCGACCGAGGTGACGGTGCCCCACCTCAACAAGAACGAGCACTTCGCCCGCACGGCGCGGACTCAAGCCGTGGCGGGCGGCCGCGAGCTCGCGGTGTTCGCCTGGTCCCACTCGACCGCCATCGCCGAATAAACGCCTGGAAGCACCGGCCGGATGCCCCGCGTCCGGGGAATACCCCCTTCATGATCAGATAGGTGTTTTCCACGGGGAACCAGAAGGTATGTCCTCCCGTCTTGTACGCCGACGGGGCGTACGCGGGACTCCACCAGCACCGCCATGGCCCCGGGACGCGGATCCTCATCAACAACACAGGCAAGGCAGTGCGGCGTATGAAAGAGCTGTCGGTGACGGGCGAGTCCCCCGACGAGTCGAAGCAGGGCCAGTCCCCGACCGGACCCACGCAGGCACCGTCCGAGCCCAAGGAACCGTCCGAGGCGACGGCACCGTCCGAGCCGAAGGCACCCGAGGCCAAGGCATCGCCCGAGGCGAAGGCACCCGAGGCGACGTCCGCGCCCAAGGCCAAGGCCAAGGCCGGGACGTCACCCGCCTGGGCCGCGGCGCCGCGCCCGTCGACGGATGACGACGCCCGTACCGACAAGGGCATACCCACCGACCCCAGGCGCTCGCTGTCGGCAGGCACGGACGCCCGGAAGCCCGCCCCGGACGACGCGAAGGCACCCGCAGAGTCCCGGCAGGCCCCCCGCTGGGCAGCGGGCGGGGCCGCTGCCACCGGGACAGATGTCGCCGGGACCGATTCCGCCGCGCAGGCGACGGTGGCACTCCCGGCCCTCGGCACGGGAGCGGACGCGGGCGAGGACACCGCCCGTACGCCGGCGGCCGAGGAGAAGCGCCCGGCGCCCGCCGCCGCCCCGAGCGCGGCCGGCCCCCGGCCCGCGGCCGTGAAGCCGGCCCAGGCACCGGTGCGGGAGTCCGGGCCGGTCCCGCCGGTCGCCCCGCCCCGGCCCCCCGCGGCCGGTGTCCCCGGCCCGAAGGCGGCCGAGCGGCCGACCGGCGCGCCCGGTCCCGTCACCGCCGCACGCCCGGCCACGCGGCCCGGCACGCAGCCGGGTCCCGGACAGCCCGAGCAGCGACCGAGACCCCCGATCGACCTGCTGGCGCAGCTGACGAACACTCCGGCCCCGCCGCGGACACCGATGCGCTCGGTCGCGCGGCGCTTCAAGATCTGGGGGCCTGTGGTGGCGGTGCTCGCGGTCGGTGTCGTGACCGCGCAGCTGGTGCGGCCGCTGCCGAAGCCGACGCTCGCGCTCGCGGGTTCGGCGTCCTACACCTTCCAGGGTGACTTCTCCGTGCCGTGGCCGGACCACGGGCAGTCCGCGGCGAAGGTCGTGGGTGCGGGCAGCCTGGGGACGTCCGGTGAGCAGAAGCCCGTACCGACCGCGAGCGTCGCCAAGGTGATGACGGCGTACGTGATCCTCAAGGGGCATCCCCTCAAGAAGGGCGAGAGCGGGGAGCAGATCACGCTCGACGCCCAGGCGGAGGCGGATTCCGCGAAGAAGGACGAGTCGAGGGTGCCGCTCAAGGCGGGTCAGCGGTTCACGCAGGAGCAGATGCTCCAGATGCTGATGATCCCCTCCGGTAACAACGTCGCCAGGCAGTTGGCACGCTGGGACGCGGGGTCCGAGGACGCCTTCGCCGAGAAGATGAACAAGGTCGCCCGGGAACTGGGCATGAAGGACACGGTCTACACCGATCCCAGCGGCTTCCTGGAGTCGACCAAGAGCACCGCCGCCGACCAGCTCAAGCTGGCCGAGGCCGTGATGCAGAACGAAGTCTTCCGGCAGGTCGTCCGGATGCCCAGCGCCACGATCCCCGGCCTGGAGAAGCCGATCTACAACAACAACGCGCTGCTGACGACGCAGCCGGGCACGGCCGGCATCAAGACCGGTTCGACGACGCCGGCCGGTGGTGCGCTGATGTGGGCCGCCTACCGGACGGTCGACGGCAAGGACCAGCTGATCCTCGGCGTGACGATGGATCAGCGCTCGCCCGGCGGGGACTCCAACGCCCATCTCAAGCGCGCGCTGGACAACACCCAGAAGGTGATCGCGGGCATCCGGGACGGGCTCGTCTCCGCGACCGTGGTGAAGAAGGGCCAGGTCGTCGGCTATGTCGACGACGGGCTGGACGGCAGGACCCCGGTGGTGGCCACCGCCGACCTCAAGAGCGCCGGCTGGCCTGGGCTGAAGCCCACCTTCAAGCTCGCCGACGGCGGCCGGGCCGTTCCGCACGAGGCCGAGGCCGGCACCGAGGTCGGTGTGCTGACGGTGGGTGACGGGCCGGGCGCGGCGAAGGTGCCGGTGGCGCTGCAGAAGGACCTGAGCGAACCGGGCTTCGGCTCGAAGCTCGTCCGGCTCGGGTAGTCCACCGGCCTTCCGGTCGTCTCCGGTGGCTCCGATCGTGATCGGAGCCACCGGAGCGGGCGTTGCGGACCGGCTCGGCTGCCGACGGGCCGTCGGCGCGGCCCGTCGTGAAGGCGAGCGTCCACAGGCGCCGCCAGTCCAGGCGCGGTCGCGCCGGCGGAACGCCCGGGCGGTTCCGGGGAACCCGTACGAGCAGCGCACCGGGCTCCGACACGCAGTGCACGGGAGTGGGCAGAGTCAGCGCCTCACCGTCGACACCGGCTTGCACCTCCGGCTGATCGGCATCGACGACGAGCTCGCCGGAGGTCAGGGAGACCAGGCCGGGCGCGTGCCGGCCGCGCAGCAGGTCGGCCGCCTCGACCGCACTGTCGACCCGGACGCTCACCATGCCCAGTACCCCGCCGTCGAGCCGATCGCGCCGACCCAGCCCCGCACGATCACCGACCCGGTACGGGTTGTTGCTGACCAGAACGGCCTGCGGGCCGTCGACAGTGACGGCACCCGCGCCGACCGACAGCCGGGGACCGTGCCGGTGGGTCAGCACGTCGGGAAGCAGCCGCAGGACGGTGCCGACCTTGTCGTCACGGTATGCCGGGCTCCGCACGACCTCGGCATACGCACCGAAGGACGCGTTGTTGACGAAGACCCGCCCGCCGACCCGTCCGAGGTCCACCCGGAACTCCACCCCATCGGTGAGCGCCTCCAGACTCCGTGACGGGTCGTCCCGGTCGAGCCCGAGATCCAGGGCGAAGTGATTGCGCGTCCCGGCCGGTATCACCACGAACGGCACCCCGCGCTCCGCCGCGACAGCCGCCACCAGCGCCTGCGTCCCGTCACCACCCGCCACGCCGAGCAGGTCCGCGCCGCGGGCGAGGGCGTCGCGCGCGAGCCCGGCGAGGTCCCCGTGCCGGGCGGCGTCGAGCAGCAGCACTTCCGCGCCCAGCGCCTCCGCCTTCTCCTTCAGGCCGAAGCGCCCAACCTTCCCGCCGCCCGAGCGCGGATTCATCAGCAGGAAGGCGCGCTCGGGCGGCGGGACGGGGCGCCCTGGGGACGCGCCGGTGAGGACGTCCCCCCTCAGTGCGGCCCAGCCCGCGGCGGCGGCCAGTGCCCACAGCCCCAGGGATACCAGGACGAGCCAGAGCAGCCTCGCCGCCACGTACGACGCGAGCACGGCCACCGGCGCCGCCCCCGCCACGACCAGCGCGACGCCTCGCACCGCACCCCGGCGCGTCAGTGCCCACCACCCGGCCGCCGCCGAAACGGCCAGGCCCGCGAGCCCCACGGCAACCAGCCCCACGCTCCGCAGCCCCGCCACGGACAGCAGGAGCACCCCCGCGCCGACGGCCGCCACGACCGCCAGACGCGCCGTCCAGCGCTGCCCCACCCCACGCGCGATGACGGATCCCATCGAACCTCCCGGCTTCGCGGCCTGCGCTCCCGCCCCATGTTCACCGTCGGCAGGGGCATCATCATCACCCGGAACGGGTGAGGCAGCCCGGGTGCGCCGGGCTCACAGTGGAAGGCCACCGGTACGGGCCGGACGACCGGTGGAGGAGGACCGTTGTGAGAAGGGCGACCGGATGAACGGCAGCGGACGGACCACCGGTGGGCCCCGGCCGGGCCGCCCGGAGGAGCGGGTGACGGTGGAGGCCCAGGCGCTGCTGCCGATGATCTGGGCCGATCCGCAGCACATGCCGGAGCAACTGTCCTTCTTCGCGGTGCGGAGGTTCGGCCCCCGGGCCGCTGCCTCCGTTTCCCGCCGGAAGGAGCGCAAGCCGTCGGCCGGGGACGACGAACTCCGCAGGGAGATCATCGCCCGTGGAACGCACATGACGATCGCCGACGGCGCCGTGATGGGCGGCCCGTTCGTGATCCTCATGCCCGTGAGCTTCGTGGCAGCCCTGCTCTCCCAGGCCCGCATGGTGCTGGAACTGGCCGCCCTCGCCGGGCACGACGCCCGGACCGAAGGGCGGGTGGCGGATCTGCTGGTCCTCCAGGACGTGTACCCGACGACCGAGGCCGCCGCCCGGGCCCTGGGCGAAGTGAGGCGTCATCCCTCCGGAGGGCGGGGCCGGATCCCCCGCCGGACACGGTGGTCGCTGATCGTCAGGATGGCGACGATCCTCGGCATCGTGGGCGCGGGCGAGAAGCGCGGCCGACTCCGCCAGGTGATCTCGACGGCCCCGATCGTGGCCCTGTTCCTCGTGGGCATGGTGCTGCCGTTGATCTGGGTGCCCGCCCTCGCGGTGATCTACCGGAAGAACACACTGCGGCTCGGGGCGAAAGCCGTGCGGTACTACACCCCGGGCGCCGCGGATGAGCCGCTCGGACACCATGGACGCCTTCCCCGCGTCCCCCGGGCGGCCGGCCTCGCCGCCGTTCTGCGATTCCTCGCCCTCGCCGTCGTGCCCTTCGCGACCGCCGCCGCGCTCGCCGTGACGGACGTCCGGCTCGTCGGCGGGTCCTGGGGCACCAGCCTGATCGCCCTCGTCACGGTCTCCCTCCTCGCGGCGGGCGTCTGGCACGTGCGCCGCCGGTCGCGAGCACGGCACCCGCCCCGCTGAGCAGGATGGTCGCTCGACGCCTGTCATCGGTTCAAGAATTCGGCAGGTTCGGGTCCCGGCCCATCAGCGCGGTGAAGGATTGCGGGTCGGTGTCGAATCCGCGGAGGGCCTTGCGGAACACCCACTCTCCCGAGGCGCCCCGGGTGAACTCCGCGACGGTCGCCGCCGTGGCGTCGAAGACCCCGACGAAGTCGTCGTTGACCAGCTCCGTCCGGTCCTCACGGACCCGGACAGCGGTGTTGGGCACCTCGCCGAAGGTCTTCCGCGCGTCGCCCTGCTGAATGACGACGCCCACCACGACACGTGTGAAGCGGGAGGACAACCGGTCGAGCTCCAGCGTCATGGCCTCGTCGGTGCCGAAGCCCTGGCCGGTACGGCTGTCCCTGTTGAGGGTGATGGTGCCGTCGGGTGACCGGCTGTCGAAGTGCACGACGTACTCGGGCTTGCCGTACGGATCGGCCGCGGAGTAGGTCGCGGCGACGATGTCGAGGTCATTGGCCGGTGTGCCCGAGGGACTCGGGTCCCACTTGAGCGTCACCTCGACCTTCTTGAGCCCCTTGTTCAGACCGCTCACGGACTTGCCTTCCTCGTACGGGACTGACGGGAGATGTGTCCGGGCTCAATTGTATCGCTCAGGGTAGGAGTTGAGGTCGGCCGCGAGTGGACGCGTCGACGGCCCGCGATCGGCCCGTGTCGTGTCCTGGGGCGGATGCGTTGGGTGGGTATGAACCGATTGGCCACCGCCGCAGCGCGGATCCTGACCGCCCTGTCGGCCACCGTCGCCCTGGTCGTGGGGCCGGTGGGGGCGCCGAGGGGCGAGGTGCCCCCACCGCACGCGGACAGCGCCGCCCCCGGGCCGGTGCGGAGTCTGTTCGGCCGGGAGATCCGGCGGATGCCCACCACACGGCCGGTGGTCGCGCTGACGTTCAACGCCGCGTGGGACGGGGCCGGGGTGGACACCGTGTTGACGACTCTCCGCCGGCGGCACGCCCCGGCCACGTTCTTCCTGACGGGGCAGTTCGCCGAACGCCACCGGGCGGCGGCGCGGGCGATGGCGGCCGAGCACGGAATCGGCAACCACTCCTACAGCCACCCGCAGTTCGGTGGGCTCACCCACCGCGAGGTGGTGGAGGAGGTGACCCGGGCCGATCGCGCCATCCGCGAGGCGACCGGCACGGTGCCGCTGCCGTTCTTCCGCTTCCCCTACAGCGCCACCACCCCGAGGGGGATCGCGGACGTCAACGCCCTGGGGTTCGCCGACATCGAATTCACGGTCGACACCAACGGCTACCTGGGCAGGGCCGGCGGTATGACGGTCCGAAAGGCCGTCAACCGGGCCCTGGCGGGCCTGACGCCCGGGGAGATCGTGCAGCTGCACGTCGGCAGCGAGGACGGCCACGAGCCCGTCCTCGACGCCCGGGCCCTGCCCTGGATCATCGACGCCGTCCGCGCCCGCGGCTTCGAGATCGTCGACCTGCGGGCCCTTCTCGTCAGGCGAGGAGCCAGGTGATCAGCGACAGGGTGACCAGCGACAGGAGCGTGGACCACACCACGACATCCCTCGGCACATCGGTGCGCAGCCGGTATTCGGCGGCGTAGACGAACGCGTTCTGGGCGGTGGGCAGGCCGGAGCACAGCACCACGGCCAGCAGCGCATGCCCGTGCAGACCGAACAGCCAGCGGCCGAGCACGTAGGCGAGCAGCGGCTGCGCGGCTGTTTTGAGGCCGACGAGGACGAGCCGCTCGGCGATCCCCTTGGCATCCGGCACCACCCTGGTGTTCAAGGACATCCCGAGGGCGAACAGGGCCGCCGGCACGCCCGCGTCGCCGACCATCCGGATCGGCTCGGTCATCGCGGTGGGCAGCGACAGACCGAGGGCGGAGACCGCGGCCCCCGCCGCCGACGCACCGATGACGGGATTGTTCAAGGGCAGTCGTGCGAACCGCCGCCACTGACCGCGCGCACCCTGATGAACGTCCAGATCGATGAGCACCATGATCAACGGCGTCACGAACAGCATCTGGAACACCGCGGCCGCGGCGATGAACGTGGTGTCGCCCAGCACCCCGACCGCGACCGGGATACCGAGATTGGCCGAGTTCACATAGGACGCGGTCATCGCGTTGACGGCGCGGTCGGCAGGCCGTGCCCGGAACACGTTCCGGGAGAGCAGCAGGCCCGCCCCGAACACCAGGAGCAGACTGATCGCGAACACCGCCACTTCGGGCTCGGCGATCTCCCCCACCGGGGCCTTGGACAGCGTGAGGAACAGCAGAGCCGGCATGGCGAAGGTGAACGCGAACCGGGCGAGCACGGGTTGGGCCTGCGGGCCGAGCAGGTCGAAGCGGCCTGCCGCCCAGCCCATCGCCGTGACCCCCCAGATCGGCACGAAACCGGATAACACCGCTTGCACGAACCCCACCCATTCAGCCGCTGCCGCGCGCACGGCCCGCCCGGGGCCGTACGTCTTCCGGGGTTCATGATCCCTCGCAGCTCACGGACCGGGTGACCGGGTGTCAGCCGTCGGCGTCGGCGCGCTGCGTGCGTTCCTGCTCGGCCAGGCGTATCCGTACATGGGGAGGGCGGGCCTGCCGGGGCGGCTCCCGGCCGGCCCGCCCGGGCTCAGCGCTGCGGGACGACGTTCTCCGCCTGCGGGCCCTTCGGGCCCTGGGTGACCTCGTACTCCACGTGGGTGCCTTCGAGCAGTTCCTTGTACCCGGTGGTCTGGATGGCTGAGAAGTGGACGAAAACGTCGGGACCGCCGTCGTCTTGAGTGATGAACCCGAACCCCTTGTCGGCGTTGAACCACTTCACCGTGCCTGTTGCCATGCCTCTTGCCTCTCATCCGAATCCGCGCGTGAACGACGCGCACCGGGGCGGCCTGTCGCTGCCGACCCCGGTCGTTCCCGACCTTTCCCCGCGTAACGGCGAAATACGCTCCGGTGGGCGACAGGGCCACGGATGGCCCTGCCGTGGTGCCGGGGCGGCTCGCTCCTCATATCGTGGGAGTGGATTTCCGGCCCGGCAGTCCCCGACGGCTAAGGAGCACGGGTGATGAGCGCCCCCGAGAGTGCGGATCACGTCAGTGTTCATCTGACCGACTGTGGGCACGAGGACGCGAACGTGGTCTTCGGCGCCCTGGAGACCGCGTTCCCCGAGGGCACCGGTCCGGCCCGCAGCGAGACCCGCGCGTCGCTGTCCACGGCGGACAATCCCGTGATCTGGTGCACGATCGTCGACGCCAGGACCCGCAGCGACGCGGTGTCCGCACCCGCGCCCCTGACCGGCGCGGTGACCGTGGATCTCTTCGGCCCCGCCCACCCCGTGCGTCAGGTCCAGCAGAAGCTGGCCGCGGTCTTCGACCTCGAGGAGCACGGCACGGTGTCGGGTGAGCACGAGGTGGAGATCCGTCTCAAGCTGACGTCGCTGTCCACGCCATAGACCGGCCCCGGCGATCGGCCGTGAACGCTGTCGTGCCCCGACGGCTCGAACCCCCGGGCGTGCCCGCCCGGCCCACCGATCGCGTCTGGTACGCCGCCTACGGGTCCAACATGGATCCGCGGCGTCTGACGTACTACCTCACCGGGGGCCGGCACCCCGGCGGGACGCGTACGTACCCGGGCTGTGCGGACCGTCGGCCTCCCGAGCGCTCCTGCGCCGTACTGCTGCCGGGAATCGTGTACTTCGCGACCGAGTCGCCCGTCTGGGGCGGGGGCCGCGCCTTCTACGACGCCGACGCCGAGGGCGAGACGCCAGCGCGGGCCTACCTCGTCTCGGTGGCGCAGTTTTCCGGCATCGCGGCTCAGGAGATGTACGAGAACCCGGGGCCGGAGGTGAATCTGCGGGAGGTCCTCACCCATGGGCGGGCGCGGCTCGGGCCGGGGCGGTACGAGACCCTGGTGTGCCCGGGGCTCCTGGACGGCCTTCCCGTCGTCACCTTCACCGCCCCCTGGGGCATCGGCGAGGTGGCCGCCACTCCCCCGTCCCCCGCCTATCTCCGGCATCTCGCCTCGGGCCTCATGGAGGCGCACGGTTGGACCGCGGGGAAGGCGGCCGGTTATCTGGCCGGGCGCCCCGGAGCCGCGGGGCATTGGACGCCCGCGGACGTCGCGGCCGTACTGCGCCACCCCGTCCTGTGAGCCGCGTCCGTCGACGTCACTGAGGGATCTCGCGCAGGGCGTTGGTGGCGCAGTGCACCTCGCCGCCGTTGAGGTGGGCCCAGGAGATGTTCTCGACCCAGTGCACCCGCACGCCGTTCGCGGTCAGCCGACGCTCGGCCTCGTCCCGGAAGAGGTCCCGGCCGGCGACGCGCGGCCCGTGCGGCACGGGCGCGGCGAAGTCCCGTGAGGTCAGCGACAGTCCGTTGGCGAGCGCCGGGGTGAAGGCCACGGAGCGGCGCGGCAGGCCGCCGCCGGGGTCGACGCCGGCGTACAGCACGGGCAGCCGCACGAGTTCCCCGGCCTTCAGGCCGGTGGCGCGCAGCAGGACGTCGAGTTGCCGGTCGATGTGCCGCGCGGCCTCCTCGTTGCCGCCGCTGCTCTCTTCGTAGCGCAGGAACTGGTCGACGGTCGGCCGGTCCGTGGCGACGGTGCCGGCGAGCAGCCGCTGCCCTCCCTCGCCCGCGCGCTGTGCCTGCTTCAACAGGCTCATCGCCGTACGCGGGTCGGAGACGGCGAGGGTCCAGCCGCGCGCGTTGTCGGCCCGTACGACGTGGACGGTCTCGTCCACGTGCCCGACGAGGAGCCATGAGGTGTCGAGCACGACGGGTGGCTGCTGTCCCTGGGCGCGCAGCATCCGGACGAACGAGGGGTCGGGGCGGCGGTGCTCGGAGCTGCCGTAGAGGATGCGGCCCCGTGGGTAGCCGGCGTAGGGCGGGAGCGATTCGAGGTTGCCGGTGAAGTTCAGCAGTTCGTCGACGTTCTTGTCGCGGTGCGGGGTGTACTGCTGGACGATGCCCACGTCCGGGCCGCGCAGATCGCGGTGGAGCAGCCGCCCGGAGCGGCGCAGACTGGCCGAGCGGCCGTCGTCGGACGTCCAGTAGTTGGGGGACCGCAGCAGGACACGCATGGTGTGCGGGCCGTTCGGGGTGGGTTTGGTGACGTATCCGGGTTCGGCGATGTCCTGGCGCCAGATGTCCCGCCACCACTGCGCGGTGCCGCGCTGGAAGCGGAGTTCACTCGCAGGCAGGCCGGACTTCCGGGCCGCCGAGCGGAGCGAGTCCGCGAAGGCCCGCCACTGGCCGGGGCGGCGGGCGGCGGCCGGGATCTCGACGGGCTGTCCCGTGCCCGGGCCGGGTGCGGCGGCGAAGACGTGCCGGGCGCGCTGGAGGTCGTGGTGCAGGAGGACCGGTGCCATGCGCAGGGACACCTGGGCTCGGCGGGTGGCGTCGTGCTCGGTGACGGTGAGGGTCACGGTGACCTGGCCGTCCCACCGGTTCGGGTCGCGCACGATGTCACGCCCCTCGACGGCCAGCCGCACGCCCCGTCGCAGCTCCTGGGCACCGATCCGGCCGTCGGTGCCCAGGGATACGTACCGCCCGTCGCGCTCGATGAAGAGCCGTGCGTACGGGCGCTGGGCGGCGGGTACCGTGACGCGTCCGGTCGCCCGTTTCCCCACGCTCATCGGCCGTACGTGCACAGGGGTGAGGTCCTTGGCGTCCTCGGGGCCGTTGACGCGGTCGTCGGCGGCGTCGTGGCAGGCGGCGAGGCGCTCGTCCACGGCCACGTCCAGCCGGTCCAGATCGCCGGGGCGCAGGGTGCAGCGCCGGGCGTCGTCGTCGATGTTGGGCAGCAGCACGGTGCCCTGCGGCGCCCGCAGCTCGGGGGTGGCGGGTGTGCCGGCCCGCGCGGCGGTGGGGGACAGTGCCGCGGCCACCACGGCCGCGCAGGCGAGGACGCGGACGCTGGCCCGCCGGGTGTTCGGTGGTTTGTCCATGACTTCACTGTGTCGGCGGGGGCGGCCGTGCGCCTCGTCCACCGGGCGGAGCGCGGGGTGGGTCCTTCGATGCAGTCAGGGGTGGAGGCGCCTCCGCTCAGGGGGTGAGAACCGGGGTCCGGAGCGCGTGTCGAGCGCGTGGAGCCACCCGGGTGGCACGGCGTCGGACGGTGTCTGTGGTACGGCTGAGAGGGAAGAGGCACTAAGTGCCTGACCTCCCCGATCCCCTGACGACCCTCGTCCGGCGCGGCAAAGAACCCGCGGTCGCGCAGACCCTGCGTTCCACCACCGCCGCGGTGATCTCCTATGTGGTGGCACTGTCACTGAGCAGCGAGCCCGTGCCGCTGACGGCACCTCTGACCGCCCTGCTCGTCGTCCAGGTCACCCTCTATTCCACTCTCACCACCAGCATCCGCCGAGTGAACTCCGTGGTGGTGGGGGTGTTCATCGCCATCGGCTTCTCCACCATGGTGGGCCTCACCTGGTGGAGCCTGGGGCTGATCATCCTCGCCTCCCTGGTCATCGGGCGTTTCGCGCGGGCGGGGGAATTCGTTCCCGAGGTGGCGATCAGCGCCATGCTCGTCCTCGGCGTCACCCGGGTGGCGGAGAGCGCGTGGGACCGGGTGCTGGAGACCCTGATCGGCGCGATCGTGGGACTGTTGTTCAATGTCTTCTTCGCCCCTCCGGTGTGGGTGCAGCCGGCCAGCGAGGCCATCGAGCACCTGTCGCGCCGGATGGGCCGTCTGCTGCGGCGCATCGGCGAGGAGGTCGAGGGCCGCACGACGGTCGCGGAGGCCGCGGCCAGGCTCTACGAGGCCCGTCGGCTGGACCACGACATCGTGGAGGTGGACGCCGAACTCCGGCAGGCCGAGGACAGTCTGCGGCTCAATCCCCGGGTCAAGGAGGGAGAGCTCTTCCGGGTGGTGCTGCGGACCGGCCTCGACGCCCTGGAGATCGCCGCGGTCGTCCTGCGGGTGACGTGCCGGACCCTGACCGACCTCGCCAAGGAGCGGACGGACGAGCCCTTGTTCGAGGAGGAGGTGGCGAGCGCGTTGCAGGAGGTGTTCACCCATCTCGCCCTCGCCGTCGAGAGCTTCGCCGTGCTGATCACCACGCAGGTGAGCACCAATGCCGAGAACGCGGAGGACAGGCTGGTCAGGGAGCTCGCCGCGGGCCGCGCCAGCCGCGACCGGGCCGCCGACCTGCTGCTGGTGCGCGTCCTGGAACACCCCCGGCAATGGCAACTGCACGGCGCGATCCTGACCGAGATCGACCGGATCCTGGACGAGCTGGACGTGGAGGAGCGGTCCCGGCGGCTGGTGGACGAGCTCGACCGCCGCTCCCGCGAGCAGCAGGACAGGCACCCGCTGCTCGCCGGCCTCCGGCGCCGGGTGCGCAGGAGCCGGTACGGCTGGCGGAGCAGCGCGTGAACGCCCTTCGCCGGCCCGCCGCGGCACGCCGCTCCAGTGGAGGAGCCCGGCCCCCGGAGCGACAATTACGTGACAACCGTTTCCGTTTCGCTTCGATCGTCCGATCGGGAGGCCGCATATGAAGGCGTCCTCGGCCCGTGGCCCGGCGCTGCTCGTGGCCGCGTGCACGGCGCTGGCCCTCGGCTGCGAGAGCGGTCCGTCCGGCGCCGGATCCTCCGCCACCGGCCGGCCGGGCGCCGTCCCCGTGGTCGCCTCGACGAATGTGTACGGGGACATCGTGCGGCAGATCGGTGGCGACCGGGTCGAGGTCTCCTCGATCATCAGCGACCCGTCGCAGGACCCGCATTCGTACGAGGCCGGAACCCAGAACCAGCTGGCGCTCTCCCGGGCGCGGGTCGTCGTCGAGAACGGCGGCGGCTACGACGACTTCGTGGGCAGGATGCTGCGCGGCACGAAGAATTCCTCGGCCCAGGTCGTGAACGCCCTGCGGGTCTCGGGGAAGACACCGGCGGCGGGCCAGGAGCTCAACGAGCACCTGTGGTACGACGTCCCGGCCATGGGAAAGCTGGCCGATCGGATCGCGGACGCACTGGCCAAAGCCGCCCCCGACGATGCCTCAGCCTTCCGCCGCAACGCCGAGGAGTTCCAGGGGAAGCTGACGTCCCTTCAGACCGAGGAGGCGCGGATCAAGGCGGCTCACGGGGGCGCCGCGGTCGCGGTCACCGAGGCGTTGCCGCTGTACCTGACGGAGGCGAGCGGTCTGCGGAACTTGACACCGGCGGACTTCGGCGAAGCCGTCGAGGAAGGCAGCGAGGTCTCCCCCGGCAGCCTGCGGGAGACCCTCGACCTGCTCACCGGCAAGCGGGTGAAGGCGCTGGTGTACAACGAGCAGACCGCCGGTCCGCAGACGGAGAAGGTGAAGCGGGCCGCCGAGGACAACGGCATCCCGGTGGTCCCGGTGACCGAGACGCTTCCCGCGGGCAAGGACTACATCGGCTGGATGACGGACAACGTCCACGCGCTCCGACGGGCACTGGAGGCGTGATGGACCGCGCGGAGACGACCGCACCGCTCTCCTCCCGGCGAACGCCCCCCGGCGAGGGAGCGGGGGCGGCCCCGCCGGTGATCAGTCTGCGGGGCGCTGCGCTGTCCTACGGCGACCGGGTGCTGTGGCGTGATCTGGATCTCGAGGTGCGGCCCGGGGAGTTCCTGGCGGTGCTGGGCCCGAACGGCTCCGGCAAGACCAGTCTGCTGCGGGTGCTCCTGGGCCGGCAGCGGCTCACTGCGGGGACGCTGTCGGTGCTCGGTCACGACCCCGATCGCGGCAGCAGCGACATCGGCTACGTTCCCCAGCAGACGTCGCTGCCCGTGCACACCGTCCTGCGGGCACGCGACCTGGTGCGGCTCGGGCTGGACGGCCATCGCTGGGGGCCGTCGCGGGCGGGCGCCGCGAGCCGCCGCCGGGTGGACGAGGCCCTGGCGATGGTCGGGGCCACCGCGTACGCGGACGTTCCGGTCAGCAGGCTCTCGGGCGGCGAGCAGCAGCGCGTCCGGATCGCGCAGGCACTGGTCACCGACCCGCGGATCCTGCTCTGCGACGAGCCGTTGCTCTCCCTCGACCCGCACCACCAGCGCTCGGTCACCGAGCTCGTGGACCGGCGGCGCCGCTCCGCGGACACCGCCGTCGTCTTCGTGACGCACGAGATCAACCCGGTGCTGGGGATGGTGGACCGGGTGCTGTACCTGGCGGGCGGCGGATTCCGGATCGGGCCGCCGGAGGAGGTGATGACCTCGGCCTCCCTGTCGCGGCTGTACGGCACGCAGGTCGACGTCGTCCGGGTCCGGGGCCGTGTCGTCGTGGTCGGGGCACCTGACGAAGGCGCCGACGGTCCCGCGCACCTCCACTCCGGCGGGCGGCCCGAGGGGCCCGCGGCGGAGCACCGGGGCGGTCCGCACGGCGACGGGCCGTCGTGAGCGGGCACGGCGATCGGGCCGTCGGCGGGGCGAGCGGCACCCTCCCGCGGCAGGTCTTCGACTTCGACGACTACGGCGAGCTGCTGGGTCTGGTCCACGACACGCTGCTCGCCGGGGCCCTCCTCGGCCTGGTCGGCGGGCTGGTCGGGGTGTTCGTGATCATGCGCGATCTGCCGTTCGCCGTGCACGGCATCAGCGAGCTGTCCTTCGCCGGTGCTTCGGTGGCGCTGTTCCTGGGGCTGAACATCGTGGCCGGGGCGATCACCGGTTCCCTGCTGGCGGCGGGGGTGATCGGGGTGCTGGGCGTCCGCGCCCGCGACCGGAACTCCGTCATCGGCATCATCATGCCGTTCGGCCTGGGGCTGGGCGTGCTCTTCCTCTCCCTCTACAAGGGCCGGGCGGCGAACAAGTTCGGCATCCTGACCGGCCAGATCGTCGCCGTCGACACCCCCCGGTTGTCCTGGCTCCTCGGCACCTCGGCCGTGGCTCTGGTCGCCCTCGCGATCATGTGGAAGCCGCTGACGTTCGCGAGCGTCGATCCGGAGGTGGCCGCGGCCCGGGGCGTCCCCGTGCGGGCCCTGTCACCCGCGTTCATGCTGGTCCTCGGGCTCGCGGTCGCCTTGTGCGTGCAGATCGTCGGGGCGCTCCTGGTGCTGGCGCTGCTCGTCACCCCGGCGGCCGCCGCCGCGCGGGTCACGGCCTCCCCCGTGCTGTTGCCCCTCCTGAGCGTCGCCTTCGCGCTGGTGTCGATGGAGGGAGGCATCCTGCTCGCCCTCGGCAGCACGGTCCCCATCAGTCCGTACGTCACGACGCTGTCCTTCGTGATCTATCTCGTGTGCCGCCTCGTGGGCGCGCGGCAGGGCGGCAGGGTCGCGGAGCCGGCCTGAGCCGGCCGGGGGCGGCGGGCTCCGCTCGCTCCCGCCACCCGCCCGAGCGCACACTGGAAGGGAGACTCCGTCGAGCCCTTTCGGCACGGACGGAAGGAGATCTCCATGCATCCCGTCGCGATCGCCGGTGCCGCAGCCGGCCGTCTCGCGCATTACGCGGTCTCCGGAGTGGTGGGCGGTCTGATCATCCGGGGAGCCGCCAAGAAGCTCCCCGAGGCGAAACCCGCCGCCCGCAAGGCGCTCGTGGGAGGCATCGCGAGCGGCATCGTCGCCGGCCGGTGGCTCGCGGGGGCGGCGGAAGAGGCCCGGCTGAAGGCCGGGGACGTGCTGGCCGAGGCCCGGACCACCCTGGGTGAGGAGGCGCCGCCGCCCTCCGCCGTCGGTGTCGAGGACCACGACCACGGACACGAGCACTGATCATGTCCGCGGTGGTCGTACGCTCCGTCGCCGGCGGCCGTGCCCGGCTGACGGTTCCCTGGCTGCGGGCCCGGCCCGGCAGCGCCGGACAGGTGGACGAGCGGCTGACCGGGATCAGCGGATTCCGCGCTCTGCGAGTCTTCCCCCGTACCGGCAGCGTCGTGATCTGGGTGGCCCCCGACGATCTGGACGTGGACCGGCTGGTCGCCGCGCTCAAGGAGGCACCGCCCGCGTCCGCGCCCGCCAGGCCCACGCGGTCCATGCCCGACTCCTCCACAGGTGAGGTCGCCCGGCTGGTCGTGGGCGGGGCCGTGCTCGCGCTCATCGCGCTGCGCAGGCTGCTGCGCCGGCCACGGATGTCCTTCGGTTCCTCCGGATTCGCCGGAGCGGTCACCGTCTTCACGGGGCTGCCGTTCTTCCGGGGCGCCTTGCGTTCGCTGCGCGGTCACAGCTCCCCCGGCACGGACACCCTGGTCACGGCCGCCACCATCATCTCGCTGGTGCTGCGGGAGAACGTCGTGGCCCTGACCGTGCTGTGGCTGCTCAACATCGGTGAGTTCCTCCAGACCTTGACACTGCGCCGCACCCGGCGGGCCATCGAGGAGCTGCTCACCGTCGGCGAGGAACGCGTCTGGCTCGTACGGGAGGGCACCGAGGTCGAGACGGCTCTGGAGGACGTCGAGCCGGACGACGTGGTGGCCGTGTACGAACACCACAGGATCCCCGTGGACGGGCACGCCGTTTCCGGTGAGGCGCTGGTGGACCAGGCGGCGATCACAGGCGAGGCGCT
Organism: Streptomyces sp. QH1-20; assembly: GCF_041283565.1. Taxonomy (NCBI): domain Bacteria; kingdom Bacillati; phylum Actinomycetota; class Actinomycetes; order Kitasatosporales; family Streptomycetaceae; genus Streptomyces; species Streptomyces sp. QH1-20. The sequence goes on along the minus strand of NZ_CP166299.1, from coordinate 7,784,594 downwards.
GCCCGTCTATGTCCGGGCCGGCTCCCCCGTGTACGCGGGCACCATCCTCACGTCCGGTTCGCTCACCGTCCGTGCCACGTCGGTGGGGCGGGACACCACGGTGGGCCGGATCATCAGCCGGGTCGAGGAGGCCCAGGCGGACCGGGCGCCGATCCAGACCGTGGCCACCCGCTTCACCCAGCGGTTCGTGCCCGTCTCCTTCGCCCTGGCCGGACTCACCTATCTCGTCACCCGTGACGCGCGCCGCGCGATGACCATGCTGCTGATCGCCTGTCCGTGCGCGGCGGGCCTGGCCACGCCGACCGCGATCAGCGCCGCCATCGGCAACGGCGCCCGCCGCGGCACCCTCATCAAGGGCGGTACCCACCTGGAGGGCATCGGCCGGGTCACTGCCGTGGTCTTCGACAAGACGGGCACGCTCACCTTCGGGCGGCCGCTGGTCACCAGCGTGGTCACCCTCAGCGACCGGTTCACCGCCGACGACGTCCTGAGCCTGGCCGCCTCCGGTGAACTGCACGCCCGGCACCCACTGGCCCAGGCCATCGTCGCCCATACCGAGGAGCAACACCTCCAGGTCCCCATCCACCAGGCCTGCGAGGTCGTGCTGGGCATGGGCATGCGGGCCGAACTGGACGGCACCCGGCTGCTGATCGGCAGCCCGGCCCTGCTGCGGCGGCACGGCGTGGAGCTGACCGAGGACGCCCGGGGCTGGACCGATCGGCTGCGCGGTGGTGGCGAGACCGTCATCTGCCTGGCTCACGACGAGGACCTGATCGGCATTCTCGGGGTCTCGGACGCGGTGCGCGCCGGAGCCGATACCGTCATCCGCCAGCTGCGGGACCTCGGTGTCGCGCGTCTGGTGCTGCTGACCGGCGACGCGCCGGAGACCGCGCAGGTCGTCGCGGACACTCTTGGCATCACCGAAGTGCACGCGCACGCGCTCCCGGAGGGCAAGCTGCAGCTGATCCGGGACCTGCGGGCCGAAGGCCACACGGTGGCGATGGTAGGCGACGGCACGAACGACGCCCCGGCCCTCGCACTGGCCGATGTCGGCATCACCATGGGCGAGCACTCCTCGCACGTGGCGCTGGAGACCGCCGACATCGCCCTTGCGGGCAACGATCTGCGCCAGGTCGCCGCCGTCGTCGAACTCAGCCGCCACACGCTGCGCGTCGTACGGCAGAACTACGGTCTCGCCATCGGCGTCAACCTCGTCGGTCTGCTCGCCGGAGCCGGCGGATCGATGAACCCGGTGCTCGCCGCCCTGTTGCACAACACCAGCAGCATCGCCGTGGTCGGCAACTCCGCCCGGCTGGTCAACCACACCCCGCACCTGCCCCGGGAGCCGCACGGGCCGCTGACAGCGGCGCCCCTGGAGGACCACCGGGTGCACTGAGGCCGCCGGACCTACCGGGGGACGCCCCTGCAGGCGGTGCAGGGCAAAGTCGCGGCACCCTTACTCCCCCTCGCGGAGCCGACAGCAGTTCCCGGTTCGCCGGTCTGCTGTGCGGATCGCCATGCGGTGCTCGGTGCGAGGGTGAACGAGACGAACCTCGGCTTGTAAATGCTGGGGTCCTTGTAGTGCGCGCCGGAGGATCCCACTGTCGTATCGAAGCTGTTGACGTTGTAGGACAACGTCCAGCGGTCGCCCGAGGCAAGGGTCGGATGCACATGGGCGTTGTAGGCGAAGATGTTCTTGTCGCCGTAACTCCCCCAGAGGCCGACCTCGGGCATCCGGTAGATGACGTCCTGCCCGTTGGTGAAGCTGAAGGATCCCAGCGGCTGGCAGCTGCTCCAGATGCGGATCTTTGAGCTGAACGCCTCCGTGCTGTCCTGGCTGACCAGCACGAACACATCGTTCCATTTGGTGACGCTGAATTCGTTGGCGACGCCGCCCATGGTGTTGTCGCCTTCGGATTCCTTGGTCATCCAGGCCTGCCGGTCGAAGTTGAGGAACATCCACCGGTCCACCTTGGACAGGTCGCTGCCCTTGACGCGCGCGACTCTCAACTGCTTGTTGGTGGGTGCGTCCTCGATCCCGTAGATGTACGTGTATCCGTCGCCACTCTTTGATGCGGGAAGCACGGCAGCACCCCACTGCACGCCGGCGTTGTCGGACGGAACTTCCTTCACCGATACCGGGGACTTGAGATTGCCGAGCTCGAAGGTGGCAACGACCATGCGCTCGAGCTTGAAGTCCCACGTGCCGCTGCCGTATTTGTGCCATTGATGGAAGATGACCTGCAGGCGATCCTTGCCGTCGACGTCGGCGATCATCCCGTCGCCCAACCAGTACCAGCGGGAGGTATCGCCGCCGGGAGGTGGCATGATCGCGCGCGGGTTGGCGGCGGTCCCGCCGGTCACGGTCTGCAGCCGGCTTCCGTTCTGGATCACGAATGAACTGTTCACCAGTGGTGCGCTGGTCGGCCGGGTGCCGTCGGAGTTGAGCGGCCCGAGGAACGTATCGGAGAACATCCACAGGATCCGGCCGTCCGGCATTCTCACCGAATAGGTCGAGTCACCCCCGGTCCATCCGTTGGGAGTGGTTTTCGCATAGTCGAGGAAGGTCTTCTCCGGAGCCGCTTTGGCCTCGACCTGCTTCGCCACGGGGAACTGGCGGTTTTCGCATGTCTTGAGGACGACTTTGGAGTACTGGGCGATCTTGCTGGCATGGCCGGGAACGTCATCCTTGCCGCACAGCCAGTTCGCCCCTTCCGTCATGCTGTACATGATCTCGGACTTGGTCGACCACTCGCGTTTCACGCTGAGGTCGATCCCGATTTCCAGGGCGTCCTTGGATCCCACCCCGTGCTCGCCTTCCCAGGCGAGTCCTACCGATCCACCCGCTTCGTCGAACCTGCTCCAGTTCGGCGAGCTCACCTGGGTGCAGTGGTCCATGTCGCCGCCGATCCACGCGGGGCGGGTCACGGACTCATCGCGGTTGCCGCCGGTGTGCCGGACCGGATCCCACCCCTGGTAGAGCTCCAGGCCTCCCGAGTTCTGACAGGAATAGAGCATGTACTCCAGCTCGACCTGGTACTTTCTCGGTTTTCCGGCGTTGGCACCGGCCCCGATCCCGGACGCCGGCCATTCCATGGTTCTGCCGCTGGAGAAGGTCTTGGATCCGGAGGCCGTCCAATCGCCGATCTTCACTGCGGCTTCGTAGGTCGCTTTCGCCTCGTCGTTGAACTTCATTCCCCCGCCACCGTCGTCCACCGGGTATGTCTCGCCGATGTCCGCCCAGGCTTTCGCAGTCTTCACGAACTGCTTCAGGTAGCAGGGGGGCGGGACGTCCGCCGCGCTCCCGGCGCCCGAGGTGAGCCCCGGTGGAGCTGCCAGGAATTTCACATCGAGCAATACGGGATTCAGCTTCGCCGCGGGACGCGAGCGGGGTTTGCCGACCGGCGCCCGCAGGGGGTCAGTCCACGGGATTCCTGTTTCGCCTGCTCCGCGCGAGCGCACAGAGCCCCCCGTCACAGCCAGCCGATTGCTCTTCGGATCGTAGATCTCGACCTCGAGTTGAACGATGTTGCCGTCCGAGAGGAACTGCTTCTTCAGGTCGTCGCGCCGCAGCACGACGGCGAACTCGTCGCCTTCCACCGTCACCGCGCTCCGGGGAAGCTCGAGCCGGGGGACGGCGTCCCCCGGCTTCAGCGCCTTGAGTACGTCGTGGTTCGCTTCCGCCCATACGCTGATCCGCGCGCCTTCCAGCGATGTGCCGTCACTGGACCGTCCGGTCAACGCCACAGGACCGTCGACATCGAGCGAAACGGGGCGAGGAGGAGTCGGAGCCTTCGCCGCCGAACTCGCGCCTGAGGGCTCACTCGCTGTTCGGGCACTCGGAGCCGGCGCATTGCCCAAGGACAGGGGCAACACCGCCATGCACACCATGCCACCGACCACGCGTCTCCAACGCGCTCCCCTTGCGACACGCTTCACTGCGCCTCCTGGCCTGGGTGAGCATGCGGGATACGGGGGTGCGCACCGCCGCCCGCCGGAAGGCACCGCAATCTAACAGGGCCGCACGCCGCCCGCTAGATCATGAACATGATCACGTTGTGCCCGGTCTCCGGACGTCCGCCCTACCCGTTCGAGCCGAACGCGGCGGCCGCCAGGCGGCCCGAGATCCTGGGGGCCCCGCCCCCGCCGAAGGAGTCGGTGCCCACGGCGTAGACGGCACGGCGGCTCAGGTCCGGGGAGGCGAAGACACCGCTGGCGTAGCCCGGGTCGTGCCCGGTCTTGCCCCACAGGAGCGTGCCGTCGGGCAGCGGGAAGGACATCAGCGCGACGCTGAAGCAGGCGGAGCCCTTGTCGCGTCCGATATTGCAGTTGGCACCGTTCGCGTACGGCAGGAGCTTGCCGTCCGCGTCACGGGGAAGGGCACGCAACTCGGCCGTCTGGGCCGGGCGCAGCAGCCGGCCCGTGAAGAGGGCCGTCATGAAACGGTCGAGGTCCGCGGTCGTGGAGATCATCTGCGAGGGGTTGCCGCCCTGCTCGTTGATGTCGACGAGTTCGCCCTTGCTGGTGGGCAGATAGCCGGGCAGATAGGGGCGGGGGACGGTCCCGTTGCCCGTCGGGACCGAGGTGTGCCGCATGCGCAGCGGGGTCAGGACGCGGTCGGTGATCTCGCGCTTCAAGGAGTGGCCGGTGAGGTGTTCGATGAGTTTTCCGGCGACGCGGTAGCCGAAGGAGTTGTACTCCTGCTTGGTGCCGGGCGCGAAGTGCGGACCGGGCCAGGCCCTGCCCTCGGGACGCAGGGTGCCCTGGATGACCTGGTCGAAGGTCAGGTAGTCGAAGCGGGTGGCGATCTGCTCGTCGCCGGTCGGTGCCGGTGCGCCCTCGAAGTCGCTCGGCAGACCGCTGGTGTGATTGAGCAGTTGGCGGACGGTGACCGGTGCGAAGGTGTCCGGCAGCAGTCCCGGGAGGTAGTGCTGCACCGTCCCGTCGAGGTCCACCCGGCCCTCGGCGGAGAGCTGCAGCAACACCACCGCTTCGAAGGTCTTGGCGATGCTGCCGATTCTGAAGTGGGCCTTGTCGGATATCCGCTTGCCCGTCTGGACGTCCCCTGACGCACCGCTCCACTCGTGCCCGGACCTGTGGACCCGGGCCACGGCGCCGGCCGCCTCGTCGCCGGGGCGGATGGTGATCGCCTCACGCAGGGCCTTGGCGTCCAAGGGGGCGCGTACCGCGGGTGCGGAAGCCGACGGGCCCGTCGGCGAGGCGGCGTGGGCCGGGCCGGTGGTCCCGCCCACGGTGGCCGCGACGGCAAGGGCCGACAGGGCGAGGGCGGACAACCGTGTCCTACGGGGCGTGGAACTGCTCATGCTGCTCTCCAGGGAGGGTCGATCGTGGGCGAGCCGCGCCGCTGACGCCGGCTCACCCGACCGAGTCTTCCCGTTCATGATCGTTCCCGTCATCGGGGAACGGCCCTGACCCGACCCCGAGAGATCCCTGACGGCTCCCCGGGCGGAGAAATCCACCCGGGGTGCTGTCAGGACGAGACGGCGTGCCGCGCCCGGGCCTTCTTCCGCTCGGCATAGAGGACGGCGAGCAGGATCACGGCCACCGCCACGACGGCGCCCGCCGCGAGATGACGGCGAGGCCCGGACAGCGCGCTTGCGGGGCGTCGCACCGGCTCCCCCGCGCCGAGCCCCGTGGCGGAACCGGAGGCGGCCGCCGCGTCCGTGGGTCCCTGCGCCGGTGCCGCCATCGCGGCGGGGCCGGAGTTGCCCTGCAGATTCTCCAGGTCCGACGGGCGCACCTGGATGGCCAGCACGGCGATCACCGCGGCGGCCACCGTGAACGCCGCCGCGACGATGAACGCGGCCGAGACACCCGAGGTGAGCACCTCGCTTCCCCAGGGCGGTGGGAGCTGGCCGGTCTCCTCGAAACGCGCGCGCTCCGCCGGGGTGGCCCGGGCGAGGAACCGCGGCAGTTGCTCCTTGGCCTCATCGCGGCTGGCCGTGCCGAAGACCGTGACAAGGATGGACAGTCCCAGCGAACCGCCCACCTGCTGGGTGGCGTTGAGCAGACCCGAGGCCGCACCCGTCTCATGGGTCGGCACCCCGGAGACGGCCATCAGTGTGAGCGAGACGAACTCCATGCCCATGCCGAGGCCGAAGACGAGCATGGGGCCGAGGACGCTGCCCAGGTAGGTGGAGTGGATGTCCGTCAGCGTCAGCCAGGACAGCCCGGCCGCGGCCAGGATCGCGCCGAGCACCATGAAGGGCTTCGGGCCGTACTTCGGCAGCAGTTGGGAGGCCGTCCCCGCGCCCACCGCGATCACGGCGCTGACGGGCAGGAAGGCCAGCCCGGCTTGGAGCGGACTGAAGCCCAGCACGTTCTGCACGAAGAGCGTGAGGAAGAAGAACATGCCGAAGATCGCGGCGGCGAGGCTCAGCATGATCCCGTAGGTGCCCGCGCGGTTGCGGTCGGCGAACATCTTCAGCGGGGTGATCGGCTGCTTCGAGCGCCGTTCGATCTGGATGAACGTCACCAGCAGCAGCACCGCCGCGCCGAAGGACGCGAGCGTGATCGCATCCCGCCAACCGTCCTGTGCCGCCCGGATGAAGCCATAGACCAGCAGAGCCATACCGAGGGTGGAGGTCAGCGCCCCGACGAGGTCGAACCGTCCCGGGTGGCGTTCGGACTCCTTGATGTGCCGGGGCGTGGCGAGGGCGATGGCGAGCCCGATCGGCACATTGACGTAGAAGATCCAGCGCCAGTCCAGCCATTCGACGAGCACCCCGCCCGCCAGCAGACCGATCGCACCGCCTCCGGCGGAGACCGCGGCGAAGACGCCGAACGCCCGGTTGCGGGCCGGGCCTTCGGTGAATGTGGTGGTGATCAGCGCGAGCGAGGTCGGCGAGGCGATGGCGCCGCCCACCCCCTGCAGGGCACGGGCGGCGAGGAGCTGACCGGAGTTCTGGGCCAGGCCGCCGAGCAGCGACGCGAGGACGAACAGCAGCACGCCGAAGACGAACACGCGGCGGCGGCCGAGGATGTCACCGGCCCGGCCGCCGAGGAGCAGCAGACCACCGAAGGTGAGCGTATAGGCGTTGATCACCCAGGAAAGGCTCGTGGTGGAGAAGTGCAGCGAACTCTGGATGTGCGGCAGCGCGATGTTCACGATGGTGATGTCCAGGACCACCATCAGCTGACAGGAGGCGATGACGAGCAGAGCGATACCGTTCCCGCCGCCCTGCTTCGAGGTCCCGGCCCGCGACCGGCCCGGGGCGTTCGCTGCTATCGGCTGGGAGGTCGTCATGGCGCATCGTGCCTCGCGACAGGGTCAGTGGACCTTTCGGCCCACTCCACCGAATGTAAGCCCGGCCCGGGACCGCTACCAGTCGATCTAGCCCGCGTCCGGGCGGCCCCTCCGCCACGTCATCGCGACGCGCGCCCCGGCCCCGCCGGCGTCGGAGACAGATAGGCGCGGTAGCCGGCCAGCCCGGACAGTCGCGGCAGGGGCTGGACCCGCCAGTCGCGGGCGTACGCGGGCACCGCCTGGCCGCCGCCCACCAGCAGCACCACCGGACGGCTCTCGGCCGCGGCCAGGAGTTCCGGCAGGGTGATGCTGCCGTCGTGGCCCCCGATCTGACGGGACGCGCACCCGGTCCGGAAGGCGATCCGTACCGCCTCGGCCCCGGTGACGACGCACGGGGCGCGTACGCCCTGGCGGCGCAACTGCGCCGCGACGCCGTCCACGGCCTCGCGGATGGCGTGGCCGCGGGAGACGGCCTGGTGCAGGACGACGTACTGGATCGCGAAGTGCGCGGACAGGGCGAGGGCGAGCGCCGCGGCGGCGATCGCGCGCGGTCGCGCGGCGGTCACCGCACCGAGCAGCGCCAGGGCGACGGGCAGGGACAGCAGCGCGTAGGACGGGAGCAGGAACCTGGGCGCGGCGTAGCCGATGAACTGGTACGGGACGGCGAGGGCCAGGCCGACGAGGGCCGGCAGGAGGAAGACGGCCAGCCGGCGGGTGCGGGCGGCGACCAGGAGCCCGCCCGCGGTGAGCGGCCCGATGGCGAACCACCACAAGCTGGTCACCGGGTGGCGCCACGGCACCTCGCACGGTCGGCACAGCGTGCGCCCCTCCAGGGCGCGCAGTTGGTCGCCGACGGCGAGGTGCGCGGTGATGCCGCCCTGGATCTCCCCGGCCCGGTGCACCCGTGCGGCGAGGCCGCCGTAGTGGAGATACGCCTCGACGATCCATTGCGCGCTGCCGAGGGCGGCGCCGGCGACGAGGGCGAGCAGGACCGCCGGCCGGCGCCAAGGCCGTACGCACAGGGCCGCCACGGCGAGCGGCGCCACCAGCGCCATCGCGTCACCGGGCCGCATGAGCGCGGTGAAGGCGACCCCGGCGGCCAGGCCGAGGAGCGCGCGCCGGTCGGCCGTCGCCTCGGGTGCGCGGACGACGCGCAGGAAGCAGCCCGTGGCGAGGAGCGCCCCGTAGGCGACCCAGAGGTTGGGCATGACCTGCGGCCCGTAGAGGAGGGTGATCCACAGCCCGCTGAACACCGCCCCCGCCGACACCAGGACCGGCAGCGGGAGCAGCCGCCGCCAGACCCACAGCGACAGCAGCAGCCCGCCGCCCGAGGCAAGGGCCAGATAGACGCGGAGGACGGCGGTGGAGGTCGTCAGCGCGGCCACGGGCGCGACGAGGAAGGTGATGCCCCGGGCGCGGGGCGCGCTGAAGAAGGCGGCGGGTGCCTGCGGGCTGACCTGGCTGAGGTACACCGTCTCGTCCCACCCGAGGCCGAGGCCGGGTGTGACGAGCACCAGCTGGGCGAGGGTGTAGACGGCGGCGAGACCCGCGAGCCACGGCAGGGGTTTCGCGCCGGGTGCGTGGTGCTCCGGCGCTGCCGTGGCCCGCGGGCCGGGGGTGAGGCGCGCTGACCGCATGGGCGCCACGTTCCGGCACGGAGGGCGGCGGCGCGCGCCGGGAGGGGCAGTCGGCGGAACGCCGCTCCCCGAACGGGCCGTTCCACCGCTGAGGAGCCACCCCGCCGGCCCGGCAACCCGACACCCCCGGCTCGAACAACCGATCGCCGAAAGGGTGTCAGTGGCTGTTGGTACGGTCGCGTCATGTCTGAAACGCATGGTCACTCACGACAGCCCGTCACCGCGGACGATGTGCGCCTGGCCGTCCGGTTGGCGGTGACCGCGCTCAGCGGCGCGCCCGCCGAGGCCTGGAAGGCCCGGGCCGGTTCCCTGGACTGGGACTGCTGGGAGACGGTCGAGCACCTCAGTGACGATCTGTTCGCCTATGCCGCCCAGTTGGGGCCCGAGGAGCCGCCGCTGGACGGCGAGGTGCCGTTCCTGTGGACGCGGCAGCGGCCGGGCGCCCCGGCCAATGTGATCGTCGCCGATCCCGCCGCCGGGCCCGCCGGGCTGCTGCGGGTGCTGGAGGCCACCGGCGCCCTGCTGGTGGCCATGGTGCGGACGGCGTCCCCGGAGGTCCGCGCGTTCCACGTCTACGGGATCTCGGACCCGGAGGGCTTCGCCGCCATGGGCGTCGTGGAGACCTTGCTGCACACGCACGACATCGCCGAGGGGCTGGGCGTCGGCTGGAACCCGCCGGCCGATCTGTGCGGCCGGGTGCTGGACCGGCTGTTCCCCGACGCTCCGGTGGACACCGACCGTTGGCAGACCCTGCTGTGGGCGACCGGCCGCGCGGAGCTGCCCGGTCTGCCGCGCGTCACCCCGCCCTGGCAGTGGCACGGCGCTCCCCTGCCCGCCGAGGAGGCCTAGCCGCGCTTTCCTGGAAGGCGGCCGGGCACCGCGCCCGTCGGCTCCGTCAGTGCGGGTTGGCGGCCTTGCCCTCGGTGCTCAGCAGGACGACCGTGCTGTCACGGTCGGCGGCCAGGGACGCCCGGCGGGCGCCCGCGCCGTCGCCGGTGAGGGCGGCGCGCAGCCCGGCCAGGGAAGCCGCCCCGCAGGGACCGGCCGGGACGCCCAGGCCGCCGAGGTCCAGGGCGGCGCGGGCGGTGGCGGCGTCGTCGACGGCGATCGCCGCGTCCACGCCGCGGAGCAGATACGGCCAGGCGAGGGAGGACGGCGTACCGCAGTTGAGCCCCGCCATGATCGTGGTGCCGGTCGGCACCGTGCGCAGGTCTCCCGCGGTGAGGCTTTCCAGCAGTCCGGCGGCGGTGTCGGGTTCGACCGTCAGCAGGGCCGGTGCCCGGCCGCCGGTCCCGGACCGGTGGTGGACGACGGCGGCCTGGGCGAGCGAGCCCACCCCGACGGGGACCACCAGCACGTCGAGCGGTCCGGCGGACGCCGCGCGCAGTTGCTCGTCCACTTCGGCGAACAAGGTGGCATACCCCTCGACCACCCAGCCGGGGATCCGTTCGTAGCCGGGCCACGCGGTGTCCTGGACGACGATGTCCGCCGGGTCCGTCGCGTTCTCGCGGGCCCGCAGCACGGCGGCGTCGTAGCCGCCGGGCACCCGGACCACCTCGGCGCCCTCGGCGGCGATGGCGGCCACGGCGGTGGCATGCACCCCGTCGGGGACGAAGATCCGGGCCGACAGCCCGAGCAGCCGTGCCAGGCGCGCCACGGCGCGGCCGTGGTTTCCGTCGGTCGCGGTCAGCAGCCGCACCGGGGATCCGCCCGCGAGGTGGGCCCGCAGCGCGTCGAAGGTCGCGGGGGCCGGGCGGCCGAGGTACTCGGACACCGCCCGGTGGACCGCCCAGGAGGCGCCCAGCACCTTGAAGGCGGGCAGTCCCAGACGGGCCGACTCGTCCTTGACGAAGAGCCGGCCCACGCCGAGCTCGGCCGCGAGCACGGGGACTTCGGTCAGCGGGGTCGGGGCGTACCCGGGCAGGGAGGCGTGGAAGCCCTGAACGGCGGGGCGGGCGTGAGCGGCGGGCGGGCACGTCCACGAGCGGGCGGCGGGGCGCGCGTACCAGGTGGCGGCGTGCCGGATCCCAAGGCGGGCGTCCCGCTGGTCGGCCGGGTGGGGAGAAGTGTCGCTGTGCATGATCACAACGGTGCCCCGATCACCGCCCGTCGGTCGAGCGAAGCTTTTCGATCAATAATCATCGGAAAAGCCGAACGATAGCGAGAGGGTCCGATCCGCCATGTTCGACCTGCACCGGCTCCGGCTGCTGCGTGAGCTCAAGCACCGGGGCACCCTCGCCGCCGTCGCCGAGGCGCTCTCGTACAGCCCCTCATCGGTCTCCCAGCAGCTGTCGGTCCTGGAGAAGGAGGTCGGCGTGCCGCTCCTGGAGCCCGTCGGCCGCCGGGTACGGCTCACCGAGCAGGGCGAGATCCTCGTCGCCCACACCGAGGCCGTGCTGGAACGGCTCGAACAGGCCCGGGCCGAGGTGGCCGGCTCGCTGACCGGTCTCACCGGCACACTGCGCCTGGCGGCGTTCCAGACCGCGGCGCTGACCCTGATCCCGCCCGCGCTGACCCTGCTGCGCGCCGCGCACCCCGCGCTGCGGGTGCACGTCACCGAGGCCGAGCCGGAGGCGGCGCTGCCGGCGCTGCGCGCGCGGGACTTCGATCTGGTGGTCGCGGAGGAGTACCCGGGGCACCCGCACCCGCGCCACCCCGAGCTGGAGGCAGTGGACCTGAGCCAGGACACCCTGCGCCTGGCACCGCCCGTCGGGGCCGGGGAGGGTCCGGCCGGCACACCGGCCGACCACCCCTGGGTCATGGAACCGGAGGGCACACCGGCCCGCCGGTGGGCGATGGCCCTGTGCCGTGACGCCGGTTGGGAACCCGACGTGCGCTACGAGTCCACGGACATGCTGCTGCATCTGCGGCTCGTCGAGCAGGGGCACGCCGCGGCTCTCCTCCCCGACCTCCTGTGGTGCGGGCGGAAGCCGACCGTGCCCCTGCTGGAGCTCCCCGGCGGCCGGCGGTCGCGCAGGCTGTTCACGGTGGTACGCGGCGGCAGCAGCCGGCACCCTGCGGTGCGGGCCTGCCGCGAGGCCCTCGCGCGGGCGGCGAAGGACCTCGACCGGCCGGCGGGCGACGGCTGACGGCCCGGGTCAGACCAGGCTGTGCCGTACCCAGACGTTGGGTTCGACGCTCACGGCGTAGTCGTGGTCGGGTTCGCAGTGCACGGGCGTGAGGGCGCCGGGGACCTCGACGGGCCCCCGGGTGTCGAAGGGCAGCCCGGTCCAGGTGCGCCACTGGGCGAGGGTGCCGGGGACGGTCATCGAGGTGGGCGCGATGGAGTCGATGACGCCGCCGGCGCGGACGTGGGTGCGCAGCCACGGGTCGACGGGCAGCCCGTCGGGGCGGGTGAGCGCCACGTACTCGGCCATCGGCAGCCGCGGGTGGCCGCTCTTGCCCGTGGGCCGTACGGGGGCGACGAGTTCGGCGAAGCCCGCGGCGCCGGCGTTGTCGCGGAGCGCGGCGAGCATCGTCGCCGACAGTCCCCGGCCGTGGTGGTCGGGCCGGATGGTGATGTCGATGGCGCTGACGGTGTCGGGACGTACGGACTTGCGGTGGTCGGAGAACGCCCACAGCAGTATCTGGTCCCACCCGGCGGCCGGCAGGCCGTGGCGACCGCTCACGTTCAGGGCGAAGGGGACGCTGAAGGCACGGGCGACGACCTCGTCGTCCTCGGTGGCGATGAGGACGAAATCGGGGAAGACAGCGGGAATGCGGGCGAAGTGGGCCCAGCCGATGGGGTCGTTCTGGACGTACTCGGGCCAGGTGTCGGGCATCGCCCAGAGCGGCTCCAGGAGCTCGGGGCGCTGCGCGGCCGTGGTGATCTTCAGCGTCATGGTCGGTGTCTTTCCCGGGTGCTTCGGCGGCGGCCTGACGGCCCGTCGGCCTGCCACCGCGCCATGACGCCGAAGCCAACCACGGGGGCTCACGGTGATCAACACGTTTTTCCCGGGCGCTACTGTCCGTGCCGCCCACGGCGGCGAGCGCCCTGCGGGCGCGTCCCCAATCGCCGGACGGGCTTGGGGCGGCTGGGCTCAGCCACAGCCCGTCCGGCGATTGCGGTCACAGCACAGCCGGGCAGGCTACCGCGGCAGCGGCGGCATGACTTCCTGCGGGTTGCGGGTCGGGGTGTAGGTGCCGGTCGCCTTGAGCGTGGCCGGGTTGAGGTTCTTGTGGACCGCCTTGGCGACGGCCTGGATCGTGGCGACGCCGTCGTCCATGGTGCGGTTGTCGTGTGTGAGCACCGTCATGGTGTAGTTGCGGCCGCCGCCGGTGAAGGCTCCGAGGCTGTGGACGCGCCAGCCGTGCGTCGAGCGGGACAGCCAGCCGTTCTTCACCTGGATCTTCACCGAACTCGGCGCTCCGGCCGAGGTGCCCCAGCGCTGGGACGGTATGACCTTCCCCATCAGCTTGAGGATGTACGCGCGGGCGGCCTCGCTCAGCACCGACTTCCCGCCGGGGCGGGGCACCAGATGGTCCATCAGCTTCTGCTCGTCGCCCGCGGTGATCTGGGTGAGACCCCAGTAGCCGCCGTCGCCGGGCACGGTCCGGCTCATCCCCGCCGCCTTGAGGAACGCCTTGACCTTGCTCACGCCGAGCTGCTTCCACAGCGCGCTCGTGGCGTCGTTGTCGGACTTGGTGATCATGGCCGTGGCGAGGGCGGACTCGCGCTCGGTCAGTCGTCGTTCGGTCTTCTTCGCGTCCCACAGCAGGACGGCGAGGACGGTCACCTTCACCGCGCTCGCGGAGTCGAACCGGTCGGCCTCGCGCAGGGTGCAGACGGTGTTCGTGCCCTGGTCGCGCAGGGACACCGCGGTGGTGGCGGGCCGACCCTTCAGTGCCGCGGTGATGTCCTTGGAGAGCTTGGCGGCGAGCCCCGCCTTGTCCGAGGTGCAGCTCACCTGTGGGGCCGCGGCGGAGGCCGGTGCCGCGCCGACGACCGGCGGCACGAGCACACCCACGGCCAGAGCGGCGGACAGGACGCCACGGGCAGGCGTGGGTATTCGGTGTCGTGTCATGAACGTACGCAGTCCCCTCTATCGGTCGGAGCGCACCCCCCTGGTGCGCTCCGACCCACATGATCCACCGGCCGGGGTGACCGGATGCGCGGGCGGGAACGCGGTGTTGGTCACAGCGCCCCGCCGACGGACCGCCCGCCGGGGGGCACGCTCCGCCCGTGCAGCTGACTGCGCGAGGTCAGACCGAGCTTGGGGAACACCTTGTAGAGGTGGTAGCCCACGGTGCGCGGGCTGAGGAACAGCTGTGCCGCGATATCGCTGTTGCTCATGCCCTGGGCGACGAGGCGGACGATCTGCCGCTCGCGGGGCGTCAGCGCGCTCCACGCCTCGCTCGTGTCGGTGCCGGGTTCCTCCAACAGCTCGCCCGCCGCGCGCAGTTCGTGCCGTGCCGTGTCCGCCCACGGCTCGGCCCCGACCAGGGCGAAGGAGGACACGGCCTGGTGCAGATGCTCCCGGGCGTCCTTGATGCGGCGCACCCGGCGCAGCCACTCCCCGTACAGCAGGTGGGTGCGGCCGGTGTCGAAGGCCGACGCGGCGGGGGCGTCCAGGGCCGCGCCGAACAGGGCGTCCGCCTCGTCGTCCGCCGCGAGGAGGGCGCGGCACCGCAGCCAGGTCGCCCGGAGTTCCGGCAGCCGCGCGGGGATCGCCCGGTACTCGAACTCCTTGAGCGCCCGGCGTGCCTCCTCCACCTGCCCGGCGCGCAGGGACGCCTCGACGAGGTCCGGCAGGACGAGCCAGCCCATCATGAAGTGCTCGGCGGGGGCGCCGGGGGTGACGACCTCGCGCAGCAGCCGGGCCGCGGTGGGGGCCTTGCGCTCGGCGAGGGCGTTGAGCCCGAGTGCCCAGTGCGAGACGGCGATCGAGGAGGCGATACGCCGTGGCACGGAGATCGCCAGGGATTCCGCGGCGAGCTCCCGGCAGCGCTCGCTGTCGCCGCGGGCGGCGGCGATCCAGGCGAGCATGGCACGCAGATGGGAAGCAGCCCCGAGCTGGCCGGTCTCGTCGGCGAGGAACAGCGCCTCCGTCCCGTTCGCGGCGGCCACGGTCCACTGGCCGGTGATGAGTTGCAGCGCGACGAGCGGGGCGACGGACATCGGCAGGGCGCCCACCGCGCCGTTCCTGCGCAGGGTGTCGACGGCGCGTTGGTACGCGTCGAGCGTGGTGGCGGTGTCGCCCATCAGGTGCGGCAGGAAGACCGGGGGCCACACCCAGGGTTTGGGGTCCGTGGACGACAGCCACGCCGGGACCCGGGCGGCGGACGCCTGGGGGGTGTGGCTCCACGGGACGGCGATCGGTGTCTCCTCCGGCGCGAGACTGCGCAGCCAGTGCAACTGCGCCATGAAGTGGTCGCTCACCCCGCTGGTGGCGCGGTCGCTGCGGTCCAGGAGCACGGCTATCTCGCCCAGTTGGCGCGGGGTGTTCGCCACCCACGCCGAGCGGGCGGCCATCACCAGCATCTCCCCCGCGAGCAGCGCGTCGCTCTCCAGGACGAGGCGGGCGCCGTCCATCAAGGTGCGGCAGGCGATGGCCGGGTCGCTGCTGGCGTGGGTGATGGCACCGCGCACCTGGGCGGAGCGGGCCCGTAGCTCCGGGGTCGAGGTCAGGGATTCGGCTTCGTCGAGCAGCGCCGTGGCCTGTGAGGGTTCCGCGGCGGTCCAGGCGCACTCGGCGGCGTCGATCAGCCACCGGGCCCGGACCCGGGGTGAGGAGGTGAGAGCGGCGGCGCGGCGCAGCGCGCGGCTGGCGGTGGTCGCGCCGCCGGCCCGGCGGGAGCGGTCGGCGAGCGTGGCCATGAGGTCGGCGACCGTGTCGTCCGTACCGATGGTGGCGGCCGCCAGGTGCCAGACCCGCCGTTCGTCCTCCTCGTCCATGGCGTGGGCCAGCGCGAGGTGCGCGGCACGGCGCTCGGTGAGGGAGGCCGCCTGGTAGGTGGCGGAGCGGATGAGCGGGTGGGTGAAGAGCACCCGCTGCTCGCCGAGGTCGATCAGCCCGGCCGCGGCCGCGGCGGACAGCCCGGCGATCGCGGCGTCCGGGTCGCCCCCGGCGCGGAGTATCGCGGCGAGGTCCCCGTCGTTCTCGACCGCCGCGAGCAGGAGCACCTCGCTGTAGTGGGCCGGGAGTTCCGCCCGGCGGCTGTGGTAGATCTGCTGCAGCCGGTCGTTGAGCGGGAGGCACTCGGGGAGCGCGGCACTGCCGCTGAGCTGGTCGGGGTCCAGGGCGGCGGGCAGTTCGCGCAGGGCGAGGGGATTGCCGCCCGCCTCGCTCAGCAACCGCAGCCGCACCGAGCGGACCGCTTCCGGCGCCGAGCGCTCCAGCAGCCGTTCGGCCACGTCGGCGGGCAGCGGCCCGAGGTGCAGGTCGGGGACGCCGGGGGCGTCGAAGCGCCCGGCGCCGGTGCGTACGGCGAAGACCATGGCCAGGCCCTCCGCCTCGAGCCGCCGGGCCACGAAGACCAGGGCCTCGGCGGACGCCGGGTCCAGCCAGTGCGCGTCGTCGACGAGCACCAGGGCCGGCGCCTCCTCGCAGGCGTCCGACAGCAGCGTCAGCACGGCCAGGGCCACCAGGAACCGGTCGGCCGAGGTGGTCTCCAGGCCGAACACCGCGCGCAGCGCCCCGGCCTGCGGCGCCGGGAGCCGCTCCAGACCGGGCAGCAGCGGCCGCAGCACCTGGTGCAGCCCGGCGAAGGGCAGCTCGACCTCGCTCTCGACGCCGACCGCGCGCAGCACCCGTACATCCGGCTGCGCCGCGCCCACCAGGTCGTCGAGAAGCGTGCTCTTGCCGATGCCGGCCGGGCCGCGCACCACCAGGGCACGGCTGCGCCCCTCGCGCGCGTCGTCGAGCAGGGCAGCCAGCTCGTTCCGTTCCCGCTCCCGCCCCAGGACCATGAGATCGGGGCTCCCTTCGTCAGTTCACCAGTCGCGCGACTGATGCCCGAGCGTCCGCGCTCGTGCACAATGCCCGCGTCACTGGTCATGACGATCATCGAGGGGTCCGCGTTCCCTGTCCGCCGCAGGTCATGTGTCAGATGCGGCCCGTCGGCGCGCCCGTCGATACTGCGGGCACGGCTCCTGCCGGGTTACCGCCGGTCCCACAGCGCATGTCGGACCGGACGTCCGGAACCCCCCAACACACCCCCCGTCCGGACCCGGCGGGAGCCGTCCGGTACCTCCCCGTCCGCACCCGGGGGACGCGGGACCACGGCGCACCACAGGACCCATGACAGGGGAGGTCGCGTGAGCGAGCTGCGCTTCGGCATCATCGGATGCGGCGTCATAGGACGTCTGCAGGCCCGGGTCCTGACCTCCTATCCACCGCTGGCCGGACGGGCCCGGCTGGTGGCGATGGCCGCCTCGTCCCGGGACAGTGCCGGCGCCCGGCAGGCCGCGGCCGAGACCGGCTGCGAGGCGACGGACGTGGCGTCGCTGCTGGCCCGCGACGACATCGACGCGGTGTCGGTGTGCACCCCCAGCGGACTGCACGCCGAGCTGGGCAGGGCGGCCCTCGCCGCGGGCAAGCACGTGATGGTGGAGAAGCCCATCGACGTGTCGGTGCGGGCCGCGGACCAGCTGATCGAGGCCGCCCGGCGGGCGGGCCGGGTGCTCGCCGTCATGAGCCAGCGCCGGTTCGACCTCGCCTCGCGCGTCGTGCGGGACGCCCTCGAAGCCGGTGAGCTCGGCACGCCGACCTCGGCCTCGGTGGAGGTCCCGCTGTGGCACGGCCGGTCCTACTACGCGTCGGACGGCTGGCGCGGCACGCTCGCACTGGACGGCGGCGGCGCTCTGATCAGCCAGGGGGTGCACTCGCTCGACCTCGTCCAGTGGCTGCTCGGCCCCGTCGTGGAGGTCAAGGCGCACACCGCGCTGCTCGGCCACACCGGCATCGGCGTCGAGGACGTGGTCACCGCCAGCCTGCGCCACGCGAGCGGCGCGCTGACGTCCCTGCTCACCACCACGGCCGCCTTCCCCGGCCGTACGACGCGGCTGGCGGTGCACGGCGACCGGGGCTCGGCCGTCATCGACAACGACGAGCTCGTCTACTTCCACGCCGCGGACGCGGAGACGGACACCCTCGCGGAGGGGGCGTTCGGCGCGGGCAACCAGGCCGACCTCCGGCGTCCGGCCGCGGCCGCGCAGGAACGCGACAGCTGTGGTCTGCTGCGCGGCCCCCACGGGGAGCAACTGCTGGACTTCTGTGACGCGGTGGCCGAAGGCCGGCCCCCGGCCGTCGACGGCCCGGCCGGTCGCGAGGCGCTGCGCACCGCGCTCGCCGTGTACGAGGCGGCCCGTACGGGTGCGACCGTGCGCGTCGCCCGCGCGGCCGGCGAGAACCAGCGGCTGATGCGTACCGTCCCCTCCCCCACGCCGTCCCCGGCGGGCCGGTGGCGCGGGGAACTCTTCGCCGCGCCCGGACGTCGATGAGAGCACAGCATGACGAAGGGGCCGTACCCGTGAGTACCGAACCCAGGAACGACCGGGACCCGTGGGACGACGTCGTCCTCGACGAGTCCTTCGTGCGCGGCGCGGAGATATCCGAGCCGTCGGCGCGAGCGCGGATCCTCACCGCCCGATGGCGGCACTCCACGCCGGAGCCGCAGCCCTGGCGGGCGGACGCGCCGCCGGCGGGCTGGTTCTGGAGCAAGGTGCGCCGGCGCCGGTGGCGCCGCTCCTGACACGCGTGTCCCGGCCTGGCGGGTTTGGGCATGGGGGTGTCATACGGTGGTGTCCCCGTGCTTTTGACGGCATGATCCGGGTACACGGAGTGTTTTCGAAGATTTAGTGGCGATCGCCACGTGGAAATCTCGGAACCTCGGCGCGGGCTTGATCATCAACATGGACGGAAACACCCGCCCATGTCCTTCGGGGCAGCACCATCATCCGGAGTGATGTGATGACCCACTCGCCCGACGGCCCACAGCCGCCCCAGGGCCGCCGCCCGCGCTTCCGCGCCAGACGCTGGATCATCACCGTGGCATCCGTCGCCACCCTCGGGCTGGTCGCCTGGCCCGTGCTCGATCACTTCGACATCCCTC
Source organism: Streptomyces sp. QH1-20 (assembly GCF_041283565.1). NCBI lineage: Bacteria > Bacillati > Actinomycetota > Actinomycetes > Kitasatosporales > Streptomycetaceae > Streptomyces > Streptomyces sp. QH1-20. The sequence continues at coordinate 7,765,637 of NZ_CP166299.1, read as the reverse complement.
CGTTCACCGACAAGGGCGACCCGATCAGCTTCGCCCGGGGGCAGTCCCATGGGGATGCGGGGAAGGTGAACGCCGACACGCTGATGCCGACCGGGCCCGAGAGGACCTTCACGATCGACGACACCGTCGACGACGGCACGAAGATCGCCAGGACGACCCTGCGCGGCGAGAAGTCCGGATTCACCGGCGACGTCTGGGTGTGGGCGCCCGATCAGTATCTGCACGACAAGAAGTACGCCCGGAGCGGCTTCCCCGTCATGATCGCCCTGCCCGGCGGCCCCGGCTACCCGGTCAACTACTGGAGCGAGACGAAACGCAAGCTCCAGTCCTCCATCGCCACGTGGTCGAAGGAAGGCAAGAGCCTGCCCTTCATCCTCGTCATGCCGGTCCTGAACCCGGACGAGAAGCGCTACTACGACGGCAGTGACATCCCCGGCCAGGCGAAGATGGGCACCTGGCTGACCGAGGACGTCCCCAACCTGGTCAAGCAGAACTTCCGGACGCTCAAGTCACGTGACGGCTGGGCGTTCATGGGCTCCTCCTCCGGTGGCTTCGCGAGCCTGAAGTCGGTCCTGAAGTACCCGGACCGTTTCAAGGCCGTGATCGCCTCCGGCCCGGACATCGTGCCGGACTCCCCGCTGTGGGCCGGTCACGAGAAGGAGAAGCAGGAGAACAACCCGCAGAAGCTGGCTCAGAAGCTGATCAACAGGAAGGGCCCGGACGTCTATCTCGCCTTCCAGGTCGGCACCAAGGAACCGGTCAAGCGCCTGAAGGACATCCAGAAGTTCCAGGCCCGGTACGGCAAGGGCCCGGTGCACACCAGCCTCCGGGTGATCGAGGGCGGCAAGCACAGCGCCCGCAGCTACGTCCCGAGCCTGGGCAAGGGGCCGCTGCAGTACATCAGCGAGCACATGCAGGGCCCGACCCCTTCGCCGTAGCCGTGGGGCGCCGGGTCAGTAAACGCCGCCCCCGTGCACCGTGCTGCCGTGCGCGTGTGCGTCCCTCCCCCGGTGGGCCCGGGCGGGCCGATCGCACGGTATCCGGCCCGCCGCGCCGTCCCACGTCCTCGTACGACCGACTCGTACGGCCGACGATTTCTCGCCCTGGACCGTCGTGATCGAGTCAAATAGCCCCGAGGGCGGGGGTCGTCAGCGAACCGATGGCCGCTCCCCCGCGTTGATCGTCCGCCGACCCGGCGCGCGGACCCGTGCGCCGGGCCGGCACACGATCCGGACGCGGGACAGGAAGGAAGTCTCCATGGGGACGCTGGTCAGGGGACGTCGGAGTGCGGTGGCTGCCGCGCTGGCCGCGGCGCTGGGTTCGGGAATGGCGCCGACGGCCGCGTGGGCCGCGGTCGGCCCGGCGGACGAGGCGGGCAGGACGAGCAAGAGCGCCGCCCGCGACGACGGCTGGCGCGGGGACGGGCTGGAGCTCAACGCCGCCGACAACAGCGCCGTGGACGCCTTCCTGAAGCAGGCCGAGCAGGCCGAGAAGGAGATCAGTCCGCGTGTGCGGGCGGCGGCCGTCCTGAGCGAGGCCGAGCTGATCGGCTTCGACCAGCGCCTGAAGTCACCGGACTCGCTGAAGCGCAAGGTCGCCACCTCGATGAAGGAGACGCCGGGGCAGACCGTCAACCAGGCCCTGGCCACCATGAAGGACTCGGTGCGCTACACCCTGCAGTGGCCCGACGGGAAGTACACCTCCGGCGTCGCCGTCGCCGCGTCCCTGCTGTCCGCGTGGGGCGACGACTCCGTGAAGTGGTCCAACACCTGGGACCGGGCCCAGGGCTACAAGGGCATCAACTCCGCCTGGCGCGAGCCGCGGTGGGGGCACTCCTACGAGGTGCAGTTCCACACCCCCGCCAGCAAGAAGGCCCAGCTGGACACCCACAAGATCTACGAGGAGCAGCGGCTGCCCGGCACCTCGCCGGAGCGGGCGAAGGAACTCCAGGCACAGCAGGACGCGATCTTCGCGGCCGTCCCCGTGCCGGCCGGTGCCGCGGGGCTCACCGGCCCGGCCTCGAAGGCGCCCGCCGAGCCCACCCAGCCGGTGCCCGTGGCACCCCCCGGGACGCCCGCGGCGACGAAGCTGCCCGTCGGCTGACGTCCCGCCGTGCACGGCGGTGGGCGCCGGCCCCGGTCAGTTGTCGCCCACCGCCGTGATCAGCACCGACCCAATGATGATTGTTTGATGCGTCAGCTCGTCGAGCTGCTTCCGCTCGGCGGCGGGCACGTGCCACTCCTCCCACCAGGCCACGGTCTCCTGCGTGAGCGGCTCGGGACGCTCGGCCTCCCACGACTCGTGCAACCGGGCCGCGAGCGGGAGGACGGGACGGATCCGGTCGGCGTAGGCGGCGAGCAGCGCCGTCATATAACTGCCCGGCAGGTAGGCGTACCACTGGGCGACGAGCTGGTCGGCGAGGGCGGCCGCGTCCTGGAGCCACAGCACGTGCTGCGTCACCCACCCCTGCGGGTCCTGGCTCGCGGGCATGCCGGGCAGCAGGCGCTGCTCCAGCGCCGCGCGGTGGGAGAAGAACGCCTGGCCCAGGGCGCGCTCGTCGCCACTGGGGATCCAGGAGCCCTGGTGCAGGGCGATCGCGGCGGCTTCGACAACATCAACGGCGTGGGTCATCCGATCACCGTACGGTGCCCGCCGGACCGCTGTGCACACACCCCCGGGTAACTCCGGGCGCACCCGTGCGAGGGGCCGCCTGGGGCGCCTGACGGCTCGTTCAGCCGTGCGCGGTCGGCGTGCGGGTGACCGTGCGCCCCTGGCCGGCGGCCGTCCGCGCGAAGACGGCGGCGTCGAGGACGGCGGCGCCGCCGGGGTCGTTGTTGAAGTAGCAGTACACGTCGGCCCGGTCGGGCCAGCTCTCGGTGACGCGCCGCACCCAGCTCGTCAGGGCGTGGCGCCCGTAACGTGGCCACGGCTCGGCCCGGCCGCAGTGGAATCGCACATATCCCCAGTCCGCCGTGCGCCACAGCGGGGTCACCGGCCGGGAGTCGTTGTCCGCCCAGCAGAGCGCGGCACCGCGGTGCTCCAGGACGGCCCGCACCTCGTCGGTCCACCACGACGCGTGCCGGGGTTCGACGGCCACCCGGGTCCCGGCGGGGAAACAGGCGAGGGTGGCGTCCAGTGTGCCGGGGTCCGCTTGCAGGGTGGGCGGCAGTTGCAGGAGGACGGGCCCGAGCCGGTCCCCCAGCCCGGCGGCGTGCCGCATCAGCCGTGCCACCGGTTCCTCGGGGTCGCGCAGCCGCTTGATGTGGGTCAGATAGCGGCTCGCCTTGACCGCCATGACAAACCCTTCGGGGGTACGGTCACGCCAGGCGGCGAAGGTCTCCGGGGTGGGGAGCCGGTAGAAGGCGTTGTTGTTCTCCACGGTCGCGAACCGCTGGGCGTACTCCTCGAGCCACAGTCGTTGTGGCAGCTCGGCGGCGTAGAGACCGCCGCGCCAGTCCTTGTACTGCCATCCCGAGGTACCGACGAGAAGGGGCATGAGTGATCCCTGCCCCCGCAGGCCCCGGGCGTCACGGATAATTTCGCCACGGACCGACCGACGGGGAGTTGATGGGTGTCGTGAACTGCGTCTTCTGCGCGATCATGGCGGGCGAGCAGCCCGGTCACCGGGTGTTCGAGGACGGGACGGCGGTGGCGTTCCTGGACGTCCGGCCGCTCTTCCCCGGCCATGTCCTGGTGGTGCCGAGGCGGCATGTGGAGACGCTCACCGATCTGCCGGCGGAGGACGTGGGGCCGTTCTTCACCCGGGTGCGGCTGATCGCCGGGGCGGTGGAGCGCGGGATGGACGCCGCCGGGTCGTTCGTGGCCGCGAACAACCGGATCAGCCAGTCGGTGCCGCACTTCCATGTACACGTCGTGCCGCGCAATCCCAAGGACGGTCTGCGCGGCTTCTTCTGGCCGCGGACGCGGTACGCCTCCGACGAGGAGGCGGCGGACACGGCGGCGCGGGTGCGGGCGGCACTGGCCCTGGATTGAACCGGCGCGGGGAAGGGCCGGAGGGCGGCCCGTCCCGGGCCGGGCCTCCACCACATGGACTAACGGGCCGAATATGAGGATATTGGACGTATAGCGACTCTCGTCCCGATTCCCCTCGTCTTCCGGGGCCGGACCGGACCCGGGCCGGAGGTGCGTCATGCGATTCGACGACCGCGAGGATGCCGGGCGGCAGCTGGCGGAGCGGCTGGAGTATCTGCGCGGGGACCATCCGGTCGTGCTCGGCCTGCCGCGCGGCGGCGTGCCCGTCGCCTTCGAGGTCGCCCGGGCGCTGGACGCTCCGCTCGATGTGATCCTCGTCCGCAAGCTCGGCGTGCCGTACCACCGGGAGCTCGGCTTCGGCGCCATCGGCGAGGGAGGGGTGCGCGTCGTACGGGACGACATCGTCCGGATGAGCCGGGTCGACGAGGAGGACCTCGCCGAGGTCCAGCGGAGCGAGGAGACGGAACTCGTCCGGCGTGCGGAACGCTTCCGCGGCGGACGCCCCCGCGTCCCGCTGGACGGCCGTACGGCGGTCGTGGTCGACGACGGCATCGCCACCGGCTCGACGGCGTCGGCCGCGTGCCAGGTGGCGCGGGCCCACGGCGCCTCCCGGGTGGTGCTGGCCGTGCCCGTCGCGCCCCCGGACGCGGCGACGGCGCTCAGCGCGGAAGTGGACGAGCTGGTCTGCCTGTCGACACCGGCGGGCTTCTCCGCGGTCGGCGAGTGGTACCGGGACTTCGCCCAGACCTCGGACGACGAAGTCGTCGAACTGCTGCGGCGCAGCACGGCGGAGCGGCCCCGGAACCCCGGACCGGGTGGCGGTCGGGCCGTGACGGGCCCGCTGGAACTCCCGGTGGACGGCGGCCGTGTCACGCTCGCCGGCGATCTGGACCTGCCGGCCGGCGCCCCCGGTCTCGTCGTCTTCGCGCACGGCAGCGGCAGCAGCCGACTGAGCCCCCGCAACCGCGCGGTGGCGGGCGTCCTCACCGAGGCGGGACTGGGCACGCTCCTCTTCGACCTCCTCACCCCCGCCGAGGAACAGGACCGGGCGAACGTGTTCGCCGTGGAGCCCCTGGCCCGGCGGCTGACGGAGGTGACACGGTGGCTGCGCCGCGAGTCGCCCGGCCCCGCGTCCCTGCCCGTGTGCTACTTCGGCGCGAGTACCGGCGCGGCGGCGGCCCTGTGGGCGGCGGCCGACGCGGCGGCCTCCGGGACGGACATCGCCGCGGTGGTCTCCCGGGGCGGCCGCCCCGACCTCGCCGGGCCACGGCTGCCCGAGGTCACGGCACCGACGCTGCTCGTGGTCGGCGGCCACGACGAGACCGTCCTCGACCTCAACCGGCAGGCCGCGGACCAATTGACGTGCGAGAGGCAACTGGCGGTCGTGCCGGGTGCCACCCACCTCTTCGAGGAGCCGGGAACGCTCGACGCCGTCGCGGAACTCGCCCGCGACTGGTTCACCAAGCACCTCGGCGGGCCTCCTGGCGGCCACCGGGCCCCGCCCGCACCCACCCCGTCGGGCCCCTGAGGGGACCCGCGAGAAGCGCACAACTCAACGCACACACGGGAAGTGATCGCCATGGAGACGATCGTCGACTGCGCCATCGACATGGAGTTCCGTGAGGTCGATGCCATGACGCAGGCCGCGGTACGGCTGCGTCTGCACGACGGGACGGAGCTGATGGCCCAGGGAATCGCCCACCGGCACCCCGACGACCCCGGTCAGCAGCGGGTCGGCGAGGAGGTCGCGGCGGCCCGCGCGCTGAACGATCTCGCCCACCAGTTGCTCGACAAGGCGGGTGTGGACATCGAGGAGGTCACGCATCTGGAAGCGCATTTGACGCACTGAGTCAGTCCCTCCCCGTTGACCGAGGCCCGGCGAGGCTGTTGGCTTCCCTCGGCACACCATTCGTCGCTTCGGTAAGGGGAGTTGCATGCGCTGTCTCATACGAACGGCGGTCGTGGCGGCGGCGTTGGGGGCCTGTGTGACGGTGCTGCAGGCGGCCGACGCGGCGCAGGGGCACCGGGGGCGGACCGAGCGGGCGAGCGTGGCCGCCGACGGCACCGAGGCGAACGGCGAGTCGGGGCAGGGGAAGATCAGCGGCGACGGCCGCTTCGTCGTCTTCAGCTCGGGGGCCGACAATCTGATCCCCGGCGACCGTCGCAAGGGCGGCCCCTTCGTGAAGGAGCTGCGTACCGGCAGGGTCGAGCGGGTGGGCGTGGCCGGCGACGGCACACCGGCCGACGGCTCGACCTGGGACGCGGCGATCAGCGGCAACGGACGGTATCTCGTCTTCAGCTCGGACGCGACGAACCTGGTGCCAGGTGGCAACCCCACCGGCAGTACCGAGGTGTACGTGCGCGACCGCTGGACCGGGCGTACCGAGATCCTCATCAAGGATCCGAAGCAGGTGCGCGTCGAGAACCGCGAACCTTCGATCAGCGCGGACGGTCGCTTTGTCGCCTTCATGTCCACGCGCGACGACCTGGTGCCCGGGGACACCAACAACGTGCGGGACGTGTTCGTGAAGGACCGGTGGCGGGGGACCGTCACACGTGTCAGCGTCGCCTCCGACGGCGCGCAGGGGGACGGTGAATCCATTGCCCCGGTGATCAGCGCGAACGGCAGCCGGGTCGGGTTCAAGAGCCGCGCATCCAACTTGGTCCCCCCGGTGGACGCCGGCGAGGACCCGCTGGCGCGGCCGCGGGCTCGCGCGTTCTACGCCCACGAGCTGCGCACCGGCCGCACCGACTTGGCCGCGCACTCCCTCACCGGCTCGAAGGTGGCGGTCCTCACCGACATCGGTCTGAGCCCCGACGGGCGCTACGCGCTGTTCATGAGCTCCAACAGCAACATCGTCGCAGGCGACACCAATCACCAGGCGGACGCGTTCGCCACGGATCTGCGCACGGGCGTCGCCCGGCGACTCAGCGTGGCCGCCGACGGCGCCGAGGCCAACGGCATGTCGTACGGGCACGTGGCCATGAGCGCCGACAACCGGTATGCCTTCTTCCCGTCCGAAGCCACCAACCTGGTGCCGGGTGACACCAACGGCGAGGAGGACGTGTTCATGCGCGACCTGCGGACCGGCGCCGTGGAGCGCGTCAACGTCGCGTCCGACGGGACCCAGGCCAACGCGTTCTCGTTGAACTTCAGTGTCGACCTGGCCGGGCGCAGGGTGGTGTTCGACAGCGGGGCCGACAACCTCGTGCCCCAGGACGGCAACGGCGGGAGCGATGTCTTCCTCCGCCGCCTGAGGTGAGCCGAGCGGTTCCGGCGAGGCCCGACGCCGGTCCTTCTCGTGTCCGCTCCCTCGACCGAGCCGGCCGGCGATCGGGCGGGCAGCCGGGACGGCTCATCCGGGGGCGAAGGTGACTCGGAACATGTGGGGCCAGAGTTTGCCGGTGATCAGGAAATTGTCGGTTCCCGGTACGGCGGCGATGCCGTTCAGGTGTTGGGCTCCGCGGCGTTCGGACGCCGTCAGGAGACCGGCCGCGTCGATGTGCGCGGTGACGGTACCGGTACGCGGGTCGATGCGCAGGATCGTGTCCGTCGCGTACACGTTGGCGTAGACGGAGCCGTCGGGCGTGCATTCCAGTTCGTTGAGCCGTGCGACGGGCGCGCCGTCCCGGCGCACGTCGACGCCGCCCGTCGCCGTGAAGGTGTCGGGGTCACGGAAGGTGAGCCGGTCGGTGCCGTCGCTCATCACCAGCCGGTTCCGCCCGGCGACGCGCTGGTGACACAGACCCCAGCCTTCGCCCCGGTAGCCGACTCGCCGGCGTTCCGCGAGCGTGGTGGGGTCGCGCTCGATCGCGATGCCGTTGTGCCAGGTGAGTTGCCACAGCTTGGTGCCGGTCAGCGTGATGCCCTCGCCGAACAAGGGCGCCGGCAGTTCGACGTACCGGGTGGGCGGCTTGCCGGGCGGTCCGGCACGCAGGGAGGACCGGCCGACCAGCCCCGTGCTCTCGTAGAGGGTGGCGCCACGGAACTCCAGACCTTGGGTGAACGCTCGGGGATCGTGGGGAAGCCTGTCGCGCACCACCGCCCGCAGCGACTGGATCGGGGGGCCGACGGCATGGCCCGGCGCGGTTGCCGTCGTCCGTCCGCGGGTCGGCAGGCGGCCGTGGTCGGCAGTGGTGACGGTCAACGGCAGCACGATGGCCAGCCCCGTGATGGTGAGGAGGGAGGACGTACGCCGCTTGAACCCTCGAGTACGCATGGTGTTCTCCGGTCCGGTGCGCCGCCGCCGTGTCGCTGCCGCACCGGTGAAGGAAACGGCGGCGCGAGGTGATTCGGAATGCCGAATGGAGAACGTCTCGAGGTGTGGCTGGATACGCGGTGAACCCCTGCCTCACCTGATCGCCACGGCGGTGGCCCCCGGGCGCCGGATCACCCGTCAGCGATGCGGAGTTTCCGGCGGGATCGTCTCGAACTCCGTGACGGCGTCGCGCCAGGCATCGGGGACGGCGATGGAATGGCCTTCCACCGCGTTGTAGGCGATCATCGCGGTCTCGCCGGCGGCCGCCACCGCACCATCGCCGTCCCGCCACATCAGATACGCGAAGTCGAAGGACTTCGCCCCGATCCGGGCCACGCGGATGCCCACGCTGACCGGGTCGCGGAAGCGCAGCGGCTGGAAGTAGGAGAGGGAGACGCGCCCGACCACGAAGCCACGCGGGCCGTCCACGTCCTCCTTCAGCACGTCGATCTGATAGGCCGCGCGGGCACTCTCCGCCCAGCGCACGTACGCCACGCTGTTGACGTGACCGAGCATGTCGACGTCGTGGAACGGCGCGGTGAACCGCAGCACGCAGCGGAAGTGGGACGTGTCGGTGTCCAAGGGCTTGCCGGATGTCACGCGGATCGGTCCTCCTGTCGGTCCCGCACCGGCGCCCCGAGCGGGATCAGCTCGTCGTGGTCGCGTCGCCCGCTTCCGCGGCCCCCGTCGCGAGGGTCTCGGCGACCTGGGCGTGCCGCACGGCCAGCTCGCGCTGCTGTCGTTCGGCGGCCCGGGCGACATCCTCGTCCCGGCGCATCAGGCTGTCCAGGTCCTCCTTCGCCCACTCCAGCACGCCCAGCTTCTCGTACTCCCGCGCCACCCGGTCGCTCCACAGGCCGATGTCGCGCAGAGCGGGCACGATCCGGCTGAACAACAGCTTGCGGTACGCCCTCATCGAGGGTGACCGGCCCGCGCTCGCCACGCAGTCGGCGGTGTCGAGACCCAGCGCGTCCCACATCTCGTCGCCCCGGAACCGTTGGAACAGCAGATGCGACCCCTCGATCACGAACTCCTCGCGGCTCCTGCGCTCCGCATCGGTGAGATCCGCGTACAGCTCCTTGAGCGCCATCCGCCCGAAGGCCACATGCCGGGCCTCGTCCTGCATCACATAGGCGAGCAGGGCGTGCGGCAGCGGCGCGGTGTGCGCGGTGGCGTCCCGCAGCAGCCCGAAGGCCGCCAGTGCCAGCCCCTCGATCAGCACCTGCATCCCCAGGTACGGGATGTCCCAGCGGGAGTCCGCGAGCGTCTGGCCCAGCAGGGTGCGCAGCGCGGGGTTGACCGGATACATCAGCCCGAGTTTGTCGTTGACGAAGCGGGAGTACGCCTCCATGTGCCGCGCCTCGTCGACCACTTGGGTGCTGGCGTAGAACTTCGCCTCCATCCCGGGGACGGTCTCCACGATCCGTGAGGCGCACACCAGAGCGCCTTGTTCCCCGTGCAGGAACTGGCTGAACTGCCATGCCGTGGTGTGCAGGAAGACATCCGCCACGAAGCGGCGGTCGTGGCGGAACCGCTGCCAGTCGCGTGATCCGTGGATGGGCAGCAATTCCTCGCTCTGGCCGAGCGGATTGGCCCGGTCCACCTCCAGGTGCCAGGGAATCCGCGAGGTCGCGTCCCACTGGCGGTCCTTGCCCCGTTGGTAGAGCGCCATCAGCCGCTCGTCGGTGACGTCGTAGTCCCAGGTCATCCGGCTCATGCCGGCGGCCGGGACCTCGAAGGACGTCGTCGTCTCCCCCGTATCCGCCCTGCTCGTGCTGTTCATGCCCGCCACACCTCATCGCCTCGGGATGTCCTGACGCCCTTGAGCCGTGTCGTCTGCCGGTCGTCCGCCGCCGGTGGACCGGGCCGCGGTGTGCTGCCGCGCAGCGCCTCCCGGATCGTCGTGACGTACGCGGCGGCGTGCTCGCGGAAGCAGAAGTGACCGCCCGGCACCTCCCGTGCCGTGAAGCCGGCCCGGGTCCAGTGCTCCCATTCCCGCACGGCCGCGCCGGGGAAGAGGGGGTCGTCGGCGCCGTACAGCGCCAGGACGGGGACGTCCACCGGCCGGGGTTCCCCGTCCGGCGGGCCCGCGCCGCCGGTCAGTTCACGGCCCAGTTCCAGGTCCGACCGGCCCGCCGCCCAGGTGCGGTCCGCCCCGGCACGCCCGGAGGTGGCCCGCAGTTCGCGGGCGGCGGCACCGAGCAGCTCCTCCGCCCCCGCGTCCAGCCGGCCCGCCAGATGCGGGGGCGGGCAGCAGGAGACCACGAGCAGGCTCGGTGGCGGCTGTGGTCCCCGCGACAGGGCCTCCGTCAGCCGGTGGGCCAGCAAGGCGCCCAGGCTGTGGCCGAGCACCGCGTACGGCACGCCCGCACCCGCCACCGGGCCGGCCTGGGCGGCCAGCGCGGCCACCGCCTCCGCCGCGTCCCGGGGCGGCGGGCGGTCCGCGAGCCCGCCGCGCCCCGGCAGGTCGAGGCCGGTGAAGCGCAGCTCCGGGCCCGCCCGGCGGGACAGCCGGGCGTACGCCAGGCCGGTGGCGCCCGCGTAGGGCACGCACAGCACGGACACCGGCGTCACGAGGCCCGCTGCTGTCGCAGGTCGGCGACGATGAGCGCGGCCAGCCCGCCGAGGGTGGGCCGCTGGGCGACGTCCTCCACGGTCAGTACGGCACCGGTCGCGTCGAAGACGTGATCGCCGATCTCCAGGGCGAGCAGGGAGTCCACGCCGAGCTGGTCGACCGGGACGTCGACGGGGACGTCCTCCGTGTCGTCCAGTTCCAGCCCCTGTCGCACCAGAGCGGTGAGATGGACGAGTGCGGCACCCCGCATCAGCTCGGGGTCGGCGTCGGCCTCCCGGTCGGTGAGGATCCCGAGCGCCGCGTCGGGGGCCAGGACGGGAAGGGGAGAGGTCAGGTCATCGGTCACGTCGGCCTCCGCCGATCCAGTAGGGGCGTCGTTCGAAGGGGTACGACGGCAGGCCCACCCGGCGGAACGGCTCGGGGTCGAGGGCACGTATGCCCGCGAGGGTGCCGTCGGTGACGAACCGGGCGCAGGCAGCGCCGCAAGGGTCCTGCGCGGCCGCCCGGTCCGGTGCGTCGTCGCGGGCGCCCGGGAGGGGGGTGTCGGTGAGCCACTTGTCCATGGCGTCGAGCAGTTCCGCCGTCTCGCCTGCCTGGAAGGCCACGCGCCTGGCGAGGACCGGGCGGTGCCAGGCCAAGGTGCCCGCGACGTCGCCCAGTTCGTGGGGGGTGCGGCGGAGCGCCGCGGCGAGCCGCTCGACGCTCGCGCGCAGCGCGGCGTCGGTGCGGGCGGAGAGGGGGACGGCGAGGCGTCGGCCCGGCCGGGCCGAGGAGGGCGGTCGTCCGGTGTGCGGCCCGGGCGCCGGCGCCTGTTCGAGGACCACGTGGACGTTGGTGCCGCTGAAGCCGAACGAGCTGACTCCGGCGCCGCGGGGCGCGTCGTCGTGGGCCGGCCACGGGATCGGCTCGGCGGTCACCGCCAGCCGCCCGTCCGCCCAGTCCGCCGTGCTGTTCGGGCCGCGTTCGCCGCGGGTCGGGGGGATCTCGCCGTGTTCCAGGGCGAGGACCGCCTTGATCAGGCCCGCGATGCCCGCAGCCGCCTCCAGATGGCCGAGGACGCCCTTCACCGATCCCAGGTACAGCGGCCGGTCGCGGCCGGCCGCGAGGACCGCCGCGGAACCCAGCTCGACGGCGTCGCCCAGCACGGTGCCCGAGCCGTGGGCCTCCAGATAGCCGACGCGGGACGCGGGCAGGCCGGCGTCCCGCAACGCCGCGGTGATGACCTCCCGTTGGGCGAGACCTGAGGGGGCGGTGATGCCGTTGCCCGTGCCGTTGTGGTCCAGGGCGCTGCCGCGGATGACCGCCCGTACCGGCAGTCGCTGCTCCCGGGCGGCCGACAGCGGCATGAGGACGATGACGCCGCATCCCTCGCCGCGTACGTAGCCGTCGGCCGCCGCGTCGAACGGCAGGCAGCGGCCGGAGGGGGACAGCACCCCGAGCCGGTCCAGGGCGGCGGTCGGCTCCGGTGCGAGTACCAGGTTCACCCCGCCGACGACGGCTTGTTCGCACTCGCCGAGGCGCAGTGCCGAGACCGCCAGGTGCACGGCCGTCAGCGAGGAGGAGCAGGCGGTGTCGACGGACAGGGCCGGCCCGCGCAGTCCGAAGTGGTACGACAGGCGTCCGGCCGCGGCCGAGGGGCTGGCGCCGACGGCGGAGAAGCGGGACAGCGGTGACCGCTCGGCGATCCGCGCGTAGTCCGCGGCGGAGATGCCCACGTACACGCCGGTGCGCGAGCCGCGCAGCCCGAGCGGGTCGGTGCCCGAGTCCTCCAGGGCCGCCCAGGTGGTCTCCAGCAATAACCGGTGCTGCGGGTCCATCGCCCGTGCCTCGGGGGCGCTCACCGTGAACAGGGGTGCGTCGAAGCACTCGACGCCCTCCAGGGCACCGAGCCGCTGTCGGCCGGTGGACGTGTCGTCACCGAGCAACCGGGCGCGCTCCGCGGAGAGTTCCCCGGTCGCGTCGAGGCCTCGCCGCAGGAGCCTCCAGTAGGCTTCCGGGTCGTCGGCGCCGCCGGGAAAGCGGCAGGCCATGCCGACGACGGCGATGGGCTCACGGCCGGTGGAGGGGGCTGAGGGGTCCGGTGGGGCCGGGGAGCCGGTCGGCCGGGCGGCGGTGGTGGATGCGTCGGGTGCGGTGGGGGCCGGGCGGCTCCGCCGTTCCAGGGCGGCGGAGAGGGCGGCGATGCTGGGGTGGTCGAAGAGCATGCCCACCGGGATCTCGGTGCCGGTCCGTTCCTCCAGGCACGCCGCCACTTCGGTGAGGCCGAGGGAGTCCAGGCCCAGTTCGCTCCAGGGCCGTCGGCGGTCCACGGTGTCCGCGGGCACGCGGAGCACTGCTGCCACGGCTTGCCGTGTCACGGTCTCCGCGAGGGTGAGACCGCCGTGCGGCGCCCGGGTGGAGGCCGGGCGCGGTGCCGTGCCGCCGCCGGAGTCGGCCCGGTGCAGTGCGGTCAGGGCGCCCCGGAGCAAAAGATCGCGGCAGAGGGAGCGGCGCACCTTGCCGCTGGTGGTCTTGGGGACGGTGCCCGGTGGCACGAGGACGACGAGCCGTACGGCGACGCCACAGGCCCGGGCCACGGCGGCTCTGACCTCCCGCACCGCTTCGTCGAACAGGGCGGCCTCGTCGGGGCCGCCGCCCGCCGGGTCGCGGCGGCGCACCTCGGCGACGACGGCGACCTCCTCGCCGTGCACTCCGTCGAGGGCGAACGCGGCCACGCAGCCCGGGCGCAGGGCCGGGGCGCTCCGCCAGGCGGCGTCCTCCACGGCGGCCGGGGCGATGTTCCGGCCGCGCACGATGATGAGTTCCTTCAGCCGTCCGACGACCACGAGTTGCCCGTCGTGGAGGTATCCGAGGTCGCCGGTGCGCAGATACGGGCCGCTGCCGTCGGCGAGGCGGGCGCCGAAGGCCGCCGCGCTGTCCTCCGGGCGACCCCAGTACCCCGCGCACACGCTCGGGCCGCGCAGCCAGATCTCGCCTTCCCGGCCGTCGTCGGTGATCCGCTGCCCGTCCGGGGTGGCGATGACCAGCTCGCCGTCGGCGGGCTCGCCGCTGGCCACCGCCGCGTCGCCGGGGAGCACCAGGGGATCGTGGCGCTTGGGCGTGCCGGTGACCATCAGGGTGCTCTCGGCGAGCCCGTAGCAGGCCAGGAAGGCGGAGCGGCGGAAGCCGGCGGGGGCGAAGACGGACGTGAAGTCGTCCAGGGTGCGCGGGCGCAGCATCTCGGCGCCGTTGAACGCCACGTCCCAGGAGTCCAGGCGCAGCTCGGCCACGTCCTGCGGCCGTGCCTTGCGGGCGCACAGCGCGTAGGCGAAGTCCGGGCCGCCGCTGGTGGTGGCTCCCACCGCGGAGATCAGTCGCGGCCAGGAGAGGGGGTCGCGCAGGAAGGCCAGCGGTGAGCTGAGGTGTACGGGGAAGCCCTGGTGCAGGGGGGTGAGGATGCCGCCGATCAGTCCCATGTCGTGGTACGGCGGCAGCCAGATCACCCCGGTGGAGGCGGCGCCGTGGCCGAACGCCGACTCGATCACTTCGAGGTTGGCCAGGACGTTGCGCTGGAGGGCGACCACTCCCCTGGGCCGGCCGGTGCTGCCGGAGGTGTACTGCAGGAATGCCACGGCATCGGGGCCGGGGTGGTGGATCGCGGCCTCGTCGAGTGGCGGGGCGGGCCGGTCGGTGGCCACGGTGCGTACCGTGGCCAGGCCCGCCGACGCGAGGGAGGAGGTGACGTACTCCTGGAGGTCGGCCGTGGTGCACACCACCTCCGCGTCGCAGTCGGCGATCACGGCGGCGAGCGCGCCCCACTGGTCGGGGGTCATCGGCGGGTAGGCGGGTACCGGAAGGAATCCGGCGTACATGCAGCCGAAGAAGGCGGCGATGTAGTCGGCCGACGGCGGTGGGTACAGCAGGAGGGCGCGGGGGCCGGGCTGCGCGCCGGTGGCGGTGCGGTGGCTGTCGCGCAGGTGGGCGGCGGCGCGCCGGGCGCGCTCGTCGAGTTCGCCGTAGCCGAGCCGCTGGATGTCGTCGGGGCCGTCGTCGCGCGGGTGGTGCAGGACGTAGCCGGTTCGGTCGGGGGTGGTGGCCGCGCGGAACCGTACGGCCTCCACCAGGCTCGAAACGGGGGTCCGCCGACCCGTGAGGTGGTGGGGGATGCTCCGGTCCCGCTGGGTCACACACCCTCCCGCGGTGCTGTCGTCGCCGGTGCCGGGCCAGTTGTCGGAGCTGCTGCCGGAGCTGTTGCCGGATCGGGGTCCGGGGTGGCGGGAGGCCGGTGGGCGGGGTGGAAGGGGGACCAGTAGAACTGGCTCCAGTAGCTCTCCGCGATGTGCACCCACGTCCACAGTTGCTCGGCGCTCTCCAGGAAGTGCCGCGGGCTGACCATGAGCCAGCTGAAGACCGCCTGGCTGTCCCGGCACGAGTCGCAGTGCCCGCTGGTGCAGCAGAAGTGCACGGTCTCCAGGTCCGCGGCCCAGGTGTTGAACTGCGGCAGCACGGGGTTTCCGTTGCGGGTGCGGGAGTGGTGCGCGGGGTGCCGGGCGCTGATGCTGGGGCACACGTCGTAGCCGAAGGAGTCCCAGTGCGCGTCGCCGGTGATCATCACCTCGATCGTGTAGGGGTGGCTGGCGACGGTGTCGGGGTAGAGCTCGCGCACGCGCAGCGCCTCCGCGAGGAGTTCCCGGCCGCGCACGCCGCGCAGCGGGTCGTCGGTGTCGTAGCTGCTGTAGAAGTTGAAGTGGACCCGGTTGCCGTTGTCGTGGATGCGGCGGACGGTGTCCTCGATGTGGTCGATACCGTCCTCGGACAGGGCGTAGACGAATCCGGCCCGCGGGTCGTCGGCGTAGTGACCGAGGGCGGTGCCGAACAGGTCCGAGAACCTCTTTCCGCTCGGCCGGACGGCCCGCAGTTCGTCGTCCAGCGGTCCTCCGCCGAACAGCGAGATGGCGACGGTGATGTCCTCGAACCCGGCGCGGGGAAGCCGCCGGAGGCCGTTGGTGGAGATGGTCACCCGCTCCATGGCCTCGCGGTAGACCGCGATCCGGTCGGGGAAGAGCGTCGGCTCTCCCCCGATGAGCAGCGCGGTGTTGACGCCGCGTGCCGCCTCGTCGGCCACGAACGCCTTGAGGTCGGCCAGGTCGGTGTTCTCCCGGGAGGCCTTCTGGAATTCGTAGGTGAAGAACCAGCAGCCCTTGCAGCGGATGTTGCAGGCGTTGGTGAGGTGGTATTCCGAGGCGCGGATGCCGGCCGCGTAGTGGCGGATGGCGTCGAAGCGGTGGCGGAGTGCGGGGTCCGAGGCCAGGATCCGGCGCAGCCGCTGTCCCCAGCCGCCCCGCTCCGGTGCCGTGGAGCGGGAGGGGCCGGGCACGTGCGGTACGGGGAGGAACTGCTTCATGCGGCGGGTCCGGGTACGGTCAGTCCGATGCGCCGGAGTTCGGGCACGACGCGCGCCACGAAGTCCGCGCGGGCCTGCGCGTTGGTCTTCTGCCGCAGCCCCCAGCGGAGGTACTTCGGGGACCGGGTGGACGTGTCGCTGCCGAACAGGCTGAGGATGAACGGCCACATGCGGTCCAGCGTGGCCTGGACCTCCGCGCGCCCCTCGGGTGTGCGGATGAGCTCGCGCACGATGCGCCGGCCGTGCCCGACGTGGACGAGCTCGTCCTTGATGACCTTGTCGAAGGAGTCGGCCCAGGGCCGGTAGCTGCTCTGCGCCATCTCCCGGATGTGGTCCAGGACGGCGTCCTCGCCGAGGTAGGAGAAGAGCGCGCGCTGCGGCCAGGTCTTGATTTTGTGAATGGCGGGGGACGCGTACAGCCCGCGCTCCATCAGCTTCTGGTGGAGCATGTAGTCGGTGTCGATGCCCAGGTCGTTGAGGACCGCGGCACCGATCATGTAGTGATCGACCTCCTCGGCGGCGCGCTCGCAGCACACCTTGCGCTCGTAGGCGCTGGGCGCGATGGGGAAGAAGATCTGCAAGTAGTCGTCGGCCCCGGAGAGTTCCCCCTCGGTGTGCACCATCATCTGGTGCGTGGCCAGTTCCTGGTACTCCTCGGGCATCGTGCGGAACTCTTCGGGTGTCTCGACCCGGAGAACCTCCGGCGCGGTGTCAGTGGTCACGCGTGAGCGCCTCCTCGATGCTCTGGTGGAACCAGGAGATGGCCTTTTCGTAGCGGCCGAAGGTCAGCGCCGGGTTGGCACCGGACTCCAGCCCGCGCTGGATGGAGAGAAAGCGCTCCGCGTCCTCGCGCTTGACCTTCTGCACCACCTTCAGGCTCTTCTTCCATGTCTCCTGTTCGGCCTCGGACTCGTGCAGGCGCCGGGCGAGCAGAGCATAGAAGTGCAGGGTGCAGTGCCCGACTCCGTCCGGGTACACATGCCAGACGGCGGCGTGCTCGGGCAGCACCGCGATCATGGTGTTGGGCCAGACGACGTAGAGGATGGTGGACTGTTCCACCAGGTCCCACTTGCTCCGGTCGATGTGCCGGAGTTCGGTGATCTCCCGGCGTGGCAGCACGCACCGGATGTGCGGGCCGAAGTGGTCGAACTTCGCCACGTTGGAGAGGAAGACCGGGTAGATCGTCTTCCGGTGGGTGAATTTGGTGTGGTAGTTCTCCAGGAAGATATCGAACGGCAGCTTCCAGTTGACCGGGTGCGGGGCCCGGGAGGCGTCCAGGCACACGAAGTCGTCGAGGCCGAGGTCGCGCAGATCGGTTCCCACATCGGCGAGCCAGTCCCCGAGCGGGCGCTCCGGGGCACTCCCGTCGGCCTGGACGTACACGAAGCCGGCGTGCTCCTGGCACCACAGCTCGCGCAGACCGTAGTCGTCCTTGGCGGACGCGACGGTGGGGAAGCCGAACTCGTCGGGGACGTGGCGCAGCACGCCGTCCTGCCCGTAGGTCCAGGCGTGGTAGGGGCACGCGAACGCGTTCGCCCGGCCTTCGGGCTCCTCGACGAGGACCGTGCCGCGGTGCCGGCAGACGTTGACGAACGCCCTGATGCGCTCGTCCTTACCGCGCACGACCAGCAGCGGGACCTTGCCGACGGTGAGGGTCTTGAACGAGCCGGCCCGGGGGAACTCCCCCACGTGGCCGACGGCGAGCGGGTTGCGGTACCAGATCCGGTCCACTTCCGCCTCGAAGCGGGAGGGATCGGTGTAGACGGACACGGGGTTGTGGTATTCGTGGTCCTGACCGGCCATGTCCGTGGTGCGCTGCTCCTCGAACGCGAGCAATTCCTCGATGATGCGGACCTGAGAGGCGTGATCCACCGGAGATTCCTCCTGGACGAACGTGGATCGCAGGGGTCGGTGAGTCGTGGGGGTGGGGGGATGAAGACTCTTCCTGGCTCTTCCTGGACCGAGGCGTGCGGGCAGCACCCGTGCCTGTTCGCGTGTCGCGCCGCACTGAGGGCGCACGCTGTGTGTGCGGCCATGCGGGCATGTTTCCGCCATGGCATCCCGACGTCCGTTCGAGTCTTCGCGCCGTGCCGGGATACGTCAAGCGTCGTGCGACGCAGGACGGGCGGACTTCGGCCATTCGGGACCGGCTCCGCGGAGCCCGGTAGCGGACGGCTCCCGGCTCGGCGGTGAGCAGCGGCGACCCCGGGCGACCGGAATACGGCGCCGGGGCACCGGGCGCCCTCCCGGGTCGGCGTGGCGGGGCATCGACGTGGCCGTAATTGGCCGCCGGCCCGTCGGTGGCGTCTCCTCGTACGCCGCCGACGACCTGACCCGGAGGTAACCTCCCACGTCATGGAGCGCAGAGCGCGGATGCTGTGGTTGCGGACCGAGCCCCTGCACGCGGTCGTCTACTTCCACCCGCAGTGCCGTGGAATGGGCCGTGAGTTGGGCCTCAAGGGCTTCTGGATGGGCTACTTCGCCACCCGCGCGGCTCCGCTCGGACCGGTCGGCCCGGCCCTGACCGCCGCCGTGTTCTCCGTCTTCGCGCCGTCGATGATCGCCCGGGCCCTGCCCGCGGCCTGGGACACGGTCACCCCGGCCGAGGCCGTCGCGCACCGGGCGCGCGCCGCGGCGGCCGCGTTGCGCGCGCTCGCTCCCGGGACCCCGGAGCTGTACGCACAGGTGGAGCGCCCGCTGCGCGCCATGATCGACGCCGCGCCCGCGGGAGCCCGCCCGCTGTTCGCCGCCAACCGGGAACTGTGCGACGGCGTCGGATCCGATCCGGTGGAGCGGCTGTGGCAGTTGGCCACCACCGTCCGCGAGTACCGGGGCGACGCCCACGCGTGCGTGCTGGCCGACCATGAACTCGACGGCTGCGAGGCCTTGTTGCTCGCGGCGTCCACCGGCCGGGTGCCCACGGAGGGGATGCGGCTGGACCGGGGCTGGAGCGAGGAGGAGTGGGGCGCCGCGCGGGAACGACTGCGCGAGCGGGGGTTCCTGGAGCCGACGGGCGGGGCGTGCACACCGCGGGGCCGCGAGCGACGGCAGCGCATCGAGGACGAGACCGACCGGCTGTCGGCCCGGTTGCTGCGCCCCCTGGAGAAGGACGAGGAGGTGGACGCGCTGATCACGGCACTGGGTCCGGCCGTGGCCGGCGTGCTGGCCGCGGGCGTCCTGCCGTTCCCCAACCCCATCGGCCTGCCCAGGCCGGAGTTCTGAGACGCCCGGGGACAGCTCGGCGACGTCCCGCGGCCAGCTCGGTAGACAGCTCATCGAATGGAGAAGCTCCATGCGCAGCCCGAAGCCGGAACTGATTTGGCAAGGACGGGTCCACCTCGGTGACGAACCGGGGTTGTACGGCGACGCCCACTACTCCGGACTGTCCGCCGAAGTGCCCTTGACCCTGGAGAGGACCGATCCTCAGGGGCAGGACTCCACGGCACTCGTGGTGGTCACCGAAGGTCTGGAGACCTTCACCGGCTACCCGGGCCACCTGATCACGGTGACGGCTTATCTGCCGGATCCCGCCCGGCCCTACCACAGCGTCGAGACGGTGCTGGCGACGGCGCGGATGACCAGCGCGGACCAGAACCGCAAGGAGATCCCCCTCGCTCTCGCCGGCCTTCCTTCGCCGTTGTTCCTCAGTGTGCGCGCACGGGTCGACACCGAGGTGCCACCAGGGCTGTACGACGACTTCGTCCTCACCCGGATCCTCAACGCGTCGCACAACTTCGCCTTCGTCGCCTCGCTCGGTTTCCGCGCCTGACGCGGTGCGGAACGCGCCCGACGCGGTGGGGAGGCGGTCCGCCGTCCCTATCGAGCGGCGTCGCGCTCCCCCGTCGGCAGCCGGACGACGCGGTAGCCGACGCAGCCGGTCACGACGGACAGGAGACCGGACAGCACCAGCAGCAGCGCCATGCCCGAGCCCGCACCGGTACCCACCAGCCATCCGGCCGAGGAGCCGAGCGGGCCGCGCATGGCCGGTTCGAAGACATGGTCGGCCAGGGGGCCGGACAGCAGCAGGGCGATCGGACCGGCGGACTCGGTGAGCACCCGGCGGGCGGCGAAGACCCGCCCTTGGATCTCCACGGGAACCCTGGTCTGCCAGATCGTCTGATGGGCCGCCAGGATGAACGGAAAGACGAACGCCCCGACGAACGAGGTCGCCCACCACACGGACGTGTGGGTACTGATGCCATAAGGGAGCTGGCCCAGCAGCCCGGTGACCATGAACCCCGCGAAGATCACATACAGCGGGCGGGCCCGCAGGATGCCGAACGCCGTCGTCGCCAGACCACCGAGCACCCCGCCCACCCCCGCGGCGCTGAGCACCCCCGCCAGCACCGCGTTGTTCCCGTCCGTCCTGGCCAGCACCATGGGCGCGAGCAGGACGCCGAACATGCCGGCGAAGTAGAAGACGAAGAAACACACCTGGAGGGCCAGCAGACCCGGTTGCCCCGCGATGAAACGGAAACCGAGCGTGAGGTCGGCCCTCAGACGGGCACCGCTCTTCGTGGGACCGGCTGTCGTGGGGTGGGGGGACGGGGAGGACCGCGGGGCGCACACCACGAGCGTGGCCAGGGCGATGGCGTAGCTGGCGATGTCCGCCAGGAACACCACACCGAGGTTCGCGGACGACATCAAGAGCGCGCCCAGGGCGGGAGCGACGACCCCGGACACGGAGACCGACAGCGAGAGCAGACCGTTGGCGCGGGCGTACTGCGCGGGCGGCACCAGGGTGGTGATCGTTGCGGCCATCGCCGGGTACTGCAACGTGATGCTCGCGCCCAGGGCCAGCATCGACAGATAGACGTATGTCTCGCTCAGCGCGCCCAGCCCGTACAGCAGCCACAGACAACCGATCACCAGGGCCCCGAGGAGGCTGCTCAGCACCAGGGTGCGCCGCTGTCCCCAGCGGTCGGCGAGCACGCCGCCGACCGGGCTCAGCGCGACCACCGCGAGGTAGGAACACAACTCCAGGACGATGATCGGCAGCGCCGCGTGGCTGCGCTCCCACAGCCAGACCGTCATCGCGAAATTCGTTCCGGCACTGGCCAGTTGGGACAGGGCGGAGCCGCACCAGATGACGACGAAGGAGACGATGCCCCGGGCCTCCGTGGGTCCGGCGGAGGCCTTGTCCGCCGCGCCCCCGGCCCGGGTACGGCTCATGCCGCCCCGTCCGCCACCGCCGCGTAGCCGCGCACGCCCTCCATCAGCCGGTCGAGCGCCACATGGGCGCTCACATGGGCCGTCCACGCCGTGATCTCCGCGTCCAACTCGGGCGAGTGCGCGCGTTCCAGCACCTGGCCGGGACCGGTCGGCACCGAGGTGAGCAGCGGCGCCCCGTCGAAGTGCGGGACGACACCGAGACAGGGCAGGCTCGACCTCTGCTCGAGGATCGTCACGGCCGAGTCGAAGGCACGCCGGTCACCGGCGAAGCGGTTGACGACGAACCCCACCACGCGCCGTCGCTCGGCGGGCGCCATGAGCTCCAGCGTGCCCACCAGCGCGGCGAAGACACCGGTGTGGACGGTGCTGCACACCAGCACGCACGGAACGTCGGCCGCGTCCGCCAGCCACAGATTGGTCACGTCCCGGTCCTTGAGGTTCAGCTCCACCGGGCTGCCGCATCCCTCGGACACGACGAAGTCGTACTGCTCCGCCAAGCGCCGGTACGCCCCCATGATCTCCGCCCGGCCGCGGTCGGTGCAGACGCGTGGGGGCTGGCTGAGCCAGTCGTCGCAACGTCTGCCGCGGATGGACGTCGCGACTCCCTCCGGCGTCACCCACAGCGCGATCGGATTGAGGTCACCGTGGGGCCGCACACCGGCGGCGACGGCCTGGTAGGCCTGGTGATAGTGGATGGCCCCGTCGGGCGGTGTGGGATAGAGGGCCTCTCCGGGCTGCATGGAGAGGGACTTGAACGGAGTGGTCTTCACACCCTGGTCACGTAACCACCGGCAGATCGCGATCGTCACCAGAGTCTTGCCGACTTCTGACGATGTGCCCAGCACCACCAGGCCGCCATGGTCGTCGCGCATGGTTTCCCCCGCTTGCTTCGACGTCCCCGCAAGCTAAGGCGCCCCCTGGCCGATTCGCAAGTGCTTGCCAGGACAAAGGTGTTCGACGCGGTCAGCGACCGCGTCGGCCACCGGAGCGCGGGCGCAGCAGCGCGGCTGCCATGATCGCGGGGACGGTGAGCACCAGGGTGAGCGTGACCAGCGAGGTGGTGTTGGTGGCTTGCTCGCCCTGGGACTTGAGGGAGCCGCGGTAGGCGGGCCGTGGGTAGGGGCGGGAGCGCACGGGCGGGACGGGTCGCGGCGTCGAAGGCGGCGGGGTGGTGGCGGGTGACGGCCGGGTCGGCTTGACGTCGATGGGCGTGAGCTCCGGCGGCGGTGCGGGAACACCCGGCCGTCCGGGCGCGGGCGGCACCGGTGGGACGACCACGGGAGGCGCGGGCGCCGCGGGCCCCGGTGCCGGAGGCGCGGGAGGTGCCGGGGGCGCGGGAGGTGCCGGGGGCGCGGGAGGTACCGGGGGCGCGGGCGCGGGAGGTACCGGGGCGGGCGGTACGGGCGCCGGAGGTGCGGGGGCGGGGGGTACGGGTGCCGGGGGCGCGGGGGGAGCCGGAGGGATCGGTGCGGGGGCCGGTGGGGCGGGTGCGGGAGGAGGCGGCACCGGTGGCGCGGGAGCGGGGGGTGCGGGAGCCGGAGGCGGGGGAACCGGTGGGGCCGGGGGTTCAGGAGCCGGTGGTGCGGGAGGTGCGGGTGCCGGGGGCGCGGGGGGCGGGGGCGCGGGCGGTGCAGGAGCCGGTGGGGCGGGGGCGGGCGGTGCGGGGGCCGGTGGGGCGGGGGCCGGCGGAGCGGGCGCGGGGGGTGCGGGCGCGGGGGGACTCGGCCTGCGGCAGTTCAGCCAGGCTTCCGCGTCGACGGCGAGAACGTGCGCGGTGACGTTCACACACCCCGTACCGGTGTCGACGACGTCCGCTCGCGCCGCGCCTCCCAGGGCGTCCACGCCGACGTGCGACGGCGGATGGTCCGGCAGCAGCCGTGGCAGGTCGGTGACGAGGGCGTCCACCACCGACGCACCGCCGACGGAGGCCCGCGCGCCCGCCTCGTCGGCCGCCGCCTCGCCCGTCAAGGCAAGGACGGCAACCGTGGCCAGCGCCAGCACACACCCTGTTCCCCGCCGCCCTGTCACACCGAACAGCCTTCCGCGAGTTCTGAGAATTCCGACAGTTCCGAGAGGTGTTTCACCACGCCCGCCGGTCAGCGCCGGAGGGCTGCCGAACGGTCCGGACGTACGCACTCGATCAGGTAGTCGCCGGTGTCGGGGTCGACGGTCACCCCGTGGGTCTCGCTGCGGAATCCGGGGAACTCCCGGTCGAAGGCCTCCAGGGCGCCGAGGTAACGCAGCAAGGGACCATCGGGGCCGCCGGTGGACTCGCCGGGCATCAGAACGGGGATGCCGGGCGGCGTCACGGTGATCATGGCCGCCGCCACCCGGTCCGCGGCGTCGGCGAGCCCGACCCGCTCGGTGCCCGCCCGGATCAGCTGCTGGTAGCACCACTGGGGCGGCGCGACCGGCTCCGGCAGTTCCTGGAAGGCCGTGTCCAGCAAGGTGACCAGATCGGCCTGGCGCAGATGCTCGTGCATGGACTGGCACAGCTCCCGCAACGTCATCCCGTCATAGCGCCGGGGGTACTGCGCGAGAAGACCGGGCAGCACCTGATCGAGCGGGGTGTCGGCGTCGTAGAGCGCCTTGAAGTCCATCAGGGCGTCCAGCAGCGTGCCCCACTTCCCCTTCGTGATGCCCATGGAGAAGAGGATCAGGGTGGTGTAGGTGTCGGTCTTCTCCACCACGATGTTCCGCGTCGCCAGATAGGCCGTCAGGATCCGGGCGGGGATCCCCCGGTCGGCCGTCTGCCCGGTGGCGTCGATGCCGGGGCAGGTGAGGGTCACCTTGACCGGGTCCAGCAGGGCGTAGCCCTCGGCGAGTCCCGCGAAGCCGTGCCAGTCGGCGTCCGGTTCCAGCTGCCAGCAGGACGACTGGGTGCGCAGCAGCTCGGCCGGTGCGTCGGCGAAGGCGTGCGGTGCGCCGGTGGCCGGGTCGGTGACGGTCTCGGGCTGCCAGACACCGAAGAACCAGGCGGGCCGGTCCCCGGCGGCCGCGATGCGCCTGCCGGTGCGGACCACGGCCTGACGGAACCGGATGGCCTCGGTGACCGCCTCGTCGATCAGCCAGTGCCCCTGGGGGCCGTCCATCATTCCGGCGGCCACGTCGAGGGAGGCGATGGCGGGGTAGAGCGGCGAGGTGGTGCCGTGCATCATGAACGCCTCGTTGAAGCGCTCGTGTTCCACCGGGGCCCTGGGTGCGGGCTTGATGTGCACCATGGCGCTCTGGGACAACGCGGCCAGCAGCTTGTGCGTGGACTGGGTCGCGAAGACCGTGGGGCGTTCGGGTCCGTCGAAGGTGTCGGGGCCCACGGACATGCCGTAGCGCCCGGCGTAGAGGGGGTGGAAGCGCGCGTAGGCGAACCACGCCTCGTCGAAGTGGAGCCGCGGGGTGCTGGGGGCGAGCTCGCGCGCGACCCGCAGGGCGTCGTAACAGAGCCCGTCGTAGGTGGAGTTGGTGAGCACGGCGTACTCGGCCCGGGGTGAACTCGCCTCGGCTGACAGTGGGTTGCGGGCGATACGGTCCGCCACCGCCGCCGCCCCGATTCCGGCGGGCGGCAGCGGGCCGGCCAGCCCGTAGCCGTTGCGGGTGGGGACGAGGTAGACCGGGCGGGCGCCGGACAGGACCAGGCCGTGCAGCACGGACTTGTGGCAGTTGCGGTCCACCAGCGCGATCTCGTCGTGGGAGACGCAGAAGTGTCCGACCATGCGGTCGGCGGTGGAGTCGCCGTGGAGCACGAAGTAGGTGCGCTCGGCGCCGAAGATCCGGGCGGCGTTGCGCTCCGCGTCCCCGATCGGGCCGGTGTGTTCGAACAAGGACCCCAGTTCCTCGACGGAGATGGACAGGTCGCTGCGGAAGAGCCGCTCCCCGTAGTAGTCGAAGAAGGCCCGTCCGACGGGTGACTTCAGGAAGGCGACGCCGCCCGCGTGTGCCGGGGTGTGCCAGGAGTACTCGTGGGCGTCGTCGAAGTGCCGCAGCGCCTTGAAGAACGGCGGGAGCACGGCTTCGCTGTAGGCACGCGCCGCGCTGACGATCCGTCCGGCGATGAACGCCGGAGTGTCCTCCAGCGGCCAGATGTAGCCGACCACCGTCTCCGACACCCACAGCGGCAGCCGGTCGAGGTCCTCGTCGGCCTCGTCCGTCATGACGAGCAGGACGGGCAGGTTCTTGAAGCGCCGGCCGATCTGGCGGAGCACCGCGGCACCGCCCGGCTCGTCCTTGGTGCGCTCGCCCGGGGCGAGGTCCCATGCCACGACGGCGGCCGCGAGTCCCGCCTCCGTGCGCAGTACCGCCCGTGCGTCGGCCGCGGTCCGCGTCCAGCGCACTTCCAGCCCCTGGGCTTCCACCGCCTTACGGATCCTGCGCAACTGGTCGCCTTCGGAGCCCTCTGCCCCTGGGTCCTCGCCCAACGCGAACAGAACCGTACCGGCGGCCATGTCGTCCCCCACTCTTGAGATCATCGTGTTGCCCATCGGCCAGTGTCGCCAAGGCGATCCGGGCCGCTCGCCCCCGCACGGGCAAACCACTCGTCGGAGGGGAGTTGCGCCCCGGAAAGTCGGCCGCTTTCTCGAACAGCGGCTCTCCGTCGAACACTTGCCGATGCGGGTGATGTCTTCTCCTTGGCTCCCGCCCAGGGCCGCCGGGCCCCCGCGCGGGCCTGGCGCCGCGCTGGCGTAGGCTGCTCACCAGGCACGGGCCAGGGGAGCAGTCATGTCCAAAACCGCAGATCAGACACAGTCGGCGCGACGGCCGCAGCCCCTCGGACCGGACCGGGTCCGTAGCCTGCTCGACGCTGTCATGAGCCTGGGACACGGTCTCGAACTGCCCCAGGTGCTCCGGGGTATCGTCCAGGCCGCGGTCACGCTCACGGACGCGGAATACGGGGCGCTCGGCGTGGTCGGCGACGGGCAACGGCTCTCGGAGTTCCTGCCCGTCGGGATGTCCGACGAACTCACGGCGCGGATCGGCCGCGCGCCCTGCGGGCGGGGCATTCTCGGCGAACTCATCAGCAATCCCGCGCCGCTCCGGCTCACCGATCTGTCGGACCACCCGCACAGTTACGGTTTTCCCGAGCACCACCCTCCGATGCGCACCTTCCTGGGGGTGCCGGTCCGGGTCCGGGACGAGGTCTTCGGCAATCTGTACCTCACCGAGAAGCGGGGCGGGGCGTCCTTCGACGAGGACGACGAGGCGGTGTTGAACACCCTGTCCATCGCGGCCGGTGTGGCCATCGACAACGCCCGCCTGTACCACGAGAGTCGCCGCCGGGAGCATTGGCTGGAGGCGCTCGGCGAGATCACCCGCAGTCTGCTGTCCGGCACCGACTCCTCCACGGTGCTGCATCTGATCGCCGAGCGCGCGATGGAGGTCGCGAGCGCCGACCGCGCCGCCGTGCTGCTGCCCGTGCCGGTGGCGTCCACGGCGGAGGGGGCGACGGACCGGCTGATGGTCGAGGTGGCCCACGGCCACGGTGCCGACCGCCTCGGCGGGCTGGTCGTTCCGGCCGAGGGGTCGCTGGCCGGCCTGGCCGCGCGCACCGGGTCCCCGGTGGCCAGCCCCGATGTCCGTGCCGATCCTCGAGCGTACCCCCTCGACGAGGACGTGGAGGAGGGGTGCGGTCCCACCGTCGCGGTCCCGTTACGGGCGGACGCGAGGGCTTCCGGGGCGCTGCGGCTGAGCCGGCTGGCCGGGCGGCCCGCGTTCGACGACTTCGAGGTGAAGCTGATCTCGGGCTTCGCCGATCAGGCCGCCATCGCCCTCGAACTCGCCCAGCACCGCGCGGAGTCGGAGGAGCTGGCCGTGCTGCACGACCGCGACCGCATCGCCCGGGACCTGCACGACCTGGCGATCCAGCGGCTCTTCGCCACCGGCATGACGCTGCAGAGCGCCACTCGCCTCATCGACCGGCCCGAGGCGGCCGAGCGGGTCGGCCGCGCGGTGAACGACCTGGACACCACCATTCAGATCATCCGGTCGACGATCTTCGCTCTCCGTACGACCGGGGACGGCGGGCCGAGCCTGCGCCGCCGCATGGCCGAGACCGCTCAGGCCGCCGCCCGCACCCTCGGCTTCCCGCCGTCCCTGCGGATCGAGGGCCCGGCCGACACCAACGTCCCGGGCGAACTGGCCGAGCAGATACTGGCGGTGACGGCCGAGGCCCTCAGCAACGCCACCCGGCACGCGCGGGCCCGCCGGGTGGACGTAGCCCTGGTCGTGGACGACCATGTGACGCTGACCGTGACGGACGACGGCGTGGGCATCGGCGGGGGCGGCGACCACACCGGGGGCCTGGCCAATATGCGGTCCCGCGCCGAGCTCCACGGCGGCGCCCTGACGATCGCATCGCCGGTGCCGGGCGGCACCCGCATCGTATGGCGCGTGCCGCTGCCCGAGTGACCCATATCTAACGGACGCCGCGCCCCTCGCGCTGCCCCCGGAGCCGGCCCGCGATCTCCGCCGCCTGGACGCGCCGGCCCACGCCCAGCTTGGCCAGCAGGGAGGAGACGCGGTTCTTGACGGTCTTCTCCGCCAGGAACAGCCGGTCGGCGATCTGACGATTGGTCAGCCCCTCCCCTATCAGCTCCAGGATCTGCCGTTCCCGGGGCGAGAGCAGGTCCGGCCCGGGCTCGGGCACTTCCGGGCGCCGTGGCGCGCGCAGCCGTTCCATCACCCGGGAAGCCGTGCGCGGATCCAGCATCGACTCGCCCGTGGCCACGGTGCGTACCGCGGTCACCAGGTCCGAGCCGTTGATCTGCTTGAGGACGTAACCGGCGGCTCCCGCCATGATGGCGTCGAACAAGGCCTCGTCGTCGTCGAAGGACGTCAGCATCAGGCAGGCCAGCTCCGGCATCATGGCCCGCAGTTCCCGGCACACCTCGATGCCTTCGTGGTCGCCTCCCTCCGCCCCGGGCTCCCCGAGCCGTACGTCGAGGATCGCCACGTGCGGACGGGTGGCGGGCACTCTCGAGAGCGCTTCCCGGCCGTTGGCCGCCTCCCCCACCACCTCGATGTCCTGCTCCGCTTCGAGGAGATCGCACACCCCGCGGCGTACCACCTCGTGATCGTCGAGGATGAAGACGCGCAGGGGCGCGGCGTGCTGGTCCATGTGCTGCTCACTCTGTCTGACGGGGCGTCCGGGAATGCCGCTCCTGTAGTGGACCTCCCAGTATGTCCGGGGCCGCCGGGGCACCCGCAGGGGCCCCGGCGGCCCCGGGCGCACCGGTCGGCGTGGCCAGCCCACACCTCTCACTGCCCGGTGAACAGGGCCGAACGGCCCTGTGGAATAGGGCCGTCCGGTCCCTCGGGGGCGTTGCCATACTGACGCGACCCGCCCGCCGACCGGGCCGGATCGTCGTACGGGCCCGCTCACCGGGTCCGTCAGTGCGGGGTGCCTGCCCGCGTGAGGAGCTGCCGACCCGTGACCACCGTCAACGCCGACTACCACGCCTTGCTCGCCCGGCATGACGCGATGCGACTGCGCCGACAGCTCCTGGCACCAGGGCAACGCCCGGACGGCGCCCCTCCCGCGCGCGAAGTGGCGCGAACCTATGACGGGGCGGCCGATCAGCGGGTGATCACAGACCATCTCGACCTGGTGACGCCCTTCGACGGCTTGATCTCCCATCTGTATGACGCGATGTTCGCGCAGCGGCCGTTTCTGCGGTCGTTGTTCCCCGCGTCCATGGAGTTCCAGCGCCGGCACCTGGCGGACATCCTGCGATATCTGATCGACCGTCTGCACCGCCCGGAGGAGATCGTGGCGGTCTTCACCCGGCTCGGGCGCGATCACCGCAAACTCGGGGTGCGGCCCGCGCACTTCGCGACGTTCGAGGCGGCGCTGCGTGAGGCTTTGCACCGCTCGGCGGGGCAGCGGTGGAGCGAGGCGATGGAGGGGGCGTGGCTGCGCATGCTGCGTTTCGCGGTGACGGCCATGGTCGAGGGCGCGGAGGCCGCCCTGGCCGAACCACCCGCGTGGCAGGCGACGGTGACGGCGCATCACGTGCGGCGACCGGGCCTTGCCGTGCTGCGGGTGCGTCCGCACGAGCCCTACCCCTACCGGGCCGGGCAGTACGCCTCGGTGGCATCGCCGCTGCTGCCGCAGGCCTGGCGGCAGTACTCCCTCGCCCGTGCCCCGCGGCCGGACGGCGAGCTGGAGTTCCATGTCCGGCAGACCGGGACGGGCGGAGTGAGCGAGGCCCTGGTGGCGCACACCCGGGCCGGGGACACCCTGCGGCTGGGCCCGGCGGGCGGCACGATGACGCTCGACGACCCTCTGACGCGCGATGTGCTGCTGGTGGCGGGCGATACCGGCTGGGCCACCGCCAAGGCGCTGCTGGAGGAGCTGGCCGCGCGCCGGACCGCCCACCGTACGGCGCACCTGTTCCTCGACGCCCGTTCCGGGCTGTACGACCTCGAGTCGCCGACGGACCTGGAGCGCCGCCATCCGTGGTTGCGCGTGGTCCCGGTGCTCGGCGAGGGCCCGGCGACGGACCCGTACCGCCGGCTGGCGGAGGTCGTGGGGCGGCACGGCGACTGGTCCGAGCACGTCGCGTTCGTCAGCGGCCCGCCCGCGCTGGTGGGCGCCACCGTGGACCGGCTCGCCGGTGCGCGGCTGCCGGCCGCCCGCATCCGGCACGACCCGCTGCCCGCCACCACGCCGCCGGCCGGCCACCCCAGGGCCATCGGCTGACCGGCGGCGGTGCGGGAGCGGCGCTCCCGTGAAAACGATGCCGCCCCGGCCGGAGAAGTCCGGCCGGGGCGGCATCGGCGTACGGGCGGTGGTCCCGCCGGTGCCGGGAAGGTCAGCCCAGGGTCGCGATGGCCTGGTTGAACGTCGCCGACGGACGCATCACGGCAGCGGCCTTGGCCGGGTCGGGCTGGTAGTAGCCGCCGATGTCGGCCGGCGAACCCTGCACCGCGATCAGCTCGTCGACGATGGTCTGCTCCTGCTCGGCCAGCGTCTTGGCGAGAGCGGTGAACGCCTCGGCGAGCTGCTTGTCCTCGGTCTGGCCCGCCAGCTCCTGTGCCCAGAAGAGCGACAGGTAGAAGTGGCTGCCACGGTTGTCGATGCCACCGAGACGACGGCTGGGCGACTTGTCCTCGTTGAGGAACGTGGCGGTCGCGCGGTCGAGGGTGTCCGCGAGCACCTGGGCGCGCGCGTTGCCCGTGGTCTGCGCGAGGTGCTCGAAGCTGACCGCGAGGGCGAGGAACTCACCCAGGCTGTCCCAGCGCAGGTAGTTCTCCTTGACGAGCTGCTGGACGTGCTTCGGCGCGGAACCGCCGGCACCCGTCTCGAACAGACCGCCGCCGTTCATGAGCGGGACGACCGAGAGCATCTTGGCGCTCGTACCGAGCTCCAGGATCGGGAAGAGGTCGGTCAGGTAGTCACGCAGCACGTTGCCGGTGACCGAGATCGTGTCCTCGCCGCGGCGGATGCGCTCCAGGGAGAACGCGGTCGCCTCGACCGGCGACATGATCTCGATCTGCAGGCCGTCGGTGTCGTGCTCGGCCAGGTACGTCTTGACCTTCGCGATGAGCGTCGCGTCGTGGGCGCGGCTCTCGTCGAGCCAGAACACGGCCGGGACGCCGGTCGCGCGGGCGCGGGTGACGGCGAGCTTGACCCAGTCCTGGATCGGCGCGTCCTTGGTCTGGCACATGCGGAAGATGTCGCCGGCGCCCACGACCTGCTCGAGGACGACGTTGCCGGCGGCGTCGACGACGCGCACGGTGCCGGTGGCGGGGATCTCGAAGGTCTTGTCGTGGCTGCCGTACTCCTCGGCCTTCTGCGCCATCAGACCGACGTTGGGCACCGAGCCCATCGTCGACGGGTCGAAGGCGCCGTTGGCGCGGCAGTCGTCGATGACGACCTGGTACACGCCGGCGTAGCTGCTGTCCGGGAGGACCGCGAGGGTGTCGGCCTCCTGGCCGTCCGGGCCCCACATGTGGCCGGAGGTGCGGATCATGGCCGGCATGGAGGCGTCGACGATGACGTCGCTCGGCACATGCAGGTTGGTGATGCCCTTGTCGGAGTCGACCATCGCCAGGGCGGGGCCCTCGGCGAGCTCGGCGTCGAAGGACGCCTTGATCTCCTCGCCCAGGTGGGGCATCGTCTCCAGGCCCTTGAAGATGCCGCCGAGGCCGTCGTTGGGCGACAGGCCGGCCGCGATGAGGACCTGACCGTACTTCGCGAAGGTCTTCGGGAAGAAGGCGCGCACGACGTGGCCGAAGACGATCGGGTCGGAGACCTTCATCATCGTGGCCTTCAGGTGCACGGAGAAGAGCACACCCTCGGCCTTGGCGCGGGCGATCTGCTCGCCGAGGAACTCGCGCAGCGCCGCGACGCGCATGACGGAGGCGTCCACGACCTCGCCCGCGATCACCGGTACCGACTCGCGCAGGACGGTGGTGGAGCCGTCGTCACCCGCGAGCTCGATGCGCAGCGTGCCGTCCTCGGCGATGACCGCGGACTTCTCGGTGGAACGGAAGTCGTCGACGCCCATGGTGGCGACGTT
Organism: Streptomyces sp. QH1-20; assembly: GCF_041283565.1. Classification (NCBI taxonomy): domain Bacteria; kingdom Bacillati; phylum Actinomycetota; class Actinomycetes; order Kitasatosporales; family Streptomycetaceae; genus Streptomyces; species Streptomyces sp. QH1-20. The sequence continues at coordinate 7,733,741 of NZ_CP166299.1, read as the reverse complement.
CGTCTTGGAGTCGGCCGTCCAGGCGCCCATGCGGTGCGGGTGCGTCTTGGCGTAGTTCTTGACCGAGGCGGGTGCCCGGCGGTCGGAGTTGCCCTCGCGCAGCACGGGGTTGACGGCGCTGCCCTTGACCTTGTCGTAACGCGCGCGGACGTCCTTGTCCTCGTCGGTCTTCGGGTCGTCCGGGTAGTCCGGCAGCGCGTAGCCCTGCTGCTGGAGCTCGGCGATGGCCGCCTTCAGCTGCGGGATGGAAGCCGAGATGTTCGGCAGCTTGATGATGTTCGCGCCGGGAGTCTTGGCCAGCTCGCCGAGCTCGGCGAGAGCGTCGTCGATGCGCTGGCCCTCCTGGAGACGCTCCGGGAAGCTGGCGATGATACGGCCGGCCAGGGAGATGTCACGGCTCTCCACCGTGACCCCGGCCGTCGAGGCGTACGCCTCGACCACAGGCAGGAACGAATACGTCGCCAGGGCCGGGGCCTCGTCGGTGTGCGTATAGATGATGGTCGAGTCAGTCACCGGTGCTCCGCTCCACGTCTCAACATTGCTTGACATCAAGATATCTCGTGATCGCCGCGCACTCGACACGACCCTGCCCTCATCGGCGGCGGAATCAAGTCACGCCGCACGGACCCGGCACCCCGCAGTCGATCGATCACGCAGCGTGGTGGAGCCGGGGGCTCACCTGTCCCCCGAATCCCTCCGGGTGCCGCGCGGGTCCGGCCACCCGGTGGTGATGTCTCCGTGCACGTGTCCGGCCTGGATGACGCCCCCCGCGTGCGCCTGCCCGGAGATCTCGTTACGGATCGTGGCGTGCGGGCTCTGTGGCGTGGCGATGTCCACGGGCGGCCGCCAGCGGGCACCGGCGAAGCGTCGCAGCGCCGCCGCGAGGTCCGGCGGGACGACCTCCCTCGTGGACAGCGGCAGGACCATGAACCATCCGTCGCTGCTGCGGAAGGATCTGGCGGGCTGCGGCGCACGGGGGTGCGGGCGCACATGGAGGGCGTAGAGCTTGGTGTCCCGCTTGCGGCGGATGAACTTGCGGACGGCGACATCCCGCACATCGGCCCACGCCAGCCGGGCACGGCCGCGGCCCACCCGGAACTCGATGTACGCCGTGGTCATGTACAACTCCTGCCGTTGCGGCGGCAGGAGCCAGACGACGACCATGATCAGGGTTCCGAAGAAACACCAGAAGAGCAGTCCCACCAGGGCCGGCAGCCAGGCGCCGTTCACGGCCGAGCGGATGACCGTCATGACGGCGAAGAACATGACCACCGGCCAGTGGCCGAGGGAGATCCGGCGCGCCCGGCCCTCGGCCCGGAACATGTGCTCGTCCGTATGGACACTCCAGTGCTTGAGGGAGGACAGCGGGGCCCGTTCGGCTTCGGCGAGCGCGTCACGGAACGTGGGCGGCGGCGCGGCACCCCCGAACGCCGGCGAGGGCGGGGTGGCCGGCGCGGGGTGGGTGCGGGGCGGGGGTGGCTGCCACGGGGTGTGCTGCTGCCGCGGGACGTGGGGGCCGGAGCCCCCGGTCTTCGCGGCCAGGTGTTCCTGGAGCCGCAGATGACGGAACCGGTAGACGCCGCCGCCGCGCTGCAGCAGACCGCCGTGGTGCGCGTCGCGCAGGAACTCCATCAGCGACCAGGGCACCCGCCCCGCGATCGCCAGGCAGCTCTTGGCCAGCAGCCAGCGGCTCCACAGGCTCATCAACAGCAGCATCACCGAGGCCCCGAACCAGCCGGCGACGGCCCGGGCCATCCCCGCCTCGAACGATCCCTCGCTCTGGCGGTACCAGCCGTGTGCCCCCTGTCCGATGCCGATCAGCACGGCGACCGTGCACACCGAGAGCCACGCGGCGGTGCGCTCGCTGGCCAGCACCTCGTCGGGCGTGCTCGCGTCCTCGGTGTCGGACGGGGCGGCGAGCGTCGCCATGAGCAGGGGGGCCAGCACGGTACTGCAGACGATCATCACCACATACGGGCGGGGGTCGTGAGCCCCCGACACCACGAACGTGAACAGCGTGGCCGGGACGACGATCACCGCCGATGCCTTCAGCGCCCGCCCCAGGGAAGCGGCCCGGCCTGCCGAGCGCAGGGCCGCACCGATCCGGAAGGGATTGGCGCGCCGGCGTGGTTGCCCTCGTTTGAATCCGAACCACACGTCCACGGCGATCCACAGCGCCATGCCGTGGAGCAGGCCGCCCGACAGGGCGAGCTCCAGGCCCCACGCGTGCAGCCACTCTCCCCCGAACCTGGACCGGTCGGCCTGCCCTGCGGCGAACCAGCCGACGCCGGCGGACGCGACCTTGGACAGCAGCAGACACACCAGCAGGAGGACCGGCAGCATCGACGCCCGCACCAGGGCGGATCGGTGCAGGTCCCACCAGGCCAGTTCGGTGGTGCGGCGCGCGGTGAGACGGCCTGCGAGGTAGGCGAGCCAGTGCCCGGCGCGCCGCGCGTCCCACTGGGCCGGGGCGTGCAGCCGGTCCGGGGCATGCGGCTGCCGGGGGAAGGCCGCGGGAATGATCAGATCGAGCAGATGACTCTCGGCGGCTTCCCGCGACGGGAACGGCAGACGCAGCAGGTCCAGCGGGTCGGCGGGCGGTGCCGCGAAGCCCCGGCGGGCCAGCCAGATCATCAGCGGACTCGTCAGTGTCTGCGCGATCGGCCCGTCCGGCTCCTGGTCCACCGCGTCGAGCAGCAGTTTCCAGTTCCGGCGGACCTGGGGTGCGGCGGACCGCAGCAGATAGGCGGTGGCTTCCGGCAGGCCGACGGGCTGGGCCTCCATCTCCGCGGCGCGTGCGATGGCATCCCCCGCCTCCTCCCCCGTGCGGTACTCCCGGGTGCGGGACGTGAGGACGACCGCGTCCTGCTCACCGAGGGCCCGGTCGATCTCGCGCACCACCAGGGACCGCCGGTGTTCGGGCAGTTCGTCGAGCCCGTCGAGCACGGGAAGGACCCGCCGGTCCTGGACCAGCCGGGCCGCGGGGTGCCGGCCGTCGACCGGCGGCAGACCGGGGTGCTCCTCGGCGATGCGTCTCGCCAGCCAGGCGTGGAAGTGTTCGCGGTGCGGATCCCATGACTCCAGCGTGAGGACGACGGGGACCGGGACGGGACGGGTGTCGCCGTCCTCGCCGTCATGACGCGCGCGCTGTGCCGAAAGACAGCGGTCCGTCAGTTCCAGGGTCAGCAGCACGGCCAGCGTCGACTTGCCCGCGCCCGGGCCGCCCAGGACCACCAGGCGGCGTTGGCGCAGCCGGAGGAAGTCGTCCACGACCGTCGCGATCCGGTCGCCGGTCGCGGCAGCGTGCCGGGCCGTCGGCCAGCGCGCCGTCCAGCGCACCGCCAGGGGCTCCGCCGACGCCAGGTCCCAGGCGTTCAGCTCCGCCGCCCACTGCACCCGGATGCTCCGGGCCAAGGCCGACGCGGCACGCTCCACCGGATCGGCGGCGGGCGGCAGATGCACGGTGACGTCTCCGTGCACGTGCCCGATCTGCAGCACGTACTCCGCCGTGCCCCGCATGACGTTGTGAATGCCCAACTCGTCGGCCATAGCGGCATTGTGGGCCACGACAGCCCTGCCATCGCCGGTCTTTCCCGAGGCCGTTGACCCCAGCAGTAACTTTTGCACCACCAGTCACACGCGCAACTGTGATTACCCCTAGACACCAGGGCACTTGAGGGTGGGAACAGCGGCGGGACAGTACAACGGTGGGCATGCGTATGCGATCAGTGGCATGGGTGGGAAGTCTGTTGGCCGCGTCGGTGCTGGGCGGCGCGGGTCCGTCGGCGGCGGCACCCCGCCCTTCGCCGGCGGCGGCCCTGGATCCCTGCCAGGAGCGGGCCGGGATGACGGTGTTCCGGGAAGGCGGCGTTCCGCTGCTGGACTGGCGGGAGAACCTGGAGTTCGACGGACGCGGCACGCTCTGGGTCGCGCACCTGACCAAGAACCGCGTCGAGGGGTACGCCCCGGACGGGACGCTGAAGGCGAGCCTCCCCGTGCCCGGCCCCGGAGGCATCCGGCGTGGGCCGGACGGGATGATGTACGTCAACTTCGGTGTGAACCCGCTGGCGCGGGACGGCGGCATCATGCGGTTCGACCCGGCCGCCGACCGTCCGCGGGCCGAGAGGTTCGTCGACGGGATATCCGGTGTCAACGGCCTCGCCGTCGACGCCGACGGCAACTTCTACCTCAGCCGCGAGCTGGCCACCGGCATCATCAGGATCCGGCCGGACGGCACCGAGGACGCGGAGTGGACGAGAAAGGCGGATGTCTTCGGCACCAACGGCCTGGAGGTCGTCGGCGATCAGTTGTACGCGAGCGTCATCACCCACACGGCGTCCCCGGTCGTCCGGATCCCCCTGAAGGACCCGGCGCGGCACACCACGGTCACCGAGCTCAGCCCGAACCCCCTGAAGACCAAGCTCCTCGACGACCTCACCTTCTTCGACGGTGATCTGGTGGTCGCGAGCTTCCGCGACGGCGAACTGATCCGGGTGGACCCGGCGACCGGCCGGTCCTGTGTCCTGGTGAAGGGCCTGCGGACGCCCACCAGCGTCCGGGGCGTCCGCGCCTTCGGCGACCACGACCCGCGGCGCGAGATGTTCGTCGTCGAAGCCTCGGGCCGCATCCTCAAGGTGACGGTCGGCTGATCGAGTCGGTGATCGACGCGTTTATCGATCATTTACGGTTCATGCACCAGTGAGGTGGACATTGTCCGTCATGACGAAGAGACGTTCGATCACTCACCGGTTGTCCGCCACCGCCGCCACCGCGCTGCTCGCCGCCACGGCCCTGCTGACGACCGGCGGTACCGCTCACGCCGAGCGCGATGACAGTGCCGCCACCCTCTGGAACAACGAGACACTCACCCCCGGCGACCACATCACCAACGGCCGGGCCCGGCTCGTCATGCAGCACGACGGCAACCTCGTCGCCTACGAGGGCGACGCGGTGCGTTGGAGCACCGGCACGGTCGGCTGTGGCAGCAGGGCGGTGATGCAGACGGACGGAAACCTGGTGGTGTACGCGCCGAACGGCCGCCCGTGCTGGGAGAGTCACACCGCCAGGAACCAGCTCACCGTGCCGACCTGGGACGTCATGAAGCTCAAGCTGGAAGGCGACGCCTCCTTGCAGATCATCACGATGCCCTACAGCGAGGCGCCCTACTTCGCTCAGGTCTGGGCGTCGAAGTAACGACATGACGAAGCTCCGGTTCGCTCTCCTCGGCCCTGTGCGGGCCTGGTACGACGACGTCGAGGCCGATTTGGGCAGACCCCAGCAGCGCGAGCTGCTGGCGGCCCTGCTGGCCGCCGCCGGACGGACGGTGGCGGTGCCCCTGCTGGTCGACGGTCTGTGGGACGAAGGCGAGCGGCCGGACCGCCCGGAGCACGCCGTCCGTACCCACGTCTACCGGCTGCGCGGTGTCCTGGCCGAGCACACCGCCGAGCCCCTTCTCGTCACCGTCGGCAACGGCTACGCCCTGCGGGTCCCCGCCCAGGCCGTCGACATATGGGAGTTCGAGCGGGCGGAGGCCCGGTCCGAGCGCGTCCGGGCCTCCGGCGGCACGGCGGCCGAGGCCCGCGCGGTCCTGGACCGGGCACTGGAGCTGTGGTCGGCCGAGCCGCTGGCCGGGCTCCGCGGCCCGCAGGCCCGGACGGTGCGCGCCCGGCTCGCCGGCGTACGGCAGTCGCTGCTCGAGCGCCGGCTGGAGCTCGACGCGGAGATCGGCGACCGCCCGAACCTGGCCGCCGAGACGGGTGCGCTGGCCGTCGAGTTCCCCACCAGCCAGCGGCTGCGCGCCGTACAGATGCTCGCGCTGTACCGCTCGGGCCGCCAGGCCGAGGCGCTCGGCGTCTACGAGGACACCCGGCGGGACCTGGACGCCGAAGCGGGCCGGCGCGCGCCCGCCGAACGTCTGCCGAGCGCGGCCCTGCGGGAGCTGCACCAGAGGATCCTGCGCTCCGATCCCACGCTCCACCTCCCCGAGCGGGCGCCCCGCTCCCCCGTGGCGACGGGGCCTCGGCGTCCGGCCCCGCTCCCCTGCGTGGTCGATGACTTCACCGGGCGCCGGGAGGAGGTCGAGACGCTCACCGGCATGCTCACGCTCCCGGACCCATCAGCTGTGGTCGTCTCCTCGGTCAACGGCATGGCCGGCGTCGGCAAGACCACGCTCGCGGTCCACACGGTCCGCGGGCTGCCACCGGACCGGTTCCCCGACGGCCATCTGTACGCGGACCTGCGCGGCGCCGACCGCGAGCCCCTTGATCCGCAGGCCGTCGTCGTCGCGTTCCTGAGGGAGCTGGGCACGGCGGAAAAGGACATTCCGGAGGACGGCGCCGAGCGGATCGCGCTGTACCGCTCCTCGCTGGCGGAACGTCGACTGCTCCTGCTGCTGGACAACGCCGCGTCGGACGGACAGGTGCGACCGCTGATCCCCGGGTCCGCCGACTGCTCGGTGCTGATCACCAGCCGCGCCCGGCTGACCGGGCTGGCCGGTGCGCGCCACCTGCGGCTCGATGTACTGACCTCCGCCGAGGCCGTCGAGCTGCTGCGTCGGGTCATCGGCGCCCGTCGGGTGGACGCCGAGCCGGAGGCGGCCGCCACGCTGGCCGCCGCGTGCGGTTTCCTCCCGCTGGCCCTGCGGATCATCGCCTCGCGCCTCGCCGCGGAACCGGGGTGGACCCTGGCCGGGATGGCCCGCCGGCTGGCCGACGAACGCCGGAGACTGGACGAGCTGCGCACCGAGGACGTGGCGATGGAGGCCACGTTCGCCCTGTCGTACTCCAAGCTCACCTCGGAACAGGCCCGCGCCTTCCGGCTGCTGTCCGCCCTGGACGTGCCGGACCTCGGCCTGCCGTGCGCGGCCGCGCTGCTGGGGACGGCCCCTGGGGCTCCGGAGGATACGGAGGACCGCGTCGGCAGTGCCGAGGAGCTGCTGGAGTCGCTCGTGGACCTCAATCTGCTGGAGTCCCGCGCGCTCGGCCGCTACCACTTCCACGACCTCGTCCGTGCCTTCGCCCGGACCGCCGGCTCCCGGGAGGACGCGCCCGCGACGGTGACCGCGGCCTTCGCCGGGCTCTTGGACTTCACCCTGAGCACCGCGCGCAACGCCGACGCCGTCGCGCACTCGGTCGAACCCGCCGAGCGCACCCTCATCGGCGTTGCCGTGGACTCGCCCGGGCTCGCCTTCGCCACCGCCCAGGACGCCACCGACTGGATGCGCGCGGAGATCCCCGTGCAGCGTGCCCTGGTCGCCCGCGCCTGCGCCGACGACGGTCTGCCCCTGGCCCAGGCAGCCGACCTCGTCGACAGGCTCAACACCGTGCTCTCCGGCATTTCCCACCTCACCGCGGTCGGTGAACTCGCCGGGGACGTCGCCGATGTCGCCGCGCGGCGCGGCAACCAAGACGCCGAAGCCCTCGCCCGATACGTCCGGGGCAACGCCCTGTGGCACGCCAACTCCTACGGGCCGGCGGAGGGCGAGCTCACCCGCGCCCTCGCCCTGTGCACCGACGACACCCATCTACGGCTGCGCGCCTCGGCCCACCTCACTCTGTGCGCGGGCGCTCGCACCCACGGACGCTTCGACGACGCCATCGCGCACGGAGAGGCGTCGGTGCGCCTCTTCCACACCCTGGGCGCCGCCACGGCCGAAGGCACCGCACTGGGCGAGTTGGCCTTCAACTACGCCCGGCGGAACAGGCTCACCGAGGCGCGTGCGGCAGCCGAGCGGGGTGCCTCGTTGGTCTGCGGGCACAACGGCGAGGCGTCGGTGTCCAGCGCCATCTCCCTGTACTACCTGGCTCGCGTGCTGCGCCTGTGCGACGCCGCCGACGAGGCCCTCCGGCACGCCCGGGACGCGCTGTCCCTCTTCCGTACCCTGGGGGTGTCCGCCTTCGAGGCGGCCACCGGCAATCTCATCGCCGAGCTGCACGCCGAGGCCGGACACCACGCCCTCACCGCCGAGACCGCCGAGACCTTCCTCCCCCTGGCCCGCCGGACGAGCGGCATCCTCGAAGCCGGGCTGCTCCGATCGCTGGGGCACGCCCTGAGCCGTCTCGGCCAGGCCGCGAGGGCCCGGGCCTGTCTGCGGACCGCCCTCGAGCTCTTCGAGCAGCGCGAGGCACAGGCGGACGTCGAGCAGACCCGGGCCCTCCTGGAAAACCTCACCTGACCTGGCGTTTATCGCGTGTTGAAAAACCTGTCCGACGGTGATGCCGCACCAAGGAAACCGCTTCACCATCGAAAGGGATCACTCATGGCTTCGACACTCCTCCGCCGCGCGGCACTCGGCCTCGGCACCCTCGCCATGGCCGGCTCCGCGCTCACCCTGACCGCCGGTTCGGCCTCGGCCGCCTCCGGCGGCGGCTGCAACGGCGAGCCCTGGAAGCAGGCCTGCGTCAGCGCGGACGGCGGCAGCGTCAGATTCGACGTGCACGCCCGATTCGCCAACGCCGACGCCAACTGCCGGCTGGAACTGGTCCGAATCGACGCGACCGACGGCTGGGTCGACCGCGTCCTCAGCGGCCCGTGCAACCAGTGGGACCGTACCGCCTGGCTCCCCAACCCGACCCGGGGCCATGCGTACAAGAGCGAACTGCGCGTCTACTGGACCGGCGGCGAGCACCCCTACGACTACGTCCAGAGCCCCCTGCTCAACTGGTAGCCGCGTCCGCCCCGGCCGCCCGCTTCCCCACCCGGGGAAGCGGTGCGGCACGGGAGGCCCCGCTGACCGGCAGGGCCCGCACCCAGGTGCGGTCATCGGTCAGATAGGCGTCCACGGCGAGTCCCGCCTCGGCCAAGGCCAGTTCGAATGCCTCGGTGGTCAGGGGACGGGACAGGAACGTCTGGGTCCATCGCACGTCCGGGAAGAGGTATTCGACGTGGACGGACCGCACACCGGCGCGGACCGGCTCGGAGGACACCACCCGGACGATGCCCCCGGTGATCTCCCGCTCCCGTGGCAGGTTCTCGTGCCGGTCCTCGCTCTCGCGCTGGATCAGCACGCATCCGTCGTCCGCGACGTGCTGTCGGCAGGCCCTCAGCAGTCCCCGGCGGACCCGCGGATCGCCGGTGTGAATGAGGAACGACGCCAGGAGCACCACGTCGAAGCGCTCGTCGAGCTTCAGTTCCTCGATCGGAGCGCACACGGTCCGGGCGCCCTGTACCCGCTCCAGCATCCGGGGGGACTCGTCGACGGCGGTCACCGTGAAGCCCCGCTCGACCAGCGGACGCGTCATGCGGCCCACGCCGGAGCCCAGTTCGAGGATGCGGGCCCGGGCGGGGACCGCGCGGGCGATGACGTCGGGCTCGTCGCCCACCGGGAGCCGTTCGTAGAGCTCGACCGCACACCCGTCGGGCGTGATGGCTCCCGGCCCGGTCCCTCGATGACCCTCGCGCATCCGTTCGCTCATCCCACCATGGCAGCACAGTGAAAGCGGTCGTGGAAGGCCGCACCTCCCGCCCGGACAGACAAGCCTCATATGATCATCAGCAATCCATCGGGTAGGGGGAGACGTTCGCAAGTGCTCGCGCCGCACGAGGTGACTCGCATCCGGTTGCTCGGTCCCGTCCAGTTCGTCTCGGACCAGGGCACGGCCTCCCGCCCCGGGGCGCCGGGACCGCAGGCCGTCCTGGCGGCCCTGGCGCTGCGCGCCGGGTCGCTGGTCACCGTCGACGAGTTGATCGACGGGCTGTACCGCGACGATCCGCCGTCCTCCGCCCGGCGCGTGGTCGTGAACTACGTGCACCGGCTGCGGACGCACATCGACCGCGTGGACACGGACGGCGGCGCGCGCCCGTCCTCGCTCATCGGCACCACGGCCGACGGATACGTGCTGCGGCTCCCCGAGGAACACGTCGACGCGCTGCGGTTCGCCCGGCTCACCGCACGCGCCCGGCGCCGGGCCCGGGACGGCGACCCGTCGGCCGCCGTGGTCTGTCTGGACGAAGCGCTCGCGATGTGGCGGGGCCCCGCTCTGGCGGGGCTGCCCGGTCCCGGTGCCGAGGAGCAGCGCCGGGCGCTCACCGAGCAGCGCGCGTCCGCGGTGGAGCACCGCGTGGAGCTGCTGCTCGAGTGCGGGCACAGCGCGGAGCTCGTGCCGGACATCCTGCGCGCCCTGGAGGCCTATCCGTACCGGGAGCGGTTGCACGGCGCGCTGATGCTCGCGCTCTACCGTTCCGGCCGCGGCGCCGAGGCGCTGCTGGCCTACGACCACGCCCGCCGGGTGCTCGCGGACGAGCTGGGCATCGACGCGGGCCCCGCGCTCCGGGCACTGCACGCGGCCATCCTGGCGGAGGACCGGGCACTGCTCACGGCCCCTGCCGCGGACGATACGGGGGTACCGTCGCGGTCCGGCCCGGGCCGGCCGGCGGATCAGGGCCCGCCGCCGCCCGCTCAGCTGCCGCCGGCGCCCTGTGACTTCACCGGCCGTCACGACCAGATGTCCGCGCTGGTCTCCGCGCTCACCGGCGGCGGCGAGCACACCGTCGCGGTCATCACGGGCATGGGCGGGGTCGGCAAGACCGCGCTGGCCCTGCGCGCGGCGCACGCAGTCGCCGGGACCTACCCCGACGGCCAGCTGTACGCGAATCTGCGCGGGCCCGACGGGGCTCCGCGCGACCCGTCCGGGGTCCTGACGAGCTTCCTGACGGCACTGGGCGTTCCCCAGGAGCGCTTCCCGGCGTCGCTCGCCGACCGCACGGCGCTGTTCCGCACCCTGCTGTCGCGGCGCGCCGTGCTGGTCGTGCTGGACAACGCCACCGGCGTGGCGCAGGTCGAACCGTTGCTGCCGGGTGCGGCCCGGTGCGCTGTGCTGATCACGGCCCGGGCGCTGGCGGCGATGCCCGCCACCCTCACCGTGCCCCTGGTGGGTCTGGGCCCGGGCGATGCCGTGGAGCTGATCGGCAAGGTCGCCGGGGTGCGGCGGATCGAGGAGGAGCCGGGTGCCGTCGCGGCGCTGGCGGCGGCCTGCGGGCATCTGCCGCTGGCGCTGCGGGCGGCCGGGGCCCGGCTGGCGAGCCGGCCGGCGTGGACCGTCGCCACGCTGCTGGCACGCGTCTCGGACCAGGCCAGGCTGCTCGGAGAGCTTCGGGTGGGTGAGCTGACCGTCGAGGCGGTCTTCGAGCTGTCGGCCTCCCAGCTGACTCCCCGGCAGGCGCGGGCGTTCATGGCACTGTCCATCCCGCACTGCGCGGAGTTCGACGTCAAGGGGGCGGCGGCCGTGCTGGAGCTGCCCGAGCGGGACGCCGAGACGGTGCTGGAAGCGCTGGTCGACGCCGTGCTCCTGGAGACCCGCGCACCGGGTGACTACCACTTCCACGACCTGGTCGGCGCGTACGCACGGGCGAAGGCACAGGCGGAGCTGACCGAAGCGGAACGCCGCGAGGTGGTGCGCCGCGCGGCCGACTACCTGTGTGCCGGCGTCGTGGCCGCGGTGCGGGCCTCGCAGCCCCTGGCCGGGCCGCTGACCGCGGAGATCCACCCGAGGCGGTCGGCGGGCCCGGAGCTGGAGGACGGCCACCGGGCGATGGTGTGGATACGGGGCGCGATGCCCACGGTGGCCGCGGTCGTCGAGCAGGCGGCGGCCTGCGGTGACCCCGACGCGGTGGCACTGGCCGTGGACATCCTCACTCTCGTGCCCTGCTTCGAGGAGGTCGTGCCGCTCGGTCCGCTCGCGCAGGCCGCGACGGCTTTGGTCCCGGCCGCTCTCGCGCACTGCGGCGCGGACATCGCGGGCAGCGCGCACTACGCGGCGGGAGTGATCCTCAAGAAGCATTCCTCGCCCGCGTCGCTCCATCGCTCACGGGCCCATCTGCTGAAGGTCCTGGAGGCCTTCGAGGACGCTCCGGCGCCGGGTGACGGCCATCGGCCCTTCCTGCTGGTGCTGTTCACGCTGGCGATGCTGGCCGAACTGGAGCTTCAGTTCGGGAACTTCGCGGCGGCCCGCGACTGCGCGGAGCGTTCGGTGGCTCTGGCGGCGGTCAGCGGTGACCGGGAGCTGGTCGCGCGACGGCACACCGTCCTGCTCCGGATCGAGGTCGAGGACCCGGACCGGCGGATGGACCTGGACCTGATCGGGTCGCGGTGCCGGGAACTGACGGGTGTCTTCACCCGGAGCGAGGACGAGAAGTGGCTCATCAGGGTGCTGATGACGGAGGCGGACAGTCTGCTGCGGGGCGGCGGCCACGCGGCGGCGGCCCGGCAGTACCGCCGGGTGCTGGAGCGGGCCCGGGACAGTGGCCACGCCCGCAACGAGACGGAGTGTCTGTTCCGGCTCTCCGAAGCGCTGCTGGCGACCGGGGACTCCCAGGGCGCCGTCGGCACCGCGCGGGACGCCCTGACCGGCGCCCGGCTGGCCGGGGAGCCCCTGCTGATGGCGCGCAGCCACCAGGCTCTCGGCAGGGCCCTGCGGGCGGTGCGTGAGGAGGAGGCCGCCGAGGCGCACCTGGAGCGGGCCGAGGAGCTGTACCGGGGACTGAGCCGGCCCGTGGAGCCGACGGTGGGCGCCGTGACGAGGTCCCGTCCGGGTACGGTGCCGCGGCAGCCGGACGGGAACCGGTCGCCGCGGTAGCGGCGCGGAGAACGCGGTGCGGCCCGGGAAGGATCCCGGGCCGCACCGCCGCGTCGAGCCTCAGGAGTCCGTCCAGGCACGCCAGATGCCCACGCAGCCGCGCACCGTCAGCTGGTAGCGGTCGAAGTGCGTCCCGAGCTGGTCGCGGAGGTCCTCGTAGGTGTCCTGCTCGTTGTGGAAGACGCCCTGCTTGTTGAGCCACTCCATCGCCCGGCGGCCGGCGAGGGTCACCGGGACACCGCCCGAGAGCACCGTGGCGCCGAAGACGACACCACCGGGGCGCACCGCCGCCGCGGCGTGCGCGAGGGCGATCCCCTTCTCCTTCAGGCTCCCCGGAACGCAGTGCAGCAGATAGCTCATCCCGACCGAGTCGAAGGACTTCTCCGGCACGGGCAGCGGCTCCAGGGCGTTCGCGCGGACCGTGCGGACGTCGTAGCGCCTCAGGCGGTGTGCCGTGTGCGCGAGGGAGTTGGGGTTCAGGTCGGCGAGCGTGATCCGCGGGTCGGGCACCGGGAACCGCGCGTGGTCGAGGAGGTAGCCGGTGCCCACCCCTATCTCCAGGTGTTCGGCGCCGACGCAGGTGTCGTACATCTGCCGGGACACCGCCGGCGGGCAGCGCCAGCACAGGGGCGCGGTGCCGCGGAACACCGCGAGGTCGTAGAGGTTGAGGAACGACTTCGTGTACCCGGACTGTCCCTCGATGACGTCCTGGTCGAGGAGGTCGCTGCTGCTTGCACTACTGGTGGTCATCACATTCCTGTCGTGTCGGGACGTCGTGTCATCGGTGGAGGCCGTTGAGCCAGTCGTGTACGGAACGCAGTGCGGACTCGCTGTGCTCACGGATGATCGAGAAGTGGGTTCCGGCCGTGTCGGCGGTGGTGTGCGGAAGCTGCCAGTGCGACCGCCAGTCGTCCGGTGCCTGCTCGAAGGGCGGTTGCGAGGCCCGGACCAGCAGCGTCGGCGCGCTGATGCCTTCCGGGTCCCAGTCCTGGAACAGCCGGGCGTAGTGCGCCATGGCGGTGAGGTGCGCGTCGTCCGCGCTCTCCTCCGTCCACAGAGCGCCGGTCGACCCGGCCGCCCGCGCCCTGTCGATCTGGGCGTGCAGGTGCGGGAGCATCGCGCTGCCCGGCCAGTGGCTGTCCAGGAGGACGACGGCGGCCGGGCCGGCCCCGCGCTCCTCGAGTACGGCCGCGGTGGCATGGGCGATCCAGCCGCCGGCCGAGTATCCGAGCAGGACGAACGGGTTGCCCTCGGCGCACTGCTCGACCCCGTCCGCCTGCAGGCGTGCCAGGGCGTCGACGGACGCCGGGAGCGGCTCCTGCCAGGTGAAGCCGGGCGCCGGCAGGGCCCAGACGTCCCGCTCGCCGCGGGACGCGGCGGCCAGCCGTGCGTACTGGTGGGCACCCGAACCGCCGGCGAACGTCGGGAAGCAGACCAGCCTCGCGCTCGCGGTGCCGCGCGAGAGGCGGACGTGCGGAACGCGGAACCCTGCCTCGGGTGCGTCGAAGGTGGTCCGGAAGTCCGCGACGCGCCGCACCAGCTCCTGGAATTCCTCGGCCCGGCCCTGTGCGCTCGCGCGGGCGAAGAGCGGGGCCAGGGTGGACCGCGCCGTGGTGGTGTCGTCGGGTTCCGCGTCCGCCGCGTCCGAGGTCCCCGCCGTCGCCCACCGGTCGACCAGGTGCCGCGTCAGGGCGGTGACGGTCGGGTGCTGGAAGACGAGGCCGGGGGCGAGCCGGAAGCCGATGTCCGCCCCGATCCGGTTCCGCAGGTCCACCGCGGTCAGCGAGTCGAATCCCAGCTCGGGAAGGGGCGTCTCGTCGTCGACGGAGTCCCCGTCGCCGAGCCTGAGCACCGCGGCGACGTGTCCGCGGACGAGGGTGGCGACGAGGCCCGCCCGCTCGTCCTCGGCCGCACCGGCCAGCCGCTGCCGGAATTCCCGGCCCCGTTCGGCGCGCGTCGGATCGCTCTCGCCCTGGGGGCGAACCGAGCCCGAGACCCCGGACAGCTCGGGCCAGTACCGCTGGTGCTGGAAGGCGTAGGTGGGCAGCTCCACCGTCTGTGCGCCGCAGTCGGTGAGGATCCGCTCCCAGTGCACCGCGACGCCTCTGACGTGCAGTCGGGCCAGTGCGCCGAGGAGCGCGCCCGCCTCGGACCCCTTGTCGTCGGGATCCGGCAGCAGGACGACGTCGTCCTCCTCGGCCCCGTCCTCGACAAGGGCGTACCGGTCGCCGTGCCCCGGCTCCCCCGGTGTGTCGTCCGGCCCGATGCGCAGGAAGTCGCGCACCCCTTCGGCCATGAGCAGCCGCATGCCGTCCGTGGACGCGGCGGCCTCGGGATCGGAGCGGACCCAGTACTCCGGGGACCGCAGTTCCTCGGGCGACACGGGGCGGCCCGTGCGGCCGGAGACGAGGGGAATCACCGGCGGATGGAACGTCAGCTCCTTGACGGTGAGGCGGACGGCGTCGCCCGCCTCACCGTCGGGGCCCTCGGGGCTTTCCGCACCGGTGGGAGTTCCCCGGCCGAGGGCGACGACGAGTGCCGCCGCGTCGGCCAGGGACAGCACGCCCGCGCAGTACGCGGCGGCCGGCTCGCCGGCGACGTCGCCGAGGAGGTGGTCGGGGGTGACTCCCCACTGCTCCAGCAGCCGGAAGTACGCCACCTGCCCGGCGAAGAGCGCGGCCCGGGCGAGGACCGGGTCCGCCGGCGCCGCACCGTCCGCGGACCACAGCTCTCCCCACACTTCGGCCGACGGACGGTCCAGATGCGCGGCGAACGCGGCACCGACCTCGTCCGCGGCGGAGGCGAAGTCCGGCACCCGGGAGTACAGCTCCCGCCCCGGCCCGCCCGCTGCGCCGGGCCGTCCGGAGAACAGGAACGCCACCCGTCGCCGCCCCCGGGACGCGCCGCTGATCAGCTGGGGGGCGTCCTCCTCGCCCGCCAGCAGCGACAGCGCCGTCAGCGCGTCGTCCCGGTCCTGACCGAGGACCACGGCACGGTGCTCCAGCCCGGTCCGGACCGCCAACGAGCGGGCGACGTCGACAGGCCGGAGGTCGGGGCGTTCCTCGACGAACCGGCGCAGCCGGTCGGCCTGCTCCCGCAGGGCCTTCGCCGTCCGGCCCGACAGCACCCACGGGACCGCGGGAAGCGTGACGGCGGGGCGCGGGGACTCGGGAGCCGCCTCGCTCGCCCCGGGCTCCTCCGGTGCCTGTTCCAGAACCACGTGGGCGTTGGTGCCGCTGATCCCGAACGCCGAGACGCCGGCCCGCCGCGCCCGGCCGGTGTCCGGCCACGGCCGGGCCTCGGTCAGCAGCTCCACCGCACCCGACGACCAGTCCACGTGCGGTGTCGGCTCGTCGACGTGCAGGGTGGGCGGCAGGACACCCCGGTCCATGGCCATGACCATCTTGATCACACCGGCCACGCCGGCCGCGGCGGCGGTGTGGCCGACATTGGACTTCAGCGACCCCAGCCACAACGGGCTGTGGGCCGACCGGCCCTGGCCGTACGTGTCCAGCAGGGCCTCGGCCTCGATGGGGTCACCGAGGGTGGTGCCCGTGCCGTGCGCCTCTACGGCGTCCACATCGCGGGCGGTGAGCCCGGCGGTGGCCAGGGCCTGCCGGATCACGCGCCGCTGGGCGAGCCCGTTGGGCGCGGAGAGGCCGTTGCTCGCCCCGTCCTGGTTGGTCGCGGTGCCGCGGACCAGCGCCAGGACCGGGTGTCCGAGGCGGCGGGCCTCCGACAGCGGTTCCACGAGGATCGCCCCGACGCCCTCGCCCCAGCCGGTGCCGTCGGCCGACCCGGCGAACGCCTTGCAGCGCCCGTCCGGTGCCAGCCCGCCCTGCTGGCTGAACTCCACGAACGCCCCCGGGGTGGACAGGACGGTGGCTCCCGCCACCAGGGCGGCCGTGCAGTCGCCCTGCCGCAGGGCCTGGACGGCCAGGTGGAGGGCGACCAAGGACGACGAACACGCGGTGTCGACCGTCACGGCCGGCCCTTCGAGGCCGAACGTGTAGGCCAGCCGGCCCGAGGCGACACTGGTGGAGGTCCCGGTCATGAGGTGACCGGCGGTGTCCTCGGGGGACGCGGTCAGCAGCGGCAGGTAGTCCTGGCCGGCGATGCCCACGAACACACCGGTCCGGCTGCCCCGGACCGTCTCCGGCGACATCCTCGCCCGCTCGAACACCTCCCATGCCACCTCGAGGAGGAGGCGCTGCTGCGGGTCCATCGCCAGGGCCTCCCGCGGGCTGATCCCGAACAGGAGGGGGTCGAACTGGTCGGCGTCGCGCAGGAAGGCGCCCCGGCGGACGTACGTCCGCCCCGGCCGGCCCGGCTCCGGGTCGTAGAGGCCCTCGACGTCCCAGCCGCGGTTGGCCGGGAAGGACGAGGTCGCGTCCCGTCCCGAGACGAGGAGGTCCCACAGCTGCTCGGGGGAGGCCACGTCGCCCGCGTACCGGCAGCCCATCGCGACGATCGCGATCGGCTCGTCGGTGACGGGCACCGCCCGCACCGGTTCCGCGGCCTGGTCCTGAGTGCCGTCCTGAGTGCCCGTCAGCCGGGACAGCAGGAGCGCGGAGAGCTTCTCGGGGGTCGGGTGGTCGAAGGCCGCGGCCGGGGAGAGACGGACACCGGTGGCGGTGGCGAGCCGGTTGCGCAGCTCCATCGCCGTCATCGAGACGAACCCCAGATCGGTGAAGGCCCGGGTGGCCTCGACCTCCGCCGCGGAGGCCAGGTTCAGTACCACGGCGGCGTGCTCGCACACCGTCTCCAGTACCACCCGTCGCTGTTCGGGCGCGGGGAGTTCCGCCAAGTGCTGGCGGAAGGGGGTGGACGCGCTGTCGTCGTCCTCCCGCGCCGGAGTGTCGGCGGCCGCGTCCAGCCAGTACCGCCGCCGCTGGAAGGCGTGGGTCGGGAGGTCCACCAGCCGGCGGTGCGGTCCGAGGTGAGAGGACCAGTCGACGCGCACACCGCGCACATGGGCTTCGGAGACGGAGGTCAGGAAGCGCCGGAGGTGTCCCTCCTCGCGCCGCAACGAGGTCAGCACCACGCCGTCCGTGGCGGCGTCGTCCAGGATCTGCTCCACCGACACCGCGAGCACCGGGTGCGGGCTCATCTCCACGTACGTGCGGTGTCCGGACGCGAGGAGCGCGCGCACGGTGGGGTCGAAGCGGACCGTCTCCCGCAGGTTCCGGTACCAGTAGGCGGCGTCGAGCCCCGAGGTGTCGGCCACGGCGCCGGTGACGGTCGAGAAGAAGGGGATCCGGGCCGCCCGCGGCGTGATCGGGGCGAGCAGCGACGCCAGTTCGGCCTCCAGCGTCTCGACCTGGGCCGAGTGGGAGGCGTAGTCGACCGCGACGCGCAGCGCCCGTACCCCTTCGTCCTCGGCGAGGGCCAGCAGCTCGTCCAGCGCCTCGGGGTCGCCCGAGACCACGACGGAGGAGGGGCCGTTGACCGCGGCGACGGCGAGACGGGTCCCCCACGCCTGGAGCCAGTCCCGTGCCCGGTCCACGGGGAGGGCGAGGAAGGCCATGCCACCGCGACCGGAGAGGCGCTCGGCCACCAGGCGGGACCGCAGTGCCACGATCCGCGCGCCGTCCTCGATCGACAGCGCGCCCGCGACGCACGCGGCGGCGATCTCGCCCTGGGAGTGGCCCACCACGGCGCCGGGTTCGACGCCGTAGGACTGCCACAGCGCGGCCAGCGAGACCATCATGGCCCACAGCGCGGGCTGCACCACGTCGACGCGGTCCAGTGAGGCGGCGCCGTCGGCGCCGCACACGACGTCGACGAGCGAGAAGTCGACAAGGGGGTCCACCGCCGCGGCGCACTCGTTCAACCGGTCGCGGAAGACCGCCGCGTCGCGGTACAGCTCCGCGGCCATGCCCACCCACTGGGCTCCCTGGCCGGGGAAGACGAACACCGGCTTCCCCGGGTCCGTCGCGACGCCCTCCACCACCTCGGGGGCGACGCGCCCCTCGGCCAGGGCGTCGAGGCCGGTGACGTAACCGTCCAGGTCGCCGGCCAGCACGACGGCGCGGTGGTCGAACAGGGTCCGCGACGTCAGCAGGGAATGGCCGACGTCGAGCGGTGAGAGTTCCAAGCGGTCGCGCACGTGGTCGCGCAGCCGGGCCGCCTGCTCCCTCAGCCCCCGGTCGGTCCTCGCGGAGACCGTCCACGGCACCGGCCCGGCCGGCTCGGTGCCGGGGGCAACGTCGGGGGCGTCCTGTTCCGTCTGCTCCGGCTGCTCGGCCTGTTCCAGGATCAGGTGGGCGTTGGTGCCGCTGATCCCGAACGAGGACACGCCGGCGCGGCGCGGACGGCCGGTCTCGGGCCAGTCACGGTTGCCGGTCAGCAGCTCCACCGCGCCGGCGGACCAGTCCACGTGCGGGGTGGGTTCGTCGACGTGCAGGGTGGACGGCAGGACGCCGTTGCGCAGCGCCATGACCATCTTGATCACACCGGCGACGCCCGCGGCGGCCTGGGTGTGGCCGATGTTCGACTTCAGCGACCCGAGCCACAGGGGTTGGCCGGCCGGCCGGTCCTGGCCGTAGGTGGCCAGCAGCGCCTGGGCCTCGATGGGGTCGCCCAAGGTGGTCCCGGTGCCGTGGGCCTCGACGGCGTCCACGTCGGACAGGGCGAGCCCCGCGTTCGCCAGGGCGGCGCGGATCACGCGTTGCTGTGCCGGGCCGTTCGGTGCGGTCAGCCCGTTGGACGCGCCGTCCTGGTTCACCGCGGAACCACGGATGACGGCCAGCACCGGATGCCCGTTGCGCCGCGCGTCGGACAGCCGCTCCAACAGCACCAGACCGACGCCCTCGCCCCACCCGGTACCGTCCGCCGCCGCGGCGAACGCCTTGCAACGGCCGTCCGCCGCCATCCCGCGCTGCCGGCTGAACTCGACGAACATGCCCGGTGTCGCCATCACCGCCGCGCCGCCGGCCAGGGCGAGGCCGCACTCGCCGGCGCGCAGGGACTGCACGGCCTGGTGCAGCGCCACCAGCGAGGAGGAGCAGGCGGTGTCCACGGTGACCGCCGGGCCTTCGAGCCCGAAGGTGTAGGCCAGCCGTCCGGACATCACGCTGGCGAGGTAACCCGTCGAGTAGCCCTCGAAGTTCTCCCGGGCGCCGCGGACCAGGAACGCGTACTCCTGGCTGCTGGTGCCGACGAAGACGCCGGTCCGGCTGCCGCGCAGGGAGGACGGGGTGATGCCGGCGCGCTCGAAGGTCTCCCAGGAGACCTCCAGCAGCAGACGTTGCTGGGGGTCCAGGGCCAGCGCCTCACGCGGCCCCACCCCGAACAGACCCGCGTCGAAGGACGCCACGTCGGCGAGGAAGCCGCCCTCCCGCGCGTAGGTCTTCCCGAGCCGGTCCGGGTCCGGGTCGTAGAGGCCGTCCACGTCCCAGCCGCGGTCCTCGGGGAAGGGCGCTATCGCGTCCTGCCCGGAGACGACCAGGCGCCACAGGTCCTCCGGCGACCGGACACCTCCCGGTAGCGAACAGCCCATCGCCACCAGCGCGATCGGTTCTCCGGCGGCGTCCTCCAGCTCCCGCAGGCGGCCCCGCGTCTCGTGCAGGTCGGCGGTCACCCGCTTGAGGAGGTAGCGAATCTTGTCGTCGGTCACCATCTGAAACCACCTTGCCGAGAATCGACCGATGTCCGGTCAGGAGATGCCAAGTTCCTTGCCGATGAAGTCGATGAGTTCGTCGTCGTCTGCCGAGTCGAGCTCATCCGCGACGGTGGTTCCGCCGGTCCCGCTGTGCTGTGTGCCGGCTTGCTCGCCCCACTTCGCGGCGAGGAGGCGCAGCCGGGCCGCCACCCGCTCCCGCTCGGTGTCGTCCAGCTCCGTCGCGGCGAGGCCCGCCGCCCAGTCGTCGAGCCGGGCGAGGAAGGGGTCGGCCGGCGCGCCCAGCTCTGCGAGGAGCACCGCTTCGATGTGGTCCGTCATCACGACCGGTGTCGGGTAGTCGAAGACCAGGGTGGCCGACAGCGTCAGACCCGTCGCGGTGGTGAGGCGGTTGCGCAGTTCCACCGCGGTGAGCGAGTCGAACCCCAGGTCCTTGAACGAGCGCTGGGGGTCCACGGCCTCCGGCGTCGCGTGCCCGAGGACGACAGCCACCTGCTCGCACACCGTCGCGAGTACGGCCTGGCGCCGTTCCTCGGGTGCGAGGAGGCCCACGCGGCCCCGTAGCGCGTCCGCCGCCGGGGGCGGTCCCGCGTCCGCCGCGGGGACGTGGACCAGATCGCGCAGCAGCGCGGGGAGGGCCCCGCTCCCGGCTGCGGACCGGAGGGCCTTCTTGTCGAGCCGCATCGGCAGGGACACCGCACGGTCGGCGGCGAGGGCCGCGTCGAGGAGCGCCAGGCCGTCATCGGTGGACAGGCCGACGACGCCGGAGCGGCTCATCCGCTCCCGGTCGGTGCGGCCCAGTTCCGCCGCCATCCCGCCGTCGCCGGTCCACGGCCCCCAGGCCAGGGAGGTGCCGGGCAGGCCGGCGCTCCGGCGGTGCCCGGCCAGCGCGTCGAGGAAGGTGTTGGCAGCCGCGTAGTTGGCCTGGCCGGCGGTGCCGAGGGTGCCCGCGGCGGAGGAGAAGACGACGAACGCGGACAGCTCGCGGTCCCGCGTCAGTTCGTGGAGGTTCCAGGCACCGTCGACCTTGGGCCGGAACACCGTGTCGATCCGCTCCGGTGTCATCGACTCCAGGACGCCGTCGTCCACTACGCCCGCCGCGTGCACCACGGCGCTCAAGGGACGCTCCTCCGGTATCGACGCGAGCAGCTCTGCCACGGCGGCCCGGTCGGCCACGTCGCACGCCACGGCCGTGACCGTCGTCGCGCCGGACGCGGTCAGCTCGGCCGTCAGCTCGGCCACGCCGTCGGCGTCCGGTCCGCGGCGGCCGGCCAGGACGAGATGCCGGACGCCGTGGGCGCGGACCAGGTGCCGGGCCACCTGGGCGCCGATCGCCCCGGTGGCTCCGGTGATCAGGACGGTCCCCGTGGAGTCCCACGCGGGGGGCATGGTGAGGACGATCTTGCCGATGTGCCGGGCCTGGGCCAGGAACCGGAAGGCCTCGGGTGCCTGCCGGACGTCCCACGACGTCACCGGGACGGGTTGCAGTTCGCCCTGCTCGAACAGCGCGAGGAGGTCGGCCAGCATCCGGGCGATGCGCTCGGGGCCGGCGTCCATCAGGTCGAACGCGCTGTAGGCGACCCCGTCGTAGCCGGCCGCGACCTCGCCGGGCTCGCGGATGTCGGTCTTGCCCATCTCGACGAACCGGCCGCCCGGCCGCAGCAGCCTCAGCGACGCGTCGACCAGATCCTTCGTCAGGGAGTTCAGTACGACGTCGATACCGCGGCCCCCGCTCGTCGCGCGGAAGCGCTCCTCGAACCCGCTGTCGCGCGAGGAGGCGAGGTGCTCGTCGTCGACTCCCCCGGCGCGCACGGTGTCCCACTTGGCGGGGCTCGCCGTCGCGAACACCTCCGCCCCCAGGTGCCGTGCGAGCTGCACGGCGGCCATGCCGACGCCGCCGGCCGCCGCGTGGACGAGCACCGTCTCCCCCGGCCGGACACCGGCCAGGTCAACCAGGCCGTAGTAGGCCGTGAGGAACACGACGGGGACGGAGGCGGCCTGGGTGAAGGACCACCCTTGGGGCATCGGGGCGAGCGTGCGGTGGTCGGCGACCGCGACCGGACCGAGGCAGGCGGCGGCCAGTCCGAACACCCGGTCGCCGGGGGCGAGACCGGTCACGTCCGGCCCCACCTCGGTGACCACGCCCGCGACCTCGCCGCCCAGCGCCCGCCGGTCGGGCACCATGCCCAGGGCCATGACGACATCACGGAAGTTCAGCCCGGCCGCGCGCACCGCGACCCGCACCTGACCGGGTGCCAGCGGGGCGGCGGCCTCCGGGGACGGTGCGAGGACCAGGTCGTCCACCGTGCCCCCGCCGGCCAGGTCCACCCGCCACTCCCGTACCCCCGGCGGGGGCAGCAGGGTCCCCTGCGCCATCCCCCGGGCCAGCCTCGGCACGAGCACCCGCCCGGCGCGGAGGGCGAGCTGGGGTTCGCTCCCGTTCGCCGCCGCCGGGAGGGCGGCCGTCGAGTCGGGGTGGGCGTCCAGGTCGACGAGCACGAGGCGCCCCGGGTGCTCCGACTGTGCGGAGCGCACCAGCCCCCAGAGCGTGGCGGCGGCCAGGTCGGTGGTCTCCTCCCCGGCGGCGGACATCGCGCCACGGGTCACCACCACCAGCCGCGCGGCGAGCAGTCGCGGGTCCGCGAGCCAGGTCCGGAGCACGTCCAGCACCCGCCCGCACAGGGCCCGCGCGTCGTCGGCGCCGTCGCCGCGGCACGGCAGGAACACCAGGTCCGGCACGGGCTCACCGGCGTCGATCGCCGCGAGGAGCGCACCGGGGTCCGCGAACGCCGGGGCCGTGAGCCGGCCCGCCAGGTCCTCGTCCCCGAGCACGGCGCAGCGGGCGGCGGTGGCCGCTGCCGCGGGGGCGGCCGTGGGCGGCGCCCAGTCGATGTGGAACAGCGCGTCATGGGTGGGCGCGGGCCGGAGGCGGTCGGCGGAGACGGGACGGGTGATCAGCTCCCCGACCGACGCCACCGGGGCACCGCGTTCGTCCCACAGGGCGAGGGACACACCGTCCGCGCCGGACGGGGTCAGCCGGGCGCGCAGCGCCGGTGCGCCGCTGCCGTGGAAGGACACCTCGCGCCACGCGAACGGAACCCGCAGCGGAGGCTGCTCACCGTCCTCCCCGTCGAGGAGGGCGGTGTGCAGCGCGGCGTCGAGCAGCGCCGGGTGGACGCCGTAGCGGGTGGCTCCGGCGCGCGCCTCCTCGGGGAGCGCCACCTCGGCGAACACCTCGTCGCCGAGCCGCCAGGCCCGGTGGAGCCCGCGGAACACGGGACCGTAGTCGAGGCCGGAGGCGGCTTGGCGCTCGTAGAACCCGTCGAGCGCGACCGGGCGCGCCCCCGGGGGCGGCCATGTCCCGCCGTGGCCGGCGGGCACGGTGGCGGCCTCGGGCGCGAGCACGCCGCGGGCGTGGCACACCCAGGGTTCGTCCCCGTCGGCGCCGTCGGGCCGGGAGTAGACGCCCACCGGGCGGTGGCCCTGCTCCCCCGCGGGTCCCACCCGTACCTGGAGGTGGACGGCGCCCCGGTCGGGTACGGCCAGCGGTGCCTCCTGGGTCAGCTCCACGAGCCGGTGGCAGCCGACCTCGCCACCGGCGCGGACGGCCATCTCGACGACGGCGGTGCCCGGCACGAGTGCGGCGCCGAGCACGACATGGTCCGTGAGCCAGGCCTCGGTCCGCCGTGACAGCCGCCCGGTCAGGGCGAGTCCCTGGGAGTCCGCGAGGTCCAGGGACGCGCCGAGCAGCGGATGTCCGAGCCCGGTGAGGCCGGCGGCGGTCACATCGGCGTCCGCGCCGGCCCGGCCCCAGGGGTAGCTGCGGCGCTGGAAGGCGTAGGTGGGCAGGTCCACCCGACGGGCCCCGGTGTCCGCGAAGAGGCGGGTCCACTCGACCCGGACGCCGTGGACGAACGCCTCGGCCACGGCCGCGAGCACGGTGTCGGTCTCGGGCCGCCCGCGCCGCGCCACCGGGACGAGCACGGCGCCGGCGCCGTCCGGTTCCTCGGCGAGGCAGTCCTGGGCCATGGCCGTCAGGACCCCGGACGGCCCCACCTCCAGGAAGGTGTTCACCCCTTCCGCCAGGAGCCGGCGCATCCCGTCGCGGAAACGCACCGCCGCGCGGGCGTGGCGGACCCAGTACTCCGGGGAGCACAGCTGGTCCGTGGTCGCGATGTCCCCGGTGACGTTCGAGACGATCGGGATCCGGGGCGGGTGGAAGGTGAGTCGCTCCGCGACCCGGCCGAACTCCGCCAGCATCCCGTCCATCTGCGGGGAGTGGAAGGCGTGGCTGACCCGGAGCCGTTTGGTGCGTCGGCCTTCGCTCTCCCAGTGCGCGGCGCATTCCAGCACGGCGTGCTCGGCGCCCGACACCACCACCGACTCCGGTCCGTTGACCGCGGCGACGGACAGCTCGTGGGCACGCTCCTCCACCCACGGCCGGATCTCCGCCTCGCTCGCCCGCACCGAGACCATCGCGCCGGTGCCGGGCAGCTCCTGCATCAGCCGGCCGCGGGCGGCGACGAGGGCGCACGCGTCCTCCAGGGACAGGACACCGGCGACGTGCGCGGCCGTCAGCTCCCCGACGGAGTGGCCGAGCAGGAGGTCGGGGGTGAGCCCCCAGTGCTCGAGCAGGCGGAACAGGGCCACCTCGTAGGCGAACAGTGCGGCCTGGGTGTACGCGGTCTGCTCCAGGAGTCCGGCTTCCGGCGTTCCCTCGGCGGCGTACAGGACCTCCCGCAGCGGTCGGTCCAGAAGCGGGTCCAGGTGCCCGCACACCGTCTCCAGCGCCTCGGCGAACACCGGGTACGCGGCGGCCGGCTCACGCCCCATGCCCGGGCGTTGGCTGCCCTGGCCGGAGAAGAGGAACGCGGTCCGGCCGTCGGCCACCGCGCCGCGCACGACGCCGGGGGCGGGGCGGTCTTCGGCGAGTGCCGTCAGTCCCGCGAGGAGACCGTCCCGGTCGGCCGCCCACACCACGGCCCGCTGGTCGAGGGCCGCGCGGGAGGTCGCCAGCGACCAGCCGACGTCCACCGGCCGTAGTTCCGGGCGGCCTCGGAGCTCGGCCGTCAGCCGCTCCGCCTGGTCCCGCAGGGCCCCCTCGCCCCGGGCCGAGAGCACCCACGGCACCCGCTCGGGTGTGACGACCGGGCCGGCTTGGCCGGTGTCCGCGTGGTCGTCCTGGGGTGCCTGTTCCAGGATCACGTGCGCGTTGGTCCCGCTGATGCCGAACGACGACACTCCCGCCCGGCGCGGGCGGCCGGTCTCGGGCCAGTCGCGGTTCTCCGTCAGCAACCGGACCGCGCCGGCGTCCCAGTCCACGTGCGCGGAGGGCTCGTCGACGTGCAGGGTCTTCGGGAGGGCCCCGTTGCGCAGTGCCATGACCATTTTGATCAGACCGGCGACGCCCGCCGCGCCCTGGGTGTGCCCCAGGTTCGACTTGATCGAGCCCAGCCACAGCGGCCGGTCCGCCGGCCGGTCCTGGCCGTAGGTCGCCAACAGGGCCTGGGCCTCGACCGGGTCGCCCAGCCCGGTCCCCGTGCCGTGCGCCTCCACGGCGTCGACCTCGTCCGCCGACAGGCGGGCGGCGGCCAGGGCGGCGCGGATCACGCGTTGCTGTGAGGGGCCGTTCGGTGCGGTCAGCCCGTTGGACGCGCCGTCCTGGTTCACCGCGGAACCACGGATGACGGCCAGCACCGGATGCCCGTTGCGCCGCGCGTCGGACAGCCGCTCCAACAGCACCAGACCGACGCCCTCGCCGAAGCCGGTGCCGTCCGCCGCGGCCGCGAACGCCTTGCAGCGGCCGTCCGGCGCCAGGCCGCGCTGGCGGCTGAACTCGGTGAAGACTCCCGGCGTCGTCATGACCGTGGCACCGCCGGCCAGGGCCATGTCGCACTCGCGCTGCCGCAGCGCCTGGACGGCCTGGTGCACCGCCACCAGGGACGCCGAACACGCGGTGTCCACGGTGACGGCGGGGCCTTCGAGGCCGAAGACGTAGGCGAGGCGCCCCGACAGCACGCTCGCGGCGTTGCCCGTCATGTGATAGCCCTCGGTGCCCTCGGTCACCCCGATGCCGCCACTGCCGGCCACGAACAGGGATCCGACGAAGACCCCGACGGGCCGGCTCCGCAGGGAGCCGGGGTCCACCCCCGCCCGCTCGAAGGTCTCCCACGCGGTCTCCAGCAGCAGCCGCTGCTGGGGGTCCATCGCGGCCGCCTCGCGCGGGCTGATCCCGAACAGGTCCGCGTCGAACTCCGCGGCACGGTCGAGGAAACCCCCTTCGAGGGCGTAGGTCCGCCCGGGGCGGTCGGGGTCCGGGTCGAAGAGGTCATCGGCGTCCCAGCCCCGGTCGGTGGGGAAGGCCGAGATCGCGTCGGTCCCGGTCGCCACCAGCCGCCACAGCTCCTCCGGCGACGACACCCCGCCGGGGTAATGACATCCCATCGACACGACCGCGATCGGCTCCCGGCCCGCCGCCTGTGCGGTACGGAGGCGCTCACGGGTCTCCAACAGCTCGGCGGTGAGGCGCTTGAGGTAGTCGAGCGTCTTGGTGTCATCGGTCATGTCGAACGTGCTGCCCTTCACAAGGAGATTCAGGACCTCTTGAGCTCACCGTCGATGGCGTCGGACCCTTCGTGGTCCGTGATCGACGCGGGTGCCGTCATCCGGCGGTGGTGCCCCCGAAACGCAGCGGCAGGGTGTCGGGCCCGGCGACGCCGAGCGCGGTCCGCCAGCTGATCGGGCCGGTGAGCCGGGGCGGGTCCAGACGGGCGGGCAGCACCGCGAGGGCCTCGGCGAGTTCCACGCGGGCCAGCGCCGTGCCCAGGCAGAAGTGCGGGCCGCCGCCGAACGCCAGGGTGGGTGCCTCGCGCTTGACGGTGATGTCGAAGGTGTCGCCGTCGGCGTAGACCCGGGGGTCGCGCTGCGCCGAGTGCGCGCACATGAAGACGGGGGTTCCCGTGGGGATGCGCACGCCGTGGACGTCGAAGTCCTCGGCGGCGGTCCGGGTGGCCGTCACGGGCAGCGTGGGGCTCCAGCGCAGGACCTCCTCGACCGCCTGCGGGGCCAGCTCGGGCCGCTCCCGGAGCAGCATCCACTGCTCGGGGTGCTGGGCGAAGGCGACCATGGCGAGGGCCAGTTGGTGGTTGGTGGTCTCGTATCCGGCGACGAGCACGGTCGCGACCAGGGTGCGGACCTCGTAGTCGTCAAGGACGCCCTCCTGGTGGGCGCGCAGGATGTCGGAGGTGAGGTCGCTGCCCGGGTTCGCCCTCAGCTTCTCGATCGCGGCCTCGAGGTAGTCGAACATGCGGATGAGGCCCTGCTCCACCTGGGTGAGCATGGTCCGGTCGTCGGAGAGCGCGAGTCCGAGGTTGGCGTCCATGGACAGCCGGCCGACGGTGTCGTAGTCGTCCAGCGGGAAGCCGAGCAACTGGCACATGACCATCGCCGGCAGCGGGTGGGCGAACGCCTGCACGAAGTCGCACTCTTCCGAGGCGGAGAGCCGGTCGGCCAGCCGCTCCACGGTGGCCCGGACGAAGGGCTGCGTCTCGATGATCCTGCGGGGGGTGAAGGGGTGGGTCGCCAGCCCGCGCAGCCGGCGGTGGTCCGCGCCGTCCAGGCTCTGCAGGAAGTCACGCATGAAGTCGCGCGCCGGCCCCTCGGGGGTCCCCACCATCTCCACGAGGCCCCGGAAGCCCGAGACCAGCCGCGGATCGCGGGCCAGGTCCTTGGCCTCGGCGTACCGCAGCACCAGCAGCGCCAGCGGGGTGCGGGCGACCCAGGAGCGTTCCCGGGCCTCGGCCACCTCGGGAGAGTCCCAGGCGAACCCCGGGTCGGTGAAGTCCAGAAAGGGCAGATCCGACCAAGACGGCTCGGTGTGTGCGGTGGTCGACATGTTCGATCCTTCCCTCGGCTTACGGGCGCGCTGCCGCCCCGCATGCTGTTCAGAGAAACGTGACGCGGTCTGGTGGCCCACGTGGTGCGTGAGCGCGTGATTCATGAGGGGGACGGCCGGTTACGGGGCATCGGCCCGCCCGCTCGCGGCGTCCAGCAGTCCGTGCGCCCGCACCAGTGCCTGTCCCTTGAGGAGCACTTCGTCGAACTCCTCGTGCGGGTCCGAGTCGAGGACGATGGCGCCGCCGGCACCGATCACCGTGCCGGTGCCGGTGGTCACCGCGGTGCGGATCACGATGTTGAGGTCCGCGCCGCCGCTGAGCCCGAAGTAGCCGATGGTGCCCGAGTAGATGCCCCGGCCCTCCTGCTCCAGCCGGTCGATGATGGCCATCGTCCGGACCTTCGGGGCGCCCGTCATCGACCCGCCGGGGAAGCACGCCCGGACGCAGGCGACCGGGTCCACGTCGTGCCGGAGGCGGCCGCGGATCGTGGTGACCAGCTGATGCACCGTCGCGTAGGACTCGGTCACCATGTAGGCGGGGACCTCGACCGAGCCCACCTCGCACACCCGGCCCAGGTCGTTGCGCAACAGGTCGACGATCATGAGGTTCTCGGCCCTGGTCTTGGCCGATGCCGTCAGCGACCGGCGGAGCGCCTCGTCACTGGCCGGGTCCTCGCCCCGGGGCGCCGTCCCCTTGATCGGTTTGCTCTCCGCGACCCCGTCCCGGTCGATCCGCAGGAACCGTTCCGGGGAGGAGCACACGACGCTGACGTCACCGTGGCGCAGGAAGGCGCCGTAGGGAGCCGGGTTGAGGCGGCGCAGCAGGAGATGGTAGCCGAGCGGGTCCGGCAGGGCGGGCAGCCGGATCCGGTTGGTCAGACATATCTCGTAGCTCTCCCCGCTGTTCAGCTCGTCGAGACAGTCCCCGATGTCCTTGACGTACTCGGCGCGGGCACGGGCGAGCTCTCCCCCCTCCGACGGTGCCGTGGCAGCGGCGTCGGGCGTGCCGGCCGGTGCGGAAACCGGCAGGGAGCGTGCGCGCAGTGCCGTCTCCTCCACCCAGGCGCGGGCACGGTCCAGGGCATCGGCCCCAATCGCGCTCACGGCCACGACATAGGTCTTCTCTTCGAGGTGGTCCACCGCGATCAGCCGGTCGGCGAAGGTCCACACGGCGTCCGGTGTCTCGGCCGTGTGGACGTTCGGGCTGCCGCACTCGGCCTTGAGCTCGTAGCCGAAGTAGCCGACGTAGCCGCCGTTGAGGTCGAAGGGGAGGTCCGGCGTGCTGAGCCGGCGGGCCCGGAGCCTCTGTTGAAGCACGTCGAAGATGGTGCCCGGCTCGGTCCGCTCCCCGGTGGAGTCGCGGACCACCACCGCGTTCTCCCCCGTCCGGTAGGTAAGGGTCTCGGCGAGGGGGCCGCAGTCGTCACCGAGGAAGGAGAACCGGGCCCCGCCGGTGCCCGGCGCGCTGCTGTCGAGCCAGAAGGCGTTCGTGCTCGTGGAGTACAGGGCGGTGAACAGCGCCGCGGTGTCCACGGCCCGGTCGATGACCTCGACGACCGGCCGGAGTTCCGGATCGGTGGCGGGTGCGTGGTCCCGCGACAGGGGATGGTGCTTCTGCTGTGACGGCGCGGGGGCGTAGTCGCCTCCGACGAGCTCCGCGAAGTTGCGGAGCAGTTGGGCGCCCCACTCGCTCGCGATGGACTCGGGGTGGAACTGCACCCCCCAGCGGGGCAGGGTGCGGTGCCGCAGCGCCATGACGGTGCCGTCCTCCGCCCAGGCGGTGGCCTGGAGGTCCTCCGGCAGCGGCTCGGTGACCCGCAGCGAGTGGTAGCGCACCGCGACGAAGTTCTGGGGCAGGCCCTCGAACAGGTCCCGGCCGCCGTGCCGGACCTTCGCCAGGTGACCGTGGCGGGGCGTGCCCTGCGCCACCTGCGCGCCGTGGTGATGGGCGATCGCCTGGTGGCCCAGGCACACCCCGAGGACCGGCACGTCCTTCCAGCGGTCCAGCACCTCCTGGCAGAAGCCGAGGTCGGCCGGGTGCTGGGGGCGGCCCGGGCCGGGCGAGATCACGACGCAGTCGAACATGGCCGGGTCGAGTTCCGGCCAGGACGGGTCGTCGTTGAGGACGACCGTCGGTTCCTTGCCGTACACCTCGGCGAGGAGCTGGAAGAGGTTGTAGGTGTAGGAGTCGTAGTTGTCGATCAACAGCACACGCATCGAGCGCCTCCCTGTCGGGTGCGGGCGGGGTCGGCTACTCGCCGAGCTGGTCGTCGATGAAGTCGAAGACTTCCTCCAGGGAGGCCGCCGAGCGGAGTTGCTCGATGGCCTCCTCGCCCCTGCTCTGCTCCGGGCCGGGGTCCGGAGCGACCGCGTCCGCCGCGGCTCCGCCCTCGGCGGCCCGCGCCGACGGCGCGTCCGGCAGGAGCAGCGTGCGCAGATACCCGCGGAGCGCGTCGGGGGTGGGGTGGTCGAAGACCAGCGTGGCCGGCAGGCGCAGCCCCGTGGCGCCGTTGAGCCGGTTGCGCAGTTGCAGGGCGCGCAGGGAGTCGAATCCGATCTCGACGAACGCGCGCCGCTCGCCGACGGTCCGCGGGTCGTCGTATCCGAGGACGGCCGCGACGTGGCCGCGGACCAGCGTCAGCAACTGGGCGTCCTGTTCGGCCTCCGGAAGGCGGGCGAGCCGGGCGGCCAGGTCGTCGCCGCCGGCGGGCTCCTCCGCTGCGCGGACGGTGGCGCGCCGGACCGGGGTGCGGGCGAGTCCGCGCAGCAGGGGCGGGATGTTCTCGGTGTCGCCGCCGCCGAGGGCCGCGGTGTCCAGGTGCAGGGGGAAGACGACGGGGGCGTCGGTGGCGCGGGCGAGGTCGAAGAGGGCGAGGCCCTGGTCGTCGGAGAGCGGCCGGACACCGGACCGGGCGATCCGCCGCAGGTCCGTCTCGCCCAGTCCTCCCGTCAGCCCCGACTTGGCTCCCCACAGTCCCCAGCCCATCGACACGCCCGGTGCGCCCGTGCCGCGGCGGTGCTCCACCAGCGCGTCGACGAACGCGTTCGCCGCCGCGTAACCGCCTTGTCCGGCGTTGCCCAGCACACTGGACACCGACGAGAAGACGAAGAGCGGCACCTCGGATCCGGCCGTGAGCTCGTGCAGGTGCCAGGCCGCGTCCACCTTCGGGCGCAGCACACGGTCGACGCGCTCGGGTGTCAGCGATCCCAGCACACCGTCGTCCAGGACGCCGGCCATGTGCACCACGGCCGTCAGCGGGTGCTCCGCCGGGATCGACGCCAACGCGCCTTCCAGTACCGCGCGGTCCGCCGCGTCTCCCGTGACGATCCGCAGCTCGGCGCCTTCGGCCCGCAGCTCGTCCACGAAGGCGGCCACTCCCTCGCCGGAGGCCCCCGAGCGGGAGACGGCCACGACGTGCCGGACGCCGTGCGAGACCACCACGTGCCGGACCAGCATGCGGCCCAGCACCCCGAGGCCGCCGGTCACCAGCACCGTCCCGTCGGCGCGCCAGAGCGGAGCGCCCTGGGCGGCCGCCGTCGGGACCCGCGCCAGATGGGGGGTCAGGAAGGAGCCGTCGCGCACCGCGATCCGCGCCTCGCCGCTGTCGATGGCCAGGGGGAGGGCGGGCAGGGACGCCTCGAGGGCGTCGAGGTCCACCAGGGTGATGCGGTCGGGGTTCTCGGACTGCGCCGAGGCCACCAGCCCCCAGACCGCGGCGAGGGCGGGGTCGGGCACGGAACCGGGCGTGGGTGCGACCGCGCCGCGCGTGAGCACCACGAGGCGGGAGCCCGCCAGCCGCTCGTCGGCCAGCCAGTCCTGCACGGCGGCCAGTACCCGGTGGACGGCCCGGTGGGCCGCGGTGGCCAGGTCGGTGTCGCCGGCCGCCGCGGGCTGTGCGAGGAGGACGACGTCGGGCGCGCAACCGTCGGCGTCGAGGCTCGCCCGCAGGGCCGCGAGCGTGGTGTGCCGCTCGTACCGGATGCCCCGCGGGGCGAGGGCGCGCTCCGCGTCGGCGGCTTCGGTGTCGATCCAGGCCCAGCGCGCCGTGTCGGTGGTGCGGGGTTCGGGCCGCGTCGCCGGCCGCCACTCCAGGCGGAGCAGCGAGGTGCCGGCGGAGGCCGCGGCCCGGTGCAGAGCCTCGACGGTCACCGGGCGCATCCCGAGGGTCGCGACGGACAGCACCGGGCGTCCGGTGGGGTCCGTGGCGGTGAGGGACAGCGCGTCGGGTCCGGTGAAGCGGATCCGGGCCCGCAGCCGGTCGGCGCCGGTGGCGTGCAGGGCGACGCCGCTCCAGGAGAACGGCAGCCGGGTCACGGCGTCGTCCGGGGCCACGGCGGGCAGTCCGACGAACGCGGCGGCGTGCAGCGCGGCGTCGAACAGGGCGGGGTGCAGTCCGTAGGGGGTGGAGTCGCCGCCGCTCTCCGGGAGCTCGACCTCCACGTAGATGTCCTCGTCGAGACGCCAGCAGCGCTTGAGTCCCTGGAAGGCGCCACCGTAGTGCAGTCCGGTCTTGGCCAGTTGGCGGTAGCAGTCGTCGAGTTCGACTTCCTCGGCGCCGGTGGGCGGCCAGGATTGCGGGAGGTCGCCGGTGGGGTGGTCACCGCGCGCCAGGGTGCCGTCGGCGTGCCGGGTCCACGGCTCGTCGGCGGGGGCGTCGCTCGCCCGGGAGTGCAGGGTGACGCTGCGCCGTCCGGACTCGTCCGGTCCGCCGAGCATCAGCTGGACCCGGACCGTGTCCTGTTCCGGCAGGATCAGCGGAGCCTGGAGGACCAGCTCCTCGAGCACCTCGCAGCCCGTCAGTCCGCCGGCGTGCAGCGCCATTTCCACGAGTGCCGTGCCGGGCACGACGAGGACGTCGGCGACGCCGTGGTCGGCGAGCCAGGGGTGGGACCGCGCGGACAGGCTTCCGGTGAACAGCATCCCGCCGGTTCCGTCCGCCAGCGGGACGGCGGCGCCCAGCAGGGGGTGGTCGACGCCGTCCAGGCCGGCCGCGGCCATGTCCGCCTGCGGCGGGGCCGCGTCCTCCAGCCAGTAGCGGCGCCGTTGGAAGGCGTAGGTCGGCAGGTCCACCGGGCGGGGGGCGGTGTGGTCGAACGCCGGTGACCAGTCGACGGTGATCCCGTGGACGTGGGCCTCGCCGACCGCGGTCAGCAGCCGTGCCATGCCGCCCTCGTTGCGCCGCAGCGATTCGAGGGTCAGGACGCCGTCGGCGTCCACGTCGTCGGCGGTCTCCTGGATGCCGACGGTGAGCACGGGGTGCGGGCTCATCTCGGCGAAGCCGGTGTGGCCGTCGGCGAGCAGCCGGCGGACGGTGCGGTCGAACTGGACGGTCTCGCGGAGGTTGGTCACCCAGTACTCGGCGCCCAGGACCGTGGTGTCGATGGGCTCGCCGGACACCGTCGAGTAGAACGGCACGCTCGCCTGCCGCGGCCGGATTCCGGCGAGCTCCGCCAGCAGGGTTTCGCGGATCTCCTCGACCTGCGCCGAGTGCGAGGCGTAGTCCACCGGTATCCGCCGGGTGCGCACACCGTCGGCGGTGAACGCCGCCATGGCCTCCTCCAGCGCCACGGGGTCGCCGGAGATGACGACGGACCGCGGTCCGTTGACCGCCGCGACCGACACGGCGCCGCCCCACGGCTCGATGCTGCGGAGCACCTGGTCGACGGGGGCGGCGACCGAGACCATGCCGCCCCGCCCCGACAGCACCCGGATGGCGCGGCTGCGCACGGCCACGATGCGGGCCGCGTCGTCCAGGGAGAGCGCTCCGGCGACGTGGGCGGCCGCCATCTCGCCCTGCGAGTGCCCGATGACCGCGGAGGGCTCCACCCCGAAGGACCGCCACAGCGCGGCGAGGGAGACCATCACGGCGAACAGCGCCGGTTGGACGACGTCGACGCGGTCCAGGGACGGGGCGCCGGACTTGCCCTGCAGGGCCTTCGTCAGTGACCAGTCGGTGTGCGGGGCGAGGCTGTCGGCGCAGGCTTCGATCGACTCCCGGAACACCCGTGAGGTGCACATGAGTTCGGCCGCCATGCCCGGCCACTGGGACCCCTGCCCCGGGAACACGAAGGCGAGGCGGTCACGGGTCGTGGCGGAGCCCGACGCCACGTGGTGGTCGGCGTCGCCGGGCTCGCCGTCGGCGAGGCCGGCCAGGCGCGCCATGGCCTCGGCCCGGTCCCCGGCGACCACGACGGCCCGGTCCGGCAGCGCCGCCCGCGTGGTCGCCAAGGAGTACGCGACGTCGGCGTCGGATGTCTCGGGGTGCGCCTCCAGGAACTCGTGGATCCGCCGGGCCTGGGCCCGCAGGCCCGCCGCTCCGCGCCCCGAGACCAGCCACGGCAGGGGACGGACGTCGCCGTCCTCGTCGGCCGTGGGGAGGGACTCGGGCGACGGTTCGGCCTCCGGCTCCGCCTGCTCCAGGATGAAGTGGGAGTTCGTCCCGCCCACCCCGAACGAGGAGACGCCCGCCCGGCGCGGCCGGTCGGTCTCCGGCCAGGGCCTGGCCTCGGTCAGCAGCCGCACCGCGCCGGAGGACCAGTCCACCATGGGGGTCGGCTCGCTGATGTGCAGGCTGCGCGGCAGCGTCCCGTGCCGGAGCGCCATCACCATCTTGATGACACCCGAGACGCCGGCCGCGGCCTGGGTGTGGCCGATGTTGGACTTCAGCGATCCCAGCCACAGCGGCCGGTCCGCCGGCCGGTCCCGGCCGTAGGTGGCCAGCAGTGCCTGGGCCTCGATGGGGTCGCCCAGCCGGGTGCCGGCGCCGTGGGCGTCCACGACGTCCACGTCCGCCGTGGACAGGCCCGCGTTGGCGAGCGCCTGACGGATCACCTGCTGCTGGGCCGGGCCGTTCGGTGCCGTCAGACCGTTCGACGCGCCGTCCTGGTTGACCGCCGATCCGCGCAGCACGGCGAGCACGCGGTGACCGTTGCGCCGCGCGTCGGACAGCCGCTCCAGCGCGAGCACGCCCACGCCCTCCGACCAGCTGCTGCCGGCGGCGTCCGCCGAGAACGACCGGGCCCGTCCGTCCGGTGCCAGACCGCGCTGTCGGCTGAACTCGACATAGCCCCAGGGCGTGGACATCACGGTGGCGCCGCCGGCCAGGGCGAGCGTGCACTCGCCCTTGCGCAGCGACTCGGCCGCGAGGTGGATCGCCACGAGGGAGGACGAACAGGCGGTGTCGACGGTGACCGCGGGGCCTTCGAAGCCGAAGGTGTAGGCGAGGCGGCCCGAGGCCACGCTGGGCATGCTGCCCACGACGCGGTAGCCCTCGGCGCTCGGCGGTACCTGCCGGATCCGGGCTCCGTACTCGCTGTACATGAGGCCGACGAACACACCGGTCCGGCTGCCGCGCAGCGTGGTCGGGTCGAGCCGGGCCCCTTCGATCGCCTCCCACGCGGTCTCCAGCAGCAGCCGGTGCTGGGGGTCGATCGTCACCGCCTCGCCCGGGCTGATCGCGAAGAAGTCCGCGTCGAAGTCGGCCGCGTCGTAGAGGAAACCGGCGTGCCGGGTGACCGTCGTGCCCAGGTGGTCGGGGTCCGGGTGGTACTCGACGTCCCAGCCCCGGTCCTCGGGGAACTCGGAGATCGCGTCCGTCTCGGAGCGCACGAGCTCCCACAGGTCGTCCGGTGAGCGCACCCCGCCGGGCAGCCGGCAGCCCATGCCGACGATCGCGATCGGCTCGTCCACGGCCGCACCGCCCGGACCGGTGGCGGGTTCGGGGGCGGCACCCCCGCCGGCCAGCAGGCCGCTGATGTGCCCGGCGAGCGCGTGCGGGGTCGGGTAGTCGAAGACGACGGTGGCGGGGAGCGTGATGCCCGTCTCCTCGCACAGCCGCTCCCGCAGCGCCGCGGCGGCGCGTCCACGGATCCCCTGCTCACCGAAGGCCCGGTGGGCGTCGAGCGACCCCGGGCCGGTGCCGTTCGCGGCGGTGGAGACGTGGGTGCGGATCAGGTCCATCAGCAGACGGTGTCGCTCCGCCTCGCCGGCGGTCGCCAGCCGCTGGTGAAGCGGCCGGTCGCCTCCCTTGTGCAGCTCCATCATCGCTTCCTTCCTGACAGGGTGAGGCGGCCGTGTACGTGTGCTGCTGCGCGGCGCGAAGCCGGTTCTCCACCGCCGTGCCGTGGGGAACCGGGGGCCGGGGGCGTGGGTGTCAACGCGGCGTTACCGCCCCGGGCGACCACTCGGGGCGCTCCGGGAAGTCGAAGTCGACCTCGTCGGCCAGCTCCAGTTGTTCGACCATCCGCCGGGCGCCGGAGAAGTCGCGGACGAGGCGCTTTCCGCCGGTCGTCGCCCGCAGGTCCGCCACGATCTCGTCCGCGCCGCGAATCCCCGCGGCGGTGAGTTCCAGCCGCAGTGTGGCGAGGTCCTGCTCGGCGAACGCCTCCAGGGCCAGCGGCAGACACCGGACGAGGGTGCGGCGCTGCTCGGCGTTCATCCGGGCGTACAGCTCCCGGACGACCTCGATGACGATCGAGCCGTGCGCCGTCTCGTCCCGCAGGTGCAAGGTGGTGATCAAGGAGTGCATGGGCTGGATCGTGACGTCCCGGGCGAGCAGGGCCAGCAGGGCGTTGATGCAGGTCTCGGCCACCGCGCCCCAGACCAGGACGGCGATGTCCCGCTCCCACTTCTCCGGCATCTCCGCCAGGGTGCGGCGCAGCCGTCGGTAGGTGACGAGTTCGAGCTGGGCCGGCCGTTCGCGCACCCGGCGCAGTTCCCGGGTGCGGTCGATGGCGAGCATGTGCATGTAGGTGTGGAAGCTTTCGTCCACGAGGGACTGCTGCATGCTCTTGCGTATCAGGGGGGCGTCGCTTCCGGGGAACACCCCGTGCATGACGACGTCGAAGGCGGGCTCGGCGACGAGTTGCTCGGTGGCGATGACGCGCTCGTTGTAGCCGATCCACAGGCCCGTCAGCACCCGCTGCCGCTGTTGCGGTTCGGCGGCGAGGAAGAGGGGGTGCTCGGCGAACGGCACGATCTCCAGTGGGTAGTCCGGCACCAGCGGGTCGTAGGGAGCCGGCTCCTCCAGGACCTCCGCCTTGTTCGTCACCGCCGCCCGTCGCGGCCAGGCGCGCACCAGCCCGCGCAGGGTGGCGCTGCCGATGCTGTCCTCCTCGGCCCATCCTCGGGCGGCCCAGGTGGTCACCGAGCCCGGCTCCTCGTCTCGCATCATCTCTCCCGACCTCGTCGCCCGTGAACCACCGCGGGCCCCATGGGGAACCAGCCGCCCCCGGTACGTCCGGGGCCCGTCCGGTCAGTGGTGCGTGAGTGGCCGGACGGGTGGCTGGATGGGTGGGCACCCCGCAGTGCCGTCGCATCGTCGCCGACCGCTCTTGATGGTTTCTTGAACACAACTTGGCTGCGGCAGATCGAGGCTTTCTGGATGAGGACCGGGAGTGCCAATATGGGCGACCGACGCGATGACGCGGCCTCGGACGACCGGAGCGTCCGCCGCGCAGGGGGCGCACCTCGCCCCGTCGACTCGCCCTCTCTCCCGGTACTTCCGTCGGAGGACACCTGATGTTCGTTCCGCTCACCCTGGCCGACTTCCTCGACCGCGCCGAGGCGACCGCCGCCGACCGCACCTCTCTGGTCGACGAGCCGCACCAGCCGGCCGCCGTGCTGCCCACCGCCACGTACGGCGAGACGTCGCGGCGCGTGCGGGCCTGGCAGGCCGGCCTGGACGCCCTGGGGATCGGCGAGGGCGAGCGGGTCGCCGTCGTCACCGCCAACTCGGCCCGGCTGCTGGAGTTGCTCTACGCGGTCCCGGCGAGCGGCCGGATCTGCGTGCCGGTGAACTACCGGCTCACCCCCGAGGAGATCTCCTACATCCTGCGCCAGTGCGACGCCTCGGTCGTGTTCGTCGATCCCGACGTCGAGGCGGTGCTGGGCTCGGTCGACGTGCCGAAGCGGTTCGTCCTCGGGGAGCAGACCGAAACGGAGGTCATGCGGTTCGACGTCGCCCCCCGCCCCTGGTCACGACCGGACGAGAACGCGGTCGCGACCATCAACTACACCTCGGGCACCTCCGCCCGCCCCAAGGGCGTCGCGCTGACCCACCGCAGCATCTGGCTCAACGCGATGACCTTCGGCGTCCACGCCCGGATATGGGAGGGGGACGTCTATCTCCACACCCTTCCCACCTTCCACTGCAACGGCTGGGGCGTGCCCTTCCTCCTCGCCGGGCTGGGCGCGAAGCAGGTGCTGCTGCGCCGGATCGACGGGGCGGAGATCCTGCGCCGGGTCGAGGAGCACGGGGTGACCCTCGCGTTCGGCGCTCCCGCCGTGTGGGACTCGGTGATCCAGGCGGCACGGGACTGGCCCGGGGAGATCCCCGGGCGCGGGCGGATGCGCGTGGTCTGCGCGGGCGCCCCCGTCAGCGAGCGGCTGGTCTCCCAGGTGGAGAACGAACTGGGCTGGGAGTTCCTCCAGGTCTACGGCCTGACCGAGACGACGCTGCTCACCTTCAACCGGCGTCTGCCGGACGCCCCCGGCTCCGGGGGGCTGACGAGGGCGGGCGCGCCCGCCCTCGGTGTGCGGCTGC
The DNA here is from genome assembly GCF_041283565.1 of Streptomyces sp. QH1-20. NCBI lineage: Bacteria > Bacillati > Actinomycetota > Actinomycetes > Kitasatosporales > Streptomycetaceae > Streptomyces > Streptomyces sp. QH1-20. Next base: position 7,695,110 of record NZ_CP166299.1, on the reverse strand, counting down.
GGACCGGGGAGCGGGGCGAGGTGCTGGCCCGCTCGAACATGGTGCTGGACAGCTACTGGCGGGACGAGCAGGCCGACGCGGCCGCGGTGGAGGACGGCTGGTTCCGCACCGGCGATGTGGGGTCCTTCGACGGCGAGGGGCACCTGGTGCTGTCCGACCGGGTGAAGGACGTCATCGTCACGGGCGGGGAGAGCGTGTCCTCGGTGGAAGTGGAGGACTGTCTCCTGGGCCATCCCGCGGTCGCCGAGGTGGCCGTCATCGGGGTGCCGGACGAGCGGTGGGGCGAGACCGTCAAGGCGCTGGTCGTGCCCGCCGCCGGAGTCCGTGCCACCGAGGAGGAGATCATCTCCTACTGCAAACAGCGGCTGGCCCGGTACAAGGCGCCCACCTCGGTGGACTTCCGCGAGACCCTGCCCCGCACCAGCAACGGCAAGGTCCAGAAGGGCCGGCTCAGGGAGCCCTACTGGGCCGGCCACGACCGGCGGATCCACTGAGGGCGCATCCGGTGCCCGCGGGCCGGACGACCGGCGACGCGACGGGGCGGCGGTTCCCGACGGGCGCCGTCAGCGTTGCAGACAGGCCTGCCCGACGGACTCGTCACGCAGGATCCGGGCGAACAACGCCCTGAGCTCCCGGCCGGGGTCCACTCCCAGTTCCTGGGCCACGGTCCTGCGGATGCGGTTGTACACCGCCACCGCCTCCGCCTGCCGGTCCACCTCGCACAGGGCGACCATCAGCAGCCACCCCAACCGTTCGCGGGTGGGAAACTTCGCGCTGAGTGCGGCCAGCTCGGCGACGGCGGTGACGTAGTCCTGCCCCCAGGCCAACTCGGCTTCCCACAGGGCCTCCAGCGTCGCGAGGCGCAGTTCCTCCAAACGCGCCGCCTCGCACACGGCGGGCTCGTAGTCACCGAGGTCGGCGTAGGGCGCACCGCGCCACAGGTCCAGGGACGCCCTGAGGATCCGGCTCGCCTCCGGGTAGCGGCCCTCGCGCAGAAGCTGCCGTCCTTCGCGCAGCAGGCACTCGAAGCGGCGGGCGTCCACCCGCTCCGCCTCGACGGCGAGCAGATACCCCTGCGGCTCCCGCCGCAGGATCCGGTTCCGCCCCCAGGGCGGGCAGCCCGGCTCCAGTTGACGGCGGAGGTGGGAGACATAGCTGTGGAGACTGGCGACCGCGTTGCCCGGGGGGCCCGCCGGCCATATGGCCTCGGTGAGCCGATCCGTTCCCACCACCTGCCCGGGAGCCAGCAACAGCGCCGACAGCACGGCGCGTTGCCGGGCCGGTCCCAGCGGGAGGGGGCCCTCGGTCGACGAAACCGACAGCGGTCCGAGAATGTTGAAGGATAAGTCGGCCGGCAAATTCACAACGGTTTTCACAAGGGTCACGTACTCTCCTGAAACACTGGTTGTCAATGGCCATGGGTTTGTCCCCGCGCTGAACGGCCCCTTGGCCGCGAGGACGCGAACGGTCGCGGCCGCGTCAGGCACCAGGAGGGCGATCACGGGCCGCTGCCCGCGATATCCATGCATGGCATATGAGCCATTTGTAGATCATGGCGGGATGCTTGCACACCACTTTCTATCCGTCCAGCGCCCCACAGTGGACTAGCAAAAATCCCAGCGCCGGCACCACTCGCTATAGGCCATGCCGCCCGCATGACGGGTGATCACGATGTTTAGATTCTGGATTCCGGCATTGACCTCGGCATTTCCCGCGAGTGGATAATGCCGTGGGCCCGTCCGCGACCGGGAACGGTCTCCTGAGGGGTGCGCGCATCTCGGCCATTCACACGGACGAAGAGAGCGCCCCGACCCGCCCGGTCAGACGTAGTCCTCCAGCCGGGCCAGCGCCATGCCCTGCTCGGTGACCTCGCGCAGGACCAGCCGGAGCATGTCCGTCATGGTCCCGCCCCACTGCCGGGGTCCGTTGAAGTGGGTCAGGATGATGTCTCCGGGGTGCAGCTTGGCGTCCCCCCTGCGGTACTCCAGCCGGTTCGGAAACGCCTCCTCGCTCCACAGGGGAGCGACGCGGACCCCGCATTCGCGGGCGATCTCCAGCGTGTCACGGTCGAATTCGCCGAACGGCGGTCGGAAGAGGGCCGGGCGGGTGCCGAACTCGCTCTGGACGACGTCCTGCTGTCCGCAGATCTCCGCGTACTGCTCCTCGGGATCCAGCCGGGTCAGCAGCGGGTGGGTGAGCGTGTGGTTGTGGATGGCGTGCCCGCGCGCGTGCAGATCACGGAAGTAGGCGTAGTCGCCACGGATGGCGGAGTCGGTGACAAAGGCACTGAACGGCACCCCGAGTTCGCTCGCCATCGACGCGAACTGCGGGTCCTTCTCCGTACCGTCGTCGATCGTCAGGAAGACGACCTTGTCGGTGGTGGGCACCCGGGTGATCGCGGGGATCAGGCCCGGCCCCCGGAACATCCCGCTCGGGGTCTGAAGTACCGGCTTGACCGCGGGCCGGGGCGGCGCGGCGAGCGGTGGCCGGTCCAGCCCCCACTTCGCCGCGGCGACGATCCGCTGTTGGGGGGTCAGCAGCCCGCCGGCGTTGGCCGCCAGTCCCCCGGGCCCGCCGTCCTCGGATGCGAGGGTACGCAGGTCGATCGTGGAGCAGATGGCTCCCGCCACTATCAGAAGCAGCACGGTGACCAGCCGCGAGGGGCGGCGGCGTGGCGTCCCCTGGTGCGCGGGCGAGGGTGATATGCGGTCCATATTTTCGGATCCTGACACCACACCAGTGCCCCTGCCTCCCAGGGCACCCATCAGGACGACACCCCAGGTTGCGCGAGCCCACCGGGGCCGCGGAAGGCCACATGACCCGCGTTTCCCTTCTCCGAACGAAGTGGTATGACCCAGGCATGTCCGCCCAAGGAACCCGAAAGCCCGCCGGAACAGCACTCCTCGTCCCGTTCCTCGCCGGGCTCCTCGGGCTGGTGGGACTCGTCGGACTGGTGGGCCCCGGCCACGCCGCCCCGTCGGCGGCCCGCACCGGGGCCGGCGACCCCGCCGTCGTGACCACCACGAACGGTCCGGTGCGCGGCACGGTCACCGTCCGGGGCCGGTCGTTCCTCGGCATTCCCTTCGCGGCCCCGCCGGTCGGGCGGCTGCGGTGGCGGCCTCCGGCCCCGCCCGCGCCCTGGGCGGAGGTACGGGACGCGACCCGCTACACCGAGGGCTGCGCCCGACGGCCCCGAGCGCTGCTGGGCGACGCCGGCACGACGAACGAGGACTGCCTCCATCTGCAGGTGTTCACCCCGCCCGCGGGCGGTACGGGCAAGCCGGTCCTGGTGTGGTTCCACGGGGGTTCGTTCATCTCCGGATCGGCGGCGTCCTACGAGGCCGCCGAGCTCGCGCGGGCCGGGGACATGGTCGTGGTCACCGCGAACTACCGGCTGGGCCCCTTCGGCTACCTCGCGCACACCGCGCTGACCGCCGAGTCCCCGGCGGCCGGCTCGGGGAACTACGGGCTCCTGGACCAGGGGGCGGCGCTGCGCTGGGCCGGGGAGAACGCCGCCGCGTTCGGCGGCGACCGGGCGAGGGTCACGGTGGCGGGCCAGTCCGCCGGGGGCTTGAGCGTGTGCGCCCATCTGGTGTCCCCACCCTCACGCGGGCTGTTCGCGCGGGCCGTCGTCCAGAGCGCCCCGTGCGCGCTGCGCATCCGTGACGCCACGGCCGCCGAGTCCGCCGGGCGGACCTTCGCGGCGGGGGCCGGCTGCCCGGGAGCGGCCGCATCGGTTCCGGCGTGCCTGCGCGGGAAGTCCGTCACCGACATCCTCGCCGCTCCGGACGCGGGCAGTCCCACCGCGTGGTCCCCGGTCTCCGGCACCCCGGTGCTTCCCACCGCGCCGGCCGATGCCATCGCGGCGGGTGACCACGCCGGGGTGCCGGTGCTGATCGGTGACACCCTCGACGAGGGCACGATCACCTCGGCGGTCCTGGAGTCGGAGGGCACCGAGCTGAACGCCGTCTCCTACCCCGTTCTGCTCGCCGCCCTCTTCGGTGTCGACGCCGTCCGTGTCGCCGCGCGCTATCCGGCCCCGGCGTACGGCGGTGACCACCGGCTCGCCTTCGCGGCGGTCTTCCGCGACGCCGTCTTCGCGTGCCCGACCCGGACGACCGCCCGCTGGTTCGCCGCCGCGACACCGGGGCGTACGTATGCCTACGAGTTCGCCGACCGCACCGCCCCCAACCTCTACACGCTGAACCCGGACTTCCCGCTGGGGGCCTACCACGGTGCCGAGGTTCCCTACCTCTTCACCTACCGCCGGGGCGGTGTGGAGCTCGACCCGGCCCAGCGCCGTCTCTCCCGGGCGATGACGTCGTACTGGAGCCGTTTCGCCGCCACCGGCGACCCGGGCGGCGGGGCGGCACCGCCCTGGCCGGCCACCACCGCCACCTCCTACCTGCCGCTTTCGCTCGCCCCCGACGCCATCACGCCGCGCCGTGACTTCGCCTTGGCCCACCAGTGCGACTTCTGGGACGGGCTCCCCCGGCCCGCCGCCCGCCCGGTGCCGTGACCGGGCCGGGGACCGCACCGCGGCCCGCGCCTCGGCCGGGCGGGATCGTCACGGCAGCGTATGTTCGCCCGAGCGAGTGATATATCGCTGCCCGGTGACGGCGAACGGCAGCCCTCACCCACCCGACGCGCGACGATGCCCGGGCGGGGCCCTTCGGGACGGGCCCCGCTCCGACCGTTCCCCTTGCGTGGAGGTGCCGTGTACACCACCGAGCTAGCCGCCAAGACCCTCGAACCCACCGCCGTGGAAGACCAGTTGGCCGAGGACTACGCCAGCGTCCTCGACGTCGTCTCCCGCCTCGAGCAGGCTCTGCGGGACGGCGCGTGGCGCGGCGTCCGCGACGAACTCGACCAGCTCGTCAGCGCCGCCGAGGACATGTGGTCCACCCTGTCCGACCCCGACCTCGATCAGGGCGAGGACCACTTGGACGTCGGCCGTCCGTTCATGACCCCGACGGCGGACGCCGCGACGGTGCGACAGCTGATCGCCGTGTATGCCCAGCCGCACGCGGTCGGCCGGATGCTCTACCCGACGAGCCTCATCGCCGATCCGCAGCTGCGCGGCGCGGTGGAGAACGAGAGTGAGCAGGGCCCCCGGCAGGCGGCGGACGAGGCGGCCGCCCCACGGCTGCTGGAATCGGCCGCCTACCCGGTCTGACCTGCGGGCAGGCTTCTGCGGTGGGCTCCTCGCAGCGACCTGTCCGGCAGGGCCCCGATCGGCCTCCCACGGGTCCGACGGGGCTGCGCGGCAGCCGGACCAGCGCCCCTTCGGCCGTCCCTGCCGACGGGGCTCCACCGGCGTCCGGATCGGCGGGACGCCCCGCGGGGCATGGGCGGGGCCGTAGCCGCCACCCCGTCGGAAGGCAAGGTGTGACACCGTCGGTCGCCGGATCCTGAACATGCGACCGGCACATGTCAAGCCAACTCGTGTACGGCCCTCAGCGGCGCACCATCCGTTCCACCAGCCCCGGAAGCCATATCCCCCCTCGTGGGGTTGGCCGGTCCTGATCGGTGGGTACAGACGGACGGTGCGTTCCTTCTTACGCTCACCGGCCATGAGCAGATCCGTGCTGAGCCGACTCAGCCTTTCCGCGACACTTGCCCTGGTCATCGGCCTTGCCGGCCTGAGCCAGTCGGCCACCGCCGCCGAGCCCCCGGCCCTGACCGTCACCGCCGACAAGCAATCGGCGACGCCGGGTTCGTCGGTCACGCTGACCATGACGTTCACCAACGTCCAGACCACCGATGTGCAGTTCGTCTACCAGACGATCCACCCGACGTACGACACCACCAAGGGCGGGCTGAAGTACGCGTTCACCTCCTGCACCGAGGAGGGCAAGCCGTGTGACGCCACCCGGCCGCTGAACTACACCGTGCCGATCGCGCCCGGCGCCACCCGCACCGTCAAGCTGACGTACCAGGTCGCCGCCGACTCGACCTGTGGCGCCAACAAGGCGATCGGCTTCTACTCGTACCTCTACTACGAGTTCGCGGCAGGCCAGAGCACGAAGGACGGGATATTCCCGACCGGGCTCACGAACGTGCCGTGCGCGACGAACCCCACCCCGGCAGGGGCCGGCCACCAGTGATCCGGTAGGTCGCCGCCGGGTCGGAGACGACCCGGCCGGCTGCCGGGCCGAAGACCTGGAAGACCTACGTCAGGTCGAAGGGGTCGAAGGGGTGGCCCTCCCAGATGCGCCGGGACCGCTCCTGCGGGTAGGGCGCCGTGCGCACCTCCGCGTCGAGCAGCCGGGTCGACCGCCGGTTCGCTGTGTGGCGCGGCCACCCGGGGTCGCCGTGCCGGGCGAACGCCGCCCACGCACCCCGGATCTCCTCCGCGAGAGCGAGCGCCTCGGCGGATGGTCCTCCCTCGCCGATCAGTAGCCGGCCCGCCGGGCTGTCGAAGGTGCCGAACAGCAACGGGACGTCGACGGCGTGGCTCGCGCCGAGGGCACCGCCCATCGCCGGTGAGGGCCAGCACAGTTCGTACAGATGCGATGTGCCGCCCGCGGCCGCGTGCGCCTCGGCCAGATGCAGCGAGGGCATCCGGAAGAGCATGTCCGAGTACACCAGCTCGAACAGCTCCTCCGCGCCGGCGTCCGGAAAGGCGCTGCGGTACGCGCGCTCCGCGTCGGACCCGGGGCGGAGGGTCCGCAGGGCGGTCGCCGCGTCCTCCTCGGTGATCTTCCCGGAGCGTCCGCTCGTGACCAGGAAGAGCCGGAACTCGTCACGGGTGTGGCCGGTCAGCAGGGCGACATCGTTCGCACGGCCGTCCGCGAGCGCCCGCCAGGGCACGTCCGGCAGCGCCTCGCCGTCCACCACCGGTGCGAACGGCGCACCCACACTCGCGACGCGGCCCCACCGTCCGGCGTGCGAGGGGAGTTCGCTCATGAGCACGTCGACCTCGTCGGCCAGCCGCTGCGGGTCGACGGCCGAGAGCGCGGCCGCGGTGGGCGGCATACCGAGCCGGGCGGCCAGCGCCGCCGCGATGTCCTCCGCGAGGGCGGGGGTGCAGTAGAGCCACGGGACGCTCTGCGCGATCGCCCGCCCGAAGAGACCCGCGGCCGACGGCATGGCCAGCAGTGTCGCGATCGACCCGGCCCCGGCCGACTGCCCGCAGACGGTGACCCGGCCGGGGTCGCCCCCGAAGCCGGCGATGTTCTCCCGCACCCAGCGCAGGGCCGCGATCTGGTCGAGCAGACCACGGTTGGCCGGGGCTCCGGAGAGCTGGGCGAAGCCTTCCGCGCCCACCCGGTAGTTGAACGTCACGATGACCAGCCCCGTACGGGCGAGCAGCGCCGCGTCGTACAGCGGATCGCCGGCGGTGCCGGAGAGATAGGCACCGCCCTGGAACCACACCAGCACCGGCAGCCGGGCCGCGCCCGGGTCCGGTGACCATACGTTGACGGTGAGCCAGTCCGCGCCGGTCGCACTCCCGGGCGGTCGGGCCGGGCCGGACTGGGGCGGCGGCGGGCCGAACTCGGCGGCTTCCCGCACCCCGTCCCAGGGGCGCGGCGGCCGCGGTGCGGCGAAGCGCAGGGCGCCGATCGGTGGCTGTGCGAAGGGAATGCCGCGGAAGACCGCGAGATCCTCCGCCCATCGCCCGCGCACCGTGCCACTGGCGGTACATACCTTGGGACCGTTGTCGTCGCTCATCGGCAGCTCCCCGGGAGAACGGCTGTACGAGGCCAGGGCCCCGCCCGGATGCCCACGGTACAACCCCGCAGGGCGGCGCGGTCGTGCGGGGTGCCGGACGCGGCGCTCCGCGCTCCACCTGACGCTTCGTCAATATTCCTACACACCAAGCTCGTTCGTCATACAGGCATCGTCCGACCGCGGTCGGCACCGCATCGCCTTCCCTCGCCTGCGACCTGTGTTGACCGCCCGCCGACGCGTCAACGCTCTTCCGGGAAGGACCCGCAGGGGGCCGTCGGCCGTCAGCTTCGTGATGCGCACCGCCCCTCTTCTGTGAAGTCACATGCGTTCTTGCGAGATTTATGGGGAAGCTAACAGCCAACAGCGGCCCCTTAGGCTTCCGCGCAGCGGACACACGAAGGCACCCGCAGTGGTCCGGCAGAGAGAGGACGAATACGTGGCAGCCACATTCGGTACGCACGACGGCATCGAGACGACCCTCGAGTTGTTGCGAACAGAGCTTCCCCAACTGGAGAAGCACCAGCAGACCCTGGAGACGGACCTGGCAGTGGTCACCGAGCGGCTGGAGTCGGTCCGGCTGGCCCTGCGCAGTCTCGAGGCACTGGCACCCGCCCCGCTGGCGCGGGCGGCGACGGCGGTGCCGGCAGTGCCCTCCGGTTCCGCCGATTCCGTCGGGGAGCAGGGCTCCGAAGCCGCACAGGCTCCCGCGCCCGTCGCCCCGCCGCGGCAGGCCACGGAGGAGAAGCCGCAGGCCACGCGTGGGAAGAAGGCCACCGGCGAGACGAAGCCGGCCGCGGGCAAGGCGACCGCCGGGCGCAAGCGCGCGGCGTCCGCCGCCGAGGGCAAGGTCCCCCGCCCGCGCGCGGCGAAGAAGACCGTCGCCGCGAAGAAGCAGCCGGCGAAGAAGACCGCCGTGGTGAAGAAGGAGGCCAAGGCCACCGCGCCGAAGGAGGTCCCGGCCGGTGCGGGGAAGGCCGCGCAGGCGGCGCAGGCGGAGCAGCCGAAGAAGCGGGCCAGTGGCTTGACCAAGGACGTCGTGGCGCATCTGGCCAAGGCCGGCGCCCCGGTCAAGGCCCGTGAAGTCAACCTGGCGCTCGGCCGCGATGACACCAATGGCAGCATCAACGCCGTCCGCACCTCACTCGAACGGCTGGTGAAGGCGGGCCAGGCACACCGTCCCGGACGTGGTTTGTACCAGGCGACGACCGGCTGACAGCGGCGCAGCCGAGGCCCGGGCCGACCGACACATCGGTGGCCCGGGCCTCGGCGCGTCCGGGGCCCCGCCGTTAGGACTTCGGACCGGGGAAGCGGCGGTCCTCGGCGGAGCCTCTTCGGTGCCTGGCCCACGGCACCGCGCACAGGGCCGCGAGCGCGGCGAGGACGCCGAGCGTCTTCATGACGGAAAAGGTGAAGCCAACGCGTGCAGTCAGGTCCCGGTCCCGGCGCGTCGGCCGACGGGGCCGCAGGGGAACACGGCCCGTACGACGGTGCCGTCGGCTGTGCTCGTCAGCGTGAACCGGCCGCCGAGCTCCTCGGAGCGCTCCGCCATCGACCGCAGTCCGACGCCCGGGCCGCGCTCGGGCTCGTGCTCGGGGATCCCGACGCCGTCGTCGCGGATCTCCATGGTGACGGCCTCCGACGTCACCCCCACCGAGGCGTGGGCGTGGTCGGCCCGGGAGTGCCGTACGACGTTGTTGAGGGCCTCGGCGGCGATGCGGTAGACCGCGACCTCCACGGCGGCCGGGAGCTTGGGGAAGGGGTCGGGTTCGAGGACCACGGTGATGCGCAGCCGCCGTCCGGCGAGGTGCTCGCCCAGTTGCCGCAGGGCCCGGGGCAGGTCCGCGCCGTCCAGGGCGGCGGGCGCCAGGCCGTCGGTGATGTGCCGCAGTTCGTCGATCGCCCGCCCGATGCCCGTCGATACGGCCCGCAGCGGCTCCGAGGCCCGCAGGTCGGTCTTTATGGCCGAGTGGACGGCGTCGACCTGCAGCCGGAGTCCGGAGAGTGCCGGGCCGAGGCCGTCGTGCAGGTCGTGCCGCAGCCGTCTGCGTTCCTCTTCGCGCGCCATGACGATTTTCTCGCGGCTGGTCTGGAGGTCCTTGTACAGCCGCAAGGAGGCGATCGCCGGGGCGCCTTGGTCGGCGAGGATCTGTACGGCTTCACGGTCCTGGTGGTCGAGGACGAGCTCCCCGGGGCGGGGCGGAACGAGCAGATACCCGATGTCGTCGCCTTGGTAGACGAGGTGGAAGGCCTCGCTCCCGGGGCCGGTCTCGCCGAGTCCCGCCAGTTCGCGCGGGCCGCCCCGGGTGACGACCACGAGCCGGGCGCCGGGCAGCTTCAGGGTGTGGACCACGGTGTCGCACAGCAGCCGGGGCGCGTCGTCGGGGTGGGGCGCCGTGCCCAGCCGGTCGGCCAGCTCGCGGACCGCTTGATACGGCTGGGCGCGTTCGCCGTAGTAGTAGTGCTCGGCCACGCGGGTGGCCCAACGGACGGTGGGGCGCAGCAGGGCGCCCACGATCAGGGCGAGCAGGGCCAGCAGCTGTGCCTCGGCGGTCAGGGATCCCGGTGAGAGGTAGGAGAGGAAGGCGCCGCCCGCGGCGTAGACCAGGAACATCACGAAGGTCAGCAGGAGGGCCGTCAGCACGCGGCGGGCGGCCCGGTCGAGGGCCCAGGTGCGGTCCCGGACGTGGACATAGCCGAGGGCCACGGGCCACAGGACGGCCGGGACGTAGAAGGCGGCGAGTTTGAACTCGTAGGCGATGTCGGCGTGGAGGTGGAGGTAGCCCGCGGCGACCCACAGGAGGTACGGCACGACGAGGATCCAGTAGGTGCGCCGGCCCTTGGGGGTGCGGCGCCAGCGGACCGCCATGACGACCAGGCCCGCGGCGAGCATCAGGGAGGGGACCCAGGCGTCGGCGGTGTCCATCCAGGGGGTGAGCCACCCCTCGACGCGCGCCCAGCCGCCGTGGTCCAGCGGGGTGGGCCGGTTGTACCAGGTCGAACCGGGCAGGGCGAATTCGTAGTACTGCTGGAGGACGCTCCAGACGCTGACGAGCACCACACACGGCATGCCCCATCGCCGGGGCAGGCGTCCGTCGGGCAGCCAGAGCGGCATGCCGTAGACGACGAGGCCGAAGGTGGAGAGCGCGATCACCTGGACGACGATCACGGCGGTGTAGGTCACCGAGTCGACGTGGGCCAGGACGTCCACGACGGAGATCGCCTGCCCCAGGGCCAGGACGCAGCCGGAGACGAGCAGGAGCCGGCCCACCGCCCGGCCGGAGCGGCGGGCGACGAAGGCCATGCCGTTCAGGGCCAGTCCGAGCGCGACGAACACGTTGACGGAGGCGTAGCCGGTGCGGACGTCCTGGAGCCGGGGATGGCCGAGGTGGGTCAGTGTCACGACGACCCATACGATCCCGGACACCATGGTGAGCACGCTCACCGCGTAGGCGGGCAGCATGCCGGGGCCCGAGCTCGGTTGCTTCCGCGTCGTGTGGTCCGTGGGCATCGTGGCCCTCCTCGCCGCGTGTGGCACCGGTCTTCGATCCTCGTGTGCGGGTGGTCCCCGGCGCACGGTGCTCCTGTCCCGTTCCGGCCCCGGCCGCGGCAGGCGGGGAGTCAGTCCTCGTCGCCCAGCCCCACGTCCCTGGCCCTGGCGACGGCTTCGGCACGGGAGGTGACCTGGAGTTTCTCGAAGACGTGCGTGACGTGGTTGCGCACGGTCTTCTCCGAGAGCACCAGCTCGCGGGCGATGTGCCGGTTGTCGAGGCCCCGGGCGATCAGTTCGAGCACCTCGGACTCACGGGAGGTGAGGGCGGGGAAGAGCATTTCCGCGTCGCGGCGCCGGCTGCCGGAGAGCAGTTCGGTGAGGTGGCCGGCGATGTCCGAGCCGAATACGGCACCGCCCGCGGCGACGGTGCGCACCGCGTGCTGGACCTCATCGGCGCCCGCGCCCTTCACCAGATAGCCGCGGGCCCCCGCCTGGAGGGCTGCGAGCAGACTGCCGTCGTCGTCGGACATGGTGAGCATCAGGACGGGAAGTCCGGGGTGGAGTTCGGCGAGCTGACGTGTGGCTTCGATACCGGAGGCGTCCGGCAGGGAGAGGTCCATGACGACGACGTCGGGACGGTGCCGGGCCACGGCGTCCGGTACTTCGCCGACGGTCTCGGCCTCGGCGACGACGACGGCCCCGCCGGCGATCTCCAGGGCGACCTTGAGCCCCGCGCGGAAGAGTGGATGATCATCGACGATCAGGACGCGGGGCACAGACCTGTCTTGTTCACTCACGAATCGACGCTATCAGCTTGTTTTGAACGCCTATGTCCTTTTCTGCTGCGTCACGATCGTCTCGCACTCGTACGGCCGCGCCGTCACACTGCGTCGGCTGTCACCCCCCCCCGTCGGCTCCCAGCCTGCGCCGTATCGCCCGCACCAGCTCGTTCACCCCCGGGTCCCTGAGGAGCCCGTAGTGGTCGGCTGCCAGGTCGACGAACCGCGGGGCGGCCGACGCGTACCCGCTGGTGTTCTCGATGAAGGAGTAGTCGTCTCCGGCGGCCCTGAAGACCGTCACCGGGGCGTCGATCCTCCGCTCGGTCAACTCGTCGAAGCTGTACTTGAATTCATAGGTACGGCGCACGACCTCGACGATCCGCTTGATCAGTGCCTGGTCGAGGTCCGCGAACCGGGCGCCGATGAAGGAGAGGAAGCTCTCCTCGTCCTCGGTGGCCCGCAGGCAGTCCTCGAGTGCCGGGCCGGTGGCGCGGCCCGCGAAGACCGAGAAGAGGATCGCCACGAACGCCTTGTTGCGGTACGTGGGCTCACCGCCGTGCGCGGACTCGTACTCCGCGCGGAACTTCGGTGACCCCGGCGCTATCAGGAAGAGGTTCTCCACCCGGTCACCGGCCTGTTCGAGCCGGTAGGCGGTCTCGAAGGCGACCCGCGCGCCGAAGGAGTAGCCCCACAGCGTGTACGGACCCTCCGGCTGGATCCGCTTGACGGCCGTGACGTCCGCCGCCGCCATCTCCTTGATGGTGGGGTACGGGGTCTCGCCCTCGTTGATTCCGTGCGACTGGACCCCGTAGAAGGGCCGGTCGATGTCCACGGCCGCGGCCAGCGGTCGCAGGTTCATCGCGTAGCCGCCGAGACCGGGCCAGCAGTGGACGGGGGGCTTGTTGCCCTCGCCCCACAGCCGCACCAGACGTGAGGTGGCCGCCGAGGACACGGAGGAAGCACCGTCGACCCGCCGGGCGAGCTCCTCGACGGTCGGGTGTTCGAACAGGATCTGCAACGGCAGCGCGCTCGCGCATTCCTTGTTGAGTGTGTTGATGAGCGCGACCGCCATCAGCGAATTGCCTCCGGACTCGAAGAAGTCGTCCCGTACGGAGACCGCGTCCCGCTTCATGACCTTCCGCCAGATACGGCTGATCCGCTCCTCGGTCTTCGTCCGCGGCGCGACGAAGGGGCGTGTCGCGGCCTCCGCGTTCACCTTCTCCGACGCGGCCAACGCCTTGACGTCGATCTTCCCGTTGGCGGTGAGCGGCAGCCGGTCCATGACGACGACCCTGTTCGGCAGCATGTAGTCGGGAAGGAAATTGATCAGATCGTCCTTGATGAGCTCGGCCGGACCCTTCATATGGACGAGGTCCTCCTTCATGCCTTCGCTGCGCGTCTGCTCCTCGCTCACCCGGCCGCCGACGAAGAAGTAGGACGCCCCCGTGTCCAGCCCGAGATCCGTCAGGATGGCCTCCATGCGCCGCGCCGACGGCAGATCGTCGCCGCTCCTGGAGCTGTACCCCGAGGACATGAACCCGAGGCCGATGTCGTTCATCTGCAGACGCTGGAGCTTCCTGCCGAGATCGATGTAGCCGCGCCAGCCCCGGCGGTCCCTGTTGACCACGGTGATGCCGAGGGCCGACCGCTCATGGACCCGCTGGTTGATGGCGATGACGTGCTTCTTCTGGACGATCTCGTCCGAGATCCGCTCCAGGTCGCCGTCCCGGTACCGGTACAGCCCCGTCGGCATGTCGGCCACCTTGCCGGGATGGGTCTGGACGTAGATCTCCAGGGAATCCTCGTCCGCCCGCGTCGCGCCGTACGGGACGACCTCGAACGTGCCCAGAGCGTAGTCCTCATCCGCGCAGTCGAGACCGTCCTTCACGGCGGGGATACGGCCCAGGGCCCTGACGTCCAGCCCGTACGCGGGGAGGACCTCCTCGAACAGGCCGATCATGTGGCCGGTCTCGATTTCGAGGACCTCTTCGATGTTGTTCTTGTAGACCGGTTCGATCGCCGACTTCCTCCCCACGAAGTGGAGCTGCACCCGCGCCGTTCCCGTACCGTCCGTTTCGCGCATCAGCACCAGCCGGTGGTGCACGGGGTGGTAGTAGTAACAGCCAGGCCGCACGCCGCCCACCCCGTTCAGCTCGAGGTACAGCTGGGTGGCGTACAGCGAACCGGGGGACGCGTAGCCGTACTTCGGCAGCAGCCGCTCCGCGCTCAGGTACTGGCCGAACCACCGCAGGATCTCGCCCCATTCGGCGAGGGTCAGGCCGGCTGGGTCCCGGGGGGCCGCGGCCGTGCCGCCACCGCCCAGAAGCCGCAGGATGTCGGCCTTCTCGACGTCGCCGCCCTCGAAGAACCGGTAGGTCTTGCGGGCGAACACCTTCCGCCGCTGCTCGGGCGTCGGTACCGCACCGGGCAGGTCGACCGCCGTCCTGCCCCGCAGGTCCGCCGCGTCCCGGCAGCCGCCGTTCGCCAGCTGGGCCTTCACCTGCAGTCTGCTCGCCTTCGACTGGTGGTGGGCGCCGTGCCGCCCCTGGTCCATGAGCGCCGCTTCCTTCGGGCTGAGCTCGATGCAGGCGATCAGATTCTGGAATCCGGTGCGGGGGTCGTCCTTGACGACGACGGCGGCGTTCTTGACCCAGTCGTGGTTCTCGATCGCCAATCTGATCTCGTCCAGCTCGACCCTGAACCCCCGCAGCTTCACCTGGTTGTCCGCCCGGCCCGCGAACTGGACCGTGCCGTCGGCGTTGCGGTACGCCAGGTCCCCGGTCCGGTACAGCCTGGCTCCGGGCTCGTCGGTGCGGAACGGGTCGTCGATGAACCTCTGAGCGGTCAGCTCCGGCCGGTGCAGATAACCGCGCGCGAGCTGGGCTCCGCCGATGTACAGCTCACCGGTCTCCCCCGCGGCCACCGGGGCCCGGTGGGCGTCGAGGATGCGGTAGTGGGTGTGGTGCACGGGGGTGCCGATCGGGATCATGTGCGAGCCGCCGTCGACACAATCGCGGTCGACGGTGAAGGCCGAGGTGTTGATGGTGCATTCGGTCGGCCCGTACAGATTGACCAGATCGCACTTCGGGAACGTCTCGAGGCACTGCCGGGCGAGGTTCTTGGACAGGGCCTCGCCACCGCTGAAGATCTGGGTGAGCGAGGTGAGCCGCGCGAACCCGTCGGTGTCCAGCAGTGCCTGGAGCAGCGTCGGTACGCATTGGAGTGTCGTCACCCGGTGCGTGCCGATGGCCTCGATCAGCCCCTCGGGGTCCCGGTACACACCCGGGCGGCCCATGACGACCTCGCTGCCGCAGCTCGGCGCCAGGATCTCCCACTGCGCCGCGTCGAAACTCATCGGCGTCTTCTGCAGGACGACCGCGTCCCGGTCCAGATTGCAGACGGCCTTCATCCACCGCATCTGGTTGACGATGGCACGGTGTTCGATCATCACCCCCTTCGGCTTCCCCGTGCTGCCCGAGGTGTAGATGACGTACGCCAGGTCGTGCGGGCGCGGGCCGGTGCCGAGGGCGCGGCGCGCGGCCCCGGCCGCGGGGGATCCCGCGAACTCCAGCACGTCCGGCAGGGTGACGATCGTCGTGCCCTTGGGCGCCAGCTCCGCCAGCCCGGGTGTGAGCTTCTCCTGGGCGACGATGACCTCGACCCGGGCGTCTTCGATCATGTACCGCAGCCGTGCCTCGGGATACTCCGGTGACAGCGGCAGATAGGCGCCTCCGGCGAGCAGGATTCCCCAGGCGCCCGCCATCAGTTCGATCGACGGCTCGACGAATATCCCGACCCGGTCGTCGGGGGCGACACCGAGATGTCGCAGGTATGCCGCGAGGTCCGTGCTTCGCTCCGCGAGCTCGCGATAGGTCAGGCGCTCCTCCTCGTCGACAACCGCCGTCCGGTGGGGGTGCGCCTCCACCGCCTCCTGGAAGAGGTCGGTGAGGCACTGGTCACGGGATGTCTGTGTGGTCGGCACGACCGTCTCCTCGGGTGGGGTGCCGCGGGGGCACCGAATCGGGATGACTTTCCTGATCCACACTGGGTGTCCCGATGTCCCGGCCACATGAGAGGAGGGTCGCGCCGCGGTCCCACATCCCGTCACGGGCGACCGGGACCGGCGGCCGTCGCCAGGTCCCGGCGGGCCGGGGAGCCCTCGGTGGCGGTCCCGGTTGCCTCGGCGGCTCCGGTCGTACGCGACGTTCCCGCACCCCGGCCGGCGATCGCGTCGAGCCCCGCGCGCAGGAGGTCCTCGCCGATCTCGGTGGCCAGGTGACCGCTCTCGATGTGCGGCTCCCCCAGCCGGTCGAGGAGCACCAGCGCCGGACGGCCCGGTGAGGCGGTGCGGCGCAGCACCCCCAGGACGTCGTCGGCGGTGACCATGGCGGGCAGCTCCATGGGGACGCCCCACCGGGCCACCAGCTCCCGGTGCGCCCGCTCGCCCTCCTCGTCCAGCAGCCCCGAGAGCCTGGCCACGCGGGCGGCGACGAGCATGCCGAGGGCAGTGGCCTCGCCGTACCGGGGCGCGTCGGCGCCGAGCCCCCGCAGCGCGTCCGCCACGGTGCGCCCGTAGTGGAAGGCCATGGCGGGACCCCGCTCCAGCGGGTCGTAGATCATGAGCGTGGCCCGCACTTCCAGGGACAGGGCGATGAACGACGCCAGGGTCTCCAGGTCGTACCGGGCGTCGGGGCGCAGCCGGTCGGCCACCCGGTCGTGGAAGGCGGGGCTGACGGCAAGGACGTTCCGGACGAGCGCGCTCAGTCCGGAGCGGACGGCGTCGGGGGTGAGCGTCGTCAGGAAGTCCAGCTGGACGCGGACGAGGACCGGCGCGGGGCGGGGGCCGGCGGGGCCGACGAGGGAGAGCGCCGAGTCCGACATCGCCCGCAGGGTGGTCGGCAGATACACCAGACGGGGGCGGCCCCCGGTACGGGCGGCCAGTCGGCCGGCGGCGTCGATGACGCGGGTGCCGCCCAGGGCGACAATCACCGAGCCGGGTGTGAGGGCCGTGCCGTCGGGGACGTCCTGGCCGGTCAGCCACCGCACGCAGGTGGGGGCGGCCGTGCCGAGGTGGTGCAGGACACGGGCGATGTGCGCCCGGGGCAGCGTGCGCTCCGTCACGATCACGAAGGCGTCGGGGGCCGGCTCGGCCGCGATCCGCGCCAGTTCGGACCAGGAGTCGTCCCCGTGGAGCACCTGGACCGGGAATCCCGCGGAACCGGCGACGAGGTACCTGTCGAGGGCGATCGGTGAAGCGAAGACAGACATGAGGGGCTCGTTCGTTGAGCTGAATCGGATGGATACCCCTCACGATCAGCCGCTCGAAGGCCCGGGGGCATGAGGCCCCGGCCCCGTCCGTGCCCCGAACATATCCCTGGGGGCCGGGTTCGGCGGGCGGGCCCCGGTGGGTGGCCCGCCCGCCGGCGCTCAGGAGGTGGCGGCGCCCATGTAGTCGGCCCAGATCCGGGGCGGGAAGACATTGCCCCGCTCCGACTTCTCACCGCCGACGTCCGACATGGGCAGCAGCTGCGGCTGGCTCGGCTTGGTGCGGAACATGGCCACGGCGGTGGACAGCTCCTTGGTGTATCCGACGAACCACGCGGACTTCAGCCGGTCCTGGTCGCCGGTGCGGCCCGCCGCGAAGGGGCCGATGCTCCTGGTGGTGTTCACGTCGAGAGCGTCGGCGCTCTTGGCCCCGGCCTCGCGCAGCACGTCGGAGACGTCGTTCACCACGTCCTCGTCGAGCGCGCGCTGGGCCCGTGTCTGCTGGAAGCCCTCGACCGGCTTGCCGTCCTTGAGCAGCCTGGTCACGGAGTACGGGTCGTTCTGCACGCCCTGGTTGGCGAAGGTGCCGTAGGCCCCCGCCATCCGGATGGCACTCGGCGTCGAGGTGCCGATGGGGAAGGTGCGCTCCAGCGGCGCCATGCTGTCCTTCAGCAGTCCGACGCGGACGGCGGTGTCGCGTACCTGCTCCAGCCCCACATCGCGGCCGAGCTGGACGAAGGTGGCGTTGCCCCCGGTGACCGAGGCCTGGCGCAGGGTGGGATGTGCCTCGTCGGGACCCTCGACGCCCGGGT
Source organism: Streptomyces sp. QH1-20 (assembly GCF_041283565.1). NCBI lineage: Bacteria > Bacillati > Actinomycetota > Actinomycetes > Kitasatosporales > Streptomycetaceae > Streptomyces > Streptomyces sp. QH1-20. The sequence goes on along the minus strand of NZ_CP166299.1, from coordinate 7,677,090 downwards.
TACCGGGGCCGGGCGGCTGGGTGGGCCGGGCGGCCGGGAAGACGTCCGAGGACTGCTGCAGGGTGCCGTCCTTGCCGTAGTAGCTGTCGAGGGAGATCCGCTGCCGGCCGTCCTCGCCCGATCCGGCGCGCGCGCCGTTCTTCAGGGCCGCGGCGAGGACGAACGGCTTGAACGCGGATCCGACGGGCACGCCGGAGGTGTCGGCGTTGTTGGTGAAGTGCTTGGTGGCGTCGGAGCCGCCGTAGAGGGCGACGATGGCACCGTCCGAGGGCCGTACCGACGCGGCGCCGACCTGCACATCGGTGTCGGAGTCGCGCTTCTTCGGATCGATGTCGCGCTTCAGGACGCCTTCCACCGACGACTGCAGCTGCCGTGTCTTCTTCTTGTCGAAGGTGGTGTGGATGCGGTAGCCGCCGTGGGCGAGGTCCTGGTCGGTGAGCTGGGTGCGCTGCTTGATGTTCTTGTTGGCGACGTCGACGAGATAGCCGATCTGGCCGTTCAGGCTGGTGGAGGTGGACTGCTTGCGCGGCTCGGGGAAGGTCCGGTACTTGTTCCGCTCCGACCGGTCCATGAGCCCGGCCCGGACCTGCCGGTCGAGGATCCACTTCCAACGGTCCTCGGCGCGCTCGTGGTTCTTCTCCCCGAGCGAGGGGTCGTATTGCTCGGCGCCCTTCAACAGCGCTGCCAGCAGGGCGCTCTGGCTGGGGTTCAGCTTCTTGGCCGGGATGCCGTAGTAGGCCTGGGAGGCGGCCTCGATGCCGTACGCGCCGCGGCCGAACCAGCTGGTGTTGAGATAGCCCTGGAGGATCTCGTCCTTGCTCTTCTTCCGGTCCACCTTCAGCGAGATGACGAACTCCTTGACCTTCCGCGTGATCGTCTGCTCCTGCGAGAGGTAGGTGTTCTTCACATACTGCTGGGTGATGGTGGAACCACCCTGGGTCTCCTTGCCCTGCGCGGTGCTGAAGAAGGCACGCAGGATGCCCTTGAAGGACACACCGGAGTCGCTGTAGAAGCTCTCGTTCTCCGCCGCTATCACCGCGTTCTGGGCGGACTTCGGGACGTCCGCCAGCCGGATGATGTTGCGGTTGACCGCGCCCAGGCTCACCATCTGCGTGCCGTCGGCCCAGTAATAGGCATTGGCCTCCTGACGGGCCGCCACGTTCTCGTCGGGGATCTGCACGCTGGTGTAGACGTAGGCGAACAGCGCGCACAGGCAGGCGAGGCAGAGGGTGAAGGTGCCCAGGAGCTGGCGCCACGACGGAAGCCAACGACGGAAACCTCGTCTGCCGCGACGCGGGTAGTCGATGAAGCGCCGTCGCCTGTGCGTGCCCGCGGCCTTACGGCGGGGCAGGCGAGGCTTGTACCGGTCTATGCCCATGGTCCTATCGCTCCTCGACGAGGCAGCTCTCCTGCCTTGCATCGGTTCGTCCTGTGCCGTGAGTCGGTTCGTCGACTCAGACGATCACGAGCCCTACCCGGTTGGCCTGCTTGTATGAGCGTTTGATGACAGTCGTCGGGGAACGGCCCGTCGCCACCGGGAAGGGCTTCACCACCGGGGCCGTCCCACATGACGAACAGTCGGTCAGCCGAGTCGATACAAAGGTTCCGGGCGGGGCCACTTGATCCCCCGCAGTGCCCAGCGGCACCGCGTCCCAGGGCAATCGGACTCCCGACCGCCCCCCAGCCAAGGACCTTGAACCGTGCATAGACCCCACATATGCAGCCTGGCCATCGCCGTCGCCCTGGCGGCGACGGTGACCCTCACGGCGGGAACGGCCCTCGCGGCCCCGCACGACCACCGGACCCCCGCCCCCTCTCCCACCACCTTCCGCCCTCCCGCTCGCGTCGGTCGTCGACGCGGCTCGCACGGCCGCGTACGCTCACGCCTCGGCGACCGGCGTCGGCGAGCGCGACGGCCTGAAGGCAAAGGAGACGCTGGTCGACGAGAAGGCCGAGCTGGTCGTCGACGCCCGCGACGGAAAAACCGTACTCGCCTACCGGGTGGAGGTTTCGCGGAGCCGTACCACCGAGGTCGGCGGCGCCCGGACCGCGGCCGTCGACGCCCAGTACGGCATCACGAGCACCCTGGGCTACTACAAGAACGCCTTCTGCCGGAACGGCATCAAGGGCGACGGCACCGGGGCGAAGGCCCTGGTGCACTACGGCGAGAAGGTCGACAACGCCTTCTGGAGCCCCAGCGCTCAGACCATGCTCTACGGCGACGGCGGCCAGCTCTTCAAGAACCCGCTGGTCGTACTGGACGTCACCGCGCCCGAGCTCACCCACGGAGTGGTCAGCGCGACCGCGGACCTCCAGCCCACCGCGGGCAACGCCGGCAACCCGCCGAACTACCTCGTCGGCGAGAAGCTCGGTCTGAAGACCGGCTTCCTGCGCCGCCTGGACAAGCCGTCACTGGGCTTCGAGGGCGTCGTCCTCGACTACTGGAAGAAGGAGGCGTACGACACCGAGTCGCACCGCGGGTCCGGCATCTCCTCGCACGCCTACTACCTCCTGGCCGAGGGCAGCGGTCAGAAGAAGATCGGTGACGTGACCTACGACTCGCCGACCTTCGACGGCACCGCCGTGGCCGGCATCGGCCGGGACAAGGCATCGGCGATCTTCTACCGGGCGCTCACCCGGTACATGGTCTCCACCACCGACTTCCACGACGCCCGTACCGCGACCCTGAAGGCGGCCGAGGACATCCACGGCGCCGACAGCGTCGAACACAAGGCGGTCGACCGGGCCTGGGCCGCCGTCAACGTCACCGCGGACAACACACCGTCCGGCTCCCCCGCCGGGACACCCGCCGAGGACTGACCGGCACCCCGAAGCCTCCGTGGGTGCCCGCTGCGGGCACCCACGGAGGTACGTGACGTCACGGCCGGGCCCGGGGGCGGTGACGTCAGGGCTCGGGGTGCCAGGCCGGGCCGTCGGTGTTCGGGCGGACCCGTCCGAACACCACGTCGGCGAAGTGCACCCCGAAGCCGATCGTGTCCGGCCGTGCGAGCTCGGCCACCAGGCGACGGCGGTGGACGGCGGACTCCAGCGGGTCGTGGTCGGGGCCGGCCGACCAGTCGGGGTGGTCGATCTGCACCGAGGTGTGCATCGCGTCGCCGAACGCGATGAGGCGCCGGCCGCCCGAAGTGATCGTGTAGGCCGTGTGACCGGGGGTGTGACCGGGCGTCAGAAGAGCCCGCACGCCGGGGAAGATCTCCTCGCCGTCGACGACGGTACGGACCTGGGGCTCCAGCGTGGTCAGCATCTCCTGCGTCACCCCGTGGGCGGCGTTGGGGCGGCGGTGGGCCCACTCGGCCTCCGAGAACAGATACCGTGCGCCGGCGAAGGCGATCCGGTCCGTCCCCGGCACGGGGAGGCACGCCCAGCCGAGGTGATCGGTGTGCAGATGGGTGAACGCCACCGCTTCGATCTCCTCCGGCTCGCGGCCGAGGGCGGCGAGATGGTCGAGCAGTTCACCGCCGTGGATGGCGCCGATGAACGGGTGCTCGGGATCGGCCGGCCAGGCCTGGGGCCCGAAGCCCGCGTCGATCAGCAGGGCCCGCTCGCCGTGCTCGACGAGCAGCCCGCCGATGCTGGCCACCAGATTGCCCGTGGCGTCGAGGTACTCGGGGTGGGCCGCCCAGTACTCCTCGGTCGAGTCCGCCAGCCAGCCGAGCGGCTTGAGCGCGACCGCCCCGTCCGGAACGTAGCTGATCTTCAGCTCGCCCAGCTCGAAGGACCTGATCCCCGACACCCGGCTCAACCGCCGATGGCTTTCCGGCTCGCCCTGCGAGGCATCGGTTATACGGGCGGATGAGGGACGCGTCATGACCGCGGTCTCCTTCTCGTGACGGGCACCGCTCCGCGCGGCGCTACCCAAGAAACTTACAACTAGAATCATTCAAGTTGCAATGGTGAAAGCTTGATGCAACTGAGTAGAATGGCGGGCATGACCAATGACCTCGTGCCCGGGGACCCAATGGTCGGTGCAGAGCCGCGCGCCGCCGCAGAGCGGGAGTTGTGCGGGCTGGTGGGCGGACTGGCCCGTCAGCTCGAGTCGCACGTGCGGGAGCGCGCGGCGCAACTGGGTCTGACCGCCCCCCAGGCGACCGCCCTGCGTGAGCTGACCGGCCCGATGACCATGCGTGAACTCGCCGACCGAATGAGCTGTGAGCCCTCCAACGCCACCTTCGTCGTCGACCGGCTGGAGAAACTGGCCCTGGTCGAACGCCGCCCCCACCCCACGGACCGCCGCGCCAAGCAATTGGCCCTGACCGGCGACGGCACCGCCCTGCGCAACCGGCTCCTGGAACTCCTGACCCACCACTCCCCACTGGCCGCCCTCAGCCCCCAGGAACAGCGCACCTTCCACGCCCTGCTGCTCCGGACGAGAAAGAGGTAGCGGGAGGGGCGGCCGAGTGCGGCCGTGGACGGCTTCGCGAAGGCGACGCGTTTACGTCTATCGCGTTGACAGCCGTGCCGGGCCACCGCGATAGTCTCCACCGCGCCCGCCACTCACGTCATGACGGGCCCTCAGGCAACCGGTCCAGCACTCGTACACGCACGTGATCGGCAGTGATCGAGAGGCGCCGGCCCGTACGGGCCGGCGACCCCACCCCGCCCGGCGGGAGATCCCGGAGGATCGCACATGCGTCGGAGATTCCTGACCGTATCCGCAGCGGCCGTGGCCGTGGCCGCCATGGTCTGGGCACCGCAGGCACAGGCCGCCGGCCCGGCGGCGGGCGGTGCCGTCGCCGCCTACGGCCAGCAGCAGATCAACCTCAAGCAGAACGGCTGGGGGGACGCACAAAGCTGCGTCGTCCACTCCAAGTCCACCGTCCGCTGCTTCAGGACTCACGCCGAGGCGGACAAGTGTCCTGTGACGTCGAAAACTGCGGATTGAAGCTTACTTTGTGGGGAAGCGTGCGGGCTGAAGACCTACCTTGCGGTGAGGGGTTGGGGTAGCTGGTCATGGTGCGTGCGTTAGATGTCATGCCGGGCGGTTCTGCCGGGCCGCCGGTGGCCGGGTTCGAGGTCGCGTACATCGCCCCGGACGGGATGGAGTTACGGCGCCCGCTGCCGGAGGTCTGGGCGGTGCCGTTCGAGCACGCCCTTCCCGTACGCGCCTTCGCGTCGTACCGCCGACAGCGCAACCTGCCGGGCCTGTGGTGGTCGGCGACGACGGGCGGGCATGTTGGGTACGAGTCCTGGCTGTAGCGCGACCACATCATGCTGCTGGACTTCGACCCGGCGGTGGTGGGCGTCTCCTCGCAGCCGTTCTGGCTGTTCTGGACAGCGGCGAAAGGCCGGCCGGTCTCGCACGTGCCGGACTACTTCGCCCGTCGCGACGACGGGACGGCCATGGTCATCGACTGCCGCCCGGCCGAACGCCGCGGCCCGCGGGACGTGGTGAAGTTCGAGGCGACGGCGGCGGCCTGCGCCGAGGTGGGGTGGGAGTTCCGGCTGGTGGGCGCCCCGGACCCGGTCGTGGTCCGCAACGTCCGGTGGCTGGCGGGCTACCGGCACCCCCGGCACCGGATGGAGCCGGCCGCCTCGCGGCTGCGGGAGGTGTTCGCCGAGCCGCTGCCGCTGATGGACGGGGCCGCGGCGGCGGGTGAGCCGCTGGCGGTGCTGCCGGTGCTGTTCCACCTGCTGTGGTCGCACGAACTGGCGGTGGACGTGTCGGTGCCCCTGCACGGCGGCTCGCTGGTCTCGCCCGGGGCAGGCCGGTGACCGCGGGCGGGGGCTCGGGGCTGCGGCCGGGCGACTGGGTCACCTTCGACGACGGCGAGCATCAGGTGGTGGCGCTGGCCGGAACGGCAGTGCGGCTGCGGTCCGCTGCCGGGACGGAATCGGTGGTGCTGGCCTCCTATCTGATGGCGGCGCCGGACTTCGCTGTTACCGGCGCCGAGCCGCTGCCGGAGATGGAGCCGTTCGGTCTGCTGGAGACGCTGCCGGAGCCGGCGCGGGCGGCGGCGGTCGAGTGGCAGCGGCATGTGGTGGAGGTGGAGACCGGGCTGCCGCCCGGCGCCGAGCCGGGAACACCCGCGCGGGACGAGTACGACCCGGCGACGCGGTCGTTGACCGAGCGGATGCGGGCGAAGGCGGCCGAGCTGGACGTGAGCCTGCGGACGGTGGAGGGCAAGCGGTCGCGCTACCTCAAGCAGGGGCTTTGGGGGCTGGTGGATCAGCGACGACGCGCCGGTGGGAGGCGACGGGCCGGGCGGATGCCCGGCTGGTGGCGGCGATCCGCGAAGTGCTCGACCGCGAGACGAACGTCTCGACCGGCACCCGCTCGCGGCTGATCCGCCGCGTGGTCAAAACGGTGGAGGCCGCGCACGGCGAGGGGGTGGTGCCGTTGCCGAGTACGCGCACCCTCTACAAGCTCATCGACGCGCTCGCCACGGGCCGGCACGCCTTCGGGTCGGCGGTCACGCGGCGGCAGACGGCGAACCGGCCGACGGGGCCGTTCACGCCGACGTTCGCCGACCGGCCCGGGGAACAGGTGCAGATCGACTCCACCCCGCTGGACGTGATGGTGGTCCTGGACTCGGGGGTGACCGCGCGGGCGGATCTGACGATCGCGGTCGATGTCGCCACCCGCACGATCTGCGCGGCGACGCTGCGGCCAGTGGGCACCAAAGCGGTGGACGCCTCGCTCCTCCTGGCGCGCATGCTGGTCCCCGAGCCGATGCGGCCGGGCTGGTCCGCGTCGCTGCGGATGGCGGCCTCGCGGATGCCGCACCGGCAGATGCTCGGCATCGACGCGCGGATGGAGCAGGTCGCCGCGAAGCCAGTGATCGTGCCGGACACCGTGGTCATCGACGGCGGGAAGGTGTTCATCTCCGACACCTTCCTGCGGGCCTGCGAACGCCTCGGCATCTCCGTCCAGCGGGCGCGTCCGCGCACGCCGACGGACAAGGCGATCGTGGAGGCGACGTTCTCCGCGATCAACACCCTGTTCGCCCAGCACCTGGCCGGATACACCGGCCGGGACGTAACCCGCCGCGGCGAGAGAGTCGAGCAGGCCGCCGTCTGGACTATCCCCGAACTCCAGGATTTGCTGGAGGAATGGCTTCTGGCCGGGTGGCAGATGCGACCGCACGACGCCCTGCGCGACCCGTTCCGCCCGGGGAAGGCGATGTCGCCGAACGACAAGTACGCCTCCCTGGTCGCGGCGGCCCGCTACCTGCCGCTGGTGCTGCGCGGCCAGGACTACCTGGAGCTGCTGCCGGTGGCCTGGCGGGCGATCAACGACTACGGCATCCGCATCGGCCACCGCACCTACGACGCGCCCGAGCTGGGGCCGTGGCGGCGCCAGCACTCCGGCCACACGGCCAAGAAGGGCCTCTGGGAGGTGCACTACGACCCCTATGACCTCGCCCGCGTCTTCGTCCGCACCACCGGCGGCTGGATCACCACGCCCTGGGTCCACCTGCCGCTGGTGAATGCCCCCTTCGCGGACTTCACCTGGGACCACGCCCGGCGCCTGGCCGCCGCGGCGGGTCTGGACGACGCGAACGAGGCCGACGTCGCGCGCGTCCTGGACGCCCTGCTGACCCGGGCCGAGAACGGACCGGACATCCGCACCGCGCGCGTCATCGGCCGCACCCGCACCGCCGCAGCCCTCCCGGCACCCGCAGCGGCACCCGAGATCGAGAACACGCCCGACCCCGAGCCCGACTCCGCGCCCTCGGAGGTGGTGCCCTTCGGGGTCTTCGACGCCCACGCCGAAGCTGAAAGGTGGCTATGAGCACGCCCGCGACCGCACCGCCGCAGACGGACACCGACGAACAGGCGCCGCCGGACTCCCCGCTGACGACCAAGGAAGGCTGGCGCCGCTACGTCGAACACGAGACCATCCCGCCCAAGCTGCTGCCCGCCGCCGAGCGGGCCGCGCTGACCGGACGGGAGCGGGCCCGGGCGGAGGACCGGCGGCGGGAGTACCACGCGGACCTGCCGCTGGTGAACACCCCGACGATCCGGAAGGTGATCTCCACCGCCCGGCTGCTGATCCAGCTCAACCGCCACCAGGTCTCCGCCCGCCGCGGCGTGATCCTCTCCGGCGCCTCCGGCACGGGCAAGACGACCGCTCTCACCCAGCTGGGCCGCGCGCACGAGCTGGCCACCCGCAAGCGCCACCCGCACGACCGGTCCCGGCTGCCGGTCGTCTATGTCACCGTTCCGCCGGCGGCCACCCCGAAGATGCTCGCGATGGAGTTCGCCCGGTTCTTCGGGCTGACCTTCCCGGCCCGGGCCACCCACACCGACGTCGTCGACGCCGTCTGCGCCACCGCCGCGCACGTCCACGTCGACCTGGTCCTGGTGGACGAGCTGCACAACCTCAACCTCGGCTCCCGCTCCGGGGCGGAAGCATCCGATCAGCTGAAGTACTTCGCCGAGCGGCTGCCGGCCACGTTCGCCTACGCGGGCATCGACATCGAGAGCCAGGGCCTGTTCGCCGGCACGCGCGGCCGGCAGATCGCCGGACGGTTCGTCGTCATCCCCGCCGCCCCGTTCTCCTACGCCACCACCGGCGACAAGGACGCCTGGCGGGGCCTGATCGGCACGCTGGAATCCATGCTCCGCCTCCACGAGCACGCGCCGGGCACGCTCAGTGCGATGAGCGACTACCTCTTCCACCGCACCGGCGGCATGATCGGCAGCCTGTCGCAGCTCATCCGCGGCGCCGCCGTGCTGGCCATCGAGGACGGCAGCGAGGCCATCACCGAGGAGCTGCTGGAGATCGTCCCGATCGACTTCGCCGCCGCGCAGTCCGAACGGCTCACCGCTCAGGCCAAGGCGACCGGGCGGCGGAGGCGCGCGGCCTGATGCTCCGCACGCTCCCCGACCCCGTCCCGCCCGCCCGGCACGAGATCCCCCCGTCCTACATCAGCCGCCTGGCCACCCTGCACGGCCTGGACATCAACGGCCTGTGGTTACAGGTCACCCAGCCCGCCTATCCCGGAGCCGGCCGCCGCGTCGTCGTCCCCGAACGGCTCGCCGCGCTGACCGGCCGCAGCGTCCACGCCCTGGCCGGGGCCATGCCGGAACTGCGCGACCCGCCGCCGAACTGGGAGATGTTCCGCCACCAGCCGCAGACCGGCTGCCACCTCTGCGACGCCCGCCACCCCGGCGGCCGGGTGGTGCGGCTCCTGCCCCACCACACCTACGTCTGCCTGCGGCACGGCACCTGGATCGGCCCGCCCGACATCGACCATCCCGCCGTCGATCTCACCCGGCTCCCGGGCATCCTCGATGCACAGCGGCGCCACCTGCTCGCGCTGCGGCGCTACGGCTGGGCCGCCACCTACGACGCGGTGCTGACCGGCCTCATGCTCTGCGCACACATCTGGTCTCCGGAGGGGCGCCCGTCGCCCTTCGGCCGCCGGGACGTCTGGGACGACCGCCTCGATGTCCTGATCCCCTTCGACCGGGAGAAGCAGGACTACGTCGGCTTCAGCACCTCGCGGCTGTTCGCCGCGGTCTATCCCGAAGCCGTCGCCCTCGCACCGCTGATCGCCTCGCCCTACTGGCGTTGGCTGGCCGGTGGCACCGAAGCCGAGCAGGCCCGGTTCTTCGCGGAGGTCGCGGGTCGCGTCACCTACCCCTACCTCCCGCCCGACCGCGGCGGCGACGCCGTCGCGCACTGGGCCCTCGCAGACTCCTGGCGGCCGCCCAGCCGGCCCTTGACGACCTACGCACCCGGCCGCGTCCGCGGCATCCTTCCCGGCGTCGCCGCGAACCGTCTTGCCCGGCATGAGAAGAGCGCGTTGTGGTTCAGCCGGCTCCGCCGGAACCAGGGCCGCACGCTTCTCTTCCACGGCCACCTCAAGCCGGTCCTCCTGCGTGAGGGCGAACCGCAGTACGTGAAGTGGGAAGGCACCGTCTGGCACAGCACGCGCACCGACGACCAGATGAAGGAACAGGTCGCGAAAATGCGCCGCGTGGCTGGGTGAGATGGGCAGAGAAGTCAGGCAGGTCGAGGCGGTGGCTTCCCTCGCAGGGGCGGCGGTGAGGGGGCAGGTGGATCAGGCGTTGAGGTAGGTGAGGACGGCCTGCACGCGTCGGTGGGTGTCGTGGGTGAGGGGGAGGTCGAGTTTGGCGAGGAGGTTGGAGATGTGTTTTTCGACGGAGACGGGGGCGAGGACGAGGCGTTCGGCGATGGCGGAGTTGGACAGTCCCTGGGCCATGAGGGCGAGGACTTCGTGTTCACGGGGGGTCAGGCGGGCGAGGCCGGTGTCCTGGCTGTTGCGGGCGAAGATCTGGGCGACGACTTCGGGGTCGAGGGCGGTGCCGCCAGCGGCGACGCGGTCGAGGGCGTCGAGGAAGGCGTCGATGTCGGTGACGCGGTCCTTGAGGAGGTAGCCGACGCCGCCGCGGCCGTCGGCCAGCAGTTCGGCGGCGTAGGTGCGCTCGACGTACTGCGACAGGATGATCACGGGCAGGGTGGGGGTGTGGCGGGCGCGGACCTCGATGGCGGCGCGCAGTCCTTCGTCACGGAAGCCGGGCGGAAGGCGGACATCGATCAGGGCGAGGTCGGGCCGGTGGGTGTCCACGGCGGCGATCAGGTCGGGCCCGGAGTCAACGGCGGCCAGGACCTCGTGGCCGGTGGCGGTGAGCAGGCGGATGAGCCCTTCGCGCAGCAGGAGCAGGTCTTCGGCGATTACAAGGCGCATGGGATCTCCGCGTGCATGGTGGTGGGACCTCCGCTGGGGCTGGTGAGGGTGAAGGTGCCGTCGAGTGCTTCGATGCGGCGGCGCAGTCCCGTCAGGCCCGAGCCGTCCGGGTCGGCTCCGCCCTGCCCGTCGTCGGTGACCGTGACGGCCAGCGTGCCGTCGGGGCGGGTGTCGACGGTGACGGTGACGGTGGTGGCGTGGGCGTGTTTGGTGATGTTGGTGAGGGCTTCGGCGATCAGGAAGTAGGCGGCGGCCTCCAGCGCGGGTGCCAGGCGGTGGGGCAGGCGGATGTCGGCGGTGACGGGCAGCGGGTGGTCGGCGAAGAGGGCGGTCAGGGCACCGTCCAGGCCGCGGTCGGTGAGGATCGGGGGGTGGATGCCTCGTACGAGGTGGCGTAGTTCGTCCAGGGCGGTGTTGACGTCGGCGCGTGCTGCGGCGAGGTCGCTGCGGGCCTGGTCGGCGGCGGGTCCGAGGGCTTTGAGGCGCCGTTCGGCCAGGGCCAGGGTCATGCCGAGGGCGACGATGCGGGCCTGGGCGCCGTCGTGGAGGTCGCGTTCGATGCGGCGCAGTTCGGCGGCCTGGGCGTCGATGGCGCGGCTGCGGGTGCGGGCCAGGTGGTCGGTGCGTTCGCTCAGTCGCTGGGTGCGGCCGGGCTTGAGCAGTCCGGCCGCCAGGCGGGCCTGGCCGGCGGCCAGGGCGCGTACGAGCCACGCAGCGGCGGGCAGCAGGATCAGCGCGGCCAGCGCCGTCGTGGCCTGCCTTCCTGGTGTCGTGAGCGTCATGAATCCTGGGTCGCCGCGGCGTTCCGGCGGGAGGGCCCAGGCCCAAGCCGGCGAGGTGAGGGCCGCGAGGTCCACGGCGAGGACGACCACGGCGAGGACGGCACAGACCAGGGTCAGCGGGAAGAGGATCGTCATCCAGGCCGTGTCGCGCCAGGTGGCGGGGTGGGCGGCCCGTTGCCGGGCACGTCCGGCGACGGTGGCGGGCTCGGCGCCCGGGTAGGGAGTGGGGATTGGGGCGGGCAGGATGAGGGCGGCGCGGCGTCGTTCGAGTCCGGCGAGCCGGCGCACCGCGGTGGTCGCGGCGAGGAAGGCGGGGGCGCCCAGATGGGTGACGACCAGGACCGCGCAGCCGGTGGCCCCGGCCACGACGGTCACCAGGGCCCCGCTGCCTGCGGCCAGGCCCAGCAGCAGGTATTGCAGAGACCGGACGGTGCGCTGGAGCATGTCCCGCACTTTACGAACCCCCGGCTTCGTCCGAGCGGCATGGGGGTCGGCCGCCGCCTGGTGTGTTGGCTTCACTGCGCGCTCCGTCCACCATGGGCCGTCGCGGTGCGCAGGACCAGGCGGGTGGGCAGGGCTGCGGCGGCCAGACCGAGCGCGCCGGTACCGGCGAGGAGCCCGGTGTACCAGAGGGGGTCGACGATGATGCGCCAGTGGCCGTCCTGGGAGCTGCTGAACGTTCCCACGACTACTGCGGCGATCCCCGCACCGATCACGAGGCCGACGGTGGTTGTGAGTACCGCTTCGCGTGCGGCCATCGCCCGTACCTGGCGGGCGGTGGCGCCCAGCAGTCGCAGAGCGGCGTACTCGCCGCGGCGGCCGAGGGCGGCCATGGCGAAGGTGTTGAGGACGGCGACGGCGGTGAAGATGAGGGAGATACCGGTCAGCAGGCGCAGCGCTGCCTGCTGGGAGGCGGTTTCGGCGTCCTGCCGACTGGTTGCTGCCTCGTCACCGCGCGCGGACAGCTGCGGAAACTGCGCCCGCAACTCCTTCACGGCCGCCGGACTAGGGTTCTGGCCGAGGTGCACGGCCGACACAAGGGGCCGGGGGGTGTGCGCGGCGGTGAGCGAGCCGGGCAGCAGCATGTCGCCGAACCCGGCGGACCGGCCGTACAGGGCCACCACCGGCCGCGAGAGGTGGGTGCCGTCCGGCAACCACAGCCCGACCGTGTCGCCCACCCGCCAGTGCTGGCTGCCGGCCAGGTCCGTACTGACCGCCACCCCCTCGGCGAGCCCGTCCAGGGAACCGCTGGTGACCTTCAGATCCAGCACACCGCCGCCGGTGCGGTACAGGCCCTGGGCGGGGTAATGCTGCGGCTTGCCGCCCTTGCGGACCATGACCTCGCTCGGCACGGTCGCATCCACATCCCGTACCCCCGGCATCCTGGCCGCCTCTTCGTAGGCGCCCAGCGGCAGGCCGGGGCCGTCGGCGGCGGTCAAGCTCTGGCGGGCGGAGGCGACCCGGGCGTGGGCGGCCTGGTCGGTGAGGTTGCTGAGCAGAGTGGAGTTGAGCAGCATGGTGGCGTTGAGAGCGAACAGCAGCGCCAGCGGCATCGCCGCCCCCGCGACTCGCAGCGGGAAGCGCCGGGTGTTGGCCGCGGCCAGACGGCCGGTCGCCCCTGGCAGGACACCGCCCAGCGCCGCACCCACCGCACGGACCAGCCAGGGTCCCAGGGCGGCGGCGGCACAGACCAGCAGCGCGCAGCCGATGAAGCCCATGCCCACACCGATCCCGCCGCGCATCGGCGTGAACACCAGCACGGCCACCGCACCGGCGACCAGTACCGCACCGGTCACCACGCGCCAGATGCCGCCGCTGGCCGGAGCCGCAGCCGCCTCCCGCATCGCCTCAGTCGGAGCGATCCGCGCCACCCGCCGACCGGCGAAGTACGCCGCCAGCCGCGCCACCCCCACCCCGCAACCGGCCGCGATCAGCAGCGGCAGTGCGCTGCCATGCACGTCAAGAGATGCGGGAACCGCGCCGGTGGCCACGAACCGCTCACCCATCCAGCCCGCCAGCCACGACCCGAGCGGAGTCCCCACCACGGCGGCGGCCACGCCCACCGCCCATGCCTCCAGGCCCATCAGCCGGCGCACCTGGCGCGGCGTGGCACCGAGCGTGCGCAGCAGCGCCAGCTCGCGCAGTCGCTGCCGGGCGGCGAAGGCGATGGTCCCGGCGATGACGAACAGGGCCGCGAACACGGTGATGCCGGCCATCGAGCCGAACACCCCGACCGCCCCGGTGTAGCTGACCAGCACAGCCGGTGCGTCGGCCTGTACCCGTTCGTCTCCGGTGAGCACTCGCACGTCCGGCCCGGCCGCCGACCGCACCTTGTCCAGCACTGTGCGGCTGTCGGCGTCCGGAGCAAAGCGCAGGGCGAGCGCGGTCGCATCGCCCGGCTGGGACAGCCGTTCCGCGTCCGAGGCGGAGAAGAACACCGCGCCTTGCGAGGAAAGCTGCGGCCCTCCGGGGGCGGCGACGGTGCCGGCGAGTCGGAACGAGGCGACCTTGTGCGGCAGGGCCATGTGCACGCGGCTCCCCACATGCACATCGGCATGCCGGGCCAAGCCCGCGTCGAGCACCACCTCGCCGTCCTGGGGTACGCGCCCGGCAAGAAGCCGGAAGGGGGTCAGGGAGGCGGAGGACCAGGCGTGGCCCATCACCGGCGCGGTCGCGTCCGAGCCGCCACCGACCGGTTTTCCGCGGGGTGTGAGCGGCTGGGCGTAGAACGACGTGTCCTCGGTGACCTGCGTGACTCCGGGCACGGTGGCCAGGCGGCCGGTCAGGCCATCGGGGAGCGCGGGCGCACCGGACAGCGGGCGGGTCTCGGTGTCGTCCCCGTCTTTCACGGACACCTGACGCGCGGCGCTGACCACGGCGTCAGCGGCGGTGTACCTGTCGGCTCCGGCCGGGGAGGACAGAGCGGAGAACAGCAGCGTGCCACAGGCGGCGACCAGCGCCACCGCCAGGGCTGTGCCGAGAAAGGTCCCGGCGAAGGACCACCAGCGGTGGCGCACGGTGGCAAGAGCGAGACGGATCATCGGGCACTCAGCTCCGTCATCACCGCGGCCACCTGCGCGGCCGAAACGTCGCTCATGGAGGAGTGGACCTGACCGTCGGCAAGGAACAGGACCTGGTCCGCCCAGGCAGCGGCAGCCGGGTCATGCGTGACCATCACCACCGTCTGCCCCAGCTCGTCCACCGCCTCCCGCAGCAGCGCCAATACCTCATGCCCGGCAGCCAGATCCAGCGCTCCGGTCGGCTCATCGGCGAACAGCACCTGCGGGCGTCCGGCCAGCGCCCGCGCGACCGCAACCCGCTGCTGCTGGCCGCCCGAGAGCTGATCCGGGCGAGCACTCTTGCGCCCGGACAACCCCACGCGTGCCAGCACTTCATCCGCCCAGCGCCGGTCCGGCCGCACCCCGGCCAGCCGCTGCGGCAGCAGCACGTTCTGCCACACCGACAACGCCGGAACCAGGTTGAACGACTGGAACACGAAACCCGCCTGGCGACGGCGCGCCCGCGTCAGGGCCGGCTCCCGCAGCGCACCGATGTCCTCCCCGGCCAGCCGGACACGCCCGGCACTGGGCCGTTCCAGACCAGCCGCGCAGTTCAGCAGCGTGGATTTCCCGGATCCGGAAGGACCCATCACCGCCGAGAACGTGCCCGCCGCCAACCGTGCGCTCACCCCCCGCAGCGCGGGCGTCCCGCCACCGCCGGGGTAGGTCTTCGACACGTCTTCCAGCTCGACCGCAGCGGCCACCGGATCACTCGCGAGGTACATGCTCTCAAGCCTCGCGAAAACGCAGCCGCACGCCCACATGGCCCACTCGTAACCTCAAGGTAGGGATAGCCCTACCTTGCAAGCAGGGCGGCTACGGACAGCGAACAAATGACCAGATGACCGCTGACGTCCGCGCGCCCGTGTTGTCAGGCACCGACACGGGAACCGCAAGATCGAATTTCACACGCCGTCCTTACCGCCTGCACTCCCCAGTTTCGTCCCGCAGGTAGTCGCTGTGCATGCCCGAAAGGTCGCATGACACCAGACAACAAGGCACTCGGCTACTCCCGGGCCACGGACCCGCTCGTCACCGGCGCCAAGGACCCCTCGATCCTGATCCCGGCGTGCGCCAGCGGGTGGACGTGCCTGTACGAGCACAGCAACGGCGGCGGGCGCCGACTGATCTTCAACGACTACTACTGGCACAACCTCAACGAGTACGGCTTCGACAACCAGACGTCCTCCTGGCGCAACAACCAGACGGACTCCTGGTCCTGGCTCGCCGGAGGCACCGGCGGCACCGGCGGCCAGATCAGCCTCTCCACCAAGTCCTACAGCGCCAACCTCGGCTCCTACAACGACTGGGCCAGCTCGGTCGCGGCCTGACGGCGGGCGGGCCCGGCGGCCCGTCTCCCACCGACCGTGTGGTGAGCGGGCCCTGCCGGGCCCGCTCACTGCCCTCACCCGGCGCGCTCCTCCACCGACAGGACCAGCGTGCGCTCGGCGGTCAGCCGCAGGATGCTGCCCTCGTGCGGATCGAGGTTCAGCCGGACGCCGTGATAGCGGGGCGTGGTGGCGGAGAACCGGAGATTGCCCGCGGTCATCTCCAGCATCCCCTTCAGGAAGGCCCTGACATCGGGGCGCTCCCCCAGCGGGCCGGCCAGGACCTTGTCGTGAGCCGTGTGGAGAGCCGCTTCGGCGGCGACCAGCTCCTCGCACAGGCGGTCGACGGCGCCCTGCAGACCGAGGCCCTCGCTCCGCCTGAGCACGGTGACGGCGTTGACCACCGGGCCACCGGAGAAGAGGTCGCGCCGGTAGGAGAACAGGTCGTTGACCAGGACGCCGAAGCGTCCGCTCGCCCGGCAGACGGCCGCCAGGTCGGCGTCCGCCCGACGCAGCCCGGCGACGTCCGTGGCGGTGGCGTACTCCACCAGGCCGAAGGCCGCCTCGGCCGCGGCGGTCAGCAGCCGGTCGGCGACATAGGTCTCCAGATCCGGGTCCTTCAGGGGCGCGTCGAGCCCGCGGACGCAGGCCTCGAACCATTCCTCGCACACCGATGTCAGCCGGGTGTACTGCTCGGGGGTCATCCGGCGCCGGACACCGTCGAGGACGTCGGCGTAGGCCGCGACCCAGGGCGAGGTGAGGTCCGGCTCGCCGTGGTGCGCGCGGACACAGGCGTCGACGGCCGAACGGATCAACTCACGGTGACCGCCGGTCTCGTCGCCGCCGCCGTTGCCCCTGTCGTCGCCGCCCCGGAGAGTGTCGAGGGTGTCGTCGACGGCGAAGAAGTAGGTGGTGAAGGCGGACAGATCGGCGAACCGTTCCACGGACGCCGAGGGGTAGGCCCACTCCGGGAACGAGACGACCGGCCGCAGGGAATACCGCAGGTCCTCGTCGGACAACGGCAGGAACGTCAGATGCCGGCCCGCCCACTCCAGCACCCGCGCGGAGACCTCGGCAGCCTGTGGATGCCGGGTGGCCACGAGATGGCGCCCCAGCGGGGGCAGACGGATGGTGACCGGTTCGGCCCGGGGCACCGTGGCGAGGGGCGGGCAGCGGTCCTGCCCCGGGGCTCTCGTCTCGATGATGTCGTCCATGTCTCCCTCATCTCCCGCCGGGTCGGCACAGATCCGACCTTGGCAGGCCGCCCCCGGCGCCGGGGCACTCCCGGTCCGGCGCGTCGCGGTGCGGCCGGGCGCACCCGCTCGCCGCCGGGCGGACGCCCGCCCGTCCGCTCCCTCCCGGATCACCGCCGGGCCGGCACCGTTGATCCGGCGTTGATCGAAGGTTGACGGGCCGCTCCTAGAGTCCGGCGTAACCGGTCCGGGCAGCGGCTGAGACGGTCGCGAAGCCGCCCGGGACACCGGACATCGGCAATGAGGAGGAGTTCCCATGGAGAACCTGTTCGATCTTGATGTGGAAGAGATCGCCGTGCCGTCCTTCGACGAGACCGGGGCCGCGGACGCGCTCGGCTTTGTCTCGTTCCCCACCCCGATCACCGGTCGGGTCTGCAACCCCGACACGGGCTGCATCTGCTAGTCCGCCCCCATGGCGCATGGGTGGGGTCGCCGGGTCGCTCCCGGCACCGGCACCTCACCCACAGCCGGGGAGCGGGGGTACGAGCGGCGGCGAAGGGGAGGCGAAGGTGTTGCGGGTGCCAGGCAGGGACAACGGGGACGGGGCCGCGGGGTTCGCCTGTGCCGACACCGTCCTTCTCCGGGCGGCCGTCCGCCCTCCGGGCGCCGAGGCGGGGAGCCCGGATCCGGGGGACCTGGCCCGGCTGCGGCAGGCCGCGGCCGACGATCTGTTCCATGAGGCCATCGCCCTGGCCAGCCCGTCCCTGGCCCGTGTCCTGGACAAGGCCGCGGCGGGGCAGCCCCTCTCCCCCAAGGAGACACGCCGGGCGGCCCGCGCGGTGACGCGCTATCAGCTGCGGATGAGCGGCCGGGCCACCCCCTTCGGCATCATGGCCGGAGTGACCACCGCCGGTTTCGGCCCCGTCCCCCGGGCACGCTGGGGCTCGGCACACACCAAGGCCGCCCGGGCGGACATGGGCTGGCTCTTCGACGTCGTCGCGCGTCTGGAACGCGACCCCGCCGTCCTGGCCCTCCTGGACGTCACCGCCAATGATCTGTGCACGGTCCGCGGCGACCGGCTCGTCCTGCCCTTCGTCCCGGCACAGGACCAGGGTGAGGGACCGCACCGGGACGGTACGGGCACCCAGGAGGTGTCGGTACGTCACACCGAGCCCGTGCGCCGCGCCTTC
The DNA here is from genome assembly GCF_041283565.1 of Streptomyces sp. QH1-20. NCBI lineage: Bacteria > Bacillati > Actinomycetota > Actinomycetes > Kitasatosporales > Streptomycetaceae > Streptomyces > Streptomyces sp. QH1-20. The sequence goes on along the minus strand of NZ_CP166299.1, from coordinate 7,658,859 downwards.
GAGCTGGCCGCGACCCCCGTCGCCTGGCCCGATCTGGTCAAACTGCTGGGCGAGGACCATCCCGGCGTGGCCACGGACACCGTGGCGCGGATGGCTGCCGAGCTCGTCCGCCTCGGCCTGCTGCTCACCGGACTGCGGCCGCCGCTGGACGACGGCGACCCGGTGGAGGACGTCCTCGGCCTGCTGGCCGGGCACAGCGATTCCCTCTCGCCCGACAGCCGCCGGATCGTCGACGAACTGATCGACATCCGGAGCGGGCTGGCGGCCTACGCCGCCGCACCCGTCGGCCGGGGCGGAGGGGCGCTGACGGCCGTGACGGACCGCATGCGCGCCCTTCGGCCCGCCGAGCGTCCGGTGCAGGTCGATCTGGCGCTGGACGCCGACGTCCGTCTGCCGGACGTCGTACGGGATGAAGCGGAACGCGCGGCGCGGGCACTGGTGGGCTTGTCCGCGGGCCGGCCGGAGCCCCGTCATTTACGCGACTTCCACGCGAGGTTCCTTCAGCGGTACGGCACGGGCAGATCGGTTCCGCTGCTGGAACTGCTCGACCCCGCGCGCGGGCTGGGCGCACCCGACGGGTACGGCGCCGCCCGCACACCCGGCGGCCGTCCGGGCGGTGGCGGCGACGAAGGGGTGGGCGCCCGCGACCGGCTGCTGCTGGCCTGGGCCCAGGAGGCGGCCATGGCCTCGCGGCGCGAGCTCCTGCTCGACGACGAACTACTGGCCGAACTCCGCGGAGCGACCGCCGGGCCCGCCCCGGAGGACGACCCCGGCCCGCCGCCGTCGTTCGACCTGCTGGCCGAGGTGCTGGCGGACTCCGTGCCGGCCATGGCCGAGGGCGAGTTCCGGCTGATCGTGGGCGGGGTGTCCGGGGTCGCGGGGGCGGTCGCCGGGCGGTTCGCCCATGTGCTGGGCGAGGCCGCCGAGGACTTCGGGCGCGTCCTGCGGTCCGTCCCGACCCGCAATCCGGCGGCCGTCCGCGCCCAGTTGGGCTTCTCGCCGCGCACGGGCAGGGCCGCGAACGTCTCCAAGGTCCCCGGGTGGCTCGATCACACCATCACCGTGTCCGCGTTCGCCGACCGCGGCTCCCCGCGTGCCCTGGGCCTCGCGGAGCTGGCCGTGGTGGCGGACCACCGGCGGCTGGCCCTGGTGTCGACCACGCTGGGACGCGAGGTCGTCCCCACGCTGCCGACCATGGTGCTGCCCCCGGGCAACGCCCCCGACGTGGCCCGTTTCCTGGAGGAGATCCAGCGTGGCGGCGAGGCCGCGTGGCCGGGGTGGGACTGGGGCACGGCCGCCGCCCTGCCCTTCCTGCCGCGCGTGCGCTACGGGCGGACCGTGCTGGCCCCGGCTCGCTGGCGGCCCGCCGATCCCGCGCTCGGCACGCCCACCACACCACCCGGCACCTGGCGGCGGCGGTTCGCCGCCTGGCGCGCCAGGGCGGGGGTGCCCGACGAGGTCGCCTCGGTGTACGCCGACCATCGCATCGCCCTCGATCTGACGGACCCGGGGCATCTGGAGTTGCTGCGGCACGAGTGGCAGCGCCGCCCCGGGGCGTTCCTCCAGGAGCTGCCCGCAGCGGGTGCGTACGGCCACGGCTGGTCCGCGGGGCGGCCCACCGAGGTCGCCTTCCCGCTCGTCCGGACCACCGCCGGCACGGACCGGCCGCCGGTCATCGGCCTGGTCCGTCCGCACCCGGTCCACGGCCCGGGGTCGCGGTGGCTCTACGCCAAGCTGTACTGCGCCGCCGAACACCAGGACACCCTGCTGGCCCGGCGGCTCCCCGGCCTGCTGAGCCGGCTGCCCGAGGGGGCGGACCGCTGGCACTTCCTCCGCTACAGCGACCCCGCGCCCCATCTGCGGCTGCGCTTCCACGGCACCCCGGAGGTCCTCGGCGGCCGGCTGCTGCCCCTCCTGGGGCGGTGGGCCGACGAGTTGCGGCGGCAGGGGTGGTGCGCGCGCATGGTGCTCGACACCTACGAACCCGAGTGGGAGCGCTACGGCGGGCCCGAAGTGATGGCGGACGCCGAGGCGGCCTTCGACGCGGACAGCCGGGCGTGTCTGGAGCAGGTGGCCCTGCTCCGCGAAGGCGCCCTGGACATCGACCCGCGGCTGCTGGCCGCGGCCAATTACCTGGACCTGGCCCACCGCTTCTTCCCCGGCACCGGCGGCCCCGGCCACCGTGAGGCGGCGTACCGGCTGGCGGCCGGCGCGGGCCCGCTCGGGCACCGGGCGGCGCCGACCGCCCTGCGGCAGGAGGCGCGGCGGCTCGTCGATCCGGACGGCCGGTGGACGGAGCTGGCCCGGCGGCCGGGCGGGGCGCAGGTGCTGCGCGCCTGGGAGCTGCGGGGCCCGGCCGTCGCCGCGTACGGGGCCCGGCTGCGCGGTCTCGGCGAGGCGGCGTGGGCCGAGGGCGACACGGTGCTGACGTCCCTGTTGCACATGCATCACAACCGGCTCGTGGGAACGGCCCGCAGTGCCGAGGAGGAGTCGCTCGCCCTGGCGCACCTGGCGGTACGGGCGCACATCGGCCGGGAGCGGGAGCGGGCATGAGCACACGGGACAGGGCGGCGGCCCTCTCCGCCGACATCGCCGGGCGGCTCGCCGACCCGGACCGCGTCCGGGCGCTGCTGCCGACCACCGAGGGGCCGTCGCGGACGCTCACCTTGAGCGACGGTGCGCCGGGCATCGCGCTGCTGCACCTGGAGCGCGGGCGGGTGGCGGACGGCGCCCTGGGCACCGCGCACCGGTGGCTGGCCGACGCGGTCGCCCACGCCAAGGACGCGTCGGGTGCCACCCCTCCGTCGGCTCCGGGGCTGTACCTGGGCATCCCCGCGCTGTCCTTCGCCATGTGCCGTGCCGAGCTGGTCTCCGGGCGCGGGGGCCGGGCCGCGGCGCGGCTCGCCGGACACGTCCGGGCGTTCGCCCAGGGGCTCGCCGCCTGGGAAGGACGGCGCCGCCCGCTCGGCGGGGAGTGCGTGAGCGTCGGGACGTACGACGTCATCTCGGGGCTGGCAGGTCTGGGCGCGCATCTGCTCGACGGCCGGCAGGACGGTGCCGAGGGCAATGGCGAGGCACTGGCGGAGGTCCTGACGGCACTGACGGGGCTGGCCGTGCCGCTGCGGCTCGACGGGCGTTCGCTGCCGGGCTGGTGGACCGCCCAGCACTCCGCCGGTTACGCGCCGACGGCCCCGGAGACCGGCCACGCCAACGTCGGCCTGGCGCACGGCGCGCCCGGCCCGCTGGCCCTGCTGGCCCTGGCCTGGCGGCACGGGGTGGTCGTGCCCGGGCAGGAGCGGGCCATCCGGGTGCTCGCCGAGTGGCTGATGGACATCGAGCGGCGGGACGAGGAGGGGGGTTGGTGGCCCCGCACGCTGGTCCTGGCGCCCGGCGGTGCCGTGACCGCCAACGAGAGCGCACCGGGCCGGGCGTCGTGGTGCTACGGAACCGTGGGGATCGCCAGGGCGCTGTATCTGGCGGGGAGCGCGCTGGACGTGCCCGAGTGGCGCCGCGCCGCGGTCGGCGCCTGGCACGCGGCGCTCTCGCGCGCCCGGCACGCCCAGGGCGGGCCGGCCGGGGCGGGGTTGACGGACGCGGGGCTGTGCCATGGCTGGGCCGGTGTCCTGCAGGCCACCTGGCGCATGGCGGACGACACCGGGGACCCGCGACTGCGCGCGTGGCTGCCGTGGCTCGCCGACCGCGTCCTGGAGCTGGCGGCCCCCGACCAACCCTTCGGTCTGCGGCCCCCGCTGCCGGACGCCGGCACCGTCAGCGACCCCGCGGGCTTCCTCACCGGCGCGGCGGGGGCGGCACTCGCGCTGCACACCTTCGCCACCGACACCGCCCCGGTGACCCGTTGGGACCGGGCGCTGCTGCTGGCGTGAGCCGGGTGCGCGGGGACGTGGGACGATCGGCGGGTGAACACGATCTGGGCCGCGGTGCGCCGGGCGCGCCGCCTCGGGCGAACGGCCGCGCCGGTCGCCGTGACCGCTCTTCTCGCCGCCTGCACCGCCTCCCCCTCGGCCGCGCCGACGACGGACGCGGCCCCTCCCGAGCCGTGCGTCGAGATCGGGGCAGGTCCCGTCGACGGTGCCATGGGACTGCGTTCGCTGACCCTGGAGATGGTCAACTGCGGTGCGCGGCCCTACACCGTGAAGGGCTCTCCGGTGGTCCGGGTCCTGGACGGCGACCGCGAGCGGATCGACGTCACGGTCACCGAGGGGCCCTCCTCCGTCACCACCACCGGCGACGCGACCCCGCCGGCGGTGACCCTGCGGCCCGGGGAGAAGGCCGTGGCAGCTCTGTTGTGGCGGAACACCGCGACGGATCCGGCAGGGGCCGCCGTGCGCGCCACGTACCTTCAGGTGGCCCCGGCCGACGGGGAGCCCTGGCAGACGGTGAAGCCGGCCTCCGGGATCGACCTGGGCACCACCGGCAAGGTCGGCGTCAGTCCGTGGAAGCCGCCGTCCCGGAGGTGAGGGACGGGCCGGGGCCCTCAGGAGAGGCCGTGGCCCGCCGGGCCTGTCCGCGCGGGGAGTTGACGCGTCGTCCGCGGGATGTGTGATCCAGATCATCGCCCCGGTGCCGGGGGAAGCGGGGCGGTCGTCGGCGTGCGCGTGGCATGATCATGCGGATCATTACCGGCGGGTACATCACCCGCCCGCAGCCGTGTGACGCAATCCGCGGGTGTCGATTCCCCGCGGCCTGCCCCCACCTCACGCTTCCGAGGATCCCATTTTGCGCAAGACCCACAGAAGTACCGCTTTACTGCCCGCTCTCGCCGCCGCGTCCCTGCTCGTCGCCGGGTGTTCGGCCGCCTCCCCCTCCCCCGCCGCGGCGGGTGGCGACGCGGAGCCGAAGGGCGGCGCCTCCCCGGCGGCGGCCCCCGCCCCGCAGCTCGCCGTCCAGGCGGCGCCGGCCCGTGCGGCCGGTGCCCCGAGCGCCGTGGCCCGTCCCTCCGGCGGCGGCCGTCAGGCACAGAAGTCCTCGCTGAAGATCGCCTCGTTCGACCGCAAGAGCGGACGGGCCGTCATCTCCGGTGCGTCGGACGCCCCGAAGAAGCCCACGGCGGGTCACACCTCGCCGACCGAGGCGGCACCCCCGAAGTCGGCCGTGGCCGTCGGTGACGTCATCGCGAGCGCGCCCGCCCCCGGCGCGCCCAACGGTGTGCTCGCCAAGGTCACCAAGGTGCTGGGGAAGACCGAGCAGGGCACCGAGGTCAATACGGCCCCGGCGACGCTCGGTGCCCTGCTGGGCGACGCCAAGGCCGACGGCAAGGTGCCCGTCGACCCGGCCGCCATGAAGGTCGAGCCGCTGCTGCGGGGGACGAAGGTCTCCTGGGCGAAGACGGGTGACGTCCGGTTCGGGCCCAAGGGCGGGAAGGTGCCGCTGGGCAGCCTGCGGATCGACGTCGGAGCCTCGGTCCCCACGGCCAAGGGCGCCCCGGTGTCCGCCGAGGCGTCGGTGGCGGGCTTCGTCCAGCTGGCCCCCGAGGTCGACTTCTCCTACAACGGCGGCGGGTTCGGCTCCGCGGGTTCACCCGGCACCGCGTCCCTGGGGCTCTCCGGTGACTGGTCCTCGCAGTGGGAGCTGAAGGGACAGGCCGCCGGGTCCACCAAGGACGGCAAGCCGCTGCGGCTGCCGTTCGCGAAGCTGCACGCCGCCCCCGTCATCCAGGTGGGTCCGGTACCGGTCGTCGTGAACGTCGACCTCACCTGCTACCTCCAGGTGGACGGTGACGGCCGGATCGGTGTCGACGTCAAGCAGAGCGTCAAGGGCGACTTCCGGGTCGGCGGCGACTACACCCGGGGCAAGGGCTGGAGCCCCGTCTCGAAGTCCGGTCTGAAGGCCACCCCGGTGGTCGCGACGGCGACCGCCGCGGGCCAGGTGAAGGCCACGCTCGGCGCCGAGGCGGCCGTCGGGCTGTACGGCATGGCGGGTGTCAACGCCGAACTCGCCCCGTATCTGCGGGCCGAGGCCGAGGGCAGCGCCACCGGCGCGAGCGACGGCACCGCCTCCGCCACCGGCAGGTGGGCGGCGTTCGGCGGGTTCGACCTGTCGGGCGCGCTCCAGGCGCAGCTGCGGATATTCGGCACGCCGATCTTCGAGAAGCGCATTCCCCTCGGTTCGCTGCACCGGGAGTGGAAGCTCGGAGGCGGCCAGGGATCGGTGTCCACGGCACCACGGGCCAAGGGGCACTGAGCCCCGGGGCCACCCCGACGATCGGGCCGGGTGCCCGGGAGGAGTTCGTCTCCTCCCGGGCACCCGGCCCGTGGGCGTCGCGGGGCACTTGGGGGTGGGCGCCGTGCCGTCACCAGGGGCCGAAGGGCACGAGGTCGGGGCCGACGCTGTGCCAGTCGTCACCGCCCTCGTGGACGCGGTGGAAGAGGTGCCCGCAGTACCAGACCACCACGTCCTGCCCGTCGGTGTTCTCGCCGTTGACATACGCGTCGAGCCCGTCGGAGTGGGCCCCGCCCTGCCTGCCGTAGCGGTCCTCGCTCGCGCGGTGGCGCAGCAGCCACAGATCGGAGGAGGAGAAGGCGTTGGCGACGCCGTCGTTCGCGCCGGGCAGCAGATGGTAGCCGCGCCGGCTGTCCCGGTCGAGGACGGCCCAACTGCGCCGGGAGGGCGGATTCTTCACCCTCTTGGTCTCGGTGCGGAAGGGGTGCCAGCCGGCTCCCCATCCCTCGTCGGCGGTGTAGGTGTTGTATTCCAGCAGCAGGTCGCGCCGGCTGTTGTCGATGTCGAAGTCGAACCGCCAGTAGGTGTGATGGCGGTGGTCGTAGTGGCACTGGAGACCCGCGCTGAAGAGCCGGGGCATCACCACACCGTGCTCCCAGAAGGTCCAGCGGTGCGTCAGCCGGTAGGCGCCGATGGTGTGGTACGACTCCACGCTCAGGGCGCGCCGCCCGGCGCCGGTGTAGGAGTAGACGCACACCCGGCTCCGGGGGCAACGGGTCGTCGGATGGGCGTTGTCGTAGTTGAGGGGGTCCTTGAACGGGCCGCAGGGCCCGTGGTACTGCACCCGCAGCGAGGGCAGGCTCGCCTTCGAGAACACCCGGTGCCCCCGGTACGCGGCGGCCAGGATCACGATGCCCTCTTCGTCGGGCGCGTCCGCCAGCCGCCAGTCGAAGACCCACAGCGGATTCGCGGCACCGGGCCACACGACATGCCCCGTCTCACTCATCGCCGTCACCCCCCGCGCCGAGCACCCGCTCCTCGCCGAGGTCCACGATGACCCGGACCCGCGGCAGCCGCTCGTCGGGCAGGCCGAACCCGACATAGGCCCGGCGGTGGCCGTAGTGCTCGTCGCCCTCGGCGACGTCGCTGGTGAGCAGCACCATGGGGACGCAGTCGGGCGTGGCCCGCCGGGCGACCTCGGGGTGGGTCCGGGCGAGCGTCACCGCACGCGCGATCTCGGCGTCCGACAGGCCGGGTTGGGCGGAGCTCTCCACCAGGCCGGCGACCGTGGGCGGCGCGCCGTCGTCGAGGGTGATCTCCAGGGTCCGCCCGCCCGTGTAGTCGTAGGCGAGGACGAGAATCGCGGGGGTGGCCCGGTGCTTGTCGTCGGTGAGGGCGCTCGCGCCGAGGAGGGCGTAGCGACGGCCGTCCAGCGCGGCGCGGACCCGGTCGTCCGTCGTCAGCACGGGCGAGACCCGGCTCAGCAGTTCCTCGCCGATGGGGGCGGCCGCGCGTTCGCAGACGACGGGCTCGGCCGGGCCCGGCTCCGGGCCGGGACCCGGGATGTCGCGGATCGCGGGTTCCACGGTGGCGGGGAACTCCGGCAGTCCAGGTCGGTCCGGTGGGGGTTCGAGACGGATATCTGGCATGGAACACCCTTCCCTCCCGGCGCCCGCTCCCGCGGCCGGGCGCGCAGCACCCCGATATGTTTTCCCCGCGCGTGCACCTGGCCACCGGGTGGGACGGGCGGGGTGAGGTGCGGTCCCCCGGCCGGGCTCCGGCGCGCGCCGAAGGCGCGCGGACCGGGGTGCGCGGGTGTCCCGGGGCGGAAGAGCAGACCTGTTGCCGCCGAGGGGCAAGGCTCAGACGCCCAGCCCCGCGTCGCGCGCCAGCAGCGCCGCCCGGACCCGGTTCTCGCAGCCGAGCTTGGCGAGGATCCGGCTGACGTACGTCTTCACGGTGGCCTCGCTCATATGGATCCGCCGGCCGGCGTCGGCGTTGGACAGCCCCTCGCCCAGCAGCGCCAGCACCTCGCGCTCCCGGTCGCTCAGCACCGCCACCCGCCGCCGTGCCTCCTCGGACCGGGACACGGCGGGGCCGGCGGCGAGGGCGTCCGCCACATGGCGGGTGGCCGCGGGCGAGAGGTACGCATCGCCCGCGGCGGCCGCCCGTACCGCCGCGATGAGTTCACCGGGGGCCGAGTCCTTCAGCAGGAAGCCCGCACCGCCGTGCCGCAGCGCCCGCAGGACGTTGTCCCGCTCGCCGAAGGTGGTCAGGATCAACGCCCGTACGCCGGGGGCCGTGCGCCCCAGTTCGGCGAGGGCGGAGAGGCCGTCCAGGACGGGCATCTGGATGTCCAGCAGCGCGACGTCCACCCGGTGCCGGAGCGCCAGCTCGACCGCCTCGCGCCCGTCCGCCGCCTCGGCGACGACCTCGATGTCGTCGGCGGACGTGAGGATCATCCTGATCCCCGCCCGGATGAGGGGCTCGTCGTCGGCGACGAGGACGCGTATCACCTGATCTCCAGCTGGGTCAGTTATGGACGTCGAACTCACGCTTCTCGACCAGTTTCCCGTCCTTGAAGCAGAACCGGTACACGGTGTCGGTGGACAGGCCCTTCGACGAATCGGTGGACAGCAGCGTAAGGCAGCCGGCGCCCGGGGGCTCGGGCGGCGCCTGGCGCTTGGCGTCGATGGTGAAGAACGACTTGCCCGAGGGCAGCTTCTCGCGGACCCGCTCCTCGGGGTCGCCGACGTGCACCGACGCGTAGACACTCGGGTCGATCATGGCCTTGTCGACCTCGTCCAGCAGCTTGCCCGCGCCGAACACCAAGGCCACCACGAGGCCGACCAGGATCAGTACCCCCGCCCCGCAGCCGATCAGACAGCCGTGGTTCCGTCGCGTCGACCCCATGATGTTCTTGAACTCCTCGCGCGGATCGGACCAGTCGATGACCGGTCCACCGTCGCCGGGAGCCTCGGCACCGGTCTGCTGCCGGAAGTCGTCCGCCGCGTCGCCGAAGGTCGTCTCCCGCGCCTCCCCCGTCTCGTACGGCAGCACCCCCGCGAGCCGGAAGCCCCCGGCGTCCACCGGCCCGGCGTGCACCATCCCGCCGACCAGCCGGGCCCGCTCCCGCAGCCCCATGAGCCCCTGCCCGCCGCTGACCGCCCCGGGCCACAGCCCGGTCTCCCCCGGTACCGGGCCGTTGGCGACCTCCACCACCAGCGAGTCGGGTTCGTAGCGCAGGCTGACGGTGATCGGCGCGCCGGGCGCGTGTTTGTACGCGTTGGTCAGGCCTTCCTGGGCGACGCGGTACGCGGCGTGGTCGGCGGCCGGCGCCAGCGGCCGTGGCTCCCCGGAGCGTTCGAGCCGCACCGGGGTGCCGGCCGCGGCCGCCGACTCGACCAGGGCCTCGATCCCGGCCACCACGCGGGAGGCCGCCTGGGCCGTCGGCTCCTCCGGCGCACCGCCGTCCTTGAGGATGCCGACCACTTCGCGCAGTTCGTGCATGGCGGCCACGGACGCCTCCCGCAGCACCGCGACCGCCTCACGCTGCCGGCCGGTCAGCTCCCGGTCCACCTCGAGGGCGCCGGTGTGCACGGCGATCAGGGCGAGCTGGTGGCCGAGGCTGTCGTGCATGTCCTGGGCGATGCGCTGGCGCTCGCGCATCCTGGCCTGCCCGGCGATCATCTGGCGCTCGCGCAGCAGCTGGGCGTTGCGCTCCTGCAGGGCGCGCAGCAGGGTGCGCCGCTGGGACCAGTAGCGGCTGGCGAGGCCCGGCACGACCACCGAGACCAGGAAGAAGAGGGTGGTGAGGACCAGGGTCGAGGGGGTGGGGGGACTCTCGATGAGGGAGAGTCCGACGCACAGCACACCGGACGCGGTGAACGTCACCAGTGCCCGCACCACGCCGTCGATCCGCCGCCCGGCGGACCAGGCGACCGGCATGAGCAGCAGCACGCCGCCCGGCGACACCCCGGCCAGGGCCCCCGAGGCGAGCAGGACGGGCGTGGGCAGCGCGCGCCGCAGCAGCGACAGGGCGGCAACGACGATCGCGACGGCGGCCGTCCTCGGCCAGCCGGCCCCGCTGAGGTCCTCCAGTCCCGCGGCGAGCAGCCCGAGCACCAGGGCCAGCGCGCTCTCCCCCACCAGCCGCCGCCGGGGCCACTGGTCCGGCTCCGTCACCCGTCGCCCCAGGCCACGGGCCCACGCTGTCGCTCTCATCCCCGCACCATAAGCAGCCCTGGCCGCCGCGGGCGTACATCCAAAGTCTCGACTTGGGCCGACCAAAGTCGAGACCGGCGAGGGAGGCGGCTTCGGCGGACCGCCGTCGGTCCGCCGAAGCCGCCTCCGGCCGGCTCAGCCCTGCCGGTCGTCGACGACGGCGCGCAGCTTGCCGCTGGTCGCCGTACGGGCGAAGTCGGCGCCGTCGACCGTCTCCACGACGAGGTCGAGCAGCCGGTCGTCGACGGCCGAGCGCAGTTCCTCGTAGCCCGCCAGGAGGGCCGTCCGCAGCTCCGCCGTGTCCGTGGCCTCGACGCGGACGGTGAGCCGTTCGCGGGCCTCGGTGCGGGTGAGCACCACCTGGAGCTCACCGCTGTAGCCGCGGTCCTGCTCGGCGATGGCCACCATGCGCCGGTAGTTGAGGAAGTACGACGCCACACGCATCACGTCGCCGCCCCGGCCGAGCAGCTCGAAGCGCGGCGACCTGTTGCCGCAGGCACACGGGCCGGGCAGGGCGCGGCCGAGGTCGCCGATGACGTACCGGCCCAGGTTCTGGCCCCGCCGGGCGTGGGTGGAGAACACCAGGCGGCCGATCTCGCCGGGCTCCACCGGCCGGTCGGCGTCGGTGTGCAGGATCTCCATGGTGTGCAGGTCGGCGTGCAGGTGGTGGACGCCGCCGGTGGACTCGGTGCACTGGTAGCCGAGCGGGCCGAGGTCGGTGGATCCGTAGGTGATGGAGCGGACCGTCTCGATGCCGAAGTCCTCGGTCAGGACGCGGCGCTGCTCGGCGGTGAAGTGCTCCCCGCCGTAGAAGATCTTGCGGATGCCGCCGTACGAGCGCAGCAGGTCCGCCTGGTCGTGGAGGAGCTGCCAGAGGTAGGAGGGCATGCCGAAGAGGGTGTCCACCTCGTGGGTGACGAGCATCTCGGCGGTGACCCGGTGGTCGGGGCCGGCCGCCATCGGCATCTGGGTGCCGCCCAGCCGTTCCAGGATGGAGAAGAAGCTGATGAAGCCGCCGTACATGCCGCCGCAGAAGAAGAGGTTGGCGGTGCGGTCGCGCGCCGGGTCGTAGCCGGCGGCGAGCAGGCCGCGGGCGGCGGCGCGCATCTGGGTGTCGTAGTCGTCGTAGCTGAACAGGGACAGGGCGGGCTTGCCGGTGCTGCCGCCGCTGCGGAAGTACAGCTCCGCGTCGCGCGGGTCGACGGCGTCGTTGAGCTTCTGGACGGCGGCCTTGTCGAGCAGCGGCCCGGTGGGCGGCGGGAAGGCGGCCGGCCGGGTCAGGTCGTCGAGGCAGGCCGTGGTGGCGAAGCGCTCGTCGGCCTGGACGGCCACGCGGCGGCTGTAGCGCTGGAGGGCGTAGACACCGTCGTGCGGCTCGCCGGAGTAGCCGCCGAGCATCCGGCCGAGCGGCGTGACACGGGTGGCCCCGGCGGCCAGGGCGAGGCGGGACAGCTCCGCGATGTCGGTGCGGTCACCGGCGATACCGGCGGTCTGCAGATAGCGCCGCATGGGGCGCAGGGTGCCGAGGAGCCTCTTGCGCGGCAGGGGCTTGACCCACACGCTGCGGTGCAGCGGGGAGGCGGTGAGGGCCGGCCGGGTGTCGGCCATGACGCGCCAGGAGCCGTCGGGGGCGGCGATGACGCGGGTCAGGTCCAGGTGCTCCTCGAGTCGGGCGATGAGCTCGGTGGTGGTGAGCTCGGCCTCCTCGGCGGGGCTCGTCGCGGTGTCGCGCTCGGCGGGCGGCATGCCGCCGAGGACGGCGGCGAAGCGCTCGGCGAAGGCGAACACCTCGTCATGGTCCTCGGTGTCGAGGTAGACGACCTGCGGGCTGGAGCACGCCTGCTGTTCGTGCAGGCAGACGTCCGTCGCCAGGGCGGCCAGGGCGGCCGGGTCCTGCCAGGCGTCCCGGGTGAGGTAGGCGAAGGAGATCTTGTGGCCCCACTCCACCAGGCGGCAGCCGGGCGGCACATGGGCCGCCACGCCCTCGACGGCGCTCTCGCCGCCCCACACCGCCACGGCGTCGGCGGGGGCGCACATCATGCTCAGCCAGTCCTGCCGGGAGGAGGAGAAGCGCAGCACGATGACGCGCTCGGCGATGGCGCCCGTGGGGTCCAGGGCGGCGAGCTCGGCGAGCAGGTGCTGGGCGAGGAGGGTGTCGGCGCTGCTGGTCTTGAGGACGTTGACGTTTCCGGCGAGGAGTCCTTCGACGAGGCTGAGCGGCGCGACGGTGGCGGCGTTGCCGGGGGCGATGTGCGCGACGAGACCGACGGGGGCCCAGGCCTCGTAGACGGTCTCCTTGGCGTCGGGGCGGTTCAGCCGCTGCGGGCTGGTGCCGCCGAGCTCGCGCCGGAGCTTCGTGGTCAGCTCCGGCCGGCTGAGGAAGGCGGCCAGTTCGGTGAGGACGGTGGTGTCCTCGCCCTCGGCCAGGTGCTTCGCCAGGCGGGCGTGGGTGGGGTGGGCCGCGTCGCGCAGGGCGGCCGCGAGCTGCTCGCAGGCGGCCAGGACGGTCTCGGTGTCCAGCGGCTCGGCCAGTGCCGCCTCGACCGTGGCGGACAGGCCGGCCAGCCGGCGGCCCGCTTCCTCGTCGTCGACGAACGTGCCCTGCCAGTAGTGGTGCTGCACGTTTTCGGTCATCACGACATGCCCTTCATCAGTTCGGCGGCGGCCACCGCACAGCTCTTGTTGCGGCTCACTCCGGCGCGGCCGTGCAGGGTGAACCAGGGGGTGTCCAGCTCGCAGCCGCACTCCTCGCCCGGGTGCAGCGTGGCGAGGTCGCCCATGACGACGCTCTGTGCCGGTACGGAGGTGATGTACGGCGAGACGAGGTGCAGATAGCCCGTCTCGCCGTACGGCAGCGGCTCGAGCGTGCGGGTGGAGCGGATGAACACCCGGGACCAGACGGGGACGTGCAGACGGTGGTGGTCGCACTCGATGTAGGGAATGCAGTGCTCGACCGAGCCGAAGGTGTCGCGGATCCGCTCGGAGGGGACCCCCAGTTGCTCGGTGATGCGCCCGTACAGCTCGTCCTTGCCGATCTGCTTCTCGGCGTGGCCCTTCCAGCCGCCGCCGAAGAGGATCAGCGAACCCTCGGGGAGCGTCAGGGGCGGCAGTCCCATGGCGCGCATCCGCTCCAGGGTGAACCAGAGGAACGCGGGGAAGCCCAGGATGCGGACGGGGACGTCGTCCTCGGCGTAGCGGCGCAGCGCGGCGACGACGCCGAAGGGGTCGAACTCGTGCCCGTTGCCGGTGTTGCGCAGGGCGTACTCGACGTGCCGGGCGGGCGCGAAGTCGCAGAGGTAGTTGTCGGTGAAGGAGGTGCCCAGCTTCAGGTCGGGTGCGGGCTGGTAGCTGAAGAGGAGGTAGTTGACCTCCTGGTCGGGGGTGATCCAGCCGTTGCGGTCGAAGATGCGGGCGACCATGCGCTGGGCGGAGCGGATGGTCCATTCGTCGAAGAACATCTGCGACTTCTGGCCGGTGGTGCCGGAGGAGGTCAGGTGCAGATGGACGTCGTCACGGGGGATGGACAGCACCTCGTGACGCTTGAAGAAGTTGGCGTGCACGAGCGGGGCGGTGAACTCCCCCGCCGGGGCGGTTTCCTCGGTGGCCTCGTGGAGCCTGCGGAAGAACGGGGAGCGGTCGCTGTGCCAGGCGTTGATCTCGGCCATGGCCGCGGTGAACAGCTCGTCCTCGGCGGGGCCGACGGCGTAGGGGTCGGTCAGGTCGCACAGTTCCTGGACCCGGGACAGCAGAGCCGGGTCGGGGACGTCGACGGGAGCGAGGTGGGGATTCATCGGATTCATGGGGCAACCTCGAGTGTGGGCAGGTAGGTCGACGCCCAGGCCGACACGTAGGCGTCCAGATAGGGCTGGAGCGGCTCGTCGACGGCCAGGCCGCGGAAGTCGATCTGCTCGGTGGTCCGGGTCATCACGACGTAGTCGGTGAAGCCGTCGCCTTCAGGGCGCATCGCCGGGTAGAGGGCGCTCGGGATGAAGCCCTGGGCGAGGCAGGCGGAGAGCAGGCCGTGCTGAGACAGCGGCAGCAGGGCCTCGACGTAGCCCGCGCCGGCGCGGGTGAGGGTCCGGGTGATGGGCTCCAGCCACGCGGCCGCGTCGGCCGGGCCGGGGTGCGCGGCGACGAGGGCGCAGTAGCCCCCGGTGCGGTTGAGGTAGGCGTACACCTCGAAGCGGCCGTCGTCGGGCATCAGCAGCACGTTGGGGGTGTGCAGCGGGTAGAACCACTGGGCGGCGTCGGGGAAGCGCTCGCGGAAGCGGCGGCGGACGAAGGCCGGTGCCTCGATCATCTCCAGCGGTGCCGCCGTCGGTTCGGCGGGCGCGGGGAGCGGGGCGGTGGCCTCGGTGCGGGCGTAGCTGATGCCGAGGCTGCGTTCGACGGTGCGCAGCAGGGGTGCCAGCGGTGCGGGCACCTCGGGCACGGGGAGCCGTCGGTCCAGGACCCCGGCGGAGTGACGCGCGTAGAGTGCGAGGCTTTCGCGGCTGTTGAGGGCGACGGCGTTGGGCAGGACGCCCAGGGGACGGAAGCCGTTGCGGGAGACCACGCGCTGCGGTCCGGTGCTGACGGTGCGGACGGTGGCGTACACCGAGTCCAGCCGCCCGGTGTCCAGCATCCGCGCGCACAGCGCCTCGGTCAGCGTCCCGGCCAGTCCGGCCGCCCGGTGGTCGGGGTGGACGGCGAGGCCCTCGAGCTTGCCGGTGCGGCTGCCGGCCTCGCCGCGGATGGCCGCCGATCCGGCCAGGCCGCCGGTCCGCGGGCAGCGGGCGACGAGCCAGAGGGAGTGCGGGTCCGCGATGAGGCGGGACATCTCGGCGGGGTCGGTGCCGAGCGCGACGGGGTAGTGCGGTCCGTAGACGGCGTAGTAGAGCTGGCGCAGATCGGCGATGTCGGCGGGGGTCGCCGTCTCGATCGTGGCGGTCATCGCGCTCCCCCCGCATCGGCCATCGGCCGGCTCTCACGGGCCGGCGCGTCCGCCGCGGCCTCGGTGTCGGTCGTGGTGGCGGGCTCGCGCAGCAGGGCCAGGGCGCAGGCCGCGGGGACGAGCCCGGCCGCCTGGATCAGGCACAGCGTCTGCGCGGAGAGATGGTCTCCGAGCAGGCCGAACAGCAGCGAGGCCACGGGGAACGTCGCGCCCAGCAGGGCCTGCATGACGGCGAAGAAGGCGGGCTTGTCGGAGGTGGGGACCAGCCGCTGGAACAGGGCCACGAAGCGGACCCCGATCACGCCCACGCACCAGCCGGCCACCGCGAGGCAGCCCGCGATGACGGGCCGTTCGGCGATCAGACCGGGCAGGGCGAGGGCGAGCGCCATCGTGCCCAGGCAGAGCGAGCCGACGACGGTGGGGCGGCCGGGCACCCGGGCGCCTGTGAAGGAGCCGATCAGGGTGCCCGCGCCGAGGGAGGCTTCGAGCAGGGCGACGGTGCCGCCACCGCCCTGGAGGGACGACCTGGTGTAGAGCGGGATGACGACGAAGACGGCGGTGGTGAAGAGATTGGCCGCGGCGAAGCAGACCAGGATCCTGCGGACGAAGGGCAGGTCGGCGAGGACCTGTCGGAGCGTACGCCGGGCTTCGGCGCCCTCGCCGGAGGCCTCCGCCGCCTCGGCGCCCTCGGTGGGCGAGGTGCGGAAGCGTGCGGTCGCGATGAGTGCCGCGGCGCACAGATAGGCGGTGGCGCAGCCGACCGCGAGTCCCGCCACCCCGGCACGGTCGACGATCAGGGCGCCGAGCAGGGCCCCGCCGAGGCTGGCCAGCGACTGGGTGGACAGCTCGAAGCCGGTCGCGGCCTCGATGTCCTCGTCGTCGACGAGTTCGGGCACGGAGGTGGTCAGACAGGGGTCGAAGAACGCCTGGCAGGTGGCGAGCGCCAGCGTCGCGGCGTACGCGGCGGCGAGCGGCAGATCGCTCGTGCCGGCCCAGACGGCGAGCGCCGCCGCGGTGGCACCGGCGGCACCGGCCGCCGTGCGCAGCAGGGAGCGGTGCGCGAAGCGGGCGATGGCCCGGGCGACCACGGGGGCGAGGGTCACGGCGGGCAGGGTGCTGACCGCCATGAACAGGCCCGAGGCGAGGCCGCGGCCGCTGCTCACGGCGTAGGCGACGAGCCACCAGGACACGCCGACCTGGAACATCCGCACCGCGGCCTGGGTGAGGACCTGGCCGAGCCATACGGTGCCGAACGCGCGATTGCGCAGCACGAGCGGCCTGGTGCGGCCGGTGTCGGTCGTCGGGGTGCTCATGCGGTCGGCCTCTCGTCGATGACGCGGACGAGCTTGCCCGAGCGGGAGTTGACGGCGAGGTCGCGGTGGCGCACCCACTCGACCGTCAGCGGGTGCACGAATCCGGCGTGCTCGCTGTCGGAGTACAGCGGCCGGGCCGTGTACAGCTCGGTGATGATCTCCTTGGCGAGGACCTCCAGCTCCGCCGGGTCGTCGTCGCCCGGTGCGGTGGCCAGGCGCAGGATCAGACCGTCGCGGCCGTCCCAGCGGCGGACCACGAGCTGGGAGCCCATGACGCGGCCCCGGGTGTCGGCGGCGGTGACGGCGGCCTGCGCGTCCTGCGAGTACAGCGAGACGGGTCCGACGCGGACGCCCTCCTCCGCGCGGCCGAGGATACGGAAGTGTCCCTCGGTCTCCGTCCATTCCGCGCGGTCGCCCGCGGGGTAGCGGATGATCGGCATGAGGCGGCGGAAGAGGCTGGTGACGACGACGCGGCCGGGCCGGTACGGCTCGGTGATCACTTCACCGGTGGTCTCGTCGAGGATCTCGACGACGGAGTGCGGGGTGAAGGCGCGGTGCAGCCGCGCGTCCGGTCCGGGCACGGGGCAGCCGAGGAGTCCGGCGTCGACGCTGGCGTAGCCGAGCGAGCGGGCCTCGGCGTTGGGGAAGGCGGCGGCCAGCAGTCGGCGCTGGTCGTCGAAGAGCGCCTCACCGCCGAAGAACAGCAGCTCCACGGCGGGGAGCTGACGGTCCATGGAGATCAGGTGCTCGGCGAGCCGGCACAGGGTGGTCGGGGTGCCGGCCACCACCTGTGCGGCGAAGTCATGGAGGGTGGGGATCGTCGACTCCAGCGGGGCGCCGCCGCCGATGGGCAGCCGGACGTTGTCGACCGGGGCGTGCGCGAGCGAGTCGAGGATGAACAGGAAGCTGGCGTACAGCTCCCCGGCGTAGAAGAGGTCCGCGACCCGGTGACCGGGGCGCAGGCCCGCGTCGAGCAGACCTTGGCCGAAAACAGTGA
Organism: Streptomyces sp. QH1-20; assembly: GCF_041283565.1. NCBI lineage: Bacteria > Bacillati > Actinomycetota > Actinomycetes > Kitasatosporales > Streptomycetaceae > Streptomyces > Streptomyces sp. QH1-20. The sequence continues at coordinate 7,641,212 of NZ_CP166299.1, read as the reverse complement.
CGAACTCCCGCCACTCCTCCCGGGTGTAGCAGGAGAACTTCGGCGCACCACTGGTACCGCCGGTCTTGAAGACGGTCGCTTCGGCGAGGGGCGCGGTCAATACGCGGTTGTGCTGGAGGGTGTTGGCTTGCCAGAACGCGCTCTGGTCCACGACGGGAAGGTCCGCGAGGCGGTCCGCGTCCGGCGGGAGGTCGGCGTAGAGCTCGGCGTAGAACGGCGAGTGGTGACGGGCGTGGCGTATGAGGTCCGAGAGCTGATGGACGGGCATGAAGGCCTTGTCTGGATGAATACGAGAAGGGCGGGAGTGCGCGGCAAGGCGGGTCTCAGAGCCCGCCACCTGTCTACGGGTGTTCGACGGGGAGCGTGACGGCGTCACACTTGACGCGCGGTCACAACCCCGGAACATCGAAGAAGATACCGCAAACTTTCCTTCGCTTCTTACACAGATGGCCTGAATTAGCAATGATTTAACGGTGTACGAACGAGAAGCGCCTGCTTCTGGAACCTCAGGGGGTCAGCGGGGTGACGACCACGAAGCGCAGCCCCGCCGACTGCAGGGGCAGGAACATCTGCGTGGTGACGAGGACCTCAGCGCCCTGATGGCACGGCAGGCGCAGCCGGAAGCGGCGGCCGTCGTGGTGTTCGGCAACCTCGTAGCCCTCCGCCCAGATCCGCCGGCAGACGGCGTCGGCGGCGAGGACCTCCCGCAGCAGCTCCTGGAGCTCGGTGTTGCCCTGGTCCTGGCAGCTCGCGACGCGCAGCGTGGCCAGATACACCCGCGCGCAGCTCTCCTCCCAGTCGAGCACCTGCTCGCGGGCCTCTCGCGAGGTGAGCCCCCAGCGCATCAGATTGGGGCGGGGCCCCTTGACCCAGGGGAACCATTCGGCCATGGGCGCGTTCGCCGCGACGATGTTCCAGGCGGCATCGGCGAGATAGGCCGGATGCGGTGCCTGGTGGTGCAGCAGCGAGAGCAGGGCCGGGTCCAGCGTGGTGTGCGCGGGCGGTGGCTCGGTGGGCGGCCGACGGCCCAGGACGCCGAGGAAGAGTGTGAGCGTCTCGGTCTCGTTCAGCCGCAGCGCCGCCGCGACGCGCAGCAGAAAGGCGTCGGAGAAATCGCGGTGGGCACCGGTTTCCAATGCCCGGTACCAGCCTTCGCTCACACCCGTCAGACGGGCCACGTCCGCCTGCGACAACCGTCCTCTCGACCGGTAGCCGGAGCCCCGCAACTCAGGTATGGAGGCACGGTCGACCCGGGCCCGCCAGGCGCGGAGCAGTCGGCTCATAGGCTCTTCACCGGACCAGGAAAAGCCCCGCGATCCCGTGACGCACCCTTGACTCTCCGTCATTCCGCTGCCCCCTCTTCACTCGCCGACGCAGATCAGGTTCTACATGATCAACATCAGAACACGCCAACATTTGGCAAGTAAAGGACAAGCGTGACGGCGAGCCCGGTAGTTGAGGCCAATACTTATTTGCTTTAGCAATCGAGCATAGAACCGTCACTGACACTCTCGGTACTGCGAGTGGCGGACGATCTGGTGCACACTCTGGCGGCACAGGGCACCGCCCGCCTCCCATCTGGGCCTCATGTCCGCAGGTGCGGACCGGTATGCGGGGCCCCGGGCGCAGTACGAAGCCGTACAGATCCGCGGAGGCACATCGGAATGCAATTCCAGGTTCTCGGGCCGTTGAGTATTACCGACGGTTGTGACAGTGTCGTGCTGCAGCCCTCGAAGCCGACGGTTCTGCTTGCCGCACTGTTGCTCCGCCATAACTCCGTGGTATCCACCGAGTTCCTGCAGAGCGCGATTTGGGGCGACGGTCAACCAGCCTCCGCAAAGGCGGCTCTGCAGAATTGCGTGCTGCGGCTGCGGCGCATCTTCGTCAAGTACGGCATAGCCAACGCGCTGATCGAGTCGGTCCCCGGCGGATATCGGATATCCATCGAAGCCGCGGCACTCGACCTCATGAGGTTTCGGCAACTGCTCCGATCCGCCGATGCCGCGCGGGATCCCGATACGGAACTCCGGGCACTGGGGGAGGCGCTCGCCCTCTGGCAGGGGCCGTTCCTCGCCAATGTGCCCTCCGATGTGCTGCGCCGGGACGAGATTCCGCATCTCGTGGAGGAGCGGCTACGCGCGGTGGAACGCGCCCGCGACATCGAACTGTCGATGGGACGGTGCCAGCAGGTCATCACGGAGCTGTGGACCGTGGCCCGGGCGTACCCGGCGCGCGAGCGGTTCCGGGAACAGCTCATCGAGGCCCTGTACCGGTCCGGTCGGCAGGCCGAGGCGCTGGCCGAATACCGTGCGGTCAAGGGATATTTGCGGGAGGAACTCGGCGTCAGTCCCGGCTCCTCGCTGCAGCGGCTGGAGCTGACCATTCTGCGGGGCGACGCCATCGGCCCGCCCGTCCCCGACGACCGCGGCGCGGCCAAGGACCCGGCCGATGCCGCCGCGGCAGCGGGCCTCCTGCCCGCCGAGGATCCGCCGACGCCGCCGGCGCCGCCGACGGCACGAGCCGCCCTGGCCGCACCGCCCCCGACGGCGCGGCCGATCGCGCCCGTCCCGCACTTCACCGGGCGGGCGGCCGAGACGGCTTCCCTCGTCACCCGGCTCACCACCGGCGCCTCCCGGCCCGTCACCGTGGTGCTCTCGGGCGCACCCGGCATCGGCAAGACCGCGCTCGCCCAGCACATCGCGCTGCTGACCAGCGACGCCTTCCCCGGTGGCCGGTTCCTGGTGCCGATGTCCCACCCCGACGGCACCCCCCGCTCCCCCGGCGAGATCGCGTCCGCACTCGCCCGGCCCGAGCACCACCGGGCCGACGACACGGCGGATCACTGCCGCAGGCGGCTGCTCGTGCTCGACGACGTCACCGGCGCGGACCAGGTACAGCCGCTGCTGCCGACCCGGCCGGGCGACGCGGTGCTCATCACCAGCGGGCTCGGGCTGGCCGGGCTGGTGGCCGCGCACGGCGGCTGGGCGCACCGGCTCGACACCCTCACCGAGGAGGAGTCCTGCCGGCTGCTGGCCGCCGTCCTGGGCACCGAACGGGCCGAGGCCGAGCCGGACGCGCTGCGACTGCTCGCGTCCGGGTGCGGGCACTTCCCGCTGGCCCTCACCATCATGGCGGCCCGGCTCCTCACCCGGCCGCGGCTACGGGTCGCGGACTGCGTGACCTGGCTGCGGGACGACCCGGTCACCCGGCTGTCCCTGGCCGGCGACCCGCGCCTGTCGGTGCCGAGGGTGTTCGCCACCGCGCTCGACCGGCTCGACCCGCTCCTCGCCGACGCGTTCGAGGCGATCGGCCGCGGCGATCGCCGACGGCTCACGGCCCGGCTGGGCGCCCGGCTGCTGGGCGTGGCGCCGCACGAAGCCGAGGAGACGCTGGAACGGCTGGTGGACGCCGGGTTGCTGGAGGAGGACCCGGCCGGTGAGTACCACATGCACGAGCTCCTCCGGGCGTTCGCGCGCACCCGGCCGGGCCGCGGCGACCTGACGGCCGTACCGGCGGCCACCGCCGCGGCTTCGCCCTGACCCGCCCCCGGCTGCCCCCGACTTTCCGCTCCCCTGCCCCTCAGTGCCCCTGTAGTGCCCCTGTAATGCCCCCGTAGCCGCCGACCACAGAGGTGTTCCACATGTCCGAAGCCTATGAGGCGATCGCCCGGACCCGGCCCCGCATCCGCCGGGACGTGCTCTTCACCGAGACCCCCGACGGGGTGCTGTTCCACAACGCGCACGGCGGGTTCCACCTCAACTCCCCCTCCGCCTACCGCTTCGCCACCCTGGTCGTCCCGCACCTCAGCGGTGAGAACCGCGTCGAGGACATCTGCCGGGGTCTCGGGGAGAAGCAGCGGGCCATGGTCGCCCGCCTGGTGACGACGCTCTACGAGCGGAAATTCGCCCGCGACGCCCCCGCCCCCGACGAGGCGGCGGCAGCGCTCGCCCCCGCGGTCGGCCGGCGTTTCGCCGCGCAGCTCGCCTACGTCGACCACTACGTCGACGACGCGCCCCGGCGCTTCGAGCGGTTCCGGAACACCCGGGTCGCGGTGCTCGGCGACGACCTCGTGGCCCGCTGGTGCGTGCTCGCTCTCGTCCGCAACGGCTGCGCGTCGATCGACGTCCTGCCCGGCGCCGACACCGAGGAGAACCGGTTCGAGGACGTCCGTGCCGAAGCGACGGCGCTGGCCGCCGAGGGCTGCCCGGTGGAGATCGGCGTCCTCGGTGCCGGCGACGCCGACGGCACCCTCGACTGGGCGGACCTCGCGGCGTACGACGCCGTCGTGGTCACCGGCGGGCCCGCCGGATCCCGGCGGCTGCTGCGGCTGTTGACGGCCGGTGTCCCCGAGGGCACGCGGCTGCTTCCCGCCTCCATGTTCGGCTCCCACGCGGTCGTCGGCCCGCTGATGGCATCCGGCACCACCGGCTGCTGGGCCTGCGCCGTGCTGCGGCTCGGCGCCAACGGCGACGCGGGCGCGGCGGCCGAGCTGTGGAGCGGGCTGGCCCTGCCCACCGCCGGGGCGCCGGTGGGCGACCTGCCCGGCCGGAGCCTGTCGGCGATGATCGGCAATCTCCTCGGGTACGAGATCTTCCGGCTCGCCACCGAGGCGCTGCCCGCCGAGACACGCGGGCAGGTCATCGTCCAGGACGCCGATTCCTTCGACGTCGTCGCGGAGCCTTTGCTGCCGCACCCGCGCTGTCCGTTCTGCGCCGGCCACGACGAGCGGCCCGAGGATCTCGCCCTGGAGGCCCTGCCGGGGCCGGGGCAGGCGCCCGCCACGGTGGAGGTCGACCCGGACGCGCTGCTCGCGGAGCTCAACGGCCGCCAGGTGCTGGTCCGCCCGCACACCGGGGTCTTCCACCGGTTCACCGACGAGCCCTGGACCCAGACCCCGCTGAAGGTCGGCAGCGTGAGCCTGTCCGTCGGCCACACCGCGCGGCGGCAGATCGCCGCGTTCGACATCCACACGGTGGCCGGCGCCCGGCTGAAGGCCCTGGACGCGGCCGCCGCCGTCTACACCGAGCACGTCGCCCCGCTGAGGGGCGTCCGCGCCACCGAGGACGTCACCGCCGCCGAGCTGGAGCACGCCCCCGACCCCGCCGCTTACTCCGTCGCCAGCGGCCTTCCCGTCGGCCCCGGCCAGGTGGCGCACTGGGTCCCCGCGACCTCCCTGCTCACCAAGGAGCGGACGCTCGTACCGGCCGGTGCCGTGCGCACCTTCGGGGCGTACAACCGCCACCGGCTGTACACCCCGACCTCCGCCGGTACGGGCGCGGGCCCGACGGCCGCCGCGGCGGCGGGCCGCGGGCTGCTGTCCGCTCTCGCCCACGACGCCCTGGGGCACGCCGTAGGCGGCTTCGGGCAGGTGACGCGGGTGGCGGCGGAGACCGTCGGGGACGACGCGGAGCTGGTCTTCCTCCTCGCCTCCGCCCGCAACCTCGGCATCGGTGTCGAACTGCTGGACCTCGGGGAGACGGTCCGCTCCTCGGCCCACGTCCTGCTGTGCCGCGCCGCCGACCCGCGCGGCGGGGCCGGGCTCTGGGCGATGGCCGGGGAACTCGGCTGGCGGGACGCGGCGGCCGCGGCGGTCCGCGATCTGCTCGGCCGCGCCCAGTTCGAGCGGGAGCTGCCCGAGGGCGAGTCGGCCGACACCGGAGATCCGCTGCTGGGGGACCTCGCCCCCGAGACCCTGGCCGTCACCGGGGAGAGCGCCGCCCGCGGCGCCGAGGGCACCTCGTACGCGACGGTGCTCACGCGGCTGCGGGCGGCGGGCCGGGACGCCCTGGCCGTGCACACCGGCCCGGCCGATCTGGCGGTCGGCGGCATCACCACGGCCCGGGTGCTGCTCACTTCAGGGGCGGCCCGTGCCTAGCGGTGGCGCCGCCGAAGCGCCCAGCCCCGCAGAGGCGTTCTGCCGGGCCCTGGGTGACGCCGTGCGGCGGGCGCTGCGGGGGCGGGCTGCCGGCCCGGCGCCGGTGGAGGTGTCGGCGCTGGGCGTGCGCGACGAGCTGACGGCCGGGCCGTCGGCGCCGTCCGACCCGGCGGCCGTGCCCGTGCAGCTCTACGGTCACCACGCGCTGGTCGGTCCGCTCCCCCGCCCCGGCGGCGAGCGGCGGCCCTGCGCCCGGTGTCTGGCCCGCCGTTGGCAGTCGGTGCGGCGGCGCTCGCTGCGGGACGCGCTGGAGCTCGGTTCCGGCACCCGGGCGGCGGGCGTCGCGCCCTACGCGACACCGTTCGCGGCCGACGCGATCGCCGCGCTGATCGTGGCCGCCCAGCAGGCCGGCCGGGACGGCGAGGGGCCCTTCGGCGTCGTCCATCTCGTGGACCTGGAGACGCTCCGGGTGACCCGCAGGCTGCTGGTGCCGGACGCGGAGTGCCCCGATTGCGGGCGACGCGTCCCCGACAGCCCACGGGCCGCGGCGGTGGAGCTGCGGCCGACGCCCAAGCACCGCCCCGGCTCGTTCCGGCTGCGGGGCATCGAGACGTACGACCTGCCGGCGGAGGCGTTCGCCAACCCGGTCTGCGGCGCGCTCGGCCCCGCCGTCGTGCACGACGTGGGCTCCGCGTCCACCGCAGCCACCGTCGGCTGCTTCGAGCTGCGCTCCGGCTCCTACCTCCGGGAGACGTTCTGGGGCGGCCACGCCGACTCCTACGCGCACAGCGAGCGCGTCGGGATCCTGGAGGGGCTCGAACGGGCCGCGGGCATGCGGGCCCGGGCCAAGGCGACCGGGGTGGTGGCGTCCTGGGAGTCGCTGGGCGGGACGGCGCTGGACCCGCGCGTGTGCGGCCTGTACGACCCGGGGTTCCACCGCGCCAACCCCCACCTGGTGCCCTACTCCCCGGACCGGCGCATTCCATGGGTATGGGGTCACTCCCTGCGGGACCGGCGCCCGGTGCTGGTGCCGGAGGTGCTGACGTACTACGGCACGCCCGGCCTGGAGAACCGCTTCGTGCAGGAGAGCTCCAACGGCTGTGCCTCGGGCGGCAGTCTCGCGGAGGCCGTCTACTTCGGGCTGATGGAGGTGATCGAGCGGGACGCCTTCCTGCTGGCCTGGTACGGCCGGGCGGCGCTCCCGGAGATCGACCCGCGCTCCAGCCGCGACCCCCGGACCCGGCAGATGGTCGACCGGCTGGAGATGTACGGGTACGAGGCGCGGTTCTTCGACACCCGGGTGACGTTCCCGATCCCGGTGGTGACCGCGGTCGCCGTCCGGCGGGACGGCGGGCCCGGCGCCCTGTGCTTCGGCGCGGGGGCGGGCCTGGACCCCGAGGCGGCGATCAGCGGCGGGCTCTGCGAGATCGCGACCGACGCCGTGAACCTACGCGGCAGGACCGAGCGCGACGCGGCGCGGCTGCGCGCGATGGCCGCCGATTTCGACAAGGTGCTGGCGCTGCACGACCATCCGCTCGTCTACGGGCTGCCGGAGATGGCTCACCACGCGTCGTTCCTGCTCGGTGCGGTGGGCGCGCCCCGGCAGCCGAAGCTCGCCGTCGCGGAGCTCTACGGTCCGGGGCGGCCCGTGCTGCCGGTCTCGGCCGATCTGGCGACCGATGTGGGCACCTGCGTCGACGCGGTGGCCGCGGCGGGCTTCGATGTGATCGTCGTCGACCAGACCCTGCCGGAGCAACGGGACCTGGGGCTGCACACGGTGAGCGTCCTCGTCCCCGGGCTGGTCCCCATCGACTTCGGCTGGCGGCGCCAGCGGGCGCTGCGGATGCCCCGGACGCGCACGGCCCTGTACGAGGCGGGGCTGCGCGAGCGGGAGCTGCTGCCCGGTGAGCTCAACCCCGCCCCGCACCCCTTCCCGTGACCCCGTACCACCGGCTCGTGACGACACCGTCCAGACAAGGAGTTCCCCGTGGGTTTCGCCCATGAATACGCGGCTGCGATCATGCAGCGCGGCCGGGTTCACATGGAACCCGTCAATTTCGTGCCCGACTGGTCGGACCGCCCGCGCAAGGGCAAGTTCTATCCGGGGGCCGCGTCCTTCCCGCTGCCGGAGGGGGACTGCCCGCCCACCGCGACCGTGCGGGCCGGAGTCCTGCCGGAGCATGCCGAGCGGGACGATCCGTTCACACTGCCGCTGCTCGGCGGCATGCTGCTGGACTCCTACGGCCGGGTGGGCCGCCGCCTCGGGGTCCAGGCCAACACCGATCTGCCGTCCCTGCCGTGCTACACGGATGCGAACTTCTCCCGCGGCACCGCTTCGGGAGGCGGCCTCTACCCCGTGACCGTCTACTGGGTGTCGGGTGCCGCCGGTCCTCTGACGCCGGGGGTGTACCACTACTCGACGACCCACCACGCGATGCAGCGCCTCCTGGCGGGCGACGTCAGTGCCGAGGTGCGCGAGGTGCTCGCGGACCCCGAACTCCCCGAGGAATACGACCAGTTCCTCGTCCTGGGGGTGAAGTTCTGGCAGAACTCCTTCAAGTACAACAGCTTCTCCATGCACGCGGTGAGCATGGACGTCGGCGCCGTCCTGCAGACCTGGCGCATCTGGGCGCGCGCCCGGGGGCTGCGGGTCGAGCCCGTCCTGTGGTTCGACGAGGAGCGGCTGGGCCGGCTGCTCGGGGTGTCGATCGAGGAGGAGGGCGTCTTCGCGGTCGTCCCGCTCCGCTGGGAGCGGACGCGCCCCGCACCTGCCCGTCCGGCGACGTTGCCCGGCGACGCCGTGTCCGTGCGCCGTCGGGACAGCGAGCGTTCCCGGCGGGTGCTGACCTTCGAGACCGTACAGCGGATCCAGGCGGCGACCGCCGAGAACGCCACGGCCCGCCCGGCCGCCGGTGCGCTGCTGCCCGCCGCGGTGGCGGCCGTACCCGGCGGGGAGCGCCTCGCCCTGCCTGCTCCGCGGCCGCCGGAGATGAGGGTGCGCGAGGCGCTGCGCGGGCGCCGCAGCAGCTTCGGCCGGTTCGACGCGCGGCGCCCGGTCGACGGCGAGGACCTTGCGGCCGCGCTGGCCGCCTGCGCGGCGGCGTCGCTCGACAGCGACGCCGGTGACGGTGCGGGCGGGGCGCGGCTGACCCGGTTGTACGTCTTCGTCAACCATGTGCGGTCCGTCGCCCCGGGCGCGTACGCCTACGACCCCGACACCGGGGAGCTGGTGCTGGTCAAGCCCGGTCCGCCGGGCGGCTTCCTCCAGCGCAACTACTTCCTGTCCAACTACAACCTGGAGCAGGCGGGGGCCGTCGTCGTCCCCGCCGTGCGCACCACGGCCGTGCTCGACGCGGTGGGTGACCGGGGGTACCGGCTGGTGAACGCCACGATCGGGGCGGTCGCCCAGACCTTCTACACCACCGCCACCGCGCTGGGGCTCGGCAGCGGCGTCGCGCTCGGCTTCGACAACCTCTCCTTCGTCGAGGAGCTGGGGCTCGCGGCGACCGGTGAGGCACCGCTGCTGGTCATGCTGATCGGCCACGAGCGGCCGGGCACGGCCGACTTCCGCTACGAGATCGCCTGACCCGGACAGGAGGAGAGAGACCGCCGTGACACCCCCCGCCGTGACATCCCCCGGCACCCCGACGGCCCGGGAAGCGGACACCGCGTCGTGGACGCTCCGCCGGCAGTTCATGCTCCGCGTCGCGGGGCTGCCCATCGATTCGGTGGCCGCCTTGCGCTGCCCCGACAGCAGCCGGTGGGCGGACCGTGTGCTGCACGAGGAGGACCGGCTGCTGGCCCGTGGCGCCGAACTCAGCGACCGGCTGCACCCCTTGGTCAAGGACACCCCCGACGACGGGGACCGCCGTGGACTGCTGGCCCTGCGCCGCCGGCTCTTCAACGGGCGCCCGCCCCAGGACGGCGACGCCGCCGTGGCCCTGGTGACCGGTGCCGACCCCGGCGGCACACTGGCGCGCGAGGTGGCCGACTGGCTGCGCGACGGGCGGCGGCTGGCGGAACTCCACGCCGCCGGCGGGCCCCTGCTGGCCGAGGAGGCCGCCCGGACACGGGCCGCGCTGCGGCACCTGATCGGCGAGGAGCGGCTGCGGCGGGGGCTGCTGCTCGCCTCGCCGACGCTGGAGGGCAGGCTCGACGCCTACGCGGCCCACGCCCCTGCGGCCCCGCCGGACAAACGGCTGCGCAAGGTCGAGCGCTCCGCTCTGGCCTATCTCTACCGGACCGCCTGCAAGACCAGCCCGTTCAGCACCTTCACCGCGGTGACCCCCGGCGAGCTGGTCACCGGCGGCGAGGAGATCACCCTCGTCCCCGAGGAGTGGCACAGCCATCCGCGGCTCAATGTGGTCGCCCTGGCCCGGCTGGCCGAGCTGATTGCCGCCGACCCCGGACGGCGGGCCGACCTCCCGGTCTCCCTCGCCTCGGGCTGGGAGCTCGACGACGACCGGATCCGCTATGTCCGGCGCCAGGTCACCACCGGCGACGACCAGGCGGCCGTCACCTTCGACGCGGCGGGTGACCAGTTGTTCTTCCTGCGCCGCAGCGGAACGCTGGAGCGGCTGCTCGACCTCTTCGCCCAGCGGCCCGCACCGCGCTACGGCGAGTTGGTGCGCCGGCTGAGCGACGACCAGGGCGCGGGCACCGAGGAGAGCGAGGCCTACGTCGCCGCGCTGCTGCAACTTGGCATGCTGCACATGCCCTCTCTGCGCACCGACGTCCACAGCGCCGACCCGCTGCGCTCCTTCCGTGACGCGCTGCGGGCCCTCGACCGCCCCTGGGCCGACCGCCTCGCGGACGCCCTGGCCCGGCCCCTCGCCTGCGTCGACGCCTATCCCACCGCCGGCCTCGCCCGCCGCCGGGAGCTGCTGGCGGAACTGCGGGACGCGCTGCGGACCATCCAGCGGGACCTGGGCGGGAACCACACACCCGCGTCCCCCGGGCTTCCGCAGACCCTTCTGTACGAGGACGTCACCGCCGGACACGCCGACGTGACCTGCGTGGCGCAGCCGTACGGCGCGCCCGGCCCGCTGGACGCACTGCGGGACGTCGAGCGGATCCTGCCCGCCTTCGACCTGACCCTGCCGCAGCGCATCACGCTGAAGGGTTTCTTCGTGGCCCGCTACGGCAGCGGCGGCCGGTGCACGGACCTCCTCAGGCTCGTCCACGACTTCCACGAGGACTTCTACGAGCAGTACCTGACATTCACCGCGCGCCGGAAGCCCTTCGACGAGGACGGTACGTACGTACCCGAGGCCAACTGGCTCGCGCTGCCGGGCATCACCGCCCTCGACCGCGCCCGCACCCGGTGGGTGGAGGGCATGCTCGGTGTGTGGGAGACCGCGCGGGACGCCGAGGAGGTCCGTCTCGACGCCGGCCTTCTCGACGCGGTCGCCACCGAGCTCGCGCCCGTGGCACCGGACTTCCTGCCGCAGAGCCATTTCGTCCAGCTGGTGCGGCGCGACGGTGATCCACTGGCGGTGCTCAACCAGTCCTACGGCGGGCTCGCGTTCCCCTTCAGCCGTTTCACGCACTGCTATCCGGAAGGCGGCGAGGGCGGTCTCACGGACCGGCTGCGGCGGGCCGCGGCCGCGACGGCACCCGAGGGTGCGGTGTTCGCGGAGATCACCGGCGGGGCGGTCACCAGCAATCTCAATCTGCACGGGCGGCTCACCGACTACGAGATCGTCTGCCCGGGCGAGACCGGCTCGGGGCCGAAGGACAGCCACATCCATCTGGACGACCTCTCGGTCGAGCACGACGCGGCCGCCGACCGCCTCGTCCTGGTGTCCCGGCGGCTGGGGTGCGAGGTCGTGCCGGTCTACCTCGGCTATCTCGTGCCGCTCGCACTGCCGGAGATCCCCCGCACCCTGCTGCTGCTCTCCCCCACCTCCATGGCCCCGCTCGACGTCTGGGGCGGGGTACCCACGGGCGCTGACGTATCGCGTCCGGGCGCCGTGACCCACCGGCCCCGGGTGCGGTACGGCGGCCTCGTCCTCAGCAGACGCAGCTGGACCACCGTGGCGGGGGCCCTGCCGCAGTGGTCCGCGCGGGTGGACGAGGCGCGGTGGTTCGTGGAATGGCGCCGGTGGCGGCGCGCGCACGGGGTGCCGCGCCGCGTGTTCGCCACGGTCTCGCGGACGGGCGGGGCCCGGGCGTCGTCCCCGGCGAAGCCGAGTTACGTGGACTTCGACAGCTATCTCTCCCTCACCGCCCTGGACGGCCTGCTCAAGGGCGACGAGCGGGACCGGGTGGTGTTCCGCGAGGCGCTGCCGGACGAGGACGAGCTGCACGTCGCCTCCGGTGCCGGCCGTCATGTGGCCGAGCTGGCCGTGGAGACCCTGCGCACCACCCGCAACGGGCCTGACAGAGCCCACAGAAAGGAACCGGTGCACTGAGATGCCCGAGACGACCACGGGCGAGTGGCAGGCCCTGCACATCCACTACGCCGCCAACCCACGACCCCTGCTGATCCATTGCATCAGCCCGCTCCTGACCGAACTGACCGCCGACGGACTGCTCGCGGGCCACTTCTTCATCAACTACTGGCTGGAGGGCCCGCACGTACGGCTGCGCCTGAGACCGGCGACCGCACAGGCCACGGACGAGGTCCTCGCCCGTGCCGAGCGGGCGGTCGGCCGCTTCCTGCGGGAACGTCCGGCGCTGTACGAGGTGGATTCCTCCGGCTTCCTCAACGAGTTCTACAACACGCTGTTCGAGCTGGAGTTCGCCGAGGAGGAGCGGGGCGGCTTCCTCGCCGCCGACGGCCGGATGCGGCTGCGCCCGAACAACAGCTTCAGCCGTGAGCCGTACGAGCCGGAGTACGGCAAGTACGGGGGCCCGGCCGGGGTGGAGCTCGCGGAGTGGCACTTCCGGCACTCCAGCGAGCTGGTCATCGAAGCGGTGCGCGAGATGAATCTGCATCTGCGCACGGTCCGACTGGGCACGGCGGCCCAGCTGATGATGGTGATGGCCGGTGTCTTCCTGCCCGACCGGGCGGAGCTGATCGACTACCTGGACCGCTATCACGCCTTCTGGCACAAGGCGTTCTCCGGCACCGACCTCATCGGCTCCGACGCCTACGACCGGGCGTACGCGTCCATGGGCCCGGGGCTCGGCCGACGCTTCGACGCGGTGCGCACGGCGGTGGGCGAAGGCGGGACGGCCCGGCTGCCGGGTTTCCTGAACGGCTGGGCCCGGCACTGCCGCGAACTGCGCGACCGCGCCACCGCCCTGACCACGGACGAAGGCCTGGTCTTCCGCTCCTGGGACGGCACCCGGGACGAGCGGATCACGGACCCCGCCCTGTCGCTGCCGCTGCTCCTGTCGCCGTACATGCACATGACCAACAACCGGCTGCATGTGACGATCCGCGACGAGGCCTATCTGTCCCACGTCCTGGGGCGGGCGCTGCGCGAGTGCGCGCCGCCCGCGGAGGCCGGCCGATGAGCGTGCCGGCGCAGCGGCAGCCGGCGCTCCGCCCCGAGGTGCTGCTCAGCCCGGCGATGCGGCGGGGGGCGGCACGCGTCCATGTGGTGAAGGACCCGGCGAGCGGGAAGTCCTTCGAGGTCGGGCCCAAGGAGTGCTTCCTGATGGCCCGGCTCGACGGGCAGCGCACCCTGGCCGGGATCGGCGAGGAGTACGCCCGGCACTTCGGGCGCGCGCTGGGCGAGGCGCACTGGCGGCGGCTGCTGGGGCTTTTGTGGGAGCGCGGTCTGCTGGTGGGGGCCGAGCCGATCGCCCCCGTGCCGGCGGAGCCGCCGCCCCGCCCGACGCCGTGGAAGGGCAAACTGCGGCTGGTCGCCGACGCCGGTGCCGCCACCGAGCGGCTGTACCGGGCGACCGGCTTCGCGTTGTCCGCCCGCTTCCTGCTGCCGGTGCTGGCGCTGGTCGGGGTCATGGAGACGACACTCGTCCTGCGCCTGGACGGGTTCGTCCGGGACACGGGCTGGCTGCTGAGCCGCCCGGTGCCGCTGCTCGCGGTGTTCAGCCTGCTGTGGGTGAGCACCGCGCTGCACGAATTGGCGCACGGGGTGGTCGCCCGGCATTTCGGGGGCACCGTCGGCGAGATCGGACTGCGCTGGCACCTGCCCATGGTCTTCATGTACTGCGAGGTCGGGAACTACCTGTATCTGCGCTCCCGGTGGGCACAGATGGCCACGGCCATGGCCGGCACCGTCATGAACCTTGTGTTCCTGCTGCCCTTCGCCGCGCTGTGGGCCGTGCTGCCCGCCGGGGACCCGGTGCGCGCCGCCGTGGCGGGCCTGCTGACCCTCGGTACGGCACAGGCCCTGGTCAATCTGGTGCCGCTGCCCCCGCTGGACGGTTACCGGATGCTCGCCCACGCGCTGGGCATGGCCGACTACGCGACCGAGAGCCGGCGCTTCCTGCGCCTGCTGTCCGCCCGTGTCCTGCGGCGCGGCCCGGGCGTCGGCGCGTACCCGCGCGGGGCCCGGATCGCCTACGCCGCGTACGGCGTGGGGTCGGTGGCGCTCGTCGGCGGCAGCGGCGTGGGGTTCGTGCTGCTGTGCCACCACTTCCTGGCGGACCGCTACGGCGTGCTCGCCGCCGTCGTACCCGCCCTGCTGGTCGCCGTGCTGGTCGCGGTGACCGGCCCCTGGGCCCGGCGCGGCAAGGCCCGCTGAACCACCTGCCCCCTCTACCTGTTTTCCCGAATCCCCCTGCGAGAAGTCGCTTGACCAGAGTTGAGGACCACATGACACAGGCAAGGCCGGACGAGCCCGCCATCGTGCTGGAGGACGTGCGCAAGCGGTACGGAGACGTCCAGGCGGTGGCCGGGATCTCACTCACCGTGGGGCGCGGCGAGTTCTTCGGTGTGCTCGGGCCCAACGGGGCGGGGAAGACGACGCTGATAGAGATCGTCGAAGGACTGCGCGAGGCGGACTCCGGCTCGGTGTCGGTCCTGGGCCTTCCGCCCTGGCCGCGGAACATGGCGCTGCTGCCGCGCCTGGGCGTGCAGACCCAGAGTTCGGCGTTCTTCACCCGCCTGACGGCCCGTGAGCATCTGTCGACGGTCGCCGCGCTGTACGGCGTCGGGCGGGAGGGTGTGGAGCGGACGCTGTCGCTCGTCGGTCTCCTCGGCCAGGCCGACATCCGTGTCGAGGTGCTCTCCGGCGGTCAGCGGCAGCGTCTGGCCATCGCCTCCGCGCTGGTGCACGGCCCCGAACTGATCTTCCTGGACGAGCCGACCGCCGCCCTCGACCCGCAGGCACGCCGTGATCTGTGGAAGGTGCTGCGCGCGCTGAAGGGCGAGGGCCGCACCATCGTCTACACCACACACCATCTGGACGAGGCCGAGGCGTTGTGCGACCGCGTGGCCATCGTCGTCGCGGGCTCCGTGGTCGCCCTGGACTCCCCCGGCCGGCTGGTCGGCGCGGCGCAGGCACCCACCCGGCTGCTGGTGCCCGCCGACCGCCTCACGGTGGAGCGGGCCGAGCGCATCGCGGGGGTGGACCGGGTCTGTGTGGAGGGCGACTCGGTCGTCCTCGAGACCCGCGCGGCCGGGCCCGTGCTGGCCGCCGTCGGTGAGGTCGCGGGCCTCGACGGGGTCCGGACCCGCACCGCCACCCTCGAGGACGTCTACCTCGAACTCACCGGATCGGAGCAGCACGCATGAGCGCGTACGGCGCACTGACCGCGGCCAGTTACCGGGCCTCGGTCCGCGACAGGACGACGGTCTTCTTCACCTTCGCCTTCCCCCTGATCTTCCTGGTGGTGTTCGGGCTGATCTTCCGGGGGCAGACCGTCGAGCAGAGCGGCCGCGGCTACATCGACTACATCGCGCCGGGCGTGCTGTCCTGGGGGGTGGGCAACGCGGCCGTGTTCGGTGTGGCGTTCACGCTCATGCAGTGGCGCAAGGACGATCTGCTGCGGCTCGTCCGGATGTCGCCGACCCCGCTGACCTCGGTGCTCGCGTCCCGCTATGTGGTGGCGCTGGTCATCGGCGTGGTCCAGGCGGCGCTGTTCATCGGGGTGGCCCTGCTGCCGGTGTTCGGGCTGCGGCTGGGCTCCACCTGGCCGCTGGCGCTGCCGGTCCTGGTGCTGGGCATCACCGCGTTCCTCGCCATCGGCATGGTGATCGGTTCCCGGGCGAACACACCGGAGGCGGTGGCGGCGGTCGCCAACTGCGTGATGGTGCCGATGGCCTTCCTGTCCGGGTCGTTCTTCCCGATCGACGCCATGCCCTCGTGGCTGCGGTCGCTCTCCCGGGTGCTGCCGCTGCGTTATCTCAACGACGGCATCTCGGCGGCGGTCTCCGGCCGTGCCGGTCTCGGCAGCACCGGCCTGGCCTGCGCGGGACTCGCCGTCTTCGCCCTGGTCTTCGGGCTGCTGGCCATGAGGACCTTCCGCTGGAGCAACGACACATGAGCACCGACACCTCTACCCACCAGCCACTGGAAGAGGCCGGGCGCCGTCTCCAGCGGGCCCTCACCGCACGCTTCGACACCCTCCCCCGGGACGCCGCCTCGCACCCGCCGGTCGTCGTCCCCCTCGGCGCGGCGGACGCGTTCCGCACGGAAGGAGACCCGTACGGCGCCGCCCGCGGCGGTGCGAACGTCCACCTCACCGCGCAGGCCGTGCTGATCGGGCCGTGGGGGGCGACGGACGCGGCCACCGCCGCGTGCGGCGGCTGTCTGGCCCGGCGCTGGCAGCGGCTGCGTTCCCGGTCCGAACGCGACGCGCTGGAGGTCGGCACCGCCCCGCACCCGGTGGGCGACTGGCCGGCCCTGCCGGACTTCGCCGTCGACGCGGTGTGGGCGCTGTACGAGGCGGTCCTGCACTCCGGCCGTCCGGCGGCGGCCGGGCGGCCGGCCGGTGACTGGCACACCGCCGCCGACCTCCCGCTGCCCCAGGTCACCCGGGTCGATCTGGCGACCCTGCGCGTCACGACGCTGCCGCTGCTGGCCGAGCCGCAGTGCCCGCACTGCCAGCCGCCCACCCCTGCCACCCCCGCCACGTCCGAGGCGGGCCGTGCGGGCCTGCGCTCACGGCCCAAGCCCGCCCCGGACCGCTACCGGCTGCGGCCTGCGAAGTCCTACGCGATGCCGACGGGCGCCCTGGCCAACCCGGTCTGCGGGGCACTGGGCGAGGGCACCTGGCTCAATGTGACCTCACCGACGACCGCGCCGGTGGCGGGCAGTGTCTTCGTCCGCACCTACGCGGGCCTGTCCGACGTCACCTGGAGCGGCCAGGCGAACTCCTTCGCGGCCAGCCGCGATCTGGCGTTCCTGGAGGGGCTCGAACGGTACGCGGGAATCCACCGGCGGCACGGCGGGCAGGTGGTGGAGGACTCCTACGACGCTCTGCGCGCCCACGGCGAACACGCCGTCGATCCGCGCGAGTGCGGTACGTACGCACCCCAGACCTACCGGGACGAGCCGATGGTGGCCCCCTTCGACCCGGCGCGGACGATCCCCTGGGTCCGGGGCCACTCGCTGCGCGACGAACGCCCGGTCTGGGTGCCCACCCGGCTGGTGCACTACGGCGCCGGACTCGCGTCGGACAATTTCGTCTTCGAGAGTTCCAACGGGTGCGCCACCGGCAGCTGTCTGGAGGAAGCGGTCCTGTTCGGGCTGCTGGAACTCATCGAGCGCGACGCGTTCCTGCTGGCCTGGTACGGCCGGGCCCGCCTCACCGAGATCGACCTGGACTCGTGCCGCGGCGAGGCAGTTCGCGCCATGACCGCCCGGGCCGCGCTCCAGGGGTACGACGTCCACGCCTTCGACAACCGGGTGGACCTGGCGGTGCCCGTCGTCACCGGACTCGCCGTGCGCCGGGACGGCGGCCCGGGAACGCTCTCCTTCGCCGCCGGCGCGCGGCTCGATCCGGAGGACGCCGTCGAGGCGGCCCTCTCCGAGGTCCTCAGCTACATCCCGCATCTGGACCGGCAGGTGGAGGAGGACCGCGAGGAGCTGGAGGCGATGGCGCGGGACTTCTCCCGGGTGCGGCACCTGACCCACCACGCCCGGCTGTTCGGCCTCCCCGAAATGGCCGTCCACGCCCGGGAGTACCTGGAGCCCGCGGCCGTACGGCCGCTCGGGGACGTCTACCGCGACTGGCAGCGGATCCGGCCGCGCTCGGGGGATCTGCGGGACGATGTGCTGCTGTGCCGGGACGAGCTGGTACGGGCGGGCTTCGATGTGATCGTCGTCGACCAGACCTCGCCCGAGCAGGAGCGGATGGGACTGACCACCGTCTCCACCGTCGTCCCCGGGCTGCTGCCGATCGACTTCGGCTGGTCCCGGCAGCGGGCGCCGCGCATGCCGCGCATGCGGTCCGCCTTCCGGCGTGCCGGATGGCGGTCGACCGATCTGACGGACGACGAACTCCGTAGGGTGCCGCACCCCTTCCCCTGAGGATCCCCCTGAGGAACGGCGAAACAGCCCCCTGCTGTCGCAGAGGGCTGTGCCGGGCGGCCACGATCCGATCGGTGAACCGATCAGGCGGAGCAGCTGGTGGTGCTCGTGGTGCTGGAGCAGGTGCTGGTGCTGCTGGAGCTGGTCGAACCGGCGAGGACGACCTCGCTCGCGTCCGAGTAGTCCGAGATCTCGAAGGTCTCGGACTCGAGCTCCAGGATCTCCTGGGCGAGCGAGGCGAGTTCGGTCTTCGGTGCCATGTCTTCTCCCGATACGTCGAGTCCGGCCGGCCACGGGCAGAGAGGCCCGGCCGGACGTGGTGTTGCCTTGCTCCGCCATCCCAGCAGGACGCGCTCGCCGGGCCCCCGGTGTTCCGCTCTCATTCCGCTCGCACGCGGGTACCACCGCCCGAGGTGCTTTCCTTCGATCCCCCCGAGGAACGCCATGACTCCTTCCTCCACGCCCTCCCCTGCCGACCGGGTCCGCCGGGTCCTACTGGGCCTCGACGACATCATGCTCGCGGCCACCACCCTGTGCCTCACGGTGCACGCCGACCCCGAGCTGTCCGGGTCGGAGGAGCGCACCGCGGGCCGCCTCGCCGCCTGGCTGACGGCGGACGGCTTCCGGGTGACCCCGGGCGTCGGGGGCCACGGGGTGGTCGGTGTGCTGCGCAACGGCGAGGGCCCGCGGGTCCTGGTGCGTGCCGAACTCGACGCGTTGCCGGTTGTGGAACGGACCGGCCTGCCGTACGCGAGCACAGTCCGCGCACCGGGCCCGGACGGCCGCGGTGTGCCGGTCATGCACGCGTGCGGGCACGATCTGCACCTCGCGGCGGCGGCCGGGGCGGCGAGGCTGCTGGCCCGTGCGACGCACCTGTGGCGGGGCACGCTCGTGGTCGTCGGCCAGCCCGCGGAAGAGACGCTCCAGGGGGCGCGGGCCATGCTCGAGGACGGTCTGTACGACCGTTTCGGGCGCCCCGACGCCGTACTCGCCCAGCACACCGCGCCGTTCCCGGCGGGCATGGTCGCCCACGGCACCGGGGCGCTGATGGCCGGCAGTCTCTCCTTCGACGTCGTCGTCCACGGCCGCGGCGGGCACGCCGCCACCCCGCACCTGACCGTGAACCCGGTGGCGACCGCGGCGGCCGCGGTCGGCGCGCTGCACGCTCTCGTCGCCACGGAGACCGACCCCGCCGACCGGGCCGTGCTCACCGTGTGCCGGCTGCAGGCGGGCGACAGCCGCAACGTGGTGCCCGACCGGGCCACGCTCGGCCTCACCGTGCGCGCCCACTCCCAAACCACCCTGGACTCCCTCGCCGAGGCCGTGCGCCGGACCGTCCACGCCGAATGCGCCGCGTCCGGCCGCGTCGATCCGCCCGAGATCACCCTCGTGTCCCGCTCGGCGCCCAACGTTCCCGATCCGTCGGCCACCGCGGCCGTCCGGGAGGCGCACCAGGCGCTCCTGGGCACCGGGCGGGTGGCGCTGTGGCCACCGTCGATGGCCACGGAGGACTTCCCGCTGTTCGGCGACGCGGGGCAGGGGATCCACGGGTTCACCGGCATACCGACGGTGTACTGGATGCTGGGGTCGGTCGGCGCCCGGCAGTGGCGGGCGGCCCCCGGCCGCACACCGGCGGACAAGCTGGCGGCCCTGCCCCCCAATCACTCGCCGGAGTTCGCCCCGGATGTGCGGAGCGCGTTGCCCACCGGTGTCTCCGCCATGGTCGCGGCGGCCCTGGACCGGCTGGGGAGCCGCTGAACCCGGGGGCGGGACCGGGCTCAGCGCCTGCCGCCGCCCGGGCCGAGCCAGGCCAGCGCGCCCGCCACCATGGCGGTCACTCCGGTGGTCAGGGTCGGTTCGATGACCGGCGCGAAGAACGGCGAGTGGTTCGCGGGCACGTCGCGGGTGGTCCCGGCGGCCTCGGCCTTGGCGTAGGTGTCGGGGTCGGTGCCGCCGAACTGCCAGAAGCACACCGGCACGTCGGCCGCCGTGCCGAACACACCGATGTCCTCGCCCCCGGGCAGCAGCCCCGGGTCGACCACCTTGTCCGCGCCGATCACGGCACCGATGGCGGTCATGGTCCGGTCCACCGCGTCCACGTCGTTGACCAGCGAGGGGAAGGTGCCGAGCGCAGTGATCTCCGGGTCCCGTACGGCGCCCGAGGCGGCGGACTCCTCCCGTACGGCCCGCTCCAGCGCATCCAGCGCGCGCTGCCGCATCGGGGCCGAGCAGGTGCGCAGGCTCACCTTCAACCGGGCCGCGACCGGGTCGCCGTCGTCCCGCTCGCCGCTCCCGAAGGCGTGAGGAGCGTCGTCGGCCGTGATCCGCACCGTGCCGGCGTCACTCATCTCCCGTTCCAGAACCGTCTGCAGCCGGTTCGCCGTGGCGCCCGCCGAGCCGGGGCCCGCGTCGGGCCCGTCCACACCGAACATGCGTATCCGCAGCACGTCGGTCGCGGCGTACGCCGTACCGGGGTGGCAGCCGACCGTGCCCGCGGGCAACCGTATGACGTGCTGCCCGAGGACCACGTCGGGCTTGCCGAACCGGGTGAAGAGGCCGTCGTCGACCATCGCCCGCGCGCCCTGGCCCATCTCCTCGGCGGGCTGGAAGACGGCCAGCACCGTGCCGGACCAGTGTTCGCGCCCCTCCGCCAGCAGTCGCATCGCGCCCAGCAGACAGGTGGTGTGCATGTCGTGGCCGCAGGCGTGCATGACGCCGCCGGAGGTGGACGCGTACGGCAGTCCGGTGCGTTCCTCCACCGGCAGCGCGTCGAAGTCCGCCCGCAGCAGTACCGTCGGCCCGGCGCCACCGCGCAGGACCGCCACCACACCGGTACGGCCGACGCCCTCGGTCATCTCGAACCCGTACGCCCGCGATCGGCGGGCGACCTCCGCGGCCGTGTGGTGCTCGGCGAAGGACAGTTCCGGGTGGGCGTGCAAGTCCCGGTACAGACCGGCCAGTTCACGGCGCCGTGCCTCGTCGAGGCCGGCCAGCACCCGCGTCGTTTCGTCTGACATGGCGCGACACCCTTCGATCCCTCCGATGCCCCTCCTTGCGGCACCAGCTTCACCCGAAGGGCGGTCACCCGCGACCGCTCGGGCCGATGTCGTGGAGCCGGTCATACCCCCGAGGCGGCGGCCGGGCCGGACGGCGCACGCGGTCCGGCGCGTCGACGCGGTGTAAGCCGTCTGTGGGCCGTCCGGGTGACGGGTCTCAGGTCAGCAGGTCCTCGAGCGCGGCGGCGAAGCCCGGCGGCAGGTTCATCTCGGCGCCGAGCGTGCGGCGGTACGTCGCGTCCTTCGTCGCGGTCAGCCCGTCCAGCCGCAGGGAGGGAAGGGCGGCCGGGCCCTCCGCCAGGTCGGCCTCCGCCCCGCCGATGACCGGCCCGCTGGGGACGGACCGGCCCGCTCTGAGCAGCGGCAGGCGCGGGCGGAGTTCGGCGCCCGTCGGCTCGATCTCGTCCAGGGCCAGCCGCCAGCGCGGCCCGGCCTCCCGGGCCGGGGCCGGGGCCCGGCGGGCCCGGTCGGCGGTGCCGGGCAGGTCCGCCAGCGCCTGGGTGAGGCGCCGGGCGGCCTCGGCGAGGGTGAGGGCTCCCACGACGGGGTCGGCCGACGCCTGCCGCAGATTCAGCGCCCGGCCGGCCGGCAGTCCCCGTACGCCGGTCTCCAGCTGCTCCTCCGGGGCCAGGTCGTCCATCAGCGCACGGGTGCCGTAGCGCGCGTGACCCGCGATCACGACCAGGCTCAGATCGCTGTCCCGGGCGTCGATCAGCGTGCTGTAGGCGTCGCCGCCGGCCTCGTCCACGACGATGACATCGGCCCGCGCGCCCGCCCGCAGCGACCCCAGGGCCCCTTCCCAGCGCAGCATGACGGCGGGGTTGCGGGTGGCCATGTCGACGAGGTCCCGGTCGGTGAAGACACCGCCGGCCGCCGCCGACGCGAGCCGGGCGGCCTTGAGCTCGCCGAGCAGCCCCTTGCTGCCGGACACCGTCCAGTCCGATCCCAGCGCGAGGCGCACTCCGGCCCGCCGGGCGGCGGCTATGTCGGCGGTACGGCCGTACAACAGCAGGTTCGACAGCGGTGACCAGACCATGGAAGCGCCGTGGTCGGCCAGTACGGGGAAGTCCTCGGCCAGCAGGCCGGTGCAGTGGATGCCGATCAGGTTCTCCGTGATGGCCCATGGGCCGTCATCCGGGAGCTTGAGGGCCAGGAAGTGGCCCCGGGCGTCGGTGTCCCTGCCCTCGGCGAGGTGCAGCAGCAGGCGGCGCCCCTGGTTCAGCCGTGCCAGGAACTTCCCGGCGTTCGCGGCCTCGACGTCGGCGATCCGGGTGGCCGCCTCCGGCAGGGCAGGGTCGTCCGTCGCCTCGACGTTGCGCACGATGCCCCGGTACATCCTGCTGGCACCGGCATTGGAGAACAGGCGGATTCCCTGGCTGGTGGTGGTGCCGTTGACGAGCGCTTTGGCCTCGACGTAGCGCACCACGGCGGGCATCAGCGCGACGTCCTCGCCCAGGACGCGCATCGGACCGGTGACGAGCCTGCCGTAGTCGGGATTCCGTCCCCCGCCCCACTCGGTGCGGTTCGGGTAGTTCTCGGGGACCTGCCACAGGGGCAGCACGTTGTAGGGCAGGTGGTTGTGCAGCTCGATCAGGCCGGGATAGATGCTGCCGCCGCTCGGGGTGACCGTGGTGTGCTCATGGCCTGGCGGAGGATCGGCGCCGACGGGTGCGACCTTGTCGATGACGCCCTGGTCGATGTAGACGACACCGTCGTCGATCACGTCGTGCCGGCCGTTCATCGTCACGACGCGGCCCCGCAACGCGAAACGCGGTCCCGCCAAAGGGTCCACCGGAGGCTCTACAGGTGGTGGCATCTGCTGGTCCCTCCGCCGTGCGTACAGGGAACAGTCCTGATATGAGGTAACAATTTTCCCATGGGCGCGGCCGCCGCGCCCGCCGCGGGACGCCCGCGGGCAGGGCGGGGCCCCGGCGGCAGGACAGGAAGAGGCACGATGCACGACTTCGACCCTGGCTGCGTCGAGGAGCCGTACGCCACGCTGGCGCGCGCTTTCCCCGGCACGGAGATCTATCCGCCGGACGACTTCCGTACCGAGTGGGGTCCCGTCTTCCATCGGGGGCGGCTGGACGGCACGGCCCGGGTGCTGGTCATCGGCCAGGCCCCCACCGCCCAAGAAGCCGTCGTCCGGCGGATCCTGGTCGGTACGGCGGGCCGGCGTCTCCAGGGCTTTCTCAACAAGCTCGGCATCGAGACCAGCTACGTCATGGTCAACACCTATCTGTACGGCGTCTACGGCCGGCAGGCGGGCGACGCCCACGCGAACGACCCGGACATCGCCCTGCACCGGCACGTGTGGTTCGACGCCCTGACGGCGAACAATCCCATCGAGGCCGTCGTCGCGCTGGGCCGGCTGGCGGACACCGCGTTCCGCACGTGGCGCGAGACCCCCTCGGGCCAGGCCTACGGGGGTGCCTACCAGCACATCCGGCATCCCACCTATCCCGACAGCGCCGCGTCCTCGGGGACGCCCCGGGCGGTCGCCATGGCGAAGATGCTGGCCAATTGGAACGCCGCGCTGGACGCGCTGCACCCGGTGGTCACGCCGGACAACCCGGAACCGCCGGCGCACTACGGCGAGGACCTCGACCCGGCGGATCTCGGCGAGATCCCCGAGGGGGACCTGCCCGCCGGTCTGCCGGCCTGGATGCGCGGCGGTGAGTCGTGGGCGAGCCGCCAGGGCGCGACGGCGGTGGAGAAGCGTGCCACGATCACGGTGCAGATCCCGCTGTCCCAGCGCCCGTTCTGACGCCCGCGCGGTGCTCGCCCGGCCCCGGTCCTCGCGCTCTCCCGGATGCGGAGTGCGAGGGCCGGGGCCGGATGGTGGCGCGGCGTTCAGCTCTCGGCCGGTGCCTCCTCGGCCTCGGGCGCGGCTTCCGCCACGGCCTCCTCGGCCTCCTCGGCCTCTTCCTCCACCGGCTCGGTCTGGGCGGCGACGATCTGGAGGACGGCGGCGTCCTCCTCGATGGCCAGGGAGCTGCCGCGCGGCAGCTCGATGTCCCCGGCCCGGATGGTGTGACCGGCCTCCAGGCCCTCGATGGACACCGTCACCCCCTCCGGGATGTGGGTGGCCTCGGCCTCGACGGGCAGGGCGTTCAGGATGTGCTCCAGCAGGTTGCCGCCCGGCGCCAGATCGCCCTCGGTGACCACCGGCACCTCGACGGTGACCTTCTCGCCCTTCTTCACGGCCAGGAAGTCCACGTGGACCAGGAAGCCGCGGATGGCCTCGCGCTGCACGGCCTTGGGGATGACCAGTTCGCTCTTGCCTGCGACGTCGAGTCTGAGCAGGACGTTCGGTGTCTTCAGGGCCATCATCAGCGAGTGGCTGTCGATCGCCACGTGCTTGGGGTCGGCGCCGTGCCCGTAGATGACGCCGGGGACCTTGTTGTCACGACGGGTGCGACGGGCGGCACCCTTGCCGAAGTCATTACGCAGCTCGGCGCTCAGCTTTACCTCAGCCATGACGCACTCCTCGTGTTCGGACTGTCCGGTGACCGTCACCCGGCCACGGCGGGCCTGGTACGAGGGGGTGCGCCGACAACGGTCGCCGCACCCCATGAGTACGGCCTCCCGCGCCGAGCAACGCCGCGAGTGTACCCAGCCGGGACACCGCATGATCCAACCGTGCTCCATCCGGCCGAACCGGCGCGTCGGAGCGGTCGGCGGCCCCGCCGGCCGCGCTCCTCGCCGCCGCGTTCACCGCCGGGCGCCGGGCGGGCCGGCGGCCTCGCGGTGCTCCGGCGGGCCGGCCAGGGCGTGGAACTCCTCGAAGGGGGCCAGCCGGTCCGCCAGCGGCGCCGCGTCCCCGCTCCAGGACAGTTCGCCCATCACGTCGGCGACGGCGCGCGCGAGAGCCCGGGAGGCGAGCGTCGGATACAGCGTCAGCGCATAGCCCAGCTGCTGGAGTTCGGCGGCGGTCGCCGGGGGCATGACGCCGGGGCTCGCGTCCGCCATCGCCGGGATGCCGCGACGGGCGGTGATCTCCTCGGTGATCCGGCGCATCTGGTGGGTCGAGGCGGGGTTCGCGACGCAGATCGCGTCGGCGCCCGCGTCGACGCAGGCGTGGGCTCGGTCGAGGGCCTCGTCGATGCCGTGGGCCGCCAGGGCGTCCGTCCGCGCCATGATCAGCAGGTCCGGGTCCCGGCGGGCGGCGACGGCGGCCTCGATCCTGCCGATCAGCTCCGCCGCCGGCACGACCGTGTCGTCCTCCGCCTCCCCCACCGCCCCGCCCGCCGTCCGGCCGCGCTGCCGCCGCGCGGGCCGGTCCGCCAGGAACAGGCCCGCGGCGCCCGCGCTCTCGTACTGCCGTACCGTCCACGCCACGTGGGTGGCGTCGCCGTACCCGTCGTCGGCGTCCGCGAAGACGGGGACGCCGACGGCGTCGACGGTCCGCCAGACGACGTCCGCCATCTCCCGGGCGCTGAGCAGCCGCGCGTCGGGGCGGCCCAGCAGTGCCGCCGCGCTCGCGGCCCCGCCCACGCCGACGGCCTGGAATCCGGCGCGCTCGATGATGCGGGCGCACAGCGGATCGTGCGCGATCGGCACCATGAGCATCTTCGGGTCGGCGAGGTGGGCGCGGAAGCGCTGCCGGTTGTTCATCGGTGTCTCCTGACTCGCTGCCCCCAGTGTGAGCGCGCATCGACGCCCCGGCCACGCGGTGGCTCCGCCCCTGCCTGCGTGCGCAGGCGGGCCAGGGCGTCCGCCAGGCCGGTCAGCCATCCGCGGGTGTCGACGAGCAGCAGCGCCGCCGGGCCGCCCGCTTCCCGTGGCCGGTCCGCCGCCGCCCCGTCCGTCGTCGGCAGTGGGCCGGGAGGGCTCGCCGTGCGGATCTCCTCGGCCCGGCGCTCGGCGGCCGTGGCCACGGCCTCGGCCAGATCGGTCAGCCGGGCGGCGGCGTCCGGCCACACGGCGAGCACCCCCGCGGGGCCGCGGGCCGCCAGCGGCTCACCGCCGTGCGTCAAGTGGTAGCCGACGGACAGGGCGGCTTCCCACTGGGCGTCCACTTCCCGTGAGGGGCGGCGCTCCGTGACGAACTGGACGTACGTCTCCTCCGCGCGGCGCATCGCGCGGTGCGTCGGCCGGTGCCCGGCCGGCGCCCGTGACGGGGCGTCACCGGAGCGGAGCCGGGCGACGGTGGTACGACAGCAGTCGGCGCCCTCGGTGAGGAAGTCCGCGACGGCGCGGCGCAGTTCGCCGTGGCCGCCGCGGGGCCAGGCCAGCGCACTCACCACCGCGCCGAGCGCGCCGCCGACGACGACGTCGAGGAGCCGTACGGCGGACAGGTGCCAGCTGGGCACGGCCAGTTGGGTGAAGAGCAGCAGGAAGGCGAGCGTGAACATGGCCTGCGTCCAGGCCGTGCCGAGCAGCGGGCCGACGGTGAAGCCGACGAGCGTCACGACGGGGAGCGCGGCCGCGTAGAAGGCGGGCACATCGCCGACGAGGAGCAGCAGCAGCGCCGCGGCGGCCGCCCCGGCGACCGTGCCGAGGAAGGCGGGGCGCAGCGCGGCCTCGGTGCCCACGGCCCAGGTGCGCATCAAGCTGAGGGTGGCGAGCAGCACCCAGAATCCGTGGGACATGCCGAGGGACCCGGCCAGCAGGCGGGCGCAGGCCATGGCCACGGCGACCCGCAGGGCGTTCTGGAGGTGCACCGAGCGCGGCGTCAGGTGGCAGTCCAGCCGTCGCCGCCACAGGGTGGAGCGGGGTGTTGCGGCGTACCCGAAGGGCCCGTCGCGGTCCGCGACGGAGAGCCGGTCGCCGAGGGCGATCCGGGTGGCGGTGGTGGCCCTCCGGGCGGCCTCCGCGGTCTCCCGGACGACGGTGTCCCGGCGCATCCGTGCGGCCGGGGTGCGGGGCAGCTCCGCCGCACGGATGACGTCGAACGCGGCGGCCCCGTCGGCGATCCGGTCGGTGACCACGCCGGGCGTGCCCTCGCGCAGGCCCCGGGCGGCGGACCGCAGCGCCGCCGTGGTGTGCCGCAGCAGGGTCGCGGCGGCGGGTGCGGTGCCGTCGGCCCCGGACTCCCCGGACGCCCGGGACAAGCGGTCCATCCGGTCCCGGATCTGCCACACGGCGACGCGGGTGTCGTGGAACGCGTGGTCGCGCGCCGATGAGGAGGTCGGGCGTTCGGCCGGGGGGACCCGTGAGGGCCGGGCCGACTCGAAGACCCGGCGGGCGGCGGCGCGCCGCTCCCCCGGGTCCGTACGCGTCGTGCCCGGGCCGGTGAGGGTGTCGGCGACGGCCGACGTGTAGTCGGCGCAGGCCGCCACGGCGTCGGCGAGGACGGCCCGGTAGGGGCGGGGCGCCGGGTCGGGGCACAGCACGCGTTCGGCACAGGCGGTGAGCAGGATGCCGAGGGCCAGCCCGGCCAGCCGGGAGCCCAGGGTCTGCGGCGCGTAGGGCGGGAAGCAGGGCAGGACGTAGAAGAGCTGGAGGGCGATGCCCACCCCGGCCAGGCGGGGGCTCGCCACGCCGAGGAAGGTGACGAGGAAGCCCACCACGAACATGCCGCAGGCGGCGGCCCAGGTGTGGGCGGCGAGCAGGGTCCCGGCGGTGACCAGGGCCATGGCGGCCGGGGCCACGGCCAGCAGGGCGCGGGCCCGGCTCGGTGGCGGCCCGGGGACGTCGCTCAGCATGACGAGGGGCAGCGCGCCGAACATGGCGTAGATGGCCATGGTGGCGTCGCCGACCACATAGAGGCAGAGGTAGAACCCGGTGCCCCCGGCCACGGTCAGCCGCGTCGCCCGGCGCAGCGCGCGCGGCCCGTCCGGCTGCCGCAGCACCCAGCCGACCGGCCCTTTCACCGGTGCGGGCCGCTGGTGGCGCGCGGGGGCCGGGCGGTGGTGCGAGGCATGGTGCGTGCTCCCTACGCCGGGCGGGCGGGCGTCAGCGGCTCTCGTCCAGGCCGGTCCGGGCGCTGATCCGTGCGTGTGCGCGCGCCAGCGGGGCGGGGGTCCACCAGTTGGCGCGCCCCGCCACGGTCAGACAGGCCGGTACGAGAACCCCCCGTACCAGGACCGCGTCGACGAGCACGGCGACCGCGAGGCCGGTGCCCAGCAGCTTCAGCAGGGTCACCCCGGAGGTGGCGAGGGCGCCGGTGACGACGGCCACGGCGAGGGCGCCCGTGGTCACCAGCCGGCCCGTCCGCGCGACGCCCTCCACCACGGCCTGCCGGTTGTCGCCGGTCAGGGCGTAGTGCTCCTTCACCCGCGACAACAGGAAGATCTCGTAGTCGATCGCCAGCCCGAACGCGATGACGAACATCAGCAGCGGCATCGTCATGTCGAGCGTCCCGGTGACGGTGAACTCCCCCACCGCCTCGCGCAGATGGCCGTCCTGGAAGACGTGGACCATCAGCCCGAAGCTCGTGCCGAGGCTGAGTGCCCCGACCACCAGCGCCTTCACCGGCAGCAGCACGCTGCCGGTGAGCAGGAAGAGCATCGCCCATGTGGTGACGGCGACGATCCCGGCCGCGAGCGGCAGCCGGTCGCGCACCGCGTCCCGGGTGTCGAAGAGGTAGGCCGCGCGCCCGGTGACGAGCCGTTCGCCAGGGGCGGGCAGCGATCGCAGCCGCTGCACCAGGTCCCGTCCGGCACGCGATTGGGGGTCCTCGGGGCCGGTCACGGTCAGCACCGCGCCCGGCCCGGGCGGTGCCGCCACCCGCACCCGGTCTGCTCTCGTGGCCCTGCCGGGTCCGCCGTCGACGCCCGCCCAGAGGGCCCCGCCCGTCGGCGCGGGCACTTCGGCGACGCGTGCGACGGACGGCAGTGCCGCCACCCGGCGTTGATACGCCGACAGGGCCGCCCGGTCGCGTACGACGTCGACGTCCGGGAGCACGACGGTCAGATTCCGTTCGGTGCGGGAGGTGAAGCCCTCGCGGATGGCCTGGGACGTCCGGTGCGCCTCGGTGTGCGCGGGCAGCACCCGTTCGTCCGACAGCCCGAAGTGCACGTGCGCGAAGGGCGAGGCGAACAGCAGGAGGACCAGTGCGCAGCCCCCGCCGTAGTACAGCGGGCGCCGGGTGACGACCCGGGCGACGGTCCGCCAGGCCGGGCTGTCGGCCCGTGGCGCCCGCGGGCGGGCACGGTGCCGGCCGCGCGGCACGGCGAGCGGGTCGCAGCGGTCGACGCGGGTGCCGAGGAGGTTCAGGACGGGCGGGACGAGCAGCACGGCGGTGGCCGCGGCGAGCAGGGCCACCGCCATTCCGGCGCAGGCCATGGACCGCAGGAACGGCAGGGGCAGCACCAGCAGCGCCGCCATGGACAGCGCCACGGTGCAGGCGGAGACAGCCACGGTGTGCCCCGCCCGGCGCGCGGTCCGTTGGACGGCGACGGCCACGGGCTTGCCGGTGCGCAGTTCCTCGCGGTAGCGGGTGACGAGGAACAGCCCGTAGTCCACGGCGAGTCCGAAGCCGAGCGCGGTGGCGAGGTTCATGGCGAAGACCGACACCGGCATGGCGTAGGTGAGCAGCCGCAGCAGCGCGACCGTGCCGACGACGGCCACCGCGCCGATCACGAGGGGGACGAGCGCGGCCACGAGGGAACGCAGCGCGAGCACGAGGATGAGCAAGGTGAGGGGGGCGGCGACGAATTCGGCGCGCACCAGGTCGCGCTGGCTGACGCGCCCGGCCTCCACGCTGACCCAGGCGGGTCCGGTCGCCTGGACGCTCAGGGCCCCGTGGCGGCCGGTGAGTTCGGGCACCAGCGCTCCGGCAGTGCGCGCCGCGTCGCGGTCCGCGCCCGTGAGGTCCGCCGTGACCAGCGCCAGTGTGCCGTCATCGGACCGCAGTGCCGCACCGGCCGCGTCGCCCGACCAGGGGGAGCGCACCCCGCCGACGCCGGTCGCGCGCGCCAGCCGCAGGGTCAGTTGCCGCCCTTCCGCCCGGGCCCGGGCGGTGTCGAGGCCGCCCTCGGCCCGTACGAGCAGCACGAGGTCGGGGCTGCCGCCGCCGAAGCGGTCGGCCAGCAGCCGGTTGGCGCGTTCGGACTCGGTGCCGGACGCGGTGTAGCCGCCGTTGGCCAGCCGCTCGTGGGTGCCGAGGCCGGCCACGCCGAGCAGCAGGGTCACCACGAACACGAGGGCGGGCACGAGCCAGGCGCGGCCGCGCCCGGTGCGCCCGGCGGGGGCGGCGCGGCCCGCGGCCCCGGGCCCCGTGTCGCTCGGGCGGCTCGGGGCCGGGGCGGTGTCGAGGTCCTGGGAGCTCACGCGGCCCGGAAGAACAGCACGGCGTTCTGGCCGCCGAAGCCGAACGAGTCGCTGATCGCCGCCTCCATGCGGTGCGGCCGCGGCTTCTTCGTCACCACGTCCAGGTCCATGCCGTCGTCCAGCCGGTCCAGGTTGGCGGTCGGCAGGACGAGCTGTCGCTCCAGCGACATCACCGTGCAGGCCGCGTCGATCGCGCCCGCCGCCCCGAGCGAGTGCCCGATGGCGCCCTTGACGGACGTCACGGGCGGGGGCGTGCGGAACACCTTCGACAGCATGGTGGCCTCCACGCGGTCGTTCAGGGGCGTGGACGTGCCGTGCGCGTTGACGTGGTGCACCTCCGACACGTCCGCGCGGGCGTCGGCGAGCGCGGCGAGCACCGCGCGCCGGGCGCCGGCGCCCTCCGGATCCGGGCGGGTGGGGTGGAAGCCGTCGCTGGAGGCCCCGTAGCCCGAGACGTAGCCGCGGATGCGCGCGCCGCGGGCGCGGGCGTACTCCGGCCGTTCCAGGACGAGGACGGCCGCCGCCTCGCTCAGGACGAATCCGTCGCGGTCCGCGTCGAACGGCCGTGACGCGCCCGCCGGGTCCTGGCGGTTCTCCGACAGGGCCCCCATCCGGTAGAAGGCGGCCGAGCCCATGGTGCTGCGCGCGCAGTCGGTGCCGCCGGCGATCGCGATGTCGCAGGCCCCGGTCCGCAGCAGGTCGCGGGCGGTGCCGATGGCGGTGGTGCCGGCCGCGCAGGCCGTCGAGGTGGTGAGGCAGGGGCCCAGCGCCTGGAGGTCGGTGGACACCTCGCCCGCGACCATGTTGGGCAGCGAACGCAGCAGGGCGGTCGGCGAGATGGCCTGCACGCGCCCTTCGGCCAGGTTGCGGTACTCGACGTCCCAGCGGTCGCCGCCGTTGCTGGCACAGCCGAGGACGACGGCCACCCGGGGGCCGTCCCAGGTGTCGGTGTCCAGCGCCGCGTCGGCGACCGCCTCGCGGGCGGCGACCATCGCCAGGTGGATGAACCGGTCGTTGCGCCAGGTGATCCGCTTGCCGAGCAGGGCTCCACCGTCGAAGTCGTGGGCCCCGCAGGAGAAGTCGACCGGCAGGCCGGCCAGCAACGGGTCCCGGGCGCCGAATCCCACTCCCTCGCACAGTCCGTCCCAGGTGGCCTCCCGGCCCAGCCCCGCCGGCGTCACCATGCCGATCCCGGTGACGGCCGCGTCCGAGGCGCTCACCGCGCGGGCCCCGCCATCGCCACCGGCTGGTCCCCGGCCGGGGCGGCGGCCCGCCCCCGGTCGGGGCGGCTCGCCACGAGCCCGTCGAGGTACGCGGCGGCCTCGCCGACGGTGGCGTTGCCGTGTTCCTCGGGCAGGGTCACGTGCAGCCGGTCCTCGAGCATGGTGATCAGTTCGACCCTGGCCAGCGAGTCGACTTCGAGCTGCTCGAACGTGGCGTCCGGGGTGATCTCCTCCTCGGGGATGCCGAAGTGCTCCGTGAGCAGACGGGCCATCAGGTCATACGCGGGTTCCATCGATCGCTCTCCTCGATCGGAGCCGGACACCGGACCACGGCGCGCTTGACGTATCAACTATCTGATGCCATAGCGCTATATTCCGGCTATTTGTCCGACGCAGCGTCACCCGCGGGAGCGCCGCCGGTCCACCGACACGCGCGCCGTCGGCAGGGGTATCACCCGTACTGCCGACGGACGGCGTGTGTCCGCGTACCGTCCGGCGCTCAGCCCCGGGGTGAGGCCGGCACCGCGGCCAGGTGTCCGCGCAGGGCCTTGATGACGGCGGGGGCCTGGCTGCTGAGGTAGAAGTGCCCGCCGGGGTGGACCTGCATGTCGAACGCGCCGGTGGTGTGCCCCTTCCAGTCCTCGGCCTCGTCGAGGGAGGTCCTGGGGTCGTCGTCGCCCACCATGACGGTGACCGGGCAGCGCACCGA
Source organism: Streptomyces sp. QH1-20 (assembly GCF_041283565.1). Taxonomy (NCBI): domain Bacteria; kingdom Bacillati; phylum Actinomycetota; class Actinomycetes; order Kitasatosporales; family Streptomycetaceae; genus Streptomyces; species Streptomyces sp. QH1-20. The sequence continues at coordinate 7,608,738 of NZ_CP166299.1, read as the reverse complement.
CGCGCCCGGCTCGCTGCGGTAGGTCTCCACCGCGCGGTAGTCGGCGCGGATGGCGGGCAGGACCATCCGCAGCATCTCCTCGTCGCCGAGCACCCGGGTGTCCGTACCGCTCATCTCGCGCAGCTCGGCGACGATGCCGTCGTCGTCGCGCCGGTGGACGTTCTCGTCGCGGTAGCGGGAGGGCGCGCGGCGCCCCGAGGCGACCAGCCGGGCGGGGCCCTGGCCGTCGCGTTCCATGCGGCGGGCCACCTCGAACGCCACCAGGGCGCCCATGCTGTGCCCGAAGAACACCACCGGCCGGTCCAGCCAGCCGGCGAGCGCGGTGTGGACCTGTTCGGCGAGTGTCGCGATGTCGTCCACGCAGGGCTCCCGGCGGCGGTCCTGCCGCCCGGGGTACTGGATCGCCAGGACGTCGGCGTCCGGCGTCAGCGCCGAGGCGACGGGCAGGTAGAAGCTCGCGGAACCGCCCGCGTGCGGGAAGCAGACCAGACGCACGGGTGCGTCCGGGGCGGGACGGAAGTTCCGGCACCACAGCGTGTCGTCCACGGGTATCTCAGCCATGCTCGTCCTTCGTCTCGTTCATTTTCGGCGCGATGCCACTATCCGTGCGGCGGCCGAGCGGGCACAAGACCGCACCGCACCGGGCAGGGATTCTCTGGGCGTTTCCCTTGCTCTTCGGCTGCCCTTCCGCGCTTACCGCGGGTTCACCCACGGACGACAGCTCGGCCACGGCGGAGAACCACCGGCCATTTCTGGCCCGAAAGTTCCGCCGCGGCCGAGCTGTTTCGGCCGCTTGGCCGCTCGGTCGACGTCAATCCTTTATGGGTGTCACTTGATGAATTCCTCGACAACCTTCGGCGGCCAGGTGCCCACATTGAGCACCCCCATGGAGTAGGCCCGCGAGACCAGGGCGGCCCGGTTGGGCACCTTGAGCTTCCGGAGCAATCCGGTCACGTGGTACTCGACGCCCTGCCGGCTGAGGTAGAGCCGGGAGGCGAGCGGGACCGTGGAGATCCCGGCGGCTATGCCCTCGAGGATGCGTGCGTCTATCTCGGTGAGAATCTTCTTCCGGTTGGTGACCACCCCGGCGTCGTCGGATCCCTGGGTCTGGGGCATCAGCACCAGGATCGACGCGTCCTCGGGCGTACCACCGCGAACGGCGATGGCCGTCAGTGGGCTGGCGAAGGCCGAGTCCTCCTGCCGCACCCCGACCACATGGGTGGCGAAGCGCTGCCGCTTGCCCTCGACCAGCCGTGAGAACTGGCGCATCAGCGGCTGCTGCACGCTCGGGTGCACCAGCTCCTGGAAGCTGCGCCCGCACACGTCCGCCGAGGAGGCGCCGAACTGGCGGAAGAACTCCTGATTCGCCTGTCGGATCGTCAGGGTCGGATCGAGGGAGGCCATACACAGACCCGGCTGGTCGAACTGCGGCTGGTTGACCCCGGGGTCGTCCGGGTATCCGCGAGTAACGCCCGGTACCAAGTCTGCAAGTAAGGAATTAGCCACGAGCCTGCCAATCTTTCAGGTTCCGCAGAGCGTTCGGAACCACGCGCTAGAAATGCGTCAGAAAACCGATACCCGGGCCTCGTTCGGAATGCCCTGGACTGCCCGGCTCCGGAACCGCACAGTAGAGAGATTCAAGGAGGCGCGTCAACGTCATCCGGGCCCGTACGGCTAAGCCTGCGGTTTGTGCTTCCGAAAGGGTTCGGTTGGTTCGGTCCAATGCCGGTGTTTCGGTGGTTCGGTACGGTCCGCCGGCAGCGCGCGGGGGCGGAGGCGTGCCCCCGCTGGTCGGCGCCGGGCGCGAGCACGGGTTCCACGGGCCGCCCGGTTCGGCGAAACACTAAGGACATCCTTGGACATCCGCCCGCATGGTTGACGTCCCGGGGCGGTCGCTGGTCTTCTACGCCCGGCACGGCCGACCCCCCTCGTCTCGAAGATCAGGACTCGACGCATGGACATAGTGGGTAACGGATTCCTCGCCGGGAGTCTGCGACCGATGGCCCAACGCCACCCGGGGACCGTAGCGCTCGCGGCCGGGGTCTCCTGGGCCTCGGGGACCTCCGACGCCGACTTCGCCCGTGAGGCCGCGCTGGTGCGGGAGACCGCGCTGCGCTGCAAGGCCGACGGGCGGCGGCTGCTGTTCTTCTCGACGTCCGCGACGGGGATGTACGGGGCGGCGGAGGGGCCCGGGCGGGAGGACCGGCCCGTGGTGCCCTGCTCCCCTTACGGCGCGCACAAACTCGCCCTCGAGGAGCAGGTGCGCGCCACGGGTGCCGACCATCTGATTCTGCGCCTGAGTCATCTGGTGGGCCCGGGCCAGCCACCGCACCAGCTACTGCCCACCCTGGTACGGCAGTTGCGGGGCGGCGTGGTCCACGTCCACCGGGCCGCCGCCCGCGATCTGATCGATGTGACCGACACGGTGACCGTGATCGACCGGCTGCTGGCGCTGGACCTGACGGCCGAGACGGTCAACGTCGCCTCCGGTGTCTCCGTCCCGGTCGATCAGATCGTCGACCACCTGGAGCGGAGTCTCGGCCTGACGGCCCGCCGCGAGTACCAGGAGACGGGCAGTCGTCACACCGTCTCCATCGACAAGCTGCGGGCCCTCGTCCCCGAGGTGGACCGGCTGGGCTTCGGCCCGGACTACTACCGCCGCGTCCTCGACGTGTTCAGCTGGGGGTTCCGGGGCGATGCGGTCACGACACGGCTCTGAGGTCAGGGCCGCTTCGCGAGCAGGTTGAACACGCTGCCGCCGACGAAGACCGGTGCCTGCGACACCGTGACCTCGAAGCCGAGGCCGGCCAGCTCGGCGACGATTCTGCCGAGCCGGCCGTCGATGTCGTGCACTTCGAGGAGCACCCGCTGGATCCGCGGCCAGAGCCCGGCGTCGATGCCGCGCAGCACCTCGAGTTCGCCGCGCTCGACGTCGATCTTCAGCAGACCGATCCGCTCGATGCCGTGCTCCTCCACGACGGCGGTCACCGTGGTCACGTCGACGGTCACCGTCTGCTTCTCGCCGAAGGCACTGAGCATCAGCTCCCGGGCATCCCCGGGTACCTCGGTGTTGTCGACGAACGCCGTGAAGTTGCGCAGGTCGTCCTCCGGATCGGCGTGCAGGGTCGACGTGGAGGAGTTGAAGGGGTGGAAGGTGAGCTCCGCGGTGCCCGCCTCGCCGCCCACCGCCTGGGGGAACGCGGTGCCGGTCGGGACGTGCCGGGTGACGTTGTCCGCCAGGCAGGCGTAGGTGACCGGGGCGGGCTCGAAGGACAGGATGCGGGCGCCGGGGGCCTGTTCGGCGAAGCGCATCGAAGCCAGGCCGATGTGCGCGCCGATGTCGAGGATCACATCATCGGGGCCCAGTCCGGCGGACGCGCGCGCGTACGGGGAGTCCCCGGCGATCTCCCCCCAGAGCGTGGCCGTCTCCATGGGGTGGATGCCCAGGACGGACCGGCCGTCGGGGAGGTCGCACTCGACGGCGGACTGGCCGGGCCGGCCGGGCTGCTCGGACATCAACGGGGCTCCTTGTGAGGGCGGGTGTGCGGCCGTTCGGCCGCACACCGGGTGACGGGGTCGGGGTGGGTGTGGATCGAGGGCGGACGGGGTCAGAGGAGTCGCCCGAGCCCGGCCACGACCTCGGCAGGGGTGGGCATCTCCCGCATGGCTTCCCGCAGTTCCCACGCCCCCTTGGCGTAGCCGGGCTCCGACAGCAGCTCCTCGAGCGCACCCCGCAGGCGCACCGGGTCGTTCTGTCCCGCGGCGTCGTCGATCATGATGCCCGCGCCGGTCGCGACCAGCTGGTCGGCGTGCCCGAACTGGTCTGCCATCTGAGGCAGTACGAGGTGCGGGAGCCCGGCGTGCACGGTGGTCAGGACCGTGCCCGAACCCCCGTGGTGGACGACCGCGTCGCAGGTCTCCACGAGCAGGTGCAGCGGCACCGGGTCGGTCATGCGTACATTGCCCGGCACGGCCCCGATCTCGTCGCGGAACGCTTCGGGGACCGTGGCGATGGCTTCGACGTCCCCCAGTCCGTCGAAGGCACGCAACAGGGCGCGCATGAAGGGCACACCGTTGAGCGCGAGCGTACGCGTCCCCAGGGAGACCGCGACACGCCGCTTCCCCGGGGCCGACGGCCGCTCCTCACGGAGCCAGGAGGGCACCTCGCCGCTGCCGTTGAAGGGCACGTAGCGGATGGGGAGGGCCTTTTGCAGTCCGGGCAGTTGCAGGTCCGGGGGGCAGGGGTCGAGCTGGATGCCGGGGTCGGGCAGCTCGTCGAGGCCCAGGGCCCGGCAGGAGTCCCGCAGCGCGCCCCGTGCGGCCGCGCGCACCGGCTCGGACACCGCGTCGACACCGAACCGGTGGTGCAGGACCGGGACGCCCAGCAGCCCACCCACCACGAGGGAGTTGAACTCCATCGGGTCGGCCACGATCAGGTCGGGGCGGTACCCGCGGGCGAACTCCAGGTAGGCGGGCAGTACGCGGTCGCTGTGGTCCTTCCAGACCGGGGGGAAGTACTCCAGGTGCGCGGGGTCGAGCCGGCCCCACAGCTCGATGGGGCGCTTACCCGGCACCAGCATGCTGTGGAAGACCTCCTCCATGCCGAACCGGTCGCCGATGCTCACGGCGTTCAGCCCGGCCTGCCGGGCGACGCCCATCACGTCCGGCTGCCCGACGACGAGGAGCTCGTGGCCCGCGGCGCGCAGGGCCCAGGCCAGCGGCACCAGGGGCATGAGGTGGGTGACGACGGGGCTCGGGATGACCAGGATCCGCAGGGGGGCTCCTCGGTCCACTGTGGTCACTTCGCTTCCTCCTGCGGCTTGGATGCCTTCCACCATCCGGGGTTGTCCCGGTACCAGCCGACCGTGTCGGCGAGACCGCGCTCGAAGGGGGTCAGCGGGACGTATCCCAGCTCGTCCCGGATCTTGTCCTCCGCGATGGAGTAGCGCAGGTCGTGTCCCTTGCGGTCGGCGACGTGGCGGACCATGGACTCGTCGGCGCCGCACAGCTCCAGCAGCCGTCGGGTGATCTCGACGTTGGTGTATTCGTTGCCGCCGCCGATGTTGTAGACCTCACCGGACCGCCCGCTGGTGAGGACGAGCTGGATGCCCCGGCAGTGGTCGTCGACGTGCAGCCACTCTCGGATGTTGCGGCCGTCCCCGTAGAGGGGCACGGTCCGGCCCTCCAGCAGATTGGTGATGAACAGCGGGATGAGCTTCTCGGGGTGCTGGTACGGCCCGTAGTTGTTGGAGCAGCGGGTGATCGACAGGTCCAGGCCGTGTGTCTTCCAGTACGAGCGCGCCACCAGGTCGGAGGCCGCCTTGGAGGCCGCGTACGGGGTGTTGGGTTCCAGCGGCCACTCCTCGGTCCAGGAGCCCTCGGCGATGGAACCGTACACCTCGTCGGTGGAGACGTGCACGACGCGCTGGACGCCGCTGCGCAGACACGCTTCGAGGAGGTTCTGGGTGCCGCAGACGTTCGTCCGGATGAATTCCGCGGCGGCCGTCAGCGAGCGGTCGACGTGGGACTCGGCGGCGAAGTGCACCACGGCGTCGTGCCCGGGCAGCAGATCGAGCAGGAGCGGCAGGTCGTTGATGTCGCCGCGGACGAACGTCATGCGGGGGTGCGTGGCGGGCAGGTTGTCGCGGTTGCCCGCGTAGGTCAGCTTGTCCAGGACGGTGACGTGGGCGTCCTCGTAGCCGGGGTAGCCGCCGTCCAGGAGCGTACGGACGTACGTCGAGCCGATGAAACCGGCCGCGCCGGTGACCAGGAGCCTCATGCCACCACCTCGACGTGGGCGTGGCAGCCGACGACGATGCGGTGGCGGTCCGCGCCCACCTCGGTGGCGTCGACGGTGGCCGAACGGCCGATCAATGAGCCGTGCAGACCGCGTACATGGGTCACCATGGCACCTTCCAAGGTGATGGAGTAGTCGATTCGGGTGTGGCGCAGTACGCAGTCACGGCCGAGGGCCGTGTACGGGCCGACGCGGCTGTCCTCCACGAGGGTGCCCGCGCCGACGATCGCCGGGCCCTCTATCCGGGACCGGACGACGCGGGCACCGGCCTCGACGATCACGGGGCCGGTCAGTTCGCTGGCGTCGTCGACCTCCCCCGCGACGGAGTGCTCGATGCCGTCGAGGACCTTCCGGTTGCACTCCAGTACGTCCTCGACGCGACCGGTGTCCTTCCAGTACCCGTGGTACTCACGGGCCCGTACGTCGGCGCCGGCGGTCACGAGCCACTGGACGGCGTCGGTGATCTCCAGCTCGCCCCGGTGGCTGGGTTCGATGGCGGCCACGGCCTCGTGGATCGCGGGGGTGAAGAAGTACACGCCGATCAACGCGAGGTCGCTGCGCGGTTCCGCGGGCTTCTCCACGAGACGGACGACCTCGCCGGCCGGCCCGAGTTCGGCCACCCCGAAGGCACGCGGGTCCGCGACCTTGCGGACGACGACCTGGGCGGCGGGACGGTGCTCGGCGAACTCCGCGGCGAGTTCGGTGATGCCGTCGGGAAGCATGTTGTCCCCGAGATACATCACGAAGTCGTCGGCACCGAGGAACGGCCGGGCCACCGAGACGGTGTGGGCGAGGCCGAGCGGCTCCTTCTGTTCGATGAAGGTCAGCCGCACGCCGAAGCGGGAACCGTCGCCGAGGACGGCCGCTATGTGCGGCCCCCGGTCGCCGACGATCACTCCCACCTCGGTGACGCCCAGCTCACGGATGGTCTCCAGCACATGCTCGAGCACGGGCTTGTTGGCGATGGGTATGAGCTGTTTCGGCATGGAGTAGCTGAACGGTCGCAGACGGGTTCCCGCCCCGCCCGACAACACCAGAGCCTTCACGGAGGATCCTTTCCTTGCGATGTTGAAGGGCTTCAGGCCTTGACCGCATTTCGACCGCACCGAACACCTCGGCAGCCGGCGCGAGCCCGGTGATGGCTTCGGACATCTCGCGACCGCCCACCGTGCGGCGCCCGGGGACGGCACCGCGTTCCGTTGATTTCCCGGTGGTGATCGTCATCGTGTCGTCCCTTCTTTCGACGGCTCTGGGCCACCGGGTCACATCGGCGCGACGGCCACCCCATTTCAGAGGATCGGGAGTGGGAAATTTGCTAGTTTCCGCGCCCGGCGGTCACGGATCCGCATACGGCCCGCCCGGCCGGGGGGTGCCCCCGGCCGGGCGGGCCGGCCACCGGATCACGGTGGCCGGCAGCGGGACCGACGGGACGTCAGGACAGGCCGAGCTCGTCGTCGAGGAGCGCGAACACCTCGTCGTCCGAGGCCGAGTCGATGTCGAACTCCTCCTCCTCGGCCCGTGCTTCGCCACGCAGGGACTCCCACTTGGCCCGGAGCACTTCAAGGCGCCCGGACACCTGCTGGTGGACCTGCGCGTCGACGTCCAGCTCCGCGATCGCCTTCTCCAGCGTGTCGAGCGCGCCGAGGATCGACGGTCCGGCGTCCCCTTCCGCCGCGAGCCGGGTGTGGAGGTAGCCCACGAGTTCGGCCGGGGTCGGGTAGTCGAACAGCAGCGTGGCCGGAAGCCGCAGCCCCGTGGCCTTGTTCATGCGGTTGCGGAACTCCACGGATGTGAGGGAGTCGAATCCCAGGTCCTGGAATTGGCGGGTGGAGGCGATCGCCTGCCCGTCCGCGTGTCCGAGGACCGCCGCGGCCTGGTCGCGGACCAGGTCCAGGAGGACGTCGCGGCGTTCGTCGTCGCTCAGTCCGCTCAGCCGCCGCGCGATCCCCCCGGCGGGGTCGGACACGGCCGTCACGGTCCTGCGCGCGGGGGTGTGGATCAGCCCGCGCAGCAGCGCCGGCGTCTCCCCCAGGGCACGCAGCGCCGGAAGGTCGAGCCGTACCGGCACCACCACGGGCTCCCCCGCGGCCAGTGCCTCGTCGAACAGCCCCACGCCCTGCTCGACCGACAGCGCCGGCATGCCGGAGCGGGCCAGTCGCCGCAGATCGGCGTCGTCGAGGGTGCCGGTCATGCCACCGGACTGTTCCCACGGGCCCCACACCAGCGACAGACCGGCCAGGCCCTCTTCACGGCGCCGCTGTACGAGCGCGTCGAGGAAGGCATTACCGGCCGCGTAGTTGCCCTGCCCCGCACCGCCGAACGTACCGGCGACCGAGGAGAACACCACGAAGGCGGCCAGATCCAGGTCACGGGTCAGCTCGTGCAGATTCCACACCGCGTCCACCTTCGGACGCAGCACCGCGGACACACGCTCGGGAGTCAGCGAGCCGATCACACCGTCGTCGAGCACACCCGCCGTGTGGACCACGGCCCGCAGCGGGTGGTCGCCGTCGACCGAGGCCAGCGCCCCGACCAGCGCGTCCCGGTCCGCCACGTCGCACGCGGCGACCGAGACGCTCGCACCCAGTCCTTCCAGCTCCGTGACCAGGTCCGTGGCGCCCTCGGCCCCCAGGCCCCGGCGGCTGACCAGCAGGAGCCGTCGTACGCCGTGCTCGGTCACCAGGTGGCGGGCCGTCACCGCGCCGAGACCGCCGGTACCACCGGTGATCATCACGGTGCCGTCCGTGTCCCACACGGCCTCGGGGGCCGTGTCCGACGCGGGCACGCGGGCCAGTCGCGCGGCCGTGACCTCACCCTCGCGCATGGCCAGCTGCGGCTCGTCGGAGGCCAATGCCTCCGCCAGCGGCAGGGACGCCACGTCCTCGGTGCCGAGGTCCAGCAGACCGAAGCAACCAGGGTTCTCCGACTGCGCCGAACGCACCAGTCCCCACACCGAAGCGGCGGCCAAGTCGGCACCGTTCACCGCACCACGCGTCACGAACACCAGACGCGAGCCCGCGAACCGCTCCTCCTCCAACCACCCCTGCAACTGACCCAACGTCCGGGCCACCAAATCGTGCACCGCGCCCACCGTGTCGTCGCCGACCACGGGGATCAGGACCACATCCGGCAGCGCCAGGCCGGAGGCCGTCAAGGACTCCAGGTCCGGGTGCAGGACGATGTCCGGCAGGGCCTGGCCCAGCCCGAACGTGTCCGGGCCGATCAGCGCCACCGTGTCCTTGCCCGTCGGCTCGGCCGCCCGTACCGGCGTCCAGTCGACCCGGAACATCGAGTCGCCGACCGGCTTTTCGGGGCCGCTCAGCTGCTCGGGCGTCACGGCACGGACCAGCAGTGAATCCACCGTCGCGACGGGGGCGCCCGAGGTGTCGGCGAGCGCGATGGAGATCGCGTTGTCGCCGGTCGGGGTCAACCGCACCCGGACGTCGGAGGCGCCGGTGGCGTGCAGGGACACGCCTTCCCATGAGAACGGCAGCCCGCCGCCGCCTTGCGTACCGCCGTCGGCGAGCAGGGAGGCGTGCATCGCGGCGTCGAGCAGCGCGGGGTGCAGACCGAACGTTCCCGCGTCGGCGGCCGCTGCCTCAGGGAGGCTCACCTCGGCGAAGACGTCACCATCACGTCGCCAGGCCGCCCGCAGCCCCTGGAATCCGGGACCGTACGCGAAGCCGATCTCGGCGAACCGGTTGTAGCAGCCTGTGAGTTCCACGGGCTCGGCGCCGGTCGGAGGCCATTCCGTGGCGTCGAAGCCGGCTCCGGTGGTGTCCGCGCCGGCGGTCAGCACACCCGTCGCGTGCCGTGTCCACGGCAGTTCCTCGCCGCTGTCGGGGCGGGAGTGGATGCCGAGCGTGCGGTTGCCGGACTCGTCGGGCCCGCCGACCCACAGCTGCAGCTGGACGCCACCCTGCTCGGGCAGGACCAGCGGTGCGGCCAGGGTCAGCTCGTCGATCCAGTCACAGCCGACCTCGTCACCGGCACGGATCGCCAGTTCCACCAACGCGGTACCAGGCAACAGAACCCTGCCCATCACCACATGATCCGCCAACCACGGATGCGACTGCACCGACAGACGACCGGTGAACAACACACCCTCACCACCAGCCAACTCCACCGCAGCACCCAACAACGGATGCCCGGCAGACCCCAGACCCACCGCACGCATATCACCCGGCGCACTCAACACACCCGCCGGCCAGAACCACTGGTGCTGGAAGGCGTAGGTGGGCAGATCCACCCGCTCGGCGCCGGTCCCGGCGAAGTACGCCGTCCAGTCGACCGGGACACCCTGGACATGCAGCCTGGCCAGGGCGGTGACGGCGGCCGTCTCCTCCGGACGGTCCTTGCGCAGAATGGGAACCGTCACGGTCTCCTCGGTCACCGATTCGGCGGCCATGGCGGACAGCACACCGTCCGGCCCCAGCTCCAGAAGCGTTCCGACACCCTCACCGACCAGGGTCCGTATCCCGTCGGCGAAGCGCACCGCCTCGCGGACGTGCCGCACCCAGTACTCCGGCGAGCACAGTTCGTCGGAGGTGGCGAGCCTGCCGGTGAGGTTGGAAACCACCGGCACCGACGGCGCGTTGAACGTCAGACCGTCGGCCACCGCACGGAAGTCGTCCAGCATCGGCCGCATCAGCGGCGAGTGGAAGGCGTGCGAGACCGGCAGCCGATGCGTCTTGCGGCCCTCGGCCGTCAGCTTGCCCGCGATGTCCAGCACCGCGTCCTCGGTACCCGAGACGACCACCGACGACGGGCCGTTGACCGCCGCGATCGACACCTCGTCGGTGAGAAGCGGCAGCACCTCGGCCTCGGTCGCCTGGACGGCCACCATCGCACCACCGGCGGGCAGCGCCTGCATCAAGCCGGCCCGTGCCGCGACCAGTCGGCCTGCGTCCTCCAGCGAGAACACCCCCGCGACATGCGCCGCGGCGATCTCACCGATGGAGTGACCGGCCACGAAGTCCGGGGTGATCCCGAGGGACTCCACCAGCCGGAACAGCGCCACCTCGACCGCGAACAACGCGGGCTGCGTGTAACCGGTGCGGTTCAGCTCGTCGGGGTCATCACCCCACATCACGTCCCGCAGAGGCCGGTCCAGGTGCCCGTCGAGCACCGACAGGGCCTTGTCCAGGGCGTCCGCGAAGACCGGGAACCGGGCGTACAGCTCACGCCCCATACCGATCCGCTGGCTGCCCTGTCCGGAGAACAGCACCGCCAGCGACCCCTCACCGGCCGCCGTGCCCCGGGCCGCCTCGATCACCTGGTCGTCGGTGGCCAGCAGCACCGTTCGGTGCTCGAACACCGAACGGGCGGTCACCAGCGAGAACCCGACGTCGACCGAAGCCGCCGCCGTGCCCTCCGCCACGAAGGACCGCAGCCGGTCCACCTGGGCGTCGAGCGCGGCCTCGGTCCTGGCGGACACGACCCACGGCACCACACCCGGCGAAACCACCGGCTCCCGCTTCGACACCTCGGCCGACGGGGCCTGCTCGACGATGACGTGCGCGTTGGTGCCGCTGATACCGAAGGACGAGATGCCCGCGCGGCGTGCGTGACCGGACTGCGGCCAGGCCGTGTTCTCCCGGAGCAGCTCCACCGCGCCGGCTTCCCAGTCCACGTGCGACGAAGGCTCCGTCACATGGAGGGTCTGCGGGAGGACACCCTCCCGCATCGCCATGACCATCTTGATGACACCGGCGACACCGGCCGCGGCCTGCGTGTGACCGATGTTGGACTTCACCGAACCGAGCAGCAGCGGACGCTCCTCGTCACGGTCCCGCCCGTACGTCGCCAGCAGCGCCTGCGCCTCGATCGGGTCACCCAGCGTCGTACCCGTACCGTGCGCCTCGACCGCGTCCACGTCCTCCGGGGACAGACCGCCGCTCGCGAGCGCCTGACGGATCACGCGCTGCTGCGAGGGACCGTTGGGAGCCGTCAGACCGTTCGACGCACCGTCCTGGTTGATGGCGCTACCGCGTACGACCGCGAGGATCTGGTGGCCGTTGCGCCGGGCGTCGGAGAGACGCTCCAGCACCAGCATGCCGACACCCTCGGACCAGCCGACACCATCGGCCGAGTCGGAGAACGCCTTGCACCGGCCGTCCGCCGACAGACCACGCTGACGCGAGAACTCGACGAACACCGACGGCGTCGACATGACCGTCACACCACCGGCCAGCGCCAACGAGCACTCACCACTGCGCAGAGCCTGCGCGGCGAGGTGAAGGGACACCAGCGACGACGAGCACGCCGTGTCGACCGTCACCGCCGGGCCTTCCAGCCCGAAGGTGTACGAGACGCGGCCCGAGGCCACACTGCCCGCGCTGCCCTGGCCCTGGTGGCCCTCGAACTCCTTGCCGTTCAGCGTGCTGCCGTAGTCGCTGTACATCACACCGGCGAACACACCGGTCTGGCTGCCGCGCAGCGACGCCGGATCGATACCGGCCCGCTCGAACGCCTCCCACGACGCCTCCAACAGCAACCGCTGCTGCGAGTCGGTGGCAAGCGCCTCACGCGGACTCATCCCGAAGAACTCCGGATCGAACTCACCCGCATCGTGCAGGAACCCGCCCGAGCGGGTGTACGACGTACCCGCGTGTCCCGGGTCCGCGTTGTAGAGACCGTCGACGTCCCACCCACGGTTGGTCGGGAAGCCGGACACCGCGTCGGCACCTTCGGAGACGAGCCGCCACAGGTCCTCCGGCGAGCTCACCCCACCCGGGTACCGGCACGCCATCCCCACGATCACCACGGGGTCGTCGCCCGCTGTCGTGCGCGACGGGACCGGTACGGCGACTGCCGCGTCCGAACCCAGCAGTTCGTCCTCGACGAAGGACGCCAGGGCCTGGACGCTCGGGTAGTCGAAGACCAGCGTCGCCGGCAGCCGGAGCCCGGTCACGGTGTTCAGCCGGTTGCGCAGCTCGACCGCCGTCAGCGAGTCGAAGCCGAGAGCACGGAACGCCCGCGACGGGTCGATCTCATGGCCACTGACATGCCCCAGCACGAGAGCCACCTGGCTCCGGACCAGGTCCAGCAGTGCCTCACGGCGCTCCTCGCCGCCCAGCCCGGACAGCCGCTGCACCAGACCGGTCGCCGTGCTCGAACCGGCCACCGCGGCCCGGCGGGAACGCACCCGCACCAGGCCCCGCAGCAGGGACGGCACCTCGCCCGAGGCACGCAGCACCGGCAGGTCGAGCCGCACCGGCACCACCACCGGGTCCGCACCGGCCAGAGCCGCGTCGAACAGCGCCAGGCCCTGCTCCACGGGCAACGCCGGCATCCCCGAGCGGGTCATGCGCTGGAGATCGGCCTCCGTGAGCGTGCCGGTCATACCACCGGACTGGTCCCACGGACCCCAGACCAGCGACAGCCCGGTCAGGCCCTCTTCGCGGCGCCGCTGTACGAGCGCGTCGAGGAAGGCGTTTCCGGCCGCGTAGTTGCCCTGACCCGCGCCACCGAACGTACCGGCGACGGACGAGAACACCACGAAGGCTGCCAGGTCGAGGTCGCGGGTCAGCTCGTGCAGATTCCATGCCGCGTCGACCTTCGGGCGCAGCACCGCGGACACACGCTCGGGAGTGAGCGAGCCGATCACACCGTCGTCCAGCACACCCGCCGCGTGCACCACAGCACTGATCGGGTGCTGAGCCAGAAGCTCGGCCACACCATCACGGTCAGCGATGTCACACGCCGCCACCACGGCCTCGGCACCCAACTCCGCCAGCTCCGCGACCAGACCCTCGACACCATCGGCGCCAAGTCCCCGACGGCTCACCAACAGCAGTCGCCGCACACCGTGTTCAGTCACGAGATGCCGCGCCACCAACGCGCCCAGACCTCCCGTACCACCCGTGACGAGCACCCGGCCCTCGGCGTCCCAGACCACCGTCTCGGAACCTGGCCCCGGCACCCGCGCCAGACGCGCGGCCGTGACCCCGCCCTCGCGCATGGCCAGCTGCGGCTCGTCGGAGGCCAATGCCTCCGCCAGCGGCAGGGACGCCACGTCCTCGGTGCCGAGGTCCAGCAGACCGAAGCAACCGGGGTTCTCCGACTGCGCCGAACGCACCAGGCCCCACACCGAAGCGGCGGCCAAGTCGGCACCGTTCACCGCGCCACGCGTCACGAACACCAGACGCGAGCCCGCGAACCGCTCCTCCTCCAACCACCCCTGCAACTGACCCAACGTCCGGGCCACCAAATCGTGGACCGCGCCCACCGTGTCGTCGCCGACCACGGGGATCAGGACCACATCCGGCAGCACCGTGGCGTCAGCCAACGACGCCAGGTCCGCATACAGAGCCACGTCCGGCAGGGCATCAGCCAGTCCGAACGCGTCCGGGCCCACCAGCGCCACCGACTCGACGGCCGGCGAAGCGGCTCCCCGCACCGGCGACCAGTCCACCCGGAACATCGCGTCCCCGACCGGCACCTCCGGGCCGCCCATCTGCTCGGCCGACACGGCACGGACCAGCAGCGAATCCACCGACGCGACCGGAGCACCCGCGGCGTCGGCGAGCGCGATGGACACCGCGCTCGCACCGGCCCGGGACAAGCGCACCCGTACGGCAGAGGCACCGGACGCGTGGAGCGAGACACCTTCCCACGAGAAGGGCAGGCCACCACGCTCGTCGGAATCGAGGCCGGTGAACACCGAAGCGTGCAGCGCGGCATCGAGCAGGGCGGGGTTCATGCCGAACCCGTCGGCCTCCCGGCTGTCCGCTTCCGGCAGCGCCACCTCGGCGAACACCTCGCCGTCACGCCGCCATGCCGCCCGCAGCCCCTGGAACTCCGGCCCGTACACGAAGCCGTCCTCGGCGCGGGCCTCGTAGAAGCCGGTCAGGTCCACCGGCTCGGCCCCGGCCGGGGGCCACACAGCGGCGTCGAAACCGATGTCGGCGGCCGTGTCCACGCCGGGGACCAGCACACCCATCGCATGCTGCGACCACGGCAGTTCCTCGCCGCCGTCAGGGCGGGAATGGACCGTGACCGCGCGCCGACCGGCTTCGTCGGCGACGCCCACGCGGACCTGCACCTGTACGGCGCCCGACTCGGGCAGGACCAGCGGTGCGGCCAGGGTCAGTTCGTCGATCCGGTCACAGCCGACCTCGTCACCGGCACGGATCGCCAGTTCCACCAACGCGGTACCGGGCAACAGAACCCTGCCCATCACCACATGATCCGCCAACCACGGATGCGACTGCACCGACAGACGACCGGTGAACAACACACCCTCACCACCGGCCAACTCCACCGCAGCACCCAACAACGGATGCCCGGCAGACCCCAGACCCACCGCACGCATATCACCCGGCGCACTCAACACACCCGCCGGCCAGAACCACTGACGCTGGAACGCGTACGTCGGCAGGTCGACCCGTCGGGCGCCCTCGAACACGGTCTCCCAGCTCACCGGGGTCCCGGTCACGTGGATGTGTGCGAGTGCCGTCATGGCCGCGAGCTCTTCGGGCCGGTCCTTGCGCAGGACCGGAACCGTGACCGTGCCGTCCGGCACCGAGTTCTGGGCCATGGCGGACAGCACACCGTCCGACCCCAGCTCCAGAAGCGTTCCGACACCCTCACCGACCAAGGTCCGCACCCCGTCGGCGAAACGCACCGCCTCGCGGACGTGCCGCACCCAGTACTCCGGCGAGCGCAGTTCTTCCGAAGTGGCCACCCGACCGGTCAGGTTCGAGACCACCGGCACCTCGGGGGCCTCGAACCGCAGGCCTTCGACCACCGCGCGGAAGTCGTCCAGCATCGGCTCCATCAGCGGCGAATGGAACGCGTGCGACACCGCCAGCCGGGACGTCTTACGACCGTCGGCGGACAGACGGCCCGCGATCTCCAGCACCGCGTTCTCGGCACCGGCGATGACCAGTGCGTTCGGACCGTTGACCGCCGCGATGGACACCTCGTCGGTCAGCAGCGGCAACACCTCCGCCTCGGTCGCCTGCACGGCCACCATCGCACCGCCCGCGGGCAGTGCCTGCATCAAACGGCCCCGCGCGGCGATGAGTCGGCAGGCATCCGGCAGCGACAGCACACCCGCCACATGGGCAGCGGCCACCTCACCAATGGAGTGGCCCGCCAGGAAGTCCGGCTTCACACCCCACGACCGCACCAGCCGGAACAACGCCACCTCGACCGCGAACAACGCCGGCTGGGTGAAACCGGTCTCGTTCAGCAGACGGGCGTCGTCACCCCACATCACCTCACGCAGCGAACCGTCCACCAGCGGCTCCAGCTCCGCGAGGACCTCGTCGAACGCCGCCGCGAACACCGGGAAACGCTCGTACAGCCCCCGGCCCATCCCCAGCCGCTGCGCACCCTGACCGGAGAACAGCAGCGCTGTCTTCCCGCCGGTGGGCGAACCTTCCAGCACCGCGGGGTCCGGTGCGCCGGCCGACAGGGCCGCCAGACCGCGTACCGCCTGCTCGTGGTCACCGGCGAGCACAACAGCCCGGTGCTCGAACACCGACCGGCTGGTGGCCAGCGAGAACCCGACGTCCACGGACCGGATCCCGCCGTCCCGCACAGCCGACAGCAAGCGATCGGCCTGTGCCCGCAGCGCCTCGGCCGTCCGTCCCGACAGGACCCACGGCACCACGCCGGACTCCGTCGTCGGCGACTCGTCCGGCCCGGCCTGAGGGGCGCCCGCCACGGGAGCCTGCTCCAGGACGACGTGCGCGTTGGTGCCGCTGATGCCGAACGACGACACAGCGGCCCGGCGCACCCGGCCGGACTCCGGCCATGCGGTGTTCTCCGTGAGGAGCTCGACCGCGCCTGCCTCCCACTCCACGTGCGAGGACGGGGTGTCGACGTGCAGGGTCTGTGGCAGAACACCCTGGCGCATGGCCATGACCATCTTGATGACACCGGCGACACCGGCTGCGGCCTGCGTGTGCCCGATGTTGGACTTCACCGAACCGAGCAGCAGCGGACGCTCCTCGTCACGGTCCCGGCCGTACGTCGCCAGCAGGGCCTGGGCCTCGATCGGGTCGCCCAGCGTCGTACCCGTACCGTGCGCCTCGACCGCGTCGACGTCGGCGGGCGAAAGACCACCGCTCGCGAGCGCCTGACGGATCACGCGCTGCTGCGAGGGACCGTTGGGAGCCGTCAGACCGTTCGACGCACCGTCCTGGTTGACCGCGCTGCCGCGTACGACCGCGAGGACCTGGTGGCCGTTGCGCTGGGCGTCGGAGAGACGCTCCAGCACCAGCATGCCGACACCCTCGGACCAGCCGACACCGTCGGCCGAGTCGGAGAAAGCCTTGCACCGGCCGTCCGCCGACAGACCGCGCTGACGCGAGAACTCGACGAACACCGACGGCGTCGACATGACCGTCACACCACCGGCCAGCGCCAACGAGCACTCACCACTGCGCAGAGCCTGCATCGCCCAGTGCATCGCGACCAGCGACGACGAGCACGCCGTGTCGACGGTCACCGCCGGGCCCTCAAGGCCCAGGGTGTACGACACGCGGCCGGAGGCCACGCTCGGCGAGGTGCCGCTGCCCTTGAAGCCCTCGAACTCGTCTCCGCCGAGAACGACGTTGTAGTCGTTGTACATGAGGCCGGCGAACACACCGGTCTGGCTGCCGCGCAGCGACGCCGGGTCGATACCGGCCCGCTCGAACGCCTCCCACGACGCCTCCAGCAGCAACCGCTGCTGCGAGTCCGTGGCCAGCGCCTCACGCGGACTCATCCCGAAGAACTCCGGATCGAACTCGCCCGCGTCATGCAGGAAACCACCGGAGCGCGTGTACGCGGTCCCCTGGTGATCCGGGTCCGGGTTGTACAGACCGTCGATGTTCCAGCCACGGTTGGTCGGGAAGCCGGACACCGCGTCGGCACCTTCGGAGACGAGCCGCCACAGGTCCTCCGGCGAGCTCACCCCACCCGGGTACCGGCACGCCATCCCGACGATGACCACCGGGTCGTCGGCCACCGGCGGCAGCGCCCGCACCGGCACCGCTGCCTCGGCGACGGCGCCGAACAGCTCGTCGAGCAGGTAGTCCGCCAGCACATCCGGCGTCGGGTAGTCGAACACCAGCGTGGCCGGCAGCCGCAGACCCGAGACCGTGCTCAAGCGGTTGCGCAGCTCGACCGCCGTCAGCGAGTCGAAGCCGAGGGCGCGGAACGCCCGTGCCGGATCGATCTCGTCGCCGCCGGCATGCCCCAGAACCAGGGCCACCTGGCTACGGACCAGGTCCAGCAGCACCTCACGCCGATCGGCTTCGTCGAGCCGACCCAGCCGCTGCACGAGACCCGCGGCGGCGCTCGAACCCGTCACCGCGGCCCGGCGGGAACGCACCCGCACCAGACCGCGCAGCAGGGACGGCACCTCGCCCAGGGCGCGCAGCACCGGCAGGTCGAGCCGCACCGGCACCACGACGGGCTCGTCGGCTGCCAGAGCGGTGTCGAACAGCGCCAGCCCCTGCTCGGCCGACAGTGCGGGCATACCCGCACGGGCCATGCGCTGGAGATCGGCCTCCGTGAGCGTGCCGGTCATACCGCCGGACTGGTCCCACGGACCCCACACCAACGAGACGCCCGGCAGGCCTTCCTGGCGGCGCCGCTGTACGAGCGCGTCGAGGAAAGCGTTTCCGGCGGCGTAGTTGGCCTGACCCGCGCCACCGAACGTACCGGCGACGGACGAGAACACCACGAAGGCGGCCAGATCCAGGTTGCGGGTCAGCTCGTGCAGATTCCATGCCGCGTCCGCCTTCGGACGCAGCACCGCCGACATCCGCTCCGGCGTCAGCGAGCCGATCACACCGTCGTCCAGCACACCCGCCGCGTGCACCACGGCACTGACCGGGTGCTGAGCGAGAAGCTCGGCCACACCATCACGGTCGGCGATGTCACACGCCGCCACCACGGCCTCGGCGCCCAACTCCGCCAGCTCCGCGACCAACTCCTCGACACCATCGGCGCCAAGTCCCCGACGGCTCACCAACAGCAGTCGCCGCACACCGTGTTCAGTCACGAGATGCCGCGCCACCAGCGCGCCCAGACCACCGGTACCACCGGTGACGAGCACCCGGCCCTCGGCGTCCCAGACCACCGCTTCGGAGCCCGTGCCCGGCACCCGCGCCAGACGCGCGGCCGTGACCTCACCCTCGCGAAGGGCCAACTGCGGCTCATCCACTCCAAGGGCTCGCGGCAGTGCGGCCAGGGACGCGTCGGCCGTGTCCAGGTCCACCAGGCCGAAGCGGCCCGGGTTCTCCGTCTGCGCCGAACGGACCAGGCCCCACACCGAGGCGGCGGCCAGGTCGGCACCGTTCACCGCGCCACGCGTCACGAACACCAGACGCGAGCCCGCGAACCGCTCCTCCTCCAGCCACCCCTGCAACTGACCCAACGTCCGGGCCACCAAATCGTGGACCGCGCCCACCGTGTCGTCGCCGACCACGGGGCTCAGGACCACATCCGGCAGCACCGTGGCGTCAGCCAACGACGCCAGGTCCGCATACAGAGCCACGTCCGGCAGGGCATCAACCAGTCCGAACGCGTCCGGGCCCACCAACGCCACCGATTCGACGGCCGGCGAAGCGGCTCCCCGCACCGGCGACCAGTCCACCCGGAACATCGAGTCCCGGGCCGGTGCCTGCGGGCCGCCCAACTGCTCGGCCGACACCGCGCGGACCAGCAGCGAATCCACCGACGCGACCGGAGCACCCGCAGCGTCGGCCATTGTGATCGCGAGAGCGTTCTCACCGGCCGGGGACAGCCGGACCCGCAGCGCCGAGGCACCGGAGGCGTACAGCGAGACGCCCTCCCACGAGAACGGCAGCCCGCCGCTCTCCGTGCCGGCGGCGGCCGGCAGTGCGGCGTGCAGGGCCGCGTCGAGCAGGGCGGGGTGCAGACCGAACCCGTCGGCGTCGCTCTCGACGCTCTCGGGCAGCCGCACCTCGGCGAAGATGTCCTCGCCCCGGCGCCATGCCGCCTCCAGGCCCTGGAAGGCCGGGCCGTACTGGAAGCCCTCCTCGGCGAACTGCTCGTAGCAGCCCGCCAGTTCCACCGGCTCGGCACCGGTCGGCGGCCACACCTCGGCGGCGAAACCGGCGTCGGCGACAGCCGGCCCGTCGGTCAGCACACCGGTGGCGTGCTGTGCCCAGGGCGCGTCGACCGCACCCTCGGGCCGCGAGTGGACCTCCACGACGCGCCTGCCCGACTCGTCGGGTGCGCCCACCGAGACCTGCACCTGCACCGCGCCCTGCTCGGGCAGGACCAGCGGGGCGGCCAGGGTCAGGTCCTCGATCCGGTCGCAGCCGACCTCGTCACCGGCACGGATCGCGAGCTCGACGAAGGCCGTACCCGGGAGCAGCACGCGTCCCATCACGGCGTGGTCGGCCAGCCACGGGTGCGACCGCACCGACAGGCGGCTGGTGAACAGCACCCCTTCGCCGACCGCGAGCTCCACCGAGCCGTTGAGCAGCGGGTGCCCGGCGGGCGTGAGGCCCACCGCGGTCGCGTCCACGACCGAGGTCACCGTGCCGGCCGGCCAGAACCACTGACGCTGGAAGGCGTACGTGGGCAGGTCGACCCGTCGGGCACCGGTTCCGGCGAAGAACGCCGACCAGTCGACCTGGACACCATGGACGTGCAGCCTGGCCAGAGCGGTGAGGGCGGTCGTCTCCTCCGGCCGTCCCTTGCGCAGGACCGGCACGACGGCAGTACTGTCCGGTACCGACTCGGCGGCCATCGCGGACAGCACACCGTCCGGACCCAACTCCAGAAGCGTGCCCACACCCTCAGCGACCAGGGTCCGCACACCGTCAGCGAAGCGGACCCCTTCACGGACGTGCCGCACCCAGTACTCCGGCGAGCAGATCTCCTCCGCAGCAGCCACCCGACCGGTGAGGTTCGAGACCACCGGCACCGACGGAGCGTTGAACGTCAGGCCGTCGACCACCGCCCGGAAGTCATCCAGCATCGGCTCCATCAGCGGCGAATGGAACGCGTGCGACACCGACAGCCGGGACGTCTTGCGCCCCTCGGCCGACAGACGACTGGCAATCTCCAGCACCGCGCCCTCGGCACCCGAGACGACCACCGACGACGGGCCGTTGACCGCCGCGATCGACACCTCGTCCGTGAGGAGCGGCAGCACCTCCGCCTCGGTCGCCTGGACAGCGACCATCGCACCGCCCGCAGGCAGCGCCTGCATCAAACGGCCCCGCGCCGCCACCAGTCGGCAGGCGTCCGGCAGCGAGAACACACCCGCCACGTGCGCGGCCGCCACCTCACCGATGGAGTGACCGGCCACGAACTCCGGGGTGATCCCCAGCGACTCCACCAGGCGGAACAGCGCCACCTCGATCGCGAACAACGCGGGCTGGGTGTGACCGGTTTCGTTCAGCGGACCGGCGTCGTCACCCCACATCACCTCCCGCAGCGAGCCCTCCACCAGCGGCTCCAGCTCGGCCAGGACGGCGTCCAGGGCCTCCGCGAACACCGGGAAACGCTCGTACAGTTCCCGGCCCATGCCCAGCCGCTGCGCGCCCTGTCCGGAGAACAGCACCGCCAGCGGCCCTTCGCCGGTGGCAACGCCGCGTGCCGTTTCGGTCAGGCCGCCCTCGTCCGAGGCCAGCAGCACCGCGCGGTGGTCGAACAGCGACCGGCCCGTGGCCAGCGAGAGCCCGACGTCGACCGGAGTCGCCGCCGTGTCGCCCGCCGCGAAGGTCCGCAGCCGGTCCAGCTGGGCGTCGAGCGCGGCCTCGGTCCTGGCGGACACGACCCACGGCACCACACCCGGCGCAACCGCCGGCGCCTCGCTCGGTTCCTTCACCGAGGGGGCCTGCTCGACGATGACGTGCGCGTTGGTACCGCTGATGCCGAACGACGACACACCCGCCCGGCGCACTCGATTCGCCTCGGGCCAGGCGGTGTTCTCCGTGAGGAGCTCGACCGCGCCCGCCTCCCAGTCCACGTGCGAGGACGGGGTGTCGGCGTACAGGGTCTGCGGCAGAACACCCTGCCGCATCGCCATGACCATTTTGATGACACCGGCGACGCCGGCCGCGGCCTGCGTGTGACCGATGTTGGACTTCACCGAACCGAGCAGCAGCGGACGCTCCTCGTCACGGTCCCGCCCGTACGTCGCCAGCAGCGCCTGCGCTTCGATCGGGTCACCCAGCGTCGTACCCGTACCGTGCGCTTCGACCGCGTCGACATCCTCCGGGGACAGCCCGCCGCTCGCGAGCGCCTGACGGATCACGCGCTGCTGCGAGGGACCGTTGGGAGCCGTCAGACCGTTGGACGCGCCGTCCTGGTTGACGGCCGAGCCGCGCAGCACGGCCAGCACGGGGTGGCCGTTGCGCCGGGCGTCGGACAGACGCTCAAGCACCAGCATGCCCACACCCTCCGACCAGCCCACACCATCGGCCGAGTCGGAGAAGGCCTTGCACCGGCCGTCGGCCGACAGACCACGCTGACGTGAGAACTCCACGAACGTGGTGGGCGTCGACATGACCGTCACACCGCCGGCCAGCGCCAGCGAGCACTCGCCGCCACGCAGGGCCTGCGCGGCCCAGTGCATCGCGACCAGCGACGACGAGCATGCCGTGTCGACCGTGACCGCCGGCCCCTCTAGGCCCAGGGTGTACGACACCCGGCCCGAGGCGACGCTCGCGGCGCTGCCGTTGCCGCGGAAGCCCTCGAACTCCTCCCCCGCCAGGGCCTTGCCGTAGTCGTTGTACATCACGCCGGCGAACACACCGGTCTGGCTGCCACGCAGCGACGCCGGGTCGATACCGGCCCGCTCGAACGCCTCCCACGACGCCTCCAGCAGCAGACGCTGCTGCGAGTCGGTGGCGAGGGCCTCGCGGGGGCTCATCCCGAAGAACTCCGGGTCGAACTCACCCGCGTCGTGCAGGAAACCGCCGGAGCGGGTGTACGACGTACCGGCGTGTTCCGGGTCCGGGTGGTAGAGACCGTCGACGTCCCAGCCGCGGTTGGCCGGGAAGTCGGTGATCGCGTCGGTGCCCTCGGTGACGAGCCGCCAGAGGTCCTCGGGCGAGCTCACCCCACCCGGGTACCGGCAGGCCATCCCGACCACGACGATCGGGTCGTCGGCCACCGCGGTCCGCGAGTGCCGCGGCACGACCGGCTCGGCGTCCGGTCCGCCCATCAACTCGTCGAGGATGTACGAAGCCAGGCTCCGCACGGACGGGTAGTCGAAGACGAGCGTGGCGGGCAGCCGCAGCCCGGTCGCGGTGTTCAGCCGGTTGCGCAGCTCGACCGCCGTCAGCGAGTCGAAGCCGAGGTCGCGGAACGCCCGTGCTGGGTCGACCTCGTCGCCCTTCGCGTGGCCGAGCACCAGGGCGACCTGGCCGCGTACCAGGTCCAGCAGCACCTCGTGCCGCTCGGTGCCGTCGAGGCGGCCCAGCCGCTGTACGAGGCCGGCGGCCGTGCCCGAGCCGGCCACGACGGCCCGGCGGGAACGGGTGCGGACCAGGCCGCGCAGCAGCGCGTGCACCTCGCCCTGGGCCCGCAGCGCGGGCAGGTCCAGCCGTACCGGGACCACCACGGGCGCGTCGGTGGCCAGGGCCGCGTCGAACAGCGTCACACCCTGTTCCGCCGACAGCGGCGGAACGCCGGAGCGCGCGAGGCGCTCCGCGTCCGCGTCGGCCAGGGTGCCGGTCATGCCGCCCGTCCGGTCCCAGGGGCCCCACGCCAGCGACACCCCGGGCAGCCCCTCGGCGCGCCGGTGTTCCATCAGTGCGTCCAGGAAGGCGTTTCCGGCCGCGTAGTTGCCCTGGCCGGCGCCGCCCAGGAGGCCGGACATCGAGGAGAACACCACGAACGCCGACAGATCGGCGTCGCGGGTCAGCTCGTGCAGGTTCCACACCGCGTCGACCTTGGGCCGCAGCACGGCGCTCAGTCGCTCGGGGGTCAGGGAGGCGATGACACCGTCGTCCAGGACGCCCGCGGTGTGCACGACCGCCGACACCGGGTGTGCGGCGAGGAGCGCGGCCAGCGCGTCGCGGTCGGCGACATCGCAGGCCACGACCTGGGCGTCGGCGCCGTGGGCCGCCAGTTCGGCGACCAGTTCGACCGTTTTGGCGCTCTCGCCGCCGCGCCGGCTGGCGAGCAGCAGCCGCCGCACGCCGCGCTCGGCGACCAGGTGGCGGGCGAGGACGGCGCCGAGGCCGCCCGTGCCGCCGGTGATCAGTACCGTGCCGTCCGGTCCCCACACGGGGCCCGCGTCGGGCCGGCCCGCGGTCAGGCGCGCCAGTCGGCCCGCCAGGACCTCGCCGTCGCGGACGGCCACCTGCGGCTCGTCCGCGCCGAGCGCCGCGGGCAGGAATTCCATGGACGACGCGTCGTCGAGGTCGACCAGGCCGAAGCAGCCGGGGTTCTCCGTCTGCGCCGAGCGCACCAGACCCCACACCGCCGCGGCGGCCGGGTCGGCGCCGCCGACCGCGCCGCGGGTGACGAACACCAGGCGGGAGCCGACGAACCTCTCCTCGGCCAGCCATTCCTGCAACCGGCCCAGGACCTGCGCGGTCATCTCGTGGGCGGCGGCCACGGGATCGGTGTCCGTGCGCCCGGCGACGCCCACCAGCACCACACCGGGTACCGGGGTGTCGGAGGCCACCAGCGACGCCGGATCGGGGTGTACCGCGACCTCCGTTCCGGTCGCCGTCAGTGCCTCGGCCAGGCCGAGGACGTCCGGTCCGACCACGGCCGCCGGCCGGTCGGCCACGGCCTCGGCCCGCACGGGAACCCAGTCGAGCCGGAACAGCGCGTTGCGGCTCAGTGCCGCCACGTCGCTGAGCTGCTCGCCCGAAACGGCCCGTACGAGCAGCGAGTCCACCGAGGCGACCGGCTCTCCGGAGGTGTCGGCCACGGCGATCGACACCGCGTCCGCACCGGAGCGGGAGAGTCGTACCCGCAGTGCCGACGCGCCGGTGGCGTGCAGCGTGACGCCTTCCCACGAGAACGGCAGCCCGCCCTCGCCGCCGTCGCCGGCGAGCAGGGAGGCGTGCAGGGCCGCGTCCAGCAGAGCGGGGTGCAGACCGTACGCGGCGGCGTCCGCCTGGACGTCGTCGGACAGTGCGACCTCGGCGAACACCTCGTCGCCGCGCCGCCACGCGGCCCGCAGGCCCCGGAACACCGGGCCGTACGCGAAGCCGACCTCGGCGAACCGCTCGTAGCAGCCCGCCGTGTCGAGCGGCTCGGCACCGGTCGGCGGCCACACCACGGCGTCGAAGTCGGTGCCGGCCGGCTGCGCACCACCGGCGAGCACACCCGAGGCGTGCTGCGACCAGGACTGTTCGTCGGCGCCCTCGGGCCGGGAGTGGACCGTGACGGTACGGCGGCCGGTGTCGTCGGCGACGCCGACCCGCAGCTGTACCTGCACGGCGCCGTGTTCCGGCAGCACCAGCGGTGCGGCCAGGGTCAGTTCCTCCACCCGGTCGCAGTCCACCTCGTCACCGGCGCGGATCGCCAGCTCCAGCAGGGCCGTTCCCGGCAGCAGGACGCGGCCCAGCACCGTGTGATCGGCCAGCCACGGGTGCGACTGGAGCGACAGACGGCCGGTGAACAGCACACCTTCGCCGTCCGCCAGCTCCACCGCGCCGTTGAGCAGCGGGTGGCCGACCGAGGTGAGGCCGACGGCGGCCGCGTTCGCCGCCCCGGCCGAGCCGGTCGGCCAGAACCACTGCCGCTGGAACGCGTACGTCGGCAGCTCCACCCGGCGGGCACCCGTCCCGGCGAAGAACCCGGCCCAGTCCACCGGGACCCCGGCGGTGTGCACACGGGCCAGTGCGGTGAGCGCGGCCGTTTCCTCAGGCCGCTTCCCGCGCAGTACGGGCACCACGGTCGCGGTCCCGTCGGACAGGGACTCCTGGGCCGTGGCGGAGAGCACACCGTCCGGGCCCAGTTCGAGGAAGGTCGTCACGCCGTGGTCGGCGAGCGTCCGCACGCCGTCGGCGAAGCGGACCGTTTCACGGACGTGCCGCACCCAGTACTCCGGGGAGCGCAGCTCCTGCGAAGTGGCGGGCCGGCCCGTGAGGTTGGAGACCACCGGGACGGAGGGTTCGGCGAACGACAGGCCGTCGACCACGGCCCGGAAGTCCTCGAGCATCGGTTCCATCAGCGGCGAGTGGAAGGCGTGCGACACCGACAGCCGCGAGGTCTTGCGGCCTTCCGTCGCGAGGCGGCCCGCGATGTCCAGCACCTCGGCCTCGTCACCGGCGATCACCACGGAGGAGGGGCCGTTGACCGCGGCGATCGACACCGTGTCGGTCAGCAGCGGCAGCACCTCGGCCTCGGTGGCCTGGACGGCCACCATCGCACCGCCCGCGGGCAGCGCCTGCATCAGCCGGCCGCGCGCGGCCACCAGACGGCACGCGTCCGGCAGGGACAGCACATCCGCCGCGTGAGCCGCGGCCAGCTCGCCGATGGAGTGCCCGGCCAGGAAGTCCGGCCGCACCCCCCACGAGCTGACCAGCCGGAACAGCGCCACCTCGACCGCGAACAACGCGGGCTGTGTGTGACCGGTCTCGTTCAGCGGACCGGCGTCGTCACCCCACATCACCTCCCGCAGCGAGCCCTCCACCAGCGGCTCCAGCTCGGCCAGGACGGCGTCCAGGGCCTCGGCGAAGACGGGGAAGCGCTCGTAGAGCTCGCGGCCCATGCCGATCCGCTGGCTGCCCTGCCCGGAGAAGAGGAACGCGAGCTTGCCGCCCGAGACCGAGCCGCTGATCGTCGCGGCACCGGGCTCGTCGACGGCCAGGGCCGCCAGCTCCCGCACCGCGTCCGCCAGGTCACCGGCCAGGACGACGGCCCGGTGTTCGAAGCCCGTGCGCTCGGTGGCGAGGGAGAAGGCCACATCGGCCGGGCGCGGCGCGGAGAGCGCCTGGACGTGCGACAGCAGGCGTGCCGCCTGGCCGCGCAGTGCCTCCGGTGTCTTGCCCGACAGCACCCACGGCACGAGGCCGAGCTCCGTCGCGGCGGTGTCGGAAGCGGCGTCGGGAACAGCGCCCTCGATGACGGTTTCGTCGGCGGTCGGGGGCTGCTCCAGGATCAGGTGCGCGTTGGTGCCGCTGATGCCGAACGACGAGATACCCGCGCGTCGCGCGCGGCCCGAGTCGGGCCACTCGACCGGCTCGGTGAGCAGTTCCACGGCGCCCGCCGACCAGTCGATGTGCGTCGAGGGCTCGGTGACGTGCAGGGTGCGCGGCAGCAGACCGTGCCGCATCGCCATCACCATCTTGATGACACCGGCGACACCGGCCGCGGCCTGGGAGTGACCGAGGTTCGACTTCACCGATCCGAGCCACAGCGGGCTGTCGGCGTCACGGTCCCGGCCGTAGGTCGCGAGGAGTGCCTGCGCCTCGATCGGGTCGCCGAGCTTGGTGCCGGTGCCGTGCGCCTCGACGGCGTCGACATCGGCCGGGGACAGCCCGCCGCTGGCCAGGGCCCGGCGGATCACCCGCTGCTGCGAGGGTCCGTTCGGAGCGGTCAGACCGTTGGACGCGCCGTCCTGGTTGACGGCGGAGCCGCGCAGCACGGCGAGCACGGGGTGACCGTTGCGCCGGGCGTCGGACAGTCGCTCCAGCACGACCATGCCCGCGCCCTCGGACCAGCCGACACCGTCGGCCGAGTCCGAGAACGCCTTGGACAGGCCGTCGGGTGCGAGACCGCGCTGGCGGGCGAACTCCACGAACGTCTCGGGGGTCGACATCACCGTCACACCACCGGCCACCGCGAGCGTGCACTCGCCGCTGCGCAGGGCCTGCGCGGCCAGGTGCATGGCCACCAGTGACGACGAGCACGCCGTGTCCACCGTGACCGCCGGGCCCTCGAAACCGAAGGTGTACGAGATGCGGCCGGAGGCCACGCTCAGGGCGCTGCCGTTGCCGCGGAAGCCCTCGAACTCCTCGCCCGCCAGCGTCGCGCCGTAGCCGTTGTGCATGGCACCGGCGAAGACACCGGTCTGGCTGCCGCGCAGCGTCACCGGGTCGATGCCGGCCCGCTCGACGGCCTCCCAGGAGAGTTCCAGCAGCAGCCGCTGCTGGATGTCCGTCGCCATCGCCTCGCGCGGGCTCATCCCGAAGAAGCCGGGGTCGAACTCGCCGGCGTCGTGCAGGAAGCCGCCGGACCGGGTGTACACGGTCCCCGTCCGCTCCGGGTCGGGGTCGTAGAGGGAGTCGAGGTCCCAGCCGCGGTTGGTCGGGAAGCCCGACATCGCGTGGCCGCCCTCGGAGACGAGCCGCCACAGGTCCTCGGGGGAGCTGACCCCTCCGGGGTAGCGGCAGCTCATGCCGACGACCACGATCGGGTCGTCCGCCTGGGTGACCGTTCGGGTGGGTTCCGCGAGGGCCGGCTCGGTGTCCGGGCCCGTCAGCTCCTCCAGCAGGTGGTCCGCCAGGACCCCGACGGTGGGGTAGTCGAAGACCATCGTGGCGGGCAGGCGCAGCCCGGTCGCGGTGTTCAGCTTGTTGCGCAGCTCGACGGCCGTGAGGGAGTCGAAGCCGAGGTCGCGGAACGCCCGCTCCGGGTCGACGTCGTCACCGCTCGCGTGACCGAGCACCAGGGCCGCCTGGGCGCGCACGAGGCCCAGCAGGGCTTCGAACCGTTCGGCCCGCTCCAGCCTGCTCAGCCGCTGCGGCAGGTCGGCCGTGGCGGCGGGCCCGGCCACCGCGGTGCGCCGGGAACGGTCACGGATCAGGCCGCGCAGCAGTGCGGGGGCCTCGCCGCGGGTGCGCAGCACCGGCAGGTCCAGCCGTACGGGGAGCACGGCGGGTTCGCCGGTGGCCAGGGCGGCGTCGAAGAGGGCCAGGCCCTCTTCCACCGACAGCAGCGGCATGCCCGCGTCGGCGGCGCGGCGGATGTCGCGGTCGTCCAGCGTGCTGGTCATGCCCGCGCCCTGGGCCCAGGCGCCCCAGGCCAGGGAGACCGCGGGCAGGCCCTGGGCGGCGCGGTGGTGGGCGAGCGCGTCCAGGAAGGCGTTGCCCGCCGCGTAGTTGCCCTGTCCCGCGCCACCGAACGTGCCGGACACGGACGAGAACGTCACGAAGGCGGCCAGGTCCAGATCGCGGGTCAGTTCGTGGAGGTGCCAGGCGGCGTCGACCTTCGGACGGAGCACCGTGGCCAGGCGCTCGGGGGTGAGCGAGGCGATGACTCCGTCGTCGAGGACACCCGCCGTGTGCACCACAGCGGTCAACGGGTGCTCGGCCGGGATCCCGGCGAGCAGACCCGCCACGGCGTCACGATCAGCGATGTCACTCGCGACGACCGTCACCTCGGCACCCTGGGACGTCAGCTCCTCACAAAGCTCCGCCGCACCCGGAGCGTCCGGGCCCCGACGGCTGACCAACAGCAGATGACGAACCGAACGCTCCGCGACCAGATGACGGGCCAGTTCCGCCGCGAGACCACCGGTACCACCGGTGATCAGCACCGTGCCGTCCGGCTCCCAGGCGCGGGGCAGGCTCAGCACGATCTTGCCGACGTGCTTGGCGAGGCTCATGTAGCGGAACGCGTCGCGTGCCCGCCGGATGTCCCAGGCCCTCACCGGCACCGGACGCAGCACGCCCGTGTCGAACAGCCCCATGAGGGCGTCCCACATCGGCTGGATGCGGGCAGGGTCCACCCATCCCAGGTCGAAGGACACGTAGCGGATGTCCCGCAGGTCCGCCGCGTCCCGGATATCGGTCTTGCCCATCTCGATGAAGCGGCCACCGGGGGTCAGCAGCCGCAGTGACGCGTCCACGAACTCCCCCGCCAGGGAGTTCAGGACGACATCGATACCGCCGTCGCCCGCGACGGCCGCGAACGTCTCCTCGAAGTCGGTGGTGCGCGAGGAGGCGATGTGGTCGTCGGCGACGCCCAGCGAACGCAGGACGTCCCACTTGCCCTCGCTCGCGGTGGCGAACACCTCGGCACCCAGGTGCCGGGCGATCTGGATCGCCGCCATGCCCGCACCACCCGCGCCGGCGTGGATCAGGACCTTCTCGCCCCGCCGCAGACCGGCCAGCTCGACCAGCCCGTAGTACGCGGTGAGGAACACGAGCGGTACCGACGCGGCCGTCTCCCACGACCAGGTGTCGGGCATGCGCACCAGACGCCGTTCGTCCGCCACGACCAGCGAGCCGAAGCCGCCGACCACCACGCCCATGACCCGGTCGCCGGGGCGCAGCCCCGTCACATCGGGACCGACCTCGAGGACGACGCCGGAGGACTCGGAGCCGAAGACGCCGGCGTCGCCGGGGTACATGTCCAGCGCGTTCAGTACGTCGCGGAAGTTCAGCCCGGCCGCCCGTACCCGGATCCGTACGTCGCGTCCGGTCAGCGGCTCCAGCACCTCGGGGCACGGGGCCAGTTCGAGGGCGTCCAGGCTGCCCTTCGCCCGGCTGCCCAGGCGCCACGGCCCGTCCGCCGGCGGGACCAGCCCGCCGCTCGACGCGGTACGGGCCAGCCGGGCCGCCAGGATCTCGCCGTCGCGGACGATCACCTGCGGCTCGTCCGTGCCGAGCGCGCGCGGCAGTTCGGCCGACGGCGACGCGGAGGCGTCCAGGTCGACCAGGCCGAAGCAGCCGGGGTTCTCCGTCTGCGCCGAACGCACCATGCCCCACACGGAGGCGGCGGCCAGGTCGGCGACGCCACCGGCGTCCACGGCCACGGCTCCCCGGGTCACGAACACCAGCCGCGAACCGCCGAACCGCTCGTCGGCCAGCCACTGCTGCAGCCGGCCCAGGGCCAGGGTCGTCGCGTCGTGCGTGGCGTCGATCACCGTCGCGTCGGCATCGCCGACGACGGGCACCAGGACGACGCCCGGCACGGGACCGTCCGAGGCCGCGAGCGCCCCCAGGTCCGCGTGCACCGCGACGTCGACGTCCGCGGCGCGCAGCGCCTCGGACAGGCCGAGGACATCGGCTCCGGCGACGGCCACCGGTCCCACGACCGCGACGTCGGCCGTTACCGGGGACCACTCCAGCCGGAAGAGGGAGTCCCGGTCCCGGGTGTCGGCCTCGGCGAGCTGGTCGGCCGAGATCTCCCGGGCCAGCAGCGAATCGACCGTGGCGACCGGAGCGCCCGAGGTGTCGGCGATGTCGATCGCCAGGGCGCCGTCCTCGGCGCGCGACAGCCTGACCCGCACGGCGGAGGCGCCGGAGGCGTGCAGCGACACGCCCTCCCACGAGAAGGGCACCGCCTGCCGCTCCGAGCCGAGCAGTCCGCCCGCGTGCAGCACCGCGTCGAGCAGCGCCGGGTGCAGACCGAACGCGTCCGCGGCTGCCTGCGCCGCGTCGGGCAGACCGACCTCGGCGAACACCTCGCCGTCGCGCAGCCACGCCGCCCGCAGCCCCTGGAACTCGGGTCCGTACGCGAACCCGTCCTCGGCGCGGGCCTCGTAGAAGCCGGTCAGGTCCACCGGCTCGGCCCCGGCCGGCGGCCACACCGTCGCGTCGAAGGCGGCATCGGCGGCACCGGCCCCGGGAACCAGCACACCCATCGCGTGCTGGGTCCACGGCACGTCCACCGCACCCTCGACCCGCGAGTACACGCCCACGGACCGGCGCCCGGCGTCGTCGGCCCCGCCGACCCGCACCTGGAGCTGGACCGCGCCGCGCTCGGGCAGGACGAGCGGCGCGGCGAGCGCCAGGTCCTCGATCCGGTCGCAGCCGACCTCGTCACCGGCACGGATCGCGAGCTCGACGAAGGCCGTACCCGGGAGGAGTACGCGTCCCATCACGGCGTGGTCGGCCAGCCACGGGTGCGACCGCACCGACAGGCGGTTGGTGAACAACGCGCCTTCACCGTCGGCCAGTTCCACGGCGGCGCCGAGCAGCGGGTGCCCGGGGGATGCCTGTCCCACGGCCCGCATGTCGCCGGGGTTGCTCAGCATCCCCGCAGGCCAGAACCGCTCGTGCTGGAAGGCGTAGGTGGGCAGGTCGACGCGGCGGGCGGCGGTACCGGCGAAGAACGCCTCCCAGTCGACCTGCACACCCTGGACATGCAGCCTGGCCAGGGCGGTGACCGCGGCCGTCTCCTCCGGCCGGTCCTTGCGCAGGACCGGAACCGTCACGGTCTCCTCGGCCACCGACTCGGCAGCCATCGCGGACAACACACCGTCCGGACCCAGCTCCAGAAGCGTTCCGACACCCTCGGCCACCAGGGTCCGCACCCCGTCGGCGAAGCGGACCGCTTCACGGACGTGCCGCACCCAGTACTCCGGCGAGCAGATCTCCTCCGCAGCAGCCACCCGGCCGGTCAGGTTCGAGACCACCGGCACCGACGGAACGTTGAACGACAGACCGTCGACCACCGCACGGAAGTCGTCCAGCATCGGCTCCATCAGCGGCGAGTGGAAGGCATGCGACACCGCCAGCCGTGACGTCTTGCGCCCCTCGGCCGACAGACGACTGGCGATCTCCAGCACCGCGTCCTCGGCACCCGAGACGACTACCGACGACGGGCCGTTGACCGCCGCGATCGACACCGTCTCGGTGAGGAACGGCAGCACCTCGTCCTCGGTTGCCTGGACAGCGACCATCGCACCACCCGAAGGCAGTGCCTGCATCAAACGGCCCCGAGCGGCAACGAGTCGGCACGCGTCCGGCAGCGACAGCACACCCGCCACATGGGCAGCGGCCACCTCACCAATGGAGTGCCCGGCCAGGAAGTCCGGCTTCACACCCCACGACCGCACCAGCCGGAACAACGCCACCTCGACCGCGAACAACGCCGGCTGGGTGAAACCGGTCTCGTTCAGCAGACGGGCGTCGTCACCCCACATCACCTCACGCAGCGAACCGTCCACCAGCGGCTCCAGCTCCGCGAGGACCTCGTCGAACGCCGCCGCGAACACCGGGAAACGCTCGTACAGCCCCCGGCCCATACCCAGCCGCTGCGCACCCTGACCCGAGAACACCACCGCCAACGGACGATCGACCGCCACACCCCGCGCCGCCTCGACCACACCGTCAGCCGAGGACACCAACACCGCACGGTGCCCGAACAGCGACCGTGAAGTCGCCAGGGAAAGGCCCAGGTCCACGGGCGCGATGTCGGCGCGCTCGGCCGCGAACGTCGTGATCCGGTCGAGCTGCGCGTCCAGCGCGGCCTCGGTCCGGCCCGACACCACCCACGGCACCACGTCCGGCGACACGGCCGGCTCCGGGGCCGGCGCGTCGGCGAGCGGTGCCTGCTCGACGATGACGTGGGCGTTCGTGCCGCTGATACCGAACGACGACACACCCGCCCGCCGTACCCGGCCCTCCGGCCAGGCCGTCTGCTCCGTCAGCAGCTCCACCGAGCCCGCCGACCACTCCACGTGTGTCGAGGGTTCCGTCACGTGCAGCGTGCGCGGCAGGATGCCCTGCCGCATGGCCATGACCATCTTGATGACACCGGCCACGCCGGCCGCGGCCTGCGTGTGACCGATGTTGGATTTCACCGAACCGAGGAGCAGCGGACGCTCCTCGTCACGGTCCCGGCCGTACGTCGCCAGCAGGGCCTGGGCCTCGATCGGGTCGCCCAGCGTCGTACCCGTACCGTGCGCCTCGACGGCGTCCACGTCGGTCGACGACAGATGACCGCTCGCCAGGGCCTGGCGGATGACGCGCTGCTGCGAGGGTCCGTTCGGGGCGGTCAGACCGTTCGAGGCGCCGTCCTGGTTGACGGCCGAGCCGCGCAGCACCGCGAGGACCTGGTGGCCGTTGCGCCGGGCGTCCGACAGACGCTCCAGCACCACCATGCCGACACCCTCGGACCAGCCGACACCGTCGGCCGAGTCGGAGAAGGCCTTGCACCGGCCGTCGGCGGCCAGGCCGCGCTGCCGCGAGAACTCCACGAAGGTGTTGGGGGTGGACATGACCGTCACACCACCGGCCAGCGCCAGCGAGCATTCGCCCGCGCGCAGGGCCTGGGCCGCCCAGTGCATCGCGACCAGCGACGACGAGCACGCCGTGTCGACGGTGACCGCCGGGCCCTCCAGCCCGAAGGTGTAGGACACGCGGCCGGAGGCGACGCTCGGCGCGCTGCCGTTGCCGCGGAAGCCCTCGAACTCCTCGCCCGTCAGGGCGTGGCCGTAGTCGTTGTACATCACGCCGGCGAAGACACCGGTCTGGCTGCCGCGCAGGCTCACCGGGTCGATCCCGGACCGCTCGATGGCCTCCCACGACGTCTCCAGAAGCAGGCGCTGCTGGGAGTCGGTGGCGAGGGCCTCACGCGGGCTCATCCCGAAGAACTCGGCGTCGAACTCGCCCGCGTCGTGCAGGAACCCGCCGTGCCGGACGTGGGTCCTGCCCGGGTGGTCCGGGTCGGGGTCGTACAGGCCGTCGATGTCCCAGCCGCGGTTGGTCGGGAAGCCGGAGACCGCGTCGGCGCCCTCGGTGACCATCCGCCACAGGTCCTCCGGCGAACCCACCTCACCCGGGTACCGGCACGCCATGCCGACGATCACGATCGGGTCGTCGGCGACGGGCGTCGTGGCCCGTACGGGTACGGGGGCGGCCACTTCCGCCTCGGCGCCGAACAGCTCGTCCAGCAGGTAGTCGGCCAGGACACCCGGGGTCGGGTAGTCGAAGACGAGGGTCGCGGGCAGTCGCAGGCCGGACGCGGTGTTGAGGCGGTTGCGCAGTTCGACCGCGGTCAGGGAGTCGAAGCCCAGGTCCTGGAACTGGCGGGCCACGTCGACGGAGCCCGCGCCGGCGTGCCCGAGCACCAGGGCCACCTGGCTTCGCACCAGGTCCAGCAGGACCTCGCGGCGCTCCTCACCGGTGAGGGGGACGAGTCGCTGCACCAGGGAGTCGACGGCGTTCGAGGACTGGGCGACGGCGCGGCGGGTGGGGACCCGGATGAGTCCGCGCAGCAGCGGGGGGATGTCGCCCTTGGCGCGCAGCGCCGGCAGGTCGAGGCGTACCGGCAGTGCCACGGGCTCCGTACCGGCCAGGGCCGCGTCGAAGAGGGCCACGCCCTGTTCGACGGAGAGGGGTGGCATGCCCAGTCTGGCGATGCGTTCCACGTCCACGTCGGTGAGCTCGCTCGTCATGCCCACCGACTGGGTCCAGGGGCCCCAGGCCAGGGACAGGCCGGGCAGGCCCGCGGCGCGGCGGTGGGCGGCGAGGGCGTCGAGGAAGGCGTTGCCCGCGGCGTAGTTGCCCTGTCCCGCGCTGCCGAGGGTGGCGGACACCGACGAGAACACGGCGAAGGCGGTCAGGTCCGCATCGCGGGTGAGCTCGTGCAGGTTCCACACCGCGTCGACCTTGGGCCGCAGCACGGCGCTCAGGCGCTCGGGGGTCAGGGAGCCGATGACGCCGTCGTCGACGACACCGGCGGTGTGCACGACAGCCCGTAGCGGGTGGGCGTCGTCGATGGTCTCCAGCAGCGCGGTCAGCGCGGCGCGGTCGGAGACGTCGCAGGCGGCGACGCGCACGTCGGCCTCCTGTGCCGTGAGCTCGGCGACCAGTTCCTCGGCGCCGGCGGCGGCGAGGCCCCGGCGGCTGACGAGCAGCAGTCGTCGGACACCGCGGTCGGCGACGAGGTGACGGGCCAGCACGGCGCCCAGGCCGCCGGTGCCGCCGGTGACCAGGACGGTCCCGTCGGCGTCCCAGACGGCCTCGGGGGCGGTGTCCGGCACCGAGAGGCGGGCCAGTCGGGCGGCCAGCGGCTGTCCGTCGCGGACCGCCAGCTGCGGCTCGTCGACGGCCAGCGCGGCCGGTACGGAGGTGAGTGAGGCGGCGGTGGTGTCGAGGTCCAGCAGGCCGAAGCGGCCGGGGTTCTCGGTCTGCGCGGAGCGCACCAGGCCCCACGCGGCGGCCGCGGCGAGGTCGGTGGGGGCGTCCGCGGCGACGGCCACCGCGCCGCGGGTCACGAAGACCAGGCGCGCGTCGGCGGACCGCTCGTCGGTCAGCCAGCGTTGCGCCAGGCCGAGGACGGAGCCGGTCACGGTGTGCGTCGCGGCGGCCTGCTCCGCGCCCGGCTCGCCGGTCACGGGGACGAGCACGACGTCGGGCACCGGGGTGCCCGCGGTGAACAGGGCGTCCAGGTCGGCGTACACGTCGGTGGTGGTGCCGGTGGCGCGGAGCGCCTCGGTCAGGGCGGCGGTGTCGGTACCGACGACGGCGACCGGTCCGGTGGCCGTCACGGGCTCGGCCCGTACGGCGGACCACTCCACGCGGAACAGGGAGTCCCGGCGCAGGGAGTCGGCCTCGGTCAGCTGCTCGGTGGGCACGCGGCGGGAGACCAGGGAATCGACGGAGGCGACGGGGCCGCCGGTGGTGTCCGCGACAGCGATCGACACCATGTCCTCGCCGGTGCGGGACAGTCTGGCCCGTACGGCCGAGGCCCCGGAGGCGTGCAGCGACACGCCCTCCCAGGAGAACGGCAGCCCGCCGTGGCTGATCGCGCCCAGGTCACCGAAGGCGGCGGCGTGCTGGGCGGCGTCGAGCAGCGCAGGGTGGAGTCCGAACGCGACCGCGTCGGCCTCCACGCCCTCGGGCAGGCTCACTTCGGCGAACACCTCGTCGCCGCGCCGCCATGCGGCCCGCAGGCCCCGGAACAGCGGTCCGTAGTCGAAGCCGATCCCGGAGAGGCGTTCGTAGCAGCCGTCCAGGTCCACCGGCTCGGCGCCCGCCGGCGGCCACACCGTGGCGTCGAAACCGGCCGTGGCCGTGCCGGTGCCGGGGGCGAGGACACCGGTGGCGTGCGCGGACCACGGGGCGTCGAGCGCTCCCTCGGCCCGCGAGTACATGCCCACGGTGCGGCGCCCGGCGTCGTCGGCCGAGCCGACCCGCACCTGGAACTGGATCGCGCCCTGTTCGGGCAGCACCAGCGGGGCGGCCAGCGCCAGCTCCTCGACCCGGTCGCAGCCGACCTCGTCACCGGCGCGGATCGCCAGTTCCACGAAGGCCGTGCCGGGCAGCAGCACCCGGCCCTGGACGACGTGGTCGGCCAGCCACGGGTGCGACTGGACCGACAGGCGGCTGGTGAACAGCGCGCCTTCGCCATTGGCCAGTTCCACCGCGGCACCGAGCAGGGGGTGCCCGGCGGAGGCCAGCCCGGCGGCACGCATGTCACCGGTGTTGCCGGCGCCCCCCGCGGGCCAGAAACGCTCGTTCTGGAACGGGTAGGTGGGCAGGTCCACCCGGCGGGCGCCGGTACCGGCGAAGAACGCCTGCCAGTTCACGCGGACGCCGCCCACGTGCAGCCGGGCCAGCGTCGTCACGGCCGCGGTCTCCTCGGGCCGGTCCTTGCGCAGGACGGGAACCACCACGGTGCCCTCGGGTACCGACTCGGCGGCCATCGCCGAGCAGACACCGTCCGGGCCGAGCTCCAGCAGAGTGCCCACGCCCTCGCCCACCAGGGCCCGGATCCCGTCGGCGAAGCGCACGGCCTCGCGGACGTGCCGCACCCAGTACTCCGGGGTGCGGATCTCCTCCGACGTGGCCGTGCGGCCCGTCAGGTTGGACACCACCGGGATCGACGGCGCCTGGAACGTCAAGCCGGTGACGACCGTGCGGAAGTCGTCGAGCATGGGCTCCATGAGCGGCGAGTGGAAAGCGTGCGACACCGACAGCCGCGACGTCTTACGTCCGTCGGCGGCGAGACGACCGGCGAGGTCGAGGACCGCGGCCTCCTCCCCCGCGACCACCACGGACGAGGGGCCGTTGACCGCCGCGATCGACACCTTCTCGGTCAGCAGCGGCAGCACCTCCGCCTCGGTCGCCTGGACGGCCACCATCGCACCACCGGACGGCAGGGCCTGCATCAAACGGCCCCGCGCCGCCACGAGACGGCAGGCGTCCTCCAGCGAGAACACCCCCGCCACATGCGCCGCGGCGATCTCACCGATGGAGTGACCGGCCACGAAGTCCGGAGTGATCCCGAGGGACTCCACCAGCCGGAACAGCGCCACCTCGACCGCGAACAACGCGGGTTGCGTAGAGCCCGTCCGGTTGAGCTCGTCCGCGTCGTCGCCCCACATCACCTCGCGCAGCGGACGGTCCAGGAGTGGGTCCAGCTCGGCGAGCACCGCGTCCAGTGCCTCGGCGAACACGGGGAAGCGGCCGTACAGTTCGCGGCCCATGCCGAGCCGCTGCGAGCCCTGGCCGGAGAACACCACCGCGAGCAGGCGCTCGTCCGCCGCGGCCACCCCGTGGGCGGCCTCGACGACGCCTTCGCCGGAGGCCAGCAGCACCGTGCTGTACTCGAACACCGACCGGCCGGCGAGCGAGAGGCCCACGTCGAGCGGTGTGGCGTCGGGGTGGTCCGACGCGAATGCCGTGATGCGGTCCAGTTGCGCGTCCAGCGCCGCCCGGGACCTGCCCGACAGCACCCACGGCACGACGCCCGGCGTCACCGTCGGCTCCTCGGCGGCCGGTGACTCGACGGCCGGTGCCTGCTCGACGATGAGGTGCGCGTTCGTGCCGCTGATGCCGAAGGACGAGATGCCCGCCCGGCGTACCCGGCCCGCGTCGGGCCACGGCACGGACTCCGTCAGGAGCTCCACCGAGCCCGCCGACCACTCCACGTGCGACGACCGCTGCGTCAGGTGCAGCGTCCGGGGCAGGACGCCGTTGCGGATCGCCATGACCATCTTGATCACACCGGCGACGCCCGAAGCGGCCTGGGCGTGACCGATGTTGGACTTCAGCGAACCGAGCAGCAGCGGGCGTTCCCGGTCCTGGCCGTAGGTGGCCAGCAGGGCCTGGGCCTCGATCGGGTCGCCGAGGGTCGTGCCGGTGCCATGGGCCTCCACCGCGTCCACGTCGGCGGGCGCGAGGTGCGCGTTCTCCAGGGCGGCACGGATCACGCGCTGCTGGGAGGGGCCGTTGGGGGCGGTCAGGCCGTTGGAGGCGCCGTCCTGGTTGACGGCGCTGCCGCGCAGCACCGCGAGCACCGGGTGGCCGTTGCGCTGGGCGTCGGAGAGGCGCTCCAGGATCAGGATGCCGGACCCCTCGCCCCAGCCCGTGCCGTCGGCTTCTTCGGAGAACGACTTGCACCGGCCGTCGGCGGCCAGGCCGTTCTGCGCGGTGAAGGAGACGAACGCGCCGGGCGTCGACATCACCGTCACACCGCCGGCGAGGGCGAGGTTGCACTCGCCGCCGCGCAGTGCCTGCGCGGCGAGGTGCAGGGCGACGAGCGAAGCGGAGCAGCCCGTGTCGACGGTAACGGCGGGGCCTTCGCAGCCGAGCGTGTAGGACAGCCGCCCGGAGATGACGCTTGCCGCGTGCCCGGTGGTGGAGTAGAGCTCGGCGTCCTCGTCGGAGGCGTTGATGACGGTGCTGTAGTCCTGGCCGGTGGTGCCGACGAACACACCCGTCTGGCTTTCCCGCAGGGACGCCGGGTCGATGCCGGCTCGCTCCAGCGCCTCCCAGGACACCTCCAGCAGCATGCGCTGCTGGGGGTCCATCGCCACCGCCTCGCGGGGGGATATGCCGAAGAAGCCGGGGTCGAACTCGGCCGCGTCGTAGACGAATCCGCCCTGCTGGGCGAGGCTGCGGCCAGGGCCGTCGCCCGCGAGGGCGCCCAGGTCCCAGCCCCGGTCGGTGGGGAAGTCGGTGATCGCGTCGCGGCCTTCGGCGACGAGTCGCCACAGGTCCTCCGGCGAGGTCACACCTCCCGGGAAGCGGCAGCCGATGCCGACGACCGCGATCGGTTCCACCGCCGACGCGACCAGCTGTTGGTTCTGTTGCCGCAGCCGCTCGATTTCCTTCAGGGACGACCGCAGCGCTTCGACGTATTGGTTGGTGGAGGTGTTCATCGTTCTTCTCCAGGTCGCTTTCAGTTCGTCGTGCTCTCGGTCGCCAGTCGCAGCAGGCTCTCGGCGTCCATGTCGTCGATCGACTCGATCGGTGACGCGGCGTCGGGCGTGGCGGTGGCGGTCTCGGCTTCTTCGTTGGCGAGCTGCAACACCATGTCGAGCAGGCCCGCCTTGCGGAGCCGGCCGATGGGGACGGTGGTGAGGGCCTCGCGGATGTGCGCGTCCGGGTCGTCCGTCTTCTGTGCCGGAGCTGTGTCCGGGAAGAGGTAC
Organism: Streptomyces sp. QH1-20; assembly: GCF_041283565.1. Lineage (NCBI taxonomy): Bacteria > Bacillati > Actinomycetota > Actinomycetes > Kitasatosporales > Streptomycetaceae > Streptomyces > Streptomyces sp. QH1-20. The sequence continues at coordinate 7,568,935 of NZ_CP166299.1, read as the reverse complement.
GAGCGCAGGCACTGGGCTAGCGCGGTCGGCGTCGGGTAGTCGAACACCAGGGCGGCGGGCAGGGCCAGCCCGGTCGCCACCCGGAGCCGGTTGCGCAGCTCGATGGCGGTCACGGAGTCGAATCCGACGTCGCGGAAGGCCCGGTCGGCGGGGATGGCGTCGGCCGCTTCGTGGCCGAGGGTGGCGGACGCCTCGACGCGGACGACGTCGAGCAGGGCACGGCCGCGTTCGGCGTCGGACAGCGTTTCGAGCCGTCGGCGCAGCGCCGACTCGTCACCGTCGTCGGCGGCGGGGGCTTCCTGGGCGGACAGCACCGCGCGGACTTCGGGGATGCCGGACAGCAGGGGGCTGGGGCGGGTGGCGGTGAAGCTCGGGGTGAACAGGTCCCAGTCCATGTCCGTCACCGTGACCTGGGTGTCGTCGTCGGTGAGGCTCTGCTGGAGGGCGGCGATGGCCAGAGACGGCTCCATGGACATGACGCCGCGCCGGTTCAGCCGGTCGTGCACCTCGGCGACCGTGGCCATGCCGGCCTCGGCCCACGCTCCCCAGGAGACGGCCGTGGCGGTCAGGCCCCGGGCCCGGCGGTGCTCGGCGAGGGTGTCGAGGAAGGCGTTCGCTGCGGCGTAGCCCGCCTGTCCGCCGCTGCCCCAGATGCCGGCACCGGAGGAGAACAGGACGAACGCGTCGAGGTCGAGGTCCAAGGTGGCCTCGTGCAGGTGGAGGGCGGCGGTCAGCTTCGAGCGCAGGAGCGCGTCGAGCTGTTCCAGGGTGAGGGACTGCGCGTCGGCGTCGCCGTCGGCGACCCCGGCGGCGTGGACCACGGCCGTGAGGGGGAGCTCGGCGGGCAGGCCCGCCAGCAGTGCGCGCAGCGCGTCGCGGTCCGCGGCGTCGCAGGCCGCGATGGTGACCTTGGCGCCCAGGCCCTCGAGTTCGGCGCGAAGTGCGGCGGCGCCGGGGGCTTCGGGCCCGCGGCGGCTGGTGAGGACGACGTGCCGGGCGCCGCGCTCGATGATCCACCGGGCGACGCGGCCGCCGAGGCCGCCCGTGCCGCCGGTGATGAGCACGGTTCCCCGCTCCCACCAGCGCCGTTCGGGACGGTTGCCGCCGGGGGCGGCGTGGACGAGCCTGCGGCCGAAGACACCCGAGGCGCGGAGCGCCATCTGGTCCTCGCCGTCCGGTGCGGCCAGGACGGCGCGCAGGCGGGCGGCGGTGCGCGGGTCGACGGTGTCGGGGAGGTCGATCAGCCCGCCCCAGCGGCCGGGCTGTTCCAGGGCGGTGACGAGGCCGAGGCCCCACAGCGCGCCCTGGACGGGGTGGGTGACCTTGTCGTCACGGCCGACCGCGACGGCGTCCCGGGTAAGGCACCACAGCGGTGCCTGGATTCCCGCGTCACCCAGTGCCTGCACCAGGGTCAGCGTCATGGCCAGCCCGTCGGGCACCGAGGTGAAGCCCGTATGCCGCTCCTCGACGAGGCCCAGCAGCGAGACCACGCCCGTGAGAGCGGGGGTGCCCTCGGCGGTGGCGGCCAGGAGTGCGGTCAGGACGTCACGGTCGGTGTCCTCGACGTCGACGCGGACGGTGTCGGGGCCCAGGGCGTCGACGACGGCCGTGGCCCACGGGTCGTCGGCGCTGCGTGCCGGTGCGACCACCAGCCAGGTGCCGGCCGGGGTCGTGGCGCCGGGCTCGCGGAGCCGGGTCCAGTCCACCTTGTAGCGCAGGGCGTTGGCCGCGGAGGCCTGCCGGGACTTGGTCCGCCACGCCGAGAGGGCCGGCAGCAGCGCGCCCAGGGAGGAGAGTCCGGTATTCCCGTCGACGCCGAGTTCACCGGCCAGGGTGTCCAGGTCGCCGTTCTCGACGAGCCCCCAGAAAGCGGTGTCCGCTTCCGTGCCGGTGCCGGGTCCGCCCGGGGCGGGCAGCGCTGCCTCCGGCCAGTACCGGCGGCGCTGGAAGGCGTAGGTGGGCAGCTCGACGGGGGCCGGGGAAGGAGACGCGGGGAAGGCCGCGCGCCAGTCGACGGGCGCGCCCTGTACGTGTGCCTCGGCGAGGGAGGTCAGGAAGCGCTTGGTGTCGCCCTCGTCGCGGCGCAGCGATCCCAGCGCCACCGCGGACTCGATCTCGGCGGCCTCCGCGGTCTCCTGTACGGCCCCGGTCAGGACGGGGTGCGGGCTGGTCTCGACGAAGAGCCGGTGCCCGTCGGCGAGCAGCGCTCGCGTCGCCCGCTCCAGCTGTACGGTCTGCCGCAGGTTGGTGTACCAGTAGGTGCCGTCCATGGCGGGCGTATCGAGCCGCTCACCGGTGACGGTCGAGTAGAAGGGCACCTTCGGCGCCCTGGGGGTGACCGAGGCCAGCAGGCGCGCCAGCTCGTCCTGGATGAGCTCCACTTGCGAGCCGTGCGAGGCGTAGTCGACCGCGACCGTGCGGGCGCGGATCTTCTCGGTCGCGCACTGCTCCTTGAGCTCGGCGAGGGCTTCGGGGTCACCGGAGACGACGACGGAGGACGGGCCGTTCACGGCGGCCAGGGAGAGCCGGTCGCCCCACGGCTCCAGAAGCGCGGTCACCTGCTCGACGGAGGCGGACACGGACATCATGCCGCCCTTGCCGGACAGGGCCAGCAGGGCCTTGCTGCGCAGTGCCACGACGGCCGCGGCGTCCGGCAGGGACAGGGCGCCCGCGACGCACGCCGCGGCGATCTCGCCCTGCGAGTGGCCCATCACGGCGGCGGGTTCGACACCGTGCGAGCGCCACAGCGCGGACAGCGCCACCATCATCGAGAACAGCGCGGGCTGGACGACGTCGACGCGCTCCAGCATCGCGGGGTCACCGGAGCCCGCCAGGACCTCGCGCAGCGACCAGTCGATGTGCGGGGCGAGGGCCTCGGCGCAGTCGTCCACGGCGGACCGGAACACCTCGGAGGTCTCCAGCAGTTCACGGCCCATGCCCCACCACTGCGAGCCCTGGCCGGGGAAGACGAACACCGGACCGGCGTCACCGGCGGCGGCGACGCCGCGGACGACTCCAGGCGTGGTGCCGGCCGTCGCGAGTGCCTCCAGGCAGCGGGTGAAGTCCTCGTGCGTCTCACCGAGCAGCACCGCGCGGTGCTCCAGGCGGGGCCGGGTGGTGGCCAGCGACCAGCCGACGCTCACGGGCGGCAGTTCCGGGCTGTCGCCCACACGGGCGAGCAGCCGGGCGGCCTGGTCGCGCAGCGCGGCGTCGGACTTCGCGGAGACCAGCCAGGGCACGACGCCCGAGTGGTCGGCGGTGGGTTCGGCCCCGTCGGCCCCGGTGTCCGGTGCCTGTTCGAGGATCAGATGGGCGTTGGTGCCGCTGATGCCGAACGACGACACACCCGCCCGGCGGGTGCGTCCTTCCGCCTGCCATTTCTCGGTGTCGGTCAGCAGCTCCACCGCGCCCGAGGACCAGTCCACCCGTGACGAGGGCTCGCTCACGTTGACCGTCCTGGGCAGGACGCCTTCGCGCAGGGCCATGACCATCTTGATGACGCCCGCGACACCGGCGGCGGCCTGGGTGTGGCCGATGTTGGCCTTGAGGGAGCCCAGCCGCAGCGGTGTCTCCCGGTCCTGGCCGTAGGTGGCCAGCAGGGCCTGGGCCTCGATCGGGTCACCCAGCTTGGTGCCGGTGCCGTGTGCCTCGACCACGTCGACGTCGGCGGGCGAGACACCCGCGTTGGCGAGTGCCTGGCGGATGACGCGCTGCTGGGAGGGGCCGTTGGGGGCGGTCAGACCGTTGGACGCGCCGTCCTGGTTGATGGCCGAGCCGCGGACGACCGCGAGGACCCGGTGGCCGTTGCGGCGGGCGTCGGAGAGCCGCTCCAGCAGGACGAGGCCGACGCCCTCGGCGAGGGTCATGCCGTCCGCGTCGTCGGAGAACGGCTTGCAGTGGCCGTCGGTGGCCAGGGCCCGTTGCCGGCTGAAGCCGATGAAGGGGCTCGGGGTCGACATGACGGCGACACCGCCGGCGAGGGCGAGCGTGCTCTCGCCGTTGCGCAGCGACTGGCAGGCCAGGTGCAGGGCGACGAGCGACGAGGAGCAGGCCGTGTCGACCGTGACCGCCGGGCCCTCCAGGCCGAAGAGGTACGAGACACGGCCGGAGAGCACGCTGGACGCGGTGCCGGTGGCCATGTACGTCTCGGACTCGGCCGCGTTCGGGACCCCGGAGGTGTAGTCCTGGTAGGTCGCGCCGATGAACGTGCCGGTCGAGCTGCCCCGCAGCGAGTCGGGGTCGATCCCGGCGCGTTCGAGTGCCTCGTGCGCGGTCTCCAGCAGCAGCCGCTGCTGGGGGTCCATGGCGACCGCCTCACGGGGGGAGATGCCGAAGAAGGAGGCGTCGAACTCGGCGGCCTCGTGCAGGAACCCGCCCTGGACGCAGTACGTCCGGCCGTGCCGGTCGGGGTCGGGGTCGAAGAGCGCCTCGGCGTCCCAGCCGCGGTCGGCGGGGAACTCGGAGATCACGTCGGCGCCGTCGACGAGCAGCCGCCACAGGTCCTCGGGGGTGTGCGCGCCACCGGGGTAGCGGCAGCTCATCCCGACGATCGCGATCGGTTCGTCGGTCGCGGCGGCGGACACCACGGGAGCGGCGGTGGCGGCGGTGCCCGCGATCTCGTCGCGGAGGAACGCCGCCAGGGCGAGGGGGGTCGGGTAGTCGAAGACCAGGGTGCTGGGCAGCCGCAGCCCGGTGGCGGTCACCAGCCGATTGCGCAGGTCGACGGAGGTGACGGAGTCGAAGCCGACGTCGCGGAAGGCACGCCGTTCGGGGAAGGCCTCACCGGAGGCGTGGCCGAGGACGGTCGCGGCCTGGCCGCGGACCAGGTCCAGCAGCAGACGGTCCCGCTCGGCGGCGGGCAGGGCCCGCAGCCGGGCGGCGAACTCCCCTTCGGCGCCCGCGCTCACGGTCGCCGCCACGGGCTCGGTCAGCCGCTGTACCTCGGGCACCTCGTCGAACAGCGTCGTGGGCCGGCCGGACGTGAAGATCGGGTGGTAGACGTCCCAGTTGACGTCGGCGATGGCGAGTACCGTCTCGTCGTCGTCCAGGGCGCGCCGCATGCCGGCCAGCGCCGGGCCCGCGTCGATGAAGCCGAGGCCGCTGCGGCGGATCTGGTGCGGGTCGAGCTCCGCGGCCTCGGCGTCGTCGGGCCACTTCCCCCAGTGCAGGGACGTGGCGGTCAGGCCACGGGCGCGGCGGTGGTCGGCCAGCGCGCTCAGATAGGCGTTGCCCGCGCCGTACGCGGCGTGCCGGCCACTGCCCCACATGCCGGTGATGGAGGAGAAGAGGACGAACGCGTCGAGTTCCTCGTCGTCCAGCAGTTCGTCCAGATGCCGGGCACCGGCGACCTTGGCGTGCACGACCCTGGCGAACTCCTCCATGGTGGTCTCGGCCAGCGACTCCAGCTCGATGACCGCCGCGGCGTGCACGACCGTCCGTACGGCGCGCCCGTCGGCCTTGAGGCCCGACAGCAGCCCGGCGACCGCGTCGCGGTCGCTGATGTCGCAGGCGACCGCTTCGGCCGCGGTGTCCAGCTCGGCGATCAGCTCGGCGGCGCCGGGCGCGTCCGGGCCCCGGCGGCTGACCAGCACGAGGTGTTCGGCGCCCTGGGCTGCGAGCCACCGCGCGAGGTCCGGGGCCAGCGCCCCGGAGCCGCCGGTGATCAGCGTCGTGCCGTGCGGCTGCCAGCCGCGTCCCGCGCCCTGGCTGCCGGCGGCGGCCCGGACCACCCGCCGGGTGAAGACACCGGAGGACCGGATCGCGAGCTGGTCCTCACCGGTGGTGCCCGTGAGGAGGGCCGCGAGCCGTCGGCCGGCGCGCTCGTCGAGCGTTGCGGGCAGGTCGATCATGCCGCCCCAGCGCTGCGGGTGCTCCAGCGCCGCCGTCCAGCCCACGCCCTGCACCTGCGCCTGCACCGGGTTGGTGACCAGGTCCGAACGACCGGTCGACACCGCACCACGCGTCAGGCACCACAGCGGCGCGTCGATACCCGCGTCGCCAAGAGCCTGGACGAGCGCGACGGTCAGGGCGAGGCCGGAGGCCAGCGCCGGGTAGGCGGTGCTCGGTTGTTCCGCCGCCGCCAGCACGGAGACGATGCCCGCTACGTCGTGGGCGTCATCGAGCCGGCCCGCGAGGACGGTGCGGTCGACGCAGGACTCGTCCAGGACCAGACGGCGCACCTCGGCGCCCTGGCCGCCCAGCGCGGCCACCACGTCGTCGTCCGCGATGTCTTCAGCCGTGACCACCAGCCAGCTGCCCGACAGCGAGGCCTGCGGCACACCACTGAGCGGCGACCAGGCGACCCGGTAGCGCCACGCGTCCAGCGCCGACTGCTCACGCCGCTCACGGCGCCACGACGACAGGGCGGGCAGCACGGCGGCGAGGGAGTCCTCGTCGATGTGCAGACGGGAGGTGAGCGAGCCCAGGTCCTCCCGCTCCACGGCGGCCCAGAACTCGGCGTCGGCGGGGTCCGCCGCGGCGAGGAGTTCGACCTCGTGCGGCATGGCCCAGAGGCGTTCGTGCTGGAAGGCGTAGGTGGGCAGGTCCACCCGGCGGGCTCCGGTGCCGGTGTAGAGAGACCGCCAGTCGACCGGCACGCCCCGGACGTACACCTCGGCCAGCGAGGTCAGGAAGCGGTACAGGTCACCCTCGTAGCGGCGCAGGGTCCCGACCGCGACGGCGTGCCCGCCGGCGTCCTCGATGACGTCCTGGACGGCCATCGCCAGCACGGGGTGCGAGCTGACCTCCACGAACACACCGTGGTCCGCGTCGAGGAGCGTCCGTATGCCGGCTTCGAACTCGACGGTGTTGCGCAGGTTGCCGTACCAGTACTCGGCGTCCATACCGCTGGTGTCCAGCCACTCCCCCGACACCGTCGAGACGAAGGGCACCTCGGACTCGCGGGGCCGGATCGGTCCCAGCTCGGACAGCAGCTCCTCGTGGAGGTCCTCGACCTGCGCGGAGTGCGAGGCGTAGTCCACCGCGATCCGCCGCACCCGAACGCCTTCGTCGGTGAGCCGCGCGAACAACTCGTCCAGGCCCTCCGGGTCACCGGAGACCACCACCGAACGCGGCCCGTTGACGGCGGCGACGGACACCCGGCCCGCGAACGCACCCAACCGCTCCTCGACCTCGGCCACCGGCAGGCCGACGGACATCATCCCGCCACGGCCCGCCAGCCGACGACCGATCGCTTGGCTGCGCAGCGCCACCACCCGGGCGCCGTCCTCCAACGACAACGCACCCGACACCACCGCAGCGGCGATCTCACCCTGCGAGTGACCCACCACCGCGTCGGGAGACACACCGTGCGCCTGCCACAACGCCGCCAACGACACCATCACCGCGAACGACGCCGGCTGAATGACGTCGACCCGCTCCAGGGACGGCGCACCCGGCATCTGGCGCAGGACGTCCGTCAACGACCAGTCCACGAAGGCGCCCAGCGCCTCGGCGCACTCCGCCAGCCGCTCGGCGAAGACGGGCGACTCCTCCAGCAGGCGGGCGCCCATGCCCACCCACTGCGAACCCTGGCCCGGGAACACGAACACGGTCTTGCCGTCGATGTCCGCGACGCCCTGGACGACGGCGGCGGCGGTCTCCTCGGCCGCCAGGGCACCGAGGCCCTCCCGCAGGTCGTCCATGCCGGCGCCCACCATCACGGCGCGGTGTTCGAACAGCGACCGGGAGGCGAGGGAGTACCCCACGTCGACCGGGCGGAGGCCGGGTTCGGCGTCCAGCCGGGAGAGGAGGTTCGCGGCCTGGTCGCGCACGGCGGCCGGGGCCCGGCCGGAGAGCACCCAGGGGACCACGGTGGGGGTGGTGTCCGTGGCCGGCGGTTCCTCTGCGGCGGGCTCACCGTCCCGCGGCGCTTCCTCCAGCACCGCGTGGGCGTTCGTGCCACTGACGCCGAAGGACGACACCGCGCAGCGGCGCGGGCGGTCGCCCGCCGGCCACGCGACCGACTCGGTGAGCAGTTCCACGGCGCCCGCCGACCAGTCCACATGGGACGAGGCGGTGTCGCTGTGCAGGGTTTTGGGGAGGATGCCGTGGCGCATGGCCATGACCATCTTGATGACACCCGCGACACCCGCGGCGGCCTGCGTATGACCGATGTTCGACTTCAGCGAACCCAGCCGCAGCGGCACCTCACGACCCTGGCCATAGGTGGCCAGCAGTGCCTGCGCCTCGATCGGGTCACCCAGCTTCGTCCCCGTGCCGTGCGCCTCCACCGCGTCCACATCGGCCACCGACAGACCCGCGTTCGCCAGCGCCTGCCGGATCACCCGCTGCTGCGACGGACCGTTCGGCGCCGTCAGACCGTTCGACGCACCGTCCTGGTTCACCGCACTGCCACGCAGCACCGCCAGCACCGGATGACCGTTGCGCCGCGCGTCCGACAGCCGCTCGACGACGAGCGCGCCGACCCCTTCGGACCAGCCCGTGCCGTCGGCCGCGTCGGAGAACGCCTTGCAGCGGCCGTCGGGGGCCAGGCCGCCCTGCTTGCTGAACTCGACGAACACGGCGGGGTCGGACAGGACGGTGACGCCGCCGACGACGGCGAGCGAGCACTCGTCGTCGCGCAGCGACCGCATCGCCACGTGCAGGGCCACCAGCGAGGACGAGCAGGCGGTGTCGACGGTGAGCGCCGGGCCTTCGAGGCCCAGGGTGTAGGCGAGCCGTCCCGACAGGACGCTGGCCGCGGTGCCGGTCAGCGCGTGGCCGTCCAGCTCGCCCGTGGCCCGGGCCGTGCCCGGGTTCCAGTGGTACGAGCCGACGAAGACGCCCGCCTGGCTGCCGCGCAGTGACAGCGGGTCGATGCCGGCCCGCTCCAGGGCTTCCCAGGAGACCTCCAGCAGCAGCCGCTGCTGGGGGTCCATGCCCAGCGCCTCACGCGGGGAGATCCCGAAGAAGCCGGCGTCGAAGTCGCCCGCCTCGTAGAGGAAGCCGCCCTCGTGGGTCGCGCTGTGGCCCTCGCCGTCGCCGGTCAGCGCGGCCAGGTCCCAGCCGCGGTCGGCCGGGAAGGCCGAGATGGCGTCGCCCTCGGACGCGACCAGGTCCCACAGCCCCTCCGGCGAGCTGACCCCGCCGGGGAACCGGCAGCCCATGCCCACGATCGCGATCGGCTCGCGGCTCTTGGACTCCAGTTCGTCGATGCGCTGGCGCGCACGTCGGAGGTCCGCGGCGACTCGCCTCAAGTAGTCGACAACTTTGTCCTGCTGGTCTTCCTGCACCGGTCCGTCCTCATCCCGTTATGAACGAAAGCTGTCGATCTTTAAGCGATTTCGAATTCTTCGTCGATGATGTCGAGCAGTCTGTCGACCGACGCTGTCTTGATGTCCTCTTCGGAGTCCTCGGGTAGCCCCGCCGGTCCCGTCAATTCCCGCAAGACGACGACGAGTTGGTCCAGGCGCGCGGCGATCGCCGCGCGCTCGGCGTCCGTACCGTCCGCCGCCGCGGCCCGCACCACGGCCTCCAGCGTGTCGAGTTCCCGGAGAGCCGACTCCGGGGAGCCGTCCATGAGGCGCGCCAGCAGATGGTCGGCGACCGACGCCGGGGTCGGGCAGTCGAAGACGAGCGAGCCGGGCAGCCGCAGCCCGGTGACGGCGCTCAGCCGGTCACCGAGTTCGACCGCGGTCAGCGAGTCGAAGCCGAGCTCCTTGAAGATGTGGTGGGCGCCGACGCGCCCCACGCCGCTGTGCCCGAGCACGGCGGCGGCCTCGGAGCGCACGAGGTCGAGCAGGTACCCGGTGCGCCGGTCGGCGGGCATCGACTCCAGCCGCTCGCCGAGCGGCAGTGCACGGCCGACCGGTGCGGGCGCGGGCCGCGCCTCACCCGGGTCACCGTCGGCCGTCGTGTGCCGCAGGGTGGTGTCCGCCCCGATCGGCCAGAAGCGCTCGCGCTGGAAGGCGTACGTCGGCAGGTCCACCCGGTGGGCGGCCGTGCCCTCGAACATCCGCAGCCAGTCCACCGGCGCGCCGATGATGTGCAGCCGGCTCAGCGCGGTCAGCAGGGCGGTCTCCTCGCCGCGGTCGTCGCGCAGCGCGGGTACCACGGTGAGGTCCGCCGCGCCCAGGCAGTCCCTGGCCATGGCGGAGAGGATGCCGCCGGGGCCGAGTTCGAGGGTGACGCCCACGCCGGCCGTGTGCAGTGTCGTGATGCCGTCGGCGAAGCGGACGGCCCGGCGTACGTGCCGCACCCAGTACTCCGGTGAGCACAGTTCCTCGGGCTCGGCGACGCGGCCGGTGAGGTTGGAGACCACAGGCAGGTCCGGAGCGGAGAACGTCAGGCCTTCGAGGACCGCGCGGAACTCCTCGAGCATCGGTTCCATCAGCGGTGAGTGGGCGGCCATCGTCACCCGCAGCCGTGAGGTCTTGCGCCCGTCGGCCGCCAGTCGTCCCGCGATCTCCAGGACCGCGTCCTCGGTTCCCGAGACAACCACCGACGACGGGCCGTTGACCGCGGCGATCGACACCGTCTCGGTCAGCAGCGGCAGCACCTCGGCCTCGGTCGCCTGGACGGCCACCATCGCGCCGCGGTCCGCGACCTCCTGCATGAGCCGGCCGCGCTCGGCCACCAGCCGGCAGGCGTCCTCCAACGAGAACACACCGGCCACATGGGCGGCCGCCACCTCGCCGATGGAGTGGCCGGCCACGAACTCCGGTGTGACGCCGAAGGACTCCACCAGGCGGAACAGCGCCACCTCCACCGCGAACAGGGCGGTCTGGGTGTAGCCGGTGAGGTTCAGCTCCTCCGGGTCGTCGCCCCACATCACCTCCCGGAGCGGGCGCGGCAGATAGCGGTCCAGGACGGACAGCGCCTTGTCCAGGGCGTCGGCGAAGACGGGGAACCGGCCGTACAACTCCCGGCCCATGCCGAGGCGCTGGCTCCCCTGCCCCGGGAACAGCACCGCGAGGGCTCCCGTGCCGTCCGCCGTACCGCGTGCCGCGAGGGCGGTCTCGCCCCGTGTGGCGAGCAGCACCGCACGGTGCTCGAACACCGACCGGCCGGCCGCCAGGGAGAAGCCGACGTCCACCGGTGAGAGCCCGGCGTCGGCGGCCGCCAGCGGCTTGACGCGGTCCAGTTGGGCGTCGAGCGCCTCCTCGGTGCGGGCGGAGACCACCCAGGGCACCACGGTGGGCTCCGGGCCCGAGCCCGGCTCCCGTACCGGCTCGTCGACCGGCGGGGCCTGCTCCAGCACCGCGTGCGCGTTGGTGCCGCTGATGCCGAACGACGACACCCCGGCCCGGCGGGCGCGCCCCGTCTCCGGCCAGGGCACCGTGTCGGTGAGCAGCTCCACGGCGCCCGCCGACCAGTCCACCCGTGCGGTCGGCGTACCGACGTGCAGGGTCTTGGGGAGGACGCCGTGGCGCATGGCCATGACCATCTTGATGACACCCGCGACACCCGCCGCGGCCTGTGTATGACCGATGTTCGACTTCAGCGAACCCAGCCGCAGCGGCACCTCACGACCCTGGCCATAGGTGGCCAGCAGTGCCTGCGCCTCGATCGGGTCACCCAGCCGGGTGCCCGTGCCGTGCGCCTCCACCGCGTCCACATCGGCCACCGACAGACCCGCGTCGGCCAGCGCCTGCCGGATCACCCGCTGCTGCGACGGACCGTTCGGAGCCGTCAGACCGTTCGACGCACCGTCCTGGTTCACCGCACTGCCACGCAGCACCGCCAGCACCGGATGACCGTTGCGCCGCGCGTCCGACAGCCGTTCCAGCAGCACCATGCCGACGCCCTCGGCCCAGGCCGTGCCGTCCGCGTCGTCGGAGAACACCCGGCACCGCCCGTCGGGGGCCATGCCGCCCTGCCGGGAGTGCCCGACGAAGGCGGTCGGGGTGGACATGACCGTCACCCCGCCCGCCAGGGCGAGCGAGCACTCCCCCGCGCGCAGCGACCGGGCCGCCCAGTGCAGGGCCACCAGGGAGGAGGAGGCGGCCGTGTCCACGGTGATCGCCGGGCCCTCCAGTCCGAGGGTGTAGGCCACCCGGCCGGAGGCCACGGCCGGGGACAGTCCCGTCAGGGAGTGCCCTTCCAGGTCCTGGGCCGAGCGCTGGGTGACGAGCGCGTAGTCCTGGCCGTTCGTGCCGACGAAGACCCCGGTGCGGCTGCCGCGCAGGCTCACCGGGTCGATCCCGGCGTGTTCGACCGCCTCCCAGGACACCTCCAGCGTCAGACGCTGCTGCGGGTCCATGCCCAGCGCCTCCCGCGGGGAGATGCCGAAGAAGCCGGCGTCGAAGTCGGCCGCGTCGTAGAGGAAGCCGCCCTCCCGGGTGGCGCTGGAGCCCCGGCCGGTACCGGCGAGGGCCTCCAGGTCCCAGCCGCGGTCGGTGGGGAACGCGGAGATCACGTCCTGGCCGGAGGCGACCACGTCCCACAGGTCCGCGGCCGACCGCACGCCGCCGGGGTAGCGGCACGCCATGCCGACGATCACCACCGGGTCGCCGGCGTGCGCTCCGGCCCCCTGATCGCCCGCACCGCAGGACGCGCTGTCTGCTCCGCTCGTCATGACGCTGCACCACCCATGAGGAATGTCGGCTCGGATACTTCACTTCGAGCCGGATCGTATGGGCGGGAAGGCTGTAGATTTCCCTACAAGAAGAACGTGATTCCTCACCTGACGCCATGTCATATCCGGTACGGACGGCCGCGTCCGGTGCTCCGGCCGAGCCGTCGGCCGCGTAAGACTAGGGATTCTCTTCGACCTGGCGTGAGACCACGTAACTGTCACGCTTCTTACCGCACTCTTGTCCCTTGACGTCCCGGGCGGACGACGCCGGCCGTGGACGCGGGCATCGATCAAGACGCGGCCACGCGGCGACCGGCCGTGCGCACACCTGGCGCCGCGCTGCCGGGCCGCCACTTCTGGAGGGTTATTGTCATGGGCTCGACTCGGCGGCCGATTCTGTTTGTCAGTTATCCCGAAAGCGGACTGTTGAATCCGCTGCTCGTCCTGGCCGAGGAGCTGTCCCGCCGGGGAGTCGAGGACCTGTGGTTCGCGACGGACGAGAACCGGCGCTCGGAGATCGAGGCGCTCAAGGTGGACACCCCGGTGGAGTTCGCCTCCCTGGGCGAGGTGGTGTCCGAGATGTCGGCCGTCACCTGGGACGACAAGACGTACCGGGAAGTGACGCAGCGGTCGAGGTTCAAGGCGCACCGGGCGGTCATCAAGCACTCGTTCGCCCCCCGCTCGCGGGTGGAGAAGTACCGGGCGCTCGAGGCCGTGGTGGACGAGGTCAAGCCGGCGCTGATGGTCATCGAGAGCATGTGCCAGTACGCGTACGAGCTGGCGGTCACCAAGAAGATCCCGTTCGTGCTGGGCGTGCCGTTCCTGCCCAGCAATGTGCTGACCTCGCACGTGCCCTTCGCCAAGTCGTACACGCCGGCCCACTTCCCCGTGCCGCACACCGGGCTGCCGTTGGACATGACCCCCGTGCAGCGGGCGGCCAACCAGCTGTTCCGCCTGCGTACGCTGGGCCTGTTCCTGACCTCCGACATGCGCAGGATCGTGGAGGAGGACAACCAGGTCCGTGAGGAACTGGGCATCTCCCCCGAGGCGCGCGGGATGATGGTCCGGATCGACAAGTCCGAGCTGGTCCTGTGCTATTCGGTGCCCGAGCTGGACTACCCCTTCCCCGTGCCGCCCAAGATGCGGCTGGTCGGCACGATGGTGCCGCCGCTGCCCCAGGCGCCCGAGGACGACGGTCTCTCGGACTGGCTCGCGCACAACGACTCCGTGGTCTACATGGGGTTCGGCACGATCACCAGGCTGACGCGGGCGCACGTCGCGTCGCTGGTGGAGGTCGCACGGCGGATGAGCGACCGGCACCAGTTCCTGTGGAAGCTGCCCAAGGAGCAGCAGAAGCTGCTGCCCGCGGCGGAGCTGCTGCCGGACAATCTGCGGATCGTGGACTGGGTTCCCTCCCAGCTCGATGTGCTGGCCCACCCGAGCGTGAAGGTCTTCTTCACCCACGCGGGCGGCAACGGTTTCCACGAGGGCCTGTATTTCGGCAAGCCCCTGGTCGTGCGGCCGTTGTGGGTGGACTGCGACGACCAGGCCCGGCGGGGCCAGGACTTCGGGGTGAGCCTGAAGCTCGACCGCCCCGAGACCGTCGACGCGGACGACGTGGTCGACAAGCTGGCCAGGGTGCTCAGTGACCGTTCGTTCCGCGAGCGCGCCGAGCACTTCGGACAGATTCTGCGGGCGGCCGGCGGGCGGGGCGCCGCGGCCGATCTGATCCTTGGACTCCCCGCACTGGCAAAGGACTGAGCGAGGTTTCCATGGCATTCACGTATCCGGTTTCGCAGCCCTGGCTCAAGGGGCGGGAACTTTCCTATGTGACCGAGGCGATCAACGACGGCTGGATCTCGTCGCAGGGCCCGAAGGTCAAGGAATTCGAGAGTGAATTCGCGCGGTACAACGGTGTTGCGCACGGTGTCGCCTGTTCCTCCGGGACCACGGCGCTGACCCTCGCCCTGCGGGCGCTCGGGGTCGGCCCGGGCGACGAGGTGCTGATCCCCGAATTCACGATGATCGCGTCCGCGTGGTCGGCGACGTATCTGGGCGCGACCCCGGTGTTCGTGGACTGCGGGGACGACCTCAATATCGATGTCTCCCGCATCGAGGAGAAGATCACCCCGCGCACGAAGGTCATCATGCCGGTGCACATCTACGGGCGCCGGTGCGACATGGACGCGATCATGGAGCTGGCCCACGACTACAACCTGCGGGTCGTGGAGGACTCGGCGGAGGCGCACGGCGTACGGCCGGTCGGCGACATCGCCTGTTACTCGCTCTTCGCCAACAAGATCATTACCTCCGGCGAGGGCGGTATCTGCCTCACGAACGACCCCCGGCTGGCCGAGCAGATGGCTCATCTGCGGGGCATGGCCTTCAACAAGGCACACAACTTCCTGCACAAGAAGCTCGCCTACAACTTCCGTATGACCAACCTCCAGGCCGCCGTCGCACTGGCCCAGGTGGAGCAGCTCGACGAGATCCTGGCCACCCGCCGGGAGATAGAGAAGCGCTACGACGAGGGCCTGCGGGGCATCGAGGGGATCACCCTGATGCCCCCGCGGGACGTGCTGTGGATGTACGACCTGCGTGCCGAGCGCCGTGAGGAGCTGCGCGCGTTCCTGGCCGACGCCTCCATCGAGACCCGGGTGTTCTTCAAGCCGATGAGCATGCAACCCGGCTATCTCGACCCGGTCTGGCCGACGCTGAACGCGACCCGGTTCAGCGAGGACGGCTTCTACCTGCCGACCCACACGGGCCTGACCGAGGACGACCAGAACTACATCATCGGGAAGATCCGCGAGTTCTACGACGCGCGCTGACCCGGTCCGTGGGGGTGGCCGGCGGCCGCCCCCACGGCAACCCACTGCCCACGACTGGGACGTTTCGACCCTCAGGGAACTGCACACATGACTACCACCGATTCGAACCTGGTCGGCTTCCCGTTGCGGCGGCCCGGCCGGCCCTATCCGCCGGAGGAGTACGCGGGCCTGCGCAAGCGCGAGGGGCTCGTCCGCTCGACGCTGCCCACCGGCGCGTCGGTCTGGCTGGTGACCCGGCACGAAGAGGTCCGGGCCGTGCTCACCGACCCCCGGATCAGCTCCAATCCCTCGCACCCGGGCTTCCCCCGTCCGGCGAAGACCGGTGGGGTGCCGGCCCAGGACCAGGTGCCCGGCTGGTTCGTGGCCCTGGACCCGCCGGAGCACACCCGGTTCCGCAAGACGCTGATCCCGGAATTCACCGTCCGCCGTATCAGGGAGATGCGGCCGGTGATCCAGGCGATCGTCGACGAGCGCATCGACGCCATGCTCGCCGGAGGCAACTCCGCCGATCTCATCTCGGACTTCGCGCTGCCGGTGCCGTCGCTGGTGATCTCCAGGCTGCTGGGGGTACCGAAGGCCGACTGCGACTTCTTCGAGGCCCAGACCCGGGTGCTGGTCACCCTGACCTCGACGGACGAGCAGCGGGAGGCGGCCACCAAGGCGCTGCTGCGCTATCTCAACCGGCTGATCGCGCTCAAGTCGAAGCGGCCGGGTGACGACCTGATGAGCCGGCTGCTGGCGGACGGCAAGCTGACCCCGCAGGAACTGTCGGGCGTGGGGATGCTGTTGCTCATCGCCGGCCACGAGACGACGGCGAACAACATCGGGCTCGGCGCGGTGACGCTGCTGATGAACCCGCAGTGGATCGGCGACGACCGGGCGGTGGAGGAGCTGCTGCGCTACTACTCCGTGGCCGACCTGGTGGCCTTCCGGGTGGCCGTCGAGGACGTGGAGATCGGCGGGCAGCTCATCAAGGCGGGCGAGGGCATCGTCCCGCTCGTCGCCGCGGCCAACCACGACGAGACCGTCTTCGAGTGCCCGCACCAGTTCGATCCCAGCCGGTCCGCGCGCCACCACGTGGCGTTCGGCTACGGGGTGCACCAGTGCCTGGGGCAGAACCTGGTCCGGGTCGAGATGGAGCTCGCCTACCGGTCGCTGTTCGAGCGGATCCCGACGCTGGAGCTCGCGGTGCCGGTCGAGGAGCTGCCGCTGAAGTACGACGGCGTGCTGTTCGGGCTGCACGCACTGCCCGTGCGCTGGTAGCGGCGGGGCGCTCGCCCGTGGGTCGGACAGGGGACTCGGACTCCCCCGTCCGACCCGTGATGTACCGGGCACGCGAGAAGGTATCGATTCGCCGATTCGCCGATGGAGGAAATGATGGTTCGTATCAGCGTGGACATCGACAGCTGTATCGGGGCCGGGCAGTGCGTGCTGTCGGCGCCGGAGGTCTTCGACCAGGACGACGACG
Source organism: Streptomyces sp. QH1-20 (assembly GCF_041283565.1). NCBI lineage: Bacteria > Bacillati > Actinomycetota > Actinomycetes > Kitasatosporales > Streptomycetaceae > Streptomyces > Streptomyces sp. QH1-20. The sequence goes on along the minus strand of NZ_CP166299.1, from coordinate 7,552,119 downwards.
GGATCGTCATGGTCCTCGACGGGGAGCCGGGTGAGCCGGTGGCGGAGGACGTGCGGCTGGCGGGCAGGATCTGCCCGTCCCAGGCGATCACCGTGCACGAGGACTGAGCCGCGGTACGTACCGGTGGCACGAAACGGGCCCCGCCCCCACCTGATGGTGGGGGCGGGGCCCGTTTCCCGTCCCGTTCACGTCCCGGGCGGGGTCGTCACCACCGCATGGGCAGTTCGGTGAGACCGCCCGAGAGGCGTCCGCCCAGCACCTGGAGGTCCTCCACCGGCAGGTCGAGCCGGAGCCCGGGCAGCCGGGTGAAGAGCAGGGTGTACATCGTCCGCAGCTCCAGCCGGGCCAGCGGGGCGCCGACGCAGTGCCACATGCCGTGGCCGAACGTCAGGTGCGGGTTGGGCGAGCGGGTGATGTCGAAGCGCTCCGGCTCGTCGAAGACCTGCTCGTCGAAGTTGGGGAGGGTGAAGTCGAGCAGAACGAGATCGCCCGCCTCGATGGTGACCTCGCCGATCTCGACGTCGGCGCTGGCGTACCGCGGCAGCACCGAACCACCGGCCTTGGCCGTCCGCAGGATCTCCTCGACGGCGGCGGCCATGACGCGCGGGTCCCCCAGCGCGGCCTGCCGCGCGTCGGGGTTGGTGGCGAGCAGCACCACGCCGAGGTCGACGTGGCTCGCGACGGCGTCCAGCCCGGCGAACAGCAGCCCCGCGGCCATGGGCCCGACCTTCTCGGCCGGGGCCCCGGTCTCGCACAGCCGGGACATCACGTCGTCGCCGGGGTCCGCCTTTTTACGGCCCGCCAGCTCCACCAGGTAGGCGAAGAGGGCCTGCTGGCCCTCCATGACCCGCTGTGGGTCGTCCACCCCGGCCATGCCGGACAGCAGCTCCACCAGGCGCGCCCGGTCCTCGGGCGGCACCCCGATGAGTTCGCAGAGCACCATCAGGGAGTACGGCAGGGACAGCTGTCCGTGCAGATCGGCCGGCTGCCCCTGGGCGATGAACCCCTCCAGCACACCCTCCGCGATGGCCTCCACACGGGGTTTCAGGTCGCGGACGCGCTTGGCGGAGAAGTTCGGTGTGAGCAGCGTGCGGGTCTCGGCGTGCAGCTTGCGCGCGCTCTCGGGGTCGGCGTCGGTGATCAGCATGTCCAGGAACGGGTTCCTGACGTACCGCGGGGCGTTGGCCGGGTCGGGGTGCGAGCGGCCGAGACGCTCGTCGAGCAGGAGTTGCTTGAGCTCGGCGTGCCGGGTCACGAGCCAGGCCTCGTCGCCTGCGGGGGTCTTGACCCGGCAGACCGGGCTTCGGGCCTGGAGGCCGCGCAGCAGCGGGCTCAGTCTCAGTACGGCAGGCGGGTCGGCGGTGATCTCGGGCAGTTCGTAGGACGTGGTCATGGAGCCTCCTTCTGACGGTTGGACGAGGGGGGCGTGGCGTGGCCGCCCCGGTTTCCGGGGGCGGCCACACCACGTACGGGGTCCCGGTGACCGGGTGGGGTCACGCGTCGGCGGCCGGCAGGGCCCGGACCCACTCCTCGATCGCCCGCGCCGTCAGTGCCGAGTGCTCCTTGGCGAGCGACAGGTGGTCGGCCTCGATCGTGCGCACCTCGTCCACGGGCACCGAGGAGGTGTCGAAGATGAGGCCGTTGCAGGGCAGCGTGCACTTGACCAGGAGCTTCGGAGCGGTGGTGGGGGGCGCTTCGATGCTGGTCATGGCCATGAACCAGTGGGCCATGGCGGACATCCGCGCGCTGTTGAGGTTGACCGACGGGGAGTCGACGTCGGCCAGGTAGAAGCGCATGGTCCGGTCGAGGTCGTTTCCTTCACCCTGCTCGTAGCGAACGCTCGGGGTGTCCAGCAGGACGACCGCCTCGGGGCGGACCCCCCAGGTCTCCTCCAGCACACCCGCGGCCTGGTAGGCGAGCGAGCCGCCGGAGGAGTGGCCGACCAGGACGAACGGCTCGCCGTCACTGGCGTGCAGGGCGCTCTCCGCGACGATCCTGCCCGCGGCCTCGCTGGTGGCGGGCAGCGGTTCGCCGGGAGCGAATCCCATGAGCGGGAGCGCGGAGACATGCCGCTTGCCCCGGAAGTGCGCCGCGATGCGGGCGTACTGGTGCACGCCCCCGGTGGCACCCGGTGCGCTGACGAAGACCAGACGGGGGCTGCTCGGTCCCTCGGCCAGGGTGACCGGAGCGGACAGCTCCTCCAGCTCGGCCGGGCTCTCGAAGGTGGGCCGGGTGTTGGCGACCGCCCTCAGCAGACGCATGGCCTCGACCAGCTTGCCGGCCTTCGCCGCGTTGAAGAACAGTCCTTCCACGGTGTCGTCCGCGTGATGGGCCGTTCGCACGCCACCGGCCGCCGTGGGCGCGGCCTTCGGATCGTGTTGGTTCACGAACTCGGTGTGCAGCCACGCGGCGAGCTTGGCGGGCGTCTCGTTGTCGAACACCACCGAGGACGGCAGTCGCATGCCGAGCACGTCGGCGAGCTGGTTGCGGAGTCCGACGGAGGCCAAGGAGTCGAAGCCGAGTTCGAGGAAGCGGCGCTCCGGGTTGATCGCGCTCGCGTCCCGGTGGCCGAGCAGACCGGCGGCGTACCCCGTCACCACCTCCATGAAGAGGCTCGCCTGCGCCGCGGTTTCGAGTCCTCGCAGCCGCTCCCGCAGGGTGACGGCGGACCTGTCCCCCGCCGTGGCCGTACGACGCGCGGCCGGGACCAGGTCCCGCCACAGGGCCGGCAGCGCCTGCTGCACCTGGAGTCCCGCGATGTTGACGCGGGCCGGGACGACGGGCGTCTCCGACCGGCCGATCGCGGCGTCGAACAGGGCCAGACCCTGTTCCATGGACAACGGCGGCATACCGGACCGGGACATCCGATCCATGTCCGCCTTGTCCAAGGAGCCGGTCATCCCGCTGCCCTCGGCCCAGGGGCCCCAGGCCAGCGAGGTGCCCGGCAGGCCCAGCCCCCTGCGGTGCCGGACCAGGGCGTCCAGGAACGCGTTGGCCGCGGCGTAGTTGCCCTGTCCCGGGGCGCCCAGCACACCGGAGACGGACGAGTACAGCACGAACGCCGACAGATCCAGCCCGCGCGTCGCCTCGTGCAGGTGCCACGCCGCGTCCACCTTCGGCCGCAGTACCCGCTCCATGAGCTCGGGCGTCAACGACCCCAGCATCGCGTCGTCCAGGACACCGGCGGTGTGCACCACGGCCGTGAGCGGGTGCTCGGCCGGTACGGCCGCCACCAGCGCGGACACCGCGTCCCGGTCGGCCACGTCGCACGCGGCGACGAAGACCTCGGCGCCCAGCGCACCCAGCTCCGCCCGCAGTTCCGCGACGCCCGGCGCCGCTTCGCCGCGACGGCTGACCAACAGCAGTCGCTTCACTCCGTGTTCGGCCGCCAGGTGGCGTGCCAGGCCGCTGCCGAGGCCACCCGTACCACCGGTGATCAGCACCGTCCCATGACCGGACCACGGCCCGCCACCGTCCGCCACCGACCCTGCCGGATCCTCGGGCAGCCGTGCCATGCGGGCCGCGCGGACGGTGTTCGCCCGCACCACCAGTTGCTGCTCGTCCAGGGTGATCAGGCCGGGCAGCTCCGCGGCCGAGACGAACGCGTCGTCCAGGTCCACCAGCAGGAAGCTGCCGGGGTTCTCGGTCTGGGCGGAGCGCACCAGACCCCATACCGCGGCCGCGGCCAGGTCCTGGACGTCCTCGCCGTCGAGGGCGATCGCGCCCCGGGTCACGAACACGAGCCGCGAGTTCGCGAGCCGCTCGTCCGCCAGCCATTCCTGCAGCAGTCCCAGCACCCAGGTCGTCAACGCGCGCACCGACGCGGGCCCGGCGTCCGCCGCGTCACCCGCGACGGGCACCAGGAAGACGTCCGGTGCGACGCCGTTGTCGCCGACCGCCCCGGCCAGGGTGTCCCCGTACCCGGTGATGGACTCGTCGGCCCGGTGCATCGCGTAGGCGAGATCGAGTTCATCGGCACCGACGACGGCCCAACGCGTGCCCGCCGCGGACGCGGCACCCGCCGGGACCTTGGCCCACTCGACACCGAACAGCGACGCCTGGCCGCCCGTCGCCGTGACCGCCACCCGCTGTTCGCCGGTCAGCGGACGCAACGTCAGCGACTTGGCCGAGACGACCGGGGCACCCGAGGTGTCGACGGCGGTGAACGACAGGGAGTCCCCGTCGGTGGCGGTCAGTCTGACGCGGAGCGCCGAGGCACCGGAGGCGTGCAGGGTGAGCCCGCCCCACGCACCGGCTACGACCCCGCCGTCGGTGTCACCGGCGGCCAGCAGGCCGGCCGCCCGGACGACACCGTCCAGCAGCGCCGGGTGCATCGCGAACGCCCCGGTGGACGCCGGCTCGTGAGGGAGCGTCACTTCCGCGAACCACTCCCCGTCACGGCGCCACGCGGCCCGCAGCCCCTGGAACACCGGTCCGTAGGCCAGCCCGGCCCGGTCGAGTCGCGGATACAGGTCGGTGAGGTCGACCGGCTGCGCACCCGTGGGGGGCCACACACCGTCGTCGAGCCCGTCGGCCCCCTCGGTCCCGTCCGTCGGCTCACCGGCGACGAGCACACCGTGGGCGTGCGACGTCCAGTCGCCGTCCACGGTGTCCGTGGGCCGGGAGTGGACGGTGACCGCGCGCCGGCCGGACTCGTCCGCCCCGCCGACGCGGACCTGGACCGAGACCGCTCCCCGCTCGCCGAGGACCAGCGGGGCGTCCAGGGTCAGCTCCGCCACCCGGTCGCAACCCGCCTGGTCCCCGGCCCGGACGGCCAGTTCGACGAACGCCGCCCCGGGCAGGGTGATCCGGCCCATGACCCGGTGGTCGGCCAGCCAGGGGTGCGTGACCACCGACAGCGTTCCGGTCAGGACCAGTTCGTCGGAGCCCGCCACGGACATCACCGCGCCCAGCAGCGGATGCTCGGCGGGTACCAGCCCGAGACCCGCGGCGTCACCGCCACGCGCCGAGACCGTCGGCCAGAACCGCTCGCGCTGGAACGCGTACGTCGGCAGGTCCACGCGACGGGCGTCCGTGCCCCGGAAGAACACGTCCCAGTCCACCGTGACGCCGCCGGCGTGCAGCTCGGCCAGGGCGGTGACGACGGTGAGTTCCTCGGAACGGTTCCTGCGCATCGCGGGTACGACGGTCACCGCCTCGTCCGCCAGCGTCTCCTGGGCCAGGGCCGACAGCACGGCGTCCGGGCCCAGCTCGACGAAGGTGGTCACGCCCTGCTTGAGGAGCGTCCGCGTGCCGTCGGCGAATCGCACCGCCTCGCGTACGTGCCGCACCCAGTAGTCGACCGAGCACAGCTCCTCGGCCTCCGCCACGTCACCGGTGAGGTGGGAGACGACGGGAATGGCCGGCGCCTGGGGCGACAGGTCCCGCATGACGGCGCGGAAGTCGTCCAGCATCGCGTCCATCAGCGGTGAGTGGGAGGCGATGCTGATCGACAGCCGGGACGTCTTGCGGCCCCGGGCCGACAGCCGGGCCGCGGCCTCCAGTGCCGCGTCCTCGTCGCCGGAGATCACCACGGACGACGGGCCGTTGACCGCGGCGATCGACAGCCGGTCGGACAGCAGCGGCAGGACCTCCTCCTCGGAGGCCTGCAGTGCCACCATCGCCCCGCCCGCCGGCAGCGCCTGCATCAGCCCCGCGCGGGCCGCCACCAGCCGACAGGCGTCCTCCAGCGAGAACACCCCCGCCACGTGGGCGGCCGCGACCTCGCCGATGGAGTGGCCCGCCACGAAGTCGGGGGTCACGCCCCACGATTCCAGCAGCCGGAACAGTGCCACCTCGACGGCGAACAGTGCCGGCTGGGTGAAGCCGGTCCGGTTCAGCGGCTCCGGGTCGTCGGCCCACATCACCTCCCGCAGCGGGCGCTCCAGCGCCGGGTCCAGCCGGGCGAGAACGGCGTCCAATGTCTCGGCGAAGACCGGGAAGCGCTCGTACAGCTCCCGGCCCATGCCGATCCGCTGGCTGCCCTGCCCGGAGAAGAGGAACGCGAGCTTTCCCCCCGAGACCACGCCGTGGACCACCGCGGCCGTCGGCTCGCCGGCGGCCAGTGCCGTCACGGCGTCCACCGCTTCCGCCAGGTCGGCGGCCGGTACGACGGCCCGGTGCTCGAAGGCCGTCCGGCCCGTCGCGAGCGAGAAGCCGACATCCGCGGGCCGTGCCTCGGGGTGCTCCTCGAGCCACGACAGCAGCCGGGCCGCCTGCCCGCGCAGCGCCTCGGGGGACTTGCCCGACAGGGTCCACGGCACCACGCCGGGCTCCAGGGCGCCGTCGATCTCGGTGTCCTCGGCCGGCGGGGCCTGCTCGAGGATCACGTGCGCGTTCGTGCCGCTGATGCCGAACGACGACACACCGGCACGTCGCGCGCGGCCCGTCTCCGGCCATGCCCTGCTGTCCGTCAGCAGCTCCACCGCACCGGCGTCCCAGTCCACGTGCGAGGACGGCGTGTCCAGGTGCAGACTGCGGGGCAGCACTCCGTGCCGTATCGCCATGACCGTCTTGATCACACCGGCGACGCCGGCGGCGGCCTGCGTGTGGCCGATGTTCGACTTCAGCGAGCCCAGCAGCAGCGGACGCTCCCGGTCCTGACCGTAGGTGGTCAGGAGTGCCTGCGCCTCGATCGGGTCACCCAGGGTGGTGCCCGTGCCGTGTGCCTCGACCGCGTCCACGTCGGCCGGGGACAGCCCGCCGCTGGCCAGCGCCTGGCGGATCACCCGCTGCTGCGAGGGACCATTGGGAGCCGTCAGGCCGTTGGACGCGCCGTCCTGGTTCACGGCGCTGCCGCGCAGCACCGCGAGGACCGGGTGGCCGTTGCGCCGGGCGTCGGAGAGCCGCTCCACCAGCAGCATGCCGGCCCCTTCCGACCAGGCCGTGCCGTTCGCGGCGTCGGAGAAGGACTTGCAGCGCCCGTCGGGTGCGAGGCCGCCCTGCTGGCTGAAGCCGGCGAAGTTCGCGGAGGTCGCCATCACCGTCGCGCCACCGGCCAGTGCCAGCGAGCACTCACCATTGCGCAGCGCCTGCGCAGCGAGGTGCAGCGAGACCAGCGACGAGGAGCAGGCCGTGTCCACGGTCACCGCGGGTCCTTCGAGCCCGAGGGTGAAGGACAGCCTGCCCGACAGGACGCTCGCCGCCAGACCGGTACCGGCGTAGCCGCCCATGTCGTCCTGCGATGCCAGCACCAGGTGGACGTAGTCCTGGTCGCTGGTACCCACGAAGACACCGGTCCTGCTGCCCCGCAGCGAGACCGGGTCGATCCCCGCGCGTTCCATCGCTTCCCAGGACACCTCCAGCAGCAGGCGCTGCTGGGGGTCCATCGCCACCGCCTCGCGCGGCGAGATCCCGAAGAACCCCGGGTCGAAGTCCGCGAGGTCGTGCAGGAATCCACTCTCGAGCGTCGCGCTGCCGCCCTGACCGTCGGCGGCCAGCACCTCCAGGTCCCAGCCGCGGTCGGTCGGGAAGCCGCTGATCGCGTCGCCACCGGAGGCGACCAGATCCCACAGTTCCTCCGGGGAGCGGACTTCGCCAGGCAGCCGGCAGGCCATTCCCACGATCGCCACCGGCTCGTGCCGGCCGGATTCGACCTCCCGCAGGCGCTGCCGGGTCTCGTGCAGATCGGCGGTGACCCACTTCAGGTAGTCGACGAGTTTCTTGTCGTCCGGCATCCTCAGGGAACCTTCCTTGTAAAAATCGACCGGGGCTCAGCGGTCATTCATCCGGCCGAGCTCGTTGTCAATGAAGGCGAACACCTCGTCGGTACTCGCCGCCTCGATGCGTTCCGTCACCGCGAGTCCCCCGGTCTCCGTGCCGGTGTCGGTCAGCCGGGCCAGCAACTGCCGTAGCCGTACCGCGACTCCGGACTTGGTGACCTCGTCGGGGTCGCCCGCCGACAGTGCCGCTTCGAGCCGGTCGAGTTCGGCCAGCGGGGACAGTGCGGTGGCCGGGGTGGAGTCGCCCAGCAGGGCCGTCGCGAGGTACTCGGAGACAGCCAGCGGAGTGGGGTGGTCGAACACCAAAGTGGTGGGCAGCTTCAACCCCGTCGCGGTGTTCAGCCGGTTGCGCAGCTCCACCGCCGTCAGGGAGTCGAAGCCCAGCCGACGGAACTCCTGGTCGGCCACGATCGTGTCCGGTGTGGGGTGTCCCAGCACGGCGGCGACCTCGGTCCGCACCAGCTCCGTCAGCAGTTGTGCCCGCTCGTTCTCGCGCACCCCTTCCAAGCGCTGGACCAGGCCGGCCGACCGTCCTCCGGATGCCGCGGTGCGGCGACGGGTTCGTACCAGCCCTCGGAGCATCGACGGTATCTCACCGGTCGATCGAGCGGTCCCCTCAGCGGTCAGCCCTAGGGAGACCACCAGAGGCTGGTCCAGATCGCACGCCGTCCCGAAGAGCGCCAGGCCCTGTTCGAGGGTCAGCGGCGGCATTCCGAACCGGGCCGTCGGCTCCGTGTCCGCCGCGGGCAGGGCAGGCGTCGTGCCGCTGCCTTGAGCCCAGGGGCCCCACGCCACGGACGTTCCCGCGTGGCCCAGACCCCTGCGGTACTGGGCCAGCGCGTCCAGGAACGCGTCGGCCGTGGAGGAGCCGGCGCTCCCCGGGCTGCCCAGCACGCCCGAGACGGAGGAGCACAGGACGAATGCCGACAGGTCCATCTCGCGCGTCGCCTCGTGCAGGTTCCACGCCGCGTCCACCTTCGGCCGGAGGGCTGCGGCCAGTCGCTCGGGGGTCAGCGAGGCGAGCGCACCGTCGTCGTGGACGCCGGCGGTGTGCACGACCGCTGTCAGCGGGTGCCCGGCGGGGACCGACGCGAGCAGCGCGGCCAGGTCGGCGCGGTCCGCGAGGTCGCAGGCGGCGACGGTGACCGTGGCTCCGGCGGCTGTCAGCCGCGCCGTCAGTTCCGCCGCCCCGGGCGTCCGCGGCCCGCTCCGGCCCGCCAGCAACAGGTGTCGCACGCCCTTCTCGGCGACCAGGTGGCGGGCCAGCTCTCCGCCCAGGCCGCCCGTACCGTCGGCGACGAGGACCGTGCCGTCCGGGTCCCAGGCGCGTGCGTCCGGCACGTCCTCCTGGGGCACGCGGACCAGCCGCGCGACCCGGACGGCCTTGTCCCGCACCACCAACTGGTCCTCGTCGTGGGCCAGGAGGGCCGGGACCAGGGAGGGTACGAGCAGGTCGTCCAGGTCCACGAGCAGGAAGCCGCCGGGGCTCTCCGCCTGGGCCGCCCGCACCAGGCCCCACACCGCGGCGGCGGCCGGATCGGTCAGGTCCCCGTCGCCCACCGCGACGGCACCGCGGGTCACGAACACCAGCTGCGAGGCGGACAGCCGCCGGTCGGCCGACCACTCCTGCAACAGAGCGAGCACACGGGCCGAAACGGCCCGCACCGACGCGGGCAGCGGCTCCGTCCCACCAGCGGGGACGACCGGGACCATGACCACGCCCGGGACGGCACCTTCGCCGTCGAGCAGCTGCGCCAGCGAGTCCACACGCCGCACGGACCGTCCGCCGTCCGACTCCAGGGCGTCGCCGAGGCCGAACGGGTCGGCACCGACCACGGCCCACCGGCCGCCGTCGGCCACCGGGGCGTGGGCGTCCGGTGCGTCGAGCCACTCGACGCGAAGGGTCGCCGGCCCAACGGCGGCACCGACGGCAGCCGTGTCCCCCACCTCGGCCGGGCGCAGGACCATGGACGTCGCGGAGAGCACCGGGGCGCCCTCGATGTCGACCGCGGCGAGGGACACCGCGTCCGCGCCGGTGGCGGCCAGGCGCACCCGGACGCTCGACGCGGCTCCGGCGTACACCGACAGGCCGCTGAACGAGGCAGCCACCAAGCGGTCCTGCGTTCCTTCCGGCAGCGCGAAACCGGCGGCCTGGACCACGGCTTCGAGCAACGCCGGATGCACGGCGAACGCCGCCGCGTCCGTGATCTGCTCGGGCAGCGCGACCTCGGCGAACACCTCGGTGCCGCGCCGCCATACCGCGCTCAGGCCCTGGAACACCGGGCCGTAGACGACGCCGTCCTCGGCCGACTCCTCGTAGTGGCCGTCCAGGTCCACCTGTTCGGCGCCCTTGGGCGGCCAGGTGGTCGCGTCGAATCCGGCGGCGTCGTCGGCACCGGCGGTGAGGGTGCCTTCGGCGTGCCGCGTCCACGGCGCACCCGTCGCGCCTTCGGGGCAGGAGTACACGCCGAGCGGGCGCCTGCCCTCGTCGTCGAGGGTACCGATCCGCACCTGGAGCCGCACGGCGCCCTGTTCGGGCAGCGTCAGCGGGGCCAGGAGCGTGAGGTCGTCCACCCGGTCGCAGCCGACCTGGTCCCCCGCCCGGACGGCGAGTTCCGCGAAGCCGGCACCCGGCAGCGACACCGCGTCACCGACCCGGTGGTCCGCCAGCCACGGGTGCGTGGCGAGCGACAGCCTGCCGGTCAGCACCACCTCGTCCGACCCGGCCATGACCACCGCGGCACCCAGCATCGGGTGCTCGGCGGACGTCAGCCCCAGGCCCGACACGTCGCCCACAGCGGCCGAGGCGCGCGGCCAATAGCGCTCGCGCTGGAAGGCGTAGGTGGGCAGGTCCACCCGGCGGGCGCCGGTCCCGGCGAAGTACGCCGTCCAGTCGACCGGGACGCCCTGGACATGCAGCCGGGCCAGGGCGGTGACAGCAGCGGTCTCCTCCGGCCGGTCCTTGCGCAGGACCGGAACGGTCGTCGTCCCCTCGGGCACACTCTCGGCGGCCATCGCCGAGAGCACTCCGTCCGGGCCCAGCTCCAGGAGGATGTTCACGCCTTCACCGGCCAGGGTCCGTACGCCGTCGGCGAAGCGCACGGTCTCACGGACGTGCCGCACCCAGTATTCGGGCGAGCACAGTTCCTCGGAGGTGGCGAGCCTGCCGGTGAGGTTGGAGACCACCGGCACCGACGGTGCGTGGAACGACAGGCCGCTCACCACCGCGCGGAAGTCCTCCAGCATCGGTTCCATCAGCGGCGAGTGGAAGGCGTGCGAGACCGGCAGTCGATGCGTCTTGCGGCCCTCGGCCGTCAGCTTGGCCGCGAGCTCCAGCACCGCGTCCTCGGCACCGGAGACGACCACTGACGACGGGCCGTTGACCGCCGCGATCGACACCTCGCCGGTCAGCAGCGGCAGCACCTCCGCCTCGGTCGCCTGCACGGCCACCATCGCGCCACCAGCGGGCAGCGCCTGCATCAGACGGGAACGGGCGGCCACCAGGCGGCACGCGTCCGGCAGCGGGAAGACGCCCGCCACATGCGCGGCCGCCACCTCACCGATCGAATGACCGGCCACGAACTCCGGGACGATCCCCAGCGACTCCACCAAGCGGAACAGCGCCACCTCCACCGCGAACAACGCGGGCTGGGTGAACCCGGTTTCGTTCAGCAGACCGGCGTCATCGCCCCACATCACCTCGCGCAACGACCGGTCCAGCGACAGGTCCAGCTCCGCGAACACCGCGTCCAGGGCCTCGGCGAACACCGGGAAACGCTCGTACAGCTCCCGGCCCATGCCCAGCCGCTGCGCACCCTGACCCGAGAACAGCACTGCCGGCCGGCGGTCGGCCAGGGCGCCGCGAGCCGCCTCGACGACGCCGTCCTCGGAGGACAGGAGCACGGCTCGGTGCTCGAACACCGACCGGCCCGCCGCCAGCGAGTACCCGATGTCGAGCGAGGACGCCGCGGTGCCGTCGGCCGCGTAGGACCGCAGCCTCTCCAGCTGGGCGTCCAACGCCGCCTCGGTCCGGCCCGACACCACCCACGGCACCACATCCGGGACCGCCACCGGCCCCTGGGAAACCGGCGGTTCGGCGGCCGGTGCCTGCTCCAGGACCACGTGCGCGTTCGTTCCGCTGATGCCGAACGACGAGACACCGGCGCGGCGGGCACGGCCCGACTCCGGCCAGGCCGTCTGCTCCCTCAGCAGCTCCACCGAGCCCGCCGACCAGTCCACGTGCGACGAGGGTTCACTCACGTGCAGCGTGCGCGGCAGGATGCCCTGCCGCATCGCCATCACCATCTTGATGACGCCCGCGACACCGGCCGCGGCCTGCGTGTGACCGAGGTTCGACTTCACCGAACCCAGCCACAGCGGACGCTCCGCGTCCCGGTCACGCCCGTACGCCGCCAGCAGGGCCTGCGCCTCGATCGGGTCACCCAGCTTCGTCCCCGTGCCGTGCGCCTCCACCGCGTCGACGTCGGCCGGGGACAGCCCGCCGCTCTCCAGCGCCTGGCGGATCACCCGCTGCTGCGACGGACCGTTCGGAGCCGTCAGACCGTTCGACGCACCGTCCTGGTTGACCGCGGAGCCCCGGACCACCGCGAGCACCGGGTGCCCGTTGCGCCGGGCGTCGGACAGCCGCTCCACCACGAGCATGCCGATGCCTTCGGACCACGCGGTGCCGTCCGCGTCGTCGGAGAACGCCTTGACCTGACCGTCCGGGGACAGGCCGCCCTGGCGGCTGAAGCCGGCGAAGCTCGTCGACGTCGCCATCAGGGTGACGCCACCGGCCAGTGCGAGCGAGCACTCGCCACCGCGCAGCGCCTGCGCGGCCCAGTGCAAGGACACCAGGGACGACGAGCACGCGGTGTCCACGGTCACCGCGGGGCCCTCGAAGCCGAACGTGTAGGACAGCCTGCCCGAGATGACGCTGGCCGCGAGCCCGGTGCCCGCGTGGCCCTCCACGTCGTCGCGTGCCTTGAGGACGAGATTGGCGTAGTCCTGCCCGTTGGTGCCGACGAAGACGCCGGTCCGGCTGCCGCGCAGCGTCGCCGGGTCGATCCCGACGTGCTCGAATGCCTCCCAGGACACCTCGAGGAGGAGGCGCTGCTGCGGGTCCATCGCCACCGCCTCACGTGGCGAGATCCCGAAGAAGTCCGCGTCGAACTCCGCGGCGTCGTAGAGGAAGCCGCCCTTGCCGGTCGCGCTGGCGCCCTGCCCGCCGCCGGCGAGGAGGTCGAGGTCCCAGCCACGGTCCGAGGGGAATCCCGCGATGCCGTCGCGGCCGTCGACCAGCAGCTGCCACAGTTCCTGCGGCGAGTACACCCCGCCGGGGAAGCGGCACGCCATGCCGACGATCACGATCGGGTCGTCCGTGAGCGCGGCGGGGGCCGCGACGGGAGCGTCCGGGTCCGCCCGCTCCCCCACCAGCTCGGCCACGAGGTGTTCGGCGAGGGCACGAGGGGTGGGGTAGTCGAAGACAAGGCTGGTGGGCAGGGCCAGGCCGGTCACGCCCATGAGCTGGTTGCGCAGTTCCACGGCCGTCAACGAGTCGAAGCCGAAGTCCCGGAAGGCCTTGTCACCGCTGATCGCCTCGGCACCGGTGTGTCCGAGGACGGCGGCGGCCCGCGTGCGCACCATCGAGAGCACCAGGGCCAGACGCTCGGCGCCGGTCCCGTTCGTCAGCTGTTTCCGTAGACCGGACACCGCCGACTCGCTGTCCCGACGGGCCTCGCGCACGGCCTCCGCCGCCCGGAGCGCCTCGGGCAGCTCGTCGAGCAGCGCGCTCGGCCTGAGGCTCAGGAGCGCCTCCAGCACGCGTGGCTGTCGCAGGTCCGCGAGCACGACCGACGCCGCCGGTTCGGCCACTACCCGGGACAGTGCCGTGACCGCGGACTCGGGGTCCAGGACGGCACCGCCCGTACGCACGTCCGCCCGGTCGGCCATACCGTCGCCCGCCCACGCCCCCCAGGCGATCGACGTCGCCGGGAGGCCGGCCGCGCGCCGCCGTTCGGCGAGGGTGTCCAGCACCACGTTGGCAGCGGCGTAGTTCGCCTGGCCGGGGTTGCCGACGGCGCCCGCGATCGAGGAGAACAGGGCGAACACCGACAGGTCCAGCTCACGGGTCAGCTCGTCCAGCAGGAGCGCCGAGGCGACCTTGGAGCGGAACACCGCCTCGAACCGCTCCTCGGTCAGCCCGTCGAGCACACCGTCGTCCAGCGTGCCGGCCGCGTGCACCACCGCAGTCAGCGGGAACTCCTCCGGTACGGCCGCGAGAACGGCCGTGAGGGCGGCCCGGTCGGAGACGTCGCAGGCAGTGACGGTGACCTCGGCGCCGAGCGCGGTCAGTTCGTCCCGCAGCTCCGGTGCGCCGGGCGCCCGCAGACCACTGCGGCTGAGCAACAGCAGGTGCCGCGCGCCGTTCCGGGCCAGCCAGCGGGCCACGTGCCCGCCCAGCGCACCGGTGCCGCCGGTGATCAGCACGGTGCCCGAGGGCTCCCAGCGCTTGTCGTGCTCACCGCTCGGCGCGGGCACCAGCCGGCGGCCGAAGGCGCCCGAGGCCCGGATCGCGACCTGGTCCTCTCCGCCCACGCCCGCCAGGACGGCGGCGAAGCGCCGCGCGGACCGCGCGTCGAGCGTCTCCGGCAGGTCGACGAGTCCGCCCCAGTGTCCCGGGTACTCCAGCGCGGCGACCCGGCCGAGGCCCCAGACCGCGGACTGCGCGAGGCCGGGCAGCCCGTCGGAGCGGCCCACGGACACCGCGCCCCGCGTCACGCCCCACAGCGGGGCCGCGATCCGGGCGTCGTTCAGCGCCTGAATGAGGACGGTGGTACCGATCAGACCGGCGGGAACACCCGCGGCGCCGCACGTCTCGTCGAGCGCCAGCAGGGACACGACGCCCGCGAACTCCAGTCCCTCTTCTGACAGTTCGGCGAGCTGCTCGGCCAGTCGCGCGCGGTCCTGACCGTCGACGTGGAGGCGCACCGCGTCCGGGCCGAGCGCGGCGACGGCCGAACCGACCCACGCGTCGTCGGCCATGCCGGCCGGGGTGATCACCAGCCATGTCCCGGACGGCGCGACCGAGGACACGCCCGTGAGCGGGCGCCACGCCTCGTGGTAGCGCCAGGAGTCCACCGCCGACTGCACGCGACGGCGAGTGCGCCACGACGTCAGGGCGGGCAGCACGGCTTCGAGCGAGCCACCGTCGATCTCCAGGCTCGACGCGAGGGACGTAACGTCCTCCCGCTCCACCGCGGCCCAGAACTCCGCGTCCACGGCGTCCGTACCGGCCGCGACGACGGCGGCGTCGGCCAGTCGCGGCCAGTACCGCTCACGCTGGAAGGCGTAGGTGGGCAGGTCCACCCGGCGGGCGGCGGTACCGGAGAAGAACGCCTCCCAGTCGACCACCACACCTTGGGTGTGCAGTCGCGCCAGAGCGGTGACCGCGGCCATCTCCTCCGGCCGGTCCTTGCGCAGGACCGGAACCGTCACGGTCTCCTCGGCCACCGACTCGGCAGCCATCGCGGACAGCACACCGTCCGGACCCAACTCCAGAAGCGTTCCGACGCCCTCGGCCACCAGGGTCCGCACCCCGTCGGCGAAGCGCACGGCCTCACGGACGTGCCGCACCCAGTACTCCGGCGAGCAGATCTCCTCCGCAGCAGCCACACGGCCGGTGAGGTCCGAGACCACCGGCACCGACGGCGCGTTGAACGACAGACCGTCGACCACCGCACGGAAGTCATCCAGCATCGGCTCCATCAGCGGCGAATGGAACGCGTGCGACACCGACAACCGCGAGGTCTTACGACCGTCGGCCGCCAGACGGCCCGCGATCTCCAGCACCGCGTCCTCGGCACCGGAGACGACCACCGAGGACGGGCCGTTGACCGCCGCGATCGACACCCCGTCGGTCAGCAGCGGCAGCACCTCCGCCTCGGTCGCCTGGACAGCAACCATCGCACCGCCCGAAGGCAGTGCCTGCATCAGCCCGGCACGTGCCGCGACCAGTCGGCACGCGTCCGCCAGCGAGAACACACCCGCCGCATACGCGGCCGTCACCTCACCGATCGAATGACCGGCGAGGAAGTCCGGCTTCACACCCCACGAACGCACCAAACGGAACAATGCCACCTCGACCGCGAACAACGCCGGCTGCGTGCGACCGGTCTCGTTCAACGCCTCGGCATCGTCACCCCACATCACCTCACGCAACGAACCGTCCAACAACGGCTCCAGCTCCGCGAGCACCTCGTCCAGAGCTGCCGCGAACACCGGGAAACGCTCGTACAGCTCCCGGCCCATCCCCAGCCGCTGCGCACCCTGACCCGAGAACACCACCGCCAACGGACGATCGACCGCCACACCCCGCGCCGCCTCGACCACACCGTCAGCCGACGACAGCAACACCGCACGGTGCTCGAACGCCGAGCGGGCCGTCGCCAGCGAGAAACCGATGTCCACCGGGTCGGCGCCGTGCGCGCCATCGGCCGCGAACGACCGCGTCCGGTCCAGCTGCGCGTCCAGCGCGGCCTCGGACTTGGCCGACACCACCCACGGCACCACGCCCGGCACCACGTCGGGGCGCTCCGCCGGTGCCGTGACCTGCGGCGCCTGCTCGACGATGACGTGGGCGTTCGTGCCGCTGATACCGAACGACGACACACCCGCCCGCCGTACCCGGCCCTCCGGCCAGGCCGTCTGCTCCGTCAGCAGCTCCACCGAGCCCGCCGACCACTCCACGTGCGAGGACGGCTCGCTGATGTGGAGGGTGCGCGGCAGCACACCGTGGCGCATCGCCATGACCATCTTGATGACGCCCGCGACACCGGCCGCGGCCTGCGTGTGACCGAGGTTCGACTTCACCGAGCCGAGCCACAGCGGACGCTCCGCGTCCCGGTCACGCCCGTACGTGGCCAGCAGGGCCTGCGCCTCGATCGGGTCGCCGAGCGGGGTGCCCGTGCCGTGGGCCTCGACGGCGTCGACGTCGGCCGGGGACAGCCCGCCGCTGGCCAGCGCCTGGCGGATCACCCGCTGCTGCGAGGGACCGTTCGGCGCCGTCAGGCCGTTGGACGCGCCGTCCTGGTTGACGGCCGAGCCGCGCACCACCGCGAGAACGCGGTGGCCGTTGGCCTGTGCGTCCGACAGTCGCTCGACGACCAGCATGCCGACGCCTTCGGACCAGCCGGTGCCGTTGGCGTCGTCCGAGAACGCCCGGCACCGGCCGTCGTTGGCCAGCCCGCCCATGCGGGAGAACCCGGTGAAGCCCATCGCGGTGGACATCACCGTCACACCGCCCGCCAGGGCAAGTGAGCACTCGCCGCTCCGCAGGGCCTGCGCGGCGAGGTGCAGGGACACCAGCGACGACGAACAGGCCGTGTCGACCGAGACGGCCGGGCCTTCGAGGCCGAGGGTGTAGGACAGCCGGCCGGAGGCGACGCTGACCGCGAGGCCCGTGGTCGCGTGGCCTTCCACGTCGTCCTTGGAGCGCATGATGAGCGTGGAGTAGTCCTGACCGCTCACGCCGACGAAGACGCCGGTGCGGCTGCCGCGCAGGGCCGCCGGGTCGAGCCCGGAACGCTCGACGGCCTCCCACGACACCTCCAGCAGCAGGCGCTGCTGGGGGTCCATGGCCAGGGCCTCGCGCGGGGAGATGCCGAAGAATCCGGCGTCGAAGTCGGCCGCGCCGCGCAGGAAGCCACCCGCGCCGGTGGGATCGCCGATGCCGTGCTGGTCCCAGTCGCGGTCGTCCGGGAATCCCGAGATCGCGTCACCGCCGGAGGCGATGAGGTTCCACAGGGCCTCCGGGGAGTCCACGCCGCCGGGGAACCGGCAGCTCATGCCGACGATGGCGATCGGCTCGTCCATGGCCGCGGCCTTCGGCGCGGGGGTGCCGGCCGTCGCTTCGGTGTCCGCGCCCACCAGTTCGTCGCGCAGGTACTCCGCGAGCCTTCTGGGGGTGGGGTAGTCGAAGACGAGGGTGGCGGACAGGGCGATGCCGGTGGTGGTCGACAGCCGGTTGCGGAGTTCGATCGCGGTCAGCGAGTCGAATCCGAGCTGGCGGAACTCCCGTTCGGCGGCGATGGCCTCCGGTGAGGGGTGCGCGAGGACGACGGCGGCCTCGGCGCGGACGAGGTCGACCAGGAACCGCAGGCGCTCCTCCTCGCCGAGCCCGGCGAGCTGCTGGGCCAGGTCCTTGCGGGACGCGCGGGCGGCGCTGCTCGCCACCGAGCGGCGGCCGGTCGTGACGAGGCCGCGCAGTACGGCCGGCAGACCGTCCGCCGAGGGCAGCGCGCCGGAGCCGGAGCCGATGGGCAGTGGGACGACCAGTGCCTCGTCGGTCGTGGTGGCGGCGTCGAAGAGCGCGAGGCCCAGCTCCACCGACAGGGGTGGCATGCCGCCGCCGCTGATGCGGCGTACGTCGCGGTCGTCGAGGGTGCTGGTCATGCCGGCACCCTGCTCCCACGCGCCCCACGCGAGGGACGTCGCGGGCAGGCCCTGGCTGTGCCGGTGGTGGGCCAGGGCGTCGAGGAAGGTGTTGCCGGCGGCGTAGTTGCCCTGTCCGGGGCTGCCCATGACGCCGGCGGTGGAGGAGTAGAGGACGAAGGCCGCGAGGTCCAGGTCGCGGGTCAGTTCGTGGAGGTGCCAGACGGCGTCGACCTTCGGACGGAGCACCGTGGCCAGGCGCTCGGGGGTGAGCGAGGCGATGACTCCGTCGTCGAGGACACCCGCCGTGTGCACCACAGCGGTCAACGGGTGCTCGGCCGGGATCCCGGCGAGCAGACCCGCCACGGCGTCACGATCAGCGATGTCACTCGCGACGACCGTCACCTCGGCACCCTGGGACGTCAGCTCCTCACAAAGCTCCGCCGCACCCGGAGCGTCCGGACCTCGACGGCTGACCAACAGCAGATGACGAACCGAACGCTCCGCGACCAGATGACGGGCCAGTTCCGCCGCGAGACCACCGGTACCACCGGTGATCAGCACCGTGCCGTCCGGCTCCCAGGCGCGGGGCAGGCTCAGCACGATCTTGCCGACGTGCTTGGCGAGGCTCATGTAGCGGAACGCGTCCTTCGCACGGCGCACGTCCCAGGTCTTCATGGGCAGCGGCCGCAGGGCGCCCCGGTCGAACAGGTCGACCAGTTCCGTCAGCATCTGCCGGATCCGGTCGGGGTCGGCGAATCCGAGGTCGAAGGACCGGTAGTCGACGTCCGGCAGGGTGTCGGCGTCGCGGATGTCGGTCTTGCCCATCTCCAGGAAGCGGCCGCCGGGCGCCAGCAGGCGCAGCGACGCGTCCACGAACTCACCGGACAGGGCGTTGAGGACGACGTCGATCCCGCCGTCGCCCGCGACGGCGGCGAAGGCGTGCTCGAAGTCGGTGGTGCGCGAGGAGGCGATGTGGTCGTCGGCGACGCCGAGCGCGCGCAGGACGTCCCACTTGCCCTCGCTCGCGGTGGCGAAGACCTCCGCGCCCAGGTGACGGGCCAGTTGGACGGCGGCCATGCCCACGCCGCCCGCGCCCGCGTGGACGAGGACCTTCTCTCCGGGGCGCAGTCCGGCCAGGTCGACCATGGCGTAGTAGGCGGTGAGGAACACCAGCGGCACCGAGGCGGCGGTCTCCCACGACCAGTCGTCGGGGACGGGCGTGAGGAGCCTTTCGTCGACGACGCCCAGGGGGCCGAAGCCGCCGAACAGCATGCCCATGACGCGGTCGCCGGGGCGCAGGCCGGTGACGTCCGGGCCGGTTCCGGTCACGACGCCGGCGGCCTCGGAGCCGAAGAGCCCGGCCTCGCCGGGGTACATGCCGAGCGCGTTGAGGACGTCACGGAAGTTGACGCCGGCGGCCCGTACGTCGACGCGCACCTGACGGCCGGTCAGCGGTTCGAGGACCTCGGGGCAGGGGATGAGGGCCAGCCCGTCGAGGCTGCCCTTGGCGGCGCTGCCCAGCCGCCACGGGGTGCCCGGCGGGGGCACCAGGGCGCCGGCCGACGCGAGGCGCGCGAGGCGGCCGACCCGTAGGGTGCCGGCGCGGACGACGGCCTGCGGCTCGTCGGCCTCCAGCAGCCCCGGGAGGGCGGGGAGCAGGGCGGCGGAGTCCGCCGATTCGTCGAGGTCGACGAGGAGGAAGCGGCCGGGGTTTTCTGCCTGCGCGGACCGCACCAGGCCCCATACGGGCGCCGCGGCGACGTCGGTGACGCTCTCGTCGCCGGTGGCGACGGCGCCCCGGGTCACGATCAGCAGCCGGGAGCGGGCGAACCGCTCGTCGGCCTGCCACTCCTGGAGGAGGCGCAGCACGCGGTCGGTCAGTTCGTGCGCCGATTCGGGGACGCGGGTGGGGTCGCCGGTGACGGGGACGACGACGGTCTCCGCCGTCGTGTCCAGTGCGGTGAGGGTGGCGGCGTGGAGCGGGGTGACGCCGGCGGACTTCAGGGCGTCGGCCAGGGCGAGGGTGTCGTCGCCGAGGACCGCCCAGCCGGTGTGGTCGGTGGTCGCCGGCACGGTCTGCGGTACCCAGTCGAGACGGAACAGGGAGTTCATCTCGTCGCGGCGGGTGTGCGCGGCCGCCGCCTGGGGCGAGGCCGACCGCAGGGTCAGCGAGGTCACCGAGATGACGGGAGCGCCCTCGGCGTCGACGGCGATCAGTTCGACGGCGTCCGGGCCGCAGTTGGTGATCCTGACCCGCAGTACGGAGGCGCCGGAGGCGTGCAGCGAGACGCCGCTCCAGGAGAAGGGCAGCAGGCCCCGCTGGTCGCCGTCGGCGCTGGCGAAGACGGTCGAGTGCAGGACCGCGTCGAGCAGGGCCGGGTGGACGCCGAAGGCGTCGGCGTCCTTGACCCGCTGGTCGAGGGCGACCTCGGCGAAGAGTTCCTCGCCGCGTCGCCAGACCGCGCGCAGGCCCCGGAAGACCGGTCCGTAGTCCAGGCCCGTCTCGGCGTAGCGCTCGTACAAGCCGTCCAGGTCGACGGTGTCGGCGCCGTGCGGCGGCCACTGCGCGCCGTCGAAGCGCAGCGTCCGCTCGTCCTTGGCGAGCATGCCGGTGGCGTGCAGGGACCAGTCCTGGTCGGGGGCGTCGGCGGGGCGCGAGTGGAAGCGCAGCTCCCGGCGGCCGTCCTCGTCGGCGCCGCCCACGTGGATCTGCACCTGGGTGGTGCCGCGCTCGGGCAGGATCAGCGGCGCGACGATGGTGAGGTCCTCGACGGACGCGCAGCCGACCTCGTCGGCGGCGCGGATCGCGAGCTCCAGGAAGCCGGTGCCGGGGAAGAAGACCATGCCGCTGACGACGTGGTCGGCGAGCCACGGGTGGGTGCGCAGCGACAGGGTGCCGGTGAGCACCAGTTCGTCGGAGCCCGCCATCACCATCGTGGCGCCCAGCAGGGGGTGCTTGGCGGGGTTCAGGCCGAGCCCGGCGGCGTCGCCGGCGCTCATGGACACCTGCGGCCAGAACCGCTCGTGCTGGAAGGCGTACGTGGGCAGGTCCACCCGGCGGGCGCCGGTACCGGCGAAGAACGCCTGCCAGTCCACCCGCACGCCGGCCGTGTGGAGCCGGGCCAGGGCGGTGACGGCGGTGGTCTCCTCGGGGCGGTCCTTGCGCAGGACCGGCACGGTCGGGGTGCCGGCCGGAACCGATTCCTGGGCCATGGCGGACAGGACGCCGTCCGGTCCCAGCTCCAGGAGGGTGCCCACGCCTTCGGCGGCGAGGGCCCGTACCCCGTCGGCGAAGCGCACGGCCTCCCGGGCGTGGCGCACCCAGTACTCGGGGGCGCACAGTTCCCCGATGCCGGCGAGGGCGCCGGTGAGGGTGGAGACGACGGGGATCGCCGGCTCGGTGAAGGCCAGGCCGGTGACGACCGTGCGGAAGTCGTCGAGCATGGGCTCCATGAGCGGCGAGTGGAAAGCGTGCGACACCGACAGCCGCGACGTCTTACGGCCGTCGGCGGCGAGACGACCGGCGAGGTCGAGTACCGCGGCCTCCTCCCCCGCGATCACCACGGACGTCGGGCCGTTGACCGCCGCGATCGACACCTTCTCGGTCAGCAGCGGCAGCACCTCCGCCTCGGTCGCCTGGACGGCCACCATCGCACCACCGGACGGCAGGGCCTGCATCAAACGGCCCCGCGCCGCCACGAGACGGCAGGCGTCCTCCAGCGAGAACACCCCCGCCACATGCGCCGCGGCGATCTCACCGATGGAGTGACCGGCCACGAAATCGGGGGTGACGCCCCACGACTCGACCAGGCGGTACAGCGCGACCTCGATCGCGAAGAGCGCGGGCTGGGTGAAGCCGGTACGGTCCAGCGCCGCGGCGTCGTCGCCCCACATCACGTCCCGCAGGGGGCACTCCAGCAGCGGGTCGAGCTCGGCGAGCACCGCGTCCAGCGCCTCGGCGAACACGGGGAAGGCGCCGTACAGTTCCCGGCCCATGCCGAGCCGCTGCGAGCCCTGCCCCGAGAAGAGCACCGCGGACTTCGCCCGGCCCGCGGCGAGGCCCTCCACGGCGCCGGGGGCCGTGCCGTTCGCGGCCCAGGCGGCCAGGGCGGCGCGCAGGCCGTCACCGTCGTCCGCCACGACGGCCAGCCGGTGCTCGAAGCCGGCCCGGGAGGTGGCGAGGCTCAGCGCCACGTCCAGCGCGGCGGGGCGGGTTTCCGTCTCCAGACGGGAGAGCAGGGCGGCCGCCTGGTCGCGCAGTGCCTCGGCTGTCCGGCCGGACAGCACCCACGGCACGGCGCCCGGCCGTCGGACGGGCTCCTCCCCCGCCGCGGTGGTGGTGTCCGCCGGCGCCTGCTCGATGATCACGTGCGCGTTGGTGCCGCTGACGCCGAAGGACGACACACCGGCCCGCCGGGGGTGGTCCGCCTCGGGCCAGTCACGGGCCTCGGTCAGCAGGGAGACATCGCCCGCCGTCCAGTCGACGTGTGACGAGGGGGTGTCGGCGTGCAGCGTCTTCGGCAGGACGCCGTGCCGCATCGCCATGACCATCTTGATGACACCGGCGACACCGGCGGCGGCCTGGGAGTGACCGATGTTCGACTTGATCGTCCCCAGCAGCAGGGGCCGTTCGCGGCCCTGCCCGTAGGTGGCGAGCAGGCTCTGCGCCTCGATGGGGTCGCCGAGCGGGGTGCCCGTGCCGTGGGCCTCGACCGCGTCGACGTCCGCCGGGGACAGCCCGGCGCGCTCCAGGGCCTGCCGGATGACCCGCTGCTGCGCCGGGCCGTTGGGCGCGGTGAAGCCGTTGGAGGCGCCGTCCTGGTTGACGGCGGAGCCGCGCACCACGGCGAGGACGGGGTGGCCGTTGCGCTGGGCGTCGGAGAGCCGTTCCAGGAGCAGCACGCCGACGCCCTCGGACCAGCCGGTGCCGTCGGCGGAGTCGGCGAACGCCTTGCAGCGGCCGTCGCGGGCGAGGCCGCCCTGACGGCTGAACTCGACCAGTGAGCCGGGGGTGGACATCACATTGACGCCGCCCACGAGCGCCAGCGAGCAGTCGGCGTTGCGCAGCGACTGCACGGCCAGGTGCAGGGCGACCAGCGACGACGAGCAGGCGGTGTCGACGGTGACGGCGGGGCCTTCCAGACCGAGCGCGTAGGAGAGCCGGCCGGAGACGGCGCTCGCGGCGATGCCGGTGCCGACGTCGCCGGTCGCGTCGTCCAGCGACCTGACGGTCAGATAGGCGTAGTCCTGGCCGTTGGTGCCGACGAACACGCCGGTCCTGCTGCCGCGCAGCCCGCCCGCGTCGATGCCGGCCCGTTCGAAGGCCTCCCACCCGGTCTCCAGCAGCAGGCGCTGCTGGGGGTCGATGGTGACCGCCTCGCGGGGCGAGATGCCGAAGAAGCCGGGGTCGAAGTCGGCGACGGAGCCGAGGAAGCCGCCGCGCTGGCTGACGCTGGTGCCCCGGTCGTCGACCTCGCTGGTGTGCAGGGCCTCCAGGTCCCAGCCGCGGTCGGTGGGGAAACCGGAGATGGCGTCCGTGCCGGAGGCGACGAGCTGCCACAGGTCCTCGGGCGAGTACACCTCGCCGGGGTACCGGCAGCTCATGCCGACGATGGCGATCGGTTCGGTGGCGGCGGTGACCAGTTGCCGGTTCTGCCGCCGCAGCCGCTCGGCTTCCTTCATCGCGGCACGGAGTGCTTCGACAACCTTCTCGTTGGTGCTGTTCATGTCTCTACTCCGTCAATCGCGCGACGCGTCGGACTGGTTGTCGAGGGCGGCACGGACCAGGTCGTCCAGGGCCATGGAGTCGATGGACTCCTCGTCCCCGTCCTCCGGTGCGGGGTCTGCCGTGCCCCGTCCGGCCAGTTGCAGCAGGGGTTCCAGTACGCCGATGTCGCGCAGCTGGGCGAGTGACACCGAGGACAGCAGGGACCGGATCTCCGCTTCCTCGTCGTCGGTGGTGTCGGTGGGGCCGTTCTCGTCGGGTACGAGCTGCCGCAGCATGTGCTCGGCGAGGGCGGCGGGGGTCGGGTGGTCGAACACGAGGGTCGCGGACAGGCTCAGACCGCTGGCGGCATTGAGCTGGTTGCGCAGTTCCACGGCGCCCAGGGAGTCGACTCCGAGGTCCCGGAAGGATCGTTCGGCGCCGACGGCGTCCCGGTCGGGGTGGCCGAGGACGTGGGCGGCCCGGGTGCGGACCAGGTCGAGCACCGCCTCGTGGCGCCTGCTGTGCGGCAGGTCCGTGAGCCGGTCGCGGAGGCCGCCGTCGGCCGTGCCGCCGCCGGCCTGCGGCGTCGTGGCCGCGATGGCGGCCTGGTAGCCGGGGAGTTCCCGCAGGAGCGCCGCCGGGCGGGCGGCGCTGAAGGCCAGCGCGAACCTCTCCGGTGCGACGTCGGCGACGACCGCCGTCGGTTCGGTCTCCATGACCAGTCGGCGCATGGCCTCCAGGGCCAGCTCCGGGTCCATCGCGCCGATGCCGGCGCGCTGGGCCGCCGCGTCGGCCGCGGCGCCGTCGGCCATGCCCCCGCCGCCCCAGGCGCCCCAGGCGATCGAGGTCGCCGGGAAGCCCTGGGACCGGCGGTGTTCGGCCAGTGCGTCGAGCACCGCGTTCGCCGCCGCGTAGTTGGCCTGGCCGGGGTTGCCGACGGCCGCCGAGGCGGAGGAGAACAGGACGAACACCGACAGGTCCAGCTCGCGGGTCAGCTCGTCCAGCAGGAACGCGGAGGTGACCTTGGAGCGGAAGACCGCTTCGAAGCGCTCCGGGGTCAGCCGGTCGAGGATGCCGTCGTCGAGGACGCCGGCCGCGTGCACCACACCGGTCAGCGGGTGCTCGGCCGGGATGCCCGCGAGGACCGCCTCCAGCGCGGTGCGGTCCGCGGCGTCGCAGGCGGCGACGGTGACGCGGGCGCCCAGGGCGAGGAGTTCGTCCCGCAGCGCGGTCGCGCCGGGCGCGTCCTCGCCGCGGCGGCTGGTGAGCACCAGGTGCCGGACGCCGTCGCGGGCCAGCCTGCGGGCGACGTGGCCGCCGAGGGCGCCGGTGCCGCCGGTGATCAGCACCGTGCCGCTGGGGTCCCACTGCGGGCCGGTCCCCTTGCCGGGTGCCTGCACCAGCCGTCGGCCGAAGACCGCGGCGGGCCGTACGGCCACCTGGTCCTCCCCGTCCGAGCCGGCGAGGACCGCGGCGAAGCCGGTGGCCGAGCGCTCGTCGAGGACCTCGGGGAGGTCGACGAGTCCGCCCCAGCGCTCCGGGTGCTCCAGCGCGGCGACCCGGCCCAGGCCCCAGACGGCGGCCTGGAGGGGGCTGCGCAGGGCCTCGGCCCGGCCCACGGACACCGCGCCGCGGGTGACGCACCACAGCGGGGCGCCGATCGCGGCGTCGCCCAGGGCCTGGAGCAGCGCGGTGGTGAGGGCGAGCCCGGTGGGCGCGCTGCCGTCCGCGGTCTCCCGCAGGGCCAGCAGCGAGACGACCCCGGCGAACGGCGTGCCGCCCGCGGTGAGTTCACGCAACTGCCCGGCGAGAGCCGAGCGGTCGGCGGTGTCCGCCACCTCCAGCCGCACCACGTCGGTGCCGAGGGCGGCGAGCGCCCCGGTCGTCCAGGCGTCGGCCTCTGCTCCGGCGGGGACCACGGCGAGCCAGGTGCCGGCGGGCCGCCCGCCGCGGACCTCGGTCAGCGGCTTCCAGACGATGCGGTGCCGCCAGCCGTCGACGACGGACTGCTCCTGCCGGGCCCGGCGCCAGTCGAGCAGCGCCGGGAGCACCTTGGAGAGGGTGTCTCCCCCGACGCTCAGGACGGACTCCAGGGAGGCGAAGTCCTCCCGCTCGACCGCGTCCCAGAACTCGCGGTCGGTGGCGTCTGCCGCTACCTGGGACGCCACGGAGGCGGGCGCCGGCCGGTCGTCGGGCCAGAAGCGGGCGTGTTCGAAGGCGTACGTCGGCAGCTCCGCCCGGCGGGCGCCGGTGCCCGCGTAGAACGCGGACCAGTCGGGTACGACGCCGCCGAGGTGCAGCCGGGCCAGCGCGGTGACGAGGGTGGTCTCCTCGTCGTGGCCCTTGCGCAGGACCGGTAGGGCGAGTGTCGCTTCCGGTGCGGACTCCCGGGCCAGGGCGGACAGCACCCCGTCGGGGCCCAGTTCCAGCAGGGTGGTCACGCCCCGGCCGGTGAGGGCACGGACGCCGTCGGCGAAGCGGACGGCCTCGCGGACGTGCCGCACCCAGTACCCGGGCGTGCACAGCTCCTCGCCGGTGCTGATGTCGCCGGTCAGGTTCGACACGACGGGCACGGTGGGCCGGTGGTACGTCAGCTCCTCGGCCACCCGGCGGAAGTCGGCCAGCATGGGGTCCATCAGCGGCGAGTGGAAGGCGTGGCTGACGGACAGTCGTGTCGTCTTGCGCCCCAGGCCCGTGAAGTGACCGGCGATCAGGAGGACCGCCTCCTCGGTGCCGGAGACGACGACGGCGTTCGGGCCGTTGACCGCCGCGATGGCGACCTCGTCGGTCAGGAGCGGGGTGACCTCGTCCTCGGTGGCCCGCAGGGCGACCATGGCGCCACCGGTGGGCAGGGCCCGCATCAGGCCCGCCCGCGCGGTCACCAGACGGCACGCGTCCGCCAGGGAGAAGACGCCCGCGGCGTGCGCCGCGGCGACTTCGCCGATGGAGTGGCCGCCCACGAACTGCGGCCTGATGCCCCAGGACTCCACGAGGCGGAACAGGGCCACCTCGACGGCGAACAGGGCGGGCTGGGCACAGCCGGTGTTGTCGAGGGCCCGCGCGTCCTCGCCCCACATCACCTCCCGCAGCGGGCGGTCCAGGCTGACGTCGAGGTGGGCCAGCACCTCGTCGAGGGCGTCGGCGAAGACGGGGAACCGCTCGTACAGCTCGCGGCCCATGCCGAGGCGCTGGCTGCCCTGCCCGGAGAACAGGAACGCGGTCCGGCCGGCGCGGCCGGCCTCGCCCTCCAGGACGTGCGGGGCGAGGTCCCCGGCGGCCAGGGCGGTGAGGCCGTCGAGGAGGGTGTCCCGGCCGGTGGCCAGGACGGCCGCCCGGTGCTCGAAGGCGGTCCGGGTGGTCGCCAGCGCGTACGCGAGGTCACCGACGGTGGCGTCGGGGGTCGCGGTCGCGTGGTCGAGGAGCCTGCGGGCCTGGGCGCGCAGCGCGCCGGGCGTCTTGCCGGACACCAGGACCGGCAGGGTGCCGGTGTCCCGGGCGGGTCCGGCGGGCGCCGCGGCGGGCTCGGCCCCGGGGGCCTGCTCCAGGATCACGTGGGCGTTGGTGCCGCTGGCGCCGAACGCCGAGACGGCGGCGCGGCGCGGGTGCCCGGCGTCGGGCCAGTCGGTCGTCTCCGTGAGCAGCCGGACCGCGCCCGCCGTCCAGTCCACGTGGGTGGTCGGGGTGTCGACGTGCAGGGTCCTCGGCAGCGTGCCGTGGCGCATCGCGAGGATCATCTTGATGACGCCCGCCACGCCCGCCGCGGCCTGGGTGTGGCCGATGTTGGACTTCAGCGAGCCGAGCAGCAGGGGCCGTTCCCGGTCCTGGCCGTAGGTCGCCAGGAGTGCCTGGGCTTCGATCGGGTCGCCGAGCTTGGTGCCGGTGCCGTGTGCCTCGGCCGCGTCGATGTCGGTGGTGGACAGTCCGGCGGCTGCCAAAGCGCGGCGGATGACGCGCTGCTGGGCGGGGCCGCTCGGCGCGGTGAGGCCGTTGGAGGCGCCGTCCTGGTTGATGGCCGAGCCGCGCAGGACCGCGAGGACCTGGTGGCCGTTGCGCCGCGCGTCCGAGAGGCGCTCGACGACGAGCATGCCCACGCCCTCGGACCAGCCGGTGCCGTCGGCGGCGTCGGAGAAGGCCTTGCAGCGGCCGTCGGCGGACAGTGCGCCCTGGGCGCTGAACTCGATGAATCCGGTGGGGGTGGCCATGACGGTCACACCGCCGGCGACCGCGAGGGAGCACTCGCCGTTGCGCAGGGCCTGTGCGGCCAGGTGCAGGGCGACCAGCGACGAGGAGCAGGCGGTGTCCACCGAGACGGTGGGCCCGTTCAGCCCGAAGCTGTAGGCCAGCCGGCCGGAGAGGAGGCTCGCCGACTGGGCGGTCTGCCACTCCCCGAACTCCACCGGCGGGCGGTAGTCGCCGCTGCCGCCGCCGACGAAGACACCGGCGTCGGTGCCGCGCAGGGTGACGGGGTCGATGCCCGCCCGCTCCAGCGCCTCCCAGGCGGCCTCCAGCACGATGCGCTGCTGGGGGTCCATGACCAGGGCCTCGCGCGGGGAGATCCCGAAGAAGCCGGGGTCGAACTCGGCGGCGTCGTAGAGGAAGCCGCCGTGCCCGGTGGCGCTGCGGCCGCGGCCGCCCGGCCCGCCGGAGAGCAGGTCGTCGAGGTCCCAGCCGCGGTCGGTGGGCAGCTCGCCCACCGCGTCCGTCTCGGCCATGACGAGTCGCCACAGGTCCTCGGGGGAGCGCACCCCGCCCGGGTAGCGGCAGGCCATGCCGACGATCACGACGGGGTCGTCGGCCCCATGGCCGGTGGGCAGGGCGTCGGACGTGGTCCCGGGGGTCCCGGACAGCTCGCCGAGCAGTTCGGCCTTGAGGTGGTCGGCCAGCACGGCGGGCGTGGGGTGGTCGAACGCGAGGGTCGCGGGCAGGTTCAGTCCGGTCGCGGTGGTGAGCTGGCCGCGCAGGTCGACGGCGGTCAGGGAGTCGAAGCCGAGGTCCCGGAAGGGCAGGTCGGCGTCGACGGCGTCGGCGCTCGCGTGCCCGAGTACCACGGCGACCTTGTCGCGGACCACATCGAGGAGTTCGGCGGACCGCTCGGACTCCGGCAGGGCGCGCAGCCGCTCCCGCAGCGTGTCCGCGGCGGACTGGCCGTCCCGGCTCTCGTGAGCGAGGGCTTCGACGGCCGTACGCGCCTCCGGCAGCTCCGCGAAGAGCGCGGTGCGGCGGGTGGCGGTGGTGGCGGGTGCGAAGGTCTCCCAGCGCACGTCGGCGAGGGTGACGCCGCTGTCGTCGTCGGTGACGGCGTGGGCGAGTGCGGTCAGCGCCGCCTCGGTGTCCATGACGGGCAGGCCGCTCAGTCGCAGGTGCCCGGTCATGCCCGGGTCCGTCGTCTCGGCCCAGGCGCCCCAGGAGACGGTGAGGGCGGTGGCGCCCCGGGCGCGGCGCCGGGTGGCGAACGCGTCCAGGAGGGCACCGATCGCGGCCCCTTCGCCCTGCCCGCGGACGCCCCAGATGCCGGCGATGGAGCTGAAGAGGACGAAGGCCTCCAGGGCCCGGTCGCCCAGTGCGATGTCGAGGGCGGTCACCCCGGCGAGCGCGGCCGTGGCGTCGGTGCCGCTCTCCTCGTCGGCGTGGACGACCGCGGTCAGCGGGGTCCCCTCCGGGAGGGCGTCCAGCAGGCCGGTCAGGGTGGCACGGCCGGAGGCGCCGGGGAGGTCACAGGCGGCGATCGTGACCGTGACGCCCAGCTCGGCCAGCTCGGCCTCGAGGTCGGCGGCACCGGGAGCGTGCGCGCCCTCCCGGCCGGTGAGCACCAGGTGCTCGGCGCCGTGCCGGGCCAGCCAGCGGGCGACGTGGCCGCCCATCACGCCCGTACCGCCGGTGACGAGCACCGTGCCGGACGGGGTCCACGCGGTGGCGGAGGAACGGCCGGCGCGTACCAGGCGCCGCGCGAACACCCCGGAGGGACGGATCGCGAGCTGGTCCTCGCCGTCGTGGCCGCCCAGCGCGGTCGCGAAGCGGTCCGCGGTGCGCGCGTCGAGGGTCTCGGGCAGGTCGGCCAGACCGCCCCAGTGGTCCGGGTGTTCCAGCGCGGCCACCCGGCCCTGGCCCCATACGGCGGCCTGGCCGGTGTGCGCCAGGGGTTCCGAGCGGCCCACGGAGACCGCGCCGCGGGTGACGCACCACAGGGGCGCCTCGATCCCGGCGGCGTCGAGCGCCTCCAGCAGCTCGGACGGCCATGCCGCGGCCGTGGGGAGCGAGGCGTCCCCGGCGGTGGCGGCGAGGAGGGACACGACGGCCGTGTACGCGCCGTCGTCGCCCTGTGCCTCCGTCAGCCGGTCGGCCAGAGCGGTGCGGTCGGTGACATCGGCCTCGACGAGGACGGTGTCCTCGCCCAGCGCGGTGACGGCGGTGGTCAGCCACGCGTCGTCGGAGTACCCGGCCGGGACGAGGAGGAGCCAGGTGCCGCGCGGTGCGGCGGTGGCGGGTGCCGTGAGGGGCTTCCACGTCACCCGGTAACGCCAGGCATCCGCCACGGACTGCTCACGACGACGACGGCGCCAGGACGACAGCGCCGGCACCATCGCCGTCACCGTCTCCCCGTCCAACTCCAGCGAATCCGCGAGCGACCCCAGGTCCTCACGCTCCACCGCCGACCAGAACTCCGCGTCCACCGGATCCACCGACCCGGCCACCGGCGCCGCGACCACCTCCGGCCAGAACCGCTCCCGCTGGAACGCATACGTCGGCAACTCCACCCGCCGCGCACCCGAACCCGCGAAGAATCCGGACCAGTCCACGAACACCCCGTGCACATGCAGTCGGGCGGCCGCGGTGACCACGGCCCGCTCCTCGCCCCGGTCGCCGCGCAGCACCGGCACGACGGCCGGTTCGGGCTCCTGCCCGTCGAGGACGCGCCGGACCAGTGCCGAGAGCACGCCGTCGGGGCCGAGTTCGAGGAAGATCCCCACACCGGCGGCGCGCAGGGTGTGGACGCCGTCGGCGAAGCGCACGGCCTCGCGGACGTGCCGCACCCAGTAGTCGGCCGTGCACAGCTGCTCGGCGTCGGCGAGAGCGCCGGTGAGGTTGGAGACCACAGGGATACGTGGCGCCGTGTAGGTCAGACCGTCCGCGACCGCGCGGAAGGCGTCCAGCATCGGGTCCATCAGCGGCGAGTGGAACGCGTGGCTCACCCGCAGCCGTGTCGTGCGCCGGCCGTCGGCGGCGAACCGCCCGGCGGTCTCCAGGACGGCTTCCTCGGCGCCGGAGACGACGACGGCGTTCGGGCCGTTGACCGCGGCGATCGCGACGCCGTCGGCCAGCAGCGGGGTGACCTCGTCCTCGGTGGCCTCCACCGCGAGCATCGCCCCGCCCGCCGGCAGCGCCTCCATCAGCGTGGCGCGGGCGGCGACCAGCCGGCAGGCGTCCTCCAGGGAGAACACCCCGGCCACGTGGGCGGCGGTGATCTCGCCGATGGAGTGGCCGCCCACGAAGTCCGCGGTGATGCCCCACGACTCGACGAGGCGGTACAGCGCGACCTCGATCGCGAACAGCGCGGGCTGGGTGAAGCCGGTACGGTCCAGCAGCTCTGCCTCGTCGGTGCCCGCCTCGGCGAACAGCACCTGGCGCAGCGGGCGGTCCAGTTCCAGGTCCAGGTGGGCCAGGACGGCGTCCAGGGCCTCGGCGAAGACGGGGAAGCGCTCGTACAGTTCGCGGCCCATGCCGGTCCGCTGGCTGCCCTGTCCGGAGAAGAGGAACGCGGACGTGCCCGTGGCGGCGCGCGGGCCGCGCGCGGCCTCCGTCACCCCGTCGGCGCCGGCCAGCAGCACCGCGCGGTGCCCGAAGGCGGAACGGCCGCTCGCGAGCGAGTACCCCACGTCCACCGGGGAGAGCCCGGGGTGGTCCGCGGCGAAGGAGGTGAGCCGCTCGATCTGCTCGTCGAGGGCCTCGCGGGTCCGGCCGGAGACGACCCACGGCACGACGGCCGGTGCGGTCGTGCGCACGGGCTCGGCTTCGGGTGCGGGCCCGGCCGGCGGTGCCTGCTCGACGATGACGTGGGCGTTCGTGCCGCTGACGCCGAAGGCGGAGACGCCCGCCCGGCGCGGCTGCCCGGTCTCGGGCCACGCGGCCGGCTCGGTCAGCAGCTCGACGGCGCCCGCCGACCAGTCGACGTGCGAGGACGGGGCGTCGATGTGCAGGGTCTTCGGCAGGGTGCCGTGGCGCATGGCCAGGACCATCTTGATGACGCCCGCCATGCCGGCGGCGGCCTGGGTGTGACCGATGTTGGACTTGACCGCGCCGAGCAGCAGCGGGCGCTCCCGGTCCTGCCCGTAGGTGGCGAGCAGCGCCTGGGCCTCGATCGGGTCGCCCAGCGTGGTGCCGGTGCCGTGCGCCTCGACGGCGTCGACGTCGGCGGCGGTCAGGCCCGCGTCGGCCAGGGCCTGGCGGATGACCTGCTGCTGTGCCGGGCCGTTGGGCGCGGTGAGGCCGTTGGACGCGCCGTCCTGGTTGACGGCGGTGCCGCGCACGATGGCGCGGACCTCGTGTCCGTTGCGCACGGCGTCGGAGAGGCGCTCCAGGACGAGGATGCCGACGCCCTCGGACCAGGCGGTGCCGTCCGCGCCGTCGGCGAAGGCCTTGCAGCGGCCGTCGGGGGCCAGGCCGCCCTGGGTGCTGAACTCGACGAAGGAGTCGGGGCTGGACATCACCGACGCGCCGCCGACGAGCGCCAGTTCGCACTCGCCGGAGCGCAGGGCCCCGGCCGCCCAGTGGGTGGCGACGAGCGACGCCGAGCAGGCGGTGTCGACGGTGACCGCCGGGCCTTCCAGACCGAGCGTGTAGGAGAGCCGGCCGGACATGACGCTGGCGGTGTTGCCCGTCGCCACATAGCCCTGGACGTCGGAGGCCGAGCGGCGCAGCAGGGTGGGGTAGTCCTGGCCGTTGGTGCCGACGAAGACGCCGGTGCGGGAGCCGCGCAGCGACGCGGGGTCGATGCCCGCCCGCTCCAGGGCCTCCCAGGTGGTCTCCAGCAGCAGCCGCTGCTGGGGGTCCATGGCCAGGGCCTCGCGCGGGGAGATCCCGAAGAAGGCGGCGTCGAAGTCGGCGACGCCGGTGAGGAATCCGCCTTCGGCGGTGGCGGAGGCCCCGGCGGCCAGCGCGCCGAGGTCCCAGCCCCGGTCGGCCGGGAAGGCGGAGATGCCGTCACGGCCGTCGGCGAGCAGGCGCCAGAGGTCCTCGGGGGAGGACACGCCGCCGGGGAAGCGGCAGCCGATGCCGACGATGGCGATCGGGTCGTCGTCGGCGGGGCGGGCGGCGGGTGCCGTCGCCACGGCGTCGGGCAGCGTGCCCGCGATCTCGGCCAGCAGGAACCGGGACAGCTCCAGCAGGGTCGGGTGGTCGTAGACCAGGGAGGCGGGCAGGCTCAGGCCGGTGGCCGCGGCGAGCCCGTTGCGCAGTTCGAGCGCGGTCAGCGAGTCGAAGCCCAGGTCCTTGAAGGCCCGGTCGGACTCCACCCGTGAGGCGTCGGTGTGGCCGAGGACCGCGGCCACCTGGGTGCGCAGCAGGTCCACCAGGAACCGGCCGCGGTCGGCGTCGGGCAGCTCCGCGAGGCGCCGGCGCAGCGCGGGTTCGCCGCCGGTGGCGGTGTCCGTCGCGGTGCCGGCCGTGGTGGCGCGGCGCATCTCGGGCAGGTCGGCGACGAACGGGGCGGGCCGGACGGCCGCGACGGTGGCGGCGTAGCGGCTCCAGTCGATGTCGGCGAGGGCGACGACGGTGTCGTCGTGCTCGATGGCCTGCTTCAGGGCGGCGACGGCCCGCTCGGGTGCGAGCGGTGCGAAGCCGCCGCGGCGTACGCGGCTCTCGACGTCGGCGTCGACGGCGACCATGCCGGACTGGGCCCAGGGGCCCCAGGCGACGGAGGTCGCGGTCAGGCCGGCGGCGCGGCGGTGTTCGGCGAGGGCGTCCAGGTAGGCGTTGGCGGCGGCGTAGTTGCCCTGTCCGGCGGCGCCGAGGGTGCCGGCCGTGGAGGAGAACAGGACGAATGCCGACAGGGCGGTGTCCTGGGTCAGCTCGTGCAGATTGCGCGCCGAGACGGCCTTGGCGTTCATGACGGCGGAGAAGTTCTCCGGTGTCAGGTCGGCCAGGACACCGTCCTCGACGACGCCCGCCGTGTGGATGACCGCGGTGAGCGGCCGGTCGCCGGGGACGGCGGCGAGTACGGCGGCGAGCGCGTCGCGGTCGGCGGCGTCGCAGGCGGTGACGGTGACATCGGCGCCCAGCTGCTCGAGTTCCGCGCGCAGCGCGTCGGCGCCGGGGGCGTCCGGGCCGCGGCGGCTGGTGAGCAGCAGGTGCTGTGCGCCGCTGCGGGCGAGCCAGCGGGCGACGTGGCCGCCGAGGCCGCCGGTGCCGCCGGTGATCAGCACGGTGCCGGTCGGGGCGAACACGCGGCGTACGGGCCGGTCCGCGGCGGGGCTGTGGGCGAGTCGGCGGACGAAGACGCCGGAGGCGCGGACGGCCACCTGGTCCTCGCCGTCGGTCCGGGCGAGGACGCCCGCGATACGGCGTGCGGTGTGGGCGTCGAGCTGCTCGGGCAGGTCGAGGAGACCGCCCCAGCGCTGCGGGTTCTCCAGGGCGGCGACGCGGCCGAGTCCCCAGACCGCCGCCTGTGCGGGGTCCTGGAGGTGCTCGGAGCGGCCGACGGAGACGGCGCCGCGGGTGACGCACCACAGGGGCGCGTCGAGGCCGGCGTCGCCCGCGGCCTGGACGGCCGTGGCTGTCAGAGCGAGCCCGGCGGGTACGCCGGGATGTCCGGCCCGCTCGTCGTCCGCGAGGGCGAGCAGCGACAGGACGCCCTCGAACCGGGCGCCTTCGTCGAGCAGTTCGCGCAGGCGCCCGGTGAGGGCGGCGCGGTCGGGTGCGGTCACCTCGACGCGGACGGTCTCCACGCCGAGGCCGTCGGTCAGGGCGCCTGTCCAGGGGTCCGTCTCCGAGCCGGCCGGGACGAGGAGGAGCCAGGTGCCGCGCGGTGCGGCGGTGGCGGGTGCGGTGAGGGGCTTCCACGTCACCCGGTAACGCCAGGCATCCGCCACGGACTGCTCACGACGACGACGGCGCCAGGACGACAGCGCCGGCACCATCGCCGTCACCGTCTCCCCGTCCAACTCCAGCGAATCCGCGAGCGACCCCAGGTCCTCACGCTCCACCGCCGACCAGAACTCCGCGTCCACCGGATCCACCGAACCGGCCACCGGCGCCGCGACCACCTCCGGCCAGAACCGCTCCCGCTGGA
Source organism: Streptomyces sp. QH1-20 (assembly GCF_041283565.1). NCBI lineage: Bacteria > Bacillati > Actinomycetota > Actinomycetes > Kitasatosporales > Streptomycetaceae > Streptomyces > Streptomyces sp. QH1-20. Next base: position 7,516,973 of record NZ_CP166299.1, on the reverse strand, counting down.
ACGCATACGTCGGCAACTCCACCCGCCGCGCACCCGAACCCGCGAAGAATCCGGACCAGTCCACGGACACCCCGTGCACATGGGCGTCGACGAGCGCGGCGGTGATCGCCGACTCCTCGGGGCGGCCCCGGCGCAGCAGGGGGACCAGCACGGCGTGCGGGTCGTCGGCGAGGCTCTCGCGGGCCATTCCGCAGAGCACGCCGTCGGGGCCGAGCTCCAGGAAGGTGCGGACGCCGTGCTCGGCCAGCCAGTTCACGCCGTCGGCGAAGCGGACCGCGTCGCGGACGTGGCGCACCCAGTAGGCCGGGGAGCACACCTGTTCGGCGGTGGCGAGCCGGCCGGTGGTGTTGGAGACGAAGGGGATGGCGGGCGCGTGGTAGGTGATGCCTTCGGCGACGCGGCGGAAGTCGTCGAGCATCGCGTCCATCAGCGGCGAGTGGAAGGCATGGCTCACCCGCAGCAGCCGGGTCTTGCGCCCGTCGGCCTCGAAGCGGGCGGCGAGGTCCACCACGAGGTTCTCGTCGCCGGAGACGACCAGCGAGGAGGGGCCGTTGACGGCCGCGACGGACATCCGGTCGGTGTGGTCGGCCAGCAGCGGGAGGATTTCTTCCTCGGTGGCCTGGATCGCCGCCATGGCGCCCCCGGCCGGGAGGGCCTGCATCAGCCGGCCGCGCGCGGCCACGAGAGCGCAGGCGTCCTCCAGGGACAGCACCCCGGCGACGTGCGCGGCGGCGAGTTCGCCGATGGAGTGCCCGGTGAGGTAGTCGGGCCTGATGCCCCAGGACTCGACGAGGCGGAACAGCGCCACCTCGACGGCGAACAGGGCGGGCTGGGCGTAGCCGGTCGCATCGAGCAGCTCCGCCTCGGGCGTACCGTCCTCGGCGAAGATCACCTCGCGCAGGGGGCGGTCGAGGGCGGTGTCCATCCGGGCGGTCACCGCGTCCAGCGCGTCGGCGAACACCGGGTACCGCTCGTACAGTTCCCGGCCCATGCCGGGTCGCTGGCTGCCCTGTCCGGTGAACAGGAACGCCAGCCGGCCGCGGCTCACGGTGCCCGTAAGGACGCCGGGGGCGGGGGTGCCGTCGCGCAGGGCCGCGAGGCCGCGCAGCAGTTCCTCGCGCTCCCCCGCCACGACGCCCGCCCGGCGGTCGAAGCCGGTCCGGGACGTGGCCAGGGAGAAGGCGAGGTCGGTGAGGTGGAGTCCGGGGCGCTCGGCGAGCAGGGACAGCAGCCGGTCGGCCTGGGCGCGCAGGGCGGTGTCGTTCTTGGCGGACAGCGTCAGGGGCACGATGCCGGGCGCGGGCGCCGTCGGTTCCTCGGCAGGGGGTGCCTCGGCGGGCGGTGCCTGTTCGAGGATGGTGTGCACGTTGGTGCCGCTGAGTCCGAAGGAGGACACACCGGCCCGGCGGGCCCGCCCGGTCTCGGGCCACTCGGCCGGCTCGGTCAGCAGCTCGATGGCGCCCGCCGACCAGTCCACGTGGGACGAGGGGGTCTCGGCGTGCAGCGTCCTCGGCAGGACGCCCTCGCGCAGCGCCATCACCATCTTGATGACGCTCGCGACGCCGGAGGCCATCTGGGTGTGGCCGATGTTGGTCTTGACCGAACCGAGCAGCAGCGGCCGCTCGCGGTCCTGGCCGTAGGTGGCCAGCAGGGCCTGGGCCTCGATCGGGTCGCCCAGGGCGGTGCCGGTGCCGTGCCCGTCGACCGCGTCGACATCGGCGGGCGTGAGGCCGCCGTTGGCGAGTGCCTGGCGGATGACGCGCTGCTGGGAGGGGCCGTTGGGGGCCGTCAGCCCGTTGGACGCGCCGTCCTGGTTGATGGCGCTGGCGCGCACCACGGCGAGGATCTCGTGGCCGTTGCGGCGGGCGTCGGAGAGCCGCTCCAGCAGGACGAGGCCGACGCCCTCGGCGAGGGTCATGCCGTCCGCGTCGTCGGAGTACGCCTTGCAGCGGCCGTCGACGGCGAGGGCGCGCTGGCGGCTGAAGCCGATGAAGGCGTTCGGGGTGGCCATGATGCTGACGCCGCCGGCGAGGGCGAGGGAGCTCTCGCCGTTGCGCAGCGACTGGCAGGCCAGGTGCATGGCGACGAGCGAGGAGGAGCAGGCCGTGTCGAGCGTGACCGCGGGACCCTCGAAGCCGAAGAGGTAGGAGACCCGGCCGGAGAGGATGCTGGAGAGGGTGCCGGTGACCATGTGGCCCTCGGATCCCTCGGTGGCGTTGGCGGCGCCGGTGCCGTAGTCCTGGTAGCTCGCGCCGATGAACGTGCCGGTCGAGCTGCCCCGCAGCGTGTCGGGGTCGATGCCGGCGCCTTCGAGTGCTTCCCAGGCGGTCTCCAGCAACAGCCGCTGCTGGGGGTCCATGGCGAGTGCCTCGCGCGGGGAGATCCCGAAGAAGGAGGCGTCGAAGTCCGCGACGTCCCGCAGGAATCCGCCCTGGACGGAGTAGGTCTTGCCGTGGCTGTCGGGGTCCGGGTCGTAGAGCCCCTCGGCGTCCCAGCCGCGGTCGGCGGGGAAGCCGGAGACGGCGTCGGTGCCGTTCATGACGAGGTCCCACAGCGCCTGCGCGGAGCCGACCCCGCCGGGGTAGCGGCAGCTCATGCCGACAATGGCGATCGGCTCGTCGGTGAGGGCGGCGGAGGCCGCCGGGGCGGCCGCGGCGATGTCGACGCCCGCGATCTCGGCACGCAGGAACTCCACGAGCGCGAGGGGGGTGGGGTAGTCGAAGACCATGGTCGTCGGCAGCCGCAGCCCGGTGATCTCCCTCAGGCGGTTGCGCAGGCCCACGGCGGTCAGCGAGTCGAAGCCGACGTCACGGAAGGCACGCTGGTCGGACAGTGCCTCGGACGAGGTGTAGCCGAGAACGCCCGCGGCCTCGGAGCGGACCAGCTCCAGCAGTTGGCGTTCCTGCTCGACGGCCGGGAGGGCCCGCAGCCGGGCCGCGAATTCCCCTTCGCCGCCCGTGCGCGTGCTCTGCTCGGCGGCCTCGGCCAGTCGGCGGACCTCGGGCACCTCGTCGAACAGCGTGGTGGGACGGCCGGAGGTGAACACCGGGTGGTAGGTGTCCCAGGCGACGCCCGCGATGGCGAGTACCGTCTCGTCGTCGTCCAGGGCGCGCCGCATGCCGGCCAGTGCCAGCCGGGCGTCCATGAACTCCAGGCCGCTGCCGCGGATCTGGTCGGGGTCGACCCGGCCGAGGCCGAGGTCGTCGGCCCAGATGCCCCAGTGCAGGGACGTGGCGGTCACCCCGCGGGCGCGGCGGTTCTCGGCGAGCGCGCTGACGAAGGCGTTGCCCGCCACGTAGGCGGCGTGCTGTCCGCTGCCCCACATGCCGGCGGCGGACGAGAAGAGGACGAAGGCGTCCAGCTCGGCGTCGTCCAGCAGTTCGTCGAGGTTCCGCGCTCCGGCGACCTTGGCGTGGACGACCTTGGCGAAGGCCTCCATGGTGGTCTCCGCCAGCGAGTGCAGCTCGATGACGGCGGCGGTGTGGATGGCCGTGCGGATGGTGTGTCCGTCGGCCTTCAGGCCGGCGATCAGTGCGGCGAGCGCGTCGCGGTCGGTGATGTCGCAGGCGGCCACCACGGCCTCGGCGCCGAGTTCCGCCAGCTCCGCGACCAGCTCGGCGGCGCCGGGGGCGTTCATACCGCTGCGGCTGACGAGGACGAGGCGCTCGGCGCCCTGGCCCGCGAGCCACCGTGCGATGTGGGGGCCGAGGGTGCCCGTGCCGCCGGTGATCAGTGTGGTGCCCCGGGGTGACCACGCGCGGTCCGGGTGCGGTTCGCCGGCCGGGGCGGGCAGCACCCGCCGGGTGAAGACGCCGGAGGCGCGGATCGCGAGCTGGTCCTCTCCGGTGGCGCCGGCGAGGGCGGCGGCCAGGCGCTGTCCGGCGCGCTCGTCGAACGCTGCGGGCAGGTCGATCATGCCGCCCCAGCGCTGCGGGTGCTCCAGCGCCGCCGTCCAGCCCACGCCCTGCACCTGCGCCTGCACCGGGTTGGTGACCAGGTCCGAACGACCGGTCGACACCGCACCACGGGTCACGCACCACAGCGGCGCGTCGATACCCGCGTCGCCAAGAGCCTGGACGAGCGCGACGGTCAGGGCGAGACCGGAGGCCAGCGCCGGGTACGCGGCACACGGCTGCTCGGCCGCCGCCAGCACCGAGACGATGCCCGCTACGTCGTGGGCGTCATCGAGCCGGCCCGCGAGGACGGTGCGGTCGACGCAGGACTCGTCCAGGACCAGACGGCGCACCTCGGCGCCCTGGCCGCCCAGCGCGGCCACCACGTCGTCGTCCGCGATGCCCTCGGCCGTGACCACCAGCCAGCTGCCCGACAGCGAGGCCTGCGGCACACCACTGAGCGGCGACCAGGCGACCCGGTAGCGCCACGCGTCCAGCGCCGACTGCTCACGCCGCTGGCGACGCCACGAGGACAGCCCGGGCAGCACGGCGGCGAGGGACTTCTCGTCGATGTGCAGGCTCGAGGTGAGGGCGGAGACGTCCTGCTGCTCGACGGCCGCCCAGAAGGCGTCGTCGGCGGGGTCCGTCGCCGCGCTCCGGTCGGTTTCGGAGGGCACGATCCACAGGTGCTCGTGCTGGAAGGCGTACGTGGGGAGGTCGACCCGGCGGGCACCGGCGGCGGTGAGGTCCACCGGCCATGCGACGTCCGTGCCCCGGACGAACACCTCGGCCAGCGAGGTCAGGAACCGCCGCAGACCGCCCTCGTCACGCCGCAGCGTGCCGGTCACCAGCCCCTGGCCGGTGGCGTCGTCGAGCATGTCCTGGATGCCGACGGTCAGCACCGGGTGGGAGCTGACCTCCACGAACACCCGGTGGTTCGTGCCGAGGAGCGACTGCACGGCCGCTTCGAACTCGACGGTGTTGCGCAGATTGCGATGCCAGTACTCGGCGTCCATGCCGCTGGTGTCCAGCCACCCGCCGGTGACGGTGGACAGGAACGGCACGTCGGAGGCGCGGGGCCGGATCGGTCCCAGCTCGGACAGCAGCTCCTCGTGGAGGTCCTCCACCTGCGCGGAGTGCGAGGCGTAGTCCACCGCGATCCGCCGCACCCGGACACCCTCGTCGGTGAGCCGCGCGGTCAGCTCGTCCAGGCCCTCCGGGTCACCGGAGACCACCACGGAACGCGGGCCGTTGACGGCGGCGACGGACACCCGGCCCGCGAAACCAGCCAGCCGCTCCTCGACCTCGGCCACCGGCAGCGCGACGGACATCATCCCGCCACGGCCCGCGAGCCGACGACCGATCGCCTGGCTGCGCAACGCCACCACGCGCGCGCCGTCCTCCAACGACAACGCACCCGACACCACCGCAGCCGCGATCTCACCCTGCGAGTGACCCACCACCGCGTCCGGAGACACACCGTGCGCCTGCCACAACGCCGCCAACGACACCATCACCGCGAACGACGCCGGCTGGACGACGTCGACCCGCTCCAGGGAGGGGGCGTCCGGTGCCTGGCGCAGGACGTCGGTCAGCGACCAGTCGACGAACGGGCTGAGGGCGTCGGCGCATTGGGCGATGCGCTCGGCGAAGACGGGTGATTCCTCCAGCAGGTGGGCACCCATGCCCACCCACTGCGAACCCTGGCCCGGGAACACGAACACCGTCTTGCCGTCGATGTCCGCGGCACCGCGCACGACGGCGGGTGAGGACGCGTCGGCGGCGACGGCCCGCAGGCCGGTCAGCAGCTCCTCGCGGTCCGTGCCGACGACGACCGCGCGGTGTTCGAACAGCGAGCGTGCCGACGTCAGGGAGAAGGCGATGTCGGCCGGCCGCCAGCCCGGCTCGGCCTCGACGGCCGACACCAGGCTCGCCGCCTGGTCCCGTACGGCGGGCGCGCTGCGCGCGGACACCACCCAGGGGAGCAGCACGTCGCGGTCGGCCGCCGGGGCGGTGGGCTCATCGGCCGCCGGCTCACCGTCCCGCGGTGCTTCCTCCAGCACCGCGTGGGCGTTCGTGCCGCTGATGCCGAAGGACGACACCGCGCAGCGGCGCGGCCGCTCCCCCGCCGGCCAGGCGACCGGCTCGGTGAGCAGCTCGACCGCACCGGCCGACCAGTCGACGTGGGAGGAGGCGTTGTCGCTGTGCAGCGACTTCGGCAGCAGGCCGTGGCGCATCGCCATGACCATCTTGATGACACCGGCGACGCCGGAGGCCGACTGGGTGTGGCCGATGTTGGACTTCACCGAGCCGAGCAGCAGCGGCCGGTCCGCGTCGCGGTCACGGCCGTAGGTCACCTGGAGGGCCTGGGCCTCGATGGGGTCGCCGAGCGGGGTGCCGGTGCCGTGGGCCTCCACCGCGTCGACGTCCGAGGGGGTCAGTCGCGCGTTGGCGAGCGCCTGGCGGATGACGCGCTGCTGGGAGGGGCCGTTGGGGGCGGTGAGGCCGTTGGAGGCGCCGTCCTGGTTGATGGCGCTGCCGCGCACGACCGCGAGCACGGGGTGGCCGTTGCGGCGGGCGTCGGAGAGCCGCTCGACGAGCAGGATGCCGACGCCCTCGGCGAGCGCGAAGCCGTCCGCTTCCTCGGCGAACGCCTTGGACCGGCCGTCGGTGGCCAGCGCCCGCTGGCGGCTGAAGGCGACGAAGGGGTCGGTGGTCGTCATCACGGTGACGCCGCCCGCGACCGCGAGGGTGGTCTCGCCGTTGCGCAGCGACTGGCAGGCCAGGTGCAGGGCGACCAGCGACGACGAGCAGGCCGTGTCGACGGTGACGGCGGGGCCTTCCAGGCCGAAGACATAGGACACCCGGCCGGAGAGGACGCTCGGCTGGCTGCCGGTGACCATGTGGCCCTCGGAGCCGGGCTCGGCGCCGCCGCGGCCGTACTCCTGGTAGCTGGAGCCGATGAAGGTGCCGGTCAGGCTGGAGCGCAGCGAGGCGGGGTCGATGCCGGCCCGCTCGACGGCCTCCCAGGTGGTCTCCAGCAGCAGGCGCTGCTGGGGGTCCATGCCCAGGGCCTCACGCGGGGAGATCCCGAAGAAGCCGGGGTCGAACTCGCCGGCCTCGTGCAGGAATCCGCCCTGCGTCGTGTAGGTCGTTCCGGCCCGGTCGGGGTCCGGGTCGTAGAGGCCGGTGGTGTCCCAGCCGCGGTTGGCGGGGAACTCCGAGATGGCGTCCACGCCGTCCGCGACGAGCCGCCACAGCTGCTCGGGCGAGGTGACCCCGCCCGGATAGCGGCAGCTCATGCCGATGATCGCGATGGGTTCGTCGTCGGCCGCCGCCGAGGTGGCGACCGGGCCGGCCACGTCGAGGCCGGCGCCGAGGAGCTCGGCGCCCAGGTACCGGGCCAGGGCCAGCGGGGTGGGGTAGTCGAAGACCATGGTGGCCGGCAGGGTGAGACCGGTGACCGTGCCGAGGCGCTTGCGCAGCTCCACGGCGGTCAGCGAGTCGAAGCCGGCCTCACGGAAGGCCCGTTGTGCGGGGACGGAGTCCGCCGAGTCGTGGCCGAGGACCGCGGCGGCCTCGTCGCGGACCAGGTCCACCAGCAGCCGCTCCCGCTCCTCCTCGCCCAGGGCGCGCAGGCGTGCGGCGTACTCGGAGGCGGCACCGCTCTCGTGCTCGGTGCTCAGCCGGAGGGCGCGGATCTCGGGCAGGTCGGCGAGGAGCGCGCTGGGGCGCATCGAGGCGAAGAGCGGGAAGTAGCGCTCCCAGTCGACGTCGGCGACGGTGACGGTGACGTCCCCCTGGACGACCGCGCGCCGCAGTTCGGTCATGGCGGACCGCGGGGTGAGGAAGCCCAGGCCCTGGCGGACCAGGCTGTCGGAGATGGCGTCGTCGACGGCCATGCCGGCCTCGGCCCAGGGCCCCCAGGCGACACAGGTCGCGGCCAGGCCGTGGGCACGGCGGTGCTCGGCCAGGGCGTCGAGGTAGGCGTTGGCCGCGCCGTAGGCGCTCTGGCCGCCGCTGCCCCAGACACCGGCGATCGAGCCGAAGAGGACGAACAGGTCGAGTTCGCGGTCCCCGAGCAGGGCGTGGAGGTTGGCCGCGCCCGCGGCCTTGGCCGAGGTCAGTTCGGCGAAGGCGGCGACGGACGTCTGCTCCAGGGGTGCGGCCTGGCCGACGCCCGCAGTGTGCACGACTGCCGTCAGCGGCAGCTCGTCGGGGACGCCTGCGAGCACGGCGGCCAGCGCGTCGCGGTCGGCGACGTCGCAGGCGACGATCTCGACGCGGGAGCCCAGCGCCTGAAGTTCGGCGCGGAGTCCGTCCGCGCCGGGGGCGTCGGGGCCGCGGCGGCTGGTGAGCACCAGGTTCTCGGCGCCGCTGCGGGCGAGCCAGCGGGCCACGTCGGCGCCGAGCGCCCCGGTGCCGCCGGTGATCAGCACGGTGCCGCGGGCGGTGAAGGAGGTCTCGGCGGGCAGGTCCTGGACGGCGGCGCGGGCGAGCCGGCGGCCGGAGAGGCCGGAGGCGCGGACCGCCACCTGGTCCTCGCCGTCGAGGCCGGCCAGGACGCCCAGCAGGCGCTGCACGGCGTGCTGGTCGAGCACCTCGGGCAGGTCGACGAGGCCGCCCCAGCCACGCGGGTACTCCAGGGCGGCGACGCGGCCGAGGCCCCACGCGGCGGCCTGGGCGGGCCGGGTGACGGGGTCGGCGGGGCCGGTCGACACGGCGCCGCGGGTGGCGGTCCACAGCCGGGCGCCGAGCCCGGTGTCGCCGAGGGCCTGGGTGAGGGCGACCGTCAGGGCGATTCCGGTGGTGAGCGGCGGGCAGGCCGTGCTCGGGCGCTCGTCGAGCGGGAGGAGGGACAGGATGCCGGTGAGGCCCTCGGCGTCCTCGACGGCGGCGAGCCGCTCGGCGAGGAGACTCCGGTCGGTGCACGAGTCGTCGAGCACCAGGGACCGGGCCCCGGTGCCGTGGGCGCTCAGCGCGGCGAGCAGGTCGTCGTGGAGAGCGCCGTCGGTCCCGTCGGTGGTGACGAGCAGCCAGCTGCCGTCCGCCGCGGGGGCGGCGGCCCCGCGCAGCCGGGTCCACTCGACCCGGTAGCGCCAGGTGTCGAGGAGGGCCTTCTCCTGGTTGCCCCGGCGCCAGGACGACAGGGCGGGCAGCAGCGAGCCGAGCGAGGAGACCTGCTCGTCCGCGAGGCCCAGGATGGCGGCCAGTTCATCGGCGTCGCCCCGCTCCACGGCGGCCCACAGCCGCTGGTGCGCGGGGTCGGCGGACGCGTCGGCGGTCACCGGGGACGGGCCCTGCGGCCAGTAGAACTCGTGCTGGAAGGCGTACGTCGGCAGGTCCACCCGGTGGGCGCCGGAGCCCGCGAAGAAGGCGGACCAGTCCACGCTCACGCCGTGCACCTGCAGGCGCGCCAGCGCCATGGTGACGGTCTGCTCCTCGGGGCGGTCGGCGCGCAGCACGGGGACGAGCAGGGCGCCGTGTTCGTCGCCGAGGGTGTCCTGTGCCATGGCGGACAGCACACCGTCGGGGCCGAGTTCCACGAAGGTGGTCACGCCCGCGTCGCGCAGGGTGCGGACGCCGTCGGCGAAGCGGACCGCGCCGCGCACGTGCCGGGTCCAGTAGTCGGGGGAGCGCAGCTCCTCCTCGGTGGCGAGCAGCCCGGTCAGGTTCGACACCAGCGGGATGGCGGGTGCCGCGTAGGTCAGGCCCTCGGCGACGCGCCGGAAGTCGTCCAGCATCGCGTCCATGCGGGGCGAGTGGAAGGCATGGCTCACCCGCAGCCGCTTGGTCTTGCGCCCCTCCGCTGCGAGACGGTCGGCGATCTCCCGCACCGCTTCCTCGTCACCGGCGACGACGACCGACGTCGGCCCGTTGACGGCGGCGATCGACACCCCGTCGGTCAGCAGCGGCAGGATCTCTTCCTCGGTGGCCTGGACGGCCACCATGGCGCCACCGGTGGGCAGCGCCTCCATGAGTCCGGCCCGGGCGGCGACCAGCGCGCAGGCGTCGGTGAGCGTCAGGACGCCCGCGACGTGCGCGGCGGCGAGTTCGCCGATGGAGTGCCCGGTGACGTAGTCGGGGGTGACGCCCCAGGACGCCACGAGACGGAACAGCGCCACCTCGACGGCGAAGAGGGCGGGCTGGGTCCAGCCCGTACGGTCCAGCAGGGCGGCGTCGGCCGAGTCCGCGGCGGCGAAGAGCACCTCGCGCAGCGGACGGTCCAGATGGGCCTCCAGGCGCGGGGTCAGTTCGGTGAGGACCGCGTCGAGGGCCTCGGCGAAGACGGGGAAGCGCTCGTACAGTTCGCGGCCCATGCCGAGGCGCTGGCTGCCCTGGCCGGCGAAGAGGAACGCCGTCCTGCCGGGGTGGGCGGCCTCGCCCTCGACGAGGTGGGCGTCGGGCCGGTCGGCGGCCAGCGCGCCGAGCGCGCGCAGCAGCGTGTCACGGTCGCCCGCCACCGCGGCGGCGCGCTGGTCGAAGCGGGAGCGGGTGGTCAGCAGGGAGTGCGCGACGTCGGCGGGGTCCAGCTCGGGGCGCGCCTCGACGTAGGACCGCAGCCGTGCCGCCTGCGCCCGGAGGGCGTCGCGGGTACGGCCGGAGATCAGCCACGGGACGACGGCTGTGGCGTTCGGGGCGGCCGGTGCGGTCCGCTCGGGAGCGGGGGCCGGGGGCTGCTCGATGATGGTGTGGACGTTGGTGCCGCTGATGCCGAAGGAGGAGATGCCCGCCCGGCGGGGGCGGTCGGTCTCGGGCCACGCGGTCTGCTCGGTGAGCAGCTCGACGGCGCCCTCGGTCCAGTCGACCTTGCTGGAGGGGGCGTCGATGTGCAGGGTGCGCGGCAGGACGCCGTGGCGCATCGCCATGATCATCTTGATGACACCGGCGACACCGGCGGCGGCCTGGGTGTGGCCGATGTTGGACTTCACCGAGCCGAGCAGCAGCGGCCGGTCCTCGTCGCGGTCGCGGCCGTAGGTGGCGAGCAGTGCCTGGGCCTCGATCGGGTCGCCGAGGGTGGTGCCGGTGCCGTGGGCCTCGACGGCGTCGACGTCGGCGGGCGAGAGTCCGCCGCTGGCGAGGGCCTGGCGGATGACGCGCTGCTGGGAGGGGCCGTTGGGGGCGGTCAGACCGTTGGAGGCGCCGTCCTGGTTGATGGCGCTGCCGCGCACGACCGCGAGCACGGGGTGGCCGTTGCGGCGGGCGTCGGAGAGCCGCTCGACGACGAGCACACCGACGCCCTCGGACCAGCCGACGCCGTCGGCCGCGTCGGAGAACGCCTTGCAGCGGCCGTCCGCGGACAGCCCGCGCTGCTTGGAGAACTCGACGAACACGGACGGCGTCGACATGACCGTCACACCGCCGGCCAGCGCCAGCGAGCACTCGCCCGCCCGCAGGGCCTGGGCTGCCAGGTGCAGGGTCACCAGGGACGACGAGCAGGCCGTGTCGACGGTGACGGCCGGGCCCTCGAGGCCGAAGGTGTAGGAGACGCGGCCCGAGACCAGGCTCGGGGAGGTGCCGCTGCCCTGGAAGCCCTCGAAGTCACCCCCGGCGAGTACGGCGCTGTAGTCGCTGTACATCACACCGGCGAAGACACCGGTCTGGCTGCCGCGCAGGCTCACCGGGTCGATCCCGGCGCGCTCGACGGCCTCCCAGGAGGTCTCCAGCAGCAGGCGCTGCTGGGAGTCGGTGGCGAGCGCCTCGCGCGGGCTCATGCCGAAGAAGGCGGGGTCGAACTCGCCCGCGTCGTGCAGGAATCCGCCCGAGCGGGTGTAGGCGGTGCCGGGGTGGTCGGGGTCGGGGTGGTACAGGCCGTCGACGTCCCAGCCACGGTTGGCGGGGAAGCCGGAGACCGCGTCGGTGCCCTCGGTGACGAGCCGCCACAGGTCCTCCGGCGACGTCACACCGCCCGGGTAGCGGCAGGCCATGCCCACGATCACGATCGGGTCGTCGGTGTCCACGGCCCGCGCGGCGGGCGCGGTGACCGCGGCCTCCGAGCCGAGCAGCTCGTCGAGGACGTACCCGGCCAGGGTGCGCACGCTCGGGTAGTCGAAGACGAGGGTGGCGGGCAGCCGGAGCCCGGTCACGGTGTTCAGCCGGTTGCGCAGCTCGACCGCGGTCAGCGAGTCGAAGCCGAGGTCGCGGAACGGGCGGGCGACGTCGATCTCCTCGGCGTCGGCGTGTCCGAGCACCAGGGCGACCTGACCGCGCACCAGGTCCAGCAGGGCCTCGTCACGGTCGGCCGCCGCCAGCCGCCCCAGGCGCTGCACAAGGCCGGTGGCGGTGCTCGATCCGGCCACGGCGGCGCGCCGGGCGCGCGTGCGGATGAGGCCTCGCAGCAGGGGCGGCACGTCGCCGCTCGCGCGGAACGCGGGCAGGTCGAGCCGAACCGGCAGGACGACGGGCTCGTCGGTGGCCAGGGCCGCGTCGAACAGCGCGAGGCCCTGCTCGGCCGACAGCGCCGGCATGCCCGCGCGGGCCAGCCGCTGGAGGTCGGCGTCGCCGAGCGTGCCGGTCATGCCGCCGGACTGGTCCCAGGGGCCCCACACCAGGGAGATGCCGGGCAGGCCCTCCTCGCGGCGCCGCTGCACGAGGGCGTCGAGGAAGGCGTTGCCGGCGGCGTAGTTGCCCTGCCCGGCGCCGCCGAAGGTGCCGGCGACGGAGGAGAACACCACGAAGGCGGTCAGGTCCGTCTCGCGGGTCAGCTCGTGCAGGTTCCACACCGCGTCGACCTTCGGGCGCAGCACCGCGTCGACGCGCTCGGGCGTCAGGGAGGCGATCACCCCGTCGTCGAGGACACCCGCCGCGTGCACCACGGCGGTGACCGGGTGCTGAGCGAGCAGTTCGGCGAGACCCGCACGGTCGGCGATGTCGCAGGCGGCCACCACGGCCTCGGCACCGAGCTCCGCCAGCTCCGCGACCAGGTCCTGGGCGCCGTCGGCGCCCGGGCCCCGGCGGCTCACCAGCAGCAGTCGTCGCACGCCGTGTTCGGTCACCAGGTACCGTGCCACGACCGCGCCCAGGCCGCTGGTGCCGCCGGTGACGAGCACACGGCCCTCGGCGTCCCAGAGAGCCGTGTCGGACACGGCGTCCGACACGGACGCCCGGGCCAGCCGCGCGGCCTTGAGCTCGCCCGCGCGGACGGCCAGCTGCGGCTCGTCGGAGGCCAGTGCCCGCGTGAGCGCGGCGGCCGAAGCGTCGTCCCCGGCCTCCGTCTCCAGGTCCAGCAGCCCGAAGCAGCCGGGGTTCTCCGTCTGCGCCGAGCGCACCAGACCCCACACCGCGGCCGCGGCCGGGTCGCCGCCGCCCAGGGCGCCCCGGGTGACGAACACCAGGCGCGAGCCGACGAACCGCTCGTCGGCCAGCCAGTCCTGTACGTGGGCCAGGGCCCGGGCCACCAGCGTGTGCGCGGAGTCGACGATCCGGTCATCGGCGGCACCGGCGGCGGGGATCAGCACCACGGCCGGTATCGCCGCGTCCGAGGCCGTCAAGGACGCCAGGTCCTGGTGGAGCACCGCGTCCGGCAGCGCGTCGGCCAGCCCGAAGGCGTCGGAGCCCACCAGGGCCACCGACTCCGGGGCGGCCGACTCGGCCCGTACCGGTGCCCAGTCCAGCCGGAAGAGCGCGTCCCGGGTCGCCCCGGCGTCGCCGAGGCGCTGCTCCGAGACCGGACGCAGCACCAGGGAGTCGACGGAGGCGACCGGCTCGCCGGAGGTGTCGGCGACGGCGATCGAGACCGTCCCCTCACCGGCCGGGGCGAGCCGGACCCGCAGCGCCGTGGCGCCGGTGGCGTGCAGCGACACGCCCTCCCACGAGAAGGGCAGTCCGCCCTGGCCCTGTGCGCCGAGGTCGGTGAACCCGGCGGCGTGCAGCGCCGAGTCCAGCAGTGCGGGGTGGAGGCCGAAGGCGCCCGCGTCGGCCTCGCCGCCCTCGGGCAGGCTCACCTCCGCGAACACCTCGCCGCCGAGCCGCCAGGCGGCCCGCAGGCCCTGGAAGGTGGCGCCGTAGCCGAAACCGTCCTCCGCGAGGCGGTCGTAGTGGCCGTCGAGCGACACCGGCTCGGCGCCCGCCGGCGGCCATACGGCGGCGTCGAACGGCACACGGTGCTCGCCGGCGGTGAGCACACCGGTGGCGTGCTGCGTCCACGGCAGTTCGTCGGCACCGTCCGGGCGGGAGTAGATGTTGAGGGTGCGGCGGCCGGTCCCGTCGGGGCTGCCGATCCACAACTGCACCTGGATGCCGCCCTGTTCGGGCAGGGCCAGCGGGGCGGCGAGGGTCAGCTCCTCGACCCGGTCGCAGCCGACCTCGTCGCCGGCGCGGATCGCCAGCTCCAGGAAGGCGGTGCCGGGCAGCAGCACCGTGCCGCGTACGGCGTGGTCGGCGAGCCAGGGGTGGGAGTGCAGCGACAGACGGCCGGTGAGCAGGGCGCCGTCGGAGTCGGCGAGGGAGACCGCCGCGGACAGCAGCGGGTGGTGTGCCACGCCGAGTCCCGCGGCGCGCAGGTCGCCGGACTGGCCGGGGTTGCCCTTGGGCCAGTACCGCCGTCGCTGGAAGGCGTAGGTCGGCAGGTCGACGCGGCGCGCTCCGGTGCCCTCGAAGTAGGCGTCCCAGGTCACGGGGACGCCTCGGGTGTGGAGACCGGCGAGGCCGGTGGTCACGGCCCGCACCTCGGGGCGGCCGGCGCGCAGCAGGGGCAGGGCGGCGCGGTCGTCGGCGCCGGCTTCGTCGAGGCAGCTCTGGGCCATGGCGGCGAGGACGCCGTCGGGGCCGAGCTCCAGGAAGGTGGTCACGCCGTGGTCGCGCAGCCAGTCGACGCCGTCGGCGAAGCGGACGGCGCGGCGGACGTGGTCGACCCAGTAGTCGGTGGAGGTGACCTGTGCGACGGTCACGGGCTCGCCGGTCAGGTTCGACACGAACGGCATCAGCGGGGCCTGGAGGGTCAGCCCGGACACCACCGCGCGGAACTCGTCGAGCATCGGCTCCATGAGCGGCGAGTGGAAGGCGTGGGAGACGCGCAGTCGCTTGGTCTTGCGGCCGTCGGCCTCCAGCCGGGCGACGATGCCGGCGAGGGCGTCCTCGGCGCCGGCGATGACGACGGCCCCCGGGCCGTTGACCGCGGCGACGGACACCCGGTCGGCCGGCTGCTCGGCCAGCAGCGGCAGGACCTCGTCCTCGGTGGCCTGGACGGCCACCATGGCGCCACCGGCCGGCAGTGCCTGCATGAGCCGGCCGCGGGCGGCGACCAGGGCGGCCGCGTCGCTCAGCGACAGCACCCCGGCGACGTGGGCGGCGACGACCTCGCCGATGGAGTGGCCGGCGAGGAAGTCGGGCTTGAGGCCCCACGACCGGGTCAGCCGGAAGAGGGCGACCTCGACGGCGAACAGCGCGGGCTGGGCCCAGCCGGTGCGCTCCAGCTCCTCCTCCCGCTCGCCCCACATGACCTCGCGCAGCGACCCGTCCAGATGGGGGTCCAGTGCGGCGATGGCTTCGTCGAGGGCCGCGGCGAAGACGGGGAACCGCTCGTACAACTCGCGTCCCATGCCCAGGCGTTGGCTCCCCTGGCCGGAGAAGAGGAAGGCGAGTTTGCCCTCGCCCTGGGTGGCGCCCTGGACACAGCCGGGCGCCGGGCGGTCCTCGGCCAGGGCGGTCAGCCCGGCGACGACGTCGTCGTGTCCGGCGGCGACGAGCACGGCGCGGTGCTCGAGGCCCGCGCGCGAGGTGGCCAGCGAGTACGCGGTGTCGAGGACGCCGGGCCGGGGGTCGGCGGTCAGGGCGGACAGCAGTCGTCCGGCCTGGGCCCGCAGGGCCTCGCGGGTGCGGCCGGAGAGCATCACGGGCACGACACCCGGGGCGACGGTGACGTCCGCCTCGGCCTCGTTCGCGGGCTCGGGCTCCGGTGCCTGCTCGACGATGGTGTGGGCGTTGGTGCCGCTGATGCCGAAGGAGGAGACGGCGGCACGCATCGGCCGTCCGGTCTCGGGCCAGGCGGTGTTCTCCGTGAGGAGCCGGACGGCGCCCTCGGACCAGTCCACATGGGACGAGGGGGCGTCGACCAGCAACGTCCTGGGCAGCACGCCGTGGCGCATCGCCATGACCATCTTGATGACACCGGCGACACCGGCGGCGGCCTGGGTGTGGCTGATGTTCGACTTGACCGAGCCGAGCAGCAGCGGCCGACTCTCGTCGCGACCCCGGCCGTACGTGGCGAGCAGGGCCTGGGCCTCGACGGGGTCGCCCAGCGTGGTGCCCGTGCCGTGTGCCTCGACGACGTCGATCTCGTCGGCCGACAGACGGGCGTTGACCAGTGCCTGCTGGATCACCGCTTGCTGGGAGGGGCCGTTCGGGGCGGTCAGGCCGTTGGACGCGCCGTCCTGGTTGACGGCCGAGCCGCGCACCACGGCGAGGATCTCGTGCCCGTTGCGCTGGGCGTCGGAGAGCCGCTCCAGCACCAGCACACCGACGCCCTCCGCCCAGCCGGTGCCGTCGGCGGAGTCGGCGAAGGAGCGGCAGCGGCCGTCGGCGGACAGCCCGCCCTGCCGGCTGAACTCGACGAACGTCGTGGGGCTCGCCATGACCGTGACACCGCCGGCCAGCGCCAGCGAGCACTCGCCCGCGCGCAGCGCCTGGGCGGCGAGGTGCAGGGCCACGAGCGAGGAGGAGCAGGCGGTGTCGACGGTCACGGCGGGACCGACGGCACCGAAGACGTAGGAGATACGGCCGGACAGCACACTGCCGGTGTTGCCGGTGAGCTGGAAGCCCTCGACCCCGTCGGCGGGGCCGACGCGGTAGTCCTGGGCCATCGCGCCCATGAACACACCGGTCCGGGTGCCCCGGATGGAGGTGGGGTCGATGCCGGCCCGCTCGAAGGCCTCCCAGGACGACTCCAGCAGCACCCGCTGCTGCGGGTCCATGGCCACCGCCTCGCGCGGCGAGATCCCGAAGAAGCCGGTGTCGAATTCCGCCGCGTCGTGCAGGAAGCCACCGGAGTTCGTCTGCGAGGCGGCGAGGGCCTCGGCGTCCCAGCCACGGTCCGTGGGGAAGTCGGTGATGCCGTTCCCGCCGGCCTCGACCATCCGCCACAGGTCCTCCGGGCTGCCCACACCGCCCGGGTAGCGGCAGGTCATGCCGATGATGGCGATGGGCTCCTGGGAGGCCGCCTCGAGATCCTGCACCCGCTGCCGTGTCCGTCGGAGATCGGCTGTCGCTCGCTTGAGGTAGTCCCGGAGCTTCTGTTCGTTGTCCATCTCAACTCAACCAATCTCGACAGCCAGTGGCCGAACCTGAATCGCGCCGCCCGAACGTCACCCGGCAGGCACGTCTTGGCCTGGGGCGACGAGACTCGCGGCATCCGCGTCCGCGGAATGCCATGAAACGAGTCTCGTCGGGTCGTCGGCAAGAAATCCCTAGTTCTGCGCGGCGCTTGCGTCCGCGACGACGCGGCGGGACGCGGGTACGCGTCACGCCGCGTCGGTTTCTTGACGCCTGTTGTCTGTTGCTTGTCTGCTGCCGGCCTGCTGCCGGCTCGTACCGGTACCGAGCCGACGCGATGTGCCGCTGTTACCAGCTGCCGGCCAGCAGGAGGTCCCCGTACTCGTGCTCACGGGAGACCTGCTGGAGGTCGGACTCGACCATCATGTGCATCAGCTGCGGGAAGTCGACGGTCGGCTCCCAGCCCAGCTCGGTACGGACCCGCTGGGTGTCCGCGCACAGCACCTCCACCTCGGCCGGACGCACCAGGGCCGGGTCGACGCAGACGTAGTCCTTCCAGTCGAGGTCCACGTGCTCGAAGGCATAGCGCACCGCGTCCCGGACCGTGTGCATCTGGCCGGTGCCCACCACGTAGTCGGTCGGCTCCTTCTGCTGGAGCATGAGGTGCATCGCCCGGACGTAGTCGCCGGCGAAGCCCCAGTCACGCACCGCGTCGAGGTTCCCGAGGTCCAGCTTCTTCTGGTGGCCCAGCTTGATGCGGGCGGCCGCCAGCGAGATCTTCCGGGTGACGAACTCCGCGCCACGGCGCGGGGACTCGTGGTTGAAAAGCATCCCGGACACCGCGTACATCCCGAAGGACTCACGGTAGTTCTTCGTGATGAAGTGCCCGTACGTCTTCGCGACGCCGTACGGGCTGCGGGGGTGGAACCTGGTGGTCTCGCTCTGCGGAGTCTCGGCGGCCTTGCCGAACATCTCCGAGGACGACGCCTGGTAGAAACGGATCTGGCCGCCGCCCGCATGGCGGGAGCCGTTCAGTCCGCTCACCATGCGGATGGCTTCGAGCATCCGCAGGACACCCATGCCGTTGATCTCGGTGACCAGTTCGGCCTGCTGCCACGACATCGGCACAAAGGAAATCGCGCCGAGGTTGTACACCTCGTCCGGCTGCACCGTGTCCACGGCCGAAACGAGACTTGCCTGATCCATGAGATCGCCGTCCACGAACGACAAATCGGAGACCAGACGGCTCACCCGCGATTTCCGCGGATTGGCCTGTCCCCTGATCAATCCCCATACCTGGTAACCCTGCGACAGCAGGTGTTCCGCCAGGTAAGAACCGTCCTGTCCGGTGATCCCAGTGATCAACGCGCGCCTGGACATGTCATCCCCTTCTCTCCCCCGGACAGACCGCCCGCACGCAGAGCTGTCCCACCACGGGAGCGGAACATGCGAAAGTCCGACGGTGAACGCACCGGAAGAATGACCGGTCGATGAACTGGCACCGAATGCGCTTCTGTCCGGCCGATATATGCGACCGCACGCTCGCAGTCGCCCGACGGCAGTGTCAAGAAAATGCCGACACACTAGGGAATTTGCGAGACTCGGGCCCCGCGGGCACACCGTCGGCCGACGCCCGGGAGCATCCCGCCGCGTGAACACTAGGGATTCTCCTGCGCGTTGTGCGGTGGACTGGGCGGGTCGGCGGTCCGCCGGCCCTGCCGTCCGGAGAGTTCGGTGCTGATCAGACTCCTGCGTGCCCGCCTGCGCCCCTACGGCCGCTCCGTCACCCTTCTCGTGCTGCTGCAACTGGTGCAGGTCACGGCCACGTTGCTGCTGCCCATGTTCGGTGCCGCGGTCATCGACAACGGCGTGGTCAAGGCCGATACCGATTACATCTGGCGGACCGGTGCCGTCATGCTCGTCGTGGCGGCCCTGCAGATCGCCTGCGCGATCGGCGCGGTGACCCTCGGCTCCCGCACCTCGATGGCCCTCGGACGCGATCTGCGCTCGGCGGTCTTCCGCCGGGTGCTGGACTTCTCCGCCCGCGAGGTGGGCCGCTTCGGCACCCCCTCGCTGATCACCAGAACGGTCAACGACGTCCAGCAGGTCCAGGCGCTGACCCAGTCGGCCTTCGGCATCGCGGTGTCGGCACCCATCATGTGCGTCGGCAGTGTGCTGCTGGCGCTGCGTCAGGACGTACCGCTGTCGATGTTCCTGGTGGCGATCGTCGTGGTGATCGCCGGCACCTTCACGCTCATCCTGACCCGGATGAGCCCGTGGTACGACCTGATGCAACAGCGCGTCGACCAGGTCAACCGGATGCTGCGCGAGCAGATCACCGGGGTCCGGGTGGTGCGGGCCTTCGTGCGCGACACCCACGAACGCGAGCGGTTCACCCGGACGAACGCCGAGATGACCGCGCTGTCACTGCGCGTCGCCCGGCTGATAGCGGCGATGCTCCCCCTCGTCATGCTGGTGATGAACGCCTTCATGGTGGGGCTGATCTGGTTCGGCGCCCGCCGGATCGAGGCCGGATCGATGCAGCTCGGCTCGCTGAGCGCCTTCCTGAGCTATCTCGGTCTGATCCTCATGTCCGTCGTGATGGTGACGTTCGTCTTCCTGGCCGTTCCCCGCGCGAGGGTGTCCGCCGAACGCATCCAGGAGGTGCTCGACACCGAGCCGAGCGTCAAGGCCCCCGAGACCCCGGTCCCCGCCGGCCCGGACGCCGGCCGGCTGGAGCTGCGTGCCGTGGAGTTCCGCTACCCGGGGGCGGAGGAGCCGGTATTGCGGGACATCGACCTCACGGCCGGTCCCGGGGAGACGGTGGCGATCCTCGGCAGCACCGGGAGCGGCAAGACGACCCTGCTGAACGTGCTGCTGCGGCTCTTCGACCGCACGGGCGGATCGGTCCTGGTGGGCGGCGTCGACGTGCGCGCCTACGACGCCGACGCCCTCTCCCGCACCGTCGGCTTCGTACCGCAGAAGCCCTATCTCTTCTCCGGCACCGTGGCGAGCAATCTGCGCTTCGGCCACCCCGGGGCCACCGACGAGGAGCTGTGGCGCGCCCTGGAGATCGCCCAGGCCCGGGACTTCGTCGCGCGCATGCCCGGTGGGCTGGGCGCGCGGATCGCCCAGGGCGGCACCAACCTCTCGGGCGGGCAGCGACAGCGGCTGTCCATCGCGCGCACGCTGGTGCGCCGGCCCGACATCTATCTCTTCGACGACTGTTTCTCGGCGCTCGACTACGCCACGGACGCGGCACTGCGGGCGGCCCTCGCCCCCGAGATCGCCGGGGCGACGGTGGTCGTCGTCGCCCAACGGGTCAGCACGGTCCGGCACGCCGACCGCATCGTGGTCCTCGACGCCGGGCGCGTGGTGGGCACCGGCACCCATGAGGAGCTGATGCGCGACAGCACGACGTACCGCGAGATCGCGCTCTCCCAGCTCACCAGCGAGGAGGCCGCCGGTGCGACGCCACAGCCGTGAGCACGCCGTGAGCGCCGCCGCGCTCGTACGCCGGCGCTCGCACCGACTCCCCGGAACCCAGAGGAAAGGCGGGGCGGCATGACTCCCCCGGTCAAGGTCGGCGCGGCACCGGGCACCCCACCGCGGGAGCCCGGAACCGTCCCGGACGGGGAGCTGCGCACCCCGCCGGAGGGCACCGAGCCGTCGGAGAAGGCACGCGACCCGCGCGGCACGGTCCGCCGGGTGCTGGGGCTGCTCCGCCCGCAGCGCGGGCGGGTCGCCGTGCTGCTCGGCCTCGGGATCGTCGGCGTCACCCTCAACGCCCTCGGTCCGAAGCTCCTCGGTGATGCCACGGACCTGGTCTTCGCCGGTGTCGTCGGCAAGCAGGTGTCCACCGGGGAGTCCAAGGCCGCCGTCGTCGAGCGGTTGCGCTCCGAGGGCCACGACTCGCTCGCCAATGTCTTCAGCACGGTGGACGTGGTGCCCGGTCGGGGCATCGACTTCGACGGCGTCGGACGGCTGCTGTTGGTCGTCCTCGCACTGTACGCCGCGGCGTCGCTGTTCACGCTTCTGCAGGGGTGGCTGGCCACGGCCGTCGTCCAGCGGGTCGTGTTCGAGCTGCGCGAGAGGGTGGAGGCAAAGCTCGCACGGCTGCCGCTCAGCTACTTCGACCGCAATCCGCCGGGCGAGGTACTGAGCCGGGTCACCAACGACGTCGACAACCTCCAGCAGACCCTCCAGCAGTCACTGAGCCAGCTGATCACCGCGGTGTTCTCCACGCTGAGCATGCTGGTCCTGATGTTCGTGATCTCACCGCTGCTGGCTCTGATCATGCTGATCGGCGTGCCCGTGTCGGCGTTGCTGGCCACGTTGATCGTCAAACGGGCACAGCCGCAGTTCGCCGCGCAGTGGGCGGCCACGGGAACGCTCAACGCCCATGTCGAGGAGATGTACAGCGGGCACTCGCTGGTGAAGGGCTTCGGCAGGCGGGAGCTCGCGGAGCGGGCCTTCGACGAGCACAACGAGGCGATGTACCGGGCGGGCGCGAAGGCGCAGTCCGTCTCGGGCACCATCGAACCGTCGATGATGTTCGTCGCCAACCTCAGCTATATCGTCGTGGCCGTCGTGGGCGCGCTGCGGGTCGTGAGCGGGTCGCTGTCGATCGGTGAGGTGCAGGCGTTCATCCTGTATTCCGGCGGGTTCAGCCGGCCGATCGTCGAGGCGGCGAGCGTCGCGGGCCGGCTGCAGTCGGGGGCGGCGTCCGCCGAGCGGGTCTTCGCGCTGCTCGACGCGGACGAGCAGGGGCCCGACCCGCGGCGGCCGGCGCGGCCCGAACGGGTCGAGGGGCATGTGGAGTTCGAGCGGGTGTCGTTCGCCTACACCCCGGGCACCCCGCTGATCGATGACCTGTCGCTCACCGTGCGGCCCGGCCAGACCGTGGCGATCGTCGGTCCGACCGGGGCGGGCAAGACCACGCTGGGCAATCTGCTCATGCGCTTCTACGAGCTCGACGGCGGTCGCATCCTGCTGGACGGCACGGACATCGCCGGGATGACCCGTGAGGAACTGCGCGCGAACATCGGTCTGGTCCTGCAGGACGCCTGGCTGTTCGGCGGCACGATCGCCGAGAACATCGCCTACGGGCGCCCCGACGCCACCCGTGAGGAGATCGTGGCCGCGGCGCGCGCCACCTGCGTGGACCGTTTCGTGCGGACCCTGCCCGACGCGTACGACACCGTGCTCGACGACGAGACGTCGAGCGTCAGCGCCGGTGAGAAGCAGCTGATCACGGTGGCGCGGGCGTTCCTGACCGGGCCGGCGATCCTGGTGCTGGACGAGGCGACGAGTTCGGTCGACACCCGCACGGAGGTCCTCATCCAGCGGGCGTTGAACTCGCTGCGCGCGGGCCGTACCAGCTTCGTCATCGCTCACCGGCTGTCGACCATCCGGGACGCCGACGTCATCGTCGTCATGGAGGCCGGGCGGATCATCGAGCGGGGCACGCACGAGGAGCTGATCCGGAACGCGGGCACCTACGCCCGGATGTACGCCTCCCGCACCCTGGTGCCCGGGCAGGAGCCGGGAGCGCAGGGGGAGCCGGCCGGTCAGGCCTGACCGGTCTCGATGCGGCTGATCCTGCCGTCCGTCGTGCCGAACCTCCAGGCAGTGCGCATCTCGCCCCAGGTGTCGTTGCGGAAGTCGGCGATCAGCGAGAGGCCGCCGTCCGATTCGGACCGCACGTCGATGTGGCCCCCGGAGCTGAAGATCTCCTTGTCGATCCACTGGTGCAGATCGCGGTCGGAGCCGTCGTCGGACAGGGTCGCGTCGTCGGTCAGCAGCGACAGGAAGCCCTCCCGGTCGCCGGTGTTGATCGCGAGGGCGAGGGCTCTCACCAGGGGGTCGCTGAGGTTCTGGGGGGCGATGGTCATCGCGGGCTGCTCCTCGGTCGTTCCGGGCGGATGTCCCGAACGGTAGCCACGGGGTGGGGTTCCGGCCACGGGACCACCCCCACCCCGGCCGCAAGATCGTTAAGCGGGGCGATCGCCGTATTCACCTTATTGAGGGGAAAGATGACTTACCCCGCCTTTCTGTGCGACCCGCCGCCTAGCGTGAGGGGCGATTTGGTCCGGGCCACGCGAAAGGCCGTGCACGATGTCAGATCCCTTCCGGCTTCCTTCCTTCTACATGCCGTATCCGGCCCGTCTGAACCCTCATCTGGAGAGTGCCCGCGAGCACTCCAAGGCGTGGGCCCGCGACATGAACATGATCGAGGGATCCGGCATCTGGGAGGAGTCGGACTTCGACTCGCACGACTACGCCCTGCTGTGCGCGTACACCCATCCGGACGCCACGGCCGCGGAGCTGTCCCTGGTCACCGACTGGTACGTCTGGGTGTTCTTCTTCGACGACCACTTCCTGGACATCTTCAAGCGCAGCCGGGACATGGCCGGTGCGAAGGCCTATCTCGACCGGCTGCCCGCCTTCATGCCCGTCGACCCGGTGGACACCCCCGCGACACCGACCAACCAGGTCGAGGCGGGACTCGCGGAGTTGTGGGCCCGTACGGTCCCGACGATGTCGCGGGACTGGCGCCGCCGCTTCCACGAGAGCACCCGGCATCTGCTGGAGGAGTCCCTCTGGGAGCTCGCCAACATCAATGAAGGCCGGGTGTCCAACCCCGTCGAGTACATCGAGATGCGCCGCAAGGTGGGCGGCGCCCCCTGGTCCGCCAATCTCGTCGAGCACGCGGTCGGCGCCGAGGTACCCGCCGCGGTGGCGGCGAGCCGGCCGATGCGGGTCCTCAAGGACACCTTCTCCGACGGGGTGCACCTGCGCAACGACCTCTTCTCCTACCAGCGCGAGACCCAGAGCGAGGGCGAGCTGGCCAACGCGGTGCTGGTGCTGGAGAAGTTCCTGGGCTGCGACACCCAGGAGGCGGCCGACGCCGTCAACGACCTGCTCACCGCCCGCCTGCAGCAGTTCGAGCACACCGCACTGACCGAGGTGGCGCCGCTGCTGCGGGAGCACGGACTCGACCCGGCGGCGCACGCCGATGTCTTCGCCTACGTCAAGGGGCTCCAGGACTGGCAGTCCGGCGGACACGAGTGGCACATGCGCTCCAGCCGGTACATGAACGGCGCCTCGGGCGACGCCCCGGAGGGCGCCCCCGCTCCCCTGGCCGCCACGGCGGCCCTCCTGGCCGGCCCCTCCGGCCTCGGCACGTCGGCGGCGCGGGCGCTGGTCTCGCTGGCGGCCTCGGTCCCCGCGAGGCTCAGGAGCCACACGCACATCCCCTTCCAGCAGGTCGGACCGCTGCCGCACCCCGACTTCCTCATGCCCTACACGACCCGGCTGAGCCCGCACCTGGACGCCGCCCGCCGGCACAACGTCGAGTGGAGCCGTGCTGTGGGAATCCTGGACGCCGTCCCCGGCGTCCCCGGATCCGCCCTCTGGGACGAGGAGAAGCTCAAGGACATCGACCTGCCCCTGTGCGCCGCCGGCATCCACCCCGACGCGGCCCCCGGGGCGCTGGACCTGACGTCGGACTGGCTCACCTGGGGCACCTACGCCGACGACTATTACCCGGTGGTCTTCGGCCGCACCCCGGACATGGAAGCCGCGAAGGCCTGTCACGAACGGCTGCTGCTGTTCATGCCCTTGGACCTCGCCTCGGCGCCGACCCCGCTCAACCCGCTGGAGCGCGGACTCGCCGATCTGTGGCCGCGTACGGCGGGACCGATGGACACCGACGACCGCCGCACCTTCCAGGACGGCGTCCGGGTCATGCTGGAGAGCTGGCTGTGGGAGCTGTCCAACCAGAAGCAGAACCGCATCCCCGAGCCCGTCGACTACATCGAGATGCGCCGCCAGACCTTCGGCTCGGACCTCACCATGAGCCTGTCCCGCATCGGCCACGGACACACCGTGCCGCCGGAGGTCTACCAGGCACGGCCCGTCAAGGCGATGGAGAACGCGGCGCAGGACTACGCCTGCCTGATGAACGACATCTTCTCGTACCAGAAGGAGATCCAGTTCGAGGGCGAGATCCACAACGCCGTCCTCGTGGTGCAGAACTTCTTCAACTGCGGGATTCAGGAGGCGCTCGGCATCGTCAGTGATCTGATGACCTCCCGGATGCGCGAGTTCCAGCACATCGTCGCCGTCCAACTGCCCGCCATGTTCGACGACTTCGACCTGGACAACGCGGCCCGCGCGACACTGACGGGCTATGCGGAGGAGCTGGAGCACTGGCTGTCCGGCATCCTCACCTGGCACCGGGGCTGCCGCCGGTACGCCGAGGTCGACCTGCTCCGGCACAACGCCCCGCCGGTGCCGACGTGGGGCGCCCCCACGGGCCTCGGCACCTCGGCCGCCAGGATCACGATGCCGGTCCGCCCGCCCACGGCGGTGGCAGGGGTCCGGGGCTGACCGGGACCAGGGGCCGGGAGGCTCAGCAGTCCAGGGGGTCCGGGATGCTCGCCGTGGTGGGACCACTGTTGCGGCACAGCCCGTAGCCCTGGTCGTGAAGGTCGTCGACGATGCCGGGCAGGGCGTCGGGGAAGCGGGTGTAGAGGTGCCCCAGGACGACTCCGCTGCGCTTGGCCGCCGCCGGGGCCGCCCGCACCCGGGCCCGCAGGACCTCCGGGTCCGGGAACTGCCCACCGGTCTCCACCCAGTCCCGGGTGTCCACGGTCCAGGTGCAGATCCGGTAGCCGAGCTCCGCCGCGAGTGCCGTCTCGCGCGGCCCGTAGTCACCGAACGGCGGTCGCAGCAAGGTGCTCCGCAGCCCGCTGCGGATCTCCTCGCGGGCCGCCTTCTCGCTCAGGGCGGGCAGATGGGGGTGGGAGTAGGAGTGATTGCCGACCCAGTGGCCTTGGCGCCGCAGGGCGGTGGTGATGTGGGGATGGCGCTGGGCGTGATGGTTGACGAGGAAGAACGCGGCGCGGATGCCGCGCCCCCGCAGGAAGCTGCCGGCCCGTACGGCCCGGTCCGGGTCCTCGACGGACCAGTCGTCCAGCGTCAGCAGCACCCGGCCGGAGGTATTGCCGCACCGCTCGACGTCATAGCCCGCCGCCGCGCTCGCGGGGGCCGCGCGGACCGCGAGGACGGCCGACAGCGCGGCGATCGCGGCCGTCACGGGCCGGGGGTGACGACAGGGACGGGACGGGCTGCCGGTGATCACCGCCTCAGGCTGGCAGTGGCCGCATCCCGGCGCAAATGAGGACTCGGCCGGCCGGGTGACGCGGGAGCGCCCGGGTCAGGAACAGCTGCTTCCGCCGCAGCTCGAACTCGAGCTGGAGCAGGAGCTGCTGGAACACGAGCTGCTGGAGCAACCCGTGCTGCAACCGTAGCCGGAGGACGAGCTCGATCCTCCACTGCCGGAAGAGCGGGAGGACGAGGGCTTGTACGGTCGCCACCCGCCGCCGGCCTTCTCCAACTGCTTCCCGAACTCCTTGTGGGGGGCGGGTAGGTCCTGTGGGCCCCAGACCGCGACGACACCCGCGAGACCCGCCGGATGGCGGTCCGGCTTCGGCTCTCCCCAGGGGCTCTCCAGCCAGAGGTATCGATCCATCCGCGCCCCCTGGTCGGTGAACCGGTCGACGCGGGGGCGGCACAGCACCCGCAGCGCGATCCCGAGGGCGACCAGGGCGAGGGGGGCGAAGCGGGCCAGGGAGGAGTCCGCCGTGGCGGCCGACGCCAGGGCGAGGATCCCGGCGACCACCAGCCAGACGACGTGGATGCCCGCGGCCCAGCGCCAGGTGCCGTGCGTCTGTACCGGCATCAGCAGGCCCTGCTTCTCCAGCGAGCCTTCCAGGGTCCGCATGTCCCGGCAGCCGGTCAGCACGTCCCGCACCGCGCGCAGGTCGCTGCTCCAGTCGGTGGCGCATTCCTTCAACACGGCTCGCTCGAAGGAGTCCCGGGCGATCGGACTGATCACCTTGACCTTGCCCGCGGAGTCCACGGAGACGCGTTCCTCGGCGTACATCCGGGCGATCACGGTATCGGCCACTCCCCCCTCCCGCCCCTTCAGGTAGGCGATCTCCAGCAGACCCGGTTCGCATCCGGCGGTCAGCGGGACGCGGGGGCCACGGGCCGTGAGACGGAGGCGCAGGAGCCAGGCCGAGGAGAGGGCGAGCGCGATCAGGGCCACGGTCAGGGCGATGATCATAGGTCAGTTGCCTTTCGGAGCGGCGCTCGTCGCGATGCGGAGCGAGCGCGCGGCGCGTGAGGTTCGTAGGGCCGCCATCAGTCGGCCGAGGCGGCCGGGGGCGGGCGGTGGGGCCGTTCGCTCCTCCCACCAGGCGGTCAGCAGCTCCCGCCGTCCGGCGTCCGGCGGTTGGCCGGTGTCCAGGAGGTGGCGGACGAAGTCCGTGGCGTCCCGGCGGTAGCCGTCGGTCATGGGGCGGGTGCGGGCGTAGGCGAAGAACAAGTCACGGAAGTCCCCGGCCAGGATCTCCGCCGGCTCGGGTGCCACCTTGGTGAGGACGTTCGCGCGCTTGGCGATCAGCGCCCGTCGTTGTACCTCCAGCCGCCCGGGGTCGAAGCCGTCGGGCGGCGGGCCGCCCGCGACGAGCGCGGACAGCAACTCGGTCTGCGCGTGCGCGAGCCGACGGCGGGCGGCGTCGGGCTCGTCCCCGTCGTGGACGTGGCGCGGGAGTTCAGACACGGTGGGGCCCCCGGAGCACGCCGCGGATCGCGGTGAGTTCGGCGGCGAGCCCGTCCGCTTCGGGGAAGTGATCGTCGCGTTCCAGCAGCACACCGGGCGGGGTGACGCGGGAGCACAGTTCGGCGAGGACGTCGAGGACGGGCCGGGTCACCGGGTGGGCGTGGCTGTCGTGCCACAGGCCGTCCCTCTCGAAGCCGCCCGCCACATGGACGTAGGCGAGGGCTTCGACCGGCAGTTCGTCCAGGAACGCGGCCGGGTCCTCGCCCCGGTTGACGTGATTGGTGTGGAGGTTGGCGACGTCGACGAGCAGCCGCACACCGGTCCGCTCGACCAGCTCGGTGAGGAACCGCCCTTCGGTCAACTCCTCGCCCGGCCACGTCAGGTAGGCCGCGATGTTCTCCAGGGCGAGCGGTACGGGCAGGATCTGCTGGGCGATCCGCACGTTCGCGCACAGCACGTCCAGGGCGTCGCGGGTGCGTGGCACGGGCAGCAGGTGCCCGGCCTCGATCCGTGGCGAGGCGGTCAGCGGGCCGCCGGCCCGGACGAACGCGATGTGCTCGCTGACCAGCGGTGCGTCGAGCTCCTCGGCCAGTTCGGCGAGGGCGACCAGCCGGGCGAGGTCGGGGCGTTCGGCGCCGCCGAGGCCGAGCGAGACACCGTGCGGGACGACGGGCGTGCCGCGTGCGAGCAGCCGCTCCAGGGGTTCGGGGAGATGGCCCGGGCAGAGGTTCTCCGCCACGACCTCCACCCAGTCGACGTCCGGGAGCCGCGCGATGTCGTCGGCGATCTCCGGACGCCAGCCGATGCCCGTGCCCAAGTGCCCCATGGGTCCCCCGCCCCCGTGTTCCCGCGCGGGACCGATCGCGCGGGGAAACAGTCCGGGGGAAAAATGCCCCCTGTCGCATCATATGAATGACCGTTCGGGGAGGCGCGGAAGCGTCGGTGTGATGTTGGCATCAGCAAGCACGGACGCGAGTTCGACTAGCGTTCCGGTACATGCAGAAGAGTCTGTACGGAACCGCTGTCGTGTTGCGTCCGGCGACGCCGGCCGACATTCCCGCGCTCGCCGCCATCCGTGCGAAGCCGGAGGTGTACGCGCGTTGGCGCGGGGGCGAGGACTTGGCGGCCGTGGTGGCCGAGGACCTCGCCTATCCCGGCGACCACACCCTGGTGATCGAGTACGACGACGAGGTGGCCGGTGCCATCCAGTGGTCCGCCGAGCCCGATCCGGACTACCGCCACGCGAACATCGACCTCTATGTGGACCCGGCGGTGCACGGCCGGGGTGTCGGGAGCGACGCCGTGCGCACCCTCGTCCGGCATCTGATCAACGATCACGGCCATCACCGGGTGGTGATCGACCCGGCGGCCGACAACGCCGCGGCCATCCGCTGCTACGGCAAGGTGGGCTTCCGTCCGGTCGGCATCATGCGCCGCTACGAGCGGGGGCCGGACGGCACCTGGCACGACGCCCTGCTGATGGATCTGCTCGCCGAGGAACTGACCGACGACACCCGGCCCGGCAGCGAGGGCCGCGCCGCCTCCTCGGGGGCCTGAGCGCGGCCGGGGGCGGCCGCGGGATCCCGGCGGTCGCCCCCGGCGCGCGGCTACCGCACCGCGTAGACCTTCTCGGCGAACGCGGCGATCTGGTCCTCGGAGAGGTGCCGGGCCAGGTCCGCCTCGCTGATCATGCCGACGAGGCGCTTGTTCTCGATGACCGGCAGCCGGCGGATGCGGTGGCTCTCCATCTCCTCCAGCACCTCGGAGACGTCGGCGTTCGCGTCTATCCAGCGCGGGGTGCCCTCGACCAGGTCGCCGGCGGTGATGTGGGACGGGTCGTGACCGGCGGCGACGCACTTCACGACGATGTCACGGTCGGTGATGATCCCGCACAGCCGGTCGTTCTGGTCGCTGACCGGCAGGGCGCCGACATCCAGCCGCCGCATCAGCTGGGCGGCTCGGTCCAGCGTCTCCGTACGGGGTATCCACTGCGCGCCCTCGTGCATGATCTCCTTGGCAGTGGTCATGGTTGCCTCCTGAGTCCCACCGGCGGCGCGGGCGCGCGCCGGGGGTTCGATCGGACGTCGCCGCGGCTGACGCACACGGCTCTTCCATCGTCGCCGCCCCTGCCCTCCGCCGCGAACGCGGCGCCCTCCGCCCGGGGGCGATGGCCGGGCGACCGCGCCCTGTGGGCCCTTCTTGAGCCCGCGCGGCTGTCAGTGGCCGGTGCCAGACTGAAAAGCGTCGGGAGACACCGGATCGCCGCGCCCGCGGGAGACGGCCCCCGGCGCGGATCCGTCGAAGGAGCGCACCACCATGCTCACCACTGACTTCGTGACCGGCGCACCCAATTGGCTCGACCTCGGCAGCCCCGACACCGCGGCGGCGGCCGCGTTCTACGGCTCGGTGTTCGGCTGGGACTTCCGGGCGGCCGGGCCCGAAGCGGGCGGTTACGGCTTCTTCCAGAAGGACGGCCGGACGGTCGCCGCCCTCGGACCGCTCACCGAGGAGGGGGCGAACGCCGCCTGGACGGTGTATTTCCGGACCCCGGACGCCGATGCGACGGCGAAGGCCACCGAGCAGGGCGGCGGCACCGTCCGGGTCGAGCCGTTCGACGTGATGGACGCCGGGCGGATGGCCTGTCTGACGGACCCGGGCGGTGCCGAGTTCGCCGTCTGGCAGCCCGGCTCCGTCAAGGGGCTGGAAGCGGCCTCGGAGCCCGACACGCTGTGCTGGACGGAGCTGCACAGCCCGGACCCCGAGGCGGCCCAGGCCTTCTACCGCTCGCTGTTCGGGTGGCGGAGCGAGCGGATGGAGGTCCCCGGCATGACCTACACCGTGCTCTCGTCGGCCGAGGGCGACCAGCAGGCCACGACGTTCGGCGGTGTCGCCCCGCTCGAGGACGGCAATGAGCCGCGCTGGCTGCCCTACTTCGCCGTCGAGGACGCGGACGCGGCCGTCGCGAGGACGGTCGACCACGGCGGCTCGGTCCTCATGCCCGCCATGGACACCCCGGACATCGGCCGGATGGCCTGGCTCACCGACCCCTTCGGCGCCCCCTTCGCCGTGATCGAGCCGAACCCTCCGCAGTCGCCCTGACCGGGCGCGTCGGAAGGGAGGCCGGGCAGGTGGTCAGTGGACGGGGGCCACGGCCCGGATGCCCGCCACGACGGCGTCGACGAGGGCGGCCGGGTCGGGCTGGAAGTAGAAGTGGTCCCCGCTGAACACCCGGGTGCCCAGGAAGCGCGTGCTGGTGGCCGCCCAGCCCTCCGTGCGCGACAGCGGAACGCCCGCGTCGCCGTCCGCGACGAACACCGACAGGGGGACCGGCAGAGCGGGGGCGTCGCGGCGTGGCCGCCAGGTCTCCGAGAGTTCGAAGTCGGCCCGCATGATCGGCGAGAAGAACGCCCAGAGTTCGGGGTCCTCCAGCACCTCGCGCGGCGTGCCGCCCAACCGCAGCACCGCTTCGCGCAGCCCGTCGTCGGGAAGGGCGAAGCGCCGGGTCCCCCGGGGGTGGTGCTCGGGGGCGCTGATCGCCGAGAGACCCAGCCACTGCGGGAGGGGAAGCCCGCGCTCGTGCACGGCGAGGGCGGTCTCGTACGCGGCTATCGCACCCATGCTGTGGCCGAAGAGGGCGTACGGACGGTCCATCAGGGGCCGGAAGTCGTCGAGGAACCGCTCGGCCAGCTCCGCCGCGCTGCGGCAGGGCGGGCCGGGGCGGGCGACCCGGCCGGGCGCGTCGACCAGGCACAGCTCCCACTCGGCCGGCAGCAGCCGGGCCCAGCTCCGGAACGGCGCGTGCGAGCCCCCGGCGTGGTGCAGGACGAAGAGGCGCAGCTCGGGGTCCTGGACGGGGCGGGGGCGGATGATGTTGTTGATCTTGTTGTCGGTCATCAGAGCGGTGGGTTCCTGTTCTCGTCGCCGTCGGCCCGCCGGTGCGCGAGGGCGGACTCGAACGCCAGTATGGCGAGTTCGTGATCGGAGTGCGGGGCCGGGGCGGTAAGTGACGGGGACCGAAACGGAACCTTACTTTCCATGTGGGGCGGGGCCGGGCCGGTGTCGGGCGGCGGTCCGGTTGCGGGCAGGGGCGGAGTCCCTATGGTGGAGAACAATCATGATGCTCGCCCCAGGCCGGGACAGGCCGCCCGAGGCTTCGCGGCTCCCCCACCGCGCGCGACGCCTCGTCGTGGCCGCCTATGTCCTCCTCGCCGCCTCCGTCGCGACGGACCTGGCCACGAATCCGCAGTGGACGCTCTCCCCCGTGCTCGCCACGGCGCCCGTGCTCGCCAGCATCGGCACCCGGCGCGCCCGGGTCCCCCTGGCGGCCGGGCTGCTCGCCCTGGCGCTCGTCCCCCTGCTCGCGCGGGCCGACCCCGATGTCTCGCTCGCCGTCCATCTGACGTCGGGCTTCACCATCCTGACGATCACCTCGGTCAGCACCGCGAACGTCGTCCTCGTGGCGACGCGGGAGCGCGAGCTGCTCCAGTCCCGTTCCGTGGCGGAGGCGGCGCAGCGCACGCTGCTGCGGCCGCTGCCGGAGCGGATCGGCACGCTGCGGGTGGCCGTGCGGTATCTGGCGGCCGCGGCCGAGGCCCGGGTGGGCGGCGACCTCTACGCGGCGCTGGCCACGCCCTTCGGGACCCGGCTGATCATCGGTGATGTGCGGGGCAAGGGGTTGTCCGCCGTGGACGCCGCGGCCGACGTGCTGGGCACCTTCCGGGAGGTCGCCCAGGTCGAGGCGGATCTGACCACGGTGGCGCGCCGGATCGACGCCGCCCTGGGACGGCGCCCGCCCAGCGAGGAGTTCGTGACCGCCGCGCTGGTCGGGGTGCCGGACGACGACGGCCCGGCCGAGCTGGTGAACTGCGGCCACCTGCCGCCGTTGCTGCGGCGCGCGGGGACGGTGACCGAGGTGGAGACGCCCGTCCCGCAGCCGCCGCTGGGTCTGCTCCATCTGATCGGCGGCCTCTGCGACGGGCAGGGGTTCGTCTTCGAGCGGGGTGATCTGCTGGTGCTGTACACCGACGGCGTGACCGAGGCCCGCGACGCGTCCGGTGTCTTCTATCCCCTGACCGAGCGGCTCGCCCGACTGCCGGAGCTGGCTCCGGACGCGATGGCGGACCGTCTGGTGGCCGATCTGCTCTCCTACGCGGGCGACGAACTGTCCGACGACGCCGCCCTGCTGGTGGTGCGGCGCGAGCAGTGACACGGCGATCCCCTCACGGGTGGGCACGGACCGTCCGCGCCGCCCGGGTCTCCGCCGCCGCGGGCGGTCAGGCGCCGCAGTCCAGCTCCGCCGGGGGCAGTTTGCCGGAGACGAGGAAGGTGCCCACCGCGCGGTCGGTGCACTCCGAGCCGTTCGCGTAGGCCGAGTGACCCGTGCCGGCCCGCACGACCAGGGAGCCCGCGCCCAGGTTCGTCCGCACGGCCCGGGCGTTGACCAGCGGCGTCGCCGGATCGACGGCGTAGGAGACCAGGACCATGGCGGGGGCGCCGGGCGCGCTGAGAGGTTCGGCCTTCCCCGTGGGGGTGATGGGCCAGGCCGCGCAGTGCACCATGGCCGTGGCCACGGTGGAGCCGAACAGCGGCGACGCCTTCTCGAACTCCCCGAGGTATTTGAGGATGTCGTCGGGGCTCCTCGGCCCCGGCCTGTCCAGGCAGTCGATGGCGCTCCTGGCCATGGAGGGATCGGCGGTGGCTTCCCCGTTCTCCCCGGCCGGTCCCTGCCCGGTGAGCCGGCCCCCGTACGGGCCGAGCCGCATGAGCGGCTCCGGGTCGCCGTTCATGGCGTCGACCAGGGCCTGAGTGAGCTCCGGCCACTTCGCGTCCTGGTAGAGGGAGTCACGGATGGCCTGAGCCGCCATGGCGGTGGTGAGCCGGGCGCCGTCGGGGCCGGGGACGGGGTGGGCGTCGAGGCCCCGCACGAAGTCGGTGGTCGTGGTGGTGACGTCGTCGGGTGTGGCGCCGAGGGAACAGTCGTTCGCCGCGCAGGTCCGCGCGTAGCTCGCGAAGCTCTCGCTGATGGCCTTGACGTCCTCCCGCGCGGTCTGCGCCTGGTCGGCGCCCGGGTCCACGACCCCGTCGAGAACGAAGCGCCCGACCCGGTCCGGGAAGAGCCGGGCGTAGTGCTGGCCGATGTAGGTGCCGTAGGAGACGCCGAGGTAGTCGAGTCTGTCCTCGCCCAGGGCCGCCCTGAGCAGATCCAGGTCGCGGGCGACGCTGACGGTGTCCATGTGTGCCATCAGCGCACCGGTGACCTTCCGGCACTCGGCCGCCCGCTCGGCGGCGATCTTGAACTCCGCGTCCATCAACTGCCGGGTGCGCGGGATGAGATCGCTGCCGCCGTCGCTCGCGGGGCATATCAGCGGGGCCGAGCGGCGGACGCCACGCGGATCGAAGCCGACGAGGTCGTAGCGGTCGCTCACCTCGGGGGTCGCCACGAACGTACCGTCGGCGACGAGGGCGGCGCCCGCCTCACCGGGTCCGCCGGGGTTGAAGACCAGCGCGCCGAGCCGGCGGGACCCGGCCGGGGCGCGCACCCGCGCCACCCGCACCTTGATGGTGCTCTTGTGCGGCGCCGCGTAGTCCAGGGGCACCGTCAGCCAGGAGCACTCGGCGTCCGGCAACGGCTGCTGCACGCCCTCTCCGGCGTCCTCGGGCTCGCAAGGGGCCCAGTCGAGGCGCTGCCGGGCGATCTCCGGGGGCACCCCCGGTACGGGAGGTCCGGGCGGGGCGGCGCGCCGCGGCCCGTCCGGTCCGCCCGACGGGGTCGGCGGCCCGGTCCTCCCGGCACTGCCGCCACCGTCCGCCACACAGCCGCCGGCCACGAAGGCCGCGGTGACCATCACCACCGCTATCCTGCCGGGCCGGGTACGCATCCTCGTCACGTCCTCTCCTGGCGAGGCCCCGGCGGCGAGACGGACACAGCCTCGGGGACGATCCCAGTCCATCCGCCACGGCGGCGGGCCGCAGCCGGGATGGGGCCATCGGGATGACACGGCCGTGCGGGTTCCCCGGGACCGGCGCGGGGCAGGGTGACCTACGAACGGGGCCTGCGAAAGGGGGGACCATGGGACATGCCGCCGCGCCCGGTGGCGACCGGGAGGCCGGGCACGCCGACCACGAGAGCCACGGCGGCGGGGACCGGAACGGCCGCGCCACCGGGCGGGACGTCGTGATCGTGGGCGCCGGGTTCGCCGGTACCAGCGTCTTCCTGCACCTGGTGCGCGCGCTCCTGCGCCCGGGCCCACGGACGCGCACCGGCCCCGCCGCCCGCCCGGTACGGTCGGTGCAGGTGGTGGACCCCCACCCCGTCGGGTGGGGGCTGGCCTTCGGTGACAGCGACCCGCTGCTGGTGTGCAACAGCGCCGCCGACGTCAACTCCCTGCTGGCGGACCGGCCCACCGACTTCATCGACTACCTGCGGGCGCGCGGCGCGCCACCGGGGCCCAAGGACTGTGTGCCGCGCGCCCGGATGGCCGAGTACTGCCACGACCGCCACACCGAGGCCCGCGCCCTGGCGGTCGCCCACGGCATCGAGGTCCGGCACGTACGGGACACGGCGGTGTCGGTCAGCGCCTGGGCCGGCGGGCACCGGGTGCGGCTCCGTGGCGGGCAGGAGATCACGGCCGACGAGGTCGTCGTCTGCACGGGTGTCCACCGCCCGCGCGTCCCGGACGGCTTCGCGGCCTTCGCCGGCCACCCCCGTTATCTGGACAGCCCCTACCCCGCCGGCCGGATCCGGTACGGGCTTCCCCCGGGCAGCCGGGTGCTGGTGCTCGGCACCCACCAATCGGCCGTCGACGCCGCCCTGTTGCTGTGCCGCGACGGCCACCGGACGACCATGACCTCGCCCTCGGGACTCCTGCCCGCCGTACGGCAGTCGCTGGCCGCGCCGGTACGCGACTTCCCGCCGTTGGCAGGGATCGCCCGCCTCGATGCCGCCGACCCCCGGCTCGAAGCGAAGGTGACGCGCTGCGCGGTGGAGGCGGTCCGGCTGCTCGACCGCCGCCCGCTGCGCGCGCAGACCTCCACCGCCGCCGATCCCGTCCGGCGGCTGCGGGAGGAGACCGCCTTGGTGGAGTCCGGTGCCTGCTCCTGGCCCGGCGTCGTCGTGCCGCTGCTGGAAGAGGTGATCGCCCTGAGCGCCGCCCTTCCCGCCGCCCGGCGCCGCGCGCTGATCGCGCACTTCGCGTGGTTCGTCGGCCGCTACGCGACGGCACTGACCGTTCTCAACGCCCGTCGGCTGCTCGCCCACTTCGACACCGGCGTGCTGCGGATGGCTCCCGGCTACCCCCGCGCCGTGTCCTTCGACGAGGGCGCGTGGCGGGTGCAGTGGCCGCGAACCGCACCCACGGGATCCGGGGCGGGCTTCGACTACGTCGTCAACGCCACCGGTTTCCTTCCCCCCGAGCTGTGCTGGGACACCGACGGCAAGGCCGTGCACCTGGACGGGGCGCCGGGGCCCGCCGCGGCCGTCGACCGTCTGGAGGCCGATCTGCGGCTGCGCCTGGCGCCCGGGGCGCAGCCCGAGCACATCTGGGTGGCCGGGGTGGGCACCCATCTGCGGATCCCGTTCTCCAACCATCTGCGCAACGTGGTCCGGCAGGCCCGTCAGGTCGCGGACGAGATCGCGGCGATGCCGTGAACGGAGCGGGCGAGTGGGCTGCGGCACCAACCGCTCAATGACTGCTCGTCGTTCTGAACCCGCGGGGCACCAGCCACACGGCGAGCAGGGCCACGGCGACGACGATCGCCGCCGATACGTACGCCGTCGTGGTGAGCGCGTCGTCGAAGGCGTCCCGGGCGGTTTCGAGCACCTGCCGGCCCGTGGTGCCGCCGGCCTTCTCGGCGACCTCCGAGGCACCGCCGACCGACTCCCGTGCCCGCTCGGCGTCGGCGCCGCCCAGGGGCAGTCCGGTCATGTGCTGGTAGTAGACGGCGCCGTGGATGCTGCCGAGCAGGGCCACGCCGAGACCGACGCCGAGTTCGTAGGCGGTCTCCGAGACGGCGCCCGCCTGCCCGGCGCGTTCCGCCGGTACGGACGAGACCAGTACGGCCGCCGAGGCGGTGATCGCCAGCCCGTCGCCGAGGCCGAGCGCGGCCAGGACCACCGCGACGACCGGGTAGCCGGTGGGGACCGGGGACAGGGCCAGCAGCAGGAATCCCGCGGCGAGGGCGCCGAGGCCGAGGGCCAGCACGGAACGGACCCCGACGTGGTGCATCAGCCAGGGGGTCGACAGCGAACCGGCCAGCATGGCGGCGGCCGCGGGCAGGGTCCGCAGTCCGGCCTCGGAGGGCGAGTAGCCGTGGACGTACTGCAGCCACAGCGAGATGAGGAACAGCGCGGCACCGATGGCCAGCATGGCGAGCAGGGTGGCCAGCGCGGCGGCCAGGAACGGACGGCGCTTGAAGAGACGTACGTCCAGCACCGGGTCGTCGGAGCGGAGTTGGCGCCGGGCGAACACCGCCAGCAGCAGGATCCCGAGGGCGAGCGTGCCCAGGTCCTCGGGCAGCAGACTGCCCTTGGCGACGTGCTTGATGCCCCAGGCCAGGAACACGATGCCGACGATGGAGAGCAGGGCACTGGGCCAGTCGAGCCCGCCGGGCTGGGGGGTGCGGTACTCCGGCAGCAGCCGCAGTCCGGCGACGACCGTGACGACGACGACCGGGATGTTCACCCAGAACGCAGCCGACCAGCCGAAGTGCTCGACGAGCACCCCGCCGACGAGCGGCCCCACGCACGCCCCGGCGCCGGCGACGGCGGCCCAGATGCCGATGGCGAGGGCCCGCTCGCGGGCGTCGGTGAAGATGTTGCGGATCAGGGAGAGGGTCGACGGCATCACCATGGCGCCGCCGAGCCCGAGCAGTACCCGGCCGCCGATCAGCTGCGCGGAGCTGTCCGCGGTGGCCGCGACCACGGACGCCAGGCCGAAGAGGACGAACCCGCTCAGGAAGAGCCGTTTACGGCCGTACCGGTCGCTCACCGCACCACTGGTGACCAGCAGGCCACCGAGCACGAGACCGTAGATATCGATGATCCACAACTGTTCCAGCGCGCCCGGCTGGAGATGGTCGATGAGCGAAGGCAGAGCGACGTTGAGGATGGTGGCGTCCATGGCGACCAGCAGCAGGCTGGCGCAGAGCACCGCGAGCATCGCCCAGCGGCCGGGGTCGGGGGCCGGGCGGTGGTCCACCGCCGCGCCCTCGGGGACATCGGCAGGAGAGGCTCGCTCCATGGCACATCGCGCCCTTTCACCGGCTTCCCTTCGCATGATGGGCGAAGCCGGTGAAGGGCGCGATTCGTGATCGGCCGAGGGGCGTCGTGGATCAGCTCACCGGTACCGGAGCGTCCAACAGCCCGGCGTGGTGGCGGCGGGCGACGGCCGGGTGCGCCCGGAGCCAGCCCTTGATCTCGTTACGGCCGTACTCGGCGAACAGCGGGTTGGCCGCGTCCTGGGTGACACCGGGGGCCCGGTGGGCGTGCGGAAAGGGGACCGGCTCGATCCGGGCGTCCAGCCGCGGGTTGTAGAAGAACGGGACGGAGTAGCGCTCCCGGTTCCCCGGCGGGGAGACGACCCGGTGGTTGGTGGCCTTGAGATAGCCGTTGGTGGCCACTTCCAGCAGCTCGCCGAGGTTGATCACGAAGGCGCCGGGCATCGGCGGCACGTCGATGAACGCACCGTCGGGACCCTCCACTTGCAGTCCGCCGACGGTGTCCTGGAGGAGCAGCGTCAGGAAGCCGTAGTCCTTGTGCGCGCCGACCCCCTGCGCGGCGCCGTCGGGTGCGCTGCCGGGGTAGCGGACGAGCTTGAGGTGCAGATGGGGGCGGTCGGCGAAGGCCTCGTCGTAGAAGTCCGGCGGGGCGCCGATCGCGGCGAGCAGTTCGTGCAGCAGCCGCTGGGCCACCGAGCTCAGCCGGTCGACCCAGTTCAGGGCGGCGGCGCGCAGCTCGGGCAGGGCGGCGGGCCACTGATTGGGGCCCTCCAGCCACCAGTAGCCGGGCTCGTCCGGGCCGGGCACGCGCGGCGCGCGCTCGGCGCCGATGTCGATCTGGTCCCGCCAGTCGCGGCTGCCGCCGGTCCGCTCGTCGCCTATGCGGGTGTAGCCACGGAAATGGGGCGAGTTGAGGTTGCTGATGGCGAGCCGCTCCGCTTCGGGCAGGGCGAAGAAGGCGCGCAGGGTGCGCATCAGCTCAGCGGTCTCGGACTCGGTGATGCCGTGGCCGGTCAGATGGAAGAACCCCACGTCGCGGGCGGCGGTGTGCAGCGCGACCTGGAAGCGCGCCCGCGCTTCGGGGCCGGCCGAGGCGGCGGAGAGGTCGATGACGGGAAGCTCGTTGATCATGAAATTTATCCACAGCGTGAGGGCCCGGTCACGCCCGGCGGTGGCCGGGCGGCCCGCGAAGCGCCGCAGGGTATGCGGAGGGAGCGGGGCCGGGAAGCGGCTAGGAAAGGCAGAAGAAAGAAAAGGGGGGACCACTGCCCGGAGAGCGGGGCACGGTCAGGTGATGGTCAGCCGTAGTGGCGACAGGACATGCTCGTAACGCGGACGAGGTCCACGTGGCGGCGCTTGACGAGCGGAATCACACGCCCAGGGTATACGACCGGGCGCCGAACTGTTTTTCGCGCCCGGTCCGGGGGCGCAGCATGCCCCTGCCGCCCGCGCTCCGCCGGGTGCTCAGCCGTTGCGCAGGCGCTCCAGGTCGCGGCGGTCGCGCTTGGTCGGGCGGCCCGCGCCCCGGTCACGGTGCGCGACCTGGGCGATCTCCTCGCGCGGCGGGGCCGGCGGACTGTTGTCGACGTAGCATTCCGCGGCGACCGGGGCGCCGACCCGCTTCTTCACGACGCGCGAGACCACGACGATCCGGTCCCGGCCGCCCACGCGCAGCCGGACCTCGTCACCGCAGCGCACCGCGTAGGCGGGCTTGACGCGCTCGCCGTTGACGCGCACGTGACCGGCGCGGCAGGCGGTGCCCGCCAGCGAACGGGTCTTCGTGAGACGTACGGACCAGATCCAGCTGTCGATCCGTACGGATTGCTCGTCGGAAGCCATGACCCCCACCTTATGCAAGCGCTCCCCGCGGGGTGAATGCCCCGCGGGGACGGCATCGTGTCGTGCGGCTGCCCACCGGGGGGATGATTCAGCCGGCGGTGATCACCATGCGACCGGCAGCTCGACCGGGCCACGGATCAGTACCTCGGTCTGCCATGGCACCTGGTCGGCCGGGACCGCGAGCCGCAGCCCGGGGAGCCGGTCGGCCAGGGTGGACAGCAGGACCTCCGATTCCATGCGGGCCAGCAGGGGGCCCACGCAGAAGTGCGGGCCGTGCCCGAAGGCGACGTGCGGCGGTCCCTGGCGGTCGAAGTCGATCCGGTCGGGTTCGGGGTAGACCTCCTCGTCCCAGTTGGCGGCGACGTAGGAGACGTAGACGATGTCACCGGCGGTGATCCGAGCCCCGCCCACCTCGATGTCCACCGTGGCGATGCGCGGCTGTCCGATGCCGTGCTTGTGCGGGATCCAGCGCAGCAGCTCGTCGACGGCCTTCGGTACCACCGCGGGATCGGACCGCAGGCGGTCCATCAGCCCGTCCTGGGTGAGCAGGGCGTAGACCATGTTGGAGGTGTTGTTGCGCACCGCGTGCCAGCCGTTGAGCCCCATGAGGGTGGCGAGGGCCAGCAGCTCCTCCTGGTCGATCCGGCCCGCGTCGACGGCGGCCACCATCGTGCTCATCAGGTCGTCCCGCGGTGCCGCGCGGCGCTCCTCGGACAGCGCCTGGAAGTAGTCGTGGGCGGCCTTCTTCACGGCCTTGGCCCGCTCGAACGCCGCCTCGTCGGACGCCCTCGTCAGGATGGTCTGCGCCCAGTCGCGGATCTGCGGCCGGTCCTCGGCGGGGACGCCCATCAGCTCGCTGACCATCTCCAGGGGGAACGGCGAGGTGACGTACCGGATGATGTCGGCGGGCTGTCCGGCCGCCAGCAGCTCGTCGATCAGCTTGTCGAGCACGGCCTGGGCCCGGGGACGCAGCCGCTCCATGCTGCGCTGGGTGAACTCGGGAGCGACGACCGCGCGCACACGGGCGTGGTCGGGCGGGTCCACGAAGCTGACGGCGCGGTCGAGCGGGATGAAGTGCTTGGTCATCTTGGGGACGGACCTGTTGAGGATGTCCCGGCTGAACCGCGCGTCCGAGGCGACGAACTTGACGTCGGCGTACCGGGTCATCAGCCAGCAGTCGCCTTTGCCGTGCGGGAGCCGGATCCGGACCGGCGGGGCCTGCAGCGACTCCTTGAGGAAGGGGTCGAAGTCCAGCGCCGGCAGGTCGGGGACCTCGTACATGCGCGGGGTTTCACCGATCGTCACAGTCGCCTCCACCTCGATGGCCGCCTGGCTCGCCGCC
The DNA here is from genome assembly GCF_041283565.1 of Streptomyces sp. QH1-20. Classification (NCBI taxonomy): domain Bacteria; kingdom Bacillati; phylum Actinomycetota; class Actinomycetes; order Kitasatosporales; family Streptomycetaceae; genus Streptomyces; species Streptomyces sp. QH1-20. Next base: position 7,475,842 of record NZ_CP166299.1, on the reverse strand, counting down.
AGGCCCGATCGCGCGTCAGGCTACCGGCGGCGGGGCCGCCGACCGCGGGGCGCGCGCATCGTCGACCCCCGTTCAGGCGAATGCCCCGACGGTCACGTCGGCCAGGAGCCGAGGGCGACGTCGACGACCCGGTGCAGGTCGTCGGGGGTGGCGCCGCCCGACGCCTGGACGGAGATGCCGTAGGAGACCATGGCGACGTAGCGGGCCAGACCGACGGCGTCGGCGTCGGCCGGCAGGTCGCCCTCGGCCCGGGCCCGTTCGAAGCGGGCGCACAGGTCCGCTTCGCCTGCGCGACGGCGGGCGGCGAGCTTGTCGCGGACGACACCGGCCTGTTCGCCGGTGGCGAGGGCCCCCTGGACGACGAGGCAGCCGCGGCCGGGGTTGTCCCGCGAGGTGGTGACCTCGACGGCGCCGCGCAGCAGACGTTCGGCGGCGGCACGGGCCGTGGGTTCGTCGAGGGCCTCGCGGACGTGGCGGGCGTAGGCGTCCAGATAGCGGTCGATCGCCTTGTCGAACAGCGCTTCCTTGTTGCCGTAGGCGGCATAGAGGCTCGGCCTGCTGATGCCCATGGCCAGGGTCAGGTCGGACAGCGCCGCGCCTTCGTACCCCTGTCGCCAGAACACGCGCAGGGCACGGTCCAGGCGTTCGTCGATGTCGAACCCACGCGGGCGTCCAGCGGTCACGGGCGGCGGCCTCCATTCATTTCGTACCGATCGATATAGTACTCTCACCCTTCGGTACCGATCGGTACACAATTCTGGATGTCCATTTCTGGACCGAAGGGGCTCGGGGACTCATGACGAAGACACTCGACGGCAAAGTGGCACTGGTGACCGGTGGCTCGCGCGGCATCGGTGCGGCGACCGCCCGCGCACTGGCCCAGGCGGGGGCGGATGTGGTGATCGGCTACGCCACGGCCGCGGACAAGGCCCGGGAGGTCGTGCGCGACATCGAGGCCCTCGGAGTGCGCGGCGTGGCCCACCGGGCCGACCAGGGCGACGCCGGGCAGGTCACCGCCCTGGTCGACGCGGTCGTGGCCGACTTCGGGCGGCTGGACGTCCTCGTGAACAACGCGGGTGTCTCGGTCAGCGGTCCGGTCGGCTCCCCCGACGGCGACCACGCCGCGTTCGACCGGCAGCTCGCGGTCAACGTCGGCGGGGTCATGGCCGCCATCCGGGCCGCGAGCCGGGTGATGACCGCCGGCGGGCGCATCGTCACCGTCGGCTCGACGCTGGCCGCCCGCCCCGGGTTCCCGGGCGTCGCCGACTACGCGGCCTCCAAGGCCGCCGTCGTCGGGTACAGCAAGGGTGCGGCCCGGGACCTGGCCGCCCGGCAGATCACCGTCAACGTCGTACAGCCCGGCGCGGTGGCGACCGACATGAACCCCTCGACGGGTGAGTTCGCGGACGCGCAGCACGCGGTGAACGCGATGGGCCGCCACGGCCGGCCGGAGGAGATCGCGGCGGGCATCGTCTTCCTCGCGAGCCCCGGCGCCTCCTTCGTCACCGGTGCCGTTCTCGACATCGACGGCGGCTATATGGCCTGACCGGCAGCAACCCGGCCCGGAGGCCCACGGGCTGGCCCGTTCGGGGGAATCGACCCCCGGGCTCCGGCGCGGCCGACGGCGGGCCGCCCCCTTCGGCCGATCGGCCGCGGCCAGACTGGGCCGATGGAAACGCAGGTCACGGAGATCGCGCCGGACATCTACCGGCTGTCCACCTACATCAGCGACGCGGACTTCATGTTCAACCAGTTCCTCGTCGACGCCGAGGAGCCGCTGCTGTTCCACTGCGGGCTGCGGGCGCTGTTCCCCCTGGTGTCGGAGGCCGTGGCCCGGGTGACCCCGGTGGAGAACCTCCGCTGGATCACCTTCGGTCATGTCGAGGCCGACGAGTGCGGCTCGCTGAACTCCTGGCTCCAGGCGGCTCCGCGGGCCCAGGTCGCGCACGGCGCGATGGGGTGCCTGGTGTCGGTGAACGACATGGCCGACCGTCAGCCGCGCCCGTTGGAGGACGAGGAGGTGCTCGACCTCGGCGGAAAGCGGGTCCGCCGCCTGGAGACCCCCCACATGCCGCACGGCTGGGACGCCGGGCTGCTCTACGAGGAGACGACGGGCACCCTCCTGTGCGGCGACCTCTTCACCCGGATCGGTGATGCCCCGCCCCTGACGGACAGCGAGATCGTCGGCCCCGCCCTGGCGGCCGAGGACACCTTCAGGTCGACGTGCCTGACGGCCGCCACGGCCCCGACCATGCGCCGCCTGGCCGGGCTGCGGCCGACGACGATGGGTCTGATGCACGGCCCGGCGTACACGGGCGACTGCGGTCAGGCGCTGACCGATCTGGCGGCGGCGTACGAGGACCGCTTCCTGGCGTCCTGCGACGGCCACCGGGGCGGGTGACCGCGGCCTGGGGGCCACCAGGACCCGCGCTAGGCGGAGAACTGCCGCATCAGCCGCATGCCCTGGGCCGGGGTCATGTGCGGCAGATACGCCTTGGAGATCGCCCGGGTGATGGCGGGCAGGAAGGCGGGGTCCGGGTAGACCATGTACATCGGGCGGTACTGCGGCTGGAATTTCGCCTTGAAGTTCAGCAAGGACCGGAAGCCGTAGACCGGTTCGAGGACCTTTCCGCCGTAGTCGAGGACGCGTTGCAGCGCGGCGGCCGGCTGGGCGCTGGCCGTGCGGGCCAGGGGGGCGCCGGAGAGGCTGAGGAACGCGGCGCCCTCCTCCTTGAAGCCGAGGGCCGCCGAGGCGATCAGGAACTCCATCGAGCCGCGGAAGCCGCCGGCCCTGCGCCGCATGAAGTCCAGTGTCCAGCCGACGGGGCTGCCGTCGCCGTACACCGGCATCCAGCTGGTGATGCCGTGCACCGTGCGGTCGCCGTCCACGGCCAGCAGACAGCGCACCGCGGGGTCGTCGAGTTCGTCGAGGCCGCCCAGGGTGAAGCCCATCTCCGGCAGCCCCTTGTCGGCGACCCACTCCTCGGAGATCGACCGCACCTGGTCGGTGAGGGCGACCGGGGCCTCCGGGTAGGACCACCATTCGGCGGTGATGCCCTCCTTCTTGGCCTTGTTCAGGGCGGTACGGACGTCCTGCCACTTCTTGCCGGTGAAGGCCAGGTCGGGCAGCGGCACCACGGTGTCCTCGGCCACCTGCACCGACCGCCAGCCCAGCCGCTCGGCGGACCGGAGGGTCTCGGACCCCACGCTGTAGAAGCAGGGTGTCCAGCCGCGCTCGTCGCAGTGCCGGGAGAAACCGGCGACGGCGGCCTCGCGGGCCCGCGGGTCGCCGAACGGGTCGCCGGTCGTCAGCGCCACCGTGGAGATCACCCGGTAGGCGACGGCGGCGCGGCCGCTCTCGTCGAACCAGTAGTGGTTGCCGTCCCATGTGGTGAGGTAGGAGAGGTTCGAGCCGCCGTGCGCGGTGAGGAGTTCCCGGGCCCGTACGGCCGCGTCCGCGTCGGTGTGCAGCCGGGGGCGGCGGAAGGTGAAGAACAGCGCGACCAGGGTGACCGCCCAGAAGACGAGCCCGCAGTACTGGTAGAGGGCCTTCGCCATGCCGCCGACCGGGATCGGCGAGTCGGTGAACTCGTCGAGGAAGGCGGGCGGCAGGAAGACCGACACCAGCCCGCCGAAGAGCAGCCCTGGGGTGGCGTCCGGGTCGTACTGGTCGCGCACGGCGTGTCCGATGCCCACGTAGGCGGCGCACACCAGCAGGAACGCGGCCCCGACGACCGCCGACAGCTTGGCGGTCGCGGTACGCGGCAGCCGCAGGTCGAAGCGGTCGCGGGTGAGGACGAGCAGGAGGAGGACCAGGACCGGCAGCAGCATCTGCTCCACGAAGGACTGGACGTAGCCCGCGTGGTCGGCGGGCACCGCGCCGTAGGCCTGGGGGTCGGCGAGGAAGTCGTTCAGCAGATAGCCGAGCAGCGCGATCCAGGCGAGGTGCACCAGCACGGCGAGGCCCCAGGCGAGGCGCAGCCCGCGGCGCAGCCCCTCCGCGAGGACGAGCAGCAGCAGGGGCACCAGCGCGGCCATGATGACGGACGGTGAGTGGTAGAAGTCCCGGATCGCGTGCTCGGAGTGGCAGTCGCGGGCGGAGGTGGCGCAGGCGTCCGCGACCTCCTCGGCGGTGGGCTGGATGGAGACGTAGAGGTTGTCGAAGGAGTTGAAGGGGCCGTACGCGTCGCGGTAGAGAATGGCGATCATCGGCCCGATCGCGGAGGCGGCCACGACGAGGGCGACCAGCACCCGGGCCTCGGTGTGCGAGGAGCGCCGCAGCCGCACCCGGCCGGAGCGGTGGTAGAGCGCGGCACCGGCGGCGAGGCCCACCACGACTCCGCCGAACCGCATGACGCCCTGCAGATGCCCCACGTACAGGGCCATCACGAGGGCGAACGCGCCGATGCCGAGCCGTATCCGGCGCCGCCACAGGGCGGTGAGCCGGTAGCTGAGGACCGCGCCGACGGCGAGCGCGCCGACGGAAGGGGTGACCGCGAGGTCCTCGGAGAGGCTGTCCAGCCACTGCTCGCCCGCGAGGGAGCCGACTTTGACGATGCCGAGGGCGAGCAGGGTGCCCGCGATCTGGCCGCCGAGCAGGATCGCGGCGGTGCGGGCGACGCCGAGGCGGCGTTCGGCGGGCGTGAGGAGCACCAGGACGAGGAGGGTCGCGCCGATGTAGCCGGCGAGCCCGGGACACCACAGCAGCGACGTGGCCGGGGTCCACCACCGGCCCTCGGCGAGGGAGGGCAGCCCGGCCCCGAAGCGTTCCATGCGGTGCCGTCCCGGGCCGCTGCCGAGGCTGCCGGTGACGGCGCCGACGATCCACAGGACCGCGAGGAAGGCGAGGGTGAAGGGGGCGTGCCGGACGGGGGCGAGGAGCCGGTCGAGGGTGGTACGCCACGGGTGGCGGCTGTCGCCGGTGACGGGCGCCTCGGCGGCGGCGTCGGGCGGGGCGGGAGGAGGGGGCGATGTCATCGGATCAATCCCGTCTCCCGGGACAGCCACGGCAGTTGACGTTCCAGACCGGGCCGCCAGACCTGCCAGCTGTGGCCCCCGGGGAGCTCCACCCACTCGGCCCGCATGCCGGCTTTGACGGCGGCCTCGTAGACCTTGCGCTGTTGCGGTCCGTAGGTCTTGTCGTCGCTGCCGGCGATGAACGCGGCCTTGGTGTCGGGGAACCGCTCGCGTGCCATCACATCGAGCGGATTGACGGCGGCGAAGGCGGCCGGGTCGCCGCCGAACGCCGTGTCGACGGTCTTCTTGGTGCTGCCGAGGGTCGGGGCGTCCTGGCCGGAGATGTCGTTGACGACGCCGTAGACGTCGGGGGCGTTGACGCCGAGCTGGAGGGAGCAGGTGCCGCCGAAGGAGATGCCGGAGACGATCCAGGAGGTGCGGTCCGTCGCGACCTGGAGGTGGGAGCGGATCCAGGCGGGGACATCTTTCGCGAGGTAGGACTGGACGTTGCCGAGCTTGGAGTCCACGCAGAGGGTGTTGGCGAACTGCTTGCCGAGCGGGTCCACGACGACGACCACGGGGGCGAGCCCCCGGTGCGCGGCGGCGAAGGTGTTCATCATGTCCACCAGCCGGCCGGAGTTGATCCAGTCGTCCGGGGACCCCGGCTGGCCGGCCATGAGCACGATCACCGGCAGCAGGGGGCGGGGGGTGGAGCGGTAGGCGGGGGGCAGGAAGACGTACGCGCTCCGGGCGTCGAAGCCGGAGGTGGTGCCGGGGATGGACGACTTGGAGAGGGTGCCCTTCTCGGGCAGCCCCTTGGGGGGCCGCCACACCTCCGAGACCGCCTTGCCCTCCGGGACCCGCAGGGCGGGCTCCTCGCGCCCGGTCGCGTCGGCCAGGCTGGTGGTCTTCTGCAGCCAGGTGTTGAGGGCGGTGCGCGCCGTCGGGTACTGGTCGAAGTGGCGGTTGATCTGCGAGGCGCCCAGCAGGACGACGAGGAGCCCGGCGAGCAGGGCGGGCAGCCACAGGCGGGGCCGGAGCAGCGGGAGACGGAAGGCCGCGAGAGTGATCCCGAGGACGGCCACGCCGGCCCAGAGCACCACATCGGTCGGCAGGGGGTCGGGGAAGACCTGGAGCCAGTCGTCCACGGCCACTTGCAGCAGCCAGGTGAGCAGCACGGCGAGCACGACGGCGATCGGTCCCCAGCGGATCCACCACCGGCGCTGCCGGGACCAGAGCAGGGCGGCCAGCGCGCACAGTCCCACGACCAGAAGGGTGAGCGGAATCCATCCGCTCACCAGTGACCAGTCCAGCGGGCCTGCCGCGATCCGCATGCGTCGCACCACGTCCGTGTGGGGGCCGGGGGGTGTGGGCGAACGGGTCGCTCTGCCTTGAGCTACGGCCCCACGTCGGTGGAGCCGGGTGGACTTGAACGCACCATCTACCCGTTCACCGAAAATGCTACCTTTCGGCGGATATCCGGCAACCTGGGATAAGGGTGCGGGGTCACCGGGGCCGGCCGTCTCTCAGGCGAGCGTGTCGAGGATCTTTGCTATCTCCCCGGGACGGAGTTGCACGCCGATGTGGCTGGTGTCCACCGTGTGGACCTGGAAGGGGTTCTCGGGGGTCAGTGCGTCGGCCTCGGCGATCATCCGGTCCTGGAGGGCGAGCGGGATCGCCCGGTCCAGGGAGAAGCGGACATAGGTGCGGGGGATCCGGCCCCATGCGTCGGCCCGGACGCGGGCGTCAGCGGTGAGGACGCGCGCGGAGTCGGCCGGTTCGAGGATGTTCAGGCAGGCGCGGAACTGCTCGTCGGTCGCGTCGGCGGCCAGAGCCTCCTTGGTCATGAGGAGGAACCGCGGGTCGGCCGAGCGCCAATTGACCAGGGACGAGGCGACGTCCCTGATCCCAAGGGTCGCCAGGTAGTCGGCCACGCTCGGCAGTTGGACGCAGCACCATGCGGAGACGTACACGATCCGGCCGATCAGATCGGGCACCGTGTTGCCCACGCCGCTGATGGTCGCCCCACCCCCACTGGTCCCCACCAGGATCACCGGCCCGTACTCCGCGACCTGGCGCACCGCTTCCACGACATGGGTGACGTTGTCCTCCAAGGTCACCCCGGCCAGCGGCGAGGGGTGCGCGGAGAAAGCCTCCAGGTCCTGCGGTGCCTGGTAGGAGAGCGGGAAACAGGCGTCCATGCCGTGGCCCGGCAAGTCGACGGCGAGCGCCCGGTGCCCGAGCAGCGCGAGTCGCTGGAGAACGGGCGACCAGGCGTAGGAACTGCTGTGCGCGCCGTGTACGAGCACGAAGGTCGGCCGGCCGTCCCGGCGCGCTGCGCCTTGTGGACTCTCCAGCACCATGGGGGGGCTCCTCTCGACAGGGAAACGGGGGTCGTGCTCGTCCTTCCTACGGGATCCGGCGGACGGTCAGCAGGGTTTGCGCCACGAATCCAGGTCGAGGCGCTTGCGCATGGAGCTGAGCCCGAGCCGCTTGGCGTCGCGGCAGAACGCGTCCGGCGCCAGGGCGTACTCCACGTGGAAGACCGCCTTGCCCCGCCGCACGAACGGCGCCAGCCGGTCGCACTCGCCGAACTGGGCGCACTCCTCGTTCACGGCGAAGTCGAAGTCCCCCACGAGTGCGGGAATTTGGTCCAGGTCGTTCTTCAGGCCCACGGCGAGCCCGCGGTCGTGGGCCAGTTTCGCGAGCATGCGGTTGAAGTCCAGTTGGTGGGCGGCAGTGAGCGGGAATCCGGTGGTGTTGCGGTATCCCTCGGTCAGGTCCGGTTCGACGGCGTCGAAGCCCTTCTTCCGGCACATCTCGATACGGGCGGCCATCAAGGGCCGAAGGACGTCGAGGCGGCGGATGTCGAGCCATCGCTCGCCCGCCCAGCCGTTGTTCTCGCCGAGCAGTTCCTTGGGGAAGTCCGCCTGGTCGGGCCGGAATTTCTCCCAGGCGCCCGCGTTGATGTAGCAGATCACCTTGCGGCCCCGGGCGTGCAGTCCCGCGACGGTCTTCGCGGAGTTCTCGAAGCCGTCGATGTCGTAGACGGGGACGTCCACGCTCATGTCGACCCGCCCGTCGAGCTGCCATTGCCAGCGGGTCCCGGGGCGGGGCCGCCAGCGCCGGGAGGCGGGACGGTTGGTGCCGGGGCCGTGGGAATCGGCCGATTCCGAGGGGTCTGCGGTGCTGGAGGGGTCTGTGCGGCCTTCCCCGCCCTCGTCCTCGTCCTCGTCGGGGTCCGGGGTGCCGGTTCTCCCTGGAGCTGCGGAGGAAGGCGTCCCTGATTCCTCGGGCTCGGGCCCGTCGTCGGCGGTGGAGCAGCCGGCGAGGCCGAGCAAGGTGAGGGCGAGCAGCCCGGCTCCGACGCGTCGCCCGGTCACCGGGCGTCCCCCGCGAGCCCGGTGACCGTGCCCGTCAGCGGCGCGGTCCGCCAGGGGTTGGATCCCTCCCCCGGCACCGCGCAGTGCACCGCGGCGCCCCGCCCGTCGGCGGTCCGTGCCACCTGCTCCGCGCACTCGGGCGGGACCCCGTAGACGAGGTGGCAGAACCGCTCGGGCGGATGGTCGGCCGTCCAGTTGGGCACCGCCGCCCGCCGGTAGGCCTCCCAGCTGCCCTCGAAGGTGACCAGGAGGTCGGCGATCAGGGCGTAGCCGGGGTCGGGGTGGGTGCCGGGGTTGAGTACGGCCGTCCGGGCGCCCAGTGCCCTGGCGAGGACGACGAGCCTGCGGTAGCGGGGCAGCAGCGCGGCCTGGGCCGCCGCCTGGTCGAAGAAGATTCCGTCCACGTCGTACCACCTGCGGTGTTTGCGGATGTCGCCGATGATCTCGCGGGGCGGCCGGTGGCCGTAGCCGGTGTCGGTGTAACCGAGCAGTCGGACGCCCGCGCTGCGGAGCCGCTCGGCGGCCGTCAGGAAGTCCGGGTCGGGGCGGTGGCCGGGGCCGTCCGCCACGTTGAGCACCACGGCGTACAGTCCGGCGGCGGCGCCCGCCAGCGATGTCCACGCCTGCGGGCTCACCGCGGGGTGGACGTACAGCGGGACGAGCAGCCGTCGCCCGCCGTCGCCGGATGGGCCCCCGCCCGCGCCGGGACGCGTCCGGCCGGTCACCGGAGGGACTCCGTCCGGGTGCGGGTCTCGGCCCAGAGGTCGGCGAGGGAGTCGGCGAGGGTGTGCCGGGGGGCCCAGCGCAGGGTGTGCGCGGCGGCGGTGATGTCCGCCTGTTGCCAGGAGACGGCGGCGGAGCGGGTGGAGCCGCCGCCGTCCTCCTCGATGCTGCCGCGGAAGCCGGCGGCCCGTACGAGCCCGTCGGCGATCTCCCTGACGCGGCGGGCCCGGCCGCCGGCGATGTTGAGGACAGGGGGCAGCGGCGCGGGCGCGGTGACGGCGAGGCTGATGGCGTGTGCCACGTCCCGCGCGTCGATGTAGTCGCGGTAGGCGGAGAGGTCTCCGGTCCGCACGCTGCCGTCGGGGCCGGCCCGGTGCAGTTCGGCGGCGAGCCGGCCGGGCAGTGAGGAGGCGGGCGAACCGGGGCCGACGAGGTTGAAGAGCCGCAGGACGACGGCGTCGAGGCCGGAGGCGGTCACCGCGAGGGTCCCGGCGAGTTTGGTGGCGCCGTAGAGGCCGACGGGCCGGGCCGCGGTGGTCTCGGTGACGGGCCGGTTCCCGTCCGTGGGCCCGTACTCGGCGGCGGAGCCGAGGTGGACCAGGCGGGCCGCCGGGGCGGCTTCGCGCAGTGCTTCGCACAGCACGGCCGGGCCGCGGGCGTTGACGGCGGCGAGGTTCACCGCGCTGCCGTCGACGGCGCCCGCGCAGTTGACGACGGCGTCGGGGGCAGCCGTGCGCAGCGCGGCGGCCAGCCGGCCCGGGTCCGCGGTGGCCAGGTCGACGGGGAGATCGGCGCCGGGGGCCCGGCCGCCGTCGAGCACCCGCGCGCCCGGGAGGGCGCGCAGTTGCCCGACGGCGTGCCGGCCGAGGAAGCCGGTGGCGCCCAGAACGAGGATGCGCATACGGGCCGTTCACGCTCCCTTGATCAGCATGTCGCGGTGCAGGGAGAACTCCCGGTTGGCCCGGTCGTAGTCGTCGGGCCGGCCGATGTCGAGCCAGTAACCGTCGAACTCGTACGCGTGCGGCGGGGTGTCCGCGGCCAGCATGTCCAGGACGAGCTCGTCGAACCCGAGCGGCAGACCGGGGGTGTAGCGGGACAGGGCCGCGCGGGAGACGCCGTACACCCCCATGGAGACCCGGTAGTCCATGCTGGGCTTCTCGGCGAAACCGATGACGCGCCCGCAGTCGGTGGTCAGCACACCGAAGTCGATGTTCACCTTCCGGGCGTAGGTGGCGATGGTCAGCGGCGCCTCGGCGGCCACATGGGTGCGGTACATCGCGCCGAAGTCGAGGTCAGTGAGGATGTCGCCGTTCATCGCCAGGAAGTTCTCGGGCAGCCGGTCGAGCATGGTGAGCAGGGGGCCCATGGTGCCCAGCGGGCTCTCCTCGGTGGTGTAGTCGACCTTGATGCCCCATTGGGAGCCGTCACCGACATAGGCGCGGATGATGTGCCCGAGGTGGCCGATGGCCAGGGTGCAGCTGGTGAATCCCGCGTCGGCCAGCTGGCGCATCACGATCTCGAGGATCGCGTGTTCCTCGCCGATGGGCACCAGGGGCTTGGGCAGCGCGGTGGTGTACGGACGCAGCCGGACACCCTTGCCTCCGGCCAGTATGACGACATGCATGGTGGCATTCCTCTCTGCGATGGGTGGCGCCGGAACGGGTGGTGACGTGGCGTCAGACGTTGTACATGCCGACCTTGTACCGGCTGAGGTTCACCGGGTCGCGGAAGAAGTCGATGGCCCGGACGAGCCCCGCCTCAAGGCTGTGGGCGGGGGCCCAGCCGGTGGCGGCGCGCAGCCGGCTCGCGTCGCAGACCAGCCGCATCACCTCGGAGGCCGCGGGCCGGATGCGCGCGGGGTCCTCGGTGACGGCCAGGTCGGAGTCCATGAGCTTGCCGATCAGCAGCACCAGGTCACCGATCGAGATCTCCTCCCCGGTACCGGCGTTGAAGGTGCGGCCGACGACGTCGGCGGCGGGGGCGGTACCGACGGCGAGGAAGGCGGCCACGGTGTCCTTCACATACGTGAAGTCCCGGGTGGGGCGCAGATCGCCGAGGGTGATGGCCCGCTCCCCCGCGGCCACCTGGGCGATGACGGTCGGGATGACGGCGCGCATGGACTGGCGGGGGCCGAAGGTGTTGAACGGCCGCAGAGTGACCACCGGCAGATCGAAGCTCGCGTGGTAGCTGTCGGCGAGGCGGTCGCCGCCGGCCTTCGACGCGGCGTACGGGGACTGGGTGTTGATGGGGTGGTCCTCGTTGATCGGCACGGTCTGCGCGGTGCCGTACGTCTCGCTGGTGGAGGTGTGCACCAGACGGGGGATGCCCAGGTGGCGGACGGCCTCCAGCACATTGAGGGTGCCGGTGACGTTGGTCTCCACATAGCTGTGCGGAGCGCGGTAGGAGTACGGGATCGCGATCAGCGCGGCCAGGTGGTAGACGGCCTCCGCGCCCGTCACCAGCCCGTTCACCGAGCCGGGGTCGCGTACGTCGCCGAGGACCACCTCGACGTGGGACATCACCTCGTCGGGGAGCGTCTCCAGCCAGCCGAAGGAGGAGAAGGAGTTGTACTGCACCATGGCGCGTACCCGGTGCCCGGTGGTGACGAGTTCCTCCACCAGATGCGAGCCGATGAATCCCTCGGCGCCGGTGACGGCGACGAATGCGGATGCGGATGCGGATGCGGATGCGGACATGCTGGATCTCCCTTGTGTGTGACGTTCACTCACCAGGCGTGTTCATGAACGTCGTTCATGACGAGTGCCGTGCGGTGTGCGTGAGGTGCGATGTGCGGGGACGGTGGTGCGGGGACGTGATGGTGCTTCAGCGGTGCGTCGTGAGTCGTCCGAGCAGGGCGGTGGCGACGGCCAGGAGGCCGACGGCCGTGGTGCCGCAGACGAGGAGTTGCACGGTGGCCGGGGTGGAGATCCGCAGGAACTGCGCGGCCGTCTCGGCCCCGGCCGCCGCCAGGCACAGCAGCGCCGGGGTCCAGGCGACGCCGAAGGCCTGGAGCAGCAGCCCGGTCCACAGGACCGCGCCGAGCGCCAGCAGCGCGGCGGTCCGCAGGGCGGTGGGCGCCGGGCCGTCCGGCCACAGGGCCCCGGCGGCCAGGGCGAGGACGGCCAGGGCGGCGAGGTAGACCGCCACGCACAGGGCGAGCACCCGGGCGACCCGCAGCAGCAGTCCCCCGGTGGTGACGCTCCGGGCGAGCGCCCGGAGGGCAAGGCTCCGGCAGCGGTAGAGCAGCCACTCCGCGACGCCCATGCTGAGGGTGAGCGCGATGACGGCGGAGCCCGCCGTGGGGGCGCCCGCCCCGTGCCGCAGGACGTCACCGAGCGCGGCGAGGGTCGTCAGCACCCCGCAGCCCAGGCCGAACAGCCCGTACGGAAGCGAGGCGGCCAGGGGCAGCGGGGCGGGCCCGGTCGGCGGGGTGTCGCCCTTGCGGGCGCGGGCGATCTCGTACGCCGCCGCGAAGAGCACGCCCCCGGCGGTGGCCAGCAGCAGGGCGACGCGTACGGCCGCCGGCGGGTCGGTGACCAGGAGCGCCGCTCCCCCGGTGGCGGTGGGCAGGAGGGCGAGCAGCAGGAGCCGCTCCCGGCCCAGCACCAGCAGCACGGTGGCCGCCGCGAGGTACAGCGCCTGGCCCGCCGCGTAGGCGGTGACCCCGGCCGGGGCGGGGAACGCCGCCGCGACCGCGACGGCGAGCAGGGCGCCGAGCGGGGCACCCCACATCAGCGTCCGTCCGGCGGCGGCGCGCCCGCCGGTGCCCAGTCGCAGATAGGCGCGGTGGGCGAAGCCCTGGTTCCAGGCCCAGGCCGTGAGCGCCGAGGCGACGAGCGCGCCGGTGCCGGCGGGCAGGCCGTAGCCGTTCCGGGCGCCGGCCAGGAAGGGGGCGCCGAGCGCGTAGCCGAAGCCGGGCAGGGTGAACACCAGGGCGCGCAGGACGAATTGGCCGGGGCTCACCTGCCACGGGTCGGGGCGCGGGCCGGGTTCGGGGTGGCCGCGCGGCACCCGTGCGTACAGTTCCGCCGCGAGTTCGAAGGCGTCGCGACGGCCGTAGCGCTCGGTGATCTGCTCGCCGGTCAGCCCGTCGGCCTCCAGGACGGCCGCGATCTCGTCGGGGTGGACGGCAGCCGCGCAGACCTCGGCGAGCTCCTCGGCGAGTTCGTCGAGCGGGTCGGCGGCCCACCGCGGCCGGGGCCGCGGATGGGGGCGCGGGTGCGCGGAGGCGAGGTCGTGGACGGGTTCGGGCTCGTCGGGGACGAGCCGCAGCAAGCCGCTCATCCGGCACCGCCCGCCGCCAGGGCCATGACGGGCACGGGCTCCGGCCGGAACATCCGCCCGTACTCCGGCTGCCTGCTGCGGGCCAGGTCGTGGTAGATGTCGCGGAAGGAGTCGATGGTCTGGCGGAGGGTGAACTGCTCGATCACCCGCAGCCGGGCCGACTCGCCCATCCTCGCCCGCAGTCCGGGGTCCTTCAGCAGCCGCAGCGCGGCCTTCGCCATGCTCTCGGGGTCGCGCGGCGGCACGACCAGCCCGCTGTCGCCCACCGCCTCGCAGACGCCCCCCACGTCCGTGGAGACGGTGGCGCGCCCGCACGACATGGCCTCGATCAGGGTGAAGGGGAAGCCCTCGCTGATGCTGGAGAGCATCACCACGTTGCCCGCCGCGTAGGCGTCGCGGATGTCCTCCACCCGGCCCTCGAAGGTGACGCCGTCGGCGACGCCCAGCTCGGCGGCGAGGTTCTCGCAGGCGGTGCGGTAGCCCTCTCCCCCGCGCGGGGTGCCGCCGAAGAGCCGAAGGCGTACGGCCGGGATCTCCGCCCGTACGAGCGCGAAGGCGCGGATCAGGGTCTCCAGGCCCTTGATGGGGTCGACGCGCCCGGCCCAGCTCAGGGTGGGGGCCTCCGGCTCCGGGCCGGCGGGCGGGAACGCCGCGGGGTCGACGCCGTTGTAGACGGTGCGGATGCGGTCGGGCGGGGTGCCCCCGTGCTCCTCCCAGCGCCGGTTGTAGCGGTTGCCCGGGGTGACCAGGGCGGCGCGCCGGTAGCTCTCCTCGGCCAGCAGCCGGAACAGCCCCAGCATCAGGGCCTTGACCGGCCAGCGGTAGGGCTCGGCGCGGAAGCCGAGATAGCGCTCGCGCAGATAGATGCCGTGCTCGGTGAGGAGGAACGGCGTGCCGTGGCGGTGGTGGGCGAGCAGCCCGGGGACCGCCGCGAGGCCGCCGCTCACGGCGTGGGTGACGCCCTCGGCCGGCGCCTTCGCGGCGAGCGGGCGCAGCGCGTGTTCCAGCAGGTCGGTGGCGGTCAGCGCGTCGTGCAGGGTGGGGCGGGCGGCGGCGGTGGCCAGCTCCGGGCGGTTCCACACCCGGACCAGGGCACGTGCGGCGGCTTCGCCGCGCAGCGCCGCCGGCAGGGTGCCCGCCGCGGCGTACTCGGCGAGCCGGTAGAAGGCGCGCGGGAAGTGGTGTTCCTGGGCGGGGTCGAGGAGGGCGAGCAGGAACCGTTCGTAGGCGGTGAGGAAGCGGCGCAGCGCCCGGCCGCGCGGGGCGCGGCCGGCCGGGGGCGGCCCCCACAGCGGGAGGGTGTCCACGCCGCGGACATGGCCGGGCAGGTCCCAGGCGAGCGGCTCCCGGCCGGTGCCGGTCACGGCGATGACGCGGAAGTCGATGTCGGGCATGCCCTGGACCAGTTGGTCGCACCACACGCTCACCCCGCCGTGGCTGTGCGGGTAGGTCCCCTCGGTGAGCAGCGTCACCGAGGGGGTGTCCAACGCCGGTTCGGCGAACGGTCCGTGCATGAATTCTGTTCTCTCCGGAAGACGGTGGGGCATGGGGCGGTTCGGCACGGAGGACACGGGTGGGATCAGCGCCGGGCGGGGACTCCGGTCCCGGGGCGCACGGGGTGGCTGACGCCCTTGGGGACCGTGAGAGCGGCGGCCGGGGCCTGTACCTGGGCGGCGGCCCCCGGCGCGGTACGGGCGGCCGGGGTCTCGGTGGGCAGGGTGAAGGTGAGCCGGGGCTGCCCGTCTGCGGGGGCGGCCCAGCCCGAGCGGGTTCCGGCGTAGGCGGCGCCGAAGGGTGTGCTTCCGGTGCCCTTGACCTGCGTGGTGCCGTTCGGGAGCGTCGCGGTGGCCTCGACCCCGGCGGGGGCCTCGACGGTGACGGTGGAGCCGATCCGGTAGGCCGTGACCTTGCCGGCGGCGAGGGCCGCGTCCCAGGCGGCCCGCTTGCGCAGCTCCGTGGCGACGTCCCGCATCCGGAGGTTGACCAGGGGCGTGTTGTCGGCGAAGAGGGCGGAGTAGTCGGCGAGGACCTTCTCCATGACGGTGTAGCCCAGGCGCTCCTCGGAGAGGTTGGACTGGTGCATGAAGTGCGGCCGCGGGTCATTGGCCAGGACGTGGCCGAGGGCGATCCGGGATTCGAGGGGCGCGATGTAGGACGCGAATCCGGTCCTGACGTCCAGCGGGGCCTTCAGGCAGGTGGTCGTCGTGGAGTTCTCGCAGAAGCCGCTGCCGCCGTCGGACTTCTTGGTGTAGAGCCAGTTGTACTCGTCGGTCTGCTCGGCGGCCGTGCCGACGTTGTAGTAGACATTCATCGGGTAGCGGGGCACGGTCAGCGCGGAGCCGACCTGGCGCTGGCGCGGTTCGCGCGAGTTGTCGCTGGCGATCGAGCCGACTCCGCTCGCGGTGAGGACGGGCGCGAGTTCGGGGTTGTCGACGTTCTGCTGGGGCAGCGTCCTGAGACCGGAGTGCTCACCGGTCACCAGCTCGTCCCGGTCGAGGGTCAGCCCCTGGCGGGCCGCCCAGGTGAGGTTGTCGTTGATCTGGCCGTTGATGGTCTGGCGGCTGACCCAGCGCGTCCGGCCGAAGAGATCGGTGGCGCACTTCCAGGGCACGACGGAGGTGTTCTGCTCACAGCCCAGGAAGGCGTGGGTGTAGGTGTGGTTGATCCAGCGGTAGGACTTCTGGTCGGCGACCAGCTGCTTCAGCAGCGGGTCCTCCGCCCCGCCGCGCTCCGCCCGGTACTCCTCGCTGCCGACGCCGTTGTAGGCGAGGTCCAGGGGGAGGCCGTGACGGTCGGACCACTGCTTGGCGTAGGCCGCGTCGGCGGCCGTCATCCGGATCGGCGGGCTCTGGGCATCGGGGTTGCCCGGGCAGTCGACGTCACCGGGGGTGCACTTGAGCTTGGTGTCCCAGCGGTCGTCGGAGGCGAAGACGTCGTCGACGTGCACACCGAAGTAGTTGCGGGCGGCTCCCAGATGGACGCCCCGGGTCAGCCACTCCACGATGCCCCGGGCGACCAGCCGGAACTGCGACTGGTACCGATTGTACACGAAGGTGACGACCAGCTCGCTGCGGCCGTCGTGGTCGTACTGGCCGATCAGCGAGCCGCGCGCGGAGCTGCCGGGGATGGGCGCGTCGAGGTAGCTGGTGTACGTCGCGCCGTTCGCCTGCTTCTCCAGCGGGGTCGCGAGGTAGCCCCAGCTCTCGTTGACGGCGGTGTCGTTGTCTTCAAAAGGAACGTTTCTCTTCAGATAGCCGAACGGCCCTCCGGCCCCGTCCCCGGTCACCTGGGCGGACTTGCCGTCCATCGAGCCGCTGTAGCCGGACCCCTGGGGGGTGTTGAGCCCCACGGCCGGACGGGCGTAGGTGTAGGCGTCCACCTGCCGGATCCCGAAGCGTTTCTCGTACCCGGCCAGGGCCGCCATCTCCGCCGAATCGGTGCCGAAGGGATTGTCGTTGGGCAGCACCACGCCCTGGAATCTGGCGCGCGGTCTGCCGTCCACGGTGTCACTCAGGAACGCCTCGTCGATCCGCGGGCGGCCGGAGTCCGCCAGGGCGATCTTCGTGTACGGCGTGCCGGCTTCGTCGAGCTCGGCGCGGATCGCCTCGGTGGCCGGTCCGCCGTCGTCGACGACCAGCACCCGTAGGTCGATCCTGGGCTCCGCCCCGGCGGCGACGGCGCCGCTCGCCGGTAGCGTCACAGCCAGTAGGGCCGCCGAGGCGCATGCCGCGGCCAGCCGGGTCGTACGACCCATCATGATCTCCCCCCATAACGGCACGGCGCACCAAAGCGTCGTCCGTACGGTTCCTCACGTGCGCATGGCGTCGATGCCGCCACTGAGCGCACCCCGAATAGTCCCCAAGTCCGGCTCCGCTGCGGTCCGGGACCCCATCCCGGCCGCGTCCGCTCCTCCCCTGCCGCGGTACGCGCGCCGATGCCCGTACCCGTGCCGCGTGGCCGGAGCCGAGGCCGCGCGACAGTGACCGGGCGGGTGGCACAGCGGTGCCACACCCCCCGAGAAGCGCACTCAGCCTCTCGACCGCCCAGCCATATAGTGCGCCATGCCCGAAGGCCGCGCGGGGCGCACTGAGCAGGAGCCGGGCGCTCGCCCCGAGGTGTTGTCCGGAATTCAACTCGCCCCGGACAGCGGCCGGATACGGACGGATCAGTTCTCGCTCATCGGTCATCGCCGGGGTGACCTGTGGCGACATTGGTCTATGCCCCGCTCGTATGCCCGCCGCCGGGCCGCCGGACCGGGCGGCCTCCCCGACATCGAACGGCGGCAAGATCGGCCTGATGACGGCTGTCGGAATTGCCGGTTGCGGCGCCAATTCGCCGGATGTGCTGGTGGCGATCACCCCCAACTACCGTGCCGTACCGGCGTGTCGGGGCTGTGAAGTTCCGGAAACCGCGCGACCGGTCCGATACTGTGCCGAGTTTGTTCCGCGATCGTTTCCGGGGCGGGGGGCGGGCTGGGGGCCGGCGTCCGCCGCGACGCGCCCCCACGCGTAACGCCCGGCCGGACGGCCGGGCGCTGCGCCATGGTCTTCTCGGCCCGTACGGGCCAGGGTCCCGGCCCGTACGGTCAGCGCTTGCCGCGCACCTTGCCGAGCAGCGCCTTCAGCTGGGCCCGCTTGCGTGGGTCCCGGGAGGCCCGCTTGCCCTCGCTGATGACCCGGCGGCCCTGAGGGCTCCGGGCGAAATTCCTGATCCGGTCGATCAACCCTGCCATGACCCATTCCTCCGGTCGCTCACGGCCCGGCGCGGCCCACGTGGTTCGAGACTGTGTGTCTACCCACGGACCGGGGATCTCACATGCGGGAGTCCCACGTGCCGGATCCTCACGTACCGGGTTTGCGGCCGTACACCTGGACGTCGTCGCCGTTACGGAGCATGGACCAGTACTTCTTCGCGTCCGCCGTGCGCATGTTGACGCAGCCGTGCGAGCCGGGCGGTGACCAGACGCTGCCGCTGATGGCGTGGAAGGCCTGTCCGCCGTCGAAGAACTGGCTGTAGGGCATGCGGACCTTGTAGATGCTCGACCAGTGGTCGATCGCCCGCCAGTAGATCTTCTTCGCGCCGGTGCGCGTCTCGTACCCGTCCCTGCCCGTGCGCACCGGTACCGGGCCGAACTTGAGGGTCTTGCCGTCCTGGATCCAGCTGATCTGGCGCGTGAGGTCCACGCAGGCTATGCGCCCCTTGTTCACCGGGCACTTCCCGGCGGCGTTCGGATTGCGCTTGGTGATCTCCGCCTGCATCGCCCGCCAGGTGACCGGGCCCGCGTAGCCGATGTCGGGGCGGATGCCGTGCTTGTTCTGGAAGGCCTGGATCGCCCGGCAGTCGTCCGGCGACTGCCGCCCGTCGACCGGCCGGCCCAGGAACTTCTCCGCGTCCTTCTGGTGCGGCCCCGCCTTGGTCGTACACGCGGTGGCCGCCTGCGCCGTCCCGCCCATGGCCACCGTCAGTGGCGCCGTGAGTCCGACGACCCCCAGCAGCACCGCCGTCCGGCGTGCCGCGACTGATCCCGTCCTGGTTCTCGCTCTGCTTCCCATACGGGGTATGACCCCTCACCCGGCCCGGCGGTTGCACGAGCCGGCACCCCGCTTTTCCCCGGCGGCACGTGGCGGGATCCGGACTTGTGGGGTCCGGGGCCCGGTGATTCGATGCCGCCATTCCGGTGAAGTGGTCCCCGGCGTTCTCCCATCGAAGGAGATCCAGTCATGCCCATGAACCCCGTGAGAAGCGGCAGAAGAAGCGCGCTCGACCTGCCGAGGACACCGACCGGATTCGACCAGGTCTTTCACGCGATACGCGCCCGGAAGCCACAACGCATCGCGAGCCTGCCCGCCGAGCCGCGCTGGCGCACCGAATACGTGGCGCGGGACGTCACGGGCCCGCGCATGACCCTCCAGGAATTCGGCTACCGCCGGGAGGAGCTCCTCCACGCACACGGCAGGGTCGACGACACCGCCGCCGTCGGACCCGTGCGGATCCTCACCCCGGAGGGCCTCGACCTGCTGGCCGAGGTGTGCGACAAGCTGGAGGGAGCGGCCGGGAGCAGCCGGTTCATCGCGACGCGGCGGCTGCGCAGCGCCGATCTCGTGTCGTCGTTCATCAACAACATGATGCGCGACCGGACTTTCCTGCTCACCTGTTCCCGGCTGGCGGGAGTTCCCTTGATCCCGCATCCGCTGCGCATTCCCACCGCGCAGATCAATTACTTCGAGGGCCGGGGCCGGCCGGAGATCGTGCGCTGGCATCGCGACGGCATGGACTACGTCTTCACCATCCAGCTCAGTGGTTACGACGATTACGAGGGCGGGCGCTTCACCTATTTCCAGGGACGCACGGATGAATTCACGGGGGTGACCGAGGGTGACCCCCGGATCCGGGAGGCGCCGTGCGGGGAGCGCGGGGCGACGCTGTTCCTGCACGGCAGCCGGATCTTCCACGCGGTCACCCCGGTGACGGAGGGCCGCCGGGTGACTTTGGTGATCTCTTTCTTCTGCCCCTACTTCGCCCGGCAGGACTCGAATACGTTCTGGCACCTGGCGGGCGACGACGGCATTCCCGCCACGATCCCCAGCTGGCTACGGCTCAAGTGGCCGGTGCGTGACCCCGCCATGGACTACAGCCTGCGGGCGGGCAGCCCGGTCATCACCTGGGAGGACGTGGTCCAGGGCGGCTAGACGGCACCGGGTGCCCGCAGGGCGCCTGTGGCGCTCTACCAGGGCACGGTCTGGCCATGGCGGTCCAGGAACTGCAGGCCGGGGGCGCCGGTCTGCGCTTCGAAGACGTCGACGACGGCTGGGATGCTCTCCCCGGGGGCGAGTGGCGCGTCGGGCCCGCCGAGCCGAGTCCGATGGTGGCCGGGGTCGATGAGCCGCTTGGTCGGCCCGTCATCCGCGTGGCGGGTGGCGTAACCGCGCATCAGCTGGTTGAGCGCGGCTTTGCTGGCCACAACGCGGTCCATGCCCTCACCGCCCTTGCCGACCAGCTGACCGGCAAGGTACTGGTCGACTATGCCGTCCCCTTCATCTGCAACCCCGACACCGAACACCCCTGGCCCACCCCCTGGGGCGTCATGCCGCGCCTGGAGCCGGTCGACACCGACAGCCTCGGCGAGCAGATCCAGCGCGCCTTGCCCGACGTCAAGGTCGTCAAGGCCTCCCATGCGCTGATCTGGCCGGCACGGCCGTAGGGCGTTCGGGTACCCGCCCGCCCTCTACCGCGCCCGAAGATGGGCCAGCAGCTCGTCCCCGGCCGGGTACGGGCGCTCCTCGGGCAGCAGCCGGGACGCCGTCTCCAGGTCACCGCCGCGCACGAGCGCGTGCACTTCGTGCGCGAGCGGGGTCACATCAGTGATGGCGACCGTCCACTCGTCGGCATAGCGTCGCGCGGCCTCGCCCGACAGCCCGAGCTGGAGGGAGCGGTACGGCAGCGCGGCCAGGCGCAGATCGCGCTCGGGGTCCCACTGCACCCGCGTCGGCGCCCGGCGCAGTTCGCGCCGCCAGGTGTCCCGGTCGGGGTGCACACCGCGTTCGTAGTGCGACAGGGCGGCGTGCCGCAACGCCCACTCGAACCCCTCACGGGTGATCTCGACGGCGAGAACCGTCTCCTGCCCCTCCTTCGCGCCCCAGCCGCAGCGGTACATCATCCACAGGAAGGAGGGCTTGATCCAGGTCATCCGGTCCCGCTTCCAGGCGGCGGGGAAGCGCCCGTCGCGCACGGCGGGAACGCCGATCACGGGGCTGTAGGCCTGGTAGACGGTGACGGTGGAGTCCGTGTGCAGCGCGCGGATGCGGTGGCTCGGTTCGTGCATGCCGATCACCATGCGGTACGCCGACCCGCGTTGACCAGTGATTTACGGGCGGGCGGGGCCGTCGGCGTTACAGCCAGCCGTTGCGGCGGAAGCCGCGGTGGATGGTGAAGCAGGCGACGGCGATGACGCAGAGGACGAGCGGGTAGCCGTAGGTCCAGCGCAGCTCGGGCATGTGGTCGAAGTTCATGCCGTAGATCCCGCAGACCATCGTGGGCACGGCGACGATCGCGACCCAGGCGCTGATCCGGCGCATGTCCTCGTTCTGCGCGACGGTCACCTGGGCGAGATGGGCCTGCAGGATGGAGTTGATCAGATCGTCGAGGGCGATGATCTGCTCGGCGACCCGGGCCAGGTGGTCGGCGACGTCGCGGAAGTAGGTCCGTAGTTCCTGGTCGACCACGGGGTAGGGCCGGGTGGACAGCTCCCGCACCGGTCGGTCCAGCGGTATCACGGCACGCCGGAATTCCAGGAGTTCGCGCTTGAGCTGGTAGATCCGGCCCGCGTCGGCGTGGCGGCCGCTGTCGCTGGCGAAGACCTCGGTCTCGACGTCGTCGATGTCGCTCTGCACGGAGTCGACGACGGCGAGGTAGTCGTCGACCGTGTGGTCCGCGATGGCGTGCAGGACGGCGGCGGGACCCTTCGCGAGCAGCTCGGGGGCGGACTCCAGTTGCTCGCGGAGCGGGCCGAGGGAGCCGTGTCCGCCGTGTCGGACGGTGACGACGAAGTCGTGGCCGGTGAAGACCATGATCTCGCCGGTGCCGACCACTTCGCTCGTCGCGGTCAGCTTGTCGTGGTCGACGTAGCAGACGGTCTTGAGGACGGTGAAGAGCGTGTCGTTGTAGCTCTCCAGCTTGGGGCGCTGGTGGGCGTGGACGGCGTCCTCGACCGCCAGCGGGTGGAGGCCGAACAGCGTGGCGATGTCGGCGAACTCCTCCACGGTGGGCTCGTGCAGTCCGATCCAGACGAAGCCGTCGCCGGCCTTGCGCACGTGCTTGATCGCTTCCTCGGCGGGGCAGTCGTCCTCCTGCCGGATGCCGCCGATGTAGACCGCGCAGTTGACGACGGCGGATCCGAGCGGTGAGCGTGCCGGATGGCTGAGGTCCACCGCGGTGCGGCGGTGCCTCAGCCGTACCGCTTTGCGCAGCTGGCCGGTCATCGACATACGGGGTCCTCCTCCAGGTCGGCGGACAGTCTGCCATCTCCGGCCTGCGGGACCCAGTCGTGCCCGGGGTGGCGCCTACCCCGTGAATGCCCTCGTCACCGCGCCCGGCGCACGCCCGTGCGCCCCCGCGAAGCGGTCAGTCGCCGGCGCCGGGGAAGAAGTCGACGAGCAGCATGTCGCGCATGCCCGTGCGGGCGCCGGGCGCGGGCCGGACCGGGGAGACGCCGTGCAGGACGCGCCGGTCGTCGAGGACGATGGTCTCCATGGGGGTGGTGAGCACCGCGTGGTGGATCCGGCGCCGGTCGAGGTCGTAGAGGCTGGACTCGGCGCCCTCGATGTCCTCGCGGCGGATCAGCACCTGGGCGACGTAGCTGTGGCCGTCCTGGTGGACGCCCTCGGGGGCGGGGTGGCCCTCGGCGTCCTCGGTGGCGGTGACGCGTATCTGGTGCACCCCGCAGGTGTCGATGCCGGTGCGGGGGCCGGGGAGCCTGTCGAAGAGGGTGCGGACGACCGTGCGGAGCGCGGCGCCGGACGCCACCGAGTCGTCGAGCGGGGCGAACAGGCGGTCCACGCCGCCGTTCACCTTGTTCACGGTTCTGTCCTGGAAGAAGGCGGTGTGCGGCAGCTTCTCGAGCCGGTCGGGCAGCAGCCGGAAGGACCCGTAGCGGCGGAACCGGTAGGGCGTGTCGGTGCCCAGGTGCGCGTCGGCCGGCAGGTCGTGCCAGGAGTCGGTGAACTCCGCGACATCGTCCTCGGGGAGCTCGGCCAGCGCGGTCGCGAGAAGGTCCGGGCCGAATTGAACAAAGGGGGCGAAGGGGACGACCTGATCGAGGGGGCCCGGTTCCGGTGCGTTCCCGGGTCCGGCGTCGGATGTGTCCGGTGCCCGCAGTGGCGCTGTGGTCATGGGATTCCTTGCCTTCGTACGGGCCCTGTCACGGGCCTTCCTGCGGACGTGCTCGGGGCACCGGGTCACGGGGGCTGAACGAACGTAGCAAGACCGGCCACCACGGGGAATCGGCCGCGACGGCCGAAAAAGTCACATACAAAGGCCTGTTGACAAACGCGCGGGTGCCCGGACGACGCACGTCGTCCGGGCACCCGCGGTGCGTGTGCGGTCCGTCAGCCGAGGACGGCGGAAATCCGTTCGAACGGTACGAGCTTGAAGTTCTGGTTGCCGCTGGTTCCGGGGGCGGAGTTGGTGCCGTCCTGGCAGACGAAGGCCCCGCCGGGGAACTTCGCGCCCAGCGGTGCGGCGGTGGCGTCGATGCCGTCGGTGTCCTCGCAGCCGTCGGCGGCCGTCCCCTTGGTGACGGCGAAGCGGCCGAGGTAGCCGCCGCCGGTCCGGTCGTAGACGGCGAAGTCGTTGCTGCCCTGCGAGGAGACGATGAGGTAGCGGCCGGCGGCGGTGATGCCCTCGGCGTCGGCGGTCAGATGGCCGCCGGAGCCGGTGGAGTCCAGCTCGGTGCGCGTGGTGCCGGCGGTGGGCTCGGCGCCGTAGACCCACACGCCGACGTCCTCCTCGCCGAGGTAGAGCCTGCCGGTCTTCTCATCGGCGTAGCAGCCCTCGACGGCGGAGCCGGCGTCGAAGAGACGCACGGAGGTGGCGGTGACCTCGTCGCCGCGCACCGCGAGCTCCCACTGCTCGATGCGGCCGGAGGTGCTGTTGGGGTAGGCGTACAGCTTGCCGCTGGTGGGCGAGGTGTACATGCAGATGCCGTGCGCGGTGACCTCGGTGGCGACGTCCTTGAGGTGCCTCAGCTTTCGCGTGGCCGGGTCGATGCGGTAGATGTGCATCGCGCCGCCACCGTTCGCGGCCTCGTCGTCCGCGGAGACGACGATGTCTCCCCGCAGGTCGACGTTGTTGCCGTGGTCGCCGTTGATCCGCTGGATGCGGTTGCCGGAGAGGTCGAGGACCTCCAGGGCGCCCTTCTTGTCGGTGGTGACGATCACGGAGCGGGACGGGTCGGTGGGGTGGACCCAGATCGCCGGGTCGTCGGCCGCGTCACCGCTGTGCGACACCGGGGCGGTCTCCACGGTGGCGGTCACCGTGAAGCGGCCGGGGGCGGCTGCCCGCGCGGTGCCGGTGGACTGCCAGAGCAGCGCCCCGGTCGCGAGGGCCAGGGCGGCCGAGGCGGCGCGCAGACGGACGGAGGTGGCCAGGGGCCTCATGCGAAGGAGCCTTCCGGAGACGACAACGTCGCGGCGAAGGTACGTTCGACACCGGACGGAGCGGTGAACTCCTTTTGAATCCCGGACGACCGTTGCCCGCCGCCGCGGTCGGTCACTCCGCCGTACGCATCGCCTGCTCGATCAGGGCCGCGGTGGTCGCCGCCGTCTCCCGGGTGGTCTCGTCCTCGCCGGTGCGGGCGAGTTCGCCCAGCAGGACGGCGGCGGCCTGGAGCACTCCGACGTGCACGGTCGCGGTCCGCAGCGCGGCGAGCGCGGCGGCGGCCTGCTCGCCCGACGACGCGGCGGGGCCGGGGATCAGGGTGCTGACGCCGCGTCCGAGGGCGGTACGGGGCGAGGGCTGAGGTGTTGTTGTGCTCACCGGTGCAGTCTTCCGTACTCGGAGCCCTGGCGCGTATGTGTGGTGGGGCCGGGCCGGCCGCCGTCGGACGGAGGCGCGCCAACCACGCGATGTGTGAAGGCTCGTTGGCCGCTGGGCCAGGCGATCCCCGCGTGTTACGTGTATCACCAATTGATCCCGTCGCGCCTTCGCGGGGTCAGACTTGACCGGGTGAGGCGGCACGGCCCGATCGGCCGGCCGCACTGACACCCTGATACGTCTTTCTCGCGAGGTACCCACGTGCGCTACGCAGACGGCCCCACTGTTCACAGCGACCTCCACATCGCCGCGCCCCCGTCCGAGGTCTGGGCGCTGGTGACCGACATCCACCTGCCCGCGCGGCTCAGCCCCGAACTCCAGCGCGTGGAGTGGCTGGACGGTGCCACCGAGGCCGCGTTGGGGGCGCGGTTCGCGGGATACAACCGCCACCCCCTGGTGGGCGACTGGCGGACCGTCTCCCATGTGGTCGAGCTGACCGACGAGCGGCTGTTCGGCTGGGCGGTCACGGATGCCGACGGCCGGTTCGGGGAGCCGGTGACCGATCCGGCCGGACGGCTGGCCACCTGGCGGTTCGAGCTCACCCCCGAGGCGGGCGGCACCCTCGTGCGGCAGTCCGCGGAACTGGGCCCGGCCCGCTCCGGCGTCAGCCTCGCGATCGAGGGCAAGCCGGAGGCGGAGGCGGCCATCGTCGCGGCCCGGCTCAAGGATCTGCGCTCGGGCATCGACGCCACCCTGAACGGGATGAAGGACCTCGCCGAGGGGCGACGGTGACCATCGCCACGGCAAATCGGCTGGCGGCGGACGCCCTGCCCATGGCAGAGTGATCACCACGCCGAAGGGGCGTAGCTCAGCTGGCCAGAGCAGCGGACTCCAAACCCGCTAGTCGCAGGTTCGAATCCTGTCGCCCCTGCTGACGGTTGGGCAGGCCTACCGCCGCTGACCTGCAAAAGCGTAATGAAGTGGGGCTGTCGCGATCATCGCGACAGCCCCACTTGTCGTTCCGCCGTGTGCTGCGCCTGCTCCAGCCCGCTTGGCGGAATTCACCGCTAAGGAGCGCGCGCTCCGTCGTCAGCCGAGCACGTGCCCGGTGGTGGCGTCGACATGGCCGGGCACCGGGTCGTGGCGGTCGCCGACGGTGGACGTGCCGGTGGGTTCGAACAGGAGGATCGAGGCGCCGGCGGTGGAGAACGGACGGTGTTCCACCCCGCGCGGGACGACGAACACCGCGCCCTGGGGCAGCACGACCACCCGCTCGCCCTCGCCGTCGCGGAGGCCGATGCCCAGCTCGCCGTCGAGGACGAGGAAGAACTCGTCCGTGTTCTCGTGCACGTGCCAGATGTGTTCGCCCGCCACCTTCGCGATGCGGACGTCGTAGTCGTTCACCTGGGTGACGATCCGTGGGCTCCACAGCTGGTCGAAACTGCTCAGTGCGGACTTCAGGTCGATCGGTTCGTTGATCACCACGCCATCATCGCCATTGTCGATCACGCGATACCAGTGCTAGGAATCGCATATGTCGCATGGATCCTCGCACCGGGTGGCCGTCCTCGTCGATGAGGGCTCCAACCCCTTCGAACTGGGCGTGGCCACCGAGCTGTTCGGGCTGCGCCGCCCCGAGATCGACCGGCGGTGGTACGACTTCACGCTCTGCGCCGCCTCGCCCGCCGTGCGGATGAACGACGGGATGTTCACGCTGTCCGGCGTCGCCGGGCTGGAGGCCGCCGACGCCGCCGACACCCTGATCGTGCCCAACCGTCCGGAGCCCCGCACCCCGCCGGATCCGGCGGTGGCGGCCGCGATCCGGCGGGCCGCCGGGCGGGGTGCGCGCCTGGTGAGCTTCTGCACCGGCGCGTTCACCCTCGCCGCGGCCGGGGTGCTCGACGGCCGCCGGGCCACCACGCACTGGAAGTGGGCGGCGGAGTTCTCGGCCCGCTACCCCGAGGTCCGGCTCGAACCGGACGTCCTGTTCGTGGACGACGGTGACGTGCTGACGGCCGCCGGGAGCGCCGCCGCGCTGGATCTCGGCCTCTACCTGATCAGCCGCGACCATGGCGCCGAGATCGCGAACACGGTGAGCCGGCGGCTGGTGTTCGCGGCGCACCGCGACGGCGGACAGCGGCAGTTCGTCGAGCGGCCGGTGCCCGCCGTACCCGAAGCGTCGCTCGCTCCGCTGCTGGCCTGGGCCCTGGAACGGCTGGCCCGGCCCCTCTCCGTGGCGGACCTCGCGGCCCGCGCGGCGGTCAGCCCGGCCACCTTGCACCGGCGCTTCCGGGCCGAGCTCGGCACCACGCCGCTCGCCTGGCTCACCGGTGAACGGGTGGCGCTGGCTTGCCGGCTGATCGAGCGCGGCGAGCTAAGGCTCGATGTGGTCGCCGAGGCCAGTGGCCTGGGGACGGCCTCGAACCTCCGGGCGCAGCTGCGCCGACGCACCGGGCTCAGCCCGACGACCTACCGCCGGCGGTTCGGTCCGGCCGCTTGCGAGCCGGTGGGCTGAACGGATCGGCGGGCGGCCGGGATGTACGCGAGCCCGTGCGCGCCGGCTTCGCCCGCGCGGCCGACCTCCAACGTGGTGATCACCCGCATCAGCCTCAGGTCGACGACCGTCACCGTGCTGGACATGACGTTGGAGACGTAGCCCACCGAGCCGTCCGGGGAGGAGGTGATGGTGAGGGGGAACCGGCCGACCTCGACCTGTCCGGCCACCTCCAGGGTGTCGGGGGCGTAGACGGTCAGCACGCCGTTGTCCTGCGCTCCCAGGGTGCCGCCGGGCACCTGAGCCGCCATCCGCAGCTCGCCCGCGAGCACCGCGCCGGTGACAGTGGTGTGCACGGGGAACACCACGCCTTCGGTGGGCAGGGTCCGTACGGTCGCGCCGGTGGTGGTGTCGATCACTCGGATGCCCGGTGCGGCGGCGGGCGGGGCGGCGAAGTCGCCCTTGGGGGCGGCCACGTAGACGTACCGGCCGTCGCGCGAGACGTCCAGTCCCTCGCTTCCGGGTACGGCGATCCGGCCGGTGAACTCGTCGCGTTCGAGGTCCACGACGGAGACGAACCCCGCCTCCTTGTTGGTGGAGTAGCCCCGCCGTCCGTCCGGGGTGATGGCGAACCAGTGCGGGCCGTCGGCCATGACCGGGATCCGGGCGACCCGCTCATGGGTCCGGGTGTCGTAGACGATCACGCCGCCGGGCTCGTCCTCGGTGGCCTCGACGCTGACGTACAGCCGGGAGCGGCCGGGGTCCAGGGCGAGGCCGTGCGGGGCGTGGTCCGGTGCGGTGTCGAGGGTGCCGACGATCTCGTGGGTGTCCACGTCGATGACGCTGATGTTCCGGGCCCGGCCCTGGTGGGCGTGGTAGTAGCCGGAGACGTAGGTGCCGGCGCAGTACAGCAGCCGTCGGCTCGCGTCGAAGCACAACTCGTGCGGTTCGGAGGGCACTTCCAGCACCCGGAGGGGCTCGTGGGTGCGGGCGTCGAAGAAGGTGACGGTCGGACCGCTCTGGCTCACGACGGCGAGCTGGTCACGGGTGGTGTCGGTGTGCGTGTTCATGTCCCGCATCCTGGGCGGCCGGGGCGGGGCACTCCAGTGCGATGTGGTCATGTATGTGTTGTCCCCGGCGCAATGATCCAGGTGGGGCTGTCCCCCGGCCGGAAACGTTGTGGCAGGGGTCACGCGCCGCGAAGGCCGGGGCGTTCAGCTCTGGGCGATTCCGCTGAGAGCATGGGGCGCTTCCCCCGGCGGCGGCCGGGGTGCACAGTCGCGGTCATGAGACTTCTGATACTGGGTGGCACGGAGTTCGTGGGCCGCGCCGTCACCGACGAGGCGCTGGCCCGGGGTTGGCACGTGACCGTCTTCCATCGCGGCCGCCACGAGCCCGCGCCGGGCGTGGTCGAACTGCTGGGCGACCGCAGTGAGGTGGGCGGTCTGGCGGCGCTGGACCAGAGCGAGTGGGATGTCGTGGTCGACACCTGGACGAACGCGCCGTCGGCCGTACGGGACGCGGCGCGGGCGCTGGCCGGCCGGGTGAAGCGGTATGTGTATGTGTCCACCGGCTCGGTGTACAGCTATCCCTGCGCACCCGGGCACGACGAGGACGCGCCCTTGGTGGACGGCTCGCCCGACGCCGGCGAGGTGGACTACCCGCAGGCCAAGCGGGGCGGGGAGCTGGCGGCAACCGAGGTCTTCGGGGACCGGGCGCTGCTGGTGCGGGCCGGGCTGATCCTCGGCCCCCGGGAGAACATCGGGCGGCTGCCGTGGTGGCTGCTGCGCATCGCCCGGGGCGGCCCGGTCCTGGCGCCCGGGCCACGCGACTTGGCGTTGCAGTACATCGACGCCCGCGATCTCGCCCGGTGGTCCCTGGACGCCGTGGAGCAGGGACTCAGCGGCCCCTACAACCTCATCAGCCCGCCCGGCCACACCACCATGGGCGAGCTGCTGGAGGCGTGCGTCCGCGTCACCGGTTCCGACGCCGAGCTGCGCTGGACGGATCCGGAGCCGATTCTCGCCGCAGGCGTCGAGCCGTGGATGGACCTGCCGATCTGGGTGCCGCCGGGCGAGGGTTACGACACCATGCACCAGGGTGATGTGTCCAAGGCGTTGGCCGCCGGGCTGCGCTGCCGCCCCGTCGAGGAGACGGTGGCCGACACCTGGGCCTGGCTCCAGGAGTTGGACGGCCCGCCGCCGCAGCGGGCGGACCGCCCCCCGCTCGGCCTGGACCCGGAGGTCGAGGCCAAGCTGCTCCGCGGCTGAACAGCGAGCAGTACAGCCGCTGTGAGGGGAGACGGACCCGCTGTCCCCTGTTCAGCAGGTCCGCCTCCCGGTCATTGCACGGCCACCTCGGCGGTGGCCGTGTCCGCTGCCCGGTGGAACCGCTCGCGCGAGCCCGCGCTCGGGGTGGACAGCGCCAGTCGGCGGTGCGTGCGGCGCAGCAGGGCGCGGACCATGACGGGGTGCACCCGCTTGACGACCGCGAAGTAGGCCCGGCCCACCGCGTTGTGGGTCCGCACGACCGTGCTGAGCGTGACCCGCCCCTGGTCGATCAGGATCGAGGCCCGGAAGTCGAGGTGGCCGGCGTCCTTGCCCAGCAGGACCTCGCCGTCCCCGCGCGCCACGACGGGGAAGCGCAGAGCGCCTTCCCAGGCGCGTGGGTCCTCGGGCATCCCCGGCAGGATCTCCAGCTGCCAGGCGTCGGTGAAATCGGTCCGTTCGAAGGCCGTACGGGCCAGCCGGGCGCGGGCCGGGAGCTCCACCTCGACCGGCCTGTCCCATTCCAGCCGGTTCAGCAAGCGGACCCACGGGGACCAGCGCACCGCGCGCCGCAGTGAACCGGTCGCCACGCGCTCGATGTTGTCGAAGACCTCCTCGACGACGGTGTCGTGGGCGAAGCGGATCGCCAGGGCCCACGCCAGTGCCTCGGTGCCGCGCTGGGTCTGCTCCAGGGTGTGCCGCACGAGGCAGCGGCCGGGGCCGAGCGGTTCCACGGTCATCTCGTGGAAGCCGTTCGACGGCGGGGTGAAGTCGAAGCGGATACGGCTGCCGGGCTCGTAGGCGCCGACGCGGTAGCGCACCGGGCCGTGGCCGCCCTCGGCACCGACTCCGAGCGGGCGGTCGAAGCGCATCGCGGGCCAGGCGGGGGTGGGGAAGATCGGGTCGGCGTCGGACGACACCCGGTCGAGCAGGGCTCCGACCGTCTCGGCCGGAGCCTCGATGATGCGTTCGTGGATGTTGCGGACCGTGCGCATTACCCCTCCATACGCTGGCGTATGTTCAACCGTACGGTAGCGTACGGTCATGGTGCAACGGCGATTGCGGGAAACCGGCGGACGACAGCGGCTCAGCGCGCTGGATTGGGCGGACGCGGCGCTCACCGCCATCGGCGAGGGCGGGCTGGCCGCCGTCGCGGTCGAACCGCTCGCCGTCCGGCTGGGCACGACCAAGGGCAGCTTCTACTGGCACTTCGCCAGCCGGGAGGCGCTGATCGAGGCCGCGTTGCTGCGCTGGGAGGAGACCCGCACCGAGGCGGTCATCACCGCGCTGTCGGCCGAGCCGGACCCCGAGGTGCGGCTGCGGAGTCTCTTCACCCAGGCGACCGAGGCGGTCACCGAAGGCCCGCTGGAGGTCTCGCTGCTGGCCACCGTCGGACACCCGCTGGTCGCCACGGTGGTGAGACGGGTGACCGAGCGCCGGCTCGGCTATCTCACCCAGCTCTTCTCCGAGCTGGGCTTCGACCCCGAAGAGGCCCGGCTGCGCGGCACGTTGGGCTACACCAGCTTCCTCGGCCACGGCCAGCTGGTCAACGCCGTTCCGGAGGCCCTCCCGCCGGGCCAGGGGCGGGCCGACCACCTCGACTCGATCATCGACATGCTCTTGCGCCGGGACTGACGCCGGAGCGGCGAAGCCCGCACCCGGAGGACGCCCCGAACGCGGCTGTCCCGTGGGACGGTCGGGACATGCCCTTCCGAACCCACGGGACAGATGAGGCGATTGACCGCGCGTCAGCGGGCTCAGTTCGCCGCGGTGGCCGTCCGCGACGCCGTCTCGTCGCCCTGCCGGTCCTCCGCCTTGCCGAGGAGCAGGCGCTCCGCGAGGTGACCGAAGAGCAGGCCGAAACCGGCCCACAGGACGAACTGGACGGCCAGCGTGGCGAGGCGGAACTGCCACAGCAGCACGGCGGGGAAGCCCTCCGGCACGTTCTCGCCCGAGGGCAGGAACGCGAAGGCGATCCCCACCACCACCAGGAAGGCGGCGCCCGCCACGACGCTCGCGTACCAGTTGCCCAGGCGGGGAGCCAGCCGCTTGCCCAGGATCACCGTGCCGACGGTGAGCAGCACGCTGAGCGCGATCATCAGGAAGAACAGCGCGGTGCGCTGGTCCAGGGTGTCCGGGTCGCCCACGGCGGGCGGGTTCGCCGGATACTTCAGGAACGGCACCAGATAGACCGCGACGAACGCGCCGAGCGAGACCAGTACGGCCGTCGCGCGCGGGCCGAAACGGCCGACGCGGCCCAGCGCGTAGCAGTACACCAGGGCGGCGATACCGCCCAGTGCGACCCCGTAGACGAGGATGCCGGTGGCCAGCCCCGCGGTCGACTGCAGGGAGCGGCTGACCAGCTCCTCACCGCCGCCGTGGTCGTGGCTGTGCGCCTCTTCGAAGGCGATGGCCGCGTCCACCCGGGATTCCCCGAGCAGATAGGCCGTGAGCAGCGCCAGCGCGCCGGCGGCGAGGCCGGCGAGCATGCCGCGTACGAGCAGCGCCCGTACCGATATGGAGTTCACGAGCTCTTGACCCCTGGTCTCTCAGTGGCAGGGGAAGCCGAGCAGATGACGGCCGTCGTGCACCCACTCGTGCACACCCTCACCGGAGATCAGGGCGGTGGCGCCCTGCTCGGCGCCGACGAAGTACAGCAGGATCAGCGCGAGGATCCCGAAGAAGATCGTCCACGGGGCGATCTCCTTGAAGGAGATCGGGGTGATCGCCGGTACGGCGGGGGTACCGGTCGCGGGGGCGGCTGACTGGGCCATGGCAAAACCTCCTGGGGAACACGCGTCCCGATCGTGGTGCTTTCAACGACGGTGCCGGGTCTGACTTCCCTGCCACCGCCCCGCGTGGATCGGGGGCGTTCGCCGGGTACACAGTGGCGCGACCGTGCCGGGATCTCACCGGACTTCCGTCACACCGTCGTCATGTACACGCGACCGTACCGTGTACGCGACCGGGGCGCTACGGCGTGCGGATGCGCACCCCCGCGCGCGCCCCGCTCGCCCCCTCGTGGTCTGCTGGGCGCGGGCCGACCGGGCCCGCCCGGGAGGAGAGTTGAGGACCATGACCGTACGTGTGACGCTGCTCTCACCGGCGATGAGCGCCGCACTGCGCGAAGCCCGTTTCGACGACGGCGCCCCGCTCGACGACGCAGGTGTCCGGCAGGCCCGCGCCGTCGCCGGCGGTCTGCCTCGGGTCTCGGCCGCGCTCTGCGCCCCCTCCCCGCGCTGCCGTGGGACGGCCACCGCGCTCGGCCTGTCCCCCGCCCCCGTGCCCGAGCTGCGGGACCTCGAGGTGGGCGACTGGCGTGGGCGGGGGCTGGCCGAGCTGTCCGCCGCCGAACCCGAGGCGGTGGCCGCCTGGTTGGCGGACCCCGGCGCCGCGCCGCACGGCGGCGAGTCGCTGCTGGACCTCGTCGGCCGGGTCGGCTCCTGGCTGGACGGGCGGACCGACGACGACGGCCGGCTGCTCGCCGTCGTGGAACCCGCGGTGGTCCGCGCGGCGGTCGTACACGCACTGGAGCTGCCCCCGCGGCTCTTCTGGCGGCTCGACGTGCCCCCGCTGACTCTCACCGAGCTCACCGGCCGCGCCGGACGCTGGAACCTGCGCTGCGGCCGGCCGCTGCCCCCGGAGCCGGCACCGCCGGTCTCCTGAACCGGCACCGGAGCGCACCGGGACTCACAGGGCGGTCAGCCCGCCCCGCGGGGCCCGCGTCCCGGCCGACGGCCTCCGGTGGATCAGCTCCAGCAGCCCGCAGCGGACGCAGGAGGCCGCCGGATGGCCGGCGTCACCGCCGCTCCCGCCGTCGAAGGACCGTCCCGGACGGCCGTGCGGGACGTCGGCCAGTAAGGACTCGACGGCCGCCAACAGCGCGAGGCTGTGCTGGAGTTCGTGCTTGAGGACGCGGATCCGGGCGCCCTGCGCGCCCACCTGTCTGCGGGTGGTCGCCAGGCGCTCGTACTCCTCGGGGGCCACCACCACCGCCTCCTCCCCACCGATGATCATTCGACGCGGCTCGGGGCGCCTGCTCATCGTGGCCGTCCTCTCCTGTGGGGGCATGACCGGTGGGGGCAGTCAATCATGAGAGTCCGTTGGCATTTGGGCCACTTGAGCGGGAATGGCCGTGAACTGCGGGTGCGGCCCGGCACATCGGTGCCGGGCCGCGCCCGCTGTCCCCCTGATCGGAGCGGCGGTGACCGGCGTCAGCGCGCGTCGGCGCCAGTCAGCTCGGCCCGCACCTGCCGGGCCGCCTCGACCAGATGCTCCAGGGAGCCGCGGACCTCGCTCCAGCCCCGCGTCTTCAGGCCGCAGTCGGGGTTGACCCACAAACGCTCGGCGGGGATGGCGGCGAGCCCCTTGCGCAGCAGGCCGGCGGTCTCCTCGACGCCCGGCACCCGGGGCGAGTGGATGTCGTAGACGCCCGGGCCCACCTCGTGCCCGTATCCGGCCACGGCGAGTTCGTCGGCGACCTGCATGTGCGAGCGGGCCGCCTCCAGGCTGATGACGTCGGCGTCCAGCTCCTCGATGGCGCCGATGATGACGCCGAACTCGGCGTAGCACATGTGGGTGTGGATCTGGGTGTCCGCCCGGACGCCCGCGGTGGTCAGCCGGAACGCCTCGGTCGCCCAGGCCAGATAGCCGGGCCGGTCGGCGGTGCGCAGCGGCAGTGTCTCACGCAGTGCGGGCTCGTCGACCTGGATGACGGCGGTCCCGGCGGCCTCCAGGTCGGTGACCTCGTCGCGCAGGGCCAGGGCGACCTGGCGCGCGGTGTCGGCGAGCGGCTGGTCGTCGCGGACGAAGGACCAGGCGAGCATGGTGACGGGGCCGGTGAGCATGCCCTTGACCGGGCGCTCGGTCTGCGACTGCGCGTAGCTCGTCCAGGCCACGGTCATGGGCTCGGGGCGGGAGATGTCGCCGGCGAGGATCGGCGGGCGGACGTAGCGGGTGCCGTAGGACTGCACCCAGCCGTGCTGGGTGGCGAGGTAGCCGGTGAGCCGCTCGGCGAAGTACTGGACCATGTCGTTGCGTTCGGGCTCGCCGTGGACGAGGACGTCCAGCCCGGCCTTCTCCTGGAAGGCGAGGACGTCGCGGATCTCGGCGGCGATGCGCTCGTCGTATCCGGCGGCGTCGATCCGTCCCGCGCGCAGGTCGGCGCGGGCGGTGCGCAGTTCGGTGGTCTGCGGGAACGAGCCGATGGTCGTGGTGGGCAGCAACGGCAGGCCCAGCCGGGCCCGCTGGGCGGCGGTCCGCTCGCTGTACGGCTGCGGGCGGCGGGTGTCCCGCTCGGTGACGGCCGCGGCGCGGGCCCGGACGGCCGGGTCGTGGGTGAGGGCCGAGGCGGCGCGGGAGGCGCGGGCGGAGCGGTTGGCGGCGAGCTGCGGGGCGATGACGTCCGTGCCCTCGTTCAGGCCGCGGGCGAGGGTGACGATCTCCTCGGTCTTCTGGCGGGCGAAGGCGAGCCAGCGGGCGACCTGGGGGTCCACGTCGCGTTCGGCGGTGGCGTCGAGGGGGACGTGCAGCAATGAGCAGGAGGGTGCCACGTCCACCCGGCCGGCGAGACCGAGCAGGGTGGCGAGGGTGGCCAGCGAGTGTTCGAGGTCGTTGAGCCAGATGTTGCGGCCGTCGACGACGCCGGCGACGAGTCGCTTGCCCGGCACGCCGCCGGCCGCGGCGAGGGCTTCGAGGTTGGCGGCGGCGGGGCCGGTGAAGTCCAGGGCCAGTCCCTCGACGGGTGACTTGGCGAGGACGGGCAGCGCGTCACCGAGGCGGTCGAAGTAGGTGGCGGCCAGGATCCTGGGCCGGTCGGCGAGCGCGCCCAGGTCGCGGTAGGCACGGGTGGCGGCGCTGAGGACGGCCGGGGGCTGGTCCTGTACGAGCGCGGGCTCGTCGAGCTGGACCCACTCGGCGCCGGCGGCCCGCAGCTCGGCCAGCACCCGGGCGTACACCGGGAGCAGCCGGTCGAGGAGCGTGATCGGCTGGAAGTCGGCCGGGGCGCCGGGTGCGGGCTTGGCGAGCAGCAGGTAGGTGACCGGGCCGACGAGGACGGGGCGGGCCGTGTGGCCGAGGGCGAGGGCCTCGCGCAGTTCGCCGAGCGGCTTGGCGGGGTCGGCAGTGAAGACGGTGTCCGGGCCCAGTTCGGGGACGAGGTAGTGGTAGTTGGTGTCGAACCACTTCGTCATCTCCAGCGGCGGGGCCTCCTGGGTGCCGCGAGCCATGGCGAAGTAGCCGTCCAGGGCGTTGTCCCGGACGGCGGCGCGGTGCCGCTCGGGGATGGCGCCGACCATGACCGTGGTGTCCAGGACGTGGTCGTAGAGCGAGAAGTCGCCGGTGGGGACCTCGTCCACGCCGGCTTCCGTCAACTGGCGCCAGGCGGTGCTGCGCAGGGTGGCGGCGGTGGCGTGCAGGGCGTCGGCGGTGACGCGGCCCGCCCAGTAGCCTTCGACGGCCTTCTTCAGCTCACGGCCCTGGCCCTGCCGGGGGTAGCCGTGGACGGTGGCCCGGGAGGACGGGGTGGCGGTGCGGTCGGTCACGGAACTCTCCTTCGCGAGTCGCGGAATGACCACGGCGGACCCGGGTGCGAAGGGACGACGAAGAGGGCGGGCGCGCCGGGCACGCCTGCCTGCCACCGCCGGCCCTCCCTCGGGGCCACCGAGATCACCGCACACGGGTGGCGTGCGGGCAGTGGCAGGTCTTCGGACTCGTGGGCGCGCCCTGGGCCTTGGGGCCTCGGGCACCTACTGGCCGTCGCTTCCCGGACGCGTGGCGTCCAGTGCGTATGACGGCGGTCGTTCCCACTCACCGCTGCGGGGCAGTCCCGGATTCCCACCGGGTTCCCTCTTGCGACGCTCCCGCCTGGCAGGCGGGGCGAACCAGCTGCGTCTCCCACCCTAGACACAATGTCGAAGTGCCGGTAGGGGAATCCGCGCATGGGTTCGATCTTGACGTGTGGCCGGGGGAGGACGCGTGGCCGAGGGAAGGGGCCCGTTCCCCGGCACCCGGGGCGCTCGCGCGAGCCGTGCCGACGCGCCGTGCCCCTCCGCGCGGTGACGGCGATCGTGTCGGGTACCCACAGGGTGCGGCCGGAGAGGATCCTTGAGCCCGTGAGAGCAGCGATCGGAAGACGGCCGGCCCGTGCGGCGCGGTCGCGCGCGGTGTTCGCTCCGGCCGCCGCCGGACCGGTGGCACGGTGAGTGCCGCGGACCGGGGCGGTGGCGCGCCCTTCGTGGTGTCGGTGCACGACGTCGCGCCGTGGAGCTTCGCCCAGAGCCGCCGCTGGCTGGGGGACCTGGACGCCCGCGGGGTGCCCGCGACGCTGCTGCTGGTCCCCGGGGCCTGGCGCGGCCCCGGTCTGCCGGAGGACCCGGCCCTGGTGAGCTGGCTGCACCGGGCGCGGCGGCGCGGCCACGAGCTGTCCCTGCACGGCTACGCCCACGAGGCCGTGCCGGGCGGGCCGCTCCCCCGCCGGTGGCTGAATTCCGTACTGGCCCGCGGGTGCGCCGAGTTCTGCGCGCT
This sequence comes from Streptomyces sp. QH1-20, assembly GCF_041283565.1. NCBI lineage: Bacteria > Bacillati > Actinomycetota > Actinomycetes > Kitasatosporales > Streptomycetaceae > Streptomyces > Streptomyces sp. QH1-20. The sequence goes on along the minus strand of NZ_CP166299.1, from coordinate 7,438,682 downwards.
GGACGAGCCGGCGGCACGCGAGCGGCTGCGGGCCGGGCTCGCTGCCCTGGCTTCGGTGGACATCAGCCCACGGGGCTTCACACCGCCGGGGTGGCTCGCCTCCCCGGGCGCGCTGACGGCCCTGCGGGAGCTGGGCCTGGACTACACGACCAGCCATTTGGGGGTGCGCGACCTGCGGACCGGCGTGCGGCACCGCATGGTCGCGCTGTCCCACCGCCCCGGCGGGTTCGGCGAGCGGTTCGGGGCCCGGCTGATGCGGACGGCGGCGCGGCGGTGGGCGGGCCGGGGCAGACCGTTCCGGATCGCGCTGCACCCCGCCGACCTGTCCCGGGAGGGCTTGCGCGACTGCGCGCTGGACGCCATCGACGCGGCCCTAGCCGCGGGCGCCCGCCCGTGCACGTACGCCGAGCTGGTCCGCGCCCGCCGGACCTCCGTCGAGGACGCGGGCTGAGGCGCGATGAGGATCGTTCAGATCGCCAATTTCTACGGCCCTCGCTCCGGCGGGCTGCGCACCACGCTCGACGCGCTCGGCCGGGGCTACGTCCGTGCGGGGCACGACCGGGTGCTGATCGTGCCGGGCCCCCGGCGGCACCGCGTGCGGGACGCCGTCGAGGGGCTGCGGGTGACGCTGCCGGGGCTGCCCGTGGGAGGCGGCTACCGCATGCTGGTCCCGCCGTGCGGGGTGGGCGAGTTGCTGCGCCGGCTGGCACCGGACTCGGTCGAGGTGTCCGACAAACTGACCGCAGTGCGCGCGGCGGGGTGGGCGCGGGCGCGGGGGGCACGGACGGTTCTGCTCTCCCATGAGCGGATCGACGCGATCCTGGCTCCCCGGGTGCCGGACTGGGTGCCGCTGCGGAGCCTGGCCGACGGGTGGAACCGGCGTCTGGTGGCCGGGTTCGACGCCGTGGTCACCACCTCGGCCTTCTCCGGCGCGGAGTTCACGCGCGTGGCGGCACCGGTGCTGCACCGGGTGCCGCTCGGTGTCGATCTGGAGGTGTTCACCCCGTCGGCCGGACGGCCGGGAGGCGGGGGTGGCGTGCGACTGCTCTACACGGGGCGGCTGTCGGCCGAGAAGTACCCCCATCTGCCGGTGGACACCCTGCGCGTGCTGACCCGGCACGGTGTGGACGCCCGGCTCGACGTGCTGGGCGACGGCCCGGAGCGGCACCGTCTGGAGCGACGGGCCGCGGGGCTGGCGGTGCGCTTCCACGGCCATGTGTCCGACCGCCGGGCCGTCGCCCGGCTGACGGCGCGGGCGGACGTCGCGCTGGTCCCCTGCCCGGTGGAGTCCTTCGGGCTGTCCGCCCTGGAGGCACTGGCGTGCGGCACCCCGGTGGTCACCGCCGCGACGGGCGCCGCGCGTGAACTGCTGGCCCCGGGGGCGGGCTTGGCGGCGCCCGCGTCCCCGCTGGCGATGGCGGACGCCGTGACGGCCGTACTCGCCGAGCCGGAGGAGCGCCGCCGCACCGCCGCGCGAGCCCGCGCGGAGCAGTTCCCCTGGTCGAGGACGGTGGCCGGCATGCTGGCCGTCCACGCGGTGGGCCGCCGCCTGCCGAAGCGGTGACGGCCCACGGCGGCGGCGCGAGCGTGTCCGCCGGACCGGTGTGGGCGCGTGGGGCGGCGCCCGTCCGGTTCGGCGACGGAGAAGACCCCCGGCGGCTGCCGGATCAGCCCCGCCCAGCCGCACCTGCCCTGTGCGCGAGGCCTGGGGCGAGCCGGCCGTCCCCGAGTGGACCGCCACTGCCCCCACGGCACCGTTGCGGGCGGCCCGTGTGACGCATGAGAATCTCCCCTACCCGGACCCCGCCCGGACCCTGGAGTCGCCGTGACTGCCTTCGCGCACGCTCCTCTCGACCGCCGCACCGCGCTGCGGGCCGCGGCCGGGCCCGTCGGTGGTGGCGGCCGGAGTCCGCTGCGGGTGATGAGCTTCAACCTCCGCTACGCCTCGGAGACCCCGCCCCACACCTGGGCCGACCGGCGGCCCGTCACGCGCGCGCTGCTGCGTCACGAGCGCCCTCATCTCCTCGGCACCCAGGAGGGGTTGTACGCGCAGTTGCGCGACATCGCCGACGATCTGGGGTCGCGCTACGCCTGGGTCGGCACGGGCCGCGCGGGAGGCAGCCGCGACGAGTTCACCGCCGTCTTCCATGACGTGCGGCGGCTCGCCCCCGTCGCGTACGACCACTTCTGGCTCTCCGACACCCCGTATCTGATCGGGTCCGCGACCTGGGGCAACACCGTGATCCGGATGGTCACCTGGGTCCGGTTCCGCGATCTGCTCACCGGGGGTGAGTTCTACGCCCTCAACACCCATCTCGACCACGCCCACCAGTACGCGCGGGAGCGCTCCGCCGCGCTGATCACCACCCGGCTGCGCGGTCTGGACCCGGCCCTGCCCCGGATCGTCACCGGCGACTTCAACGTCCCCGCACACGGCAACCCCGTCTACGACACGATGCTCGACCAGGGTTCGCTCGTGGACTCCTGGGACGCGGCCGATCAGCGCGGGGCGCAGTACGCGACCTTCCACGGCTACCGGCCGCTGGTGCCGGACGGCGACCGCATCGACTGGATCCTCACCTCGCCCCGGGTGCGGACCCGGCGCGCGGCCATCAACGTCTTCCAGCAGGGCGGGCAGTTCCCCAGCGATCACCTGCCGGTGCAGGCGGACCTGGAGCTGTAGGGCGCCCGGACGCTCCCGGCGCGCATCCCCGAGCCGCCTGGTTCACCGCTGCTTATCCCAAAGCCGCCCGAGTGTCACCACTTTGAACCGATCCACCCGGGGCATGGCACCGACTATCGGACATTCGAACATCAGGCCTCCCTTGGCGCACCAGAATCGCAGAAAACCCTTCCGTCGCAGGCCACCCTGGGTGACGTTCAATCAACAGTGCGAAATGGTTCGCCCCAACGTCACCACGAGTTGTCCGCATTACGAACAAAGCTGTCCGGAAGTGCCCGGATCATTTTGACTGTGGCCACCCTCATCACCAAATGTCTGCCAAATGTCCTCGTCAGTGAAGCCCGTGTGCTCAGGGCTCTTACGGAACTACGACTTCCGATTACTGCTCTCCGGGGCAGCGGTGAGCCAGATCGGCGCTCAAGTGACCGTGGTGGCCCTGCCGTTGGTGGCCGTCATCGAGCTCGACGCGTCACCCATGGAGGTCGGGCTGCTGACCGCGGCCGAGACCGCGGCGTTCCTGCTGGTCGGGCTGCCCGCCGGCGCCTGGGTGGACCGGATGCGGCGGCTGCCCCTGCTCATCCGCACCGACGTCGTACGGGCCGTGACGATGCTGAGCCTGCCGCTCGCGGCGTGGGCCGGGGCACTGACCATGGCGCAGCTGTACGTGGCCGCCCTCATCACCGGTGTGGCCACCGTGTTCTTCGACATCGCGCACCAGAGCTATCTGCCCGGCCTGCTCCCCCGGGAGCAGCTGGTCGCGGGCAACGGCGCCCTGGAGACGGCCCGTTCGTCCGCCCAGGTGGCGGGGCCGGGGCTGGGCGGCGCCCTGGTGCAGCTGCTCGGGGCACCCGTCGCCCTGTTGGCCGACGCGATCGGCTACCTCGTGTCGGCGCTCTTCCTGAGCGGGATCCGCGCCCGTGAGCCGCGGCCCGCGCCCGTGGTGGGTGTCCCGCTGCGGGCCCAGGTCGCGGAGGGCCTCGTGTTCGTCCTCCGCCACCCCATTCTCCGTATGATCGCCTGCGCCACCGGGATCGCGAACTTCTTCTTCGCGATGCTGATGTCCGTCCAGACGGTGTTCCTCGTGCGGGAGCTCGACCTGCCCCCCGGGGTGCTCGGGCTGATGCTGTCGGCCTCGGCCGTCGGCGGGCTGGCGGGCGCGCTGTGCGCGGGGCCGCTCGCCCGCGCGGTCGGCCAGGCCCGGGTCATCTGGCTGTCGACCGTCGTCACCGGGCCGTTCGCGCTGCTGTGGCCGCTGGCCGGACACGGCGCCGCCGCCGTCTGGTTCGCGATCGCCTCGGCGGCCGTCTTCTTCGGCGCGGTGGTCTACAACGTCGCCCAGGTCAGCTTCCGGCAACTGCTGTGCCCCGACGCGCTCCTCGGGCGGATGAACGCCACCTTGCGCTTCATGGTCTGGGGCACCATGCCGCTCGGCGCCCTGCTCGGCGGGGCCGTCGCCTCCGCCGCCGGGGCGCGCGCCGCCGTATGGGTGTGCGCCGCGGGCTTCCTGCTCGTCCCCCTGCCCCTGCTGCTCTCCCCGCTGCGGCGCCTGCGCGATCTGCCGGCACCCGCCGCCGACGCGGGCCGGACCGTGTCCGGAACCTAGGCCCCACCGCCTCACCGTCCCACCGCCCCACCCGTCGGCCGGAAGCGTCCTCGTAGCGGACCGCTCGGACGCTCCGACACCGCGGCGGCCGGACGTGCCCCACCCCAGCACCGCCTGACCCCCCTTTCGTCTCACGAGTCAGCGCGCCCCGGGCGCGCGGGAGGACATCGTGCAGTCCAGCAGCATCACCTCGCAGTACCTCGACCGTTACCGGCGCACCGTCGACGGCGCGGCACGGGCCGCCGGTCCGCTCCCGGTCACCGGTGCGCAGCGGCGGTTCCTGCTCGCCCGGCGGATGGACCCGGCCGGGCGGGCCGATCTCGTACCGCTGTTCTTCGCCTTCCCCCGCGGTTCCGTCGACACCGGCCGGCTGCGGGCGGCGGCCGGGCACCTCGCCGCCCTGCACCCCGCCCTGCGGGCCCGCCCCGACACGCTGCGCGGGGTTCCGGTGCAGCGGCTCGGGGAGCCCGACGCCCGGGTGAGCCGGGTGGAGCCGCGCCCCGGCGAGAGCGCCGCCGACGCGCTGCGCCGGGCGCTCGGCGCCTGGGCGGCCGAGGGCCCGCCGCTGCGGCTGTTCCTCACCGCCGACCCGGCGGGCGACCGTGACGTCCTGGCCGTCGTCATGGACCACGCGGCCTGCGACGAGGCGTCCATCGGCCGGGTCATGGCGGATCTGACCGACGCCTACCGCGACGGGCTCGGCCCCCGGGACGTGCCCGGGGCCCGGGCGGCGGACGAGCTGGCCGCCTACCGCGAGGCCGTGCAGCTCCAACTCGAGGCCGAGGCACGGGCGTCGGGGCAGCGGTCCGTCACGTACTGGGCCCGGCGGCTCGCCGCGCTCCGCCCGGCCACCGGCCCCGCGCCGGCCCCGCGCGCCGGGGACGGCCCGGCCGGCACCGGAGCCGTGCTGCACCGGCTGCCCGCCGCACCGGACGGCTCCCGGCCCGCCTTCCCCGTCCTGCTCGACGCGTGCGCCGCCGCCGCGCGCACGCTGTACGGCCCGGACCGCGTCCCGGCCCTGGGCTACCCCTGGGGCGGCAGGCCCGCCGCGGCGCAGCCCGTCCTGGGCTGCTTCCTCAACACCGTCGTGCACCCGGCCACCGCCTGCGACCTCGACGAGCGGACCGTGGCGTGGTGGGACGACCTCGACCACGCGGACGCCCCGTTCGACGAGGTGGTGCACGCGGCCCGGACCGCCGGGGTGCCCTGGTCGGGGCGGCTCGACGGCCTGCTCACCTCCGAGGACCTGCACCGCCGTCCGCCGCTGCGGCTGGGCGACGCCACCGGGCACGAGACGCACATCGACGGCCGTCCCGTCCAGGCACCGTTCGCCGTGTCCGTCTCCCACGGCACGGACCTCCTCGTCCGGATGGCGTGGGACCGGGGCGTGGTGCCGGACCCCGTCGCCGAGGACGCCTTCGCCGCCCTGCTGGACGCCCTGCGGGCCCGCACCCACGGACCCGCACCGGTGGGCTGAGCCGGACTCCGGCCGCCCGCCCCCTCACTTGACCCGGCCCGCCGTCCACCCGACGCGGGCACCGGGCCCCTCCAACCACCCCACGGAAGGGTTGACCATGTTCGGACTCTCCACATCCCAGGAGATCGTCTGGCTGCACGAGCAGATGCTGCCCGGCAGTCGCGCCTACAACTTCACCGCCACCATCGATCTGCGGGGCACACTCGACGAGAGCGCGCTCCGCGACGGGCTGGCCGCCGCCCTCGACCGGCACCCCGGGCTGCGGCTCGAACTCGTCGAGAACCCCGGCGCGCTGCCCGGCCAGCGCGTCCGCGAGGGCTGCACACCACGGGTGCGCACCGTCGACCTCGGCCGGGAGGCCGACCCGGAGGCCGCCTTCGAGGAACTGCTGCGCACCGAGGCCGTCACCCCCCTCGACGTCTTCGAGGCACCGTTGCTGCGCTGGTGCCTGGTCCGCCTCGGTGACGACCACCACCGGATCATCCACGTCGAGCACCACCTCGTGCACGACGGGCACTCCTTCGCGATCCTGCTCCGCGACGTGTTCACCGTGTACCGGGCGCGGGTGCTGGGCGAGCCGGCCGAGTTGCCGGCCGCTCCCTCCTACGAGGACCACGTACGGGCCGCCGAGGGGCAGGGCCGGCAGGAGCGGCGGGAGGCGAGCCTCGCGTACTGGCAGCGGGAGCTGGCCGACGCCGCCTTCGATCTGCCGTTGCCCGGGCTCGCCCGGCCCGGTGTGCGGCGCCGGCACGCGGGCGCCCAGCTGCGCCAGCCGATCGACGCGGACCTCGCCGAGCGGCTGCGGGCGCACAGCCGCGCCCAGGGGCACACCCCGTTCTCCACGCTGCTCGCGCTCTTCGCCGAACTGCTGCGCCGCCACAGCGGGCGCGCCGACCTCGTCGTCGGCACGGCGGTCGGCAACCGCCCGGAGGGCTTCGAGGGCGCCACGGGCATGTTCGTCAACACCATCCCGCTGCGTCTGCGGCTGGACCCCACGGCCGGGGCCGACGCGATGGTGGACGAGGTGACCGACGGTCTGATCCGCGCGCTGCCGCACCAGGAGGTGCCCGTGCAGGTGCTCACCCGGGCGCTGGGGCTGCACACCTCCGGGGCGGACAACCCGCTGTTCAGCGTCATGTTCAGCGCGCACGACGCGGCGCTGCCGCAGATCGCGGTGCCGGGCCTGGAGGTGTCGCTGTTCGAGGGCTTCAACACCGGCACGACCCGCTTCGACCTCGACCTGGTGCTGCTCCCCGACGACCGGCGCACGGTCGGCCCGCGCGCGGGCGCGGCCGGGATGACGCTGGTGTGGGACTACGACCGGGACCTGTTCGACGAGGCGACGGCACAGCTGCTCGCCGAGCGGTTCCTGGGTCTCGTCCGCGCCTATCTGGGCGCGCCGACGACGCCGCTGGCCGAACTCGCCCCCGCGCCCGCCGTCGTGGGCCCGGCGGACGACCGGGCCATGGCGGTGTCGTCCAGGGCGGCTCTGGACCCCGTCGCGGGGCGCGACCCCGCGACCGTCGCGATCGTCAGCGGCGCCCTGAAGATCACCTACGGGGAGCTCGACCGCCGGGTCGAGGAGCTGGCCGGGAAGCTGCGGGCGGCGGGCGTCACGGAGGGCCGGCCGGTGGCGGCCGTGCTGCCGCGCGGGGTGGACACCGTGGTGACCCTGCTCGCCTGTCTGCGCACGGGAGCGGTGTACACCCCGCTCTCCCCCAACGACCCGGCCGCGCGACTGGAGACGCTCCTGGCCCGGCTGCGGCCGGCACTTGTGCTGACCGACCGGGAGAGCGCGCTGTCCCTGCCCGCCGAGGGCCTGCCGGTGGCCCTGCTCGACGCGGCGGAGTTCCCCAAGGCGGAGCCCGCCGAGTGGATCGAGGGCGCGGCGTACATCATCCACACCTCCGGCTCCACCGGTCTGCCCAAGGCCGTCGTGGTGGGCCGGGCCGCGCTGGCCCACTTCACCACGGGCGTGGCGCGGCGGTACGCGCTGACCTCCGAGGACCGGGTGCTGCTGTTCGCCCAGCCGTCGTTCGACGTGGCGCTGGAGGAGGTGCTGCCGTCGCTGCTGGCCGGTGCGGCCCTCGTGGTGCCGCAGCGGGAGGTGCCGACGGCCGCGGAGCTGATCGCCGTGCTGTCGGCCCGCCGGGTCACCGTCGCCAATCTGCCGACGAGTTATCTCCTCGCGGTCCGCGAGGAGCTGCGCGACGCGCTCGGTGACGGCCGCTGGTCGCCGCGGCTCCTGGTGTGCGGCGGCGAGCGGCTTCCGGCCGGTGCGCTGCGGGAGCTGCTCGCCGCCGCGGACGCCGCCGGTACCGACACCCTCACGGTCCTGAACGCCTACGGGGTGACGGAGGCGGCGGTCACCTCCACCGTCCACGAGGTGGACCGGGCGGAGCTCACCGAGGGCACCGAGGTGCCGCTCGGCAGCGCGCTGCCGGGCGTCGACGTCCACGTCCTGGACGCGGGCCGCTGTCCGCTGCCGTGGGGCGCGGTCGGTGAACTCGCCATCGGCGGCGCCGGTCTCGCCGAGGGGTACCTCGGGGGCGACGAGGCCGCGGAGGCCACGGCCGCCCGGTTCGTGACCGTACCGGCGCTGGGCGGTGAGCGCGTGTACCTCACCGGTGACCTCGGCTACCGCGACCGCGAGGGCCGTCTGGTCTTCCTCGGCCGCCGCGACAACCAGATCAAGCTGCGCGGTTACCGCATCGAGCTGGAGGAGGTCGAGGCCGCGGCGTCCGCCGAGCTCGGCGGGCGGTCCTGCGCGGTCGTCCTCGACCGGGAGGCGTCCGGCGGGCCGCGGCTGGTGGGCTTCTTCGAGTCCCGCGCCGGGACACCCGCCGAGGCACCCGTCGAGCCGGATACCGAGGCCCTGCACGCCGCGCTGTCCGGGCGGCTGCCCGCCGCGCTCGTCCCCGGCCGCTGGATCCGGCTGGACGCGATGCCGACCCTGCCCGGCGGCAAGCCCGACCGTGCCGCCCTGACCCGCGCGGCCGCCGACCTGCCGCTCGACCACGTCACCGAGCAGGCGTCCGCGGAACCCGCCGACCCGGCCGTCGCGCTGCTCAGCGAGGGCTGGCGGGAGGTGCTGGGACACGACCGCTTCTCGCCGTCGTCGCACTTCTTCCAGGTGGGCGGGCACTCCCTGCTGGCCGCCCAGCTCGCCGCGTGGCTGGAGCCCCGGCTCGGCGGCCGCCCGCCGCTGCGGGTCCTCTTCCAGCATCCCGTCCTCGCCGACCAGGCCCGCGCCGTCACGGAGGCGACCCGATGAGCACCGCCCCCTCGTCCGTCCTGGAGACGGAGCACCGTGAACTCGTCGACGCCTTCACGTCGTTCGTCCGCCGTGAGCTGGTGCCGCTGGCGGCCGAGCTGCCGGAGGACGGCGATCTGCCGCCCGCCGACCTGCGGGCGTACGTCCGCGGCCGCTCGGCGAAGCTCGGCTTCTACGCGGGCGACTACCCCGAGGAACTGGGCGGTTCCGGCATGCCGTTCAGCGCCGTGGTGCTGCTCCACCACGCCGCGGGACGCAGCGGCTGTCCGCTCGCCCCGTACGCGCTGGCGGGTTCGGACGGGCCGAGCCCGCTGCTGCGGCAGGGCACCGAGCAGCAGATCGAGCGGTATCTGAAGCCGCTGGTGCGCGGGGAGGCGACCCGCTGTCTGGCGCTGACCGAGCCGAACGCGGGGTCGGACGCCTTCCACCTCACCAGCACCGCGACCCGCGAGGAAAGCGGGGAGTGGGTGCTGACCGGCCGCAAGACGTTCGTGAGCAACGCCGGGCACGCGGACTTCGCGATCGTCGTGGCCCAGGCGGGCGCCGGTACGGGTGAGGCGAGTGAAGGAGGCCCGACCGCGTTCGTCGTGGAGATGGACCATCCGCGGCTGCGGATCGGGCAGGCCTACGACGGCATGTCGGGCGAGCGGCTGTACGAGCTGGTGCTGGACGGGGTGCGGCTGCCGGCCGACGCCGTCGTCGGCGGCGAGGCCGGGATCGGCGCCGCCCTCGGCAACGGCATCGACAGTCTCTCCCGGGGCCGTCTCGTGGTGGCCGCCATGTGCAACGGCATCGCCGAGTACGCCCTGCGGCTGGGCGTCGAGTACGCCCGCGAGCGACGGGCGTTCGGGGAGCGCATCGGCGCGTACCAGCATGTGCAGGAGCACCTGGTGAGCAGTCGCGCGGAGGTCGAGGCGGCGAAGCTGCTGACGCTGGCGTGCGCGCGGCTGGTGGACGAGGGCGTGGAGACGCCGGAGAACGCGGCGCTGGCCAAACTGACCGCGTCCGAGACCGCCGTCCGGGTCGTGGACCGGTCGTTGCGGGTGCACGGCGCGACCGGCTGGGTCCGGGGCCATCCGCTGGAGTTCCTCTACCGGTACGTTCGGATGATGACGATCATCGAGGGGACGTCGGAGATCCAGAAGGTGATCGTCGCCCGGTCGATGGGCCTCGGCTGAGCCACCCGTCCTGGCGCCACCGCGCCGCCCCTGCCCCTCTCGTATCGCGCGCCCCGCGCCCTGTTCGCGGCCCGCGCGACCCCTTCGACTTCGTCAAGAGGAATCATGACCACTGCCAAGAACACGTCCCGCCCGAACGCACCGGACGGCGAACCGCTCCTCAGCGTCGCCCACGGCCCGGCCGCCCCGGCGGACGGCTGGGACGTCCTGGCCCGGTTCGAGCACTGGGTCCGCCATGAGGCGTCCGCGACCGCCGTCGAGGACGGGGAACTGAGCTGGACCTACGCCGAGCTGGACGCCCTGGCCGAGCGGGTCGCCGACGCGCTGCGCCCCCGGGTGCGCCCCGGTGATCTGGTCGGGGTGTGCCTGGACCGCTCCGCGGCCCTGGCCGCGACGGCCGTCGCCCTCGCCCGGCTCGGCGCCGTCTACCTCCCGCTCGGGCCCCGCCCGGGCGACCGGCGGCTCGCCGCCGTGACGGGCGGGCTCCGCGTGACCGCGCTCGTCGGGGCGCCCGAGGTGCTGCCCGAGGCGTACCCCGCCGGTGAGCGGCTGCCGCTGCCCCTGCCCGTCGCAGGGGCCAACGCGGCGGAGGCCGTCGTCGCCTTCGCGCCGGGCGACCAGGTGACGGGGGCGGACGCGCCCGAGGGCGCCTTCTACGCCGTGCTCACCTCGGGGTCGACGGGCACGCCCAAGGCGGTCGCGGTGGACAGCGCCGCGCTCGCCGCCCGGTTGCGCTGGTATCTCGACCGCGTCGGCGCCCGCCCGGGCGACCGGCACAGCCTGCTGGTGGGGGTCTCCTTCGACCCGCACGTCCTGGAGCTGTGGGCCGCCCTGTGCTCCGGAGGCGCGCTGAGCGTCGCGCCGGACGAGGTGCGCTGGGACCCGGAGGCGCTCACGGACTGGTGGCGGCGGGCGGCGGTGACGGTGGCGATCCTGCCGACGCCGCTCGCGGAGACCGTGTTCGAGCGGCCGTGGCCGCGGCTTCCCGCGCTGCGTCACCTCTCGGTCGGCGGCGACCGGATGCGCCGCAGGCCGGCGGCGGACGTCACCGCCCTGGTGGACAACGCGTACGGTCCCGCGGAGGCGACCGTCGTCGCCACCGCGCACGCCCTGAACCCGGCGGGCGCGGCGGACGGCGACGGCACGGACGGCGAGGACGCCGGGGCGCCGCCGCCCATCGGGCTGCCGCTGGACGGCACGGTCGTCGGTGTCACCGACGCCTCCGGGCGCCTCGTGCCCCGGGGCGAGCCCGGTGAACTGCTCCTCGGCGGCGCCGGGCTGGCGATGGGCTACCTGGACGAGGAACTGACGGCCCGGCGCTTCGTGGCACCGCCGGCGGGGATGACCGGGACCGGGCGGGTCTACCGCACCGGCGACCGGGTGCGGATGCGGCCCGACGGCGTGCTGGAGTTCCTCGGCCGACTGGACGACCAGGTCAAGGTGCGCGGGGTGCGCATCGAACCGGCCGAGGTCGAGGCGGCGTTCGAGCACGACCCGCGGGTCCGGCGGGCGGTCGTCGCGCCGACGACCGGAGCCGACGGCGCGGTACGACTGGTCGCCTACGTCCTGCCCGTCCCGGGCGGGCGGGCACCGGCCGGAGCGGAACTGCTGGCGGCCGTGCGCGACTGGCTGCCCGAGCAGGCGGTACCGGCGGCGGTCCGGTACGTCGATGCGTTCCCCCTCGACGCCAACGGCAAGGTCGACCGCGCCGCGCTGTCGGCCGGGGAGGCGCCGCGGGAGACGGCCCCCGCGCACGCCGCGGCGTCCGGTTCGCAGGAGTTGGTGCTGCGGCTGTGCCGTACACTGCTCGACCGGCCGGACCTCGGCCCCGGGGACAACTTCATCGGCAGCGGCGGTGACTCCCTCGCCGCCGCACGGCTGCTGGCCGCCCTGGAGGAGGAGTGCGGCGTACGGCTGCGGGCACCGGAAGTGCTGCGGCAGCCCGACCTGCGCAGCCTGGCCGCGCTGCTGGACAGCAAGCGGACGGCTACCCCCAAGCCGTCGGCGCCCCCGGCGGATGCGGCGCCGGTGGCCGCGCCTCCAGCGGCTGCCGCGGCGGCCCCGGCCGACGGTGGTGTGCTCGGGCGGGTGGCCGCCCGTGCCGAGGCGTCTCCAAGGGACCTCGCCGTGCTGGACGGCGATCTGACCTTGACGTACGGCGAGTTGACCGCCGCGGCCCGGCGACTGGCCGGTGTGCTCCGCGCCCGGGGCGTGCGGACCGGCACCCCGGTCGGGTTACTGATGCCGCACTCGGTGGGCGTCGTCGTCGCCCAGCTCGCCGTCTGGTGGGCGGGCGGCCACTACGTCCCCCTCGACCCCACGTATCCCCGGACGCGTACGGACGCGATGCTGGCCGACGCCGGGGTCGCTCTGACGCTGGGCGAGAAGGACCTGCTGGAGGCGGCGGGCATACCGGCGGGGCAGGGGCTCGCGCTGTCCTCGGCCGGGATCGCCGACACGGTGCAGGGGCCGGACGAGGACCTCCCGGCACCGCCCCCTCCTTACGACCCGGACGCCGTGGCCTACGTGATGTACACCTCGGGTTCGACGGGCCGCCCCAAGGCCGTGGCGATCACCCACCGCGGGGTGGCCGGGCTGACCGTCGCCCCGGACTTCGTGACGGTCACCCCCCGGGACCGGGTGCTGTTCCACTCGGCGCAGACCTTCGACGCGGCCCCCTTCGAGGTCTGGGTCGCCCTGGCGAACGGTGCGGCGGTGGCCGTCTCCACCGCCGACCGGCACTCGCTGGAGGGGCTGGCCCGGGACGTGGAGCGGCTGGGCGTCACCGTCGCCCTGCTGACCACCGCGTTCTTCCACCACCTCGCCGACCGCCGGTCGTCGGTCTTCGGCGTACTGCGCGGCGTGCTCGTCGGCGGCGAGGCGATGTCGGCCCGGCACGCGCGGAGCGTGCTGCGCTCGCACCCGTGGCTGGAGCTGGTCCACGGCTACGGTCCGACGGAGGCCACGACCTTCGCCACCACCCACCGGGTGCGGGACGCCGACTGCGACGGCCCGCCGCCGATCGGCCGCCCGGTCGCCGGGACGACGGCGCACGTCCTCGACGAGCACGGCGCCCCGGTGCCCGCGGGCACCCGCGGGGAGCTGTGGCTGGGCGGCCCCCGGCTCGCCCGGGGCTATCTCGGCCGGCCCGACCTCACGGCGGAACGCTTCGTCGACCACCCGGCCGCCGGACGGATCTACCGCACCGGTGACCTCGTGTCGGCCCGTCCGGACGGTGTGCTGGACTTCCACGGCCGGACCGACGACCAGTTCAAGATCCGTGGTTTCCGGATCGAGCCCGGCGAGATCGAGCACGCGCTGCGGACCCACCCGCGCGTCGCGGACGCGGCCGTCACCGTGCTGCGGCCCACGCCGGAGGACGCGCGGCTGGTCGCCTTCGTCGTGCCCGTCGACGGCGGACACCTCACGGTCGCCGCGCTCCGCGCCCACCTGGCCGAACGGCTGCCCGCGCAGCTGCTGCCCAACGGCTGGTCCGTGGTGGACGACCTGCCGCTGACCGCCACCGGCAAGGTCGACCGCCGCGCGCTGGCCGAACAGCCGGTGCCCGGCATTCCGCAGCCCGCCGGGGCCGGGGAAGCCCCGGTCACGCGGCCGGCGCTGTCCCCCATCCAGCAGACCGTGGCCGAGGCGTGGGCCCGGGCACTGGACCGCCCGGTCGACGCCCCGGACGCCGACTTCTTCGAGCTCGGCGGCCACTCCCTGCTGGCCCTCGGCATCGTGGACGACGTGCGGGAGGACGTCGGCGTCGAGCTGTCGCTCGCCGAGTTCTTCGCGGCGCCCACGGTGGCCGGACAGGCCGCGCTGATCGAGGAAGCGCTCCTCGGCCGCTTCGGAGCGGACGTCGGGACCGACGGGGAGGAAGGCCGATGACCACCGCCCCCGACGCCGCGCGGCAGGAGGCGCTGCTGCGCCTCGCCCGGCAGCGTGGGCGGACCGGCGCCGCCACGAGCCGGGCGTCCGCGCCGACCGGCGGGGCCGAAGGCCCGGCGCCGCTGTCGCACGCCCAGCACCGGATGTGGCTGATGGACCGGCTCGGCCAGGGCGGCGCCCTGTACAACGTGCCGTTCGCGACGCGGGTGCGCGGCCCCCTCGACCTGGACGCCCTCGCCGGGGCCGTCACCTCTCTGGTGCGCCGCCACGAGGTGCTGCGCACCCGGTACGGACACGACGACGGCGAGCCCTACCAGGAGGTGATGGCGGCCGGACCGGTGCCGGTACGGGTCGTGGACGCCACCGGTGACGGCCGGGGTGAGCTGTCCGTGGAGGCGGCGCGCCCGTTCGACCTGGGCGCCGGGCCGCTGCCGCGCGTGCTCTGTGTGCGGCACGCGCCCGAGGACCACACCGTTCTGTTGACGTTCCATCACATCGCGGTGGACGGCGGCTCGCTCGACCTGATCACCCGCGAACTCGACGCCCGGTACCGGTCGGCCGTGGAGGGCCGGGCCTGGGAGCCGGACACCGACGCGCCGCGGTACACCGACTTCGCCCGCCGCGAGCGCGCGGAGTCGGCCGCGACGCTCGACACCGGGCCGGCGTACTGGGCGGAGCGGCTCGCGGGCGCCCGGCCCGTGCCACTGCCCCGGCCCGCGGTACCCGCCGGCGGCCGCGGCGAGGGCCACGTCATCGGCGCGCCCCTGACGCCGTGCACCCTCGAAGGGCTGCGCGGGGTGGGCCGGGACCACAAGGCCACGCTGTTCACGGTGGTGCTCGCGGGTGCGTTCGCGACGCTGCTGGAGGCGACCGGCGGCGAGGACCTCGTCATCGGGTGCGCGAGCAGCCACCGCGACCGGGCCGGGTGGCGCGATCTCGTCGGCCTGTGCGTCAACACCCTCGCGATCCGCACGGACCTGTCCGGCGTGCGCGACTTCGGGGAGCTGCTGTCGCGGGTACGGGACGACCTGCTCGAAGCGCACCGTCACCGCGACGTCCCCTTCGACCTGGTCACAGCCCGGCTCGGCGCGGCGGCCCGGGACGACGACGGCAATCCGCTGGTGGGCGTCACCGCCGACGTGCTGCCGAAGCCGTCGGGGCTGCGCCTGGCCGGGACGGAGTGCGAGCCCGTCGACATCGACCTGGGGACGGCCAAGTTCGGCCTCGGCTTCTACGTCGCGGAGGCCACGGACTGCACCGGGCCGCGCGCCCTGGTGCAGTACGACCGGGGGCGGCTCGACGAGGAGACCGCCCAGGGGCTGCTGGACGGCTTCGCCGCGCTGCTGACGGAGGTGGCGTCGGATCCCGGGCGGCCGCTGTCGCGCGGGGCGGCCGACCGCGTGGACCACCGCGAGGCAGAGCTCACCACCGCGCCGCTCGGTACGCGCGGCGAGGCCGTCGTGGCGGTGTTCGGCGAGCTGTTGGGCGACGACCCCGGCCCCGACGGCGACTTCTTCTTCCTGGGCGGGCACTCCCTGCTCGCCGTCCGCGTCGCGGAGCGGCTGCGGGAGCGGCTTTGCCTGCCGCTGACGGGGCTGGACGTCCTGGAACACCGCACCCCGCGCGCGCTCGCCGCGCTGCTGGACGAGCGGGCGGAACAGCGACGGCGGACGACCACGGCCGCCTCGGGCGGGGTCGCCCGCCGGGGGCCCGCCAGGACCGGCACGGTCCTGGTCACGGGCGGCACCGGTGGCGTCGGGGCCTTCGTCCTGCGGGAGTTGGCGGCCCGGGGACGGCCGGTGCGCGCGCTGGTGCGGCCCGAGTCGGCGCACCTGGTGGCGGGCGACGGGATCGAGGTGGCCGAGGGCGATCTCGCGGACCCGCGGAGCCTGCGGGACGCGGTCGCGGGCGTGGACGCGGTGATCCACTCCGCGTGCACCTTCACCTCGCCCGAGGTGGACGTCGCGGCGATGCGCGCGCTGCTGGACGGCTGGCGTCAGGGCTCGTTCGTCTTCGTCAGCAGCGTGGACGCGTACGGCAGGCCGCCGGTGGTGGAGGTCACCGAGGACACGCCGTCCGCCGAACCGCTCACCGCGTACGGGCGGGCCAAGCTCGACTGCGAGCGGATGCTGTGGGAGGCGGCGGGTACCGGGGGGCGCGGCGGGGCGACCGCGGTGCGCGCGCCGCTGGTGTGGGGGCCGCACCCCCGGTTGCGCGACCAGCTGAGGTGGGGCGCGACGGGGGCGCTGTTCCAGGCCGCCCGGTCCGGGGAACCGATCGTGCTGCCCGCGGCGGGGGCCGTCCCGGCGTCCGGTGACCCCTGGTCCGGGGCGCCCTGGGTGCACGCGGCCTCCCTGGCGCGTGCCCTGGTGACCTGCGCCGAACGGCCCGCGCACGGCATGGTGAACGCCATCGGCGGCCATGTCGGCTGGGAGGAGTTCGCGACCGAGCTGAACCGGCTGCTGGGGAGCACCGGCGGGATCCGCCCGGCGGACGGGACGGCCTCCGTGCCCCTGCTGCACCGCCATCGCTACCGCGCGGAGGCTCTCGCGGAGGAGTTGGTCGAACGGCCGGGTGAGGACTGGCGCTCGGTGATCGCGGCGATGCTGGACCACTGACGCGCGCGGACGGATCCGGAGGGGTGGCGGTGAGGAGACCGCCACCCCTCCGGCGTCGGTCCGCTTGGAGAATATGATGCACCGCCCCTGCGAGAGCGGGAGCAATTCCTTGCCGAATACACCGTATTGCGCGGCCGTCTCGAAGAATCAGCATCACGGAAGGATGTATTCCCATAGTCGGCCGTAAAGGAAGCCCGACCGCGGGCGAATCGACCGGCGGGTAACTTCCCCGGGAAGCACGGGCGATCGGCGTAAAAGAGGGCCAAAGTCCCTGGCCAGAGGGGCCGTTGCGGGAGGGGCGCAAGGGAATTCCGCGAATTTCCCGAAGGCGGGAACGATATCGACGGTCCCGCCGTCTGAGGGAGTGTGCCCGAATGCGCGCGGCTCGGGGTGTCGTGCGCGCGGGAAGGGGGCGTATGGCATGGACGAGGAGCGAAGTCCATTGCTGGCCGGGCGTTACCGGATCGTCGAACGGCTCGGCAGTGGTGGCATGGGGGTGGTGTGGCGCGCCGTCGACGAACTGCTCGACCGCGAGGTCGCGGCGAAGGAGGTCCGCGCCCCGGAGCACATGCGCGAGGCGGACGTCCGGCTGCTGTACGCGCGGCTGAAGCAGGAGGCCCGGGCGGCCGCCCGGATCAGCCACCCGTATGTGATCACGGTGCACGACGTGGTCGAGCAGCAGGGCCGGCCCTGGATCGTCATGGAGCTGGTGCGCGGCAAGTCGCTGGCCGATGTGCTGGAGGAGGAAGGAGTACTCCAGCCCAAGGAGGCGGCCAGGATCGGGTCGATGGTGCTCCAGGCACTGCGCAGCGCGCACGCGGCCGGGGTGCTGCACCGCGACGTCAAGCCCGCCAACGTCCTGATCGAGGAGAGCGGCCGGGTCGTGCTGACCGACTTCGGTATCGCCGTGGTCGAGGGTTCGGGCACCCTCACCCACACCGGCGACATCGTCGGCTCCCCCGACTTCCTCGCCCCCGAGCGGGCGATGGGCCAGCGTCCCGGCACTCCCTCCGACCTGTGGTCGCTGGGCACGACCCTGTACGCGGCGATCGAGGGCCTCTCACCGTTCCGGCGCACCTCGGCACTGAGCACCCTGCAAGCGGTGGTGCAGGACGAGGCACCCACGCCACGGCGGGCCGGCCCGCTCACCCCGCTGCTCGAAGGGCTGCTCCGCAAGGACCCGCGGGACCGGATGGGAGCGGTGGAGGCCCAGCGGCTGCTGGACTCGGTCGCGGCCGGGCGGCTCACCGAGCCACCGGGCTGGGCGCGTTCGGACACCGGGGAGTACGTCCGTACGGCCGTCGCCGCCCCCTCCCCGGCGCCGGTGCCACGGCCCGCCCCGTCACCCGTACCGTCTCCGGTCCCCGCCCCCGGGCCGCCCGTGCGGCATCTCTCGCCCGCACCGCCCGGCCCCCGCCTCGGCGGTGTCTTCGGGCCGCCCACCCCGCCGCAGCCCGAGCGGCCGTTCCTTGATCCGCAGCGCCCGGCCCGCCCCACCGGACGCCGTAAGTCGATGGTGATCCTCGGTCCGGTGCTGGCGTTCCTGCTCGCCGGCGGAGCGGCCACCGCCGCGGTGATCGCCACCCGTGACGACGGCGGCACTCCGTCGGGCGGCACCGGTGGGACGGTCGCCGAGACCGGCCGGCCGTCGGACGGCACCTCGGGGGGACAGTCACAGCCGCGTCCGTCCACGACGCCCGGACCGCAGGAGACACCCGCGGCCACCACACCCGTCACCGAGCCGACGCGGAACCCGGGCACGACGTGCGCGCCCGGCGGCTGGGTCCCGACCTGCGGATACGGCTGAGCGAAGGCGGGTGGGGACAGACGAGGGGCACACGTAGCGAGGTAGGCGAGGGGCTCCGGTGACGGGGCCCGGGAGTCACTGATCACCGACATCACAGACCGGCTTTCGGGGGTGCGCACATGCGGCTGGGGTCCTTTCCGTACAAAGTCACCGAGCGCGGGACGGGTGGGCCGGACACCCGGCGTGCCCGCAGGCGCAAACGGCTGCTGCGCGCCGTCGCGCTGCTGGCCGTGCCCGCCGTGATCGGGGGGACGGGCACCCTGGGGTGCACGGGCCCCCAGAAGAAGAAGGCGGCCGAGCTCGCACTGGAGGCCGTGGGAGTGGTCGGCGACGCCCCGTTCCTCACCGGCGCGGGCACGGACCTCAAGGGGGTCGGCTCCGCCCGCCGTGGCGGCGAGCTGGCCGGCGACAGCCGCGGCGCGTTCGGCGGCACCCGTAACGTCGCGCACTGCGACAAGGCGGCCCTGGTCAAGGAGCTCACCCGGGACAGCGCCAAGGCGAAGGCCTGGAGCTCGGCACGCGACATCGACCCCCGGGACCTCGCCGCGCACATCGACAAGCTGACACCGGTGGTCCTGCTCCACGACACCCTGGTCAAGAACCACAACTACAAGGGCAACGGCGAGATCACCGGATATCTGTCGGTCCTCCAGGCGGGCGTCGCGGTGCTCGTCGACGCCTACGCGCGGCCGGCCGTCAAGTGCAACTGCGGGAACCCGCTGCGGCAGCCGGAGACCAACGTCGACTACAAGGCGTCCTCGTACAAGGGCAAGCGCTGGGAAGGCTTCGCCTACGTCCAGATCACGGTCATCAAGGAACGGCCCAAGGAGAAGGGGCCGCTGACGGCCGTCCCGCTCGTCGATCCCTACGCGCCGACCAAGGGTTTCAACCGCGGGACCGGCACCGATGGTTCGAAGGACTCCCAGCCGTTCCCCGTGCCCACCCCGTCGGCCCTGCTCCCCACGCCCACGGGCGGTGGCAGCGGCACCCCGTCGCCGGAATCGGGCACGCCCTCCCCGCCGGCGCCGTCCGCTTCCACGCCGCAGTCCGGAACGCCCTCCTCACCGCCGGGCCCGGGAACGCCGCCCCAGGGAACCCCCTCCAAGGGGACACCGTCCAAGGGAATGCCCTCTCAGGGAACGTCGTCCAAGCCGCCGACCGGCACCGGGCCGTCGTCGGTCCGGCCGCCGACGACCTCGAAGCCTCCGAAGGCCACCGCGGCCGTGCCGACGGCACCGGCCGTGCCGTCCGCCCGCACCAAGCCGCCGTCCACGGCGTCCACCGGGGGCCGGGTGCCGACGGCCGGTAGCCAGGAACGGCCTCCGCAGAAGTCGGTACAGCCGCCGCAGACTCCGCCGCGGAAGACCGGGCAGCCCCCGCCGGTGACCAAGCCGGTCGACCCGCCGGTGAACAAACCGGTGAACCCGCCGACGTACAAGCCGACGTACAAGCCGGTGGACCCGCCCAAGCCTCCGCCGCAGTCGGCCGCCAAGCCCACGGCCGACCGGCAGCCACCGTCCGTGCAACAACCCACCGCGGACAAGCAACTGCCGCCCGCGCCCCGCACACCGCCCAAGGCCGAACCGCCGAGCACATAAGCGGCCCCGCCCCGGTCAACGGGCCGTGCCGGCCGTCTCCCGCCGGTCGAGGTCGAGATGGGCACCGACATGTGAGGTCAGTTCCCAGTCGGCCCGGCCGGTGTACTCGCGCCAAACGGCCCGCAGCGCGGCGGCGGCGAGGAGGAGCGAGTACAGCGGGCCACCGGCGATCAGCTTGAGGTAGTGCGCCGGGCGGATGGCGAAGCCGTACTCGCGGCCGAAGTCGTGCAGGGCCACGGCCTCGAAGACCATCATCGTGACCATCGGCAGCATCGGCAGCCAGGCGGCCAGCGCGAAAGGCAGCGGGACGCCGCCGATCAGGGCGACGATCAGGCCGGCGGGGATCATCACCCCGGTCGCGGCCTGGAGGAACGGCGTACTGAGGGTGTACCGGGCGAGGACCCGCTGCCGGAACGCCGGCAGCCGGCACCACTCGCCCTTGCGCAGCACTTGAAGGAACCCCTGGTTCCAGCGGGTGCGCTGTTTGAGCAGGGAGGTCAGGGAGTCGGGCGTCTCCTCCCGGGTGACGAGCGCCGCGTGATAGGCGACGACGACCTTGGCCCCCCGGCTGGAGAGCCGGACGCCCAGGTCGCAGTCCTCCGCCAGGCAGTTCCCGTCCCAGCCGCCCGTCTCGCGCAGCAGCCCGGCGCGGACGAAGACGGTGTTGCCGCCGAGCGGGATGAAGCCCTTCCGGGCGTGCAGATGAAGGCGGCTGCGGAACCAGAAGAAGTACTCCAGGCAGTTCCGCAGGCTGTACCAGCTGGTGTCGTAGTTGACGAGCTGCACCCCGCCCTGCACGACGTCGGCGCTCTCGCGGCGGAAGGCGAAGTCCACGTGGCTGAGCAGCTCGCGGTGGACGATGTCCTCCGCGTCGAAGACGCCGACGATGTCGCCGCCGGCGTGCGGCAGCGCGGTGTTCAGCGCCTTGGGCTTGTTCTTGGTCTCGTGGGTGTCCACCACGACCTTGACCTTGTCCGGGTGTTCGGCGGCCAGTTCATGGGCGATGGCCGAGGTGCCGGGGTCGTCGTGGCCGACGATCACCACGATCTCGTACGCGGGGTGGTCGATGCGCAGCATTCCCTCGACGGTGTGCCGCAGTACCGCCTCCTCGTGGCGGGCGGGCACCAGGAGCGAGAAGGACAGGCCGTGCCGCCCGTCGGGTTCGGCGAACGCCGTGGCCTCCAGCACGTCCGGCGTGCGCCACGCGTGCATCATCCACCACAACGTCACACCGGCGACGGCCATGAGGATCGCCGAGTCCAGTAACAGGACCATGGAGACCATGGATTCCCCCCACGATTTTCGTTTGTCTCCCCCATGACCCCAGGAAGCTAGCAGCAGCGGTCTTTTCGCGGCAATGCCGTAACCAGTGGGTGGTATCCACAACTTCACGCGTGCGGACCGCCCCGCGGGTCCCGGCGGGGAATACGTGATGCGGAATTCATGATTCTGCGGCATGCCGTCTGACCTGCGGTGGGTGCCCGGATCGTCGTGGCTCGTTTCCTGCTGTCATGTGCCAGCAAGGTGTGCCACTCTGTCTCGTCGTCGGCCCGACCGGGCCCCGGGGAGGCACCGTCGTGAGGAATGCCGCGCTGCTACCGAGCGTTCGGCCGGTGGCCGACTCGGGCACGCAGGGACAGGAATCAACGCCTCCGTCCCATGGCCGAAGAATATTTCGCCGGGATTTCCTCCCGGTGACCTTCCTATTGATTCTGATCCTCGCTCTGCGGGCCTGGAACATGGGCAATTACCCGTTCCCCAATGACGACGAGGGCACCTATCTCGCACAGGCGTGGGCGGTCGGGCACGGCAAGGGTCTCGCCCACTACACGTATTGGTACGACCACCCGCCCTTCGGCTGGATACAGCTCGCCGCGCTCTCCTGGCTGCCCGCCGCCCTGCTGCCCGACTCACCGGCCTTCGTGCAGGGCCGGGCCGCCATGCTCGTCGTCGTCGCCGGCACCGCGCTCCTGGTGCACACGGTGGCCCGGCGCACCGGGATGGGCCGCGGCGCCGCGGCGGGCGCGATGCTGCTCTTCGGGCTCTCCCCGCTCGCGATCTCCCTGCAGCGGCAGATCTATCTCGACGGGTTCGCCACGCTCTGGGCCCTGGCCGCCTTCGCCCTCGCCCTGTCACCCCGCCGCCATCTGTGGCACCACATCGCCGCCGGGGCGGCCTTCGCCGTCGCGGTGCTCTCCAAGGAGACGATCGCCGTCCTGCTGCCGGCGCTGCTCCTCGCACTCCGGCAGGGCAGCCACCCGAGGACGCGTACGTTCTCCTTCGCCGGGTTCGGCTCGGGGCTGGTCCTGACCGTGCTGTTCTATCCGCTGTACGCCCTCCTCAAGGGCGAGTTGCTGCCGGGCCCGGGGCATGTCTCCCTCCTCGGCACGCTCCGCTTCCAGCTCGGCGGTCGCGAGGGCAGCGGTTCGGTCCTCCAGACCGGCACGGACGCGAACACCCTGGTCGACGGCTGGATATCGAGTGATCCACTGCTTCTGGCGGGAGGGTGCGCGGCCGCCGTGGCCGGCCTGTTCGTCCGGCGACTACGGCCGGTCGCGGTCGCCGTGGTCGTCCTCGTCCTGGTCGCGCTGCGCCCCGGCGGCTATCTGCCGCAGATGTACGTGGTGCAGCTCCTGCCCTTCCTCGCGCTGGCCCTCGCCGGGGCGGCCCACGCGCTCGTCCGTGCCCTGCCCGCACGGCACGTCTGGCGGCTGCCGGCGATCGCGGTCCTGCTGGCGGCCGTGCTGCTCGCCGCGGGGCCCGGGCACATCCGCCAGGGCCGCCACGCCCTGACCGCCACCCAGAACGACGTCTACCACCAGGCGGCCGCGTGGCTGCACGCCGGCCACGTCCGGGACGTGTCCCGGGCGCGCGTGGTCACCGACGGGGTGCTGTGGCTGGACGCCGTGGACGCCGGCTTCAGCCCCGGCCGGGTGATCTGGCACTACAAACTCGACCAGGACCCCGCCGTGGCCAGGTCCCTGACGCGCGGCTGGCGCGACGTCGACTACGTCCTCTCCACCCCCGCGCTGCGCGGGGAGCGGGACAACCTGCCCACCCTGCGCGCGCTCTTCGCGCACTCCGAGGCCGTCGCGACCTTCGGGGAGGGCGGCGGACGGATCGAGGTACTCAAGGTCATGAAGGGGGATGGATGACCTCGCACCACCCGTACGGCACCCACCATCTGTCCAGACGGCTCCAACGGGCCAAGGTCAGAGCCCTGTTGCTGGTCACCGCCCTGCTCGCCACGGGCCTCGCGGTCCTGCAGCCCGGCGCGCAGCCGGCGCGGGCGGCGGACGACCTCGTCACCAACTCCGGTCTGGAGACGCTCGACGGCGACGGTTTCCCGCGCTGCTTCGAGAAGGCCGGCTGGGGCGACCAGGACGTCACGTACACCGTCACGGGCGCGGACCAGGCCCACAGCGGCGATCACGCGGTCCGCATCGACATGACCCGGCGCGCCGGGGGCGACCGCAAGACGATGATGCGCCAGGACGCCTGCGCGCCGAAGGCCGTCCCGGGCCATCAGTACGATCTGTCGCTCTGGTACCGGTCCACCTCGCCCGACGTCGCCCTCACCCTTTTCCGCCACGACACCCGGGCGGGCTGGGTGTTCTGGACCGACCTCAAGACCTTGCCGCAGGCCGGCTCGTACACACGCACCGAGGTTCGTACACCAGTCGTCCCGGACAACACCGATCAGATCACCTGGGGTGCCGCGCTGTACGGCGTAGGCACACTCATCACGGATGACTACTCCATGGTGGACACGACGGTCCCGCCGCCGGAGCCGGAACCCGACCCCTGCGCGCCCGCCGGCACCCCCGACTGCCGGGGGCAGTGGGAGGTCAAGAAGGCCCCCGCACCCCTGCGGGCCATCCACACGGTGCTGCTGCACACCGGCAAGGTGCTGCTGATCGCGGGCTCCGGGAACGACGAGGAGGCCTTCAGGGCCGGCACCTTCAAGACCTCCGTCTACGACCCCGTGGCCGAGACCTTCACGGATGTGCCGACGCCCGACGACTTCTTCTGCGCCGGGCACGTCCAGCTCCCGGACGGGCGGGTGCTGGTGATGGGCGGCAACAAGGACTACGCCTCCCCCGACGGCAGCGTCGGCTACAGGGGCCTCAAGGTGTCCTACGTCTTCGATCCGGCCACCGACCGGTACACCAGGATCAACGACCTCAACGCCGGCCACTGGTACCCCTCCGCCACCGAACTCGGCAACGGCGACGTGCTCTCCCTCGGCGGGCTCGGCGAGGACTCCGCGGGGACCGTCGTCAACGAGCACTACTCCGCGGCGCGCGGCCGCTGGCTCGGCATCGGCGACGCCAAGCAGGCATGGACCTTCTGGGGTCTGTACCCCGCGATGATCCTCCTCCAGGACGGCCGGCTCTTCTACACCGGCAGCCATGTCTTCGGCGGCGGGCTGGGCACCACCGGGGCCTCGGTCTACGACTACGACAAGGGCACCGTCACCGAGATCCCGGGGCTGCGCCGCAAGGACGAGCGGGACCAGTCGATGTCGCTCCTGCTGCCCCCGGCCCAGGACCAGAAGGTGCTCACCCTCGGCGGCGGCAACCACACCGTCGCGCCCGACGCGCACCGGCTCGTCGACCTGATCGACATGAAGGCCGCCTCGCCCCGCTATCTGCCCGGCCCCGATCTGCCCCAGGGCACCTACGCCGACGGCAGCAGGCAGAAGGGCGCGGAGGGCAAGGTCTACGCCTCGGCGGTGATCCTCCCCGACGGCAAGGTCCTGGAGACCGGCGGCGCGCTGCACACCTACCGCGAGGACCCGGTCTTCGAGGCGTCCCTGTACGACCCGGCGACCAACACCTTCGCCTCCCACCTGGCGACCGACCCGGTGCCGCGCACCTACCACTCCTCCTCGGTCCTGCTGCCCGACGGCCGGGTGCTCAGCGTCGGCGACAACCCCGCCAACGGCTCCTTCGACCAGCGTCTCTCGGTCTTCAGCCCGCCGTACCTCTTCAAGGGCGCCCGGCCGCGGATCACCTCGGTGGCGCCGGGCACCTGGGCCTACGGCAGCACCCGGCGCATCACGGTCGACAAGCCGGTGGTCAAGGCCTCGCTGATCCGGCCCGCCGCCGTCACCCACTCCTCCGACCCCAACCAGCGGTACGTGGATCTGCCGATGACGGTCGACGGCACCACCATCGACCTCAGCCTGACCAGCAACCCGAACCTCGCCCCGCCCGGCTGGTACATGCTCTCGGTCGTCGACGCGGCCGGCGTGCCGTCGGTGTCCCGCTGGGTGCGCGTCGGGCCGCAGGGCCAGATCGCCGCCGCGCGGGTGCAGCGTTTCGCCGACGAGCTGGCGGCGCCGCGCCCCGGGGCGCATCCGCAGCACGGCAAGGCCGAGGAGAAGTCGGGCGTCACCGTCCCCGAGGGCTATGACGGCTGCGACCACGCCTACGGCGACGTGGGCCAGTGCGTGCCGTGGACGTTCCCCCGGACGGAGGCGGGCGGGCGGTGCGACTGGCTGCGGGAGCGCGGCTTCGGGCCGCTGAAGGTCCACGGCCGTGACCGGCACCGCCTCGACACCGACCGCAGTGGCGTCGCCTGCGACCGCGGTGACAGCGGGGGCGCTCCGGGCGGGAGCCGCGGGCATCACTGACCGGCGGCACCGAGGGCGGGCGGGCCGTCTCCACGGGGAGGCGGCCCGCCCGCGCCGTGCCCTCAGCCCGGAAGGGCGGTGGCGCCGAAGGCCCCGGACAGCCGGTCGCGCGCGAGGGTGAAGTGCCGGTCGGTGATCTCGTAGGTGGCGGAGGCGTGCAGGCCCAGGGCGCGCTTGGCCGGGTCGGGGTGCGGATTGCGGTACAGGGCCTCGGCGAGGTCGCGCAGCTCCAGCATGACCGGCACGGCTGCCCCGAGCAGCGCCGGGTCCTCGGTGTAGCCGCGTTCGAGGACGACGAGCAGCCGCGCGTACACCTCGTTGAAGTGGTCGGCGGCCCGGCGCACGGCGCTGCCCGGCGGGTAGTGCGCCACCTTCGCCTCGGGGTCGATGGGGTAGGTGTGCTGCCAGGCGACGTCCATGGCCGGGCCGGTCGGCCCGGAGCGCGGGGTGTCGTGCGGGCCGTAGCTGCGCTCCTGGCGGATCTCGTTGAACCGGAAGTAGTGCGCGACCTCGCGGGCCTCGCCGAAGAGCCGGTCGTCGGTGTCGTGGATGCCCCCGGCCGCGCCCTCGCCCTGCTCGGTGATGACCCGCAGGGCCTTGAGGGCGGACGCCAGGTCCGTGACCGCGAAGACCTCACCGCCGGAGTTGTAGAAGTCCTTCGGGCCGACCTGCCGCGCGGGGTCGCCGCGGAAGAGCTCCGCCTCGCCGAGCCTCCTCGACAGGCGGATCACCCCTTCCCGGATGGTGTTGTAGAACTGGCCGATGGAGGTCCAGCCGTCGTCGTCCGCCACCGAGGGATGGCCGGGCGGCTCGGCGACGTACTCCGGCCGCTCGATGTACAGGAAGGTGTCCAGCGCCTTCGTCCCGAAGTGCCGCAGGGCGACGGGGACCTGGTCCCGGCTGAAGGGCAGCCGGGCGGGGTAGCCGGTGACGAACCGCGAGTTCGCCACCAGAGGGGTGCCGCCCGTCGCGTTCAGAAGGTTGGCGACGAGCGTCATGTGCAGCATTTCCTCGAGCACCACGGCCCGGACGGCGAAGTACGCGGGCCGGTTGGTGCCGGGCGGCAGCGTGTACATGGCCGTGAGATAGGGCGGGATGGTGAGGTGTTCGAGGGTCAGTGCGGCCTGGAGGAACAGATGCAGCTCCGCGCGGTCGCGCGGCACCCGGAACGGCGGTTCCTCGACCACCGCGAGGTCGGCGGAGATGTCATTGTGCCGGGCGGGTTCGCGCTGGCCGGTCAGCGGGCCGGTGGCCGTCATGGGCGTCCCTCCGGGACGGGGGCGGTACGGACGGTCAGGGGCCGGCGCAGCTCGCTCAGCTCCCGGTGGATCCGCTCGCTGCTGCGCAAGGCCAGGGCGGCCATGGTCAGCGAGGGATTGGCGGTGCCGACCGAGGGCATGCTGCCGCAGCCGACGGCGTAGAGACCCGGGTGGTCCCAGCAGCGCTGCCACTGGTCGACCACGGACGTCTCGCGCGAGGACCCCATCACATGGGTGCCGGCTCCGTGGCCCGCGCCCTGGTAGACGAAGTCGCGGCCCTCGAAGCGGAAGTGGCCGGGGGCCGTGGGGCCGGGCCCGTAGGCGGTGTGGTCCTCGGCGTCGAGCAGCCCGAAGATCTGGTCGGAGACGGCCTTCGCCGCCGCCATGCCGCGCTTGACGCGGTCGGAGAGGTCGTAGGTGATCACGGGGCGCGGATTGCCCAGCAGATCGCGGTGGAGGGGGTCGATGGTGACCCGGTTCCGGCTCTCGGCCTCCTGCTCCATCTCGAACTGCAGGGTGAACTGGCGGCTGATGCCCCGGCCCAGCGCGTCGCGCAGCGCGGTGCCGAACAGCCCTCGCCCGCGCGGTGCCGCCGGGTCGCCGCCCATGCCGAGCAACCGGGCCACGTCGGCGTCGGGTGCGCCCGCGGGCCAGCTCCACCCCCAGTTGGCGATCACGATACGGAAGGGCGCGCGGGTCCGCCGGCCCGCTCCGGTGCGGAAGCCCTCCAGGCCGGACGTCGACCCGGGGCCGCGGAACGGCCCGACGGGGTGGTTCATCAGCCCCCAGGTGAGCAGCACCGGGTGGTCCATCAGATTGCGCCCCACCTGGCCGCTGCGGGTGGCCAGGTGGGAGACGAGCAGCAGCTTGGCGTTCTCGATGGCGTGCGCGGCCAGGACGACGACATCGGCCTCGGCGGTGCGGGTGACGCTCGCGGGGGCGGCGGGGTCGTCGTACTCCTGGTACTCGACGCCCCGGGCGCGGCCGTCGCTGGTGGTGAGGACCCGGCTCACCACAGCGCGGGTGACGAGGGTGACGTCACGGCTCCAGGCGGCCTGGGTCTTGAGCGGGGTGTACT
This sequence comes from Streptomyces sp. QH1-20, assembly GCF_041283565.1. Classification (NCBI taxonomy): domain Bacteria; kingdom Bacillati; phylum Actinomycetota; class Actinomycetes; order Kitasatosporales; family Streptomycetaceae; genus Streptomyces; species Streptomyces sp. QH1-20. Next base: position 7,410,578 of record NZ_CP166299.1, on the reverse strand, counting down.
TCGCCTGGGCCGGGCAGATCGGGGTGCAGGAGGCGTTGCCCACGCAGCGCTCACCGTAGTTGGGCAGCCCGGCCGCCCCGACCGGGCGGTAGCCGCGGCCGCCGTCGTAGTGCTCGTGGGGTGTGCTGTTGCGGGCGTGCGGGGTGGTGACGACGCGCAGGGCGGTGTGCGGGGAGCCCGGCTTCTCCTGGACGGCGTGCCCGTCGAGCCGGGCCGCCAGGACGTTGTCGAGGTAGCTGCGGGGGATCTCCCGCATCGGGTAGACGTAGCCCTCGGGGAACGGCAGACCGATGGCCTCGGCCTGCTCGGCCGCGTCCCCGGAGACGCCCAACTCGCGCTCGGCCGCGCGGTAGTGGGGCTCCAGGTCGTCGTAGCCGATCGGCCAGTCCCGGCCGTAGCCGTAGCGGCTGCGGACGGCGAAGTCGTCCGGGTGCATGCGGGGCGTCAGCCCCAGCCAGTGCAGACCGGTGCCGCCGGCGGCGCGCAGATAGTCCGAGTTGTAGGGCAGGGCGCCGCGCTGGACGAGGTAGCCGCGGGCCCGGTACCCACCGCCGGGCAGACCGCCCACATGGAGGACGTCGGGGGACGGGGCGACGGCGTTGGGCCGGTAGGGCGAGTTGGGCACCTTGGCCACGGCGGACGCGAAGGTGTTCAGCGCGTCGAGATGGCCGGGCCAGGTGTCCAGGGTGCCGGTGCCCGCCTCCAGGACGAGCACCCGCCACCCCTGGTCCCCCAGGCGCTTGGCGACCAGGCTGCCGGCCATCCCGGCGCCCACCACGATCACGTCGTACCGGCGTCGGCCGGGGTGCGCGGGGCTGTTCACGCGACGCCTCCCGTGCCGTGGGCCGGGCGGTCGGGCCGGGCGAGGGGCGGGGCGCCGGGCGGCGGATCGGCCCAGGTGCCGAAGCCGGGGGCCTTCGCGCCCGGCGGGTGACCGTGGAAGGTCCGCCAGACCAGGCCTTCGGGGTACGCCTCGGGGGCGGCCATGAAGGCGGTGTTGGCCTGCTCGCGGCCGAGCGCGCGGTGCACGGACCGGGCGAGCGCGGGCCATACGCCCAGGTACCACAGATGGGTGACGGCGCGGGCGATCTCGCGGGAGGTCTCGTCGACGAGCCGGTCGGGGTCTCCCCCGGCGGCCGCCATGTCGTCGATGAAGCGGCCGACGGCCTCGCGGCCCACCTGGTCGACCGTGGTGTCGTGGTACAGCTGGGCCATTCCGGTGGCATACAGGTCGAACGCCGGGAATCCGGTGAGGCGTTCGGAGATGTCGATGAACCCCGCAACGGGCGGGGGCACTTCGACGGACTCGTCTTCAAGTGCCGTTCGATTGAGCTCGGGAATCATGCGTGACCACCCCTCCAAGGGACTGCCCGCACATTCTTACCGAAGAGTTCATAGCGGGAGAAGAGGGGTGAACGACCTTTAACCGGAAGGACGTTGGCGGAATAGCCGATTCGGGACAGTCACCTCCGACTCAGGGGTTCGGCCGGGTCACCGCCGCCTCCAGCAGGACGCGTGCGGCCTCCTTGGCCCGGAGCGCCGGCTCGGCAGCACCGGAGATCGCGGCCGTCACGATGGCCCCCTCGGCGAGCAGGGCGAGCTGGTCCGCGAGCGCGGCGGGGGCCCCCGCCCCGGTCACCAGGCCGGTGAGATACCGCCGGAAGGCGTCCTTGTGGGCGCGGGCGACCGCCGCCACCGTCTTGGAGTCGGCGCCCAGCTCCCCGAAGGAGTTCACGAAGGCGCAGCCGCGGAAATCGGGCTCCTCGAACCATTGGTGGAGCCAGTCGAAGACCGCCAGGACCCGCTCGGCCCCGGCGGGCCGGGCGTCGGCGTAGCGGGCGAGCGCGTCCCGCCAGCGGGCGTCGCGCCGTCGCAGATAGGCCTCGACGAGGGAGTCCTTCGACGGATAGAGCTGGTAGAGGCGCTTGAGGGAGACGCCCGACGCGGCACGGATCGCATCCATGCCCACCGCCTGGAGACCTCGCCCGTAGAAGAGCGTCCCGGCGGCGTCCAGCACCCGGGCCTCCGGCGTCGCGGCTTCCGTTGCCGTGTTGTCCATTACCGCTCCCACCTCGCGTCTTGCCTGAGAACCATCGTTCTCCTAGGCTACCGGACAGCAGAGAGAACGACCGTTCTCCGCGTGGAAGGGAAGAGTCATGTCCGAGCAGAGGCCGCCGCTCCCGCCGTTCACCGCCGAATCCGCCCTGATAAAGGTCCAGGCCGCCGAGGACGCCTGGAACAGCCGCGATCCCGAGCGCGTCGCCCTCGCCTATACCGAGGACTCCGAGTGGCGCAATCGCGAGGTGTTCCTCACCGGCCGGGCGGAGATCGTGGACTTCCTGCGCGCCAAGTGGGAGCGCGAGCACGGCTACCGCCTGCGCAAGGAACTGTGGGCCTACGGCGACGACCGCATCGCCGTGCGCTTCGCATACGAGTGGCACGACGACGAGGGCCAGTGGTGGCGCAGCCACGGCAACGAGAACTGGGAGTTCGACGAGAACGGCCTGATGCGGCGCCGCTACGCAAGCATCAACGATGTGCCGATCGCCGAGGACGACCGGCACATCGCCGTCTGACCGGCACCCCGACGCCTCAGGCCAGGACGGCGGGCGCGGCAGCGGGCTCGGGCGCGGCGGGCGGGGCTGTGGGAGGGGCGGCCGTCAGGGGGGTGAGCTGCTCGATGTCGTAGCGCTTGCGCAGCGCGGCGATGGCGTCCTGGTCGATGACCGGGCCCGAGTTGAGGATCTCGAAGAGCTCCTCGAAATAGCGCTCGTGGTCCGGCGGGGGCGAGGCCTGGAAGAACATCCGCGCGGGGTCGGACGTGGGGTTGGCGAACGCGTGCGGGCAGCCGGGCGGCACGACGATGAGCGTGCCGGCCGTGGCCCGTACACAGCGCTCCCCGCTCGGGGACTCCCACTCCCGCCAATTGCGGACGGTCCGGACGCGGGGTTCGAAGGCGAGGACGTCGAGCTCGCCTTCGAGCACGTAGAAGAGCTCCTCGCTGCGGGTGTGCAGATGCGCGCCGACGTCGAAGCCCGGGGGCACGACGACCTCGAAGCTGGAGGCCGCCCGCGAGTGCTCCCCGGTCACCTTGAACGTCACCTGCTGGGCCGCCGTCACGAGGGTGCGCCCCGCGCCCGGGGGGACGATGAGGCCGTCCGGAGAGCTGGTGAGAGTCATCGTGCGCGGCCTTTCGGGATGTTCACGAGGCGAGCGGATTCGATCGTGGTCATCGGCGTGCACTCCTCGTCGTGAGGTGGACGCGGGCGAGGCGCGGCGGGCGGTCCCGCGTTCGGGCGCTCTCTCGGGAAATGATCCCCGGCTCCGGGCGACGGCCACAGGCCGAGCCCGGAAAATCACCCGTCCAGGGCATGGATTCGAAAGGGAATCCTCCGGTTCCCTGTGCGTCGGGCACGGCACCGGCTCCGTCGCCGGCCAGTCTCACGGCCCGTCTAAAGTGACGGCATGGACGCCTTGGGGGATCTGTTGCGTGGGGTACGGGCCGACGGTGCCCTGTTCGGCCGGTGGACGGTGACGGCACCGTGGTCGCTGCGCTTCGCGGACGGGGCTCCGCTGACCCTGTGCACGCTGGTGCGGGGGACGGGCTGGCTCGTACCGGCGGAGGGCGAGCCGCTGCTGCTGCGGCGCGGCGACACCGCGCTCGTGCGCGGGCCCGCGCCGTTCACCTTCGTGGACGCGCTCGCGGCCGCCCCCGAGGACGCCACCGGTCCCAGCGCCGAACTGGTCTCCGGTGCCTACCGCTCGGAGTCCGACATCGGCCGGCGCCTGACCGGTGCGCTGCCGCCGGTGCTGATCGTGCCCGACGAGGACGAGCCGGCGGGCTGCGGCGTGCTCCACGAGTTCATCGCGGCCGAGGTCGCCGCCGACAAGCCGGGGCAGCAGTTCGTGCTCGACCGGCTGATGGACTGGATGCTCGTCTGCACGCTGCGCGCGTGGTTCGAGCGCCCCGAGGCCTGTCCGCCCGCGTGGTACCGCGCGCTCGGCGACCCGGTGGTCGGCGCGGCGCTGCGCGCGATGCACGACGCGCCGGCCCGGCCCTGGACCATCGCCGCGCTGGCCGCCGGGGCGGGCGTCTCCCGGGCGTCCCTGGCCAAGCGCTTCACCGAGCTGGTCGGGGAGCCCCCGCTGGCGTATCTGACGGGGTGGCGGATGACGCTCGCCGCCGAACTGCTGGCCGAGCCGGAGGCGACGGTCTCCGGGGTGGCGCGGCGGGTGGGGTACGCGGACGGGTTCGCCTTCAGCGCGGCCTTCAAGCGGGAACGCGGCCTCAGCCCGAGCGCGCACCGCGCCACTCGGGTAGGGGCGGACCGCGAGCCGGTCGGCGCCTGAGGCCACCGGCCTCGCACGACCTTGGACGCTCGGACATCCGGTCGAGCGTTTCGGCCATGGCCCGGCGGCAGGCCCGGCGGGGAAGCTCGGGGCATGACGAACGAACCGGTATTGGTGATCGGCGGCACGGGCAAGACCGGCCGCCGGGTAGTGGCAGGGCTCACGGAGCGCGGCGTGGCCGTGCGTGTGGCGTCGCGCAGCAGCGAGCAGCGATTCGACTGGCTGGACGAGAGCACATGGGGGCCGGCGCTGGAGGGCGTCGGCGCGGTCTACGCGGTACCGCTGGAGGGGGTGCCGGTGCCGCGGTCCTTCACCGAGCTCGCCGCCAGAAGCGGGGTCCGGCGCATCGTCCTGCTGTCGGCCCGCGGGGTGGACGTGCCCGGGTACTACGGGGACGGCGAGGCCACGGACGGGGAGAAGGCGGACGAGGAGGAAGCGGAAGGCGCCGCGAGCCATCTCCAGGGCGAGCAGGTGGTGCGGGACTCGGGGCTGGAGTGGACGATCCTGCGCCCGGGGTGGTTCGCCCAGAACTTCAGCGAGGGCCTGTTCCTGGACTCGCTGCTCGCGGGCGAGCTGAGACTGCCGGTGGCGGACGGCGCGGCGACGTTCGTCGACCTCGCGGACGTCGCGGCGGTCGCGGTGGCGGCGCTGACCGAGGACGGGCACACCGGGCAGGTCTACGAGATGTCCGGGCCCCGGGCGGTGGACCTGGAGACGGCCGTCGCGGAGATCGCCGAGGCCACGGGCCGCCGGATCCGCTATGTGCCGGTGACGGTCGACCGGTTCACGGCCGAGCTGAGGCAGGAGGGGCTCTCGGCGGAGGACGCGGAGCTGTGGGCCGCGGCCCTGAACCCGATCCGCCGGGGCCTGGAGGCCAAGATCTCCGACGGCGTGCGGCGCGCGCTGGGCCGTGACCCGCGTGACTTCACGGAGTTCGTGACGGACGCGGCCGCCGCCGGCGCCTGGCGCGGCTGACGCGCCCGCGCCGAGCCGGTCACGCCCCCTCGACCGGCTGGGCGCACCCCGTTCGCGGGACCTCCGGGCGTGGCGCGGCGGGGGAACGGGGTGCGCTCCCCGATCCTGTCGGCGCGGATGCCGCGTCACGGGATGGGAGTTCTGCGTGGAGAACGGGATCACGGCGACGGCACGGGTGGCCGCGTGAGACGGGTGTGGGTCGCCGTCCTCGCGGCGCTGACCGTACTGGGGATGTCGGAACCGGCGAGGGCCCAGCACACGGTGGGCGGGCGTTCCGCGCTCGCGGCGGTCACGCCGATCGTGGCGGCCGACCAGGCCACCCGGTCGGTGTACGTGCTGGACGCGGAGCGGACGCGGTGGGACGCCCAGGGGCCGGACGGGGGCGTGCTGTGGTCGTGGCGCGCCGACCGCCGCGCGGACCTCTCCGATCTGCGGCCCGCGGCCTCGTGGACGAACCCGAGCGAGGCCAAGCTCCGGGAGATGGACGGCCGGCGGTATCTGCTGACCACGGCGTCCGGTGGTCTGGCCGCCGTGGTGAGGTACCCGGAGGGCACGTCGTACTGGGCGGCCGACACCGGCTCGGGCAACGCGCACAGCATCGAGCTGCTGCCGGACGGGAACGTGGCGGTCGCGGCCAGCAAGGGCGAGTACGTGCGGTTGTACGCCGCGTCCCGGAGCACACGGGCCACCGAGTACACCCAGGTGGCCCTCGCCGGTGCGCACGGTGTGCACTGGGATCCGCGCAATGAGCTGCTGTGGGCGTTGGGCGACCGTGAACTCGTCGCGCTGGCGGTGGGCGGCACGCCGGACTACCCCGACCTCACGGTCGTCCACCGCCGGGCGCTGCCCACCCGGGGCGGTCACGACCTGGCCCCGGTGCTCGCCTCGCCCGGCCGGCTGTGGGTGACCACGTCCTCGGCGGTGTACCAGTACGCGACCGGGGAGCGGCAGTTCGTCTCCTACCCGCTCCAGTCGAGGATCAGCGCGCGGTCGGTCAAGAGCGTCGGCGACGACCCGGTCACCGGGCAGGTGCTGGTCGCCCGGCCCGAAGCGGGCAACCCGTGCGTCTGGTGCACCTCCACCCTGACCCTGTACCAGCCCGACGGGACCCGCACCCTGCTGCGCGGCGGCATGTACAAGGCCCGCTGGTGGTCCTCCTACCGCAGCTGACGGGGCCTAGCGGGCGGCCGGGCGGGACACCTCCTCCGTCAGCCGGGCGCGGACGTCCGCGGTGGCGTCGACGTTGTCGGGCACCTGCTCCCACAGGGCGAGCAGGGCGGGTGCCAGCCGGCGGGCGCGCTCCCCGCTGTGCTGCCAGCAGTAGTGGGCCCGCTTCAAGGCGGCGAGGGCCTCGGTGTCCGCCGGGCCGCCCCGGGCGAGCCGGTTCGCGGCGGCCGACATCCACAGCTCGGCGGCGCGCGGGTGGTCGCCCGCCAGCCGGGCGAGGTCGGCGCGCACCTCGATCCACAGCCGGGCTTCCGCGCTGTCCGTGCCGTGCCGGCGCAGCGTCTGCTGTTCCCAGGCGGCGGCCATGTTCGCGGCCTCGTTGTGCCGGCCGGCGTGGGCGGCGGCGAGGATCCGCGGCAGCGGGTCGTCGTCCGGGGGCCCGGTGGGTTCGGGGACCGCAGGCGAAGGGGTCGCCGGGGGCGCGGTGTCGACGGGCGCGGGGGACCCGAATCCGGGCACCGCCGGAACGGGTGCGGGGCGCCGGACCACAGGGGCGGCACAGGGGTTGGTGAGGACGGGGCCGAACGCGCCGTGCTGGAAGGCCACGACGCCCTCGGGCAGGGTGGCCTGGGCGAGGGCCTGGTGGTGGACGTGGGCGGGGTCGAGCGTGGGCCCGGCGGTGGGATGGCCGGTGCGCAGGGCCGCGAGGAAGGACCGGGTGTACGGCCCGGCCTCCAGGGACGCCTTGGGCGTGGTGGGGGTGATGACGCCACAGGCCGGGACGCCCGCCGCGAGGTGCCCTTCGCGGGCCGCGGCGGCCACGTGGGGCAGGGCGTGGGCGTCGGCTTCCGCGTCGATCACGAGCAGCGTGGGGCCGGGGTGGTCGCGCAGGGTGCGGGTGAGCCATTCCCAGGGCAGTCCGGTGTAGCGGACGGTGGCGGGGGTGCTCTCCCGCAGGGCCAGGTGCAGTTCGGTGCTGCGGCGGGCCGGGATCATGAGGTGGCCGGTGACCCAGACCAGTAACGGCCCGGTGCCGGTGACGGCGTGCTGGAGGTAGGCCAGGACGCTCTGCGGGCCCGCCATGGCGGGAAGCTGCACCACGTCGGCGGACGCGGCGGCGAGGAAGCCGCGGGGGTTGGCTCCGGCGATGGCGTGCGCGGTGGGGTTGGGCAACGCCCCCCGCCGTCTGTCCGGGGTGCCGTCCAGCAACAGAACACAACCATGAGCGGGGTGGTTCACTGCGCGCTTCCTTCCGGCTGATGCGGGTCCCGCGCCGTCGCGGCGGGTACGGGCAGCCCTGTGGCACGGGCTGCCCCGGTGGCTGGGTACGGGGGTCGGCTGCTCGGGTCGCCGCGGGTGGGGACCGCGGCACCGTCACCGACAGGCGGGGCGGGGCCGGGCCCCGACGACGTCCGGTATCTCCCCGTCGGCGGTGTCCGGTGGCGGGTGCCGGGTGAGCCGGGCCTCGCGGACCCGTCGGCGCGGCCCGCGGCGGGGGTGGCCGGGCGGCCGGACGGCCACCGGCCCGGCGGGCCCGTTCAGGACCACTTCCGGGCGCCGGGGCGGCCCCGGCGCTCCTCGGTGCGGATCCGGCGCTCCTCGGCGGCCTTCTTCACGCCTTCGGCGCGGCGCTCGGCGTAGCCGTTGGGTTCCACGACGTGGAAGCACTGGCCGCAGACATAGCCCCCTTCGGGGCCTTCGATCACCGGGTTCAGGCAGTCTTTGCACAGCATCGCGGCAGCATTCGTCTGGGGGATGTCGGTGCCGTCCATTATTTCCCGGCCGCGCCGCAGTTGTTGCACGACCAGCCGCCGTCGGACCCCTGGATCACGGGCGCGCCACAGTGTGTACAGTTCACCGGTTTCCCCTCCCCCGCCGGCCATCATGGCACCCGAGGGGGCCCGCCGGAAGCGTGACCGGCGCAGCCGTTCGGTGTGATGTGGTCCTCGCGCCCCGGTGGGCGCCCGTACGCCCGTGGTCGGCGCCTTCCCGTTCGCTGTGCTTCCGTCACCCCCTGTCCCCGACTCGCCCAAGTCGCCCAGAGATGCCCCAATAAATCATATAGGCGTGCAGCTCACTGTCGGCGAACCGGGAGTCGGGGCGATGGGGACATACGGAGGCAGGACCGCTGTGGCGGCGCTCGGGATCGTGCTCGCCGTGGTGCCGGGGTGCGCGCCGGGCGGGGACGCCGACGGCCACAGGGCACGGGGGGCGGGAGCCACTCAGGCGGCGCGGGGCCAGCGCGGATTCACCCTGCTGGCCTCGGGGGACGTGCTGCCGCACGATTCGATCATCCGGCAGTCGAAGCGGGACGGGGACCGGTCGGGCACGGAGTACGACTTCCGTCCGATGTTCGCCGGGGTGAAGGACATCGTCTCCGGCGCCGACCTGGCGATCTGTCATATGGAGACGGTCTACGGGAAGCGGTCGGGTCCGTTCAGCGGCTGGCCGGCGTTCGTCTCGCCGCCGCAGGTCGCGCGGGCGCTGAAGGAGACGGGCTACGACTCCTGCTCGACGGCCTCCAATCACACCCTGGACGCCGGGACCGCGGGCGTGCGCCGGACGCTGGACGCGATGGACGCGGCGGGGCTGCGACACACCGGTTCCGCGCGGTCGGCGGCGGAGCGGGACCGGGTGAATCTGCTGCGGGCGGGGCCGGCGAAGGTGGCCCACCTGTCCTACACCTACGGCACGAACGACATACCCGTGCCCGAGGGCAGCCCCTGGGCGGTCAATCTCATCGACGAGGACCGTATCGTCGCGGACGCCCGGGCCGCCCGGAAGGCCGGGGCCGACGTCGTCGCGGTCTCCCTGCACTGGGGCACGGAGTGGCAGCGGGACCCGGACGAGCAGCAACTGACCCTGGCGAAGGGGCTCACCGCCGCCAGGAGCGGCGGGCGCCCGGACATCGACGTCCTCCTCGGCACGCACAACCACGTGCCGCAGGCCTACGAGAAGGTGGGCGGCACCTGGGTGGTCTACGGGATGGGCGACCAGCTCGCGGGCGAGATGTTCAATCCGCGGGGCGTCCCCGACGGGCGGGGCAACCAGAGCTCCCTCGCGCGCTTCACGTTCGCGCCGCCCGCGCGGGCGGGCGGGCGCTGGACGGTGACGAAGGCGGAATTCCTGCCCCAGCTCACCGACCAGGGCCCGCCGTTCCGGGTGGTCGCCCTGGGCAAGGCGGTGCGGGAGCGGCCGGGCCGCGCGGACCTCGCCGCCGCCCGGGAGCAGATCCGCGAGGCGGTGCTGTCCCGGGGCGCGGCGAAGGACGGCCTGGTCATGGGCGACTGACGTCAGCCCATGGCGGCCCGGGTCGCGGGGGTGTCGTCGAGGATGCTGCGGTTGACGCTCCTGCACAGGGGGACGGAGCCGACGGCGCCGACGTACTTCGCCGCGACCCAGGTGGGCCGGGCCCGCAGGAGGTACCAGTACTCGTTGCCGCCGATGTTCTGCGCGCGGACCTTGCAGCGCAGCCCGATCGGGGCACGGTGCCTCAGCGGGCGGCCCGTCACCTTGGAGTCGGTGCTCGGGTACGCGCGCTCGTTGACGCCCGAGGCGGCCGTGACCGTGCCGCTCGGCGCCACCGGCACCGGCGCCGACTGGGCCGGTGCGACGGCCAGCAGCGGGGTGGCGAGCGCGGCGGCCGCGATCACGCCGCGGATCGCGAGTGTCCTGGACATGGGAACTCCCTGCAGTGCGAAGTGGATAACGCAATGCCCAGTTTCCGCACCGCATGTCCTGATAAACCGGGAAAGAGGTTTCCGGCCCTTCCGGGTGATCAGCCGATCGGGTGGCCTCACTTCTTGGCGCGGCTCGGCTGGACCCGCTTCGGCTCGCCCTTCATCTTCGGGTGCTCCGGCGGGTAGGGCAGATCGCCCAGACCGTGCTCGCGCTCGTCGCGGTCGGCCAGTTCGAGCGCGGCCTCCAGACCGTAGGCGTGCTCGTCCATGTCGGCGTGCACGTCGCCGGCCTCGGCGAACCGGGCGGGCATGGTGGCCAGGTCGAAGTCCTCGGGCACGGCGCTGGGGACCTCCTCCCAGCGCAGCGGGGCGGAGACGGGGGCGTGCGGACGCGGCCGTACGGAGTAGGCGCTGGCGATGGTGCGGTCGCGGGCGGTCTGGTTGTAGTCCACGAAGATCTTGGCGCCCCGCTCCTCCTTCCACCAGGCGGTGGTGATCCGCTCCGGCGCCCGCCGCTCCAGCTCCCGGGCGACGGCGATGGCCGCGCGCCGCACCTGGACGAACGTCCACGACGGCGCGATGGGGACGAAGACGTGCAGGCCCCGGCCGCCGGAGGTCTTGGGCCAGCCGACCAGGCCCAGTCCGTCGAGGACGTCGCGCAGTTCGAGCGCGGCCCGGACCGCGTCGGCGTAGTCCGTACCGGGCTGGGGGTCGAGGTCGATGCGCAGCTCGTCGGGGTGCTCGGTGTCGGCGCGCCGCACCGGCCAGGGGTGGAAGGTGAGACAGCCGAGGTTGGCCGCCCACAGGACGGCCGCGGTCTCGGTGGGGCAGATCTCGTCGGCGTAGCGGCCGCTGGGGAAAGAGATACGGCCGGTCGGGATCCACTCGGGAAGGTTCTTGGGGGCCCGCTTCTGGAAGAACGACTCCCCCTCGACGCCGTCGGGGTACCGCTCCAGCGTCGTGGGCCGGTCCCTGAGGGTGCGCAGGATGCCGTCGCCGACGCTCAGGTAGTACCGGGCGAGGTCGGCCTTGGTGAACCCCCGCTGGGGAAAGTAGACCTTCTCCGGGTGGGACACCCGCACCGTCCGCTCGCCGACGGTGAGCTCCAGCGAATCTGCCATACCGTCACGCTAGGCCGCACGGGCGGGCGGCGCCCGTCGGCGGGCGCGAGGACCGTCCCGCCCGCACAATCAAGATCATGGACCTTCCGGTGATGCCTCCGGTGCGGCCGATGCTGGCGAAGTCCGCGGCGGCCATCCCGCCGGGCATGAGTTACGAGGCCAAGTGGGACGGCTTCCGTGCCATCGTCTTCCGTGACGGCGAGGAGATCGAGCTCGGCAGCCGCTCGGGCAAGCCGCTGACCCGCTACTTCCCCGAGCTCGTGCGCGGGCTGCGCGAACAGCTGCCGCCGCGCTGCGTCCTGGACGGCGAGATCGTCATCGTCCGGGGCGGACGGCTGGAGTTCGACGCCCTGTTGGAGCGCATCCATCCGGCCGATTCCCGGGTGCGCCATCTGGCGGAGACCACCCCCGCGAGCCTGGTGGCGTTCGATCTGCTGGCCCTCGGCGACGCGTCCTTGCTGGAGACGGAGCAGCGCGCCCGCCGGGCCGCGCTGGAGGACGCGCTGCGCGACGCGGCCGACCCGGTGTTCGTCGCGCCCGTCACCGAGGACATCGCCGTGGCCCGGGCGTGGTTCGAGCGGTTCGAGGGCGCGGGCCTGGACGGGGTCGTCGCCAAGCCGCCCGGGCTCCCCTACCGGCAGGGCGAGCGGGTCATGGTCAAGGTGAAGCACGAGCGCACCGCCGACTGCGTGGTCGCGGGGCTGCGGCTGCACAAGAGCGGGCCGGTCGTCGGTTCGCTGCTCCTCGGCCTGCACGACGACGCGGGCCGGCTGCAGCACGTCGGGGTCTGCGCGTCCTTCCCCATGCGCCGCCGTCAGGAGTTGATGGGCGAGCTGGAGCCGCTGCGGATGCCCTCCGTCGAGGGCCACCCCTGGGAGCAGTGGGCCAGCGAGGAGGCACAGGCCGCCGACCGGTTGCCCGGCGGCCCGAGCCGGTGGACGGGCAAGAAGGACCTGTCGTGGATCCCGCTGCGCCCGGAGCGGGTGTGCGAGGTCGCCTACGACCACATGCAGGGCGACCGCTTCCGCCACACCGCCCAGTTCCGCCGCTGGCGCCCCGACCGGGAGCCGGTGGAATGCACGTACGCGCAGTTGGAGGAGCCGGTCCACTACGACCTCGCGGAGGTGCTCGGCGGCTAGCGGACGGGCATCGAGCCGCCGACCGGAGCAGGGGGCTGCCCGTTCGGCGCAGTTCCGCGCGACCTGACGGTCCGACACATGTAAGCGTGGAGGGACGGACGAGGACCATGTGAAGAGCGGAAGGGTGGGGTTCATGCCCAGGGCACGTACAGCCCGCTTCATCACCGGAGCCCGGCGCGGCGCCGTCCTGTTCGCCTGCGCGTGCGGCGTGTGCCTGCCGTCCTGTGACGGCCGGGCGGTCGCGGCGAGCGCCACGGACGGCCCCGACTCCCCGTTCTGGGTGGAGCCCACGGGCCGGGCGGCACGGCAGGTGCGGGTGTGGCAGGAACGCGGCCGGGAACAGGACGCGGCGGCACTGCGGCGCATCGCCGACCAGCCGACGGCCGTGTGGATGCCCGGTGACGGCCGCGATCCGAAGGAGCAGGTGGAAGAGGTCACCCGGCAGGCCGAACGAGCGGACCGGGTCCCCTTGCTGGTGGCCTACAACATCCCGCACCGTGACTGCGGCCAGTACTCCTCCGGCGGCGCGAAGGACGCCACCCAGTACCGGGCCTGGCTGGACAGCGCCGCCGCGGGCATCGCCGAGCGCCGGGCGTGGGTGGTGCTGGAGCCGGACGCCATCGCCCAGTGGGCGTCGGGCTGTGTGGCCCCGGACGTGGCCAAGGAACGGCTCGGGCTGCTGGGGGAGGCCGTCCGGAAGTTCAAGGCCAACCCCCGTACGTCGGTGTACCTCGATGCCGGCAACTCCGGCTGGATCTCCGATCAGCGGCTGCTGGCGGGTGCGCTGGAGAGGGCGGGGGTGTCGCAGGCGGACGGGTTCGCGCTCAACGTCTCCAACTTCCACACCACCCCGGTGACCCGCGCGTACGGTGACAAGCTCTCGGACCTGCTGGGCGGGGCGCACTACATCATCGACACCAGCCGCAACGGCAATGGTCCGCTGCCCCCGGAGCAGGACAAGGCCACCGGCGGCAACGGCAACGAGTCGTGGTGCAATCCCCCGGGCCGGGCCCTGGGCGCCGCGCCCACGACGGACACCGGCGCGGAGCGTGTCGACGCCTTCGTCTGGGTCAAGCGGCCCGGTGAGTCGGACGGCACCTGCCGGGGCGCCCCGCCGGCCGGTCACTGGTGGGCCGACTACGCGCTGAAGCTGGCGCGCGCCAAGCCCACCGCCCCCGCGAAGCCTGCCGCGCCGCAGCCCGTGGAGGTGACGAAGCCGGTGCAGGTGATGAAGCCGGTGGTGCAACCGGTGGTGCCGCCCGCGGTGGCACCCCCCGCCGCCCCGGCCGTCGCCCCGCCTGCCCCGCCGGTCCCGCGCCCGACGCCGCAGGCACCGCCGGCCCCCGTCACTCCGGCGAAGTAGCCGACGGGCGGCGCGACGGGTGAGGGGACGCTTCCCACCGGAAGCGTCCCCTCACCCGTCGCGCCGCCCCCCGGCACCGGGCCGGGGGTACAGCTCAGCGGACGTGCACCCAGGCCGCCTCGGACGGGGTGCCGTCCCGGTCGGTCAGGAACACCATGTACCAGCCGGCCGGCACCAGGGACGGGTCCTTCGGGATGGTCACGGACAGCCCGTCGGCCCGGGCCGTCGCCTGGAGTGCGATGGAGCGCTGCTCGACGTCCGTGGCGTGGGTGACCGCGCTCGGACGCATCAGCCGGACCGCCGCCACCTTGCCGGGGGCAGGCGTGGGGAGGGTGATGGCATCGCCGCGCTCGGCCTTGAGCGGTCCGGTGCGCAGGGCCGGGCGCTTGTCGCGGTAGAGGTACGGCGGGGTGTAGACCTCGATGCGCTGCTCGAACGCGCCGGGCCTGGTGTCGTCCTCGTCGGCGAAGAGCGGATTGGAGCCGAACACCGCGATCCGCCCGTCGGGCAGCAGCAGGGCCTCGGAATGGTAGTTGCGGCCCACGGTGGGGGCGGCCATGGTGTCGAACGCCTTCGCCCGGGGGTCGTAGAACTGGGCGCCCAGGATGTCCGACCCCCGCTTGCCCCGGTAGTCGCGTGAACCGCCGGTGGTGAAGACCTTGTCGTCGGGGGTGAGGACGGCGTTGAGGTAGCGGGTGCCCACCGGCAGGTCCGGGCCGGAGGCGAAGACGGGGTTGTCGGCCTTCAGGTCCGCCACCGCGGTCCGCTTGGTGGCCTCGTGGGACTCCCCCACCCCGCCGCCGCCCAGGATCATCACCTTCTGGTCCTGGGCCGGGGGCAGCAGCACCGACGCGGAGGTCTCCGTGAGCTGCGGGTCCCGCAGGCCGGGGACGGGGGTGAAGGTGTTCTCCTCCACGTCCCACACCCCCGGCTTGCGGCCCTTGTCGGCCGGGCCGTAGCCGGCGTTGGAGCCGGAGTAGAAGAGCTTCCCGCCGGCGGTGAGGAACAGCGCGGGGTAGGTGGGGAAGTACTGCTGCGGCGCCGGTCCCCAGGTGCGGGTCTTCGGGTCGTAGATCTCGTTCTTGCCCGGGATGATCTCGCCCATGTCGTCCAGGCCCGAGACGGACAGCACCCGGCCGTCCTTCAAGCTCACCAGGGTCGGGTACCAGCGGGCCTCTTCCATCGGGTCGACCGCCACGTACCGCTCGGTGACGGGATCGAACTCATAGGTTTCCTTCAGGCCCTGGAAGTCCTTCTTGTCCAGCCCCAGCTTCGTCGCCAGCCCGTAGACCATCTGGGCGTCCTTGCCCCGCAGCCCCTTGACCTTGTACTGGTCGGCGGTGTTGGCGATGCCCTCCTCGCCCTCGACGTCCGACTCCACGTACACCCGCGCCTGCGACGCGCTGACGACGACCTTCTTGGGGTTCTCGTCGGTCTCCTCGGTCACCGTCTTCTTCGCCCGCGGCACCAGGACCGGCAGCTGCGAGCGGTACCGCTTGCCGGTCGAGCCCTCGAAGACGGTCCCCGCGGGCAGGGTCCGGGGTCTGTCGGGGTCCTCGTTCTTCACCATCATCCCGCCGCCCGCGCGCGTCACATCGCCGGTCAGCTTCTCGTAGCGCGCGGTGCCGCCCGCCACCAGCAGCTTTCCGTCGGGCAGCTGCGCGTGCCCCGCGCAGAACATGTCCTTGGGGGTGGCGATCTCCTTGAAGGTGTCGTTCCGCGGGTCCCACAGCACGCTCTGGAAGGTCCCCGCCTTGAAGTTCTTCTCGTCGTTGCCCGAGCCCGCGATCAGCAGCACCTTGCCCGTGTGCAGCAGGGCCGCGTGGATCGCGTTGATCCTGAACTTCTCGGGGACGTCCACCAGATCCCAGTGCCCGTAACGGGCCTTGTAGGACTCCTGGTTGATGGTGTATTCGTGCCAGGCCCGCTCCGCGAACCCGGCGGCGGCCGGGGCGTTCGCCGCGACGAGCGCCGCGACCGCCACCGTGCCCAGCGCCGCCTTGCGTGCCTTCGTCTTCGGGTAGATCTTCACCACACCACCCACATCCCATCCGTCGCATCAGCACTCTCGGCGCCGCCGCCCTCTCGGCTGTGCCGCGCCGTACGTCCGTACCGAGGACCGCCGCCCGTGTCGGGGCGGCCTCCGTTCACACCGGGCTGCGCTGCTCCACCGGGCGGGAGGCCCCGGCCTCCGCCTCCCCGGCCACCGCCGGATCCCCCACCGCCGGCACCGGCTCCGCCCCGCGGCGGAGCCGCCAGCGGTCCCGCCACAGCCCCGCCTGCCACACCCCGAGCGGCCCGAGCGCGGTCAGCATGGCTAGCCCCGCCCAGATGCGCATCGCCGTGTGGGCATGGCTCAGCACCATCGACGCGGCCAGCGACAGCCCGAAGACCCCGACCCACACCAGGTGGGTGCGGAAGGTCGCCAGGCAGTCGGGGCTGGCCGAGTCGCCCTTGGGGGTCACGACGAACCGCGAGCGCCGCCGCAGCAGCGCCTCCCCCAGCGCCCGCGCGTACAGCGGGGCGGAGAGGGCGGACATCACCATCCCGGCCGCGCCGGAGGACCCGGCCGGCTCGTGCGGGCTCACGTTGTGACGCCGGTTCCACATGTACAGCCCGACCTGGAGCGCCGCCGCGTCGCTGTAGAGCATCAGCCACACCTGGGACTCCACGTTGATGCCCGCCGCGCCCAGCCCGAGGAAGAGCACGCACGACACCGCGCCGAGGAACCAGTTGAGCGCCGCCATCGGGTAATACGTCACCATCAGCGTGTAGTTGAGCGCCCGGCCGGGTGACAGGCGCCAGACCGCCCGGCCGTACTGCTTCAGCAGCGTCTCGAACGTCCCGCGCGACCAGCGCAGTTGCTGGGAAAAGAAGTCCGTCCACGAGGACGGGCCCTCGCCCACGGCCAGCACGTCCGGGGTGTACACCGACCGCCAGCGGCGGCCCGTGGCGGGGTTGCGGCGGCGGTGGATCTCCAGACCCGTCGCCATGTCCTCGGTGATCGAGTCGTAGAGCCCGCCGATCTGGCGCAGCACGCTGATGCGCACACAGTTGCTCGTCCCCACGAACATCGGCGCGCCGTAGGCGTTGCCCGCCCGCTGGATCAGCGCGTGGAAGAGGAACTGCTGGCTCTCGGCGGCCTTGGTCACGGCCGCCGTGTAGTTGCCGTAGACCTGCGGACCGACCACGAACGCCACGTCCGGGTCGCGGAAGTAGCCCATCATGCGCTGGAGGAAGTTCGGCAACGGCACGTGGTCGGTGTCCACGCAGGCCATGAACTCGTAGTCGTGGCCGTGCGCGTCGAGCCAGGCGTTGTAGTTCCCGTGCTTGGTGCGGGCCCGGAAGCAGCCCGACGGCTGGTTCCAGCGGACGGTCCCCTTGCGGGAGAAGTGCCGTACGCCGAGCTGCCGGCACAGCTCCTTGACCTCGCGGTCGTCGCCCTCGTCCAGCAGCCAGACATCGAGCACCCCGTCGTGCTCGATGCGCACCGCCCCCTCCAGCGTGGCCTTCACCATCTCCAGGGGTTCCTTGCCGGGGACGAAGCTCGTCAGGAACGCCACCCGGGTGCCCGGCTGTGCCCGCACCGGCACCGGATCGCGGGCGACCCAGGTCGCGTGGGCGTTGGAGAGGACATTGACCACGCGGAAGACCTCGATCAGTCCGATCGAGATCAGCATCACCGTGTCCGCGGCGCGCCCGATGGGCCCGACGTACTCCCGGTGCGCCCAGTGCCCCGGCCACAACAGCCATACCAGCAAGCCCATAGACACCAGCGGGGCCGCTCCCACGAGCAGCCCGATCCCCCATCCACTGCCGGATTCCCGGTCCAGCAGCCGCTGGTACCGCACCCGGTACACGCCCTTGGGCGGCTCCGTCAGCTCCCCCGCCAGCCGGCTGAACCCCTCGTAGTCATAGCCCGCCGGTCCGTTCGCCCCGTCCGGCTCCGCCACCTCGGGTCCGCCCGGGCCGCCCGGCCCCGCTCCCCCGGAGCCCGGACCGCCGGAGCCGGAGCCGGGGGCACCGGGACTCCCCGGGCCCGCCGGACCCGAGCCGCCGGCGGCTCCGCCCGGCCCGGGCACGCCGCCGGGCGGCCCGCCGGACGCGACGGCGCCGCCGGATCCAACCCCGGCCGCCTTCCCGTCGACGGGCCGGCCGCCGGAAGCCTTGTCACTGGACACACTCGCCACCGCGCACCCAACGGTGGCCGCCAACCGGGCTCCACTCGCCGAAACCGTCACCACACACCCCCAGTCGCACAAGGACACGGGAACTTTGCATGACTCGAATAAATCGCATAAATCGCTGCATCAGCCCTGAAAACCTAACAAGCTGACTCTCTGATCATCTGACAATCTGCATGCAACACACCGTCAGGCCACCCACACAGACCACACACGGGGCCGCACCGGGCCGAGGTCGCCCCCTGGTGAGGTAGGCCGCAGGTAGTACGGCGGTCGGCCCAGACGGCGTACGGCTTATGGCCGAGGCGCCCTGGCGCATCCCGTCGATAGCGTCCAGGGCATGACGAACATGCCACCGGCGCGCAGTGCCGAACAGCGGAAGTCCGACGTGCTGGAACGGCTGGAGAAGGACCAGGACGCGTGGGTGTCCACGGCGGACCGCGACGGCGGGCCCCTGCTGGCCCCGCTGTCCTTCGTCTGGCACGACGGCACGCTGCTGATGTGCACCCGCACCACCAACCGCACCGCCCGTAATCTCGCGGCGAACGGCGAGGCCCGCATCGCCCTCGGGCACACCCGGGACGTGATCCTCATCGATGCCGAGGCCGAGACCGTCGCCGGGACGGACCTCCCGGCCGCGGCGGCCGACGCCTTCGCGGCGAAGCTGGCATGGGACCCCCGGGAGCGCGCCGCCTGGGTGTACCTCCGCTTCCGGCCCCGCCGGCTCCTGGCCTGGCGGGAGGAGAACGAGCTGGAGGGGCGGGAACTGATGAGGAATGGGGCATGGCGCGTATGACCGGGCGTCCGGCGGGTCGGACCTGGCGGGGTGTGCCCTAGAATTGAAGAATTCTTCAATTCACCAGGTGCCTGGGTGGTCAGGCGTGCCGCATGGGGGGCTGTGGTGAGTGCGTTCGCCGAAGCGATGCGGGAGCGGGTGCGCGACGCCCGCGCGGCCCTGGAGGCGGCACAGGCCGACGGTGACGCCTACGCGACGGCCGTGGCCGCCGACGAGCTGGACGACGCGCTGCGGCTGGCCCGGGCGCACGGCGTCGACACCGACGCCGCGGCGGACCCGGGCGAGGGGCGGGACGAGCGTTGATCGGGGTGCGGGTTCCTCTCTATCAGGCGAAGGCGGAGTTCTTCCGGATGCTCGGACACCCCGTGCGCATCCGGGTGCTGGAGCTCCTCCAGGACGGGCCGATGCCGGTGCGGGACCTCCTCGCCGCCATCGGGATCGAGCCGTCCAGCCTTTCGCAGCAGTTGGCCGTGCTGCGCCGCTCCGGCATCGTCACCGCCACCCGCGAGGGCCCCACCGTCGTCTACGCGCTGGCGGGCGGGGACGTCGCGGAGCTGCTGGCGGCCGCCCGACGGCTGCTCACCCAGGTCCTGACCGGCCAGGAGGAGCTCCTGACGGAACTGCGCGAGGCCGAGCGGCCGGGCACCCTTTGATGCCACCCGCGCCGGCTGCCGCCATCCGGCCGTCGCCGTGGGAGCAGCGCCGTCACCTTCCTCGACGGCGGTGAGCGCGTCGCACTGATGCGCCACTTCGAGGGGAAATCGCCGCCCCCGTGACACCCGGGGGTCCCGCCCAAGAGGTGCGGTGTCGGCGGCGGCACCGCGCCCCGCGTACGCGTGCGTGGTGCACGCGGCATATTCCGCCCACGTTCTTGTCAACTTGGCAGGTCAGAACATTTCTCCGACCTTCGGAGGCAGGGTCCGCCGCCCCCTCGCGCTGCTACTGTCGCGCGTCATGGAGCAGCTCTTCACCCCTGATGAACGTGCCCGTATCGAGGCCGCTGCGCGAGAAACCGGCCACTCCCCGCGCGACTGGGTGCGCGCGGTCGTCCTGCACCACCTCGACAGCGGGGACTTCGAGGAGACCGACACCGCGCACGGCGCCCTCGCCACCCGCGCGGAGCACCCCGGGCCGTACCGGCCGGGGCTCGAGGACGCCCTCTGGCTCGTCACCACGCACCGCCGGTCCGGCAGGCTCCTGATGGAGCTGCATCACGCGGGCTGCTGGGTGCCCAAGGGCGGCGAGGACGCCATGACCACCGCGGAGGCCCGCGACCAGCTCGCCTCGGACGGCGCCCGGCCCTGCGACGCCTGCCAGCCGCAGAGGTTCCTCACCCGCTATTGACGGCCCGCCCCGCACCGGTACCGACTCCTCCGCTTCTCCTGCGGCGTTGTGGCGCGAATGCACCAATTACGCTGTCCACGTCAAGATCATCAAGTGGCGTGGCCGGGGGATGTGGAACATGAACATAGGGACGCGGCTCACCGGGTGGGCGACGCTGCTCGCCGCCTACGCGGCCGTGGTCGTCGGTGTGATCCCGTTCCGGGAGCTGCCGCCCAAGCGGCAGCAGCTGTGGCTGCTCGCCGTGGCCGCCGGGTGCGCCCTGTGCTGGATATGCGTCTCCTGGCTGGTCATGGCCAGAAGGCGGGCGGTGTCACGGAAACGGGTCACGCGCAAGAAGTACGAGCCCCGGTCCTCGCGCCTGGTCTGCTGGGTACTGGGCTTCGGCATCGCGCTCGCCAGCGGAGCCGCGCTCTGTCAGGGGGTGGGGCCGGACGGCCCGTACGGCGAGTGGCTCGCGAAGGTCGGGCGGGCCGGCGGCGGCACCCGCGACGTCCGCATCGAACGGATCGTCGGCGAGCCGCGCTCCACGGACGTGGAGATCAACGACGTCGACGAGTACGCGTCGACCATCGAGGTCGTCCTCCCCTTCGACTCGGGGACCCGGCGGGTCACCGTCGAGAACGTGCACACCCCGGGCATGCCGGAGGTGGGGCGCACCGTGCGGTTGCTGTACGCGCCGAGCCGGCCCGACCTCGGGGTGCGTGAGACGCCGGACAACGACATCGGCACCTTCGTGGGCCGGCTGATCGCCCTGCCCGCCATCTGGGTTCTGACCTTCGCGGCCGGGGTCGTCACGAGCATGGTGCTGCACCGCAACGAGTTCGGCGTCCGCTCCGCCCGCCGGTTCGCACCCCGCGTCCATCTGCCGGCGGCGGCCCTGCTGGCCTGCGGCGCCGGGCTCGTCCTGCCTCTGCTCACCGGCTTCCCGGCGACGGGCACGGGCTGGGCCCTGGCGGCGGGCGCGGCCACCACGCCGTGGCTCGCCCTGGTGTGGCTGTTCAGAACGGCCGGACGGGCCGGAACGCGCTGAGGCGGGCAGGGCCCGGCGCGCGCAAAGGCCGGTGCCGCACCGTGAGTTGTCGGTGCGGCACCGGCCCGGGCGACCGGCCGCCAGGAGTCGGGGCGGCGGCGCGAGGTCAGCCGCTCTTGCGGCGGAAGTTGCGCTGGCCGCCCGCCTTGCCGTGGGTGCCGTGGATCTTCGAGCCGTCGCGGTTCTGGCCGTTGGCACCGCCCACGGCCTTGCCCTGCTTGCGCTCCAGGGCCTCCCGGAACTTGCGCTTGACCGCGTCCTCGGTGCCCTCGGCACCCCCGGCGGTCGCGTCCTGCGGCACGTTGTTCTCTGTCATGAAAACCTCCTGGTCAGTCATACCGGCGTCAGCCACAGCTTGGCACACCGGCGCCACCACAATTCCCACGTCAGGCGCCCGGAGCCCGCGGGCCCCGACGCCGGTACCGGTGGATTCCGCACCGCCGGTCCGTCAGCGCACGATCAGATCGCCGTCGGGCAGGTCCTCCACCGTCACCACGCTCCTCGGCGTACCGAGGCCCTCGGCCACGGCCACCGCCAGTCCCTCGGGATCGGGCCGCGTCGGGTACGGAACGGCCTCGCCGTCGCCGTAACTCTCCACGGCCTTGGTGAAGTAGCCGGGGTGCCAGGCCCCGACCGCGCCCTTGATCTCGACGGCGCGGACGGCCCGTCCCCCCACCTGACGGCGCAGTGCCGCGAGGATCTCATCCGACCGGTATTCACCCGGCACCTGGAACAGACTGGCGTGGGCACCCGCCTTGCCGCCGTCGCGCAGGCGGACCGTCACCGTCAGACAGCTGGTCACGCTGGGGTAGACGATCGTGCCACCGCGGCCGATCTCCTTGACCTGCCCCTCGGTGATACGGACCGTCGCCGTCCGGCCGTCCGATACGGCCGTCCCGCCACCGGGGCCGGTCGCCGCGCCGGCCGGGAGCACGCCGGCGCCGAGCTGGAGGGCCAGCACCGCGGACCCGACGAGCAGCGCCCGGCCGCCGGACGCCAGGAGCGGGGCGGCACGGCGGCCGGATATGCCGGCAGTCGACCGGGGCGGGGACGGGAAGGGTCGCGGTGCGCGCTGTTCGGGCACGTCGCTCCTTGGGACGAGGAGATGACCGACGCCTCGCTCGGCCCGCGAAAGGGCCGCGCCCGGGCGCCGGGCCGCGGACGGCGGCCCCGGACATCCTAGGAGCACCGGGCGCCCTCAAGATCATCAGGTGGGCGCCGGCCGCCCCGACGGGCCGCCGGCGCTGTCACCCCGGCGCCGTCACACCGCCGGGGCGTCCGGGCCGAAGCGGCTGCGGACCGCGGTCTGCACCTCGGCCTCCTCCGCCGGATCGGCGGCGAGCCTGCGGAGCTGCTCGACGACCCGGGCATCGGCCGTGGTCGCGTGGTGCGCGGCGAGCTCGCGGGTGGTCTCCTCGCAGTCCCACAGGCACTCGACGGCGAACCCGGTGGCGAAGGAGGGGTCCGTCGCGGCGAGCGCCCGGGCCGCCCGGCCCCGCAGATGGGAGGAGGA
This sequence comes from Streptomyces sp. QH1-20, assembly GCF_041283565.1. Lineage (NCBI taxonomy): Bacteria > Bacillati > Actinomycetota > Actinomycetes > Kitasatosporales > Streptomycetaceae > Streptomyces > Streptomyces sp. QH1-20. The sequence continues at coordinate 7,387,916 of NZ_CP166299.1, read as the reverse complement.
GGTCTCGCGGTAGACGTGCCGCAGGACCGGTGCGGCGCAGGTGATCGCCAGCCGCCCGGCACCGTCGACGAGATCCCACAGCACCGGGGCGTCGGGGCCCTGTGCCCGCACGGTCCGGCGCAGGGCGCCGAGGACGAGAGCGGCGTCGTACTGGGCGCCCCGGCAGGCCAGCATCCCCGCCGCGGCGGCGCCCAGGGCGTCGGTGCGGTGGATCCAGGCGCGGGCCCGCTCCAGGGCCGCGGTGCTGCGCATGCGCCCGAAGGCGCTGACGGCGGCCTCCGCGACGAGCTCGCGGGGGTCGTCGGCGGCGGTCTCGATGAGGTCGAGGGCCTGGGGATCGTGGTGCTCGGCGAGATAGCGCAGCGCGGTGGCGCGGGCGGCGTCGGGGGCGTCGGCCGCGGCCTCGATGATCTCGACCCGGTCCTCGGGCCCGGCGACCGCGGTCAGGCAGCGGGTGGCGGGCACGTGGCGGTGCTGGGTGGGATGGAGGGCCAGGCCTTGCTGCGCCCAGTCGAGGACCTCGCGGACGCTCCAGCCCGGCCGTGGCCCGGTCGGGCGCAGCTGGCGCTGCCAGCGGTCGAAGGAGCCCTGTTCCCGCGCGGCGCGCACCCGGGCGGCGGTCGCGGGGGCGTGCGGGTCCTCGGCCCACAGCCGCCACGGGCGGGGCTCGAAGGCGTCCCGCACGGCGGCGGCGAGCGCGGACTCGCCCTCGGGCGTGCGGGGGAACCGGGCGACGATGATCTCCCCCAGGGCGGCCAGACCGGCGTCGTCGTCGCGCAGGGCGAGCTCGTCGAGGGCCCAGGACCAGTTGCCGCCGGTGGTGGCGTAGCGGCGCAGCAGCAGCAGGGCGTCGTCGCGGCCGTAGGAGGCGAGGTGGCCGAGGACGGCGAGGGCGAGGCCGGTGCGCTCCTCGGCGGTGTCGAGCAGGTCGTCCGGGGCGAAGAGGTGCTGCTCGATCTCCTCGAGACCGCCGTCGAGGTCCAGGTAGAGCCGCGCGTAGTAGAGGGAGCGGTTCTCCACCTGCCAGTCACACCGCGGATCGCGGAGCACGCAATGGTGCAGTGCCGCGAGCGCCTCGGCCCGCGGCGCCGCGAGGGCATGCAGGGTCCCGTCGCCGCGGCCTCGCTGAAGGAGGCCGAGCAGGGTGCCGCTGGGCGCTATGTCTGGATCGAACATGGGGTCAGCATCCGGTGCGGGGAGTCGGCTGGCAACGGGATTTCCGTCGTCCGGCATTCTTGCCGGTGTCCACCTGTGCTATGCCTGGTGAACTGGAGGAACTCGAGGTCTTCCGAGCGCCCGCAGCCTACCCGGAGCGGAGCATTCCACGGAGCCGTGTCCGAATTGCCCCCTGCCGGACCCCTGAAAGCCTCTGACATATGCCTACAGCACCACCGTATCGGGTATTGCAAAACCACTGACGGGCGCTCGCTCCCTGTGCAACAGTCGTTACCGGCCCTTCCACAGATCCACCGGATCCACCGGATCCGTCAGAGTTGGCCGCGCCGCGCATGTATCGGAGTACGTGATGCCGTCCCCCCTCTCCGCGGACCGTTCCGCCGCCGACCGACCGCCGCAGCGCGGCACGGTCGAGGCACTGATCTCACAGACGCGGCGGCTGCGCGGCGACATCGACGCCGTGCGCCGTGAGACGGCCGACGAGGAGCGCGCGGGCGACCCCGAGCTGCGCTGGCAGCGGGCCCTGTGCGATCTGGCCGCGCACCATCTGGACGGCCTCGGTGAGCACCTCGACCAGCTCCGCGCGGGGCTGCCCGCCGACGTCCCCGTCGACGGGCCCGCCGAGCTGTCCGCGGGGGCACCCGCCCCCGCACGGCCCGCGGCGCCGGACCCCGGCCGCGCCGGGAGCGCCGAGTGGAATCTCCTCAACGACGAGGTCACCTGGTCCGACGAGCTGTTCGAGCTCTTCGGCCGACGGCCCGAGGACGGGGCGCCGACCCTCGACGAACTGCCCTCCTGGCTGCTGGAGGAGGACCGGGGACTGCTGTCCGCGATGGTCACCGACTGCCTCGTGGACGGCAAGGCGATCGACGGCGAGTTCCGCGTCGTGCGCGCGGACGGCGCCGTGCGCACCGTGCACATGATGGGTGAGCCGGTGCTCGACGCCGACGGCGCCACGGCCTCCATGTGGGCCGTGCTGCGGGACGTCAGCGAGCTGCGCCGCAGCCAGCGGGAGGTGCACGAGACCCGTGACTTTCTCCGCCGCGAACGGCACATCGCGCAGGCCGAGCGCCGGCTCGCGGTCGAGCTCCAGGAAGCCGTGCTGCCACCGTGGCGCGGCTCCCTCCGGCTCCCGTACGACGGGCCCCCCGCCGTCGGCCTCGCCGAGGCACCGGGCGTCCTCGATCTGGCCGCGCACTACCTCCCTTCCGCCAGCAGCGCCCTGATCGGCGGCGACTGGTACGACGCGATGCAGCTCCCGGACGGGCGGACGCTGCTGAGCGTCGGCGGTCTCACCGGACACGGGGTGACCGCCACCTCCGGCATGGCCATGCTGCTCGGCGCGCTGCGCGGCATGGCGGTCGCCGGGACCGAGCCGGGCCCCCTGATGGGCCTGCTCAATCGCCTGCTCGACGCCTCAGCCCAGCCCGCGCTGGGCAGCGCGGTGTGCTGCCGCTACGACCCGCGCGAGCGCACCCTGCTCTGGTCACAGGCCGGCCACCCCGCCCCTCTGCTCTTCCGGAACGGCCGGGGCCGGGCACTTCGGCCCCCTGAGGGCGTGCTGCTCGGAGCGGTCGCCGACGCCGCGTACGCCCAGGCCGAAGAGCGCCTGGAGCCGGGTGACGTGCTCGTTCTGCACACCGAGGGGCTGTCGCCCCGCCGCACCACGCCCGACACCGATCCGGGCACCGAGCGACTGCTGGAGCTGGCACCGCGCTTCGCGATGGCGAGAAGCGCGCAGGACGGTGTGCGCGTGGTGCTGGAGGAGTTCGGCGGCGAGGCGCGCGAGGACGACGCCTGCGTGCTCGTCGCCCGCGTCGGCTGCTGACCACGCGGCTCGTCACACGCTCGCGCTCCTGCCTTTTCCCGTGCCCTTCCCCGGGCCCTTCGGCAGGGCCCGCTGGATCTCCTGGCGCAGATCCTCGATCCGGGCGAAGCCCGCGTACTTCCCCGTGAGCCGGTACATCTCGCGCAACCGGTCCCAGGTGCGGTGGGAGGAGGTGTCACCGATCGAGGCCAGGGCCAGCCGGGCGTAGGTGTCGGCCTGCTCGGGGTCATTGCCGAGGAGGCAGGCGGAGGCCATGGAGATGTAGTCGAAGATCTTCGAGCGCAGGGTGTCGTTCCCCCGCAGCGCCAGCGCCTGTTTGGCGTGCCGCTGGGCGATGGCCGCGGCCCCCGGCTCGTGGTCCGCGAGCGTCCGGTACGCCAGGGCCTGCATCCCGTGGAGCTCCATCTCGTGGAAGGACTGCATCCAGCTCGGCGGCGGTACATCGCCCTTGTCCGACGCGAACAGCTCTTCCGCCTGACCCAGGGTCCGCCGCATGGCCTGGCCACGCCCCATCGACGCCTGCGCCCAGGCCTCGATCGTGTACAGCATGGCCCGGGTGCGCGGCAGCGTCTCGCTGCCGGAGCCGGACTTGGCGAGCTTCATCAGGTCCAGGGCGTCGTCCGGGCGGCCGAGGTGGACCATCTGCCGGGCGGCCCGGGAGAGCGCCTCTCCCGCGCGCGGCCGGTCGCCGCCCTCGCGGGCCGCGTGCGCGGCGATGACGAAGTACTTCTGCGCGGTGGGCTCCAGGCCCACGTCATGGGACATCCAGCCCGCCAGCACCGCGAGATTCGCGGCGACGCCCCAGAGCCTGCGCTGGAGGTGTTCGGGGTGGCGGTAGGAGAGCATGCCGCCCACCTCATTGAGCTGGCCGACCACCGCCTTGCGCTGCAGCCCGCCGCCGCGGGCCGCGTCCCAGGCGCGGAAGACGTCGACCGAGCGCTCCAGGGCGTCGATCTCGGTGGAACCCACGGGCGCCGCCTCGTAGCGGTCGAAACCCGCGGCGTCGGCGTACGCGCCGTCCCTGCGCAGCGGGTCGTCGAGCCGGGGGGCGTCGGAGGTGAGAAGGGGGTCGGTGTGCAGCCAGTCGTGCATGGCGCTGCTGAGTGCTGATCCTGCGGAGAGCGCGGCACACGCGCCCACCAAGCCGCGTCGGTTGAGCATGAGGTCCATTCCCGTGAATTCGGTGAGGACCGCGGCCGTCCGCTCGGGCGCCCAGGGCAGTCCGTCGACGGACTGCCCCTTCGTCGCGCGCCCGCGCCGGCCGAACCCGAGATCCTCAATGGTCACGACACGACCGAGACGCTCGGTGAACAGGGCGGCCAGCACCTTGGGCACGGGATCCCGCGGGGACTCCCCCATGTCGATCCAGCGCCGAACCCGCGAGGTGTCGGTCGCCAGCTGCGGATGTCCCATGACAGCCGCCTGCCGGTTCACGAGTCTCGCCAGCTCGCCCTTGGTCCATCCGGCGAGGCCGAACAGATCCGCCAGGCGGGTGTTGGGTTCCCTTGTCACGTCAAGCCCCCAGGTTCCTCGGCTGACTTGAAGGTATCGGCCCGTCATGGGCCAAGCGAGTATTCGCCAGGCTTCGCCAGGGTGCGCCAGATGGTGTGCCACCGGCGGCCGGGTGTGATGTAGGAACGCGCAACCCCGGCCCCCGCCGACCGGAGGGCATTCCCCAGGGTGCACCGGACCCCAGGGGCCGGGATGCGCGGCAACTCGTCGGCACACGAAGGGATCTGTTCCGCCCATGTATGCAGCATCGACCTCCGTGTCCGCGCCGCCCCGACCGATCCGACCGCAGCAGAGCGGCGGAGGGCCGTATCTCGACCCCTCCCACGCCGCGGGAGCCGCGTTCGGGGCGGGCCGGGCCCGGCGGGCCCCGGGGATCGGCGCCCAACCGCTCAGCGGAAGAATCGACCTGTCCGGCCCGCAGGGGACGCAGCTGCGCGCGGCCATCACGTCGGTGCACCGCATCTGTCCGGAGTTCAACCCCGTCCAGGTACTGCGTCGCAGCGCGCGTTCCGTCCTCCTGGTCGGGACGACCGGACGCTCGACGGCCGTGGCCAAGTGCTTAACTGATCACTCTCCGGCCTGGGCCGAACGATTCCGGCACGAAATAGCCACATATCGCGCATTCGTGCGCCATCGCCCGCCCGTGCGGGTACCCCGGCTCATCGCAGCCGATCCGGACAACTGCACACTCGTCATCGAGCGGATGCCCGGCCGCCCGGCCGCCGGCCAGCGGCATCCGGTGGACTCCCCGCCCCGCGCCGATGTGCGGGCGGCGCTCGGCGCGATCTGCCGGGTCAATCTCTGGCGGCCACCGGCCGGCATGTTCGACATGCCGCTGGACTACGGCAAGCGCATCGCCCGCTTCCATGAGCTCGGCCTGCTCACCGACCGTGACCTGGGCGATCTCCAGAAGCTGCTGCACGGACTGGCGCATGTGCAGGGGCAGTTCTGCCACGGCGACGCCCTGCTGTCGAACATCCTGCTCTCGCCCGCCGGGCCGGTGCTGGTCGACTGGGACCAGGCCGGCTGGTATCTGCCGGGGTACGACCTGGCCACGCTGTGGACCGTCCTCGGCGACGCCCCGGTGGCGCGGCGTCAGATCAGTCAGCACGCGCAGGCCGCGGGGCCCGCTTCCCGTGACGCCTTTCTGGTGAATCTCATGCTCGTACTGACCCGCGAGATCCGTACGTACGAGACCGCCGTGCAGCGTTCCATGCAGGACCCCACGCCGTCGGGGCCCGGCATGGCCGATGCCGGAGAGGAGCAGCGGCTGCTGCTGCGCCGGCTGCACGACGACTGCGCGCTGGCCCGGCGGGCCGTCCGGGCGGCGGTGGGTACCCGCTGAGCCCGGCGGGCCCGCCGCGCCCGGCGTGCGGCGGGCCGGGATTCTCCCCGCATTCACCGCATTGGAGCAGCACCGCCGCACAGACCGAACGCCCGTGCCGGGAGAACGCCCCGACACGGGCGTTCGGCACGTCCGACACCGGCTCATCACGGTGATTGACGGATCGTCGGATTGCGGTTACCTCTGGAAAGTCCGGTCCCGCACGCCTGATCGCGCCCCTACCATCCCAGCGCATGGCACGGCCCGTCCCAAGGAGGCTGCATTGCGAGGATCCGCCGCGGAGTCATGGAGCACCCCACCGACCCGCCCCCGTAGACGTCCGCGCGGACGTCCCCTTCGATCCTGCCGTACCCTGCGGGCGGCCGGCGCCGTCGCGTCGGCCGCCCTGCTGTTGCCCGTGCTCGCGGCCGCGCCGAACGCGACCGCCGGGCAGCCGGGCTCCGGAGCGCTGCAGCGAGCGTTCGCCGATGCCTCGGCCAAGTATCACGTCCCCCAGAGCGTGCTGCTGGCTGTCTCCTATCTGGAGTCGCGCTGGGACTCCCACGGCGGTGCCCCGAGCGTCACGGGCGGCTACGGCCCGATGCACCTCACCGACGCGGCCACGGCCCTGGCCGGGGCCCCGCACCACAGCGAGGCCGGGGAGGACGCCCGGGGTGACGCCGCCCGGCCCCGCGCTGCCGCCCGTGCGGCCGTACGGACGACCACGGCGGGCCCGCTCCCGGCCCGGCTGCGCACCCTGGAGCGAGCCGCCGCGCTGACGGGGCTGTCCGGCACGGCGCTGCGGCAGGAGACCTCGGCCAATGTCCTGGGCGGCGCGGCGCTGCTGGCGGCCGCGCAGAAGCGGCTGGGGCTGCCGCCGAGCGAGAGCCCCGCCGACTGGTACGGCGCGGTGGCGAGCTATTCCGGCGCCTCGGACGCGGCGACCGCGGCCACCTTCGCCAACGACGTCATGGACGTCATCCGCACCGGCGAGCGGCGCACCACCGACGCGGGCCAGCAGGTCACACTGGCCGCGACGCCGCGGCTCGCGGCCCGTACGGAGCAGGTGCGGCGGCTGGGCCTCGCGACGCCCCCGGCCACGGGGGTCGAATGCCCGCCCACCGTGGCCTGCGAGTCGATCCCCGCGCCGTACGAGAAGCTCGAGGGCGACGACTACGGCAATCACGACCTGGCGAACCGGCCGACGTCGCAGAAGCCCGATTTCATCGTCATCCATGACACCGAGGGGTCGTGGGAGACCTCGATCAAGCTGGTGAAGGATCCGACGTACGTCTCCTGGAACTACACCGTGCGCTCCTCGGACGGCCATATCGCGCAGCACGTGCCGACCAAGGACGTCGCCTGGCACGCGGGCAATTGGTATGTGAACGCCAAGTCGGTCGGCATCGAGCACGAGGGGTTCCTCGCCCAGCCCGACGCCTGGTACACGGAGGCGATGTACCGCACGTCCGCCCGGCTGGTGAAGTATCTGGCGCACAAGCTGAGGATCCCGTTGGACCGGCAGCACATCCTGGGCCACGACAACGTCCCCGGCACCACCACCGCGACGATCAGGGGTATGCACACCGACCCCGGCCCGTACTGGGACTGGGCGCACTACTTCGCGCTGATGGGCAGGCCCTTCCAGCCCACGGGCGGCCCGTTCGCCGGCATGGTCACCGTCGCGCCGTCCTACCACGACCACCAGCCCGACTACACCGGCTGCGTCAAGCCCGGTCAGGCGTGTGTCCGGCACGGTTCGGGAGCGGTCCGGCTGCACACCGGGCCCGGGCCGGACGCCCCGCTGGTGAAGGACATCGGTCTGCGCCCCGACGGCGGCGCCTCGACGATCGACGTCAACGACACGGGTGCCCGCGCCTCCACCGGACAGCAGTTCGCGGTCGCCGGTCACCGGGGCGACTGGACCGCCATCTGGTACCTGGGCCAGAAGGCGTGGTTCCACAACCCGTGGGACAGGCCGACGGCGCTGGACGCCTACGGCAAGGTGGTCACGCCCAAGCGCGGCCGGCCGAACGTTCCGGTGTACGGGCGCGCGTATCCGGAGAAGGAGGCCTATCCGGCGGGTGTGCCGGTGCAGGCCGTCTCACCCCTGCCGTACAAACTGCTCGCCGGTCAGGCCTATGTGCTGGGCCAGCGGTCGCCGAGCGAGTATCTGTGGGCGTCGACCTTCGACGAGAAGGGCCACCAGGTGATCCGCGGCAAGGACACGTACTACGAGATCCAGTTCGGGCACCGGGTGGCCTTCGTCAAGACCACCGATGTGGACGTCCGGCCCTCGAACCGCTAGCGGGGAGCGCGAACGAGCCCGGCACGGTGATCGTGCCGGGCTCCGGTGTGCCGGGGAATACGGGACTCAGCCCTGCTGGAACATCTCCGCGGGCAGCGGCTTGAGGAGCTGGTACAGCTCGTCGGTGATGGGGCGGTCCCAGCTCGCGATGGTGACGAGCACACCGTCGCTGCGGTCGAACTGGGTGCAGGAGATACGGCCCTCGGAGCACTTCACGCGCCGCACGATGAGGAGGTTGTCCTCGTGCATGACGGGGATGTCCTCGGTGCCCACCACGTGCACGGGCTCGTCGTTGCCCAGCGCCGCCAGGAGCTGCGCGACCTCGAACGGCACCTGGTCCTCGTCCAGCTCGCGCGCCGGGGAGCCCTCCGGCAGATTGCCGATGATCATCGCCGGGCCGCGCCCGCCGAAGAGGTCGTAGCGGAGGAAGACGCCCTGGCAGGTGCCGTCGGGCGCGGGCAGCAGCCCGGCCCCGAGGTCGCCGGGCCAGTCCCCCGGGTCCATGGCGAGGACGTCGAAGTCCGGCCCGGTGGGCGTGGCTGCGCTGCGGCGGCGGAGGAACGACATGCCCACATCGTACGTGCCCGCGGCCGGGCCGCCGTCCCGGGGAACCCGGCGTGGCCCGCTCCCGCTCAGGCGGCCTCGGCGGCGAGGGTCTCCAGCAGCTCCACGGCCTCCGCGGCCCGCTCGTAGGGCACGAAGAGGTGGTCGTGATGGCAGCCCGCGACGACGTTGCAGCTCAGCCCCGCCCGGGCCAGGGCCTGGGCCACGGCGGCGGTGAGGCCGACGGCCTCCAGGGCCGAATGAACCCGCAGGGTGATCCAGCCGGCGACGTACGCGTACGCCAGGCCGGCGGCGTCGGCCTCCTCCTTGCGGAGCACGAGGGTGAGTCCCTCGTCCTCGGCCACGGTCACCACCGGCTTGACGCCGACCGGCGCCGGGCCGGTCACCACGGTGAAGACATAGCGCCCGGGGTTGAGCCGCGGCCGCATGCCGCCGAGCAGTTTCGTCAGATCGCGTTCTCCCGCCATGCCGTCACCCTACGGGGGTGACGGTGCCGCCTGCGGCGGCGAGCGCCCCGGCGGGAGCGTCACCGCCGCGCGGCGGGGGCGCGGGCTAGGTGAGGTCGAACTCGCCCTTTCGCGCGCCCACGACGAAGGCGCGCCATTCCTCCGGGGTGAACACGAGCGAGGGCCCGGTCGGGTTGCGGCCGTCGCGCATGGCGATGTAGCCCTCGACGAAGGCGACCTGCACGTCGCCCGTCCCTTCGCTGCTCGACTGCCAGGTGGCCTTGCCGAGGTCCAGCTCCGGCTGCGCGCCGCCCGTCAGTCGCCCCGGACGCTGTTCCCTCAGGTGACCCGTCATGCTGTCCGCCACGTCTGCGCTCCTCCCGGTTCGTCGTCGTCCCGGGGCCACAGTAGCGAGCGCGGCGGGTGGCGGACAGGCCGCCGGGGAACGCCCGTACTCCCGTCAGGTCGTGGGGGGTTCGGCGGCGACCAGCCACATGGAGAAGAACTGCGCGCCCCCGCCGTAGGCGTGGCCGAGTGCCTTGCGGGCGTCCGCCACTTGGTGCTCGCCCGCCCGGCCCCGGACCTGCAGGGCGGCCTCGGCGAAGCGGAGCATGCCGGAGGCGCCGATCGGGTTGGTGGACAGGACGCCGCCGGAGGGGTTGACGGGCAGGTCGCCGTCGAGTGCGGTCACCCCGGCCTCGGTGAGCTTCCAGCCCTCGCCCTCCGCCGCGAAGCCGAGGTTCTCCAGCCACATCGGTTCGTACCAGCTGAACGGCACGTACAGCTCGACGGCGTCGATCTCGCGCCGCGGGTCGGTGATCCCGGCCTGGCGGTAGACGTCGGCGGCGCAGTCCTTCCCCGCGCGGGGCGAGACGAAGTCCTTGCCGGCGAAGAGCGTCGGTTCGCTGCGCATGGCGCCGCCGTGCAGCCACGCGGGCGGGTGGGGGGCGCGGGCCGCGCCCGCGCGGTCGGTGAGGACCATGGCGCAGGCCCCGTCGGAGGAGGGGCAGGTCTCGGAGTAGCGGATCGGGTCCCAGAGCATGGGCGAGGAGCGGACCTTCTCCAGGGTGATGTCGTGTTCGTGGAGGTGGGCGTAGGGGTTCTTGAGGGCGTTGCGGCGGTCCTTGTAGGCGACGAGGGAGCCCACGCCGTCGGGCGCGCCGGTGCGGCGCATGTACGCCCGGACGTGCGGGGCGAAGAAGCCGCCCGCGCCGGCCAGCAGGGGCTGCTGGAAGGGGACGGGCAGCGACAGGCCCCACATGGCGTTGGACTCGGACTGCTTCTCGAAGGCCAGGGTCAGGACGGTCCGGTGGACGCGCGCGGCGACGAGGTCGGCGGCCACGAGGGCGGTGGAGCCGCCGACGGAGCCCGCGGTGTGCACCCGCAGCAGCGGTTTGCCGACGGCGCCGAGCGCGTCGGCGAGGTAGTGCTCGGGCGTCATGACGCCCTCGAAGAAGTCGGGTGCCTTGCCGATGACGACGGCGTCGATGTCGGACCAGGTGAGCGCCGCGTCGGTCAGTGCGCGGCGGGCGGCCTCGCGGACCAGTCCGGCGATGGAGACGTCGCGGCGGGCGGCGGCGTGCCGGGTCTGCCCGATTCCGACGACGGCCACGGGTTCTCGGGTCATCGGGTCTCTCCTTCCAGGACCGCGACGAGGTTCTGCTGGAGGCACGGGCCGGCGGTGGCGTGGGCGAGGGCGCGGTCGCTCGCGCCGCGGTGGATGCGGGCCGCGGCCTCGCCGAGCCGGATGAGGCCGGCGGCCATGACGGGGTTGGCGGCCAGGGCGCCGCCCGAGGGGTTGACGGTGACGTCGTCGCCCAGCCGTAGCGCCTTGCGCAGCACGATTTCCTGCGAGGTGAAGGGCGCGTGCAGTTCCGCCGTGTCGACGGGGGCGTCGAAGACCCCGGCGCGCGTCGCGGCGAGGCGGGTGGAGGGCGAGTCGGTGAGATCGCGTACGCCGAGGGCGTGGGCCTCGACGCGGTGGTCGATGCCGCGTATCCAGGCGGGCCGGTCGTGGATCCGGCGGGCGGTGCCCCCGGCGGCGAGGACGACGGCGGCGGCGCCGTCGCCGATGGGCGGGCAGTCGCGGACGCGCAGCGGCGCCACGACGTAGTCGTCCGCAGCCCCCGTGCCGCGCGCGATGCCCGGCGGGCCGGCCGCGCGGTTTCTCGCGGCGATGTCGGCGAGGGCGCGTTCGTCGGTCTCTCCCGCGTCGATGAGCGCCCGTGCCTGGAGGGCGGCGAGGGCGACCGGGTCGGGCCACAGGGGGGCGAGGTAGTAGGGGTCGAGCTGCCGGGTGAGGACGTCCCGGACGTCACCGGCCGAGGAGGTGCCGTAGGCGTAGACGAGCGCGGTGTCGGCCGCGCCGGTGAGGATCTTGACCCATGCCTCGTACAGCGCCCAGGCCCCGTCCGTCTCCACGTGGGACTCGGCGATGGGCGGCCAGGCCCCGACGCCGTCGAGGGCCATGGTGAAGGAGAAGGCGCGGCCGGCCAGGTAGTCGCTGGACCCGGAGCAGGTGAAGTCGATGTCGCGGGCGGTGAGTCCGGCCTGTCCGAGGGCGTCGTGGAGCACCGGCATGAGCGTCTCGACCTCGGACAGTCCGTCGGTGCGGCGCCGGTGGGCGCTCTGCGCGAAGGCGACGATCGCCACGTGCCTGGCGGCGTGCGTCACAGCAGCTCCTTGTACGTCTCGTACTCGGCGTCGGGTTCGTCGGCGGGGCGGTAGTGGTCGGGGTAGCGGGCGCCGTCGGTCCATACGGGCTCGACGCGCAGCCCCATGCGCACCCGGTCGTAGGGGATGCCGGCGATGCGGCCGTGGAGGGCGAGGTCGGCGCCGTCGAGGGCGATGTGGGCGTAGACGTAGGGGACTTCGATGTCCAGGCCCTTGGCCTTGATGTTGACGACGCAGTACGTGGTGACGGTGCCGCGCGGGCCGACCTCCACCTCTTCGTCGGTGGCGACACCGCAGGTGGGGCAGGCGCCGCGGGGCGGGACGTAGACCTTCCGGCAGGCGGGGCAGCGTTCACCCACGGTCCTGCGGTCGGTGAGGGCGGTGAGGTAGCGGCTCTGGGCGCGGCCGGGCGTGTAGGTGTAGTCGAGGCGGGCGGGCGTGGTGACGGTGGTGACGGGGTCGGCGAACACGCCCGGCGGGGAGGCGGGGGTGGTGGGCTCGGTGGCCCCGTCGTCGTGCGGCTCGAAGCAGGCGATGTCGGTGATCGCTCCCGTTCGCTGCGGGGCCCAGCGGATGCGGACCCGCATCCCGGTACGCACGGTGTCCGGGCCCGGGGCGTCGAGGGCGTGCAGCAGGGCGGTGTCGGCGCCGTCGAGGCGGACGAGGGCCCAGGCGAAGGGGGTGCGCAGCGGCTGGCCGCGGCGGGGGGCGGGGTTCCAGGCCCAGGTGGTGACGGTGCCGGTGGCGGCGACCTCGACGAGGTCGCGGATCTCCTCGGCGGTGCGGGGGTCGTACTCGACGGGGGGCACCAGCACCTGCCCGTCGGTGGTCCGGACGCCGAGGACGGTCCGCTCGCGCAGCCCGGTGAGGAACGCGCTCTGTACGGGGCCGAGGGAGCGGGTGAAGGGGAATTCCACGACCAGGGGGGCGGTCAGGGGCTCGGGCATGGCGGTTGTTCTCCTTCGGCGGCCGGCTCAGGTGCGCCGGTAGACGGCGGGGCGCTTCTCGGCGAAGGCGCGGGCGCCTTCCTTGGCGTCGTCCGTGTCGAAGATCGGCCAGCCGCGCCGGAGTTCGAGGGCGAGGCCGTCCTCCTCGCTCATCCCGGCGGTGTCGTGGACGCAGGCCTTGACGGCTTCGACCGCGAGCGGTCCGTTGGCGTTGATGAGTTCGGCGGTCGCCAGGGCCGCTTCGAGGGCCGTGCCGTCGGGGACGACGCGTCCGATGAGCCCGATGCGTTCGGCTTCCGGAGCCGGGTACGGGCGTCCGGTGAGCAGCATTTCCAGGGCGTGGGTGCGGGGGATCTGGCGGGCGAGGCGGACGGTGGAGCCGCCGATGGGGAACAGTCCGCGGCGCACTTCGAAGAGGCCGAAGACGGCGCTCTCGCCCGCGATGCGGATGTCGGTGCCCTGGAGGATCTCGGTGCCGCCTGCGACGCAGGGGCCCTCGACGGCGGCGATGACCGGTTTGCGGGGGCGGTGGTGCCGGAGCATGGCCTTCCAGTGCAGGTCGGGGTCGGCGTCGAGGCGCTCGCGGTAGACATCGCGGGTCTGGCCCCGGCCGGCGAGGGCCTTGAGGTCCATGCCGGCACAGAAGGCGCCGCCGGCGCCGGTGAGGACGACCGAGCGGATCGCGTCGTCGGCGTCGGCCGCCAGCCAGCCGTCGTAGAGCCCGACCAGCATCGGCAGTGAGAGGGCGTTCTTGGCTTCCGGCCGGTTCAGGGTGAGCACGAGGGTCGCGCCGACGCGCTCCGCGGTGAGGTGCGGGGTCCCGCCCATGACAGTTCTCCCGTCTCGAGACGGAGAACAGGTTGCAGGAGGCGGGGGCCGGGTTCAATAGATTTCTGACTTCCCGTCAGTTTTCTTGGGTGAACTCCCTTCCCCCCTCGGCCCCCGGACGCTCTAATGACCGCCGAGCCCCTGTTCCCCCGGTCGGGCCCCGGTCAGGAGGAGACGTGGACTACAACCTCGCCGATCTCTTCGAGTCGGTCGTCGACACGGTGCCGGACCGGGAGGCCCTGGTCCATCTCGACCTCCCGGGCGGCGGCGCCGAGCGGCGGCTGACGTACGCGCAGCTGGACACGGCGGCCAACCGACTGGCCCACCACCTCCGAGGCAGCGGGATCGGGCCGGGCGCGCATGTGGGGCTCCACCTCTACAACGGCGTCGAGTACCTCCAGACCGTATGGGCCTGTCTGAAGATCCGGGCGGTGCCGGTCAATGTGAACTACCGCTACGTGGACGATGAGTTGGCCTATCTCTACCGGGACGCCGATCTGGCCGCCCTGGTCTTCGACGCGGAGTTCACCGGCCGGGTCGCGGCGGCCGCACCCCGGGCCGAGCGGCTGCGGCATCTGGTCCGGGTGGGCACGGCCCCCGAAGGCGCCGCAGAGCCGCACATCGCCCCCGTCGGCTTCACGGCCGCCGAGGCGTCGGGGGCGCCCTGGCGCGACTTCGCACCGCGCTCGGGCGACGACCAGTTCATCATCTACACCGGCGGCACCACGGGGCTGCCCAAGGGCGTGATGTGGCGGCAGGAGGACCTGTTCTTCTCCGGCCTCGGCGGCGGTGCGCCGACCGGCGTGCCGGTGAAGCGGCCGCAGGAGGTGGCCGAGCGGGTCGCGGCGGGCGGCGAGGGGCTCGTCTTCTTCCCCACCCCGCCGCTGATGCACGGCACTTCCACACTCACCTCGTTCATCGCCTTCGACTTCGGGCAGAAGGTCGTCCTCCACCGCAAGTACGCGGCCGAGGAGGTGCTGCGCACCGTCGCGCGCGAGCGGGTGACCAGCCTCTCGCTGGTGGGCGACGCGATGCTGCGGCCGCTGGTGGACGCGCTGTCCGGGCCGCTGCGCGACACCGACTGCTCCTCGCTGCTGACCGTCAGCAGCTCCGGTGCCGTCCTCTCCGACACCGTGCGCGCCCAGTTCGCGGCGCTCCTGCCCCAGGTGGCACTGCTGAACAACTTCGGCTCCTCCGAGTCGGGCTTCAACGGCACCGCGACCGAGGACGCGGGGCCCCTGCGGGGCTTCCGGTTGCGCGTCAACGACCGCACCGCCGTGGTGGATCCCGCGACCCGCGAGAGAGTCGCAGCCGGCGAGGTGGGGCGGATCGCGCAGCGCGGCCATGTGCCGCTGGGCTACTACAACGACCCCGTGAAGACCGCCGAGACGTTCTTCCGGGCGCACGGCGAGCGCTGGGTGCTGCTCGGTGACATGGCGACGGTCGACGAGACGGGCGTGGTCACGGTCCTCGGCCGTGGCTCGCAGTGCATCAACACCGGTGGCGAGAAGGTGTATCCGGAGGAGGTCGAGCAGGCCCTCAAGGCCCATCCGGATGTGTACGACGCACTGGTCGCGGGCGTGCCCGACCCGAGGTGGGGCCAGCGTGTCGCCGCCGTAGTCCAGCCCCGTGAGGGTGCCGCGCCCCTGACGGCCGACGCCGTACGGACCCACTGCCGGGCCCGGCTCGCGGGCTACAAGATCCCGCGCGTCGTCGTCCTCACCGACCACGTCCGGCGCTCCCCCAGCGGCAAGGCGGACTACCGGTGGGCGCGTGAGGTGGCGCGGGCGGCGGCCGGGGGCGACGGCGGGGACGGCATCGAGGCGAAGGCCTGACGCGCACCCGCCGGTCCCCCCTATCCGCCGAACAACGAGGGAAGCTCGCCGGGCGGTCGTGGCGAGGCCAGGTGGTACCGGCCGCAGCTCATCGACCAGTCCAGGTTGCCCCGGATCCACGCCCCCAGGCCCCGGACGTACCGGGCCAGCCGTGCGTCCCCCTCCTCGGCCAGCGGCTTGGCCAGACGGTCGAACCGCTTCATCTGTTCCTCGCACATGCCCACCGCCCTGTCCAACGCCTCCGCCAGGGAGCAGTTGAAGTGACCGGCCAGCACGGTGATCAGATTGATGTGGCCCGGCCAGTACAGTTCGCGGATGCCTGAGAGAACGTCGTGGGTGTAGGCGATGGCACGGGCAGCCGCCTGCTCGCACAGGCGTACATCGCGCCTCGCCCACACCGGGCCCGGCAGATAGCAGTCGTCGGCCAGTTCGATGATGACGAAACACACGCCGCGCATCAGGATCGTGGACTCCCGGAGCCGGAGGTACTGGCCGAGGTCCGGCGCGATGCCCTTGGCGCGGTAGATCGCCTCCGCCGCCACCGCGCCCAGATACCGGTTGAACCCGTCGGCGACGCGCTCCACCTGCTCCGGGTCGGCCGCCATACGGGCCAGTCTGCCGCGCAGGTCCACCAGGGCTTCCAGATAGGGCTCGGGGACCGTGGGGGTCTCGCGCCGGCTGTGCAGCACCCGCTGCGACCACAGGATGTGCTCGGCCAGCTCCTCGATCCTGCCCTGCGCCGGCGCCCGTTCGCAGAACCGGTCGTCCTGGAGGAACAGCCACACCATCAGCTGTGCCGCCAGCACCGCTCCCTCGAGCCCGCCGTGCGGGTAGGTCAACGCGCCCAGTTCACCGAACCGGGCCTCCCGGGCCATGACTTCCTCGGCGGGCGTGGTGATGTAGCCGAAGCGCCGCATCCAGGTGACGGTCCGCTCGGTCACCTCCTTCTCGTCCGGGTGGCACGCCGGGGCGACGGGGCACCAGAGGTGTGGTGCGCGGAGCCCCGCCGCCGGGTGCGTCGGATCAGTCGGCGGCAGGGTGGGCGGGGCAGCGGCGCGCTGTGGTTCCATCGGCGGCCTCCTGGTGTCCCTGGTCTCGGATGCCGCGTGGCTCGACCGTCAGCTTCAAGGGGACGGGTGAGAGCGTCATGCGCAGCAGTGGCGCCGGGTCCGGTGTGCCGGGGACCTTCGCGAGAGCGACCCGGGACAGGACGACGGCGGCGGCCAGCGTGGCCTCGGTGATGCCATAGGTGTCGCCGATGCACTTGCGGGTGCCGGAGCCGAACGGGATGAACGCTGCGCGCTGTTCGGGGCGCACCTGACCGGGCAGCCAGCGGTCGGCGGAGAAGCGTTCCGGGTCGGGGAAGACTTCGGCGTCCCGGTGCAGGCAGTAAGGGCTGAACATGACTTCGTCCCCCGGCGACAGAGCGGCGCCTTCGAGGCGGACATGCCGGGTGACCTTACGGCTGAGGACCGAGACCGACGGATACAGCCGCAGGGTCTCGGTGAGGGCCCGGCCCAGGCGGGGCAGGCGAGGAACGTCGTCGTGGGCGGGGGCGCGCCCGGCCAGTACGGCATCCACCTCCCCGTGCAGGTCCTTCTCCAAGGTGGCGTCCCGGGACAGGACGCAGAACATCCACGCCAGCAGGTCCGCGGTGGCGGGGATGCCGCCGATCATGAGGGTGGCGATCTGATCGCACACCTCCTCGTCGGTGAAGCCCCGCCCCCGGTCGTCCCTGGCGGACATGATCATGGAGAGCCCGTCGTCCAGGCCGGCTCCGCGGGCCCGGTAGGCGGCGACCATCCGGCCGATCAGGGAGCGCGCGGTGACGCGGGCCCTGGCAAAGCGGCGATTGGCCGGCAGGGGGGCCTTGTGCACCAGACCGACGGGGATGACCATCTGCCACCACATGCCGGGCATCAGGACGGTGTAGGCCTCTTCGATCTCGAGGGTGAGCCGCGCCTGGGCGGGGTCCGAGAACAGGGTGCGGGTCAGGGCACGGCAGGCCAGCCGGCGCATCTCCCGGCAGACATCCACGATCTGACCCGGCTGCCATGAGGCGACCATGTCTTCGGCGCACTCGACCATGGCGGTGGTGTAGGAGTCGATGCACGGCCGGCGGAACGCCTCGTTCATCAGGGGCCGCTGATAGCGGTGGTCCTCCGCCGAGCAGGTGCCGAGGCCGTCGCCGATCAGGGTGCGGGCCGCGTCGACGAACGGGCCGCCCTTGTCGAACCGGTGCTGCTCGGTGACCAGCACCTGACGCACCGGGCCGGGGCGGGTGACGAGGTGGACGAGCTTGGGACCGAGGCGCAGCCGCACCACGGGGGCGAGGGCGTGCTGCTCGAGGAGGAACGGCATGGGGTCGCGCCACATCGGCAGCGTATGACCCAGAAGCGGGAGGGCCTTGGCGGCCGTGGGCGGGATGACGGTTGTAGCGGGCGCGGACATATGGCCCCTTCTTCCGGTCCTGTGATCCCTGCTCCCGAAGGGAGAAGCGCACGCTCCGGGAGGGGAAAGCGCACGACAGAGCCCCTGCGGCCCTCCATGCTGGCGCCGCCCGGCCCGCTCGGTAAGAGCGTGCGCGGTAGCGCGTGAGGGGCGCGGGCCGGGCGGGTCGGCACGCCTTCCCGGGGCGGCAGTTGGATGGGCACAGTGGTGCGGTCAGGGGCAGGACGCGGGCACGAGGGGGCGGCGTGTGAACACCATCAGTGACGTACCCACCGCTCCCGGCGGGCTGCCGGGGGTGGGGCATCTTCACCGGCTCGCCCGGCACCGGCTGCGCTTCCTGGAATCGCTGCGACAGGTCGGGCCCTTGGTGCGTATCCGGCTGGGTACCGCGCCGGTGTACGTGGTGACCGACCCCGCCCTGGTGCATCAGGTGCAGTCGTCCAAGGGACGCAGCTTCGGGCGGGGCAAGCAGTTCCAGCGGATGGTGCCCCTGCTGGGCCACGGTGTGATCACCTCGGACGGGGAGCTGTACCACC
Organism: Streptomyces sp. QH1-20; assembly: GCF_041283565.1. Classification (NCBI taxonomy): domain Bacteria; kingdom Bacillati; phylum Actinomycetota; class Actinomycetes; order Kitasatosporales; family Streptomycetaceae; genus Streptomyces; species Streptomyces sp. QH1-20. The sequence goes on along the minus strand of NZ_CP166299.1, from coordinate 7,369,488 downwards.
GGCAGCGGCGCACCATCCAGAAGGCGTTCACCCCGGCGCATGTCGAACGGCACCTGGTGACCATCCACCGGCAGGCGGAAAAGCTCTGCGCCTCCTGGGAGGAAGGAAGGCCGGTGGACGTGCTGCATGCCATGAAGGGTCTTTCGGTGGCGGTGACGGCCGAGACGCTGTTCTCCGGGCGCATGACCGAGCAGGTCCTCTCCCAGCTGAGCCGGGTGCTGCCGGTGGTGGAGAAGGCCGCGGTCGAGCGCCCGATGATGCCGAAGGTGGTGGACCGGCTGCCGCTGCCCTTTGTGCGGCGCGGCGACGAGGCAATGGCCCGGATGCGTGCCGTGGTGGAGGAGGCGGTGGCCGCCTGCCGGGGGCGGGCCCCGCGGAGCGAGGGCGACATGGTGGCGTGCCTGCTGGCGGCGCGCGATCCGGACACCGGACGGCCGCTGAGCGACGACCTGGTGTGCGACGAGGTCATCGCCATGCTCATCGGCGGGGTGGCCAATGTGCCGGCCACGCTGGCGTGGGCGTGGTTCCATCTGGCGCTGCGCCCCGGGGCCGAGGAGCGGATGCTCACCGAGATCGGCGGGTCGGCCGACGCCCCTTTGACGACGGCGGACCTGAACCGCCTGCCCTACACCCGGGCGGTGATGTACGAGACGATGCGGCTGCACTCGGTCCAGTTGGTGACGCAGCGCACCACCGCCGCCGTGGAACTGGGCGGGGTGATGCTGCCGTGCGGCACCGACACGGCCTACAGCCAGCACTCGCTGCACACCGACCCCCGTTTCTGTCCGCGACCGGCGGTGTTCTCGCCGGAACGGTGGCTGCCGGGGAGCGGATGGGAGCCGGCCCGGCACGCGTTCGTTCCGTTCGGCGGGGGCAGGTTCAAGTGCGTCGGGGACAATTTCGCCTGCGCGGAGATGATGGCGACGCTGGCGGCGGTGGGCGGACGGTGGCGGCTTCGGCGGCCGCCCGGTGTGCGGGTGGGAGTGTCGGTGCGGGAGCCCATCCCCAGCCCCACGGGCCTGAGTCTCGTGCCGCGTCACCGGTAGTGCCGCGTGGTGGGTCCTGCCGGGCTCGCGTCGTACTCCTTGACTACCGCCCCGGGCTGCTGGTTACTTGATCACACAGATGGCTACCGAATGATCGGTCGGCTCGGCAGGGCGGTGGAGCACATGACGGATTCCCGGGGACTTCCCGACGCGGCGGAGCGGCTCTCGCACGAGGAGCTGGCGGCACTGCAACTGAACAGGCTGCGCTCCACACTGCGGCACGCCTACGACCACGTCGACTTCTACCGGCGCTCGTTCGACGCGGCCGGGGTGCGCCCCGAGGACTGCCGCAGCCTCGCCGATCTGGCGCTGTTCCCCTTCACCACCAAGGCCGATCTGCGTGCCGAGTACCCCTTCGGCATGTTCGCCGTGCCCCGGGCCGAGGTGCGGCGCGTCCACGCGTCCAGCGGCACCACCGGCGAGCCGACCGTCGTCGGCTACACCGAGCGGGATCTCGACACCTGGGCCGATGTCGTCGCCCGCTCCATCCGCGCCGCCGGCGGCCGGCCGGGCGAGACGGTCCACGTGGCCTACGGCTACGGGCTGTTCACCGGCGGTCTGGGCGCGCACTACGGCGCCGAGCGGCTCGGCTGCACGGTGATCCCCGCCTCCGGCGGCATGACCGCGCGCCAGGTACGGATCATCGTGGACTTCCGGCCCGAGGTCATCATGGTGACGCCGTCCTACATGCTCACGCTGCTCGACGAGTTCGAACGCCAGGGGGTGGATCCCCGCTCCACGTCGCTGCGGGTCGGCATCTTCGGTGCCGAACCGTGGGGCGAGGGGATGCGCCGGGAGATCGAGGACCGCTTCGCCATCGACGCCGTCGACATATACGGGCTCTCGGAGGTCATGGGCCCCGGCGTCGCCCAGGAGTGCGTGGAGACCAAGGACGGCCCGCACATCTGGGAGGACCACTTCTACCCGGAGATCGTCGACCCCCTCACCGGGGAGCTGGTCCCCGAGGGCGGCCACGGCGAGCTCGTCTTCACCTCGCTCACCAAGGAGGCCATGCCCGTCGTCCGCTACCGCACCCGCGATCTGACCCGGCTGCTGCCCGGCACCGCCCGCCCCGCCTTCCGCCGGATGGAGAAGATCACCGGCCGCAGCGACGACATGGTCATCCTGCGCGGGGTCAATCTCTTCCCCGCGCAGATCGAGGAGATCGTCCTCGGCACCCCCGGCATCGCCCCGCACTTCCAGCTACGGCTGACCCGCGAGGGACGGCTGGACCGGCTCACCGTGCGGGCCGAGGCCCGTCAGGGGGCCACGCCCGAACAGCGGGCGGCGGCGGCCTCGGACATCGTCCGGCGGGTGAAGGACGGGATCGGGGTCTCGGTTGCGGTCGAGATCGTGGCCCCCGAGACCCTGGAGCGGTCGGTGGGCAAACTCAAGCGGATCGTCGACCTGCGCCCGAAGAGCCCGTCGTGATCCGCGCCGTGCGCCGGTGGCGGCCGCCTCTCACGAGCCGAAGCGCTCGCGCAGCTCCCGCTTGAGGATCTTCCCACTGGCGTTGCGCGGCAGCCGGTCCACGAACAGCACGCGCTTGGGTGCCTTGAACGCGGCGAGCCGCTCACGCGCGTAGGCGATCAGCTCCCCTTCACCGACCTTGTCGCGTACGACGACCACGGCCGTGACCGCCTCGATCCACCGCTCGTCCGGCAGTCCGATCACCGCCGCCTCGGTGACGGCCGGGTGCCCGTAGAGAACGTCCTCGACCTGGCGGGAGGCGACGAGCACACCACCCGAGTTGATGACGTCCTTGACCCGGTCGACGACGGTGAAATAGCCCTCGTCGTCGCGGACGGCGAGATCGCCGGAGTGGAACCAGCCGTCGCGGAAGGCCTCCGCCGTCTCCTCCGGCTTGTCCCAGTAGCCCTCGCACAACTGCGGTGAGCGGTAGACGACTTCGCCCGTGGTACCGGCGGGCACCTCGCGGCCCTGCTCGTCCACGACCCGGGCCTCGACGAACAGCACCGGCCGCCCGCACGACTCCAGTCGCCCCTCGTGCTCGTGCGGACCGAGGACCATGGCCAGCGGGCCGATCTCGCTCTGGCCAAAGCAGTTGTAGAAGGCGAGGCCGGGGAGGCGGGCGCGCAGCCGTTCCAGGACGGGGACGGGCATGACGGAGGCCCCGTAGTACGCCTTGCGCAGGGCGCTCAGATCGCGGGTGGCGAAACCCGGGTGGCCGGCCAGCGCGATCCATACGGTCGGCGGGGCGAAGAAACTGCCGACGTGCCCGGCGGAGACGAGTTCGAGGATCCGGTACGGATCGGGGGCGTCGATGACGATGTTCTCCGCGCCCACCGCCAGATACGGCATCAGGAAGACATGCAGCTGCGCCGAGTGGTAGAGCGGCAGCGCGTGGAGAGGCCGGTCCGTCTCCTTCAGATCGAGGGCCAGGACGGCACTGGTGTAGGCGTGCACCAGCGCGCTGTGCGTCATCATCGCGCCCTTGGGCAGCGCGGTGGTGCCGGAGGTGTAGAGCAACTGCGCGAGATCGCCCTCGTCCGGGCCGCCGGCCAGGACCGTGACCGTCCCCGGCCGGGCCACGAGCCGCTCCAGCAGGGATCCGGTGGCATCGCGCAGCGGCAGCGCGCGCACCTCACCCGGCAGCCGGTGTGCGAGGTGCGGGTCGGTGAGCACCAGGGCGGCACCGGACTGTTCGAGGAGGTAGCGCAGGTCCTCACCGGTGAGGTGGTGGTTGACGGGCACATGCACCAGCCCGGCGCGGGCGCAGCCCAGGAAGCCGATCAGATAGGCGTCGGAGTTGTGCCCGTACGCGGCGACGCGGTCACCGGACCGCAGGCCGTGCTCCAGCAGCACCCGGGCCGCGCCGGTCACCGCCTCGTCGAGCTCGCGGTACGTCCAGGCGCGCTCCCCGTACCGCAGGGCGGTCCGCCCCGGTACCCGCCGGGCGCTGCGCCGCAGGACGCCGTCCACCGTGCTCTCGCGTGCTGAAGGCCGTGAAGACATGGCCGGATCCTGCGGGCGCGCCCGGGCCCGCGTCAAGGGCACCGGAGAACACGCACGAGACGGTCAACTGACGGCGCGGCGGCTGCGTCTGACCCCTCGCAGACAACTGTTTCTCCGCTCTTCATAGGGGAGTTCATGGTGCACCTCCGTCACCGCTTACGCGCGCTGACCGTAGGGGGGCTGGCGCTGCTGACCGCAGCCACGGCGCTGCCCGCCTCGGCCGCCGCCCCGGACCGCACGGACAGACCGTCGGGCGGCGGGCTGTCCGCCGTCATCCGCTACACCGAGTACGGAATCCCGCACATCACCGGCAAGGACTACGCCCAGCTGGGGTTCGGCCAGGGCTGGGCGCAGGCCACCGACCAGGTGTGCACGCTCGCCGACGGGTTCGTCACCCTGCGCGGCGACCGCTCGCGTCACTTCGGCGGCGACGCCGCGCCCGACCGTTCGCTGTCCGCGGCCGCCACCAACCTCTCCAGCGATCTGCACTTCCGGGGGCTGCGGGAGGCGAGGACCGTGGAGAAGCTCCTCGACCGGCCCGCGCCCCTCGGTCCGACCCGGCAGGCCAAGGAGCTGATGCGCGGCTGGGCCGCCGGGTACAACGCCTGGCTGCGGCAGAACAGGATCACCGACCCGGCCTGCCGCACGGCGGACTGGGTCCGCCCGGTGACCACCCTGGAGGTGGCGCGACGCCTCCACGCGATCACGCAGCTGGCCGGCCACGGCGCGGTCGTGGACGGCACCACGGCCCCCCGGCCGCAGGACAAGAAGCCCGCCCGCACCGCCGGGGCTCTCGACCCGGCCAAGGCGTCCCGCGAGCTCCTCGTCCGCCGCGGCAACACCATGGGGTCCAACGCGGTCGCCTTCTCCGGCTCCACCACCGCCGACGCACGCGGCCTGCTGCACGGCAATCTGCACTACCCGTGGCAGGGCGGCGCCCGGTTCTGGCAGACGCAGCTGACGATCCCCGGCGAGCTGAACGTCGCGGGCGGCTCGCTGCTCGGCGTGCCGGTCGTCACCGTCGGCCACAACGCGGACATGGCCTGGAGCTACACGGTCGCCACCGGCATGGCCATGAGTGTGTACGAGCTCAAGACCGTGCCCGGCGACCCGTACTCCTACCTCGTCGACGGCAAGCGCGAGCGCATGACCGAGCGCGCGGTCACCGTGCCGGTGCGGGGCAAGGACGGCCGCACCACCGAGGTCACCCGCACCCAGTGGTGGACCCGCTTCGGTCCGGTCACGACCAGCATGGAGGACATTCCCCTGCCGTGGACGGCCGACTCCGTCCACACACTCGTCGACCCCAGCACAGAAAATCTACGGATGACCGACACCTTCCTGGCGCTGAGCAAGGCCCATGGGGTGCGCGGTGTCCAGGACGCGCTGCGCCGCACCCAGGGGCTGCCGTGGGTCAACACCATCGCCGCCGACTCCCGGGGCCACAGCCTCTACACCCAGTCACAGGTGCTGCCGCGGGTCACCGACGAGCTGGCGAAGCGGTGTTCCACTCCGCTCGGCCGGCAGGTCTTCCCGGCCTCGGGCCTCGCGGTGCTGGACGGCTCGCGCCGGGACTGCGCGCTCGGCAACGACCCCGACGCGCTGCAGCCCGGGACATTCGGCCCGGCCGCGATGCCGACGCTGGTCGACGCCCCGTACGCCGAGAACGCCAACGACAGCGCCTGGCTCGCCAACGCGGACCGGCCGTTCACCGGCTACCCCAGGATCTTCGGCGACATCGGCACCACGCGTTCGCTGCGCACCCGCGGTGTCATCGAGGACGTCGCGGCCATGGCCGAGCGCGGCAAGCTGAAGGTGGCCGACCTTCAGCGGCAGGAGTTCGCCAACCGGTCGCACGCGGGTGATCTGGCGGCCAAGGACGCGGCGAAGGCGTGTGCGGCGCTGCCGGGCGGCAGGGCCACCGGCAGCGACGGCAAGGCCGTCGACGTCTCGGCGGCGTGTGACGTGCTGGCCGGCTGGGACCGGACCGTGCGGGCCGGCAGCAGGGGCGCGCTGCTCTTCGACCGCTTCTGGCGCGCTCTGGTCCGCTCCGTTCCGGAGCAGCGGCTGTGGCGGGTGCCGTTCTCGGCGGCCGCCCCCGTCACCACCCCGAACACCCTCAACACCGCGGACCCGGGCTTCGCCAAGGCGCTGGCCGACGCGGTCGGCGAGCTGCGCGCGGCAGGCATCGCGCTGGACGCCCCGTGGGGCGAGCACCAGTTCGTCGTGCGGAACGGCAAGCGCATCCCGCTCTCCGGCGGCGCCCACGCGCTGGGCATCTGGAACGTGATCACGGCCCGCTGGGACGCACAGCGCGGCGGTTACCACGAGGTGGTGCACGGCTCCAGCTACATCCAGGCCGTCGGCTTCGACGGCAGTGGCTGCCCCGTGGCCCGTACGCTGCTGACCTACGGGCAGTCCTCCAACCCGCTCTCGCCGCACTACAGCGACCAGACCGAGCTGTTCTCGGCGGGGCGCATGGTCACGAGCCGGTTCTGTGAGAAGGACATCCTCGCGTCACCGAAGCTCAAGGTGGTGCGGGTGAGCGAGCACTGATCCGCTCCGAACGCGACGGGGGCGCACCGCGCGGCATCGCGCGGTGCGCCCCTGGCCGTGGTCCCGGCGTGGGTCAGACCCAGATCTGGACCGCTTCCAGTCGCAGCGAGCGGCCGGTCGTGCCGACGGTGACGGGGTTGCCGCGCACGGACCCGAGCCAGCCGAGGTTCTGTACGTGCGCCCGGGCCGCCACGGATCCGGAGTTGACGCTGACGGAGAGCGCTTCCATCCGGCGGGACTGGCCTGTGGTCCCCACGACGACGTTGGTGTAGTCCGCGCCGCAGCGGGTGCCCTGCCAGCCGATGCCTTGCAGATGGGCGTTGAGGCACAGGCCGCCGACGTTGCCGGTGGCGACCTCCAGGGCCTCGATGGCTCTGCTCTGGCCCGTGGTGCCGGCGATGCTGCCGTCACAGACGGCCGACTGCCAGCCGATGCCCGCGACATGGGCGCGGTAGCACACGATGCGGGCGTCCGGTCCGTTCGTCGCGCGCTTGCCCAGTTCGGCCCGCACCGCTTCGGCGGCCGTGCGCGGCGCACCGGCCGAGGTCTGGCCGCGCCCGGTGTCCGTGGCGGCCGGGCCCGCGTGGGCGGTGCTCATGCCCGTCGCGCCGAGCACGGCGGTGACGGACAGGGCGAGCAGGGCTTTTCCGCTCTTGGTGACGAAGCCGTTCACAGTGGTGTCCTCCTGTTGATGGGCTGACAGCGGACATGTCTAGCGAGCCGGGGAGGAGAGCGGAACCGCGTGGGCCGAGGCGGCCGGGATTGGTGTGTGAGGGGCCGGGTCCGGGTGTGCGGGGCGGGATCGGGCGGGTCAGACCGAGCGCTCCCGGCCGTCCCAGTACGGTGCGCGAAGGCGCCGTTTGTAGAGCTTGCCGTTGGGGTCGCGGGGCATGGCGGTGATGAAGTCGAGGGACCTGGGGCGCTTGTAGCCCGCGAGGCGGTGCTCGCAGTGGGCGAGGATCTCCGCGGCGAGCGCCGCGTCCGGCGCCCGGCCGCCCGCGGGTTCCACGACGGCCTTGACCTCCTCGCCCCATTCCTCGTGCGGGATGCCGAAGACGGCGGCGTCGGCGACGGCGGGGTGGGCCAGGAGGACGGATTCGATCTCGGCGGGGTAGATGTTGACGCCGCCCGAGATGATCATGTCGATCTTGCGGTCGCGGAGGAAGAGATACCCGTCCGCGTCGAGATGGCCGATGTCGCCGACGGTGAAGAAGTCACCGATGCGGTTCTTCGCCGTCTTGCCCTCGTCCTTGTGGTACGCGAAACCGCCGGTGGTCATCCGCAGGTAGACGGTGCCGAGTTCACCGGCGGGCAGCCGGTTGCCGTCGTCGTCGAAGACGGCGAGTTCGCTGATGGGCCAGGCCCTGCCGACCGTGCCGGGCTTCTTCAGCCAGTCCTCGGCGGTGGCGAAGGCACCGCCGCCCTCGCTCGCCGCGTAGTACTCCTCGACGCAGGGCCCCCACCAGTCGATCATCGCCCGTTTGACGTGGTCGGGGCAGGGGGCCGCGCCATGGACGGCGTGCCGCATCGACGAGATGTCGTACGCGGCCCGGACCGGCTCCTCCAGGGCCAGCAGCCGCTGGAACTGGGTGGGGACCATATGGGTGTGCGTGCACCGGTGACCGTCGATGAGGCGCAGCATCTCCTCGGGCGTCCACTTGTCCATCATCACCAGCCGGTGCCCGATGTGCAGGGAGGCGGCGGCGAATTGGAGGACGGCCGTGTGGTAGAGCGGCGAGCAGACGAGGTGGGTGTTGCCGTCGAACGGCTTGATGCCGAAGATGCCGAGGAAACCGCCGAGGTGGGACTCCTCGGGTGGCCGGCCGGGCAGCGGGCGGCGGATGCCGCGGGGGCGGCCGGTGGTGCCGGAGGTGTAGTTCATGACCCAGCCGAGGGTGCGGTCGCCGGGCGGGGTGGCGGGCTGGTGGTCGAGGAGGTCGGTGTACGGGCGGAAGCCGGTGATGCCGCCGACGGCGTAGCGGCGGTCGGCGGGGGTGCCGGCCTCGTCGGCGGCGGCCGTCGCGGCGGCGGCGAACCGTTCGTGTGCGATGAGGACCTCGGCGCCGGAGTCGGCGACGATCCAGGCGATCTCCGGGCCGACGAGGTGGTGGTTGACGGGGACGAGGTAGAACCCGGCCTGGGTGGCGGCGAGGTACGCGGTGAGGAGCTCGACACCATTGGGCAGGACGACGGCGAAGGCGGCGCCCGGCCGGAGCCCGGCGGCGCGCAGCCCGTGCACGAGCCGGTTGGCGGCGGCGTGCAGTGCGCCCGCGGTCCATTCCCGGCCGTCCGGTGCGACGAGCACGCGCCGAGTGGGGTCGGCGGTGGCCTGCGCCCAGAAGCCGTTGGGGTGCTGGAGCGTGTCTGCCATGGCGGTGCTCCTCCTCAGGTGTCCGTGCCCGTGCCGGTGGCGATGGCGCGTCCGGCGATGCGCTGGAGGCGGTCGAGGGCGTGCTCGAAGCCCGTCGTCAGGTCGTCGAAGACGGCTTGGACGCTGCGCCGCGTGGTCATCCGGCCGACGATCTGGCCGACGGGTGTCCCCAGCAGCGGCTCGGCCTCGTACCGCTGCACCCGGGAGACGGCTTCGGCGACCAGCAGTCCCTGGAGCGGCATGGGGAGCGTGCCGGGGCCCGCGGGGTCGTCCCAGGCGTCGGTCCACGCGGTGCGCAGCTGGCGGGCGGGTTTGCCGGTCAGGGCGCGGGAGCGGACGGTGTCGCCGGAGCCTGCGGCGAGGAGTTTGGCGGTCAGGGCCGGGGAGTTCAGTTCGGCCTCCTCGGTGGTGAGCCAGATCGAGCCGAGCCAGACGCCCTGCGCGCCGAGGGCGAGGCCTGCGGCGATCTGCTCGCCGGAGCCGATGCCGCCGGCGGCCAGGACGGGCAGCGGGGCGACGGCCCGGACGAGTTCGGGCGTCAGCACCATGGTGGCGATCTCACCGGTGTGGCCGCCGGCCTCGTAGCCCTGGGCGACGACGATGTCGATGCCGGCGGCGACGTGGTGCGCGGCGTGCCGGGCGCTGCCCGCGAGCGCGGCGACGAGCATGCCGTGGTCGTGGGCGCGCCGGACGACGTCGGCGGGCGGCGGGCCGAGGGCGCTGGCGAGCAGTTTGACGGGGTAGTCGAAGGCGACGTCGAGCTGGGAGCGGGCGACCTCCTCCATCCATCCGGTGATGCGCCAGCCCGAGGCCTCGCCGTCGGGGAGTTCGGGCACGCCGTACCGGGCGAGGGTCTCCGCGACGAACCGGCGGTGCCCGGCCGGGATCATCGCCTCGACGTCGGCCTCGGTCACGCCCTCGACCTTCTTGGCGGGCATGACGACGTCGAGCCCGTACGGCTTGCCGTCGGTGTGGGCCTGCATCCAGTCGAGGTCCCGGGCGAGGTCGTCGGGGGTGCTGTAGCGCACCGCGCCGAGCACGCCGAGGCCCCCGGCCCGGGAGATGGCCGCGGCGACCGCGGGGAAGGGCGTGAAGCCGAAGACGGCGTGCTCGATGCCCAGCTGCTGGCTCAACTCCGTCTGCATGGGCGGCAGGATGCCGCAACGGGCCGGGCGAGGGAAGAGCATTTCTGATGCTGCGTCAGGTCGAGGTGGTCGGTCCGGGACCGTCGCGCACGGCCCTGCGGCGTCAGCGCGGGTGGTGGGCCCCGTGCGGGGAGCGGGTCTGGCGCAGCGCCGCGACCTGGCGGTACAGCTCGTGGGCCTCGGCGGAGCGGCCCAGCTGCTCCAGGCAGTGGGCCTCGTCGTTGCGGCTGGCCAGGGCGTCGGGGTGGTCGGCGCCCAGGACCCGCTGGCGGGCCTGGGCGACATCGCGGTAGACGGCGAGGGCGTCGGTCCAGCGGCCCAGCCAGCCGAGCCCGACCGCGACCTCACGGCGGCTGACGAGCGTGTCGGGGTGCTCCGGGCCGAGGACCCGGGCACGGATCGCGCAGACGTCGCGGGCCTCGGCGAGGGCCTCCTCCCAGCGGCCGAGCCGGCCGAGGTTGACGCCGAGGCCGTGCCGGGCGCGCAGGGTGTCGGGGTGGTCCGGTCCCTGCGCGCGGGTGCGGACCTCCACGAGGTCGCGGTACAGCGCCAGGGCCTCCGCGCTGCGGCCGAGCCGGCCCAGACAGATGCCGGCCTCGTAGCGGGCGGCGAGGGTGTCGGGGTGGTCGGCCCCCAGCGCCCGGAGCCGGGCGGCCGCCACCTCGTGGTAGGTGTGCAGCGCCTCGGCCCAGCGGCCCAACTGACCGAGGGCGTAACCGACCTCGTAGCGGGTGACGAGTGTGTCGGGGTGGTCGGCGCCCAGCACTCGGGCGCGCGCCGCGGCCACGTCCCGGGCCATGCGGTAGGAGTCCTCCAGCCGCCCGAGTCTGCTGAGGTTGTAGGCGAGGTTGTGGCGGCAGCGCAGCGTGTCCGGGTGGTCGGCGCCCATGGTGCGCTCCCGGGCGGCGAGCACATCGGCGTAGACCTGATGGGCCTCGAAGTGGCGGCCGAGCTGCCCGAGTACGTACGCGGTCTCCTGGCGGGCGGCGAGGGTGTCGGGGTGGTCGGGGCCGAGCACCCGCTCCCGGCCGTCCGCCGCCTGGGCGTATTCGCGCAGCGCGTCGGCGGGACGGCCCAGCCGGCTGAGGGTGAAGGCCACTTCGTACCGGCTGGCGAGGGTGTCGGGGTGCTCCGGACCGAGGACGTGCTCGCGCTCGGCGGCCACGCCGCGGTGCACCTTCCCGGCCTCGTCCCAGCGGCCGAGACGGGCCAGGCTCAGCCCGGCGCTGTGCCGGCTCGCCAGCTCGGCGAGGACCTCGGGGGGCGGCGGCGGGCGCTCGGTCCCGGTGGCGGCGGGGGTCGGGCGGCGGGGGTCGGCGACGCCGTTCCACGCCCCCGTCCAGGAGCCGGTGAGAGCGGCGGCGGGATGCGGCGGGGGCTGGAGCGGTCCGGTGCCGGCCGCCTTGGAACCGGTGGTCATGTTCCGGGCCCAGCCGGGCAGCCGGGGCGGCTCGGGCAGCCGCACGGACGCCCGGACCGGCCGGACCCTGCCCTCGGGCAGCGTCCGGTGCGGCGCGGAGCCGGCCCCGCGCACCCCGCCGGACCGGCCCGGCGCGCGCAGCCGCGCGATCCGCCGCACGAGCTCGCCGGCGTCGTCCGGCCGGTCACCGGGCTCCTTGGCGAGCAGGTCCAGGACGATCCGCTCGAAGTCCTCGGGCAGTTCGGGGCGCCGCTCGCGCGGCGGCTCGGGCTGGGTGTCGCGGTGGCCGACGAGCACGGCCCAGGCGTCGTCCATGTCGAAGGGCGGGGCACCGGTGGCGATCTCGTAGAGGACGCAGCCGAGCGAGTACAGATCGCTGCGGTGGTCGACGTTGCCGCCGCCGATCTGCTCGGGCGACATGTAGTGCGGGGTGCCCATGGCGATGCCGGTGCCGGTGAGGCGGCTGGTGAAGCCGATGTCGTGGCCGAGGCGCGCGATACCGAAGTCGCAGATCTTCACGGTGCCGTCGGCGACGCGCATGATGTTGGCGGGCTTGAGGTCGCGGTGCACGACGCTCTGGCGATGGGTGTAGTCGAGGGCGGCGCCGACCTGCTCGGCGATGTCGACGACCTCGGGCACGGGCAGGGGGCGCTGCCGGTGGTCCTCCAGGAGCTGGCTGAGATTGCGTCCGTCGAGCAGCTCCATGACCAGGTACAGCACGCCCTCGCACTCGCCGAAGTCGTGCACGACGGTGATGCCGCGGTGCTGGAGCGCGGCCGCGACCCGCGCCTCGCGCCGGAACCGCTCGCGCAGCACGCGCAGATAGGACTGCTCGTGATGGGGCCCCATGGGCTTGAGGCACTTGACGGCCACGTGACGGCCCAGCGACTCGTCGCGGGCCCGCCACACCTCGCCCATCCCGCCCCGCCCGATCAGGTCGAGCAGCTGGTACCGGCCCTGGATCAGCCTGGTGTCCGCCATCGGTGTGCCGCCGCCCCCGTCGAATTCGCTGTGCCGCCCCCGGCCCCTCCAGTATGGCGGCCGGTCCCCGCGGGTTGTAGGCGGAAGGTCGGCCCTCGGTGTGCGCGGTCCCCGCGTCGATCACCGGCCCCCTTTCCCGGTTCCCCTACGCCCGTGGCCCGACGAGGTTCGTCTCCCAGGCCCAGGCGGCGATGCCCACCCGGTTACGGACCTTCAATTTGGCCTGGATGTTGGCGATGTGGGTCTTGGCGGTGCCGGGGCTGATGAAGAGTTCGGCACCGATCTCGGCGTTGGTCAGGCCCCGGGCGACGAGGCGGGTGATCTCTCGTTCCCGGTCGGTGAGCGGGGTGCCCTGCTCGGTGGGGGCGGTGGGTGCCGGGGAGACCGAGGAGGCCGGGGAGGGGGACGGGGTGGCCAGCCGGTCGAGGAGGCGCACGGTGATCTGGGGGCTGATGAGCGCGTCCCCGGCCATGGCGGCCCGGACACCCTCGATCAGCAGCGCCGGGCCGGATCGCTTCAGCAGGAAGCCGCAGGCGCCGTTGCGCAGGGCCGTGTGCACGTACTCGTCGTGGTCGAAGGTCGTGACGACCACGACTCGCGGCGGCCGGACGGCTTCGGGGCCCGTGAGCAGGCGGGTGAGTTCCAGGCCGTCGAGGCGGGGCATGCGGATGTCCGCCAGGACGACATCGGGTTCGAGCCGGCGGGCGAGGTCCAGTGCGGTGGCACCGTCGGCGGCCTCGCCGACGACCGTCATGTCCGGCTGTGAGTCGAGTACGAGGCGGAAGCCGCTGCGGACGTCGCTGTGGTCATCGGCCAGCAGGATGCGTATGGTCACACCGGCCATGATCCCTCTCCGGGAGACCGGTGCCGGGACCGGTGTCCGGGAGGGCCCCGGGCGGCCGGAGCGGGTCCGGTGTCCGGGAGGATCCCGGTGCATGGAGCGGGTCCGGTGTCCGGAGGGGGCCCGGTATCCGGGGCAGGACGGCGACGACGTGCCAGCCGCCGCCGTCACGCGGACCGGCGGACAGGCTCCCGCCGGCCACCCGTACCCGCTCGCGCAGGCCCCGCAGACCGTGTCCGCCGTGCCGCTCGTCCCGCTCCCAGCGGGTGACGGGGCCCTTCTGCCCTTTCGCCCCCGCGTCGTTGCTCACCCGGACCTCGACGGTGTCCTCTCCCGCGGCGGCGAGGACGACATCGACGCGGGTCGCCCGGGGCGCGTGCCGACGGACATTGGTCAGCGCCTCCACGACGACGCGGTACGCGGTCGAGCCGACGTCGCGGGAGAGGGTGTCCGCCGCGCCCGGGTCGAGGGCGAGATGCGCCCGGGGACCGTCCGCGGCCGAGAACCGCTCGATCAGCCCCGCGAGTTGCCCGGGCCCCGGCAGCGGGTCGACACCGTGCGGAGCACCACCGGGCGGAGCGGCACCGTCGGACCAGGTGTCGTCGGACCAGGTGTCGTCGTGGAGCATCCGGACCATGCGGTCCATCGACTCCAGCGCGTTCAGCCCCGCCTTCTCGATGCGCCTCAGCGCGGGCAGGGCCTGCTCGGGGGCCGAGGCGGCGACGAACCTGGCCGCCTGCGCCTGGGCGACGATGCCGCTGACGTCGTGGGCGATGAAGTCGTGGAGGTCGCGGGCGATCTCGAGCTGCTGCGCCCGCCGCGCGTCCCGCACCCAGCCCCGTCCCCGGCGCTCGGCCCACCGGGGGTAGCCGCCGACGACGACGGCCCCCAGCACCGGCAGCGACCAGAACGCGGCCGCGCCGACGTGCGCCAGGAAGGACAGGGACGGCACCAACGGCCAGGTCCACAACGAGACGGCCGCCCCGACCACGAGCCCGGCCGGCGGCACGTGCCGCGCCGGCGACCGGCGGACCACCACGGTGAGCAGCGCCGCCAGCGCCCCCGCCTCGACGAGGTTCCCGTACGAGCCCCAGCCGCCGTCCGTCCGGTCGGGCGTCACGGCGAAGGTACTCACCAGGGACAGCACCGCCGCCGCCGTGACCGGGAGTGCCAGGCGCCTCCTGGACGGCGGTCGGCACAGGAGCGCCCAGAGCGCCAGCGCGGGTGCCGCGGCCGTCGCCAGGGCGGCGACCGGATGCACCCCGTGGGCGAGGGCCGCGACGGCCGCCGCCGCGCAGGCCGACACTCCTGTGCCGGCGGCCAGGACCGTTTCGTGACGCGTCATCGCCGAAGTCATGCGCTCCCCCATGATCGTCCCCATGCCAAGGACTCTACGGACGGCCGCCGCACCGGCGCTCTCCGCCGATCGGCACAGACCCGCCGCCGACGGGAGCGGAGGGATCCGCCGATCGGCAGATGGCCGCGGTCACGACCGGTGGACGAAGCTTGATCCATCAGAGGGAGCGCGGCCACCAGGCCTGCGGATCGAGGGAGTTCACCATGCGAGGCATCACCGGCACCACCTGCCGCAAGGCCGTCGTCGCCGTCGTCGCGACGGCGGCACTGGCCACCCTGACGACCGGCGTCCCGGCTTCGGCGGCGCCGGAGAAGAGCGACGCGCGGCCGACCAAGCCCGCGAGCGTCCACGGCGGGGGCCGGATCTTCTACGGTTTCGTCCCCGACGACGACATCCGCTTCACCGTCGACGCGACGTCCGCGCCGTACTCGCGGCCCTATCCGGGCATCCCGCAGTTGGAGAACGGCCTGCCCACCGACGCGAAGGGCACGATCACCATCTCGCACTGGTCGGCCAAGGAGAAAAAGACCATGAAGTCCGTGGCGACCGTCGACTGTCTCGTGACCGGCGACCGCACCGCGACGGTCACCGCGACCATCGCCACGGTCAACGACCCGGAGCTGGCCGACACCATCGGTGAGCGGCGGGGATTCAGCATCTACGACGGCAGGGGCGGCCGGGACCGGTTCGGCTTCTCCTGGGGGGTGGGGAACCTGGACACCGACCGGAAGGGCAACCCCGTCGGGGCGCGCGTGGGCACCTGCATGGCCCCGGCCCCCTTCGCCCCGGTGAGCGAGGGCGGCTTCACGGTCCGTCACGCGGAACTCGCCACGGAGCCGCCGAAGGCTGCCCGGGGCCGCTGACCCCGGTCCGGTCCGGCGCGGGGGTCCGGACCGGCCCGGGTGGCCGGAGGGCGTCGGCCCGGTGGGCGCGGGCGCGGCGTCAGGCGTCAGGCGTCAGGCGGTGGGCAGGGTCAGGGCACCGAGCTGGAGCAGCATGCCCAGCCAGTCCTCGCCGAACCACGCGTCGGTGATCTTGCCGTTCCGGACGGTGTAGATGCCGATGCCGATCCATTGGGCTTTCCTTCCGGTGGCCGGTATCCCCATGAACGCTCTGGAGTGGGTGGCGCTGCCGACGAACCGGACCACGACCTTGTCGCCGCTCGCGACCATGTCTTTGACGTCAAGGCGGAGGTCGGCGAGGGCGCCCCGGTTCGCCGTCATGAATCCCTTCCACTCGGCGAGGCCGTGGCATTCCCCCAGGATGCCGCCGTGGCAATGGAGGTCTTCCGCCCACAATTCGTCGACGAGACCGAGGTCGCCGCCGTTGACCACTTCGTCGAGGTGTCGTCTGACGACGGCTGTGGGGCGGGCCGGGGCGTCGGGTCCCAGCAGGACACGTATCGGTGGTTCGTCCAGCTCCACGAGGCGGCGGAGGGTGTCCGCGACCGTGGCCGGGTCGTCGGCCGCGCGGAGGGAAACCTCCTGGCGGAAGCCGGAGTCGGAGTCTCCGGGCTCGATCACGGTGACCTTGATCCCGAGCGGGGCGACCTCCTGGGCGAGCACCTCGCTGAAGCCGCTCACGGCCAAGTCGGACAGGTGGCACGGGGCGAGACCCGGTACGGCGATGGTGAGGACGTGCCCCTTGCCCTGACGGCGCAGCACGGGCAGGACCGCCCTGGTGACGTTGACGACTCCTAAGAGGTGGGTGTCCTCGACAGCCGCCGGGACGGATTCCGGATCCGGAACGGATTCCGGATGCGCGTGGCCCGCGTTGTTCACGACGACGTCGATCCGCCCGAACGCCCGCACCGCCTCGTCGACGGCCCGGCGTGCCGCGGCCGGGTCGGTCACGTCGAGCGGGAGGGGCAGGAGGTCACTGCCGTAGGACCGCGCGAGTCCGTCGAGGCATCCCTCGCCATGGGTGGTCGCGGCGACGCGGTCGCCGGCGCGCAGAGCCGCTTCGGTGATCTCCCGTCCCAGGCCGCGGTCGCTCGCGGTGATGAACCAGACCTTGCCGGTCATATGCCTCTCCTTCTTCTGGCCACAATCCGTTGGGTTCTGGCATTTCAGCCACTACTGGGCTGTGCGGACGGTGACTAGCGTCGACGAACAACGCCCCCTGGGGCACTACTCGCACAGAACTTCCCACCGAAGGGACCCGCCCCGATGCTGTGTCAGATCGTGCTGTTCGACGGCTTCGACCCGCTGGACGTCATCGCCCCCTACGAGGTGCTGTTCGCCGGCGGGATGGCCGCGCCGGGCGCGCTGACGGTCGAGCTGGTCTCGGCCGAGGGTGCGCGCGAGGTGCCCAGCGGTACGGGGCCGTTGTCGCTGCGAGCCGTCGCCGCACTCGATCCGCAGCGCGCGGACCTGGTCCTCGTGCCGGGAGCGGCGGGTCGGCCCGGCGCCCTTTCCGACCCCGGGGCCCCGGGGGACGAGGACTCCATCCCGGCCCGGCTCAGCCGTGCGCTGCGGACCGGACTGCCGGCCCTGCTGAAGGAGGCCCTCGACCGCGAGGGGCTGACCATGGCGACGGTCTGCGGCGGCTCCGGGCTCCTCGCCATGACCGGGCTGATCGCCGGCCGGCACGCGACCACGCACCACATGGGTGTCGGCCTGTTGGACGCCGGCGGCGTGGTGGCGATCGACGCCCGCGTCGTCGACGACGGTGACCTGGTGACCGGCGCGGGCGTCACCTCCGGCCTGGACCTCGGCCTGTACCTGCTGGAGCGCGAACTGGGCCCCCGCGTCGCGCACGCCGTCGAGAAGCTCTTCGTCCATGAACGCCGGGGCACGGTCTGGCGCGCCACCGGCCCGGTGCCCGCCGGGTTCTGAAACGCCGAGCGGGCCCGGGGAGGTTCTCCCCTCCACGGGCCCGCACCGGTACGAGTGTCCCTTGCCCCTACTGGGGCTGGAAGGACCAGATCGGGTAGTTGCCCTGCAGGTTGCCGCCCGCACCGGCCGGCGTGGAGCCGATACGGCCGCTCTTGTGGTTGGTCTTCGTGTAGTACTGCACCCGGTGCCCGGTCCCGTTCCACACGGAGCGGACGTTCTGCCCCCGCCGGATGAAGGAGCAGTCGTCGGCGGTGTTCGCCTTGCTGTCCTGGGCCCACTGGCAGCGGGTTCCCCCGCCGTTCCAGTCGCTGTAGATGCAGAAGTGTCCGGGAGCGCAGTTGAAGGCCGCCAGGCGGGTGGGGGCCGTGGGGAACGTGGTGGACGCGGTCGCGGTGGGCACGGCCCCGAAGGCGGCGACGACCAGGGCGACAGCGGCGGTGGCGAGCGAAGGAATACGACGCATGACAGGGCTCCATTTCCTCGTCGGCTGAGCACGGTGGCGGGCGGGCGGGAAATGCCACCCATCAGCCCAACGAGGCACCCACGGACAGGAAACGGGCCATGCGACGGACGCGGCGTCCACGCGCGCGTGCGTCAGGTCGCCGACATGTCGGCGACCGCCCCGGTCCCCTGCCTCACTCCCCCGGCTCGGCAGCCACGATGCCCAGAAGTCCGGGAAACCGCTGCTCGATGTCGGCCCGGCGCAGAGTGGCCATGCGGCTGTTGCCCCGGTCGACCTGCCGGATCAGGCCGGCCTCGCGCAGCGCGCGGAAGTGGTGCGTGACGGTCGCCTTGGAGACCGGCAACCCGAACGAGCTGCACGTGCGCGCCGCGCCGTCGGGTTCGGCCGCCAGCTCGCGCACCACGCGGCGGCGCAGCGGATCCGCCAGCGCGGAGAGCACCGGGCCGAGCTCGATCTCCTCGACGCTCGGGTGGCCTTCATCGTCGGGCATACGGGACCCTCCCCCAGAGGTATGGATTGCATCGTACCTACGAGTCCGATACCGTCCGGCAGGTACGAGATTCATTGTACCTACCAGGGGGAGAACCTTCATGACCCAGCCCTTCGCACTCGTCGGCATCGCACGCCCCAAGCCCGAACGCGCCGAGGAGTTGAAGCAGCTGCTGCTCTCGTTCGTCGAGCCGACCCGGCAGGAATCCGGCTGCCTGGAGTACCACTTCCACGAGGATCGCGACGAGCCCGGCGTCTTCGTCTTCTACGAGGCCTGGCGCTCACAGGCCGATCTCGACGCCCACCTGGCACTCCCCCACATGCAGGCCTTCTGGGAGCGGCGCATGGACTACCTGAAGACCGACTTCGAGATCCGCTTCCTCACCATGCACAGCCCCTACCAGCGGTGACGCCGCGCCGGTCGTTGGCGTGCCGGCGCCGCGGACCGCCCTGATGCGAGGAGTCACTCCTCGCACTGCCTGATGCACTCCGTGCTGGGCTTCCATGCACAGCAGGCGCGGCCACGCGGCGTGGCGTCGTCTCGCCGGGGTCGCGCTCCGGCCCGCAGGCGGGTCTAAGCCTTGATCGGTGCGGCCGGCCTGGCGGCCTGCTCGATCTTCGCGCAGTGGGCTGCGCGGGCTTCCTCGTCGATCTGCTTCTCGTGTTCGGCGCGCACCCCGGTCCGGCCGTCGAGGCCCTCGCGCAGGATGTCGGCGTGCCCGGTATGCCGGATGGACTCGCCGAGGACATGGACCATGATGGCGAACAGGTTCGTGTTCGGATAAGGCTCCGGCCACCACGGCACGTGGCCGGGGGCGTCGAGGGGAAGCTCGCTGATCGTCGCGTCCGAGTGTTCCCACGTGCGCCGGTAGAACCCGATGATCTGATCGCGGGTCTCGTCCTCGGTCGCCCACAGATCGCTGCCGTCGGAGTCCTGCCACCGGGGCAGCGGTTCCGGGGAAGGGCGGCCGAAGACCTCGCCGAAGTACCTGGCCTCGACGCTGGCCACGTGTTTGACCAGGCCGAGGAGGTTGGTCCCGGTCGCCGTCAAAGGCCGGCGGGCGTCGTAGTCGGACAAGCCGTCGAGCTTCCAGAGCAGCGCCTCGCGGTCCCGCCGCAGTCTCCCGTGCAGGTTGTCTTTAGCGAATTCATCGATCATGCGGCACGAGCCTGCCATGGGTCGCTCGTGGCCTCAAGATCCCGAACGTGTTCCGCAACGACCGGCAGAGCCGAGGCCTGGCCATGGCCGCCGCCCTGACCTGTTACAAGAAGCCCGCGAAACTTGCCACGCGAGACAACCTCTCAGCCTTCGGCCGATGTGGCATCGACGACGGACCGTGGATGGGCACATCCCGGACTACGGCGCGCCGTCGCCGTCGTCGACCGAGAGCTCCACACTGCGACGGATGCGCATCCGAAAGCCACAGAACGCACAGGGCGGCTCGCCCGGGTGGACGACGACAGCGCCCGCAAGCGGCGTGGCGCTCCTCACAACCCCTTGAACCTCACATCGGTGTGAGTTCTTAGCGTGAGGGCCATGACGAACACAGATCGCCCCATAGCCCTCTACGGTTTCCTGCGCCCCAGGCCGGAGCGCGCGGACGAGGTCCGGCACATCCTTTCCTCTTTCGTGGAACCCACCCGGCAAGAGCCCGGCAACCTTCAGTACCACCTCCACGAGCACGAGGACGGCCGCTTCTTCCTGTACGAGGTCTGGCGCTCCCGGGAAGACCTGGACCGGCACAACGCGACACCCCCGCTGCGTGCCTTCCTGGAGAATCTGTCGACCTTCCTGGAGGAAGACCCGGAGGGCTACTTCGACACCATGCTCAGCCCGTATGCCGAGACCGAACTGCTTCCCGCCTGAGGGGACACCCACGACAGGCCCGGTGCGGCGAACAGGGCGGAGCAGCGCCGCAAGACGTCAGCGGCGCACCCTGGGCATGCCGAGCCCGATCCAGGAGATGATCTCCCGCTGGATCTCGTTGTTGCCACCCCCGAACGTGAAGATGACGGCGCTGCGGTAGCCGCGCTCCAGTTCTCCGTGGAGTACGGCGCCGGCGGAGCCCTCCTTCAGGGGGCCGGCCGCGCCGAGGATCTCCATCAGCCAGGCGTAGGCGTCCCGGCGGGCCTCGGATCCGTAGACCTTGACGGCCGAGGCGTCCTGCGGGGTGAGCGTGGCCCGCTGCAGGGCGTCCACCATGCGCCAGTTGAGCAGCTTCATGGCGTCGAGCCTGAGGTGCGTACGGGCGAGCCGGCCACGGACCCAGCCGAGGTCGATGACGCGCCGGCCGTCGGCGAGCTTGGTGTCGGCGGCCCAGCGCTGGACCTGGCGCAGGGCGCTGATGGCGGTGGCACCGTGGGCGGCGAGGGTGACGCGCTCATGGTTGAGCTGGGTGGTGATCAACCGCCAGCCCTGGTTCTCCTCGCCGACGCGGCGGCCGGCGGGCACCCGGACGTTGTCGTAATGGCTCGCGGTGGTGTCGTGCGAGGCAAGGGTGCGGATGAGGGTGCAGGAGTAGCCGGGGTCCGTGGTCGGCACGAGGAGGATGGTGATGCCCTTGTGCGGCGGCACTCCGTCCTCGACGGGCCGGGTGCGCACGGCGAGCCAGACCCAGTCGGCGGTGTCGCCGTTGGTGGTCCAGATCTTCTGCCCGTTCACCGTGTAGTGGCCGGTGGTCTCGTCGCCCTCGCGCACCGCGCGG
The DNA here is from genome assembly GCF_041283565.1 of Streptomyces sp. QH1-20. Taxonomy (NCBI): domain Bacteria; kingdom Bacillati; phylum Actinomycetota; class Actinomycetes; order Kitasatosporales; family Streptomycetaceae; genus Streptomyces; species Streptomyces sp. QH1-20. Next base: position 7,348,301 of record NZ_CP166299.1, on the reverse strand, counting down.
GTCCTGAGGGAGGCGAGGTCGGTCCCGGCGTCGGGCTCGCTGTAGCCGATGGCGAAGTCCAGCTCACCGGAGAGGATCTTCGGGAGGAAGTACGCCTTCTGTTCGTCGGTGCCGAACTGCATGATCGTGGGGCCGACGGTGTTGAGGGCCATGAGCGGCAGTGGCACGCCCGCCTGCGCGGCCTCGTCGAAGAAGATGAACTGTTCCATCGGCGTCATGCCGCTGCCGCCGTACTCCTTCGGCCAGCCGGCCCCGAGACGGCCGTCCGCGCCGAGGCGGCGGATCGTCCGGCGGTAGAAGCGCTTCTGCTCGGCGGGGTCGAAGTGCCGGGCGTAGGCGTTGTCGGGCACCAGCGCGGCGAAGTACTCCCGCAGTTCCGCGCGCAACCGCCGCTGTTCGGGGGTGTACTGGAGATCCACGGCCCCTCCAAGGTCCCGCTGGTCCCGGTGGCTGTTCCCTGGCACCGGCGCGGGTGCCCCGCGACGACGGCGCACACAGTAGAACGCGTTACAGAAATACGGAAGGGGTGGCGGGACGCGAACGGCCCCGGGGGCCGGTGGGCCCCCGGGGCCGGCCCGGGCGATCAGAGGGAACAGCTGAGGAACAGAGGGCTCAGCGCGCCGCGTGCTTGCGGTGGCGGCCGCCGCCGGCCGGTGCGCCGGGCGCTCCGGCCCGTGTCTGCCCGGGCACGTACGCGATGCCCTGTGCCGTGGCGGCCTCGCGGGCGAGGGCTTCCCGCTCCTGGGTGAGCCCGTAGCGCTCCATCAGCGGCACACGGTGCAGCTGCGGCAGCAGCCAGGCGTGCCACACGCCCGTCACGAAGGTGATCGCGGAAGCGGCGATCAGCACCGAGCCGAAGGTGTCGGTCGGGTAGTGGGCGCCGACGTACATCCGGGAGAAGGCGATGAGCAGCACCGCGAACGTACCGAGGACGAGGACGGTCCGCCGGTGCCGACTCTCGCGCAGCAGGAAGTACGCGGCGATCACGGCCGAGACCGTGAAGGCGGTGTGACCGCTGGGGAAGCTGTTGGAGCCGATCTCCGGGTCCAGCATGAACTGCCGCGGCGGCCGGGGCCGGGCGACGAGGGCCTTCGCGATCTGCGTGCTGTTCCAGCCGACCGCCACCACGAGGAAGGTGGCGACCGCCTTCGTCGGCTTGCGCCGCACGAACAGCAGCCAGCCGCTCCAGACCGCGAGGATCAACAGGCCCGCGATCGGCGAGGCGAGGGCGCTGACGCCCTCCATCGTGTGGTTCAGCCAGCCCGTGCGGGTGTTGGTCTGGATCGTGCGGTCCAGCTGCAGGTCGTGCGGCTGGATCAGCTTCGTGTGCGCGGCGACGAGGCCCAGCGCGATCGCGGTCGCGAACAGCAGGATGGAGTTGCGCAACCAGTGGCGCACGTAGGGCATGGGCAGGGCGTCCTTTGGATCTCTGGCGGTGGGTGCAGGCGGGGCGGTACCGAAGCGGCAGGGCACGCGGAGGTGTCGAACACACGTCGCGCGGATGTCATCGGCACGGCTGTATGACAAAAGCTACACGCGATCACCGCGTGCCCCACCGGCGCGCCCGGCCCACGACGGGCTCCGCGCCCACACTCTGGGGCCGGCGCCGCGAAGCCGTGGCAAGGTTGTGACGTTTTGCCCCGCTGCGCGGTGCGGGATTTCAGCAGAACGACGGACCCGTCACCACCGGTTACGCGGCGTGGCAGGCCTCGATCAGGGCGCGCAGCCCGGCCCGGGGCGGATCGGGCCGTACGGCGAGGTAGGTGCGCATGGCCGGGGCGGGGTCGCGCAGCGGGCGGAAGACGACGCCGGGGACCGGGAGCTGGTCGGCGTGCGGCGCGTAGAACACCGTCCAGGACGGCTTGCCGAAGCCGATGCCGGCCAGGGTGTCCTGGGCGGTCGTGAACTCCGCGCCGAACCACGGCTCGAATCCGGCCGCCCGGCAGGAGCGTGTCACCAGGTCGTACAGCGCGGGGTTGCGGGACCGCGAGGACAGTCGCACGGGCAGGGCGGCGAGATCGGCCATGTCGATCACACCGCGCACGGCGAGGTCGTGGCGGGCGGGCAGGGCGACCATGAGCGGGTCCTGCCACAGCGGCAGCATCTCCAGCTCCGGCTCCGTCCGCTCGCCGCGCAGCAGTGTCGCGTCCAGCTCGCCGGACCGCACCCACTTCAGACGGTCGTCGGTGGTGCCGGTGACCAGCTCCAGCTGGGCGCCGGGGGCGAGCCGGGCGAACTCGGCGAGAATGGTGTCCAGCCGCACGCCCAGCCCGGAGCTCGAGCCGAGCCGCAGCGTCCCGGCCCGCTCCGCGCGCAGCTCGTCGATCGCCGCCCGGGCCCGCGACCCTGCGGCCAGCACCTCGCGGGCGTGCGGCAGCAGCCGTCGGCCCGCCTCGGTGAGCCGCACGCTCCGGGTGGTGCGGTCGAACAGCGGGACGTCCAGCTCCCGCTCCAGCCGGCGCACCTGCTGGCTGACCGCCGACTGCACGATGTGCAGCCGCTCGGCGGCCCGTCCGAAGTGCAGCTCCTCGGCCACGGTCAGGAAGTACCGCAGCTGCCGGATCTCCATGCCCACCCCGCCACCCGGCCGACGCGGCAGCGGCCGCGATTGATCACGTGTCGTGATGAGTGTATGCGCGAATCCCCCCTTGGTCGCCGGTCGTGATCGCGATGAGGTGGGGCCCACCGGCGGACCGCACACCGGCGCACGGCACACCAGCGATCGAAGGAGTCGGCATGACGTACGTGGATGTGAACGGCACCACCCTCTACTACGAGGACGAGGGCACCGGACGGCCCCTGCTGTTTCTGCACGGCTGGGCGACCAGCGGCCGGGTGTGGGGCGCGCAGCTGCCCGACCTCGTCCGGGACCACCGGGTCGTCACCGTCGACTGGCGCGGCTGCGGCCGGTCGGCCCGGCCTTCCCGGGGCAACACCATCGACGGGGTGGTCGCCGATCTCGTGGCGCTCGTCGGCGCGCTGCGCCTGGACCGTCCGGTCGTCGTCGGCTCGTCGATCGGTGGCGTCTTCGCGACGGAGCTGGGCGCGCGCCACCCGGAGCTGATCGCGGGCGTGGTCTCCGTGGACGGGCCCGCCTACTGGCCTTCGACGACGCCCGCTCTGCTCGGCGGGCCGGTCGAGGGGCTGCGTCGCGACCGGGCCGGCACGGTCGCCGGGTGGGTGCCCGAGTGGTACGCGCCCGGCACCCACCCCGCACTGATCGACTGGACGGTCCGCCAGGTCCTCGATTCGGGCGTCTACGTCGACGACCAGCTCCCGGCCTTCGCCTCCTACGACCCACGGCCGCTGCTGCCCGGCCTGCGGGTGCCGATCCACTACATCCACGGCGAGCTCGACACCCAGATCCCGCTCGATGTGGCGCGGACCTGCGCCGCGCTCACGCCCGGCGCCGAGGTGAGCGTGATCGCCGGGGCGGGCCACCTTCCGCACCAGGAACGGCCGGACGCGTTCACCGCGGCGCTGCGGGCCGCGCTCGCCCTGATGCCGCCGGCTCCCGCCGTCGGCTGACGGCCACCACACGCATCACACACACCACATCACAGGGGGATGGATCATGCCCAGAACAAGCCTGCGGATCAGCGGCGGCGACGCCGTCGTCGAGTACGACATCACTGGTACGGGTCCGGGCCTGGTGCTCGTGCACGGCACCGGCGCCGGCCGCGAGCAGTGGCTGCCGCTCACCGAGGCGGTCGCCGACCGGTTCACCGTCGTCGCGCCCGACTGTTCGGGTTCGGGCGGCACCACCGACCACGGCGGCCCGGTCACCCTGGCCGACCTCGCCGGCGAAGTGCTCGCCGCCGCGGACGACGCGGGGCTCGACACCTTCCACCTGGTCGGCCACTCCTTGGGCGCGGCGGTCGCGACCCACCTCGCCGGGACCCGTCCGGACCGGGTCCGTTCGCTCGTGCTGCACGCGGGCTGGGCACACACCGACGCCCGGCTGGACGCCGAGTTCCGGTACTGGCTGGAGCTGCTGAGCGCCGACGCCGCGCACGGGACGTCGCTGTTCGCGCGGATGCTGCCGCTGATGGCCTTCGGCCCCGGGTACTGGGCGCGCACGGACGCCGCGGCCCACGAGGAGCTGGTCGGGGCGCTCTCGGGGATGATCGCGACGGGTACCGCGCGCCAGACCGCGGCCGACCGGACGGTGGACCTGCGGCCCCTGCTCGGCCGGATCACGGCGCCGACACTGGTGCTGGCCAACGCGCATGACCGGATCATCGCCCCCGAGCAGCAGCAGGCGCTGCTGGCAGGCATCCCGAAGGCCCGGTACGCGGAGATCGACGCGGGCCACGGCGCACCCGCCGAGGACCCGGCCGGCTTCGCCGCCAGGATCGCCGCCTTCCTGGACGAACAGCCGACGCCCCCCACGGAGACCGTGGCCGTCCGCTGACACCGCGCACGGTCCGCGCACCGCGGCGGCCCGGGGCCTCACCGCCGGCCGAAGAACTCCACCTCGGCGACGGCGAGCCGCCGGTCGAGGCGGATGCCGAAGTCGGCGTCCGCCGTCAGCCGGATGCGTACGACGTCGGAGCCGCGCAGGGCGAAGGTCTGCTGGCCGGGCTGGTCCCGGAGGGTGACGGTCTTCGTGCGGCGCTCACCGTCGGCGGCGACGAGCAGCACGGTGATCCGCGCGGGGCGGGCCTGGGTGAGGAACTCGTCCTGGTTGACCGAGCTTCCCGAAGTGATCAGCAGCTCCCGCAGCCGCACCGGCTTGTCGAAGTCGGCCTCCAGGTACTGCCCGACGCCCGAGCCGGGGTTGACGGGTGCCCAGTACCGGTTGGTGAAACCGTCGAAGGCCGCGCTCGCCGGATGGCCGGGGGCCTCGCTGGAGGCGCGGACCTCCGTCGGGCGCAGCGCCTCCGGCTTGGTGGTCCGGTCCCGGGTGAAGGTGAAGACGTCGGGGAGGTGGGAGCGGCCGAACCAGACCGCGAGCAGCAGGACCAGCAGCGTGAGGGGCAGCGCGAGGCGCGGCCGCCGCCAGGTCCGGTGCCGGGGCCTGCTGCCGGCCACCAGCGCCCGGTCGGGGCGCCGGAGGATCCGTCGCCACCACGGCGGGCGCGCCCGGCGGGGTGGCGGCGCGGTGTCGAGGACGGCACCGCAGCGGCAGCACAGCTGCCGGTCGTACGGATTGTCCGTCCGGCACAGGGGGCAGGGCCGCCCCGGCGGTCGCAGGGGCGGCGCCGGTTGGCCGGCAGCGCCGGTTTCCGGGCCGCTGTCGGGGCCGGGCTCCGGGCGGTCGCCCGGACGTCTGGGGGCGGCCGGGGGCAGGGGTTCCGCCGGGGTGGATGGCGGGGTGCGGGGGCGGGGCGGTGTCGTCGGTGCCGCGAGGGGGGCCGCCGCGGGCCGGGGCGGCACGGACGGTGGTGGGCCGGCGGGGCGGGACGCGGGCGGGGGCTCGGGGCCAGGCGAAGGAACAGGCGAACGGACAGGCGGGGGCGACGGGGTGGCGGCGGATGACGGGGGCGCGGGGGCCTCTCGCTCCTCCCACGCCAGGAACGCCTGGCAGGAGGCGCAGAAGCGGTCCGCGGTGTCGTTGTGGTGTCCGCAGTCGGGGCAGGTCATGACGGGTCCGCTCCCTCCGCCGTCGTGGGCAGCAGCTCGACCCGGTACGCGAGGTGCGCGGGTGTCTCGGCGGCGACGAGCCGCTCCAGCCGGGCCCGGTCGATCCGGTCCGGGTCGGGCACCCGCAGCCGGACCGTGACCGAAGCCCCGGCCGAGCCGGGCAGCGCGGCCCCCGGCACCGGCGACCAGGTGGTGGCCCCGCTCTCGTCGATCTCCGGCTCGGTCCCGGTCTCCAGCCGCACCGCCGCGGCCAGCCCGTGCCGCGTCCCGCGCCGCCGGTGCCGGGCGACCGCCTCGGTGACCACGGCGCGCCGCTGGTCCTCCGGCCGCCCGGCGTCGGCCTCCACCGCGAGCCAGCCCGCCAGCCAGGCGAGGAAGTCCTCGGGCGCGGTGCGGGGGTGGAGGTACGCGGGCAGGTTGTCGAGCGTGAGGTGCAGCGGCGCCAGCACCTCGTCCAGGGCGCCCAGGAAGCGCTGGAGGAAGTCGTGTTCGAGGTAGAGGGCGGGCAGTTGGTCCAGGAGGGGGTGGGGGGTCGGCAGGCCGGGGATCGTTCCGCGCACGTCGGTCAGTCCTCCCTCACCCTGAGCTGGTGTTCGTAGCTGAACGCCAAGGCGTGCCGGCCGAGTGTGATCTTGGTGGTGGCCTCGGCCCTGCGTCCGGTGACGGGGTCGGCGGGGAAGAGCCGTACGTCCTCCACCAGATCGACGCCGGGCACCTGTTGGAGCACGCCGAACACCTCGCCGGAGTGGATGGGCCGCCCGAACGGCCAGCCCTGCCCGGCCGGGCCGCCGGTGAGCGGGTTGAAGTAGCCGTAGAGGGCGGCCAGTGCCCTCTCGCGCAGCCGGTCGGCCGCGACGGCCCGGCCCGCCCGGACCGAGGCGACGACCGTGACGCCCTGGTAGTAGGGGGGTTCGACGACGAGCCGGGTGCCGATGGGGCGCCGCTCGTCCAGATACGCGGCGACCATGGCGAGGGTGTCCGGTGGCGGGATCAGCTCGTCGAAGTCGATCCGGCCCTGCGCGTCGCTGCGGCCGGCGGGAACGACGAGGAGGCGCACCCCACCGGTCCGGTCCTCCCCCTCGGCCCCTCCGGCCCCCTCGGCTTGGCCCGCCGGTACGCACTTCACGCGGGCGGCGTCGGGCGCGACTTCACGGGCGAGCTGTTCGTAGTCGTGCGGGACGACGGCCCGGTGCAGGGTGCGCAGGGTCATCGGGCCGCGGACGCGGGCGTTGTCCACGCTCTCGCCGTCGACGCCGCCGAGCGCCGGCCGCCGGTTGTGCACCCGGGCCACGTACGGCAGGGAGCTGCGCAGCACGCGCAGCGCGCCCCGGGCAACGTTGCCGCGGCGGCCGCCGCCGGTGCGGTAGGCCCGCACCCGGACCGGGCAGCCCTTCGGGGGCACGGCGCCGTACAGCCGGAGGGTCCCGTCCTGTTCCCGTACGGCCGGGCCGAAGTCGACCCGGCCGGAGGTGGGGTCGAGGGTGATGTGCCGGTCGGTCGCGGTGGAGTGGGCGAAGTCGTCGACGCGTGTCCACTCGACCCAGCCGCCGCCCTCCGCGACTTCGACGACGAAGGGTTCCTCGGCCGGCACCACCGGCGGCCGGGAGACGTGGAAGGCCTGGCCCGGTACGCCTTCCGACGGGCCGAGGAGTTCCTCGGTGACGGTCTCGGCGTGGGCGGCCTCCACGGTGCCGCCGATGGTGAACGCGGTGATGTGCCGTACGGTCGGCGACGCGAGGTAGGCGGGCTGGTCCGGGGCGGCTTCCCGCAGCCGGCAGCGCAGCCAGCCGGCCGAGTGGCGGGCCACGACGGAGGCGCTGTGGGTGGCGGGCATGTGCAGGATGACGTCCCCCGCCTTGTTGAACGCGCCGGTGTCGTCCTGCTCCACCTCACAGGGCGCCCAGGCCTCGCCGTCCCATGCCTCCCACACCAGCGGCGGGCGGCGGGGGTCGACGCCCACGCCGTCGACCCGGCAGTCCAGGCGCAGCACGAGGACACAGCCGGGCACGGGATTGGTCAGGCCGATGTAGAGACAGTCACCGGGTGCGGGCGAGGCGGCGAAGCAGGGCACGTCGCGGCCGAGGGCCAGTTCCTCCGAGCGGTCCGTGGCGTTCCCGGCGTCGGGCCAGGTGGCGAGGTGGGCGAGGGAGCACGGCGGCACCGGCAGATCGCGGCTCGTGGTGAAGACCACGGCCTCCTCGGTCTCGGTGCGTACGGTCGCGACCTCGGTACCGGCCTTGATCCGCACCGGCTCCGGCTGCGGGGCGGAGAGCCGGAAGGTGACCTCGGTGCGGGCCGCCGTCGGTGGGTAGAGCCGCACCCCGATCAGGTCGAGGAAGGCCAGATAGTTCTTGTCCGGCACCCGGTTGAGGCGGTAGACGAGCTGGTCGACCATGGTGGCGAAGGCCTCGATGAGGGTGACGCCCGGGTCGGAGACGTTGTGGTCCGTCCACTCCGGGCAGCGCTGCTGCACCAGCCGCTTGGCCTCGTCGACCAGCGTCTGGAACCGGCGGTCGTCCAGGTTGGGGCCGGGGAGCGTCATGAGCCCTCCTCGGGGCGGAGGTCGTGCCCCGCAGTGGGGGGTGCGTCGTGCTGCGGGATCACGTAGAAGGGGAAGACGAGGTTGCGCGGGTCGTTGGCGCCGCGGATCGCGTAGCTGATGTCGATGTAGAGCACCCCGTCGTCCGCCTCGTCGAAGCGGACGGCGACGTCGGCCACCTCCACGCGCGGCTCCCACCGCTCCAGGGCGAGGCGCACCTCGTAGGCGAGCTGCCCGGCCGTGCCGGCGTCGGCGGGCGCGAAGACGTACTCGCCGAGGGCGCAGCCGAACTCCGGGCGCATCGGGCGCTCGCCGGGCGAGGTGCCGAGGATCAGCCGGATGGACTCCTCGATCTCCCGGTCCCCGCCGACCAGGGCGATGCCTCCGGTGGGGTCCGTGCGGGGCGGGAACGCCCAGCCCGCGCCGATGAACTGCTGTGCCACGCTCCTCACCCCCCGATCAGCACGGTCGGGCAGCCGGCGACGATCGGGGAGCCGCAGCCCGTCGGATCGCCGACGCGGGCGGCCGGGCGGCCGCCGATCAGCACGCCGGTGCTGCCCGCCACGATCGTGGACGGCGGGTGCGCGGCGGGCGAGGCGCACTGGTGCGGTGTGCCGACGGTGGCGGCGGGACTGCCGCCGATCAGCACCGTGGGGTCCCCCGGCGGGCCGACGGTACCGGGATGGCCGGTGGGATCGCCGACGCGTGCGGCTGCTGGCATGAGCGGTGCCCCTCTGCGTGGACTGCGTGGACGTCAACTGCTGGATCCATTGCCTCGACCGCTGGTCCCGGCCTCTTCGACGACCTCAATTGATCTTCACCAGGGGCGCGTTGACGGATACGGTCCGGCCGCCCTTGACCTCGGTGCGGGTGGTGCCGTTGACCGCCACCTGGTTGCCCTGGACCTCCACGGCGCCGGTGGTGGCCACGGTCACCTGGCCGTTTCCGCCGTCCAGCCGCACTCCGCCGCGGGCCGTCAGTTCCACCGAGCCGCCGGTGAGTTCCAGCGTGCCGTCGCCCGCGTCCAGGGACACCCCGGCACCCGCCTTGATCGACACCCGTTGCCCGGCGTCGATCTCCACGGTGCCGTCGCTGTGCAGCACGATGGTGGTGCCCCTGCGATCGAGGTCGATCTTCAGCTTTCCGTCGCCGGTGACGAGCCGTACCCCCTGGGGGCCGTTCGCCGTGTCGAGGAGTTCGAGCTTGTTGCCGTCGCGGGATCCGAAGGCACGCTTGTTGACGGCGCCACTGGTCGGGTCGACGGTCCCGCCGTCCTGGCCCCCGGCGCCCTGGGACGGCTTGTCCTGCCCGTTGTAGAGGGCGCCCAGCACGTACGGGCGGTCCAGGTGCCCCTGCTCGAAGCCCACCAGCACCTCGTCGCCGACCTCGGGGACGAACACCTCGCCGCCGCCGGTGCCGCCCGCCTGCGCGGTACGGGCCCAGTCGCTGGCGTATGCGTCCGACAGCCACGGGAAGCCCACCTTGACCCTGCCGAGCCCTTCGGGGTCCTTGATGTCCGTGACCGTGGCGTTGACCAGCCCGGACATGCCCTGGTGGGCGGAGGCGCCGCCGCCGGTCAGCCCGAACAGCGAACGCTCCTGCTGCCCGGAGACCGAGATCCACGTCTCGTACCCGCGCAGCGAGTCGAACACGTGCCGCGAGGAGGTCACCGTGTACCGCCCCTCGAAGGGTGCCCCGACGCCGGTCAGCGTGACCGCACCGCCCGCCCGGACCGCGGGGTTGCCCCGGATGACCGCCTCCAGCTCGGCGAAGGACCCGGAGATGCGCTCGGCCAGCGCCCCGGCCGCCTGGTCCACCTCCGCCTGCGTGCCGTACGGGGCGTCCGTGACGACGAAGCCGGCCTCCCCGAACGGCGCGGTCACCTGCGCCGCGGTGACACCCAGCTCCAGGGTCCGGGCCTTCCCCGCCTCCGCGCGGCCCACCAGCGGCTGTTTGGCCCGTACGTCCCAGCCGCGCACCTCGACCGCCGAGACCTGTTCGGCCGCCGACACCCCGGCACGGCAGCGCAGCAGATTGACGCCCATCTCCAGGACGAGCGGGTGCCGTTCGGCCCGGGCCGAGACGTCGGGCGCGCCGCCCGCCTGTGTCGGCCGGGCGACGTGCACCTGCCCGTCGGCCACGTAGAGCTGCGCGCCGGCCTCCTCGGCCAGGCCCCGCAGGAACTCCCCGTCGCTGATATTGGGCTGCGCCACGTGCTCCAGCACCGGGCCCGCGACATCGACCTTCCCGGGGCGCAGCCCGGCCCGCTGGGCGACACGGGCACAGATGTCGGCGAGGGTCATGTTCTGGTAGCTCGCCACCCGGCGGCCGCGGAAGAGGCGGTAGGACTCGTCGAGGCCGCGTACGACCGTGAAGGTGCCGGTGTCGTCGATCTCCACCTCCAGGGCGGTGACGCTGCCGGTCAGCAACGGCGGGGATGCCGGGCCGCCGCCCGCGCGGGCCAGCAGCCGCACCTTCGTCCCGACGGCGATCCCCGCCTGTCCCAGCAGCACCCTGCCGGGGTCGCGGAAGCGCAGCACGAACAGATCGGGCAGCGTGCGGCTGTCGTCCACATAGCCTTCGACAAGGGTGTTCGCCAGGGCCGGTGGCAGCGGGCGGCCGCCGAACTCCACGAGCACGGACTTGGCGACGCTGTGTTGCGCCACGGGTCTGCTCACCGCCCCACGGTGTCGTCGTCGTACGGACCGTCCGGGTGCCGGAGCCGGTCCAGCTCGTCGAGGGCGGGGAGCAGCAGCTCCCGGCCGTTGGTCAGCCGCATCGGGTCGTCGATGCCGTTGGCCTCGGCGATGACCCGCCAGGCGGTGGGGTCGCCGTACTCGCGCCAGGCGAGGTGCGCCAGGGTGTCGCCGGTCTGTACCCGGTGCACCCGCCGGGCGTGCAGCGCGCCGGAGGTCGGGTTCTGTCCGGGCGTCTCGCCGCTGATCTCCTCCATCGTCACCTGGCACACGGCGCGGACCGGCACACCGGAGGTGGTGAACAGGGTGTATTTCACCTGCACTTGGCTGACGTAGCCGGGGAACCCGGTGAGGCCGCCCCAGTGGAACACCACCCACGGCGGGGACGACCGCTGCTGCTGCCGCGTCTCGTCGGTCGGCACACAGCAGGCGAACAGCCGCTCCACCGCCTTCACCACGCTGGTGTCATGGGTGTCGCTCGCGTCGAAGAACATCTCGACGGTGAGCTTGCTGGGCTGCGGCCCCTGGTACTCGGGCGGACCGGCGCTCTTCGCCCCCTTGGCGGGGGTGCGTTTCCACGCCGCCGCCTTGGTCAGGCTCAGTTCCTTGGGGTTGAACTGGAAGTCGATCCGCCCGCACGGCCCGCCCGGGGTGAGGCCGCCGCCGGGCGGCGGGGTGCGCAACTCCAGATAGGCGTGCTCCAGTTTGGGCCTGGCCCCGCCTCCCCGGGCCGCGGAGCCGCCGGTGCCGGCGGCGCTGAACGCCACGGGTGCGCTCATCGGCCTCAGCCCTCCATCACATAGCCGTGGTGGGCGATCTCGATGGTCTCGGTGGCCACCTTGGGCGACTCGGGGTTGAAGGACGGTCCGGTCCAGCGCACCGGCACGACCTCCAGCAGCCCCCACTGGGCGACCTTGCGACCGTCCCCGGTACGGGCCTCGATGTGCGCCGTCCGGCGTTTGAAGCCCGTGGTCATGCCGGCGAACCACTTGGCCACCTTCTCGGTCTCGCGGGTCAGCGGCCGGGACAGCTTCACATTGGGGTACTTCAGGCGGGTGGGCAGCTGCCACAGGTGCCCGTTGTTGCCGCCCTCCTCCCGCTGCTCCAGCACCACTTCGCAGCCGAGCCCCTCGCAGGTGTTGAACGAGCCGAGTTCGATGCCGTCGACGGTGACGACGAAGCAGACACTGACCGCCGGGTCATCGGTTACGGGCATGCGCTGTCCCCTCTGCTCTGCTGTGTGGTTTCAGTGCCGGGTGTCGATGAGGAAGCCGGCCCGCTCGCGTTCGAGCCTGAGCTCGGCCTTGAGCAACCGGCTGAGCGGGGCGAACAGGGCGCGGACCAGCTCGTCGGTCACGGCGGGTGCGGTGCCTTGCGGGGTGCCTTGGGCTTCGGGGTGACCGGTGGTGCCGGGCGGGGTGGGAACGGGGTCGGAGCCGGGCTCGGGTGCGGGCTCGGGATCTGCTCCGGGAGGCGGCGGCTCGGGCGGGGGGCCCGGCCCCGGCGGTGGGGGTTCGGTGGGTGCGGGGCCGGCAGCGGCCGCTTCGCGCTGTACGGCGGGCAACGATCGCGACGCCCGGAAGACGACCGAACCGTCAGCCATGCGCTGGGCCACTCCCGCGGCGACGGCCACCGCACCGGCGTCGAGCATGCGGGCGGGCTGTTCCGCCCGCGCGGGGAGCGGCGGCGTGGCCGGGGAGCCCGTCAGCCGCTGCACCGGGGCAGCGGGGAGGCCGGCGACGGGCGGCGGTACGGGGGCCGCTGTCCAGGGGACGACGGGGGTGGGTGCTGTGCCGGCGCGCTGGACGGGTGGTGGTGCCGTCGCCGGATCGGGTCCGGACCATCGCACGGGGACGACTGCCGGGGCCGGCGGTACGGGCGCGGGGTCAGCCGGTCCCGTGGGGAGCGGGCCGGGTCCGGAGAAGAGGGGCAGGGATCGCTGAGCGACCAACGGGACGGTGTGAGTCACCGTTCTCGGAGAGGGGCCCGGATCGGTGTGTGCCCCGGTGTGTGCCTCGGTGCTTGCCTCGGTCGGTCGGCCGTCGGCGGCGATGCGTTGGAGCGGTACCGGCGGATGAGTGCCGGGGGCTGCCGGTCCACTGGGCGGGGTCACCACCAGCGGGGACGCGCCGAGCAGCGGACGTGCGGGGGTGGGGGGTTCCGGTGCTGCGGGGACGTCTGCCGGGGCGTCGGGGCTGACGGGCTCCGATTCGGTCGGGCCGGTCGGGTCGGTCGGGCCGGGAAGCGGGGGCACGGCGGCCGGAGTCTCTCCGGTGCTCGCGACGGGCGTGCGCTGTGCGGTGGGCGGCAGCGCGGCGAGGGGCGCGCCCAGCCCGAGGCCCTGCGGTGCCGTGGAACGCTGCGCCAGGGGCGGCGGGGCGGGGGCATCGGGGACGGGCACGGGGTCGGGCCCCGGGGCGGTTGCCGGGCCCGGGGCCGAAGGCACAGGCTCCAGTTGATGGACGAACGTCTCCAGCGGTCTGGCCGACATCAAGGGTTCGCCACTGACCATCCGCTGAAGGGGAACGGGCGGCGCCGACGGCGCCATGTCCCGACTGACCGCCGGTGCGGGCTCGGACGCTCCGGACACGGGTGTGGCGACGGAACGCGACGCCAGCCCGTGGCCGACTCCGGACGGCGCCTCCGGGCTGACCTCGTGGCCGAGCGGAGCCGTGGTGAAGGAGGCGTTGCGCCAGGTGTTGAGGGAGCCGCGAAACCCGTCCGGGTCGGTGACGAGAGCCACGTCGCCGAGGGCGCGTTGCAGAGGTGGCAACTCCCGCCAACCGTCCGCGGGCCCGGCCGGGGAAGGGGACGCGGGCGCAGCGTCGGGTGCTCCGGCGTCGCGACGGCCGCTCAGCCAGGACAGCAACCCCATCAGTGCCCCGGTCCGTTCAGCCGGGCGACCTGCTCGACGTATCTCAGCCGGTCGGCGTGTTCGAGGTCGAGGATCTGATCGAGCGACCAGTGGAAGTGGTAGGCGAGGTACGCGACTTCCTCGTGGATGCGGTCGGCCGCGTACGTCACGATTCCCCCAGGCGACCACCGCCGGCGAGATCCACCGCGAAGTTCTCCCGGCACGCGGGGCAGGTGACGGCGGCGCGGGTGTGGCCCTCGGCGTTGATCCGTCGGTAGAAGTCCTGCAGGAAGGCGAGGTCGGAGGCGAAGAGGTCCTCGACGACACCCGGGTGGACGTCCTCGATGGTGCCGAGGCGGGTGAGCACGCGGGCGATGAGCACCACGGAGAGGTAGGCGGAGTTCTCCCGTACCCGGTCGTCCCGCAGCGGGATCAGCTCGTCCCGGGCGGTCGCCAGTCGCATCACGCCGGAACGGTGGACGGTGCCGGATTCGTCCACGTACCCCCGTGGCAGTTCGAAAGCGAACTCGGTGCGCAGCCGCTCCGGCTGAACCGGGGATTCGGCTTTCGGACGGGCGGTCGCCGCCGCGATGGTCCGGCGCATCAATCGACTTCCAGGCTCTCGTACGTGATCGCCAGTTTCTCCGTGAGGACGGAGGTGTCACCGGCCTTGAGCGCGCTGATCTCCAGCGACTTGGGCCAGGCGTTGATCAGCTTGTAGCGCTTGATCGGGATGCCCTCGTAGTCGTAGACGATGATCGATCCGTTGCGGCGGGCGCTGTTCATCTTCCCGAACCGGGAGTCCTTGATCCAGCGTTCGAAGCTGTTGTCCTCGGTCAGACCGCGGGCGACGGTGACCTCTCCGGCCTTGGGGCGTCCGGGCAGTTTCTTGATGGCGTATTTGCCGTCGGCGGTGTTCTGCTTCAGCTCGATGACGTCCTGTTCCATCTTCAGGCCGGTGACCTCGGTGATCTGCCGGATGAGGACGCTGTCGAATTCCAGCCCGAAGGAGTGCCCTACGGAACTGTCGAGATCGGGGAGCGGCATACCAGTCTCCTAGGGTCGGTACCGGAGTTCAGTCGTGTGCGCGGTCATTCGTCGACCGCGCCGCTTCCGCCGGACAGCTGGGCGAGCCGGAACACCACGAACTCCGCCGGCTTTACCGGTGCCACTCCGACCTCGCAGATGACCTGCCCCGCGTCGATGCTCTCCGGCGGGTTGGTCTCGCGGTCGCATTTCACGTAGAACGCCTCGTCCGGAGTGAGGCCGAACAGGGCTCCCTTCCGCCACTCGTTGACCAGGAACGCCGACACGGTGCGCCGGACCCGGGCCCACAGGGCGTCGTCGTTGGGCTCGAAGACCACCCACTGCGTTCCGGCGAGAATCGACTCCTCCAGGTAATTGAAGAGCCGCCGGACGTTGAGGTAGCGCCATGCGGGGTCGGCGGCGAGGGTCCGGGCGCCCCAGACCCGGATGCCGCGGCCGGGGAAGGCCCTGACGCAGTTGAGGCCGATCGGGTTGAGGAGGTCGTGCTCGCCCTTGGTGATCTGCGTCTGGAGGGCGACGGCTCCCCGCACGACCTCGTTCGCCGGGGCCTTGTGCACCCCGCGCGACTCGTCGTTGCGCGCCCACACGCCCGCGATGTGCCCGCTGGGCGGCACGAAGGCGTTGCGTCCCACGCCCGGGTCGAAGACCTTGATCCACGGGTAGTACATGGTGGCGTACTTCGAGTCGAACCCGGTGCGGTCGGTGCGCCATGCCTTGATCTGCTGCGGGCTCAGGCCGGGCGGCGGGTCGAGGATGGCGATGCGGTCACCCATCGCCTCGCAGTGGGTGATGAGGCCCTGCTGGACGGAGACGACCGTGTCGAGGTCGAGTGCGCCGCGCTCGTAGGCGCTCATCAGGTCGGGTGCCGCCACCATGGTGATCTCTTCGACGGCCTCCAGGCCGCCGAAGCCGGTGCGGAGGTCGGGGTCGCCGACGTAGGACTCGGCCGACAGCGCTTCGGGAGCCGGGGTGCCATCGGGCGGCGGGGCGGCGAGGGAGACCGACTGCGCGGCGGGCCGCGCGGGCGCGGCGCCCTTGCCGGGCTCCTCCAGGGCGATGAACCGGGAGCGGGACGCGACCTGCGCGGCCACGTTGTCCTTGCCGCGCTTGGTGGTGACGGCGGGATAGGTCTCGACGACGTCGCCGTCCCGCTTCACCAGGAGCGTGAAGACGTCCTGGGGCGGGTCCTCGCCCTCCGGGTCGGTGACTTCGACGGTGATCTCGCCGGTGACGCCCGGCAGGGCGCGTACGAGGTAGGGCCCGAGCGATGCCGGTGGTCCGGCGGCGAGGGCGGGGGCGGCGCCCGCGTCGTCCCCGTCTCCTCGCTGCCCGCCGATGCGTACGACGTAAGCGATCCCGCCGCCGTTGGCGAAGAAGCCGTAGACGGAGCCGGCGAGGTAGGTCCCTTCGACGAAGTCACCGAAGACGCCGACGAACTGGGTCCAGTTCGTGATGAGTGTCGGCTCGTGGAACGGACCCTTCTGCGCGAATCCGACGAAGGCGGCGACCGAGGTCCCGACCCCTTCGATCGGCCGCGACCCGGACTCCACCTCTTCGACGTAGACGCCCGGGGACAGGTACGACGGCATACCACTCTCCTTGACCGGGGAACGAGGGTGATTCTCGTCAGCGCCCGGGATCAGCGGAACGAGCTTTCGGCCGCCCCGACGTGCACGGCCGCCTGCCCGAACGGGCACCGGGCGATACCCCGGTTTTCGTCCTCCGGGCCGTGCCGCCCGTCTCCGCGGTCCGCGCATGCTCGACGCCATGTCGGGGACGTACGGAACCGTACGGGACGACCGGGTCGCGGCGTGAAGGCCGGCCCGGAAAAGGCCACCACGAAGGAACGCGGCATTCAGTCCGGGGCGGGAGCGCTTTCTGCCCGTGCCACGGAATCCGTATCCGCCCCGGTGCGCGGGGGCCGGGGGCTGGACCGACGCGCGATGCAGCGCCTTCAGGGGGCAGCGGGCAATGCGGCCGTCTCCCGTTTGGTGGCCCAGCGCTATGCGGAGGTGGTGACACCCCCGCCCGCTCAGGCACCGGGCTTTCGTGAGGTCACGGCGGATGTCGCGGCGAAGAAGCAGACGATCGCGCAGCACCCGCCGGCGGCCGGTGAGTCCAAGGCCGCGCAGGACGCGGCGGTGGCTCCGCCGGACGACAAACAGGCCCAGGGCAAGGCGGCCCAGGCCGAGAAGATGAACGCGGCGAAGCCGGGCGAGTTCGACAAGGCGGGGTTCATCAAGGCGGTCAACGACGCGATCGCGGCGCAGGCGCCGAAGAACCTCGACGAGGCGGACAAGTTTGCGGAGTCCGGGAAGGCCGACAAGGTCAGGGAACAGGTCGAGGGGAAGGTCGGGGAAGGCAAGGAGTCCTCGGCCAAGGACATCGAGACCACGACCGAAGCGGCCCCGGACACCTCGGCGGCCCAGGACAAGCAGGTCACCCCGATGACCCCGGACAAGCCTCCGGGGAACCCCGGCCCGCCGAGCGCCGACGCCGCGATACCGGCGAAGCAGCCGGACGCGGTGACGGACTTCTCCGAGGGGCCGAAGGAGAACGACAAGGCGCTGGCCGACGCGGAGATCACCGAGGACCAGCTCGCCAAGGGGAACGAACCGGAATTCGACCAGGCGCTGTCGGAGAAGAAGAAGGCCGAGGAACACTCCGCGCAGGCCCCCGCCCAGGGCCGGGCCGCCGAGAGCCGGCAACTGACGACGGCGAAGGCGAACGCGGCGGCGGCCGGCACCCAGGCGATGGCGTCCCTCACCGCCACCCGCACTGCGGCGGGGCAACAGGTCGACGGCGGAAAGAGCGAGACGAAGTCGAAGGACGAACGGAAACGGGCCGAGGTCACCGCCAGGCTCCAGAAGGTCTTCGACGACACGAAGAAGGACGTCGAAGGCACCCTGTCGGGCCTGGACAAGACGGTCGACGACCAGTTCACGCGAGGCGAGAAGGCCGCCCGGGACGCCTTCATGGCCGACCAGGAACGCCGGATGAAGGCGTACAAGAAGAAGCGCTATTCGGGGTTCACGGGAAAACTCAAGTGGGTCAAGGACAAGTTCAAGGGCCTCCCGGAAGCGGCGAACCAGCTCTACCAGGAGTCCCGCAAGCTCTACGTCCAGCAGATGCAGGGCGTCATCTCCGGCATCGCCGACACGATCGGCGCGGAGCTGGGGGCGGCGAAGGCCCGTATCGCGAAGGGCCGTGCCGAACTGAAGGCCGAGGTGGACAGACTCCCCGCGGACCTGCGGCAGTTCGGCGAGGAGGCGGCGGCGGACTTCGCGGGCAAGTTCGACGACCTCGAGTCGGAGGTCAATGAGAAGTCCCAGCAGCTGGTGCAGGAGCTGGCCACCAAGTACACCCAGGCCCTCAACAAGATCGACGAGGAGATCAAGAAACTCCAGGAGGCCAACAAGGGCCTGATCGACAAGGCGAAGGACGCGATCGTCGGCGTCATCAAGACGATCAACGAACTCAAGAATCTTCTGATGGGCATCCTGGCGAAGGCCGCCGGAGCCATCATGAAGATCATCAAGGACCCGATCGGCTTCCTGGGCAACCTGGTCCAGGCGGTGGGCGCGGGCCTGAACCTCTTCATCACCAACATCGCCGACCACCTGGAAAAGGGCCTGGTCTCCTGGCTCCTGGGCACCGCGGTGAAGGCGGGCCTGGAACTCCCGGCGAAGTTCGACCTCAAGGGCATCATCCACATCATCGGCTCGCTGCTGGGCCTGACGTGGGACAACGTCCGCGCGCGCGTCGTCCGCAAAGGCGTCCCGGACGCGGCGATGAGCGCGGTCGAACAACAGGTTCCCGTGGCCCAGTCATTGCAACGCGAGGGCCCCGCGGGAGCGTCCAAGGAAATCTCCGCCCAGACCGGCGACCTCAAGGGCTCAATTCTCCAGAAGCTCAAGAGCTATCTGATCCCGACGGTCCTCATCGCGGGCATCACGTGGATCGTGTCCCTGCTGAACCCCGCCTCCGCCTTCGTCAGGGCGGTCAAGGGAATCATCGACATCGTCATGTTCATCGTGAACCAGGGCGCGCAGATCGTCGACTTCGTCAACGCGGTATTGGACGCGGTCGTCGCCATCGCGAACGGCGCCAAGGCGGGCGTCCCGAAGATGGTCGAGACGGCGCTGGCGTCGAGCGTTCCGCTACTGATCGGCTTCTTGGCGGCGCTGGTGGGTGTGGGCGGGCTGGCGAACAAGGTGAAGCAGGTCTTCCACGCGGTGGCGCGGCCGGTGAACCGCGCGATCGACAAAATCGTGGACTTCTTGGCGAAGGCGGGCAAGAAGCTCTGGGACAAGCTCAAGAGGAAGAACGGCGAAGACGGCGAAAAATCCAACAAGAACAATCCGGAGAAGCTAAAAGAAGCGGCGAGATTCGCAGCCGAGGACGCACACAATAGACTCGCACGCGGAGTAATTGCGGATCAGATTCCGAGCGCGCTTGCACGCGTCAAACAGAAATGGAGCAAAAAGGGCCTCAAAGGGCTCGAGATAATACGATCCGGCAAGAGCTTTGGCGTCGAAGCGAAAGTCAATCCCACTCACTCGAGTGAGAAGAATCTAAAATTCGTCGAAGGCGACCTGAAGCAACATCACCCCGAACCGTGGAACGAAGATGAGCTGCGAGGCTGGAAGATCAAGTCCGACGAATACATGAAAGGGGTCACATGGGCTCGTGGTTATCTCAACTACAAGGCCAATACCACCAATGAGAAAAGATTCACCCGGAAGTTCAGAAGCGGAGAGAGGAAAACCGCATATCGCGAGGCTGGTAGCTTCCGCGGAGCACATGCAGAAGAGCATGTAATCACGCTTTTTAACAATAAGTGGCAATCCGCCTTACCGCAGGCCCCGACCTCGGTCCGGACCGATATTCACGTCTCGAAGTCACCTTGCACCAATTGCGCCGACTACATAAGCCAATACGCAAGGACCGTCCGGCAGACCGCCCCCGAGGCGAGAATTACAGTCCATGCCTCACAGCTCTACCATGGCGCACATACATTCCCCGAGGAAGTGAGGCAACGAAACCCGGAGCCGTTCAAGATACCCGAAATAAAGTCGAAGATCGAGCTTGCCGAGAACGGCGAATCGGGACGACACTCGGGCTACAACCAGGAGGCATCAGACAAACTCCCCGCCACAAACTGGCATAAGCAATCCAGCGGACCAACGGCAGGGAACCCAGGGATTGCCATTCTCCGGGACAACAATGTCGAAGTGAAGGGATTCGAATACACAACCGACCCGAACGACCCCGACGCCCCACCAAAGTTTCCCCACCCGGACATGATGCGGATAAACGAAAATTCTACTCAAGAATATAAGGAACAGTTGCGGCACAGAATTGACGCCGTTAACGACGCTGTCCAAGAGGTCGAAGGTTGGCTTTCTCAGGTGAAAGTTTAGCCCACCCAAGACCACCCTGGATCGAGCTGCACGCCCTGGAATACAGCCAGGCGTGGCAGAATCGGAGGATAGTCATCGTGGTCACTACGGATCAACTGCGAAGCGCATTCGGCACGAACCGCATCCGCATCGTCCCGCGTGAGCAGATTCCCCACGAAATAAGTTCAGACTCAGCACAAAGAGCGCTGACCGAGATCGGGCTGCCGCCCGCCCTTCTAAATATCGTGATGGTGCACTCGGAAATCACTTCCTCCATACCGAAACTGTCAGAGATATATGCGCGATACAAAAAGCCGACGCCACCTCACTTGGCACACTTGTTCAAGATTGCCCAATTCGGAGCCGGCAGCGCCTGCCTGAACGGCAGGAGCGGACAGGTCCTACTTGCGATCCTGGACCGCCCCAATCTTGACCCGCCACTGATCAATACCACCCTTGAGCTCTTCATAGAATTCCTATACGAAATCGAACTGGAACGCGCAACCATCGCGAGGAATGATTCACCCCTCCCTCACATCCGCCGACTGACCGGCCGACTCGCAACGTTGGATCCGCCCGCCATGGGCGAACTATCACCTTGGCATTTTGTGCTTGAGGTTGCCCTCGATGAGTCGAATTGGTAACTCAATATTTACTCGGTCGATCACCAAGTCCAAGCAGTGGGTGGCGGACCCGTCCGGGGTGATCCTTAGTCGGTCGAATCAAGGGACCACCCCGACCCGGGTGGTCGTCGCGTAGCGGGCAGAGGGATCACCCACTGGGCTGAGCTCGCAATCAGCTCGCGAGCAGCCCCATATACGGCCCGAATTCCGCGGCCAGCGTCAAGCGCCCCAGCTTCTGGTACTCCCGCTGCACCCCCCGGATCAGGTCCGACATCGTCACCGGCTCCCCCGACTCCGCCGACAGGTACGCCGCCGTCACCGCCACCGACCGGATGTTGCCTCCCGCCAGTTCGAACGACTCCGCGCAGAACTTCAGGTCCAGACCCGGCGAGCGCGGCAGCACTCGGCCCAGGCAGCGTTCCCACAGCAGCAGGCGTTGCTCCGCGTCCGGTACCGGGAAGTCGATCACCAGGTCCAGGCGGCGGGTGAAGGCGTCGTCCAGGTTGGCCCGTAGGTTGGTCGCCAGGATCGCCAGGCCGTCGAACGATTCCATGCGTTGCAGCAGGTACGCGCTCTCGACGTTCGCGTAGCGGTCGTGGGCGTCCTTCACCTCCGAGCGTTTGCCGAAGATCGCGTCGGCCTCGTCGAAGAGCAGCACGCCGTTGATTCCCGCCGCTTCCGAGAAGATGCGTTCCAGGTTCTTCTCCGTCTCGCCGACGTACTTGTCGATGACCGTCGACAGATCCACCGTGTAGAGGTCCAGTCCCAGATCCGCCGCGATCACCTCCGCCGACATCGTCTTCCCCGTACCCGAGTCGCCGGCGAACAGGGCCGTCACCCCTCGGCCCCGTCCGCCCCCGGGGCGCATGCCCCACTCCCCCAGGACGAGGTCACGGTGGCGGGCCCGGGCTGTCAGTTCGCGTAGTTGGGTCAGGGGGTCCGGTGGGAGGACCAGGTCCGGCCAGCCGACCGTCGGTTCGATGCGGCGGGCCAGGCGGTCCAGGCCTGCCGCGTTCTGGGCTCGGGCGCCGGCGCGGATGTGGTCCGGGCCGAGGGGGCCCCCGTCCAGCGCGGAGGCCTGCGCCGCGCTTCGGGCCGCGCGGGCGATCTGGTCCGGGGACAGGAGGAACGGGGACAGGACACCGGTGACGTCCAGATCCGGCGGGACGGCCTTGGCGTACGCCTTCGTCCACAGGGCGGCCCTCGCCGGCGGTTCCACCCTCGGGGCGTGGAGCAGCAGCGGTGGCCGGGTCGACCAGGTCGCGTCCCACGGGGCCCGCCCCACCAGGATCACCGGGAGCGGCGCGTCCGCGACCATGCGGATCACCTCCGGCTTCTCCCGGGCCAGGGCGTCGACGGGCCCGCACACCAGGCCCGCGCCCGTGAGGCGGGCCTCGCGGGCCAGGACGCGTACCGCTTCCGTCGGGTTCGGGTCCGCGGCCAGGCGTTCGAGGTCCACGCCCAGCGTTCCACGGCCCGAACGGGTCAGCGCGGACGCCGCCAGGGCCGTGCCCGCTCCGCCCTGTTCCTCCCTCAGGTACGCGAGTTGGATGCCGCCGTCCAAGCCGCGTGCCAACGGCCCCGGGTCGCCCACCCCGGACACCTCGCGCACGTCGTGCCACGGAGCGAGCAGGTCGGCGATCCGCGGGGCCGGGGTGTCGTCGCCGAGCAGATGGGAGGTGACCCGGTCCGGGACACGTAACTCCCGGCTCAGGAAGGGGCGGTCCCCCTCCTCCACCAGGAGCAGACCGCCCGCGCGCAGCGGCGCCGACGGGCCCAGCCGTCCTCGCGCACCCGCGTCGGCGGCGGACAGTCCGCACAGGCCGAGGGCCAGTCCCACCGAGGGACGGCGGCGCGTCACGTCGTCGTTCAAGTAGCCGTAGAAGGCTTCGAAACGGTCGTCCAGGTCCGGTATCAGGGCGATGAGCAGGATCTCCGTGTCCAGCTCGGTCAGGTCGAACTCCGCCGTGAGCAGGCCCAGTCGGGTCGGGCCGGTCGGCTCGGCGGGTTCCGTCGTGAACTCCGGCACCACGATCCGCC
The DNA here is from genome assembly GCF_041283565.1 of Streptomyces sp. QH1-20. Lineage (NCBI taxonomy): Bacteria > Bacillati > Actinomycetota > Actinomycetes > Kitasatosporales > Streptomycetaceae > Streptomyces > Streptomyces sp. QH1-20. Next base: position 7,325,514 of record NZ_CP166299.1, on the reverse strand, counting down.
TGCCGTCGTCCAGCAGCCGTCGCACTCTCTCGTCGCTCAAGTACAGCCCGCGGAACGCGTCGTCCGGGTCGGGGTCCGTCTCCTGTCTCGCCGCCACCGCCCGTCGCACACGCTGCTCGACGATGACCGCGCGGCTCAGGAGGTGGCTCAGGCTCTGGTCCTCGGTCATGCCCGACCGTCCTCCGCGAGCCGGGACTCCGCCACCCGGGACTCCGCCACCCGGGAGGCGATCCCCGCCGACGGGGCCCCGGGCCGGGTGCCGTAGACCGGCAGCCGTCGTCCGTCCGGCGTCCTCCGGTAGGCGCCCTCGGCCTCGGACGGCCGCTCGGGCGGGATGCCGGAGAAGCCGAGCCGCACGCCGTCCTCGCCGACCGGCGGGCCCGCCTCGTACACCGGCGACGCCGTCACCGGCACGCTGACCACCAGGTCGAGCGACGGTTTGAGTTCACCTCCGAGCGCGCTCCACACATCCGCGAACGACCGGTCCTCCGGCGGGGGCAGGGCGATGGTCATGGGGACCGCCACGCCGATCTCCGCCAGGGAGCCGGTGAGGCGTTCCACGGGCAGGGCCTCGTAACGCAGCAGGCAGGCGAGCAGTGAGGACAGCAGCCGGTGTTCGTCCTCCGGGCGTTTGGTCCACGCGGTGATCAGGTACGAGAGCTTGAAGTAGCGCGGTGGCCGGCGGCGGGCCACGACGACACCGGCCTCGTCGTACTCGTTGTGCAGTCCGCGTTCCCGGCGCCGGGTGTCCTCGCGGATGTCGTACAGGTACAGATTGACCGTCGGTGCGTTGACCTTGGCGGCCCAGTCACGGGTGGGCGCGTCGAAGGCCACCGCGATCTGGGCGCCCTCCAGGGCGTCGTCCCGGAACAGGGTGCGCAGGGACTCGTCGACCTCATGGATCACAGGGGTGTATTCCTCGCCTCAGCTTCGGCCCACGAAGTCCGGTGGGTTCAGATTGCGTTGCACGACCAGGAAGGGTCGCTGGAGCCGGTCCAACCCCCTGACGTCCGCGTGGAGTTCACGCGGACCGAGCTGGTCCTTGCGCAGCACCAGTACCTGGGCCTCGAACGATCCGTCGCGCCCGACGCGCACCACCGACCGGGCCGCGGTGATCCCCGGCTTCCAGGTGAGCCGCACGGTCGCGCCGGGCGGGAAGTCCTTGCCGCGTGCCTGCACCACCTGGCCGGGTGGTCCGACCTCCGGGGTGATCGTGAGCTTCGGCCGCAGGACGCGGAGCCGGGCGACGGCGGTGTTGTTGCCTTGTCGTGGGTCCCGCAGCGCACCGCGCACGGTGGCGCGTACCTCGCCGTCCGCCGCCGCCGTGTACACCGCCGATTGCGTCACCGTGAGCCGCCCGCCCACCGGGATGCTGCACGGGTTGTCCTGTCCGCAGGCGGAGAGCCGGCCCACCGCACGCTTGCTCGCGTCGGTCACACCGGGCCACTCCGCCGCGAGCACGACGCCTTCCGCCGCCCTGGGGCCTGCGTTGGTGAGGGTGTAGCGCGCCTGTGTGGTCCTGCCGACGTAGTCGGGTACGGGCGTCACGCTCGCGGTCACCGCGACGTCCGCCTCGACCGGAATGGGGGCCGGGAGCACGCTGAAGACGGCCGTGTCCGTGCCCCTGTTGCCCGCGGAGTCCGTCGCGGTGCAGCTCACCTCGGTGGTTCCCAGCGGGAAGAGCGACCCCGACGCGGGGACACAGGTGACCGGCAGATTCCCGTCCACCGTGTCCATGGCGGTCGCGACGTAGTCGACCTTCGCACCGTCCTTGCCCGTCGCCTCGACCGTGCGGTCGTCCACCGTCACCTGCGGGGCGGACGCGTCATTGACGACGAAGTTGGCCGTGTCGGTGCCCTTGTTGCCCACGTAGTCGGTGGCCGTGCAGGTGACGTGGGTGGTGCCCATCGGGAAGAGCGACCCCGACGCGGGAGTGCAGACGACCGGCAGCTCGCCGTCCACCGCGTCGTTGGCCGTCGCGACGTAGTCGATCTTCACGCCGTCCTTGCCCGTCGCCTCGGCCTTGTGGTCGTCCACCGTGACCCGCGGGGCCTCGACGTCGCGCACGGCGACGCTGATCCGCTCGTGGTAGTCGGGTACCGGGTCGGGTACGGCCTCCTGACCCGCCCGCGTGCCGCCGGACAGCGTTCCCCCGCCCGGTACCTTGCTGTCCATCAGGAACTGGACGGTGCAGTGCAGGGTCTGCCCCTGCGGGGCGTCGCCCGCCGCGGTGATGGTCTCCTTGAAGGCGACGGTGGTGCCGCTGGTCACCTTTTGCGTCGCCGGCTCCAGGGTGACGGTGAGGGCCGGGTCGCAGCCGGTCGTCCGGTGGCTGACGGTCGTGGGCAGGGCGGTCAGGCCTTCCACGATCTTGTCGGCCACCCGCTTGGGGTCGACGCCCTTCAGGATCGTTCCCCCGGTGCTGTTCGCCACTTTGCTGCCCTGGTTGGGCTCATGGGGCTCCTTGGGGCGCCCGTCGCCGTCGAGACCGTCACCGACGGGGGTGTCGATGTCGACGGCGACCACGCGTGCCTTCCTGCCCGTCAGCGCGCCGATGGCGTCGTCGAGGCTGTGACCGAGGCTGGGGTCATGGCTGGAGGCGTCGCCGATCAGGACGACGACCGGGCTCGCGCCCTCCCGGAACGCCGTCTTCCCGCCTGCCCCGTGGGCGATCTGCCACAGCGCGTTGATCCAGTCCTCGACGGGCGGACTGCTGCCTCCGAGGTCCGCCTTGAGCTGGTCGACGCCCTTCTCCTGGACGTCCTTCAAGTCACCCGTCAGCCCCTGCAGAACGGTGAACGCCTTCTCGCCGTCGGTGACGTCGCCGTACTTGGCCACGGCGAACCAGGAGTCCGGTTGTGCGTCCCGTACCGTCCTGGTGATGGTGCTGAGCTCCGTCTTCAGCTTGCCGATGGTCTCCGCCATGCTGATGGTGCCGTCCACCAGAAGCACCACATCCGGTCTCGGTGGTACGACCGGCGTTCTCACCTGTTTGTCCACCTGGAAGGACGCGCCCGGGGCGAGGGCCGTCGCGACGGTGTCGGGCCGGACCGTCCACCACTCCGGGGAGGCCCGGCCGCCGGCCGTGGCGGGTACGACGGCGACCAGCAAGGCCAGCACGACCGTCACAGGGCCGATGCGGGAAGCCTTGATACGCGCCCAGGAGCGTCTGCCGCAGCCCGAGCCGGAGGCCGCCCCCGTCCTCAGCGATCGCTGAACCCCTCGCACACCCCACCCCGTTCACGATCGGTGCCCCGGGGCGGCCGCGCCCCGGCCCGTCCCACCCTCGCGTGCGTGTGCCCGCACCCACAGTGGAGTGCGAGCCAACCCTTCGGGTGCGCAGCGCTGCCCGAAGGGGCACGAGCGCGACCGCGCGTCGGTCAGATCAGTCCTTGCCGGAGGGCGTAGGCCACGGCGTGCGAGCGGTTGCGCAGATTCAGCCGGGTCATCACCGCGTGGAGTACGTTCTTGATGGTGCGTTCGGAGTAGGCGAGCTTCAGGGCGATGTCGGCGGTGTCGTATCCCTCGGCGACCAGCCGCAACACCTCGATCTCGCGGGCGGACAGGCCGTTGAAGTTGATGCCGCGCGGCCCGAGCACCTCGCCCTGCAGCCGGCCGACCTGCTCCAGCAGGCTGCCCAGCAGATCGGCCGGCACATACCCCTCTCCCCGCGCCACGGCCCCTATCACCTGGACCAGCCGTTCGGGGGTGGCCTCGGCGCGCCGGACGACTCCGACGAAGCCGCATTCCGCCGCGCTCACCAGTTGCTGCTCGTCGATCTGTGTGGTGACCAGTACCCCCCGCGCGGTGCTGGTCCGCTGGATCTGGCGCAGTACGCGCAGCGCGACCTCGTCGACGATGTCCACGACCATCACCACGACCTGGGCGTCCTCGGTGCCGCCCCGGTCGACGAGCCGTACTTCGGGGCGGGTGCGCAGCTGGCTCGCCACTCCGGCCTGCGAGATGGGGTCCTGTGCTCTCAGGTCGACCATGATGCGGTCCGCGGTTGTCTGGTTCACATCGTTCCTCCCTTGCCGAGCCACCGGTCCTGGTCGAGCCACCGATGTGATGCCTGCCGAATGTCGAATGCATCTGTCGTGCGCCTGTCACGTTATGGGCACCCGCCGCTCTCCCCACCCCCCTCATTTCCCGGCAAGCTCAGTATTCACCCGGGAAACTGACGATGTCTCAGGGCGAACCGCGATGTGCCCGAAAGTGTTCCTGTGCGGCCGCTGCCTCGCTGTGGTAGCGGACCGTAGCGTGCGCGCCATGAGTGTTTCGGCGAGCCTGGACGAGTCTTCGGTCACCGTGGAGCCCGGTGGCGAGGCCGAACTTTCCGTGCGGGTGCTCAATGCGGGCACCACCGTTGAGGAGTTCCGGTTCGAGGTGGCCGGGCCGTGTGCCGGCTGGACCACCGTCGAGCCGGCGAGCCTGTCCCTCTACCCCGGCGCGTCCGGCTCGGCGACCCTGCGGCTCCGGCCACCCCGCGACCCGGGCATCGTCCCCGGTGAGACCCCTCTCGGCCTGCGCGTCGTGCCCACCGGCGACCCCGGCGCCACCGTGGTGCCCGAGAGCGTCGTGACGGTGCTGCCGTTCACCGAGATCACCTCCGAGCTGGTACCGCGCACCTCGCACAGCGCCTGGCGCGGACGGCACAAAGTCGCGGTGGACAGCCGGGGCAACACACCTGTGACGGTGTTGCTCACTCCCCAAGGCGGCACCGAGAGGGCCCGGTTGGTCTTCGAGCCCGCCGAGCTCACCGTCCCGCCCGGTCAGGCCAAGTTCGCGAAACTGAAGGTCCGCCCGGCGGGGCGCCTGTGGCGCGGGGCACCGGTCACCCATCCGTTCCAGGCGGTGGTGGCACCGAAGCCGGTGGAGGGGCAGGGGCCGTACGAGCCGGAGGTGCTGGACGGCTCGTACGAGCAGCAGGCCATCCTGCCGGGCTGGCTGCCCCGCGCGCTGATCGTGGCGGCCATGCTGGTGGGGGTGCTGGTGGGGCTCTGGTTCGCGGTGCTCCGCCCCACCGTGCGGTCGGCCGCGCGGGAGGCGATCACCCCCGACGCGGTCGAGAGAGCCGTGAACAACAGACCGAAGGGGACCGGGACCGCGGGCTCATCAGGACAGCCGTCGGGCGGCCCGAACGCCCCGGGCGTCGCCGACGGCGGCGCGACGACGGGAACCTCGGGCTCGTCCGGCTCCCGGGCCACGCCCGGCGCTTCGGCCGGTTCGGCGCCGAAACCCGGCGAGCCGGGCGGGCCCGCGGCCCCCAAGAGCGCCCGGGTGGAGGTCCGGGACTCGGTCGGCGGCGGGGCGCAGAGCGCGTCCGCGATCACGGTCCCCGAGGGGAAGACCTTCGAGCTGACGGACATCGTGCTGCAGAACCCGCAAGGGGACGCGGGCACACTCGTCGTGTCGATCCAGGACGAGCAGCACTTCAATCTGGCACTGGAGAACTTCCGTGACTCCGACTACCACTTCGTGACGCCGATCGAGGTCCCCGCCGGTGGCAGGGTCACCCTGTCGGTCAGCTGCCGTGAGGTGGGCCGGCCCGTCAAGGCACCGACTCCGTCACAGTGCTCCGAGTCGATGTTCCTCGGTGGTTCCCTACGGGCGGAGAAAGCCGGTGACGACTGAGCGCACGGCGCCGCGCTCGCGGACCCGGCCGGCTACTCCGGCGGTGTCTCCTCTTCCTCCTCGCCGCCACCCTCCGTGGCCCGCTGCACGAACGACCCTTGGACGTCGGCCGGCTCCTCGTCCTCGTCCGCGGTCTGCCGTTGCACCGGTGGCACGGCGGCCGTGGGTGCGGGTGCGGCAGCCGGTGAGGCGGGTGGTGCCGCGGCCGGGGCGGGCTGTGACATGACCCGCTCGGCGGTGGCCACGGCCTCCTGCTCGAAGCGGTCCCCGGGGTCGCTCACCCGGATACCGCCCGGCGCCTCGGTGCCCTCGACCGGGCCGCTGCGCTGCTGGATGACGTGGGTGAGTTCATGGGCGAGCGTGGTCCGGCCCGCGTGCGAGGACGGGTCGTAGGCATCGCGCTGGAACACGACGTCGTTGCCCACCGTGTACGCGCGGGCGCCGACGTCCCGCGCCGACTCGTGCGCCGCGGAGCCCGTGTGCACCCGTACGTCGGAGAAGTCCGCGCCCAGCCTGGCCTCCATGTCGGAGCGGGTCTCCGGGTCCAGGGACCGTCCACCGCCCGAGGCGAGCACCTGGTGGACCGAGGAGCGCGGCGGGGCGTCCTCCGGCGTCTGTCGTTGGAGCATCGACCGTACGGCGCCGTTGCCCACGGCACGCTGCAAGGCAGCCGTCCCGGAACGGCCGACCACGTCGGTGCGCCCCGAGGCGGCAGCCTCGTACAGTCGGGAAAGCCCGGCAGGCGCGTCCGCTGCCTTCTCGGGCCGCACCGTCTCGCCGTGCTCATGCTCGTGCTCGCTGCCGTGCTCGTGTGCGTGCATGCGTGGCTCCCCTCGACTCCTCCAGCCTCGCCGGAGGGCGCCAGGGGCGTCCAGGCCCGGCTCCCGCCGGGAAAGGGCAGCACGCTCTGCCCGAAAGGGAAAGCCCCGACCGCCCTTGCCTGCGACCGTCGCGCCTCGATCCCACCCACCCGGCGTCACGCACTGGACGTGTTCACCTACGGTACGTATCCGCGGGCCTCGTGGTCACCGTGACAGCGCGGTCTCACCGTGCTTGAGTTGAAGGTGAGGGCCGCGAGTGTCGCAGAGTTCGCCATATGTGTCGCACCCTGACAGGTCTCGGTGTCTCCCCAGCTCGTGACCAGCACGAACGGGCCCCGGGCGGGCACGGCGGCGCCTCCATTAGGAGGGAGCCGTCATGGCTGCCACAGTCAACCGCGGCGAGATCGAAGCCGACATCAAGCAGACCTTGGGCCTCGTCCCGCACTTCTTCTCGACCATCCCGACCGAGCTGCTCGCACCCGAGTGGGAGATCTTCAAGAAGATGGAGCTCGGCGAGACGCTCATACCCAACAAGTACAAGGAACTGATCGGCGTCGGTCTGCACTCCGAGACCAAGTGCCGCTACTGCAGTCTGTTCCACACCGAGGCCGCGAAGCTCTTCGGCGCCACGGACGAGGAGATCCAGGAGGCCGTGCACTACGCGAAGGCGAGCCTGGGCTGGAGCGCGTACATCAACGGCATGCAGGAGGACTACGACAACTTCGCCGCCGAGCTGGCGCAGGTCGTCGACTACGTGCGGTCCCAGGGCTGACCGATGGAACTGGAGAGAGTCCGCCCGACGGTGCTCCGGGGGACGTTCCACGCGTACGAGCTGGCGGCCCTGGCCGCGGCCGCCCGTTACGTCACGGAGTCCGAGCCCCCGGAGCTGCCCGCCGAAGCCCTCGCCCAGCTGCGTCAGGTGCTGGAGGAGTACGACCGGCAGGTCCGCGAACTGTCGGCCCCGTGACGCCGTGACGTCCGGTGCTCAGCGCCCGGCATCACCGCCCGGCGCCGCCCCGCCGTGACCGGCGGCCACCAGGCACTCCGCCTGAGCCATGGGCGTCGCGTCCTCGAACAGCCTGTTGAGCAGGGCGCCCTCGAGCTCCACGGACGCGACCTCGTCGACACCGTATTCCGCCAGCAGTCTGCCGATGGACTGCAGGGCGAGAAGTGAGTAACCGCCGAGTTCGAAGAAGTCGCTGCGGTGGATGTCGATCGATTCGACTTCCACTTCCAGGACATCGGCCCAGATCCGGCGGACCGCCCCCGCCACCGCTTCGGCGGCGGGTGGCTCCCCCGATGGTGCTGCATCGGTCGACACAGTAGAAGTAACGGTATTCCGGAACATTGAATCGTCCGCCACAGATCCCCCAAATGGAATGTGCGCGCCTGACTGATTTCCTTTTCGTTCACGGCTTGCCCTTTTTCGGGCTCCGATGGCCATCGACCCCGACGGGGGGTGGCTGTTGCCATGAACGCTTACCAATGGTTGATGAAACCACATCAGGATCATTGCCGCAAGCATCTTCCGCGGAAACCTACTATCGCGACACCGATCCCAACTCCCCTACTGCTTCCCACTGTTGATGTGTATTACTCTTCTCGAAGGGCGCTTGCCGGAACGTTCCGAGCCGCGAAATCGCCCCGCCGACGACGGGCCTCCCGCCGGAGCGACAGGCCCCGCGCGATATCGCCTCTCCCCCTTTCCCGTGCGCCCATGTTCCGCACCCATCCATATTCCCGGGCCGTACCGCGTGCGCGTCACCCGGCGGCGACCCGAACCGACCCTGGAGGAAGGCCCGATGGGAAACACCAGGCCGACCGTCACGATGACCGTCGACGGTCGCGCAGTCGAAGGCGAGCCCGCGGGGCTGCCCGTGGAGGACCCGGCGCTCGCCCGGCCCTTCACCCACGCTCCACGGTGCACTCCCGACCTGCTCGCACGGGCCGTGAGCTCCTGCGGCACGGCCTTCCCCGCCTGGGCCGCCCTGCCGGAGAGCACCCGGCGTGCCTACCTGCTCGCGTGTGGGGACGCCCTGTCCCCGTACACCGAGGAGCTGGCCCTGTTGCTCACCCGGGAGCAGGGCAAGCCGCTGTGGGACGCCCGGGCCGAGGTGCGGCGGGCCGTGGACTGGTTCCGCCATACCGCCGAACTGGCTCTCCCGGTGGAGTCGTTCACCGATGACCAGGGCTCCCACGTCACCCTCTCGCGCGCACCGCACGGCGTCGTGGCGGCCATCTCGCCCTCCAACTTCCCTGTCATCCTCAGTGTCTGCAAAGTCGCACCGGCGCTGTTGGCAGGCAACACCGTGGTGCTCAAGCCCTCCCCCGAGACGCCGTTGACCGTCCTGCGGGTGGGGGAGCTGCTCCGGGAGGTGCTGCCGGCCGGGGTGCTGAACGTCATCTCCGGGGACGGCTCCCTCGGCGCGGCCCTCACGGCGAGTCCGGGCGTCGGGATGGTCTCGTTCACCGGCTCCCCGGCCACCGGCCGGGCCATCGCCCGGCAGGCCGCCGAGACCTTCACCCCCGTCGTCCTCGAACTCGGCGGCAACGACCCGGCGATCGTCCTGCCCGGCACCGACATCGCCGCTGTGGCCGGGCCCCTCTTCCAGGCCGCGCTGGTGAACAACGGCCAGTTCTGCGCCGCGGTCAAACGCGTCTATGTGCCACGCCCGCTCCGGGAACAGCTTCTGGACGCGCTGGGCGGGCTCGCCACCTCGGCGGTCGTGGGGCCCGGGCTCACGGCGGGCACGGAGCTGGGGCCGCTGGTCTCCCGTGCGCAGCGGGACACCGTCACGTCCATGGTGGAGGAGGCGGTGGCCGCGGGCGCCCGGGTGACCGCGCGGGGCAAGTGCCCCGAAGGAGAAGGCCACTTCTATCCGCCGACCGTGGTCACCGACCTGCCCGAGGGCAGCCGGCTGGAGGTGGAGGAGCAGTTCGGCCCGGTGATCCCGGTGATCGCCTACGACGAGGTGGCGCAGGCCGTGGAGCGCGCCAACGCGACGCCCTACGGCCTCGGGGCCTCCGTATGGGGGGCCGGTGAGGGTCTCACCACCACGGCCGACGCGTTGCGATGCGGCACCGTCTGGCTCAACACCCACGGTGAACTCCGGCACGATGCTCCCTTCGGTGGGGTCGGCTGTTCGGGAACGGGGGTCGAGTACGGCTACTGGGGGCTGCTGGAATACACCAGGATCACGGTCCGCAACGTCTCTTCCCGTACGGCGTAGGGCCTCTCAGTCGCCGGACGGGCTGGTCAGCCCGTCCGGCGACTGAGGACACCGCCGCGCAGCGGAGGTGCGCCTTCACACGAGCAGGTCGGGGTCCTTCGCCACGGATTCCAGCAGAGCCGCAAACGTGTCGGTGAGGTGCCGCGCGGTGGTGTCGTCGTAGAGCGCGAGGTCGTACTCGAAGAGGCCGTCGTAGCCACCGTCGTCGCCTTCCTCCAGCATCACCGTGGCGTCGAACTTGGCGGACCGGGTGTCGGCCCGCAAGGGCGTCACGGTCAGCCCGGGAAGGTCGGGGCTGCGGACCGTCGTACTGCCGTAGGAGAACATCAGCTGGAAGACGGGGCTGTGGTGACGGCCGCGGGCCGGGCGGACTTCCTCGACGACGCGGTCGAAGGGGACGTCCTGATGGGCCATGGCTTCCTGGACCGTCTCCTTCACCCGGGGCAGGAACCGGCGGAACGTCGCCCCCGCGGGAAGCCGGGTGCGCAGGGCGAGGGTGCGGGTGAACAGGCCGATCAGATCGACGGTCTCCGGGCGGTCGCGGCCCGACAGGAGGGTGCCGACCACCATGTCGCGGGCGCCGCCGGCCCGGTGGACGAGCGCCAGGAACCCGGCGAGCAGCACCATGAACGGGGTGACGCGTTCGGTGGCGGCCAGCTCGCGCAGTCGCGCCGCCACGTCCGGTCCGACGGAGAAGGGGTGGACGGTCGCCCCCGTCGGGCCGCCGACGCTGTCAGCGGCGACACGGGTCGGGGGCAGTCGCGTGACGGGCGGTGCGCCCGCCAATTTCTCCCGCCAATAGTCGAGTTGTCGGTCCATGGCCGGTCCTGTGTGCTGTTGGCTCTGTCCGACGGCGTGGTCCGCGTACTGCACCGGCAGGGGCGGCAGCCCCGCCGGTACCCCCGTGAGGGCCTCCCGGTAGTGGTGCGAGAGCTCGCGGAACAACACGTCCATCGACCAGCCGTCGAAGACGATGTGGTGAAAGACGAGTACCAGGACGTGGTCATCGGGCCCGGCGCGCAGCAGGGCCGCTCGGAGCAGCGGGCCGCGCGTGAGGTCGAAGGGGGCACCGGCCAGTTCGGCGACCGCACGGCGCAGCGCGCTCTCGGGCCGGCCGGAGAGATCGGTGATGCCGAGGGTGAGCGCGTCGGCGGTGCCGGGCGGGGCGACGATCTGTACGGGACGCCCGTCCTCGCTGCCGATGGTGGTGCGGAGCGTGGCGTGCCGCCGTACGATCCGCCGCAGCGCCCCCAGCAGGGCCGCCGGGTCGAGCTTGCCTTCCAGCCGCAGGACCACCGGGTCGTTGTAGGCGGCGCCGGACGGGGCCATCTTGTGCAGGACCCACATACGGCGCTGGGAGGACGTCACCGGAGCACGCGTGGGCTCCGCTGCCTGCCGCGCGTCCTCGGCCGGCGCGCTGCGCTCCGCCGAGATCAGTGCCGCGAGGGCGCCCACGGTCGGTGCTTCGAAGACCATCCGCTGTCGTACGTCGACGGCGAGTGCCTCGCGCAGGTGGGCCGCGAGCCGGGTGGCCGTCAGGGAGTCGCCGCCGAGGGCGAAGAAGTCGTCCTCGACGCCGACGTGGGGGACGCCGAGCGTCATCGCCCAGATCCCGGCGAGTGCGGCTTCCAGCGGGGTGCGCGGCGCGATGCCGCCCGGTGCGGCGGGCTCCGCGTCGAGCGGCAGCTCCCGCAGCGCCCGGCGGTCCACCTTGCCGTTCGGGTTCAGCGGGAGGCCTGCGACGGGGACGATGCGGGAGGGGACGAGTGCGGGTGCGAGCTGGGTGGTGAGGTACGCGCGCAGGCCCGCGTCGTCCTGCCCCGCTTCCCCGACCACGCAGGCGCAGAGCTGGTCGGTCCCGGCGGCGGTCTTCCGGGCCAGGACCGCGCACTCGGTCACCCCCGGATGGCGTCGGATGACCGACTCGACCTCACCCGGCTCGATACGGATGCCGCGGATCTTGATCTGGTGGTCGATCCGGCCGAGGAATTCGAGGTTCCCGTCGGCCAGGCGGCGTACGAGGTCGCCGGTGCGGTACATCCGGCTGCCCGGCCGGTCGCCGTAGGGGTCGGCGAGGAACCGCTCGGCCGTCATCCCGGGGCGCCCCAGATAGCCGCGGGAGACGCTGTCACCGGCGATATAGAGCTCGCCGGGCCGCCCGTCCGGCGCCGGGCGCAACCACTCGTCGAGCACATGAGCCCGCACACCGCCCAGCGGCGTTCCGACGGGGACGCGCGACCATGTGCCCACGTCGGCCGCCGGGCCGGTGGCCTCGTACAGCAACTGGGAGATGGTGCCCTCTGTGGCGCCGTACTCCTGCACCAGGCGGACCCCGGTGGGCAGCCAGGCCGCGACCGCCTCGACGGCGACCGCCTCGCTGCCGACGACCAGCAGTCGCAGCGAGGTGGGAGGCCGTGGCAGCCCGTCGCGTTCCAGCTCGCGCGACCACTCGTACCAGTAGGCGGGGGTGAGCTGCATGACGGTGACGCCCTGCGTGTCGACGACCGCCCGCAGACGGGCGCTGTCGGCGAGCGACTCCTCGGGATCGAGTACCAGGCAGGCTCCGGTGACCCAGGTGGAGAGGATCTCCTCGGCGGCCACCGAGAAGCCGATGGAAGCGAACTGCAGCACACGGTCGCCCGGCCCCAGTCCGAGCCGTCGGCCGACCTCCAGGGCGAGGTTGGCCAGCGGGCCGTGGGTGAGGCCGACGCCCTTGGGCGTGCCGGTCGAGCCGGAGGTGTACGCCACCCAGGCCAGGTTGTCGGGGTGGAGCGGGCGGCTTTCCGCAGGCCGCGTCCCGGCCTCCGGTGCGTCGTCCGGTGCGTCGTCCGATGCGTCGTCCGGATGCACGACGGTGCCGGGGTAGTCCGTGGCGGGCCCGGAGGCCGGGTGGCGACGGGTCAGCAGGATGGGGGCGGCGACGTCGTCGAGGATGAAGACAAGCCGGTCGCGGGGGTAGCCGGGGTCGAGCGGGACACAGACGCCGCCTGCCTTGAGGACGGCGAGGACCGCCACCGCCAGTTCGACGGAACGGGCCAGGTGGATGCCCACCCGGACCTCCGGGCCCACGCCGTGACGACGCAGCCGGCGGGCGAGCCGGTCGGCCCGCCGGTCGAGCTCCGCGTAGTCGAGGCACTGGTCACCGCAGAGCACGGCGGCGGCGTGCGGGGTACGGCGTGCCTGGTCCTCGACCAGCCGGTGCACGCCGGGGGTGGCGAACCGGGCCCGCTCGACGGCCGACGGCACTGTGGTGGAGGTGCTCACGGGATCAGCACCACCTTGCTCGCCTCCCCGGCGTCGAACAGCCGGAACCCCTCGGCCGCTTCGGACAGCGGAAGCCGGTGCGAGATGACGAAGGTGGGGTCGATCCGGCCGCCGCGCACCAGGTTCATCAAGGGTTCCCGCGCGCTGATCGGGTCGCCGACGGCGAACCGCAAGGTGATCTCCTTGGCGAAGGCCAGGCGCGTCGGCATGGGCATCGCCTCGGAGGCGTGGGAACCCACGGCGCACACCACACCCCGCGGCCGTACGATCTCCAGCGCGCTCAGCAGGGCGGCGTCACTGCCGACCGCTTCGAGGACGACGTCCGCGCCGCGCCCGCCCGTCAGGTCCCGGACCCGTGCGGGGAGGTCCGTGCCGGTGGGGACCGGCTGGGCACCGTGCCGGGCGGCCAGGGCGCGCCGGCTCTCCAGCGGGTCGACGGCCAGCACCGCGGCGGCGCCGAGGACCCACGCGGACTGCATGGCCAGCAGGCCCACGGGGCCGCAGCCCACCACGGCGACGGTGTCTCCGGGGCGCACCTCGCCGCCCACCGCGCCGGCGTAGCCGGTGGCGAGGACGTCCCCGATGAGCAGGGCCTGTTCGTCGTCGACGGCGTCGGGGACGGGGAACAGCACCACGTCGGCGAAGGGCACGCGCACGTACTCGGCGTGGCCGCCGGCGAAGGCCGTCGTGCCGACGACGGTGTCGTAGCCGAAGAGGCCCACCCGGTCGCACTGGTAGTGCCATCCGCGACGGCACGGCCCGCACTGCCCGCACGCGATGATGTCCGAGGCGACGACCCGGTCGCCGGGCGCGAAACCGCGCACCCCGGGTCCGACGGTCTCGATCACGCCGGTGAACTCGTGTCCGGTGACCGTGCCCGGTGTGAACGACGCGATCTCGCCCCGGTAGGGGTGCAGATCGGTGCCGCAGATGGCGCTCCTGACCACCCGGACGATCGCGTCCCCGGGGTCCTCGACGCGGGGCGTGGCGACCTCGTCGGTGAGCTTCACCTGGTACGCCCCGTGCCACTGCAAAGCCCTCATGCGTCCTCCTCCTTCTTCTGCTTCTCCGGAAACTTCTGTTTCTCCGGGAACGGCGGTCGGGCTCGCGGGCCGTCCAGTTCGTGGGTCGCGGCCAGAAGTGCGCCGTGCAGGTCGTCGAGCAGGCGCGCGGCGGCCGCGTCGTCGTACTGGGCGCGATGGTGGGTCAGCAGTGCCCGCAAGGCTCCGTCCTCTTCGTAGAAGCCGAGGTCGATGTCGTATCCGGAGAAGGGGTCGGGGTGGTTGATCAGCGTGACGTCGACGCCTTCGAGCGCGGGCGGCACCTCGGGGGTGGACTGGAAGGAGACGCACACATTGGTCACGGACCTGAAGCCGCGCCGTTTCAGACCGAGCTCCGCCATCAGTCGCTCGTAGGGAACGTCACGGTGCGTGTACGCCCCGATCATGGTGCGCCGTACGTCGTGCAGCAGCCGGCGGAAGTCGGTGCCCTGGGGTACGCGGGTGCGCAGCGGAAGGACGTTGACGAAGAATCCGACGGCCCTCTCGAACTCGACGCGGCTGCGGAATCCTCCCCGGGTGGCGACCAGGATGTCGTCACCCGGCACATAGCGGCGCAGCACCTGCTTGAAGGCGGTGAGCAGGAGCATGTAGAGGGTGACGTGCTCGCGTTGGCTGATCTCCCGCAGGCGGTCGTAGAGGGGTTGCGGGAAGGTCAGCCACCGGGTCACCGGGGGCCCTTGGGCCCGGCCGGCCGCCGGCCGGGCGAGGGACAGTTCGGGCAGCGGTGTCACCCCGGCCAAGGCCTGGCGCCAGTAGGCGAGTTGCCCGGGGTACACGGGGCCTTCGAGCCACTCCCGCTGCCATCGTACGAAGTCGGCGTAGTGGGTGGTGACGGGTGGCAGGGGCGAGGGCAGGCCGTGGAGACGCGCGGTGTAGAGCCGCTCCAGCTCGCGGAAGAGCACGGACCACCACGACCAGGCGTCCGACACCAGGTGGTGGGTGGTGATGCGGATGATGTGCTCGCGCGGGGCGAGCCGGATCAGCACGGCCCGGATCACCGGGCCGTGGACCAGGTCGAACGGTTGCCTGAGGTCCGCGTCCAGGAAGCGGGCGGCTTCCGCCTCCCGCTCTGTCGGTGCGAGGGCCGACAGATCGGTCAGCGGCAGGGGTACGGCGGCGTCCTGGGTCACCTGCTGGACGGGCTGTCCGTCCACCACTGGGAACCGGGTGCGCAGTGCCTCGTGTCTGCGGACGAGTTCCTCGATGCTCCGGTGCAGGGCCGCCGTGTCCAGCCCGCCGACGAGACGGAAGGTCATCGGGTCGGCGTACAGCGTCGTGCCGGCGAGCCTTTCCAGGAACCACATGCCCTGCTGGGCGTAGGACAGCGGCAGGGCCTGTCGACGGCGCTCCGGGCGGTCCGCCGCCCTGACTTCGTCCCCCACCGGCCCCTCCCCCCCTCCTGCCTGCCACGTCTTACTTGACACCGCTCACGAACAGCCAGCGCCGGGGCACTTCGGTCAGCCCCAGGTCCTGGAAGGTCGTGCGCAGGGCGGCCTTCAGTGCCTCGGAGCCGAGGGCCATGTCCGTGAGGCCGGTGGCGCCTTCGATGAAGACCGAGTAGCCGCACAGCGCGTCCCAGTCCTCCAGCGTCCACGCGTAGGTCTCCTCCTCGGCCTTCACCGCGGAGAATCCGGCCCGCTCGAAGAGTTCCTCGTGCTGCTGCGGCGTCAGTGTCTCCATGGCGACCGGCTTGTCGCGCTCGAGGACCAGATCGCTGCCCCGGCTCTTCAGCCAGGCGCGCGTGGCCTGCAGCCAGCGGGCATAGAAATGGCGAGTGCCGGGCAGCACGGCACCGTCGTAGAACAAGGTGTTGAGGGCGCACCGGCCACCGGGTTTCAGCATCCGGTAGCACCCGCTGACCACCGATCCCCTTTCGCCTTCAGGGATTTGGTGCATCACATTGCTGAGCACCGCGACATCCACCGGGTCGACCAGGGATTCGACGTCCTGGGCACGCCCGGTGAGAAAGCGGACCTTGGGGTCGCGCAGCCTTTTCCTGGCGATGGCGAGTTCGTGCTCCGACGGATCGACACCCACGATGGAGCCGACGTGTGCGAAGCGTTCGAGGAGTAATTGGGTGGCGAGCCCGGAGCCGCAGCCGACGTCCACGACGACGCTTCCGGGAGCGGCCTCGCAGATGTCGACGAGTCGCTGGGTCACGTCCCCGTACAGGCCGCGCCGCGACATTTCATCGAATTCGTATCCATGGACAAAAGTCATTGCTTCCTCGTCCTCCTCTTACGGGGTGAACACTTTTACGGGCTGAACGGGTCCGGTCAGCCGGTCAGCGTTGCCGCCGTGCCGCCCATGACGGCCCGGTATTCGTCCGGGGTCAGCGGATCGCTGCCGTCGGGCCACGGCTCGGTGTCCTTGGCCAGCCGCGCCATGCGGTCCATGGACTCGGTCATGGTCGCGAAAGGGAAGTCGGTTCCCCACAGCACACGGTCCAGTACGCCTCGTTCGCGGGCGTGAGCCAGTGCGGCGGCCACGGTCCCGGGCGGCAGGTACGTGCCGAAGATCGACAGGTCGGCGTACAGATTCGGGTGGCGGGCCAGCAGCTCGACGCAGGGGCCGGTCCATGGCCTGCCGAGGTGGGCCAGGATGATCCTCAGGTCAGGGAAGTCCCGGGCCACCGGCTCCAGCAGCAGCGGGGAGAAGTAGCGGCCGTCCGCGTTCTTGGCGGGGGTGTAGCCGGTGTGGACGAGCACCGGGATGCCGAGTTCCCCCGCGGTCTCGTACACGTCGTACCAGCGCCGGTCGGCGGGTGACATCCGCAGATAGCAGGGGGCGGTCTTCAGTCCGCGCAGCCCCCGTTCCGTGATGGCGTGCCGCAGTCGGGCGGCGGCGCCGGGGGTGCCCGCGTCCACGGAGGCGAAGCCGATGAACCGGTCGGGGTGGCGGTCGCACAGGTCGGCGACGAAGTCGTTGGGCACCGAGAAGCCCTCGACCCGCCGCACGTCGAAGGCGAGCAGGAAGGCCCGGTCGACGCCGGCCGTGTCCATCTCGGTGATCAGTTTCGTCTCCGGCGCGGAGAGTGCCTCGGGCGGCATTCCGGTCGTGGCCATCATCTGGTCGGCGAAGGCGGTGGTGAAGTGCCGGTAGTACTCCCCGGCGTGCACATGGGAATCGATGATCACGTACGGGTTCCCTTCACAGGTGCCCGGGCACGGCGGTCCCAGGCGGCGGTCCGGCGCGCCAGAACAAGAGATGGACGCCTTTCGCTTCCAGGACCAGGTGTTCGGTGGTCTCCGGGTCGGTGGCCGTGGCCGCCCGTCGTACGGTGGTCCGCGCTTCGGTGGGGGCGTGGTTGATCACGACGCCGCACCGTTGGTCCCCGCGGCCCAGCACGGTGGTCTCCACCAGGGGATCGTCGGCACAGAGCTCGGGCCGAATCCCGGCCGCCTCGGCGACGGTGGCGTACAGCCGGTACCAGGGTGCCTCCTGGAGGCGGTAGGGCGCGTTGAGCCGGTCCTCCAGCGGGGCGTTGAGGTAGTAGGCGGTGCCGTGACCGTAGGAGTTGCGGGTCAGGGCGGGCGAGCCGTTGGGGAAGGCGGCGAGCACCTCGGCACCGGCCGTGTCGATCACCGGGATCTGGCCGGGCGGCCAGTCGACGGGGAACCGGTGACCGGCCCAGGTGAAGGCCTCCTGCTCGGCGGCGCGCAGGGTGAAGTCCTTGGTCCGCACCCCGAACAAGTCCTCGCCGCCGGCGCCGTGCAGCAGATCGCCGGTGGAGTAGAGGACCGTCCCGCCGGACGCGGTGTACCGCTCCAGGCGGCGCTGGTCGTGCAGCGAGAGATGACGGACCGAGGGGCAGACGACCATCGCGTAGCGCTCCAGCTCCGCACCGTCGGTGAACCCGTAGGACAGGTGGGCTTGTTGGAGCAGCAGATGGGCGTAGAAGGCAGCGGGGGCGTCGGACCCGGAGGCCGACAGATAGCCGCCGCCGTCACCGTCGCCCTCGGGCAGGAAGACCCCGACCGTGGCGGGCCGGGGAGCGAAGCCCGCGAGTTCGGTGGTGACCCGGCGGGCGAAGGTCCGGTACTCGGCCATGGCGGGCTTCTCGCGGCCGTCCGCGTCGAGCAGCCCTACGAAGCGTTCGCCCGGGCGCAGGGCGTACGGCTTGCGCTCGGTGGTGAAGTCCTGCCAGCACCAGACGGCGGTGCCGACCGCGCCCGCGGCGAAGGCACTGTGGGCAGCTGCCCGCAGATACCCCGCCGCGGTGGCCTCGTCGCAGCCGTAGCTGCCCATCTCGTCGACGTAGACGGGTGTGTGGGCCCGGCCGCGCCGCACCAGATAGGGCAGGAAGGAGGTGGCTTTCGGCGCGGAGACGGACTCGATGTGGAACGGGGTCCACACCGGGAATCCGTGCAGTCCGACGAGGTCGAGGGGCTGGGCGTGCTCGGGGCGGAAGGCGTGGTCGCCGACCACGGCGGACGCCTCGTTGGCCTGGAGGACCAGCGCGCCGGGGTCCGCCGCGCGGACGGCCCCGGCGAGCAGGCCCCACCACGCGCGGGCCCCGTCGGCGTCGAGCGCGGCCGAGGCGGCCGGGTCCACGTGGATGATCTCGTCGCCGAGGTCGTAGGCCAGGACGTTGGGCGCCTCCCGCAGGGCGCCGGCGATGTGGTGGACGAAGTCCCGTTGGCGTTCGGCCATGTCCGGGTCGTGCCACAGGTCGCGGCCGTCGCGCCAGGGCGGGTCGAAGCGTTGTCCGTTCATCCAGATGGTCAACAGCGAGGGAAGGCAGAGCAGACCGTACCGTCCCGCGATCTCCACCAGCTCGCGCAGCCGGGCCGTCATCACCGGGTCGTACGCGCCTTCCTCCGGCTCGAAGTCGGCCCAGAAGACGAAGAACCGTACGGTGTTGAAGCCCAGGTCCGCCATGCGGCGGAAGTCGGCGTCGAGGGTTTCGGCGTCCCACTCCCGCCAGTAGTCGCACCCGGCCCGCGAGGGGTGGTAGTCGCAGCCCACGCTGAAGAAGGGCCGTCCGTCGCGGTGCAGAGCGCCGTCGACGAGGGTGATCCGCCCCGGCTTCAGGGTGCCGGCCGCCATGCCGCCCTCACCGCCTCGACGACGAGCCGGACCTCCCGGTCGCCGATGCCCGCGTAGAGCGGCAGCGACAGCTGGCGCCCCATGACGCTCTCGGTGACGGGCAGACTGCCGGGGCCCACTCCGTAGCGTTCGCGGTACGCCGTGAACAGGTGGGTGGGCGGGTAGTGCACACCGCTCTGGATCCCCGCGGCCTTCAGCCGGTCCTGCACGAGGTCGCGGTCGAGCCCTTCGGGCAGCACCACGGGGAACAGGTGGTGCGCGCTCTCCTCCACCGGCCGGTCGGCGAACGGCAGGGTGATGCCGGGCAGGTCGGCGAGCTGGTCCCGGTACTGCCGCACCGCTTCCTGGCGGCGTTTCCCCTTGGCCGCGAGGGCTTCGAGCTGGACGCGGCCGAGCGCGCAGGCGACCTCGGTCGGCCGGTAGTTGAGCCCGAAGGTGTCGACGTCGTAGGTGGAGGGTCCACCGCGGTGCCGGTCCTGGGCGCTCACCGTGAGGGCGTGCGAGCGCAGCCGCCTGATCCTGGCGCGGACGTCGGGGTCGCGGGCGACGACCATGCCGCCCTCTCCCACGGCGAGGTTCTTCGTGGCGAAGAAGCTGTAGCAGCCGATGTCGCCGACGGTACCCAGGACGCCCTGAGCGGTGGCGGTGGCCGGGGCATGTGCCGCGTCCTCGATCAAAACGAGTCCGTGGGCGCGGGCCAGCTCGGTCAGGGCCTTCAGGTCCGCCGCGTAGCCGCCGTAGTGCATCGCGACGACGGCACGGGTGCGTGGGGTGATCCTGGCGGCCGCGTCCGCCGGGTCGATGGAGAGGTCGTGTGCGCCGCCGATCTCGGCGAACACCGGGGTCGCCCCGGACAGGGCGACCATCGCGGCCGCGGAGACGAAGTTCAGCGACGGCAGGATGACTTCGTCACCGGGGCCGAGCCCCAGGGCGAGCACCGCCAGGTGCAGGGCGGCGGTGCCGTTGGCGACCGCGACGGCGTCGTCGACGCCGAGGGCGGCGGCGTAGCGGGCTTCGAAGTCCTGGGTCACGGGCCCGGTGGACAGCCAGCCCGAGCGCAGCACGTCGGCCACCGCCTCCATTTCGGCCGCGCCGATCTCCGGACGGTACAGGGAGACCTTCCAGTCGCTCATCCGCCCACCATCTCCTCCGCCGGGCCGGTGCCGGCCCACAGCTCGCTGTGTTCGTCGGGGCCGAGGTAGCGGGAGCGGTCCGCGCGGAACGCCGCGGTGGCGCGCTCCAGTTGCTCGGGGGTGCCGATGTCGCACCATTCGCCGTCGAAGACATAGCCCTCGACGCGCTCGCCCTGCTCGCGTGCGGCGGCCAGGAGGGCGGGCATGTCACGCCGCCCGCCGGGTGACAGGAGAGTGAGCAGGGACGGCTCCAGTACGTAGATCCCGCCGCTGACCAGGAAGCTCATCCGGGGTTTCTCCCGGAAGCCGGTCACCTGCTGCTCCTCGTCGATCTCCACCACTCCGTGTGCGATGTCGATGTTCTGCTGGGCGAGGGCGATGGTCGCGACCGCCTGGGACTTCTTGTGGCGTGAGAAGAGGTCGGCGAAGTCGATGTCGGTGAGCAGGTCCGCGTTCATCACGAGGGTGGAGTCCTCGAACGGTGGCAGCAGGGTGAGCGGGCCGGCGGTGCCCAGGGGCTCCTCCTCCAGGGAGAAGTCCAGTTCGAGGCCGGCCCAGCGGTTCCCGCCGAAGCTGGCCTTGATCATGTGTGCGCGGTATCCGAGCGACAGGGTGACGTGGGTGAAGCCCGCGCTCCTGAGCTGCAACAGGATGATGTGCAGGATGGGTATCCCGTCCACCGGCATCAACGGCTTCGGGACGGTGAGAGTGGCGGGCCGCAGCCGGCGGCCCTCGCCTCCCGCCAGTATCACTGCCCTCATCGGACCCCCTCCGTCTGCTGCCGGGCGGCCGTCAGTGTGGTGTAGACCGTGTGCACCCGGTCGGCGACCGCCTCCCAGGTGAGTTCGCGGCGTACCCGGTCGTAGCCGCTGCGTCCCATCGCCGCCCGTTCGGCGGGGTGGTCGAGGAGGCGGTTCACCGCCTCGGCCACCGGGCGCGCGGCCGGGCTCACGAGCAGGCCGTCGCGGCCGTGGGCGACGACTTCCTCGCTGCCCATGAACGCGGAGCCGATGACCGGCTTGCGGCAGGACCACGCCTCCACATAGACGAGCGGGAACAGATCGGCGGTGGACGGCAGACACACCAGGTCGCAGGCCGCGAGGGCGCTGTGTTTGGTGTCCTCGTCCGCCATGTCCAGCTCGATGATCCGGGGATCGGCGTGTGCCGCGAACCGGCTCACGCAGTCGTCGTCCCAGCGGGGGCCGAGGAAGACGAAGCGGGTGTCCGGGTGGCGTTCCCAGACGTGCCGGGCCGCCTCCAGTACGACGGTGTAGCCCTTCGAGCGCATCTTCCTGCCCAGGAAGAGCACCATCGGCCCGGTGATGCCGTGGGCGCGGCGGAAACCCTCGGGATCGGCGACGCCGGGCAGGTGCGGGCCCTGCCCGATGAGGTGCAGCACGGAGTCGTCGACCCCCTCGCCGCGCAGCATGGCGCGTTCCGCCTGGGACAGCACGAAGACGGCGTCCGCCTGCCGGCAGCAGTCGAGCACCGTCTCCCGGTCCGGCCACACCTCGGGAGCGGAGGCGGGGGTGATGGTGAAGGGAACGTCCCAGGCGCGGGCGAGCTCCAGGCCCGCCCGCATGTCCGCCGGGTGGAAGGCGTCGAAGGCGTGGAGGATGTCCGCCGCGCGGGGAGGGTCGTCGGCGGGATCGGGGATCGCCTCGACGCCGAGCCCCGCGGCCGCCATGAAGCGGGCGGAGTCCTCGTCCACCGCCCCGGAGTAGACGCCCACCTCCAGCCCGCGCCGGCTCATGCACTCGGCGAGGTACTGCGCCATCAGCTCGGCCCCCGCGCGGGCCGGGAAGTAGCCGCGGTGCACATAGCGCACGCGCATGGCGCTCACCGCCCCTCGCGGGCGGCTATGTCCCGCGCGTACCACTCGTACGTACGCCGCAGTCCCTCGCTCAGGTCCACCTTCGGGGCGTAGGCGGTGAGTTCGCGCAGCCGGGTGAGGTCGGGGAGCCGCCGGGACGGGGACAGCGGCGGGGCGGGGTGGACGTCGAGGGCCGGCCGGCGACCCACCGTCTCGAAGACCTTCCGGGCGAGGTCCTCGATGAGGACCTCCTCCCGGTCGTTGCCGATGTTGACGAGCAGCGTCTCCTTGGTGGGCAGAGCGGTCAGCGCGGTGATCGCGTCGACCGCGTCGTCGACGTAGCAGAAGGCGCGGCTCTGGTCGGCGCCGTAGACCGCGAAGGGGTCCGCCCCGCCGAGCAGCCGCTCGATGAACTGCGGGATGACGTGTTCGTATCCCATGCGGGGGCCGTAGATGTTGTGGAAGCGCACCATGCGCAGCGGGAAGCCGAACCTCCGGGCGTAGTTGCGGCAGAGCAGCTCGCCGGCGATCTTGCTGAAGCCGTAGCTGGAGCGGGCCACGGTGGGGTCGGAGACCATCAGCGGGACGTCCTCGGAGGTGGGTACCTCCGCGATTCCGGCCTCGACGCTGCCGGCGTACGCCTCGCTGGAGGAGGCGAAGCAGAGCGTGGCCCCGGTCAGGGTGGTGAACCAGTCGAGGAGGTGGACGGTGGCGAGGAGATTGGTGCGCAGGACGCGCTGCGGTTCCTCGTTGGAGTGCACGACGCCGACCACGGCGGCCAGGTGGTAGACCTCGGTGAAGTCATCGGCGAGCAGACCGTCGGGGACGGGGGTCGTCAAGTCGTGTTCGACGAGGGTGACCCGGCCGAGCAGCTCGGCGAGTTGTTCGTCGGAGCGGCCCCTGCTGAAGTCGTCGAGGAGGGTGACATCGCAGGTGGCGGCGAGCTTACCGGCCAGGTGCAGGCCGATGAAGCCCGCACCGCCGGTGATCAGGATCTTCTTACGCACTACCGAGCCTCATTACCTTCGTCGTGGGCGGGAGGACCCGCCAGGTGTCGTACACCAGCGCCGGAGGGCACATCCGTGAGATCAGGTCGTCGGCGTCCAGCTCCGCGTAGCGGGCGTGGTCGTTGAGGAGGATCACGGCATGGGCGTCGGTGAATCCCTCGGTGACCGTCACCGGGCGCACGCCCAGCGCCTCGATCCGCTCCGGCGGGACGACGAAGTCATGCCCGACGATCTCCTTGACGCGGCCGCGCAGGAATGCCAGCAGCGGCTCGTAGGGGGCGCCGCGCAGGTCGTCCGTCTCGGGGCGGCCCTTGTAGGCGAAGCCCGAGATCAGGATCCTGGCCTCGCCGGGGTCCAGCCCCTGGTCGCGCAGTGCGGCGAGGACGCGTTCGCCGACCCTGCGCGGCATGGATTCGTTCAGGGTGCGGGCGGCCGTGACCAGCTGGGGTGTGTGGCCGTGGGGTGCGAGTGAGTACCTCAGCAGGTAGGGGTCCTTCGTCAGGCAACTGCCGCCGACGAAGCCGGGCTTGTTGATATCGGGCCGCGGGTAGTCGAGGTTGGCGGAGCTGATGATCTCCATCGCGTCGAGGCCGAGCTTCTCCGCGATCAGCCCGATCTCGTTGCCGAATCCGTAGATGAGATCGGTGTGGCAGTTGCAGGTCAGCTTGATCAGCTCGGCGGCCTCCAGGGAGGAGACCGGCACGACCTGCTCGGTGACGGTGGCGAAGAGTCCCGCGGCGAGCTTCACGGCCTCGTCGGTCAGGCCGCCGACGATCTGCGGGAGGGACAGCAGCTCCGCGAGGGCCTGCCCCTGGATGGTCCGCTCGGGGCAGAAGGCCAGCAGGGGTTCGGCGGTGCGGCGGCGCAGGACGGGCAGCACCAGTCCGCGCGAGGTGCCCACCGGTACCGTGCTGCGGACGATCACCAGGGTGTTGTCGTCCATGCGGTCCGCTATCGATGCGGTCGCCGCCGTCAGATGGCTGAGGTCGGGGGTGGTCCCGCCGGCCTCGATCGGTGTTCCGACACAGATGATGACGACGGGCGGCAGTCGCAGCCCGTCGATGTCCGATGTGACCGCGAACGACCCGCTCGCGGAGCCGTCCTGGATCTGCTTGTCGACTCCGGGCTCCGACAGTTGCAGCTTCCCGCGGGCGAGGTCGCCCGCCACCGCCGGATTGGCCTCGTAGCCCAGTACCCGCTTGCCGGTGGACAGGAGCGCCGCGGTCAGTGTGACCCCGACGTATCCCAGCCCGACGACGCAGACATCGAAGTCCTCGTACGAAGTGCGCGGTTCCATTGAACGTACCCCCTGGATGCGACTCGGTAAGGTGCGGATCGCCGACGGGTCAGCCGACGACCCAGTGGGTCTTTTCGGGCCTGCCGCCCAACTGCCGCTTCTGGTCGTCGAGTCCCTTCACTTCGGACCCGCCCGCGTCGACTTCACGGATGCCTTGGTCCCACATTTTTTTGAAGACGTTCAGCCAGACGTACTGGGGGATCGCGGTGAATCCCGTCGGGTCCTTGAATATCCCGATCAGCCGCTCCGGGAAGCGCATGGACATGGTGCAGTAGAGCGATGCCCGGTGCGGTGCGGTGCGTTCTCCCGCGAAGAACATCACGGGGACCTCTTCGCCGTCCTCGACGGACAGGCTGCCGAGGTAGGCGAAGTAGTCGCGCTCGTTCTCGCCGCCGGGGCGCTGGGTGATGAGCGCCCGGTAGTCCTCGGGGGTGGAGCCGACCACCGTGCCCTGTTCGCTGCGGGCCTCGAAGTACCCTTCGACGATGCCCCGGGCCTTCCCCTGCTCCGTCTCGCCGTAGCCGTACGGAAGGATGCGGAAGTCCAGATGGTCGTTGCGGCGCAGGAAGTTCTCGAACCTGCGGAAGGCCAGGCGGTTCTTGCTCTTGTACCGCCGGTTCTCCGCACCCACGAGGTTCTTCACCTGGATGCTGCCGTCGGCTCCTTCCGCGAAGAGTTCGTCGAGGCGGTAGACCCGGTTGGGGTATGTTTCGTCCTCTTCGGGGGCCACCGGGTGCCAGGGGTCCTTCGTCACGGGGGCGAATCCCGCCGCGAGGAAGGCGATGTGGTCCTCCGGTGACAGATGACGCACATAGATCGAGGTCCGGGTGAGACCGGCTTCGCGGACCGCGGCGATGAAGGACTGCACCACGGCGATCCTGTCGGGTCCCTTCGGCGCGACGATGTGGAGATGCTTCTCGGGGTGCGCCTCCTTGCTGAAGTAACCGACTCCGAAGAGGTTTTCCCCGTCGTGGAAGACCAGACCGTTCGGATGCTGGGTGCTGGTGCCCCGGATGTTGTATCCGTTCGTGTAGAGCATCAATCCGAGATGCCCCATCGCGAACGACCCGTCCTTGAAGTTCCCGATGGTGTCGAAGGATTCCTCTACGGGGCTGAGCTTGTCTCCGAAGAGACTCTGCAGGCGCGCTTCGAACTCGTCGCGCTCGGTTGCCGGCAGACGCATGGATTCACCTCTGCTTGGAAGATTTCACGCGACCCGACCACGCTCGGCGGCGTCAGGCCGGCGCCGGGTCGGCGGGACCGGCGGGGCCCTCGGAAAGCGTCCGGGTGATGCCGTCCAGCACGTGCCAGAAGAGCTTCTCGCCCAGCTCGGCGCAGGCACCCGTGGTGGAGGAGAGCACCCCCTGGTTGGACATCCGGTCCACGTCGACGGGGTGGCGGTACACCCCCGGTGGCGGCGGGGTGGAGTGGGTGGGCCTGGCCGCGCGGACCACGTCCGGGCGGAGATACATCATCAGGCTCGTCTCGGTCAGCCCGGCGTGCTCGGCGTGCCAGCCGGGGAATTCCGGCACGTGCTTGCCGAGCCAGTCGTCCTCCACCAGGCTCCACCAGCTGAAGGCCACGATCTCGGTGTGCGGGAAGGTCGTGGCCGGCTCGCATCCGTCGATCGCCTCGAAGAGCAGGCCCTCGTTCTCGTAGTGGCCGTTGATGACGACCAGCCGGGCAGGCGCCAGCCGTGCGAGGCCCCGCAGGCAGTGCGTGAGGTAGTCGACGAAGGTGCCGCCGCCGATGTGGACGGTGCCCGGGAAGTGCAGTCCGCCGCCGCTCTGCGGCAGCGACCTGGCGGAGAACGGCTGGCCGGGGAGGAGCAGGCCGCCGACCTCCGCGACCACCTGCCGCGCGAGCGCGTCGGGGATGTCGAAGTCCACCGACAGCGGCAGGTGCGGACCGTGCTGCTCCAGCCCTCCCACCGGCCAGACCAGGGTGGCGCCGTCCAGTGCCTCCGGCACCTCCGGGCTGGTCAGGTCGCCGTACGCGGTCACGTCGGTGGTGCGCTGCCGCATGCCCGTCATCCCCTCACCTCTTTGACGCTCCGCCCGACCAGGTCCGTGACCGTGCCGCCGTGGGCGCGCAGCCAGTCGTCGAAGCCCTCGCGGATGCCCACCAGCGTGCCGAGCATGTTCGTGTGCAGGGCGGTGTAGACCTGCACGGCGTCGGCGCCCACGCTCAGGTATTCCGCCACGTCGGTGGCGTTGCGGACGCCGCCGCAGCCCATCACGGGTACGTCGGTCCCCCGTCGGCGCAGGGCGAAGATCTCGGCGAGGACCAGGGGTTTGATGCCGGGACCCGAGTAGCCGAAGGCGCCGCCCAGTTGCACCTCGCCGGTGTCGGGGTCGACGGCGAGCCCGGCGATGGTGTCGCTCAGGGTGATCGCGTCCGCGCCGGAGGCCACGGCCGCGTCGAGGCGCTCGCCCAGCCGCTCCCCCGCCGCCAGCTTGACGCTGAAGGGCACGGGGGTGACGCGCCGTACGGCGGTCGTGTACGCGGCGACCCGTTCGGGGGTGTCCTCCAGGCCGCCCTCTTCATTGAGACAGGAGATGCCCAGTTCGAGCGCCGGGCTACCGGCGGCGGTCACCCGCTCGGCGAGCGCGGCGAGTTCCGTCGGGGAGTCCGCGTGCACGGAGGCGATCACCGGCAGCCGGTCGTCGGCGAAGCGGCGCAGCGTCGCGCACCAGTCCCCGATGGCGCGGCGGGAGTACGTCGTGCTGTTGAGCATGCCGGTGGGGAGCCGCAGCAGCCGCTCGTCCCCCGAGGGCGCCGGGTTCGGGTGGATGGTCTTGGTGACGACGGCGCCGGCTCCGGCGGCGAGCAGTCTGCGGATGTTGCGTTCCTGGTCGGTGAGCAGGCCCGAGCCGACGACGACGGGTGAGGAGAGGGGCAGGCCGAGGATCTCGGTGGCCGCCGGGTGGTGGGTGCGGCCCGTCACTCCGACATCACGACCTCGCGGCCGACCTTGGAGAGCAGCAACAGCAGCCCGGCGGGGTCCTCGCGGGCTTCGGTCAGGTCGAAGACGCTCACGTCGGCCACCGAGGGCAGTCCGCGCAGCAGGTGGCTGGCGTTGGCGGCCATGGGGGTGGGGGTCACGACGACGATGGGCTTGCCCAGGGCGGAGGCCCAGCCGAGTTCGATGTGGGTGCCGTCGGTGCGCATCAGCTCGCCGTCGGCGTCGACGGGCAGGACGGGCACGAAGACATCGCAGCGGCGCATCCAGCCGAAGTCCCGCACGCTGACCTGGTCCGGTGAGAACAGCGGGGTGTCGATCCCGAACTTCTCGGCGACGTGGGCGGAGAACACCGTGCCGTTCACGTTCGTCACCGTTTCGATGACGTCGTGTATCGCATGCCGTAACGGCTCGTGGAAGCCGTCCTGTTGGATCGCGTGCTGGATGGGTCCGCCGACGAAGACGCTGACTCCCGACAGGTCGACAAGTCCCGTGCCGTCGACGCCGTTGGCAGTGGTGTCACTCATGACTTCTCCTGATCTCCTTCGCGGAGCGAGGTGGGAGGGTGATCCTTCGGTGCCTGAGGGCACCCGGCGGTCGTGCTCGGTCCCGGTCGCGCGGGGGCGGTGGCGACGGGGGGCGGCGGAGGCCGAGGACGACGTCACGGAGGAAGGTGGTCGCACGAAGGCGGCGGCTGCTCAGGACACCGGCAGTCCGACCCAGTCCGACGCAGTCCCCCGTCCGGTGACACGGTGCCGTACCACCCGATCTTTTTTCGGTCCCGTTACCTGCTGGATATGACGTGGGAACAGTCTCCCCGGGCGGTGCGGGAACGGGCACCCCCACTTTGGGGTATGGCCATCCGGCTACGCCGAACGCCCGGCCATGCGCGGCTGCTGGGGTGCGTCCTCGATCAGTTCCACGAGCAGCCGTTCGACGTCGTGGAGGAAGGTGTGGACCTCGGGCGGGGGAAACGCCCTGGTGTCGGCGTTGAGCACCAGCCGCAGCCGGCCGGGTTCCTCGTCGTCGACGACCAGGAAGAAGTCCTCTCCTTCCGCGAAGGCGTGCCGGGCGACGACGGTTTCGGCCAGGGCGGCGCGTACCGCGTGGGCGGGTGCCGGCGGACCGCCGCCGCGTGTCTCGTGTGTGGCCCGGATGTCGTTGAAGCAGCAGGACAGGTTGATGCCGGTGCCACGTTCGCGTTCCGCGGCGCGGAGGAGTTCCTCGGCGTGGTCGGGGTCGTACAGACCGTTGGCGTAGGCGGTGGTGCAGGCGGCGAAGGCGCGCCGGGCGATGGTGGGCACGCTGTCGCCCGTCAGGTCGATCGTGACCGGGACCTCTTGGTGCAAGTTGGCCACCGCGCAACGGAGTTCGGGGGCGAAGCGATTGGCGGCCAGCAGCCGGAGGGTGCAGACGGGCAGTCCGGCGCGGCGGCCGAGCAGCGTCGCGACGGCGGTGAGCAGGACCGCGGAGGTACTCACCCGCCATCGCTCGGCCAGTACGGGCAGGGCGAGGGAGGCGGCTCGGGAATCCATGACGGCGCTGTAGCGGTCCGGTGCGGACGGCTCGGTCGTACCGGGGGCGAGGGAGGGGAACATCGTGGCGGGCGCGGCGGCCAGTTGGTCCCGCCAGTACGCCCGGGAGCGGGCCAGCAGGGCCTGTCCGCGGGGGGACCGCTCGTACTCCGCCTGCTCGACCGGTTGACGGAAGGCGGCGGGGGGTGGCGCGGGCCGGCCGGTGGTCCGGGCGTCGAGCAGCCGGGTCAGTTCCGCGGCCAGATGGCGCAGGGACATCAGGTCGGCGGCAAGGTGCGACACATGGAAGGCGGCGAGCACCGGTGCCCCGTCGGTGACGACGACCATGGCGCGGAAGAGGGGGGCCGTGGCGAGGTCGAAGGCGGTCTGCCGCATTCTCCGTCGCCAGGCGCGCAGCACGTCGCGGGGGGCCTCGCCGGGGCCGGTCGCGGCGATCTCGGTCTCGAAGGTCCCGGACCGCAGCACCTGCTGCGTGAGTGTTCCGTCGGGGCCGGGACCGAAGGCGGTGCGCAACGACTCGTAGCGGCCCAGGAGTTCACCCAGGGCGGTGAGGACGTCTGCTGCGGAGGCGTGGGGTGGCAGGCGGGCCCAGTGGGTCACGTCGTAGAAGGAGGCGTCGGTTGATTGACGTCGCATCAGGTTCCACATGTGCCGTTGCGCACAGGTCGCGGGGGCGGTGGCGGAACGCTGCCCGTTGAAGGGAGTCCGGCGCCGGACGATTTCTGCCACGGCTCGCTGCCTTTCCTTGCCCGGTGGATGAGGCGCTGCGATGCGCTGCGGGCGGGGAAATCCGGTGCGGCAGTCGTCGACGGGCCTCGGACGGATTCAACGTAGCGAAGGGGTTACCGGATCGTCACCCGCACCTGTGGACCTAGCCCTTCGGGCAGTCCGACAGTGCGCCCATCCGGGGCTTTCCGCCCGGTCGGCGAGCGCTCAGCATGGGGGTTCCGGTGCCTTCGCGCGGGCTCGGGGCGGGTCGTGGCGTACCGTCCCGCCCCGCGCCGGGCACGAGTGAGGAGGGGACCCGTGTGGGTCCCCTCGGGTGGTCCTCGTTGCGGAGGCCGTCCGGCGCTCGACATCGATGACGGCCTAGTACTTGATCAGTCCCATTTGGATGGCCGTGACCACGGCGGCCGTCCGGTTGGGTGCCCCGAGCTTGAGCAGCAGGCTGGCCACGATGCGTTTGGCGCCGTGACTGGAGATCTTCAGACGCCGGGCGATCTGCTTGTTGCTCAGGCCTTCGGCGAGCAGGAGCAGCACCTCGTTCTCCCGGCCGGTGAGGGCCGCGTCACGCCGCTGCCTGATCCGGCCCGGTCCGCTCGCCCGCTCCAGGAGCACGCGGGCGAGCGAGGCGGGCATGGGCACCTCGCCGCCGGCCATCCGCTGGAGCGCGTCCTCCACGGCGGTAGCGGTCAGCTCGCCCTGCACCAGAAAACCGTCCGGCGGGAAGGGACCGGCCAGAATGTTTTCGTCGATACCGGTATCACTCAGCAGCAGCAGAACCTTCGGTCGCAGGCCACGGACGTCGTCGGGCACGCCGCAGTCGGAGCTGTAGTCGGACTCGTGGAGAAAAATGATGTCGACGGGACTGGAACGTAAGGCGACTTCGACCTCGTCCCAGTTTTCACAGTGCGTCACTTCGCTGACGACGGACGCCGTCGCCAGAACCGCCCTCAGTCCGAGCTGGAGAACACCGTCACGAACGAGGGTCGTGACGACCAACTGTCCACCCAGGGCAGGGGTACCACACGCTACACGGCTCATAGCACTCCTCCGAGCTGTCAGCACATGCCATCGGCATGGCGGTAGTCGCGGTGCTCGCTGAACTTGCATGGGGGGCCTGATCGGCCCAATTGGATCGTTACCCTCACTTCTTTCACTGCAACCCATGTGCAACAGCACACTCTCATCAGTTCGGTCGGGGCATCGGTCATCGTCGCGTACCGCCCTTGACGGTCCTCAACGGACTTAACGCCACCAATCGTGATGTACCGGTCATCCTCGCGGTTTGCTTTTTCTCCCGCCGGTCCGTAATTCACCTGCCGACCTGCGGGCTTTCGTTTTTCCGGAAAAACCAGTAACTTCCGTGCCACGGCGCGCCCTACCGTGAATTCCAACACCCGTGGACGGCTCGATGACGAAAAATAAAACAGTGGCCACCGACGCACCCGACCTGCGTCGGGCGCCGTGCGGAAAAAGCCCCGGAAAATTAGCCCGCTTATGTGTGGCGGGTGGCACCGGTCGATGCCGCACCGGCGCACCGGAAATTCCCGGAACAGGGCCCGTGAGCGGCGGGGCGAATTTCCGGGCGCGGCGGGAAATCATGAGCGAGGAGAGCCGATGACCGCCGATACCCTCCCGGGCCCGCGGGGCACGGCCGACAAGGCGGCGGCGCCCGCCGCCGGGCCCGCCCCCGACAGTGTCGGCCGCTGGCTCCTGTCGCAGATGCGGCGCTTCCGCTGGTACATCGCCGTCCATCTGCTCGGCAGTGTGATCTGGCAATCGCTGACGGCGGCCATCCCGCTCGTCATCGGACTGGCCTTCGACGCGATCCTCAAGGAGAACGGGGCCCCGGCCGACTTCGGCACCTTCCACGCCGTCGTCGCGGGCCTGCTGGCCCTGGTGCTGGTACGCGGGATCTGCGGTATCGCGGCCACCTACTCCCTGGAGGCCTTCGCCAGCGGCCTGGAGCGCGACGCGCGGGCCGGGGTCTTCGCCAGTCTGCTGCGCAAGAGCCAGCGCTTCTTCAACCGGCACCGCACCGGGGATCTCTCCGCGCGGGCCACCGGCGACGCCGAATCGCTGAACCTCATGGTGTCGCCCGGCTTCGACATGGCCGTCGACCTGGCGCTGAACATCGCGATCCCGGTCGTCTTCATCGGCCTGGTCGACCCACGGCTGCTGCTGTCGCCCGTCATCTTCGTCGTACTGTTCGCCCTGGCCATGGCCGAGCACGGCCGGCGGCTGGAGCCGGTCTCCGACCTCACGCGTGAGCACTTCGGGTCGATGACGGCCCAGGCCACCGAGAGCATCGCCGGCATCGAAGTGGTCCAGTCGACGAGCGGCACCGACCAGGAGCGTGAGCGCTTCGACCGGCTGGCCGCCGCCTACCGCGACGCGGCCGTACGCCAGGCCCACGCCCAGGCCCTCTCCTTCCCACCGCTGCTGCTCGTCCTGGCCACGGCGGGTGCCCTGCTGCACTCCGTGTACCTGCTGCGCGCCGGTTCGCTCAGCATCGGTGAACTCGTCGCCGTACTCGGGCTGATGGGGACCCTGCGCGCCCCCACCCAGCTGGCCTCGTTCAGCATCGGGCTCATCTACTTCGGCCTGTCCGGCGCGCAACGCATCCTGGAAGTCATCAACGACCGGGACGGCGAGGCCGAACCGGGCGGCGGACACGCGGCGCCCATCGCCGGGGAAGTCGTGATGGAGAACGTCGGCTTCGGATACGACAGCGGCAAACCCGTGCTGCGCGGGATCTCCTTCCGGGTCGCACCGGGGGCGACGGTGGCGCTGGTCGGGCCCACGGGCAGCGGCAAGTCCACCCTCCTGCACCTGCTCAACCACACCTACGCGCCCGACGAGGGACGGGTCCTCATCGACGGGGTGGACGCCGCCGAGTGGGACCAGGCGTCGCTGCGTTCGCAGATCGCGGTGATCGAGCAGGACGTGGTGCTCTTCTCCCGGACCATCGCCGAGAACCTGAGCTTCGGCGCGGGTCCGGACGTCGACCGCGCCACGCTGGAGGCCGCGGCCCGTACGGCCCAGGCCCACGACTTCATCATGGCGAGCGAGAACGGCTACGACACCGTCGTCGGCGAGCGTGGCGTCACCCTGTCCGGCGGTCAGCGCCAGCGGCTGGCCATCGGCCGGGCGCTGGTGACCGACCCACGCATCCTCGCCGTCGACGACGCGACCAGTGCCGTCGACAGCGCCACCGAGCACGAACTGCAGCTGGCGATGCGGCGCGCCTCGGCGGGACGCACCACCTTCCTGATCACACCCCGGCTCTCCCGCATCCGTGCGGCCGACCACATCCTCGTGCTCGACAAGGGCCGGATCATCAGCCAGGGCAGTCATGAACAACTCCTGCGCGACTGCGAGTTCTACCGCAGGATCTTCGCGCCCTATGCGAGCGGACCGGCGGCAACCGGCGAGGCCGGGGCGCGGGCAGAGGAGGGATCCCCCTGATGGCGCATTTGCTGGATGGCATCGACCCGGACGGCTACGACCGCGCGTACGGCGACCGTGAACTGACGCGCCGCATCGTCCCGTACTTCCGGGGCTGGGGCCGGGTCGTGGCGTTCGTGACCGCGGCGGTGATCGTGGCGGCGGTCGCTGGCAGTGCCGCGCCCGTTCTGGTGGCCCGTACCGTGGACTCGGCCGCGGGCGAGGACGGCACGGGGACAGTGGCGCTGCTGGTGGCGGTCATCGTCGTCACGGGCTCCGTCGCCTGGCTGTTCACCTTCCTCCAGCAGCGCCTCACCGGCACCCTGGTCGGTGATGTGGTGCTGAAGCTGCGCGAGCACGCCTTCCGGGCGGCCACGCGGCAGGACATGGCGTTCTACGACAGCCACCCCACCGGGGCGCTCGTCAGCCGGGTCACCAACGACACCCAGTCGTTCGCCACCCTCATCACCATGGTGCTCGGCCTGCTCGGCCAGGTGCTGATGATCCTGCTGCTGATGGTGGCCCTGTTCGTGATCAATGTTCCGCTGGGGCTGCTGACCGCGGCCGTGGCCGGGGTCATCGTGGCCGTCAGCCTCGGCTTCCGGCGCGTGGCACGCAGCGCGTCGCAGCAACAGCAGCGCGCCCTCGCCGAGGTCCACGGCTATGTGCAGGAGAGCCTGCGGGGCATCGCCGTGGCACGTAACTACCGGGGTGAGGAGGCCGCCGAGGCGGGGCTCCGGGAGGTCAACGGACGGTGGTTCAGGGCGAGTGTGCGCTTGAACCGGCTCTTCAGCGGGGTCTTCCCGCTGCTGATCTCCCTGACCGGGCTGGGTACTGTCGCGGTGGTCCTGGTGGGCGGGCACGCCGTGGAGGCGGGCGGCGTATCGGCCGGTGAATGGGTGCTGTTCCTGGAGGCGTTGGCGCTCTTCTGGTCCCCGCTGACCAGCATCGCCTCCTTCTGGAACCAGCTGCAGCAGGGCCTCGCCGCCGGAGAGCGCATCTTCGCGCTGATCGACCGCGAGCCGGCGGTGCGGCAGCTGCAGCGGCTGCCCGTGCCCCGGCTGCGCGGTGACCTGGAACTGCGCGACGTCACCTTCGGCTACAGCGCCGACCGGCCCGTGCTGAAGGACGTCAGCCTGAAGATCGCCGCGGGTGAGACCGTCGCGCTGGTCGGACACACCGGCGCGGGCAAGTCCAGCGTCGTACGCCTGCTCATGCGCGCCTACGAATTCCAAGGGGGACGGGTGCTGGCCGACGGCCAGGACGTACGGACCCTCGACCTCGACCAGTACCGGCGGTGTCTCGGCGTCGTCACCCAGACGCCGTTCCTCTTCTCCGGCACCGTCGCGGACAACATCGGCCTCGGCCGACCGGGCGCGGACCGCGAGGAGATCGAGGCCGCGGCGCGCGCGGTGGCGGGCGGCGACTGGCTGGAGCAGCTGCCCGAGGGGCTGGACACCCCCACCGACGAAGGCGGCCGGAACCTCTCGACGGGACAGCGGCAGATCATCGCGCTGGCCCGGGTCTTCCTGCAGAACGCCTCGGTGCTCATCCTCGACGAGGCGACCGCCAGCATCGACCCGCTGACCGAGGCACAGATCCAGGAGGGCCTGGACGTGCTGGCCGCCGACCGCACCACCATCGTCGTCGCGCACCGGCTGCCGACCGTCCGCAAGGCCGACCGGATCGTCGTCGTCGACGACGGGCGCGTGATCGAACAGGGCGACCACACCACCCTGCTGCGGCGCAACGGCGCCTACAGCCGCCTCTACGACCGGTACTTCCGCTACCAACAGCCCGACGTCGACCCGGCCGACGGCCCGGTGGGCACCCTCGCGGATCCGGCGGAAGCGAAGCACTCCCGGGAAACGGCACGGACGGCGGACGGCGAAGAGACGGGTGCGGTCGATGCGTTCAGCAAGTGAAGTCCCCGGCACGCTGGCCGACCTGGTGCGTGCCGCCGCCGAGGACCGCCCCGACGCCACGGCCCTGCGGTCCGGCGAGGAGGCGCTCACCTTCGGCGCACTGCGGGAGGCGGTCCTGGCCACCGCGCGGCGGCTGCGCCACCACGCCCCGCCCCCGGACGGCACGGCGGCCCTGCTCTTCGAGAACACCCCGGAGTGCGCCGTGGCCTTCCTGGCCGCCGCGTACACCGGGACGCGCCTGGTGCCGCTCGAACCCGACACGGGCGAGGCCCGTCTGCTGGCCCTGCGCCGGGAGCTGGGGCCGCTGACCGTCATCGGTCACGAGGCGAAGCTGCGCGCGCTGCGCCTGCCCGGCGCCGCGTCCGCCGACCGGTGGCAGGGCGGCGGTCTTCTCCCCGTCGAGGAACCACCGGCCGGCACACCGGCGCCGCGTCCCGACGAGGCGCCGCCGACGACGGCCGGGCCCGACGTCCCCTTCCTGTACCAGTACACCTCCGGTTCGACCGGGGAGCCCAAGGCGGCCGTGCACTCCCAGCGTGACCTGGTGCACGGCGGGGAGATCTACGCGCACACCTACGGCGTCACCGCGGCCGACCGCGTCCTGGCCTCCGTGCCCCTGCTGCACTCCTTCGGCATGGTCGCGGGTCTGGTCACCGCGCTGTTCACGGGGGCCGAGCTGGTGCTGCCGGGCCGTTTCGTGCCCGCCAAGCTGCTGCGGACGGTGCGCGAGCGGGCCTGCACGGTGCTGGTGACGACCCCGCTCGCCTGCGATCTGCTGGCCCGCTCGGCCGCCGCCGACCGTGGACAGCCGCCGCTGCCCGGCTCGCTGCGGCTGTGTCTCTCCTCGGGCGCCGCACTGCCGGCCCCCGTGGCGGACCGCTTCCGGGAACACTGCGGACTGCGTGTCCAGCAGATCTACGGCAGCACCGAGGCCGGCATCATCGCCGCGCAGCGCGTGGAGGACGAGGACGCGGACCGCGGGGTGGGCAGGCCGGTGCGCGGCGTACGGATCCGGCTCGTCGACGAGCGGGGCCGGGACGTGCCACCGGGCGGCACGGGCAGCCTGTGGGTGCGCACCCCCGCGATGTTCACGCACTACCTCGACCGGCCCGGGCCCACCGGGCAGGCCTTCCGTGACGGCTGGTACGTGACGGGTGACATGGCCCGCACGGACAGCGAAGGGCGTCTGCATCTGGTGGGCCGCAAGGACTCGTTCATCAATGTGGGCGGCAAGAAGGTCAACCCCACCGAGGTCGAGGAGGTCCTCCTGGCCCACCCGGCCGTCGCCGAGGCGGTGGTGTGGGGCGAACGGGGGGAGGACGGAGCGGACGCCGACGGTGTGAGCGAGCGGGTACGGGCCACCGTGGTGGCCCGGGCGCCGTTGAGCGCGGCCGAACTCACGGCCCACTGCCGTGGCCGGCTGCTGCCGCACCAGGTGCCCGGCGGGGTCGAGTTCGTCGCCTCCCTGCCGAAGAGCCCGCTGGGCAAGATCCGGCGGGCGGCGGTGGCGGACGCCGCGGCCCGGAAGGAGACCACGGGCGGGGCCGTCGGCGACTGACGGCGACTCGCACCTCGCACGAAAGGGCCGCTTGTTGCTCCAGAGTGACCTGGAGCAACAAGCGGCCACGGGTGTCATCGGGGCCGGGGCCCCGTGCGGCTCACCCCGTTTCCTCGGTCATCCGCTCGACGACGAGGTCCGTCAGCACGCGCGGCGTCGGGCACTCGTAGAGCACGTCGGCAGCCCAGTCCAGACCGGTCAACGTGGCGAGGTGGTCCCGCAGTTCGAGCGCGGCGACCGAGGTCAGACCGAGGTCGAAGAACTCGTCCTCGGCACCGATCTCGGTCGCGGACTCGTATCCGAGCACGGCCGCGGCGAGTGTCTGCACCCCGCCCAGCACGGCCTCTGCCCAGCGCTCCGGCGGCAGCTCCGCCAGCGTCGCCCGCAGTTCGGAGTCCTGGCTGTTCAGGTCCTTCGCCTCGGGTCCTGCGTCCGGCCGGTCGTCCGCCGGCTCTGCTTCGGCCGACGACTCGGCCGACGGCTCGGCCACGGGGGCCGGTTGCGCGGTGTCGGGCTCCGCGACGGGCGGTGCCGTCTCCGGCGCTCCGGCGACAACCGGCGGCGCCGGGGTGTCCGGCGCAGCGGTCGGAGCAACGGTCGGCGCGAGGAGTCGCACGGCCGGCTCGTCGGTGGCCATGGCCCGGCACAGTCCGAGTACGGCGGCACGGGGGTCGAGGCCGGGGTCGACCGCCACGACCCGCGCGGCACGGCCGTCCCCGGCCGCCGCCCGCAAGGTCGCGTCCACGCGGTCGCCCACGGACACGACGGTCACCAAAGGCGCTTCCACGTCGTCGAATCCGGTTCCGGCCCGGACGATCGCCGCCGTGAGCCGCACCGGGCCCTCGGCGCCACCGAACTTGACGGCGCCGGGCGGGCAGGTCACCCCGCCGGCCACCAGACAGCGGGCACCGGCCCGCAGTACGGCGTCGACCGTCGCCTCGGTCAGCGCGTCCGAAGGGCCGGCCACCAGGACGTCGCCCTGGGGCCGCCACTGACCGTCCGGGACGACCGTTTCGTACTCGCGCACGAACCTGCCGTCCGTCTGGATCAGCGTCTCCCGGTGCCCGTCGGCGATGGCCGCGCAGAGCCGGGCCCGGACGCGGGCGTCGATGCCCCGCGGCAGGGTCACGACGTGGTCGCCCTCGGGCACCGTGCCGCCGTCGGTGAGCACCCAACGGGGCACACCGGGCTCGGCGACGGGTTCGGCGCCGGGCAGCGCGACCACGAGGTCGGGCCGCCCGACGCCGCCCGACCGGACGCGGGCACCGTGCCGGACCAGGACACCGGCGATCGCGTCGGCCAGGTCGTCGTCACCCCCCTCGGGGGCGAGCAGCAGCACGTCGTGCGCGAGGACCGGCGCGGACGCGTCCGGCACCGGCGTCCACCGCGCCCGCTCCATGACCGGGGCGGTCACACCGAACCGCAGACGGCCGAGGGCCGCGAGCACCTGCGCCGGCGTCTCGTCGCCCCGCAGGTCCAGCAGGCCGAGGGCGGTGGTGACGTCGGCGCCGTCGACGGCCGACCAGAACGGATCGAGCGTGGTGTCCGTCGTGGCCGCGGGCACCGCGGGCGCGGGCTCGGGCTCGGGCTGCTGCGGGACGGCCGGTTCGGGCCAGTAACGACGGCCGCCGAAGGCGTACGTCGGCAGCGGCACCCGGCTCGCCGGCCTGCCCGCGTGGACGGCCCTCCAGTCGACGTCCACGCCGTGGGTGTGCAGGAGCCCCAGGGCTTCGGTCGCGGCACGGACGTCGTCGCGGCCGCGCCGCAGCAGGGCGACGGGGCGGACCGTGGTGTCCGGCAGGCACGCCTCCGCGGCCGGGGCGAGCACGGCGTCGGGGCCCACCTCCAGGAAGGCCGTGGCTCCGCTCTCGTGCGCCTGCCGGACGGCGTCGGCGAACCGGACCGAGCCGCGCAGCTGGTCCACCCAGTAGTCGGGGGTGTCCATGGCCCGGTCGGTCCGGACGGTGGAGACCACCGGGATCCGGGCCTGCCCGAACCGCATCGTCTCCGCGACCGCCCGGAAGCCGGCGAGCGCCGGCTCGACGTGCGGCGAGTGGAACGCGACGTCCACGCGCAGCCGGCGGGTCCGATGGCCACGGTCCGCCAGCTCCTGGGCCGCCGCCAGCACGGCCTCCTCGTCCCCGGACAGGACGACCGCCCGGGGGCCGTTGACGGCCGCGATCTCCACCTGGCCGGCACGGCCGTCCAGTACGGCGAGCACGTCCTCCTCCGTCGCCCGTACCGACACCATCGCTCCCCCGGCGGGCAGCGCGCCCAGGGCGCGGCCGCGCGCGGCCACCAGCGCGGCGGCGTCGGCGAGGGGCAGCAGGCCGGAGACGCAGGCCGCCGACAGCTCACCGATGGAGTGGCCGATGAGGGCCTCGGGCACGACGCCCCAGGACGACAGCAGCCCGAACTGGGCGACCTGGAGGGCGAACAGCGCCGGCTGGGTGTACTCGGTGCGGTCCAGCAGGTCCTCCCGCTCGAACACCACCTCCCGCAGCCCCGTTTCCAGGTCGAAGTGCGCGGCCACCTCGTCGAAGGCTTCCGCGTAGCGGGGGAACGTCTCGTACAGCCCCCGTCCCATGCCGGGCAGTTGGCTGCCCTGACCGGTGAACAGCAGTGCGAGCCGCTGCCTGCTCGCGGTCGCCCGCCGCAGGCCGTCGGCCGCGCGGTTCGCCGCCAGGGCCGTCAGGGCCGCCCGCGTGCCCGGCTCGTCGGAACCGGTCACGAGGGCCCGGTGGCGGTGGGCGGAGCGGGTGGTGGACAGGGCCCGCGCCACCGCGGCGGGGTCGGACGTGTCCGCCTCCAGCAGTCGCTGCGCCTGGGCGCGCAGCGCCTCCTCGGAGCGTGCCGACAGCAGCCACGGCACGCCTTCCAGGGCGGGCAGCGTCTCCGGGGCGGCCACCGGCGGCGCCTGCTCGATCACCACGTGCACGTTGGTGCCGCTGATGCCGAACGAGGACACGCCCATGCGGCGCGGTCCGGGCTGCTCGGGCCAGGGCTCGGCCGAGGTCAGCAGGGCGACGTCGCCGGTGCTCCAGTCGACGTGCGGGGAGGGCTCGTCGATGTGCAGGCTGCGCGGCAGCAGTCCGTGCCGGATGGCCAGGACGGCCTTGATGACGCCCGCGATGCCGGCCGCCGCCTGGATGTGGCCGATGTTGGACTTGAGCGAGCCGAGCCGGAGCGGCGCCGGACGGTCCTGGCCGTAGACCGCGAGGACGGCCTGGGCCTCGATCGGGTCGCCGAGCTCCGTGCCCGTGCCGTGTGCCTCGACGGCGGCCACGTCGGTGGGGCGCAGGCCGCCCGCGGCGAGGGCCGCGCGCATCACCTGCTCCTGGGCCCGGCCGTTGGGGGCCGTGAGGCCGTTGCTCGCGCCGTCGGAGTTCAGCGCGCTGGCACGCAGCACGGCCAGCACCTCGTGTCCCAGGGCGCGGGCCCGTGACAGGCGTTCGACGAGCACCACGCCGACGCCCTCACCCAGCGCGGTGCCGTCGGCGGCGGCCGCGAAGGGCTTGCACCGGCCGTCGGCGGCCAGTCCGCGCTGGCGGCTGAACTCCACGAACGGCACCGGTGTGGAGAGCACCGTCACGCCGCCCGCGAGCGCGAGTTCGCACTCCCCCGCCCGTACCGCCTGGGCGGCGAGGTGCAGAGCGGTCAGCGACGACGAGCAGGCGGTGTCGACGGTGACCGTCGGCCCCTCCAGCCCGTAGGTGTACGCCACCCGGCCGGACAGCACGCCGCCGCCGACACCGGGGGCGAGGAAGCCCTCGGCGGCGGCGTTCTCCAGCAGGCGGCCGTAGTCCTGGTACATGGCGCCCACGAACACACCGGTCCGGGTGCCCCGCAGGGTGGCGGGGTCGATGCCGGCGTCCTCGCACGCCTCCCAGACCGTTTCCAGCAGGAGCCGCTGCTGCGGGTCCATCGCGAGGGCCTCGCGCGGCGACACCCCGAAGAAGGCCGCGTCGAAGGCGGTGGCGTCGGTCATGAAGCCGCCGTGCCGGACGTAGGAGCTGCCCGCGGCCGCGGGGTCCGCGTCGTAGAGGCGCTCCAGCGGCCAGCCGCGGTCGTCGGGGAACGGGGAGATGCCGTCGCGTTCGGCGACCAGCATGTCCCAGAGGTCCGCCGGGGAGCGGACGCCGCCGGGGATCCTGCATCCGATGCCCACGAGGACGACGGGGTCGTCCGCGTCGGCGGTGGTGCCGGGGGCCGCCGCCGTCGCGGGGGCCGCCGGGGTGGCCCCCGCGAGCAGCTCGTCCAGGTGGCGTGTCAGCGCGGCCGGGTTGGGGTGGCTGAACACCAAGGTGGCGGGCAGCCGCAGGCCGGTGGCGCCGGCGAGGCGGTTGCGCAGTTCGACGGCGCTGAGCGAGCCGAACCCCGCGTCCTTGAACGCCCGGTCGGG
This sequence comes from Streptomyces sp. QH1-20, assembly GCF_041283565.1. Classification (NCBI taxonomy): domain Bacteria; kingdom Bacillati; phylum Actinomycetota; class Actinomycetes; order Kitasatosporales; family Streptomycetaceae; genus Streptomyces; species Streptomyces sp. QH1-20. Next base: position 7,284,653 of record NZ_CP166299.1, on the reverse strand, counting down.
GTCGACCAGGTCCGGTGAGGTGTGGCCGAGCACGGCGGCGGTGTGGCCGACCACCAGGTCGAGCAGGATGCGCCGCCGGTCAGCTCCGCTCTTCCCGGCGAGGCGGCCGGCGAGTTCGGAGTCGGCGACCGGTCCGCCGGGGGTGGCGGTGCGGCGGGCCGGCGTGCCGAGCAGGTCGCGGAGCGGGACGGGCACGGCCTCGCCCTGGGCCCGCAGGGCGGCCGTGTCGAGCCGGATGGGGGCGAGCACCGGCTCGTCGGAGGCGAGGGCGGCGTCGAGCGCGGCCAGCGCGTCGGCGGTCGGCAGCGGCAGGAAGCCGGAGCGGCCGAAGCGGGCGCGGTCGACGCCCTCCGTCATGTCACTGGTGGCGTCCCACAGGCCCCAGGCCAGCGACACACCGGGCAGCCCCTGGGCGTGGCGCAGCCGGGCCAGGGCGTCGAGTCCGGCGTTGGCCGCGGCGTAGTTGGCCTGTCCGAGTCCGCCGAGGACGCCCACGGCGGAGGAGAACAGCACCAGCCGTGCCTCGGGCAGCAGTTCGTGCAGGTGGCGTGCGGCGTCGAGCTTGGGCTCCAGCACGCGCGGGAGGCGCTGCGGTGTCAGGTCGGTCACCAGGCCGTCGTCCAGCGCGCCGGCGGCGTGCACGACGGTCGTGAAGCCGGCCCCCTCGACCAGCTCCGCCAGCGCGGCGCGGTCGGCGACGTCGCACGCGACGACCCGTACGGTCGCACCGGCCTCGGTCAGCTCCTCGGCGAGTTCGGTCATGCCGGGTGCCTGTTCCCCGCGCCGGCTGGCCAGGACCAGCTCCCGAACGCCGCGGGTGTGCACGAGGTGCAGGGCGACGAGTCGGCCGAGCGTCCCGGACGCCCCGGTCACGAGGGTCGTGCCGAGGTCCGCCGCCTCGCCCGTGGCGGGGGCGGCGCGGACCAGTCGCGGCACGCTCGCGGCGCCCGACGCGAGGGTGATCTGCGGTTCGCCGGCGGCCAGTGCGGCGGGGACCGCGGCGAGGGTGGCGTCCTCGTCGTCGGCCAGGTCGAGCAGCAGGAAACGGTCGGGGTGTTCGAGCTGGGCGGACCGCACGAGGCCCGCGACGGCGGCTTCCGCCACGTCGTCGTGGACGCGGCGGGTGACCACGACGAGCGTCGGGGCCGGGTGCCCGGCCTCCTGGGGGGCCTCGCCGTTCCGGTCGTCGGCCACCCAGTCGTGGACGAGGCGCAGTGCGTCGCGCACGGCGTCGGCGGGGTCGCCGGTGGGCGCCGGGACCAGCACGAACCGGGCGGCGTCCTGGGAGGGTCGCTTCTTGAGCAGCCGGGCGAGGTCCGCGTCGCGGACGGCGTAGTCCTCGTGGTCGCCCGTCGCGTCGGGCAGGGGGCGGGTCACCTGCTCGGGGCGCAGGAGGTCACCGCGGTCGGGCCGGTTGAGTGCGCCCGCCGGGAGCTCGCGGAGCACCAGCGTGTCCACCGACGCGACCGGTGCCCCGGAGGGGTCGGTGAGGGCGAGGCGGACGGCGTCGGGTCCGGCGGCGGAGAGCGTGACGCGGACGGTGTCCGCGCCGACGGCGTGCACGCGCAGGCCCTGCCACTCGAAGGGCAGCGAGGGACGGCCGTGTTCCTGGGTGAGGAAGCCGCCGAGTGCCACCGGGTGCAGGCACGCGTCGAGCAGGGCCGGGTGGAGGGTGAAGCCGTCGGCCCCGTCGGCGCCGGGGAGTGCGACCTCGGCGAACAGGTCACCGCCCCGGCCCCGCCACAGCGCCCGTACGCCGCGGAAGGCCGGGCCGTAGGCCAGCCCCGCCTCGTCCAGCCGGGCGTACAGCGCCTCGACGTCGAGCGGTTCCGCGTCGGACGGCGGCCAGACGGCGGGCGCCGCCGGAGGTTCGTCGCCGGTGGGCAGCAGGACGGCGGTGGCGTGCGTGGTCCAGTGCCCGGACCCGGTCCGGGCGTGCAGGGTCAGTCCGCGGGAGCCGCCGCGGTCCTCGCCGGTGATGTCGATGCGCAGCCGGACGTCGGCGTCGTCGGGCAGGACGACGGGGGTGAGCAGGGTGAGCTGGTCGACGGCGGCGCAGCCGACCTCGTCGCCCGCCCTGGACACCAGCTCCGCCAGCGCCGCGCCGGGCACGACGACGTGTCCCTCCACGGTGTGGTCGGCGAGCCAGGGCTGGTCGGCGAGGGTCAGCCGACCGGTCAGCACCACCTGCTCGGCCCCGGACAGGGCGGCCCGCAGGACGGGGTGGTCGACGTTGTCGAGGCCCAGCGCGGTCGCGTCGCCGGTGCCGGCGGTGGTGCGCAGCCAGTACGGCTCGGTGACGAACGCGGTGGTGGGCAGCTCGACGTGGCGGGCGCCGGGCCAGACGGCGGACCAGTCGGGGCGCACGCCCTTGACGTGCAGCTGGGCGAGGGCGAGGAGCAGCTGTTCCGGTCCGCCCTCGTCCCGGCGCAGCGTGTGGGCGACCGCGGTGTCGGTGCCGAGGGCGTCGACGGTCTCCTGTGCGCCGTTGGTGACGACGGGGTGCGGGCTGACTTCCAGCAGGGTGGCGCAGCCGCGCTCGACGAGGGCGGTGACGGCTTCGTCGAAGCGGACCGTCTCGCGCAGGTTGCGGTACCAGTAGTCGGCGTCGAAGGCGTCGGCGCCGTCGATCCAGCGGCCTTCCACGGAGGAGAAGAAGGGGACCTCGGGGGCGCGCGGGCGCACCGGGGCAAGGGCTTCCAGCACCTGCTCGCGGACGGCTTCGACGTGGGCGCTGTGCGACGCGTAGTCGACGTCGACGCGCCGGGCCCGCACGCCGTCCGCCTCGCAGGCGGCGAGGAGTTCGTCGAGGGCGTCGGTGTCGCCCGAGACGACCACCGAGGACGCCCCGTTGACGGCGGCCAGCGACAGCCGGCCGTCCCAGCGGCGCAGCCGGTCGCGGGCCTCGTCGGCCGGCAGGGCGAGGGACATCATGCCGCCGCGGCCGGCGATGGCCGTCAGGGCCCGGCTGCGCAGGGCGACGACGCGGGCGGCGTCCTCGACGGTCAGGGCCCCGGCCACGCAGGCGGCGGCTATCTCGCCCTGGCTGTGGCCGACGACGGCGGCGGGCCGGACGCCGAGCGAGCGCCACACCTCGGCGAGGGCGACCATGACGGCGAACAGGGCGGGCTGGACGACGTCGACGCGGTCGAGGTCGCCCTCGCCGCGCAGGACGGCCGTCAGCTCGAAGTCGACGTGGGGGGCGAGTGCGGCCTCGCACTCGGCTATCCGCGCGCGGAACACCTCGTTGGTGTCGAGCAGGCGCACGGCCATGTCCCGCCACTGCGAGCCCTGGCCGGGGAAGAGGAAGGCCACCGGGCCCGAGGGGCCGGTGGTGCCCTCCACCACGGCGGGCGACGGGCGGCCCGCGGCGAGCTCGGTCAGGGCCGCGAGGAGCTCGTCCCGGTCGGTGCCGAGGACGACCGCGCGGTGTTCGTGCGCGGCGCGGGTGGTGGCCAGCGAGAAGCCCACGTCGCGGGGGTGCTGTTCGGGGTGGTCGGCCAGGAAGCCGGCGAGGGCCGCGGCCTGGGCGTGCAGCCCGGCGGCCGAACGGCCGGACAGGGGCCAGGCCCACGGCCCGGTCGCGTGGGGCGCGGCGTCCTCGGCCTCGCCCCCGTCCTCGTATACGGGCGGCTCCTCCAGGACCACGTGGGCGTTGGTGCCGCTGACGCCGAACGAGGACACGGCGGCGCGCCGGAGGTCGTCGCCGGCGGGCCACGGCACGTCGTCGGCCAGGAGCTCCACGGCGCCCGCCGACCAGTCCACGTACGGGGTCGGGGCGTCGAGGTGCGGTGTGCGGGGCAGCACGCCGTGCCGCATGGCCATGACGGTCTTGATGATCCCGGCGACGCCCGCGGCGGCCTGGGTGTGCCCGAGGTTGCCCTTGACCGATCCCAGGCGCAGCGGCTTCTTCCGCTGCTTGCCGTACACGGCGAGCACGGCCTGTGCCTCGACGGGGTCGCCGAGCGGGGTGCCGGTGCCGTGCGCCTCCACCGCGTCGACCTGCTCGGGGGTGAGACCGGCGTCGGCCAGGGCCTCCCGGATGACGCGCTGTTGGGCGGGGCCGTTGGGTGCGGTGAGGCCGTTGCTGGCGCCGTCGGAGTTGACGGCGGTGCCGCGGACGACCGCCAGCACCCGGTGGCCGGCGGCCACCGCCGCCGAGAGGCGCTCGACGACGAGCACGCCCACGCCCTCGGACCAGGCGGTGCCGTCGGCGGCGGCAGCGAAGGGCTTGCACCGGCCGTCGGGGGCGAGGCCCCGCTGGCGGCTGAATTCGATGAAGCCGGTGGGGGTGGCCATCACCGTCGCACCGCCGACGAGGGCCATCTCGCACTCGCCGCGGCGCAGTGACCGCACGGCCAGGTGCAGGGCGACCAGCGACGACGAACAGGCGGTGTCCACCGTGATGGCGGGGCCGCGCAGGCCGAGCTGGTAGGCCACCCGCCCGGAGACGACGCTGCCCGCGCCCTGGGCGCCGGGGTAGTCGTGGTGCATCACGCCGGTGAACACACCGGTGCGGCTCTCGCGCAGCGCGGTCGGGTCCAGGCCCGCCCGCTCGACGGCTTCCCAGGAGGTCTGGAGGATCAGCCGCTGCTGGGGGTCGGTGTGGAGGGCTTCCTTCGGCGAGATGCCGAAGAATCCCGCGTCGAAGGAGGCCGCGCCGTGCAGGAAGCCGCCCTCGCGGACGGTGGTCGTGCCCGGGTGGTCGGGGTCGGGGTGGTAGAGCGCGTCCAGGTCCCAGCCGCGGTCGGCCGGGGACGGTGTGATCCCGTCGCGGCCCTCGGCGACCAGGGACCAGAGGTCCTCGGGCGATTCGACGCCGCCGGGGTAGTGGCAGGCCATGCCGACGATCGCGATGGGCTCGGCGGAGCGCTCCTCGACGTCGCGCAGCCTCTGCCGTGCCGTCTGGAGTTCCGCGGTGACCCGCCGCAGGTAGTCGCGGAGCTTGTCCTCGTTGGTCATCGGTTGCGGTCCTCCAGTCCCGGCAGCGGGGTGCCGAGCTCAGCGTCGATCAAAGCGAAGACCTCGTCGTCGGTCGCGGTCTCGTAGGTGGTGAGGGTGCCCGGCGCGGTGCGCGGCGCCAGGCGGTCGAGCAGGCCGCGGACCCGTTCCACGGCGCGGTCCCGGGCCGTGTCGTCCATGTCCTCCTCCGCCGCGGTGAGCGCGGCGGCGAGGCGGTCGAAGGCCTCGGACAGGGTCGGCGGGTCGTCCGCCCCCGACGCGCCGGCGAACCGCTCGTCGAGGTGGTCGACCAGGTCGGCCGGGGTGGGGTGGTCGAACACGAGCGTGGCCTCCAGGGACAGCCCCAGGGCCGCGCCGAGCCGGTTGCGGAACTCGATGGAGCTCAGCGAGTCGAAGCCGAGCTCCTGGAACGACCGGTCGGATTCGATCGCGGCGGCGCCCGAGTAGCCGAGCACGGCCGCGGCCTGACCCCGGACCAGCGCGGACAGCCTGGCCCGCCGCTCGTCGGGGCGAAGGCCCGTGAGGCCCGGGTCGACGGCGGGCGCGTCGGCCGGCTCCGACGTGAGGAGGCCGCGCAGGAGGTGCGGCACGACGGCGGCCCGGCCGGTGCCGAGTCGCACGGCGGTGACCTCCGGGTGTCCTCCGGCGAGGGCGGCGTCGAGCAGCCGCAGGGCGGCGTCGGTCGGCAGCGGCTCGACGCCGCCGCGGGCGAGCCGGTCGCGGTCGGCGACCATGCCGTCCTCGGTCGCCCACGGTCCCCAGGCCACCGAGACGGCCCGCCGGCCGGTCCCGGCGCGCTGCCGGGCGAGAGCGTCGAGGAAGGCGTTGGCCGCGGCGTAGTTGCCCTGGCCGGGGCCGCCCAGCACGCCCGCCACCGAGGAGAACAGCACCAGTTCGGCGTCCGGCAGCAGTTCGTGCAGGTTCGTCGCGCCGTCGACCTTGGGCCGCAGCACACGCTCGACGCGCTCGGCGTCGAGGGCGGTGACGACCCCGTCGTCGAGGACGCCCGCGGCGTGCACCGCCATCGTCACCGTCCGGTCGGCCAGCAGGGCGGCGAGGGCCGCACGATCGGCCACGTCGCACGCGGCGGTCTCGATGCGGGCGTCCAGCCCGGCCAGGTCCGCCGGGCGCCGGCCGCTGCGGCTGACCAGCAGCACGTCGCGCACGCCGTGCCGCTCCACGAGGTGGCGGACCACGGGCCCGGCGAGGGCACCGCTCGCGCCGGTGACGAGGACCGTGCCGGGTCGGCGCGGCTCGCCCGGGGACGCGGCGGCCGGTGTGCGGACCAGACGGGCGCCCAGCACCCGCCCGTCACGCAGCGCCAGCCTCGGTTCGTCGGAGCCCAGCGCGCGGGGCAGCGCGGCAAGGCCGTCCGCCTCGACGAGGGTGAATCGTCCGGGGTGTTCGGACTGGGCGGAGCCCACCAGGCCCCACGCCGCGGCGGTGGCCGGGTCGGGGGCGGTGGTGAGAAGGACGAGCCGGGAGGCCGCGTACCGCTCGTCGGCCAGCCACTCCTGGAGCAGGCCGAGCACCCGGGTGGTGAGCGCGCGGGCGGCGTCGGCCGTCGGTCCGTCGGAGACGACGGGCAGGACGACGACCGGCGGCACGTCCACCAGTGCGGACGGCTCCGGTGCCCGGAGCACCTCGGCCCCGGTCGCGGCCAGGGCGGCGCCGATCCCGTCCGGGTCCGGGCCGAGCACCGCGTAGCGGGCGTGCGCGTCGGCCTCCGGGGTCTCGACGGGCACCCACTCGATGTGGTGGAGCGGGTCGGCGGGGGTGCCGGCCCGGCGCAGGACGACCGAGTCGACGGACGCCACGGGAGCACCGGCACGGTCCGTGAGCCGGACCTCGACCACGTCGTCGCGAAGGTGGACGACCCGGACCCGGGCGGCGGTCGCGCCGGCCGCGTGGAGGCGCACTCCGGACCAGGCGAAGGGCAGGTAGGGACGGTCGCCGTCGAGCTTCGAGGCGAGGGCCACGGTGTGCAGGGCGGCGTCGAGCAGCACCGGGTGCAGACCGTGCAACCCGGCGTCCCCGTCGGGTACGACCACGTCGGCGTAGACCGCGTCGGCGGTGCGCCAGGCGCGGCGCAGGCCCTGGAAGGCGGGTCCGTATCCGGACAGCGTCTCGTAGAGCCGGGTGACGTCCACCTCCTCGGCGTCCTTGGGGAGGGGCGGCGTGCTCGGGGCGTCGTCGGGGGCGGGGGCGAGGGTGCCCGTCACATGGGCGGCCCAGTCGGCACCCGCGGGGCGGGCGTGCAGCTCGAAGTCCCGCCGCCCGTCCGCCGAGGGCGGGCCGACGACAAGACGTACGTCCGCGTCGCCCGACGGCAGCGGGGTGTGGGTCACGAGCTCGGCGACCTTGGGGCAGCCCAGTCGTGCTCCGGCGTGCAGGGCCAGGTCGACGAAGTACGTCCCGGGGACGAGCACGGCGTTGTCCACGGTGTGGTCGGCCAGCCAGGGCCGGTCGGCCGTGGAGATCCGGGTGCTGAAGACGTGCCGGTCGGGCAGCTCGACCAGTTCGGCCAGTGCGGCGGGCGCGACCGGCTCGGTGGGGGCAGTGGCCCCGGCCGGCGCGGGCAGGACGGCCCGGGGGGCCGGGGCGGTCTCGATCCAGTGCCGTTCGCGGGCGAACGGGTAGCCGGGCAGCGAGAGCCGGCGCGGGCGGTCGGGTGACGGGACGGTGATGTCCGCGCCCTCGACCCAGGCCCGGGCCAGGGCCTGCAGGTCGTCCCCGGAGACCGATGCGGCGGAGCGCCGCCGCCGGCCGCGGTGGCAGCCGGTCCCGGTGCGCAGGGCCTCGGCGAACTCGGCGGTGGTGGTGGCGACGACGGCGAGCCGCTCGTCGAGGTGGTCGCGTCCGGCCCAGAGCGTGAAGGCGAGGGCCGCCGGATCGACGGGCGGGGCCGCCGCGGCGAGCCCGGCCGCCAGTCCGGCCGGGGTGGTGCCCCCGTCGACGGGCAGCCGGACGCCGAAGGTCTCCTCGATACGGTGGGCGAGCTCGGCCAGCCGCGGGTAGTCCAGGCCGAGTTCGGCCAGCGGTTCGCGCGGGTCGGCCGGGAAGCCCACGACCTCGGTCAGGATCTCCGCCAGGGCGGCGGGGACGTCGGCGCCGGCCTCCGCGCCGTCGGCCCGCTCCAGGTGGGCGAGCAGGGCCGTGACCGTCTCGTCCAGCCGGGTGGCGTCCTTGGCCGAGAGCACGAACAGCCGGGGCCGCGCCGTCTCCGGGGCGGCGTCAGAGGTGGGGTGCTCGGTCAGCACCACGTGCGCGTTGGCGCCGCCGGCGCCGAAGGAGCTGATCGCCGCGGTCCGCGGCGTGCCGTCGGGCGCTGTCCAGGGTTCGGTGGCGCGCTGCACGCGGAACCGCGAGGCGGCCCAGTCGACACCGGGGTTGAGGGTCTCGGCGTGCAGGGACGGCACCAGTTCCCGGTGGCGCATCTGCAGCACGACCTTGGTGAGGGCGGCGATGCCCGCCGCCGACTCCAGGTGGCCGATGTTCGACTTGACGGAGCCGATGGGCCACGGGCCCCGGCCGGCCCCGGCGGCGTCGAAGGCCCGCTCCAGGGCCGCGATCTCGATCGGGTCGCCCAGGCTGGTGCCGGTGCCGTGCGCCTCGAGGTAGCCGAGGCCGGCCGGGTCGACGCCCGCGCCCGCCAGCGAGTTCTCGACGAGTGCGGCCTGCGAGGCCGGGTTGGGCACGGAGAAGCCACCGGTGTGGCCGCCGTGGTTGAGCACCGTGCCGCGGATGACGGCGTGCACGTGGTCGCCGTCGCGCAGCGCGTCGCGCAGCGGTCGCAGCAGCACCACGCCGACGCCCTCCCCGGGCACGTAGCCGTCGCCGCCCTCGCCGAAGGCCCGGCAGCGGCCGTCGGTGGAGAGGAAGGACGACTGGCTGAGCAGCAGGTACTTGTTGGGGTGGACGTGCAGATTGACGCCTCCCGCCAGCGCCGCCTCGCACTCCCCGCGCCGGATCGCCTCGACGGCGAGGTGCAGCGCCGTCAGCGACGACGAGCACATGGTGTCGAGCGCGATGCTCGGCCCCTTCAGGTCGAGGAAGAAGGAGACACGGTTGGCTATGGACGCGCTGAAGGAGGAGGGGACGAAGCCGGCCTCCTCGCGCACGCCGTGCAGTTGGTACTGGTTGTACATCACGCCCGCGAACACCCCGACGGCGCGTCCGCGCCAGGCCGAGGGCGCGTGTCCCGCCTCCTCGAAGGCGTGCCACGCCTCCTGGAGGAACAGCCGCTCCTGGGGGTCGAGCACCGCGGCCTCGTTGGGCGAGATGTGGAAGAACGCGGCGTCGAACTCGTCGATGCCGTCGACGAATCCGCCCCACCGGCCGTAGGAACGGCCGGGGACGCCCTTGGTGTCGGTGTGGATCGCGTCGTGGTCCCAGCGGTCGGCGGGCACCTCGGTGATGCAGTCGCGGCCGTCACGCAGGTTCGCCCAGAACTCGTCGACGCTGCGGGCCATGGGGTAGCGGCCGCTGATCCCCACGATGGCGATCGCGTCGTCGTCGCCGGAGGCATCGGCCGCCGGAGCGGCGACGGGCACCGGAGCGGTGACGGGCTCGCCGGCCGCGACGAGTTCAGTGCCCGCGACGGCCTCGGCTGCCACCGGGGTGAATTGGCTGGTGATCGTGTCCGCCGAGCCCACCAGGGCGACGAGGTGCGGCCGGCCGCTGCCCGCGGCCCGCAGCAGGATGTCCATCGCCGTCGGGGTGTCCATGGCCTTCAGGCCCATCGTGCGCAGGGCGGCGTCGTCGAGCGGCATGCCGCCGTCGGCCCACCCGGGCCATCCGACCGACACGACCCCCGGCTTGCCCTCCGCGAAGGCGTCGAGGAAGGCGTTGGCGCAGGCGTAGTCGGCCTGGCCCCGGTTGCCCCAGGCGGCGGCCGTGGACGAGCAGAGCACGAGGAAGTCCATCCCGAGGTGCCGGGTGGCGTCGTACAGATGACGGGCCCCTGCGACCTTGGGCGCCAGCACCGCGCGGACGTCCTCGGCGCTCTTGCCCGCGATCAGCCCGTCGCGCAGCACACCGGCGGCGTGCACCACACCGTGCAGCGCGCCGTACGTGGACAGCGCGTGGTCGACCGCGCGGCGTACGTCCTCGGCGCGGGTGACGTCCGCCGCGACGACGGCGACCTCGGCCCCGAGGGCGGTCAGTTCGGCGGTCACCGACGACGGGGCGGCCGTGCGCCCGCAGAGCACCAGCCGGGCCCGTACGGTCCGCGCCAGGTGCCGGGCCAGGGCGAGGCCCACCCCGCCGAGCCCGCCCGTGATCAGGTAGACGCCCCGCTCGCGCAGGCGCGTCGGGGTGTCCGGGGCGGGCGTCGGCCGGATGTCGCGCACCCGGCGCTCCCCCGCCTCGTACCGGACGTCCACGTCGGGTGCGCCCGCCGCGAGCTCGGCCAGGGCGTCGGCGGCGTGCGGCGAGCACACCACGGCGGCGCTGACGCCCGGCTGTTCCATGCGGAGGGTGCGGAAGAGGCCCGCGACCGCCGCGGCCGGCGCGTCGGCCGGAAGGTGGCAGACGATCCGGACCGGGCTCCTGCGGGCGCGCAGCAGGGCTGCCGCGAAGGCGGTCAGGTCGACCGCCTCCCTCTCCAGGTCCTGCGGGTCGGCCGGGGTCCAGAGAACGTCCGAGGCGTCCGTCGCCCCGAGCAGGGCCGGCCAGTCGCGCGGGGTCGAGGCGTCGACGGTCAGCACGGAGGCCGGCGCGGGTGCCGGCGGCAGCGGCGCGGCCCGCCAGTGGGGCTCGAACCAGACGACCTCGGTGGGCAGTTCCTCCCGCACCCCGGTCTCGGTCGGGGCGGGGGCCGCGGCCTCGGCGGGCGGGGCCGGGGTCACGGCCTGCGCGTCGTCGGGCAGCCGGTACTCCCCGAGGTGTTCGACCAGGGACGCGAAGGTGTTGTGCTCGAACAGCAGCGTGGGCGAGAAGTCGGTGCCGTACGCCCGCTCCAGGTCGGCGGCGATGCCGAGCAGCCCCGTGGAGTCGAGGCCCAGCTCGTAGAACCCGGCCTCCTCGTCGAAGTCCGCCGTCTCGAGTCGCTCGGTGAGCAGCGCGCGCACCACGGTCTCGGCCGACTGCCGCGGGCGCGGCGCCGCCTCCAGCCGGGTGATGGCGTCCTCGTCCCGTACCCGCTTCGAGGTGAGCCCGCGGAACCACAGCAGGACGCCGCCGTCCGGGTCGAGGAAGCGGAAGTCACAGGTGGTCAGGTCGCCGTCCGGGCCGGTCGGCCGGGGCGGGGTGGCGTGCACCAGGGTGCGCGCCCCGATCGGCTGCCGGGCCCGGAAGGACTCGATGAGCATCGGGATGTACGGGCGCGCGGCCGCGCCGACCCCGGACGAGGCGAACTGCGTCGGCAGCAGCGTCGAGGAGTCCAGCGCGGCGGGGTGCAGATGGAAGTACTCGGCGTACGCCGCGGCCTGCGGGCCGAGCGACAGGTCCGCCAGCAGTTCCCCGTCACCGACGTGCAGGGTGCCGCGGGCCCGCATGAAGTCCCCGTGCTCGATGCCGGTCCGCCGCACGAGCGCGTACAGGTCCGCCATGTCCGCGGTGTGCGGCGTCCGTCCGCGCAGGGCGGCCAGGTCGACGGCCTCCGCGGGGAAGGGCACGTCCAGCAGCAGCCGGCAGTCCAGCACCGGCTCGGTCTCGCCCGACGGGCGGCGGGTGCCCGTGACGGACACCCGGTAGCCGTCACCGTCCGCGGTGAAGCCCACCCGCAGCTCGGTGTCGAACTCCTCTCCGGCGGCCACCGGGTTGCGGAACAGCACACGGCGCAGCTCCACCCGGGCGGTGTCGACGCCTTGTGCGCGCAGGATCCGGTAGATCATGTCGAGGAACGACACGCCGGGCAGGATGCGCGTGCCGTGCACCCGGTGGTCGCGCAGCACCGGGTCGGTCCCGCGCACCACCACGGTGCAGGTCAGGCCATCCAACGCTTTCATTTCTTTCCTTCCGGCACAGTCGAGAACTCGAGCTCGAAGAACGGCTCGGGCGGGTCCGTCACCACGGGAGGTCCGGCGTCCGCGGACGCCGGTGCGGGGACGGACGTCGGCGCGGGCGCCGGTGCGTCGAACCAGAACCGCCGCCGCCGGTAGCGGGGCGCCTCCAGCGGAGCGCGGGTCGGTACGTGGTCGTCGGGTGCCTGGCGCACCACCATGTGCGCGTTGGTGCCGCCGAACCCGAAGGAGCTGACGGCGCCCCGGCGCGTTCCGTCGCGGCCGGTGAAGGGCCGCACCTCCCGCACGGGGAACAGCGGTGACTCCTCGAACCGGAAGCGCCGGTTGAGGGTCGCGCAGTGCAGTGTGGGCGGCAGCTGCGCGTGGTGGACCGACAGCACGACCTTGATCAGCCCGGCCATGCCGGCCGCGCTGAGGGTGTGCCCGATGTTGGTCTTCACGCTGCCGACGCCGCAGAACCCGATCTCGTCGGTGGAGCCGCGGAACGCCTCCGTGAGCGCCTTCAGCTCCATCGGGTCACCGATCATGGTGCCGGTGCCGTGTGCTTCCACGTAGCCGATCTGTGCCGGGGTGATGCCGGCGTCCGCCCAGGCGGCCTCGATCACCTGCCGCTGCGCGCTCGGCTTGGGCGTCGTGATGCCCATGGTGCGGCCGTCGTTGTTGACGGCACTGCCCTCGATGACCGCGTAGACCCGGTCGCCGTCGCGCACCGCGTCGGACAGGCGCTTGAGCATCAGCATGCCGGCGCCCTCGCCGAGGACGATGCCGTCGGCCCGCTCGTCGAAGGTGTGGCAGCGGCCGGTCGGCGACAGCGCGCCCGCCCCGCTCATGCCGACGAACGGAACCTCGTCGAGGAGGATGTCGACGCCGGCGGCGAAGGCCAGGTCCGACTCTCCGGTCCGCAGGCTGTGCGTGGCGAGGTGCACCGCGACGAGCGCGCTGGAGCAGGCCGTGTCGACGACGACGGCCGGTCCGCGCAGGTCGAGGTAGTGGGACAGCTGCGCGGCGATGAAGTTCTGCGCCATCCCGCTGATCGAGTGCGGGCCCGCGGTGCCGTGGTGCGCACCGAAGTTCGCCGCCCGGGCGCCCGCGAAGACGCCCACGCGTCGGCCCGCGACCTCCTCGGGGGTGAGCCCGGCGTCGGCCAGGCACTCCGCGCCGGTCTCGAGGACCTGGCGCACCAGGGGGTCGACGAAGGGGGCGCCGGCCGGGTCGAGCCGGAAGTGGTCGGGGTCGAAGTCCTCGATGCCGTCGAGGAAGCCGCCCCACTTGCTGACGGTGGTGCCGGGCTGCGGGTCGGGCCGCCAGAAGCGGTCCGGGTCCCAGCGGGACGGCGGCACCTCGGTCACCGAGTCCGTCCCGGACACCAGGTTCCGCCAGAACGCCCGGTGGTCGGGTGCCCCGGGGAAGTGCGCGGCCATGCCGATGACGGCGATGCCGTCCTTCGGTCCGGCTGCTGCCGCCTCGGACTCTGCCGTCTTTGACGTGGTGTCGGCTTCGGCCCGTCCGGTGGATTCCGTGGCTGCCACGGCCCGGGGTGTCCGCTCGGTCTCCGAGGGCATCGGGGCGGGGGCCGGGGCGGGCGCCGACAGTGCGGCTTCCGGCACCTGGTCCCGCAGCGCCTTCGCGAGGAGCGTCACGGTCGGGTTCTCGAGGACGGCCGACGGCTCCGCGACGACGCCGAGCTCCCGCTCCAGCGCGGCGAGGATCTGGGCGACCATGATCGAGTCCACGCCCAGATCGGCGAAGTCCTCGTCCGGCCCGACCTGCGCGGGGTCCAGCCGCAGCGTCGAGGCGATCACCTCGGTCACGCGCCGGACGAGGCCGTTCCCGGCCTGGACAGCGGGGGCTGCCGCAGCAGGGGCGGGGGCGGCCGGCGCGTCGGCCGGACGGCCGGGCGCGGGGACCGCGAGCAGGGCGCCGGCGTCGAAGCGGGCGGCGTCCACGACGCACGGCAGGAGAACCGGGTGGCTTCCGGTCATCGCCTGGTCCAGCAGGGCCAGTCCCGTCTCCGGGTCCAGGGTCCGCAGGCCGAGGTCCCGGTAGGCCGGGGTGTCGACCTCGGGCATGCCGGCCGAGCGCCAGCTCGGCCACTGCAGCGACCTGACGACGGGTCCGCCGGTGGCGGCCCGGTACTCGGCGACCCGGTCCAGCACGGAGTTGGCCAGCGCGTAGTCGCTCATGCCGACCGCCAGTGCGGGCACCTGGCCGGCGACGGACGAGTACAGCACGACGAACCGCAGGGGGTCGTCCGCGCACCCGTCCAGGACGGCCTGGAGGCCGGCCGTCTTCGGTTCGAGGACCCGCTGGATGTCCTCGATCCGCTTGCCGATGAAGGCCGGATCGCGCATCACGCCGAGTCCGGCGCAGTGCACGATCCCGGCGATCGGGCCCAGCTCACGCCGTGCGCGGTCCAGGACCTCGGAGATCCGATCCAGCGGGGCGGTCTCGACGGCCACCCGCACGCCCGGGCGGTCGAGCGCCGCGAGGTCGCGCAGCCGCGCCGCGAGGGCCGGGTCGGTGCCGGGGTCCGCGAGGAGCGCGGGCCACTCGTCCCGGGCGGGCAGCGGCGAGCGGCCGAGCAGGACGAGCCGGTCGGCTCCCCGCTCGATGAGCCGGGCCGCGACCAGCCGGCCCAGCGCGCCCGTGCCGCCGGTGATGACGACCGTGCGGCCGGCGAGGTCCGCCGACCAGTCGGCGGACGGCGTGACCGGGTCGGCCGGGCGCAGCACCGGCCGGTACCGCTCCCCCGCCCGCACGCAGGCCTCGGTGACCGGGTCGGTCGCGGCGAGTTCGGCGGCGACCGCCGCCCGCACCGCGGCCGGCTCCAGCGTGTCGAGGTCGAGGGTGCGGGCGAACACGCCGCGGTACTCCGCCGTGAGCATCCTGACGAGGCCGGCGAAGGCCGCGCCGCGCAGCGTCGGCTGCTCGGCCCGGAACGTCGTCAGGCCGCGGGTCAGGTGCAGGTAGGCGAAGCCACGGGTCCGGTTCGCGGTGACCAGCTCGCGCAGCAGCGCGATCCGGGACCAGTCGGCCTCCGGCGTCGCGAGCGGCGTGGCCGAGAAGTCGACCAGGTCCACGACGGCGGCCATGTCACGTGCCGACTCCGCGACGCGCGCGACGGCGGCGTCGTCACTGTCGTGGTCCAGCCGGACCACGGTGGCCGCGGGGCCGAACGCCGCGATGGCGACGGGCTCGGTCTCGGCGCTGACGAGCACCATGACGCGGCCCGGCAGCTCGCCCTGGGGCAGCGGCGCGGGCTCCCAGTCCTTCACCAGCAGCAGGGAGGTCGCCGAGTCCTGCGGAGCCGGCTGTCCGCCCGCGGCGGGGCCGGCGGTGAGCCAGTGCCGTTCGCGTGCGAAGGGGTAGGTGGGCATGGACGTCAGCGGGGGCCGGTCGGACCGCAGGGCGTTCCAGTCGAAGTCGGCGCCTGCCTGCCAAAGTTCCGCGATCCGGTCGAGGTTGCCCTCCCGGACCAGGCGCGCCAGGTAGCTCGCGCCCTCCGGCTCGGACAGCCACGCGTGGCCGCCGTCCGCACCACCACTGTCGACACGGTCGCCGTCGAGGAAGGCGGCCAACCGCGCCCGCAGTTCACCGGTCGAGCCGGCGACCACCGCGAGCCGCGCCGCCATGGGGATCCGCCCGGTCTGGGAGGTGTAGGCGAGCGAGGACAGCGACGGCGTCTCACCGTCGAGGAACGTCACCGTGGCCGCGGCGTAGCGTCGCAGCGCGTCCTCGTCGCGGGCGGAGAGCACGAACACCTCACGCGCCTGGCCCTCCTGCGGGGCCGGCGGCGTCGTGGCGGGGGCCTCCTCCAGGACGACGTGCGCGTTGACGCCGCCGAAGCCGAAAGAGCTGACGCCGGCACGCAGCGGCAGAGGTGCGCCGCTGTCGTCCGTGGGCGCCCACGGGGTCGTCTCCCGTACGGGCCGGAACGGGGTGCCGGTGAGGTCGATCAGCGGGTTGAGCGTCTTAAGGTGCAGCGTCGGCGGCAGCGTCCGGTGACGCATGGCCTGCACCACCTTGATGACGCCCGCGACGCCCGCGGCGGGTTCCAGATGACCGATGTTGCTCTTGACGGTTCCGATGCCGCACGCGGTCGCGGGTCCCTCGGCCAGGGTCCGGTGGGCCCGGACGAGGCCGTCGATCTCCACGGGGTCGCCGAGCGCGGTGCCGGTGCCGTGGAGTTCGGTGTAGGAGACCGTCTCCACCGGCACGCCCGCGTCCCGGTAGGCGTCGACCAGCAGGTCGGCCTGCGCGAGCGGGTTCGGAGCGGTCAGCGAAGACGCGTGCCCGCCGTGGTTGACGGCGCTGCCGCGGATCACGGCGTGCACCCGGTCGCCGTCGGCGAGGGCGCGGGACAGCGGCTTGAGCACGAGCACGCCCACGCCCTCGCCCTTGACGTATCCGTCGGCCCGGGCGTCGAGCGCCTTGCAGCGGCCGTCCGGGGAGAGCACTCCGAGCTGGTTGCCGGCGACGACGGTCTGCGGCGACAGCACGAGGCTCACGCCGCCGGCGATGGCCAGCTCGCTCTCGCCGCTGCGCAGGGCGCGGACGGCGCGGTGCAGCGCCACCAGGGAGCTGGAGCAGGCGGTGTCGATGCTCTCGCTCGGGCCCCTGAGGTCCAGCAGGTAGGAGATGCGGTTGGCCAGGATGGTCCGCGCCAGTCCGGTGCCGGCGTGCGGGTTGACCTGTTCGCCGCGCAGGACCATCGACTCGTAGTCGTTGAACTGCACGCCCGCGAAGACGCAGACCCGGCGGCCGGCGAGCCGGTCCGGCCGGCAGCCGGCGTCCTCCAGCGCCGCCCACGTCTGCTCGAGGAACAGCCGGTGCTGCGGGTCCATGACCTCGGCCTCGGCGGGCGAGATCTTGAAGAACCGCGCGTCGAAGCGGTCGACGTCGGTCAGGAAGCCGCCCCAGCGGGCGGTGCCGCCGAAGCGCCGGGACACCTCCTGCCAGTCCCACCGGTCGGCGGGGGTCTCGGTGATCAGGTCCCGTCCGTCGGCGAGGTTCCGCCAGAACGCCTCCACGTCCGGCGAGTCCGGGAACCGCCCGGCCATGCCGATGATGGCGATGGCGTCGTCCGACGAGGACGGGGCCGGGGTGGCGGGTGCAGGGGTGGTCACCGCTTCCGTCCGGGTGACCGGGGGCAGTGCGGCGGCGGCCGGTGCCGCGTCCCGCTCCAGCAGGGCGGGGTGCTCCGCCAGGAGGTGACGGGCGAGCTTGTCGATCGTGTTGGCACCGAAGAGCGTCGTCGTCGGCACCGTCACGCCGTAGGTCTCCTCCAGGGCCACGGAGAGGGACTGGAGTCCGAAGGAGTCCAGGCCGTACTCACCGAAGCCGGCCTCCGGGTCGAGCGCCGTCGGCGCCAGGCCGAGGAGCTCGGCGACCATCGTCCGCAGCCGGCCGGTCAGTTCGCCGGCGGACGGCGCG
This sequence comes from Streptomyces sp. QH1-20, assembly GCF_041283565.1. Taxonomy (NCBI): domain Bacteria; kingdom Bacillati; phylum Actinomycetota; class Actinomycetes; order Kitasatosporales; family Streptomycetaceae; genus Streptomyces; species Streptomyces sp. QH1-20. The sequence continues at coordinate 7,267,293 of NZ_CP166299.1, read as the reverse complement.
GCCGGCTCCGCGGCCGACGACGGCTGTACGACCGAGGGCGCCTGTACGACCGACGGCGTCGGGGCGGCCGGGCGGTCCTGGGGCGTGTTCTGCCGGATCCGCATCGCCTCGATCCGCTCGCGCATCCGCTCCGGCTCTCCCGGCAGCACGGCGACCTGGGGGTGTCCCAGGCGCAGCACGAGGTCGAGCATCCGCTCGCCCTCGTCGGCCTCCAGGTAGCGGAAGCCGGTGGCGGCGAGGTAGCCGCGCTCGTCCTCGGGGTCCACGTGCATGCCCCCGGCGCGCCACATGGGCCAGTCGATCGAGACCGTGCGGCCGCTGCGGCGGCCCGCCGAGCGCAGCGTCTCGCGCTCCTCGGCGAATCCGTCGAGGAAGCGGGCGCCGACGGCGTAGTCGACGAGACCGTAGTCGCCGAGCTGGCCGGCCAGGGACGAGTACAGGACGAATACGTCCAGCGGCTCGTCGCGGGTCACCTCGTCGAGCACCCGGGTGCCCTCGAAGCGCGCCCGCAGGTGGGCGCGGAACTCGGCGACGTCCTTGCCGGGCAGCGGGGTGCGGGAAGCGGTCGCGGCGAGGTGGAAGACACCGTGCAGCGCGCCCCACCTGTCCTTGACGGCCGTCACGACCTCCGCCATGGCAGCGGCGTCGGTCACGGACGCCTGGAAGTACGCGACGTCACCGAGTGCGCGCAGCTCGGCCAGTTCCCGGGCGCGGTCCTCGGCGGACGACCGGCCGGTGAGGGCCACTCGGGCACCGCGCGCCAGCAGCGTGCGGGCGAGCAGCAGTCCGAGCCCGCCGGTGCCGCCGGTCACCAGGTGCACGCCGTCCGGGCGCAGCGGCGAGGCGACGGCGGGCAGCGCGGCGACCTCCGAGAGGGCGCGCACGCTGCGGCCGCCGGCCGAGAGACGGACCGCGGCCGCGGAGAGCCGTTCGGCCGTCACCTCGGCGAGCAGGGCGGCCTGTTCGACCCGGCCCGTGACGCGTACGACGCCGAAGGCCGTGCCGGGCAGGGCGGCGCGCAGCGAGGTGTCGAATCCGCCCCAGGCCTCCGCCATGGCGTCCTCGGGCACGAGGACCTGGATCCGGGCCGCGGCGCGGGAGGTCGTCATGGCCTGGACGAGCAGGTAGACCGACTCGATGCCGAGGTCCTCGCGGTCCGGTTCGAGCAGCGGCCACTGGTGCACGATCCGGTCCGCCGGTGTGGCGAGCAGCCGGGCGTAGTCCTCGGCCTCGCCGGGGCGGATCGTGACGGTGGAGCCGTCGTCCGCGTACGCGGAGCCGGCCCGCACGTGGACGGCGCCGGGGACCGGCAGGTCGCCGAACACCAGCACCCGGCCCGTGAACGGCGCGGCGGGCGGCACGGGTTCGGCCGTCCACGCGGCCGTGAAGAGGCTGACGGGCTCCGTGTCCGCTGTGTCACCGGAGGCGGGCGCAGGGGCGGGCTCGATGGCTCCCGCAGGGGCGCCGTCGGTGAACCAGTGCCGCTCGGCGGCGAAGGGATACGCCGGCAGGGAACGCCGGCGCGGCGCCGGGGTCCACCGGGCGGACCAGTCGATCGCCCGGCCCCGGACCCAGGCGGCGGCCGTCTCGTCGGCGCCGCGGCCCTCGAACGGTGACCGGTCGGCGTGCCGGTCGACGTGGCCGAGGTGGATGCCGGAGGAGTCCCCGGCGAGGAAGCGGCGGAGGGTGGCCACCGCGTGCTCACCGGATTCCGCGACGAACGCCAGGCGTTCGGCGTGCTCGGCGCGGCCGGACTGGAGGGTGTGGGCGGTGCCCGCGAGGTCGTGCGCCCAGGTGTCCGGGGTGTCGACGAACGAGTGCGCGAAGGCGCGCAGCCGCTCCGGGTCGCGGGCGGAGAGCGTGAACACGGCCGGGCCGTCGGCCGGCGCGGGCTCCTCGGCCGGGTACTCCTCCAGCACGACGTGGGCGTTGACCCCGCCGTAGCCGAACGAGCTGACTCCGGCGCGGCGCGGCACGCCGGGCGCCGCGGGCGCCCAGTCACGGCCGGTCGCCGCGACCTCGAACGCCGTGCCCTCCAGCGCCAGGTGGGGGTTGAGCTCCGGGCCGTGCGGGTCGCCGGTGATCCGCCCGTGCCGCATCGACAGCAGCACGCGCAGCACCGCGGCGATGCCCGCCGCCGGTTCGAGGTGGCCGATGGTGTTCTTCAGCGCGCCCAGCGCGCAGTGCGGCGCGGCCGGTGCCGGGTGGCCCCACTCGCGGTAGAGCTCGGCGAACGCCTGGCGCAGGCCGTTGGTCTCGGCGGGGTCGCCGATGACCGTCCCGGTGCCGTGCGTCTCGATGTAGCCGATGGTCGCCGGGTCGGTGCCCGCCTCGCGGTGGGCGCGCACGATGACCTCGGCCTGGGCGCGCGGGTTGGGGGCCGTCAGCGAGTTGGACCGCCCGCCGTGGTTGACGGCGGTGCCGCGCAGGACGGCGAGGATCGGGTTGCCGTCGGCACGGGCCCGGCTGAGCCGCTTGAGCACGACGGCGCCGACGCCCTCGCCGCGCACATAGCCCGCGGCGTCCTTGTCGAAGGCCCGGCCCACGCCGTCCGGGCTGAGCATGCCCGCCCGTTCGAGGGAGGCGAAGGTCACGGGCGACAGCATGAGGCTGACGCCGCCCGCGATGACCGTGTCGCAGTGTCCGAGCCGCAGCGCCTCCGCCGCGCGGTGCAGGGCCACCAGCGAGCTGGAACAGGCCGTGTCCACGGGTTCGCTGGGGCCGCGCAGGTCGAGGTGGTAGGAGACGCGGTTGGCCAGCATGGAGGGGGTCAGACCGGTCGAGGAGTACGCGTCGGTGGCCGTGCCGGAGCGCTGCACCAGCTCGGCGTACTCCGACGCGCCGACGCCGACGAACAGTCCGGTGTCGGTGCCGGCGAGGTCGGCCGGGTCGATGCCCGCGTCCTCCAGCGCCGTCCACACGGTGCGCAGCAGCAGCCGCTGGCGGGGGTCCATCCAGCGGGCCTCGCGGGGCGAGATGCCGAAGAACAGCGGGTCGAAGCGGTCGACGTCCGGCATGAAGCCGGCCCGGGTGATCCGGGTCCGGTCGGGGTGGTGCGCCGGGTCCCCGTAGTGCGCGCGGCTGTCCCAGCGGTCGGCGGGTACCTCGGTGAAGAGGTCACCGCCCCGCTGCAGGCCGGCCCAGAACTCGTCCAGGTCCCGCGCGCCGGGCAGGGTGCCCGCCATGCCGACGATCACGACCGGGTCGTCGGCGGCCCGGTCGGCCGCCGCGGCGTGGACCGGCGCGGGCTCGGGCTCGGCCGGTGCCGCACCGGCCACGGCGTCCGGGTGTTCACGGTCGAGCCACTCGGCGAGCGACTTCGGGGTGGGGGTGGCGAGGAGCTGGTCGGGCCCGACGGGCACGCCGAAGGCGTTGGCGACGTCGTCGGCGAAGCGGATGAGGCTCAGCGAGTCCAGGCCGTGCTCGTGGAAGGAGCCGGCGGGGTCGAGGTCGGTCACCGGGTAGCCGCTGACCGCGCCCAGCAGACGCAGCAGGGTGTCCAGCGAACCGGCCGGGCGGGCCGGGCGGGTGGCCGGAGCGGCCGCTGCGACGGGGGCGGCCGGGGCGACGGCGTCGATCCAGCAGCGGGTCCGGGCGAAGGGGTACCCGGGCAGCGACAGCGGGCGCACCGGGCCCTGGTGGGCGGCCGCCCAGTCGAAGACCTCACCCGCGGCCCAGCGACGGGCCACGCCGTCCGGGTCGGCCGGGGAGGGCACGGTGGCCGTGCCGGGTTCCGCGGTCACCACGGCGGTGTGGCCACTGGGCCGGCCGGCGAGGAAGGCTTCGAGCGCTTCGGTGAGCTCCCGCGCCGAACGTGCCACGACGGCGAACCGGTGGGCCATGGGCTCCCGGCCGGTCTGCAGGGTGTACGCCAGCCGGCCGAGGTCGACGCCGGCGCCGCCGCCGGCCCGGCCGGCCAGCTCGCGCAGGGTCGTGCCGCCGTGCACGGTGCCCGGCCGGACGAAGTCGCCGAGGCCGATGAGACGCACCATGGTGGACGGGTCCAGCCCCAGCTCGTCGAGCGGTTCGTCGACGGCCGTGACGGGGACGCCGACCGCGGTGGCGATGTCCTTGGGGTCGGCGCCGGGGCCGGCGGTCCGCAGCCAGTCCAGCATCCGTTCGACGACGCGGCGCAGTGCCTCCGCGTCACGTGCGGAGAAGGGGAAGACGGCCGGTCCCGTCGTACCGCCCGCCGGGGTGTCCGCCGGGTACTCCTCGACCACGAGGTGGGCGTTGGAGCCCCCGGCGCCGAAGGCGCTGATGCCCGCGCGCAGCGGCTCGGCGCCCTTCCACGGCGTGAGTTCCCGCTGTACGCGGAACGGTACGGAGTTCCAGTCGACGGCCGGGTTGAGGGCCTCCGCGTGCAGCGAGGGCGCCAGTTCGCGGGCCTTCATCTGCAGCAGCACCTTGGTGAGGGCGGCGACGCCCGCGGCCGACTCCAGGTGGCCGACGGAGGACTTCACCGAGCCGAGGGCGACGGATCCGGCCGGCAGGTCGCCGAAGGCCCGGACCAGCCCGGCCACCTCGGCCGGGTCGCCCAGCGCGGTACCGGTGCCGTGCGCCTCGACGTACGAGACGGTCGCCGGGTCGATGCCGGCACCGTGCAGCGCCGAGGCGATGACCTCGCCCTGGGCGGCCGGGCTGGGGACGGCGAACCCGCCGGTCTTGCCGCCGTGGTTGACGGCTCCGGCGAGGATCACACCGAGGATCCGGTCGCCGTCGCGCTCCGCCGCCGCCAGCGGCTTGAGCAGGACCGCGCCGACGCCTTCGCCGGGCACCATCCCGTCGCCGTCGGCCGCGAAGCTGCGGCACCGGCCGCTTTCCCCGGTGAAGCCGCCGGCCGCGAGCTGGCGGTACTTGCGCGGGTGCGGGGCGAGGTTGACGCCGCCGGCGAGCGCGTAGTCCGCCTGCCCGGCCGCCAGGGCCTCACAGGCGAGGTGGATGGCGGTGAGCGACGACGAGCACATGGTGTCGATCGCCAGGCTCGGCCCGTGGAAGTCGAAGAAGTACGAGACCCGGTTGGCGATGGAGGCGTATCCCATGCCTCCCGCGAGGCCCCGCTCGTCCTCGAACAGTTGGTAGTGCCCGTACATGACGCCCGTGTACACGCCGACGCGGCTGCCGCGCAGGCGCGCCCGGGTGTAGCCCGCGTCCTCCAGCGCGTGCCAGGAGGTCTGCAGGAACAGCCGCTCCTGCGGGTCGGTCAGCTCGGCCTCGCGCAGCGACATCTGGAAGAAGCGGGGGTCGAACTCGTCGATGCCGTCGAGGAAGCCGCCCCAGCGGCTGATCTTCTGTCCGTCCGCCTCGGTCAGCGCGGTGTGGTCCCAGCGGTCGGCCGGCACCTCGCGCACGCAGTCACGGCCGGCGCGCAGGTTCGCCCAGAACGCGTCGGGGTCGTCGGCCAGGGGGTAGCGGCCGGCGACACCGATGACCGCGATGCGCCGGTCCGCTTCCGCGGCGGGCTCCGACGGGCGGTCGGACGCGCGCACGGCCGGGTGCGCCGCCACGGCGGGCTCCGGTGCGGCGGGCTCCGCCGCGGCGGGCGCCTCGGGGAGCAGGGCGCGCACCTTGTCGGCGTGCCGCTCGACCAGGTAGTCGGCGACCTCACGGACCGTCGGGTACTCGAACAGCAGGGTCGCGGGGAGCTCTCCCATGCGCTCGGACAGCAGGTCCACGATGCGGGCCACGGTCAGCGAGTCGACGCCGAAGTTCTCGTACGTCTCGTCCAGCCAGAGCCGGTCGCGCGGGACCTGGAGGATCTCCACGAAGGCGTCCTTCACGTACTCCTGGGCGGCCTCGACCAGCGCGTCGGTGTTCCCACCGGACGGCACGGACGACGGCACGGACGGCACAGCCGGTTCGATCGCCCGCGGGGCCGCCACGGCCGCCGTGGGGAGGGCCGCCGGTGCGGCGCCGATCGGCGTCTCCGCGACCACCACGTGCTGGGTCAGCCCCTCGTCGGCCGGGAGGGCACGGCTGCGGGCGAAGCCGGCGAGCGCGAGGGCCTTGCGCCAGCCGGGCGCGGAGAGCAGCGGGGAGCCGGGCAGGCGCAGTTCGGCGTCCTCGTGCAGCCACCAGCCGTCGAGCAGACCGAAGGTGAGCGTGGCGGTCAGGACGTTGCTGCTGGCCTCGTTGAGCACCAGCCGTCCGCCGGGCTTGAGCAGCCAGGCCACCGCGCGCAGGGTGCCGAGCAGGTCGGAGGTGGCGTGCAGGACGTTGGCCGCCACGACCAGGTCGGCGCTGCCCGGCTCGAAGCCCTGGGCCACCGGGTCGCCCGAGATGTCGAGCTGCTGGAACCGGACGTAGGGGTACGTCTCGGCGAAGCGCTGCTTGCCGTGCTGCAGGAAGGCGCGGGAGATGTCGGTGTAGACGTAGGTCACGTCCGCGCCCGAGGCGGTCAGGGCCGGAAGCACGCTCGCGGTGGTGCCACCGGTGCCCGCCCCGATCTCGACGATGGTGACGGGGCCGTTGTGGCGCGACAGGCCGTCCGTGACCGCGCCGACCACGAGTTCATTGGCGCGGTCGACGACCGGGCTGCCCCGGTAGGCGCCTTCCACGAGCGCGGTCGAGCCGCCGGGGAACATCACGTCGGTGGCGCGGACGCTGCCGCGCATCACCGCGAACAGGTTCCGCATGCAGGGGAGCAGCAGCCGGTCGAAGCGGTTGAGCGCCGGCTTCTGCTCGCAGAGGGCGATCAGCTCGCCCTCCGGGTCCTGGGGGGCGGGGCGGCCGGCGGGGGTGAGGTGCCCGCCGCCGTCGTGCAGATAGCCCGCCTCGGTCAGCTGCCGCAGGAGCTCGGCGAAGAGCCTGCCCTGCGTGGGCAGGACGCGCAGTCGCTCCGCGAGGGTCGCGGGGGTCCACCGCTCGCCCTGGCCGAGGAACACGCCCTCCTGGCGGAAGAGCGTCCACAGCCAGCCGCACATGACCTCGGTCAGGCGGGCGTCGTCGGCTTCGGTGAGCAGCCGGGCGACGGGGGGAAGTGCCGTCAGCGACGGCACCAGTGACGGGTCGTCCGCCGGTGCCTCGGTGTTCATGGCTGGGTTCGTTTCTGTGTGCGCGCGGTCCGCCGGGGCGGGTTCCACGCCGACGGCGGCGAGGGCGGTGGCATCGGCCTTGACCACGATGACCTGGCGGTCCGGGCGGCCCAGCACGGCGTGCACGGCGGCCATGCCCTCCTCCGGGGTGATCGAGTAGATGCCGGTGGCCGCGAGCCGGTTGCGGTGGCGCTCGTCGGCGACGATGCCGACGGTGCCCCAGTAGCCCCAGTTGATCACGGCGACCTTGGCGTCCAGCACCCCGTCGAGGTGGTGGGCGAAGGCGTCCTCGAAGGTCGATCCGGCGGCGTAGTTGCCCTGCCCGGCGCTGCCGGAGAGGGCCACCGCGGAGGAGAAGAACAGCACGAAGTCCACGTCGGCCGAGCCGCCGAGCGCGGCGTGCAGGGCGACCGAGGTGCGGGTCTTGGCCTCGAGGACCGAGCGGAAGGTCTCCTCGGTCATCGTGGCGACGGTCTGGTCCCGCAGGACGATCGTGGCGTGGAAGACGCCGTGCAGCGCGCCGTGGGTGGCGCGCGTCCACGCGACGGCGTCGCGCAGCGCCGCGGGATCCGTCGCGTCGGCCCGGCGGTAGGAGACCAGGTTTCCGCCCGGGTCGATGGCGCGCAGCCGGTCGCGGCGGGCGGTGTCCAGCTCGCTGCGGCCGAGCAGCACGACCTTCGCCCCGTACGTGCGCACGAGCCACTCGGTCAGTTCGAGGCCGATGCCGCCGGCGCCGCCGAGGATCAGGTAGGTGCCGCCGCGGCGGATCCGCTCCCGCGGGGGCGTGGCCGCGACCGGGACCAGCCGGCGGTGGTGGAGCACACCGCCGCGCAGTGCGTACGGGCCGCCGGCGGGGACGTCGAGCACGTCCGCGGAGGGCCGGTCGGCGGACGAGCGGTCGACGACGGCCACCCGCCAGCGCGGGTGCTCCTGCGCCAGCGACAGGGCGAGGCCGTGCAGGCTCGCCGCGTACGGGTTGCCGACCGGTTCGGCGGCCGTGCCGAGCGCGTCCTCGGTGACGACGGTGAGCCGGACCGAGGAGCCGAGCCGCTGCAGGATCTTGGCGAGCCGGAACAGGGCGAGGACGCCCCGCTCCTGGGTGGCTTCGAGGGCGGCGATATCGTCCGTGCCGCCGGTGCGCGCTCCGGCGCCGGGGCCGAGCAGGATGACGTGGTCGGGGCGGCCGGTCGCGGTGTCGAGACGGTCGTGGTCCAGCTCGACGACGGTGCCGCCCAGACGGGCCGTCAGGGCGGCCGCGAGCTCGACGGACTCCGGGCCGCGGACCAGCCAGGTGGTGCCGCCCGTGGGCGCCGTTTCCCGCGCGGACAGCGCGGACCAGCGCGGAACGTACATCAGGTCGTCCGCCACCACCGGCTCCGCCGATACCGCCTCGGGAGCAGCCGCGCCCGGGGCGGGGCGCAGGGACAGGTCGCGCAGCCGCGCGCAGACACGTCCGGCGTCGTCGGTCAGGGTCAGTTCGTAGCGGTCGGTGCCGACGGTCCGCACGTGCGCGTATCCGAGGTCCGTCACCGGGGAGAGGACCTCGGCGGCGGTGAGGGCGAAGGGCACCATGGCGGGACCGGCACTCCGGTCGCGCAGCACCGCGAACGCGTGCAGCGCGCCGTCGACCACCGAGGGGTGGAGGGCGGAGCCGGCGAAGCGGGCGGCCTCGGCGGGGACCCGCAGCCGCACCAGTGCTTCCCCGTCGCCCGCGGCGATCCACTCGACGGTCCGCAGGGCGGGGCCGTAGACCAGGCCCGCCGCCGCGAGGTCCGCGTAGAGGTCGGTGCCCTCGTGACGACGGTTCAGCCGGGCCCGGACGGCGTCGATCGCGACGGTCTCCGGGGCCGGGGCGGGCAGGGCGTCGATCCGGCCCTCGGCGAGCAGCTCGCCGTCGCCGTCCCGCAGGTCGAACACCAGGCCGCTGTCACCGCGGCGCAGCCGCGTCCTGGCCGAACGCTCGGTGCCGGCCACGACGAAGGGCCGCAGCCACCGGACGTTGGCGAGCTTGAGCTGCTGCCCCGCGCCGGCCGCCTCGGCCGCCGCGCGGGCCATTTCCAGGACGGCCGCGGCGGGCAGCAGACGCATGTCGCCGACCCGGTGTCCGTCGATGTAGGGGTGCTCGGGACCGAAGGCCGTCCGGTAGGTCAGGCCGTCGAGGCTGTCGACCGGGTCGACCTCGTCCAGCAGCGGGTGCACGGGGCGCGGCGCGATCCGGACCGGGCCCGGGGCCGGCTGCGTGGGCGGCGACCAGATGGTGTCGGTCAGCCAGCAGCGCAGCTCCTCGAACGGGTAGCCCGGCAGCGGCACGCGCCGCCCTCGCGTCTCGGGCCAGTCGACCGTCGCACCGGCCGCCCAGGCGGCGGCGATGTCCGCCGGGGCGGTGCCGGCGGGTGCCGCGGCGCGGGACGCCTTGCGGCCGCGCGCGCTGCCGGTCCAGACGCCCTGCGGGTCGCTCCCCCGCAGCCTGGCCACCAGCTCGGTGACGGTGGAGGCCGAGACGACCATCCGGTCCGCCCACTCCTCACGCCCCCGCTGGAGCGTGAACGCCACGTCCGCGAGGCGGCGGTGCGGGCCGTTCTCAAGGGCGTCCGCCAGCTCGGCGGCGAGCACCGGCAGGCGCTCGGGCGCCTTGGCGGAGAGGGGGAACAGCCACGGACCGCGCTCGTCGCCGTCCGTCGGCCCCACTCCCGCGCTCTCCTGGTATTCCTCCACCACGAGGTGGGCGTTGGCGCCGCCGGCGCCGAAGGAGCTGATGCCCGCCCGGCGGGGGGTGCCCGCGATCCGGGGCCAGGGGGCCAGGTCGCGCTGCACGCGCAAGGGGGTGGAGTCGAAGTCGATGTTCGGGTTCAGCGGGTCCGCGTGCAGCGACGGCACGAGCTCGCCGTGCTGCATCTGCAGCAGCACCTTGCACAGCCCGGCCATGCCGGAGGCGGACTCCAGGTGACCGACGTTGGACTTGACCGAGCCGATCGGCAGGGTGCGCGACGACGGGACGGCCGTGCCCAGCGCCCGGGCGAGGCCCCGGATCTCCACCGGATCGCCGAGCGCGGTGCCGGTGCCGTGCGCCTCCAGGTAACCGAGCGACGCCGGGTCGACGCCGGCCTGCTCCAGCGCCTGCGCGACGAGGTCGCCCTGGGCGACGGGGTTGGGCACGGTGAAGCCGTTGGTCCGGCCGCCGTGGTTGACGCTGGAGCCGAGGATGACGCCGTGGATGTGGTCGCCGTCGCGGACGGCGTCCGCCAGCGGCCGCAGCAGCACCGCGCCGACGCCCTCGCCGGGGACGTAGCCGTCGCCGTCCGCGCCGAAGCTGCGGCACCGGCCGTCGCTGGAGGTGAACTGGCCCTGGCCCAGGAAGCGGTACTTGTACGGGTGGGCGTGCAGATTGACACCACCGGCGACGGCCATGTCGGTGTCACCGGCCCACAGGTCGCGCACGGCCAGGTGGATCGCGGTCAGCGAGGACGAGCACATCGTGTCCACGCCCAGGCTGGGGCCGGTGAGGCCCAAGGTGTACGAGACGCGGTTGGCGATCGACGCGTGCGACGAGGCGCCGATCCGGCCGTCCTCGGCCTCGTGCAGCTGGTACAGCCCGTACATGGCGCCCACGTAGACGCCGACGCGATGGGAGCGCAGATCGGCGCGGGTGCGCCCGGCGTTCTCCATGGCGTGCCAGGCCGTCTGCAGGAACAGCCGCTCCTGCGGGTCGATGATCTCCGCCTCGCGGGGCGACACACCGAAGAAGAGCGGGTCGAACTTGTCGATGCCGCGCAGGAAGCTTCCCCACCGGCTGTACCGGGCCGCCCGGTCGGCGGGGGTGGCCTGGTCGTAGTCACGCCAGTCCCAGCGGTCCGCCGGGATCTCGGTGACGAGGTCCCGGCCCGCCTTCAGGTTGGCCCAGAACTCCTCCAGCGTGTCCGATTCGGCGAACCGCGCGGCGACGCCCACGATGGCGATCGGGACGGGCCCCTGGGCAGAGGCGGTCGCACCGCCCTGGTGGAGTGCGGGGGTGGCGGTCGGCGTCACCGGCGCGGGGGCCGGAGCGGCGGGCGCGGGTGCGGGAGCCTCGACGGCGGGCGCGGGCGTCAGTTCCAGGATCCGGGCGCCGTGGTGCTCGGTGAACCAGTCCGCGAGGGCACGCAGGTTCTGGTACTCGAAGAACAGCGTCTTCGGCAGCGACCCGAAGTGCTCCTCCAGCCGACGGGTCAGGTCCATGATCAGCAGCGAGTCGATGCCGTACTGCTCGAAGGCCGTGTCGGCCTCGATCTCCTCCGGCGGGAACTCGAACACCTCGGCGAGCACCTCGCGCAGGAAGTCCTCGGCCGCGGCCGACGGTTCGGTGCCCGCCGTCCCGGGCCGCGGAGCTGACGCGGACACCACCGGCTCCGGTGCCGGCGCGTCGAGCACCTCCCGCAGGCGGGCGAGGTTGCCGTGCGCGATCAGCACGTGGTCGCCGTCGTGGCCCAGCGCCCGGTCGAAAGCGGCCAGGGCCGCGTCGGTCGGCATCGCCACCAGTCCGACCTGACGGGCCATCCGGGCGGCGGTGGCGTCGTCGGCGTCGACGCGTATCCCGCCGTCGGCCCACAGCGACCAGAGCACGGAGAGGCTGCGGCCGGGACGGTCACTGCCGCGCCGCCACGCGGTGAACGCGTCGAGGAAGCGGTTGGCGTAGGCGTAGTCGGTCTGTCCCGGGCTGCCGGCGGCGCCGGACATGGAGGAGAAGGCGACGAAGAAGTCGAGCGGATCGTTCGCGGTGGCCCGGTCGAGGTCGAGGGTGCCGCGCACCTTGGGTGCCAGCACGGCCGCGCTGTCCTCGTCGGTCTTGCGGATCAGCAGCGCGTCGCGGGTGGTCCCGGCGAGATGCAGCACGCCGTGGACCGGTCCGAACGACGCGTGGACCCGCTCGACGAGGTCCGCCGCGGCGCCGGGGGCGCCCAGGTCCGCCCGCAGGTAGTGCACATCGAGGCCGGCGGCGCGCAGGTCCGTGAGGTCGGCCGTCGCCGAACGCCCCGTCAGGACGTAGCGGGCGGTGCCCCCCAGGTGGGCGACGAGGTGACGGCCGATGGCCCCGGCGCCGCCGGTGACCAGCACCGTGCCGCGCGGCGTGAGCGGGGCGGCGGCGGGCTCGACACTCTCCCACCGGAGGGCCTGGCGGCCCTCGGCCGTGTACCGGACCCGGAATTCGTGCGGGCCGGATGCTTCGGAGGCGACGACGTCGGCGAGGGAGGCCGTCCCCGGCTCGATCACCGCGACGCGGAACTCGGGGTGCTCGTGGGCGAGGGAACGTGCGAACCCGTCGAGGGCGTACACCCGCGCGTCCTCGGCCCCGCCCGCCGGGCGGAAGACGTGCAGCACCCGCACCGGCTGCCGGGCCGGCTGCGCCGACCAGGCGCGGAAGAGCCTCAGCAGCCCGGGCAGCGGGTCGCCGTCCACGGTGCGGACGACGAGGAGTTCCTCGGTGCGGGGGAAGACGGCGTCCTCGACGGCGCGCTCGGCGCCGGGAAGCGTTCCCTCGCCGAGCAGCACCACGCGCGCGGGCCGGCCGGCCGCCGCGGCCGGGGCGGGCCGCCAGCGCTGGGCGAGCAGGTTCGTGGCGACGGCGTTGTCGAGCCGGGCGGCACCGTCGACGGCCCGGGTGACGACGGCCCGCAGCCGTACGCACACCCGGCCCTCGTCGTCCGCGAGGGTCACGTCGTGGCCCGCGGGGGTGGCGACGGCGTGCACATGGCCCTGCTCGGGCAGCGGGCCGAAGATGTCGACCGCGTCCACGGAGAACGGCAGCTGCCGTGCGCGGGGGGCCGACGGGTCGTCGTCGGTCCACAGGCAGGCCTGGAGCATCGCGTCGAGCAGGGACGGGTGCAGGGTGAAGTCGTCGAAGGGGACGTCGGCGGCCGTCGGGACGGCGACGTGCGCGAGGGCCTCGCCCGGCGCGGACCGCACCGACCGCAGGCCCTGCAGGCTCGGGCCGTAGCCGCCGCCGAGGGCGGCGAAGACCGCGTAGCACTCGTCGGCCGTCGCCGTGCGGGGCAGCCGGGCCCGGACGGCGTCCAGGTCGAGGAGCGGTGCTTCGGGCCGGGCGTCGAAGCGGAGCGTGCCGGTGGAGCAGAGCGCGCCGTCGGCCGACCCGTCGACCCGGCGCACCTCGTAGGAGACACCGTCGGCGGCCTGTTCGAGGTGCAGGCGCACGCGCACGGCCTCGTCCTCGACGAGCACGGGGCGGGCCCACAGGACGTTGACGATGCCGGTCGGCGAGCCGTGTCCCAGCTTGACGGCGGCAGCCACGGCGAACTCCAGCGCCGCCACGGCGGGCAGGATCTTGACCGTGCCCAGGGCGTGGTCGCGCAGATAGAACTCGTCGCCGGTCAGGAGCCGTTCGGCCGGGCCGTCCGCCAGGCCGGCGGGCGGGTTGATCCAGTAGCGCCGGGTCGGCCGGGGCGGGTGGGGCAGGGAGAGCCGGGCCGGGCGGCCACCGGGCAGCTCCGGCCAGACGACGGGGCGGCCCGTGACCCAACTCCGGGCCGCCTCGGCCACGTCGCCGGTGGCGAGGGGTTCCCCCGTGGCGTCCGCCCGCACGGTGCCGGTCATGACGCCCTCGCCGTCGCGCAGCCGCGCCGCCAGCTCCCGGGTGCTCGTCACGACGACGGCGAGCCGGTCCCGCAGCTGTTCCCGGCCGGCCTGCAGCGTGTGCGCGATGCCGTCGAGGGAAGCCGTGGGGTGGGCGTCCAGCCAGGCCGACAGCTCGGCCCGGTACCGGTCGAGCTGTTCGGCGCCGTCGGCCGACAGCACGATCAGTCGAGCGGCCTTGTGCTCGGTGTTACCGCTCATCAACGCTTCCCCGCCTCTTCCACTACCACGTGCACGTTGCTGCCTCCCATACCGAACGAGCTGACGCCGGCTCGGGCCGGCGCGCCGTCGGGTGTTTCCCATGCCTGTGTTCCGGACTGGAGCCGGAACGGACTGCCGGCGAGGTCGATCATCGGGTTCGGCACCCGGAGGTCCACCAGGCCCGGCAGGGTGCGGTGACGCATCGCCAGCAGGACCTTCACGATGCCGGCGACGCCGGCGGCGGCCTCCAGATGACCGATGTTGGTCTTGACCGACCCGACGCCGGTCCGGCCCGGGACGACCGGGCTCCCCCAGTCGTCGTGCAACTGGCCGAACGCCTCCTTGAGCGCGTCGATCTCGATCGGATCGCCGAGCGAGGTGCCGGTGCCGTGCGCCTCGATGTAGCCGATCGTGTCGGGCGCCACCGCTGCGGCCCGGTGCGCGGCGAGCACGACATCGCGCTGTGCCTGCGGATTGGGCACCGTGAGCGAGTGGGTGTGCCCGCCGTGGTTCTCGGCCGAACCGATCAGCACGCCGTGCACCGGGTCGCCGTCGGCCAGCGCGCGGTCCAGCAGCTTGAGCGCCAGGAGCACCACGCCCTCGCCCCGGCCGTAGCCGTCGGCGCGCTCGTCGAAGGTCTTGCAGCGGCCGTCCGGGCTGAGCATCCCGGCGCGCCGCAGTCCGGTGAAGCCGTGCGGCGACAGCAGGAGGTTCGCCCCGCCGGCCAGGGCCAGTTCGCAGTCACCGAGCTGCAGGGCGCGCGCCGCGCGGTGGACGGCGACGAGCGAGCTGGAGCAGGCCGTGTCGAACACGGCGCTGGGGCCGTGCAGGTCGAACACGTAGGAGATGCGGTTGGCCGCGATGGAGGCGACGTTTCCGATCAGGAAGTGGTCGCCCATCTCCGGGGAGCCGGGGCCGAGCAGGCTCAGGTAGTCCGCGCCGCTGAGGCCGACGAAGACGCCGGTACGGCTGCCGGCCAGTGCCGCCGGGGCCTGGCCGGAGTCCAGCACGGCCTCGTGCGCGGCGTGCAGCAGCAACCGCTGCTGCGGGTCCATCTGGGCCGCCTCGCGGGGCGAGATGCGGAACAGCGGCGCGTCGAAGGCGTCCACGTCGTCGACGAAGGAGCCCCGGAAGCTCTCGGGGAACACCCGCGCGGAGAAGCCGCGCTCCATCGGGTAGGGGCGGGTCAGGTCGCGTCCGGCGGCCAGGTGGCCCCAGAACTCCTCCAGGTTGCCGGAGGAGGGCAGCCGTCCGCCGACGCCGATGACCGCGACCGGCGGGTAGCCGTCGACCGTGGCGGCCGGTGCCGGTGCGGCGGGCGCGGCGGGCACCCGCGGGGCCGGGGCGAGCGCCTCGGGGTGCGCCTTCGTCAGGAAGGCGGCGAGGGAGGTGAGGTCGGGGTGGGCGTAGAAGACCGTCGGCCGCACGGTGATGCCGAACCGCTCCCGCAGCGCCACCGCCAACCGGGTGAAGCCGATCGAGTCGAAGCCCGACTCGCCCAGCGGCCGGTCGACGGGGACCTGCTCCGCGGTCAGTCCGGCGACGCCGGCCGTGGCCTCCCGCAGCCGCGCCAGGAGGTCGCCGCCGCCCGCCGGGGCCGGGGGCGCCGCCGGCGGCGTCGCCGTCGGGGCTTCGACGGGCCGGTCGGCGTGGCCGAACCGGCGCAGCAGTTCGTCGACCGGGAGGGCCGCCAGCGGACCGGCGTCGACCTTCGCGTTGGGGGTCAGGGGGAACCGCGCCAGGGCCACGGTCCGGGAGGGGACCATGTAGTCGGGCAGCCAGGCCGCCGCCTGCTGGACGGCTCCGGCCGCGGCCTCCGCGGCGGCCGTCACGAAGGCCACCAGCTGCGGGTGCCCCGGGAGGTCCTCGCGCACGACCACGCGGACGTCGTCGACCTCGCCGGTGCGGCGGACGGCGGCCTCGATCTCCCCGAGCTCGATGCGGTGGCCGCGCAGCTTGATCTGCCGGTCGGCCCGGCCGAGCAGCACCATGTCGCCGGTGGCCGACCAGCGGGCCAGATCGCCCGTGCGGTAGAGCCGTTCACCGGTCGAGGGGTCGGTGACGAAGCGCTCGGCCGTCAGCTCCGGCCTGCCGCGGTAGCCCCGGGCGACGCCGTCGCCGCCGATGAGCAGTTCGCCCACCGCGCCGAACGGCACGGGAGCGCCGTCGGGGCCGACGGTGGTGAAGGTGGTGTTGGCGATCGGGGTACCCACGCTGATCGGCCGGTTGCGGCGGACGCGCTGCGTGGAGGACCAGATGGTCGTCTCGGTCGGCCCGTACATGTTCCACAGCTCGTCGCACCGGTGCAGCAGCCGGTCCGCGAGCTCGGCGGTCATCGCCTCCCCGCCGCACAGCAGCCGGCGCACCCGGCCCGTCCACCCGGCGTGCAGCAGCATCTCCCAGGTGGCGGGCGTGGCCTGGACGATCGTGGCGCCCGATGCGTCGAGCAGTTCGGCCAGGGCGAACCCGTCCCGCACCACGTCCGCGGGTGCGATGTGCACGGCGGCGCCGCGGATCAGCGGGAGCAACAGTTCCAGACCGGAGATGTCGAACCCGGCGGTGGTCACGGCCAGCAGCGTGTCGTCCTCGGCGCAGCCGGGACGCTCGGCCATCGAGGTGAGCAGATTGACCAGATTGCCGTGGCTGACCTCGACGCCCTTGGGCTCTCCGGTCGACCCGGAGGTGTAGAGGACGTACGCGAGGTCGGTGTCGCGGCAGGCGACCGAGCCGGCCGGACCGACCGGAGGCGTCGGTTCGGTCGGCGCCGGGTCGGTCAGAGGGATGCGCACACCCGGCGTGGTGTCGGGCAGTCGCCCGGCCAGGTCCGGGTCGAGGACCACGGCGGCCAGGCCGGCGTCGGTGGCGATGTGGGCGAGCCGCGCGGCCGGGAAGTCCGGGTCGAGGGGAACGTACGCGGCCCCCGCGGCCTGCACCGCGAGCAGGGCCACGATCAGCGCGGCCCGGCGGCCCACGAGGACGCCGACCAGATCGCCGGGGCGCACGCCCCGGTCGGTGAGGATCCGGGTGAGGGCGTGCACCTGCCCGGCGAGCTCCGCGTAGGTCAGCGACCCCGTGGCGTCGATGACGGCGGTGCGCTCCGGGCCGCTCCGCGCGCGGGCGAGCACCAGGTCGGCGGCGGTGACGTCGCGCGGCCGCTCGGCCCGGGTGGCGTTGGCCCGCTCGACCACCTGCCGTTCGGCCGCGGAGACCAGGGCGACGTCGCCGACGCGGCGGGCCGGGTCGGCCGTCACCTCCTCCAGCAGCAGCCGGTAGTGCTCGGCCAGCCGCTCGACGGTGGCGCGGTCGAACAGCTCCGGGTCGTACTTGACGTAGACGTGCGCGCCGGTGCCGCGCACGACCACCTCGACGACGAGGTCGTTCTCGCCCTCCTGGGTGAGGTCGAGCGCGTCGCGGAAGACGGTCTGACCGGCCGCCATGTCCTGGTCCCCGCCGACGCCCTGCTGCATGTAGAAGCCGATGTCGAAGCCCACCTCGCCGTCCGAGGTCCGGCGGAGGTCGTCGACGACGGACGCGAACGGGTAGGCGCTGTGGTCCTCGGCCTCCGCCATCCGCGTCTGCACGGTGTCCATGAGCTCGGTGAAGCTCTTGCCGGGGTCGCAGTCCACGCGCAGGACCACGGGGTTGATCAGGTAGCCCACGGTGCGGTCGAAGCGCTGCGAGGGGCGGCCGTCGGTCGGCACCATGACGCTGATGTCGCGGTGCCCGGAGTGCCGGTGCAGCAGCGCGGCGAAGGCGCCGAGAACGACGCTGAACGGCGTCAGCCGGGCGGCGCGGGCGGTGTCCCGGACAGCGGTCCAGGTGGCCTCCGGCAACCGCAGCTGCACCATCTCGCCTTCGGCGTGCGAGGCCGGGCCGACCCGGCGGCGGTCGGCGAGCGCGCCGAGCACCGGTGCGGTCGAGGCACCGGCCAGGCGACCCCGCCACCAGCGCCGGTGCTTCTCGGCCTCGGGGCCGTCGAGCATCGCCCGCTGCCACCGCACGAACTCGGCGTAGGGGGCGCCGTCTTCGACGGGAGGAAGCTCCCGCCCGGCGGCGAGCGCGTCGTGGCAGGCGACGATGTCGCGCAGCAGGAGGTGGCTGGAGACACCGTCGGTGATCAGGTGGTGGAAGACCAGCAACAGCAGCGTGGCACCGCCGGGCGCCGCGATGATCCACATCCGGTGCAGCGGGTCGTCCTCGAGGTCGAACGGACGGCGCACCAGGTTGCGGACGCGGGCGGCGAATTCGCCGTCGGTCACGTGGCCGAGGTCCAGCCGGGTCACCTCCGCGGGGCGGTCGGTGACTTCCTGCACCGGCCCGGTGGCGTCCAGCCGGACGGCGATGCGCAGCTCCGGGTGGCGTCGCACCACGGCGGCCAGCGCCTCGGCGAGCCGGTCCGGGTCGGCGTCGTCACCGAGCCACAGGCCCAGCGGGAGGTTGTACGACACGGCCTGCGGGTCGGTCGCGTGGATCGCCCACAGGGCGGCCTGCCCACGGCTGAGCGGGTACGGCCCGGGCTCGGGCGCGGGCTCGGCCGCCGGTGCGGGCACGGGTGTCGATACCGGTGCCGAAGCCGGTGCCGGCTCCGACGCCGGTTGCATCAGGCCCCGCAGCAGGAGCTCCGCCACGTCGTCGGACACCTCGCCGGTGGCGATCGCCGCCAGCAGCTCGCGCAGTTCGGTGCTCATCGTCCCGTTCCCCCCTTCAGTGCGGCCAGCGCGTCGTCCACGCCGACGGTGCCGTTGCGCAGGCCCGCCAGCAGGGCCGCGACCCCGTCCTTGGCCGGCTCCGAGGGCCGCGTGGCGGCCGGTGCCGGATCCGGCCCGTCCTCCTCGTGCCCCGGCAGCGGTCCGTACGCCTCGAACACGGCCCGGGCGACCGCCCGCACCGTCTGCGCCACCCCGAACATCCGGGCCGGGATGTCCACGCCGTAGTCGGCGCCGAGGCGACGGCTCAACCGGCGCAGGCCCAGTGAGTCCACTCCCGCGTCGGACAGCACCCGGTCCACGGGCAGGCGGTCGGGCCGCATCCCCAGGTGGGCGGCCAGCAGTCCGCGCACGTGCTCACGGACGGCGCTCTCCGGGTCGTCGTCGACGGGCGCCGCGTCCGGCACGGGCCGGGCGGCGGGTACAGAAACAGCAGACGCGGAAGCGACGGGCACCGGCGCTGCGGCCGGGGCAGGTACGGAAGCCGCCGCCTCCTCCTCGACGTGGGCGGCCTCCGTGCCGGCGCCCTCATCGGCGATCAGGCCCGCCTCGGCGGCCTGGACGGTGTCGAACCTCGGTCCGGGGGTGAGCCAGTAGCTCTCCCGGGCGAAGGGGTAGGTCGGTGCGGGCACCCGTCGGGGTGCCGCACCCGGCCACAGCTCCGTCCAGTCGATCGACGCGCCGCCGACCCACAGCCGGGCGACCTTGTCCAGGCGGCCGGAGTCCACCACGGCCCGCAGGTAGCGGTTCCCCTCGGACCCGTCCAACAGCAGGGCCGTGGTGGCGTCCTGGCCGTCCCCGGCGAACACACCGGGCGCGGTGCCGTCGGACAGCCACGCCTCCAGGGCCGCCACCAGCGCGCGCGGCGAGTCGGCGACGACGGCGAGGCGGTCGGAGAACGCCTCCCGGCCGGTCTGCAGGGTGTGGGCGAGGGCGGCCGGGTCGACCCCCTCGTTGGCCGCGGCCCAGTCGGCGAGGCGTCGCGCGTAGCTCCGCAGCCGCTCCGGGTCCTTCGCGGACAGGACGAACAGGTGGGCACCGGCGGGCCCGCCGACCGGCTCCTCCCGGTACTCCTCCACCACCACGTGCGCGTTGACCCCGCCGAGGCCGAAGGAGCTCACCCCGGCGCGCAGCGGCGCCTCGGCCCCGTCGGGTGTGCGGACCCGCCGCCACGGCTCGCGTCCGGCCGGCACCCGCAGCGGGCTGCCGTCGAGGCGCAGGTGCGGGTTGAGGGTGTCCTGGTGGATGTTTCCGGGGATCTCCCGGTGCCGCATCGCGAGCAGGGCCTTGATCAGGCCGGTGACGCCCGCGGCGGCCTCCAGGTGGCCGGTGTTGGTCTTCACCGCGCCCAGCGCCACGTGCGCTTCCGTGCAGGCGGCGCCGTGATCGGCGTACAGCTCGGCGAACGCCGTCTTCAGTCCCTCGACCTCGACCGGGTCGCCGAGTTCGGTGCCGGTGCCGTGCGTCTCGATGTAGGTGACGGTCCGCGGGTCCACCCCGGCGCGACGGTGCGCCTTGACGACGCAGGCGGCCTGCGCGTCAGGGTTGGGCGCGGTCAGCGAGTTGGTGCGGCCGCCGTGGTTCACGGCACTGCCCCGCAGGACCGCGTGGATGACGTCGCCGTCGGCGATCGCCGCGTCGAGGCGCTTGAGGACGACCACGCCGACGCCCTCGGCGCGGGCGATGCCGTTGGCGGCCGCGTCGAAGGTGCGGCAGCGGCCGTCCGGGCTCAGCATGTCGGCCTGGCTCATGTCCACGAACAGCGTGGGCGAGGCCATGACGTTCACGCCGCCCGCCAGCGCCACGTCGCAGTCGCCGTGCCGGATGGCCTCGGCCGCCCGGTGGACGGCGACGAGGGAGGACGAGCAGGCGGTGTCGAGGGTCTCGCTGGGGCCGTGCAGGTTCAGCAGGTAGGACACCCGGTTGGACATGATCGCGTGCGCCCTGCCCACCGTGCTGTACCCGTCGAGCGGGACACCGAGGGCGTGCTGCAGTTCGAAGTAGTCATAGGTGCTGCTGCCGATGAAGACGCCGGTGTCGGTGCCGGCGAGCGCGGACGGCCGGATGCCGGCGTCCTCGATCGCGGTCCAGGCGGCCTCCAGCACGAGGCGGTGCTGCGGGTCCATCGCCACGGCCTCGTGCGGCGAGATGCCGAAGAACTGCGGGTCGAACAGGTCGACCCGGCGCATGAACCCGCCCCACTTCGCCGTGGTGCGGAACTGTCCCGGCTCGGGCTCCCCGTGCAGCCGCCGCCAGTCCCAGCGGTCCGCCGGGATCTCACGGACCAGGTCGTCACCCGCGACGAGGTGCTCCCAGAACTCGTCCAGGCCGTCGGAGTCCGGGAACAGACCGGCCATGCCGACGATGGCGACGGCGGCCGGATCACCGGCGAAAGGAGCGGGGGCCGCGGGAGCGGGCACCGGCGCGGGGGCCGGTACCGCCGTGACGACGGCCGGCTCGGTGGCGACGGCCGGGGCCGGGAGGGTGGTCTCGCGGGTGGGAGCCGCCTCTCGCTCAGGCGCGGTCAACCGCGCCGCGAGAGCCGGGCCGTGGTTGTGGAGGATCTTGTCGATGAGGTCGTTCGCGGTGGCCACCCCGAAGAACGCGGCCGGTGTCAGGTCGAGGTCCCAGCGCGCGTTCACCTGGTGGCTGAGCCTCGTGTACATGATCGAGTCGAAGCCGAAGCGGCTGAGCAGGTCGTCCGGCGCGAGCTCGCCCGGGCGGATCCCGGCCACTTCGCGCAGGAGGGCCAGCAGTTCGTCGGCCGCCGCCGCGCGCCACGCCTCCCCGGCGGGGGCCGTGGCTGCTGGCACGACCGCCGGGACGGCCGGGGTCGTGGCCGCGGGTACGACCGCGGCCACGGGCCGCTGCTCGTCCGTGCCGGCCGTCGTCACGCCGATGCGGGCGAGGAAGTCGTCCGTGCCCGAGACCACTGCCACCTGAACCTCCTGTCGGCCGAGCACCTGGCTCAGCGCTTCGAATCCCGTCTGCGGGGCGAGCGGGTGGACCCCAGCGGCAGCCAGCCGGTCGCGGTGGCGCTCGGTGAGCGCCGAACCGGTCCAGGCGCCCCAGTTCACGACCCGTACGGGGTAGGGCAGGTGTCCGGCGAGCGCACGCCCGACGGCGTCCTGGGCGGTGCATCCCGCCGCGTAGGCGGCCTGCCCGGGGTTGCCGAGGAAGGACTGGACCGACGAGAACACCGCGAGGAAGTCGAGCCGTCGGCCGTCCAGCGCCTCGACGAGCGCCGCGAGGGTCCGGGTCTTCGCGGCCAGGCCCGTGGTGAACCAGGCCTCGTCCATGGCCGCCAGCGACCGGTCGCTCGGCACGGTCACCGAGTGCAGGACCCCGTGCACGATGCCCACGCGGTCGAACACGGCCCGTAGCTCGGCGGGTCGGGCGGCGTCCGCCCGGTGGACCTCCACCGAGGTGCCCGTCGGGTCGATGGCCCGGATCCGGGCGGCCTTGGCCGCGTCCGGCGCGGAGCGCCCGACGAGGACGACCTTGGCCCGGTGGAGCCGCACGAGCCGCTCCGCGACATCGAGGCCCACGTCACCGGTGCCGCCGACGATCACGTACGTGCCACCGTCGCGCAGCAGGGGCGCGGCGGGTGCCGTGGTGTCGAGGGGCTGGAGCACCTCCTCGTACCACTGTCCGGCGCGCAGCGCGTAGTCACCGGGAACGGCGACGGTGACCGTGGCGGGGTCGTCCGCGCCGATGTCGACGGTGCTGACCCGCCAGCGCTCGCACTCGTGCCGCACCGACCTGGCCAGGCCCAGGGCGGCCGCGGCCATCGGGTCGGTGGGCGTGGCGAGCGGCCCGGCGGCGTCGCGCGTCACGACCGTCAGCGACAGCTCGCCGGCCGCGCCGGGGCGCGACTGCAGGTGCGTGACGATCCGGAACAGGTCGAGGACTCCGGCCTCGCCGTGGACCACGGCGTGGACCGCGGCGGGCGTCGGCAGCGACGCAAGCGGCGCGCCCTCGACCCGGTGGACGTCGGCGGCCGGGAAGTCGTCGCAACCGAGCACCCAGACGGGCCCGGTGACGGGGGCGGTGACGGCCACCTCGGCGACGGGCCGCCGGCGCGGCGCATACATCCCCGCCGGGGCGGCGGGGGCGGCGGCGTCCCTGAGGGTCTCCGGCTCCTGGGGGCCGACCCAGCACCGGCGGCGTTCGAACGGGTAGGTGGGCAGCGGAATCAGTGCGCCGTCCTGCGGCCAGTCGACCCGCTGCCCGGCGACCCAGCGGTCGGCGGGTGTCGTGCCGTCGGGCCGGGCCAGGGCGGGGTGGTCCGCGCCCTCGGCGGCGGCGGACAGCGCGGCGGCGAGCGTGTGCCGGTCGGCGGCGGTGACCGCGAGCCGTTCGGCCATGGCGTCCCGGCCGTGCTGGAGGGTGTGCGCCATGTCGGCCAGGTCCGGGGTCCGGTCCAGGGCCGCGAGCAGCGCGGCCGCGTACCGGCGCAGGGCGTCGGGCGTACGGGCCGAGACGGGGAACACCCAGGGGCCGTGCGAGCGTTGCGGTGCCCGCGCGGGCTCGGCCTCCTCCAGGACGACGTGGGCGTTGACACCTCCGTAGCCGAAGGAGCTGACGCCCGCGCGCCGCGGCCGGCCGCCGGCCGGGCTCGGCCACGCCTGCGCCGAGCGGACCAGGCGGAACGGGCTGCCGTCGAGCCGCAGATGCGGGTTCTGCTCGCCGAGGCCGGCGACGGGCGGCAGCACGCCGTGCTCCATCGCGAGGAGCACCTTGATCACTCCGGCGGCGCCCGCGGCGGATTCCAGGTGGCCGATGTTGGCCTTGACCGCTCCGACACCGCAGAAGGGCTCGGCGGGTGCCGCGAGGCCCCGTCGGCTCAGCAGTTCGTCGAAGGCGAGCCGCAGGCCGTTGATCTCGACCGGGTCGCCGAGCTCCGTGCCGGTGCCGTGCGTCTCCAGGTAGCCCACCGTGGTGGGGTCGCCGCCGGCGCGCTCGTGGGCCCGCACGATCATCGCCGCCTGGGCGGCGGGGTTGGGCGCGGTCAGGGACCGGGCCCGGCCGCCGTGGTTGACGGCGGTGCCGCGCAGCCAGGCCCGGACGCGGTGCCGGCGGGCGCGGCTCGCGCTGGTCAGCACCACGAGGCCGAAGCCCTCGCTGCGGACGAAGCCGTCCGCCCGGGCGTCGAAGGTCTGGCACCGCCCGGTCGGGCTGAGCATGCCGGTGTTGCTGAGCAGGACGTGGTTGTGCGGCGACAGGATGAGGTTGATGCCGCCGGCCACCGCGATGTCGCACTCGCCCGAGCGGATCGCCTCGGCGGCCCGGTGGATCGCGACCAGGGAGCTGGAGCAGCCGGTGTTGACCGGTTCGCTCGGGCCGTGCAGATCGAGCAGGTAGGAGACCCGGTTGACGAGGATGGAGTGCGTGGTGGCGGTGGCGGCGTGGGCGTCGACCGGCACGTCGGCGGCCTTGCGGACCTCCTCGTAGTCGCTCGATCCGGCCCCGATGAACAGACCGACGTCGGAGCCCGCGAGCGAGCCGGGCGCCAGCCCGGCGTCCTCCAGGGCGGTCCACACGCCCTCCAGCACGAGCCGCTGCTGGGGGTCCATGCCCGCGGCCTCGTGCGGGGAGATGCCGAAGAAGAGGGGGTCGAACATGTCGACGTCGTGGACGAATCCGCCGCGGTGGGCGTGCACGCCGTCCGGGAGCGAGCGTGTCTCCCACCGGTCGGCGGGCACGTCGGTGATCAGGTCGTCGCCCGCCACCAGGTGCTGCCAGAACTCGTCCAGGTCGCGGCTCGCGGGCATCCGCCCGCTCATGCCGACGATGGCGATCGCCTCCGGCTCGGCGGGGGCCGCGACGGGGACCGTCGGGGCGGGGGCCGGTGCGGGTGCGGGTGCGGCAGTCTGCTGCGGCCGGGGTGCGGCCACGACGGCAGCGGGCTCGGCGGGCGCCGGGGCGGCGGTGTGCCGGTGCTGCAGTTCGGGGTAGTCGCGTACGAGCCGGTCGGCCAGGGCGCGCAGGGTGGGCGTCTCGTAGAACAGCGCGGGCGTCACCGCCAGGCTGAACTCGTCGTTCAGCCGGGTCGCGAGGAGGCTGTAGCTGACCGAGTCGAAGCCGTAGTCCCCGATCGCCCGGTCGAGGTCGAGGTCCTCGAGGGGGATGCCCGAGGCCTCCGACGTCAGGGCCAGGAGAGCGTCGGTGAAGCCGGTGAGCGACGTCTTGGTGGCGTCGCCGGGCGTGGCGGGGTCGTCCGCCCTGGCCACGAGGATGTGCTGGAAGTTGCGGGTGGTCTCGGCGGCGCCCGGCATCGCGGACACCGCGTCGTAGCCGACGCCGGTGAGCAGCCCGGTCCAGCCGGGCACGTCCAGCAGCGGCGAGCCGGGCAGGCGCAGGGCGGTGTCGGTGTGGGCCCACCAGCCGTCGAACAGCCCGTAGGTGAGCGTGGCGGCCAGGGTGACCGAGGTCAGTTCGTTGAGCAGCAGCTCGCCGCCGGCGCGCAGCACTCCGCGCAGGTGGCGCACGGCACGGCCGACGTCCGACGTGGCGTGCAGGACGTTCGCGCCGACCGCGAGGTCGAAGCCGTCCGCCGGGAAGCCCTGGGTGACCAGGTCGGTGTCCAGGTCCAGGCGCTTGAACCGCAGGAAGGGGTACTGCTCGCCGAACTCCCGGCGGCCGTGGGCGAGGAAGGTGACCGACAGGTCGGTGTACCAGTACTCCACCCGCTCGCCGTACGGGCGCAGCGCGCGCAGCAGCCCCGCGGACGTGCCGCCGGTGCCCGAGCCGACCTCCAGGATGCGGACCTTCGCGTCGGCGGGCAGCTCCGCCAGACGACGCTGGACGTGCGCGACGAGGTGCCCGGTGAGCAGGTCGTTGTAGAGGTCGCTGATGGGGTTGCCCCGGTAGACGCGCTCCATGAGCGAGGTGCCCGACGCGGGGAAGAGGAGCTCGGTGGCGAGGAGCTCGCCCCGCAGCAGCTGCGGGTAGTGCTCCAGGCACAGGGCCAGCAGCCGTACGAAGACCGCGGATTCGGGGTGGGCGTCGGCCAGCTCGTCCAGCTGCCGCAGGTGGCCGCCGGCGCGTGCCGCGGCGAGGGCGGCCGGGACCGGGCGGTGGCGTCCGTCGCCGGCCTCGGTCAGGCCCGCGTCGGCGAGCATGTCCAGCACGGTGTGCAGCAGCCGTGCGTACCGGGGGGTGACCCCGACCCGGCGGGCGACCTCGTCGGCGTCCGGGGCCGGGCCCCGCCAGGCGCCCAGGTCGTCGAGCAGGGCGAGCAGGGCCCCGCTCGCGATCGTCGTCATCTGCCGGTCGAGCGCGTGGAAGTCCTCCACCACGCGCAGGTCCGTGGTGGTCAGCTGCCCGCCGGTCGGCGTCACGTCCGTGGTCTCCGTTCTGATCGCTCCCATGCGTGCACGCAGGTCCTCGGTGCCGGGCACCACGACGGCCTGCGGTGCCGGCTGCCTCAGTGCCTCCACGAGCGCGGCGAACCCCGCCTCGGGCGTGATGGACCCGAAGCCGGCGGCGGCCAGGCGGTCGCGGTGGGTGTCGTCGGCCACCGCGCCGACCGTGCCCCAGAAGCCCCAGTTGACCGCGCGCACCGGGTAGGGCAGGCGGGCGTCGAGGGCATGGGCGTAGGCGTCCAGGAAGGTGGAACCGGCCGCGTAGTTCGCGAGGCCGGGGTCGCCCGTGAAGGACTGCGCGGAGGAGAAGAACACCAGGAAGTCCGGGCTGTGCCCGCGCAGGGCGTCGACCAGGGTCGCCGCGACACCGGACTTGGCCGCCAGGCTCTCCGCGAGGTCCGCGTCCGAGAGGTTGCGCACCAGCCGGTCCCGCTGGACCAGCGCCGCGTGCACGACGCCGTGCACCGGACCCGCCTCGTCGAGGACGGCGGCCAGTTGCCGGGCGTCGGTCGCGTCGGCGCGTACGTAGCGGATCCGGTCCCCGAGGTCGGTGCCGGGCAGCTCCCGGCGGCCGACCAGGACGACCCGTGCGTCGAAGTCCTCGACGAGCCGGTGGGCGATCGCCAGGCCGATGCCGCGGGCTCCCCCGATGATCACGTAGGTGCCGCCCCGGCGGAGCGGGACGGGGCCGTCGGCGGCCGGGGCGGGACGCAGCACCTGGGTGTGGCGGACGGCTCCGGTGCAGGCGAGCCGGGTGCCCCGGGGCGCCGCCGTCACGAGGTCGGCGAACTCATGGGCGGGATCGAGGTCGACGGTGGCGACCGACCAGGCGGGGTGCTCGTTCTCCAGAACCCGGGCGAAGCCGATGATCCCGGCGGCGTAGGGGTCGGTCACATCGCGGCCGGGTGCCGCGGCGGCACCGGTGGTGACGACGACCCAGTCGAGTGCGGACAGGCGGGACCAGTCGCGTGCGTAGCGGACCAGTGCCTTGACACCGGCGGCCTCGGCGCGCGCGACGCGGTCCGTCTCGTGCCCGGCGGCGCCCGTGGCACCGGCCAGGACGTAGACCAGGCGCGGCGTCACGGAGATGGGGGCTCCCAGCTCGGCGAGGACCGCCCCCTCGTGCCGAGTGGCCAGTTCACGGGCGAGGCCGGCGCGGTCGGGAGCGTGCAGCACCACGACCGGACCGGTCGGCGTCCCGAGCGGGGCGGGTGCCGGGCACGCCTCCCACACGGGGACGTCCAGCGGGATGGCCTCGAACGCGGCGGCCCGGGGCCGCTCGGCGGCCGGCGCGGCCACGGGCAGCGAAGCCTGCGCGGGAGGCGCGACGTCGACCCAGCACCGTACCCGTGCGAAGGGGTAGTGCGGCAGTGCCACCTTGCGCGCCTTCCGGTCGCGGTGCAGCGCACGCCAGTCGGGGGCGGCGCCCGCGGCCCAGCAGCGTGCCAGCACGTGCGGGTCGGTGGAGTCCGGGGCGGCGGCGGTGCTCCGCCCGGTGACCGTGCCGCGGTAGCCGGCTGTTTCCGAGCCGTCCAGGAAGGCGCGGAGCACCGAGCGCAGTTCGGCCGTGTCGGAGGCGACGACGGCGAGCCGCTCCTCCATGGCTTCCCGGCCGATCTGCGTGGTGTAGGCGATGTCGGCGAGCGGGGCGTCCGATCCGGTGGCGTCCTGCACGGCCGCGGCGAGGCCGGCCAGCGTGGAGCGGGCGTCGACGTGCGGGGCCGGGCCGGGGAAGCCGTCCGCGAGCGCCCGGGCCAGCCTGCGCAGGTCGTCGGCGTCCAGGCCGAGTTCGTCGAGCTCGGCCTCCGGGTCGGCGCCGGTCAGCCCGGCCAGCTCGGCCACCTCCGCGAGCCGGTCGGCGGCCGGCAGCCGCGTGTACCGCTCCGCCAGCTCGCGCAGGGCCTGCGGGGTGCGGGCGGAGAGCAGCACGACCTGCGGTCCGACCGCGGCGGCGTCCGAGGCCCACGCCTGCGGGAACTCCTCGACGACGACATGGGCGTTGGCCCCGCCCGCGCCGAAGGCGCTGACGCCGGCGCGGCGCGGGGTGCCGGGCCCGGCGGGCCACGGCGCGGCCTCGCGCTGCACGGTCAGGCCCGAGGCGTCCCAGTCGATGACCGCGTTGGCCGGTTCGGCGTGCAGGGACGGCACCAGGGTGCGGTGGCGCAGTTGGAGCAGCACCTTCGTCAGGGAGGCGATGCCCGCGGCGGGTTCGAGGTGGCCGACGCCGGACTTCACCGAGCCCAGCCGGCACGGGGTGTCGCCGTAGACCTGGGACAGGGCCGCGATCTCGATGGGGTCACCGAGGGCCGTGCCCGTGCCGTGCGTCTCGATGTAGCCGATCGACGCGGGGTCGACGTCCGCCTTCTGCAGCGCCCGCCGCACCACGTCGGCCTGTGCGGTGGGGTTGGGTACGAAGAAGCCCCCGGCGCGTCCGCCGTGGTTGACGGCGCTGCCCTTGATGACACCGAGGACGCGGTCGCCGTCCTCCAGCGCGCGGGCCAGGGGCTTGAGCACGACGACGCCGACGCCCTCGCCGGGCACGTAGCCGTCGCCGCCGTCGCCGAAGGCGCGGCAGCGGCCGTCCGTGGAGACGAAGCCGACCTGGCTCAGGTGCAGGTACTTGTACGGGTGGACGATGAGGTTCACGCCGCCGGCGAGCGCGAGCTCGCTGTCGCCGGACCTGAGGCTCTCGCAGGCCAGGTGCAGTGCGGTCAGGGACGACGAGCACATCGTGTCCAGCGCCA
Source organism: Streptomyces sp. QH1-20 (assembly GCF_041283565.1). Classification (NCBI taxonomy): domain Bacteria; kingdom Bacillati; phylum Actinomycetota; class Actinomycetes; order Kitasatosporales; family Streptomycetaceae; genus Streptomyces; species Streptomyces sp. QH1-20. The sequence goes on along the minus strand of NZ_CP166299.1, from coordinate 7,238,617 downwards.
GGCTGGGGCCGCGCAGGTCGAGGAAGTAGGAGAGGCGGTTGGCGACCGCCGAGGAGAAGGACGTCGGCAGCACCGGCAGCCGGTCCTCGGCGCCCAGGCCGAGCATCTGGTACTGGGTGAACATCACGCCCGCGAAGACGCCCACCGGGCGCCCGGCCACGTCGGCGCGGGTCAGGCCCGCGTCCTCCAGGGCGTGCCAGGAGGTCTGCAGGAACAGTCGCTCCTGCGGGTCCATGCCCTCGGCCTCGCGCGGCGTGATCCGGAAGAAGGCGGGGTCGAACTCGTCGATGCCGTCGAGGAACCCGCCCCACTTGCTGTACGAACGCCCGGGGGCGCGCTCCGGCTCGTAGAAGCCGGCCGCCTCCCAGCGCTCCTCCGGGATCTCGGTGACGCAGTCGCGTCCCGCCAGCAGGTTGGCCCAGAACGCGTCGAGGTCCTCGGCCATGGGGTAGCGGCCGGCGACGCCGATCACGGCGATGTCACCGTCGGCTTCCGGCGTCCCCTGCGTCTCCCGGGGCAGGGCGCGGTGCTCGGCGTCCGGCGTGCCGTGGTGTGCCTCGGGGGTCTCGGTGGCGTCGGCGGGGGGCAGGCCCAGCGACTGGGCGGCGCGCTCCGGGTCGCCGTGGAGCACGACGACCTCGGTGCCGGCGAGCGTGAGGGCCTGCTCGAACACGTCCAGACCGTCCGTCGTCGGCAGCGGGACCTGGCCCTGACGGCGGAAGAGGGCCTCGGCCGCCGGGTCGGTGCGCATGCCGCCCTCGGCCCACAGGGGCCAGGCGAAGGAAGTCAGCCCGTGCTCGCGGGCGTAGGCGTCCATGAAGGCGTTCGCGGCGGCGTAGTCGCTCTGTCCCACGTTGCCGGCGACGCCGGTCACCGACGAGAACACGGCGAAGAAGTCGAGGTCCAGGTGGCGGGTCGCCTCGTGCAGCAGCACCGTGCCACGCACCTTGGGGGCGAGGACCGCCGCGACATCGGCGGCGGACTTGGCGGTGAAGAGCCCGTCCCGCAGCACACCGGCCGCGTGGACGACGCCGTCCAGCCGGCCGTACCGGTCGAGGACGTCCGTGACCAGGGCGGACACCTCGGCCGGCACCGTCACGTCGGCGCGGAGGTACCGGCCGGCGGACGGCTGCGGCTGCGGCGAGCGCCCGGTCAGGACGGCCGTGGCACCGCGCTCGGTCAGACGGGCGGCGAGTTCCCGGCCTATGCCGCCCGCTCCGCCGGTGATGAGGTAGACACCGCCGGGCCGGACGGGGGTCGGGCCGCCGAGGTCCGCCGCGCGGTAGCGGCGGACATGGCGGCGCCCCGGGGTGTGCCGCACCCAGGTCTCGTCCGGGTCGGCGAACTCCGCGAGCAGCGCCTGGGGATCGGCGGGGCCGTCGCACTCGACGGCGGTGATCGCGAGGCGCGGCTGCTCCAGGCGTACGGTGCGGGCCAGTCCGGCCACGGCGGCGGCGACGGGCGCCGGGCCGACGTGCACGACCGGCACCGGGTCGTCGGCGAGGGCCTGGGCCAGCGCGAGCACCTCGCAGCAGGCGGCGCGCACGGCCTCGGGGAGGTCGGCGGTGGCGTGCTCCGTGCGCTCCGCCACGTGCAGGACCGCCTCGGGCGGGGCACCGAGGTCGGCGACGAGCAGCCGCAGGTCCGCCGCCTCGCCGGGGCGGATCTCGTACTCGTGGTGCGCGACGCGGCGGAAGGCCGTGCCGCGGCGGGCGGTGATCTGACCGGGTCGGACCGGCAGTTCGCCGATCACCAGCAACGATCCGGTGGCGGGCGTCGAAGGCCGGGGGGCCGCCTGCCACACCCCGGTCAGGCAGCCGGTCCGTGCGGGGGCGTCCTCCTGCGGTACGGCGGCGGCCGTGCGGGTGCGCCAGTCGTCGGGCAGCAGCCCGGCGAGGTGCTCCGCGACCGCGTCGACCGTCGGGTACTCGAACAGCAGGGTCGGGTAGAGCGCGATGTCCCAGCGTTCCTCGAGGGCGCGGACCAGCGTGAGCAGGTGCGTCGACTCCAGCCCGAGGTCGTAGAAGCCGCGGTCGCCGTCCACCACCAGAGCGGGGTCGCCGACGGCGCGGCGGACCAGTTCGACGATCTCCGCCTGGATGTCGGCGGGCTCGCCGTCCGTGCTCGCGGGCGTCGAAGGGGCCGGGGAGGCGGCGGGGCCGGCGGGGGTCACGGTGAGGGCCGACGCGGCACTGGAAGTGTCGGTGGTGAGCCGGGTGATCGCCGCCGTGGAGCGGATCCGCTTGAAGGTCAGGCCCGTGAACCGGGCGGCGGGCGCGCCCGAGCGGTCGTACAGGTCGATGTCGGCCTTCACCACGTCGTCACCGGCGCCGGCCGGCCGCAGACGCAGGTCGACCGTGCAGGCGTCGCCGAGGGTGCGGGCCGCGCGGAAGGAGGCGATGTGCAGGGGGATGAGGGGGCGTCCGTCCGCGTCCGCGCCGTCGAAGGCGAGGGCGTACGACTGCATGGTCGACCCGTCGAGCAGGGCGGGGTGGAGCAGGAAGTCGGCCACCGTGGCGCGGGCCTCGTCCCCGAGCGCGAGTTCGGACCGCACGCGGTCCGTGCTCGCCCGCAGGGTGCCCGCGCACCGCATGAACGCCCGGTGCTCGATGCCGGCCGACCGCCCGGTCACGTACACCTCGGCCACGTCGCGCGGGGTGCCGGGGGCCGTCGGTTCGAGGGCGCCGGTGAGCGGGGGCAGACCGGTGCGCAGGGTCGCCCGCAGATGGGTGGTCCCGGCGTCGTCGACGGGGGTGCCGTCCTGGGTGCGGCGGCTGGTCGCCGTCACATGGAAGACGTCGCTGTCGGGGTCGGAGTCGGGTTCGAGGGCGATGACGAGTTCACGGTCGAAGGACTCGGTGGTCACCACCGGCTCGACGAACAGGACATCGCTCAACTCGGTCCCGTCCAGCGGGATGTCGCGCGCGGCGAGCAGTCTGCAGACGATGTCGAGGAAGGTGACACCCGGCAGGGTGCGCACCCCGTGCACCCGATGGTCGTCGACGATCGGGTTGTCCCGGTTCAGGTGCAAGACGCAGCGAACGGACCGTCGGTCCACGTGTTCTCTCCTGGTGATCGGCGATGCGGCGGAGCGTGATCTACGGCCCGGGCGCGCCGGGTTGCGTGAGGGTCAGGCCGGGGTTAGGTGAGGGTCAGGTCGAGCCGGGCCGAGCGGACCGGCGCCGTGGCCGGCCCGGGCGCGGCGGGCAGGCGCCAGAAGCGGCGGCGCCGGTAGACGGGCAGCGGCAGCGGGGGCCTGCCCGGTTCGCCGGGCGTGCCCGGCCCCAGGACGACATGGGCGTTGGTGCCGCCGAAGCCGAACGCGCTGACGCCGACCCGGCTGCCGGGCGGCAGGTCCATGGCCCGCGTCACCGGGAAGAACGGCGATTCGGCGAACGCGAAGCGCGGGTTCGGCCGCAGGCAGTGCAGGGTCGGCACGAGCCGGCCGTGCCGCAGGATCTGTACGGCCTTGATGAAGCCGGCGACGCCCGCCGCGCTGAGCAGGTGGCCCATCGTGCTCTTGATGCTGCCGATGCCGCAGTAGCCGCGGTCGTCGGTGTGCGTCCGGTGGACGGTCGTCAGCGCCTGGAGCTCGATCGGGTCGCCGATCATCGTGCCGGTGCCGTGGGCCTCGACGTAGCCGATGCTGCGCGCGTCGATCCCGCCGCGGGCGAGCACGTCGGAGACCAGGGCGCGCTGGGCGCGTCCGTTGGGGGTGGTGTGCCCCATGGTCCGGCCGTCGTTGTTGACGCCCGACGACTCGATCACGGCGAGCACCCGGTCGCCGTCGCGCTGGGCGTCGGCGAGCCGCTTGAGCAGCACCATTCCGGCGCCCTCGCCGGGGACGAGGCCGTCGGCGGACTCGTCGAAGGTGCGGCACCGGCCGCTGGGCGACAGCGCCTTGCCGGCGCTGAGCATGAGGTAGGGCTCCTCGTCGAACAGCAGGTCCACGCCCCCGGCGAGAGCCATGGACGACTCGCCCGACGCCAGGCTCTGCGCGGCCAGGTGAATGGTCACCAGCGACGACGAACAGGCGCTGTCGACCACCAGGTTCGGCCCGGTGAGGTCGAGGAAGTGCGAGATGTGCGCGGCCACGAAGTTCTGGTTGACACCCGCCGTGTACTGCCGGGTGGGGGGCTGCAGATGCGCGCGGTGGTTGCCCGTGCGGGTACCGACGAAGACGCCCAGCGACTGGCCCCGCAGCTCGTCCTCGCGATAGCCGGCGTCCCGCAGGCACTCCACGGACACCTCCAGCGCCTTGCGCGCCAGCGGGTCCAGCTGCCGGGCCGACTCGTCGTCGAAGCCGAAGAACTCCGGGTCGAACAGGGCGGCGTCGTCGAGGAATCCGCCCCACTTGCTCTGGCTGCGCCCCAGTCCGCCGTCCGGGCTGTAGAGCGAGCCGATGTCCCAGCGGTCGGCCGGCACCTCGGTGACGAGGTCGCGGCCCGCCAGCAGCACGTCCCAGAGCTGCGCGGGGTCGGCGGCGCCCGGCAGCCGGCAGCCCATGCCGATCACGGCGATCGGGGTCGGCCGCCCGTCGGGGGCGGGGACCGGTTCCGTGACGACGGCACGTGCGGGCCGGTCGGCCGGCCCGGCGGCGGGGGCGGTGGTGGGGGCACCGAGCGCGCCGGCGAGTCCGGCGAGCGTCGGGTGTTCCTGGAGCAGGCTCGGGTCGACCGCGTGGCCGAGCTCCGCTTCGAGGTCCCGCACCAGTTCGGCCATCAGCAGCGAGTCCACGCCGACGTCGCCGAGCAGGGTGTCGGGGCCCAGCAGCGCCGCGTCGACCTTGGTCGTCCGGGCCACCAGGGCGGTCAGCCAGCCGAGGTCCGCCGCCGTGTCCGGCGCGTCGTCCGTGGTGGCCTCCCCGGCCGTGTCCGGCAGGGCACCGGCGCTGTCGGAGGACGGGAGGGCCGGTGCGGGGCGCGCGGGCGCCCGCTCCGCCGGGGCGGTACGCGACGGGGCCAGGAACAGCTCGTCGGCGGCCAGCGAGGTGCGCTCCACCCGGCAGGGCAGGAGCACAGGTTCGCCGGGCACTCGCAGAGCGAGGTCGAGCAGTTCCAGGGCGTCGCTCCCGTCCAGGTCGGGTATGCCGAGGGCGGCGCCGGCGCTCGTCCGCTCGACGCCCATGCCGACGCCGCGCCACAGCGGCCAGCGCAGGGCGCGCACGGCGCAGCCCGACTCGCCGTCGTGGGCGGCGGCGAAGTCGTCGAGCACGGTGTTGGCCGCCGCGTAGTCCAGATAGCCCGCGGCCAGCCGGGGCACCGCCCCGGCCACCGAGGAGAACAGCACCATGAGCCGCGGGGGCTTCGGTCCGAAGGCCGACCACAGCACTTCGAGGCCGTCGGCCTTGGGCCGCAGCACCCGGGAGATCTCCTCGGCCGTCCGGGAGAGGAAGGACGCGGGCGGGTCCATGACGCCCGCGCAGTGGAAGACGGCCTCGATCCCGCCGGCCTGCTTCCTGACCCGGCCGATCAGCCGGCGGAGCGAGGTGACGTCGTCCAGCGCGTCGGTCCGCACGGTCAGCGTCACACCGCGCTCGACCAGGGCGAGCAGCGCCGTGAGCCGGGCCCGCAGGACCGGGTCCGTGGACGGCTCGGCGGCGAGGGCGGCCCACTGGTTGCGGACCGGCATCCGGGAGCGGCCGACCAGCACGATGTGCCGGGCGCCGCGGTCGGCGAGGTGGGCCGCGAGGCGCAGGCCGATGCCGCCCAGGCCGCCCGTGATGAGGACCGCGCCACGGCCGAGGTCCGCGAGCGGATCGTCACCGGCCGCCGCCGGGGCGAAGGCGGCCACGGGACGGCGGCGCCGGGCCCCCGCGTAGCGGATCTCCGTCTCCCGGTCGGCCGCCGAGGTCTCGGCCCTGACGGCCGCGACGAGTTCGGCGGGGCCGCCGTCCACGCGGACGGTCCGCCCGTGGACACCGGGGAACTCGCCGGACAGCGAACGGTAGAAGCCGGCGAGCGCGGAGCGTTCGGCGCCGCTGACGTGCACGCAGCGCAGCCCTATGCGGGGGTTCGCGGTGAGGACGCGCTGCAGCAGCGCGACCCGCTCGGTGACCCACGTCCCGGGCGCGGACCAGTCGACCAGGTCGACGACACCGGTCAGGCCGCTCGCCTCGGGCAGCGGGTCCCCGGGGGCGTGTACGACACCACGGTCACCGAGCACCGTACGGGCGAGCTCCGGGTCGGTGGTGAGCACCAGGAGCCGGCCGTCGTGGACGGCGTCCGGTGCGGGCGCGTCCTCCCAGGTGGTGGTGAGGAACTCGGCACCCGCGACGGGTGCCGCCCAGTGCTGGTCACGGCTGAAGGGGTAGGTCGGCAGCGACACCGGCGGGGCGTCGGGGACGGTGAACTCCCCCTCCGCGGCCGGCCGGTCCTCGGCCGGGGCCACGCCGTCGGCCGGTGCGTTCGCGAGCACCGCGGCGAGCTTCTCGGCCAGTTCGCCGAGGTCAGCCGCCTCGACGGCAACGCGGCACGGCAGGGCGGCGCGACCGGTCCGCAGGGTCCGCGCGATCGACGCGAGCGGCGGGGCGTCGGCGGAGCGGACCACCTCCAGCAGCGCGGCCACGGCCTCGCGCAGGGCCCGCGGCGTACGGGCCGAGACGGGGACGAGCACCGGGAGCGGGGTGGTCGTGGCCGGGGCCGCCGCTTCGGGTGCCTCCTCCAGCACGACGTGCGCGTTGGTGCCGCCCATGCCGAAGGAGCTGACGCCGGCCCGGCGCGGACCGCCACCGGCGGGCGCTTCCCAGGCGGCGCGCTGGAGTTGGAGCCGCAGCGGGGTGCCGTCGACCTTGATCATCTTGTTCGGCCGGCGCACGTTGCGGCTGGCCGGTAGCGTCCGGTGACGCATGGCCAGGATCACCTTGATCATTCCGGCGATCCCGGCGGCCGCCTCCAGGTGGCCGATGCTGGTCTTGACCGAGCCGACGCCGCAGTGCGGCGCGGCCGGCTTCGGGTGACCCCACTGGTCGTAGAGGCGCTCGAACGCCGCGACCATGCCGGAGATCTCAATGGGGTCGCCCAGGCGCGTGCCGGTGCCGTGCGCCTCGATGTAGCCGACGGTCGCCGGGTCGACTCCCGCCTCGTTGTACGCGGTGACGAGCAGGTCCGCCTGCGCGTCCGGGTTGGGCGCGGTGAAGGACTGTGCCTGCCCGCCGTGGTTGACGGCCACGCCGCGGATCACCGCGTGCACGCGGTCGCCGTCGGCCAGGGCCCGGTCCAGCGGCTTGAGCAGCAGGGCGCCGACGCCCTCGCCGCGGACGTATCCGTCGGCGTCGTCGTCGAAGGTGTGGCAGCGGCCGCGCGGGCTCAGCACACCGGTGCGCTGGTAGGCGTGCTGCCGGGCGGGATCGCACAGCACGTTCACCCCGCCGGCGAACGCCTGGTCGCACTCACCGGCGCGCAGGGCCGCGACGGCCTGCGCGACGGCCACCAGGGACGAGGAGCAGAGGGTGTCGACGGCGACGCTCGGCCCGCGCAGCCCGAGGGCGTAGGACACCCGGTTGGCCACCAGGGAGGGGGAGACCGCGACGCTCAGGTGCGGCTCGTCGCGGCCCGCGTGCTCGGCGAGGACGGCGGCGTAGTCGGAGTGGCAGACGCCCGCGTAGACGCCCGTGCGGCTGCCGGCCAGCGAGGTCGGGTCGCACCCGGCGTCCTCGGCCGTCGCCCAGGCCACCTCCAGCAGCAGCCGCTGCTGGGGGTCCATCAGTGCGGCCTCGCGCGGGCTGATGGAGAAGAACTCGTGGTCGAAGCGGCGGATGTCGTCGAGCAGGGCCGCCTTGTCGACCAGCCCGGGGTGGGCGGCCGCATCCCAGCGGTCGGCGGGGACGGTACGGACGGCGTCCTCGTCCCGGCCCAGCAGGTCCCACAGCTCGGGCACGCTCGACGCGCCGGGGAACCGGCCGGCCATGCCGATCACGGCGATCGGCGCCCCCGCGTCGGAGCGGGGCGCGGCGGGCGGGGCGGCCGTGAGGGGGGCCGGAGCGGGGCGCTCACCGCGCAGCACGCGGGCCATGGCGGCGACGGTGAAGGCCTGGAACATGGTGCTGGGGTCGATCTCCAGCCCGCTCTCGTCGCGGGCCCGGGCAGCGGCTTCCGACAGCGCCAGGCTGTCCAGTCCGCGCCCGCGCAGGTCGTCGTCCGCGGTCAGCGATCCGGCGGGCTCGTCGAGCACGCTCTCCATCAGCGCCAGGAGCCGGGGCTCGAGGTCGTCGGGTGCGGGCGCAACGCTCTCGGAGGCGGCGGGGGCCAGGGCCGGCCGCGCAGTGGAAGGGGCGGCGACGGGGGCTCCCGCGGCGTCCCACAGGGCCGCGTAGGCGTCGGGCCGGACGAGTTGCTTGACGCTCTCCAGGCGGGCGAGCGGCCTTCCGTCGCGCTCCCGCAGCAGGGATGACGTGAGGACCACACGGTGGTCCGCTTCCAGTCGGCAGTCGTCCAGGCGGTAGCGCACCGTGTCGTCGATGCCGCAGTTGCCGAGGTAGACGATGTCCCGGCTGAGGGTGACCGCCTCGACGGCCCACTCGCCGCCCGGCACGAGAGACTGGACGTAATTGCGCTCGCCGCGGTCGTTGATGTGCGGATACGAGGCGAAGTACAGCAGGCCGGCGGCGTTCATGTCCGCGAACGGGTTGAGTTCGTAGGTGTCGCTGAACAGGCCGGCGCCGTCGGGGGCCGGGGTGGTCCGTGCGCGGAACTCACGGTGGAAGTCGAGGTGTTCCGCCGCGGGCCGCGCCACCGGGGCGCCGCCTTGCGGCCGCGGGGTGCCGGGGACGAGCCAGTTGCCGGCGCCGCGGTGGACGAAGGCCGTGAGCAGCCGGACGTCGACGTGCGCGGTGGCCGTGGCGAAGCGGATGTCGCTGACGAATGTCTGCTCGTCGAGCTTGGTCAGCGCGCCGCTCAGCTCTCCCTCGTCGTGCTCGGTGAAGGACCGCAGCGACTCGGCCGCGATGAGCCGGGCGCGGGTGAAGGCGGGCAGCAGCCGGTTACCGTCGGTGTCGGCGAGTTCGGCGACGGGAAGACCGAAGTGCTCCCCGATGAGGGACCAGTGCAGGTCACCGGCCTCACGTAACAGCCAGTTCTCGGACAGACCACTGACAGAGAGTGCGGGAAGCCCCAGAACGACCGGCCGGGTCAGCATGCGGCCACACACGCGAAACGGGCAAGTGGCGCGGAAACACACACACCACGACCTGAACGCGGCCAGGAAAAACGGCAGCGCTGAATCATCACATCCCCCACCCTGCGATGTATTGCGATGAAGTCCCGCCGACGGCGCGGCGATGCGCCGACGCTAGCGGTCCCTCGGAAGAACCGTCGCGAGCGGAAGAACCAACCTCCGTTGGAGAGGCCGGAAATCGCGCTTCGACGGAACACATCTTGGTCGATCATGACCACTTCTGCAAGGGTAACCTTCGTTCATGACAGGCATTCAGGAACCGGGGTTCTGTCCAAACGGATCGATACGGACACCCCGTTCACCAGGGCGGACATCCACGAAGCTCTCCCCTGGCGCCGAGGCCGCGCACCTTCCGCGCCCGGCGGTTCCCGAGACCGGAAAGGGCCTGCTGGCGGGGCTGTTCCCGGACGTCATCATCGTGGAACGGTTTACGGATCCCCCGGACGTCCACCTGTACCCGCAGGAGGCCGACATCGTGGCACGCGCGGTTGACAAGCGCCGACGCGAGTTCGCCACCGTCCGGCTGTGCGCGCGCACGGCGCTGGCCGGGCTCGGCATCGCGCCGGGGCCGATTCTGCGCGGCGACCGCGGGGCCCCGGTCTGGCCCGAGGGGATCGTGGGCAGCATGACCCACTGCGACGGCTACCGCGCGGCGGCGGTCGCGCGGAACACGGCGGTCGCCTCGGTCGGGATCGACGCCGAGCCCCACGCGCCGCTGCCCGCGGGCGTCGAGAAACTGGTGGCACTGCCCGAGGAACGGCGCACGCTGGACCGGCTCAGCGTCTCGCACCCGGCGGTGGCCTGGGACCGGCTGCTGTTCAGCGCCAAGGAGAGCACGTACAAGACGTGGTTCCCGCTGACCGGACGGTGGTTGGACTTCCCTGACTGCGTCATCACCCCCGATCCGGAGGACGGCACCTTCACCTGCTCGCTGAACGTCCCCGGACCGGTGGTCGGCGGGCGCCGGATCGACCGGTTCACCGGACACTGGCGGACCGTCGTCCGCGACGGCGCCGCGTACGTGGCCACCGCGATCACGCTGCCGGGCGCCCATCGAACCGCTGCCCCGTGATGCCCGGCCGGCGAAAGCTTTTCAACTGCCGCCCGCTCCCCGGAAAATGGCCGAAACTTATCCTGGAATTCAGCATTCCGCCGACGAAACCCCGTAAGAAACCAGCCAGTACAGTCCGGCCGGCCCTCCGTACGCCGTCCCGTGGGGCCGAGGACGGCAGGAATTCGATCACCCCCTTGGAACACCCATCCGGCCCCAGTAGGGTTACCGCACGTCACCAGGGGCACCGGCGTCATGGATGCGCGGCGCCTTCCGTGCGGTCCGTGCGACCCCACGAAAGGTCGCGGGCGCACCGGCCGCCGGAGACGCCGTCACCGGCACCCGCGCCCGCGCAGCGGCCGACCCACCACGCCACGCGGTACCGGCGCCCCGGCTCCGGCCCGATGCGCCGCGGCCTCACCGCCGCCCCTGCGGCCGGCCCCGACCGGCCGACCCACCGCGAGGTGCGCCGACCGCGCACCGACCGCGCCATCCGTACATTCCACTCCGAGGACGTCGCATGCAGGACATCGTCAGCGCCATCGTGAGCGGGGACGCGGCACCGGAAGACTTCGCCGCGCTCACCCTCCCCGAGTCCTACCGGGCCGTCACCCTGCACAAGAGCGAGACCGGGCTGTTCACCGGGCTCGCCACCCAGGACAAGGACCCGCGCAAGTCCGTGCACCTCGACGAGGTCCCGGTGCCCGAACTCGGGCCGGGCGAAGCCCTGATCGCCGTGATGGCCAGCTCCGTCAACTACAACACCGTCTGGTCGTCGATCTTCGAACCCTTGCCGACCTTCAGTTTCCTCTCCCGGTACGGGGCCCAGTCGCCGCTGGCCGCGCGGCACGACCTGCCGTACCACGTCATAGGCTCCGACCTCGCGGGCGTGGTGCTGCGCACCGGACCGGGCGTCAACGCCTGGAAGCCCGGTGACGAGGTCGTGGCGCACTGCCTGTCGGTGGACCTGGAGGCACCGGACGGGCACAACGACACGATGCTCGACCCGCAGCAGCGCATCTGGGGCTACGAGACCAACTTCGGCGGACTCGCCGAACTGGCCCTGGTCCGGGCGAACCAGCTGATGCCCAAACCCGCCCACCTCACCTGGGAGGAGGCCGGCACCCCCGGACTGGTCGCCGCCACGGCGTACCGCCAGCTGGTGTCCCGCAACGGTGCCGGGATGAAGCAGGGCGACAACGTTCTGATCTGGGGCGCCTCCGGCGGCGTGGGCGCCTTCGCCACCCAGTTCGCGCTGGCCGGTGGCGCCACGCCCGTCTGTGTGGTCTCCAGCGAGCGGAAGGCGGAGATCTGCCGTGCCATGGGCGCCGAGGCGGTCATCGACCGCGGCGCCGAAGGCTACCGGTTCTGGAAGGACGAGCGGACCCAGGACCCCAAGGAGTGGAAGCGGCTCGGCAAGCGGATCCGCGAACTGACCGGCGGCGAGGACGTGGACATCGTCTTCGAGCACCCCGGCCGGGAGACCTTCGGCGCCTCCGTCTTCGTCGCGCGCAAGGGCGGCACGATCGTCACCTGTGCCTCGACCTCGGGCTACAACCACGAGTACGACAACCGCTACTTGTGGATGTCGCTGAAGAAGATCGTGGGCTCGCACTTCGCCAACTACCGCGAGGCCTGGGAGGCCAACCGCCTCATCGCCAAGGGCAGGATCCACCCCACCCTGTCGCGGACCTACGCCCTGGCGGAGACCGGCCAGGCCCTGTACGACGTGCACCGCAACCTCCACCAGGGCAAGGTCGGCGTGCTCGCCCTGGCCCCCCGGGAGGGCCTCGGCGTGCGTGACCACGCGTTGCGCGAGAAGCACCTGCCGGCCATCAACCGCTTCCGGACCCCGGAGCAGCCGGCCGGCTGACGCCCCTCTCCCCCGCTCTCCCGGCTCGGCCACGGGCTGCCACCTCCCCTCGGGCGACGGTGGCAGCCCTTCGTCGTGCGCAGAGCCTGTGCTTTCTTGATTCCGTTTCAGATACAGAGCTGTATTGGGATACAGTCTCGCATCTCAGCGGCTCGTCAGGGAGGCGATCACCATCACCCAGCGGCTCACCCGGCAGCAGAGCCGGGAACTCACCCGAGAGCAACTCCTGCGGTCGGCGGCCGAGCTCTTCGCCGAACAGGGAGTGAACGGGACGTCGGTGGAGCAGATCGTCGAGCGCGCCGGCTACACCCGCGGCGCGTTCTACGGCAACTTCAAGGGCAAGCACGAACTCGTGCTGGCCCTGCTCGAGCAACGGACCCAACGCGAGTTGGAGGAAGTCCGGGCGATGAGCCGCGAGTCGGGGTCCTTCGACGAGATGATCGAGCACCTGCGTTCCTGGCACGGCGAGCGCGACCGCAATCTCGCCGGCTGGCTCGCCCTGCGCACCGAACTCTGGCTCTACGGTCTGCGCGACCGCCCGGAGCTGCTGCCGGTGCTGGCGGACCGCGAACGCCGCACCCGGGCCGCGATGGCCCAGGGGCTGGAGCAGGGCTTCGCCGATCGCGGGGTGACCACCCCGGCCCCCGTGGAACTGCTGGCGCTCATCGTGCACGCCCTGGACGACGGTCTGTCGATCCAGCGTGTGCTCTCCCCCGCCGACAGCAGCACGGACACGGTCGTGGACGTGGTGGAGCTCCTGATGACGGCCTGGACCGCCCTCGCCCACAGCACCGCGCCCGTGGACGGAAACCCCTCCGCCGCCTCCGCCGACGGAACGGCAGGCCCAAGCACCGCACGTCCGGCATCCCCCGACCGGACGCGAACACTCGAGAACCTGGAGAAGAAGCCATGAGCAAGGCAGGGCAAACGGAGCGGTCGGCTACCGCGTTACCGCCTGTTACCCCCGACGAGCCCGAGCTCGACCCGAAGCGGTGGCTCGCGCTGACCGTCCTGCTGGTCGCCACGTTCATGGACCTGCTCGACGCCAACATCATCACCGTGGCCATCCCGAGCATCCAGCGCGATCTGGGTGCCTCGGCCGTCGCCGTCCAGGCGATGACAGCCGGTTACACCCTGAGCTTCGCGGTCCTGCTGATCACCGGTGGCCGGCTCGGTGACATCTTCGGCCGCAAGCGGATGTTCCTCACCGGCGTCGCCGGGTTCGTCGTCGCCTCCGCCCTGTGCGCCGCCGCGCAGAACACCGAGATGCTCGTCGCCTCCCGGGCGCTGCAGGGACTCGCCGCCGCCATCATGGTGCCCCAGGTCCTCGCGCTCATCCACGTCACCTTCGCTCCCCAGGAGGTCGGGCGCGTCGTCAGCCTGTACGCGAGCATGATCGGTCTGGCCATCGTCTCCGGGCCCGTCGTCGGCGGTGCCCTGGTCGACTGGAGCCCGCTGGACCTCGGCTGGCGGAGCATCTTCGTCGTCAACCTCCCGGTCGGCGTGGCGGCCCTGATCGGCGCCTGGAAGTGGATGCGGGAGTCGAACTCCCCGCACGCCAAGCGGCTGGACATCATCGGCATGCTGCTGGCGATCGTCGGACTGCTGCTGCTGATGCTGCCCCTGACGCTCGGGCGCGAGCTCGACTGGCCGGTCTGGAGCATCGTCGCGCTCGTCGCGGCGGCGCCCGTCATCGCGCTGTTCGTGGTGTACGAACGCCACAAGACCCGCAAGGACGGTTCGCCCCTGGTGACGCTGTCCCTGTTCAAGGTCCGCGCCTTCGGCGCCGGCATCGGCGTGCAGCTGCTCTTCAGTGCCATTCCCGCGGGCTTCTTCCTCAGCTGGACGCTCTATCTGCAGGGCGGCCTCGGCTGGTCCGCGCTGCACACCGGTCTGACCGCGATCCCGTTCTCGATCTGCGTCCCGCTCGTCGGCGGCCTCGCCGTGCGCAAGCTCTTCCCGCTCTACGGCCGGTACTGCCTGATGGCAGGTGCGCTGAGCATGCTGGCGGGCATCGCCTCCTACGCGTGGATGGCCCGGCACGAGGGCGCGGACATCACCTCCTGGCACGCCATCCCGTCCATGCTGCTGCTCGGCTCCGGCATGGGCCTGCTGATGCCCCCGCTGACCGCGCTGGTCCTCAGGGAGGTCACCCCGCAGGAGGCGGGTGCCGCGTCCGGCATCATCAACGCCACCGGCCAGCTCGGCGCCGCCCTCGGAGTGGCCGTCATCAGCGGTGTCTTCTTCTCCGCCCTGGCGAGCAACGCCGGGCCCGAGGCCGACCGCGTCGTCCCCGCCGTCCGGGCGGTGGCGCCTCAGCAGGCCGCGGCGGTCAAGACCTGCGCGACCGACTCGCTCGGCCAGGACGATCTGTCGAAGGTGCCGCGCAGCTGCACCGAGCTCGCCCAGGACGGCGACCGGGGCAGCCAGGGCGTGATCAGCGGTGCGCTCGGCGAGATCCGCGCCAAGACGTTCGTGTCCACCTACAGCGAGACGCTGTACTGGGCGGCCGGCGGCCTCGTCCCGGTCACCGGTCTGCTGTTCCTCCTGCCGCACCACCGGGTCCGGCGGGAGGAGATGGCGTAAGCCTCGCATGCCCCACCGGCGTCCGCCGGGACGAGCGCCGGCACCGACACCGATACCGAGAAACACCTCAGGAGAACCGCAGTCATGAGTCACACGACCTACCAGGTCATCGTCCAGGGCAAGTTCGCCCCCCTCGACGACGAGCAGCGCGCGTCGCTGCGGGCCCAGGCGGACGAACACGACGTGTTCAGCGCCCGGTTCACCGAGGAGGGCACCGTCACCTACCAGCGGACGCTGCACGGGTTCGCCTTCCGCGTCCTGGTCCCCGCCGAGGAGGAGGACAGCGAGGCCCTCGTGCTGTCGAAGGCCGAGGAGCTGGCCGCCGTCGCCGTCCGCAAGCTCGGGGCCGAGTGCGGTGACCTCCGTTCGGTGGCGACCGACCTGGCCAGCATCAAGGTCCGGCGGAAGGGCCGCTGACCCGTCGGGACGCGCCGTGAGAAAGATGTGGGCCCCACGTCCGGTACGGACGTGGGGCCCGCATCGCGTCCCGCTCCTGCCTTTACGCTCCGGCCGGTACCGGCCTGGGCAGCCGCACGGCGTCCAGCACGGCCGCCTGGTAGGGGGTCAGGGCCGTCGCGGGCCCGCCCGGGGACAGCGCCGCCCAGTGCGGCTCGCGTCCGCAGGCGTACAGCGTGCCGAGTGAGGAGAGCATCGAACGGCGCTCCTCCCGCCGTCTGCCCGACGGCAGCAGCCAGCCCTGCCGTTCGCCGCTCTCCAGCGTCTGCCGGACGGGGCTGAGCAGTACGGGGTGCGCGCTGACCTCCACGAACACCTCGTGCCCCGCGGCGAAGAGGTTCTCCACCGCGGCGGCGAGCCGTACGGGCTCACGGAGGTTGCGCATCCAGTACGCGGCGCCGAGGCCGGTGCCGGGCACCGGCTCGGACGTCACGGTCGAGTACATCGGCACCCGCGTGGCTGTCGGTTCCAGCGAGCGCAGGGCGGTGTGGAGGTCCTCGCGCAGCTCCTCGACGTAAGGGCTGTGCGAGGCGACCGTCGCCTTGATCACCCGGCAGTAGACGTCCCGCCGGCCCAGCTCGTCGACGAGCGCGGCGAGCGACCGGGCGTCACCGGCCAGCACGGTCGACCGGGGGCTGTTCTCCCCGGCGACGGTGATCGTGCCGCCGCTGGCCTCGGCCACCGCCTGGGCCTCGGCGGGCGAGAGCTCCGTCGTGGCCAGGGCCCCCTTGCCGGCGATCCGGCGCAGCAGCGCGCTGCGCCGACAGGCGATCATCACGGCATCGCGCAGGGTCAGCGCGCCGGCGGTGTGCGCGGCGGCGATCTCCCCCATGCTGTGCCCGACGACCGCGTCCGGGGTCACGCCCCAGCTGCGCCACAGCGCCGTCAGGGCGATCTGCAGGGACACCATCGTGGGTTGCAGGACGTCCAGCTCGTCCAGCCGGGCCGCCTCGGGGGGCAGTCCCAGCTGCTCGATGACGGAGAAGCCCGCGAACTCGCGTACGAGCCGGTCGCAGCGGTGCATCGTGTCCCGGAACACCGGCTCGGTGGCGAGCAGTTCGCGGCCCATTCCGTCCCACTGGGCGCCCTGTCCGGCGAAGACGAACACCAGCGGGGGGCGCCGGGTGGCGAGCTCCGCCGGGATGCGCTCCACCTCGCCCGCGCACACCTCCGCGAGCTGCTTCTCCAGCTCGGTGTACGACTCGACGGCGAACGCGACGCGGCACGGGCCGGCCGTGCCCGTCGCCGCGTCGTGGCAGTACCGGGCCAGCGGCGGGAGGTCTCCTCGGGTGCGGATCCGGTCCAGGTGCGCGACCAGGAGCGTCCGCAGGAGTTCCTCGGTGCCGGCGGCGACGGCGAACAGCCGTGCGCTCACATCTCCTCCTTTCCGTGCGAACGGCACGACGCCGGAGGGCGGGTCATCGGCGGACGGCGATCTGGTGGCGGTAGCTCTCCATCGGCAGTCCGCTCATCCACGGCACGATGCCCAGCTTGCTGAGCGCCTTGATCGTGGAAGGCGGCTGGTAGCCCGCGAACATGCCGCCGAACATGAGGATCTGGCTGTGCGCGACGACCTGCCGCATCAGCGGGTTCATCCGCTGCTTGCCCAGCATGGTGCGGAAGTGGCTGCCGGGTGCCATCCGGCGGCGTACCGCGGCGCGGACCCGGTCCGATATGTCGTGGTCGGCGGTCCACTCCAGGCCCTCGGTCTCCGCGGCCGCCTGCTTCATGGTCGCGGTGCGCTGCCGGGTGTAGACATCGATGTGGCTCAGGTAGCCGCCGGGGCGCAGCACGCGCGCGGCCTCGCTGAGGAACTTGCCGAGGTCGGGGTAGGTGTGGGAGCTCTCGATGTTGACGAGGACGTCCACCGAGCCGTCCTCGAAGGGCAGGTCCTCCGCGTCGCCGTGGACGAAGCGCAGCGCGTCGCCCCGGGACAGCGTGGCCGTGCCGCGGGCGATGGCCTTCGGTGACAGGTCCAGGCCGGTCATCCGGGCGCCGGGGGCGACCCTGGACAGGAAGTTCAGGCCCTCCCCCATGCCGCAGCCGACCTCCAGGACCTCCCGGCCGGCGTAGTCGTCCAGGTCGATCGGGAGGTCGCGCAGGGCGAGGAAGTAGAGCTGCTCGCTGAAGCCGTCGGTCCAGGGCTCGCCGAATCCGGGCACCCGGGCCCGGATCTCCTCGACGAGGTCGGCGTCGTACATGCCCCAGTTCCACAGGTCGCCCTTGCCGGACAGCGTGGCGGCCATGTCGTAGATGGTGGCGCTGGCGGACTTCATGCCGGCGGCCTTCGCGCCGCTCCGCGGGGCGCTGGACTCGGCGAGGTTGATGTCCGCGAGACCGCTGGTGAAGGCGGTCATGACGTCAGGGGTGGCACTCATGGGCGGTCTCCGATGGGCGAGGCGGGGTCGGTCACGCGCTGATGGTGTCGCCGCGCACCAGGCCGAAGCCCTCGGGCACCTCGGCGGGGTCCGAGCCCGTCGTGACGGGCCGGTTGTCCCTGTCGACGAACACCACGCTGGGCTTGTACGAGCGGGCGTTCTCCTCGCTCATGGACGCGTAGGAGATGATGATGACGAGGTCACCGGGGCTGATGAGGCGGGCGGCGGCGCCGTTGATGCCGATGATCCCGCTGTCGGCCTCCCCCTCGATGACGTAGGTGCTGAGCCGGTTGCCGTTGTCGATGTCGACGATGTCGACCTTCTCCCCGGGCAGCAGGTCGGCGGCGGCCATCAGGGTGGCGTCGATGGTGACGGAGCCGACGTAGTGCAGGTCCGCCTGGGTCACCGTGGCGCGGTGGATCTTGGACTTGAACATCTCTCGGTACATGGTCTCTCCGTTCAGCGGGGCACCGGCAGTTCGTGGGCGTCGGTCATCGCTCGTCCGTCTCCGGCGAGAGGTGCACGGGGAGCCGCTGCATGGCGAGCAGGTAGCGCGGGGCGAGCTCCGCCGGGTCGGCGGCCAGGCGCACGTCGGGGAACCGCTCGAACAGGGCGGTCAGCGCCACCTCGCCCTCGATCAGCGCGAGGCTGGCGCCCAGGCAGTAGTGGGCGCCGCGGCCGAAGCCCAGGTGCGGATTGTGCTCGCGCGTGAGGTCCAGGTCCGCCGGGCAGCCGAACTCGGCCGGGTCCCGGTTGGCGGCGGCCAGCACCACCTGGACGGCCTCGCCGGGCTGCACCGTCACCCCGCCGATCTCGACGGGCTCGGTGGCGAAGCGCCGGAAGGTGTGCTTCACCGGTGCGGTGTGGCGCACCAGTTCGGCGACCGCCCGGGAGGCGATGGAGGGGTCGTTCTTCAGCAGCTTCAGCTGGTCGGGGTGCTGGAGCAGGGTGAAGACACCGAGCGCGATGAGGTTGCGGACGGTTTCGTGGCCGGCCTGGACGAGCACCATGGCCAGGGCCACCAGTTCGTCGTCGGTCAGCCGGTCGCTGTCCTCCTCGTGGACCTGCACGAGCTCGGATATGAGGTCGTCCCGGGGCTCGGCCTTGCGGGCCTCGACCAGCTCCTTGGTCACCCGGGCCATGCCGCGCACCGCGGGGGCGAACTGTTCGGGGTTCGGGCGCAGGGCCTGGGCGAGCGTCTCGCTCCACTCGCGCCACTGTTCGCGGTAGTGCTCGTCGACGCCGAGCATCTCGCAGATGACGTTGATGGCCAGCGGGTGCGCGTAGTCCGCGATCAGGTCGGGCTCGGGCTTGTCGGCGAGGTCGTCCAGCAGCCGGTGCGCCATGGCCGTGACCGCCGGCGTCAGCGTCAGCATCCGCCGGGCGGACAGGGCGCGGGTGACGAGCCGCCGCACGCGCATGTGGTCGTCGCCGTCCATGGTCAGCAGGGTCGAGTCGAACATGTCGACGATGTCCTCGGGGATGCCCCGGCTGAGCATGGAGGCCCGGTGGGAGTCGCCCGGCGGCCGGCTGCGGAAGGTCGGCTCGCTCAGTACCGCCCTGACGTCCTGGTACCCCGTGGCCACCCAGACGTCGCTGCCGTCGGCGAACTTTCCCTTGCAGACCGGGCGGGGGCCGCCCAGCCACCGCTCGCCCGCCTCCGGGTCGGTGATGAACGCCGGGTCGGACAGGTCGAACTCGCTGGCCAGCTCGTCCGGATCGGTGGTGTGCTCCGGAGCGGAGGTTTCGGTCATGGGGTCGGCCTCGCTTTGCTCAGTTTCGTGTCGTGTTCGGTGTCGCTGGGTGGCCGGCGCCGGGTGTCGTCCGGCGCCGGCCAGGGGTCAGAGTGCCGGGCGGGCGACCGCGGCGGCCTCGGTCATCAGACGGTCGGCCAGCTCGTCGGCGTGCCGGTCCCGCCAGGCGTGCAGCGGTGTGTGCGCCAGCCAGCGGTTGCACGCGCCCAGCGCCGGTCCGCAGGGGATCTGGTAGTCGGCGGCGCGGCCCTGCGCCCCGTCGATCGCCCAGGTGCTCGCCTGCGCGCAGTACCAGCGGAAGACGAGCGCCATGCGCCGCTTGGGGTCGAGCGCCGGCTCGGCGGAGCGGCCGAGGCGGGCGTAGACGTCCTCGAAGGAGGCGCCCAGATAGTCGCGCTCCACCTTGGACCGCACCGCCGCGGGGACCGCGTCCCAGGAGTCGTAGTTGCGCCACAGGTCGTACAGCTTGCCCGCGCGGGCGTGGAAGAGCACGCCCTTGCGCAGCACGCGGGCCCGGCCGCCCAGTTCGAACAGGTCGCCGTAGGGCGCGAACGCGGTGTCGTGCACGTCGGCGTCCTGGAGCAGGTCCTTGGCGGCGGCGCTCATCCCGCTCTCGGCCGTGCACAGGTTGACGGAGCCGGTCAGGACGAAGTCGGCGCCCAGCACGAACGAGGCAGCGGCCGACTCGGGTGCGCCGATTCCGCCGCCGGCCCCGATGCGCACCCCCTCGGCGACACCGCCGAGCTCCGTGCGCAGCCGGCGCAGCGCGGGCAGCAGCGCCCACAGGGTCGCGAGGTCGGAGTGGTCGCCCGCGTCGCCCACCGCGCAGACGTCGTCGGCCAGCGCGACGCGCTCCCCGGCCGCGGCCTCCTCGGCGGTGAGCAGGCCCTCGGTCACCAGCTGCCGTGCCAGTGCGGCGGGCGGCGGGGAGAGGAACAGGCGGGCGGCATCCGGGCGGGTCACCTTCGCCAGGAGCTTGCGGGGCACGTGCGCCGTGCCGTCGGCGAGGACCCGGGCACCGGTCAGGCGGTGCCGGACCAGCGCGGGTGTCACCTCGACGTGGGTGGCGGCCTCCACGAACCGGACGTCGTGGCGGATCAGCACGTCCACCAGGTCGGCCTCGGCGCGCGGGTCGAAGGGGTCGTGCGTGACGTTGACGCCGAACGGTGCGCCGGCCGGGACGCGTTCGCGGATCCGGGCGACCGCCGTGGCCACGTCGGTGGCGGCGAGTCCCGAGGCACCGAAGTAGGAGAGCAGACCGGCCCCCGCCATCCGGGCGACCAGGTCGACCGAGCTGATGCCGCGGCGCATGCCGCCCGCGGCATAGGCGAGGCGGACCCCGTAGTCGCGCCGGAAGGCGTCCGACCCCAGCGACTCGGGGCGCGGGGCCGCGGGTTCGGTACGGACGGGCGCCGGCTGCCGCGGTGCGGCGGGCACGGAGAGGTCCGCGACCGGGAGCGCGGTCGCCTCGGTGCGGACCCGGGCGATGAGCTTGGTCAGCACCTGACCGGGGCCGAGCTCCCGCACCCGGAAGTCGCCCTGGCCCATCAGGAGCCGGACGCTGTCCGTCCAGCGCACCGGTGAGGCGATCTGGCGGCGCAGGGTGGCGGCCACCTCGCCCGCCTCGTAGGGCCGGGCGTCGACGTTGCTGATCACGGGGATCTTCGGTGCCGCGAACTCGGTGGCGTCGAGCAGCCGCCCGAACTCCTCGGCGGCCGCAGCCATGTACCGGCTGTGGAACGGCGCGCTGACGTTGAGCGGGGCGCAGCGGGCGCCGGCGTCCTTCAGCAGGGGAAGGGCCCGGTTGACCGCCTCCGCGGGACCGGCGATCACCGTCTGGGTCGGCGCGTTGTAGTTGGCGATGTCGAGCTCGGCGAGGCCGTTGTCCCGCAGGACCCGCTCGACGAGCGCGGCGTCGACCGCCGATACGGCGGCCATCGTGCCGCCCGTGACCTGTCCCATGAGCCGGCCGCGCTCGGCGACCAGGCGCAGCCCGGTCTCGAAGTCGAAGACGCCGGCGGCGAACAGGGCGGCGAACTCGCCGAGGCTGTGTCCGAGGATGTAGTCCGGCAGCCTCCCGCCCTCGCCGACGGCCGCCAGCCAGGTGAGGGAGTTGACGGCATACAGCGCGGGCTGGGTGTACCGCGTGTCGCGGAGGTTGCGGCCCGGATCCTGAAGGCACAGCTCCCTGAGGGAGTAGCCGAGCACGGCGTCGGCGCGGGCGACCAGGTCGGGGAAGCGGTCGAACACCTCCCGGCCCATGCCCTTGGCCTGCGCGCCCTGCCCGGGGAAGACGTAGACGTCGAGCGTCCGCCCGCCGGGGGCGGAATGGTCGGGCGTCACCGCGGGTGCGCTCACGGGTTTCACCTCGGTTCGTCGTGCGGGGGCGGCGGGTGCTTTGGGGGCCGCCAGGAGGGGGCGCGTGTCGAGCACGGCCCGGTACAGCACCTCGTCACGGGCGTACGGGGACAGCAGGGGCAGGACCTTGGACCGGCTGCCGTCCGGCAGGGCCGCGCGCACCAGGTTGGCCATCGACCCGGACGGCCCCAGGTCGAGGAAGAGCAGGTCGTCCTGGGCGAGCAGCGGGCCGAGGGCCCGGGTCAGGTCGAACGGCTCCCGCAGCACCTGCCACAGATGGGCGGGGTCGGGCAGGTGCACGGCCCCGCCGGTGGTGCCGGAGATCAGCGGGAGCGTGGCGGGCTTCATGGCCAGTTGGCCGATGAGGTCCTTGAACGGGCCCTCCACCGGGTCGATCAGGGGCGAGTGGAAGGGGAACAGCACGGGCAGCCGCTGGCAGAGCGTGCCGGTGGCCGTGAGGTGCCGCTCGATGCGGTCCAGGTCGTCGGCCGTTCCCGCCAGGACGAAGTTGTCCGGCGAGTTGACCGCGGCCACGTGCGCCGTCGCCAGGACGGGGTCGCGCCGGGCGAGACCGACGTCGGACAGGACCGCGAGCATGCCCCCGCGGGGGCACTCGGCCTCGAACAGGTCGACCTGGCGCAGCAGGGAGCGCAGGCACTCCCGGGGGTCGACCACGCCCGCGACGGCCGCGGCCGCGACCTCGCCCAGGCTGGCACCGAGCACCGCACCGGGTTCGAAGCCGTGCGACCGCAGCATCTCCGCCAGGGCGTACTCGACCATGAAGATCGCCGGCTGGGTGAGCGCGAAGCGCGTCATCGGGAGCTCGGGGCCGTGGCCGCCGCCGTGGATGGCCTCG
This sequence comes from Streptomyces sp. QH1-20, assembly GCF_041283565.1. NCBI lineage: Bacteria > Bacillati > Actinomycetota > Actinomycetes > Kitasatosporales > Streptomycetaceae > Streptomyces > Streptomyces sp. QH1-20. The sequence continues at coordinate 7,216,131 of NZ_CP166299.1, read as the reverse complement.
ATGACCGAGTCGCCGCGTACGTCACGGACGACCGCGTCGAGGGAGTCGAGGGCGGCGCGGAAGACGGGGTCGGCCCCGTACAGCCACTTGCCCATGCCGTGGTACTGCGAGCCCTGCCCCGCGAACAGGAAGACGGGCGTGAGCATCATCCGGCACGCAGGGAGGACTCGAGGACCTTGTGCCCCGTCGGCAGCTGGGCCACGGACTCCACCGTGAAGCCGGCCTCCTCCAGGGCGCGGCGCATGCCCGCCTCGTCCAGGCCGATGGTGCCCTCGTCGCAGGCCACGGCCTGGAACATCGCCCGCCAGCCGTCGATGTCGTTCTCCACCAGCGGCTCCACCACCAGCAGCCGGGCGCCGTCGGCGCTGTCGGCCATGGCGGTGGCGACGGTGCGCAGGATGCGGACGCAGTTGTCGTACGTCCAGTCGTGCAGCACGTTCTTCAGCAGATAGCGGTCGGCGCCCGCGGGGACCTCGGCGAAGAAGTCGCTCGGTGTGAAGGTGATGCGCTCCAGGACGCCCTTGTCGGTGACCCGGTCCAGGGCTTCGTGGCCACGGGCGCAGACACTGGCCCGGTCGGCCACGGTGCCGCGCAGACCGGGGTGGGCGGCCAGGAGGCCGGGCAGCAGGCCGCCACTGCCGCCGCCGACGTCGACGACGGTGGAGACGCCGCTGAAGTCGTGCGCGCCGAGCAGGCACTGGGCGACCGGCACGGCCAGGTCGATCATTCCCTGGTCGAACAGCTCCGCGGTCTCGGGGTGGTTCTCCAGGTAGCCGTAGAGCGACTGCCCGAAGACCTCCTGGAAGCCCGACCGTCCCGTCTTGACGGTGTGCATCAGGCCGCCGAAGGCGTCGTCGTACAGTTCGGCGGCGAGGATGGCGAAGTGGCGCTGGGTCATGGGGTGGTCGGCGCGCAGCGGGGCGTAGGCCTCGGACAGCCGGAACTTCTCGCCGTCCCGCTCCAGCACACCGGGCACGGTGAGCATCTGGAGCAGGCGGTGGAGCACGTCCGGGTCGGTCTCGGTGCGCTTGGCGAGCTCCGCGGACGACATCGAACCCCCGTCGAGGATGTCCGCTATCTCCAGCCGGGCGGCGACCGCCAGGGCCCGGGCGAACCAACCGCTGACGGCGAGCTTGAGGATTTCCATGGGATGTCTCTCTTTCACAGGTCCCGTCAGGCGAGCCGGCGCAGCCGGTCGACCAGCGCGGCAGGGGTCGGGGTCTCGAACACGTCGGTCAGGGCGAGCCGGACGCCGGTGATGTCCTTGATCCGCTGGGCGAGCGTGACGGCCAGCAGTGAGTGTCCGCCGTTGGCGAAGAAGTGGGTACCGGCGTCCACGTCCTGGCGTTCGAGCAGTTCGGCGAAGAGGCCGACGACGGTCGTGGTGAGGTCGTCGTCGCCCGCACCGGCCGCACCGCCGCCGGCGGCCGGGCCCCGGTGCTGCGCCGCTTGTTCGGCGAGGGCCAGGTAGTCGACCTTGTCGCTGCCGGTCCGGGGGAAGGCCTCCACGGCGATGAACTGGTGCGGTACCACCGAGCGCGGGAGCTGCCCGCGGGCGTGGTCCCAGAGCTCGGCCGCGGCCTCGGGGCGGCCGGGCATCCGGACGAACGCGGCCAGGGAGCCGTCGGCGCTCGGGTCGCCGACGACCACGACGGCCGCGGCCTCGACGTCGGGGTGGGCCAGCAGGACCGCCTCCACCTCCGCCAGTTCGATCCGGTTGCCGCGCAGCTTGACCTGCCGGTCGACCCTGCCGAACAGGTCGATCCGGCCGTCCGGCCGCCAGCAGGCCACGTCCCCGGAGCGGTGGAACCGGCCGTACTCGGCGTTCTCGCCGAAGCGTTCCGCGGTCAGCTCGGGCCGCCCGTGGTAGCCGGAGGCGACGCCCGTGCCCGCGACACAGAGCTCGCCCCGGAGGCCGACCGGCAGCGGCCTGCCGTGCGGGTCGGCGATGAAGACCTGGGTGTTGGCGATGGGTGAGCCGACGTCCACCCGCCCGCCGCGGTCGGCGCTCATGCGTCCCGCGGTGGCCCAGATCGTGCTCTCGGTGGGTCCGTAGACGTTCCACAGCTCGGCGCCGGCCGCGAGCAGCGTGGCGGCCAGCTCGGCGGGCAGGGGTTCGCCGCCGGTGAGGACGGTGCGGCCGGCCAGTGTCTCGGCGGCCTCGCGGGCGACGAGCCGCCAGGTGGTGGGGGTCGCCTGCAGCAGACCGATGTCGTGGGCGGCCACGGCGGCGGACAGCAGGCCGCCGTCGGTCCGTGCCTCGTCCGGGATGACGACCGTGTGTCCGCCGTGGAGCAGCGGCATCATCAGTTCGAGCGAGGAGGTGTCGAAGCTGTAGGTGCTGAGCCAGCCCGTGGGGCGCGTCGATCCCGCCACGCCGAACCGGTCGGCGTAGTCGACGATGTGGTTGACGAGGCTGCGGTGCCGGATCGGGATGCCCTTGGGCTTGCCGGTCGACCCGGAGGTGTAGATCACGTAGGCGAGGGCGTCGGGTTCGGCCGCCGCTGCCGCCGCGACGTCCACCGGCGCGTCGGGGACGTTCTCCCAGTCGACGGCGGGCACGGTGGCGCGGCCTTCCGGAGCGGTGATCCCCGCCCCGGCTATCACGGTGCGGGCCCCGGCGTCGTCGAGCTGGTACGCCAGCCGCTCCACGGGGTGGTTGGGGTCGAGCGGCAGGTAGGCGGCGCCCGCGAGCCAGGTGCCGAAGACCGAGGCGGCCAGCGCCGCGCCGCGCGGCAGGAGCAGCGCGACGACGTCGCCGGGCCGCACGCCGGCCGCGGTCAACCGGGCGGCGGTGTCGACGGCGGCGGACCACAGCGTGCCGTACGTCGCCGTGCGGTCGCCGTCGCGGACGGCCACGGCCGTGGGGTCCTTGGCGGCGCGCTGGGCGAACCCGGCGAGCACCGAGGGTGTTTCGATGACGCGGTCCGTGGCGTTGGCCGCCTCGATGATCGCGTGGTCCCGCGGTGACCAGACCGGCAGCGCGGCGAGGGGGGCGTCCACCGAGGCGCCCAGCGCGACGAGCAGGGCGTCGTAGCGCTGGACCATCAGCTCGACGTCCGACCGGTCCAGCACGCCGGTGTAGAACACCGCGCGCACGGTGGCCGTGTCCTTGTTGGCGGAGACGAAGAATTCGAGGTCGAACTGGCTGAAACCGTTCTCCACCACGATGAGTTCGGCCTCGGCGCCGGCGACGGTGAAGGTGCGCTGGTCGTCGACGAAGGGCACGTAGTTGAACACGTGCTTGAACAGGCCGTTGCGCCAGCCGGAACCGTCGCGCTCGACCATGTCGAGGACGTCGTCGGCCGCGACGTCCTTGTGTGCCATGGCCTCCATGAACGTCCGCCGGGTCAGGGCGGTGAGGTCCCGGAAGCTCGCGTCCGACTCGAGCAGCAGACGCAGGGTGACGAGGTTGCTGTGGTAGCCGACCGTGTCCACCGCCTCGCGGGGGCGGGTGTTCACCGGGGAGCCGATGGTCAGGTCGGGGCCGGCGCCGTGGGCGGCGAGGAGCACCGCGTAGGCGGTGAGGAGGACGACCGATTCCGGCGCCCGCAGTTCGCGCTGGAGGCGGCGCACCACCGCGTGGGCCTCGGGCGACAGGACGTGGGTGACCTCGTCGCCCCGGAGGGTGGTGACGGCCTGTTCCCGCTGCTCGCAGCGGAGTTCCAGCCCCGAGGAGCGGAAGCCGGCCATCTGCTCGCGCCAGTACTCCCGGCTCGCGTCCGACGGTTCGGGCTCGTGCCAGGCGGGCACCTCGGCGGGCACGGGCGGCTCACCGGCGGCACACGCCTCGTAGAGGGACACGAACTCGGCGCGCAGGATGGCCGTCGACTGGACGTCCGACACGGCGTGGTGGACCGCCAGGCACAGGACGTCCCCGTCCTGTCCGTGCAGCAGCAGCGCCCGCAGGAGCGGGCTGCCGTCCGTGGCGAAGGGCCTGGCCACGAAGGCCGTCAGGACGGCTCGTTCGGCGGCCTCGTCCCCGTGGTGGTCCGCTTCCTCCAGGGCGACGGCCAGGGACGGCACGACGGACTTGGTCAGACCGGTGTCGTCGCGGTGGAACACCGTCCGCAGCACCTCGAAGCGGGCCGGGAGGAGCTGGAGGGCTCGCGCGACGGCGGCGGGGTCGAGGCGGCCGCGCACCCGGAACGCGAGCGAGAGGTTGCTCGCGCCGCTGTCCGGGACCAGCTCGTCGAGCAGCCAGAGGGTGCTCTCCTTGCGGGACGGACGGACGTGGCCGTCGGGAAGTCCGAGGCTCACGCGTGGGCCTCCGGGCGGTCGGCCAGGACACCGGCCACCGACTCGGCGACGGCGGGGGTGCGCAGCAGATCGCGGTGCTCGACCTCGAAGCGCCGCTCGTCCCCGATCTCGATGGGCGTGATGCCCGGCGTCGCGCGCAGGCGGTTCAGCCCGCTCTGCTCGCTGGCGGACGTGATCACCGTGGCCCGCGCCCAGCCGGGACGCGGGTCGAGACCGGCGGCGGTGGCGAGATAGGCCATGAACGAGCCGACCAGTTGGACCAGTTCGCCCGCGTAGTCCTCGTCCAGTCCGGCGCGTCGGAGCGCCGCGGTGCCGATGGGCCGGAAGGCCGCGTAGAGCCCGGCCGCGAATTCGGCCGGCTCGATACCGGGCTTCGCGACGAGTTGCTCCGCGGCGCCGGTCAGCTCACTGATTTCCTCGGCCGTCAGAACGGTGGTCATATTGCCGATCACCCGCCCGAACTGGAGGTGAACGGTGGGTACATCGACCAGCTCGGGGTCGAAGACGACCACGCGGGGGGCGGTGGACTGGCGCGCGGCGATCTTCTCGGCGAGCACGCCGGCGAACACCGATCCCGCGCAGTAGCCCAGAACCGCGCGGACCGTCCGTCCGCTCGCCGCGACCTCCGAGAGCCAGGGCTCGAGGTACGCGTCGTCCAGGGCGTCCGTCTCGGGATCGCGGACCGGTGCGACCGTCTGCCACAGATCGCAGTCCAGTTGGAGACCGGGCGCCAGATCGGCGAATCCACCCTCGTTTCGGCCGGTCACCGGAAAATCGGCGGCGAGCACAATGTCGGTGTCAGCTCCTGAATCGAGCACGACATTCCACACGGTGGGGCTGGGCATATGAATTCCCCCGAATGTCAAAAAGTCTTCGGCTAATTCCTCGACCATGTCCGGTCAGGCCAGGCTGGATCCTAGGGGCAGGCAATCCGCTCTGTCCACAGCAAACGATCATGGACCGAACCGGGACAGACCTCACGGAAACCACCGAGTGGATTTGAGCCACGGCCGATGAATTTCAGACATGCAGTGAGGGAGTTCCAGACATGCGGCCATCGCATTTCAGCCGCATTGACCAGCGGGTTCGCCGGGAATCACCGGTCCGGCCGCACACACCGGGACTTCATGCCGGACGGCCGTCGACGCCCGTTGGAAACTCCTGAATGTCAGCTTTTGCGGCGTGACGGACCCCATACGCACAGTCGGCAACGCCCCACGTCATCGGTCGTTACCGGCCATCGCGCATCATCTGCCGCCGGGTCGGCAAAGAGCCGGACCGGGCCCTGGGGGCGCATGTGTAACGTTCGGCGTGCGTGACAGCCGTTGCCGGGGGTGTGAGGAGGGGGCAGTGAGCGGGATAGTGATCCATCTGCCGCAGGAGAGCGGCGTCGCCGGCGGGGGGCCGTGCGGTGAAGCGGTGACCTTGCGGCTCGGCCCGGGGGAAGTGGCGCGCTTCGGGCGGGGATCGGCGACGACCCCGGTCGAACTCCGCCTCGCCGACGAGGCGATCTCCCGGCTGGCGGGCGAGATACGGGTGACCGACGATCATTGGCAGCTCAGCAACCACAGCACGACCCAGAGCTATGTGGTGGAGAACCCGGAGGGGGCCGGGGAGTATCTGCGGGTGCCGCCCCGACGGGCCGGAGCGCCCATCCCCTTCGAGTTCTCCCGGGTCGTGCTGCCCGCACGCCACGGCACCACCGTCGCCTTCCAGGTGTTCGCACCCGATCACGTCTATATGGACCCGCACGAGACGGGCGGTCCCTGGGGGACCCGCACCGTCACCGCCTACTCCCTGGACGAGACGGCCACCTACTTCCTGGTGCTGGTCGCGCTCTGCGAACCGCGGCTGCGTGACGAGTCGGCGGTCGCGGTACCGACCACTCCCCAGATCGTCGAGCGGCTCAGAGCGCACGCCGCCTGCGGCCGGCTGACGGCCCGGGCCGTCAGCTCGCACATCGACTACCTGGCCGGGGAGAAGATGCGCATCAGCGCCCCGGCCGGGAGCGAACCGGGCAGGGAGGCGCGCCGCAACGGCAAGCGGGAGGCGATCGTCGGACTCGCCCTGCGGTTCGGGCTCGTACGGGAGGAACATCTCGCGCTGCTGCCGCCCCGGGCCGGATCGGGCCCGCGGGGGCGGGAGACGGTGGGGTGAGACCGATGGGACCGACGATACTGATGAGACTGATGAGACGCGGCCCCGGACGCAGACCAACGGGCAGCGGCAGCGCTCAGCGGTACGCCCGGCGGACCGGAGGGGGAAACGGTGCGGGCTCCGGCCGGCTCATCGGGGGGTGAGCGCACACCGCCGCTGCCGCGTGGATACCGCGTCGGCAGCTGGGAGGTCACCGAGCCCATCGCGTCCGGTGGCTGGGGAACGGTCTACGCGGGACGCCCCGTCGACGACGGCGCGGATCCGACAGCGGGTCAGGAAGACGTCGCGCTCAAGTTCTTACCGACCGAAGGGCTCGCACCGCGTCAGGCCCGCCGGGTCGCCGAAACCGCCCGCCGTGAGGTGGAATTCGGCCTCCGGGCCCGCCATCCCAGGCTGATCCGTCTGCTGGGCTCCCTCGTGCTCAGTGACCCGGGGCACCCGTTCCTGGACGGTGCGATCGTCCTGGTCATGGAGCGGGCCGCCCGCAGTCTGCGGGACCTGCTCGCCACGGACGTGGCCGAGGCCGAGGGCGCCCGGCTGCTCACCGAGATCTGTGAGGGCCTGGCCCATCTGCACCGCAGTGGCTGGGTGCACGGCGACCTCAAACCGGACAACGTCCTGATCATGGCCGACGGCTCCGTCAAGCTGTCGGACTTCGGACTCGTCACGGAACTGACCGGCACCCGCGGTACCCACGGCTACGGGCCCCCGATGGGCACGTTCGACTACCTCCCGCCCGAGCGCTGGAAGGCCCCGCTCGGCGAGCACGGTGTGCACGTCCGGCCGAGCGTCGACATCTGGGCTCTGGGCATCGTGATCCACGAGATGTTCACCTCGGGCGCCTCGCCGTTCCCCGGGGCCACGCCGGTCTCGCGCGCGGCCGCGGCACAGGAGTACGCCGACGGACGGGCGCCGTTGCGCATGGACAACGCCGTACCGCCGTTCTGGCGGGCGCTGGCCGCCGACTGCCTGGCACCGACCCATGACGCGCGGGCCGCGCACACCGCGGAGAGTCTGCTGGCGCGCATCACCGCCCGGCAGGACACGGAAGCAGAGCCTGCCGATGAGGCGGGGGGCCGGGCTCCCTCCGGGGCCGCGCGCCCTCCGGCAGGCCGACGCCGAAGAACCCGCGCCGGACAGGCCCTGGTGGCCCTCGCGGTGTGCGGGGCGGTCGCGGCGGGCTGGTGGTACGCCGCGCGCGACGGCGGATCCGCCTCGTCGGCCGGAACCGGCGGGCACGCCGCCACGGCATCGGCCGGCACGGAGTCCGGCGCCGCGGGCCGCATCCGCGTCTTCAACACCGAACCCTCCTGCGGTGACCGCGAGGACCGGAACCCGGAGTGCAGTCTCGGCCTGGCCATCGACCCCTTGCGGCCGTACACCATCGACAACGTCGTACCGACCCGGGTCTGGCACGGTGACGTCCTTGCCGTCGACTGCCAACTCCCCAAGGGGGTACCGATCGTCGACGAGGTGGGCACCTGGTCCGCCCAGTGGTTCCGGGTCCGTCTCCGGTCCGGCTCCACCCGGTCCACGGCATGGCTGCCCGCCGTGCGGACGAAGGACCGCCCCGCGATCCCCACGTGCCCGCGCCCCACGCCCGGCCGGTGACACACCTCTCCTTGGCACACCTCTCCTTCGCGCCTCTCCTCGCTACGTACACGAACAGCTCTATCGCGGGGCACCGGGCGCCGTCACCCCGGAAGGTTCCGGATGCCGGATCGCGGTGCCCCGCGACTACCTTGCGGCTCCGTCGGTCCCCGGACCGCGCTCACACGTGACACGACTCGTACAGGGGGAACGAAACAGTGCACCTGCGCAGCATGAGAACGCTCCTGCTCGGCGGAGTCCTCGCCGTCACCGCCCTCGCCCCGGCGCCGGCCGCCACCGCGGCCCCGGCGCGCGCCGACGACGCCGTCCAGTCCTTCAGGAACCAGGCCACGGGCCGCTGCATCGACGACACCAACAACGGCTTCCGCACCTGGAGCTGCAACGGCTCCACTCCGCAGAAGTGGTCCATCCACGTCTGGGGCGACGGAACCCGCCAGTTGAAGAGCCTGAACACGGGCCGCTGTGTCGAGGACACCGACAACGGTTTCCGGACCGTCGCCACCTGCGGCTCGCAACCGGAGCAGAGCTGGTGGATCAAGGTCTGGGACGACGGCACCGTCCGCTTCCAGAACCAGGCCACGGGCCGCTGCATCGACGACAGCAGCCTGGGCTTCCGCACCTGGGCGTGCAACAACACCCCGTACCAGAGCTGGTCCTGACGGCCTCTTCTCGAGGGGGGCAGTCATGAGATCACTGATCCTTCAGCGTGTGACCAGGGCGATGGCGCTGACGCTGGCGGCCCTCGTCGCCCTGGTGACCCTGGCACCGACCGCGAGCGCGTCGGACACGGACGGGCCGATCGGGCGGGGCGAGGTCATGGACCGCGCCTGGTCATGGATCGCCGAGCGGGTGCCGTACAGCCAGAGCGGCTGCCATCGCAACCAGTTCGGCTGCTACCGCCCGGACTGCTCGGGCTATGTGTCGATGGCGTGGCACCTGGGGTCGTCCTTGACCACCTGGAGTCTGTGGAACGTCACCTCCGAGATCCCGGCGGGCGATCTGCAACCCGGTGACGCCCTGCTGCGGGACTCGGGCGGCACGGACCATGTGGCGCTGTTCGTCCGGTGGGCGGACGCCGCGCACACCCAGCCGGTGGTACGCGAGACCTACGACTTCGGGCACGTGCCGGAGGAGCGGGTGTGGGGCGACGGCCTCCGGGGGTTCTCTCCCCGCCGCTACCACCGTCTGGACGACCTGATGCCCTACGGCGCGATCAGGGTGAAGTACGACGGCATGGGTGGCCTGGGCAGCACGCTGGGGCCGCCGATCACGGGTGAGCGCGACGCCTTGATGGGCGGACGGTTCCAGCAGTTCCGGAACGGAATCATCATCTGGCATCCGGACGAGGCCTACGCGATCCACGGTGACATCCTGAACAAGTTCTGGGCCACGGACGCCGAACGCCGCTGGGGCTTCCCCACGATGGACGAGGCCGAGGCCGCACAGGCACCCGACGGGACGCGCGGCCGGTACCAGTTCTTCGAAAAGGGACTCTTCCTCTGGTCACCACAGACCGGCGCCCACACCGTCCACGGAGAGATCTACAAAGCCTTCCACGCCGCCGGCCACGAAGCGGCGCTGGGGTACGCCGTGACGGACGAGATGGACGAGCCGGGCGGCAAGGCCCAGAAATTCCAGAAGGTCACCATCCACTGGACCCCCGCCAAGGGGACCTGGATCACCAACAACTGACGCGTTATTACTCCCTTTCCGACCTGGAGGTCATGATGAGCGAGCAGCGCCCTTCCCGCAGAGGTGTCCTGAAGGCTGTCGGCGGTCTGTCCGCGGCGATGGCGGTGGGCGGCGGAACCGTCCTCGCGACGGCGTCGTCGGCCAGTGCGGCCGGTGACGGTCACGGACTGCGCATCGTGGAAGCGGGCGAGAGCGACCCCCGCATGTGGTACTACCGGTTCGAGACCGCGGCGATCGGCTGGAAGCCCGCCGTCAACGTCCTGCTCCCCGACGACTACCACCACAGCGGACGCCGCTATCCCGTGCTGTACCTGCTCCACGGCGGCGGGGGCGACTTCATCGAGTTCGACCGCCTGCCCGAGGGGGGCATCCGGGCGTGGACCGCCGGCAAGCCCATGATCGTCGTGATGCCCGACGGCGGGCGCACGGGCTGGTACTCCAACCCGGTCACCTCCTTCGTGGGCCCCCGGAACTGGGAGCACTTCCACATCGAGCAACTGATCCCGTGGATCGACGACAACTTCCGGACGTACAACGAGTACGACGGCCGCGCCGTCTCCGGGTTCTCGATGGGCGGCTTCGGCGCGCTGAAGTACGCCGCCAAGTACTGGGGCCACTTCGCCTCGGTGAGCGCCCATTCCGGCCCGGCCAGCCTGCGCGGTCGCGGCGACATCATCGTCCATTGGGCCAACGCGACCTCCGCACTCGACCTGGGCGGCGGCACCGTCTACGGCGTGCCCTGGGACCAGAACCGGGTCAGCGCCGACAACCCGTGCCAGCGCATCGAGAGTTACCGGAACAAGCGGGTCTTCATGGTCGCCGGTACCACCCCCGAACGCATCTGGGACCGGCTGAACGAGGTCAACGTGCTCGACACCCAGCGAGAGTTCCGCGGCCTCCTCGACCGCGCCGGCATCCCGCACGAGTCGCACGAGCGGGACGGCGGCCACTGGGTCCGCCCGGACCTCTTCCGCCATGACCTCGACGGCATCATCGGCCGTCTCCGCAAGGCGTAGGACCGGCCGTGCGGCGACGGTGCCCCGCCAGTTCCACCGTGGTGCTCACGCGGACCAGTGCGGGGCGTCGGGGCACCGAGGCGGATCCGAACCGTACGGGCGGTTCCACCGCTGCGATGTGCCCGAGGTCCGCGCCCTGCCATCGGGCTTCGCTTTCGGTGAGGGGCAGCAGGTCCCGGGCGCCGTAGAACTGCCGTCGGCCTGCCTGCGCGCTGCCGTGGGTACGCAGACCCAGCAGCCGGGCGGGCAGGTCGGCGCAGCGGACCCAGAGCGGGTGCGTGGCCGCGGTGGCGGGCACCGAGCGCAGGAGCTGTCCCAGGGCGCCGCGGGCCCCGGTGGTGAAGTGCCAGACGAGCGGGCCGGCGGTCACCGACCAGTGGGTGTCCGCCCGTTCCACCGCCACCGGGTGGATGTGTACCCCGTCGAAGCTGTAGGTCGAGCTGACGAAGTCCGCTGTCTGTTCCGTGGGGGCGAGGAGAAGGCGCGTTCCGTCCCCGTGCTCGACCATGACGTCACTGAAGGGTCCGAAGGGCGACCGCGGCCAGTGCCCCAGCACCATGCGGGTGCCCGCCGCGGTACCCGCACCCGCGATCCAGCCGTCGAACAGCAGCCGCGTCGCCTTGCGCATACCCACCAGTGTCCCGCGGATACCAGCCGTACGCAGGGTGAGGCCGCTGAGCAGGGCCGCTGACGGGCCGCCTGGAACGGCCGCGCCGTCAGCGGCACCGCCGCCGCGCTTCAGCGGGGCGTACGGACTACAGGAGGGCGTACGAACTGGCCCGGTCGTTCATCGCGTCCCCCACATAGGGTGTGGAGTCGCGGTATTCCTGGTGGGTGCCGGTCTGGTGGGGGTCGGCCCAGAGCTCGATCCAGCAGGCGACGGGGACGACCGAGCTGAAGGTGTCCGCCCAGTCGGTGAACTCGCCCACGTAGTCGCGGCCGTTGCCGCTCTGGCAGGCGTTGCCGTTGAGAATGATCGACTTACCGCCGAAGTTCCAGTGCTCGTAGAGGATGGCGAGCTCGGTGGCCGGCTTCCCGCTCGCGGCGGAGGACACCCGCAGTCGGTCGACCAGCTTCCGGTCCCGCGCGGCGTCCTTGCCGGACAGGGGGGCGTCGGTGACCCGTCCCTCCGTGGAGACGGCGACGGCCTCGCGGAACGTACCGAAGCACCGGGTGGTGTTCGTATCGACGTCGACCAGGCAGGTCTCCGCCTTGGTCACAGGCTTCGGCTGGGCCTGGGCGGTGGCGCTCCCGGCGGCCAGGACCATCAGACCGGCCCCGGCGGTGATGGCTATGCGTGTCACACGTGATCTCATGGGTATCTCCCCAATCGTGGACGTTCTGCCAACACCGGGATCCTCTCCGCAGCGCCAGGTATATACCAAGGGCATTCCCAGCCAGTTGAACGCACTACCGCTTCACGGGTCATGCCCGGCCATGCGCGCGGCGGCACGTATGCTCCTGCGACCTCCGAGCACCGTCAGCGCTTGGGATAGACCCTGAGAACAGGGTGCCGGGCCGGGTCGGCTGCGGGGTCCTTCTCGTTCTGCGGAGCCGTCTCGTAGAGAGCCACGTCGCCTGTCACCCGGGTGGGAAGGGTGGCGCCGCCGAGTTCGGCGTGCGCACCGGTCGCGAGGTCGACGGAGACGGAGACACCGGTTCCCGGCGTCCGGGCCGTGCCGTACGCAGTGCCGGCGTTGTCCACTCCCATGAAATCCACGCGGGTCCGGTCACGGGTCCCGCCGAAGCAGTAGCCCTTCTTGGCCTGGAGGTCGAATGCCACGTACCCGGTCACGAGATAGCGCCCGTTGTCGCTGAGCACGGCTCTGCTCTCCGAGCTGATCGCCCCTCCCTCGGTCAGGCCTTCGCACGCCAGGGCGTAGACCGGCTTCCCCGTCCGCTCCTCGTGCAGCGCCCACACGAAGTTCATGGGCAGCCCGAGCGACGAGGACTCTTCCTTCTTGGACGGCCAGGAAGCCGCGACATAGCCCCCGCGCACACCGTGCGACGTTCCGTGGTTGGGGACGTCCTCCTTCTGCGCGCCCGTCGGCAGCACGTCCTGGCTCGGCCAGGCGTCATCCATCCTGAAGTACTGATTCACCTTCAGCAGGTATTCCCGGCTGCCGCGGTCCAGGCGCGAGCTGACCGCACCGGTCGTGACGTCGACGATCCTGGCCCCTGTGCCGTCCGCGAACGCCAGCGTGCCGGCGGTGTCGTGCGGGGTGGCGGTGCCGGACCCGGGGACCTTGACCTCGCGCACCGGAGCCACGCCCCTACCGGCGGAGTCGGCGGCGAAGATCGCGGCGATGGCGGTGGCCACGCCGCGGTCGACCGCGTCCACGCCTTCCCGGACCGGCGCGACGAGCGCCGCGAAGTCCTTCCCGTTCTTGCTGGTGACCACGAGTTGCACGTCGTCGGCACGGAACTCGGCGGTCCGCCCGCTGGGCTTCCACGGCGCGCTCGACCAGCGAACGGCGCCGGTCCTGGCCTCCCGCGCTTCCACACCGAAGGCCTTGCCGCCTTCGTGGGCCCTCAGGAACAGCACCAGACCGGAGTGCGGGGCGACGGCCGGCCGGGTCAACCGCTCCGACTGCATCACGGCCCACCCCTTGCCACCGTCGAACGCCGGGGGAACCTTCTCCGGCGCCGCCCGGGGCGCAGCGGGAGCCGAGGACGACGGCCCGCTTCCCTTGGGCCTGTCCGTACCGTCCCCCGTCGCCCCGCAGGCCCCCGAAGCCCACACGACAGTTGCCGTCAATACAACAGCCAGCGTTTTCTTCATAGCTCTGTCCACGCCTCCCCGGAAAACCTCATGTCCATGGAAACTATCGGCAACTCGACCGCCACACAGGGGACTTCGGAAACGGGCGGGTGGGAAGGCCCTGAGTCCGGTTCATGACGAGACGTCGAAGGACGTGCCGAAATCTGCGGGGGCATGCGCGGGTTCCTGCGGTGCGGGTGCAGGCCTGACCGGTCGCTGCGAAAGGGCCGGGGCGGGAAGCCCGCCCCGGCCGTCGACGGCGCGGAATTTGCCACTCACGAGGCGGCTGCCCCGCATCGGTCGATACGCCCCGTTATGCGGCTGGGGTGAGTTCGGCGCGGCCGAACAGCAAGGCGTAGCCGGTGGGGAGCTGGTGCAGGATACGGGTGGTGAGGTCGGCGCCGGCGTACGCGGCGACGGCCGCGAACACGGCTCCGGTGTCCCAGCGGGTGGTGGCCAGGGAGGCGCCCGAGCGTGCGGCGAGGTCCTTGACGAAGGCCCAGCCGGTCAGGGGCTGTGTATCGGGGACCTGCGTGGTGAGGACGCGGGCGGCCTCGAAGGGCAGCCGGGCGGCCAGGTCGACGCGCTCGTCGCCGGTCAGCTGACGTCCGAGGCCCGACAGGACCAGGCGGACGGCTTCCTCGGCTCTCTCCCGGGTGGGGTAGGCGCCTTCGTAGCGGACCTTCTCCAGCATCTGCTCGTACGCCGCCCCATAGGGGTGCGGCTGGTGCGGTGCGAGCCGGTCGGAGATCACGGGGGTGGTTGCCTTTCTTGCTGTGCCGGTGTGCGGATGCGCGCACACCGGGCGGGTTGACGGGTAATCAGGTGGGCTGGGGGCGCCCGAAGAGGAGGTCGTAGCCGGCGGGGAGCTGGAGCAGGATCCGCCCCAGCAGGTCGTCGCCGACGGCGTCGGCGACGGTGGACAGCACAGCGCTGACGTCCCAGGCCGCGGTCCGCTCGGTGGCGCCCTCGATCCAGGCGGCGGTCGCCCGGACGAACCGTTCCGGGGGCAGCGGTTCGGCGCTCTGCAGCGGGTTGAGCAGGATCAGGGCGAAGCCCTCCGGCAGTCGCGCCGCGAGCTGGGTGCGGACTTCGCCGACCAGGTGCGCGCCGAGCAGGGCGAGCACCACACGGGCCGCGCGCTCCGCTTCCTCCGTAGTGCCGTATTCGCCGCGTTCCTGTACGTGGTCGAGGAACGCTTCGTGTCGCAGTGTCATCGTGCCGCCGCCCCTTCTTCTTCGGACTGCCGAGGGGGTGCGGAGGGCGGGGTCGGGGGGGGGAGATCGGGTGCCCGTCCTCCGCGTCGGTCCGGCCGGTGTCAGCCGGAGATCTCCTTGCGGCCGGAGCCGACGCCGATGGAGATCTTGCGGGGCTTGGCGCGCTCGGCGATCGGGATACGCAGGGTGAGCACGCCCGCGTCGTAGTCGGCCTTGATGTGCTCGGTGTCGAGGGTGTCGGCGAGCACGATCTGGCGGGAGAAGACGCCCAGCGGCCGCTCGGACAGCTCCATCTGCACGTCGTCGGCCTTCGTCACCGGCCGGCGCTCGGCGTTGACGGTGAGCATGTTCCGCTCGACGTCGATGTCGATCGCGTCCGCGGTGACACCGGGAAGGTCGAAGGCCACCACGTACTCGTCGCCCTCGCGGTAGGCGTCCATCGGCATCGCCGAGGGCCTCGACCAGGTACCCGGGCCCATCAGCTGCTGCGCCAGCCGGTCCAGCTCACGGAAGGGGTCAGTGCGCATCAACATCGTGAAAGCACCTCCAGCAGGTTCAGGCAGTTGCTGCCAATGCGCTCACTGACACCGTTGTAACATGTCATCCAACGGATGACAATCAAGATGTCGTCGAAGTGATGACAATCTGAGGGAGGTGTCCGTGCCCGCAGCCGACCAGCCGTCCACGACCAGCACGAATGCCCACAGTCCGGCGTCGTTCCTCGCCGCCGAGGCCGCTCTGAACGCCATAGACGACGCCTTGCGCGACGCCCGTCGGGACGCTCCGGACATGCCCGACGGCCCCGGTCCCGGGCCGGAGCAGGCGCTGGCCTCCCTGTTGCTGTTGCGGCAGGTGCGCGAGCAGCTCGCCGGATGGGAGACCGGCCTGATCGAAACCGCCCGCGACGCGGGTGCCAGCTGGGCCGACCTCGCCCATACCCTCGGCGTCGCCAGCCGCCAGGCAGCCGAGCGCCGCTATCTGCGCGGCCGCCCCGGCCCCGCCGGGACCACCGGCGAGCAGCGTGTGACGGCCACCCGCCAGGCCCGGGCCGCCGAACGCACCACCGCCGCCTGGGCCCGCGCCAACGCCGCCGACCTTCGTCGTATCGCAGGCCAGATCACCGCCCTCACCGACCTGCCCGCCGCCGCCGGCCGCCCGCTCAGCAAGCTCCACACGGCCCTCGCCCACGACGACCCCGCCGACCTCATCGCCCCCCTGGCCGCCACCCGCCCCTACCTGGCCGCCCACCCCGACCTCGCCGCCCGGCTCGACACCCTCACACCCCCTGAACCGGTCTCGCGGGGCTGCGCGTCGTGAGCGGGTGACGGAAGCGGAGACCAACAGCCGACGACCTTGGTCGGAGCAGGGCCCAACAACTGGCCACGGCTCACCCGGAGCGGCCTCCCCCGGCACGGGCCTCGGCACCCTTCCCGAGACCGCAGACAGCCCGCAACGATCAATTGACGATCCATCAGGGACGTCGGAGACCGCCGAGACCCATTACCCCTGAAACCACCGCTGACCTGCTGAAACGCAGGTCAGCGGTTCGCTCGCCCCACACCCCTGGAGACCCACATGAAAATGCTCATCAACGTCGCGGAACTCGACATTCTCTCAGGTCAGACGGTCAATGGGAGTCGGCAGGTCAGCAAAAGGTCAGCAAGGACCCGCGGTGGCAGCCACTAATCGGTCCCGCTACAACAACTTCGCCGGGGCCAGGCATAACTCACCGTAACCGCCGACCCGTGCGGCAGGAGGCCCACGACCTGCACCCTGGCCGGGGAAGTCCCAAGGTCGGCCGCCCTCTCCCCCAGAGCCCGGCGGTTGTCAGTGGGCTGTGGTGTGCTTGGCTGCCCAGCACAACTCCGTCAACTCATCTTCCGCGAGCCGCGGCGAAGTGCACGCCAACCAGCCCGAGACCTACTCGGCGCGCATCTGGGCGGACTGACTGTGCGGCGAGCACGCCCCGGAGCGCTGGCACGAAATCCCGGCAGGCCGAGCTTGCTCACCAGGGCATCGTTGGTGTCCCATCTGGGTCGAGTCCGTACGGCCACCACGTGGTCATGTTGTCGATGAGCCATGGCTCTGCGTTCTTACGGAGCCCTGGCTCCACGCCATCAGAGAAGAAGGCATCGGCGAAGGCGCCGGCGTCAGCGGCTTGCCGGGTAAGGGACTGAGCTTCCGCAACTTCTCCAGCGCGGTATCGCAAGTGAGCCAGCAGTATGTAGGAACTGGCATTTCCGAGTTGCATGATCTGCTGAACGAGAGCCTCTATCGAGTCTTCGTCCCCTGTCCGGAGCAGTACGTCGGCCAACTCCACTAGGGCGTCGCTGGCGCCTGCGCTGATGGCGTACCAGAGGAGTTTCTTGGATTTCTCGTATTCGCCGCCCTTGCTGTACCAGAGGGCGAGGTCAACCAAGGTGTCAGGTTCGCCGAGGTCGGCAGCTCGTCGAGCAAAAGCTTCCGCTCCAGGCAGGTCTCCGGACTTCGCACGCAAGTGCGCGAGAAATATCGAAGCGTCACTGTCTCCCGAGACTTCTGCGGCCTGCCGTGCGTGGTGTTCGGCTACTTCTGAGTCCTCATCGAGCCATTGGTTTCGAGCAGCCATTAGCGGCGCGCCATCTACGGTAAATTCAATGCGAATTTCGGTAGGCGCCCCATCTTCGCCGGACTTCGCCACTTCCCGCCATTGCGGTGCGACCCAGATATAGCCCATGTAAGGGGCTAACCTTTTACTGCACCTGAGCGTTTTGAGTTCATCCCCTTTTGTACGCAGAAACATACTGGGAAGAAGATCTTGAGGAGAGCCGGTGGCATCGACTACCCGACGGGTTAGGCTTTCGGTGCCATGCGTATCGTCGGCATCTCTACGCAATGCGAGGAGTCGCACGAGGGCGCCGACGTGGCCAGCATCCGCCGCTTTATTCAAGTAGTGTTCAGCCCTGTCTCGCTTGCCAGCGTTTTCTCGACGCGCCGCGAGCCACAGCAGCGCCCAGACGCTGCCGGCGTCGGCTTCGCGGTGAACAAGTGCATCGACTCCTGCGGAATCTCCAGCAGTTTCACGCATTCGTACGACACATGTCTGGGTGCCGCCGCCGGTAGGCCCACAGACGCCGGAGGCACGGTGGAGATAGAAGGCCCAGTAGAGTCGGTAGCGATGCAGTGCCTCCTGCGCGATCTGCACAAGGTCATCGGAGTCCGTGATGTGGTCGTGAGCGGACTGCCAGAAGGAAGTCGGAGGGCACAACAACATACGCTCGTGACGGCCGTACTGCTCGAGATAATCCGCTAGCCGGTACACCGGACCGCGCTTCTGGTTCGCGAAAACCGGGGACGCTACGCCTGGGGCTTGACGTGGGTGTCGGGTGCGGATCCGGCGCAGTGGGGCAAGGTTGCCGTGGACAGGGCGGGCGAGGTCAGCGAGCGCTTCTTCGAACCAGTCATCGGGCAGCGCGTCATATTCGATGTCAGTGAGATAGTCCTCGGCTGCCTCCTGCAGGAATGCGAGCGGGAGACGGACGCCGGCGCCAAGACGGCGGGCGTCCATGGCGGCCTGCAGCACAGCCCGGGCCGCAGGTTGGGCAGTGTGGTAGCGATGGAGGAGTTCAGGTCCTCCCGCCAGATCTTGCGCCAGGTTCCCGTCCGGGGTGCGCTCAAGAGCGGCTGCGAGCTGTTGGTCGCCGGCATCAGCCAGAGCCTGTGCTGCGGCAATGGCGGCAGCGTCGAACTTGTTCGGGACGTTGATCCGGCGATTGGCGATCAGGGCCCTCACCTGGGCGTGCGGGTCCGCCTGTCCTGGATGTGGGACGGCCATGTACCTATCGGCGTGTTCGGGCCACAAGGTGCCAAGAACCAGGACTGGTCCCCGACTCGGGTCAGACAAGAGGGTGGCAAGTGCTGCAGACAGGCGTTCGCCGAATCCATGACCTGCACCTAGGTAGTGCTGGGCCTCATTCAGCCACACCACAGTCCTAGGACCAAGCTGATCGATGTCGGCCAGAACGGCCTCGAGCCGGGTGAGATCGAAAGGACGCCACAACCACCATCCGTTAGCTGCCAGCGGCTGGATCGCTTCCCAGCAAGCGCGCGTTTTGCCCGTCGACGACGAGCCGATCAGAACCGCCATTTGGCTGGTCCCATTGGCGGCTGCAGCTACGCACCTGGCCAGGTCCTCATCGTGCGGTCGGTGTACATAGCCGGGCAGACCGGAGGGGCTGTATGTCCCCGCCGGAGCCACGGACGGCGCGGGCGCGGCAGGATGAACTTCCAGGTCGAGGGGATCCCAGTCGCTGATCGGCCGACCGCGCACGGCTTCTCCTGCCAAGTCCTGGACCGGCGGTATGCGCACCGCGGCTTCGCGCAGGGCCAGCAGGGGGCCCACATCCGCCCCCAGGGCCTTCGCCAAGGCCACCAGCGTGGCCTCGGAGGGCACCACTTGACCGTTCAGCGCCTGGCTGACCGTTGTCCGCCCCAGCCCGGTTCGCTGCTGCAACCCGCCCATCTGCAGACCCCGCTGCGCCCTGAGGGTGCGCAGCCGCAGCGCGAGTTCCGCCAACGGACCGTCGTGCACGTCCCTCATGTCCTGCTTCTCCGTCTCTCGCCGCGACCGTCTTCGTTCATCATTGTTCGCCCTGAACCCCGGCGAACAGCAGAATCGCGAAATTCCCCGGAGACACCGTCATCGATCCTCCTGGGAAGAAGGCATGAACACCTCATCCATCCACCTGATGTTCCTGGTCCTGCTCCTGGCAGTCGTCGCGCTCTTCTGCACCCTCGTAGGAGCTGCGGCCGGTCTGCTTGCTCGCATCGACGGAGCCACCTACGCCAGCGCGCTGCTACGAGGTGCCGTGGCCTTCGCGGGCAGTGCCACCCTCTCCCTGGCACTGCTGACCTTTGTCCTCGCAGCACTGTGAACGACGGATGCGTTGCTGCACTTCGATAGGCGCGCATGACGTCCGGGACGGCGGCACCGTCGGTTGTGGATGCTGGGGATGCCGGTCAGTGCGAGGGTGCCGCCGCTCAGTAGCTGGCTATCCGTGGTGTCGCGCCATAATGCTGGTGGCACAAGGGGGGCCTATGGATGCGTCGTTTTCCAACCAGTTTGACGTGCAGGCAGTCCTGGAGGGCGGGACGCGTCCCGTCCAGTTCGGGACGAACGTGCTGGCAGGTCTCGTCGAGGGGATCGACGGCTTCCGCCGTGATCTGGAGCAGCAGTGGCGGTCGCGAAGTCTGGGACCTGCGATGCTTGGGGCCTTTTTGTGGGTGGATGACGCGGAGCTACTGCAGCGCATCGCCGAGTTTCCCTCCGCGTGCGTGGTGGTGAGCAAGCAGTCGCGAAGCAAGTACCACGCAGAGCGGTTGCGGAAGGTCGCCGAGTCGGTGAAAGATGCCGCTGGCTTCCCAGCCGAGGCTTTCCCCGAGCTGGAAGAGCTGCGGTTCCATCAGGGCGGCAAGGCGCCAGTGCTCGGCCCTGGCTCGCCACAGGAACACGTCCGGCTGCCAGCGCTGCGCGCTCTGGGCTACCGCAAGGCCGGAAACCATCTCGTCCCGATTCTCCACACCAAGATGCTGCTGCTGGGTGAACTGTGGTGGCACGACGAGGACGCCCTGGGGGGCGTGGCAGATGTCACCGGCTTCAGGCCACATCGGCTGTGGCTGGGCAGTGCCAACGGCACGGGGAGCTCCCGACGCAGCCTGGAGTTCGGACTGTGGCTAGATGATCCCAGCCTGCTGAAGGCTGCGCAACGGTTCCTGGTCGAGGTATTGGCCCAGTCCGAGGATCTGGATCCCGACAGTGACGACCTGACGCCTGACCTGGTGGTGCCGGACTACGACGATGAGGCTATGTGGGAAGCCATGGCCGCGCTTGCCGACTATGACGCCGACGAGCACGACAGCGAGGACGACGCGTGAGCAGCGCAGGCGAGGTCGTGGCTGTCGGCTCGCCGCGGTTTACCCTGCACACTTTGGGCTGGCGGGCCTTCCAGGACCTGTGCGCGGCTGTCCTGCGGGAGGTATGGGGGCAGTCGGTGCAGGCGTTCGCCGATTCCAACGACGGGGGCCGGGACGGTGCGTTCTACGGCATCTGGCAGCCGCCAACCGACCCCAGTGGCGTGCGAGACATTGCACCAGGGCCGTTCGTGCTGCAGTGCAAGCACACCAAGAAGGCTGACGCCACGCTCGCTCCGTCCGAGCTGGAAGACGAATTCGCCAAGGCCAGCGCCCTGGTGAAGCGGGGGGTGTGCGGGACGTACGTGTTGCTGACCAACGCACGGGTCACCGGCACCTCGGAGGAGGAGATCCGCCGTCGGCTGCACGCATCCGGTGTCGCGCATCCGCTGGTCCTGGACGGTCAGTGGCTGAGCGCCATGATCGCCACGCACCGTCCTCCGCCCGCGGCGGGAAGCTCGCCCTGCCCGCCCACCGCATGACCACCGCCACCGTCGCCGACGCCTACCCCTTCCTCGCCGAAGGCGACCTCGGCGCCGAAGGCACCTACATCGGCCGCGACGTCCACGCCGAAGCAAGTTTCACGTTCGACCCGTTCGCCCTGTACGGCAAGCTCGACGGCTTCACCAACCCCAACGTCCTGCTCGCCGGCGTCATCGGCATGGGCAAGTCGGCACTGGCCAAGAGCTTCGCGCTGCGCAGCGTGGCCTTCAACTACCGGATCTACGTCCCCTGTGACCCCAAGGGCGAATGAACGTCTGTGGCCGCCGCGTTGGGCGGCACGACCATCGCGCTCGGCCCCGGGCTGCCCGGGAAGCTGAACCCGCTGGACGCGCCGCCGCGGCCGGACGGTGTCTCCGCGGAGGACTGGTCCGGCGAGGTCCGCAAGCGCCGGCTGATGCTGCTCGGCTCCCTGGCCCGCACCGTCCTCGGGCGGGACCTGCTGCCGATGGAGCACACCGCGCTCGACGTCGCCCTCGACTGCGTGGTCACCCACGCCGCCCAGACCGGCCGGACCCCGCTGCTCGGCGACGTCGCCGCCACCCTCAACAACTCCTCGCTGCTCGACATCGCCGGCGGCGAACTCTCCGGCCGCCTCGGCGACGCCGCCCGAGACCTCGCCCACGCCATGCGCCGCCTCGTCCACGGCGACCTGGCCGGGATGTTCGACGCCCCCTCCACCATGGTCTTCGACCCACGCAGCCCGATGCTCACCATCGACCTCTCCCGCCTCGGTGGCTCTGGCGACGACACCGGCCTCGTCCTCGCCATGACCTGCGCCTCCGCCTGGATGGAGAGCGCGCTCGCCGACCCCAACGGCGGCAGGCGCTGGGTCGTTTACGACGAGGCGTGGCGGCTGATGCGGCACGCGGGCCTGCTGGAGCGCATGCAGTCTCAGTGGAAGCTCTCCCGAGGTCTGGGCATCGCGAACCTCATGGTCATCCACCGCCTGAGTGATTTGCTCACCGCTGGCGACGCGGGCTCGCGCGGACGCGCGCTCGCCGAGGGCCTGCTCGCCGACTGCTCGACCCGCATTGTCTACCGGCAGGAAGCCGACCAGGTCCTGGCCGCCGCCGGACTGCTGGGCCTGACCTCCGTCGAAGCCCAGGCCATCGCCCACCTCAACCGCGGACGTGGCCTGTGGAAGGTGGCGGGCAGGTCGTTCATCGTCCAGCACCTCCTCCATCCCCAGGAGCTGGAGCTGTTCGACACCGACTCTCGTATGCACTGACACCGGAGCCCCGTGTGCCGATCTACATCCGCCACCCCGACAACCTGCGCACCGTCGCCCGCGAGATCCGCGAGCTGACCAGCGGCCTCGACGTCCCCGAGCACTGCACCGAGGAGATGGTGGCCTACACCGCCGGTGCCCGGCTCAAGGCGCTGAGCCGCATGGCGGAGGAGATCTCCAACGTCATGCTCTACCGGCTCACTGGCCCCATCTCCACCGACCAGGCGGAACTCCGCGGCAACAGCGCCCTCGCGACTGCCGCAGCAGGAACAGCACAGGCCATGGGCTACCTGACCGCGGCCCTCCACCAGGTCGCCTTTCTCAACGAACACGCCCACCGGCCGCCGTTCCCGGATCTCGCCGACGCCCGCGACGCCGCCTGGAACGTCATCCACGACCGCATCGATGACGCCCGCGCCGCTCTGCACGACACCGCCGACCAGTTGGACGCCGACGCACGCCGTCTCACCCAGCCACCACAGCGGGCCGCCCGGCGCAGCGCCGTACCGGCCCCACAGGTCCAGCGCTCGCCCGCGCCGGCATCCATTTCCACGGTCTCCCGGCACCGACCGGCCCCGTGACCCTCGCCCGCCCGCCTGCCCGCACCGGAAAGATCTCTCCTCTCTTGTTTCAACGAGCTGACCTGTCCGCGTTCGCTACCGCGCTCGCCGAGCGCCTGCCCGGCGCCTGGAGCAGCAGGTACCACGCGCACGCCGCCTATCGCGACCAGTTCCCCATCGCCGAAGAGCGCTGCCCCGCTACGAGGAAGCCCTCGTCCACGTCCGCCGCAGGGCTGCCGAAGAGCAGGCCGCCTCTGCGCGCCGTGCGACGCGGGTTGCCTTTGCCTGGCAGACCGACGGCAAGCTGACTGCGGCCACGGAGCATCCCGGTGCTGCCGAGCATCTGGAGCGCGCCGGCTTCCAGCAAGATCTCCACGCCCCCGGAGTCTTCGCGCTGCCGGTCACGCTGTCTGCCGCCGAGCGGGACGAGCGGCTGCGGACCGTGGCTCTGCAGCTCGGAGCCCTCGGCGCCGACGTCTCCATCGGCCATGCCCCCGCGCCCCTGGTGCAGCCGACTGCGACCGTTCCCGCCTCGGTCTCCCTGACCGAGCTGGCGCACCGGGCCGCTGCGGCCTCCGACCTCCACGAGGTGGCCGCGGTTCTCGATCAGACGCTCGATCCGACGACCGGAGCACTGCCGGACCTGGAGGGCGTCGTCCGCCAGGCCGCCGCCCGTGCCGCCGACACCGGGCCACCTGCGCTACGCGATGAGTTCGCCGCCTCCTTCAACGCCATCACCACCCGTCTGCAGCGCCTCACCCCGTCGGCCATCACCGGTAACGCGAGCGCGGACGTGGCGGCGTGGAAGGAACTGACCGGCGACAAGGACCAACCCCTGTACAACCGGGCACTGAGACAATTGATGCCGCCAGGCCGGGCGCTCCACATGGTGATAGCGGCAGCAGCCCTGGGGAAGGAGCTGTACGCGACGCTGGATACGCGAACGGGCGGACGGGGCGGCTCTGGTCACTGCGCAAACGCCTCGATCAGGCAGGCGCTGCAATACGTGTGCGACGAGGTTTTCACGGGCATGGCGGCAGAAGTGGGCCAGGAAGCGATGCGGTCGGCGGCGGAGGCGTTCGGCTTCAACGAGAAGTATCCGCTGGTGCCGGTACGGGCCGACGCAGACTGTCTCCAGGCCGAAGTGGTCCTCGCCGAAGAAGCGGTAGCGGACCAGATCAATACTGCGCCGGTGCTCGCGGATGGCGTGCACGTCGTAGCGGGTGAAGTTGCCTGCGACGCAGATCAGCCTGGGTGCGCTCCAGAGCACCTGGGCCGCGGCCGCGGCCCCCGGCCGGTCGCGGACCAAGTGCCCGAACTCCGCCTTGTGGTCCACGAGCCACGAAAGGTAGAAGAGCCCCTGGTTGATTACGCCTGCGTCGGTCGCACGCTTGAACTCGATGACCATTGGGGCGCCGTTCTCGTCGATGCCCAGGGTGTCGATCCAGCCCCCATGGACGGGGCCTGTGCTGTACTCGCTCGCCAGGAAACCGTACGCCGAGCATCACCTCGAGGTTCGCCTCGACGAGGTCCTGCACATCCGTCTCGGCCTCAGCAAGACGCGACGTGACTGCTACCACGCCACCTTTCGTGTGGAACAGCTTCAGCGCCGACACCTTCCCCTCCTCGGTCGCACGAGCTCAACGTCAACAGGAGGGAGTCCTGTTTCCGCCGGCTAGGTCGCAGGGCTGCGTCATCTCGTGAAGTGTCGGCGATGCGTGAATCCGCCATCCCCAAGCGTTGACCCGCGCAGCCATCACCTTCGCAGCGCCCCTCCCCTTGGCCGCCACACTCACCACAGCAGTCGAGACTGCCTTCGCCTGATGGGGCTCGGCTCTCGAGACACCGGAGTTCCTCGACGCACCAGTCTCAGTACGCTAGGACCATCACGCTGAGTAGCCCACGATTCAGCTGATTGGGCGTCAGTCAAAAATGCAGGTCAGCGACCTCAGCGACCTCACCGCCTGTTACTGGAGGAGACCCACATGAAAATGCTCATCAACGTGGCGGAGACCGTCGTCGCCGATGCCCTGCGCGGCATGGCCGCGGCCCATCCCGAGCTGGCGGTCGATGTGGAACGGCGGGTCGTCGTCCGGCGTGACGCGCCCGTCGCGGGCAAGGTGGCGTTGGTGTCCGGTGGCGGATCGGGGCATGAGCCGTTGCACGGGGGCTTCGTGGGGTACGGGATGCTCGACGCGGCGTGCCCCGGGGAGGTGTTCACCTCGCCCGTTCCGGATCAGATGGTGCGGGCGGCGGCGGCCGTGGACAGCGGCAAGGGCGTGCTGTTCATCGTGAAGAACTACACGGGCGACGTCCTCAACTTCAACATGGCCGCCGAGCTCGCCGAGGACGAGGGCATCCAGGTGGCGAGCGTGCTCGTCAATGACGACGTCGCGGTGACCGACAGTCTCTACACGGCGGGCCGACGCGGCACGGGCGCGACGGTCTTCGTGGAGAAGATCGCCGGGGCGGCGGCCGAGGAGGGCGCGCCCTTGGAGCGGGTGGAGGCGATCGCCCGCCGGGTGAACGAGTCGTCACGGAGCTTCGGTGTCGCCCTTGCTTCCTGTACGACGCCTGCCAAGGGCGGCCCCACTTTCGACCTTCCTGCCGGTGAGCTGGAGTTGGGGGTCGGTATCCATGGCGAGCCGGGGCGCGAGCGTCGGACGATGATGACGTCCGGCGAGATCGCGGACTTCGCCGTGGACGCGGTGCTGTCCGATCTGCGGCCGAGCGGTCCGGTGCTGGTGCTGGTCAACGGCATGGGCGCGACGCCGCTGCTGGAGCTGTACGGCTTCAACGCGGAGGTGCACCGGGTGCTGCACGAGCGGGGCGTGCCGGTCGCGCGGACGCTCGTCGGCAATTACGTCACCTCCCTCGACATGGCCGGGGCGTCGGTGACGCTGTGCCAGGTCGACGACGAGCTGCTGCGGCTGTGGGACGCGCCGGTCCAGACGGCCGGGCTCCGCTGGGGCCGCTGACCGGCAGGGCCGAATGCCCGCCCGGGATGCGTCGGTCAGCGGGTCACCGACAGCGTGCGCAGCCGGTTCAGCGCTGCCGCGACCTCGAAGCGGCGCGGCAGCGCGAAGTCCTCGTCCCGTACCTCCAGGAGGCACTCGGCGCCGTCCGCGAGGTCGTGGTCGAGCAGGTCGAGTGCCTCGGCGAGGGTGCGCCCGCCGCCGAGGTGGCCCCGGCGGACCATGGCCTCCAGCGCCAGTCCCACCCCGACGACATGGGGTGTGTCGGCCAGGTGCGCCACCGCGCGCAGGTCCACGGTCTCCTCCCCGAAGACGAGCCCGTCCCTCCCCCGGGCCTGGATTCTGGGCCGGCCGCGCACGGAGCTGTCGACGCCGGCGGGGTCGGGACGGCGGTGGACGGTACCGGGGTAGGTGTCGGCCTCCGCCCGGCGCCCGGTCGGTACCGCGGCGAGTTCCTTCGCGCGGGCCGTGACGTCGGACGGCCGGTAGGCGTCCATCATGACCACCCGGTCCGCCACCTCCATGTAGTCGCCGGAGCCGCCCATGACGAGCACTGTCGAGACCCCCTGGTCCCGGTGGAGGGAGCGGACCAGGTCCACGAACGGGGTGAGGGGCTCGCGGTCCTTGGCGACCAGGGCCTGCATGCGCGCGTCGCGGATCATCAGGTTGGTGGCGGCGGTGTCCTCGTCGATGAGCAGCACCTTGGCACCGGCCTCGACGGACTCGACGATCGCCGCGGCCTGGGAGGTGGAACCGGAGGCGTTGTCGGTACGGAAGTCCGCCGTGTCGTCCCCGCTCGGCAGGTGGTCGACGAAGGCATGGAGGTCCACCCCTTCGATCCGGCGGCCGTCCTCCGCGCGGACCTTGACGGTGTCGGAGCGGGAGACCACCCGTTCCCGGCCGTCGCCCGGGACGTCGTCCCAGATGCCGGTCTCCAGCGCGCGCAGCAGCGTCGATTTGCCGTGGAAGCCGCCTCCGACGATCAGTGTGACGCCCTCGGGCACGCCCATGCCGGTCACCCGGCCCGCGTGCGGGAGGTCGACGGCGACCCGGAGTTCCTCCGGGGAGCGGAAGGGGATCGCGGCCGGCCCGGTCAGTGGGCGGTCGTCCACGCCGCTGCGCCGGGGCAGGATCGCACCGTCGGCGACGAAGGCGACGAGCCCGAGCCGTGGCAGTGCCTCGCGGAGGGCGTGGGAGTCCTCGGCCGTGTCGGCGAAGCGGGTGAGCGCCTCGGCGTCGACCGCCGTGTACCGCAGGGCCCGGTCGACCAGCCGGGGCAGCCGTCGGCACAGGACGTGCTCGGCGGCGCGCGCGTCGATCCGGCGGCCGCGGCCGGGGAGCGGGACGTTCAGCCGGAGGACGACGGACCCGGGTTCGCCCATCAGTGCCGTCGGGCCGGGCGGCACCACCTGGCAGGAGCCGCGGTCGAGGATCTCCTGGCCGCCCGCGTCCACGGCGATCCCCTCGCCGGTCTCCTCGGCCGCCCGCCGGGCCAGGAAGCTCGCGAGGGCCCGGCGGCGTACGGGCGTCCGCCACAGGTCGGCGGGGAACCCGGCGACGGTCGCGGGGACGTGCAGGGCGACGCGCGCGGGAGGCGCGTACGGGTCGGCCTGGCCCCGGACGATCTCCAGGTCGAACCCGTCCATGGCCCAGCGGCCGACGAGGGACTTGTAGCGGCCGTACGACGCGCCGTCCAGCGCCCACAGGGCGTCGGCGAACCCGTCCCGGGTCCGGCGCGGCGCCGGCGGACGGCGGTCGGTGGAGCGCGGCATGGTGCGGTGTCCTTCCCGGTGGCGTCGAGCGCACGTACCCTACGCGGTCGCCGCGAAGGCGCGCGAAAGGGCGGGAAAGGGAAGGCCGCGGACCTGCCGCTACCGCCCCTCGGGCTCCTTGCCGTGCCACACCGTCGTGACGTTGCAGAATTCGCGGATGCCGTGCCCCGACAGCTCCCGGCCATAGCCGGAGCGTTTCACTCCGCCGAAGGGGAGCGCCGGGTGGGAGGCCGTCATGCCGTTGAAGAAGACGCCACCGGCCTCCATGTCGCGGACGAAGCGGAGCTGTTCTTCCTCGTCACGGGTCCACACGTTCGAACTCAGGCCGAACGGGGTGTCGTTGGCGAGGTACACCGCCTCGTCCAGGTCCCGCACCCGGTACAGCGTGGCCACCGGGCCGAAGGTCTCCTCCTGGTGGATGCGCATCTCGGGGGTGACGTCGGCGAGGATCGTCGGCTCGTAGAACCAGCCGTTCGCCAGCGGCCCGGGGGTCTTGGGCCGGGCCCCGCCGCACAGCGCGGTGGCGCCCCGGCGCAGGGCGTCGTCGACCAGTTCCTCCAGGTCGGCGCGTCCCTGCTCGCTGGCGAGCGGGCCGACGTCGGTGGAGTCGGCCATCGGGTCGCCTACGGTCAGTTCCGCCATGCGGGCGGTGAAGCGCGCGGCGAACGCGTCGTAGACGTCCGTGTGGACGATGAAGCGCTTGGCGGCGATGCACGACTGGCCGTTGTTCTGCACACGGGCCGTGACGGCGGTGCGGGCGGCCCGGTCCACGTCGGCCGAGGGCATCACCACGAACGGGTCGCTGCCGCCCAGTTCCAGCACGGTCCTCTTGATCTCGTCACCGGCGATCGCCGCGACCGAGCGGCCCGCCGGCTCGCTGCCGGTGAGCGTCGCGGCGGCGACCCTGGGGTCGCGCAGGATGCCCTCGACGGCACCGGACCCCACGAGCAGCGTCTGGAAACAGCCCTCGGGGAATCCGGCGCGGCGGAAGAGGTCCTCCAGATAGAGCGCGGTCTGCGGCACGTTGGAGGCGTGTTTGAGCAGGCCCACGTTGCCCGCCATCAGTGCGGGGGCGGCGAAGCGCACGACCTGCCACAGCGGGAAGTTCCACGGCATGACGGCGAGGATGACGCCCAGCGGCCGGTAGTGGACGCGGGCGTGGGAGGCGCCGGAGTCCTTCACCTCCGCCTCGGCGGGGTGCTCGTCGGCCAGCAGTTCCTCGGCGTGCGCGGCGTACCAGCGCATGGTCTTCGCGCACTTGGCGGCCTCCGCGCGGGCGGCGGCGAGCGGCTTGCCCATCTCGGTCGTCATGGTGCGGGCGATGTCGTCCTGGTCGCCCTCCAGGAGGTCCGCCGCGCGGTTGAGCAGCCGGGCCCGTTCGGCGAAGTCCGTCGTGCGGTAGGTGCGGAACGTCGCGGCCGCGGTGGCCAGCCGTCGCTCGATCTCCTCGGCCCCCAGCGGGTCGAACGTCTTGAGCGTCTCGCCGTTGGCGGGGTTCACCGTTGCGATGGGCATGGATGTCCTTCCTCATGCTCGATGCCTCGACCTTGCGATGCCCCGCCCGGCCGCGCAACGCGTACCGGCCCCGGCACCACGACAGGGCCCTACCCCGTCCGTGCCCGGGCACGCCGGCCGGGCGTCAATTCCGGCCCGGGATCGATCACCCGAACCGGTGCCCCCTTTCGCAGTGCGGGTAGCGGAACACGGCCCCGCCGGTATGCTTTATTTCGTCTTGAGTGATCCGCTGATCATCACTTTTCCTGCTCATCCTCTTGTTGCGCCACCCCGTGTTGTCACGTCGGCGTCGGCCTGTCGACGACCGTTGCCGCGCCGCTGATCGGTCCTCGCGCAGGTCCTTTACATCGCTGTCCCTTGCATGTCCTTTGCATCGCTGTCCCCTTGCATCGCTCTCGCACCCGGCCACGCGCAGGTCCCTGAGGAGCAGCCCTTGAGGAGCGGAACGAGATCGAGGAGCGCACTCGTCCTGGCCACCGTGCTGCTCGTGGCAGCCTCCGTGGTGTCCTGCGGCCGGGGCGGCGTACCGCCGGGCAGCGTCGCAGCGATGATGGGCGCCGGGGAGAAC
Source organism: Streptomyces sp. QH1-20 (assembly GCF_041283565.1). Taxonomy (NCBI): domain Bacteria; kingdom Bacillati; phylum Actinomycetota; class Actinomycetes; order Kitasatosporales; family Streptomycetaceae; genus Streptomyces; species Streptomyces sp. QH1-20. The sequence goes on along the minus strand of NZ_CP166299.1, from coordinate 7,186,346 downwards.
GGGATCACCCCTTCGGCCTATCCGGTGAACCGGAACGTCACGGTCGAAGGCTCCCCCACCCTCGCCCGCGCCGAGGCCGCCCGCCGGATCGTCATCGGGGTGAAGTCCGACCACCCCTTCCTGGGGTTCGAGGACCCCGTCACCGGGCGGCGCTTCGGGTTCGACGTCGAGATCGCGCGGATGATCGCCGCGGACCTGGGGTTCGGGCCCGGCCGGATCTCCTGGAAGACCGTCCCGCCGCAGGGCCGGGAGACGGCCATCTCCAAGGGCGACGTGGATTTCTACGTCGCCGCGTACACCATCAACGACGAGCGCAAGAAGCATGTCTCCTTCGCCGGGCCGTACTACGTCGCGGGGCAGGACCTGCTGGTCAAGCGGGGAAACAGGGACATCCACGGCCCGGGCGACCTCAAGGGCAAGCGGGTCTGTTCGGTCACCGGCTCCACGCCCTTCCAGCGCATCGAGAAGCCGGAGTACGGCGCCGAGGTCAGCTCGCACGACAGTTACGCCCAGTGCGTCCAGGACCTGATCAGCGGTGAGGCCGACGCGGTGACCGCCGACGACACGATCCTGAAGGGCTACGCGGCGCAGAACGGCGGACGGCTGCGGGTCGTCGGCCGGCCGTTCTCGCAGGAGCCCTACGGCGTCGGGCTGGCCAAGGGCGACAAGGCCCTGCGCGACGCCATCGACGACGCGCTGGAACGTCACCGGGACAACGGCGACTGGCAACGGGCCTACGACGCCACGCTCGGCCTCTCCGGAGCGCGTGCCCCGAGGCCGCCGGAGGTGATCCGGTACTGACGACGCTCGTCAGGCTGCCCGCTGCCCCGCCCACGAGGCCACGGAGGCGAACGTGCACGTACTGCTGGACAACCTCGACCTCTTCCGCAGAGGGTTCGTCGGCACCGTGGCGCTCACCGGCCTGAGCACGCTGCTCGCCCTGGTCCTGGGCACCGTGCTGACCGTCTTCCGGGTCTGTCCCGTCCCACCGCTGCGCGTCATCGGCGCCGCCGGGGTGACCGTGCTGTGCAACACCCCGCTCACCCTGCTGTTCTTCGGCGTCACCCTCGGCCTGCCGATGCTCGGCATGTCCGGGCTCAGCTACTTCACGCTCGCCGTGCTGACCCTGGGCGGCTACACCTCCGCGTTCGTCTGCGAGGCCCTCAGATCGGGCATCAACACCGTCGACGCGGGACAGGCGGAGGCGGCCCGCAGTCTCGGCATGTCCTTCGCCCAGACCACGCTGCTGATCGTGCTGCCCCAGGCCGGCCGGGCCGTGGTCCCCCCGGTCGGCAGCCTGCTGATCACCCTGACCAAGAACTCGGCACTGGCGGGCGGCTTCAGCGTCTACGAGCTGTTCAGCGTGGAGAAGACCCTCGCCGAGGAGGGTTACGCCATTCTCACCGTCTTCCTGTGGGTCGCCCTCGCCTATCTCGCACTGATCATGATGATCAGCGGGGTCTTCCGGCTGCTCGAACACCGGCTGGCGGTGGTCCGGTGACCTCCGGTGAGTCGATCCTCTTCGAGGCGCCGGGGCCGCGCGGCCGCCGCCGCAACCGGATATGCAGCGTGCTGGCGGTCGTGGGCATCGCCGCCGTGGTCGGCTATGTGATCGTGCGGCTGCACGACGCGGGCCAGTTCACCTGGGCCATGTGGGAGGCGTTCACCTACCAGGGCGTCCAGCGGCGGATCCTGATCGGGGCCCTGGACACCCTCAAGGCGTTCGCGCTGGCGGTGGTGTTCTCCCTGCTGCTCGGTGTACTGCTGGCCACGGGCCGGCTCTCCCGGCACCGTGTGCTGCGCTGGCCCGCCACCGCGCTGGTGGAGTTCTTCCGCGCGATGCCGCTGCTCATCATGATCTTCGCGCTGTACAACATGGGCTGGCTGCGTTCGTGGGTCGCGGCCGTCGCACGCTTCCTGCGGGAACACCTGGGACAGACCGGTGTCTGGCTCGCGGACAACTTCGCGAGCCCCACACTCTGGGCGCTGGTCATCGGGATCGCCCTGTACAACGGTTCGGTGCAGGCGGAAATCCTGCGCGCCGGGGCCCGCGCGGTGCCCCGCGGGCAGACCGAGGCGGCGTACGCCCTGGGCATGCGCAAGACACAGGTCACCACGACGGTCGTGCTGCCGCAGGCGGTACGGACCATGCTGCCCAGCATCGTCGGCCAGATCGTGGTGACGCTGAAGGACACCTCGCTCGGTTTCATCATCACGTACGAGGAACTCCTTTACGCGGGGAAACTCCTGGCACAGAACACGGCGACCCCCGCGGGCTATCCCTACATACCCGTGCTGCTCGTGGTCGGCCCGATATACATCGGCATGTGCCTGGCGCTCAGCACATTCGCCAAGTGGCTCGCCCACCGGGGCCGGCAGCAGCGCCGGCCCGGGCTCCGTTTCCGGTCCCCCGCGGACCCTGTCCGAAAACCCGCCGGATAAAGCGCGACGGAACAGGGGCGAGGTTTCGGTGTCCCGGCCCCGGGCAGCCATCCAGCGGAATTCGACCCGAGGCTGTGGCAAGGGTCCGTCCCGGTATCCCCGAGGCCCAAGGAGATTCGGCGATGTCCTCATCCGTACCCTCAACCGGCTCTTCCGGTCCTTCGGGTTCGGTGCCCGACGACCCGTATCCCACGCGTTATGTGACCGAGTCGGTGCCCGTCCCCCGGAGCCACCCCGTCGTCTGGAGCGGCGCACCGGACGGGAGCGGCCCGTTGCACGCGGACGAGCTGGCTGCCTACGACCGCGACGGCTTTCTCGCCTTCGAGGCCCTGCTGACGCCTGGTCAAGTCGCCGCGTGCGCCGAGGAGATACGCCGCATAGGGCGCGACAGAGCGCTGCGCGACACCGAGCGGGTGGTGCTGGAGCCGGACTCCGAGGAGATCCGGTCGGTCTTCGAAGTCCACGCGCTGTCCGAGGTGTTCGCCGCCGTCGTCCACTCGGACGCCCTGGCGGGCATCGCCCGGCAGATCCTCGGCTCCGAGGTGTACCTCCACCAGAGCCGGGTGAACTACAAAGCGGCCTTCGAGGGTTCGCGGTTCGGCTGGCACTCCGACTTCGAGACCTGGCACTCGGAGGACGGGATGCCGGCGCCCCGGGCCCTCAGCATGTCGATCGCCCTCACCGAGAACATGCCGTACAACGGACCGCTGATGATCATCCCCGGGTCGCACCGGACCTTCGTGCCGTCCGTCGGCGAGACCCCCGACGACTACCACAAGCTCTCGCTCCTGGGGAAGAACCTGCCGGCCGGGTCCGCCGACCGGGCCGGGGTGACCGCGCTGGCCGAGCGGCACGGCATCCGGCAGTTCACCGGCGCCCCGGGCTCGGCCGTCATGTTCGACTGCAATTGTCTGCATGCCTCCAGCGGCAACACCTCGCCCTTCCCGCGCACCAATCTCTTCGTGGTCTACAACAGCGTCGAGAACCCCCTCGGGGCCCCCTACGCGGCACCCAGGCCCCGCCCCGGGTATCTGGCCAACCGCACGGTCACGCCGATCCCGCGACAGGGCCGAAGCCCGGGGCGATGAGCCGGGCCACCTCCCGCGTGGTGTAACCGCGCTCGAAGTGGCGGGGCTCGGACAGCATGAGGGCGCCGAGCCCGAGGAGGGTGTGCGCGTACTCCGCCATCGTGCCCCTCCAGGCCGTGGCGTCGAGCATCCACGGCTCGGTCTCCGCCGACAGATCGGCCGTCCCCTCACGCAGGAGCGACTTGGACAGCTTCGCCCCGGAGTCGGAGAGCACCACCGGGGTGAAGATCCGTACGGGCGGCACGGCGCCGGGATAGCACAGGAACGCCTCGTCCAGGAGCCGGCAGCCCGGCGCCCAGTCCGCGCCTTTGACGATCACCGGGAGGGCGTCGGGATCGCGGGCCGCGACGCGCTCCTTGACCAGGTTGCGGTGCAGGGTCGTCAGACCTATGTAGGTGTCCGTCCCGGGGGTGACGTCCACCAGGTACTTCCCGTGGTCGAGGCAGACCGCCGCGAACCGGGCCTCCCCGGCGTCGGCCGACAGCAGTTCGGTGTCCTCGCCGTGCTTCTGCGACCAGCCGCAGCGTGGGCAGGGGAAGCTCACGGGGACCATGCCGGTGGAGGGGGCGAGTATCCACCGCAGGGTGTCCATGATGCCCAGCGAGGCCAGGAACTCCTCCCGGAACGCCACCTGTGACTGCTGACGCGTATAGGTCTCGACCTCGTACGGCACACCCGTGGCGGCGGACAGTTCGTCGAAGAGGGCGCCGTAGTAGAGCCGCACCAGCTCCCGTACACGGGACTCCCCGAGCGCGTGCCGGAACGAGCGTTCGTAGACCGAGCCCGTCTCGGGACACACGCGGGTCTCGCAGGGGGAGTTGTCGAGGGCGCCGAACCGCAGGCACGGCTCGACGCCGAAACGTTCCTGCGCTGCCGCGGCGAGCTGGAACGCGGCGGTCTGCATGACGTTGGTCCCCAGGTGGGGGGCGCCGTTGATCTGCACTCCGGCGTGCAGGACCACGCGGTCACAACGGGTGGCTCTCAGCTGGGCGTGGATGAAGTCGGCGCTGTGCAGCACCGCGTGGGCGGTGACGCTGACCGGTGAGACGGGTATGGGACGTGGTGCGTTCACGACGGACTCTCCGCCTTTCTCTCGTGCTCGTTCCCTCTCGTGCGCGGCTGTGCTCACCCCCGTCGGACCGTGCCCCGCCTCACCAGTGGTGACGTACGGCGGCCGGCGGCAGATCCAGGACCCGCAGCTGGTCCGGCCGGCCCTCCGGGCGGTACCCGTCCAGGGTCTCCAGCCGGGAGGTGCGCGAACGGGCCGCGGTCCGCAGCAGTTCCAGCAGCCCGTCCGCGGTGAGCCGGCCGGACGCCCGGGCCGCGTCCGCCCCCGCCCACCGGCAGGCCAGGCCGACGATGAAGTAGGCGGGCGGCTCGTGCCCCGTCCGCCACAGCACGGCTTCGCCCTGCTCCTCCAGGGCCAGCACCTGGTCCATGTGGCTCAGGGTGAACTCCCCCAGGGGCAGCGGGCACAGCGTGACGGATTCGATGCGGTATCCGGCCGACTCCAGCAGCCGGACCGCCTTGCGCGGGGTGGAGTAACTGCCGATGGTGAAGCCCAGGTCGGCGCGGAGCGCGCTGCCGTGCCCGATGATCGCCGGGGCCCATTTGAGCCCGTCCGTGCCACCGCCGATGGACCGGCGCCGGTCATCGGCGTGTGCGGCGAGCGGAACGTACGGCGGGTTGCTGGTGACGACCAGCGGCCGGGGCAGCGGGGTGGGCGCGGTGGCCAGCAGTTCGTCGGTGGACAGCTCGGAGAAGTCGCCCCGGGCGATGGTGACCCGGCCGCCGTCGCGCGAGGCGTAGTGCTCGGTGGCCCAGGCGACCGTCTCCGCTCCCGCGTCCACGCCGTGGACCCGCGCCGCCCCGGCGCGGGCCATCGCGGCCGCAGCCGCCCCGCTGCCCGAGCCCAGGTCCAGCACGGAACAGCCCTCGGTGATGAGGTCGTGGGCCACCCACACGCCGATCTCGGTGTCGGCGGGCTCGAAGAACACCTGCGGGGAGGTGGGCGGGACGAAGTCGTCGGCCAGGAGGTGCTTGTAGTCATGGACGCGGGAGACGTTCGGCATGGAACCTCGATCCGGGAGTGTACGGGCGGGGAGCGGGGGCGAGACGGGTGCGGTCAGCCGTGCGGGCCTGCCGCCCATTCGAGGATCGCCATCGCGCCGGACAGCTTCATCGCCGCCTGCGTCCAGGCCAGCGACCGGGGGCCGTCGAGGACGTCTCCCGCGACCTCGTCGCCCCGGTGGGCGGGCAGGTCGTGCATGAACGACGCCTGGGGCCAGCGGCCCAGCAGCGCCTCGTCGACGTGGAAGGGGCGGAACGTCTCCCGCCAGGACGCGTCGGGCTTGGCGGTGCCCGTGGTCTGCCAGCGGGTGGTGTAGACGACGTCCACCTCGTCGGGGGCGAGGGCGAGGTCGTGGATCTGCCGGACCCGGGCGCCCGCGCCGTCGGCCCGGCGTACCGCCGCCGCCAGTTCGTCCGCGGGCAGACCGTACCCGGTGGGGGTGGCGAGGGTGAGCCGGGCCCGGGGCACGGCCGCGAGCCCGTGGGCGAGCGCGACCGCAGTGTTGTTGCCCTCGCCGACGTAGAGCACGCGGATGCCCGCGAGGTCGCCGAAGGTCAGCGCGAGCGTCGCGAGGTCGGTCACGCCCTGGCTCGGGTGCTCCTGGGCCGCCATGGCGTTGACGACCGGCAGCCGGCCCTCCCGTGACAGCTCGCGCAGCTCGTCGAGGGGGCCGGCGGTGCGGGCCACCAGGGCGTCGAGCATCGAGCCCAGCACCCGGCCGGTGTCCCCCACCGATTCACCGGTGTTCAGCTGCAGATCGCCCGGCCCGAAGGTGACCGGGGTGCCGCCCAGCCGGATGGCACCGACGGTGAAGGCGGTACGGGTACGGGTCGAGGTCTTGGTGAACAGCACGCCGATCGCCTGGCCGTCCAGCGGGCGGTCGTGGGCGTGACGGTCGCGGAACAGCTCGACCGATCGCCCGATCAGACTCGTGATCAGCTCTGGTGGCAGCTCGGCCAGCGAGAACAGGCCCCGCGCGTGCCCGGGGCCCTGCCGGTCGTGGGTGTCGCCCATGAAACCTCGCTCGTCGGAGACGGATCAACGGATGGGGAAAGGGATCGGGGAGGCCGGGTACGGCAGGGCCGCACCCGACGTCAGTAGAGGGTGAGCACCTGCCCGTGGCCCCGTTCCACGGCCACCCGGTGGATCTCCCCCAGCAGGCCGACGTCCAGTACCGACATGCCGAACGGGTTGCTGATCACATGGCCCGTGGTCGGGCGGATCGCGGGCCGCTCGCCGATGAGCACCTGGCCGAGCGTGCCGTCCAGGGCCCGTGCCCCGCCCCGCACGTCGGCGTCGGCCCGTGCGACGACATGGCCGTCGCGCAGCATCCTGCCGAGGATCCGGCGGGGGTTGTCGGCCACGAGATCCACGTCGTCCACGAACAGGCCCTGTGCGGTGAGGAAGACGTCCGGCAGGAGGTCGTCCAGGGAGACGTGGGCGACGAACGTGCCCGGGACGAGCCATCCCGCGGGCAGATAGCCGCGGTCGGTGGTGGTCGTGGTCACGACGACGGGCGCCGCGCCCACGGCCGCCCGCGCGCGGTCCTGGACGTGGACCTTGAGCCGCGGGTGGTGCTCGCGTGTCCACTGCGCCAGGGCTTCGGCGCGCGACGCCGCCATGTCGTGCAGATGAACGGATCCGACGTGCGGGAACGTACGGGCGAGGAGGTCGATGTGCGCGCGGGCCAGGGTGCCGCAGCCGATGACGGTCATCGCGTCCCAGCGGCTCGGCCCGAGGTGCGTGAGGCTCACCATGGTGTACGCGGCGGTGCGGGTGGCGCTGAGCCACCCCGCCTCGGCCAGCATCACAGGGCGCGCGGTCTCGGGGTCGAAGACCATGCCCACCCCACCGGCCCGCTCCCGGCCGTGCCCCGGGTTGCTGGTGGCCGCGTTGATCAGCTTCACCCCCAGCACGGGCGGCCCGTCGTCCCGCTCCACCGCGCCGAGCATGGCGAGGGAGCGGCAGTACGCCCCTTCGCCGTTGGTCCACGGGAGGTAGCCCTCGGGCGGCAGCGTGGTGCGCCCCTCGGCCTGGCGCCGCAGCACCCGTTCGACGACCGCGCAGGGGTCGACGTCCGTCATGCAGGCCAGCACCGCGCTCCGGTCCAGAAAGAGCAGATCTTCCGTCATCCGTCGCCTCTCGACAGGGCACGGCCCCACTTGTGCGGTCACCGCGCTGTTTCGTCAACTTCCGTACGAATCGGTCGCTCTCGATCGGTTTCTGTCGCGTGGAAGGGCAGGGAGTCGGTGGGGGGCTTTTCGCCGGTCGGCACGGTTCGGCGTCAGTCGTGGAGCAGCTCCGCCGCCTCGAAGGCCTCCCGGCCGCCGGGCACGCTCAGCGCGCCCACTTCCTCGAACAGCCGTACCGCGTGCCGGGCCGCGGACCTGATGCCCGCGTTCACCCGGTCCGCCGGATAGGCATCGCGGACGACCTCCTCCACGGCCGCCGGTGCCAGCCCGGCGGCGGCCAGCGAGGCCCGTACCGGACGCAGGTCCGGCAGCAGGCTGGAGCGGATCAGCCCGGGCAGGCAGCGGGCGACGCGGCCGCGCAGCGCGGCGGGCTGCTGGGCCCACAGCTCACGGAAGAACCGGGAGAAGAAGACGTGGTGCCAGCCCTCGTCCCGGGCATGGTCGCGGACGACGTCCCGGACGACGGTGAGGACCCGGGGGTCCTTCGGCACGTCGTTGAGGATCGCCGTGATCAGCATTTCGAAGACGACGACCTGGAGCAATTGGGCGAGGACGGGCTCGTCCGGCAGAGCCTGCTCGCCGACGTGGTCGAGCCGGCTGAGGAAGGGCTCGAAGTCATAGGGGGCCGGGGGGATTCGGGCCGCGGCGGAAATCTGGTCGATGATGTCGAGGCTGTAGAGGGAGTGATAGCCCTCGTCCACATAGATGCGGTAGGCATCCAGCCGGACCGGGGTGCCCGTGTCGACCCCGCTGCGGCCTCCCGCGATCCGTTCCGTGGCCCGGTTGACCACCCGGGTCTCGAACTGGGCGGTGAAGCCGAGGTATTGGAAGAGATGGCGGGCGAGCAGCTCCGCACGGCGGCGTTCGGGCAGGGCCCGCACCCGTGGGTGGTCCCAGTAGGGGACGAGGCCGGGCGGGAAGAAGAGCCGGCCGGTCGCCAGTTCGCCGCCCAGCCGGCGGCGCGGCCCGGACCGCACCCCGGCCCGGTCGTACCATTCGCGTTTGGCATCCGCCGCGCTCACGGCGTCGACTCCTCTCGTGGAAACCGCGGTGGCGGTGGGGCGGGCGGGGCGTGGTCGCGGGTGGCCAGGATCTCCACTCCCCGGGCGACGTCCACCGGCTCCAGCCCCTTCCGCTCACGCCAGAGGGCGGAGAAGACGGTGTCGAAGTAGCGGTCGGCGCCGTCCGGGCACAGACAGGCCACGCTGTCCCGCCGGGGTGCGGTGCGCAGCAGCTTGAGCGCCGCCGCGATCAGCGCCCCCGAACTCCCGCCCACGCCCATGCCGGTGCTCTCCGACAGCCACAGGCAGGCGCTCACCGCCTCCTGCGGGGTGATCCACAGGGCGGGGCGGTAGCCGTCGGGCAGGAAGGTGGACGGCCGGCTCGCACCGATGCCCGACAGCACCCGCCGCCCGGAGACCCCGCCGAGGGCGGCCGAGCCGACCACGTCCACGCCGATCAGCTCCCACTGGGGCCGGAAGGCGGTCACATAGTCGCGGAAGCCCGCCAGGGTGCCCCCGGTGGACACCGCCACCAGGACGGTCGTGGGCCGCCCCCCGGTCTGTGCCCACAGCTCGGGGGCCGTCCCCCGGGTGTGGGCGCGGGGATTGGCCGGATTGACGTACTGATTGGGCCAGACCAGGCGGGGCTGGACGCGCAGCCGCTCGCGTATGTACGCGATCCGGCTGAGCAGATAGCCGCCCGCGCCGTCCGGCTTGTCGACGGTGACCACTCGTCCCCCGAGGGCGCGCACGGCCTCCACGACCGACGCGCTGCTGCGGGGGTCCACCACGGCCGTGAACGGCACGCCGTGCGCCGCCGCGACGGCCGCGAGGGCGAGGCCGAGATTGCCCGAGGTGGACTCGACGATGCCGATTTCGGGATCCACCCGGCTCTCGACGTCCTGCCACAGGGCGAGCGCGGTACGCCCTTTGATGGAACCGTGCGGATTGTGTGACTCCAACTTCAGCCACAACGTTCCGGGAATACCGTCCACGGAAAGCTGCAAATCGACAACCGGGGTCATGGGCGCCGGAGATCCACTGTCCCTCGGCGGATTCGCGTGACCGTCGGCCAAGCCCGCCAAAACTCCTCCTCGGTACTGCCGGATCCGCCGGGCCGAAATCCGGGAAACGATACCCCCGGATCATCGAATCTATTTCCGGGTGACGCGTGCTGCAAGATGGCGAACTCGCCACCTTTATCGGTGGGCAGGCCATGACAGCCGCATAATTGCCTGGCCTTGATGTGTCGTCAGAGCCTGCTGATGACACAGCGCGCCCGCGGCGGCCGCGTGAGTCGCCCTGCGCACCATGGCCGAAATCTCCATCCGCTGCTCCGTCATCCGTCGGTCACCTGTCCGTCATCCGTCCGGCATGCGCCCGGGTGTGTCCCGTCATGGGTGGATCGCGCTCACCGGGGGCTCTGGTCCGCCGTGTCGTCGAAGGGCCGGGCCGGGCCCCGCAGCCGGCTCGCGGCCGAGGGACCGACACCGTCACCCACCGGTGCCCCCGGGACCGGCGATTCGGTCGGCCCGGCGGGGAGGGTCGTCTGCGCCGGCAGCGGACGGCAGGGCAACGCCCGGGTGCGGTACAGCCACACCGACGCCGAGGCGGAGATCATCCCGTAGCCCAGACAGCACATCCAGGGCAGCCAGGCGTGCCCGGTGGCCCCGGCCACGTCCATGGCCCAGCCGACCGCGGCATTGCCGCCGGTCGCCACCAATCCGGAGAACACATAGAACAGTCCGTAGTAGGTACCGGTCAGCCGCTCGAGCCCGAATCTCGGGATGAGGTCCATGACCGCCGGCTGGGCGATCATGAGCCCCAGGTAGAGCAGCAGCGAACCCGTGACCATCACGACCATCCGGGAAGCCGACTCGGCGAAGCCGTGCGGTGGCCCCGCACCGCAGATCAGCAGCGGTGGTGTGAAGCCGAGCCCTATCACGGCGAGCCCGGCACCCACCCATCGCGCGCCGCCGCCGCGCCGCGCCAGCACTCGGGTGATCCGGAGCTGGAAGAGCATGCTGGCGACCGCGCCGGTGGCGAGCAGCACGCTCGCCGCGCCCTGCCAGCCGGACGCCTGCCGCGCACCCTCGGGGAGCAGCAGATAGAGCTGGTTCTCCATCGCGAACATGCCGGTCACGGCGAACGCGAAGACCACGAACCGGCGGTCGCCGAAGACCGCACGCCAGTCCGCCAGCACCGTGCCCCGGTTGCTCGGCACCCGGTACGTCGGCAGCAGGAAGACCTGGGCGCCCGTGAGGAGGGCGAAGACCACGGCCGCCGACAGCGCGCAGAGCCGGAAGTCGATGGTGACCAGCAGGCTGCCCAGGAGCAGCCCGACCAGCGAGGCGGCCGTCGAGGAGACGGTCAGGAGCGAGAACGCCTCGGCCTTGCGCTCCCCCGCCTCGAGCGCGACGTAGGCACGCATCGCCGGGTAGAACATCGCCCCGGCGAGACCGCTGAGCGCGGACGCGCCGAGCAGCAGCGGCAGTGAGTCCCCGACGGCGAAGAGGGCGAAACCCACGGTCCGCAGGGCGCAGCCGCAGATGATCACCGCGCGGGGGCCGATGCGGTCGGCCGCCGAACCACCGAGGAGGAACAGCCCCTCCTGGCTGAGGTTCCGGGTGCCGAGCACCAGCCCGACCAGGGCGGCCGACATTCCGAGCCCCTGCCCCAGATATTCCGCCAGAAAGGGAATCAGGAGGTAGAAGCCGACGTCCACCCCAAACTGGTTGAGCAATAGCAATCGCAATGCGAGCGGAAACCCGCGGACCGCCTGTAGAGTCCTCATGAATTTTCCCTATTCGACCCGAACGGGAGAGAAGAACACCCGGGCCGAGTGGGCGGCATCGCGCCCAGCGGGTGTGACGGTGCGTGCAGCGGCAAGGACGGCGGCCGGGGCGGCCGCAGATACCGCCCTTTCAAGGGTCGGAGCGCCCCGGCGTCTGGCTCGTCAGCTCGCTTTCCCGTTCAGGGGAACGGTCGCACTCGTGGCCTGAGTCGGCGGTGGATCATATGCTTTTGCAGTGCATTCAACGACTCCCCGCTGCGCTCGGAAGAATACCCGACGGACACTTTAGCAAAGCAACCGCTTGCTCGATAGAGCGCGTTCAGGGGTTACTGCACCGCCGACGGCACCGATCTGTTTTTTCGGTGCCGTCGAATTCGGTCCCGGACTTTCCTTCGAACACGGGAACCCGCGTACCTACGAACTGGCCTCCGACCGGCTCTTCACATAGGCGGCGACTTCCTGGTGCGTCGCGTACCAGATGCCCTCGTGACCGGCGATGTGCTCCAGCAACTCCTCCAGCACCACCATGCGGGACCGGTGGCCGATCACATGCGGGTGCATCGTCATCTGGAACAGCCCGCCCTCGGCGTACGCGGCGTCGAACTCGTCCCGCCAGATGCCCACCACATGACGCGGCATCGCGTACGGCCGCAGAGCGGTGTACCGGTCCATCGGGAAGTAGATCGCGTCGTCGCGGATCCACTCCGGCGGGAGTTCCACCATGCCCGTGGGCTCCCCGTCGGCGACGATCTCGTAGGGGTCGTCGTCGGCCATCAGCGAGGAGTCGTACAGCAGACCGAGTTCACGGCTGATCGCCAGGGTCGCGTCGCTGAAGTCCCACGACGGGGTACGGATCCCGACCGGACGCTGTCCGCTGAGCCGCTCCAGGGTGTCGGCGCAGCGGAACATCAGGTCGCGCTCGTTCTTGGGGTCCAGTTCCATGTTGCGTTCGTGGATCCAGCCGTGGATGCCCACCTCGTGTCCCCGGTCGGTGTAGCCCCGCGCCTCGTCGGGGCGGAGCAGGGCGCACACCGCGGGCATGAAGAAGGTGGCGGGAATGGAACGTCGTTCCAGCAGCGCCAGGATCCTCGGGACGCCCACGCGGGCACCGAACTCGCCCTGTGACAGCTTGCCCGGCTGGGTCTGGCCGTCCCGCAGCGGTATCGACTCGTGGTCGGGGTCGAAGGAGATGGCGACGGCGGCCCTCGCACCCTGCGGCCAGGTGTCGGGCTTCAGGCTCCGCCCCGCACGGACCCGCTCGACGTGTCCCCGCCACTCGTGCTCCTCCCACTGCCAGGGAAGCTTCTCCGTCAGGTGATCGCGCCGGTCGGATGCGGCCATGGTCGGCTCCTCGTCCTCGAATGCGGTCTTGGATGCGGTCTTGGATGCGCGATACCGGGGCCGGCTCACGGGGCCCATGGCCCGGGCCGGGGCCGGTCGGCTGAGCCGGACGGGGCGGTCGGGTCGATCGGGTCGGGTTGACGCGGGCGAATCCGACGGCCGGTCGCGGCCGAAGGCAGCCGCCGACGGTTCCGGGGGTCGCCGCCCGGGGCGGCCTCGCGGAATCGGGCGTACGGCCCGCGGGGCGCGGTGTCGACGGTGACCCACGGCCCGCGGGCCGACGGGAGCCGCGGTGCCGTCCGGTGGTGTGGTCGGGCGTGCACGGCGCCGGGCCTCCGCCGACATGGTGACAGGGCGTCAGAGACCGGGTCAGGAGCGCGAATGCGCCACGTTGCGAGGGCGGTTCCGCCGGGATTCCGGGCCGCTCGGCCGCGGCGTCGCGGCACGCGGGCCCCGTCGGGTCCCCCTCAAGGCCACCTGGGGCCATGACCCGTCGCCCGCGTCGTCGGTAGCGGGCGCGCGGGGCGCGCGCCCGGCGGTGGCCGAATGCGGCGCGGGCCGGGCCGATGGTCTGTCGGCGCCCGCCCGGGGTGCCTACCGTGAGTCCGCGGCCGGATCCGGACGCGCGGAGCCGCCGTGAGGGCGTGTTCACCGCCCCCGACAGCCTCGTGAGACAGCACCCGCCCTCAGGGGAGAGGAGAGTCGATCATGATGGCCCTCAACGGTTCGGGCAAGGACGCCGCCCCCGCTGCGGAACGCGTCATCACCACCCTCGCGGGTACGGGCGTGGCCGGCTCCGGCGGCGACGGCGGACCCGCGGCCCACGCGGGCCTCGACCAGCCCCGGGCCGTGGCGACGGACCGCACGGGCGCCGTGTACGTGGCGGAGTGGAAGGGCCACCGGGTCCGCCGGATCTCCCCGGACGGTCGCATCACCACCATCGCCGGCACCGGAAAACCCGGCTTCGGCGGCGACGGCGGCCCGGCCGTGGAGGCCCAGCTGAACGAGCCGGGCGGCCTCGTCCTCGACGACGACGGAAACCTCTACCTCGCGGACTACTGGAATCACCGCATCCGTAGGGTCTCCCCCGACGGGATCATCACCACCGTCGCCGGGACCGGCGAGCCCGGCCACGGTGGTGACGGCGGCCCGGCCGACCGGGCGTTGTTCAACGAGCCCCGCGGGCTGGCCCTCGACGGGCGGGGAAACCTGTACGTCGCGGAGTGGAAGGGCCATCGGGTCCGGCGCATCGACCCCGACGGTGTCATCACCACCGTGGCGGGCACCGGCGAGCCCGGCTTCGGCGCCGACGGCATCCCGGCCACCACCGGCGCGCTGCGCAACCCCATCGATGTCGCGGTCGACGGCGCGGGCCATCTCTACATCGCCGACTGCTGGACCCACCGGGTCCGCAAGGTCGCCCCGGACGGTGTCATCACCACCGTCGCCGGAACCGGCCTGCCCGGCTACGACGGCGACGGCGGACCCGCGTCCGCGACCCGCCTCCACCAGCCACGCGGCGTCGACCTGGACGGCTCCGGGAATCTGTATGTGGCCGACTCCTTGAACCAGCGCGTCCGCCTCCTCACCCCCACCGGTGTCATCACGACGGTGGCGGGCGGCGCCGACCCCGACCACGACGAGGACGGCGCCCCGGCCCTGGGCGCCGAGCTGTACTTCCCGCGCGCCGTCGCCGTCGACGCACGGGGCGACATCGTCGTCGCCGAATGCGACAGCCACCGGCTCCGCAGGATCACCACCGTCACCGGGGCGGCGGCGGCCGCCGCGCTCTCCTCGCCCCTGGCGGGCCCGGGAGGGGTTTCCGTGGAGCCGGTCGCCCCGCCCACGGTCCAACGGGGTCACGAGTTCGGGCTGGGCGCGCGGATCAGGGCCCACGCCCCGACGCCCCTCGACGGGGCGGACGTCACCGTGGAGCTCGTTCTCCCGGAAGGGCTCGTCACCGCGGCGGAGGCGACCCGGGGCCCGGTCCGCCGCACCTACCCGGGCGGGCACCCGACGTCGGCGACGGGCGGTTCGCTCGACGGCGTCTTCCGGGTCAGGGCGACCGAGAACACCCGGCCCGGCCGCTACGAGGCAGCCCTGACCATCCGCCACGGCAGCGGGGCGTCCACACGCGAGACCGTCCACGCGCTGTCCGTGGTGGTGGCCGCGCCGCTCCCCGTCACCGACGAGCACGCGTTCACCGTCCTTCAGGAGAACGTGCCGCAGGTGGCCCCCGACGGGTCCGCGGCGCTCAACGTGCTGTACACCGCGCCCGCCGGGCGGCCGGTGAACCCCGGCCGGATACCCCAGCGCTTCACCGCGCCCACCGGGTTCGTCTTCGAGGGGCGCCCGCTCTTCCGGTATCCCCACGCCCCGGACGGCGCGCGCCCCAAGCGGGTGGGGTACCGCCTGGAGAACAGCGGCAGGACGCTCGTCGTGCTCGCCAACCCGCACCTGAACACGGTCAGCGCCGACTGCGGCGGCCTGGTGTGCACCCTTTCGCTCCGGGCACTGCCGTCCGCAGCGCCCGGCCACTACACCGACGGCGCGGCGGCGATCGGCGGCCTCGCCCCCGTACCGCTCCTCGCGACGGTCCTCGCGCCCGACGCTCCCTGACGGGGTGCTGGTCCTTGCTGTCGGGTGGTCACCTAATGGCCGACGTTTCCCCGGCCCCGTTCGCCTGTCGCCCACACCCGGAACATGATGAAAGGGGGCCCTCGAAGACGGTGTGCGACAGGCCGACAGGAGAGTTCCCTTGCCCCCCAACCCAGCTGTACGAGCGTCGTCGCCCCGGAGAGTACTGAGGCGGCGCGCGGTGCTGATTCCCGTGGTCTCGATCGCGACCCTCACCGCCGTCGCTCCCCCGGCCGGTGCCGATCCGGACACCGGGGTTCCTCCCATGCCGGTGGCGCGAGCCTACCAGGGGACGACACCGCTGGATTCCCCGCGCGAAGTCACCCGGGCCTGTGCGCTGGCCGGCTGCAGATTCCAGCTCCAGCAGGAGGACAACCGCGAGTACCTCACCGCCGTGTCCTCGGTGGGCAACGCGGTCATCAACTGCACGAACTCCGACATCCTCATCGACCGCACGCTCGCGCTCGAGACGAGCAGCACCGACAACGTCGGCGGTGAGATCTCGGGGTCCACCACCGCCGAGGGCACCATCAGCACGACCGGGCAGATCACCTTCGACGCCACCAAGGAGGTGAGCACCGACTCCACGAAGGATCAGACCTCCGACCAGAGCCACGCCCAGTGGGGTGCGCAGAAGGACAAGGGCCCCACGACGGAGGACGTCACCAAGACCGGCACCAAGGACAGCAATCATGTGGGGACGAAGGACACCGCCAAGATCGGCACGATGAACAACCTCGTGCTCGGCGCCAAGGCCGCCTTCCAACTGGCTTTCAAGGCCACGTTCAGTCACGGCTGGACCGCGAAGCAGACCGAGACCACCCGGCATCAGATGACGGTCAAGTCCGGTGACATCGTGGTCTTCGGGGTGCAGAACGCGATGGTCCGGGTGCAGGGCGTCCTCAGCGCGGACAAGAAGAAGATGAACGTCAAGGACGTCACGGTCGACAGTCCGTCGACGGTGAATTCCAGCCTCCTCAACGCGCAGTCCTTCACCATGCCCAACAAGTGCCTGACGCTGCGGCCGAAGGGACGGGCGGCGCACGCGGGGCCGATGGAGGCCAGGCCGGCGGAGGTCGCGGGGTTGTACGAGATCGCCGCACCGCCCCCGTGGGTGAGGCCCACGTCCACGGTGGTCGTGCCTGCTCTCAGCAGGAAGGTGACCACTCGCTGAACGAAACGGTGCCCAGCCGCCCGCGTACGGGCAGCCGGGCACCGTTTCGTTGCTCAGCGGTTGTCGGGGGTGATCGCCGTGGGGCGCGTCTTGTCGCATTTCAGCAGCTCGACGGGGTTCAACGGCCCGGACCGCTGGTACAGCCGGTCGGGACGGCCCGTCGACGGGCCGTCGAAGGTGGCGAACAGACGCTTGCGTTCCTTCTCCACATTGCTGTTCGAGGTGGTGTCGACGATCTCCGTGAACATGCCCTCGAATCTCTCCCGGGCGGCCTGCAGTTCGAGCCAGGTCACCTCACCGGGCTGGATGGACAGGGTGATCTGCCGTTTCCGATCGTCGTTCCCCCAGGAATACGGGTACTTGGCGTACTCCTCGAAGCCCGTCGCGATCAGGGGCAGCATCTCCTTGTAGTCCTTCACCAGCTGGTAGCCCGTCGGCTTGTTCTGTCCGAGGCTGTTGTACTCGCTCGCCCTGATCACGATGTCCCGGCGGTCCGTGATCGCGTTCCTCGTGCAGTTGATGGCCGCCTCGTCGACGGTCCGTGCCACGTCGAAGTAGGGATGCGCGGACCACGGGTACACCTCGAAGGTGCACTTCCTGGCCCCCTCCGTGCAGGTCGACACCGCGCTCGCGAGGTCCTTCTCCCGGTTGTTGCCCTTGTACGCCCTGGCCGGCGGCAGCGCGGTCTTGGACACCCCGGCGTCGTAGGAGGCGGGATCCTGTGAGGCGCGCACATGGGCCAGCATGGGCCCGCAGAAGTAGCTCTCCGAGTCCTCGGTCGTGGAGGTGAACGTGATGCGTTGCTGGTCCTCCGTTGCCGTGAACGTCCTGGAACGCTTCGCGGAATCCCAGTTCGCTTCCCCCAGTCGGGACAACTCCTTTGTACTGAAGGCCTGTTTCTGATCGCCGCGCGGGCCCCAGGAGAACTCATAGGTCTGCTCCCTGCCGACCTGGTCGTCGGCACATCTCTCGCTGGACCATCCGTCCCGCTTGTAGTAGGTACTGGGGCTGTCCTCCCATGCGATCTGCACCTGCGCTCCCTTGCGGACCTCCCACAGGCGCGTCGAGATGCTTCGTACCTCACGCCCTCGGTGCAGATTGGCGGCCTGGCGTCCGTCGTCCCGGCCGGCGGCCGCCGCCGAGACCGTCCCTCCCCCGTCGACGCCGGCCGCGCCGACCTCCTTGGGCTCCCCGCCGTCCCAGCCGAACGGGGTCTCCCCGTCCCATTTCAGCTCGCCCGGTGTGTCGGCCACCCGCGGTCGCGCGAAGGTCCCGTTCATCACGTCCACCGGCACTTCGAGGTCCGCGTACGCCGGCTGCGCCGCCATGGGAAGGGTGAGCGCCAGCGCCCCGCCGAGGATGGTCGTCATACGGTTCCTTGCACACCGTCCGGTCACGGCGTCTCCTTTTGAGGTCTACGGGCTCGGTTCGCACCCCGTCGGGAGAAAGACATAGTGGTCCTTCTTGAACGGCGGCAGACCGGACAGCGGGGTGGAGCAGGCGTCGTCGACCGCCCGCGCCGGGTCGGCCTCCCGTTGCCGGTCGTTGAATTGACCGACCTTCGCCTCCTGGCCGTCGATGAGGTCCTTCTCGCGTTTCCCGTCGGTCGCCACCTCGTCGAGACAGGAATTGTCCGTGGTGATCTTGGGCTTGCAACGCTGCATCTCGGACTGGTTGTCCGTGATGCCCCCGCACGCCTGCGGCTTCTGTGAACCCTCAGGGGTGTTGCAGGGGTCCTTCTCCTGTGCCCCGCCGCACGCGGTGCCGGGCTTGTCGCCCGCGCAGGGGTCGGCGTCCGGCGGATCGTCCCGGTAGGCGTTCGCCACCGCGACGACGACTTCCTGATCCGCGTAGGCCATCTGCGCCCCGAGGGGAAGTGAGAGCGCCAGCGCCACGCCGAGGACCGCGGCGACCCGGCCCTTCCTCTGCCGTTCCGACACAGGGTCTCCTTTTCCTCGGATGACCTTCATCATCAACTGAGGGGCGGGAACCGGCGAACGGACACCCTGGGTATTGCCGCCGTTCGGGAAGAGCCGTCAAAAAGAAGCTCCGCGCGCGTCTACTCACGGCTGAAGAGCACGCTGCTGAATTCGTAGTCGCTCTTCCCCAGGGTTTCTCCCGGCGCGACCTTCTCCACCTCGTCCCCCTGACAGGACCGGCCGTTCAGGAGGCGGGCGTGGCTGCCGGTCTTGTTCGTCACGGGGACCCGGGACCGGAAGACCGTGAAGCAGGTGCCGTCCTTCGGGTCCTCGATCGTCTTCAGGGTGTCGTTCGTGCCGTCGAACCGGTGATAGGTGAATTCACCGGTAGCGGCCCGGGAGCCGAGCGGAAGGGAAACGGTGAGCACCCCGGCGGCGATCAGCGCGCCGAGGGCACGCGTCATCAGGCGCACAAGCTTTTTCTCCTTTTGCGGAGCGAGAGGGTGATACGGGCGGTGATCACGCGGCCGCGTCCACGACGGTCCTGATCAGTTACTCGTCGTTCCACGCGCCCTGGCGTTTGAAACGCCGAGCACTGTCGCCGGTCCCACCCCCGAGCAGATATATGCGGCTGGTGGGTTTCCGACGGGTGTGGGCGGTAACGCGCACCACAGGCTCACCCTCCGAGAACTCTCTGAAGGAGCCCCACATGCTTGCAGTCGCCCTCCTCCTTCCCCCGCTCCTGCTCTGCGGGGTGCTCGCCCTGGGGCGCTACGAGGAGCGTCTGCTGCGCGGGCCTGCCCCGCAGCCCCACGCGCCGGCCGGACGCCATCTGCGGGCCGTGCCCGACCTCCCCTCCCCCGAGCCGACCGCGCTGCCCGCGCCGCCGCCCGAAGAGACACAGGCCGACCGCCGCACCGCCGCGGGCCGGGGCCGGCACGCCGCCTGAGCCCGCCCAGGGGGCCGGGCGGGCTCCTCGCCGGGCGGTATGTGAGAAGCGCCGAGCTCGGACACCCGTCACTGTGGAAGAAGCACACCCGGCTGGAGCCGACGGTCACGGAAGGAGGGCGGTGTGACGGGCGAGGCGATGAGGCTGTTCAGCGAGAGCCCGGAGGATCCGTTCTCGATCGACCAGGCGGCCTCCGCGGTAGTGGACCACCGGGGAACGGTCGTGGGCTGGGGACGGCGCGCCGAGGCGCTGCTGGGCCACCGGGCCGAGGAGGTCCTGGGCCGCCCCGCGATCGAGGTGCTGGTGGACCCCGGCGACCGGGACCGTGTCACGGAGGCGGCAGCGGCGTGCCTGCGGGCCCAGGGCTGGTTCGGCGTCGTGCCCGTGCTCCATCGCGACGGCCACCGGGTGCGGATGGGAGTCCGCGTCCGCTGTGTCACCCGGGAGGAGCCGTCCGCCGAGTGGTTCCTGGTCGGCGCGCCCGCCGAGGACGTGGTCCAGTGGGAAACCGACCGGGCGGTCCTGGAAGCGCTTTTCCGGCGTTCCCCCATCGGCCTCGCCGTCCACGCCCCGGACCTGCGGATTCTACGGGTCAACCGGGCCATAGCCGGAATCGGCGGCATCCCGCCCGAAGAGACCCGGGGACACCGCATCGGCGACTTCCTGGTGGCCGAGGACGCGGAGACGATCGACGCCCGGCTGCGGCAGGTCCTCGAGACCGGCCACCCGATGATCTTCACCGAACAGTCCTGCCGGCTGCTCACCGCCCCCTGCCGGGAGCGGTTCGTCTCCGTTTCGGCGTTCCGGCTGGAGGATTCCACGGGAGAGGTCCTGGGCGTCACCCAACTGGTGGAAGACGTCACCGAAGGACACCGCGCCAGGCTCCGGCTCGCCCTGATCAACGAAGCCGGCGCCCGTATCGGCACCACCTTGGACGTGGGCACGACCGCCCGTGAGCTGGTCGAGGTCCTCGTCCCCGAACTGGCCGACTGCGCCACCGTCGACCTCCTCGAACCCGTGAGCCACGGCGAGGAACCGTCCCAGGACGGCTTCGGGCCGGTCCGCAGGGAAGCCGCCAAGTCGGTCGTCGCCCATGCGGAGAAGGTCCTGAATCCGGTGGGCGGCCTCATCCGCTTCGCGCCGGACACGCCACAGGGCAGGTGTCTGGCCGAGAAGCGTCCCATCCTGGTGGCCCATGTGGAGGGCGGCCTCGGCATGTCCGCCGTGGCCCAGGAACGCGCCGCGGGCGCCGCGGCCCTCGGCGTCCACTCGGTCATGATGGTGCCCTTGGCCGCCCGGGGCCTCGTCCTCGGCTTCGTGACCCTGTGGCGGGCCCACAACCCCGAACCGTTCGAGAGCGACGACCTCACCCTCGCCGACGAGTTCGCCGCCCGTGCCGCCGTCTGCATCGACAACGCCCGCCGCTACACCCGGCAGCACCAGGCCGCGCTGTCCCTGCAATGCCGCCTGCTCCCGGGCGAACTGCCCGAACTGTCGGCCGTCGACGTGGCGCACCAGTACATCCCCGCGGGCGCCGTGGAGGGTGTCGGCGGTGACTGGTTCGATGTCATCCCGCTCTCCGGGGCCCGTGTCGCCCTCGTCGTCGGTGATGTCATCGGGCACGGTCTCGACGCGGCGGCCACCATGGGCCGGCTGCGCACCGCCGTGCACACCCTGGCCGAACTCGACCTCGACCCCGAGGAGGTCCTTTCCCACCTGGACGACCTCGTGCACCGGCTGGCCGCCGAACAGGAGGTCAACAGCCGGGACTTCCCCAACGACCAGGTGACCGGGGCCAGCTGTCTGTACGCCGTCTACGACCCGGTGTCGGGGCGCTGCTCCCTGGCGCGCGCCGGTCACCCGCCGCCCGCGCTCGTCACCCCGGAGGGGCAGGTGAGCTTCCCCGACCTCCCCGCCGGGCCGCCCCTCGGCCTGGGCGGTCTGCCGTTCGAGGGCACGGAACTCGAACTGCCGGAGGGAAGCGTCCTCGCCCTCTACACCAACGGGCTGATCCATACGCGCGGAGCCGACATCGACGCCGCGCTGGCCCGTCTGTCGCAGGAACTGTCCGGCTCCGCCCGGTCCGTGGAGGAGATGTCCAGGGCCGTCGTGGAAGCGCTGCTGCCCGCCCAGCCCACCGACGACGTGGCCCTGCTCCTCGCCCGGACGCGCGTCCTGCCGGCGGACCGGGTCGCCACCTGGACACTGCCCGCCGAGGCACAGGCCGCCGGACAGGCCCGCGCCCTGATGACCGAGCAGTTGAGCGTCTGGCAGCTCGACGACATGGTCTTCGCGACCGAACTGATCGTCAGCGAACTGGTCACCAATGCCTACCGCTACGGCGGCGGACCGGTGACCCTGCGACTGATTCTCGGCCCCTGCCTCATCTGCGAGGTCTCCGACACCAGCAGCACCGCCCCCCATCTGCGTCGCGCCCGGAGCACCGACGAGGGCGGCCGTGGCCTGTTCCTGGTCGCCCAGCTCACCGAGCGGTGGGGCACCCGCTACGGACGCGAGGGGAAGACCGTCTGGACCGAGCAGTCCCTGCCCCCCACGTCGACACCGGACTAGAGGGCGCGGGCCGGGCGCGAGCCGGGGACTTCCGGCACCCGTGGGCAGGAAGCTGTGGACGGCGAAGCCGCAGGCGGTGTCGCACATGGTCGCCGCGATTCCGCCGTGCACGATGCCGTTGGCTGCGCGGAGGGTGGCGGCGGTGGACACGCGTGGTCCACCGCCGCTTCCCGCGGTGTGTCAGGCGTCGAGAACGGCGATCTCGAGTCGGCGGAGCCGCTCCGGCTCCGCGATCACGTCGATTTCGGTGATCCTGTCCTCCGTGATCGTGAAGCGGAGCACCAGCGACAGCCGTCCGAGCGGGGCCATCGCGAGTGCGACCGCTCCGTCGACCAGCGCCGTGCCGGTGAACCGGGCCCGGCCCATGGCGGCCATCGCGCCCTTGGCGACCGTGCGGCCGCCTTCGATGACGATGGGTTCGGGGGTGGGAACGACCGCCTTGTCGGCACGGAGCACCACACCGGGGTGGAGCAGGCCGACCAGAGCGTCGAAGTCCCCGCCGCGGGTGGCGGCCAGGAAGGCGTCGACGACGCGACGCTGACGGGCCAGGTCGGCGGCGGGCGCCAGGGTGCTCCCCTTGACCCGGCGACGTGCGCGGCTCGCGAGTTGCCTCGTCGCGGCCGACGTCTTCTCGATCATCGGGGCGATCTCGTCGAACGGCACCGCGAACATGTCGTGCAGCACGAAGGCGAGGCGCTCGGCCGGCGTCAGCGTGTCGAGCACCACCAGCAGTGCCGGCCCGATCGAGTCGGCCATCAGCGCTTCCCGCTCGGGGTCGCCCCCGTCCTCGGGGCCGATGACCGGGTCCGACGGCGCTATGTCGAGAGGGGTTTCGCGCCGGTGCTCGCGCGAGCGCAGCATGTTCAGGCATACGCGCGCCACCACCGTGGTCAACCACCCACCGAGGTTCTCGACCTTGCCGGTGTCGGCGCGAGTGGCTCGCAGCCAGGCGTCCTGGACGGCGTCATCGGCCTCGCTGAGGGAGCCGAGCATGCGGTAGGCCACCGCTCTCAGACGAGGCCGGTGCTCCTCGAAACGGTCGGTCAGCCAATCGCGTTCGTCCACCGTGTCACATTCCTTCGTCGCCGGGGGTCATGTCAGCAGATACACAAAAGCCCGCTGAAGGTACCGGGACACCGACTTCCGGACCGAACGAATTTGGAGCAGTCATGACGTCATCGATCCTGGTCACCGGTGGTACGGGCACGCTGGGCGGCCATGTCGTCCCCCTCCTGCGGGACGCCGGCCGCACGGTGCGGGTACTCAGCCGGCACGGCCGGGAGCCGGAGGACGGCGTCGAGTACGTGACCGGCGACCTGCTCAAGGACGAGGGCATCGAGGCCGCGGTGGAGGGGGCCGAGATCGTCCTGCACCTCGCGGGTGGCCCCAAGGGCGACGACGAGGCGACCTCGAACCTGGTGCGGGCGGCGTCGCAAACCGGTGTGAAGCACATGGTGTACATCTCAGTGATCGGCGCGGACACGATGCCGCTGGGCTACTTCAGGGCCAAGCTGGGCGCCGAGCGGGCCGTTGCCGACTCCGGCATCCCCTGGACGACGCTGCGTGCCGCGCAGTTCCACGACCTCGTTCTGACCGTGGTGGAGAAGATGGGGAAGATGCCGGTGGTGCCCTGCCCGGGCGGGCTGCGCTTCCAGCCGGTCGACTCGCGTGAAGTGGCGGCCCGGCTCGTGGAGCTGACGCTCGGCGAGCCGTCCGGTCCGGTGCCCGATCTGGCCGGGCCGACGGTGTACGGCATGGCCGAGCTGGCCCGCGGATACCTGCGGGCGCGCGGCAGGAGCCGGCTGATGATGCCGATGCGGATGCCCGGCAAGGTCGGCCGCGCGTACCGGGACGGTAAGAACCTGTCGTTCGACGGCGCCACGGTGGGCGAGCGGACCTGGGAGGACTTCCTGGCCGAGCAGCTGGGCTAGGGCAGCCACTGCCTCCGAGGGGATTGCTGTCCGTTTCACAGGGGGGCAGCGCCATGGAGCGCTATGACAGCGAGTTTCACAGCGGTTTCACCCGCTGGATCGAACAGCGCATCGCCCCCGAGGACCGGGACGACCACATCGAGGTCTTCGGCGTCCTCGCCCGTGTGTACGGCCTCACAGCAGACGTGGCCGATGTCGTCGCGGCCATGACCGGCACCACCGTCGGCGATGTCGTAGCGGCCTACAAGGCCGACAACACCGAGTGGGCCCGGACGCAGGCGGTGTTCGACCGCCCCGACCTGGTCGCGCTCGAGGCACACCTCGACACGATCGCCCGTCGGCACTGACGCCGTCGGCGGTCGTTCAGAGCATGTCTCGGGGTGCCGTCCGGGCCCCCGGCCACGCACAGCTTCCGGGGGCCGTCGGCCGTCGTGCCCGCGGGATTCCGGCCAAGGCAGACACTGTTCGCACAGCGGCCCCTCACAGCCACGAAGGTGCTGGCCGCAGCCGCTGTGGATGCGCCCGAAGCGCCTGATACGCACGGTAGTTGTCCCTGGTGAGTGCCCGTAGCACCTTTCGGTCAGATGTGCCGTGCACCCGGTTCTCCCGGGCCTTCGTGTCGCATCCTCGGAGCCATCACGGCAGCCGCACCGGCTGCCCGTCGAGCAAAGGGGCGACCCATGGGCACCATCAGAACGAAGGCACGGCTTCTCACCGCGGCCGTGGTCCCGCTGCTGGCCGCGTCGGCGGCGCTCGCCGTCTCCGCGCCGCCGGCCGGCGCCGCACCCACCGGGGCCGACGCGTGCACCCACCCGGCCTGGTCCAACAAGTCCGGCGGCAAGGGCACCGCCGCCGGCAGCAGCGCCCTGATACGCACCGGGCCCAGCGAGGACTGCTCCGTGACCGCCGAGGTCGGCACCGCGGTGACGCTCTACTACCACTGCTGGGTGACCAACTCGGCCGGCAACAAGTGGACCCACGTCCGCATCGGAGGGACCCAGGTCAACGGCTGGGTCTACAACGCCCGCCTGGACGACGGCGGCTCCAAGGACCCCAGCAACAGGTGCTGACCGGGTCACCGTGACGCATGCGGGTGGGGCCGGCGGTCACCGCCGGCCCCACCCGCTCGCTCTCCGGGGCACGGGCACCGGCCCGCCGCCCGCCTCAGCCCTGGCCGATCCCCTCGAACCAGGTGGGCCCGCCCTGCGTCGCCTGCTTGATCCGCGACACCGCGAAGTCCTCCATGGGCGGCAGGGCGTCCGGCTCGAACCACCCCACCTCCAGCGACTCGTCGTCGTTCACCCGCGCTTCGCCGCTCACGTAGCGGCAGAGGAAGCAGATGTCCATGAACTGGCAGACGTCGCCGTTCGGGTAGGTGATCCGCTCCAGCGCCTGTACGAGCAGGACCCGCTCCGGTACGACGTGGACCGCCGTCTCCTCGTACACCTCGCGGACCACCGCGGCGGCGGGCTGCTCGCCGGGCTCGGGGATGCCGCCGATGATCGACCACTCACCGCTGTCGGAACGCCGGCCGAGCAGGACGCGACCCGCGTCGTCGAGGACGATGGTGCTCACGCCGGGCATCCAGAGCAGCTGGTGGCCTGCCGTGGCACGGATTTCTCGGATGAAGTCGGGGGTCGCCATGCGTCGAGGGTAGTGGGCGCGATGAGCGCCGGAGCACCCGCGCCCGCCGGAGTGACTCAGGCAGAGGCTTTGCGGCCGGCGTCGAGGCCCAGCCGGGCCCGGATCACCCGCACGGCGGCTTCGGCGTCGTCCACCGTGACGGTGAACGTACGACCGTCACCCAGGCGGAGCACGAAGCCCTCCCCTCGCCGCACGACGACGGCGGTGCCCTTCTCCGGGCGCCAGCGGTAGCCCCAGCCGCCCCATTGGCGGGGGGTGACGCGGGGGGCGAAATCCGCGCCGACGACAAGGGAGAGAGGAATGCGGGTGCGCGGGACCCCGATGTGGCCGCAGCGCACTTCCAGGGATTCCGTGTCGACCCGTACCGCCACATGGACGAAGGCGATGGTCCCGTAGAGCATCAGCAGCCCGGCGGCGACGCAGCCGACCACCGCCATCACCAGGGGGGCGAGACCGGACGTCCACGCGCTGTCGACGGCCAGCTCGATGCCCAGCGCCAGACAGGCGGCACCGGCGACGGCCATCAGCCATTGGACGCGGTTGGTCGCCCGCCCGGTCCAGACGGCGATATCGGTGCCGCCGTCGGTCTCCGGGGTGAGGAGCGGGATCCCGCCCGGCTGCTTGTCGTCCTCGGGGCTCGATGAGCTCCCCTGACCCTGTGGGCCCTCGGAGTGGTCCCTCATACGTGGCAGCCTACTCACGTTCCGCCACCGCGGCAGGGGTCATGCGCGGACGGGACGTGATCGGTTGTTCAGGGGCGCACGGGACGACGCACGGAACCGGCCGTCGTCAGCGACCGCCCCTCCGGGTAGGTCAGCGACGCGGGCTCCAGCGCCCCCTCGCGGCCGCTGAGCAGCACGGTCAGCTCGCCCGTCGGCGCGGCCTCAGGGGCGGGCGAGGCTCCGATGCGGCGCAGCGCCTGGGTGGCGACGGCCACGGCGGAGCCGTACAGGGTGAGGGGCGGAGCGCCGAGCGCCGACGCGGGCCGGACGGCCGCGCGAATACGCTCGGCGACGAGCTCGTAATGGGTGCAGCCCAGGACGACGGCTCTTACCTCACGGGGTGTGCGGGCGGCGGCCGCCGCGATCGCGGCGTCGACGGCCTCCATGTCGGCCCGCTGTACGGCGTCCGCGAGCCCCGGGCAGGGCACCTCGGTCACCTCGACGTCCGACGCGAAGTCGCGGATCAGACCGCGCTGGTAGGGGCTGCCCGTGGTGGCCGGGGTGGCCCAGATGGCGACCGGACCGCCGCCCACCGCGGCGGGCTTGATCGCGGGCACGGTCCCGATGACCGGCAGCTCGGGCTCCAGTTCGGCCCGTATCGCGACGAGGGCGTGCACGGAGGCGGTGTTGCAGGCGACGATGAGCGCGTCGGGACGGTGGGCCGCGGCGGCGCGGGCGCAGGCCAGGGCGTGCTCGATGACGTCCTCGGGGGTCCGCGGTCCCCACGGCATGCCGTCGGGGTCGGAGGACAGGACGAGATCGGCGTCGGGCCGCAGCCGGTGCACGGCGGCGGCCGCCGCGAGTAGGCCGTTACCGGAGTCCATGAGCGCGATCTTCACCCGGTCACTTTAATCGATGCGGTCCGGCGCGCTTGCGGGACCGTACGTCCGGGGCCGCGGCGCCCGGCGGGCGAGGACACCGCCGCGCAGCGCAGGTGCACACCAGGGGCCCGTCGTCCCGTGCCGGGGACACGGCCGCCCGGGATTCGCCGGGTGCCCGCGCGGGCGGGGGCGGTGCGGCAGACTGCGGCGGATGAACGCGCTGACTTGGATCTCCGTCGGTTCCCTGGCCGCGTGGGTGTGGCTGCTGCTGGGACAGGGCTTCTTCTGGCGCACGGACATCAGGCTGCCGGAGCGCACGCCGCCGGAGCGGTGGCCGTCGGTCGCGATCGTGGTGCCGGCCCGGGACGAGGCCGAGGTGCTTCCGGCGAGCCTGCCGTCGCTGCTCGCGCAGGACTATCCGGGGCGGGCCGAGATCTTCCTCGTCGACGACGGCAGTACGGACGGCACGGGCGAGGTGGCCCGCGCCCTGGCGGCCGCGCGCGGCGGACTGCCGCTGACGGTGGACTCCCCCGGGGAGCCCGGGCCGGGCTGGACCGGCAAGCTGTGGGCGGTTCGGCACGGCATGGCGCTCGCCCGCTCCCGCACCGACGCCGAGTACCTGCTGCTGACCGACGCGGACATCGCGCACGCGCCGGACAGCCTTCGGGAGTTGGTCGCGGCGGCCCACTCGGGCGGGCTGGACCTGGTGTCGCAGATGGCGCGACTGCGGGTGGCGGCCTTCTGGGAGCGGCTGATCGTTCCGGCGTTCGTGTACTTCTTCGCGCAGCTTTTCCCCTTCCGCTGGGTCAACCGTCCGGGGGCGCGGACGGCGGCGGCCGCGGGCGGGTGCGTGCTCCTGCGGACCGAGGCGGCCCTGCGGGCGGGCGTGCCGGACTCCATCCGGCAGGCGGTGATCGACGATGTGTCCCTGGCACGAGCGGTCCAGCGGTCGGGGGGCCGGATCTGGCTGGGGCTCGCGGACCGGGTGGACAGTGTCCGTCCGTACGAGGGCCTCGGCGGGCTGTGGCGGATGGTGGCGCGCAGCGCGTACGCCCAGCTGCGCCACCAGCCCCTGGTGCTGGCGGGCACGGTCGTGGGACTGGCGGTGGTGTACCTCGCCCCGCCGGTGGCACTGGTGGCGGGCGCGCTGACCGGCGAGGCCGTGCCGCTGGTGGCCGGTGCGGCGGCGTGGGCGGTGATGACGGCGACGTACGTACCGATGCTGCGCTACTACCGCCGGCCGTTGTGGTCGGCGGTGCTGCTGCCGTTCACCGCGGTGCTGTACACGCTGATGACCGTGGACTCGGCGGTGCGGCACTACCGGGGCCGGGGCGCGGCCTGGAAGGGGCGGACGTACGCCCGCCCCGAGGCCGCGCCCTGAGCCGCCGGAAGATCACTTACGGCCCGGCGTCCAGTTCATGCCCCAGCCGTACGCGCGGTCGAGGGTGCGCTGCGGGCTGACGCCGCGGTCCGGGACCAGATAGCGGGCCTCGCGCTGGACGACGAGGTCGCCGCCGTTGTTGGTGATGAGGGCGAGCGCGCAGACGGGGGACGGCACGGTGCACTCGTCGAGGGAGAAGTCGATGGGCGCGCCGTGCTGCGGCTGGAGGGTGACGGTGGCGTTGAGGTTGGCGAAGCTGCGGGCACCCTCGTAGATCGTCACGAAGACCAGGATGCGCCGGAAGTCGGCGATGTGGTCGAGGTTGACGGTCAGGTTCTCGCCGGATGCCGACGCGCCGGTCCGGTCGTCCCCGTCGAGGTGGATGAAGGGCGGCTGGTGCAGCGAGCCGAAGGAGTTGCCGAGCGCCTGCACCACGCCCTTGCTGCCGTCTCTCAGCTCGAACAGCGCGCCGAGGTCGAGGTCCAGGTCGGAGTGGAGGGCCATGGCCTTGCCGAGCTTCTGGCCCCAGCTCTTGAACTGCTTGTGCACCTGCCAGTTGAGGTTGACCCGCAGCGCGCCGGAGGTGCCGCCCTGCTTGGTGAGGGAGACGGCCGGGGCCTCCTTGGTGAGCGTGACCTTGGTCAGCCGCACGGGCTGGGCCGGGGGCGGCGGGGCGGCCTGCGGGGCGGGGGCGGCGGGCTGCTGCCGCACGGGCTGCGCGGGCGGGGCCTGCGGGGCGGGCACGGGCCGCTCGGACACGGGCTGCGGCTCGTCGACGCTGATGCCGTAGTCGGTGGCCAGACCCGCGAGGCCGCTGCCGTAGCCCTGGCCGACGGCCCGGAACTTCCACTCGCCCTGCCGGCGGTACAGCTCCCCCAGCACGAAGGCGGTCTCGACCGTGGCGTCCGTGCTGTCGAAGCGGGCCAGCTCCGCGCCGCCCGCGGCGTCGGTCACCCGGATGTGCAGCCCGGGCACCTGCCCGAACGAGCCGCCGTCGGCGGAGGCCGCGAGGACCACCGTCTCGATCGCGGGCTCGACGGCCGAGAGATCGACGGTGAGGGTGTCGGTCATCGCGTCACCGGCGGGGCGCTTGCCTTCGTGCCGCACCGCGCCGGAGGCGTGCACCGCCTGGTTGTAGAAGACGAAGTCCGCGTCCGAGCGGACCTTGCCGGCCGCCAGCAGCAGCGCGGAGGCGTCGACGTCCGGCACGCCGGGGCCCGACCGCCAGCCCAGCTCGACCCGCACCGCGGGTGCCGGAATGCGGACGTTGGTTCCTTTGAGCATCCCCATGCTCCACCCCTTACGAACGAGCTGAGTCTCTGGATCGTTCCAACGTACCCTGAGGTCGTTTTTCGCCGACACCGGCTGACATCCCGTCAGCAGCGTCCGTATCGCGGCGATATGGGCACGGGTACCAGCAGTCACAGGTGACCAATCGTTCACTTGTGCACCATGTTGTCGCTTCTGGACCGGTCTGCGTCTTTGCAGGTCAGAGGCGCACCGGGGGGACCTTGCCGTAGACCGGGGTCAGGTCGTGGGCTTAACTTATGGGCTATGACCTCCCCCCGCAGCACCTACGGCGGCGGCTACTACGCCGCGTCGTCGTTCCCGGACACCCCCATCTACGACAGCCTCGTCGCCGAGCGGGGCACCCCGCAGATCGCGCCGATCCGGGTCTCCTCCCCGTACGACATGGGCAGCCAGCAGCCGGCGCTGCCCGCCCTGCCGGCACTGCCGTCCGGGCCCTCCGCGCAGCAGGCGCCGCAGGGCCAGCAGGGCGGTTACGCCGCGCAGGCCCCGCAGTACGGTCAGCAGATGTCCGCGCCGCAGCCGGCCGGGCTGCAGCAGGCTCCCGCGCCGTACATCCCGCAGCAGGCCTCGGCGCCGCGCGGCTACCCCGGTCCGCAGCAGCAACAGCAGCGCCCGGGCGGCGTCACGGGCCCCGCGGGGTACGAGGCGATGCGCCCCGTCACGCCCCGCCCGGCCCCCGCGCCGTACGAGGACCCGTACAACCGTCCGTACCCGAACCAGGGCGGATACTGACCGACCCCGCTGATCGTGCCGCTTGTCGGTCCGATCGGCCAACTGTCCGACCCGGCTGGCAAAATGACCGCATGTCCAAGCCTGTACTGCATGCGGTTCATTGCTATCCGGTCAAGTCGATGGCGGGGTACAGCCCCGGCGAGACGGCCGTGGAGCCGTGGGGGCTCGCCGGGGACCGGAGGTGGATGCTGGCCGACCCCGACGGTCGGATGATCACCCAGCGGCAGCAGCCGCGGCTCGCGCTGGCCGCCGCGCGGCCGTTGCCGGGTGGCGGGGTCCGGCTCAGCGCGGCCGGGGCCGAGCCGCTCGATGTGGCAGTGCCGGCCGTGGGCGCCCCCGGCGAGCTGGTCACCGTCGAGCTGTTCGGGGACAAGGTCGAGACGGTGCCCGCGGGGGCCGCGGCCGACGCGTGGGTCAGCGCGCACCTCGGGAGCGAGGCCCGGCTCGTGCACATGGACGAGCCGGCGGTGCGCCGCCCCGTCGATCCCCGCTATTCCCGGCCGGGCGAGACCGTGAGCTTCGCCGACGGCTATCCGCTGCTGCTCACCACCGTCGCCTCGCTCGACGCGCTCAATTCCCTCATCGCCCAGGGCGGCCACGCGGCCGAGGCCCCGCTGCCCATGAACCGCTTCCGGCCCAATGTCGTGATCGAGGGCACCGCGCCCCGGGCCGAGGACGAGTGGCGGCGGGTACGGATCGGGGAGGTGACCTTCCGGGTGGTCAAGCCCTGCGGCCGGTGCGTCGTCACGACGACCGACCAGAGCACCGCCCAGCGCGGCAGGGAGCCCCTGCGCACGCTCGCCCGGCACCACCGGATAGGTGACAAGCTCGTGTTCGGGCAGAACCTCATCCCGGAGCACACCGGAGTGCTGCGGGCCGGCGACAGCGTCGAGGTCCTCGACTGAGCGGTCCCGGCCCAATCCGCCCGGGCCCGCTGCCGGACCGCCCCGCCCCCGTTTTCGCGACTGAGCCGCCTTACACCCCCGCCGCACGTCAACGCGCCGCCCCCATCGTGGTCCACCGGGGGTGATTTTGCGCCCCGCGCCGCCTTCCTCCGCATGCGATGCCCTGTGTGAGGTATCTACGGACGGGTGAGGGGGTGGGCATGGTGCGTGCGACGACCCGGCCATGGCACTGGCGACGCAGCCCGCTGCGCCGCCGGAGCGATCTCGTCGAGGCCTGGGTGGGGGTGGTCGCGGTGCTGGTGACGCTGCTCGCGGGGCCGGCCGTGGGCTGGGGCGCGGGCTCGCTCGCCCACGAGGCGCTGCGGCAGACCGTCCGCGAACAGCATCGGCACCGGCATCCGGTGAGCGCGACCGCCGTGCGGTCGGTGCCGGACGGCAGGTCCGCGGAGAGCGGTCGCGACGCGGCCGCCGACCGTGAGGGGTACCACCGGATCGTCGCCCACTGGCGGGGCCCGGACGGCACGGCGCGCTCCGGCACGGTCTCCGTTCCCCGGGCCACCGGCCCCGGCGACCGCTTCCCGCTGTGGACCGACGACCGCGGGCGGGTCTCGACCCGGCCCATGGACCCCCGCACCGCCGCCGTCCACGCGGTGCTCGCCGGCTTCGGTGCCGCCCTCGGCACCGGTGGCCTGGTGGAGATCGTCCGGCGGCTGGTCGTATGGCGGCTCGTCCAGCGGAGGTACGCCCAGTGGGACCGCGCGTGGGAGCGGGCCGGTCACACCTGGGGGCGGGCGGACGCGGGGAGCTGACGCGCGAACGGACGAGGGGGCCGAGGGGGACGGGGTACGGAGAGGCCAACTCCCTTGGCCCACGCACGCTACGGTGGGTGCGGCCGGTACGCATCCGTCCCGGGGGAACGCACGCGACGTACGAGGTGGGGGCACGGCAGCGCCATGGCACAGGGGTCGGTCCAGGTCACACACACCGGCACGGCACGGTGGCGGCGTCGTGCGGGAGAGTACGACTGTCTCGCCTCGGCGCTGGAGGCCGCCGCCGACGGGGACGTGCTGTTCATCGCGCCGGGTACCTATCGGGAGAACGTGGTCGTCGCGCGGGACGTGACGCTGCGCGGCGCCGAGGGAGCCGTCGGTCCGGTGCGGATCGCGCCCGCCGAGGGCGTCGCCCTGACCGTCCGGGCCTCCGCGACATTGATCGATCTGCACATCGAGGGCCAGGACTCGGCCGCGCCCGCCCTCCTCGTCGAGAACGGGGCGCCGGACCTGTCCGACCTGCGGATCACGACCCGTTCCGCGGTGGGCATCGAGGTGCGCGGCGGGGGCTCCCGGCCGACCGTGCGCCGCTGCGCGGTCGACAACCCGGGCGGGGTGGGCATCGGCGTCCTGGACGGCGCGGGCGGTGTGTTCGAAGACTGCGAGGTGGTGGCCGCGGGGCAGTCGGGGGTCGCCGTGCACGGCGGTGGTCATCCGCGGCTGGAGCGCTGCCGGGTCCATCACACCTCGGGCGCGGGGCTGTCACTGACCGGCGAGGGCAGCACCCTGGACGCGGTCGACTGCGAGGTGTACGAGATCAGGGGTGCCGGGGTGCAGGTGGCGGCGCGCGCGGCCGGCCGGCTCACCGGCTGCCGGGTGCACCGTACGTCCGGGGACGGCGTGGTCCTCGACACCGACGCGGTGCTCGCCCTCGACGGCTGCGACATCCACGACGTCCCGGAGAACGGGGTCGATCTGCGCTCGCGGTCGGTACTGACACTGACGCGCTCGACGGTGCGCCGGTTCGGGCGCAACGGTCTGTCGGTGTGGGATCCGGGCACGCGGGCGGAGGCGGAGGACTGCGAGATCCGCGACAGCACGGGCGACTATCCGGCCGTGTGGGTGAGTGACGGTGCCACCGCCTCGCTCGGCTCCTGCCGGGTGCGCGAGGTCCCGGACGCGCTGTTCGTCCTGGACCGCGGCTCGCGGGTCGACGTCGTCGACAGCGACCTCTCCCAGGTCCGCAACACCGCCGTCTCGGTGCGGGACGGGGCGACGGCGCAGCTCGACGACTGCCGCGTCCGTGAGGCGGCGACCGGTGCGTGGTTCCGTGACCACGGCAGTGGCGGCACGCTGACGGGTTGCACCTTCGACGCGACGGCGACCGGTGTCATCGTCACCAAGGGCGCCGATCCCACCGTCCGTGACTGCACGGTGAGTTCGCCCGTGGAGGCGGGGTTCTATGTGTCGGCGGGCGGCCGGGGCACGTTCGACGACTGCCGGGTGACGGACAGCGCCGGCTACGGCTTCCACGTCATCGACGGTTGCCGTACGACCCTGACCCGGTGCCGCACGGAGCGGTGCGCGCGGGGTGGGTACCAGTTCGCCGAGGACGGCCCGGTCAGCGAGGGCTGCACGAGCGACGAGAGCGCGCTCCTGCTGGCGGGCGTCTCACGGGCGGCACCGGGGCCGGCGGCCACCGTCCCGGCCGTCCGCCCGGCGGTGCCGCGGGTCGCGGTGCCGACGCAGCGCTCTCCCGAGGCGCCCGGGCCCGGGGGCGCCGGCTCCGAGCCCGTCCGCGGCTCCACGACGGTGCTCGGCGAACTCGACGCGCTGGTGGGTCTGGAGAGCGTCAAGCGTGAGGTCCGCGCGCTGACCGACATGATCGAGGTCGGTCGCCGCCGTCAGGAGGCGGGCCTGAAGGCCGCCTCCGTCCGCCGGCATCTGGTCTTCACCGGCTCCCCCGGCACCGGCAAGACCACGGTGGCCCGCCTCTACGGCGAGATCCTCGCCTCGCTGGGCGTGCTGGAGCGCGGCCATCTGGTGGAGGTGTCGCGGGTGGACCTGGTGGGCGAGCACATCGGCTCGACCGCCATCCGCACCCAGGAGGCCTTCGACCGGGCGCGCGGCGGGGTGCTGTTCATCGACGAGGCGTACGCGCTGTCGCCGGAGGACTCGGGCCGGGACTTCGGCCGGGAGGCCATCGACACCCTGGTGAAGCTGATGGAGGACCACCGGGAGGCGGTCGTGGTGATCGTCGCCGGGTACACCGCCGAGATGGAACGCTTCCTGACGGTCAACCCCGGGGTGGCTTCGCGCTTCTCACGCACCATCACCTTCGGTGACTACGCGCCCGAGGAGCTGCTGCGGATCGTGGAGCAGCAGGCGGAGGAGCACGAGTACCGCATCGGTGAGGGTGCCGCCGAGGCGCTGCTCAGGTATTTCACAGCCATCCCGAAGGGGCCGGCGTTCGGCAACGGCCGTACCGCCCGTCAGACCTTCGAGGCGATGGTCGAACGGCACGCGGGCCGGGTCGCGCAGCTGCGCGACCCGAGCACCGACGACCTCACCCTGCTCTACCCGGAGGACCTGCCCGAGCTGCCCTGAGGAGGCTGGGCCGGCATCCACATCGCCAGCCGGGCCAGCAGCATGGTGCGTTCCTGGGTGAAGGCGGGGTCCGTCTGGTAGTCGGAATGGCCGAGGATCGGCGCGGGCAGCGGGTGTTCGACCGTACGCCCGTAGGCCAGGGGGTCCTTGAGCGGGCCGCAGTCGACCTCGGTGCCCGTGCCCTCCGGGAGCCGGATCGGGCCGCCGATGGGGTCGGTGAGCCGCCACAGATTGCGCCAGCAGTGTATTTCGCCGTGCAGCGCGGTGAGTTGGGCGGGACCGAAGTACGCCGGGAACCAGCGCCCGTACAGCCGCTCGATGGGTGAGCCGTAGGTGAGCAGCGCGACGCACCGGCGGGTGTCGGGGTCGAGTTGCCAGACGGCGGCGGCCGCGAGGACGCTGCCCTGGGAATGCCCGGAGATGACGAGCCGGCCTCCGGTGCGCTCGGTCCAGCTCTGCATGCGCCAGGTGAGGTCGGGGACGGCGCGCTCCGCGTAGCACGGGGGCGCGAAGGGGTGGGCGGCGCGCGGCCAGAACGTCCCGACGTCCCAGAGGATGCCGATGGTGCGCCGGGCGGCGGGGTCGCGGTAGGCGCGCCGGCCCCAGGTGAGCAGCAGGACGAAGCCCACGCCCACGAACCACGAGCCGAGGGCCTGCACGGCCTGGGCCCCGTCCTCGACGACCCCGGGACTGCCCTCGGCTGCCTGGCCGGGCACATCGCGGGTGAGCCAGGCGCCGGCCACGGCGCAGCCGCCGAGCAGGAGGGTCAGCGCGGAGACCGCGCCGATCACCCAGGGGGCGGAGTCGGTGAGTCCCGCGCGGGCGATGACGCCCGCGATGGTGCGCGTACGGGCGTTGTCGGGGCGCTCGCCGGGGTAGCCGTCGGGGACGGTGCGCAGCAGTCGCCGGCGCACCACGAGGGTCTGTACGGCGAAGTGGAGCAGCAGCACGAGCAGCGCGGCGAGCAGCACCGGGATGACGGACGCCTGCCAGGAGAGCACCACCGGCGGCCCCGGCATCGGCCCCTCCCCCATGCCGGGGGTCGCGTCGCCGTCGAGCCAGTCGGCGATGCGCTGGGCCGCTCCGCCGGCCATGACGCCGCCGAGCGCGCAGGCGAGCATCGCGACGGCGGGACCGGCGAGGCCGCGCAGCGGGGTCCGCTCGACGGGGGCGGCGCGGTGCAGGCGCAGGGCGGCGAGCGACAGCAGGACGACGAGGGCGCCCTGGGTGAGGGCGATCAGGCCGAAGGTCCTGTTCCCGGACAGCATGCCGGCGGACGTCCAGCCGGGCCGGCTCCATGCCGTGTGCAGGGCGGCGAGCAGCAGGAGGGCGAGGGCGGAGCCGGGCAGCGCCCGCGTGGTGAAGCGGTCGCGGGTGTGGTCGGCTCTGTGCTCGCTGCGGCCGCGGCGGCAGACGACGAGGACCACGAATCCCGCGGCGACCGCCAGCGCCGCGTCGAGCGCCCAGCCCGCGGTGGCCAGTGCGGCGCTGCCGCCGGATCGGCGGTCGTAGCGGCCGGAGGCCTGGCAGAGGACGGCGGCGATGGTCAGGAACCCGGCCGCGGTGTGGGCGGCGCGCAGCCGGGCCACGATCCGCCGCCCGTACCAGAAGCCCGGCAGGCACAGGGCGGGCCGGCCGGCCGCCCGCTGGTCGCCCTCGTCGACGGTGCGGCCGGTGGGCTGCTGGGATTCGTACGCGCTCCAGGTGCGGTGGGAGAGCAGCCACAGCGTCGCCATCAGGGCGGTGGGGACGACGGCGGCGAGCGCGAGCCGGCGGCCCGGCTCACTCCACCAGCCGCCGTGCCCGGCCGCCATGAAGCCGAGCCACGACTTCCGCTCGGAGCACGCGCGCGTGCCCGCGCACTGCCATGCCGTCAGGTCGAGGGCGACCTCGCAGACGGCCGCGGTGAGCAGCACGGTGAGGCTGAGCGCGATCAGACGCACCAGCACGCCGTACGCCCGTACGGTCCTGCCGCGGTCCCGTGTCGTGGGCCGCATCCAGTGCGCGAGGTTGACGACCATGAAGGGCAGGAGCAGCAGCCACAGGGCGCGTGTGCCGTTCCCGGAGGTGAGGTTGGACCAGACGTACGCCTCGCGGACCGGCTGGTCGCGGTAGTCGTCCGGCCGGTCCTCCGCGTCGCGGTCCTCGACGCGGCGGTGGATGCCGGCCACGTCGTCGCCCGCGACGCGGTCGGTGCGGGGGTCGGTCAGCATGCCCTGCGCGGTGGCGCCGCCGACGCCGTGCACGAGGAGCTCCAGCGCGAGCCGCGCGTCCGCGCAGGGATCGGCCTCGGCCTCGTGCGGGCCCATGGCCTCCGTCGCGGGCTCGCCCGCGAGCGCCGCGTCGGGGCGGTCCGCCCCCGTGGTCCGGCCGAGCGGTCCGCCCGTCTGTTCTCTCGCGTCCGGTTGTTCGGTCGATGCCACCGTGTCCCCCGATCCCGGTGTGGTGTCACGCTCCAAGGATTGTCCCGGTGGGCGCCGACGACACCTTGTCCGCGATGAGCGAAGCGCAATCGTGATCGAGCCCAGCGAACCTGTCGGTGTCGTATACGCGTGGGAGGATGTGCGCGCGCCGTCGGCGGCGGCTGGATCGAAAGGACGGGCCGGGTGGGCGACAACCAGAATCTCCTGGCGGAACAGCGGCGTGCCCTGATCCTCGACGAGGTCAGACGGCGCGGCGGTGTGCGGGTCAATGAGCTGACGCGCAAGCTCAACGTCTCGGACATGACGGTCCGTCGCGATCTGGACGCGCTGGCCCGGCAGGGTGCCGTGGAGAAGGTGCACGGCGGCGCGGTGCCGGTCGCGGAGGCGACCACGCACGAGCCCGGTTTCGAGGCGAAGTCGACCCTGGAGCTGAGCGCCAAGGCGGACATCGCGCGGGCGGCGGCGAGGATGGCCGCGCCGGGCAGTGCGATAGCCCTGGCCGGTGGGACGACGGTGTTCGCGCTGGCGCAGCAGTTGGTCGAGGTCCCGGATCTGACGGTGGTGACCAACTCGGTGCGGGTCGCCGATGTCTTCCACAGCGCCCAGCGGTCGATGACGGCCGTCGGCCCGGCGGCCCGTCCGGGCGCGGCGACGGTGGTGCTGACGGGCGGGGTGCGGACACCGTCGGACACGCTGGTGGGCCCGGTGGCGGACGCGGCCATCCGCTCGCTGCACTTCGATGTGCTGTTCATCGGGGTGCACGGCATATCCGCGGAAGCGGGTCTGTCGACGCCCAATCTCGCGGAGTCCGAGACCAACCGGCACTTCGTGCGGTCCGCCCGGCGGGTCGTGGTCCTCGCGGACCACACCAAGTGGGGCACGGTGGGTCTGAGTTCCTTCGCGACCCTCGAGGAGGTCGACGCGTTGGTGACGGACGCGGGGCTGCCGGCCCCGGCACGCGCGGAGATATCCGAACGGCTGCCGGAGCTGGTGGTCGCGGGCCCCTCCGGCGAGGTCGTCGGCATCTGAGGGCGCCTCTCTCCCCCGCAGGCCCCCGTCCCGCCCGCTTGCGGACCCATCGCCTCACCTCGTCGGCGCGGACTAAGGTGGCGGCGCCCGCTCGATCAGTCGACCCGGCCGGGGGTGCATGGCGATGGCGCACGGACTCCGCCCTGTGGGGCTGGACTTCACCGAGACCGCACCCCTGCGACTGGTATGCGCCGCCCACGCGGTCGCGGCGCCCGGGGAGGTCTACCGTGCGCTGGCCGATGACGTGGAGGCGTGGCCGCGGTGGTTCCGCGCGGTGACCTGGGCGCGGCCGGTGGAGCGGGAGGGCCGGGCGGGCCGGGAGGTGCGGCTGTGGGGCGGGTGCCGTTTCACCGAGACGGTGGTGGCGGCGGAGCCCATGACGCGGTACGCCTACCGGGCCGATGAGACGAATGCTCCCGGGCTGCGTGCCCTGTTGGAGGACTGGCTGCTGATCCCCGCCGGAAGCGGCACGATCGTCCGGTGGACGGTGGCCGTGGACGCCTCGGCGCCGGTGCGGCTGGTGCTCGGTCCGGCGCGGCCGGGGGTGGGGCACGCCTTCCGCGGGGCGGTGCGGTCACTGGACCGGCGGCTGGCGGACGCCCGGGGGCATGCGGGGTGATCGCGTGTCAGGCCGGCCACCGGCCGGTCGCCAGGAAGCGGCTGATCGTCATGGCGTAGGGGGTGATGTCCAGGCCCTGCTCGGCGAGCCACACGTCGGAGTAGTACTTGTCGAGGTAGCGCTCGCCCGGGTCGCAGATGAGGGTGACGACACTGCCCGCGCGCCCCTGGTCGGCCATCTCCGCGACGATCTTGAGCGCGGCCCACAGACCGGTGCCGGTGGAGCCGCCCGCCTTGCGGCCGATCGCCGCTTCCAGGGCGCGGACGGCCGCGACGCTCGCCGCGTCCGGGACCTTCATCATGCGGTCGATCGCGCCCGTGACGAAGCTCGGTTCCATGCGCGGCCGCCCGATGCCCTCGATGCGCGAACCCCGCTCGCTGCTCGCCGCCGGATCGCGGTCCCTCCAGCCGTCGAAGAAGCAGGAGTTCTCGGGGTCGGCGACGCAGACCCGGGTGTCCTGCTGCATGTAGCGCACGTAGCGGGCGATGGTCGCCGAGGTGCCGCCCGTACCGGCGGTGGCGACGATCCAGGCGGGCTCCGGGTGGCGTTCGAGGCGGAGCTGGTGGTGGATCGATTCGGCGATGTTGTTGTTGCCGCGCCAGTCCGTGGCCCGCTCGGCGTAGGTGAACTGGTCCATGTAGTGGCCCCCGGACCGCGCGGCGAGGGCGGCCGCCTCCTGGTACATCTTCCGCGGGTCGTCCACGAAATGGCACTGCCCGCCGTGGAATTCGATGAGCCGGCACTTCTCCCGGCTGGTCGTACGCGGCATGACGGCGATGAAGGGCACGCCGACGAGTTTCGCGAAGTACGCCTCGGAGACGGCCGTGGAGCCGCTGGACGCCTCGACCACGGGGGATTCGGGGCGGACCCAGCCGTTGCAGAGCCCGTACAGGAACAGCGAGCGGGCGAGCCGGTGCTTGAGGCTTCCCGTCGGGTGGGTGGACTCGTCCTTCAGATAGAGGTCGATGCCCCACTCGTCCGGCAGCGGGAACCGGAGCAGATGGGTGTCCGCGGAGCGGTTCGCGTCGGCCTGGACCTTGCGGACCGCCTCCTTGAGCCAGGCGCGGTAGGGCGGGTCGCTGCGGTCCACGTCGACGGTCGGGACGGCGGCGCCCGTCGGCACCCGCCCCTCCGGTCTGTCCCCCGCGTTCGTCGCCCCCGTGTTCGATGTGCTGTTCACGCCGCTCCTCACGATGTCCATCGGGCCGATGCGGAGCACTCGGACGTTTCGATCATAAATGGGCACTGGTGCCGGAGCCGCCTCACGGGCAGACTGCGCACCAGACAGACAATTCGGCCGGGAAGGCGGTGCGTCGTGGCGGAACCGGAGTTCAACGCGACAGGGGTGCGGATCGAGCGTTTTCTGCGCTCGCTCACCCGGGCCGGCCAGGTGAAGATCGAGGACGGCAGGTTCCGGCTGCTGACCAGCTACGGCCGGGAGATCGACAGCGCGCCCATCGATTCGGTCCGCGCCGGCAAGCCGTGGTTCGCCGCCCGGGACCGGGCCCTGGCGACCGTGAACGGCACCCGCTATCTGCTCACCCTGGGCCAGCGTGACCCCGCCACCCGGGACTCGGGAGCAGTCGCCGTCCGCCGTTTCCTGGACGCGGTACGTTCCGCGCACGGCAGCGGCGCAAGGGGCTGAAGGTACAGGAGTTGCACATTCGGCCGCAGGAGTCGACCCTGGACTCGTACCAGCTTCACCGAGGGTTCATCGGCGGTTACGCACTGATCCTGTATCCGCCGGCCGGCTCGAGCAGCCACCGTCGCTGGACCGGAACAGACGCGTATCGAGACGCGTATCTGCATCAGGCTAGCCCTACTTCTTCAGGGAGTCGCAGCCGTGATCAGCCGAATGAACAAGCACTGCACCGTAGAGCTCCACGCGCTTCCCCCGCGCATAGGCCAGGTCCGAAGAATCGTATCTGCGCAGCTGCGCTACTGGCATCTCGACCCTCTCATCGATCCCGCGGCGCTCGGCGTCACCGAGCTCCTGACCAACGTGCATCAACACGCGGAACCCGACAAACGCTGCACCGTCGAGATCGACCTCATGGTGGACCGCCTCACGGTCTCGGTGCGGGACCACGATCCGCGCCTGCCGCGCGTTCTGGAACCCGACGTCGCCAGCACGCACGGGCGCGGTCTCGCCCTCGTCGCCGCCGTCAGCGCGAGCTGGGGCGTCGAGGAGCGCCTCGACGGCGGGAAAGTCGTCTGGTTTACGCTCCCTGTGCCCCCGTGCGCCCCCGCTGCCCCTCCTCGGCTGGTAAAAGCCTCGGAATCCACCGCCGTCTTCGAACAGTCCGTTCTCGAACTGTCGGCGCTGGAGAAGAACCCCCTCTTCGGCGGATCCCGGCTGCCCCGGCGGCCGGCTGTGCTGCGCGAGCCCGCCCCGGCCCGGTCCGCCGTTCTCGGCTGACCGCCCCGGGCGCGCCCGGGGCGGCGGTGCGGCGGGGATCGGCGGTCAGCCGAGGGCGACCAAGGGGTCGTCGAGGACCGGCTGCCAGGCCGCTTCGGCCGCTCCGATGAGGCTGTTGTGGTCGAGGCTCGCGGCCAGGATCGGCACGCTGCCGCTGCGGCCCCAGAGGCTGCGGTCGGCGACGACGGCCCGCAGCCGCTCCGGATCGGCGTCCAGCAGCTCCCGGTGGAGTCCGCCCAGGACGACCCGGTCCGGGTTGAGGATGTTGACCAGGCCGGCGAGGCCGAGGCCGAGCCGGCCGGCGATCAGATCGGCGGCGGCGCGGACGGTCGGGTCCCCGTACTCCGAGCGGAGCAGGTCGCGGGACTGTTGCAGGAGGGAGACCTCCGGTCCCGGATCACGGCCGGCGGCGGTGAGGAAGGCGAGCGGGTCGGTCTCGACGTCCAGGCAGCCACGGCTGCCGCAGTGACAGGGCACGCCCGCGGGGTTGACGGTGAGGTGACCGACCTCCAGGGCGAGACCGGAGCTCCCGGTGTGCAGCCGGCCGTCGAGGACGAGCGCGCCGCCGACAC
The DNA here is from genome assembly GCF_041283565.1 of Streptomyces sp. QH1-20. Classification (NCBI taxonomy): domain Bacteria; kingdom Bacillati; phylum Actinomycetota; class Actinomycetes; order Kitasatosporales; family Streptomycetaceae; genus Streptomyces; species Streptomyces sp. QH1-20. The sequence goes on along the minus strand of NZ_CP166299.1, from coordinate 7,144,281 downwards.
CGCGGTGGCCGGTGGCGACGCACAGCAGGTGCTGGGCACCGCGGCCGGCGCCGTGCCGGTGTTCGGCGAGGGCGGCGAGGTTGACGTCGTTGCCGGCCACCCCGGCGACGGCGCTGCCGTCCGGGCCGTGGACGCCCGACTTGGCGAGGGCTTCGGCGAAGAGCGCGCGGACCGGCGCGCCCGCGGGCCAGGACAGGTGCAGCGGGTTCAGCGCCGTGCCGTCCGGCTCGGCCACGGCCGAGGGAACGGCGAGCCCCGCGCCGAGGCAGCGACGACCGGTCTCGCGCAGCAGGCCGGCCCCGGCCTCCACGACGGCGTCGATGATGCGGGCCGGGTCGGCGGGCACCGTCATGCAGCCGGGCGCGGTGGCGACCATCCGGCCGCCGAGCCCGACGAGGGCGGCCCGGAATCCGTCGGCGTGGATCTGCGCGGCGAGGACGACGGGGCCGTCGGGGTCGATGGCGAGCCGGTGCGAGGGGCGCCCCTGGGAGCCGGCGGGCGCCGCGGGGCGCGCGTCGACCTGGATCAGCCCGAGCGCCTCGAGCTCGGCGGCCACGGCGCCGGCGGTCGCGCGGGTCACGCCGAGTTCGGCGGTGAGCACGGCACGGGTGGGGGCGCGGCCGGTGTGTACGAGCGCCAGGGCAGGGCCGAGGGCGCTCCGGCCCCGCTCCAGGCGTGTAGTCCGAGTCTGGGTCACATGCCTATTCTGACTTTGTGCCGACGTTGAACAAAACGGGATCGGTCAATTCCGGGAACAGTACCCGCCTACGGCCGCTCCTCAGCGCCGCGCCGGCCGCCGTCGTGCCCTCGGCGGCCGCGGGGCCGCTCTCGGCCAACGCGACGGTCCGCCCGTCGTGGAGCCGCCGGTTCCGCCTCGCCGATCATGCCGACGAGGCACTGGCCGCGGGTCCGTGCCCGAGCCCCGGCGGAGTCGAAGTCGTCGTCCGTCCGGCCGCGTTGTCAGTGGTGGCTGCCAGACTTCGGGGCATGGATACTTCCCGTCTTCTCGCCACTCTCGACCGCGACGGACAACGGCTCGCGGAAGCCGCCGCGCGGGCCGGACTCGATGCCCCCGTGCCGACCTGTCCGGAGTGGCGGGTGCGCGATCTGGTGACCCATACCGGGAGCGTGCACCGGTGGGCGGCGCGGATCGTCGGAGAATCGCTCACCGCGCCGATCGAGATGCCGACGGCTCCCGAGGCGGACGGGCCGGAGCTCCTCGCATGGTTCCGGGAAGGTCACCAGCTGCTGGTCGAGACGCTGACCGCCGCCGAGCCGGACCTCCGGTGCTGGACCTTCATGCCGGCCCCCTCACCCCTCGCCTTCTGGATACGGCGCCAGGCCCACGAGATGGCGGTGCACCGTGTCGACGCCGAGTCCGCGCTCGGTGACGGATCCTCTCCCGCGGGTGCCTCGTCCGCGGGCACCTCCGCGGGTTTCTCCCCCATGGACGCCGAGTTCGCCGCCGACGGAGTGGAGGAGCTGCTCATGGGGTTTCACGCCGGAGAGCGGAGCCGGGTGCGCACGGACACTCCTCGTACGCTGCGTATGCGGGCCACGGACTCCGGCGCGGTGTGGACGGTCCGCCTCTCCGACGGGCCGCCGCGCACGGAGCGCACGGCGGAGGGCCCGGCGGACTGCGAGCTGGCGGGGCCGGTGTCCGACCTGTATACGGCCCTGTGGAACCGGCTGCCTCTCGACGTGTTGGGGTGCACGGGCGACGCGTCGCTCGCCCGGCTGTGGCGGGAGCGTTCGGCCATCGGGTAGACGGGGGCGGGCCCCAGGCGGTCGCGCGCGAGGGGAGCGACCGGGTAAGGACAGTGGGAAAGGACGGGACGAGTGAGCCCGACGGGTGACAGCTGGCAGTGCGCCGGGGTGCGGTGGAGCCTCTCCGGGCCGGCACTGGCCTGGTTGCATCCGGTGCACGGCGCCCGCACCTCACCCTTGCCCCCGGGGCGCCCGCTGGCCTTCACGACGGGGGCGCGGCGGGTGTGCGTCGGGGTGCGCAGAGGCGGTCGGCACACCGCGTGCCCGCCGGGTGCCGAGGTGTCGGCCACGGCGGTCTCCGCCCAGTGCCCGGAGTGCGCGCGGCTGGACCGTTCGCACTCCGTGGCCGCCGACACCGCCATGGACGACCCGCGCCCCTACGACGTCTATCTGGCCTGGTTCGGACCGGGAGTGATCAAGGTCGGCATCACGGCCGCCGAGCGCGAGGGTGTCCGGCTGCTGGAGCAGGCCGCGCTGTCGTACGCGCTGCTCGGGCGGGGCCCGCTGATGGCGGCACGCCGCGCGGAGGCCGTACTGGGCGCGGCCCTCGACGTCCCGGATCGCTTCCCGTACGCGGCCAAGCGCGCCGCCCGGCACCCGCTGCCGCCTCAAGCGGCACGGACCGCCGAGCTCGCCGCCTTGCACGAACGGGCCCGTGGGCTCGACGGGCTGCCCGACTCACTGGCCGTGCGGGAGTTCGCGCCGGTCCACCACGACGAGGCCTTCCATCTCGACCGGCTCCGCCCGGGCCACGGCCTCGTCGGGCTCTCCCCCGGCCGCACGGTATCGGGCCGGGTGACGGCCGTGGCCGGGCCGGACCTGTACCTCGACGCGACGGACGGGCGGCTGCTGCTGGTCGACACCCGGCAGTTGGCCGGCTGGCCCCTCGCGGCAGCCGCGCCGGGAGCGGAGACGACAGCGACCGTCCGCCCGCCGGAAGTGGCGGGCCCCGACGCGTTGTTCTGACCGGAGGGCGAGGCGGGCGGCTGAGGCTGCCCCCGGAAGGACACAGCCTCGGCCGCCGCCGACATGCGGCGGCAGCACCCCATGGCACCCGCCGCCCGCTCGGATCCGAGCCGTCCAGGGCCTTTCCGGCGGATCTTCGTGCATCAGCGAGCGGCGTCCGGGGCGTGCGATCACAAGGCGGAGGATCGCCCTCGTACCGGTCGTACTCGGGCGACTTCTCCCCACGCGGCGAGCGCGCGTGCCGGGCGTCGGGAGCCCGCGAAGATCCGCCGGACAGGCCCTAGTGCTTGTCCATCGCGGACAGCACCCGCCGTGCCACCGGGTGCGTCCGTACGATCTCGGCCAGCGTCGTCGTACCGCGGGTGATCCTCGCGAACGCGTGCCAGGCCGGGCGGAAGCCCGTGACCGCCGCGTGGATCAGCCCGGGGCGGCGCTCGAAGAGCGTGAGCATGCGGCGCCCGACCCCCATCTCCACGCCGAGTCCGGCCTTGATGGCGAAGGCGTAGTTCAACGCCTGGCGGCGGGCGTCCACCGCGTCCTGCGCCTCGGCGATGCGGACGGCCCACTCCCCCGCCAGGCGCCCCGAGCGCAGGGCGAAGGAGATGCCCTCCCGGGTCCAGGGCTCCAGCAGGCCCGCCGCGTCGCCGCAGACCAGCACCCGGCCCCGGGAGAGCGGGGAGTCGTCGGACCGGCAGCGGGTCAGATGGCCGGAGGAGATACTCGGCTCGAAGCCCGCGAGGCCGAGCCGCGCGATGAAGTCCTCCAGATAGCGCTTGGTGCCGGCGCCCTCGCCGCGCGCCGAGATCACACCGACGGTCAGGGTGTCCCCCTTGGGGAAGACCCAGCCGTAACTGCCGGGGATCGGGCCCCAGTCGAGGTGCACCCGGCCCGCCCAGTCCTCGGCGACCGTCGCCGGCACCGGGATCTCGGCCTCCAGGCCCAGGTCCACCTGATCGAGCTTCACCCCGACGTGTGCCCCTATCCGGCCGGCGCTGCCGTCGGCGCCGACGACGGCGCGCGCCAGGAGGGTCTCGCCGTCGCCGAGCACTATGGCGACGGTCCGCCGGTCGGGCACGGCCGAGCCGTGCTGCTCGACCCGCGAGACGGTCACCCCGGTGCGCACCTCGGCGCCCGCCTTCCTGGCGACCTCGACCAGGCCCGCGTCGAACTCGGGGCGGTTGATGAGACCGAAGAGCATCCGCTTGGAGCGTCGGGTGCGCGTCAGCTTCCCGTTGAGGGAGAAGGTGACGGCGTGCACCCGGTCACGCAAGGGAAGTTCGAAGCCGGGGGGAAGCGCGTCGCGCGAGGGGCCGATGATGCCACCGCCGCACGTCTTGTAGCGCGGGAGTTCGGCCTTCTCCAGAAGCAGGACCTTTCGGCCCGTCGATGCCGCCGCGTAGGCGGCCGAGGCTCCGGCGGGACCCGCTCCCACCACCACGACGTCCCATACCGGCTCCCCGTCCCCGGGTACGTCCCGGCCCGCTTCCTGGGCCGCGTTGTCGCTGCTCACCTGTGGTTCTACTCCCGCTCGATCACCGGCTACCGCTACCGCCCGCATCCTACGGGCAGCCGCCCGGCCCACCCGCTGCGGGAAGGGGCCCGGGGGCGGCCCGGTAGGACATGGGAGGATCAGGATCACCATCGCCCGTATGTACGGACTTAACGCCGCGCCCACAAGGAGCGTTCCATGGAATCGTCCTCGACCCGCCAGCAGGCCCAGGCCGCGCTCGCGGCGACCGTCGCCTCGCTGCAGCCCCGCGCCCTGACCGAGCTGGCCGAGCTGGTGGCCTTCAAGTCCGTCGCGGACGAGGCGCAGTTCCCCCGGAGCGAGTGCGAGGCGGCCGCGAACTGGGTGGCCGAGGCGCTGCGGGCGGACGGCTTCGAGGATGTCGCCCTGCTCGACACCCCCGACGGCACCCAGTCCGTCTACGGCTACCTCCCCGGCCCGGCCGGTGCGCCCACCGTGCTGCTCTACGCCCACTACGACGTGCAGCCGCCGCTGGACGAGGCGTCGTGGGTCTCGCCGCCGTTCGAGCTGACCGAGCGGGACGGGCGCTGGTACGGGCGCGGCGCCGCCGACTGCAAGGGCGGCCTGATCATGCACCTGACCGCGCTGCGGGCGCTCAAGGCCAACGGCGGCATACCGGTCCATGTGAAGGTGATCGTCGAAGGCTCGGAGGAGCAGGGCACCGGGGGGCTGGAGCAGTACGCGCAAGCACATCCGGAGCTGCTGAGTGCCGACACCATCGTCATCGGTGACACGGGGAACTTCCGTGTCGGGCTGCCGACGGTGACCGCGACGCTGCGCGGTATGACGCTCGTCCGTGTCCAGGTGGACACCTTGGAAGGCAATCTGCACTCCGGCCAGTTCGGCGGGGCCGCGCCCGACGCGCTGGCCGCGCTGATCCGCGTGCTCGACTCGCTGCGCGCGGCGGACGGGTCCACGACCGTCGCCGGGCTGGAGACACAGGCCGAGGCGAGCTGGGACGGCCTGCAGTACCCGGAAGAGGAGTTCCGCAAGGACGCCAAGGTGCTCGACGGCGTCTCCCTGATCGGTTCCGGCACGGTGGCCGACCGCATCTGGGCCCGCCCCGCCGTCACCGTGCTCGGCATCGACTGCCCGCCGGTCGTGGGCGCCACCCCGTCCGTGCACGCCGGGGCGCGTGCCCTGGTGAGCCTGCGGGTGCCGCCGGGCACGGACGCCGCGGAGGCGACGAAGCTGCTGAGCGCCCATCTGGAGTCGGCGGCGCCGTGGGGCGCCCGGCTCTCGGTGGAGCAGGTCGGCCAGGGACAGGCGTTCCGCGCCGACACCACCAGCCCGGCCTACACCTCGATGGCCGCGGCGATGCGCGTCGCGTACCCGGGCGAGGAGATGCAGACCTCCGGCATGGGCGGCTCGATCCCGCTGTGCAACACCCTGGCCGCGCTCTACCCGGAGGCGGAGATCCTGCTGATCGGCCTGAGCGAGCCGGAGGCCCAGATCCACGCGGTCAACGAGAGCGTCTCGCCCGAGGAACTGGAGCGGCTCTCCCTCGCCGAGGCCCTGTTCCTCGTCGACTACGCCGACAGCAAGCGCTGACATCCTCCCGCCGGGGAAACCGCCGGGAGGACGGCGTCCTCCCAGGCGTCCCGGTACGGACTGCCGTGTGCCTCGCGGATTCAGGCGTCCTTTCGGCGCGTTCCCTCGGGGCGGCCGCGGCCCGGCGGCGCCGTCACCCGTCCGTCGCGGGCGGCTCACCGGGCCCGGCGGCGCCGACGGACCCGCCGGTCGGCGCCCGCTGCCCGGCGCCCGTCACCCGTACCGGGCAACCGTCAGCGTGAAGCCGTCACCCGACAGGGACTCCCGCTTCGAGGTTGAGCGGGCGTCCCTGCTCGCGGGCGCGCAGCGCCCAGCGCAGTCTGCTCAGCCGGACCGGCGGCAGCAGGGACGCCGCCTCGTCCTCGGTGACGAAGCGCCAGCCGCGCAGTTCCGCGCCGGGCAGCAGTAGCCGGCGGGCGTCGGCCCCGGTCAGCCGTCCGCCGTCGAAGAGGAACCGCAGCCCGCCGAAGCCGGGCGGTTTCGGCGGCTCCCAGTCGACGACCAGCAGCCGTGGCACCGTGGCGAGTTCGATGCCGATCTCCTCGGCGACCTCGCGCATGCCCGCGCGGGCGGGCGCCTCCCCCGGTTCGACGACCCCGCCGGGGAACTCCCAGCCGGGCTTGTAGGTGGGGTCGACGAGCAGGACCCGGTCCTCCTCGTCGAAGAGCAGCACCCCCGCGGCCAGCGTCTCGGCCTTCGGCTGCGGGGTCTGGACGATCGGGCAGGTACTCGCGGCTCCGGTACGGACGGCCTCCGCGACCCGCTCGGCCACCTCGCGCGGCGTCAGCGCGCCCGTGTCGACGGCGAAAGCGTCGGCCTCCAGCCAGGACAGCGCCTCGCGGTAGGGGGCGATGTGGTCCCGGGCCCACTGGCGGACGGACTCGCTGCGTTCGGGGTCGTCCTTGTACTCCTCGCGGCCCGCTATCCGGGCCCGAAGTATCGTTTCGTCCACGGTGAGCAGCACATGGCGCACCCGGATCCGCCGGGAGGCGAGCGCTCCGAAGATCTCGTCCCGGTATTCCTGCCGCAGCAGCGTCATGGGCACCACGAGCACCCCGCCGACCTCCGCGAGCAGCGCCGCCGCCGTGTCCGCGACCAGCCGCCGCCAGATCGGCAGGTCCTGGAAGTCACCGACCTCGCCCAGCCGCTTCGCCGGGAGCAGATACTGCAGTGCCCCGCCGATCACCTCGGGGTCGAAGAGGGTGCTGTCCGGGATCAGCTCGGTCAGCTCCCTGGCCGTGCTGGTCTTTCCCCCACTGAACGCACCGTTCAGCCAGACGATCACGGTTCCCCCTTCTCCGTAGCCCCCTGCGAAGTGCCCGGACTGTGACGTTGCCCGGAACACCCTGCCACGAAAACGCGTGCGAGCGGCATGGCGCACGCCGGGCCCTCAGCGGCCGAATTCAGCGCCACGCGCTATTCGGCGGGGCCCGTCCCGGCGGCCCGGCTCCCCGCCGCCCCCTCCCACAGCCCCAGGTGCCCGGCCGCCGCCGCTGCCGCCCCGACGAGACCCGCGTCCGAGCCGAGCCGGGCGGGAAGCACCTCCACCGAGGACGCGAAGGACAACGTGGCGTAGTCACGCAGGCGTTCCCGCAGCGGGGCGAAGAGCACCTCGCCCGCTCCGGCGACGCCGCCGCCTATGACGGCGACCTCGATCTCGACGAGCGTCGCGGTGGCGGCGATGCCGGCGGCCAGCGCCTGCGCCGCGCGGGCGAAGGAGGCGAGCGCGACCGGATCGCCCGCTTCGGCGGCGGCGGCGACGGCCGCGGCACTGCGGTCACCGTCCGGGCCCGGACGCCAGCCGGCGTCCAGCGCCCGGCGGGCGATGTTGGGGCCACTGGCGATGCGTTCGACGCAGCCACGGGCACCGCACGGACACGGGTCACCGTCGAAGTCGACACTGATGTGCCCGATGTGGCCCGCGTTGCCCGTGGGACCGGTGTGAAGCCGGCCCCCCAGGACCAGGCCACCGCCCACGCCGGTGGACACCACCATGCACAGCGCGTTGGCCCGCCCCCGGGCCGCGCCCTGCCAGTGCTCCGCGGCGGTCATCGCGACCCCGTCGCCCACGAGGACCACCGGCCGCCCGCCGACCAGTCCTGCCACTTCGGCGACCAGCGGGAAGTGACGCCATCCGGGCACATTGACCGGACTGACCGTGCCGGTGGAGGCGTCGACGGGCCCCGCGCTGCCGATGCCCACGGCCCGGACGCGCGGCCAGTGCGCGGTCCGCGCGAGCTCGTCGAGCACCGCCGCCACCGCGCCCATCACCGTCGCGCCGTCCTCCTTCGCGGGCGTCGACCGCCGCGCGCGCACGAGCAGCCGTCCCCGGCCGTCCACGAGCGCACCGGCGATCTTGGTGCCGCCGATGTCGAGAGCGGCGACGAGGTCGTCGGAAGCGGTGCGCATGGGGGCTGTCTCTCCTGGTACACGGGCGGCAGGGGGGTGGCGGAAGGTCAGTCTCGCCGGTGTTGACAACGTTGTCCAGGCTCTATGCTCGACGTCACCCGCCGCACCGCGGACCCCGACGAAGGACAAGCCACCGTGGCCGACACCGCCAGCCGCCCGCAGCCCCGTTACGGCACCCGTCCGACCATGAAGGACGTGGCGGCCCGCGCCGGGGTGGGGCTGAAGACCGTCTCGCGGGTCGTGAACGGCGAGCCCGGTGTCACCCCCGACACCGAGCGGCGGGTCCAGGACGCGATCACCGCGCTCGGCTTCCGCCGCAACGACAGCGCCCGCACCCTGCGCAAGGGCCGCACCGCCTCCATCGGCCTCGTGCTGGAAGACCTCGCCGACCCCTTCTACGCGCCGCTCAACCGCGCCGTCGAAGAGGTCGCGCGCGCCCATGGGGCGCTGCTCATCAGCGGCTCCAGCGCCGAGGACCCGGACCGCGAGCGCGAGCTGGCCCTCGCCCTCTGTGCCCGCAGGGTCGACGGTCTGATCATCATCCCGGCCGGCCATGACCACCGGTATCTCGAACCGGAGATCGCGGCGGGCGTCGCGACCGTGTTCGTCGACCGTCCCGCCGGGCTGATAGACGCCGACGTGGTGCTCTCGGACAGCTTCGGCGGCGCCCGCGACGGGGTCGCCCACCTCATCGCCCATGGCCATCGCCGCATCGGCTTCATCGGTGACCAGGTGGGCATCCACACCGCCACCGAGCGGCTGCGCGGCTACCGGGCCGCGATGACGGCCGCCGGACTCCCCGTCGACGACGCCTGGGTGTCGCTCGGCCCCACCGCCCCCGAGCGGGTACGGACCGAAGCGGTCCGGATGCTCGCCGGCCCCCGGCCGGTCACCGCCCTGTTCGCGGGGAACAACCGGGTGACGGCCACCGTCGTCCGCGTCATAGCCGGCCGGCCCCGTCCCGTCGCACTCGTCGGCTTCGACGACCTCGAACTGGCCGACCTGCTCTCCCCCGGACTCACCGTGATCGCCCAGGACGCCGTGCGCCTCGGCCGGACGGCCGCCGAGCGGCTGTTCCGACGGCTGGACGGGGTCTGCGAGCCACCGCGGCGCGTGGAGCTGCCGACCCGCCTCGTCGTGCGGGGCTCGGGCGAACTCCCGCCCGCCGAAGACTGATCCGCCCCGGCCGCGGCCCCCGCCCCCGCTCTCACATCCGCGGTCCGCGCCCCGCGAGAGCGTCGAGGTCGGCGCGCGTCAGCCCGGTCAGCCGGGCGACCTCCTCCGTGTCGAGGGCACCGCAGTCCAGGCCGCGCAGCAGAAAGCCGCTGAGCGCCCTGGCCGTCGCGGGCTCGTCCATCACCTCGCCACCGGCCCGGCCGACGTAGGCGACCAGCCGGGCGGCGGCCCGGTCCAGACCCTCGCGGTAGAAGGCGTAGACGGCCGCGTAACGGGTCGGCAAGTGAGCGGGGTGCATGTCCCAGCCCTGGTAGTACGCGCGGGCCAGGGAGCGGCGTACGAGGCGGTGGTGGAGCCGCCAGGCGTCGTGCACCCGCTCGGCCGGGCCGACGGGCAGCACATTGGTCGAACCGTCCGACAGACGGACCCCCGTGCCCGCCGCCGCGACCTGCATGACGGCCTTGGCGTGGTCGGCCACCGGATGGTCCAGGGCCTGATGCGCGGCGGCGACCTGGCAGGCGGCGCTGTAGTCGAAGGTGCCGTAGTGCAGGGAGGTGGCGCGGCCCCGGGCGGCGTCGATCAGCCGGGCCACCGTGGCACGGCCGTCGGCCCCCAGGATCGCCTGGGTGGTCTCGATCTGGATCTCGAAGCCGATCCGCCCCGCGTCGAGGCCGTGGGCCTTCTCGAACTCCTCGGCCAGGCAGGCCATCGCGGTGACCTGCTCGGGACGGCTGACCTTGGGAAGGGTGAGCAGGAGTCCCTCAGGCAGCCCCCCGGCCTCCATCAGTGCGGTGAGGAAGATGTCGAGGGTGCGGATGCCCCGGTCGCGGACGGCCGCCTCCATGCACTTCATCCGGATGCCCCCGTAGGGGGCTGCCGTGCCGTCCGCGTGCGCCGCGGCCAGGAGCCGCGCCGCGCGGGCGGCCGCGGCGTCCTCCTCGGCGTCGGGACGCGGGCCGTAGCCGTCCTCGAAGTCGACCCGCAGGTCCTCGACGGGCTCGCGTGACAGTTTGTCGCGAACCCGCTCGTAAACCTCCTCCGCGAGGTCGTCACGCAGTCCGAGGACGGCGGCGAACGCGGCGGCGTCGGGAGCGTGTTCGTCCAGGGCCGCGAGCGCCCGGTCGCCCCAGGAGCGGACGGTGTCGGCGGCGAAGGCGTCGGCGGGGACGTAGACCGTGTGGACGGGCTGGCGGGTGCCCGGATCGCCGGGGTAGCGGCGCGCGAGTTCCGCGTCGACCTCCGCGAGCGATGCGTCGACGGCCTCGCGCACCGAGGCCGCGAAGGTCGTGGCCACCGTCTCGTGCTGCCCCATTGCCCACCCTCCGACTGTCAGCTTTCCGCTGTACGGAATCCACTATCCGTGTGCGGGAAGCTATCGGCGCCCCGGCCGATGGTCAACACCCCGGGGCGCCCCGGCGGGAAGACGCGTGAGGTCCCCGTGCGCGGGGCGCACGGGGACCTCAGCGGCTGACCGGACAGCGGGCCGGAAGTGGAAGGGATCAGCCCTTGCGGGACTTGACCTCGTCCGTCAGCTGCGGGACGACCTCGAAGAGGTCGCCGACCACGCCGTAGTCGACCAGCTCGAAGATCGGGGCCTCGGCGTCCTTGTTGATGGCGACGATCGTCTTCGAGGTCTGCATGCCGGCCCGGTGCTGGATCGCGCCGGAGATGCCCGCCGCGATGTACAGCTGCGGGGAGACCGCCTTGCCGGTCTGGCCGACCTGGTTGGTGTGCGGGTACCAGCCGGCGTCGACGGCGGCACGCGAGGCACCGACGGCCGCGCCGAGCGAGTCGGCCAGCGCCTCGATGAGGGGGAAGTTCTCGGCGCCGTTGACGCCACGGCCACCGGAGACCACGATCGCGGCCTCGGTCAGCTCGGGACGGCCGGTCGACTCGCGCGGCGTGCGGGAGACGACCTTGGTGCCGGTCGACAGCTCGCCGAAGGAGACGGCCAGCTGCTCGACGGTGCCCGCGGCCGGGGCGGCCTCGGGGGCGGCGGAGTTGGGCTTCACGGTGATGACCGGGGTGCCCTTGGTGACGCGGGACTTGGTGGAGTACGAGGCCGCGAAGACGGACTGCGTGGCCACCGGGCCCTCGTCGCCGGCCTCCAGGTCGACGGCGTCGGTGATGATGCCGGAGCCGATGCGGACCGCGAGACGGGCCGCGATCTCCTTGCCCTCCGCGGAGGACGGCACGAGCACGGCGGCCGGGGAGACGGCCTGGTACGCCGCGGCCAGCGCGTCCACCTTCGGTACGACGAGGTAGTCGGCGAACTCGGGGGCGTCGGCCGTGAGGACCTTGACCGCGCCGTACTCGGCGAGCACCGGCGCGGCGGCGTCGGCACCGGCACCGAGGTGCACGGCGACGGGCTCGCCGATGCGGCGGGCGAGGGTGAGCAGCTCGAGGGTGGGCTTGCGGACGGCACCGTCCACGTGGTCGACGTAAACGAGGACTTCAGCCATGGGGTGTTCTCCTGCGCGAAAAAGAGGGGCGGGTGACGGTTCGTACGGACCGGGGGAAGCTCGACTGCCGTGTGCGCCGGGGGCGGTGGCGTCGGCGGGCGACGCCGCGGGGCCCCCGGGCCTCAAGCGGTCAGATGAACTTCTGGCCCGCGAGGAACTCGGCGAGCTGCTTGCCGCCCTCGCCCTCGTCCTTGACGATCGTGCCGGCCGTGCGGGCCGGGCGCTCCGTGGCCTCGTCGACCTTGGTCCAGGCGCCGTCGAGACCGACCTCCTCCGCCTCGAGGCCGAGGTCGGAGAGGTCCAGGGACTCCACCGGCTTCTTCTTGGCGGCCATGATGCCCTTGAAGGACGGGTAACGGGCCTCGCCGGACTGGTCGGTCACGGACACGACGGCCGGGAGGGAGGCCTCCAGCTGCTCGCTGGCGGCGTCGCCGTCGCGGCGGCCGGTCACCTTGCCGTCGGCGACGGCGACCTCGGAGAGCAGGGTCACCTGCGGGACGCCCAGCCGCTCGGCGACCATCGCCGGGACGACGCCCATGCCACCGTCGGTGGAGGCCATGCCGGAGATGACCAGGTCGTAGCCGACGTGCTCGATGGCCTTGGCGAGCACCAGCGAGGTGCCGAGCGCGTCGGTGCCGTGCAGGTCGTCGTCCTCGACGTGGACGGCCTTGTCGGCACCCATGGACAGCGCCTTGCGCAGCGCGTCCTTGGCGTCCTCGGGGCCCACGGTCAGCACGGTGATCTCGGCGTCGTCCGCCTCGTCGGCGATCTGCAGCGCCTGCTCGACCGCGTACTCGTCGAGCTCCGAGAGCAGGCCGTCCACGTCGTCGCGGTCGACGGTCAGGTCCTCGGCGAAGTGCCGGTCGCCGGTGGCGTCGGGCACGTACTTCACACAGACAACGATCCTCAAGCTCACGCCGGCTCTCCTACTGCATCGTCTCTTCGTAGCTGCCTTGTGCAGGCAGCATAGGCGCCTTGTGGGGCGGATTCCGGCTGGATCGGGCTCCGCTCCCACCAGAATGTTACTCGCCAGTACATCGAGCGCGTTCCCCGAGCGCAAGGCCGCTGAACTGTGATCTGTCCAACGCGGGAAATGCGGGACGTCTCAGTCCCGCAGACCGTTGAAGCGTCCCTGGTGGTAGAGCAGCGGCCGGCCGGCCCCGGCGGGGTCGCCGGCGACCGCCTCGGCGAGCACGATCCGGTGGTCACCGGCGGGCACCCGGGCCACCACCCGGCACACCAGCCAGGCCAGTACGCCGTCGAGCAACGGCACTCCCTCGGGGCCGGTGCGCCACCGGGTGGGCGGGGCGAAGCGGTCCGCGCCGCTGCGGGCGAAGGTGCCGGCCAGCTCGCGCTGGTGCTCGCCGAGTATGTGCACCCCGACGTGCTCGGCCTCGGCGACCACGGGCCAGCTGGAGGAGCCGGTGCCGATCCCGAAGGAGACGACCGGGGGTTCGGCGGCCACGGAGGTGAGGGAGGTGGCGGTGAAGCCGACCGGACGCGGGCCGGGCGCGGTGATCACCGCGACACCGGCCGCGTGCCGCCGGAAGACGGAGCGCAGCAGTTCGGGGGTGGCGAGGTGGGCGGTGCCCAGTCCGGGTGAGGCCGTCATGGAGCTGTCCTTCTGCTGGTGGTTCGAGCCGGGAGCGTGCGGTGGAGGCTGCTCAGGGGCTCGGACAGGGCACGCTCGGGGTCCGCGGGGGTTCCACGTGCGCGCGTCCGTAGAGGCGGGTTCCAGGCCACATAGCGTCACAGTGACGATTCGGGGCACGGAGCGTCAAGGGCGACCGGGGAGATGGGAGGCGGATCACGGGTCAGACGGCTTCGCCGAGGGCCGCGATGACATCGGCCTTACGCGGCTGACCGGCGGCGCGGCGCACGACGTGGCCGTCCGCGTCGAGGACGAAGACGGTCGGCGTACCGGTGATCCGCAGGGCGCGTACGAGTGCGAGCCGCGCCTCCGCGTCGATCTCGACGTGCGCCACCCCGTCGACCATGGACGCCACCTCGGCGAGGGTGCGCCGGGTCGCCCGGCACGGCTGGCAGAAGGCGCTCGCGAACTGCACGAGCGTGGCCCGCTCCCCCAGCTCCGCGCCGATGTCGGCGGCACTCAGCCGCTCCCGCTCGCCCTCTCGGCCCCGCCCGCCCACCCGCGTCCCCTCCGTCGTCACCGTCCGGACCTGTGTCCGATCTGCCGTGTGCAGCACCGTAGAGCCCGGAGAAATTTCCCGCCCGGGCGACGGGTGTGGCGGGCGGCCTCGGGGGCAGGGACGAATGGGGTTCGGCACGGGCGGGGTCCGCGCCGGATCCCCGGTGTACCTTCGGCTGTACCGGATTCCGGCCGACGTGATGAGAATCTCCCGTTCTGCGGGGCGTCCTCGCTGGCCGACAGGCCGGGCATTCAGGCACGATCTGCCGGAAGCCGAGAACCTACGGCCGCGTAACTTCAGCCGGGACACCCCTCCCCAGGCCCAGAAGGATTCCCCGATATGGCAGAACTCGTCTACCCCCCGGTGATCGGCGTCGCCCGCACCATGTTCAAGGCGCTCGATCTGCGCTTCGACATCCAGGGCAGCGAACACATTCCGCAGCGCGGTGGGGCGGTCCTGGTGAGCAACCACATCGGATACCTCGACTTCGTCTTCTGCGGGCTGGCCGCCCGCCCGGCCAAGCGCCTGGTGCGCTTCATGGCCAAGGAGTCCGTCTTCCGGCACAAGGTGTCGGGCCCGCTGATGCGGGCGATGAAGCACATCCCCGTGGACCGCGCGGCGGGCATGGACGCCTATAAGCACGCCCTCAAGGCGTTGCGCTCGGGCGAGATCATCGGGGTCTTCCCGGAGGCGACGATCTCCCAGTCGTTCACGCTGAAGAACTTCAAGTCGGGGGCGGCCCGGCTGGCCCAGGAGGCCGGGGTTCCGGTGCTGCCGATGGCCCTGTGGGGTACGCAGCGGCTGTGGACCAAGGGTCACAAGCGTGACCTGGGCCGTCATCACATCCCGATCACGATGCGGGTGGGCGAGCCGATCGCCGCCGACCCCGCCGAGCACGCGGACACCGTCACCGAGCGCGTCCGGGCCCGGGTCCAGGACCTGCTGGAGGCGGCCCAGCGCGCCTATCCGGTACGCCCCAAGGGGCCGGACGACACCTGGTGGATACCGTCCCACCTCGGTGGCACGGCTCCCACCCCGGCGGAGGCCGCGGCGCTGGACCGGCAGCGCTAGGGCCTGTCCGGTCGGCGGCTCACCCACGTCGGGTGAGCCGCCCCGGGCAGCCGCCCGGTGAACGACCTCAAGGCCCCCGGCCGTCTGCGCGACGGCCGGGGGCCTTGTTCATGCGTGGTCACGCATGGGGCATGGGTGCGTGAGACGCGCCGCTACTTGGCCATCTCCTCCGCGACCGCCGTGACGAAGGCGTCCACGTCGGCCTCGGTGGTGTCGAAGGAGCACATCCAGCGGACGACACCGGCCGGCTCGTCCCAGAAGTAGAAGCGGTAGCGCTTCTGCAGCCGGACGGCCACGTCGTGCGGAAGCCGGGCGAAGACGCCGTTGGCCTGCACCGGGTACAGGAGCTCGACGCCGTCCACGGCCCGTACGCCCTCGGCCAGGCGCGTGGCCATGGCGTTGGCGTGCGAGGCGCTGCGCAGCCAGAGGTCGCCCGTGAGCAGGGCCTCGAACTGGGCCGAGACGAAGCGCATCTTGGACGCCAGCTGCATCGACATCTTGCGCAGGTGCTTCATCGCCCGCACCGCGTCCGGGTTGAGGACGACGACGCACTCGCCGAACACCAGCCCGTTCTTGGTGCCGCCGAAGGAGAGCAGGTCCACTCCGGCGTCGGTGGTGAAGGCCCGCAGCGGAAGGCCGAGTGTGGCCGCCGCGTTGGCTATGCGCGAGCCGTCCAGGAAGACCTTCATGCCGCGCTCGTGGGCGTGGTCGCAGATCTCCCGGATCTCCTCGGGGGTGTAGCAGGTGCCCAGTTCGGTGGTCTGGGTGATGGCGACGAGCTGGGGCTGGGCCCGGTGCTCGTCGTCCCAGCCGAACGCCTCACGGTCGATCAGCTCGGGCGTGAGCTTGCCGTTCTCGGTCGGCACGGTGAGCAGCTTGAGGCCGCCCACGCGCTCGGGCGCGCCGCACTCGTCGACGTGGAGATGGGCGCTGTCGGCACAGATCACCGCGCCCCATCGCTCGGTCGCCGCCTGGAGGGCGAGAACGTTGGCACCCGTGCCGTTGAAGACCGGGAAGGTCTCGGCGGTGGGCCCGAAGTGGGCGCGCATCACGTCCTGGAGATGGGCGGTGTAGTCGTCCTCTCCGTAGGAGACCTGGTGACCGCCGTTGGCCAGGGCGAGCGCCGCGAGGATCTCCGGGTGCGCGCCCGCGTAGTTGTCGCTGGCGAAGCCGCGCAGCTCGGTGTCGTGCCGACGCACGGCGTCGGTCACCGGGGTCACGATTGCGGAGTCAGCCACAGACGGGTTCCGTTCACTTCCTGGGCGGGCTTGGACCAGACGTCGACGATGGCCTCGGCCAGGTCGGTGACGTCCGTGAAGCCCGCGAACTTCGCGTTGGGACGCTCGGCGCGCATGGCCTCGTGCACCAGCGCCTTGACCACCAGGATGGCAGCCGCGGCCGACGGGCCCTCCTCGCCCCCCGCCTTGCGGAAGGAGTCACCGAGGGCGAGTGTCCAGGCCTCGGCGGCGGCCTTGGAGGCGGAGTAGGCGGCGTTGCCCGCGGTGGGCCGGCTGGCGCCCGCGGCACTGATGAGGAGGTAGCGGCCGTTGCCACTGCGTGCCAGCGGGGCCTCGAAGGCCAGGGAGGTGTGCTGCACCGTGCGGATGAGCAGCTTCTCCAGGAGGTCCCAGTCGGCGAGGTCGGTCTCGGCAAAGGTGGCGGAGCCACGCCAGCCGCCCACCAGGTGGACGAGCCCGTCGATGCGGCCGAACTCCTTCTCGGTGCGGTCCGCCCAAGCGCGGGTCGCCTCGAGGTCGAGCAGGTCCACGGTGTCGCCGGTGACGGTGGCGCCGCCGTGGGCGTAACGGGCGGCGTCGACGGCCTCGGCGAGGCGTGCGGCGTCCGCGTCGGAGGCGACCACGGTCGCCCCGGCCTCGGCCAGGCGCAGCAGGGCAGCACGGCCCGCCGGGCCGGCGGCTCCCGCCACCGCCACGACGGCCCCGTCCAGCCGGCCATTGCCGTTCGTCGGAGTGCTCATGGTCGTCGCCTCACTCTCGAGCTTGCTCACGCGGCCACCTGCTCGCGCGGTGCGGTGATCCCCTTGGTCGAGGCGATCACGCCGCGCAGCTTCTTGGCAAGGGCCTCATAGAACATGCTGAGCGGGAACTCGTCGGGAAGCACGTCGTCCACGAGCTTGCGGGGCGGCTGGGTGAGGTCCAGGGCGTCGGGGCCCTTGGCCCACACGGAGCCGGGGTGCGGGGAGAGGTAGGTCGAGACCAGGTCGTAGGCGGCGAACCAGTGGACGAGCTTGGGACGGTCGATCCCGTCGCGGTAGAGCTTCTCGATCTCGGCGCACAGCTGGTTGGTGACCTGCGGGGCACGCTGCCAGTCGATGTGGAGGGTGTTGTCCGTCCAGCGTACGACGTCGTGCTTGTGGAGGTAGGCGAAGAGCAGCTGCCCGCCGAGGCCGTCGTAGTTGCGGACCCGGTCACCGGAGAGGGGGAAGCGGAACATCCGGTCGAAGAGCACGGCGTACTGCACGTCGCGGCCCTGGGCATAGCCGTCGGCCTCGAGCTTCACGGCCTCCTTGAAGGCGGTGAGGTCACAGCGCAGCTCCTCCAGCCCGTACATCCAGAACGGCTGCCGCTGCTTGATCATGAAAGGGTCGAAGGGCAGGTCGCCGTGGCTGTGGGTGCGGTCGTGGACCATGTCCCACAGGACGAAGGCCTCCTCGCAGCGGTGCTGGTCGCCGACCATGTCCTGGATGTCGGCGGGCAGCTCCAGGCCCAGGGTGGCGACGGCCGCCTCGGTGACGGCGCGGAAGCGGGCCGCCTCGCGGTCACAGAAGATCCCGCCCCAGGTGAAGCGCTCGGGGGCCTCGCGGACGGCGATGGTCTCCGGGAAGAGGACCGCGGAGTTGGTGTCGTAGCCCGAGGTGAAGTCCTCGAAGGTGATGCCGAGGAAGAGGGGGTTGTCGTAGCGGGTGCGCTCCAGCTCGGAGAGCCACTCCGGCCATACGACGCGCAGGGCGACGGCCTCGAAGTTGCGGTCGGGGTTGCCGTTCTGCGTGTACATGGGGAAGACCACGAGGTGCTGGAGGCCGTCGGCGCGGTGCGCGGCGGGCTGGAAGGCCAGCAGCGAGTCGAGGAAGTCCGGCACGCCGAAGCCCGTGTCGGCCCAGCGGCGCAGGTCCGCGGCGAGAGCGAGGTGGTACTCGGCGTCGTGGGGCACGAGCGGGGAGAGCTCCCCGACGGCCGCGATCACGCGGTCGACCTCGGCCCGGACACTCTCGCCCGGCGGTGCGCCCTCGGCCGTGAGGTCGATGGAACCGTCCGCGGACTGCCAAGGCCGAATTGTCTCCACGGCGTCCTTGAGCGTGGCCCAGGCCGGGTGGCCCACCACACGCTCCGCGGACAAAATGTTGGCCTCTGCCGCTATCGGCGCAAGGATTTCCGTCATGGCTACCCCTCCTCAGGAGAACCTGGTGTTAAGACACCGTATCTGTGTCAGGTTCTTCACCTCAAGGGGAGTAGCGATAAATTATCCTGCCGACCCCCGGGTCGGGCCGCTATTTTTCCTGCCGCCCCTCACCCGGCGTGCCTCATAGGCGGGATCCTGTCACCTCCGGCACACCGGTCACGGTGACTGAACCGCTGCATTTCGGCCATGGTCCAGCCGCTCTGCGGACGTCTACCCCGGCCCCACCGCGTTCATGAGCGTTCATGAAGCGGCAACAGTCTTCCGCTATTCGGACCATTCGTGGCATGACCTGGACAGATGGCCCCGCGCGCTGCCAGTCTCCCGCCATGCCCGTCGCCAACCAGCACCGATACGCCCGCAGTCGCGGGCTCCTGGCCGCCTCAGCCGCCCTTCTGTGCGCGGCGGTCGCCGGCTGCGCCCCGCAGGACGACTCCGACTCCGCGAAGTCCCCCGGCGCGTCGTCCGCCGGCCCGACCGGTGGAGGTTCCTGCGCGAAGGGGAAGGCGGCGACCGAGACCGCCGGAAAGCTGACGGTGGGCACGGACAAGCCCGCGTACGCCCCCTGGTTCCAGGACGACGACCCTTCGAACGGCAAGGGCTTCGAGTCGGCCGTCGCGTACGCCGTCGCCGAGCGGCTCGGCTACGGCCCCGCCGATGTGGTCTGGCAGACCGTGCCCTTCCAGAACTCCTTCGCACCGGG
The DNA here is from genome assembly GCF_041283565.1 of Streptomyces sp. QH1-20. Classification (NCBI taxonomy): domain Bacteria; kingdom Bacillati; phylum Actinomycetota; class Actinomycetes; order Kitasatosporales; family Streptomycetaceae; genus Streptomyces; species Streptomyces sp. QH1-20. The sequence goes on along the minus strand of NZ_CP166299.1, from coordinate 7,125,081 downwards.
GGAGAAGAAGTTCGACTTCGACCTCAATCAGATCTCCATCAGCGACGAGCGCCGCCGGGCGGTGGACTTCTCCCCGGGCTACTACGACGTGCGCCAGGCCGTCATCGCCCTCAAGGACTCCCCCGCGGCGAAGGCCACGTCCGTCGCCGACCTCAAGCGCGCCAAGCTCGGCGCCCAGGTGGGCAGCACGAGCCTCGACGTGCTCAACGACGTCATCAAGCCGGGCCCGCGGCCCGCCGTCTTCCAGAAGAACGACTTCGCCAAGACCGCGCTCAAGAACGGCCAGGTCGACGCGATCATCGTCGACCTGCCCACGGCCTTCTACATCACCTCCACGGAGGTGAAGGAAGCGAAGATCGTCGGCCAGTTCGACGCCAAGGGCGGCAAGGCCGAACAGTTCGGCCTCGTCCTCGACAAGGGCAGCGCCCTCACGGCCTGCGTCAGTGGCGCCGTCGACTCGCTGCGCAAGGACGGCACGCTGGCCCGCCTGGAGAAGAAGTGGCTCTCCGAGGCTGCGGACGCGCCGGTGCTCAAGTGACGGTCAAGGACACGGTGCCGGAGGACCCGGCACACGGGATGCCCGGCGCAGCTCCCGGCAAGTTCCCCGCCAAACCCCTCGACGGGCCTGTCGACGGGCCCGCGGACGACGGCTCCGGCACGGACTCCGGCCCGTTCGGCACGGAGGGCGCGGCCGATGCCTATGTGCCGTCCGCGCGGCGCGTCGAGCGCGAGCGCTTCAAGCGGGCCCGGGCCCGCCGGGCCACGGCCATCGCGGCCGGGAGCACCCTGGTCACGGCCGTCGCGCTCTTCCTCCTCGTCGTCAACTCCCCCGGCTGGCCCCGTACCCGCGAGACGTTCTTCAGCGCCCACTACGCGCGCGAGGCGCTGCCGAAGGTCCTCGAAGGGCTGCTGCTCAATCTCCGGCTGCTGCTCGTCTGCGGCGCGGCGGTCCTCGTCCTCGGTCTGCTGATCGCGATCGCCCGCACCCTGCGCGGCCCGGTGTTCTTCCCGCTCCGCGCGCTCGCCACCGCCTATACGGACTTCTTCCGCGGGCTGCCGCTCATCATCTGCCTGCTGATGGTCGTCTTCGGCGTGCCGGCGCTGCGGCTGCAAGGGGTGACGACCGACCCCGTGCTGCTGGGCGGTACGGCGCTGGTGCTGACGTACTCGGCCTATGTCGCCGAGGTGTTCCGCGCCGGCATCGAGTCCGTGCACCCCAGCCAGCGCGCCGCGGCCCGCTCGCTGGGCCTGTCGGGGCGCCAGACCCTGCGGTTCGTCATCCTGCCCCAGGCCGTGCGGCGGGTCGTGCCTCCGCTCCTCAACGACCTGGTCTCGCTCCAGAAGGACACCGGTCTCGTCTCGATCGCCGGCGCGGTCGACGCGGTCTACGCGGCGCAGATCATCTCCAGCAAGAGCTTCAACTACACGCCGTACGTGCTCGCGGGACTGATCTTCGTGGCCCTCACCATCCCCATGACCCGCTTCACCGACTGGATCACCGCGCGGATGGACCGCCGCCGGGCGCAGGGAGGCATCGTATGAGCGGGCCCGACACCCACACCGGCACCGACACAGTGCTGCGGCTGGAGTCCGTCCGGAAGACCTTCGGCCGGTCCGTCGTGCTGCGCGACGTGGACCTGGAAGTGGCCCAGCACACCGTGACCGCGCTCATCGGCGCGTCCGGCTCGGGCAAGTCCACCCTGCTGCGCTGCGCGAACCTCCTGGAGGAGATCGACGACGGCGCGATCTTCCTCGACGGCGAGGACATCACCGATCCCCGCGTGGACCCGGACGCGGTGCGCCGCCGGATCGGCGTCGTCTTCCAGGCCTACAACCTCTTCCCGCACATGACCGTGCTGGAGAACGTCACCCTCGCGCCGCGCCGGGTGCACGGGGTGCCGCGCGCGGAGGCGGAGGAGCGGGCGCGCGAGTTGCTGGCGAGGCTGGGGCTCGACGGCAAGGCGGGCGAGTACCCGGACCGGCTCAGCGGTGGTCAGCAACAGCGCGTCGCGATCGTACGGGCCCTGGCCGGCCGGCCCCGGCTGCTGCTCCTCGACGAGATCACCGCGGCGCTCGACCCGGAGCTGGTGGGCGAGGTGCTGAACGTCGTGCGTGACCTGAAGGAGGAGGGCATGACCATGGTCCTGGCCACCCACGAGATGGGGTTCGCCCGGGACGTCGCCGATCAGGTGTGCTTCCTGGACGGCGGGGTGGTGCTGGAGCGCGGTACCCCCGCGGAGGTCTTCGGCGAGCCGCGGCAGGAGCGCACGCGGCGCTTCCTGCGTCGGCTCGTGGAGGCCGGACGGCTGTGAGGGCCGGCCGGCCGCGCGGTGTCAGGCCCGTTCCACCAGTTCCTTGACCAGCAGTTCGAACTCGAGGTCATCGCGCTGCGGGATGCCGAAGCGGGCGTCGCCGTAGGGGAAGGGGGACATCCGGCCGGTGCGCCGGTAGCCGCGGCGCTCGTACCAAGCGATGAGCTCGTCGCGCTGCCGGATGACCGTCATGTGCATCTCCCGGGCGTCCCACTCGGCCCGGACGACCCGCTCGGCCTCCGCCATGATCACCTTGCCGAGCCCGGCGCCCTGCAGGGAGGGACGGACCGCGAACATCCCGAAGTAGGCGTGGGTGCCACGGTGTTCGAGCTGGCAGCAGGCGACGATCTCGCCGTCCCGCTCCACCACGAGCAGGATGCTGGACGCGTCGGTCACCACGGCCAGGACGCCGTCGGGGTCGGTCCGCTGGCCGTCCAGCAGGTCGGCCTCGGTCGTCCAGCCCGCCCGGCTGTCGTCACCGCGATAGGCCGACTCGACCAGCTCGACCAGGGCGGGCACATCCGCGGTGGTGGCCGCCCGGAAGGTCGGCTCGGCGGTGCGGCTGCCGGCGGTCTCCATCATGTTCCGGGGTCCTCTCCGTAGGGTTGTCGGCCCTTATGACCCTAACCCGGTGCGGTGTGCGTACAGTCGCGGGCATGGTGCACGTACTGAGCAGCAGGGTGCTTCTGAGGCCGACCGACCCCGAGCGTTCGCGGGTCTTCTACGGGCGGACGCTGGGCCTCGCGGTCTACCGCGAGTTCGGCACCGGCCCCGAGCGCGGCACCGTCTACTTCCTCGGCGGCGGATTCCTCGAGGTCTCCGGACGCGCCACCGCCCCGCCCGCCCCCGGCCTGGAGCTGTGGCTGCAGGTCGCGGACGCGGAGGCGGCGCACGCGGAGTTCCGGCGGCAGGGGGTCGCGGTGCTGGAGCCGCCGGAGCGGAAGCCGTGGGGGCTGGTGGAGATGTGGATCGCCGATCCGGACGGGGTGCGCATCGCGGTGGTGGAGGTCCCGGAGGACCACCCCATGCGCTACCGCCCGGGGATCTAACGGGGCGGACCCGGGCGCCCGTACGGTCCGGTGTCCGTACGGTCGGGGGTGTCCATGCGGTCCGGGTTCCTTCGTACGCTCCGGGTTCTTCGTACGCTCCGGCGTGTCCGCGGTCCGTGCGCCGGCGCTGCGCGGGCGCATGCCCACCCCTTTGCATGCTCCCCTTTTTGCGCCTGTGCGCTCCCGTGTGATGCGGCCTCAGTGGGCATTCTCCGGAGGTAAGTGTGCGTCCATGGAGGTGTGCCGTGCACGGACCGCCGCTGGTCGGGTGGTTGCTGGTGGCGTTGTGCGCCGCGACGGGCGCGTACTGCCTCCTGAGCGTGCGGGCCGGCGCGGCGGGGGAGCGCCGGGCCGCACGCGGGGACGCGCTGATGGGGCTGGGCATGGCGGTGATGGCGGTGCCGGCCGCGGCGCTGGACACCAGGCCGTGGGGGGCACCGCTGTTCGCCGTGGTGTTCGCGACCGGCGGGCTGCGCGCGCTGCTGCTGGCCCGGGAGCGTGCCGAGGCCCACCATCTGCACCATGCCGTGGGCGCGTTCGCGATGGTCTATATGGCGCTCGCGATGTCGGGCACCCCTGTCGGCGGGCACGCGGGAGCCTCGCACGAGCCGGCGGGGACTCCCCTGCTGACCGGGCTGCTGCTGGTGTACTTCGCGGTGTACGTCGTACGGGCGGTGGCCGGGCTCGTCCCGGTGATGGCCGGGCCGTCCGGCGAGGCCGCGTGGGCCGATTCCCCACCGCGCCCCGGCTGGCAGTGGCGGCCCGAGCTGACCAACGCCTGTCGGCTGACCATGGGCATCGGCATGCTGGCGATGCTGCTCACCTTGTGACGTTCCCGAGGGGGCTCGCGGGCCGCGGGACGGGCCGCCGGGGGGCGTCGGTGTGGGGGCCGGGCACGGAGCGGTCCACCCCGCCGTGGCCCGCGTGGCGTGCGTCACTTCGCTCACGGGGACGTACCCCGGGACGGCCGCGCGCTCATAGGCTGACCGGCATGATGGTCCCGCTCGCGCTGCTGGTCCTCGCCGCGCTGGCCGCGGCAATGGCGCCGCGCCTGCTGACCCGTGCCGACTGGCCCGACCGTGAACCCGTCGTGGCGCTGTGGGTATGGCAATGCGTCGTCGCGGCCGTGCTGCTGTGCTGCGTGCTCGCCATGGCACTGAGCGCCGCCGCGGCCTGGCAGGCCGTGCGCGGCCATGTCTTCGCCCTGGCACCGCACGGTGTCATGGAGGCGTACGCCCTGACCGCCTACGGGTCGTGGGCGGCACCCCTGGCCGTCACCCTCGCGTGCGGCGCGGTGTGGACGGCCGCGATGCTCACCCGCGAGGTCCACTGGGCACGTCTGCGGCACCGCCGACGGCGTGCGGAGCTGCTCATGCGCTCCCCTCTGCTGCCCGGCGAGGAGCCCGGCGCGGACCGGCTCCTGGTGCTGGAGGGCGACCGGCCCGACGCCTGGTGGCTGCGCGGTCGTGCCACGCCGCAGTTGGTGATCACGACGGGTGCGCTGCGGCGGCTCAAGGGATCGCGGCTGGACGCGGTGCTGGCCCATGAGCAGGGACACGCGCGCGCCCGGCACGACTGGCTGCTGCACTGCTCGTCGGCGCTGGCGAACGGCTTTCCGCAGGTGCCGGTGTTCGCGGCGTTCCGCGACCAGGTCCACCACCTGGTCGAGTTGGCCGCGGACGACGCCGCCTCGCGCCGGTTCGGCCGGCTGACGACCGCTCTGGCGCTCGTCGAACTCAACGAGGAAAGCGGGGTGTTCGGCCCCTGCCCGTCCCGGCTCTCGCAGGTGCCCGGCCGGGTCCACCGGCTGTTGGAGCCCACGCCCCGGCTGACGGCCGGGCGGCGGCTGCGGCTCACGGCCGCGGCGGCGCTGGTGCCGGCCGTGCCACTGTTGGTGACCTTCGCGCCGGGACTCAGCGCGCTGGGGCTCGGCACACCGGGCTGAGACCGCGCCCCGGGTCCGTGGCCGGGCCGGTTTACCGCCCCCGCGGTCCGGTCCGCGTTCGCGGGCTGGTTTCGCGACGCCTGGATGGGCGACGATCTGATCATGCAGGTTCCCACGCGCCTCTCCGCCCCGCCCGCGGCACCGGCCCGGCCCACGCGCTCCGTGTGGCTGCGTTCGGCAGCCGTGCTCTGCGCCCTGTTCCTCGTCCTCCTGGCGCTGGTCGGCAGCGGCTGGCAACCCCTGGACTCGCTGGACCGGCAGGTGGCGAACGGCCTGCACCCGGTGGCGGTGACGCAGGACGGGTGGACGCACGTCATGCGCCTGCTGTCGGACTGGCTGTGGGATCCGTGGACGATGCGCGCGGCGCTCGCCGTCACGGCGGTCTGGCTCCTGTGGCGGCGCCGGCCGCTGCCGGCACTGTGGATCGGCGTCACCTCGGTGCTGGGGACGGCCCTGCAACAAGGCCTCAAGGCGGCGGTCGGACGGGACCGTCCGCACTGGGCGGACCCGGTGGCCACCGCCCACTACCAGGCCTTCCCGTCCGGACACGCGCTGACGGCGACGGTGGCGTGCGGACTGCTGGTGTGGCTGCTGTGGCTGCACGGGGCGGACCGGCGCCGTGTGCGTGCCGCGCTGGCGGTGGGCGTGGTGTCGGTGCTCGGCGTCGGCTTCACCCGCGTCTATCTGGGGGTGCACTGGCTGTCGGACGTCGTGGGCGGTGTGCTGTTGGGCGCCGCCCTGGTGGCCGCCTCTGCCTGGACGTACGCCCAGTACGTCCAGGGGCCGAGGCGGCGGGCGCACCACGCCGGGCCGTCGGCCCAGCCCGGCACCACTCCGGAATAGTTCAACTTTCATTCATGTTGGCGGAGGGGAAAGGAGCGACCATGACCGCCTTCAGGCCCTTCTCCCCCACCGCCGAACTCCCCGCCACGCCGTACCCGCTCGCGGAGGAGTACGCACGCGCGCAGCTCTTCTTCGAGGCCCGGGACTACACCGAGGCCGCCCGCATCCTCGCCCCCGTGGTGGAGGCCGAACCGGGGCACCTGGCGGCCCGGCTGCTGCTCGCGCGCTCCTACTACCACTCCGCCCAGCTGAAGCGCGCCGAGGCCGAACTGCGGCGTGTGCTGGAGCGGGACCCGGCGGAGACCTACGCCTATCTGATGCTCGGCCGCACCCTGGAGCGGCAGAACCGGTCGGCCGACGCCGCACCCTATCTGCGGCTGGCCGCCGCCATGAACGGCGAGACCGAGCCCGCCCCGCGCCGGGTCGTCCACCGGCGCGCCGACGGCTGACGGACCCGGGTGGCGGAGTGCTCCCGGTCCGGCCGGGCGTTCACCAGCGAACCCAGCCGTTCGGGCACCGAGTCATGCCGACGCCTCCCCGGCCCGCTCCGGACGGATCACCGCCTGGGTGGCGATGAGCGTCAGTGAGTTGGTCACTCCGAGGACCGGGCCGCTCACGGTGGCCACGGCCATGTACGAGGTGAGGGAGGAGGTCCGGGCAAGGCATGTCAGAACCAGCGCTCCCCCGGCCAGGCAGCCCGCCATCAGCCGTACCGCGGCCCGCGGCGGCACCCGCCCGGCGAGCGGCCCGGCAAGCGCCATGGCCAGCGCGGGAGCGAGGAACGCGGTGCCCGCGAGGACGACCGAGAGGTCCATTGCCCCTGGAGCGTCAGGGGCACGACGAACAGGAACATCACCGTGGTGGTGTTGGCCGCGGCACCGGCCAGGGTGAGCAGCGCGTCACTTGTTCACCGACGGGGCCGAGAGCCTCAGGCAGCAGAGCGAGATCCGGCTGTCTGGCGGGGTCACCTCTCCGGACCCCCTGGGGCAACGGGCGTACCCGGGGCGGCGTGCAGGGACCCGTGCAGATGGACCAGGCTGTCCCTCGGGGAGCCGATCCGTACATGCTCCACGGCACAGACGATCAGCTCATGGTCACCCAGCTTGAGTTGGCGGTGGCGCGTGCCGACCAGCCACGCGGCACAGTCGTCGAGCAGCGGCACCCCGTGTGGGCCGGTGTGCCAGCGGGTGGGCGGCGCGAACCGGTCGACGCCGGAGGCCGCGAACCGCTCGGCCACATCCCGCTGGGCGGCGCCGAGCAGCTGGATGCCGAACCTCCGGCAGTCCTTGATCCTGGCCCAGGTCGAGGACGTCTCGGCGAGCGCGAAGGAGACCAGTGCCGGTTCGGCGCTCACCGAGGTGAACGAGGTGATCGTCACCCCGGCGGGGCCGGACGGCGTGGCCGCGGTGAGCACCGCGACGCCGGAGGCGTGGCCCCGCAGGGCGGTGCGCAGCTCACCGGCGCCGACCGTGGGCGTCGCGGTGGTCACGCGCCCGCCCCCGAGGGCTGGGTGCCGATCAGCCGTTCGGGTCGGGGGGCCACGACCGCGATGGAGCGCGGTGTGCCCGACGCCGTGTCGGGCCGGGTCTTGATGGTGATCCGGGCGGCCAGTTCGTGGGCCAGGGCACGTGCTTCGTCGGCCGACTCGCCACGGACGATGAGCAGCCCGGACCGGTCGTACGACCAGGCGATGGGGGCCACCGTGTCACCGGGCGCGACGGAGAGCTGCAGGGCCACCACCCGCGGATCGGCGCGCACCTCGTCGGCTCCGGTGACGGACTCGACGATGCCCGGCTCGGCGGTCAGGAAGCGGATGGCGCCGCCGCCCCTGGCCGGGCCCGGCGCGATGGGCGCGGTACGGTCCGCGTACCAGAGGAAGCCCAGTGCGTCGATGTCGGTCCCGTACACCTCGTGGGTGAGGTCGGTGATCCGATCGCCGCCGCGCCGGTTGTGGGACTCCACCAGGCGGGGGCCGTCGGAGGTGAGGATCACCTCGGTGTGCGAGGGGCCGTCCTTGACTCCGACGGCGTCCAGCATCCTGGTGACCAGGGAGTCGATCCGGGCCGTGGCGTCCGCGTCGAGGCCCGCCGGCTGTACGTGCCCGACCTCGACGAACGAGTCCAGCTTCTCCTTGGCCGTGTACGCGACGACCACGTGCTCGCCCGCGAAGCTGAACGCCTCCACGCTGAACTCGGGGCCCCGCAGATACTGCTCCATCACGAACGTGTGCAGCCCGAACTCCGCTGCCCAGGCCGCGACCTCCGGGACCGCGTCGGGGCCCTGCACCAGCCGCACGCCGAGGCTGCCGGATCCGTACCTGGGCTTGATCACCGCGGGCCCGAACTCGTCGACGAAGGCGCGGATGTCGGCCTCGTCGTGCCCCAGGCGGGCGGCGACCCCCTCGATGCCCCGCTCGGCCAGCAGCTCCCGGAAGGCCAGCTTGTCCTGCAGCACGCGGACGGTGTCGAGGCCGGTGCCCGGCAGGCCGAGCGCCGTCGTCGCGGCCGCCGCCGACTCCAGGCCGTCCTCGATGATCGAGACGACCCGGGTCAGTGGCCGGTGCCGGTGCACGGCGGCGAGGAGGTCGGCGACGGCCTGCGGGTCGCGGTAGTCCGTGAGGTGGGCCTCGGCCACCCACTCCAGGCCCGACGGGTCGAGTTCGTGCGGGCCGTGCACCCAGACGATGTCGAAGCCGGCCTTCCGTGCCTTCTTCAGGGCGGCGACCTGGCCGCCGATGACCGCGATCCGCGGTGCGTTCTCGTGCGTCATGCGCGCAGCTCCCGTCCCGATGCGTTCTCCAGCCAGCGCACGACCTCGACGTTGTCGGCGCCCGCCGGCAGTTCGTCGTGCGCCTTCTCCCACAGCTCCCGGCAGGCGTGACCGAAGGCGGCGGGGCCGCCCGCGGAGTCGAGCAGCGACGTGCCGATGCGGATGTCCTTGAGCATCAGGCGCAGCGCGAAGCCCGAGTCGAAGGTGCCGGGCAGCACGTGGTCGGGCAGTTTGGTCTGCGAGGCGTGGTTGCGGCCGGTGGACGCGTTGATCACCTCCAGCATCGCCGCGGGTTCGAGACCGAACGCCCGCCCGGCGAGCATGACTTCGGCGACCGCGGCGAGATTGACCGCGGAGAGCAGGTTGTTGAGCGCCTTCAGCGCGTGGCCCGCGCCCGCGGGACCCACCCGGTACACCGTGCCGAGCGCGCCGAGTACCTGCTCCGCCCGTGCCACCTGCTCGGGTTCGCCCGCGGCCATCAGCGTCAGCTCACCGGCGCGCGCGGCGGCCGGGGAGCCGGAGACCGGCGCGTCCACCACGGACACCTCGTACGCGGCGGCCGCGCGGCCGAGGGCCAGTGTGTCCTCGGGTGCGGAGGAGCCCGTGTCGACGATCAGGGAACCCGCGGCGAGGTGCGGGAGCAGCTCATCGGCCACCTGCCGAACCGCCGCCCCGTCGGGCAGCATGGTGACCACCACCGGCGCGGCCAGGTCCGCGACGTGCTTGGCCGTGCGCACGCCCGGGTGCTCCCCGGCCGCCGCGGCGACGCGCGGATCGGCGTCGTAGGCAACGACGTCGAACCCGCGCTCCGCGAGGCGACGGCACATCCCTCCGCCCATGCTCCCCAGTCCCGCAAATCCCACCCGCATGATCCGATCCGTTCCTTTCTCGATACGTGTTGCTCGCGTCCCGGCGGACGCGTTCGTGCTGTTCCGCGCTCGTGCTGTTCCGGCGCGCTCGTGGCGCGGCGCCGCTCTCATCCCGCCACGATGGCGACCAGCCCCCGGACGAGGAGGACGAGCGCCGCGACGACCGCGAGGACGAGCACCGCGCCGCGCATCCGGCCGCCGCCGTCGACCCGCCGCCGGACCGGCCCCGACAGCGCGAATCCGGCCACCACCGCGGGCAGCAGCATCGCGCCGAAGGCCAGTTGATGGTCCGGCAGCCGGCCCACGACGGTGAGGGAGCCGAGCGAGAGCAGCGTCCCCGCCGTGTAGAAGACGCTGAGGGTGCCGCGGACCGTGGGCCCGGGCTCCCGGTGGTAGACGAGCGCGATGAACGGCCCGCCGATGGACGACGTCGTCCCGGTGAGGCCCGCCACGGCGCCGGAGGCGATCAGCGTGCCCCGGTTCCTGGGCAGCCTGGCCGGGTCGAAGGCGAGCAGCGAGACGACGCCCAGGGTGATGCCCGCCGAGAGCAGGTCGAGCGTCGGCACCGAGACCACGAGGATCACGTACGAGGCAGCCACGGTGCCCACGATCCGCCCGGCCATCGCCCAGGAGACGCCGTACCAGTCGGTGTGGGAGATCTCCCGGACCGCCCCGAGCGCGGCCAGGACGGCGGCGACCAGGAGCAGTGACCCCGGCATGAGACCCGGTGCGGCGATCTGCACCACCGGCGCCGACACCAGGGCGAGACCCACTCCCAGGCTGCCCTGGACCAGCGCGCCGAGGAACACCGCGACGGACGCGAAGGCCAGGACCGACGGTTCAGGCATGGGCGGGGGCCCCCGCGCGCATCCGCTCCCCGGCCGCGCGGGCGACCCGCTCGGCCGCGACGCCCGCCACCACGAGCACCGCCGCGGCCACCACCCAGCCGAGCGAACCCGATCCGAGCAGCAGCCCGGTGACCATCACGGGGCCGAGGACCCGCTGTCCGGCCACGCTCAGATTGAAGACGGACAGATAGCGTCCGCGCTGCTCCTCGGGGGCCAGGGCGATGGACAGGTCCCACACCGCGGAGTTGGCGATCACCTCGGCCAGGGACAGCGTGACCACGGCGGCGGCCAGCCATGCCACCGCGGGCCCGCCCCCGACGGAGCCGGACGCGGCGAAGCACAGGCTGCTCACCGCGAGCACGGCGCCCGTCCACGTCAGCATCCGGGTGGTGCGCCGCTGGCCGGTCGCCAGCTTGCTGACCGGGATCTGGAGCACCACGACGAGCGCGGTGTTCAGCGCGAACAGCACGGACACCGTGGCCCGCGGGGCATCGGTGTGCTCCAGGATCCACACGGGCATCGCGACCAGCAGCATCGTGTCGAAGAAGAACAGCAGGAAGTTGAGCCCGGTCAGCGTCAGATAGCGCGCGTCGGGCAGCAGCCGGCCCTTGACCGGTCGTTCCGCCGCGCCCTTCGGGGCGGCGGCCTCGGCCGTCGGTGCGGCCGGCTCGGACACCCGCAGCACGAGCACCGCACCGCCGAGGAAGGCGAGCCCGATGGCGAACAGCGTGACCCGGTAGGCGGCCTGGGTGTCGCTGGCGAGCGCCACGCCGGCCGCCATCGCGCCGACCCCGAGTCCGCAGTTGCGTACGACATTGACCACCGCGAGCAGCCGGGTGCGCTCCTGGCGCTCCGGCACGGCCACGGCGACCAGTGCCTGGAGCACCGGAGGCCCCGCCCGGTCGCACGCCACCGCGCACAGCGTCACCACCATGAACTGCCAGAAGTCCGTGACGAAGACGTACGCCGCACAGCACACGCCCCGCCCCAGATAGACCGCGGCGAGTACCCGCCGTGCCCCGTACCGGTCGGCGAGGACCCCGCCGAGCAGCGAGATCCCCAGGGCCACGACCCCGGCGAGGGCGAGCCCGGAGGCCACCTGGTTCGCCGAGAGGTCCACCTGCCGGGTGAAGTACGCCATGGAGCTCGCCATGAACAGGCCGATGCCGAGCGACTGGACGAGGGCTGCGGCGGCGAGTCTGCGCCCGCCCGCGGTGAGCTTCACGTCACTCGGCCCCGAAGTCGAAGTCGACCTGGTCCTCGAGCTCCATCTCGCGCACGATGCGCCGCACCCCGGAGAAGTCGCGCACCAGCAGGCCGGTGCCGGCCTGGCGGCGGCAGTCCTCGACGATCTCGTCGGCCTTCTCGAACCCGGCCGCCCGCAGGATGCCGGGCCACACCGCGAAGTCCTGCTCCACGAAGGCGTGCAGCGCCTTGGGCAGCGCGTCGACGAACGTGCGGCGCTGTTCGGCGTTCATGTGCACGTACAGCGCCTTGGCGACCTCGACCATGACGGAGGAGTGCGCGGACTCGTCGCGGGCGTGCAGCCGGGGCACCAGGGCGTGCAGCGGCTGGACGGACTTGTCGCGGGAGAGCAGTTCCAGATAGGCGTTGACGCTGATCTCCGAGACGGTCGTCCACACCAGCTTCAGCAGGTCGCGCTCCCAGCGCTCCGACGCCTTCGCGTCGGCCTCCAGGAGCCGGCGGTAGGTGACCGTGTGCGGGTAGGCGGGCTCGCCGGTGATCTGCCGGACCTCGCGGGTGCGCTGCATCGCGATCATGTGCATGTAGGTGTGCCAGACCTCGTCCACATGCGTCTGCTGGACGGCGCGCTTGAGCTGGATGCCGTCGGCACCGGGAAAGGCGCCGTGCATGATCATGGCGAAGGTCGGGTTGGCGACGTACTCCTCGGCCGCGATGACCCGCTCGTTGTAGACCAGCCAGGCCATGGTGAGGACCTTCTGGCGCTGCTCGGGCGTGGCCGCGAGGTACAGGGGGTGCTCGGCGAACGGCAGCAGGTGCTCAGGGTAGTCCGGCAGCCGCTCGTCGTACTCCTCCGGCTCCGATATCTGGTCCAGGTCGGTGCGGATCGTGGCGCGCCGGGGCCAGGAGTCGGCGATCCGGCGCAGCACGGTCTCGTCGATGCCGTGTGCGTGGCCGTCCTCGTGATCGCCCTCGATGGTCTGCTCGTGCTCGGCGATGCTCAACGCAGGTCCCCTTCGGATACGTGGTCGTGTGCGGCCGACGCGATGGCGTCGGCGAGGAGGGCGAGGCCGGGCGCCAGATCTTCGGCGTCCGCCACGATCGGCGGCATGATCTTGAGGACCTGGCCGCGGGCGCCGGAGGTCTCCACCAGGAGCCCGCGGGTGAAGGCGGCCCGTGACACCCGGTCCGCGAGCGTCGGATCGGTGAAGCCGAGCCCGCGGATCAGGCCGCGGCCCAGCACGGTGCAGCCGAGGTCACCGAACGTGGCGGCCAGCTCGGTGAGCCGGTCCTCCAGGGCGGCGGCGTTGCGGCGCACCTGCGGGGCGAACTCCGGATCCGCCCAGCGGTCCAGGCAGGCCGTGGCGGTGACGAAGGCCAGGTTGTTGCCGCGGAAGGTGCCGCTGTGCTCGCCGGGGCCCAGCTGGTCGAGCTCGGGGCGGATCAGGACGAGGGCCATCGGCAGGCCGAAGCCGCTGATGGACTTGGACAGACAGATCAGGTCGGGGACGATGCCCGCCTCTTCGAAGCTGAAGAAGGTGCCGGTGCGCCCGCATCCGGCCTGGATGTCGTCGACGATCAGCAGGATGCCCCGCTCGCGCGCCACCTCGGCGAGCCTGCGCAGCCACGGCGCGCTCGCCGCGGCGAGGCCGCCCTCGCCCTGCACGGTCTCCACCACGAAGGCCGCGGGCAGGTCGATGCCGCTGCCCGGGTCGTCGAGCATGCGGGTGAGGTAGTCGATGGTGTCGACGCCTTCGCCCGCGTACCCCTCGTACGGCATCCGTGTGACGTGACCGAGCGGCACCCCGGCCGCCCCGCGCTTGAACGAGGTGGCGGACGCGGCGAGCGCGCCGAGCGAGAGGCCGTGGAAGCCGCCGGTGAAGGCGATGATGTCGGTGCGTCCGGTGACCCGCCGGGCCGTCTTGAACGCCGCCTCGACGGCGTTGGTGCCGGTCGGTCCGGTGAACTGCACGCGGTGGTCGAGCCCGCGCGGCGCGAGCACCACCTCGCGGAAGCGGTGCAGGAACGCGGCCTTGGCGCCGGTGTGCAGGTCGAGACCGTGCACCGGCCCGTCGGCCTGGAGGTAGTCGATGAGGGCGGCGCGCACCTCGGGCGGGTTGTGGCCGTAGTTCAGCGCACCGGCGCCCGACAGGAAGTCGATGTACTCGCGGCCTTCCGCGTCCCACATCCGGTGTCCCGAAGCCCGCGTGAAGACGGCGGGGAAGCGCCGGCAGTAGGTGCGTACGGCCGATTCGAGCTCGTCGAAGACGGCCGTGTCCGATCCGGGGGTCACCGGCCCTGCGGTGATCGGTTCGGCGGTGGTCATGAGGCACTCCAGGGGTCGATGCCGGTGATCTCGGCCGTCTCACGGGGGGTCAGGGCGGTGCGCGGGGAGAGCGGGAACCAGCCAGCGACGCTGAGCCGCAGCAGTTCGCGCATGCGGTCGGCGATCAGCTCCGGGGTGTACCGGTCGGGCACCTCGGCCGCGTCGATCACCGGGGTCGGCGGGAAGTAGCGGCCACCCGGGACAGGGCGTACGACGGCGTCCCACAGGTTGAGGCTCTGGCCGCCCCAGCGGGCCCGGCCGCTGAACACCGAGTACAGCGGGAGGCCTTCGGGGTGCGGCCGGCTGAGCGCCTGGTTCACGGCCTCGCTGACCATCTCGATGATCAGTCCGCAGCCGCCCGCGGCGCGGGCCCTGCGGGCCTGCGCGAAGAGCGCGAGCGCGCCGTCCAGGGCGTCGCCGTGCCGGGCCAGGCCGCCGCTCTGCGGGGTGTAGCCGAGGTGCGCCAGGGTGGGTGTGCCGGTCGCGGCCACCGCCTCGATGCAGTCGAACTCGCTCTCGCCCGCCACCTCGATCTTGACGGCGTCCGCGCCGGCCGCGACGAAACGGTCGGCGGCGGCCCGGGCCGTGGCGGGGCTGCGGGTCGCACCGTCCGGCAGGTCGGCGAGCAGGAACGGCCGCCGGGCAGCGGGGAATTCGGCGTCCAGCGCCTTGCGCACCTCGGCCACCAGGCCGGTGAGGGTGGCGAGGCCCCACTCCTGCTCGGCGTCGCCGGTCAGTGTGGTGCCGCCGCGGCCCAGGTGGGTCATGAAGTACGAGTCGCCGACCATCACGCATTCGACGGGGGCGTCGTGCAGGTCCGGCGCGCGCAGCGCCTCGGCGAGGCCCTCCACCTCGTAACCCCGATACGCGTTGATCTTGAGGCCGAGTTGTGCGGGGCTGTCGTACCGGTGCAGATACGGAGCCAGCGCGGCAGCCGCCGCCGGCCTGGCCACGGTGGTGTCAACGGTCACGGCCGCCCTCCCAGTAGATCTTGTTGATACGGCCGATGGCGTCCGTGACGACCTCTTCGGGTGCCGCGGTGAAGCAGAGCCGGGCCCAGCCGTCGCAGTGGGCGCCGAACACCCGGCCCGGTGCGAGTCCCACGCCCGCCTCGGCGCAGCGACGCACGAACTCCGCGCCGTCGCCGTACCGGCTCAGGTCGAGGAAGGTGTAGAGCCCGCCCGTGACGCGGGTGTGCGGGATCTCCAGGGCGGCGTCGGCGAGCCGCCAGGCGCGCTCGGCCGCCGCCCGGCGCCGCGCCAGCTCCTCGTCGGGGGTGGCGAGCGCCCGGAACGCGGTGTACTGCGCGGCCGTGGAGACCGAGTACAGCGTGTGCAGCGACCACTTGGTGAGGATCTCCTCCGCGCCGGGCGGCGAGATGAGGTGGCCCACGCGGGCGCCGGGCATCGCGTACGTCTTGCTGCAGCTGTGCACCGAGAAGGTGCGCTCCGCCGCGCCGGGGACGGTCGCCGTGTCGAGGAAGCCGCCGTCGCTGAAGTCGTAGTTCTCGTACGCGTTGTCGGCGATCAGCCACAGGTCGTGCCGCACGGCGAGCTCGGCGAGCGCGCCCAGGGCACGCTCGTCCAGGCGGAAGCCCGTCGGATTGTTGGGGTTGTTGAAGTAGATCGCCCGGGTGCGCGGCCCCACGGCCCGCTCGATCGCGGCGATGAAGTCGAAGTCGGGGTCCTCACTGAGCTCCAGGAAGACCGGCACCTCGCGCGGCGTCCCGCCGGCCGCCCACACCAGACCGGTCGCGAACAGCCACTGCGGGGACAGGATGAGGACCTCGTCGCCCTGCCCCAGGATGGCGTGCAGGGTCACGGCGATGGCGTGGGTGGCACCGCTCGTCACCAGGACCTGCCCGGGGTCGACGGGGGTGCCCCGGCGTCGGCTCGCGGCCTCGGCGAACGCCGAGCGCAGCGCAGGGACGCCGGGGGGCGGCGCGTGCTCGTGGGCCGCGATCCCGAACTCCGCGCGCTCCCAGGTGCCCGGCCGCGCGCAGGGCTCGAAGACGGTCTTGCCCTGCTGCAACGGCACCGGCTCGGTGTGCGCGCCGGAGCGCAGCAGCCGGTCGACGGCCACCAACGGGGAGGGCGGTATCTCACTGAGGGTTCTGGCAAAGGAAGGCATGGGGGGTGCTCACTCCTGGATTCAAAACGGGCCCGTGCTGCTGAGCGGGAGTTCGGCCGCGGCGCCGCGGGCGGGCCGGTCGATGCCGAGGTTTCCGCGCAGGGTGGTGCTCTCGTACTCGGTGCGGAACAGGCCCCGGCGCTGCAGCTCGGGCACCACGAGGTCGACGAAGTCGTCCAGGCCCTCGGGGAGCACGGGCGGCATGACGTTGAAGCCGTCGGCGGCCTCACCGGTGAACCACTCCTCCATGAGGTCGGCGACGTCCTGGGGGGTGCCGATGACGACGCGGTGGCCGCGGCCCCCGGTGAGGGACTGGTACAGCTCCCTGACCGTCAGCCCCTCGCGGCGCGCCTTGTCGTAGACGAGCTGCTGGCGGCTGGTGCTGCCCTGGGTGGGCGGCAGTTCGGGCAGCGGCTCGTCCAGCGGGAAGCCCGAGATGTCGATGTCGCCGAGGAGCTGGGTGAGCAGCCCCAAGCCGACCACCGGGTCGACCAGTTCCTGCAGTACCGCGTACTTGTCCTCGGCCTCGGCGCGGGTGCGGCCGATCACCGGGAAGAGACCGGGCATCACCTTCATCTGGTCGGCGTCGCGCCCGTAGGCGGCGGCCTGCTCCTTGATGCCGCGGTAGAACGTCCGGCCTTCGTCCAGGGTCTGCGCGGCGGTGAAGACCACCTCCGCCCAGCGGGCGGCGAAGTCCTGGCCGTCGGCGGAGGCGCCCGCCTGGATGAGCACGGGGTAACCCTGGGGCGGGCGGGCCACGTTGAGCGGACCGCGCACCGAGAAGTGCTCGCCCTTGTGGTCGAGGACGTGCAGTCCTTCGGGGTCGAAGTAGCGCCCGGACTCCTTGTCGTACCCGAAGGCGTCGTCGTCCCAGCTGTCCCACAGGCCGGTGACGACCTCCATGAACTCCCTGGCCCGGTGGTAGCGCGAGGCGTGGTCGGGCTGGGAGTCGCGGTTGAAGTTCTTCGCCTCGGCGTCCGTCACCGAGGTGACGATGTTCCAGGCGGACCGGCCGGCGCTGAGGTGGTCGATCGAGGCGAACTTCCGCGCGATGTGGAACGGTTCGTTGTACGTCGTCGACGCGGTCGCCGCGAGACCGATGTGCGTGGTGTGCACGGCGAGGGCGGACAGGAGCGTCAGCGGGTCGAACTGGAGGAAGCGGCCCCATCGGCTCAACTCGTCGGCGTTGTTGTACGGGGTGCGGATGCCCACCCCGTCGGCGACGAAGAACATGTCGAACTTGCCACGCTCGGCGGTGTGCAGGAGCTCGCGGTAGTGGGCGAAGTCCAGGCCGCCGTTCGCGCGGGCCGTGGGGTGACGCCAGGAGGCGACGTGGTAGCCGGGGGCCAGGAGAAAGGCTCCAAGACGGAGCGTACGGCGTGTCACGCCCATAGCAGGTCTCCGGTGTCCTTGCAGGTGAGGAACTTTGGATCAAGACGGACGCTAGATCAGGAGCCGAGAGGGTGACACGTTTCTGCGTGCACTGTGGTTTTACTGCGGAAAGCCGGTTCTGCTTCTTTTGCTTACCGCGCGGTAATGACCCGTTGACCCCGAGGGATCGGCGCAGGCCCCGCACCGTTCGGGGTGTGGGGCCCGGTGGCGCCGACAGGCGCCTTCGCGGAGGCGCGCTCAGCGGGGGCGCGTGCGGGAGGCGCCGTGCGCGGACTCGTAGTGGTGCTCGGGTCGGCCGGCACCCCCGTATTTCAGGGCGAGTTGAATACTGCCGCGCTCCTGGAGGTGCTTGAGGTAGCGCTGCGCGGTGGAGCGGCTCACCCCGGTGAGGTCGGCCACCTCCTGCGCGGACAGCGCCTTGCCGGCCCTGAGCAGCGCGTCGCGGATGTGCTCGGTGGTCGCCGCCGAGTACCCCTTGGGCGGCACCACCGCCTGGACCGGTGCGTGGAGCGTGCCGAAGATCTCGTCCACCTCGCCCTGCCCGAGGGAGTCTAATCGGTCGAGGCGGTCGCGCATCTGGCCGTAGGACGTCAACTTGGCCTGCAGCGCCGCGAAACCGAACGGTTTGACCAGGTACTGCAGGACGCCGTGGCGCAGCGCCGAGCTCACCTGCTCCGCCCCGCGGGCCGCCGAGACCATGATGACGTCGGTCTCGTGGCCGAGCCGACGGAGCCTGCGCACCAGCTGCAGCCCGTCCTCGTCGGGAAGGTAGTGGTCGAGCAGCATCAGATCGACGCTGCCGCGTTCGACGGCCATCAGCGCCTCGGCGGCCGTTCGGGCCCGGCCCATGACGCGGAATCCCGGAACGCGGGACACATAGCGGGAGTTGACCTCGGCGACGTAGAAGTCGTCGTCCACGACCAGCACGTCGATCACGATGCCGCTCCCGCCGCCACGAGCGGATTCCGGGGCAGTCGGTCCGTGCGCACGGCACCACCGCACGGCGGTTCGGCCGGCCGGGTCGAGCCGTCCAGAATTCGTTGAATCTTCAACTTAACCCCAGTGCATGCGCAAGATCAGAATCGTCGGTTCCTGTTCTTCCTACACCGTCAGAATGAGCAGAACAATCTTTCCGAGGTAAAGCTGAGGTATGTGCCGGGACGGCCCTGACCTGGGCTCACGCCCCTAGCCTTGAGGCCGCACGCAGCCGGTGCGTGCTCGTGGGGAGTCCTGGGAGGTGCTGGTGAGATCTGAAGCAGAACGGAATGTTCTGGCTTTCGTGGACAGCGACTATGCGGACACTCCGTACGACAAGTGGGCGGCCGATACGGGCGTACGACCGCACCTCCTGGTCTCCGCGGCGAAATTCCCGCAGTACAGCCATATTCCGGGCGCTGTCTCCCTCCCCGACTTCCGCCAGGGCGGCGAGGCGGAGCGGATGGCCCTCGAACTCGCCGAGCGCATGCCGCTCAGCGCGGTGATCGCCCGCATGGAGGGCGACCTGCTGCGCGCGGCGCGGCTGCGGGAGCTGCTCGGGGTGCCGGGCCAGGACTTCGCCAGCACCCTCGCCTTCCGCGACAAGGTCCACATGAAGACCCTGGTGCGCCGAAGCGGCCTCGAAGTACCGGAGTTCGCCCCCGTGCGCGTGGACTTCGACCTCTTCGGCTTCGTCCGCGAGCACGGCTACCCCGTGGTGGTGAAACCGGCCC
Organism: Streptomyces sp. QH1-20; assembly: GCF_041283565.1. NCBI lineage: Bacteria > Bacillati > Actinomycetota > Actinomycetes > Kitasatosporales > Streptomycetaceae > Streptomyces > Streptomyces sp. QH1-20. The sequence goes on along the minus strand of NZ_CP166299.1, from coordinate 7,105,686 downwards.
TCGGCTCCGGTTCCACCGGCACCCAGGTGCTGCGCGGCCCCGCGGACCTGGCCCGCCTCCTCGCCGAAGGCCTGCCCGAACACGCCGAGGTGGAGCGGTTCGTGGAAGGCCGGATGTACGTGGTGGACGGGCTGGTGGCGGCGGGCGCACCGGTGGCCACGTTCGTCTCGCGCTATCTGAACGACTGCCTGTCCTTCCACGACGGCGTCTATCTGGGCTCGGCACAGCTCACCCGCGACCACCCGCTGACGGACCGGCTCATCGGCTATGCGCGCCAGGTCCTCGACGCGCTGCCCACTCCCGAGTGCGCCACCTTCCACCTGGAGGTCTTCCACACGCCCGACGACCGCCTCGTGCTGTGCGAGATCGGCAGCAGAACCGGCGGCGCGCTGACCTCCCCCGCCATCCACGCCGCCACCGGCTTCAACCTCGACGAGCAGTGGTTCCGGGCCCAGGTCGCCCCGCGGACCCTGACCGATGCCAGGATTCACGGCGTCGCGCCCGGACGGAGCGCGGGCTGGGTCGTCTTCTATCCCGAACGGGGCACCCTCGCGGCCCTGCCGAAGAACCCCCCGCCCTTCGTGGTGGAGGAACGCCTGCGGGCCACGGTGGGCCAGGCATACCAGGGCGGCGTGAAGTCCGCTCATTACCTGGCGGCTTACGTCCTGACCGGTGCCGACGACCAGGAGGTCGAGCGGCGCGCCCAGGAACTCGCCGAGTGGTACGCCGCGGGGGTCCGGTGGACCGGACGCCACGACGAGGACGACGACGCGTCCCTCGACCGGTAGCCGCGAACCGCGTGACGACGGCGTGCTCGCACGCGCCGCCGTGCGTCCAGGGCAGCGGGGCCGCCCTGGACGCACGGTCCGCACGGCCGGCGGCCGGCCCCGGCACCCAACGCTAGGGAAGCGTTTCTTCCATCAGCTCTGAGTCACCTTGTGTGAAACATCTGCGAATCCGGCTGGACAGCGGCGTGGCACCGTTTTTGCTCATCGCATGACTGCTCCCGGTCCCGTCGCACTGCTTCGCGACCCTTCCGCCGTTCGAGACGCACTGGTTCTCTACTCGAGCTTCTCGGCAATTCTGGCCGGCTTCGCCTTCACTGCCGTCATCGTTGTCATTTCGGTGGCCAGAGAGCGAGCAAGCGGGGCCGGCGGCGAAGAGTTGGGGGAGACGCTCGCTGTCGGGATCTCGTCGTTCTTTGCCCTCAGCGTTACCGCGGTCTCCTACGGGTCCGTCGTGGCGGTGTCCGGCGACGCCTACAGAATGCTCTTGGGGGCGCTGCTCTCAGGCACATCCCTTGCGTTTTCGTCTCTCCTGCTCACCCTGTTCATCGTCCTTCTTCTCGATGCGTTCGTGCCGGGCAGCTCGGCAGCCACATACACACGTCGCATTCTCACCCAATTCTTTCCCCTGCTCTGCTTCGCCAACTTGCAAGGGCCGCTGGAAGCGTACTTGTCGGCCGAGTTCCCGGGCGGAGCCCCGATCTCCACCAGAATCCTCCTGGGCTGCTTCCTGGTCGTACTGCTGGCCTGGAGCATCGGCGGATTCTTCATCCACCGCTGGGGCTCCTTCGTGACCCGTTTCTCCATTCCGCGATCAGGAGCCCGCTGGATGGCTCTGGGGATCCTCTGCTGCTGCGCCGCCGCCACGACCGCTGCCGCTCTCTACATGAACTTCACCGGACCGGGGGCAGTCGTCGATGTGGGTTTCATGATGGCGATCATGACGCTCGGTTTCCTCGGATTCCTCGGATTCGCGATGTGCACGTCCTTGCTGGAGCCCGCCTGACGCACCCGCGCCCGCCCCTGCCGCCCTGTACCGCTCACGGCGCGGAGTCGGGGGCGCTGAGCGGCGGGCCACCGGGGAGACTGGGCGCCATGACCGTCAAAGGTGTTCTCTTCGACTTCTCCGGAACCCTGTTCCGCATCGAATCCACCGCCTCCTGGCTGCGGTCCGTGCTCGACCGGGCCCGGATCCCCTTGGACGAGGCCGAGTTCGAACGGCTGACCCGTGACCTGGAGGCCCACGGCGCCCTGCCCGGGGGCGTCGCCCCGCGCGCGGTGCCGGCGCACCTCACCGAGGTGTGGACGGAGCGCGATCGCACCGCGGAGCAGCACCGGGCCGCGTATACCGGAATGGCCCGCGAGGTCCCGCTGCCGCGCCCGGAGCTCTACGACGCCCTGTACGCCCGTCACATGGAGCCGGCCGCCTGGCGCCCGTACGCCGACGCGGGCGCCGTGCTGGCCGAGTTGCGGCGGCGAGGTGTGCGCACCGCCGTGGTGAGCAACATCGGCTGGGATCCGCGGCCGGTCTTCCGGGAGCACGGTCTCGACGCATGGGTCGACGCGTACGTGCTCTCCTACGAACACGGCGTCCAGAAGCCGGATCCGCGGCTGTTCCGGGCGGCGTGCGAGGCGCTGGATCTGGCGCCCGAGGACGTGCTGATGGTCGGCGACGACCGGCGCGCGGACGCGGGCGCCGCCGCGGTGGGCTGCGCGGTGCACCTGGTCGACCATCTGCCGGTCGAGGAGCGTCCCGACGCGCTGCGGGCGGTGCTCGAACTGGCCGGCTGACGCGAGGCCGGGCCCATGCCGTCCACTGACTTTGGGCGATCCCCCGCGTCGCCCAAAATCAGCGGACACACCGGAGCCCGCCCTGCCGAACGGGGCGGGACACCGAGGACCTGCTGAACAGACCGGCCCGGGGGCCGGTCGCCGCAGGAGTTACAGCATGTCCCCGCGCACCGCGTCGGTCAATGAGACCCCGTGTCCGCCCTGCCTGCGGTGCGGCCCCGCGACAGGGCAGCCGGTGTCGGGGCGGCCTCGGTACCCGCCGCCGCGCCGCCACGCGTCCACCTCTCCCGTATCCCGGTTCCCGGTGCGATGCTGGACGCACCCGCGGGAAGGAGTTCCGCCGTGCTTCGCGTCGCAGTGGTCGGATCGGGACCGAGTGGGATCTTCACCGCCCAGGCCCTGGTGCAGCAGCAGAGTGTCCCCGGTGTGACGGTCGATGTGCTGGACCGGCTGCCCTGCCCGTACGGGCTCGTGCGCTACGGGGTGGCCCCCGACCACGAGAAGATCAAGTCGCTGCAGAACAATCTGCGCGCCGCCCTCGAACACCCCGCCATCTCCTTCCTCGGCAACGTCCGGGTGGGGGACGAGGCAGGGGGATTGGCGCCGCGGCGGCTGCTGGACCTCTACCACGCGGTCGTCTACTGCGTCGGCGCCGCGACCGACCGGCGCCTCGCCGTGCCCGGGGAGGATCTGCCGGGCAGCTTCTCGGCCACGGAGTTCGTCTCCTGGTACAGCGCCCACCCGGACGCGGAGCCGGGCGGGTTCGTGCTGGGGGCGCGCTCGGCGGTCGTCATCGGGGTCGGCAATGTGGCGGTGGACGTGGCCCGGGTGCTGGCGCGCGGCGCGGACGAGCTACGGGCCACCGATGTGCCGGACGCGGCGCTGGCCGCGCTCGCCGACAGCCGGGTGGCGGACATCCACATGGTCGGCCGACGCGGTCCGGGCCAGGCGAAGTTCACCACGAAGGAGCTGCGGGAGCTGGGTGCCCTGCCGGGGGCGGAGGTACTCGTGGGGGCCGAGGAAGCGGCCCTGGACCCGGCGTGGTCCGACCCGTCCGGGCTGCCGGCCGTCGGCCGGCGCAATGTGGAGGTGCTGCGGGGCTGGGCCGGGCAGCCGGCCCGGGGCCTCGCGCGCCGGATCCGGATGCGGTTCTTCCTGCGGCCCGTCGCCCTGCTCGGGGAGGACGCCGTGCGTGCGGTGCGCTTCGAGCGGACCGCGCCGGACGAGCACGGCGGGGTGGTCGGCACGGGCCGGTTCGAGGACATCGAGGCCCAGTTGGTCCTGCGGTCGGTCGGCTATCGCGGGGTGCCGATCCCGGGGCTGCCGTTCGACCCGGAGCGCGGAACCGTGCCGCATACCGGGGGGCGGGTGCTGAGGGACGGCGTGCCGTCGTCCGGCGAGTACGTCGCGGGCTGGATCAAGCGCGGGCCGACCGGCGTGATCGGCACCAATCGCTCGTGCGCCAAGGAGACGGTGACCTCGCTGCTGTCCGACGCCGAGACCCTCATGGCACGCCGGCCGGTGGGTGACCCGTACGCCGCGCTGCGGGCGGCGGGGCAGGATCCGGTGCGGTGGCCGGGCTGGCTGGGCATCGAGGCGGCGGAGGCCGCCCTCGGAGCGCGGCTGGGCCGCGGGCCGGTGAAGATCCCGGACTGGGAGGGCCTGCTCGCCGCGGCACGGGACGACCAGGCCTGACCGAAGGGCCGGCCCCGGCGCCGGAGGGCAGCGCGCCTCAGCCGTCCTCCCCCAAGCGCTCGGCCTGCCGGTCGGCCGCGGTGAGAACGCTGTCGAGAAGCCCCGGGAACAGCGCCTCCAGGTCGTCCCGGCGCAGAGCGTTCATCTTCGCCGTGCCCCGGTAGATCTGGCTGACCACACCGCACTCGCGGAGCACGCGGAAGTGGTGGGTGGTCGTCGACTTGCTGACGGGGAGCTCCAGGACGGAGCAGGACTGCTCGGTCCCGGCCGCAGCCAGGGACCGCACGACCAGCAGGCGCATGGGGTCCGACAGGGCGTGCAGCACGCTCTCGAGCCGGATGTCCTCGCGGGCGGGGTGCTCGAGGACGCGGCTGGTCGACGGGGTTGCGGACGGCGTCTGCACGGCTGCTCCTCAGGGGTCACTGCGAGGGCCCAGTATACGAGAGTCGTACGAGGATCATCGTAGTTTGACAATTCTCGTAGTACGACGGGTATCGTACGAGCCGTACCTCGGTGCACCACACGAAGGAGCCTGTCGTGAGTTCCCTGTTCGAGCCATACACCCTGCGGTCGCTGACCTTCCCCAACCGTGCCTGGATGGCGCCGATGTGCCAGTACTCCGCCGAGGTCTTCGGGCCGAACGCGGGCGTCGCGAACGACTGGCACTTCCAGCACTACGCCGCCCGCGCGGCCGGCGGCACCGGCTTGATCCTCATCGAGGCCACCGCGGTGAGCCCCGAGGGCCGGATCAGCCCGGCCGACCTCGGCCTGTGGAACGACACCCAGACCGAGGCGCTCCGCCGCGTGACGGCCTTCCTCAAGGAGCAGGGCACCGTTCCCGGCATCCAGATAGCCCACGCGGGGCGCAAGGCCTCGACCGAGCGGCCGTGGCGGGGGCGCGGCCCCGCGAGCCCGGAGGAGAGCTGGCCGGTGGCCGGGCCGAGCGCGCTGCCGTACGCGGACGACCACCAGGTGCCCGCGGAGCTGACGGTGGAGCAGATCAAGGAGATCGTGGAGCAGTTCGCGGACGCGGCGCGGCGCGCCCTGGCCGCCGGCTTCGAGGTCGTCGAGGTGCACGGCGCGCACGGTTACCTCATCCACGAGTTCCTCTCGCCGCACAGCAACCGCCGCACCGACGAGTACGGCGGCTCGTTCGACAACCGCGTCCGGTTCCCGCTGGAGGTCGTGGACGCGGTGCGCGCGGTGTGGCCCGAGGACAAGCCCGTCTTCTTCCGCGTCTCCGCGACCGACTGGCTGACAGAGAACCCCGAGGACGAGCGCGAGGGCTGGACGGCGGACGACACCGTGCGCTTCGCGCGGGAGCTGCTCGCCCACGGCGTGGACCTGCTCGACGTCTCCACCGGCGGCAACGCGCCGGCCACCCACATCCCGGTCGGCCCCGGTTACCAGGTGCCGTTCGCCCGACGGGTGAAGGAGGAGACCGGTCTGCCCGTCGCCGCGGTGGGGCTGATCACCGACCCCGAGCAGGCCGAGAAGATCATCGCCAATGGCGAGGCGGACGCGGTGCTGCTGGGCCGCGAGCTGCTGCGCGACCCCTTCTGGGCGCGCCGCGCGGCGACCGGCCTGGGCGCCGACCGGCGCATCCCCGACCAGTACGGCTGGGCCGTCTGACCTGCGGCCCGCAAGGGGGAAGGCCCGCGCTCGGCGGGCCGTCCGCCGGCAGCGGCCACCGCGCGTACGAGCGTGCGCCGGGGCTTCGTACGGACGAACACGCTCCCGTTCGTCCCGGCACAGGCTGAGCCAGTAGAGTGACGCCCCGTGGCTGCACGACCATTGAACGAGATCGTAGAAGCGGGCTGGGCCAAGGCACTTGAGCCGGTCGCCGGGCGCATCACCGCGATGGGCGACTTTCTGCGCGCCGAGATCGCGGCGGGCCGGACCTATCTGCCCTCGGGCGCGAATGTGCTGCGCGCGTTCCAGCAGCCGTTCGACGACATAAGGGTCCTGATCGTCGGTCAGGACCCCTACCCGACGCCCGGCCACGCCGTGGGACTGAGCTTCTCCGTCGCACCCGAGGTGCGGCCGCTGCCCGGCAGCCTGGAGAACATCTTCCGCGAGTTGCACACCGACCTCGGGCTGCCCCGGCCGTCCAACGGCGATCTGACGCCCTGGACCCAGCAGGGCGTCCTGCTGCTCAACCGCGCACTGACCACGGCCCCGCGCAAGCCCGCCGCGCATCGGGGCAAGGGCTGGGAAGAGGTCACCGAGCAGGCGATCCGCGCGCTCGTCGCGCGCGGTCGGCCGATGGCGGCGATCCTGTGGGGCCGCGACGCCCGCAATCTGCGACCGCTGCTCGGCGGGGTGCCCTGCGTGGAGTCCGCCCACCCCTCCCCCATGTCCGCCGATCGCGGATTCTTCGGGTCCCGGCCGTTCAGCCGGACCAATGACCTCCTCGTTCAGCAGGGGTCGGCTCCCGTCAACTGGCAGCTTCCGTGATCTTGGGCGGTAAGGTGCCCGCCATGACCACCGGCACGGACAACACGGACAACCCGCGTCGGGCGGGCGACCGGCGGCGGACGTCGGCCGGGCGTGCGCCACTGCCGGGCGCGAGCACCGTCCCGAGCGGCGTGCGCGCGGTACTCACCGGCGCCTCGACGAACGAGCGCGCCGTGCGCGACTCCGGCTGATCCCGTGGACGTCACGCCCGGGAACCCTCCGGCCGACCATCTGCGGCAGGGTCCCTCCCACGTCCTTGGCGTCGACTCGGGCGGTTCGGGCATCAGGGTCGCCCTCACCCCCGTCCGGGGTGAGGGCCCGGCCCTCACCTGGTCCTCCCCCGATCCCGCCGTCATGGGCGCCCGGGGTGTCGACGCGCACAGCCTCCTCGACCGGGTGCTGCCCGCCGCCACGCGTCTCCTGCGCGAGGCGGGCGCGGAGCGCTGCGAGGCCGTCTGCGTGGGCGCCTCCGGCATGGCCACGCTCGGCGACGATCTCCGTGCCGTACTGCCCGACGCGCTGCGCGACGCGCTCGGGGCGCGCCGGCTGGCCCTGGCCTCGGACGCGGTGACCGCCTACGCGGGCGCGCTGGGGCAGCGGCCGGGTGCGGTCGTCGCCGTCGGCACCGGGCTGGTCGCGCTCGGCACCGACCTGACGCCGGAAGGCGGCTGGCGGCGCGCGGACGGCTGGGGTCACCTCCTCGGCGACTGCGGCAGCGGAGCCTGGATCGGCCGTGCCGGGCTCGAAGCGGCGATGCGCGCGTACGACGGCCGCGAGGAGGGTGCCTCCCCCGCCCTGCTGGCCCGGCTGGAGGCCCTGTTCGGCCCCGCGCCGGAACTGCCGGGGAAGCTCTACCCGCGCGCGGACCGGCCCGCGCTGCTGGCGTCGTTCGCACCCGAGGTCGGCCGGTGCGCCGGGACCGACCCGGTCGCTGCCCGCATCCTCCAGGAGGCAGCCCGCCATATCGCCGGGGCGGCGGCGGCAGTGTGCCCCCGCCCGGATCGGGACGCACAGCGGCCACATTCGGCGCAGCCGACACATCCGGCGCACCCACCTCAGCCCGCACTCCAGGACGACCGGACCCTGCCGGTGGCTCTCACCGGCGGACTGCTCCGCATGGGTGAACCGCTCCTGACTCCACTTCATCGGGAGTTGCAATTGCAACTACCTCAGGCGCGTCTGATCACCGCCTCGGGCGATCCGCTGGGCGGGGCGTCGCTCGTGGCAGCGGCACTGGCGACGGGCACATTGCGACTACCCACCGAAGCCGGATTACTACGGATCATTTGCTGAACACATCTCCACTGATCGTATGAACCACCGAATAAATCCGGACAGACGTCGCCTAGTTGCCCCCACCCGAACGGCCCAGTCCTCCGAACGACTAACATGCGGCGCCATGAGCTCCCCCACAGGGCCCGTGTCCGGCCTGCCTGTACGAATGCCGCGCCCCCGCCAGCCTGGACGGCACCGGCGGCCGGAGCCGGCGGCTGCTCCAGCGGGTGCGCCCCCGCTGGTCCTCGCCGTACCCGGGACACCCGACCCCGCCACGCGCCTCCTCGCCGAGGAGATCCTCAGCATCGCGCGCGCCGAGCTCCCGGGGCTCGACGCGCGCATCGGCTACGTGGACGCCGACGGCGGCAGCGAGGGCTACCCCTCCCTGGACGCCGTCCTCGGCTACGCCACGGCCCAGCACGCCGCTCGCGCCAGCGAAGCCCGTGAAGAGGCCGCAGCGGACGAGAACGCCGACGCGTGGGCCGCCGGACCGGCCGCCGTCGTCGTGCCGCTGCTCGCGGGGCCCGACAGCGCCCTGCTGCGCCGCATACGCCAGTCCGTCATGAGCAGCGGCTCCGTCGTCGAGCTGACCGACGCGCTCGGCCCGCACCCGCTGCTCGCCGAAGCACTGCACGTGCGCCTCTCCGAAGCCGGCCTGGCCCGCGCCGACCGCGCGCGACTGTTTACAGTTGCAACGGCTGCGGATGGCATCATTCTGGCCACGATCGGCGGCGAGGAAGCCGTCCAGGCCGCCGGAATCACGGGCATGCTGCTCTCCGCGCGTCTCGCGGTCCCGGTCATGGCCGCCGCGCTGGACGAGGAGGGCGCGATCGCCCGTACCGCCGAGCGGCTGCGTGGCTCCGGCTCCCGGAACCTCGCCCTGGCGCCCTGCCTGATCGGTCCCGAGGTGGCCGAGACCCTCCCGGCCGTGGCCGCCCAGGAAGCAGGCTGCGCGGCGGCGGAGCCGCTGGGCGCCTACCCGGCGATCGGCAAGCTCACCCTGGCCAAGTACGCGGCCGCGCTGGGCATCGCCCCCGAGCCGTCGCTTCAGGGCGCGCCGGTGCGCTGACGCCCGTTCGGCGTCCGGATGTGGACGCCTCGCTGTTCGGAGGGGCCCTCAGGGGCCCCTCCGGTCGTTTCCGGGGCCGAGCTCCGCCGGGACCGATAGGGCCGGATCCGATCGATAAGATCCGGCCATTCGGGCACGCCCGCAGGACCGGGCGTTGCATCACTTCAGGCAAAGACCACGCAGGACGCGGCGGGCATCTTGATCGACCCGGCGCGGCGCGGCAGGCCCGTGCCGGGCTCGACGGTGAACCAGGTGACGTCGCCGGAGCGCTCATTGGCGGCGTACAGCAGGTGCCCGCCCGGGTGCGCCGACAGATCGCGGGGCCAGTGGCCGCCGCAGTCGACGGTGGCGCGGAGGCCGAGGACATCACCCGAGGCGTCGAGGGCCAGCGTGGCGATGGTGTCGTGGCCGCGGTTGGCGACCCACAGGAACCGGCCGTCGGGCGAGACCACGGGGGCCGAGGGGAAATTGGGCGCCACCGCCTCGCCCCCGGTGGCCTCCTCGGGCACGACACGCCTCTCGCCGACCGGCTCCAGGACCCCGGCCGCCGCGTCCCAGCGGCAGACCGTGACGGTCGGCTCCAGCTCGTTGAGGACGTACGCGCGGTCGCCGCGCGGGTGGAGGGCGAGATGCCGGGGGCCGGTCCCGGGGCGGAGCGGTGTCTCGCCGTGGGGCCTCGGGATGCCCGTCGCCGGGTCGAGGGCGTGGATCCACACCGAGTCCGTGCCGAGGTCGACGGCGAGCACCCAGCGCCCGGACGGATCGGGCACCACGGCGTGCGCGTGCGGGCCCTCCTGCCGGTCCGTCACGGGGCCGCCGCCCCGGTGCGGCAGGACCGCCGAGGGCGCCTCGAGCCCACCGTCGGTGCCGATGGGCAGGGCGCTGACGCTGCCCGAGCCGTAGTTGGCGGTGAGGACGTGCGTTCCGGCGGGCGCGAGGTGCGTGGGAGAGGCGCCGCCGACGGGGACGGGCGCGCCGAGCGGCTCGGGCCGGGCCGGGTCGGCGAGGGAGAAGGCGACGGCGGCTCCCTCCGCCGTCTCGCTCACCGCGTACAGCACGTCGGCGGCGGGCGAGAGCGCGAGGTAGGACGGGTTCACCACGGCGTCGGTGGCGAACACGGGCGTCAGCGCGCCGGTGGCGGGGTCGACGTCCGCGACCGTGAGGCCACGACCGCCCGCCTCCGTGAACGACCCGATGTACGCCCGCTGCCCCCGCCGACGCCCCTGCTGTCCCGTACCGGCCACCGTGCCGCCTCCCCGTCGAGCCACTGTCCGCCCGACGCTACACCGGGGCACCGACAGCGGCCGGGGTGCTCCCGGCCACCCCCGGGGCCCGGCTCAGGCCTCGGCGAAGACGCCGCGCGGGTTGCTGCGCAACGGCGCGGCGAGCGAGACGAGCGTGGCTTCCAGGTCGTGCAGGTGGGCGAGGGCGCGCTCGGCGCCGGGGTGGTGGTGCGGGACGGGGTCGAGCGCCGCGGCGGCCGGAGGCGCGCCGTCCCCGCCGGGCGCGACCAGGGCGTACAGCGCGGTCTCGACCCGCTGGCAGGCCGCGGTGAGCCGGGCGTCGTGCGAGGCGGCGGGGTCGGCGGCGACCGCCGCCAGGCCCCGTGCCTGACGGGCGCAGTCATCGAGGAAGACCATGACCTCCCGGGCCCGGGCCTTGCGCGCCCGCAGCGGGCTCAGCGGGTGCAGCAGCGGCGCGAGGGAGACGCGCACCTTGCCGAGGAGCAGCTCCAGCTCGGCGACGTGCGCGGTGGGGTCGGCGGACTCGTCACCGGCCAGTCGCCGGGCCGACTCGGCGGTGCAGTGCCGTACGGCCAGCAGGGCACGCTGGATCCAGGCGTCGGTGGCGGCGTGCGTGGTGACCGGCAGGACGACGGCGACAGCGAGGGCCGCGCCGAGAGCGCCGACGGCCGTCTGCTCGAAGCGCAGCGCCAGCAGGCCCGGGTGGAGCACACCGAGGAGCCCGTAGAGCAGCCCGGCCATGACGGTCACGAAGAACATCATCCAGCTGTAGGAGGGCGCAGCGGTGTAGAAGATGCCGAAGACGCAGACGGCCACGAGCACCGCGGTGGGCGCGGGCGCGCCGTGCAGCGGCACGGCCACGAGGAGCCCGACGCCGATTCCGGTCACGGTGCCGACGACGCGGCGGAAGCCGCGGACGAGGGTCTCACCGCGCGAGGCGGTGTTGACGAAGATCCACCAGGCGGTGCCGACGGCCCAGTACCAGCGCTCGTCGGAGACGAGCTGCCCGACGGCGAGGGCGAGACCGCAGGCGAAGGTCGCCTGGAACGCCTGGCGGGTGGTGGGCCGCGCCAGCCCGCGCGCCGCGAGGGGGGCGGGCTGGGCCGGTGGCGGGGTCCGCCGTTCGATGCACCAGAACCCGAAGCGGACGAGACCGGACGCGGCGAGCGCCATCGCCATGGCCCCGTACAGCTCCGGCAGCTGAGCCGGTACGGCGTGCAGGAACTGCGTGGCGAAGAACATCATGAAGGCGAATATCCCGAGCGCGTGGCCACGCGGGCCCCAGCGCCGGGCGTAGACGCCGCAGAAGACCACCATGAGGAACGCCGCGTCGCGCACCAGCGGCACGCCGTGCAGGGCCGTCGCGAGGGCGAGCACGGGGAAGCCGACGGCCGGCAGCAGAGCGGTGCTGACCGCCTGACGCCGCACGGTCGGGTCACCGACGGTGAAGAGCGCGAGAAGCGCCGCGAGCCCGCCCGTGATGGAGGCGGGCAGCGACAGACCACAGAGCTCCGCCGCGGCGACCGCGAGACTCACACCGATGACGGCACGGACACCGGTGCGGAGCCTGAGCCGGCCCGGGTCCGGAGCCACGAACATCCTCTTCAGAGCGGCCGCCCCCTTCTCCCCAAGTAACGAATGTGTACGCATATGTGCGGATGTATTCCGCGGATGCGCTCGGACGTCGACGTCGCATGAGCGCTTTCCGGCACGACAAAGGCGCTGCGGGGGTTCGGAAGCGGCTTCTTCGCCGCCCGACGCAGCCCAGCGCAACGCCATCAGTAGGTAGAGGAAAACATCCGGAGCCTCAATGGCTCAAGAGCTCCTCGGATAACTGCGCCATTGGTACAGTGCTGGGCCAGGAATGGTGACCATAAGGAGGCCGTTGGCTCATGGCGGTGGACGCGCTGGACGCGAAGATCTTGCGGCTGCTGCTGGAGCAGCCACGGACGAGCGTGCGGGAGTACGCACGCGTGCTGGGCATCGCGCGCGGCACGCTGCAGGCCCGGCTCGACCGGCTGGAGCGCGAGGGCGTGATCACCGGCACCGGACCGCGGCTGTCCCCCGCGGCGCTCGGTCATCCCATGCTGGCGTTCGTCCACATAGAGGTCACTCAGGGCCATCTGGACACGGTGGCGAACGCGCTCGCCGAGGTGCCGGAGATCATCGAGGCGTTCTCGATCACCGGTGGCGGTGATCTCATGACGCGGGTCGTCGCGCGCGACGCGGCGCACCTCGAGGACGTGATCCAGCTGCTGGTCCAGTTGCCGGGGGTGGTCCGCACGCGCACCGAGGTGGTGCTGCGCGAGCGCGTGCCCTACCGGATGGTGCCGCTGGTGGAATCGGTGGGACGGGCGGCCCAGCGGTCTCCCTGACGGGGCGCCCGACCGGCCTGTCCGACCCGCCTGCCCGACCGGCCCGCCTGACCAGGCCGTCTGCCCGGGCCATCTGACGGATCGTCCGAGAGGTCGCCCTCACTCGGAGAGGCGCCCCCGATGTCCCCCCGCCCACGCATAGGTGGGATTATCTGCTCGCTCATCTCAACAAGCGAGGACAAGGGGATGTACATGGATCGAAATGGGGGAAGACCGGTACGCCGGTGGGGAACGGCGCTCGTCGCGTCGACCGCGGCGATCGCCGTCGTACTCCCGGCGACGACCGCCGAGGCCGCCGCCAGCGGTCCGTCGGGCGTCACCGCCCAGGGCGCGTTCCTGCTCGACACCGGCAAGAACAGCCGGCTGTGGTCCAAGAGCGCCGACACCAAGCGTCAGATGGCCAGCACCACCAAGGTCATGACGGCGACCGTGGTCCTGGACAGTGGCGTCAATCTCAACAAGCTGATCACCATCAAGCAGTCGTACCGCGATTACGTCGCGCGTAACGGCGCGAGCACGGCGGATCTGCGCGTCGGCGACAAGCTGACCGTGCGACAGCTGCTGTACGGTCTGATGCTCCCCTCCGGGTGCGACGCCGCGTACGCGCTCGCCGACACCCTCGGCAGCGGCAGCACCGAGGCCGCGCGCACGAAGTCGTTCATCGGCAAGATGAACAAGAAGGCCGCCGCCCTTGGTATGAAGAACACCAGGTACGACTCCTTCGACGGCATCTCGGCGGCGGGCGCCAACTACACGACGCCGCGCGACACGGCGAAGCTGGCCGGTCACGCGATGGCCAACAGCACGTTCGGCACGGTCGTCAAGTCGACCAGCACCCAGCAGAAGGCCGCGAACATCAATCGCACCTACTACTGGGACAACACGAACAAGCTGCTCGGGTCGTACAAGGGCGCGATAGGCATCAAGACCGGCACGGGCTCCGTGGCCGGGCCGTGCCTGGTGTTCGCCGCCCAGCGCGACGGACGCACGGTCGTGGGCGTCATCCTCAACGCGGGCAACCGCTACGCGGACGCCACGAAGATGCTCGACTGGGCCTACAAGACCAAGACGCCGGTGAAGCTGCGCCAGCTGCCGGAATCGGCCCAGAAGGACTGACGCACCCGGCTGAGCCGAGGCGGACCGGCCACCGGGCGGTCAGCCGAGAAAGGTCAGCCGCACCTGGCGGTCCGGGTTGTCCCGATTGGTATCCACCAGACACACGGACTGCCAGGTGCCCAGTTCCAGCCGTCCACCGAGGACGGGGAGCGTCGCGTGCGGCGGCACGAGAGCCGGAAGGACGTGGTCCCGGCCATGGCCGGGGCTCCCGTGCCGGTGCCGCCAGCGGTCGTCCGCCGGAAGCAGATCCCGCAGCGCGGCCAGCAGGTCGTCGTCACTGCCCGCGCCCGTCTCCAGGACGGCGACCCCAGCAGTGGCGTGCGGCACGAAAACATTGAGCAGGCCGTCGCGGCCCGCGGCCACGGCGTCCAGGAACTCCTCACAGTCACGTGTGAGGTCGTACACGGTCTCCGAAGTGCCGGTGGAGACGTCCAGGACATGCGTACGGAACGTTTCGGTCATGTTCCCATCTTGCCCGGTGCCGGGCACGCCACCCGACTCCGGGGCGGCTGGAAAGAGCGGGAAGATCGCACCCCTCGCCACTGTTAGTGGAATCATGAACAAAATCCGGTCGCGTGAGGTCGAGGTCGTCGTGGTGGGCGCCGGGCAGGCAGGACTGTCCAGCGCGTATCACCTGCGCCGGGCGGGGTACGAGCCCGACCGGGACTTCGTCGTTCTGGATCACTCGCCGCGCCCGGGCGGTGCCTGGCAGTTCCGCTGGCCCTCGCTGACCTACGGCAAGGTGCACGGCATGCACGCGCTGCCGGGCAGGGAGCTGACGGGAGCGGACGACTCCATGCCCTCCGCCGAGGTGATCGGCGCGTACTTCGCGGAGTACGAGGCCGCGTTCGACCTGCGCGTCCATCGTCCGGTCCAGGTGAGCGCGGTACGGGAGGGGCCGGGTGGGCGGCTGTGGGCCGAGACGTCCGAGGGCGTCTGGACACCGCGGGCCCTGATCAACGCGACCGGCACCTGGGACCGCCCGTTCTGGCCCCGCTACCCCGGTCAGGAGAGCTTTCTCGGCCGCCAACTGCATACGGCCGACTACCCGGGCCCGCAGGAGTTCGCCGGGCGGCGAGTCGTGGTCGTCGGGGGTGGCACCTCGGCTGTGCAGCATCTGATGGAGATCGCCGAGGTGGCCGCGGCGACGACATGGGTGACCCGGCGTCCTCCGCTCTTCCGCGAGGGCCCCTTCGACGAGGCCCGCGGGAGGGAAGCCGTCGCGCGGGTCGAGGAGCGCGTACGGCGGGGACTGCCACCGCAGAGTGTGGTGTCCGTGACCGGGCTGCCCATGACGGCTGCCATGGAACGGGCCCGGGCGGCGGGCGTTCTCGACCGGCTGCCGATGTTCGACCGCATCACCCCCAACGGGGTGATGTGGGCCGACGGCCGCGGCGTCGACGCCGACGTCATCGTCTGGGCCACCGGCTTCCGCGCCGCCATCGACCACCTGGCACCGCTCCGGCTGCGCGAGCCGGGCGGCGGCATCCGTGTCGAGGGCACGCGCGCGGTCCGCGACCCTCGCGTGCACCTGGTCGGATACGGGCCTTCGGCGAGCACCATCGGCGCGAATCGGGCGGGCCGGGAGGCCGTCCGGGAGATCCGGTCGCTGTTGGCCGGGCCCGGCGACGGGCCCACCGGCGGCCCCCGGGACCGCCAGGTGGACAGTCCTTCACAGCACGCGATCGCTGCGGCAGTATGAGCCGCGCGACGAGGAATCATGCGTGTGGGGCTGTTCATCACCTGCGTCAATGACACGCTCTACCCGCGCACCGGTCAGGCCGTGGTCACCCTGCTGGAGCGGCTCGGCGTTCAGGTCGAATTCCCCATGGCGCAGAGCTGTTGCGGTCAACCGCAGTTCAACACGGGCTACCGCCATCAGGCCGAGCCTCTGATGCGCCGCTACGCCACCGCCTTCCAGGACGTCGACCACGTGGTCACCCCGTCCGGTTCCTGTGCGGCGATGATCCGCGACAACTACCCCCGGATCGCCGCCAAGGCGGCCGCCGAGGGGCGGGGCGACGCGATGGCCGAGGCGGCGGCGGGCGCGGTGGCCAAGACCTATGAACTGACCGAGTTCTTGGTCGATGTCCTGGGGGTGACGGACGTCGGGGCGCACTTTCCCCACACCGTCACCTACCACCCCACCTGCCACGGACTGCGGGTACTGGGCCTCGGCGACCGGCCACTGCGGCTCCTGGAGAAGGTGCGGGGCATCGAACTGCGGGAGCCCGCCGGGGCCCAGGAATGCTGCGGCTTCGGTGGCACCTTCGCCATCAAGAATCCCGCCGTCTCCGCCGCGATGGGTGCCGACAAGGCCCGCGCGCTCAGCGAGACCGGTGCGGCGGCCATGTGCGCGGTCGACAACTCCTGTCTTCTGCACATCGGCGGCACGCTCGCCCGCAGAGGCTCCACCGTCCGCCCCGTCCATATCGCGGAGATCCTCGCCAGCACGGAAGGCAGCGTCCTGTGAGCGGTCCCGTGAGCCCTATGGGCGGCTCCGCCCACGCGACGTACCTGGGCATGCCCGCTTTTCCACGCGCCGCCGCCGTCTCGACCCGGGACGGCGGGCTGCGCGCCAACCTGCGGCACGCGACGCACACCATCCGCGCCAAGCGCGCCGCGGCCGTCGCCGAGCTGGACGACTGGGAGCAGCTGCGCGCCGCCGGAGCCGCCATCAAGGACCGGACCCTGCGTCACCTCGACCACTATCTGGTGCGGTTGGAGGAGAACGTGACCCGGGCCGGGGGCACCGTCCACTGGGCGGCGGACGCCGCCGAGGCGAACCGCATCGTCACCGACCTCGTGCGCGCCACCGGCGAGCGCGAAGTCGTCAAGGTCAAGTCCATGGTCACCCAGGAGATCGGCCTCAACGCCGCCCTCGCAACGGCGGCGATCCGGGCGTACGAGACCGACCTCGCCGAGCTGATCGTGCAGCTCGGCGACGATCTGCCCTCGCACATCCTGGTCCCCGCGATCCACCGCAACCGCGGCGAGATCCGCGACATCTTCCGCGACCGGATGGCGCAGTGGGGGCGCCCGGCACCGGAAGGGCTCACGGACCGTCCCGCCGATCTCGCCGAGGCCGCCCGGCTGCATCTGCGCGAGAAGTTCCTGAGCTGCAAGGTCGCGATCTCCGGTGCCAACTTCATGGTGGCCGAGACCGGCACCCTCGTGGTCGTGGAATCCGAGGGCAACGGCCGGATGTGCCTCACCCTCCCGGAGACCCTGATCTCGGTCGTCGGCATCGAGAAGACCGTGCCGACCTGGCAGGACCTGGAAGTCTTCCTCCAACTGCTCCCCCGCTCCTCGACCGCCGAGCGCATGAACCCGTATACCTCGATGTGGACCGGGACCACCGCCGAGGACGGCCCACGCGCCTTCCACCTCGTGCTGCTCGACAACGGCCGCACCGACACGCTCGCCGACCGGGTCGGCCGCCAGGCACTGCGCTGCATCCGCTGTTCGGCCTGCCTGAACGTCTGCCCCGTGTACGAGCGGGCCGGCGGGCACGCGTACGGCTCGCCCTACCCCGGCCCGATCGGCGCGATCCTCACACCGCAACTGCGTGGCCTCACCTCCCCGCTGGAGGAGTCCCTTCCCTACGCCTCCTCCCTGTGCGGCGCCTGCTACGAGGTGTGCCCGGTCGCCATCGACATCCCGGAGGTCCTCGTTCATCTGCGCGAGCGGGTCGTGGAGGGCGGCGAGGTGACGGTCCGCGGCACGAGAACCGTCATCAAACCGGCCAGGAAGCACGCCGCCGAACGCGCGCTGATGCGAACCGCCGGCTGGGTCCTCGACCACCCCGCCGTGCTCCGGCACGGTCAGCGCCTCGCCGCCCGCACCCGCCGTTTCCACCCACGACGGCTGCCCGGGCCGGGTCGCGCCTGGACGGACTCCCGTGAGCTGCCCGAGATGCCCGCCGAGTCGTTCCGGGACTGGTGGGCCCGCACCCGAGGCGGACCGGCGAGCACCCGGTCCCGGGAGCAGGTTTCATGAGCGCCGGTTCCGGCGGTGTCGGCGGCGACGCGAGCAGGGAACGGATCCTCGGGCGGATCCGGCGCGCGCTGGCGGATGTGCCGCGGCACGAGCGCCCGCGCGACCACCCCGTCGTCCGCGACTATCTCCGCACACACGCCGAGCGGACACCCGCCGAATCCGTGGACCTCCTCGCCGAGAACCTCGAGGACTACCGCGCCCTCGTGCACCGCACGGACCCGGCCGGACTGCCCCCGCTCCTGGGGCGGCTGCTCGTCTCGCGTGGGGCCCGCCGTGTGGTCGTGCCGACCGGGCTGCCGCGCGGATGGCTGGCCGGAGCCCGAGTGGACCTGGTGCCGGACGCGCCGGCTCTGACGCCGTGGGAGCTGGACAGCGTGGACAGTGTCGTCACCGGATGCGCGCTGGCCATCGCCGAGACCGGCACGGTGGTCCTCGACTCGGGCCCGGACCAGGGTCGTCGGCGCATCTCACTCGTGCCCGATCACCATCTGTGCGTGGTGCGGATCGCGGACCAGGTGGTGGACTCGGTGCCGCAGGCCCTCGAACGGCTGGCTCCCGAGCGGCCGCTGACCTGGATCTCGGGGCCGTCCGCGACCAGCGACATCGAACTGGACCGGGTGGAGGGCGTCCATGGTCCGCGCACCCTCGAAGTGATTCTGGTGAACGGCGATCCTCGGTCGATGTGAGCCCCGCCGGGCGCGGGACTTGTGGGGCGCGGGCGTCCTGTCCGATCCTGGCCCTTCGTGCTCTTCGGCGGTTTTCCCCCGTATGTGGCTGCCGTGTCCCGTCCCCGCGTCCTGTTCTCCCGACGTCCCTCCTTGGAGCTGACGTATGCGCGCACGACGACCGAACTCTTCGAACCACCGCCTCCCGGCCATCGCGGGCGAGGAATGGCAGGCCGGTCCCGAGACCTTCCAGGTGAACCGGGAGCCCGCCCGCGCCCGGCTCATCCCCTTCGCCGATCTCCCTTCCGCCCTCGCCGGCGACTGTGCCGACTCGCCGTACTACCGATCGCTCAACGGCGTCTGGCGATTCCACTGGTCCCCGAACCCCGCCGAGCACCCGAAGGGCATCGCCGAGGACGACTTCGACGACAGTGGCTGGGACCACGTCACCGTGCCGGGCAACTGGGAGATGCAGGGCTACCCGGAACCGGTCTACCTCAACGTCCGGTACCCGTGGATCGGCTACGAGCAGCCCACTCCCCCGCACGTGCCCACCGTCTTCAACCCGGTCGGCTCCTACCGCCGTACCTTCACCCTCCCGCGCGACTGGGCCGGGCGCCGGGTCCTGATCTCCTTCCAGGGCGTCAAATCCGCGTTCTACGTCTGGGTCAACGGCCGACGGGTCGGCTACAGCGAGGACAGCTACACGCCCGCCGAATTCGACGTGAGCCCCTGTCTGCGCCCGGGAGAGAACACCCTGGCCGTCGAGGTCCACCGCTGGTGCAACGGGAGCTGGCTGGAGGACCAGGACATGATCGACGTGTCCGGCATCTTCCGTGACGTGTATCTCTACTCCGTCCCCCTCGTGCAGGTGCACGACCTGTTCGTCCGTACCGAGTTGGACCGCGACGTCCGTGACGCGGACCTCAAGGTGTCCGCGACACTGCGGTCGGCGGATCCGGAGCTGCGACCCGGCGACCACCGCGTCCGGGCCACCCTGCACGATGCCGGGGGTTCTCCAGTCCTGTCCCGGACCGCGCCCGCCCGCTTCGACGAGTCCGGTGAGGCGACCGTCGAGCTGAGCGCCCGGGTCGCCCACCCCTCTCTGTGGTCGGCCGAACAACCCTGCCTGTACGTCCTGACCCTGGAGCTGACCGATGCGCAGGGCGACACCCTCGACATCCGCCGCACCCGTGTCGGCTTCCGCACCATTGGCTACGGCCCCGGTGAACTGACGGTCAACGGCAGGCCCGTCGTCTTCCGCGGAGTCAACCGCCACGAGTGGGACCCCGACCACGGCCAAGCGGTCCCCGAAGAGCGGATGATCGAGGACATCCGCATCATGAAGCAGCACAACATCAACGCCGTCCGCACCTCGCACTACCCCAACCACCCGCGCTGGCTGGAGTTGTGCGACGAGTACGGCCTGTACGTGATCGACGAGGCCAACCTGGAGACGCACGATCTGCGCGATGTCCTGCCCGCGAGCCTTCCCGAGTGGACCGAGGCCTGTGTCGACCGGCTCCGCAGCATGGTGGAGCGTGACAAGAACCATCCGTGCGTCGTGGTCTGGTCGCTGGGCAACGAGGCCGGCCAAGGCGAGAACTTCCAGATCATGGCCGACTGGGTGCACGACCGCGACCCGTCCCGGCCCGTGCACTACGAGGGCATGAACGCGGTGGCCGATGTCGAGTCGCGTATGTACGCCGATCCGGCCGCCGTCGAGGCGTACGGAAGGTCCGGCAACCCCAAGCCGTACCTTCTGTGCGAGTACGCGCACTCCATGGGCAACAGCACGGGAAATCTCCGGGAGTACTGGGACGTCATCGACGCCCACCCGAATCTGCACGGCGGATTCATCTGGGACTTCGCCGATCAGGCGATCCGTCTGCCGGTGCCGGGCGCACCCGGCCGCACGTACCTGTCCTTCGGCGGCGACTGGCATCCGGGCCACCCCGACGACGGAAACTTCAGCTGCAACGGTCTCGTCGCCGCGGACCGCACCCCGCACCCGGCTCTGCACGAGGTGAAGAAGGTCTACCAGGCGGTGCGGGTCTCGGCCGCGGATCTGGCGGCCGGGACGGTGAAGGTGACCAATCTCCAGCTGTTCACGGGCCTTGAGGCGTACGACCTGCGGTGGGAGGTCACCCGCGACGGCGAGCCCGTCCAGCACGGCACGCTCGCCGCGCCCAGGACCGGAGCGGGTGAGTCGACGATCGTCCGCCTGCCGTGGGAGCGCCCCGAGAAACCGGAGCCCGGCGCGGAGTACTGGCTCAACATCGCCTTCGTCCTCCGCGAGGCGACCCGCTGGGCCGAAGCCGGTCACATCGTCGCCGCGGAGCAGCTCGCGCTCCCTTGGCGCTCCCCGGCACCCGCCGCGCGCGATGTGGCCGCACTGCCCGCCCTCACGGTCGTCCGGACCCCTCACGCGATCACCGTCACCGGGGCCGATCTCGAACTCGTCCTGGACGCGGCAGCCGGCACGCTCAGCACCTATCGTTACCGTGGCCGGACTCTGCTGGTGGAGGGGCCGGTCCCGAACTTCTGGCGCGCCCCGACCGACAATGACATCGGTCGGGGCGCCCAGGTCTCGTCCGGTACCTGGCGTGACGCGGGGGCGAGGCGTGCGGTCACCTCGATCGACGTCGAGCAGCCGGCTCCCGCCGAGGTGGTTCTCACCATCGTCGCCGCCTTGCCCACCGCTCCTGCCGCCTCCCGGTGGACGACCGTCTTCACGGTGCTCGGTGACGGCGAAGTGCGCGTCCGGCACACTCTCATGCCCGGGCCGGGGCTCCCGGACCTGCCGGTGGTGGGTGCGCTGCTGACCGTGCCGGGCCGCTTCGGAACGCTCGGCTGGTACGGGCGCGGGCCGCACGAGAACTATCAGGACCGCCGCGACAGCGCGTTCGTAGGCCGCTACAGCCGCTCGACGGACGCGCCGGTGTTGCCGTACGCACGTCCTCAGGCCATCGGCAATGTCACGGATGTGCGCAGCGCCTCGCTGACCGACCGGGACGGCACGGGCCTGTCCGTGCTGGCCGAACCCGTGGACGGCGGGGGCCTGTTGGAGATCAGTGCTCTTCATTGCACGCCTTTCGACCTCGAAGGTCCGCGACACCCGCATGAGATGAGGTGGCGCGACGACACGATCCTGAGCGTCAACCATCGCCAGACGGGCGTGGGTGGCAACGACTCCTGGGGTGCTCGGCCGTTGGAGCGGTACCTGCTGCACACCGACCACGACTACAGCTACACCTACCGACTCCGCCCAGCCCGGTAGCTTCGCGGCCAGGGCCTCCGTCAACGCCCCTTGGGTGGTGGTCTCTTTGATCCCATGAGCGCCAGAGTAGAAGGCCCGATGCCGACGGGTGGTGAACTGTCCACAGGCCCGGTCATATGATCACGCCGATAAAGGAGGAGTGATGGAACTGCCCCTGCACGGCATCACCGTCGTCGCCCTCGAGCAGGCCGTCGCCGCGCCGTTCGCCACCCGCCAGCTCGCGGACCTCGGTGCGCGCGTGATCAAGATTGAACGACCGGGCCGGGGTGACTTCGCCCGCGAGTACGACCGGAGCGTCAAGGGGCTCTCCGCCTATTTCGTCTGGATCAATCGGGGCAAGGAGAGTGTGGCCCTCGACCTGAAGGAATCCGCGGACCGGTCGCTGCTCGACCGGCTTCTGTCCCGCGCCGATGTCTTCATCCAGAACCTCGGCCCCGGCGCGGCCGACCGGTTGGGCCTCGGCGCCGAGACACTGCGCGCCCGCGATCCACGCTTGATCACCTGTGATGTCTCCGGATACGGCCCCGAAGGTCCCTATCGCGACAAGAAAGCCTACGACCTGCTGGTCCAGTGTGAGGTCGGACTGCTGTCGATCACCGGCAGCCCCGACGCTCCGGCCCGGCCGGGCATTTCCATCGCGGACATCGCCGGGGGGATGTACGCCTACACGGGCATACTGACCGCGCTGTACGAGCGCGAGCGCACAGGCCGGGGCTCGGCGCTGTCGGTCTCCCTCTTCGACGCGCTCGCCGAGTGGATGGGGCACCCGTACTTCGCCCAGGCGTACGGAGGCGCGCCCCTCGCCCGCAGCGGGGCCCGGCACCCGACCATCTCCCCGTACGGGCACTACGCGTGCGGCGACGGCGCACGCGTGTTCCTGAGCGTGCAGAACGACCGCGAGTGGGCGGCCCTCTGTTCGCAGGTGCTGCGGCAGCCCGAGCTCATCCGTGACCCGCGTTTCGCCGACAATCCGCTGCGCCGGGCACACGACGACGAACTGACGGCCGTCATGGAGGCGGTCTTCGCCCGTCATACGGCGGACGGGCTCCTCGCGCTCCTCGACGGCGCCGGCATCGCCAATGCCCGCTTGCGTACCGTCGGGGAGTTCGCCGACCACCCGCAGTTGACGGCGCGCGAGCGCTGGCGTGACTTCGGCTCGCCCGCAGGGCCGCTGCGCGGTCTGTTGCCGCCCGTCGAGGTACGGGGCAGGGAAGCGGCCATGGGCGCGGTGCCCGCCGCCGGTGAGCATACGGCCGCGATCCGGGCCGAGTTCTCGACGACTTCGCAGACCGGCCCGCATGAGCGACGCACGCTGTCGGATCCCGAAGGTGACCCTGCCAGTGGTACGCACCGGGTGCCTACCAAGCGCAGAGGGCTGGGTGGGGCGATCTTCGAATAGCAGGCTCTTCCTCAGCACCGCACATCACGCGAGGAAGGCTTGATCATGACTGTTCAGGTACAGCGCTCCGTCCAGGAGCACGACTTTACGACCTCGGCGCTCGGCGAGGCCGGGAGCCGGGCGAACACGGCGACGCTGTGGTCGGCGGGTTGGTCGGCACCGGTACAGCGGCCGAGCAGCGGTTTCGAGGAGAACTGGTCGGAGGCCGGATTCGCTCGGCAGTCCGTGCGCCAGATCGTCCGCGTCACCGGAAAGGGCACAGCGGCCCGCATCCGTCTGTCGAACCGGTTCGGCAGCGAGCCCCTGGTCGTCAGCGCCGCGACTCTCGCGCTGACCGATGAGGGCGCCGCCACCCGCCCCGGCACCATGAGGCAGTTGACTTTCGAGGGGGCTTCATCGGTGGTGATCCCCGCCGGTGGTGAGACCGCCGGCGATGCGACGGGACTGCTGGTCGAACCGTTGGACTCGGTGACCGTGACCCTGTACTTCGAGGAGCCCACCGGGCCCTCGACATTCCACTCGCAGGCGTATGCCCACAGCTACCGCGCCACAGGCGACCGCACGGCCGACGTCGGCGGTGAGGGCTTCGGCGAGGTCACGCATTCCTGGTACTACCTCTCCGACGTCGAGCTGTCGGGAAGCGCCACCCCCTTCGAGACGGTGGTGGCCTTCGGGGACTCCATCACGGACGGCTTCGGATCCACCGTGGGGGCGAACCGCCGCTACCCCGACGCGCTTGCCGAGCGCCTCACCACCGCAGGTCGGCCACTGGCCGTCGTCAACGCGGGGATCGGCGGAAACCTCATGCTCAACGACTCCGCCTGGTACGGCGACCGGGCCGTGGACCGGTTCGAACGCGATGTTCTCGACAAGCCCGGTGTCCGCTCCGTGGTGGTGTTCGCGGGACTCAACGACATCGGCTTCAGCGAGGTGGACCTGCCGACGTACAAGCCGAACCCGGAGGTGTCGGTCGCGGAGCTGACAGCCGGATATCGACAGTTGATCGAGCGCGCTCACAGCCGTGGCATCAAGGTCATCGGCGCGACCATCCTGCCGTTCAAGGGCTCGGAGTACCACACTCCGTCGGCCGAGGCGAAGCGTGTGGCGCTGAACGACTGGATCCGCACTTCCGGTGAGTACGACGGGGTCGCCGACTTCGACCGGGCCCTGGCCTCGCCCGACGACCCCCAGGTGCTTCACCCGGCATACGACTGTGGTGACCGTAAGCACCCCAACGACGCCGGTTACCGGACCATGGCCGAGGCCATCGAACTCGATACCCTCTGAGGGGGATCAGACCTTTGCCGTCAGCCGCGTATCGCGCCGGACGAGCGCGGCATACGAGCCCGCACCCGCGAGGAGTTCCTGGTGGGTGCCGCGCTCAGTGATGCAACCGCCGTCAAGGACGACGATCTGGTCGGCGTCGCGGATCGTGGAGAGCCGGTGCGCGATGGTGATCGTCGTCCGCCCCTCGGACAAGGCGTCGATGGCCTTCTGCACGGCGTGCTCAGTACGGGTGTCCAGCGCGCTGGTCGCCTCGTCCAGGACGAGCACGGGCGGGTCACGCAGGATGGTCCGGGCTATCGCCAGCCGTTGCTTCTCACCGCCGGAAAAGCGATAGCCGCGCTCTCCCACGAGAGTGTCGTAACCGTCGGGCAGAGAGGCGATGTGGTCGTGGATCTGCGCCGCTCGAGCGGCGGCCCTGATCTCGTCGTCCGTCGCATCGGGCTTGGCGAAGCGGAGATTGTCGGCGACGGAAGCATGGAAGAGATAGGTCTCCTGCGAGACCACTCCCACCGCGCGGGCGAGCGTATCGAAGTCGAGATCGCGGACATCGACCCCGTCGATCAGCACCCGGCCGCCACTGACGTCGTAGAGCCGGGGGACGAGATAACTGAGTGTGCTCTTGCCCGAGCCGGTCGGTCCCACGACGGCCAGGCTGCTTCCGGCCGGAACGGACAGGTCGATGTCCGAGAGCGTCTTGGTCGACGGGTCGTAGGAGAAGGAGACCGAGTCGAAGCGGACTTCGCCGCGGATCTTCTCCAGCCGCACGGGCTTCTCGGGCTCGGCGATGTCCACGGGCAGATCGAGGTACTCGAAGATGCGGTGGAAGAGGGCCAGGGAGGCCTGCATCTGCACGCCGGTGGACAACAGACTGACCGTGGGCCGGAAGAGCCCCTGCTGGAGCGAGACGAAGGCGACGAGGGTACCGATCGAGATGTCGGTCCCGTCCGCCCGCAGGGCTATCCCGGCGGCCCAGTAGATGACGGCGGGCATGGCGGCCATGACGATGCCGATGACGGACATCTTCCACCGCCCGGCCATGTTCGCCCGCACTTCGAGCCCGACCAGCCGCTCGGACTCCTTCTCGAAGGCCTTGGTCAGGGAGTCGGCACGGCCCATCGTGCGGCCGAGCAGGATCCCGCTGACGGACAGCGATTCCGTGACCATGGCAGCCATGGACGCCATCTGCTGCTGCCGCTGCGAGGTGATCTTCTTGCGTTCGCTGCCGACGCGGCGGCTGATCCATACGAACGCCGGCAGGAGAAGGAGCGAGACGACGGTCAGGCGCCAGTCCAGGGCGAGCATCGCCACGACCGTGGCGATCACGCTGGTGAGGTTGGAGACCAGGGAGGTGGCGGTGGAGGTCACGGTCGCCTGCATGCCACCGATGTCATTGGCGATGCGGGACTGCACCTCGCCGGTGCGGGTCCTGGTGAAGAAGGCCAGCGGCATGCTCTGGAGCCGGCCGTAGACCGCCGTCCGCAGATCGTGCATGACGCACTGGCCGACCGTGGTGGAGATGAGGGTCTGCAGAACGCCGAAGACGCTGTTCACGACCGCTGCGGCGATCATGCCGAGCGCCAGCAGGCTCAGCAGGCCGGTGCGGCCGTCCGGAATGGCGACGTCGAGGACCTCTCGCAGCAAGAACGGCGAGGCCACCGAGACGAGCGAGGAGGCGGCGACGAGCAGCCCGACGAGGGCGAGTCGGCCGCGATAGGGGCGGAAGAGGCGGAGGATACGGCGCAGCTGCGCGGGTTGCTCCGGGTCTGTGGGCGGGGGCGTCCAGTCCGGTTCGTCGTGACGCATGGGCTCCTTCAGAGGGGTCGGGTCAGCGAGGTGAATCCCACCGTTCACCGAGCATAGCTCACTGTTACCTATGCTCACAATGCACTGCGTCCTGGTATTCTGTTGATCATGACCGCTCCCGATCCGTCCGGGCAGCTCGCCGAGCAGCTGCTGCGCCTCACTCGTCGGCTCCACCGCGCGCAGAAGCGTTACCTCGACCCGGTCGGCATCACGCCCGCCCAGTCCCGGCTGCTCCGCACCGTCTCGCACTACGAGGAACCACCGCGCATGGCGGATCTGGCGCAGCGCCTCGAGGTCGTGCCCCGGGCGGTCACCACGCTGGTCGACGCGCTGGAGGCCAATGGCGCGGTGCGCCGGGTGCCGGACCCCACCAATCGCCGGGTCATCCGGATCGAGATCACCGATCAGGGCCGGTCGACGCTGCGCGCGCTGCGTGAGGCTCGGCGGACGGCCGTGGAGGACATACTCGCCCCGCTGAGCACCGAACAGCGCGTCGTGCTCGGCAGCCTGCTGGACGAGCTCATGACAGGCCCGGAGCGCGGCTGCTGACACGCCACGCAGCAGGGCGCGCGGGCACGTGCCCGGTAACGCGTAGGGCGGGCCCGCTGGGCCATCCGGCCCCGCGAACCCGCCCTGGGTGGGGTGGGCGGTCAGCAGCCCTGTCGGTCCTCCGTCAGCTCCCCCTGTGCCGTGGCCAGGGTCCGGTCGTAGCAGACCCCCGGACCGTACAGGCGGTAGCGCTCGCGCGAGACACCTGTCGCGTGCCGCTGGTCGCGC
Organism: Streptomyces sp. QH1-20; assembly: GCF_041283565.1. Lineage (NCBI taxonomy): Bacteria > Bacillati > Actinomycetota > Actinomycetes > Kitasatosporales > Streptomycetaceae > Streptomyces > Streptomyces sp. QH1-20. The sequence goes on along the minus strand of NZ_CP166299.1, from coordinate 7,078,669 downwards.
GGCACGTTCTGGTTGTAGGCCGCGTCACCCGTGTAGGTGTTGTCCAGCCGCGACCATCCCACACGTCGGTGCCCACGCAGCGTGACCGTGTCCGCTCGGTCGCCCATGGTCATCACCGTCCGCAGCCGGCCCCCCGTACCGATGGTGATCTCACCGTCCATGCTGTACGCGCGCTGGGCCCTGGTCGTGGTCGCGGGGCCGCGTCCGTCGACCGTCACCGTTTCGTCGTCGCTCCAACGGGCCCGCAGCGCGTCGGTCGACTCGCTCTCGGTCCAGCGGTGGAGGGAGGTACCGGCGACCTTCCGGGCGACGGTCGTCGTGACCCGCCCGTGCGAGGTGTCCACGTAGCCCGCGACGGTGAGTGAATGCGCGCCCTCGGAGGTCAGTCGGTGCTCCGCACCGGGCGTGTATTCCGTGGTGTTGGCGAGGTCCCCCACCTTGTGTGCGGTGAGCGCGCCCGTGACGCGGGTGGCTTTCGCGTCCTGCCAGACCAGGATGTTGGTGGGCGTGCTCCAGCCGCTCTGTCCCTCGGGCACTCCGGCGACCGAGATGGCGACGCGGTGCGGCTTGCCGTCGTTCAGCAGGCCGGCGAAGGGCGTGAGGTCGTACTCCACGGGCCGGACGTCGAAGGCACGCGGCCCGGGAATCACATACCAGAGGAAGGGGTTGGACCAGCCGCCGGTCCACACGGTCGGGAAGGGCGCGGCGATCCCGGCGAGCCGGCCGTCCACCGAGACCTGCACTTCCCGGTACGGGCCGTTCTTGGCCTTGCACGAGTAGGGAGCCGCGTCCGGCACGGTGAGGTACCAGAACTCCTCACAGCCTCCGCCGGAGCCGGTGGCGTACACCTCGGCCAGGATCCGCTCGCTGTTGCGCGGAGTGGTCAGGCGACCTTCGTGGACGCCGCCTTCGGTGCGCGCACCGTCCAGGGTCAGGACCTTGTCCGGGGTGTGAGCCGGCTTCACCCCGCCCTCGGCCGCGTAGAAGGTCAGGGTCACCTTGACCTTGATGACCCCGGTGTAGGTGTCGTTCACGAGGTTGCCGATGAGCATCTCGACGGGCTGAGCGGAGCGCAGGGTCGCCGCGTAACGGGTGACGTCCTTCTCCACGTTCCAGGCGATGCCCTCGGGCGAGGGTTCCGGTGTGGAGGTGCGCAGGACCTCCACACCGCCTATCCGGAGGTAGCCCAGGCGGTCGTACTGCCGTCCGGCGACGGATCCTTCGAGTCGCAGCACGACCTTGTTCCAGCGGTCGCCGCATCCTTTGGGGGGCGTGTAGGCGCTCTTGTAGGGCGTGTAATCGCGGAACTCGGTCTCGGCGACGGTCACTTTGCACGAGGTGGTGTTCGGGGTGGCCACGGGAGGCGTGGCGGTGACCGGGTCGTGCCAGTCGGTACCGAACTCCGGGGGCGGTTCCGCGGCCGCGGCGGGGCTCATGCCCGACGTCAGGCCGATGGCCGCGGCGCACAGCGCGAGAAGCAGTCGTCTCGGTCTCATGGGGCAGGAGTGAAGCGTGCCGTACCGCGGCGCGCCAGAGCCTCTTTGGCCTGATCCGTCGACTGCGCGAAAAACCAGTTGAATTCGGCACTCCCGAAACGCGAACCTTTCACTTCTCCCGCCACGCCACCCCCGACCCTGGGACGTCATGCAGATTCGCGACCTTCCGTATACCGATCCCGGCAGTCCTGACGTCCGATCAGGCCCGCGTTTCCTCCTCTGGCTCGGGCGGAATCAACTGTCCGGCCAACTGAAGGCCATGCTGTGGGGCGTTCTGCACATGGCAGCGGTGGCCGTGTTCCCCGTGGCCGTGGGCTTCGCGGTACAGGCCGTCGTCGACCGGTCCGGCGCCCGTCTGGCGCTGGCCGGTGGTCTGATGGCGCTGCTCGGGGCACTCACCGCGCTGGGCGACACCATGCTGCACCGCACGGCGGTGACGAACTGGATCACAGCCGCCGCACGGGTGCAACAGCTACTGGCCCGCAGGACGGCCGAGTTGGGGTCGGCGCTGACCCGGCGCGTCGCGGCGGGCGAAGTCGTCGCGGTATCGACGGGTGATGTCGAGAAGATCGGCTGGTTTGTGGAGGCCCTGTCGCGCTTCATCTCCGCGGCGGTCACGACGCTCGCGGTGTGCGTGGCTCTGGTGATCTACCAGCCCGCACTCGGCGTGGTGATCGCGATCGGTGTGCCCGTGCTGACGCTGGCGGTGCTGCCTCTGCTGCCGCACGCGACCAAGCGGGCCGACGAGCAGCGTGAGAAGGCGGGCCGGGCCACCGAGCTGGCGTCGGACACGGTGGCGGGACTGCGGGTGCTGCGTGGCATCGGCGGCGAGGAGCTGTTCCTCACCCGCTACCGCCGTGCCTCACAGGAGGTACGCAAGGCGGCGGTGCGCAGCGCCCGGATGTGGGCGCTGATCGCGGCGGTGCAGGTGGCGCTGCCGGGGCTGCTGCTGATCGCGGTGGTCTGGTACGGGGTCGGGCTGGCCCAGGACGGCCGGATCGGTGTGGGCGAGCTGGTGACGGTCTACGGCGTCGTGACGTTCCTGCTGTTCCCGCTGCGCCAGTTCGAGGAGATCGCCATGGCGTACTCCTTCTCGCGGCCGTCCGCGCAGCGCGCCGCCCGGGTCCTGGCCCTGCGGCGTACCGATCCCTCGACCGACGACGGAGCGCGGGGCGTGGTGCTCACCGGTGACCTGTACGACCCCGAGAGCGGGCTTCTGGCTCCCGCCGGGCAGCTGACCACGGTGGTGTGCGGCGATCCGGACGTCGCCGGACGGCTCGCCGACCGGCTGGGCGGACACGCGGCGGAAGGCCTGGAGGGGGTGCCGTCGGCGTTGCTCGGCGGGGTGGCGCTGGACGAGGTGCCGCTGGACGAGGCCCGTGCCGCGGTTCTCGTCCAGGACAAGGACCCGGTACTGATGTCCGGGACCCTCGCGGAGTTGCTGGACGTGCCCTCCTCGGGCGCGGTCGACGCCGACGCGGCGCTGGCCGCCGCGCAGTGCAAGGACGTGCTGGCCGCCCTCGCCCAGGCCTCGGTGGACGATTCCGGCGACCCGATGCGGACCCGGATCACCGAGCGGGGCCGCTCGCTGTCCGGCGGGCAGCGGCAGCGGCTGGCGTTGGCCCGGTCGCTGGTGACCGACCCTGAGGTGCTGGTGCTGGACGAGCCGACCTCGGCGGTCGACTCGCATACGGAGGCACGCATCGCGGACGGTGTGCGGAACATGCGGGAAGGGCGCACCACGGTGGTGTTCTCCTCCAGTCCGCTGCTGCTCGACCGGGCCGACCGCGTGGTGTTCGTCCGCGACGGCCGGGCCGCCGCGGTGGGCACGCACCGCGAACTGCTGCGGGACGACCCCGCGTACCGCGCCGTCGTCACCCGTGAGCCGGACGAGGAGCTGGGCACGGAGCTCGCAGAGCTGAAGAAGACCGAGCACATCGAGGAGTCGGCATGATCGGCGTGGCGCCACCGGCGCACGACCCGGCCGCACCGGAGTCGGCGACGACTTTGCCGGTCGGCAGGCCCGCGACGGTGCGGGCGTATGTGAGCGGCCTGCTCCGCAGGCATCGGACGGCGTTCGTCCTGTTGGTGTCGGTCAACGCGATCGCCGTGATCGCCTCGATGGTCGGGCCGTACCTGTTGGGCGGGCTGGTGGAGGACCTGTCGTCGGGCAAGGACGATCTCCATCTGGGCCGGGTCATCTCGTTCTTCGCGGTCGCGCTGGCCGTGCAGACGCTGTTCGTGCGCATGGTGCGGTTGCGTGGGGCGGTGCTGGGCGAGCGGATGCTGGCGGACCTGCGCGAGGACTTCCTCGTGCGGTCGGTGGCACTGCCGCCGAGCGTGCTGGAGCGGGCGGGGACCGGGGACCTGCTGTCGCGGATCACCACCGACATCGACCGGCTCGCGAACGCCATGCGCGAGGCGGTGCCGCAGCTGGCGGTGGGCTTCGTATGGGTCGCGTTGCTGTTGGGCGCGCTGACCTTGACGGCGCCGCCGCTGGCGCTGTGTGTGCTGGTCGCGCTGCCGTTGCTGCTCGTCGGCTGCCGCTGGTACTTCCGGCGGGCTCCCGCTGCCTACCGCTCCGAGGCCGCGGGGTACGCCGCGGTCGCGGCGTCCCTCGCGGAGACCGTGGACGCGGGGCGGACCATCGAGGCCCACCGGCTCGGCCAGCGCCGGGTCGCGCTCTCCGACCAACGGATTTCCGAGTGGACGCAATGGGAGCGCTACACCCTGTGGCTGCGCTCGGTCCTCTTTCCGGTGATCAATGTGACACACGCCCTGCTGTTCGGCTCGGTGCTGATCATCGGTGGCGTCTTCGTCCTGGAGGGCTGGATCTCGGTCGGCCAGCTGACGACGGGAGCACTCTTCGCCCAGATGCTCATCGATCCGATCGGGCTGATCCTGCGCTGGTACGACGAGCTGCAGGTCGCCCAGGTGTCGCTGGCGCGGCTGGTGGGGGTACGGGAGATCGAGCCGGAGGAGGCGGACGAGCGGGTGAGCCCCAAGGGCCGGGACGTCAAGGCGGACGAGGTGCGCTTCGGCTACTCGGCGGGCCGGGACGTCCTGCACGGCGTGTCCCTCGATGTGCCGCCCGGCAGTCGGGTGGCACTGGTCGGGCCGTCCGGCGCGGGCAAGTCGACCCTGGGCCGGCTGCTGGCGGGGATCTACGCACCGCGCTCCGGCGCGGTGACGCTCGGTGGTGCCGAACTGTCCCGGATGCCCACGGAGCGGGTGCGCAGGCACGTGGCCCTGGTCAATCAGGAGCACCACGTCTTCGTGGGCTCGCTGCGCGACAATCTGCTGCTGGCCCGTACGACGGCCGAGGACGGAGAGCTGTGGGCGGCGCTCGGCGCGGTGGACGCCGACGGCTGGGCGCGGGCACTGGAGGAGGGGCTCGACACGGAGGTCGGGTCGGGCGGTCTGACGCTCACCCCGGCCCAGGCACAGCAGATCGCGCTGGCCCGGCTGGTCCTCGCCGATCCGCACACCCTGGTGCTGGACGAGGCGACTTCGCTGCTGGACCCGCGCGCCGCCCGGCACCTGGAGCGGTCGCTGGCGAAGGTGCTCGAAGGCCGGACGGTCGTGGCCATCGCGCACCGGCTGCACACCGCGCACGACGCGGATGTGATCGCGGTGACGGAGGACGGCCGGATCAGCGAGCTGGGCAGCCACGACGAGCTGGTCGCGGCCGATGGCGCGTACGCGGCGCTGTGGCGGTCCTGGCACCAGTAGCCACGTGGTGATCAAGCGGCTCCCCGGCCACACGGCCGGGGAGCCGCGTCGGGGCCGATGTCCCCAGGCGGTCAGATGTACCCCAGGGCGCCGAGTCCGCCGAACCCGCCGAGCACCATGAAGGCGGGCATGAGCACCTTCAACTCCACCCAGCTTCCTGCCCGGAAGCGCATGGCCTTCGGGGGGCCGAGCGGATACCAGCGCTTGCGGCCTACGGGGATGGGCCACAGGATCGGGCAGCCCGAGACGGTGAGCGCGTCCCCGATGTCGTGCACGAGCGCGCCGAGGATTATCGGCAGACCGAGCCACATGTACTCCTGGCCCGGATCGGTGAACAGCCAGCCGGCGCCGTTGCCCGGCTCGTTGAGGACACCGGCGAGGATCCACGCGCTGGTCGCCCCGAGCAGCCAGACCAGGACGTCGCTGGAGGTCCGGGCCATCCGCCACAGAAGCCCCTCGACGGCGAGGACCAGGTGGACGAAGAGGATGCCGAGCACGGCCCAGCGGCCACCGGTCATGGCCAGCGCCGAGGCGCCCACCCCTATCAGCACCGCCCACAGCCAGGTATGGGTGAGGGTGCGATGGCCGCCGTTGCGACGCGGGTCGCTCTGTGTCCTGGTGGCCTTGTAGACGGTGTGCGAGAGCTTGTCGATGATCTCGCAGAGCCAGCGCGAGATCGGACCGAACGCACGGGATATCGTGGCCGATTTGTGGTCGAGGTCGGGGGCGAGCGCCGCCCCCGCGCAGATCAGCGCGCCGGCGACGAGCACCGGCCAGGGCATCGGATGGCCGGCCCCGGCCACCGCGGCACCCACTCCCAGCCAGGCGGCGGCTCCGGAAAGCGAGTGCGCCGGTCCCATCATGGTCGTTCCACCTCAATTGGCCCTCTGATTGACGACGTCTCGCGTTTCTGACGCCCGGTCGGCCACTCAGCGTAGCGTCCGGATGATCACCGTTCGACCGGCCGGTTCCCTGATCCGGCCCGGGGCCAGGCAGTATGGAGGCGTGACCCTTATCGATCAGATGCCGAGCAATGCCGACCCCGATGCCCTCTTCGAAGCTTTCTCGACCTGGGCCGAGGAGCGGGGCATCTCGCTGTACCCCGCGCAGGAGGAGGCGCTGATCGAGGTGGTCTCCGGGGCGAATGTGATCTTGTCTACGCCCACCGGCTCGGGCAAGAGCCTCGTCGCGGCCGGCGCGCACTTCACCGCGCTCGCCAACGACCAGGTGACCTTCTACACCGCCCCCATCAAGGCTCTCGTCTCGGAGAAGTTCTTCGACCTGTGCAAGCTGTTCGGCACGGAGAACGTCGGCATGCTCACGGGTGACGCCTCGGTCAACGCCGACGCGCCCGTGATCTGCTGCACGGCCGAGGTGCTCGCCTCCATCGCGCTCCGGGACGGCAAGGACGCCGACATCGGCCAGGTCGTCATGGACGAGTTCCACTTCTACGCGGAGCCGGACCGGGGCTGGGCGTGGCAGATCCCGCTGCTGGAGCTGCCGCAGGCGCAGTTCGTTCTGATGTCGGCGACGCTCGGCGATGTGTCCCGCTTCGAGGAGGATCTGACCCGGCGCACGGGTCGGCCCACCTCGGTGGTCCGGTCCGCGACCCGTCCGGTGCCGCTGTCCTACGAGTACCGCACGACGCCGCTGACCGAGACGCTGACCGAGCTGCTGCAGACCCGGCAGGCTCCGGTGTACATCGTGCACTTCACGCAGGCGGCGGCCGTGGAGCGGGCTCAGGCGCTGATGAGCATCAACATGTGCTCGCGCGAGGAGAAGGACGAGATCGCCAAGCTGATCGGCAATTTCCGCTTCACCACCAAATTCGGCCGGAACCTCTCGCGCTATGTGCGCCACGGTATCGGCGTGCACCACGCGGGGATGCTGCCGAAGTACCGGCGGCTGGTGGAGCGGCTGGCGCAGGCGGGTCTGCTGAAGGTGATCTGCGGTACGGACACGCTCGGCGTCGGGGTCAACGTGCCGATCCGCACCGTGCTGTTCACCGCGCTCACCAAGTACGACGGCCAGCGAGTGCGGACGCTGCGGGCCCGGGAGTTCCATCAGATCGCGGGGCGCGCCGGGCGGGCCGGCTTCGACACGGCCGGTTTCGTCGTGGCGCAGGCTCCCGAGCATGTGGTCGAGAACGAGAAGGCCCTGGCCAAGGCCGGCGACGACCCGAAGAAGCGCCGCAAGGTGGTCCGCAAGAAGGCTCCCGAGGGCTTCGTCAACTGGGGCGAGAACACCTTCGAGAAGCTGATCGTCTCGGAGCCCGAGCAGCTCACCTCGCGCTTCCGGGTCACGCACACGATGCTCCTGTCGGTCATCGCACGGCCCGGCAACGCCTTCGAGGCGATGCGCCGGCTGCTGGAGGACAACCACGAGCCCCGCAGGAATCAGCTGCGGCACATCCGCCGGGCCATCGCGATCTACCGTTCGCTGCTGGACGGCGGTGTCGTCGAACAGCTCGACAAGCCCGACGCCGAGGGCCGGATCGTGCGTCTGACGGTGGACCTGCAGTCGGATTTCGCGCTCAACCAGCCACTGTCGACCTTCGCGCTCGCCTCCTTCGAGCTTCTCGATCCCGAGTCGCCCTCGTACGCCCTGGACATGGTCTCGGTGGTGGAGTCGACGCTGGACGACCCGCGGCAGATCCTGGCGGCGCAGCAGAACAAGGCGCGCGGCGAAGCGGTCGCCGTGATGAAGGCGGACGGCGTCGAGTACGAGGACCGCATGGAGCGGCTCATGGACGTCACCTACCCCAAGCCCCTGGAAGAGCTGCTGTCCCACGCCTACGACGTCTACCGCAAGAGCCACCCGTGGGTCGGGGACCACCCGCTCTCGCCGAAGTCGGTCATCCGTGACATGTACGAGCGCGCGATGACGTTCACGGAATTCACCTCCTTCTACGACCTGGCGCGGACCGAAGGCATCGTGCTGCGCTACCTCGCCGGCGCGTACAAGGCGCTGGACCACACCGTCCCGGACGACCTCAAGTCCGACGACTTCGAGGATCTGATCGCCTGGCTCGGCGAGATGGTGCGCCAGGTCGACTCCAGCCTGCTGGACGAGTGGGAGCAGCTGGCCAATCCCGAGACCGAGACCGCCGAGGAGGCCCAGGAGCGCGCCGACCAGGTCAAGCCGGTCACCGCCAACGCGCGCGCGTTCCGGGTGCTGGTGCGCAACGCGATGTTCCGCCGCGTGGAGCTGGCCGCTCTCGACAAGGTCGGCGAGCTGGGTGAGATGGACGCCGAGGCCGGCTGGGACGCGGACCGCTGGGGCGAGGCCATGGACGCCTACTGGGACGAGTACGAGGACCTGGGTACCGGTCCCGACGCGCGGGGCCCGAAGCTGCTGCGGATCGAGGAGAAGCCGGAGGACGGGCTGTGGCGTGTCCGTCAGACCTTCGCCGATCCCAACGGCGACCATGACTGGGGCATCTCCGCGGAGGTGGATCTCGCGGCCTCGGACGAGGAGGGCCGCGCGGTGGTGCGGGTCATGGAGGTCGGTCAGCTGTAGCCTCCGAGGCGCCGCCCGCGTGGCGCGCCCCGGAAGCAGCGAAGGAGCACCGATGTCCAGTCCCGCCGACCGGCTGGTCGATCTGCTCGACCTGGAGCAGATCGACCTGAACATCTTCCGGGGCCGGAGCCCGGACGAGTCGCTCCAACGCGTGTTCGGCGGGCAGGTGGCCGGGCAGGCGCTGGTCGCGGCCGGCCGGACCACCGACGGTGAGCGCCCGGTCCACTCCCTCCACGCGTACTTCCTGCGACCGGGGCAGCCCGGCGTGCCGATCGTGTACCAGGTGGAACGGGTGCGCGACGGGCGTTCCTTCACCACGCGGCGCGTGGTGGCCGTCCAGCAGGGCCGTACGATCTTCAACCTCACCGCCTCCTTCCATCAGCCCGAGCCGGGCTTCGAGCATCAGGTGGCAATGCCGGGGGTGCCCGGCCCCGAAGAGCTGCCGCAGCTCGCGGACGAGATCCGCGAGCACCTCGGGGAGCTGCCGAGCGCCCTGCGCCACATGGAGCGGCGGCTGGCCTTCGACATCCGGTACGTGGACCGGCTGCGCTGGACCGCGCGGGAGCTCTCGGAAGCGCAGCCGCGCAGCGCCGTGTGGATGCGGACGGTGGGGCCGCTCGGCGACGATCCTCTGGTCCACACCTGCGCCGTCACCTACGCCAGCGACATGACGCTGCTGGACGCGGTGCGCATCCCGGTCGAGCCGCTGTGGGGACCACGTGGCTTCGACATGGCTTCGCTCGACCACGCCATGTGGTTCCACCGTCCGTTCCGCGCCGATGAGTGGTTCCTCTACCAACAGGAGTCGCCCATCGCGACGGGCGCCAGGGGCCTGGCCCGCGGGCAGATCTTCGACCGCGAGGGCAGACTCGTCGTGTCCGTGATGCAGGAGGGGTTGTTCCGCAAGGTCACATGAGCCAGCCCCCGAGCCGCCGCGGGCGCGCGGAGCGCCTCATGTGCGGCGGCGCAGCCGATCCCACAGCCCTCGTGGCCGGGCTGGTGCGGCGAGCGTGGTCGCGGCTTCCGCAGCCGCTCCGGCCACGGCTTCGGTGTCCGCGTGGACTTCGGTGCCGGTCACGGGGGCCGCGGGCGACGGCATCGGGCCGGGTGCTGCGTCCGGGGCGGGAGCGGGTCGCACCGCGCGGGCCTGTGCCAACGCGACGGTCAAGCGGTGCCGGTGCCACTCGATCTCGTCCGGGTCCTCCGCCAGGAGCACGGATTCGATCACTTCGTGGGCGGCCATCGCGTCCGACCGCGCGGGGACGAGAGCCGGGCGCAGCCCGGTCACATAGGCCCGCTCGTTCGGGTCCGGCACGCCGGCGGCCAGGTCTTCGGGGCTGAGCACCGACGCGGTGACCGCCGCCCGCTCCCATGGGTCATCGGTCTGGGCCAGCAACTGGTCGAGCCTGCGGGCGCGCCAGGATCGCCCGCGACGGTCCTCGCGCTCCTCCAGCGCCGTGCGCAAGAGGGAAGGCGTACGGCCGGTCAGGAGCTCGGGATTGCGGTCGGCGAAGTCCACGAGATCCGCGGCCAGGTAGTGCCAGACGACGGCTCGGTACCGGTTGACGTAGAAGCGCACGGGTGCGAAACAACCACCCCGGGCGAGTCGTCCGAAGCGGGCCGGGCTGATCCCCATCAGTTCGGCGCCCTCCGCGGTGCCGACCACCCACAACCGTGAGCGCAGTCCTTCAGGGAATCCGTCGGCGCTCCGATGGCGTTCGATCTCCGCCCGGCTGACCCTCCGTCGACGACCGGGGCCGGATGCCACCGTCCGTACGGCCCCGAGCTGCACCGCCAGCTCGAACTCGCGCGGCTTGAGCTCCAGCTCCCGTGCCGCCCTTCCGAACGCGACGCTCTCCTCGGTCGCGCCCCGCACCTCGCACTGTCGCACCGCCATGACATCCTCCCCACCACCGGCCCATCACTGACAGTGACGACGATAGTGGCGGGGGGTGACATCGCGTCGACCCTGTGGATAACTCCGTTCCGGGCTGGGGGCGAGGTCGGCGCCGCACGTCAGCGCATGCGGCCGGGGGCCTCGTCCCGGCCGTCCTGCTGTCGCGACGCGACGCTCAGGTGCTCACCGACACGATTGACGAGCAGAGTCATCTCATAGGCGACTTGGCCGATGTCGGCATCGGCGTCACCGAGGACGCACAGACAACTCCCGTCGCCCGCGGCCGTCACGAACAGCACACCCTCATCGAACTCGACCATCGTCTGACGGACTTTGCCCGCCCGGAAGTGGCGGCCGGTCCCCCTCGCCAGGCTGTGCAGCCCCGACGCGACCGCGGCCAAGTGCTCGGCGTCCTCTCGCTCGAGGTCGGCACTCGCGCCCGTCACCAGCCCGTCATTGGACAGCACCAGCGCGTGACGTATTTGCTCCACCCGCTTGGTCAGGTCGTCCAGCAGCCAGTCGAGTCCCTTGGCCATGGCCATAATGCCCCGCCTCCCCGTTCCGTGTTTTCCCCGTAACTGCCGTGCCAGCCTTGCTCACCTACGCCCCGTCGGCAACCCGCCCGGTCCGTCGGCACGTGCCTGTTGGCCAGTTGGCACAAGATGAGGACATGGCACAGAAAATGAGCGAGGAACAGTGGCGGGCCTTCCTTTCCGAGGGCACCCGTACCGGAAAACTCTCCACGGTGCGCGCCGACGGCAGTCCGCACATCGCACCCATTTGGTTCCTGCTCGACGGGGACGATCTCATCTTCAATACCGGAGAGAACACGGTCAAGGGCCGTAATCTCGCCCGGGACGGCCGCGTGGCGCTCTGCGTGGACGACGACAGGCCACCGTTCTCCTTCGTCACCCTGCAAGGGCGCGCCGAGCTGAGTGCCGACCTGGTCGAGGTCCGGTCCGCGGCCACCAGGATCGCCGCGCGTTATATGGGGGAGGCGGCGGCCGAGGAGTACGGGGCGCGCAACGGCGTCCCTGGCGAGTTGCTGGTTCGCGTCCGCGTCGACAAAGTAGTGGCTCTGACCGGTGTCGCCGAGTAACCGGCGCCCTTGGTGCGCGTCGGCCGCGCGCCGAGCGGTCGACCGCAGCACTGAAGGAGTCATCGCGTGAGCAACGACCCGGCCCGGGTGAGGGAATTCTTCACGGCGCGTGCCGAAGGCTGGGACGCCAAGTTCCCCGGGGACGGTCCCGCGTACGACGCGGCCGTCGCCGACCTCGGCCTGCGCGAGGGCGACACGGTGCTGGACGCCGGGTGCGGCACGGGGCGGGCGCTGCCGGCGCTGCGTTCGGCCGTCGGCCCGCGGGGCGCGGTGCTGGGCGCGGACCTCACCCCCGCGATGCTGACCGCGGCCGTCCGGGCCGGCCGGCATCAGCACGGTCTGCTGATGATCACGGACGTCGGCCGGCTTCCGCTGCGTGGCGGTTCGGTCGACGCGGTCTTCGCGGCCGGGCTCATCGCTCATCTCGCCGATGCCACGGCAGGCCTTCGGGAGTTGGCCCGGGTCGTACGGCCGGGCGGCCGGCTCGCGCTCTTCCACCCCATCGGCCGTGCCGCGCTCGCGGCCCGCCAGGGCCGCGCGCTGACTCCGGAGGACCAGCGCGCCGAGCCCCGGCTCCGCCCCTTGCTGGCGGACGGCGGCTGGGACCTCATCTCCTACACGGATGAGGACACCCGTTTCCTCGCACTCGCCGTCCGCCGGAGCTGACCGGGCCGAATCGGCCATGAGCGCTCCGGGGGGTGCCACGGATCACGGTTTCGGCGGCTTCCCCGGGCGCTCTCCCTCGCATTCGCCGGAGGTTCAACTCCGCTTTGGGCGGGCACACTTGAACGACGCAGGACTAGCCGCTCACGGGGCAGGTGATCCGCGTGTTCCATAAATTCCGTAAGCGCCTCGAAGAAGTCCGCCGACCGTCCCCGGTGCCGCCGCCGGTGAATCGGCAGCGCAATCTCTTCGAGGCGGCGGCCACTTATGTGGCCGCATGTGCCGAGAACGATCTCGACGGGAGCACGGAGGCGGCTCGCTGGGTCTCGCCGGAGGCTCTCAGCTTCGGCGTGAACGAACTGGCCTGCCGAGCTGTCATCGCGCTCGCTCGTGAACACGACGAGTCACCACGCACCGTGGCCCGGGCCCTTCTCGGGTTGCCTGCCGCCTGAGCCCGGCTCCGCGGCCTGTCCCCCTCCGCGTCGCTTCACCCGGCCCGTAGCGGAGCACCGACGTCGTGCATGTGACCCAGCGCCTGTCGGTAGGAGTCGATGAGCCCGGTTTCCGCGTACGACAGGCCGGCCGCCCGGCAGTACGCGCGGACGATCGGTTGGGCGCGCCGGAGGTGCGGGCGCGGCATGTTCGGGAAGAGATGGTGCTCGATCTGGTAGTTCAACCCGCCCAGGAACCAGTCGGTGAGCGGGCCGCCGCGCACATTGCGTGAGGTGAGGACCTGACGACGCAGGTGCCCCCACCGCTCTCCGTGCGGGTCCGGCATCTCCATGCCCTTGTGATTGGGCGCGAAGACCATGCCGAGGTGGAGCCCGAAAAGGGCGTGGTGGAGGAGCGCGAAGGCGAGGGCCTTGCCGAGAGACATGGAGGACAGGAGCAGGGTCACGTAGCCCAGCAGATGCAGGGTGAGGAGCGTCGCCTCGACCCGTCGCTCTCCCGCCTCTTGCCGTCTGAGGTCCCGCACGCTTGAAACCTTGAGATTGAGGCCTTCGAGAAGGAGCATCGGAAAGAAGAGCCGGGCCTGGTGACGGGTGAGCCAGCGGGCGAAGCCTTCCCGCTGCGCGGCCTGTCGCCGGGTCCAGACCAGAGCGCCGACGCCGACGTCCGGGTCCTTGTCGATGTGGTTGGGGTTGGCGTGGTGGCGATTGTGCTTGTCGTTCCACCAGGCGTAACTCATGCCGAGCAGCAGGTCGGAATGGATGAGGCCGAGAACGCGATGGGTCCGCCGGGTGCCCGCTATCTGGGAGTGGCCGCTGTCGTGCCCCACGAAGGCGGTCCGGGCGCCGAAGACCGCCATGGGCACGGCCAGGAACAGCGTCCACCACGAGTCGCCCATGAGCACGATCCCGGCGCCCGTGGCGACCAGGGTCAACGCGTTGGCGGCGATGGTCAGCGCGTACCAGCCCCGCCGTCTTTCGAGGAGCCCCTCCGCGCGGATCCGGCGCAGGAGCGGGGCGAAATCACTGCCCGCCGCGGGTTCCGCGAGCAGGGCACTGGCCTGAGGCATGAGGTCTCCGGAGAGTTTCGACGGACGGCCGGGGCGGACGGCCCGGCGGCCCGGCGGCAAAGGGGCCGCGGGATGGATGACCGAGCTCAGGAAACGTACGGGCCAGAGGCTCGAGAGAGCCATGGAGCCACCACCCTGACCGGTCGGGGGACAACCCCCGAACACCGGAGGGGGTTGAGCGCACCCCGGCCGACGACATGACACGCATCACACACCGGAGAGCCTCGCCGCCCGTTCGCGTCCTGTACCCTCGGGCGCTCCGGAGCCCACTAGTCAAATTTGAGGAATGCGCATCCCTGTGACACCACCCCCTGCCGCAACCCCCACCGAGATCGCCCGGCTGGCTCGTTGCTCGGCGGTCTTCCTCCCCGGGGACCCGTCCCGGACCGGACGTGTCGCCTTCTGGCAGCCGGACGAGCTGGACAGCGAACTGCTCGTCGCCTCGGGCGTCGTGGAGGAGCTGACGATCGCCGTCGCGGACGGCGCGTCCGTCGCCACCACGACCGTACGCGCCACCACGCTGCCCGTACGCGAGGCGCTGCCGGCCCTCACCCGCGCCCGCGCCGCGCGGGGCGAGGAGTCGGCCGCGTTCTGGGGTGCCGCGGCGTTGCTCGCACTGCAGCTGGCCGCTCGCGGCCGACTGCTGCCGGGGTTGACCTCGACCGATCACGATGCCTGGCGCGTCGGCCCACTCACCCAGGACGACCTGGACCGGGTACGGGAGTTGGCCGCCGCGATGCCGCCGGCCGCGCACGCCGTGCCCCTGCCGGACAGCGACCCGCTGCTGCTGCCCGAGCCCGAGCGGCTCGTGCGCGCCTTCCTGGACGCCGTGGCCGACGGACTGCCGCGCTCCCCCGCCGCGGCGGCGGCCGCGGGTGGTCCCGCCTTCGCCGGCCCCGAGCCGTGCCGCTTGCCCGAACAGCGCGCCTGGGCCGACGAGGTCGCCGCCGGGCACGACGCGGGCGTGCGACTCTCCCTGCGCGTCGAGGTGCTGGGCCTGGCGGAGACCGCACTCGAGGACGGGGAGGCCGATGAGGACGCCCGCCCGCGATTCCGTGCCGTCCTCCAGCTGCACAGCCTCAGCGACCCGGCGCTGGTCGCGGACGCGGCCGAGGTCTGGGCGGGCGACTCCCCCGTGGCAGCCTCCCTCGGCCGGGGAGCGCGTATGAACGCCCTGCTCGCGCTGCGCCGCGCCGCGCACGCCTGGCCCGCACTCACACCGCTGCTCTCGGCGGCGGCACCCGACGCCATCGACCTCGCCGACGAGGAGCTGGGCGAGCTCCTGGGCGCGGCGTCGACGGCTCTGGACGCCGCCGGGGTCGAGGTCCACTGGCCGAAGGAGCTGGCCCGCAAGCTCACCGCGCGCGCCGTCGTCGGACCGCCCGACGACAACGGCGGCGCACAGGACGCCGGGCGGTCCGGCATGCCGTCCCTCCTCTCGGCGGACGCGCTGCTCACCTTCAGCTGGCGGTTCGCCGTCGGTGGCCTGGAGCTCACCAAGGAGGAACTGGACCGGCTGGCCGAGGCGAGCCGCCCGGCCGTGCGCCTGCGGGACCAGTGGGTGCTCGTCGATCCGGAGGCGGTGCGCCGCGCCCGGGAGCGGCAGGACCGCAAGGTCACGCCCATCGAGGCGCTGGGTGCCGCCCTCACCGGCCGCGCCCACGCCGAGGAGCGTGGCGACGAGGACGCCGGGGAGACGGTCGACGTACAGGCCACCGGCTGGCTCGCGGCCCTGCGCGACCGCATCGCCGACCCCGACTCCTCCTGTGAGCCCGTCGGCCAGCCCGCCGCTCTCGCCGCCACCCTGCGCGACTACCAACTACGCGGCCTCGACTGGCTGAACCGGATGACCTCGCTCGGCCTGGGCGGCTGTCTCGCCGACGACATGGGGCTCGGCAAGACCATCACCCTGATCGCCCTCCATCTGCACCGCCAGGCCCTGCCCGGCGCCGCCGGTCCGACCCTGGTGATCTGTCCGACGTCCCTGATGGGCAACTGGCAGCGGGAGATCGAGAAGTTCGCGCCCGGGACGTCCGTGCGCCGCTTCCACGGCTCGTCGCGGAGCCTGGACGCCCTGGCCGACGGGGAGTTCGTCCTCACCACCTACGGCACGATGCGGCTGGACGCCGCGCGTCTGGCGGAGGCCGGCTGGGGCCTGGTCGTCACCGACGAGGCACAGCACGTCAAGAACCCGTACTCGGCGACGGCCAAGCAACTGCGCACGATCGGCGCGAAGGCCCGGGTCGCCCTGTCGGGCACGCCGGTCGAGAACAACCTGTCCGAGCTGTGGGCGATCCTCGACTGGACGACGCCCGGGCTGCTCGGCTCGCTGGGCAGATTCCGCCGGCGCTACGCGCGGTCGGTCGAGGACGGCGCCGATCCCGCGGCCGCCGAACGCCTCGCGGCGATCGTCCGCCCGTTCCTGTTGCGTCGCCGCAAGTCGGATCCGGGCATCGCGCCCGAGCTTCCGCCCAAGACGGAGACGGATCACGCGGTCACGCTCACCAAGGAGCAGGTGGCGCTGTACGAGGCCGTGGTGCGGGAGAGCCTGGCGGAGGTCGAGGGCGCGGAGGGCTTCGAGCGGCGCGGGCTGATCGTGAAGCTCCTCACGGGGCTCAAACAGATCTGCAACCATCCGGCTCAGTTCCTGAAGGAGCACGACCTCAAGGAGGGCGGCCCGATGATTTCAGGCCGGTCCGGCAAGGTGGAACTGCTCGACGAACTGCTGGACACGATCCTCGCCGAGGGCGCGAGCGTGCTCGTGTTCACCCAGTACGTGCAGATGGCGCGGCTCCTGGAGCAGCACCTGGCCGCACGTGGTGTGCCGACACAGTTCCTGCACGGGGGCACGCCCGTGCCGCGGCGCGAGGAGATGGTCCGCCGCTTCCAGGACGGCGAGGTCCCGGTCTTCCTGCTGTCGTTGAAGGCGGCGGGTACGGGACTGAACCTCACCCGCGCCGGGCACGTCGTGCACTTCGACCGCTGGTGGAACCCGGCCGTCGAGGCGCAGGCCACCGACCGTGCCTACCGCATCGGCCAGACCCAGCCGGTGCAGGTGCACCGGCTCATCGCCGAGGGCACGATCGAGGACCGGATCGCACAGATGCTCACCCGCAAGCAGGCTCTCGCGGACGCGGTGCTGCACTCCGGGGAGGCGGCGCTGACGGAACTCACCGACGCCGAACTGGCGGATCTCGTCGAACTGAGGGGGACCGGACGATGACCGGGAATGACGTTCACGCGCGCGTGGAGCGCACGTTCGACGCACTACCGCCCGCGAGGGGACGAGGATTCGCCGAGACGTGGTGGGGCCGGGCGTGGCTCCGGGCGCTCGAGGACACCGCGCTGGACGGCGAGCAGGTGAAGGCGGGCCGCAGGCACGCGCGCGCGGGGGCGGTCGGCGCGGTGTCCGTACGGCCGGGACGGATCACGGCACTCGTCCGTGACCGGGACGGCACGCGCTACCGCTCCGATGTGGTGATCCAGGAGCTGTCCGGGGCCGACTGGGAACGGCTGCTGAACCTGGTCGCCGACCGGGCAGGGCACATCGCAGCGCTGTTGGACCGCGATATGCCGCCGCACCTGGTCGAGGACGCGGCCGCGGCGGGGGTGGATCTGCTGCCGGGCATCGGGGATCTGGAGCCCGAGTGCGCCTGCGAGGCGTGGGACCACTGCTCGCACACGGCGGCGCTGTGCCATCAGGTGGCGAGGTTGCTGGACCAGGATCCCTTCGTGTTGTTGCTGATGCGCGGACGGGGAGAGCGTGAGCTGTTGGACGAATTGCAGGCCCGTAGCGTCTCCCGTGCCGCCTCGCGGCAGACGCGGGAGAGCTCGGAGGTGCCTGCGGGCGTCCTGGCGAGCGAGGCGTTCGCGGCACGGGACCTCATACCGCCGCTGCCCGACGCCCCGCCCTTGACGGACGTCACAGCACGCCCGCCCGTCCTCACCGGGAGCACCCCTGCCGGGCCCGGCCTCGACGTCGGCGCGCTGGAGTTCCTCGTCGCGGACGCGGCCGCCCGGGCCCGGCAGCTGCTGGCCGAGGCCCTGGCGCCCGGCCATGAGAGGGCCCCCGTGGCGGACGCGCTGACGGCGCGGCAGGACGCGGTACGCCTGGCCGCCGCGGGGCCGCCCGAGAGGATCACCGCCCGGCTCGCGGCGGACAGTGGCTACGGACGCGCCGAGCTGGCCCGCGCCGTCCGCGCCTGGGGCCACGGCGGAGCCGCCGCACTGGCCGTGCTGGAGGAGGAATGGACACCCGAGCCGGAGGAGCTCGCCCGCGTACGCGCCCACCTGGCGGCCGCTTGGGAGGACGACGACAAGGCGCCCCGGCTGCGGGCCACGCGCAATCGGTGGACGGTGGTGGGCACCGATACCCAGCTGCGCTACGGGCGGGACGGACGCTGGTGGCCGTACCGCAAGGAGGGTGGCCGCTGGGAGCCCGCCGGACCGTGCGACCTCGATCCGGCGGCGGCCCTCGCGGTCCTGCTCGCGGAAGAGTGAGGGACGGGCGACGGCCGAGCCACGAACGAGAGCGAAAGAATCAAAGGGACAGAACAGTCAGTAAAGAGCTTTCCAAGGCAACAGAGGGCAATGGAGGAGCTTCCAAGCCCTAGTGACAGAATATGGTGATCTACCGTTCAATCACCTTCTGGACATGGAAAGGCACTTTGGGATGACTTTCGCCCTGCTGCGCCGGTACAAGCGTTCTCTTCACCGGGAGAGCGCACCGATTCCGTACGGCGCGGGGGCTCTCGACTGTGTCGTCGTCGACCCCGTGCGCCTTCCCCTGCACAGAGCGGAGGTATCCGTACGGGATGCGAACGGGCGCGAGGTGGTGCACGGGCAGACCGACCCGCACGGTCGGTTCGCCACGAACGTGGCACCCGGCGAGTACAGCGTCGCGGTGACCGCCGAGGGGTACCAGCCCGTGCGCCAGGCGTGCGAATCGACGGAGGGAACACGGACCGACCTCGGGACCATGCCCATGGAGCCGGCGCCCACCCCCGCCCTGCCGGCCCCGGGCGCCTGGCGCATCGACCCGGACCATACGGCGGTGCGCTTCATCGCCCGGCACATCGGGCTCGCCGAGGTGCACGGCCGGTTCAACCAGTTCCAGGGCACCCTGTGGATCGGCGAGCGCATGGAGGACTCCAGCCTCGACGTCGTGATCGAGACCGCGAGCATCGACACCGGGGTCGAGCAGCGCGACGCACACCTGCGCTCCCCGGACTTCCTGGGCGTCGACAAGTACCCGTACATGCAGTTCGTCAGCGAGCGCTTCGTGCACCGCGGCGGTTCGCGGTGGGCCGTGCAGGGGGTGCTCAACCTCCACGGGGTCAGCCGGAACGTCTCGCTCGACACCCGCTACCTCGGCCTCGGCACCGGCATCATGGGCGAGACCCGCGCCGCCTGCTCGGCCTCCGCCGAACTGCACCGTGAGGACTTCACCCTGGACTGGCGGTCCATGCTCACGCGTGGCATCGCGATGATCGGGGCGACGATCAAGATCGAACTCGACATCCAGGCCGTTCCCGCGGAGTGACCGCCGCACTCCGTCTCCCCCTCGCCCCGGCAGCGGCCACGGCCGTTCTGCAGGGGCGTCAGGCGAGCGGCTTCGTCAGCTTCCGACCGCTGCCCGTACCGCCCTCCTCGGCAGTCAGGCTGCAGGTGACGGAACGAATGCCCAGCCGGTAGCCCTGTAACTTCGGGTACTGCACCAGCGTGCCGCGCGCGGTGCCGACGGGCTGCTTCAGACTGCGGCCACGCATCGGCTGCCGGCACAGCTCCGCGGCCTTGTCCTTCAGGGCGCTCTCACTGTCGTACGTGCCCGACAGCCTGGGTGTGGCGACCACCTCGCCGTCATGGGGCGCGAAACACGAGCGCTTGACCAGCCGCCCCCCGGGGCCACCGGCGGGCAGGTCGAAGCAGTCCCCCGAGGCCAGCGCGAAGTAGTACGGCCTGTCGTCGGTGGGCGTCGGAAGGCCGCTCTCGACGCTCCGCGCGGTCGGCACACCGAGCAGCCCACTGGGGAACCCGCTCGGCAGGCTCGTGGGCATGCCCGACGGCAGCGTCGTGGGGAAACCGCTGGGCAGCCCCGACGGAAGGCCGCTGGGGAGGCTGGTGGGAAGGCTGAAGGAAGGCGAGGGCCCGCCGGTCGGACTGCCGGACGGCGTTCTCTCCCCGGGCTTCTCATCGTCACCGTCCCCGACGACCAGCACCGCGCCCAGCGCCACGGCGGCGACAGCCACCAGCGCGGTGGCCGCGATGGCGATCCGCTTGCCTCCGCCGCCGTCGGGCCGGGGCGGTTCCGGCGGCCAGGGCGGCCCTCCCGGACCGAAGCCCCCCGGCGGAGGCCAGGACGGCGGCGGGGGCGGCGCGCCCGAGGGCGGTCCGAGCGGGTTTCCGGGTGGCGGTCCAGGTGGGGTTGCCATACGGTCCAGCGTCCCCACGCGCGCCCGTCCGTGACCGCGTGGTGACCGTACCGCTACACCTTCCGCTCTGGATCGCGACATTCCACTGCGTGGCGCTCCCCACGGAATGATCCACTAACAGTACTATTTTCCGGTGACCGCCGAGATTTCCCATATACGCGTGAACGAGGCGAAGGCGAGGGCAGCACGCCTCCTCCTGGCCTTCCGGCACGGCAATCAGCAGGCGTTCGACGCTTCGCTGCCGGAGACCATGACGGCCGACGAGGCCAAGGACGTCGTGTCCGCGCTCTCCTGGGTCGCCAACGAAGCCGTACGCAAGGCATATCAGCCCGACGTCGCCGACCGGGTGTTGCGACACCTCGTCCGGCGCGCGCCGGACGAGGCGGGCTGGGTCGAGACGGATGAGGAGGCCGCACCGGATGTCGCAGTGCTGCTCGAGTCCGTCCGGCGCGGAGACACGGAGCGGGTGCGGGAGCTCGTGCGCGCGACGCCCGACACCACCTTCGTGCTCGGCAAACTGGTGCACGTCGTCGCGCTGTTGCTGCCGTCGGTTCCCGAGTCCCACTTCCGCGAGGTGCTCAGCGAGCTGCGCGGAGAAACGCCTCGAGTCCTGCCAGATCATCCGTGTTGAGGTAGTCCACACCGGCGTCCAGCAGCTCGCGCCAGAGCGCGTCACGGGCCGGGCCCGGCTCGTCGGGCGTGGCCCAGAAGCGCACACACCGGCCTGCCGAATGGGCGGCGGCGACGATCCGTCGAAGGGCCGTCCGCTCACGCTCGGGTATCGGCCCTTCACCTCGCCAGGTGAAGTTCAGCCCCCAGTTGTCGCTGATGAGCGAGGTGAACGAAGCGGGAACGCCGCTGCCGAGGTCCGCGAGGCGACCGTCGTAGAAGGCGTACCGCACCCGCTCGGCCTCCATGGGGGTGCGGGCACCCCGGTCGCCCGACACGACGGCGGTGACCGCGCCACGTCGCACCCGGCCGTCGGCACAGACGCCGAGCATCGACCGGTAGCGGCGCAGGCGTCTGGAGAGTTCGCGGTAGGTGGGATCGCCCGCGGTCTTGATGTCGATGAGCAGCTGCAACGAGAGGCCGTGGCCGCGGTAGACGCGGCCGTGGTTGGCGATGACCCGACGCAGCAGCGGGTCGAGGTAGAGCGATTCGAGGGTGCGCGTCGGATCGAGCTCGGACGCGTCGTGCGCCACGAGGAGTTGCCCGCCCACGAGCCAGATGTCGGCCTCCACGCTGCCGAATCCGTGGGAGAGGGCGTCGGCGAGCGGCCGGGGGTGCGCGTAGTCGTTGTGCGCGTGCGCCCGGCGCAGCGGCGCCTTGCCACGCCCTTGGCGGGTGCCGTCGCGCGAGTCCGGCACGACGGCGAGAGCCGGGGACGCGAGGGATCCCGCGAAGGCGGCTCCGAGGGTGACGACGGCTGCGCGGCGCGTGCGCGGGTGCATGGTGCCTCCCGAATCTCTGGGCGGATATCGATGGGTCGCACGTACTGACAGCTGTGAGTATCGGGGCGCGCAGGGCCGATGTGCAGGGACGTGCCGAGAGTTGCCCACGTCGACGCCGCGGCGTTCCTTGTCGTTCGTTCGGGGCATGGTGAACTCCCTTGCGCCGTGGCAGAGTTGATGGGACCTCTGGGGAGACTGTGAGAAGACGTACTGGCCGCGTACGCGCGGTGCTGACGGTGTGGGTGGCGTGGGTCTCATTGGTGGGTGGCGGAGGGACCGCCTGGGCGGAAACGGAAGCACGGCCGACTCCGCGGTTCGGCGGTCAGGCCGGCGTCGCGCCCGGGGTCACCTATCGGAAGTTCTCGGTCTCGGGCTCGCACGGGCCGGCCTTCGGTCATGTGCTCACCGTCGATCTGCGCCACCCGAAGGTGTCGTTGGACCTGTTGTACCCGGGCCGGGTCGCCGCACGGGCGACCGTGTCCCGCCTGGCCGAGTCCCGGGGCGCGGTCGGCGCCGTCAACGGCGATTTCTACAACATCACGGAGAGTCAGCACCCGGGGGTGGAGGCGACGGGGGCGCCGGTGGGCCCGTCCATCGCGAGCGGGCACCGCCTGAGCGCGGCCGTGCCGGACGGTCAGCGCTTCGGGCCCGCGATGCCGCAGGGGGTCACCACGAGGGACGTCATCGGCGTCGGGACGGACGGGGTGGCCCGGCTGGACCGGCTCACCCTGGTGGGGACCGTGCGGACCGCGGACCGGAAGTTCCCGCTGCGCGGCCTCAATCAGTACGCCCTGCCCGTCGGCGGCGTCGGCGCGTACACCCCCGCGTGGGGAGCGGTCTCGCGGCTGCGGGCCACCTGCGGTACCGACACGGAGCGGGCGGCGCCGTGCAGCGCCGAGACCTACGAACTGACCGTACGGCGGGGCCGGGTGACCTCCGTGGCCGAGGAGCCGGGGCGGGGGCAGATCGCGTCCGGCACGGTGGTGCTGGTGGGGCGTGAGGCAGGGGCGCGGGAGCTGCGCAAGCTCCGGGTCGGCGACCGGGTTCAGGTGGACGAGCGCCTGCGGTCCGCGCACCGCGGGGCGCTGCGCTTCGCGCTGGGCGGCTTCCCGGTGCTGCGCGACGGCCACCCGCTGAGCGGGCTGGACACGGTGGCCTCAGCCGTACGGACCTCGGCCGGGCTGGCCGACGGGGGCCGGCGGCTGTACCTTCTGGCGCTGGACGGGGGCCCCGACTATCGCGTGGGCCTGACCGTCGCCGAACTGGCCGGCGTCATGCGGGATCTCGGTTCCGAGGACGCCGTGAACCTGGACGGCGGCGGGTCGAGCACGCTGGTCACCCGCGCTCCCGGCGAAGGGCAGGCCGTCGTGCGCAACCATCCCTCGGGCGGGGCCGAACGAGCCGTCCCGAACGGTATCGGCATTTTTATCCGCCGTTAACATCGTCGATTAATCCACCCTTTAGGGTGACTGCGCCCACGGAATCACCCCGCTAGCCTCGGAGAAGCATCCCCGAGAGCTTATCGACGGTTCCGCAGCAGCCGGTCGCGCAGAGGAAATGGGTGGGCATTCCCGTATGACGACGTCATTGGAATCCGGTTCCGACACGGAGAATTCAGCGGGCCGACTGAGTCTCGGCACCGCGGCCGCCCGGAATCTGGCGACCACGACCAAATCCGTACCGCAGATGCAGGGCATTACTTCGCGGTGGCTGCTGCGCATGCTGTCCTGGGTCCAGGTCTCCGGCGGTACCTACCGGGTCAACCGGCGATTGACGCACACACTCGGCGACGGCCGGGTCGAATTCGTCTCCACCGGGGCCGAGGTACGCGTGATCCCGGCGGAGCTGGGCGAGCTGCCGCTGCTGCGCGGCTTCACCGACGCCACGGTGCTCGACACGCTCGCCGGCCGCTTCACCCAGCGCGAGTTCCAGCCCGGGGACGTGCTGGTCGAGGCCGGCCACCCGGCCGATCAGGTCGTTCTGATCGCCCACGGCAAGGTCAGCAAGGTGCACGCCGGGGAGTACGGCGACCCCGCCGTGCTCGGCGTGCTGGCCGACGGCGAATACTTCGGCGACCGGGCCCTCGCGGCGGCCGAGGGGGGCAACTGGGACTTCACCGTACGGGCGGTGACGGCCTGCACGGTGCTGACCCTGCCGCGCCAGGAGTTCGAGGAGCTCCTCGAGCGTTCGCCGGAGCTGCACGACCACGTGCAGGCCTTCCGCGCCGAGACCGGACGCCCGCAGAACGAGTACGGCGAGTCGGCCATCGACATCGCCTCCGGACACGTTGGCGAGCCTGCCCTTCCCGGCGTCTTCGCCGACTATGAACTCGCCCCGCGCGAGTTCGGCCTCAGCGTCGCCCAGACGGTGTTGCGCGTGCACACACGCGTCGCGGATCTCTACAACGAACCGATGAACCAGGTCGAGCAGCAGCTCCGCCTCACCATCGAAGCACTCCGCGAACGCCAGGAACACGAGCTCGTCAACAACCGCGAATTCGGCCTCCTCCACAACGCCGACCTCAAACAACGCATCCACACCCGCACCGGCCCACCCACCCCCGACGACCTCGACGAACTGCTGGCGACCGTCTGGAAGGACCCCGGCTTCCTTCTGGCACACCCGCGTGCCATCGCGGCGATCGGGCGCGAGTTCAACAGCCGAGGCGTGTACCCGGACAGCGTCGATGTGAACGGCCACGCCGTCCCCGCCTGGCGCGGTGTGCCGATTTTCCCCTGCAATAAGATCCCGGTCACCGAGACCGGCGTCAGCTCGATTCTGTTGATGCGCACCGGTGAGGAATCACAGGGGGTCGTCGGTCTCCACCGGACGGGAATCCCGGACGAGTACCAGCCCAGCCTGTCCGTACGTTTCATGGGCATCAACGACCAAGCGATCATGTCCTATCTGGTGAGCGCCTACTACTCCGCCGCCGTTCTCGTTCCCGACGCTCTCGGAATTCTCGAGAACGTCGAAGTCGGCCACTGACGGGACCGGACAGGGCAGGGCCATGGCCCTGCCCTGTCCGCACCACGTCGCCATCCGCAGCACACCGTTTCAGGTATCGCGTCAGCTATCGCATACAGATGGGTGAATACCAGCAATGACCACGTCAGTGGAGCAAGGGCAGACCGCGCGGGCGGGCGAGTCACAGCAGAGCCTCGACACCTCAGCGGCACGCCAGCTCGCGACGACGACCAAATCCGTACCGCAGATGCAGGGGATCTCCTCCCGATGGCTGCTGCGGGTGCTGCCTTGGGTGCAGGTGTCCGCGGGTACGTACCGGGTCAACCGCAGGCTGACCTACGAGATCGGGGACGGCCGCGTCGAGTTCATCACCACCGGCTCGGAGGTCCGGGTCATCCCGCCGGAGCTGGGTGAGCTGCCGCTGCTCCGGGGATTTGACGACAATGCCGTACTGGAGTCGCTGGCGGACGGGTTCGTCCAGCGGGAGTACGCGGCGGGTGACGCCCTGGTCGAGTCGGGTCAGCCGGCCGACCAGGTCTTCCTGGTCGTCCACGGCAAGCTCAACAAGACGGGCGTCGGCAAGTACGGGGACGACACCGTGCTCGGTGTGCTGGCCGACGGCGACTATTTCGGCGAACGCGTCCCCCTGGAGCCGGACGGGGTCTGGGGCTTCACCGTAAGGGCGGTGACGCGCTGCACCGTCCTCACGCTCTCCCTCCAGGCTTTCCAGGAACTGGCCGATCGCTCCGAGTCACTGCGCGACCATGTCGCGGGCTTCGCCTCCCGGCCCACACTCCCGCAGAACAAGCGCGGCGAGGCCGACATCGCAGTGGCCTCCGGGCACGTCGGCGAGCCGGCCCTTCCCGGCACCTTCGTCGACTACGAGCTGTCCCCACGCGAGTACGAACTGAGCGTCGCCCAGACGGTGTTGCGCGTGCACACACGCGTCGCGGATCTCTACAACGAACCGATGAACCAGGTCGAGCAGCAGCTCCGCCTCACCATCGAAGCACTCCGCGAACGCCAGGAACACGAGCTCGTCAACAACCGCGAATTCGGCCTCCTCCACAACGCCGACCTCAAACAGCGCATCCACACCCGCACCGGCCCGCCCACCCCCGACGACCTCGACGAACTGCTGTCACGGCGTCGTAAGACCCAGTACCTGCTGGCTCACCCCCGGACCATCGCGGCCTTCGGCCGGGAGTGCAGCAACCGTGGCCTCTACCCGCAGAACCTCGAGGTCCTGGGCTCGTCGGTGCGCGCCTGGCGGGGAGTGCCGATCCTCCCGTGCAACAAGATCCCGATCAGCGAGACCGGCACCAGCTCGATCCTCGCGATGCGCACCGGTGAGGAAGACCAGGGAGTCGTGGGTCTGCACCAGACGGGAATCCCGGACGAGTACCAGCCCAGCCTGAATGTGCGCTTCATGGGCATCAACGACCAAGCGGTCACGTCGTATCTGGTGAGCGCTTACTACTCGGCGGCGATTCTGGTGCCGGACGCGCTCGGTGTCCTGGAGGACGTCGAGATCGGGCGGGCATAGGCGGCTCAGGGACAGGTCCGGCCCCGCTCTGGGCCGCGGTCACGCTCCGCATCCCGCCCCTGATTCAGGCTCCCGTCGTCGAGCCAGGGCGGACGATCATGAGAACGGTGACCACGGCCCAGAGCAGGTTGAACACTCCGGTGTACATGGCCAGGCGACGTAGGGCGGCGGAGGTGCCGGAGCCTTTGTCGAGCGCGGCGAGGGCAGCGGACTGTCCGGGGAGGACGAGCGCCGCCAGGATCACGGCCGCGATCAGCGTGAGGACGATCGAGACGATCAGCCAGGGGTCGCCGAGGACGTGCAGGCTGTTGGCCGTCGCGAACCCGAAGACGGGGACGACGACACCCACGACGGCATAGACGCGACAGATCCGGTGCAGGGCCTGCGGGACCGAGGCCGCATCCCGGTCACCGGGAGAGGCCGACACCGCCGACGCCCGGCGGGTGACGGCGGGGAACATACTGGCCGCCACCGTCACGGGGCCGATGGCGATGATCGCGGCGAGGACGTGAATGCTCAGGAGAAGCTTCGTCATGGAGGGAGGAGTCTTTCGGCGGGTGGGTCCGGCTCGGGGCCGGCGGTCACGGCAGATCAAGCCGGGCGCGGCTCCGACGGTAGGCGTCATCCGGCGGGCACAGAAGTGGCGGGATTGCCATAGGTCAACGGGTTCTCGCCAGCGGGTCGGGGCTACGATCTCGTCATGCACACCGTCGCCGTTCTCGCCCTGGACGGGGTGGTGGGCTTCGACCTGGCGACGCCGGTCGAGGTCTTCACCCGTGCTCGTCTGCCCGGCGGCCGACCCGCCTACCAGGTGCGGGTCTGCTCGGCCGGCGGGGACGTCGACGCGGGCGCGTTCACCCTGCGGGCGCCCTGGGGCCTGGAGGCACTGACGCAGGCGGACACCATCGTCGTGCCCGGCGTCGCGAACCCCCTCGCGCCCGTTCCGGACGGGATCCTGGACGCCCTGCGCTCGGCGGCCGGCCGGGGTACCCGGATCGCGTCGATCTGCGTGGGCGCGTTCGTCCTCGCCGCCACGGGGCTTCTGGACGGGCTGCGTGCCACCACCCATTGGCTGGGCACCACGGAGCTGGCGCGACGGTACCCCGATGTCCATGTCGACCCGGACGTGCTCTACGTCGACAACGGCCAGCTGCTCACCTCGGCCGGTGCGGCGGCCGGGCTCGATCTGTGTCTGCACCTCGTCCGGCGCGATCACGGCTCGGCCGTCGCCGCCGACGCCGCCCGCCTCTCGGTGATGCCGTTGGAACGCGACGGCGGTCAGGCGCAGTTCATCGTGCACGAACCACCGGCCCCCGACGGGGCGACCCTCGAACCGCTGCTGCGCTGGATGGAGGAGAACGCCGGACGTGAGCTCACGCTCGACGGCATCGCCGCGCGGGCCCGGCTGAGCACCCGCACCCTGAACCGGCGTTTTCGCGAGCAGACCGGCACCACGCCACTGCAGTGGCTGCACCGGGCCCGGATCCGCCGGGCGCAGCATCTGTTGGAGACCACCGCGCACTCGGTCGACCGCATCGCCGCTCAGGTGGGGTTCGGCTCCCCCACCGCGTTTCGTGACCGGTTCAAGCGGCTCATCGGCACCAGCCCGCACGCCTATCGCCGGGCGTTCCAGGGCCCCGAGGCCCGCCGAACGCTCACCGGGCCGCGGGAAGCGGGCGGTGCTCCCGCACTCGCCCGTGCCACCCCGTCAGATCAGGGGCGCACGCCGCTGACCAGCTGAGCCGTGGCCGAGATGCCGTTGGCGATGGTCGGCGCCACACTGGTGCTCGCCAGCACGAAGCCGAGCAGGACGCAGACCAGCGCGTGCGAGACGCGGAGCGCTCCGCTGCGCAGGAACACCACCGCCAGCACCAGAAGCATCAGGACCACGGAGATCGAGACAACCACGGCAAACCTCCTCGGCTGAGCGGTGAGTATGCGCCAGTCTCGCTCATCACATCGGCGCCATCCGTGCCGCGCGTGTACTCCATCCAGGTACGGATTCACCGGCCGGGGCGGGAACGGACCGTCACGGTCTCATCGGCCCCGGGCAATCTTTTCGGGCCCGCACCCGTCCGGCGGGCGGGTCATGATTCGACAGGCGTCGGGGCAGTGGCGTGCCTAGGCTGGCGGAATGAGCCGCACAGTCCCGGACACCGAGCCCGCCACGGTGCGGGAAGGGGCGCGGGAGGGCGGCGAGCGGGCATCCGCCTGGCGGCGGCTGTTGCACCGGGTGCCCAACGGTTTCGCGATCTTCTTCGGTCTGCTCGGGGTCTTCTGCGCGCTCACCTCCCTCTTCTCACCGCTGCGGCGGGTGGCGGCCCCGCTGACCGACGCGCTGGACACCCTGACCGTTCCCACGGCCCCGAACCTCGCCTACGCCGTCTTCCTGCTGCTCCTCGCCGCGGCGATGGCCGCCCGCAAGCGGGTCACGCTCTGGTTCGTCCTCGGTTATCTGGCCCTGCTGCTGCTCGCGGACGTGCTGTTGCTGGCCGTGGGGTACTGGGAGGTGACCCCGTCCCTGGTGCTGTGCGTGGCGGCCATGGTGCTGCTGGTCCTGGCCCGGCGGGAGTTCTACGCGGCATCGCGGCGCGGTGCGTTCCTGCATG
The DNA here is from genome assembly GCF_041283565.1 of Streptomyces sp. QH1-20. Classification (NCBI taxonomy): domain Bacteria; kingdom Bacillati; phylum Actinomycetota; class Actinomycetes; order Kitasatosporales; family Streptomycetaceae; genus Streptomyces; species Streptomyces sp. QH1-20. The sequence goes on along the minus strand of NZ_CP166299.1, from coordinate 7,049,740 downwards.
CCCTTCTGGTGCTCGTCGGCGGCCTCGCCGTCGCCATCCTGGTGGGCTGGGGCCTGGTCTCCCTCTTCCCCGGGTCGCTGGAGCGCGGCGGTGGGAACAGGCTGTTGTTCGTCGCCAACAAGGTGTGCGGCGGCCTGGTCAGCGGTCGGCACTTCGTCGGCCACCCGCCGCACTGGCTGTTCTTCCTCCTCGGCCTGCTCGGCGCGCTGGCGCTGCTCAACGCCACCATGTCGCTCTTCCGCTCCCAGCGTCTGGAGGCGGCCCTGCACGACGACGAGGAGCCGCGGATTCGCGCCCTGCTCGGCCGCTACGGCGGCCGGGACTCCCTCGGCTACTTCGCGACCCGCCGGGACAAGGCCGTCGTCTTCTCCCCCAGCGGGAAGGCCGCCGTCACCTATCGGGTCGAGGCGGGGGTCTGTCTGGCCTCCGGCGATCCGCTGGGTGACCCCGAGGCCTGGACACCGGCGATCGAGGCCTGGCTGGCGGTCGCGGGGCGCTACGGCTGGCAGCCCGCCGTCATGGGCGCGAGCGAGGCCGGCGCCAGGGCGTACGCCCGGTCGGGGCTCGGTGCGCTGCAACTGGGCGACGAGGCCATCCTCCAGGTCGCCGCCTTCGATCTGGAGGGCCGCGAGATGCGGGTGACCCGCCAGGCCGTCAACCGGGTGGAGCGGACGGGCGCGACCACCCGCGTCCGACGGCACGCCGAGCTCTCCGACGAGGAGATGGGCGAGGTGATCCATCGCGCGGACGCCTGGCGCGACACCGAGACCGAGCGCGGCTTCTCGATGGCGCTGGGGCGCCTCGGCGACCCCGCCGACGGCGATTGTCTGCTGGTCGAGGCGTTCGACAGCGAGGGCAACATGATCGCGCTGCTGTCGTTCGTGCCCTGGGGGCGCGACGGGGTCTCGCTGGATGTGATGCGCCGCGACCGGGCCGCACCCAACGGCGTCATGGAGTTCATGGTCGCCCAGCTGTGTGCCCAGGCCGGGCGGTTCGGCGTCAAGCACATCTCGTTGAACTTCGCCGTCTTCCGCTCGGCGTTCGAGGAGGGCGCCCGGATCGGCGCGGGGCCGGTGTTGCGGTTGTGGCGCAAGCTGCTGTTGTTCTTCTCCCGGTGGTGGCAGCTGGAAGCGCTCTACCGCTCGAACGTCAAATACAACCCCGAATGGCATCCACGGTTCCTGTGCTACGCCGACGCGGGCGCCCTCGCGCGGATCGGGCTGGCCGCGGGCATCGCGGAGGGCTTCGTCGCGGTACCGAGCCTGGGCAAGCTGTGGAGCCGGGGGCGGACGCGCGGCGTCTCCAGCCCGGCCACCACCGCCGGGCTGCCCTCGCTCTCCGAACTCGGCTACGGCACCGCCGCGGGGGCCGGTGAGCCCGGTGCGGCGGATGAGCTCGCCGGGCTGCCCGAGCAGGTGCGGGTACGGCGGGCGAAGCTGGATCGGTTGCGGGCGGCGGGTGTCGATCCCTACCCGGTCGACGCCCACCGCACCCACACCCTCGCCGCGATCCGCGCGGCGCACGCCGGGCTCGCGCCCTCGTCCCGTACGGGCGAGCGGGTGACCGTCGCCGGGCGGGTACTGCTGGTCCGCGACCACGGCGGGGTCGTCTTCGCCGTGCTGCGCGACTGGTCCGGCGACCTGCAGCTCACCTTCACCCGCGACGGATCCGGTCCGGAGTGCCTGCGGCGCTTCACCGACCACATCGACCTCGGTGACCACATCGAGGCCGAGGGCGAGATCGGTGCCACCGACCACGGTGAGCTGACCGTCTTCGTGACCCGTACCCGGATGATCGCCAAGTGCCTGCGTCCGCTGCCCGACAAGCGCCACGGCCTGAGCGACCCCGAGGCCCGGGTGCGGATGCGCTATGTGGACCTCGCCGTGTCGACGGAGGCCCGGCGGACCGTACGGGCGCGCAGCGCCGCCGTGCAGGCACTGCGTCAGGGGCTGCTCGACCGGGGCTATCTGGAGGTCGAGACGCCGATGCTCCAGCAGATCCACGGCGGGGCGAACGCCCGGCCGTTCACCACGCACATCAACGCCTACGACCTCGATCTGTATTTGCGCATCGCGCCCGAGCTGTATCTCAAGCGGCTGTGTGTGGGCGGCATGGAGAAGGTCTTCGAGATGGGCCGGACGTTCCGCAACGAGGGCGTCTCGTACAAGCACAACCCCGAGTTCACGATGCTGGAGGCGTATCAGGCCTGCGCCGACTACGACGTGATGCTGGACCTGACGCGCGAGCTGATCCAGGGCGCCGCCGTCGCCGCCCACGGTTCGGCGGTCGCGCTGCGGACGGACGGCGACGGCAAGCTCGTCGAGCACGACATCTCGGGCCTGTGGCCGGTGAAGACCGTCTACGGCGCGATCTCCGAGGCGCTCGGCGCGGAGGTCGACGCGGACACCCCGGTCGAGGCGCTGCGCCGCCACTGCGACGCGACGGGCGTGCCGCACAAGCCGGAGCACACGCGTGGGGACATCGTGCTGGAGATGTACGAACGGCTCGTCGAGGAGCGGACCGGACCGCCCGTCTTCTACAAGGACTTCCCCACCGACGTCTCGCCGCTCACCCGCCCGCACCGCGACGATCCGCGGGTCGCCGAGCGCTGGGACCTGGTGGCGTTCGGCACCGAACTGGGCACGGCGTATTCGGAGCTGATCGATCCCGTCGAGCAGCGCCGCCGCCTCACCGCCCAGTCGCTGCTGGCGGCGGGCGGTGACCTGGAGGCGATGGAGGTGGACGAGGACTTCCTGCGTGCCCTCGAGTACGCGATGCCTCCGACGGGTGGGCTGGGCATCGGCGTGGACCGGCTGGTGATGTTCCTGACGGGCCTGTCGATTCGCGAGACGCTGCCGTTTCCTCTGGTGCGGCATCGCTGACCGCCGGGTGCGGCACGCGGGTCCGTGTGGCGGAGGGTGCGGCCGGGACTGTGCACAACACCGTTGCCCACACCGGTCGAGGTCGGCAGAATGGCGGGCATGGCCGAGCCCTCTGTCATACGGCTGCTGTGCGACGTCACGTCTGCGGATGACGGGGCTGCGGGCGGCAGCGCGTTACGCCACGCCCTCGGAGGCACCCGATGACCGCCCCGGACGAGACAGCCCTGCCCATCCCGTCGGCGAACATGACCGCCGCGCACGCCTCCGTCGCCATGATGGAACGGCTGGCCAACGGGATCGGCAGCCGGGCCTCGGTAGCGGTCGTCTACGGCGAGCCCGTCACCGCGGCGGGTGTCACCGTCATCCCGGTCGCCAAGGTCGGCTTCGGCTTCGGTGGTGGTACGGGGAGCGAGGCCGGATCGGCCAAGGCGAGCGACGGCGGAGGAGGAGGCGGAAAAGCCAGCGCTCGGCCCTGCGGCTTCATCGAGATCAAGAACGGCTCCGCCACCTACAAACCACTCCGGAACCCCTGGCTTGATGTCCTCGTACCGCTCGCCGCCCTCGTGGCGGGCACCGCCGTCCCAGGACTCGCGCGCCGCCTTGCCGAGCGCCGCCTCAAGTGAGCAGGCGCCACACCGGGCTCAGGCGCCGGACGGCTTGTTCCTCGGCGGGCTCGGGTCTTCGGCCTGGATGAGTTCGGCCCAGTGGACCGTGCGGTCGCACCAGCGGTTCAGCAGGGTGCGGTCGTGGCCGACGGCGAGGAGGCCCGCGCCGCTCTCGCGGCGGTAGTCCTCGACAGCGGCGACCAGGGCGGCGGTCGTGGAGGCGTCCAGCATCGCCGTCATCTCGTCGCAGATCAGCCAGCGCGGGCGCAGCACGAGGGCCCTGGCCAGGCAGGCTCGTTGCAGCTGGCCGTCGCTGACCTCGTGCGGCCGGCGGCCGAGCAGTTCCTCGGAGAGTCCGACCCGCGCGGCGAGCTCGGCCACCGTCCCCTCGATGCCCGTGCGCCGGCCGGCCGCGCGCAACGGCTCGGCGATCAGATCGGTGAGGCGCAGCCGCGGATCGGCGGACTGGCGAGGCTGCTGGAACACCACTCCGAAGGCGGTGCGCTGCTCGCGCGGGGCGCGGTGCCGCCAGGCCCGGACTCGCTCGCCGTCGATGAGATACGTGCCGGAGTCGGGCCGGTGCAGCAGGGAGGCGACGCGGGCCAGGGTGGACTTGCCGCAGCCGCTGGGGCCGAGGAGCCCCACGGCCTCCCCCGGCTCGACGATCAGCGAGATGTCCCGGACCACGGGTGCGCGCCGGTCGTACCCGGCGGTGATGCGCTGGAGTTCAAGCACGCGTCGGCTCCTGCGGGTGGTGGCAGGCCGTGCCGTCCAGCAGCGCGGGGACGGTCCCGCAGCTCGCCGTCGCGTGTGCGCAGCGGGCGGCGAAGGCGCAGCCCTCGGGCAGCGCGCCGAGTTCGGGGGGCATGCCGGGGATGGGGGTGAAGGCGCGCTCGGGCAGGGCGTCGAGCAGGCCGCGGGCGTAGGGGTGACGGGGGCCGGGCTCGCCGAAGAAGGCGGGTGCGTCGGTGAGTTCGACGATGCGGCCCGCGTACATCACGGCGACGCGGTCGGCGATCCGTTCGGCCGCCGCGAGGTCATGGGTGATCATCAGCAGCGCGTGTCCCGCGTCCGCGTGGCGACGCAGTTCGTCGACCGTGCGGTCGACGAGGTCGCGGTCGAGGCCGGTGGTCGGTTCGTCGGCGAGCAGCAAGGGGGCGTCGCCGACGAGGGCGAGCGCGGTGGCGGCGCGCTGGGCGAGACCGCCGGAGAGCTGGTGGGGGTAGCGGTCGAGGTGGTCGGCGGGGAACGCCGCCCGCTCGGCGGCGGCCTCGGTCTTGGCCCGCAGCCCGCTGCCGCGGGCGCCGGTCAGCTCCCGGACGGTCTCCTGGAGTTGTGAGCGCACGGTGCGTACGGGGGTGAGGTGGGCGGCGGGGCTCTGCGGTACGAGGCCGACGCGGCGGCCCCGGACCGTACGGGCGAGCGTCCGCTCGTCGGCCGCGAGGAGGTCGAGTCCGCCGACGAGGGCCCGGCCCGCGGTCTGCGCGTTCGCGGGCAGCAGCCCGAGCAGCGCGGACGCGAGGACGGACTTGCCGCAGCCGCTCTCGCCGACGAGCGCGAGGCACTCGCCCGGCCAGAGCCGGAACGAGGCGTCGGTGACGGCGGCGATCCGCCGGCCTCCACGCATGCGGAACCGTACGGACAGGCCGCTGACGTCCAGTACGGGTTCGTCCGGGGCGGGGAGGGGTGTCGCTGCCCCGCCCTTTCGGGCCTGCGTCGTCACAGCATCAGCTCCGATCGGCGGCGGGGGTTGAGCCGTTCGCGCCAGGCGCCGGCCAGGCCCGCTATCGCGAGGGTGGGGATGATGATGAACAGCCCCGGGAACAGGGTCGGCCACCAGTCGCCCGCGAGCAGGGAGCCGCGTGCGGCCTGGACCATGTTGCCGAGGCTGGCCTCGTGGGTGGGCAGGCCCAGGCCGAGGAAGGACAGCGCCGACTCGTGCCAGATGGCGTGCGGGATCATCAGCACCGCCGCGAGACCGGCCTGGGGCAGGACCCCGGGCAGCAGATGCCGCACGGTGATCCGCAGTCGGGAGGAGCCGCCGGAGACCGCCGCGTCGATGTACGGGCGCGAGCGCAGCGACAGCACCTCGGCCCGTACGATCCGGGCCGTGGACAGCCAGTGGGTGAGGGCCACCGACGCGACCACCGGCCACAGGCCGGGCCGGAACATCGCCACGATGAAAACGCCGAGCAGCAGGTGCGGGACGGACGAGAAGACATCGACCAGACGCATCACGACCCGGTCGGCCCAGCCGCCGAGGGCACCCGCGAGGGCACCGACCACCGTGCCGACGACAGTCGCGGCGAGTCCGGCCACGACGCCGACGAGCAGCGAGATCCGCAGCCCGTAGACGCAGCGCAGCAGTAGGTCCCGGCCGACCTCGTCGGTGCCGAACGGGTGCGACCACGACGGTGGCAGGAGCTTGGACCCCAGGTCCACGGCCTGCTCGTCGAGCGGCACCAGGGCGGGTACGGCGAGGACGGTGAGGACGACCGCGACGACGAGGACGGCGGAGGTACGTGTGCGCAGCGCGCGCGTGCCGCGCCGGGCGGCTCCGCCCCGGGCCCCGGCACCGGGCGAACGCCAGGCGGTGGGTGCCGCCGCCTCGGGTGCGCTTGCGGTCTCAGCCATCGAATCCCACCCTCGGGTCGGCCAGTCCGTACAGCAGGTCGGACAGCAGATTGCCCACCAGGACCGCCACCGTGGCCAGCACGGTCAGGGCGGCCAACAGCGGGAAGTCGACGCTCGTGGCGGCCTGCACGGTCGCCGCGGCGATGCCCGGCCAGCTGAAGACGGTCTCCACGAGCAGCGCGCCCGTGATCAGTTCGGGTACCCGGGAGCCGATGAGGGTGAGGACCGGCAGCAGTCCCGAGCGCAGTGCGTGGCCGAGCAGGACGGTGCGTTCGCGCAGTCCACGCGCGCGTGCCCCGCGCACGGGGTCCTCCTCCAGGGCGTCGCCGACGCCCTGGCGCACGTACAGCACGAACCAGGGCAGCTGGGAGACGGCGAGCACCACGGCGGGCAGGACGACGTGCGAGGCGACCTGTCCGGCCGTGGCGACATCGCTGCCGGTGTCGGTGAGGCCGCCGGCCGGGAGGGCACCGAGCTTGAGGGCGAAGAACCAGATGGCGAGCAGTCCGAGCCAGAAGGGCGGCGCCGCCTCCAGCGTGTACGACAGGGACGTCACGATGCGGTCGAGGAGACCGCCGCGGCGGCGTGCGGCGAGGACGCCCAGTGTGGTGCCCACGAGGACGGCCAGCGCGAAGGCCACGGCGCACAGCAGGACGGACCAGCCGATGCGTTCGCCGATGACGTCGGCGACGGGCTGGCGCAGGGTGCTGGAGTCGCCGAGGTCGCCGGTCACGGCGGAGGTGACCCAGTCCCACCAGCGGGCGACGAAGGGCCGGTCGGCGCCGAGGTTCTCGCGCAGCTGGTCGAAGACGTCCTGGCCGGCGGCGAGGCCGGCCGAACCGGCGTAGGCCTTGGCGGGGTCGAACGGCGAGGCGGCGGCGATCGCGAAGACGCCGAAGGTCACGACGGCGAGCACGGGGACGGCGAGCAGCAGCCGCCGTCCCGCCATGCGTGCCATCGGCCCCCAGGGAAGCCGGGAGGTCACTTCTTCGACTGCCAGTCCTCGACGTTCCACCAGGGTCCCGCGCCGAGGCCGTGGTCGTGCGGCTCGACCTGGGTGGTGAGGTCCCGCCGGCCGTCGTTCATGACGTAGAGGTGGTCGACGTGGGTGAGGAAGACGTAGCCGGGGTCGGCGGCGAGATCGCGCTGGACCTGGTCGTAGGCGGCCTTGCGGGCGCCCTTGTCGCCGCTGCGACGGCCGTCCTCGAGGGCCTTGTCGACGTCGGGGTTGTCGTAGGCGGCCATGTTGTTGAAGCCGTCGAGGGCGAGCGAGGAGTGCAGCAGGTTGTAGAGGTCGAAGTCGGGGTCGGCGGGGTTGCCGCCGCCGGCGAGGACCGCGTCGTTCTTCATGCGCGGCTCGATGACCTCCCAGGTGCCGCTCTGCACCTCTACCTTGATGCCGGCCTTCTTGGCGTCGGAGGCGAAGGCGAGGGCGTGCTCCTGGCGGAGCTTGTCACCGGCGGGGAACCAGAGGGTGAACTTCGCGGGCTGCCCGTCCTTCTCCCGGATGCCCTGGTCGCCGGGGGTCCAGCCCGCGTCGTCGAGCAGCTTCTTGGCCTTGTCGAGGTCGTGCGGGCGCTCGGTGCCCTTGGCGAACCACTCGCTGTCGGTGGGGACCGGGCCGTAGCCGGCCTTGCCCGCGCCTTCGAGGAGCTTGTCGACCATGGCCTCGCGGTCGACGGCGAGGTCGAGGGCGCGACGGACGGCCACGTCGCCGGTGACCTTGTTCGCGGTCGGCAGGGTGACGCCGCGGAAGTCGGTGGTGCGGGCGGTGACGGTCCGCTTGGACTTGTCGCCCTTGAAGCCCTTGACGAGGTTGGGCGGCAGGATCGCGCCGTCGAGGTCGCCGGTCCGCAGCCGGGTGGCGCGGATGTCGTCGTCCTTGATGATCGCCATGGTGAGCTTCTTGATCTTCGGCTCACCGCCCCAGTAACCGGGGTTGGCCTTGAAGCTCAGCTTCTCGCCCTTGCTCCAGCCCGTGAGGATGTAGGGGCCGGTGCCGATGGGCCGGGTGTTGAAGGAGCCGGAGTTGACGTCCTGGCCCTTGGCCGCGTGTTCGGGCGCGATGGGCAGGACGGTGCGCTCGGCGAAGGGCGCGTAGGGGTACTTGAGCGTGAAGACGACGGTGTCGTCGCCGTCGGCGGTGACGCGGTCGATGGCGTCGAGTTCGCCCTTGGCGGCGTTGTTGGTCTTCTCGTCGAGAATGGTCCGGTAGGTGAAGACGACGTCCTTGGCGGAGAAGGGCTTGCCGTCGCTGAACTTCACGCCCGTGCGGAGCTTGTACGTGTACGTACGCCCGTCGTCGGTGATCTTCGGCAGCTCGGCGGCGAGGGCCGGCTGGAGCTTCATGGCGGCGTCCCGGCGGAGCAGCCCGTCGAAGATCTTGGAATTGCCGTCCTTGCCGTAGCCGAGGAGGGGGCTGAGCGTCTCCGGTTCGTTGGCGAGGCCGACGACCAGGGAGTCCTTGGCCCCGTTGGCACCGCCCGCGCTTCCGCCGTCGCCACCGCCGGGCGTCGAACAGGCCGCCGCGCCGGCCGTCAGTACCGCTGCCATGGCCGTGGCGGCCATTCCCCGAATGGACCGGGCCGTCATGCCCATACCTCTACTCACGCACTCTCACGTACTCAAGATCAACCGCTATTGCGAATTCCTCGCAATTAAACAGCACGGATAAGAGCAGGCATGATCCGGCCCGGACAAAGCGTGCGCACTACACGTCACGGGGAGGAAGTCAGCCGACGGGACCCGGCAGATTCACCAACCGTGCCAATGCCTCCCGGTGCCGGCCGGGCGTGCCCAGCGCGATCTGGTCGCTCTTGGCGCGCTTGAGGTAGAGGTGCGCCGGATGTTCCCAGGTCATGCCGATGCCGCCGTGCAGTTGCAGACACTCCTGGGCCGCGCGCACCGCGACCTCACCGCAGTGGGCCTGGGCGACGGCGACCGCCACCGCCGTGTCCGGTGAGCCGGTCGCGAGCGCGTCGGCGGCGTTGCGGGCCGTCGCACGGGCCGAGACGACGTCCAGCCACAGGGCGGCGAGCCGGTGCTTGAGGGCCTGGAACGAGCCGACGGGACGGCCGAACTGATGCCGTCCGCCGGTGTAGCGCACCGTTTCCGCCAGGCACCACTCGGCGATTCCGAGCTGCTCGGAGGCGAGCAGCCCGGCGCCGGTGAGCAGCGCGTCGGCGACGGCGTCGCGGGCGCGGGCCGGCTCGGCGAGCAGCGTCGCGGTGGCCCCGGTGAGGGTGACCCGGGCGAGCGGCCGGGTGAGGTCCAGCGGGGTGAGGGGGGTGACGGCCACGCCCGGTGCCGTGGTGTCCACGGCGTAGAGCCCGCTGTCGGCGGGGATGAGGAGCACGTCGGCGCCGGCCGCTCCGGCCACGGAGGTGATCTCACCACTGAGCCCTGCTGCCGAGCCGCCGACGGTCGCGGGCGGCGCCCCGCCCGGGGCGGTCGGCAGGGGGACGGCGAGCGCCCCGACCCGGCCGCCGTCGGCGAGCGCGGCGAGCGGGCCGGCCACCTCGGGGCGTGCGGTGTCGCACCCGAGCAGCGTCCTCACGGCCAGTACGGCGCTGGTGAGGTAGGGCACGGCGGCGACGGACCGGCCCAGTTCCTCCAGCACGACGGCGGCCTCCCGGGCCGTGGCGCCCTGCCCGCCGAGCCGCTCCGGCACCAGCAGCCCGGCGGTTCCCATGCCGGTGGCCAGCGACCGCCAGAGATCGGGGTCGTAGGGGCGGGCCCGCTCGGCTTCCGCGAGCGCCGCGGTGGGGCCGCCGCGGTCGGTGAGCAAGGACCGGACGGCCGCGCGCAGGTCGTCCTCGGTCTCTGAGTAGAGCAGGTCGGGCGGCGCGGGAGTGGTCATCGGGGCAGGTCCTTCCACGCGGCGTCCTTGTCGGTACGGGGCTCGGGCGGCAGGCCGAGGACTCGCTCGGCGATGATGTTGAGCAGGACTTCCGAGGTGCCGCCCTCGATGGAGTTGCCCTTGGCGCGCAGATAGCGGTAGCCCGCGTCGCGGCCCGTGAAGTCGACGAGCTCGGGCCGGGTCAGGGTCCAGTCGTCGTAGCCGAGTCCCTCCTCGGCCAGCAGTTCCACCTCCAGCCCGCTGATCTCCTGGTTGAGGCGGGCGAAGGCCAGCTTCATGCCCGAGCCCTCGGGTCCCGGATGGCCGAGGGCGAGCTGCCGGCCGAGGCGCTCGGCCGTCAGCCGGGCGGCCTCGGCGTCCACCCACAGCCTCAGCAGCCGCTGGTGGAGGTCGTGGGTGCGCAGTTCGGGCCGACGGCGCCAGGTGTCGGCGACGAGGCCGATCATGCCGCTCTCGCGGGGCACCCGGGCGCCCCCGATGGCCACCCGCTCGTTCATGAGGGTGGTCCGGGCGACCTGCCAGCCTTCGCCGACCTCTCCGAGGCGGTGGGCGTCGGGGATCCGCACCCCGGTCAGGAACACCTCGTTGAACTCGGCCTCGCCGGTGATCTGGCGCAGCGGCCGCACCTCCACGCCGGGGTCGGTCATGTCGCAGACGAAGTAGGTGATGCCGCGGTGTTTGGGCAGGTCCGGATCGGTCCGGGCGAGGAGGATGCCCCAGCGGGCGAGGTGCGCCTGGGACGTCCACACCTTCTGGCCGTCGACGATCCAGCCGGCGCCGTTCCCGTCCCGGGTGGCGCGGGTGGCGAGCGCGGCGAGGTCGGAGCCGGCGCCGGGTTCGCTGAACAGCTGGCACCACACCTCCTCGCCGGTCCACAACGGGCGGAGGAACCGCCGGCGCTGCGCGTCGGTGCCGTGACGCAGGAGGGTGGGCGCGGCCATGCCGAGGCCGATGCCGATCCGGCGGGGGGCGTTGTCGGGTGCTCCCGCGGCCTCCAGGGCCTGGTCCACGACCGGCTGGAGGGCGCGCGGTGCGCCGAGCCCGCCGAGGCCTTCGGGGAAGTGGATCCAGGCGAGCCCGGCGTCGAAGCGGGCGCGGAGGAAGTCGATGCGGTCGGTGGTGGCGGGGTCGTGCGCGGCGAGCAGGTCCGCGACCCGGCGGCGCAGGGCGTCGGCGTCGACGGCGGCCGTCTCCGTCCGCCCGCTCCGCGCGGCCGTTGCGTCCGTTCGCGACGTCGCCGGGCCGCTCATCGGACCGTCTCCGGGACGACGACGATACGGCCGGTGGTCGTGCCGTCGGCGACGCGCTGGACGGCGTCGGCCGCCTTGTCGAGGGGGACCCGTTCGCTGACGAGCGGCTTGATCGCGCCCCGCTCGGCGAGCGCGGCCAGTTCCTCGTGGCAGGCGCGGACGGCGCCGGGGTCCTTGGTGTTGTACAGGCCCCAGTGCAGGCCGAGGATCGTGTAGTTCTTGACCAGGGCGTGGCTCAGCGCCGGGGTGGGGATGGTGCCGCTCGCGAAGCCGACGACCACGATGCGTCCCTCGAAGGCGACGCACTTGGTGGACCGGGTGAACGTGTCGCCGCCGACCGGGTCGTAGACGACGTCCGCTCCCCGCCCGCCGGTGGCCTCCTTGACGGCCGCGACCACGTCGTCGGCCCGGCGGTCGAGGACGAGGTCGCAGCCGAGCTCACGGGCGACGCGTGCCTTCTCCGGTCCGCCGGTGACGCCGATGACGGTGGCCCCGGCGGCCTTGCCGAGCTGGACGGCCGCGCTGCCGACGCCGCCCGCCGCCGCGTGCACGAGGAGGGTCTCGCCGCCGCGGAGCCGGGCGCGGCGGTGCAGGCCGAACCAGCCGGTCTGGTAGCCGATGTGCAGGGCGGCGGCCTCGGCGTCGTCCAGTGCCTCGGGGGCAGGCAGGACGGTGCGGGCCGCGACGACCGCCTGTTCCGCGAACCCTCCGGCGGGCAGGGCGGGTTGGGCGAGGACGCGGGCCCCGATCTCGCCCTCGGTGCCGTCGCCGAGGGCGAGGATCTCGGCACACACCTCGACGCCGGGGGTGAAGGGCAGCGGGGGCCGGACCTGGTACTGCCCCCGGCACAGCAGCGCGTCGGGGAAGTTGACGTTCGCCGCCCGGATCCGCACGAGCAGCTCACCGGGGCCGGGGGACGGATCCGGGACGTCGTCCAGGCGCATCACCTCGCGCGGTTCGCCGTTCTCGTGCACTCGCCATGCCTTCACCGGGACCTCCACGAGGGGTAGGGGGCAGCCGTCACGCCGCTCGCATACTAAGCGGTCGCTAAGGAAACGACCAGGGTGCCGTCACTCGCCCCGGCGGGCCGGTGAGCCGGGGGCGTCCGGCGAGCGGGCAGGGCGTGGCAGCGGCGGCGCGGTGGACTCCCGGGCGGCGAGCCGTGGCGCCACGTCCCGCACCCGGCGGGCCGGTCCCCCGTCGAGCAGCGCGATCAGTTGCTCGGCCGCCCGCTTCCCGAAGCCCGCCGTGTCCCGGGCCAGCGCGGTCAGCGCGGGGTGGGTGTTGCGGCAGAGCACCGAGTCGTCCCAGGCGACGATGGAGAGTTGGCGCGGCACGGACACCTCGCGCTCGGCGGCGACGGCGAGGCCGGCGACCGCCATCACATCGTTGTCGTAGACGATCGCGGTGGGCGGGTGCGCGGCGGCGAGGACGCGGCGGGTGGCGGCGGCGCCCTGCGCGTCGGAGTAGTCGGTCGTCACCGAGACGACGTCCGGCAGGGCACGGCGGTCGGCCTCGGCGCGCAGGGAGTCGATCCGGCGCCGGGTGTGGGCGAGTTCGGGCAGCCCGGCGATGTGCACGATGCGGCGGTGCCCCAGGTCGTACAGGTGGCCGACGATGGAAGCCATTCCCCCGGTGTCGTCGGCCCAGAGGTTGGAGATCGCGCCGTGCGGGCCTTCGCCGACGCCGTCCAGGGCGCCGATGACCACGGCCGGCAGACCGAGCCCGTCGAGGAGCGCGGGGCGGGGGTCGTCGTCGCGGGGGTCGACGACGAGCAGGCCGTCCACCCGGCGCTCGGCCCACCAACGGCGGTAGACCGCGCACTCGGCGTCGAGGTCCTCGACGACCTGGAAGAGCAGGCCGAGCCGGCGCACCGCGAGCGCTTCCTGCACCCCGGAGACGAGTTGGAGGAAGAAGGACTCGACGCCGAGCGTGCGCGCGGGCCTCGCCAGGACGAGCCCGACCGTGGCCGACCCCTCGCCGGACAGGGCACGGGCGGCGGTGCTGGGCTGCCAGCCGAGCTCCTCGGCGACGCGCCGGACCCGGGCGCGGGTGGCCGCGGAGACGCCCGGCCGGTCGTTGAGCGCGAAGGACACCGCGCTCTCCGAGACGCCCGCGCGGCGTGCGATGTCCTTCATCGTCGGGCGGCGGGCGGGCGTACGGCGCATGGTTCTCCCTCTGCCCCGCCCGCACCGGCGGGGCCGTCGCCTAAAGCGCTTGAGCGCCACCACACTAAAGCGCATTAGGTCGCGGCGTAAGTATTGACGCAACTCCCTTGCCGGGTGCAGGTTTTGATCTGCCTCCTCCCGGCCTCAAGGCCCCTGCCGGCCCGATCGAAGGAGCTCATCCGGCCATGACCGCCTCTCGTAGAGCAGCCGTCACCACCGCGCCCCTCCTCGCCGCCGCCCTGGCTCTCACCGCCTGCGGCTCGGGCACGGACACCGACGGCGGGTCCCGCGCCGACGGAAAGGTCGCGGGTGACATCACCTTCCAGACATGGAACCTGCGGGCGAATTTCAAGGACTACTTCAACGGCCTGGTCCGGGAGTTCCAGGAGCAGCATCCGGACGTCAAGGTCAGATGGCTCGACCAGCCCGCGGAGAACTACGCGCAAAAGCTCAGCGCCGACGCCGGGGCCGGCACCCTGCCCGACGTCGTCAACGTCTCGCCGGATCTGTCCTATCCGCTGGCCAAGGCCGGATTGCTGATGAATCTGGACAAGGAGAAGGCCACCGCGAAGTTCAAGGACGAATACACCCCGGAGGCCTGGCAGGGCAACACCCTGCCGGGGCTGGAGGGTTCGTACGCCTTCCCCTGGTACCTCAACACCGGCCCGCTCTTCTACAACAAGGCCCTGTTCCGGCAAGCCGGCCTCGACCCGGAGAAGCCGCCGAAGAGCTACGACGAGCTGTTCGCCGCCGCCGAGACAATGGCACGGCGGTCGGGCGGGAAGACCGCGACGCTGGCGGGGACCCCGTCCATCGAGGACTTCGGGCGCTACGGCGTCACGCTGATGAACGACGACGCCACGCGGTTCACCTACAACGAGCCGAAGGGCGTCGAGCTGCTGACCAAGTACAAACAGCTCTACGACCACGGCGCGCTCGACCCACAGGCGCTCACCAACACCCCGGAGAAATCCGGCCAGAAATTCCTGGAACAGAAGGTCGCCATGAATCCGGGCGGCGCCCACGACCTGGAGACCTTCAAGAAGAACGCACCGAGCCTGTACAAGAACCTCGGGATCACCGACGCGCCCAACAACACGGGCAAGCCGAACATGTACGTCATGGGTCTGGCCGTCAACAACCGGAGCGACCACAAGGCGGCGGCGATCGCCTTCGCCCACTTCGTCACCGAACGGAAGAACCAGGAGGCCTTCGCCCACAAGGTCGCCGTCTTCCCCAGCACCAAGGGCTCATTGCAGAGCCCGTACTGGGTCGAGGACGACGGAACGGACCAGGGCCGAGTCCGGGTCGCCTCGGCGAAACTGCTGAAGGGCGCCGTCAATTACACACCCGTCGTGATGAGCGACGAGATGAAGGTCGTCCTCAAGAACGAAGTGGCCAAGGCCCTCCAGGGCAAGAAGTCACCCCGGCAGGCGCTCGACGACGCCGCGGCACGGAGCGACAAGCTCCTCGAGCAGAGCTGACCGGCGCGTGGACCGGCACGCGAGGCGACCGGCCCCCCGCACCCGCACCCACCGGGCGGTCAGCCCCTGGCTCTTCCTGCTGCCCGGCCTCGGGATCGTCGCCGCGTTCAATCTGTACCCCTTCCTCACCACCGTCCACCAGGCGTTCACCGACGCGCGCACCCTCACCCCCGGCACCTGGGTGGGCCTGCGGAACTTCCAGGACATGCTGGAGGACGAACAGTTCTGGGTCGCCCTGCGCAACAGCGGTCTGTACGTCCTGCTCGTCGTGCCCTTCACCGTGCTGCTGCCGTTGCTGCTCGCCCTGTTGGTCCACAAACAGCTCCCCGGCGTCACCTTCTTCCGGTCCGCCTTCTACACCCCGGTCGTCGCCTCCGTCGTCGTGGTGGCCCTGATCTGGGGCTGGATGCTGGACGACCGCGGCCTGCTCAACGGCATCCTGCGCTTCCTCGGGGCGGGGCCGGTCGCCTTCCTCGGCGACGAATGGCTGCTGCTGTTCAGCGCCATGGCCCTGACGGTGTGGCGGGGCCTCGGCTACTACATGATCATTTATCTGGCGGCGCTCGCGAACGTCCCCCGTGAGCTGCACGAGGCCGCCGCCGTCGACGGGGCCGGTGCGCTGCGCCGCTTCGTCAGCGTCACCATCCCGGCCGTGCGCTCCACGATGGTGCTGGTCGGCGCCCTGTCGTCGGTATCGGCGTTCAAGGTCTTCGCCGAGGTCTATCTGCTGGCCGGGCCCACCGGCGGGCCGGCCGGGCAGGACACCACGCTCGTCATGCTCGTCCAGCGCACCGGCACGGGCCTGAACGGGCGCGTCGGCTACGCCTCCGCCCTCTCCCTCGTCGTCTTCACCATCGCGCTGCTGCTGATGCTGCTGGTGCTGCGCGCCGACCGCAAGGAGGACCGGTGACGACCCGGACGAGCGCCTGGGAGAAGGCGCTGCGCTATCTGCTGATGCTCGGTGTCCTGGCCGTCACCGTCGGCCCGTTCCTCTGGCAGCTGTCGACCTCGCTGAAGAGCACCACCGAGGACATCTACGCCTACCCGCCGAACTTCCTCCCCGAGCGACCGACCCTGGACAATTACGCCGGTGTCGCGGACATCATCCCGGTCTGGCGCTACGCCCTGAACTCTTTGCAGGTCGCGGTCGCCAACGTCGTCACCAACCTCGTCGGCGCCTCGCTCGCCGGATACGCGCTGGCCCGGCTGCGTTTCCGGGGCCGCCGGCTCGCGGGCCTCGCCTTCGTGGCGGCGCTGCTGGTGCCCCTGGAGTCCATCGTCATCGCGCAGTTCACGATGATGCGCGACCTCCAGCTCAACAACACCCTGATCGCCGTCGTGCTGCCCGGTGCCGTCGGCGCGCTCAATGTGCTGCTGATGCGCAACGCGTTCGCGAACCTCCCGTACGAGATCGAGGAGGCGGCCGTCATCGACGGGGCGAACGTCTGGCAGCGGTTCGTCCGCGTCGCCCTGCCGTCGGTCCGGGGCACCCTCGCCGTCGTCGCGATCTTCGCGTTCATGGGGGCGTGGGACGACTTCCTGTGGCCGCTGATCGTCCTCTCCGACTCCGACAACTTCACGCTGACCGTCGGCCTGAACTTCCTGCACGGCACGTTCCAGCAGAATCCGCGGCTGGTCGCCGCCGGCACCGTCATCGCGGTCGCCCCGCTCCTCGTGATGTTCGCCTGTCTCCAGCGGTACTTCTTCCGCGGGGTCGGCGAAGGCGCCGTCAAGGGCTGACCACCATCTCCCGCCCGAAGGGACGATCCGTATGCGTTTCGGCGTCAACTACACGCCCACCCGGGGCTGGTTCCACCACTGGCTCGACTTCGACCTCGACGACATCCGGGCCGATCTGGACCAGATCGCCGCCCTCGGTCTGGACCACATCCGGGTCTTCCCGCTCTGGCCGGTCTTCCAGCCCAACCGCACCCTGATCCGGCCGCAGGCGGTCGAGCAGTTGGTCCATCTCGTGGACGCGGCCGGTGAGCGCGGGCTCGACGTCAACGTCGACGGGCTGCAGGGCCACCTCTCCAGCTTCGACTTCCTGCCCGCCTGGACCACGACCTGGCACCGCCGGAACCTGTTCACCGACCCGGACGTCATCGAGGCGCAGGCGGAGTACCTGCGGGTGCTCGCCGCCGCCCTCGCCGACCGGCCCAACTTCCTGGGGATGACGGTCGGCAACGAGATCAACCAGTTCTCCGGTGACCCGCACCCGGACCCCGACCGGGCCGACCCCGTCCAGACGGGCCACTGGCTGCGGCGGATGCTCGACGCCTGCGAGAAGGGCGCGCCCGGCCGGCCACATCTGCACGCCTCCTACGACGCCGCCTGGTACGACGGCGCGCACCCCTTCACACCCGCCCACTCGGCCCGCCTCGGTGCGATGACCGCCGTGCACTCCTGGGTCTTCAACGGCACCGCGCAGCGCCACGGCCACGCCGGGACGGCCACCGAGCAGCACGCCGCGTATCTCATCGAGCTGTCCAAGGCCTGGGCGGTGGATCCCGCCCGGCCGGTCTGGCTCCAGGAGGTCGGCGCGCCCGCACCGCACATCCCGCCCGGCCATGCGGCCGCGTTCACCGAGGCGACCGTCCGCAACGCGCTGGACTGCCCGGACCTCTGGGGCATCACCTGGTGGTGCTCGCACGACGTGGACCGTGCCCTGGCGGACTTCCCCGAGCTGGAATACGGCCTCGGACTGTTCACCAACGACCGCCGGATCAAACCCGCCGGTGAGGTGATCGCCAGGATCATCCGCACCTGGCGCGGGAGCGGCCGCCCCGCGGAGCCTCGCCGGACCGCTCTGGTCGTGGACGCGGGCGCGGAGGAGGGCGCGCCCTACCGCTCGGTGTGCTCGCCGGGTGGTGCGTATTTCGAGGCGTGGATGCGGCTTGCCTCCGGCGGGGGGCGGCCGGCTTCGGTGCTGCTGCAACGAGCGGGTGACCTCGGGTACCTGGCGGGTCGGGGGATCACGGAGGTTTTGACGGTGGATCAGGTGCGGTAGGCGGTGGCCGTTCGGTGGATGTCTTCCCCAGCCCCGCCCCTTCCCGTAACCGGGGCCCCGCCCCGGGCCCCGGTCCTCAAACGCCGGACAGGCTGACATGTGGAGCCGCCATGCATGACAGAGCCGCACGACCTCAGGTCACCCGCCGCCGCGTCCTTGCCGCAGGCATCGGTGCCTTTGCCGTACCCGCCGTACCCGCCGCCCGCGCCGCCCGCGCCGCGCCCGCCGGGGACCTTCAGCCGTACGCCTCGTACTGGTATCCCGACAGCTTGCCGGCGGGCTCCCCCGCGCCCGGTGTCATCTGGCGCAGTCTGCGTTCCTGGGCGCCCGGTAGCGACGTCGACCTGCCCTTCAACAAGGCGACCGTGCCCCTCGCCGCCCGCTTCACTCCCCCGCCCGTCGGTTCGACCGCGCGGGCGGGGCAGGCCCGCGTGTCCGCCCTCGCGGCCTTCGCGCACACCTCGGGGAATCCGTCGCAGGGCTCCCCCACCGCCGACTACTACGCCCTCACCCACTGGGCCTACCTGGACGAGCTGGTCTTCTGGGGCGGATCCTCCGGCGAGGGGCTGATCCTCGCGCCGAACGCACCGGTCGTGGACGCCGCGCATCGCAACGGCGTACCCGTCCTCGGGACGGTGTTCCTGCCTCCGGCCGCGTACGGCGGGCAGCTGCGCTGGACGCGGGACCTGGTGCGCAGGGGCGCGGACGGCGGGTTCCCGCTGGCCGACCAGCTGATCCGGGTGGCCCGCGCGTACGGTTTCGACGGCTGGTTCGTCAACGCCGAGACCGGTGGCGGTGACGCCGCCCTGGGCGCGGACGTGCGGGACTTCCTGGCCCACCTCCGGACCCACGGCAAGGGCCTGCGCGTCACCTGGTACGACGCGCTGGCCGTCTCGGGGGACGTCTCCTGGCAGAACGAGCTGAACGACCACAACTCCCCCTTCTTCCGCGCCGCCGACTCGATGTTCCTCAACTTCAACTGGAGCCGGGCGGGGCTCGCGTCGTCCGGTGCGCTCGCCGAGCGCCTGGAGCGGGGGCGGTACGAGCTGTGGGCGGGCATCGACGTGGAGGCGAACGGCTGGGACACCCGGGTCGACTGGGACGCGATCGTCCCCGCCGACCGTCCGCATGTCACCTCGTACGGCTTCTACCGGCCCGAGTGGACGTGGACCAGCCTCCCGGCCGGCGGGCGCACGCCCACCGCCTTCCACGCGCGGGACGACCGCTTCTGGTCCGGACCGGCCGGGGACCCGTCCGCCCCCGCCGGCGGGCCGTGGCGGGCTCCGGCGGCCTCCGTCGCGGACCGCTCGACCCTGACCGCGCTGCCGTTCGCGACGAGCTTCAACACCGGGCACGGTCTGGGCTGGTACGAGCGCGGCAAGGTCCTGTCCGACGCGCCCTGGAACCATCTGGGGCTTCAGGACCGGCTGCCCGGGCGGCGCTGGGTGATCCGCACGGCCGGTGCCCGGCCGGTGGTGGGCTTCGACTTCGCCGACGCCTGGCGCGGCGGCACGAGCCTGCTCGTGGAAGGTCCGCTCGCCGCGCCGACGACCGTCGAGCTGTTCACCGCGCGGCTGCCCCTGCCCGGGACGACGGTGGTGGAGCTGGCGCACCGCACCGATGCCGGGTCGGAGGGCGTCCGCGTGGAACTGGTGGTCTCCCCGACGCCCGGCCGCTTCGTCCATGTGCCGGCGGGCACGCTGCCCGCGGGCGGGCGCGGCTGGACCACGGCCCGGCTGCGCGTCGGCGCGCTGCTGTCCGGCCGCGCCGGCCGGACGATCCACGCGCTGGGCGTCCGGCTCACCGCCACCGGTGGTGGGGCCGTCCGCTGGCGGCTGGGCCATCTCGCGGTGCGCGACACCGGGGCGCCCGGACCGGCGGCCCCCGCCCGTCCGGCCGCGGTGACCGTCGCCGCGGCGCGGCCGAACGGCGACGGTACGGCCGCGCTGCGGCTCCTGTGGAGGCCGGGCACCCGCCGGACGCCGCCCGTGCGCCATTACGAGCTGCACCAGGTGTTGCCGGGCGGTGGCCGTCGCTTCCTCGGCGGCACCTGTGGGCATGCCTACTACGTTCCGGCGCTGCGTCGTACGGGCGGCGAGGCGGTCACCCGCGTCGACGTGCGCGCCGTGGACGAGCTGTACGTCTCCTCGGCACCCGCACGCGTTTCCTTCCGCTGGTCCATCCCGTCTTCGTGAGGACACCGACGCCCATGCACAACGACCGCACCGTCACCGAAGCCCGACTCAAGCGGGTGCTGGACGAGCGCATCCGGCCCGCCGTGTATCCCGAGTCGGTACCGCTGACCGTCACCGTGTGGCACGCGCCCGGCGAGCCCGTGCCCGTCGCCGAGGGCCTCGCGGCCGGGCGCGAGCCGATCGAGGTCGGCGCGCCGTGGGGCCCGCCGTGGGGCACCAGCTGGTTCACGGTCGCCGGGACCGTGCCCGAGGAGTGGGCGGGCCGGACCGTCGAGGCGCTGCTGGACCTGGGGTTCGACGAGAACATGCCGGGCTTCCAGTGCGAGGGGCTCGTCTACCGGCCGGACGGCTCACCCGTGAAGGGCCTCAACCCCCGCAATCAGTGGGTGCGGATCGGCGAGTCGGTCACCGGCGGCGAGGAGGTGCTGCTGCACATCGAGGCCTCGTCCAACCCCGTGATCATGGACTACCACCCGTTCGTGCCGACCGAGCTGGGGGACCGGCTGACGGCGGACGACGCGCCGCGCTACCGGCTGGCCCGGATGGATCTGGCCGTCCTGGACCGGGTGGTGTGGGAGTTGGTCCAGGACCTGGAGGTGCTGGGTGAGCTGATGGCCGAGCTGTCGGTGGACTCGCCGCGCCGCTGGGAAATCCTGCGGGCGGTCGAGCGGGCCCTGGACGCCGTCGACCTCCAGGACGTCGGCGGGAGCGCGGAGCGGGCCCGCGAACAGCTCACCGGCGTGCTGTCCGCGCCCGCGCACGCCTCCGCGCACCGGATCAGCGCGGTCGGGCACGCGCACATCGACTCGGCGTGGCTGTGGCCGCTGCGCGAGACCGTGCGGAAGGTCGCCCGGACCACCGCCAATATGACCGCTCTGCTGGAGGACGAGCCGGACTTCGTCTACGCCATGTCGCAGGCCCAGCAGTTCGCGTGGATCAAGGAGCACCGGCCGGAGGTGTACGCCCGGGTGAAGAAGGCCGTCGCGGAGGGCCGGTTCGTGCCGGTGGGCGGCATGTGGGTGGAGTCCGACACGAACATGCCGGGGTCGGAGGCGCTGGCACGGCAGTTCGTGCACGGCAAGCGCTTCTTCCTGGAGGAGTTCGGGATCGAGACGGAGGAGGTGTGGCTGCCGGACACCTTCGGCTACTCGGCGGCGCTGCCGCAGCTGGTGAGGCTGGCGGGTGCCAAGTGGTTCCTGACGCAGAAGATCTCGTGGAGCCAGACCAATAAGTTCCCCCATCACACGTTCTGGTGGGAGGGCCTGGACGGCACCCGGGTGTTCACCCACTTCCCGCCGATCGACACCTACAACTCGCGGCTGTCGGGGCAGGAGGTGGCGCACGCGGTCCGCAATTTCCAGGAGAAGGGCGGTGCGACCCGCTCCCTCGCACCGACGGGCTGGGGCGACGGCGGCGGGGGGACGACGCGCGAGATGGTGGCGCGGGCGAAGCGGCTGGCGGATCTGGAGGGTTCGGCGAGGGTCGTCTTCGAGCGGCCGTCGGCGTTCTTCGAGAAGGCGCACGCGGAGTACGGGCACGCGCCGGTGTGGGTGGGCGAGCTGTATCTGGAGCTGCACCGGGCGACGCTCACCAGTCAGGCGCAGACCAAGCAGGGCAACCGCCGCTCGGAGCACCTGCTGCGCGAGGCGGAGCTGTGGGCCGCGACGGCGGCCGTACGGGCCGGGTTCCGCTATCCGTACGAGGCGCTGGACCGGCTGTGGAAGACGGTGCTGCTGCACCAGTTCCACGACATCCTGCCGGGCACCTCGATCGCGTGGGTGCACCGGGAAGCGGCGGCGACCTACCGGGCGGTCACGGCCGAGCTGGAATCGATCGTCGGGGACGCGCTGGCGGCGCTCGCGGGTGATGCCCCGGCCGGTGGGACGGTGGTGTTCAACGCGGCGCCGCACGGGCGGGGCGGCGCGGTGGCCCACGGTGGCGCCCTGGTCGGGTCCCCCGACGGCGACCCCGACCCCGCCCCGCCGACGGTCCGGGCGCGCGAGGGCGGTGGTTTCACGCTCGACAACGGCCTGCTGCGGGTCGAGGTCGACGGGCGCGGGCTCGTGGTCTCCGTGTACGACCCGGCGGCGGACCGGGAGACGATCGCACCGGGGACGGCGGCCAACCTGCTGCAACTGCACCCGGACCTCCCGAACATGTGGGACGCCTGGGACGTGGACCACTTCTACCGGAACACCGTCACGGACCTGACGGACGTCGAGACGCTGGAGCCGACGGACGAGGGGGCACTGCGGGTCGTCCGGGCCTTCGGCTCCTCACGGGTCGAGCAGTTGCTCTCCCTTCCCCCGGGGGTGCGGCGGCTGGACATCGAGACGGAGGTCGACTGGCACGAGACGGAGAAGTTCCTCAAGGCCGCCTTCCCCCTCGATCTGCATGCCGATCGCACGGCCGCCGAGACCCAGTTCGGCCATCTCTACCGCCCCACGCACACCAACACCAGCTGGGACGCGGCCAAGTTCGAGGCGTGCGCGCACCGGTTCGTGCATCTGCAGGAGCCGGGTTGGGGGGTGGCGGTGGTCAACGACTCGACGTACGGCTACGACGTGACGCGCACCGTGCGCGACGCCGACACCGGGACCACGACCACGCTGCGGCTCTCGCTGCTGCGGGCGCCGCGCTTCCCCGACCCGCGCACCGACCAGGGCATCCACCGGTTCCGGTACGCGCTGGTGCCGGGCGCATCGTTGGGGGACGCGGTGCGTGAGGGGTACCGGATCAATCTGCCGGAGCGGAGGGTGCCGGGTTCCGCGGGGGTGGAGCCGCTCGTGTCGGTGTCCGACGACGCGGTCGTCATCTCCGCGATCAAGCTCGCGGACGACGGCAGCGGGGATGTGGTGGTGCGGCTGTACGAGTCGCTGGGCGGGCGGGCCCGTGCGCGGCTGACCGCGGGGTTCCCGACGGCGTCGGTGTCCGTGTGCGACCTGCTGGAGCGTCCTGTGGCCGCCGCCACGACGGACGGGGACGTCGTGGTGCTGTCCCTGCGGCCCTTCGAGATCGTCACCCTGCGACTGACGCGGGGCTGAGCGTTTCTTGTCCTCAATCGCCGGACGGGCTGCGTGGTGCCCGTCCGGCGGTCGAGAACTTCAGGCCCCGATGGCCTTCATCAGCATCGGGAACGATGCCACCAGCTCACGCTCCCAATAGCGCCAGGTGTGCCCGCCGGTCGACGCGCACACCGTGGCCGGGACGCCGAGCCGCGCGAGCTCGGCGCGCAGCTGCTGGTTCATACCGAAGACGGCGCGCTCGACCTGGTCGTCCGTGCCGTGTGCGGCCGGGTCCGTGCAGCGCGCGGCGGACGGGGGCGGGTCGCCCCACGTCCAGCCCGCGCCCTTCTCGGCGCCGTTGCCGTAGGAGACGTAGAGCGGGGTGCCCGCGAGCTCGGCGGCCCGCTCCAGCGGGCTGTTGCGCTTCCACAGCCACTGCTCGCGCAGATCGGCCGGGTCGTTCGTGTCGAAGGGGTAACCGGGCTCGCCCCACAGGCGCTTCCAGTCGGTCAGGCACGTGAGGCCGCCGACCTTCACCGCGTCGGGCCCGTCGAAACCGCCGTCGGGTGACTTGTAGAGGGGGTTGACGGCGCCACTGTACGAGGCGGCCGCGCTGAACAGACCGGGGCGCGTGGCCGTGAACTTCAGCGCTCCCTGGCCGCCCATGGACAGCCCCGCGACGGCTCGCCGCGACCCGGCGCGGTAGTCCCGCTCCAGCAGCGGCCGGACCTGGTCGAGCAGATACGTCTCCCAGGCCGGGGCGCCCCATCTGCCGCCGTTGTACCAATTGCTGTAGCCACTGCACCCGCTGGTCTCCGGCATGACGACGATCGCGTCCCGGTCGGCGGTGAGCTCCTCGATGTGCGTATGGGCGGTCCAGTCCAGATGGTTGCCCGCGCCGCCGTGCAGCAGCCAGAGGGTGGGCCAGGTCCGTGACGCGTCCTTGGACCAGCCCTTGGGCAGCAGCAGGCGCACCCACTTGACCAGCGCCCCGGTGTCGGGCGAGGAGACCGCCAGATCGAGCGTCCGGTCGTCGACCCGCGCTTCCTTGACCACCCGGGCCGGATTGTCCGCCGCGCGGGCGTGCGCGGGCCCCGCCCCGGCCGTCTGCGCCCCCACCACCGGCAGCAGCAACGCGAACGCCGCCAGCGCCCGCGCGGCCCGCGCCGCGAATCCCCCGTACCGAGCCCTGTGCACCATGCGATCGCCCCTCACATGCCGCTCACGTCAGTGATGCGCGTCATATTACGGTGAGGGGGTGACAACGTACGTGGCTCTCCTACGCGGCATCAACGTGGGCACCAAACAGCACGTTCCCATGCGGACCTTGCGCGATCTGCTGTCCGGCCTGGGCTGCGGTTCGGTGCGCACCCACCTCAACAGCGGCAACGCGGTCTTCACCCACCCGGGCTCCGACCCGGACGCCCTGGCGGCCGGGCTCGAGGAGGCCATCGCGCGTGAGCTGGGCCTGTCCGTACGCTGCTTCGTGCGCGAGGGAGTGAACCTGCGCCGTGTCGTTGACGCCAATCCGTTCGCCGACCGCGCGATCGATCCCGCGCGGTTCCTGGTGGTCTTCCTCTCCGGCCCCTCCGGCACCGCCCGCCCGGATGCCTTCGCGGACCTCGATCCGGGCGCGTACGCGCCCGACGAGTTCGTCCTCGGGGAGCGCGAGGTGTATCTGATCTGCCCGGACGGCATCCGGGACTCCAAGCTGGCGAAGCTCATGACGGGTCGGCGCCTGGGCGAGGACGGCACCGCCCGCAACTGGAACACCGTCACCCGGCTCGCCGCCATGGCGGACGAGGCAGCCGAGGCGGACGGCTGATCGCGCCGGGCGACCGCCCCGGGCCGCCCGTACCACGCCCGCGGTACGGGCGCCGGGGGTTGTACGCCGCGCGGAGGGGATACCGCTCCTCCTGTCGGCGGCGCAGGTGGACGACGGCTCCGCTTAGCATTCGGGCATGAAGCTGCGTTTCCCCCGGCGCCCTCGGTCCGGACGCGACCGGCTGCTGGCCGCCACGGCCGCCGGCGCCGTACTCGTCGGTGCAGGTACCTGGACCGTGGCCGCGGCCACCGGGTCGGACGCCGCCGTGCACCGCGAGGACCGGTTCCTTTCGATGCCCGACGCCCCGGGCGCCGAGCGCTCGGGTCCGGTCCGCATCGACACGTCGTACTTCACCTCCGGTGACACCGACACCCGCAGACCGGCCGTGCTGCTCGCGCACGGCTTCGGGGGCAGCAAGACCGATCTGCGCGAGAGGGCGGAGGAACTGGCGCGCGACGGCTACGCGGTGCTGACCTGGTCCGCGCGTGGCTTCGGGCGGTCCACGGGCCGTATCGGCCTCAACGACCCGGGCCATGAGGTCGCCGATGTGAGCCGGCTGATCGACTGGCTGGCGCGGCGGCCGGAGGTGCGGCTCGACAAGGCGGGCGACCCCAGGGTCGGTATCGCGGGCGCCTCCTACGGCGGCGCCGCCGCGCTCCTGGCGGCCGGGCACGACAAGCGCGTCGACGCCATCGCCCCGCAGATCACCTACTGGAACCTCGCCGACTCGCTCTTCCCGAACGACGTCTTCAAGAAACTCTGGTCCGGGATCTTCTTCACCACCGGCACCACGTCGGCCGGCGCCATGCCGAGCCGCCCCGCGCCGGCCGTCGGTGACGGCCCGGCCCGCAAGGCGGGAGCCACCGCCCGGTTCTCCGGCTGCGGCCGGTTCGAGAAGACGCTGTGCGAGATGTACGAGCGGGTGGCCGTCGAGGGGAAGCCGGACGCGCGGGCACGGGAGCTGCTGGAGAGCCGCAGCCCCTCCGCCGTCGCCGGCCGGATCAAGGTGCCCACCCTCCTCGTCCAGGGGCAGACCGACTCGCTCTTCCCCCTCGACCAGTCCGACGCGGCGGCCAAGGCCATCGCCCGCAACGGCGCGCCCGTCTCCGTCGACTGGATCGCCGGTGGCCACGACGGCGGGGCGGACGAGAACGACCGGATCGCGCGGCGCACGCGCGCGTGGTTCGACCGCTACCTCAAGGACGACGAGAGCGCGGGCACCGGGCCCGCGTTCCGCGTCAGCAGAACCGGCGGCATCGACACCACCGACGGCAAGGCGCAGCTGCGCGGCGCGAGCGGGGACCGCTATCCGGGGCTGCGCGGCGACCCGCGCGCGATCGAGCTGACCGGGCGCGAGCAGTCGTTCGGCAACCCGGCGGGGGCGGCACCGCCCGCGATCTCCGCGGTGCCGGGCATCGGTTCGCTGAACCGGCTGTCGGGCCTCGGCGTCGGTGTCTCCCTCGACTTCCCCGGCCAGCACGCGCGTTTCGACTCGGCCCGGCTCACCGAGGGCGTCCGCGTCACCGGCTCCCCGACCGTGCGGACGAGGATCTCCTCGGACACCGGGGAGGCCGTTCTCTTCGCCAAGGTCTACGACGTCGGGCCGGACGGGCAGCAGGTGCTGCCCGGACAGCTCGTCACGCCCGTCCGCGTCACCGATGCGAAGGGGGGCCGCACCGTCGAGCTCAAGCTGCCCGCCATCGACCACACCTTCGAGTCCGGTCACCGGATGCGGCTCGTCCTCGCCGCCACCGACCTGGGCTACGCCTCCCCGGCCCGGCCCGCCGCGTACACCGTCGCGCTCGCGGGCGGAGCCTTGAGCGTGCCGACCGCGCCCGGCGTGCGGACCGGCTCCTCCGCCCTCCCCTGGTGGACATGGGGGTTGCCGCTCGGCGGCGCGGCCGTCGCGGCGGCCCTGCTGCTGACCGGTCGCCGCCGCACCGCGCCGCCCGCGCCCGACCCGGCGCTCGCCGAGGTGCCGTTGCAGATCACCGGCCTGAGCAAGCGGTACGCCAAGTCCGCCGACCGGTACGCGGTACGAGAGCTGTCCTTCCGTGTCGAGCGGGGCCAGGTGCTGGGGCTGCTCGGCCCGAACGGTGCGGGCAAGACCACCACCCTGCGCATGCTCATGGGTCTCATCCGTCCCGACGAGGGCGAGATCCGCGTCTTCGGGCACGCGATCCGGCCGGGTGCGCCGGTGCTGTCGCGGGTCGGGGCGTTCGTGGAGGGCGCGGGGTTCCTGCCGCACCTGTCCGGCCGGGCCAATCTCGATCTGTACTGGCAGGCGACGGGCCGACCGGCCGAGGACGCGCACCTGGAGGAGGCCCTGGAGATCGCCGGCCTCGGCTCCGCGCTGGAGCGGGCGGTACGGACCTACTCCCAGGGCATGCGGCAGCGTCTCGCGATCGCGCAGGCCATGCTCGGCCTGCCGGATCTGCTGATCCTGGACGAACCGACCAACGGGCTCGACCCGCCGCAGATCCGGGAGATGCGCGAGGTGATGATCCGGTACGCGGCCGCCGGCCGTACCGTCATCGTCTCCAGCCATCTCCTCGCCGAGGTCGAACAGAGCTGTACGCACCTGGTCGTGATGGACCGCGGCCGGCTCGTGAGCGCGGGTCCGGTCGCGGAGATCGTCGGCTCGGGCGACACGCTGCTGGTCGGCGTCGAGGGCGAGCTGCCCGAGGTGACGGCGGAGAAGGTGGCGGCGCTGCCCGGCGTGGCCTCGGCCGTGCGGAGCGAGGAGGGGCTGCTGGTGCGGCTCGACGGCATGGGCGCACCGGAGCTGCTGGTGGAGCTGGTGCGGTTGGAGATCCCGGTGGCGCGGGTCGGCCCGCACCGCCGCCTGGAGGACGCGTTCTTGACCCTGATCGGAGGCTCGGCATGAGCACCGCGGTGACCACGGCCCCCGAGTCCGCGCCCGGATACCGGGCGCGGCACACCCTGCCGCTCCGGGTGGAGGCGATGCGGCAGTTGCGGCGGCGGCGCACCCTCGTGGTGGGGGCGGTGCTGGCGGTGCTGCCGTTCGTCCTGATCGCGGCGTTCGCCATCGGCGGGCAGCCGAGCGGGCGCGACGGGCGGGTGACGCTGATCGACACCGCCACCGCCTCGGGCGCGAACTTCGCCGCGACCTGTCTGTTCGTCTCGGCTGGATTTCTGCTCGTGGTGCCGGTGGCGCTGTTCTGCGGTGACGCCGTGGCCTCCGAGGCGAGCTGGTCCTCGCTGCGCTATCTGCTCGCGGCGCCGGTGCCGCGCGCCCGGCTGCTGCTGAGCAAGCTGGTCGTGGCGCTCGGGTTCAGCGCGGCCGCGATGGTGCTGCTGCCGGTGGTGGCCTTGGCGGCGGGCACGGCGGCGTACGGCTGGGACGGTCTGCAGATCCCCACCGGCGGTGCGCTGCCCGCCGGGACGGCCGTCGGCCGGCTCGCGATCGTGGTGGCGTACATCTTCGTCGGGCAGCTGGTCACGGCGGCGCTGGCGTTCTGGCTGTCGACGGTCACGGATGCCCCGTTGGGCGCGGTGGGTGGCGCGGTCGGGCTGACCATCGTCGGCAATGTGCTGGACGCGGTGACCGCGCTCGGGCACTGGCGCGATTTCCTGCCGGCGCACTGGCAGTACGCGTGGGCGGACGCGTTGCAGCCGCAGTTGGAGTGGGGCGGAATGATCAAGGGGACGGCGGTGTCGGTGGCGTACGCGCTGGTGCTGTTCGCCCTCGCCTTCCGGCACTTCCGGGCGAAGGACGTCGTGTCCTGAGGGCCCCCGGGCCGCCCTGGTGCTCAGTCGCCGGACGGGGCGGCCCCGTACACCCCTCCCGGCTCCCGCAGCCCCGGCAGCAGCTCCCGTACCGCGCCGCCCGCCTCGGCCGGTGTCCAGCGATGGCCCTTGTCGGCCGTGGGGCCGGGGTGCCAGCCCTCCATCACGGTGATCCGGCCGCCCTCGGCCTCGAAGACCTCGCCGCTGACGCCGACGGAGTCCGCCGAGGCGAGCCACACCACCAGCGGGGAGACGTTCTCGGGGGCCATGGCGTCGAATCCGGTCGGCGGCGCGGCCATGGCGTCGGCGAACGTCCGCTCGGTCATGCGGGTGCGGGCGGCGGGGGCGACGGCGTTGACCTGGACGCCGTAGCGGGCCAGTTCGGCGGCGGCGACGAGGGTGAGGGCCACGATCCCGGCCTTGGCGGCGGCGTAGTTGCCCTGTCCCACGCTGCCCAGCAGCCCCGCGCCGGAGGTGGTGTTGACGACGCGTGCCCGGCGGGCGCGGCCCGCCCTGGCCTCGGCGCGCCAGTACCCGGCCGCGTGCTTGAGCGGCAGGAAATGGCCCTTGAGGTGCACGCGCAGGACCGCGTCCCAGTCGTCCTCGTCGAGGTTGACGAGCATCCGGTCGCGCAGGAACCCGGCGTTGTTGACGAGCGCGTCGAGGCGACCGTAGGTGTCGAGGGCCGTGGCGAGGAGCGAGGCGGCGCCCTCGGGGGTGGCGATGTCGCCGCTGTGCGCGACGGCTTCGCCGCCGCGGGCGCGGATCTCCTCGACGACGTGCTGGGCGGGGTCCGCCGAGCCGCCCTCCCCGCCGGGCCCGACGCCGAGGTCGTTGACGACGACCCGGGCGCCTTCGGCGGCGAGCGCGAGGGCGTGCGCGCGGCCGAGACCGCGGCCGGCGCCGGTGACGGCGGCGACGCGGCCCGCGCAGATTCCGGTCATCTCAGGGCTCCTCGAAGGACGTGGCCGAAGGGTGGGCACGAGCCGCGGCCAGGAACGCCGGGCGTTCGCCGCCGCCGTGGAGGACGAGACTCGCGCCGGTGATGTAGGACGCGCGGTCGGAGGCGAGGAAGACCACGGCGTCGCCGATCTCGTCGGGTTCGGCGAGACGGCCCGCCGGGACGGTGCGGGCGACGGCGGCGACGCCCGCCGTGTCGCCGTAGTGCAGATGGGCCGACTCCGTGCGGACCATGCCGAGGACGAGGGTGTTGACGCGTACGGCCGGTGCCCACTCCACCGCCATCGTGCGGGCGAGGTGTTCCAGCCCGGCCTTGGCGGCGCCGTAGGCCGCCGTGCCCGGTGACGGGCGGGTGCCGCTCACGCTCCCGATCATCAGGACGCAGCCGCCGTGCGGCTGTCGGCGCATCACCCGGTGGGCGGCGAGCGAGACGGTCAGCGGCGCGGTGAGGTTGAGTTCGAGTACGCGCGCGTGGCGCTCGGCGTCCGCGTCGTCGAGCAGCCGGAAGGGCGCGCCACCGGCGTTGTTGACCAGCAGGTCCAGTCGGCCGGAGGCCGACGCCAGCTCGTCGAACAGGGCCTGTACGGCGGCCGGTCGGCGTACGTCCACCGGCCTGAAGCAAGCGGTCCGCCCGTCGGCCGTGACCGGCTCGTCCGGCGGGCGGCGGGCGCAGACCACCACCCGTGCCCCGGCGCGCAGCAGCGCCCGTGCGATGCCCGCGCCGACGCCGCGCGTTCCGCCGGTGACGACGGCGACGCGTCCGTCCAGGTCGAGCGCTCCACTCATCCCGTACCACCTCCCGCGCCGGACGATCCGCTGCTACCTTCGCCCCTAACAAACGTTTGGTGGAAAGGTAGCTGATCCACTGATGGGTGTCTCCACCTCCCGCCCCGAAGCGGGCATCGCCGTCGTCACCGTGGACTTCCCGCCCGTCAACGCCGTTCCGGTGCGCGGCTGGTACGAGCTGGCCGAGGCCGTGCGCGCGGCGGGCGCCGACCCCGCCGTCCGCTGCGTCGTGCTGACCGCCGCCGGGCGCGGCTTCAACGCGGGGGTCGACCTCAAGGAGATCCAGCGCGGGCCGGGCCACCGGGCGCTGATCGGCGCCAACCGGGGCTGCGCCGCCGCGTTCTCGGCCGTGTACGACTGCGAGGTGCCGGTCGTCGCCGCCGTGCGGGGCTTCTGCCTCGGCGGCGGGATCGGGCTCGTCGGCAACGCCGACGCCGTCGTCGCCGCCGAGGACGCCACCTTCGGCCTGCCCGAGCTGGACCGGGGCGCGCTCGGCGCCGCCACCCATCTCGCCCGGCTCGTGCCCCAGCATCTGCTGCGCACCCTGTACTACACCTCGCGCACCGTCACCGCGCGGGAGCTGCACCGGCACGGTTCGGTGTGGCGCATCGTGCCGCCCGGCGAACTCCTGTCGGCGGCCCTGGAGCTGGCGGGCGAGATCGCGGCCAAGGACGGCTCGCTGATCCGTCTCGCCAAGGCCGCGCTCAACGGCATCGACCCGGTCGACGTCCACCGCGGCTACCGCTTCGAGCAGGGCTTCACCTTCGAGGCCGCGCTCACCGGCGTGGCCGACCGGCATCGCGAGGCCTTCGTCTCCGGGAGAACCCGGCCGCCCCGACTGCCGGGGACATCCGTGCCGGACCCCCAGGAGGAGCCGTGACCGTCGGAAAGCTGATGACAGCCGACGAGGCCGTCGGCCGGCTGGAGAGCGGCATGACCGTCGGCATCGGCGGCTGGGGCTCACGGCGCAAGCCGATGGCGCTCGTACGGGCCCTGCTGCGTTCGGATCTGAGGGACCTCACGGTGGTGTCCTACGGCGGCCCCGACGTGGGCCTGCTGGCGGCGGCGGGGCGGATCGCCAAGCTCGTGACCGCCTTCGTCACGCTCGACTCCGTCCCCCTCGAACCGCACTTCCGGGCCGCCCGGCAGAGCGGCCGCCTGGAGCTGACGGAGCTGGACGAGGCGATGCTGATGTGGGGGCTGACGGCCGCCGCGCACCGGCTGCCCTTCCTGCCCGTCCGGGCCGGTCTCGGCTCCGACGTCATGACGGTCAACCCCCACCTGCGGACGGTCGTCTCGCCGTACGCGGACGGGGAGGAGCTCGTCGCCGTGCCCGCGCTGACCCTGGACGCGGCCCTGGTCCACCTCAACCGGGCGGACGCGCGGGGCAACGCCCAGTACCTGGGCCCCGATCCCTACTTCGACGATCTCTTCTGCGAGGCCGCCCGCGAGGCCTACGTCTCCTGCGAACAGGTCGTGGACAGCGCCGATTTCGCGCCCGCGGGCGGCCCGCAGACCCTGCTGATCGCGCGGCACTGCGTCACCGGGGTGGTCGAGGCGCCGGGAGGGGCGCACTTCACCTCCTGCGCCCCGGACTACGACCGGGACGAGGCGTTCCAGGCCGCGTACGCCAAGGCCGCGGCCGACCCCGCGGCGTGGCGCGAGTTCGCGGGCCGCTTCCTGTCCGGCGACGAGGACGACTACCGGGCCGCCGTCGCGGCCTTCACCGGGGAGGGCGCGTGAGCGAGGACGCGGGCGTGACCCGTGCCGAGTACTGCGTGATCGCCTGCGCGGAGGCGTGGCGCGGCGCCGGGGAGATCCTGGCCGCCCCGATGGGACTCGTCCCGACGGCCGGCGCGCGGCTCGCGAAGCTCACCTTCTCCCCCGGCCTGCTGCTGACCGACGGCGAGGCGACGCTGATGGGTGACGTGCCCGCGCTGGGCGCGGCGTCGCGGGTGAGCGAGGGGTGGCTGCCCTACCGCCGGCACCTGGCGCTGGTCACCGGCGGCAGCCGGCACGTGATGATGGGCGCGAGCCAACTGGACCGGCACGGCAACCAGAACATCTCCTGCATCGGCGACTGGAAGCGGCCCGACCGCCAGCTCCTCGGGGTGCGCGGCGCGCCCGTCAACACCCTCAACAACCCCACCAGTTACTGGATCCCCCGGCACTCCCCCCGGGTGCTGGTCGATCGGGTCGACATGGTGTGCGGCGTCGGCTACGACCGGGCGGCGTCGGCCGGGCCCTCCGCGACCCGCTTCCACCACATCCCCCGCGTGGTCACCGATCTGGCCGTGCTCGACTTCGAGACCCCGGACCGCACGATGCGCGTGCGCTCCCTGCACCCCGGGGTCACGCCCGCCGAGCTGCGGGCGGCGACCGGCTTCCCCCTCACCGTCCCCGACGACGTGCCGCGCACCCGGGAGCCGACCCCCCGGGAACTGCGTCTGCTCCGCGAGGTCGTCGACCCGGCCGGACTGCGCGAGCGGGAGGTGCCCCGATGAGGACTCCGCTCACCGACCTGACCGGGGTCCGCCACCCCCTCGTACAGACCGGCATGGGCTGGGTCGCGGGCCCGCGCCTCGTCGCGGCGACGGCGAACGCGGGGGCGCTCGGCATCCTGGGCTCCGCGACCATGACGCCCGACCGGCTCAGGGAGGCGGTCCGCGAGGTGCGCCTGCGCACCGACCGCCCGTTCGGCGTCAACCTCCGCGCGGACGCGGGGGACGCGGAGGAACGAGTGCGGATCATCATCGGCGAGGGCGTGAAGGTCGCCTCCTTCGCGCTCGCCCCCTCCCGCGATCTGATCGCCCGTCTCAAGGACGCCGGGATCGTCGTCCTGCCGTCCGTGGGCGCGCGGCGGCACGCGGAGAAGGTCGCGGCGTGGGGCGCTGACGCGGTCGTGGTGCAGGGGGGCGAGGGCGGCGGCCACACCGGGGGCGTCGCGACCACGGTCCTGCTGCCGCAGGTGGTCGACGCGGTGGACATCCCGGTCGTCGCGGCGGGCGGCTTCCACGACGGCCGGGGCCTGGTCGCCGCCCTCGCCTTCGGGGCGGCGGGGGTGGCGATGGGGACCCGGTTCCTGCTCACGGCCGACAGCACGGTCCCGGCGGCGGTGAAGGCCGCCTACCTCGCCGCGTCCGTCCAGGACGTCACGGTCACCACGAAGGTCGACGGCCTCCCCCACCGCATGCTGCGCACGCCGTTCGTCGACGCGCTGGAGCGCTCGGGCCGGGCCCGGGCCCTGCTGCGGGCGGTGCGGCACGCGGCGTCCTTCCGCGCGGTCTCCGGGCTGACCTGGCGCCGGATGGTGCGCGACGGGCTGGCGATGCGGCACGGCAGGGACCTCACCTGGAGCCAGGTGCTGCTGGCCGCGAACACCCCGATGCTGCTCAAGGCCGCCATGGTGGACGGCCGTACGGACCTCGGGGTGATGGCCTCGGGGCAGGTCGCGGGCCTCGTCGAGGACCTGCCGTCCTGCGCGGAGCTGGTGGAGCGCGTGATGCGGGAGGCCCACGAGACGCTCGCGGGCCTCCCGCCGGTCACAGCCGCTCGATGATCGTGACGTTCGCCTGGCCGCCGCCCTCGCACATCACCTGGAGGCCGTAGCGCCCGCCCGTGCGCTCCAGTTCGTGCAGCAGGGTGGTCATCAGCTTGACGCCGGTGGCGCCCAGGGGGTGTCCGAGGGCGATCGCGCCGCCGTTGACATTGACCCGGTCCGGGTCGGCGCCCGTCTCGTGCTGCCAGGCCAGGACCACGGGGGCGAACGCCTCGTTGATCTCCACCAGGTCGAGGTCGGCCATCGCGAGGCCGGTCTTCTTCAGCGCGTGCGCGGTGGCGGGGATGGGCGCGGACAGCATCCGGATCGGGTCCTCGCCCCGCACCGAGAGGTGGTGGATCCGGGCGCGCGGGGTCAGCCCGTGGTCGCGCACGGCGCGCTCGCTCGCGAGGAGCATGGCCGCCGCACCGTCGGAGACCTGTGAGGAGAGGGCCGCGGTCAGCCGTCCGCCGGGCATCACGGGCGCGAGGGCCGCCATCTTCTCCCGTGTGGTGTCACGGCGCGGCCCCTCGTCGGTGCGCACCTCGCCGTAGGGGACGAGTTCGCGGTCGAAGCGGCCCTCGTCGATGGCCCGCACCGCCCGCCGGTGCGAGCGGAGGGCGAAGTCCTCCATGGCCGGGCGGGTGATGCCCCACCGCTCGGCGATCAGCTCGGCGCCGTGGAACTGGCTGACGGGCCGGTCGCCGTAGCGCTCCCGCCAGCCGCGCGACCCGGCGAACGGCCCCTCCGTCATTCCCAGGGGCTCGGTGGCCCGGCGGGTGGCGTAGCCGATGGGGATCTGCGACATGTTCTGCGTGCCGCCCGCGACGACCAGGTCCTGGGTGCCGGAGAGCACGGCCTGGGCGGCGAAGTGGACGGCCTGCTGGGAGGAGCCGCACTGCCGGTCGACGGTGACGCCGGGCACCTCCTCCGGGAGCCCGGCGGCCAGCCAGCTGGTCCGGGCGATGTCACCGGCCTGCGGACCGACCGCGTCGAGACAGCCGAAGACGACGTCCTCGACGGCGCCCGGGTCCACGCCCGTACGCTCCATCAGCGCCGTGAGCACGTGCGCTCCGAGGTCGGCGGGGTGGACGGACGCGAGCGCGCCGTTCCGTTTGCCGACGGGGGTGCGTACCGCTCCGACGATGTACGCCTCGGCCATGGCTGCTCCTTCGACAGATGATGCCCGTACGGGCCCTATGCGGCCGGTTCCCTCCCGGCGATGCCGTCCAGCACCATCGACAGGTACTGACGGGCGATCTCCTCCGGGCTGTGCGCCCCGCCCGGCCGGTACCAGGACGCGGCGACCCACACGGTGTCGCGCACGAAGCGGTAGGCGAGCCGGATGTCGAGGTCGGCGCGGAAGGATCCGTCGGCCACGCCGCGCTCCAGCGTGCCCAGCCAGGCCTTCTCGAACTTCCGCTGCGAGTCCACGAGATAGCCGAAGCGGGGCTGGGTGACCAGGTGCCGGGACTCCTTCTGGTAGATGGCGACGGCGGCGCGGTGCCGGTCGATCTCCCGGAAGGACTCGGTGACGAGGGCCTCGATGGTCTCCCGGGGGCCGAGACCGGCGTCGAGCACGGCGTCGTAGCCGGTCCACAGCTCGTCCAGGAAGCCGG
The DNA here is from genome assembly GCF_041283565.1 of Streptomyces sp. QH1-20. NCBI lineage: Bacteria > Bacillati > Actinomycetota > Actinomycetes > Kitasatosporales > Streptomycetaceae > Streptomyces > Streptomyces sp. QH1-20. The sequence goes on along the minus strand of NZ_CP166299.1, from coordinate 7,014,170 downwards.
AGAGGATCTCGTCGAGCATCGACTCCTTGGAGTCGAAGTGGTAGTAGAGGCTGCCCGCGAGGAGTCCCGCCTCGTCGGCGATCCGGCGGACGGTGGTGGCGTTGTAGCCCTGCGTGGCGAACACCTCGGCAGCGGTCGCGAGGAGCTCGCGGCGCCGCTCGGGGGCGGGGTTCGCGGTGGTCTTCCTGCTGTTCGTCGGCACTCTCTCATTGTCGGTCACGCGCGCTGGCTGCTGACGGAGACCGTCTCGCCGGTCATGTACGAGGAGTAGCCGCTGGCGAGGAAGACGATCACATTGGCGATCTCCCAGGGCTCGGCGTAACGCCCGAACGCCTCGCGCCCGGTCAGCTCGGTGAGCAGTTCGGGGGTGGTGACCTTCGCCAGGTGCGGGTGCATGGCCAGGCTCGGGGAGACGGCGTTGACGCGCACGCCATAGGCCGCGGCTTCCACGGCGGCGCAGCGGGTGAGGGCCATGACGCCGGCTTTGGCGGCGGCGTAGTGGGCCTGGCCGCGCTGGGCCCGCCAGCCGACGACGGAGGCGTTGTTGACGACGACCCCGCCGCCGGTGCCGTGGCGCAGCCGGCGCAGGGCGGCGCGGGTGCACCGGAAGGTGCCGGTGAGGGTGGTGTCGACGACCTTGTCCCACTGCTCGTCGGTCATGTCCACCAGATCGGCGGTGCCGCCGAGCCCGGCGTTGTTGACGACGACGTCGAGGCCGCCGTGCCGCTCCTCGGCGAGGTCGAACAGGGCGGCGACCTGTGTCTCGTCGGTGACGTCGCAGGTCAGCCCGGCGACGGAGCGGGCGCCGAACTCGTCGGCGAGCGTCGCGACGCACCCCCGCAGCCGGCGCGCGTGGGCGTCGCCGAGCACGACGCGGGCGCCTTCCTCGAGGAAGCGGCGGGCGGTGGCGCCGCCGATGCCGGCGCCGGCGGCGGCGGTGATGACGGCGGTGCGGCCGGCCAGCAGATCGTGACCGGGGAGATAGGGCGGCGGTCCCGCGGGGCGGGCGGCGGGCGCCACGGACTCCTCGACGCTGCTCATGGCCGTACGTTAACCTACCAAACACTTGTTAGGGAAGGAGTGGCGGATGGCCCCCGACCATGACCCCGGCCACCACCTGGATCGGGACTTGGAGCCCGACGACGAGTCGCCGGGCCCGGTGGTGCGCTACGCGCGGCGGGGCCCGGTCGCGACCGTCACCATGAACCGGCCGGAGTACCGCAACGCCCAGAATTCCGCGATGACCTACGCCCTGGACGACGCCTTCGCCGCGGCCGCCGCCGACGACGGGGTCAAGGTCGTCGTCCTCGCCGGGGCGGGCCGGCACTTCTCCGCGGGCCATGACATCGGCTCCCCGGGGCGCGACGCCGACCTCCCCTTCGCCCGCCGGGCGGGGCTGTGGTGGGACCACTGCGACAAGGCGGGCGCGGAGCGCCGCTTCGCCCGCGAGTCGGAGGTCTATCTGGGCATGTGCCGCCGCTGGCGCGAGCTGCCGAAGCCGATGATCGCATCCGTCCAAGGGGCCTGTGTGGCGGGCGGGTTGATGCTGGCCTGGGTGTGCGATCTCATCGTGGCGAGCGAGGACGCCTTCTTCGCTGACCCGGTCGTCCGGATGGGCATCCCCGGCGTCGAGTACTTCGCCCACCCGTGGGTGATGCCGCCCCGGGTCGCGAAGGAGTTCCTCTTCACCGGCGACCGGATGAGCGCACGGCGGGCGCATGAGGTGGGGATGGTCAACCGCGTGGTGCCCCGCGAGCAACTCACCGGGGGCACCCGCGAGTTGGCCGAGCGGGTGGCGGAGATGCCGCGCATGGGTCTGGCCCTGGCCAAGCGGGCCGTCAACCAGGCCGAGGACCTCCAGGGGCTGCACAGCGGTCTGGACGCGGTGTTCGGCCTCCATCACCTCGCGCACGCGCACAACGCGGAGACCGCCGCCGATCCGCTCGGCGGGATGGACGTCGCCGCGATGAAGGCACGGGCGGACACCCCCGCGCAGCCGGAGGGGCAAGGGGGGACCCAGCGCTGATGGATCTGGACTTCACGCCCGCCGAGGACGCCTTCCGCCACGAGGCGCGCGACTGGCTGGCGGCCCATGTGCCCCACGCGCCCCTGCGCTCGCTGGAGACCGCGGAGGGGTTCGCCGAGCACCGGGCCTGGGAGCGGACGCTGTTCGCCGGTCACTGGTCGGCGGTGTCCTGGCCTCTGGCGTACGGCGGCCGGGACCGCTCGCTGCTGGAGTGGCTGGTCTTCGAGGAGGAGTACTACGCGGCCGGCGCGCCCGCCCGGGTCGCCCAGAACGGCATCCACCTCCTCGCCCCCACCCTCTTCGAGCACGGCAGTGACGAGCAGCGCGCCCGCGTCCTGCCCGCCATGGCGAGCGGGGCGACGATCTGGGCGCAGGCCTGGTCCGAGCCGGAGGCCGGGTCCGACCTCGCCTCCTTACGGTCCGTCGGGGAGCGCACGGCGGGTGGCTGGCTGCTCAGGGGGCAGAAGACGTGGTCCTCGCGGGCTGCCTTCGCCGACCGCGCGTTCGGCCTGTTCCGCACCCACCCCGACGCGGACCGGCCGCACCGGGGGCTCACGTATGTGATGTTCCCGCTCGACGCGGACGGGGTGACCGTGCGGCCCGTGCGGCGCCTCGACGGCAAGCCCGCCTTCGCGGAACTCTTCCTCGACGATGTCTTCGTGCCCGACGCGGACGTCATCGGCGAGCCCGGGCGGGGCTGGTCCGTCGCCATGAGCACGGCCGGGAACGAACGGGGGCTGACCCTGCGCAGCCCCGGCCGCTTCACCGCCGCCGCGCGCCGGCTCGTCGGGCTGTGGCGGGACCGCGCCGACGCCGGCGACACGGCCCTGCGGGACCGGGTCGCCGACGCCGTGATCCGGGCCCGCGCCTACCAGCTGTCCGCCTACGCGGACGCCACGCGCCCGGCCACAGGCGGCGCGCCGGGCGCGAGGTCCAGCCTCACCAAGGTGTTCTGGTCCGAGCTGGATCTCGCCCTCCATGAAACGGCCCTCGACCTGCTCGGTCCGTACGGCGAGCTGGCCGACGGCGCGGCGGACGCGCCCGCGCGGGGCGCCTGGGCGGACGGCTACACGTTCTCCCTGGCCGGGCCCATCTACGCGGGCACCAACGAGATCCAGCGGGACATCATCGCCGAGCGGCTGCTCGGGCTGCCGAGGGGGACGCGCCGCGCATGAGGTTCCTGCTGGACGCCGAACAGAGTGCCTTCGGCCGCACCCTCGACCGGATGCTGGGCGCCGCCGACACCCCGGCGGTCGTGAGGGCCTGGGCGGGCGGCGACCACGGACCGGGGCTCGCGTTGTGGGAGCGGCTCGCGGACGCGGGGGTCTTCGCCGTCGCCGTGCCCCGCGCCTACGACGGGCTGGGGCCGCTGCCCGTCGAGGTGGGCCTCGCCTTTGTGGAGTTGGGCCGCCACGCCGTGCCCGGGCCGCTGGTCGAGACGGTCACCGCCGTGGCTCTGCTGTCCCGGCTCGCCGAGCGCGGCGAGCCGGCGCCCGCCGAGGAGTGGCTGCCCCGGATCGGCGCCGGAAAGGCGAGGGTGACGGTGGCTCTGGCGGCGGGTGGCCCGTACGCGCTGGACGCGGACGCCGCCGACGCGACGTTCGTGGTGACGGGCGACGTGTTGCGGCTCGCCACCGGCCACGGTCCGGTGCAGCCCTCGCTCGACCCCGCGCGGCGGCTGTCGCGCCCGCTCACCGGCGGAACGCCGCTCGCGGGCGGCCCCGCGGTGCGGGACGCGGCCGCGTACGCCGCCGACCGGGCCGCGTTCGCGACCGCCGCGCAGGCGCTCGGGGTCGGGCTGGCACTGCTGGAGCGCACGGTCGCGTACGCCAAGGCGCGCACCCAGTTCGGGGCGGCCATCGGCTCGTTCCAGGCGGTCAAGCACCGGCTGGCCGACGCGCTGCTCGGGCTGGAGTTCGCCCGGCCGCTGCTCCACGGCGCCGCCGTGGCCCTCGCGTCCGGGGCGCCGGGCGCGCCGGCCGAGATCGCCGCGGCCAAGGTCGCCGCCTGCGACGCGGCGTACGCGGCCGCCCGTACCGCCCTGCAGGTGCACGGTGCGATCGGCTACACCGCCGAGTGCGATGTGTGCCTGTGGCTCGGCAAGGCCCGGGCGCTGCGGTCGGCGTGGGGCACCCCGGCGGCCTGCCGGGCCCGCGCGCTGGAGCTGTTCGACGGGTAGGGGACGGCAGGTGGCGCGCGGGCGCGTGCGGACGGGACGGCCCGGCGCGTGAACCGCGCGCGTCGTGGCCTCCTTCGGCGCGTCGCCCGCGAGGCGGCAGAATCACTCTCCAGTGCACCGACCGGAGAGGATCGACACCGTGGGCCATGACGCCGGGGACGACGCCGGGACCGCCGTGAGCGCGGGGAGCGCCGGGAGCGGCAAGGGCGGCAGGGGCGACGGGGACGCCGAGGACATCGTCGCGCGTGTGCTGCGCCAGTGGCAGCAGGTCCACCCCGGGCTCGACACCGCGCCGATGGCCGTGATCGGCAGGCTGAACCGCTGTGCCGCGCTGCTCCAGCAGGCCACCGACGCCCCGCTGGCGAGCGAGGGACTGACGCGGGGGGAGTTCGACATCCTCGGTACGCTGCGGCGCACCGGCCGGGAGCTGACGCCCGGCCAGATCGCGCGGGAGACCTTCGCCTCGGGTGCCGCGGTCACCAAGCGGCTGCGGGTGCTCGAAGGGCGCGGACTCGTCGCCCGCCGAGCCGACGACCGGGACCGGCGGGTCGCCCATCTGTCCCTCACCGAGCCCGGCGGCGCGCTCATCGACCGGCTGGTCCCGCATCAGGTCGCCTACGAGGGCGCCCTGCTGGCCGGGCTCGGTGAGGAGCGCCAGGGCCGGCTCGCGGAGACCCTCGCCGAGCTCCTCGTCCTTCTCGAAGGGCGGATCGGCGGGCTCCAGCCCTGAGCCACGCCCCTCGGGCCGGCGGGGATCAGCGCAGGAGCAGCGACATGAGGAGCCGGTCCTCGTCGGGGCCGAAGTAGTCGTCCCGCCGCCCGGCCTCGGTGAAGCCGAAGGAGCGGTAGAGCCGTATCGCGGCGTGGTTGGCCGGCTCGACGCTCAGCCGCACCTCGCCGACGCCGTGGTCGGTGAGCCTGGCGAGCCCGGCCCGCAGCAGCCGTCTGCCGTGCCCGTGGCCGCGCTCGGCCGGCTCGACGCCGAGGCCGAGTATCCAGGCGTCCTTGCCACCGGGCACGACACCGGCCAGCACATAGCCGACGAGCCGGGGACCGCCGGGCGCGATCCCTTTCCCGGGCCCCTCACCGCGCCCCTCGGCTCCAGGGCCCTCCAGAACGAGTAAGTGCTCACGGTGCACGTCGAAGAGCTGACGCATGACGAAGAACGGATAGGCGGCGCCCTGGAATACCGCGCGGTCCAGCCGCAGCAGTTGCGGAAGGTCACCTTCTGCGACTTCCCGGACTCCGGGGGCATAACGCTCGCCGGTGCGGGGTGCCGCGGTGCGGCACGAGGTGTGGTCGCTGTCGTCGGACAGGGGATTCATCGCGCTCCCTTCGTGGGCCGATGCCACGACTATTGATCCTTTCGGGTGAAGAGCGAGATCCCCCGTCATTCGATCACAGGTCCGGGCACACCACGGTCAATGGCGTAAGCCCCACCCCTACCCAACCCCGGCTGCCGGTGTACCCGTCGGTGCGGGTTCTGTCCAGTACGCGCCCGCTCCCACCGGGGTGTCACCGCACCCCCCAAGCGCTACCATCGACAGATGGATCTCACGTCCGCGGGATACACCAAGGGGCTCAATCGAGAAGCCCCCTGGGACTCATTCGACTCCCGGGCTTACCACCAGCACAACTACGCCTTCCTCCGGAAGGAAGACCAAGAGATCATCGAGGCCGTTCGCGACTACTTCTGCGAGCATTTCCGGAAGCATCCCGACCGGCCCGATTCCGGTATCGATGTCGGGGCCGGCACCAATCTGTATCCCGCGTTGTCCCTCCTGCCGTGGTGCTCGAATATCACGCTGTACGAGCACTCCGTGGAGAATGTGCTGTGGCTGGAGCGGGAGGTCGCCGCGTTCTCCGCCAACTGGGGCGCCTTCTGGGAGGTGTTCACCGAGCGGCCGGAGTACCGGGCCGTCAGCGACCCCCGGGGGGCCGTCGCGTCGGCCGCGGCCGTCGGCAAGGGGGACCTGTTCGACCTGCCCCGCGAGCGGTGGGGCATCGGCACGATGTTCTTCGTGGCCGAGTCGATGTCCACCGCCTACCGGGAGTTCGAGGGGGCGGTGGCGGCGTTCGCCCGGGCGCTGACCCCGCGCGCGCCCTTCGCCGCCGCGTTCATGGAGAACTCACAGGGGTACCAGGTCGGCGATCTCCTCTTCCCGGCGTGCGGCGTCGACGCCAAGGACGTCCGCGGCGCCCTCGCGCCGTTCGCCGAAGATCTGCGGATCAGCCGGGTAGGACTGCCCGAGGATCCCATTCGCTCGGGTTATACGGGAATGATTCTGGCCTGCGGACGGCGCGTATAGAACCGGCGGATCAGCATCCGGTTCCACCACGGCGGGGCAGCGGGGAAAAGGGGCAGGGGTACGGGGGATGCGTATACAACCACGCCAGCACATGCTGGAGATCTGGCGGGCCGTAGCCCGGCAGTCGTTCCCTCACGGCGTGTGGCGCCCGGACGATACCGATGGTGATTCGAGCAGCGTCGAGGACGCCGAGCGACTGCTCTGTCTGATGTATCCGGCGACGGAATTACCGGCGTTCAGACTGGACGCGCCGGACGAAACGGCGGCGGACGTCCTGGCCGCCCTGCAGCGGGTCGGCAACAACATCGACATTCCGCGGAAGTTGATCGGCGCCATAACGGATTTCACCCGGACACACACGGACGAGGCATCGGTTCCGAGTTTCGCGGGCGGCCGGTATTTCTCCGCCGTCGATCCCGCCGCCGAACTCACCCCGGAGCAGCGCGCGCTCGGAGTCGTCGATTCCTACTCCATGTCGATCACCCTGTCGCTGGCGACGCTGGGTTTCCTGAAGGTCCTGACCCGGAAGGTGCACCGCAAGGACGTCCAGGAAATGGCCGAAAAGCTGGAGGCCGCCACCCGCACCCGGCTCTCGGCCGCCATGGTGAGCCTGCTGCGCAGCTTCACGGTGAACCTCTTCGACGCCGAATCCCCGCAGGGCCGCGCGGTGTGCGCGCTGGTGAACCAGGACGGGCTGTCGAACCGCCTGGTCGTGCACCAGCTCCAGCAGCGCCTCAAGCCGCTGCGCGCCTCCATCCGGGAGTACATCACCCTGGGTCTCAATGTGGTCGGCGATCTGGACAACGACAATCTCCTCCTGGAGTGCGGCTGGTCGTGGGGGCTCGTGCAGGACGCCCCGCCGGTCGACACCACGGAGCCGGTCGGGACGCAGCCCAAGGGGCTGGCGCACCAGGTGCCGTATCTGTACTTCACGGTCGTGGCCCTCGACGGCATCGCCGATCTGTTCTCCGAGCGCACCCTCACCCTCGGGCTGCTCAACGACGAGCAGCAGCGGCTGGCGGAGGCGCTGCGGCTGCGCTGGGAGATCACCCAGCAGTACTGGTCGATGGTGGCCCGGTTCGGTGAGGAACGCTGGCCGCTGGAGGACATCCCCTGGCGGGCGACCGCGCGGGTGCAGGAATCGGAGTACTTCAGTCTCTCGGTCGCCGCCATCCTCGTGCAGGATCTGGTGCGCCGACGGGCCACGGACGACGATCTGACGCGCACCGTCGCGGTGATGGAGGAGCTCGCGGTCCGCGCCAAGATCACCCGGCGGATGACCGACGGGGATCCGGCCATCGCCCTGCACCACCCCGGGGTGCGGCTGCCGCTGCTGGGCAGCGAGAGCATCGGGCCGCCCATGCAGTGGACCATGACGGATTTCTCGGCCCAGTTGCTCAAGCGCACCATTCAACTGTGCGCCCTGTCGCGGAACATAGAGTCCCACGACCGGCTGCTGCGGCTCGCCGAGCAGATTCTGGACCACCTCTGGAAGCGCCGTATCCCCTCGGGCCCGGGCGCCAATCTCTGGGACAACATCCGCGCGGTCTATCCGCAGTCGACGCAGACCGGCACCCCGCTGTCGTGGAGCATGACCGAGCGCACGGTGGAGTGCATGGTGGCGGCCGCGGGGCTGTACGAACAGCCGCCGATCCGCAGCCGCACGCTCAATGACATCGCCACGGCGCTGCTCAGCGAGGCGTCCCATCTCTTCGGCAAGGAGATGATGGAACCCGCGCCGGCCCTGGAGGAGTCCGTGCGCAATGACCTCAGCGACCAGTTGACGGTCGCCGAGGGGAAGCTCCGGCGCGCCCGTCAGATCGTCGACGACCGGCCCGGCACCGCCTGCACCCTGGCCCTGCAGGTCCTCGGCCAGTTGGACGAGATCGCGCTCGGCCGACGCGCGGCGTCGAGGGGGGTGTAGAGGGGTGCTGGTCTTCGCCGCCTCGGACAAGGGCGGCACCGGGCGCTCGGTGACGAGCGCGAACATCGCCTATCGCCGAGCGCTCGGCGGCGACGACGTGTGCTACCTCGACTTCGACTTCGGCTCGCCCACGGCCGCCGCCGTCTTCGACGTGCCGGGAGCGCTGCGGGGCGTCGAGGCGGGCGGTCTGCACTCCTATCTGCAGGGGACGGCGGTCGAGCCGCACCGGGTGGATGTGTGGGCCGAGTCCGAACACGATGTGCTGCGCTCGCGCCCCACCGGCGCCGGCCAGCTGGTGCTGGTCCCCGGCGACCGCAGCGGCGGCGAGTTCACCACGAACCCGGCCACCGTGCGCCGTTGCGCGGAGCTCTTCCTGCGGCTGGAGGAGGAGTTCGACATCATCCTGGTCGATCTCAGCGCGGGCCGCTCCTACGCCGTCGACATGGTGCTGGAGGCGACCGCGCGGGAGGAGCTCAGCGATCTGCGGGTGCGCTGGCTGGTCTTCCACCGGTGGACGCGGCAGCACATCATCGCCGCCCACGGCCTGGTGTTCGGCGAGCGCGGGGTGGTGGCCGGCGGCGTCACGCGAGGGCACGAGGCGGACCGGCTGCGCAGCGCCATCCGCTTCGTCCGGGCAGCCGTGCCCGACCCGGAGTCGGCGCTGTTCGCGCATGTGCCACCGCCCCAGGCGGCATGGCTGCGCAAGTGCGACCAGGATCTCAAGGAGCTGGCGGCCCGGCTGGACATCGGCGTGACGAAGGTGCTGGGCAGTGTGCCGCTGGAGCCGGTGCTCCAGTGGCGCGAGCAGTTGATCACCGACGAGGACGTGCTCACCAGCCGAGTGGCGAACGTCCGCACCCGTGATGCCTTGAAACGGCTGGCGGAGGCGCTGTCCGGCGAGAAGGCATGGGAGCCGCTGTGATGGAGACGACCTTCCGGGAGGAGAGCGCGGATCCGCGTACCCAGTCCCTGCCGCTGTCCCATCTGTCCGTGGAGCTGGGCCATCTCTATATGGAGGACTTCGCGGCGGGGCCCGGGCGGCTACGGGAGCAGTTCACACGGGTGAAGCCGTGGGCGGACGCCGCGCGGCTGTCCGTGGCGGGTGCGGCCGGGGCCCGGCGGCCCCGGGTGAGTACGTGCTTTCTGGTCGACGACTACTTCACCCGTTTCTCCTCGCCCGCCGAGTTGGTGCCGATGCTGCTGGCGGAGGCGGAGGCGTGCGGTCTGACCATCGACTATCTGGCGCGTGAGGCGGGATGCGCGGGGGCCGACGGCATGGAGCTGGCCTCACTGGTGGAGGGCAGGCTGGTCGAGTCACCGCCGGTGGGGAGCAACGGCTCCCGCCCGGCGGTGCGGGAGATCGGCTGGCTCTGCAACGGCGAACGGACCCCGGCCGCCGGCGGGGAGGCGATGAGCGGAGCCACCGGCTGGGCCGCGCCCGTCGAGACCGGGGCGCGCCGGCATTCGGTGTTCATGGACGTGGAGCTGTGGGACGACGGGGACCGGGGCCGTACGTGGTCGTGCCCGTTCCTGGCCGCCGTCTGGCAGCTGTTACGGCTGGGGCTGTTACGCCGCGAGGGGCGGCCGGTGTTACAGGTCGTTCCCTGGGGCGGTGAGCGCGGTGCCTTCCCCCGCGACTGGGACGATCTGCCGCCGCTGGTGCAGCTCAACCCCTCGGCCGCCCCCTTCGCCGCCTACGGAACGTTCTCCGTGCTTCCCTCGCGGTTCCTTCCGGTGGAGCACGCGGTACGGCTCGTGCTCGGCCAAGTGGCCCTGGAGGAAGCGGTATTGCGCCAGGCCGCCGAGCGGGCGGACCGCGAGGGCTTCGCCGTTCCCCCCGCGGTCGCCGACCGCGCCGCCTACGCCTTCTACGCCGAGCCATGACGGGCGGCGCGGGAGACGGGCCCGAGGCGTTCGTCTGCGGCGAGGTGCGCACCTGTCTGTTGCAGACGTCGGCGTCCCTGCCGCGCTCCGAGGCCGTGCGGCTGCTCCAGCTCCGGTCCGACGAGACGGTGCGCTTCTCGGAGCGCCCGAATCTGTACGCCGTCTCCCCCGAGGTGCTCACCGGCGTCGACTGCGCGCTGCCCGCCGCCACCGGCAGCCGGGTACGGGCGGTGGGCACGGTGCGGGCGCGGGCGGTGCTCACCGAGGGGCGGGTGCTCCAGGCGACGGCCCGGCTGTCCGCGCCGGCCTCGGGCGCCGACCGGCGGTTGCCGTGGGGGCACTATCTCGTACGCCCCGGCGTCGTCCAGCCGCTCGGGCGGTTGTCGGTGCCCGATGTGGCGGCGGGTTTCCTCGGCGCCCGGCCGGCCGCGCCGGACCGGCACGCGGCCGCCACGGTGGATCTGGGGGCGATCGCCGAGCGGCTGCTCGCGCGCGTCCTCGGGCAGCCGCTGCTGGACCGGCGCGCACCCTTCAAGTCCCGCCGCACCCGACTGCGGTGGTTCGCGGTCCACGCGGCGGCCGGGCAGGGCCCGCCCACCGCGGAGTTCACCGTCGCCGCCGACGGACTACGGACGCTGTGGATCTCCGCGGCGGGTCTCGACGCGGCGGAGATCGCCGGTTTCTGCGAGGAACTGGCCCTGCACGACTGGCTCCTGACGACGTTGATAAGGATGATCGACCGCAGTCGGCTCGGGTCGGCCGCGGGACCCGAGGCGGTGCTCGCCCTGCGGCCCGCCGTGGACCATCTGCTGCACCTGTGGATGCCCGGTGCCCGTACGGGAGCCCGGCTGGCCCCGCTGTGGGACGGCCTGGAACGGCACCCGGGCTTCACCCGTCAGTGGCGGACGCTGGTCCAGCGCATCCGCGATCAACTGGCCTTGCAGGCCATCCCGTTCAGGTGCGAGGCCTAGGGAGCACCCGAACGGCCCACTCACCGACAAGAACACCCATCGGGGGAAGACATGGAACGTACGACGAGAATCCCGCCGTTCCTTCAGAAAGCCGCGATCACCGTGATACTCGGGTGCGCCGCGTATCTGACGACCACGCTCACCGGGCAGCCGGAGATATGGCGGCTGACCATCTCCATATTCATCGGTGGCGCGTCGCTGATCGTGCAGTTCATGACGGACTTCGACCGCCGGCTGGGGGTGGTCGAGACGTCGCTGACGTCGCACAGCGAGGACATGAAGCAGCTCGTCGACGGCGGTTTCTCCCGGATCAACGAGGCGACCCGGCTGTTCGGCCTGGTGGAGGGCTCGGCGCTGCGCACCGACGCGGTCACCCAACTTGTCCGCAACGCCACGGAGATCGGTGTGGGCGGTCCGGACATCATCTACGACTTCGCACAGGCCGAGATCAGCCGGCTGGCCCAGCTGATGAAGGACCTGCACGGCGGCCAGGCCGCCTACGACGGCGAGGACCACGACTGGCTGCTGACGCTCACCCGCAGCGCGGGGGTCAGCATCGACGCCACGAGCACCGCGATGGACACCGATTTCTGGCCCACCGAGCTGGGCCGTCGCTATCTGCGGGCGCAGCGCGAGGCGATCAAGCGGGGGGTGCGGGTACGCAGGCTGTTCATCGTGGCCCACCCCGAGTTGCTTCAGGACGAGCGGATCAAGGCCGTCTGCCGCAGTCACGAGGACCTCGGTGTGGAGGTGCGGGTCGCGGCGATGTGCACCCTGCCGCCGGCGGCGATGCTGGACCCGGTCTTCGACTTCATCGTCTTCGACGGGGGTGTGAGTTACGAGGTCAGCCCGGCGCTGGGCAGTGAGCACACGCCGCGCCCCGTCGTCGCCAAGACGACCCTGGACGTGCGCGAGAGCCTGGTGACGGACCGCGTCCACCGTTTCAACGACCTGTGGGAGGCGGGACAGTGACCGCCGGCCCCGTCCCCCAGCTCGTGGCGCGCGTGAGCTGACCCCCTTCCCGCTCCCACAAGACATACCCCCGGGGGGTACCCACCGGAGTGGCGTCGACTGCTTGCCTCCGGATACACCCCGGGGGTACACATGGGCTCAGCAGATACCCCCCGGGGTATCTACAGCCCTTCCAGTGGGAGCAGCGATGACCACGACGACGTCGTCCGGGGCGATCTGCGGGTCGCTGCGGACGCGATCCGGCTGGCCCGCCGGACGCTGGGCACCATCAGGTCCAACCTCTTCTGGGCCTTCGCCTACAACGTGGCCGCGCTGCCACTGGCGGCCTCGGGGCTGCTCAACCCCATGATCGCGGGCGCCGCGATGGCCTTCTCGTCGGTCTTCGTCGTCGGCAACAGCCTGCGGCTGCGCGGGCTCCGCCCCCTGGGCCGGTAGGCCTTCGTCAGAGGAGCTCGTCAGGGCGCCGGGGAGACGGACGGGCCGGGCCGCCCGGGCTGGGGGAAGAGCGAGGCACAGACCTGGTCGGTGACGGACTTTCCGCCGCCGACCAGGCTCACTTTCACCTCGTCGGCCGGCAGCTTGCCCGGCACCCCGTTGTGGGCCGCCGTGCACACCAGCTGGTTGCGCGCGGTCCGGGTGAGCCGGGAGACGTCCGTCCCCAGCCGGATGACGACACGGTCGGTGCTGGTGATGACGTCCACACCGCCGACCTTCGGCAGCTCGGAGTAGTAGCCGCGCAGCCGCTCGGGCTCGTTGGGCCCCTTCAGCAGGAGCGGTACCGCGTCCTCCGCGCTCACCGCGTCACCGGCCGGGCGGCTCACCGGCACCACGCCCCCGGGGTAGGCGAAGTAGAGCACGGCCTGCGTCGCCGGAACGCCCGGCCGCTTGGCGCCCGTGGCGGGATAGCCCACGTCGATGACCTCGGTCGGTTCGATGCCGCAGCCCGCCAGTGCGGTGAGCAGACCGAACAGGGTCGCGGCGGCCGCCGCACGACGCATCCTCATGCTTGCCCCTCCTCGAACTCCCCGCACTCCCCGCGCCGCAGCGGCAGGTCCACGGTGAACACCGCGCCCCCATCGGGGCCGTTGGCGGCTCGTACGGTCCCGTCGTGCAGACGGACGTTCTCCAGCGTGATGGCGAGCCCGAGGCCACTGCCCTCGGAGCGGGCCCGGGCGGAGTCCGCCTTGAAGAACCGCTCGAAGACATGCGGGAGCACCTCGGGGTCGATGCCCTCGCCCCGGTCCGCGATCTCGATCAGCAGGCGCTGTCCGTCAGCCCCCTTCACCCCTTGCGTGGTCCGGACGGCGACGCTCACCGGTTCCCCACCGTGCTTGAGGGCGTTGCCGACGAGGTTGGCGACCACCACGTCGATGCGGCGCGGATCCAGCCGGGCCCGTACGCCCTCGGGCAGGTCGGCCGCGATCCTGTCCTGCCAGCCGCGGGCCTGGAGGGTCTTGCGCACGGTCTCGGAGACATCGACCTCGTCCAGGTGCAGGGCGGCGGCGCCCGCGTCGAAGCGGGAGATCTCCATCAGGTCCTCGACCATGCGGGCGAGTTTGCCGGTCTCCTCGCTGATGAGCCGGACGGCGTAGGCGGTGTCGGGGTCGAGCGTGGCGGCGTCCTCGTCCAGGACGTCGACGACGGCGGTCATCGCGGCCAGCGGAGTGCGCAGCTCGTGCGAGACGTCGGCGGCGAAGCGCCGGGAGTTGGCCTCCATGCGGCGCAGCTCGGCGACGTTCTCCTCCAGCGCCGCCGCCATGTCGTTGAACGTCCGGGAGAGGTCGGCGAGCTCGTCGCGGCCCGTCACCTTGAGCCGGGTGTCCAGCTCGCCGGCGGTGATCTGCTGGGTGGCGCGCCGCAGCTCCCGTACGGGCCGCAGCACGCCGCGCGCGGCGAACAGGGCGGGGACCACAGCCAGTGCGATGGCGGGCAGCGCCCCGTTCTGGGCGGCCTGGACCAGCGCCTGCACATTGAGCTCGTCCTCGCGCAGGGGAAGCTTCGCGTACACCTCGAGACCGGAGATCTCCCCGCCGTCACCGCTGTAGGTGACGGGCAGTCCGATGGCGAGCCACGGCTTGCCGTCGAGCTCGATGCGCTGGAAGGCCGCGATGCCCTTGTGGACCTTGGCCTGCACCCCGGCCGGGATGCCCCGGCTCCCGGTCGGCCCGGTGGGCGGGACGAGCGGTCCGTCCTGGTAGCGGGTGTGGACCATCCAGCGCTGGGCCACCCCCGCCCGGTTGAGGCCCTCGGAGAGCCGCACGAGGTCGTCGTTGCCCGGCGGGAAGGGCACTTCGGGCACCTGCGAGTTGACCTGCGCGCGCAGGGTCTCCACGGCCGTGTCCTGGGTGCGCTGGAGGATCTTGGTGCGGGCCTCGCGGAAGGTGAGCCCCGCCGTGGTGAGCGCGCTCAAGGCGGCCACCAGCAGGAACGCCACCACCAGGCGCGCCCGCAGCCCCCGGGCGAAGGTGCCCAGCGCCGGGCGTCCGAGCCGCAGGCTCCGGAACCCCATGCTCCGGAGCCGTGCGTGCCACGGGGCCGGGGGCTTCCCGGGGCTTCCCGGGGGCACAGCCGGGGTCGCAGCCGGGGTCACAGGGGCCCGAACCGGTACCCGAAGCCCCGCACGGTCTGGATGTACTTCGGCGACCGCGAGGAGTCCTCGACCTTGGTGCGCAGCCGCATCACACAGGCGTCCACCAGCCGGGCGTCACCGTGGTAGCTGTGCTCCCACACGTGCTCCAGGAGCTGCTGGCGGCTGAAGACCCGGCCCGGGGTGGCGGAGAGGTACAGCAGCAGCTTCATCTCGGAGGGGGCGAGCGCCAGGTCCTGGCCGTTCTTGGAGACGAGCAGGCCCGCGCGGTCGACGGTCAGGTCGCCGTGGGTCTCGGCGGGCTGGGTGACGGCCGGGTCCGGGCCGCCGTCGCTCGGGGCGGCGCGGCGCAGCACGGCCCGGATGCGCGCTTCGAGGACCTCACCCCGGGCGGGCTTGACGATGTAGTCGTCCGCGCCGGCCTCCAGGCCGAGGACGACGTCGATGTCGTCGCCGCGCGCGGTGAGCATGATGATCGGGATCTGCTGGGTGGCGCGGATGCGGCGGCACACCTCGAAGCCGCTCTTGTCGGGCAGCATCAGATCGAGCAGGACCAGGTCGGGGCGGAAGGTCTCCAGGGCGGCGAGACCGGCCCCGCCGGTCGGCGCGGCCTCGACCTCGTGGCCGCGGCGGCGCAGGGTGAGAGTGACCCCTTCCCGTACGGCCCGGTCGTCCTCGATCAGAAGCACGCGTGACATGCGGACAGTATCGTTCCCATCAGCACACCCGTGCGCCCCGCAGGCCTGTGAACAGCGCAACTGTCACCGACTGCTCATATTCCCCGCACCCCGCGTGGGCGCCGCGGCGAGGACCGGCCACAGCCCGGGCTCCTCGAAGTCCAGCGCCCACAGCGCGGTGCCCGTGACCCCGTACCGGGCCAGTACGGGCAGGTGGGCGGCGATGCCGCGGGCGTCCTGGTACCAGACCTCGCGCTGCCGGCCGTCCTCGGTGTAGGTGAAGTGCGGCGTCCGGGAGACGGGGTCGAGGGCGTAGGGGGCGCCGACGCGGCGGCGCAGCGCCTCGGCCTCGCGCGTGGTGCGGTGGGTGGCGCGGGCGGGGTCCGCCACCTTGTGGTCCCAGCCGTAGGCCGGGATCCCCATCTCGATCTTCCGGGCGGGGACCCGCGCGGTGGCGTACCGCAGGACGTCCGCGTACCAGTCGGGGCTGGAGAGCGGGCCGGGGGCGTCGAGGGCGTTGTGCAGGTTGTAGCCCATGATCCGCAGCCGGTCGAGGGTGCGGCCCAGGTGCGTGTAGTCGTGGACGGGGCCGTCGTCGCGGGTGGCGGAGCGGGGGATGACGGCGGCCACGCATTCCTTGCGCAGGGCGTGCAGCCGGTCGCACAGTTCGGTGATCAGGGTGTTGAAGCCGGTGCGGACGCGTTCGACGAGGGCCGGGGCGGCGTCGGGCTCGTTCATCCGCTCGTAGTCGAGGTCGAGGCCGTCGTAGGGGTGGGCGGTGGCGAGGCGGACCAGGGTGTCGACATGGGTGGCGCGGGCCTTCGGGTCCTCCATGAGGCGGGCCATCGCGGCCGCGTCGAGGCTTTCGGTGACGGTGGGCACGACCTTGATCCCGGCCCGGCGCAGCCCGTCGATCACGGCCCGGTCACCGGCGCCCGGGTGGGCCGTGACGCGGTCGGCGGCGGTGGCCTCGTACCAGAACGGGCTGACGGTGTGGAGCTGGTCGGCGTGGGCGAGGGCGTCCCGGTAGGCGCCCGGTTCCCAGTAGGGCAGCCAGGCCGACACGGTGCGTCGCGCGGTCGGCCGCGGCTCGGCGGCCGCGGCGGCGGGCAGCAGCGAGCCGGCGAGGGCGAGGGCCGTGGCCAGGACGGCCACACGTCTGCGGAGCATGGCCTCAGCGTCGTACGGGGTGGCTTGCGCCGCACCCGGGCCGCCTGCCGCGGCGGGCGGGCTCGGCCACCACGAGCCCGCCGGACAGGCCCTAGGAGCGTGTCCCAGTAACCGGCAACTGACCGGGTGATAGTGGTGCCGAGGTCGGTTGCCGTCGCCCGACCTGCACGCTGCCGGGGTGGCCGGGTCTTGCCGGTCCGGGAAGCGGCCCGAGGGGCCGGTGGTCCGGGCCGGTCAGGCGATCGCGGCGGCGAGTCCGGCGGTTCCGACGTGTCGGAAGATCTTCCGGAAGTTGCGGCAGGCGGCCAGAAGACGCCACTCTCCTCGGGCGCCGTCCTCGCCGCGCAGGAGGAGCCGGCGGCCGTTCTGGCAGGTCATGATCTGCCAGAAGACGGGTTCGACGATGGCCTTGCGGCGGCTGTAGGCCTTCCGGCCGGGCTTGGTCCGCAGCTTGCGGGCCATGCGCTCCTTGAGGGTGGCGTCCTTGGGGATGCATCCGCGGGGTGCGGGCGGGACCTGCTCGTCGTGCCCGAGCCGGCCGGTGGCCATGAACGTGTCGGTGCCGCAGGTCACTCGGCGACCCCTGGCGGCTTCGAGGTTGGTCTCGGAGCAGTATCCGGCGTCGACGAGGGTCTGTTCGGGGTGGATGCCGGTGTTCTGGTGGGACTGGTCGAGCATTGGGGTGTAGTCCAATGCGTCGGAGGCGTTGGTCGTCACGTCGGCGGCGGTGATCACCTGATGGTGCTCGTCGACGACGGCTTGGGCGTTGTAGGCCTGGATATAGGCGCCGTCGCTGTTCTTCATGATCCGCGAGTCGGGGTCGGTGAAGTTGGCCTGGGCCTTCGGCTTCGAGGCGGGTTGCCGGTTGCGACCCACTTCAGTCCCCCTTGCCCCTACGTTTACCGGCTTCGAGATCGGTCAGTGGGCTTGCCGGGGTGTCTGGGAGCGGAAGCTGTGGCCGAGTTCAGGGCCCAGTCCGTAGTAGTGACGGAAGTTGTAGATCAGCGGGCTCCACGTGGCCGGGTCGACGTGCTGGGAGCCGGGGACGACGATACGCGGATCGGCGTGGACCTTGAGCACGTGGGCTTCGACGATGAGGAACGCCCCGGAGGCGTCGGGTTGGACCCGGGCTGCGCGGGCCTCCAGCTGGATAGGACATTCGGCGGCCCTGGGCGGCCGGACCAGCTCGGAGGGTTCAGGTCGCAGGCCGGCTGCGGCGAACTTGTCCGGCTCGAAACGGAAGGTGTCGCGCTTGTCCACGGGTACCGGGGTGCGTCCGGTCAGCGGCGCCAGCCGCTCCACCGCCGGCCACTGGGCAGGCTCAGGGAGGTTCACCACGAGATCGGGTCGGCTGCGGAGATTGTGCGCGGTCTGTCCCCCGGGGCCCAGACCGAGGACGATGACGTGGCCGAGTGCCCAGGCCGAGGACATCGGCGCGAGGTTGAAGGTGCCGTTCTCGTTCTCTGTCGAGAGCAGTACGACCGGCGTGCCGAAGTACAGGATGCTCGGCTCGATGGTCACATGGGCGGCCGACGTGTTGCCGGGCGTGGTGCTGCGTGTAGCGGTGTCCATGGGAGTCGACCGTAGGGTGAAGACACTTCGGCCCTCACCGAAGGATCGCTGGTGGATGATGGACGGCGATGAGAAACCATGACGCGCACCTGGAGGGCCCGGACCTCGCCGCTCTGGCCGGACTCCTGGCGGACGGCACCCGCGCAAGCTTCTGCCTGGCCCTCCTGGACGGCCGGGCATGGACCGCGACCGAGTTGGCGCGCCATGCCGGGGTGGCCGCCTCGACGGCCACCGAGCACCTGAACCTCCTGGTCGGCGGAGGACTGCTCGCCCAGGAGCGTCAGGGTCGCCATCGCTACGTGCGCCTCGCCGATCCCGAGACGGCCCAACTGATCGAGACCCTTGCCTCCATGGCGCCTCGTCGCGTCAATCCGCCCCGTTCACTGCCCGCCGTCAACCGGAGCCGGGCGCTGGCCCGCGCCCGCACGTGCTACGACCACCTCGCGGGCGCCCTCGGGGTCGCGATCACCGAGGCGATGACCGACCGGGGGCTGCTGGACTGGGAGCAGGGGCTGACGCTCACCGGCAACGGGATCGCCTGGCTGGCCGGTCTCGGCATCGCGCTACCGCCCGCCACACGGCGTCCGCCCGTCCGCGCGTGCCTGGACTGGACCGAACGCCGCCCCCACTTGGCCGGTGCCGTCGGTGCCGCCCTGTGCCGCCACGCCTTCGACTCCGGCTGGATCACTCGGATCGGCACCGGCCGCGCCGTCGCTCTCACCGAGATCGGCGGGCGTACGCTTCAGGACCACCTCGGCCTGTCCGACGAGACGGGCACTCCCGTCAGCTGAACACCGATCCCGCCCGGTCAGACGCTGCCGCTACCCGCGCCTCACCGCGCCGCACCCTTCTGTGTTACTGAGACACGCCCCTAGCCCCCGATGTGCCGCAGCAGCAGGGCGCGGAAGTCCCGGTCGGTGGCCTCGTAGCGGCGGCGCAGCCGGTCGCCGGGCCAGTCCTCGGGCAGCAGGGCTGCGGGGAGCACGGGGTCGGCGAGGAGGTGGCGCAGGACCGCCGCCGAGACCATGAAGCGGCTCGCGAGGCTCTCGGTCCGCTCCTCCCGCAGCGCCTCCTCCAGCACGCGGGCCCGCGCCGCCCAGTCGTCGAGGTCCCACAGGGTCGCGGCGAGCGCGGCCGGATCGCCCTCGGGGAGGCCGGTGAGCCGGGTGCACTGCGCGTCGACGACGTCGGGGCGGGGGCGCACCAGGTTGGCCGGGCGCAGCCAGCAGCCTTCGCGCAGTTCGGCCAGGCGCAGGGCGGCCATGGCCTGGCGCAGGGCGGCGCGGTCGGCGGCCGGGCGGCGCTCGGTGGTGACGACGGCGATCTCCCAGTCGCCGTCCCAGGGGCGGGTGCGCGGGGCCCGGCTGTCGTCCTGCCGCGCCTGGCGGGCGAGGAGGCGGTCGGTGAGCCGGTAGGTGCCGTCGCGTTGTTCCAGGTCACCGGCGGCGACCATCCGGGTGAGGGCGGTGCGGACGGTGCCCTCGGCGGTGCCGAAGAGCTCGCCGACGCGGACGAGGGCGCGGGCGGGCAGGGCGGGCGGGTGATGGCCGAGAAGGGTGGAGAGCACGATCGAGCGCGCGGTCAGCGGCGGCAGGGCGAGAGATCCGGTGGCGTCCATGATTGCCGAAACCCTATCCATTACAGTCCTGAATCACGCATCATGAAAGTGTAATACCGGGCCGTACGCACCCTCGGAGGTCGCTGTGAGCGCCACGCACGAAGTCCTCAACCAGGCTCCGCCCCTGACCGGCTTCACCACGGCCGACGATCCGGCGCTGCTGGAGGCGCTGCGCCGGGACGGCGGTGGCTGGGGCGAGGCGGAGGTGCGCGAGCTGGGCGCACGGGCCGGAGCGGAGGAGACGCAGGAGCAGTCGCGACTGGCCGAGGCGCATCCGCCGGTGCTGCGCACCCACGACCGCTTCGGCCACCGCGTCGACGAGGTGGAGTTCCACCCCGCCTGGCACCAGCTGATGGCGGCGGCCGTGGAGAGCGGCCAGCACGCCGCGCCCTGGGCACAGGCCCGGCCGGGGGCCCATCTGGTGCGCGCCGCGAAGTTCTACGTCTGGGCCCAGGCCGAACCGGGCCACGGCTGCCCGATCTCCATGACGTACGCCGCCGTTCCCGCGCTGCGCGCCCAGCCCGAGCTGGCGGCGCTCTACGAGCCGTTGCTCGCGTCGCGCAGCTACGACTACGGGCTGCGGCCCCCGCTGGGCAAGCACGGCCTGATCGCCGGCATGTCGATGACGGAGAAGCAGGGCGGCTCGGACGTACGGGCCAATACGACGACGGCCGTACCGGCGGGCGACGGCTCGTATGTGATCACCGGGCACAAGTGGTTCACGTCGGCGCCGATGAGCGATGTGTTCCTGGTGCTGGCCCAGACACGAGAGGGCCTGACCTGCTTCCTCATGCCGCGGGTGCTGCCGGACGGCACCCGCAACGCGATGCGGCTGCAGCGGCTGAAGGACAAGCTCGGCAACCGCTCCAACGCCTCGGCGGAGATCGAGTACGAGCGGGCGGTGGCCTGGCCGGTCGGCGAACTCGGCCGTGGGGTGCGGACGATCGTCGAGATGGTCAACATGACCCGGCTCGACTGCGTCATCGGCTCGGCGGCCGGCATGCGCGCGGGCCTGCGGCAGGCCCTGCACCACACCACGCACCGGCGGGCGTTCGGCGCCGAGCTGATCGACCAGCCGCTGATGCGCAACGTGCTGGCGGACCTCGCCGTCGAGTCCGAGGCGGCGACACTGCTGGCGATGCGGCTCGCGGCGGCGCTGGACGCCTCCGAGGCGGGCGACGCCTCCGAGGCGGCCCTGCGACGGCTGGCGCTGGCGGCGGGCAAGTACTGGGTCTGCAAGCGCGGCAGCGCGCACGCCGCCGAGGCGCTCGAGTGCCTGGGCGGCAACGGCTACGTCGAGGAGTCGGGCATGCCGCGGCTGTACCGGGAGGCGCCGTTGCTCTCCATCTGGGAGGGCTCGGGCAATGTGGCGGCCCTGGACGTACTGCGCGCCCTGGCCAAGGAACCGGCGGGGCTGGACGCCTACTTCGCGGAGGTCGACGCGGCGGCCGGGGCGGACGCCCGCCTCGACGCGGCGGCGGCACGGGTACGCGAGCTGCTCGGTTCGCTGTCGGACCCGCACCGGGCCCAGTTGCTCGCCCGCCGGCTGGCGGAGCAGCTCACGCTGGTCCTCCAGGGCAGCCTGCTCGTACGGCACAGCACCCCGGCCGTCGCGGACGCCTTCTGCGCCTCCCGGCTGGGCGGGGAGTGGGGGCACGCGTTCGGCACCCTGCCGACGGGCACGGACCTGGGCCCGATCATCGACCGCGCGGTGGCGAAGGACTCCCGGTGACGGACGGCCGAACCGGGGCGGACGCCCCGGCGGTCCGTGCCGAGCGCCGGGGACCCGTCACCACCGTCGTCCTGTCCCGGCCCGCGGTCCGCAACGCCGTGGACGGGCCGACGTCCCGGGAACTGGCCGACGCCTTCCGGGCGTTCGAGGCGGACGACGGGGCGCGGGTCGCGGTGCTGTGGGGCGAGGGCGGTACGTTCTGCGCGGGCGCGGACCTCAAGGCGCTCGGCACCGCGCGTGGCAATCGGGTCGCGCCCGACGGCGACGGCCCGATGGGCCCCACCCGGCTGCGGCTGTCCAAGCCGGTGATCGCCGCGGTGAGCGGCCACGCGGTGGCGGGCGGGCTGGAGCTGGCCCTGTGGTGCGATCTGCGGGTGGCGGAGGAGGGCGCGGTCTTCGGCGTCTTCTGCCGCCGGTGGGGCGTGCCGCTGATCGACGGCGGTACGGTCCGGCTGCCCCGGATCGTCGGCACGGGCCGGGCGATGGACATGATCCTCACCGGCCGTCCGGTGCCGGCGGCGGAGGCCCATGCCATCGGGCTCGTGAGCCGGCTCGCCCCGCCGGGCGGGGCCCGGGCGGCGGCGGAGGAGCTGGCGGCGGAGATCGCCCGTTTCCCCCAGACGTGCCTGCGCGGCGACCGGGCCTCCGTGCGGGACCAGGAGGGTCTGACGGAGGAGGCCGCGCTGGCCGCCGAATTCGCCCACGGCCGGGCGGCGTTGGCCGAGGCCGCCGAGGGCGCGGCCCGCTTCACGGCGGGCGCGGGCCGGCACGGGGAGTTCCCGGGGCAGTGAGGTGGGGCGCGCGGCCGGGGCGGCCGGGCTTCGCACGCCGGGCCCGTCGGGGTGAATTCCCGCTGAACGCCCGGACGTTACGTCCGCATTGCCCGGCATGACGCACACACAACGCACACAGTTGTTCATCCCATCGGAGGGATTTGGTCCAGGACGCGACCAAGGGGAGCGCGGGCACCGGAAGATCTCCGTCGTGAACGGACGGGCGCCGGCAGGGCGAGCGGGGATCGTGGCCTTCGTGGCCGTACTGGCGACAGCGGGGGCCGGGCCCGCGTGGGGCGGTGAGGCCGACGGCCGGCCGACCGTGGACCCTCCGGCCACCGCGGCGCCCGGCCCCACCGGGCACGGCCGTGCCGTCGACACGGCGTCGGCTGTCCGCCGCTCCCACGGAGTGAACGTCACTGCACACGACGGCTCGTCCTCCGTCGTCATCCACCAGGGGCGTCGCCACCCCGGGGGGCCCGACAGCCGACGGGCCCGGACGGTGACCGCCGTCACGGGAGACGATCTGTCCTCCGCCGTGGTCCATGACGGCGACGAGTGCCTGGCCGTCAGCGCGCACACTGCGGGAAGTGCGACCGTGGTGCGGATCTGCGGCCCCCGGGCGCCCCGCCCGAAGCCCCCGCCCGCCCCCCGCCCGGCGCCGGTCCCGCCGGCCGTGAAACCGGCACCCGCTCCCCCGGCCCCTCCTGCCCCGGCACCGCCACCGCGCCCCGTCCCCGTCCTGGCCCGCGGCGGCGAGGTGCCGACGCCGCCGCCTCCCGTGGCCCGGCCCGCTCCCCCGCCGCCGCCCGCGCCCGCGCCGAGGCCGAAGCCCGCGCGGATCGCACCGCGCGCCTACCACCGGGCCGATGCCCCGACACCCGAGGGCGGGCCCTCGATGGTCACGCTCATGCTGCTGCTCACGGCCCCCGCCGTGCTCGCGGCCGCGCTGCTGCGGCCCCGCGGCGGCGGCGGGCGGCGCTGACCGCGACCCCGCCCCTGGCCCCCCTTCCCGCCCCCTTCCCGTCCCCCGCAACCCCCTGTTGGATCCCGGAGGTTCCCTTGTCCGAATGGCTGGTCCTGGCCATCGCGATGGCCGCCGCGTGCGCCGTCGTCCTGACCATCACCGTCGTCAGAGAACGCAGGCTCGGAGCGGACGACGACCCGACCCAGACCCCCGACGTCATCGAGTACATGACGATGATGGTCGGCGTGGTCTACGCCATCGTGCTGGGCCTGGCCATCGCCGGTGTCTGGGAGGCACGCAACAGCGCGCAGCAGGCGGTCACGGCCGAGGCGCAGGCCCTGCACGAGGTCAGTGAGCGGGTGATGGCCTACGCCCCGGACGCCCGGAACCGTACGCGCGAGGACGTCGAGGCGTATGTGACGTACGTCGTGCACACCGAGTGGCAACACATGCTGGACGAGGGCGAACTCACCGACAAGGGTGCGGAGCTGCTGGCCAAGGTGCGCCGGGACGTGACCTCGTACGTACCGCGCAACGACCAGGAGGGGCAGCACTACCAGCCGCTGCTGGACCAGGTCTCGGCGGTGGACGCGGCGCGCGGCGCGCGGGCGCAGAACGCGGAGTCGACGCTGCCGGGCGTGGTGTGGTTCGGTCTGATCGCGGGGGCCCTGGTGGCCGTGGGGCTGATCTTCACGCTGCAGATCCGGCGTTCGCCCCGCGAGCTGCTGCTGGCGGGGCTCTACAGCGCGCTGATCTCCTTCCTCCTCTTCCTCGTCTGGGACTTCAACTCCCCCTTCGGGCACAGCGTCGCGGACGCGACCGGCCCGTTCACCGATCTGTTCGCCATCTGACCGGCAGGCGCTTGAGGCCGTTCTGGAAGTTGGACACCAGCCGGACGGCCTCACCCGCCCGCTCCAGACCGGGCAGCCGGTCGATCGTGACCCGCAGCACGGCCCGCATCTGGACACGCGCGAGGTGGGCGCCCAGGCAGAAATGCGGGCCGAAGCCGAAACTGACGTGGTCGTTGGGGGCACGGGTGATGTCGAAGCGGTCGGGGTCGGTGAAGACGCGCTCGTCGCGATTGGCGGACGCGTGGAAGACGACGACCTTCTCGCCGCGCCGGATGCGGCGGCCGCCGAGCTCGGTGTCCCGGGTGGCGGTGCGCCGGAAGTCCATGACGGGCGGCCAGAAGCGCAGCATCTCCTCCACCGCGGAATGCGTCAGGTCCTCGCGCTCCCGCAACAGGGCGTACTGGTCGGGGTGGTCGAGGAGCGATTTCAGGCCACCAGGGATGCCGTTGCGCAAGGTCTCGTTCCCGGCCGTCGCGAAGAGCAGGAACATGGTCTCGAACTCGTCCCGGGTCAGGCCGCCTTCGCGCATCTGCGCCATGATGCTGCCGGGCCGGGCGTGGTCCGCCAGGGCGTGGGCGTAGACGAACATGTCGGCCAGAGCCTCCTTGGTGCGCGGGGCGGCCACACTCCCGTCGGGGCGGGTGAGCGTGGCCGGCCGGTGCGCGAGGGCCGCGCGGCCCATCGGGCTCAGCGTCCCGGCGTCGGCGGTGCACGAATCCGCGCGGTCGGCGTCCTGGTAGCCGATCACCCGGTTGGACCAGTCGTACAGCAGCCGCCGGTCCTCCTCCGGCACACCCATGAGGTGGGCGAGGGTCCAGACGGGCAGGTCCGCGGCCAGCTCCACGTAGTCCGCGGCGCCGAGGCCGGCGACGGAGTCGACGAGGGCGTGCGCCCGCGCCTCGATGACGGCCTCCAGCTCCCGCACCGCGCGGGGGGTGAAGGCGGCGGAGACGATGCGCCGCAGCCGCGCGTGGGCGGGCGGGTCCTGGTTGAGCATCATGGTCCGCAGGAAGGCGAGGTCGCCCTCGGTCTCCGGGTCGGCGATCTGGGTGGCGCCCGTGTACGAGGAGAAGATCTCGGGGGTCCGCAGCACGTGTTTGACGTCGGCGTGCCGGAAGACCGCCCAGAAGCCGGGGCCGGCGGGCCAGGGCCCGACGGCCGGTTCCCCGATCCGGCACACCGGGGCGGCGTCCCGCAGCTCCCGGTACCGGGCGTAGGGCACGCCGCGCGCGTAGGTCTCGGAAAGGAAGACGTCGGCGGTCACCTCGTGTGAAGTCACCTCACGGACGGTATGTCCTCCCCTGGCGGACGCGTCAAGGGCTGGCGACAATGTCCTGGTGGCCCGAGGCCGTCCGGCCAGGCCGGACGGCGTGACGGCTGGTTCGCGCCCCCATGCACTCTTGTAGCAGCGGGCATGCAGTGGTTTAGGTGGTACGGACCGAACGTACGGGAGGTACGGGACCGTGACCGACAGCAAGGACCTCAGAGAGGACCGCGACCGGCTCGTCGACGCGGCCGACGCGGACGCCTATGTGCGCGGCATCTGTTTCAAGACCGGGCCGCCCCGGCTGCTCGGTGTCGAACTGGAATGGCTCGTCCACGATGTGCGCGATCCCGTCCGCCCGGTCGCCCCGCCCCGGCTCGCGGCCGCCGCCGACCGGTTGCGCGCGCTGCCGCTGAAGTCGCTGCTGACCGTCGAGCCCGGCGGCCAGCTGGAATTCTCCTCACAGCCCGCGAGCTCCCTCGCCTCCTGTGTCACGGAGGTCTCCGCGGATCTCGCCCTCGCCCGCGCCGAGCTGAGTGATCTCGGGCTCGTCCTCGCCGGGTACGGCAAGGCCCCCTGGCACGAACCGCCCCGGGTCGTGCACGATCCCCGCTACGACGCCATGGAGAACTACTACGGCCGGTGGAACGACGCCGGGTACACGATCATGTGCCGTACGGCGTCCGTCCAGGTCTGTGTGGACGCGGGGTACGAGGAGCCCGGGCCGCTCGGCTACGGGCGCCGCTGGGCGCTCGCGCATCTGCTGGGCGCGGTGCTCGTCGCCTCGTTCGCCAATTCCCCGCTGCACATGGGCCGCCCGACGGGCTGGCGTTCGACCCGGCAGGCCTGTTACGGACGGACGGACCCCGGCCGCACCCTGGCTCCCTCCGACCGTCTCGACCCGCGGAGCGCGTACGCGGCGTACGCGCTCGAGGCGCCGGTGATGGTGCTCCGCTCCGACGAAGGGCCCTGGGACCCTCCCGAGGGGCTGAACCTGAGCCGCTGGACCCGTACCCGGCGGCCCAGGCCGCCGACGGTCGACGATGTCGCCTACCACCTGACCACGCTGTTCCCGCCGATACGGCCGCGGGGGCATCTGGAGCTGCGCATGATCGACGCGCAGCCCGGGGAGGAGGGCTGGCTGGTGCCGCTCGCCGTCACCGCCGCGCTCTTCGACGATCCGGTGGCCACCGAGACGGCCTACCGCACGGTCAAGGCCCTCGCGGACACCGCGGGCACCGCCCCGGCGCCCCGCAATCCGCTGTGGCGCAACGCCGCCCGGTTCGGGCTGGCCGACCCGGAGCTGCACGCCGCCGCCACCGTCTGTTTCGCCGCGGCCCGTGAGGCGCTCCCCCGGCTCGGTGCCCCGCCGCACGTCCTCGATGCCGTCGACGCCTTCAGGGCCCGCTATGTGGACCGCCACCGATGTCCGGCCGACGATCTGCTCGACCGGATGAACGGCAAGGAGATCCGCCCATGACCGCCCCCGGCCCGGATCCCGACCTGTTCCGCTCGCGGGCCGTGGAGGCCCTGCTCACGGCGCGCGAGCGGACCCGTGTGCTCACCGCCTGTGTGGACGAGCGGGAACTGACCGCCCAGCACTCGCCGTTGATGTCCCCGCTGGTCTGGGACCTCGCCCACATCGGCAATCAGGAGGAGCAGTGGCTGCTGCGCACCGTGGGCGGCCACGACGCGCTGCGGCCCGAGATCGACTCGGTGTACGACGCGTTCGAGCACCCGCGTGCCGAGCGGCCGACGCTGCCGCTGCTGGCGCCCGCCGAGGCCCGGGGCTATGTCGCGGACGTCCGTGACCGGGTCCTGGACGTGCTGCACAGCGCCCCGCTGCACGGCGGGCCGCTGCTGGAGGGGGGCTTCGCCTTCGGCATGATCGCGCAGCACGAGCAGCAGCACGACGAGACCATGCTCATCACCCATCAGCTGCGCCGCGGCCCGGCCGCGCTGTCGGCCCCGGAACCGCCGCCGGCCGCGCCGGACACGGCGCTGCTGCCGACGGAGGTGCGCGTCGAGGGCGGCCCGTTCA
This sequence comes from Streptomyces sp. QH1-20, assembly GCF_041283565.1. Lineage (NCBI taxonomy): Bacteria > Bacillati > Actinomycetota > Actinomycetes > Kitasatosporales > Streptomycetaceae > Streptomyces > Streptomyces sp. QH1-20. The sequence continues at coordinate 6,986,653 of NZ_CP166299.1, read as the reverse complement.
CGATGGGGACCTCCACCGAGCCGTGGGCCCTGGACAACGAACGGCCCGCGCACCACCGCTTCGTGCCGTCGTTCTTCATCGACACACTGCCGGTGAGCAACGGCGCGTATCTGCGCTTCATCGACGACGGGGGCTACACCGACCCGCGCTGGTGGCATCCGAAGGGCTGGGAGCAGGTCCGCCGGCACGGGCTGGGCGCGCCGCTGTTCTGGCGGCGCGAGGGCACCGGCTGGGTGCGGCGGCGGTTCGGGGTGGTCGAGCCCGTACCGCCGGACGAGCCAGTGCTGCACGTCGGCTGGTACGAGGCGGCGGCGTACGCGGCGTGGGCGGGGCGGCGGCTGCCCACGGAGGCGGAGTGGGAGAAGGCGGCCCGCCACGATCCGGTCTCCGGCCGCTCGTTGCGCTATCCGTGGGGTGACACCGACCCCACCCCCGAGCGGGCCAATCTCGGCCAGCGCCATCTGCGGCCGGCCCCGGTCGGGGCCTATGCGGCGGGTGACTCGCCGCTGGGCGTGCGGCAGCTGATCGGTGACGTGTGGGAGTGGACGTCGAGCGATTTCCTGCCCTACCCCGGTTTCCGGGCGTTCCCCTACCGCGAGTACTCCGAGGTGTTCTTCGGCGACTCCCACAAGGTGCTGCGCGGCGGCTCCTTCGCCGTCGACGCCGTCGCCTGCCGGGGGACGTTCCGCAACTGGGACCTGCCGGTGCGCCGGCAGATCTTCGCGGGCTTCCGTACCGCCCGTGACGCGGAACCCGTCTGATGTGCCGGCATCTGGCTGTCGTGGGGCCCGAGGCGCCCCTCGGCGAGAGCCTCCTCGCGCCTGCGCACTCGCTGTTCCGTCAGTCGTGGGCGCCACGGCGGCAGTTGCACGGGACGGTCAACGCCGACGGGTTCGGCATCGGCTGGTACGCGGCGGGCGATCCGGTGCCCGCGCGCTACCGGCGGGCCGGGCCGATCTGGGCGGACGGCTCGTTCCTCGACCTCGCCCGTGTCGTCCGCACCGGGGCGCTGCTCGCCTCGGTGCGGGACGCGACCGTCGCGGACCCGGACGGGGAGGCGGGCGCGGCCCCCTTCACGGCCGGGCCGTGGCTGTTCAGCCACAACGGCGCGCTGACCGGGTGGCCGGAGACCGCGGCGCCGCTCGCGGCGCTGCTGCCCCCGGTGGCGCTGCTGCGGCTGGCGGCGCGCTGTGACTCCGCGTTCGTCTGGGCCCTCGTGGAGCACCGGCTGCGGGAGGGCGAGGCGATGGGGCCGGCGCTGGCGGGGACGGTCCGGGCGCTGGCCGACGCGGCCCCCGGCTCCCGGCTCAACCTCCTGCTCACCGACGGCGCCGCGATAGCCGCCACCGCCTGGGGGGACACCCTCTGGTACCTCAGCGGGCCGGGCGGCCGGACGGCCGTGGCCTCCGAGCCGTACGACGACGATCCGCGCTGGGTGGAGGTCCCCGACCGCACCCTCCTCACCGCGACCCCCACCGACATCACGCTGCGCACGCTCAAGGAGCCCTGTCTGTGAGCCCGTTCGCCCTGACCCGCATCCTCCCCCTCGACGCGACCGCCGCGGCTCTGCGCGCGGACGTCGCCACGGGGCTCACCCGAACCCCCAAGGAACTGCCTCCGAAGTGGTTCTACGACGCCCGGGGCAGTGAACTGTTCGACGAGATCACCCTGCTGCCCGAGTACTACCCGACGCGCGCCGAGCGGGAGATCCTCATCGGCCGCGCCCCGGAGATCGCCGAGGCCACCGGCGCCCGTACGCTCGTGGAGCTCGGCTCGGGGTCGTCCGACAAGACCCGCCACCTCATCCGGGCCCTGCCCGCCCTCGACCACTACGTGCCCGTCGATGTCAGCGAGAGCGCCCTGCGGGGCGCGGCCGGCACCCTGCTCGCCGAGCATCCGGCGCTGACCGTGCACGCGCTCGTCGCCGACTTCCAGTACGGCCTGGCCCTGCCGACGACCCCCGGCCCGCGCCTGGTCGCCTTCCTCGGCGGCACCATCGGCAATCTGCTGCCCGCCGAGCGGGTGGCGTTCCTCACGGCCGTACGGTCCGAGCTCGCGCCCGGCGACGCCCTGCTGCTCGGCACGGACCTGGTGAAGGACGAGCGGACGCTGGTCGCCGCGTACGACGACGCGGCCGGGGTGACGGCCGCCTTCAACAAGAACGTCCTCGCCGTCGTCAACCGCGAACTCGGCGCGGACTTCGACCCGGACGACTTCGCGCACGTCGCCCTGTGGGACGCGCGGCGGGAGTGGATCGAGATGCGGCTGCGGGCCCGTACGGCGCTCGTGGCGAAGATCCCCGCGCTGGACCTCGCGGTCCACTTCGCGGCGGGCGAGGAGCTGCGCACGGAGGTGTCGGCGAAGTTCCGCCGGTCCGGCGTCGCCGGCGAGCTGGCGGAGGCCGGGCTGCGGATGAGCCACTGGTGGACGGACGAAGAGGGCCGCTTCGCGTTGTCGTTGTCGGTGCCGGACCGGCCTGTGGCCGGACAGGGCTAGGTCTGCCGGATCTTCACGGATGCCCGCCTCTGCCCTGCGGGCCGTTGCGTGTGCACCTCCGCTGCGCGGCGGTGTCCTCAATCGCCGGACAGGCTGGTTCCGGCTGAGCTCAGCCACCCCTACAGCGGCCTGGTGCGGGCGGCCGACGACCTGACGGCGGACGCGGTCGTCGTGGGCGCCTCCGAGCGGGCGGGCCACCGCATCGTCGGCTCGGTGGCGGTCCGCCTGGTCAAGGCGGGGCGCCGGCCGGTGACGGTGGTGCCGTAGGCCTGCCGGCCGGCTGCTCCGCCGCCCCTTGCCCCGCCCCCGGTCCCGCGGGCCACGCCAACAGCGGCGCTCGCCTCGCGCGCCGTCGTCCGGTGCACCACGGTGGAGATGTCAAGGCCGCCCAGTCGCCCGGAGAGCACCCATGTCGCATCACAGCCACACGTACCGCGTGACCGAGATCGTCGGTTCCTCCCCGGACGGCGTGGACGCAGCCATCCGCAACGGGCTCGCGCGCGCCTCACAGACGCTGCGCAACCTCGACTGGTTCGAGGTCACGCAGATCAGGGGCCACTTCGACGAGGGAAAGGTCGGTCACTACCAGGTGGGCCTGAAGGTCGGCTTCCGGCTGGAGGACAGTGCCTGAGGCCGGCGTGCGGGGTGGTCAGCCGCGCGGGAGCACCGTGGAGAGGGCCTTCGGCAGGGGGTACCAGTCGGCGGTCGCGAAGCTGGCGTGGGTCCTGGCCATGAGGGCGACGCGGGCGCGGGCATCGGCCTCGGTCGGCTTGGTGCCGTCGATGACGGGCGGCACCTTGTGCGCGTCGGTCATGACCACGAGGTAGTGCCGGTCGTCGTACCAGGCGGTGTCGATGCCGCCCTTGGCGTAGGTGGCGGCGTCGCCGTCGAAGACCACGAACCACGGGCGGATGGTGGGGTCGGCGTAGCGCGTGCGCGGGTCGCCGGCCACCGCGCCGTGCACGGCGGGGAAGGCACCCGCCTGGCGGAGCCGGCCGGCGGCGGCGAGGTCGCGCAGGTGCGTGGCGTACTCCCGGTCCGTCCACAGCCGGTCGGCGGGGTTGCCCTCCTCCACCGTGCCGGGGATCAGCTCGACGACGAACTTGCCCGCGAGCGCCGACCGGCTGGGCCAGCCGCCGGCCCGTACGGCCTGGTCGAGGTCGGTGTGGCCGGCCGCGAGGTCGGCGGGCCGGTAGAGGGCGTCGCCGAGCTTCTCGGTGAGCAGGGCGTCCAGTTCGGCGGGGCCGCGTCCGCTGTCCGCGTTGAAGCCGTCCTTCATCTCCACCTTGAGGAAGACGGGCCGGTGGCCGGGGTTGGCGTCGTGCCAGGCCCGGATGTCGGCGAGGCAGCCGGCCAGGGGCTGGTTGCGGGACTTGGTGCGCAGCTCGGCGGGGGAGGTGGCGCCCTCGCAGTTGTTGGCGTTGCGCACCGGGTTGGCGTGCGAGACGCGGAAGGCGCGCCCGCCGAAGCCGTTCGTCCAGACGTCGAGTTCGAGGAGCGAGGCCCCGGAGTCGAGGGCGTCGGCGAAGTAGGGGTATTTGTCCTGGAGGTAGGCGTTGTGGAGGCCGACGGACGTCGTCGCGGAGTAGGGCGCGGTGGCGGTGTCCGCCGCCGCGCCCGTGGTCCGCGCCCCTGCCGGGGCCACCGTCGTGGCCACCGCCGCCGCTGCCGCCACCGCGACCATTCCCGTACGCGTGACTGCGCGCATGTCCCCCACCGCTTTCGTTCTGTCTTGCTGTTACGAACGAGGAGCAGGGTACGGGAGTTGATCAAGTGACGGGGACGGGGGTGGTTCAGCCCGCCCCGTAGACGTCCTCCACATAGCGGCCCGCTTCGGTCAGCTCGCGCAGCCAGGCGTCGCAGGCGGCGGTGTCCGCGCCGGTCCGGCGGGCGTACAGCTCGCGCAGGGCCGCGCGGACGCCCGGTGCCATCCGGGCGCCGTCGCCGCACACGTACACGCGCGCCCCGGCCTCCAGCAGTGCCCAGACCTCGTCCCCCTCGGCGGCGATGCGGTGCTGGACGTAGCGGATGTCCCCCGCGCCGCCGGGCCGGGGGCCGGCGCTGAACGCGGGCCGCAGGGACACCGCGCCCGCGTCCTCGGCGGCGCGCAGTTCGGCCGCGTGCAGGAAGTCCGCCTCCGGTGCGTCACAGCCGAAGTACAGCAATGCGGGGGCGAGTTCGGCGCCGGACGCGAGGAGGGCGCGGCGGTCGGCGACCGCGCCCCGGAAGGGGGCGAGGCCCGTTCCGGCGGCCACCATGACGACGGGGGCCTTGGTCCCGTGCGGGATGCGGAAGTCCGCGCGGCACGGCTGGACGCGGGCGAGGACGGTGTCGCCGGGCCGCAGCCCGGCGAGGTGCCCCGAGCCCGTGCCCCGGTACTCGCCCCGGCCGGAGCGGGCGGGGGCGCGCAGCAAGGAGACCATGAGGTCGAGGTGACCGGCCCCCGTGGCGGCGGGCGAGGAGGAGATGGAGTACATCCGGGGCCGCATGGGCGGCAGCAGGTCGGGCACGGCCGCCGGGCCGAGCGTGCCGCGCAGCGCGGGGTGGTCCTCGATCAGGTCCAGGAGGGTGCGCGGGTCGTCGGCGGGCAGGGCGCGCAGGGCGGCCTGTTCGGGCGGACAGGGGTGACGGTCGGCGAGGGCGGCCAGCTGCCGGGGCGTGGGCCGGTCCTGCAGCTCGACGTGGTGGGTGAGGATCTCCCGTACGGTCAGCGGCCGGTCGAGGACCAGGGTGCCCGGTCCCGGTCGGCCCGGACCGTTCGGCCGCACGGCGAGGACGGTTTCCGGGTCCAGGCCGAGGAGGTCCGCGGCGCGGGCGACGAGGTGCGGGGCGTTGGCGGGGAGCACGGCGAGGTGGTCGGCCGTGCGGTACTCCACCCCGTCGGGGAGCGCGAGCCGCAGGAAGTGCTTCGTGCGCGGGTGCGCGGGGTCGGTGAGGGGGTACGCCTCGGTGACCGTCATGGGCACCATGCCGTGCCGGTCGGCGAGTGCGGTGAGCGGGTCGCCGGCGATCTCGGTGACGGTGCAGGCGGGCTGAAACGCGGAGACGGCGGCGGTGGAGAGGGAGGTGTCCGCCCCGATCGACTCCGGGTCGCCGTGCCGTTCCAGGAGCGTCCTGCGCAGGGTGCGGGCGAAGTCCTCGATCGCGCCGGTCAGATCGCCCGAGACGTCGGCCTCGGCGCGGGGCAGCAGCCGGGTGCCGCCGAGCGCCGCGAGCCGCTCGTCGAGGAGGGTGGGCACGCGCTGGTAGGTGGCGGCCCAGTTGCGGTCGCCGACGCCGAGGACGGCGTAGGCGACTCCGGTGGCGGCGCCCGGGTCGGCCGCCTCGGCCCACCGGGTGAAGGCGGTCGCGTCGTCCGTCGGCCGGCCGTTGTAGGAGGCGGCGACGATGACGACGGGCGCGTCGGTGGGCAGGGCGCCGGCGTGCGCGTCGAGCGGGGCGACGGTGGCGTCGAAGCCGAGGGCGGCGGCCTCGTCGGCGAGGTTGCGGGCGAAGTCGCGGCAGGTGCCGTAGTTGCTGCCGTGCAGGACGAGCAGTCCGGTGCCCTGCCGGGCGCGGGTGGGCGCCTCGTCGCCGTCGCCGGTGTCCGTGCGCGGGGCGGGGCCGGAGCGGCCGGGCAGGGCGGCGCGGGCCTCGGCCCGGTCGGCGGGGGTGCGGCGGGCGAGGGTGAGGGTGAAGCCGTCCGGCTTGAGGGTCAGCGTCTCCTTGATCCGCAGCCGGTAGCCGGTGTGGTCGATGAAGCGGTAGCGGTGCACCAGCAGCCCGAGCAGCATGGTGGCCTCGTGCAGGGCGAACTGCCGCCCGATGCAGGCACGTTCACCCGTGCCGAAGGGTTTGTACGCGTGCGGGGAGCGGGCCGCCTCCGCCTCGGGGGCGAAACGGGTGGGGTCGAACAGCTCGGGATTGTCGCCCCAGACGGCGTCCCGGTGGAGCAGCGGCGTGAGGACGGTGACGCCCTGGCCCGCGCGCAGCGGGTAGCGGCCGCCGAGGAGGGTGTCCTCGCGGGCCTGTCGGCTGAAGGCGGCGGCGGTGGGCCACAGCCGCAGCGCCTCGCTCAGCACCTGCCGGGTCCAGCGCAGCCGCCCCACGTCCTCGAACGTCGGCTCGGGGTCCTCGGTGTCGCCCCACAGTTCGTCCGTCTCCCGCTGGGCGAGGCGCAGCGCGACGGGGTCCTTCAGGAGGTGGTGGAGCGCGAAGGACAGCGCCCCGGAGGTGGTCTCGTGGCCGGCGATGAGGAAGGTGATGACCTGGTTGCGGATGTTGGCGAGGTCGAGGGTGGTGCCGTCGGCGGGGTGCGGGGCGCCGAGCATGAGGCCGAGGAGGTCGTCGGTGCTGCTGTCGCCGGCGGCCGTACGGGCACTGATCACGTCGTCCACGACGCCGGCGAGGAAGGCGGCGTCCGACCGGAACGCCTCGTCCTCGGCGCGGTGGTCGCCGCCGGGTGCGCGCCCGAGGGCGTGCATGCTCCAGTCCAGGCAGCGCACCATGGCACCGACGAAGGGGTGCGGCTCCTCGCGGGCGAACGACTCGAAGTCGTAGCCGAACCCGGCGAGGCCGATGGTGTCGAGCGTCATCCGGGTCATGTCCTCGGGGACGTCGACGGGCGTGCCCGAGCCGAGCCGGGCGTCCCAGGAGGAGATGAGGCGGCGGGCGACCCGCAGCATGGCCGGGTGGTAGGCGCGCATCGACCCGAGGGCGAAGGCGGGCATCAGGATGTCGTGGGCCTTGGCCCAGTTGGGCTCGTCGTTGTACGCGGTGAACAGTCCGTCGGCGGCGAACTCGCGGACGTTCTCCAGGGCCGGGCCGACGTACTTGGTGAAGCGTTCCTCGTCGGCGAGCTCGGTGACCAGGTCGAGCGAGCTGACGAAGAGGGTGTCGAGGCCGTTGAGCCTGCGCCGGAAGACCGGGCCGTGCCGGCGTGCCAGCCGCATCGCCTGCTGGACGGGGGTGGCTCCGGCGCCGACGGCGGAGATGTCCACCACGGGGACGGCGTCGTTCCCGGTGTCCGATGGTGTGCCGGACGGTGTCGTGCCTGACGGCTCGACACGTGTGGCGGGCAGGGCGTGCGCGGGCTGCGCGAGGGTCGCGTGGGTCATGCGTCCAGGCTGGCCGCCCCGACGGGGGGTGCCGTCGGCGGCGACTGCATGATTGTGCAGTGGTCCGCGGCGTGTCGCTCTTGCGCGCGAGCACGCCAGGGGCTCGCAGGAGCACGGTACGAGCGGGAGGCCCGCGGGCATGAGCAGCGACGAGTACATCGCCTGGCGCAACCACTTCCTGCTGCTGCTCGACCGGATCCCGACGCCGATCGCCGTCTGCCGGGCGGACGGGGAGATCACGGTCGCGAACCCGGCCATGGCCGCCGAGTGGGGCGCGGTCCCCGGGCGGCTGCGGGGCCGCAATGTGCTGGACCTCTTCCGCCCGCGCGCCTCCGCCCAGCTCGACCGGCTCGGTGAGGCGCTGCGGCTGGGCCATCGCTCCCGCTACCGCGTCGAGGTGTGCTGGCCCGCGGCGGGTGCGGACGGGGCCGAGCGCGAGGGCGAGCTGTTGGTGGACCCGGTCGGCGAGCCGTCCCCGACGTATCCGATGCTGCTGGTGGTGCTGCGGGTGCGGGCGGCCGGGCCCGCCTCGCCCGTGGCGCCGCCGGAGGCGGAGGTGAGCGAGGTGGAGGCCCGGATCCTCGCGCTGGCGGCGTCGGGGGCCACGACGGCCGCCGTGGGCAAGGCGGTCGGGCTGACCGTGGACGGGGTCAATTACCATCTGGCCCGGCTCACCCGGCGCTGGCGGGTGCCGAACCGTACCGCGCTGGTGGCCAAGGCGTATGTACTCGGGGTGCTCTCCCCCGGGCGGTGGCCGCCTACACCTGCCGGTCAGCGGGTGCGCAGCACGCAGTCGCCGCACATGCCGCCGGAGGGCACCCGGTAGTACAGACAGCAGCTGCGGCGCCGGAAGGACGGCACGCCGCGGGTGGTGAGCGTGCCGGTGCCGCGCAGCAGCGGGTCCTCGAAGAGGGCTTGGGTGAGGGTGACCGCCCGGGCCGCGTCCTCGGGCCGGCCCTGTTCGAGGCACCAGGTGTGCAGGACGCGCAGGGAGCCGGCGAGGGAGGAGGCCGCGTTGCCCCACAGCAGCCGCCCGGAGATCGGGACGACCGCGCGGGTGAGGTGGTGCAGGCAGGCCAGCCGGTCGTGCAGGACGCTCGCGGCGATCAGCGGCACCGGGTCGGTGCCGGGCGGCAGGGCGGCCGGGCGGGGCAGCCAGAGGTCGTCGGGGGCGGTTCGGGCGGGGTGCCACCACAGCGCCGGGCCCGTGAGGTCGGGGACGCGTCCGGTGAGCACGGCGGAGCCGAGGGCGATCGAGAGCAGCCGTCCGGCGATGCCCTGGAAGGCGATGGACGCGGCCACCCGGCGGTCCGCGGTATCGAGCCGCTCGGCGACGGTCGCCACCCGGGCCCGTACGGCCGGTTCGGCGAGGGGCAGATAGCCGTCTCCGGGCGGCCCGTCGGGGGCGGCGGGTCCGGCGTCGGTGCGCAGGGCGAAGAAGGGCCCTACGGAGTCGAGGTCGCCGAGGTGCATGGGCGGGTGCGCCTTCCTCAGTCGGTCGTGCGGCTGCCGGGGGGCGCGCCCATAGGTATCAGAAGGCACCCCGCGGGCCACCGGCGGGGTGACAGCTCGTCACCCCCTGCGGACCGCCCGGGAACGCTGCCCGGGCACCACGCCCACCATGCGACGCATCCTTGACAGGCTTCCCGCCCCACAGGAGCCTCGACCTGACAACGATGTCATCGGAACATGTGAGGGACGTGGACGATGAGATGGACCCAACGCCCGCGGCCGCGCACCCTGGCGGTCGCACTCGCCCTCGCGGCGATGCTGGGCGGTACCGCCCTCGTATCCGCACCGGCGGCCCCGAAGGCCGAGCCCCTCACCGATCTGGTGAACCCGTTCATCGGCACCCAGAACGCGGGCAACACCTTCCCCGGCGCCTCGGTGCCGTTCGGCATGGTGCAGCTCTCCCCCGACACCAGGCGCAACTTCGGCTACGACTACAAGGACGACCACATCCGTGGCTTCAGCTCCGTGCACCTGTCCGGGGTCGGCTGCAACCTCGGCGGCGATCTGCCGGTCCTGCCCACCACGGGTGAGGTGACGGAGACCGACTACGGGCGCTACGCCGCGAAATTCGACCACGCGGACGAGAAGGCTCACCCCGGCTACTACCGGGTCGCTCTGCAGACCGGCATCACCGCCGAGCTGACGGCGGGTGCCCGCACCGGTCACCAGCGCTACACCTTCCCCGCGACGGACAAGGCCAACGTCCTGCTGAACGCCGGACAGTCGATCCACAAGACGGTCTCCACCACCGTCGAGATCCTCGATTCCCGTACCGTCCGCACCACCATCACCGGCCGGGGCTTCTGCCGGGACACCCGCCCGTACACCCTCCACACCCTCACCCGTTTCGACCGTCCCTTCACCACCTACGGCACCTGGAACGGCGGGACGGTCACCGACCGGTCCAAGCACTCCACCTCCACCGGCCGCAACGGCGCCTGGGTCCGCTTCGACACCACCGCCGACCGGACCGTCGAGGCCACCACCGCCATCAGCTACGTCGACGCGGCGGGCGCGGCGGGCAACCTGCGGGCCCAGCCCGGCGGCTTCGACCGGACGGCCGAGGCCGCCCGCTCCGCCTGGGAGCAGCGGCTGGGCTCGGTACGGGCCGTGGGCGGCGGGAAGTCGCTGCGGCGCGCCTTCTATTCCTCGCTCTACCGCTCCTTCCTCACCCCCAACATCGGCAGTGACGCCGACGGCCGCTACACCGGCTGGGACCAGCGCACGCACCGCGCCGAGGGCTTCACCTACTACCAGAACTGGTCCCTGTGGGACACCTACCGCACCCAGGCGCAGCTGCTGGCGCTGCTCGCGCCGGGCGAGTCGCGGGACATGGCGCTGTCGGTGCTGCGGATCGACACCGAGAGCGGCTGGCTGCCCAAATGGGGCTACGCCACGGTCGAGACGAACATCATGACCGGTGACCCCGTGACGCCCTACCTCACCAACGCCTATCAGCACGGGCTGCTGAAGGGCCACGAGGAGGAGGTCTACCGGGCGCTGCGCAAGAACGCCGACGGGGTGCCCCCGGCCGAGTCCATGCAGGTGGGCCGGGAGGGCAACGCCGAATACGTCCGGAACGGTTTCGTGCCCTTCCGGCCCGACGCGCCCGAGCGCAAGCCCGGCGACACCGACTACAAGCACGCCGCGTCGGCCACCTTGGAGTACGCGCTGTCCGACGCCGTGCTCGCGAAGATGGCGCGGGGCCTCGGCCACCGGGAGGACGCCGAGCGGTACGCGGCCCGGTCCCTGAACTACCGGAAGCTGCACGACGCGACCACCGGCTTCTTCCGCCCCCGGGACGCGAACGGCGCGTTCGCCGGGTCCGCCGACCCGGCGAAGAGCCCCGGCTTCCACGAGGGCACGGCCTGGCAGTACCAGTGGCTGGTGCCGCACGACGTGCCGGGCATGGTGAAGCTGATCGGCGGCAAGGACGCGGCGGACAAACGGCTGGACGCGTTCTTCGCGTACGACAAGCTGCTCGCCGATCCGGCGCGGACCGCGCGCGAGGTGTGGATCAACGGCCCCTACGCCTACTACAACGCCGACAAGTACAACCCGCAGAACGAGCCGGACCTCATCGCCCCGTACACCTACCTCTCCACCGGCAAGCCGTGGAAGACGACGGACGTGGTGCACGCCGCGCTGACGCTCTTCACCGACACACCGACCGGGATGACGGGCAACGACGACCTCGGCACGATGTCGGCGTGGATGGTGCTCTCCGCCATCGGGGTGTACCCGGTGCAGCCGGGCGGTGACGTGTGGGGGCTGAGCACCCCGGTCTTCGACCGCGTGGACCTGCGGCTGGACCGGCGCTGGTACCCGCAGGGCGGCTTCGCGGTCACCGCGCCGGGCACCTCGGGCACCGACCGGTACATCCGCTCCGCGCACCTGGACGGGAAGCAGCTCGACCGTACGTATCTGACGACCCGGGAGATCCGCCAGGGCCGGCGGCTGGACTTCCGGGTGGGCGCCACCCCCTCCCGCTGGGGCACGGCACGCACCTCCGCGGCGCCCGCCATCGGATGAACCCTCGGCCGGGCGCGGGGCGGCACCTTCCTTCGCCGCCCCCGCTCGGCCATGATGACCGGCCGTCAGCGTCGACGAGAGGACACGAGATGGCCGGGCTCCGGCAAGGCGTACTGCGCCGCAAACCGATCGAGCACATCGAGGAGGCGGAGACGGCCGAGGGCGGTGGGCCCTCCCAACAGCTGACCCGGACGCTGGGCCTGTGGCAGCTCACGGCGATCGGTGTCGGCGGCATCATCGGCGCCGGCATCTTCAGCCTCGCGGGCACCGTCGCGAACGGCACGGCGGGCCCGGCCGTGCTCATCTCCTTCCTGATCGCGGGCGTGGCGAGCGCGGCCGCGGCGTTCTCGTACGCGGAGTTCGCGGGCCTGATCCCGCGCGCCGGATCCGCCTACACCTACGGCTACGTGGTGCTCGGCGAGATCGGCGGCTGGTTCATCGGCTGGGACCTGCTGCTGGAGTACACGGCGATCGTCGCGGTCGTGGCCATCGGCATCTCCGGGTACATCAACTTCCTGCTCGGGGAGGTGAACGCGGAGCTGCCCGCGTGGATGCTGGGCGCCCCGGGCACCGGGGACGGGCACCGGGTGGACCTGTTCGCGGCGGTGCTGTGCCTGCTGATCGCGTATCTGCTGACCATGGGCATCAAGAACGCGGCCCGCTTCGAGACCGTGGTCGTGGGGCTGAAGATCCTGGTGGTGCTGCTGGTCGTCGTGGTGGGCTTCTTCCACGTCAAGTCCGACAACTACACCCCGTTCTTCCCCTTCGGCGTCACCGGCGCGTTCACGGGAGCGGCCACGGTCTTCTTCGCGGTGTTCGGGTACGACGCGATGTCCACGGCGGCCGAGGAGTCGAAGGACGCGCAGCGGCACATGCCGAAGGCGATCATGTACTCCCTCGCGGTGTCGATGGTCCTCTACGTCCTGGCGTGCCTGGTGCTCACCGGCATGCAGCCCTACAAGGAGATCGACAAGGAGAGCGGCTTCTCCACCGCGTTCAAGTCGGTGGGGCTGACCGGCATCGCGGACGTCATCGCGGTCGGCGCGATCATCGGCATCCTGACGGTGATGTTCACCTTCATGCTCGGGGTGACCCGTGTGTGGTACGCGATGAGCCGTGACGGGCTGCTGCCCAAGTGGTTCGCGAAGACGCACCCGACCCGGCACGTGCCGACCCGGGTGACGTGGATCGTCGGCTTCGCGTCGGCGGCGATCGCGGGCTTCGTACCGATCGGCGAGGCGGCGGAGCTCACCAACATCGGCATTCTGCTGGCCTTCGCGGTGGTGTGCACCGCCGTCATCGTGCTGCGCTACAAGCGGCCGGAGCTGCCGCGCAGCTTCCGCTGCCCGTGGGTGCCGTTCGTCCCGGCGGTCGGGGTCGCCGCGTCGATCTGGCTGATCACGTATCTGGCCTGGCAGACGTGGGCGCGGTTCGCGGTGTGGTTCGGCATCGGGCTGGTGGTGTACTTCGCGTACTCCTACCGCAATTCGGAGCTGGCCAAGGCGGAGCGGGCGGCCGGCCGCCAGGACTGACGCGCCCTCTTGTTGAGGAGCCCTATTTCAGCAGGCGGGAAAGCCTCCGGTCCGCGAGAGGCTTCCCGCCTGTCTGGCAGGTGGGGCAGTACTGGAGGGAGGAGTCGCTAAAGGACACCTCCCGGATCGTGTCCTGGCAGACCGGACACGGCTGCCCGGTCCTGCCGTGCACCCGCAGCCCGCTCTTCTTCTCCGCCTTCAGCTCCCCGGCGGCGTGCCCGCGCGAGCGTTCCAGCGCGTCGCGCAGGGTGGCGCCGAGGGCCGCGTAGAGCGCTGCGGTCTCCTCCTGTGTGAGGCTCGCGGCGAGTTTGAAGGGGGACATGCGCGCGGCGTGCAGGATCTCGTCGGAGTAGGCGTTGCCGATGCCGGCGATCACGCTCTGGTCCCGCAGGACGCCCTTGAGCTGCCGGCGCTCCGCGCGCAGCAGCCCCGCGAAGACCTCCAGGGTGAACTCCGGTGCCAGGGGGTCGGGGCCGAGCCGGGCGATGCCCGGCACCTCGGCGACGTCGCGGACGCAGTACACGGCGAGCCGCTTCTGGGTGCCGGCCTCGGTGAGGTCGAAGCCGTCCCCGGCGGGCCCCGCGAGGCGCACACGGAGGGCCAGCGGTCCCTTCCCGGGCCGCGGCGGGGCGTCCGGCAGGGGGTCCCGCCAGCGCAGCCAGCCCGCGCGGGCGAGGTGGAAGACGAGATGGGGGCCGTCGGTGACGAGATCGAGGAACTTGCCGTGCCGGCGCACCCCGACCACCGTGCGGCCCTCGACATCGGTCAGCGGCGGGTCGTACGTCTTCAGCACGCTGACCGTCAGCGGCAGCACCCGCTCGACCGTACGGCCGACGAGGTGCTCGGTGAGGAAGCCGGCCAGCGCTTCGACCTCGGGCAGCTCCGGCATGCTTCCAGTCTGCCGCAGCGGGCCGAGGCGGCAAGTCAGCGCACGGTGGCCGCCCAGTCGACGCGGTAGCCGGTGAGCCAGTCGGCGCTGCCGTCCCCTTTCTCCGCGACTTTCTCCGCGACCTGGCGGGCCACCTCGGCGTCACGCGCCCGCCGCTCCTCGAAGGTGGGCGACAGCCGGCCCGCCATCTCGGCGCTGAGCGCGACGGCCCGCTCGACGCGCGCGCGGCGCAGCCGCTCGTAGGCGGCGAAGGCCCGCTGCGCGTCGGGGAGGTCGCGCAGACAGCGGGCGAGGACGACGGCGTCCTCGATGGCCAGCGAGGCGCCCTGCGCGGCGTTGGGCGCGGTGGCGTGGGCGGCGTCCCCTATGACGACGGCACGCCGGCCGTGCCAGACGGGGGTGGTGGGGATGTCGTAGGCGTTCATGCCGACGACGGCGTCACCGGTGGCCGCGGCGATGGCGGCGGCGGGCGTGCGGTCGGCGCCGAAGGTGTCGATGACGCGGCGGCGCCAGTGGTCCGGGCCGGCGGCGAGGTCGGCGGCGGGCAGCTCGGCACCGGGGATGTTCGCGAACCAGTAGGTCGTGCCGTCCGGTGCGGTGGTGCAGCCGAAGAACCCCTGCCGTCCGTAGATCATGCGGTAGGTGTGCGGCGGGGCGGGGTCGGTGGTGTCCCGGGTGCGGCCGCAGACGGTGAGCTGGCCGGTGTGGCGGGGCGGCGGCGCGGCGGGGTCGAGGAGGGTGCGGGTGCGGGAGTGGATGCCGTCGGCGCCGATGAGCAGATCGCCCTCGGCGCGGGTGCCGTCCGCGAAGGACGCCACGACCCGGCCGCCCGCCGTGGTCGTGGCGTCGACGAGGCGTTTGCCGTACTCGATACGGACACCGCGGCGGACGGCCTCGTCGCGCAGGGCGCGGTAGAGGGCGGCGCGCTGGAGGGTGCGGGGGCTCAGGGCCGGCTCCGCGGTGCCCGCGAGGGGCCGGGAGCCGAGCGGTGCGCCGGTGTCGGAGAGGAACTCGGCCGTCTCGGCGGGGAAGGAGTGCTCGCGCACGGCCACGTCGGCGCCGATGCTCCGCAGCGCGGCCAGCCCGTTGGCGAAGAGGACGAGGAACGCGCCGAGATGGTCGGCGCCGGTGGGATACGCCTCGTGGACGGTCGCGTCGAAGCCGGCTTTCCGCAGGGCCATCGCGGCCACGGGTCCGGCGATGCCCCCGCCGATGATCAGAGCATGCGCCATGGTGCTCCGTTCCGACGCCTCGCGTGCGGTCGAACGCTTGACCATGAGCGTAGCGGGCCGGGGTGCGGTGCTCCAGAGTGCGTGCCGACGGGTCCGGGGCCGCTCAGCCGCCTCCCCGCAGGGCCTCGGCGAGATAGGGCGCGGTCACGCTTCCGGCGGCGCCCGCCACGTCCCCCGGGGTTCCGGCGGCGACGATCCGGCCGCCCTCGGCCCCGCCGCCGGGCCCGAGGTCGACGACGTGGTCGGCGCCCGCGGCCACGGCCATGTCGTGCTCGACGACCACCACCGTGTTGCCCGCGTCGACCAGTCCGTGCAGCTGACGCAGCAGCAGTTCGGTGTCGGCGGGGTGCAGTCCGGTGGTGGGCTCGTCCAGGAGGTACAGGGTGTGTCCGCGGTGGGTGCGCTGGAGTTCGGTGGCGAGCTTGATGCGCTGCGCCTCCCCGCCGGACAGCTCGGTGGCGGGCTGTCCCAGGCGCAGATAGCCGAGGCCGACGTCCTGGAGCGTCCGCAGGCCGCGCAGCGCGGCGGGCACGTCGGCGAGGAAGCCGACGGCCGCGTCGACGGTCATGTCGAGGACGTCGGCGATGGTCGCGCCCCGGTAGGTGATCTCCAAGGTCTCGGGGTTGTAGCGCGCGCCCCGGCAGGCGGTGCAGGGCGCGTACGTGCCGGGCAGGAAGAGGAGTTCGACGGCGACGAAGCCCTCGCCCTGGCAGACCTCGCAGCGCCCGGCGACGACGTTGAAGGAGAAGCGGCCCACGGTGTACCCGCGGGCGCGGGCCTCGTCCGTCGCCGCGAAGACCTTGCGGACGGCGTCGAACAGGCCGGTGTAGGTGGCGAGGTTGGAGCGCGGGGTGCGTCCGATCGGCCGCTGGTCGACCCGGACCAGGCGGTCGATCGCCGCGAGCCCCTCGGCGGCCGCGGCGGCGGGGCCGTGCTCACCGGTCTCGCCGTCCTCCTCGTCGGGGCCCGCGCCGACGTGGGAGCCGACGACCTCCGCGAGCACCTGGCTGACCAGCGTCGACTTGCCCGAGCCGGACACGCCGGTGACGGCGGTGAAGACCCCGAGGGGGAACTCGGCGTCGAGGTCGCGGAGATTGTGCCGGGTGACACCGCGCAGCCGCAGCGAGCCGGAGGGGGTGCGGGGCGCGCGCGGGACCGGCGGCGCCGCTTCGGGGAAGACGAACCGCCGGGTCGCCGATTCCGCCACGTCCGCGAGCCCCGCGACCGGCCCGCTGTGCAGCACCCGCCCGCCGTGTTCCCCGGCGTGCGGACCGACGTCGACGAGCCAGTCCGCGCGGCGTACGACGTCCATGTGGTGCTCGACGACGAACAGCGAATTGCCCGCGGCCTTGAGTCGGTCCAGGACGGTCAGCAGGGCGGCGCTGTCGGCGGGGTGCAGCCCCGCCGACGGCTCGTCCAGGACGTACACGACGCCGAACAGCCCCGAGCGCAGCTGGGTGGCGAGCCGGAGCCGCTGGAGTTCACCGGCGGAGAGAGTGGGAGTGGGGCGGTCCATGCCGAGGTAACCGAGGCCGAGTTCGGTCAGCACCTCGATGCGGGCGACGAGGTCCTTGGCGAGCGTCGCGGCCACGCCGTCGCGGTCGCCGTCGTCCGTGGCGGCCGGTCGCAGCACCTCCGCGAGCCCGGACAGGGGCAGCGCGGCGAGCGCGGCGATGTCCCGCCCGGCGAAGGTGACGGCCAGCGCCTCGGGCCGCAGCCGCCGCCCGTCGCACACCGGGCACGGCCCGCTCACCAGGTGCCGCTCGGCGCGCGCCCGCAGCGCGGCGCTCTTGGAGTCCGCGAAGGTGTGCAATACGTAGCGTTTCGCGCTCATGTACGTGCCCTGGTACGGGCGTTGGATCCGCTCCGCGTCCCGTACGGGGTGCACGGTGACGACCGGCTGCTCGTCGGTGAACAGGATCCATTCGCGGTCGGCGGGCGGCAGCTCGCGCCACGGCCGGTCGACGTCGTGGCCGAGCGCGGCCAGGATGTCGCGCAGGTTCTTGCCCTGCCACGCCCCCGGCCAGGCGGCGATCGCCCCCTCCCGGATCGACAGCGACGGATCGGGCACCAGCGACTCCTCCGTCACCCGGTGCACCCGCCCGAGACCGTGGCACTCGGGGCACGCCCCGGCGGCGGTGTTGGGCGAGAAGGCGTCGGAGTCGAGCCGCGCGGCTCCTTCGGGGTACGTACCGGCCCGGGAGAACAGCATCCGCAGCGAGTTGGACAGCGTGGTCACCGTCCCGACGGAGGACCGCGACGTCGGCGCCGACCGCCGCTGCTCCAGTGCCACGGCGGGCGGCAGCCCGGTGATCTCCTCCACCTTCGGCGCGCCGACCTGGTGGATCAGCCGTCGCGCGTAGGGGGCGACGGATTCGAAGTAGCGCCGCTGGGCCTCGGCGTAGACGGTCCCGAAGGCGAGCGAGCTCTTGCCCGAGCCGGAGACCCCGGTGAAGACGACGAGGGCGTCCCGGGGGATGTCCACGTCGACACCCCGCAGATTGTGCACCCGGGCGCCCCGGACACGGACGTACCCCGCGGACGGGTCGGCGGGGAGGGCCGGGTCGTTCATCGAGGTCATCTCCGCGGTTCGCGTGGGCCTGGCCTGCAGATCTTCGACTATATGCCGCCATTCGCCTGACCGGCGGATCTTCGGCTGCGGGCCGGCTGTGCCGCCTGCGGCGGCGAGCGCCCTGCGGGCGCGTCCTCAAACGCCGGACGGGCTGGATGTGGCTGAGGACACCGCCGCGCAGAGGTGCACACGTCGGCTACCTACGAACGGCCCGCTGCCGTCAGCGCGCGCGTGAACGCATGACAGGGAGCCGCCAGTACGCGTGCCGTCTCGCCCTGTTCGACGATCTCGCCGTCGTCCAGGACCGCGATACGCGTCGCGAGGGCCGCCGTGTCCAGGTCGTGGGTGATGAGGACGAGCGCCGGGCCGTCGGGCTCGTGGGTCAGCTCGGTCAGCAGTCGGAGGATGCCGCGGCGGGTGACCGTGTCGAGGCCGGAGGTGATCTCGTCGCAGATCAGCACCCGGGGGCGGGCGAGCAGCGCGCGGGCGAGCGCGGCGCGCTGGAGTTCGCCCCCGGACAGCCGGCCGGGCCGCCGCCGGGCGTGTTCCTCGCCCAGCCCCACCCGGGCGAGGACCGTACGGGCCTCCTCCTCGGCCGCGCGCGGCGTGACGCCGCGCAGCCGCACGGCCGTGCGGGCCACTTGGTCCAGCACGGGCCGGTATTCGTCGAAGGCGGCCCGTGCGTCCTGGAAGGCGTACTGCACCGCCGCCAGTTGGGACCGGTTCCGGCGCCGCAGGCTGCGGGGCAGGGGGGTGCCGTCGAGGCTCACGACCCCGTCGTAGGTGGAGTGGAGTCCGGCGAGGCATCGGGCCAGGGTGGTCTTGCCGCTGCCGGACCGTCCCACGACGGCCAGGCACTCCCCCGCGCGGACCGTCAGCGAGGCACCGCGGAGCAGATCACCGGTGCCGCGATGGCGCGCGGTGACACCCTCGGCGGCGAGCAGCGGGGCCCCCGACGGCACACGCACCGGCGCCGGCGCCGTCTTCTCCTCCCCGTGCAGGAGTTCACGCGTCCACAGGTGCCCGGGCGCGGCCCATACGTCCTCCACCGCCCCCGACTCGATCACTCGCCCCTCCCTCATCACCAGCACCTCGTCGGCCAGCTCGCGCACCACGGGCAGATCATGGCTGAGCAGCACGACCGCGATGCCCTGCCGGGCGACCGCGGCCAGCTCGGCGACGATCCGGCGCTTGGTCAGGGCGTCCTGGCCCGTGGTCGGTTCGTCCGCGACGACCACGCGGGCGCCCAGCAACAGGGCCTGGGCCAGCACCACGCGCTGCTGCTGGCCGCCCGAGAGCTGGTGCGGGTAGCGCGTGAGGACCGACCGGCCGTCGGGGAGCTGTGCCGAGGCGAGGGCCGCCAGCACCCGCTCGCGCGCCGCCGCGCCGCGTGCCCGGCGGGGCAGGGAGCGGACCCGGTGGCGGGCGATGTCGTGCAGGAGGGCGCCGACGCGCCGGGCCGGGTTGAGGACGGACGCCGGGTGCTGGGGGACGTACCCCACGAGCCCCTCCGCGACGCGTACGTCACCCGTGACCCGCGCCCCCGCCGGGTACTCGCCGAGCAGCGCGAGGCCCGTCGTCGTCTTTCCGCTGCCGGACGCCCCGACGAGCGCCGTGACCCGGCCGGGCCGCGCCGTCAGGTCCACGCCGTCGACGAGGGCGCGGCCGTCGATCTCGACCCGGAGCCCCCGGATCTCCGCCACGGGCCCGGGTGCGCCCGCCGATTCGCTCATGACCGTCCTCTCTTCTTGGCCAGCCCCGCGTCGAACAGCAGATTCGTCCCGACGGACAGGGACACGATCAGCAGTGCGGGGACGACCACCGCCCACGGCGCCACGAACAGCCCGGTGCGGTTGCGGTCGACCATCACCGCCCAGTCGGCGGTGTCCGCTTCGACCCCCACCCCCAGGAACGCGGCCGTGGCGACCAGGTACAGCGCGCCCGTCAGCCGGACGCCCGCGTCGGCGGCGAGCGTGCGGGCCATCGAACGCCCGACGTATCCGGCGGCCATCCGCCACCAGCTCTCGCCCTGCATGCGCAGGGCCTCGACGGCCGGGCGGGACGCGGCCTCGGCGGCCTGCGCCCGGACGATCCGTGCCGCGTCCGGCACGGTGACCAGTGCCACGAGCAGCGCGAGCCCGGCGGTCCCCGGTTCCAGAGCCGTCGCCACCAGCAGCACGAGGAGCAGGGACGGTACGGCCAGCAGGACGTCCAGGGGGCGCATCAGGGCCTCCTCCAGCCACGGCCGGTGGGTGAGCGCGGCCGTGAGTCCCACCGGCAGGGCCACCGCGTACGCCAGTGCCGTCGCCGCGAGCGACACGAGCACGACGGACCGGCCGCCGAGCAGCACCTGCCGCCACACGTCGCGGCCCACGAAGTCCGTGCCGAGCCAGTGCCCGCCGCCGAGGGTGAACGACGTGCCGCGCGCGCCCGCTCCGCCCGCGAACCAGGGGCCCAGCAGGGCGAGGAGCAGCGGAATCCCGACGATCACCGCGCCGGCCAGAAAGCGCTGGGGCCTCATGCCGCCACCCCCGCCCGGGGGGCGAAGCGGCGGGCGACCAGGTCGGCCGCCAGGTTGAGCACGACGGCGACCAGTCCGAAGACCACCGCGAGGCCCTGCACCACGGGGACGTCCCGGGCCGCGACCGCGTCCATGAGGACCGTGCCGAGGCCGGGGACGACGAACAGCGCCTCGACGACGATCACACCGCTGAGCAGCCAGTCGACGGTCCGGGCGAGTTGCTGGGCGGCGGGGGCGACGGCGTTGGGCAGGGCATGGGCGTAGCGGACGCGGGCGCCGGAGATCCCGTACCGGCGGGCCTGGGCGGTGTACGGCGCGGCCAGCGCGTCGATCATCCCGGCCCGTACGAGCCGGCTGAGGGAGCACACCGGGCGGGCCAGCAGCACCAGGACGGGCAGGACGAGCACCGCCGGGTGGGCGAGCAGGTCGGTGCCGTATCCGACGGCGGTCGGCGGCAGCCAGCCCAGGCGCAGCGCGAAGACGGTCACCAGCAGCACCCCGAAGGCGAATTCGGGCACCGCGTACACCGCGAGGGTCAGGGAGCTGACGGCCCGGTCCACGGGCCCGCCTTCGTGCCGGGCGCCCAGCACACCGAGGCCGACGCCGAGGGGCACCAGCAGGATCACGGTGAGCGCGGCCAGCAGCAGGGTGGGCCCGAAGCCGTCGGCGAGGGCGGAGGTGACGGGGCGTCCGGAGGCGAGCGAGACCCCGAGGTCTCCGTGGAGCAGGCCGGCGGCCCAGTCCGCGAGGCGTTCGTGCGCGGGCCGGTCCAGGTGCAGCGCCTCACGGATCGCGGCGATCCGGGCCGGGTCGGGGTCGTCGCCCGCCAGTGCCACGGCCGCGTCGCCCGGCAGGGCCTCGGTGAGCGCGAAGACGAGCAGCACGACGGCCGCGGTCTGCGCGAGGCCGAGCAGCAGCCGCCGGGCCGCCCAGGAGCGCCACGGGGACGGCTTGGCGGGCCCGGGCAGGACGTCGGTCATGCCAGCCACACGGTGTCGAAGCGGGCCCAGTCCAGCGTGTTGGCGGGGGCTTCCTCGGCGACGCCCCGCACCCGGCGGCCGGTGCCGACGATCCAGTCGGCGAACCCCCACACCAGGAATCCGCCCTCGGCGTGCAGCCTGCGCTGCATCCGCTCGTAGAGGGCATGGCGCTCGGAGGTGCTCTTCGTCGACTGGAGGCGCTGGTAGAGGGCGTCGAAGTCCTTGTGGCGCCAGTGCGTGGCGTTGGTGGTGGAGTCGGTGAGCAGCCGCTGGGAGATGTGCGACTCGATGGGCATGGCGCCGGAGCGGTAGCTGGCCAGGGTGCCGGAATCGAGGATGTCCTTCCAGTAGCTGTCCTTGTTTCCGGTCCTGACCTCGATCGTGACGCCCGCTTTCCTGGCCTGGTCGCGGAAGATCCCGGCGGCCTCGACGAACCCGGCGGCGACCGGCGAGGTGTCGAGGGTGACCCGCAGGTCCTCGGCGCCCGCCTGCTTGAGCAGATGGCGGGCGCGGTCGAGGTCCTGGGTGCGCTGCGGCAGCCCGGCCGCGTAGTGGGCGTAGCCCTTGCCGAAGAGGTCGTTGCCGACCTCTCCCGCCCCGGACAGCGCGCCCTTGACGAGTTCCGCCCGGTCGGCGATGAGGAAGAACGCCTCCCGCACCCGCGGGTCGTCGAACGGCGCCCGGTCGGTCTTCATCGCGAAGCCCTGCATGGCGCTGTCGCGCAGCCGTACGATCTCGATCTGCCCCTTGCCCTCATGGGCGCGGGCGGTGGTGGGGTTCAGCTCGTGCGCGTACTCGACCTGGCCGCCGAGCAGGGCGTTCACCCGCGCGGACTCCTCGCCCGCGACGACGAACTCGATTTCGTCCAGGTGGGGGGCGCCCTCCCAGTAGGCGTCGTTGCGGCGGAAGACCGCGGAGCGGCCGGGTGCGAAGGACACGAAGCGGAACGGGCCCGAGCCGACCGGCTTGTCGAACCGCTCGGTGCCCTTGGGGACGACGTACGCGCCGAACGCGGCCAGCACATTGGGGAATTCGGCGGTCGGCCGCTTCAGCCGGAACTCGACGGTGCGGGCGCCCACCGCGCGGCTCTCGGCGAGGTCGATGGGTTCCAGGGACGCCTTGGCGCGGTAGGCCTTCTTGGGGTCGGCGATGCGGCGGTAGCTGTAGAGCACGTCCTCGGCGGTGACGGGCTTGCCGTCGTGGAAGACCGCCTCGCGCAGGGTGACCGTCCAGCGGTCCAGTCCGGAGTTCGGCTCCCAGCGGGTGGCGAGGCGCGGCCGGGCGGACATGTCGGACCCGTAGTCGGCGAGCTTGTCGAACAGCGCCTTGGCGCGGGCGGCGTCGGCGAACAGATTGCTGAGGTGCGGATCGAGCGTCTCGGCGGCCCCGCCACCGGCGAACGCGGCCCGCAGGCGGCCACCGCGCTTCGGCTTGCCGCCCTTGTCCTGCCCGGACTTGAGGGCGGGTCC
This sequence comes from Streptomyces sp. QH1-20, assembly GCF_041283565.1. Lineage (NCBI taxonomy): Bacteria > Bacillati > Actinomycetota > Actinomycetes > Kitasatosporales > Streptomycetaceae > Streptomyces > Streptomyces sp. QH1-20. Next base: position 6,963,822 of record NZ_CP166299.1, on the reverse strand, counting down.
GCCGCCGCAGCCGGCGAGGGTGAGAGCGGCGGCGGTGCCGCCGGTCGCGGCGAGGAAGCCGCGACGGTTGAGGCCGGGATAGTGGCGCATGGGTGCTCCTGGTGATGGGTGACTGTAGGTGTCCTCAATCGCCGGACGGGCTGGATTTCCAGCCCGTCCGGCGATTGAGGACCGGGGCCCGGGGCGAGCCCTGGTTCGGGAAGGGGTCAGGTCCGGCGGGCGACCACGTGCAGGCGGTCGCCATCCGCACTGCCCGTCGGCGCCGGGCCACCGGCCCGCCACGCCGGCTCCGTCCGCGGCCCCGGCCCGTCGTGCAGCTCCAGCACCGTGAAGCCGTGCGCGGCCAGTACGTACCGCAGTTCCTGGGGGAACAGCAGCCGCCAGGCGGACCGTTGCTCCACCGGTGGCGACCCGTCGTCGGTCGTCCAGACGCGGCGCCGGCACAGCAGTTGCGCGGCCCGGTCGACCCGCAGCCTCGTGACGTGGCGGTACGTCGTGCCCTGCCAGGTGAACGAACCGGTCGCCGGCGCGTCCAGCAGTTCCGTACTGCCCAGGAAGAACGCCCCGTTGCGCATTTCCGCGACGAGCAGCCCGCCCGGTGCGAGGGCCCGGCGGCAGGAGGCCAGCAGCCCGTCGAGGTCGTCGTTGGTGTGGCAGTACAGCAGGGCGCTGTCCAGGCAGACCACGGCGTCGAAGACCTGTGCGCCGAGGTCGAAGCGGCGCAGGTCGGCGCGGACGTACTCCGGGCCCCGGTGGTGGGCGCGGGCGTGGGCGAGCATCGCGTCGGACAGGTCCGCGCCGGTGACCTCGTACCCGGCCCGGTGCAGCCACGCCGCGTCGCGGCCCGTGCCGCAGCCGAGGTCCAGGACGCGGCGGCCGGCGGTGTGGGAGCGCAGGCAGTGGTCGGCCCAGCGGGCGGCAAGGTGGCCGGGGTCGGGGAATCTGGCCTCGTACAGCGCGGGGTGGTCGGTGAGGAGGTTGGGGTCGGTCATCGGGTGGCTCCCACGGGTTGCTGTGGCAGGACGCGCAGCCGGTGCAGCCAGGCGACTCCGCCCGCCGACGCGAGTCCGAGGGCGAGGCAGCAGGCCCAGGGCAGCCACGCGGCCCCGTCGCGGCCGCCCGCGTCCATCGCCCAGCCGACGACGGCGTTGCCGACGGCCGCCGCGATGCCGGAGACGACGTAGAAGATCCCGAAGTAGGTGCCGGTCAGCTCGGGGCGGCCGAACGCGGGGATCAGTTCCATCACGAACGGCTGGGCCACCATCACCCCGAGGTACAGCAGCAGGGCACCGCCCAGCACCGGCAGCAGTCCGAGGGCCGCCCGGGCCGCGCCGCCGGGTTCGGCGGTGCCCGTCACCACCATGGGCGGCAGGAACGCGAGTCCCATGAGGGTGAGCCCGGCGCCGATCCACTGCGTGCGGCTGCCCCGGTTCTTCAGCGCGCGGGTGACACGCAGTTGCAGGCCCAGGTTGGCGAGGGTGCCGACGAGGAAGACGATCCCGGCCGCGCCGTCCCAGCCGGTGGCCCGGCGGGCGCCGTCGGGCAGCAGGAGGTAGAGCTGGTTCTCCATGGTGAACATGCCGACCATGGCCAGCGAGAACGCCAGGAAGGCTCGGTTGGAAAGGACTTCCCGCCAGTCGGCGAGCACACTGCCGCCGGTGGGGGTGACCTCGCGGGCGGGCAGGACGAGCGCCTGGGCGACGGTCAGCAGGGCGAAGATGCCGGCGGCCGTGAGCGCGGAGGCGCGGAAGTCGACGAGCAGCAGGGCGCTGCCGAGCAGCGGGCCGACCAGGGCGCCGGTCGTCGCGAAGACGTTGAACAGGGCGAACGCCTCCGCCTTGCGCTCCCCCGCCTCCTGCGCGAGGTAGGCCCGTACGGCCGGGTTGAACAGGGCCCCCGCGAGTCCGCTGAGGACGGACGCGGCGAGCAGGATCGGCAGTCCGTCGCCGAGGGCGAAGAGGGCGAAGCCGACGGTGCGCAGCGCGCATCCGGCGATGATGACGCCGCGTGCCCCGAGCCGGTCGGCGGCCGAGCCGCCGACGATGAACAGGCCCTGCTGGCTGAGGTTGCGGACGCCGAGGACGATGCCGACGACGGCCGCGGACATACCGAGGTCCTGGCCGAGGTGGGTGGCGAGGTAGGGGATGAGCAGATAGAAGCCGGTGTTGACACCGAGCTGGTTGACCAGCAGAAGGCGGATCGCGAGCGGGAAGCCGCGTATCTCATGCCACGTGCGCACGGTGCGGTGTCTCCTTGGCGGGGCCGGGTATGCCGGGGGCGGGCGGGCCCGGGGTGGTCGTGGCTCCGGGCTCGGGAGCGGGCTCGGCCCGGCGCACGCCGAGGCCGGCGCGGTCGGCCGCCCGGACGGTCCCGTCGGTGCCGCCGATGCCCTGCCAGGGGTCGTGGGCGAGCAGCAGGTGGCCGTCGAGGTCGATCCAGCGGGCCCGGTCGGCGAGGTGGACGGCGGGGGCGATGCCGAGCGAACTGGCTGTCAGGCAGCCGAGCATGAGGTCGGTGCCGCTGCCCGCCAGTGCCTCGGCGATGCGCAGCGCGGCGTGGGGGCCGCCGCATTTGGCGAGCTTGACGTTGACGCCGTGCACCCGGCCGGCGAGGCGGCGGGCGTCGTCGAGGCCGACGGCGTCCTCGTCGGCGATGAGGGGCAGCGGCGAGGTCCGCGCGAGGCGGGCGAGGGCCTCGGGGTCGCCGGGGGCGATGGGTTGTTCCACGGCCTCGACGCCGAGTTCGGCGAAGCGCGGCAGCAGTCGTTTCGCTTCCGCGGTGGTCCAGGCGCCGTTGGGGTCGAGGAGCAGCCGGGCGTGGGGGGCTCCCTCGCGTACGGCCCGGACCCGGGCGAGGTCGTCGGCGGGGTCCGGCGAGCCGCCCTTGATCTTGATGACGGTGAAGCCGCTGTCCGCCAGGCAGCGGGCCCGCAGGGCGGCCCGTACCGGCGACGTGATCCCGATGGTGCGGGCGGTCGCGGCGACGGGCGGGGTCTGGGCGCCGAGGAGTTGGTGGACGGGGGTGCCCGCGCGCTTGCCGACGAGGTCAAGCAGGGCCGCGTCGACGGCGGCGCGTACGGCGGGCGGCGTGTCGAGGGGCAGCAGCGCGCCGTCCCGGGCCGCCGCCAGGGCGCTCTCCGGCTCGGCGAAGCGGCCGAGTTCCACCGCCGCCTCGCGCAGCAGCCGCCCGAGGGCGTCGGCGTCCAGCCCGTAGTAGACGCTGGCCACGGCCTCGCCGTGGCCGCGTGCCCCGCCGTGCTCGACGGACAGCCACACGGCGTCCCGGGCGTCCATGACGGACCGGGAGATGCGCAGCGGTTCGGCGAGCGTCAGGCGCGTGGTGTGCAGGGTGCTCTTCACGGGGTGCCTCCACAGGGGGTGGGTGCCGGGTCGGTCACCGTCCGGCACCGCGCCCAGCCCGTGGCCTCCGCCGCGCGGGGGTGCGGGATCTCCACGGGGCGGGTGACGGCGGCGGCGAGGTCGAGGCCGTGGGCGGTGGTGAAGTCGTCGTCGTAGAGCGTGCCGAGGTAGCGGTGCGGGCCGTCGGGGAAGACCGTGGCGACGACCGCGCCGGGGTGGACGCGGGCGGCCCAGGCGGCGACGAGTGCGACGGCGCCGGTGCTCCAGCCGCCGCTGACGAAGTTGGCGCGGGCCAGTCGGCGGCAGGCGCCGGCCGCCTCGGCGGGGCCGACCCAGTGCACCTCGTCGAAGGCGTCGTAGGCGACGTTGCGCGGGTGGATGCTGCTGCCGAGGCCGCGCATGAGGCGGGTCCGCGCGGGCTGGCCGAAGATGGTCGAGCCGGTGGCGTCGACGCCGATGAGCCGCAGGGCCGGCCAGTGGCGGCGCAGCGGTGCGGCGACGCCGGCGCTGTGTCCGCCGGTGCCGACGCTGCAGACGAGGATGTCGAGGTGGTCGAGCGCCCCGGCCAGCTCGGCGGCGAGCGAGGCGTAGCCGGCGACGTTGTCGGGGTTGTTGTACTGGTCGGGCCAGTACGCGCCGGGGTGCGCGGCCAGGACCTCGTGCAGCCGGGCCAGCCGTGCGGCCTGCCAGCCGCCCTCGGGGGCGGGCCGGTCGACGAGTTCGAGGCGGGCGCCGTACGCGCGCAGCAGCTGCCGCATCGAGGGTTCCAGCTCGGTGTCGCCGATGAGGACGACGGGGTGGCCGAGGGCCTGTCCGGCGAAGGCGAGGCCGATGCCGAGCGTCCCGGAGGTGGATTCGATGACGGGTGCGCCGGGGCGGAGCTCCCCGCGCTCCCGGGCGCCCATGAGCATGGACACCGCGGCGCGGGCCTTCATGCCGCCGGCGCCGAGTCCTTCGAGCTTGGCCCAGAAGCCGGGGTGCGGGAAGGGGAGTTCGGCGGTGACGCGGGCGAGGGGGGTGCGGCCGAGCAGGGCGAGGAGGTCACGGTTGGCCGGCGGCGCGGCCAGCAGCGCAGGGGTCATCGGATGCCTCCGTAGCGGTGGATCACGCCGGGTCCGCCGTCGAGCCAGAAGAAGGGGTAGGGCTCGGCGCACACCGCGCCGACGCCCGCGCCGAGCAGGCGTGGCAGGACGGCGCTGCCGGTCTGCGCGAACATCACCAGCGGCTTGTCGTGCCGGGCTGCGTGCTCGCGCAGCGCCTCGAAGGTGCCGTTGCCGAGGGTCATCCCGGAGGCGAGCACGGCGTCGCAGCCGGGGAGTTCGGCGAGCGCGTCGGTGCGGATCCGCTCGCCCCATTCGGTGGTGCCGCCCTTGAGGTCGCAGGGCACGTAGTCGACGCCACGCGCCCGCAGGGCCTCCATCAGGGAATTGACGACACCGACCACCAGGACCCGGCCGGGGGCGGCGCCCAGCAGGTCGACGACGCCGCGGGCCCGGGCCCGTGACTTGTGCAGCGAGCTGCCGGCGGGCAGCGGCCAGGGGCTCGCGCCGTGGGCGGGGGTGTGCGGGGCGACGTGCATCAGATAGGCGTCGAGGGCTGCCACCCGGACGGCCTGGACGGGGTGGGCGAGGAGGGTGGCGACGCTCGCGCCGACGCATTCCTCGATGGCGGCGGCGGGCAGCGTGCCCGGCTCGACCGCGCACGAGCCGACGGCTTCGCCGAGGCGCAGGCTCAGCACCTCGTTGCGGTAGCCGCCGCTGCGCCCGTCGTGGCGGACCGCCTGGCTGGTGGTGAAGGCGACGCTGATCCGCGCGTCCTGCGGGGACGGGCCGAACTCTCCGGCGCGTACCCGCTGTTCGAGGTCGGGGAGGGAGGTGGCGAGCGGGATGCCGGTCACGGTCACGGCTTCACCATCCGGGGACAGAGGCCGGCCAGGAGCCGCTCGACACGGTCGCGCGCACCGGGCCCGTCGGGGTCGGCGGCCATGACGTGGCCGAGGTAGTCGTTGTTGCTGCCGCTCGCCTTCACGGTGGTGCCGGGCCGGGCGAGATGCGTTTCCAGCACGCCGGGTTCGCCGTCGACGCCGTCGGCTCCGTCGATGGCCTCCAGCGTGCCGGGGGCCCCGGGGACGAGGAACCCGATGGCGGCGCTGCGCAGCCCGGTCTCGCGGGCGGTCAGGTCGGGGGCGAGCCCGAGGGCGACGTCCACGCAGGCGGCGGTGAGGTCGATACCGGTGACGTGGCGGACGAGTTCGGTGATGCGGTTGCCGGCCGGCCGGGGGTTGACCTCGACGACGCGGGGGCCGTCGGCGGTGAGCTTGATCTCGGTGTGGGCGACGAGGCCGTCGAGCCCGAGGGCGTCGAGGGCGCGCAGTGCGGTGTCGGCGGCGGCCCGGGCGGACTCCTCGGGGAGGTCGGCGGGGAACATGTGGCCGGTCTCGATGAACGCGGGTGCGCCGCTCACGCTCTTGTCGGTGACGCCGACGACGTGCGTCGTCCCGGCGAAGGACACGGTCTCGACGCTGACTTCGGGGCCTTCGAGCAGCTCTTCGAGCAGGACGACGGCCTCGCGTCGCTGCCCGCGGGCGTTGACGGGGAAGTCGGCGAGGGCGCGGTAGGCCCCGGCCAGCTCGCTCTCGTCGGCGACCTTGCGTACGTACATCCCGGCGCACAGGTCCACGGGCTTGAACACCAGGGGGTAGCCGAGGTCGCGGGCGGCCTCGGCGGCGGCCGCCCAGTCGGGGCAGAGCGCGAAGCGCGGGCCGGGCAGCCCGGCGTCGGCGAGGGCGCGGCGGGTGGCGTCCTTGCGGCAGGCGGCGGCGACGGCCCGCTCGGTCGGGCCGGGCAGGCCGAGGCGGGCGGCGATGCGGGCCGCGGTGGGGAGGTAGTAGTCGCAGGAGGTGATGACGCCGTCGAAGCGCAGCGCGGAGTGCAGCCGCTCGATGTGCGGGAGCAGCGTCTCCACGTCGTTGGTGTCGGCGGTGACGATGTTGCGGGCGGCGAGCAGCGGGTGGGCCGTGCCCTCGGGGGCGGCCCGCAGATAGTGGTGGAGGTCGCGGGTGAGGAAGGTGAACTCGTGGCCGCCTTCGCGGATCGCCCGTGGCAGAAGTCTGCTCATCGATCCGACCCAGCTCTCGACCATCAGCAGATGTCCCACAACTCTCCCTTGGGGTGGCGCTGTCCGGGAGCGGGGCATGCCGAGGAGAGCCCTCGGGGCCCGGGTCCCGTCTTGACTGAGCCCACACGTTATCGATAATCGTTTTCATTGTCATCTGTCGTTCCATCAGCCACTCGCGCCCCACTCACCTCGATTGCGAGCCACGTGAACCGCTCCACCCGACTGCCCGGCCTCCTCTGCGCCCTCGCCGCGACGAGTGCCGCCCTCGCCGTCCTGCCTCCCGTCAACCCGGCACGGGCCGACGGGGCCCCCGCCCGCTCCCCGCACTCCGGCATCCGCTTCGGCGCCTGCCCCGAGGCGGTACCGGCCCCGCCCGCCCCCGCCCGCGTCGAGTGCGGCTCGCTGGAGGTACCGCTGGACTGGGACCGCCCCGACGGCCGCCGGCTGCGCATCGCCGTCTCCCGGGTGCGCGCCACGGGCACCCCCGCCGAGCGCCGGGGCGTCCTGCTCGTCAATCCCGGCGGGCCGGGTGGCTCCGGCCTCCCCTACGCCGTGACCAAGCGCGCCAAGCTGCCCGAGCGGGTCCGCCGCGCGTACGACGTCATCGGCTTCGACCCGCGCGGCGTCGGCGGCAGCGCACCCGCCGACTGCGGCGCGATGGGCGGGCTGTTCCGCACCCCCGCCGCCGATCCCGTCCCGCGCGGCCGGGCGGCCGAGCGGAACCACCACAGCGCACTGCGCCGCCTCGCCGACGACTGCGCGGCCGGCGCGGGCCCGGCCCTGCCCCATCTGTCGACCGCGGCCACGGCCCGGGACATGGACGCGATACGGGCGGCGCTCGGCGAAGAGCGGATCGGCTTCCTCGGCGTCTCCTACGGCAGCTATCTCGGCGCGGCCTACGCGGCGCGCTTCCCGCACCGGACCGGCCGGATGGTGCTCGACAGCGTCGTCGGGCCCGAGAGCTGGTACGACTTCGACCTGCGCCAGGCCCGCGCGCTGCTCCGGCAGCGCGTGACCCTGCTGGAGTGGCTGGCCGCCCATGACGACCGGTTCGCGCTCGGCGGGAGCGCGCGCGAGGTCCGCGCGGCCTACGACCGGGTGCGGGCGTCCCTGGCCGCCCACCCGGCCGACGGCTTCGGCCCGGCCGAGTTCGACCGCGCGGTGTACCGGGCCCTCGGCCGCACCGAGCGCTGGGCGCCGCTCGGTGACGGGCTGCGCGCGTATCTGCGGGACGGCGCGGTCGAGGGGCTGCGCCCCAAGGCGCCCTTCGACGGGCCGGAGTCCCGCAACTACGAGGCCGCGAACCGCATCGTGAAGTGCGCGGACGGCCCCGGCCCCGCACCCGCCCGCGTCACCGCGGACCTCCGCGCGCTGCGCCGGCTCGACCCGTTCCCCGTCGTCACCGGCATCGAGGCCTCGGCCTGCGCGTACTGGCACCACCGCCCGGACAGCCGCACCCCGCTCGGCGGCCCGGCCACACCGCCCGTCCTACTGGTCGCGTCCGCACACGACCCCGTCACCCCGATCGAGGGCGCCCGGCGGCTGCGGCGCGAACTGCCCGGCTCCCGCCTGGTGACCCTGGCCGACGACTACTCGCACGGTGTCTTCGCCAGCCGGGGCAACGTCTGCGTGGACGACACGGTCGCCGCCTACCTCGTGGACGGCTCCGTACCGGCCGCGGACGTCCGCTGCGCGGGGCCGGGCCTGCCGACGGCCTGAACCGCCGGTGATCGCCCCCGCGCCCGATTCTTACGAAAGGAGGACGTCTTCCCTGGTGGGGCCCGCATCGTCGGGTGTTCGCCGCCCGACGGTGCGAGGCTTGCGGCATGCAGACCCCACCCCCCGCCCGTGTCCTCGTCGTCGACGACGATCCGACCGTCGCCGAGATCGTGACGGGCTATCTCGACCGGGCCGGTTTCACCGTCGACCGGGCCGCGGACGGCCCCACCGCCCTGGAGCGGGCCGCCGCCGCCCGGCCCGACCTCGTCGTACTGGATCTGATGCTGCCCGGCATGGACGGCCTGGAGGTGTGCCGCCGGCTGCGCGAGCGCGGGCCGGTGGCGGTCATCATGCTGACGGCACGCGGCGACGAGGACGACCGCATCCTCGGGCTGGAGGTCGGCGCCGACGACTACGTGACCAAGCCCTTCAGCCCCCGGGAGCTGGTCCTGCGGGTGGAGTCCGTACTGCGCCGCGCCCGCGCGCACGCCCCGGGGCCCCCGTCCGCGCCACCGCTGCGCGCCGCCGGGCTGGAACTCGACCCGGTGGGCCGCCGCGCCACCAAGGACGGCACCGCGCTCGCCCTCACGCTCCGCGAGTTCGACCTGCTGTCCTATCTGCTGCGCCACCCGGGCAAGGCGTGCGGCCGCGAGGAGCTGATGCGCGAGGTGTGGGGGTGGGAGTTCGGCGATCTGTCGACGGTCACCGTGCACGTACGGCGGCTGCGCGGCAAGGTCGAGGACGACCCGGCGCGCCCACGGCTGATCCGGACCGTGTGGGGCGTCGGCTACCGCTTCGAGCCGGCGGACGTCCCGGAGGGCGGGGGCGGCCGTGCGTGACGTCCTGCTGATCGCCCTCTTCGCCTTCCTGGGCGCGGCCGCCGCGGGACTGCTGGGAGCCCTCGCCCTGCGGGCCCTGCGCCACCGCTCGGTCCTGGTCTCCCTGGCCGTGGTGGCCGTGGTGTCGGTGGCGGCCATGCTCGCCGGGACGCTCGCCGTGGCCCGGGCGATGTTCCTGTCGTCCCACGACCTGACGGTCGTGACGACGGTCTGCGCGATGGCCGCCGTGGTCTCGCTCGCGACGGCGCTGCTGCTGGGCCGGTGGGTGGTGGCGCGCAGCAACGCCCTGACCGTGGCGGCCCGTTCCTTCGGTGAGGGCGGCAGCTTCGCCGCCCCCGGCGGCGGCTCCACGGCGGAACTGTCCGCGCTGGGGCGGGAGCTGGCCGCGACGAGCGAGAAACTCGCGCGGTCACGGGAGAGGGAGCGGGCGCTGGACGCCTCCCGCCGGGAACTCGTCGCCTGGATCTCGCACGACCTGCGGACCCCGCTGGCCGGCCTGCGGGCCATGGCGGAGGCGCTGGAGGACGGCGTGGCCGAGGACCCGCCGCGCTACTTCCGCCAGATCCGCACCGAAGTGGACCGGCTCAACTCCATGGTCGGCGACCTCTTCGAACTCTCCCGCATCCACGCGGGCGCGCTCCCGCTGAGCCCGAGCCGGATGTCGGTGTACGACCTGGTGGGCGACGCGCTCGCCGGGGCGGGCCCGCTGGCGCGCGAGCACGGGGTCCGCCTGGTCGGCGACCCGGTGGCCGAGGTCCCGGTGGAGGTCGACGGCAAGGAGATGACGCGCGTCCTCGGCAACCTCCTCGTCAACGCGATCCGCCACACCCCGGCCGACGGCACGGTCGCGGTGGCCGCGCGGCGGGGCACGGACGAGGAAGAGGACACCGTCGTGCTGTCCGTCACGGACGGCTGCGGCGGCATCCCCGAGGACGACCTCTCCCGCGTCTTCGACACGGGCTGGCGCGGCTCCCGGGCCCGCACACCACCGGCGGGCGCGGGCCTGGGCCTGGCCATCGTCCGCGGCATCGTCGAGGCCCACGCGGGCCGCGCCGCGGTCCACAACGTCCCCGGCGGCTGCCGCTTCGAGGTCGTCCTGCCGGCGGCGGGGTGACGCCCACCGGAGCTCACCGATGCGGTGAATCGAGCCGCCCGAAGGGGATTTTCAGCCCAGCCCCCACCGCCGACCGGCTCCCGCGCCATCCCGCTCCGCTCTCCTCAGCCCTGTTCACGCGGCGAGCGTGGCGCGCCGAAGCCAGCAGGGCCGGTCACCCGACGCCGTGGACGAAGCCGTGACCGCCGCCCGACCGACGACGCGGCAGCGCCCCCGGCTCCGCCGCGCCTCCACCACCGCGCCGCGGTCAGCGGCTCGGCATCGCCTGGCCGCCGAAGCCGCGGCCGCCGTCGGCCGCGTCCCGCCACCAGGCGTCGATCGCGTCCGGGTCCATCGCCGGCCAGTCCGGCGTCCGCTGGACCTGTGCCCGGCCCAGCCGACGGGCCAGTTCGACCGCCGCGCGGCCGGAGGGGGTGCGTTCGGCGTCGTACGCGGCGACCGCCTCGCCCCAGGTGGCGGCCGAACGCAGGGAGCGCTCCAGCACCGAGGCGTCCTGCAGCGCCTTGACCGCGCCACCGCCGGCGTGCGGGCGGGCGACGGCGGCCGCGTCGCCGAGGAGGGCGAGCCGGTCCTCCCCGAAGTGCGGGACGATGAGGTCGTAGATGGGCTGGACCTGCGTCTCGGCCTCGGGGGTGCGTCTGATGACCTCCTGCCAGAAGGGCGGGAAGTACTTCTCGATCACCTCGGTGTGACCGGCGATCAGCTCCTGAGGCACCGCACCCGGCGGCAGGCTCGTGGGGTCCTCCAGCGTCAGCCCCGCCGCAGCCGGCGGGGCGGCGTAGAACACCCAGTTGGCGGAGACGCCCCGGCCGCCGCGGCCGGGGATGCGGTAGGCCATCAGATGACCACCGGGGAAGCCGACGGACGTGGCGGCCTCCTCGGGCCAGGCCGTGTCCGGGCCGGGCAGCTGTTCGGCGGGCAGGGCGCCGCGCCAGGCCAGATACCCCGCGTACACGGGCACCGTGGCCGCGCGGGTCGCCGCCCGGACGACCGAGCGGTAGCCGTCCGCGCCGACGACGAGGTCGAAGCGCTCCTCGCTCCCGTCGGCGAACCGCAGCGTGGCGCCGTCGGGCTCGGACAGCACCCGCTCGACGGCCGCCCCCTGGCGGTAGGTGACGGACGCGGGTATCCGGGCCCGTAACTCCTGCCAGAGCGATCCCCAGTTGTACGAGCGGAACGGGAAGGGCACCGCGCCCACCGTCCGCCCGGCCCGCTCCGCGCCGTCCCTGACGACCCAGGGCCGGTGGGTGAGGCGCACCCAGGGGATGTCCGCGTCGATGTACCCGGCGGCCTCCATCTCGGCGTACCGGTCGTCGTGGACGGCGAGGCCGACTCCCCGGTCCTCGAGCCGGCCGGCCGCCCGTTCGTAGACCACGACCTCGTCGGCTCCGGCCCGTGTCGCGGCGAGCGCGGCGGCACAGCCCGCCACGCTCCCGCCGACGACGGCCACGCGTCCTTTGCGCATTGACGATCCCGTTCCTCTCCCGGCCCGGGACGGCACAACGGCTCCCCCGGACCCTCGTTCTGTACCCGGACCACCGACGTGATCCGTGGAGTGCCCAGCGGGCTCCCCCGTTCGTGGTCGAGTCTGCTCAACTTCTCTTCCGCGCGCTCCCGTTTTCACCGTGACCTGCGACTCGTTGTGCGCCGAACGGGCGGTGGCACCGAGTCCGCTTCGTGCGGCGGTGTCCATGTGGTGGACGCGTCGGGCGAGCCGGTGCTACGCACACCCTGAGCGCGTCGCGCGGACCGCAGGCACCGGCACGAGAAAGGGCTGACCGCATGGCAGACACGGAAGACGAGCCGGGCCGACGGGTCGGATTCGTCCGTCGCATCGGGCTGTTCCAGGCCACCGCCCTCAACATGAGCCAGATGTGCGGCATCGGCCCCTTCGTGACCATCCCGCTGATGGTCGCGGCGTTCGGTGGGCCGCAGGCCGTCATCGGGTTCGTGGCGGGCGCGGTCCTCGCGCTGGCGGACGGGCTGATCTGGGCCGAGCTGGGGGCCGCGATGCCGGGGGCGGGCGGCAGTTACGTGTATCTGCGGCAGGCGTTCCAGTACCGCACCGGAAAGCTGATGCCGTTCCTGTTCGTCTGGACGGCGATGCTCTTCATCCCGCTCGGCATGTCCACGGGTGTCATCGGCTTCGTGCAGTATCTCGGCTATCTGTGGCCGGACATGGGGCAGACGCAGGGCGATCTCGTCGGGCTGGCCGTCGTCGCGCTGATCATCGCGGTGCTGTGGCGGCGGGTCGAGAACATCGCGAAGATCACCGTCGTGCTGTGGTGTGTGATGATCACCTCCGTCGTCCTCGTCATCGTGGCCGCCTTCACCCACTTCAGCCCCGAGCGGGCCTTCACCTACCCGGCCCACGCCTTCGAGCTGACGACCAATCACTTCTGGATCGGCTTCGCGGCGGGCCTGACCATCGGCATCTACGACTACCTCGGCTACAACACCGCCGCCTACCTGGGTGCCGAGATCAAGAACCCCGGACGTACCCTGCCGCGCGCCATCGTCTTCTCCATCCTCGGCATCATGGGCATCTATCTGCTGCTCCAGATCGGCACCCTGGGCATCATCGACTGGAAGCAGATGCTCGACCCCGACTCGACGGCGTCGAGCTCCGTCGCCTCCGCCGTCCTGGAGAAGGCGTGGGGAAGGACGGCGGCCAATACGGTGACCGTGCTGATCCTCGTCACGGCGGTCGCCTCGGTCTTCGCCGGTCTGCTCGGCGGCTCCCGCGTCCCGTACGACGCCGCCCGGGACAAGGTCTTCTTCCGCCCGTTCGGCAAGCTGCACCCACGCCACCGCTTCCCGGTGCTGGGGCTGGTGACGATGGGCGTGCTGACCGCCGTCGGCTTCCTGATCGGCCGCCACACGAATCTGGCGACCCTCATCCAGCTGCTGACCGCCGTCATGGTGATCGTGCAGGCGCTCGCCCAGGTCGCCGCCGTGACCGTGCTGCGCCGCCGTCAGCCGACGCTGCGGCGCCCGTACCGGATGTGGCTCTACCCGCTGCCGAGCATCGTCGCGCTCGTCGGCTGGCTGGTGATCTACGGCTACGCGGACAAGAACTCCCCCGGCCGGCACCCCATCGAATGGTCCCTGGCCTGGGTCGCGGCCGGCTGTGTGGCCTTCGTGCTGTGGGCGCGCTACGAGAAGGTGTGGCCGTTCGGACCACGGGAGATCAACGAGGAGTACCTCCGGGGCGCCGACCCGGACACCGACCCCGACAGCGACCCGGACCCCAAGGAGCCGGTGGCGCTCTGACCCCGCGCTCGGCCCGCGTAACCGCTCCCCCGTTCGGCCCCGTCGCCGCCTGCGCACCGGCGGCGGGGCCGAACGGTGATAAAACGGCACCCATGCCTGTGACCTCCGCTGTCCCCCCGTCCACCGCCACCGCCCCACGGCGCAAGCTGTTCTGGCACCGCCTCATATTCGGGCTCTGGTTCCACCCCGTCGAAGTGCTCGACGAGGCGCGGGACCGGAGCGTCTGGGGGGCCGCCGCGTTTCTGTGCCTGCTGTGCGGAGCACTCGGAACGCTGGCCAAGGACTCGTTCTGGGGGCAGTGGCGGGTCGACCGCACGCTCGCGCTGGAAGCCATGGGCATCGCCTCGGTCGTGGTGCTCTTCGCGAGCCTGCTGCTGGGGGTCGTCACCCACGCCATCGCCCGGCGCCTCGGGGGCAACGGAAAGTTCGGCCCGACCGTCGGGCTGTTCGTCGTCCTGTTCTGGGCGACCGATCTGCCGCGGCTGATCCTCGACACCTGGCTGGCGGGCGACACCGCGCCGGTACGGGCCGCCGCCTGGATCACCTCGGCCTACGGCTACGCGCTCGCGGCGCTGCTGATCCGCGGCCAGCACCATCTGCCCACTCACAAGGCGGTCGCGGCGGTGAGCATCCAGATGCTGGCGGCCGTGGCCCTGCTCAAATTCCCCTACGGAAACGGCGGCTGAGGCCGGCCCCGGTGGCGTATCCGTCCCGCGCCGGCGCCGCCCCGGTCCCGTACGGATCCGGAGACATCGAAGGCCCGCCCGGTGCGACGGGGGATGCACACCGGGCGGGCTCGAGGACAGTTCTACCTCATCAAGGATGGGTTATGCACCAAAAACCTGTTCGGCTTGTCGATTACCAGCGAACGGGGAGCGAAATCAGGCCACGCGCGCGCACCGTCGGACGCCACCTCAGCTCCTCGCGCGGCACATCGAGCGCAAGTCCCGGAAAACGCTCCAACAGCACGGCCAGCGCGGTCTCCATCTCCATCCGGGCCAGCGGCGCGCCCAGGCAGTAGTGGATCCCATGGCCCAGCGTGAGCTGCCCGGATCCCTCCCGTCGCAGGTCAAGGCGGTCGGGGTCGGAGAATTGCCGGGGGTCGCGGTTGGCGGAGGCCAGCGAGAGCAGCACGGTCTCACCGGCGGGCACGACCACCCCGCTGATGTCGACGTCCTCCAGCGGGAAGCGCCGGATCGCCAGCGGAGCGGGGCCTTCCCAGCGTCCGAGCTCCTCCACGGCCCTTCCGAGACCGTCCGGATTCTTTCGCAGCTCGCGCAGCTGTTCGGGATGGTCGAGCAGGGCCAGGACGGCATTGGCGATGAGATGGACGGTGTTCTCGTAGCCGGCGAAGAGGATGAGGAACGCCAGGGACGTCAGCTCGTCCTCGGAGAGCCGGTCGTCGCCGGCACCGCTCTCCTCGTCCCGGGCCGCGATCAGGTCGGAGAGCAGATCGTCGGCGGGTTCCGCGCGCTTGCTCGCGATGAGCCCGGCGAAGAAGCGCATCATGCTGCCGACGGCCTGCTTCGTGAGCTCGGGCCGCGCGCGGTCCGGGGTGATCAGGGCATCGGTCCAGGCCCGGAAGTCGTGCCGGTCCTCCTTCGGGATGCCGAGGAGGTCGCAGATGACGGTGATGGGCAGCGGGCCGGCGTAGGCGGTGAGCAGATCCGCGCGCCCGTCGGCCTCGACGGCGTCGAGGAGTTCCCCGGCGAGCGCGCGCACCGGCTCGCGGAGCTTGTCGACCCGGCCGGTGGTGAAGGCCTTCACCACCAGGCGGCGCACCCGGGTGTGGTCGGGCGGGTCCATGTTGAGCAGGTTGGCGTCCAGCGCCGGGGGCAGCGCGAAGCCGCTGTAGTTACCGGGCAGGGCGTTGCGCCTGTCCAGCGAGAAGCGGGGATCGGCGAGGGCCCGGCGCACGTCGTCGTAGCGGGTCACCAGCCAGGCGGGCCGGCCGTCGTGGCCGGTGATCCGGTGGGCGGGAGCCGCCTCGCGGAGCTCGGCGTTGGTGCCGTGCGGGTCGGCGATCAGCCGTTCGGTGACGTCGGGCGGGGTGGGGTTCTGCATGGCATCCGATTCCGGTAGGGAGCGCACCGGCGGCGCTGGATCCGTACGGTCGTACGGATCCAGCGCCGGCCTGTGTCGCAGGCGGCCTTGACCCCCGTCCATGGCCGCCTCGTCTGTGGGGCCCGCTGTCATAGCAGGCGGGCCGAGCAGGACTCGCGCAGTTCGGTGAGCACCTCGTCGACCATCGGGTCGTGGTAGACGTCGGCGACGCGCGCCAAGTGCTCGTGTTCCTCGGCCGGATCGGCGCTGACGGTGACCACCACGCTGTCGGCGTGCGGCGTGGGCACGTGTCCGGTGATCTGGTTCGCCAGGCCCCGGCGCAGGGCCGCGGCCTCCACCACCGCGGCGAGCCGGCGGTCGTCCAGCGCGGCGGCGGTCGCCTTCCGCCGGGCGATGACGAGGGTCTCGGGCTCCACGTGGCGCCGGATGCCGCGCTGGATGTCGCGGATCTCCGCCATCTGGCGGTTGGCCCGCCACTCCAGGTCGGCGACCGGCCAGCGCCGGCTCCAGCGGGACTCCCCGATGGTGACCTCGGGGGCGTGCTCGGTGACGGCCCGCCACAGCGGGCCGAGCCGGCGCAGCCGACGCCAGGCGGCGGCCCGGGGGCCGACGGCGGGCAGCGAGAAGCCGAGGAGGACCAGCAGGGCGGCCACCGAGGCGCTCATCGGCGCGACGCCGTTGGAGAGCCAGTACATCTCGTGGCCGGCCCAGCTGAGCACGAATCCGACCAGCTTGCAGGCGCAGTACAGCAGGCCGAGCCAGCAGCCGGCGGCCAGCGTCCGCAGGCCCTTGGCGAGCCAGGAGCGGCCGAGTTGGGCCGCGTAGCGCGGGCACAGGGTGCCGAGCCCGGCGAGGCTGACGCCGAAGATGGTCAGGTACAGCACCAGGAAGGCGACGACACCGGGCGCGTCGGCGTAGGCGGTGGAGAAGTCCCGGGGGTGCTCGACGGCGTCGGGGCGGCCGACGGCGAAGCAGACGATCGCGGCGGTCCAGGCCACGGCCACCGTGATCACGGCGAACCGGGACCGGGCGGCCGCACGGGCCCTGGCCGCCTCGTCGCCCCGGCCGGTCCAGCGCAGCAGCAGCACCGTGGCACCGGAGGCGAAGAGCACGACCGCGGAGTACAGGAAGACCATCGCCAGATTCGCCACGCCCGTCAGCCGGTCGAACGAGCGGTAGACGCTGGGCGCGGAGAAGAGGAAGACGATGGGGACGCCCGAGGTCATGAGGGCGGTCAGGCCGAGGTCGGTGTTGCCGCGGTCACGGAACCAGGCACGGGCCTTGTAGCCGACGATGGCCCAGGCGACGGCGCTGAAGGTGAGGTAGAGGGCGTCAAACACCGGCGTCCCCTCCCCTGCCGTCCGTGGCGTCACCGCGGTCGTCGGTGCCGTTGCCGGGCGCGGAGCCCGTACGGGTGTCGTCGCGCGGACCGATGCCCGTCTCGGGGCGTACGGCGCCCCCTTCGCGCAGTTGGCGGCGTACGTGCTGGAGCGCGGGCCCCAGCGAGGCGGCGAGCTCGGCCGCCTGGCCCTCCAGCGGCAGGTCCTGGCCGGGCGGCGGGGGCACCACCCGCTCCATGAGGAGGGTGCCGAGGATCTCGGTCTCGCGCTCGGTGAGGTTGTCGTAGCAGTGGTGGCGGGCGAGGCCCATGGTGAGGCCCATCCGGCGCATGGCGGTGGCCACGTCGACCGACGGCGTCCACATCTTGAGGGCGTCCTCGGTGACGGCCGGGTCCTGGTCGTGGCCGAGGATCAGGTGCCCGATCTCGTGCAGCACGATGTGCACCTGGTGCCAGGGCGAGGTCTTCTGCTCGTAGAACACCCAGTACGCGTCGTCGGTGGTGGCCGTCATGCCCGAGACGACCCCGTCCAGGCTCATCGGCACCAGACGGATGGGCCGGCCCACGCGGCGCGCGACGACGTCGCACATGCCCTGGAGATCGGTCGACGCGGGCAGCGCCAGCTCATGGATGAGCTGCTTGCACCGTCGCCGTATCCGCCCCACACGCATGCTTGCACCGTCCTCGTCCTCGGAACGCCGCCAGGTATAGAAGAGCCGGTCATCCGCCATGACGGTCACGGGCGTCCGTCACCACCCGCGTCGGGCGGGTCGGCGGGCAGATTCATCTGCTGCCGGAACTGACAGATGATCGTGGTGAGGCTGTCCTGCACTTCCGGCGGCAGACCCACCGAACGCAGGGCGATGCCCCTGACGCGCTGATCCCTCATGGCGACGAGGAACCGGACCTCCTCCTCGACCCGCGCGGCCTGGGAGGCCGAGAGGTCGCCCATCAGATAGCCGACCGGCACGGCGAAGAACTTCGCCAGCGCCCGCAGCACATCCGGGCTGGGGTTGGCCCGCCGGCCGTTGCGCAGCATCGACAGATACTGCTCGGTCAGCGTGATCCCGCCGTACTCCTCGGTCCCGCGGCTGATCTCCTCGGCCACGTGCCCGTTGGTGTACGGCGCCCCCGGCGGATGCATGTTCGCGAACAGGTAGTTGAGCCGCTCCGCGAGCGGGCTGCCCACGTCACCTGCCGACCTGTCGCCCCCGACTGCCATCTGCTCCGTCCTTCGGACTCTTCCTCCACGGCGCCTCACGGCCAGTTAAGCCCGCCCCGGCCGCGATAGGCATCCTGCCACGGGAAGAACGCCTTGCACTAGTCCACCCTTCAGGAAAGGCAGGTCCGCGACTTAACCAGGAGTTGATGGACCGGTGAACAAGCTGGTCGACGAGGAAACGCCGGGGGCTTCGGGCACATTCCGCGGCCGAATTTTGACGGCGGCCCCGCGGCCGGACTTTTCGGGCATGCCGAAGAGCGCCCTCGCGGTCACGCGGGGCGTACGGCCGGCACGGCGGTGCCGACGGGTGGCTGCGCGGGGGCCACGACCTCAGCGGCCGTGGCCGACTACGCTAGTTGGACGTCCAGGTGATGTCCCTGCCCTGGACCAGATGGCCGACCTGGGCGTTGCCGGAAACGGTGTTGTTCACCTGGCTGTTGTCGACGCTCAGGTGCGGCCGGGCGCTCTCGGCCCAGGCCCGGAACTCCGCGGCGAAGCCGGGGTTCTGGAGTGCCTGCGCGAAGAGCAGCGCGGACAGCGACTGAACCTGCTCGTCGTCCTCGGGGTCGAGGGGAAGCAGGGCCGTGGCGCTGTCGTCGTCCCGCCCCCGGCCGAAGGTGCGGCGGGCGAGGTCCACGAGGGAGCCCCACGCCTGGCGCCCCGCCTCGGTGCCGACGGACCCCGCGGCGGCGGTCACCGCGGTGGTGATCGCGCCCAGAGACAACGGATCGACCATGAGTCAACTCCCCACCCTGCAGTCAAAATTTTCGCCCGGACACATCGCTCGGACACATCCCGGCCGCGACAGGTTACCGCTCGGCCTTGTTCGAACGGGTGACGTCGTCCCGTGTGTCGCGTGTCTCGCTTGCGCGACCCGGTGATGTCACGCTCGCCTCGTACGTGTCGGCACTCCCGTACGCCCGTCCGTCATCGGCGTATCGGCATCGGCGTTCAGAGAGGAACCCGTTCATGGACAGACGATTCGCCCTGCGCGGCCTCGCGACCCTGTTCCTCGGGCTGCTGGCCGCGGCGCTGCCGGGCCCGGCCGCGCTCGCCACGACCGCGGGCAGCACGCCCGCGGCGATCGCGGCCGCCTCGGCCGACGCCTACTGGACGGCCGAGCGGATGGCAGCCGCACAGCCGGTGACCGCGGGCGGGAAGCGGCAGCCGGCCGCCGTGGGCGCACCGGTGCCGCCCAGCCGCCCCTTCGACGGACTTCCGCAGGTGGGTACCTTCTTCTGGACCGACGGGCAGAACGTGGGCCGGTTCTGCGGCGGGACGGTGGTACGCAGTCCGCACCGCGATCTCGTGGTCAGCGCCGCGCACTGTCTGCGCTCGCCGAGCGCGAAGCTGCGGCTGGCGTTCGTGCCGCAGTACCACGACGGCCTCAAGCCGCACGGCGTCTTCCCCGTCGAGCTGATCTACATCGACCAGCGCTACTACGACCTCGGTACGGGCGCCGGTGCCCGCTGGGACTACACGGTGGTCCGGGTCGGTGCCCGCGCGGACGGCAAGCAGGTGCAGAGCGCCGTCGGCGGCTTCGACCTGCTGCCCTACGCGGGCTACCGGCACGAGGACGTGCGACTGATCGGCTACCCCGGCAACAGCGACGCCACGTACCCCAAGCCCCTGGACTGCCGCTCCGCCACGCACCGCTACACCAGCACGGATCCGGGCGCGCCGGGTGACTTCCTGGAGATCCCGTGCGCGGGCTATGTGGGCGGTACCTCGGGCGGGCCGTTCCTGGTGCGCGGCCCGGCGGGGTACGCGCTGATCGGCGTCATCGGCGGTTACCACACGGGCGGTGACACACCGGACATCTCCTACAGCTCGTACTTCACCCGCGATCTGCTCGCCCTGTATCTGCACGCCGTCCACGGCGATCCGCCCGCAGGTCCCAGGCCCGTGTGAACAGGCCCGTGTGAACAGGTCCGTGTGAACGAGCCGCGTAACGGGACGCGCCCGTGGTCACGAGGACCACGGGCGCGTCGGGGTGGGTGAACCGCCGGGACTCAGCTCCCCGCGGGGGGACGAGTGGTCCAGCGGGGCCGTCGGGTGAGGGTGTACCCGCCG
Source organism: Streptomyces sp. QH1-20 (assembly GCF_041283565.1). Taxonomy (NCBI): domain Bacteria; kingdom Bacillati; phylum Actinomycetota; class Actinomycetes; order Kitasatosporales; family Streptomycetaceae; genus Streptomyces; species Streptomyces sp. QH1-20. Next base: position 6,943,703 of record NZ_CP166299.1, on the reverse strand, counting down.
ATTGCCGCGAGGGCGCCGAGCACGGCGCCTCCCACGGTCCACACCCAGCGGTCCGAGAACCAACCGCCGTTCCAGCCGCTCTCGGGTTCGGAGACGGCCGCCGCGTGCAGCGGGGCGCCCAGCTCGCCGCCCTCGGCGCGCGGCCCGCCGGCGTCGTTCGCCGTCGCCTCGACCTCGGCCCGTACGGGCTGCCCGAGGTCCTCGTCGGGGATGTCGGTGACGGTGAGCCTGATGTAGTACGCCCCGGGGAGCGGGTCGTTGGCCCAGCGCTCGGACCAGGGTCGTACGGTCCGCAGGTGGCAGGTCACGGTCACCGTGGCGTCCTGGGCCGACGCCTTGTCGGTCGGCACGCCGGAGGCGCACGCCTGACGGCGGCGCAGCCCGTCGAAGACGTCCAGCTGCCAGGTGGCCGAGCCGTGCCGCGCGGACGATTCCGGCAGCTTCACCGTCGCCTTGACGATCGGCTGCTGGCCCGCCCCGGCGGGGAACTGCCAGTAGAGGTAGTCACCGGTGGATGCGTCGGCCGTGGCCTTCTGGCCCTGCTTGACCGCCGTCGCGGTACGGAAGGTGGTGCCGGCCTCGGTGGGCGCGTCGCGCTCGGTGGTGGAGGGGCTCGGGCTCGCGTCGTCCGCCGTGGCGGCCGTCGCGGAGGTGAACAGGGCGGCCGCGGCGAGCAGCACGGAGGTCAGCACTCGTGTCGTACGCATCAGTTCGTCCTCCACACCGAGACACGCCAGCGGGACAGCCAGCCCCAGAGCAGACCGGCGATCAAACCGGTCACGGCCAGCACGACCAGCAGCACCCAGCCCCGGCCGAGGCCGAAGGCGGCCAGGTCGGAGGGGTCGTCCGGGGCGTCGACGAGGTCGACGGCCAGTTCGACGGGGAGCCCGGGGTCACGCTTGACGGAGGCGGGGGCGGAGAAGGAGTGCGAGACCTCCAGGCAGACGGTCCGCGCCTGCTTGTCCTCGCCCTTCTTCCCCTCGGCGATGGGATAGCGCAGGCCCGCCGACATGACATCGGTCCGCCCGCTGCCCGCGTCGGTGCCGCGCACCAGCTCCCGGCCGCTGTCGTCCACGGCGCGCACCAGCACCCCGTAGTCGGGGTCGACCGCGCGGTCCGCGCCGACGCTCACCGAGGTGCGCAGCTCCTGGCCGGGGGTCACCTTGACGCGGTACCAGCGGTGCTGTCCGAAGGTCGAGCGGTCGGTGTAGAGGCCGGCCCCGAGTTCGGGCGCCTTCGCGCACTCGGCCGCGCCCTGGGTCGCCTTGGGCGTCTCGACGGGGTCGGCGGCGCGCCGTACGAGCTGCTTGATGCGGCCGGACAGCTCCTTGGTGTGCCGCACGGTGGTGTACGTCCCACCGGTGGCCTCGGCGATGCAGCTGAGCTGCTCGCGGGTCTTGTCGTCGTGGGCCAGGCCCAGGGTGTCGACGGTCAAGTGGGTTCCCTTGGCGGCCAGTTCACGGGCCACGTCACAGGGGTCGGGCTGCCCGCAGGAGTCCTCGCCGTCGGTGATGAGCACGATCCTGCGCGTACCGCCCCCGACGTCGAGGTCGGCGTCCGCGCCGCGCAGCGCGTACCCGATGGGCGTCCAGCCCGTGGGCCGCAGCGTCGCGACGGCCGCCTTGGCCTCGGTCCGGTTCACCGGCCCGACGGGGTACAGCTGCTTGCTGTCCTTGCAGCCCAGCTCCTTGTCGTCACCGGGATAGTTGGCCCCGAGGGTACGAATGCCGAGCCGCACGTCGTCCGGAACGGCGTCGATCACCTCGTTGAACGCCTGCTGGGCCGCCGCCATGCGCGACTGCCCGTCCACGTCCCGGGCGCGCATCGAGCCACTGACGTCGAGGACGAGCTCGACCTTCGGGGAGTTCTTCGAGGGTTCGTCGGCGGCGTTCGCCGGCGCGGTTCCCGCGGCCAGGGCGGCGAGCAGGGCACACGCGCCCGCCGCCAGCCGTTTTCTGATGATCATCCAAATGATCCTAGTGAGCGCCGGGCGGCAGCCCCAAAACGGGAGGCGCGGGAGCGGGCCGCCGGGACCGCGATACCGGCGACCGGCGCTGCCCACCACGTCGCATCCGTTGTCCCCGGCCCCCGCCGCGGCGAGGATGAAGGGTATGGGGAGTCCGGGGGAGTCGGCGCCGCACGGGGTACGGGACGCCGCCGAGTTCGTCGCTGCGATGCGGGAGCTCAAGGCGCGGTCGGGGTTGACCTACCGGCAGTTGGAGGAGCGGGCGGCCGCGCGGGGGGACGTGCTGGCGCGCAGTACCCTGGCCGACGCGTTGCGGCACGACGCCTTGCCGCGTGTGGAGACGCTCACGGCGTTTCTGCGCGCCTGCGGGGAGGAGCACAATGCCGGGGCCTGGCTGGAGGCCCGCAAGCGGCTCTGCGCCGCGGATGCGGCTCCTCCCGGCGGGCCGGACCGTGAGCGTCCTTCCCGGTGGCGCACCCGGTCGTTCCGCGTCGCGACGGCCGCCGCGGTGGTGGTGCTGCTGGCGGCCGGAGGTCTTGCCGGGGCGCGGTACTTCGACAGTCGGGAGCCGGACGGGTCGTCCGCCGCCGGTGAGGTGCAGCGCTGCCGGAACAGCACGTGCAAGGGGAAGGATCCGCAGGACTTCCAGTGTCTCGGTGACGCCGAAGTGGCCTCGGCCGTCAAGAGTGCCGAGGGGCTGATCCACCTCTACTACAGCGCGGACTGCCAGGCGTTGTGGGCGGGAGTCGGTTCGGCCGCGGACAAGGTCGTCTCCGTCTATGTGAAATCGGGCGAGGGAGACGCCCTGTCCCTCAAGCGTGACCGGCTGCTGCGGAATCCCGGGCTGCCCGGATCGGCGCGCACCCCCATGCTGCCCTCGAAGGGGCTGCCGCGGCATGCCGAGGTCTGTGTCACCTACCCCGGCATGGAGGCGTGTACGGGCAGCGACGGCATGAGCCGAGTGAAGCCGTACCCGTCCGCCTCGTAGCCCCCCTTGTCCGCGACGAAGACCTCCCCATCGCGGGGAGGTCTTCCTGCGTCACCGTGGGGTGGCCGCGGGCCTACTCCTCGCCCTCCAGGTTGCCCTCGGTCTCCAGGAACGCCTGGCGCAGCCCCTCCAGCGTCTCCGCGTCCGGCTTGGCCCACATGCCGCGGCTCTCCGCCTCCAGGAGGCGCTCGGCGATGCCGTGCAGGGCCCAGGGGTTGGCCTCCTGGAGGAAGGCGCGGTTCTCCGGGTCGAGGACGTAGGTCTGGGCGAGCTTGTCGTACATCCAGTCCGGGACGACGCCGGTGGTGGCGTCGTAGCCGAACAGGTAGTCCACGGTGGCGGCGAGTTCGAAGGCGCCCTTGTAGCCGTGGCGGCGCATCGCCTCGATCCAGCGGGGGTTGACGACGCGGGCGCGGAAGACGCGGGAGGTCTCCTCGACCAGGGTGCGGGTGCGGACCGTCTCCGGGCGGGTGGAGTCGCCGATGTACGCCTCCGGGGCCTTGCCCTTGAGGGCCTTCACCGTGGCGACCATGCCGCCGTGGTACTGGAAGTAGTCGTCGGAGTCGGCGATGTCGTGCTCGCGGGTGTCGGTGTTCTTCGCCGCGACCGCGATGCGCTTGTAGGCGGTCTCCATCTCCTCGCGGGCCGGGCGGCCCTCGAGTTCACGGCCGTAGGCGTAGCCGCCCCAGACGGTGTAGACCTCGGCGAGGTCGGCGTCGGTGCGCCAGTCGCGGCTGTCGATGAGCTGGAGCAGACCCGCGCCGTAGGTGCCGGGGCGGGAGCCGAAGATGCGGGTGGTGGCGCGGCGTTCGTCGCCGTGCTCGGCGAGGTCGGCCTGGGCGTGCGCGCGGACGTAGTTGTCGTCGGCGGGCTCGTCGAGGGCGGCGGCCAGCCGGACCGCGTCGTCGAGGAGGCCGATGACATGCGGGAAGGCGTCGCGGAAGAAGCCGCTGATGCGCAGGGTGACGTCGATGCGGGGACGGCCCAGTTCGGCCAGGGGGATCGGCTCCAGGCCGTTGACCCGGCGTGAGGCGTCGTCCCAGAGCGGGCGGATGCCCATCAGGGCGAGGGCCTCGGCGACGTCGTCGCCGGAGGTGCGCATCGCGCTCGTGCCCCACAGGGACAGGCCCACCGACTTCGGCCAGTCGCCGTGGTCGGTGCGGTAGCGCTGCAGCAGGGAGTCGGCGAGGGCCTGGCCGGTCTCCCAGGCGAGCCGGCTGGGCACGGCCTTGGGGTCGACGGAGTAGAAGTTGCGGCCCGTCGGGAGGACGTTGACCAGGCCGCGGAGGGGCGAGCCGGACGGGCCGGCCGGGACGAAGCCGCCGTTCAGGGCGTGCACCGCGTGGTCGATCTCGTCGGTGGTGGCGGCCAGGCGGGGTACGACCTCGCGGGCGGCGAAGTCGAGGATCGCGGCGACCTGTTCGCCGTGCTCCCGCGCCACGGCGGCGATCGCGGCCGGGTCCCAGTGCGCGTCCTCCATGGCCTGGACGAGCGCACGGGCCCGCTCCTCCGCCTCGTCGGCGGTGGTGCGGGTGGCGGCGGACTCGTCGAGGCCGAGGGCCTCGCGCAGGCCCGGCAGAGCCTGCGTGCCGCCCCAGATCTGGCGGGCGCGCAGGATCGACAGGACGAGGTTGACGCGTGCCTCACCGGTGGGCGCGCCGCCGAGGACGTGCAGACCGTCGCGGATCTGGGCGTCCTTGACCTCGCACAGCCAGCCGTCGACGTGCAGCAGGAAGTCGTCGAAGCCGTCGTCGTCCGGACGGTCGTCGAGGCCGAGGTCGTGGTCGAGCTTCGCGGCCTGGATGAGCGTCCAGATCTGGGCGCGGATGGCGGGCAGCTTGGCCGGGTCCATCGCGGAGATGGACGCGTACTCGTCGAGGAGCTGCTCCAGGCGGGCGATGTCGCCGTAGGACTCGGCGCGGGCCATCGGCGGCACGAGGTGGTCGACGAGGGTGGCGTGGGCGCGGCGCTTGGCCTGGGTGCCCTCGCCGGGGTCGTTGACGAGGAAGGGGTAGATCAGGGGCAGGTCGCCGAGGGCGGCGTCCGGGCCGCAGGCGGCGGACAGGCCGGCGTTCTTGCCGGGCAGCCACTCCAGGTTGCCGTGCTTGCCGAGGTGGACCATGGCGTCGGCGCCGAAGCCGCCGTCCGCCTGGGAGGCGGCGATCCAGCGGTAGGCGGCGAGGTAGTGGTGCGAGGGCGGCAGATCGGGGTCGTGGTAGATCGCGATGGGGTTCTCGCCGAAGCCGCGCGGCGGCTGGATGAGGATCAGGAGGTTGCCGCGGCGCAGCGCCGCGAGAACGATGTCGCCCTCGGGGTTGGCGCTGCGGTCGACGAACATCTCGCCGGGCGCCGGTCCCCAGTGCTCCTCGACGGCCTCGCGCAGCTCGGCGGGCAGCTCGGCGAACCAGCGCCGGTAGTCGGCGGCCGGGATCCGGACGGGGTTGCGGGCGAGCTGCTCCTCGGTGAGCCACTCCTGGTCGTGGCCGCCGGCCTCGATGAGGGCGTAGATCAGCTCGTCGCCGTCGCCGGACGCGAGGCCGGGGACCTCCTCCGTGCCGAAGTCGTAACCCTCCTCGCGCAGTCGGCGCAGCAGCGCCACGGCGCTGGCGGGGGTGTCGAGCCCGACGGCGTTGCCGATGCGGGAGTGCTTGGTGGGGTAGGCGGAGAGGACGAGCGCGAGGCGCTTGTCGGCCGCGGGGATGTGGCGCAGCCGGGCGTGGCGCACGGCGATGCTGGCGACGCGGGAGGCGCGCTCGGCGTCGGCCACGTACATCGGCAGGCCGTCCTCGTCGACCTCCTTGAAGGAGAACGGGACGGTGATGAGGCGGCCGTCGAACTCGGGTACGGCGACCTGGGTGGCGGCGTCGAGCGGCGAGAGGCCCTCGTCGTTCTCCTCCCAGGCGCTGCGGGGGCCGGTCAGGCACAGGGCCTGGAGGATCGGTACGTCGAGCGCGGCGAGGGCGCCGGCGTCCCAGGACTCGTCGTCGCCGCCGGCCGAGGCGGCCGCGGGCTTGGTGCCGCCCGCGGCGAGGACGGTGGTGACGACGGCGTCGGCGGTGCCGAGCGCCTCGATGAGCTCCGGCTCGGGGGCGCGCAGCGAGGCGACGTACAGCGGCAGGGCGCGGCCGCCCGCGTCCTCGATCGCCCCGCACAGGGTTTCCACGAAGGCGGTGTTGCCGCTCATGTGGTGGGCGCGGTAGTAGAGCACCGCGATGAGCGGGCCGCTCGCGCCGGGCTTGGGGGTGCGCTCCAGCGGGCCCCAGGTGGGGGCGGGCGCGGGTGCCTCGAAGCCGTGTCCGGTGAGCAGCACGGTGTCGGAGAGGAAGCGCGCGAGCTGTTCGAGGTTGTCGGGCCCACCGTGCGCGAGGTAGGCGTGGGCCTCGGCGGCGATGCCGATGGGGACGGTGGAGGCCTCCATCAGCTGGGCGTCGGGCGCCTGTTCGCCGGTGAGGACGACGACGGGGCGGTCCCCGGCGAGCAGCAGGTCGAGGCCCTCCTGCCAGGCGCGGATGCCGCCGAGGAGGCGGACGACGACGAGGTCGGTGCCGTCCAGGAGGGCGGGCAGGTCGTCGAGCGCGAGCCGGGCGGGGTTGGCCAGGCGGTACGGGACCGGGCCCCCGTGAGCGGCAGCCGCGCGGGCGCTGAGCAGGTCGGTGTCGGACGTCGACAGGAGAAGGATCACGCGGCGCTCCCCAGGGCATCGAGGGTCGCCCGGGGTACGCCGGACCGGATGGTGCGCATGCGGCGGCTGGCCTTCCTCGGGGTCCGCGCCCCGGGCGGTTGGAGGACGGCGGGAGTTCCTGACTCGCCCGGCATCGCTGCCGGGCTCACAGTGGCGGGACCGTGCCGGAGTCTCACCGGCTTCCTCCCCTGACGCCGTCGCTGGCGTTTGGCGGACCAGAGGACGAACAAAGAGATTCTGGCCACCGATGAGCATAGTAAGCGCTGACCGTTTGGCACAGGACGGTGCACCCGGTGTGATCGTCGGTATGCTCGCCGCCATGCCCGTCACCCCCACATCCCCCCCGGAGCGGGATAAACCGGCCGCCGGCGGACGGACCGTCCGCGCGGGCGGCGACGCCTGCCCCGGTGCGCTGCGGCTGCACACCGCGGACGACGGTGCGCTGGCGCGCGTCCGGTTGCCGGCCGGGTTGTTGACAGCCCGTCAGGCGGTGGCATTGGCGCTGGTCGCCGAGGAACTGGGCGACGGGAATCTCGACATCACCTCGCGCGGCAACGTCCAGTTGCGCGGGCTGGCCGACGGCTGCGGCGGTGAACTGGCCGACCGGCTGCGGGGCGCGGGGCTGCTGCCGTCCGACCGGTACGACCGGGTGCGCAATGTGGCGGCCTCGCCGTTGTGCGGTCTGGACGGGGCCACGGAGCCGGCCCGCGCCGGGGCAACCGATGTGCAGACCTGGGCGCGCGCCCTGGACGCACTCCTGTGCACCCCCGCGTCCGATGCGCCCGACCCCTCCGAGGGTCTGGATTTGTCAGGTTTGTCGGGCCGTTTCCTCTTCGGACTGGACGACGGCCGCGGCGACATCGTGGCCCTCGGCCCCGATGTGACATTGATCGCAAGCGGCGAGGAGCAGGCCGTGCTGTGCTTCGCCGCCACCGGGCCCGGTCTGCGGATCGCCGCCCGTGACGCGCCGCGCGCGGCCGCGCTGGCCGCGCGCGAGTTCCTCGCGGCACTGGCCCACAGCGGCACCAGGGCCTGGCGTGTCCGGGACCTGGCCCCCGAACACCGCCCGCGCGTCGAAGCGTTGGCGGACCGGCTGACGGCCGCGGGCATCGCTTCCGTCCCGCTGCCCAGGCCCCGTCTGCCGCACGGCCCCCCCGTCGGGCCCGGCCTGGTCACCGGCCGGGACGGGCGGTGCGCCCTGTCGGTGACCGCGCCGCTCGGGCGGCTGACCGCCGCCCAGTGGCGGCTCGTGGCCACCGCGGCCGACCGGGACGGGACGGGCGAGCTGCGTGTGACACCCTGGCGCGGCATCGTCGTCCCCGGCCTCCCGGCCGGTACGGCCCGCTCCCGGCTGACGGCGCTGGCGGACGCCGGACTCGTCACCTCCACCACGTCCCCCTGGCACCGGGCGGGCGCGTGCGCGGGCCGGCCGGGCTGCGCCAAGTCCCTCGCGGACGTACGGGCGGACGCGGCGGCCTGCCTCGCGGGGCTGCCCCCAGCGGGGCTCCCGGTGTACTGGTCCGGCTGCGAGCGGCGGTGCGGCCACCCGGGCGGGACATGGGTCGACGTGCTCGCGACCGGGGACGGCGGCTATCGGATCGCGGTACGGGACGGGGAGACGGAAACGACGACGGAAACAGCCACAGCGGGGGGACTGGCCGACGCGGTCGCGGCGGCCCGTACCTCCGCGGACTGACCCTGCACGACACCACCAGGCGCAACCCAGCAAGCGAGGCACAGTGTTCGAGTACGAGAAGGACGGCGCGTCCATCTACCGCCAGTCCTTTGCCACCATCAGGGCCGAGGCCGACCTCGGCGGACTGCCGCCGGACGTCAGCCAGGTCGCGGTGCGCATGATCCACGCCTGCGGGATGGTCGATCTCGTACGGGACCTCGCGTACTCCCCCCAGGTGGTGGCACGGGCCCGCGAGGCGCTGCGCGCCGGGGCGCCGATCCTGTGCGACGCGAACATGGTCGCCAGCGGGGTGACCCGCAAGCGGCTGCCCGCGGACAACGAGGTGCTGTGCACCCTCGCCGACCCGTCGGTGCCGGAGCTGGCCCGGCGGATGGGCACGACCCGCAGCGCGGCGGCGCTGGAGCTGTGGCGCGAGAAGCTCGACGGCGCGGTCGTCGCGGTCGGCAACGCGCCGACAGCGCTGTTCCGGCTGCTGGAGATGCTCGAAGAGGGCGGGGCGGCGGCGCCGCGCCCCGCCGCGGTCATCGGCATACCGGTGGGCTTCATCGGTGCGGCCGAGTCCAAGGACGCCCTGGCCGACAGCCCGCTGGGGCTCGACTATCTGGTGGTGCGGGGCCGTCGCGGCGGCAGCGCCATGGCAGCGGCGGCGATCAACGCGATAGCGAGCGAGGAAGAGTGAACGAGCAGCCTTCGACGACGGGCCGACTGTACGGAGTGGGCCTCGGCCCCGGCGACCCGTCGCTGATGACCGTGCGGGCCGTCGAGGTCATCACCGCGGCCGACGTCGTCGCGTACCACAGTGCCCGGCACGGCCGCAGCATCGCGCGCACCATCGCCGAACGCCATCTGCGCCCCGACCACATCGAGGAGCAGCTGGTCTACCCCGTCACCACGGAGACCACCGACCACCCCGGTGGCTACCGGGGCGCGATGGAGGAGTTCTACGAGGAGGCCGCGGCGCGGCTGGCCGTCCATCTGGACGCCGGGCGCACGGTCGCGGTGCTCGCGGAGGGCGACCCGCTCTTCTACAGCTCGTACATGCACATGCACAAGCGGCTCGCGGACCGCTACCCCACGGAGGTGATCCCCGGGGTCACGTCCGTCAGCGCGGCGGCGGCCCGGCTGGGCGAGCCGCTGGTGGAGGGCGAGGAGATCCTGACGATCCTGCCGGGCACGCTGCCCGAGGAGGAGCTGACGGCCCGCCTGGCCTCGACCGACTCGGCCGTGGTGATGAAGCTCGGCCGGACGTTCCCCGCCGTGCGGGGCGCGCTGGAGGGCGCGGGCCGGCTCGCGGACGCGCGGTACGTCGAGCGCGCCACGATGCCCGGGGAGCGTACGGGCCTGCTGGCCGACGTGGACCCCGAATCGGTGCCGTACTTCTCGGTGGCGGTGCTGCCGAGCCGTGTCGACGCGGCTCCGGCCGCCTCGGACCGGGGCGAGGTCGTGGTCGTCGGGCTCGGCCCGGCCGGCCCGCTGTGGCTGACGCCGGAGGCGCGCGGCGAGCTCGCGGCGGCCGAGGACATCGTCGGCTACAGCACGTACGTGGACCGGGTGCCCGTCCGGCCGGGCCAGCGGCGGCACCCGTCCGACAACAAGGTGGAGTCCGAGCGCGCCGAGTTCGCGCTCGACCTCGCCCGGCAGGGGCGGCGGGTCGCCGTCGTCTCCTCCGGCGACCCGGGTGTCTTCGCGATGGCGACGGCGGTCCTGGAGGTCGCCTCCGAGGACCCGTACCGCGAGGTGCCCGTGCGGGTGCTGCCCGGCATGACGGCGGCCCACGCCGCCGCATCCCGGGCGGGCGCGCCGCTCGGCCACGACTACGCGGTCGTGTCGTTGTCCGACCGGCTCAAGCCGTGGGAGGTCATCGCGGAGCGACTGCGCTCCGCCGCGGCGGCGGACCTGGTCCTCGCCCTGTACAACCCCGGCTCCCGCAGCCGCGTCTGGCAGGTCGGCAAGGCCCGCGACCTCCTCCTGGAACACCGTCCGGCCGACACCCCGGTCGTCCTGGGCCGGGACGTGGGCGGCCCGGAGGAGAGCGTACGGATCGTCCGGCTCGGCGAACTGGACCCGGAACAGGTCGACATGCGCACGATCCTCATCGTGGGCTCCACGCAGACCCGCGCGGTACGGCGTGGCCCCGGCGGCGGCGAGGAGATCGTCTGGACGCCCCGGCGGTATCCGGAGAAGTGACGCCACGGTGCCCTTCGGGCCGGGAACACCCGGGCCCGAAGGGCACCGTGTTCGTTCGCCCGAAGAACACATCGCTCTGGCCAATGCGTTGACAAGGGCAGACGCCGGGCGTTGACTGACCACTACGGCGTAGGGCTACGACGCTCCGGCATCCTCCGGACGGCGCCCCCCGTCCAGCTTCGCCCGGCCCCCGCGGAACTCAGGGAATCCTCCCTGTGCTCATTGGAGCTCCGGCCGTGACCGTCTGGATCGTTCTCCTCCTGCTGGTCCTGCTTCTGTTCGGGTTCGGCTTCACCATGCACCTGCTGTGGTTGGCCGCGGCTCTCCTGCTGATCGTCTGGTTCTTCGCCTTCGGCCGCCGCACCCACAAGGGCGGCGGATCCCGCTACCGCAGCGGCCACGGCCATCGGTAGCCGGCCCCAGGCTTCGGACCACCCGCCTGAAGACTCGGAGCGGCTCACGAGCCGGGAAGCAGCGAGGGAAGTCATGTCCACCGTCGTGATCATCATCTCGATCGTCGTGGCCGTCCTGGCCGTGGCCACCGCCCTCTTCATCGGGCGCGGCCGGGCACGTGGCGGCCACCGGATGAAAAAGCGCTTCGGCCTCGAGTACGACCGTGCCGTCGCCTGTCACGACGGCGACACCGAGGCCGCCGAGCGGGAACTCGGCGAGCGCGTGCAGCGGCACGGTTCCCTGAAGGAGCACCCGCTGCCGCCCGAGGCCCGCGAGCGGTACGTGATCCTGTGGGCCCGGATCCAGGAGCGGTTCGTCGACTCACCGCGGGAGGCTGCCGCGGAGGCCGACGCGCTGTTGGCGCGGCTGGCGGAGGACCGGGGCTTCCCCGGCGGTGAGCGGTTCGAGGAACAGCTGGACGCGCTCTCCGTCCACCACGCCGGGCAGGTCCACGGCTACCGCAGGGTGCACATGGCCGTGCGCGGCGAGGCCGGCACGGAAGAAACGCGGGACGCCCTGGTCGAGGCCCGGGGCCTCTTCGACGAACTGGTCGCGCGACGGCCGGAGGGCTCGGAGCGGCGCCGGCACGCCCTCGACGGGTCCCACGACGGGTCCTACGACAACCGCGGCCACGCACCGAGGGTGCGCGGCCGGCCCGACACGAAGGGATAGTGGCACGTCATGCTGTACGACAAGGAACGCGCGCAACAACCCCCGACCGAGAAACGGCCGCCCACCACTTCACGCGCCCCGCAGACACCTCCCCCCGTGCCGGCCCGGCACCCCCTCGAACCGGTCACGGGCCCCGCCGGCCCCGACCGTGGCCCCGGCTCGGCGCGGCTCCTTCCGCAGGACGGCCGGGACGAGCTGACCGCATGTCTCCAGCGGGCCGTCAACACCTTCCTCGACGACCCGCGCCGGGCGGTGGAGGAAGCCGAGGGCGTCTTCGACGCGACCGTCACCCACGTCACGGACACCCTCGCCGAACGAGGGCGCGCGCTCCGAACCGGCTGGAAGGACCGGGACACCGAGGCGGAGACGGAGGAGCTACGGCTCGCGCTCCGACAGTACCGGGAGATCACGGAGCGGCTGCTGCGCATGTGAGCACGTAGCTGAGCCGTCACCGAGTCGTCGCGACAGGACGCGCCCGGCCGCCCCGCCTCCCGGCGGACCGGCCACCGGCCGGACATCCGGGTGGCCGGGCGATCGTCCTCGCGAGGCTTCACCGGCCGCAGCCGTAAGACCTACGCGCGAAGTCGCGCCCTCGCTCCGGCGGTCGTACCCGGCAGCGGGGACTACCCGCGGGCGTCCTTCTCCGCCGAAGCCTCGGACGCCCTGTCCTCGGCGTCCGCCTTGGCCTGCTTCACTCTGCCTCGCGCCACATGCTCCGCGTGCTTCGTGCGCGCTCTCTCGCCGGGTGCGGGATGTTTGGCCTCGTCGGCCAGATGGCGTTCCTTGTCCTGGGACCGATCGGCGTTTCCCATGATCGTTTCTCCCACGGAGGCTCGGTCTGGGGGATCACCCTCACCATGCCACCAGCGGCCGGGCGCCGCACATCGTCATGTGCCGATCCCTCACGTCAGTGATGCGCGCAGCCAGCGCGCCGCCTCCGCCGGATCCGCCGCGACGGGCACCCCCTCCGGAGCCGGGGGCCGGCGGACGATCACTACCGGGATGCCCGCCTGCCGGGCGGCGACGAGCTTCGCGGCCGTCGCCGCAGCCCCGCTGTCCTTCGTGACGAGGACGTCGATGCCGTGGCGGCGCAACAGCTCCGCCTCACCCTCCACCGTGAAGGGGCCCCTGGCCAGCAGCACCTCCATGCGCGCCGGCACGGGCGGTTCCGGGGCGTCCACGGAGCGGACGAGGAACCACATATCCTCCAGGTGGGCAAAGGCCGCGAGGCCCATCCTCCCCGTGGTCAGGAACGCCCGCTTCCCGAGCGCGGGGATCGCGTCCGCCGCCTCGGCCAGCGAGCCGACCGGGTGCCAGTCGTCGCCCGGCCCCGCGACCCAGCCGGGACGGCGGAGGGCCAGCAGGGGAACATGGACGTCCGCGGCAGCCCGTGCCGCGTTGCAACTGATCGTGCCGGCGAAAGGATGGGTGGCGTCGATGAGCGCGTCCACCTGCTGCTCGCGCAGCCACCGGGCCAGGCCCTCGGGTCCCCCGAACCCCCCGATCCGCACCTGTCCCGCGGGCAGTCGCGGTGCGGCGACGCGCCCCGCCAGCGAGCTGGTGACGCGCAGCGCGGGATCGGCCGCCAGCTCGGCCGCGAGCCGTCGCGCCTCGGTGGTGCCGCCGAGGATCAGGACGTGGCGTGGCCTGTGCACCGCCGGCCTCCCGGGTCGGGCCCGCGGGCGCGGGCCGGTGTGCCGGGCGCACGGCCCGGCCGGTGCCGCGGCGGCACCGAGTGGTCAGGTTAGCCGGACGGGCGGAGCCCCCCGTGACTGACGTCAAGGCCGAACCGACCCCGAGCGGGCGCGGTGCGCAGCTCGCGCACACCGGGCTCCGGCACGGCTGGACCACCGGCGCCTGCGCGACGGCGGCGACCACCGCCGCGTACACCGCGCTGCTCACCGGCGACTTCCCCGACCCCGTGACGATCACCCTGCCGAAGGGGCAGACACCCGCCTTCGCGCTCGCCGCCGAGGAGCTGCGCGACGGCGGCCGGACGGCCATGGCGGCGATCGTCAAGGACGCGGGCGACGACCCGGACGTCACGCACGGGGCCTTGATCCGGGTCACGGTCCGAGCCCTGCCGCCCGGCTCCGGGGTCGTCTTCCAGGCGGGCCCCGGGGTGGGCACGGTCACCCGGCCGGGGCTGCCGCTGGCCGTCGGCGAACCGGCGGTCAACCCCGTCCCCCGGCAGATGATGCGCGATCACGTGGCCGAGGTCGCCGCCCGGCACGGGGGCACCGGGGACGTCGAGATCGAGGTGTCGGTCGATCACGGCGAGGAGATCGCCCGCTCCACCTGGAACCCGCGCCTGGGCATCCTGGGCGGCATCTCCATCCTCGGCACCACCGGCATCGTCGTCCCCTACTCCTGTTCGGCCTGGATCGACAGCATCCGGCGCGGTGTGGACGTGGCCCGCGCGGCGGGGCGCACGCATGTGGCGGGCTGTACGGGCTCGACGTCGGAGAAGGTCGCGGTCGCCGTGCACGGACTACCCGAGGACGCCCTGCTGGACATGGGCGACTTCGCGGGGGCGGTCCTGAAGTACGTCCGCCGTCACCCGGTCGACCGGCTCACCGTCGCGGGCGGCTTCGCGAAGCTCTCCAAGCTCGCCGCGGGCCATCTCGATCTGCACTCGGCCCGCTCGCAGGTGGACAAGGGCTTCCTCGCCGAGCTGGCCCGCCGGGGCGGCGCGGACGCGGAGCTGGCCGCCGCGGTCGCCGCCGCCAACACCGGTCTGGAGGCCCTGACCCTGTGCGCGGCCCGCGATGTCCCCCTCGGCGACCTCGTCGCCCGGGCCGCCCGCGACGAGGCCCTGGCGGTGCTGCGCGGGGCGCCCGTCACGGTCGACGTCATCTGCATCGACCGCGCGGGCACGATCGTCGGCCGGGCGCAGCCGCGCGGTCCGGCCGGGGGCTGACCCGGACCGGGCGCGGGGTAGGGTCACGCCGAAGATCACCAAGGGGGATTCCGCACATGCACCGCCACCTCACCAGAAGCACCTGGGGCCTTCCGATACTCGTCAGCGCACTGGTGGCCACGTCCGGTTGCGGCGGCCGCTCCCCCGACGCCACGCCCCCGGCCGGGCCCGGCGAGCGAACCGCCGCGTCCGCGGACAAGCCCGCCGCCCCGGCTCCGACGAAGCCGGCCCGGGTCGCCGAGCTCAAGCGCCTGCTGCTGACCACCGACGACCTCGGCAGCGACTACACCGCGGAACCGTCGAACGACGACACGAAGGACGACGACACGGTGAGCGGCTGCCCGGCGATGGAGCGGCTCGTCGCCAGGATTCCCCGACTGCAGCCGGTGAACCAGGCGGAGGTCTGGTTCATGTACGGCAGCGATCCCCGCTCGACCCTGGAGGAAGAGCTCGACAGCGACTCCCCCGCGCAGCTGTCCGCCACGCTGCGGGAGGTCCGGGACACCTACCGGGCCTGCCCCACCTACACCGTGACGTCGGGCACCACACCGGTCCGGATCACCCTGACCGAAGCCGTCATGCCCGACCTCGGTGACGAGCGGTACGCCTTCACCTCGACGTTCATCGGCCCCGGAGGCGCGTCGGAGGTCAAGCGGGTCGCCGTCCGCAAGGACAACATCACCCTCTTCCTGACCGGCTCCCCCGCTCTCGTCGACAAGCACCTCAAGAAGGCGTTCGAGAAGGCCACCGCCCGCTGAGCCCGCCCGCGCGGCGGTCCTGGGTCGTCCGATGCGCGCGGCCCGGCCGGCTTGCTGCCCGGCGATCTCATGCGACGCGCAAGCCCAAGGCGAAGACCGCGATTCCTGCCTGATATCGGGCAGGAATATGGACGTTCCACAGCTCCCGACCTAGGGTGATTGCTCATGATCACCTCAGACGCCATGGGAACTTCCGCGCCCACAGCGGGACTTCTCACGCTGACAGCCGGACTGGATGCCGTACGCGTCCCGCGCACCACCTGAAGCGAAAGGACACCCGCATGGGCTCGCTCCTCACCAACGCCGAGGCAGTGGTCTTCGACTGCGACGGCTTGCTGGTCGACACCGAAGCATGCTGGACCGTTGCGGAAACGGCCATCTTCGCGGCACACGGTCACCCCTTCGGCCCCGAACAGAAAGCGCTGGTCATCGGGCGCACCGTGGAGGACGCCGCCGAGGCCATGGCCGAATACCTCGGGCGCCCCGGCGCCGGGGCCGAACTCGCCGCCGAACTCCTCGAAAGAGTCCGCAAAGAGCTCTCCCGAGGCGCCGAACCTCTCCCCGGGGCAGCGGAACTGGTGCGCGCCTGCCGGGCGGCCGTCCCCGTCGCCGTAGCCAGCAACAGCCCCCGGGAACTGCTGGACGCGGCCCTGTGGTCGGCCGGCCTCGCGGACTGCTTCACCCACTCGTTCGCCGCCGACGAAGTACGCTCCCCCAAGCCCGCACCGGAGCTCTACCTCACGGCATGCGAGACACTCGGTGTACCCCCGACGCGTTCTGTCGCGTTCGAGGACTCGGCCACGGGTATTGCCTCGGCGCGTGCTGCCGGGCTCTGCGTCGCGGTCGTGCCGTCCCTTTCGGGAACCGACCTCGACCACGACTGGCTGGGCACCAGCCTGGCCGAACCCGAACTGCTGGACTGGGCAGGGAGGCTGGGAGACGGCACGGTCCGCTGACCCACTCGTCTTGGTGCGCACGAGGGGGCCTGCGGCGAGTTGGCGAACGCTCCCGGCGGATCAGGCTTCTCGCGGTTTATTCCGTTGCCGAACCGTCCGGCATGGGATCTGCTGGTCGACCACGAGCGGCCGAACGTCCTTATGAGCAGCGCCGAGGCCGCCTGGGGCTCGGCCGCCCGCCGGGCTCCAGCGGGCGACGAGAAGGGTTCCGGAATGCTGGGAGTGGAGAATCTGCCGACCTACGCCCTGGGCGCGCTGCTGATCATTCTGCTGCCGGGGCCGAGTTCATTGTTCACGCTCTCGGTCGCCGCACGTCTTGGGGTCAGAGCCGGCTACCGCGCCGCGGCAGGGGTGTTCCTGGGCGAGACCCTGCTCATGGTGGCGACGGCTGCCGGGCTCGCTTCGCTGCTGCAGACCAACGAGCTGCTGTTCACCATCGTGAAGTACGCCGGAGCCGGCTACCTGACCTGGATCGCGGTGGGCATGATCCGGGCGGCGTGGGCGATGTGGCGACGCCGCAACGGAAAGACCGCGGAGGATGCGGCGGTCGCCCCCGACCCGTCGACGGGCGGAAGGCTGTTCCGACGCTCGTTGGTGATCACCATCCTGAACCCGAAGGCGATTCTGTTCTTCATCTCGTTCTTCGTACAGTTCGTCGACCCGCGGTATGCGTACCCGGGCCTGTCCTTCGCGCTGCTCGCACTCGTCTACCAAGTCATCAGCATCGCGTACGTCACCGCCTTGATCCTCGGCGGTACCTACCTCGCCGCGCAGTTCCGCCGCCGCCGGAAGCTGTCAGCGGGCCTCACGACGGGGGCCGGAGCGCTGTTCCTCGGCTTCGCGGCGAAGCTGGCCACCACGAGCAACTGAGCGCGGCGCCGGCGTCCCTCATGCCCTGCCCCGGCGGCCAGGCCGCCGGGGCACCGCGGAGGGGGCAAAAGCCCCGGTCCGGGTGCCCGGGGCTCCGGCGCCCCCGCCCGGCTCTGTCCACCGATGCTTGCCCGTGGGGCAGGTGAGGAGGACGATGGAGAAGGGGCGAGAGGGTGTGCGTGAACGGAGGAGAACCTGATCGTCTCGGGCGATCCTGTTCCTGCCGGGCAGCCTCAGCCGGCTCCCGCTGAGCCGCGACGGCCGGCCACCGGCCTGGGAGCGGCCCCCTTGGCAAGGAGCGGCGGGAACGTGGGCGCCGCGTCGGCGGCCGATGCCCCAAGGCAGCAGTCGCCGCGCTCGGGGAGCATGCGGCTACGAGCGGAGGATGCCATGTCCCTCATCACCATCATTATCATCGCCGCTGTGCTGGTGCTGCTTGTGTGCGCGGTGACGGCGGGGACGCTCGCCGCGCGCCGCCGGAAGCTGCGGGAGCGCTTCGGACCGGAGTACGAGCGGACCGTGGAGTCCAAGGACAGCCGCCGTGAGGGCGAGCGCGAGCTGCGCGAGCGCCAGGAACGCCACGACGCGTTGGACATCAAGGAACTGCCGGCATCCGTCCGGGACCGCTACGCCCAGGACTGGGCGCGCGTACAGGAGCAGTTCGTCGACCGGCCCGACGACGCGGTCCATGAGGCGGACCGGCTCGTGACCACGCTCATGGGCGAGCGCGGGTACCCCACCGAGGGGTACGAGCAGCAGGTGAGGGATCTGTCCGTGGAGCACGGACGCACCCTGGAGCACTACCGGGCCGCCCATGAGGTCAACGACCGCAGCAGTCGCCATCAGGCGACCACGGAGGAGCTGCGCGGCGCGATGGTGCACTACCGCGCACTGTTCGACGAGCTGCTCCACAACGGCGACCGGCCGCGCGAGAGCCGGGGATGAGAGATCGGCCGGCAGCCCGCAGACGGTGAGCCGGCTCCGTCGGTGTCCGGACGGACCACGATGACGGACGGAAGTGACGAGGAAATGCGCAACCACGACACACCCCGGGACGACGAGGGTGTTCTCTCCACGGAAGACCTGGCCGGTGCCCGGCAGGGCATCGGAGACACCGGAGACGAGGCGCTGGATCCGGCTGACGCGCCGCCGCAGTACCCCGGGGAAGCCACCGGCCTCGACCGGGAAGGCCGGGAAGGGCAGGAGGACCGGGAGGGCAACGGCGGGACGTCCGCCGGTGACCGCCGGGAAACGGAACCGACCGAGGAGAACGAGCCCCTGCTCGGCGAGGAAGAGGAGGAATTCCGCACCAGGTGGCAGAAGATCCAGAGCGACTTCGTCGATGACCCCAGGGACGCCGTCAACGCGGCCGACCAGCTCGTCGCCGAGACGATGCAGGCCCTGGCCACGACCTTCTCCGACCACAAACGAGGACTCGAGGACCAGTGGCAGCAGGGCGAGGAAGTGGCGACTGAGGATCTACGTGTCGCCCTCCAGCATTACCGCTCCTTCTTCAACCGCCTGCTCAGCACCTGAAGTCTGCCGACCGGCCCGCCTCCCCGTGCGGGCGGCACGGCCGGCGGGCCTCGTATGCCGACAGCGGTGGGAGCACCCGGAACCGCACGCGCGGTCCCGGTCCGCGAGAGTGAACCTCCGTGGAGGCCGGGCGCGTCACATCCGAGGGATGCGGCGCACCCGGCCACACTGCGGGAGTGTCCGCAGAAGAGAACAAGAAGCTCGTCCGCCGCTTCTACGCGGAGATCGACCAGGGCAACATCGACGCCTTGGACGACCTCGTCGCCGAGGACTACCTGGACCACTCTCCCCCGCCCTTCCCGGGCTTCGGCACAGGTCTCGAAGGGCTGAAGCAGATCTTCCGCGTGTTCTGGGAGGCGACGCCGGGCACGCACGAGATCCAGGACCAGGTGGCGGAGGGCGACAAGGTCGTCACGCGGCTGCTGTGCCGGGGTGTGCACGAGCGCGATCTGCCGGGCATTCCCGCCACGGGCCATCAGTTGGAGATCACGGCGACAGTCGTCCACCGCATCGAGAACGGCAAGCTGGCGGAAAAGTGGTCCGACAAGGACACACTCGGTTTGCTGCAACAGCTCGGCGTCCTTCCGCCGCTCGGGGAACCGACCGAGTAGAGCGGCATGTTCCCCGAGCGGGGACAGCACGACCTGGGCGCGAAAACCGTGGCCGGCCTGGTGTCCGGCCTTGTCCGGGCCCTGTCCGGGCAGGTTGGCCGGTTCGCGGATTGCGCCCCCGGCCCACGCCGGGAACCATTCCGGCATGCGGGGGACCGGCACACAGCGACGAAGCGCACGTGACGCGGACGAGCTCACCGATCGCATGCGCCAGGTCAAGGACCGCTCGGGACTGACCTACCGGGAGTTGGAACAGCGGGCGCAGGCCCGGGGCGAGTTCCTCGCCCGCAGCACTCTCGCGGACGTACTCCAGCGCCAGTCCCTGCCACGACCGGAACTGCTCGTCGCGTTCCTCCACGCCTGTGGGGTGGACGACGAGCGCGAGATCGCAGCGTGGCTGGAGACCCGGAGTCGCATCGAGGAGGGGTCGGGCAGGTCACGCCGCTTCCGCCGCAGGCCAGTGGCGGTCACCGTGGCCGTGATCGCCGTCCTCCTGCTGACAGCGGGTGTGTGGATGCTGCTGCCCGGCGACGGGAACGGAACACGTGCGCCGGCGGCCTCGGCCGTACGGGGCTGGGTGGAGATCCGCCCGGCCCGCACCCCGAACCTCTGCCTGACCGAGGGCCGCGACCGCAGTGGCGCGTACCCGAGCGCGATCGCCGCGCAGCGCCCCTGCGGGGAGGCGAGACCACCGCACACCTACCTCAAGCGGGTGCACGACGGCCCCGACGCCCCGTACTCCATCGAATGGCACCACCCCCAACACGGAAAGGGCTGCCTCACCATCCGCCGGAGCGCCCCGGCGAAAGGCATGCTCGAACCCTGGGACGCGTGCAGCCGTTCCAACAAGGACCAGCACTTCCGCATGGAACCTGTGGGCGCCACGACGCGCTATCGCCTGCGTCTGGAGGGCACGCGCCGGTGCGTGGGCATCGCCGGCGAGGACACCGCCCCGGAGGCGGAGGCCATCGAAAAGCGGTGCAGCGACGGCCCGGACCAGCAATTCCTGATCGAGAACGTGGCCTGACGAGGCCCCACGGGGTCCGTCCGCCGCGGTGGCGCGCGCCTGTCGATCGTCGGTCAGGCTTCGGTGCCCGGTCCGGGGGCGTCGTCCAGGAGGTGGGGGCCGTTGTTGCGGACGCTGTTCACCGCGGTGGTCACCGCGCGGACGTCGAGGTCGCCGTGGGCGGGGGCGTTCAGGAGGGCGCGGAGTTCGTCGGGGTCCTGGTGCGCGGGGTCGAGCCAGGCCTCGTAGTCCGCCGGGGAGATGGCCAGGGGCATGCGGGGGTGGATGCGGCCGGCGGTGTCGGTGGCTTCGGTGGTGATGACGGCGCAGGTGGTCCACCACGCCGCGGGGTCCTCGTCGTCGGCCACCGCGGGGTCGCGCCAGAACTCGTACAGCCCCGCCATCGCCATCACCTGCCCGTCGGCCGGGCTGATGAAGTACGGCTGCTTCCTGGCCTTCGCCGTCCCGGTCGCCGGGACGGTCTGCCATTCGTAGAACCCGTCCGCGGGGAGCAGGCAACGGCGCTTGGCGAACGCACGACGGTAGGCGGGCTTCTCGTGCACCGTCTCCACCCGCGCATTGATCATCTTCGCGCCCGTCTCCAGGCTCTTCGCCCAGAACGGCACCAGCCCCCACCGCAACGCCCGCAGCTGCCGCTCCAGCACACCGCTCTCACGGTCAGCGCGTTCCAGCACCGCCCATACGTCATCGGTCGGGGCGACATTCCAGCTCGGTTCCACGAGCTGCTCCGGGTTCCAGCCCGCGACCTGGAACAGACTCGCCAGGTCCTGGGGGCTGCGGGTGGAGACGTATCGACCACACATGGCACCTACCTTGCCACGTGCCCTGTTCGGCAGCCGTGCGTCAGGCCTAGGGGCCGCCGCCGACAGTGACCCGGATCTGTCCCGCTCCACGGATCGGCCCCCCTGGCCAGGGCTGCACCCTCGCCCTGACTCTGCCGGTGACGGCCCGTCACCGGGACGGGGCCGCGCACGGCGTCGGGGGCGCCACGCGATACGGCGGCGCCGCCTTCCCCTTTGCCCTCATCCGGTCGTGATCCTCAGCGCGCCCACTCCGGTGACGCCTCCCAGCCCGGCCGGCGTCAGGCATGCCGTCGGGGGCTCCGCGGGCAGCATCCGGACCGTGCGGCGCGCCGTGCCGCCCGCGCCGAGACCCTCCGTCACCCGGCCCGTGAGCGTCACGACCATGACGCCCGCGGCCCGGACGGCGATCGACTCCCCGTAGACGATCACCGACTTCCGGCCGTCGGCGTAGCGCACCCGCTCCCGCACGCGGGGCGAGTTCACCGTCACGCACGAAGCGGCGGGCGACTCTCCCACGCTGAGCCCGGCCGCCGGGACCGGCGCCGGGCCGAGACCGTGGCAGCTGTAGTCGCTGACGGCCTTGAGGGAGACCCGCTTCGGCAGAAGGGTCAGCCCCGGGCTGTACGTGGTGTTCTCCGCCCCCTCGCAGGCGATCACCTTGCCGGGTTCCGAGGCCGGGGCCGGCACCGAGGACGCTCCCGCCAGCACCAGGGAACACACAGCCACCACGGCACCACGTACACCGAACATTTTCCCACCCTCCGCACCACGGACGCGCCGACGATCGCGCTCCGCTGCTCCCTACCCGCGCGGAGCGCTGGGGCCCCTCACCGTAGGAAACTCCCGGAGCACGCCCGTCCCGCCGCGCCCAGCACGCACGCCCCGGCGCGCGGCCGATAGCCGCACCACCGGCCTGCCAGGCGGCCGGACGCACGAGGTGTCCCTGCTGATCACTCCGGGCCCCTGCCCTGGCCCTCCCGTGCCCACAGCCGTAGCTTCTCGGGGTTGCGGACCGCCCAGATCCGGGTGATGCGCCCGTCGGAGACGTCGAACGAGGCCACGGTCATGACGACGCCGGCACGCTGGGCCACCAGGCCCGGCGCACCGTTGACCGATCGCTCCAGCAGTTCGAGCCCCGGAGCCTTGTCGGCGACGGCAACCATGTACTGGGCGATGCGCGCGCCGCCCTCGACCGGGCGCAGGGCGGTGCCGACCATGCCGCCGCCGTCGGCGGTCATCACGGCGGCCGGGTTGAGGAGACGGATGAGGGCCGCGATGTCCTTGGTCTCCCATGCCTCTTTGACGCCTCTCACCACATCGGCCCGGCCGGTCGCCGTCACCGGAGCGCGCGAGGCGGTCACCCGCCGCCGGGCGGAGGAAGCCAGCTGCTTGCAGGCCGCAGGGCTCCGGCCGAGGGCATTGGCGATCTCGGTGAACGGGTACCGGAAGACGTCGTGCAGGACGAACGCCACCCGCTCGGCGGACGTCATCGACTCCAGGACGACGAGGAAGGCCATGCCCACCGACTCATCCAGGATGAGCTGGTCGGCGGGGTCCGCACCGCCCGCGCGGCCCCACTCGGTGCGGTCGGGCAGCGGCTCGGGCAGCCACGCGCCGACATAGCGTTCACGGCGGGTCCGCGCCGAGCCGAGCAGGTCCAGGCAGATGCGGCTGGTCACCGTCGTCAGCCAGGCGCCGGGAGACAGGATCTCCTCCTGCCGGCTGCGTGGCAGCGCGCACCAGCGCGCGTAGGCATCCTGTACCGCGTCCTCGGCCTCGGTCAACGACCCGAGCAACCGGTAGGCGATATTGATCAGTTGGCGCCGCTCGCCTGCTATCCCGTCCGCGCCGGCCCCGACAGTCCCCATGCTTCGGCCGCCCCCTCGCCTTACCTTTCGCAGGCCCGCGTCGTCGGGCTGCCGAGACCTTATCGACCGGCCGCCCGAGGGCGGACAAAGGGGGACTGTGACATGGCCACTCAGGTGACGGCGAACGCACAGCGGCGCAGTGCCTTGTTCCTGCAGATCGCGATCGCCCTGCAGACCCTGACCATCCTCCTTCAGGCGGTCTCCGCCGGACTGCTGCTGGCCTCGTCCTACGGGGAGACGCTGCACAGCGTCGGAGCCCGCGTGATGTACGGGGCGTCGATGCTGTATGTGCTCGCGGCGGTACTGGCATGGAAGCCGGGCGGCAGCTCACCCCGGCCGATCTGGCACGCGTCGGGCTTCCTCGTACTCGCCTCGGTCCAGGTCGTGCCCGGCATCGCGCACGTCCCGTCGGTTCATCTCCCGCTGGGGGTCCTGATGTTCGGTCTGAGTGTGCTGGCGCTGGCCCGGCGCTGAGGCCCGTACAAAGGTGTGCCGCTTGTATTCGTCAGGCCAGTGCTTCCTCTGGTCCCGAGCCCGGCCGTGATCTCCTCGGCCGAGGAGCTGCGCAGCGCCTCGTCGCTCAGGTACGACCGGCTGGGCCCAAATGGCAGAGCCCACCCGAGCGTTCAGCCAACGGCTGAACACCTGCCCGACCGGGCTCGATGATCGCTACAGTCCAGTCTCATGACGACGGTTACCACGCGGACGGTCGAGTACCCGGCCGACGGCCTGACGATGGTCGGGCACCTCGCGCTCCCGGCCGGTGTCGACCGCCGGCCCGCGGTGCTGCTCGGACCAGAGGGTCCGGGGCTCAGCGACGTCGAGCGCCGCCGGGCCGATGCGCTCGCCGAGCTGGGATACGTGGCGCTGGCCTTCGACATCCATGGCGGGCGATATTTGAGCGACGCCGAGGAGATGCTGGCCCGTTGCATGCCGCTGCTCGACGACCCCGACCGGATGCGGGGCATCGGTCACGCGGCGCTCGATGTGTTGCGCGCCGAACCGCGTACCGCCCCTGAACGGATCGCCGCCATCGGCTACGGCACCGGGGGCGCCATCGGGCTGGAACTCGGGCGCGACGGCGTCAACCTGCGCGCGATCGGGACAGTCAACGCACTGACCACGGGCCGGCCGGGCGAGGCGGCGCGCATCCGCTGCCCGGTGTGGGCCGGGGTCGGGTCGGAAGACCCGATCATGCCGCCCGCGCAACGGGCCGCGTTCACCGCCGAGATGCAGGCCGCGGGCGTCGACTGGCGCCTCGTGGTCTACGGCGGTGCCTTGCACGCCTTCCACCACCCGCCGGTCGACCAGCCCGTGCTCCCCGGCGTCGGCTACCACCCACGGCACGCGCAGCGCGCCTGGCTCGACGTCGTCGACCTGCTCGCCGAGTGCCTGCCCGTGACGGAGTGATCTGGTTCGAGGCGCACTTCGACGACGAGGTTCGGCAGAGAGTAAGCCAGGAGCTCAGGTGTAGAAGGTCTCGAACGTTCCGATCCACCAGGCTGCCAGCGGCAGGACGCACACCTGTATGCAGGCCGTGATCCAGCACCGGCACAGGACAGCGATCCCGAAAGTCCACCATGCCGTCGTGCGCAGCATGCTCACCACTCCGGCCTGATATCCCTGCCCGGTGGGATCCGTCATGCCTGCGTAGCCCATCCAGTCCTCGGTGAAAATGCCGTCCGTCCCGAACACGATGGCTCCCGACACGAGCCACAGGTCGGCCAGGACGGCGAACACAGCGAGCGCCACGTCGAAGCGCAGGTACGCGGTCGTCGGCACCAGCAGCCGTACGGCCGCGTGTCCGTGGCGGCGCATCCAGTCCTGCCGCCGGATGCGCACCAGCACAGCAACGGCGTACCCCAGCGCACCGGCGGCTGCCAGCCACCCGGCCATGAAGAACAGCCCGAAGAACAGCATCCAGAAACCCACACCGGGCCAGATGCCGCACCGTTCGGAACGGTTCCCTCCGTAGCGGGGAGGACTGCGGCTGAGCGGCGGTGACGGCACGCCATCGCCGCAGGCTGACCTCGATGATCGGCTGAGCAACCGCTTGGCCAGTCCTCGGAGGAGAGATCATCATGTGGGGATGCCTGACAACCAGCCCTCTGTAGCACCGACTGTCGTGCGGCTCCCCCGGTACACGAAGACGGAGCAGGACGAGATCCTCGGCGACGGCGACGATCCCTTCGGTGTTGCCGCGGCCGGTCTCACCTGGCTGCCCAAAGAAGAACACTTCGGCATCAGACACGGCGACCGACTTGTGGCACACGCCGGCCTGCTGAGGCTGCCTGTTGCGATCGGCGACACCCGGACCGAGGTGGTGGGCGTCGGCGGGGTGGCCGTCGCACCCGACATGCAAGGTCGGGGGCTGGCGCGGCTCGTGGTCACAGCAGCACTCGACCACGCTCGCACGATGGGTCCGCAGCACGCGCTCCTGTTCTGCCGACCTCTTCTCGTGCCGCTGTACCAGCGCCTCGGCTGGCATCCGCTCGACAGGGACGTACTCGTCGAACAACCCGGAACCCGCTTGGTGACCATGCCACTGCGGACCATGGTGACGCCCCTGCGCGACCAGGCTCACTGGCCTTCGCAGCCAGTGCGTCTGTTCTCCCTCCCGATGTGACGGGCCCTGCCGCACCGCTGTCAGTTCGCGCGGACATTTCGGCCCTGCGATCAACAAGTGCTTCCCGAATGCGGCGACAGACGGCGCCCGCACGTCCGATGGGAACGACGCCGGCCTCTCCGCCGTTTCCCGACCGTCAACTGTGGTGAGGGCGATGGGAGGTGCCGACTGTGGCGATGTGGGCCATGTCGTTCCCGGCGTTCGTGTGTCTACTGGCCCTGTTCGCCCTGGTGGAGAGCATGTGGCGGTGGTTCACGGGGCTGGGCTTGATGCCGTGGCTGCGCAGGCGCGCGGGGCGGTCGTTGTCGAACACGGCCTTCGATGAATTCACGGCGGTCGTGAACGGAAACAAGACGGTGGAGCTGGAGCAGCGGAGGGTGGAGTTGTTGCGACGGGACGACGAGAGCGACGGTGCGCCGCCCCGCTCCAGCATCGATCTGGCCAAGGGCACCGCAGTCATCGTGTTGCCACAGGAAGCGGACAGCCCATGTGCTGACAAGCGCGATGCCGGTAAGGGCCTGCGGTGAAACGCGAACCGGAGGGAACAGGCGCGAAGCCGTCCACGCTGTGGGGGCGTATCGCCTGCTGGTGGGCGGTCGCGTTCGCCGGGTTGCACTTCTACTGGGCCGTCGGCGGTGATGTGGGGCTGAGCGTCTCCGCCGGTCCGCTGGCCACCGAGCGCCCGCTGTGGTTCGTCGTAGCCGGTTTGTGGGGTGTGGGTGCGCTCTGCCTCCTCGGCGCCCTGCTGGCATGGCTGCTTGCCCATTCGAGGCTCCGGGGCGTTCCCGCTCGACTGGCAAGGTGGCTGGGATGGGGTGCCAGCGCCCTCCTGCTGGCCCGTGGCATCGGCATCGAGGTGCTGCTGCTGACCACCGGCACAGCACACCTGGACAGCTCCGTGAGCGCGAGCCAGCGGGCCTGGACGCTCGCCCTCTGGAACCCCTGGTTCATCGCCGGAGGGCTGGCCTTCGGCCTCGCCGCCCTTCGGTCCGGCAGGCACACCGATGCGCGAGCGCCGCGTCGGCTTCCTCCGGGCTGCGCGCCCTAGCGACGTGGTCAGTGGTTGGCGGACCCGTTTCCGGTCAGCAGCGGGATCTCCTCGACGAGGTGGGACAGCTGGTCGTCGCCGTCGCTGATCGTGGAATCGTCGGCGCACTGCTGCTGTTGCTGCGACGTGAGGACGGGGATGTCCTGAAGGCCGATGTTGACCAGCAGGGCGAGCGACTGGACGCCGACCTTTCCTACGCCGAGACACAGCTTGTTGAGCGTCCCCTGCACCGCGCTGATCTGCGGGCTTCGGTCGCCGCCGGTGACGGTGTTGCCGTATCCGGTCCTGGCGGCGTTGCCGTTCGCGACGTCCCCGCCGTCATTGCCGACGGCCGTCGCGGGAGCGACGAGGAGACCGGCTGCCGAAGCCGTGAGGGCGGCCGTCGCGAGTACTCTCTTCAGCACGTCCGGTGACCTTTCGCGTGGTGAGTCGTCCCTTGTCGGGGGTTCACCCGGGTAACTGGCCGTCACCGGGGAGGTTTCGCGCCCTCACTCGTTCGCCCCAGGCCGGGCCGCTCCTCGGCCACCTGATCGGCGCCGGCGCTCAGCCCGCGCAGCGGTCCCGGGTCGTCGAGTACAGGTGGCTGTCCGGGAACTGCTCCGCCCCCAGCGTGCGGCCCACGATGATGACCGCCGTCCGGACCACGCCCGCCTCCTTCACCTGGTCGGCGATGGTGGCGAGGGTGCCGCGCAGGACGAGTTCGTCGGGGCGGCTGGCCATGGCGACGACGGCGGCGGGGCAGTCGGGGCCGTAGTGCGGGAGCAGTTCGGCGACGACGCGGTCGGCGTAGCGGGCCGCGAGGTGCAGGACGAGGAGGGCGCCGCTGCGGCCGAGGGTGGCGAGGTCCTCGCCGGGGGGCATCGGGGTGGCCTGCTGGGCGATGCGGGTGAGGATGACGGTCTGGCCGACGGTCGGCACGGTCAGCTCACGGCCGAGGGCCGCAGCCGCGGCGGCGAAGGCGGGGACGCCGGGGACGATCTCGTACGGGATGCCGGCCGCGTCGAGGCGGCGCATCTGTTCGGCGACCGCGCTGAAGACGGCCGGGTCACCGGAGTGCAGCCGGGCGACGTCGAGGCCCGCCTCGTGGGCGGCGACGAACTCCGCCGTGATCTGGTCCAGGTTGAGCTGTGCCGTGTCGACGAGACGGGCGTCCGGCGGGCACTCGGCGAGGAGTTCGCGGGGGACGAGGCTGCCGGCGTAGAGGCAGACCCCGCACCGGGCCAGCGTCCGCGCGCCGCGCACCGTGATGAGGTCGGCGGCGCCGGGGCCGGCGCCGATGAAGTACACGGTCATGCGTCGGTTTCTCCTTCTGCGGGTTTGGCCACGGCTTCCGCGGGTTTGACCACGGACCACTGCGTGACCGGCATGGCCTGCCGCCAGCCGGTGAAGCCGCCGACGGGCACGGCGTGCGCGACGGCGAGGCGGGTCAGGTCGCCGCCGTGGCGGCGGTACCAGTCGGTGAGCAGCGCCTCGGATTCGAGGGTGACGGTGTTGGCGACGAGCCGGCCGCCGGCAGGGAGCGCGGCCCAGCACGCGTCGAGCAGGCCGGGGGCGGTGAGCCCGCCGCCGATGAACACGGCGTCGGGGGTGGGCAGGCCGGTGAGCGCGGCGGGGGCGGCGCCGGTGACGACGCGCAGCGCGGGTACGCCGAGGGTCTCGGCGTTGCGGGCGACACGGGCGGCCCGTACGGGGTCGCGTTCGACGGTGACGGCGCGGCAGGAGCGGTGGGCGCGCATCCATTCGATGCCGATGGAGCCGGAGCCGCCGCCGATGTCCCAGAGCAGCTCGCCGGGGGCGGGGGCGAGTGCGGCGAGGGTCGCCGCCCGCACATGACGCTTCGTCAACTGACCGTCGTGCTCGAAGGCTTCGTCCGGAAGGCCGGGGGTGAGCGGCAGCCGGAGGGCGTCCTCGGCGCGTCGGCAGTCGACGGCGATGACGTTCAGCGCGTCGCCGGGGGCGTGGTTCCAGTCGTCGGCCGTGCCCTCGACGCGGCGCTCGCGGGCGCCGCCGAGTTGTTCCAGCACGGTCAGCGGGCTCGGCCCGAAGCCTCGGTCGCGCAGCAGGGCGGCGACCTCGGCGGGGGTGTCCGCGCCGGCGCTGAGCACCAGCAGCCGGCGACCGGGGTGCAGGGCGGCGGACAGCACGCCGAGCGGGCGGCCGACGAGGCTGCGCACCTCGATGTCGTCGAGCGGCCAGCCGAGCCGGGCGCAGGCGTACGACACGGAGGAGGGGTGCGGCAGGATCCGCAGTCCGTCGGAGGTGCCGAGGGCCTCCACGAGCGTGCGGCCGATACCGAAGAACATGGGGTCGCCGCTGGCGAGTACGCACACCCGGCGTCCGGTGTGCGCGGCCAGCAGTCCGGGGACGGCCGGGCGCAGCGGCGAGGGCCAGGCGACGCGCTCGCCCGCGCAGTCGGGGGGCAGCAGATCGAGCTGGCGGGGGCCGCCGACGATCACCTCGGCCCGGCGCAGGGCCTCCTGGGAGCCGGGGGCGAGGCCCGGCCAGCCGTCGGCGCCGATGCCTACGACCGTCACGGGGGCTTGGCTCACGTGGGCGCACCTCGGGATTCGCGGCGTACAGGGGCATCGGAACTCTACTGACCTGCGACGACGGCACCACGACCGGGACCCGGCTCGCCTACAGTTGCATACTGTTTGCAATTACACAGGCTAGGCAGGAGGTCCGCTCGTGAGGCGTTCACCGGTGGTGCTGGGGATCGAGTCGTCCTGCGACGAGACCGGTGCCGGTCTCGTCCGGGACGGGAAGCTGCTGGGTCACGCGGTGACCTCCAGCATGGACGAGCACGCGCGGTACGGCGGTGTCGTGCCGGAGATCGCGGCCCGCGCGCATGTGCACGCGGCGGCGCCCGTCGTCCATGCCGCGCTGGCCGACGCGGGCCTGACGATGCGCGACATCGGGGCGGTGGCCGTGACGACCGGCCCCGGCCTGTCGGGCGCGCTCCAGGTCGGCGTCGCCGCGGCGAAGGGCTTCGCCTACTCGCTGGGCGTGCCGCTGTACGGCGTGCACCACCTCGCGGGGCACGTGGCTGCCGACACCCTGGAGCACGGGCCGCTGCCGAACCCGTGCATGGTGCTGATCGTCTCCGGCGGGCACACCTCGCTGCTGCTCGTGCGGGATCTGGCGCGCGACCCGATCGTCCACCTCGGCGACACCCTGGACGACGCGGCGGGCGAGTGCTTCGACAAGGTGGCCCGGGTCTTCGGCCTGCCCTACCCCGGCGGTCCCGCCGTCGACCGGGCGGCCCGCGAGGGCGACCCGCGCGCGGTGGCGTTCCCCCGGCCGCTGACCGGGCCGCGCGACGATCCGTACGCCTTCTCCTTCTCCGGTCTGAAGACGGCCGCCGCCCGCTGGGCGGAGCGGCACCGGCAGGCCGGGCGGCCGCTGCCCGTCGCGGACGGCGCCGCGTCCCTCCAGGAGGCCGTGGCCGACGTCCTGACCCGCAAGGCCGTCGCGGCATGCGTCGAGCACGGCGTGGGCACCCTCGTCGTGGTCGGCGGGGTGGCCGCCAACTCCCGGGTGCGGGCGCTGGCCCAGGACCGCTGCGCGGCGGCGGGCGTCGAGCTGCGGGTGCCGCCGCTGCGGCTGTGCACCGACAACGGCGCGATGATCGCGGCCGTCGGTGATCTGCTGGTGCGCGCGGGGGCGGAGCCCGCGCCGCTGGAGGTGTCCATCGACCCGTCGGCGCCGCTGGAGTACGCGGCGCTCCACCCGGTGGCGAGGGCCGCCCGCGCCGCCTGAGCCGTGTCCGGCGGGTCAGGTGAACGGGCGCCGCGGCCCGTGCCGCCCCGCACCACCACTGCGCGGCGGTGTCCTCAATCGCCGGGCTGTTTTGCCTGAGGTCAGCCAAAACAGCCCGTCCGGCGATTGCGGACGGGCCCGCAGGGCGCTCGCCACCGCAGGCGGCAAGACCGGCCGGACACGGCCTAAGGCCCCTGGTACGTCCGCGCCCGGTGCGCGATGTTGCGGGCCATGCCGCCGAAGACGATGGCGTGGAACGGGGCCACGGACCACCAGTACGCGTGGCCGGCCAGCCCGTGCGGGCGGAACAGCGCCCGCTGGCGGTACGTCGCGCGGGACGCCCCGTCGGGGGTGACGGTCAGCTCCAGCCAGGCGCGGCCCGGCAGCCGCATCTCGGCGCGCAGCCGCAGCAGCCGGCCCGGTTCGATCTCCTCGACGCGCCAGAAGTCGAGGGAGTCGCCGACGCGCAGCGCGTGCGGGTCCCGGCGGCCTCGGCGCAGGCCGACGCCGCCGACGAGCCGGTCGAGGAGGCCGCGCAGGGACCAGGCGAGGGGGAAGGAGTACCAGCCGTTCTCCCCGCCGATGCCCTCGACGACCCGCCAGAGCGCCTTCGGCCCGGCGTCGACGGACACCTCGCGACGGTCCTCGTAGAGGCTGCCGCCCGACCAGTCGGGGTCGGAGGGCAGCGGGTCGCTGGGGGCGCCGGGCAGGGACGCGGAGGACCAGCGGGTGGCGACGTCGGCGTCCCGTACGCGCCTGAGGGCCAGCCGCACGGCCTCGTCGAAGCCGATCAGGCCCTCGGGCGGGTCCGGAGCGTAGCGGGCGAAGTCGTGCTCGCGGCAGACCACCTCGTGCCGCAGCGACTCCACCAGGGGACGCGCGATGCCGCTGGGGACGGGGGTGACCAGGCCGACCCAGAGGCTGGACAGGGCTGGGGTGAGCACCGGCACGGGCAGGACGAGCCGCCGGGGAAGCCGGGCGACGGCCGCGTAGCGGTCCATCATCCGGCGGTAGGTGAGGATGTCGGGGCCGCCGATGTCGAAGCTGCGGCTGACGTCGTCGGGCAGCCCTGCCGCCGCCACGAGGCAGCGCAGCACGTCGCGGACGGCGATGGGCTGGATGCGGGTGTTCACCCAGCTCGGGGTGACCATCACCGGGAGCCGCTCGGTGAGGTAGCGGAGCATCTCGAAGGAGGCGGAGCCGGATCCGATGATCACCGCGGCGCGCAGCTGTGCCGTGGGAACCCCGCTGTCGAGGAGGATCCGTCCGACCTCGGCGCGGGAGCGCAGGTGGGGTGAGAGCAGCCGCTCGGGCACCTGGCGGGGGGAGAGTCCGCCGAGGTAGACGATGCGTCGCACCCCGGCGGCCTTGGCGGCGCGCCCGACGGCGAACGCCGCCCGCCGGTCGGTCTCCTCGAAGTCCGCTCCGGTGCCCAGCGCGTGCACGAGGTAGTAGAGGACGTCCACGCCGGCGAAGGCGTCGGGGAGGGTGTCCGGGCGGGTCACATCGGCCTTGGCCGTCTCGACCCGGCCGGCCCAGGGCTGGTCGCGCAGCCTCCGCGGGTCGCGCGCGAGGCAGCGCACCCGGTAGCCGGCGTCGAGCAGTCCGGGGACCAGCCGGCCCCCGATGTAGCCCGTGGCCCCGGCGACGAGGACGCGGGGCGCCGGCTTCTCCGTGCTCCCGTGGTCGTCCCGGATCCGGTCCTGGTCGTTCCCTGTGGTGCCCATGGGATCCACGGTCTCCCGCCCGGCACACCTCGCGCCAGGCGGGACTGGTCCTTTAGGGGGTGCGGCGGCTCCCGTACGGGTGCCGCCGCGGCGTCCGTCACCAGTTGGCGGGGGCGTAGTCCTTGAGGAAGCAGCCGTAGAGGTCCTCGCCCTGCTCGCCGCGGACGATCGGGTCGTAGACCCGGGCCGCGCCGTCGACGAGGTCCAGGGGGGCGTGGAAGCCCTCCTCGGCCAGACGCACCTTGTCGGGGTGCGGGCGCTCGTCGGTGATCCAGCCGGTGTCGACGGCGGTCATCAGGATGCCGTCGGTCTCCAGCATCTCCTGGGCGCTGGTGCGGGTGAGCATGTTCAGGGCGGCCTT
This sequence comes from Streptomyces sp. QH1-20, assembly GCF_041283565.1. Classification (NCBI taxonomy): domain Bacteria; kingdom Bacillati; phylum Actinomycetota; class Actinomycetes; order Kitasatosporales; family Streptomycetaceae; genus Streptomyces; species Streptomyces sp. QH1-20. The sequence goes on along the minus strand of NZ_CP166299.1, from coordinate 6,911,189 downwards.
GGCCATGTTGGTGTGCGGGTGGCCGGCGCCCTTGTAACCGCGGCTGAAGACGCCCTCCATGGCGGAGACGTTCACCACGTACTTACGGCGTGCGGCGGACGCGGCCATGGCCGGGCGCAGTCGGCTGACCAGCACGAACGGCGCGGTCACATTGCACAGCTGCACTTCGAGGAGCTCGACGGGGTCGACCTCGCTCACCGTCTGGACCCAGGTGTTCGTGGCGTCCAGGTCGGGGACGAGCCCGCCCGCGTCGATCGCGGTGCCCGCCTCGACCCGGGCGAGGGAGGCGGAGCCGCTGGTCAGGGCCAGGTCGGTGAGGGCCTGGGGGGTCAGCTCGTCGTGCCGGCTGCCGGCCGGGGCCGGCAGGGCGGCCTGGGCGCCGCTGCCGAAGGCGCCGAAGACGACCGAGGCGGGCAGCTCACCGGCGGGCAGCGGCGCGGACTCGGCGCTGACCAGCTCGCGGTAGGCGGAGGGGCTGCGGCGCACGGTCTGGGCCGCGTTGTTGATCAGGATGTCGAGCGGGCCCTCGGCGGCGACGGAGTCGGCCAGGGCGACGACCTGGGCGGGGTCGCGCAGGTCGATGCCGACGATCTTGAGGCGGTGCAGCCAGTCCGCGCTGTCCGGCATGGCCTTGAAGCGCCGGATGGCGTCGTTGGGGAAACGCGTGGTGATGGTGGTGTGCGCACCGTCGCGCAGCAGCCGCAGCGCGATGTACATACCGATCTTCGCCCGGCCGCCGGTGAGCAGCGCGCGCTTGCCGGTCAGGTCCGTGCGGGCGTCCCGGCGGGCGCGGTTCTCCGCGGCGCAGGGCTGGCACAGCTGGTGGTAGAAGGCGTCGACCTCGGTGTACCGGGTCTTGCAGATGTAGCAGGAGCGGGGGCGCTCCAGGATGCCGACGATCTGGGCGGTGGACGTGGCGGCCAGGGGTATGCCGCGGGTCTCGTCGTCGATGCGGTCGGCGGCACCGGTGGCGGTGGCCTCGGTCACGGCCCGGTCGTTGGCGGTCTTGGCGGCCCGGCGCTCCTGGCGGCGGCGCTGCTTGACGGTCCGGTAGATACCCGCGGTGGCCCGTCGGATCTCGATCGCGTCGGGGTGGTCGACGGGCAGTGCGTCGAGCTCCTCGAGCACGCTCAGGCACATCGCCATGCGCTCCGGATCGATACCGGATTCACCGGACTGGCGACCCGCACCGTCGCGGCTTTCTTCTGTGACCGTCATCGGCGCTGTCGTTTCCCAGTTCGTCTGATCAATTGAAGCTTCGAAGAACTGTACGTAGACAGGGGCGGCCACGCCAAACGCGCACCTTAGAGCATGCCCCCGGCAAAGCGGCAGGGGGGTGCGCCGGAAGGACGGGCGGCCACGATCAGTGACGCAGGTCACAGATCCGCGCGCGGCGGAGGGACGTCGGTGATCACCCCCGGGGCGCCGACCCGGGACGAGGGAATGGCCGACGGAGGCCGAGGAATAAGGCGGAAAACGCGAAAACGCACTGCGCCAGCCGAGAAACAGCGAAGAAATGCGGAGAAATACCCCACCCTGTATTTCATACGACTTATTGGCCTTTCCGGGTTAATCATGACCGCTGGAACCTAAATTGGCTCAACTGCGGCCATTCCGGCGGTAACAATTGCCGCTCAACGCCCCTTAGAAAGGTTTAGTCATGTCGCGTATCGCCAAGGCAGCCATCCTGACCGTCGCCGCCGGCACCGCCCTCTCGGGTGCGGCGGGGATCGCCGTCGCCGACTCCGGCGCCAAGGGTGCGGCCGTGGGTTCGCCCGGCATCATCTCCGGCAACGTCATTCAGGTGCCGCTGCACATCCCGATCAACCTCTGCGGCAACACCATTGACATCGTCGGTCTGCTGAACCCGACCTTCGGCAACACCTGCGTCAACGCCGATGGCGACCACGGGGACCACAAGGGTCACGACGGGCACAACGGCCACAAGGGCCACAACGGGCACAACGGCCACCACTGAGCCCTCCCTTAAGACGCGGGCAGCAGACCGCGTCCGCGCAGCCCGCGTGGGGCAGGGAGCCACAGTCAGCCGCCGGAGCCCTTACTCGCGCGTCCGTGGCGTCCACCATGTTCCTCATGGTGGACGCCACTGCCATGTCCGGACGCACCGCCGGGTCAGTCGGCGGGTGCGCGCCGGGTGGGCGAGCCGTCGGGCGGCTCCTCCCGGTGCGGCTCGCGCTCGCCGTGGTCGGTGCGGGGGTCATGGGGGTGCGGGGCGCCGGGGAGATCGGGTACCTCCACGGTCGGGGGCAGGTCGGGGGTCAGATGTGTGTGGCGTGACGTCATGATGATGCGCCTGGCCTGTCGTTGTAGGGGGAGGGGCGATCAGACGGCGACGGCCTCCGCCGCCGGGTACTGCGCCACGCGCGACCGCGCGGCGCGCAGGGCGGCATCGATGTCGCGGGTGCCGGTGGTGACACACAAGGTGTAGGCGGTGTCCTGGAGCCGCCGGTAGATCTGGGCGCGGACGACCCGCTCACCCGCGACGGCCCGCAGGCTTTCGTACCGGTCGAGCAGATCGCGCAGAACCGCCGGGTGAGCCATCAGCATGAGGGGGATCCCTTCGACGGTGGACGGGCGGGCCCATGACGTGCCAGGTCACCACCGGGTGACCGCCGGCGCGGACCTCACACCGGCGCGAGCAGCTGCTCGCGCAGCCGGGCGCAGGTGCGGCTGAGGATGCGGGAGATCTGCATCTGGGAGACGCCCAGCCGGGCGCCGATCTGTTTCTGGGTGAGGCCCGCGAAGAACCGCCAGTACAGGACGGTCTTCTCCCGTTCGGGCAGCGCGTCCAGCAGGGGCCTGAGCGACTGGCGGTCGATGACCAGGTCCAGGGTGCGGTCGGCGCGGCCGAGGGTGTCGGCGAGCGGCAGCTCCCCCAGCCCGGCCGACGGCTGGTCCAGCGACAGCGTGCGGTGCACACCGTCGGCGTCGAGCCCGCGCCGCACCTCCTCCTCCGTCAGCCCGGCCTCCACGGCCAGCTCGGCGAGGGTGAACCGGCCCCCGGCGCCGCGCTGTTCCAGCCGCCCCTGGGCGGAGCGGACGGCGGAGCGGAGTTCCTGGTCCCGGCGCGGGATGCGCAGGGACCACACATGGTCGCGGACGTGCCGTTTGAGTTCGCCGTTGATGGTGGGGACGGCGAAGGACTCGAAAGCGAACCCCAGCTCCGGATCGAACCGGTCCACGGCGTTGACCAGCGCCAGGGCCGCCACCTGCCGGAGGTCCGCCGCACTCTCCCCGCTGGCGCGGAACCGCCGGCTGATGCGCTCGGCCATCGGCAGCCACGCGGCGATCACCTCCTGCCGCAGCCGGTCACGCTCGGGCCCGTCAGGGAGGGCCGCCATCCGCAGGAAGAGGGCTGCCGTGTCGGGTGCGTCGCGCACACACCGGGGGGACGTCGTCTCGGCCATGGTCACAGTGATCCCCTCGCTCGTGCGACAGGAGTGCCGGCCGGAACGCCGTCCGCCCGGCCGCCACCCTCGCGTACCCGTGAACGGATCGGCGCCGGGGCCGGGGCGGCCGGAGTCGGCCACGGCTCTCAGCATGCCGCGCACGGGCCGAACACGCGACTCGACGCAAGTGCCCCATCACAGGGAGTGAGGGCGTCGACGGAGAAAGGCCCTCACGTTCCCCCGCAGCCGTGCAGCGGCCGTTTCCCGGCCCAGGACCGGGGTACTCGCGGCAGCGGCAGCAGCTCCGTCCGGCCATCACCGAGGAGATCCCCGTGGCCCCGCACGCCCAGCCCTTTGCCCACTCCCCCGAGCCGGGTGCCCACGAACTCACCGACCGCGACCTCGCGGCCCTGGACGCCCACTGGCGCGCGGCCAACTACCTGTCGGTCGGCCAGATCTATCTGTTGAGCAACCCGCTGCTGGCGGTGCCACTGGAGCCGGAGCACATCAAGCCCCGGCTGCTGGGGCACTGGGGGACGTCCCCCGGCCTCAACCTCGTACACACCCACCTCAACCGTGTCGTCAAGGCACGGGACCTCGACGCGATCTGCGTCTGGGGGCCGGGGCACGGCGGGCCGGCCGTGCTCGCCAACTCCTGGCTGGAGGGCAGCTACCGCGAGGTCTATCCGGACGTGAGCCGGGACGCGGCGGGCATGGAGCAGCTCTTCCGGCAGTTCTCCTTCCCCGGCGGGGTCCCGAGCCATGTGGCCCCGGAGACGCCCGGATCGATCCACGAGGGCGGCGAGCTGGGCTACTCCCTCGCCCACGCCTACGGTGCCGCCCTGGACAACCCCGGCCTGCTGGTCGCCTGCGTCGTCGGCGACGGCGAGGCCGAGACCGGGCCGCTCGCCACGTCCTGGCACGCGAACAAGTTCCTCGACCCCGTCCACGACGGTGCGGTCCTGCCGATCCTGCATCTCAACGGTTACAAGATCGCCAATCCCACCCTGCTGGCCCGGCTCCCCGACGAGGAGCTGGACAGGCTGCTGCGCGGCTACGGCCACGAGCCCCTCTACGTGACGGGCGGCGACGACCCGGCGCAGGTGCACCGGGCGATGGCGCACGCCATGGACCGGGCGCTGGACCACATCGCCACCGCCCAGCGCGTCGCCCGCGAGGAGGGCGTCACCGACCGGCCGCACTGGCCGATGATCGTGCTGCGCACCCCCAAGGGCTGGACGGGCCCGGCCGAGGTCGACGGCCTGCCCGTCGAGGGCACCTGGCGCTCCCACCAGGTCCCCCTCTCCGGAGTCCGCGACAACCCCGAGCACCTGCGCCAACTCGAGGACTGGCTGCGCTCGTACCGGCCGGAGGAGCTCTTCGACGAGGACGGCGAGCCCCGTCCGGAGGTGCTGGCCTGCTGTCCGGAGGGCGACCGGCGGCTGGGGGCCAACCCGCACGCCAACGGCGGCCTGCTGCTGCGGTCCCTGCCGATCCCGCCGCTGGAGCACTTCGCCGTCCCCGTCGACAAGCCCGGGGCGGCGCTCCACGAACCCACCCGTGTGCTCGGCCGGTTCCTCGCCCAGATCATGGCCGACACCGCCGGGAGCCGGAACTTCCGGGTGGTCGGCCCGGACGAGACCGACTCCAACCGGCTGGAGGCGCTCTACGCCGCCACCGGCAAGGCGTGGCAGGCCCTCACCCTCGACACCGACGAACACCTCGCCCACGACGGCCGGGTGATGGAGGTGCTCTCCGAGCACCTCTGCCAGGGCTGGCTGGAGGGGTATCTGCTGACGGGCCGGCACGGGTTGTTCTCGTGCTACGAGGCGTTCGTCCACATCGTCGACTCCATGGTCAACCAGCACATCAAGTGGCTGCGGACCTCCCGCGCGCTGCCCTGGCGCCGCCCGGTGGCCTCCCTCAACTACCTGCTCACCTCGCACGTCTGGCGCCAGGACCACAACGGCTTCTCCCACCAGGACCCCGGCTTCGTCGACCACGTCCTCAACAAGTCCCCCGAGGTCGTGCGGGTGTATCTGCCGCCGGACGCCAACACCCTGCTGTCCGTGGCCGATCACGCCCTGCGCAGCCGCGACTACGTGAACGTCATCGTCGCGGGCAAGCAGCCCTGCTTCGACTGGCTCGGGATGGACGAGGCCCGCGCCCATTGCGCGCGGGGCGCCGGGGTGTGGGACTGGGCTGGCACCGAGACCGGCGAGCGGGAACCGGACGTCGTGCTCGGCTGCGCGGGCGACGTCCCCACCCAGGAGACGCTGGCCGCCGCCGACCTGATCCGCCGCCACCTGCCCGAGCTGACCGTACGCGTCGTCAACGTCGTCGACATGACCCGGCTGCTGGCGCACGGGGAACACCCGCACGGCATGACCGACGCGGAGTACGACGCGCTGTTCACCCCCGACAAGCCGGTCATCTTCGCGTACCACGGCTACCCGTGGCTGATCCACCGCCTCACCTACCGCCGCACCGGCCATGCCCATCTGCATGTACGCGGCTACAAGGAGAGGGGCGCGACGACCACGCCCTTCGACATGGTCGTCCGCAACGACCTCGACCGCTACCGCCTCGTCATGGACGTCATCGACCGGGTCCCCGGTCTGGGGGTCCGGGCGGCGTCCGTGCGGCAGACCATGGCCGATGTCCGTACCCGCCATCACGCGTGGATCCGCGAGCACGGGGTGGACCTGCCGGAGGTCGCCGACTGGTCCTGGTCGCGCTGAACCCCGCGCGGCACGGGCACCGTTCCGGCCAGGCGGCTGTGCCGCGCGTCACCTTGGCGAGATCTTGACGCCATGACCGTGTAATCGATTACCTGTCCCCGTCACGCCGGTACGAAATCGATTACACCCGCGGTCGGAGGCCTCATGGCGAACATCAAGGACGTGGCCGAACGGGCCGGTGTATCGGTGGCCACCGTCTCCCGAGTCCTCAACGGCCGCTCCCCCGTGGCCGAAACCCGCGAGCGCGTACTGGCCGCCGTCGACGAGCTCGGCTACCGCCCCAACGTGGTCGCCCGGTCGCTGCGCACCGCCCGCACCCGCACGCTCGGGCTGGTCATCAGCGATCTGCGGAATCCGTTCTTCACCGAGCTGGCCGACGCCGTGGAGCAGGAGGCCCGGCGACTGGGGTACAGCCTGATCATCGGCAACGCGGGCGAGAGCCCGGAGCAGCAGGACGACTACATCCGCACCCTGCTGGACCGCCGGATCGACGGGTTGCTGGTCAGCTCCGCCGGCACCGGGTCCGCGATGCTCGGTGAGGTCGTCGCCTCCGACACCCCGCTGGTGCTCCTCGACCGCACGGTCCCGGGGATCGACGCCCCGTGCGTGCGGGCGGCCGGCGGCGCGGCCCTCACCGACCTCGCCGCGCATCTCGCCGCGCTGGGCAGGCACCGGCCCGCCGTGATCGTCGCGCCCGCGGGGACGCCCATCGGCGACGAGCGCCTGGAGCTGTTCCGTACGGCCCTCGCCGCGCACGGCATCGCGCTGCCCGCCGAGCGGATCGGCTCCTCGCCCGACCTCGGCCCCGGCGGGGGGCGGCGGGTGATGCGGGAACTGCTGGATCTGCCGCAGCCGCCGGACGCCGTGCTGGCCACCGACAATCTGATGGCGCTGGGCGCCCTGGACGAGGTGCGGGCGCGGGGCCTGCGGGTCCCGGCCGACGTGGCGCTGGTGGCCTTCGACGACGTGGCGTGGTTCGCGCACACCGACCCGCCGCTCACCGCCATCGCCCAGCCGACCCGCGACCTCGGCCGGGCCGCGGTGCACGCCCTGCTGGAGCGGATCGACGGCCGCCCGGCCGAGTCGGTGCTGCTGCCCGCGCGGCTCGTCGTCCGCCGCTCGTGCGGCGAGAGCGCCACCCCAGGACCGTCCCATTAGAAGGACCGACCCACCGACGATCGAGAGGGGCAGCGCATGACCGGCGTCAACGACGACGTACCGGGCGGCCGCGAACTGCTACGGGTGGAAGGAGTCACCAAGTCCTTCCCCGGGGTCCGCGCGCTGGACGGCGTGGACCTGAGCCTGCGCGCGGGCGAGGTGCACGTCCTGCTCGGGGAGAACGGGGCGGGCAAGAGCACGCTCATCAAGATGCTCTCCGGCGCGCACCGCCCCGACGGGGGCCGTGTCCTGGTGGACGGGCAGGAGGTGGCCATCCGCTCCGCCCAGGACGCCGAGCGCCTGGGCATCGCCACCATCCACCAGGAGTTCAATCTCGTCCCCGGTCTCACGGTGGCCGAGAACATCTTCCTGGGGCGGCAGCCACGCACCTCCCTCCGTCTGGTCGACAAGCACGCCATGCGCGCCCGGGCCGCGGAGCTGCTGCGGCGGGTCCGCCTGGATGTCTCCCCCGCCACACCGGTGGCCGAACTCGGCATCGCCCGGTTGCAGATGGTGGAGATCGCCAAGGCCCTGAGTCTGGACGCACGCGTTCTGATCATGGACGAGCCGACGGCGGTGCTCACCTCCGAGGAGGTGGCGACGCTGTTCGGGATCGTCCGCGAACTGCGCGCGAGCGGCGTCGGGATCCTCTTCATCACACACCATCTGGAGGAGATCGCCGCCCTGGGCGACCGGGTCACCGTCCTGCGGGACGGCCGTTCGGTGACCGAGGTGCCCGCGAGGACCGACGAGGACGAGCTGATCCGGCTGATGGTCGGCCGGGACATCGCCGAGCAGTACCCCCGGCAGCGGCCCGAGCGGCCGGGCGCGCCCCTGCTGCGGGTGCGCGGGCTGACGCGCGGCGGCGGCAGGCAGGGCGCCGTCTTCCGGGACGTCGGCTTCGAGGTCCGGGCGGGGGAGGTGGTCGGGCTGGCCGGGCTGGTCGGCGCGGGGCGCACCGAGGTGGCGCGGGCGCTGTTCGGCGTCGACCGGTACGACGCCGGTTCCGTCGAGGTGGACGGCCGGGTGCTGCCCCCGGGGGATGTGCGGGCCGCGATGCGGGCGGGCGTCGGGCTCGTGCCCGAGGACCGCAAGGGCCAGGGGCTGTTGTTGGACGCGTCGCTGCGGGACAACCTCACTTTGGCCCGGCTGGAGCGGGACACCCGGGGCGGGCTGGTCGACCGGCGCGGTCAGCGCCGCGCGGCGGCGGAGGTCGCGGCGCGGCTGAAGGTGCGGATGAGCGGGCTGGAGCAGTCGGCGCGCACGCTGTCCGGCGGCAACCAGCAGAAGATCGTCATCGGCAAGTGGCTGCTGGCCGGGGCCCGGCTGCTGATCCTCGACGAGCCGACGCGCGGCGTCGACGTCGGCGCCAAGGTCGAGATCTACCGGCTCGTCAACGAGCTGACGGCGGCGGGCTGCGCGGTGCTGATGATCTCCAGCGATCTGCCCGAGGTGCTCGGGATGAGCGACCGCGTGCTGGTGATGGCGCAGGGCCGGCTGGTGGGCGAGCTGTCCGGCGAGGCGGCCACCCAGGACGCCGTCATGGAACTGGCCGTGCGGTCGGCCACGGAGACGAAGAAGTGTGACGAGAGCGCGATGGAGGGCTCCGATGTCGGCTGAGGTGCTGCGGGCGCCCGGGAGTGTGTCCGGGCAGTGGTTCACGAGGGCGGTGCTGCGCAACGGCCCGCTGGGCGGTCTGATCGCCCTGGTCGTGGTGATGGCGGTGCTGTCCCGGGACTTCCTGAACGGTCAGAATCTGCTGAACGTCGGCGTCCAGGCGTCGGTGACCGCGATATTGGCCTTCGGTGTGACGTTCGTGATCGTGTCGGCGGGCATCGATCTGTCCGTGGGGTCGGTGGCCGCGCTGTCGGCGACCGTCGTCGCGTGGGCCGCCACCTCCGAGGGCCTGCCCGTGTGGCTGGCCGTGCTCCTCGGTCTCGGCGTCGGCGCGGGGGCCGGACTGGTCTCCGGCGCCCTGGTCGCGTACGGGCGGCTGCCGGCCTTCATCGCCACGCTGGCGATGCTCTCGATCGGCCGCGGTCTGGCACTGGTGATCTCCGGTGGTTCGCCGATCGCCTTCCCCTCCTCGGTCGGCCGGCTCGGTGACACCCTCGGCGGCTGGCTGCCGGTACCGGTGCTGGTCATGGTGGTGATGGGGCTGATCGCGGCGCTGGTCCTGGCGCGTACGTACACCGGCCGGGCGATGTTCGCGATCGGCGGCAACGAGGAGGCGGCCCGGCTGTCGGGGATCGATGTCAAGCGCCGCAAGCTCGTCATCTACGCCCTCTCCGGGCTGTTCGCCGCCGTGGCGGGCATCGTGCTGGCCGCCCGGCTGACGTCGGCCCAGCCGCAGGCCGCGGCGGGCTATGAACTGGACGCCATCGCCGCGGTCGTGATCGGCGGGGCGAGTCTGTCGGGCGGCTCCGGCAAGGCGTCCGGCACGCTGATCGGGGCACTGATCCTCGCGGTGCTGCGCAACGGTCTCAATCTGCTGAGCGTCTCCGCCTTCTGGCAGCAGGTGGCCACGGGGCTCGTCATCGCGCTGGCCGTGCTCCTGGACACCCTGCGCCGCCGGAGCGCCCGATGAGGGGGCGCACGGGCGTCCTCGCCGCGGTGGCGGTGCTGGCGGGGTCGATGGTGCTGTCCGGCTGCGACCGGGGCGGCAACACGGACCTGGGGCTCGCGCTCTCGACGATGAACAACCCCTTCTTCGTCGGCATCAAGAAAGGTGCGGAGGCGGAGGCCGATGCGCGCGGCCTGAAGATCAACACGACGGACGCGCAGAACGACCCGATGCAGCAGGTCAATCAGATGGAGACGTTCACCAGCCAGAACGTCAAGGCGGCCATCATCAACCCGGTCGACTCCGACGCGGCGGTACCCGCGGTGGGTGTGGCGAACCGGGCGGACGTGCCGGTGATCTCCATCGACCGCGGGGTGAACGGCGGCCGGGTCGGCTGCACGATCGCCTCCGACAACGTCGCGGGCGGGCGGCTGGCCGCGAGGACGCTCGCCGCGTCGCTCGGCGGCAAGGGGAAGGTGGCCTTCCTCGAGGGCCGGCCCGGTACGTCCGCCGCCCGTGAGCGCGGCAGGGGCTTCGAGGAGGGCATCAAGGCGTTCCCGGGCATCGAGGTCGTCGCCCGGCAGCCCGCCGACTTCGACCGCGCCAAGGGCATGGACGTGATGGCCAACATGCTCCAGGCGCACCGCGGCATCACCGGGGTGTTCGCCGCCAACGACGAGATGGCGCTGGGCGCGGCCAAGGCGCTCGGCTCCGCGGCGGGCAAGGGGGTGAAGGTCGTCGCCTTCGACGGCACGCCGGACGGGATCAAGGGTGTGCGCGGCGGGACCCTGACGGCGACGGTGGCCCAGCAGCCGCGGCTGCTGGGCCGGCAGGCGGTCCACTGGGCGGTGCGGGCCGCCGAGGGCGAGCGGCTGCCGCGCCTGGTGAAGGTGCCCGTGGTCCTCGTGACGCGGGAGAACGCGGCGGAGTTCGACTGATGAGACGGTGTACGACAACGGAAACGGCAGGAGGATGACGGTGAGCGGTACGGAGTCCGCCGGCACGCGGACGTACGACGTGTTGGTGATCGGTTCGGCCAACGCGGATCTGACGGTCCGGGTGGACCGGCGGCCGGGGGCGGGCGAGACCGTGCACGGCACGGATCTGGTCGAGTCGGCGGGCGGCAAGGGGGCCAATCAGGCCGCGGCGGCGGCCCGGCTCGGCGCCCGGACGGCGTTGCTGGCGAGGATCGGTGACGACGCCTACGGCGAACTGCTGCTGGCCGCCCAGCGGGAGGCCGGTACCGAGGTGCGGCACGTGCTGGTCGAGGCGGGCGCGCGGACGGGTACCGCGCTGATCGTGGTGGGCCCGGACGGGGACAATTCCATCGTGGTCTCCCCCGGCGCCAACGACCGGCTCACCCCCAAGGACGTCACCTCGGCGCGGGAGACGGTCGCGGCGTCGGCGGTCCTCTCGCTCCAGTTGGAGATCCCGCCCGCGACCGTACGGGCGGCTGTCGCCGTCGCGCGGGAGACCGGCACCCGGGTCGTGCTCAACCCCTCCCCCACCCCGGACCGGCTGGAGCCCGAACTCCTGGCCGCGGCGGACCCGTTGGTGGTCAACGAGCACGAGGCGCGGCAGTTGTCCGGGCTCACGGACGGCACCCCCGCCGAGTGGGCCCGCGCGCTGCGGGACCGGGGCGCCCGGTCGGTCGTGGTCACGCTGGGCGGTGACGGCGCGCTCGCGCTGGACTACGCGGACGCGGAGCCGGTGACGGTGCCGGGGGCCGCGGTCAAGGCCGTGGACACCACGGGTGCCGGGGACGCGTTCACCGGGGCGCTGGCGGTGCGGCTCGCGGCCGGCACCCCGCTGGCCGCGGCCGCGCGGTTCGCGGTGCGGGTCGGTGCCGCGTCCGTCACCAAGGCCGGTGCGCAGCCGTCGTACCCGACCCTCGCGGAGCTGCCGTCGGCGCCCGGATTGTCCGCATAGCGGACGGGACAACGGTCGTGGTCAGTCCGCCGGATGAACGTTTTTCTCTGGCGGGTGATGTTCTGTCGGCGGCGTCGGCCGGGCGGTACGGTCGGGAGTCGAGGTGAACGCGGCGTCGGACGAGGCGGGTGGGGGGAGCCCGGTGGTCCGGCGGACCGCCCCCGACCCGATCTGGAGGAACCGATGTTCCGTGACCGTCCCCGCCGTACCGTCGCCGCCGCCGTCGCCGGTGCGGCGGCCCTCGGGGCCGTGGCCTTCGGCCTGACGTCCCCGCACACCGCCTCCGCCGCCCAGGAGGACACGGAGCTGCGGCTGACCACCGTGGAGAAGACCGACACCCGGACCGAGTACCCCAAGGCCGGGGACCACTGGGTGAGTTACTTCGATGTGCACACCACCGAGACCGGCAAGGACGGCAAGGAGAGCGCCGGTCGCCGCGTGGGCGACGGGAGCGACCGCTGCGACGTGGTCCTCGCCCGGTACGAGGGCGTGGTCACGCAGTGCCAGCGGGTGCTGCGCACCGAGAACGGCACCCTGGTGCTGACGTCGATGACCGACCGCTTCGGCCGTGGCCCGCACACCGGTACCGCCGCCGTGACCGGCGGTACCGGCGCGTACGCCAAGGCGCGGGGCGAGGCCTCGCTCACCCAGACCGACAAGCAGGGTTCCTTCCGCATCCGGCTGCGGGACTGACCTCAGGCGCCCTTCCGCTCCAGCTCCAGCGCGAAGCGCTGCCACGCCTCCGCGCAGTTCCGGGCGGCCTGGGCCACCATCGCGGTGCGGTGCGCGGGGACGCTCTCGACGAGCCGCTGCCAACGCTCGCCGCCCATGGCGTGGGCGCTGAGGAGTTGGAGCAGCGCCCGGCCGCCCTCGGTGAAGCGGAGGGAGGGGTCGCGGCGCAGATTGGGCAGCGGCTGCTCCCCGCCCGTGGTCACCGGCGCGGAGGCCACGGGGGTGGTGCGCAGTGTCATGGAGGAGTCGGCGGCCGTGCGGCTCTCCGCCTCCCGCAGCTTCTTCGGCACCGGGTCCTCGCCCAGGCGCAGCCGCTGCCGTACGTCCCGCGCGGTGCCGACGGCTATTCCGGCGACATCGGCGATCTCCCGCAGACTGGCGTGCGGCTTGGCGGTGATGAGCGCGACGGCCCGTCGGCGCCCCTCCGCCGCGTTGAGCGGGCGGACCCGTCCGTCGCGGCCGGTCCTGGCGTTCACCTGCACGCTGCCCGCACATCGTCTGCGCAGCGAGGCGACCGTGCTCGCGGCGAGACCGGTCGCCGAGGCGATCAGCCGGTCCGACCACTGCGGGTGGGTGCCGATGATGCGCTCGGCGGCGGCGGTGCGGTCGGCGGGGCTGAGCGGCAGCCCCTGGAGGGTGTTGAGGCGGACGCCGTAGACGAAGGCGTCCGCCTCGCTGCCTTCGAAGAAGCGGACCGTGATGCGGTCGTCGCCGCGCAGCCGCGCGGCCCGCAGCCGGTGCATGCCGTCGACGACGCGCATCGTCGAGCGGTGCACGATGATCGGCGGGAGACGGGCGTCGAGTTGGGCGAGCGCGTGGACATGGCGGGGGTCCTCGCCGGCCACGCGGGGGGAGTCGGCGGGCAATAACGCGTCGAGCGGGACCACTGCCGTCAGACAGCGGTCCGCTCCGCTCTCACTGTGCACGCCCGCCTCACGCACCGCGAACTCCGCGGCCGGGGCGTCCGTTGCCAACTCTCCCGATCGAGCACATTCCGAAGTCGTCACGACACCCTTCCAGGAACTCCTCCGACGGACCACGATGGAGATCACGCGCGCGACGAAGACAGTTCTCCGGGGCCCCCGCCTCGCCAACTGGCAATCGACCGCCGGAGCGGGCGATCCAACACCAGTTGATCCCACCGACAGCAGGGACGCTAGGCAGCGACCGGTATGGCTGTCAACCGCATTGCCAGGTGCGCCTCATGGGGCCGCAGTGACCTCTAAGCTAGATTGACCCGCTGGAGGGAGGTGTGATCATGAACGACCCCGACGCCCTTGCCGAGCACACGCTCGCCGACAAGCTCAACCACTTGTTCAACACGGTGGTACCGGCCGGCCGTGAGCCGTACAGCACCGAGGAAGTGGCGCGCTCGATCACCGCCGGGGGTGTGTCGATCTCCGGGAGCTACATCTGGCTGCTGCGCAAGGGTCAGCGCGACAATCCGACGCTGCGGCACCTGGAGGCGCTGGCGAAGTTCTTCGGCGTGCCGCCGGCCTACTTCTTCGACGACCGGGTGACCGAGGCCGTCAACGCCGACCTGCGCCTGCTCGTCGCCTTCCGCGACACCCAGGTGCAGCGGGTCGCGCTGCGGGCGGCCGGGCTGTCCCCCAAGAGTCTGCATTCGATCAATGAAGTGATCGAGCGTGTCCGGGAGCTGGAGGGCCTGCCGGCCAACCGGCCCGAGAAACACCACCCCTAGCAGCGTCGGAGGCACGGCGCGACAACGCCACGGGGGAGTGACACCAATGAACTTCAAGAGGCTGCACCGGCGAAGCCTGGAACGGGTTCGCAGTCTGGACATACCCACGCCGTTCGACGTCTGGGAGCTGTGCGAGCGGGTCGCCGAGCGCCATGGCCGGCCCATTCGCCTGGAGGCCATCCATCTGCCCGTGGACGGGCCCTGCGGGCTGTGGATCTCCGGGCCCGAAGTCGACTACATCTTCTACGAATCCGACACCAGCCCGCTCCATCAGGAGCACATCATCGCCCACGAATTGGGCCATGTGATCTGCGGTCACAAGGAGAACGCGGTGCTGGGCGAGGAGACCTCGCGCCTGGTGCTGCCGACGCTCGATCCGCGGATGGTGGAGAGCGTGCTGCAGCGCACGTACTACACCTCGGCCGAGGAGCAGGAGGCCGAGATGATCGCCTCCCTGATCCTCCAGGAGGCCAACCGGCGCCCCTTGGAGCGCAACTGGACCGTGCCCTCCGAGGCAGCCGAAAGCGTCGGGCGGCTGGACCGGTCGCTGCGCAGCTCCCCCCTGGACGAGACGTGATCACCTCCCTCCACGCGTTCGGCGCCGTCGCCGCCTGGGCCGGGCTGTTCTACAAGTTGCGTTCCCTGCGGCAGAACCCGGCCGACCCCGCCCTTCTCGCCCTGTGTGCCGTCTTCGCCCTCTCGGGCCTGAGCTTCTTCATCTCGCTGCCCATGGTGTGGGTCCGCGTCGACGGTCTCCTGGGGGTGCCGAACATCGCGGCACTGCTCGCCCAGAGCTGTGTGATGGCGCTCCTGGTGGGCCAGCAGGTCGTGCTGACGTACTGGGCGCGCCCGCCCGAGCGGGCCCGCGTCCTGGTCCGGCTGCAGCTGTGCTTCGGGGTCGCGGCGATCGCCTCGCTGGTCACCCTCTTCTGGCTGCTCACCCCGACCGCGCAGCGCCCGAGGGACTTCACCCTCTACTACGTGCACGACCCGTACTATCTCGCCTACCTGTCCCTGTACATCGGGACGTATCTGATCGGCGAGATCACCATCGTCCGCGTCTGCTGGAGCTACTCCGCGGTGGCGGGGCGGACCTGGCTGCGGCGGGGGCTGCGGGTGACGGCCGTCGGGGCGTTCATCACCCTCGGCTACGGCGCCATCCGGGCCGGCAACATCCTCGGCATCGCCTTCGGCTTCGATCTGCGCCATCTGGAGACCGTCGCCTGGCTGTGCGGGGACCTCGGCTCCGCGCTCACCGTGGTGGGCTGGACGCTGCCGGGGTGGGGCCCGCGGGTGGCCGCGGCCGGCCGGTGGGTGACGGCGTACCGACGGCACCGCCGGCTCTATCCGCTGTGGGCGGCGCTCCATGAGGCCGTCCCCACCATCGCGCTCGCCCCGGCACGCAGCGAGCTGGCCGACCGGCTGGCGGTACGGCAGCTGGAGTTCCGGCTCTACCGCCGGGTGATCGAGATCAGGGACGGTCAGCTCGCCCTGCGGGCCCACGCCGATCCGGCGGCGATGGCGGAGGTGACCCGCGCGAGCCGGGAGGTGGGGCTGTCCGGGGACGAGCTACGGGCGAGGGTCGAGGCCCTGCGCATCGCCTCGGCCCTGCGGGCGCGGGCCCAGGGCCGGACGGTGGCCGACGCCGACCGCGCCCGGGTCGGGGCCGAGGGCCCGGCGTTCACCGACCTCGGCGCGGAGACCGCCTGGCTGGTGCGGGTGGCGGTCGCCTTCGCGGCCCTGCCGGCCGAGGTCGCCGACCGGCCCGGGAGTACGGCCCGCGCGGCCGTCCCGGGGGACGGCCGCGCACCGGAAGCCGGTTGATAGCGTGACGACTTGTGAGGTCTCCGTTCCCGATCGGAAGGTCCGGCATGCCCGTACGCAGCGGTGTCGAGCAGCGGCTCGCCCTGGCGCCCCACGGCAAGTCCATCGACGTCTACCGGCCGGAGCGTGCCCCGGCGCCGTTGCCGACGGTGCTGCTGTGGCACGGGATAGGCCCCGACGAGCGGGACATCCTCATGCCGCTCGCGCGGGAGGTCGCGGCCCACGGGGTCCTCGTCTTCGCGCCGGACTGGCGTTCCGACGCGGCCGACGGCGGGCGCGCGGATCTGCTGGGCTCGCTGGAGTTCGTCCGTGCGCGGGCCGCCGAGCACGGCGGCGACGCGGACCGGATCGTGCTCGCCGGCTGGTCGGCGGGGGCCTCCGCCGCGCTGGGGGTCGCGCTGCATCCGGAGGTGGCCGACGGCTGGCGCCCCAGGGCGGTCGTGGGGATCGCCTCGCGGTACGACCGTCCGGCACGGTCGACGGGCCACGTGCCCCTGGTCGATCTGGCCGCCGGCCCCGCCGCGTCACCGGTGCCGGTCCGTCTGGTGCACGGCACGGCGGACGAACAGATCGACGTCGCGTTCTCCCGCGATCTGGTGGCGGCCCTGGAGACGCACGGCTGGGCGGCCCGTCTCGACGAGGTGGGGGCCGACCACGCGGGCACCATCATGGCGGCGTACGACCCGGAACTCGGCCGCTGTCGTCCGAGCGAGGACGAGCGCGTCCGCCGGGCCGGGGAGCTGACGGCTCGCGCCGTGGCGGAGGCGGCGGCCGCGTAGGCCCGCACCTCCGCTGCGTGGCGGTGTCCTCAATCGCCGGACGGGCTGGATTCGGCTGGGCTCAGCTCTCCACGAGGTCGCCCCGGCGCAGGCCGGATCCGTCCGGGACGGCGGCCGGGTCGCTGCCGAGGTCGACGACGGCGTTGCGCTCGTCGACGAAGACGACCCGGGGCTCGAAGGCGGCGGCCTCCGCGCTGTCCATCGAGCCGTAGGCGATGATGATGACCAGGTCACCGGGGCTGATCAGACGCGCGGCGGCGCCGTTGATACCGATCACCCCGGAGCCGCGGGGCCCTTCGATGACATAGGTCGACAGCCGGGCGCCGTTGTCGATGTCGACGATGTCGACCTTCTCACCGGGCAGCAGGTCGGCGGCTTCCATCAGATCGGCGTCGATCGTCAGGGAACCCACATAGTGCAGGTCCGCCTGGGTCACGGTGGCGCGATGGATCTTGGACTTCATCATGGTGCGGTACATGGTGTCCGTATTTTACGCGCTTTTACGCGCACAGATTTTCGAGCCCCGAGAAAAAGGAACGGCGGCGTCACTCAATGCACCCCCGTGGCTCTGAGTGACCGCCGCACGCAACACCGGGGACGTTAGTCATCCGGATCCGGTCATCGCAACTTGCTGCATCGAAGTTGCAACATAATGCACTCGCACGCGACCTCAAATCCGTATGCACCGCCAGCAAGCCGGGCATTCGATCCTTGCGCCGGTGCCCGCACCGCGCGGGGGTCCGCTCTCGGCGGCGGAACGGCCGGGCAGAGACTGGCTAGGGGCTTCACCAGGAAGTTAGAGTCCTCCGGTTGGCACACTGCCGCGCCGCGGCGCCCACGGTGCCGCGCGTCGACATCCGAGAGGTTGAAGGATGAATCAGGGGGGTGGGGCTCCGGAGGCGTCGGCACGGCCCTCCCTGGAGCAGCGGATCCAGGCGGCGAAGGCCGAAATCGCCCGTCGACTGCGATACGTGCGCCGGCATCACCCCGAAGGTCCCTTCACCCTGGCCGGATTGGCCGAGCGCGCGGGTGTCTCCAAGCGCACGCTCTCCCACGCGGAATCCGCGGACGGCTCGAACCTCACGCTGGAGACCCTGCTCAAGGTCTCCTACAGTCTGGGCATTTCCCGCGACGCGTACTTCCTGGACGAGCAGGTCTTCCAGCAGGTGAACGAGGAGCTGGAGACCCTGCGCGTGCTGCGCACCCAGCGCGTGGAGGGCGTGGCCCTGCGCACCGCCGCGCACGGCGCCCCCGGGGCCGGCCACGCCCCGCCGGTGGACCGGCTGTCGGGGCTGCTCCAGGAGATCCTCGCCTCCGCGGCGAAGGCGCAGAACGAGTTACGGGACCTTCCGGCGCCGGCCGGGCCGCCGGCTTCGAACGACGACCGTTGATGATGGTGATGCGCTGGCGCCGGAAAGAGCCGGACCATGAATTCACCTCGTTCCGGCTCGATTGTGAGGAGCGCGTGCGCGCGCTCCGGCTTCCGCCGGGCGAACTGACCATTCAGTCGCTCTGCGACCATCTCGGCGAGCGGTTCGGCCGGCCCATTCATCTGGTGCCGCTCGCGCTTCCGCCCGGCAGCCCCGACGGAATGTGGGTATCGGCGGAGGAGCGGGACTTCATCGCGTTCGAGGCGCGGCTCGCGCCCATTCACCAACGCCAGGTCATTCTCCATGAGATCGGGCATTTCGTCTGCGACCACGAGGCGGCCCCGGTGATGACGCCCGAGGCGACCCGGTTGCTGCTGCCCTCCCTCGACCCGGAGTTGGTGCAGCGGGTCCTGGGCCGGGAGCACGCGCACTCGCCGGCCGAGCGCGAGGCCGAGTTCATCGGCTCCCTCCTCGGCCGGCGCATCGGCACCTGGACCACCCGACGCGTCTGGGAGGTACCACCGGAGGCCGCGGAACTCGCGGCCCGGCTGTCCGCGCTGGAGCGCCCGGCCCGTGAGCGAGACGAACGGAACGAATGAACAACACCCTGAACAGCGTCATGTATCCGACGTGCGCCGCGGTGAACCTCCTGGCATTCCTCTACAAGGCCAGAGTCCTGCGCGTCGACCGGTCCCCCGCGCAATGGGCCCTCGCCGGAAACTTCTTCATACCCTTCCTGATCTTCACCGTGTCGACCCCGGCGGTCTGGGTGGCGACCAGCGAGGCGGTGGGCATCCGTAACTTCTCGGGCCTGTTCACCCAGAGCTGCGTCATGCTCCTGACCGCCTGTCAGCAGCTGGTCCTGCTGCACCTCACCTACGAACGGAAGGTCGCCTGGCGCAAGGCGACGCCGCGGCTCATCGGCATCGGCGCCACCATCCTCGTCATGGTGACGCTGTTCTCCGTGGCCACCGAGCTCCACGAGCGCCCCACCGACTTCGCGCTGAGCAGGGCGCAGTTCTACCCCGCGTACCTCAGCGTCTATCTGATCGCCTACGCCTGGAATCAGATCGACGTGTGCATCCTGTGCTGGCGCTACGCCGACATCGCCCCCACCCCGTGGCTGCGCCGCGGTCTGCGGCTCGTGGCCCTCACGCTGCCCGCCGGCCTGCTCTACGCGGGCTGCCGGGCCGCCGACATCGTCGCCGGGCAGTTCGGCACGACGGGCCACGCCTGGGAGGCGATCGTGCCGTTCGCGGTCACGGTCAACACGATCGGGAAGACGGCGGGCTGGACGATGCCCGACTGGGGGCGCTCCCTCAGCGCCCTGTGGGCACGGATCGACCTGCGCCGGGCCCACGCCGAACTGCGGCCCCTGCACCGGGTCCTGACCGCCCAGGTGCCCGAGCCGGTGCTCGAACTGGAGCCGGACGCGGACCGCCGCACCCGGGTGTACCGCACGGTGATCGAGATCCGCGACGCCCAGTGGGCCCTGCGGACCTGGATGGACCCCGCCGTCGCGGACACCGCGCGGGCCCGGGCCGCGGACGCCGGGCTGACGGGCGACGACCTCGCCGCGACCGTCGAGGCCGCGCTGCTCGCCGCCGCTCTGCGGGCGAAGGAGCACGGTCCGCGGCCCGCCGAGCACGTGAGCACCCCACTCGCCGCCGAACCCCAGGACCTGGCCGCCGAACTGTCCTTCCAGCGCACGCTGGCCCGCGCCTTCGCCACGTCCCCGGTCGTGGCGGACACCCTCACCCGTACCCCGCTCAGCCACGCCTCGTCGGAGCAGACCGCATGACAGACCGGACCGAGACCACCGCGCTCCCCCAGCCCTTCACGGGGTCCTTCTTCGCCGATCCCTACCCCGCCTACGCGCGGCTGCGCGACGCCGCGCCCGTGCACCGCGTCGCGCTGCCGGACGGCTCCCCGGTCTGGCTCGTGACCCGGGAGGCCGATGTACGTGCCGGTATCACCGATCCGCGGCTGTCGGTCAACAAGGACCGCTCCGGCGTGGGCTACAAGGGCTTCTCCCTGCCCCCGGCGCTGGACGCCAATCTCCTGAACATCGACCCCGAGGACCATCTGCGGCTGCGCCGCCTGGTCTCGAAGGGCTTCACGCCGCGGCGCGTCGAGGACCTGCGGGGGCGCGTACAGGCCGCGGCGGACCGGCTCGCCGACGAACTCGCCGCCGGGCTCACCGACGGTGCGGATCCCGTCGACGTCGTCGCCACGTTCGCCAATCCGCTGCCGCTGGTCGTCATCGGGGATCTGCTCGGGGTGCCGGAGGCGGACCGCCGGCCCTTCTCGGAGCGGGTCGCGACCATGCTCGCCCCCGAGCACCCGCGGCAGATCGTGGAGGCCGTGGACCATATCCACCGCTTCCTGGTGGACCTCGTCGCGGCCCGCCGGGAAGCGCCCGGCGACGACCTCCTCTCGGCGCTCATCGCCGCCCGCGACGACGGCGACCGGCTCAGTGAGGACGAGCTGGTCTCCCTCGCCTTCCTGATCCTCATGGCCGGCAGCGAGAACGCCCAGCACCTGATCAGCGGCGGTCTGCTGACCCTGCTGAACCACCCCGGCCAGCTCGCCGAGGTACGGGCCGATCCGGGGCTGCTGCCCGCGGCCGTCGAGGAGCTGCTGCGCTACGCGCACCCCAACCAGATGGCCATCCGCCGCTTCCCCACCGAGCCCGTCGAGTTCGGCGGGGTACGGATCCCGGTCGGCGACACGGTGCTGCTCTGCCTGGCCTCCGCCCACCGCGACCCCGCCCGCTACCCGGACCCGGACCGCTTCGACATCCACCGGGCGGACAAGGCGCATCTCGCGCTCGGCCAGGGCATCCACTACTGCCTCGGGGCACCGCTGGCCCGGATGGAGATCCAGATCGCTCTGGAGACGCTGCTGCGCCGCTTCCCCCGCCTGGAACTCGCCGTCCCCGCGGACCGGCTGCGCTGGCGGACCTCGTTCCGCTCGCACGCCCTCAGGGAACTGCCCGTCACGGTGCGGGCGACTCCGGCTCGGGTCGGACCCGCGCGATGAGCAGGGCGACATCGTCGTCGTTGCCCTCGGGCAGGTCCTTCAGCAGCAGGTCGCAGGTGGCCTCCGGCTCCCGGGGCGGGCCGTCGAGCAGGGCCAGCAGGGCCTCCAGGCGGGAGTCGATGGCCTCGTCGCGGGTCTCCACCAGACCGTCGGTGTAGAGGATCAGCTGGTCACCGGGGGCCAGCTCCACCGCGACGCTCTCGAAGGGGATGCCGCCGACGCCGAGCGGGGCCCCGGTGGGGAGTTCGACCAGTTCGGGACGGCGGCCGGGGCGGAGGACGACGGGCGGCAGATGGCCGGCGTTGGCCACGTGGGCCCGCCCCTGCTCGGGGTCGTAGACGGCGTAGACGCAGGTGGCGATCATCTGGTCGAGCCCGGCAGCGGTGTCGTCGAGGTGGCGCAGCACCTGTGCCGGGTCGATGCCGAGGCCGGTCAGGGTGCGGGCGGCGGTGCGCAGCTGTCCCATCGCCGCGGCGGCGTTGATGCCGCTGCCCATCACATCGCCGACGACGAGGGCGCTCTTGCCGTCGGACTGCGGGATGGCGTCGAACCAGTCGCCGCCGACGTTGGTGGCGAGCCCGGCGGGCTGGTAGCGGTAGGCGATGTCCAGGCCCGCCAGCCGCGGGGGCCGGTGCGGCAGCAGATCGCGCTGGAGGGTGAGGGCGGTGGCGCGTTCGCGCTGGTACCAGCGGGCGTTGTCGATGCAGACCGCGGCGCGGGCGGCCAGTTCACCGGCGAGGACGACATCGTCCTCGCCGAAGGGCGCCGGGTTGCCGATGCGTTTGAGGTCCAGGGCGCCGAGCACCTCGCCCCGGGCGATCAGCGGCAC
This sequence comes from Streptomyces sp. QH1-20, assembly GCF_041283565.1. NCBI lineage: Bacteria > Bacillati > Actinomycetota > Actinomycetes > Kitasatosporales > Streptomycetaceae > Streptomyces > Streptomyces sp. QH1-20. Next base: position 6,889,110 of record NZ_CP166299.1, on the reverse strand, counting down.
CGCCATGTACGAGTGCAGGCCGGCGTCGGCCAGCAGACGGACGGCGTCCTCGTCCCGGGCGATGCGCGGCAGGTCGGCGGCGGTGACGTGGGCGATGTGGACCGGGCGGCCGGTGCTGACGCATTGGGTGACCAGCCGGTCGGCGTCGTACTTCGCGATCTGCCCCGGGGGGTCGGCCGCGCGGACGGCCTCGGCGGCCTCGGCCGTGTCCCCCGCCGCCACGGCCAGCGCGCGGAAGACGGCCGCCTGCCCGTCCGGTACGGAGCCGGAGCGGGTGCCGCCCAGGACGGTGTCGAGGACGTCGACGGCGGCCACGTCCGCCAGGTCGGGGACGACGACCTCGGCGAGCTCCCGGGCGGTCTGGTCGAGGTCGAGGGTAGTACCGATCAGTACGGAGGCATCGGCGACGAGGGACAGTCTGCGGCGGGCCTCGGCGGCCGCGCGGTGCCGGTCGGTGACGTCCACGACGGAGGTGGCGAGGCCCAGAGGTCGGCCGCCGGGGTCCTCCAGCCGGTAGTAGGAGACCAGCAGCGCCCGGTCGGGGCCGACGCCGCTGCCCACGGGGCGGCCGACGGAGAACTCGTCCAGCAGCGGGTTGCCGGTCTCCATGACCCGGCGCATCGCGGACTCGATCTGCTCGGTGTCCGCGTACGGCAGGGCCTCCCGGACGTGCCGGCCGATGTGCCGCTCGGCGGGCAGGTCGTTGATGCGCTCCAGTGCGGGGTTGACCAGCACGTACCGCAGCCCGGTGTCCAGCACGGCGAGCCCGATCGGGGACTGGGCCACCAGCCGGAGCGACAGCGCCAGGTCCCGTTCGACGTCCCGCAGGACCGCCTGGTCGGTGGACATCCCGAGGGCGTACAGCCTGCCGTCCTCGTCCTCCAGCCGCATGGTGCGCAGCTCGATCAGCCGGGAGCCGCCGTCCTTGTGCCGGGCGGGGAAGACACCGGACCAGCCGCCGCCCTCGCTGACCACCCGGGCGAACTCCGCGAGGACCGTCTCGAAGTCCTCCTCGGCGACCAGCAGCCGGGCGGCGAACGACCCGAGCGCCTCCGCCGGGGTCCAGCCGAACAGCTCCTCGGCCTGGGGGCTCCACAGCACGATGCGGCCGTCCTGGTCCAGGACCACCGCGGCGACGCTCAGGACGTCCAGCAGGCTGCCCGGCTGGTGCCGGCCGGTGCGCCCGGCCGGGATCCGGCCGGGCTCGGGCCGGAATGTCTCGGCACTGCCCATGCGAGGTCCTCCCTCCGCCCGCTCAGGGGTGGTGCGGCGGCCTCGTGCCTCTGCGTCCGTCCCTCGTTCCTCGTGCCGTGCGCCGCAGCGACTTCCATGGTCTCTCCGAACCGGCCCACCTCGCAGCCCGCGGCGCGCGTACGGGCCCCGCGGGAGGCCGCCGGCAGGCCTGTGCCCGGGGTCTCAGGCCCCGGATGTGCCCGCCGGGATGCGCAGGGTGAACCAGACGGTCTTCCCCTCCTCGCACGCGTGGTGGCCCCACTGGGTGGCGATCTGCTCGACGAGCCACATCCCCCGGCCGTTCTCGCTGTCCGGTCCGGCCTCGGCGCAGCGGGGCAGCAGCCCGCCGGCGTCGGTGACCTGGGCGACCAGGTGGTCGGCGGAGCGGGTGAGGACGAGGCGGACGTCACCGGCCGTCATCGGGACGTGCACGATGGCGTTGGTGACGAGTTCGGAGAGCAGGAGCGTGGTGTCCGCCGCGAGCTCGGCGAGCCCCCACTCGCTCAGCAGGCGCTCGCTGAAGCGCCGCGCGGCCCCGACGGACCGGGTCGAGGCGGGCAGCGAGATGCTGTGGGAGGGCAGACCGGGCGGCAGGTAGTGCGGTGCCCAGCGCGAGGGCGGGCTGTGCATGCACAGCGGCATCCCGCGGCCCCAGTGGCCGAGGAGTCGCTGCGGATGCGCGGCCCGGGTACGGAGGGGGTCCGGAGCGGCGGGGAGCCCGGGAAGGGCGGGGAAGGCTCCGGGAAAAGCGTGGGCCGTATGCGAGGAGCTCAGGGTGTGGCTACTGGGAGGCATAGGGGCTCTGGCAATCGACTAGCGCGAAGGGCGCTGAACGAGGACTCGTCTCCGACGCCTGGGCGGCCCTGGGGGCTGTGCGGACCGCTCGTCTTCGCATGGGGATCTCCCACATTCGCTCGATTTCCGCCAGAGGTCTATACCCTATGGGTGACGATGGGCGTGCGGAGCGCTATCCCCGCAGGTGAGGCGGTACGCAAGGGCATAAAGTCCCGGTATGCAAAAGGCGGGCAAAGCCCGGGCGGGCGGCGCCGGCGAGCGTCGCAAGCCCGCCGGAGTGGCTCCGGCGGGCCGCCGGCCGTCCGCCGGGCGTGGCGGCTAGGCCTTTCTGGGGCATTCCTTCCAGGACAGGTGATAGATCGTGTTGATGTCGCCGTCCGTCGAGTCCATCGTCATGAAGCTCGTCGTCCTGGCCGGATCCGAGCTGCCGACGCCGACGCGGAGTTCGGTGTTGATGTTGAAGTTCCGCTTCTCACCGCAGGGCGCCCAGACCAGCGCGCCGACCGGGACCCGGTCGCTCGCCTGCCAGTTGTCCTTGTACGGGCCTCTGAAGGCGTGACTGCTCGGGGTGGTCGCGGACGACCCCTGGAAGTAGTACGACGCCTTCTGGGTGCCGACGGCACCGGACTCCAGGGACGCGAAGCCGCGGTAGTCGGCGCTGGCGATCGCGTAGGTGAAGCCCTGCGGCACGTGCACGATGAGGTTCAGCTGGCAGTTCTTGCGGAAGTCGGTCGGCTTGGAACCGACGCCCACCTGGGCGAGGTAGTCGCTGTAGGTGACGGTGAAGGCCGTGTTGTCGGGGGCGACGGCCACCGCCGCCGTTCCCGCGGGACATCCCGACCCGTTGACGGTCGCCACCTCGATGACGATTTTGTCCGGGGGCGGGGTGATGAGGGCCGCGGGGTTGTGCGTGGCGAGCGGCGCGGCGAGTAACGCCGCGATCGCGCTGCCGGTGAAAAGGCCGCCGGGCATGGGTTCTCCTGTCGATTGTCTTCGCGCCATACGGCGCGAGGGGAAGACGAAAGGATCCTGAAGTGCCCGCACCGCGGGAATCACGGCTGTGAATTCACGCTTTCCCCTGAGCGGTAGGGGCGGGTCGATGGGGTGCCGACTCGGCTGCGGGAGCGTCAGGAGTCAGTGGTTCCGGACCGACGAAAGAGCCATGGACCACGGCATTGTCCTTCGAGCACGATTTTGATATGGGCATGAACATGCCAAGCCACTGCGCTGCCCTCCTGCGGTCCGTAGGACTGGGAGCGTTCGAATAATAGGGAGCGGCACGCACGTTGGCTAGAGTTCGCGCCGCTGATCCGTTTCGGCTCTCTGGCTCAAAAGGAATGGCTCGGGAACACCGCTCCCCAGGTGATTCCTTCTCGGTTCAAGCAGTGCCGCCCGGGGATTTTCCGAAACAGGACCGCAACCGGCCTGCAACGCGCGCAACCGCACCGACAGACAGGTCACGCAGCCCTCCAGTTTCTCGAACTCGCCGATGTCCACCACCACCGGCCGATATCCCAGGCCGGTGTACAGCGCGGCCGTCCTCGGGGCACTGGCGGCCATCAACAGCCGGTCGCCGCCCAGCAGCACGACGTGCGCGCCCGACTCCTCGGGCACCGGCAGGAAGCGCGGGAAGAGGGACGGGTCGTCGACGAGCGACGGATGGCCGACGACCGTGCCGTCGGGAAGCGCGGTCACGGCGGACTTCAGGTGCAGCACCTTGCCGCCGGCGAGGGGGACGGCCACCACCCGGGCGCCCAGCGGGCCGAAGACCGCACGCAATTGCCGTACGCCGTCCGCGTTCGTGCGTCCGCCCTGTCCTACGTAGAGGGTGTCGCCGACCTTGAGGACGTCGCCGCCGTCGAGCGTGCCGGGTTCACGGAGCCGATCGATGGAGCAGCCGAGGGCCGCGACCGCGTCCTCGGCCCCCGGCGTCTCGGCCCGGCGGCCGGCCGCGCCGGAACGGGCGATGAGGGCGACGTTCCGGTGGACCACCATGGTGTCCTCGACGAAGACCCCGTCCGGGCAGTCGTCGGCGGGGGCGGCCTCGACGGTCCGCCAGCCGTGCGTGCGCAGTGCCTCGACATAACCGTGCCATTGACGCAGGGCGAGCGCGGTATCGACGGGGGTGCGCTCGATATGGGTCACCAGACCCTCGGCGAGGCGGGGGCCGGGGCGGCGGACTACGGCGATATTCCCGGACATACAGTCATCCTCTCGTCAACGGACGGGCGGTGGCGGTCTGCGTATCATCGGGCCGGTGATCTCGAACAGCGCCCGACGCGCCTCTTCCGCTCCCGCCCCCTGCCGGATCACGGTCTGCCGCGGCTGCTGCTGCGGCGACCCGGCGAAGGTCCCCGGTGTCGACCACGGCGGACAGATAGCGAGGCTGCGCGGCGCCGTCGACGGGGCCGCGCAGGTGCGCGCGTCGGAGTGCCTGGACGTGTGCGACCAGGCGAATGTGATGGTGGTTCAGCCATCGGCTGCGGGCCGGGCCGCCGGGGGGCGGCCGGTGTGGCTGGGGCTGGTCAACGACGACGACGCGCTGGCGGACATCGCCGCGTGGGTGCGGGCGGGCGGCCCCGGGCTCGCGGAGCCGCCCGGGGTGCTCGACCTCTATGAATTCACCGTCTCGCGACGGGTGAGCGGGCAACTGGGCGGCCCGGGAGCCTGAGACCGGTCAGCGGCTCGACGACTCGGACAAGGGGGCGGCCGCTGCCTTCTCCAGCAGGAACGCCTCGTTGCCCAGCCCGATCCGGGCGTGCCGCTCCGGCCGCGCGGACTTCAGCACCAGCCCGTAGACCAGCCCGAGGACGACGGCCGCGGCGACGATGCCCGGCAGCGCCCAGCGCAGCACCGGGCCGGGGTCGGCACCGAGCAGCACATCGAAGTCCTTGACCGCGTAGACGATGATGGCGAGCAGCGCGAGCCCGGCGACACCGGAGGCGACGAGCCGCGGGGCCTGGGCACGGGCCGCGCCGCGGCGGACGAAGAAGACGATGACGGCGGCGCTCGCGGCGGTCATCAAGACGATGACGCCGAGCGCGCCGACGTTGCCCATCCAGGTGAACAGCCGCTGGACGGGTGCGGTCGGATCGCCGTGCGGCTTGTCGTCGGTGATCGCGAAGAGCAGGACGACCAGCAGCGAGACGACGCTCTGGAGCAGCGAGCCGTGGGCGGGCGCGCCGCTGGCCTTGGAGGTACGGCCGAAAGCGGCGGGCAGCAGGCCCTCGCGGCCCATGGCGAAGGCGTAGCGGGCGACGACGTTGTGGAAGCTGAGCATCGCGGCGAACATGCCGGTCACGTAGAAGACGTGCATCACATCGGCGAACGCGCCGCCGAACCGGTCGGAGGTGAGGGCGAAGAGCAGGTTCGGGCCCTCCTTCCGGGCCTCGCCGACGATCCGCGAGGGCCCGGCGGCGACGGTCAGCGCCCAGGAGCTGACGGCGTAGAAGAGGGCGACGAAGCCGACGGCGAGGAAGGTCACCCGGGCGACGACCTCCTGCGGGCGGCTGGTCTCCTCGGCGTAGACGGCGGCCTGCTCGAAGCCGACGAAGGAGGCGATGGTGAAGCAGAGGGCGGTGCCGAGCCCGGCGCCGCCGAGGGTCTCGGGGTTGAACGCGTGCAGCGAGAAGCCGTCCTTGCCGGGGCTGGCGACTCCCACGATGTCGAAGAGGGCGACCATGGCACACTCGACGAGCAGCAGCACGCCGAGGACCTTGGCGTTGAGGTCTATCTTGAGCCAGCCGAGGGCACCGACGACGGCCACGGCGCCGAGCGCGGGCAGCCACCACGCGACGTCGATGTGCAGATACCTGGCGAGCAGACCGGAGACCTCGTAGCCGAAGATGCCGTAGATCGCGAACTGCATGGCGCTGTAGGCGACCAGCGCGACGACGGAGGCGGCGGCGCCCGCGGTGCCACCGAGGCCGCGGGCGATGTAGGCATAGAACGCCCCGGCGTTGTGGACATGGCGGCTCATCTCGGCGTAGCCGAAGCTGAAGAGGGTCAGCACCACGCCGAGGATGACGTAGAGGAGGGGCTGCCCGACGATGCCCATCGTTCCGTAGGTGGTGGGCATGACGCCGGCCGTGACCATCAGGGGCGCGCTGGCGGCGACCACCGACAGCAACAGTCCGGCCAGGCCTATCCGGTCGGCGCGCAGCCGTCTGTCCTGGCCCTTGAAGGTGCTGATCTCGCTCGTGGTGCCCGTCGACATGGCGGGGGTCGTCCTTCCCATGGGGGTGAGCGGGGTTGGGGGTGCGCACGCGGCCGACGGGGCCGCGCGGGTCACGCCGCGCCGAGCGCGGCGCGGCGAGCGGCGTGGAACGCCTTGGCGGGGTCCCGGTCGGGGTAGGACCAGGGGGCGCGGACGGCGTGCGGGCCGATGCGGGTGAGCAGGGCCGCGGCCTCGGCCATCCGGCCCTCGTGGAGCTTGGCGTGGGCGAGGTAGTTGAGATCGACCTTGCGCCGGGGGTGGGCGGTGGCGGCGGCGTCCTCGTCGACGTCCCATTCGAGCCACCAGTCGAAGGCCGCCTTCATCACCTGCCGGGCCCGCCGGGTGGTCCAGTGCCCGGAGCGGGCGGGGTCACGGGGTTCGAGTCCGGCCCGGGCGAGGACCCGGTAACGCTCGGCGTGGGCCACCACGGGCAGCACGGCCAGGGGCGAGTCGGCGGGTGCCTGCTCGGCGGCCCAGGAGGCGAAGTCGTAGACCTCGTGCAGCGGGTCGTCCCGGTCGTCCCTCTGGTGTTCGGCCAGGCAGGCGGCCATCAGATGGTGCGCGTGGTGGTGGTCGCGGTGGCGGGCGCGCACCTGGTCGAAGGCGCGGACGCGCTCGTCGTCGGTGCCGGTCCGGCGGGCGAGGACGAGGATGGCCAGCCATGGCGTCGGATCGGCCGGGGCCATCCTGGCCGCGGTCAGCGCGCAGGCGCGGGCCGCCTCGGGGCTGCCCTTGCCGCGCACGGCCCTGAAGACGGTGGCGCAGGCGAGAAGGGCGGCGGCGTCGGGGCTGTCGGGCTCGGCGAGCTGCCATTCCCGGGCCCAGGCGACGCTGGTGGCGCCCTCACCGAGGACGGTGAGGCGGTGGCCGCGGCGGTCCCAGTCGTCGCCGGTTTCGGCGAGGAGCTTACGGGCGTCCGCCCAACGCCCCCTCGCCAGCGCGTCGCGGACGGTGGCGAGTTCGGTGTCGTCGAGGGCGGGGTCGAAAGTCAGCCCGTCCTTGTTCCGGGGGCGGCCCAAGGGGGGTGGGGGCGTCATCGTCGGGCTTCCTCCACGGCGTACGTCCCCTCCGGGCGCCGGGTCAAGGCGTCCGCAAACAAGCTGTCGCAATCACGCACAGCAAAGCGGTAGTCACGGCTCCGAGTCAAGACCGATCTTGCGCTGACGCTTCATCAATTGACGCCACGTCAGCTCTGCTTGTCGAGGACCGTACGTCCGATCAACGAACGACTGTTCGGTAGCGAGGGTGGGGACGGGCCGGCCGTTCGGCCGTTTGCCCGCCCCGCCAGCGGAAAGGCCGTTGCCCGGCCGTCGCACCGCCCTACGGCGGTTAGCCTCGTCCCGTCAAGTCTCCTACGGCCCGGTGGCCTTGAGGTACGCGGCGTGTCGGTCTTCGTCTTCGCCCTGAGTGCGGCGTGCTGCCTGGGTGTCGGATTCGTGCTCCAGCAGAACGCGGCCCAGCACGCCCCGATGAGCGACTTCCTCTCCTTCCGGCTGCTGCTGGACCTCGCGCGGATGCCCCGCTGGCTGGCCGGCATCGGGCTGATGGTGTGCGGCACGGCCCTCGGCGCGGTGGCGCTCGGCCGGGGCGAGATCTCCCTGGTGGAGCCGCTGCTGGCGACGAACCTGCTGTTCGCGATGGCCCTGTCCCGGTGGCAGACCGGGCAGCCGCTCGGACCGGCGGGCTGGGGCGGGCTGTGGCTGCTGGCGGGCGGGGTGACGGCGTTCATCGTCGCGGGCCGCCCGCACGGCGGTGACGACGCCGCCGATCCCCTGCGCCAATGGCTGTTCATCGGCCCGATGGTGGGCACGGCACTGCTGCTGGCGGCGGTCTCCAGACGGGTCCGGGTGGTCGTGGAGGCGGCGCTGCTGGGCGCGGCGGCGGGGCTGCTGTACGGCGTGCAGGACGCCCTGACCCGGCTGAGCGGCCAGCGGCTGCACAGCGGCGGCTGGACCGCGCTGCTGCTGAGCTGGCAGCCGTACGCGGTGCTGACCCTCGGGCTGGTGGGGCTGCTGTTCGTGCAGAGCGCCTTCGAGACGGCCCCGCTGCGGTTGTCGCTGCCCGCGCTGACGGCGGCCCAGCCACTGGCGGGCATCGTGTGCGGGGTGGGGTTCCTGGGAGACCAGGTGCGGACCACACCCGGGGCGCTGGCCTGGGAGGCGGCGGGGCTGGCGGCGATCGTGACCGGCATCGTGCTGATCGGCCACCACCCGGCGATGCCGGCGGGGGTGGGCGGCCCGGACCGGGTACGCGACCTCCCACCGCGCTGAGCCGCGCACGCGGGCCGGCTGGTTGGATGGGCCGTATGACCGATCAGCAAGGGCTGCCGGCCGACGAGCTGCTGGACATCGTCGACGAGCGGGACGAGGTCGTGGGCCAGGCGCCCCGCGGCGAGGCCTACGCACGCGGACTGCGCCACCGCTGTGTCTTCGTCCTGGCCAGGGACGGCGCGGGGCGGATCTTCGTACACCGCCGCACCGCCACGAAGCTCGTCTTCCCCTCGCGCTACGACATGTTCGTGGGCGGCGTGGTCGGAGCCGGCGAGTCGTACGACACGGCGGCGCTGCGCGAGGCCGAGGAGGAACTGGGCGTCAGCGGCCTGCCCGCCCCCACGCCGCTGTTCCGCTTCCTCTACCGCACGCCGGAGCACTCGTGGTGGTCGGCGGTCTACGAGGTGCGGTGCGACCTGCCGGTCGCGCCCCAGGCCGAGGAGGTCGCCTGGCACGCCTTCCTCACCGACGAGGAACTGACGGCCCGGCTCCCGGAGTGGGACTGTGTCCCCGACGGCCTGGAGGCGTACCGACGGCTGAGCATGCCTTGAGCGGCGGGCATGACCGTCCACTGCGTGGTGTGCCGGGTGCCCAACCCTTCCCCACCCAGGGACGGAGGCGCCGCAGGCCCACCGGCGTGAGGGCCCGCGACCCACCGGAGCGGCACGGGCCCGCCCCACGGCCGGGCCCGCACAAGGGCCGACGGCCCGAACCCCACCGCCCCCGCCGCAGGCGAAACGACGCCGCACCGGACCGACAGCCCAAACCGACGGACGTCAGACCGTGACCACGATCTTCCCCCGCGTGTGCCCCTCCGCGCTCAGCCGCTGCGCGTCCGCCGTCTTCTCCAGCGGGAACACCTCCGCGACCTCGACCGTCAGCACGCCCTGCTCCGCCAGGTGGCTGAGCGCGGTGAGGTCGGCGGCGTCGGGGCGTACCCACAGCAGGCGGCCGCCGAGGGCCGACACCTCCGGGTCCGCGATGGAGATCAGCCGGGCGCCGGGGGCGGTCACCTCGGGCGAGGTGTGGATCGTTCCGCCGCCGACCAGGTCGAGGACCACGTCGACGCCTTCGGGCGCCAGGGCGCGCACCCGCCCGGCCAGGCCGTCCCCGTAGGTGACGGGCTCGGCGCCCAGCCCGCGGAGGTAGTCGTGGTTGCGCTCGCCCGCCGTGCCGATGACGCGGGCCCCGAGGTGCTTGGCCAGCTGTACGGCCATGGTGCCGACCCCGCCGGCGGCTGCGTGCACCAGGACGGTGTCACCCTCGCCGGTGCCCGCCGCCCGCAGCGCCTGGTAGGCGGTCAGGCCCGCCAGCGGGATGCCCGCGGCCTGCTCGAAGGTGAGGTTGGCCGGCTTGCGCGCGAGGGTGCGCACCGGTGCGGCCACGTACTCGGCGAAGGTACCGCGGGAGAGGAGGTCCTCACGGACGTAGCCCATGACCTCGTCGCCGATCGCGAACTCGGGGGTGTCCGCGCCCAGGCCGACGACGACGCCGGAGACGTCCCAGCCCGGGACGACCGGGAAGACGGCCTGGAGCATGCCGTCGAGGTAGCCCGCCTGGGCCTTCCAGTCGACGGGGTTGACGGCCGCGGCCCTGACCTTGATCAGGACCGAGTCCGGGCCCACCTTGGGCTCGGGGAGCTCGCCGAACTCCAGGACCTCGGGTCCGCCGTAGGCGCGGTAGCTGATGGCCTTCATGGTGATGCTCCTTACGGAATACGGGAGAGGGTGAGCGGGGGCCGGTGGATCAGGCGTGGGCGGCTGCGGTCCCAGCGTCCGCCGTGGCGGAGCGGTCCGCCACTTCGGCCGGACGCGGGCCGTGGATCTTGCGCAGGCCACGCCAGGCGACCAACGCGACCAGCAGGAACGCGGTGCCCGCGATCACGAAGGTCAGCGTGAACTGACTCTCGGCGGGCAGCTTCGGCGCGCCCGGCGGCAGGTGCTCGAGGCTCTTGGAGGCGAGCACGGTCGTGATCATCGCGCTGCCGATGGCGCTGCCGGTCGAGCGGGAGATGGAGTTGATGCCGTTGGCGATGCCGGTCTGGCGCGGCGGCACACTGGCGACGATCACCGCGGGCATGGCGGCGTAGCCGAAGCTGATGGCCGCGCCGACGAACATGCCGGCGGCGATGACGGAGAAGGCGTGCTCGTGGTCGAGGGCGATCCAGACGAAGCCCGCGGTGCCGATGAGCGAGGCGAGCAGCAGCACCAGACGCGGGCCCTTGTGGCGGACGAGCTGGCCGCCGACGGGGGCCGCGAGCAGCGAGACGATCGTGCTGGGCAGCAGGAACTGCACGGAGGCGCGCAGGACACTGGCGTCGAAGCCGTAGCCGGCGATCTTCGACGGCATCTGCACGAGGTAGGAGACGCCGATGAAGAGCGCGAAGGAGCCGAAGCCGACGAGCAGACCGGAGATGTTCGCGAAGAGCACCGGGCGGTGGGAGAACATCCTCATGTCGACCAGCGGCTCGCGCACCGTGCGCTCGACGAACGTCCAGACGGCAGCCATCACCACGGCACCGGCGAAGCAGCCGATCGTACGGGCGGAGGACCAGCCCCACTCGTGGCCCTGGGTGATGGGCAGCAGGAGCAGGACGAGGGTGGCGGCGAGGCTCAGCGCGCCGAGGACGTCGGTGCGGCCGCCGGTGGTCTGCCGGGTGGCGGGGACGAGGAGGACGACGGCGAGCAGGGCGAGCGCGGCGAGGCCGGTGGCCAGCCAGAAGGCGCTGCGGTAGTCGGGGTTGTCGCCGGAGGTCAGCAGCCCGGTGGCGACGAGCGCGAGGCCGCTGCCGAATGCGAGGGTGCCGCTGACCATGGCCATCGCGCCGGGCAGCTTCGCGGGGCGGACCTCCTCCCGCAGGACGGACAGCGCGAGCGGGAAGATCGCGGTGGCGGCGCCCTGGAGCACCCGGCCGACGATGAGCCACAGCAGGGAGTGCGTGACGGCCGCGAGGACCGAGCCCGCGACCATGACGATCAGCACGCCGACGAGGGTCTTCTTCTTGCCGTGCTGGTCGCCGAAGCGGCCCAGCAGCGGGGTGAAGACCGCGGCGGAGAGCAGGGTGGCGGTGGTGACCCAGCTGACATTGGCCGAGGAGGTTTCGAGGTCGTTCTGGATGAGGCCGAGGATCGGCACGACCAGCGTCTGCATCATCGAGACGACCATGGCGGCGAGGCTCAGGGCGAAGACGATGACCGTCTCGTTCCGCTGCCTGCCCGCCGGGGCGGTGGTGGCTTGGGTGCTCATGAGGGGTGGCGGGTCCTTCGAGTTACTTCACGACATGGATGCTTGAGATCGTCAAGCAACTCGATGTACGGTAAGTCGAAATAGTTCACATAGTCAAGTTAATGTTTTACGGGCTCAAGCTCTTGAGTACACTTCAACCATGACCGCGATCCCCCAGCCCCCGACCAAGGCCCAGCTCCTGGAGCTGGTGGCGGCGCTCGGCACCGCCCAGTGGCAGGACTTCGCGGCCGCCGCCGCCCGGCACGGGCTCACCTCCGTCCAGGCGAAGCTGCTCGCCCAGCTCAAGGGCCCGGTCCCGATGCGCGGCCTCGCCACCCTGCTGGTCTGTGACGCCTCCAATGTCACCGGCATCGTGGACCGCCTCGAATCGCGCGGTCTGGTCCGCCGCGAGCCCGACCCCCGCGACCGCCGCGTGAAGAACGTGGTCGCCACCGACGAGGGCCTGGAGACCATCCAGCGGGTCCGGGCCGAGATGCAGGCCACGCACAGCGCGCTCGACGCCCTCGACGAGGAGGAGCGCACCGCGCTCTACGCACTGCTGGAGCGACTGCGCCCGGGCCTGGAGCGGCGGGGCTGACCGGCCCTCCCCCGGCCGGACCGTGACCGTATTCTGACGGTCAGTCCGATCCGCGCGCCCGCGCGGACGCAAGGGGAGGCCAGCGATGTCCAGCTCGACCACCGTCCGAGCCGTCGAACCGGCGGACACGGAGCCGTACACGGTCCCGCTCGCACCGGGGGTGAGCGCGTTCGTCCAGCCCGACGGCGGCTGGTGCCTGAACAACGCGGGGTTCGTGACGGCCGGCGGCCGGACCCTGCTGATCGACACCGCCGCGACCGAGCGGCGGGCGCGCCTGCTGCGCGCCGCCGTCACCGACAGCGGTGCCCCGCTGCCCACCACCGTGGTCAACACCCACCACCACGGCGACCACACCTACGGCAACTGCGTGTTCCCCGAGGCCACCGTCGTGGGGCACACGGCCTGCCGCGCGGAGACCCTCGCCGCGGGACACCAGCTGCACGGCATCTGGCCCGGGGTCGACTACGGCGAGGTTGCCATCACCCCCGCCACCCTCACCTACTCCGACACGCTCACCGTGCACGTGGGCGACATCGAGGTCCGCCTGATCCACCCGGGTGTCGCCCACACCGTCGGCGACACCGTCGCCTGGCTGCCGGAGCAGGGCATCGTCTTCACCGGTGACCTGATCTTCAACGGCGGCACCCCCTTCCTCATGATGGGCTCCCTCGCGGGATCGCTGCGCGCCCTGGAGCGGCTGCGCTCGCTCGATGCCCAGGTCGTCGTGCCCGGCCACGGCCGGGTCACCGACCCCGGGGTGTACGACGCCACGGAGGCCTATCTGCGGTACGTCGACGAGCTGGCCCGCGCCTCCCACGCGGCCGGGCGCACCCCGCTGGAGGCCGCCCGCGAGGCGGATCTCGGCGCGTTCGCGTCGCTGCGCGAGAGCGAGCGCCTGGTCGCCAATCTGCACCGCGCCTACGCCGAGCTGGAGGGGCTGCCGTGGGGCGCCCCGCTGAACCTGCCGGAAGTCCTCGGCGACATGATGACGATGAACGGCGGCAAGCCGATGGCCTGCCACGCCTGATCCGTACGCGCCCCCGCGCCGTGGCGGCCCGGGGGCGGTCCGCGGTCAGGGAGACGGGAAAGCGGATCACATTGGTCCCCGGTGCCCCCTAGACGGCATACCGACCGGTCGGCATCATGATCGGGGACCACACGTCCGTATGTTCAACTCCCCGTGGAGGAGCACTCGATGAGCAAGGGCAACCCCCCAGGGCTCGACCTGGAACGGCTGCGCGCGTATCTGGAGCGGGAGCGGCCGGGGCTGGTGCGCGGACCGCTGGGCGCGGAGCTGGTCGAGGGGGGACGTTCCAACCTCACCTATGCCGTCACGGACGGCACCGGCCGCTGGGTGGTACGCCGCCCGCCGCTCGGGCACGTGCTCGCCACCGCCCACGACATGCGGCGCGAGCACCGGGTGATCAGCGCGCTGCGCGACACCGCCGTGCCGGTGCCCGAGGCGATTCTGCTCTGCGAGGACGAGGACGTCCTCGGAGCGCCCTTCTACGTCATGGAGTTCGTGACCGGCACGCCGTACCGCACCGCCGAACAGCTCGCCGCCCTCGGCCCCGCCCGGACCCGTGAGGTCGTCCTCGGCCTCGCCGACACGCTCGTGGACCTGCACGCCGTGGACCCCGACGCGGTGGGGCTCGGGGACTTCGGGCGGCCGGAGGGGTTCCTGGAGCGGCAGTTGCGGCGCTGGGGCAAGCAGCTGGAGGCCTCCAGGAACCGCGAGCTGGCCGGGATCGACGAGCTGCGCGAGGCGCTGGGCACGGCGCTCCCGCAGTCCCCCGCGCCCACGGTCGTGCACGGCGACTACCGGCTGGACAACGTCCTGATCGGCGCCGACGGCACCGTCGAGGCCGTCCTGGACTGGGAGATGTCCACGCTCGGCGACCCGCTCACCGACCTCGGGCTGCTGATGATGTACAGCGAGCAGCGGCCCGTTCCCGGCTCGCCGATCGCCACCACGCGCGACGCCCCCGGCCACCCCGAGCCCGCCGAGATCGTCGAGCGGTACGCCGCGCGCTCGGGCCGCGACGTCTCGGCCCTCCCCTGGTACACCGCCTTCGCCTACTTCAAGCTCGCGGTCATCCTCGAGGGCATCCACTACCGCTACACGCTCGGGCACACCCTCGGCCCGGGCTTCGACCGCATCGGACAGCTCGTGCCGCTCTTCGTCGAAGGCGGCCTCACCACGCTTCGGAAGGGCTGAGCCATGGACTTCGCGTTCGACGCGCGCACCGAGGAGCTGCGCGGCAAGCTGCTGGCCTTCATGGACGAGCACGTGTACCCGGCGGAGGCGGTCGCCGAGGAGCAGCGCGCCGCCCTCGCGGACCCGTGGGACACCCCGCCGGTCGTCGAGGAGCTGAAGGCGGAGGCCCGGCGGCGGGGGCTGTGGAATCTCTTCTTCATGGACCAGCACAGCCTGCCCGACGCGGAGTACGGCGCCGGGCTGACCAACGTCCAGTACGCGCCGCTCGCCGAGATCACCGGCCGCAGCCCGCAGCTCGCCCCCACCGCCCTGAACTGCGCGGCCCCCGACACGGGGAACATGGAGGTGCTCGCCCAGTTCGGCACCGAGGAGCAGCGCAAGCGCTGGCTCCATCCGCTGCTCGCCGGCGAGATCCGGTCCGCGTTCGCGATGACCGAGCCGGAGGTCGCCTCCTCCGACGCCACGAACATCGAGACCCGGATCGAGCGGGACGGCGACGACTACGTCATCACCGGCCGCAAGTGGTACATCTCCGGTGCGATGAACCCCCGTTGCGAGATCTTCATCGTCATGGGCAAGACCGACCCGGAGGGCTCGGACCCGCGCCGCCAGCAGTCCATGGTCCTCGTCCCGCGCGACACCCCCGGCGTCGGGATCAGGCGTGCCATGCGGGTCTACGGCTACGAGGACCACTACCACGGCGGCCACGCCGAGGTGGTCTTCGACGGCGTCCGCGTCCCGGCGGCGAACATCGTCGGCGAGGAGGGCGGCGGGTTCGCCATCGCCCAGGCCCGGCTCGGTCCCGGCCGGATCCACCACTGCATGCGTCTGATCGGCATGGCCGAGCGTGCCATCGAGCTGATGTGCCGGCGCGCGGCGGACCGTACGGCGTTCGGCAAGCCGCTGGCGGCGCAGGGCGTCGTCCAGGAGTGGATCGCCGATTCCCGGGTCGCGGTCGAGCAGTTGCGGCTGCTGGTGCTGAAGACCGCGTGGCTGATGGACACCGTCGGCAACCGCGGGGCGCACACGGAGATCCAGGCCATCAAGATCGCGACGCCGCGCACGGTCGCCGACATCATCGACAAGGCGGTCCAGCTGCACGGCGCGGGCGGTGTCGGCCAGGACTTCCCGCTCGCCGAGCTCTGGGCCGCGGCGCGGACGCTGCGGCTGGCCGACGGGCCGGACGAGGTGCACCAGCGGTCGCTGGCGCGGCGGGAGCTGAAGAAGTACCGGTAGCCCTGCGGGAGGCTTTCGTCGGCCCCCGGCCCTGGTGATTCCTCGGCTGCGGGCCGTCCGTGCCGCCTTCGGCGGCGAGCGCCCTGCGGGCGCGTCCTCAAACGCCGGAGGGCTTGATGTGGCTGGGCTCAGCCACATCGAGCCCGCCGGGAGGCGCACACGCCCTACGGGCGCAGGGCCCGCATCAGCAGGTCCGCCAGGTGCTCCGCGACCTGCTGGGGGCTCAGCGGGCCGTCGGGGCGGTACCAGCTGCTCAAGTGGTGGACCGAGCCGAAGTGGTAGTCCACCACCAGGTCGGCGGGGGTCGCCGTGCTGAACACCCCGGCGCGCTGGCCCTCCTCGACCAGCGCGCGGAATCTCTCGTGGTACCGGCGGCGCTCGGCCCGCACCTGCTTGTCCTTCTCCGGCGCGAGGTGGTGCATGGACCGGAAGAAGATCTTCGTGTCGTCGAGGTTCTCGATCGTCGTGACGACGACGTCGGCGGCCGCGTCACGCAGCCGCCGCTCGACGGGGGCGTCCGAGCCCGCCATGGCGTCCAGCCGCTCCTGCTGGAGCCGCAGGACCCGCGCGTAGACCTCGTGCAGCAGGTCGTCCTTCGACCCGAAGTAGTGATAGAGCGCGCCCTTGGTGACGCCCGCCGCCTCCACGATCTCCTGCACGGACGTCCGGTCGTACCCCTGGTCCGCGAAGAGGCGGGTGGCGGCGGCCAGCAGCCGCTGCGGCACGGCCCTGCCGCCGCCGTCCGTCGTTCCGGCCGTCGTCGTCCTGGTCATCGCCCGCCACCCGCCTGTCGCCGAAGTGCTGTGCTACGCCCGGCCGCGCAGCTCCCGTCTGAGGATCTTGCCACTGCTCGTCTTGGGAAGGTCCGGCAGGATCTCGACCGCGCGCGGGTACTTGTACGCGGCGAGCCGCTCGCGGCAGTAGGCGACGACCGCGGCCGGGTCCGCGGTCGTGCCCGGCCGGAGGCTGATCCAGGCCTTGACCGTCTCGCCCCGGTAGGGGTCCGGCACCCCGACGACGGCCGCCTCGCGGACGGCGGGGTGGGTGTAGAGGACGTCCTCGACCTCGCGGGGCCACACCTTGAAGCCCGACGCATTGATCATGTCCTTCTTGCGGTCGACCACATAGAGCCAGCCCTCGCGGTCCATGAAGCCGATGTCACCGGTCCGCAGCTCGCCGCCGGGCAGGGCGGCGGCGGTGTCCTCCGGGCGCCGCCAGTAGCCGGGGATCACCTGCGGGCCGCGCACCGCGATCTCGCCCTGTTCGCCGAAGGGGACGTCCGCGCCCTGGTCGTCGACGACGCGGACGAGAGTGTCGGCGCCGGGCACCCCGACGGCGAGGGTGCCGGAGACGGGGTCGACCGGGGCCTCGAGGCCGGGCAGGACGGCGGCGCAGGGGGCGGTGCACTCGGTGAGTCCGTAGCCGTTGTGGAGGTACGGGCCGAGGGTGGCGCGGAACTGCTCGACCAGCGCGGGCGGCAGCGGGGCCCCGCCCGAGGAGATCATGCGGAAGGACGCGAAGTGGTCCCGGCTCACTCCCTCCTGGGCCATCAGGGCCATGAACGCGGTGGCCGGGCCCACGGTGTAGGCGGGGCGGTGCTCCAGGAACGCGTCGAGGACGACGCCGGGTTCGAAGCGGTAGGCGAGCGCGAGCGTCCCCGCCCCGGCGACGCAGGCCGCGAGCTGGGCGACCATGCCGGTGATGTGGAACAGCGGGGCCAGGGCGAAGTAGGTACAGCCCTCGGGCAGTCCGGAGCCGGTGCGCTGCCGCTCGGCGTTGTGGCAGATGTTGCCGTGGGTGTTCATGGCGCCCTTGGGGCGGCCGGTGGTGCCCGAGGTGTAGCTGATGAGGGCGATATCGCCGGGGCCGAGGTCGATGCCCTCGGGCACCGCGGCACCGGAGCGGGCCACGGTCAGGAGGTCCTCGGCGCCCTCGGGCACCGGCAGCCGGCCGCCGCGCAGCACACGGGTGTCGTCGCGGGTCTGCAGCCCGGCCTCGCAGGCGGTGAGGACGGTCCGGACGGGCGAGGAGTCCGCCGCTTCCCGCAGCCGCTCCACCCAGGCGCGGTCGGCGCAGACCAGGGCGGTGGCTCCGGCGTCGTGCAGGATGTGCCCGGCCTCCGCCGCCTTGTACATGGGATTGAGGGGGACGACGGTGCCGCCCGCCTTCCAGATGCCGAGGACGGCGAGGACGAAGTGCGGGGAGTTCTGCAGCATGACGGCCGCCCGGTCGCCGCGCCGGAAGCCGCGGGCGGCGAGGTGGCCCGCTATCGCGTCGGACAGCTCGTCGGCCCGGCGGTAGGTGAGCCGCCCGTCGAAGTAGGCGAGCGCGTGCCGGTCGGGGGCGCGCCGCACGGCGTCCCGGAAGGCGTGCGGCACACTCGGCGGCGGCTCGACGGGCGCCCGCTGTGCCTCGCTGAGCAGCGAGAGCCAGGGCTTGTCCGCGTAGGAGTCCGGTACGGCCCGTGCCATCGGGGCGCGGCCTGAAGGGGATGGGGAGGAGGGGTTCGCTGTCATGGTGCGGTGCCGCCCTTTCCGTGGCTTCTCCGGCTGCCTCCGCGGCTATGCGCGTTCGGGGTCCGGGGCCTGTTCGAGCTTGCGCTGAAGGTGGTTCATGCCGTCGAGCCAGCGGTCGGGGTCGGCGGCCCGCGCGGTGTAGTAGTCCGCGACCTCCGGGTGCGGGAGGATCAGGAAGCGGTCTGTGGCCATGCCTTCGAACAGGGCGTCCGCGACCCGTTCGGGCTCGACGGCGGTGGGCGCGAGCAGCAGGTCCCCGGCCGCTCCGGTGCCGCGCAGCATGTCCGTCCGGACGCCCTGCGGGCAGATCGCGTGGACGGCGATGCCGCGGTGCCGGTAGGTGAGGGAGAGCCATTCTGCGAAGGCGTACGCCGCGTGCTTGGAGACGCTGTAGGGGGCCGAGCCGACCATGGTGAGCAGCCCGGCGGCGGAGACGGTGGCGACGAAGCGCCCGCTGCCGCGTTCCAGCCACGCGGGCAGCAGTTCACGGCTCGCCCGTACGTGCGCCATGACGTTGACGTCCCAGGAGGCGGCCCACTGGTCCTCGTCCGCCTCGGGGCCGCCGGTGGCGGCGACGCCGGCGTTGGCGCAGTAGACGTCGATCACCCCGCCCAGCGCCTCGCGGGCGGCGGGGAGGATCTCCGAGGCGTCACCGGGGACGGCTGTCGCGCCGATCTCCGCGGCGACGGCCGCGGCCTTGGCGGCGTCGAGGTCGTTGACGACGACGCGGGCGCCTTCGGCGGCGAACCGACGGGCGAGGGCGGCACCTATGCCGCCGCCCGCTCCGGTGACCACAACTCCCGCGTCCCGCACGGTGTTCACGTTCGTGTCTCCCTCGTTCTCGGTCCCGGCCGCCACGGCCGCGTGCGCAGACTAACCAGTCGGTATGTGGAAACGGAAGAGCGCGTCGCTCCGCGGGCAGAACACCTGTGCCGCCTGCGGCGGCGAGCGCCCTGCGGGCGCGTCCTCAATCGCCGGACGGGCTGATTTCAGCCCGTCCGGCGATTGAGGACACAGCACAGCAGCCCGTCCGGCGATTGAGGACACAGCACAGCAGCCCGTCCGGCGATTGAGGACACCGCCGCGCAGCGGAGGTGCGCACACTGCGGCCCAGCCGCAGGCGAAAAGGCTGGACAGGCCCTCTTGACGGCGGGACGATGCGCGGCACATCTGACCGGCACAGGGGGACTGGGCATGGCGGGCACACCGGTGGAGCCTTACTGGGAACTGACTTTCGACGCGGACGGCGACGTCCACACCGGCGAGCGGGAAGGCCTGGTGGCAGGGGTCGGGCGGGAGCGGCTCACCGATCTGGTGATCTTCGCGCACGGCTGGAACAACGACCGTCCGAGGGCGAGCGGGCTCTACCGGCGCTTCTTCGCCCCCTTCCCGGCGCTCGTCGACGGGGCCGTGGGGGCCGACGGAGCCGAGGCGCGCGTGGGCTACGGCGGCGTGATCTGGCCGTCGATGCGGTTCGCCGACGAGCCCGTCCCCGACTTCCCGGAACGGGCGCTCACGACCACCGCCACCGGGCCGCCCGTGCTCGACGCGGCCACCCGGCAGGCGCTGACCGCGGTCTTCCCGGGGAGCGAGGAGACGGTGGCCCGGCTCGCGGAGCTGCTCGAGCGGCGACCGGAGGCCCCGGAACGGCTGGCGGAGTTCACCGGCCTCGTCCGCGCGCTCGTCACGGCGGACCAGCAGGGCGCGGGTTTCGTCCAGGACCTGGAGGGCGAGCGCGAACCCACCGTGCTCGCCGGGGACCCGGAAGTGGTGTGCAAGGCCTTCGCCGACGCCCTGGCGGGCGGCGAGGCACCGGCCGAGCTGTTCGGCGGTGGCTGGAAGAAGCTGTGGAAGGGCGCCCACGAGCTGCTGCGCCAGGCCTCGTACTACACGATGAAGCGCCGGGCCGGCACGGTGGGCGAGCGGGGTCTCGGCCCGGTGCTCGGGGTGCTCGCCCGCTCGGCGCCGGACCTGCGGGTCCATCTGGTCGGGCACAGCTTCGGCGCCCGGCTGATGGCCTTCGGGCTGCGCGGGCTGCCGGAGGAGGCCGCGGTCTCGTCCCTGACGCTGCTCCAGGGCGCCTTCTCGCACTACGCCTTCTCCTCCCGGCTGCCCTTCGACACGCGCCGCGGCGGTGCGCTGAAGGGCGCGCACCGCCGGGTGCGGGGGCCGGTGGTGTGTGTCCACTCGCGGCACGACACGGCCCTCGGCGTGATGTATCCCCTCGCGTCCCGGCTGGCCCGGGACGCGGACTCGGTGCTGGGGATCGACAACACCCGGTGGGGCGCGATGGGCTATGACGGCATCCAGGCCGTGGACGGCTCCGCGCGCCTCTCGCTCGCGCGGGCGCTGGACGGCGGGCTGCCGGACCAGGGCTGCGCGAGCGTCGACGCGTCGGCGGTCGTCTCGCGCGGCGGACCGCCGTCGGGAGCGCACAGCGACATCTGTCACGACGAGCTGGCACGGCTGATCCTGCTGGCCGGCCGCATCGGCGGCTGAGCACGGCCCACGGCTGACGGCCCAAGGCTGACGGAGGGTGAGGATCCGCCACCTTCGCGGATCCTCACATCTGTACGCCCGATGGGGGTAGCAGATGCGGAGTCGGCCGCGTCAGGGCGTCCGATGGATCCGAATGGCGATGAGTTACGTCCCTTCCATGTCGATCCGAGTCCGCGCTGTCGGAGGTGGGATGCAGTGGCAGGTTTCAGAGCACTCGCACGAGAGGTGCGCAATCCACGGAACACGATCGCGCTGCGACGGACCTCCTTGCGCAAATGTCTCGAACGTTTCGCCCCGTACGGGCACCGGGCGACCTGGCACCACCTGTGCGCCCGGGCGGGACTGGCCCCCGACGACCGCGCACCCGACCCCGAGCTGCTGATCGCGGCGCTGGAGGAGCTGGAGGAGGCCCGGGAGCTCTGGCTGGCCTACGAGGTCGAGTTCGCCGGCCGGCGCAGGCGCGAGAAGCACGACGGCATCCGGCAGCCCAGCGCCGTCGACGACTGGCACCGCAACACCTGGGGCGGCTGTGACATCGTGCCGTGCGCGAGCCCCACGCTGTTCCCGAGCGCGCGCCTCGCCGAGGTGCTGCGCCGCATGATCACCGCCATGGAGTCCGGACCCGGGGACGCCTGCCCGGTCTGCTCGCAGGAGCGGATCGAGTGGCGCACCGACCTGGAGCGTTACCCGCTGGCGGGACCCGTCTGCACGGACTGCGGCATCGTGGTGCCGGTGCCCGTGCTCACCACGGACGCGCTGGCCGCGGCCAGGAGGTACGCCTACGCGGCCCGGTACGCCACGGTGTGAGGAGCTGTCCGTCGCGCGCCCGGACAAGCACGGGCGCGCCGCCCGAGGCGATCAGCGGCTGATCGCCTCGGGACCGGTGGCACGGCCCGGCCTCAAGACCGGTGGCAAGGCCCGGACCTCAGGCTTCGGTCTTGACGCACTGCTCGGACGCGGCGTTCCTCTTCGGCGTCCCGGCATCGACGGCCTTCTCCGTCTTCCCCGCTTTCTCCGCCTTCCGTGCTTTCTCCGAGGTGGCCGGCCCGCCGGCCTTGTCGGCCACGGCGAGCAGGACCGAACCGCTGCCGTAACCGCCGAAGCGGTCCTCCGGGTTGGACAGCGCGCACTTGTCGAGCGAGAGGCAGCCGCAGCCGATGCAGTCGGCGAGGCGGTCGCGCAACTGATTGAGCTGCGCTATTCGCTGGTCCAGCTCCGAGCGCCACAGCTCGGACATCCGGGCCCAGTCCTCGCGGTTGGGGGTGCGCTCGTCGGGCAGCTCGGCGAGCGCCTCACGGATGGTGGCGAGCGGGATGCCGACGCGCTGCGCGGCGCGGATGAAGGCGACCCGGCGCAGCGCGTCACGCTCGTAGCGGCGTTGGTTGCCGGAGGTACGCCGGCTGCTGATCAGGCCCTTGGACTCGTAGAAGTGCAGCGCGGAGACGGCCGCGCCGCTGCGCGCGGACAGCTGGCCGACGGTGAGTTCGTGAACCTTCGTGGAAATCTGCGGCACGGCTCAAGACCTTACGTCAACGCGGGGCGTTGACACCGGGAGAGCCGCCCCACATGCTGAGCAAGCGCTTGGACACTCTGTGCGGGAGGCACGTGGATGACGGAGCCCCGGATCTTCACCTCGTTGGACGACCTACGGGCCGCGGTCGGTGTGGAACTCGGCCCGAGCGACTGGCTCGACGTGGACCAGAAACGGATCGACCTCTTCGCCGAGGCGACCGGGGACCACCAGTGGATCCATGTGGATCCGGACCGGGCGGCGGCCGGCCCCTTCGGGGCGACCATCGCGCACGGCTATCTGACGCTCTCGCTGCTGCCGTCCCTCGTACCGATGCTGATGCGCGTCGAGAACGTCCGCATGGGCATCAACTACGGGGTGAACAAGGTGCGCTTCCCCTCCCCCGTACCGGTCGGCTCACGGCTGCGGGCCACGGCGAGGATCGCCGGGGTGTCGGAGGTGGAGGGCGGAGTGCAGCTGGTGACGGCGGTGACGGTCGAGCGCGAGGGCGGGGAGAAGCCGGTGTGCGTGGCGGAGTCGGTGAGCCGCTTCTACCTCTGAGATCCGCTGCCGGGGTTCGCTGTTGACGTTCCGTCCCGGGACCCGGCCGCCCCGGGACGCCTCACTCCTGGCCCGCGTACCCCACCATGCGCAGGACCAGCCCCGCGTACAACTCGCCCACCTCGTCCGGGGTGCGCTTGCCGTCCGCGTTGAACCAGCGGGCGACGTCGATGCACAGCGACAGCACGGCGAGGGTGGTGCCGCGCACGTCCGGGACGTCGAAGTCGCCCGTCGCCACGCCGTCCTCGATGATGGCGCGGACGGCGGCGTCCGAGGCACGGCGCAGCCCGACGATCTCCTTGTGGTGCTCCTCGCCGAGCGCCCCCAGTTCGTACTGCACGACCCGGGCGGTGGTGTGGTGCTCCGCGTGCCAGCGGACGAAGGTCCGTACGGCTTCGGCGAGCCGCTCGGCGGGGCTGCCCCCGCCCTCCCGGGCGCGGCGGAGGATGTCGAGCGCGAGCCGGTGGCCGACGCCGCTGATCCGGTAGAGCAGCTCTTCCTTGGTCTTGTAGTGGATGTAGAGCGCGGCGGGGCTCATGCCGGCCCGCCCGGCGATGTCCCGGGTGGTGGTGGCGTGATAGCCGCGCTCGGCGAAGGCCTGGACGGCCGCGGTCACCAGCCGCCGGGCGGCATCGGGTGTGACGTCGGCCCACTCCTCGGCCCGCTTCGCCTCCGCGCCCATCGCACGCCCCGCTCTCCCGGCCCGCCACGGGCCTGTTCCGACAGAACGAACACCATACCGCGAAGGTGAGCAAGCGCTTAGGGTGCGGACGGCCCGTGTCCGGGAATCCCGCCTTCGCGGCCCGTCGGCTACCCCGCCTCGGGGAACACCACCAGCGCCCGGCCGCCGCGTCCCGCGAGCATGGCGTCGAAGGCGGCGGGGATGCCGTCGAGCCCGATCCGCTCGGTGACCAGGGCGGAGAGGTCGAGCCGCCCGGCGCGCACATGTCCGGCGATGACGGGCAGGTCCCGGGCCGGGTCGCTGTTGCCGTAGACACAGCCGGACAGCGTGCGCCCGAAGTGGAAGAGCTCCAGGGCGGAGAAGGTGACCCGCTGGTCCTTGCCGCCGATGCCCACGACGGTGGTGCGGCCGCCGCGGCGCGTGGCCGACCAGGCCGTACGGATCGTGTCGGCCCGGCCCACGCACTCGATGGCGACGTCCGCGCCGTGGCCGCCGGTGAGTTCACGGATCCGCTTGGCCGTCGTGTCGTCCGCGACGAGGAAGTCGGTGGCCCCGGCGGTGCGGGCCAGTTCCTCCTTCCGCGGTGACACGTCGACGGCGACGATCGTCTGTGCGCCGGCGAGGCGCGCGGACTGGAGGGTGGCCAGCCCCACGCCACCGACACCGAACACCACGACGGACTCCCCCGCCCGCACCCGGGCGCTGTGGTGCACCGCGCCGTAGCCGGTCAGTACCGCGCACCCCAGCAGCGCCGCTTCCACCAGGGGAACCCCCTCGGGCAGGGGCAGCGCGGCACTCGCCCGGACGACGGTCTCCTCGGCGAAGACCGCGGTGCCCAGGCCCGGGTAGAGGGAGGAGCCGTCGCCGGTGAGCGTGGCGTACGGGACGGTGGCGGCGGACCCGGCGTCGGCGCACAGCCAGGGCTCGCCGAGTCCGCACAGATGGCAGTCACCGCAGGACGGCGCCCAGTTGAGGACGACCCGGTCGCCGGGGGCCACATGGGTCACCCCCTCGCCGACCTCGGTCACCGTGCCCGCGCCCTCGTGGCCGAGGACGGCGGGCACGGGCTGGCGCAGCGTCCCGTTGGACAGCGAGAGGTCGGAGTGGCAGACCCCGGCGGCGGCGAGCCGGATGCGGACCCGGCCGGGCCCGGGCGAGGGCAGCTCGATCCCGGCGATCCGGAGCGGGGCACCCACGTCGGACAGTACGGCGGCACGGATCATGACGGCCTTCCCTTACCTCTGCATCGGCTACCGCTACGTCGGCTGTCTCTACGTCGGCTCGACCGGGGCCGGTGGCGACCGGTCGGGTCAGAACTGCAGGGACTTCGTCTGCAGGAACTCCGCCAGGCCGTGCGTGCCCAGTTCACGGCCGATGCCCGACTGCTTGTGGCCGCCGAAGGGCGCGAGCAGATTGAAGCCGCCGCCGTTGATGTCGACCTGTCCGGTGTCCATGCGCCGGGCGAACGCGGCGGCCGTGGCGTCGTCGGCCGCCCAGACGGCCCCACCCAGGCCATAGACGGTGCCGTTGGCGATGCGGGCCGCCTCGTCCTCGTCGGTGTACTTGATGAAGCTGAGGACCGGGCCGAAGATCTCCTCCTGCGCGATCGTCATCTCCGGGGTGACGTCGGCGAAGACGGTCGGGCGCACGAAGTAGCCCTTCTCGCGGCCCTCCGGGACGTCGGAGCCGCCCGCGGCGAGCCGCGCGCCCTCCGCGACGCCCCGGTCGATGTAGCCGCGGACGCGGGCGTGCTGGGCGGCGTTGACGAGCGGTCCGAGGCGGACGTCCGGGTCGGTCGGGTCCCCGGGGGTGTACGCGGCGACGGCCTCGGCCGCGAGGGCGACCGCCTCCTCGTAGTCGTCGGCGTGGACGAGCGTCCGCGTCCAGGCGTTGCAGGACTGGCCGGTGTTGCGGCAGACGTCGGCGACATTGGCGGCGACGGCCTTGGCCAGGTCCGCGCCGGGCAGGATGACGTTCGCGGACTTGCCGCCCAGTTCGAGGGTGACGCGCTTGACGGCCGCGCCGGCGATCGCGCCGATCCGCTTGCCCACCGCCGTCGAGCCGGTGAAGGAGACCAGGTCGACGCCGGGGTGCTCGGCGAGCGCCTGGCCGGCGACGGCGCCGAGCCCGGTGACGAGGTTGAAGACACCCGCCGGGATCCCGGCGGCGGCCACGCACTCGGCGAAGAGCCGGGCGGTGAGCGGGGTGTCCTCGGCGGGCTTGAGGACGACCGTGCAGCCCGCGGCGAGGGCGGGGGCGACCTTCACGACGACCTGGTGCAGCGGGTAGTTCCAGGGAGTGATGGCGCCGACGACGCCGACCGGCTCGTGCAGGACCGTCGAGTTGCCGATCTTCTCCTCGAAGGGGTGGGTCGCGGCGAGTTCCGCGCAGGAGCCGGTGACGGCGATCGGCAGGCCGGTGTGGACCCGCTGTGCGAAGCGGGCGGGCGAGCCGAGTTCGGCGACGACGGTGGCGGCGATCTCCTCGCGGCGGGCGTCGAGCGCGTCGCGCAGGGCGGCGAGGTGCCGCCCCCGCTCTGCGGGCGGGGTGGCGGCCCAGCCGGGCAGGGCCGCGCGGGCGGCCCGTACGGCGGCGTCGACGTCCTCGGCCGTGCCCGCCGGGACGGTGCCGATGACCTGCTCGTCGGCGGGGTTGACGACCTCGATGGTGTCGTGGCCGGCCGCGGGCCGCCACTCGCCGTCGATGAACATCCCGTCGTGCGCGATCACAGGCCGTCTCCTCGGTATCGGGGCAGGGCCGCGGGCGGCCATGCCTTCGTGCGCCCGTTCGATGCCCGTACGCGCCTCACGCTAACGCCGAACGCTTTTGGTACGCCAGGGGACGGTGCGCTTGGGCGCGGGCTGCGGGTCGAATGTCGTCCGCACCCCCGCTGCGCGGCGGTGTCCTCAATCGCCGGACGGGCTGCAAAAAATGCAGCCCGTCCGGCGATTGAGGACGCGCCCGCGGGGCGCCTGCAGCCGAAACCCCTAGATGATGCCGAACAGCATTCCCGCGCCGAGCACGACGAGGGAGGTGAGCGCCGCCCATTTGACGGTGAACCGGGTGTGGTCGCCGAACTCCACCTTCGCCATGCCCACGAGCACATAGACGGCGGGCACGAGCGGGCTCGACATGTGCAGGGCCTGGCCGACGAGCGAGGCCCGGGCGATCTCCAGCGGGGAGACCCCGTGGGCGGCGCCCGCCTCGGCGAGGATCGGCACGATGCCGAAGTAGAAGCCGTCGTTGGACATGAAGTACGTGAACGGGATCGACAGGACGCCGGTGACCAGGCCCATGTGCGGGCCCATCGCGTCGGGGACGGAGTCGACGACTGTACGGGCCATCTCCTCGACCATGCCGGTGCCGGTCAGCACCCCGGTGAAGACGGCGGCGGCGAAGACCATCCCGGAGACGTTGAGGACGTTCTCGGCGTGGGCCGCGATGCGGGCCTTCTGGTCGGGCATGTGCGGGAAGTTGACGGTCAGGGCGATGGCGGCACCGAGCAGGAAGAGCACCGGGATGGGCAGCGTCTGGCAGATCAGCAGGGTGAGCAGCGCGACCGTCAGCGCCGCGTTGAACCAGTACAGGCGCGGTCGCAGGGTGGCGCGACGGGGGTCGAGGATCTCGGAGGAGGCGTCGTCTTCCCGGGAGCCGGCCTGGGCGTCGCCGGCGTCGACGGTGTGTCCGTCGGCTGCCGCACCGCTCGCCGAACCGGCCACCGCCTCACTCGCCGCACCGCTCGCCGTGGATCCGGCGCCGGCCGAGCCGATCAGCGCCTGCTCGGGCTCCGGTTCGCCGTCGGGCCGGCCCAGGGCCTGCTCCAGCGTCAGGACGCCGAGCCGCTTGCGCTCCCGCAGCCCGAGGACGTACGCGAGACCGATGACGAAGAGCAGGCCCACGGCCAGCGCCGGGATCATCGGGACGAAGATGTCACCGGCGTCGAGCTTGAGCGCGGTGGCGGCGCGGGCGGTCGGGCCGCCCCAGGGCAGGGTGTTCATGACGCCGTTGGCCATGGCGGCGACACCGGTCATGATGACCAGGCTCATCTTCAGGCGGCGGTAGAGCGGCACCATCGCCGAGACGGTGATCATGAAGGTGGTGGAGCCGTCCCCGTCGAGCGAGACGATCGCGGCGAGCACCGCGGTACCGACGACCACCCGCATCGGGTCGGCCTTGCAGAAGCGCAGGATGCCGCGGACGATCGGATCGAAGAGCCCGACGTCGATCATCACGCCGAAGTAGACGATGGCGAACATCAGCATGGCGGCCGTCGGCGCCAGGGAGCCGATGCCCTTGAGCACGTAGTCGCCGAGGTGGGAGCCCTTGCCCACCAGGACGCAGAACAGCGCTGGGACGATCACCAGCGCCGCCATGGGCGACATCTTCTTCAGCATGATCAGCACCAGGAAGGTGGCGATCATGCCGAAGCCCAGGATGGTCAGCATGCGGGTACCTCACGTTCGCCTTTGAACTCCACCGCGGGACGGCGGTCCTGGTGACGCTAAGTGCGCGAACTTTGGGTCCACAAGGCCTTGACACCTGCGCAATACGAGCAGAACCCCAGGTCAGGAGGTTGATGCGAGCGGCGCATAAGTGACCGGAGTGACGCGCACCGGATAGCCGTTGAGCACGGCGGTGCCGGAGAGCGGGTCGAGTCGGGTGCCGTCGGACAGCGCGTTGACATTGACGCCCGGGGTGCCGGCCGCGACCGACAGACGGGTGCCCGGCCGGTCGTGCCCCCAGCCGTGCGGCAGGCTGACCACGCCCCGGCGCACCGTGTCGGTGATCTCGACCGGTGCCTCCACCGTGCCGCCGTCGCCCGTGACCCGCGCGCCGCCGCCGTCGAGCAGCCCCAGCCGTGCGGCGTCCTCGGGGTGGACCTGGAGGGTGCAGCGGTTGCTGCCGCCGGTCAGGGCGGGGACGTTGTGCATCCAGCTGTTGTTGGAGCGCAGGTGGCGCCTGCCGACCAGGAGGAGCGAGTCCGGTGCCGCGGCGGTCTCGTCGAGGGAGCGCCGCAGCCGGAGCGCCTCGCCCACGAGGGGTTCGGGGCACAGCTCGATCGTCCCGCTGCGGGTCCGCAGCAGCTCGGGCACGCGTGGGGTGAGCGGTCCCAGGTCGATGCCGTGCGGATGGGCGAGCAGTTTCTCCAGCGTCAGGCCGTCCGGGTCGGCGCCGAATCCCTCACCGTAGGGGCCCAGGCGCAGCATCAGGTCGAGCCGTCGCTCGGCGCCCGTCAGTCCGGTGAGACGCTCGGCGAGGGCGGCGGGGTCCTGGCCGTGCACCGGGGAGAGCGGGTCGGTGACGGCCTTGCCCAGGGTGCGGGTGATGACGGAGGTGTCGACCGAGCGGTGGTCGGCGTCGGGGTGGCCGCCGGCGCACAGGACGAGCCGGGCGAGGATCTCGGCCTCGTCGGGGCGGTCGTCACCGAGGGGGACCGGCGGCCGGGTGTAGCGCACCTGGTTGCGGACGGCGAAGGCGTTGAAGGTGAAGTCGAAGTGGGCGCTGCGGCTGGGCGGGGGCGGCGGCAGGACGACGTGCGCGTGGCGGGCCGTCTCGTTGAGGTAGGGGTCGACGCTGACCATGAAGTCGAGCCCGGCCAGGGCCCGGTCGAGCCGGTCGCCGTTCGGCGCGGAGAGCACCGGATTGGCGGCGACGGTGACGAGCGCCCGGACCTGCCCCTCCCCCGGTGTGTCGATCTCCTCCGCCAGCGCGGCGACGGGCAGCTCCGACTTCGCCTCGGGGTGCCCGCCGACCCGGCTGTGCCAGCGGCCGAGGGCGAAGCCCTTGCCCGGCCGGGGCGGACGGGGCGCGACGGCGGTGGCGGAGAGCGGGAACATCGCGCCGCCCGGCCGGTCGAGGTTGCCGGTGAGGATGTTGAGCACGTCGATCAGCCAGCTGGTGAGCGTGCCGAAGGCGACGGTCGTGCTGCCGATGCGGCCGTAGACGGCGGCGCGGGGCGCCGCGGCCAGCTCGCGGGCGAGGACGCGGATCTCCTCGGCGGGTACGTCGCACGCCCCGGCCACGGCTTCGGGGGTGAAGTCCTCGGCCAGGCGCCGCACTTCCGCCACGCCCGTGAGGTGCGCGTCGAGCGGTCCGGGGCGCACGAGGTCTTCGGCGAAGAGCGTGTGGACGACCGCGAAGAGCAGCAGCGCGTCGGCGCCGGGCCGGATCGCCACGTACCGGTCGGCGAGGGCGGCGGTGCGGGTACGGCGCGGGTCGATCACGACGAGCCGGCCGCCGCGCCGCCGGATCGCCTTGAGGCGGCCGGGGAAGTCCGGGGCGGTGCACAGGCTGCCGTTGGAGTCGAGCGGGTTGGCGCCGATCATCAGCAGGTGGTCCGTGCGGTCCAGGTCGGGCACGGGCACCGCCATCGCGTCGCCGTAGAGCAGCCCGCTGGAGACGTGCTTGGGCATCTGGTCGAGGGTGCTGGCGGTGAAGACGTTACGGCTGCCCAGTGCCCCGATCAGGAGCGGCGGGTAGAGCGCCCCCGCCATGGTGTGCGCGTTGGGATTGCCGAGAACGGTGGCCACGGCCTGCGGTCCGTACTCCTCGACGACCGGCCGCAGTCCGCGCGCGACCGCGGCGAACGCCTCGTCCCAGCTCGTCTCCCGCAGCTGTCCGGCGCGGCGCACGAGAGGGCGGGCGAGCCGGTCCGGGTCGGCGTCCAGCTCGCCGAAGGCGGCGCCCTTGGGGCAGACGAAGCCCCGGCTGAAGACGTCGGCGCGGTCGCCGCGGGCGCCGGTCACGCGCCCGTCCTCCAGCGTGAGGGTCAGCCCGCAGGTGGCCTCGCACAGCGGACAGATCCGCAGGGCACTCGCCGGGCCGGTCGGGGCGCTGCTGTGGGGTCGGCTCATCGGTCCCTCCCGGGGACGGCGGCGGTGACGCTCTGTCCGGGCCGACCCTACCGACCGGTACCTCTCGCCTGGCCGGCGGATCCTCGGCTGCGGACCATCTGTGCCGCCTGCGGTGAGCGGGCACCCTGCGGGCGCGTCCGCCACCTCCCCGGCTACCGCTGGGAGGCGCCCCCAGCGGGCTGCGTGTGAAGCCCGTCCGGCGATTGAGGACACCGCCGCGCAGGGGAGGTGCACAGCGACACGACCCGCCGCGCCCGCGCCCCCGCGCGTCGGTGAACTGATCCATTGACGCGCCAGGCCAGGAATCCTACGGTCTTCCATAGGAATCCACCGGCAGCGGGAGCACGCGATGAGCGGTACGGACAACGAGCAGGCGCGCAAGACGGCCGAAGGGCTGGTCCACTCGTCCGGCTTCGGCAACGAACACAGCACCGAAGCCGTCCCCGGGGCCCTGCCGCACGGCCGCAACTCACCGCAGCGGGCACCTCTGGGGCTGTACGCGGAGCAGCTGAGCGGCAGCGCGTTCACCGAGCCCCGGCACAGCAACCAGCGCTCGTGGCTCTACCGGATCCGCCCGTCCGCGGCCCATCCGCCGTTCACCCGGATCGACAACGGCGGCCTGCGCAGCGCGCCGTTCACCGAGACCGTCCCGGACCCCAACCGGCTGCGCTGGGACCCGCTGCCCGCGCCGGCCCCGGGCACGGACTTCCTCGCCGGGCTGTGGACCCTCGGCGGCAACGGCGACGTCACCCAGCGCGCGGGCATGGCCGTGCACCTCTACGCCGCCAATGCCTCGATGACCGACCGGGTGTTCAGCGACGCCGACGGCGAGCTGCTGATCGTCCCCCAGCGCGGCGGTCTGCTGCTGCGCACCGAGTTCGGTCTGCTGCGCGCCGAGCCCGGGCACGTGGCGCTGATCCCGCGCGGGGTGCGTTTCCGGGTGGAGCTGCTGGATGCCGAAGCCCGCGGTTACGTCTGCGAGAACTACGGCCGCCCCTTCGTCCTCCCCGACCTCGGCCCGATCGGCGCCAACGGACTGGCCAATCCCCGTGACTTCCTCGCGCCCGTCGCCGCCTTCGAGGACGTCGAGGGCCCCGTCCAGGTGATCAACAAGTTCTGCGGCAACCTCTGGTCGGCGACCTACGGCCACTCGCCGCTGGACGTCGTCGCCTGGCACGGCAACCTCACCCCGTACGTCTATGACCTGCACCGTTTCAATGTGATCGGCACGATCAGCTACGACCACCCCGACCCGTCGATCTTCACGGTCCTCACCTCGCCGTCCGACACCCCGGGCCTGGCCGGCGTCGACTTCGTGGTCTTCGCACCGCGCTGGCTGGTCGGCGAGGACACCTTCCGGCCGCCGTACTTCCACCGGAACGTGATGAGCGAGTACATGGGGCTGATCGAAGGCGCGTACGA
The DNA here is from genome assembly GCF_041283565.1 of Streptomyces sp. QH1-20. Taxonomy (NCBI): domain Bacteria; kingdom Bacillati; phylum Actinomycetota; class Actinomycetes; order Kitasatosporales; family Streptomycetaceae; genus Streptomyces; species Streptomyces sp. QH1-20. The sequence continues at coordinate 6,857,275 of NZ_CP166299.1, read as the reverse complement.
CGCGAAGACCGCCGGCAAGGGGGGATTCGTGCCGGGCGGCGGCTCGCTGCACAACATGATGTCCGCGCACGGCCCGGACCGGGACACCTTCGACAAGGCGAGCGCGGCCGAGCTGCGACCGCAGAAGGTGGACGACGGGCTGGCGTTCATGTTCGAGACGCGCTGGCCGGTGACGGCGACCGAGCAGGCGCGGACCGCGGGGCATCTGCAGAAGGGGTACGACGAGGTGTGGCAGGGTCTGGAGCGCCATTGGGGCTCCGGGGCGTGACCCCCGGCAGGACCCAGCCGTCAGTGCCGCAGTAGAGCCGGAGTTCCCGTGACCACCTTCGCCCCCGACTCCCTCGCGCTCAACCGCAAGCTGCCGCTCTGGTATCAGGTGTCGCAGTCCCTGCGCGCCTCGATACTCGGGCGCCGCCCGCACGACCCGCTGCGGCTGCCCACCGAGGACGCCCTCGCCGAGCACTACGGCGTCAGCGTGCTCACCATGCGGCAGGCGCTCAAGGAGCTGGAGGCGGAGGGGCTGATCAGCCGCCACCGCCGGCGCGGCACGTTCATCGAGCCGAGCGCCCGGCGCGGCTCGCCGGTGCGGCTGCTCGGCTCGGTGGACACGATCGTGGCCCAGCAGTCCGGCGAGCGCACGGCCGTGCTCGGCCACGGCCCGGTCCCCGTCCCCGCCGAGCTGGCCGAGCACTTCCCGGACCTCGACGAGGCGGTGGCCTACCGGCGGCTGCGCTGCGACGAGGAGTCGGGCGAGCCGACGAACTGGGCGGAGAACCTCGTCCGCCCCGAGCTGGCCGAGCGCATCGACCTCGCGGACCTCGCCCGCTGGCCGATGACGAAGGTGCTGCGCGACGCGGTCGGGGTGCGCATCAGCCGCATCACCGACACCGTCGAGGCGCGCCTGGCGGACCCGGAGACGGCCCGGCTGCTCCAGGTGCCGCTGCTCAGCCCGATCCTGCACTACACGGGCGTCACCTACGACGGGAGCGGCCGCGCGGTCGACGTCGCACGCATCCGCTACCGCGGCGACCGGTTCTCCTTCACCGTCACCCTCGAAACGGAAGCGGAAACGGACTGACGGGCTCACCACCGGGGCCGCGCCGGACCGGGCCGCGCCGGTGGGAGCTGGACACACCGAAGCGCCGACGGTCGACCCCGGGGAAAGGGGTGGACCGTCGGCGCTGTGCCGGGTCGGTGGGGCTGCCGGGCTCCGAGGTTCGGGGGCCGGGCCCCGGGTCAGCTGTGGTTGCCGAACAGCGAACGGCGAAGCCGTCGCAGCGGTGCGAACAGCGAGACCCTGGCGGTCCGGCTCTGCTTGGTACGCGTGCGGTCACGCGCGGTCAGCTCGCGCATCAGCACCGTCGCGCCCTCCACCTCACGCTGCGGCAGGGCGGGGCCGCCCAGCACGGCGAGATGGCGGTCGAGACGCGCGCTGGTGGCGCCGTTTCCGCAGTTGATGGCAGGCACACGTGGCCTGCCGCGCATTGCTATCTGATCCATTTGAGACTCCCCACCCGTACGAGGCACCCGGCCCAGGCAGAGTAACCCTATCGCCCCATCGCGTCACCCGCGCATCGGGAGCCCGGATTCACCACCCCGTCAAGGGCGTTGACGGCGCTGGCGTGAACCTGCTGTCACGGAGGGCGAGTTGACGGGGCGAAAGCAGTGACGAACCGGCGGCAATCACACTCCGTTGTGGGGTATTTACTCAGAATTGCCCCCTTGCGGGGGCGGAGCCGGTGACGAGGGGAAACGGGCCGGGAAGGGCGGGTCGAGCGGCGCGCCCGTCCCGGGGAGGCCGGGGCGCGGTGACCCGACGTGGTATGAGTCACGGAGGGTGAGACCCAGGGGTGACCAGGGGGAGTCCCTCTTCTCTCTATGCGCCTCTCCATGCGCCTCCCGCGCGCCCCCTGCCCCGGCGCGTCCGGCCCCGCGGTCCACCGCGGGGCCGGACGCGCGGCTCGTGGCTCAGACCGCCGAGGCGAAGACCGGCAGGTAGCCGCCGGACTGCCCCGAGGCGGTGGGGTGATACGACTCGTCGACGGGGAGCGTCACGCTGTGCAGCCACGCGTTGCCGGAGCAGATCTCGTGGCCGGCGAAGGTCGTGTTCACATCACCGAAGGCGAAGCCGTGGTCGGCGGCGCGCTTGGCGAGGACGGTGTTGATGTGGTCGGCCGCGGCGTTGATGGCGATCCGCTTCTTCTCGCTCAGGCCGCTGCTACACCCGCCGCCGATCCGGTAGAAGCGTGGATAGCCCAGCACGACGACGTGGGCGGCGGGCGCCTTGGCCTTGATGGCGGAGTAGACCGAGTCGAGCTGCCCGGGGAGGGTGCCGTCGATGTACGTACGGGCCTGGGCGACGCGGTTCAGACAGGTGCTGTCGGACCCGAAGACGCACGTCGACATGGTGTCGGCGAATCCGGCGTCGTTGCCGCCGACACTGATGCTGACGAGCCCGGTCGAGGTGCTGAGCGGGGCGAGCTGACGGCTGAGAACATCACCCGTTCGAGCGCCCGAGCAAGCGGTGAAGGAGAAGCTCGCGGGCGCGTTCGCGGCGGCCCAGAGCGCCGGGTAGGACTTGCTGCTGCGCTTGCAGTCGCCGCTGGAGCCGATGTAGCCCCCGGCCCCGACCCCGGACGAGTAGGAGTCACCGAGGGCCACATAGGCGGGAGTTGAGGATCTCTCCCCCGCATGTGCGGCCCCGGCCCCGGACAGGGCACAGACGGCGGCGAGGACGAACGCGGACAGCGAGCCGGTGAGCGTGGACAGTTTCATGGAACCTCCCATAGCAGGGTTTCGGCCACGTCCGTCGTAGCAGTCACCCCCGCAACAATGGAAGTGTCCATGCCAAAATTGCGGGAACAGTGGTCCCATAAATGACCTTTGCGTGTCAGGTCTATGACATTCCGCTTCCGACTGCCCACCCGGGGGCCCGACGGCCCGATAGCGGAATCCGCGTCCGCGTCCGCATGGGTGTCGGCGCTCGCCCGGCGTCCCCCATATGCCCCAACGGGCTTTTGGAGATCCTGGGTTGACGGTGCGACACTTTGGTGAAGTGTTCACCTGACGGACAACCTCCGGTTCCACCGCGGTGCGATAACCGGAGGCCGTTTGCACGGCCTTCACATCTTGACGCGCCTCTGCCGATTGCGCGACATTGAAGCCCGGCATCCGGCGCTTCGGGGGGCAAAGTCGCCAATGCAGAACGTCACTGATCTCACGGATCCCACAGAACTCGACCAAGCCGACGATCCCGTCGGAAGGAGAACTCGGACGGCCGAGTCCCTTCCCCTGGTCGTCGGCGCCGCCGTCGCCATCGCGGGGGTCGGGGCCGTGCTGGCGCTCGCCGACATCGGCTCGCCACTGCGTGCGCCGCTCACCCTCTTCTTTCTCGTCATGGCACCGGCGGGCGCCGTGGCGGCGGCGCTGCGCGGTCTCGATCCGCTCAGCCGCTCGGTCGTCGCGGCGGGCGGTGCGGTCGCCATCGATCTGCTGGTCGCGCAGACCATGCTCGCGTTGCACGCCTGGAGCGTGCGGGGCGGGGTGGCCGCGGTCGCGATCGTCAGCCTGCTGCTGTTCCTGCTGGCACACGTGTGCCGACGCCGGGACGGCGCTCCGCGAAGCCGGGCCGCCTGAGGTGGACATCAGGGTGTACCGACCCGGCGACCTCACGGCGGCGGACCGGGCGGCGTGGTCCGCCATGCAACGGCGCGCCGCCCTGGACGGATCGCCCCAGCTCGCCAACCCCTTTCTCGCACCCGAGTTCACACTCGCCGTCGGCCGGTCCCGGCACGGCGCGCGGATCGCGGTCGTGCGGGAGGACGGCGAGCCGGTGGCCTTCTTCCCGTACCAGCGCAGCTCGTTGGGGGTGGGCCGGGCGATCGGGCTCGGTGTCTCCGATGCCCAGGGCCTTGTCCACCGGCCCGGATTCCAGTGGGACGCCCGGGAGTTGCTGCACGCCTGCGGGCTGTCCGTCTGGGAGTTCGACCACTTGGTGGAGGGACAGAAGCCGTTCGAGGTGGCGGCCACCGGGGCGTTCGCCTCGCCGGTCATCGATGTGGACCAGGGCTTCGAGCGGTATCTGACGGGGCTGCGCAAACAGCGGCCGAAGTTCGTCCGCACCACGCGCGCCAAGGAGCGCAGGCTCGCCCGGAACGTCGGCGAGGTGCGGTACGTGCACGACGAACGCGATCCGGCCGTCCTGCGGACACTGATCGGATGGAAGTCGGCGCAGTACCGAAGAACGGGGCGCAGCGACCGGTTCGCGCGCCCCTGGATCTGCCGGCTGGTCGATCAGCTCTTCCACACCCGCACCGAGTCGTTCGCGGGTCTGCTGTCGGTGCTCTACGCGGGCGGGCGGCCGGTCGCTGCGCATTTCGGGCCGCGCTCGCGGACGGTGCTGTCCTGCTGGTTCCCCGCGTACGACCCGGAGTTCGGGAGGTACTCCCCCGGGCTGCTGCTGCATCTGCGGATGGCGGAGGGGGCCGCCGCGGAGGGCCTGGGCTACGTGGACCTGGGGCGGGGCGAGAAGGAGTACAAGGATCTGCTCAAGACGCGTGAACTCAGCGTGTGCGAAGGGTGGGTGATGCGCCGACACCCGGTGGCCTTCGGTCACCGCGCACGCCGGGCGCCCCTGCGGGCGCTCCGCAACACCGTGGTGTCCCGGCCCGGTCTCTTCGAGCCGGCGGACCGGCTCCTCAAGCGCATGGGGAGCCTGCGCGAAGGTAGTTGAGGCGCACGATATTCGAATGCGCCGTCGACACAGATCACCAATACCCGACACCTCGAACGCGGCGGGAAAACACCAAAGGGGGAGTCACCGCGGGAGCTCTTGCCATACAGTCTCAAGCATCAATACCGTCGTACATCCACCCGCAACGGCCCATCATCAAGGCGGCACTAGGGGAGGGCTCAAGCGTCGCGATGGTGTCCGGAGCGGGGCGCGGTAGGGGGTAGCCGCGCTCGGCCTTCACAGTAGTGCCGAGTCGCGTGCCGCGCGGCCAGCAACACTTGCCAACTCACCCTGTCCGTACGGCGATCCGTGCCGTTCGGGGCAAGGTGAGTACCCCCTTTTCGACCCGGAAAACCACCGGACCGCTCTGGGCGGGCGGTCCACCGGACGAGAGGGAGACAGTACATGAGTTCTTTTCTGCGCCCGGCGGCCGAGCAAGATCCATTGATAAGCGGTCGCTACCGCCCGGTCACCTCACATTTCGCCATCGCACCGCCGGTCAGCGTCGTCATCCCGGCGATGAACGAGGCGGAGAACCTCCCGTACGTGTTCAAGACGTTGCCCGAGTGGATTCACGAAGTGGTGCTCGTCGACGGCAATTCGACCGACGACACCGTGCAGGTCGCCCGTGACCTGTGGCCGGACGTCAAGGTCGTGGAGCAGCTCGGCAAGGGCAAGGGGGATGCCCTGATCACGGGCTTCGCGGCCTGCACGGGCGAGATCATCGTCATGGTCGACGCGGACGGCTCCGCGGACGGCAACGAGATCGTCAGCTATGTCTCCGCGCTCGTCGGTGGCGCGGACTTCGCCAAGGGCTCTCGGTTCGCCAACGGGGGCGGCACTGACGACATGACTCCGATCCGGAAGCTCGGCAACCGGGTCCTGACCTCCATCGTCAATCACAAGTTCGGGGCACGCTATACCGATCTGTGCTACGGCTACAACGCGTTCTGGAAGCGCTGCCTGGACGAACTCGCCCTGGACTGCGCGGGGTTCGAGGTGGAGACGTTGATGAACATCAGAGTGGCCAAAGCGGGGCTGCGGGTACAGGAGATTCCCAGCCATGAGTTCGTCCGCATCCACGGCACCAGCAATCTACGGGCCGTGCGCGACGGACTACGGGTGCTGCATGTGATTCTGCGTGAACATGGTGCAAAGCGACTGCGGAGCCGCCCACCGCGGCTCGCGATCGCGCCCTCCGCGAGCCGGGGGGAGGTGTCTTGAAACCTCCACCGGCCGGGCCGGGTGGGGCACCTGACGTCTCGGTGGTCATCTGTGTCTACACCGAGGACCGGTGGGACGACATCCTCGCGGCGGTGTCCTCGGTGCGGGACCAGTCATGGCCCGCGCTGGAGACGCTGATCGTCGTGGACCACAATCCCGCTCTTCTGCGGCGGCTCGCGAAGACCTTCGGCGACGACGGCGCCGGGGGTACGCCGGACCGGGTGCGGGTGCTCGCGAACGCGGGCCCCCGCGGCCTGTCGGCGGGCCGCAACACCGGGACCGCCGCGTCGACCGGCGAGGTGATCGCCTTCCTCGACGACGACGCGGTGGCCGAGCGGGACTGGCTGCGGTATTTCGCCGAGGCCTACGCCGATCCGCGGGTGATGGCGGTGGGCGGCCGCACCCTCCCCGTGTGGGAGTCCCGGCGCAGACCCGTGTGGTTCCCGGCCGAGTTCGACTGGGTCGTGGGCTGTACGTACCGGGGTCTTCCGCCCGGCCGGACCGAGGTCCGTAACGTCCTCGGCGGCAACGCCTCCTTCCGCAGGTCGGCGCTGACGGCCGTGGGCGGCTTCGCCAACGGCATCGGCCGCGACGGCGACCGGCTGCCGCTGGGCTGCGAGGAGACGGAGCTGTGCATCCGGCTCACCCGGGCCGTACCGGACGCGGTGCTGTTGATCGACGACCGCGCGGTGATCCATCACCGGGTGCCCGCCGCCCGCGAGCGGTTCGCCTACTTCCGCACCCGCGCGTACGCCGAGGGCCTGTCCAAGGCGCTCGTGGCACGGAGCGTGGGCGCCCGGGCGGGGCTCGCGACGGAGCGCCGGTACACCACGCGTGTGCTGCCCGCGGGCATCGCGCGCGGGGTCCGCGACGCGCTGCTCGGCCGGCCCGGGGGCGCGGGGCGGGCGGGCGCGATCGTGGCCGGCGTGGCCGCGGCGGCCGGGGGCTACGCGGTCGGCAGTGTCCGGGCGCGCCGTGGCGGCGAGCGGTTCGCGCCGGCGACCGTACCGGGCGTCGGGCTCGGCGCCGAGCCGGCCGGCGGTCCGGGGCGGTCCGCCGCCCCGGAGGGCACGGCCGCGGCCGGTCCCGTGGCGGAACCGGCCAAGGAGGGAACCGAGGCATGAACGGAGGTCCGGTTCCCATACTGATGTATCACGCGGTGGCGCACACGCCCTCGCGTGCGGCACACGCGCTGTCGGTGTCACCGGCCGCGTTCGGCGAGCAGCTGCGGCTGCTCGCCGAGCGGGGTTTTTCCCCACTGACCGCGGAACAGCTGGCAGCCGCCTGGCGCGACGGCCTCGCGCTGCCGCCGCGTCCCGTCCTGATCACCTTCGACGACGGCTATGAGGGCGTGCACCGCTACGCCCTTCCCGTCCTCGGCGAGCACGGCTTCACGGCCACGCTCTTCGCCTCCACGGGGTGGGTGCGCGGGGAGTACGAGACCGGTGGGGCGCTCGATCTCATGCTCACCTGGGACCAGGTCCGCGAGCTGGCCGGTGCCGGACTGGAGATCGGCGGTCACAGCCACACCCACCCACAGCTCGACCAACTCGCCGATGACAAGCTGCGGTTCGAGGTGGAACGCTGCCGGGACGTACTGACTCTGGAGCTCGGCCGTCCGCCGGTGTCCTTCGCCTACCCGTACGGCTATTCGAGCCGCCGGGTGCGGAGCGCCGTGCGGACGGCCGGCTTCGGCGTCTCGCTGGCCGTGGGCAACGCCCTGGCCGCGCGGCGCCAGGGGCCGTACGCACTGGAGCGCGTCACCGTGGGCCGCTCCACGACGATCGACGAGTTCGCACAACTCGTCGAGGGCCGGGGCGTCGGCCGTCACTTTGCCGGGGACCGGGCGTTGACCAAGGGTTACGCCATGGTTCGTAGAACTCGACAGATCATGAGGAAGGTAAGCGAAGTCCGTGTCTGACACGTCCACCCGGGCCGAGGAACGGGAGGCGCAGAGTCCGGTGAGCCGCAGGCTGCGGCTCCCGGGGCGCGGCGGCAGCAGTCCACTGTTCCGCAACGCCTTCGCCCTGATGCTCAATACGGGCATCAGTGCCGTCCTCGGCGTGGGCTACTGGCTGATCGCCGCCCGGTACTACACCCCGAACGCGGTCGGCCAGGGTTCCGCGGCCATCGCCGCGATGAAGCTGCTCGCGGGGCTCACCGCGATCACCCTCACCGGGGCGCTGGCCCGCTTCATCCCCGTGGCCGGACGGTCGACGGGCCGGCTCGTCCTCCGCACGTATGCGGGGAGCTCGGCCGTCGTCGCCGTCGCGGCCTGCGTCTTCCTGTCCACATTGGATCTCTGGGGCCCCTCCTACAGATCTCTGCACGGAGTGCTGCCCGGTCTCGGGTTCGTCGTCGCCGTCGTCGCCTGGTCCCTGCTGACCCTCCAGGACGGGGTGCTGACCGGCCTGCGCAGCGCGTTCTGGGTGCCGGTGGGCAATACGGTGTTCTCCGCGGCGAAGCTGGCGCTGCTGGTGGCGCTGGCGACGGCGTTGCCGGCGTCCGGGGTGTTCACGTCCTGGGTCGTCTCCATCGGGGTGTCGGTGCTGCCGCTGGGCTGGCTGGTCTTCCGCCGGCTGGTGCCGCGGCACGCCCTGGCGACCGCGAAGACGGCCCGGCCCCCCACCTACCGGGAGATGGGCCGCTTCCTGGCCGGGGACTACACCGGGTCGCTGTTCTCGCTGGCCGTGGTCTATCTGGTGCCGGTGATCGTCGCCTCCCAGGTCAGCTCCACCAACAACGCGTACTTCTACATCGCCACCACCATCGGTGGCACGGTGAACCTGCTCGCCATCAACATGGGCGCCTCCCTGACCGTCGAAGGCTCGCACGACCCGGCCCGGCTCGCGGAGAACTGCCGGGCGGCGCTGCGCCGGATGGCCAAGATCATGGTCCCGGTCTGTGTGCTGCTCTTCCTCCTCGCCCCGTATGTGCTGCGGGTCTTCGGGCAGGGCTACGCGGACGCGGCCACGCCGCTGCTGCGGTGGTTCGCCGTGGGGGCCGCGCTGCGGGTGGTGATGGAGGTGTACTTCGCGGTGCTGCGGGCCCAGAGCCGGACGGCTGGGCTCGCCTATCTCCAAGGGCTGCTGTGTGTCCTGGTGCTGGGGCTGACGCTGCTGCTGCTCCCCCGGCTGGGGCTGGCGGGTGCGGGCATCGCGGAGGTCGTCAGCCTCGCGGTGATCGCCTCGATCTCGGCGGTGCGGCTGCGCAGGATCCTCATGGAGGCGCCGGCGGTCCCGCCGTCCCGCTCCCCCGGCGCCGCGCCCGACGGCGATCTCGCGGATCTGGCGGTCCACGGCGACCGGCGGGGTGCCCGCCAGGGTTTTAGGCACGGCCGCGGGGCGGCGGCCGGAGCGGAGCGCGACAGCGGCGGTTTCGGCACCCGGTGGGCGCTGCGCGCCGCACTGGACGCGGACACGATGCCGCTGGGCGTGCGGCTGGACTTCGACCACTTGGAGAGGCGCCCCGATCTCCGGCACACCCCCGAGGCGGTTCCCATGTCCTCCGCAGTCCCCGAGCCGGACGAACCCGCCGAGCCGGACGAGCCGCGTACGGCGGCCTCCGCTCCGGCGCCGGCTTCCGTCGCCGCCGCGGCGTCGGGCGGCACGTCCGCCGTGTCCGCCGCTGGCCCTTCGGCAGGGCCGGCCGGTGCCTCCTCGGCCTCGACCGCCGCGTCCGTCTCCGCGGCCTCGGACGTGTCCGCGCTGCCCGAGGGCTCGGGAGCGCCGCCCACCGTGGTCACCCGCAAGCCACCGCAGAGCCGCGTGCCCTGGTGGCGGGGCCCGGAGGCCGGGATCTGGCTGCTGTTCGGCGCCGCCCTGGCGATGTACTGGGTGCCGCTGAGGTCCCTCGGGGAGTCCGAGCTGGACGGCATGGGCGGGCTCGGGCTGGTGTCCGTGCTCCCCGTGGCGACGGTCCTGGGGGCGGCGCTGCTGGTGGTGTCGTTCGCGGGGGCGCTGTGGCTGGACCGGCCCCGCCGTGGGCTGCTGACCGCCGTCCTGCTGCTGACGGTGGTGTCCCTGCACGCCGTGCCCGCGCTGCTGGAGGACCAGCCGCGCTTCGCGACGGCCTGGCAGCATCTCGGCTTCCTGGACTACATCGACCGGACCGGGACGGCCGCGCCGGACCTCGACGCCCGCTGGAGCTGGCCCGGCTTCTTCGCCCTCGCCGCCCTCACCGCCCGGGCCTGCGGGGTGAGCGACCTCACCGAGGTGCTCCGCTGGTGGCCGCTGGCCGTTCAGCTGCTGTGTCTCGCGCCGCTGGCGCTGCTGCTGAGAGCCGTGCGGGCGAGCTGGCGGGCGAAGTGGACGGCGGTATGGCTGTTCGCCCTGTGCGGCTGGGTCGGACAGGACTACTTCTCGCCCCAGGCGCTGAACTACTTCATCTATCTGCTCTTCATGGCCGTGCTGCTGGTGTGGTTCCGCTGGCCCCGGCAGCTGGGCGGGAAACTGCTGCCGGGCGAGGCGGAGGTCGCGCCCGCCGGCCGCCGTCAGCAAGGGGTGCTGCTGGCGCTGCTCATCGCCCTGTTCGCGGCCTCGGTGGCCAGTCATCAGCTGACCCCGTTCGTGATGCTGGGCGTGCTGACCGTGCTGGTGCTCACGCGCCGCTCGACGCTGACCGGACTACCACTGCTGTGCGGTGTGTTGCTGGCGGTGTGGGTGGGGTTCCTCGCGGAGCCGTACTGGTCGGGGCACTTCGACGAGCTGTTCGGCGGTCTGGGCTCGCTGGGCGGCAATGTCTCCTCGTCCGTCTCGGGCCGCATCGAGGGCGGCAGCAGCACCCACAAGCTGGTGCTGTACACCCGGGTGGCGCTCGCGGGCGGGGTGCTGGCCTGCGCCGCGTTCGGCTGGTGGCGACGCCGACGGTCCGGCCGCGCCGACACCGCGCTCCTGGTCCTGACCGCCGTCCCCTTCCTCGCCTTCGGCATGCAGTCCTACGGCGGCGAAGTGGCCCTGCGGGTTTTCCTGTTCGCGCTGCCCGGCGCCTGCGCCCTGGCCGCCCTCGCGCTCTTCCCGCGCACGGGCGCGGCACGCGGCCGTACCGCCGCGGGGCCGCTCGCCGCGCTGCTGGCAGGGCTCGTGCTCATCTTCGGCTTCCTCGTGGCGCGTTGGGGCAACGAGCCCTTCGAGCGGGTACGGCCGGGTGAGGTCGCCGCGATGGAGTACGTGTACGAGCACGACAGGCCGACCGTACGGCTGCTGTGGATGAGCCAGGACCCCGTCAACAGCGTGACGCCCGCCATGCCCTGGGGCGCCCGTGACATGGAACGGGTGACATACGAGCCGACGCAGGCGCCACGCGATCCGGTCCTGGTGGAAAGCCTGGTCGTCGCGCTGCGGAAGGCCGGGCCCAACTCCTACCTCATGGTCAACCGCGGCCAGTCCGTCACCCTCCAGCTGTCCGCGGGCTACGCCGTGAACTGGGAGCCGCGGCTGCTGCGAGCCCTCGACCGACGGCCCGAGCTGCGCCGGGTGCTGTCCAACGACGACGCGGTGCTCTACGAACTGTCCCGGCAGTCCCCGGGCGCGGTCCCGGAGCCGCGGCCGGGCCCGGCCGGGCCGCGGGTCACGTGGACACCGATGTCGGTGATCGGCGGGCTGGCGGCACTGGCGCTGATCGTGCTGCTCACGGCACGGGAGTTGACACGGGTCGCGGCCCGGCCGGGCGTTCGGCAACTGCGCTGGCTGCAGGGTTCGTACTGGTTCGCACTGCCGCTGCTGGTACTGCTGCTGGTGTCGCTGGCCGTACGGCTCACGACGATGTCCTGACGGCCGCCCCGGCGCCGGTGAGGTGGGCAGGGGCCACCGCCCGGCGCCGGGCGGTGGCCCCTGCCCGCCCGGGCTAGGAGATCCAGCGGACCTCGTACGCCTTGAGGTCGACGCGGCTGCCGTCCACCCGGGTGGATACGGCCCGGTTCTGGGTGTTGACGACCAGCAGGGACGTGTCCGTCGCGAGCGCGCGGACGCGTGCGTCGTCGTCGATGTCGACCTCGCGGAAGTCCGTACCGGGCGGGAACTCCTTGGCGAACCGGGTCAGCAGCTTCATCATCGGCAGCTCCTTGCCCCCGTCGGCCAGTTCGGTGCTGCGCCACAGACAGCCGGGGCAGTCGGCGCTCTGCTCCTGCGGATTCCAGTAGAAGGCCGCGGAGGCGCCCGAGCCGGCCAGCTGCATCATCGCCGTGGCCTGGACGGCAAGGCGGTGCTGTTCGGTCCACCCCCTTCGGTCGTCATTGCCGTCGGCGGGCTCCACGTACCACTCGGCCCACCAGACCGGCAGCCCCGTGGTCTTCCTGAGCCAGGTCGTGACATCGGCGAACTTGGTGGTGGCGCCGAATTCGTCGGGGTGGAACTGGTCGCTCTCCCGCGTGTAGCTGGAGCCGTCGACCACGACGAAGTCGGCTCCCACCTTGTGCTTGTTCCAGTAGGTGACGGCGTCGACGGACCGCTGGTCCACGACGCCCCAGGGGCCACGCAGCGACGATGCGTTGGCCTTGGATCCGGGGGCCTCACTGTCCATGACGACATACGGACCGCCGACGAGGTTGTTCCTGTTCTGCTTCTTCAGTTCGGCGTGGACAAGGTTGTACAGCTCGGTATAGCCCTCGTAGTCCCAGCGGTTCTTGGATTCGTCGAAGAAACCCTTGAGTTCGTTCCAGACGATGAAATGGCGTACATCCGGATAGCGCTTGGCCACCACTCCGGCGAGCTTCGCGAAATCCTTGTAGTACTTACGGTCGGGGGCCGTCTCCAATGATTTCTGGGACCAGTCGGTCCGCTGCCCGCCGCCCTTCATCCAGTCGGGGGCGCAGCACAGCGTGAGCACCGGCGTCCCGGCCGTTCTTCGCATCAGCGCGACACGCCGGTCCAGGTCGGCGAAGTTGTACGCGCCGGGCTTGGGCTCGGGGTTGTCCACCCCCCAGCCCATGATGTGCTGGTTCTGCGACAGGGGGCCGGCGGAGAGGAGCCTGCCGGCGGCCTTGCGGGCGTCGGCGTCGCCGTGGTCGGCGCTGTACTGCGTGTGCGTGAACCCCCAGCCGACGGCCACCTCCCGGCGGGTGTCCACGTCACCGCCGCGCGGCTGGAGGACGCCGCCGCACATGGCCACCAGCAGCGCGAGCACGAGCAGGGTGAGACCGAGCAGTGCCGTGAATCCCCACCGACCCGCCCGGGACAACCGCCGGCTCGTCTCATGACGTCCCATCACCGGCCAGAGTATCGGCGCGGGAATCGATGTGCGGCGATTTACCGGGTAACTACGACGGAACCGGGGAAAACCATGGTGCGCCCGGGCGGTCCGTGCCGGATCATGGGCGGCATGTGTGCCGACCGCCCCGCTGCCAGGAGGCAGGCCCTGCCCGCCGAACCGGACACCACCCCGACGGAGAAGTCCCTGCCCATCCGGCTGAACGTGGATGACAGCGACTCGCCGTCCGATGTCATCGACGCCCTCTTTCTCGGCCGGTTCGCCACCGGCGAGCAGCCGTACGCGCACAGCCACTCCGTGGACCGCGTCAGGACCGGGGTGACGCTGCTGCCACCCTCCGCCCGTGTGGTGCGCGCCGCGCGGGACGACGACCGCAGCGCGACCCTCGCGGAGGGCGACGGCTGGACGCTGCTGATCTCCCGCTGGAGCCGGGGCGCGGACGTGTCGGTGACCGCGGCCACCGACGAGCTGGCCAAGAAGGTGCTGGACCAGGCGGTCTCGGGCGCGGAGGACGAGCCCGAGCCCCAGCCCGAGCACGTCACCATGGGTTTCTGGTATGTCTCCCCGCGGCGCGGCCCGCACCGCACCACCCGGCAGATCTCCGCCGGCACCTGGGAGGAGGTGCGGCCGAACTACACCGCGCCGGTCGCCGATGCCATGGACCGGCTGATGAAGATCACCCCGGATGACATCGCCGGCCGGCTGCTGCTCCTGCACGGCCCGCCGGGCACGGGCAAGACCTCGGCGCTGCGCACCCTGGCCCGCTCGTGGCGGGACTGGTGCCAGGTGGACTGCGTGCTCGACCCGGAGCGGCTGTTCAACGACGTCGGCTATCTGATGGACATCGCGATCGGCGAGGACGACGGCACGGCGAAGGGCCGTTGGCGGCTGCTGCTCCTGGAGGACTGCGACGAGCTGATCCGGGGCGAGGCCAAGCACACCGCCGGGCAGGCGCTGTCGCGGCTGCTGAACCTCACGGACGGGCTGCTCGGCCAGGGCCGCAATGTCCTCGTCGGTGTGACCACCAACGAGGACCTGGAGCGGCTGCACCCCGCCGTCGTGCGTCCCGGCCGCTGTCTCGCCCGGATCGAGGTGGGTTCGCTGACCCGTCCGGAGGCGGTGAACTGGCTCGGCCGGGAGGAGGGCATCGGCCGGGAGGGCGCGACGCTCGCGGAGCTGTTCGCGCTGCGGCGCGGCAGCGGGCCCGCGTCGGTGCCCGCGCAGCACGACGGCGCGGACTCGGGGCTGTACCTCTAGGCGGCCGGAAGGTAGGGCCGGCCGGCCCGGCCGGCCCTACCCCTGGTCACCGCCGTCGTACGCGGCGCGCAGGGCGTCCTCGACGGCGGCGAGCGCGGCCGCCCGGTCCAGGCCCAGCCGGTGGGCGCGCTGGGCGAAGGCCTGGGCGGCCGCGGCCGCCTCCCGGTCGGCGGCGTCGCCGGGGGCGGCGATGAAGGTGCCGTTGCGGCCCCGGGTCTCGATCACCCCGTCCGCTTCGAGCGCGCGGTAGGCCTTGGCCACCGTGTTGGCGGCCAGGCCCAGCTCCTCCGCGAAGCCCCGTACGGTGGGGAGTTTGTAGCCCACGGGGAGCGCGCCGGAGCGGGCCCGGTCGGCGATGCGGGCGCGGATCTGCTCGTAGGGCGGTTCGGCCGCGTCCGGGTCGACGGTCAGTTGCAAGGCCACGGTGGGACTCCTGGCTGGGCGAGGTGGTACCACCCATTGTGCGCCTTGGGAGACCCACCGTGCCCGGTCCTCGGGCAATGCCCTGCCGCGCTACACCTCCAGGGTCGTGCCGTGGGTCCGCAGCCAGGAGTTGATGCCGAGGACCAGTTCCGTGCCGGTCCGGAAGGACTCGCCGGCGTCGTCGGCGAGCGCCTGTGCGACGGAGGCGGTGTCGAGCAGCGGGCGGACGGGCGCGTCGTTGTCGGCCATGACCCGCTTCAGCTCGGTGCGCAGCGCGGCCGCGTAGCGCGGGTCCTGGGTGCTCGGGTAGGGGCTCTTCACCCGGTCGGCGACGATGTCGGGCAGCGTGTCGCGGGTGGCGGCGCGCAGCAGGGACTTCTCCCGGCCGTCGAAGGTCTTCATCGCCCAAGGGGTGTTGAAGACGTACTCGACCAGGCGGTGGTCGCAGAACGGCACCCGGACCTCGAGGCCGACGGCCATGCTGGCGCGGTCCTTGCGGTCGAGGAGGAGGTTCACGAACCGGGTCAGGTGCAGATACGAGACCTCGCGCATGCGCCGGTCGTGGCCGCTCTCGCCGGCCAGCCGGGGGACCTCGGCGAGGGCTTCGCGGTAGCGCGCGTCCCGGTAGGCGTCCACGTCGAGCTTGCCGAGGAAGCCCGCGTCGAGGAGCGCGACCCGGCCGCCGCTGCGCGGGCCCGAGAAGCGGTCGGCGATACCGGCAGCGATCCATGGGAAGGTGTCGGCCGCCACGATCTCGGGGTCGTGGAACCAGTGGTAGCCGCCGAAGAGCTCGTCGGCGGACTCGCCGGACAGGGCCACGGTGGACTGTTCGCGGATCGCCTTGAACAGCAGGTAGAGCGAGGTGTCGCCGTCGCCGAAGGCCAGCGGCAGATCGCGGGCGGACTGGATGGCCGCGCGGTGGGCCGGGTCCATCAGGGCGGCGGTGTCGAGGACGATGTCGGAGTGGTCGGAGCCCACGTGCGCCGCGAGGGCGTGGGCGTACGGGCCGTCGGGGGTGGGCCGCATCTGGTCGGGGGTGAAGTTCTCGGTGTGGCCGGCGAAGTCCACGGAGAACGAGCGCACCGGGCCGCGGCCCGCGTCGGCCAGGCCCTTCGCCGCGAGCGCGGTGATGGCGGAGGAGTCGAGCCCGCCGGAGAGCAGGGTGCACAGCGGGACGTCGGCGATGAGCTGGCGGGCGATGATGTCGTCGAGCAGCTCACGTATGTGGTGGATCGTGGCACCCAGGTCGTCGGTGTGCTCCCGTGCCTCCAGGGCCCAGTAGCGCCGGACGGTGAGGCCGTCACGGCGGATGCGCGCGAGGTGACCGGGGCGCAGTTCGTACATGCCCTTGTAGACGGCGTGGCCGGGGGTCTTGGTGTTGGCTATCAGCTCGGCGAGGCCCTCGGCGTCCACGGCGGGGCGGACGGCGGGGTGGGCGAGGATGCCCTTGGCCTCGGAGGCGAAGAGCACGCCGTCGGGGGTGGGGTGGTAGTAAAGCGGCTTGACGCCCATGCGGTCGCGGACCAGGAGGAGTTCCTCGCTGCGCGGGTCCCAGATCGCGAAGGCGTACATGCCGTTGAGGCGCTCGGCGAACGCGTCGCCCCATTCGAGATAGGCGTGCAGGACGACTTCGGTGTCGCTGGAGGTGCGGAACGCGTGGCCCAGGGATTCGAGTTCGGCCCGCAGCTCACGGTAGTTGTAGACCTCGCCGCTGTAGGTGGTGGCAAGGAGGGTGCGGCCGTCGCGCTCGACGAGCATCGGCTGCTTGCCGCCCTCGATGTCGATGACGGCCAGTCGGCGGTGGCCCAGAGCGGCATGGGTGTCCAGCCAGACGCCTCCGGCGTCCGGGCCGCGGCAGACCATCGTCTCGGTCATCGCTTCGAGCGTGTTGCGTGTGGTGGGGGTATTGAGGTCCTGGTCGTAGGAGATCCATCCGGTGATCCCGCACATGGTCGCGGTCTCCTTCTCGGTAGGCCGCCCGGGTGGCCCGGGGCGGCTGTGCCCTCGTCGATCACGGTCCGCGACACTGCACGAGCGGATCGCGATGATCACCGTACGCCCCATCTAGATGCATGCACCATCTAAGATCGTTTGGAACCCCCCGGAACCGGCCAATTCCACTGGGCACGTCCTGTCAAGTGCCCCACAGCGAAGGCTTTTTACTGGCCGTCGGCCCGGAACGGGCGGCCCCGGAAGCGCTCGTGTGCCCGCCGAGCTGCGGCTTGAGGCGGAGCGCGGCGAGTTGGCCGGACGGCCCCCGGGCGTCGCCCGGACCGGCGTTCCCGCTTCGGCCGCGACGGGCCCGGGCCGGTCCGTCGCCGCGGTCGCGGGCGTTCCGCGGCCACGACGGCGGACACGCACCGCGTCGCGGTGCCGCGACCTGGCCGAAATCGGAGGGGCCCACCGGCGCACGTCGGACCTGAAGGAACCACTCCGCCTCCGCGCACACCGGGCCCGAGCCGGCCGTAACACCCGTGGCTCGTGGGACACGCGGTGCCCGAAAATCCCCCATACCCGGCGGACCTGCGGCTTTAGAGGGGCTTCGAAAAGGTGGACCCTCCCCGGCGCCCCCTGGCACGTTGGTCTTGCCGCCGGGCCGGGTCGGGGGGCCGGCCCGCGGCACCGGACCGAGCCACGGCGAGCCACGGCAAGGAGGCCCTCGTGAACGCAGCCGGACGACCGGGTCTCCTGCCGGGCCGGGAGCCGTCGTGACGCCGCTTCAGGAGATCGCGCGGCTGCTGGAGGAGCTCGGTCTCGGTACGTACCGGCCGGAGGGCGGCGACGGGGACATCTTCCTGGGCGGCCTGCCGTCCACCCCGTCGGCGGCCCTGGCGCTCAGCCGGGCCGTCGGCGGGACGTCCGACGCCCGGCTCGGCTACGACGAAGCCGTGGTGCTGGCCCGGGTGCGGGGCGCCGCCGACGACGCGCCGGGGCCCGAGGCCAGGGCCCAGGCCGTCTACGACGCCCTGCACGGCCTCGGCAGCCGTCAGCTGCCGGGGGGCACCTGGCTGGTGCTCGGTCTGGGCTCGCACGGCGGCCCGGTCTACGTCGGCCGTGACGCCGACCGCCGGGACGAATGGACCGCGACCGTACGCATGGAACTGCACCGCCCCACCCCCCACCGCCCTTGAGGAACCGGGCACCCGCCTCGGAGGAGCCGGGCCCCCTGCACGCCGGGAGTGACGCTCATGCCATCAGTGAAGATCAACGCCAGGGACATCGTCATCGAGGTCGCGGAGGCCGACGGGACCACCTGGACCGCTGTCGCGGGGCTCACCTCGGCGACCCCGAACCAGAGCGAGAACGAGGAGGTGGCCGACACCACCACCTTCGACTCCGCGGGGAACTACGAGCAGGAGGTCGTCCAGCGCGGCGCCACCCTGGAGTTGGAGGGCTTCACGCTCAAGGACCCGGCCACCGGGCGGCAGGACCCCGGGCAGGCGCGCGTGGAGCAGCTCGCCACCCAGGTCGGCTCGGCCAGCATCGGCAGACTCCGCTTCCGCCATCCGATGGACACCCAGTGGAAGGTGTGGAACGCCACCTTCACCCTGGGTGAGCAGGGCGGCGGCAACAACGACAAGGTCAGCTGGAATGTGGCCATCACCCGCTCCGGCGCGTCCGGTTCGGCCCCCGTGGCCACGCCCGCCACCGCCGGCGCCGGCCAGGAGGGGCGACGGTGAACGCCTACCAGGCGGAGCGGGGTGCCGCGCCCGCTGCCACGGACGACGGGGCCGCGGTCGACTACGACTTCGACGAGGCGTGGCGGGAGCGCAAGGCGGCCCGCGTCGCACCCCGGATCCGGGTGCTCGGCAAGGTCTACACCCTGCCTCCCTCACTGCCCGCCAAGCTGATCCTCTTCGCCGTCTCGGCACGCAAGCAGGGCCGGGCGGCCGACGCGCAGGTGACGGCCGAGGAGTCCTTCGACATGCTCGCCTCGCTGCTCGGGGAGGCGAATCTGCTCGACATCCTCGACCGCGGGCTGGAGATGGACGACCTGCCGGATCTGCTCGGCCAGTGCCAGAACGTCTACAAGGCCCGGCAGGAACGCGGGCCGGACGGCCCGGCGGGCACCCCGCCGGGAAACCGACTCGCCCCCGGCGCGCAGGGGACGCCGGGGGCGGCCACGGGGTCGGCCGGGGCGGCGGCGAGTACGCCGTCCGGCTGATCCTGCGGCACTGGCGGCTGGTCTACGCCGACTGGCGACGGGAGTACGGCCGCGACCTGATGGCCGACCTGGACGCCGGGCTGTCCTGGTGGGAGTTCGCCGCGCTGCTCTCCGGGCTGTCCGGGGAGAGCGTCTGGCGGCAGGTCGTGGCCGAGGAGCCGGTCGAGGTGGACAGCGAGACCGCGCGGGCGGTCATCGGGAATCTGTAGGAGGAGGTGGGCGCCCGTGGCGCTGTCCGTCGGCGAGTTCGCCGTGGGCGTCGGCATCGACGACGCCGGATTCGTCCAAGGCCTGGCCGGCATGCTGTCCCGGTTCGATCAGTCGATGCAGAAGATGGCCCAGCTGGCCAAGGACACCGGGCTGGAGATGCTGAACGACCTCGGTTCGTCGATGTCGGCGGCCGGGGACCTCGGCCGGGTCGCGGGGCAGGCGTTCACCCACAACTACAGCCAGTCCATGGGCAGGATCAAGGAGGCCGTCCAGGGCGCCTTCCAACAGGCCCGGGACACCGGCACCTTCGGTGACTCGCTGACGGGCATCGCCGGCAAGGCCGCCACCACCGCCACGACGCTGAGCTCCACACTGGCGCCCGCGCTGAGCGCCATCGGGCTGGAGGCGGCGGCCGCTGCGGTGCAGGGCGGGGAGTCGTTCGTCGCCATGGCGGCACAGGCCGTGCCCGCCCTGCTGGAGCTCGGGCTCCAGGTGGGGACGGCCGCGGCGAGGATCGCGCAGATGGCACCGGCCTGGGTCACCGCCATGGGGCCCATTCCGCTGATCATCGCCGCGGTGGCGGGCCTGGTCGCGCTGATCGTCCTGAACTGGCAGACGATCGTGGACTGGACGACGACGGCGTTCACCGCCGTGTGGACGTTCCTGCAGACCGTCTGGAACTCCATCGTCCTCGCCGTGCAGACCGCACTCACGTTCCTGCTCACGATCGTCACCACCGTGTGGAACGCCGTGGTGGCCACGACCACCGCCGTCTTCACCGGCGTCTGGACGTTTCTGCAGCTGGTCTGGGCGGGCATCGTGACCGCCGTGCAGACCGCCGTCGGCGTGGTCCTGGCGGTCGTCACCGCCGTCTGGGACGCGATCGTGGTGGCGACCACGGCCGTCTTCACCGGCGTCTGGAGCTTCCTGCAACTGGTGTGGACCGGCATCGTGACCGCCGTGCAGACCGCGGTGGGCTTCGTTCTGTCGGTCGTCACCACGGTGTGGAACGCGGTCGTGGGGGTCACCACCGCCGTGTTCAACGGCATCTGGGGTTTTCTGACCGGGGTGTGGAACGCGATCGTCGGCGCGGTGCAGGCCGCGGTGGGCGGGGTGCTCGGGGCCGTCGGCTGGCTGGCGCGGCTGCCGGGCCTGGTGGGCGAGTGGTTCGGCTCGGTGTTCCACGCGGCCGTCGAGCGGCTGGGCGCGCTGATCTCCTGGCTGGCCGGGCTGCCGGGCCGGATTCTCGGCGCGCTCGGCGATCTGGGGAATCTGCTGCTGGGCGTCGGCTCCTCGATCCTCGAGGGCCTGTGGCGCGGTCTGCAGAACGCGGCCGGGTGGGTGAAGGACCGGATCCTGGGCCTGATCAAGGCCATCATCCCCGGGCCGATCAGGGACATCCTCGGCATCGGCTCACCGTCGAAGGTCGCGGCCGAGCTGGGCCGCTGGGTGCCGATCGGACTGGCCCGGGGCATCGAGGACACCAGTTCCACGGTGGCACGCGCGACCGGCCGACTGGCCGGGCTGGTGACCGCGGGCATCGGAGACCTGGACCGGGTGGCGGGCCCCCGCCCGCTGACGGCCGCCGGGGCCGGTGGCGCGGTGCCGTTCGGGGCGCCGGCCGACGGCCGGTCGCCGCTGCGCATCGATCACTTCCACGCCACGGCGGGCCAGACGCCGGCGGAGATCGCCGTCGAACTCGACTGGCTGTCACGAGGAGGCGGCTGATGCCCGCGGGAGACCTGATCACCAGGGACGGGCAACTGGAGTGGCGGGGCGCACTGCTCGGCGCCGGGACCCCGTACCGGATGACCCGGCTGGAGGGCTGGCTGGATCTGGGGGAGACACGCGGCGCGAACCCCGACCGCCCCGGGCGGCACGGCCTCCTCCAGGGCAGCCTGCTGCTCGGCAGGCGCACGGTGACCCTGTCGTATCTCGTCAGCGGGGTGCCCCGGGAGCGGTTCGGCCAGGTCGTCGAGGATCTGCGGACGCTGACCGCGCCGGGCGAGAGACCCGTCGAGGAACCGCTGGTGATCCGGTTGGACGGCCACAGCTGGCTGGCCAACGTCCGCTGTGTCCGGCGGACGGTGGGCGTGGAGAAGCTCTACGCCGTGGGCCACACCACCGGGGCCGTGCAGTGGGAGGCCACCGACCCCCGGCTGTACTCCCCCACCGAGCACCGGGCGGCCACCCCTCTGCCCGCACCGCCCACGGACGGGCTGCGCTTCCCGCTCGTCTTCCCGCTGGCGTTCGGCGCCGGCAAGTCCGGGGGCCGGCTCATCGCCGTCAACCGGGGCGGCGCCGCCACCTGGCCGGTGTGGGAGATCGACGGCCCGGTCACCGGCCCGGTGGTGACCGAACGGGAGACCGGGCAACAGCTCGTCTGCCACCCGGACTTCACCGTCGCCCGCGACCAGACGCTCGTCATCGACACCGACGCCCGGACCGTCCTGCTCAACGGCGTCAACCACAACGACGTACTGCTCACCCGCCAGTGGTTCCCCTTCCCGGTGGGCATCCCGGCCCGGGTCGACTTCACCGCCACCTCCTACGACCCGGCCGCCCGGCTCACCGCCCGCTGGCGGGACGCCACCCTCTGAACCTCAGCCGAAGGCCTCAGCAAGCGCAAGCGAAGGGAACGCCATGGCGGAACGCAACTCGTGGGCGGTGTCCGACCCGTCGAAAGGCGTCGTCACCACCGAGGACGCCCGGCTCGCCGTCAGCGCCCTGATGCAGGCCGGCCCCTCGCCCGTGACCGCCCGGGACGGGCTGCGCCCCGGCCCCGGCCGCCCGGGACTGGTCGCGGCGGCCGCACCGACGCCCGACAAGACCGTCACCGTCCAGCCGTTCCAGATGTTCATGCGCTCCTCCCGGGGCACCGGCAGTTACGTCCAGACCCTGGACGCGGTCAAGTCGATCGACCTGCTCACCAAGAACCCGGCCGACGCCTCCAACCCCCGCTACGACCTGATCGTCGCCCAGCAGTCCGACACCTTCTACGGCGACCCCGCCAACTCCTTCGCCGTACAGCAGATCGTCGGCAGGCCCTCGGCCACCCCCGTCAATCCGCGGGTGCCCGGCTCCCCGGACTTCTTCCCCCTCGCCCGCGTCCGGATCCCGGCCGGGGCGACCAGCATCGACAACTCGATGATCGACGACCTCCGCCCGGGTTTCGCCGTGGCGCTGGGCGGACTCGCGCCCGTGCGCGGCGCCGAGGAGCGCGACGGCACCACCGCCTACCCGGGGGCGCAGGTCTACCGCCAGGACCGGCGGTGGGTCGAGGTGCACGACGGGACCGCGTGGCGGGTGGCGAACCTCCCCGTGGGCAGCTCCGCCGCCGATCTGGCCGCAGCCGTGACCGCCCCGGCGCTCGGGCAGCTCGCGTTCGGTACCGGGGACAATCTGCTGTACCGGTGGGACGGCTCGGCGTGGGTGGGTTCGGTGGCCGCCGGCGGCACCGGCGCGGCGCGGCACGAGGCCCGGTACGAGGTGGGCCCCGGGCAGGGGCAGTCGTTCGCCGCGCACACCGACACCCGGGTGCAGTTCCCCAGCGCCGTCCACACCACCCCCGATGTCACGGCCACGGACAACAGCAGCGTCTTCACCCTCAACCGGGCCGGGCTCTGGCACATCACGGCCAGCCAGAAGCTCGTGACCGAGCCCACCGAGCCCTACGACGTGTACTTCGCCCTCGTCGACAGCACCAACTCCTTCCGCGTCCGCTACGCCAACGTGCAGATCAGCTACACCGCGAGCTCCTATCCGGGGCTGACCTGCACGACCATGGGCAGATTCGGCGCGGGGGCGCAGGTGTGCGCGATCCTGTGGATGACCAAGGCCGGCCCGGCCCACGATCTGACCTGGCCGTCCGTGAACAACATCGCGCTGACCTGGCTGAGGGCGTGACGCGGTGACCGCCCTGCACTCGGTGACGCCGCCGGTCTACACGTATCTGGTGGCGGACCTGGTCACCAACCGGACGCTGGCCGAGATCCCGCTGACGGGGGTGCGCTACTCCAAGCGTCTCAACGACTCCGGCCGATTGTCGGGGACGTTCCCCCTGGGCGACCCGCGCGTGCGGTCGATCGACCCGTACGACCTGACCACCCCCGTGCGCCGAGTGGTGTACGTCCTGCGGGACGCCACGCCCATCTGGGGCGGGCTGGTGTGGACGCGCCGCTACGACTCCGCGTCCCAGCGGGTCACCATCGGCTGCGGCGACTTCTGGTCCTATTTCGACCACCGCAAGGTGCTGCCCCGGCTGCCGCCGGCGGCGTTCCAGGACCCCCGCGTCGTCGCCGCGCTGCGGGTCGCGTGGACGAACACCGAGCAGAGCCGGATCGTCGGCGAGCTGATCGCGCTGACGGCACGGCACGACGCCGGGGACATCGGCGTCACCGTCGTCCCGCAGCCCGGCGGTTCGGGGACCGCCCGGGACCGTACGTACTTCGGCTATCAGAACGCGGACGTGGGGGACGCGCTGCGCAAGCTGTCGGCGGTCGCGGACGGGCCGGACCTGGCGTTCGACGTCGGTCCCACCGACGCGCACGGCCGGCCGACCCGGCGGCTGCTGGTGGGCGGCCCGCGGCTCGGTCAGCAGGGGTCGGCGCACGTGTGGGAGTACGGGGGGAACCTGGTGGGCTACACCTGGCCCTCCGACGGGTCCCGGATGGCCACCCGCGCCTTCGCGGCCGGCGACGGCATCGAGGCCGGCACCCTGATCGCGGTCAGCGAGGACCCCGAGCCGTACCGCGACGGCTGGCCGCTGCTGGAGTCGGAGCACGGCTACAGCTCCGTCACCGACCCGGCGCAGTTGCGTTCGCACGCGGCGTCCGACCAGCGGGTCGCCCGGCTGCCGGTGGTGCTGCCGACGCTGGCGATCCACGGCGGGCTGCCGCCGACCACCGCCGACTTCGGGCTGGGCGACGACGCACGGGTGATCATCGAGGATCCGTTCCACACCGCCGGGATCGACACCGCGATGCGCATCGTCGGCATCGACGTCTCGGTGGGGGACGGCGGCGACGAGGCCGTGACGCTGACCATGAACCCGCTGCTGGAGGACGTGGCGTGAGCGGGACGCGAGGAGCGGCGCGGGGACGAAGGAGGCCGTAGATGGGTCAGGTCAATCAGCCGTCCACCCTCATCGACCAGGTGGTGGAGCTGCGCAAGGAGCTCGCCGAGCTGCGCAAACGGGTCGGTATCGGCAACGCCACCATCTCCGGGGGCGTCTTCACCGTGCAGCACGACGGGGCGGTCAGGATGGTCGACGCGGCGGGCGACGAGATCCTGTACTTCGGGCCGGACGGGACGGGCCGGCAGGTCATCCGGATCGCCCGCGACGGCGGGCGCCCGGTCCTCCACACCTATCCCACGCTCAGCGGACAGCAGCACTGGGCGCTGTCGGACCGGTCGGGGGGCATCGTCGTCTCGGACGACCCCGGGGCGGGCGACGGACTGGCCACGCCGTGGATCCCGGTCGCGTTCCAGAAGGTGCGCTTCGCCGACATGCCGTCCGTCACCAACGCCTCCTTCGAGACGGTCTGGGAGGCGAATTTCCAGCGCAGCCATCCGTGCATCGAGCTGTACACGGTGGACGGCTGCGACGACGGCACGACGGGCGAGGGCCGGGTCGTGATCACCGATCCGGTCACGGGCCGGGCGGTGGTGGCCGGCTCGTGGGACAACGGCGGCGGGCCGGTGCGGGCCCGTCGCGGACCGTACGCGCTGCCGGGCCGCAGCTACGCGGGGCCGGTGCGGGTGGCCGTCGACTACCGCAGGACCGGGGGCGGCGGGAAGGTCTACGCGGTGGTCATGGACGCGACGCAGCGGCAGACGCCGTAGCGGCCGCTCCGGCGAACGCCCTTGCGGACGCCGTAATGGACCATGACCGTCCGGAAATTTTACAGAACGTGACATTCCGTCAACCCAGGGCAACCCTTTGGGCAAGCCGGGCGTCCCACCCAGCAGAAGGGACACACGGACACGCCTGGCAACCGCGGCCACCACCGCGGGAGCGCGAGGCATCCCGAGCACGAGGGACGCCGCCATGACGCTGCGCATCCATTTCACCAGCGAGGATCTGACCCGCATCACCATCGCCCAGCACCCGGATCCGCTGTGGGAAGTGCTGCTGAGCCTGCATGTGCTGCAGAGCACCGACGCCGCACCGGTGTTCGCCCGCTGGCGCCGCCAGGTGCGCTCCGATCCGGGCACCGTCGACCGACGGCTGCTGGACCTCGCGCCTCCCTACGGCTACTCCCCCGACTTCCTCACCCCCGCCGCCGCGGCCGACGGCCTGGAGAACGGCATCGACGCCTTGCGCTCGACCCCCCGCGACCGGCTGCGCAAGGATCTGACGGAGCTGTCGGCCACCCGGCCGCTGGCCCACTGGACCCGGCCGCTCGGGGACGGCGACCGGGACACCCTCGACGGGCTGGCACAGGCGGTGCGCGACTACCACCGGGCGGTGCTGATGCCGCACTGGACGCATATCCAGGGCCGGCTGGGCGCCGACTGCTCGGTGCGCACCCGTGCCCTGCTCACCGGCGGCAGCGCGCGACTGCTGCCCACGCTGCACCCGGCGCTGTGCTGGAGCCCGCCGGTGCTGGAGCTGCGCGGCCCGCACGTGCGGGGCGACCTCCATCTCGACGGGCGCGGCCTGCGGCTCGTGCCCTCGTTCTTCTGCTGGCCCGCGCCGACGCTGCTGCGCGACCGGGGGCTCGCTCCGGTGCTGGTCTACCCCATCGCCCACGATCTGCGCTGGCTCGGCGAGCCGGAGCCCCGGCCCGCCTCGGGGCGGGCACTGGCGGCGCTGCTGGGGATGCGCAGGGCCGCGGTCCTGGAGACCGTCGCGGGCGGGGCGGGCTGTACGACCGGTGAGGTCGCCCGCCGGGTGGGCATCTCGCCCGCCACCGTCAGCCATCACACCTCCGTGCTGCGCGAAGCCGGGCTGATCGGCACCCGGCGCGTCGGGGAGACCGTCCTGCACACCGCCACCGGGCTGGGCGTGGGCCTTCTCAACGGCGACTCCTGCCTGGCCGTCGGACGGCCCGCCGGCCCGGTGTGACCGGACCCTTCCGGGCCCGGTCAGCCCCGCTCAGATCCGCTCAGATCCGCTCAGATCCGCTCCCGCCGAGAAAGTGGAAGGTCGGCGCGGGGTGCATCAGGAAGTCGTGGTGCGAGATGTTCCAGGCGTACGCGCCGGCCATGGAGAACGCCACCCGGTCCCCCACCCGCAGCTCCGCCACCGGGGCGCGGCGCGCCAGGATGTCCTTGGGGGTGCACAGCTGGCCGACGAGGGTCACCGGCTCGTCCAGGGCAGCCGGGCGCGGCCAGGACCGCTCCCAGGTGTCGACGGGCAGCACGGTGAAGGGCTGGTCGTGCTGTTTGGCGGCGGGGGTGCGCAGGTGGTGGGTACCGCCGCGCAGGATCGCGAAGGCCTCGCCGTGGCTGTGCTTGAGGTCGAGGACCTCGGTGACGTACCAGCCGCAGTAGGCGGTGAGCGCCCGGCCGGGTTCGACGCGCAGGGTCAGCCCGGGGTTGCGGACGGCCAGGTCACGCAGGCCCGCGCCGTAGGAGTCCCAGTCGAAGGGGACGGCCGGGCGGGCGTAGTCGACGGCCATGCCGCCGCCGACGTTGATCTCCGTGAGGGTGAGGCCGTGCCGGTCGGCCAGCTCGCGCGTCCAGTCGGCGACCCGGGCGGCGACGGCGAGATGGGCGGGCCCGCTCAGTCCGCTGGCCAGATGGGCGTGGATGCCGCGCAGCCGTAGTCGGCTGCCGCGCAGCAGCGGCAGGCACGCCTCGGCGCGGCGGGGGTCGAGGCCGAAGGGGCCGGGCCTGCCGCCCATGGCCAGGGCCGCCCCGGCCAGCTCGTCGTCCCCCGCCGGGAGGTTGACACGCAGCAGCACGTCCACGGGGTCATCGCCGGGCCGTTCGTCGGCGAGTTCCGCGAGCAGCCGCAGTTCGCCCTCGCTCTCCACATGGAATCGCCGGGTGCCCAGGCGGAGGGCGAGCCGCAGTTCGGCCTCGGTCTTGCCGGGGCCGCCGAAGGCGACCGGGAGGGCGGGGACGGCCTTGCGCACATGGGCCAGTTCGCCGCCGGAGGAGACCTCGAACCCGGTGACGTGCGGGGCGAGGGCCTGGAGGATCTCCGGGGCGGGGTTGGCCTTGGCCGCGTAGTACAGCTCGGCGCTGCCGGGCAGGGCGGCCCGTACCGCGCGCGCGTGGTCGTCGAGCGCGGCCAGGTCGTAGACGTAGGCGGGCAGTTCGTCGGCCGGCAGGCCGGCGGCGCGGGCGGCGACGCGGGGGGTGATCACGGTGTGGCACTCCAGGGTTCGGTGCGGGTGGTGCCCGGGAACGCGGACAGCAGGTCGGGCACCAGCGGCGAGGCGATGCGGACGTAGCCGGCGTCGCGGTCGGCCTTGCGTTCCCAGCGGGTCAGGAGATTGGCCTTGGCGGGCAGCGGCACCCCGGCGACCAGGGCGCGCAGCGGGGCCGGGTCGCCGTGGGCGGTGGCGCGCCGGTCCAGCGTCGCGCGCACAGCGCGCCACAGCTCCGGCTCCAGGTGCGGGTGCCGGTCGGCGAGGGCGGCGAGCATCTCGGCGAGGTGGTTGACGAGCAGGCAGTAGACGACCCGGTCCCAGCCGCGTTCCCGGTCGTAGGTCATGGGGCGGGCCACGTCGCCGGGGAGGGCGGCGAGGGCGGTGGCGTGCCGGTCGGGGAGCAGTTTGGTCCCCTCGAGGTCCCGGAAGAGGACCTGCCGGGGGGTGCCGTCGGCGTCGACGCCGACGACGACGTTCTGCAGGTGCGGTTCGAGCACGACGCCGTGGTCGAAGTAGGCGGCGAGGACGGGCGGGACGAGCAGGCCGAGATAGGCGTTCCACCAGGCGAGTGCCTCCGCCGGGCCGGCCGTGGCCGGCAGCCGGGCGAGCTGCGCGGCCCCGGTGGGGTATTCGTCGGCGACGGCGGCGGCGAGCAGCCCGGTGACGCCGGGGGCGAGCCGGGCGTCCAGGCCTTCCCGGACGATGACGCCGAAGCCTTCGGCGAGGTCGCGGCTGCCGAGGTCGAGGGTGCGGTAGGCGGGCTCGCGCAGCAGGTCGGTGCCGGGAAAACGGGCGGCCAGGTCGGCGGCGACGGGCTCCAGCAGCCGGGTCAGGGCGACGGCGCCGGTCAGCTCGTACTCGGCGTTCTTGCGGAGGCAGTTGGTGATGCGGATGTTCAGGCTGAACTTGAGAAAGTCCCGGCCGTCGTAGAGCGTCCGCACCGAGGCGGTCGGCTCGAATTCCGTGCCGCGCGGCCCGAGGTCGAGGACGTCGCGGCGGCCGATGGCGGCGCGCAGGGCCGCTTCGTCGCGGAGCATGGCGTACTGCCAGGGGTGCACGGGCAGCAGCCGGTAGCCGTCGGGGACGGTGCCCTGCCGGTCGAGGGCGGCGAGGGCGCCGGGCGTCGCGGTCTCCTCGCGTACGAACTCCCGCCGTACGGCCAGGTGACGGAGCCGGAAGCGGGCGCGGGTCTCGGGGGCGTAGCGGTCCCAGTCCGCGAGGGAGCCGGTGCGGGCCTTGGGGGTGGGGTGGAAGCGGTGGCCGAAGAGCAGGGACTGCTCCGAGTCCATGTAAGGGTCCGGGCCGTCCGCGTCTCGTCGGCCGGGGGTCCCGGTCTCCCGGCGGGCCGCGTCCAGGGCGGCGCTCACGCCCGCGTGGCTGGAGGCCACTTGGGCGAGGAATTCGTCGTTGCGGACGCCGGTGCGCAGTTCCAGCTCGCGGTGGATGTACTCGGCGACGGTCTGCCAGGGCAGTTCGGCCCAGCCGTCGGATCCCTGCGCGCTGACGGGTCCGGTGAAGCGGTGGGCGCCGATCAGGGAGGCGCGGCGCAGGGCGACGCGCAGCAGGGCGCCGCAGCGCGGCAGCCGCAGCAGCAGGTGCCCGTCGCTGACGGCGGTCTGGTGCTCGGGGCCGGACACCTCGCGGAGCAGGCAGTTCAGCAGGGTGTGCGCGACGACGTGGTCGGCGTCCGCGCGGCCCGCGAGGGCGGTGGCCCGCGCGCGATGGGACGGGAGGGGAGGCGAGGTGGGAAGGGACGCGGAGGACATTCAGCGGCTCCAGCGGGTACGGAGGGCAGTGGGGGTGCCGGCGGGGGCGGTCGGCGGCAGCGGGTACCGGCGGTGCGGTGACGCCCATGGAGTGAGTGTGCCCACCATGAAGGGTGCGGCCACGAGCGCGGGCCCGGGGCCTGTCGCCCTCACGCGTCCCCTCGCAGGTAGTTGGGGCCTTCGACGTAGTACTTGTTGATGTCGGCGGCGCCCGACCGCTCCTTGGTGAGCAGGGTGCCGGCGGTGACCATGGCCTTGACCGGCAGCCGGTCGGCGTCGAGGACCCGGGCGCGCAGTACGGCCGCCGGGCCGGGGGCGAGCCGGTCGACGGCTTCGGTGAGCCGGTGGCGGAGCTGCCCGAGCAGGGTGTCCAGCCGGGCGCGGCCGGTGCGGGCCAGCTCGAAGGCGAGGGCGCCCGCGCACAGGTGCACGGTGATCGTCGCGAAGACGTCGGCGACGGGTCCGTCACCGCCGACGAGGATCCGCCGGTCGTCGAAGCCGAGGAGGTCGGCGGCCTCACCGCCGAGCCGTCTGGCGAGCCGGACGGAGTGCACGCGCGGCCCGTCGTTGTCCTTGAGCAGCAGGCGCAGCCGGGGGCCGGCGGGTGTCTCGTCGAGGACGACGGAGGTGTTCTGCTGGTGGGACTCCAGGGCGATGCCGTATGCGAACAGCGTGGTGTGCCAGTCGAGGAGCAGCGTCAGGTAGGCGTCGAGGAAGTCGGTGAGCGAGCCGCCGTAGTAGCGCCCGGCGAGCGCGTCGGCGACGAGCGTGCCGTCGGGGGTGCGGGCGAGCAGCGCGGCGACGGGCACGATGTGCGCGGCGCGGAGGCCGGGCGGGTAGCGGCGTACGAGGGCGGCGAGGAGTTCATGGCCGGCGTCGAGGTGGGTGCGCTCGTCGGCGAGGAGGACGGTGGTGGCGAAGCGCGGCTCGGCGGCGATGATCTCTTCGAGGAGCCGTTGTCCGACCTCGCCGTCGACGAGGGTGCCGGGTTTGATGGTGCGCCGGTTGCGCAGGCCCAGGGTGGCGGTGGCGAGCGGGAGTTTGAGGTGGACGTCCGGGTCGTCGGTCACGGCGAGGGTGCGCATCGACAGGGTCGGCGTGACCGGGAGCCAGGGCCGTTCGGTGAGGTGGGCGGCGCCTTCGAGGCCGGCGGCCTTCAGCGCTCCGGCGAGCGGGTCACCGACGGTGAGGGGGTGGACGGGCAGGGTGAGGTGGGTGGCGTCGAGGCCGGGCAGGCCGAGGGCTCCGGGCGTGGGCCACCACCGCGGGAGCTCCGCCCGGCCGCCGCGCACGGCGCCCTGCGGGACGGCGAGCCAGCGCAGGGCGAAGGCGGGGTGGAACTCGGGTGCGTAGGCACGGAGTTCGGTCTCGGTGAGACCGGCGCGGGCCCGGCCGGTGGGGTAGACGGGGTGGTCGCGGAAGGCGGCGAGGGTGTCGTAGGCGAGGGAGCGGCGTGGGCCCGTCCACCGGCCGGTGTCCCGTCCGTAGGCTCCGGCCAGCCGCTCCACGACGTCTTCGCGCACCCGGCCGTGCAGGCGGGTGGTGGCGAGCGCCTCGTCGCACTCGTCGAGGAAGTGGTCGAATCCGGCCCGGTCCCCCGGGGCCACCGCGGGGCGCAGCCGGGTGAGGACGGGGCGCAGCCCGGTGAGGACACCGTCGGGCGTCTCCAACAACGCCTCACGGGCCCGTACTTCGCACTGGAATCCGTCGGGGGTGACGGGCAGCGCGCAGCCGTCCCCGCCGACGCGGAGCCGGAGCCAGTCGCCGTCCGGGCGCCGTTCGGTGCGCGCGCGGCTGCGCAGTCCGTAGGTGTCCTCGCGGAGCAGTGTGCTCAGTATCCGCCCGAGGAGTTCGTCCTCCACCGGGTCGGAGCCGTTCGGGGTCATGACGCGATCTCCCAGCGCCGGTCGGCCAGGAATTCCTCGACGGCCCGGTCGATCCGGCCCTGGTCGGTGCCGGTCGCCCGCAGTACTCCGAGGTAGTCGCGGTTGGTGCGGTACAGCGGGTGCTCTTCGCCCGTCTCCCGCAGCGGCCGGTAGACCAGCCGTACGCCGTCGCGCTCGGTGTCGCTCGCCCGGGGGGCCGCGACGAGCGTACCGCCGCGGTCCGCGCAGATGTACTCCACACGGGCCCGGCCGTCGGTGCGTGCCCCCAGGTCGCCGGGCAACGGCTCGCCGAGGTGGACGCGGAGGATGTGCTCGAAGAGCGGGATGTCCAGCAGGTGGGCGAGGGTGAGGTCGCACTGGTCGCCGATGGCGCGGTAGTTGACCTCGATGAGGCGGGCGCGGTCGCCCTGGGTGACGAACTCGGTGTGGCAGGCGCCGAAGCCGACGCCGAGCGCGTGGAGCTGTTCGAGGACCCGGTCGGCGTGCGGTGTCGGTGGCGCGGCCAGCAGGTCGAGCCGTTCCTCGATGAAGTGCGGCGGCGGGGACAGCCGGGTGCGGAAGGCGCCGAGCGTGTGCAGGGTGCGGCCGTCGCCCAGCGTCTCCAGGGTGTGCAGCGGCCCGTCGAGGTACTCCTCGACGAGGAGCGCCGCCCGGGGCTTGCGTTCGCGGATCTCCCGGCAGCGGACCACGAGTTCGTCGCCGTCCTCGACACGTACGACGTCTTCGCTGGCCACGCCTTCGCAGGGTTTGACCACGCAGGGGAAGGGCGCCCGGAGGTCCTTCAGGGTGTCCGGGTCCTCGGCGGGGGCCAGTTCGGCGGACCAGACGGTGTCGAGGCCCGCTTCGGCGAGGACGCGGCGCAGCTGTGCCTTGTTCTTGGTGCGCAGCGCGGCACGCCAGTCCTTGCCGGGCAGCGCGAAGTAGTCGGCGGCGAGGGCAGCCTGTGTCTGGAGGTGGTCGCTGTTGGTGAACACCGCGTCGGGGCGGCCGAGTGCGGAGATCTGCCGGATGACCTCGCGGAATTCGCGT
Organism: Streptomyces sp. QH1-20; assembly: GCF_041283565.1. Taxonomy (NCBI): domain Bacteria; kingdom Bacillati; phylum Actinomycetota; class Actinomycetes; order Kitasatosporales; family Streptomycetaceae; genus Streptomyces; species Streptomyces sp. QH1-20. Next base: position 6,825,053 of record NZ_CP166299.1, on the reverse strand, counting down.
ACGTCGCACTCCACGACGGTGAGGTCGGGCCAGGGGACGCCGGGGGCGGCTCCTTCGGCGAACCGGGCGTAGGCGTGCCGGTGGGCGGCCGGCTGGTCGGTCAGGAGGGTGACGGCGAGACCGAGCCGGGCGGCCGCGGGAAGGAAGCCCTCGGTGACGGAGTCGGTCGGGTTGAGCGCGAGCAGATGAAGCCGCACGGGAGGCGCCTTTCGGGGCGGGTGGCGGGTTTCGGGCAGGTCTCAGCGCCGTGGGGGCGCGCTGACGGGAGTTGACGCCGACGGCGGGCCGTACGGCCGCCCAGTGGGTGGCTACGTTCCGGAGGTCGCGATGCCGGCCGGACCGGCGCCGACTCCGCTCTCGCCCTCGTCCCGCGTCGTCCCGCCGCCGCACGCGGGGGGAACGACGGTGTCGACGGGCAGAGCGCGTGCCGGCCTGCGGACGACGGGCCGACGACGGCCGGGCGGGCAGCGGACGTGGCCACCGGACGGCGGACGTGGGGAACGGCCGCACGGCCGGGGCCGCACGAGCGCCTCACGGCGGTTCGCCCGGCCTCGGTACCCGGCTTCCCGAACGGGCCGGTGAGGGGCCCGCACCCCGACGGCCGGGGCGCCGGGCACGCGGGCGGACGCGTCGGGGAACGCGGGCCGGAATCCCACGACCGCGCTGGGCTCCGCGCAGCCGACAGACAGGGGGGCGACGGCCCGGAGTGCAGCCGTCCGGGGGCGCGCGGCAGCGGTCCGGGCATCCCGGAGATCGATCGCCTTCACACCCGTGACCTTAGGTTAGGCAAACCTAAGGGCGCCAATCCCCCGAGGGGGTATGGAGGCAATGCCCGCATTTTTCGGGGCGCGAAGTCACCTGCGCACGCCCAGATTTCGGTAGCGCGCGCGGCGGGCGGTAAGCCGTTCACCCTGTTCACGCCCCTTGAGGACAGCGAGTTCGGCGCCGAGGATCCGGCCGAGCCGGGGAAGGAAGCCGTCGGGATCCGCCGTCTCTCCCTCGCCCTCCTCCACGATGCGGTCCACGATGCCGTTCGCCAACAGGTCGGCGGACCGCACCCCCTGACGTTCGGCCACTTCGTACGCCCGGTCCGTCGTGCGGTACAGAATCGCCGACGCACCCTCCGGCGGCAGCGGTGACAGCCACGCGTGACGGGCCGCCAGCACCCGGTCCGCCGGGAGCAGCGCGAGGGCGGCCCCGCCCGCGCCCTGCCCCAGCAGCAGGCACAGGGTCGGGGCGGGCAGGGCCATCAGGTCCGCGAGGCACCGGGCGATCTCCCCCGCCAGCCCGCCCTCCTCGGCGTCCCGCGACAGCGCGGCCCCGGCCGTGTCGACGACGGTCAGCAACGGCAGGTGCAGCTCGGCGGCGACCCGCATCCCCCGTCGCGCGGCGCGCAGCCCGGCCGGGCCGAGTGCCTGGCCGTGCGCGGGAACGCCGGTCCCCGCCGGGTCCGGGCCCGGCTCCTCCGCGTGGCTGCCGCGGTCGTGACCGAGCACGACGCACGGGGTGCCGCCGACGCGCGCGAGCGCGAGCAGCAGTCCGGGATCCCGCTCCCCCGCGCCCGTGCCGCTGAGCGGCGTGACGTCGGTGGCCGCGGCCCCCAGCAGCCGCCGCACACCGGGCCGCTCGGGGCGCCGGGAGCGGCGAATCGATTCGGCGGCGGAGGCGGGGACCGGAGCCGGAGCCGGATCGTGCGCGCCGGACGCGTCCTCGGGCGGTGTGTCGGCGGCGTCCCCGCACAGCACGGTGAGCGCCCGCGCCACCGTCTCCGGCAGCCGGTCCGCGGGCAGCACGGCGTCCACCAGGCCGTGGGCCAGCAGGTTCTCCGCGAGCTGGACACCGGGCGGGAACTCCTCGCCGTAGAGGGCCTCATGGACGCGCGGCCCGAGGAACCCGATGAGGGCCCCCGGTTCGGCGGCCGTGACATGGCCGAGAGAGCCCCAGGACGCGAGGACCCCGCCCGTCGTGGGATGGCGGAGATAGACGAGGTAGGGCAGCCCGGCGGCCTTGTGGTCGGTGATCGCCGCGGTGACCTTCACCATCTGCAGGAAGGCGATCGTGCCTTCCTGCATCCGGGTGCCGCCCGAGGCGGGCGCCGCCAGCAGCGGCAGCTCCTCGGCCGTGGCCCGCTCCACGGCGGTGACGAGCCGCTCCCCCGCCGCCACGCCGATCGACCCGGCCAGGAAACGGAACTCACAGGCCACGACCGCCACTCGGCGCCCGCGCAGCAAGCCCTCGCCGGTGATGACCGACTCGTCCAGCCCGGTGCGCTCGCGCGCGGCGAGCAGATCGGCCCGGTAGGCGGGATCGTCGGTCGTCACCTCGACCGGTTCGTCCCACCCACGCCAACTTCCGGGGTCCACCACCGCTTCGATGAGTTCGAGGGCGGAGGTGCGGGGGCTCGTAGCACTCATGGAGCCAGCCTGCCATGAGTTCCCCGCAAGCAAGCCCGTCCGGCGCTTGAGGACAGAGCACAGCAGCCCGTCCGGCGCCTGAGGACAGAGCACAGCAGCCCGTCCGGCGATTGAGGACGCGCCCGCAGGGCGCCCGCCGCCGCAGGCGGCAAGACGGACCCGCCGTCGGCAGGACAGACCGCAGGCGGCAGGACAGGCCTCAACCGAGAAGCGCGGCGAAGCCGCCAGCGCGGGCGAGCTGCTCGAGGTCGTCCAGCGCACGGCGGGCGTGTCCGGCGGCAGCCGGGTCGCGCTCGGCGATGCCGCTCTCGGCGAACTCGTCCTCGTCCAGGCGCAGCACCGTCGCCCCGTCGGCCGAGAGCCACAGGTCGAGGTCCAGGTCGGTGACGACGAGCCCGTCCGCCTCGACGCGGGCGGGGCGGGTCACGTCGCAGTACCAGCCCTTCACGGCCCCCGCCGCGTCCCGCACCTCCTTGACGGCGTACCAGCGGTCGCGCCAGTAGTGCTCGGTGAACACGTCGCCCTTCTCGAACCGCACGAACCCGAAGTCCCGGGTGCCGGCCCCCGCCCAGGGGGCGCGCACCACGACGTGCGTGCCGTCGTCGCGCACGACGGTCGCGGGGTACCGCACCTCGGGCCGGGGCTCCTTGACGAGCCTCACCGTCACCGCGTCGCCCGCCGCCAGCAGCCCGCTCATCGTCCCGCTCATGAATACCCGCTCCCGTTCGTGGATCGTCCGACGGCAGCCTCTCCCATGGCGGAATCCTGGGCGAATGATTTTCGGGACGAGGCGCTCGTCCGCCTACCGGTGTGTGAACTCCGGCGGTCGCTTCTCCACGAACGCCGCCATTCCCTCCTTCTGGTCCGCGACGGCGAACACCGCGTGGAAGAGCCTGCGTTCGAATCGGACGCCCTCCGCCAGCGTCGTCTCGAAGGCCCGGTTGACCGCCTCCTTGGCCATCATCGCGACCGGCGCGGACATCCCGGCCACGGTCTCCGCGACCGCGAGTGCCTCCGCCAGGAGATCGTCCGCCGGGACGATCCGGGAGACCAGCCCGGCCCGTTCGGCCTCCGTCGCGTCCATGGTGCGGCCGGTCAGGCACAGCTCCATGGCCTTGGCCTTGCCGACCGCGCGGGTCAGCCGCTGGGAGCCGCCGATGCCGGGGATCACACCGAGCTTGATCTCCGGCTGGCCGAAGACCGCCGTGTCCGAGGCGAGCAGGATGTCGCAGAGCATGGCGAGCTCGCAGCCGCCGCCGAGGGCGTAGCCGGAGACGGCCGCGACGGTCGGCGTGCGGAGTTCACCGAGCCGGTCCCAGGCGGTGAACCAGTCGCTGAGGTACATGTCCATGTACCCCTGCGGCCGCATCTCCTTGATGTCGGCCCCGGCCGCGAACGCCTTCGGCGAGCCGGTGAGGACGATGCAGCCGATGTCGGGGTCGCGGTCGAGTGCGGCCGTGGCCTCGACGACCTCGTTCATGACCTGGAGGTTGAGGGCGTTGAGGGCCTTCGGCCGGTTGAGGGTGATCAGGGCCGTGCGGCCCTTGCACTCGACGAGGATCGTCTCGTAGGTCATGCGGTGGCCCTTCCGTTCTCTTCGGTGTTCTGGGTGGACCGGTCCCTGATCGTCCGGACGATCCCGGAGAAGTCCTCCGCCGCCCCCGGGCCGTCGGCGAACTGCGCGTACAGTTCCGCGGCCCGCAGGCCCAGTTCGGCGTGCACCCCGCCCGCGCGGAGGGCGTTGGCGGCGAGGCCGAGGTCCTTGGCCATCAGGGGCGCGGCGAAGCCGGGCCGGTAGTCGTGGTTGGCGGGGCTGCCCGGGACGGGGCCGGGGACCGGGCAGTTGACCGTGAGGGCCCAGCACTGGCCGGACGCGGTGGAGGCCACGTCGTAGAGGGCCTGGTGGGACAGGCCGAGGCTCTCGCCGAGGACGAACGCCTCGCCGACCGCGATCATCGAGATGCCGAGGATCATGTTGTTGCAGATCTTCGCGGCCTGACCGGAGCCTGCCGCTCCGCAGTGGACGGCCTTCTTGCCCATCGCCGACAGCAGCGGCTCGGCCCGCGCGAACTCGGCCTCGCCGCCCCCGGCCATGAAGGTCAAGGTGGCGGCTTCCGCGCCCGTCACCCCGCCCGAGACGGGCGCGTCGAGGGCGCGGTGCCCGGCCCGCGCCGCGGCGTCGTGGGCAGCCCGGGCGTCGGCCACGTCGATGGTGGAGCAGTCGACGAAGAGGGTGCCGGGCGTCGCCGCCGCGAGGAGCCCCTCGTCCTGGTAGAGGGCGAGGACATGGCGGCCGGCGGGCAGCATGGTGATCACCACGTCCGCGCCCGCGGCGGCTTCAGCCGCCGAGGCGGCCGGCTCGACACCGGCGGCCACAGCGGCTGCCAGGGACGCGGCCGACAGGTCGTAGCCGCGCACCCGGTGCCCGGCCCTGACGAGGTTGGCGGCCATCGGGCCGCCCATGTGGCCGAGTCCGACGAAGCCGACGACCGTACTCACGGGGCTCACGGGGTCCACGGGGCTCACCAGGGCACCTCCTGCGGGGCCTCGTCGGCGAGGGAGAGTTCCCGGGCGCCGAGCGGTGTGAAGAACCGGTCCACGTCCGCCTCGTCGACCTCCGCGAGCGTCGCCGGTGACCAGCGCGGGGCGCGGTCCTTGTCGATCACCTGGGCGCGGATGCCCTCCACCAGGTCGGGGGCGGACAGCGCCGCGCAGGAGACGCGGTACTCCTGCTCCAGGACGCGCTCCAGCGGCCCGAGGTCCCGGGCGCGGCGCAGCGCGGCGAGAGTGACCTTGAGGGCGGTGGGCGACTTGGCGAGGATCGTCCCGGCGGCTTCCTTGGCGGCCGGCACGCCCGCGTCGAGCAGCCGTTCGACGATCTCCTCGACGGTGTCGGCCGCGTAGCAGTGGTCGATCCACTCCCGGTCCTCGGCCAGCCGCCCCTGCGGTGCCTCGCGGACGTGGCGGGGCAGCACGTCGGGTACGGACCCGGCGGCGAGGTCCGCGGCGAGGGCGGGCAGCGCGTCGGCCGGTACGAAGTGGTCGGCGAGGCCGCACAGCAGGGCGTCCGCAGCGCCCACGGGCACCCCGGTGAGCCCGAGGTGGGTGCCGAGCTCCCCGGGGGCGAGGGCCAGCAGATAGGTGCCGCCCACGTCGGGCACGAAACCGATGCCCGTCTCGGGCATCGCGACCTTGGAGCGCTCGGTGACGATCCGCACGCTGCCGTGGGCCGAGATCCCCACTCCCCCGCCCATCACGATTCCGTCCATGAGGGCGACGTACGGCTTGGGGTAGCGGGCGATACGGGCGTTGAGCCGGTACTCGTCGCGCCAGAAGGCCGCCGAGGCGTCGCCGCCGGAGCGGGCGTCGGCGTGGATGGACCGGATGTCGCCGCCCGCGCACAGCCCCCGCTCGCCCGCGCCGCTGATCACGACGGTCTCGACGGCGGGGTCGTGCTCCCAGACGGTGAGAGCCTCGTCGACGCGGCGCACCATGGTGTGACTGAGGGCGTTGAGGGCCTTGGGCCGGTTGAGGGTGAGGTATGCGGCACGGCCCTCGGTGCGCAGCAGTACGCAGTCGTCACTGCCGTCCGTCGTCGGGGTCATCGGGCGGCTCCCGTCAGTCCGCGGGCCACGATCAGGCGCATGATCTCGTTCGTTCCTTCCAGGATCCGGTGCACGCGAAGGTCTCGGACGATCTTCTCGATGCCGTACTCGGTGAGGTAGCCGTAGCCGCCGTGCAGTTGCAGGGCGCGGTCGGCGACGGAGTAGCCGGTGTCGGTGGCGAAGCGTTTGGCCATGGCGCACAGCTGCGCCGCCTGGGGGTCGCCGCGGTCCAGGGCCTCCGCGGCCTGGCGGACCAGGGCGCGGGCGGCGGCGAGTTCGGTCGCCATGTCGGCGAGGCGGAACTGCAGTGCCTGGGCGTCGAGCAGCGGTGCCCCGAAGGCCTCCCGGTCGGCGAGGTATTCCAGGCTGCGGTGCAGGGCGTTCTGTCCGCCGCCGAGGGAGCAGGCGGCGATGCCGAGCCGGCCGCCGTTGAGCCCGTTCATGGCGATGCGGAAGCCGTCGCCCTCGGCGCCGAGCCGGCGGTCGGCCGGGAGGCGGACGCCGTCCAGGACGACCTGGCGGGTGGGCTGGGCGTTCCAGCCCATCTTCTTCTCGTCGGGGCCGAAGGACAGCCCGGGGTCGTCCCGTTCGACGACGAACGCGGAGATGCCTCCCGGCCCCTCCCCGCCCGTGCGCGCCATGACGATGTACACCTCGGCGGCTCCGGCGCCGGAGATGAACTGCTTCACGCCCGTCAGGACGTAGGAGTTCCCGTCGCGTACGGCGCGGGTCCGCAGCGCGGCGGCGTCGGAGCCCGCGCCCGGCTCGGTCAGGCAGTAGCTGCCGAGGGTGTCCATCGAGCACAGCCGGGGCAGCCAACGGGCGCGCTGGGCTTCGTCGCCGTAGCGGTCGATCATCCAGCCGACCATGTTGTGGATGGAGAGATAACCGGCGATGGAGGGACAGCCGGTGGCCAGTACCTCGAAGATCAGCACGCCGTCCGCGCGGGTGAGGCCGGAGCCCCCCGCGTCCTCGCGCACGTAGACGCCGCCGAGACCGAGGCCCGCGGCCTTGCGCAGCACGTCGAGGGGGAAGTGTTTGTCCTGGTCCCAGGCGACGGCATGCGGGGCGAGGTGTTCCCGGGCGAAGTCCAGCGTCGTCCCGGCCAGCGCGAGCTGGTCCTCGGTGAGGCCTGTCGTCATGGCGCTCATCCCATCGTGGGGATGGTGAAGCTCGCGCCCTCCTTGACCCCGGAGGGCCAGCGCGAGGTGACGGTCTTGGTGCGGGTGTAGAAGCGGATGGCGTCCGGACCGTGCTGGCCCAGGTCGCCGAAGCCGGAGCGCTTCCAGCCGCCGAAGGAGTGGTACGCGACCGGCACGGGGATCGGCACATTGACGCCGATCATGCCGGTGTCCACGCGCCGGGTGAAGTCGCGGGCGGTGTCCCCGTCGCGGGTGAAGATCGCGACGCCGTTGCCGAAGGCGTGCTCGGAGGGCAGCCGCAGCGCCTCCTCGTAGTCCGCCGCGCGGACCACCGACAGGACGGGCCCGAAGATCTCCTCCTGGTGGATCCGCATGTCCGGGGTGACCCGGTCGAAGAGGGAGGCGCCGGCGAAGAAGCCGTTCTCGTGCCCGGCGAGGGTGAAGCCGCGCCCGTCCACGACGAGTTCGGCGCCCTCCTCCACTCCGAGGTCCACATAGCCGCGGACCCGGTCGACGGCGTCGCGGCCGACGAGGGGGCCGAAGTCGGCCTCGGGGTCGTCGGACCGGCCGATCCGCAGGGTGCCGATCCGCTCCTTGAGGCGGGCGACCAGCGCGTCGGCGGTGTCCTCGCCGACGGGCACGGCGACGGAGATCGCCATGCAGCGCTCCCCGGCCGAGCCGTAGCCCGCGCCGATCAGGGCGTCGGCGGCCTGGTCGAGGTCGGCGTCCGGCATCACGATCAGATGGTTCTTGGCGCCGCCGAAGCACTGGGCCCGCTTGCCGTGGGCGGCGGCGGTGGCGTAGATGCGGGCGGCGATCGGGGTCGAGCCGACGAAGCCGAGCGCCTGCACCCGCGGGTCCTCGAGCAGGGTGTCGACGGCTTCCTTGCCTCCGTTGACGACGTTGAGCACACCGGGCGGCAGGCCCGCTTCCAGGAACAGCTCGGCGAGCCGGAGCGGGACGGACGGGTCGCGCTCGGAGGGCTTGAGGATGAAGGAGTTGCCGCAGGCGATGGCCGGGGCGGCCTTCCACAGCGGGATCATCGCGGGGAAGTTGAACGGGGTGATGCCCGCTGTCACGCCGATCGGGCGGCGCAGGGAGTGCACGTCGATGCCGGTCCCGGCGTTGTCGCTGAAGTCGCCCTTGAGCAGGTGCGGGATGCCGGCGGCGAACTCCACCACGTCCAGACCGCGCTGTATGTCGCCGAGGGCGTCGGGGACGGTCTTGCCGTGCTCGGAGGACAGCAGCCGGGCGAGGGAGTCCTTCTCGCCCTCGACGAGCTGGAGGAACCGCAGCAGGACGCGGGCCCGGCGCTGCGGGTTCCACTCGCCCCACTCCCGCTGGGCCTCGGCCGCGTCGGCGACGGCCGCCTCGGTCTCGGCCCGGTTCGCCAGGGGCACCCGGGCCTGCACGGCGCCGGTGTTGGGGTCGTACACATCGCCGTAGGCACCCGATGTTCCCGGGGTGTGCCTGCCGCCGATGAAATGGGTGAGTTCACGGACCATGGGAGAGCCTGCTCTCGTCAGGTGAGATCCGAGGACGGCGCGAAGCGTCCGGCGGAGGGCGCGAGTTGCGCGCGGCCGCCGACGGGTCGCGGGACGCGAAGGGCCGGGAACCGTCAGCGAGCGGGAACAGCCGCTCGCCGCGCCGGATCACCAGGGTCGTGGGTACGGACCGGTGCCATGCGTGTCTGCTCCATCCTCGTGGACAACACGGAACGTTCCGCGGCCGGTATCCTGACTCCCGGATCACCGCGCGTCCCCGTGCCTTCCCGACATCCCGCTCGTCAGTGGCGTGTACCGCGAGGACGAACTCCCCGGTCACAGTGGCGGGACCGTGCCGGATTCACACCGGCTTCCCTGCACCGCGGACCTTGTCCCCCGAACATATAGTTGGACGTCCTAGTAAGTCCAGGGTCTCCCGGCCCGGAGTGTCAGCGGCCCGGATCAAGGCCCGGGTTCAGCGGGGCCCGGCGTCCCGCACCGGGTACGGCACGAAGGTGCTGCGGTTCTCGTCGACGGCGAGGGGCCGGCCGAGCGGTGGGACGGCCCGCTGCGGGCAGTCCAGGCGTTCGCAGATCCGGCAGCCCATGCCGATGGGGGTGGCGGCCGTGGCGTTGTCGAGGTCGAGTCCGTCGGAGTAGACGAGCCGGGATGCGTGGCGGATCTCGCAGCCGAGCCCGATGGCGAAGGTCTTGCCGGGCTCGCCCCAGCCACCCCGGTGCCGGGTGACGGTGCGGGCGGTCCACAGATGGCGCTGCCCGTCCGGCATGGCCGCGATCTGCACATGGATGCGGCCGGGAGAGGCGAACGCCTCGTAGACGTTCCACAGCGGACAGGTGCCGCCGGCCCGGGAGAAGTGGAAGCCGGTGGCCGACTGCCGTTTGGACATGTTGCCCGCGCGGTCGACCCGTACGAAGGAGAAGGGCACCCCGCGCAGCCGCGGGCGCTGCAGCGTGCTGAGCCGGTGGCAGACGGTCTCGTAGCCGAGCCCGAAACGGTCGGCGAGCCGCTCGATGTCGTACCGCAGCTCCTCCGCCGCGGCGTGGAACTCGCGGTACGGCAGGATCAGCGCGGCGGCGACGTAGTTGGCGATGCCGATCCGGGCCAGCGGCCGGACGGCGGAGTCTTCGTCGTAGTCCTCCGAGGCGAGCCGGGTGAGTTCCCCGTCGTACTCGAGCAGGGCGAGCTGGGTCGCCATCCGGAAGGCCTGCTGGCCGGGGCGCAGCCGGTTCGACAGGTGCAGCACCCGGGCGCGGGGGTCGTAGGTGTGGAGGTGGTCGGCGTCGGCGGCGATGCGGACCCCGTGGCGTTCGGCGAGCCGGGCGGCCAGGGCGGGCAGCACCTCGCCGGGACGGATGCCGATCTCGGCGGCCAGTTCCTCGGCGGCGGTGTCGACGGTGTGAAGGTAGTTCTGCCGACGGTAGAAGAACTCGCGGATCTCCTCGTGGGCGGAGCGCGGGAGATCCGGGTCGTCGGTGCCGCGGCGCTCGGCGACCTCCGCGAGCCGCTCGGTCAGGGCCTGGTTGCGCCGGCCCAGGTCGAGCAGCACCGCCGCCACGGCGGGCAGCCGGGAGGCGAGTTCCGACAGATCGGTGGGCGAGACACGGGCGGCGGCCACCTCGTCGGCGAGGGCTTCGCGCAGGTCGGCCAGGACGCGGCCGGTGTCGCGCTCGGAGAAGAAGCCGGGGTCCACGCCGAACGCCTCGGTGAGCCGCAGCAGTACGGGCACGGTGAGCGGGCGGGAGTCGTGCTCCATCTGATTGAGGTAGCTGGGCGAGATGGCGAGCATCCGGGCCAGTTGGGCCTGGCTGAGCCGCCGTTCCTCGCGCAGCCGCCGCAGTCGCACCCCCGCGTATGTCTTGCTCATGCCTCGCTCGTGTTCCCGCTCACCCCAGGCCCCCTCCGGCCGCCCCCGGCTCCGTGCGCTCACCCTAGCCGGGGCGAGCGGACCCCGGCCATGGCAGCTCGGCAAGGTTGACAGAGTTGGCAAAGTTGGCAGACAAGCCCGGGAAGATTCACAGAACTTGGCAATCCGCCAGGGTTGATGACACTGAGTGCCACTGCCAGAGTCGTAGCACGGCCCGCCGGAGCCCCGGTTTCTCGACATTGCCCGCTCAACGGAGCTACGGCGGGCCGTACTTACCAGGGGAAACACTTCCCTTCACATTCTTGGCAGAAATCCGAGCACGTTCGGTGCGGGTCCGGCGCGGAGGCGCTGCGGATGCGACGCGGATCCGGCGCGGATTCACGCGGCACGGCGACACTGGGAGGCGGTCATGGCGCAGACAGGGACGACGACGGCCGAGGAGCTGGCACAGCGGTGGGCGACAGACCCGCGCTGGCAGGGCGTGCGGCGCTCGTACGGCGCCGAGGACGTGGTGCGGCTGAGCGGCAGCGTCCGGGAGGAGCACACCCTGGCCCGGCGCGGCGCCGAGCGGCTGTGGCGGCAGCTCCACGAGCGTGACTACATCCACGCGCTCGGCGCGCTGACCGGCGGCCAGGCCGTCCAGATGGTCAAGGCGGGACTGCAGGCCGTCTATCTTTCCGGCTGGCAGGTCGCCGCCGACGCCAACCAGGCCGGGCACACCTACCCCGACCAGAGCCTGTACCCCGTCAACTCCGTACCGACCGTGGTGCGCCGCATCAACAACGCGCTGCTGCGCGCCGACCAGATCGCCACCGCCGAGGGCGACGGCGCGGCCGTCGACTGGCTCGTCCCGATCGTGGCCGACGCCGAGGCCGGCTTCGGCGGCCCGCTCAACGCCTTCGAGCTGACCAAGGCGATGATCGCGGCGGGTGCGGCCGGCATCCACTACGAGGACCAGCTCGCGTCCGAGAAGAAGTGCGGCCACCTCGGCGGCAAGGTCCTGGTGCCCACCTCCCAGCACATCCGCACCCTCAACGCGGCCCGCCTCGCCGCCGACATCGCCGATGTGCCGACCCTGATCGTGGCCCGCACGGACGCGCTCGCCGCCAATCTCCTGACCACCGATGTCGACGAGCGCGACGCCCGCTTCTGCACCGGCGAGCGCACCGCCGAGGGCTTCTACCGCGTCGAGCCCGGCATGGGGCCCGTAATCTCCCGGGGCCTCGCCTACGCCCCGTACGCGGACCTGCTGTGGGTGGAGACCGGCACCCCCGACCTGGCGCAGGCGCGCGAGTTCGCCGAGGCCGTCCACGCCGAGCACCCCGAGCAGATGCTCGCCTACAACTGCTCGCCGTCCTTCAACTGGCGGGCCGCGCTCGACGACGACCAGATCGCCAAGTTCCAGCGGGAGCTGGGGGCGATGGGCTACCGCTTCCAGTTCATCACCCTCGCCGGTTTCCACTCCCTCAACCACGGCATGTTCGACCTGGCCCGGGGCTACGCGGAGCACGGCATGCCCGCCTACGTCGACCTCCAGGAGCGGGAGTTCGCCGACCAGCGGCACGGCTTCACCGCCGTGAAGCACCAGCGCGAGGTCGGCACGGGCTACTTCGACCAGGTCAGCACGGCACTCAACCCCGCCGCGGAGACGCTCGCGCTGCGCGGCTCCACGGAGGAGGAGCAGTTCCACTAGGCCGGGGGCCACACATACGACCGGGGCTGAGGGGCCCGGGTCACGGCCGGGGCTGAGGGGCCCGGGCCGCTGCGGAGGGACACGCCGAAGGGCGGCGGCACCTGGTGGGGTGCTGCCGCCCTTCGGCGTGCGGGGTCGACTCCCTTAGTACGCGGAGTTGACGTTGTCCATGGAGCCGTACTTGTCGGCGGCGTAGTTGCAGGAGGCGGTGATGTTGGCGACGGGGTCGTAGGGGTCCCAGGAGGTGCCCTCGACGTGGTAGGCCTTGAAGGTGGGGTCGATGATCTGCAGCAGGCCCTTGGAGGGGACGCCGTTGGCGGCGTTGATGTCCCAGTCGTTGATCGCACGCGGGTTGCCGGTCGACTCGCGCATGACGTTGCGCTTGATGCCCTCGTAGGTGGCGGGGATGTTCTTGGACTTCAGGATGTCCAGGGACTCCTTGATCCACCCGTCGAGGTTGTCGGCGTAGGCCTTCTTCACCGGAGCCGCCGGGGCGGCGGGCTTGGCGGGAGCGGGCTTGACGGGGGTGCGGGCCTGGGAGCGGCTGGCGGCCTGCTGGTCGGCGCGGGCCTTGTCGGCCTTGGCCTTCGCGGCGGCGTCGGCCTTGATCTTGGCGGCAGCGGCGTCGGCCTTGGCCTTGGCGGCGGCCTTGTCGGACTGGGTGCCGACGTGGTCGTGAGCGCCGAGGTCGGTGGTGGTCCACGCGACCGGCTTCACGGCGATGGAGGGGGTCTCGGCGGCCTGGCCGGGGGTGACGGCGAAGGCCAGGGCGGCAGCACCCGCGGCAGCGGTCAGGCCGACGGCGGAGATCTTGTGGAGCGTGGTCAGTCGGGCGGTACCGGTGGTGGTGGAGCGCATGCTGGCTGAACCTCTTCCAATCGCGTGAGTCGCACGGGCCGGATCGGCGCGAAGAAAGCGCCGTTTCTCGATCGACGGCGCCATGCGACTCGGCAATTGTTAGCGGCCCGAAAAGCCCCTGGCAAAGGTGTGACCTACTACCCCACCCGCGAACAACCACCCACCCCGAACCCCATCCACCACCCCACTTCACACCCAAATGTCCGAATCGGAACCCCACTACCCGGCTTCGTAAGTGATCTGGGTCCCATGAGCGGCCTCACACCACACCCCCCACCGCCACACACCACGTAACGAACCGCGCACATACCGTGCGCGGCGGCTGGCGCGTGCGCCCCGGACCGGGGCGATCGGCTCACCGGCGCGCCGTTTGCCTGTCGCGCCGCTTGGTGCCGCCCGCGCCGAGCTGCGAGCCCACCGAATGAGCGCCTCGTGGCCGTGACTTCTCAGCGCGACTGGAGAGCGTCCAGGGCCACGGCCATGCTCAGAGCGAGCCGGCGATCGAGGTCGGCGTCCTGGATCCGCACGGCGTAGCGGTCCTTGAACCCCACCTTCCGCTCGACTGACATCACCGGCCGCCCCTCCCGGGCGAAGTCGAAGTGGTACATGAAGGGCACCGGGACCGGTATCGGCAGCACCGCGTCGGCTATCTCCACGGCCCGGCGCGCCAGAGCGATGCCGACGCTGCGCTCGGCGCCCTTGACCGACGGCCCGTCACCTTGCGTCAGGTGCCAGGTGGACCGGATCAGGGAGGCCTTGGCGTCCTTGCGGAAGGTGCCTATGGGTTCGCCCTCCGCCCCGTTCACCTCGTACGTGGCCCCGAGGTCGATGACTTTCCGGGCCTTGAAGCGGCAGAGAACCGCGGAGCGGTCCTCGCCCGTCCAGAGCGTGACCTCCTCCTTGAGCGCCATCCGCTTCTGCTCGGCGAACGCGACGACGGCACTGCCGTCGCGGGTGGTGATCACATATCGATTCACCAGAGCGGTGATCTTCTGTGTCATGACGAACTCACTCAGTTGCTGCATAGGGGGGACATTAACCTCCCCGCCGGACAGCCCGTACCCGATGTGCCCCGGCGCTCAAGGGGTATCGGGGTAGAGCCAGCGGCGGAACAGCTCGCTGAGGCGGGGCATGACCAGGTACGTCAACGTCGGGGACAGCGCGAGGGGGAGAACGGCGGCACGCAGGGGAACCGGCCAGGACACGAGGTTCGGCGCCACCAGCCAGGTGTACAGAAGGACGAAGGGGTAGACGGCCAGGAGCGTCATGCACGCCATCTTCCACCGGGCGGGCGGCCGGGCGACCCCGCCGGGCACGGTGAACCAGGACTCCATCCCGGTGGTCGTGAGGTGGGGATGCACCGGACGCGCGATGCCCGTGAGCCGGGCGTGCCACTGGGCGCGCTCGGGGGATTCCATCCACCGTTCCAGGCTTTCGGTGTCCTGGAACCGTACGACCGTGTGGAAGCGGTTCCCGTCGCCCTCCGGTCGCAGCCAGGTGACGCCCAGTTCTCCCGGGAAAGTGCGGGCCACCCGCTGGATGCCGTGCGCCCACTCCTGGAAGTCGTCCTGCCTGCCCGGTTCCACCTGCCAGGTGTAGACGACGCTGACCTGGTCGTCACCGCTGCTGTGTGAGCCCCGCGCCGGTTCGGTCATGTGCACACGATAAGTTCCGGTATCCCCGATATGCGCCTTGTTCCCGGCGAGTCCGCCGCCCGCGCCGCAAAGCCGATCAACATCTTCCGTGGTGATAGTTGTTCTATTACTATGCAAACAAGTGGAGGTGTTGTCATGCCGCAGATCCGGCACTTGTCCGTCACCGCACGTCGCACCCTGGTCGCCGTCACGCCGCCCCTCGTGGCCGCTGCCGTCGTCCTCTCGGTGTTCCTCTCCCTGCGCGACCGTCTGCCCGGGCGGCTGGCCACCCACATGGGCACGGGCGGGGAAGCCGACGGCTTCACGGGACAAGGGGCTTTCCTCGCCGTCGCGTTGGCCGTGCTGCTCGGTGACGCCGTGCTCTTCGGAGGGCTTACCCACTGGATACGGTCGACCCCCGGTGTTCAGCGGGTGATCGCCGTCACCGGCGGCAGCGCCGCCGTGCTGACCGGGTGGCTGGTCGTCGCCGTGCTGCGGGCCAACGCCCATGCCGCCGACGCCGCTTCCGTCACCCTGCCCGGCCTCCAGGCCGCGCTCGCGTTCGGAGCGGCGGCGGTCTACGCGGCCGTGGGGTGGCCGGCCTGCGGCAGGGTCCAGGAGGTCGAGACGCCCTCCGGCCCCTCGACCGGCGCCACCCGTCTCTCCCTCGGCGAGGGAGAGACGGCTTCCTGGTCCCGTGTCACCGGATCCCGCGTACTGCCCCTCACCGGCGTCCTCGTGCTGGCCGTCGGCCTCGTCGTCGGGATCACCACGGGGTGGCTGCTCGCGCTGCCCCCGCTGGTCATCGGCGCTCCCCTCGCCCTGCTGACCGGGGCCCGCGTCACCGCCGACCGGCGCGGGATCACCGTCACGCCCACCCTCGTCCCCTGGCCTCGTCTCAATGTCCCGCTGGAGCGCATCGCCGAAGCGGGCCACCGCCCCGTCGCCCCCCTCCGCGACTTCGGCGGGTGGGGCTACCGGGCGCGGCCCGGAGCCAGCGGCATCGTGCTGCGCTCGGGGGACGCCCTCTCCGCACGACTGACGACCGGCAGCGAGTTCGTCGTCACCGTCGACGACGCCGCCACCGCCGCGGCGCTGCTCAACGCCCTGGCCGAGCGCGAAGGCCGCGCTCCCGCCGGAGGGTGAGCCCACCCCTTCCGCGTCGATGACTCCCGCGCGGGAACCGGCGACCGGCGGAACCTGAACTTCCGTACATGGGCGGGTAATTCCCGGCATCAAGAACACATAAGAAACCCTCGACGGCCCGTGATCTTACTTCCGGGTAATGGAAAAGTTCCCCACCGAAGATCGCGTTCCCGCGGCAGTGCCCCGTGCGCCTGTCCGCGGGACCGCCACATCACCATGAGGGGGAACACCCATGAAGAGGAACCGGCGCACCGCCGGGATCGTCGGCGGCCTGACGGCCGCGGCGGTCTGCTTCACCGGCGTCACGGCCGCCGCGTCGCCGAGCGACGCCGGCCACGCGAAGACCGTCAAGGCCGCGCCCGCCAAGCCCGGACCGAGCGCAGCCGAGGACGGCAAGGCCGTCTTCAACGGCCTGTTCTTCGGCCAGGGCAAGGTCGGCGCCGAGCTCGCCAAGAGCCCGATGTTCAGCGAGATGCGCAAGGAGCTCGCCAAGGCCGACGCCAAGGACTCCGCCCGTGTCGCCCGGGCGGTCACCGGGGCCGTCGAGGCCAAGTACCCGCGATTCTTCGCGGGCTTCGACAAGAAGGTCCGCAGCGGTGACCCGCGCAAGGTCGAGTCGGCCGTCAACGACGCGCAGACCAAGCTGATGTCGATAGCCAAGAAGACGGACGCCAAGGACTCGGCGCGGCCGGTCCAGAACGGCCAGATGTGCGGCACGGTCGTCGCTGTCGCCGGTGCGGTCGTCCACGTCGCCGCGGCCGTGACGGCCGCGGCCGCCGCGGTGACCGTGACCGTCGCGGTCGGCGCCAACTTCGTCAAGGCCAAGAACTGGTTCTGGAGCGCGCCGCCCAAGGGCGACGACACCGCCCTCGGCCACGACGAGGCCGTCGCCACCGTGACGAAGATCCTCAAGGCCGCCTGATCCAGGGCGCGTAGCACAGCACCATCCGTGGGCCGGGCCACGCCGGCCGCCCGGCCCACACCCAGACCACCCACGACCGGGATGACGACGTGATACGCCCCCAAGGGACCGCAGGCTCCCGCCGCTTCCTCCGCAGAGCCACACAAGGCACCCCGCCGCACCGCGTCCAGGTGTCCGGACGCTCGGTGCTCGCCATTGCCGCCGTCTGGAGCGTGGCGATCCTCTACGTGGCGCAGGTCCACGTACCCAAGAACGTGCTCTCCCTGCCCGGCCAGAAGCAGGCCCGCTCCACCGTCAGCAACGTCGCTCCGCAGGGCTGGGCGTTCTTCACCAAGTCCGCCAGGGACGTGGAGGTCCTGCCCTACCGGCGCACGGCGAAGGGTACGTGGACCTCCTTGGCCCTGACCCCGCACTCCAGCCCCCGCAACGCCTTCGGTCTCGACCGCGCGTCCCGCTCCCAGGGCATCGAGATCTCGCTCCTGCTCAACCTGGCGGAGAAGAAGGAATGGCAGGAGTGCGAGGAGGGGCTCGCCGACTGCCTGGCCGGGGCCGGGGCCGCACGGAAGGTCGAGAACCCCTCGCCCGAGCCGACGGTCTGCGGCCACGTCGCGCTCGTCCAGGAGAAGCCCGTCCCGTGGGCCTGGCGCGACCTTGTCGACGAGCGTTCGACGCCCGAGCGCTTCCTCACCCTGGACGTCACATGCTGACCACCCGCACCGTCCCGCTGCCCTGGGGCAACGCCTACGGGCTCGCCCGCACCCTGCTCGCCCTCGGCACGGCGGGGACCCTGGCCTTCAGCAGCACGGCCACCCTCTTCCGGCCGGTCGTGACCATCGGCACGTATCCCCTGTGCCACGGCATGACGTCGAGCGGCGCCTTCTGCCTCGTACCGCGCGGGCAGTTCAACCTGGTGCGCTGGCTGTGCGTAGCGGTCCTGCTGATCGTCGCGTCCGGTTGGCGGCCACGGCTCACCGCCCTGCCGCACGCCTACATCAGCTTCAGTGTCTTCTCCGGCATCGCCATCGGGGACGGCGGCGACCAGATCACCTGGATCCTCTCCCTGCTGCTGGCCCTCGTGGCACTCGGCGACGGACGGCGCTGGCACTGGCAGACACCCGAAGGCTCCACGGCCGGGGAGCCCACGACCCGTGCCACCCGGGGCTGGGCCCTGCTCGGCACCAGCGCGTGGACCGTCGCCCGCCTCCAGATGGCTTTCCTCTACTTCCAGGCGAGCGTGGCGAAACTCCCGCACGCCGAATGGGCCGACGGCAGCGCCATGTACTACTGGGCGAACAACTCCTCGTTCGGCTTCCCCGAGTGGCTGCGCCCCCTGACCGATCCGGTCGTCTACTCCCCCGTCGGCGTCGCCGCCCTGACCTGGCTGCCCGTCGCCCTCGAACTCGCCCTGGCCGCGGCCCTGCTGATGCCGCAACGCCGGCGATGGGCACTGCTGCCGCTCGGAATCGCGTTCCACCTGGGCATCGCCGTGCTGATGGGCCTGTGGAGTTTCGCCTTCGCCATGTGGGCGGGGCTCTTCCTCCTCCTCGCCCCCATCGGACACAGTTTCCCGCTCCTCACGTCCGGCCGCCCGCGGAAGCAGCCCACAGCGGGCAAGTCCGCACCGGTGGACGACAGCGCACCCCCGCTCGCCACGGTCGGCAACGGTGCTCAGGGGCGCGTGCGCCGAGGCGCGGAAGGCCTGGACGCACTGCGACAGCCGTAGGAAGGCGGGGCTGGGGCATGGGGGCCGAGGGTAGGAACGGGCCCGTGAGCGTGCCGCGCAGGGCGGGGCGCGGTTCTCTGCGGTGGAGGTCTGATGGCACTGGGACGACACGTTGCCGGGATGGTGATGTGCGCCACGGCGCTCGTCGGCACGTCAGTGGGCTGGGTGCCGTCGGCACAGGCCCACGGCGGTGAGGCGGTCGTCTGCGCGGGGAGGGAGTCCATCGCGTTCAGCCCTGGTCTGACGCTCGCTTCCCGGCCGACGGATGTCACGGCGCGGGCCGCGTACCGGTGCGGGGGTTCGGGGGCGCCGGGGCAGGTCCTGACGGCCGAGGGCCGGCTCTCGGCCCACTCACCGGAAAGCACCTGCGTCACGCTCAACTCCGGCCGGGCGCGGGAGACCGTGCGCTATGGGGACGGCAGCGCATCGGAGATCACCTACACCCGGTCGTCGGCGGGCCGGGTCGCCGGGCTCACCGTCGTCAGAATGACCGGCACGGTCACCGAGGGGCGCGGCAAAGGCAGTGCGGCCGACCGCACCATCGCCCTCCTGCCCCATACGCTGCCGACCGCGTGCCTGACCCCCGAGGGGCTTCAGCAGGCGGCCGGCAGAGTGCAGTTGGAGATTCACCCGTGAGGCCTGCGTGAGCCTTTCGATCGAGGTGCGCGACAACCGGACCGGCCTGGCGGCCACGGGGCTACGGCTGTCTCTGCAGCGCCGGCAGGGCGACGTCTGGGCCGACGTCGCCACCGGCACGGTCGACTCCACGGGACATGCGAACGCATGGCCCGTGACCGCCGCGGGACGCAACCGCCTCGTCGTCAACGCCGAGGAGTACTTCGCGGAGACCGGCGCCGAAGGGCTCTACACGGAAGCCTCCTTCGCCTTCCGTATCGCGGACCCGGCCGACGAGCTACGGATCCTTCTGCTCCTCACCCCGGCATCCCTCAGCGTCTACCGCACGTAGCCCAGGAGAGCCCGGGAAGGGGCGACCCATGCATCACGTGGTGTCCACGCGATACGGCCGGCACGATCTCCGCCTCCTGGGCGTCAAGCCCGGTGTCCCCCATCACCGGGCGCGTGACCTGCAACTGACGATGACACTCGAGGGCGACTTCGCCCCCGCCTTCGTCAAGGGTGACAACGCGGTTCTGCTGCCGACCCGCAGCATGGCGAACACCGCATCGGCGTTCCTGCACGACCATCTGGATGCTTGTGTCGAGCAGTTGGCGGCCGCGCTCGCCGAGCGACTGGTCGAGGCGTGCCCTGCCGCGTCGACGGCCCGGGTCGGCGTCCTCGAACACCCGTGGACCCGGGTCGCCGACAGCCGCCATACCTTCACGACCAACCCCTCGGACCGGTGGACCGCCGACGCGACGGCTCACCGCGGCCAGCCGGCCACCGTGGTGAGCGGCATCAGCGGGCTCCACCGAGCGGTGACGACGGGATCCGCCTTCACCGGTTTCCTCGTGGACGACTACACCCTCGCCGAGCAGGTGACCAGGGAGGACCGGGTCCTGCACCTGTCCGGTGACATGTGGTGGGAGTACGGAAGCCGGCCGACGGACCACGACCGCTGCCGGTCGGAGGCACTGCGGGCCTTCATGGACTCCGTCACCGACCAACACAGCTTCTCTTCCCAGCACTCCGCGTACCTGTCCGCCTCCGCCGTCCTCGACGCATGCCCGGACATCAACCGCGTCGGCGTACGCGCCCGGGCCCACTATCACGTGCCGTTCGACCTCTCCCCGTTCGACCGGGGCGACCAAGGCAGCGTCCATCTCGGCACCGACTCCTCCTACAGTGCGGGCGAGGTCACCCTCACGCGAACCGTATGAGCCGTGGCGTAACCCATGATCTTTCCGCGCGTTGGCCCATTCGGGTCCCCACGCATCCGACGACGCCCGACTGCCCGCCCCCGAGAGGCAAGAACCGACGGGATCCCGGTGCCTCGGCACGGGCGGGGAAGAATGCTGAGGTCGCTCACCATGCACGGCATCACCAAGAAGATCACGGCGGGAATCGCCACCGCGGCCGCGGCGATCGGCTGCGTCATCGCCGCAGGACCGCCCGCGGCGGCCGCGGGCAAGTGGTGCAACCACTCGGTCTGCATCGAGACCTACGACACGGGCACCTACCTGGGCAGGGTGGAGGTGTCGGTCGTCAACACCAACCAGCCCCACCGCATCAGCGCCCGGGTGTGGACCACCAACGGCTGGAGCGCCCGCACCAAGACGGAGGACGTCAGCGCGTTCCGCACCTACCGGGACCAGGCCTATCCGCAACGCCATTTCCCGGCTGGCACCCGCCTGTGCGCCGAAGGCTTCCGAGGCGGCGCGAGCGTGGGCCTGCCCTGCGTCACCCTCACCGGCTGATGTGAGAGACGTCGGGCACCCTGAGGCCCGACCGCCCGGTGCGGCCCGGAGCGTTCCACGCAGACGTTCCAGGCCGCACGCTGCACCCCTGGTCAGAGATCACTTTCGCGTTCCGGCGTCCCGAAGTGCCGCGCTTTCGTAGCGGCTTGGACGCATGACCCCGCAAGCTCGGGTGGTCCATGCGCCACTTTCGGCACCGACGTGAAGGAGTGCCTTTCTTGACCACTCACCTCAGACATCGCGCCGGCCCGCGGAGGGTACTGGCGGTGATGGCGGCACTGTGCGGGATCATCGCTGCCACCGCGCTCGGTACGACCCAGGCGGCAGCCGCTGATCAGCGTCAGGCGATCTACGCCATCGCACACCGGGTCAACACCCTGGACGGCGTGGACGCCGCGATCAGCCATGGCGCCAATGCCATCGAGATCGACGTCTGCGCCTGGTGGAATCCGAACGAATGGCGCGCCTGGCACGACTGTTCCTCGGCCGGTGACAACCGGCGGGGCCCCAGCTTCGACAGCATGATCGACCGCATCGTCTCCCATGCCGGTGCGGGGCGCCGGCTGGGGCTGGTCTGGCTGGACATCAAGGACCCGAACTACTGCGGAGACGCACAGAACCGCGGGTGCAGTGTCGCCGGACTGCGCGACAAGGCGCAGCGGCTGACGGCGGCCGGCATCCAGGTGCTCTACGGTTTCTACGAGTACCACGGCGGCAGCACCCCGGACGTCGGCGGCCGGGGCTGGAAGAGCCTGGAAGGCAGGCTCGGCAGCCTGGAGGGCATCACGACGACCGGGACCCGCGACCAGGTCCGCGACGCCTTCAACCGGTCCGGTTCCGGATTCCCGGTCGGTCGCCGGGTGATGGACTACGGCGACGGCAATCTCCCCAACGGCTTCGGCAACTGCACGGAAGCCGGCCGCAGCACGTGCGCGGAACTGAAGAAGGGCGCCGGGGACCGTGCCGCCGGGCAGCTCGCGGCCACGCTGTCCTGGACGGCCACCTACAACGATCCGTGGTACGTCGACAAACTGCTGGGCGAGGCACGGGTGGACGGCATCATCGCGGGCTACGGCAACTTCACCGGAGAGCACGAGTACGACAACGGCTGGCAGTGCGCCAACGCCATCAACCTCGTCCGTGACTGGGTGAGCCGCCACAGCTCCACCCACCGCATGGCCACCAGCGGAGACCGCCTGTTCCGGTAGTGGACGGCCTCGGGCCCGTGTAACGCACCTGGCTGCGCGCGCGGCGGTGGCAAAGGCAGGGAGCTGTCGGGTTACGGCTTGGCGGCCACAGTGATGATGTACCGCCACGTCTCCTGGTGGCGGTACATCTCGACCCCGCTCATCGCGTTGATCAGCTTGTCGCCGAGGCCCACGCTGCGTGCGAGTGCGTAGGGCAGCCGTCCGAGCACCGAGAAGGCCCGCAGCATGGGAAGGATCTTCGCTGTCGCGTCATGGACGGACTCCAGGGTGAAACCCGTGTGCTGGAGCAACCGCTCGAGTTCTCCGTGGGTCAGGGTGAGCATCCCGGGCATGGCCGACAACTCGCAGACCCGGACGAGCGCGGATCGCGCCCGGGGCGAAAGTTGGGCCTGGGGGGTGCTCGAGTACTCGAACATCACCAGTCGGCCGCCGGGACGCAGGACGCGGTGGAATTCGGAGAGCACCTGCTGCGGGGCGGGCGAGTGGACGCAGGACTCCATCGTGTAGACGCCGTCGAAGGAGGTGTCAGCAAAGGGGAGGGCATGGTAGTCGGCCTTGAGGAATCGTGTGCGTGTGCCTGGTTCGCCGGCGCGAGCCGAGCGTCGCCGCGCGATGGCGATGTCGGACTCGATGCCGTCGATCCCTGTGACATGGACGCCGCTCGTCTCCGCGACGGTGCGTGCCACGTCTCCGACTCCGCAGCCGGCATCGAGCACCGCTGCTCCCGGGGGCAAGGCGAGCTTGTGTGCGGCGATGGTCTCCACACGCCGCATGGCGGCCGAGAATCGCCAGGGGGCGTCGGCGGGTTCGTACCAGCCGAAGTGGCGTGTGCGGCCGAGGAGCGTCGCATATCCGAGGCGTGACTCGAACGCCCGGTAGTACGGCAGGACGTGCTGTTGGTAGTGAGTGTCGTCCAAGTCAGTCATCGCGACAGTCCCTGTCCTTGTGGTGTCCGTGAACGAGGTGAGTGCGCGGGCCATGCGCTGTGCTTCGGGCGGCTGTCGACAGCCGCCGAGGTGTGGGGGGCTGTTCTCGCGCTGCACTGGTGTGGCGGCCGGTGCCCGGTGCGGACGGGAGCGACATGACTGCGAGGGTTCTCAGTCAACGGGCTGTGCGGTCATGGTTCGGGGCGGGTGGTCTTTGGGCAGGGCGTTGCGGGTTCTGCGGTGGAAGGCGAGCAGGGCGACAAGCGCCCCGGCAATGAACCATGCGAGCTGGATTGCGAGGTACGCGAGCACGGGGGTGGATGTGAAGCCGGCGGCCATGGCGCTCTGCATGGCGCCGTAGGAGGGGAGGTAGCGGATCGCGGCGCTGTCCGCATTGGAGCTGACGACCGGATTCTGGAGGCTGACGTCCAGGACGCTCGTCATGATCAACGCGAACATGCCCTCGACCTCCCGGTGCAGCAGCGATCCGAAAACAACGCCCAGAGCGCCGTAGGTCATGGCGGCGCAGAAGAGGGCGGCCGTCAGGAGGAGGGGCTGGCGGGGCATCCAGGACAGGCTGGTGACGGCTACGGCGTAGACGGAGATGAGCGCCGAGGCGACGGTGAGCGCGGCGGTCTTGGCCAGGACGAGGTGAGTGCGGGGGTAGCCGGCGAGTGCCAGGCGGTGGTCGAACCGGCCGCTGGCGAAGCCGGCGGCGAACATCATGAAGCCGGTGATCAGGATGACGGCGTTGATGGCGCCGGTGATCTGGGTCAGTTCGTTTCCGGGGGGTGCCACGACGGCCCCGGTGGCACGTAGACGGAACCGCGCGGGTGCGTCGGGCACAACGAACCTGGCCACCGTGCTCCACGTGGGGATGAACGCTGCGACCAGGAGCATGGCGAACCGGTTGCGGGCGTGCACGACGAGTTCGTACCAGCTCGCCGTGGCGAACAGGGCCAGGTGCCTCTTCACGTCCACACCCCATCGTGCTCACGCAACAGACCGCCGTCCAGGTGCCAGAGCTCATCGAGACGATCGGTGTTGTGGGCGAGGTGCGAGACGATGAGAACGGTGCGCCCGGCATCGCGCAGCTGGGTGGCGAGGTCCCAGAAACACAGGTAGGTATGCCAGTCGAAGCCCTGGTAGGGCTCGTCGAGCAGTAGCGTCTGCGGGTCGT
This sequence comes from Streptomyces sp. QH1-20, assembly GCF_041283565.1. Lineage (NCBI taxonomy): Bacteria > Bacillati > Actinomycetota > Actinomycetes > Kitasatosporales > Streptomycetaceae > Streptomyces > Streptomyces sp. QH1-20. The sequence continues at coordinate 6,800,858 of NZ_CP166299.1, read as the reverse complement.
GCATCAGGGCCAGCGTCAGGTTGAGCTTCTGCCGGGTGCCGCCGCTGAGGAGCCCGGCCAGTTCGTCGAGGTAGTCCGAGAAGTGCAGGGCTTCCATGATCTCCTGCGCGCGTCCGAGATCCGGGAGACTGAAGGCCTTCTGAAAGAGGTTCAGGTGCTGGCGGACAGTCAGGTGGTCGTTGACAACGACGCTCTGAGGGCAGTAGCCGAACTTGCCGTGGTGCCGGACGGTCCCACGGCTGGGACGCAGCTCGCCCGCGAGGATCTTGAGGAGGGTTGTCTTGCCGGCGCCGTTCTCTCCGGCGATCCCAGCCAGCGCCCCGCCCCGTAGCTCCAGGTCGATGCCGCGCAGCACCACCCGTTTCCCGTAGACGTGATGCAAGTCCCTAACCTCCATCAGGCCCTCCCTGGGCAACGCCGACCCGGCATGCGCCGTGGTTCCGGCCGCTCCACTACCCAACGGCCCTGGCCAAAGAGCGGTCACGCCCCGCGCGTACTCACCCGTGGAGATCGCGATCCGCCGGGGCCTGACGGAATTTCAGGGAAACAGAAAATGCCCTCTGACCTGGGATTTCTCCCAGGTCAGAGGGCATTTTGCACCGTCGGGACGACAGGATTTGAACCTGCGACCCCTTGACCCCCAGTCAAGTGCGCTACCAAGCTGCGCCACGTCCCGGTGCTCAACCGGCCCGGGCTTTCGCCCTCGCCGACCGCGCATGAGAACAATACCGCACTTCAGCCGGTGGTCGCGCACGGCTTTCGCGAGGCTCTGACCTCGGGCGGAGGCCGGTCCGGGGCTCCCCCGAGCATGATCGGCACCGGCGGGCCGGCGGAGATGAGTAGCCGTACTCATGCGCCCGGGGTCAGGGCGCGGACACGCTACGCACATGAGCACTCCATCGATACAGCGGCCGACGACCACCGCCTTCTTTGTGCAGGCCGCGCTCTCCTTCGGGTTGTCCCTGGTCGCGCTCGCCGTGGGGATCGCCAAGCTGCCCGTGGGGGCGTGGGAGCGGGCGTTTCTGGGGCTGGGGCTGATCTTCGTGGTGTCGTCCGCGTTCACGCTGGCCAAGTGCGTGCGGGACCGGCAGGAGGTCGAGGAGGTGACCAACCGGGTGGACAAGGCGCGGATCGACAAGCTGCTCATCGAGCAGGACGTCTTCAAGGCCGGGGGCATCTGAGGGCCCCCGCGGACCACACGTCCAGCGCGCCACGCCGCCTCACTCCCCCGCCCCGCCGAGCGCGTCGCCGTGCGCGTCGACGACCGAGCGGGGCGCCGCCTGCCGCCAGGCGTCGAGGAGGATTGCGCGCAGTTCCGCGGTGTCCTCGATCGCGGCGAGGCGCACCCGTAGCCAGTCGTAGTTGTCGTCGTGGCCCGGGCGGACGAAGAACTTCTCCGGCTCCGTCGCGATCAGCTCCGCCCGCTCCTCACGCGGACACTTGACGCCCATCGACGCGTCGTCGTCCGCCAGCGCGGCGAAGATCTTTCCGCCCTTCGCGGCCTTCCCCGCCGCCCCGCCCACCCGGAACGTGGGCATCCCCCAGGCGAGCCTCTCCGCCGTCTCCGGCAGGGAGAGCGCGATCACTCGGACGTCCTCGGCAGTGACCATGATCGTCCATGTCCCCTCCGACAGCGGGCGGGCCGGCGGCTCACCCGAAGCGGATACAGCGCGCATACGGGGCGAATGCGATGCCGATACGAACGACCGTAGTCCCCGGCACCGAGACCCGCACCCACGACGGCTCCGGAGCCATGCGCGGTGTTGACCTTGGACCGGTGCGCCGTGCAAGTATCAAGCCTCTCGTTTTTCAGCTCCCGCACCGCGCAACTCCCCCGCACCAGGAGGACAGTTGGATACCACCGGCCCGGCGGACGCTCCCCCCTCCGCCCTCTCCCGGCGCAGATTCCTGCAGGCCACGGCTGGTACCGCCGCCGTGGCCGGCGCGGCCGTCGCGCTGCCCGTGGACGCGGTGGCCGCCGCGCCCTCTCTCGCGTCCCGCGAGGCCGCGACACGAAAGGTCACGCTCTCCTTCACCGCCGCCACGAACGGTTCGGCGTCGCTGTCCCCCGCCGGTGACCGGCTGGTCGCCGAGGTGCAGAACGTCCTGTGGTCCGTTCCCCGCGCGGGTGGCGAGGCCGTCGCCATCACCCCGGCCGACCTCGAGCCCACCCGCCCGGTGCACTCCCCGGACGGCAAGCAGCTCGCGGTCTGCGCCTTCCGGGGCGGCGGCTTCCATCTGTGGATCTGCCGCACCGACGGCTCCGGGCTGCGGCAGCTCACGGACGGGCCCTGGGACGACCGTGGGCCGTCCTGGTCGCCGGACGGGACCCGGATCGCCTTCGCCTCCGAGCGCGGCGGGGACCCGGTGACGGGCAGCCCGTACCGCGTGTGGGTGATCGACGTCCGTACCGGTGCGCTCACCCGGGTCACCGGGCTGCCCGGGCAGGAGGGGCCCGCGCAGAGCGGGGCCTGGGAGGATTTCGACCCCGTCTGGTCGCCGGACGGGGCCCGGCTGCTCTTCGTCCGCGCCAGGGTCGCCGGGGCGGCGCTGGAGGCCCGTACGGTCGCCTCCGTGCCGTCCGACGGGCAGGGGCCGGTACGGGTCGAGCACGTCGAGAGCGCCGCGGCGCAGGTGATGACGCCGGCCGTGTCACCGGCCGGGAAGCTGGCCTATCTGCGGACGACGGCCGCGCCCACCGCCTCCTGTGTGCTCGTCGTGGACGGGGCCGTGGTGGCGGTGGACGGGGACGTGGAGCCGGTTCCGCCGCGGTGGGTGTCCCGCGACGAGCTGCTGCTGACGGTGAGCGGTCAGTTCCGGATCATCCGCCCCGAACGGCCCGGAGCGGGAGTCAAGGCCGACACCGCCGACACCATCGCCTTCACCGCCCCCCTGCCCGTCGACCGCCCCCGCTACCGCGGCAAGCGGTACGACTTCGAGGGCGGCGTCGTGCGCCGGGTGCGGGCGGTTCATCTGCCGGCGCTGTCACCGGACGCCCGGCAGGTGGTCTTCGCCGCGCTCAATTCCCTCTGGGTGGCCGACGTCTCCGGCGGCCGGGCGCCGCGCCGCGTGGTGCGGACGGACCCCACGCGCTATCTGCTGGCCCCGACCTGGACCCACGACGGGCGGGCGCTGGTCTATACCGACGACCGCGACGGGCTGCCGGCCGTGCGCCGCCACGATCTCGCCTCCGGCAAGGAGACCGTGCTGGCCGACGGCGGCCGCGCGTATCCGGCACTCTCGCCCGACGGTAAGCGGCTGGCCTGCCTCGACCTCTCCGGCAATCTCCTCGTGCGCGACCTCGCCGCCGGTACCGAGCGGGTGCTGGCGGCCCCTATGGGCGGCGGCGGGCTGCCCGGGCGGCCCAGCTGGTCACCCGACGGCCGCTACGTCGCCTTCTGCGACCGCAACCGCCTCAACCAGCGATTCCGTGAGGGCTACAACCTGATCCGGGTCGTCGACACCACCACCGGCACCGCCCGGCTGCACCCCGTCGCCCCGCACACCTCGATCGCCGACCGCTACGACTCGGGCCCTGTCTGGTCGCCCGACGGGGCTCTGATGGCGGTGATCGTGGAGTCCGCGCTGTGGCTGCTGCCCGTACGGCCCGACGGGACCCCCGACGGCCGGGCCCGTCGGATCACCGACGAGGCCGCCGACCACCCGTCGTGGTCCGCGGACTCGCGCCGGCTGCTCTATCTCTCGGCCGGGCGGCTGCGGCTGCTGGATGTCACGGGCGGCAAGGCGAACGGCTCGGCGCGCACCGTTCCCGTCGCGCTCGACTACCGCCGTCCCACGCCCGCCGACACCGTCGTGCGGGCCGGGAAGTTCTGGGACGGCACGGGCAAGGCCGTCCGCGAGGACGTCGACATCGTCGTGCGGGGCGGGCGCATCGCCGCCGTCGAGCCGCACCGGGCGCGGCGGGCGGCGCTGCGCACCGTCGACGCGTCGCGGCGGACGGTGATCCCGGGGCTGTGGGACACCCATACGCACCCCTACCAGAACACCTACGGCGGCCGGCAGACGGCGCTGCAGCTGGCCTACGGGATCACCACCGCGGTCTCCTTCGGCGGCTTCGCCTACGAGCAGGCGCGGATCCGGGAGGCCGTCGCCGCGGGCGAGCTCGCCGGGCCGCGGCTGCTGGCCACCGGTGAGCTGCTGGACGGGGCCCGGGTGGCGTACAGCATGGGGCGCGCGCACCGCACCGAGGAGGGCTTGCGCCGGTCGCTGACCCGGGCCGCCGCGTTGGACTGGGACTTCGTCAAGACGTACGTCCGGGCGCCGGGTTGGGTGATGAAGGAGGCGGCGCGGTTCGCGCACGAGCGGCTCGGCGTCCGGGCCGGCAGTCATCTGTGCTCGCCGGGCGTTCAGCTCGGGCAGGACCTGACGACGCACCTCCAGGCCACGCAGCGGCTGGAGTTCGGGCATGCCACGACCGCCGCCGGGCACGCCTATCAGGATCTGACGGAGATCTACACCGCCACCGACTTCCATCTGGTCGCCACGATGTTCACGTCCGTTCCCCTGCTGGGCGACGACCCGGATCTGGCGAAGGACCCCCGGGTCACCCACTTGATGCCGCCGTGGGATCTCGCGGTCGTCCGGCAGACGGCGGCGGCCCGGCCGACCGCCGACCAGCTGGCGACGCTGGAGCGGGAGATCGGGGTCTACCGGCGGGTGCTGGCCGGTGGTGGGATCGTGGCGCTGGGCACGGACGCCCCGCTGGTGCCGGTCGGTCTCTCCCTGCATCTGGGGCTGCGGGCCCTGCACCGCTTCGGGCTGTCGGCGGCCCAGGCGCTGAGCACCGCGACGGTGCTGCCCGCGCGGGCGCTCGGCGCGGAGCGGGATCTGGGCACGCTGGAGGTCGGCAAGTTCGCCGACGTGACGGTGATCGACGGCGATCCGTTCACGGACTTCGACTCGCTCGTCCGCACGGAGTCGGTGCTGCGTGGCGGGGTGCCGTTCGAGCAGGCGCGGCTGGTCGGCGCGTTCGAGCCGGCGGGTGTCGCGGCCCCTCGCGCGGGGGTGCGGCAGGAGGACTGGCTCGCGGTGGGGCGGCAGCTGCGCCGCGACTCCTGCTGCGACATGGACACGCTCTGAACTGACCAGGGCGCGTCCCGGGGCCGCCCGCGCACCCTCGGGCCGAGGGTGCGCGGGTCCGCCGGCTACTCCTTGATCTCGTAGGAGTCGCCGTAGACCTTCCACTTCAGCGGCGGCTTGAGGTCGAAGTTGCCGTTGTTGAGGAAGACGCGCTGGGCGGTGTCGACGCGGCTGGTGTCGCTGTGCGCCTCCTCGCTCTGCATGGCCTTCTTGCGGGCGTCGAGGAAGGCGCCCAGATAGGTCTTCTCGTCGCCGCCCTGCGCCGGGGGCTTGGCCTTGGCCAGTGCGGCCTTGCGGATGCCGCCGAAGCTGTCCTTGCTGCTGCCGGGGCCGTGCATGACGATCGCGTCGTAGTAGGCGAACTGGCCGAGCGCGCGCAGACCGTCGGCCTTGGCCTGCTTGACCGCCGGGTCGAAGTAGACGCGGTCGCGCTCGGACTCCTGCGCGTCCTGGAAGGCCTTGTGCTGGGCGGCCTTCTTCCAGGCGTCCTCGAAGGGCTTGCCGAGGCCGGCGTGCGAGTCGCTGCCGTTGACCTTGCGCAGGGCGGGGAGGTACGTGGCGAGCGGGTTGTCGGGCTTCTGCTTGGTGTACCGCTCGACGAGGTCGAGCATGTCGCCGGTGCCGGAACAGAAGCCGATGATGCCGGCGGTGTAGCCGCGGCCGTCGCCTATGTCCTCGATGTAGGTGAACTGGGCGCGCCAGTCGAGCGAGGAGTTCTCCGCGCTCGACACCAGCCGCATGGCCATGTCCTTCTTGTAGGGGTCGTTCAGGTCGGTGCCCGCCGCCAGGGTGCGGAGGGTGGCCCGGGGAGCGGGGGCGGAGGCGGGGGAGGTCGCGGTGGCGGACGCCTGGTCGACCCCGGTGAGCATGAGGGCGGTGGGGATAGCGGCGGCCAGGCCCACGAGGGCGAGACGGCCGGACACAGGGATCCTCTTCGAGGTGCGCGCGGGCATGCGGAACTCCGTTTCCCGATCAGCTGTTAGGAAGCTTTCCTAACCATCGGCGCCATTGAAGCGGCCCTTCCGCGCACGCCACAAGAGGCCCGTACGCATCCTGGTGAAATACCGCCACCCGCCCGAGCGCCGCCGACCGGCCCGCTACGCCTGCAGAATGACTTCGGCGTCGTCCTCGGCACCGCTCGCGGCGCCGTCCCCCGTCTCGGCCCAGCCACCGGCCGGACGTACCGCGACCGCGCGCCACCACGGGTCGACCCGGGGCGCGGCGGCGGGCTCGAACGGCTGGCCGGGACGGGGGGTGGCCACCGCCGCTCCGGCGCGGTGTGCCGCGGCGAGCGTCCCCTCGGCGGGCTCCTCCCAGGGGTGCGGGGCGAGATTGAACGTCCCCCAGTGGATCGGCAGCATGATCCCGCGGGGCACACCGCCCTGCAGGTCGAGATGGGCGCGCATGCCCTCCTCGGGGGTCATGTGGATGTCCGGCCAGAATTCGCTGTAGGCGCCGATCTGCACCATCGTGACGTCGAAGGGCCCGTACTGGGCACCGATGTCCGCGAAGCCCGGGAAGTAGCCGGTGTCACCGCTGTGGAAGATCCGGTGCTCGGGGCCGGTGACCACCCAGGAGGCCCACAGCGTGTGCTGGGTATTGCGCAGTCCCCGGCCGCAGAAGTGCCGGGCGGGAGTGGCGGTGAGCGTGAGGCCCTCGACGACCTGGGTCGACTCGTGCCAGTCGAGTTCGGTCACCCGGTCGGCGCGCACCCCCCAGTGTTCGAGGTGGGCGCCGACGCCGAGCGGCACGACGAAGCGCGTACCGGCCCGGGCCAGGGCCTTGACCGTCGGCAGGTCCAGATGGTCGTAGTGGTCGTGGGAGATGATCACCGCGTCGACCGGCCCGACCTCGGCCAGCGGCACCGGCACCGGGTGCAGGCGCTTGGGCCCCGCGAAGTCGAACGGCGAGCAGCGCTCGCCCCACACCGGGTCGAACAGCAGCCGGCGGCCGTCGATCTCGGCGAGGACGCTGGAGTGGCCCATCCAGGTGATGCGCAGCCCGGAGGCGGCCGGCTCGGAGAGGTCGGCGATGGTCGTGGGGTACACGGGCACCGGCCCGGCGGGGGCTCTGCGGACGCGCTCTTCCTTGCGGAAGTAGGTGGGCAGGAACTTCAGCATGGAGCCGGACGGCGTCCGGTCGGCCGCCACCGGATTGACGAACCGGCCGTCGGCGAAGTGCGGCGACCGCCGGATGCGCGCCATCCGCTCCCCGGACGGATCCGCCCCGAAGGCGGCCGGGCGCAGCGAGTCGAGCGGTGAGCTGTGCGGTCGGGAGCCGGTCACGGCACCTCCAAGGCGATGGGGGCGCCCCCGTGCCGTGCGGGCCACGGGGGAGGGCAGGTCCCCCCATTATCTGCCCGAGCGGCCGGATCACACGGTGATCCATCCCACGTGCGGGCCGCTGAGCTGCGCGTACACCTGGACGTCACCGTCCGGGCCCACCCCCGTTGACTTACGGGCCCGGACGGCGGTGTCCATGCCGGCCGGGAATCCACTGTGCAGGCTCGGCGCCCGGAGCGCACGTCAATTTCGGCGCGCGCCGCCGTGGCGGGCGTTCACAGTCCGCTGACGCGCAGGGTGATGTTGAGCCGGCCGGTGAGGCCCAGGCCGGGTGGCGCGGTGCCCGGCCGGGTGCGGGGGACACCGTGGTAGGCGAGCCGGGAGGGGCCGCCGAAGACGAAGAGATCACCGCTGCGCAGCTCGACGTCGGTCCAGGGCCGGGTCCGGCCGCCCGGGTGCCCGAAGCGGAAGACGCAGGTGTCGCCGAGGCTGAGCGAGACGACCGGCGCGTCGGACTTCTCGTCGCCGTCCCGGTGCAGGCCCATGTGCGAGCCCGCCTCGTAGAAGTTCACGAGCGCGATGTCGTACTCCTCGGTCACCGCCGGCTGTCCGTAGGCGCGGGCCACCGCCGCCCGGGCCAGCTCGCCGAGCCGGTCGGGGAAGGGCTTGACGGGTGAGCCGTCACCGTCGACGACGGTACGGGCGTAACCGTAGGGGAACCAGTGCCAGCCCAGACAGAACGATCGAACGGACATCTCGCCGCCGCTCGGCATCCGCACGGTCCGCAGGCCCGCCGGGGGTTTCGCCCACTCCCGGCAGTCGGCCAGCAGGCGGCGCTGCGCGGCCTCGTCCAGCCAGCCGGGGATGTGCACGGCGCCCGGGGCGATCTCGGCGGCGGGGCGGGGGAACAGCTCGTCGTGCATGTCCCCCAGCGTAGGCCGGGGTCCGTGGCGGACCGGGAAAAGTTTTTTCCCGGATTCCCCGGCCGGATGTCACGAAAGCGCACGGCCCGCCCGTCGTACGGGCAGAGGCGACCGCGGAAGCGGCCGCCACCGGACGACACCCACAGCGACCACGGAGGACCCGACATGGCCCGCGTCTCCCTCACCCCGCCCCGCACCCCGCTGATCCGCCTGCTGGAGTGGTACTCCAAGCGCGCCTACGGGAAGGTCCTCGACCCGCTGATGGCCTACGGCCACCACCGCCGGGTGCTGATCGGCACGACCCGCCTCGAGCTGTCGGTGGCCCGCTGGAAGAAGCTCGACCCCGGGCTGAAGGCCCTCGCGGTGATGGCGTCGGCGTCGGCCATCGGCTGCTCGTGGTGCATGGACTTCGGCTACTGGGAGAACCGCAGGCACGGTATGGCGCACGAGAAGCTGCACGACGTGCCCCGGTGGCGGGAGAGCGAGGTCTACACCCCGCTGGAGCGGGACGTGATGGAGTACGCCGAGGCGATGACCGCGACCCCGCCGACGGTCGAGGACGACCTGGTCGGGCGGCTGCGGCAGCACATCGGCGACGAGGGGCTGGTCGAGCTGACCGCGATGGTCGCGGTCGAGAACCTCCGCTCGCGCGTCAACGCGGCCTTCGGACTGACCGGCCAGGGGTTCAAGGACAGCTGCGACATCCCGGCCCGGGGCTCCCGCTAGGCCTTGCGCCCGACTCCCCCGTAGAAAATGGTGTTGCTGAGCTCCTCGGCGCCCGGCACCGGCCCGTCCGGGCGCCACAGCGGTACCCGGACCAGTCCGGGGTCAAGGAGGGTGAAGTCGCCGAAGAGCGGCGCGATCTCGGCGCGCCCGCGCAGGTTCAGGGTGGCGGTGGCGTTCTTGTAGACATCGAGGACGCCGTCCCGGGCCACCTCGTCCGTGCGGCCCGCCTCGTACGCCTCGTAGGGTTCGCCGGTGGCGTGGGAGAGCACGAGGCAGCTGCCGGAGGGCAGTGCCTCGGCGAAGGCGGCGACGATGCCCGCGGGGTCCTCCTCGTCCTTGACGAAGTGCAGGACGGCGACGAGCAGCAGGGCCACCGGCCGGTCGAAGTCGATGAGTTCGCGGACCACGGGGTCGGCGAGGATCGCCCCGGGGTCGCGGACGTCGCCGAGGGCGAATCCGGCGTCGCCCGCGTTCGTCAGCTTCGCCCCGGCGTGGGTGGCGACGATCGGGTCGTTGTCGACGTAGGCCACCTTGACGTCCGGCGCCACCTCCCGGGCCACCTCGTGGGTGTTGGGAGAGGTGGGTATGCCCGTGCCGACGTCGATGATCTGGCGGATGCCGCCGCCCACCACCTCCCGCACGGCCCGGCGCAGGAAGGCGCGGTTGGCGCGGGCGGAGAGGCGGACCTGGGGGTGGGCCTCGATGACGCGCTCGGCGGCCTGCCGGTCGACCTCGTAGTTGTCCCAGCCGTCGAGGTAGTAGTCGTACATCCGGGCCGGGTGCGGCCTGCTGGTGTCGATCTGGTCGGCCGTGAATCCCTGCTCGCTCACGCGGTTGTTCCCTTCGGTACGCATGACCTTCGGTGCCGGTTGTGCCGGTGCCGCCCCGCCGCGTTCGCCGGCGGGGCCGCTTCACTCGCCGCTGACGCTCGGTCCGGCGAGCAGGAAGTCCGCCTCGCCGGCCTTCGCGCCGCGGATGAACGTCTCCATCTCGTGGTGCGTGTAGATCAGAGCGGGGCCCGCCGGGTCGGTGGACTGGCGGACGGCCACCCGGCCGTCACCCAGGCGCATGACCTCCACGCAGCTGCCTCCGTTGCCGCCGCTCCACGGCTTGCTCCAGCCCTCGGTGCCGAGGTCGCTGGCCCGCATGCCGTTGTAGATGCGATCCATGGTTCAGATCTCCTTACGAATGCCACCCAGGAAGGCCTCGGTGGTCTGTGCCGGCGCGGCTTGCGCGCACATCCGGTCCAGCGCCTCCAGGAAGGCCGAGACATCGTCACGCTGGTCGAAGTAGGAGGCCCCGACGAGGTTTTCCGCGTACGCGATGTCCGGAAGCTCGGGGAGCGGGAACCGGAAGATATGGAACGGTCCGTACATCGCCGGGTGCGGCCCGGCGGCGAACGGCATGATCTGCAGTCGAACGTTCGGCAGCGCGGTGGCCTCGACGAGATGGGCGATCTGCTCGCGCATCACCCCGGGCCCGCCGATCGGCCGGCGCAGCACGGTCTCGTCCATCACGACCCACAAGAGCGGCGCCCGGTCCCGGGTGAGCAGGCTCTGGCGCTCGCGGCGAACGGCCACCGCGCGGTCGATGTCGGCGTCGGGGGCGTGGGGCATTCCGGCGCGGAGCACGGCGCGGGCGTACTGTTCCGTCTGCAACAGGCCGGGGACGTAGTGCGGTTCGTAGGCCCGGATGAGATTGGCTTCTCCCTCCAGGCTGACGAACGCGCTGAACCACTCGGGCAGGACGTCGCGGAAGCGGTGCCACCAACCGGGGCGGTTGGCTTCCCGAGTGAGCGTGAGGAAGCCCTCGACCTCTGCCGGGTCGGTGACGCCGTAGACCCCAAGCAGCTTCTCCACATAGGGAATCTTCAGGCCGACCTCGGCCTTTTCCATTCTCCGGACGGTGGCGTGCGTGACGTCGAGGGCGCGGCCCGCCTCCTCGAAGGAGAGCCCGGCCTTCTCTCTGAGGTCCTGCAGCCGCTTGCCGAGCACGACCCGCAGGACAGTCGGGGCGCCTACACCGCGCGCGTCCGCCACTGTCCACCCCCTCCAACTACTGTCATATGCCAGCAGTGTGCCACGCGACCTGTGGAGCCGACAGACTGTCCTTACGATTCTGCAATTTACAGATTGAACCTTGCCACACCCGAGCCGTATCGCACATAGTTGCGGAGTGGTCCCCTCCCATGACGCCCCCCTGCTCGGGCGCTGCGGCAGTTCCATCGCCGAGCGTCTGCAAGACGCCTTCCACTTCCCGGCCCTCAACACCTCGGTGGCGGAGGCGCGAAGACGAGTCCTCGCCCGGCTGCGGGAGTGGGGCATCGACGAAGTGGCCTGTGACGACGCCCAATTGGTGGTGTCGGAGCTCTTCACCAACGCCGTGCGGCACACCGACAGCGACAAGGTCAGCTGTCAACTGCGGATCAGCGGCGCCCGGCTGCGCATAGAGATCGCCGACCAGGGGCACACCCCCACCGAGCCCCGGGCGCGGTGCAGCGGCGCGGACGAGGAGAGCGGGCGCGGGCTGCTGCTGGTCGGCGCGGTGTCCGAGGCCTGGGGAGTGCGGCCCGACGACAGCGGCCGTGGCCGTGTCGTCTGGGCCGACCTGTCGCACCGTCGGGTCCCCCACTGAGCCGTACGGACCTGTCTTTCCGTACGATCCCCCCACTGAAGGGACCGCGACCTGAGGGCGCGGTGTTACAGCGGCAGCAGATCCGGCCGCTTGGGCTCCACATGGTCCCCCGAGGACTCCCCGCGCAGCCGTCGGCCGATCCACGGCACGAGGTGCTCGCGCGCCCAGTGGATGTTGTCCCGGCGCACCTCGGCGGGCGAGCGGTGCCCCTCTTCCGGCCAGGCCTGGTCGGGGTCGGCCGGTACCCGCAGCCCGAGGACCTGGGCGGCCCGCAGCGCGACGCGCGTGTGACCGTCCGCCGAGAGGTGCAGCCGGTCGTCGCTCCACGCCCGCCGGTCCTGGACCGAGCGCAGCGACCACAGGTCGAGGACCGGGCAGTCGTGCCGGTCGGCGATGGCCCGCACATGCGCGGTGTACGTCGCGATCTTGCCCCGCAGATGACGCAGGACGGGGATGCCACGGGTGTCGAAGCCGGTGCACAGCAGGACCGTGCCGACGGAACCCGCCAGCTCGGCGACGGCCGCCTCGTAGCGCTCGGCCACGTCGTCGGGGTCGCTGCCCGGCCGCAGGATGTCGTTGCCTCCCGCGCAGAAGGTGACGAGGTCCGGCGCCAGCTCCTTCGCCCGGGGAATCTGTTCTTCGACGATCTGGTCGAGAAGTCTGCCGCGGACCGCGAGGTTGGCGTATCTGAAGGAATGCTCCGCCTGCTGGTCCGAGAGGAGTACGGCCAGTCGGTCGGCCCAGCCGATGAAGGTGTCGTCCGGCCCAGGGTCGCCGACGCCTTCGGTGAAGCTGTCCCCGACGGCTGCGTACGACCCGATCGCGCCCTTGCTGAATGATTTCGAATCGTCTGCCACGTCAGCACATCTTTCACCTCACCGAGTGACCTACGCCACCGTAACCAAGGGTTGACGTGCCGTGATGTATCCCACCCCGACAAAGTCGGTGTATGCGGAATACGTCCACACGGCTCCCGTACGGGCCGATCCCCCCGTGAAAAGGGTGTCGTAAGGTCGTTGGGCCGCTTCGTCGACGAGCAGCGTCGACAGCCGGACCAGAGGAGAGCGCCCGTGACGCAGACGCCGCAGATCCCGTCGACCGAGCCGGAGCTGGCGGGGGTGCGCAACTTCCGTGATCTCGGCGGTCTGCCGGCCGCCGACGGGCGGCGGGTCCGACCCGGCGTGCTCTTCCGCAGCGGCCACCTCGCCCACGCGACCGAGGCGGACGCGCGCTTTTTGGACTCGCTGGGGCTGCACACGGTCTTCGACTTCCGCAACGCCGCCGACATCGCGCTGGAGGGGGAGGACGTCACCCTCACCGGGGTGCGGAACGTGAACATCCCGCTGACCGACCCGGCGGACGGCACCGAGTTCTGGCGGATGGTCCGCGACGGCGACCTGGATCTGCTGCGGTCGATCCTGTCCGAGGGCCGGGCCGCCGGGCGGATGTCCGACACCTACCGCGAGATCATCACCACCCGCACCACCGACCACAGCCGGGTGCTGCACGCCCTCGCCGAGGACAGCGTCCCCGCGCTCATGCACTGTGCCGCCGGCAAGGACCGGGCGGGGCTGTCCATCGCGGTGACCCTGCTCGCACTCGGCGCCTCGCGCGAGACCATCGAGGCGGACTACCTGGAGTCCAACGCGCCGCACCGCCGCTACCGGGTGCGCCGGGGCGAGGGCGCGCCCGGCGGTACGTCCCCCGAGGTCATGGAGCTGCTCTCGCCGCTGTTCGAGGCCCGCGCCGAGTACCTCGCCGCCGCGTTCACCGCCATCGAGGAGACCTGGGGGACGACCGAGCGCTATCTCGCCGAGGGTCTCGGCCTCACGGCGGGCACGCGCGAGCGACTGCGGGAACGACTGCTCACCGACTGACCGGGGGCCGACGGCTGCGGGGGCTCCCGCTATTTTCCCCGCAGCCGTCAGCGGCCCGCGACGGCCTGCTTGACCAGCGTCCGGCCGAAGTCCCACATCAGCCCGCCGCCATCGTGGGCGTCGTCCATGACGGCCGTGAAGGCCGCCACGAACCGGTCCACCTCCCGCTCACCGATGATCAGTGGCGGGATCAGCTTGATGACCTCCAGCCGGTCGCCGGAGACCTGGGTGAGGACACGGTGCCGCTGGAGCAGCGGCACCACCACCATCTGCGCGAACAGCCCCTTCCGCGCCGCCTGGAGCATCGTCCAACGGCTCCGCAGCCCCAGCGACTTGGGCCGGCCGAACTCGATGCCGATCATCAGGCCCCGGCCGCGCACCTCCTGCAGCAGCTCGTACTTCTCGACGAGCCCCGCCAGCCGGGTCCGCAGCAGATCACCGGTCCGCCGGGCGTTGGCCACGACCTGTTCGTCCTCCATCACGGCGAGCACCGCGAGCCCGGCCGCCATGGCCTGCGCGTTCGCCCCGAAGCTCGCCGAGTGGACCAACACCCGGTCCATGGAGGAATAGACCTTCTTGAAGATCCAGTCCTTGCCGAGGGTCGCACCGACCGGCACATAGCCGCCGGAGAGCGCCTTGGCCACGCACACCAGGTCCGGTTCGAGCCCGCTCTCGTGCTGGTAGGCGAAGAAGGCACCGGTCCGCCCCATGCCGGTCTGCACCTCGTCGGCGATCAGCAGCGCCTTGTGCCGGCGCAGCAGCTCCTGTGCCGCCCGCAGGTATCCGGCCGGCGGCTCCAGGACGCCCTTGCCCTGGATCGGCTCGACCACGAAGCCCGCCACGTCGCCGCGCTTCAGCTCCCGCTCCAGGGCGTCGAGGTCGCCGAGCTCGATCGCCGTGTCCGGCAGCAGGGGGGCGAAGCCGTCGCGGAAGCCGCCCTCGCCGTTGACCGACAGGGAGCCGACGGTCAGCCCGTGGAAGGCGTGCGCGCAGTACAGGATCCTGGGTCTGCCGGTGGCGTAGCGGGCGAACTTCAGGGCCGTCTCGACGGCCTCGGTGCCGCTGTTGCCGAAGAAGACCCGGTCCAGATGCGGGGCGTACGACAGCAGCTTCTCGGCGAGGAGGCCGGGAAGCGGCTGGCAGTCGAAGCGGGTGAGGTCGGCGAGGGAGGCGTCGAGGACGTCGTGCAGCGCCTTGCGGACGACGGGGTGGTGCCGGCCGAGGCCCATCACCCCGAAGCCCGCGAGCATGTCGAGGTAGTCCTGCCCGTCCGCGTCCCAGAAGTACGCGCCCTCGGCCCGTTCGTAGACCTTGTCGAAGCCGATGGTGCGCAGCATGCGCGGAAGCTGGTGGTTGAGGTACCGGGTGTGCAGGTCGTACCGCTCGCCGCCGCGCTCCGCCAGGAGCCGGGCGAGGTCGAAGTCGCGGGTGTCGTCCGTCATGCGTCCCTCTCCTCGGTGACCGGGGCGGCCGCCCGGCGGACCAGCGTGGCGCTGATCCGGCCGGCGATCTCGGCGGGGGTGAGACCCAGGTCCGCCAACACCTCGCCGCGCTTGGCGTGCGGCAGGAACTGCTCGGGGATACCGAAGGTGCGCACGGGCAGGTCGACGCCCGCGTCGCGCAGGGTCTGCGCGATCGCCGAGCCGACACCGCCGGTACGGCTGTTGTCCTCGACGACGGCGACGACGCGGTGGCGCGCGGCGAGCGCGGGCAGCGCCTCGTCGACCGGCTTGACCCAGCGGGGGTCGACGACGGTGCAGGCGGTGCCGCGCGCGGCGAGCAGGTCGGCGGCGTCGAGGGCGACGGTGGCCATGGCGCCGACCGCGACCAGCAGCACATCCGGGTGGGTGGTCTCCGGCGCGCTCAGCACGTCCATGCCGCCCACCCGGGCCAGGGCGGGGAGGGCCGGGCCCACGGTCTCCTTGGGGAACCGCACGACGGTCGGGGCGTCGTGGACGTCGACGGCCTCCCGCAGCTGGGCACGGAGCTGGTCGGCGTCGCGCGGGGCGGCGATCCGCAGCCCGGGGACGACCTGGAGGATCGACATGTCCCACATGCCGTTGTGACTGGGCCCGTCGGTGCCGGTGACGCCGGCCCGGTCCAGCACGAACGTCACCCCGCACTTGTGCAGGGCCACATCCATGAGCACTTGGTCGAAGGCGCGGTTGAGGAAGGTGGCGTACACCGCGAAGACCGGATGCAGCCCGCCCGTCGCCAGCCCGGCCGCCGAGGTCGCCGCGTGCTGCTCGGCGATGCCCACGTCCCAGACCCGGTCGGGGTAGGCGGCCGCGAACTTCGTCAGGCCCACGGGGTGCAGCATCGCCGCGGTGATCGCCACCACGTCCGGCCGCTCCGCGCCGATGCGCAGCATCTCGTCACCGAACACCGAGGTCCAGGACCGGCCGCCGGCCGGGACGAGCGGCTCGCAGGTGAGCGGGTTCATCACGCCGACGGTGTGGAAACGGTCCGCCTCGTCCTCCAGGGCGGGCCGGTAGCCGCGCCCCTTCTCGGTGCGGCAGTGCACGAGCACGGGGCCGTGGAAGCGCTTCGCCCGGCGCAGTGCCTCCTCGACGGCCCCGATGTCGTGTCCGTCTATCGGACCGACGTACTTCAGGCCGAGGTCCTCGAACATGCCCTGGGGCGCGAAGGCCTCCTTGAAGCCCTTCTTGGCGCCGTGCAGCGATTCGTAGAGCGGGGTGCCGAGCAGCGGCAGCCGCTGGACGATGTCCTTGCCCCAGGACAGGGCGCGTTCGTAGCCGTCGGTGGTGCGGAGCCCGGCGAGGTGGTGGGCGAGGCCGCCGATGGTGGGCGCGTAGGAGCGCTCGTTGTCATTGACGACGATGATCAGCGGGCGGTCCTTGGCGGCGGCGATGTTGTTCAGCGCCTCCCAGGCCATGCCGCCGGTCAGCGCACCGTCACCGATGACGGCGACGACGTGGCGGTTCCAGCGCCCGAGCACCTGGTTGGCCTTGGCGAGCCCGTCGGCCCAGCCGAGGACGGTGGAGGCGTGGCTGTTCTCGATGACGTCGTGCTCGGACTCCTCGCGCGAGGGGTAGCCGGAGAGGCCGCCCTTGCCGCGCAGCTTGGAGAAGTCCTGCCGCCCGGTGAGCAGCTTGTGCACGTAGCTCTGGTGCCCGGTGTCCCACAGGATGCGGTCGGCGGGCGAGTCGAAGGCGCGGTGCAGGGCTATGCAGAGCTCCACCACGCCGAGGTTCGGGCCCAGGTGGCCGCCGGTCCTGGCGACCGCGTGGATCAGGAAGTGCCGGATCTCCTCGGACAGTTCGGTCAGGTCCTCCGCGTCGAGCGCCTTCAGGTCGCGCGGACCGCGGATGTTCTCCAACAACGACACGCGGGCCCCTCCTCGTCTTTCGCTCTCGTCTCCGTACTCGCCGGTCAGCCGGTGCCGGCGACGGGGCCCCCGGCATCGGGGGCCCCGGCGAGTCCGGGCGATATCCGTCGCGCCCGGGCCACGGGACTCAGCCCCGGTTCGAGGCGATGGTCTCGCGGGCGGCGCGCAGCGACTCCTTGAGGGAGCCCATGGTGGCCAGCACGGCCGTGGGTTCGTAGCCGCAGTGCGCCATGCAGTTGGCGCACCGCGGGTCCTTGCCCCGCCCGTACTTCTCCCAGTCGGTGTCCTCGATCAGCTCCCGGTAGGTCGGCACGTACCCGTCGCTCATCAGGTAGCAGGGGCGCTGCCAGCCGAAGAGGGAGTAGTTGGGGATGGCCCACGCGGTGCACGGGAAGTCCGCCTTGCCCTCGAGGAAGTCGAGGAAGAGCGGGCTGTGGTTGAGCCGCCAGCGGCGACGGTTGCCGCCCGAGAAGGCCTTCTTGAACAGCTCACGGGTCTGCTCGACGCCCAGGAAGTGCTCCTGGTCGGGGGCCTTCTCGTAGGCGTAGGCGGGCGAGATCATCATCTCGTCGACCTGGAGGTCGTCGTTGAGGTAGTTGAGCACCTCGATGATGGTCTGGGGGGTGTCGGTGTTGAAGAACGTCGAATTGGTGGTGACCCGGAAGCCGCGCCGCTTGGCCTCCTTGATCGCCTCCACCGCCTCGTCGAAGACGCCTTCCTTCGCGACGGACTCGTCGTGCCGCTCGCGCAGCCCGTCGATGTGCACCGCGAACGCGAAATAGGGCGAGGGCGTGAAGTTCTCCATCTTCTTGCGCATCAGCATGGCGTTGGTGCAGAGGAAAACGTATTTCCTCCGCTCCACCAGCTGCCGCACGATCTCATGGATCTGTGGGTGCATCAGGGGCTCGCCGCCCGCGATGGACACCATGGGCGCACCGGATTCCAGCACCGCGCCCACGGCCTGGGCGACCGGCATCCGCTGCTTGAGCACCCCGGCCGGGTGCTGGATCTTCCCGCAGCCCTCGCACTTGAGGTTGCAGGCGAAAAGCGGCTCGAGTTCCACGATCAGCGGGAACTTCTCCCGCTTGCGGAGCTTCTGTTCAAAAAGGTACGTCCCGACCCGGATGGTCTGGCGGAGCGGCATGGCCATCTAGCTCACCTCCTGGGGAGCAGCAAAGAACGGTGCCATTCGAAAAAGGCCGGAAGAACAGTGCGCAGTACGCGGAAAGCCGATATTCCACCCCGCAAGGTCCCAATTCGGACGAGTTCATGTTCTGGAGCGTCCACGACCACCCGGACGGCCGCAACCGGACGCGGACCGGCCCGCACGGCGCTTCGGAGCGTGGCGGCGGACTCCATGTCCACCGCGAGCGCTCCCGCGGCGTGCAGAGCCGTCCGCTCCGCGCCGCGCACGATGTGGTCCGAGCCGACCACCGGGCCGGTGTGGATGACACGCCGGGGCACGGCCCGGGCCAGCTCCTTGGCCAGCAGCTCCACGCCGACGCACTCGGTGCGCCCGGCGCCGTCGCGGGTCTCGTCGGCGACGACCAGGTCCCCGGGGTGCATCCCCGGGGCGAGGCCGGCGCAGAAGCCGGTGGCGATCACGGCGGCGTCGCACAGCTCCGGGTCGTCCCCCAGCGCGAGGGCCACGGCCCGGTCGGCGGCCTGCGGTCCCATGCCGGTGCGCAGTACGGTCACGGGCCCGGCGGCTCCGCCGAAGCCGCCGCCCAGGGCGAGCCGCTCGATGCCGAGCGCGCAGGCGATCAGCAGCGGTGCGGAGCCGGGGGTGCCCGTGCCGGGGGTCATCAGCCCTCCCGCCCGTCGGGGGCGAAGGGCTCGCCGCGCAGATAGCGGCCGAGGGCCGTGAGGGGGAAGACCTGCCGGTACAGGTGGTAGTTGATGGAGAAGTCCCAGGGGAAGCCGGTCCCGGTGAAGTGCGGCTCGTCCCAGGAGCCGTCCGGGCGCTGGTTGTCCACCAGCCAGGCCACACCGCGCTCGACGGCCTTGCTCTCCCGCTCCCCCGCGGCCAGCAGCGCCAGCAGCGCCCAGGCGGTCTGCGAGGGGGTGGTCGCGCCGCGCCCGATCCACTCGGGGTCGCGGTAGGAGCGCTGGTCCTCGCCCCAACCGCCGTCGGCGTTCTGCACGCTCTCCAGCCAGGCCACGGCCCGGCGGATCGCCGGGTGCGAGAGCGGCAGCCCGGCGGCGACGAGGGCGGGCAGCACCGACCCGGTGCCGTAGACGTAGTTGGTGCCCCAGCGGCCGAACCAGGCGCCGGACGGCTCCTGCTCGGCGAGCAGCCAGTCGATGCCGCGCCGGGTGCGCGGGTCGTGCTGCTTGCCGAGGACCGCCAGCATCTCGACCACATGGGCGGTGACGTCGGCGGACGGCGGGTCGATGACCTCGCCGAAGTCGCAGAACGGCAGCCGGTTGGGGAAGGGACTGGTGTTGTCGGCGTCGAAGGCCCCCCAGGCGCCGTTCCTGGACTGCATGCCCAGGTTCCAGCGGGTGGCCCGCCGGATGGCCGTCTCGACGCGCCCGGGGTCGGGGTGGCGCACCCGCTTGAGGGCGAGGACGACCTCGGCGGTGTCGTCGATGTCGGGGTAGTTGTCGTTGTGGAACTCGAACGCCCAGCCGCCCGGGGGCAGCTCGGGCCGGCGTACGGTCCAGTCGCCGGGCCGGGTGATCTGCTCGTCCAGCATCCAGTCGGCGGCCTTGACGAGCGCCGGGTGGTCGGCGGCGACACCCGCGTCGGCGAGCGCGATGACGGCGAGGCAGGTGTCCCAGACGGGCGACTGGCACGCCTCGATCATCCGGGCGCCGTCCTCCCGCCAGACGGCGAAACGGTCCAGCGACTCGAGCCCGGCGCGCAGCACCGGGTGCCCGAGGTCGTAGCCGAGGAGGTGGAGGGCGATGACGGAGTAGACGGCGGGGGGCTGGATGCCGCCCCAGCAGCCGTCGTTCTCCTGGCGCTCGACGATCCAGCGCTCGGCCGCTCTGAGCGCGGTGCGGCGCAGCGGGGCGAGCGCGAACCTGCGGTAGACGTGCAGCGCCTTGTCCAGGCGCTGGAAGAGGCCGTCCCAGCTCGCGGCCGGGGCCGCCGGGCGCGGGGGGTTGGGGCGCCGCGGGTCGGTGTGCAGCTCGTCGAGGGCGAACGGCGCGGGCCGTACCGGGCGCTCGGCGGAGACGACGGTCAGCGGCACGATGGTCTGCCGGGCCCAGCAGCCGAAGTCGTAGATGTTGAGCGGGAACCACTTCGGCAAGTACATGATCTCGGGCGGCAGTTCCGGGAGGTCGTCCCACTTCCACCAGCCGAAGAGGGCCAGCCAGATCCGGGTGAAGACCCGGGCGGCGGCGATGCCGCCCTGCTCGCGGATCCAGAGCGCCGCGGCGGCCATGTGCGGGGCTTCGGGGGCGTCCCCGGCGAGCCGCAGCGCGACATAGGCCTCGATGGTGGCGGAGAGTTCGGCGGGCCCGCCGTGGAAGGTGGACCAGGTGCCGTCCGGGCGCTGCTCGGTGCGGATGAAGAGGGCCGCCGCCCGGGTGGTCTTCTCGTCCTGGATGCCCAGGAACTGACGAAGCATCAAATCTTCGGCGTCCATGGTGACGTTGGTCTCCAGGTCGCCCTTCCACCATCCCGCCGCGTCCTGCCGGGCGAGCAGGTGCCGGGTCGCGCGGGCGGTGGCCCGCTCCGCGGCCGCGTGCGGCTGCTCCTGCCCGGCCGCATCGGCGGGGGGCAGGACGGTGGTGCTCTCGGTGGCCGCGGCCGCAGGGGGCGAGCCCGCCCCGGTGCCTCCGTCGGTCGTCGCTGTCATGGCTTCCCCTTTTTGCAGTGAGTTTCTTCTCTGCCGTACTGCCGTACTTGGGGGTTCCGTCGGCGGCGCCCCGAGCGAGGGGCGCCTGCCGGCGACTGCGAGATCTAGATCGGGTGAATGGGAATCATCTCTTTCGTACGACGACGAAGTCGGCGAGCGCGACGAGCTGCGCTCGGACCTCTGCGGGCATGTCGACGCCGTCCAGCGCCTCGATCGCGGTGGCGTGCTGGCGGCGGGCCTCCTGGGAGGTCCACTCCCGGCCGCCCGCCTCCTCGATCAACGCCGCGCGGCTGGCGAACTCTTCCTCGTCGAAGTCGGCGGCCGCCGCGTCGCTGAGCTTGGCGTCGGCGGCGAGGATCCGGGCGAGCCGCTCGGAGGCGGGGCCGCCGGCGGCGAGGGCGGCGACGACGGGCAGGGACTTCTTGCGCTGGCGCAGATCGCTCCAGGTCTGCTTACCGGTGGCCTCCGGGTCGCCCCAGATGCCGAGCAGGTCGTCGACGGCCTGGAAGGCGAGGCCGAGGTGGTAGCCGTAGGCCTCCAGGGTGTCGGCCGTACGGTCGTCGGCGCCGCCGAGGACCGCGCCGATGGAGACGGCGCAGGCGAGCAGGGCGCCCGTCTTGTTGCCCTCCATCTCCAGGCACTCCTCGACGGTCACGCGCTCGCGGTGCTCGTAGGAGATGTCCTGGGCCTGGCCGTCGATGAGCTTGCGGGTGGCGGTGGTCAGCCGCCGGGTGGCACGGCCGGCCTCGACCGTGCCGAGCTCCAGCAGGACCTCGTTGGCGAGGGCGAAGAGGGCGTCGCCGACCAGGATGGCCTGGGCCGGGCCGTGCACCTTCCACACGGTGTCGCGGTGGCGGCGCTGCTCGTCGCCGTCCATCAGGTCGTCGTGGAGCAGCGAGAAGTTGTGCACGAGCTCCACGGCCACCGCGCCGGGGATGCCCACCTCGGGGGCGACCCCGGCCGCCTCGGCCGAGAGCAGGGCGAGGGCGGGGCGGATCGCCTTGCCACCGTCGCCGTGCGAGGGGCGGCCCTCGGCGTCGATCCAGCCGAAGTGGTAGGCGGCGACGGTGTCCATGGGCGGCGCGAGCCGGTCCACGGCGGCACGCAGCACCGGCGTGGCAAGCGTCCGTCCGCGCTCCAGCAGGGCGGTGACGCCTGCGGTGTCGACAGCTGGGATCGCCGAAGTCACGGTCTCTCCTCTGGTGTTCATGCTCATGCGTCCCCCGTGCCGGGGGTGCACGCCTTGGGTGGCTCGCTCGTTCATGCCGGCTCCCGGAGGGGGCTCTGATGCGGACGCCCGAGCTCGGAGAGGGCCGCGCCGGCGGCGGACAGACCGCTGCGCACCGCGCCCTCCATGGTCGCGGGCCAGCCGGTGGCGGTCCACGCGCCGGCCAGGTACAGGCCGGGCGCGTTCGTGGGGGCGTGCGGCCGGAGCCGGCCGACGCCCGGGGTGGGGGCGAACGTCGCTGTCCGCTCCCGGGTCACGAAGAAGTCCCGGACACCGGCGCCGCGTGCCGCGGGCAGCAGCCGCTCCAGCTCGGGAAGATAGCGGTCGCGCAGCTCGGCGACGGGCAGGTCGATCTCGTCCTGCACGGCCGACTGGGAGACGGCCAGGTACTGGCCGCCGCCGGCGAGGCCGGAGGAGTCCGTGCGGTCGAAGACCCACTGCACGGGGGAGCCGAGGGCCGCGAAGAACGGCTGTCGCAGGACCTTGCGGTCGTAGACGACGTGCACGTTGAGGATCGGGGCGGTGCCGATGCCGAGCAGCCGGTCGGCGTCGTCCAGGGCGCCCTCGGGCAGCAGGGCGTGGGTCTCGCGCTGCGGGACGGCGAGCACGACGGTGTCGGCGTCCAGCCGCTCGGCCGCACCCGGCCCGGACTCGGTGTCCACGTGCCAGATGCCGTCGGTGCCCCGGGTGAGACCGGTGGCACGGGTGCGCAGACAGGTGCGGACGCCCGCCTTGTCGAGGGCCGCGCGGGCGCGGACGTCGTGCAGCTCGCCCAGCGGGACGTGCGCCCAGCCGATGTCGGCGGCGCCGGGCTCGGAGAGCAGCCCGGTCTTGAAGACCATGGCGGCCAGGCCCAGGGAGGCCTGGTCGGCGGTGGCATTGAGGGTGGCGACGCCGACGAGGTCCCACAGTGCCTCGACCGCGCGGGGGGACTGGCCGTGGCGGTGCAGCCAGCTCGCGAAGTCCTCCCCGTCCAGCGCGGGGTCCATCGGGTCCAGGCCGCGCAGCGCCAGCGCGGCGCGGCCGACCTTGGCCCGCTCGGCGAGCGAGAGGTGCGGGTAGCCGGCGAGGCTGGCCGCCAGGTGCAGGGGTACGGGCAGCGCGGTGCGGCGCAGCCGGCCCAGGACGGGCCGCCCGGAGGGGCGGCCGACGTCGAGGACGGGAACGTCCAGCCGGCTCTGCAGCGGGGCGAGCGCCAGGGCGTCGACCCGATCGAGGAACCACTGGTAGGCGGTGCAGCAGCGCAGGTAGACGTGCTGGCCGTTGTCGACGGTCAGCTCGCCGCGGCGGAAGGAGAAGGCCAGCCCGCCCAGCCGGGGCCGCCCCTCGATCAGGGTGACGCGCAGCCCCGCGTCGGCGAGTTCGAGCGCCGCCGTGGTGCCCGCGAGGCCGCCCCCGATCACCACCGCGGCCGCCCCGACGGGGCGGCCTGCCTCCTGCGCGCGGTGCCCGTCGGGCCGGGTCGTCGTCCGTGCTGTCATGCGCCCTCTCCCTCGGCTGCTGTCAGGGACGCGTCCGCGGGGCGGAGGGTTGCACACCGGTCCTCGGTGTGAGCTCGGGCCATCAAGCGCGCCCCTTGACGGTCTGCCGGTGGACGCTGCGGGCGTCGAAGCCGGACAGACCGCGCACGGCGACATAGGCCTTCTCGTGGCCGGGCAGGGAGACCCGGCCGCGCAGCACGGCCCGGGGGTCCTGGGCGATGCGGTCCAGGAGTCTGCGGTAGATGCCGGACATGGCGGCGACGCAGGCACCGCTGCGCCGGTCCAGCATGGGCAGCAGCTTCATGCCCTCGGCGAACAGCGCGCGGGCGCGCCGGACCTCGTACTGCACGAGGCCGGTGAAGTCGGCGCCGGCCGGGGGCGTGGCGGAGTGGAAGCCCGCGGAGCAGCCGAATTTGGCGAGGTCCTCGGTGGGAAGGTACGTACGGCCGTTGGCCGCGTCCTCGCGGACGTCGCGCAGGATGTTGGTGAGCTGCAGGGCCAGGCCGAGCGTATCGGCGTACTCCGAGGCGCGCGCCGTGTCCCGGGCGCCGGGGACGGTGCCGAACACGCCGAGCGAGAGTCTGCCGATGGCGCCCGCGACGCAGCGGCAGTACAGGGCGAGGTCGTCCCAGGTCTCGTAGGTCTCACCGCGCACGTCCATCTGGACGCCGTCGATGAGCTCGTCGAGCCCCCCGAGGGGGATGGGGAAGCGGCGCGCGGCATGCGTCAGCGCGACGGCCACCGGGTCGGTGTCGTCCTCGTCGAGGGTGCCCTCCCGGATCCGGTCGAGCAGCGCGCGCGTCTCCTCCAGCCGCAGCGTCTTGGACGCCACGTCCAGGGTGCCGTCGCCGATGTCGTCGACCCGCCGCGAGAAGGCGTACAACGCGGACATGGCCCGGCGCTTCGCGGTCGGGAGCAGTCTGATGCCGTAGCTGAAGTTACCTGCCTGCTGTGCGGTGACGGCCTCGCAGTAGCTGTACGCGGCGAGCACCGGCGCGGACGCGGTCGGCGTTCCGTTCACGGTCCCGCTCACCCCTCTCTTCGCAGTGTCGCCCCCACCTCGCGCAGCAGGCTGAGCTTGGTGGGCTTGGGCGGTCCGGGGAGTACGTCGTGGCCCGCGGCGGCGACCGCCTTGAGTGCGGCCTTCCCGCCGCCCACGAACCCCGCGAGCAACAGCTTCAGCCTGCCGTGGACGCTACCCACCAGGGGGGTGCCTTCATTCAGCAGGTCCCCGGCGCGTTCCGCCTCGTACGCGACCAGTGCGCGCACCGATGCGCCACTGGTCGCAAGGGCGAGATCGCTCTCGCTCACGCGGAAGCGTTGCATGTCCTCGGCGGGCAGGTAGATGCGGTCGCGCGAGAGGTCCTCGGCGACGTCCTGGAGATGTTCGATGATCTGCAGGGCCGTGCAGATCGCGTCCGAGCGGCGGATCCGCTCGGGGCTCAGCGTGCCGGTGACGCCGAGGACGAGGCGGCCGACGGGGTTGGCGGACAGCTCGCAGTAGGCGAGCAGTTCCTCGTAGGTGGCGTAGCGGCGCACCCGCTGGTCCTGGCGGTTGGCCTCGATGAGCCCGAGGAAGGGCTCGGGGGTCAGACCGCACCGGCGGACGGTCGGCCGGAGGCGGAGCAGCAGCGGATGGCGCGGGCCGGTGCCCGTGCGGTCGAAGACCCGGCCGAGGTCGGCCTCGAAGGCGTCGAGCATGGCGAGCCGGTCGTCGGCCTGCTCGCGGTCGAGGCCGAGCAGCTCGGCGTCCCGGCCGCCGGGGGCCAGGTCGCCGTCGCCGATGTCGTCGACGAGGCGGGCGTAGCCGTAGATCGCCATGAGGTCGGCGCGCCAGGAGCGGGGCACGAAGAAGGGAGCCACGGGGAAGTTCTCGTGCGCGGCCTTGTCGAGCACGGCGCGCGCGTGCGCGTCCGTCCCTGCGGTCATCGCGGGCTGCCAGGACCGGGGACGGCGTGCGCGCCGCGGAGCTGGAGAGTTCCCGTAGCCATTGCCGTCACATCTCCCGTTCTACACTGCAAACCCAGAACATCCTATTTCGGACACGCCGCAGGTCCCCCCACCCTTGCCCCCTCTGTCCCGCCCCTACCTCGCCCCCCTGAGGCCGGGGATACCCGGGTATCGCCACGCTTCGGCACAAATCAGCACGGTACAGCGTACGCCGCACAAATGCCCGATGCGCGCCGGGGTATGTGCTTGATCCATACAATGCCACGCAGGACGTGAATCAACCCTGCCAATAAGCGAGTTGATCGTTACAGGTCGGTCAAGTCCGCCCGCCGGAGCGCGGCGGACGGACTCGGCCGACGGTGACGGCTAGCGGGCCGTCTCCTTCTCGTACGCCCGGACGACCTCGTCGGTCGGCCCGTCC
Organism: Streptomyces sp. QH1-20; assembly: GCF_041283565.1. Lineage (NCBI taxonomy): Bacteria > Bacillati > Actinomycetota > Actinomycetes > Kitasatosporales > Streptomycetaceae > Streptomyces > Streptomyces sp. QH1-20. The sequence continues at coordinate 6,775,075 of NZ_CP166299.1, read as the reverse complement.
ATCAGCAGCTCGCCGCGCTCCAGCCACAGCACCCGGTCGCAGGTGTCGCGGATGGACTTGTTGTTGTGGCTGACGAGGAAGACGGTGCCGGCTTCCTTGCGCAGCTCGCGGATGCGGGCCTCGGAGCGCTTCTGGAAGGAACGGTCGCCGGTGGCCAGCGCCTCGTCGATCATCAGCACGTCGTGGTCCTTGGCCGCGGCGATGGAGAAGCGCAGCCGGGCCGCCATGCCGGAGGAGTACGTCCGCATGGGCAGCGTGATGAAGTCGCCCTTCTCGTTGATGCCCGAGAAGTCGACGATGGACTGGTAGCGCTCGCGGATCTGCTCCCGGGTCATGCCCATGGCCAGTCCGCCGAGCATCACGTTCTTCTCGCCCGTGAGGTCGTTCATCAGCGCGGCGTTGACGCCCAGCAGCGAGGGCTGGCCGTCGGTGTAGACCTTGCCCCGCTCGGCGGGCAGCAGCCCGGCGATGGCCTTGAGCAGGGTGGACTTGCCGGAGCCGTTGGAGCCGATGAGGCCGATGGCCTGGCCCCGGTAGGCGGTGAAGCTGACGCCCTTGACGGCGTGCACCTCACGGACACCGGCGTCCGGCTTGCGCTTGATGATCCGGTTCAGGGCGGCGGTCGCGCTGCCCCGGCCGGTGTTGCCCCCGTAGACGCGGTAGACGATGTGGACGTCGTCCGCGATCACGGTGGGCACACGGCCGGAATCCGCCGCCTTGTCGACACTGTTCTGATCAGCCACGGCCGTACTGCTCCTCAGCCTTCCAGAAGTACACGAAGCCCCCGAGGCCGAGCAGCAGTGCCCAGCCGAGCGCCAGCGCCCAGACGTGCGGCGGCAGCTTGTCCGCGCCGTAGCCGTCGATCAGCGCGAAGCGCATGAGGTCGATGTAGACGGCCGCCGGGTTGGCCCCGAGGACGTCGATCACCCACTCCGGGGCATGGGCCTTCTCCAGCTGGGTCGTCATGCTGTACATCACGCCGGACGCGTACATCCACGTACGGGTGATGAAGGGCAGCAACTGCGCCAGGTCGGGGGTCTTGCTGCCCGCGCGGGCCATGACCAGCGCGAGACCGGTGTTGAAGACGAACTGCAGCACCAGCGTCGGGATGATCAGCACCCACGACGGCTTCGGGAAGTGCCCGAAGCCGATCAGGATGAGGAACAGCACGCTCATGGAGAACAGCAGCTGCTGGAGCTGTTGCAGCGCGAAGGAGATCGGCAGCGCCGCCCGCGGGAAGTGCAGGGCCCGTACCAGGCCGAGGTTGCCCGCGATCGCCCGGACGCCGGCCATCGCCGAGGTCTGGGTGAAGGTGAAGACGAAGACACCGGTCACCAGGAAGGGGATGTAGGTGTCCGTCCCCATGTTCCCGTGGGCACCCATCAGCACGCCGAAGATGAAGAAGTACACCAGGGCGTTGAGCAGGGGCGTGGCCACCTGCCAGACCTGTCCGAGCTTCGCCTTGCTGTACTGCGCCGTCAGCTTCGCCCGGGAGAACGCCACGATGAAGTGACGCCGGTCCCACAGCTGCCGCGCGTACTCCCCCAGCCCGGGCCGGGCACCGCTGACCGCCAGGCCGTACTTCTTGGCCAGCTCGGCGGCGGGAAGTCCGTCGTCGGGTGACGGTGGGGCACTCAGGGCGACCGCACTGTCGTGCGTTGTCTCGCTCACAGTTGACACTTTCGTCCTCAAGGTGCGCTGCCGGGGCGGTGCCCCGGGCAGCGCCCGATGCTCTCAGACACGAGCTTGTCAGATCACGGGAGGGCGACCCAGTCGGGTCAGGCGCCAAACGGTACGCCACTTCATGGGGCGCCGTGGACCGCAGGGCGTCGTCCACCCCTCCTTGAAGCCGCCGAGCCAGGCGCGCAGCGCGGGCGGCGACGGCCGCCGGGCCAGCGTCAGCAGCAGCCACACCCCGAGGTAGACCGGGACGAGGGGGGCCGGGAGATTGCGACGGGCCAGCCAGACCCGGTTGCGGGCCACCATGCGGTGGTAGACCGCGTGCCGGCTGGGGGCCGTGGTCGGGTGGTGCAGCACCATGTCCGACCGGTAGTCGATCATCCAGCCCGCGTTGAGGGCCCGCCACGCGAGGTCGGTCTCCTCGTGCGCGTAGAAGAATTCGTCCGGCAGCCCGCCGACCTCGGCGAAGACCTTCGTGCGGACCGCGTTGGCGCCGCCGAGGAAGGTCGTCACCCGCGAGGACCGCATCGGGTCGGCCGCCCGCAGCCGCGGTACGTGGCGGCGCTGGGTGACCCCGGTGTCGGGGTCGGCGATCCGGAAGCTGATGATGCCCAGCTTCGGATCGGCGGCGAAGGCCTCGCGGCACAGCTCGGCGGTGTCCTGGCCGGGCAGGTGCCCGTCGTCGTCGAGGAAGAGCAGCACGTCGACCTCGCGGCCGCCGGGCCCGAAGGCCTCGATGCCGACGTTGCGGCCGGCCGGGATGCCCACGTTCTCGGGCAGCTCGACGGTCCGTACGGTCAGCCCGGGCACGTTCAGCTCCGGCAGCGGCGAGCCGTTGCCGACGACGACGACCTCGATGGCCTCGCCCTGCTGCTTGGCGACGGAGTCGAGCAGCGCGCGGAGTTCCTCGGGGCGGTTGCCCATGGTCAGGACGACCGCGCCGAGCTTCATCGGGGCACTCACTTGAGCCTGCTCGAAGCGAGGATGGACACGAGGTGGAGCAGCGTCTGCACGAGGGCGATGCCCGCGAGGACGGCCACGCCGAGGCGCGAGAAGAACAGATCGTCCCTGAGGGTGTCCAGGACCGCGAGGACCAGGATCAGCAGGGACGCCTCGATCCCGAGGATGAGGCGGTGGAACTTCAGCGCGGCGGCGGCCTTGCGGGCCAGTGCCATGCCGGACGACCGCGGCTCGGACGCCGCCTCCTTGACCGGCGGCAGACCGGTCTGGTGGCGGGCGACGCCGACGAGGTCGGTCTCGGCCTTGATCAGGATGGCGCCGAGGGCGGCCAGGGTCCCGAGGAAGGCCCACAGCCAGTCGATCCGGCCGGAGCCCCACAGGTCGGCGGCGCGCAGGCCGAAGCCGACCAGGACCGCGGCGTCGCACAGGTAGGCGCCGACCCGGTCCAGGTACACGCCGCCCAGCGAGAACTGCTTCTTCCAGCGGGCGACCTCGCCGTCGACGCAGTCGAGCAGCAGATAGAGCTGGACCATCAGCACGCCGAGCACGGCCCCCGCGATCCCCGGCACCAGCAGGGCCGGAGCGGCGAGGACACCGAAGACGGTCATCAGGTAGGTGAGCTGGTTGGGCGTGATCCGGGTGTTCACCAGATGCCGGTCGCAGCGCAGCGAGATCTCTCGCATGTACAGGCGACCGGCCCAGTGCTCACCGCTGCGCCGGTCCTTGACCCCCGGGGGGTGGACGACCGGGCGGAGTTCAGCGACTGACGGTTTTTGCATAGTCGGCGTATGCGTCCCTGATCTGGTCGGTGGAGAGGTCGAGGTGTTCCAGGATCGTGTAGCGCCCGGGGCGGGTCTGCGGGGCGTACTCGACGGCCTGGACGAACTCCTCCGTGGTGAAGCCGATCTCCTGCGGTGTGACCGGCAGCCCGTGCCTGCGCAGCACCTGGACCATCAGCGCGGACTCCTCGCGGGCACCGCGCAGGTACATGGCGAAGGCCGCGCCGAGGCCGCACTGCTCGCCGTGGCTGGCGGCGCGCTTGGGGAAGAGCAGGTCGAAGGCGTGGTTGATCTCGTGGCAGGCACCGGAGGCCGGGCGGCTGTCGCCCGCGACCGACATCGAGATGCCGGTGAGCACGAGGCCCTCGGCGAGCACCTGGAGGAAGCCGTCGTCGCCGACGCCGCCGGGGTGGCGCAGCACGGCCTCGCCGGCCTGCCGGGCGATGGCGGCGGCCAGGCCGTCGATGTCCTCGCCGCGCTCGCGGTGGGCGAGCTCCCAGTCCGCGACGGCGGAGATGTTGGAGATCGCGTCGCCGATGCCGGAGCGCACGAAGCGGACCGGGGCCTCACGGATGACGTCGAGGTCGATGACGACGGCGATCGGGTTCGGCACGCCGTAGGAGCCGCGGCCCGCGTCGTTGTCGAGGGTCGCGACGGGCGAGCAGAGGCCGTCGTGCGAGAGGTTCGTCGCGACGGCGACCAGCGGCAGGCCGATCCGCGCCGCGGCGTACTTCGCGCAGTCGATGATCTTGCCGCCGCCGAGGCCCACGACCGCGTCGTAGCGCCCGGACTTCATCGCGTCGCCGAGCTTGATCGCGTCGTCGAGCGTGCCGCCGCCGACCTCGTACCAGGAGGCGCCGGGCAGCGCCGGGGCGAGCCGCTCGCGCAGCTTCGCCCCGGAGCCGCCGCTGATGGCGATGGCCAGCTTGCCGGAGCTGGAGATCCGCTGATCGGCGAGGATCTTCGCCAGATCGTCCAGCGCTCCGGCACGGATGTCGACGACGACCGGCGAGGGGATGAGCCTCGTCAGTACTGGCACGCGATCTCCCGGCCCTTGGCGAGGTCCTCGTGGTTGTCGATCTCGACCCACTTGACGTCGCCGATCGGCGCGATGTCGATCTTGAAGCCGCCGTTGACGAGCTCCTGGTAGCCGTCCTCGTAGTAGAGGTCGGGGTCGCGCTCGAAGGTGGTCTTCAGCGCGGCGGCGAGCTCGGCGCCGGCCTCGGCCTCGATGAGGGTGACACCGATGTACTCACCGGTGGCCTCGGCGGGGTCCATGAGCTTGGTGATCTTCTGGACACCCTTCTCGGGGTCCACGACGACCTTCATCTCCTCGTCGGCGAGTTGCTTCACCGTGTCGAGGGCGAGGATGATCTTCTGGCCCTGGCCGCGGGCGGCGAGCAGGGTCTTCTCGACGGAGACGGGGTGGACGGTGTCGCCGTTGGCGAGGATCACACCGCGGCCCAGGACCTCACGCGCGCACCACAGGGAGTAGGCGTTGTTCCACTCCTCGGCCTTGTCGTTGTCGATCAGGGTGAGCTTGAGGTTGTACTTCGCCTCCAGCGCCTCCTTGCGCGCGTACACGGCCTCCTTGCGGTAGCCGACGACGATCGCGACCTCGGTCAGGCCGACCTCGGCGAAGTTGCCGAGGGTGAGGTCGAGGACGGTGATCGACTCCTCTTCCCCCTCGGGGCCGACCGGCACCAGAGCCTTGGGCAGGGTGTCGGTGTAGGGGCGCAGACGCCGTCCAGCGCCGGCTGCCAGCACGAGGCCGATCATGCGGGTTCTCCTGTTTCGTCGTGTACAGCGGGGGCCCCGGAGGACACCCAGAAGCGGATGCTCTCGCTGAGCACCGCGAGCGCGAGGGCGACCGCGAGGGCCGTCAGCGCGATGGTGAAACCTTGGTTGTGCCACAGGGCGGCGGCGATCGTGACCGCCAGGACGCGTCCCTCGTGGCCGCCGATCGCCCGCACCAGCCAGTGCGGGGGCGCGCCACTGCCGCCACGGATGCGGTACACCGTGTCGTAGTGATGGTAGGCGACCGCGGCCACGAGGCCGAAAGCCGCGGGCAGGGCAGCGTCCACACCGGACCTGGCCGCGAGAAGCAGGATGATCCCGTACTCGGACGCCCGGAAGAGCGGCGGTACGAGCCAGTCGAGGGGGCCCTTGAGGGGGCGGGCGACGGCGCAGCCGGCGAAGACGGCGTACACCCCGGCCTGCAGAACGGCCTGCCAGGTGCCGGCGGTGCCCGCGAAGAGCGGGCCGACGAACAGCGACGCGGTGGCCAGCAGGGCCCACAGGGGGGCGGTGTAGGCGCCGGGGGGGAAGGTGGTGCCCACGGTCCGGCTCGCGAGCTCCGCGATCGGGCCGGAATCGGCGAGGTCGGCCAGCGCCCGGGCCGCGCGGTCCGTGCGGTGCGCCTTGCGGGTCAGCGAGCGCAGCACCCGGCCGGCCGTGGTGTAGCAGGCGGCCAGCGCGCAGCCGACGAGCAGCACGTAGAAGACGGTGCGGGGCGTGGTGAGCGCGGTCAGGACCGCGATCAGGGCCCAGCGCTCGCCGATGGGCAGCACGATCATGCGGCGCGCCCAGACCGTCCAGCCGACGCTGTCGAGCTTGTCGGAGAGGGCGGCGGTGGGGCTGGTGTTGGCCGTGGCGTCGTGGTTCGCCTCGTTGAAGGAGAAGTCGACGACGTGCCGGCAGGTCTGCAGGACCATGGCGCCGAGCGCGAGGGCCCAGACGTCGTCGTTGCCGCCGCCGTGGGCCGCGCCGATGGCGAGGCCCGCGTAGTAGGCGTATTCCTTGGCGCGGTCGAAGGTCGCGTCGAGCCAGGCGCCGAGCGTGGAGTACTGCAGGGAGTAGCGGGCGAGCTGGCCGTCGGTGCAGTCGAGCACGAACGAGAAGATCAGCAGTACGCCGGCGGCGACGAAGCCGGGCCGGGTGCCGGTCGCCGCGCAGCCGGCGGCGACGAGCGCGGTGAGCAGTGAGGCGGTCGTCACCTGGTTGGGGGTGAATCCGCGCCGGGCGCACCAGCGGGCGAGGTAGCGGGAGTACGGGCTGACGCCGTAGGTGGTGAAGAACCCGTCGCGGGACTTCACGGCGGTGCGCAGCCGTACAGCCTCGTCGTCAACCGCGGCGACGTCCCCTTCGGCCTTCGCACGCACGTCGGCGTCGGCGGGGACGGTGGCGACGAGCACCCCGAGATCGGGGCGGTGCACGGCGACGCCGTCGGCCTCCAGCCGGGGCGCGAGGGCGTCGGGCAGGTTCCGGCCCGGGTCCGCGTCCGTGACCGTGGCGAGCGCGCGGGTGAGCGCGTCGCGCGCCTCGGGCTGCGCGGTGAGCGCGCCCTCCACGGCCGCCGCGGGGAAGCGCGGGTCGGTCAGGGCCAGACGCAGGGCGTGGAGGTGGCCGACGAAGCGGGCGTCGACGAGGGCGACCCGCTCGGCCGCCGGGACGGCGGCCAGCGCCGCCGCGGTGCCGGCGGCGTCGGCCGCCGTGCGCACATCGAAGCCCAGGGACCGCAGGTCGCCCTCGAGGGAGGAGCCGACGGGCGGCAAACCGGTGAGGATGGCGGTCGACAGACGAACTCACTCCTTGGAAACGGACGTGGCCGCTCTTCGCGTCCGCGGGGGCGGCCGAGCAGCGGTGTGGCGCGCCAGGGCCCCGTCGGGGGCGGCGTGCGGCACGTCGGCAGAGGCTATCGGATCACCGGAGGCCGTCGTTCACCGCCGTTCGCCCGGCCCGCGAATCCTCGGCCGACGACCCCGTCGCGCGGGCCGGTCCCGGCCGCGACCGGCCCGTCCGGCGCTCGAGGACGACCGCCGCGCGGCGGTGACGCGAACGACACCGGCCGCGAGGCCGGCTCGCATGACCCGCCGGACACGGCCTAGGGTGCCCGTCATGACGTGGCTGATCACAGGCGGAGCCGGATATATCGGGGCGCACGTTGCGCGGGCGATGGTGGAGGCCGGGGAGCGGGTGGCCGTGCTGGACGATCTGTCCAGCGGGGTGGCCACCCGGCTGCCGGAGGAGTGCACGCTGATCCGGGGGTCGGTCCTTGACCGCGCGGCGCTGGACCAGGCGTTCGGGGACCTGGACGTGACGGGGGTGGTGCACCTCGCGGCGAAGAAGCAGGTCGGGGAGTCGGTCGAGAAGCCGCTGCTGTACTACCGGGAGAACCTGCACGGCCTGACGCGGCTGCTGGAAGCCGCGGTCGACGCGCAGGTCGCGAGCTTTGTCTTCTCCTCCTCCGCGGCCGTCTACGGCATGCCGGACGTGGACCTCGTCACGGAGGAGACGCCCTGTCTGCCGATGAACCCGTACGGGGAGACCAAGCTGGCGGGCGAGTGGCTCGTACGGGCCACCGGCGCGGCGTACGGGATCTCCACGGCCTGTCTGCGGTACTTCAACGTCGCGGGCGCGGCCGAGCCGGAACTCGCCGACACGGGGATCTACAACATCATTCCGATGATGTTCGACCGGCTCACCCGGGGCGAGAGCCCCCGGATCTTCGGGGCCGACTACGACACCCCCGACGGCACGTGTGTCCGTGACTACATCCACATCGAGGACCTCGCCACCGCCCACCTGGCCGCGGCCCGCCGGCTCGCCGAGCGGCCGGGCGCGGGCGATCTGACGCTGAACGTCGGCACCGGGCGGGGGGTGTCGGTGCGCGAGATGGCCGATCTGATCGCGGCGGTGACCGGCTACACCGAGCCCGCGCCCGTCGTCGAGCCGCGCCGTCCGGGTGATCCGGCGCGTGTCGTGGCCTCGGGCGAGCGGATCGCGAAGGAGCTCGGCTGGAGCCCCGCGCACGACGTGCGCGCCATGGTCACCTCCGCCTGGGAAGGGTGGTGTCTGCACCACCCTCAGGCACGTCTTCGCTGATCAGCCGTTCGGAGCATCACCGCAGGTCAGAGGCAATGACAACGGTGTTCAGTGCCGCGTTGCCAATACCCCCCTCCCGTAGTTCACTGAAGCCTCGGCCGACGCCCGTCGGCCGTGCGTGCGACGGTTTCGGGAGGCGGCATTCATGGGCGCAGGGCACGACCACGGCCACTCGCACGGAGCACCGCCGCCGGGTACGAGCGGCACCGCGGCCGCCGCGTACCGGGGGCGGCTGCGGATCGCGCTGGGCATCACGCTCACGGTGCTGGTCGCGGAGATCATCGGGGCCGCGCTGACCGGTTCGCTGGCGCTGCTCGCGGACGCCGGGCACATGGCGACGGACGCGGTGGGCGTCTCGATGGCGCTGGTGGCGATCCACTTCGCCAACCGGCCGGCCAGCGCGCGCCGCACCTACGGCTACGCCCGTGCCGAGATCCTCGCGGCGCTGCTGAACTGTCTGCTGCTGCTCGGCGTGGGCGGCTACATCCTCTTCGAGGCGATCGACCGGCTGATCAACCCGACGGACGTGCCGGGCGGTATGACGGTCGTCTTCGGTCTCATCGGCATGGTCGCCAATGTGATCTCGCTGGCCCTGCTGATGCGCGGCCAGAAGGAGAGCCTCAATGTCCGCGGGGCGTTCCTGGAGGTGCTCTCGGACGCCCTGGGGTCGCTGGCCGTGGTCGTCTCGGCCCTGGTGATCATGGCCACCGGCTGGACGCAGGCGGACCCGATCGCCTCGCTGGTGATCGGCCTGATGATCGTGCCACGCACGCTCAAGCTGCTGCGTGAGGCCCTGGACATCCTGCTGGAGGCCGCGCCGAAGGACGTCGACATGGACGAGGTCCGGGCGCACATCATGGCGCTGCCGGGGGTGATGGACCTGCACGACCTCCATGTGTGGACGATCACATCCGGAATGCCGGTGCTGTCGGCGCACGTGGTGGTGGACCAGTCGGCGCTGGAGACCGGCGGTCACGAGAAGATGCTGCACGATCTGCAGGGCTGCCTCGGCGAGCACTTCGACGTGGAGCACTGCACCTTCCAGCTGGAGCCCAGCGGACATGCCGAGCACGAAGCCAAACTCTGTCACTGACGGCGGGGGCGCGTACGGCAGACTTGTGGACCGAAGACCGACAAAGAGGATGGTCAATGCCGATCACATCAGCCGAGGGCTCCGCCGACTCCGTATCCGCCGCTGAACCGATCATGCTGGAGCTGGTCGACGAGGACGGCAGAACCATCGGTACCGCGGAGAAGCTCTCCGCCCATGTCGCGCCCGGCAGACTGCACCGCGCGTTCTCGGTCTTCCTCTTCGACGAGCACGGCCGGCTGCTGCTGCAGCGCCGGGCGCTGGGGAAGTACCACTCCCCCGGCGTCTGGTCGAACACCTGCTGCGGCCATCCGTACCCCGACGAGCCCCCGTTCGTCGCCGCCGCCCGCCGCACCGGCGAGGAGCTGGGCCTCGCCCCCGCGCTGATGCGGGAGGCCGGCACCGTGCGCTACAACCACCCCGACCCGGCCTCGGGCCTGGTCGAGCAGGAGTACAACCACCTCTTCGTCGGGACCGTGACGGCCGAGCCGCACCCGGATCCGGAGGAGATCGGCGAGACGGCGTTCGTCACGCCGGCCGAGCTGGACGCGCTGATGGCGGAGTATCCCTTCTCCGCGTGGTTCATGACCGTGCTCGACGCTGCCCGGCCGGTGGTGCGGGAGATCACCGGGGACGCGGCGGGCTGGTAACCGTCGCGAGGAGCGGCAGGGCGGCCCAGACCACCTTGCCGCCGCTCGCGGTGTGCTCGACGTCGCACCGGCCCCCCGCCTCCTCCGAGATGGCTTTGACCAGCAGCAGCCCCCGGCCGCCGGTGCGGCGGTCGTCCGCCTCCAGGGGCTTGGGCCGGTAGGGGTGGTTGTCCTCGACGGCCACCCGCACCCATTCGGGGCCGAGGGAGACCTCCACGGCCACCTCCGGGGAGAGCAGTGCCGCGTGCTGCACGGCGTTGGTGACCAGCTCGGAGACGATCAGCAGCAGCCCGTGCAGCAGATCATCCGGGAGCCGTACGCCCTGGTGCCGGAGCAGATCGCGGACCGCGTGCCTGGCCTGGGGCACGGAGGAGTCGAGTGCGGGAGCGGTGAACCGCCAGGTGCCGTCGTACTCCATCGGTCTCCGGAGCGGGGCGGCCTGCCCCGGTTCGGGCGGGACGCTCCCGAGGATTTCCATGTCCGATACCAACCCCTCACCGTGGCTGTGCCGCACCCACGAGTGTTGGGGAATGTAAAGGTCCACACCTGCGCACTGTGTAGAAATCAGCACTTATCGATGACATTTGATCGAAGATGCGGCCATTGGGTATCTAGGTGACCGATTCCGGTCGCCGTGTTCCGCGTTCCATGAACGATGCGGAATATCAGACTCCGAGTCAGTCCGGGGGCGCGGTGGCCGCCGGGCCCGCTCCCGGCCCTCCTCTCCCTCCTCCCCTGTGCCCCTCCTGCCCCTCTTCTTGCACCAGGCTCACCACGCGGCGCCCGCCCACCCCGATCGCGATCAGCCCGAGGCCGTCGAAGAGCAGCGCGAGGGAGAAGAAGGTGCCGATCACGTAAAGGCTGCTGTGCGGCCAGTCGGCGAGCACCAGAACACCCAGCAGCACCCCGAAGGCGCCCTGCACCAGCGTCCAGCCGAACTGCGGGCCGCGCACCACCAGCCCGCCCGCCAGCCGGAACACCCCGCCGGCCAGGAAGAGCAGCGCCGCGAACATCGTCAGGGTCTCGGCGGTACCCTCGGGCCGCCGGATCACCACCACGCCCGCGGCGAGGTTCAGCGCGGCGACCACCACGGCCAGCCAGAAGAAATTGCTCTGCCGCGACTGGAAGGCGTGCAGCAGTCCGACCACACCGCCCACCAGCAGCAGCCAGCCGAAGAGGATCATGGTGGTGAGGGTCGCGAAGCCGACGTAGAACAGACCCACCAGCCCCGCGACGACGAGCACCGCGCCCAGCAGCGCGAGCCGGCCGAAGTCGCGGCTCAGCCGGCCCTGGGGGCCGGCCCGCCCGTCCTTGCGCCTGCGGGCTCCGGACATCAGCGCCTCCTCGTAGCGCCCCCTGTCCGGATCATAGGTCGGATCGCATGATCGCGCCCGGATAGCATCCGGCACATGGAGCCCGCACTGCATCTGGACACCGTCGACGGTGTCGCGACCGTCCGCATCGCCAACCCCGCCAAGCGGAACGCCATGACCACGGACATGTGGCGGGCGCTGCCCGGGCTGCTGGCGGAGTGCGCGGCCGAGGAGGCCGTCCGCGTCCTCGTCCTGACCGGCGAGGGGGACACCTTCTGCGCGGGCGCGGACATCGCCTCGCTGACCGAGGGCGCCGAGACGTCGCGGGATCTGGCGGTCGCGGCCGAGGAGGCCCTCGCCGCGTTCCCCAAGCCGACGGTCGCGGCCGTACGGGGCCACTGCGTGGGCGGCGGCTGTCAGCTCGCGGCCGCCTGCGACCTGCGGTTCGCGGCGGAAGGGGCGTCCTTCGGCATCACCCCGGCACGGCTGGGGATCGTCTACGCGGCGTCGTCCACCCGGCGGCTGGTGGAGCTGGTCGGCCCGGCGACGGCGAAGTACCTGCTCTTCTCCGCCGAGCTGATCGACACCGACCGCGCGCTGCGGACGGGCCTGGTGGACGAGGTGTGGCCGCGGGACGCGCTGGACAAGCGGGTGGCGGAGTTCGCCCGAGTACTGGCCTCGCGGTCGCAGCTGACGCAGGCGGCGGCGAAGGAGTTCGCGGCGGGGGCGCGTCCCGGCCAGGACGCCGAGCGGCTCGCCTACTGGGCGGAGCAGGCGCGCGACAGCGGCGACACCGCCGAGGGGGTCGCCGCCTTCCTGGAGCGCCGGGCGCCGCGCTTCGGGTGGACCGTGGGACGGCCCCGCTAGCCGGCGCCCGCGGGGGTCTCGCGGCGGGCTCGGGAGGGTCACCCCGCCCTACCACCCTTACCAACTAGTAGGTAACGTGCGGGACATGACCACTCTGCCCGAGCGCGCCGGTCGGCGCTGCCACAACGTTGTCAACACCGTGCACTCCGCCCTGTACTTCTCGCCGGAACTGCGGGACGAGCTGGGCAAGCTCGGTCTCGAGGAAGGCGCCTACTTCGCCGGCCGGGGCGCCGCCCTCGGCCGCGTCGAGGCGGGCACGATCACGGCGACCTTCTACAACTTCAAGCACGACCTGGTGGCCGGGTTCATCCCGCGGCTGTGGGACGTCGCCTCGCCGCAGGACGTCCTCCAGGCCCGGCTGCGGGCCTGTGACAGCATGATGCGGCGGCTGCTCGGCGACGACGTCGTCACCTCCCCGGAGATGGCCGAGGCGGCCGAACTCGCGCTGCGCGCCACGGAGGGCTGCAGCCGCTCCGCCCGCCCGCTGTACTCCGCGCACGCCGACCTGCCGGTACCGGACGCCCCGCACCTCGCCTACTGGCACGCCGCCACGCTGCTGCGCGAGCACCGCGGCGACGGGCATCTGATGGCGCTGGCCGCGGCGGGCATCGGGCCGGTGGAGGCGATCGTCGGTCACGCCGCGAGCGGCCAGGGCATGTCGGAGAAGTGGCTGCTCGCCACGCGCGGCTGGAGCGAGGAGGAGCTGGCCGCGGGCCGGGAGCGGCTGCGGGAGAGCGGACTCCTCGACGCCGACGGGAAGTTGACAGAAGCGGGCGTCAAGCAGCGCGAGGACCTGGAGGACGAGACGGACCGGCTGGACGCGGGGCCGTACGAGCACCTGGGCGCGGCGGGCGTGGAGCGGCTCACCGAGCTGGGGACGGTCTTCGCGACGGCCGTCGTCAAGGCGGGCGCGTTCCCGCCGGACCTGCGCGGCTGAGGCTCCCTCCCCCGATCCGGGCCGCCCGCCGCCGCGTGTGAAGGAACACGCGGCGGCGGGCGGCGCTGTCGGCGGTACCTGCCACAATGCAGATCGCAGCTCGAAGAGAAAGCGGAGCGTGATCGTGACGGCAGCTGGTGCGTCGACCGAAGGCAGGATCGCAGGCAGGATCGCCGAGGAGCTCGGCGTGCGGGAGCGGCAGGTGAAGGCGGCCGTCGACTTGCTCGACGGCGGATCGACCGTGCCGTTCATCGCCCGTTACCGCAAGGAAGCGACCGAGATGCTCGACGACGCGCAGCTGCGCGCCCTCGAGGAGCGGCTGCGGTATCTGCGGGAGCTGGAGGACCGGCGGACGGCGGTCCTGGAGTCCGTGCGGTCGCAGGGCAAGCTGGACGAGGCGCTGGAGGCGCGGATCCGCGAGGCGGACTCCAAGGCGCGGCTGGAGGACATCTATCTACCCTTCAAGCCCAAGCGGCGCACCAAGGCGCAGATCGCGCGGGAGGCCGGACTGGAGCCGCTGGCGGACGGGCTGCTGCGGGACCCCGGCGTCGAACCGCTCGCCGCGGCCGCGGCCTTCGTCGACCCCGACAAGGGCGTCGCCGACGCGGCCGCCGCGCTGGAGGGCGCGCGGGCCGTCCTGACCGAGCGGTTCGGGGAGGACGCGGACCTGATCGGCGAGCTGCGCGAGCGCATGTGGTCGCGCGGGCGCGTGGCCGCGAAGGTGCGGGCCGGCAAGGAGGAGGCGGGCGCGAAGTTCGCCGACTACTTCGACTTCGCCGAGCCCTTCACCGAGCTGCCCTCGCACCGGGTGCTGGCGATGCTGCGGGGCGAGAAGGAGGAGGTCCTCGACCTCACCCTGGAGCCGGAGGAGCCGCGCGAGGACGGCGGCCCGAGCTCGTACGAGCAGGCGATCTCGCGGCGGTTCGGCATCGCCGACCGGGGCCGTCCCGGCGACAAGTGGCTGGCCGACACGGTGCGCTGGGCCTGGCGCACCCGCGTCCTGGTCCACCTCGGCATCGATCTGCGGCTGCGGCTGCGGCAGGCCGCCGAGGACGAGGCGGTCCGGGTCTTCGCGGCGAACCTGCGGGACCTGCTGCTCGCCGCCCCCGCGGGCACCCGCGCCACGATGGGGCTCGACCCCGGTTTCCGCACAGGCGTGAAGGTCGCCGTCGTGGACGCCACGGGCAAGGTCGCCGCGACCGAGACGATCTACCCGCACGTCCCGCAGCAGAAGTGGGACGCGTCGCTGGCGACGCTGGCCCGGCTCGCCCGCGAGCACGACGTGGAGCTGATCGCCATCGGCAACGGCACGGCGTCGCGCGAGACCGACAAGCTCGCGACGGATCTCATCGCCCGGCAGCCGGAGTTGAAGCTGACGAAGGTGATGGTGTCGGAGGCGGGCGCGTCGGTGTACTCCGCGTCGGCCTTCGCCTCGCAGGAGCTGCCGGACCTGGACGTGTCGCTGCGCGGCGCGGTGTCGATCGCCCGGCGGCTCCAGGACCCGCTGGCCGAGCTGGTCAAGATCGACCCCAAGTCGATCGGCGTCGGTCAGTACCAGCACGATCTGTCCGAGGTGAAGCTCTCCCGCTCCCTCGACGCGGTCGTCGAGGACTGCGTCAACGGCGTGGGCGTCGACGTCAACACCGCCTCCGCGCCGCTGCTCTCGCGCGTCTCCGGCATCAGCGCGGGCCTCGCGGAGAACATCGTCGCCCACCGCGACTCCAACGGCCCCTTCCGGTCCCGCCGGGCACTGAAGGACGTGGCCCGGCTCGGCCCGAAGGCGTACGAGCAGTGCGCGGGCTTCCTCCGCATCCGCGGCGGCGACGACCCGCTGGACGCGTCCAGCGTGCACCCCGAGGCGTACCCCGTGGTGCGGGCGATGATCAAGTCGACGGGTGGCGAGGTCGCCTCCCTCATCGGCAATACCACGACGCTGCGCTCGCTGCGCCCGGCGGACTTCGTGAACGACTCCTTCGGCCTGCCGACGGTCACGGACATCCTGCGGGAGTTGGAGAAGCCGGGCCGGGACCCGCGTCCGGCGTTCAAGACGGCGACGTTCAAGGACGGCGTCGAGAAGATCGGCGATCTGACGCCGGGGATGCTGCTGGAGGGAGTCGTCACCAATGTGGCGGCCTTCGGTGCCTTCGTGGACGTGGGTGTGCACCAGGACGGGCTGGTGCATGTGTCGGCCATGTCGAAGACGTTCGTGAAGGACCCGCGGGATGTGGTCAAGCCGGGCGACATCGTGCGGGTGAAGGTCATGGACGTCGATATTCCGCGCAAGCGGATTTCGCTGACGCTCAGGTTGGACGACGAGTCGCCGTCCGGCGGGGCCGCGGGCGGGCCTGCGGCCCGCGAGCCGCGCGGCGCCCGCGGTGGCGCCCGCGGCGCC
This sequence comes from Streptomyces sp. QH1-20, assembly GCF_041283565.1. Classification (NCBI taxonomy): domain Bacteria; kingdom Bacillati; phylum Actinomycetota; class Actinomycetes; order Kitasatosporales; family Streptomycetaceae; genus Streptomyces; species Streptomyces sp. QH1-20. The sequence goes on along the minus strand of NZ_CP166299.1, from coordinate 6,759,523 downwards.
GACCGCCGTGCCGCGCCGCAGCAGCGCCGCGGCGGCACGGCCCCCCGCGAGGCGGCGGCCCCGGCGAACGACGCGATGGCGGACGCCCTCCGCCGCGCGGGGCTGCTGAACCCGAAGCGGTAGCTCTGGCCGGGCGCGCGTCCGCCGACGGTGCGCCCGCCGTCGCGGCGGGGCGAGAACTTCCCGCCGCGACGGTGACAGCCACCACCGCTGAGTTCGGCACCGCCGGAACACGACATGGGGGGTTCTCGCCGCTGCGGCGGCAAAGATCACCACTGCGCCGGCAGCCGCATCATGTGCTGGTCGCTCGTACGGGGCTGGGGCGATCCGGTCGCTGGTCCGTACGGGGGTCGGCTGTCCCGGGCTGGGTGGCGAGGTGGTGCTGGAGGCGGGCGTGGCGGAACTGGTAGACGGGGCCGATCTGGCGGAGGATGCCGAGCTGGTGCGCGTCGGCGAGGAACGTCTGCAGTCGCCAGGGGAGCTTGCCGCGTGCGGCCAGCAGCAGGCGGGCGATCGTGTAGTGGGGCCAGGAGTGAGCGGCCAGGGCGGTGGTCAGACCGATGATCCCGCAGTGGAAGAGACCGACGACGGCCGCGAACCCAGTGGTACGCAGCGGATCGGAGGGGGCCCAGGGCCCGGCCCGCATGGCGCCGTCGGGAATGTTGAAGACCACCGCGCAGGCCACTCCGCTGATCACCGAAACCAGGCGGTCCGCCTGAATGGAGGACATGGCCGTCGCCACGTCATCAGCGGTGGACGGGCCCCGGACCCAGTCCAGGGCGGCCAGGCCGATGCCCGCCACGGTGCCGATCATCAGCCCCCACGGCATGGTCCCGGACGGAAGGACGCCTTCGTACCCGGCCATCGCGTAACTGAGGAACAGGGTCTCGGTGATGGCGGCGACGCCGACGACGAGTACGAGCGCACGGACCAACTGTCTGCGCCAGCGTCGCCGCGCGGGGCGGCTCCGGCTCGGCGTTCGGGGAGGGGACGGCAGGCCGGCGCCCAGCATCACGAGCCACAGGCCGAAACAGAACAAGCCGATGGCGGCCACCATCAGCGTCGCGATCGCCGCCGCGGGAGCGCCGCGGTAGTAGTACCACGCCGCGGGGGGAATCGCGAGACCGGCGGACAGCGCGACGAGGGCAGCCATGGCGGACGCACGGGTCAGACTGCGTTCCCGCCGGGATATCAGGCCGCTGAGGCCCAGCATGGGAACGATGGCAAAGGATTCGAGCACCGACAGGGGGAACCACCGCAAAGCCTCCGCCCGTGACGGCGCGTCCAGGACAACCACCAGGAACGACGTGGTCAGCAGCAGTCCGGCGCACATGATCACGGCCCACGTCCCAGCGCGCCGCCAGGGCCCGGCGAGGGCCGGAGTCCACTGGTACAGCCGCCACCACGCCAGATCGTAGGTGCCCCGGGCGTGCATCCCCGCCGCGAGACGGGCCAGGTAGTCATGAGCCTGCCGAGGGTCCCAGCTCCGCGCAGGGCACTGACGCCGGGCGCGGCGGAAGAGGGCCGGGACCAACCCGCCGAGGAGGTGTCGCTCGATGTCGGTCGAGGTGGGGAAGCGTTCCGTGTCGGCGAGTTCAACGGGGTCGTTGTCGTTGTCGGCGTAGACGGACCGGGCCAGGGCCACCATCAGCGGGCTGGTGAAGGCCTGGGCGGCAGGGGCCTGCGGCCGGCGGTCGAGGTGCTCCGCCAGGGCTGCCCAGCCTTCCTGGCGACGGGAATCCGGCGGCGTGGCCAGCCTCAGCAGGTCGAGGGCGTCGCTGGTGCGTACGGGCGCGGGCTCCAGGACCGCCGCTCCGGTCAGGACTCCGCCCTCCGCCACCGCGCGCACGTAGTCGGTGGTGCGGCAGGTGAGGACGAGAGGGGTGTCGGACGGCAGGGTGTCGTTGAGGGAGGCCAGTGCTGCTGCCCGGCTTCGTTCGGGGAGTTCGTCGAGACCGTCGAGTACGGGGACCAGGCGATGCTCGGTGAGGAGGTCCTCGATGACACTGGCACCGTAGTTCTCGGCATCGGCCATGGCCGGGTAGTCAGCGGCGATACGGCGGCGCAGCCAGTTCCTGGCGTTCTCGCGCGCGGGGTCGAAGGAGGACAACGAACAGAGCACCGGCACCGGGACGCCGGTGGTGCGCGTGCGCAGCAGGGCGAGGACGAGCAGGACGGCGAAGGTCGTCTTCCCCGATCCTCCCGGCCCCAGGACCACAAGTCGGCGGCGTGCGAGTGACCCGAAGGCCGCGGCCAGTTCCTGCGGGTCGCCGGCCCGGACCACCGCGGTGCCCACCAGCTGACGGTGGTCGGACACTCCTGGGTGGGAACAGTCGGACCAGACCAAAGGGAGCGGCGCCGGGTCGTACAGTTGCCGGAGGACCGCCTCTTCCTCCCACTGCCTGCGGACCGTCCGGGCCAGCACCTCCGCGGCGTCCGCGACTTGTTCACTGCTGGAGTGCGCACGGCCTCTCCCGGCACGCCAGGCCCATGCGGACAGCACTCCGAACAGGGCGATGACCGTACCCAGCACCGCGGCGACGGCAGAGAGCCGATCAGGATCCCGCAGCGGCCACACCCATAACAGCCCACACGCGACCGCGGCGCACAGCGCCCAGGTCATCATCCATCGTCGGCCCATACGAGTGAAACGACCTGCGATTGGCCGCAGTTACAGGAGTGGCCTTCGGTCTTCCGTTCTCACAGAGCGTTCTGTGCAGCCGCACAGGCCGGGCGCTGCGGGATCGGTCGCGTTGGGCGCGTCAGCGCTCCGCGATGCGGCCCGCCGTCACCTCGATGCGGCGCGTCGTGTGGACCGCTTCGAGCATGCGGCGGTCGTGGGTGACCAGGAGCAGCGTGCCGTTGTACGAGGCGAGCGCGGATTCCAGTTGCTCGATGGCCGGCAGGTCGAGGTGGTTGGTGGGCTCGTCCAGGACGAGGAGGTTGACTCCGCGGGCCTGGAGGAGTGCCAGCGCGGCGCGGGTGCGCTCGCCCGGGGAGAGCGTCGCGGCCGGGCGGAGCACATGCACGGCCTTGAGGCCGAACTTGGCGAGCAGGGTGCGGACGTCGGCCGGCTCCAGTTCCGGTACGGCCGCCTCGAACGCCGTCAGCAGGGCCTCGTCGCCGAAGAACAGGGCGCGTGCCTGGTCCACCTCGCCCACCACCACGCCCGGGCCCAGCATCGCGCCGCCCGCGTCCAGCGGCAGCCGGCCGAGCAGTGCCGCGAGGAGCGTGGACTTGCCCGAGCCGTTGGCGCCGGTGATGGCGACCCGGTCGGCCCAGTCGATCTGCAGGTCGACGGGGCCGAAGGTGAAGGAGCCGCGGCGTACCTCGGCACCGCGCAGGGTGGCCACGACCGCGCCCGAGCGGGGCGCGGCGGCGATCTCCATGCGCAGCTCCCACTCCTTGCGCGGTTCCTCGACCACGTCCAGCCGCTCGATGAGCCGCTCGGTCTGGCGGGCCTTGGCCGCCTGCTTCTCGGTCGACTCGGCGCGGAGCTTGCGCCCGATCTTGTCGTTGTCGGTGGACTTGCGACGGGCGTTGCGGACGCCCTTCTCCATCCAGTTCCGCTGGGTGCGGGCGCGGTCCTCCAGCCCGGCGCGGGTGTCGGCGTACTCCTCGTACGCCTCGCGGGCGTGCCGGCGGGCCGTCTCGCGCTCCTCCAGGTAGGCGGTGTAGCCGCCGCCGTAGAGGGTGACCTGCTGCTGGGCGAGGTCGAGTTCGAGGACCTTGTTCACCGTGCGGGCGAGGAACTCACGGTCGTGGCTGACGAGGACCGTGCCGGCGCGCAGCCCGGTGACGAAGTTCTCCAGGCGGGCCAGGCCGTCCAGGTCGAGATCGTTGGTGGGCTCGTCGAGGAGGAAGACGTCGTAGCGGCTGAGCAGCAGCGAGGCCAGCCCGGCGCGGGCCGCCTGGCCGCCGGAGAGGCTGGTCATGGGCCGGTCCAGGTCGACAGTGAGGCCGAGGGAGCCCGCGACCTCCGCCGCGCGCTCGTCGAGGTCCGCGCCGCCGAGGTCGAGCCAGCGGTCGAGGCCCGTGGCGTAGGCGTCGTCCGCGCCGGGCGTGCCGTCGACGAGTGCCTGGGTGGCGGCGTCGAGCGTGGCCTGGGCCTCGGCGACCCCGGTGCGGCGGGCGAGGAAGGCCCGTACGGTCTCGCCGTCCCGCCGCTCGGGCTCCTGCGGCAGGTGGCCGACGTTCGCGGTCGGCGGGCTGAGCCGGAGGCCGCCCGCCTCGGGGGTGTCGAGGCCCGCGAGCAGGCGCAGCAGCGTCGACTTCCCGGCGCCGTTGGCCCCGACGAGACCGATGACGTCGCCGGGCGCGACGACGAGGTCGAGCCCGGAGAAGAGGGTGCGGTCGCCGTGTCCGGCGGCGAGGTCCTTGGCGACGAGAGTGGCACTCATAAGACCTTCGACTCTAGCCGCTGGGCCGGGCGCCCTCGAACCGGTTTTCCCGGGGGCCCCGCCGCTCAGCCGCCCACCCTCGCCACCCGTACGTCCCCGAAGGTGCGCGCCACCAGATACACCCCGCCGTTCGCTCGTTTTCCCAGGCGGGCGTCGAGGGGCACCGTGTGCGCGCCCGGTTCCAGGCGGGCGTCGAGCAGGTCGTGGGCGCGGACCCGGTGCAGGCGGTCCAGCCGGTAGCCGGTCAGGCGGACCCGGCAGGCGGCGGACACCTCGACGTGGGCGTCGGCCGTGGTGGCGGTCAGGGCGGTCAGCGGGCGCCGGTCGTCGGGGGTGCGCTGGAGGGCCTGCTCGATGCGGGCGACGAGGAGCGGGACGATGGGCGCGAGGGGCTCGACGAGGACGGCGTCGGATCCCGCGGCCGCGAACGCGGCGCGGACGGCGGCGCGCTCCTCCTCGCCGACCGCCGGGTCGAAGGCCACGGCCCCGTAGGTCCGCAGTTCCTCGCCGGCCGCGCCCGCCGCGTCATGGGTGATCTCGGCGCCGACGCCGATGGACCGCAGGGCCGCCGCGAGCCGGGCGAGCACGGCGACGCGGCCGCCGACCAGCAGGACCCGGCGGGCGGCCGTATGGGGGGCGCCGTCGGCGAGCAGCCGTTCCAGCGTGGCGCGGTACTCGTCGGCGCGGAAGCGGAAGGGGCCTATGCCGTGGTAGCCGTCGCGGGCGAGGTCGGGACTCTCGTCGGTCTGCCAGGCGAAGTCCCGCCAGACGATGTCGGGGCCGTCGCGCTCGATCACGGCGGTGACCGCGCCGCACGCCAGGCCCTCGCACTCGGGGCAGCCGTAGAGCACGTACCGCCCGTCGGCGAGCGGGGGGTCGGCGTCCAGCAGCAGTCGGCGGACGTGTGCGGTGAAGATCGACGGGCCGAGGTCGGCGGCGAGCGGGGAGACCGCGTCGAGGTCGGCGAGGCGGGCCAGCAGGGGTCGGCCGTCGACGATGAAGTCCAGGAAGTCCCGGTGCGCCTGGTACCCGCCGTCCGGCAGCATCCCGCCGGCGCGCGTCGCCGGTGCCAGCCCGAAGGTCGCGTACTCCGCCATGTCCGCAGTATTCCCCCGTGTGTGCCGCTTCGAGCCCGCCGCCGGGGATTTCGCGGGTAGCGTCGCCGCATGGCGAGTGATGTGATCGTGATCGGTGCCGGGGTCATAGGTCTGACCAGCGCGGTCGTGCTGGCGGAGCGCGGGCGGCGGGTCGAGGTGTGGAGTCGGGAACCGGCCGTCGACACCACGTCGGCGCTGGCCGGGGGGCTGTGGTGGCCGTACCGCATCGAGCCGGAGGCCGCGGCCGGGGAGTGGGCGCTGCGGTCGCTGCGGGAGATGGCCGAACTGGCCGGGCGGCCCGCGGAGACCGGGGTGCGCATGGTCGACGGCACCCATGCGGACGTCGGCCTGGCGGAGCTGGGCCCGTGGGCGGCGCGGGTGCCGGGGCTGCGGGCGGCCGGGCCCGAGGAGTTGCCCGCGGGGTACGGGCACGGGCTGCGCGCCCGTACCCCGTTGCTGGACATGCCGGCCCATCTGGACTATCTGCACCGGCGGTTGGCAGCCGCGGGCGGCACGGTCACCGCCCGTACGGCCGGCTCCCTGGCGGAGGCGGGCCGGGCGGCGGCGACCGTCGTGAACTGCACCGGGCTCGGTGCCCGCGATCTGGTGCCCGACCCGGACGTGCATCCCGTGCGGGGGCAGATCGTCGTCGTCGACAACCCGGGCGTGACGGAGTGGTTCGCGGCCGCCGCCCATGACGCCGCCGACATCCTCTACGTACTCCCCCAGCCCTACGGTGTGGTGCTCGGCGGCACCGCCCTGGAGCATGTCTGGGACCGTACGCCCACGCCCGTCACCGCCGAGGCGATCGTCGCCCGCTGTGCCCGGGTGTATCCCGCTCTCGCGGACGCGCCCGTCCTGGCGCACAAGGTGGGGCTGCGCCCCGCCCGGTCCCGGGTGCGGCTGGAGGCCGCCCGGCTGCCGGGCGGGGCGCGGCTGATCCACAACTACGGTCACGGCGGGGCCGGGGTCACCGTCTCCTGGGGCTGCGCCCTGGCGGCGGCGGAGCTGGCCGAGGGCTGACCGTGCCGTTCGATCCGCCCGGTCCCCGGCTGCGGGCCGTGGTCTTGCCGCCTGCGGCGGCGGGCGCCCTGCGGGCGCGTCCTCAAACGCCGGACGGGCTGGAACTGCCGGCCAGGCCTACGGCAGGTGGTCGAGCGCCGGGATGCCCAGGCCGCGCGCCGGGGCGACCGGCGTCGGCGGCCGGCCGTCGTGCGTCCCCGCCGTCGCACGGGCGAAGGCCGCGTAGCCGCCGACGAGCGGGAGCCGGGCGGTGGTGCGGCGCAGGTCCACCGTCAGTCGCGGGGTGGTGGAGGCGGGTTGGAGCAGGCCTCGGTCCGTGCCCGCGACGATCAGCGCCAGACGGTGGCCCGCCGGGACGACGTGGTCGCTCGCGGCCAGGTCGAGGGTGATGGTGTACGGCTTGCCGGGGGTCAGCGGGCGGCCCTGGGCGAGGTTCGCGTGATGGCCGAGGTCGGCCCAGCCGCGGCTGAAGACGGTGTGGCCGACCTGCGCCGTTTCGGCCTCCGTCCGCTTGTAGCAGGCGCTGTCGCCCGTGCCGGTGCTGCCCCAGCAGGTGCGGTCGGCAAGGGTACGGATGCCCTCCCCGTAGGACGCGTAGTCGCGGATGCCGGCCGGGCCGAGATCGACGAGGACGGCCGAGAGGTGGGCGGAGGTGGTGGAGGGGGTGACCGTGAGGCTCACCCGGGAGGAACCGGACAGCCGTAGATCACGGGTGAGCGGCTTGGTGATGAACCCGGCCTTGTCGGGGGTGGCGGTGTCGATGCGCTCCGACCAGTCGCGCTCGCTCTTCGCGGGGTCGTCGGTGAACACCTCGGTGGCGCCGCGCGGCGCGGGTGCGAGGCCGAGGGTGCCGACGCCCGGGGCGGTTCCGGGCGCGGGGCGCAGGGTGGTCGTGGCCGTGGCGCGCGGCGGCCAGACGCGGTCGGTGCGCCACTGGTCGGGGGCGTGCTCGATGTCGGCCATCGGCTCGCGCTCGACGCCGTTGTCGTAGCCGAGGAGGTAGTGGTCGAACCAGCGGTGCAGGGTGGAGACCCAGGCCTCGCGGCGGAAGTCGAACGGGTCGACGTGTCCGGTCTGGGAGAGCCAGAGCTTGCGTTCGACGCCGTTCGCGGCGAGGGCGTCCCACCACTGGCCGAAGTGCTTCGTGCGGACGTTGAGGTCCTGCATGCCGTGGACGGCGAGGACGCTGGCGCGGACCCGGTGCGCGTCGGGGACGTAGTCGCGCTCGCTCCACAGCGCGGTCCAGTCGCCGTTGCGCGGCGCGCCCTCGACGAGCTCGCGCTGTACGGCCTGGCAGCGGCCGCGTGCCTCGGGGCTCTCGACGCGGTGTGCGAGCCCGTCGGGGCCGCTGCCGAAGAGCGCGGCGCCCTTGGCGAAGTAGTAGTCGTACCAGGAGCTGATGGCCCCGATCGGGACGATCGTCTCCAGGCCCTCGACCCCGGTGGCGGCGACGCCGTTGGCGATCGTGCCGTCGTAGCTCTTGCCGATCATGCCGACGGCGCCGGTGGTCCAGTCGGCCGGGGCGGCCTCGCTGCCGGTGTGGGTGCGGTAGCCGTGCGCACGGCCGTTCAGCCAGTCGACGACGGCCTTGGCGGACTGGATGTCGGAGCGGCCGCCGACGTCGGTACAGCCGTCGGAACGGTTGGTTCCGGCGAGGTCGACGAGGGCGACGGCGTAGCCGCGCGGTACGAAGTAGTTGTCGTAGTACAGCGGGAAGCCGACGGGTGCGCCCTGCTCGTCGTAGGTCTTCTTCTGGCTCTCGTTGCCGCGTCCGCAGCAGGAGTAGTAGGGGCTGGCGTCCATGACGACCGGTACCCGGCGGCCGCGTTCGGCGGCTTCGCGGGGGCGGATGATGTCGACGGCGACCCGGTCGGTGCGGCCGTCCCCGTCGCCGTCGAGGGCGATGTCGACCCATACGGTCTCGCGCACGGCGCGGTCGTAGGAGTAGACGGGTCTGCTCTGCCCGCCCCGTGAGCCGCTGTCCGGCGCGGGCGCGGCGTGCGCGGCCGGCGGCAGCGGGACGAGTACGGCGACCAGGGCGGCCAGGGCCGCGACGACGAACGTTGTCACAGGTATGCGGGTGTCCCGCGCGCGTTTGGGCACGGCCGGACCGTAGCGTGAGTCAACTCCCGTGCAGAAGGGGCGGGAGCACTCGGACCGGGACTCACGAGGTGGCCGGGATCGCACTGATGACAGCCGCGTGTCGATCACATGTCGGGATAAGCCATGGACATGACCCCGTGCACAGTGAGTACATAGGGTGCGAGTGATTGATCGTTCTCCCGATCGTTCTCCCTTACGAGTTGGAGGATTCGTGCGTCACAGACTCATCGTTCCGAGTGCGGCCGCTGCTGCCCTGCTGCTGGCGATCCCGGCGTCGGCAGCCGACGCCACGCCGGGGGCGCCGGGCGTCGGAGACTCCTACTACCCGGCCGCCGGCAACGGCGGGTACGACGTGTCCCACTACGACCTGCGGCTGAAGTACCAGCCGAAGACGGACAAGCTGGAGGGCACGGCGACGCTGATCGCCACCCCCACCCAGACGTTGTCCCGCTTCAACCTCGACTTCGCGCTCGATGTGAGCGAGGTGCTGGTCAACGGCAAGAAGGCGACCTTCGCCAAGTCCGGCTCCCACGAGGTGGAGGTCACCCCCGCCGCCCCGCTGGAGAAGGACAAGCAGATCAGCGTGGTCGTCCGCTACAGCGGCGTGCCGTCCCAGGTGAAGGTCGACGGATCCACGGCCTGGCTGCGCACGCCGGACGGCGCGGCCATCGCGGGCGAGCCGGAGGGCTCGATCTGGTGGTTCCCGAGCAACGACCACCCGACCGACAAGGCCACGTACGACATCTCCGTGTCGGTACCGGACGATGTCCAGGCGATCAGCAACGGCGTCCTCGCGTCGAAGAGTTCGAAGCTCGGATGGACGCGCTACAACTGGCGCGCCACCAAGCCGCAGGCCACGTATCTGACCACCCTCGCGGTCGGCAAGTTCGACATCACGACGGACACCACGACCAACGGTCTGCCGGTCGTGAACGCCTACAGCAAGGACCTGGGCGACAACGCGGCGTCGGCGAAGGCCAGCGTCGAGCGCACCACCGAGGTCCTCGACTGGGGCGGCAAGGTCTTCGGCCCGTACCCGTTCAACGCGGCCGGCGGCTATGTGCCGAACGTGCCGACGGGCTACGCGCTGGAGACCCAGACCCGGCCGTTCTACAGCCCCAAGGGGTTCGCGAACGGCGCGAACGTCTCGCTGGTCGTGCACGAGCTGGCGCACCAGTGGTTCGGTGACAGCGTCTCGGTGAAGAACTGGCGCGACATCTGGGTCAACGAGGGCTTCGCGACGTACTCGCAGTGGCTGTGGTCGGAGAAGGAGGGCGAGGGTACCGCCCAGGAGCTGGCCGACTACATCTACACCTCGATCCCGGCGGACAACGCCTTCTGGAAGGTCAAGCCGGGCGACCCGGGTGCGGAGAACCAGTTCCACACCGCCGTCTACAACCGTGGCGCGGTCGCCCTCCAGGCGCTGCGCAACACGGTGGGCGACAAGACGTTCTTCGCGATCCTCAAGGACTGGACGGCGGCGAACAAGTTCGGCAACGCCTCGGTCCAGGACTTCGTGAAGTTCGCGGAGAAGGCGTCGGGCAAGCCGCTCCAGAAGCTCTTCGACACCTGGCTGTTCACCACGTCGAAGCCCTCGAAGGCGAGCGCCGCGAAGGCGGGCATCGGCAAGGTCGCCGCCACGGGCAAGGCGGGCAAGGGCGTGTCGGCCGACGGGTCCGGCAAGGTCGCCGAGCCCAAGTCGTGGAAGAAGATCCAGTCCGCGCAGCGCGCGCACAAGCACTGACCCCTCGGTCGGTTGCCGTCCGGCGGCCCGGCACCCCGCGGACGCGGGGTGCCGGGCCGCCGTCGCGCTCACGGGGCGTACAACTCCTCGATCTCCGCGGCGTACTTCTCCCGGACGACCCGTCGCCGCAGCTTGAGCGAGGGCGTCAGCTCGCCCGTCGCCGGGCCCCACTCGCGGGTGAGCAGTCGGTAGCGCTTGATCTGCTCGGTGCGGTTCAGCCGCGCGTTGGCCGCCGCCACGGCGCGGTCGATCTCCGCCCGTACGGCCGGGTGGTCCGCCAGGGCGTCCGGGTCGGCGTCGATGCCGTGCCGGGCGGCCCAGGGCCGGGTCAGCTCGGCGTCCAGGACGAGCAGGGCGACGAGATAGGACCGCCCGTCGCCGTGGACGAACGCCTGGCCGACGAGCGGGTGTTCCTTGAGGGCGTTCTCGACGAGCGCGGGCGAGACGTTCTTGCCCGTCGAGGTCACGATGATCTCCTTCTTGCGGTCGACGACCCAGACGAAGCCGTCCTCGTCGATCCGCCCGATGTCACCGGTGGAGAACCATCCCTCGGCGTCCGTCGCGCTCTCCACCGACCCGTCCGCCCGCAGATATCCGGCGCAGACGATCTCGCCGCGCACCTCGAGCTCACCGTCGGCGGCCGTCCGCACCTCCACCCCGTCGAGCGGGCGGCCCACGGACCCGAGACGGAAGTCCGTCGGCGCATTGAGGGTCACCACGCCCGAGGTCTCGGTCAGCCCCCACCCATCCATGATCACGATGCCGAACCCGGTCCAGAAGTCGACGACTTCCCCGGGCATCGGCGCGGTGGCACTGCCGGCCCACATCAGCCGGTCCAGCCCCGCCAGGGCCAGCAGCGGCACGAGAACCTGCTGCCGGGCCGCCTCGTACGCGGCCGCCAGCGCGGGCGGCGGCTCCTCGCCCCGCGCCCGGTGCGCCACGTGCGCGCGGGCCGTCTCGCCCGCGGCCTCGATCACCCGCCGCCGCTCCTCCGGCAGGGTCTCCAGCGCGGCCCGTACGGACGCGGTCAGCTTCTCCCACACCCGCGGCACCCCGAAGAACTCCGCCGGACGCAGCTCGCGCACCCGGGCGGCGACGGTGGCCGGGTCGTCGCAGAGGTGGACGTGCGCGGCCCGCAGGACGGGGAGGTAGATGCCGAGCACCCGTTCGGCGATGTGCGCGAAGGGCAGATAGCACAGGTGCTCGACGTGCTCGGGGAGGGCGACCGCGCGGTCGATGCCGACGCAGTCGAGCAGCACGGCGCGGTGGGTGATCACCACGCCCTTGGGGTCGCCGGTGGTCCCCGAGGTGTAGACGACGGTCACCGGGTCGGTGGGGCGCACCTCCTGCCAGGCCTTGTCGAAGGCCGCGCCGCCGTGGGGTGCCGGCTGCCGCGCGGTGAGCGTCGCGTACGGGGTGTGCCGTCCGGCCACGGCGGCGTCGACGACGAGGATCCGCTCCAGGGGGACCGTGGCGTCGTCGGTCAGCGGCTCCCAGCGGGCCAGCTCGCCCGCCCCTTCGAGCACGGCCAGCCGGGCCCGGCTGTGCCGGGCGATATGGGCGATCTGCTCGGGCGAGGAGGTGCCGTAGACCGAGACGGGGACGGCGCCGAGGTGGACGAGGGCGAGATCGCTGAGCCAGTGTTCGGGCCGGTTGCCCATCATCATCAGCACATGGTCACCGCGCCCGACGCCGAGCGCGGCATAGCCCGCGGCGAGGTCGGCGACCTCGGCGCGGACCCGCGCCCAGGTGAGCGTGCGTAGCGCGGCGCCGCCGGGTTCGCGCCAGGTCAGGGCGGGGAGTTCGGGGTACTCCCGGGCGTTGCGCAGCAGCAGTGCGGGGAGGGTGAGTTCGTCCGGTGCGGCGGGGAGTCGGCGGCGCGGGGGCGTGGTCAATGCGGCCTCCAGGTGTTGGTGTCCGTGGGCCTTGGGCTGACGACCGGTCGAGAGGGAAGGTTTCACAGTGGTGGTGGCACAGCAATACTGTTGAACTCGATTGAGCCGGACGGAAACCGTAACGGAGCCGACCGCAGCAGAGCCGGAAGAGAGAGCGAGGCGCCGCCGATGGCCACGGATTCCGGGGAAACCGTCCTCACGGTCGACGAGTTGGCCGCGCGCGCGGGGATCACCGTCCGGACGGTCCGCTTCTACAGCACCCGGGGGCTGCTGCCCCCGCCGGAGATCGGGCCGCGCCGGGTCGGGCACTACGGCCCGGACCATCTGTCCCGGCTGGCGCTGATCGAGGAGTTGCAGCACCAGGGGCTGACGCTCGCCGCCATCGAACGCTATGTGCGGCAGCTGCCGCCGGATCTCAGCGCGCACGACCTGGCCATCCACCGGGCGCTGGTGGCGTCCTGGCTGCCGGACACGGCGGAGGAGGCCACCCGGGCCCAGCTGGAGCGACGGGCCGGGCGGGCGCTGGCCGAGGAGGACATCGACCGGCTGGCAGCGCTGAACGTCCTGGAGCGGATGGACGCGCGGGAAGGTGAGGGCGGCGACGGGGACGCGTTCCGGGTGGACCCGGGGCTGCTGGGGCTGGGGGTGCGGCTGCTGGACGTGCCGATCGCGCTGGAGACGATCCTCGCGGCCCGTACGGTGCTGCTGGAGCACGCCCGCTCCACGGCCCGGGAGCTGACGCGGCTCTTCGAGGGCGAGGTGGACACGGAGAACATCGAGGCGATGAAGTCGCTGTCGGCCCATATGCAGCCGCTCGTGGTGCAGGCCCTGGTGACGGCGTTCCAGCGGTCGCTCAAACAGGAGCTGCGGGCGATGTACGCGGCCGGGGAGTCCGGGGAGTCCGGCCGCACGGCTTAGCTCCGCGCGGCGGCCGGCTCCGGATGACCGGATGTCACCGGGCTGGATCGTCCCGCTGAGGCGCACCGGTTCGCCTCAGCGGGGTGTTCAGCGGATCAGCGGGTGCAGTTGATCGCGGCGTCGCCCGCGTAGTAGCCGGGGGCGAGCCGGGTGGAGTTCGCGTAGAGCAACACACACTGCTCATTGAGGAATCCGCTGATCAGCGCGTTCTGCCGGGCCCTCTTCTCGGCCTCCCGCTTCGCTTCCTTGGGGCTGTTCTCGTACGCGAAGCCCGTGAACACCCGCGTCTCCTGCACACTGACGCCGGGCTGCGCGCCGGCGTCGGCGTGCGCGACGGTCGGCGCGAGCACGGCGAGGCCCGCGAGAACCACGGCGGCCCCACCCCGGATGAGCATCGAGGTCATGTCGATATCCCCCTCATGAAAGAAATCCCGGAAATCCTGGACATCGGTGCCAGTCAGCGCTGGCAGAACAAGCTGGCGACCGCGGCGTACACCCCACCGCCGACCGACCTGACGTCGGTGGCACGGACGTGGCACTGGTTCGTCTGCCAGCCCGCCGACTGGGCGATCGTGTAACCCATCCGGACCGCGCCGTCCACCGCCTGGGACGGCGAGGTGCCGGTCCCGCTGCCGGTGAACGTCCGCACCTCGGGCGCGACGAGCTCCTGCTTCGGACCACCGCCCGGGGCCGCCTGGACGGACGTGACACCTCCGACGAGGCACGCCGAGGCGACGAGGGCCACGGCGGTGGAACGCAGACGTAACGCGGACGAGCGGCCCACGGGGACTCCTCGGCAGTCGCTTTGACGGTCAGCTGAACGGTCGGCGCACGTGACCGGGGCACATGTCGAACCCCGGTACGAGGCCTATCCCACCCGAGTCAGAACCGTCCCACTACGGAGGAACCGGCCATTCCCTCGATGTCGGACACGCCATCACCGCGCATGCCCTGCCGCACCGACCGTGAACGTGCCGGGGAAGGCGTCAGCGGAACGTGCCGCCCTGTTCCGCCTTCTCCACGAGCAGCGCGGGCGGCTCGAAGCGGTCGCCGTAGGCGGCCTGGAGCTCCCGGGCTCGGGCCACAAAACCGGGCAGCCCGCCCTCGTAGCCGTTGATGAACTGGAGTACGCCGCCCGTCCAGCCGGGGAAGCCGATGCCCAGCAGGGAGCCGATGTTGGCGTCGGCGACGGAGGTGAGGACGTTCTCCTCCAGGCAGCGGACGGTGTCCAGCGCCTCGGAGAAGAGCATGCGGTCCTTCATGTCCTCGAAGGGCACGGGCGGGAACGCCCCGCCGTGCTCGGTGTCCCGGCCGAAGTGCTCGCGCAGGCCCGGCCACAGGCCGGTCCGCTTGCCGTCGGCGTAGTCGTAGAACCCGGCGCCGCCGGAGCGGCCCGTGCGGCCGAACTCGTCCACCATGCGGTCGATGACGGCGTCGGCGGGGTGCGGTGCCCAGGTGCCGCCGGCGGCCTCGACCGCGCGCCGCGTCTCGTCGCGGATCCGGCGCGGCAGGGTGAGGGTCAGCTCGTCCATCAGGGAGAGCACCTTGGCGGGGTAGCCGGCCTGGGCGGCGGCCTGTTCGACGGAGGCGGCGTCGACGCCCTCCCCGATCATGGCCACGCCCTCGTTGATGAACCGGCCGATGACCCGTGAGGTGAAGAAGCCGCGCGAGTCGTTGACCACGATGGGCGTCTTGCGGATCTGCCGGACGAGGTCGAAGGCGCGGGCGAGGGCCTCGTCGCCGGTCCGCGCACCCTTGATGATCTCCACCAGTGGCATCTTGTCGACGGGCGAGAAGAAGTGCAGGCCCACGAAGTCCACCGGGCGTTCGACGCCTTCGGCCAGGGCGGTGATGGGCAGGGTGGAGGTGTTGGAGCACAGCAGCGCGTCGGGCTCGACGATGTGCTGGATCTCCTGGAAGACCTTGTGCTTGAGGGCCGGGTCCTCGAAGACCGCCTCGATGACGGCGTCACAGCCCGCGAGGTCCTGCGGGTCGGCGGTCGGGGTGATCCGGGCGAGCAGTTCGTCGCGCTTCGTCTCGGTGGTGCGGCCGCGGGAGAGCGCCTTGGCGAGCAGGCCCTCGGAGTAGGCCTTGCCCTTGGCCGCGGCCTCGGGCGAGACGTCCTTGAGGACCACGTCGATGCCGGCCCGGGCGCAGGAGTACGCGATGCCCGCGCCCATCATCCCGGCGCCGAGGACGGCGACCTTGCGGACCTTGCGGGGCGCGGTGCCCTGCGGGCGGCTGCGGCCCGCGTTGACGGCCTGGAGGTCGAAGAAGAAGGCCTGGATCATGTTCTTGGAGATCTGCCCGGTGACCAGCTCCGTGAAGTAGCGGGCCTCGATGACCTGGGCGGTCTCGAAGTCGACCTGGGAGCCCTCGACGGCGGCGGCCAGGATGTTGCGCGGGGCGGGGTAGGGGGCGCCCGCGAGCTGCTTCTTCAGACTCGCCGGGAAGGCGGGCAGGTCGGCCGCGAAGCGGGGGTTCGAGGGGGTGCCGCCGGGAATTTTGTATCCCTTGACGTCCCAGAGCTGCCGGGACTCGGGGTGGGCGGCGACGAAGGCGCGGGCCTTGGCGAGCAGTTCGTCGCCGGTGGCCGCGGTCTCGTGGATCAGCCCCGCCTCCAGGGCGCGGCGCGGGTCGTACTGCTTGCCCTGGAGGAGGACCTTCAGCAGCGCGTCGGTGATGCCGAGCAGCCGGACCGTGCGGGTGACGCCGCCGCCCGCCGGGAGCAGGCCGAGGGTGACCTCGGGCAGGCCGATCTTGGTGCCGGGGGCGTCGAGCGCGACGCGGTGGTGGCAGGCGAGGGCGATCTCGTAGCCGCCGCCGAGGGCGGCGCCGTTGATCGCGGCGACGACGGGCACCCCGAGGGTCTCGATACGGCGCAGGTCACGCTTGATGGCCATGCCCGCGTCGAAGGCCTGCTGGGCCTGCGCGGGCCCGATCCTGATCATGTCCTTGAGGTCGCCGCCCGCGAAGAAGGTCTTCTTCGCGGAGGTGACGATGACGCCGGTGACCGAGGCGCGCTCGGCCTCGAGGCGGTCGGCGACCGCGCGGAGGGACGTCCGGAACGCGTCGTTCATGGTGTTGGCCGACTGGTTCGGGTCGTCCAGGACGAGGGTGACGACGCCGTCGCCGCTCTGCTCCCAGCGGATGGTGGTGCTCTCGCTCATGTCGAAGTCTCCAGGGTGTTCCATTGGCGAAGGCGTGCCGGCGCGCGGGCACGTGGGGGCGCTGGGGGAAGCCGCCGGCAGGCTAGAGGCGTTCGACGACCGTCGCGCTGCCCATGCCGCCGCCGACGCAGAGGGTGATCAGGCCGTAGCGCTTGTCCTGGCGCTCCAGCTCGTCGACGACCGTGCCGAGCAGCATCGCGCCGGTCGCACCGAGGGGGTGGCCGAGGGCGATGGCACCGCCGTTGACGTTGATCTTCTCCAGGCCGATGCCCATGTCGTGGGCGAAGCGCAGCACCACGGCGGCGAACGCCTCGTTGATCTCGATCAGATCGATGTCGTCGATGGTCAGGCCCGCCTTGGCGAGGGCCTTGCGGGTGGCCGGGGCGGGGCCGGTGAGCATGATGGTGGGGTCGGCGCCGGAGACGGCCGCGGAGACGATGCGGGCGCGGGGCGCCATGCCGTAGCGCTCGCCGACCTCGCGGTTGCCGATGGCGACGAGGGCCGCACCGTCCACGATGCCGGAGGAGTTGCCCGCGTGGTGGACGTGGTCGATCTTCTCCACCCAGTGGTACTTCTGGAGCGCCACCGCGTCGAAGCCGCCCGCCTCGCCGATGCCCGCGAAGGAGGGCTTCAGCGCGCTCAGGGAGTCGGCGGTGGTGCCGGGGCGCAGGTGTTCGTCCCGGTCGAGGACGACGAGGCCGTTGCGGTCCCGTACGGGCACGACGGAGCGGTCGAAGCGGCCGGCCTTCCACGCCTCGGCGGCGCGCTCCTGGGAGCGGGCGGCGAAGGTGTCGACGTCGCGGCGGGTGAACCCGCCGAGGGTGGCGATGAGGTCGGCGCCGATGCCCTGGGGGACGAAGTTGACGTCGAAGTTCGTCATGGGGTCCGCGAACCAGGCGCCCCCGTCGGAGGCCATGGGGACACGGGACATCGACTCGACGCCGCCCGCGAGGATGAGGTCCTCCCAGCCGGAGCGGACCTTGGCGGCGGCGAGGTTGACGGCCTCCAGGCCCGAGGCACAGAAGCGGTTCTCCTGGACACCGGCGACGGTGTCGGGGAGCCCGGCGGCGATGGCCGCGATCTTGGCGATGTCGGAGCCCTGGTCGCCGACGGGGCTGACGACGCCGAGCACGATGTCGTCGATGGCGGCCGGGTCCAGATCCGGGAAGCGACGGCGCATCTCGTGGATCAGACCGACGACGAGATCGATCGGCTTGGTGCCGTGCAGCGACCCATTGGCCTTGCCGCGGCCGCGCGGGGTGCGGATCGCGTCGTACACAAACGCTTCGGTGCTCAAGGTCGGCAGCCTTTCGGGGAAAAAGGGGGGATCTGGGGGATCCCTGTATCGGTGGAGAGCTGTGGGGCACGCGGGCGGATCAGGAGAGCAGGGACCGGCCGATGATCTCCTTCATGATCTCGGTGGTCCCGCCGTAGATCGTCTGGATCCGGCCGTCGGTGAAGGCCTTGGCGACCCGGTATTCGGTCATATAGCCATATCCCCCGTGCAGTTGCAGACAGCGGTCGGCGACCCGCTTCTGCAGCTCGGTCGCCCACCATTTGGCCATCGAGGCGTGCACGGCGTCGAGTCCGCCCCGGGCGTGGTCCTCGATACAGCGGTCCAGGAACGTGCGGGTGACGGCGCACTCGGTGGCCATCTCGGCGATCTCGAAGCGGATGTGCTGGAGCTTCGCCAGCGGACGGCCGAACGCCTCGCGCTCCTTGACGTACGCGGTGGTGATCTCCAGCAGATGCTCGGCCGCCGCGATCCCGGCGACGGCGATGTTCATCCGCTCCTGGGCCAGGTTGGTCATCAGATGCCCGAACGCGCCGTGCAGTTCCCCGAGGAGGTTCTCCTTGGGGACGCGGACGTCACGGAAGAACAGCTCGGCGGTGTCCTGGGCCTTCTGGCCGATCTTGTCGAGGTTGCGGCCCCGCTCGAAGCCCTCGGCCCCCCGCTCGACGACGATCAGGCTGAGGCCCTTCGCCCCGCCCTCGGGCGTGGTCTTCGCGACGACGATGACGAGGTCGGCGAGGATGCCGTTGGAGATGAAGGTCTTGGAGCCGTTCAGCACCCAGTGGTCGCCCCGGTCCTCGGCCGCGGTGCGGATGCCCTGCAGATCGGAGCCGGCCCCCGGCTCGGTCATGGCGATGGCCGTGACGGTCTCGCCCGTGCAGAAGCCGGGCAGCCAGCGGCGCTTCTGCTCGTCGGTGGCGAGCGAGGTCAGATACGGGCCGATGATGTCGTTGTGCAGCCCGATCGCCAGCCCCGAGACGCCCGCCCGGGTGAACTCCTCGGTGAGCACCGCGCTGTAGCGGAAGTCGGGCTCTCCCCCGCCGCCGTACTCCTCGGGCACCGCGAGGCCGAGCAGCCCCTGCCGCCCGGCGGCGAGCCAGGCGTCGCGGGAGACGACGCCGTCCTCCTCCCACCGGGCGTAGTGCGGTGTCACTTCCTTGGTGAGGAACGCCCGCACGGTCTCGCGGAACGCCTCGTGGTCGGCGGTGAAGATCCGGCGCTGCATCGTCACGGGCCCTCCTGGGGCTTGAGAAGGCCGCGGACGTCCCAGTCGCGGGCGACCTCGGCGGTATCGGCGCCGGGCCGCGCGGGCGGCCTGCGGACGGATCCGGGGGTGGCGGAGAAGCGCGGGGCGGGGGCCGGCTGGACGAGACCGGCGTGCTCGATGAAGGTGCCGCGCGCGGCGAGGTGCGGGTGGCCGGGGGCTTCGCGCAGCGACAGCACCGGCGCGACACAGGCGTCCGAGTCCTCGAAGACGGCCGTCCACTCGGCGCGGGTGCGCTGCCGGAACCGGTCGGCGATGGCGGTACGCAGCTCGCCCCAGCGGGCGAGGTCGTCGCGGGCGGGCGCGGTCTCCTCGATGCCGAGCAGGCGGACGAACTCGGCGTAGAAGCGGGGCTCCAGCGCGCCGACCGCCATGTGGCCGCCGTCGGCCGTCTCGTACGTGCCGTAGAAGGGCGCGCCCCCGTCGAGGAGGTTGGCCCCGCGCCGGTCCTGCCAGCCGCCGGCCGCCAGCATGCCGTGGATCATGGCGGTGAGGTGCGCGGCGCCGTCGACGATGGCGGCGTCGACGACCTGTCCGGTGCCGGTGCCGCGGGCGTGCTGGAGGGCGGCGAGGACGCCGATGACGAGGTAGAGGGAGCCGCCCGCGTAGTCGCCGAGGAGGTTGCCGGGCGGGTACGGGGGGCCGTCGGCCGGGCCGGTCATGCCCAGGGCGCCGGTGACGGCGATGTAGCCGATGTCGTGCCCGGCCGTGTGCGCGAGCGGGCCCTCCTGGCCCCAGCCGGTCATCCGTCCGTAGACGAGCCGGGGATTGCGGGCGAGGCAGGTGTCGGGGCCGACACCGAGCCGCTCGGCGACGCCGGGGCGGTAGCCCTCCAGCAGCACGTCGGCCCGTTCGACGAGGTCGAGCACCGTCGCCGGGCCGTGCTCGGTCTTGAGGTCGACGACGACGGAGCGTTTGTTGCGGTTGGCGATGTCGTGGTCGGGGTCGATGGCGAGCCCCGGACCGCCGGGGCGGTCGACACGGACGACGTCGGCGCCGAGATCGGCGAGGAGCATGGCCGCGAACGGGCCCGGCCCGATGCCCGCGAGCTCGACGACGCGCACCCCGGTGAGCGGGCCGTTCCCTGACGCTGCCATCCAGACCCCAGTCCCGTGACGACCTCTTGTGACACAACTGCTGTAACACTCGCGATGTTAAGAACGTGTTCCACTTTCCACAAGCCCCCGGGAGTGTTCCGCCGGACGCCAAAATCCCGCTGCCGCGGCGGCACTTGACCGGGGCGTCGGCGGGATCGGGCGGGGGGCACGGGAGACGGGCTCAGCCCGCGTCGAGCTGGGCGATCAGTCTCTTGGGGGCGATGGTCCGGTAGCTCTCCTCGACCCAGTCGCAGAGCAGGTCGACGGGCGTCCCGCCGGTCAGCGGCACGGACACCCAGCCCGACCGCCCGAGCCCGTACCCGCTGGGCGCGGCTCCGGGCACGGCGAGGGCGTGCCCGTGGGTCTCCTCGTCCTTGAGCTTGACGCTGATGCCGGGGCTCTCGGTGTTCCCCTCGGCCCCCAGGAAGACGAAGATCTTCTTATTGACCTTGATGACGGCGTCGTCCTCCCACGGGAACTCCTCGACGGATCCCGGGAGTCCGAGCGCGAAGTCACGGACCTTCGCGCGCGCGGTGAGGGGGGCTGGGGATGCCGGCATGGGGTCCTCCGGTCGGGGGCTGTTCTTACGCGTCGCGGTACGCGGTGCGGGGACCGGGCGCTCCGGCGTGGGGCCTTGTCCTTCCCCCGGAACTTCCCGGGCCGGACAGCATGCACCGCCGTCACCTCCCGTCACCGAATGAGCTGACCTACGACACGGTATGTGAGAAGAACTACCGTCGCAGCGTCAACAGGCAGTTCACCCTTCGCCAAGCGGCGGGCGCGGGCCGAGCACGGCATCGCCCGCCTCAAGGACCACCCGCGCCATCGCCGTCCTGGGGCCAGAAGGCCGCGCTGGAGCGTGCCCCGAAATATCCGCGCGAGGGAGGCGCGGGGGCTGGATCCGCGGCGGGTGCCGCCGGTGAAGTGAAGGTGGACCAGTCGTCGGCGGGTGCTTCGTCAAGCCCGCCATGGGGCGGATGTGTGCGCGGTTGTGCCCTTCGTACTGATGAATTCCGGTGCTGGGCAGGATGCCGAGCGGGATCCGGCTCATGATGTGAGTGATCTGGTTCCGCTTCTGCGAGGAGATGCCGGCTGGTGAAAACAAGGGTCGGCTGCCGCTACCGCTGTCCAGCTCCCGGCTGTTGCGACCGGGGTCATCGCTTCGCCCGGGCGCGGGCCCTGGCCGCCGTGGCCTACAGGGTCAGGGCCGGGTGAGCCGGTGGACGCACCGAAGCAGGCACTCACGGCGTTCATCGATGTCATGCACCCCGTCGCACTGCTGTTGAGCATCGTGTTCATTACCTATGTCGTGTTGATCTCGGTGCCCTATGTCCGGCACGCGCCGCGGCCGCCGGGTGACGCGAGGGACTTCGCCTGGCATCTGTTCGTGCCCTGCCGTGACGAGGAAGCGGTCATCGGCGCCACGATCGCCCATCTTCGGGCCGGCTTTCCCCACGCCCACGTCTGGGTCATCGACGACGCCAGTGTGGACGGCACGGCACGGACGGTCCGCTCGGTGGCGGAGGCCGACAGCCGGGTGCACCTGGTGTCCCGGCGGCTGCCCGAGGCACGGACCGGCAAGGGAGGGGCGCTCAACGCCGCCTACCGGGCACTGGACCGATGGCTGCCGGCGGACACCGACCGGTCCCGGGTGATCGTCGGGGTCATCGACGCCGACGGCCGACCAGCCGTGGACTGCCTCGACATGTGCGCCGCCGACCACCTCTTCGGCAACCCGGAGGTGAGCTCGGTACAGGTCATCGTGCGCATGGTCAACCGGGACAACGCCCGCCCGTTCCCGCGCCGTGGCCGGCTGGTCAACGCTCTCGGCCAGGCGCTGGTACGTATGCAGGACCTCGAATTCCGGGTGCCGATCTCAGCGATCCAGCTGACCCGCCGGCACACCAGGACAGTGGCCCTGGGCGGCAACGGGCAGTTCACCCGGCTCCGCGCCCTGGACACCGTACGGCGGCAGTACGGGCAGCCGTGGGGCGGCTCCCTGCTGGAGGACTACGAGCTGAGCGTCCACCTCCTCCTCACCGGGCACCGCACCGCGTACACGCCCGACACCTACGTCGATCAGGAAGGGCTGCCCAGCCTGCGGCGGCTGATCACCCAGCGCACCCGGTGGGGCCAAGGCACCATGCAGTGCTGCCGCTACCTCCCACGGCTGTGGAACTGCCGCCACCTGCCCAAAGCCGGCAAGCTCGAAGTCGGCTACTTCCTGCTGGCGCCGTGGATCCAGCTCTTCGGAACCTTCGCGTTTCTGGCCCCCTTGGGAATCCTCGCCTGCGACGCCGCCAACCCCGGCGTCTCCCCGGCGGCTGCTCCCGCATGGTCGACCGGCGGCGGCCTGGTGCTGTACATGCTGCTCGGGATGACACCGCTGGCCACCTGGGGTCCGCTCTACATCTGGCGCTGCGAGCCGGCCACCGGCCTGCGCGGAGCGATCGGATACGGCCTGGCCTACGCCGTCTACATCGTTGTGCTCTTCTACGTCACCTCATGGCGGGCGTTCTTCCGCATCCTCCGAGGCCGCAGCACATGGTCGAAGACCCGCCGCAACGCGGAGGCGCACCAGGGCACGGCCGCCGTGGAAACGTAGGCTGTGCCGCGGTAACCGGCGCTGTGCCCGGTCGGCCAGGGCGGCGCGGCACGTCGCGTCAGTAGCGCTTTCGGTGGTGTGTGTAGGTCCACCAGTCGGGGGCGTCACTGTGGCGCGGGTCGGGGAGGACCCGGTCGAGGAACAGCGCGTCCAGCGGCTCGACCACCGCGCGCAGTTCCCGCGCGGCGCGTGGCGGAAGGGCGTGGAGGGCCTCCTCCAGGAGGACGCGCGCCTCATGGCTCGTGAAGCAGCAGGGCCAGTTCACGTCGCCGTTCCAGTCCTCCTCAGCGGCGTGCCGTCGCATTCCGTGGACGGTACGGGACCAGGAGGTGACGGCGTCGGCGATGCCGCCGGGGCGGTCGTGGACGTTTTCGTAGGCGGCCGTCTGCCGCTGGGCGGGGGCGGAGAGCCCGGGGACGACGCGACCGGGCCGGTCGTGATGGCGCGGTGTTCTCGGCAGCCCGGGGCGGATCCGGGCAGGCGGCTTACGCGGCATGGGACTTTCGGTAAGTGATCATGTCGGTGACGGTAGCGGCCGGGCCGACGGGCGCAAAGCGAATTAACGCCGGGGCGGCGTCGGGCCCGCCGCGCTCACAGGAGCCCGCCTTCCTCCAGGTACCGGCGTACGGACCGCACGGCGGCGTCGGGGAGAGGTGTCTGGGGGACGGCCGTGGCCGGGCAGTCGATGACGCCGAGCAGATGCAGGGCGGCCTTGAACCCGCCGAGGGCGGAGGAGCTGCCGCCCATGACCGCGGGGTCGCCCGTCTCGGCGAGCGCGAACAGCGCGGCGAGCCGGTCCTGTTCGCCCGCCGCTTCGGCCCAGCGGCCGGCGCGCGCGTGCCCGTACAGCCGTACGTACCCGGCCGGGTCGACGTTGCCCAGCCCGGGGACGACGCCGTGGGCGCCCGCCAGCAGGGCGGCGTCGACGGTGAGTTCGGAGCCGGTCAGCACGGAGAAACGGTCGGCGAGGCCACGGCCGCGCAGGGCGACCAGCAGACGACGCAGCGCCCCGCCGTCGCCGCTGCTGTCCTTGAGCCCGGCGAGGGTGCCGTCCTCGGCGAGCGCGAGGACGGTGGCGGCGGCGAGCTTGGTGTGGACGGCGGACGGGATGTCGTAGGCGAGGAGCGGCAGGTCCACCCCGTCGCGGATACGACGGAAGTGGGTGGCGGCCTCGGCCGGGTGGGGGTGCGAGTAGAAGGGCACGGTGGCGACGAGCCCGTCCGCGCCGAGCGCGGCGGCGGCGCGGGCCTGGTCGAGCACACGGGCGGTGGTCATGTCGATCACCCCGGCCAGCACGGGGACCCGGCCGGCGACGGCGTCGACGGTGGCCCGCAGCGCGGTGCGGCGCTGGGCGTCACTCAGATAGGCGGTCTCCCCGCTGGAACCGAGGGCGAAGACAGCGGTGGCACCCGCGGTGAGGACGTGTTCGACGAGGGAGGCGAGGGAGCGGGTGTCGATGTCGCCCGATGGGGTGAGCGGAGTGCACAGCGGAGGGACGACGCCGGAGAGGGGGCTGGGCAGACGCATCGCGGAACCGGCCTTCGACGGGAGGGAACGGGCGAGCGATCCGGACACGGCGGATCGCCGCTTCCGCGCCCGAATCTGTCTCAGCGCCCCTGGGGTGTCAAGGCCGCGCCGGCGCTGCGCGCGGCCGGGGCAGCGTAGGGGAAGCCGCCGCCCCGCGGCGCGCCCGCACGAGGGCGGCCACGGTCCGCGGGCCGTCAGGTGCCCGCACTCCGCCCTGACTCCCCCGCCTCCGACAGCGCCCGGCGGCAGAGGGAATCCGCCGCGCGGGTGGTTTCGGGGAGACGGAAAGCGGGGGCCAGGCGCAGGGCGTGGGCGCAGGCGTGGTCGAGGCTCACCCGGTGGCCGACGGAGACGAAGACCGGCTTCACGCCGTCCTGGGTGCGCAGGGCGCGGCCCACCTCCTCGTCGCCGTCCAGGAGCGCGGACGTGTCACCGCGGCGCGGGCCGGGTGGGGCGTAGGTGAAGGTGAAGGGGTTCTTGGCGACCCCGATCGTGGGCAGGCCGGTGAGGACGCCCAGGTGGGCCGCGAGGCCGAAGCGGCGGGGGTGGGCGAGCCCGTAGCCGTCGCAGACGACCAGGCCGGGGGTGACGGTGAGCCGGTCGAGGGCCGCGAGCACGGTGGGGATCTCGCGGAAGGCCAGCAGGCCCGGCACGTAGGGGAAGGCCACGCGGCCGACCGCCGTGGCCTCCTCGACGACGTCGAGCGTCTGCGCGTCGAGCGCGACGGCCGCCGCCGCGACGACGTCCCGCTCGTCGTCGTAGGCCACGTCCACGCCGACGACCACCAGCGGTTCCCCCGGCGGCGGCCCCGCCTCGTCCGTCACGACCCGGCCGCGCAACTCGTCCTGGACGGCGAGCGCTTCCGCCTCCGTCGTCGGCCAGTCGCCCGGCAGGTTCTCGCGGCCGCCGTGGTCAAGGTGCGCAGTGGTCATAGTGCGGGTCACGTTAATCGAGGGGCGGGCGCGCCGGGCTGCCGGGGCGGGCCGTGGACGCCCCGGGCGCGTAGCCTGTTGATCATGTTTGTACTGGAGCTGACCTACATCGCCCCCGTCGAGCGCGTCGAGGCCGCCCTCGCCGAGCACATCGCCTGGCTGGACGCGCACTACGCGTCCGGTGTCTTCATCGCCTCCGGCCGCAAGGTGCCGCGCGACGGCGGGGTCATCATCGCCCTCGGTGACGACCGGTCGAAGATCGAGGAGATCGTGGAGAGCGACCCGTTCACCGTGGCGGGGGTGTGCGAGTACTCGGTCACGGAGTTCCTCGCGACGAAGACCGCCCCGCCGCTGGAGTCCTACCGGCAGGAACTGCCTTCCTGAGCCCCGCCGGTCGCGGTCAGCGGCCCGGCCGGGCGAGGCGGGCGATCCGCCCCTTCTCCCCCGCCGCCCAGCAGCCGCGGTCGGGGGCGCAGTCGACCGTGTCGTACGAGCCGGGGTCGAAGGCGCGCCAGGTGCGGCCCGCGTCCGTGCTGAACTCGCTGCCGGTCGGTCCGACGGCGAGGGCGGCGGACCGGCTGTGCGGCAGCCAGGCCACGCCGGAGCGGTAGGCGGCCGGTGGCCGGCCCGCGGGCGTCCAGGTCGTGCCGCCGTCGCCGCTGACGGCCGCGGCGCGCGCCGACGGCTGCCCGGCACGGTAGTCACCGCCGACGGCCAGCCCGTGCGCGCGGTCGCGGAAGGCGAGCCCGAAGACGCCGCGCGCGGGGTCGCCGGCGGGCAGGGGCGTGTCGGTGACCGTCCAGGTGCGGCCGCGGTCGGCCGAGTGGAAGACGCGGGACGTCGCGCCGCCGCCGGTGGCGAACCACGCGTGGGATCCGGCGCGCGCGTCGGCGCCGACCACGCACTGGCCGCTCGCGGCGAACGCCGCCTCGCCGGGCAGGGCGGCGGGCATGCCGGCCGAGGGCAGCACCCGCCAGCGGCGCCCGCCGTCGTCGGTCGCGAGGATCCGGAACTTCCCGTCCACGGGGTCGCCGAGGGCGATGCCGCGGCGGGTGTCGAAGAACGTGAGGCAGTCGTAGAAGGCCTTCGGGTCGGTGTTGCGGAAGCTCTCCGTCCAGGTGGTGCCGCCGTCGTCCGTGCGGAAGACGCGCGAGGCCTCGCCCTCGCCGATCGCCAGGACGACCGCGCGGCGCCCGTCGAAGGCCTCCACGTCCCGGAATTCCAGCGCGCCCGCGCCGGGCGGTGAGACGTCGCGCCAGCGGCGTCCCCCGTCGCGGGTGAGCAGCACGGTCCCCTTGGTGCCCGCCACCCACGCGGTGCTGCGGCTCACGGCCGCGAGTCCGCGGAACCGCGCGTCGGATCCGCTGCTCTTCGTCTCCCAGGCCGGCTGCCGCGGGCCACCGTCGCCGTGCGCGGCGCGTGCGGCGCCGTGGGCGGGCGCGGTGCCCACGACGGCGAGCGCCACCCCACAGATCCCGGCGAGTAATCCTCTTGTCGACTTCCCCATCCGCCTCATAGGGCGGGAAGCTAGCCGACCGGGAGCGGCTCGTCCATGGTGCTGTTACCGAAGGAAACAGTCCAAGTTTCATCCTTTTGACCGATCGGGAGTGGCTGGACGGGCGATCCGGGGCCCGGCGGGCGCGCCTAGCGTGAAACGCATGACCCCCATCCCCCTGCCGTCCTCTTTCGGTACTCCCCTCGGGCCCCCGCGTCGACGGCACCGATGGCCGGCGGCCGCCCTGTGCGGTCTGTGGCTGATCGAGGGATGGTGGCTGAGCCGGGAGGCCGCGGACTTTCCGAACGGGGGCCACGCGCACCTGGTGGTGTGGGTCGCGGGGCTGCTGGTCGCCCTGTGCGTGCTGCCGTGGGCGGGACTGCCCGTACGGGCCCTGGCGGCCGCCGGGGTGTCGTGGTCGGCGACCGGTTGTCTGCTGGCCTTCGGGGTGCATGTGCCGGTCTGGGGATTCGCCGAGAGCGCGGCGCTGCTGACGTTGCTGGCACTCGTCGCCTGGCGCGTTCCGGTACGGGCCGCGCTGCCACTGGGTGTCGCACTGGCCGCCGGGGTGCTCGCCGCGCCCGTGCGGGACGCGAACACTGTCGGCACCACCGTCGTCGTCCACGCCCTCGTCGTGGCCGGGGTCGCCGCGCTGGGCCTGTGTCTGCGCTACCGGGACGCCGAGCGCGCCGAGGCGGTGGCCGCCGCGCGCGACGCCGAACGGCTGGAGCTGGCGGGCGAGTTGCACGACTTCGTCTCCCATCACGTCGCCGCGATGACCCTGCTGGCGCGCGCCACCGGCTCACTGGCGGAGGACGAGCGGGTCGCCGCGTCCCTGCGGGACATCGAGGAGGCCGGTGACGAGGCGATGACAACGGCCCGGCGGCTGCTGCGCGTCCTGCACCAGGACCAGCCCCACCGCGAGCCGCTGCCCGGGGCGGGCGGGCTGACGGAGCTGGTCGACGGCTTCCACCGGACGAACCCGGGCGCCCCGCGGGTCACCCTGCACGTCGACCCCTGTTTCGACGCGGGCCTCGCCCCCGAACTGGCGGCGTCCGTGCACCGCATCGTCGGCGAGGCCCTCGCCAATGTGGCCCGGCACAGCCCCGGTGCCTCGGCCGTCCGCGTCACCCTGCGCCGGGCCGGCCACCGCCTCTTCGTGTCCGTGCACGACGACGGCGCCGCCCCGGGGCGGCAGCCGCACCGCACGCCCGAGGACAGCGGCGGTCTCGGCCTCGTCGGCCTCACCGAGCGGGCCGACGCGATCGGCGGCACGTTGACGGCGGGGCCGGTTCCGGGCGGTGGCTGGGAGGTCCTGGCAGCGCTGCCGGTACGCCCGTAGCTTGCCGCCTGCGGCTTGATGTGGCCGAGCTCAGCCGTACCAGCAGATCGTCCAGTGCCCGGCGCCCCACTCCAGGCAGTGACGGGTGGGCGAGGAAGACGGGGTCGGTACCCGCGTGGGGCTCGGGGTCGGCGGCGGGGTGGTCGACGGGGCGACCGTCGGGGTCGGGGCGGGAGCCTGGGACCGGGTGGGTGCCGCGACCGTCGGCGCGGACACCGCCGTGGGGGACGGACCGGGCGGCCGGACGACCGGGGGCGCCGTTGGCGTGGCCGTGCGCGGGACAGCCGTGACGGAGGGCGCGGGCACAGCCGCCGTCTGCCGTCCCGTCGCCCCGGGAGCCGGTGAGGCGGGCGCCGACGGCGCTTCCCCTCCCGGCCGCCCCGGCCGCCCCGGCCGCCCTGTCTGCCCCGGCTGCCCCGTCGCCTCCGCGGAGCGCCCAGGCCCCGGCGAACCGCTTCGCGCCGACGCCGTCACGGCCGGGGCCGCGGCTTCTGGCCGCGACCCGGATCCGGTGCCGGCGGCCAGCGCGATACCCGCGACGACCGCGCCCGCCACCGCCAGCACGCCCGCCCCGGCCGCGCCCGCCGCGACGGGACCGCCCTGCCCCGTCCCGCCACGCAGCAGCTGACCCACGGACTTGAGCGCGCCCGATCCCGTACCGCCCGAACCGCCCTGCGCCGCACCGGCCGCACCCGCCGCGCCCGCCACCGGCAGCAGGAACTTCCCCGCGCCGCCGGCGAACAGCACCAGCAGCGCCGGACCGACGAGGGCGGGCAGCCGGTGATTGGCCCGGGTCAGCAGGGCCAACCGGGCCCGGCAGTCGGGGCAGTCGGCGACGTGCGCGTCGAGCCCGTCGGACTGCCGGGCCGGGGCCACGCCCCGGACACACGCCGGCATGCGCTCCCAGTGCTTCCCGCACGCCGCGCGTTCCGGGGCACCCGGCAGGGTGCGCAGGAACGCCTGGCGCATGCCCTCCCGGGCCCGGTGCAGCAGGACGGCCGTGGCGCCGCGCCCGGCGCCGATGCGCCGGCCGACCGTCTCCAGCGGCTGCCCCTCGGCCTCCGCCAGCCAGAGCGCGGTGACCCAGCGGCGGGGCAGCTGGCCGAGGACCTTCGCGAGCAGTTCGACGTAGGCGACGCGCTGGAAGGGGTCGGAGCCGGTCGTGGCCGGCACGTCCGGCCAGGCGGGCCCGTCCACCGGGTCCTGCGGGATCTCACGCGTCGCCCGCCCCACGGTGGTGGCGAGGTTCTTCACGGTGGTCGTGAGGTAGGCGGACACATTGTCGATGTCGTGCCCGTCCCGCAGCCGGCGCCAGACCCGGAAATGAGCCTCGGCCACGAGGTCCTCGGCGGCCCAGGAGTCGGCGGTGAGGGTGCGTGCGTAGGCCACGAGCCGCGGGTGTTCGCGCTCGTAGAGCCGCGTGTAGTCGGCCGCTCCCGGCGCTGTCGAACGGTCGGTCATCGTGGTGCGTACTCCTGTCGGTGCCTCGCCGCGGGCGGGCGGCTTCTCTGCAGGTCCGCCCGCCCTTGGAGGCATTACCTAGAGTTCGCAAGCGTAGATGGCAAATGTCTCCCCCATCCAAGGGCAGTGACGCAGCTCACGCTCGATTCATGTGCACGAGGACGATCGATATCCCGTCTCTCCAGCCGAAGAGGCAAGGACCCGCACCACCCGGAATCAAGCGCAAGGGAGCAGGCGTTGTCCACTCTCATCGACCAGGCCGTCCAGGCCCGGCTCATCGTCTCGGCCCCGCCGGCCCGCGCCGTTCCCGCGCGGCTGCGCTACGAGCGCGCCGATCCCTTCGCCGTGCACATCGCCTTTCCGCCCGCCGCCTCCCTCGACGGTGCGGAGGTCGAGTGGACCTTCGCCCGCGAGCTGCTGGCGACCGGCCTCAACACCTCGACAGGCTGCGGGGACGTCCAGGTGTGGCCGTGCGGCGCGGACCGTACGGTGCTGGAGTTCCACGCGCGGGAGGGCGTGGCCATGGTCCAGCTCGACACCGCCGAACTCCGCCTCTTCCTGGGGCGTTCGTACGAGCTGGTGCCCGCGGGCACCGAGGCGGGTCACCTCGACGTGGACAGCGACCTCGCCGCGCTGCTGCGGGAGGCCTGACCGGGCGGTCCCGGCGGCGCCCACGGGACGTACGCGACCCAGCCGGTGCCCGGCAGCGGCCGGGGCAGCCAGTCGCGGGCGTAGGACGGCAGATGGCCGTCGCGGGGGTCGAAGAGGACGGCCGTCGGCTCGCGCCCCGAGGTGCGGACGATGTCGGCGGCGGTGGTCGAGCGGTTGTTGCCCGCGGTCTGGGCGGACACGCACCCCGCCGCGTAGGCGATGGGCTGCGCGCGCGGGCCGGTCACGAGGCAGGGCGGTTCGATGCCGAGGCGGCGCAGCGCCTCCGCCGCGCGACGGTAACGGACGGCGGTGTCACGGGCGTCGGCCGTGTTCACCCTCAACTCCTCCAGTTGCACCGAGAGATGGGCGACGAGCACCGCGCACAGCACGGCGGTCACGGCGTACCGCCGCCCGGTGGTACGCACCGAACGCACGACCCGGGCGGCGAGACCGGCCACGGGCAGGGCGAGCAGGGCGTAAGCGGGAAGCAGGAAGCGGGGGGCGGAGTAGTCGAGGAGCAGCAGATAGGGCAGGGCGAGGCCGAGCGCGCAGGCGACGGGCAGCAGGGTGACGGCCGCCCCCTCCTCCGCGCGCCGGCGGGCCCGCAGCGCGAGGGCGCAGGCGGTGGCGGCGACGACGGGGAGCAGCAGCCACCACAGCGAGTGGGTGAGCGACGGCCCCGCGATCCGGCAGGGCCGGCACAGCTGCGGGCCGTTGAGCGCGCGGTAGGCGGCCCGGAACCCGGCGCCGAGGTGCGCGCCCATGCCACCTTCGGTGTCGCTGGACAGAGCCAGCCGGTGGGCGATGCCGCCGAAGCGCACGTACGCCTCGACGGCCCACTGGGCACCGCCGAGCGCGAGTCCGCCGAGGACGGCGGCCACGGTGCCGGGCCGGCGCCAGGCCCGTACGGCCGCGCAGCCGGCCAGCAGGGGCAGGGCCAGCCAGACCCCGTCGTGGGCGCGGAAGAGGGTGGCGGCGGCGAGGGTGATGACGACACCGGCCAGGGCGGTGCCCCGGTCGGTGACGTCGTGGTGGGCGCGCAGGAACCAGCCGACGGCGGCGACGGCCGCGAGCGCGACCCAGAGGTTCGGCATGACCTCCGGGCCGCTGAGCACGGTGATCCACAGTCCGGCGAGGAGCAGCGCCGCGAGCGCCGGCCGCCCCCGCCCGAGCAGTGGCTCCCACACCTTGAACGCCGCGTACAGCGCGGCGGAGGAGAGGAGCACCAGCACCAGGCGCAGGGCGAGGGTGGAGGAGGTGAGGACGATGACGGGCGCGACGAGGAAGCTGACGCCGCGTGAGCGCGGGGCGCTGAAGTAGGCGGCCGGGTTGTGGGGGTCGACCTGCGAGAGGTAGACGCTTTCGTCCCAGCCGAGCTCCATGTGCGCCACGGCGAAGCACAGTTGCAGCACCGCGTAGCCGAGCGCGACGGCCGCCAGGCGCGGATCACGGCGGACCGGCCGGGTGGGTACGGGCTCGGTGACGCGCTCGGTGGTGGCCATGGTCCTCTTCTACCGCATCCACGCCCGGCGCGGGTCGTTCGAACGGCGGGGCGGTGTCAGGGCCGTTCGGCCCGGAGCCGGGAGGCGGCGATCTCGGCCTCGGCGGCGGTGCGGTCGGCCCAGCAGGCGCCGTCGACGGACTTGCCGGGTTCGAGCTCTTTGTAGACCTCGAAGAAGTGCTGGATCTCCAGCCGGTCGAACTCCGGCAGGTGCCGCAGGTCCCGCAGGTGCTCGTGCCGGGGGTCCTGGGCGGGCACGCACAGGACCTTGTCGTCCTCGCCCTGTTCGTCGCGCATCCGGAACATCCCGATCGCGCGACAGCGGACGACGATGCCGGGGAAGGTGGGCTCGCTCGCGAGGACGAGGGCGTCGAGCGGGTCGCCGTCGGCGCCGAGGGTCCCTTCGATGTATCCGTAGTCCGCGGGGTAACGGGTCGAGGTGAACAGCAGCCGGTCCAGCCGGATGCGCCCCCGCTCGTGGTCCATCTCGTACTTGTTCCGGCTGCCTTGCGGGATCTCCACGATGACATCGAAGTCCACGGATGCTCCTCGGTAGGTGTCGGGCCACCATGGTGGCCCGACAGGCCACGCCCTGTCCGGGGTTCGGAGGCGCCCCCACCCGTCGGCCCCGGGCGGAACCCGTCCTCCCACGGCGGGAGGCACCGGGACGCGCGGAGCGGCCCGGGGCCGCGGGTGACCACGGCGACCGGCCCCGGACGGCAGCAGACCGCAGCAGACGGCTAGTCGTCCTCCGGCGCGGAGCGCGACGGAACCAGGCAGCGGCCGTCCGGCCGCGCGGCGGAAGGCCGGGGCACGGGCATCGAGTCGGGCTCGGACCCGGGCGCCGAAACGGACGCGCCGCGGCACGGCACAGGGCCGGAAGTACTGCCCTCGGCACGAGACACCCCACCCGGCGGCCGGGGCTCGGACACCGACTCACAGCCAGGCGCCGCCGTTCCGCACGGCACGGGAGCAGAACCGGCGGAGCCCTCCGCAGGAGAGGCCCGCAGCGTCAGCATGACCACCCCGGCCGTGGCGACGGCGCCCGCCACGACGGCCAGCACGCCGCCGGCGGCCCCGTAGCGGAAGCCCTCGCCGAGGACCGTGATGCCGACCGCCGCGGCCACCACGGGGTTGACGACGGTCACCGTCGCGAGCGGTGCCGCGAGCCCCGCCCCGCGGTAGGCGGCTTGGGACAGCAGCAGGCCCGCCGTGGCGAGGACCGCGATGATGCCGAGGGTGGGCAGCAGGGAGCCCGTCGCGCGGTCGGTCCAGTCCTCGGCCGCCGCCTTGGTGAAGACGGACGCGATACCGAAGGCGGCACCCGCCGCGGACGCCAGGGTCACGCCCCGTACGACCGGCCGGCGCATCCGGTGCGCGGCGAGCACGAGCGCGGCCACGGCGGCCAGGACGACCGCCGCGAGCACCGGCCGCTCGGCGCCGCCGAGGGACTCGGGGTGCGGGGTGCCGGTCAGGGAGAGCAGGCCCGCGAGGCCGACGGTCGCGAGGACGGCCCCGCGCCATCCCGCGGCCCCGACCGGCCGGTGCACGAGCAGGGCGGCCATCGGCAGGGCGAACACCAAGGTCAGCGCGCCCAGCGGCTGCACCAGGCTGAGCGGTCCGAACGCCAGGGCGACCACGTGCAGCGCCGCGCCGACGCCGGTGAGCGCGACGGCGCCCCACCAGCCGGGGCGGCGCAGGGGCGCGTAGGTGAGGCCGTCACTCGTGGCCGCGACGCGCTCCTGTGCGATGGCCGCGGCCGCGTAGGCGGCGGCGGATATCAGGCACAGCAGCACCGACACCATGAGTGCACTCACGCCACGCCCCGCCCATCCGTTCCATCGTGCCCATCGCGGTTCATACCCCCAACAATGCCTCGCGCGGGGCGCCGCCGTCGTCGTCCCTGGGTACGGGTTCGGTCCTACTCCCGATGGAGGACCGGAGCAGTACGGAGGGTGGCGCCGTCACTCCCGTCGGAGGTGTCCGGCGCGGGTGGTCACGAGGGCCAATTCTCCCCGTCCTCTCAACCGGAATATCCGGAATCGACGTCATACGTACGCCGTCTGCTCTCCATGAATTTCCATGCCGCGGGGGCGGCACCGGGTCCGAGGGTGTCCGGAAAACTCGTTGCCAATCCTCACTGCGGACCTATGGACTCGACGCGAGCGCCGGCACGGGAATTGGTTGTACATCACGGGGGGAACCACCATGTGCAGCACTTCACCAATTTGGCATGCTCATGCACCCAGCGAAGGCGAGGGACGAAAGGGCCGCCGCGTCACCGTCATCGGCGCCGGGATGGCCGGGCTGGTGGCGGCCTACGAGCTGGAGCGACTGAATTACCGGGTCCGGATACTGGAAGGCAACACCCGTATCGGCGGGCGCGTCCACACCCACCGGTTCGGCCCCGCCCCCGGCGCACCGTCGGTGGAACTGGGCGCCATGCGCATTCCGGACCGTCACCACCGCACCCTGAAATACATCGAACATTTGCGCCTCGGTGAAAATGTTCGGGAATTCAGGACCCTGCTGTCGGACGAGAACGCTTTTCTGCACACGGCCGAGGGGTTCGTGCGGATCCGGGACGCCTCCGGTCCGCTGCACCGCGGCTTCCGGCGCGAGCTCGCGCGGGAGCGCCACCCCGGCTCGTACGACGACGCCACCGTCGCCTTCGGCGCCTGGCTCACCGCCGTCGTCGGGGCCATCGCCCCGCCGGACCTGCGGGACGCGCTGCGCGCGGACCTGCGCCGACAGCTGCTCGACCTGGTCGCCCGCGTCGGTCCGGCCCCGTATCCGGCCGGGGCCGGGGCCGCCGGGGGCCGGGTGGACCTCCACGCGCTCTTCGCCGCGCACCCGGGGATCAGGGCCGGTTGCAGCGGCCGGCTCAACAGCTTCCTCGACGACATCCTCACCGAGACCAGCCCCGCGCTGCTGCGGATCGAGGGCGGCATGGACCAGCTGCCCCGCCGGCTCGCCGAGCGGCTGCGGGGCCCGGTGGCGTGCGGCCGCAAGGTGGTGGGCATCGACGTACGGGAGCACGACGTGCTGGTCCGCTCCCGGGCGGGCGTCGGCACGGTCGTCGAGCCCAGCGACTTCGTCGTCTGCACGGTGCCCTTCCCGGCGCTGCGGCGCATGCGGCTGACCGGCCTGGACGCCGACAAGCTGGCCGTGCTGCGCGAGGTCGACTACTGCCCGGCCACCAAGGTGGCCTTCCACTGCCGGGAGCCCTTCTGGCAGGCGGACGGCATCGCCGGCGGGGCCTCGTTCACCGGCGGCAGCATCCGCCAGACGTACTACCCGCCCGTGGACGGCGGCCCGGGCCGGGGGGCGGCGCTGCTGGCCAGCTACACGATCGGCCGCGAGGCCGGGCGGCTGGGGCGGATGTCGCCCCGCCGCCGGCACCGGCTCGTCCTGGAGGAGCTGAGCGCGGTCCATCCCGAGCTGCTGCGGCCCGGCATGGTCCTGGACGCGGTGAGCACGGCGTGGGGGCACACCCCGTGGACCGTGGGCTGCGCGATGCGCTGGGGCAAGGACGCGGCCGAGGTCGAGCGGGAGCGGACCCGCGCGGCCCGCCCCGTGCGCCGGCTGTTCTTCGCGGGCGAGCACACCTCGACGACCCCGGCGTGGATCGAGGGAGCCGTCGAATCGGCGCTGCGGGCCGTCGAGGAGATCGACGGGTACGCGCCGGGCCGCCACCCCGCAGCCGCCCTCGGGATCCACGACCCGGCGGGAGCGTGCTGATGAGCGTCTTCGACCTGCCGAGGCTGCACTTCGCCGGAGTCGCGACGACGAAACTGCCGACCGGGCCGCGCTGCGGGCACGTCGACCTGTCCGCGAACCGGGTACTGACCGACGAGGGGCCCTTCCCCGCCGACCGTCCCGCAAGCGACTTCCACGCGTATCTCGACGAGCTCGGCCCACGCTTCGACCGGGACGGGCGGCTCGCGCCGCACGGGGAGTTCAGCCTCGCCAAGGGCTGGAACTTCGACGGCAACGGCCACTTCCTGATGGACGCCCGTATCGTCGCCGCCGAGGGCCCCGACGGGATGCTCGCCGTCGCCGATCCGGCGGTCGGCCGCGGCGTGGACGTATGGGGCCACTACAACGACTATCTGCGCACCACCGTCAACCGGGCCCGTGTCTTCGACCTCGACCCCGCGTCGCGGTGGACCACGGCCCTGATGGTGGGCCGGTTCGGCTTCGGCCGCGTCGGCCGCTCGCACGACCGGGGCTATCTGTTCACCGGTGGGGTGAACGGTCTCCAGCCGCCGCGCTGGGTCGACTTCGGCCACATCCTGGACATCGGCGACCATGTGCTGGCCCCGCAGTTGCGCTACTGCGCGGTGCACCAGTTCGTGGTGGCGGACGACGAGGACGCCGACTGGCTCCCCGACGCCGGGACCTCCCCCGTGGTGGGCGCGCTGCGCCAGGCCCTGGACGGGGGTGCGGACGGTCTCGTCGTGCAGTTCGCGCTGGACGGCATGTCGTCGCCCGTGGCCCCGGACGCGCCGAGCCACTGGCGGGTCCGGGGGACGATCGCCCCGTGGCACCGTGACGAGCTGCGCACCTACCCGGCGGGGCGGCTGCTCGTGCCCGGCCCGCCGCCCGCGGGCGGCAGCGTCCTGCACCACCTCACGGTCGGCCTCGCGGCCGGGCGGGCGGCGTTCAACATGGTCTCCGCCGTCCCCCTCACCGGCCGGGCCGAGCAGGCGGGCCCCGGCCCGCTGCACCGGCTCGGCCCACCGCTGGACCTCGGCGACCTGGAGCTGCGGGCCGCCGACTCCGGCCGGCTCGTCGCCCGGCTGCCCTCGGCGGCGTACCGCGACGACCTCACCTCGGGCATCGTCACGGTGCCCGCCGAGCCCGGCTGGGAGGCGGCCCACGACGCGGCGCTGTATCTGACCGGCGTGCTGCCCGACGGGCGGCGGGCGACGCTGCTGACCGAGCGGGAGACGGTCGTCCAGAGCGACGAGGCGCTGACGGCCGTGCACCACCGCGACCTCGCCCACGGCCGCGACCACGCCGTGGTGGTGCCGCTGCGCAGTTACGTGCGCGGCCGCCCGGCGAGCGCGGGCCCGGTGACCGTGCGGCAGTACGCCAACCCCCGTGCGCTGCCCGGCCACCGGCCGGCCGGGACGCCCGGCGCCCGCTGCGGCGACGCGGTGACCCTGGGGCTGCGCGCGGGCCCGCCGGACGGGCCCGGCGCCTTCGCCCCCGAGTGCGTCGTGGAGACGGACGAGCACGGCCACGGCCTGCTCACCCTGCGCGGTGAACGGGCGGGCACCTGCCGGGTCCTGCTGTCCACCGGCCCCGGCGACGTGCCGGACACCGACCCCGACGCCCCGGGATCGGCGTGGGCGGCCTACGACGACGAGGACTCGCTCGGCTTCTGGGCGGGCGCCGGGGCCCTGGCCGTACGGGTCCTGCCCGACGACTGGCACCTGGACGACGTGCCCCGCGAGGACGTGGACTTCGAGCTGCTGCACCGGGAGGTCTTCGCCTACTACGAGCAGATCTCCACCTTCATGACCTCGGAGGTGTTCAGCCTCGCCGACCGCTGCAAGGTGGCCACGTACGCGGAGCTGGCCTGGCAGATGTGCGACCCGGGCAACAAGGCCAAGACGTACTACATGCCGCCCACCCGCGATCTGACGGATCCCAAGGCGCGGCTGCTGCTGGCGTACCTGCGCAACCAGCAGGCGCGGGTGCGGCCGCCCGTCCCGGTGCCCGCCGTGCCCGGCACCGGGACGGGCATCACCACGCGCGGCCAGTTGTGGACCGCGCTGAAGCAGGCCGCCGCCCTGGAGCTGGCGGTGATGCTGCAGTACCTCTACGCGGCCTTCTCGCTGCCGACCCACGGGGCCGGGCGGCAGTACGTCCGGCGCGGGCTGTGGACGCCCGCGCAGCTGGAACTCGCGTGCGGCCGGGGCGGGGCCACGACGGACGACGGGATGCGCGGGGCGCTGCTGAACGTGGCCCGCGAGGAGATGATCCATTTCCTGGTGGTCAACAACATCATCATGGCGATCGGTGAACCGTTCCACGTCCCGGCCGTCGACTTCGGCACGATCAACTCCGTGCTGCCGGTGCCGCTGGACTTCGCGCTGGAGCCGTTGAGCGTCGGCAGTGTGCAGCGGTTCATCGCGATCGAACAGCCCGCCGGGCTCGTCCCGGAGCTCCGGCGGGAGGGCGAGGGGCGCCCGGAGGCGGACAGCGGCCCGAAGCGGCGGCGGGCGTTCGCGTGGGGCTCGGTGAGCGAGCTGTACGCGGGGATCCGCGAGGGGTTGCAGCGGGTGCCCGAGCTGTTCCTGGTGGAGAAGGGCCGGGGCGGCGGCGAGCACCACCTGTTCATGCGGGAGTCGCTCAACGCCACGCACCCCGACTACCAGTTGGAGGTCGACGACCTGTCGAGCGCGCTGTTCGCGGTGGACTTCATCACCGAACAGGGCGAGGGCGGCGCCCTCGGCCACGGCCCCGGCCGGCCCTCGGACGAGTCGCACTTCCAGACGTTCCTGCGGATCGGTGAGGCGCTGACGACCGAGCGGGTCGAGGGCCCGTACGGGCGGCTGGCACCGTGGAACCCCGCCTACCCGGCGCTGCGCAATCCGACGGTGGAGCCGGGCGACGGCGCGAAGGACCCGATCACGGACCCGGAAGCGCGCGCGGTGGCCCGGCTGTTCAACCGCTCGTACTTCCTGATGCTCCACCTCATGGCGCAGCACTTCGGGGAGAGCCCCGACGCGAGTCTGCGCCGCTCGAAGCTGATGAACGCGTCCATCGACGTGATGACCGGCATGATGCGCCCGCTGGCGGAGCTGCTGGTCACCATGGAGTCGGGGCGGCGCGGCCGGACGGCGGGACCGACGTTCGAACTCGATGTCGCGCCCGTCGCCAATCCCCGGCCCGACGTGGCGCGCCGCGCGCTCGCGCTGCGCTTCGAGCACCTGTCGGCGGCGGCCCTCACGTGCCCGCCGGTGCCGGTGCAGGTTCCCGAAATGATGGCGTTCTACGCCGACTTCTTCCGCAGGACGCAGGGTAGGTCATGAGTCGAATTCTTCGCACGACGGACGTACTGATCGTCGGCGGTGGCCCGGTGGGCCTGGCGCTGGCACTGGACCTGAAGTACCGAGGTGTCCCCTTCATGGTGCTGGACTCCTCCGACGGCACGGTCACCCATCCGAAGGTGGGCACGGTCGGCCCCCGGTCGATGGAGCTGTTCCGGCGCTGGGGCGTCGCCGACCGGATCCGGGCCGCGGGCTGGCCCGGGGACCACCCCCTGGACATCGCCTGGGTGACCGCGGTCGGCGGCCACGAGATCCACCGCCTGGAGTTCGGCACGGCCGACCACCGGCCGCCGCTGGCGTACACCCCCGAGCCGGAGCAGGTGTGCCCGCAGCACTGGCTCGGCCCGCTGCTCGCGCGGGAAGTGGGTGTGCACCCCGACGGCCCGCTGCGGCGGCGCTGCCGCCTCGACCGCTTCACCCGCTACGACGACCACGTCGTCGCGACGGCCACCGACCTCGACGACGGCTCGCGGCTGAGGATCCGCGCCCGCTATCTCGTCGGCTGCGACGGGGCGTCGTCGCTCGTCCGCAAGGCCGCGGGCATCGCGGCCCCGGCCCGCTACGACACGCGGGTCTTCCGCAACATCCTCTTCCGCGCGCCGGGGCTGCGCGAGCGGCTCGGTGCGCGCGGCGCCCTGGTGTACTTCCTGACCCAGCCGCCGACGTTGCGCTACCCGCTGCGGTCCATGGACGGCCGGGACCTGTACCGGCTGACGGTGAGCGGGCCGGGCCCGGCGGGCCCTGAGCCGGAGGCTGCCGGGCAGGACGCGCTGACGATGATCCGCAACGCGATCCGGTACGACACCCCGGTGGAGGTCCTCTCCGAGAACGTCTGGCATCTGACGCACCGCGTGGCCGAGCGCTACCGACACGGCCGTGTCCTGCTCGCGGGCGATGCCGCGCACACCCTCTCGCCGTCCGGTGGCTTCGGTATGAACACCGGTATCTGCGACGCCGCCGACCTGGGGTGGAAGCTCGCCGCGGAGCTGGCGGGCTGGGCCGGCCCGGGGCTGCTCGACTCCTACGACACCGAGCGCCGCCCGGTCGCCGAACGCAGCCTGGAGGAGGCCAACGCCCATCTGCTGCGGACGACGCGCCGCGAGCTGCCCAAGGCGATCCTGCTCGACTCCGCCGAGGGCGCC
Source organism: Streptomyces sp. QH1-20 (assembly GCF_041283565.1). Classification (NCBI taxonomy): domain Bacteria; kingdom Bacillati; phylum Actinomycetota; class Actinomycetes; order Kitasatosporales; family Streptomycetaceae; genus Streptomyces; species Streptomyces sp. QH1-20. The sequence goes on along the minus strand of NZ_CP166299.1, from coordinate 6,719,798 downwards.
CGCGCACGGGCGAAGCTGTCGGAGGGCATGGAACGGAGCGGGGTGCGGCGCGAATTCGACTCGCCGGACGTGCACTTCGGCTTCCGTTACGTGTCACCCGTCGTGATCCGCGACGGCAGGAGGGAGCGGGACTGGCGCACCGACGCCCTGCCCGGGGCCCGGGCCCCGCACGCGTGGCTGGGTGCGGACACCTCGACGCTGGACCTGTTCGGCGACAGGTTCCGGCTGCTGTGCTTCGCCGACTCCGACCGGCTGGCCGCGTTCGAGGCGGCCTTCGCGCACCGGGGCGTCCCGTTGAAGGCGACGCGGTGCCACGACGCGTCGGTGGCGGGGCTCTACCGCAGCGCGTTCGTCCTGGTGCGCCCGGACGGCCATGTCGCCTGGCGCGGCGCGGCACTGCCGAGGGACGTGCTGCGGGTGGCGGACACCGTCCGGGGCGCGCTGTGAGCGGGGGCGCACCGGGCCCGTTCCGCACGGCCGATGTCGACGTCACCGACCCCTACCCCTGCTACCGCCGCTACCGGGAGGAGGACCCGGTCCACCGGGGTGAGGACGGGTGGTACCTCTTCCGGCACGCCGATGTGGCGCGGGTGCTGTCGAGCCGCCGGTACGGCCGGGGCGGGCTGCCCGCCCGCCTGCCCGAGGAATGCCCCCATCTGCGCGGGACCGTCGCGAACTGGATGGTCTTCATGGACCCGCCGCGCCACACCCGGGTGCGCGCGCTGGTGGCGAAGGCCTTCACACCACGGGTCGTGGAGGGGCTGCGTCCGCGTATCGGTGAGCTCGCGGCGGGCCTGGTCGCGGAGTTGGCCGAGGGGGCGGCCGCGCAGGGCGAGGCCGACCTCGTGGACGGTTTCGCGGCACCGTTCCCGATTCTCGTCATCAGCGAGCTGCTGGGGGTGCCGAAGGAGGACCGGCCGTGGTTCCGCGCCCGCGCGGTGGATCTCCAGCAGGCGACCAGCGCGCGCGTCGCCCGGCGGCCGGACGCGTTCGCGGTGGCGGAGGCGGCGGCGCGGGAGTTCGGGGCGTACTTCCGCGCCGAGTTCGCCCGCCGTCGCGCCAAGGCGGCGGGCGGCGGGACGGATCTGATCGCGGCAATGCTGGCCGAGCCGGTGCGGACCGGCATCGACGAGGACCTGCTGGCGGGCACCTGTGTGCACCTCCTGACAGCGGGCCACGAGACGACGACGAACCTGCTCGCCAAGGGTCTCCTCGCGCTGCTCGCCCACCCCGGCCCGCTGGACCGGCTCCGGGCCCGCCCGGGGTCACTGCCGGGCGCGGTCGAGGAGCTGGTCCGCTACGACTCCCCCGTTCAGATGATCAGCCGGTGGGCTCTCGAGGACGACCGGGTCGGCGGGCGCGTCATCCGGCGGGGCGAGAAGGTCACCCTCGTCCTCGGCTCGGCCAACCGCGACCCCGAGCGCTTCCCCGACCCCGACCGCCTGGACCTTCACCGCGACGCGCGCCGCCACACCGGTTTCGGCCTCGGCATCCACTACTGCGTCGGCGCCCCGCTGGCCCGGGCCGAGGCCGAGATCGGGCTCACCGCGCTCCTGGGCCTGCCGGGGCTCGCCCTGACGGACGAGCCGGTGCGGTGGGCGGACGACCTGGTCTTCCACGGGCCGGCGCGCATGATGGTGCGCGGGGACGAGCGGCCTACCCACGGGGAGTGAACCACCGCCGGACGTAGGCCTCCAGCTCCTCCACCGTGTCGGTGGAGATGCCGATGTGCCGGTCGGGCCGCACGAGGATCAGCGACCCGGCCCCGGCCAGCCGCCGCCGCGCGCTCCGCGCCGGGTACGGGCGGACGTGCTCGACCGGCATGGCGCAGCTGTCGGTGAGCCGCCGCAGCCGGGCGTCGTCGACGCAGGCTCCGGGGGCGGTCAGCAGGGTCCAGCGCTCGTAGGAGAGCAGCTCGTGGAGGCGGCGGCGCCGCCCGTCGAGGAGGACGGGGAGGTCGGGCAGCCGGTCACCGGCGAGGAGGGAGCGGTACCGGCTCGGGGTGCTGTCGGAGAGACGGCTCTCCCGGTGGTGCATGGTCAGATCGCTGAGGACGGTCCGGATGCGTCCGGCGAACCACTCCCTGCGCATGAGGTGCGGCCCGGCGAGGCGCATGCCGAGCAGGGTGAGCCGGGTGGGCGGCAGCTCCAGGACGTCGTGCCGCATCGCGCGCATCACCTTCCGGGCCGTGAGCCGCTGCTCGGTGGCGTACGTGTCGAGCAGCGCGTCGACCGCCCAGCCCCGGTGGACGGCGGCGAGCTTCCACCCGAGGTTGTGCGCGCCGCGCAGCCCGGTGTTGAGCCCGTGCCCGCCGATGGGCGCCCACAGATGCGCGCTGTCCCCCGCGAGCAGCGCCCGCCCGACCCGCAGCGACCCCGCGAACCGGTCCTGGAAGCGGGCCCGGTTGGCCCACGGCGGATCGGTCGGCACGAGGGTGGTGCCGGGGTCGTGGGCGGCGTCGGCGACGAGAGCGCGCATCTCCTCGACGGTCGGGGCGTGGTCGATCGTGGGGTCGGGATCGGTGCTGAAGCAGAAGAACCGGTAGCCGCCGCCGGGGCGGGGCGAGACCCCGAGGGAAGCGCCGCGCACGAGGAAGAAGTAACTGCGGTCGGGGGCGTAGGGGTGCTTCCAGTCGGCCTCGGCGTTGATCTGTACGCACTGCAGATTCGGCCGGCGCGCGCCCTCGAACGGTATGCCGAGCGCCTTGCGCACCATGCTGTGCGACCCTTCGCACCCGACAACCCAATGACACCGGACGCTCGTACCGAGCCCGTCGGCTCCCCGCAGTTCGACGACGGCCCCGTCGTCGGAGGTCCGTACGCCGACCGCCTCCGTCGACCACCGGATCTCCCCGCCCACCTCCCGCAACCGCTCCCCGAGCAACCGTTCCACGGCGTCCTGCTCGATCGACAACGGCCGTGGATAGGCGGTCTCCCCGGCCCCGAGGTCGATCCCCCCGACCTCCCGCCCCTCGGCGACCACCTCGACCCGCCGCAACGCCAGCCCCTCGGCCAAGAAGGCCTCCGCGCACCCCAGATCCCGCAACACCTCGAGCGCCCGCTGCCACACCACCCCCGCCCGTGCCTCCCGCTTCCCCCGCGCCCCCTTCTCGACGACGACGACATCGATCCCGTACTGACGCAAGGCAATGGCGAGCGCGAGGCCGGTGGGCCCGGCTCCGACGACGACGACATCCCGGATCTTGCTCACTGACGTCTCCCCCTCGTTCCGCCCGTGACGCGGCGGCCACGCCGCTGTCCACTCATCGTGGGGGAACGCCGACCGGGCCTCAACGGGGCGCATTCGGGGGGCGGTCGTTCCGGATCGAACGGGGCCGTGCCGCGTACCGACAGGCGGGTCGGCTCAGGAATCCGGCTCGTCACGGCCCGGCTCGCCGCGCCGCCCGGAACGTACCGTGCTGCGCACGACAGCCTCTTTGAAGGCCGCCGCGGCGCGTCCTGTCAGGACGAGCCTGCGCGGCCGGTCGTCGGCGTGCGTGAACTGGACAACACCGTCGTGCCGGCCGAGGCTGATGTTGGTGAAGGCATAACCGATCCGGACGGGCCCGGGTTCCCGGCCTGCCAGCCGAGCCGCGACGACATCGGCCACGCCCCGGCCCATGGGCAGCGCTGTCTGGCAGGACATCCGGCTCGGGGCCCCGCCCGCCGACAACCCGGCAGCCGCGTCACCGACGGCGTACACCTCAGGGTGCGAGACCGAGCGCAGGGTGGCGTCGACGAGCATCCGACCGCTCCCGTCCGTGGCGAATCCTGCCGCGCGGGCCAGCTCCGGCGCACGGAACCCGGTGGCCCACACCACGGCGTCAGCGGCGAACGACGTGCCGCCGCGGGTCTCCAGACCGTCCTCCCGCACCGCCGTGACGACGGTGCCCGGATGCACCGCGACGTCCAGCCGGTCCAGAGCGCGCCGCAGGTGGGCCCGGGCTCGCGGCGCGAGCCCCGCACCGACATCACTGGCACCGGTGAGCAGACTGACGCGCAGGCCGGGATAGCTTTCGGCCAGCTCCGAGGCGATCTCCAGCCCGGTCAGCCCTCCGCCGACCACCGCGACAGTGCCGCCGGACGCGATCTGGGCAACCCTGTGCCGCAACCGCGTCGCCTGCTCGAGGCCGGCGACAGCGTCGGCGTGCTCGGCCGCCCCGGGAACATCGTCGAGCCGGGCCTGGCTGCCCACCGCGTACACCAAGGTGTCGTAGCAGATCTCCCGGGGCGCGACGTCGGTACACACCGTCCGGCGAGTGGGGTCGATCGCGGTGACGCGGCCGACGACCAGCCGGACCGATGTGCCGCTGAGCTGTTGACGCAACGACGGTGCCGCCAGCCGCTGCCCGGCGGCCAGTTGATGGAGCCGGACCCGTTCCACAAACCGGTCCGAGGCATTGACCAGCGTGACGGTGACATCGCCGCGGCTCAGCTTGCGGGCGAGGCGCTCGGCCGCCGCCAGACCGGCGTAACCGGCACCTATGACAACGAGTCGATGACTCATGGCATGACTTCCTCTGTGACTACGGGCGGCCTTCGGCGCCGCCTCGGACATTCGGCCACCGCGCGGCCGGTGTCAGACCGCGGAGGTGGCCACTGCGACCGCCCAGACGATGTACAGGGCGTTCACCACCAGCCGGGCCACCGCACCGACCGGCCGCTCCAGCAACCGGGAGCGGTCCGGCCGCGCGCGTCGCAGCGCGTCCACATGGGACACCTGGTAGCAGATGATCAGGACGGCGGCGGCCCAGCCCCCGGCCGTTCTGCCGCACGGAACGAGCACCAGCGCACCCACCACGACCTCCGCCGCCCCGCTGACGGCCACGAGGAGCCGCTCCCGGCGGAACCAGGCGGGCACCAGCAGACGGAAGTAGCCGGGGGTCAGAAAATGCATGACCCCCGTGACGACCAGGAACGCCGCCAAACCGACGGCAGCGATAGCGTGCATGGCACGATGATCCGTTCACCTCGAGCCTGGGCACTTGAACAAAACGATCGCCGCACGGTCTTCGCCTCCGGCACCGAGGCGACGATGTTCGCCGAGTCCCGCCCGTTCCGCGTCGCCCCGCACCGGCTGCCTGCCTGGAAAGCCGTGCTGCCGATCGGCGGCCACGCCGAACTCCACCAGCCGGGCAGGCCCGTGACGGCAGCGCCCGGGCTGATCGTTCCGCCCCAGCTGACCCACGCGTGTGCGGCGACCTCGCCCTACATCGCCCTGTTCATCGACTCCTGGCTGCTGCCCTCCCGCCCCGAGCCGGTACGGCTCGACGCGGGCGAGGTCCGCCGCGTACTCGCCACGCTCGGCACCACCGATTCCGACGGCCCCGGCCCCTGTGTGGACCTGGCCGCCGGATACGGCGAGCTGCGGGCACTCGCCGGGCGCCCGGCCCCGCTCGATCCGAGAGTCGCCCACGCTGTCGACCTGTGTACATCGCTCGATCCGGACATGCCCCTCACCTCCGTCGCCATCGAGGTCGGCCTGTCGGAGCCGCGGCTGCGCGCCCTGGTCCGCCAGGACGTGGGCATTACGCTCACCCGCCTGCGCCGATGGGGCCGGCTCCGTACCGCGATCGCCGATCTGCCGGGTTCGACCGCGGCTCTGGCCGCAGCCACCGCGGGCTTCGCCGACCAGGCCCATCTCGCCCGTACCGCGCGGGACTTCATCGGACGCACGCCCGTCTCGCTGCGACGCGCTGAGACTTAGACGCCGACTCTTCCACGCACACATGAACGAATCGTCACGCTATACGGTGAACCGGGCTGTATTCGCGGGTCAGTACATAAAGGTCGGGCACGCGCACTGTGCAGGTTCCCGGGCGCGGACTTCCCCAGGCCGAGCGCCCGTCCGACATTCACCGACGCCGCGCGCTCCGCGGAGGTGACGCGGCTCCGACGAAAGGGAACGCGAACATGGCAACTGACGCTTCTACCGGGCTGCAAGGGCTCGATCCCGGCGTCTGGGAGCAACTGGCCCGGGCCGTCAACGATCTGAAGCCGGAAGGCGAACCCGGCACGACCGCCGAGGCGCTGAAGCAGGACTACATCGCAGAGGCTCAGCGCTTCGAGGAAAAGGGCGTGGAGGCCCCCGAGGTCACCCAGGCCCTGTCCGGCCAGGCCGACAAGTGGGAGCCCTGGGAGATCAAGGTCATTGGCCCCATCAGTGTCTACGGGGGTGCCGAATTCTCCTTCGGTGAGCACTGGGTACTGCGCGCGGAAGTAGGCATCAAGCTGTCCGGCAAGGTGATCTGGAAAGAGGGATTCAACCTCAACTCCAAGCTGAACAGCATCACCTGGGAGAAGAGCCTCGGACCGGTCCGGGGCAAGCTCAGCGTGGGGATCCACGGCGAGAAGAAGTGTCTTCAGGTGAGCGGCGAGGCCTGCTACTGGTGGGGAAAGTGGCACTGTGCGGGCTTCAACGAAACCCTCGGGTGCTTCGGCTGAAGCTGTCCCGCGCGGCTGGTGGGGGCCGGGTACTCGGCTCGCGTCCCATTCAGGAAGCGGTGCGGTCTCCGACCCGAATCCACCAGCGTATGCGCGCATACGCGAGCGCCGAATGGGCTCCTACCCCGGACCGTGACACGGGGTAGGAGCCCCTTCCATGACGAGACCTGTCGAAGCTCAACTCACGGCGCGTACGAGCCCCTGACCGACACCCGATGCCGCCTGGCCGACGCCCGAGGCAACACCCGATACCGTCTGGCTGAGCCCCGACGCCACACCCGACGCCGCCTGTCCGACGCCGCCGCCGACATCTGCCGGCGCCGCGTGCGCGGGAACGGCCAAGGCTCCGGCCGACCCGAGAAGCACGCTCAGAGAGACGATGACCAGAAGACGGTGAACGCGCTGCATGCTGCTCCTCACAAGCGGATGCTGCCAGGGACCACCCCCAGGTTTCCCCCGGCAATACCAGGGACACTCGCGGGAACCGGCGCATGGGGCCATCCGGAGGCGCGCACCTCAAGGGTTGCCGCCGGAGGTTTTGGGGAGCCCTAGTGACCGCTCGGCGGCTCGAAACAGCCCGTTTCCAGAAATCGGCCGTTGACCTGGACCTGGTAATTGGTCGTCTGCACGAAGGCGGTCACACAGGCGTCGCGACGGACGTTGAGGGCGACGCTGGCCCCTGGGTTCCTGTCGGGGTCGTGGGCCTGTACGAAGAGCGTTCCACGCCCCTGCTCGCTGTCCGGACCCTCGTTTCGGTAGCCCAGTTTGAGCAGCGCCTCACGCACGCTCTTGGCATCCCAGGTCTTGGCTGTCCAGAGCCGCTTGAGGACGGGCTCGATGCGGGCGGCTTCGGTGCGGGCGGCCTTCTCGCTGTCGGCTGACATGTCCTTGGGGGCCTTGAAGCCGTTGTTCTCGCGGTAGTGCGGGGCTCCGTCGTGGGCGTCGGGCTCCACGTTTCCTCGCGCGGGGCCCTGGGGAGAGTGCGCGGGCGCCGGGGCTCCGGTGTTCGAGGTGGGGCCGGCCGCTGTCGGGCCGGTGCGCTCCTGGCCGCAGGCGGTCAGGGCAGTGCCGAGGAGGAGGCCTGCGGCGACGTATCGGGATCTGGATATCCGCATGAGTTGCACTCTGCCACGTCGTCCTCCAGAGGGGGCCGGGGCGGGGGCCACCGCCGCTGTCCACTCATCCTGGAGGAACGCTGGCCGAGCCCCGACGGGCGTATGCGGGGACTGCCGTTCCGAATCGGCGAATTTCGCGGTGCGATACGCGTACGGCGTACCGTGACCGTAGGCGCTCCACTTCCTGACGGGCAGGGACATGGCGACGACACTCGGGGACCGGCTCGGCGAACTGCGGATACGACGCGGCTTGACGCAGGAGGGACTCGCCGAGAAGTCCCGGCTCAGCGTGGACACGGTGCGGAAGCTGGAGCAGAACCAGCGGCTGACCGCCCGTATGACCACGCTCAACAAGCTCGCGCGAGCACTGGACGTGGAGGCCTCCGTGGCGGCGATGCCGCGCTCGGCGCGGAGTGCCGAGAGAGTGCCGGCCTCGGTGACGCCCGGCGCACTGATCTCCAGCAGGCCGCGACCGCCTGAGCGGGTGAACTGCGCCTCAGTGCCCGCGGATCCTCCGCAGCGGCAAGCAACAGATCCGTGTCGAGCCGCGCCGACCAGGCGAGCAATGTCACGATGGGAATGTCATCACCCACAGGTCCGCCAGCAACGGCACGGCCGATTCCGCTTCAGAGTCCTCCTTGCCACCGCGACAGTGGCAGCCATTGCCATCTGGCTACGAACGTGATTCTGCAGATGAGGCCGCGTCGTCGTTGCAACCGTGGTCGCCCCACTCTTTGAGGAGCTCGGCCAAGCTTGCAAGCGGCGTTGTCATCGGCCAGGGAGAACGTTCTTCACGACCTGTCCACGTCAGGTGAACCACAGCCCAGGGGAACGGGCGGTTCGCGACGCTGAACAGGACGTCGTCGCATCCTTCGCATCTCGCCACAGCGGTGACCTCCACTCCGTGCAGTGGGTGCCCAGGAGGAAGCTCGCGACGCAGCTCCAAGTCGAAGCCGTGCATGCCACCATCGGGCACCCACCACGGGGCGGGCAGGAGCGAAGGGTCATCCGGCATGTGCTGCATCACAGCATCCTCGCAGAACCCCCTGGGCCGGCCTTGATCGGCCGGACAGGCTCCAGCGGCCTCATCCAAGGTTCCTGACCGGTCGCCTCGCGGGGCGTCACACTGCCGGTCGCAGGAAAACCCGGATCCTACTGGTCACGCGCTGGTCACGCGGACCTGCGATCCCACACCGGAGAAACAGAAAAACCCCACCGGAGTGGGGTCACTGCTGGTGTCCGAGGGGGGACTTGAACCCCCACGCCCGATAAAGGGCACTAGCACCTCAAGCTAGCGCGTCTGCCATTCCGCCACCCGGACCAGGTGCTGTCTCCGCGAGGTGTTCCCCCGCAGCGGCACGGCCAACAATACCAAGGTTTTGGAGTGCCTTTCAGCAGGTCAAGGGGGCGCGGGCCGCCCCGGGGGTGCGAGGCCCCGGGGCGGCCCGCGCCGGGGTCAGTCCCGCGCCTCCGCCGAGACCGGCTTCGGGATCAGGAACGATGCCGCGAGCGCGGCGCCCAGGATGACGACGCCCGCGATCATGCCGGAGGTGTAGCCGGTGGACGAGGTCGCGTCCGTGGGGGCGGTGGCCGTCTTGACCGCGTAGAGGAGGGCGAAGCTGAGGCCCGCGCCGAGGTTGAAGGCGCCCGCGTTGAGGCCCGGGAGGAAGCCCGGGTTGTCGGCCGGGGAGTGGACGATGCCGAGGCCGTTGAGGACGATGTTCGCCACGCCCGCGTAGGTGATGCCCACGAGGATCGACGCCGCCAGCAGCATGACGCGCGAGTGGGCCGGGATCGTGAGGATCATCAGGACGACCGAGGCCGCGGAGCCGATGAGGCCGAGGCGCAGGACGCGGCCGTAGCCGAAGGTGGCGGCGAGGCGGCCGGCGACAGGGCCCATGGCCAGGCCCGCGAGGGCGTAGGGCGTCAGGGTCCACCACGCGGACTGCTCGGCGCTCATGCCGAGGCCGGCCTCGGCGTCCTGGGCGAACGCCGGGATCAGCCCGTTCATGACGGCGAACACGCCCGTCATGGTGAGCACGGTGGTCAGCAGGGTCGCCCAGGTGGCGCGCCGGCGCAGGTGACCGGTGGCGACCAGCGGGTGGGTCGTGCGGTCCTCGGTCCGCCAGAACAGGGCGAAGGCGACGGCGGCGACGGCCACGAGCCCGCCGGCCAGGAGCCAGTTCGCGGCGCCGAGCTTGCCCGCCTCGTTCAGGGCGATGAGCAGCGAGCCGACGGACACGACGAGGAACGCGACGCCGCGCCAGTCCATCCGGCCGGCGGCGGGGACCTTGGACTCGGGGGTCAGGGTGGCGACGAGGACGGTGGCGACGACCGCCACGACGGCCATCGACCAGAAGACGGCCTCGAAGCCGTGGTTGTCGGCGAGGAAGCCGCCGGCCAGGGAGTCGACGCCGGCGATGCCGCCGTTGACCGCGGTGATCACGCCCAGCAGGGTGCCGTACCGCTTCGGCTCGGTGATCTCGACCCGCAGCATGATCAGGCAGAGCGGGACGGTCGGGCCGGAGACGCCCTGGATGACACGGCCGACGAAGAGCATCGGCACGCTCGTCGCCAGCGCGGCGACCACGCAGCCGACCGCCATGAGCACCAGCATTCCGGCCAGGACCTTCCGGCGGCCGATGACGTCGCCGAGGCGCGGCAGGAAGAGCGAGAACAGGGCGGCGGAGGTGAAGAACGCCGTCTGGGTGAGCCCGATCTCCGCGGAGTCGGCACCGAGGCTGTCCTCGATGCTCTTCAGCGCGGGGCTGAGCATGCTCGCGTTGAGCTGGAAGGCGATGCAGGCGGTGAGGAGCGCGGTGACCAGCACGGCCACCCGGGTGGGGCGCCCGCCCGTCGAACCGGTGGGCTGATCGTCGGTGATGCGGTCAGTGAGGGAAACGTTCATGCCTCGGGGATCTCTGGGAGCGCAGCACAGCGGCTGCTGCCGGGGCGGGGCCTGGGGCACCGCGTCCGGTCGAACGGCAATATCTCTGGGCTGCCGGCCGACCCTCGGGCACGCCTTGGGTCACACCGCCTCCCAAACACAGAAAAACCCCAGCAAAAGCTGGGGTCTCCACTGGTGTCCGAGGGGGGACTTGAACCCCCACGCCCGATAAAGGGCACTAGCACCTCAAGCTAGCGCGTCTGCCATTCCGCCACCCGGACCGGGTGTGCGTCCCGCAGGTGTTCCCCGCGGCGACATGGATAACAATACCAAGGTTTCGGAGTGCCTTTCACCTGGGTATTCGCGAGGGGCATAAGGTCCTTTTATGGGCAAAGAGGGACACTTCGCCTCGCCGAGGAGCACCCCGCGGCGGCCGCGGGCCTTGTCGCCGTTGCGGGAGCATCTGCGGGACACCTTCTGGTTCACACCGACCGTGGGCCTGGTGGCGGCGGGGCTGCTGGCCGCCGGGGTGCTGGAGCTGGACCGGCTGCTGATCGAGGTCCTCCAGGAGGAGCAGGACTACGACACCGTCGAGTCGCTGATCGGCATCGCCGACGACACCAAGACGATCGTCACGACGGTGGGCTCGGCGATGCTGACCTTCATCGGTGTCGTGTTCTCCATCTCACTCGTCGCGCTCCAGATGGCCAGTGGGCAGTTCTCACCGCGCGTCGTGCGGCTGTACGTCCGCAGCAGGATCACCAAGGCCACGTTCGCGGTGTTCCTGGCGACATTCCTGTTCGCGCTGCTGGTGCAGGCGTCGTACGAGGGGGAAACCGATCCCCGCGTGGTGCGGACGGTGCCGATCGTCTCCAGCCTCGCCTGCGTGGGCATGGTCCTGGTGAGCCTGGCGCTGTTCATCGCGTATGTGAACTCCACCCTGCGGCTGATGCAGGTCAGTCACGTCGTCGACCGGATCACCCGGGAGTCGTTCCGGGTGCTGGCCCGGCTCGGGACGGTGGACAGCGGGGCCGTGCCGCTGCCGGGGGCCACGGCCGAGATCGCGTATCCGGGGCGGGCGGGGGTGCTGCGGGATGTGAACATCGCCCGCCTGGTGCGGGTGGCGCGACGGCACGGGGTGGTGTTGCGGCTGATCCCGCGGATCGGGGACTTCGTGGTGCCGGGGACGCCGTTGCTGGCCGTGCACGGCCGGGGCGGGGTGCCGCCGCAGCGGATGCTGCGGTACACCGTCTCCGTCGGGGTCGAGCGGACCTTCCACCAGGATCTGGCCTTCGGGCTGCGGCAGCTGTCGGACATCGCACAGCGGGCCCTCTCCCCCGCGGTCAACGACCCGACGACCGCCGTGCAGTGCCTGGACCGGATCACCCAGTTCCTGGCCGCGATGGCGGGCCGGCCGCTGGGGGCGCTGCACCACAGTGACGGCAAGGGCGTCGTACGGCTCGTGCAGGACCTGCCCGGCTGGACGGGCCTCGTCGACCTCGGCTTCACCGAGATCCGTGGCTGTGCGATCGGTAATCCGCAGGTCACCCGGCGGTTGATGGCCGCGCTGGACGATCTGTGGCGGCTGGCTCCCGAGGACCGGCGGCCACCGCTCGAGCGGCACCGCGCGCTCCTGGCACAGGCCGTGGAGCGCGCGGTGCCGGAGGCCGCCGACCGGGAGTTCTCGCTGCTGCCGGACCGTCAGGGCATCGGGTGACCCGGCCCGGACCGGATCAGCCCGCCTGGCGGGTCGGCATCAGGTGGTACTCGGGGAAGTTCCCCGGCAGTCGCTCCTCCGCCGCGCGCGGGCCGTCCGTCACCGCCCGGACCAGCAGTTCCCCGCCCACGAACGCCCCGCGCCACGACGCCCCGAAGCCGCCGAACAGCTCGTCGCGGTCGCCGCGCGAGCGCGGCTTGCCCCGGCCGACCTTGAAGGCGCGGATCTGCGGGGCCAGCCGCTCGTACGCCGCCTCGTCGTCCGTGGAGAGCGAGGCGACGAGGGCGCCGTTGCTGGCGTTCATGGCGGCGAGCAGCTCGGCCTCGGTGTCCACGAGGACGATCGTGTCGACCGGGCCGAACGGTTCGGCGTGGTGCAGGGGCGAGGATGGGGGCGGGTTGAGGAGGGCCACGGGGGCCACGTAGGCGGAGACGTCCTGGCCGGGCAGGAAGCGGCCGGCGGTCAGGTCGCCCTGATGCAGGGGAATCGCGCCCCGGTCGATGGCCTCCGCCACGTGGTCGGTCAGTTCCTTGGCCTTGGCGGCGTTGATGAGGGGGCCGAAGTCCGGCTCCGGCAGGGCGTCCGCGGGGTCGGCGACAGCCAGCGGATGGCCGGGGGTGACCGACCGCACCGCCGGGAGGTACACCGCGAGGAAGTCCGCGAACGCCGACCGCTGGACCACGAAGCGCGGGTACGCCGTGCAGCGCTGCTTGCCGTAGTCGAAGGTCTTGCGGATCTGCGGGGCCAGCGCGTCCCAGCCGGTGAAGTTCCACACGCCCCAGGTGTTGAGGCCCTCCTGCTCCAGGATGTGGCGCTTGCCCAGGTCCGCGAGGGCCGTGGCGACCCGCGCGCCGGTGTCCCGGCCGCCCACGAACGAGACGCAGCCGATCTCCGGCGACCGCACCAGCGCCTCCGACAGCTCGGCGCCGCTGCCGCTGACCAGGGTCACCGGCAGCCCCTCGCGGGCCGCGAGGGCGCAGGCGAGGGTCAGACAGGCCAGCCCGCCGTCGGTGGGGGTCTTCGCGATGACCGCGTTGCCCGCGAGGGCCTGGACGAGCATGGCGTGGACGAGGACGCTCATCGGGTAGTTCCAGCTGGCGATGTTGCTGACCGGGCCGGGCAGCGGCACCCGGCCGGCGACCATGGCGTCGATGCCCGCCACGTACCAGTGGACGCCGTCGATGGCCCGGTCCACGTCCGCCCGGGCCGTCCGCCACGGCTTGCCGATCTCCCAGACGAGGAGGAGGGCGAGCAGGTCGCGGTGCTCGGTGAGCGCGTCGAGGGTGGCGGCCACCCTGGCCTTGCGTTCGGCGAGCGGGACCTCGCGCCAGGCGCGGTGCTGATCGAGGGAGGCCCGTACGGCGTGCCGGGCGGTGGCCCTCTCCAGGCGGGGCGGACCGGCGATGGGGGTGCCGTCGACGGGGGTCGTCGCGGGCAGCGGACGGCCGTCGGCCTGCCAGGTGCCGTTCCACAGGTTCAGGACACGATCGCCTCGGAACGCCTCCGGGGCGACCGCCAGGCAGCGCTGCCAGGCGGTGGCCCATTCGGTGCCGGGCTTGAGCAGGAGGGTGGTTTTGGAGGAGGAGGAGCTTCCAGGGATGACTGCCATCGGTGTCTCCGCTCTCGGTGCACGGGGGCTCCCCTGCCGGGGCAAGGGGAGTGCGGGGCGGGGAAGTGGCGCGGTCGTGCCGTACTACGGACCGTTCTCCTTGCCATAACCGAGCATTACCGAACGGTAGCCACGTGGCGGGCCGCCCGCCGGGCCCCCGCGTCGGATGAGGCCCACGTCACTCCCGGAGCAGCCGGCCGGGGACTGCGCGGCCCGGGGCCGAGGCCAGCGGGGACAATGAGCCGTCCACCGCCGCCACCAGCACCGGGACTGATCGACATGGGACGGGTCACCGAACGACGCCGCGTCATCCGCATTCGCGAGGGGGCCGTCAGCACCCGGCCCGACACCCTCGTGGCCGAGGAGCCGCTGGAGATCCGGCTGAACGGCAAACCGCTCGCGATCACCATGCGCACCCCCGGTGACGACTTCGCGCTCGCGGCGGGCTTCCTGGTCAGCGAGGGCGTCCTCGGCAGTGCCGAGGAACTGGCGAATATCGTCTACTGCGCGGGCGCGACGGAGGACGGTGCGAACACCTACAACGTCGTGGACGTCCGGCTCGCGCCCGGCGTGCCCGTCCCCGACATCAGCCTGGAACGGAACGTCTACACCACGTCCTCCTGCGGCCTGTGCGGCAAGGCCAGCCTGGACGCCGTACGGACCACCGCGCGTTGGCCCGTCACCGACGGGCCGACGCCGATGCGGCTCGAACCCGCCCTGCTCGCGGTCCTGCCCGACCGGCTGCGGGAGGCACAGCGGGTCTTCGACCGCACCGGCGGGCTGCACGCGGCGGCGCTCTTCACGCGGGACGGCGAACTCCTCGACGTCCGCGAGGACGTGGGCCGGCACAACGCGGTCGACAAGCTCGTCGGGCGCGCCCTCCAGCAGGGGCTGCTGCCGCTCTCCGACGTGATCCTCCTCGTCTCCGGCCGGGCCTCCTTCGAACTGGTCCAGAAGGCCGTCATGGCCGGGATCCCCGTGCTCGCCGCCGTGTCGGCGCCGTCCTCGCTCGCCGTCGACCTGGCGGCGGAGACCGGTATGACCCTGGTCGGCTTTCTGCGCGGCTCCTCGATGAATGTCTACGCCGGGGAGCAGCGCGTTGCCCTAGGGTGAAAGCCGCCTGAGGCACGGGGCCCAAGTGGGGGGACGACACATGGCACCACGGCAGTTGCCGCCGTTACCGCAGTACCGCGTCGACGCGGTGACGCGCCGGATGTGTGCCACGACGCACATCGACGAGGACTTCACCGACGAGGTGCTGTTCGAGTTCACGGCGGACCGGCTCAAGGCCGTGGGGCTGCCGCTGGGCATCAACCTCGTCGCCCTCGTACGGCACGCGCTGGCGGCCCGGGGGCGGGCCGTGGCCCGGGACCGTACGCTGTCGCTGCTGCTGGCCGGGGCGCTGGCCGCGGTCCTGGGGATCTCCGTCTCGCTGGGCAACGGCTCCACGCCGGCCGCCGTCGGTTTCCTCCTCGCGCTGCTCGCGGTCGTGGTGGCCGCGTGGGTGGTGGCGTGCCGGGCCGCGTTCCAGGCGCGCCGGGCCGCGTTGGAGGTCTACCGGGGCAGCGCCGAGCCCGAGAAGCTGGCGCCTCCCGCGCCGCGGGAGACCGAGGACTATCTCAAGGCGCTGCGCCGGGCCAACGTCGTGCCGTACGACACGGAGGCGGAGTACGCCAACCCCTTCGTCGGCAGCGGGCAGAAGATCAAAGAGGTGGTGTGGGCGCCGATCGACGTGGGGCGGCCCGCCGATTCGCCATCCGGCGGGAAACTGACCATCAAGCCGTTCGACGCCGTCAGTCTCCACACCTATGTGGCGAAGGAGATGGCGAACATCGTCGGCCTGGAACGGTTGCGCGCCCAGAACCGGCTCTACATCCGCGGGTTGAACGTGCCGCACCTCGGTGCGGACCTGCTGCCCGATCCCCTCAAGCGCCCCCTCCCCCGCATCCCCCCGCCGCTGGTGCAGTCCGCCGTGGTGCGGTCCGGGGCGGGGATGCGCGCGTATCTGAGCCTGGAGATGGTGGGCGAGGGCGGCAATGTGGTGGTGTCGATGCATCTGCGGGCGCGGCTGCTGGATCCGAGGCTGTCGTGGGAGGTGGCCGCGTATGTGCTGGCGCCGACGAAGTCCCGGTTCCACGCGGTGGCGTATCTGCCGTTGGGCGGTTTCGAGCAGTGGTGGGCCGTCGTGCGGGAGCCGTCCTCCAACCCGCTGCGCGCCATGTGCGGCGCCCCGGGCCGGGCGCGGGACCGGCGGAGGGCCTTGCACCAGCACGAACGGGATCTGGAGAAGGTGCGCCGGCAGATCACCAAGTACCACGCCGCCTACGACTACGGGGCGTTGAACAGCCTGCGGGAGCGGGCCTCGGACTGGAACGCCATGGGCCACTCGGAGCGCACGGACGCGCAGGACATCTTCCAGCGGCTCCAGCAGGGTGTGCTGATCGCCACGGAGCGCTTCCTCCGCGACCACAACGTCGACACCGGTGACTTCGACCGCGCCCAGCAGGTCATCACCACCCAGACGTACAACATCTCGGGCGACATCACGGGCCCGAGCAACTTCGGCAACCACGGTCAGATCAACGCGTACGGGCAGCAGCAGGGCGCGGGCCAGCAGCAGGGCGGCGGCGCGCACCCCTGAGCCGGACGAGCACCCTGCACAGCCATTTGGAGGGATTCGATGAGTACGTACAACTTCCACGGCAATATCTCGGGGCCGGGCAACTACGGCGACAACGGGAAGATCGTGGTGCACCACGGCCAGTCGCCCGCCGAAGCCCTGCGGCTGGCCGGGGACTTGGTGCGGCAGTTGCGCGCCGAGAGCCCGGCGCTGGCCGGTGAGGCGGAGCTGCTGCGGGGCGAGCTGGTGCGGGCGGACGAGGAGGGGCGGCCCGCCGACCGGGGGCGGCTTCGGGAGTGGCTGGAGCTGATCTCGACGGGGGCCGCGGCCGGGAGCGGATCGTTCACCCTGGCCCAGGAGCTGGGGCGCGCCTTGGGGATGTGACACTCGCCTGGCCGGCGGACCTTCGGCTGAAGGCAGTTTTGCCGCCTGCGGCGGCGGGCGCCCTGCGGGCGCGTCCTCAAACGCCGGACGGGCTTGATCGGGCTCAGCCCCATCAAGCCCGTCCAGTGGCCCGGAGGCCCGCCTGTAAAGCCCTAATCCGCCCGTACCACCGCTTCCGCGCCCGCGAGGTTCACCGTGAGCCCGGAGCGCAGGGGGAGGGTCTGGCCGGGGGCCACCGACTGCGAGGTGCCGTCGGTGCGGCGTGCCGTCCATGCGGTGTCCGAGCGGTTGGCCAGGCCGAACTTGCCCGGCTTCCTGGGGTGTTCGACCAACTCGGCCACCAGGGTGGCGTCGGTGTAGTCGTGCCGGGGCGGCTCGGCCCGCACATGGTGGGCGTGGAGCCGGGCGGCGTGGCCGAGGCGGACGTGCCGTTCGGTACGCGGTGGCGGCGTGGTGATGACCAGCCGCGGCGGCAGCAGCAGGGTCCGTCCGCAGGACCAGCAGGCGCGGGCGGTGGCCGAGCGGGGCTCAGTCATGTTCTGACGGCCGCAGGACGCGCAGACGACGATCGTGTCGCGCACCTCGCTCAGGGCGTCCCGCCATTGGGATTCGCGCACCCGCCGGGAGGCGTCGCGCAGGCCCTCGGTGAAGTTCTGGATGAAGAGCTTCCGCAGGGCCGGGGGTGCGGCGGCCCAGGTGGCGAGGACGGTGCCCTGCTCGGTGGGGTCGGGGGCGTTGCGGCTGTCGTCGGGGTCGAAGATGAACAGCGGGCTCTTGCCGTAGAGCTTGCGTTCGGCGGCCTCGTCCAGGCAGCGGATGGCGAGCTCCGCCTTGCCCTTGAGCGGGTGGTGGTTCATCAGCAGCATGAAGAGCAGGACGGACAGGGAGTGCAGGTCCGTCTGGGTGCCGGGGATGGCGCCGCTGTCGCCGCGGACGAGCTCGGGGGCCATGAACTCCATCGTGCCGGAGATGCCGCTCGCCTCGCCCTCGACCACCGCGTTGTCGTTGTCGCAGACCAGGACGTCGCCGGTGGTGGGGTCGAAGAAGATGTTGCCCCAGGAGATGTCGCGGTAGGCGATGCCCCGGGAGTGCAGCGTCTGGTACGCCTCGACCATGTGCAGACCGGCGGTGACGAGCGCCTGGGGGGAGGTGCGCAGCCGGCGGCGGAACAGCGCGGGCAGGCCCTTGAAGCGGTCGGGGCGTACGTCCATGAGGTAGCCGAAGCCGTCGCCCCGGCCGGTGACGAACGACTGGGGCCACAGGAAACGGTCGTCGTCGAAGTCCCGGCCGACGAGCTCCTCGACGATCTTGCGCTGTTCCGCCGTGGCGCAGGCCGGGTAGTACCACTTGAGCGCCTTCTCGCCCTGGTCGGTCGAGACGCGGTAGACCTCGCCCTGGCCGCCGGCGCCCAGCATCCCGGTCACCACGGCTTCGTGGCCGTCGTCGATGGTGAGCCGGGCGCCGTTGTCGAGCATGCCGGACATCAATTCTCCGTTTCCCGATGGTGTGGTGCGTCCTGCGGAGGTGCGCTCTCCGGCGGTGCGGCGTGCGGGGGCGTCGGATCCTGTCGGAGCCGCTCCCGCGGGTCACCGCTCTGGGCCGTGCTCATGTCCCCGCTGACCGCCGGTGGCCGCCAGGCGGCGACCACGGTGGTGTCGTCGCCCGAGTACTTTCCCGCGTGCGCGAGCCAGCCCGGCAGGGCCTCGCGGATCTCTTCGGCTCCCACGGTGTCCAGCCGTTCGCCCAGCTCGCGGACGAACTGGACGAACCCCTCCTGGGCCGCGAAGCTCTTCGACAGCCCGTCCGTGGAGAGGGTGACGCAGCGCGGCATCCGGTCGGGGTCCGCGACGGGCGCCCAGTGCACCCGCATCAGCTCCCACGCCCGGGGGGCGCACAGCGACTCCGTCTCGTCCCCGAGTTCCGGCTCGGCCGGGGCGAGCGGCGCGCCGATCGAGCCGTCGGCCTCGACGACCATGAGGTCGCCGTCCCCGAGCTGCCAGGCGGCGAAGAGGCCGGGCACGAGGACGGCGCCGAGCAGCGTCGTGCCGTACGGGCGGAAGGCCCCGCTGTCGTCGGACGCGTCGGCCGGCGGATGGTCGCGCAGGTGCCGGCGGACCTCTTCCTGCCAGTCGCGCACGATCTCCCGGGGCAGCCAGTGGCCGGCCGCGTGACGCAGCCGGCGGAGGTCCTCGGGCGCCCGCGCCCGCTCGGCGAACGCCCGGCCGCACCGGATGAAGACGTCGACGGCGAACCGCGAGCCGAGGTGGCTGCGGGTGTAGGCGGCCGAGCCGTGCCCGTCGGCGACGGCGAGGACGAGGATGTCGTCAGCCGGGGCGTCGGTGTCGTACCAGTCCTGATTGCGGACCTTGGCGGGGCCCTGGACGCTGCCCCGCAGGATTTCCCAGTGCGGCACGCTCACCACACGGCGTCGTCATCGTCGTCGTCGAGCGTGGGCGGCGCGAACGCGGGCCCGGGTGCCTTGGTGAGGCCGCCGGCGACGGGCTGCGAGGCCGCCTTCACCGCGGCGGTCGAGGCCCAGCGGATCGCCGCCGCCAGCTGCTTGGGGCTGTTCGCGTCGAGCACGGGCAGCTCGGGGTTGCCGAGGAATTCCTGCAGGACGCCCCGGTCGGCGTCCTGGCCGATGGCGATGGCCACGCGTACGGCCTTCTTGCCCCAGGGCGTCGCGTCGATGGCCTTGAGGCCCGTCCGCCACTCGTCGAGGGGCTGGCCGTCCGACACCAGGGCCAGCACGGGCTTGAGCGCCCGCTGCGGCATGGGCGGCGTCTCCAGCTCGCGGGCGGCCAGGCTGAGCGCCGCGCCCAGGTTGGTGCCGCCGTCGACCTGGACGTCCTGCCAGGTGAAGTCGTCGATGGAGACGGGGACGGGCGTGTGCCACTGTGCCGTGGTGGAGAAGGTCATGACCCGCACCAGCAGCTGGGCCGCCGGGTTGTCGTGCGCCACCGACCGCATCTCCGGGATCGCTTCCCGGATCGCGTAGTTGAGCTGCCCGATCTTCTCCCCGGACATGGAGTACGAGCAGTCGAGGATCCAGATGAAGTGAACCGGACGGTTCTCCATCGGGCCTCCGGGAATGTCGCTCACGTCGACATCACCCTCCGTTCAGCATGAGCAGGACGATAACCACGGCCGCGCCACCCACCATTGCGGACGCGGCGACGAACAGACCCAGTACGACGCGGCGTTGCCGCGCGGTGTGGGTGGGCACCCCGGTGGGTGCGTGGGTGGAAGCGGGTGTCACCTGGGGTGGTCTCCCTCGTCGTTCGGGGACAGCGTCGACACTAACCGGGTCTGTGCGGCCCGTCAGCGTTTTCCCGCCCCACGGGCCTCGGCGACCTCGGCCGCGAGCAACTTCCCTACGGGAAGTCCCGTTTGTGACAGCAGCCAGAGGACCGGTTCGGCCGCCCGGCGCTGTTCGCCGCTCTGCGCGTCCGCTCCCGTGGCGGCGTGGGCGCTGACCGCCCAGTAGCGGGTGCGGCCGAAGCTGTGGTCGAGACCGCGGACCAGATTGCCCAGGCCGACGCTCTCCAGCCAGGAGTCGATCCGCGGGCCGGGCACGGGCAGGGAGACCAGCTGGTCGAGGACGTCCCGTTTGGTCACCACTGTGGCGACGGGGGTGCGCCGGCGCCGGCCGGTCAGTGCCTGCATCTCCCCCGCCAGCCGGTCGTAGGTGGCGGTGGGGCCCTCCGGGGAGGGGCGGGCGGAGACCGCACGCGGCGCGTCGTCGCCGCCCAGCCGGGCGCGCACCCCGGGTTCGGCCAGCGCGTCCACGACCATGACGACCCCGGTGGCGTGCGCGAGGTACTGCTGTTCGCGGACCGTCCTCGCGTCCCGCAGCGTCTCGCCCATCGGGTCGTACAGATACAGCAGCCGGCGGCGCCGTCCGCGGGAGACCCGGAGCATGAAGGCCCGCGGCTGCCGGGCGGTGGTGGCGTGGGCGAAGCCGTCGCCGGCCAGCTGCCGGTCGAGCGCGTCGAGCTCCCGCGCGTCCTCGACGGTGGCGAACTCCACCTCCAGCGACCCGCGCCGGTCCCAGGAGCGCAGCCCGGCGACCATGGCCGCCAGCAGCATCGTCTTGCCCGAAGACGTGCCGCCGACGATCGGCACGTGGACGATCCGCGCGGCGGCCAGCTTCCGGGGCAGCCGCTCGGCGCAGTGCGGGCAGTGCCCGGTCAGCGCGTCACGGCCGGCCGGGAGGCTGGTGGCGAGCTTCCGGCCGCACGCGCAGATCCGCCACAGCGCGCCGAAGCGGCCCGGGCGCAGGCGTGCGTGGGAGGCGCCGCAGTCCGGGCAGTGGTAGACCGGCAGGGCGATCGGCCGGTAACAGCCGGGGTAGGGGCACTTCATGCGGACACCGCGGGCGAGCAGTCCGGCTCTTTCCACGGCCCGCACGGCGAGGGCGGTCGCGGCGAGGGCCGCGCACACCACGGCGACCAGCAGGGCGAGCGTCAGCAGTATGACGGCGAACAGTCCGGCGGTGCAGACCGCGGCGAGGGCCGCGCCGACGGCGACACCCAGGCCGGTCAGCCACAGGACGCAGCGGGTGAAGCCGTTCACCCCCCGGGAGCCGCTCGGGCGGCAGCCGCGCAGCAGATTGCGCGTGATCCGGCCGAACCACTCCTTGGTCAGGGTGTGTTCGACGGCGCGGGTGCCGCTGCGCGCGGCGGAACCGATGTCCTTCCACACCTGGCGGAACCAGTACGAGAAGTGGGCCGGTTCGCCCGTCGTGCCGGGCCGCTCGACGCGCGGGTCGGGGGCGCCGGGCTGCCACGGCCCCAGGCAGCGGCCGGTGGTGCTGAGAGCGCGCCAGAGGAACTCCGGGGCGGTGCGCAGGAAGACGGCGAGTACGCACAGTTGGAACGGCCCGCTCAGTAAGTAGGTCATCGGCCGGGCTCCTCTCCGGGGCGCTCGATGTCTCCCGGCCCGTAGGCGGGCCCGGGTGCCCGGCCGCCGCGGCCGCGCCAGCGGCCGCCGAACCGGCCGAGCACGCCGGGCCGGTGCCAGTCCCCGAAGGCCTCGGCCCAGCCGCCTCCGCGTCGTCGCAGGGCCTCCAGGAGGGCGTCGACGTCCTCGGCGGGCATCCGGCGCACCACGGGCTTCAGCACGGAGGCCAGCAGTTCGGTGCGGGTCCGCTCCCACAGCGGGTCGGCTCCGGAGGCGGTGTGCCAGGCGACGAAGCAGGCGGCCGCGTACGACGGGGAGCGGCGCAGCGCGCTGCCGACGCCGTCGCCGCGGGCCCGCTCGGCGTAGGCGCGCAGCAGCGACTCGTCGCCGGAGCCGACGAGGGCCCGCAGTTCGCCGGGGGGCTGTCGTTCGGCCAGCAGCCGGTCGGCGAGGGCCGTGCCGAGGCGTTTGTCGATGCCGGGTTCGAGCGGGGCCGCCTGGGGTCGTACGGCGAGTGCCCGTTCGGTGAAGCCCGGCTGGGCCTCGCCGGTGGTCAGCTCTCCGGCCAGTTCGAGGAGGAGCAGCGCGGCCCGCTGCCGGGGGGCGAGATCGCTCGCGCAGTGGGCGAGCAGGGCCTTGGCGAGGTCGGGTGCCTCCCGGTCGTCGGGGGCGCTGTCCAGGGCGGCCCGGATGAACACCTCGTCGAGGCCCGCCGCGCGGTGCCAGGCCGCGGGGAGCAGTGCGAGCAGGGTGCCCGCCTCGACCGGGCTCAGGGGGCGTTCGCCCTGGACGAGGCGGAAGGCGGCGCGCAGGACGGACGGTTCGGCCCGGTGCTCGGCGCCGGCGGCCTTCATGAGCGCGTCGAGCAGGGCCGGACGGTCGGGTCGCAGCCGGCCGTCGGCTGTCAGGGCGCCGAACTCGCGGGCCATCCTGAGGTGGGGGTGGTCGGTGAGGTCCACGTCGGGCAGTTCGGTGAGGGCATGGCAGACACGTGCCGGGTCACCGGTCGCGGCGTGCTGGTCGAGGGTGTCGAGCACGGTGGCGGTGAGGGTGCCGTGCGGGGCGAGGGCGGTGCGCACGGCTCGGCGGTCCTCGGTGGTGCCGTCCAGCAGGGCGGTGGTGAGGCGGGCGGTGAGGGCGGGCAGGGCGGTGGCGGGGTCGGCGCGGAGCGCGTCGGCGAGGCCGAGCAGGGCGAGGAGCGGACCGAGGGGGCTGTCGGGGTCGGCCGCCGCCCGGTCGAGTGCGTCGTGCAGATCGCCCCTGAGGGGGGCGGTGGCCGTGTCGTCGGCCAGCCGGGAGAATTCCTCGGCGAGCCCGGCGAGTGCCGTCCATTCCTCGGGGGTGCGGTCCGTGCCGCCGGCGGCGAGGGTGGTGAGCAGCGGCGGCCAGAGGGTGTCGTCGGCCCCGGTGTGCTCGTGGGCCGCGCGGGCCGCGGCGGTGCGCCCGGTGGCGTCGAGGGCGATGCCTGCGCGGGCCGCGAGGACGGCCAGCAGCCCGGCGTCGGGGCCGGTGTCGTGACCTGGGCCGGGGCCGGTCCGGGCCGCCTCGGCGAAGAGTTCGGGCCGGTCGGCCAGCCAGACGCGGGCGGCGACGGCCGCCCAGGGGTCCGGCTCCCGGCGGGCGGGGCTGGAGTGGCCTCCGGCGCAGTCGTGGACGCGGTAGCGGTGGTCGGCGGCGGCCCCGGCGAGGTCGAAGTCGGCGTCCGGGAGGGTGCCGACGATCTGCTGGCGGGCGAGCTGGGGCCGGCGGGTGTAGGTGGTGAAGGTGAGCCGGTCGGCCCGGTCGCGGGGCAGGACGGCGCTGGCGACGGCGATCCAGTGCGCGGTGTCGGCGGTGTCGCGTTCGACGACGAGGAGTTGCGGGGCGTCGGGGGTGCGCAGCAGGGCTCGTACGTCGGCGAGGAAGGGTTCGAGCCGGTCGGCGCGGGCGCGGCAGAAGCGGATCAGCCCGGCGCGGTCGACCCGCCGGGCGGGGGTGAGGGTCGTGAGCGGGCCGGGGTGGCGCTCCTCGGGGGTGCGGTCGCTCCACGACGGTGACTCCCACGCCTCGATGGGCAGCAGTCCGCCGGGCAGGGAGCCGTCCTCGGGCAGGCGGACGGCGTGGGCGTGGAAGTTTCCGTAACGGCCGCTGTAGTCGGTGCCGGTGTAGACGGTCCGGCACAGCAGTCGGCTGCCGTCGGAGAGCGTGCTGTGGCTGAACGCGACGGGGAACACGGCGAGTTCGTCGCGGGTCGGGCGGCCGGGGGCGTCGCGCGGGGGTTCGTAGCCCACCAGTTGCTCGACCTCCCCCAGCAGCGCGGTGGGCAGGGCGGCGCTGACAGCGGTGAAGCGGAATCCGGAGCCGTCCGGGCCGGGGGCGGCGGAGGTGTAGTGCAGCTGCGGCAGGTTCACGCGGCTCCCTTCTTGGCCTTGCGGACGGGCAGCAGGCCGCGGCGGGCCAGCAGCCACAGCAGGGGGTCCTCCACGCGGGTGGGCTGGGGGCCCGATTTGGGGGCGTCGGCGGGGGCGTCGGCCGGTGGCGGGGCGCCGAGCGCGGAGAGGCCGAAGAGGGCGACGTCGGAGAAGTCGCTGTCGAGCTGCCGGCACAGCGCCCCGCCGTCCCAGCCCTCCAGCAGCGAGCGCACCTCTTCGTGGACGACGGGGCGCTCGGCCTCGTCCAGGGCGCCGCCGTGGTGCGGGGCGTTGTGGTGCAGCGGCGACCGGGGGGAGAGCAGCGGGCGCAGCATGTCCGTCTTGGTGAGCGCCACGGCGATGGGGGTGGACAGGCGGCCGCGGGAGCCGGAGCGGCCGTGGCCGCGCAGTTGGGCGGCGACGTCGGCGGCGATCTGCTGGGGCGCGGTCTCCACCGGCGGCAGGGGCGGCCCGCCGGTGCCGCCCAGCTCTTCCCTGACGGGCGCCATCTGCAGCGGGTCGACCAGCAGGATGATGCCGTCGGCGGCGGCGAGGTAGGCGGTGTAGCGGTCCATGGCCTCGGCGTTGCGCAGGTCCTCGCCGGCGGCGTCGAAGAAGACGAGGGCGGTGTGCCGGCTGCTTTCGCCGAACCGGCCGCGGTGGGGCACGCTCAGCCGGTACAGCAGCGGGTCGTTGAAGCCCAGCGCGGCGGGTCTGGTGGCTTCGGGGAGCTGGAGCCGTTCGTAGAGTTCGGCGGCCATGTCCCGGTCGCGGCGCTGGGTGTCGCTCCCCATCGCGGCCAGCGACGCCCGGTAGGCGCCGCCGACGCGGTGTCTCAGCTCGTTGACGAGCACGGCGACGTAGGTGCTCTTCCCGGTGGCCTTGGCGCCCACCAGGGCGATGATGCGGCTGTCCTGGTCGCAGTAGTCGCTGGGCAGGTCGCTGTGGCACTGCCGGCAGACCCGTACGGGGGTGGCGACGCCGCAGCCCGGGCAGTCGGCCCGCTTGGCGCCGAGGCGGAAGGCCCGCGGCGGGTCGAAGACGGGGCCGCGCATCCGGGCCTGCGGGGCGACGGAGGTGCCTTTGAACTGGGCCCAGACATCGTCGCGTTCGGGGTCGCACTTGGTGCCGCCGCGGATGCCGGAGGCGGACATCAGGCAGCGGTAGCCCAGCCGGCCGGACTGGCCTCGGGTGAAGCAGTAGGGACAGATGACGGTCGTCATGTCAGCGCACCACCAGGTCGTTGTGCGGGGGTTCTTCGAGTCGTACGGCGGGGGCGTGCGGCCCGGTCAGGAAGGCTCGCAGGGTATACGGGCGGCGGACTCCCGCGTCGGCCACCGCGGTGTCGAGGTCGCGCCGCACGGGCCCGGCGAGCAACTCCGCGCCGCTCAGGCGCAGTACGGGCGTGCCGTCCCGCACGGTGCGCGGCGGGGCCGGTGCCTGGCGGGGAGCGCTGCCCGCGCGGGCGACGAGCACGAACTCCGGCAGTTCGGGGGCGGCTTCGCCGACGGGACCGGCGGGCTCGGGGGTGTCGGCCCGGACGGTGACGCGGCGGCGGGCGGTGAGGAAGCCGGGGCGGTCGAGCGCGTAGCTTATGGCCACGTCGGCGGGGAGCGCGGTCTCGGCGGCGGCGGGCGGGACGACGACGTCCGCGTCGGCGACCGCGAGCGGTTCGACGCGAAACCGTGCGGCCGCGCGGGTGATCGCGAGGTGGAGGCCCTCGCGGAGATAGGCGCTGCGGGTCAGCCGCCGCTCGTGCGTCGCGCCCGACTGCCACCAGCGGACGAGGACGCGGTCCGTGGCGCGCGGCCAGTCGAAGGTCAGCCGGGCGCGGGTGGGCTCGACGCGGCGGGCCGTGAGCTCCGGCACGCCTTCGGGCACGTCGACGCGCACGCTGGGGCCCGCGACGGCCCGGTCGCCGAGGACGGTGACGGCGGTGAGGCGGGTGGTGGCACCGGCCGGCGGACGGTACGCGGCGCTCCCCGCCCGGGGTGCTCCGCACGGGGGCCAGGCCGGCTCGGGTGGCAGGTCGGCGGCGGGGGTGCGCAGGTCCTCGCCGGGCGCGGGGGGCGGCCCGGGCCAGTCGAGGAGCCGCACCTGGCCACGGGCTCCGCCGGTCCAGTCGACGGTCAGGACGCCGGGGGTGTCGCCCTGGCGTACGGTCAGGCCGGTCACGGGGTCGGGCCACGGGTGGACGGTGCGGTGGGCGGGCACCCCCGGGGACCGGACCTCCCGGCCCGCGGCCGTGCGGTAGACGCAGTGGATCCGGTAGCGGTGCTCGCCGGGCGGCAGGCCCTGGTCGGTGAACCCGTGCGGGCCTGCGGGCACATCGGTGGCCGCCGGGTCGGGGCCGGTCCGCAGGACGGTGACCCGGTGGGTGCCCGGCGGGGTCCGCCACCGGGCGTCGACGCGGGCCCGGCCGTCGGTCAGCGTCACGTCCGACACCTCGGGTGCGACGAGGACCTCGGCGCTGACGAGCGGTCTTCCCGCGATCCGGCCGCCGTCGAGCGGCAGGGCGGCGTAGCGGACGCGTTCGCCGAGCGGCGCGACCCCGTCGACGATGTCGCCGCCGCCGGTGGGCGCGGCGGTGGTGACTTCCGCCCACTCGTCGCGCCCCGCCGCGCCGCGCAGGAGCCGCCAGGTGCGGCCCTCCGGGGGCTGTTGGGGGTCGGTGGGCCAGCGCAGCCGTACGCCGTCCTGCCGGACCTCGGCGCGCAGAACGGTGGGGCGGCAGGTGCGCAGGAGGCCGTGCAGGGCGTCGGTGTCGTCCTCGGCGGTACGCAGGGCGCGCAGATAGTGGTCGGCCGCCGCGTCCGTGGCCACGCGGCGTTCCAGGGCGTGGGCTTCCTGGAGCAGGGCGTCGGTGCGGCGGGCCCGGGACGCGACGCGGGTCACGAGGTGGGCGAGGCGCTGATCGCCGGCCGGGGCGGGTAACTGCCGGGTGAGGGCGTGGGCCCGCCGGGTGTGCCCGGCACGCCAGACGTCGACCAGGGTCTCCGCCGCCGTGCGGGCGGCGGGCGTGGGCCGCGCGGCGCGGCGGGCGGCGTGGGCGAGGGCCGCGGCTTCGGCGGGGTCGACACCGAGGGCCGTCGCCGCCTCGACACTGGGGCCGCGCGGGGTGTCGCGCAGCAGGTGGAGGAGTTGGTACAGGACGACCCGGCGCAGCCCCATCGGGTGCTCGGCGAGGGCGGCGTCGTAGCGGGCGAAGAGGGCGCGCACCGGCTCCGGGGCGCCCGCGCGCAGGGCCGCGTCACGGACCTCGGCCAGCAGGGCGCGGTCGACGTGTCTGCGGCGTCCGCCGCGGCCGGGCACGCGCAGCCCGTCCAGGATCTGGAAGTACGCGCCGGGGGTGGCGCGGGTGCTGCCGGGCGGCAGCAGCGCGTCGGCGGCATGCCGGAAGCCCGCCGCCCGTTCGGCGGTGCGGAGTTCGGCCCAGCCGGGTACGAGAGGGGAAAGCGGCATGTCCGGCAGGGCTTGTGGCAGCCCGAGGAGATCCCCGAAGTCCCGACCCATTGCTCTCGCCCCCGTGCCCCGCGCCCCGTTCCGTGCGAAGTGACATCCCACCAGATCCCGGGGGCTCTCGCCCGGGCTTTCGAAGAAAGGGCGGGCGGGAGGGCGGGGAAGGTCAGGCCTGACCCTCGGCCTCCACCACCCGGGTCAGCAGGGTGAGGAACTGTTCCCGCTCGGCGGGGGTGAGCGGGGCGAGCAGTGCCTCGTTCGCCTCGTCGCCCAGTTTCGCGAGCCGGGTGAGACGCCTGCGGCCCTCGGGGGTGATGGTGATCGCGTTCTTACGGCGGTCGTCCGGGTCGGGAGTACGGGTGACGAGGTCGTCGGCCTGGAGGTCGTTGAGGATGCCGACCATGTCCTTGGGGTCGAAGCCGGTGGTGCGGCCGAGTTCGGCCTGGGCCACCGGCCCGAGGTCGGCGACGGCGGACAGCACCGCGTGGTGCGGCATGCGCATGCCCTCGCGGGCCAGCGCCTCGCCCACGAGGCGGCGGCCGCGTGCGGAGGCGCGGCCCAGCAGCCAGCTGGGCAGGGAGCGGATCCGGGTGAGGGCGGGCTCGTTCTCTGTCATGGCGGCACCCTATCCACCGAATCATTGGGGACCCCCACGAAAAACCATTGGCCTCACCCATGAATTCTCGTATCGTTGGTGCCGCCAACGACATCCGCGGAGGTGGAGGAAACCCATGCGTCGCGTCCGGTATCACGAGAACGGCGGCCCCGAGGTCCTGCGCGTCGAGCAGACCGACGTACCGCGGCCGGGCCCCGGCGAACTGCTGCTGCGCACCGAGGCGATCGGCGTCACCCTGCCGGTGGTCCGCAAGGTCCGCGGCGGTGGTCTGCCGCTCCCCGCGAGCCTGGGCGGCGAGGTCGCCGGGGAGATCGTCGCCGTCGGCCCGGACGTGACCGGCTTCGCGGTCGGCGAGCGCGTCACGGGCCTGTGCTTCGGCGACGGCTACGCCGACTACTCCCTCCTCCACTCCGCCATGGCCTCACCCGTCCCCGAGGGTGCGAGCGCCACCGACGCGGTCGCGCTCGTGCGCTGCGGGCTGGTCGCCCTCGGCGCCTACGAGGCCGCCCGCCCGGCCGAGGGCGAGTCGGTGCTGGTGACAGCGGCCGCGAGCGGCGCCGGGCACCTCGCCGTGCAGCTCGCGAAGGCGCGTGGCGCCGGGCGGGTCGTGGCCGCCGTCGGCTCGGCCGCGAAGGCGGACTTCGTACGGTCGCTGGGGGCGGACGAGGTCGTGACCTACGACGAACTCCCCACCCCCGGCGGCCCCAAAGCGGCCACGATGCCCTTCGAACCCGTGGACATCGCCCTGGACGCGGTCGGCGGCGAGCTGCTCTCCCCCGCCGTCGCCTCGCTGGTACCGGGCGGCCGGCTGGTGGCGTACAGCTCGGGCGGCGGGACCATCGAGGCGTACGACCTGCTGGTGGGCGCCAAGTCCGCCATCGGCTTCCAGATGGCGCTCGTCGCCCGCCATCGCCCCGCGCTGATGGAGCGGTGGCGGCAGGAGCTGTGGGGACTGTTCACCGCCGGGGGGCTGCGGCCGCACGTCCACGTCGAACTGCCGCTGGAGGAGGCGGCCACGGCGCACGCGATCATCGAGTCCCGCACCAACCGGGGGAAGGTGGTCCTGCGACCCGTGTGAGCGCATTCGGCTCATGGCGCTTGTGGGGTGAGGAGCCGCCACGTACGTTCGGCCCACCGGACATGGGTTGTGTGGGACGTCCGGTCCACCGTGTCACGACATGTCATGACGTGCCTCGACGCGAAAGGGACGGGCCATGGCGCCGCTTCCTCCGGCACAGCCCCCGCGCACCCTCAGACGCACCGCTGTACGGCGGGTCACCGCCGCCGTGCTCGCGGGCACCGTACTCGCCCTCCTCCCCCAGCCACCGGCCACGGCGCTGGAGAGCCCCGCCACAGACCCCGCCGCCGTGGCCCGTACCGGTTTCGAGGAGCGCGTGCTGTTCAAGGCCGCGCAGGACCCGGGCTACGCCTGCTATCGCATTCCCGCGCTCGTCACCACCGTGCGCGGCACGCTTCTCGCCTTCGCCGAGGGCCGCAGGCACAACTGCGGGGACGCCACCGACATCGACGTCGTCCTCAAGCGTTCCACCGACGGCGGCCGCACCTGGGGCCCGCTGCGTGTCGTCGACGCCGGGCACGGCGACACGCACGGCAACCCGGCGCCCGTCGTCGACCGGCGCACCGGCCGGATCGTGCTGGCCACCACGTACAACAAGGGCCGCCCGGACGCCGGGAACTGCGATACGCCCTGCGAGCGCACCCCCCATCTCCAGTACAGCGACGACGACGGTCTGACCTGGTCGCGGCCGCGCGACCTGAGCGCGACGCTCCGGCCGCGCGGCTGGAACTCCTGGTACGCGACCGGGCCGGGCCACGGCATCCAGCTCACGCGCGGGCGGCACCGGGGCCGGCTGATCGTCGGGATCAACGCCGAGAGCCATGACGGCACCCGGCCCACCGCGAACCACGCGGCGCTCGCCTACAGCGACGACTCCGGTGCGCACTGGCGGCTCGGCGCGGTGGACACCCACCGGATCCGCCCCGACGGCACGTACCGGCAGAAGCCGTCCGAGCTGACCCTCGCGGAGCGGACCGAGTCCGACGACCGCTCAGGATCCGGCTCCGGCGGCACCGTGTACGTGGGCGGGCGGGAGCAGGACGGCACGGATCTCGGCAACCGCGACCACGCCGTCAGCCGTGACGGGGGCGGGCACTTCGCCGCGCCCTTCCGGGCCGTTCCCGACCTGTACACCCCCATGGTCCAGGGGACCGTCCTGCCGCTGCCGTCCGGCCGCTGGCTGCTCTCCGCGCCCGCCGACCCCGACCGCCGCCGCACGATGACCATCCGCTCCTCGTACGACCAGGGCCGCACCTGGGAAGGCGTCGACCGCGGCCGGGCGGTGACCGCCGACTGGTCCGGCTACTCCGACATGACGGTCGTCGGCCGGGCCACCACCGGGCTGCTCTACGAGGCCGGCAGGGCCGACGCCCGCGACGAGATGCGCTTCGCCCGCTTCACCGAGGACTGGCTCGGCCCGCGCCGCGGCCCCGGTCCCACGACCCCGGACCACGCCCCGGGCGCGCGGGGGGCCTACGTGCTGGGCGGGGCCCGGCCGGTCGGCGGCCGGTTCGGCGGGGCGCTCGCCTTCGACGGCGTGGACGACGCGGTGCGCCTCCCCCACCGTGCCTCCCTGCCGCTGGGCGACGGGGACTTCACGGCCTCGCTGTGGTTCCGCTCCACCGCCACCCGGGGCGAGCAGCCGCTGCTGTGGATGGGCGGGGTCGGCGGGGCCCCGCAGGTAGCGCTGCGCGGCGAGCCGGGCGCGCGGCGGATCACCGGGCAGATCACCGGCATCGTCGGCCGGGGCCCGTCGAGGACCGCCACGGTCCGGGCAACCGGCGCCTACCACGACGGGCAGTGGCACCACGCGGCGCTGCGCCGCGCGGACGGACTCCTCACGCTCACCGTCGACGGCGTCGAAACGTCCGTACCCGATGTACCGGGAACGGTCAGCCGCACATCGACCTTCGGGGTGCATCTGGGGCAGAAGCCGGACAGCCGGTCGCATCTGACCGGGGACCTGGACGAGGTACGGGTCTATCGGCGGGCGCTGTCGGACGACGAGCTGGGCGTGCCGGAGAGGACGGACGCGGCGACCGGCGACGCGGTTCTGCGGCTGCCGCTGGACTTCGCATAGTTCTTCGCCAATACCGCGCAGACCATCAGCTGCATCTGGTGGAAGAGCATCAGCGGCAGGACCGCGAGGCTCGCGTGGGCGCCGAAGAGGACGCCCGCCATCGGGAGCCCGGCGGCGAGGCTCTTCTTCGAGCCGCAGAAGACGATCGCTGTCCGGTCCTCGCGGCCGAAGCCGAGCCACCGCGAGCCGTGGCCGGTGAGGGTGAGCATCACGGCCAGCAGCACGGCCTCCACCCCGACGAGCGCGAGCAGCCGCAGAGGTGTCACCTGGTGCCACACCCCCCTCACCATCCCCTGGCTGAACGCCGCGTAGACGACGAGGAGGATCGACCCCCGGTCGACGTAGCCCAGCGCCCTGCCGTGGCGGGCGAGGAAGCCGCCGACCCGGCGTCGCAGCAGTTGCCCCGCCAGGAACGGCAGGAGCAGCTGACCCACGATCGACACCAGTGAGCGCGGCGAGAAGCCGCCGCTGCCGCCCAGCAGCAGGGCCGCCAGCAGCGGGGTGAGGACGATGCCCACGATGCTGGAGAACGAGCCCGCGCAGACCGCGGCCGCCACATTGCCGCGCGCGAGGGAGGTGAAGGCGATCGAGGACTGGATGGTGGAGGGCACCAGGCACAGGAAGAGCAGTCCGGTCTGCAGTTCCGGCGTCAGGACGTACGGCACGAGGCCCCGGGAGGCGAGGCCGAGCAGCGGGAAGAGCACGAACGTGGCGGTGAGGACCGTCAGGTGCAGTCGCCAGTGCCGCATGCCGTCCATCGCCTCGCGGGTGGAGAGCCGGGCCCCGTAGAGGAAGAACAGCAGGGCGACCGCGCCCGTGGACGCGCCGTCGGCGACGCCCGCGGCCGCGCCCCGGGCGGGCAGCAGCGCGGCGAGCGCGACCGTGCCGAGCAGGGCCGCGAGGTACGGGTCCACGGGGAGACGGGAGAGGAAGGTGGGGCGTCGCATGACCTCCACCCTGCCCCCGGCGTGGCTCATCGGGAACCCCGTTCACCGCACTGACTGTTATCACGGTCGGCGATAGCCTCGGGCCATGTTCGATCCGACGCAGTTGCGCACCTTCCTCACCGTCGCCCAGACGCTGAGCTTCACCCAGGCCGCCCACCGCCTCGGTCTGCGGCAGTCGACGGTCAGTCAGCAGGTGCGCCGACTGGAGGACGCGGCGGGCCGGCAGTTGTTCGTCCGTGACACGCACAGCGTGCGGCTGACGGAGGACGGCGAGGCGATGCTCGGCTTCGCGGGGACGATCCTGGAGGCGAACGAGCGGGCCGCGAGCTGGTTCGCGGGGACCCGGCTGCGCGGGCGGCTGCGGTTCGGGGCGTCGGAGGACTTCGTGTCGACGCGGCTGCCGGAGATCCTGGAGGGCTTCCGCCGCGAGCATCCCGAGGTCGATCTGGAGCTGACGGTGGAGTTGTCCGGCACGCTGCACGAGCATCTCGCGGCCGGGCGGCTCGACCTGGTGCTCGCCAAGCGTCGTCCGGACGGACCGCGGGGGCGGCTGGTGTGGCGGGACAAGCTGGTGTGGATCGGCGCCGAGCGACTGCGCCTGGACGCCGGTCGGCCGCTGCCGCTGGTGGTCTACCCGCCGCCCGCGGTGACCCGGGCGCGGGCCCTGGAGGCGCTGGAGCGTGACGGCCGCGCCTGGCGGGTGACGTGTACGAGCGGCAGCCTCAACGGCCTGGTCGCGGCGGCCCGCGCCGGGCTGGGGGTGATGGCGCACGCGCGGGGCATGATCCCGCCGGGACTGGTGCGGATCCCGGCCCGGGCGGGGCTGCCGGAGCTGGGCGCCGTCGACATGGTGCTGCTGCACGGCACCGCGCGGGGCGGCGCGGCGCGGGGTCCCGCGGAGGCGCTCGCGGAGGCGATCCTCGCGGGCGGCGACCGGCTGCACGGCCCGGACGGTTTCGCCCCGGGCCCGGGGCTCACCCCGGGCCCGGACGGTTTCGCCCCGGGCCCGGGGTGAGCCGGCCCCAGGGTTCCCGATGCCTGGTCCAGGCCTGCCACCGGGTGTGGTCCAGGCCTGTTGTGCGCAGAAGGAGTGCCGGTGCGCCCGGCGCGGAGATTCCGTGCGGATCCGGCCGGGCGCCGGGCATCAAGCGGTAGGAAAGGGGTTCGGGCCGGTTCCCGACCGGGTACGGTCACGGCGCTGTGCGGAGCGTCACAAGGAGCGAGTAGTTGCGCGAGTTCACCGTCCCACCGCTGGCGACGGCGCCCCACGTCGGAGGACTGGCGGACGTCGTGTTCTCCCACGCCGAGGAGGACCCGGAGCGGGTCGCCCTCGGCCGCAAGGCGGCGGACGGCCGGTGGCAGGACGTGACCGCGGCCGCGTTCCGCGACGAGGTCATGGCGCTGGCGAAGGGGCTGCTCGCGCGGGGGGTCCGGTTCGGTGACCGGGTGGCCATCATGTCCCGCACGCGGTACGAGTGGACGCTCTTCGACTTCGCGCTGTGGACGATCGGCGCCCAGCCCGTTCCGCTGTACGCCTCCTCCTCCGCCGAGCAGGTCTTCTGGATGCTGCACGACGCGGGCGTCACCGCGTGTGTCGTCGAGCACGAGGACCACGCGATGACCGTCGGCTCGGTCGTCGACCGGCTTCCGCACCTCACCCGGCTGTGGCAGTTGGACGCGGGGGCCGTCGAGGAGCTCGGCGCGGCCGGGGAGCGGGTCGACGACGAGGTGGTGCACCGGCACCGCATGGCGCTCACCCCCACCACACCGGCGACGGTCATCTACACCTCGGGCACCACCGGGCGGCCGAAGGGCTGTGTCCTGACCCACGCCAACTTCATGGCCGAGTCCGACAACATCGTCCGGCGCTACGAGCGGGTCTTCCACTCCCGGCCGGGCGACGAGGCGGCCACACTGCTGTTCCTTCCGCTCGCCCATGTCTTCGGGCGGATGGTGCAGGTCGCGGCGGTGCGCGGCCGGGTCAAGCTGGGCCACCAGCCGCAGGCGACGGCCGCCGCGCTGCTGCCCGATCTGCGCGCCTTCCGTCCGACGTTCGTCCTCGCCGTCCCCTACGTCTTCGAGAACGTCTTCGCCGCCGCCCGGCGGGCCGCGGAGAACGACGGCAAGGCCGGGCCGTTCGACAAGGCCGTCGATGTGGCGGTGCGGTACGCGGAGGCGCTGGAGCACAAGGCGTTCGGCACCGGGCCGGGGCCGTCCGCCGGGCTGCGGGTACAGCACCAGCTCTACGACCGGCTCGTCTACGCCAAGGTGCGCGACGCGCTGGGCGGCAGGGTGCGGCACGCCATGTCGGGCGGCTCGGCGATGGAGCGGCGGCTGGGGCTGTTCTTCGCGGGCGCGGGGATCACGGTCTTCGAGGGGTACGGGCTGACCGAGACGACCGGGGCCGCGACCGCCAATCCGCCCGAGCGGACCCGGTTCGGGACCGTGGGGCAGCCCGTGCCGGGGACGACCGTGCACATCGCGGAGGACGGGGAGATCTGGCTGCGCGGCGGTCAGGTCTTCAGCGGCTATCTGAGCGACCGGAAGGCCACCGACGCCGTGCTGCGCGGCGGCTGGCTCGCCACCGGTGACGTCGGCGAGCTGGACGCGGACGGCTATCTGACGATCACCGGGCGGAAGAAGGAGATCCTGGTGACGTCCAGCGGGCGGAGCGTGTCGCCGCTGCCGCTGGAGGAGCGGGTGCGGTCGCATCCGCTGGTCGACCGGTGCGTGGTCGTCGGCAACGACCGCCCCTATCTCGCCGCTCTCGTCACCCTCGATCCGGACGCGGTGGCGCACTGGCTGGCCATCCGCGGGAAGCCGGCGCCGCCGCCGGGCGACCTGGTGCGGGACCCGGAGCTGGAGGCCGAGGTCCGGCGGGCGGTGGTGGCCGCCAACACCCTCGTCTCGCAGTCCGAGTCCATCCGTACGTTCCGGATACTGGGCGCCCGGTTCACCGAGGAGCGCGGGCTGCTGACCCCGTCGCTGAAGCTGAAGCGGAAGGCCATCGAGAAGGCCTACGCACGGGAGGTGGAGGCGCTGTACCGCGGCTGAGAAGCGGGGGAAACGAGATGGGTGTAATGGGAATGCGATCGGGGCAGGTGCCGGTTGACCATGAGGTAAGCACCCCCTGACGTAAGGATCGACTGCTCGTGAGCAAGGTCCCTTCCATCACCCTCAACAACGGCGTCGAGATGCCCCAGCTGGGCTTCGGCGTGTGGCAGGTCCCGGACGACGAGGCCACCGCCGCCGTCTCCGAGGCCCTGGCCGCCGGATACCGCAGCATCGACACCGCCGCGATCTACGAGAACGAGGTGGGTACGGGAAAGGCTCTCGCCGCCTCGGGCATCGCACGTGACGAGCTGTTCGTCACGACCAAGCTGTGGAACAGCGCGTCCGAGACATGGACGCGAGAGAGCGTTCTGCGCGAGTTCGACGCCTCCCTGGCGAAGCTCGGCCTGGACTACGTGGACCTGTACCTCATCCACTGGCCGCGGGCCGTGCGCGACGACTACCTGACGATCGTCCGCACCTTCGCGGAGATCGCCGAGAGCGGGCGCGCGAAGGCCGTCGGCGTCTCGAACTTCCAGCCCGCGCACCTCGAGCGGGTGATCGCCGAGACGTCCGTCGTCCCCGCGGTCAACCAGATCGAGCTGCACCCCAACTTCCAGCAGGCCGAGCTGCGCGCCCTGCACGCCCGGCACGGCATCGCCACCGAGGCCTGGTCGCCGCTCGGCCAGGGCAAGGACCTCCTGGCCGACCCGGTCATCGGCCGGATCGCCGCCAAGCACGGCAGGACGGCCGCGCAGGTCGTGCTGCGCTGGCACCTCCGGATCGGCAACGTGGCCATTCCGAAGTCGGTGACGCCGTCCCGCATCCGGGAGAACATCGACGTCTTCGGCTTCGAGCTGGACGACGAGGACCTCACCGCGATCGCCGGACTCGACAACGGCACGCGCCTCGGCCCGGACCCGGACGAGTTCGACTTCAGCTGACCCGCCCGGCCCACGAGGGTCGTAACGGGCCCGCGCGCCCTGCCCGCCGGCAGGGCGCGCGGCGCTCACAATCGGGGGATGGACGTATCCATCGCCCTGTTCACCTCGGACCTGCGGCTGCGCGACCACCCCGTGCTCGCCGGCGCGCTGCGTGCGGCACGCACGGTGGTGCCGTTGTTCGTCGTCGACTCACAAGTGGCGGCGGCGGGCTTCGCCGTACCCAACCGGGCCGCGTTCCTGGCGGACTGCCTCGCCGATCTGGACGAGGCGCTGCGCGAACGCGGCGGCCGGCTGGTGGTCCGCCGGGGCGACGCGGTCGAGGAGACCTGCCGGGTGGCCGCGGAGACGGGCGCCGGGGAGGTCCATGTCGCGGGGGGTGTCAGCGGCTTCGCGCTGCGCCGCGAGGAGCGGCTGCGGGCGGCGCTGGCGGCGGACGGGCGCGGGCTGCGGGTGCACGACGCGGTGGTCACGGCGGTGCCCCCGGGTGCGGTGCTGCCGACGGGCCGGGACCACTACGCGGTGTTCACCCCGTACTTCCGGCGCTGGTCGGCCGAGGCGCCACGGCCCGTGATCGCCGCGCCGCGCGCGGTCCCGGTGCCGGCCGAGGTGCGCTCGGAGCCCCTGCCCGAGGCCGCGTCCCTGGCCCGGGGCGAGCCGTCCCCGGCGCTGCCGGAGGGCGGCGAGCGGGCGGGCCGCCGTCGGCTCACCGCGTGGCTGCGCACGGGTCTGACGGGCTACGCCGACCGGCACGACGACCTGCCCGGGGACGCGACCTCCCGGCTCTCCCCGTATCTGCATTTCGGCTGTCTGTCACCGGTGGAGCTGGTCACCCGGGCCCGGCAGACGGCCGGCGCGGGCGCCGAGGCGTTCGTACGCCAGCTGGCCTGGCGGGACTTCCACCACCAGCTCCTCGCGGCCCGCCCCGACGCGGCCCGGCGCGACTACCGCCCCCGGCACGACCGCTGGCGCCAGGACACCGAGGAGCTGGCCGCGTGGCGGGAGGGCCGTACGGGGTACCCGGTGGTCGACGCGGCGATGCGGCAGCTCGCGCACGAGGGCTGGATGCACAACCGGGCCCGGCTGCT
Organism: Streptomyces sp. QH1-20; assembly: GCF_041283565.1. Lineage (NCBI taxonomy): Bacteria > Bacillati > Actinomycetota > Actinomycetes > Kitasatosporales > Streptomycetaceae > Streptomyces > Streptomyces sp. QH1-20. The sequence goes on along the minus strand of NZ_CP166299.1, from coordinate 6,682,471 downwards.
GTCGGCGAGCTTCCTCACCAAGACGCTGTACCTCGACTGGCGGGCCGGCGCCCGGCACTTCCTGGACCTGCTGGTGGACGGGGACGTCGCGAACAACCAGCTGAACTGGCAGTGGGTGGCGGGCACCGGCAGCGACACCCGCCCCAACCGGGTCCTCAACCCCCTGGCCCAGGCGAAACGCTTCGATGCGACCGGGGAGTACGTGCGCCGCTGGGTGCCGGAACTGGCGGACCTGCGGGCCCCGTCGATCCACCACCCCTGGCGCCTGCGCCCCGCGGAACGAGCCCGCTACGCCTACCCCGAGCCGATCGTCGACCTCGACGAAGCCCTGGCCCGCTTTCGCGCGGCACGCGGCATCGACTGAGCGCGCCACGTGGCCCCTCCGGGCTGTCATTGCCGGACGGGCTCGGAAAGCCCGTCCGGCGATTGCGGACACCGCCGCGCAGCGGAGGTGCGACCCGACACGGCCGGCAGCCGAAGAGGCCCAAACGCACCGACCCCGCGTCAGCGGGCCCCGTGGCCCGGGGCCACCGCCTCGACGCGGCGGGCGAGTTCGACATCGAGGCCGGTGACCTTGCCGCCCGCGCTGTGCGTGTTCACCGTCAGGGACACCGTGTTGTAACCGAGCGTCAGATCGGAGTGGTGGCCCAGCTCCTCCTGGATCTGGGCGACGTGCACGACCATCGCCGCCGCCGCGAAGTGCCCCTCGAAGGAGTACGTACGGCTGATTCGATCGCCGTCGGTGGTCCAGCCGGGCAGTTCCTGGAGGCGGTCCTCGACGTCCTTCTGCGAGAGCGGTTCGACTGCCATGGGCGCATCCCCTTCATCGCGAGTACCGGTGGTCCAAGCGTCCCACGGCGCGGGGGCGCTTTCGCGTCAATGTGCCAGGGGGCGCACGGCGAGTCGACTGCACCCTTCCGGGGACAAGGTGGCGCTTCTATGCTCCTGCGCCGGACGGGACATGTTACCGGCGGTAGGGGTCGCGGTATGGGCGGTACGGGCAGCACACGCAGAGGCTTCATCGGCGGGGCGGCGGCCGTCGCCGCGAGCGTCGGTCCGGCCGCGCTCGGCAGCCGCGCGGTGGCCGCCACCCGGCGCGGGCCGGTGCGCGGGGCGGGCGGGCGGAGCGTCGCCGTGCTGGGCGGGGGCGTGGCCGGGCTGACGGCCGCGCACGAACTCGCCGAGCGCGGCTTCCAGGTGACGGTGTACGAGAAGAAGGCACCGGGCGGCAAGGCGCGCAGCATGGATGTGCCGGGCAGTGCGAAGGGCGGCCGCAAGCCGCTGCCCGGGGAGCACGGCTTCCGGTTCTTTCCCGGCTTCTACCAGAACCTCCCCGACACCATGCGGCGCATTCCCTTCCCCGGCAACGCGAACGGCTGTCACGACAATCTCGTGGCCTCCAGCGAGGTGATGCTGGCCCGGATCGGCCACGAGGACATCCGGCTGCCGTTCGGCATCGTCGGCACCCCTCCCCCGCTGCTCACCCCGGACGCCCTGCGCCGCGCGCTGACCGGTTTCTTCGACGCCTTCGGGAACATCCCGCCGCAGGAGGTCCTGTACTTCGTCGGCCGGCTGCTGGTCTGGTTCACCAGCTGCGAGCGGCGGCGGGTCGGCGCCTGGGAGAAGGTGCCGTGGTGGGAGTTCATCCGGGCCGCGCGGATGTCGCCCAACTACCAGCGGCTGCTGGCCATCGGCATCACCCGCAACATCGTGGCGACGAAGGCGGAGGTGGCCAGCACCAAGACCGTCTCGACGTGCATCGAGGCGTTCCTCTTCAACGCGCTGGGGCGCGGCGCGGACGGCCAGCCGGACCGGGTCCTCGACGCGCCGACCAATGAGGCGTGGATCGACCCGTGGGTGGCACATCTGCGGTCGCTGGGCGTGACCTTCCGCGTCGGCTGGTCGGTCCGGGACCTGCGCATCGGGGGCGGCCGGATCACCGAGGCCGTCGTCCAGGACCCGTCCGGTGCCCGGCAGTCGGTGACCGCCGACCACTTCGTGTCGGCGATGCCGGTCGAGCACGCCCGCACGACGTGGAACGCGGCGGTGCGGGCCGCCGACCCGAAGCTGGCGCGCTGCGACCGGCTGCAGACGGACTGGATGACGGGCATTCAGTTCTATCTGACCGAGCCGACGCCCGTCGTCCACGGTCACGTCAACCACATCGACTCCCCATGGTCGATCACCTCCGTGGGGCAGGCGCAGTACTGGTCCGGACGGGACTTCGGGGCCGACTACGGCGACGGCGCGGCCGTGGACTGTCTGTCGGTGGACGTATCCGAGTGGGACAAGCCCGGCATCCTCTACGGCAAGACGGGCAAGCAGTGCACCCGGGAGGAGGTCGCGCGCGAGGTGTGGGCGCAGATGAAGGCGGGGCTCAACGACACGGGCCGCACGGTCCTGCGCGATGCCACGCTCCACTCGTGGTTCCTCGACCCGGCGGTGGAGATCGGCGGCCCCCGGCCGACCAACGACGAGCAGCTCCTCATCCACCCCACCGGCACCTGGTACAACCGCCCGGACGCCCGGACGGCGATCCCCAATCTCTTCCTGTGCGGCGACTACGTGGCCACCGACATCGACCTGGCGACCATGGAGGGCGCCAACGCCGCGGCCCGTGCCGCCGTCAACGCCCTGCTGGAGGAGGCGGGTTCGAAGGCCGAGCGGTGTTCGATCACGCCGCTGTACCGGGCGCCGGAGCTGGAGCTCCTCAAGGCACAGGACGACGTGCGCTACCGGCTGGGGCTGCGCAACGCCCTCGACCTGGGGTAGCCGCCGGCGGGCGGCGGCCACCGGTTACGGTCGGGCCATGACGACTGTCGCAGAGACCACGGGGGTGGGCGCGCTGCTGCGCGAGTGGCGGGACCGGCGGCGGATCAGCCAGCTGGACCTGGCGCTGCGCGCGGGCTCCTCGGCGCGCCACATCAGCTTCATAGAGACGGGCCGTGCCCGGCCGAGCCAGGAGATGGTGCTGCGCCTCGCGGACCATCTGGAGGTGCCCGTCCGGGAGCGGAACGCCCTGCTGATCGCCGCCGGTTACGCCCCGTACTACGCCGAACGGTCCCTGGACGACCCGGCGCTCGCGGGGCTGCGGGAGGGGATGGAACGGCTGCTGCGCTCGTACGAGCCGTTCCCGGCGCTGGTGGTGGACGGCACCTATCAGGTGGTGGCCGCCAACCGTGGTATCGCGATGCTGCTGGAGGGTGTCGCGGAGCCGCTGCTGGCCCCGCCGCTGAACGCCATGCGGATCACCATGCACCCGGGCGGCCTGGCGCCCCGCATCCGCAATTACCGCGAGTGGCGCGGCCATCTGCTGCATCAGATGGAACGACAGCTGGCCCTGATGCGGTCGGCGCCGCTGCGCGCCCTCTACGACGAGGTCAGCGGGTATCCGCTGCCGGAGGACGGCACCGAGCGCGCGGTGTCCGGGGAGGGTGGCGGGGTGCCGTTCGCGCTGCCGATGGTGATCGAGCACGACGGCCGGGTGCTGTCGTTCATCTCGACGATCGCGACGTTCAACACCCCCATGGACGTGACCGTCTCCGAGCTGGCGATGGAGACGTTCCTGCCGGCCGACCGGGAGACGGCCGCGCACCTTCAGGAGCTGCACGGGCGACTGCCGTAGACGACGCCGGCCGCCCCCGTCTGCGCGGGGGCGGCCGGCGTCGTCGGTCAGCAGGTCAGGTGTTCAGCAGGCGCAGACCGGCCTCGGGGTAGCGGCCGCCGGACACCTCGGTGGCGGGCAGTGCCTCCTCCAGGGCGCGCAACTGGTCCGCGGTGAGGGCCAGATCGGCGGCCTTGGCATTCTCCTCCAGGTAGCTGACGCGCCGGGTGCCGGGGATCGGGGCGATGTGCTCGCCGCGGGAGAGCAGCCAGGCCAGGGCCAGCTGGACGGGGGTGCAGCCGATCCCGGTGGCGAGGGCGCGGACCCGCTCGACCAGGGCCAGGTTGCGGGTGAGGTTCTCGCCCTGGAAGCGGGGGTCGGTGGTGCGGCGGTAGTCGTCCTCGTCCAGTTGGTCGAGCGAGGTGAGGGCCCCCGTGAGGAAGCCCCGGCCGACCGGCGAGTACGGGACGAGGCCGATGCCCAGCTCGGTGGCCGTGGGCGCGATGTCGTCCTCGAGGTCCCGCTCCCACAGCGAGTACTCGCTCTGCAGGGCCGCGATGGGGTGGACGGCGTGGGCGCGGCGCAGGGTGTCGGCGTTCACCTCGGAGAGCCCGAGGTGACGGACCTTGCCCGCGGCGACGAGTTCGGCCATGGCGCCGATGGTCTCCTCGATGGGGACCTCGGGGTTGCGGCGGTGCATGTAGTACAGGTCGATGTGGTCGACGCCGAGGCGGGCGAGCGAGGCGTCGCAGGCTTCCCGGACGTACTCGGGGCGGGAGTCGATGGTCGCCCCGCCGGAGGTGCCCCCGGGCCCGACTCCCCGGATGCCGAACTTGGTGGCGAGGACGGCCTCGTCGCGGCGGCCCTTGAGGGCCCGGCCGACCAGCTCCTCGTTGTGGCCGTTGCCGTAGGCGTCGGCGGTGTCGAGGAAGTTCACGCCGATGTCGAGGGCGTGGTGGATGGTGGCGACGGAGGCCGCCTCGTCGCTCGCGCCGTAGTAGACCGACATTCCCATGCAGCCGAGGCCGATCGCGGAGACCTGCAGGCCGGAGGCGCCGAGGGTGCGCTGGTACATGATTCGTTAGTCCTTGTCGATGCTGGTTCGGTGCGTGTTGGGGGGCGCCGGGGGCGGCGGGTGTCAGGCGTTCTCGGTGGCGCGGGTTCCGCGGCCGGCGAGGACCAGGGTGAGCAGGGCGCAGGCGGCCAGGGCAGCGCCGATGGCGGTGACGGCGCGGGGGCCGGCGGAGGAGTCGACGATCAGGCCGCCGACGAGGGAACCGACGGCGATGGCGCCGTTGAAGGCCGCCACGTAGAGGGACGACGCGGCGTCGGACTCCTCCTTGGCCAGCTCCAGCACCCAGGTCTGGAGGCCGACCGGCAGGGCGGCGAAGGCGAGGCCCCACACGATGAGCAGGGTGACCGCCGCGGCCTTGTTGTCACCGAAGGCCCACAGCAGGACGAGGGAGGCGGTCATCACGGCGAGTGCGCCGAGCAGGGTGGCCCGCACCGAGCGGCCGACGACGGCGCCGGCGATGAAGTTCCCGATGAATCCGGCGAGGCCGAAGACGAGCAGCAGGACGCCGACCATGCCCTCGCTGATGCCGGTGATGTCCTCCAGGTAGGGGGCGATGTAGGTGAAGGCGAGGAAGTGGCCGATCATGACGAGCGCGGTGACGGCGACGGCGGTGCGCAGTCGGGCGTTGCGGAGCACGCGGGGCAGCGCGGCGAGGCTGCCGCTGCCCTGGGCGGGCAGGCCCGGCAGCAGGAACAGCACGGCGACCAGGACGACGAAGCCGACGGCTGCGACGGCTGCGAACGCGGTGTGCCAGCCGGAGTTCTGGCCGATCATCGTGCCCAGCGGGACGCCGAGCACCGAGGCGAGGGAGATACCGCCGAGGACGATGGCGGTGGCCCGGACGGCGTGCCGCTCGGGGACGAGCCGGACGGCGATGGCGGCGGCGATGGACCAGAAGACACCGTGGGCGAGGGCGACCACGATACGGGCGACGAGCAGCATGGCGTAGCTGGAGGCGACGGTGGCCAGCAGGTTGCCGATGACGTAGGCGACGAGCAGTGCGGCCAGCAGCCACTTGCGGTCGACGCGTCCGCACAGGGTGGTCAGCGGTGCCGCGGTGATGGCGGCGACGGCGGCGAAGCCGGTGACGAGGAAGCCCGCGGTGCCGACGGAGACGTCGACGCCGGCGCCGATGGACGGCAGCAGGCCGATGGGCAGGGTCTCGGTGGTGACGAAGGAGAAGGTGCCGAGCGCCAGGGCGAAGACCGCCAGCCAGGCGCGCAGCGGCGAGTAGCCGGCGGGGTCGGTGGCGACGGGCGCCCCGCGCTTGACGCCCGAGTCCGTTTCCGGTGCGTGCGTGAGGGTGGTCTGAGTCATGACTGGTGGTCTCCCATGGACGGGACGGGGGTGGAGGCGACGGCCGCGGGGCGCGAGGCCCAGCCGTGCGGGCAGGGGGTGGTGTCCGGGGCGTCGAGCCCCATCGACCAGCAGGCGACGGCGCAGCCGGGGACCGCGCAGAGGTCGGCGGTCGCGGGGGCGGGCCGGCGGCGGGCGTACACCGGGTATCCGGGGTAGCCGTGGTCGAAGTGTTCTGGAGTGAGAAGGGCCGGGGCGAGCGGGGCCGGGGCGGTCGCGAGTGCGGTCATCGGGCCACGCTCCCGACGAGCTCCCGCGCGGCGTGCCGCGTGTGGCGGCAGGGCGGTTCGCTGTCCCAGCGGAGCAGGGCCGTGCCGACGCCCATGCCGCCGCCGAAGCCGGCGAGGAGCATCAGGTCGCCGTCCGCCAGGGCCCCGGCGCGGCGGGCGTGGTCGAGGGCGAGCGGTATGGAGGCGGCACCGGTGTTGGCGTGCAGGTCGACGGGCAGGTGGGCGTGGGCGTTGGGCAGCCCGAGCCGGGGGATGACCTCGCCGACCATGACGCCGTTGGCCTGGTGCGGGATGAAGTGCTTGATGTGGGCGGGGTCGACGCCGTGGGCGTCGAGTACGCCCTGGACGGCGAGCGGCAGCCGTTCGTTGACGAAGTCGCGGACCTCCCGGCCCCGCATCTTGAAGAAGTGCTGCCCGTCGGCGAGGGTGCCGGCCGAGGCGGGGTGGCGGCTGCCGCCCGCCTGCACACCGATCAGGCCGTGCAGGCTGCCGTCGGTGCTGGTGCCCGTGCCGAGGATGCCGTGGCCGGGGCGGGCCGGGCCGAGGACGACGGCTCCGGCGCCGTCGCCGAAGAGCACCGCGGTGCGGCGGTCGGTGTGGTCGAGGATGCGGGAGTAGACGTCCGCGCCGATGACGAGCGCGTATTTGGCCGTGGTCCGCTCGCCGACGCCGGCCAGCAGCTGGGCGCCGGTCTGGAGCGCGAAGACGAAGCCCGCGCAGACGGCGTTGATGTCGAAGGCCGCGGCCTGGGTGGCGCCGAGCCGGTCCTGCACCAGGCAGGCGGTGGCGGGCTGGGGGTGGTCGGGGGTGGACGTCGCCACGATCACCCAGGCGATGTCCCGCTCGGTGATGCCGGCGTCGTCCATCGCGGCCCGGGCCGCGGCGTAGGCCAGGTCGGAGGTGGCTTCGTGGGGCGCGGCGTGGCGTCTTTCGTGGATGCCGGTCTTCTGGACGATCCAGTCCGCGGTGACGCCGGCCCGGTCGGCCACCACGGAGTTGGGCACGATCTCGGCGGGGAGGTACGAGCCGGTGCCGATGATTCCGGTGGCGGTGGTGGCGGGTGAGTAGACGGTCATCGCTGTGGCTCCAGGGGGGTGAAGAAGTACTGGTGGCTCATGCGGGCCCGGTCGTCGAGGTGGGCGTGGAGGACCGGGTCGTCGCCGACCGCGACGGGGTGGCCGACGGAGTCGAGCATCGGCAGGTCGGACGGGTGGTCGCCGTACGCGTAGCAGTCGCGCGGGTCGATGTCCGGCCTGGTGGCGAGCAGGTCCCGGACGGCGTCCGCCTTGTGCGCGCCGATCATCGGCGTCCCGATCCGGCCCGTGTAGCGGCCCCGCTCGACGAGGGGGCGGGTGCACAGCACATGGGCGGCGCCGACCGCCCGGGCGATGGGGTCGAGGCACGCGGGGAACGACCCTGAGACCAGGACGATTTCGGCGCCCGCCGCGCGGTGGTCCGCCAGCTCCCGGCGGGTCTCCTCGATGAAGAGCCCGGCCGTGTCCCGTTCGGTGTACCAGCGTTCGCCCAGGGCGGCGATGGTGGCCGCCGAGTCGCCCTCGTAGGCCGCGTAGTAGGCGCGGTTGATGTCCTCGCGGGCGGCGCCCTCGCGGGCCGCCCGCTGGAACCCCTCGTGGAGCCGTCCGTAGTCGACGACACCGTCGGCGCCGTACCGGATGGTCAGTTGGTACCGCAAGAAGTCGAACATGCTCTTGCAGTTGATGAGGGTCTCGTCCACGTCGGCGAAGACGAGGTAGGGACGAGAGGCCATGGGGCTCTCCTTCCGGATGGCGGTGAACGGCGGTGCCGGCTGCGGGTGGGGTGGTGGTCGGGCGGCGGGTCAGGCGGGCTGTCCGGCGGCCGTCCGGTAGACGTCGCGGACGGCGTTGAGGCCGTTGACCGCGGTCGGGACGCCCGCGTACACGGCCATCTGGAGGACCGTCTCGATGGCTTCCTCCTCGGTGCCGCCGGCGGCGAGCAGGGCGCGCAGGTGCGTCTCCAGCCGCGGTCGCAGGGGGGTGCCCAGTGCGGTGCAGGCGGCGATGGAGACGATCTCCCGGGTGCGGGCGTCGAGGCCGCCGTGTGCGGAGATGTCGCCGAGGGCGAACTCGATGAGGCAGCGGGCGAGGTCGGCGACCGGGCCCTGGGCGTCGGCGGACTCCGTGGTGAGGCCGTCGAGGGCCTTCAGCAGGTGCAGACCGCGCTCGTAGCGGTCGTCGGTCGCGGCGGGTCCGGTGGGCTCGTCGCCGGCCTGCCCGGGTTCGGCGGCGAAGACGGCGGCGACGACCTTCAGGGCGTCGACGGTCGCGGGGAGACCGGCGTAGGGGCAGAGGTGCAGGACCGTCTCGACGATGTCCTGCCGGGTGCAGCCGACGTTGCGCGCCCCCCGTACGTGGAAGGAGAGCTGCGGGGCGGCGTTGCCCAGGGTCGTCAGCGCGGCGACGGTGACGAGCTGACGGGTGGGCGTCTCCAGGCCGGGCCGGGAGCAGATGTCGCCGAAGGCGTAGCCGACGATGATCTCGCCGAAGCCGGGGGCCACGTCGCTGAATCCGTCGAGGACTCCGGGCCGTTCGGCGCGCTCGATGCGGCGGATCGTCTCCAGGCCGCGTGCCATGCGGTCGTCTGCGGCGGGTCCTGAGGAGTTCGTGGACATGACCGTCAACTTTCGGTGTCGGAGTTCGGGGGGCGGGACGAGTTGGGGGGGCGGGGGGGGGCGGGGGCCGGGCGCGTCGCCCGGCCCCGTGGCCCCGTTCGCACCAGGGGTCAGCCGGTGCGCCGGCTGAGCTTGGCGAATTCCGGGTTCGACCCCAGGACGCCGCCCTCGGACCAGCGTTCGCGCGGGATCTCCCGGACATAGACCGTGATCTTGTCGAGGGGGGCGCCGGTGATCCGGTGCACGGTCGCCGTCAGCTCCTCCATCAGCTCGCGGCACTGCTCGTCGTTGTCGGTCGGCCAGGTCGTCACGGAGACGATGGGCATGGTGATTCCTCTTTCGGACTGCGGGTTCTCGGTAGGGCGGTGGTGCTCACGTGGCAGTGCTGCTCACGTGGCGGTGCTGATCACTTGGCGGTGGTGACGAATTCCATGAAGCTCGGTCCCTGGAGCTTCAGTTGGGCGTGGATGTCCCCGCCGAGGCCGAACCAGCCGATCGCGCCGCCGTAGTTCTGCTGGTAGCTCATCCACAGCACGATGACGTTGACGATGCGGTTGCCGCCGGTGCCGGGTGCCGGGAAGGGGTCCGGCAGTACGGCCCGGTAGCGGCCCTTGCCGTCCTGGTCGGTGACGAAGGCGTTGGGCACGCCCAGCGGGCCGGGCCGGGTGGGCCCGTCGGGGTCGAGGTCGTGCTCCCGCAGGGACATCACCGTGTAGAGGCTGTTGGGCAGCATGCCGGAGAAGTCGCAGGCGAACTCCGCGGCCGTGCCGCCGTCCACCAGCCGCACCTCCAGCTCCCCGCGGGCCTCCGCCCACTTGCCGAGGGTGACCGGCTCGGTGACCTTGGGGCCGTCCTGGGCCCGCAGGTCCGGCACGGCGACCTGGTGGAAGGGGTAGCTGGGGCGGGTGACCAGGTGCGCGTCCGGGCACTGCTCGGGGGCGAACACCATGGGGTAGTTGTTGCACGGCAGCGGGAGCGGCAGCGTGTGCAGCACGATCTCGTTGTCCGCCGGGCTGAACTGCGCGGGGTGGTCGGGGAGTTCCCGCACGATCTCGTACGGCTGGTGCTCGCCGAACTTCGGCAGCGGGCTGTCGGCGGAGACGATCGCCGATCCCCAGGTCTGGGAGACCCCGCCCGCGCCGTTGTCGCGATTGATACGGCCGATGACGATGAAGTCACCGTTTCCGTCCATCACTTCGCTGGGCGGGTAGGCCGGTCCCTGGGTGGTGAGACTCAGTTGGAAGGTGCGTGACTGGGTCACCGTCTTCTCCTTCTCGAAGGTTCCAGGAGAGGTGTCGGGCCGGCGGTCAGGAGACGCGGGCGTAGATCTCGGTGAAGAGACCGCGCTCGCCGCCCGCGATGTAGCGGTCGCCGGCCTGGCGGACGATCTCCTGGTAGCGGGGGGAGGTGAAGACCGCGTTGTACTCGGCGGGGTCGCAGCTGAAGCCGGAGACGAACATGACGCCGGGCTCGGTGCTCACCACGGAGTGGTAGGCGACGAACGCCTCGACCTCGTCGGAGGTGCGGACCACGTCGTAGATGGTCTCCTCGCGCCAGGCGCGGTAGGCGGTGTGGACGCCGGGCGGCACCTCGATGTGGCGCATCTGCACGTAGGGCGTCAGCGGCAGCGGGGTGTCGATGGGCTTGGGCGCGTCCACGAAGCCCAGCACCTGGCGGCGGAAGTCGCCCTCGGCCAGCGGGCCGACGGTGTCCCAGAGCTGCGCCCAGTCCTCACGCAGGGCGGGGAACTCCTCCCAGCCGGCGACCGGGGCGAGTTCGAGCAGGGTCGAGCCCTCCAGGCTGCGGAAGAGGGCGCGGCCGGTGAAGGACGAGGCGGCGTGGTGGGCCTTCCAGGCCTCGGCGGCGGCTTCGATCCGGTCGGGCTTGACGGACAGCTCGACGGCGGTGATCAGCGATGCGGACATGGTGGTGCTCCTCATGGTGAACAAAGGGGTGAACGAAAGGGAAAGGAAGGAAAGTCGAGGGGTGACACGCGGGGCCGGACGGGCGGCCGGGGCGGTCAGACGCCGCTGAGGGCCGCCATCGGGGACCGGAGCATGTGCTCGACGGCCTGGCGCGCCCGGCGGTCTTCCTTGGCTTCGATGAGCTCGGCGTCGAAGGCGGTGAACGTCACCTGCGTGAGGGAGGCCCGGCGGCCCGCCTGCTGGATGGAGATGTCGGCGCCGAAGGACAGCCTCGCCGGGTCCTGGGTCTGCGCCTTGGTGACGCGGTATTCGATGGTGGAGCAGAGTGGGAAGAGGAAGTTCTCGAAGTCCGTGTTCATGGACTCGATGACGTAGTAGTAGCGGCGCTGCGGCCATTGGGCCGCGTAATAGCGCTCGGTGACGGCCAGGAACATCTGCCGGGACGCCTCGACGGCCACCATGCCCTGGACGTGCTGCCCGGTCTGGTGGTCGAGCAGCAGCTCGTTGTCGTTGTGCAGCCGCAGCCCGGCACCGTAGAGCACGTCGCTGACCTGGTAGAGGTCCGCTATCAGCGCGTTGGCCACCACGCGTTTGTGCACCTCGCCCGCCCCGCTGAGGGTGGATGGCTGCAGTCTGATCTGCACCCGTTCCTGCAGGCCCTGGTGGCGCAGCTCCTCGACGATCATGACGACGTCCGACTCGGCCACGCCCTGGGCACTCTCGATCAGGACCGGGGCTCCCTGCGGGGCGTAGAAGCCGCCGCGGATGCGCTCGAGTAACTGGGAGACGGTGAAGACGTTCTCCTGCACGGCGAAACCGATGAAACGGTCCCCTACCAGAACGACGCTGTGAAGGGTCTGGCTCATGACGAACTCCTCGGTGGGTACCGCCCTGAGGCATGGCTGCGCCAAGGCGGTGACATGGAAGTGAGAGGTGCGCTAAGAGGTGCGAAAAGCGCGAAGAACGGCTACGGCGGCATGGCTCCGCGAAGGTCGCGGCACGCCCCCCGTGCTTCGTCGTGCGGTGTTTCCTCAGTGCTGCCGGCGGGTTGGCCGGGCCGATGTCGAAGACACTAGGACATGTCCGGGGGCCGCGCAACCATCCAGTTGGTTTTTCCTAACCATCTAGTTGGTTGCGGACAACTATACGGTTGGTTGGAGTTCCTCTAGAGTGGCCGCATGAGCAAGGAAACAACGCCCGACACACCTACTCGCCTCCTGGAAGCCGCCCGCGCGGAGTTCGCCCAGTACGGCATCTCCGGAGCCCGGGTGGACCGCATCGCCGAACAGGCGGCGGCCAACAAGCAACGCATCTACGCCTACTTCGGCAACAAGGACCAGCTCTTCGCCGCCGTGCTCGCCCAGGCCTACCGGGACCTGAGCGAGCAGGTGCCGGTGCCGACCACGAGGGAGGGAATCGAGGAGTACGTGGGCCACGTCTTCGACTACCACCGCCGCGACAACAGCCTCATCCGCCTGCTGGCCTGGGAGGGCCTGCACTACGGCAACAAGGAGATCCCCGGCGAGGCCGAGCGGGAGGCGTACTACACGCTCAAGAGCGAGATCCTGAGCGAAACGCTCGGGATCGGCTCCGCACGGAAGGCCGGGACTCTGCTGATGACCCTCATCGGCATCGCGTCCTGGCCCTTCGTCGTGGAGCAGCAGCGCCGGCTGATGACCGGACTGGCCCCGGACGACGACGAGGGCTGGGACAAGCTGCGCACGGTCCTGGTGGCCCACGGCCGCGCCGTGATCGCCACCTCCTCCCCCGCGGTCAGCCTGGATGCCCCCTGAAGATCCCGGCGACCCACACTGCGCACCACCTGGCGGCCCGGCGGGTACACGGCGTACCCGGCGGGTCGCCCCGAACTATTCTTGACTGATCGTTCTTGATTCCCCTAGGGTCATTCCCGTGGCCAGGACCAAGGAATTCGATCCGGACGCCGCCCTGCAGTCAGCCGTGGAGCTGTTCTGGCAGCGCGGCTACGAAGCGACGTCGATGGCGGACCTCGTAGCGCACCTCGGCATCGCCCGGGCGAGCCTGTACGCCACCTTCGGCAGCAAGCGCGAGCTCTACGCGAAGGCCATGGACCGTTACGCGGAGCAGCACAGCCCCCGCATCCTGGAGGAGCTGTCCCAGCCGGGGCCGGCGCTGCCCGCCGTGCGGGGACTGATCGAACGCTTCGCGGAGGAAGCCGCCCACGACGAGCTGCGGCGCGGCTGTTTCGTCACCAATACGGCCGTGGAGCTCGGGTCGCACGATCCGGACGCGGCCCGGCGGGTCGAGCAGAGCTGGCACAGCATGGAGGCCGCGCTGACGTCGGCGCTGATGCGGGCCAGGGCCCAGGGGGAGCTGCCCGCCGACCGGGACCCGGTCGCGCTCGCGCGGCTGCTGCTGGTCCTCATGCAGGGCATGCGGGTGGTCGGCAAGGTCGACGCCGGCACCGGCCTGCTGCGGGACGCCGCCGCCCAGGCGCTGTCACTGCTGGACTGAGCCCCCCCTCGAACACCGGCACACCTCAGCACACCCGAAGGCGCCATCCGCCCTCGGGGTTGCCTCGCCACACCCTGATTCGAGACCGATCGTTCTTCAATAGTGCTTCATTCACACAAGGAGTCGTCGTCATGACCGCACGTTTCACCGGGAAGACCGCCCTCGTCACCGGCGGCGGCACGGGAATCGGCCGGGCCATCGCCCTGGCCTTCGCCCGCGAGGGCGCCCGGGTCGTCGTCGCGGGCCGTCGGGCGGAGCCCCTGAAGGAGACCGTCTCCCTCATCGAGGCCGAGGGCGGCGAGGCCGCCGCGATCACCGCCGACGTGACCCGCTCCGAGGACGTCCAGGCCCTCGTGCGGCAGACCGTCGAGCGCTTCGGCGGCCTCGATGTGGCCGTGAACAACGTCGGGCTGTTCGTCCCGCCCGCCAAGCTCGCCGACATCCCCGAGGAGGACTGGCAGAGCATCATCGCCACCAACCTCACCGGCGTCTATCTGTCGATGAAGTACGAGATCGGCCACATGCGCGCCCACGGCGGCGGCGCCATCGTGAACATCTCGTCCAACCTCGGTGCCCATCTGCGCATGGAGAGCCTGGCCGCGTACGCGACCAGCAAGGCGGCCGTCTCGGCGCTGACCCGCAACGCCGCCCTGGACCACATCGGCGACGGGGTCCGGATCAACGCGGTCAGCCCCGGCCCCATCGAGACCCCGATGTCCTCCCGCCCGGGCGAGTCCGCGCAGGACAAGGCCGAGCGGATGAGCCGCGAGGTGCCCGCCGGCCGGGCGGGCACCCCCGAGGAGGTCGCCGCCGCCGTGCTCTACCTGGCCGGTGCGGAGGCCGGGTACACGGTCGGCGCCGAACTCGTCCTGGACGGCGGCATCACCGCGTAGTGCCGTTGCCGGCTGCGGCGGCGAGCGCCCTGCGGGCGCGTCCTCAAGCGCCGGACGGGCTCGATTGGGCGGCCACCACGGCCGGCTCCTCGGCGGTCGCGTCGGCGGTACCAGCCGCAGGCCGGCGGGCCACGATCCACACATAGACGAGGATGCCGACGAAGAGGAAGAGCACGCCCTGGTACACCGCGGCGTAGCCGGCGCCCGCGACCAGCCAGAAGGAGAAGGCGAACGCGCCGAGGGCGAGCACCATGTCCCGGGTGAAGCGGGCCGGGCTGATCTTCTCGCGCTGCCCGGTCAGCAGGAAGTACACCTGCGCGGCGGCGGACAGCAGATACGGGACCGTCGCGGAGAAGGTCGTGATCAGCACCAGGATCTCGAAGACCCCGGCCACGCCCGACGTGTAGTTGATGACGGTCAGCAGCGAGGCCAGGACCGCGGCGGCCAGCACGCCCGCCGTGGGCACTCCGCGCCGCTTCTTCGCGAACACGGCGGGGAACAGCCCGTCCTTGGCCGCCGCGTAGGGCGCCTGGGCGCTCATCAGCGTCCAGCCGTTGAGTGCGCCGACGATGGAGATCACGGCGCAGACCGCGATCACCGTGCCGCCCCACTCACCGCCGAACATCGCGTTGACCGCGTCGGAGAACGGGGCGGTGGAGTCGACGAGCTTGTCGTGCGGGACACTGCCGAAGACGGCGAGGGTGCCCAGCAGATAGACCACGGCGGCACCGATGGTGCCGAGGACGCTGGCGCGCCCCACATTGCGCTCCGGGTCCCGGACCTCGCCCGCGCTCATCGCGGCCGACTCGACGCCGACATAGCTGTAGAGCAGGATCGCGGCCGACGCGGTGAGCCCGCCGGTCCAGTTGCCGTCGCCCGCGTTGAAGGAGCCGAGGTTGTCGGGGTCGAAGAAGAACATCCCGATGACGGCGACGAACAGCAGCGGCACGAACTTCAGCACCGTGGAGATCATTTGGACCGCGCCCACCCAGCGGGTGCCGGCGAGGTTCGCCAGCGCGGGCAGCCAGATCATGGCCAGCGCCAGTGCCAGGTCCCCGGCCTTGGAGCCGTCGTCGCCGGTCAGCACATGGACGTAGCCGACGCCCGCGACCGCGAGGGCGGCGTTGCTGACCCAGGTCATCGTCCAGTACGACCAGGCGGAGAGGAACCCTGCGAAGTCGCCGAACGCCTCGCGGGCGTAGACGTAGGGGCCGCCGGTGCGGGGGAAGCGCTCGGTGAGCCGCCCGAAGACGAGGGCGAGCGCGATCGCGCCGACCGTGAGGACGCCGAAGGCGAGCAGGCTGACGGTCCCGAACGGGGCGACCGAGGCGGGGAGCAGGAAGATGCCGCCGCCGATGATGTTCCCCATGACCAGAGCTGTCGCTACGGGGAGGGACATCCGAAACGTGTGTGGCTTGGAAACTTGCAGGTCAGGGGCCGTTTCGGGCGTCAGGGGTCGCCTCGTGAGCATGGCGGGGTGGTGCCTCTCTTGGTGCCGATCGTCCGATGGGTGCCGGACGCCTGCATATGGTCCGTGACCTGCCCCCTTGGCTCAAGTCGCCGTGGATTCTCTCGCGCGACACCGCGCGGGCGCTAGATCATCCGCTCCACGGATGGTTCCGCACGGAGATTCGACGCCGGGCCTGGCCGACGTGTTTCGGAACACACCTGTAGTCAAAAAGGACCGAAGTCCCTAGCAAAGTGGGACCAAGGTCAGAAAGCTGGCAGGCATGTTCGAAGCACCACCTGTCCCGCAGCGCGTCATCTTGTCGGCGCGTCTGAGTCGCGACGGCGACAAGTCCACCTCCATCGAGCGGCAACTGAACGTCCTCCGGACGTGGGCTATCGACTGCCACCACCACGTCGTGGCGGAGGTGGAGGATGTGTCCGTTTCCGGTGGCCTGGCGCCCTGGAAGCGGCCGAAGCTCGGGAAGTGGCTCGCACCCGAGGCCATCGAGCAATGGGACTTGATAGCGGTCTCGACGCAGGACCGCATGTCCCGTAACGATCTTCAGTTCATGTCCTTCGTGCAGAAGATCATGGACTGGGGCAAGAACATCATCATCATTGATGACCCCTCCTTCGACATCCTCTCCCCTGAGGGTCGCATGATCGCCTACGCGAAGGCGACGATGGCCACCAAGGAGCTGGAGAGGATCACGAAGCGAATCCTGGACTCTCAGGCTTATCTCCGTGAGAAGGGCTTCTACGGGGGTGGCTGGCTGCCGGCCGGGTACATCCCCGTCCTGGATGTGAAGTCTGAGCACAAGACTCTCCAAGCCGAGGGATACTTCAGCCCGATCCTCCGCAACGTGGCGATGAACTTCCTCGGCACCCCCCGGTACTCCCTGTCCCTGGCAGTTCGGGAGCTGCGCGAGCAGGAGATTCCGTCCTGGTCCACCTACGTGCGTCAAAACCAGCTCGGCTCGGTTTCCATGCGGGCCGGCCAGGAATCGTCGGCATGGCACGTCTCACCGCTCAAGCGGATGTTGATGAGCCCGACCATGGCTGGCATCCAGATGTACAAGGGCAAGCCTGTGGAAGACCACGAGACGGGCGAGTACAAGCTGTTCACGGACGAGTCTCACCTGACCTACGGCGAGTGGTCGGCCGTCCTGGAGGTCTTGAAGGGCAACGAAAGGAAGCCGACGCGGCAGAGGTCCGGCGCTGCACTGCTGTCTACGGTCTCTGGCTGTGGGAACTGCCTCGGGCCGCAGTACCGGAACCGGGACACAGTTCATTCACGCGGCAAGGTCTACCGGTACGACCACTACAGGTGCCGGGGCAAGACGCAGCACTACGGCGAGAAGTGTGAGCACAAGTCGAAGATCGACTCTGAGTTCTTCGAAGAGTTCTTCACCGACACGATCAAGGACCGGTTCGCGGAGCACAAGGAGTACGAGAAGGTCACCGTCGCTGGCGAGGACCACGCGGCGGAGATTGCCGACGTGGACAAGCGCATCACGCGCCTGCGTCGCCAGTTCGAGGCCGGGGACTGGGACGACGAAGAGGATGCATACCGGGAGCGGCTGAAAACGCTCAAGACCCGAAGGAAGGTTCTGAGCGAGAAGCCTTCCATCCCGGCCAAGGTCGAGATTCGAGAGACCGGCCGCGGGTGGCTGGACGTCTGGAACGACATGGAGCAGGGCGAGCGACGTCAGTACCTCTTGGACAACCACGTCAAGATCCTGGTCTTCCATCCCGATCTGACGGGTCTGGAAGAAATGGGCATCGTGGTCCACCTCGGGGACCTGCAAGAGCTAGCGAAGACGGCCGGCGTCGCGGGTGCTGACACCGATGACTGGGTGACGGTCTCGTACAACGTCCCGCCACACTGGACCAAGCCTGCGTTGCTCGATGATCCAGAGATGGCCAAGGTCATCGAGTCCCAGTTCGGTTCGGTCAAGATCCCGGACTCGCTCTACAAGACGGGCATCCTGAAACGGCACGAGCCCGAAGAAGCGCCGGTCACATCTCAACTTGAGGCGATGAACTAACCCACAGCAAAGCCCCGACCAGCACCCGTGGGGGAACGGAAGATGCTGGTCGGGGCAGCCCCTCGGCGCCTTAGCGCAGGCCCACCGGGCAGCGGTGCTCTGGTCGCCAAAAATTCGGGCACGCGATCAGGTGGATAGCGAAGAACGTCGCCCCATTGTTCCCCCACCAACCGCCCACCACATCGCGCTCACCCTTGATCGTCTCCCGCGCACCGTCGAGCACTTCGGCGATCACTTGTGGGTCCTTAGCGTGGTCGCCGTCGAATCGCTCGGCGTGCTTTCTGATCTCTGTGCCGTACCAGTCCACAGCGGGGTCAGCATCATGGAAGGTCTCCACCACAAGCCGTGCATCCTTCAACAGCCAGTGGGCGGGCTCGTTCGGGACCACAGGCACGGTACGGAAGTCGAACTCCGGCCGCACCGTGGGGTCAGGGTTGGGCCCAGGATTGTACGGCCGCCGCTGGGGGTCCCTCCCGTACTCGGCCCCCGACCCAACCCATACATACGCATGATGATGAACTGACATTCCGACCCCTCAACCAGGAGGGGACGACCCCGAGTTGGGGCCGCCCCCGGACGTTCAGCGATGCGAGACTAGCGGGTTACTGTCGTCCGCACCCGTCACCGTCACCGCAGCCGCCAGAGTCGTTTCCACCCTGGCCGTCGCTGTCGTCGTCCTCGTCACCGCGGACGGTGACCTTGCGCTGGAGTGCTTCCTTGAGAGTCACGTCGGATCTCCTCAAGTCGTCGGCCGGGGGCACCTCCCCCGCACCGTCGTGCACTTGCTGAGCCCTCACCCGTACAAGGTGAAGGGGAGCCCGTCCCGGCCGCTCGTCCTGTCCAGGGTTTCCACCACCGGGACGGGCACTTGCCCCACCTCCGGAAAGCCCGACCGTCCAAAGCAGGGCACCACCGGAGGTGGGTGTCGAGCCCCGCTCCCCGTGAACGGACCTCATATCACGTGACGGGGAGCGGGTGCTTGAACCTGACCCCCGGCTGGGACGGGACCGCCGTCACGCCCGCCTGCGATCCGTAGCAGGGACGGGCCCATGCGGGCCTCACCGGGGGCCAGGAGACTAGGGGCCGCTGCGCTTCGGCATGACAGCCCACAGGGCCAGGAGTCCCCACAGCATCAGCCACAGCATTGCGGCGGCGACCTTCATCACTCGGCCCTCGCGTGCTCGGCCTCGACCTCTGCGATCCGCTGCCGAGTCCTGTCCCTGGCTACCAGGACGGACTTCGAGTCGGTCTTCTCGGCCAGCTCACGGCGATTACGCAGGACACGGCGCATCCTCTCGCCCTCTTCCGTGAGGGAGACCACCGCCTCGTCCTCGACGAATCGCTGAAACCGGCAGTGGCCGGTCTCGCTGGTGTGGCCGATCATCTCCTCACCGACCCCCATCAGGTCCTCGGTCGGCCCAATCGTCCACTCGCAGTCGGCGCCGAGGCAGATCCCCATGAGGCGGGGAGACACGTCCGGGTGAGACGTGATCTTGTACCAGACCCGTCGTACCTGCGCGCGCACGCTCATGCCGTCACCACCGCAGGGGGCCTGATCGGAAGTGCGAACACACGGGGCTCGTGGGGGTGGTTGCGCATTTCCTGAGAGCATCCGGAGGCCGCAGCCAGATCCACGTACCCATGGGGTGTCCCCTGGCCGGTCTCGTAGGCAGTCCGCCACGCGTCGGCATGGATGCAGATCTTGCAGCCGTGTACCGGTGCCGGCCGAAGCCCTAAGTCGATCGCGGGCAAGTCCGCGGGGGGCAGGGGCGGGGTACCCATCACGGCTGCACCGTCCCCACCGGGGAGCCGAGTACACGAGCGCGGTGCAACTCCTTGGGCGTCGGGTCGCGCAGCTCCCCGGCGTCCACGGGCCACTCGACCCCGCCTTGCGGCGGTCGCATCCACAGCGTCCCGTCGTCGCCGCGCTTGACCGTCCCGACTTTCCCCGCGCGGTCCACCTTGTACTCGGTAGTGCTAGCCGTACCGTCCATGACGCCTCGCCGTCCCTCGAATCGTCAGCGTGGCAACGAGGTTAGGAAGGCGTGCAGTTGCTTGTCTGTGGTAGTTCCGCACTCCCTGGTGCGGAACTACCACGAGTGATCGTTTAGAGGTTCACGCGGACGACCGTCGCGACCTCTCGCAGCTCAGGCGTGATCAGTCGCCGGTTCTCCGCGATGCGTGTCACCACGTCCCTCGCGTAGCGCTGATTCCCCAGCCACTCCGGGTACTTCTTCTTGACCTTCAGCAGGCGTTGCACCGCGCCCGAGTAGTCCCCGGTCTTAGCCTGTGCGTCCACGACGTCGAGCTGATGGCGGTTCATGTTGCTCGGCGTTGGCATGACAGTGCCTCGGGGTACTCGCTTGGCCATCCGCAGCACCTGGTCCGGGTGGTCGGTGACCGCCGCGTTCTCAATCACCTTCAACGCCACCGTCGTCGGGCCGAACGTCTTCAGCGAGACATAGGGTGACGGCTTGTGCTCCTCGCCCAGGGCCTTGGCGGCAACCCCGGCCCACTTCATGGCCGACAACGCTTCACCGCCCCTGTTGTCCCGGATCGCTGCCGCCGATACCCGCAGCAACATGCGGCCCCAGGCGTGGAGTTCGTCTGGTGTCGCCTTCCGAATCTTCACCGGCTCCAGGTCATCGGCCCACCGGATCGCCACGTTGCGCGCCCGGTCCAGCTCGCCTCTGCGGAGGTACAACCACGTCAGGCAGTCCACCGTCTCAGCAGCCTGGATGCGGTCCGTCGCCAAGTCCATGGACCTCTCTAGCGCATCCTCAGCCAAGTCCCACTGTCGGGTTGCCGTGAGGGCCCAGCCAGCAAGCTGGAGCACTCGGACGCGCAGCGCCTGGCCCTCCTCCCCAAGGTCCGCCGAGTCGCGGAGTATGCCGGGCAGGACTCGGGCCTGCTTCCCGAATCGACCGGCGAAGTACGGTAGAGCCTCTTCGAGTACGGCCTTGACGCCGACGATCGTCGGCGGCTCGCCTTCCTCGACAGTCAGATGACCTGGAGGAGCATGCAGGGCCTCGCTGACGGCCGTCCACTCTTCCACGGTGTCCTCGTGCGGGCCCTGCTCGTCCAGCCCGTCAGACAAACGCATGGTCGGCACTTGCAGCACGAATGCCAGCTTGCGCCACGTCTCCATGCGGGCAGTCTCCCGTACCCCCTGTTCGAGTTGCCGAATCGTCGAGACGCTGACGCCCGACTCCTGAGCCAACGCCTCTTGTCCCAGCCCGCGCCATTTGCGGGCAGCCTTCAAACGCTCGCCTGCGGTACTCATATCCGCAGAGTACGCCCGGCGCTGGGGATCCTGTAAGCCATGCTGGGCACACTGAAGGCCCCCTCCGGAGAGGGGGCCTTCAGTGTCAAGATCACTTCTTCTTGTTGACCTCGTCATACTTCTTCAGGAAGTCGGGGGAAGCGTGCTGCCGGACGTGCTTGTCGAGAGCGTCACCCTTGAGCTTCTTCTCGCACGCCTCGTTGACCCATCCGGGGATGCGGCCCTGCGCCGCCAGAGGCAGGGAAGGCTTCGTGAGCGTCGCGGCCCAGGCCCTCACGTCTGCGGCGTCAGGGCCAGATGCCGCACTCTTCTTCCCAGAGGTCGGCCTCACGGTGAAGGTCGGGCCGGCGGAGGGGGCAACGCCGATCCCGTACTCCTTGAGGGCGTCAAGGAGATCCTGCCTACTCTGGCCGTACGCCGCTTCCAACTTGGTGAGATGCTTTACCTTTTCGAGGTCATCGACCTCGCCCTGGTAGGTGTCACCCTCGACAGTGAGCCTGACGACCTGCACGATTTCCACGAGTGCTCCAAGCTATGGGGCGGGTCGTTTCTGAAGTGTCACAACCCAACTATGGCCTAGCCTAGCGATGGAAGGTGAACCTCGACAACCTTTCCTCGATCTGGGTGCACCACCCGATGAACACCGGCAGACTTGATGAGCTTCAAGCAGTCCTTACAAGCCGACCGGGTTATGTAGATCGTGGAGCCTTGGCACGACACCCAGTCGGCATAGAGGAGCGCATTTGCCTCGGCATGTGTTTCAACACAGTCCTCGTATGAGGTGCCGGAGGGGACTTCCGAGATACATCGCGGGCACTCTCCACGGCTACACGACGGGCCACCCGGATACGATCCGTTGTAACCGGTGGAGACGATTCGCCGGTCAGAGCCGACCACCACAGATCCAACACGGCATCGGAGACAGTCACCTCGCGCAGCAACCGCCACAGCGATTCCGAGGAAGTAAGTATCCCAGTCTGGGCGCGCATCAAGATCCTTCACTTGGTGTCCTCGAAGAACTGCACGAGATCGGCCTGAGATTTCATTCCGACAAGCCTTTTCAGTTCTCCTTCTTCGTCGTACGCCAGGAGCGTTGGCACGGACGAAACATCGAAAAGGAGCCTCTTACCCGCGGAGTCGTTCATCACATCCACGTCGTCAATGGCGACATCGGCAACAATGGCTTCCTGTGCGATCAGGGGCTTCATGCGTTTGCAAGGCACACAGATCGGAGAGGTGAAGAGCAGGTATCGGGTCACTTGTCGGCCTCACGCTTCTTTTGGTCGTAGTCAGCGGAGTCGATCAGCGCTTGGAGGGTGACCTCGTTGCCGTCACAGCAAGTACATCCGCCTTCGGCCACGGTTTCCCCAGAGGGGTCGTGAATGAGGGCGGTGTATCCGTACTCGTCACCCTCGACGTAGTAGTCGGCGTAGCTCACTCGCCGGCCTCCATAACTTCGACCTCGGCCGGAATCATGATGATCTGCCACAGGTCTGCGGCCATGCCTTCAGCCAGATCCTTCGGGACGCCCCACTCCTTCGCCTCCTTCATGACCAGGCCACAGAGGCGGGCAGCCTTCAAAGCCGTCTCTGCAACCTGCTCCAGGGCTTTGACCTCCATCTCCTTGGCGAAGTCGCCAATCAGCTCCTCGAAGCCGTCCATCTCGCTCATGCAGCCAACTCCATTTCGTTGTGAATGACTCCGCAGAGGTCGCAGAACTGACCTTCGGCCGTGTATCCGCAACCCCAGCTCTTTCCGTAAACCGACACGTCCGTGTCGATAAGTACGCCGCTCATGACTTCCTTCATAATCTGGGCGGCCTTTTCTGTAGCCCTGAGAGCGTGCTCTTCCGGGAACTGGAAGATCACCTCGTCATGCACTGGCAAGAGCGCATAGGGGCCGTATCCGGCCTCCTGGAGCCGCAGAATGGCCCGGCCGGTTACATCCCGGCTTGCACTCTGCACGGCGTAGTTGAGGGCCGCGTATGGGCGCCGCTTGTCCACGTATAGGCGTCGGCCCGTGTTCGTGGTGATGTAACCCTTCCGGCGCGCTTCACGCTGAAGTTCCTCGGAGTACTGCTCGACGCCGGGGAATACCTTGAAGAACCCCTTGATGGCCCGCTCAGCGACTTCCCGCGTGACGCCGGCCTGGCTCATCAGCGCGGCCGGCCCTCCCCCGTACACCGTCAGGAAGTTGGTCATCTTCCCCGTCTTTCGGTCCACCTCGGCCGCATCCGCGGTGATCTGATGCAGGTCGGCTTCCTCTCGGAAAGCCTTCTTCATCGCCTTGTCTCCCGACAGGGCGGCGAGAACCCGAAGCTCCTGCGCCTTGTAGTCAACTGCGCAGATGACCATGCCCGGATCGGCGATGAACCCGCGCCTGACCAACGAGTCACCGGAGGGAAACGTCTGCGCCGGTATCGCCCCGGAGATCGACATCCGGGCCGTCCGCGCGCCCATTGATCGGATATCGGCGTGGAGCCGGTCTTCCGCATCACGGTTGCTCAGGGCGTTGTCGAACCAGGTGGACTTCGCCTTCGCCGCCTTCTTGCCCCGGTAGATGGCCTCGCACAGCGGGTCGTCCAGGTGGGCCTTGAGAAGGTGGTCGTCCACGCGAGGCTGACCGGTCGGGGTCCGCTCAGTCGGGATGATGCCCCGGCTGATGACTGCCGCCCCGACCTGGACGGGACTGTTGATGTTCTCCAGCCCGAGCTTCGCCGCGATGTCCTTGTACTGGTGCTCCGTCGAAGCCAGCTCGGCTGCCCGCTCCTCGATGTACGGCACGTCGGCCCGGATGCCGCGACGCACCATGTAGGCGCACGCGGCGGCCAGCTCGTGTTCGTAGCGGACGAGCTTGCGGGCCGTGGTCGGGATCTTGGGCTTGAGGAGCTTCACCAGGCGGTAGGCGAGGATTGGGTCCATGCCCGCGTACAGATTGAAGCCCTCGTGCTCCAGCGGGATCACCGGCCACAAGTCGGCCTTCTTGACGCCCAGTTCCTTGGCGATGACGGTCATGCTCGCCTTCACCTCATCGGCCACCGTCGCGGAGACGTAGTGGCGGGTAAGTTCTTCGAGCGAGTGACCTATGCCGGCGTCCTTCCGCCCCCGACTGTCTACGAGGTGGGCGATGATGCGGGAGTCAACGAGCCGGGGGAAGACGGACTCGGCCGACACTCCCCAGACTCGATCCATGCAGAGGATGTCGTACGTACCGTTCTGCATGGCCAGCTTCTCGACCCAGCCCACGGCTTTGATGGCGTCCTCCTGGAAGAGGCCGCCCCTCTCGGTGGGGAGGACGAAACTCTCGTGCGCGTTGCCGAACTGAGCAAGGCGGATACGGAACCCGTCCTCCCACCAGGAGAGACCGTCGGTCTCGGTGTCGAATCCCAGGGCTCGACGATTGTTGACCACGAAGCGGCGGAACTGGGGAAGATCGTCTTCAGTCTCAACTACGTTGATGCGGACTTCGGAGCCGTTGATGTCGTAGTTGATGACCTTCATTCATTGCCTCCGTGTGTCACATCTCAACTTTGTGGGCTCAAAAGGGAGGCTCCGCGGCTTGCGTAGCCTCGCGTTCTGCCACGAGAGCGTTGAACTTGTTTTCCAGCTCCGTGTACTCCTGGACAGCGATGTCCAGTTCGGCTTCTAGTCCGTCGATGTACTCGTTGAGCCGGCCGTTCGCCTTCTGCCAGTGGCTTGAACGCTGACTGGCCAACTCGACCTCCAGCCGGAGGCGTCGGATCTGCTTCGACTTCTTTCCGAACATCAGTAAGTCCCTTCGAGAATCGAGGGGAACTCTGACTCGTCATTGCCTGGCCCAACGCGGCGCTCGATCGTCATGTTGTTGTGGTCGTAGACCCAGATAGGGATTTCGTCCCAGCTATCGAACACCGGCTGCTCCAAGGGCCGCCTCGATCTCGTTCAGACGCTCATCAGCGCCCAGACCCTCTTCCCAGGCCATCTCTCGGGCTGCATCAGCCTTGATGCGCTCCAGCTGGCGCTTCCGGTCCGCGAGGTGCTTCACCATGCGCACGTACCGGTGCCCACCGCCGGCCGCCTTCTCCTGCTCGACCTTGGCGAGCTTGGCCTGAAGCTCACGGGCGAACTTCTGCTCGTCGGTGAACCGCTGCACCCAGTACTTCTTGGCGCCATCCGCCTCGCGAGCCTTGCGGGTCGTGTCAGCGAGGTCCTTGCGCAGGGACTCGATGAGCGCCTTGTTCTCTTCCTTGACCTCGATCGTCACCTTGTTCAGCGGCACGTTCTTGAGGTCCATCTCCGAGTTACCGGCCTCGTATGCGTTCGAGGTCCACGCGTAGCTCATTCGTTCACTCCAGGGGTTTCACAGGCCGGGCATTCAACCTTGAGGGGAAGCTCTTCATCCTTGGCGTACTGATCCACGAATGAGAAACCGCATTCGCATTCGTAGTAGGCCAAGACGTCGATCAGGTTCGCCATTACGGCGTGACTCGTCCGTGCTTGGTGAACATCTCGTGCGTCACCGGCATGAGACGCTTGAACTCTGCCTCGATCTGGTCAGCCACCATCTGCATCTCGACCTGGGGGAAGGACTTGTACGTGGCATCGTGCGACTTGGTTCGCAGCGACAGGAGATGCATGAGCGACCGCGGATTACAGCTGACGTAGAAGTTGGAGAAGGTGCCAACTGGGAGGACGCTCCGGGCGACTTCGCGGGCGATGCCCTCCGCGAGCATCCGCTGATACATGTCCCAGGAAGTCACATAGGCCGTGCGCATGGATTCCTCGGCGGTCCACCACTGACCGAAGGTACCCATCTTGAAGTCGTAGGCGCCGGCCTTGCCGACCTGAACCAGGGGCCGCTTGTCGCTAGGGACGTAGAAGACGGGCTCTAGCTCCTTGTACCGGCCGGACTCCTCGTTGTAGGACATCCCAGCGCGGTGCCGCATGAACTCTCGGACGACGAAGATCGGGGCGGAGATCCGAAAGGTAAAGATGCCGTGCTCAAATGGACTGCCGTGCCGGTCTCGCATCAGGAAGTTGATGAGCCCCCGGTCCTTCATGTCGTTGATCTCGGGGAACTCTTTCCCAAGGGTGCTGACCCTGGCAGCCCTACAGACCATGGCGTCAGTCCCAGCCTGCTGAACCAGCTCGACGTCCATTTCGTTCTTGAACTTCACAATTACCTTTCAGAAGGCTGGGGGCCGGGCCGGAAACCCGACCCCCAGAGTCACATCTCAACTTCGCGAGCGAGCGAAGCGACTAGTTCTTCAGCTCGAACTTGCCGGACTTGTTGTTGAGGAAGGCCGGCGGGCACTTGTCCTCACCCTTACGCTCGTCGGCATTGCAGAAGTACGCCTCCCAGCCGTTCTTGGCGACATGGGTCCGACCGTGCTCACAGTCGGTCACGCCCTTGTGCTCGCCACCAGCCCCAGAGTTCTGGACCTTGCCACCGGAGAAGGTGTTCTTGCCCGCGACCTTGGCCTTGGCGCCCTTGTCCTTGAAGTTCAGCTCCGTATTGAAGGACTGAATCTTCGCCATGCGCTTCATCAGGGACGCAAGGGCACCGGACTCCTCGTCGAGCATGGCGTCCATGTCGGAAATCGTGGCGGCGCGAAGGACAAGAAGCGACGCATCGTAGCCTTCACCACCCTTGAAGCTGAGAGTTACGCCTTCCTGGGTGTGGGCGGTAGAAGTGGTCACAGGCGACTCCTTGAGGGTTTCGGTCGTGTTGCTTTCGGTCGCATCCCAGGGGGAGCCTCCGAAGGGGTTCTCGCTCATGAATAAATCCTCTCAGATTGCAGTGTCACAACTCAACTTGAAATGCTGTGACTAGAGTCTCAGATTGGGCAGGCGCCCGAGGCGCAAACCTCGTCATATCCCGTGTCAGAGGCTGCTTCGCCAACAATGGCGACTTCATCGAGATACCGGCCCTTCGAGATCCGCTCGTAGGGCGTCTGAGGCCGGCTCATCTCCGGGAAGATGGTCGTCCCCTTGAGCGTCGGCATGTACCCGAGCATGACGCGGGCAACGTCGTCCTGGTCGTACTTCGCGGGATCGACGGAGGCCGTGTAGGAAACCGCCTGGTCCGCCCACAGCTCCTGGTACAGCTCCTGGACCGCGAGCATCTGCACGAGACTCAGTTCCCCAGCGTGCTCGAACGCGTCGGCCAGCTCGGGGTGCTCCGCGAGGAGCGGGTCAACAGTCGGGATCTCGACCACGCTCGTGTTGGCGCCGTAGACGCACGGCTCCACCTTGTAGCCCTTCTTCCGGTACTCCTCGACCTGAGCCTTCTCCGAGGGCTCCAGGTCCGAGAAGCGAATCCGGCGCAGGAAGTAGCCAGCGAACGGGGCATGGATGCCTTCGCCGCTGACGGAGGCCAGCTTGCTCGTGGTGCCGGTCGGGGCGATGACCCGCTTCTTGATCGGGACGGGGATGCGCAGCTCGTTGGCGTACTCGATGGTGGCCTGGTCCACGGTCTGTGCGAAGAACTTCAGGTCCGTACGAACCCTCGGGTTGTAGGGGGCCTTGCTGTACTTGATGCCCTGCTTGAACAGGTAGTCAGCGAAGCCCAGATGTCCCACACCGATCCGCCTGTACTTGCTGATCGCCTCCTGCGACTTGGGGTCCGCCACCGCGGCGAACGTCGCTCGAATCAGGTAACGGGTCGCGTAGCGGTGGGCATCGTAGAGGCCCTGGCTGTCGGTCCTACCGTTGTAGACGAACGCTCCGAGGTTCACTGAGCCCAGGTTGCACGGCTCCCAGGGGGTCAGTGTCGCTTCGCCGCACGGGTTGGTGGTGTAGGTGCCATCCACCTCCCCTTCGGCTGTGAGGTCGGCGTTCCAGAAGCCGGGCTCCCCGTTCTTCAGAGCACCCTCGGCAAGGGCCTTCATGACCTCCACAGCGTGCTCCTGGCCGTCCTCGACGGCCAGCATGAAGTTCTCGTCCACTTCCACGCTGATGTTGGTGGTCCACATGGCATGAGCCGAGTCGGCCTTGCACTTCAGGAACTCCCAGATGTACGGGTCATCCCAGGCCATGATGCTCATGCGTGCGGAGCGCCGAACTCCCCCTGCCACGATGGCCATTGCTATCTGGTGGTCGATGGCCATGGCATCCAGGCCGGTCATCGGCCATCCAGCCGCGTCGGTCAGGATCTTGCCGACCTCGACCATCATCCGTGCGAACGGCTCAGGCCCGGAAGCCGTACCGCCGAAGGATCGAAGCGGGGCGCCCTTGCCCCGGACGCGGGACATGTCGTAGACGCGGTTCTCGTGCCTGGTCTCTGGGTTGTGTGCTGTGTCGATCAGATCGCCCAGGGCTTCTGCCCAACCTTCGCGGGAGTCCTCCACGCTGTAGGCGCCGGCCCACTCGTAGTCGTATTCGGTGCTGATGACCCCGGCCTCGACCAGATCGAGGTAGTCAGGGTGTGCCGGGTCGCAGACGATGTGCACGGTGACGCGGTTCTCGATGATGGGGAACTGGTGGAAGTACCGGCTGCTGTAGTTGGCGCCGACGCCGCCGCCTTCGGCCAGGCGGAGGAGCGTGAAGCGGAAGTGCTCGGCAGGGTCCGCGGAAACCCATCCGGAGGCCCAGCAGTTGTTGAGCGCGAAGTCGTTGACGCCAGACGACTTGATGTGCCGCCCTGCGGGCAGGAACTTGAAGCTCTGGATCAGCTCGACCAGGGCCTCCCGCTCGCCCTTCTCGTGGTACCGCTCGGGCACCAGGGCGAGGTTGCCGTCCACAACCCGCTGCACGGTTTCGGGCCAGGACTCCGTGGAGCCGTCCGGCTTCTTACGGGAGTAGGTGCGCTTGAAAACTGTCTCTGCGGTTTCGGTCTGGAACAAGTGGGTCTCCTTAGTGGGTGTCGGTGTAGGTGACGTTCAGCATGTGCATCAGGAAGGGGAAGTCCTGCCGGGCGATGTTGACTTCGAGGGCTTCCTTCTTGGAGTGGATTCGGAGATAGATGGGGTTGAGTGCGGAGTTGTCGTGAACCACCTCGATCGTCACGTCCTCGCGTTTATGGATCTGACGCGTCTCGATCATGCGTGGACTGCCTTCCTGCGGATGCTGCGGTTCATTTCGTACGAGAGGGCTATGACGCCTCGCTGGCACGCCTTCTTGTCGGCCTCGCTGCCTATCGGCAGCCCGAAGACGTAGTGGGACATGAGGAGCTGCTGATACCGGGCGTTCAGCTTCTTGAGGCCGGCCTCTGCCTCCATACGCGCCGTGTGCAAGTTGTCGGTGATCTCGCAGTGATTCAGCGTGTCCTTCTTGCCGATCATGTTGGAGAACTCATCCGTGGTGTAGATCAGGAGCTTGAGTGCGTTCCTGGCTTCGTCCGCGGTGTAGAAGTACTCGCCGTCCATGAGGTCTCGGTAGACGCGTTCACGGGCTGCGTACCTCTGGCCGGCGGTATAGAAAATCTTCCGCATCATGCGTTCGTTGTCCGCTACGGGAGCGATGTTCTTTCGCTCTCGAAGGGCGTGCTCCAGCATCGCTTGCTTCACGTCGTCTACCTCGACGATGTGCCAGCGATCGGCTATTACGTAGGCGACCTTGCCCGCTAGGTCCGAGAGGTGCGCCCAATCGATCTGCTGCTCTGTCATCAGTTCTCTGCCTTCTTGGCGAACTTTCCGTTAGCCCCACGCTTCAGTGCGCCGTACCTCTGCCCCTCAACGGTGAATGAACCATCCGAGGCCATCGGCACCAGAACCGGAGTTACATCGCCGTACGACCCGACGTAGAGCACCGTGAATCCGGGCTGCCAGTTCGTTGCGCCATGCTTGAGGTACGTCGCCTTGTTAATGTCCATGAAGTGGCCCACTTCGACGCCGGTGAGCGTCTGGAGACTGCCCTTGTAGCCGCGGCTTTCGTTGATGAGTCCGAGCTTGTGTACGTGGCCCATGACGACGCTCTTCCCGATGCGGCGGGCTGCTGCTATGGCTGCTCCTCCCGCATACCGGCTTGCACTGAAGCCCAGGTGCCCATGGGTGACGGTCCAGCCTTCGGTGAAGTCGTAAAAGTCGCCTAGGTCGTTGATCTCAAGACCCTCGTAATCGAGGAGCTTGGCTTCATCGAACATCTCGGTCTTGGACAAGGCTGGCGCATACTTCCGAAGGTAGTCCCGTGGCCGGTCTCCGTGGTTGGAGCGGAGGATTCCAAACTTGCCGTCGAAAACTTCGCGGGTAGGCTTAAGCACCTTTCGCTTTGTGTATTCGGCCTGCTCGAACACGTCGTTCTCGAACTCCCCCTTGGTGTCCTTGTTCCACCGGGAGGGGGCTGTAAAGTCGCAAGTATCCCCAATACCTATGATCTCGTCGGGCTGGAAGTCCTTAATGAAGTTGATCCAGTTGCGGACCATGCGGGGATCTTCAAGTGGAGCCTGGACGTCAGGCAGGACAACGATTCGCTTCACATCATCACCATCGCTTTCAGACGATTAATTTCCTTCTCCTGTTCCTCTATCCGTGCCAGATAGAACTTCCTCTCCAACATCTCCGCCACGTTCTCCCGTGACGTTACGGCCTGGAGATGATCAGGATTCACACAGGCCCGATTAGCGCACTGGTGATGGATCGCCATTCCTGCCGGTATCTCATCGACAAGGTGCTCATAGATGAATCGGTGCAGGATGTGACGCTTCCCCCTAAAGGAAATAGCCCTGTACCCATCAGGGCGCTGTGAGTTCGGATACTCCAAGCAGTCGCCGTTCGGAATCGACCTTTTCAGAATCCATCCCGCGCGCTCAGCAGGGCTCTGCCTCACCGGGGGCACGACCCTGATCGGACGAAGAGGGCCCCCCTTCACAAGTTGGTCACGATGCGCGGCACAAAGCCCTTGCACATAAGAACGCTTTGGGCATCCATTGAACGAACACCCCTTCTTCTTCGCCCTCCACGCTCGTTGGTAATGCGAGTCACACATCCCACGCGCCAAGACCTCACGCCCACATGCTTCGATGAAGCACAGATTCATAGTTCACCCCCTCCCGCTTCGATGTACTTGTTCGCGTACCAGATAAGCTTCTTCAGGTCCTCAGAGCCGCCGTCCTGGTGCTTGTACTGGCAACGGAGTAGGTATTTGGTCATGTTGCCGAGGAGGTATCCCTGAAAGCCCTCGTGGCTCATGGATGCCTGGATGATGTCGATGACCTCGTACTTCCCCTGGGTATAGTGCGCCGGGGAGTTGACGTTGTCGGGCTTCTCGTATCCCACTCGGGGCTCCGCGGCGATCTCGTATGCGGGGAATGCGACGGTGCGGCTGTCCTGGAACTTCAGGTCGTAGAAGTCCACTCCGCCTTGATGGTTGGGGTAGAACGCTTCGACGGTGGCCGGGTGTTGCTGTACGTAGACCGTCTGTCCGATCTCGTAGCTCATTCCAATCCGCACTTCTCTCGAAGGGCCTTGGGCCCGTTGTTGACGACGAACTTGTTCACGTCCAACTTCTTGCCGAACTCGATGGGGACGATGTTGGGGAGGCGTTCAGCCAGCATGTGTACGAACTTCTCGCCGGGCTCGTCGCCATCGGTGAAGGCGAACACCACCTCGTATCCGAGGAAGGCCGGGTCGAAGTGGTCCCTCCAGCCGGAGACTCCCGGAACCCCAACCGTGGGGATGCCGGCCAGCTCGGCGCTTGCGGCGTCGAACTCACCCTCGCTGAGCCCGAGATACCGGGACGGCTTGATCAGGGCCCGCGTGTTGTAGAGGAGCGGCTTGGAGCCGGGAAGGCTCTGGTACTTCCCGTGGCCCTCGTGCAACTCCTCGTCTCGCCAGGAGCCGTCCGGGTGCTTAAGGCACGTCTCGTTGATGCAGCGGAACCGGATGGTTGCTACGGCGTGCTCGCCCCCGGCTGGCCTGATGTACGGGATGGCCAGGCGGCCCAGGTGCTTTTCATGCCCCGTAGCGGGGGCTGCGACGTACCCGAACCCCAGAGGAGTCGCGAGCCTGCCCAAACCGCGGTAGTCGATGTACTGCTCGGCCGGGCTTCCCTGGTAGCTCTGGCTGTAGCTCTGGGCTATCTCCACCATCGAAGCGGCCTGCGGCGAACTCTTGAGCAGCACGGAACCCGATGCCTTCCTTCCTCATGATCACGTCGTAGCTGTCTTCGCTGATGTCGCAGGCGAAGCAGTGCCAGCGGTTCTTGAATGAATTAACCGAGGCGGACGGGTTCTCTTCGGGGTGCTCGGGGCAGTGGATCTTCTGCCAGCCGTTCATCCCCTTCAGGTCAACCTCGGGGTAGTAGTGCCGGAAGACACCTGCGATATCCGGCTTCGGCATGTCACATCTCAACCTTGAGGGCGCGCTCAAGACGGAGCTGCTTGATGGTCTCGACCTCCCGCTTGACCATCTCGGCAAGGGCCTCGACGGGCATGACCTGACGGAGAGCCCCCTTGCGGCACTTGTAGACGACCGTCGCCTCCTCGTGGATTCCAAGGGCGGCCTCCGCCTCCAGGAGTCGCGCGAGCTTGGCCAGCCCGGTCTTGCGGGTCAGGGTGACGTGGAGCTGGCCGCCGTCGTACGTGATCACTTCTTGCCGTCCTCTCGGTGGTACCGCTTGCCGATGAAGCGGATCGCTGGGGGGTTTTCTAGGTAGTCGGCCGCGTTGCGGGCGACCTGGGGGTCGTCGCGCAGGCCGCGGGCGAGGAGCTGCCGGTTGCACCTGGCGCAGCAAAGGCCGCGCACGAGTCCCGTGGTGTGGTCGTGGTCTACGTCGAGCCGCTTCGTCCTGGACTGCTTACAGATGGCGCAGACGCCCCCTTGGGCATCCAGGAGCTTGGTGTACTCGCCGACCTCAAGGCCGTAGACGGTTTGAACTCGGGCCTCGTGCGAGGCGACGCTCCGCCTCTTCTTGTGGCACGTGGTGCAGATCCTCGCCCTGGTGGAGGTGAAGAACCGTTCTGCTCGGTTCTTCTGGCATCCAATACAGGGGCGGTATCCACTCTTGGGCTTCTTCATGCCCTCTTCCTTATTGATTCCAGTCTGTCACATCTCCACTTGCTGAGCAAATTGAAGGACTGTGAGTCAGAACACTTCTTCGTCCAGATCGGTGATCTGCAAGTTGCTCGTATTCACCTCGAACGAGGCGTACGTCTCCCCGGACGGGTCCGTGAACCCCTCACGGTTTTTCACCGGGCTGATGTGCAGGGTCCTGCCCTGCATTCCGTCTACCTCGGCGTGAATGGTCAGCACGACGGAGGGGACGCGCCCGATCTTGCCCTTCACGCCGTCGAGCGGGATTGGCTTGATGCCAGAGCTGTACTCACCGACTACGTGGTGCATCGCCATGACGTGAGCCCTGGTCTCGCGCGCCATTTCATTGAAGTAGTCGCAGAGCCCTTCGAGACCGAAGGTGTACTCCTCGGCGTTACTGCTCCCGCCGCCATCCACGTTGGTGATGTTGTCGATCACTACCAAGTGCGGGTAACAGCCGAACACCTCGCGGTAGCACTCAAGGTGCAGCTCGATGTCCTTGGGTGTCGGGCGAGCCGAGTAGTTGAAGCGCAGCCACCACCGCCTACTCAGGGCTTCCTCGTACTTGTCGAACGAGCCGTCGTCCACGAGGGCCTTCTTGACCTCACGAGCGTTGTCGCCGGTGATCATGGCCGTGGCCCTGGAGAGCTGCGTGGCGGCCGTGGAGTCCGCGCTGAAGTACAGCGTGGGGACGTTGGACCAGGTGGCCAGGAAGAGAGCCATGAGGCTCTTGCCGGTACCACCTCCAGCGCACACGACGCTGAAGTCTCCGCGCCGGAACTCGACTTCGAGCTTCTGAAGTCCGCGGTAGGGGGATGGTATGGGTTCGCCGGCCGCACCCCTGACGAGAACGGACTGATTGAGGCTGAACAAAGAATTTCCCTCTCTATCGGTGTGTCACATCTCAACTTCGAGAGCGAAAAGAACAGCCATGAGACACATCACAAAATCGGCAGCCAAAGCCCGGCTTCGCCGGGAAGTCTCCGGCCTTCACGCCCTGATCCATGCTGACGATGCGTTCGGTGATCTCGTCCTCGTCAGCGTCGGCCATCTTGACCGGCCGGGACACCCTGCCTGTCTTGGCTAGGTACCAGTCGCCATTCGTGACCGGGGCCTCGTCGGGGTAGAGCTGATTCACGGCCAGGCCGTAGACGTGGAGCTGGAACTTGCTCTTGGTGGAACCGGTCTTGAGGTCCCTGACACGCTTACTGTCGTCCCGGTTCAAGAGGACCTGATCAATGAAGCCCCGGACCTTGACCCCGCCGAACTCGACCATGAAGTACAGCTCGACCGCCGGGGCGCCATTGACGACCTGCCAGACGCCGTCGCGCTTGTGCTCCTTCGGGTACCACAGGACGGGAGCGTGCTCCTGGACGTACTCCACGTACTCACGGGTTTGCCGGGAGCCTGCTTCGTAGCGCTCCTCCAAGTCATCGGCCGCGGTGCCCTTGTTGGCGCGCATCCACTGGTCGATGTCATTGAGCTTGCCCAGGTCGTGATTGATGCCCTGGCAGTACTCGTCCTGGAAGACGGTCACGGCCTGGTCGGCGGTCAGCTCCCGCCCTGACTTCTCGAAGGCTTCGGCTGCACTGTGGAAGGCGGTGCCATGGGTACTCCAAGCAGCCGGCCTGGGCTCGATGCGCTCGACCCGCTTGAGCCAGGCTTTGTACGGGCACTCCTCGAATTCTGTGACCTGAGAGACAGATCGGGGCATCTCAGCCCAGCGACGGTAGTTTTCCTCGACAGTCATGCGCACTCCTCGAATATCTCGAACTGGATGAAACGGCTGGAGTCCTTCATGCGCGGGTGCGGCCAGTCACACTCCTCAAGAAGGATGATCTCGGCGTCCCCGAGGGCGCAGCCGAAACGCTCTTCAAGGCCCAGCATCACCTTCTCTTCGTCCTCCGTCATGGAGTCTGCGACGGTGACGCATACGAGGTTTCCGATACCGCGCGCCGTCATCGTCACCACCCCTGAAGCCGCGGTGTAATCGCGACCATTGCATGTGATATCCGCCTTCGCTATCGCCTTCAGGATCTCGCCCGCACGCTCGCTGGTCTTGAGGTTCTTGAAGCTCTCGAACACCTCTTTAACGGCCTCTCTTCTACTGGACCCATGCGGCCCATTCATTCCAAGGCGGCTCTGAAGCCACCCTAAAGCATCCCAAGACAGATAGTGTCACATCTCAACCGTGGCGGTCGTCACAGCCCATCCCTCCAGTCAGCGCGCACCGTGGCGCGACGCCACACCCCAGTCACGAGCGCGACAAGTCCGCCCGCCATCAAGCCCGCCCGGAAAGCGGGTGACCCGTTGATCAAGTGCAGGTATAACAGGACGAGGGCGGCACTTTCTCACCGGTAAGTAGTTACCGGCTCTCAGTGAGTAGTCATCGACCTCCACCGGTAAATGACTACCGGTAACTTTTTACCGGTCCGCTGCATGTTGTGACGTAGGTCCTAAAATCTCGGGACTTATGTCATGCAACTAAGCCCTTATCCTCAATGTCTAGCTAGCGGGGAACCCCAACCCCGCGTATGGAAGTAGAAAGAAGGCAACGGGTGTACGAGGAGCAAGTCCACGAGCACGGCACGTCTGACCTCGTGGTGGCGTCAAACCTGACCCGATACCTCAAAGCGTGGCGTGCTGCGCGCGGGAAAGAGCTGGGGCTGAACGGCCCATTGCCTCAGGCCAAAGTCCAGCAGGCCAGCGGCAAGAGCGACAAGTGGTACCGAATGTTCGAGGCTGGCACAGCGGTCAAGTACGACACGGAAACACTCCTCGCCATCGCAGACTGCCTTGGCCTTGACGACTCGGAGCGCATGACGCTCTTCCTCCTTACGATGGGAGTGCCCGCACCGGTCAATGTCACGCTCCACGACGACGATGTCCGGCTCCGCCCTATGACGTGGATTCTCGAACAGCAGGGACCTCGGCCGGCTTATATCTCGGACGAGAACTGGGGCATCGTGGCGTTCAACAAGGCCATGGCCGATTGGTGCCCTTGGGTCCACGACCCGGAGCCCAACCTGATGCGATACGTCATGCTCTACCCCGAGGCCCGTAGTGTCTACGAGGGGTGGGAGAACCATGTCCGCGTGTTTCTCGCAATGATCCGCTTGGAGATCGCCAAGCGTGGACACGACACAGCCATTGCCCACCTTCTCCTCGAAGCACTCGAAGATCCGGTGATCAAGGCTCTTTGGGATGAGGACCCTTCCGTCGTGGCCAATCGCGATGGGCATCACTACCGCCTGCGGCTACCGTTCTTCCACAACGAGCCGATTGACTGCATCTCGCAGGTCTTCATTCCCAGCGCCCACCCGCACTTGCGGCTGGTTCTCATGACGTGGCCTGAGGGAGTAGACGGATTTATAACGCCGCCGCTCGACCCTCAGGGAAAGTAACCGATGCCTCGGTTCACCTACGACATGCCACTGCGCTGGGCCGACATGGATGCCAACGGCCATATGAACAACGCCGTGTACTCCAACTACCTTGAGGACACCCGGTTTCGGATGTTCTCGAACCTCGTTCCCGCCGACCCGGCAGAGCGGCTAGCGTGCAACTTTTTGGTGCGCGAGCAGACGCTGAAGTACATACGTCCGCTCGTCTACCGCGAGGAGCCGGTCACGATCGAGGCATGGGTGGAGGACGTGAAGGGTGCCTCCTTCATCATCCGCTGCAAGATCAAGGACGGCGAGGATGTGTATGTGGAGTCCCGCACGCTCATCGCTGGCTTCGACTCGACCGCGAACACCGTTCGCCGCTTCCGGGAAGACGAGCGAGAGGCTATCGCGTCGTTTACCGAGTAGACGTGCGGACGCGCAGAAGTGAGGGCCGCATGTCGGCGCCTCTACGGTGGAAAATCATGAAGGCCCTTGGCTTAGCCGAGGGCCTTTGTGGTTGAGGATGCCTCCCCCGCTTTCACACGGGTGGTCACACGTCCGAAAGAGTGATGGCGTCAAGAATCCCTCCCTCCGGCAGGGCCCTGTCCGCAGGCCAGCGGAAGATGAGGTCGCCGTCCCCCTCCTCCCTGTCCACGAGCTTGAAGCCGTCCTTGCTCTCGGAGTCGTAGTCGATGACCTTCGTGTCACGAAGCAGCCGAGTTCGCAGACGCTTGGCGGCCACGCGGTGACTGTCCTTGACCTTGTCATCTCCCATGGCCACCCGCAGATAGGCCATGACGGCCTTCCCCAAGTATGAGTTGTGGTGGCTACCAGCCTCCGCGGAGCGCTTGACGGTCCAAGGGATGGCCTTGTCGATCGCCTCCCTGGAGACAGCCTGGTGGTAGTACCCGCCCTCGGTGAGGGCCTTGTTCACGGCCTGGTAGACCACGCCGTACCTGGCGCCGATCTGGCTGTCTGTGAGCCCTTGCTCCTTCAGGCGGACCAGCGTGTTGAAGTCCGGAAGAACCTTCTCCACCTGTCTCCCACTCCTTTGCTTGCTTCGGCCAACGAACTTCGACCGGCCACGACCCTAGCACTTGATCTTGGGAAGCACGCCCTCGCCGGTTGGTCTCACATCACAAAGTGAGATGCGCCTCACATGGTACCCACTCGTTAGGGCCAGCAACAAGAGATGTGTCTCACATCTCCACCTGGTTCTGTCCCTTGGCCACCTCTGGGACACCGACATTTATAGTGAGAAGAAGAAAGAGAGAAGAAGTTAGTTAGAAGTTCTTTAAAGAATAGGTCAGGCCAGGCCAGGCCAGGCCAGACCCACTCTTTCAGGTTCCTTCTTGTCAGACCTCCCGTTGAGTACTTCCGGTAGAGGTCCAAGAAGGCGTTGGCCCCGGCTGCCAGATCAGAACCCAGCCGGGGCCCTCATTCAACCAGCCAAGGCTGATCCCCTTCGGCTGGCCAAGGTCGGGTAGCTACCGACTGGAATCGCGGTGTAGGAGCGCACTCCTCCCCTTCCGGGAGGCAGGTCAGGGTTCGAGTCCCTGTCGATTCACC
The DNA here is from genome assembly GCF_041283565.1 of Streptomyces sp. QH1-20. Lineage (NCBI taxonomy): Bacteria > Bacillati > Actinomycetota > Actinomycetes > Kitasatosporales > Streptomycetaceae > Streptomyces > Streptomyces sp. QH1-20. The sequence goes on along the minus strand of NZ_CP166299.1, from coordinate 6,644,563 downwards.
AATCCCGATGCAGCAGCGCATCACACACAGACACCTGACCCGGATGGTCCGGCCTCGTCGGGATTCCAACTCAAAAGGGGGTGGGCTCATGCCTCGTGCCAAGAGCGTCTGCTACATCAACCGCTGCACCAAGGTCACGGCCCGCTCAGGGCGATGCGAGGAGCACGCTCCCCCGGCCCGCAAGGGCTGGGACCGGAAGTCCGCCCGGAACAAGTCCCGCCCCGGTGACTGGTCTTCTCGCAGGGCCAGGGTGTTCGCCCGCGACCGATTCACCTGCCAGAAGTGCGGGACGAGGGAAAACCTCCAGGTCGATCACATCGTCCCGGTGAGCCGAGGCGGCTCCTGGGACCTGGACAACCTCTGGGTGCTGTGCGGCAAGTGCCACGCCCTCAAGACCTACTACGAGGACCGGGCATGACAGAGGCCCCCGTCTAACCCGGGGGCCTCAGACCACTGGCAGGCCCTCGCTGTAGACGGGGGCCTCGACGAGCGGCCTCATGAGCCTACCCAGCCGCCTGTCCGTCCGACCGGTCTTTTCCCCGAACCACCAACCCAGGCCCGACCTCTGTGGAGGTCGGGTTAGTTCATTCATGGAGTGATGATGCGATGACCACCGACGCCTGGGGCTCCTGGGTCGAGGAGTACGACCAGGAGCACGCCGGCCTCCGAGCACAGCGACCGTCGAAGGCAGCGCTCAAGCGCGAGTGGTACCGCTCCGCGGTGGTCGAGGTCGAGGAGCTTGGCGAGCTGTACGGGGTCTCCCCCGAGCTTCTGAAGGGGGCCGTCTGATGGCGACTCGACGCGGGCCGGCGCCGAAACCCAACGCGGTCCGGCGCAACAAGGATCACGCCCTGGGTGAGAAGAAGCTCTCCGGTCAGGCCGGGGAGGGCAGGGAGCTGCCGAAGGCCCTGGGGATCTCGACGGCCGGCGCCAAGCGCTTCTGGCGCACGTGGGCTTCCTCTCCGCAGTCCGAGGACTGGATGGAGACCGACTGGGCTGAGCTGGAGATCGTCACGAAGCTCGTGGACGCCTTCTACCTGGGCGACATGAAGTACGCCGGGGAGATCCGTCAGCGGGTCGGCAAATGGGGGGCCACAACGGAGGATCGCGCTCGACTTCGGATGTCTTTCGACAAGTCGGTTGAGATCGAGAAGGCCCAGGAAGGGCCCAAGAAGCTCTCGGATGAAGACATGGACAAGGAGCTGTTCAAGCTGCTTTCAGAGGGTTAGAGGTGATGTGCCGTGGCTCAAACGGGCAACCTACCCAGGGGGGTTCCGGCACCGAACGAGACCCTTGGCTACCAGATCATTCGCTGGGCTCAGACGTATATCGTCCAGCCTGACGGTGATTCCGCGGGCGCGCCGTGGAAGTTCACGCCGGAGCAGTTGAAGTTCGTTCTCTGGTTCTACGCCATCAATCCGGACGGGACCTGGAAGTACGCAGCCGGCACCCTGCGCCGGGCCAAGGGTTGGGGTAAGACGCCGCTCTTGGCCGCGTTGGCGATCGTTGAGTTCATCGGACCTTGCCGGTTCTCCCACTGGGATGAGCACGGGATGCCGGTGGGCAAGCGGGTGCCGCTCCCTGTCGTGCAGCTCGGCGCTACGGCGCTCGATCAGACTCAGCAGACGCTCGACATGATTCGAGGGATGCTCTCGGAGTCTCCGGCCGAGAAGGAATACGGCCTGGAGATCAGCAAGTCCATGGTGCAGTTCAAGTCCGGTAAGCCGGGCTCGATCTCTCCCAAGGCCACCTCTGGCCGCACGAACGAGGGAAATCGCCCAACCTTTGTCCGGGCCCCGGCGGACTGGTTCTGCTGGGGCCCGGACGATGACTGATTCATTGTCATGGACGAGGTCCACCACTGGGTGGGCTCGAATGGTGGGCCTGACTTCTACCAGGTTCTGAAGCGCAACGTCGAGAAGACGACGAAGGCCGGCTCCCGCTGGGTGACGACCACGAACGCTTTCAATCCCAACGAAGACTCGGTTGCTCAGCAGATCTTCGAGTCAGACATGGTCGCTCAGGGCTTCTGGCTCTACGACTGCCTTGAAGGCTCGATCGAGGTCGAGGACATCCGGGATGAGGCGAAGGTCCGCGCCTCGCTCATCGAGGCATACGGCGACGCTCACTGGGCGGACATCGACGGCCTGACCAAGACCATCCTGTACGACCGCACGACGCCGGACTCGACGTATTGCCGCTTCTTCTTCAACCAGATCGCTGAAAGTTCCGACGGCTGGATGAACAAGGCCGAGTGGGACGCCTGCGAGAGCGTCAACGACATCAAGCCTGGCGAGCAGATAGCCATTGGCTTTGATGGGAGTGTCCGAGGAGACGGCACAGGTTTGGTAGGTATTCGCCTGCACGACGCCAAACTGTTCACCCTCGGGCAGTGGCTTCGGCCCGAACACGCCACGGCCGAATGGGAAGTTGACGTGCTTTCCGTGGAGGCCGCAGTGAAGCGCGCCTTCGAAACCTACCGGGTTGAGTGGATGTACGCCGATCCGCCTTGGTGGCAAGAGAACATCGGCCGCTGGGCGGTCACTTGGGGCGACGACTACGTATTCGAGTACTGGACCAACAAGCCCACACGGATGACTCAGGCAGTCGAGCGGTTCCGAACGGCCGTGATGGTCGGAGACCTCTCTCACGTCGGGGAACCCGAGATGACTCGCCACGTACTCAACGCAGTTGTTCGCGAAGTTCCTCAAGGCGATCTGATCGTAAAAGACTCTCCTCGATCCAAACGGAAGATTGATATCGCGGTGGCTGCCGTACTCGCTCTGGAAGCTCGCGCTGACGCGATAGCTGATGGGCGCCTCCAGATCAAGCGGAGGCGAGTAGTCGGTTTCTGAGCCCCGCTCGAAAGGGGCCCATATGGCTACTGCTGCACTGGATACTCCTGGTTCCGATGGAGTCCTTTCGCCTCCAAGTTCTCCGCAGATGTGGATGGACTACCTTGCGTCGAAGCTCTCTTCCCGCTCCGGTTCCTACAAACGGTACGGGGAGTACTACGACGGCAAGCATCAGAAAATGCTCTTCGCCCAGTCCAAGTACAGGACTGAGTTCGCCCACATCTTCGAGCGCTGGAATGACAACTTCTGCGGCTTGATCATCGACAGCGTCAACGAGCGGATGTTCATCGATGGCTTCAGGTTGTCGGAGGAGCCGACCGAGGACAAGATCGCTCGCGAGATCTGGCAGCGGAACCGGCTCGACTCGGAGTCCAACGCAGCCCACCTGGACGCGATGATCCAGGGCGCCGCCTACGCGGTGGTGTGGGCCGACGACGCGGGCAAGGCCGTCATCTCCATCGAGTCCGCGGAACACATGGTCGTCCAGTACAAGCCGGGCTCACGGCACGAGATCGAGGCTGCGGCCAAGTTCTACGTGGACGACTGGGGGCGGCAGTTCTGCACCCTCTGGTGGGGCGACAAGGTCTACACCGGAGACTGGAAGATTGGCGGCTATTCGATCGACCGGACCGAGGCCAACCCCCTGAATCGGCCTCCAGTGGTGCCGATTCAGAACCGGGCCCGCCTGGTGGGCGAGCCCATGTCGGACCTGTCCACGGTCATCCCCATTCAGGACGCGATCAACAAGACGGTCGCTGATTCTCTCGTGGCCTCCGAGTACGCGGCCTGGCCCCAGCGGTACGTGACGGGTTTGGAGATCCAGGAGGACGAGAACGGCAACTTGATCGAGCCGTTCAAGGTTGCAGTGGACAAGCTCCTCCAGGCCGAGGACCCTGCCGCGTCGTTCGGCCAGTTCGCCGCCGCTGACCTCAGTAACTATGTGTCTCTGGTGGACATGCTGACAATGCACATGGCCTCGATCGCGAGGGTCCCATTCCATTACATGCTGAAGGGCGGCCAGCCCCCGAGCGGTGACGCAATCACCTCTGCGGAAGCCGGCCTGGTTTCCAAAACCCGGGAACGAATGCTGCACTTCGGTGAGGCATGGGAGGCCATCATCCGTCTCGCCATTGAGGTCGAGAAGGGTAGCCCGCAGGAGGAGTACGAGGCCGCGGAAGTCATCTGGCGCGATCCGGAGAACCGCACCGAAGCTCAGCATGTTGATTCCCTGTTGAAGCTCCAGCAACTCAGCGTGCCCAAGCAGCAGTTGTGGGCCGACGCTGGCTACAGCCCACAGCAGATCGCCCGCTTCGATCAGCTCCTTGAGGAGGAGGCCCGCACCGAAATGGAGCGCGCCGACAAGTACCAGACGGAGCAGGAACGTCAGCAAATGGCGATGGCCCAGCAGTCGGCGGACGACAAGTCGGCCGCATCTGAAGCCAAGCTCAAGAAGGAAGCCCAGAAGCCACCCCAAGGCAACTCAGGCAACGCGAACCGTCAGCGGTTCGAGAAGTAGCAGAAACGTTTACCCTCGCGGCTCCCGAAACGGGTCTTTTTATTTGCCCACCAGGTTGGGATGTGACATCTCGGCCTGATCCGAAATGGATGATCCACATGGACGAGAACAAGAACGATCAGGTTTCCGCCGAGGCCGGCACGGCGGGCGAGGCCCAGCCGGACGCGGCAGCACTTCAGGCAGAAATCGACAAGTGGAAGGCTCTTTCACGCAAGAACGAGGACCGCTTCAAGCAGGCATCCTCAGAGCTTGAGGGCTTCCGGCAGTCCCAGATGACTGATACCGAGAAGGCCATCGAGGCCGCCAAGGTGGAGGCGCGGAATGCGGCCCTCTCCGAGGTTGGAAACAAGCTTGTTAACGCCGAGCTGCGTGCCGCTTCCTACGCGGCTGGGGTGACTCTTCCTGGTGCCGAGTTTCTGAATCTCAGCTCGTTCGTGGGCGAGGACGGTAACCCGGACTCCGCCCGTATCGAGGCGTTCGTCTCGTCCCTTCCCAAGTCCGGTTCCGGCGCATCCTACGCGCAGAACATCGGCCTGGGCCGTCAGGGGAGCCCGGCCGCCGGCCAGCTCACTCGTGAGGACCTTTCCCGCATGTCTCCTAGGGAGATCAACGAGGCCCGCGCGGCGGGCAAGTGCGACGCCCTTATGCGGGGAGAGATGTAATCTCTCTTTTTTGCCACGAGGTTGAGATGTGATACCCCAACCCCACTCGCAGGCCCTTCGGGGCCTTTTTTTATGCCCAAAAGAGGTAACTTATGGCTGGTAATGACTTCAGCACTCAGGCAGCTTCCGGTCTTCTGGCTGGCGGCCCCGCTGGCGCCGACCCGGTTCTCAAGGGTCACGGCGTTTTCGTCCCTGAGCTTTGGACTGCTCAGCTCCTTCAGGACCTTGAGGACAATCTCATCCTCGGTTCCGCGGAAATCACTAACCGTAGCTACGAGGGCGAGTTTCGGCGTGAGGGTGACCGCATTCGCATTCCGCACTTCATCGACACGGTGGAGGATCGGGGCCTGATCAAGGCGTACGGCGAGATCGGCGAGACGGATCACGCCGCCCTTGAGTACATCCCGATGACCGTGGGCAAGGGGTCGAGCTTCCACATCGAGATCGATGCCCTTCATCAGCTCCAGACCAAGAGCGGCATTGACCTGATGTCGGAGCTGGTTCGTCAGCGTGGCCGTCAGGCCGCCGTCTCCATCGACAAGATGCTGGCCCAGACCCTCACCGCGGCCGTCGCCGGTAAGGACCTGAACGGCGTCGAGTCGATGCCTAGCGACGTGAGCACGCTGCCCGCACTGCACGGCAAGATCGACACCGTGACACCGAACGCCCTGGAGACCGAGGTCATCGGTGTCTACGACTACGTGGTTGCGATGCTGGAGAACCTCGACCTCAAGAACGCGCCCGACAGTCGCTACCTCTTCATCTCCCCGCGCCTGCGCTCGCTGCTTCTGCGCGACCCGAAGTTCATCGACGCCAATCACTTCGGCGGCGGCGCGGTCATGCCCTCCGGCGTCATCGGCACCATCCTGGGCATCCCGGTCCGTGTCTCGAACACCCTGGGCAACGCGCGTGCCGAGGCCGGCAAGCTCGTCAAGGGCCGTCGCCACGACGAGTTCAAGAACATCGACATGTTCATGGGCTCGACTTCTGCGACTTCGCTGGTGATTCCTTTTGCGCAGATGGAGGCGTACAAGCCCGAGAAGAGCTTCACAGACGCGATCAAGTCGCGCGTGATCTACGACGCCAAGGTGATCCGTCCCGAGCAGCTTCTTGTCGCCACGGGTGTCGAGAAGGCCATCCAGGATCACAACCGGGTGGCGGTCGAGAAGAACCGCACGGTTGCGGTGCAGACCACGCCTTCTAAGTAAGCCTCTCTTTTTGCCCATCAAGTTGAGATGTGACATATGAGCATCACTGCTGTGGACATCGAAGTCCGGCTCGGGCGCAAGATCGAGGACGACGAGAAGCCGAGGGTGGAGGCGTTCATCACGGACGCCTCCGCCCTTGTGGCGGACTACTGCGGATCGGGCTACCGCGAGGACTCGCCCGGCATCCGGGCCGTCATCTGCGCCGAGGTCATCCGCTGGCTAGCCGTGTCTCCAGGAATCGTCTCAGAGAAGGTTGGGGACATCTCCGTCGAGTTCGGCTCCTCTGCCACCACACAGTCCCTCTCACCTGCCTCCAGGACTTCGCTCAAGCGCTACCGGCGCAAGCTGACATCCCTTCCCCTCCAGGTCGACACACCGGCCTGGGACGGAATCGTGGTGGAGGGCCGATGAAGAACCTCTTCACCGACCCGGTTCGCATCCTGCGAGCCGACATCACCAAGGACGGGCCCTACACCAAGAAGCGCGACTGGAAAGCCTCCCGAACGGTCTTCGCCGGCCTCGCCTGCGTCCAACCCGACCGAGCCTTCGAGGTCCGCTCCCCCGAGCGTGAGACGGCCCAGGAGCGCCTTCTCGTCTACCTACCGGCCGGAACGGACGTGGACTCCGCGGATCGCATCGAGTACCACGGGCTGACCTACGAAGTGGACGGTGATCCACTGGAGTGGCGCCACCTCTCCCTCCGGCATGTGCGCATTCGAGCTTGGAGGGTGGAGCACTGATGGCCGCTCGATTCAGGCTCGAACTCAACGAACGCGCGCTCAAGCGCGCGATGTCTTCGACGGAGACCGCGAAGTTCCTGTCCAAGAAGGCTTCCGAGATCGCCGCTACCGCTCGACACGACGCCCCGAAGAACAACAAGGGCTCGTGGAACATGTACGCCCGCTCGATCTCGGTTACGGCCTGGGAGGAAAACGGGGTCGTCCGATCGGCAGTTCAGGCGGACCGTCACCCCCTGCTCGTCGAATACGGCTGGCGAGACAAGGGCGGTCGCCGCCACCCCGGCCGTCACACCTTGAAGACCGCCCTGATGAAGGCGAGGGAGCAGTGAGGATTGACCCCGTTGCCGTCGTCTTCGACTTCCTGTCGGCCCGCAAGGACCTGGCCGACCACGTGACCGGGGACCTGGTGGGCCGGGAGCCCGACGAGACCACGGTCTACCTGGAGCACGCCGGCGGCTTCCGAGCCATCCGGGCTTGCATGGATCGTGCCGACATCACGTACCAGGTGTACGCGAAGGACCGCTCGGTGGCGGCCGAGCTGGCGTACGTCGTGCGCGAGGCCCTGTTGGAGGAGCTGCCCGGCCGGACCGTGGGTGACGCCCTGGTCCTCGACGTGGCCGAGGGCATCTCGCCCCGGTACTTCCCCGACACCACCTCGCGCGAGCACACCTACCAGGGTGAGGTCACGGTCTTCATCACGGACTCGTGAGGCACCAGGTTTTTATTTGACCTTGAAGTTGAGATGTGAGCTTGTCTCGGCTTCAGCCCCCTGCCACGGGGGCTTTTTTCATGCTCAGATTCAGGAGGCCCCTATGGCTGATCCGACCGGCAACTCCGGTAACGCTAAGAAGATCCGCTTCGCCCCGCAGGGCGAGATCTACGTGGCTGACGCGGACAAGGTCTCCACGCTTCCCCGCGACTGCACACCGATGGCGTCGAACAGCGAGTTCAAGGCCCTCGGGTACGTGGATGAAGGCGGGGTCACGATCACCCCGTCTATTGAGACCGACCCCGTGAACGTTTGGCAGAGCGCGGTCCCAGTGCTCTACAACGTGAAGAGCGCTTCGTTCCAGATCAAGGCCACCCTCATGGAAACGAATGAGTTGACCACTCAGCTCTTCTTCGGTGCCAAGTGGGTGCCGGCCACCGCGGAGGACGGCGTCACGCCGATCCCCGGCACGTGGCGCCTGGACCTCAAGTCCACGCCCGAACTCAGTGAAATCGCCATCGTCGTGGACTGGTCTCAGACCGTTGACAGCAAGCCGGTTCGGTACCGCTGCGTCATCGGCCGCGCGATGATTTCGGACCGTGGCGCTATCCAGCTTCAGCGTGCCGAAAATGGCAAGTTCGAACTGACCATCGACGCCCTTGACCACTCCGGCTCCCTTGGTTACGTCCTCACGGACGACAAGGTGAAGGATGACGCGCCGGTCATCCGGACCGAGGTCACTCTTCAGCCGGCCGAGGTCGAGCAGGGCGGCCACTTCGATGTAGTGGGCGTTGGCTTCAAGGAGGGCGACACCGTCACTGTCACGGTCAGCCCGAACGGCGACAAGTTCGGTGCCGCGGCCCGCCAGGCTGACGCACTCGGCAAGGTGCAGATCCCTGTGACTGTTGCTGCTGACGCCCCGATCGACAGCACCTACGAGGTGAAGGTCCAGGCGGGTAAGCAGGAGCCGGTCACCGCGAAGGACGGCCTTTCCGTTAAGGCCAAGGCTCCGTCCTCCCTCTCGAAGTAACCCCCATCCCCGTGGCGGGGAGGGACAAATCCCCGCCCCTCTCATCTACCCCACCCCAAAGTTTCTGGAGTCCCCCATGGCTGCTGCTAAGACCACCACCGCTAAGGCCGCTGAGGCGAAGGCCAAGGCCACCGAGTTCGAGTTCAAGGGCGTGACGTTCGTGATCCCGGCCCCGATGGATCTCTCTGACGATGTGCTCGACGTGATCGAGGAGGGCGGCGGTGAGCGGGCCATTGCCCGCGCGATCGTCGGCAAGGAGCAGTGGGTCACGTACAAGGGGCTCCGGTGCACGATCGGTGAGTTCAATGAGTTCCTGGACCTGGTCAGCGAAGCTGCCGGATTCGGTGAGTCGGGAAACTGATCCAGACCGCCCGCATCCTCCAGGACCACAGCGACCCGCTTGAGGCAGATCTCCTGTCCCACTTCGGGGTTGACCTGCTGGACCTGTGGTGCGGGCGGATGTCTTTGAGGCGCCTGCACGTCCTCATTCAGGGTCTCTTCAAGAAGCCGGGCGAATCCCTCCTTCTCCTCGACCTGGACGAGGCGACCTCTTGGACTGAGACCAACCACATTCTTGCCCGAATCAGCGACGGCTTGGAGCTGTCGAACTATCTCTTCATCAAGGCCAACTCCGCTGAGGATGACGGCCTTGAACCTCCGAAGCCACTTCCCCGGCCGGGTCAGGTTGCTGAGGAGCCGAAACCCCAACTCGCCCTCGCCTCCGGCGAAGAGGTGGCTGACTTCTTCACCCACTTCGGCAATCTCTAGGAGGCTGTATGGCTACACGAGGAAGGGCGCCTGTAAAGGTCGGGTCCGGCTATCTCGAAATCTTCCCGGAGCTGTCTAAGACAGGTCTGGCGAAGATGCGCCAGGAGCTGACTCGGCAGATGGAACGGATGGGCACGCAGGCCGCCCGTTCGTTCTCAGCAGCTGCGGGACGCGGCCTCGCCGGTATCGCTTCGCAGGCCAGCAGGGCCGCCAAGCAGGCCGGGAAGGCCACGGAGAAGGAGGCCGTAGACACCTCCAACAAGCTCCGCCAGATCGAGCGCAGCCTGACTCGCTTTCACGGCGAGGAGGCCGGCCGCCAGTTCCGTACCTACCGGAACCTGGCCAAGCAGCGGGAGCAGCTTGAGGAAGGCACCTCCAGGGCGACGAGGAAGGCCATCAACGACACGGTTCGAGCGAACCGTCAGGCGACTCAGGAGACCCTTCGGGAGACTCGTCAGCAGGAGCAGGAGAAGGCACGGCTCCAGCGTGAGGGCCTGGCGGAGACGCGCCGTCGCGTCCAGGCCGAGAAGACCGAGGAACGCGCCCTGGCCGCCGAGGTGCGTCAGGTCAAACAGCAGGTGGCTGCGGACGCTCGTCGGGCTGCGGCTGAGCAGAAGGCCGCGGAACAGGAGCTAGCCGCTGCCAGGCGTCGGCACCTGGCCGAGGAGCGCGCCGCCCACCTGACCCGTCAGGGCTTCCTTCGGGATGAGCTTCGTGGTCTCCAGCAGCAGCGCTCAGAGTTCGCAGCCACGATCGCCGCCAACCGCCGTCAGATTGCCACGTGGAACCGGGATCACCGAACCGCAACGCGGTCGGTCGGCGACCAGTGGAAGAACCTCGGGCAGGCCACGGAGACGTACGGTCAGAACCTTGAACAGGTCGGTCGTTCGATCAATCAGAACCTTGTGATGCCTCTGGCTGCGGCTGCGGGAATCATGACCAAGATCGGCGCTACCTCCGCCGATATGCAGTTCTACTCCTCAGAAGGTCTGAATCGGGCCGGCTTCAACCAAAAGGAAGTCGCCAAGGGCATTCAGTCCATCCAGGAGTTCGCCGTCAAGACCCCGTTCTCTCTTGAGGATATGACGGACAAGTTCTCGCAGGTGGCCCGTAACTTTGAGTCGTACGGAAACTCGACTTCGAAGTCTCTCCAGAAGTCCGAGCTTCTGATCAAGGGCATTGCGGACTATGCGGCATCCTTCGGCGTAACAAACCCGGAGAGGGTCAAGGGCGGCATGTTGGCTGCCGACATGATGATGGACCAGGGGAAGCTCTCCACTCGGTACCTTCGTCAGTTCGTTCGCGGCACCGGTATTCCGATGAACGAGATCGGAAAGATTGCCGGATACAAGGGCGGACCAGACTTCCTCAAGGACGTACAGGACCCCAAGGGGGGCGTGGACTCGAAGGACTTCTTCGACAAGTTCATCAAGTCCTACCAGACCGCTCACGGAGTCAAGGGGGCGGCAGCAACCTTCGGTCAGGGGTCCATCGGAGGCCACTTCGAGTCCGTCAAGGAACAGGCCCAGTTGAACCTGGGCAAACTGTTCGGCGGCTTCGACAAGGAGACGGGCAAGTTCGATTACACGCCTCTCGGCGAGAATGTTCACAAGCTGGCTGATCGGCTCAAAGACCTGCTGAATGACCGTGACTTCCAGGAGCTAGCTGGCGGCCTCACGGGGAACCTCGTTCGCGCGATCCATCTGCTGATCACCGGATTCGAGAAGGTTCAGGGGTTCCTCGACGATCACCCGGCCGTCAAGGACCTCGTGGCCAAGGTCGTGAAGCTCGCCGTGGTACTCGGGCCGCTCGCCCTGGCGGCCGGGCTGCTGACGAAGACCTTCGGCAAGGTCGCCAAGTCGTTCTCGCCGCTGGTGAAGATCGGTGGCGGCATCGCAAGGGGTGCCCGCGGCGCCTTCCGGACGACCAACCAGTTCCTTTCCGGCGTACAGGCCGGCCGGGGCAACTTCCGTGAGACCTACCGGCAGCGTCGCGCCGACTACCACGACGGTGATGACCGCTCTCTGGCTCGACGGGGCCTGGACCGGGTTCGCGGACAGGACAGCCGCTCGACGCAGCTCAACGTTCAGACCAGCGAGGCCGAGGCCGCGCTTCGTCAGGTGGATCAGAAGATCCAGGAGATTCAGAACCGCATCCGCCTTCTGAACCAGGAGCGCCTGACGCAGGTCGCCTCGGAGCTGGGTGGAGAGGGCGGTACTTCGGTTCGCGGCCGGGCCAGCAGCGCTGACCGCGAGATCGATCAGGCCCGCCATTCGGTTGGTGAGCTGAACCAGGCGCAGGTAGCCGAGCTGGGTGCACGTCTCCTTGCGCTCAAGGACAAGGCGGAGACCGCCGAGGCGCACATCAAGCAGGTGCTCCAGGCGGTGAGCAGCCTCAACGACGGCAAGCTGGGCATGGTCCGTCAGCAGGTTCAGTACCTCAAGGACAAGGCCGACACCGCGAAGCGCGGCGTTCACGCTGTATCGAACGAGGTCGGTGAACTCAACGACCGGCGCCTTGGTCAGGTAAAGGAGCGGTTCTCCGGCTCCCTGACTCCTGCGATCAAGGGCTCCTACGCCCAGGCGAAGGACCTGAACGGCAAGATCAAGGACGTCAACGGCCGCGGATTGGGCTCAATCACGAGCAAGGTTCGTACGCTGCGTGACGCCCTCGACCAGGCCGAAGGCAAGGCTGGTGGTCTCGGCGGGAAGCTGACTGCGGTCAACGAGCTGACCGGGTTCGGCGGTGCAGGTAACGGCAAGCATCGCAAGCCCAACAAGCACCACCTCGGCGGCGTCATCCCCGGCTACGCGCCGGGCGTGGACAACTACCACGCCCTCCTCTCTCCGGGTGAGGCGATTCTTCGCCCCGAGGTCGCCAACGCTCTCGGCTCCGACACCATCAACGGTTGGAACGCTGCTGCGGCCCGAGGCCGGATATCCCGCCATGCGAAGGGAAAGGCCGGCAAGGGGTCATCTAAGTCCGGTACATGGCCTCTCTCCATCCTGGAGGAGCTGACCGACATCGTGAACATTGGTCCCGGGGTCGGGTCGTTCACGGCTGGTATCGGCATGGCTGGTGCCGGTGATTCCATCGGCGGTAAGACCGGTTCCGCTGTGCGTCGTTGGGGTGCTCAAGCTGGTGGCGACGGGGCCGGCCGTCTGGTCAACAGCCGCTTCGGCAAAATGAAGGACTTCATCCTTGAGCGCGTTCCGTCGTTCCTGACGAAGGCTCCGACCGGTATCGGGAACCTCATCGGCATCGCCGCAGGCGGTATCGCCCCGACTGCTGGCCAGCTCTTTTGGTCCGATATCTGGAAGGGCGAAGGGAATGTGCTCCAACGCGGAGCCAACTTCACGACCGACCTAGTGAAGTCGATACCCAAAATCCTGAAGGATCTCGTATCGAACCTCTGGGACTCTGGCGCCGAAATTCTCGGCGCACTGAAGGACGCGATCTCTGATCCGGCCGGCTTCCTCGACGGCGCCCTGTCGTCGGTGAAGGAAATGTTCCAGGGCATGGTCGATCAGGTCCGGGAAATGGTTCGCCTGCTCCAGGAGATCTGGTCGAATCCCTCCGAGTACGCCGAGGAAGTCTTCGACAACTTCATAGGGCGCGTGCGGGACTTGATGCCCAACACCAAGGGCCTTTTCCAGTTCGCGGACGGCGGGATCGTCCCTGGCTACTCGCCGGGCCATGATCGCGTTCAGGCGATGCTCTCGCCCGGTGAAGCGGTCCTCCGCCCGGAGGCAGCCCGGTTCCTCGGGCACTCGATGATCCGACAGCTCAACTCTGGCGCGAAGAAGGGCTCCCTTTCTGCGGGCCCCAAGTTGAGTTGTGACACTCTCGTGCCGGATGCGGAAGCGTACGAGGAGGCGGCAGCGAAGATCCGGGCCGCGCTCGACTCCCTGAGCAAGGCCGTGCAGGCCCACCGCGCGTCGGCTACAGCTGACTGGGACCAGGTAGCGGCCAAGGTCCGCGCGGCCGTGGACAGCGGGATCAAGCCTGCTCAGCAGCGCTGGATTCAGCACATGCAGGGCCCGCTGACTCAGGCCGAGCGGGCTCTGCAGAGCACTAACCGCACTGTGTGGTCGGACGTTCAGTCCGACGTCGGTTCGTCGGTCTCCCACGCGTCCAGCTCCCTGTCTCGCCTGCGGTCGAACCTCGATGACACCAAGCAGTTCTTCGAGTCGGCCTCGGGCCGAATTCGGGATGTCTGGCGCTCTGCCATGTCCTACGTGGACTCGTCCACCAGGAGCACGGTGAGCGGTCCGTACAACCGCGGTGCGGTCTCGATGATGTCCGCCATGGCGAAGCTCGCCGGTACAGGGGTTCCTCTGTCTCCGGTGCATTTCGCAACGGGTGGCATCGTGCCGGGCTATCAGCCTGGCGTCGATACGGTCCCGGCGATGCTCTCCAAGGGCGAGGGCATTCTTCGTCCAGAGGTTGTTCGCGCGCTCGGTGCAGAAACGATCCTGCGCTGGAATGACCGGGCGCGTAAGGGCGGCAACGTCTACGCCAACGGCGGCGTCGTCGGCCAGAAGAACTGGTCCGGGCAGACCGGCGGCGACTGGGTCACCAAGCACAAGGACGACGACTACGAAGGCTACACAGCCGCTTTCAAGGCGGGCTGGAAGGCCGTCGTCAAGCCGATGCTCGACATGGTGTCCCCCTCCTTCGGAGTCTCGGGTGACCTGAACAAGCGGGGGTTCGAGAAGGGCCAGCCGTGGGCCGAGAAGTGGACCAGGTGGGTTGACGACCACACCTCCGGCGGCGGCCAGGTCGTCAAGGTCGCCCTGGACGAGTTCCGCACCGAGGCCCCGATGGTGGGCGGCGCTAAGTACAACCTCGGCAACGGGGAATCCTGGTGCGCGGACTTCGTCTCGTACGTCGTAGACAAGGCGGGGGCGAACGCGTCGTACGGGAATTCCCCGAAGGGCACACCGCAGAATCGCTGGCCGGCCGTCGCGACCTGGAACGCGGCCATGCGTCACGTCCCGGTCTCCGAGTCACAGCCCGGCGACCTGCTGACGTACCGGGGCAACGGTCACATCAACATCAAGACCGGTGCCGACGACACCGTTGGCGGTAACGAGTCCAACTCGCTGAAGCACAGCCGCGGTTACTGGCGAAACGCCACGGCGGCCCTTCGGCCGACCGGTGGGAACAGCTCGACTGACGGTCCCATTCTGAAGGCTTGGCCGGGCAGCATTCCGAAGTTCTCGGGAACGCTCGGTGGCGGAGTCGATAGCGATATCGCTCAGGCCATCGCGAAGGCCATGAGCCTCACGGGAGTGAGCGGTTCGAAGTGGGCTGATGGCATCGCGACGATCATTCGTCGCGAGTCCGGAGGCAACGCGAGGGCCGTAAACGACTGGGATTCGAACGCGAAGGCCGGCAACGCTTCTCGCGGGTTGATGCAGGTGGTTCCTTCGACGTTCAAGGCGTTTCACCAGTCGGGTACGTCGTGGGACATCTTTGACCCGGTTGCGAACATTGCTGCCGCGATCAACTATATCAAGTCCCGCTACAAGGACATCTCGAATGTCCAGCAGGCCGATTCCAGCAAGCCGCCGAAGGGCTATTGGACCGGAACGAACTACGCGTCTCCTGGTCTTGCCCTCGTGGGCGAGAAGGGGCCGGAGTTGATCAATTTCCGTGGCGGTGAGCGGGTCTACAACAACGGGGAAACCCGAGACCTTCTTGGTTCCCGTTACGAGATCCACATCCATGAGGCCAAGAGCGAAGACACCACTCAGGCGGTGATTCGCGGCCTCAAGTACGTGGAGACCATGTACGGCATGTAAGCGGTAGCAGCGAGGCCCCGGCCAGTGGCCGGGGCCTTTCTGCTGCCTGAAAGACGAGGTGTTCTATGCCTGTTCCGGGATATAGGTTGCCCAGTTGGGAAGACAATTCCCCAATCGTCGGGATTCCGCCTACCCCGGACCACTGGGGGCATACGCGGGTCACGATCACGGGAGGCAA
The DNA here is from genome assembly GCF_041283565.1 of Streptomyces sp. QH1-20. Taxonomy (NCBI): domain Bacteria; kingdom Bacillati; phylum Actinomycetota; class Actinomycetes; order Kitasatosporales; family Streptomycetaceae; genus Streptomyces; species Streptomyces sp. QH1-20. The sequence goes on along the minus strand of NZ_CP166299.1, from coordinate 6,629,090 downwards.
CGGCCACGGGGAAGAGATCCCCCTCACCGACTTCTCGGGCCGGGCCTGGCCCGCAATCTTCCTCCAGGACGGCGCCTCGGGCCTGGACATGCCCCCGATGGAAGTCTTCTCGGACACCAGCCCCAACCTCGACGGCGGGTGGTTCCGCTCCACGAGTGCGAGCGAGCGCCCCATCATGCTCCCGCTGTACCTGTACGGCGTTGACCGCCGCACCCTCCTCAAGCTGAAGCGAAAGCTCTCCCGCGCCCTGAACCCGAAGAACGGCTACTGCCTGCTCCGGTTCACCGAAGGGGACGGCACCTCTCGGTACATCACCGCCTACTACAAGGGCGGGATGGAAGGGAACGAGGGCGTTGACAATGCGGGGTTCACCTGGTGCCGCTACGGCATCCAGCTCGTAGCTTTCGACCCGTGGTTTTACGGAGACCGAGATGTAATGGCTGAGTGGAAGACCGGCGTCGGTAAGGTCTTCCTCAAGGGGGCCGGCAGCCCATTCCTCCCTCTCGATGTCAGCAAGGGAACCATCTCTTCCCGAGGGGTTCCCGTCTTCAACCCCGGCGATATCGAGGCTTGGCCCATCTGGGAGATCGAGGGCCCAGTGCGGTCCTTCACGATCTCCAACCAGGCCAAGCAGAAGGTCGGCATCACTCCGGAGAACCCCTCCGCGGACCTCATAGCTTCCGGCGAGACCCTGACCATTGACACGCGTCCCGGATACAAGACGATCCGCAAGGACAACGGCGAGAACTTCTGGCCCAAGCTGGACGTGAACCCCTCTCTGTTCCACATTCCGGCCGGTGAATCCAAGGTCAACGTGCAGATGAATCCGGGGGCTTCTTCTGCGGTCCTCCGCCTGAAGCTGTCCCCGCGATACGAGACCTATTAGGAGCCGACATGGGTTACAGGGTTTTCGTTCGGGACCGCCCCGGACAGGACGGAACTATGCCGATCCTGGGAGAGATTGATACCTGGATCAAGCTCGACTTCACGATGCGGTTCAACCAACCGGGGGCCTGGCAGATGCTCGTGAAGGTCGGTACCCCGCACGAGCGTCTTCTGAAGGAAGGCCGGGGAATCGTCATCTATCAAGATGGCGTCCCCTCCCCCATATTCAGCGGCCCCATCGACGCCTTCGAGAAGTACTGGACGGTCGAGCAGCACACGGGCGAGGGGTCGGTGTACGTGGGCGGGAAGTGTGACAACCAGATCCCGTTCAACTACCTGGCGCTGCCGAGCGTGGCCGGCGAGGGCACAGACGCCATGCAGCTCCGCCCGATCTCGGACCAGTGGCAGGGGATCGACCGCAGGCCGGCCGGGGGGCCTGTCGGCCAGGCCCTCTGGGTCGAATGTGATCTGGCCTTCGGTTCGCGGGCCCTTCCCGACAGGAAGATGCTGGGCGTCGTCGTGGGCGCCAACCCGAAGATCGGCCCCGACATCACGGACACCCTTCGGTACGACAACTTGGGCACCAAGTTCACGGAATGGCTCAAGGAGAAGAAGGTCGGCTTCCGGTTCCTCTACAACCCTTCGTCTCAGAAGGTCGAGCTGAAGGTCTACGCCTGCGAAGACCTCGGCAAGACAGTCCGCTTCGCGCCCGAACTGGGCAACATCAAGCAGTACACATGGCAGCTCAAGGCGCCGACCGTGACACGAGCCATCGTGGCCTGCCAGGGCGAAGGCAAGGACCGCTACATCTACCAGGCCACCGACGAGGCCGGCGAGAAGCAGTGGGGTGTGGTGGTCGAGCAGTTCATAGACCGCCGTGACATCCCCCTGAAGACCGTGAAGGGCAAGCCCGAGCTGGTCACCAAGTCCGACTCCTCCTCTGGCTTCGAGGACATCGGCCTCAACCCGGAGGGTAAGGAGTGGACGACCGAACTCGCCGCAAGGAAGGCCGCCCTCTCCGCGGTCGAGGCCCAGGTCTCCGCAGCGGAGAAGGCTGTCGCCGAGGCCAAGACGGACGCTGAGAAGAAGGCCGCCGAAGCCCAACTCGCGAGCGCGAGGGCAGCGCTCGTCTCAGCCCAGTCCGCGGTGAAGCAGGCGATCGTGGCGGCTAAGCCGGTGGTCGTAGAGCACTACCTGAAGGCCGTTCAAGACGCCGCGAAGGCGGCGCTCAAGGAGGGCGAGCGGACGGGTCACTTTCAGGTGTATCCGATCGACACCCCTCAGTGCCAGTTCGGGCGCGACTACTACATAGGCGACATCGTGAGCGTGGAAGCCGATAGCCAGACAATCACGGATGCCGTAAAGGAAGTCACCATCACCGTCGATGACGGAGGCCGAGTCAACACGGTCACCCCCAAGGTTGGCGACCAGGGAACTGGCGAGCCACTGAACCTCTACAAGCAGGTCTTCGAAATGCGGGAGAAGCTGCGGAAGTTGGAAGCGAGGATGTAATGGCTGAGATCAGTTTCCCGTTCGAGAAGGACACCGACATATCTTCCAAGCCGGAAGACGGTGGTGGTCGTACTGCGGTCACTCAGAACGACTGGCAAAACATGGCAACCATGTGGTCTGGCGACCGAATCAACCACGTGATCACCAAGGGCAACATGGTCACGGAGACCATGCCTTTCCACGCCCGCGTGACCGACGTAAACACGATCACGGTCGGAAAGGGCGAAGCCTACGTCGGCGGCTTCTACTACAAGCTCGACGCACCCACGAGCGTCCGGGTCGACACCAACCTGAACACCCGGTACGACCGCAAGGACCTGCTTGTGATCCGGGCGGACCTCGCCAAGGGATACGCCAAGCTGGGGGTTTCGCGTGGTGTAGAGACCTCGAACCCGCAGATCCCGAAGCCTGCCAGGCAGCCGGGTGGTATGTGGGAGCTACCGCTGTACGTCATCACCGTCCCCAAGAACAGCGGTCGGCCGGTACCGGACGCGGTCCACCCCTACGCGACCCCAGACGACGTGGCCTCGGTGGCGCCCGCTCAGTCGGTGGCCTACCACCAGCCGGAGGGCACCTTCCTCCGCTGCTTGAGTCCTGGTGGCCAGTATGAGGCGTTCAACGGCGCTGATGGCTTCACCATCACCCGAGACCTCGGGGCGACTAAGACCTACACACCGCGGATTCTCTACACCCGCGTGACGAACCCTCCGGGCCTGGTGGCTCGCGGCCGTTACCGCCGCATCGCCCCGAACTTGGTCTGGTTCTCCATCGACATCAACAACCCAACCAACAACGACTACTGGAATGACGCGAAGGACAACTGCATGTCGTTCACGCTGCCGGAGGACGCCAAGCTGAACGGCACCACCGGTCAGGTCTTCTCTGGCCTTCTGACGAATGGTGGATACGACGCTGGCCTTCCGAACTTTGTGGACCTCCGCGGATATGCCTGGGGTGGCCACAAGGGCGATTACGTGCGGATGCTGCACCAGAACCCGAAGTACCTTCATGAGGGCCTTGACTACATGCGCGTCTTCCCCCGCAAGTCTTACATCCTCTTCTCTGGCGTCTACGAGACGCAGGGTCTCAAGTAACTGGGAGGCACAATGGCGCGCAACTACTTTGGCGGCACGGCCGCGGACTCAGCCGAGAATGAATCCGGCGGCCGGCTCCCCAACCTCAAGGGCCGGGTGTACGCCTCGGAGGAGTCACCGGACCTGGTGACCGATCTCCTCGACGCCTCGGGCAACCCGCTGAAGGATGGCCTCCTCACCGATGAGCGAGGCATGATCCCGCCCTTCCAGGGACCTGATGGCGTCGAGCAGCTTTGGGTGGACTTCAACTCGGGTCGCGTGATGCTGACTCCGAACGATGTCGGCAAGCGCCTGGCGGTCCACCTCGCAGACCCCGACCCCCACGGAGCCAAGGCGTACACCGCCGAGGCCGTGAAGGACTACGTCGCCAAGCGGGGCCGTTCCGACATGCAGACCTCGACCGAGGTCCTGCTTGCTGTGGACGCTCCGGTGGGCACCAACGACGTGATCCGCATGAGCCGCGACGGCGGGACCGGCACTCAGCTCAAGTCCTCTGGTGCGCTGAACCTGCGGCCTTTCGCGGACAGTACTCCTCTGGCCATCACTGCTGACCCGGTGTCCGCTTCCACGCCCGCCGTGAGCGTGAGCGATGGCGGGGCCACCAACATTCGCATGTTCAAGAACGGCGACATCGAGTCCGCGGGCAAGGTAACCGTCGGCGGAGACGTGACCGTTTCTGGATCGGTCCTCGCCGGAAACATCGGATCGGCCCGAGTCTTCTCGGGGACCGTCGATCCCGCCTCTCAGGGAGTTGTTCTCAAGCCCGGCGACATTTGGGTTCAGTATGGCAGCTAGTTACAACAAGGTCGTCCTGTGGAATGGGTCGCGATGGGCTGAATTGCCGAAGAAGATGTGGGACGGAAAGCAGTGGACCGCCAAGCCCCGATTCCGCGTCTGGGACGGCGCGGAATGGATGACCAAGTACCCCGACCCGGTGATGTATCCGACCTACGCAACCGGCAATGGCGGAGCCCTGGCCGCGGAGTACCGCACGTACAAACTTCCAGACGATACCCGGCTCGGGGATTTTGTCGTGTCCATCTGCGCGGCCCGTAGCGCTATGCCGGAGCTACTGAACCCTGCCGGTAATCTCACGGCCGCCAAACAACTCGCCTCGGGCTCCTGGGTTTCCTGTGTCATGTGGAGGTACGACGGGGAATGGGGTCTTCGCAACGGAGATTCAGTCAGGTGGAGGATTCCAGGCGGCGGTGATTCTACGGTGGCGAACTACGTCTACCGAAGCGCGGACGCCTTGCACATCCCCATCACTCCCTTCCACGAGATCAGGGAGTACAAGGACACCTACGAGGTCCCTCTGAACTCTCCTGCGGGCAATACGTCGCTTTTCGTCGTGCTGACCGAGGCCAAGAACCTAACGAACATCAGGTTCCCCGAGGGCGTGATCTCCCGCAAGAAGATCGACGGAGCTTTCGGAGAACATCAGATTCTCTTCCATGCCGGCGACACCCCCGGGTCGGGTTCTGAAGCCTTCGGCAAGGTTCTTTTCGATACGACTGTTCCCGCAGCCGCGGTTATCACGATCAAGATTCCTGGCGCAGACGACGGTAAGCCGGTCTGGATTCTCGGCGACCCTGCGGCTTCTGTTCTCGGCACCACTACCTATCTCCAGTGAGGTGACATATGCCTAAGCCGACTCTGACTGATTGGTCCGTGCGCGAGATCCCTACACCCGCGCTCATGGAGGAGCGGGTGTCGGGGCCGCAGAAGTACTTCGCGAAGATGCCGTACCTGTCGTGCCGCGGGGTGACTGCGAATATGGCAGGCGGGCGGGCGGGGCAGCGCCTTACTCCGGGTTCGACCCTGGAGGTTCAGTTTGATGCCGACCGGGCTCGCCTCTCAGGGTTCTCCAGCTCGAATTACAAGAGCTTCGTCATTCCCGAGGACGGCATCTACCACGTTCATTTTCAGGCAAGCGTGTGGGGCAAGAGCGCCCGTGATATCGGCGACAACGTGAACGCCTACATCACCCTGACTGGGAACGGAGTCAACGGGAACATCGCCGCAGTCACACAGCAGTACGTTCGCTCTGGCTGGTACCAGACAGTTCAGGTGAGCGTCACAGAGTTCTTCACCAAGGGCCAGCGGATTCAGCCGACCATCTATCTCGATAGCGGTGCGAGCGGGGATTGGTGTGTTGCTGACGGGGACGTGGACACCGGCTTCTACGCCTTCATGATCTCCCCGAACACGGGAGGCTGGCTCGAACGGTCTCCGGGGCCGGCCGCCGACCTGTCCAAGTGGACGGACGGCGAGTACGTCTCCGTACAGACGATGAATGAACGGACTGTCGGGCAGCTCAGGGCGAAGGTGAATCCGCCCCGGATCACTTGCCGCAACACGTCGTTCAACATGCAGGGAAACCCGCCCGACAAGAACGCGATCTCGTGGCAGTACATGTACGCCAACGATCAGTTCGATAAGATCGCCATCGGCTCTGGGTGGGGTTCCAACACCGGCTTCACGATTCCGCATGACGGCATCTATCTGGTGTCCGTGATCGGCAACGCCAAGATGATGACGCCGCCTGCCGAGAACGCACAGTTCGCCTTCCAGATCGGGATTTACAGGAACCTCAACGATCAGCCGTACATTCTGTTGCAGAGCGGGAACGCCCGAAAGGCCCACGAGTCGGGGCTACTCATTAGCGATGTCGCGCGCTTCTCCAAGGGTGACAGGGTGAATATCCGATTCTTCGGATACACCTCCACTAGCAAGTGGGAGTCCGGCCGCTCTGACGGGCGCTGGTGGACGATGGCATTTACTCACCTGGGACGGGGGACCTATGGCACTTAGCTATCCGCAGTGGGAACCTCGCCAGAAGATATCCGCTGCCGAATTGAATAGCGCGTCCGCCAACTACAAGACACTGGTGGACCCGCCCTACATGCGGGCTACCGGGATCTCCACGATCACCAACGTAACCAACGAGACGCTTCTGAAGTGGGACGCGTTGGACACGGCCGGCGGCTTCACCACCAAGGACATGGTGGATTTCATAGTCCCGGCCGATGGCATCTATTGGGTTGCCTGCACGGCCACAATGCACACCCCTTCCACCATGACCGGATACAACACAGCCGGCCTGAGCTTGATATCCGGCTGGACGTACAACGGTATCGACGGCCACAACGGGGACGTGAAATACATCAAGGGCATGGTGGGGTCGAAGATTAATAAGGGATATCACAGCACTTCGGCCTCGGGCCTGATGTTCCTCAAGAAGGGTTACAGCATCTGGGCTTCCGTTCAGGGCGTCGGAGGAGTTTGGCGGAAGGCTGATACCAGTAACCCGGCAACATCCCTTTCGTACCTGTCCGCGGTACTGCTCTACCCGGACGCCGGGCAGTTGTGAGGGCCGCCTATGAATAACACGACTCTGATACTCGACATCTTCGGGCTCGTAGGCATTGCAGCCACCATCGTTGGTGGCTTTGTTGTTGTGCGGGCCGCGAAGGAAGCCAAGACCGCCGAGGTTTGGAAGTCTGAGGCCGAAGCGCAGAAGGCGCGTGGTGACCGACTTCAGGACGATCTGACCGAGATTAAGGACCGGTTGCAGCGGATCGAGGAGGAGAACAAGCGCCTTGTTCAGATCCTCACCACTATCGACCCTGAGCGGCTGTTGCTGCTTCGTCATCGTGAATGAACTAACTAGCCGATAGAGGTTAGTTCACGCAGGGGCCGTCCAAGCGGGCGGCCCCTTTGTCATGCCCGAAAGGGGGCAACAATGAGTCAGGTTTCCAAGGTCCTTTCCATAGCCAAGGGAGAGGTCGGCTACAAGGCGGAGCGCGCTCCGGGCGAGCGACCGAGCGGCCATCAGAAGTACTCGGGCCAGGTTCCCGGCCTGGGGTGGTCGAACTTTCAGCCGTGGTGTGCGACTTGGGTGAGCTGGGTCGCCATGAAGGCCGGTGTCGCCAGTCTCTTCCCGCGTACCGCAAGCGTGTGGACCGCGATGCAGTGGTTCAAGCAGCGGTCGAGGTGGAGCGAGTACCCCGCCGTCGGAGCCCAGGTCATTTACGGCACGAGCGGCAGCACGCATACCGGGATCTGCTACGCGTACGACGAGACGTACATCTACACCTACGAGGGCAACACCTCGCTGACCAACGACGCCAACGGCAACGGCGTCATGGCGCGGCAGCGCCACCGTCGCGACTCCTACGTGCACGGCTACGGCCTTCCGGAGTACGCCGAGGGCATCGTCACCGCGGACCCCTCGAAGAAGGGGACGACCGGCTACACCTACGCGGCGAAGGCGGCGGGTTCGACCAGCAGCTCGGGCGGCTCGACGAGCACGAGCAAGTACAGGATCAAGAAGGGGCAGACCCTCGGCGGCATCGCGGCGGCGCTCGGCGTCTCCCTGGCGGCGCTCCTAGCCGCCAACCCTGGCATCAAGGACCCGGACGTGGTCCAGCCGGACCAGGAGATCAACGTTCCGGCGAAGCCCAAGCCCCCGGCCAAGCCGGAGAAGCCGAAGCCGACCGAGAAGCCCAAGCCTCCGGTCGAGAAGCCGAAGCCTTCAACGCCCGAGTCCGGCGGGGGCACTTACACGGTCTCCAAGGGGGACTCGCTCTCCTCGATCGCCAACCGCTTCGGGGTGAGCCTGAACCAGCTCATGAGCTGGAACCCCGGCCTGGCCGCCAACCCCCACCTGATCTACCCCGGCCAGAAGGTGAAGGTCCGCGGTGGCAAGCACGCGGCCACACCGGCCCCCGTGAAGGAGTCGAAGCCTCGTGAGCAGTCTCGTCCCTCGAAGCCCGTCTCGAAGCCTGTTGCGCCTGCGGTTCAAAAGCCCTCTCAGGATGACCGTCTGGCCCGCATCGAAAAGGAGCTGCGAGAGGTCAAGGGCAAGCTCGATGAGGTCTCCGGGAAGCTCGACAAGCTGACCCCGAAGCCCGACCGGAAGCCGGTCGAGAAGCCGAAGCCGGACGTGAGCGAGAAGCCCGAGCCCGCGAAGCCGGCCGTGCCGGTCCAGCCCGAGGTCTCGACGCCCACCCAGGTCCCCGTCGTCCCCCAGCTCGTCATCCCGACCCCGGAGGTTACTCATGCTCCGTAAGCACGTCGTGCGCCTGCTCGGCGCCCTGGCTGCGCTGACTCCCTGGCTGGTCGCGCAGTTCCCGGACATCCCATGGGAAGCACTGATCCCGTTCTCGCTGGCCCTGCTGGGCGGTGCCGAGGTCGCACAGCGGGTCGAGGACCAGAAGACTGATACAGCACTCTCCGAGCCGTCTCCTGACGAGACCGCTTCGGCGGCACACCTCCGTCTCGCCCTGTACGAGATGGAACACGCTTCCAAGGGTGGGACCTTGGGGGGATAGATGAGAGCGCCCATGAATGAATGAACTAACCGCATGACAATGGTTGGTACAAAATGGGTACAAAAAAGAGCCGGGGCCCCACGCGGGGCCCCGGCTTTTGGTGTATCTGCTACTCGTCGAACTGCTTCACGGCCTTGTTCAGGATGGGGAGCTTGCTCGGGCAGTGCTTCTTGTAGACGGCCCGGTAAGCGTCCTCCGCAGCCTTGTCGGCCCTGGCGTTGGTCACGCCGTTGTCGACGGCGAGGACGCTAATGGTGATCAGGTCGGCGCTGACCTCTGCCACTGCGGTGGCCTCGTCCTTGGAGTCAGAGCACATCTTCTTGACGGACAGGCTCCGCAACTTGCCCTCGCTGATCCAGCCGCCGTTGTCCTTCACCGCCCGAGCCACGAGACCCGGCGCGGGGTCGGTCGGCTCGCTCGCCTTCTCGTCGTTGCCACCGTTACCGCAGGCGGAGAGGGCAGTCGTCAGCCCCAGGGCCAGAATGGCAACGAGGGCGGTCTTTCTTATGTGCATATGGTCAATCTACCGACATATGCGTCAGTACCGACAACGGGTGTAAGGCCGTCCCCGAGACAACGAAAGGGCCCCTCAGAACGGAGGGGCCCTCACGTAGGAACTGGGGCTACTCGACGGGTTCTGCCTCGCCCAGCTCCGCCTTGTCCAAGTCGATCCAGTGTCCCGCCGACCAGCGGCGGGCCAGGTCCGCGTACCGCCCCTGCACCATGCGGTTGGGGCGCCTCTGTGGCATCTGGCTGGGGCTCACAGTAGGTCAGCCAGGGGGTTCTTGGACGCGTCTGCCGTCTGGCTGGCGGGGGCGTTCTTCGACGTCCCCTCGCTCTTCTTCCTGACCGCCTTTTTGGCGGGGGCCTTCTTCGTGGCCGGCTGCTTGGGCCCGGTGCTGGCCGCCCGCTTCCGGGGCACTGGCCGCTCCGTCTGCGCGGGGACAACGGCGAGCTTCGGCCGCTCCTCGGGCTGCTCCTGGTGCTCGTCCTCACCCTCCTGCTTGGCATCGACGAAGCGCAGCATCACAGGCTTGGGCCCGCCCTTGGCGGCGCCCTGCCCTATCTCCATCACCACGTCCGGCATCTTCTCGACGGCCGCGGTGAGTGCGTCAGCGTTGCCTCGGGTACCGAGTGAGCGGAGGATCAGAGTGCGGGTGGCCTCGCCGCCGTAGCGGTGCAGCGCCTCCCTGACGATCTGCTCGACCGTCTTCATTTGTCGCCCCGAGCCCTGTCGGGCTTCGTTGATGAGCTGTTCAGTGCAGTTCATTGAGTACTCGATCATCGCGTGAGCGGCCTTCCACGCCTTCACGGAGATCACGGTCTTCCGCTCGGCGGCCACCAGGAGACATGCGATCCGAAGAAGGTTCTCGTCTCCTCGCACGATGAAGCAGGCGGCATCTTCGGGCATCGACGCAATGCGGTCATCGAACTCACGGCGGTACGCGCCGTGCAACTTTGCCGCCTCCGGAGACAACTCCATCTCCCGGACCTTCTCCCGCGCCCACCGGTAGGCGCGGGTGAGTGCTGGGGTTTCCTTCACAGCGTCCAGCGGCTTCTTGATGTCGTCGGGGAGGCTTTGAGACTGCTTCACCAGGAAGTGCGGGATGCGGTTGAACGCACCGCCCAGCGCGAACTCTGGCTTGACGAGGGGCGCCCACCGGCCCGGCTGGATGTGAACGTGATAGCCGAGGAGAGGTACGTCGACCCGCTGTTCCTCCCTCTTACCTCCCTTGCCCTTGGTCGTGTTCACCACGGCCTCACCATCCCAGGCGTTGATGAGCTGGTCGTGGTACGTCGCATCCCGATTGGCGCGCTTGAGGATCGACGCCCACTCCCCTTCCGTGATCATGACGCGGCCATCTCGACCGCCTTCCGAGGTCAAGGACTCCTGCTCGACCTCGAACAGTGCTGTCACCAGCGCCGGGCCGCTACTGATGCCCTTGCGCATTCGCGTGGCCAAGAAGCCGCCGATGGACGGTTCCAGGATGGCCCGCGCGGTACTCAAGGCGAACCCCTTGCGCCCCGCCCTCGTAACCCCTACCAGGGCCGACCAGAAGACAGTCGGCCGGCCGCTGGGCTGGAAGACCTTGCCAGCCACCGCGGAGGACCATAGGGACAGGGTGGCTGCGTACACGCCGATCGGGTCTGCCTCACTGTGCGGCATGGCCGCTGCCACTGCCTTCCCCAGGGGGCCGTACTGCATTTTCCGGAACTGCTCGAACTGCTCGGCGCTCATGGTGGGTTGTTCTTCCTTCGAGGTCTAGGCCGCGACGGCGGCAGTGGTGGCGGGGGTGAACAGGTCCGCGAAGTACGCGGCGAACCGGTCAGCGTGCTCCTGGCACAGGTCGTAGCTATCCGAGCCCACGGTCAGCGCCGTAACTCCCTTGCGCTCCGTGCCCTTTGCACGGCACCCGTCGCAGACGATCTCTTCGATGACTCGTCGCGCCATTTCTTTCTCCTCCATTCCGAGAGGCCATAGCCAAGGGGCCGGATCACCGGCCCCCGACTAAGGCCCCTCGGATCACTTCTGGGCGTGAACCTGGTAGGCGTACCGGCCGAACGGGGTGATGTCTCCGCGCTCGTCGATGAACTCAAAGTTCAGGAGCCGCTTGGCGGACACAGCGAAGCCCGTCACCTTCCCGCCCTTACCTCGCGGGAGGTCACCAACGAGCTGGCCGAGGATCTTGAGGTTGCTGTCCTGGAGTGCGTTGACCCGCTCCAGAAGGGTCATGTCCTCGATGCGCGCGGTGCGCTCGCAGCCATACCCCTCGCGCTTGTGCCAGTTCTTCTCGCGGCCCTGGGGCACCGGAAGCGGCTGATAGTGCGTGGCCGCCTCCTCTTCACTCACGATCACGTCAGACTGCGAAGTCGGATCAGGTGTGGCGGCAGGGGCGGGCGAGGACCCCTCACCGGCCGCCATGCGGTACGCCTCCTGGATGGCGGCCGGGATGCGGCCCCGGTCGTTGACCTCGAAGCCGTTCTCCCTCGCCCAAGCCCGTACGGCCTGGGTGTCCAAGGTGTTCTTGGGCCTGGCAGACGACCGCGAGGCGGGGCGGCCGGCCTCGCCCTGGGCCCTCCTTCCTGCGGCCAGATACGGGGCCAGGACCGAACGAAGCTGATCCTCGTTGGTGTCCGTCAGGTCGATCTCGAACAGGGCCCCATCTATCCCGAACTCCACGGTCCGGATGACGCCCGGCTCTGTGGTCTCCGTGCCGTCGAGGTCATCGATGTAGGTGGTGACGAGCTGCTGCGCCATGACTATTTCTCCTTTGTGGTGCCTGATCGGTTGTCGATCAGCCATGACAAAGGGCCCGGCAGATGCCGGGCCCTTCACCAAAGCTGCTCGCGTCAGCCGTACTGCTCTTCGTACATCGCGGTCTCTGCCGTGCTCAGCCGCGCCAAGACTTGATCGACCAGGACAGTCGGGAAGTCCAAGAGGCTGTGTGCCTCTTCCGCTCCGCACGTGAAGAATGTGGGCGCATCGTGCCCGGCGATCGTGAAGTATGCGGCGCCGTCGTCGTCCGTCCAGATGTTGAGCCACATCGGGACCGTCATCTCCAGGAACGAGTCGCAGTCGTCCACCGGGCAGGGGTAACGGGTCAGGTTCTCGCTCATTCGCGGTGCGGCCTTTCGTATCGCCATGATCTGTACTTCGTCCGCCCGGCTTGCCGTGCCCGTGTAGGTAACGGCGATCATCCGAGGGAAGTCTTCGAGCGGGTTACGTCCGTCCTCCAAGATGCAAGGGCGGGTGACTGCCCGCTTCTCGCCCTTCAGGCGAAACTCGACCTGCCAATGCGTGATTTCGTCGTTCACTGCCGAACCTCACCAGCCTGCGCCCAAGCGGCTTGCGGGTGCTGCTCCAGGCGGCCAGGCGGCACGGTGACCACCTGGTTCGTTCCGGCTTTGCGCACCTTGTAGCGGCCGTCCGGACGACGCCGTTGGACTCGACCGGCCGTGAGTACCGATCCGTCACCGCGCTTGATGAAGACGTAAGCGCCCTTCGTGTAGGTCACGCTCACAGCCCCACCTCTTCGGGCCCGGCCTGGAAGAACGCCATGTGCAGCGTCTTGATCTCCTTACGCCTTGCCCGCCGCTGCGGTCGGTTGAGGGTGCCAGGCAGCACCATGACCGCGCGGTCGATCAACAGGTGTGGTGAGCGGTTCCGGACGTGTACAGCGCATCGCTCGCACGCAGCCCACGGGTCCGCGAACACGTGGGTAAAAGGGCCGTCCTGCATGACGATCGCTTTGACCGTCTCGAAGGCGGTCGAGGGGTGGTCTGCGGAGCAGAAGTCACAGCTCCCCCGGAGCCGGCCGGGGTCATTGGGTACCGGCACGGGATCGTGGTCCCACTCCTTTCCGACCCATGCCGGGTGCTTGTAGGTGACAACGCCCGTTGCGAACGGCATGAACGGGTCGAGCGGCGTACAGCAGGTGTCACACATCTTCGGCTCGAACATCACGCCGCCACCGCCCGAACATCCGCGATGACCTCGCGCCGGGCGCTGATGTACGTCTCAGCAGCTCGCCGCACGAGGACGGACACCACCTTCGGCTTGTCGTGGAAGCGCGAACGGCTGACGTGCTCCCCGATCGCGTCGAACAGGTGGCTTATCGCTCGCATCCTGGTCTTCACGTCGTCGTGATGGGCGGCGTCCTCCGCCGCGTCGAGAACGGAGTCCTCAAGCTCGATGTAGTCCTTGATGCGGCTCACTTGCTGCCCCCCATGCTCCACTCGTTGAACTGCCGCTGTATGTCGGCCATGACGTACGTCATGGTCATTTCGTCGCGCCAGTACTCGGGTCGGCTCGCCTTGCCGACCCAGTACAGTTCGCGGCTGGTGAGTACGAACGAACCGTCAGGGTCGGCCGTCTCCAGGGCCTTCCAGGCAACCCACAGGCCGTTCGCTGCGTGCGCGGACTTGGTGGCCCGCCGCGCGGCTGCAACCGCGTTGCAGAGGCTTTCTCGTGCTCCGTCATCAAGCTTGAACCTGATGTGTTCAAAGTCGGTCATCTTGTGTTCCCTTCGCTCGGGCCTAGGCGGGTCCTAGAGGCTCGACACCAGAGGCTCACATCTCAACTTGAGCCCCTGATATCCAGCCGCTAGGCGTCAGCAGGTACTTACGAAGTGCCAGGTACCGGCCCCCTCGTAGAGGGCGGTCTCACCGCACAGGAGCCGGTCTTGCGCCTCACTGATCGCGATGGCTCGCATGTGGGAGTGATACTCCTGCGGCAGGTTCTGCCAGTAGTGGTCTTCCTGCTCGATGATGTACGCGGCGTACGCGTTCTCCTCCGGGCCCAACTCCTCTGTGACAGAGCCGATGTACTGGTCTTGGCACGTCTCGTAGAGGTCTTCCGTGGGCACCTCCCCGTGGAAGTGGTTCACCACCACGGCGGGGAAGTCATCGAGTGCGAGCGCGATCAAGTGCAAGTCTTCAATCGACTCGTACTCTCCGAGCTGGATACCACCAAAGCCGTCGTAGTCATGGATCGCGAACTCTTCCGCGCCAGGTATCGGGGAGGACTCCAACATGAGCTGGATCTCATGGTGGATCGATTCGGGGTCCTGCGTGGCGTCGATCCATTCGCCGTGATGGATGTCGTGGTTGTAGGCCGCGAGGCACGCGGCGTAGATCTGATGCATGGTTAGCGAACCTTCCGAACATCTTTGAGGGGGATCACGTGCATGTCGTGGGAGCGGTCAACTGGCTTGCTGTCGTATGAGCCTTGAATGACTGCGTGCGTGATGTTGTCGCGCTTCATCTTGGGGGCGCCGTAGACGACTCCCCGGATGGTTCCGGAGAGCTTGTGTCCGTACATCGAGCGGTATTCGACGCGTAGGCCGATCTCCACGCTTGCGGGGGTCATGCGCTCCGATACCTCCGCTTACTCAGGTTCAACTCAACGAATGCGGACGGGAGTCCGTAAGAGGCCGCGTACGCGACCGCTGCCGCGTAGTCGTCAAAGCGTCGGTGCCACTGCGGGCCGATGTGAGCGACGTACATTCGGTGTCCTTACTTGTGAAGGTTGCAGGGGAAGTCAACGCCCATTGCGCATACGCAGTTCTCCAAGTCCCAGCGTTCGCAGTAGTCGCAATCAAAGGGCGGGTTCGTTCCGCAAGCGCATTCGTCGGCCATTACTCCCCATCTCCAACAAGGGGGGCGTGTCCGTGAAGAACCGCGATGTGCCCGAGGTATTCGGCCGCTTCCTTGAAGACGGCTTCCGCTTTGTCGCGCGCTACGTCGCTAGCGTCGGAGGCATTCGGAGCCCATACATGAAAGGTCACGGGGTCGTCCTGACCGAAGTCGCGTACGTCGTCAGCCCCGGACTCCCACCAGTCCGATTCCCAGTCCATGACGACCGTGTAAGGCCGGTCACATCCCCGGCCGGCCTGAGTCTGGGCCTGGAACTCCCCCAGCAGCGCCCGCAGTAGCTCTTGGTGGTCTGGGCCGGTGCCGTTAAAGCGCCACTGGCATTCGTGCCACTTGATGCGCTGGATAGCGTCGCGGAGCACCTTGGAAGCAACCGATTCGTTGACCGGCACCGGGCAGACATGCCGCTCGTTCTCGCAATGACCGCAGTACACGTCGCCATCCGGGCCCGCGTCGTAATCCGACGGGTATGCCGCGAGGTCCATCTTGCAACCCGAGCACTCAACTATTCCGGTCCACTCGTTAACCCGCATCACTTGCCACCCTTCACGGTCACGCTATCCACGAGCGAGTCATAGACGCTGTGCAGGTACTTTGCTTCTTCCTCGACGGGGACTCCGTCCCAGAATTCGCCCGCCAACCCCTGCGCTGCTTCCTCGTTCTCCGCTTCGATCTGAAAGCGGTAAGTGGCCGTCTGGTAGACCTCAATCTCGTATGTCTGCATGATCAGCGACCCTCAATCAATACGCCGTTGTGGTCGATTCGGGCGGAGCCGGTAAGGAACCCATCGGCGGCGCCATGCCCCTTGCAGGGAACCCACACGCCAACGTGGTCGCCATTGATGTATTGGATGGACCCGCGATAGATACCGGCCTCACGGCCGGTGTAGGGGCAAGCAGTGAGCTTGACCCGGACGCGCTTCCCCACTCGGAAGCTGTTCAGGTCAAGGTCTGTCATGTGTCGGATCGTCATCACGTCTTGCCTTTCGTGTTCACTCTCTTCGGCTCTGAGAGTCCATAGTCAGGCTCACATCTCAACTTGTGAACCTGCCTAAAGCCGCTCAGTGCTCGATTAGACGCACCCGCATCGTGTGGTGTGGGTCGCTCAACTCCCAATCGCCGTGGTCGTCGCAGTAGGACGTAGAGAGCCAACGGCGGTCCCCGTAGCGCTCCATATCAATCCAGCGGGTTGCCACGTTCATGCAGCCCATCGTTCGGCAACCGATGCGGCCATCCGGGAGCGCGCCTGTGTGCTGGACTCCACCCCTATTCGTCTGCTTCCCCACGACTCAGACCCCCAGCTTTGCGCCGCCGTGCGGCCAGCGGACCGGATAACACGTCTCACAACCGCGCTGGATCTCTCGCAGATCCGATGCAGCCGGGTACAGCCCCATGTGTCGGAGGCCGTCAACGTAGTTCGGGATGCACTCGCAATCACGCTCGCGCTCGCGCTCTGCGCAGTCATAACAGACGCGCCCAGACGGATACTCGTCCGTCTTAATCCACGTAGAACAGTCCATGCATTGGCTGTATCCAAGCGAGGCCAACGCCTCTTCCACGTCACAGCTTGAGCAGTTGGAGCAGTGCGGCACTTCCGGCATTTCCCGGATCACGTCATCAGCGGTCACGTCGTCGGGGAGCCGGTACAGGTCTTCAATCATCCGTACCGCGTTGTCCCACTCGATCTCGGACAGCCGCTCATCATCCAAGACAGGGTAGTGAGCCAGCGATGCGCTGATCTTCCGCGCTATCTCGTGCCCGGCACGGCTGGATGCGTCCCACACAATCCACCCCTTGTGGCTGTAGGTCTCCACACCAGCGGCCTTGAATGCGCTCAGCGCGCTTTCACAGTTGACCCTGATTCGGTTTTCGGAGCAGTCGCATTCGTAGTAGTTGTGGAAGTCCCACACGGTCAGGGGCTCACCCGTGCCGTCGTCCACCATTCCGAACCCCCGCCACCCAAAGTCAATGGCCAGTTCCGCCATGTCGTACAGGTCCGGGGCGTACCGCGAGGTGTCGGCATACTCCCGTGCGAAGTCGTTGAACTTCACGTCAATGATCACGCTCATGATGTGTGTGTGTCCCTTCCGGTCACTCTTGCCTATTGCTAGAGCGCCATACCCACACCCTCAGATGTCACATCTCAACTTGAGGGCATGAGTAAAGCGCGCTACCGCTTACCTATACGTGCCCCCTTGGATCTCGTGAACCTGCCACGGCTGTAATCTCCAATGATCATCAGCGCTCACCATGCGCAGCCACGCCCCGCGTTCTCTACGCATTGATCTCGCTCGCTTCCTGAACGGGCTTGAATCCTGCCCATTCCCTATTGATTCCGATCATGCACGCACCACACCGGCCATGCATGACTCCCGTATCAGACCACGGGCCAACGTATCGAGCCTGACGCTCAATACCCCACAACTCACACACAGCACAGTGCATCGTGTGCGCCTTTCTTTGCTGGTATCAGAACCCCTCTGACACTCACCCCCACACATCCCATGTCGCGCACTTAGAGACGCGTTCAAGGCCCATGGAAGTATCAGTTCCGCAGTACCCACCACGCTTGCCGTGCATCGGTTCGGGGTGTGTGAGAGTCAATTTCAGATGGTTACGGGGGTAGCTTCCCCGCTAGCTTGAGTGTCTGACCTATCCATTTCGGGCCGGTCAATGTCCCGCTATCCGCTCACGTAGCGCGCCGCTCATCGCAGGATTCACCCCGCTCCGGTACGCGCTCACTCCAGGGTTATTCGCTTCGCCCTGTGTGGCCTATGTGATGTCCCTAGCTGGTATCTCTGTAAGCCCTGTAGGGGCTCTTACACAGAGACCTAGCACTAGTTCCTAGGTTGGTTTGGGATCGGCCCTCAGAAGGGCCTTTCCGTTCGCTGTACGCATCCCCGGTTACTGATCTCCCGTTCCGCATTCTCGCTTAGCGAGTGGTACTGGGGGCGCTTCCCTGTGGGGCGTTCCTTGCGATGACCTAAAGGTGTCACATCTCCACGTGCTTCGCAACCACATGGACGCGCCAAGGCAGGCACCTCACTGCGACACGAATCCTTTATTTCAAAGGAGACGCGCGCGATTGCATAAGGCGCACGCACGGTCAATGCCCTTCAGCGTTGCATGTGTCACATCTCAACTCATGAAATACCCTCCTTCTGCACACGTGCCACCAATAGGCAAGGTCTCAAAGAGGGTGGATTATGTGGCGCTAGTCACGCAGGTATACCGCCCTTTAGGCCCCCCCTGTGTCCCATGTCACACCTATAGGGCGCTCCACTTGGCTAGCCGTCGGCCCACAGTGAGACTGATGTCACATCTCAACCTGTAACTTGACCACTATGCGCGGCAATGCAGGCTCCGGAATGGGTATGCCGTAACGGAGTGTCGCGCCTTGATTACCTACGGAATACGGTTAGTTCGTTCATTCCGAAAGGTATTCAGCGCTAGCCCGAATGTCATGACGGATACCTGGGTTCATTCGTGCCGCATTCATGCATGAACTAACGCTAATACAATGTGTGATACATGCCCGGGGGTAATACCTGTGCATTCATTCAAAGGACCCACCAGGGGTGCCTTCCTTCGATCATGTACGGGTATGAACTAACTAACCCGCAGCGTGGTTCGCGGCCCCCTGCCGGCCTCAGCTAATCCCCTGAACCCTTCTTCGAGCCCTTTAAGGGCCCCGGCAGCCCCCTTAAAGGTGACCTGGCTCACTCTTTGGAGGTTTCTAGTCCCCCAGATCGTCAGGTGACACCGACATTAATAGTGAGGGGGTTATATACCCCCGAACGTTCTGGTCAGGTCTGACCTCCGAGGCCAGAGTCGGCCTCTACGCCCGCCCCTCAGAGAGGGCGGTGGTACCTGCATTGGGGCGAGAATGAATGAACTAACCCTGATACAGACCGTGACACAAAGAAGGGGCCCCCAGAGGGGCCCCAGCTCTTGCAAAGAACTAACTAACCTCGTGGATCTCACGACACTCGTAGTAGTTCTGCATGTACCGGTTGCCGCCCGCCCTGCACGCGAGCCCGCCATCCTTCAGTCTCGCGAGCATCTCCCGCGGCATGACGCGTCCACAGCGGGTACATGGCCTGTCCCGCTCCTCCGTGATCCACTCTTCTCGCCAGTCAGGGTCGCCCTGATCGCCCAGGAGCTTGCCGACATCGAGCATCAGGTTCTCAAGAACCCCGGCTTCGTCCTCCAGGCCGGCCGCCAAGGCTTCATCCCTGCGCCGAAGCAGAGTCTCGATGATGGGGCCGCCCGCCATAAAGGGCCCCTTGGCCCGCAGGAACTCTTCGATGGTGTCCATGCCGGTCATCTTGCCCCAGAGCGCTGACACACCGGCCCTGCGCGGGCATCTATGCAGGTCAGCGCCCTTGTGTTACGGTTCGGACGTTGCTCCCCATGGCGGTGGCGGTGGGAAGGCCGAAACGGCGTGTCTTGCCGTCGGTTTCGTGCATGGGGTGGTGCGCCTCTCGTCCTGCTGGCGAAATCGCCGGTCGTGCGACAACACATGGTTCAACGAGGCGCGACACTCCGCCAAATCACTGAGTTTTGTCAAGCATTCCCGGGTCGCCGACCGCAAAAGGTGCAGGCAAATCGCCCATCGGCAGCGATTCGTCCACCACCCCTCGATGAATCGGAATCCGACCCACCGGTACCTGCGGCCCGCTCGCCTCGCGCAGCCAGCGCCGCAGCACCCGGTGCACCGCCTCCGCGCCGACCAGCTCCTCGCCCTCCTCGACGGGCGCGCTCAGCTCCTTCGGCCACAGCAGGAACGGCCGGCCCTGCTCGCCGCCCAGCCCGCCGTGCGAGCCGATCTGCTCCTCGAAGGCGTGCACCTCGCCGGTCGCCGGGTCATAGGCGGAATTGACCATGATGTCCGCCGTGTGAGGGAAGCCCGCCGTGCGCCGCACGGCCTCCTCGGCGCCGGGGCCGAGCGCCCGCAGCGGGCTGTCCTCGGCGCCCTCGCCGGTGTCCAGCCGGTGCTCCGCCCCGCCGGGGCCGAGGACGACGGGCCCGTGCTCCTCGGACCGCAGGAGCAGGAAGCCGATCCCCGGGTGGTCGGCGAGCGTGCGCAGCAGCCCGGGGTGCCGCTCCTCGATCAGCTCCCGGCTCACCCGGCCCGGCAGGTCGGGGAAGGAGACCAGGCCCAGATTGCCCGAGGCCAGCACGACCGGCTCCCGCCCGGCGCCCGGCGCGAGGCCGGCCCGCACCAGCTCCTCCAGGGTCAGGCCGTAGCGGGCCGCGAAGGTCTCGCCGGGGCTCTGCCCGTGATCGGAGAGGAGCACCAGGCGGTACGGGCGCGGGGCGTGCTCGGTGACCTTGGCGATCAGCTTGATGGCGCGGTCGAGGCCGCGCAGCACCTGGTGGGTGTCGCGGCCTCGGGGGCCGGAGTGGTGGGCGACCTCGTCGTAGCCGACGAGGTCGGCGTAGACGGCGGTGCGCCCGGAGAGGATGTCGCCGATGACGGCGGCGACGACCACGTCACGCTCGACGACGGTCGCGAAGGCGCGGACGAAGGGGTAGAGGCCGCCACGGCCGAGGCGGGGGTGCTCGCGGCGGAGCTTGGCGCCCACGGACTGGCCGATCTCCCGGCAGACCTCGGCGACGTAGGAGACGGCGGTGCGGGTGGCGTTGGCGGGGTCGGAGAAGTAGGCGAAGTAGCCGGAGCGGGAGCGGTTGTGTCTGCCGCGGCGGGCGGCGACGGACAGCACGAGGGCCAGCTGGTCGGCGCCGCCGCTGAAGAGGTTGCCGCGGCTGGCGCCGTCGGCGCTCAGCAGCCCGCCGTCCCGGGTGCGGGCAACCGCCCGGCGCTGGAGCTCGGCCGCGCCGGCGGGCCGCCCGCTGACCAGCACCTCGCCGGTCTCCTTCTCGTACCAGCGGAAGGCGGGCACGTCCTCGTTCGTGCCGTGCAGGATGCCGAGCTGGCTGGCGCCGGTCTGGCTGGACCAGTCGGTGCGCCACGGGGTGAGGCGGTGGCTGTCGGCCGCCCACCCGGCGACGGTCTCCATCAGCGGCGGCCTGCGGCGGCCGCCCGCCCCGGTGCGCGGCCGCAGGGCCTCGCACAGCACGTCGTGGCCCACCCCGTCGAGCTGGAGGAAGACCGTGCCGGGCGTGGTCCGGGGGCCGCCCTCGGCGCCCCGGCGGCGTCTTTTGCGGTCGGCGAGGCGGGCGAGGCGCCGCCGGTAGGCGCCGTCGTCGCGCACGGCGAGGAAGGTGCTGGTGGCGGACGAGGCCGCGGACATCACGGCGGCGACCACGACGGCGGTCTCCGGCTCGGCCGCGCCGTGGCCGACGGGCACCAGACGCAGGGCTATCAGCAGCAGGGAGCCGTTGAGGAAGAACACCAGCAGCCCGAGCACGAAGGCGGGCACGAGCAGCAAGGCCCGTACGAGCACGGGCCACACCAGCGCGCTGAGCACGCCGAACGCCCCGGCCCCGAGGGCGGCGGTGATCGCTGTGCGGGTGGTGCTCTCGCCGTCGGTGGACCGGAGCCGGAAGTCGGGCAGGACACCCGCGAGGAGCAGCATCGTGAGGGTGCTGACCGCCCATACGGCGACGACCCTCATCAGGGCTCCGCCCACGGTCCGCCATCGGGGCCTGCGCAACGCGATTCACCTCACGATCGCCGCCCGCACCGGGGGGACCCGGACTTCGGCGCCTCGGGCGGGCTCTCCTCCAGCGTGGCACAGCGGTGGTCCGGACGGCCGGGCCGCGGGGGGCGGCCCGGGGCGGCGGTGTCACCCCCGCCCCTCTCAATCCCCGTGGTGCACAGATCATTCCCGTCCCACGTGGCTTCGGTCCTCCCGCTGGGCAGGATGGCGGCATGACCTCCCTTCGCACCCCCCGACTGACGCTGCGCCGCTGGCGCGAGGACGATCTCGACGCGATGGCCGCCATCAACGCCGACCCGGAGGTGATGCGCTGGATCGGGGACGGTTCGGTGCGGGACCGGGCCGAGACGGCCGACGCGATCGCCGCGTGGGAGCGGGAGTGGGAGGAGCTTGGTCTCGGGCTCTTCGCCGTCGAGGTGCGCCAAAGTCGCCAACTGGCCGGTTTTGTAGGGCTGTCGGTGCCGCACTTCCTGCCGGAGATCCTGCCGGCGGTGGAGTTGGGCTGGCGGCTCGGCCGCCCGTTCTGGGGCAGCGGCCTGGCCACCGAAGCGGCGCGCGCGGCTTTGCACTTCGCGTTGCGCGACCGCGGTCTGGCCCGTGTCGTCAGTGTCCACACCGTGGGCAACGACGCGTCCGAGCAGATCATGCGCAAGCTCGGTATGCGCCGCGAGCGCGAGACGACACACCCGGTGCACGGGCTGCCGCTGTGCGTCCACGTCATCGAGGCGCGCTCCTGAAGTCCCGCGCGAGGACTAGGCTCGGGACGCGTACGCGCGTGACGGAAGTGACGTGGGAAGACGTGGGAAGCGATACGGGGAGGTGCCCGGGTGCCGGTGGAGATCACCTGGTGGGGGCATGCCACCGCGACGGTGGAGGACTCCGGGGTGCGGGTGCTGACCGATCCGCTCTTCGTCCGGCGGCTGGGGCATCTGCGCCGCCGCCGGGGCGCGCTGCCGCCCGCGGCGGCGGCCGTGGCGGACGTCGTGCTCGTCTCGCATCTGCACGCCGACCATCTGCACCTCGGCTCGCTGGTCCGGCTCGCGCCCGGCACCCGTCTGGTGGTCCCCCGGGGCGCGCCCGCCGCGGTGCCCGGGCTGCGCAAGGTGGCCACCGCCCGGGGCCTGCTGGTCAGTGAGGCCGCCCCCGGCGACGAGCTGACCGTCGGGGCGGTGCGGGTGCGGGCGGTGCACGCCGAGCACGACGGGCGGCGGCGCCCGTACGGGCCGCACCGGGTGCCGGCGCTCGGCTATGTGGTGCGCGGCGAGGCCACGACGTATTTCGCCGGTGACACGGGGCTGTTCGCCACGATGGCCGACGAGGTGGGCCCGGTGGACGTGGCGTTGCTGCCGGTCGGCGGCTGGGGCCCGTTCCTCGGCCACGGCCACCTGGACGCCGGCCGCGCGGCGCGGGCGCTGGCCTTGCTCGACGCCGCGAGCGCGGTGCCGGTGCACTACGGCACGTACTGGCCGATCGGCATGGACGCGGTGCGGCCGCATGAATTCCACGCGCCCGGCGAGGAGTTCGTCCGCCTCGCGGCGCAGCTCGCGCCGAAGGCGACGGTGCACCGGCTGGCCCACGGCGAGTCGGTGCGGCCGACGGAGGCCGTGTGATCGGGTCACTGGCCGAGGCGGTGACGCGAGCCGTGCCGCCGGAGTCGACACAGCAGGCGGTCGGCTATCCGTCGCTGTTCCTGCTGGTGGTGCTGGGTGCGCTGGTGCCGGTGGTGCCGACGGGCGCGGTGGTGAGTTCGGCGGCGGTGGTGGCGTTCCACCAGAGCTCCCCGTTCTCCCTGCTGTGGGTCTTCCTGGTCGCGGCCGCCGCGGCCTTCCTCGGTGACCTGGCGCTGTACGGGCTCGGGCGGCGCGGCGTCGCCTCGCGGGGCGGCTCGCGCTGGCTGGCGCGGCTGCGCGAGCGGGCCGCGCCCGAGCGGCTGGCGCAGGCACGGGCGGGACTGGAGGAGCACGGGGTAACCGTGCTCGTGCTGTCCCGGCTGATGCCGGCCGGGCGGATCCCGGTGATGCTGGCCTGTCTGCTCGCCCGGATGCCCGCCCGCCGTTTCGCCCGGGGCGCGCTCCCCGCGGCGCTGGCGTGGGCGGCCACGTACCAGGTCATCGGCGTCCTGGGCGGCTCCCTGTTCGCCCGGCCGTGGCAGGGCGTGGTCGCCGCCGTCGCCCTGACGGTGGCGGTCGGCGCGGCGCCCACGGTGTGGCGCCGGCTGCGGCGCGGCTCCGCCGGCTAGGAGTGTCGGCCGCACCTCCGCGGCGCGGCGGTGTCCTCAAACGCCGGACGGGCTGCTGTGCCTTGTCCTCAATCGCCGGACGGGCTGGTATTGCCCGCACCGCGGGAGGTCAACCGCCGGCGAGTTCACCGAAGACCGAACCCAGGAGGCTCAACGCCTCCCGCACCTCCGGCACTTCCAGCGGGTCAGGGGCGTCGAAGGCCCGCTGCCGCTGTTCGTCGGTGGTGCCCAGCAGCGGCGGTGTGGACAGCCGGACCCGCAGGTCGTCGGGGCTGTCGCCGAAACGGTGGCCGCCGGGGACGGGCCGGCCGAGCCGCGCGCTGAGGTGCGTTTCCAGGTCGACGGAGTCGGTGATGCCGCGGGCGGCCAGGGGCGCGCGCAGTTCGCCCAGGTCGGCGTAGAGATAGGGGCCGGTCTGCGGGGGTCGGCAGAGCACCCCGGCGGCGGAAAGCCGCTCCCGGGCCGCGGCGGCGAGGGAGCCGTAGAGGTGGGACAGGGCGGCGGCCCGGGCGCGGATGGGCTGGGGCTCGCCCAGCGCGTAGGCCGCGGCGGCGGCGATGGGGGGCGGCAGCTCGGCCCGCACGGCGGTGAGGGCCGAGGTGACCCTGGCCCGCAGGATCGGCCCGCGCCCCTGCGCGGGGAAACGGGCCACGGCGGCGGGCCAGGCGGTGGGAGTGAGGGAACCCGCGAGGTCGGTGAGGACCACGACATGACCGGGGATCATCTCCGCCGGCCCGACGAAAACGGTGCCGTGCGGGTCGTGCCGGGTGTCGCGCCACGTCTCGTCACTGATGACGGTCAGCTCCTCGGCGACGGCGGCCTCGCAGACCTCGTGCAGGATCTCGGGCGGGGCGACGGTGCCGGTGGGGTCGTCGGCGACGGACAGCAGCAGCACCCGCGGCCTGCCGCCCTCGGCACGGATCCGCCCCACGGTCTCCAGCATCGCGAACGGATCGGGGACGCCGCCGCTCTCGGCCGTGACGGGCACGTGGTACGCGGACCGCCCGGCGAGCCGGGCGAGCGGCCCGTACCCGGCGGCACACGGCCGGGTCAGCAGCACGTCCCCGCCCGCCGCCGCGAGCAGCGCGAGCAGCAGGGGCTCGGCGCCCGGGGCCGCGATGACATCACCGGGCGCGGTGGGCAGTCCGCGCCGCGCCCAGTACCCACAGGCGGCGTCCCGCAGCTCGCTCCCGCCCCCGACGGCCTCGGGCCCGGTCCGCCCGGCCGCCTCCGCGACCCGCGCGGCGAGCTCCGCCAGCACGGGCAGCCCGCGCTCCGGTGCGGTGAGAGCGGGAAGCGGCGGAAAATTCGCCTGCATCCGTTACCTCCACCTCTTGCCTGGCCAGCCTCTACCTTCGCAGGCAGCCCCGCCACTCAGCGGGTGCCCCGCCGGTGCCGCTGCGCGGCGGGCTTTGACCGTTGCCGCTGCGTGGGGCGGTGTCCGCTGCGCGAGGCTGTTCAGGTGCGGTGTCGGGCCTCCGCGGGCCTGTTGTTCGGGCGTAAAGCGAAGCAGCCCCACCACAGGCCACCGCAGGCCCGGCACCGACCTGTACAAGCCCCGCGCAGCGGCACCGCCCCGCGCAGCGGAAACCCACGCGTGGAAACAGTCAAAGACCGGGTACACGTTTGCGCATGCGACGTGTACTTGGTGCGTGGGACCGGTCAGTGTTCAAGATGGTTGCCGGCAGGCATTGGCCTGGGGGTGACCGTGTGCTGCCCAGGCTGTCGCGCAGCGCCGATCACGGAGCGTTGTGGCTCGGGCTGGCGGCAGGGGCCGCGGTGGTGGGCGGGCGGCCCGTGCGGCGGGCGGCGCTGCGCGGGGTGGCGTCGCTGGCTGTCGCGTCCGCGACGGTCAACACGGTCGCGAAGGCGTCCGTGCGCCGTCACCGGCCGTTGCTGGACGCCGTGCCGGTGATACGGCAGCTGGCCCGGCAGCCGTTCACGACGTCCTTCCCCTCCGGGCACTCCGCCTCCGCGGTGGCGTTCGCGACGGGTGTCGCGCTGGAGAAGCCGGCGTGGGGGCTGGCCCTGGCGCCGATCGCCGCGTCGGTGTGCTTCTCCCGCGTCTACACCGGTGTGCACTACCCCGGGGACGTCCTGGCGGGCGCGCTGCTGGGCGCGGGCGCGGCGTTCGCGGTGCGGGGGCTGGTGCCCACGCGGGCGCAGCTCGCGCCACCGGCCCGGCCGCGCGCGAGCGCCCCGGCACTGCCCGGCGGCGAGGGGCTCGTCGTGGTCGCGAACGCGGGCTCCGGTCAGCGGGCGGCGGTCCGGGCGGACGTGGCGGAGCAGGTGCGCGCCGTGCTCCCGCTCGCGGAGGTGGTCGAGTGCGGTGCGGAGGACGACGGCGAGCCGCTGGAGGAGGCGCTGAAGGCGGCGGCGGCCCGCGCGGCGGAACTCGGCGGGGCGCTCGGCGTCTTCGGCGGTGACGGCACCGTCAACGCGGCGGCGGCCGTCGCGCGGCGGTACGGGCTGCCGCTGGCCGTACTGCCGGGCGGTACGTACAACCACTTCGCCTACGACCTGGGCATCGAGTCCGTGGCCGACGCCTGCCGGGCCGTGGAGACCGGGGAGGCCGTGGCGGTCGACCTGGTGCGGTTCAGGCCGACGGACGACGCCGCGGACGCGGACACGACGAAGCATTTCCTGAACACCTTCAGCATCGGCGCGTACCCGGAGCTCGTGCGGGTGCGCGAGCGGTGGGCCCCCCGGATCGGGGCCTGGCCGGCCGGGGTGCTGGCGGCGGTGCACGTGCTGAACTCGGCGAAGCCGGTGCGGCTGTGGATCGACGGCCGGGAGCGGCAGCTGTGGATGCTCTTCGTCGGCAACTGCACGTACCGGGGCGTGGGCCTGGCCCCCGTGCGGCGTCACGACCTCGCCGACGGGATCCTCGACGTCCGTCTGGTCTACGGCGGCCGGCTGGCCCGCACCCGGCTGCTCGCGGCCGCGCTGACGGGCGCGCTCCGGCATTCGCCGGTGCTCGGCACGGCCCGGGCGCGGCAGTTGCGCATCAGCGGCATCCGGCCCGGTACGCACCTGGCGTACGACGGTGAAATCGCCCCGGCACCGCACGCGTTGACCATGGCGAAGGAGAACGAAGGGCTGGTCGTCTATCGACTGCCCGAATGACGAGACAGCTCTCTCGCGATCCGAGACGAGCGCCTACGGTGGCGGGACCAGCCCCGCGGACATCGAGGGAGTCGTCATGTCGCACGAGACCGCCGTCTACACCCACGGACACCATGAGTCCGTCCTGCGTTCGCACAGCTGGCGCACCGCGGCGAACTCCGCCGCGTATCTGCTCCCCGAGCTGCGGCCGGACATGGTGGTCCTGGACATCGGCTGCGGGCCGGGCACCATCACGGCCGATCTGGCGGAGCGGGTGCCACAGGGCGCGGTGACCGGTCTGGACGCGGCCGCGGGCGTGCTGGAGCGGGCCCGCGCCGTCGCCCGTGAGCGCGGTCTGGACAACGTCCGCTTCACGACCGGTGACGTCCACGCGCTGGACTTCCCGGACGACTCCTTCGACGTCGTCCACGCCCACCAGGTGCTCCAGCACGTCGGCGACCCGGTGGGCGCGCTGCGCGAGATGCGCCGGGTCTGCCGCCCCGGCGGGATCGTCGCCGTCCGGGACGCGGACTACGCGGCCATGACCTGGTACCCGCGCGTGCCGGGGCTGGACGCCTGGCAGGACCTGTACCAGCGCGTCGCCCGCGCGGGTGGTGGCGAACCCGACGCGGGGCGCCTGCTGCTGGCCTGGGCGCGGCGGGCGGGGCTCACCGATGTCACCGCCGGCGCGAGTACCTGGTGTTTCGCCGGCGAGGACGATCGTGCCTGGTGGAGCGGGCTGTGGGCGGACCGCACGGTGGCGTCCACGTACGCGGGGCTCGCCGTGGACGGCGGCCACACGGACGCTGCGGGGCTCGCGGACATAGCGGCGGCCTGGCGGGAGTGGGGGCGGCAGGAGGACGCGTGGTTCGCCGTGCTGAACGGCGAACTCCTGTGCCGGGTATGAAGGTCGGGGATGCGATGGAGGGTGAAGCGGTCCCTCCCCAAGATCTCCGTGCGCCAACTAGCCTTGTTCCATGAACATTCTGGGGACTTCGCTACGGGTCTGTGTCGGTGATCTCGACGCGGCGATCGGTGTCTACGAACGTCTGACCGGCGCCGAGGCGCTGCGCTTCCGGCGTGGTGGGGTCGATGTCGCGGCGGTCGGCTGCTTCTTCCTGATGAGCGGCCCGGAGAAGGAGCTGTCGATCCTCCGGAAGATCACGGCCACCATCGCCGTCACGGACGTCGACGAGGCGCACGCCGATCTGCGGACCGTGGGCGCGGAGATCATCGCGGGGCCCGTGGCGACCCCGATCGGCCGCAACCTCGTGGCCCGCCACCCGGACGGGGCGGTCTTCGAGTACGTCGACCGCAAGTCCGCCTGATCCCCGCCCTCGGACGACGGCCCCTCCGGCGCGCCTCCGCTGCCTGGAGGGGCCTCGGCGCGAGGTGACACGCAACCAACCGGGTGACCTGCCCTGCCCCATCAGTACCGTCCGGTTACTCCTGACGCATGCTCACCATGCGCGCACAGCGCCCGGTTGCCGTCGTCGCCCTCGCGCTGGCCGCAGTCCTCACCCCGTCCGTGGTCTCTCCGGCCGCCGCGGCGCCCGCCGACATGCCCGAGCCGCCGCCGGTGGCCGTCGCCCGCGAGGAGCTCGGGAAGCTGACCGTCGAGGCGCCGCACTCGATGGACGGCTACGCGCGCGCGAAGTTCCCGCACTGGGCGCAGCAGGGCAACAAATGCGACACCCGGGAGATCGTGCTGCGGCGTGACGGCCAGGAGGTGACCCAGGACGACGAGTGCCGGGCGGTCTCCGGGACCTGGAAGAGCCTCTATGACGACAAGGTCCTGACCTCGGCGTCACAGGTGGACATCGATCACATGGTGCCGCTGGCCAACGCCTGGCGGTCCGGGGCCGACGGCTGGACGACGGACCGGCGCAAGGCCTTCGCCAACGATCTGGAGCACTCCCAGCTGATCGCCGTGTCCGCGGCCTCCAACCGGAGCAAGGGCGACCAGTCCCCCGACCAGTGGTCCCCGCCGAGCAGCGCCTACTGGTGCACGTACGCCCGCGCCTGGACCGACGTCAAGCACCTGTACGGCTTGTCGGTGACACAGCCGGAGAAGGACAAGATCGTCTCGATGCTGGACACGTGCGCCTGATGAGCGAGGAGACGCGGCGCTACGCGGACGAGGTCACGGCCGGCCCCGGCGGGGCGATGACCGAGGAGGTGGGCGTCGTCACCGGTGACCTCACCGTCGCCACGACCCGGCTGCCCGACGGCCGGGCGACGGTGCGCGTCCAGTACACCGGCGCGGAGGAGTGGTACACGCTCACCGGCAGCCCTGCCGAGGTCCCGCCGGACGGCCTGGAAGCTTTGCACCTCGCGGTCGTGCGAGCCGTACGCGCGGGTGGCGAGGCGGTCGTACCGGGCTCGTGACGACGGCCGGATTTTCCAGCCCGTCCGGCGATGGAGGACAAAGCAGCCCGGGCGCTCGTCTCACGACGGTCGCATCCGGTACTCGTAGCGTTCCGGCAGCGGATGCCGGGCGCGGGCCGTCGCGCGTACGGCGTCGGTGACGGGGCCGTCGCCCGCGACGAGGCGTTCGGCGATGGCGTACCAGGTGTCGCCCAGCGTCTCGTCGCCCTCCCGCAGGTCGGCCACCTCGAAGCCGTCGTCGAAGAGCGCCCGCGCCGCGGGGGCGTCGCCCTGGGCGAGCAGGATCCGGGCTCTCAGCAGGAGGAAGCGGCCCCGTTCGCGAACGCCGGGGCGCAGGCCCGCCAGGACGTCGGCGGCGTCGTCCGCGCGGTCGGCCGCGAGCAGCGCGGTGATCGCCTCACGGCCGAGCGCGGCCACCGCGGCGGCCCCTTCGGCGCCCGCCCCGCATGCCGCGGCGGCCCGTCGGAAGGCGTCGAGGAAGCGGTCGGCCGCGCGGTCGTGGTGGCCGGACTCCTGGTCGGCGACGGCGAGGCAGCGCAGGGACGGCCAGTGGCCGTCCGCGACGCGCTCCCAGCTGCGGACCGCCTGCGAGCGGTCGCCCGCGTGCCATTGGGCGACCCCCAGGTGGTAGCAGACCACCGGATCCGGTTCGGCCACCTCCAGGTGGTCACGCCACGGTGCGGAGACGAGCGAAGGGCCGGGCGGCAGGGCCTCCGACGTCTGCGGGAAGCGGCCGGTCCGCAACAGCTCCAGCCACGGCGCCTGTTCCTCGCCCAGCGTCGTGGGGTCGAAGGGCGTGCCCGGCAGTTCGTACCCGCCGCGTTCGACTTCGAGCGCGCCCCAGCCGGAGCCGGTGGCCAGCCGTTCCTTGGGCTCGTGGTCGGCGTGGGGCCGCCACGCGGCGTACGCGGCGTCCACGTCGGCGCGCGGCAGGGCCTCCTCCAGCCGGGTTTCGACCTCGTCGCGCGCGGCGGCCCAGTCGGTGCCGTGGACCCGGCCGGGGTCGGCGGCGAGCGGCCCGTACGCCTCCAGCCAGGCGAACTCCCCTCCCCCTTCCAGGGGTACGTGCTCCAGCTGGGTGCGGGCGAGCCCCGCCTGGATCTCGGCGTAGCCGCCGGTGCCGGGCTCGGTGAGCCAGCGCTGCCAGCGACGGCCGCCCGCGCCCGAGCCCCACAGGAACAGCTTGCGGCCGCGCAGCAGATCGGTCGAGGTCTGTACGAGCCCGTGTCCGTCGCCGTCCAGCGAGGCGATCCAGCGGCGGGTCCCGTCGGGCAGCTCGTAGAAGTAGTCGGCGGGGAATTCGCTGTTCAGCGGGTAGGTGCGGTCGACGCCGTCCCGGGTGGGCACCGGGACGCGGCGCAGCGCGCGCTCGTAGCCGAAGTGCCAGGCCTCGTCGGCCGGGGCGAGGACGCGGGTGCGGGGCACTTCCGGTACGGAGATGTTGGACCACCAGTAGACCGGCGCGGGGCGGTCGTGGGGGTTGCGGATCCGCACGCCCACGTAGAGGAAGTCGGAGCCGTCGGGCAGCCACAGGTCCACCTGGAAGGGCAGGTCCCGCAGCCGCTCCCATTCCCACAGGCGCAGCATCTCGCCGCCGCCGGGTGCGGGCACCCGGGCGGCGTGCAGCGGGGCGACGGAGAGCGTCGTGTGCCCGGTCGCGCCGATGTTCCACTCGATGCCGCCGGAGAACCAGGCGCCGTTGAGGGCGAAGTCGGCGGGCTGGAGGACGGGGTTGCGGTAGAGGAGGTGACGACCGGTCGGCTTGTGTTCGATGGAGTGCACCCGGCCGCCGAGGCCGGGGAGGACGGTGACGCGCAGCCGGTCGTTCTCGATGACGACGGCGTCGAGGTCGGTGGGGACCCGCTTGCGGGTGTAGCCGTCGCGCATCCGCACGGGCAGGACCGTGCGCAAGGGCGCGTGGCCGAGCTGCCGGGCCATGTCGGCGGGGAAATCGGCCCGTTGCCGGCTGTCGACGCGGTGGACCTCGGCGCGGGTCCGTAGCGCGGGCAGCGGGTTCTCGGGTCCCGGCGACGCGGCGGGAAGGGACAGGACAGCTCGTCGGATGCTCGTGGCCACGCCGACCTCGTTCCCTTCCGGGGAGCGCCGTACGCCCGGCGGGCCCGTGATCTTCATGACCTCGGAGCGCCCGGAACCCGGCCGAACAGGGCTTTTCCGGCTCCGCGGCACTCCCGCCGCGCGTCAGCTCCAGCGCGGGGCGGGGTCCCCGCCGAGGGCCGCCCGGGACTGATCCGTCGCGTCGGTCGCTCGCTTGATCACCCCTTCAGTCTGGCACTCCGTGTCAGGCTCGGGACGGGAGTTGGCGTGCCCTGGTGGTCCGGAGGCACGGCGAGCAGACTTGCCCCATGGAACTCATGGTGTCGGTCAAGAACGGCGAGGTCTGGGCGGACGACTCGGGCGGCGACGGTCTGCCGCTGGTCCTGCTGCACCCCGGAATCGGGGACTCCAGCATCTGGGACCCGATCAGGCCGCGCCTGGTGGAGCGGCACCGGGTGATCCGCTACGACGTGCGGGGGTTCGGCCGTTCTCCGGTGGCGACGGCGACGTACTCCATGGTCGAGGACCTGGTGGCGGTCCTGGACCACTTCGGGCTGCGCCGGGTGGCGTTGGTCGGCACCAGCATGGGCAGCGTTCCGACGCTGAACCTCGCCCTCGACGACCCGGCGCGGGTCGCCGCGCTCGCCCTGCTGTGCCCGGGCGTCACCGGCTATCCCGGGGAGCTCACCACCCCGGAGTTCATGGCCGAGTTGGAGGCGCGGGCCGAGGCAGGCGACATGGACGGCATTCTCGCCCTGGCCATGCGCACCTGGGCGAGGGCCGGCGTGGGTGACGACGCCGAGGCCGCGGCCCGGATCCGGGCGTCGATCCCGGCGTGGTTCACCAACCAGCCGTACCAGACGCAGGACCCGCCCACGTTCGGCAGGCTGGGCGAACTGGCCATGCCGTGCGCCCTGGCACTGGGCGAACAGGACCAGCCGGAGGTCGTGCGCTGCAACGAGGACATGGCCGCGCGCATCCCGGGCTGCCGCCTGGTGCGGCTGCCGGGGTCGGACCACCTGCCGACGCTGCGCGAGCCGGAGGCGGTGGCGGATCTGGTGCTGGAGCTGTGCGACGGAGTGCGGTGAGCGTCTCCCGTCACGACGCCTCGGGTCAGGGCGCTTCGGGTCAGGGCGCGAGGTAGGACTGGAAGAGATTCTCCGGGTCCCAGGCGGCCTTGAGTTCCTGCAGCCGGTCCCAGTCGGCGGGCGCGTAGGCCCGCCGGGCCCGGGAGGGGTCGGCTTCCAGGTCCGTCTCGGCGATGTAGTGGCCGCCGAGCCCCGACGGATCCGCCGCGGTCATCGTGTCCCGCAGCCACCGCTGGTTGGCCGCGTCCCCGGCCGGGTCGTCCCAGATGGCGTAGCAGACGAGGTAGGAGGCGCCGAGCGGGGAGAAGGCCATGTTCCGCAGCAGGGCGGGGACTTCGGAGACGGGCCGTACCGGCGCGAGGACCAGGGACTTGGCGGAGGGGGCGTGGGCCACGGCGTCGGCGACGCGGCTCAGCTGCGTCTCGTACGACTCCGGCGACCACAGGGTGTCCGCCCCGTACCGGTACTCCGGCGGCCACGCCGAACCGGCGCCCGCGTGCAGGTCGGCGAACGAGGTCGGTGTGGCCGGCTGCCGGGAGACGGCGCTGTCGGCAAGGGGGCAGGCCTCCGCCGGGGCGAGGGCGGCGTATGCCTCCTCGCGGGTCGTGGCGAACGCGGTCATACCGACCGTGACGCGCGGGCCCGCCGGGGCGTGCGGGGTGGCTTCGCCGGAGGCGGTGAGGACGAGAGCCGTCTCGACGTGCGCCGGGAGTTCGGCTGCCGTCGCCTCCGCCCAGGCCGCCACCCGGGCGGTGTCGGCCAGGGGGAAGGTGAGACCGGTGGTCACGACGGCCCCCGGGAGGGGGTGGAGGGCGAGCCGGAAGCGGGTGACGACGGCGAAGAAGCCGGGTCCCGCGCCCCGGGCGGCCCAGAACAGGTCGGGGTGCTCCGTCTCCCCGCAGCCGATCGTCCGGCCGTCGGCGGTGACGGCTTCGATCTCCCGGACGTCGGCGCAGGCCGGTCCCCACGCGCCCGAGTTCCAGCCGAGTCCGCCGCTCAGCAGGTAGCCGCCCACGGCGACGGACGGGCAATGGCCCACGGGAAAGGCGAGCCGGTGCGGGGTGAGCGCCGCGACGAGGTCCCCGCCGGTGGTGGCGGGCCCGACTGTGGCCGTCGCCGACGCGGGGTCGACGTCGCACTGCCGGAGGCGTGAGAGGTCGAGCAGCAGACTTCCGTCCCGGAGCGAGGAGCCGGACCAGTTGTGACCACCGGAGCGGATCGAGACGCGGAGCCCCTCGGAGCGCGCGTAGGCGAGGGCTTCGGGGACGTCCCGCTCGGACGCGGCCCGCACGATGACGTCGGGGAAGCGCTCCGGTGTGAGGCCGTTCCACACCGCGTCGGCCCTGGCGGCCTCGTACGCGTGGTCACCCCGCCGGACGAGGTCCCCTTCGATACGTACCGCGGGTGTCCGTCCGGGCATCGAGAGCCCCCGTTCGTCCTCGTCTGCCGACGCCGGCACTCGTCGACGCGACCCGCGACCGCGCGGACTTTCTGCGAGGTCACCACCGTGGCATGCTCGGCCGCGGAGTCACTGCTTGCGCGTGAACTCACCCGGAGTAGCCTAGCGCATACAGTATTTATAGGGCAATCGGAGCATTTGGGGACCGGGCTCCGTGACCCCCTTCCTCGAGGGAATCGATGCCGATCGGAGACGCCGCGATGGACCACAAGGAACTCATCACCGAGGCGGTGCGCCTCGCCACCGAATCCGTGGAGAACGGCTGGGGCGGCCCCTTCGGCGCGGTGATCACCCGCGACGGGGAAATCATCGCGCGCGGACAGAACCGCGTCCTGCTGACCGGTGACCCCACCGCCCACGCCGAGGTCGAGAGCATCCGCAAGGCCGTGCAATGCCTCAACGCCGAGGCGCCGTCGATCTCCGAGGAACGCCAGAACGACAGCACGCTGAAACTGGTACCCCGCCCCGAAGGCTCACCGGACCCGGTGCCCGAGCGCGCCCGGATGCTCCAGGGCTGCTCCATCTACATCAGCGGCGCCCCGTGCCCGATGTGCATGAGCGCCATCTACTGGTCCCGGATCGACGCCGTGTACTTCAGCCGCAGCCTGGAGGACACCCGGAACATCGGCTTCGACGACTCCTTCCAGTACGAGGACTTCGGGAAGCCGCTCGAGGAGCGCAGGATCGACATCCAGCAGATCCACCCCGAGATCGGCGCCCGCGCGTACGACGCCTGGACGAACAAGCCGGACCGGCACCCGTACTGAGCGGTTCGGCATCCTTAAACGATCGGTACGGCATCGCTACCGATCGGTGCGGACCGGCCGGTTCGGGGTGGCTGCGCCCCGAACCGGCGTCGCTGGTCCGGTCATCGGCCGATGGCGGTCAGGCGTGCGTGCCCGGCGACGCGAGGTGCGCGACGAGGGCCTCCGCGAGGGGCTCGACGGCCGGGGGCGTGATCATGTGGCCCATCCCCGGGACGGTGATCATCCGCGCGGAGGGGATCTCCTCCGCGATCAGCCTGCCGTGGCCCGGCTTGACCGGTTCGGCGGTGCCCTCCACGACGAGGGTCGGAGCCTTGATGCGCGCCGGCGCGCCGACCGGTTCGAACTCCTGGTCGACCGCCCACGCGAGCTGGTGGTTCGCCGCCGTCCGCGGGTCGCGGGCGCGGTCGAAGAGCCGCTCCTCCAGCAGCCGCTGGGCGTCCTCGTCGAAGGGCAGCTCGGCGCCGCCCAGCATCCGGGCGACCTCGATCTGAAAGTCGATCACCTCGGCGCGGGTGGCGGGCGGCGGGCTCACGGCCGCCCGCCGGAACAGCTCGAGGAACGCGGGAAGCGGTCCCGGAAGGCTGCCTTCCGGCTGCGGCTCCCCCATGAGTGCCCGCATGAGGACCTGCCCCTCCCGGCCGCCGAGCGGCGAGGAGCTGATCACCGTGAGCGTCTCGACCCGGTCGGGCAGGTCCGCCGCGATCCACTGCGCGAGCAGCCCGCCCGCCGAGTGGCCGACGAGGTGCGCCCGCTCGATGCCCAGGGCGTCGAGCAGCCCCACGGCGTCGTCCTTGAGGGCGGCGCAGGTGTACGGGTGGGCCTCGAAGTCCCGGGCCGTCGAGCGGCCGACGTCCCGGTGGTCGTAGCGGATGACCCGGTGGCCGGCTGCCGCGAGCCGGCCGACGAACTCGTCGGGCCACAAGGGCGCCTGCGACATCGAGCCCATGATGAGCAGTACGGCCGGGTGGGCCGGGTCGCCGAACTGCTCCGTCCAGAGCTCGATGTCGCCGACGCGGATGAGCTGTGCTGCTGCCGTCAAGGTGGCGTTCTCCTGTGCTGGTGTTGCGGTGTCCTGCTGACAAGCCGGAACTCTGCCGCACCGCGGGCCACGGGCCCATCTGTAGGACTACTGGTGTGAGTACGTAGCCCACTGGGTCCGGTGCCCCACTGGGTCCTGTCCCCGGGGCCGGTTACGCGAGCAGCCGGGCCAGCTCGGTCCGCGAGGTGACGCCGAGCTTCGGATAGACCTTGTACAGGTGGTACTCGACGGTGCGCGTGCTGAGGAACAGCCGGGCGGCGACGTCCCGGTTGGACAACCCCTCGGCGACGAGCCGGGTGATCCTCAGTTCCTGCGCGGTCAGGGTGGTGAGGGCGGCCGGCTCGGCCCGGTCGCCCGCCTCGCCCGCCGCGCGCAGCTCGCCCAGGGCCCGGCGCTCCCACGGCACGGCCCCCAGGCGCCCGAACGCCTCCGCGGCGTGCCGCAGATGCGGGCGGGCCTCCCCCACCCGGCGTTCCCGGCGCAACCGCTCGCCGAGCAGGAGGGCGGTACGGGCCCGGTCGTACGCGGCACCGGAGTCGTCGGCCAGGAGGTCGAGGGAGTGGCGGAGCAGCTCCGGGGCGGCGTCGCCCTCCGCGACGAGGGCCCGGCAGCGGGCGAGCAGCGCCCGCGCCCGCGGTGAGGTCGCGTTGGCCGACCACCGCTCCAGGAAGTGGACGGAGGCACGGGCGGCGTCCACGTCGCCCGCGCCGACGGCGGCCTCGACGCGGTCCGCCGTCGACCCCCACACGGCGGCGGGGTGCCCGGCACCCGGGCCGGCGGTGGTCAGCGCGGTGAGCCGCTCGTGTGCCTGCTCGAACCGGCCGAGGCCGAGGTCCAGCAACCCCAGCGCGTACGAGGCGACGCCCACGCGCAGGCCGAGGCGGTGCGGAATGGCGATGGCCAGCGCCTCGTGCGCATACGTCCGCGCGTCGGTCTCGTCGCCCCGCACGGCGGCGCAGACGGCGAGGTTCGCCAGGTGCGCGGCGGCGGAGTTGGTGATGCCGGTCTCCCGCGCCAGCGCCAGGCCCTCCTCGGACAGGGCGGCGCTGAGCGCGAAGGCGCTGTTCATGCGCTCGGCGGTGGCGGTGCTCTCCAGTACGACGGGGAGCGTGCCGACCATGCCGGAGACCCGGGCGACGCGGCCCGCGCGGGCACCGAAGCGGGCCCCGACGTCGCCCTCGCCGAGCAGGCTCGCGGCCGCCGCCGCCCACAGCAGGAGCACGGCGTCGAAGCCGTCGTCCGGGACGGCGTCGAGCGCGCGGCGCAGCCGCTGCGCTCCGCCCCTGCTGTCCCCTCCTTGGAGGGCGCCCGCACCGATCAGGACGTCCCGGAGGAACGCGTCGGCCGGGTCGCCGGGTTCGGGGAGTTCCTCGGCGCGGCGGCCGATGAGGACGGCGGCGCCGGTGTCCCCGACGTAGGAGGCGGCCTCGGCGGCGTCCGCCAGGATCGACAGTCTCGCTCGCGCTGTCTGCCCCGATACCTGTTCTGCCGTCCGTTCCGCTGCGGCCAGGAAGGTCCGCAGCGCCTCCGCCGCGTCAGCCGAGTGCAGCTCGAACCGGCCGCTAAGCTGGGCTATTTCCACCGACGGCCCATCGTCCCCCGCGGCCTCCCGGGCCGCGGCGAGCGAGCTCCGTGCCTGCCCCGGCCGGCCACCGAGCCAGGCCGCGACGGCCGCGTCCTTCAATCTGAGGGACCGTGTCCGCCGGTCCGGTGTCAGGTCCGCCGCGCGGATGAGCGTCCGCGCGGCATCCGCGTAACCGCCCCGGGCACGGGCCAGACCGGCGGCGGCCGCCAGTTCCGCGGCGATGTCCTCGTCCGGCCCCAGCGCCGCCTCCGCCCGGTGCCGGGCCCCGCGGCCGGTGTCGCCCGCTTCCTCCGACTCCGCGGCGAGCGCGCGATGGACCGCCCGTCGGTCGGCGGCGCCCGCCCCCGCGTGAACCGCCGACCGGATCAGCGGATGCCGGAAGCGGATGCCCGTCGGCTCGATGTCCAGGAGCCCTGCGGCCTCGGCGGCGTCCAGCGCGTCCGCCGCCGCCCCGAGGCGCGCGGCGGCGCGGAGCACCAGCCGCAGGTCGCCCAGACCCTCCAGCGCGGCGACGAGCAGGACGAGCCGGGTGGCCTCGGGCAGTCGCGCGATCTGCTCGCCGAAGACCGCGCCGATGCCGTCACCGACCGGCAGCGGGTCGGGCAGCGGCGCCCGGCCCGTCAGTTGCTCGGGTGTCAGCAGCCCCGCCGTCTCCCGCAGGGCGAGCGGATTGCCGCCGGTGGCGGCCGCGACGAGCGCGGCGACGTCCGGGACGGGTGGCACGGCCGACCTCGCGGCCAGCACGAGCGCGGCGTCCGCCGCGTCCAACCCGGCGACGGTCAGGCCCGGTACGTCCTTGAGCGCGTGGCGGGCCTCCGCCGTGTCCCGCGCGGCGAACAGCAGCCCCACGCCGTCCGCCCCGAGCCGCCGTGCCGCGAACAGCAGGGCGTCGGCCGATGCCCGGTCGACCCACTGGAAGTCGTCGACGACACAGACCAACCCGTCCGGAACAGCCGCCTCCGCGAGCAGCGACAGCACCCCGGCCGACACCAGGAACCGGTCCTGCCCACCCGTCGGCGCGGCCAGCCCCAGCGCACCCCGCACGGCCTCGCGCTGCGCCTCGGGCAGGGCGTCCACCAGGCCGCTGACGGGCCGCAGCAGTTGGTGCAGCGCGGCGAACGCCATCTGGCTCTCCGGCTCGGCGCCCGTCGCCCGCAGCACCCGGGCGGGGGCCGCCCGCTCGGCGGCCCGCAGCAGCAGCGCGGTCTTCCCGGCTCCCGGCTCGCCCCGCAGGGCGAGCGCCTGCCCGGTGCCGGACCGCACGCCGGTCAGGAAGTCGTCGATCGCGGCGAGTTCGCGCTCACGTCCGGCGAGCCGGTCAACTGCTGTCATGTGTACGTACGTCCCTGGCGACCCGGGGGGGCGGCCCCCGTGCCGCACCTGCTCCGGGGCCGACTGTACCCGGGCCGCGTTTGCTCGTTTCCGACCGGTTACGACACCAGCCCGATCGCCTCGATCTCGATCATCCATTCCGGATCGGCGAGCGAGGAGACCTCGACGAACGATTCCGCGAGATGGGGCTTGCTCGGAAAGTGCTCCGCGCGCAGCTTGGCGAAGACGTCCTGCTGCCCGATATCGGTGACGAAAACGGTCGCCTTGACGGTGTCGGCAAGGCTGGAGCCCGCGTTCGTCAGTACCGTCGACAGATTGGCCAGCGCCTGCCGGGCCTGGGCCTCGAAGTCGCCGACACCGACCGTCGTGCCGTGCTCGTCGATCGGGGCCTGCCCCGAGGTGAAGACCAGGTTCCCGACCCGGACACCGAGCGAGATGCCGGCCGACTCGTACCAATCAGGGTCCGCCGTGACACGGACGCGCTCGGGGGCGGGCTGAGCGAAGGACATACTGACTCTCTCTCACTTCACAACAAACACCGAGGCCGAGAAGACCGCGGCCCCGGAGTGGGGTCCATGAGTGACAAGTGCCGCGCAGCGGTGATCCATTCCCGGATCCCCGCATCGCACTTACATACGTGCATGCATGTACGTACGATGCGAAGGCGTGGACCACCCGAGGGAGGCATGTGGGATGAAGACCCAACTGGCCCGACAGGTACGTCGGATCGCCGTCACCGACCCGATCGCCACGGCTCAGCGGTACGACTACGCCGACGCCTTCGAACTCCGGCTGCCCGGACCCGACCCGTACCCGCCCGAGACCTGGATCCGGGCGGGAATGGACTCCACCCCGAAGTGGGCGGAGCGCATCGTGGGACTCCTGGGAATGCACAGGTCACCTACGGAACCGGCGGACCAAGTGAGCCCGTTCCGGATCGTCGAGTCCGGCCCCGAGATGATCCACCTCGAGACATCACTACCTCTGATGCACGTCGTTCTCATAGGGCGCCGGATCGAGCCGGACCGACGGACGTTCACCAGCGTTCTCCGCTACCGCCGACCAGTAATCGCCCGCCTCGTCTGGGCAGTCGTCGGCATCGGTCACCGGCGGATGGCACGCCAGTTGATCGCGAACAGGATTTCGACCGAATGATCGGAGCGGGAGATGCCTGACGGGCCCCGGGAGAGGCCGACCCAGGCCGACCGCAGCCGGCGCACCCGTACCGCGCTGCTCGAAGCGGCCGCGCGGGGTCTGTCCCGCTACGGCTACGGCAACCTCGTGCTGGAGCAGGTGGCCAAGGAAGCCGGGTACACGCGCGGGGCCCTCTATCACCAGTTCAAGGACAAGCAGGCTCTGGCCCAGGCCGTGTCCGAATGGGTCCTGGAGACCTGGGACCAGGAGGTGGGCCGGTTCGTCGAGCAGCAGTCGGATCCCGTCGCGGCACTGCTCACCCTGGCCCGCGGGCACGCCGTCTTCTGCCGACGCGACATCGCGCGGGTGGCGATCGCGCTACGCCTGGAGTTCTCCGGGCAGGACCATCCGGTGGGGCGCTCGGTGGAGGAGGGCTACGAAGCGCTCATCACGCACTGCACGGGCCTGATCGAAGCCGGGCGCGAGGCGGACACCATCCCGCCGGGCCCACCGGCCAGAGCCGTCGCGCTCGCTTTCGTCGGCGCACTGGAGGGAACCGTGATCGCGCTCGCCGGCCAGGTGGAGCACGACGAGCTGCTCGCGGCCCGCACCGCCGCCGGTGTCCTCGGACTCGATTCGCTCGCCGTCACCCGTCCCTGACCACGGAGAGCACCCTCACCTCCCGCCCACCGCCCGCCGCCTTGTCGATGCTGTACAGCGCCTCGCCCATGGGAGAGTTCTCGCCACTGACGTGCGCCCGGACCGAGGCGAGGTAGTCCTCACGGCGGACAAGCCCGTCGCCGTCGCCGTCCAAGGCGACAAAGGCCGACTCGATGTTGCTGACCGGGTTGCCCAGCGCGGTGCGCAGCGCGGTGAACTCCGGCAGGTCCAGGGCACCGTCCCCATCGGCGTCGACGAGGTCGAACAGTGCGCTGAGCACGGGCTCGCAGACGGTGTCGAACGCCTCGGCACCGGCCCAGGCCGCGTACTCCTCGAACGTCACCCCTCCGTCGCCGTCCGCGTCCATCGCCGCCCACGCCCGCGCGCCGGCCGTGCGCGCGGTGACGACCAGGGGGTCGTCCTCGGAACGTCCCGAGACCCGAGCCACACGGTCGGCCCTCGCCGCGTACTCGTCCTTCGAGATGACCCCGTCCCCGTCCGTGTCCAGCATGGCGAAGACGAGCCGTTTGGCTGCGGTTTCCTTCATTGCGGCACCTTCCACCCGGTATGCGAGCTGTGTTCTCGTTCGGCTCTCACTACCCCGTACGCCGGGGTTCAAGACGGCTGGGACAGCTCGCGCCGCGATGACGTGGTGCACGGGGCGTACACACCGCGCACGGAGCCGGGCGGGCGCGGCCCGGCGCTG
This sequence comes from Streptomyces sp. QH1-20, assembly GCF_041283565.1. Taxonomy (NCBI): domain Bacteria; kingdom Bacillati; phylum Actinomycetota; class Actinomycetes; order Kitasatosporales; family Streptomycetaceae; genus Streptomyces; species Streptomyces sp. QH1-20. Next base: position 6,587,928 of record NZ_CP166299.1, on the reverse strand, counting down.
CCGACAGCCGGGGGTGGCCAGGACGACGAGGGGTAGTCAGGGGCCGGTAGCGGATCCGGAATCCCTGGAGGATGCATGATCGGCGGACGTCGCACGACGGTGGCGTTGAGTTCCCTGGTCCTGGTGGGCTCGTCGTGGCTGGGGGCACCGGCCGGTCAGGCCGATGAGGTCAGCAGACACAGAGACACCGGAGTCATCCTGTGCACAGGCCCCAGCGACAGCACCTACGACCCACCCCTGACCCTCGAGCCACGCACGACCCGCGTCCACACCGAGGCCCGGTACACGTGCACCGTCGCACCCGGCCGGATCGTACCGGCCACCGGAACCCTGGACGGGGTGTCACCGTCGGCGTCCTGCAACGGTTTGACCAACCCCCGCATCACGGAGACCGTGCGGTACGCCGACGGCAAACAGTCGTTGATCGTCTACGACAGCGGCACGACGGTACGTACCGTCGGCGTCCTCGACGTCCACCTGTCGGGCCGGGTCACCGAGGGGCGCGGCAAGGGACAGTCGGCGCAGCGGGACGTACTCCTCGCACTCCCCCGCGAGCTGCCCACGGAATGTCTGTCCTCCGGTCTCCCGGGGAACAGTGGCCAGGCGCAGCTGGGGATCCGGCCATGAGCGCATCCTCCGTGGGCCTTCCCACCGAACCCATCGGCAGCATTCCCCGGCCCGCCGAGCTGCTCGCGGCCATGGCGGACCACGCGGCGGGCCGGATCGGCGAGGACGCACTGGCCGCCGCCCAGGACGACGCGGTCCGTGACACCGTCCGCCGTCTGGAGGCGATCGGCTCGCCGGTCGTGACCGACGGCGAACAGTCCAAGCCCAGCTTCGCCACGTATCCCCTCACCGGGCTGGACCAGCTGGCGCCCGACGGCGTCGTCATCCCCTTCGCCGATGGACACCAGCGGCAACTGCCCCGCCTGACGGCGCCGCCGTTGCGGTACGCCGTGCACGCCGACCGCTATCTGCGCGCCGCCCTGCGGCACGCGACCGTCCCCGTGAAGCAGGCCGTCATCGCCCCCTCGGCGCTCAGCCTGCTCTACCCGTCGGACGGCATCGACGGCTATCCCCGGGAAGCCTTTCTCCACGATCTGACCGACGAAGCCGAGGCCGACATCCGTGGCTGTCTCGACGCCGGCGCGCACGTCGTCCAACTGGACTTCACCGAGGCCCGCCTCGCGCTGAAGCTGGATCCGTCAGGGGCCCTGCTGGAGCAGTTCGTCGCGCTCAACAACCGTGTCCTGGAGCGCTTCTCCCCCGTCGAACGGGCCAGGATCGGCGTCCACACCTGCCCCGGCGGCGACCAGGACTCGACCCACAGTCTCGACGTGGACTACGCCGCCCTGCTGCCCGGCCTCCTGCGGCTCAAGGTGGGCGCCTTCTACGTCCAGCTGGCCGGCGAACCGGAACCGGACAAGGCCCTCGGCGTACTCGCCGACCATCTGCCCGATCAGGCCCGCGTGTTCATCGGAGTCACCGACCCGATCGACCCGCGCATCGAGACCCCGGAGCAGGTCCGCGACCGGGTCCTGACCGCCGCCCGTCATCTGCCCGTGGACCGTCTGGGAACGTGCGACGACTGCGGATTCTCGCCCTTCGCCGACGACACCTCCACGTCCCGTGAAACCGCCTTCGCCAAGATCCGCGCCCGGATCGAGGGCACGGCTCTGGCTGCCGCCGAGTTGGGCGTCTGACCCGCCGGACCGGGCGGGCACCTGGTCGAAAGCTCGCCCGGGCCGGCCTTCGTCAGTCACGTGCCGTCCGTCACTGGGCGCTCGCCGCGGGTCGTACGACGATCTCGTTGACGTCGACTTGCGGCGGCTGGGAGATCGCGTAGGCGACGGCGTCCGCGATCGCGGACGCTGGCAGGGCCGCGGCGCGGTACGTCCGCATGGCTGCCCGGGCGGCCGGGTCCGTGATGCCGTCGGCGAGTTCGGACTCGGTGACGCCGGGCGAGACCAACGTGACCCGGACATCACCGGCGGACTCCTGACGCAGCCCCTCGGAGATCGCACGGACCGCGAACTTGGTGGCGCAGTAGACGGCGGCGGTGGGAGAGACCTCGTGCGCGCCGACGGAGGCGATGTTCACGATGTGGCCTGCGCCTTGCGCGCGCATCACGGGCAAAGCGGCGGAGATACCGTGCAGGACACCCCGCACGTTGACGTCGATCATGCGGTTCCATTCCTTGGTCCTGAGGGCCTCCAGCGGTGACAGCGGCATCACCCCGGCGTTGTTGACCATCACGTCCACGCGCCCGTAGCGCTCTGCGGCCGCTGTCACAAAGCTTTGGACGTCGGCAGCTTCGGTGACGTCCAGGCGCCGGGCCGCCGCCGTGCCGCCCGTGGCGGTGATCTCCATGACGAGTCGGTCCAGGCGATCGGTGCGCCGTGCCCCCAGGAACAGGCGGTGGCCGTCAGCGGCGAGCCGACGGGCGGTCGCCTCGCCGATCCCACTGCTGGCGCCCGTGATCACTACGACCTTGGCTGTCCGGTCCGGCATGACTGCCCCTTCTCTCGGTAGGGCACCGAGTCTGGGCGGGGCGTCCCGGGCGGCCCAGGCCGTGTGCTGCCTGGGTGCGGCACACCCAGGCAGCATGCCGGGCCCGCCGCCTAGCCTGGGTACATGACCGACAACCAGCTGGGTGAGTTCCTGCGGGCGCGCCGGGCGGCCGTGCGGCCGGACGAGGTCGGAATGCCGAGCCATGGCGTACGGAGGGTGGCCGGGCTGCGCCGTGAGGAGGTCGCCGTACTGGCAGGGGTGAACGCGGACTACTACACCAGACTGGAGCAGGGCCGCGAACGCCACCCGTCCGCGCAGATGGTGGATGCGCTCAGCCGCGCGCTGCTGCTGGATACGGACGCCCGGGCGCACCTTCACCACCTGTCCGGAACCACACCGCCCCAGCGGACCGTCGCCGCCACCGACCGGGTCGCCCCCACCCTGCGCGTCCTGCTGGATGGCTACCCCAGCACTCCGGCGTTCGTCATCAACCCCACCCTGGACATCCTGGCTGCCAACGTCCTGGCCGAGGCGCTGTACTCCCCCTTCGCACGGATGGACAACCTGGCCCGCATGGCCTTCCTCGACCCGGCGGGCCGACCGTTCCACACCCGGTGGGACCGGGCGGCCGAGACGCTGGTGGGGCATCTGCGCCAGGCGTCCGGCGTCGATCCGGGCAATCCGCGTCTGCGGGTTCTCGTGGGCGAACTCATCGCGCGCAGCCCGGACTTCGCCCGGCTGTGGAACACCCACACCGTGCGCGGCAAGACCCGGGAGAACAAGCACTTCCACCACCCGGACGTCGGCGGCCTGACCCTCACCTACCACGCGTTCGACGTGCGGGACGCGCCCGGCCAACAGCTGATCATCTACCATGCCGAACCCGGCAGCCCCAGCGCCGAGGCACTCAGCCTGCTCGGCTCGGCGCACGTCACGGCGAAGCACGCCTAGGTCCTGCCCGCTCAGCGCACAGCCAGCCGGGAGGCACCTCTCGCGAAAGCCGTCGGCCGAGTGCGGCCCTGAGGCCGATCCCGGGCGGCTTGGGCGAGGGCCGTGTAGTCCGGGAACCTGCGCAGTCCGCAGCGGTCGCAGGCCGCGGCACCGTTCCTGGTGGTCCAGGCGGGGTGAGGGCAGCGGGTGGTGGCGGCCGGTGTCATGAGTGGGCGGTCCGTTGGTGACGGCCCATGGTCATGGTCCATTCCTCGGCGAGCCGACGGTTGCCCCCAGCCGTGGCGTCCCGGTGCCCGGCCTTGATCCGATCGCACTCCATGCAGTGCGGCTGCGTGACCGGCAGCAGGTTCTCGGCAGCGGCATGCCACTCGATTCCGCCACCGGGCGGGCGCAGTTGGTAGCGGAGCCACTGGGTGTCCATGACCTCCCCCACGCGCTTGGTGCTGGTGTCCCAGACGAGGTCGCCCGTGGCGGGTGCGTAGGTGGACGTTGTGCCTGTGACCGTCAAGGCTTCGCGCGGCTGTTCGGGGGTATGGGGCATGCGGCTACCTCTTGCGTTCCGTTCGCTCGTTCGGAGCGATGTTCACTGACCGTGTCACCAGCGTTGCGCTCCGCTTTTACGGTGAATAGGTAGGCCACCTGGACAGACGCAACTGTCCAGCCCAGTGCGGGGAGTTCCTGTGAGCGTGGAGAACGAGACGGACGATGCAGACCTTCCGGTGACGCCGCTGGCGCACTTCGGGCGCGAGGTGCGCTTGGGAGTGCGCCGTTCCTCCTTCTGTCCTTCAACGAAGGTGCGGACGTGGTGCACGTTGACGGCTTTCCAAGGGGACACTTGCTGGCCGAGCGAGAAGACGTCGCCACGGCCGTGTACGCCTACGATCTGCTCAGGGCAACGGCGCTACCGCCGGATGAGTCTGCTCCCTTGATCAACTCGATCCTTAAGGAGAGGTACTCGTGACCAAGTCACCCCGCATTCCGGACGCCGCGTGGCGCAAGTCCAGCCACAGCGACAATACTGGGAGCGAATGCGTCGAGGTCGCCGACCGTATACCCGGCATCGTCCCCGTCCGGGACAGCAAGAACCCTCAAGGCCCGGTGCTCGTGTTCCCCGCCACGGCGTGGACGGCGTTCATCACAAACATGCAGAACGCCCCCGCGTAAACGCCCGGACCTGGCACGGTCCGGGGCGTTCAACACCCACTGGTGTCGCCAAGCTACGTGTCGGTGGGGGCGTCGGCGCTCGTCCGGTTCTGAGGGGCAACTACCTCCCGCAGGCGGATGATGCTCTGTCGCCATTGGTCATCACCGTTCTCGTCCCAGAATTCAGCCAGCTCGGAATCCGCTGCCAGAACCCGGTCGAGAGCCTCGGCTGCGCACACGCGCAGGTCGACGGGGAAAGTCGGCATGGGCTCCTTGGGGCCACAGGCGGAGCTGACCGGCTCGCCTCCGGGGCAACGATCTGCTACAACGGCGGCTGCGACCAACGCCTCCGCTCCTTCGGAGCTGTCAAGGTACCCCTGAGTGTTGATCGTGGCGATCAGAGCCTGGCGGACCATGGCTTCACGGTCAGTCTCGGCAAGCTCGTCGAGGGCGAAGGCAAAGTCTGCGGCCATGTCGTTCTTGAATGGGCCAATGCCCCAGGTGCCCATGTCGGTGATCCTCTCGTGTCGTGTCACGTGATCGTCGCAGCGACCACTGACAACGAGGCGATCCACCGCGCCTCCGCGCAGGCGGAGGTAGGCTGTTTCGGCCGCCAGGGCGTGCGCGGAACGCTGCCGACCCTCGGCACGGTCTACGAAAGGCGGGTGCCGGAAATGGCCGCCCGGCTGCCGTTCGGCCAGCGCTCCTGCTCTGAAACTGCTGAAACGCCACCACGAGGCTAGCCATCAGATTCAATGGACACAGAGCCTGCTCCTTGAAGTCACGAATTGGCAAAGCCCCTCTAACGTCCCAGGTCGCGAAGGGTGGTCTCCGCGCAGGCGGAGGTGAGTCGGTCCGCTTGAAGCGCCTGCTGGGACAGCGGTGGTGGTCTCCGCGCAGGCGGAGGTGAGTCGGCGGTCGCCGACCAGCGGCCGTCCTGGTCGGCGTGGTCTCCGCGCAGGCGGAGGTGAGTCGACGCGGTCGTTGGCCAGGAGCTGCCAGCCGGCGTGGTCTCCGCGCAGGCGGAGGTGAGTCGGCGACCCAGGGGCTCGGCAGGCTCGGCGGCGCGTGGTCTCCGCGCAGGCGGAGGTGAGTCGCAGAGGCCGGCGAATCCGGCGGACCCGCTTGTGTGGTCTCCGCGCAGGCGGAGGTGAGTCGACCATCACCGCGCGTCTGGAGCGCCAGCACGCGTGGTCTCCGCGCAGGCGGAGGTGAGTCGTCGTGCGGGAGAATCCGCGCGGTGAGGCCCGGGTGGTCTCCGCGCAGGCGGAGGTGAGCCGCGGGCCGGCGGCGCCCTGGGCACCCCAGATGAATGCGCTCCGCGTACGCGGAGGGGAACCGGGGTGGCTACTCGTCCTTCGACGTGCCTAGCCAGGGCCTTTGCCCAGATGGAAGCGCCTCCTGCCGGCCTCGCCGCCCGTCAACCCATGTCATCCGATGCCTCGTTGTCAGTGTCTACTGCTAGATCTATGGGCGCCAACTCCGGAGACATAGGTGTGCGCATGTGGAGGGTTCATGAGCGATGAGGCCGTCGATTTTCGGTTTTGGGGCAAAGCGCGGGGGCTCACCCGCCCGTATCCGCTGATCTGCCACTTATTAGACACAGCATCGATCGCCGGTGAGCTGTGGGACCGGATACTGAGTGAGCAGGCACGGGAGCGGGTGGCGATTGCCGTGGGCCTGCCGTCGGACGGGTGTCGGCGGCTGTTGTGCCTGTGGGCAGGGCTGCATGATCTGGGGAAGATCACTCCGCCGTTTCAGGCGCAGCTGCCGGGCGTGTACCGGGGGATCGTCGGGAGTGCTGGGTTCGGGCATGAGCCGGGTGCGGAGCGAGAGCGGTTGCGTCATGACCGTGCTGGACACTGGGCGCTGACCGCGCTTTTTGGGGAGTGGGGTTATGCGTCGTCGCGTGGGGTGGTGAGGTCGGCGCATCACCAGGTCGCGCAGATGCTGGGTGGGCATCATGGGTGTTTTCATCGCGTGCTTCCGGTGAATCAGCTGAGGAATCCGGAGGCGTGGGTTCCGGGCTTGGGTGGGCCCGGGTGGGCGGCGCAGAGGACTGCTCACGCTGGTGTGGTGCGTCGATTGACTGGTGGAGTGGAGGTGCCTGGGGCGCCGTTGCCCGCTCACGTCGCCGTTCAGCTACTGGGCCTGATTGTGGTGGCGGACTGGCTGGCGAGCCAGGAGCAGGTCATCGAGGGGCGGCTGCCGGGTGTGGAGTGGCGGGCTGACGATGCCACGCTGCGGAGCCACTGGGACACAGCGGTGTCGGAGGCGTCGCAGATCGTGGCTGATGCGGGCCTGGGGGCGGCGCGTTTCCCGGTGTTGTCGTTCGCTGAGCAGTTTCCGTTTCCGCCGAATGATCTGCAGGCGTCGTTGGGCGGGGAGTTGCCGGCCCTGCTGGACGGTCCGGGGCTGTTGCTGGTGACGGCGCCGACGGGGGACGGCAAGACGGAGGCCGGTCTGCACGCGGCGGGGCTCTTGGCGCGGGCGTCGGGTTCGTCGGGGCTGTATTTCGCGTTGCCGACGATGGCTACAGCCGATGCGATGCATCTGCGGGTGCGGGATTTCGCTGAGCGGAACGTGGAGGGCGAGAGGTCGCTGACGTTGCTGCACAGCATGGCGTGGCTGAGTGAGTCTTACGGTGCCGTTCCCGGCGTCGGCTCGGCGTCGCCCGGTCCGACGGTGACGGATCATGTCTCGGGCACAGCGGCAGGGCGGTGGCTGCGCGGGAGCAAACGGGGGCTGCTCGCGCCGTTGTCGACGGGCACCATTGATCAGGCTCTGGCGGGTGTGCTGCCGGTGCGGTACAACGTGCTGCGGCTGCTGGGCCTGTCGAACAAGGTCCTGGTCGTGGATGAGGCGCATGCGTACGGGCCGTGGATGCACAGTCTCCTGGTGCGGCTGCTGGAGTGGCTGGGGGCGATGGGTGCGCCGGTGGTGCTGTTGTCGGCCACGCTGACCGGCGGTGCGGCGGGTTCGCTGGTGGAGGCGTACCGGCGCGGGTGTGGTTTTCGTGTGCCGTCGCCGGTGGAGCCGGTGTATCCAGGGTGGTTGTTCGTCAGTGCCGGGACAGGGGAGGTATCCCAGCCGCGTGCTGTGGTCAGCAACCGGCGGCGTACGTTGGGCGTCCAGCCTGTGCAGGTCGCGTGGGACCTCCCGGCCGGCGAGGGGGACGCTGCGGTTCGGCCGGTGGAGGGCAGCCGGAGCGCGGCCTTGACGGACCACCTGGCGCCGTATGTGCGCGACGGCGGTTGCGTGCTGGTGTGCTGCACGACGGTGGCCGAAGCCCAGCGCACCTACCGCTTTATCCAGCAGGCGTTCCCCGAGCTGGCAAAGGTTTCCGGCGGGGTGCGGCTGCTCCACTCGCGGTATCCGGCCGACTGGCGTGGTTCGATCACGGATGAGTGTGAGCGGGATTTCGGGAAACCGGGTCCGCCTGGTGCGCGGCGGCCGAGGCCGCCGGTGTCGGTGCTGGTGGCCACGCAGGTGGTGGAACAGTCGCTGGATCTGGACTTCGACCTGGTGATCAGCGATCTGGCACCCCTGGCGCAGTTGCTGCAGCGGGCCGGCCGGTGCATACGGCACGACCGGGAGGGCCTGTCCACGGAGGAGGGCGGCCGACCGACGTGGGTGGAAGCTGAGCCGAAGCTGGTGGTGCTGGAGCCGGTGGGTCCGGGCGGCACGGTGCTCCCGCCCCGGACGTGGGGGACGGTCTATGACGAGTCTTTGCTGCGTCGTACCAGTCGTCTGCTGCACGAGTCGGCGCCCGGCGGCATTGCGGTTCCGGGGGATGTGCAGCGGCTTGTGGACGCGGTGTACGCGGAGGACTTCGGTGAGCGTCTTGCCACAGCGGCGGAGCGGGAGAAGCAGCAGCGGCTCGACGCCGAGCGGGAGGGGGCGGTGATGGCGGAGGAGCAGCTGGCCCGGATGGTGGCGGTGAAGTCGCCGGTGGGGGTGGTGGACCTCGCCGGGCTGAGCAATGACGGCCAGCTGGTGGATGAGGCGCTGGTGACCACTCGTCTGGGTGCGGATTCAGTGCGGGCGGTATGCGTCTACGTACAGCCCCGCGATGCGAGCGCTGCTGACGAGGTCGGTGGTTCTGGTGGCGAGGTCGTCACTCTTGATCCTGAGGGGGCGGTGGTTGTGCCCGGTGCGGCAAGGGGCCGGTTGTCGGGGGCGGAGGTGCGAGCGGTGATGCGTAAGAGTGTGCCGCTGCCCGGTAGCTGGTTCCGGCAGCGTGACGAGGAGCAGGAGTTGTGGCCGGCTTGGGCGGAACACCCGGTGCTGGCGGAGCTGGCTGTCCTCCGCATGAGGCGATCCGTCAGCGCAGACAGTGACACAAAATGGTCATCTCGGGTCGGAGATCAGACAATTTCGATCTCCGAGGTCGGATTGAGCCGACCATGAGACATACCCGCCCCACTCTTCGTATGGTGTGAAACACCTCTTCCGCGTGCTGCAGCACGCGGAAGAGGCTCGCCCGGCTCACCCCCGCCTGCGCGGGGCATTTGACCGGCCGTCGGGCGGTATCCCCGCCCCACTCGGCTCACCCCCGCTCGCGCGGGGCTGTGATGAGCCTACCCACCCCTATGCCGTGAGGCGCCATGTCTGTTGTCGATCCCTACGACCTTCTCGTCCAGCCGACCTTCCCGGTGCGCTGGGCCGATCACGTCCCCAAGGAGGAGCGTCCGGAAGCTGTCGGCTTACGGGAGCTGTTCCTGCGCGCCCATGACATCAGCGCGCTCGCTGTCCCGTTACCTCCGGCGCTGTCCGCGCTCTACCGGATCCTGTACGCGCTGACCGCGCGGATCACCGGCCTGGACGGTTCCGAGGACTGGCACGAGGACCGCTACCGGATCCTTGACGCGGGGGCCTTCAGCCCCGGGGCCGTCAGCGCGTATTTCGATAATGAGAGCCGGGCCGGGAGGTTCCGTCTCTTCGATCCCCGGTTCCCTTTCCTGCAGGATCCGCGGCTCGCCGCCGAGTGCGACAAGCCAGCCGGAGTGAACAAGCTCGTGACGACCCGGCCGTCCGGGTCGAATCACGCGTGGTTCCAGCACGCGGCCGACGCCCGCCCCGTTCAGGTCGAGCCCGCCGAGGCCTTCCTCCACCTGCTGGTGTGGCGCTACTACGGCCCGTCGGGCCGCTGCTCCTCGCGCACCGTCCGGGGGATGAAGGAGGCGAACTCCACCGCGGGACCGCTGCGCACCGCGCTCTCCTACCACCCGCTGGGCGAAACCCTGTTCGAGACGCTTCTGGCGGGGCTGGCCGAGCCGGACCCCTCCCGCCTCTATGACCGGGCCACGGACCTTTGCCCCTGGGAGCGGGCGGAACTGCCGGACCCCTTGTCGGTCAAGGGCACGGTCACCGGCCCGATGACCGGCCTGACCGCCCGCACCCAGCACGCGGTGCTTCTGGTCCCCGATGCCACCGGGGCGGCGGTGCGTGACGCCTACATCACCTGGGCTTACCGGGAAAGGATCCCACGGGATGACGACTACCTGATCTGGCAAGTGAGCCAGGCGGGCAACGCCTACGCGCGGTACGCGGACTCCCAACGGGCCCTGTGGCGGGACCTGGACGCGCTGCTGCTGAACGACCCGCCCGGCCAGGACACCGCCCGGCCGCCGGTCTTCCGCACCGCGGTGGAGCTGACGGAGAAGACCTTGCGGGTGCAAGCCCTGGGTATTCACCAGGAGGGCCAGGCCAAGGACACCCAGCTGGTGTCCTCCTCCACTCCCCCCGTGCTGCACCTCGCCCAGGAACGCGACCCCGAACGTGCCCGAATGATCGGCCGGCTGCGGCTCAGCGGCGAGCTTGCAGGCGGGCGCCTGGCGCGGGCGACGAAGCAGGCGTGGGCGGCGTTCAGCAACGCCCGTAAGGCCGAGGACTGCGGCTGGTCTGCGGAAGCGGCCGCCCGGTACTGGCCCGCCGCGGAGGCCGAGTTCTGGCAGCGCCTGGAGGAGCAGCGCTTCGAAGGGGCCACGCAGGCCTTCCGGGCGATCGCCGAGCGGGTATACGACCAGGTCACGGGCACCGCGGCGGGAAGCCTGCGTGGGGCACGAGCGCGTGAGAGCGCGCGGATCGAGCTGTACGGCGGACGCCCGAAGCGGCCCACGAGTGCGAAACGTAGAACTGGGAACGACACGGAGACGGACGGCTGATGAGCGATTCCCTGACTTCACTTGCTGGTCCCCAGGCGGCAGTGCCGCCGAGCCCTTCACCTTGGCTGGCAGAGGCCCACAGGTTCGTGGATGCCATCGCCCGCATCAGCGCGCGCGACCCCGGGGCCCGTGCGGCGTTACGCAGTGGCCTGGGCAAGGGACTCGACGAGGTCCCCCGGATGCACCGGATCGTCGCCCCCTTACTACCCCCGCAGATCCTGGGAGACGACGACGCGCAGCGCGCCTTCTACACGGTGGCGGCCCTGCTGGCGGCCCAAAAGACCGGCACCGCGGGAAGAGAGGAGGCTGAAACCGACAGTAGCTCCGCCCAGGTCTCCACGCAGGACGGCACCGGACACCTCCCGGCGCCGACCACCGGCCCGGTACCCGGCACGATGCAGGGGGGCGCGGCGCCAGCACGGAGCCTGACGGCCGCCGAACGGCGTCATGCATACGGGGAAAGCCTGGGGCTCGCCTACGCCGGCGCCGTCTCCCGCGGCACACGAGACGGTATACGGGAGAGCGCGGCCGAGACCCGCCTGAACCTGCTCACCCGGCAGAGCGTCGCCGGCATTCACCGCCATATCCCCGCGGCGGTACGACAGCTGTGTGACAAGAAGTGCCCGCCGGACTGGGCGCGGCTGCTGGTCGATCTGCGGGCCTGGCCGCGCGACCGCAAGGGGATCGCCCGCCGGTGGCTGCAGGACTTCTATCGCGCCCGGCGCCAGGACGACCTCAACGCCGCCCGCACCGCGGATGACACCCCGGCCCTCCCCGCTGAGGACGCACCGAGTCCCTGACAGCTCTTGTCAGCACTCGGTTTGCACCCGCCCGCTCGTTGTTTCGCTCGTTGAAGGAGATACCCCGTCATGACTTCTTCGTCCGCTACCGCCGTACCGGCACCTGGCCGCTTCATCGACCTCCACGTCCTGCAGAGCGTCCCCTACGCCAACCTCAACCGAGATGACACCAACTCCGTGAAAACCGTCCAGTACGGTGACCGCGAGCGCACCCGGGTCAGCAGCCAGTGCTGGAAGCGCGCCGTACGCCGCTACTTCCAGCGCACCGTCGGTCAGGAGGCGTTGCGCACTCGCAGGATCGGTGAGGCGGTGGAGAAGCATCTGGCCGCGGAGCGGGGGTGGCCGCAGGACCTGGCACGCCGCGCGGGGCAGCACATTGCCTCCGGCAGCAGCATCAAGGCGGACCCGCCGTCCGACGATGTCCCCGCCTGGAGCACCAACGCCATGGTCTACGTCCCGGCGACCGCGGTGGATGAACTGGCCGACATCGCCGAGGCAGCGCGTGAGGAGCTCGAGGGCGCCAAGGACATGAAGAAGGGCGGCAAGAGCGTGCTGCCCCGGCAAAAGATCGACGCGGTCCTACGTTCCCGCAACGGCGTCATCAATGTTTTCGGCCGGATGCTCGCCGAGATCGACGAGGCGGGAGTCGACGGCGCCGTACAGGTGGCTCACGCCCTCACCACGCACAGCACCGACGTAGAAATCGACTACTTCGCGGCGGTCGATGACATCACCGCGAACTGGCAGGACACCACCGGCAGCGCCCACATGGGCAGCGCGGAGTTCAGCGCCGGCGTCTTCTACCGCTACGCGACCATCGACCTCGAGGACCTGCTGCGCAACCTCGGCGGGGACCGTGCAGCCGCCCACCGGCTGGCCGCCGCTTTCGCCGAGGCCTTCATCCTGTCCCTGCCCGAGGCGAAGAAGACTGCGACCGCCCCGCACACGATTCCCGATCTCGTCCACCTCTCGGTCCGCTCCGACCGGCCGGTCTCCTACGCGGCCGCCTTCGAGAAGCCCGTCGGCGCCGACCGCAGCGGCGGCTACGCGCAGCCATCCCGCCAGGCCCTGTCCGGCTACGCCACAGCCGCGGCCCGGCTGCTGGGCGGGCGGGGAGTCCTGAAGGCCGGGTGGGCGAGCCTGGAGGAGAAGGAGCTGACCGGCCTCGGCGAGCGCGTGGACTCCTTCGACGACCTGATCAGCACCGCAGTCACGACCGCGCTGGGCGAAGGTGACGCGGCGTGAGCCTGGCCGACACCCGTGCGCCCGGTCTGCTACTGCATTTCGCGGGCCCGCTGCAGTCCTGGGGCACTCACAGCCGGTTCAACGAACGCGACACCGCCCCCTTCCCCACCCGGTCCGGGGTCATCGGACTGCTCGCCGCCTGCCTGGGGCGGCGCCGGGGCGAGCCCGTGGACGACCTCGCCCGCCTTTCCCTGACCACCCGCACCGACCGGCCCGGCATGCTCCTGCGCGACCTGCACACCGTCGGCGGCGGCCTGCCCGCCAAAGCCACCGTCACCACGGCCGAGGGCAAGAAGCGCCCGCCCGACAAGGCCACCCTGCTCTCCTACCGCTACTACCTCGCCGACGCAGCCTTCACCGCCGCACTCACCGGTCCGGATCAGAATCTGCTGGACCGGTGCGCCCAAGCCTTGCGGGCCCCCGTCTGGCCGCCTTACCTGGGCCGCCGCTCCTGCCCACCGGAGGGGCCCCTGCTCATCGGGCTGCTCACCGACCCCTTGCATCATCTCGTCGGCCTGCCGCTTGCCCGGCAAGGCGGGCCGCGCCCGGTCAGCGTGGACTTCCATGGAGACGCCCCCCTGGACCGGCTCCCGGGCGCGGGGACAGCTGCACAGGGCGCTGATGCCATGAACGGCACTGCACCGGCCGGCGAGGTCACCGACGACCCCCTCGACCTGTCTCCGCACCGCCGCCTCTATCGCGCCCGACCCCTGTTCCGGCGCTCCCTGTCCCTGCCTGCGGACCAGTGCGGCGGTCTCGGCACCGACTACCTCAGCGCGCTCGCCACCTACCTGGACCGCCACACCCCCGAAGGAGCGGTGGCATGACCGTCTGGCTCACCCGTATCCAGCCCGATCTGCGCCACCGGGACGCACGCCGCGACCTCGCCAGCGCGGTCGGCATGCACCATCGGCTGATGATGCTCTTCCCCGACGGCTCCGGGGAAAGGGCACGCCAGCAGATGGGGGTCCTCTTCCGCCTCGAAGACGCCACCTCCCGCGGTTCCAGGGCCCCCCACGTCCTGCTCCAGAGCCAAGTACGCCCGGACCTGGACCGCCTCCCCGCCGGATACGGCCACGCAGACACCCGTGAACTGACCCCACTCCTCGACGCGTTGCACGACGGCCTCACCGTGCACTACCGCATCGCTGCCAGCGCCGTCCGCAAATCCGGGCCCACCACCCGCGCCGCCGGAGCCAAACCCGTCATCACCCTGACCGGTGCGGACGCCGACCAGTGGTGGCAGCGCCAGGCCGAAGAGAAAGCCGGACTGAAACTGGCTAGCGTCCACGCCACACCGCTGGATGCGGCCCGCGGCGAACGCAGCAAGGACAAGAGCCGCATCAGGCATACCCGCACCCGATTCGAAGGCACCGCGGTCATCACCGACGCCCACACCCTCCGCACCACCCTCCTCACCGGCATAGGGCGCGGCAAGGCCTACGGCTGCGGTCTCCTCAGCATCGCCCCCGCCTCGCGGCAAGCCCCGTGAGCGCCTACGCTTCCGCGCGACGCAAACTCGCCGCACCAACTGTCGCGATGCTGCCCCGCATCGGAGACTCCCTGTCCTTCCTCTACCTGGACATCGTCCGCGTCCAGCAGGACGACACCGGCGTCTGCGCAGTAGTGACCTCTGAAAAACGCGGCACCGAACTCGTCTACCTACCCACCGCAGCCCTCAGCTGCGTCCTCATGGGCCCCGGCACCAGCATCACCGCCCGCGCGATGACCACTTTCGCCCGCCACGGAACCACCCTTGTCACCGCAGGATCCGGCGGCGTACGCACCTACGCCGGCATGACACCCGATTCCCTCAGCACCCGCTGGCTCGAACGCCAAGCCCGCTCCTGGGCCGACGACAATGAACGCCTCGCCGTCGCAACCCGCATGTACGAACAGCGCTTCGGCCAAGGCACCGTTCCTCCAGGAACCTCCCTCGCCCAGCTGCGTGGCCTGGAAGGGCAACGCGTCAAAGCCCTCTACAAACTCCTGGCCCAGCAGTACCGCATCGGCCGCTTCAAACGTGTCTACGACCCCAACACCTGGGACACCCAGGACCCCGTCAACCTCGCCCTGTCCGCCGCCAACACCTGCCTGTACGGCATCGTCCACGCAACGCTCCTGGCCATGGGCTGCTCCCCAGCCCTCGGCTTCGTGCACAGCGGCAACCAACAGGCCTTCGTCTATGACGTAGCTGATCTCTATAAGGCCGAACTCACTCTCCCTCTCGCTTTCTCCCTCCACGACTCCACCCACCCCGAACAGACCGCCAGACGCAGCTTCCGCGAGGGCCTGCGCCTCTTCCGCCTTATGCCCCGGATCGTCAACGACGTCCAACGACTGCTCGAACCCGCCTCAGCAGTGGAGGACATAGACCTGGAGGAACAGCTCGTGGATCTGTGGGATCCGGTCTCAGGCGCCCTACCCGGCGGGGTCAACTACGCGGCAGGCGAGTCATGAACCCGGAACGGGGAGAACCCTCATGCCCTCGATGATCACCCTCGCCGCGACAGCCGTTCCCGACCACCTACGCGGTGCACTCACGCGCTGGCTCCTTGAGGTCACACCGCAGCTGTACGTCGGTACAGTCTCAGCGAGGGTGCGCGACGAAATCTGGGCCGCCGTCAGCGCCTGCATCGACGATGGCGTCGCGGTACTGACCTATCCAGCGGCCAACGAGCAGGGTTTCGCACTCCGGACCGCTGGCCGACACCGGCGCAGACCGATCGACTTCGACGGCCTCACACTCGTCGCCTTCGGCGAGCCATCACTTAACAATGGAGATAACGACATGGCAAAGCCGCTCTAACCTTGCAGGTCGCGAAGGGTGCGCTCCGCGCAGGCGGAGGTGAGCCGTTCCTGGAGGCCGCCGAGGCGCTGCGGGAGGGGTGCGCTCCGCGCAGGCGGAGGTGAGCCGTCCCGGTGGGCGCCGACGCGGTCGCCTTCGGCGTGCGCTCCGCGCAGGCGGAGGTGAGCCTGAACCCACCCGCTACCTCGGCAAGTACCGGGGGTGCGCTCCGCGCAGGCGGAGGTGAGCCGGCCCGCACCGGTCCGGTCAGCTCCCACACGGGGTGCTCTCCGCGCAAGTGGAGGTGAGCCGGTCGGGGATGGGGAATCCGTGTCCTGCCTCATCGGAGTTTGGTCACCGCCTGGACGTGGCTTGGGGATCAGGCCACATCCCCTCGGCTCCGCGCCCCGCCACCGAAGGAGTCCCGCCGACTGGTCGCTGACGGACGCACGTACCTGTGGACGCTCAGCCACAGCCAGCGCATGCTGAACAGCGGCACCGGTCCGCGGGCTGCCGTCAGACCCTCACGCTGCATCCGCAGCCGACCGGCACCCACCGGCGACCGCTGCGCATTGTCTTCGCCGAGAGGCTGGGCCGGTACGTCCGGGGCGGCTCCCTAAGCCTGCGCGAGCCGGCGCCGTCCGCAGCCTGCCCGACATGGCGTCATCCCGCAGGTAGCGGGCGGGGCGGGGCATGCGGCGGAGGTCGACGGCTGGCCCCTGCTGGAGGTGGTGGTCGTCGGCGACAGACCGTCCCGGTCGCCGGCGCAGCGTGGCTGCGACCCGGGCGAAGTCGGGCTCCTCGGCCATAGTGGCGACGTAGGTGAGTCCGCCAAGCTGCCATAACCAACAGTTCTAGCTACCAGCACGATCAGCTCTTGGACTTCTAGATCGTGCGCCGCCAGGCTGGACGCACAGGGCAGGCCGCCAAGCGTCGGCCCGCACGAGGACCAAGAGGAGTCGATTCGCCATGAGCACCACCCCCCGCACCCGCGCCACCGAGCCCGAGGACCTGGCCCGGATGTTCGTGGAGCGTGCCAACGCCGGTGATGCCGAAGGGCTCGCCGAGCTCTACGAGGAGGATGCCGTCGTCGCCTACCCGCCGGGGTCGCAGACCGTCGGCCGGGCGGCGATTCTCGCCCTGTACCGGCAGATGATGGCGCAGGCGCCGCGCTTCGAGGTGGAGGAGCCGCTGCCGACCGTGCGCAACGGTGACCTGGCCGTCACCTCGACGCGGCCCTCCGACGGTACCGGCGGACGTGTCCAGGTCGCCCGGCGGCAGGCCGACGGCACCTGGCTGCGCATCATCGACCGTCCCGAGATCGCCGGCTGATCATGCGTGTCCTCATCGCCGGGGCCGGGATCGGCGGTCTGACGGCCGCCCTCGCCCTGCACGCGGCGGGCATCGAGGCGTCCCTGGTCGAGGGTGCCCGCGAGCTGCGCCCCCTGGGCGTCGGCATCAACCTTCTCCCCCACGCCGTGCGGGAGCTCACCGATCTCGGTCTCGGCGACGACCTGGCCCGCATCGGTGTCGCCATCACCGAGAACGTCTACTGCGACCGGTTCGGGGCCACGCTCTTCACCGAGAAGCGCGGGCTCGCCGGGGGCTATGACCGGCCGCAGTACGCCGTGCACCGCGGGCGGCTGCAGATGCTGCTGCTGTCCGCGGTGCACGAGCGGCTCGGCCCGGGCGCCGTCCGCACCGGGGCCCGGCTGACGGGCTTTACGCAGGACACCGACTCCGTACGGGCGGCCCTGGCGGACGGCAAGGAGATCGCGGCGGACGTCCTCGTCGGCGCGGACGGGCTCCACTCGGCGGTGCGCGCCCAACTGCACCCCGATCAGGGGCCGCTGGCGTGGTCGGGGGTGCGGATGTGGCGTGGGGTGACCGAGCGTCGGCCCTTCCTCGGTGGCGAGTCGATGCTCATCGCGCGCGGCGCGGGCGTCGTGGCACGTGGTGCGGGTAGCGAGGCGGGCCGTGAACTCATCGCGTATCCGATCGGACCGGACCTGATCAACTGGGTGGCCCAGGTGCAGGTCGCCGACCCGGGCCCGCTGCCTGGCGACGCCAACTGGAATCTCCCGGGGCGCCCGGAGGACGTTCTGCGCCACATCGGCCACTGGAAGCTCGGGTTGCTCGACGTACCCGCCCTGATCGCCGACAGCTCGATGATCCTCGAATACCCCATGGTCGACCGGGATCCCCTGTCGTCCTGGGGCTCGGGCCGGGTCACCCTGCTCGGCGACGCCGCGCACCCCATGTATCCGCTCGGGGCGAACGGCGCGTCGCAGGCGATCGTCGACGCCCGCGCCCTGGCCGACGCGCTCGCCGGCGCCGGCTGCCCGGCGGGGCTGGCCGCGTACGAGAAGTCGCGCCAGGAGCCGACGGCGGCCGTGGTCGCCGCCAACCGCGAGCTGCACGCCGGCGTGGGCGCCCGTACCCCCGCCGAACTCGCCCGGATCACCGCGCACTACCGGCGCGTCACCGGCGCCGACCGCCCGCACCACGACCCCCCGCAGCACGACCGTCACCACTGAGGAGTCAGCCATGGCCACCTTCGTTCTCGTTCCCGGTATGTGCCACGGCGCCTGGAGCTTCGAGACGCTCACCGGGCCGCTGCGGCAGCTCGGCCACCGTGTGCACGCGCTGACGCTGACCGGCGTCGCCGAGCGCGCCCATCTCCTGACCTCCACCGTGAACCTCGACACCCACATCGAGGACGTCGCCGGCGTCCTTGAGGCCGAGGACATCGAGGACGCGGTGCTCGTGGGCCACAGCTACGGCGGCATGGTGATCACCGGCGTCGCGGACCGGCTGCCGGAGCGCGTGGACTCCCTGGTCTACCTCGACGCGCTCGTCCCGCAGGACGGCGACGCCCTCTTCGACCTCATCCCCGCGGAGCCGGACTGGCACCGGACGGTCGGCGAGAGCGGCTACGCGATCCCGCCGCTGCCGTTCTTCGACCCCCGTACCACCCCCCACCCCCTGGCCTCGGCCCTGCAGCGCATCCGCCTCAGCGGGGATCTCAGCCGCTTCCGGAGCCGGACGTACGTGTACGCGACGGAGTCGGAGTGGGACGGCGCATCACCCTTCACCGCGCTGTACGAGCGCCTGCGGACGGATTCCCGGTGGACGACGCACGCCCTGGCGGGCAAGCACGACCTGATGCGGGACGTCCCGGAAGAGCTCCTGACGATCCTCCTGGAATCGGCACCGGCATGAGGCACCGTGCACCGTGCACCGTGCTCACTAGGATTCAGCCGTGATCCAGGACGGTGAATCGATGCGCGGCGGGCTGTCGACGGTGCGCCGTGAGGGCGAGACCATTCTCAGGCCCTGGCGGGTGTGGACGCCCGCGGTACGGGAACTGCTGCGCCACCTGGAGCAGGTGGGGTTCACCGGCGCGCCGCGCGCCCTGGGTGACGGCCCCGTGGACGGCCACGAGGTGGTGTCGCTGCTGCGCGGCGAGGTGGGGCTGTACCCGTGGCCCCGGGCGCTCCTCGCGGACGAGGGCATCATCGGGCTCGGGCGGTGGCTGCGCGACTACCACGAGGCCGTACGCGACTTCCGGCCCTCGTCGCAGGCCGTCTGGTGCGATCCGGACGTCCGTTGGCGTCCCGGGTCGATCATGCGCCACGGCGACCTCACGAGCTGGAACTCGGTCTGGGCGGACGACCGCCTGGTGGGCGTCATCGACTGGGATCTGGCCGTCCCCGGCGAGGCGTTGGACGACCTCGCCCAACTGGCCTGGTACAACGTGCCGATACGGCTTCCCGACCGTCAGCGCGGGGTCGGCTACGGCGAGGCCGGCGCACCGTTGGCGCGTCGGCTGCGGCTGCTGTGCGATGCCTACGGCGCGGACCCGGCCGACGTGCTGGACGCGCTGGCGCGTTTGCAGCGCGCCGAGACCGAGCGGATAGCGCGTCTGGGCCCGCTCGGCGCGGATCCCTGGGCGGAGTTCCTGCGGCAGGACTTCATCCCGGACATCGAGGAGGAGCGCGCGTGGGCGCTGGCCCGCCGCGAGGAACTCCTCGGCCGTGCCTGACGCGACCGGGTCCGCCCCGCCCTGACGTCGCCCGTACGTGCCGAAGGCGGCGCGCTCTCCTGCCGGAGGGCGCGCCGCCTTCGGCGCGTCAGGGGAACGTCACCGTTCCCGGCAGAGGGGGAGCCGGGATCCGGGGAGCCTGCTCACGCGCCCTGGAGCTGCTTCCGCAGCTGTGCGATGTCGATCGTCTCGGCCGGGGAAGGCGTCGCCGTCGGTACGGGCTTGTCGTAGTCGGTGATGATCGTCGTGGTGGTCTTGCCACCCTCGTTCTGGACGATCTTCACCGGGTAGGGCGTGCCCTCGGAGGCCACGTAGACGGTCGTGGCCTCGCCCTTTCCGCTCTTGCTCTCCAGGGGGATGACCTTCTTGCCCTCGACGGTGGCCGGCTTGCCCTTGGCCATGTCCTCGCCGGAGGCGTCGCCGCCCTTGATCGCGGCCTGGAACTTCGTGAGGTCGCAGGTGTTGGCCATCCCGGCCAGCAGCGGGTCGCTCGTCGGGCCGTGGATGTAGCGGCCCTTGGTGACGCCCTCGATGGTCGCCGCCTTCGCGGCGCCGATCTGCTCCTCCCACGTCGCGTGGTCGGGCTTCATCCAGACCTTGTCACCGAGCTTGATGACGTCGGTGGAGCCGCCCTTCGCGCCGCCGGCCTGGCCGGCGCAGGAGCCCTGGCGGTCCAGGATGAGGTTCATCTTGACGGGCTGGCCCTGGGTGAAGCCGTCCTGCTTGAAGCGCAGCGACTTCGCGTCGCGCAGTGCCTGCATCGCCTTGTCGGATATCTGCTGGGCGGACATCGCGTCCAGCCCGCTCTTGCCGTCGCCCTTGCCGCCGCTCTCGCTGCCGCAGGCGGTGACGCCGATCAGCGCCGCCGCGCAGGCGGTCGCTGCCATCACGCGCACCATGTGGATCTTGTTCATTCGGGTGACGCTAACAAACTCGGGGCGCCCCGCGCTCGGCGAGGCGGGCGCCGGGGCGGCAGGCCGGGCCCAACTCCCTTGCGGCGGGCGGTCGTCAAGTCCGGCGCCGGTGCACACGGGTGAGGCGCCGCCGGGGGCGGCCTCTTCACCCGCCGGTGTCGGCGACCGCCAGGGCCGCCGCGTAGCCGGGGTCCACGGCGACGTCGGTCAGTGACCAGCCCGTGGGGGACGCCGGGGCCGGGCCGGAGCCGACGTAGGTGAGGGCGGGGTCCTCGGAGAGTCCCGTGCCGATGCCCTTGAGGTAGGCCTCCTTGCGGGTCCAGCAACGGGTGAAGGCGGCGTGGCGCGCCGCCTCCGGGAGCGCGGTCAGCTCGGCGGTCTCGGTGGGGTGCAGCGAGGGCGCCACCTCGTCGACGACGGCCGCGGGCTGGCGTTCCTCGACGTCCACGCCGACGGGGGTGCCGGCGAAGGCGAACAAGGCCAGGTCGCCCGCGTGGGAGAGGTTGAAGTGCAGGGGTGCCCCGGCGACGGCCGGCCGGCCGTGCGGTCCGCCGCAGCCTGGGCACGGCTCGCGCGTCAGCTCGACGGCCGCCGGGTCCGTCTCCAGGTAGGCGCCGAGGAGCCGCCGCAGCCCGACGTGGGCCGCGGCGTAGCGCTCCCGGTGCAGATCCCGGACGAAGGCGGCGGCGCGGGCCCGTTCCCGGGCGTCGAGGATCCGCTCGTACGCGGCCGGCGGCAGCGGGGCGTGGTCGGGGATCCGCAGCAGCCACAGGTGCGGCGGGCCCGGGGTCCACGCGCCGGGCAGCGGGTCGCGGCCGAGGACCAGGGGGCGCGTCCCGTCGGCCCGCTCACCGCCGTCCACGGACATTAGCTCTCTCCTAGATAGCCGGCCACCGCCTCGGCGACCTCCGCGATCGGCCCCGGCCGGGTCATCTGCGGGTGCAGACAGTCGATATCGCGGTTGATCAGGCTACCGGTGACGTAGGGGCGCCACGCGTCCCGCGACAGCCAGTGCTCGGCGCGGGGTGCGGCGGCGGTGAAGAAGAGGACGTCGCCGTCGAAGACGCGGTGCCGGTGGGTGCGCATGAGGGTGACGTTGTTGACGACGACGTCGAGGACGGCGGCGAGCGTGTCGTCGTCGAGCGCGGCGAGGGCGCTGCCTTCGGCGCGCAGCCGGGCGGTGACCCGCTCCCGGGTGAGCGGTCCGCCTTGCGGCCCGTCCGCCCGGTCGGCCCGGTCGTCCACGGCCATCCGCAGCAGGGCGGCGAGGGCGTCGGCCTCCTGGGGGGCGGGTGCCTCGCGCCACTGGTCGGCGGGGTAGGCGTCCATGACGGCGAGCAGCTCGACCTTCTCGCCGGCCTCCTGGAGGAGGACGGCGAGGGTGTGGGCGGCGACGCCGCCGACGGACCAGCCGAGCAGGCGGTAGGGGCCGTGCGGCTGGATCTCGCGGACGCGGGCCAGCCAGTCCCCAGCCAGCTCCTCCATCGTGGCGGGCAGCGTCTCGCCGGGGTTCAGGCCGGGTGCCTGGAGCCCGTACACCGGCTGGTCGGGGCTCAGCCCTTCGAGCAGCCCGGTGTAGCACCAGCTGAGGCCGACCGCCGGGGGCAGGACGAACAGCGGGGTGCGGTCGCCGGTGCGACGCAGGGGCAGCACGGCGCCGAGCGCGCCCTCCTCGCCGTCGCCGTGCAACAGGTCGGCGAGCGAGGCGGGTGTGGGCGCCCGGAACAGCGCGCCCAGGGCGAGGTCCACGCCGAAGGCGGCCCGGATCCGGGCGACGAGACGGGCGGCCAGCAGCGAATCGCCGCCGAGGGCGAAGAAGCCGTCGTCGACGCCCACGCGCGGCAGCCCGAGCGCTTCCGCGAAGAGCCGGGCGAGCATCTCCTCGCGGGGGCCGCGCGGGGGCCGGCCGCCGGTGCGAGGGGTGGCCGACGGGGCGGGGAGCGCCGCACGGTCCAGCTTGCCGTTGGGGGTGAGCGGCAGGGCGTCCACGACGACGAGGGCACTGGGCACCATGTGATCGGGCAGCCGGGTGGCGAGCCGCGCCCGCAGGGCGTCGGGGTCCAGCGGGGCCGATCCCCTCGTCGGGGCAGGACCGGCCTCAGCGGCGGCATCCGCCGAGGCCGGAGTCAGATAGGCGACCAGACGGCGGTCGCCGGGGCGGTCCTCGCGGACCGTCGCGCAGGCGGCGGCGACGTGCGGGTCGGCGGTCAAGGCCGCCTCGACCTCGCCGAGTTCGACGCGCAGGCCGCGCAGCTTGACCTGCTGGTCGGTGCGGCCGAGGTAGTCGAGGGTGCCGTCCTGCCGCCAGCGGGCCAGGTCACCCGTGCGGTACATGCGCTCGCCGGGGCGGCCGGCGGCTTCGGCGAACGGGTCGTGGACGAAGCGCTCGGCGGTCTCCTCCGGGCGCCCGAGGTAGCCGGTGGCGAGCTGGGCGCCCGCCACGTACAGCTCGCCGGGGATGCCGGGCGGGCAGGGGCGGCGGTCGGGGTCGAGGACGTAGAGCCGGGTGTTCCAGACGGGCCGGCCGATCGGCACGGGCCCCTTCTCACCGGGCACGCAGGCGTGGTGGGTGACGTCGACGGCCGCTTCGGTGGGCCCGTACAGATTGTGCAGCGGGACGCCGGGCAGCGTGCGGTGGAAGGCCTCGGCGGCCCGGCGCGGCAGCACCTCGCCACTGCACAGGACCCGGCGCAGGCCGGTGCAGGCCGCGGCGGTCGGCTCGTCGAGGAAGAGGCGGAGCATGGAGGGCACGAAGTGGGCGGTGGTGACGCCCTGTTCGCGGATCGTGCGGGCCAGCGCGGCGGGGTCCTGGTGGGCGCCGGGCTCGGCGAGGACGAGGGTGGCGCCCACGCGCAGCGGCCAGAAGAACTCCCAGACGGAGACGTCGAATCCGGACGGCGTCTTCTGCAGCACCCGGTCGTCGGGGGTGAGCGCGTACTGGCCCTGTGCCCAGCGCAGCCGGTTGTCGATCGCGGAGTGCGGGACGACGACGCCCTTGGGGCGGCCGGTGGAGCCGGAGGTGTAGATGACGTAGGCGGGGTGCTGCGGGGTGAGCGGGCGGCCCGGGTCGGTGGGCAGGTGCGCGGCCAGCTCGGCGTGCAGCGCCGGGTCGTCGAGTGTGAGGACGGGCAGCCCGGTGGCGGGCAGGGACGCCCGGGTGGCGGTGTCGGTCAGGACGCAGACGGGGGCCGCGTCGCCGAGCATGTGGGCGAGCCGCTCGGCGGGGTACCCGGGGTCCAGCGGCAGATACGCGCCGCCGGCCTTGAGGACGGCGAGGAGGGCGACGACGAGGTCGACGGAGCGGGGAACGGCGACGGCGGCCAGGGCACCGGGCCGCACGCCGAGGGTGAGGAGGTGGCGGGCGAGCCGGTTGGCGCGGGCGTTCAACTCGCCGTAGGTGAGGGTCACATCGCCGGCGACGAGGGCGGTCGCGCCGGGCCTGCGGGCGGCGCGGGCCTCGATCGGGCCGATGAGGGTGGTCGGCGGCACGGGCACGGCGGTGTCGTTGAACTCGACGAGCACGCGCCGGCGCTCCTCCTCGGTGCCCGGGGACAGCGTGGTGAGCGGCTGGTGGGGGTCGCTGTCAGCGATCCGGGTCAGCAGGTCGAGGAACCGCTCCTGGTGGGTGGCGATCTCGTCGGAGCCGTAGAGGGCCGGGTTGGCGTCGTAGTCGATGTGCAGCCCGGTGCCGTCGGCCCGGTCGTAGATGTTGACGGTGAGGTCGTCCACGGGTCCGGCGGAGAGGTTGTACGCGTCGGACCGGGCGCCGGCGAAGGTGAGCCCGTAGTCGAACGGCATGACGTTGACGAGCGGGCCGACGAGCGGCCGGCCCTCGCCGAGCAGTCCGAGGTCGCGGCGGATGTCCGCGTAGCGGTAGCGGCGGTGGCGGCGGGCGTCGCGGATGCCGAGGTCGGCCTGGCGGGTCAGCTCGGCGAAGGTGGTCTCGGGGGTGACGGTGAAGCGCAGCGGCAGGACGTTCATGACCATGCCGGGGACGCGCAGCGCCACGGATCCCATGCGGCCCATCATGGGCAGCCCGAGGACGACGTCCTCGCTGCGGGTGGCGCGCGCGAGGTAGAGCGCCTGGGCGGCGAACAGGACGTCGGGCCAGGTGGCCCGGACGGAGCCGGCCAGCTCGCGCAGCCGCTCGGTGGCCTCGGGGCCGAGGTGCGCGGAGTGCCGCAGAGAGGTGCTGGAGGGCAGGGCGCTGCGGCCGGCGAGGGTGGGGACGGCGGGCCGGTCGCGGAAGCGGTCCTCCCAGTGGGCGCGGTCGCGTTCGTGCGCGGCCGAGTCGCGGTAGGCGGCGTCCTCGGCGACCAGCGCGGCGAGCCGTCCGAAGGGGCTCGGGCCGGGGGCGGTGCCGGCGGCGAGGGCGGTGTAGACCTCGGCGACGCGGCG
Organism: Streptomyces sp. QH1-20; assembly: GCF_041283565.1. Classification (NCBI taxonomy): domain Bacteria; kingdom Bacillati; phylum Actinomycetota; class Actinomycetes; order Kitasatosporales; family Streptomycetaceae; genus Streptomyces; species Streptomyces sp. QH1-20. The sequence continues at coordinate 6,562,966 of NZ_CP166299.1, read as the reverse complement.
GGCGATGAGGGAGTAGCCGTAGCCGTCCATGACGGCGTGGTGGACTCGCTGGTACCACAGCCAGCGCCGGTCGCCGACGTGGAAGAGGGCGTGCGCGAACAGCGGGCCGGTGGCCAGGTCGAAGGGCACGGCGAGGTCGGCGCGCATCCAGGCCCGGGCGGTGGCGTCGGGGGCGCGCTCGCCGCGCAGGTCGGCGGTGTGCAGCGGGAAGCCGTGGCCGGGCGGCTCGATGGCGATGGGCAGTTGGCGGGGGCCGCTCTCGCCTTCGGCGGGGGCCACCAGACGGACCCGCAGGGCGTCCGCCTCGCCGACGGTGCGGTGCAGGGCCTCGGCGAAGTGGACGGGGTCCACCTCGCCGTGGATCTCGATGCACTCGGCGGTGTTGAGCGCCGGGCTGGCGGGGTCGAGGGCCTGGGCGAACCACATGCCCGACTGGGCGGCGGTCAGGGGCAGCCCCTCCGGCGCCGCCGGGCGCGGTGCGCCGGTGGCGGGCCGGTCGAGGGTGCGCGCGGCTCTCACGCCCGGACCCCCAGCAGCGGTGCCCACTGCTCGATGGCCGGCTTCTCGGCCAGGTCCACGAAGGTGACCTCGGTGCCGTGGTCGCGGCGCCAGCGCTCGACGAGGGTCATGATGCGCACGGAGTCGAGGCCGTAGTCGACGAGGTTCTCGTCGTCGGGTATGTCGGCGGGGTCCTCGCCGAGCACGTCGGCGACGTCGGCGCGGATCCGGTCCAGGGTGAGTGCCATGGGAGGTTCAGACCTTTTCGAAGAGGCGGTCGGTGGTCGTCACGACGGCGCACTTGGCGGCGGCGTAGCGCAGGGCCATCTCATGGTCGTCGGCGGAGAAGTCCGCGACGGCGTCGGCGACGAGGAAAGGCTGGATATCGCGCATCCAGGCGTCGCAGGCGCTCATGAGGACGCCGATGTGGGCGTAGACGCCGACGATGATCAGCTGGTCGCGGCCCTGGGCCGCCATCCGCTCGGCGAGGTCGGTGCGGACGAAGGCGCTGTACTTCCACTTCGTCAGGACCGTGTCGCGCTCGGTGGGGGCGACGGCGTCGGCGATGGCCTTGGCCCGCTCGTCGTCCGGCAGGCCGGGTCCCCAGAAGTCCTGCTGGAGGCCGCGCTCCTCGGCGCTCTGGCCGCCGGGCTGGGCGGAGTAGACGACGGGCACGCCGAGGCGCTCGCAGGCGGCCTTGACCCGGGCGGTGTTGGCGAGGAGCTCGGTGAGCGGGGAGGCGTCCGGGGTGAAGGCGCCGAGGAAGTAGTTCTGCAGGTCGTGCACGAGCAGCACCGCGCGGTCCGGGTCGACGGTCCAGTCGACCTTGTTCGCCGGGAGGGCGTCCGCGGTGGGCATGGCGTAGGGGGTGATGGCAGGGAGCGCCATGGTGGTGGGGGGCCTTTCGGAATGCGTGCGGTCAGCCGCGGTGGCGGGCTGCGATGACGGGATCAGGAGGTGGCGAGGCGGGCGGCAATGGCCGCGCGGAGGTCCTTCTTGGAGACCTTGCCGATGCCGGTCTGCGGGAACTCCGCGACGAACTCCACCCGGTCGGGGACCTTGTAGGCGGCGAGGCCGCGTTCGCGGACGAACTTCTTGACGGCGATCGACTTGACCGGCTCGGCGCCCTCGCGCAGCACGATGTACGCGCAGGTGCGCTCGCCCAGGTAGTCGTCGGGCATGGAGACGACGGCGACGTCGTGCACGGCGGGGTGGGCGAGGATGTGGTTCTCGATCTCCTCGGCGGCGACCTTCTCGCCGCCCCGGTTGATCTGGTCCTTCGCCCGGCCCTCGACGACGATGTGGCCGGTTTCGGTCAGCCGGACGACGTCGCCGGTGCGGTAGAAGCCGTCGGCGGTGAAGGACTTGGCGTTGTGCTCGGGGGCCCGCCAGTAGCCGCGGATGGTGTAGGGGCCGCGGGTCAGCAGGTGGCCGGTGGCGCCGACGGGCAGGTCGTTGTCCTCGTCGTCCACGACGCGGATCTCGTCGTCCGGGGAGATCGGGCGGCCCTGCGTGGTGACGATGGTCTCCTCGGGGTCGTCGAGCCGGGTGTAGTTCACCAGGCCCTCCGCCATGCCGAAGACCTGCTGGAGGGTGCAGCCGAGCGCGGGCCTGACGCGCCGCGCGGCCTCCTCGCTGAACTTCGCACCGCCGACCAGCAGCACCTCCAGGCTGCCGAGGTCGTGCGGGCTGCTCGGGGCGGCCTCGGTCCACACCAGGGCGAGCGGCGGGACGAGACCGGTGATGGTCACGCCCTCGCGCTCGATGAGCGGGAAGGCGACGTCCGGGCTGGGCTGCGGGGCGAGGACCACGCGGGCGCCGGCGTAGAGCGCGCCGAGGGTGCCGGGCGAGCTGAGGGGGAAGTTGTGGGCGGCGGGCAGCGCGCAGAGGTAGACGCTGTTCTCGTCGACCCCGCAGTGCTCGTTGGAGCCCCACAGCGAGTAGATGTAGTCGTCGTGGGTGCGCGGGATGAGCTTGGGGACGCCGGTGGAGCCGCCGGAGAGCTGGAGGAAGGCCAGATCGCCGGGGGCCGGGCCGTCGGCGACGGCGACGGGCTCACGGGCCACGTCCGTCAGCGCGGTGTGCTCACCGGGCTCCCCCACCACGAACACGTGGCGCAGGGTGGGCACCTCGGCCCGTACCTTCGTCGCCAGGTCGCGGTAGTCGAAGCCGCCGCTGGTGTCGGCGATGACGTAGGCGGCCGCCTCGGTGAACTCGCAGAAGTAGCGGATCTCGGTCTCGCGGTGCGCGGGCAGCGCGAAGACGGGGAGGGCACCGATGCGGAAGAGGCCGAAGATCACCTCGAAGAACTCGGCGACGTTGGGCAGCTGGACGACGACGCGGTCGCCCTTCGCGATACCCCGGGCGAGGAATCCGGCGGCGAGGCGGTCGGCACGGTCGTCCAGCTCGCCGTACGTCCAGCGCCGCCCCGCGCCCGCGGGGTCGACGATCGCGACGCGGTCGGGGTGGTTCAGCGCCCGCTCGCGCAGCATCTGCCCGAACGTCTCGCCGCGCCACCAGCCGGCGGCGCGGTAGCGCTCGGCGAACTCGGCGGGGTAGCCCGGTGCGTCGGGGGTGTGGTTCGGCTGGATGCTCATCGGCCGCTCTCCTGGTGGTCCGCGCCGACGGCGTCGAGGAATGTACGGAACTTGGCGCCGGTCTCGGCGGTCTCGGCCTCCGGCGTGGACTGGGCGACGACGCCCGCGCCCGCGTAGAGGCGCAGGGTGCGCTCCTCGGCCCGGGCCTCGGCGCAGCGGATGGTGACGACCCATTCGCCGTCGCCGCTCGCGTCGCCCCAGCCGACCATGCCGGTGAAGTTGCCCCGGTCGAAGGGCTCCAGCTCCGTGATGACGTCGCGCGCGGTGGTGGTGGGGGTGCCGCAGACGGCCGGGGTGGGGTGCAGCGCGCAGGCCAGCTCGAGGGCGGAGACGGCGGTGTCGGCCAGCTCGCCGGTGACGGTCGTGGACAGGTGCCACATGGCGGCGGTCCGCACGAGCGTGGGGCGCTCGGGGACGTCGAGGGTGCGGCAGAAGGGGGCGAGCGCCGCGCGGACCGCGTCGACGACGACGGCGTGCTCGTGCAGGTCCTTCTCGGACTCCAGGAGCGCCGCGGCCCGGCGGACGTCCTCGGCGAGGTCGGCGCTGCGCGGGGTGGAGCCGGCGAGGGGGTTGGCGATCAGGGCGCCGCCGCGCCGGGCGACGAGCAGCTCGGGGCTGGCGCCGAGGAGGGTGCGGCCGGGGCCGGTCGGCAGGGCGAAGGTGTATCCGGCCGGGTCGCGGCGGGCGAGCCGCTGGAGCAGGGCGGGGAGGTCGAGCTCGCGGGAGGAGCGCAGCTCCAGGGTGCGGGCGAGGACGACCTTGCTGAAGTCGCCGCGTCTCATACGGCGCACGGCCTCGGCGACCGCGGCTCCGTAGACGCCCGGCTCGGGTATCGGCCGGATGTCCCAGTCGGCGGCGGCGGGGGCGGCGGCGGGCAGGGCGATCAGCGGGTCCTCGGACAGCGGCGGGGCCCAGCGGACGGCGTGCGGCACGGCGAGGGAGGCCGGGGCGCTCTGGCCGAAGGGCACGGCGCCGACGACGATGGGTGCCGGGTTGCCCGCGAGCAGCTCGGCGTCGAGGGTCTCGGTGACGCGCCGCGCCAAGGGGGTGTCGCCGTGCGGCACTTCGGCCCGTGTCCCGTGGGCGAGGAGCGTGCGGGTCGGCGAGGCGAAGAAGCGGGCCCGGGCGGGCTCGTAGGCGTCGAGCAGCGAGGTCGCGGCACCGACGGTGTCCTCGGGCCGTTCGATCCGCTGACCGACGCCTCCCGGCACTGCGGTGAGGCGGCCGTCCGCGCGAGCTTCGGGCTCGCTCGGCCGGTCGGCGACGTGGTGAACCGTGGTCACCTGCTGCTCCGTTCCTCCGGTGGGTCGCACCGGTGTGACGTGAAGTGGTTCGGGCGGGCCGGGCCGGCCGGGTCCCGGCTGGACGGGCCTCGCCCGGCGCTGGTGTGGTGCGGCGGGAGCCGCCCCGGGTCGGGCGGGGGTCCCGGGTCGATCGGACCGACCGGTGGGGGCCGGTGGTGGATGGCGAGCGCGGGCCGGGCGGCACGGGCCGCCGTCGCGGGCGGAGCGTGGCGGTCCCGGCGGTGGCGGGCCGTCAGACGCGCAGGGTGGCGCCGCCGTCGACGTACAGGTCGTGCATGGTGATGTGCCGGGCGCGGTCCGAGACGAGGAAGGTGACGGCGTCGGCGATGTCGGCCGGGTCGGCGATGCGGCCGAGGGGGATGCCGACGCGGTAGCTGGCGGGGTCGCCGTCGATGACGCGCTGGGGGGCCTGCTCGTCGGCCCACAGGCCGCGCTGCATGGCGGTGTCCGTGGAGCCGGGCGAAACCACATTGCAGCGGACTCCGCTGCGGGCGAGCTCCAGGCCGAGGCACTTGGTGAACATGGTGGCGGCGGCCTTGGAGGCGGCGTACGCGGCCATGCTGGTACGGGGCACGCCCGCGGCGTTGGAACCGACGGTGACGATGCATCCGTCGCGGCGCTCGCTCATCCTGCGGGCCACGGCACGGGAGGTGTTGAAGACGCCGGTGGAGTTGACGGCGAAGGTGCGGTCCCACACCTCGTCGGTGATGTCCACCACGGGGGAGGTGTGCAGCACACCGGCGACGTTGACGAGGATCGCGATCGGTCCGAGGGTGCGCTCCACCTCGTCGACGACGGCGTCGACGGCGAGGCTGTCGGCGACGTCGGCGCTGTGGGCGACGACTTGCTCCGCTCCGAATTCCGCTTCGAGTTCCTTGACGCCCTCTATGGACCGGTCGAGGGCCGCGACGCGCGCTCCCCGTGCGACGAGGGCGCGGGTCACGGCCTCGCCTATGCCTTGTCCGGCGCCGGTGACCAGCGCGACGCGGCCGGCGAGTTCTGACTGCTGCACGACGGTTCCCCCCATTCCATTTGAATTAGGTAAGGCTTACCTTACAGGACGGACGCGCCCGAAGGGAATTGACCGTCCGGAATGCCGCACACCAGCTCACGCGGCACCCGAACCGCTCGCGCGGAACACCGAGTGAACATGCGGAACTCCAGGTTTCGGTAAACGACGGGAAATGCGGAAACGTCAAGAAAGATGCCGGGGGGTCGCACAATCGAACCCGCCGCGGCTTAGGCCAGCCTAACCTCACCCCCGCTGAGTGTCACAAGGCGCCCCTCCCCATCCCCCTCTCCGCCCAGGCCCCCACGCCGCTCCCCCACGCCCGACCCCCTCGCCCTGCCCGCCCCGCGCCCGACGCATCGTCATGTGGCGAGCGGCAGAACGGGTATGCCGGGCGCGCCGATTCCGAAGATCTGCGAGTAAAGGGAGAGTTCCGCGTGCAACGCGCGGATCATCGTGTCGGCCCGGCGGAATCCATGCCCCTCCCCCTCGAACGTCAGATACGCGTACGGCACCCCCCGCCCGGCCATCGCCTCGACGAACCGCGCGCTCTGCGCGGCCGGGCAGATGGGGTCGTCCAGGCCCTGAAGAAGGACGAAGGCTCCGGACACCCGGTCCGCGCGGTGCAGCGGCGAGCGGTCCCGGTACCGGTCGGGCACCTCGGCCAACGGCCCGATCAGGCTCTCCAGATAGTGCGATTCGAAGTCGTGGGTGCCTCCCGACGCCCACGTCAGCAGATCCAGCACCGGATAGCTGATGGTGCCGCAGGCGTACAGGCCGGTGGAGACGAGCGAGGCCGCGGCCGTCCAGCCGCCCGCGCTGCCGCCCCGGATGGCCAGCCGGGCGCGGTCGGCGCTGCCCTCGTCGGCGAGCGCCTCGGCCACGGCCGCGCAGTCCTCCACGTCGACCACGCCCCAGCGCTCCCGCAGCCGGTCGCGGTACTCGCGCCCGTAGCCCGTCGAACCGCCGTAGTTGACCTCGGCGACCCCGATGCCGCGCGAGGTGAAGTAGGCGATCTCCAGGTCCAGCACGAGGGGTGCCCGGCTGGTGGGGCCGCCGTGCGCCCACACCACGAACGGGGGGAGTTCATCGGCGGGCGCGGTGTGGTCGGGGCTGTGCGGCGGATAGATGTGGGCGTGGATGTCCCGGCCGTCCGGCCCGACGAAGGTGCGGATCAGCGGCTCCGGGTAGTACGCGGGGTCCACGGGGTCGGCGTGCCGGGCGCCTATCGCGCGGGCCCGGCCGGTGCAGGTGTCGAGCTCGACCACCTCGTAGGCCGTGCGGGGGCTCGCGGCGACGCCGACGACACGGGTGCCGGCGACCGCCAGCGTCGGCCCCCACTCCGTCCACGGACCGGCCGCGTCGACCAGCTCACCGGTCTCGGTGTCGAGTATCCCGAGGGCGGTGGCGCCCCGGCCGTGGATCACGGCGATCAGACCGTGGACCAGCGGCTGGAACCAGCGGTGACCCACCCGCCACAGCGGGCCCGCGAACTCCTCCTCGCGCGGGCACAGATTGACGCTCTCGCCCGTCTCCGGGTCGAGGCGGTGCAGATTCCACCAGCCGGTGCGGTCGGTCGCGGCGAGCAGGGAACCGTCCTGGTCCCACTCCACCTGGGCGACGGACTCCCCGGGGCCGCCCATGACCGTCCGGGCGCCCGTGAGCCGGCCGTCCGCCGTGACGTCGGCGAGCTTGAGCTCGGTGCCCTCCCAGGGCATCCGGGGGTGGTCCCAGGCGATCCACGCCGCCCGCAGGCCGTCCGGGGAGAGTCGCGGACCGGTGACGAAGCGGTGCCGGTCGTCGGTCAGCTCGCGCACCGCGGTGCGGTCCTCGGCGGCGGAGCCGTCCAGGGGAACGGCGGCGAGCACCCGCCGCACCTCGCCCGCCGCGTCCCCGGTGAACTCCTCCAGGACGCACCACACTTCGCCGAGCTCGGGCCGGAGCACCGGGTCGGCCCAGCGCAGGCCGTCGCCGACCGGCGACAGCGGCGTCAGCGGTCTCGGCGCGCCGCCCGCCGGGCCGTCGGGCTCGCAGACGTGCAGCCGCTGGTCGGCGAAGTCGACGAAGACCAGCAGCGGCCCGCCGGTCTCCCTCGGGACCGCGGCCCAGGGCTGCCCCCCGTACTCCAGGAACCGGCTGCGGACGTTCCACGGGGCGGGCAGCGGGCTGGTCTCACTGCCGTCGGGGAGGCGGCGCACGAGCGTCTGACGCCCCTTCTCCGCCGGGCGCGGCTCGACCCACCACACCTCGTCGCCGACCGTGCCCACGTACTCGGGTTTACCGTCGTGCGACGCGGCGAGCGCCGCGTCGATCGGGGACGGCCAGGCTCCGTAGGGCGCCGTGGACACCATGATTACCGCGCCTCCTTGCGGCCGTGATCTGCCGTCAGATCCGTTTCGCCCCCAGGGCTTTCGCCCGGGAGGGCTTCCTGCGCGCGCACTGCGCATGCCGGGGTATCGCGCCCGGGAATTTCCCGCTCGGTGGTCTCTTCCCGTGAGAACCCGGTGGTTTCCTCCCGCAGAAAGTGGTCGAGCACCCGCACCCCGAAGTGCAGCGCCTCGACGGGAACCCGCTCGTCGACGCCGTGGAAGAGCGCCTGATAGTCGAATCCCCGGGGCAGCCGGAGCGGTGCGAAGCCGTAACCGGTGATGCCGAGCCGGGCGAACTGCTTGGCGTCCGTACCGCCGGACATACAGAACGGCACCACGTGGCCGCTCGGATCGAAGCGCTCGATGGCCGCGCGCATCCGCGCGAACGCCGGGGAGTCGACGGACGCCTGGAGGCCGTTCTCCCCGTGGTAGTACTCCCAGGACACCTGGGGCCCGGTGAGCCGGTCCATGGTGGCCCGGAACTCCTCCTCGCCACCCGGCACCGTCCGCCCGTCGACGAAGCCGACGGCGGTGCCGGGGATGACATTGACCTTGTACCCGGCGTCGAGCATCGTCGGGTTGGCGCTGTTACGGATCGTCGGGGCGATCAGCGCGGCGGCGGATCCGAGCTTGCCGAGCAGCCCGTCGGCGTCGAACTCCGGGTCGTCCGGGTCGGCTTCGATGTCGTACAGCGCGGCGATCTCGCGCAGCGCGGCCCGCACGGTCGGGGTGAGCCGGACCGGCCACCGGTGGTCGCCGATCCGGGTGACCGCGGCGGCGAGCGCGGCGACCGCGTTGTCCGTATTGACCTTGGAGCCGTGCCCGGCGGTGCCCCGTGCGGTGAGCTTGAGCCAGGCCGTGCCGCGCTCCCCCGCCGCCACGGGGTAGAGCCGCAGCCCGCCGTCGGCGTGGAAGGTGTACGCGCCGGACTCGCTGATGCCTTCCGTGCAGCCCTCGAAGAGCTCCGGGTGCTCGTCGGCGAGGAACCCGGAGCCGACGACGGCGCTGTCCTCCTCGTCGGCGGTGAAGGCCAGCACGATGTCCCGCCGCGGCCGGACCCCGGCCCGGGCCCACGCCCGGACCACGGACAGCACCATCGCGTCCATGTCCTTCATGTCGACCGCGCCCCGGCCCCACACCACCCCGTCGCGGACCTCGCCCGAGAACGGGTGGACGCTCCAGTCGGCGGGCTCGGCGGGGACGACGTCGAGATGGCCGTGGACCAGCAGCGCGTCCGCGCCCGGATCGCTGCCGGGAATCCGGGCGACCACATTCGTCCGGCCCGGCTCCTTCTCCAGCAGGGTCGGCTCGATGCCCACCTCGCTGAGCCGCTCCGCGACGTACTCCGCGGCCGGGCGCTCCCGGCAGTCGCCGCCACCGCGATTGGTGGTGTCGATGCGGATGAGCTCCGAAGTGAAGCGCACGGCTTCCTCCAGCGCCCGCGCGTCGACCCGATCCGTCATGACGTCAGCCATATTGCTCCTCCACCGCGGCCGACACGACGGTCGTGACCGCCTTGAAGCAGCGGATGCCCTCGTACATGGTCGGCATGGTGTAGGAGACCCGGCGCTCGCCCGAGTGCTCGACGCCCGGCACGGCCGTCGCGGCGCCGGCCAGGTGGGCGGCGTCGAACTCCAGCTCCATCGTGAACGGCCCGCCCCTGACCGGCTCGTGCCGCACCGCGAGCGCGGCGCCCCGGCTCGCCGCGGCCCTGATCTCCGAGGCCGTACGGGCCGGGGTGCGGCACACCGCCGCGTACCGCGAGACATAGTCCTTGACCGCCACCGAAGGGGCCAGCGGCGCATACCTCTTGGCGTCCTCGCACGTGAGGTCGTCGCCGGTCACCAACACCACGGGAACACCGTATTCGGCGACGACCAGGGAGTTCAGCAGACCCTCGCTGGCGCGCTCGCCGCTCACCCATACGCCGGTGAGGGAGTTGGCGAGATAGGTGTGCGCGAGGACCCCCTCCGCGCCCGCCGCCGCGTGGTACCCGACGAAGGCGATGCCGTCCACGTCACCGTGCTGGACGCCCTCGACCATGCTCAGGGTCTTGTGCTTGCCCGTGAGCATCTCGGCCCGCTCGTCCAGCTTCTCCAGCAGCAGATTGCGCATGCTCCAGTGCGCCTCGTTGACGAGGACCTCGTCGGCGCCGCCGTCGAAGAAACCGGCGATCGCCGCGTTCACATCCGAGGTGAACATATGGCGGCAACGCTCCCACTGCGGCGTGCCGGGCAGCACATCGGCGGGCCATGTGACGCCGGTGGCGCCTTCCATGTCCGCGGAGATCAGGATCTTCATGCCCCGTCACGTTACGCGTCGGCGAACACCCGGACCAGGCCTGTGGATAACTCCGGAGGTCCAGACCATCGAAGGTCGACCCGGGTGGCTCAACATCGGCCCGCGACGCGGTGGTCCCGCCGCCCGTCAGCCGCCGGCCGACGTCTCCCGGAGGCTGCGGGGGCGCATGTCCGTCCAGTGCTCCTCGACGAAGGCGAGGGCCGACGGCCGGTCCGCGTCGCTCAGCACCGGCGTCCAGCCCGCGGGCACCGGGCTGAACGAGGGCCACAGGGAGTGCTGGCCCTCGTCGTTGACCAGGACGTGAAAGGTGCCGTCGGCATCGTCGAAGGGGTTGTCACTCATGGGAGTTCCTTCCTGGGTCATCGGATATCAGAAGTGTGCCCGAGCAGTTCGGCGACCGGTCGGTCCGGGGCGGACGCGAACGCCTCCAGCAGCCGCTCCAGCTCCGCGGCGATCCGCTCGGCCCGCGTCCGGTCCACCGCGTCCGGGCGGTGGCCGAGCCGCAGGGTCAGCCGGGTGCCGTCGACGAAGGCCGCCAGCGTCAAGGGGTAGTGCGTGGCGTCGCGTCCCTCGCTGCGCACCAGCCGCAGGCCCGGAGCGGACCGTTCCAGGACCGTCCGGTCCATGGGGTAGTTCTCGAAGACCAGATGGGTGTCGAACAGCTCACGCCGTCCCGCCAGTCGCTGGATCTCCCCCAGGCCCAGGTGGTGGTGCGGCAGCAGCCCCGCCTGTTCGTCCTGGAAGCGCAGCAGGAGGTCCCGTACCGGCTCCGCCGGGTCGATCGTCAGGCGGACCGGGACGGTGTTGATGAACAGGCCGATCATCGACTCCATGCCCGCGAGGTCGGGCTGACGCCCGGAGACGGTCGTGCCGAACACGACGTCCCGCGTGCCGCCGAACCGGGCCAGCAGCAGCGCCCAGGCGCCCTGCACCAGGGTGTTGAGCGTGAGGCCGTCGCTCACCTCGCGCAGGGACCGGGTCAGTCCGGCGGTGAGCACGGTCTCCAGGTGCCGCGTGGGCCGCACGCCGCCGCTTGACACCGCGGCGGTGAGGCGGGGCGGGGTTTCGGCTCCGGCGAGCGCGTCCCGCCAGGCCGCCCGTGCCGCGTCGTGGTCCCGGGCCGCCAGGGCCGCCAGATGCTCCCGGTAGGGGGTCACCGGGGGCAGCGCGGCCGGATCGCCGCCGTGCGCGTACAGCGTGAACAGCTCGCGCACCAGCAAGGACATCGACCAGCCGTCCAGCACCAGGTGATGGTGGGTGAGCACCAGCCGGTACGCGCCCGCCCCCAGGGTGAACAGCGTGAAGCGCAGCAGCGGCGGGCGGTCCAGGTCGAAGCGGCGGTGCAGATCGGCGTGGGCGAGCCGCTCGAAGACCCGGTCCCGGCGGCCGGCGGCCACGGGGGTGAGGTCGACGTCCCGCCATGTGAGCGCTGCCCCGCCCGGCACCACCTGGACCGGGTGGGGCAGGTCCTGGTGGACGAACGCGACCCGCAGGTTGGGGTGGCGCTCCAGCAAGGCCGCGCCCGCGGCGCGCAGCGCGCCCGCGTCCACCTCGCCCCGCAGGTGCAGGACGAGCTGGGCCTGGTACACGTCCGGGCTGTCCGGGGCGTAGAGGGAGTGGAAGAGCAGCCCTTGTTGCAGGGCGGTCAGGGGCAGGATCTCGGCCAGGCCCGGGTAGGCCGCTTCCAGGTGGTCGATCTCGGGCTGGGTGAGCGGGACCAGGGGCAGGTCGGAGGGGCTGGGTCCGCCGGCGCCGGGGGTGCGGGCGTGCACCACCAGGGCGTCGAGGACGGTGAACCAGAGTTCCGCGAGCTCCCCGATCTCCTCCTCGGTGAACGCCCGGTCCGCCCAGGACCAGGTCGCGTGCAGTCGCGGCCCGGCCGGGCCGTCGATCGTCAGGGCGTCGAGGCCCAGCAGGTGCGCCCCACCGGGCGTACCGTCCGCCCCGGACGGATCCGGGCCCGACAGGCCGGCGAATTCCGTGGTGACGCCCCAGTCGTTCTGTGGCCGGGCGGTGATCCGGCCGAGGTAGTTGAAGCCCACCTGGGGTGTGCGGAAGGAGTGCAGCTCCGGTGCCGTCCGCGGGTCGAGATGGCGCAGTACGCCGTAGCCGATGCCCCGATCGGGGACGGCCCGCAGTTGCTCCTTGATCCGCTTCAGGGCCCGGCCGAGCGCCGGTCCCGCGGTCCACACGTCCGTCCATGTGCACCCGGTGTTCTCCAACCGGACCGGGAACATGCTGGTGAACCACCCCACGGTGCGGGACACGTCCGTCTCCGGGGTGTCGGGACGGCCGTGGGACTCCAGGTCGACGACCAGACCAGCGGGGCTCGGGGTCCGTCCCCGGCGGCGCCGCCACTCCTCCAGGGCGAGGGCCAGGCCGGTCAGCAGGACGGGTTCCACTCCGCACCGGAAGGCGGCCGCGACCTCCGTCAGGAGGGGGCGGGTGCGTTCCGGCGGCATCGACAGCGACAGCCGCCCGGTCGCTCCGCCCGCGACGGCGTCCGCGTCGTCGACCAGGGGGTCGCCGGCGGACAGCACGTCCCTCCAGTACGGCGCCTCGTTCTGCCGGGCGCCGCTTCGGCCCTGTTCGGCCAGCGACCGGGCCCATGCTCTTAGGGACGTTCCCGCACCGGGCAGGGCGGGCGGCCGGCCGGCGGCGACGGCCCGGTGGGCGACGGCCAGGTCGGGCAGCAGGACGCGCCAGGACACCCCGTCGACGGCCAGGTGGTGGACGACCAGCACCAGCCGTCCCGGCCGGGTCGGCCCGGTGTCGAGGAACACCGCCTCCAGCATCACGCCCGCGGCGGGATCCAGCCTGCCGCGCGCGGCGGCGACGGCGTCGGCGAGCAGCCCGGGCAGCCGCCCGGGGCTGTCACCGGCGTCGACGCGACGGACGTGGTCCTCCGCACGGCAGGCCCCGGCCGGCAGGATCTCCGGCGCCCACTGTGGCGACGGCCCGTCGCAGCGCAGCCGCAGGCGGAGCGCCGCGTGGTGGTCGAGCAGTGCCTGGACCGAGGCGACCAGGTGTTCCCGGGTCAGCCCGGGCGGGGTGCGGACGGTCACGCACTGGCTGAACGCAGTGCGACCGGCGCCGGGTTGTTCCCGCCACCAGTGCATGATCGGCGTCAGCGGCAGTGGCCCGACGGCCTCGCCGTCCACGGTCGGGGCCGCCCGGTCGTCCCTCCCGGCTGCCTCGGCCACCTCGGCCAGTCGTGCCACGGTGGGGTGGCGGAACACGTCGCGCACACTGATCCGCAGTCCGGCGTCATGGGCCCGGCTGACCAGTTGGATGGCCGTGATGCTGTCGCCCCCGAGCGCGAAGAAGCCGTCGTCGACACCGACCGACGGCTCCCCGAGCAGCTCGGCGACGATGCCGCACAGCAGACGCTCGCGCGCGGTTCGCGGCGCCCCCGAGCGCGGTACGGCCCGGGCCGGGGCGGGCAGGGCCGCTCGGTCGATCTTGTGGTTGCCGGTCAGCGGCAGCCGGTCGAGGACGACGTACGCGCCGGGCACCATGTAGTCGGGGAGGACGGCGGCGGCGTGCTCCCGTACCTCCCGCTCGCTCACCGTCGCGCCGGTTTCCGGCACCAGGTAGGCGACGAGTCTCCGTTCACCGGGCCGGTCCTCCCGGACGACGACCGCGGCCTGGCCCACTCCGCCGTGCCCGGTCAGTGCGGAGGCGACCTCGTCGGTCTCGACGCGGAAGCCCCGCAGCTTCACCTGGCCGTCGACGCGGCCGACGAATGTCAGGACACCGTCCGGCAGCCATCGGGCCAGGTCGCCGGTGCGGTACATCCGCGCCCCCGGCGGGCCGAACGGGTCGGCCGTGAACCGCTCGGCGGTCGGCCCCGGCCGGTGGAGATAGCCGCGGGCGATGCCCGTGCCCGCGAGATACAGCTCCCCGGTCACTCCCGGGGGTACCGGCTGCAGGTGGGCGTCGAGCACATAGGCGCGGCCGCCGTCGAGCGGCCGCCCGATGGGAACCGCGACCGGGCCGTCCGAGGCCGCCGGGTCTCCCGCGTTCGCCGTGTCGGCGTCTGTGACGGGGTGGCAGGTGGCGAACGTCGTCGCTTCGGACGGCCCGTAGCCGTTGACGATCCGGGTGGCCGGGCAGTGCCTTCGCACCGCGCGCACGGCGCGGGGCGATACGACGTCTCCGCCGGTCCACACCGTGTCCACATCGCGCAGAGCGCCGGGCTTCTCCTCGGCGACCAGCTGGAAGAGACCGGCGGTGAGCCACAGGGTGGTGACTCCCGTGCCGGTGACCATCGCCTCCAGGGTCGCGAGGTCGATGTCGCCCGGTGGTGCCACCACGACCTCCCCGCCCGTCAGCAGCGGGACCCACAACTCCATGGTCGAGGCGTCGAAGGAGTACGGGGAGTGCATCAGGACGCGCTGCGGCCCCTCGCTGCGCCAGCAGCCGTCGAGGGCGAGGGCGAGGATGTCGCCGTGGGTGACCGCCACGCCCTTGGGGACGCCGGTGGAGCCGGAGGTGTAGGTGACGTAGGCCAGGCGCGCCGGGTCGTCCACGGGCAACTGCCGGTCCGCAGCGGGCGCGACGGGGGCCGTGTCGCGCACGTCGATGACGTGCGGGCCGGTGCGGGACCAGGCGTCGGGGGACGCGCCCGCGCCGACGACCAGCACCGGGGCCGCCGCCTCGGCCACCACGGTGGCCTGCCGGGCGTGGGGGGCCCGGGTGTCCAGGGGGACGTACGCTCCGCCGCGCTTGAGGATCGCCAGGACCGTCACGACGAAGTCCGCGCCCCGGTCCATGAGGACCGCGACCGGCGTCTCGGCGGTGACGCCGTACGCGGCCAGCCGGTCGGCCAACCGGTCGGAGCGGGCATCCAGCTCCGCATAGGTCAGTACATGACCGGCGGTGCGGACCGCCGGGGCCTCGGGTGTGCGGCGTACCTGCTCGGCGAACCGGCCCGGCAGGGTGCCGTGGGCGCCCGGCGGAGGGGACACGGGAGCGGTGAGCAGGCGCCGGCGCTCCTCGCCCGTCAGGAGGTCCACGCGGTGGACGGGTACGTCGGGGTCGGCGGTCACCCGCTCCAGCAGACGGGTGAAGCGGGAGCCGATCGCCTCGGCCGTGGCCCGGCCGAACAGCCCGGTCCGGTATTCGAGTACGCCGTCCAGGCCGAGGCAGGTGCCGTCCGGCCCGCGGTGCTCGTGGAGGCTGAAGGTCAGGTCGAACTTGGCGGCACCGGTGGCGACGGTTCCGGTCGTGGCCGACAGCCCGGCGAGGTCGATGCGGTGCGGGGGTGCCGGGGTGACGACGAGCATCACCTGGAACAGCGCCTGGCCGCTCGCCGCGCGCTCGGGTGCCAGCGCCTCCACCACCAGGTCGAACGGCAGGTCCTGGTGGGCGAAGGCCGCGAGGTCGGCCTCGCGGACCCGGGCGAGCAGCTCCCGGAACGTCACCTCGCCGGAGGTGTCGGTGCGCAGCACCAGCGTGTTCACGAAGAACCCGACGATGTCGTCCAGCCGTGCGTCGGGGCGGTCCGACACCGCCGTGCCCACGGGGATGTCGGTGCCCGCGCCCAGGCGGGTGAGCAGGGCCGCCAGCCCCGCGTGCACCACCATGAACAGGCTCGCCCGTTCGGTGGCGGCCAGTTCCGCGAGCCGGCCGTGGACTCCGGCGGGGACGCGGAAGGTCACGGTGGCGCCGCCGTCCTCCGTCGGCGCGGTCCGGTCGGTGGGCAGCTGGATGCGTTCGGGAAGTCCGTCGAGCGCGGTGGTCCAGTGGCTGAGCAGGCGTTCGGCGACGTGGGTGGGCCGGTCGTCCGTGCCGAGCGTCTCGCGTTGCCACAGCGTGAAGTCGGCGTACTGCGCCGGCAGCGGTGACCGGTCGGGCGGCGTGCCCCGGAGCCGGGCCGCGTAGGCCGTGCCGAGATCGGCCGCCAGCGGGTCGAGGGAGGCGTGGTCGCAGGCGATGTGGTGCAGGAGCAGCAGCAGTACCTGCTCGTCGGGGCCGACGGTGAACAGCTCGGCTCGCAGGGGCGGTTCGTCGTCGAGACGGAAGGCGTAGCGGGCGCTCGCGGCGAGCGCGTCCGCCAGTTTCGCCGGGGCGACCGTCGTCACGGTGAGCCGGGGGTGCGCGTCGGCCGGGGGCAGGATCCGCTGGAACGGCCGCCCGGCCCTCTCCCGGACGACGGTGCGCAGCGTTTCGTGGCGTTCCGTCAGGTCGGCGAGCGCCGCCCGCAGCGCCTCCTGGTCGGCTTGCCCGTCCAGCCGCAGCACCAGGGGCACGTTGTACGCGCTGTCCGGCCCGGTGAGCGCGTGCAGGAACCACAGCCGTCGTTGGGCGAAGGAGAGCGGGAGGTCTTCGGGGCGGGCGCCCGTCGGTGCCGGGCGCGCGGCGGGCCGGTCCGGCGCCCGGCCGATCCGCTCGGCGAGGGCGGCCACGGTGGGGTGCTCGAAGACGTCCCGTACGTCCAGCTCGGTGTGGAAGGCGGCGCGCACCAGTCCGACCAGCCGGGTCGCGCGGAGGCTGTCGCCGCCGAGGTCGAAGAAGCCGTCGTGCGCCCCGACCGTGGCGTGGCCGAGGAGTTCGGCGTACAGGGCGGCGAGCCGTCGTTCCCGCGGTGTGCGCGGGGGGCGGGACCGGGCGGGGGCCCGTGGGGCGGGGGCGGGCAGCGCCTTCCGGTCGAGCTTGCCGTTGGGGGTGAGCGGCAGCGTCTCCAGGAGCACGAACAGCGCGGGGACCAGGTGTTCGGGCAGACGGGCCCGCAGATGGTCCCGCAGGCGCGCGACGAGGCGGTCGTCGTCCTTCTCCGGTCCGGCTCCGCGTGCGGGGACCACATGGGCCACCAGCCGCGGTTCTCCGGTGTCACCGGCCCGGTCGTCGTCGGGGGTGGCGGTCACGGCGGCCTGCGCCACGCCGGGCGCGGCCAGCAGCGCGGCCTCGATCTCGGCGGGTTCGATGCGGAAGCCGCGGACCTTGATCTGGTCGTCGGCCCGGCCGAGGTAGTCCAGACCGCCGTCGTTCCGCCACCGGGCGAGGTCGCCCGAGCGGTACAGCCGCGAGCCCGGCGGCCCGAACGGGTCGGCCACGAACCGCTGCGCGGTCAGGTCCGGCCGGCCCAGGTACTGCCCGGCGACGCCGGGGCCGCCGACGTACAGCTCGCCCGCGACCCCCGGCGGCACCGGGCGGAGCCGGCTGTCGAGGACGTAGAGGCGGGTCGCGGGGAGGGGCGTTCCCACCGGGCTTCCGGGGTCGTCGCCGTGGTCGGCGCGGAGGTCGAGCCTGGTCGCGTGGACCGTCGTCTCGGTGATGCCGTACATGTTGACGAGGGTGGGTGAGGTGTCGCCGTGCCGCTGGAACCAGGAGCGCAGCCGGGCGGGCCGCAGCGCCTCCCCACCGAAGATCACCCAGCGCAGGGCGAGGCCGCGGCCCTTCTCCGGCTCCTCCGCGTCGGCGCGGTCCAGGGCGTGGAAGGCGGACGGCGTCTGGTTCAGGACCGTCACCCGTTCCCGGACGAGCAGGTCGAGGAACTCCCGGGGCGAGCGGGTCACCTCGTGGGGGACGACGACCAGCCGTCCGCCGTGCGCGAGTGCTCCCCACATCTCCCAGACGGAGAAGTCGAAGGCGCAGGAGTGGAACATCGACCACACGTCACCGCTGTGGAACCCGAACGCGGCCGCCGCGCCGTCCAGCAGCGCCACCACGTTGCGGTGCGGGACCACCACGCCCTTGGGGCGGCCGGTGGAGCCCGAGGTGTAGATGACGTAGGCGGTGTGGGCGGGGGTCAGCGGGCCGGAGCGGTCGGTGTCCGTCGGATCGGCGGAGGACGACTCCTCGGGGAGCCCGGCCAGGGTGTCGGGGGTGAGGACATACACGGGCGCCGCGTCCGCGAGGATCGCCTCGACGCGGTCGGCGGGCCATCGCGGGTCGACGGGCAGATAGGCCGCGCCGGTCTTGGTGACGGCGAGGATCGCGGTGATCAGGTCGACGGAGCGGGGCAGTACGACGGCGACGGTGCGCCCGGGGCCGGCGCCGCGCCGGATGAGCGCCCTGGCGAGGCGGTTGGCGCGGGCGTTGAGTTCCCCGTAGTTCAGGGCTTCGTCGCCGCAGGTGACCGCCGGGGCCTGGGGGGTGCGTGCGGCCCGGCGTTCGACCAGGGCGGGCAGGGTGGTGGCCGGCTCGGGCAGGGGGTCCGTCACCCGGGGGACCGTCCGCCGTCGTTCCGCGGCCGAGAGCAGGTCGAACCGCCCGACGGGCCGGTCGGGTTCGGCGATCAGCCGGCCGAGGAGGCGGACGTACCGGCGGGCCTCGGCGGCGGCTTCGCGGGTGCCGTAACGGGCGGGGTCCGCGTAGAGGTCGACGCGCAGGCCGGACCGCTGCGCCTCCGGGTGGACGGTGACGGACAGCTCCTCCACCGGGCCGACGGCGATGTGGTGCATCGCCATCGGCCGCCCGGCGAACCGCCGGCCGAAGCTGAACGGCATGACGTTCGCGGCAAGCCGGTAGAGCCCCTGTCCGGTGCCCGCCAGCTTGAGGTCGCGGTACAGATCCTCCTGCCGGTAGTGCTGGTGGGCGAGGGCGGCGGTCACCTCGGCGCCGACGGCCCGCACCAGTTCGGCGCCCGTCCGGTCCGGGCGGACCGGCACCCGCAGGGGCACCACGTTCGACATCATGCCGGCGACGGCACGGGTCGCGGCGCCGGTGCGCCCGGCGACCGGCAGCCCCAGCACCACGTCGTCGCCGCCGGTGTCCGAGCGGGCGTGGGCCAGCAGGGCCGCCGCGGCCGTCGCCACCACCGGCCACTGCACCCCCAGCTGCCGTGCCAGGGGGCGCAGGGCGGCGAAACCGGCGGCGGGCAGCCGGGCCGCGCCGCGGGCCGCGACACCGTTCGTGGGGTCGGGGGCCAGGGCGGCCGCCCCGCGCCCGGTGGGCGTGGGGCGCCCGGCCATGCGGTCCAGCCAGAAGTCACGGTCGGCGGCGAAGGCCGGGGAGGACCGGTAGGCGGTGTCCTCGGCCAGCAGCGCGCCCGCCGGGACCCGCGGGCCGGGCTCGGGGGCCTCGCCCTTCTCCAGGGCCGCGTAGATCTCACCGAGACGCCGGGCGAACAGGGCGCCGCCGAGGCCGTCCATGACCAGGTGGTGGCAGAGCAGGTACCAGCAGATCCGGACCGGCGACAGCCGGATGAAGGCGGTGCGGAACAGCGGGCCGGCGGCGAGGTCGAAGGGGCGCGCCACATCGGCCCGCATCCACTCCACCGCGGCGGCCAGCGGCACCGCCTCGTGGCGCAGGTCCACGAACGTCACGCCCCAGCCGGGCAGCGGTCCGAGGCGCTGGTACGGCTGCTCCCCGTCCGCTTCGGTGAACCGGGCCCGGAGCGGTTCCGCCTCGTCCACGGCGATCCGGAAGGCCGTCTCGAACAGCCCTTCGTCCAGGTCGCCGGAGACCTCGAAGCCCGCCGCCACGTGATAGCGGGCCGAGCCCGGGGTGAGCTTCTGCCCCAGCCACACCCCGTGTTGCGCGGTGGAGAGGGGAAGCCCGGCGGGAGCGCCGGGCACCGGCTCGGGTTCCGTTCTCATCCGACGCCCTCCGGCACCGTGGGGGTCGTCCCCAGCCGCCGGACGAGTTCCCGGCCGACCTCACCGAGCGGGCCGGGGCGGCCCAGTTCGCCGTGGGTGCAGTCGACGGGCACCACGTCCGCCCGGCCGTCGATCATCAACGGCCGCCACAGATCCCGCGCGACGTCCGGGGAGGTCTCCCGGGCGGCGAAGACCAGCAGGTCCCCGGCGAACGGGCGCGGCTCGTGCGCGTGGGAGAGGGTGGCGTTGTTGGCGAAGATCCGGGCGACCGCCGCGACCCGCTGCTCGTCGAACGAGGCCAGCAGCCCGCTCTGTTCACGGGCGATCTGGACGAACCGCGGATAGGTCAGCGACTCGCCCTCCCAGGCGGACCGGTCGTATCCGAAGAACTCCAGCACCATCGCCAGCACGTCCCGGCCGGCGACCGATGACTCCACCGGCGCCTGACCCGTGGGCTCGCCGGCGGGGTAGGCGTCGAGGACGGCCAGCAGGGCGACCTTCTCCCCGCTCCGCTGGAGCTGCACCGCCATCTCCTGGGCGACCATGCCGCCGAACGACCAGCCCAGCAGGTGGTACGGCCCGGTGGACTGGACGGTGCGGATGTGGTCCAGATAGTCCGCCGCCATGTCCCTGATGGACGCGGGCAGCACCTCCTCGCCGTCGAGACCCCTGGCCTGGAGCCCGTAGACGGGGTGGTCGGTGCCCAGCGGGCCGGTGAGTCCGGCGTAGGACCAGGCGATCCCCGCCGCCGGGTGCACACAGAACAGCGGTGGCTCGGTGCCCGTCTCGCGCAGGGGCAGCAGGACTCCGATGCCGCTCTCCTGCGGCTTGCGGGTGGCGGGCAGCACGTCCACCGGCCGCTCGGCGATGTCGTGCGGGGAGTCGCCGTCGGAGGTCAGGGCGCCGACGGCCCGGGTGGGCTCGTGGGCCGCGGTCGTCAGCAGGTGGACGAACCGGTCGGCGAGCGACTCGACCCGATCCCGCTCCATCAGGTGCGGGCGGTAGTCGAACCGCAGCAGGAGCCGCTCGCCGCGGGCGGACACCACCAGGTTCAGCGGGAAGTGCGGGGCGTCGTCGCCATAGGCACGGGCCAGCTTCAGACCGGTGGCGGGCTCGGCGAGTTCGTCCGAGTCCAGGGGGTAGTTCTCGAACGCCATCACGGTGTCGAAGGGGTTGCCGATGTCGGTGATCCGGCGGATCTCGCCGAGGCTGATGTGGTGGTAGGGCATCAGTGCGGCCTGCTCGCGCTGGAGCCGGACGAGCAGCGAGCCCAGCCGCTCCGCGGGGTCCAGCCGGACCCGGGTCGGCACGGTGTTGATGAAGAGACCCACCATGGTTTCCACACCGGCGAGTTCGGCGGGGCGACCGGACACGACCGAACCGAACACCACATCGGTGTTGCCGGTCTCCTGGCCGAGCAGGATGCCCCAGCCCGCCTGGAGCACGGTGTTGGCCGTCACGCCGTGGCGGCGGGCCATGTCCATGAGGGCCACCGTCGTGTCCGCGCTGAGTTCCACGGTCACGAACCGGGGCGTCAGGGGCTCCCCGTCGCCCTCGCCCCGGGCGATCAGGGTGGAGGCGGTCAGCCCGGACAGCGCCTCACGCCATGCCTCTTCCGCCTTCGTGCCGTCGGTCCTCTCCAGCCAGGACAGGTACTCGCGGAAGGGGGTGATGGCCGGCAGATCCGCCGTGGCGCTGCCGTCCGCGGTGGGCGCGGTGTCCTCGTAGAGCGCGAACAGCTCCCGCAGCACGACGGGCAGCGACCAGCCGTCCAAAATGATGTGATGGGTCGTCAGGACAAAGCGGCGCCGGTTGTCGCCCATGTCCACGAGCATCATGCGCAGCATCGGCGGCTTCGTGGGTTCGAAACGGCGGCCGCGCTCGTGCGACAGCAGCCGGTCGATCTCCTCCTCCTGCCGGTCCCCCGACAGCGCGCTCACGTCCTCCTGACGCCAGGGCAGTTCGGCCCGGGAGCCGAAGACCTGCACCGGCTCGACGAGCCCTTCGTGGACGAAGGCGGCACTCAGATTGGTGTGCCGTGCCAGGAGCTTCTGGCCGGCGGCACGCAGTCGAGCGGGGTCCAGATCGCCGACGAGCTCCAGCCACACCTGCACGGTGTAGACGCTGTGCTCGCCGTCCAGCGCCGCCTGCTCGGCGCTCAGCCCGCTGACCAGGACGTGGTACAGCAGGCCCTGTTGCAGCGGCGACAGCGGGAGGATCTCCTCCAGGCCGGGGTAGTCGTGCTCCAGCCGCTCGACGTCCTCCTGGCCGAGCTCGGCCAGCGGGAAGTCGGACGGTGTGCGGCCGCCCGCGCCGGGCTCCGCGGCGTGTGCCGCGAGCTCGTCCAGGATCTCGAACCAGGTCGTGCCCAGTTCGTCGACGAGCCGCTCGTCGAGGATCCCGTCGGCCCAGGTGAGGCTGACGCCCAGCTCCGGCCCCCGCTCGGTGTCCTGGGTCAGTGCGGTGATCTCCAGCGGGTGGGCCAGCGGCATGCCGGCGTCGGCCCCGGCGCTCATGCCCGTCTCGGGCGCGGGACCCCAGTCCCGCTCCCCCGACGCGGCGGGCAGGAGGAACCGCCCGAAGTAGTTGAACCCGATGTGCCGCGGTGCGGCGGCGGCCAGCGTGGCCGAGGTCTCCGGGTTCAGATACCGCAGCAGACCGAAGCCGATGCCCTTGTCGGGGATCGCCCGCAGCTGTTCCTTCACCCGGCGCAGCGCGCGCCCGAGTTCGCGGCGGGAGCCGTGCCCCGCCGGTGCGCCGGCCCCGGGGACCCCGGGCGCGAGCCGCACCGGGTACATGCTGGTGAACCATCCGGCGGTGCGGGAGAGGTCAGCGCCGGGGACGACGGGCTCACGCCCGTGTCCCTCCACGTCGATCACCACGTCCCGCTCGCTGCCGAGGGTGCGCTGCACGGCCAGTGCCAGTGCGGTGAGCAGCACGTCGTTGATCTCGCAGTGGAAGGCCGCGGGGATGGTGCTGAACAGGTGCCGGGCCCGGTCGGCCCGGTAGGTCATCGCGCGGGAGCGGGCACGGTCCGTGGTGTCCCGGGCGGGGTCCATGGGCCGGTTCGCCAATTGCGGTCCGGCGGTGGCGAGGATGTCGGTCCACAGCGGCAGTTCGGACGTCCGCCGCTCCTCGCGCGCCTGCTCGGACAGCGCGCGGCTCCAGTGCCGCAGCGGGGTCTCCACCGGCCGCAGCCGCGGGGCGCGGCCGGCCTCCAGCTCCTGATAGGCCCCGACCAGGTCGGGTACGAGGATGCGCCAGGACACTCCGTCGCAGGCGAGGTGGTGGGCCATGAACATCAGCCGGCCCGGCGCGTCGGGGCCCGCGTCCAGCCAGACGACGCGCACCATCGACCCGGCGTGGACGTCGAGTTGCCCCTGGGCCCGCTTCGCCTCGTCGGCGAGGGTCTCCCCCAGGTCGTCGAGACCGCGGACGTCGACCCGCCGGACGCAGGAGGAGGCGGCCACGGAGCCGGGCGCCCGTACCTCGAGCCGCCAGTCGGCCGACGAACGGTCGAGGCGCAGCCGCAGCGCGTCGTGGTGGTCCACGAGCTGCTGCACGGCCTTGACCAGCAGGTCCTCCCGCAGCCCACCAGGCACCTGGAGGAGTACGGCCTGGTGGAAGCCGTCGACGGGGCCGTCGAGTTCGCGGAGCCAGTGCATGATCGGGGTGAGGGGCACCTCGCCGACACCGGAGACGGTGTGCTCGCCCTCCGCGCGCGTCGTCTCGCGCGCGGCGGCTGCCAGCGCCCTGACGGTCTTGTACTCGAAGATGTCCTGCGGGGTGAGGACCAGTCCCGCCTGGCGCAGCCTGCTGACCAGTTGGATCGACATGATGCTGTCGCCGCCGAGGTCGAAGAAGCTGGCGTCCACGGGGACCTCGGGGCGGCGCAGCACCTCCGAGAAGACCCGCGCGACCTGCTGCTCGCGTGACGCGGCCGGGGTCGCGTCGGAGATGCCGGGGTCGGATGTGTCGGGTGCGGGGGTCGGCTCGGGGGTTTCGACCGCGACGGCTGCGGGGACCGGGCGGGGTTCTTCGATCACGGGCTCGGCGGCGACCGCGAGGTCCGGCACCGCCTCGCGGTCGAGCTTGCCGCTGGGGGTGCGCGGCAGTGACCGCGCCCAGCTCAGCTCGCCCGGGACGAGATGCGCGGGCAGCCGCTCGGCCGCCCACTCCCGCAGCCGCTCGACGGCGAGGGGAGCGGCTCCGGCCGCGGGTACCGCGTAGGCGACGAGCCGGGCGTCACCGGCCGCGTCCTTGACCACCGAGGCCATGGCCTCGGCCACCCCCGGGTGGTCGGCGAGCACCGCCTCCGGCTCGCCCAGCTCGATACGGAATCCATTGATCTTGACCTGTCCGTCCACCCGGCCGAGGAAGTCGAGGTGTCCGTCCTCGCGCCAGCGGGCGAGGTCGCCGGTCCGGTACATCCGGCTGCCGGGCGGGCCGAAGGGGTCGGCCACGAAGCGTTCGGCGCTGAGGCCCGGTCTGCGCAGATAGCCCCGCGCCAGGCCGTCGCCCGCCAGGTACAGCTCGCCCCGCCGCCCGGGGGCGACCGGCCGGAGCGACCCGTCGAGCACATAGGCCCGTACGTGCCGCAGCGGGCGGCCGATGGGCGGCGTGTGCCCGGCCGGGGCGGCGTCGGAGGACCAGGCGGTGGCGTACACCGTGGCCTCGGTCGGTCCGTAGACGTTGAGGAGCCGGGTGCCGGGCATGGTCTCCCCGACCCGGGCGGCAATGGCCGCGGGGAGTGCCTCACCGGCCATCGACAGGGTCCTGGCGGACAGCCGGAGGTCGCTGAAGTCCATGAGCTTCGCGAAGACCGAGGGGATCGCGCACAGCAGCCCGCCCGACCAGCGCGGCGGGTCGCTGTCCAGCAGCGACAGCAGATTGCCGACCACCTCGACGCTGCCGCCGGTCGCGAGCGCGGGGAAGATCTCGGCCACCGACACGTCGAAGCTGAACGACGTGGCGGCCAGGGTGTGCGCCAGCGCCTCGGCGCCGAACTCGGCGCTCGCCCAGGCGATCAGCGGGACCACGTTGCGGTGGGGGACGACGACGCCCTTGGGTGTTCCGCTGGAGCCGGAGGTGTAGATGACGTACGCGGGATGCGCGGGCAGCAGGGGTGCGGTGCGGTCCGCGTCGGTGGGGGCCTGCGGGGAGCACCGGCCGAGCTCCCGGACGGTGTCCGGGGTGTCCAGCGCGAGCAGCGGCGCCGACAGGCCGCCGAGGTCCCGCCCGGTGTCGGCGTCGCTGGTCAGCACACAGCTGGGCCGCGCGTCGTCGATCATGTAGCGGAGCCGTTCGGCCGGGTAGGCCGGGTCCAGCGGCAGGTACGAGGCGCCGGTCTTGAGGACCGCGAGCATCGCGACGATCGTGTCGGCCGAGCGGGGCAGCAGCAGACCGACGATCCGCTCCGGGCCGGCTCCCCGGTCGATCAGCAGATGGGCGAGCCGGTTGGCCCGCTCGTGGAGTTCGCCGTAGGTGAGGCTACGGGTGCGGTCCCTGACCGCGACCGCCTCGGGGTGCCGGGCCGCGGCGCTTTCGAGCAGTGCCGTGAGGGTTCCCGCCGGGGGCCGCTCGTCGGCCCGCGCCCAGGACCGCACGGCGGCCAGCTCGTCGGGCTCCAGGAGGTCGAAGGCGCTCACCGGCCGGCCGGGGGCGGCCACGGCGGCGGACAGCAGACGCCCGAAACGCCGCCCGTGGGCCGCGAGTTCGGCGGGGGTGAAGCGGCCCGGGGCGCCGAGGAAGACGACCCGCAGGCGACGGTCCGCGGGGTCCTCGTCGATCACGATGCGCAGGTCCGGCGCCGCTTCGGCGCCCACCCGGCGGACGACGGCCGCGAGGGCACCGAAGCGGATGCGCGGCCCGGGGGTCCGGACGTCGACGACCGGCCCGTACAGGCGCGGTTCGGTGCCCGGCAGCCCGAGTTCCCGGCACAGCTCGCGGTGCCGCAGCCGCTGGTGGCTCCGGACGCGGCGGGTCTCCTCGGTCACCTGTCCCACGAGTCCGGCGAAGCCGGTACCGGGCCGTACGGTCAGCCGCAGGGCCGCGATGTCCTCGGCGGCGCCGACGGCGCGCCGGGCGGCGTCGCTCGGCCGTCCGTCCAGGGGCACGCCCAGCACCACGTCCGTGGCGCCGGTCATCCGGTGCGTGTACGCGGCCACGGCGGCCAGCAGGACGGCTCCCGGCCGGGTGCCGCTGTAGCGGGCGGCCGCGTGCACCCGGTCGGTGTCGGCGGCGGTGAGGACGAACGGCCGGGCGGGCCCGTCCCCGTCGACGGCGTCGGTGGAGTCCTGGGCGAGTGTCACCGGCTCGGGCCGGTCGGCGAAGCGCTCCCGCCAGAACGCGAGGTCCCGGCCGTGGGCGTCCGACTCCCGGTACGCGCCCTCCTCGGCCGCCAGCCGGGCGAGCGGCACCAGGGCACCGTCCTGCGGCGGGTGTCCCTCGACGCGCGCGGTGTACACCTCCGCGACGCGGCGGGTGACGAGCGAGCAGCTGTGGCCGTCGACGACCGCCCGGTGGTGCCGGTGGAACCAGTGGAAGCGGTCCGGCGCGAGGCGGAGCAGGGCCTGGGCGGACGCGGCGCTCCCGGGCGCCCGGACGAGTTCCGCCCGTACCCACTCCTCGGCCGCCGCCACGGGGTCGGGCTCGGCACCGAGGTCCACGACGGTCAGCGGGAGACCGTCGGTGGTCTCCAGGACCGGGGTTTCGTCCGCTCCCGGGGCGGCGCTCGCGGCGAACCGCAGCCGCAGCGCGTCGGCCTCGGAGGCGACCTGGGCCGCCGCGTCCTCGAACACCGCGGTGTCCAGGGGGCCGTGGATCTCCACGACCTCGGCGACATACGGGCCGGGGCCGCCCGGGGTGTCCCGCGACGCGTGCCACGCCTCCAGGCCCGCGGCGGACATCGTGACGTGCCTGCTCCGGTGGTCAGCCATGGCGGATCTCTCCTCGCTCGACGCGCTGGTGCTGTGCATAGGGGTAGAAGCCGCCACCGGCCTTGCGGCCGGTTCTGCCTTCCGCGACGAGGCGAGCGAGCAGGTCGCACGGCCGGAAGCGCTCGTCGCCGGTGTGCTCGCGCAGCACCTCCAGCGAGTCGAGGACCGTGTCGAGACCGATGAGGTCGGCGGTGCGCAACGGTCCCATGGGGTGGCCGAAGCAGTCCTGGAAGATGCGGTCCACGGTGTCGGCGTCGGCCGTGCCCTCGCCCAGCACCGTCGCGGCCTCGTTGAGGGTCAGCATCAGTACCCGGTTGGTCACGAAGCCGGGCGCGTCCCGGACGACGAGGGGCCGCTTGCCGATCCCCGCCAGGAAGGCGGTGGTCAGCTCCAGGGTGTGGTCGCTGGTCCGCGGCGCCCGGATGACCTCCACGGCGTCCTTGAGGGGCGCCGGATTCATGAAGTGGGTGCCGATGACCCGGTCGGGGCGGCCGGTGAAGGACCCGAGCCGGGTGATGGGGATGCACGAGGTGCAGGACGCGAAGACCGTCTCCGGTCCGCACACCTCGTCCAGACGCCGCAGGATCTCCTCCTTGAGTGACTCCTTCTCCCGCGCGCACTCGACCACGAAGAGGGCGGGGGCCAGGTCCGCGAGGTCGGCGGACCACGTCACGCGGTCCTCGGGGCGCGCCGCCCCGGCCGGGGCCCGCAGCCCGTCCCGCCGGCGCAGCAGGTGCGCCATCCGTATCCCGGCGCGCAGGCGTGCGGGTCCGGCGTCCAGCGCCTCGGGGACGGGGTCGACGAGCACCACCGGGTGCCCGGCCTCCGCGAAGCACTGCGCGACGCCGATGCCCATGGTTCCGGCGCCGACGACGCCGACGGTCGCGCCGGCCGCCATCGTCGCGGCGGTGTTCTGGTGTTCACCCACGGTGGGGGATCTCCTTCGGTTCCGTGCCGTCAGTCGGCGTGCGAGGCGGTGGTGAACGGCGGCCCGGCGAGCGGCGCCCCGGGGTCGTGGACGGCGGCGCGTACCACCGCGACCAGGTCGTCCGCGAGCGCGGCGACCGTCGCGACGTCGAACATGTCCGTGCGGTACGCGACCGATACCCGCAGCCCGGCCGGTTCCGGACCCTCGGTCACGGACCAGGCGAGGTCGTGGACGGCCCTGCCGGTGGGCGGCGCGATGCCTCCGTCGCCTCCGCCTTCAGGCCCCGCCGGGAGCCGGTGGTGGGTGTAGGTGACGTCGCACAGCGGGGGCCGGCCGGGCTCCCGGCTCAGGGCGAGGGCCCGCTCGATGTCGGCGAGCGGCACGTCGCGGTGGTTCTCCCCGGCGGCGATCCCCGCCCGCACCCGCTCGGTGAGGGCGTTGTAGGTGGGGTCGTCGGCCAGGGAGATCCGCAGCGGCAGCAGGCCCGCCCGCTCGTCGACGCCGATGAGCACCTCGTCCGTCTCGGCGCGCCGGCCGAGCAGGGCGGCGATGCCCGCGAGCAGCCGGTCCCGGGCACCGGCGCGGATCAGCGTGGCGGCGAGGTCGTCGGGGACGGTGAAGGTGTGGCAGGCGCCGGGGCCGTCCGGGCCGCTGCCCAGCGGGCGCGACCGGTCGGCGGGCACCTCGAAGGCGGCCAGCCCGGTCAGGGTCCTCTTCCAGTGGTCGAGGGGGTCGTCGGCGGGCCGGGCGTGCTCCACGGGCACCGACGGCCCGGGCCGGTGCGGGGGCCGGGCGGGCAGTTCCCCGTACCGGAGGTCCGCGTCGGCCGCGGCGGCGCGCAGCAGCTCCAGCAGGGAGTCGGTCAGGGCGGCGATCGTGCCGGCGTCGAAGAGCTGGGTTGCGTACTCCACGACGACGTCGAGGGAGTCCTCGCCCGACTTCTCGGCGACGACCACCGTGATGTCGAACTTGGCCGTGCCCGGGGGCAGTCCGGGGAAGTACGGGCCGGTGTCTTCGTCGCTGCCCGTCCCGAACAGGTTCTCGCCGAAGTTGACGTTCGGCGGCAGGGTCTGATGGACGTACATCACATCGAAGACCGGGTTCCGGCCCGGGTCACGCTGATGCGCGACCTCGCGCACGATCCTGTCGAACGGGATCTCCTGGTGGTCAAGCGCGCCGAGCACGACCCCGCGGACCTGGTGCAGCAGCTCCCGGAAGGTCGGATCGCCGGAGAGGTCGCTGCGCAGGGCGACGGTGTTGTTGAAGAAGCCCAGCAGGTCCCACAGTTCGGGGCGGCTGCGGCCGATGGTCGGGGTGCCGATCACGATGTCCCGCTGACCGGACCAGCGGGAGAGCAGGACCTTGAGCCCGGTGAGCAGCACCATGAACAGCGTGGCGGTCTCCCGGCCGCCCACCGCCCGGAGCTCGCGGACGAGTTCGGCGGGGATGGTGAACCCGTGCGATGCCCCGGCGAAGTCCATGCGGGTGGGGCGCGGCCGGTCGGTGGGGAGGGCGAGGGCGGGGGGATCGGTGAGCCGCCCGCGCCAGTAGTCCAGTTCGCCGTCGAGCCGGGAGCCGTCCATCAGCTCCCGCTGCCAGCGGGCGTAGTCGCGGTACTGCACGGGCAGCGGCGCGGGCCGGTGCACCCGGCCCTCGGTGCGGGCGGTGTAGAACTCCATGAGCTCCGTCCGCTGGATCTGGGGAGCCCAGCCGTCGTTGACCGCGTGGTGCATCACCCAGCACATGAGGTAGTCGTCGGGGGCGCAGCGCACGACGGTGACGTTGACCAGCGGATCCCGGGCAAGGTCGAGCACCCGTTCGGTGGCGGCCTTGGCGGCCGCCCGGGCGGCGGTCACCGGGTCGGGTTCGCCGCAGACGTCCACGTAGTGGAAGAAGTCGCCGAGTTCGGGCCGGATGACCAGGTGCGGCCGCCCGTCCTCCTCGACGAAGTTGGAGCGCAGGACCTCGTGCCGCCGGGCGAGGTCCTCCCAGGCGAGCCGTACGGCTTCGACGTCCAGCGGCCCGAGGTGCCGGGAGACTCCGGGAAGGTTGTAGAGCGTGGTGGTCGGGTCGAGCTGGTGGTGGAACCACATGCGTTCCTGCCCGTAGGACAGCACGAGCTCCGGGCCGGGCTGGATCGGGGGCAGGTGGTGTCCGTCGTCGTCGGGCGCGGCGGGGAGGGCCGCCACGGTTCGGGGTACCGGCATCGGAGCTTCGGTCCGCGGCAGACGGGCGGAGAGGGCGTCCGCCAGGTCACCGACGACAGGGTGATCATAAATGTCCACCAGCTTGAGGTGGACGTCGTAACGCTGACGTGCGCGTTCGACGAATTGCAATCCGATGATGGAGTTTCCGCCGATGGCGAAGTAGTCGTCGTCGGCCGCGACGTCGTCGGCGTGGAGCAGTTCGGTCAGGGACTCCTGGAGCCAGCTCAGCACGGTCTGCGGTGCGGGCGACGCACTGGGCGCCGCTGCCGGAGCCGGCACCGTCGGGGGTGCGGGCGCGTGCTCCGGCTCCGGCTCCGGCTCCGGCGGCGGGGCGGTCCGGGTCGGCGGGGGCGCCACCGCGCTCGCCACGGTCTGCCGGGCGCCCTCGACACCGTCGAAGGAGATGACCTCGCCCAGGGGCAGGGCCCAGCAGCGGACGCCGCGGAGCCGCTGGCCGGGCAGCGCCATCCGGCGGCCCGCGCCCCGGCCGGGGCCCGCGTCGGCCGCCAGCGCGGCCCAGTCGGGGTCCCAGCCCCGCTCGTAGAGCCGGGCGAGCACGTCGAGCACACCGTCCGTGCCGGACTCCAGGGTGAGCACGGTGGCGTCGGGCCGGTCGGCGAGGTGGTCCTTCAGCAGTGTGCCGAGCTCTCCCCGGGCGGCGAGCTCGACGAAGACCACGGGACCGGCGGCGAGCTGTTCGTCCGCCGCGGCGCGCAGTCGCTCCGGCCGGACGGGCGCTCCGGCCACGGCCGGGTCCGCGCCGCTCGTCGCCTGTTCCAGCGCGGCCGTGTCGGCGGGTGTCAGCTCGTTCCTGAGGTGGCGGACGGCGTACCGGGAGATCCCGGAGCTGATCAGGCCGTCCGGGACCACTCCTGCGCGGGTGAGCCGGGTGTGGGCCGCGAGCTGGCCCCGGACCGTCGCGGCGCGGTCGGCCGGCACGGGCAGCTGGTCCGGCAGCGGGTCGGAGCCGTGTCCAAGGACCGGTTCGGCGTCTCCGGAGAGCAGGAACACCACGCGGGGCGCGGGCCCGGCCGTCGGCTCCGGGCGGGTGTCGAGCCGCTGCCAGGTGGCCTCGGCGGCCAGTGCGACCGCCAGCTCGGAGGTCCGGCGGGCCACCACGCCGACGCGGCAGGGGTGGTGGTCCCGGCCCTCGTTCAGGGTCCGGGCGATGTCGGCCGGCGGCCGGTCGCTGTGCCGCAGTTCGAGCGAGAGCCGCTCGCAGAGGGTGACGAGGTCCGCCCGGGTACGGGCGGAGACGCCGACCAGGCGGGCCGCGTCGGCCTCGGGGCCGCCGTCCTCGTGGCGCGGCACGGCCGTCGGGGGCGCCTGCTCCACCACGCAGTGCGCGTTGATGCCGCCGAGGCTGAAGGAGCTGATCCCGGCCCGGCGGATGTCGTCGTCCCGCCACGGCCTCAGCGAGGTCACGACCTCCAGGCGGGCACCGTCGAGGTCGACCTCGTCCGCCGCCCGTTCGAAGTGCAGGGAGGGGTACAGCTCGCCGTCGCGGACGCTGAGGATGGTCTTGACCAGACCGGTGATCCCCGCGGCGTGGTCCAGGTGCCCCACGTTGGTCTTCACCGAACCGACCGCGAGGCTGCGGCCGTTCCCGGGACGGGCGAGGGCCAGGCCCTCCGCCTCGACGGCGTCACCGAGCCGGGTGCCGGAGCCGTGCGCCTCGACGTAACCGGCCGATCCGATGTCCAGGCCGGCGCGGTGCCAGGCCTTGCGGATCACCTCGGCCTGGGACCGGGCGCTGGGGGTGGCGATGGTCGCGGAGTGCGCGCCGTTGTGCAGCACGGCGCTGCCGCGGATGACCGCGTGGACGAACGCCCCGTCGGCCAGCGCCCGGTCGAGGGTGGTGAGCAGCAGGACGGCGCCTCCCTCGCCACCGCCGGCGCCGTCCGCCCGGTGGTCGAACGCCCGGGATCTGGCCGTCGGCGAGCTGATGCCGGGGAAGGCCGCCACGCCGGCCGCCGGGGCCACGATCGGGCGGAGGCTGACGCCGCCGACCACGGCGTAGTCCGCGTCGCCGTCGCGCAGTTCACGACAGGCCTGGTGCACAGCCACGAGCGAGCCGTTGCAGCCGGTGTCCACGCCGTAGCAGGGGCCGGTGAACCCGAAGAGGTGGGAGATCCGGGCGGGCAGTCCGAAGGGGATGTTGCCCATCAGGCTGAGGGTGCCCTGCTCGCGGACCAGGGGCGCGTAGCCGGTGCCGGGCGAGCTGAAGATGACGGCGGTGCGGCTGTCCCGCAGGCCGGCGGCGGCGTATCCGGCGCTCTGCAGGAGCTCGTGGGTCAGGTGGAGGGCGAGCCGGTGCTGGGGGTCGGTCACCTCGGCCTCGCGCCGCGACAGACCGAAGTGCTCGTGGTCGAACAGGTCGATCCGGTCGAGGTATCCCAGCTCCGGGTAGTCCACGGACGGGTCGAGGCAGGTGGACTCGACCCGCTCGCGGGGGATCGGGCGTACCGAGTCGACGCCCTTGCGCAGGTTCTCGCGGAACTCCTCGAGGGTGTCGGCCTGAGGAAGCCGGGTGGCGATGCCGATCACCGCGACGGCCGGTCCGCCCTGCGTCGTACCGGTCTCGCTCATTTCACCGTTCCGTTCATGCTTCCTGCCTTCAGAGCTCGTACGCGGTCGGGAGTGCGGGGGCTTCCCGCTGGGCGTCGACGCCCAGCCGGCCGTGGATCGCGGCGGCCTGGGCGGAGATCGTGATCAGGTCGAACAGCTCCCCCACGCGCAGCACTCCGGGCCACTCGTGGTCCATCCGGGTGTGCAGGTCGATGACCTTCAGGGAACTCCCCCCGACGGCGAAGAAGTTGTCGTCGAGTCCGATGTCGGAGTGCCGCAGGACGGCCGCCCAGATCCTGCCGAGGGTGCGCTGGTCATCGGTCCAGTCCCGGCGCGCCGGGTCCTCGTCCGACGGATCGCCGGTGGGGGCGAGGTCCCGCAGCGCGGCCCGGTCGGCCTTGCCGCTGGTGTTGAGCGGCATGCGGGCCACGGGGACGAACCGTTCGGGGACCGCCTGTTCCACGAGGGAGACGAGGCAGTGCCGGCGCAGTTCCGCCCGGGCGGGTGCCGGGGCCCCGGGTGTCCGAGGCGTGATGAAGGCGATCAGTCGCGGCTCGTCGCCGTCGGTCCGTTCGCAGTTCACCACGGCCTGTCCGACGGCCGGGTGGTTCTCCAGGACGCTCTCGATCTCGCCGAGCTCGACGCGGGTGCCCCGGATCTTCACCTGGAGATCGGTTCTGCCGTGGTAGTGCAGCGCTCCCCGCTCGTCGGTGACCGCGAGGTCGCCGGTGCGGTAGAGGCGCGCCCCGGGGGGCCCGAAGGGGTCCGCGACGAACCGCTCGGCGGTCCTGCCGGGCGCTCCCGCGTATCCGAGGGCCACGAACGTGCCCCCGATGTACAGCTCGCCCAGCTCCCCGGCGGGCACCTCGCGCAGCCGCTCGTCCAGCACCCTCGCCAGGGCACCCGGCCAGGGCCGGCCGATGGGGATCCGGTCCCAGGAGACGTCCAGGCCGGGCTGGACCACACAGGAGATGGTGGTCTCGGTGGGGCCGTACTCGTTCACCAGCAGCGCGCCGGGCAGCCGTTCGTGGTGGGTGCGCACCAGGTCCGGTGTGCACTCCTCGCCGGCGACCACGACCAGCCGCAGGGTGTCCGGCAGCAGCCGGCTCTCCGCCAGCAGCGCCCGGTAGTAGGAGGGGACGACGACGAGATGGGTCGCGTGGTGCTCGCCCGCCAGCCGGGCCAGTTCCCCCACTTGTCTGAGCTGCCGCAGGTCGGGCAGCAGCAGTGTGTGGCCGTTGCAGAACGACCAGAACATGCCGCCGAGCATGCCGTCGAAGGACAGCCGCATGGCCATGAGGAAGGTGGACGGTTCGGTGCCGTAGACCTCGGCCCGGCAGCCGATGGACGCCGCGAGCTGGGCGCGGCTGACCATGACCCCCTTGGGGAGCCCGGTCGAGCCGGAGGTGTGGACGAGGTAGGCGGGGGTGCCTTCGGGGACGGGCGGGAACCAGTCGTCCGGGGTGCGGGCGCCCGCCTCGACGAGGCCCGCCACCGTGACCCCGGCGGCGTCGAGCACGGCCGGCGGGTCGGTGACGTCGTCCGGGTCCGGCTCGGGTGCTTCCCCGAGGATCACCGCGCAGTCGGTGTCCCTCAGTAACTGCCGCACGCGCGCGGGCGGCAGGTCCGGTTCGAGGGCCGCCCAGGCCGCGCCGGTGCGCAAGGAGGCCAGGACCGCGATGACGGCGAGGGCGCTCGGCTCGACGCGGACGCACACGACCCGGCCCGGCCGGGCGCCGCGCTGCCACAGCAGCCGGGCGAGCCCGGCCGAGGCCCGGTCGAGTTCGCGGTAGGTGAGGGTCTCTCCCCCGATGACCAGGGCGGTCGTCTCCGGTCCGCGGGCGGCCTGCCGCCGGAAGGCGGCCAGGACCGACCACGGCTCCTGGTCCGTTCCGTCGTGGTGTCGGGCACCGGTGCGCACCGCCATGGTCTCCCCTCTCACTCCGTACCGCTGATCACACGGGTGTGGCCGCGGTTCTCCGGCAGCGGACGGTCCGGGTTCACACTGAGCACCATGCGGTCGCCGTCGGTGCCGACCGGTTCGTAGCCGGCGAACCGGAGCGTGACCAGCATGTTCCGGTTGACGTCGGTGGGGACGAAGTGCGCGACGGGCCGGAGGCCGTCCGCCCGCGCCTCCCGGATCAGATGGCCGAGCAGCACACTGCCCACACCCCGCGAGGCGACCCGGCAGGACATGAGCATCAGCCGCAGCACCGAGTCGGTGCCGTCGAGTTCGGTGACGGCCAGGCCGATGATCCCGTAGTCGCCGAACCGGTCACGAAGCCGCGCCACCCGCACCCGGTGGGCCGGTGAGGCGCTCAGCCGCCGCAGTTCGTCCGTGTCGTAGAACAGGCCGGTGCTGTTGAGCTGGTGCGTCCGCATGGTCAGCTCGCTGGCCCGGGCCAGGTCGTCCTCGGTCGCCGGGCGCAGCTCCATGACGAGGTCGAGGGAGGCGAGGAAGGCCTGCCGGTCGGCCCCGAACTCCTCCTCCGCCTCGCGGCGTTGCCACTCGGTGCGGTAGAGCTCGCGGCGCCGGGAGGCCACCTCGGTGATGTGCTCCGGCTGGAACTCGGGGCGGTCCGGGAGCCGGTCGACCTCGTCGGCCGGGTAGCAGCGGACCATGGGCAGCGCGGCCTCGACCTCCGCCCGCTCCGCCGGGTCGTTGTCGATGAACGCGACGGTGTCCAGGCCGATGCCGAGCGTCTCGGCGATCCGGCGCACCGCGGCGGACTTGTCGCCCCAGCCCACGTGCACCGCGCAGAACCAGTCGTCGAGGCCGCGCCCGGTCAGGTGGCGGTGGATGACGGAGGGCTCGCTGCGGCTGGCGGCGGCGTGCAGGATGCCCCGCTTGTCCAGCGCGTTCAGGGTCTCCAGCGCCGCCGGGAAGGGCTCGGGGTCGTCGTTCTCCAGGACGACCCCGTCCCAGAGTGTGTCGTCCAGGTCCCACACCAGGCACTTGACGACCGGGGCGCTCGCCGCGGCCGTCATACGGGCTCCCCGGGCTGCCGCGCGGCCGGTGGCGGGCCGTACCGGCGCAGGAGGCGGTCGGCTATGTGGAGTTCGGCCACGTGCGGTGCTCCTTCGATGATCTCCATGACCTTGGCGTCCCGGAAGTGCCGTCCCGCCCTGCTGTCGGGCTCGCAGCCGGCCGAGCCGAGGATCTGCACGGCGTCGCGGCTCGCCGAGGCGGCCGCGGCGGCGGCCGCGTATTTGGCGACGATGGTCTCGCTCACGCCGCGGCCGGGCCCCTTGGCCCGGAACTCCGCCGCCCGGCGGGCCAGTTCACGAGCGCCCTCGCTCCGCACGGCGGAGCGGGCCAGCAGGGACCGGACCAGCTGGTGGTCGGCGAGCAGCACACCGCCCTGGGCGCGGGTGGCGGCGTGCGAGGCGGCGTCCGCCACGCACGCCTCGGCCATGCCGACACACCCCCATGCGACGGTGAAGCGCCCGTGGTCGATCGCGGTGGCGGCGACGTGGGAGAGCCCCAGACCCGCCGGGGCGACGAGGTGGCCACGGGGCACCCGTACGCCGTCGAAGGTGACGTGGGCGATTCGAGCGGCGCGCATGCCGAGTTGGCCGCTCACCGGCTCACGGACCACTCCCGCGCGGTCCGCCTCCACCAGCACGGCGGTCGGCTTGCCCCCGCACTCCCCCAGGACCAGGAACACATCGGCGTCCGCCCCGAAGGTGATCCATTTCTTGCGGCCGCTCACGACGACGTCCGTGCCGGTGTCCTCGACGCGGGTCCGTACGGCCGCGAGGGCGCTGCCCGCGCCCTCCTCGGTGGCCGCGAAGCCCGCGGTGAGCTCACCGCTCGCCAGCCGTGGCAGCCAGTCGTCACGCTGTTCCCGCGTGCCCCAGCGGGCGAGGGCCGCCGCGACCATCCCCTGCACGGTCAGCAGACCGCGCAGCGCGCCGCACACCCCGCCCAGGTGCGCGGCGGCCTCCCCGAGGGCGGCCGGGCCGAGGTCCGCTCCCCCGTACCGGCGGGGCAGGTCCGGGGCGAGCAGGCCGGCCGCGGCCATGTCCTTGCGGGCGGACGCGGGCAGGCCGCCGTCCTGGTCCCAGCCCGCCGCGTCGCCGCGCACCTCGGCCGCCAGCTCCGCCGCGGCCCGCACCACGGCCGTCCCGTCCGGCCCGTTCATCCCGTCCGGCCCGTCCATCCCCGGCCGCCCTCGGTCAGGCACGGTCGTCATGGCTCTCCGTCAACCCGGCCGGCGCGGTCTTGCGGCTGACGAACCGCGTGATGCGCTCGGCCGTGCGGAAGCTGTCCAGGTCGAGGTCCTCCACCTCCACCGCGATGGAGAATCGTTCCTCCACGAAGGTCACCAGCTCCAGCGCGAAGAGCGAGTTCGCGAGCCCCAGTTCGAAGTAGTCGTCGTCCGGAGCGACCGGCCGCCGGAGCGCCGCGGTCAGGAACTCCGTGATCTCCTCGGTGATGCTGTTCACGCCACACCCTCCTGTGGTCCTATCTCGACGAGCAGCAGGCTCCAGGCAGCCACCGGGCTGACACTGATCAGCACGACACGGTCCCCTGCGGCGAGTTCCCCGCGCTCCAGGGCCGTGTAGAGGTTCAAGAAGACGTCGTTGGGGCCGAGATGGCCGTAGGCCCGGAGGTTCTCCCGGCACACGGGCAGGATGCCGATGTCCAGGGCGTCCTCGGTGAAGGCCAGGCTGCCCGCCGACAGGTTGTGGCTGACGTAGCCGCGCACGTCCTCCCGGCGCAGCCCGTTGCGCCACAGCAGCCCGTCCAGCAGCGCCGACGTCCTGTTGCGCGTCTCCACCGCGAGCCGGAAGGAGTAGGCGGTGGCGTCCGCGCACTCCTCGCGCCACTGCGCGGTGGGCCGGTCCCGGTACTTCACCTGGAAGAGGTCCCAGTACCGGCCGTTGGTCTGCTGCGCGATGTCGAGGATGCGGACCGGGCCGCGCCGGGAGAGCAGCAGGGCCTGTCCGCTGTCGCCGTTCACCGTCACCGGGTGCCGGTACCGCGTGGCGGCGGCCGGTTTGCTGCCGTGCACGACCAGGACGTTGTCCAGGTCCGGATCCGCCGCCAGCAGCCCCCGGGCCGTCAGCAGGGCGGGGGTGACGGACACACAGCCCAGGCCGCCCACCGTGAAGGTCGTCGCCGTCTCGGCCCCGAGCAGGTGCTGCAGCCGTGTCGACTCGGAGCTGAGGAAGGTCTCCGGCGCCCGCGACTCCACCATGATCAGGGCGCCCACGTCCCGGGCGTCCACCCCGGCCCGGTCGAGCGCCTGCCGGGCGGCCCGCTCGCAGAGTTCCACCGCGTCGATCCGGTCATCGGCCCGCACGGTGTCGATGCCCAGGCCCGCGCGGGTGCGCCGCTCGTTCTCGTCCAGTGCCGCCATGCCGACCACCGGCACCACCCGCTCCGGCAGATACGACGCCGCGCCGCGTACGGCGATGGACACGCGATCGCTCCGCGTGACGTGATCGGTCACGAACCCTCCCTCGGGCTTCGTCGAGTTGCGTACGCGGCGGACGAGGACTGCCGGTCCTTGTCGCCATGCCGAGGGCTTGGGCCGTAACGCGCCCACGGGCGTGGAGTCATCGCGTCCGGCTGTTCCCGGAAGGAAGCCGTTCATCCGAGGTACAGAAGTCCGATAAACCCGGTAAGAGATTCCGCCACACAGGAATGCCCCCTCCGGCCACACGGCACGGACATTCGCATTGGCCCAGCCGCCGGCCGCCCGATCGACCGGTTTCCCCGTTGCGCGGATCACTATAGGAACAGCCCACAGTCGAAGATCAAGCAGTCGCAACGTGATCCACATCACCGCCGGTGCGGGAGTTATGGAATCGCATACTCCCCGTGGACGGAGGTGCGGACGGAAAAACGGAACCCAACTCCACTCTTTTGGCCCGCACTTTACGTCCATCAGCGGAAACATGGATTTGGAAGATCGAAATCCGGGTGTTGAGCAGCCGGAATGACACCGTCCTGCCGGGCCGCACGGTTACCGTGGGTCAGCCCTCGTTCCGGGAGCCCCGGCCCCGCCACGGTCGGCCCCGCCCCTGCCTGAGCGAGCAGTTGAACAAGCGGCACCCCTCGGTCCGCGAGGCGGCGGGCGGCGTCGTAACCCATGCCCCGGCCATGACACGGCGGGCCTTCCCTGGGTTTCGGAAGGCCCGCCGTGAAGTGCGGATGGGTTACGTACCTTTGGCTCCCCGCACAGCGCTTCGGACGGTTGAGTCAATTCCGGTGCGGCCGAAAGTCCACCGCGGTGCCGAAAGTGACGGCGGCCGTCATTTCCGTCCGGTCACGAACCAGCGTGCGGGCAATTCGACGCGTCTGCCGTCCGCGTGGAAATCCTCCATCGCCAGATCGATGTCGCCCTCGGCGAACAACTCCAGGCCCGCCGCCCCCAGCAACTCCCGCACCTCGTCGTCGGCGACCTCCGCGGGCCGCAGCCCGTGGGCGAAGACCCGCTGGAGTTTGCGCGACGGTCCGCCCGGCCGGCGCGCCGCCTCCTGGAGCACCTCCTTGGCACATCCCCGCAGTTCGGCCACGAAGGCCCGCCCCCTGGCGCCGACCAGCTCGGCCACCGCCTCCGCGACGGCCGCCCGGTCCTGCGGGTCGCTCTGGTGGATCACCGCGCGCATATAGACGTTGCAGTCCCCGAGCCGCCCGTGGAGAGCGCGGACGGCCTCGGTGTCCACCAGGTCGAGCTGCTCGAACTCGGCGCTCCCGGCCCCGTTCGCGCGGCGTGCGTGCTCCACCGCCGCCCGCGAGAGGTCCACGCCGAGCGCGCGGGGGAAGCGGGTGGCCAGGAAACGGGTCTGGGTGCCGTTGCCGCAGCCGAGGTCGACGATCGGCAGCGCGGGGTCCAGATACGGTGCGAGCAACGCCAGGTGGGGCGCCGCCGTCAGGGCCGGGTCCGAGTCCCAGATCGCCTCGCCCGGGACGTCGGAGGTCTCCTCCCAGAAACCTTCCCAGGCCTTGCTGTACTGGTCCGACACGCTCATGGGTGCTCCCGATGCCGAGGGCGACGACTCGTCACGATCTTGACTACCGCCGTCGCCGGGTCCGGGCAAGACCGCCCGGCCCGCTTTCACCCGGCCGAGGCCCGTCGGGGCGGGCGCAGCAGCTTCTGCTCGCACCAGACCGTCTTGCCCCGCCCCGAGTGGCTCGCGCCCCACGCCCGTGCGAGGCCGCCCACCACCCGCAGGCCCCGGCCGAACTCGTCGCCGATGTCCGTGCTCAGCAGCGAGGGCAGCGTGTGGTCGTCGTCGGTGACCTCACAGAGCAGGACATCGGTCCGCACCAGCCGGAGCCCGATCCGGTCCGTGCGGGCGTGCCGTACGGCGTTGCCGACGATCTCGCCGACGAGGATCTCGGCGGTGTCCACGGCCTCCCGCAGTCCCCACGCGGTCAGCCGCTCCCGGACGAGCCGCCGGGCCCGGGCCGCCTCGCGCGGGTCCGCTCCCAGCTCCCACTCGGCGACGTGCTCGGGCGGGATGCCGTTGAGCCGGGCCATCAGCAGGGCCACGTCGTCCTTGCGCCCGTCGCCCCTGTTGAGGGCGCGGATGATGGTGTCGCAGGCGTCGTCCATGGAGGCCGCCGGATGGGCGGCGGACTCGCACAGGGCGGCGAGGCCGGTGCCGATGTCCTGCCCGCGCACCTCCACCAGGCCGTCCGTGCACAGCACGAGCCGGTCACCGGGCGCCACCCGTACCGTCGCCGCCTCGAACGGCACTCCGCCCACGCCTATGGGCGCGCCCGTGGGCAGGTCCAGCAGCACGCTGCGGCCGTCCTCTGCCCGTACCAGGACGGGCGGGATGTGGCCGGCGTTGGCGAGGGTCAGCTCCGAGCGGATGGGGTCGTAGACGGCGTAGAGGCAGGTGGCGAGATAGTGCTCGCCGAGGCGTTGCGCGATGTCGTCCAGATTGCGCAGGAGCTGCTCGGGCGGCAGGTCGAGGGCGGCCATGGTCTGCACGGCGGTCCGCAACTGGCCCATCATGGCCGCCGAATTGAGGCCGTGGCCCATGACGTCGCCGACGACGAGCGCCGTGCGGGAGCCGGGCAGCTTGACGGTGTCGAACCAGTCGCCGCCGACCCGGCCGAGACGGGTGCCCGGCAGATAGCGGGTGGCGGTGTCGCAGCCGGCCATCCGCGGGTCGAGCCGCGGCAGCATGCTGTCCTGGAGGGTGTCGGCGACGTTCTCCTGGTAGGTGTACATACGGGCGTTGTCCAGGACGAGCCCGGCGCGGGCGGCGAGTTCGGCGCCGGTCGCGCGGTCCATGTCGTCGAAGGGCTCGCGGCCGCCGCGGCGCATCAGGACCATGAAGCCGAGCACCACGCCACGGGCCTTGAGGGGCACGATGAGCATGGACCGGCCGTTGATCAGCGGACGCAGGTCGCGCTTCTCGAACTGCCCGGAGATGCGATTGCCCATCTCCTCGCTGACGCGGGGGATCAGCACCGGCTCGCCACTGACCATGCACCGGAAGAACGGGGTGTGCTCGGGGAAGGCGAGGGCCTCGCCGACCGGCACCGTGTCGTCCCAGCGGCCGGGCTCGTCGTTGTGCTCGACCCAGACGCGGTGCCAGATGGTGGTGACGTCGGGCGGGCCGTCGGGGAAGCCCTCCCCCGCCAGGACGGCGGACCGCAGATGGGTGCCGGCGAAGTCGGTGAAGCGGGGCACGGCGGCGCTGGTGACCTCGCGGATCGTGCGTTCCAGATCGAGGGAGGTGCCGATGCGGCCGCTGACCTCGTTGAGGAACTCCAGCCGCTCGCGCACGGCCGCGTATTCGAGATCCTCCGACTCCTCGGTCCTGTCGGCTCCGTCGAGGCCGTCGGGCTCCTCGACCGGGCCCGAGCCCGACCGCGGGTCCGGGATGCGGCCGTTCGCCGCCGGTAACGCGCGCCGGCGCCGGGCGCGCCGCTCCAGGTACTTGGGCGTGCCCCAGTCGGGTGTCACGGGGACCCGCTCGGACCGGATCGTCTCCAGGGCGGGGTAGCCCAACTCCAGCATCTGCTCGACGATGCGGCCGCTCGTCGTGGGGCCCATGCTGGGCAGAATGTCCGGCAGCCGGTCGACGAGGTCCTCCGCGCCGGGGAAGTCGGTGTGCGGGGCGAAGCAGGGGGCCACCCGCTCCTCCTCACCGCCGGGCAGCCGTGCGGCGTCCGCGGCGAGCACCAGCAGCCGCTCCGGCCCGGGCCCGGCCAGGGGGTACGCCCACCACAGCACGTCGAGCGGACCGCGCTCGGGGTCGGCGAGGCGGGCCCGCCCGGCCCTCGGATAGCCCGGAGCCGTGTCGGTGCCGGCCGAGGGGGCCTCGTCCCAGTCGAGGGAGTCGTACGCGGCGTAGCCCTGGAAGCCGTCGGCGCCGGGCAGGGCGCCGTGCACGGGCAGCAGGTCGGTGGCGGCGCTGCCGACGGCCTCCTGCCGGGTGTGCCCGAACAGCTTGCGGGCGCCGGTGCTCCAGTGGGTCACCGACCCCGCGGAGTCCACGACGACGACCGCGAGCGGAAGCCGCCCGAGGGAGGCTTCCCGCTCTGCGAAGGCGGGCTCTGACGTGCCACGGTCCATGAGCGGTTGCTCCTTCGTACGCGTACGCAAGATCTGCGCCACCACTACCACGGTAGGCCCCGGGCGGGGCCGGGCGCGGTCCAATGGCGGAATCCGTCGTGCGCCGGGTGCGTATGCGTGCCCCGGCGCGCGCGACCACCGCCCCGGCCGGCGTCCGGCCGGGGCCAACGGGCTAGTCGGCGTAGCCGAGTTGCAGGTCGCGCTCGGTCCGGCCGCCGCCGGCGATCTGGAGGACCGTGGCGACGGGCGGGTAGCCGGTGGCGACGACCGTGTACTCGCCCGCGGAGAGGTCGACGAAGCGGAACGCCCCGTCCGCGCCGGTCGTGGCGGTGTCCACCACATTGCCCCCGGCGTCGAGGAGGGTCACCCGGGCGTCCTCGACGGGCCGCCCGGCCCCGGCCCGTACGGTCCCGCGCAGCACCGCGCCGCCCGCGAGTTCGATGTCCTGCCGGGTCTCG
This sequence comes from Streptomyces sp. QH1-20, assembly GCF_041283565.1. NCBI lineage: Bacteria > Bacillati > Actinomycetota > Actinomycetes > Kitasatosporales > Streptomycetaceae > Streptomyces > Streptomyces sp. QH1-20. Next base: position 6,520,693 of record NZ_CP166299.1, on the reverse strand, counting down.
CGGGCGGACTGGACGGTGACCGGCAGCGCGGCGGGGCGGAAGGCGGGGGCGCTGGCGGCGAGGGTGTACTCGCCCGAGACCAACTCGCTGATGAGGTAGTCGCCTTCGCGGCCGGTGCGGGTGGAGGCGACGACCTCGCCGTGCACATTGGTCAGGGTGACCATGGCCTCGCGGACGGGGGTGCCGTCGCCGGTGCGCACGGTGCCGGCCAGCCGCCCGGCGCCGCCGAGGACGACGTCGAGCTCGACCGGCCGTTCGCCGACGGTGACCGTGACGGCCTGCGGCTGGTGGCCGCCGGCGGCGGCGATGAGGACGTAGGCGCCGGTGCCGGGTGTGCTCAGCGCGTACCGGCCGTCCTCGCCCGTCGCACCGCGGCCGATCTGGCGGCCCTGGACGTCGATGAGGGTGAGGGCGGCGCGGGGCACCGTGGTGCCGTCGGGGTGCTGGACGGTTCCGGTGACCGGGATGCCCGCGGTCAGCGGCGCCGGCTCGCCCGCGGGGGGCAGGGCGGCGGCTCGGGGGGACGGGACGACGGGGGCCTCAGGGGCGTTGTGGGACACCAGTGGTTTCTCTTTCAGCAGGAAGGCGAGCAGGAAGCCCACGATGAGGACCGGCACGAGGTAGAGGAAGACCCGCGGCATGGCCTCGGCGTAGGCCCGGACGTAGCCGTCGCGCAGGGCGGCCGGCAGGGCGTGCACCAGCTGCGGGGTGAGGGAGTCGGACGGCGGCAGGGCGGCGTCGCGGGGCAGTTCGCCCGCGAGGCGGTCGGCGAGCCGGCGGGCGAAGAGGGTGCCGAAGACGGCGGCGCCGACACAGCCGCCGATCTGCAGGAAGTAGTTGTTGGCGCTGGTGGCCGCGCCGAGGTCGGCCGGGTGTGCGGAGTTCTGCACGGCGAGGACGAGGACCGGCAGGACGAGGCCGATACCGAGGCCGAGAACGGCCATCCAGAGGCTGTAGGCCTCTCGGCCGGTGCCGGCGTCGAGGTGGGAGAGCAGATACATGCCCACGGCGGAGAGGGCGCAACCGAGGACGGGGAAGAGTTTGTAGCGTCCCGTGCGGCTGACGAGGTGGCTGGCCACCAGTGAGGCGAGGACGATGCCGCCCATCAGCGGCAGCATCAGCAGGCCGGACGCGGTGGCGTCGACGCCGTCGGCCATCTGCAGAAACGTCGGCAGGTAGCTGGCGGCGCCCACGAGGGCGGCGCCGACGACCGCGCCGAGGAGCGCGCTGACGGTGAAGACCCGGTCCCGGAAGAGGTGCAGTGGGATAATCGGTTCTGCTGTGTAGGACTCGACGACGATGAAGAGCAGCGCGGTGCCCAGCGCGCCCGCCCCGAGCCCGAGGACGACGTGGGACCCCCACGCGTACACGGTGCCGCCCCAGGTGGTCAGCAGCACCAGACAGGTCGAGGACGTCAGGAGCAGCAGTGCCCCGAGGACGTCGAACCGCGCCCGGCGCGGCGGCCGGGGCAGCTTGAGGGCGAACGCGACGACGGCGAGCGTGAGCAGGCCGAAGGGGACGTTGCCGTAGAAGCACCAGCGCCAGGAGGCGTGGTCGGTGAGAAAGCCGCCGAGCAGCGGACCGGCGACGGCGGCGATTCCGTAGGCGGCGCTGATGACGCCCAGGAAGCGGCCGCGCGCACGGGGCGGGACGATGTCGGCGATGATCGCCTGGGCCCCGATCATCAGCCCGCCGCCGCCGATGCCCTGGAGCGCGCGGAAGGCGATGAGCTGCTCCATCGTGCGGGAGGCTCCCGCCAGCGCCGAGCCGATGACGAAGACGACGATGGCGAAGAGAAAGACGCTCTTGCGCCCGAGGAGATCGCCGAGCTTGCCGTAGAGGGGCAGCACGACCGTGAAGGCCAGCAGATAGGACGTCACCGCCCAGGACATGCTGCCGAGGCCGTGCAGTTCGCCGACGATCTTCGGCAGGGCGGTGGCCACGATCGTCTGGTCGAGCGCCGCGAGGAGCAGCGTGAGCAGCAGACCGGTGAAGACGAGACGGACCCGGGCCGGGCCGGGGCCCGGTGCGGGGGCGGCCGGCGCGGGTTCGGGGGCGGGCAGGGCGAGCGGTTCCTCGCTCTTCACCACGATGGTCTCGAAGGTGGTCACGCCCACGTACCTCTCCCCTCGTCGCGCCTGCGTCGCCGCCCATTTCTCGCATTACGCGACAACGGCGAGCAAGCGCGACGATTGACCGGAGAGGGCCCGAGAGGGGTGCCTGTGCGGCTTTCGTGCCGGTCGGAGGCGTACAGCACGTTGAGGTGCTGCTATGAAAACCACTCGAATCGGTGAGCGCGAACCGGGCGGGGTCCGGTCATTTCCGCAGACCGGCCGCCGCCGGGCACCCCCTGTCGGCTACTTCTTGACCTCGGCCTCGAGGTTGTCGAGGACGGCGTCGTAGATACGGCCGAGCCCCTTGGGCGCGAAGGCCCGCTCGAAGAAGCCGCCGATGCCGCCCGCGCCCTGCCAGACCGTGCTGACCACGACGTTGGCCTCGCCCTCGCCGGCCGGGGTGACGGTCCAGGTGGTGACCATGGAGGAGTTGAGGTCCTTCTCGACCAGCTGTCCGGTGGTCGGCTCGGTGACCTCCAGCAGGCAGTCGCGGACGCGCTTGCTGGTGGCCTGGAGCTTCCAGTGCACCTGCGTGCCCTCGCCGTCGCCGCCCTTGCGCACCTCGTACTCGCTGAAGTGCTCGGGCAGCAGCTTGGCGCGGGTGCCGCTGTAGTCGGCCAGCGCGTCGAACACCTCCTCCGGGTCCGCCGCGATGATCCGCTCCGTGGTGGCCTCGACCTGGCCCATGGCTTGTCCTCCCGGACGTCGTGCTTGGCATACCTGCCTGTGCGGCAAAGCCAACCATCATCGCCACACCCGCCCAAATCCGGGGCCAGTCGCCGGTGGCGAACGTGTGTGCCGCTCTCGCACGGGCTCGTATTGCCGCCTGCGGCGGCGGGCGGGCTTATTTGAGCCCGTCCGGCGATTGAGGACACCGCCGCGCATCGGAGGTGCACCCGCCACGGCCCGCGGCCGAACAACCGCCAGGCTCAGACCCCGTGTACGCGAGCCAGCGCCTCGTCGGCCACGGGGCGCAGCCGTTCGTGGGCCCGCGCGGCGAGGAGCACGTGCGTGGCGCGGTCGTCGCCGAGGACGCCCAGCCCTTCGACGCAGGCCCTGGCCACCGGCCAGCAGTGGTCCGGGGCGGCCAGCAGCCGCTCCAGGGTGGACAGCAGGGCGGGCACGGACTCGGGGGCGCGCAGCTCGGTGAGCAGCCGGACGGGGTGCAGGGCGTAGGCGGTGCGCAGCGGATTCGTGGCGAGGGCGGCGGCGGCGCGGGCGGTGCGGGGGTCGCGGAGCCGGCCGAGGGCGTGGGCGGCGGTCGCGCAGCGTACGGGTTCGCGGTAGTTGAGGAGGAGGACGAGGGTCTCGAAGGCGCGGCGGTCGCCCTGGACGCCGAGGGCGAAGGCGGCGATCTCGCGGGCCCACAGCGGCTGTTCGCCGGCCACCAGGACGCCGGCGAGCCGGTCGGCGCGCTCGGCGGCCGGGGGGCCGGGGGCGGAGCCGCCGTCGACGGCGAGTTCGAGCAGCCGCTCGTAGGCCGCGAATTCGGCCGGGGAGACCAGTTCGGCCCGTACCCGCCTCAGCAGTGCGCGGAATTCCTCTTCCATGTACCGCTCTCCTCCCCGAGTGGCCCAGACCACATGGTAAGTGGCGCGCACGCCCTCTGGCGCTCTTGGTTACCGGTGGGTTAATCTCCCGGACAAGAGCAGCACACCTGCTCGGCGGCCTGGTGACGCAGCCGCCGCAGCGGCTTCAGCGCTCCCGTTCAGCACTCTCGATGGCGGTTCGTCGGTTCGGCGCTTCGAGTACGGCACGGCCCCGGGACAGGGCCCGCCGGTCGCACAACTCCCTTTCCGTGGGCGTTCCTTACCGTGCCCGGAAAATCCTCAGTCGCCGCAGCCCGGCCAGGGGCCCCTCCTTCGACATTCCCCTGCGCACGGGAACACATCCTGGAGTCTCGCGATGGACCGTACGTCCAGCCCTGAGCCGTCCCCTTTGTCCCCCTCCTCCCCCCTGCCCGCGCCCCGGCTGGGGACCGTCGCCGTGATCGGCCTCGGCACCATGGGCACCGGCATCGCCGAGGTGCTGGTGCTGGCCGGCCGCGAGGTCGTCGGCATCGACATCCGTGAGGCCGCCGCCGCGCAGGCCACGGCCGCCCTCGACGCCGCCACCGCCCGCGCGGTGCGGCGCGAGCGGATCACCGAGGCGGAGCGGCGGGCCGCACTGGCCCGCTTCCGCACCTCCCGCGAGCTGGGCGCCGCCGCCGACGCCGATCTGGTGATCGAGGTCGTGCCGGAGGACTACGCCCTCAAGCACGACGTCCTCACCGCGCTCGACGCGATCGTGCGGCCCGACACCATCCTGGCGACCGGCACCAACGCCCTGTCGGTGACCCGCCTCGCCGCCGACTCCGCCCGCCCCGAGCGCGTGCTCGGGCTGCACTTCTTCAACCCGGCGCCGGCGATGAAGCTGGTCGAGATCGTCTCCTCGGTGCTCACCGCGCCGGCCGCCGTCACCGCCGTCACCGATCTCGCCCGTGAGCTGGGCAAGGAGCCGGTCGCGGTCGGCGACCGGCCCGGCTTCGTGGCCGACGGGCTGCTGTTCGGCTATCTCAACCAGGCGGCCGCGATGTACGAGGCGCGGTACGCCACCCGCGAGGACATCGACGCGGCGATGAAGCTGGGCTGCGGCCTGCCGATGGGCCCGCTCGCGCTGCTGGACCTGATCGGCATCGACACCGCCCGCACCGTCCTGGAGGCGATGTACACCGCCTCCCACGACCGGCTGCACGCTCCCGCGCCGATCCTCGGCCAGCTCGCCGAGGCGGGGCTGACCGGTCGTAAGGCGGGCCGCGGCTTCTATACGTACGAGGCGCCCGGCTCGGCCGCCGTCGTCGCGGACGCGCAGACCCCGGGCACCCGGCACGAGACGGCGGGCGCGCACGTGGTGACCTCGGTCGGGGTCGCCGGTTCCGGGACGATGGCCAGTGGCATCGCCGAGGTGTTCGCCAAGGCCGGCTTCGAGGTGGTGCTCGCGGCCCGCTCGCCGGAGAAGGCCGAGGCGGCGAAGGCCCGGGTCGCGAAGTCCCTCGCCCGCTCGGTGGACAAGGGCCGGCTGACGGCACAGGCGCGGGACGCGGCCCTCGCGGCGATCACCCCGGCGGGATCGCTCGACGCGTTCGCGGAGGTCGATCTGGCCGTCGAGGCGGTCGCCGAGGACCTGGCCGTCAAGCAGCAGCTCTTCGCGACGCTCGACAAGATCTGCAAGCCGGGCGCGGTGCTGGCCACGACCACCTCCTCGCTGCCCGTCATCGCCTGCGCCCGGGCCACCGCCCGCCCGCAGGACGTCGTGGGCATGCACTTCTTCAACCCGGCGCCGGCGATGAAGCTGGTCGAGGTGGTCCGTACGGTGCTGACCTCCGACGAGGCGCACGCCACCGTCCGCGCGGTGTGCGCCGCGGTCCGCAAGCACCCGGTGGACTGCGGCGACCGGGCCGGGTTCATCGTCAACGCGCTGTTGTTCCCCTACCTCAACAACGCGATCAAGATGGTGCAGGAGCACTACGCGACGCTGGACGACATCGACGCGGCGATGAAGCTCGGCGGCGGCTATCCGATGGGGCCCTTCGAACTGCTCGACGTCGTGGGCCTCGATGTCTCCCTGGCCATCGAGAAGGTGCTGCACCGCGAGTTCCGCGACCCGGGGCTGGCGCCCGCGCCGCTGTTGGAGCACCTGGTGGCGGCGGGCTGCCTGGGACGCAAGACGGGCCGCGGCTTCCGTGAGTACGCCCGGCGCTGATCCGGCCGTGCCCGATCAGGGGGTGGGGTGGGGCGGACTGCTCGAACCGGTCGGCGGTCCGCCCCGGCACAGCCATACGGACGCGTGTTACGTTCCCCACATGTCCCAGCCCGTAAAGCCCGCTCGACCGTCGCGCCCGGCCAAGAAGGAGTCACCGGAAGGCTCCGAGAGCACCGGCACCCGCCGTGCCGCGGCCCAGCGACTCACCATGCGCCGCAAACTCGCGGCGGCCGCCATGGAGTTGTTCGCGACGAAGGGCTACGAGGCGACGACCGTCGACGAGATCGCGGCCGCGGCCGGTGTCGCCCGCCGCACCTTCTTCCGCCACTTCCGTTCCAAGGAAGAGGCCATCTTCCCCGACCACGACGACACGCTCGTACGGGCCGCGGGGGTGCTGGACGCCGCGCCGCCGCAGGAGAACCCGCTGGACACCGTCTGCCGGGGCATCAAGGAGGTCATGCGGATGTACGCGGCCTCTCCCGCCGTGTCCGTCGAGCGCTACCGCCTCACCCGCGAGGTGCCCGCCCTGCGGGAGCGCGAGATCGCCTCGGTGGCCCGCTACGAGCGGCTGTTCACCCGGTACCTTCTCGGCCATTTCGACGAGGGCGCCCACCATGTGGGCGACGACGATCCGCTGCTCGCGGAGGTCGCCGCCTCGGCCGTGGTCACCGCGCACAACCATGTGCTGCGGCGCTGGCTGCGCGGCGGCGGTGAGGGCGATGTGGAGGCCCAGCTCGATCACGCCTTCGCCATCGTGCGGGACACCTTCGGCTCGGGCATCGGCGCCGGGCGCACCACCTCGGCGGGCACCCCGGCGAGCGGGCCGGCCGCGACGGCGCGGACCGCGGGTGCCGAGGGCGAGGTGCTGGTCACGGTGGCCCGTACGGACGCCCCGCTCGACGAGGTGATGCGCGCGATCGAGAAGGCGCTCAAGAAGAAGAGCTGACGCGCTTTCCCGCCCACCCGTCCCGCTCCCGGTCCCGCACGTCCGCCCGGATAGCCACAGCGGGCATTTCCCGCACAATCACCACAAAGGCCGCCCTTCGGGGCGGCCTTTGTCGGTTGTCGTGTGGCTCATCGTTGCTCATACGTGCCCTGTGGATGACATCTGAGAGAAATTGTTGGCACCCAGTGTCTTGTCCAGTGGCACGCGGTGCCATACCTTGTGGGTGTCCGGGCGGCCGGCGCGTCAGACACAACCGTCGCGCGTCGGCTGTCCCCACAAGCACCTTGTGCGCCCGGACGCCTGCGTCACAGGCTCCCCAGTCACCGCTGGGCGATACCGCAAGCGCTCACCCGCGCAGCCGAGCACCACCCGCCGAACCGACGGCACCGCCTCTGCACCACCCCCGACGTTCCCTCAAGCCGTTCCCACGACGTGCTTCGCCGGAGGCCACACCGTGAACCACATACTGGACGCGATTCTCGCGTCGACAGCGTCCGACAGCGGCTCCGCCGCGGTCACAGCCGAAGACTTCGCCGCCCTGCCCCTCCCCGAGTCCTACCGCGCGGTGACCGTGCACAAGGACGAGGCCGAGATGTTCGCCGGCCTCTCCACCCGGGAGAAGGATCCGCGCAAGTCCCTGCACGTCGAAGAGGTGCCGGTGCCCGAACTGGGCCCGGGCGAGGCCCTGGTGGCCGTCATGGCCAGCTCGGTGAACTACAACTCCGTCTGGACCTCGATCTTCGAGCCCGTCTCCACCTTCGCCTTCCTCGAGCGCTACGGGAAGCTGTCCCCGCTCGCCAAGCGGCACGACCTGCCGTACCACGTCATCGGCTCCGACCTGGCGGGCGTGGTGCTGCGCACCGGCCCCGGCGTCAACGCCTGGAAGCCCGGGGACGAGGTCGTCGCGCACTGTCTGTCCGTCGAGCTGGAGTCCGCCGACGGGCACAACGACACGATGCTCGACCCCGAGCAGCGCATCTGGGGCTTCGAGACCAACTTCGGCGGTCTGGCCGAGATCGCGCTCGTGAAGTCCAATCAGCTGATGCCCAAGCCCCGCCACCTCAGCTGGGAGGAGGCCGCGGCCCCCGGGCTGGTCAACTCGACCGCGTACCGGCAGCTCGTCTCCCGCAACGGCGCCGGGATGAAGCAGGGCGACAACGTCCTGATCTGGGGCGCCAGCGGCGGACTCGGCAGCTACGCCACGCAGTTCGCGCTGGCCGGCGGCGCCAATCCGATCTGTGTGGTCTCCAGCCCGGAGAAGGCCGAGATCTGCCGGGCCATGGGCGCCGAGGCGGTCATCGACCGCAACGCCGAGGGCTACCGGTTCTGGAAGGACGAGCACCACCAGGACCAGCGCGAATGGAAGCGCTTCGGCAAGCGGATCCGCGAACTGACCGGCGGCGAGGACGTCGACATCGTCTTCGAGCACCCGGGCCGCGAGACCTTCGGCGCGTCGGTGTACGTCACCCGCAAGGGCGGCACGATCGTCACCTGCGCCTCGACCTCGGGCTACAACCACGAGTACGACAACCGCTACTTGTGGATGTCGCTGAAGAAGATCGTGGGCTCGCACTTCGCCAACTACCGCGAGGCCTGGGAGGCCAACCGCCTCATCGCCAAGGGGAAGATCCACCCCACCCTCTCCAGGACCTACACCCTGGCGGAGACCGGGCAGGCCGCGTACGACGTGCACCGCAACCTCCACCAGGGCAAGGTCGGCGTGCTCGCGCTGGCCCCCGAGGAGGGCATGGGCGTGCGCGACCCGGAGATGCGTGAACAGCACATCGAAGCCATCAACCGCTTCAGGAACGTCTGAACCCCGCACAGCCGAATCCGCGCCGTCCGAATCATCGAAAGCCGAACACCACATGACTGAGCGTCAGAAGGATCGTCCGTGGCTGATGCGGACCTACGCCGGGCACTCCACGGCCGAGGCGTCCAATCAGCTCTACCGACGCAACCTCGCCAAGGGCCAGACCGGTCTGTCGGTCGCGTTCGACCTCCCGACGCAGACCGGTTACGACCCCGACCACATCCTCGCCCGCGGCGAGGTCGGGCGGGTCGGGGTGCCGGTCTCCCATCTCGGGGACATGCGGCGGCTGTTCCAGGACATCCCCCTGGAGCAGATGAACACCTCCATGACCATCAACGCCACGGCCATGTGGCTGCTGGCGATGTACCAGGTGGTCGCGGAGGAGCAGGGCGCCGACGTCACCAAGCTCTCCGGGACGACGCAGAACGACATCGTCAAGGAGTACCTCTCGCGCGGGACGCACGTCTTCCCGCCGGGGCCGAGTCTCCGGCTGACGACGGACATGATCACCTACACGGTGAACCACATCCCCAAGTGGAACCCGATCAACATCTGCAGCTATCACCTGCAGGAGGCCGGGGCCACACCGGTCCAGGAGATCTCGTACGCCATGTCCACGGCGATCGCCGTGCTCGACGCGGTGTTCGCCTCCGGTCAGGTCCCCGAGGAGCGCAAGGGCGATGTCGTCGCCCGGATCTCCTTCTTCGTCAACGCCGGGGTCCGGTTCGTCGAGGAGATGTGCAAGATGCGCGCCTTCGGCCGCATCTGGGACCAGGTCACCCGGGAGCGGTACGGCATCGAGAACCCCAAGCAGCGCCGCTTCCGCTACGGCGTCCAGGTCAACTCCCTGGGGCTGACCGAGGCGCAGCCGGAGAACAACGTCCAGCGCATCGTTTTGGAGATGCTGGCCGTCACCCTCTCCAAGGACGCCCGCGCCCGGGCCGTGCAGCTGCCCGCCTGGAACGAGGCGCTGGGCCTGCCGCGGCCCTGGGACCAGCAGTGGTCCCTGCGCATCCAGCAGGTCCTCGCGCACGAGAGCGATCTGCTGGAGTACGAGGACATCTTCGCCGGGTCGCACGTCATCGAGGCCAAGGTGGCCGCGCTGGTCACCGAGTGCCTGGCGGAGATGGCGCGGATCGAGGAGATGGGCGGCGCGATGGCGGCCGTCGAGTCCGGCTATCTGAAGTCCCGGCTGGTCTCCTCGCACGCCGAGCGGCGGGCCCGGATCGAGGCCGGCGAGGAGAAGATCGTCGGGGTCAACTGCTACGAGTCCACCGAGCCCAACCCGCTCACCGCCGATCTCGACGCCGCGATCATGACGGTCGACCCGGCGAACGAGGCGCGTGTGGTGACGGGTCTGCACTCCTGGCGTGACAACCGCGACGAGGGCCGGGCGCAGGAGTCGCTGTCGGCGCTGAAGAAGGCGGCGGCGGGCTCGGAGAACCTGATGACGGCCACGCTGGAGTGCGTACGCGCCGGTGTGACGACCGGGGAGTGGTCCTGGGCCCTGCGGGACGTCTTCGGCGAGTTCCGGGCTCCCACGGGCGTCAGCAGCGCCCCGGTGGCGGTCACCGCCGAGGCCGGCACCCCGCTCGCCGTGGTCCGCGAGAAGGTGGCCCGGACCGCCGACGAGCTGGGCAGCGGCAAGCTGCGCCTGCTGGTGGGCAAGCCGGGCCTGGACGGGCACTCCAACGGCGCCGAGCAGATCGCCGTACGGGCGCGCGACGCCGGCTTCGAGGTGGTCTACCAGGGCATCCGGCTCACCCCGGAGCAGATCGTCTCGGCGGCCGTCGCCGAGGACGTGCACTGCGTGGGCCTGTCGATCCTCTCCGGCTCGCACGCCGAGCTGGTGCCGGACGTACTGGCCCGGCTGCGGGCCACCGGTGCCGACGACATGCCCGTGATCGTCGGTGGCATCATCCCCTCGGCCGACGCCACCGCCCTGCGGGCGGCCGGTGTCGCGGCCGTCTTCACACCCAAGGACTTCGGAATCACGGAGATCATCGGCCGTATCGTCGACGAGATCCGGAAAGCGAACAAGCTCGACCCTCTGGAGGTCTCCGCATGACTGGTATTGCCGCCGGCCCCGTCAACCGCCTGCGTCCGCGCCGCTCCTGCCTCGCCGTCCCCGGCAGCAACCCGCGCTTCCTGGAGAAGGCCCAGGGGCTGCCCGCCGACCAGGTCTTCCTGGACCTGGAGGACGCCTGCGCCCCGCTGGCCAAGGAGGGCGCCCGGCACACGATCGTCGACGCGCTCAACAACGGCGACTGGACGGGCAAGACCAGGGTCGTCCGGGTCAACGACTGGACCACGCACTGGACGTACCGGGACGTCATCACCGTCGTCGAGGGGGCCGGGCCGAACCTCGACTGCATCATGCTGCCGAAGGTGCAGGACGCCCAGCAGATCGTCTCCCTCGACCTGCTGCTGACGCAGATCGAGAAGACCATGGGCTTCGAGGTCGGGCGCATCGGCATCGAGGCGCAGATCGAGAACGCCAAGGGCCTGGTGAACGTCGACGACATCGCCGCCGCCTCGCCGCGCCTGGAGACCATCGTCTTCGGCCCGGCCGACTTCATGGCCTCCATCAACATGAAGTCCCTGGTCGTCGGCGAGCAGCCGCCCGGCTACTCCGCGGACGCCTATCACTACATCCTCATGCGGATCCTGATGGCGGCCCGCGCCAACGACCTCCAGGCGATCGACGGCCCGTACCTGCAGATCCGCAACGAGGACGGCTACCGCGAGGTCGCCGGGCGCGCGGCGGCGCTGGGCTTCGACGGCAAGTGGGTGCTCCACCCGGGCCAGGTCGAGCTGGCCAACGAGGTCTTCTCCCCCTCGCAGGAGGACTACGACCACGCCGAGCTGATCCTCGACGCGTACGACTACTGCACGTCCGAGGCCGGCGGCAAGAAGGGCTCGGCGATGCTCGGCGACGAGATGATCGACGAGGCCAGCCGGAAGATGGCGCTCGTCGTCGCGGGCAAGGGCCGCGCGGCCGGTATGACCCGTCACTCCAAGTTCGAGATCCCGGAGGCGTGAGCATCATGCAGTTCGGCCGCACCTTCGAGGAGTTCACCGTCGGCGATGTGTACAAGCACTGGCCCGGCAAGACGGTCACCGAATACGACGACCACCTTTTCTGTCTGCTCACGATGAATCATCACCCGCTGCACATGGATGCCAACTACGCGGAGAAGACGACCGATTTCGGCCGGAACGTCGTGGTGGGCAATTACGTCTACTCGCTGCTGCTGGGCATGTCCGTCCCCGATGTCTCGGGCAAGGCGATCGCCAATCTGGAGGTCGAGTCGCTGAAGCACATCGCGCCGACCTTCCACGGCGACACGATCTACGGCGAGACGACCGTGCTGGACAAGACGCCGTCGAAGTCCAAGAGCGACCGCGGCATCGTCTACGTCGAGACCAGGGGCTACAAGCAGGACGGCACCGTCGTCTGCGTCTTCCGGCGCAAGGTGATGGTCCCCACCGCCACGTACATCAAGGAGCGCGGCGGGGAACAGCCCGGCCGCCCCGAGCCGATCGTCCGGGAGAAGTGAGATGGGCCGCCTCGCGCAGACCGACGGACTGACGGACATCCAGCGGGAAATCCTCGCCACCGTCCGTGAATTCGTCGACAAAGAGATCATCCCGGTCGCGACCGAGCTGGAGCACCGTGACGAATACCCGACGCGCATAGTCGAGGGCCTCAAGGAACTCGGGCTGTTCGGCCTGATGATCCCGGAGGAGTACGGCGGCCTCGGTGAGTCCCTTCTCACATACGCGTTGTGCGTGGAGGAGATCGCCCGCGGCTGGATGAGTGTGTCCGGGATCATCAACACCCACTTCATCGTCGCGTACATGCTCAAGCAGCACGGCACCCAGGAGCAGCGGGAGTACTTCCTGCCGCGGATGGCCACCGGCGATGTCCGGGGCGCCTTCTCGATGTCGGAACCGGGTCTCGGCTCGGATGTGTCGGCAATCACATCCAAGGGCGTGCGCGACGGGGACGACTACGTCCTGAACGGCCAGAAGATGTGGCTCACCAACGGCGGCTCCTCGACCCTGGTCGCGGTGCTGTGCCGGACGGACGAGGGCCACCCCGAGGGCACCGCCCCGCACAAGTCGATGACCACCTTCCTGATCGAGAAGGAGCCGGGATTCGGCCAGGTCAAGCCGGGGCTGACCATTCCCGGCAAGATCGACAAGATGGGCTACAAGGGCGTCGACACCACCGAGCTGATCATGGACGGACTGCGCATTCCGGCCGATCGGGTGCTCGGCGGGGCCACCGGCCGGGGCTTCTACCAGATGATGGACGGCGTCGAGGTGGGGCGGGTGAACGTCGCGGCGCGTGGTTGCGGCGTCGCTCAGCGCGCTTTCGAGCTGGGCGTCTCGTACGCGCAGCAACGTCACACTTTCGGAAAACCGATCGCCCAACATCAGGCCATTCAATTCAAACTGGCCGAAATGGGGACAAAGGTCGAAGCGGCGCATGCGATGATGGTGAATGCGGCCCGGAAGAAGGACTCGGGTCAGCGCAACGACCTCGAAGCAGGAATGGCCAAGTACCTGGCCTCCGAGTACTGCAAGGAGGTAGTCGAAGACGCCTTCCGTATCCACGGCGGCTACGGCTTCTCCAAGGAGTACGAGATCGAGCGCCTCTACCGTGAGGCGCCGATGCTGCTGATCGGTGAAGGTACCGCCGAGATCCAGAAAATGATCATCGGCCGCCGGCTACTCGAGGAGTACCGAATCCAGGGATAAATGTCCGGTTAGGGGTGTTTTGTTAGAGAAGAAGATCACACCCTGTCATCGGCGTTCGGCCACGGACTGGCCCTGGCGCTTGCCCAGTTGCCGCCCGCAACCGATACCATCCCCGGAAAGCCGCCGTCCCCCAATCGTTACGCGGCACCCTCCGCCACGAAGGTCATCCATGCCCCACAGCTCTTCCTCTGCACCACGCGGCCGCGTCCGCCTTGCGCGCGGAGCATCGCCGTGGCTCCTCCCGACCGTCGCCACCGCGGCGGTCAGCCTCACCCGCGCCCGGCGCTCCGGTCGCTGGGCGGCGCTGGCCGTGCCCACCACCGCGCTCGCGGCGGGCATGCTGTGGTTCTTCCGCGACCCCGAGCGCGAGATCACGCGCGGGCGAGTCATCTCCCCTGCCGACGGCGTGGTGCAGAGCATCATGCCGTGGAAGGACGGGCGCACCCGCGTCGCGATCTTCATGAGCCCGCTGAACGTCCACGTCAACCGTGCGCCGCTGGCCGGCACGGTGACGTCCGTGGAGCACATCCCCGGCGGGTTCATCCCGGCGTTCAACAAGGAGAGCGAGAACAACGAGCGCGTCGTCTGGCACTTCGACACCGAGCTCGGTGACATCGAGATGGTGCAGATCGCCGGCGCCGTCGCCCGTCGCATCGTTCCCTACGTGCCCCAGGACACGAAGGTGGAGCAGGGCGAACGGATCGGCCTGATCCGGTTCGGCTCGCGCGTCGACATCTACCTCCCGGAGGGTGTCGAGGTCGCGGTCGAGGTCGGCCAGGCCACCACGGCAGGGGTGACACGCCTTGACCGTGATTGATCCGGAGACACAGACCTCCTGGGTGCCCGAGGTGGAGGCCGACGACACGGACGACATGCCGCTGTCGACCCGGCTGTCAATAGCGGACACCCTCACGCTGGGTAACGCGATCTGTGGCTTCATGGCGGTGTACTTCACCACCACCGGCGTCCTCATCCCGCATCTGACGGGCAACGAGGACGGCGGCATGGCCCGCCACAGCGCGGCCACCGCGGTGATACTGATGCTCCTCGCATCGGTCTTCGACCTGTTCGACGGGCTCGTGGCGCGCAAGCTCCGCAGCTCGGCGATGGGCGCGGAGCTGGACAACCTCTCCGACCTGATCAGCTTCGGGCTGGCGCCCGCGTACTTCGTGGTCGTGTGGGGCATGGTCGCCGACGACGCGCACCAGCGGGTCTCGGCGGTGGCGGCGATCGTGGTGCTGCTCGCGGTCGTCCTGCGACTGGCGCGCTTCTCGTGCGTCCAGCTGCGGGACGGGATCTTCCAGGGGATGCCGAGTCCCTTCGGGGCGCTGACGGTGGTCTCGATCGTGCTCCTGGAGCTGCCCTTCATCCCGACGCTGCTCGCGATCGTGGGTGTGGCGTGGCTGATGGTGAGCCGGGTCGAGTACCCCAAGCCGCGGGGCCGTCTGGCGGTGGCGATGCTCAGCTGGATCATGCTCAGCATGGGCCTGCTGGCCGCGTGGGCCTTCGACGCCCCCGGCGGCGAGCTGCTCCTGCAGACCGGCTGCGCCCTCCAGGTCGTCCTCGGCGCGGTCATCCCGCTCTTCGCGACGGCCCGCCGGGTGAACACCTTCCGCGACAACCGCCGCGAGGCGCGAGCGGCTGCGCGGTAGCGCTTGCGGTAACCGAACAACGGCGTGGGCCCGGGCGATGTGATCGCCCGGGCCCACGCCGTTCGTCGTATTCCCGCCGCGACGGCGAACGGCCACACCCAGCGTGGTCGGCGGTGCCGAACCTGCCACGCCCCCGGCGGTACCCCACCGCGGCCGCGGACCACCGCGGTACCGGGACCGTAACCACGCAAGACAGCGGCGCCGGCCTCCGGCGGCATCGCCTGGCCGGGCAACCCCTTCCCGCCGCGACGGCGAACGGCCACACCCAGCGTGCCCGGCGGTGCCCCACCGCGGCGGCGGAACCCGTTACGACAGGAAGTCGCGAGCGATGCGCTCCGCCGTGCGTTCCAGGAGGGGGGCCGCCTCGGTCATGCAGCGGGTGGGGTCGGGGTCCAGGTCGGTCAGGGCGTAGGCGCGGCGGATGCCCGCGCGGCCGAGGGACTCCGGGGGAAGGGCCAGGCGGCCGCAGACCGCGATGACCTCCAGGCCGCGGGCGCGGGCCGCCGTCGCCACGCCCGCCGGGGCCTTGCCGTGCAGGGTCTGCTCGTCCAGCGAGCCCTCCCCCGTGATCACCAGGTCCGCCCGGTCCAGCGCCGCCGCGAAGCCCAGGACCTCCAGCATCACCTCGATGCCCGGCCGGAAGCGCGCGCCGAGTCCCACGAGCGCCCCGTACCCGAGGCCGCCCGCGGCCCCCGCGCCCGGGGCGCGCGCGTACTCGGCCGCCTGGGGGCCGAGGGCCTGTTCCAGGATCCACGCGTAGTGGGCGAGGGCCGTCTCCAGCTCCGCGACGTCACCCTCGTCGGCGCCCTTCTGCGGCGCGTACACCGCCGCGGCGCCCGTCGGCCCCGTCAGCGGGTTGTCGACGTCACTCGCGAGGGTGACGACGGTCTCCGCCAGGCGCGGGTCCAGCCCGGAGAAGTCCGCGGTCACCAGTCCGGCCAGCGGTCCGCCGCCCGGGGTGAGCGGCTGCCCGTCCGCGGCGAGGAAGCGGGCGCCGAGCGCCGAGAGCATGCCGGCTCCGCCATCCGTGGTGGCGCTGCCGCCGACGCCGAGGACGATACGGCGGGCGCCCGCGTCCAGCGCCGCCCGCAGCAGCTCGCCGGTGCCGTACGTGGTGGCCGTGAGCGGGGCCCAGACGCCCTCCGGGAGGTGCCGCAGGCCCGAGGCCTCCGCCATCTCCACCACGGCCGTCTCGCCGCGCAGCGCGTACGCCGCGTCGACCGGGGCCCCCAGCGGCCCGCTGACGTGCTTCTGACGGCGCTCGAAGCCCGCCGCGAGGGCCGCCTCGACCGTGCCGTCCCCGCCGTCGGCGACCGGGAGCGACTCGACGGTCAGTCCGGGCACCGCGCGCCGTAGTCCGGCCGTGATGTGCTCGGCGACCTGTACGGCCGTGAGCGAGCCCTTGAACTTGTCCGGGGCGATCAGCACCCGCGGAAGCGCCCCCTCGGCGCCGCTCGCGGCCCTCGCACCGGCGGGCACGGGGTCCGGCGCCGTTGCGGCGTCCGTGTCCGCCGGCCGTCCCACCGAGGCGGTCATCGTCGGTCCGGGCCGGTCGCCGGCGTCCGTTCCGGTCGTCCTCGCAGCGTCTGCCACCTTGCATCCCCTGTTCTCCGGGCCTGCTCGCGCACAGGCAGTCGCGCCGCAGCGACCCTACCCGGCGGCATATGGCGTTGCCCATGCCCTCGGGCGGCGTGCCAGGCCGCCCAATTGGGACTGTCCCGGCCATAGTGGGGCGTCATGAGCACCGACGCATCCGAGTCGCCCGGCTCGACCCCGCCGTCCGGCCCGTCCGAGCCCCCGCGGGACGGCCCACCGCAGGACGGGCCCCCCGATCTCGCCGTCGTCGCCATCGGGGGCGCCGCGGTCCTGGCGGTGGTGGGCTGGGCCGCGCTCGGCAAGCACTCGTTCGACAGTGTGTCGTCGTCCGCCCTGAGCTGGGTGCTGTCGAACTTCGCCTGGCTGTTCGTGATCGCGGCCGATGTCTTCCTCGTGCTGTGCGTGGTCATCGCCGCGAGCCGGTTCGGCCGGATCCGGCTGGGCAAGGACGACGACCGGCCGGAATTCGGCAGCCTCGCGTGGATCGCGATGATGTTCAGCGCCGGCATGGGCATCGGCCTGATGTTCTACGGGGTCGGCGAGCCGCTCCAGCACTTCGTCTCGCCGCCGCCCGGCAGCGGTGTCCCCGCCGGGACCCCCGCCGCGGCCCGGACGGCGCTGGAGTACTCGTTCTTCCACTGGACCCTGCACCCGTGGGCCATCTACGGGATGGCCGGCCTCGCGCTCGCCTACGCCGGCTTCCGCAAGGGCCGCGGCAACCGGCTCAGCTCGGCGTTCGTACCGCTGCTCGGGCAGCGGCGGGCGGACGGCTGGCCGGGCCGGGCCATCGATCTGCTGGCCGTCTTCGCGACGGTGTTCGGGACGGCGACCAGCCTCGGCCTGGGCGCGCTCCAGGTGTCGAAGGGCCTGAACATCACGACCGGCGTCGAGGACTCCACCGCCCTGGAGCTGATCATCATCGCGGGGCTGTCGGGCGCCTTCGTCCTGTCCGCCTTCTCCGGGCTGCACAAGGGCGTGAAGTGGCTGAGCACGATCAATATCCTGCTCGCCGCGTGTCTGATGCTCTTCGTCTTCCTCCTCGGGCCGACGGTCAACATCCTCAACACCATCCCCGCGGCCGCCGGCGGCTATCTGCACGACCTGCTCGTACTGGCGACGCGCACCGGGGCGTTCACGGACTCGAAGTGGCTCGGCGCGTGGACGATCTTCTACTGGGCGTGGTGGCTGTCGTGGGCCCCGTTCGTGGGCACGTTCATCGCCCGCATCTCGCGCGGCCGCACGATCCGCGAGTTCCTCGTCGGCGTCCTGCTGGTGCCCAGCGGCGCGACGGTGGTGTGGTTCTGCGTCATGGGCGGCAGCGCGCTGCGCCTGGACATGACCGGCGCGGCGGACATGGCGGGGACGGTCGCGGACGGCGCGGAGGCGTCGATGTTCGCGCTGCTGGACACCCTGCCGCTGGCCACGCTCGTGTCGTGGGTGGCGATGCTGCTGGTGATGACGTACTTCATCACCAGCGCGGACTCCGCGTCGCTGGTGATGGGCTCGCTCTCCAGCCGGGGCGCGCTGCACCCGCGCACCTGGCTCGTGGTGACCTGGGGGGTGCTCATGGCGGCGGTCGCCGCCGTGCTGCTGGTGGCCGGCGGGCTCGGCTCCCTGCAGTCGGCGACGATCCTGGTCGCGCTGCCGTTCGTGCTGGTGATGCTGGCGCTGTGCTGGTCGCTGCTGACGGAGCTGCGCGCGGACCCGGGCGCGGGTCCCGCCCGTCATCACGCGGCGCACGGGCTGCGGGACGCGATGCGCACGATGATCGGCGAGGCGATCACCGAGCAGGGCCCGACCCGGCACCCCCGGCTGCGCCGGGTCGCGGAGAGCGTCCGCGGCCGCGACGACACCGAGGGCGGCCCCCGGGCCTAGGGGCGGGCCTGGTGGATCTTGCCGGGCTCAGAACAGCTCGTCCTGCACGGACGGTTCGGCCGTGCCGCGCTCGAAGTCCAGCAGGCGGCGCTTGCGGTCCAGGCCGCCGCCGTAGCCGGTGAGGCTGCCGTTCGCACCGATGACGCGGTGGCAGGGGACGATGATGCTGATGGGGTTCTTGCCGTTCGCGAGCCCGACCGCGCGGGACGCGCCCGGTGCCCCGATGCGCTCCGCGAGTTCACCGTAGGAGAGCGTCTCACCGAAGGCGATCTGCTGGAGACCGTCCCAGACGCGGCGCTGGAAGGGCGTGCCGTCCTGGTGCAGCGGGAGGTCGAAGGTGGTGGACGCACCGGTGAAGTAGGCCTCCAGTTGGCGCACCACCTCGGGGAAGGGCGTGCCGTCCCGCTCGCCGAAGGTCTCCACGGGCGGCTGGTGCCGGTGGTCGGTCATATAGACACCCGACAGGAGGCCATCGGTCGCGACGAGGGTGAGCGGGCCGTAGGGGCTGTCGATGAGGGTGTGGACGCGGGTCATGGGGAGCGATTCCGTTCAGGGGGCGGGTGGGCAGGGGACGGCCTAGGCCGGTCAGGCCGCGGGCATGCGGGCCGCCGCGTGGTCGTCGGCCGACCACAGGTACTGGACGGCGTACGCGCGCCAGGGCCGCCATGCGGCGGCGTGCCGGGTGAGCGCCCCGGGCGTGGCGGGCAGGCCCGCGGTGGCCGCGGCGCGCCGTACGCCGAGGTCCGTGGGGATGAAGGCGTCGGGGTCGCCGAGGGCCCGCATCGCGATGATCTCCGCCGTCCAGGGGCCGATGCCGGGGAGCGCGGTGAGCTGGGCGCGGGCCCGTTCCCAGTCGCTGCCGACGCCGAGGGCGAGCTCACCACCCGCGAGGGCACTGGCGACGCGGACGACCGTGGCGCGCCGCCCGGTGGGCATGGCGAGGGCGGCCGGGTCCAGGCCGGCCAGTGCCTCGGCGGTGGGGAACAGGTGGGTGAGGCCGCCGTGCGGGGTGGCCAGCGGTTCGCCGTGCGCGAGGACGAGCCGGGCGGCGAGGGTGCGGGCGGCGGCGGTCGACACCTGCTGGCCGAGCACGGCCCGTACGGCGAACTCCTCGGCGTCCACCGTGCGGGGCACCCGCCGCCCCGGCGCCTTGTCGACCAGGGGGCCGAGCAGCGGATCGGTGCGCAGCAGCGAGTCGACGGCCTCCGGGTCGGCGTCGAGGTCGAGGAGCCGGCGGCAGCGGCTGATGGCGCCCGCCAGGTCGCGCTGGTCGGAGAGGGCGAGCCGGCACTCGATGTGGTCGGGGCGCGGGCGCAGGGCGACGGTGCCGTGCCCGTAGGGCAGCCGCAGGGTGCGGTGGTAGGCGCCGTCGCGCCACTCCTCGACGCCGGGTACGGCCGTGGCGGCGAGGTGGCCGAAGAGGTTGTCGGGGTTCAGGGGCGCGCGGAAGGGCAGCCGGAGCGTCAGGACGCCGGGGGTGGCGGGGCGGGTTCCCCGGGCGGCACGGGCGCGCAGCTCGGTCGGAGCGAGCGCGAAGACCTCCCGGACGGTCTCGTTGAAGGCCCTGATGGAGGCGAACCCGGCGGCGAAGGCGACGTCCGCCATGGGCAGTTCGCTGGTCTCGATGAGGATCCGCGCCGTCTGGGCGCGCTGGGCACGGGCGAGGGCGAGGGGGCCCGCGCCCAGCTCGGCGAGGAGCTGCCGCTCGATCTGGCGGGTGCTGTAGCCCAGGCGCGCGGCGAGCCCGGGGACGCCCTCGCGGTCGACCGTGCCGTCGCCGATGAGCCGCATGGCGCGGGCGACGACGTCGGCGCGTTCGTTCCAGCGCGGTGAGCCGGGGCTGGCGTCGGGCGCGCAGCGCTTGCAGGCCCGGAAGCCGGCCTGCTGGGCGGCGGCCGCACTCGGGTAGAAGGACATGTTCCGGTCCTTCGGCGGTACGGCGGGGCAGCTCGGCCGGCAGTAGATCCGGGTGGTGAGAACGGCGGTGTAGAACCATCCGTCGAAACGGGCGTCCTTGGACCGCACGGCCCGTACGCAACGGTCGAAGTCGGTGTGCATGCGTCAAGGATCGCCGGTCCGGGGGCGTCCTGGCTCGCGGAAATCCGACATGGACGCCAGGCCGACCTCGGGGACCGTCATTCACCCGCCCCTCCTGGTGTCAACAGTGGTTGACGCCTCGCGCTTGTCATCCTAGGTTGACAGCATGGCCGGAACGGATGCGAAGGACGCGGTCGGCACCACCGAGGCCGCCATGAACGGTGATCCCCACGTGGGGTTGCGCGCCGTCGCCGCGCTGCGGCGGCTGGTCGAGCGCCTGGAGGCGCTCCAGGTCGACAGCGCGCGGCGGCAGGGCTGGTCCTGGGAGGAGATCGGGGCCGCGCTGGGTGTGAGCAGGCAGGCAGTGCACAAGAAACACGCCAGGAGGTAGCCATGTTCGAACAGTTCACCAAAGAGGCCCGGTTCGCGGTGATCCAGGCGCAGGAGGAGGCGCGCGACCTGGCCCACACGTGGATCGGCAGCGAGCACCTGCTGGTCGCCGTGGCCGCCCAGGAGGGGGCGCCGGGGGCTGCCACGCTGGCGCGGCTCGGCATCACGCCCGCCGCTTGCCGTGCGGCCCTCACCCCGGCGGGACCGCTCGGCGACGGTGACGCGGAGGCACTGCGCGCGCTGGGGATCGACCTCGACGCGGTGCGGGCCCGTGCCGAGGAGCGGTTCGGGCCCGGCGCGCTCGGCCCCCAGGAGGAGGAGCCCGCACGGACCCGGCGGAGGGGATTGCCGTTCGGCCGCAACCGGGGCGGCGCGAAGGGATCCAGGAGCCATATCCCGTTCACCCCCCGGGCCAAGAAGGCGCTTGAGCGTTCCCTGCGCGAGGCGCTGGCCCGCAAGGACCACCGCATCGGTCTCGAACATGTGCTGCTGGGCGTCCTCCACCCGGAGGACGCCGTGACAGCCGGGGTCCTGCGCAGGCTCGGCACCGATTCGGCGACCGTACGCGCCGGGCTCGTGGCCGATCTGGACCGGGCGGCGTAGGCCGCAGATGCGCGGGCGACGCGTTCGGTGCGCGGGTGCGCCCGCCGTACGGACGGCGGGTGCCCAGCCGGCCCCTAGCCCGCGGAGCCGCCCGTGAGCCGCCGCCATACGGCCTTCGCCGCGTGGTGCCCCGACATCCCGTGCACACCCGGGCCCGGCGGGGTCGCGGAGGAGCAGAGGAAGACCGCCGGGTGGGCCGTGGCGTAGGGGACGCGGGCGAGCTTCGGGCGGATCAGCAGGCGCAGGCCCGCGACGGAACCGGTCGCGATGTCGCCGCCGATGTAATTGGCGTTGCGGGCGGCGAGCTGCGGCGGCCCGGCGGTGGCGCGGGCGAGGACCAGATCCCGGAAGCCGGGGGCGAACCGCTCGATCTGACGCTCGATCACCTCGGTGGCGTCGCCCTCCCAGCCGCTCGGTACGTGCCCGTACACCCAGAAGGTGTGCTTGCCCTCGGGGGCGCGGGACGGGTCGACGAGGCTGGGCTGGGCGGTGATCAGGAAGGGGACGGCGGGGTCGTGGCCGTCGAAGGCGGCGTGCACGGCGGCGGAGATCTCGCCGTACGTCGGGCCGACGTGGACCGTACCGGCCCGCCGGGCCTCCTCGGCCGTCCACGGCACCGGCCCGTCCAGGGCGTAGTCGATCTTGAAGACACTCGGTCCGTAGCGGAAGCGGCGGTAGGCGTCGCCCAGGCCGGCGATCCGGGCCACGGCGGTCGGGGAGGTGTCGAAGACGTACGCGCGGGCGGGCGGCAGGTCGTCGAGCCGCTTGACCTCGAAGTCGGTGTGGATGACACCGCCCAGCGCCCGGAGGTACGAGGCGAGCGCGTCGGCGATCGACTGGGAGCCGCCGCGCGGCACCGGCCAGCCGCCCGCGTGGGCGGCGAGCGCGAACATCAGCGCCATGCCGCCCGTCCCGAGGCCGGTGAGCGGCGCGATGCCGTGCGCGGCGAGCCCGGCGAAGAGGCCGCGCGCCTTCTCGTCGCGGAAGCGGCGGGTGAGCAGCGCGGCGGGCTGGGCGGCGACCAGGCCGAACCGGGCGTAACCGACCGGGTCGCGCGGCAGCCCGTCCCACTGGGTGCGCAGGAAGTCCGCCGCCACCGTGTCCCACTTGCCGTGGAACGGCGCGACGAGCCTGCGGTACGCGCCGGCGTCGCGCGGGCCGAAGGAGTGGGCGCTCTCGCCGATGCTGCGGGAGAGGATCGCGGCCGTGCCGTCGGGGAAGGGGTGCGCCAGGGGCAGCTCGTGGTGCAGCCACTCCAGTCCGTGCCGGGCCAGCGGCATGGCGTTGAAGGCGGGCGAGCCCGCGCCGAGCGGGTGCACGGCGGAGCACGGGTCGTGGCGGAAGCCGGGGAGGGTCAGCTCCTGGGTGCGGGCCCCGCCGCCGATCGCGTCGGCGGCTTCGAACACCTCGACCCTCAGGCCCCGCCGGGCCAGTTCGACCGCGGCCGTCAGCCCATTGGGCCCGGCCCCTACGACGACCGCGTCGAGCATCGTGGGCACCGCACGGACTCCCCTCGTCCCCTGCAGATCAACCGGCGGACGCCAGCAGATCAAGGATATGCCGAGCCGTCGCGGCGTCCCTCGCCGCGGTGAAGGGAAGGGTGTTGCCGCCCGCTATCCGGAAGGGCTCCCCGGCGAGGGTCGCGCTCGCGCCGCCCGCCTCGGCGACCAGCAGCAGCCCGGCCGCGTGGTCCCAGGCGTTCTCCCAGGAGAAGGCCACCGCGTCGAGGGAACCCTCCGCCACCCGCAGATACTCGAGACCGGCCGAGCCGCAGGGGCGCGGCACGACGCCGTCCGTGAGCAGCTTCCCGAGGATGTGCTTCTCCTCGTCGGTGGTGAAGTCGTAGTGCGAGACGGCCACCTGGAGATCCTGGCCGGGCCCGGGCGAACCCGAACGCAGCGGCGAGCCGTTGAGCAGCGCTCCCCCACCACGCCGCGCGACGGCCATCCGGTCCAGCGCCGGGGCGTACGTCCACGAGGCGAGCAGCTCCCCCTGGTGTGCGAGGCAGACCAGCGTGGCGAAGGCGGGGTCGCCGTGCACGAACTGCCGGGTGCCGTCGACGGGGTCGACGATCCAGACGGGGTCCTCGCCGCGGAGCGCTTCGAGCAGCGTCAGATCGGCGTGCACGGCTTCCTCGCCGACCACGACGGAACCGGGCAGCAGCGCGGTGAGAGAGGCCGTCAGATGCCGCTCGGCGAGCCGGTCCGCGACGGTCACCAGGTCGTGCGGGCCGTTCTTCTCGACGATCTCGTCCGCGGCGAGCTGCCGGAAGCGGGGCATGATCTCAACGGCGGCCGCCTTGCGGACGGCCTCCTCGACATCGGTCAGGTCACCTGCGAGAAATTCATCGATCATACGTCCATCGAACCACGCCGCACCGACAATCGGTGGTGGTCCGGCGACGTGACGGTGTCGCGGGGGTGAACGCTGCGGAGGGCTGCGCCCGCTGTGGTTTCCGGTGCCGGAGCTGCCGTTGGTTCCCGCGGTACCGGCCGGGTCGGCCGGTGTCACGAGCCCGGACAAGTAAGGGTTCGATCTCCGGGGCCTTTCATCTCCATCACTCCACCGGTCGCAAGCAAAGTGGTGCGGCCCGCATGATTCATGCGGGCCGCACCACTTTGCTTCCGGGCGATTCAGTCCAACTCACTTCGCGCAGGATTAAGATCCACCCACCCCTGCTGACCTGCCGACAGGTTTCAGCCAAAGATACATAAGGTCACCCTGTGGCGAATCTTCCCCCTGTGACAACTGAGACTGCCGGTAATAGATAGCTCACTGAGCCTACTGAGGAAATAGCCTAGAACCAGAACGACGCAATTCGACAAAATTCCACTTGCAGGCGACAGTGACGCTTTCCAACTTTGAGCATTAGGTATGGCGGACGTGGCCGAGCATCACCTACCGTTGAGCGCAGGGCAGGAACCATAGAAGGGCTGCAATGAGCGGTGGAACACCTGGGAATTCAGGCAGTCCGGATTCTGATCCCACACCGACACCAGGACCGACACCGGCACCCGATCCGCCGTGGTACCGCAAACCGGCGATCATGTGGCCGATCGCCCTGGGGGCGCTTGCAATCGTGGCCCCCATCGTGGGTTATGCAGTGCCTGAGTGGCTTAAGAGCGACTACACAAAGGAGGCGGACTCAGTTTGCAGCCAATTCTCCCCACACCTCCAAGCTCTGGGCCCGGAACCTTGGTCGGGGCACCCCGCCGTTCATCAAGAATGGATGAAGAGATATAGCATCGTCGTTCTCAATGCTCTGGAGGCGTGGCGGCAGGTGGACGTCCCCGCGTTTGTTGATGGCGAAATCAGGGAGACTTACCACACCGCTCACGCGGCGGGGCAGCATTTACGACTGGCAGTCGAGCTGGCAGGCGCGGGAAAAACCGAAGAGGCTAATGAGTCTCTGAAAGAATACAACAGAGGGAAAGGCGAGGCCGTGCGAAAAGCTCGCGCTCTCGGGCTCGACGTATGCCCCCTCGGGTTCTAGGAACATATGTAGGCCCAGAGGAGGGCGCGGAAGAAGTTTACTTCCCGGATGGGCGCCGGAGCCGCCGGCGCCGAACCCCGCTGGGGCCTCGGCGACAGCGCCGAGGAGCTGTTCCGGCTCCCATATCGCCGCCCGGGAAGCGGGGGTGACGGTGGCCTCTGCCGTCCAGGCGATCCGCTACTGAATGACCTCGTAGATCTCCTTGTAGCCGGATGCCGCGTTGCTGTTCATCGTATCGATCAACGACTGAGCGTTCTCATCTGGATTCACGAAGAACGCTCGCTCCATGGTGAAGTACTGGTCGAGGCTGTCGAATTCCCATTGACAGACGACCGTATCCATGGGACCGGCGTAATCGACGTAGATTCGCCGGTTCGTGTACCCGGCCTCCTCAAACACCTTGGTGAGGGTTTCGAACGCCGCCACGATCTCCGGCGCCTTCCCGCGTTCAGCTTGGTAGACCTCGCGCATCATGTACATGATCTGACTCTGCTTTCCTGCTTCGAGCAGTAATCGACTGGCCAAGCGCTACTTTTCATGCTAGATCACCAAAATGCCGCCCGCATGCCGAGCGAGGTCCGGCTGCCGACCCTCGCAGGCAATCACGAGGTAACCCCGCCACGTACGGTAGCTGTATCCGCCACTGAGACCGGCTCAGGGGCACGTCTCGGGAGGGTGCACAGTGCACGGGGAGTACAAGGTGCCGGGCGGCAAGCTCGTCGTCGTCGACCTGGAGGTCCAGGACGGGGCGCTTCGTGAGGTACGGGTGGCCGGGGACTTCTTCCTGGAGCCGGACGAGGCGCTTCTCGACATCAACCAGGCCCTCGAGGGTGCCAACGCCGACCTGCCGGCCCCCGAGCTCGCCGCTCGGATCGACGCCGCCTTGCCCGAGGGCACCGTCATGTTCGGCTTCAGCTCGGAGGCGGTAGGGATCGCCGTCCGTCGAGCCCTGGCGAACGCCACCGACTGGCACCACTACGACTGGCAGCTCATCCATGACGGCCCCCAGGCGCCCGAGCTGCACATGGCGCTGGACGAGGTGCTGACCGCCGAGGTCGCCGGCGGCCGGCGCCCGCCGACACTGCGGGTATGGGAATGGAAGTCCCCCGCGGTGATCATTGGCAGCTTCCAGTCACTTCGGAACGAGGTGGACATGGAGTCGGCCGAACGCCACGGAATGACCGTGGTGCGGCGCATCAGCGGTGGTGGAGCCATGTTCGTGGAACCTCGGAGCACCATCACCTACTCGCTCTACGTTCCGGATTCCCTGGTGCAGGGCCTGTCCTTCGCCGACAGCTACGCCTACCTCGACGACTGGGTGCTGGGTGCTCTCGGCGACATGGGCATCAAAGCCTGGTACCAGCCGCTCAACGACATCGCCACCGACGCCGGCAAGATCGCCGGCGCGGCGCAGAAGCGCATGGTCGGCGGGAACGGCGCCGTGTTGCACCACGTGACCATGGCCTACGACATCGACGCCGACAAGATGCTCGACGTGCTGCGCATCGGCAAGGAGAAGCTGTCCGACAAGGGCACCAAGAGCGCCAAGAAGCGCGTCGACCCGCTGCGCCGCCAGACGGGTCTCCCTCGCGCAGAGGTCATTGACCGCATGATCGGTTCCTTCCGCGGCCGGTACGGGCTGGCCAAGGGCACGGTCACCCCCGAGGAGATGGCGCGGGCCGAGGAGCTGGCGGCGACGAAGTTCTCCTCGGCCGAGTGGACCGCGCGCGTGCCGTAACGCCAAGACGTTCAGCTCAGTGCCGGGATGAGGTGCTCCCCGTACGCGTCGATCGTGGCCTCCTTCGCGTCGTGCATGGCGTAGACCGCGAACTGGTCGACGCCCAGGGCGCGTAGCTCCTCCAGCCGCTCTCGGTGGGACGCGACCGGGCCGAGCAGGCAGAAGCGGTCCACGATCTCGTCGGGCACGAAGTCGGTGGAGGGGTTCCCGGCCCGGCCGTGGTGGCTGTAGTCGTAGCCCTCGCGCTGCTTGATGTACGCGGTGAGGGCCTCCGGCACCATGTTGGAGCCCTCGCCGTAGCGGGCGACCAGGTCGGCGACGTGATTGCCGACCATGCCGCCGAACCAGCGGCACTGCTCCCGCGCGTGCGCCAGGTCGTCCCCGACGTACGCGGGCGCGGCCACGCAGATGGTGACGGACGCCGGGTCGCGGCCGGCGTCGGCGGCGGCGGTGCGGACGGCCTGGACCATCCACGCGGTCAGCGTCGGGTCGGCGAGCTGGAGGATGAAGCCGTCGGCCTGCTGCCCGGCGAGGGCGAGCGCCTTCGGCCCGTACGCGGCCATCCAGACGGGCAGCTTGCCGTCCCGTACCCAGGGCAGGCGCAGCGTCGTGCCGCCGACGTCGGCCTCGCGCCCCTCCGCGAGGTCGCGGATGATGCTCATCGCCTCGCGCAGGGTGGCCAGGGTGTTGGGCTTGCGGCCGGCGACCCGCATGGCCGAGTCGCCGCGGCCGATGCCGCACACGGTGCGGTTGCCGTACATGTCGTTGAGCGTGGCGAAGGTGGAGGCCGTGACCTCCGGGGCGCGGGTGGTGGGGTTGGTGACCATCGGACCGACGATCAGCCGCTCGGTGTGGTCCAGGATGCGGCTGTAGATGACGAAGGGCTCCTGCCACAGCACGGCGGAGTCGAAGGTCCAGCCGTAGCGGAAACCGGCGCTCTCGGCGCGGCGCATGAGGTCCACCACGGCGCCGGCGGGCGGGTCGGTCTGCAGGACGAGTCCGAAGTCCACGCGGTGTCTCCTAGTTCAGGTACTGGCAGGTGGAACGGGGGGTGAAGCGGCCGTGGCCGGCGCGTCCGACGAACTCGCGCCGGTCGATGACGAGTTCACCGCGGGAGAGGACCGTCTCGACCTGGCCGGTGACGGTCTTCCCCTCGTACGCCGAGTAGTCGACGTTCATGTG
The DNA here is from genome assembly GCF_041283565.1 of Streptomyces sp. QH1-20. Classification (NCBI taxonomy): domain Bacteria; kingdom Bacillati; phylum Actinomycetota; class Actinomycetes; order Kitasatosporales; family Streptomycetaceae; genus Streptomyces; species Streptomyces sp. QH1-20. The sequence continues at coordinate 6,492,746 of NZ_CP166299.1, read as the reverse complement.
GTGGGTCTCGGCGGAGAGCGTCTGCCGTGCGTTCGGGTCGTAGAGGACGATGTCGGCGTCGGCGCCCGGGGCGATCGTGCCCTTCTGCGGGTAGAGGCCGAACATCCGGGCGGGGGCGGCGCAGGCGATCTCGATCCAACGGCGGCGGGAGAGATGCCCGTCGACGACGGCCTGGTGGAGGAGGTCCATGCGGTTCTCCACGCCGGGCAGCCCGTTGGGGATCTTGGAGAAGTCGCCGCGGCCCAGCTCCTTCTGGCCGGAGAAGCAGAAGGGGCAGTGGTCGGTGGAGACGACCTGGAGGTCGTCGGTGCGCAGTCCGCGCCAGAGCGCGGCCTGGTGCTCGCGGGGCCGCAGTGGGGTCGAGCAGACGTACTTGGCGCCCTCGAAGCCCGGCTCGGCGAGGTTGTCGGTGGACAGGAAGAGGTACTGCGGGCAGGTCTCGCCGAAGACGGGCAGGTCCATGGCCCGGGCCCGGGTCAGCTCGGTGACGGCTTCCTCGGCCGAGACGTGCACCACGTACAGGGGGCTGCCGGCGACGCGGGCGAGCTGGATGGCGCGGTGCGTGGCCTCGGCCTCCAGCAGCGCCTTGCGGACCTCGCCGTGGTAGCGGGGGTCGGACTCCCCGCGGGCGAGCGCCTGCTCGATGAGCACGTCGATCGCGATGCCGTTCTCCGCGTGCATCATGATCAGACCGCCGTTGCCGGCGGCCCGCTGCATGGCGCGCAGGATCTGGCCGTCGTCCGAGTAGAAGACCCCCGGATACGCCATGAACAGTTTGAACGAGCTGATGCCTTCTTCGACGAGCCCGTCCATTTCCTTGAGCGTGTGCTCGTTGACGTCCGACACGATCATGTGGAAGCCGTAGTCGATCGCGCAGGTGCCCTGGGACTTGGCGTGCCAGGTGTCGAGGCCCTCGCGCAGCGACCGGCCGCGGGACTGGACCGCGAAGTCGACGACGGTCGTGGTGCCGCCCCACGCCGCGGCGCGGGTCCCCGTCTCGAAGGTGTCACTGGAGGCGGTGCCGCCGAAGGGCAGGTCGAAGTGGGTGTGGGCGTCGACGCCGCCCGGGATGACGTACTTGCCCGTGGCGTCGATCGTCCGGTCGGCGGTCCAGCCCTCGGCGAAGGCGCTGTCGGGTGTGGCGAGGGCCGCGACCTTGCCGTCCTCGACGAGGACGTCGATGCGGCCCTCCTCCGCCGCGGTGATGACGAGCCCCCCGCGGATGACGGTCCTGGTCATGGCCGTTCCTTTCCGGAGATCGCGTGCTGGGCCCGGCGCAGGGCCTCTTCGAGGAGGGCGGCGCCCTCCTCGGCCTCGGTGATGGTGAGCGTCATCGGCGGGGCGATACGCAGGGTGTTGCCGTCGCGGCCGCCCTTGCCGACGAGCAGGCCGAGCTCCCGGGCGGCTTCGAGGGTGAGCGCGGCGGCCTCCGGGGAGGGCGAGCCGTCGTCCCCGACCAGCTCCATGCCGATCATCAGGCCGCGGCCGCGTACCTCGCGGACGACCGGCAGGCCGGCGGCGACGGCCCGCAGCCGCTCGATGAGGAGGCCGCCGACCCGGCGGGCGTTGCCCTGGAGGTCGTGCTCCAGGAGGTAGGTGAGGTTGGCGAGGCCGGCCGCCATGGTGACGGGGCTGCCGCCGAAGGTGGAGATGGAGTTGGCGCCCAGGCAGTTCATGACCTCGGCCCGGGCGACGACACCGCCGACGGACATGCCGTTGCCGATGCCCTTGGCGAAGGTGAGCACGTCGGGCGGGCCGCTTCGGGCGTGGGCCTGCCAGCCCCAGAAGTGGTCGCCGGTCCGGCCCCAGCCGGTCTGGACCTCGTCGGTGATCCACAGGATGCCGCGCGGGGCGAGGACCTCGCGGAAGGCCGCGTACAGCCCGTCGGGGGGTGCGGTGAACCCGCCGACGCCCTGCACGGGTTCGGCGATCAGCGCGGCGACGTTGCCGTGTGTCTGGGCGAGCACGTCCTCCAGGTCCGCGACACAGGCCTCGATGAAGTGCGCGTCGGACAGCTGGGCGAAGGGGCCGCGGGTGCGGATGCCGCCGTGCACGTAGAGCGTCTGCAGCGGGGAGAGGCTGGTGGGCGACCAGTCGGCGTTGCCGGTGATGGCGATGGAGGCGAAGGACCGGCCGTGGTAGCTGTTGCGCATCGCCAGGACCTGGTTGGAGCGGCGATGGGTGGTGGCGAGCAGCAGGGCCGCGTCATTGGCCTCGGTGCCGGAGGTGGTGAAGAAGACCCGTGCGTCGGGGATGCCGGAGAGGGCGGCGATCCGCTCGGCCAACTCGACCATGTGCCGGTCGAGATAGAGCGTGGAGGTGTGCAGGATGCGCCCGGCCTGATCGCTGACCGCCTTGGTGACCTCGGGCAGGGCGTGGGCGGTCATGGTGGTGAGGATGCCGCCGAAGAAGTCGAGATAGCGTCTGCCCTCGGCGTCCCACACATGGCGGCCCTCGCCGTGGGTGATCTCCAGCGGGTCGCGGTAGTAGAGGGCGAGCCACTCGGGCATGACGGCCCGGTGCCGGTCGCGCAGCCCGGAGGGGGCCGGGGAAGGAGCCGGGGCGGAGGCCGCGCCTCCGGGGGCCCCCGCGCTCACGGCTGGACCAGCCCGTCGTACGCGTCGGGCCTGCGATCCCGGTAGAACGCCCACTGCTGACGTACCTCGTCGATCACGGAGAAGTCGAGGTCGCGGACGATCAGCTCCTCCTTGGTGTCGCTCGCGACGTCACCGACGAACTGGCCGCGCGGGTCGACGAAGTACGACGTGCCGTAGAAGTCGTTGTCGCCGTACTCCTCCTGGCCCACCCGGTTGATCGCGGCGACGAAGTACTCGTTGGCGACGGCCGCGGCGGGCTGTTCCAGCTTCCACAGGTGGGCGGAGAGGCCGCGCGAGGTGGCGGAGGGGTTGTAGACGAGCTGGGCTCCGGCGAGGCCCAGCTGACGCCAGCCCTCGGGGAAGTGGCGGTCGTAGCAGATGTAGACGCCGACCTTGCCGACGGCCGTGTCGAAGACGGGCCAGCCGATATTGCCGGGCTTGAAGTAGTACTTTTCCCAGAAGCCCTTGACCTGGGGGATGTGGTGCTTGCGGTACTTCCCCAGATAGCTGCCGTCGGCGTCGATGACGGCGGCGGTGTTGTAGTAGAAGCCGGACTGCTCGACCTCGAAGACGGGCACGACGATCACCATGCCGGTCTCGCGGGCGAGGTCGCGCATCCGGGCCACGGTGGGGCCGTCCGGGACCGGTTCGGCCCAGCGGTAGTGCTCGCTCTCCTGCACCTGGCAGAAGTAGGGGGCGTTGAAGACTTCCTGGAAGCCGATCACCTTCGCGCCCTGCGCGGCGGCGGCACGGGCGTGTTCCTCGTGCTTGGCGATCATCGACTCGGTGTCACCGGTCCAGGTCGCCTGGACGAGTGCGGCGCGGACAACGTTGGCCATGAGCTGCTCCTTTGCCGGGGCGTCAGCCAGCCCGTCACGTAGATCACGTGTGGATGCGACCGTATGACCCGCCCCGACTCGTGGCAAGACCATCCGGCTTCCTGTGGACAACCCGCGTCGCGCGGGCCGGCGGCGCGCGCCCACGGCGCCGCGAACGGGCGGCGGGCCGAGGCGGCCCGCCGCCCGTGAGCACGGCGTATACGCGGCGTTCTGCCGTCCGTCGGGCCCGGTTACCGGCCCGACGGGTGGACGACCATGGCGGAGCCGCCACCGCGCCTGACCCGTTCGGCTGCCGCCAGCCAGCGGCCGTCCGGCAGTCGCTGGACACCGGTGGCCGCGCCGATCTCCGGGTTCTGCTTGAACACATGACCGAGGGCTTCGAGCCGTCCGCGGAGCCGGCTGTCCCACAGGCCCGGCTCCAGCTCGGTCGCCGCCGCGTTGCGCTGGCTGGCGCGCGGCGCGGCGATCGCGTCGACGAGCGGCATCCCGCGGTCCACGTGGTTGAGCAGCGTCTGCAGGGTGGTGGTGATGATGGTGGCGCCGCCGGGCGAGCCCAGCGCGAAGGCGGGCCGCCCGTCGTCGAGGACGATCGTCGGCGACAGGGACGAGCGCGGCCGCTTGCCGGGGCCGGGCAGGTTCGGGTCGTGGACGCCCGGGCTGACCGGCACGAAGGAGAAGTCGGTCAGTTCGTTGTTGAGCAGGAAGCCGCGCCCGGGCACGGTGATGCCGCTGCCGCCGGTCTGCTCGATGGTCAGGGTGTAGGCGACGACGTTGCCCCACTTGTCGGCGGTCGTCAGATGCGTGGTGTGCTCACCCTCGTAGGGGGTGGGCGCGGCCTTGCCGTGCGTGCCGCAGGCCACCGGCCGGCGCGGGTCGCCCGGGGCGAGCGGGCTGGTCAGCACGGCGTCGTCCTTGATCAGGCACGCGCGCGCGTCGGCGAAGCGCTGGGAGGTCAGCCCCTTGGTGGGCACCTTCTCGTGCGCCGGGTCGCCGACCCAGCGGTTGCGGTCGGCGAACGCGACCCGGCTCGCCTCGATGTAGCGGTGCAGATAGGTCTTCTTGTCGAGCTTCGAGAGGTCGCCGCGCTCCAGGATGTTGAGCGCCTCGGCGACGGTGGTGCCGCCGGAGGACGAGGGGGCGACGCCGTAGACGTCGAGACCCCGGTAGGACGTCCGGGTGGGCTCCTGCTTCTTCGCCGCGTAGGCGCGCAGGTCCCCTGCCGTCAGGTCGCCGGGGCGCACGACACGCTTGGCCTCGGGATCGACGGGGGGCTTGCGTACGGTCCGGACGATGTCGCGGCCGACCTCGCCCCGGTAGACCGCGTCGGTGCCCTTCGTCGCCAGCAGCTCATAGGTGCGCGCGAGGTCGGGGTTCTTCAGGGTCGTCCCGACGGCGGGTGGCTGCCCGCCCGGCAGGAACAGCTCGGCGCTGGCCGGGAAGTCCTTGAAACGCGCCTGGTTGTCGGCGGTCTGCTTGCGGAAGGTGGCGTCGACGGTGAAGCCCTCACGGGCGATGCGCTGGGCGGGGCGCAGCACCTGGGCGAGCGACCGGCTGCCCCAGGTGCGCAGGGCGGTGTCCCAGGTGGCGGGGGTGCCGGGGGTGCCGACGCTGCGGCCGCTGGTGACGGCATCCGCGAACGGGATGGGCTTGCCGTTCTCCAGGAAGAGGTCCTTGCCGGCGCTGAGCGGGGCCCGCTCACGGCCGTCGATCATGGAGATCCGGTGCCGCTTCGCGTCGTAGTGGAGGAAGTAGCCACCGCCGCCGATCCCGGCCGAGTAGGGCTCGGTGACGCCGAGCGCGGCGGCGGTGGCCACCGCCGCGTCGACGGCGTTGCCGCCCTTGCGCAGCACTTCGATGCCGGCGGCCGACGCGTCGGGGTCGACGCTGGCCACCGCGCCGCCGTGGCCGACGGCGACGGGGGTCTTCGCGGGTGTGTGGGCGTGCGGGGTGCCCGTGCGCTCCGTCGTGCCCGCCGCCGAGGCGGCGGGCACGAGGGCCGTGGTGGCGACCAGCGCGGCCGTCACGGCGAGTACGGGCAGGCGTCGTTGGGCGGTCGATCTCGCGCGGGCCATCCTTACCTCCAAGCGGGGCGAACGAGCCCCGGAGCCTACTCGGAGGGCGGGCCCGAGGACAGGGCGCCGCGCACGCTCACCTCACCGGTGCCTTCGGCCCGGTGCCGCTTCCTCAGCGCTTCTTGGCGACGCCGAACACCGCGTGCGCCATGGCTTCCTCGCCCTTGGCGTTGGGGTGGAAGGGGGCGGCCGGGTTCTCCGGGTTCGCGCCCTCGACCCAGCGGTCGGCGGCGGGCTTGCAGACGTCGTGGCCGACGGTCGGGCCGTAGGTGTCGGCGTAGCGGACGCCGGCCTTGGCGGCCTGCTGCTTCAGCATCGTGTTGAGGTGCTTCTCGGTGTCCCGCAGGTAGCTCACGTCACCGGCGGCGATCGGTACGGCCGGGAAGCAGCCGACGCCGTTGTCCGGCATGATCGTGGGGTAGCCGACGATCACGACGCGGGCGTGCGGGGCGCGCTTGCGCACGTCCTTCAGCACCCGGGCGACCTTGGGCGCGGCGGCGGCGATTCTGGCGGTGAGCTGGTCCTTGCCGCCCTCGGTGTACTTGGTGCGGCAGGGCGCGCCGGCCGGGTCGGTCACCGACAGCTGCGCGCAGGTGCCGATGATGTCGCCGAAGCCGATGTCGTTGCCGCCGATGCCGACGGTGACGAGCGTGGTGCCCTTGCCGAGGGCGTTCAGCTGGGGCGGGTTGGCGCCCTGCGTCCGCCACATGTCGTCGGTGGTCGCGCCGCTGCAGCTGACGTCCTTGAACGTCCGCGTGTGCAGCCACTTCGCGGTGACCGAGGGGTAGTTGACGCTGGACCGCGCGCAGTCCCCGCCCGTCTGCTCGGGGACGCCCGGCGCGGAGGTGTACGAGTCGCCGAGGGCGACGTAGCGCTCACCGCCGCCCGTGCCGGCCTCGGAGGCCCCCGCGGGAGCGGCCGCGCCGACCGCCAGCGCCCCCACCGCGCCGAGCGCCGCCAGCGCCTTCCCGTACCGCCCACCGCGTGCGTAAGCCTCTGCCACTACTGCCTCCGAAGGTGTGTCGGGTGACCGCCGATGATCACCGCGCGGGAGTCAGACTCGCTCCGCGGTGACTGTCTGTCAACGTGAGCTGTCGTCGGGGCACGGTCGGGACGGTTCGAGGTTCGACCACAGCGGCTCCTTGCCGAAGCCACTCAGGTACGGGTCGAGATCGGTGTACGCGGCCGTGCTCACCGCCTGGCCTTCGAGCCATACGGTGTCGCACTCCTCACAGACCTTGATGACGTCGGCCTGCCCGCGCACGCGACGTCCGACGACCCATCCCTGATCACACCGGGGGCACCAGTCCATCCGTGGATCCTCCCCCAGACCCATGGGCAAGGCGAAATGATTTCTTCCGGCCCGGCGTGCAGCGAATGCAGAGGTCACTGACAGTGAGATGGAAGACGCGTTGACGCCCTTCCCTTTACCGCTCATTGCCCTCGATCGACCCGGTCGGCACAGCCGCCTCGAACCGGCCTCCCGGAACGCCAAATTCGGAGCTTGGAATTCCGCTTCCCATGCATAAGTTCCAGCCATCCACGGTCCGTTGATAATGACATGCCCACAACCATTCCGTTACTGGCAGTACGCCCCTGAAATGGGGCTGAATAACACCTGACGAACCTTCAAGAGCCAGCAAAGTCACAGCAGGTGATAGGTTCCAGCCACCCGCCTTTATCCCACCATTACGTGCAACGGCATGTGCCGTGCTGCACGCATCCGGAAGGAATCCCTGGTGATATCTCGCGCGCGCAGAATGCTGCTTGCCGGCGTTATCGGTGGCGTCTCCGCCGTCACCGCCGCTTCCGCCATCGCATTCGCGGCCCCCGCCCCTGCCGCGGACGACGCCACTCCGCCTTCGGCGATCGAGGACTTCGCGTACCCGGGTGCGGAGAAGATTCTCAAGGAGACCGGCATCACCCTCCGCAAGGGCGACGGCCGTATCCTGCTGGGCGACTGCGCCAAGGACAGCGACATCATCGTGATGACGCGTCCCACCCCCCAGACCAAGGCGGACAAGTACTGCTTCCGCCTCACGGGCGACAAGAAGTCGGGCTACCTCACGCTGGAGATCCCCCGCGTGTTCGGCCTCCAGACCGAGGACCACCCGATCCGGGCCACCGTCACCGCCGGCGGCACCTCGCAGGTCGTCGACGTGCCCAAGAACGACCTCAAGGGCGTCGGCGAGGGCATCCCCGGCGGCGAGCCCACCGCGCTCGTCGAGCTCCGCGTCACCGGCTGACCCACGCCACCGCCCGGCCGGGTCCCCGGCGCGACGGGCACCGGCTGACCCACCCGGTCAGCTCACCCCAGGCCCGGGACGCACCTCCGCGTCCCCCGGCCGCGACGGCCCACCGGCCCTCTCGCACCTCTAGCCACACCTCAGAAGGAACGAACATGTCCGGCAGACGTTCACGCGCAGCGTGGGTCACCGCTCTTCTCTCCACCACCGTCGCCGCAGGCCTGCTGACCGCCGCCCCGGCGGGTGCCGTCGTGGGTGACAAACCGGCCGACGGGACCTACGGGTTCACCGCGAAGCTCGACATCGGCGGCAAGCGCAGCTGCTCCGGCGCGCTCGTCGAGCAGGGCTGGGTCATCACCGCGGCCAGCTGCTTCGCCGACAGCCCCGCCCAGGGCTTCAAGATCGCCGCGGGTGCGCCCAAGCTGAAGACGACCGTGACGGTCGGCCGCACGAACCTCTCCTCGACGGCCGGCGTCGTGACCGAGGGCGTCGAGCTCGTCCCGCGTGACGACCGCGACCTCGTCATGGTCAAGCTGGCCAAGCCCGTCACCGGCATCGCCCCCGTCGCCGTCTCCTCCGCCGCCCCGCAGCAGGGTGACGAGGTGCGGGTCGCCGGCTACGGCCGCACGAAGACCGAGTGGATCCCCGAGCGTCTGCACAGCAACACCTTCACCGTCGACGCGGTCAAGGACACCTCGGTCGGCCTCGCCGGCAAGGGTGCCGACGCCGTCGTCTGCAAGGGCGACACCGGTGGCCCGGCCTTCCGTGAGAACGCCGGCCGCGCCGAGCTGACCTCGGTCAACACCGCCTCCTGGCAGGGCGGCTGCTTCGGCACCGACGCGGCCGAGACCCGCAAGGGCGCCGTCAACACCCGCGTCGACGACGTCGCCGGCTGGGTGTCCTCGGTCTACTCCCGCGGTCTGCTGAACAAGGCGAACTGGAAGAACGCCGACCTGCTCGCCTCCGGCTACTTCACCGGCGGCTCGGCCGGCGGCAAGCGCCACATGGACATGATCGTCCGCTGGACCGACGGTTCCGTCACCCTGTACCAGGGCGCCGAGTTCAACGACCCGAAGTACCCCTTCTCCTCGGAGTACAAGCTCGCCGAGGCCGGCAGCACCTTCAAGTACGCGCGGGCCATCTCGGGCGGCAGCTTCACCGGCACCGGGTCGGACGGTCTCATCGTCCGCTGGTCCGACGGTGAGCTCACCGAGTACACGCACGTCGACCAGAACGGCTTCCACGGCGAGAAGAAGCTCGCCGACCCCAACGCCACCTGGAAGAACGCCAAGCTGGTGACCGCCGGCCGCTACACGGCCAACGCACTCCGCGACGACATGCTCGTCGTCTGGGTCGACGGCTCGATCTCGATGTACTCCGACATCGACGCCAACGGCATCCGCAAGGCCACCCAGATCCAGAAGGCCAACTCGACCTGGACGCACGCCGAGCAGATCGGCGCCGGCGAGTTCACCGGCAAGAAGACCAGCGACCTGATGGTCCGCTGGTCCGACGGTGAGGGCACCATCTACCCGGGCGTCGACACCGCGGGTCTGCACGGCGAGATCAAGATCCGTGACCCCAAGTCCGCCTGGACCAACGCCACGGTGATCACCGTCGGCGCGTTCGACGCGAACAAGGTCCCCAACGACGTCATCGTCCGCTGGGCCAACGGCAGCCTCACCATGTACCCCGGCGTCGACAGCGCCGGCACCCACGGCGAGGTCCGTCTCGTCGGCTGACCCCATTGACGGCGCCGGGCCGGCCGCCCCTTCCGACATGGCCGGCCCGGCGTGCGGATCGACGCGGCCCTTCCGCCCGAACCGGGCGGAAGGGCCGCGTCGGCGTCCCGGGCCCGTATGACCCCCACCCTCCTGATCGGAGTTCTGTTCTTGCGTACGTCACGCCTGCGTCGTCTCGCCGTCTCGGCGGCCTGCGGCACCCTCCTCACCGTCGCCGGTGGCACCACCGCGACGGCCGCCACCGCGCCTACCCCCGGCACGGGCCCGAAGGCGACCCCCGGTGCGAGCCCCTCGGCCACCCGCGCCGAACCCACCCCGAAGCCCCGGACCAGCACCGGCACCGGTACCGAAGCCGCTGACACCGGCGACTGGTCGGTCGAGGACGCCCTGCGGTTCTGGACCCCGCAGCGCATCACCTCCGCGACCGACCCCTCCGGCCGCGCCCCGAAGCCCGCGACGACCGCCACCCCCAAGTCCGCGCCGAAGGCCGCGCCCAAGGCCAGGGGCCTGGCGGGCGCCAAGCCGGACACCTCCGAGCACTTCCCCGGCATCAAGTCCGTCGGCATGCTCTTCGCCGTCGACAAGGACATGCGCGCGCACTACTGCTCGGCGAGCGCGGTGGCCAGCGGCACCCGCAGCCTCATGCTGACGGCGGGCCACTGCCAGAACTCCAAGGCGGTGTTCGTCCCGCAGTACGACCCGACGAAGTCGCTCCAGAACCAGCCGTACGGCATCTGGCCGGTCGAGGAGTGGTTCGCGGACAAGAGCTACGGCAAGAACGCCAAGGGCCCCGAGTCGGACCTGGACTTCGCGTTCGCGCGCGTCAAGGAGAACGACGGCAAGAAGCTCCAGGACGTCGTGGGCGGCAGCACCCTGGCCCGCACGCCGGGCTTCGAGAACACCACCACGGTGATCGGCTACCCCTCGGTCGGTCACAACCCGCAGGACCTGCCCGTCCAGTGCACCACGCCGACGGCCGCGCTGCCGGGCTTCAACCAGATGCGCATCGACTGCGCGGGCATGTGGGGCGGTGTCTCCGGCGGTCCCTGGTTCTCCAGGATCGACCGGGCCACGGGCACCGGCGAGATCATCGGAAACGTGGGCGGCTACAACGGCGGCGGCCCCGCCGTGCCGAGCAGCGACCCGATGTACAACCGCATCAGCTACAGCCCGATGTACGGCGACCGTTTCTTCCAGCTGTACGACGACGCCGAGCACGGCCGGCACTCCGACCCCGGCCCGTACCGCCAGCCGAAGCTGCCGTTCTCCCTCGGTGGCTCGGAGAAGTGGCAGCAGGCCAAGCTGACGGCCGCCGGTGACTTCACCGGCAGCGGCCGCGGCGATCTGATCGCGGTGTGGGCCGACGGCTCGGCCAGCCTCTTCGAGGGCGCCGAGACCAAGGACGCCAAGCACCCGTTCTCCGCCGAGGTCAAGCTCGCCGGTCCGGGCAGCGTCTGGCAGTACGCGCGCACCATCAGCGGCGGCACCTTCACCGGCAGCGGCACCGACGGCCTCCTCGTGCGCTGGTCCGACGGTGAGCTCACCGAGTACACCCACGTGGACCGTGGCGGCTTCCACAACGAGAAGAAGCTCGCCGACCCCAACGCCACCTGGAAGAACGCCAAGCTGATCACCTCCGGCCGCTACACGGCCAACGCGCTCCGCGACGACATGCTCGTCGTCTGGGCCAACGGCTCGGTCACGATGTACCCCGACGTCGACACCAACGGCATCCGCAAGGACACCCAGCTGGTCGGCGCGAACTCGACGTGGCCCAACGCCACACAGATCAGCGCCGGCGAGTTCACCGGCAAGGGCACCGGTGACCTGCTGGTCCGCTGGAGCGACGGCGAGGGCACCATCTACCCCGGCGTCGACGCCGCCGGTCTGCACGGCGAGATCAAGGTCAGGCCCGCCAAGTCCGCGTGGACCAAGGCCGACGTGATCACGGTGGGGTCCTTCTCCCCCGGCAGCCGCCTCAACGACATCCTCGTCCGGTGGAACAACGGCAACCTCAGCATGTACACCGGCGTCGACGCCGCCGGTACGCACGCCGAGGTCCAGCTCGTCGGCTGATCCGCGCCCCGAGCCCTTTCGGGCCGGCTTCCCCGTCCGGGGAGGCCGGCCCGTTGTCGTCGGAGCCCGCCCATTTAATTGGATTCCTGGAATCCAATTAGTTACGGTGAGGGCGTGCGATTGACCAAGAGCACCGACATCGCCCTGCGCATCGCCATGCGCCTGGCGGTGACGGGGGACGCCGCGGGCCCCGCGGACACGGCCGCACCGACCACCCGCGAGGTGGCGGGCGCGGTGGGCGTGCCGTACACCCACGCCGCCAAGGTCGTCAGCAGGCTCCAGCACCTCGGGGTCCTCGAGGCCCGTCGGGGCCGGGGCGGCGGGCTCGCCCTGACCACGGCCGGGCGCACGGGTTCGGTCGGCCGGCTGGTGCGCGAGCTGGAGGGGGCCGGCGATGTCGTCGGCTGCGAGGACGACCCGCCCTGCCCCCTGCGGTCCGCCTGCCGGCTGCGCGGCGCCCTGCGCGCGGCACAGGAGGCGTTCTTCGCCGCGCTCGATCCGATCACCATCGAGGACCTGGTCGCCGAACCGGCCGGCCCGGTCCTGCTGAGCCTCAGCACCCGTCCGGAGGACTGAGTAGCCCCATCAGGTCATGCCGCACGTCCGCACATCCTTAAATACGAGTCTGAGATACCAATTAGCGCTCAGGCCTGAACGACAGGAGTCGCCGATGCTGTCCCCGAAGTCGACCGAGATCGTCCGCGCCACCCTGCCCGCCGTCGGCGGCGCCATCGGCGAGATCACCCCGCTCTTCTACGACAAGCTGTTCGCCGCCCACCCCGAGCTGCTGCGCGATCTGTTCAACCGGGGCAACCAGGCCAACGGCAGCCAGCGCCAGGCCCTCGCGGGCGCCATCGCCGCCTTCGCCACCGCCCTCGTCGAGCACCCCGAGGTCCGCCCCGACGCGATGCTCTCCCGCATCGCCCACAAGCACGCCTCGCTCGGCATCACTCCCGGCCAGTACCCGCTCGTCCAGGAGCATCTCTTCGCCGCCATCGCCGAGGTGCTCGGCGACGCGGTCACCGCCGAGGTCGCCGCGGCCTGGGACGAGGTGTACTGGCTGATGGCGAACGCCCTCATCGCCCTCGAGGCACGGCTGTACGAGCGGGCGGGCACCCCCGACGGCGAGGTGTGGTCCGACTGCCGCGTCGTGGCCCGGCTGACGGAGACCGCCGAGGTCGCCACCTTCCTCGTCCGGCCGCTGGACGGCCGCCCGATACCCGCCGCCCGCCCGGGCCAGTACGTCTCCGTCCGGGTCGAACTCCCCGACGGCGCCCGGCAGATCCGTCAGTACAGCCTCTCCGGCCACCCGGACGACGCCCTGGCCTTCTCCGTCAAGCGCGTCACCGGCACCCCGGACGGCGAGGTGTCCAACCACCTCCACGACCACGTCGGCGTGGGCGCGCACCTGACCGTCAGCGTCCCCTTCGGCGATGTCACGCTCGCCGAAGGCGACTCCCCCGTGCTGCTCGCCTCCGCGGGCATCGGCTGCACACCCATGACGGGCATGCTCTCGCACCTCGCCGCCACCGGTTCGACCCGTCGGATCATCACCGTGCACGCCGACCGCAGCGAGTCCACCCATGCCTTCCGCGAGGATCTCGCCCTGTTCACCGGCAAGCTCCCGAACGCCGTCGCGCACGTCTGGTACGAGCACCCCGAGGGCCCCTGGCCCGCCGAGCGGACCGGCCGGGCGGACTTCTCCCGCCTCGACATCCCCGCCGGCACCGTCGCCTATCTCTGCGGCCCGATTCCCTTCCTCCGCTCGGCACGCGCCCAGTTGCTGGACGCGGGCGTCGCCGCCGCCGACATCCACTACGAGGTCTTCGGCCCCGACCTGTGGCTGGGCGAGGCCGGGTGAGCCACCGCGCCCGCACCAGCAGCCGCAAGAATCCAGCCAGTCCGGGACGATCAATCGTTACCCAGGCGTAACTCGCCGATCTATTACCCCGGGTAAACAAACGAGGTTACCGTCGGGTCACTTTGCATCGGCGTGCCGTACCGACCCCCCACGGCACCGACGTCAGGAGTGCCCGTGCGACACCCTCGACAGGCCCTGCGCACCACGGCCGTCGGCGCCGCCTGCGCCGCGCTGCTCGCCGTCACGTCACTCGGGCCCGCGCTCGCCGCCCCGCAGCGCGGGCCCTCCGCCATGGCAGCGCAAGCGGGGTCCGCGAACGTCCGGTTCACCGACATACCCGGTTCCGGCGGCGTCACTCTCAAGGGCAATGTCTTCACCCCGCGCGACGCCGACGGCTCGCGCCGCTACCCGGTGATCGTGCTGCCCACCAGCTGGGCCATGCCGCAGCTCGAATACATCGTCCAGGCCAAGCAGCTCGCCGACTCCGGCTATGTCGTGGTCAGTTACACCTCGCGCGGCTTCTGGCTCTCCGGCGGGAAGATCGAGACGGCCGGGCCACCGGACATCGCCGATGTCTCCAAGGTCATCGACTGGGCGCTCGCCCACACCCCGGCCGACCCGGCGCGGATCGGCATGGGCGGCATCTCGTACGGGGCGGGCATCAGCCTGCTGGCCTCCGGCTTCGACAAGCGGATCAAAGCCGTGGTCGCGATGAGCGGCTGGGCCGACCTCATCGAGGCCATCTACGGCGACCGCACCCAGCACCGCCAGGCCGCCGAACTGCTCGGCGGACTGGGCGCGCTGACCGGGCGGCCGGGCGAGGAGTTGCAGGGGATCCTGAAGGACTTCCTCGGCTCGAACCTGGCCAAGGAGAAGGAAATGCTCGCCTGGGGTGCCAAGCGCTCCCCCGCCACATATCTCAAGGAGATCAACGCGGGCGGCGCCGCCATCATGCTGGGCAACGCCTGGGGCGACACGGTCTTCCCGCCCGACCAGTACGCGAAGTTCTACGAGCGGCTCACCGGCCCCAAGCGGCTGGAGCTGCGCCCCGGCGATCACGCCACCGCCGAGGGCACCGGGCTGTTCGGCCTGCCCAACGACGTCTGGACCAATGCCCACCGCTGGTTCGACCACCACCTCAAGGGCGCGGCCAACGGCATCGACCGCGAGCAGCCCGTCCAGCTGAAGTCCCGCACCGGCGGCGGCTATGAGTCCTATCCCGACTGGGCGGCCGTGGAGCGGACGCGGCGCACCCTGCCGCTGGAGGGCGGCAGAAGCATCCGCGCGGGCGTCGACTCGGGTGCGAACGGCGGCACGGCCCTGCTGTCCAATGTCCTCGACCAGTTCCTGAAGCTGCCGCCGATGGTCTCGGTGCCGCTGCTGCCCCGGACGTTCGCCGCCGTGTGGCAGTCCGACCGCTACGCCGCGGTGCAGCGCGTGCGGGGCAGCGCACGGCTGCACACCACGCTCACGAGCGACAAGGAGAGCGGCACGGTGGTCGCCTATCTCTACGACGTGGGACCGCTGGGGGTGGGCAAGCTGGTCAGCCACGCCCCGTACACCTTCCACGGCCAGGCGCCGGGCCGGCCCTTCGCCGTCGATCTGAAGCTGCTCGCGACCTCCTACGACGTCCCGGCCGGGCACCGGCTGGCGCTCGTGGTCGACACGGTGGACCCGCTCTACATCGAGCACAACCCGGCCGGCGCGCGGCTGGGCTTCTCCTCCCCGAAGGAGGACCCGTCCGCGCTGTCGATCCCGGTGCGCGACTGAGCCCTGCTCAGCGCGGCGGCCCCCCGCCCGGCAGGAGCGTGCCGGGCTCGGCCTCGGTGACCTCGACCGCCTCCGTCTTGGGGTTGCGCTTCTGCCGCTTGGCGACCCAGTGGGCGAACCAGGACAGCAGCATGCACATCCCGATGTAGATCGGGGAGATGATCATGACGACGGGGATGAACGGCAGGTCGTAGTCGAGGTTGCCGGCGATGAGCTTGCCGGCGTGCAGGAACTCCTCGTAGGTGATGAGGAAGCCGAGCGAGGTGTCCTTCAGGGCGACGACGAGCTGGCTGATGATGGTCGGCAGCATCGCGCGCAGCGCCTGGGGCACCAGGACGAAGGACATCACCTGCGTCTTGTACATGCCCAGCGAGTACGCCGCCTCCCGCTGGCCGCGCTCGACGGAGTTCACCCCCGTGCGGAAGACCTCCGCGAGCACGGAGCCGTTGTAGAGGGTCAGTCCGGCGACGAGGGCGGGCAGCGGCTGGACCTTGAGCGCGACGAAGATGAAGAAGATCATCACCAGCACCGGCATGGCCCGGAAGAACTCCACGACGAGCGTGGCGGCCCAGCGCAGCGGGCGGTGGACCGAGAGCCGTCCGCAGGCGAGCAGCCCGCCGAGGGCGAGGGAGAGGACCGCCGCGTACGCGAAGGCCTTCAGGGTGTTGCCGAGGCCGCGCAGCAGCAGTTCCTGGATGCCCTCGTAGGCGAAGGGCCGCCATTTGGCGGTCGTGAACTGATGGGTGTCGAAGAGGAGATAAAGGATCCAGCCGAGCAATCCGATGATCACAGCGGTCGAGACCAGGCCGTAGACGAGGTGCCGACGCCGGGTCAGGGGGCCGGGGACGTCGTACAACGCGGTGCTGGTCATCGGGCGACTCCGTAGCGCTTCTCCAGCACGTTGAAGATCGCGCTGATGGTCAGGGTCACGATCAGATAGCCGACGGCGATCCAGATGAAGGACCAGATGATGCTGTAGCCCATCTCGTTGAGCGGTTTGTAGGTGCCGAGCAGTTCGGTGACGCTGAACGAGCCGGCGATCGCCGAGTTCTTGGCGAGCGCGATCAGCGTCGAGCCGATCGGCGGGATGACGGACCGGAAGGCCTGCGGCAGGACGACGTCGCCGAGCGTCTGCGCGAAGGTCATACCGAGGCTGCGGGCGGCCTCGCCCTGTCCGGTGGGCACGGTGTTGATGCCGGAGCGCACCGCCTCGCAGATGAACGCCGAGGTGTAGCAGCCGAGGGCGAGGACCGCGAAGAGCTGGAAGGGCAGCACGACACCGAAGCGCGGCAGGCCGAGCAGCACGGCGAAGAAGAGCAGCGTGAGCGGGGTGTTGCGCAGCACGTCCACCCATACCGTGCCGAAGACGCGCAGCGATCCGACGGGCGCGACCCGGAAGGAGGCCATCACGAAGCCGAGGACCAGCGCGAGCAGCGAGGCGTAGACGGTCAGCTCGACGGTGCCGAGCAGCCCTTTGCCGTAGAGGGAGAAGTTGTCAGTGAGTACGTTCATCGAGGGGACCTACCGGTGTCGTGCCGACCTCAGCCGGCCGGGTAGCGGTCGACGGGCGGCGGCGGTGGGGCGGGCACTCCGGACAGGCCGAGGGTCGCGTCGTACGCCTTCTTCCAGTCGCCGTTCTTCTCGTGCGCCACGAGCGCGTCGTCGAGGGCGAAGCGCAGGGCGTTGTCGGCGCGGGGTACGCCGATGCCGTAGGGCTCCTTGGAGAACGGTTTTCCGACGACCTTCAGCTCGGCGGGGACCTTGGCGGCGTAGCCCATGAGGATGCTGTCGTCGGTGGTGACGGCATCCACCTGGAGGCTGAGCAGGTTGTCCACGCAGATCGAGTACGTGTCGTAGGCGACGGCGACGGCCTTGGGGTATTCGCGCTCGATGCGCTGCAGCGGGGTGGAGCCGGCGGCCGAGCAGACCTTCTCGCCGTCCAGGTCCTGCGGGCCGTCGATGTCGGAGTCCTTGGCCCTCACCAGCAGCGACTGACCGGCGATGTAGTACGGGCCGGCGAAGCCGACCTGGCGTTTGCGCAGGTCGTTGATGGTGTAGGTACCGACGTAGTAGTCGATCTGGCCGTTCTGGAGGGCCGTTTCACGGTTGGCCGAGGCGATCGTGCGGAAGACGATGGTCTTGGGGTCGAAGCCCAGGGAGGCGGACATCATCCGGGCGATCTCGATGTCGAAGCCGGAGTAGGCGCCGCTCGCGGGGTCCTTCTCGCCCAGGTAGGGCTGGTCCTCCTTGGCGCCGACGACGAGGTGGCCGCGGTTCTTCGCCTTCCGCCAGGTGGGCGAGGCGGGCAACTGGAAGCCGGTGGCGACGTGGTAGACGGGCAGCTGGTCGGGCTGCGGGCCCTTGACGGGCGGGCTGCCCTCCTTGCCGCAGGCGCCGGCCAGCAGGGCCAGGCCGGCGAGCGTCAGGGCCGCGGCGCACCGGCGGGTGCGCCCGAGGTCACGTCGCCGCGTGCCGTTGCGTCTGATGAGCACGGTACCCCCGCTCAGTGCTTGAGGATCTTGGAGAGGAAGTCCTTGGCCCGCTCGCTCTCGGGGGCGGTGAAGAAGTCCTCGGGGGTGCGGTCCTCCACGATGCGGCCGTCGGCCATGAAGACGACCCGGTTGGCGGCGGAGCGGGCGAAGCCCATCTCATGGGTGACGACGACCATCGTCATGCCGTCCCGGGCGAGCTGGCGCATGACCTCCAGCACCTCATTGATCATCTCCGGGTCCAGGGCCGAGGTCGGCTCGTCGAAGAGGAGCGCCTTGGGGTCCATGGCGAGCGCGCGGGCGATCGCGACGCGCTGCTGCTGGCCGCCGGAGAGCTGGGCGGGGTATTTGTCGGCCTGGTCGAGCAGACCGACCCGCTCCAGCAGTTCGCGCGAGCGTTTGTTGGCCTCCTCCTTGCCGCGCTTGCGGACCTTGAGGGGGGCGAGGGAGACGTTGGCGAGCACGGTCTTGTGCGCGAAGAGGTTGAAGGACTGGAAGACCATGCCGACCTCGGCGCGGAGCTTGGCGAGCGCCCGCCCCTCCTCGGGCAGCGGCTGTCCGTCGAGCAGGATGGTGCCGGACTCGACGGGCTCCAGCCGGTTGATGGCCCGGCACAGCGTGGACTTGCCGGAGCCGGAGGGGCCGATGACCACCACCACCTCCCCCCGGCCGACCGTGAGGTTGATGTCCCGCAAAACATGCAGTCTTCCGTAGTGCTTATTGACGTCACGCAGCTCGATCAACGGATCGACGGCCATACCCAGCCCTACCCACTCTCAGCTGTCTCGCAGTCGCCGCAAACTATCCATCTCAATACGGGACTTCATTGGAGACACGCACACATACGGGTATTCACACTGCATTAACCGCCATTTGCCCTAGGTACACAGATGGAGCCTGGGTACCTAGCCTGTGGGGGCCGACTGGGGGAACAGTGGGGGGAAAGGAGCCCGGCGTGGGCGACAGCAGGCCCGTCTACCAGCGCATCGCGGACGATCTGCGGCAGCGCATCGACGAGGGCTCCCTCGCCGTGGGCGACCGCATACCCTCCCGCTCCGAGCTCAAGCGGACCTACGCCGCCAGCGACCAGACCGTGGACCGCGCGGTGCGGGTGCTGAAGGCCGCCGGGTACGCGGAAGGGCAGTTCGGACGGGGCGTGTTCGTCACCGACCGGGCGCCGCTGGGCTCGCTGCTCCGCTCGACCGGCGCGGTCGACTCCCCCTTCGCCGCCCGTATCACCGCCCGGGACACCGCACTGACCTGGGAGGCCTCCTCCAGCGAGACCCCCGCCCCGGAGCCGATCGCCGAGCGGCTGGGCATCGGGCCGGGCGAGCCGGTGCTGTGCACCCAGTACGAGTACCTGGCCAACCGGCACCCGGTCCAGCTCGCCACCAGCTGGGAGCCGCTCACCATCACCGAGGGCACCGATGTCGCCCACCCCGAGCGGGGGCCCTACGCGCGGCGCGGGGTGCGCGGCCGGCTCGCCGCCATCGGCGTCCGGGTCGTCCGGGCGCGGGAGCTCGTCGGCTCCCGACCGGCGACCACACCCGAGGCCGAGGCGCTCGGCTGCGCGGCCGGCAGCTGCGTCACCGTCGTCGAGCGGACCCACTTCGACGGCGACGACCGGGCCGTGGAGACCTCCGACATCGTGGTGCGCGCCGACCGCTGGCGACTGGAGTACGACATTCCGTTCATCATCGGCTGAGGCGGCGGGGCGGGCGGGTGCGTCAGTGCTCCGACAGCTCCGCGTAGAGCTGCGACAGCTCCGGCGCGCCGTCCGCCGCCCACGCCTGGCCCGCCTCGACCACATCGACCTCCCGGCCGTTGGCGAGCCGGACGACCGGCTGCCCGTTGGGCCAGATCCGCCACCCCGCGCCCCTGACCGTACGGACGATGACCGTCCCCAGATACAGCCCCGCGTCATTGCCCAGCCAGGGCAGCAGCTCCGGGTCGTCGCGCCAGCGCGGCTGCAACTGGTCGAGTTCCTCCAGGGACGACGGCGCGTCGTCGAGCGCGACTCCCGCCGACTGCGCGTGCGCGCGCAGCAGTTCGCACTCCGACAGCAGCTCGGCCAGCCCCTCCGGATCCCGGTCGGCCTCGCCCGGCAGCGCCACGCCGTGCGCGGGCCCGTGCCGCTTGCGCCAGCTGTCCAAGAAAGGAATGTTCATACCGGCCAGGATCGCATTCGTTCGGATGGCCGCACCACCGGCGCGCGGTGCGCGACGTGGCCGGTTGGCCTCCTTGACGTTGCCCATACGTCTCCTTAGCTTCATCCAGCCACATACAGTGCGGGGAACGCTGGGAGGCATGACACGCATGCTCCGATCATCGCGGCTCGGCGGGGACGTACACAGCGGCCATCGACACGGCAGACGGCGCGACCGGCACAGACGGTGGACGATGACCGGGATCGTCGCGACGGGAGCGGTCTGCGCCGTGGCCGCCGCGACCACGCCCGCGCTCGCCGACACCGCGCGCGCACCCCGAGAGCCGCTCCCCCTGGAGCGGCTCTTCGACAACACGGCCATCAGCGACAACGCCCGCCCGGGCGCGGCGGACTTCGACGGGGCGGGCAACTCCCTCTCCGCCCAGGATCTGCGCACCGCCGGCTGGACCCCCGGGCGCGCGCTGACCATCGACACGGCCCGGCTGCGCTGGCCCGCCTCCGCCGCCGGCCGGCCGGACAACGTACGGGCCGCCGGGCAGAGCCTGAAGCTGAGCGGCCGGGGCGACGCCCTCACCTTCCTCGTCGCGAGCAGCGCCAAGGCCGGCCCGGGCGGCGACACCACCGGCACCGGCACCGTGCGCTACCGCGACGGCTCCAGCAGTACGTACACGCTCACCGCGCCGGACTGGCGCGGCGGCCCGCTCACCACCAAGGCCGTCGGACTGCCCCACGTCAACGCCCCGGGCGGCCAACGCACCGAGACCGCCCGGCTGTACGCGGTGACCGTGCCCGTCGCGCGCGGCCGGGCGATCACCTCCGTCGTCCTCCCGAAGGACCCCGGGCCCGCCGCCGATCTGCACATCTTCTCGGCAGCGCTGCGCACTCCCACGAACGGGTGGACCGGCAGTTGGGCGGCATCCACCTCCGGGTACATCGCGGTGGGGCCGTGGACCGACCGCACGCTCCGGCTGATCGTGCACAGCAGCGCGGGCGGGCCCCGGACCCGGATCCGGCTGGAGAACACCTTCGCGTCCACGCCGGTGCGCATCGGCCACGCGAGCGTCGCGGTCCAGGGCAGCGGCGCGGCGGCGACCGGCAGGCCGCGGGCGCTGACCTTCGGGGGCCGGGCGGGGGCCGAAGTACCGGCGGGCGCCCACCAGTTCAGCGATCCCGTGGGCTTCCGGGTACCGCCGGGCACGAATCTGCTGGTGAGCATCCATCTGCCGGGGACAGTACGGGCCGTGCCCGTGCACAGCTACAGCAACCAGGTCTCGTATCTGAGCGGTGACGGCAGCGGTGACCGCACGGGCGACCGCGGCGCGGACGCGTACGGCCAGAAGCTCAGCGGCTGGCCGCTGCTGACCGGCGTGGACGTCGCCGGCGGACCGGGCTCGGTGGTCGCCCTCGGCGACTCGATCACCGACGGCGGCAACTCCACGGCGGACGCCAACCGGCGCTGGCCCGACCAGCTCGCGCGACGGCTCCGGGAGCAGCGCGAGGTGCCCCGGTTCGGGATGCTCAACCACGGTATCTCCGGCAACCGCGTGGTGGGCGACCGCTACCCGGGCAACGGGACCAGCACCATCAGCAGCGGGGTCAGCGCCGTGCACCGGCTGGAGCGCGACGTGCTGTCGCAGACGGCCGCCCGGACGGTCATCGTCTTCGAGGGCGTCAACGACATCCGCGCCGGCACGTCCGCCGATCAGGTGATCGCCGGGCTGCGGTCCATCGCGCAGCGCGCCCACGCGCGCGGGATGCGGGTGGTGGTGTCGACCATCGCGCCCTGCGGCGGCTTCCACGACTGCACCCCGGCGGCGGAGGCCCGGCGCACCGCCATCAACACACATGTGCGGTCCAACGGCGGCGGCTATGACGCGGTCCTCGACTTCGACGCCGCGGTCCGCGACCCGCGGCAGCCGGACCGGATGCTGGCGGCCTACGACAGCGGCGACCATCTGCACCCCAACGACGCGGGGATGAAGGCCTTCGCCGACTCCGTCGACCTGCGGCTGCTGGTCTGACTCTCCGGCCCGGCGCCCCGCGCTCCGGCGGAGCGGAAGGGCGAGGGCGCCCGGGCTCAGACGTCCAGGTCGACGACGACCGGGGCGTGGTCCGAGGCACCCTTGCCCTTGCGCTCCTCACGGTCGACGTAGGCGTCCTTGACGGCCCCGGCGAAGGGGGCGTTGCCGTAGACCAGGTCGATGCGCATGCCCCGGTTCTTCGGGAAGCACAGCTGGCGGTAGTCCCAGTAGGTGTAGGGGCGGTCGTACTTCAGCGGGCGGGGCACGACATCGGACAGGCCCGCGTCGCGCAGGGCGGCGAGCGCGGCGCGCTCGGCCGGGGTGACGTGCGTGGCGCCCTCGAAGACGGCCGGGTCGAAGACGTCCTCGTCGGTCGGGGCGATGTTGTAGTCACCGAGCACGGCGAACGGCCGCTCCGCCGCCGCGTCGGCCGCGACCGCGTCCCGCAGGGCCTCCAGCCAGAGGAGCTTGTAGGAGTAGTGGTCGTGGCCGATCTCGCGGCCGTTCGGCACATAGACCGACCAGACGCGGGCGCCCCCGCAGGTCGCCGCGATCGCGCGGGGCTCCTGGACGCCCTCGTAGTCGGGGCCGCCCGGCAGGCCCGTCACCACGTCCTCCAGGCCCACGCGCGACAGCAGGGCGACCCCGTTCCACCGGCCGGTGGCGTTGACCGCCGCCTCGTAGCCCAGCTCGCGCAGCTCGTCCGTCGGGAACTGCTCGGCGGTGCACTTGGTCTCCTGCACGCACAGCACGTCCGTGCCGCTGCTCTCCAGCCAGGCCAGCAGCCTCGGGAGACGGGCGGTGATCGAGTTCACGTTCCAGGTGGCGATGCGCATGGGCCAACCCTAACGGCCGGGTGTGACAGTCACCGGCCGGTGGCGGTGGTACCCCGCCCCCGGACCGGCGTCCGTCAGAGTTCCACGGTCTCGCCGGGCGCCAGCCGGGAGTGGTCCGTCCCCGCGACACCCGGCCCGGCCGGGCCCAGCATCCGGTCGTAGACCGGCCGGGCGAGGTCGGTCAGCAGGGCGTCGTGGATGTCGATCGCCCGCCGCGGCTTGACCTCCCGTACGTAGTCGATGACCTCGGAGACCTTGTTCCAGGGGGCCATGACCGGCAGCATCAGCGTGTCCACCGGCCGTCCGGGCAGGGTCAGCGCGTCGCCGGGGTGGAAGACCGAACCGTCCACGAGGTAACCGACGTTGGTGATCCGCGGGATGTCGGGGTGGATCACGGCGTGCAGTTGGCCGTGCACCTCCACGTCGAAGCCGGCGGCGGTGAAGGTGTCCCCCTCGCCGACGGTGTGCACCCGGCCGGGGAAGGCCGCCGAGACCTGCTCCGCGACGCTGCGCAGCGTCCACAGCTCGGCGGCCGGATTGGCCTCCAGGCCCGCCCGCAGCCGGTTCTCGTCGAAGTGGTCGGGGTGCTCGTGGGTGACGAGGATCGCGTCCGCGCCGAGGGCCGCGTCCTCCTCGCTGAAGGCACCCGGGTCGATGACCAGCGTGCGGCCGTCCTTCTCCAGCCGAACGCACGCGTGACTGTTCTTGGTCAGCTTCATGGAACCCATCTTGCTCCTTCCGCCCCGTCCCGCTACGCCTCGGGACCGGACTCCACGGGCTTCCCGGGCTCGCCTCCCTCTTCGGCGACGACGCGCTCGGCCACCGCGAAGGCGGCGTTGGCCGTCGGCATGCCGCAGTAGAGGGAAGCGTGCAGGAACGTTTCCTTGATCTCGTCCGCGGGGACGCCGTCGCGCAGCGCGGCCCGCAGGTACCGGGCCAGCTCGTCGAGGTGGCCGCCCGCGGTGAGGGCGGTCAGGGTGACGAGGAAGCGGGTGCGCCGGTCGAGCCCGGGACGCGCCCACGGCCCGCCCCACGCCACGCGGGTGACGAAGTCGTCGTACTCGGCGCGGAAGCCCTCCGGGTCCGGGTCTCCCCGGCCCTCCTCGCCGAGCACTTCCCGGCGGACGCGGACGCCCGTCGCGTGCGCGTCCGCGTCCGCGGCCGGGGCGGTCGCGGGGGCGGCGTAGGGGTTGGGGCCCGCGGGGGTGGCGTACGGGTTGTCGCCCGCGTCGGCCGGCAGATGGCCGGCCACGGCGGGGGCGGGAACCGAGGGGGCCGGCACGGACGGCGGGATGGAGGCGGCGGACGCGGCGGACGCGGGCGCTGCGAAGGGGCTGGCGCCCTGGGCCGGGGCCGGGGCCGCGGCCGACGGCGGCGTGACGGTCGGCTCGGCAGCGGGCTGCGGCACCGGGGACGGGCCCGCTGCCGGGGTCTGCTCGGGCGCCGCGAAGGGCCCGGCCGGTTCGGGTTCCTGAAGCCCGACGGGTGCGGCTGCCGCGAACGGCCCGCTCGGCACGGGCGCCTGAGGTCCGGCGGGAGCAGGCGCCGGAGGGCCGGCCGGGGCAGGCGTCCGAGGTCCGGCCGGCCCCGCCTGTGCGGTGCCCGCAACGGGCGTGGGGGCGCTCTGCCAAGCCGTCGTGAAGTGACGGACCAGCAGGTCGGTGACGGCCGCCGGCTGCTCGACCGGTGCGAGATGGGAGGCGGCCGGCACGACGGCGAGCCGCGCGTCGTGGATACCGGCGACCAGCACCCGGGCGTCGGCGGGCGGCGCGACCTGGTCCTCGGCCCCGACGAGGACCAGTGCGGCCGAGGCCGTACGGCCCAGGTCGTCCCGGATGTCGAAGGCGGCCAGTGCCTGGCACGCGGCGATGTAGCAGAGCGGGTCGGTGGTGCGGACCATCTGCACGGCCCACTCCACGATGGCGGGCTGGGCGGCCAGGAAGGCGGGGGTGAACCACGCCTCGGGCGCGGACCGGGCGATGGGGTCGAGTCCGCTCGTGCGGACCGTGTCGCCACGCTGCCGCCAGGCCTCGGCGGTGCCGAACCGGGCGGAGGTGCCGACGAGCGCGAGCGCGGCCAGGCGCCCCGGGTGACGGAGGGCGAGATCGGCGCCGACCGCTCCACCGATGGAGCAGCCCGCGAAGCCGAAGCGCTCGATGCCGAGCCCGTCGAGGGTGGCCAGCAGCCGGTCGGTGAGGTCGCCGACGGAGCCGAGCGGGCGGGCGGGGGCGCCGCCGTGGCCGGGGAGGTCGAAGCGCAGCACGCGCCAGTGCCGGGCCAGCTCCGGGACCTGCCGGTCCCACATGTGCCAGGTGGTACCCAGGGACGGCGCCAGGACCAGGACCGGGGCGCCTTCTGGCCCGTCAAAGCGGTATTGCAGGGTGTTCGCCGGTGTCTCACTCACCCGCCCGACCCTCTCATCTCTCACGGAAGCCCCTATAGCCGGGGCCGCCCACGGAAGCAGGCCGTGTCGTGTCACGAGGGCCGAAACTTTCCAGAAATCGGACCGGCCGAGAGGAGCGTTCGGCACCGGGCGACGGGGAGCGTCATGGGCAGCTATCAGGTCAGCGAAGCGATACGGACTGCGCGACGCAGCGGGCAAGCTCCTCGGCGACACCGGGGGGCGTCTACGCTCCGCCCAGGTCGCGTCAAGCGAAGCGCCCGGTCAGCAGTTGTACGTCATGCTCATGAACACGGTCTGCTCGAACAGGCCCGGGTTGAACCGGCCTTGCCCGGTGAACCGGTACCGCTGACGACGGTCAGGCATGTTTTGCGCGAATTTGTGGGGGTTGTCCGGCCACGGATTCACATTGACCACGGATGCCATGACCGCCTGATTCCGGTCGAGCAGATCGGCGTGGTGAATGATCCACGCGTCATCGTCGTCGCTGCTTGTCACGACGGCGTCAAACGAGGCGCTCCCGTCCGAGAACAGTGTCCACGTGGCGCCCTCGAACATAGTGCAGTCACCGGAGTGGAGTGTTGGCCAACTGAATCTTTTGGACGCCAGAGCAGCGCCCTTCGGCCCCGTCTCCATTCGTTCACTGCAGGCCCTAAAGGCGCCTGCCATATCAGACATGGCGATTACCTCCTGAAGGGGGAATTGACCTGAACTTCAGCCTAAAGGACGGCAAAACTATCGTCTTTCACTCGTAAGGGTGATTCAATCGTTGGCTGGTGGTTCAACCCACCCACCCACCCTCCGCGCAGAGCGAAGCTCATTCGACCGGAATGGCATGCTCCGGTGCTGTAGGAGCGGCGGGGGCGGCTGCGTTCAGGACCGCGCGGGCCTGGCGCAGGGCCGCGGCGTCGACCAAGTTGCCGTTCTCGTCGAGCCAGGCCCCCGAGCCGCTCGCCTTCGCCGCCTCGACACGCTCCACGAGACGGCGTGCACCGGCCACGTCCTCGCTGCAGGGTGTGAACTCGGCGTTGACAACCGGGACTTGGCCGGGGTGGACCACGGAGCGGCCGAAGAAGCCACGCTCCCTGCCGCGTGCGCAGTCCGCCGCGAGCCCGTCGAGGTCGCGTACGGAAGGGAAGACGCTCATGGGCGGCCGCGGCAGGCGGGCCGCCGCGGCGGCGAGCAGGACGCGGTACGCGGCCGCGTTCAGTACGTCCTGGTGCCCCGTGCCGAGTTCGGCCGCGAGGTCGGCCGCGCCGAAGGCGAGACCGGCCACCAGGGGGTGGCCGGTGGCGAGCGCGTAGGCTCGCTCGATACCCAGAGCCGTCTCCAGGAGCGGCACGAGCGGCACGCCCGGCAGGAGCCGGGCGACTTCGGCGACCTGCGCGGGGCGTTCGCACTTGGGGATGCGAACGCCCGAGATGCGGGTGCCCCGCAGGGCGGCCAGGTCTTCCTCTCCGCCTTCTCCCAGTGGGTTGACGCGCACGTACACCGGCCGGGCCCGGGCCCGGCCGAGGAAGCCGGCGGCCGCCTCGCGCGCGGTCTGCTTGCGCCCGGGGGCGACCGCGTCCTCCAGGTCGATGACTACGACGTCGGCCCCGCAGGCAAGGGCCTTGCCGAAGCGGTCGGGACGGTCGCCCGGCACGTAGAGCCACGTGCGCGTCGCCCCGGCCGGGTCGGCGCAGCCCGGGCGGGCTCGGCTCGGCTGACCCCCCATCAGATGACGCCCCTCTCGCGCAGCTCCGCGCGCCGGTCCGGGCCGATGCCCAGCTCGCCGAGGATCTCGTCGCTGTCCGCGCCCAACCGCCTTCCTGCCCATCGGACGTGGCCCGGGGTGCCGGACAGCTTCGCGGGGACGCTCTGCATGGCCAGGTCGCCGAGTTCGGGGTCATCGACGTGCACCACGGTGCCGAGGGCGGCGAACTGGGGGTCGGCCACGATGTCGGCGGCGCTGTAGATCGGCGCGACCGCGGCCTCGGCCTTCTCGAACGCGGCGATGACCTCGTCCGCGTCGCGCGCGGCGATCCAGGCGCCGACGACGGCGTCCAGCTCCTCGACGTGCTCGGCGCGCCCCGATCCGCTCGCGAACCAGGGCTCCTCGATCAGGTGGGGGCTGCCCACGAGCCGCATCACGCGCTCGGCGATGGACTGCGCGCTCGTGGAGACGGCGAGCCAGTGCCCGTCGCGGCACCGGTAGATATTGCGCGGGGCGTTGTTGACCGACCGGTTGCCCGAACGTCGCTGGACGATGCCCAGTTGCTGGTACACGGAGATCTGCGGCCCGAGCAGGTGCAGGATCGGCTCGACGAGGGTGGTGTCCACGACCTGGCCGCGCCCTGTCGTACCGCGTGCGTGCAGGGCGACCATCGTCGCGTACGCCGACATGACCGCCGCTATGCCGTCGGCGACGCCGAAGGGGGGCAGCGTCGGCGGCCCGTCAGGCGCGCCCGTGCTGTGGGCGAAGCCGCTCATGGCCTCGGCGAGGGTGCCGAAGCCCGCGCGGTGCCGCATGGGGCCGACACGGCCGAAGCCGCTGACGCGCAGCATCACCAACCCTGGGTTGATCTCGGCGAGTTGCTCGTAGCCGAGCCCCCACCGCTCGAATGTGCCGGGCCGGAAGTTCTCCACCAGGACGTCCACGTCGCGCACCAGCGCCCGGCAGATCTCCTGGCCCTCGGCGCGGCTCAGGTCGAGGGTGATCGTGCGCTTGTTGCGGCCGACCAGCTTCCACCACAGGCTCTCGCCGTGGACCTGCGCGCCGTGGCGCCGGGCCGGATCGCCCGTGGGGTGCTCGATCTTGATGACGTCCGCCCCGAAGTCCGCAAGGAGCGTGGCCGCGCCGGGCCCCGCGAACAGCGTGGCGGCGTCCAGCACCCGTACGCCACTTAAGGGAGGTTGTGCCGTCGTGTCCACTGCACATCACCGTCGCTTTCCCCGGGCGCTTCCAAACAGGCGCCCGGATGGTTACCGTAAGGCTTACGGCAATGCCTACCGTAGAGTTGCCCGCAGCAGCACGCAAGAGCGCACGGGGCGCGGTGGGCTGCGAAGGGCAGCGAGAGGCAGCGAGGGGAGAACCATGCCGAAGGCGTCGGCGAAGTCGGTACCGGGCGGGTCCGGCAGACGACCGCGCGGTTCCCTGTCCCGGCCGCAGATCGTCGCGGCGGCGCTGGACGTGGCGCGGGATGAAGGCCTGGAGGCCGTGAGCATGCCGCGGCTCGCGCGTGAACTGGGGTGTGGGGTGATGTCGCTCTACGGGCACGTGCGGAACAAGGAGCACCTGCTCGAACTGCTCGCCGGGGCCGTCCTGGAGAACTTCCCACTGGAGCGCTCCGACGACACGCACTGGAGGCAGGCGCTCGCGGACTTCTCCCTGGCCTTGCGCCGACTGATGCTCGAACACGGCGCCCTGGCTGAGCTTCTGATCACCCGTCGCATGTGGAGCGCTGACCTGGCGGAGGTGTTCGAGTGGCTCCTTGCCAGGATGGTGGCGGGCGGCTGGCCGCTGCGCGAGGCGGTGCGCGCGTACCACGCCGTGCAGACCTACACGCTCGGCTTCGTCCTGTACGAGATCGACCGGACCCCGACGCCGTGCCAGGAGGAGCACCGGGCGTGGTGGCGCCGCACCGTCGCCGACCTGCCGCCGGAATCGTTCCCCCTGCTGCACGCGGCAGTCGGGTTCGTACCGGAGGGCGCGCAGGACGAGCAGTTCGTCTGGGGCCTGGAACGGCTGCTGCGCG
This sequence comes from Streptomyces sp. QH1-20, assembly GCF_041283565.1. NCBI lineage: Bacteria > Bacillati > Actinomycetota > Actinomycetes > Kitasatosporales > Streptomycetaceae > Streptomyces > Streptomyces sp. QH1-20. Next base: position 6,463,892 of record NZ_CP166299.1, on the reverse strand, counting down.
GCCTGGAGACGGAGATCGCGGACAGCGCGGACGACGGTGCGGATGACATGAAGAGGCGGCGGACCGGAGCAACCCCCTCCGGTCCGCCGCCGTAGCCGCGAAAGCCGTCGGACCACCGTGCCGCCCCCAGGCCGGCACGGTGCTCCGGCTGTGGCGCGGCCTCAGCCGCGGAACAGCTGGAACCGCTCCTCGCCCACGCGGGCGCGCGCCTCCGGGTCGGTCACGCCGAGCCCCGGCCGGGGCGCGAGGCCGAGCACGCCGACCTTGCCGAGGTGCTCGTTGACCTGGACGCTGCGCGCCGCCTCGGCGGCGTCGTCCAGCGCGTACGTGGCCGAGAGCGCGGGCAGGACCTTGCCCATGCCGATGAGCCGGTTGGTCTCCCACTGCTCGTCGAGGTTGGCCCCGTGGCTGCCGATGATGTTCTTCAGCTTCATCCACAGGTAGCGGTTGTCGTACTGGTGGTCGTAGCCCGTGCTGGAGCCGCAGGTGACGACGGTGCCGCCGCGTCGCGCGAGGAAGACCGAGGCGGCGAACGTCGCCTTGCCGACGTGCTCGAAGACGATGTGCGGGTCCTCGCCGACCGCCTCGCGGATCGCCTTGCCCAGCTTCTTCCAGCCCTCGGGCCGCTGGAGCATGGTGCGGTCGCCCTGCTCGATCGCGGAGCGGTCGATGACCGCCTCGCATCCGAGCTTGCGCAGGACGTCCGCCTTCTCCGCGGAGCTGACGACACCGACCGGGATGCCACCGCCGTTGCGTACGAACTGCACCGCGTAGGCGCCGAGTCCACCGGTCGCGCCCCAGATGAGGACCACGTCGCCCTGCTTCATGCGGGCGCCGCGGTCGCTGACGAGCATGCGGTAGGCGGTGCCCGCGCACAGCGGGTTGGAGGCGGCCTCCTCCCAGGTGAGCAGCGCGGGCTTGGGGAGCAGCTGACTGGCCCGTACAACGGTGTACTCGGCCAGGCCGCCGAAGTTGGTCTCGAAGCCCCAGGCGCGCTGGTCCTCGCCGAGCATGCCGTCGCGGTGGGTGGCCGGGTCCTGCTCGTCGACGTAGGCGGTGCTGACCACGACGTGGTCGCCCGCCTTCCAGCGGCGCACGGCCGAACCGGCGCGCACCACCACGCCCGAGGCGTCCGAACCGAGGATGTGGTACGGCAGGTCGTGCCGCGCGTCCCAGCCTCCGCGCCGCCCCATCTGCTCCAGGAAGCGGAAGGTGGGGATCGGTTCGAAGGTGGCCGACCACACGGTGTTGAAGTTGATGGCGCCGGCCATCACCGCGACCAGTACCTCGTCGGGTGCGAGGTCGGGCAGGGGCACCTCGTCGACGTGCATCGACTTGCGGACGTCCTTGTCCTCCACGCCGGCGAACATGTCGGTCTGGTCCTTGTGGATCGTGACCGCTCTCATGTGGTCGGGCAGCGGCAGGCTCAGCAGCTCTTCACCGCTGCGGCCTTCGGTCACGGCTTCTGCGAGGGTCGTGCTCATGGGGACTCCATCAAGTGTCGTGTGGTTCGGGAGCGCCGAGGGCGGGCGGGGAGCGGGTGAGCGCACAGGCGCGGGCCGTGCGCCGACTGCCCTACCGCCGGCCGGCCTTGAGCGCCGCGAGTACGGCGTCCGTGGTGTCGACGCGCGCGATCATCGGCAGGATCTTCTTGGTCGCGAACTCCTGGTGCTCGGCGGAGAACGTGCTGGTCGCGTCCTCGGCGACGATCACGTGGTAGCCGTGCTCGTAGGCGAAGCGGGCCGTGGACTCCACGGCGAGGTTGGTGGCGACACCGGTGAGGACGAGCTCGTCGATGCCCCGGCGGCGCATCTGGAGGTCCAGTTCGGTGCCGGTGAAGGCGCCCCACTGGCGCTTGGTGATGAGCAGGTCGTTGGGGTGTGCCGCGAGCTCGGGGGAGAGCTCGGAGAACTCCGGGTGCAGGGCCGGCGGGTTGTGCGGCACGTCCGCGCGGGGCTGGAGGGCGGCGCCGCCGTCGGGGCCGTGGGCCACGTTGACGAGGACGACGGGCTGACCGGCCGCACGGAAGGCGTGGGCGAGGCGGGCGCTGTTGGCCACGACCTGGGCGGCCGGGTGGGGCTGCAGCGGGAGGCCGAGGATGCCCTGCTGCACGTCGAGTACGACGAGGGCGGCCTTCGGGCTGAGTTCCTGGACGGGCATGGGTGGTTCCTTTCCGATGTGCGCGAAATACGCGAGGTGTGTGAGGGGCGCGACGGACACGACATACGCGCGCCTGGGGAGGGGCAGGTGGTTCAGCCGTGGTCGGCGGCATCGCGCAGGTGCCGGGTGGTGACGGCGTTGAGGAGGAGTACGAGGCTGATCCCCGTGATCACGGCGGCCAGCAGATGGAGTCCCGAGTCGTCGGCCTGCGTGCCGACCGCGATGCCGACGAGGGCCGAGGCGAGGTTCGCGCCGATGTACTGGGAGGTGCGCAGCAGCCCGGAGGCGGTGCCGATCTGCTCGGCGGGCGCGGTGCGGTACATCAGCGTCTGGTTGCCCAGGCTGTTGAAGCCGTTGGGCAGGCCGAGCACCGCAGCGATCGCGAGGACCTGCCAGATCGGCACGCCGGATCCGAACAGGGCCAGTGCGCCGCTGCCCAGGCACAGTGCGCCGGAGCCGATGATCAGGACGAGGCGCAGGCCGCGGTCGACGAGCCTGGTGGCCCACATGGTGGTGACGATGCCGAGGACGGCCACGGGCAGCATCATCAGGCCGGACTGGGACTCGGACAGGCCGCGTCCCTGCTGGAGCCACTGGGGCAAGGCATAGGTGATGGAGTAGAAGACCACGTACGTCGCCATGCAGCGTACATACGTCGCGGCGAGCGGACGGTTGTGGGCGATCATGCGCAGGTCCACGAAGGGCCGGTGTGCGCGCAGTTCGCGCCGGATCAGCGCGGCGGTCAGCAGGACGAACGCGGCCAGCGCCCACCAGCGGGGGTGGTCGGGCAGCGAGAGCAGGAAGAGCATCAGGCCGCACAGCTCACCGGTGAACAGGGCCATGCCCGGCAGGTCCAGTTCGCGCAGGGTGACGGTGCCGCGCCGCGCGGGATCGTCGGCGGGCAGCCAGATCAGGGCCATGACCATGGCGGCCAGGGTGAGGGGGACGTTGACCCAGAAGATGGCGCGCCAGTCCGCGAATTGGACCAGTACGCCGCCGAGTGGCGGTCCGAGGGCGACGGCTGCCTGGGAGGCGGCGGAGATGGCGCCGAGACCGCCGGTGGGTGTGGCGCCGTCGCCGGGGTGGGCGGTGGCCCAGAGGCGGATCATCGACATGCCGGCCGGGTAGGCGGCCGAGGTGCCGATGCCCAGCACCACACGGGCGGCGATCAGCCAGCCGAGGGTCGGAGCGAAGGGCGCGGCGGCGGCCGAGACCAGGACCAGGACCAGGCCGGTGCAGAAGATCCGGCGGGCGCCGAACGCGTCGGCCAGGCGTCCCATCGTCGGCTGGGCGACGGCGGTGGCCAGATACAGGCCGGAGACCAGCCAGATGACCTCGGCCCCGGCGTCGAACGCCTTCTGGATGGAGAGCAGGGCCACCGCGATCATCGAGGAGTTGAGGGCGTTGAGCAGGGTGCCCAGGACGATCGGGACGAGAAAGCCGAGCGGGATGCGGGCGGGGGTGGGGGAAACCGCTTCGGTCGCGGTCCGCCCGGTGGGTAATGCCACGGTGCCCCCTTGGGGTTGCTAGGTCTCGGACAAGAGATCGAGGAGTTTGTTCGCGGCGCTGAGGACCTCACGCTCGACCGACGTCAGCCGTGTGGCGATGGCCTGGGCCAGCCATGCGTCGCGCGACTGCCGGTCGGTCTCCACCAGGTGGCGGCCCGCGTCGGTGATCTCCATGAGGACCTGACGGCCGTCGCGGTCGTGCGGCCGACGCGTGATGAGGCCGCGCTCCTCCAGGGCGGAGAGCTGGCGGGTGAGCGACTGGGGCTGAACGCCTTCGCGGGCGGCCAGCTCCTTGGGGCTGAGGGCCCCCGCGCGGTCGAGTCGGCTCAGCACCGAGGCGCTGGTGAGTCCGAGGCCGTGCGCGGGGCGTTCCTGACGCATGCGCCGGGCCAGTGCGGAGACGCTGTCGCGGGTCTGCCTGGCCAGGTCGATGGTGTCTTGATTGTCATCCACGAACGAAGCCTAGCTTATAAGCATGGCTTCTCTTTTCGTCAACCTCGCCGATCGAGACGTCCAGACTTCATGTGTCAGAAGTCCGTGTCCAGCCTGCTTAACGCCTTCTTGACCTGCAAGAAAGGGTAAAACGTGGCTGAAATGCGACTCGGACCCAGAGGTGTGACGCTACTCGCATTTACTTCGCTGTACGTAGCATGTTGCCTGAAGAGCATGATCAACCGTTCCGCCCTCGATCCCGATGACCACGCACGGCCCCCCGGTGCCCCGGCCCCGCTCACCGGCCTGAAGGTCATCGACACCGCCACCCTGTTCGCCGGCCCCTTCGCCGCCACCCTGCTCGGGGACTACGGCGCCGATGTCGTCAAGATCGAGCACCCCGACGGCGACCCCGCCCGCCGTTACGGCGCGCAGGCCGACGGCGTCCCCGTGTGGTGGAAGGTCGTGGCGCGCAACAAGCGGTCCGCCACCCTGGACCTGCACACCGACGAGGGCCAGCGGCTCTTCCGGCGCCTGGCGGCCGACGCCGACCTCATCGTGGAGAACTTCCGCCCCGGCACCCTGGAGCGCTGGGGTCTGGACTACGCCACCCTCAGCGCCGACAACCCCCGCCTGGTGCTGCTGCGCATGACCGGATTCGGTCAGACCGGCCCGTACGCCCATCGGCCCGGCTTCGGCACCATCGGCGAGGCGATGAGCGGGCTCGCCCATCTCACCGGCACCCCCGACGGGCCACCCACCCTGCCCTCTTTCCCCCTCGCCGACGCGGTCGCCGGGCTCACCGCGGCCTTCGCCGCGCTGACCGCGCTGCGCGCCCGCGAGCTGACCGGTCGCGGCCAGGTCGTCGACCTGTCCATCGTCGAGTCCATGCTCGGCGTACTCGGCGGCCCTCTCGCCACGTACGACCTGACCGGCGTCATGCCCACCAGGCAGGGCAACCGCTCGCCCAACAACGCACCCCGCAACGTCTACCGCACCAAGGACGACCACTGGGTGGCCGTCTCCGCCACCACCCTCTCCGTCGCCGAACGCGTGGTGCGCCTGGTGGGCCGCCCCGAACTGGCCGAAGAGCCCTGGTTCGCCACCGGGGCCGGCCGCGCGCGGCACACCGAGGAACTCGACACCGCCGTCGGCGGCTGGATCGCCGAGCGCACCCGGGACGAAGTCGTCGAGCGCTTCGAACAGGCCCAGGCGGCCATCGGCCCCGTCTACGACCTCGCCGACGTCCTCGCAGACCCCCACTTCGCCGCGCGCGGCTCCATCATCTCCGTACCCGACCCGGAGCTCGACGCGATCCGCATGCCCGGTGTCGCCTTCCGGCTCTCGGACACCCCCGGGGCCGTGCACTCGGCCGGGCCGCGCCTGGGGCAGCACACCGCCGACGTCCTCGGCGAACTCGGCCTCAAGGCAGAGGACTTGTCCGCGCTCGCAGCAAAGGGAGTCATATGACCGCCGCCGTGCACCGCAGCTACCTCTACGTTCCCGCGCACAAGGGGCGCGTGGTGGAGAAGGCGTACGCGAGCGACGCCGACGCCGTCGTCCTCGATCTGGAGGACGCCGTGCCGCTCGGCAGCAAGGAGGAAGCCCGCCGGGCCGCCGCCGAGATCCTGTCCACCACACCGCCCAGACCCACGTACGTACGCGTCAACTCCATCGCCAGCGGCCTCGCCCGCGACGACGTGCGGGCCGTCGCGGGGCCCGGCCTCGCCGCCATCCGGCTGCCCAAGGTCGAGCACCCGCAACAGATCCGCGACGCGGCCCGGTGGCTGGAGGAGGCCGGCAGCGACGCGGGCGTGCAGATCCTCGTCGAATCCGCGCTCGGTGTCGAAGCCCTGAGCGAACTCGCCCACGCCGCACCGCGCCTGGAACGTATCGGCCTCGGGGAGAACGACCTGCGCAGCGACCTGCGCACCGACTTCGACGGGCCCACCATGGACGCCGCCCGGGTGCGCTGTGTCTTCGTCTCCCGCGCCGCGGGACTCGTCAGCCCCGCCATGAGCGTCTACCCGCGCCTGGACGACCCCGAGGGACTGCGCCGCTCCTGCCTCGACGGGCGCGGCATGGGCTACCTCGGACGCTTCGCCGTCCATCCCCGCCAGCTCCCGGTCATCAACGAGGTGTTCACCCCCTCCCCGGATGAGGTAGCCGAGGCCCGCGCCCTGCTGGCAGCGGCCGACGCCCGGCCGGACGAGGGGTCGTCGGTGTTCGTCACCGAGGACGGCCGCACCGTCGCACCGCCGCTGCTCGCCAACGCCCGCGCTCTGCTGGCGATGACGGACGCGCTACTGGCTTCCTCCTGACTACTTTTCACCAGGCTCTTTGTCAACCCCTTGTATCCGCTCCCGACTTGCTCAGTCAGTTCGTGAAAGGCAACAACCGATGACCGACACCCCACCGCCCCGGACGACAGCCGCCGACCCCCTGCTCGCGGCCATCGCCGCCGGAACGGTCGTCCACGACCTGGCCCAGCCCCTGGAGAACGGCATGCCGTGCTCCCCCAACCACCCGGGCTTCCGCATGGCGCTGCTGCGCCGCCACGGCGACGGGACCCGGCCGGACGGCAGCTCGGCCGCCAACGAACTCATCGTCACCGGTGGCCACGTGGGCACACACATCGACGCGCTCTCCCACGCCTCCCACCACGGCCGACTGTTCGGCGGCCACGACGCCGCCGAGGCCCAGCAGGGCGGGCGCTTCTCCGTCCACGGCATCGACACCGTGCCGCCCATGGTCTGTCGCGGTGTCCTCCTCGACGTCGCCGCCGCGCACGGCACCGACATCCTCGAAGCGGGTTACGGCGTCACCGCCGACGACCTGGAACACGCGGCCGCCCGCGCGGGCGCCGTACCCGGCGAACAGGACGTGTGCCTGGTACGCACCGGATGGGCGCGGCGGTGGAGCGACGCGGAGGCGTACATCGGCCACACGACCGGTGTGCCCGGCCTCACTGAATCCGCCGCCGGCTGGCTCGCCGACCGCGGGGTACGCGCCATCGGCGCCGACACCACCGCCGTCGAGCAGATCCCCGCCGGCCAGGGGCACGCGGTGCTGCCCGTGCACCGCACACTGCTCGTGGACCGTGGTGTCCACCTCATCGAGCACATGAATCTGGAGACGCTCGCGGCAGCGGGCGCGACCGAGTTCCTGTTCGTCCTCAGCCCCCTGAAGATCACCGGCGGTACCGGCTCCCCGGTCCGGCCGCTCGCGGTCCTCACCACCGCCGACTCCGGCCACCAGGAGCAGGGATGACTACGACACGGACCGGCAAAGCCGCCGCGCCCCTGGTCCGCCGGCTCGCCGCCTTCGCAGCCGAGGCCCGCGACCGGGGCCTGTCGGCACGCCTGCGGACCGAAGCCGCCGAACGGATCCTCGACTGCCTGGGCAACAGTCTCCTCGCCCGCGACGAGAGCGCCCCGCAGGCCGTACTGGCCGTCGCCCGTGACTGGGGCAGCACCGGCCCGGCACACGTCATCGGTTCGGCGCAGGCGCTCGCCGCGCCGTCGGCCGCCCTGGTCAACGGAACCCTGGCACACGCCATGGACTTCGACGACTCCCACATGCTGTCGGTCCTGCACCCCAGCGCCTCCGTGATCCCGGCCGCCCTCGCCGTCGCCGAGGCCACCGGTGCCTCCGGGCCGCGCCTTCTCGACGCCGTCACCGTGGGCACCGAGGTGTGCATCCGGCTCGGCATCGCCGGCTACGACCCGGACCTCGGCAACTCGCTGTTCTTCGAGCGCGGCCAGCACGCCACCTCCATCTGCGGCACCCTGGGCGCGGCCGTCGCGGCCGCCATGCTCCTCGGCGCGGACGAGGACACCATCGCCGCGGCCCTCGGAATCGCCGCGAGCACCGGCGCCGGCCTGCTGGAAGCCAACCGCACCGGCGGCACCGTCAAACGGATGCACTGCGGCTGGGCGGCCCAAGCGGGCGTGGCCGCCGCCCAGTTGGCCCAGGCCGGAATCACCGGACCGCCGACCGTCCTGGAAGGCCGGTTCGGATTCTTCCAAGCATGGTGCGGAGACCGGGCCCGCCCCGAAGCCGTCCTCGCCGACCTCGGCGAACGCTGGGAGACCAGCGAGATCATCGTCAAGCCCTACCCCTGCAACCACTTCACCCACCCGGGCATCGACGCCGCACTGCGCCTGCGAGCCGAAGGTGTCCGCGGCGCTGACGTCATTCACGGCGAACTACGCGTCCCCACGGCGATGCACCGTACGATCGGCGAGCCCGCGGCCGCCAAGGCCGCCCCCGCCACCGGCTACGCGGCAGCCTTCTCCGGCCCCTTCACCGTCGCCACCGCCCTCCTGGGCGGCGGAGGACTCGGCGTCTGGTTCGACGACTTCACCGACGCCGCCGCCCACGACCCCGCCCGCCGCGCCCTCGCCGGCGTGATCCGCTGCGTACCCGACCCCGGCCTCGACCGCCTGTTCCCCACCCGGCTACCGGCCGTCCTGCGGGTGCGCACCCATGACGGACAAGAACACGAGATCCGCGTCGAGACCAGCAAGGGCGGCCCGGACGTACCGCTGACCGCCGAGGAGAAGGAACGCAAATTTCGACTGTCGGCCGGTACCGCACTCTCGCCGCAGCGTGTCGACGCCGTACTGCGTGCCGTACGCGCCCTGCCGGACGGCGGAAGCCCCGGGCACGTCCTGACGCTGTGCGTGCCGGAGCCCGCCATGGAGTGAGCAGCAGCAGTCAGCATCACGGTTCACACCATTCGTCAGAGCCACTGAAAGTCACGAAAGGCCCTACCCTCCATGGCACCCAGCGCCGGAACCCGCTTTCGCACGCGTCTGAACCGACTCACCGTCGGCGGCGCGGCCGCCTTGTGCGCCACCGTCCTCGCCACCGGGGCCGCCCTCGCCGCACCCACCGTGCGGACCGCGGACACCTTGCCCGGTTTCCGGATCTACCCGGAGAGCCTCACACAAGACCCCACGACCGGCGACCTGTTCGTCTCCGGCTACGGCGACGGCTCCGTCCTGCGCGTACCGGCCGGCGGGACGCAGGCATCCGTCTTCCTCCCGTCCGGCGCGGACGACAGAACCCACGCGGCCGGAGTCAAGGCCGACAAGTCCGGCCGACTGTGGGTCTCCGGAGGCACAGACCGCTCGGTCACGGTGTACGACGACACCACCGGCGTACGACTGGCCCGCTTCCACATCCCCTTCAGCTCCGGCGGCGTCAACGACCTCGCGTTCGGCCCCGACGGCACCGCTTACCTCACCGACTCCTTCAACCCCGCCGTCTACAGGGTCACCCCACAGCAGCTCACCGCCGCCCAGGGCACCGACGCGCCGCTCGACACCTGGCGCGACCTCACCGGCACCCCCGCCGACTACACCCAGCACGCCGGCATCAACCTCAACGGCATCGTGTACGTAGACGGCGGTGCCCTCCTGACCGCCAACACCACCACCGGTGCCGTATACCGCATCGCCACCGACACCGGCGCCGTCACGGCGGTCCCCGGCATCTCGCTGCCCAACGCCGACGGACTCCACTACCGGGACGGCAAACTCTGGGTCGCCCTCAACCGCACGAACACGCTGGTGCGCCTGACCGTCTCGCCCGCCGCCCGATCGGTCACCCAGGACGCCACCTTCAGCAGCCCCGAGCTGCAGATCCCGACATCCGTCATCCGCTCCGGCGACCGTCTGCTCGTCGCCCGCTCCCAATATGACAAGGGAGGCCCCTTCGGCGCCGGAACCCCTGCCCCCTTCACGATCGCCGAGGTCGACGGGCTCTGATCCGCCCTCAGGGACCGCGCCGCCGTCGTAACGCGCCATGCGCGGAAACCCCGCCGGAGCACCGGCGGGGTTTCCGCGTCTCAGGCGCGCGAGACAGCCGAAAGCATCGGCACGCGCATTGTGGCCCTGGGGGCGGCTCAGGGCGTCGTCGTCGAGACGACGTAGACCTTGGGCCGCTCCGGATCGTCCAGGTTCGCCGTGATCGACAGCGTCGGCTGGGGCTCGTCCCGCTCGTGGACCGTGCCCGTCCAGCGGTGGCCGTCGCCGAACTTCCAGTCGACCTCGGCCGCGTCGTCCTCGTCGATGGTGACCTCGCCGTCCTTGAGGGCGTCGGGGCTGGAGCCGACCCTCGTGAGGAAGGTCTCGAAGCCCTCGCGCGAGGTGGTGAACTGGAGGTACAGCGAGCTGGATTTCCAGGCGTTGGTCTCGAAGTGGGCGACGTTCTCGGAGTAGGGCGGGATCCACACGCCGTAGATCCGGCGCTGCAGCCGGGACGGCCAGCCCTCCTCCAGCCCGGTGACGCGGGCCTGCTCCTGCTTGTCGCCGTTGCCGCCGCGGCTCTGCATCGCGGAGATGTAGAGATAGCCGGCCGGGATGGCGATGAGCAGGAAGACGATGACGGGCTTGATCCAGCGGTGCCGGGGGCGGGGCCGGCCCGGCTCCTCCGGCTCGGCCGCCGTGCGCTCGGGGTCCATCGTGATCACCCGCGGCCCGCCTGGGCGTACCGCTCGTAGCGCTCGACGCGGCGCCGGTTGGCGCGACGGAAGCGACGGGCGACGAGCCGGGCCAGGTCGGCGGCGCCGACCATGCCGGCCTCGGGGCCGAGCTGCGCCTTGACGATCCGGGCCTCGGGGCGGTAGCCGCGGCCGGTGAGGTGGCGGCGGAAGGCGTCCCGGGCGGGGCCGATCAGCAGGTCGTCGGCGGCGCTGACGCCACCGCCGATGACGAAGCAGGACGGGTCGAGGGCGGCGGCGAGATTGGCGATGCCCACGCCGAGCCACTGGCCGATGTCCTGGAGCAGCTCCACGCACATGGCGTCGCCGGAGCGGGCCAGCTCGGTGATGAGCGGGCCGGTGATCTCGTGGATGTTGCCGCCGACGCGGTCGATGATGCCGTACGCGACGGGGGACTCGGCGGCGGCCAGCTCACGGGCCTCGCGGACGAGGGCGTTGCCGGAGCTGTACTGCTCCCAGCAGCCGCGGTTGCCGCAGGGGCAGCGGTGGCCGCCGGGGACGACCTGCATATGGCCGAACTCGCCCGCGACCCCGTACTTGCCGCGCTTGACCTGGCCGTCCTCCAGGATCGCCCCGCCGATGCCGGTACCGAGGGTGATCATCACGAGGTGGTCCTCGCCCCGGCCGGCGCCGAAGCGCCACTCGGCCCAGGCGGCGGTGTTGGCGTCGTTGTCGACCATGACGGGGACGGCGAGCCGGCCCGCGAGGCGGTCGCGCAGCGGTTCGTTGCGCCAGGACAGGTGCGGGGCGAACAGGACGCGGTTGCGGTCGGCGTCCACCCAGCCGGCGGCGCCGATGCCCACGGCGTGCACGTCGTGCCGGTCGGAGAGGTCCAGCACCAGCTCGGTGATGGTGTCCTCGACGACCTTGGGGCTCTTGGACTTGTCCGGCGTCTCGGTGCGGATCTTCTCCAGGATGTTGCCGTCGGCGTCGACGACGCCCGCCATCACCTTGGTGCCGCCGATGTCGATGCCGACCGTGGGGACGCGGGGCGCCGTCAGGTGCGAGCGCCGCTCGCGGGTGCCCACCGTGCGGAGCACGGTCGCTCTCGCCGTACCCCGGTGGAGGTCGCGGTACATGCTCATCGCCGCACCTCCGCCACGGCGTGGCCTCCGGCGGGTGTACGGGGGCGTGCTCGCACGAGTCGTCGTCCCTGCGGGGTCTCGGAGAGGCGGGTGTGCGCCTCTGGCGTACGGGTGGGTGACGGGGCAGCCCGTCGTCGCCGATTGTGCCTCACGGGAGCGTCCCGTACCGCATCGCGTGCGTCGGGGCCACCGTCACGCGGGGTGGCCCGTGGGCAGCGTGGCGGCGTGGCGGGGGCCCGCCCGGAGCGGGCCGCTCCGCTCCCGCCCGTGCGGGCGCACCCGTACGGGACCGGCCTTCGTCAGCCGTCCTCGCCGGCGGCGACCGGCTTGCCGCCGATCACGTCCGGGCCCGGGGCCCGCTCCAGCTCGTGGCTGAGCTGGTCGAGCTCGCTACCGCCCGCCATCTGGCGGGTGAGCTCGTCGAGGGCGATCTCGGACTTGGCGTGGCTGCCGGCCATCGCGCCGCGCTTGAGCAGCACGAAGCGGTCGCCGACGAGATACGCGTGGTGCGGGTTGTGGGTGATCAGGACCACGCCGAGGCCCGCGTCCCGGGCCGCCGCCACGTACTTGAGGACCACGCCGGACTGCTTGACACCGAGCGCCGCCGTCGGCTCGTCGAGGACGAGGACCTTGGCGCCGAAGTAGACGGCGCGGGCGATGGCCACGCACTGCCGCTCGCCGCCGGAGAGCGTGCCGATGGGCTGGTCGACGTCGCGCAGGTCGATGCCCATGCGCAGCAGCTCGGCGCGGGTGGTCTCGCGCATCCGCGCGGCGTCGAGGCGCTTGAAGGGGCCGACGCCCTTCGTCGGCTCGGAGCCGAGGAAGAAGTTCCGCCAGACGGGCATCAGGGGCACGACCGCGAGGTCCTGGTAGACCGTGGCGATACCGCGGTCCAGGGCCTCGCGGGGCGAGCCGAGGCGGGTCTCCTCGCCCTCGATCTCGAAGGTGCCGGCGTCGTGCTGGTGCAGCCCCGCGATGATCTTGATGAGGGTGGACTTGCCGGCGCCGTTGTCGCCGAGCACACAGGTGATCTCACCCGGGTGCACCTCCAGGGAGACCCCTTCGAGGGCACGGATGTTCCCGTAGAACTTGCTGACGTCCGTCAGCTCCACCAGCGCGTTCCGTGTGTCGCTCACTTCGTCGCCTCCGCCCGCTTACGGACCCACGCGTTCAGCAGCGTCGCCAGCAGCAGCATCGCGCCCAGGAAGAACTTGAACCAGTCCGGGTCCCACTGCGCGTAGACGATGCCCTTGCTGGTCATGCCGAAGATGAACGCGCCGACCGCGGAGCCGATGGCCGAGCCGTAGCCGCCGGTCATCAGACAGCCGCCGATGACGGCCGCGATGATGTAGAGCAGCTCATTGCCGACGCCCTCGCCGGACTGCACCACGTCGTAGGACATCAGCAGGTGCTGGCCGGAGACCCAGGCGCAGAAGGCGACGGCCATGTACAGGCCGATCTTGGTGCTCTTGACGGGCACGCCGACAGCCCGGGCGGCGTCGGCGTTGCCGCCGACCGCGAAGATCCAGTTGCCGACGCGGGTGCGCAGCAGCACCCAGGTGGCCAGGGCCACCAGGCCGAGCCACCAGAGGATGGTGACCTGGAGGTCGACGCCGCCGATCGTCAGATGCGAGGCGAAGACCGCGCGGGCGGAGTCGAAGCCCTCCATGTCACCGATGGTCTTGGTGGAGACGGTGCCGCTGATGAGCTTGGTGAAGCCCAGGTTCAAGCCGGTCAGCATCAGGAAGGTGGCCAGCGTGATGATGAAGCTGGGCAGCTTGGTGCGGGTGAGCACGAAGCCGTTGAAGAAGCCGATGGCCAGCATCGTGAGCAGCGAGATTCCGGCGCCGACCCAGACATTGGCCGTCATCTGGTAGCTGAACATCGAGGAGACCAGCGCGGCGCTGGTCACCATCACACCGGCCGACAGGTCGAACTCGCCGCCGATCATCAGCAGCGCCACCGGGACGGCCATGATGCCGATGGTCGAGGACGCGTACAGCACCGTCGACAGGCTGGACGCCTGGAGGAAGCTGTCGGCGACGGTCGAGAAGAAGACGAAGACGGCCACCGCGCCGACGACCGCGCCGAGCTCGGGGCGGCCGAGCAGCCGGCGCAGGTGGGAGCGGTGTGCCAGCCGCTCGTCGGGCGCCTCCTGGACGGGCGCGGTCGCGGGCGCGCTCATCGCGTACCCCGCTTGGTGTACTCGGCGAGCGTCTTGGCGTCGTCCTTGGTGATGATCTGCGGGCCGGTCAGGACCGGGCGGCCGCCGCCGAGCATGTCGCGGTTGTAGCGGTAGAGCCAGAGCAGATCGACGGCCTCGTAGCCCTGGAGGTAGGGGTCCTGGTCGACGGCGAAGCCGAGCTTGCCGGACTGCAGGGCGTCGGCGACCTTGGCGTTGAGGTCGAAGGTGGCGACCTCGGCCTTGCTGCCGGCCTGCTCGGCGGCCTTGACGGCGGTCGGCGCGAAGGGGGCGCCGAGGGTGACGACCGCGTCGATGTCCTTGTCGGACTGGAGCTTCGCCTCGATGGACGACTGCACGTTGGGCATGTTGGTGCCCTCGACGTAGAGGTTCTGCAGATCGCCCTTGAAGGTCTTCTTCACGCCGTCGCAGCGCTGCTCGTGGCCGACGTTGCCCTGCTCGTGCAGGACGCAGACGGCCTTCTTCTTGCCGCGCTCGTTGAGCTGCTCGCCGACGGCCTCGCCCGCGATCACCTCGTCCTGGCCGATGTGGGTGAGCGCGCCGAACTCCTTGGACTTCTCGGAGCCCGAGTTCACCGTGATCACCGGGATGCCGGCCTTCTTCGCCTTGGCGATGACGTCCTTGAGGGCGTCGGGCTTGGCGAGGGTGACGATCAAGCCGTCGACCTTCTGGTCGATCATGGCCTGGACGTTCTGGGCCTGCTTGTTCCCCTCCACGTCGTGGGAGTAGAGGAACTTGATGTTGTCCTTGACCGCCGCCTGCTTGGCACCGTTCTGGACGATGTCCCAGAACGTGTCGCCATCACCCGAGTGGGTGACCATCGCGAAGGTCCAGCGGGGCGTGTCGACCGCGGCGCGCCCCTGGGCGCCCTTGGCGGCCCGCTCCTCCGCGCGCTTGCCGCCCGTAGCGCTGCACCCCGCCAAGGTGGCGCCGAGCACCGCTGCCAGCACGGCGCTCACCGCACGTACGCCTGTCCGAACCCTTGCCACGAGGACTTGCCCCTTCTCACTGTCTGTCACGGTGCGGCCGGACCCCGATCCCGCGGGCCCAACCGCCCAAGTATCCGTCACCATCCGTCACCGCTGACCGCCGGGGCTTCACCGGAGTCCTCCGCGGGGCTCTTTCCGTGTGGCAGGAGTTCTAGTGGCGGGCGACACACCACGTCAAGACTTTGTCAGAACATTCTTACGAACTGACCCCGCCGCGGAGTGATGACCTCCGCTTTTACGGCCGACGAGGGGGGTAGAGACGCGAGCAAAGATCAGGGACGGACCAGAAGCTGGAAGTCGAAGGCGTAGCGCGAGGCGCGGTAGAGATGTGAGCCGAATTCCACTGCGCGACCCGTGTCGTCGAAGGTGGTCCGCTCCATCGTCAGCAGCGGTGCCCCGGTCGGCTCGGCGAGCCGCTCACCCTCCTCGGCGGTCGCGGCACGGGCACCGACGGTCTGCCGGGCGCTGTGCAGCGTGATGCCGGCCGAGCGCATCAGCCGGTAGAGCCCGGTCCCCTCCAGTACGTCACCGCCGAGGTCGAGCAGCCCGACGGGGAGGTGGTTGCGCAGATGGGCCATGGGTTCGCCGTGCGCGAGCCGCAGCCGCTCGATGTACACCACGTCGGCACCCTCGGCGACCCCGAGCGCGGCGGCGACCCAGGCGGTGGCGGGCTCGACGGTGTTGCGCAGCACCCGGGTGGCGGGCTTCTGGCCCGCGGTCTCGAGGTCGTCGTAGAGGCTGCTCAGCTCCAGCGGTCGCTTGACCTGGCTGTGCACGACCTGGGTGCCCACGCCACGGCGGCGCACGAGCAGGCCCTTGTCGACGAGCGACTGGATCGCCTGCCGGACGGTGGGCCGGGACAGCCCGAGCCGCGCGGCCAGCTCGATCTCATTGCCGAGGAGGCTGCCGGGCGCCAGCCCGCCCTGCTCGATCGCGGCTTCGAGCTGCTGGGACAGCTGGAAATAGAGCGGGACCGGGCTGCCGCGGTCGAGGGTGAACTGGAGAGGTTGCTGCTTCGCCACGGAGGGAGCGTAGCCGTAGGACCGGATGACGGATAGTCCGGAGATCCGGTTGTCCGGACATGCGGGAGAGCCGGTACGCAGAGTGATCATGACGGATCGGCCTCCCCCGCGATGACCTACCGTGACGGCCCGGCGCTGTCCGGGGCCCGCGCCGGAGGCGGGGCCCCTGGAGGCCGGAAAGGGGGTCAGAAGCTGACGGGCAGTCGGTGCGGGCCGCGGATGAGGAGGCCTTCACGCCAGGTCAGCGTGGCGGGGTGGGCGTCCAGCGCGAGGTCCGGGCAGCGCTCCAGCAGGGTCCGGACGGCGATCTTGGCCTCCAGGCGGGCCAGCGGTGCCCCCAGGCAGTAGTGGATGCCGTGTCCGAAAGCGACATGGCCGCGTACGTCGCGGCGGATGTCGAAGCGGTCCGGCTCCGGGTACCGGGCGGGGTCGCGGTCGGCGTCGGCGAGGACGGGGAGGACGAGTTCCCCGGCGGGGATGAGGGTGCCACCGATGTCCATGGGCTCGACGGCGAAGCGGAACGTGGGCGTCTCGACCGGCCCGTCGTAGCGCAGCATCTCCTCGACGGCGTTGTCCAGCAGCCCGAAGTCGGCCCGCAGGTCCGCCAGCTGGTCGGGGTGGGTGAGCAGCGCGAGGACACCGTTGGAGATGAGGTTGACGGTCGTCTCGTGGCCGGCGACGAGCAGTATCCAGGCCATGCCGAGGAGTTCCTCGGGGGAGAGCCGGTCGCCGTCCTCGTCCGTGGTGCGGATCAGCGCGCTCATCAGGTCCTCGCCGGGGTCCTGGCGCTTGGCCGCGACCAGCTCGGCGAGGTAGGCCGCGACGGCCGCCGCCGCCTCGCGCTTCTCCTGCGGCGGCGCGGAGCCGACCACGGTGTTCGACCAGCCGCGGAAGGCCTCCCGGTCGAGGGAGGGCACGCCGAGCAGTTCACAGATGACGCCCATGGGGAGCGGGAAGGAGAGCGCGTCGACCAGGTCGGCGCGGCGGTCCGGGGCCGCGAGCATCGCGTCGATCAGCTCGTCGGTCATCTCCTGCACCCGTGGGGCCATCGCCTGGACCCGCCGCGGGGTGAACTCCTTGGTGACGAGCTTGCGCAGCCGGGTGTGGTGCGGCGGGTCGAGGTTCAGCATGTGCGGGCCCGCGGCGACGAACGGCAGGGAGAAGCCCTCGGAGGCGTGCCGCATCTCCTTGGACAGCCGGGGGTCGTTGAGCATGGCGCGTACCTCGTCGTGGCCGACGACGAGCCAGGCGTCCGCGCCCTCCGGCATCCGCACCCGGTGCACCGGCCCTAACGCGCGCAGCTCCGCGTAGACCCGGTACGGATCGCGGGCGAACTCCCCGCCCATCCCCGCCAGATCGACTATGTCGCCCGTACCTGTACCCATGGGTGGACCCTCCTCGGTTGACCGGGTCCTCACATTAACGGGCGGTCCCTCCTCGGATCATCGTCCGTAGGCGTCCTCCGACCGGGTGTCGGGGCCGGCGTCGAAGGTGTCGCCGGGGTCGAAGGGGTCGGGGGTGACGGGGTGTTCGCGGTCGGCGTCGGGGTCGGCCGCGTCGGCGAGACGCGCCAGGAGGTCGGCGGCGCGCTTGGCGACGGTGTCCCGGTCGCCTTCGGAGAGCACCGAGCCCATGGCACAGGCGACGGCCCCGGCGGCGATCCACTCGGGGGCGCTGTCGATGGTGATGCCGCCGGTGGGCAGCAGCGCCGACTGCGGCAGGGCGGCCCGGATGTCCTCGATCCAGCCCGGGTGGTGGGCGGAGGCGGGGAACAGCTTGAGGGCGTCGGCACCCAGCTCCAGGGCCCGGACGATCTCGGTGGGGGTGGAGACGCCGGGGAAGACGGGGACGCCGTAGCGGTGGCCGGTGCGGATGACCTCGGCGTCGAGGCTGGGCGAGACGAGGAAGCGGGCGCCGGCCTCGACCGCCATCCGCGCGGAGGGGGCGTCCAGCACACCGCCCGCCCCGATGAGGGCCTCGTCGCCGACCTCGCGGGCCAGGGTGGTGACGACCTCCAGGGCGAACGGCGTGGCCAGCGATATCTCCAGGCTGGTGATTCCGGCGGAGAGCAGCGTGCCGGCCGTGGCCGTGGCCTGGTCGTAGCTGTCGCCGCGGACGACGGCGAGGACGCGCTGCGCCAGCGCGGCTCCGGTGATCTCCCAGCGGTACACGGCAGTTCGCCGCCCTTCTCGATGTGCGTACGGTGTCGTTGCGATGGGGCGAGGTACGGGGTCCGAGCGGGCCCGAGCGGGCTGACCGGACCCGGGTGCGGCCGGTCGGGTCCAACGAGGGGGGTTCGCGGGGGCGTTCTTACGGATCGCCGAGCCTCTCCGGGCTTGGCGAGGCCCGTCGACGGCGGGGCGAGCGTCAGCGGCCGTCGGCGGCCGGTGCGCCCGAACGCCCGTCCCCTGCGGGGGAGACGGCGGCCCGGGCGGGTATGAGCACGACCGCGCGAGTGATCGCTTCCAGGTCCTTCCTCACCGATGCCACGAGCGCCTCCCCGAACGTCGTCCCTATCAAAACGTTATCGGCAGGCGCTGACAATCGGGCCCCGAGTGCCGCCTCCGACAACGCGGCCCGACGCGACTGGCGGCCCCACCCGTCGGCGGTCAAGCGCGTACGTCATCCAGGAAGCTGATGTGGCGTCCGGTCGAGGTCACCCGTCCCGACCGGGGCAGTCGTCCTGTCGCGCCAGGGGGGTGGTGGCCCAGCCGCGTTCCAGCAGGGTGAACAAGTCGCACATGGTCCGGGCCGGGTCCTCGCTTGCCCGGGCGATGCTCGGGGCTTCCAGGGCGAAGCGTGCCAGGCCGGTGACGGCGGGGTCCTCCGGGGTGAGCCCGGTGGCCTCGGCGAGGGCGGCGGCCAGTGTCTTCTCGTGACGCGACCACATGCGCCGGGCGTAGTCCCGCAGCGCGGGGGTTGATTCGACGAGGACAAAAACGGGGTCGTCGGTCCGCACGACGGTACGGGTGTGCACCATGTGGTCGCGCAGGGCGTGCAGCACGGGCTGACCGGGGGCTCGGTCGCGAACGGCGGCGATCAGGGCGCTCTCGACGTCCGCGTCGAGGTCGAAGACGAGGGCTTCCTTACTGGGGAAGTGCTTGAAGAGCGTGCTCAGCGAGACGTCGGCCGCCTCCGCCACCTCGCGTACACCGACGTTGTCGAAGCCGTGCTCGGTGAACAGCCGCACCGCGGCATCCGCCAGGGCCTGCCTGGTCAGGGCCTTCTTGCGCTCGCGGCGTCCTGTCGTCGTCTCGGCCATGGCCCCACCTTATCCCTTGAGGGAATTCGATCGTAAAGGCGATCCGATACAAAGTCGGAGCGGTTGTACTTTTGGATCAGCTGTGCTTCGGTGGGTGGGACGCCCGACCGACAGCCGACTGCCGGAACCCGGGGCGCGTCCCGGTACCGGGACGACTGATCCGCCCTGCCCGAAACAGGGCGTCACCACCAGCACTCTCCTCAAGCGGCGAACGGAGCCCGACCCTCATGGCCACCACCCCTCGCATCGCGATCACCGGCGCCGGCCCCGGCGGCCTCGTCTGCGCACGCGTCCTGCAGCAGCACGGCATGCCGGTCACGGTCTTCGAGCGTGAGACAGACCCCTACAGCCGCTCGCAGGGCGGCAGTCTCGACATCCACGAAGACACCGGCCAGACGGCCCTGCGCGCAGCCGGCTTGTTCGACCGGTTCCGCTCCCTGTCCCGGCCCGACAGCCAGGAATGGCGTCTGTACGACCGGCACGCGACCCTGATACGCCACGACCGGGCCGACGGGAACGATCAGAGCAGGCCCGAGATCGACCGCGGTCAACTGCGCGCGCTCCTGCTGGACTCCCTCGCCCCCGGCACGGTCCGCTGGGGCCACACCGTAACGGCCGTCACCCCGTTACCCGACGGCGCCGCCCGCCTGCACCACCACGACCGCACCAGCGCGGGCTTCGACGACTTCGACCTGGTCATCGGCGCCGATGGCGCCTGGTCCCGGGTGCGCCCCGCGCTCTCCGACACCCAACCCACCTACGCCGGTGTCACGTTGGTGGAAACCCACTTCGACGACGTCGACCACCGTCACCCCGGCATCGCCCACCTGGTCGGCCGCGGCACCATGTCGGCCAAGGCGGGCCGCCGCAGCCTGGTACTGCAACGCAACAGCGGCGGACACGTCCGCGCCTACATCACCTTCCGCGGCCCGCAGGACTGGCACGCCGGCCTCGACCTCGCGGACACCGAAGCCGTACGCGTCCGCCTCCTCGCCCAGTACCAGGGCTGGCACGGGAGCCTGCTGGACATCCTGCGTGACAACGAGGGCGGTTTCGTCAACCGGCCCATGTTCGTCCTTCCCGTTCCCCACTCCTGGCAGCGCGTCCCCGGTATCACCCTGCTCGGCGACGCCGCCCACCTGATGCCGCCCGTCGGCGTCGGCGCCAACCTCGCCCTGCTCGACGGCGCCGAACTCGCCCGAGCCGTCATCGACCACCCGACCATCGACGAGGCCCTCGACGCCTACGAGAGCGTCATGCTGCCCCGCGCCACCGACCACGCGAAGACCGCCCAGCGGATGCTGACCACCCTCATGCCCGACACCGACTCCGACGACGCCGTCTTCCCCGACCCGCTCTGGCCGGCCGGCCCGCACCCCGCTCACACCGGCTGAGCCCGGCCGGGAACGCACCACCCGGAAGCGGGAGAGTCCCGCCACCGTGGCCGGTGGCGGGACTCTCGTGCCGGTCGTTCACGGGACCACCGCGGGTCCGTGTCTTCAGCAGCTGTGGTCGACCAGGTCGAAGGTCCGGTAGTGATCGCCGGTGTAGTAGTCCTCCTGGCCGCCCGTCTTCCCGGTGACGATGCGCCGGGCACCGCGGTCCGGGGAGCCGGGGGTCTTCACGGTGTACTCGTGGTAGTAGCCGCCGTCGTGCTTCGGCAGGACGCCCTCGCGGTTGGAGAAGACGGTCCCGTCCTTCGGGTACGGGAAGGGGCCGTTGGCCTGGATCAGCCGCAGGGTGTCGTGGGCCTGCGAGGGCAGGGCGGAGTAACAGATGGTGCCGACGGCCTTCACGGCGACCGTCGACTGGTACGTCGGGGCGGCGGTCGCGGCCGGGGCGGCGACGGCGGTGCCGAACAGGAACGACGAGGCCAGGACGGCGAGGGCGGCGGTACGCGCGAAACGGTGGGGGGTTGTCATGACGCCAGCATCCCGCGACGGGTACATGTCATGTCAACGTTGATGATCAACTGTTTCCCAGGTGTTCACGGCATGCTCCCGGTTTTCACGACATCCGGAAGGTGCTCTTTCAGTCCCGGTCCGCTCCCTCGCGGAAGGTGCCAGGGCGCCCGATTTTGCCCGGGAGGCAAAACTTTTGCCCCTGAGGTAAGGGAGGGCTATACCGGAACCATGAGCCAGTTGCCCGACCCGCCCGACGCGCCACCCGGCCTCGCGGCGGGGTCCCCGTCGGACGGCCACGCCGACCGACTGCCCGACGTCGCCCCGCGGCTGCGGGCCCTGCGCAAGCGCAGCGCGCTGACGCTGGAGGCCGCCGCCGCCCGGACCGGCCTCTCCCCCGCCCATCTGTCGCGGCTGGAGACCGGCCGCCGGACGCCGTCGCTGCCGATGCTGCTGGCATTGGCCCGCACCTATGGAACGACGGTATCCGACGTGCTGGGCGAGGTGGCCGCGGAACGGGACCCGATCGTGCGGGCGGACCGGATGGAACCGCAGGAGGCGGGTGGTTGGACGTACTGGCGGGCCGGGGGCTCGGGCCGGGCCATGCAGGCGCTCCGGCTGCACGTACCGGCGGTCGGGGGCCAGGACGAACTGGTGCGGGTGCACGCGGGCGAGGAATGGCTGTACGTCACGAAGGGGCGGCTCCGGCTGACGCTCGGCGAAACCGCGCATCTGCTCGGCCCGGGCGACTCCGCCCACTTCGACTCGCTCACCCCGCACCGCATCGCCGCCGCCTCGCACGGCGGGGTGGACCTGCTGTTCATGCACACGCTGATGCAGAGCGGCGTGGCCGAGCTGTGCCTCGGCAATGCCGCACCGACCCGAAGGGGAACGCCATGAGCGACGCCGACATCACACGCGCCACCACCGACGCCGTCACGACCCACAGCACGCGCGGCACCGGTGAACGCACGCGGAACGAGGAGGACCGGGCCCCGATGGGCATGACCATCCGGGTCTTCATCTACCTGGTGGCCGTCCACTTCATCGTCGCGTTCTTCTTCCTGATCTTCTGGCTCGCCGGGGCGGAGTGACACGCGCGGCCGCCGGGCCGCCACGGCACGATCTTCTGGGAGCCTGGTCGTCGGTACCGGTCGGCCACACCCGGGAGGCGGAGCGATGGCGCGTACGGCTGAGGACATCCTGGCGGACGCCGTGCGCCGGTCGGCGCCAGGCGACGGGACGAACAGGCTCGTGCCGCTGATCGAGGCGGGCAGGGCACCGCGGGAGACGATCGCCGCCTTCGCGCTGGAGCAGCACCACGTCATCACCGGGGACAGGGGCAGCTTCCAGCGGCTCGCCGAGCGGGCCGCCGGCACCCAGCCCGCCGTGGCCGGCTTCTTCACCTCCCTGGTCCAGGGCGAGGACGTCGCGCTGGACCGGCTCGGGGCTCTGGCGGGTGCCTGCGGGCTGGACGGGACGGCGGTGCGGGCGTACGAACCGCTGGCCGGATGCCAGGCGTATCCGGCGTATACGGCCTGGCTGGCGCTGCACGCCGAGCCCGCGGACGTGGTCGTGGCACTGACCGCCAACTTCGCCGCGTGGGGCGGGTATTGCGCCACCGTCGGCCAGGCGCTGCGTCGTCACTACGGGTTCGACGACGCGGCGTGCGGCTTCTTCGACTTCTTCGCCGAGCCCGCGCCGGAGGGCGTGGAGCGGTCGTCGGCGGCCGTCCGGGCGGGGCTCGCGGCCGGGCTGGTCTCGGAGCGGCTGGCGCATCGCTACGGCCGCCTGCTGCGGGACTACGAGCTGATGTTCTGGAACACGCTCGCCGGGCCCTGATCCGGCCCGCGACCGCGTCATGGGCCGCTATACGGTGGCGATATGACGAATATCGAACACACCTCCGTCGCCTACCGGGTGGCTCGCGCCGAGGAGTTGGACGCCGCCGCAAGGCTCGACAACTCCTTCACCACGGACGCCGTCATCGAGGTGACGTCCACGGACGACGGCTTCCGGCTGCGCGAGGTGCCCGTGGACCCGCCCCTGCGCAAGGTCTTCCCCGACGACGAGGAAGGCGACGAGCAGAACGACGGAGCCGAGGACGACGGCACCACCCGTGTCGTCGTCGCGCTCGACGGTGACGGCACGCTGTGCGGTGCGATCACCACCGAGTTCTCCGCCTGGAACAGCCGCCTCGTCATCGCCGACGTGCGGGTCGCACCCGGCCACCGGGGCCGGGGCGTCGGGCGCGATCTGATGGACCGCGCCCTCGACCACGGCCGGGAACTCGGCGCGCGCACGGCGTGGTTGGAGGTCTCCAACGTGAACGCCCCGGCGGTGCGGGCGTACCGCCGGATGGGCTTCACGCTGTGCGGTGTGGACCTCACCCTCTACACGGGCACCGCGTCGGAGGGCGAGCAGGCCCTGTTCATGAGCCGTCCGCTCATGACGTGAGGCGGCGTGCCCCTTCTTCCGTGAGGGATCCGTGGACGCGCAGCCGGGCGATGCCGCCGTCGGGGTAGATGTCGATCCGTAGGTGCGTGGCCGTGGGGGCCTTCTCCAACCGGAAGCGGTGGACCGTGTCGGGCTGGAGGCGGGTGCGGGGCAGGATCTCGGTCCAGCCGGTGGTGTGATCGGCGGGGTCGGCGCCGGTGGTGGCGTCGAGTACGGACAGGGCGGCCCAGCCCGCCGCGTTGCCCTTGTAACAGCCCGTGTCGATCTCGACGGCGCGTGGCACGGACTGCTCGGTGAGGCGGTAGCGGACCCAGTCGTGGCCCTTGTCGCGGCGGCGGCGGGTCTCCCAGCCGTCGTCCATCTTGCGGGAGCGGCCGGGCTGGATGGTGTGGACGGGCGGGGAGTAGAAGCGGTCGGAGGCGTCCTCGGCCCGGCCGCCGTTCTCCAGGGCGACGAGGTCGAAGGTGCCGAGGACCGCGAGCCACGCGGGGTCGGGGACGGCTTCGCCGTGGACGCGCAGCCGGGCTATGCCGCCGTCGGGGTGCTGGTTGAGCCGGAGGTGGGTGAAGCGCCGCGGGTCGCGGACGGTGAAGCCGTTGGCGGCGTGACCGCCGACGGGGGTGCGCGGGACGAGGACGGTCCACTCCACGTCGGGGGCGAGCAGGTCCTCGGCGGAGGGCGTGCCGGTGACGGAGGCGGCCTCGACGCTGACGGCCTGCGGGTAGTTGCCGCGGAAATGGGCGGTGTCGACGACGATGCCGTGGACGACGCCGGGCGTGCCGAGCCGGATCAGGGCCCAGTCGTGGTCCTCGTCCGTGGGGTGCGGGGTGTCGGCCCCGGCGCCCCGGCGGCGGCGGGTCTCCCAGCCGTCCATGATTTTGCCCTTGTGGCCGAAGCGCTCGGGGTCGAAGAGGGCGGCCTCGGGGTTCAGCAGGTTCTCGCGCTCGGCGAAGAACTCGTCGTTGGCGGCGAGCACGCCCGCGCCCAGCCGGCGGTCGGCGAGGTCGGGCAGGTGGGTGAAGCCGAAGGGGGCCGAGCGGTAGTCGGCGTAGGGGTCGCCGCCCGCGTACGGGCGCGCGTCACCGACGAAGGAAGAAGCGAGGGGTGTGTTCCCGGGGGTGCCGCTCATGCGCTGCGCTGCCTCTCCAGAAGTCGGCCGGTGGGTTCGCCGGGCGTGCCGTGGTCGGCGATGCGGTGGCCGCGCAGCCACGTCGACCGTACGACGCCGCTCAGCGTCCTTCCGGCGTAGGCGGTGGTGGGATTGCGGTGGTGGAGTCCGGCCGGGTCGACCGTGAAGGTGTCGTCGGGGGCGAGGACGGCGAAGTCGGCGTCGCGGCCCGCCTCGATGGCGCCCTTGTGCGTGAGTCCCGCCAGGGCGGCGGGTGCGGTGGCCGTCCAGCGGGCCACGTCGGCGAGCGAGTGGCCGCGCCGCCGGGCCTCGGTCCACAGTGCGGGCAGGCCGAGTTGCAGGGAGGAGATGCCGCCCCACGCCTTGGCGAAGTCGGGGACCTTGAGGTCGGTGGTGCAGGGCGAGTGATCGGACACGACGCAGTCGATGGTTCCGTCGGCGAGGCCCTGCCAGAGGGCGTCCTGGTTGGCGGCCTCGCGGATGGGCGGGCAGCATTTGAACTCGGTGGCCCCGTCCGGCACTTCCTCGGCGGTGAGGGTCAGGAAGTGCGGGCAGGTCTCGACGGTGATCCTTACGCCCGCGGCCTTGGCGGCGGCGATCATCGGCAGGGCGTCGGACGACGACAGGTGCAGGATGTGCACCCGGGCGTCGAGCCGCCGGGCGACGTCGACGAGCGCGGCGATCGCGTCGTTCTCGGCGGCGCGCGGGCGGGAGGCGAGGAAGTCGGCGTAGCGCGGTCCGCCGTGCTGGGGGGCGCGCTCCAGGTGGGCGGGGTCCTCGGCGTGCACGATCAGCAGGCCGTCGAAGGCGGCGATCTCACCGGCCACGGCCTCCAGGTCGGCGCGGCGGAGATGGGGGAACTCCTCGACCCCGGAGGGCGAGAGGAAGGCCTTGAAGCCGAGGACGCCGGCGTCGTGCAGGGGTCGTAGATCGGTGACGTTGGCGGGCAGCGCGCCGCCCCAGAAGCCGACGTCGACATGGGCCGCGGGGCGTGCCACGTCCTGTTTGATCCGCAGGTTCGCGACGGTGGTGGTGGGCGGGACGCTGTTGAGCGGCATGTCCACGAGCGTGGTGACGCCTCCGGCGGCGGCGGCCCGGGTGGCGGTGGCGAACCCCTCCCATGCGGTGCGGCCGGGGTCGTTCACATGCACATGGGTGTCGACGAGCCCGGGCAGCAGGGCGTCCTCGCCGAGGTCCAGGACGTCGGCTCCCGCCGGGGTTTCGCCGCGATGGGGCAGGACGGCCGTGATCCGGCCGCCGGCGACGGCGACGCAGGCGGCACGGATGCCCTCCGGCGTGACGACGCGTGTCGAGCGCAGTACCAACTCCACCTCGGACACGGCGTCTCCTCGATTCCCGGCCTCGGACGAGCGTGACTTTCCCCAGGCATTTTTCAACGTTCTGTTGAACTGGGTGGGACGCAGTCTTCATTCGCGGCACACCCCCGTCAAGACCCGTCACTCGTTCACCCGGCTTCGGCTGCCCCGCAGCGGCTTCCGTTGCACGGAAGAAACCTTCCGTCACGCAAAACGACGCGTAGTGCGGCCGGGGGCCTGCCGGTAGGCTGCTCCCACCCACTCCCGGAAGGACCGCGCCGTGCCCTCGTCCGCCGAGCCCAAAGCCTCGCCCACCGGAGGCGTCCAGTCGCTGGAGCGCGCCTTCGACCTGCTCGAGCGGATGGCCGACGCCGGTGGCGAGGTCGGACTGAGCGAGCTGTCCGCCAGCAGCGGGCTGCCGCTGCCCACGATCCACCGGCTGATGCGCACGCTCGTCGCCTGCGGATACGTCCGCCAGCAGCCCAACCGCCGCTACGCGCTCGGGCCCCGGCTGATCCGGCTCGGCGAGAGCGCCTCCCGGCTGCTCGGCACCTGGGCGCGCCCGTACCTCGCCCGGCTCGTCGAGGAGACCGGCGAGACCGCGAACATGGCGCTGCTCGACGGCGACGAGGTCGTCTACGTCGCGCAGGTGCCCTCGCGGCACTCGGTGCGGATGTTCACCGAGGTCGGCCGTCGGGTGCTGCCGCACTCCACGGGTGTCGGCAAGGCGCTGCTCGCCCAGGCCGGCGACGAGGAGGTGCGCGCGCTGCTCGCCCGTACGGGCATGCCGGCGGCCACCGAGAAGACCATCACGACGCCCGAGGCCTTCCTGGAGGCCCTGGCCCGGGTGCGCGAGAGCGGCTTCGCGGTCGACGACAACGAGCAGGAGATCGGGGTGCGCTGTCTCGCGGTCCCGGTGCCCGACTCCCCCACGGCCGCGGCCGTCTCCATCTCGGGCCCGGCGGGCCGGGTCACGGAGGCCTCCGTGGAGAGGATCGTGCCCGTCCTCCAGGAGGTCGCGGCCGAACTGTCGGTGGCCATCGCCGACACGACGGCTTCCGCTTGAGGCGATGACGGGTGCGCGTCCCGCTGCGCAGCGGTGGCCTCGATCTCCCCCAGTTACCGCCGGGAAGTGCCCACCCGGCGCGCTGCACAACCAGCCCGTCCTGCGTTTGAGGGCGCGCCCGCAGGGCGCTGACCGCCGCAGGCGGCAGGACGGCCCGCGGCCGAAGACCTGCCGGCCGGGCGAGAGGCGCCACCCGCCATAAGTGGCACAGGCGGCACCGGCGGCTCGTTCACACCCCGTCAGGGGCCTCCCGGGGGCGCGGCACTTCCGCCGCGGCGCACGGCTGTTCCGGTGCCGACGTCTCCACCTTCGGCTCCCGCACCACGCGCGCCTGTCTGGGCACCGTGCCCGGCTGCTCGCCGAAGCTGTCGACCGCCGCACGGACCTCGCCGAGGGCCTGGGCCAGGGCGCTGACGGAGCCCACCGCGCCCGCCACCAGCAGCAGCGAGCGGCGCAGCCGGGGCACTTCCGGCGCGCCCGCGCGCGCCATGGCGTCCAGGGCGGCCAGCTCGTCCTCGGCGGCGTCCCGGTCGGGTAACTGCGCGGGGTGCGCGGCGAGCGCCCGGCGCAGCCGGGACACCGCGGCACGCAGCTCGCTCACCCTCGGGTCGTCGCCGATTCGGCCCGCTCGCTCCTCTTCCACCACAACGGCGCCTTCCGCCACGATTCTCCCCCTCCCACCCGCTCGCGCGGATCAGTTAACGCCACTTTCCGTGCGGAGCGCCACACTCACAGCGAAATTCAGGCCGCGTGCTCACGTACGGGTGACAAACGGCTGTCCACCGCACATCGGACCGCGGTGGTGGGGACTTCCGGCACGCGCCCGGTGGGCATCCGGTATGCAAGGCCCATGGCACAGACGACAGATGCGACGGACACGACGGCCGGGCCGGTGCCCGTCGCCGGATTGCTGCTGGCGGCGGGCGGTGGCCGACGGCTCGGCGGGCGGCCCAAGGCGCTGCTCGCCCACCGGGGCCGTCCGTTGGTGGAGCACGCGGCGCGGGTGCTGCGCGAGGGCGGCTGCGGACCGCTGTGCGTGGTGCTGGGGGCGGGGGCCGCGGAGGTCCGGGGGCGCGCGGGGCTGTCGTGGCCGCCGGGGGCGGACGTGGTCGTGGTGGACAACCCCGACTGGGCGTCGGGCATGGGCTCGTCACTGCGGACCGGGCTGGCGGCCCTGGCCGCCACGGGGGCGTCGGCGGCGTTGGTGACGCTGGTGGACCAGCCCCGGATCGGACCGGCCGCGGTGGCGCGCGTGCTGGCCGCCCACCGCTCGGGCGCGGGGCTGGTGGCCGCCTCGTACGACGGCGAGCGCGGGCACCCGGTGCTGTTCGCGCGACGGCACTGGGAGGGCGTCGTGCGCTCGGCCACCGGTGACCGGGGGGCGCGCGCGTATCTGCGGGAACACGCCGCGGCAGTCACGCTCGTCGAGTGCGGTGACATCGCGGCGCCGGACGACATCGACACACCGGACGATCTCTCGCTGCTCGACTGAGCGCCGAGCGAGGGGGTGAGGTGGCACCCAGCGCCACCTGGGCCCCTCAGGTTCCGGATAGCGACGTGGCGGAAAATCTCAGGACGCCGACAGACCATTGAACTTCCACCATGAGGAAACTATTCTCCACTGGCACCGCGTGCCGTCACCGCAGACCCGTATGACCGAGCGCCCCGGCGGCCGCCGGACGTCCGCCCGCTGAAGGAGTGACAGCCCATGTCCGCACCAGCGCCGTCCCCGCTGGCCACCGTCGTCGCCGACCCCGACCGTGCCCCGGCTCGCCAGGACGAGGTCCTGACCGACGCGGCACTCGCCTTCATCGCCGCGCTGCACCGCCGGTTCACCCCCCGCCGGGACGAGCTGCTCGCCCGCCGCGCCGAGCGCCGCGCCGAGATCGCCCGCACCGGCACGCTGGACTTCCTCCCCGGGACCGCGGCCGTCCGCGAGGACCCCGACTGGCGGGTCGCGCCCGCCCCTGCCGCGCTGAACGACCGCCGGGTGGAGATCACCGGCCCGACGGACCGGAAGATGACCATCAACGCCCTCAACTCGGGGGCACGGGTCTGGCTCGCCGACTTCGAGGACGCCTCCTCCCCCACCTGGGAGAACGTCATCGGCGGCCAGCTCAATCTGATCGACGCCTACGAGCGCCGCATCGACTTCACCAGCGAGCAGGGCAAGTCGTACGCCCTGAAGCCGGCCGGCGAGCTCGCGACCGTCGTGATGCGCCCGCGCGGCTGGCACCTCGACGAGCGCCATCTCACCGTCGACGGCCGCCCCGTCCCCGGCGCCCTGGTCGACTTCGGCCTCTACTTCTTCCACAACGCCCGACGGCTGATCGACCTCGGCAAGGGCCCGTACTTCTATCTGCCCAAGACCGAGTCGCACCTGGAGGCCCGCCTCTGGAACGACGTCTTCGTCTTCGCCCAGGACCACCTCGGCATCCCCCAGGGGTCCGTGCGCGCGACCGTCCTGATCGAGACGATCACCGCGGCCTACGAGATGGAGGAGATCCTCTACGAGCTGCGCGAGCACGCCTCGGGGCTGAACGCCGGGCGCTGGGACTACCTCTTCTCCATCGTCAAGAACTTCCGTGACGGCGGGGCGAAGTTCGTCCTGCCCGACCGCAACGCCGTGACGATGACCGCGCCGTTCATGCGCGCGTACACCGAACTGCTGGTGCGTACGTGCCACAAGCGCGGCGCGCACGCCATCGGAGGCATGGCGGCCTTCATCCCCTCCCGCAAGGACCCGGAGGTCAACGAGGTCGCCTTCCGGAAGGTCAAGGCCGACAAGGACCGTGAGGCGCACGACGGCTTCGACGGCTCCTGGGTCGCCCACCCCGACCTCGTGCCCGTCGCCCGCGCCTCCTTCGACGCGGTCCTCGGCGAGCGGCCGCACCAGAAGGACCGGCTGCGCGAGGACGTCCACGTCGAGGCCGGGGAGCTCATCGCCGTCGACTCGCTGGAGGCGAAGCCGACCTACGAGGGCCTGCGCAACGCCGTCCAGGTGGGCACCCGTTACATCGAGGCGTGGCTGCGCGGCCTGGGCGCCGTCGCCATCTTCAACCTCATGGAGGACGCGGCCACCGCCGAGATCTCGCGTTCCCAGATCTGGCAGTGGATCAACGCGGGTGTCGTATTCGACAACGGCCGCAAGGCCACCGCCGAGCTGGTCCGCGAGGTCGCGGCCGAGGAACTCGCCGCCGTCCGCACCGAGATCGGCCCCGACGCCTTCGCCGACGGGCGCTGGGAGGAAGCCCACGACCTGCTGCTGAAGGTGGCCCTCGACGAGGACTACGCGGACTTCCTCACCCTGCCGGCCTACGAGCTGCTGGGGTAGGGCGCCGCTGGGCGCGGCCGTCACGTCACGGCCGCGCCCAGCGCCACGAAGCCGCAGATGAGGACGGCCAGGATCACCAACAGCGGCCATACGAACCGCAAGTACTTGTCGTAACCGACCTTCGCCAGTGCCACCCCGCCCATGACCACGGCGGTCGTCGGCACCCACAGGTTCATCCAGCCGCTCGCCGCCTGCCAGGCCGTGACGACCACCGCCCGGGAGACGTCGGCGAAGTCCGCGAGCGGCGCGAGGATGGGCATCGCGAGGGTGGCGTGGCCGGAGGTCGAGGGGATCAGGAAGGCCAGCGGCAGATTCACGACGTAGACCATGACCCCGAACAGCGCCGCCGGGGTGCCGGAGACCGCACCCTCGATGGAGTGCAGGACAGTGTCGATGATCTTCGAATTATTCATGATCACCGTGATGCCGCGCGCGAGCACGATCACGAGCGCGGGCGCGATGAAGTCCGCCGCGCCCTGCACGATCGTCGCACTGAGCCGCTGCTCGCCGAGCCGGGCGACGAGCCCGATCAGCACCGCCGCCGCGATGAAGAGCGCCGCCAACTGCGCGAAGGACCAGCCCAGTTCCCACGGGTACGGCGTCGCGTCCGCGTCGCCCGTGAGGGCGCTCGCCCAGGGGATCACCGAGAAGATCATGAAGGCGAAGACCAGCGCGACCGCGGCGAGCACCGCCTTGTGCAGACCCGTGAGCTCCGGGGGCTCCATGGCCTCGGCCGCCAGTTCGCGGTCGCCGGGGCGGAAACCGACCAGTGAGCGGCCCGGGTCGGCGCGCACCCGGTGCGCGTACCGCACGACGTAGCCGATGGTCACCGCGGTGAGGACCACCCACATCGCGAAGCGCAGCACGATGCCGTCACCCAGCGAGACATCGGCGGCCGAGGATGCCACGCCGGTGGCGAACGGGTTGACGGTGGAGGCGAGCACGCCGACGCCCGCACCGAGGATGATCGTGCCGGTGGCGACCATGCGGTCGTAGCCGAGGGCCAGCATCAGCGGCACGATCAGCCCGTAGAAACCGAGGGTCTCCTCGGCGAAACCCTCGACCGTGCCCAGCAGCGAGAAGACGGTCATGACGGCCGCGATGAGCAGGGCACCGCGGGCGCGCAGCCGGTGGGCGAGCCGCTCGATGCCCCGGTCCAGGGCGCCGGTGGCGAAGACGACGGTGATGAACGCGCCGATGGCCAGGACGAAGAGGAAGACACCGGCGCTGCCGTACAAGGCGCCGGACGCGTCCGGGGCGACCTGGCCGGTGGCGGCGTCGCGCACGCCGTAGAGGCCGTTGACCGGGGACAGGAACAGCTCCCCGAGCCGGTGGGTGAAGTCGCCGGGTGCCGACTCCCGGTGGTAGGTGCCCTGGATCGGATTGCCGTCGGCATTGCGCTTGTACACACCGGAGGGGACGACGAAGGCGAGGATCCAGACGGCGACCGTCACGACCGCGAGGACGGTCAGGGCGCTGGGGAAGACGAAGCCGCGTCTTCCCTCCGGCTCCCCCTCGGCATCGCGGTCCACGCCGGAAACCCCTCTCCGCACTGACGGGTGGTCACTTCGCCCCGATTGTGGCGTAATACGGCGGCTCTCCCTAGCCGCCACGCACGGACCGGCCCGTACCCGGCGGAGGATCAGCGCACGACCGGCACCGGCTGCTCCGGCACCACCGCCTCCGGGGCGGTGCCCGCGCGCCGGTGGCCGAGGTGGTTGAAGGCGAGGTTGAGGACGACCGCCGTGAGGCAGCCGGCGCTGACCCCCGAATCCAGGATGATCTTCAGGGTCTCGGGGATGGCCGTGTTGTCGTAGAAGGTCTTGGAGACCACCGGGATCAGTCCCATGCCCAGCGAGGTGGCGGCGATCAGCAGATTGTCGCCCTGTTCCAGGCCCGCTGTGCGCAGGACATTGACGCCGCTGGCCGCGACCGTGCCGAAGAGCACGATGCCCGCGCCACCGAGGACCGGCTGCGGTACGACGGCGATGAGCGACGCGAAGACGGGGCTCAGCCCCAGCAGGACGAACATCAGTCCGCAGGCGGCCACGGTGTAGCGGCTGCGCACCTTGGTGAGGGCGACCAGGCCGATGTTCTGGGCGAAGGCGCTGTTGGCGAAGCCGTTGAAGAGGGGGCTGAGCGCGGTGCCGAGCGTGTCCGCGCGCAGCCCGCCGGCGATGACCTTCTCGTCCGCCTCACGGCCGACGATCTCGCCGAGCGCGAGCATGTCGGCGGTGCTCTCGGTCATGCAGACCAGCATCAGGATGCACATGGAGACGATGGCGGCGGCCTCGAACTGGGGGCTCCCGAAGTGGAACGGCGTCGGGAAGCCGACGACGGCGGCGTGCCGGGTGGCGGTGAAGTCGACCACCCCCGCCGGGATCGCGAGGAGAGTGCCGGCGATCAGACCGAGCAGGATCGCGATCTGTTGCAGGAAGCCCCGCAGCAGCCGCCGCAGGACCAGCACGATCAGCAAAGTGGCCCCGGCCAGGCCGAGGTTGGTCAGGGAGGTGGGTTTCTCCGGATGGCCGCCCTGGATCCAGCCGAAGGAGACCGGCAGCAGGGTGACGCCTATCAGGGTGATGACGGTCCCGCTGACGATGGGCGGGAAGAAGCGGACGAGTTTGCAGAAGTAGGGGGCGAGGAGGAAGCCGAGCGCGCCGGCCACGATGACGGCCCCGAAGATGATCGGGAGGGCGTCCTTCTTGTCGCTCTGGGTGTCGGCTATGGCGAGCATCGGGGCGACGCCCGCGAAGGAGACGCCGTTGACGAACGGCATCCTGGCCCCGACCTTCCAGAACCCGATGGTCTGGAGAAGGGTCGCGATGCCCGCCGTGAAGAGGGAGGCGCCCACCAGGAAGGTGATCTCCAGCGGCGAGAGCCCGAGGTAGGCGCCGAGCACGAGAGGGGGCGCGACCACGCCCGCGTAGCTGGCGGCGACGTGCTGAAAGCCGGTCGTGATCAGCCGGCCCGGGCGGGGCAGGCGGTCCACGGGATGGACGTCGTCGGTGTCGGCTGCCGGTTCGGGGCTTGGCTCGGTGAACCTGGGCGCTGCGCCCACGGGGGCCTCCTGTCGGGGTTTCGTGTCGCGGTTTGTCCTGCCGACGGCGGCGGATCTTCGACTGCGGGCCGGCTCTGCCGCCTGCGGCGGCGGGCGCCCTGCGGGCGCGTCCTCAATCGCCGGACGGGCTGGATTGGGCTGAGCTCAGCCGAAACCAAGCCCGTCCGGCGATTGAGGACACCGCCCAGCCGAACTGCCCGTGGGTCCCGGTGGGACCCACGGGCCCCGGCCGAGGGCCGTCCCCCTCGGTCGAGCCTTGGAGCGCGGGGGCGCCTCTCAGGCCTCGGCGGCGATGTGGGCGAGACGCCGGGCCTCCCGTCGGGCCTCCCGCGCGATGGTGTCCTCGTCGGCGGTGACGAGCCGGCCGTCCTCGACGACCGGCTTGCCGTTGATGAGGGAGAGGGTGACCGGGGCGGCGGCGCCGAGGACGAGGGCGGCGACCGGGTCGGCGATGGTGGAGTGGCCGAGGCCGTCGAGCTTCCACAGCACGAGATCGGCGAGCTTGCCGGCCTCCAGCGAACCTATTTCCGCCGCCCGCCCCAGCACCCGCGCGCCGCCGTGGGTGCCCAGCCGCAGGGCCTGCCGGACGTTCAACGCGCCTTCGCCGCCCGCCAGTCGGTGGATGAGGAGGGCGTTGCGCAGCTCGGTGTGCAGTTCGCCGGACTCGTTCGAGGCGGTGCCGTCGACGCCGAGACCGACAGGAACGCCCGCCTTCCGCATGTCGGGGATCCGGGCGGTGCCGGCCGCGAGCCGGGCGTTGGAGGAGGGGCAGTGGGCCACGCCCGTGCCGGTGCGGGCGAAGGCTGCTATGTCGGCGTCGTTCATATGGACGCAGTGGGCCATCCAGACGTCCTCGCCGAGCCAGCCGGTGGACTCGAAGTAGTCGGTCGGCCCCATGCCGAACAGTTCCTTGCAGAACTGCTCCTCCTCGACCGTCTCCGAGCCGTGCGTGTGCAGCCGCACGCCCTTGCGCCGGGCCAGCGCGGCGGCCTCCCGCAGAAGATCGGTGGAGACGGAGAACGGCGAGCAGGGCGCGACCCCGACGCGCAGCATCGAGTCGAAGCTCGCGTCGTGGTGGGTGTCGATGGCCTCCTCGGTGGCGAGCAGCGCCGCCTCGGTGGTCTCCACCGCGAAGTCCGGCGGCAGCCCGCCGGCCGACTGCCCGCGGTCCATCGAGCCGCGGGTGGGGCTGAACCGTACGCCCGTCTCCCGGGCGGCGCGGATCTCGGCGCCGAGGAGATCGCCCGCACCGCGGGGGAAGACGTAGTGGTGGTCCATGGCGGTGGTGACACCACCGCGGATCATCATGGCGAGGGAGCCCCGGGCCGCCGCGTAGACAATCTCCTCGTCGATGCGCGACCAGGTGGGGTAGAGGGCGACGAGCCAGTCGAAGAGGTTGGCGTCCTGGGCGAGGCCGCGGGTGAGCCATTGGTAGAAGTGGTGGTGGGTGTTGACGAGACCGGGGGTGAGCAGATGGCCGGTGCCGTCGACGCGTCGGACGACGTCCCTCAGGCCCTCGGGGGCGGCCCCCGGGCCCACCGATTCGATTCTGTTGCCGGCGACGACGACATGGCCCGAGGCGTATTCCGTGTCGTGCGCGTCGACGGTGGCGATGGCGCAGTTCTCGATGACGACGCGGCTCCTGGCGCCGTCGGGGGCCGGGGATGCTGCCATGGTGGTCCTCGTTCTGTCGGGGGGGGTGCGCTCAGAGGTTCGTCAGATCGACCGGGATGCGCTGCTCGGCACCGTCACGCAGGACGGTCGCCTCGATGAGGCCGTAGGGCCGGTCGGCCGCGAAGTACACGGCTCCGTCGGCGGTGTCGTTCTTGATGCCGAACGGCGAGAGGTCCACGAGGAAGTGGTGCTTGTTGGGGAGCGAGAGCCGGATCTCCTCGATCTCCGGATCCCGCTCGACGACCCGTGAGCCCATCGCGTGGAGCGTCTGCTGGAGGGAGCGGGAGTAGGTCTCGGCGAAGGCGCTCAGCAGATGGCCGCGTGCCTGTGCGTAGGAGCGGTCCCAGTCCGGCATCGGCCGCGCGTCGTCACTCCACGCGTGCCGCCAGCGGGCGTGCACCTCGGTGGCGAGGATCCGGTCGTCGGTCTCCTGGAGCGTGGTGTAGCGGTCCTTGACGTAACCGCGGAACTCGGAGTCGGTGGTGTTCATCACCACGAGGTCCCCCAGCCCCGAGACGATCTGCCAGGCCGAGCCGTCGAAGCTGATCTGCGCGGTGCGCGTCTCCTGGTTCCGGCGGACGAAAGAGTGCTCGCCCGGACCGGGGGTGGCGATGCGTTCCCAGGTGTACTCCTCGATCCGGATGCGCGCGCCGGTCACCGCTTCCTGGCTGGTGACGAAGTGGCGGGCCAGATGGATGCCGAACTGCTCGGCCGTCTCGACGCCGTGTTCCTGGGCGAAGGCGAACACGGTGTTCTTGGTGGTGTCGGTCGTCAGGACGTTGGTGTTGGAGCCGGAGAGATGGACCTCGTCCATGTCGCCGGAGAGCGCCACCGAGACGTTGAGGTCCTTGACGTGGTGGGTGGCCCCGTCGCGGGTGACCTTGAGGACGCGGTTCTCGGCTTTGCCGTACTGGTTCTGGCCAAGGACGGTCATGGGCTTGCTAGCTCCCTCGGTATACGGAGTAGCCGAACGGGTTGAGCAGCAGCGGTAGGTGATAGTGCTCGCCCGGTGTGACGGCGAAGGTGACCGTCACCTCGGGGAAGAAGGCTGCGCCCGCGGCTTGGCTGCGTGCGAGATACGGCTCGACCAAGAAGGTGAGCCGTGCGTGGGTCGTGCCCTCCGGCAGTGCCGGGAGGTCCTTGCAGCGCCCGTCCGTGTCCGTCTTGGAATGGCCGACCACGCGGTAGTGATCGTCGGTACCGCGTGCGGACAGCTCGACGGCGACGCTTCCGGCGGGACTGCCGGTGCTGGTGTCGAGGATGTGGGTGGACACCGAGGTGGTCTCCTCGCCGCTCATGGTGGGTCTCCTTCGCCGTCGGGTGCTGCCGCGAGCCGGGCCAGCCGAATGCGGTTGATCTTGCCCAGTTCCCTCCGCACGATCTCGCGTTCGTGTTCCGGCGCGTTGTCGATCCGGTGACGAACGGCGTCGCGCATCTGTTCGCCGGTGAGGCCGGTGGCGCAGATCAGGAAGACGTGTCCGAACTTCTCTTGGTAGGCCAGGTTCAGTTCGAG
This sequence comes from Streptomyces sp. QH1-20, assembly GCF_041283565.1. Taxonomy (NCBI): domain Bacteria; kingdom Bacillati; phylum Actinomycetota; class Actinomycetes; order Kitasatosporales; family Streptomycetaceae; genus Streptomyces; species Streptomyces sp. QH1-20. The sequence continues at coordinate 6,427,272 of NZ_CP166299.1, read as the reverse complement.
CATCTCGGCCCGGAGCGCGTCGGGGGCGTCCGTCATCCCCCGCTGTTCGCGGGCGGACGCCGGATCCCCCGGCTGCGGGCGCCCGATCGGCGGATGCCCGGCCATCGCCTCGGCCAGGTCCGCCGCCCGGAGCCCGGCCGTCGCGGCGTCGCCCGCGGCGAGCAGGGAGGCGGTGTCGGGGTAGGGGCGCCGGGCGAGGATCTCGTCGGCCCAGGCCGCGCTGGCGCAGACCGCGCGCAGTGCGGCCCGGGCGGCGTGGTCCTCGGCGGCGTTGAACCGGGTGAGCCCCGGCGTCGGACGCGTAGTCGAAGTCACGGCAGCCTCCGCGGCGCTTGCGTGTGCTGTGCTCGGACGGGCTGCGCATAGCTAACGCCCTCGGCAACACGGCGTCAACACTTTGTTGAAATTCCCGTGGGGTGGCGTGCGAACGCGGGAACCGACGTCCGGATACCGGATGCCGGAGTGGCTTGATGGTCCGATCGAGGCGTCTTGTCCGAGAGAGGATTACGCCCGCGACGGCCACGGCACCCATACCGCGAACCACGGAGACGCCGCGGGCGAGCACCGTCCGTACGGAGGGAAGACCATGCCCACTGGCCTGTCGATCCACATCGGTCTGAACAAAGTCGACCCCGAGAAGTACGACGGCTGGGACGGCGAGCTCAACGCCTGCGAGAACGACGCCCGGGACATGGCCGAGCTCGCCAAGAGCCTCGACTACCGGGGCCGGACGATGCTGCTGACGCCGGACGCGACCGCGCAGAACGTCACCGCGGCGCTGAAGAAGGCCGCCGGAGAGCTCAAGAGCGGTGACATCCTCTTCCTCACCTACTCCGGACACGGCGGCCAGGTCCCCGACCTCAACGGCAACGAGAAGGACCGGCAGGACGAGACCTGGGTCCTCTTCGACCGGCAGCTCGTCGACGACGAACTGTACGAGCTCTACGGGGCCTTCGAGGACGGCGTGCGCATCGTCGTGCTGTCGGACAGCTGCCACAGCGGAAGCGTCGCCGAGCAGGTCACCGGGATGCTCGCCCCCGAGGAACTGGAGAGCGCCTTCGGCACCCGGGAGCCGAAGGAGGCGGAGAAGAAGATCAAAGCCCTTCCGCTGTATCTGAACAACAAGCTGTACAAGCGCGACAGGACGCTCTACGACCGGATCCAGCATGAGCTGCCGGCCAAGGATGCCCGGGAGATCGGGGCCAGCATCCTGCTGATCTCCGGCTGCCAGGACGACCAGACCTCCATGGACGGCCCCGTCAACGGCGCGTTCACCGGTGCGCTGCTGAGCGTCTGGGCCGGCGGGACGGGCTTCTCCGGCGACTACCAGGCGCTGCACCGCCGGATCAAGGAGGAGCTGCGCGGCGAGTACCTCCAGAGCCCCAATCTCTTCCTGGCCGGCCGGCCCGACCCGGAGTTCGTCGAGCAGCGGCCGTTCGCGATCTGAGCGGCTCCGCGCCAAGGTCCTCGCGCGCCGTCAGCCCGCGTCCCCTCCCGAGCCACCCCGGGCGGCGTTCTCCCTGTTCAGGTAGTTGTAGACGGTGAAGCGGCTGACGCCGAGCGCGACAGCCACCGTCTCCACCCCGTGCCGCACCGAGAACGCGCCGCGCTGCTCGAGGACCCGTACGACCGACTGCTTCGTCTTGCGGTCCAGCTCCGCGAGCGGCATGCCGTGGCGGCGTTCCAGCTCGGCGAGGATGTGGTCCAGCGAGTCGGACAGATGGGGCAGGCGCACGGCCACGACCGGGCGGCCCTCCCAGGACAGCACGACGTCGTCGCCCTCGGCGCGGTCCGGGTCGATCAACTCCCCGCCCATGGCCTCGACGAGCGGTCTGACCGCGTCGCGGAAGGGGCCCGCCGCCGACTCCGTCACGAGCCGTCCTCCGGAACCACGTTGATCTGCAGCGACACCCGGGTGGCGCCGGCCCGGAGCGACGCGCGCACCAGCTCGTCCACCGCCGTCAGCACGGCCTCGGCCCCGCCCTCGGCGGTGTTGCCGAACGGGCCGACGTCGACGGCGTCCAGCGCGGCGCCCTGGACCACCTCACGGGCCACCACCGCGTGCGGCGGGGCCTCGTCGAGATCGAACGGTTCGGTCGTGAATTCCACTCTCAATCGCACGCGGCCCAACCTACTGCGCGCTCCCGCCTTCGGTGGGCCCCTCTTGACAGCCTTCCCGTGGCGCGGGCACCCTTCCGTAAAACAGAAGTCGACTTCCGCGATACGGAAGGATTTTTCGGCCGATGAGCCTTCTCGATCAGCGCTTCGATGTGAACCTCTCGATCCTCTTCACCGAACTCCCGCTCCTGGAGCGCCCGGCGGCCGCCGCCGCGGCCGGCTTCACGGCGGTCGAGCTGTGGTGGCCCTGGCCCGCGACACCCACCCCCGACGCGGCAGAACTCGACGCCCTGCGCGCCGCGTTGACCGGGGCCGGCACCCAGCTGGTGGGGCTGAACTTCTACGCCGGTGAGCTGCCGGGGCCGGACCGGGGCGCGCTGTCCGTACCCGGCGCGGAGTCCGACCGCTTCCGCGCCAACATCGACGTCGCGGCCGACTTCGCCCGGTCGGTGGGATGCACGGCGCTCAACGCCCTGTACGGCAACCGCGTCGACGGCGCGGACCCGTGGGAGCAGGACGCCCTGGCGCTGGAGAATCTGACGCTCGCGGCCCATGCCTGCGACCGGGTGGGGGCGACGCTGCTGATCGAGGCGCTGAACGCGGCCGAGTCCCCGCGGTACCCGCTGGTCGGTGCCGCGTCGGCGGTCGAGGTCGTGGACCGGGTCAACGCGGCGACCGGGCTCGACAACGCCCGTTTCCTGATGGACCTGTACCACTTGTCGAGGAGCGGCGAGGACCTGCGCGAGGTCATCGACCGCTACGCCGGCCGGACCGGCCACGTGCAGATCGCGGACGACCCGGGCCGCGGCGCGCCCGGCACCGGCGGGCTCGACTTCACCGAGCTGCTCGACCGCCTGCGAAAGGCCGGCTACGAGGGGTGGATCGGCCTGGAGTACAAGCCGGACGGGCCGAGCGCGGACGCGTTCGGCTGGCTGCCCCGCACGGGCTGAGCCCACCGCGGCGCGCTCATGAACAGGCACGGCCCCGTTTCCCCCGTCTCACCGCACCTCACCGAGAGGACGCCATGAGCAACACCCCGCTTCCCTCCGTCGCCTGGATAGGCCTCGGCATCATGGGCTCGCCCATGTCCGAGAACCTGATCAAGGCCGGCTACCGCGTCACCGGCTTCACCCTCGAACCGGACAAGCTCGACCGGCTCGCGGGGGCGGGCGGCACCGCCGCCGCCTCCGTCGCCGAGGCCGTCCGGGACGCCGACGTCGTCATCACCATGGTGCCCGCCTCCCCCCAGGTCGAGGCCGTGGCCTACGGGGAGGACGGCATCCTCGCCCACGCCCGGGACGGGGCGCTGCTGATCGACATGTCGTCCATCACCCCGCGGACCTCCGTCGAGCTGGCCGAGGCCGCCGCCGCGACCGGCCGGGGGCTGCGGGTCCTGGACGCCCCGGTCTCCGGCGGCGAGGCCGGGGCCGTCGAGGGCGTTCTGTCGATCATGGTCGGTGGTGACCGGGCCGACTTCGACGCCGCCCGGCCCGTCCTCGACGCCCTCGGCACCACCGTCGTGCACTGCGGCCCGCACGGCGCCGGACAGACCGTCAAGGCCGCCAACCAGCTGATCGTCGCGGTCAACATCCAGGCCTGCGCCGAGGCCGTGGTCTTCCTGGAGAAGTCCGGGGTCGACCTCGCCGCCGCGCTGGACGTGCTGAACGGCGGCCTCGCCGGGTCGACCGTACTGACCCGCAAGAAGCACAACTTCCTGGGCCGCGACTTCGCGCCGGGCTTCCGGGTCGATCTGCACCACAAGGACATGGGCATCGTCACCGACGCGGCCCGCGCCGTCGGCGCCGCCCTGCCGGTCGGCGCGGTGGTCGCCACTCTGGTCGGCGCGGCCCGCGCGCAGGGGGACGGCGGGCTGGACCACTCGGCGCTGCTGCGCGGGGTGGAGCGGCTGTCGGGGACCGCGTCGTGAGCGCCGTGCGGATGCCCGCCATGGAGGCGGCAGTGCACATCATGAAGGACGAGGGCGTCGACATCGCCTTCGGCTGCCCCGGCGCCGCGATCCTGCCGCTGTACAAGGCGATGGAGGTGGTCGGCGGGATCGAGCACCTCACCGTCCGGCACGAGGAGGGCGCGACCCACATGGCCGACGGCTGGGCCCGCACCAACGGCCGCGTCGGCGTGGCTCTCGCCACCTCGGGCCCCGGCGGCACCAACCTCGTCACCGGCCTGTACACCGCGCTCGCCGACTCGGTCCCGATGCTCTGCGTCACCGGCCAGGCGGTCTCCACCAAGCTGCACCAGGAGGCGTTCCAGGCGGTCGACATCGTGGAGATCGCACGGCCCGTCACCAAGTGGGCCGTGCAGATCAAGGAGGCCGCGCAGATCCCGTGGGCCTTCCGGGAGGCGTTCCGGATCGCCCGCGAGGGCCGCCCCGGGCCGGTCCTGATCGACATCCCCGTCGACATCGCCCGCCGCGAGATCCGCTACGACCCCGCCCTCGACACCCGGCTGCCGGTGCCCGCCGTCGTGCCGCACGCGCCCCGCGTCGAAGCCGCCCTCGATCTGCTGCTCGCCGCCGAGCGGCCGCTGGTCCTCGCCGGCGGCGGGGTGATCCTCGCCGACGCGTCGGCCGAGCTGCGGGCGCTGGTCGAGCATCTGCGGGTGCCCTTTCAGGTCACCCTCATGGGCAAGGGCGTCATCGAGGACGACCACGAGCTGAACCTGGGCACCACCGGCATCCAGACCTCGCAGCGCTACGCCAACGCCTCCTTCCTGGAGTCGGACTTCGTGCTCGCCGTCGGCGCCCGCTTCGGCGACCGCCACACGGGGGCGAACCTCGCGACGTACAAGGGCGACCGGACGTTCGTGCACGTCGACATCGAGCCCACCCAGCTCGGCAGGGTCATCGAGCCGGACCTCGGCATCGTCTCGGACGCGCGGCTCTTCCTCGCGGCCCTGCTGGAGGCCGCCAGGGCCCGTGGGGTGCGCGCCGACGTCGGCGCGTGGGTCGAGCGCTGCCGGGAGCTCAAGCGGACCCTGGTCCGCCGCGAGGACTTCGACACGGTCCCGGTCAAGGCACCGCGGGTCTATCGGGAGATCAACGCGGTCTTCGGTGAGGACACGTACTTCGTCACCGCCATCGGCCTCTACCAGATCTGGGGCGGCCAGCACCAGAAGGCCCACCTGCCTCGTCACTACCAGGTGTGCGGCCAGGCCGGTCCGCTCGGCTGGGAGATCCCGGCCGCGATCGGGGTGAAGAAGGCACTGGAGGGCATGGGCCGGGGCGACACCGAAGTCGTCGGCATCGTCGGCGACTACGGCTTCCAGTACATGGTCGAGGAGCTGGCGGTCGCGGCACAGTACGACGTGCCCTGTGTGCTGATCATGCTCAACAACGAGTACCTGGGCCTCATCCGGCAGGCCTCGATCGGCTACGCCATGAACTACCAGGTCGACATCCACTACGACGAGACCGGTACGGACAACGTCAAGCTCATGGAGGCCTACGGCTGTTCGGGCCGCCGGGTGGTGGAACCGGCGGACATCCGTCCGGCCATCGAATGGGCCCGCAAGGAGGCAGTGTCGACCTCGCGGCCGGTGCTGGTCGAGATCATGATCGAGCGGGAGGCGAACACCCCGCACGGCCCGGACATCGACGCCGTCAAGGAGTTCGAACCCGCCCCCCAGGGATGACGCCGCGCTCGCATCCCTCATGCCCCGGGCGGCGGTGGCGCCGACAACTGTCCTGTCGCGCCGAGGCGCCGCCGCCGTCCGGTTACCCCTCCGCTTACCCTCACCCTGCCGTGAATGCGCCGCCTGCGCCCCTCCGCGAGGGCCGCGGGCCGCGCACGCCCCGGCGCACGGAAGCCTCCGGAGGGCGCCCGGCGGACGTACCCTTCGCGAATCGCTCCCCGGCCGCGCCCTCATCGGGGACGATGGGCCCGTACCCCACCCCTACGGACCCCGTTGCTGGAGCCGAAGATGGCCAAGAGCGTGCCGGTGCACTGCCCGACGTGCCGCCGGGAGCACTCCTTCACCCCGCCGACCTTCCCCTGCGCGTGCGGAGCGCCGCTGACCCTGCCCGTACTACCGGGCGCCACACCTGAGTTATTGGCGCAGCGCACTTGGCGCGACTCCTGGGTCGCGGTGCGCTGCCCGGCCTGTGACCGCCAGGACCAATGGCCCCGGCCCGAGTTCGGCTGCTCCTGCGGCACGGTCGTGCGGCTGCCCGTACAGCCCGTGCGCGAACCGGTCGCGACGGCCGACGACACCCCCGAACCCGTGGCGCCGAGCCGGCCCGCCTTCCGCCCGCTGGCGATCCGCACCGAGCGCGACGCGGTCGCGGCGGCCGAGCGGTATCTGCGCTGGCTCGGCTTCACGGACGTGCGCCGCACCGGGTGCGGCGCGGCTCCCAGCGCCACCGGCGTCGACCTGCGGGCCACCGGTGCCGTCGCGCGGGTCGATCCGACCACGCTGCCCACGACGCTGCGCGACATCGAGTGTCTGTGGCTGCACGGCCTGCTCGACTCCGCGACCGGTGTCTGCTTCTCCCTCGCGGGCTATGCCCAGGGCGCCCGTTCCCGCGCCGACGACCTGCGGCTTCCGCTGTTCGTCGTGGACCTCACGGGCGCCCCGCAGGCGCTCAACGATGCCGCGGACGAGCTGGTCCGGCGCGGCTCGGGCGGAGCCCGGTAACCCACGCGCCGCCGCCCGAAGCTCAAGTCTTCCTCTGAACTCGCTCCAAGACATGGCGACTTGGTCACATCGGGCGGAGACTTCTTCTGGGCCCGCGAGAGTCACACGGGGGATCGCGGGCCCGTCCACGGGGGTTGCGGGGCGGGCCGGAAGACGGCCCTCCCCGCTTACTCGTGCGCCCCGGCCGGCCGCTGCCTCACGCCCGCGACTGTGCCGCGCCCCCCGGCACCGGCTCCGCGGCGGCCTGCTCGCGCAGCTCCACCTTGCGGACCTTGCCGCTGACCGTCATGGGGAACGATTCGAGGATCCGCAGATGGCGCGGGATCTTGAAGTGGGCGAGCCGCCCCCGGCAGAAGCGGGCCAGCTCGTCACGGCCGAGGGTGTCGGCGGGGTCGCGCAGGATGACACAGGCCATGATCTCCTCGCCGTACTTCTCGTCGGGCACCCCGATGACCTGAACATCGGCGATCTTGGGGTGGGAGTGGAGGAACTCCTCGATCTCGCGCGGGTAGACGTTCTCCCCGCCCCTGATGATCATGTCCTTGATGCGGCCGACGATCCGTACGTAGCCGTCCTCGTCCATCACCGCGAGGTCGCCGGTGTGCATCCAGCGGTCCTCGTCGACGACCTCGGCGGTGCGCTCGGGATCGTTCCAGTAGCCGAGCATCACCGAGTACCCGCGGGTGCACAGCTCGCCCGGCTCACCACGGGCGGCGGTGGCCCCGGTGTCGGGGTCGACGACCTTCACCTCGATGTGCGGCAGCACCCGGCCGACCGTCCCGGTGCGGCGGCCGAGGTCGTCGTCGCGCCGGGTCTGGGTGGAGACCGGGGAGGTCTCGGTCATGCCGTAGCAGATGGCGACCTCGGCCATGTGCATCTCGGAGACGACCCGCTTCATCACCTCGGCGGGGCACGGTGAACCGGCCATGATGCCGGTGCGCAGCGAGGAGAGGTCGTAGGTGGCGAAGTCGGGGAGGTTCAGCTCGGCGATGAACATGGTGGGGACGCCGTAGAGCGACGTACAGCGTTCGCGCTCGACGGCGTGCAGGGTGGCGACGGGGTCGAAGGTGGGGGCCGGGATGACGACGCAGGCCCCGTGGCTGGTGGCGGCGAGATTACCCATCACCATGCCGAAGCAGTGGTAGAAGGGCACGGGCAGTGCGACCCGGTCGTTCTCGGTGTAGCCGAGCGTCTCCCCCACGAAGTAGCCGTTGTTGAGGATGTTGCGGTGGGAGAGGGTGGCGCCCTTCGCGAAGCCCGTGGTGCCGGAGGTGTACTGGATGTTGACCGGGTCGTCGCAGCCGAGCCGTGACTCGCGCTCGGTGAGGCGCTCGCGCGGGACGCCCTGCCCCAGCCGGATCAGCCCGGTCCAGGTCGCGTCGGCGATGTAGACGACGTCGCGCAGCGCCGGACAGGTGGCCCGCACCTGCTCGACCATGCGCCGGTAGTCGCTGGTCTTGTGCTCGACGGAGGAGACGAGGACGCTGACCTCCGCCTGCCGCAGCACATAGGCCAGTTCGTGCACGCGGTAGGACGGGTTGATGTTGACCATGATCGCGCCGATGCGGGCGGTGGCGTACTGGATCAGCACCCACTCGGGGCAGTTGACGGCCCAGATCCCGACCCGGTCGCCCTTCGCCACGCCCTTGGCGAGCAGCCCGAGCGCCACTTCCTCGACGGCCCGCCCGAACTCGGTGTAGGTCCAGCGGCGGCCGCCGGGGACGTCGACGAGCGCCTCGCGGTCGCCGAAGCGCTCGACCGTACGGGCCAGGGAGGCGCCGATGGTGTCGTCGAGCAGCGGGCTCCCGGTCGGGCCCGCCGCGTAGGAGGGTGTGCTCACCGGTGGTCTTCCTCTCGGTACTCGGTGCCGCCGCCCTGCGCGGTGTGCTCGCGCAGGACGATGCGGCGGATCTTGCCGGACACGGTCTTGGGGAGCTCGGCGAACTCCAGCCGGCGGACGCGCTTGTAGGGCGCGAGCGTGGCCCGCGAGTGGGCGAAGAGGGCCTTCGCCGTCTCGGGGCCCGGCTCCCATCCTTCGGCGAGGACGACGTACGCCTTGGGCACGGCCAGCCGCAGCGGGTCGGGGGCGGGGACGACGGCCGCCTCGGCCACGGCCTCGTGTTCGAGGAGCGCGCTCTCCAGCTCGAAGGGCGACACCTTGTAGTCACTGGATTTGAAGACATCGTCCTGCCGGCCGACATAAGTCACATAACCGTCGGCGTCGCGCGCGCCGATGTCCCCGGTGCGGTAGTAGCCGCCCGCCATGGCCTCGGCGGTGCGCTCCGGGTCGCCCGCGTAGCCCGTCATCAGGCCGACGGGCAGCCGGTCGGGGTCCGTCAGATCGAGGGCGATCTCGCCCTCGTCGGCCCTCTCGCCGGTGACGGGGTCGAGGAGGACGACGGTGAAGCCGGGGCTGGGCCGGCCCATGGAACCGGCCTTCAGGAGCTGGCCGGGCGGATTGGCGATCTGCACGGAGGTCTCGGTCTGGCCGAACCCGTCGCGGATGTCGACCCCCCAGGCGCGTCGGACGGTCTCGATGACCTCGGGGTTGAGGGGTTCCCCCGCGGCGACGACCTCGCGCGGCGGGGTGCGCAGCGCGCCCAGGTCGGCCTGGATGAGCATGCGCCACACGGTGGGCGGGGCGCAGAAGCTCGTGACGCCGCAGCGGTCCATTTCTGCCATGAGGCGGGCGGCGTCGAAGCGGGTGTAGTTGAAGACGAAGACCGTGGCTTCGGCGTTCCAGGGGGCGAAGAGATTGGACCAGGCGTGCTTGGCCCAGCCGGGCGAGGAGATATTGAGGTGGACATCGCCGGGCTGGAGCCCGATCCAGTACATGGTCGTCAAATGGCCGATCGGATACGAGACATGGGTGTGCTCGACGAGCTTGGGGCGAGCGGTGGTGCCGGAGGTGAAATAGAGCAGCAGGGGTTCGTCGGCCCGGGTGGGTCCGTCCGGTGGGCAGCTGTCGGCGGCGCGGGTGGCGTCCTCGTAGGCGAGCCAGCCGGTGCCTTCGCCCGTGCGCGGCGCTTCCGGGAGCGGCGGGGCATCGACGGTGCCGGGCCGGGCGCCGACCGCGATCCGGGTGTAGTCGCCGGGGACGGCGTCGAACTTGCCGGTGTCCTCGGCCCGGACGATCACATGCCGGGCCCGGCCGCGCTCGATGCGGTCGGCGAGGTCCGCGGGGCCCAGCAGCGGGGTGGCGGGGATGACGACGGCCCGCAGCCGCATCGCGGCGAGCGCGGTCTCCCACAGCTCCGCCTGGTTGCCGAGCATGACGACGATCCGGTCCCCGGCCCGTACGCCCTGCTCGCGCAGCCAGTTCGCGACCCGGTGGGAGCGGCGCCGCAGGGCGTCGAAGGTCAGCCGCATCTCGCCGCCGCCCTCCTCGACGATCCACAGGGCGGTCCGGTCGTTGCCCTCGGCGATCTTGTCGAACCAGTCGTAGGCCCAGTTGAACTCCGCCGGCCGGGGCCAGCGGAATCCGTCATGGGCCGCCCGGTAGTCCTCGCGGTGCGCGAGGAGGAAATCGCGGGCCGCGCGGAATTCCGCGGTCGCGTCGGTGGGTCTGGTCGCCGTCACAAGTCCTCCAGGTTGCGTGTTCTGACTCTCACTACCCCTGGACGGGTGCGGACACGTTTCGGGGACGGGGCTTTACGAAAAGCGGGGTCCTCCGCGGTTTCGTCGAGCGCGGGGCCCGGGTGGAGCGAGGCCGCTCCCGGCCGGACTCCCGCACGGGGGTCGACACGCGATTCGAAGGTGTCAGCGGCAGTGGAACAGGAAGTTGAAAGGCCGACAGGCGGCGTGGCCATCGGGAAGACACGGTGTACGGGACGCGGGGGGATGGTTGTCGGCCACCGGACGTCAATAATCCGTCAAGGGACGGCGCCTTGGGGTCAACAGCATGTCAAGGAGACACTCGGTGAGGCGTGGGCCGGGCATAGCGTGAGCGACGCACTTCCCGACACCTCACGAGGATCGTCATGCACCTGAGCCGAACCCCCGCCGAAGCCGCCGCCGTCGCCGCCGTCGACAGCCCGCAGGCCGACGACGGAGAGCCTTCCGAACCAGTCCATAGCAGCCAGGCAGCGCCCCTGTACGTGCCCGTACGGCTCTGCCCCAGCGGGTACGCCCTGCGCGTCTTCCGCACCCCCCTGGGCACCCGCACAGCCGTCGCCTTCACCACCCGGCGACGGCTGTCCGACATTCTGGGCGCGGGCCACCCGTCCATCCGTCTCGCGCTGCCGGCCGTACACGCCCTGGCCGCGCCCCTCGGCGTCGAGCTGGTCTCCGTCGACCCGCTGCTGACGGCCCCCGCCGTACGGCCCACGCCCCCGGACGCCGGCGCCCTTCTCCCGACCTTCCCCGGCTGACGGCCGCCACCGGCGACGACGCCGGTCCCGCAGGCCCCCGGTTCTCGCCCTTCGCCTCGAAGGAGGCCGTCCGTGTCCCTTCCGCTCGCCCCGATATCCCTGCCGCCGCTCCCCGAGGAGCCGACGCCCGCGCCCGTGTGGCCCGCGTCGACGCAGACCCTGCCGTCGGGCGACCTCGCCGTCGGCGGGGTCGCCCTCGCCGAGCTCGCCGACCGCTTCGGCACCCCCTCCTACGTCCTCGACGAGGACGAGGTGCGCGCCCGGGCCCGGGCCTGGCGCACCGCGCTCCCGCACGCCGACGTCGCCTACGCGGGCAAGGCGTTCCTCACCCGCGCCATGATCCGCTGGATCCGGGAGGAGGGCCTGTGCCTGGACGTCTGCTCCGCCGGTGAGCTGGAGCTGGCCGCGCACACCGGATTCCCCGCCGAGCGCATCGTGCTGCACGGCAACGCCAAGAGCCCCGACGACCTGCGGACCGCGCTGCGCCTGGGCGTGGGCCGCGTCGTCATCGACAGCGCGGGCGAGATCGCGCGGCTCGCCGCCCTGATCCCGCCGGGCACCCGGCAGAAGGTGCTGGTGCGGGTCGTCCCCGGCGTGGCGGCCGGGGCGCACTCGGCCGTACGGACCGGGGTGGAGGGCCAGAAGTTCGGGCTGCCGGTCGCGGGCGGCGAGGCCGAGGACGCGGTGGCGCGGATCCTCGGCCAACCCCGACTGGAACTGACGGGGCTGCACTGCCACCTGGGCTCGCAGATCGCCGAACTCGGCCCGTACGTCACGGCGGTGCGGCGGATCGTCCCGCTGCTCGCCCGGATCCGGGACCGGCACGGGGTGACCTTCCCTGAGCTCGACCTCGGCGGCGGCTTCGCCATCGCCTACCGCGACGGCGACCCGGCGCTGGACCCGCGCGCGTACGCCGACCGGGTCGGCGGGGAACTGGCCCTGCAGTGCGCCCGCTTCGACCTCCCGGTGCCCCGGCTGACCGTGGAGCCGGGCCGCTGGATCGCGGGGCCCGCGGGTGTGGCGCTCTACCGGGTGCTCGCCGTGAAGTCCACGGGTGAGACGACGTTCGTGGCGGTGGACGGCGGCATGAGCGACAACCCGCGCCCCGCGCTGTACGGCGTGCGCTACACGGTCCGGCTCGTGGGCCGCGCCTCGCCCGCGCCGGCCCGGGCGATGACCGTGGTGGGACGGCACTGCGAGGCGGGGGACGTCCTCGCCGAGGGGGTGCCACTGCCCGCCGACGTCCGCCCCGGCGACATCCTGGCCGTACCGGCGTCCGGTGCGTACCACCTGTCGATGGCGTCCGCGTACAACCTCGTCGGCCGGCCGCCCGTGGCGGCTGTCTCCGGCGGACTGGCGCGCCTGCTCGTACGCCGCGAGACGCTGGAGGATCTGCGCAGCCGCGACGTGGGGGAATGAGTGCCCCTGTCGCGGGCCGGTGCGGGTCTCAGGCGTGTCTCAGGCGGCGTCCCCGAAGCGCACGCTGGAGGGGGTAGCGGACAGATACGGTTCGCCTGCCTGGGCGGGTGACCGATCGGCTCATGGGTCACACCTGCCCCGGACGATTAATTTGATCCGTATATCCTGTTCGCGATCCAGTGCTGAGCGAGAGGGAGCCCCCATGCCCGAGAACCCTCCGCGCCGACAGCGGCCCAGCCCGAAGAAGCACTCCTGGCTGCGGCCGACGACCGCCCGCACGGGCGGCACTCCCCCACCGGACCGCCCGGCACCGGACGCCCCGGGCCCGACGGCCGGCGAGGGCAGCGTCGTGCACGCCGCCGTCTACCGCGACGGCCACCGCGTCAGCACCCCGACCTCCCTGGCCGACACCTACCGCCGGCTGCGCGAGCAGCCCGACGCCATGGCCTGGATCGGTCTGCACCGGCCGACGGAGAGCGAGCTGGTCTCGCTGGCCGAGGAATTCGATCTGCACCAGCTCGCGGTGGAGGACGCCCTCGAAGCCCACCAGCGCCCCAAGCTGGAACGTTACGGCGACACCCTCTTCGTCGTCCTGCGCGCCGCCCGCTACCTCGACGCCCCCGAGGAGGTCGACTTCGGCGAGCTGCACATTTTCGTCGGCCCCGACTTCGTGATCACCGTCCGGCACGGCGCGGCCCCGGACCTGTCTGCGGTCCGCCGCCGCATGGAGGCCACGCCCGAGCTGCTGGCCCTGGGCCCGGAGGCGGTGCTCTACGCGATCCTCGACGCGGTCGTCGACGGCTACGCCCCGGTCGTGGCCGGCGTGCAGAACGACATCGACGAGATCGAGACCGAGGTCTTCGGCGGCGACCCCGCCGTCTCCCGGCGCATCTACGAACTCGCCCGCGAAATGGTGGAGTTCCAGCGCGCGACCCGCCCCCTGGTCGGCATGCTCCACGGCCTGATGGCCGGCTTCGCCAAGTACGGCACCGACGACGAACTCCAGCGCTACCTCCGCGACGTCGCCGACCACGTCACACACACCAGCGAGCGCGTCGACGGCTTCCGCTCGGCCCTGGCGGACATCCTCGCGGTGAACGCCACCCTCGTCACCCAGCAACAGAACGCCGAAATGCGGGCGCTGGCGGAGGCCGGCTTCGAGCAGAACGAGGAGATCAAGAAGATCTCGTCGTGGGCGGCGATTTTGTTTGCTCCCACGCTGGTGGGAACGATCTACGGCATGAACTTCGACGCGATGCCGGAGCTGAACTGGACGTACGGCTACCCGTTCGCGATTCTGCTGATGGCAGCGGTCTGCACGAGCCTGTACTTCATCTTCAAGCGGCGGGACTGGCTGTAGACAGCTGGTCCGGATTCATTGATCGACTTCGCAGTCGCGAACATCCCCGGAGGGCTATTTCGCGGCCCCGGGGAGAATCTGGGGAGAATGCGCTGCACTGGGGAGCGGGCCGTCGCGCCCCTCACCTGCTGTTCCACACCTCTCGCACGACTCGACTCCGACCGTCCTGCCGCCGCAGCCCGTCACTGAGAGTGTCGGCCAACCCAGAGGGCAGCTGCCCCGAATACTGCTGAATCCTCCACGGGATCACATGCACCGCGACGTACACCGTAGGTACAAGGCGCCCAGAAGGACGACGCGGTGGCGCACGGAGACAACCGCGCCGCCTACAAGCGAGCTCTCGCCTGTACGTCGCGCCTCTTCGTCGTCCGGCCCGGCGAGTGGTCAAACCACCTGTTCGTGGTCGACGACCTGAGCGAGTGCGCCCGCCAAGACCACCGGTCGTAAGGAGCGCGTCCACGGCGTTCGAGTGGAAAAAGATGCACGACCTGGTCCCGTTTGCCGACCAGATGCGACGTGCTCCTGGCGCGTTCGCCGCAAGGCTTCGCGGGCTGGCCCGCCTCGGGGGGACACAGTAAAACGGGTGGCACAGCGCGTGCTGTGCCACCCGTTCTCTTATGCAGCGGCGAAATTCTCTGGTGCGCACTCGGGTACGACACCGAGCAACGCGTCCACGGCTGCGCGTCCTTTACCGCCGGCCTCCGGCATGAAGTGGGCATAGTGGTCGAGGGTGATGGTCGGGCTGGAGTGTCCGAGCCACCGGGCAAGCGTGACGACGGACTCGCCTGCTTCGAGGATGATCGAGGCCTAGGTGTGCCGCAGGACGTGGAAGCCGTCCTTGCGGGACGCCATCCAGCGCTTCCCCTTCTCCCGCATGGGGATCACGCCGGCCTTCGCGAGTGCTGGCTTCCAGACTTCGTCGTTGAAGATGTTCGCGCGGATCGCGTTACCGTATTTTGTCGTCAGAACGAGGGTGAAAGTCCGCTTCTCCCGCTCCAACTCTGGGCCGCCCCACGGCAGCTCGACTTCAACGGCCGGGTAGAGCAGGAAGTAGGCGGCAAGCTCGGCCGCGACCGACCGGGGCATGTCCACGATGCGCGTCTTCCCGCCCTTGGGCAGGGTGAAGTACAAGCGCCCGTTGAGCAATTGGACCTGACGGCGTACGCGGATCACCCCACGCTCGAAGTCGACATCCTCCGGCGAGAGGCCAAAGACCTCCCCTTGGCGCAGCCCACACCCAAGGGCGACCACAACCGCGACCCGGTACCTCTGATTGATGACGTCCCGCACCCGCTGTGCGGTCGCCAGTGGCCACGCCTCCCGCTGGTCCTCCGGAACCTTGGGCCAGCGGACCGACTTGGCACGCATGGGATTGCGGACGAGGCGCTTGTCGTCGATCGCCGTCTCGAAGATGTTCGACAGGGAAGTAAGGATCTGCTGGGCATAGCGCGGGGCGCACTCAGCTTCGAGCGTGGTGATGTAACTGCGCAGGACCGTCGCGGAGATGTCCCTCAGGGCCACTGTGCCGATGTGCGGAAGGATGTGGAGGCGTACACGCTCGTCGACGCGCTTGATCGTGCCTGGCGCTCCCCGTACACCGGCCTTCCAGAAGCGGGTGACATAGTCAGCCAAGGTGATGGAACCGTCGCGCGGGTCGACGAACTCGCCGCGTTCGCTGTCGGTGCCGGCTCGGCGCAGCCACGCCTTGGCGTCTTCGAGCGTGGCGAACGACATGTCCCGTACGCCGGGAATTCCAGCGACTCGGTACCGGGAGCCCTTCCCATAGCAGGCCGTTCGCTCCCGCTTCCCGGTCGCGGGGTCCTTCTTCTTTTTTATCCAGCGGTCTTCAATGTACCCAGCCAAGAATTTCCTCAACGGTAAGTCATGGGGATTCGTGGAAGCGTGTCAGGCGCTTGCCGCGTAATCCGAGCGAGCCTGTGGAGCCACGTTCAAGGGGCTCAGCTCCCCGTTGCAGCGGGAGTCCGCGCGCTCCTGCTCCCTGATCCAGGCGTCCAAGGCTGTAAGCCGGTACATGACGCAACCTCGGGGGCCCATACGGAAACTCGCCGGCCCCTGGCGCCGATGCCTCCAGACATAAAGGGTGTGGGGCGAGAGCCCGAGGTACTCAGCGGCGTCCCTCACATTGAGGAACGCTTTGCTAACACCACTAGTAGGGCCCTGCTCGGGGCGTGCTGCCCTTACCGCCATGACGGCACCCCGTGGGCTCGAGCTGAACGGGCATCCAGCGAAACAGCGGTGCACTGCGGCAGGCAGCGCAGAAAATGGGCAGGGCGTAGCGCGGATCGGCACATGAACGGGGTTCCTTGCGGGAGCAGCGGGCTGGGCGACAGGGCGGAACCGGCACACCGGGAAGCGGCATCGTGGGAGCGACGTCGCTGTTCTTCAGCGAAGGTGCTGCGGGTCAGAGATCAGCAGCGAGCAGCCGCCACCCTTTACCTCCTTGCAAATCCACGCGGCGCTGTCCACTGCGTTCGCACGGCTCCACCGCCGGGCACAGCTGGGCGCGAACACCATCAATACTCTGAAGGATTCCCGGTTTCCCCAACCGGCGATGATCTGCTATGTATACTCCTGCGCCGCGAGACTCCGACGCGCTCACAACGGGTCACAACACCGACCAACCGGCCTTTCGACTGATCACCGGAACCCCGCCCTCCCTTCACTGACCTGGTGGTTTCCGGGACGTTGTACGTTGACATGGTTCCAGGCAACTCTCCAGCCCTGCCGGCCATTCCTTGTCTGCCGTGAGCGGATTACCGCAGCCTTGCCCCGGCCTGCGCGCACAGGGTGCTGAGCGGGCATGCGTCGAAACCCATACGCTCACACCATGCCGGAGAAAAGACAGCCGTGGTCGACGCCGGGCCATGGCCTCGCCAGGGGGGCACACGTGAGGCAGGCGGTGGGGGTTCTTCGAGTCGTCGACGAGAATGAACCCGCCTTCACACCGACCCGAATACAATTGTCTCTCCCCCGTGCGGGAGGAGACGACCCATTACGGGTCGGGCTTGCCAGTCACTGCTGCAACCCCTTGATCATTTGTCTCATTGGGGTCTCCTCAGTCCCAGAGCGTGGTCCCAGAGGCTGGCAAGGTCCCGGCGTAACGCGCCGTGTAAGGGGTCGACGTACGCTCGCCGGCTTCACCCAGGCAAGAGCCATCAGGCATCGCCTCGTCGCCGGTAGGTGCTTGGTCAAGCCCGTCAGGGGGCGGATGTTCGCGCGGTTGTGCACTTCGTACTGATGAATTCCGGTGCTGGGCAGGATGCCGAGCGGGATCCGGCTCATGATGTGAGTGATCTGGTTCCGCTTCTGCGAGGAGATGCCGGCTGGTGAAAACAAGGGTCGGCTGCCGCTACCGCTGTCCAGCTCCCGGCTGTTGCGACCGGGGTCATCGCTTCGCCCGGGCGCGGGCCCTGGCCGCCGTGGCCTACAGGGTCAAGGCCGAGTGAGCCGGTGGACGCACCGAAGCAGGCACTCACGGCGTTCATCGATGTCATGCACCCCGTCGCACTGCTGTTGAGCATCGTGTTCATTACCTATGTCGTGTTGATCTCGGTGCCCTATGTCCGGCACGCGCCGCGACCGCCGGGTGACGCGAGGGACTTCGCCTGGCATCTGTTCGTGCCCTGCCGTGACGAGGAAGCGGTCATCGGCGCCACGATCGCCCATCTTCGGGCCGGCTTTCCCCACGCCCACGTCTGGGTCATCGACGACGCCAGTGTGGACGGCACGGCACGGACGGTCCGCTCGGTGGCGGAGGCCGACAGCCGGGTGCACCTGGTGTCCCGGCGGCTGCCCGAGGCACGGACCGGCAAGGGAGGGGCGCTCAACGCCGCCTACCGGGCACTGGACCGATGGCTGCCGGCGGACACCGACCGGTCCAGGCACAATGCAGTGCTGCCGCTACCGCCCACGGCTGTGGAACTGCCGCCACCGGCCCAAAGCCGGCAAGCTCGAAGTCGGCTACTTCCTGCTGGCGCCGTGGATCCAGCTCTTCGGAACCTTCGCGTTTCTGGCCCCCTTGGGAATCCTCGCCTGCGACGCCGCCAACCCCGGCGCCTCCCCGGCGGCTGTTCCCGCATGGCCGACCGGCGGCGGCCTGTACCTCCTGCTCGGGATCACACCGCTGGCCACCTGGGGCCCGCTCTACGTCTCGCGCTGCGAGCCCGCCACCGGCCTGCGCGGAGCCATCGGATACGGCTTGACCTACGCCGTCTACATCGTTGTGCTCTTCTACGTCACCTCATGGCGGGCGCTCTTCCGCATCCTCCGAGGCCGCACCACATGGTCAAAGACCCGCCGCAACGCCGAGACGCACCAGGGCACAGCCGCCGTCGAAACGTAAGGTCCGGCTGAGGACCGGCACGTGTGCGGCCCCTGGTGTTGAGGGGGTACCAGGAGCAATGTGACGTTGAGAGGTTCGGCAGTCCGCTGCTGCCCCGTAATGCGGGCTGCTCGTGCCCGCTGAGGGCGGGGAGAAGGCTCCTGGCCGCTGGTCAAACCCGACTCGACTGCCCCGCCGACCGTCTCGGCGGGGCAGTCGCCGTTGCCCCTATGCCTGGCGGCACCACACTCCTAGACCGAGGCAGCGCCGGGTTCCTCCTCCAGAAGGGCCACAGCGGCGCGGTGTCCCGCCTCTCTGAGCCTGACTCCGGCCTCTGACCGGGCCGGTGAAGGTCAAAGCTGAAATTGAGTGACGATTCAGGGCCTGTCAGGCCGCTGAGCGAACCACCTACAGCCTGGCCTACGCGTCCTGCATGCCTATGCGAGGCCGTAGGCGGAGACGTGCTTGGGGCTGTGCGCACAGTCGTAGGGGGTGCCGGTCCAGTCGGCGTAGCGGTCCTTGAGGACGAGGCCGGCGTCTTGGACGAGGTTGTCGATGTCCTCCGGCATCCAGTAACGCATCTTGCCGGGGAGGACGCGGACGGGGCTGCCGTCGACGAGGATGACCTCGCGGTAGTGGAACTCCTGGGTGTCGGCGTGGCGCTCGGCGGCGAAGAGGTGGACGCCGTCGGCGAACTGTCGCTTCAGGACGAGCGTGCCGTCCTCGGGGAAGACACCCGGGTGAGGCCCGTCGGGCAGGCGTTGCGGGCCGGGGCGGGGGGCGAAGGTCTCCAGGACGAGTGTCCCGTCCGGGGTGAGGGATCGTGCGGCGTTGTGGAGGAAGGCCCGCTGGGTGGGCTCGGCGGCCAGGAGGAAGAACGTGTTGAAGACAGCGAAGACCAGGCCGACTGGGGCCGGGCTGACGTACTTCGCCGCGTCAGCGGTGACGGGAGTGACGGGGAGGTCGCCGATCTTCTTCGCGAGGTGGCTGGTCATCTCCTTCGAGGCATCGACGGCGGTGATGGTCACCCCAGCCTGGGCGAGGGAGATGGTGATGCGTCCGGTGCCGGACCCGATCTCCACCGCTGGTCCAGTACCCGCCAGTTCCTTGAGCCGGTCGATCTGCCCTGCCGAGGGGGCGAATTCGTCGTAGAGCTCGTCGTAGATGTCCGCACTCGCGTCTCCGTACGTGTTGCCGGTGTACGCCATCGATCAGCCCTTCATGAGTCGGTTCGTGGCTGCGGCCTCGGCATGGTCGGCGTGGCGACCCCTGTACGCCACCGGCACCGCAGTGCCGCGTGGCCTTCGGCGCATGTCGCGCGAGGCCGGGAACGACTCAACTCCGTTACCGGCTTTGCCAGTAACCCCGCCATGGGGGCCCCGTCCCGGGTACGGTCCCGGAGGCTTACCGGGCAGAAGCAGGGGGTTGTATGGACGGTCCGCTGGTACCTGTCGCGTTACTCGCCGACCGGCGCATGCTCGAGGCCCTGGCCCGCCGCGATGTCGGCGCCGTGTTCGCCGCTGCCAACGCCTCGGGCCTGAGCTTCAACAAGATCGCCGAGGCGTGCGGTATGAAGCCGGAACGGGTGAGCCGGCTCGCGAGAGGGGATGGGGAGGTTACTTCCCTGCCGGTCATCGAGCGCATCGCCGACGGGCTGCGAATTCCCGGCCGCCTTCTGGGCCTTGCTGAGCGACCCTGGGAGAGCAGCCCCAGCAGCACGGTGAATGGAGATGATCCAATGAAACGCCGCATCCTTCTGCGGAGCGCCCTCGCCGCAGGACTGACCTCCGCCGGAATGGCCGCCCTGTCCGAGACCCGGCATGCCGTGGACATGAAGCTGACCGGCAGTGCCGCCGACATCGAGCTGTGGGAGTCCGCGGCCCACCAGTACGGTTTCGGCTATCACGGGCAGCCGCCGGCCGAGCGCCTTGCCGATCTGGCTGCCGACTTCCACAGCGTGCGCCCGCTCCTGGACCTGCCGCTGACGGTGCCCGACCGTGCCCGCGTGTGCCGGGCGACCGCGTAGCTGGCGGGCATGACCGCGATCGTCCTGCACGACCTCGGCGACCGCATGGAGTCCACCGCCTGGTTCCGCACCGCCGGACGCGCGGCCAAGGAGTCCGGGGACCGGACACTGCATGCCTGGGTGCTGGCCCGCCACGCCATGGCACCCCTTAACCTCGGCGCACCCCAAGCTGCGGCGGACCT
The DNA here is from genome assembly GCF_041283565.1 of Streptomyces sp. QH1-20. Classification (NCBI taxonomy): domain Bacteria; kingdom Bacillati; phylum Actinomycetota; class Actinomycetes; order Kitasatosporales; family Streptomycetaceae; genus Streptomyces; species Streptomyces sp. QH1-20. The sequence continues at coordinate 6,406,802 of NZ_CP166299.1, read as the reverse complement.
CGCCGAGCAGGCCCGCGCCATAGCCGGAGAACGGCCGACTCCTGCGGCTGCGCTGGCGGCCGTCGTGGCGGGCCGTGCGTACGCCCTCCTCCGCCAACCCGACAAAGCCCATGGCGCGCTCGCCGACGCCGACCGGTTGGCTTCCCGCCTTGCCGGGGAGCACCGAGGGGCTGGACGCCAAGGCGATGCTGCCGCGCGCCACCAGCGCCCGCGTCGCCTACGTACCGGGCACCGGGTTCTACGCCGACGACAGCGGCCAGGCCAACATGCGCCTGTCGTTCTGCTACCCGCCACCCGAGCGCATCCGCGAAGGCGTCCGGCGCCTCGGCGACGTCATCACCCAGGAGATCACGCTCCGCGATACCTTCGGCGCCGCACCCGCCCGGCTCGTTCACGGCCCGCAGGCACCCGGCCCCGAACTGCCCTGACCACCCTTCTTCTCCTCCGGATGGCCACGATGAGCGATCTCAAGTCGGTACTCGTCCTCGCGGGCGGCCTGTCCTCCGAGCGCGAGGTCTCTCTGCGCTCCGGCTCCCACGTCACCCAGGCCCTGCGCCGGGCCGGCATCGAAGCCACGCAGCGCGACGCCGACAGCGCCCTCCTGCGCGACCTCGCCCAGGACCCGCCCAGCGTCGTCCTGCCGCTGCTGCACGGCGCAGCCGGAGAAGACGGCACGATCAAAGAGGTCCTGGAGCTGGCCGGCGTCCCTTACGTCGGGGCGCCCCCGGCGGCTTGCCGGGCCGCGTTCGACAAGCCCACCGCCAAGGCCGCGTTCACCCGCGCCGGGCTTCTGACCCCGACCTCGGTCTGCCTGCCGCAGCAGGCGTTCCACGACCTCGGCGCCGCTACCCTCACCGCCCATGTCCTCGACCGGCTGGGCCTGCCGCTGTTCGTCAAGCCCCGCGCAGGCGGCTCCGCCCTCGGCGTCAGCCTCGTCGAGACCGCAGAACGGCTCCCCCTCGCGCTCGTCTCCGCCCTCGGCTACCACCCCGAAGTCCTGATCGAGCAGTGCATCCCGCGGCACCGAGATCACCGTTGCCGTCGCTGACATCGACGGCCAGCCGACCGCACTGCCGCCCGTGGAAATCGACACGCCGGGCCTGTACGACTACACCACCCGCTACACGGCCGGCGCCGCCGCCTTCCACACCCCCGCCCGCCTGACCCAAGAGGCCACCGGCGAGGCGACCCGCGCGGCCGTCGCAGCTCACCGCGCTCTCGGTCTACGGCACCTGTCCCGCACCGACGCCATCGTCACCCCCGAGGGCCAGGTCTACGTTCTTGAAACCAACGTCGCCCCCGGCATGACCCAGACCAGCACCTACCCCATCGCCCTGCAAGCCGCAGGCCACGATCTCGCGGCCCTCCTGCGGGACCTCGCCGCTTCGGCATGCGAAGCCGCCTCCTGAGGGGTACGCAAGTGTCATCCCCAACGCTCGTGGTCGTAAGGCCGGCTCCATAACAACTCCTCGGATACGGAGGCTGCATCGGCGCTCGTCGCGCCGGAGGTCAGCACATCACAGCTGTTCATGCTGCGTTCTGTCCTGGCAGCCGGAGCTTCATAGGTAAGTCCGCCTGGACGGGTGACATTCCCTGTCGTGTGTTCGAGCCTTGCGGATGGAAGTTCCGGGCTTCTCTCGCATCACGCCGTGACCCGCCGGACACGCCTTACGAGAGACCATCATGGGGACCCTCATCCACGCGAACAGCACCCGCCTATACGCGATCGCCGCAGCGGCCATCGCGCTCGTCGCCCACTACGTCGATGACCTGCCGCAGGCTCTGATTCTGGGTCTGGCGGCGGCTGTTCTGGGTACCGGCGAGGTCGTCCAGCGCGTCGAGGACGGTAAGACGAAGGCTGCGGCGGTACCGTCGCCGACACCGCCGCCTACAGCGGTCGCGTAACCGACAGGGCCCCCTCACCCCCACGCCCGGGTGAGGGGGCCTCGTCATGGGGAGGGCGCTGCTCCTAGCGTTCTGTGAGTGATCGCCGAACTTCTTCCACCGGCGCACTTAGGTTGTACAGGGGCGCGGCGAAGAGGGGGCGACGGCGGTTCGGCCGGTGCTCCAGCTCGTGAAGCCTCTGCTCCGCTGCGGATGGCAGGTGAACGGTGTGCCGACGGGTGGGCTTCGGATGGGGGCCTGCGCTCGACGACACCCACTGCTCGATGTCGCCCCAGGTGATCTCTTGCAGGGCTTGGTGGCTAGGGGGCCATGGCGGGTCCTGATCATTACCGCCAGTGGAACGGCCAAGGCTGCAGTGTTCCCTGAGCTGGACCCGGGGTCCCTTCCGTGTTCATGTTCCCCTTGGGATCTCGTCGTGGCCGACCACGGTTTCGGGTCGAGTCCGGCGCCTGGCCGCCGACGGCATATCCGAGGGGGCGCCCTTCACCCGTCACCTGCAACAGACGTTGGGCCTCTACAGATGGCTGATGTGAACAAGGTCTGCGAGCGGGGGGCACGGACCAGCGGCGGCAATGGCCAGGGGTGTCTCGCGCTCCTCGAGCCTCCTGCGGCCGGGGGCCCATCAGTAACGGTCGGACAGCCGGCCGCAAGCCCGGATCGCTTCCCGCGCACGACTAACGCACGTTCATGGTTCCCGTTTGGCAGGGTGAAATGCGTCTCGAAATCAATCAGTTCGAGTTGAACAACACGCCTGACGGAATGGTCACTTCCAAGTGCAGATCGGTTTGTGGTTGCACCAGTACGGACACAAGAAACGTTTAATGTCCGGCTTTTGATGGATCGTAAAGGACTTCACGTAGAGGTAATGCATGGGTAAAGTAGTGGGCTCCGGCGGCCGAGCAGGATTGGCCGCAGACGGCTGGCGCCCGCGCGATGACGCCGTGCACCACCATGCTCGCTCGACATGCTCTTCGAGTTGACCCGACCACGCGCCGCACCCGGCGAGACGCTGCGGTGCCCCACGAGGCAGGCCACACCATGCAATCAATCATCGACAACGCCCGTTCCTTCGCCACCACCCTCGTTGCCGATCCCGAGCGCGCCGAGCGCCTCAGGGCCCTGGAGGCCGGACAGTCCCCGGAAGTCCTCTTCATCTCCTGCGCGGACTCCCGCGTCGTCCCCGCGCTCATCACCGGCGCGGACCCCGGCCAGCTCTTCGAGCTGCGCACCGCGGGCAACATCGTGCCCCCCTACAGCGGCGGCCCCACCGGCGAGGCTGCCACCATCGAGTACGCGGTGAGCGTGCTGGGCGTCCGTGACATCGTCGTGTGCGGGCACTCGCACTGTGGCGCTGTCGGCGCCATCGTGCGGGGGGACGACCTCTCCTCTGTGCCGGCCGTGCGGGGCTGGCTGGAGCACTCCCTGCCCCACAACGCACCCGCCCGCACAGTCGAGATCGTCTCGCCCGACCTGGCAGAGGCCGTCCAGCGGCATGCCATCGCACAGCTGGACACGCTGCGCACCTATCCCTGCATCCGAGAGCGGACCGAACAGGGTCAGCTGTCGCTGCACGCCTGGTACTACGAGGTTCACACCGGCGTTGTCAGCGCGCAACGGCCCGACGGCGTCCTGCCGTTCCCGCCGCTGTGACCCGTCCGGCAGAGACACACAAGGGACTCTCACCCATGCTCTCCAACCTCAGGAAGCCAGGCGTCCTGCGCCAGGACGTACTCGCCTCGCTCGTCGTCTTTCTCGTGGCTCTGCCGTTGTGCGTCGGCGTGGCCGTGGCCTCCGGCGTACCGGCCGAACTCGGTCTGATCACCGGAATCGTCGGCGGCCTCGTGGTGGGCGCGATGCCCGGCAGCGTCATGCAGGTCAGCGGCCCGGCCGCCGGCCTGACGGTGCTCGTCTTCGAGGCCGTGCGGGAATTCGGCCTCGGTGCACTCGGCGTCATCGTGCTGGGCACCGGCCTGCTCCAGCTCGCGCTCGGATTCGCGCGGTTCGGCCGCTGGTTCCGCGCGATCTCCGTCTCGGTGGTGCACGGCATGCTCGCCGGCATCGGACTCATCCTGATCTTCGGTCAGCTCTACACGATGGCCGGGGTCAAACAGCCACGCGGCGGCGTGGACAAGATCGCGGGCGTCCCCGGGCTGATCGCGGATGTCGTGACCAACCGCGACGCGCTGACCGCCTTCGCGGTCGGCCTGTCCACCATCGCTGTGCTCGTCCTGTGGAAGAAGCTCCCGGCCAAGGCGCAGCTCGTCCCCGCGCCGCTCGCGGCCGTCGCGCTGGCCACGGCGGTGACCGCGGTGGCGGGCTTGAACATCGCCAACGTCGAGGTGAAGGGCCTTTCCGGTGCTATCCAGCCGCCGGGCCTGAGCGACTTCTCCTCACTCGGCAGCATCGGCCTGATCGGCACCATCGTTGTCTTCACGCTCATCGCTTCGGCGGAGACGCTGTTCAGTGCCGCCGCGGTCGACCGGATGCACGACGGCCCCAGCACCCACTACGACAAGGAGCTGGTGGCCCAGGGGGTGGGCAACACCGTGTGCGGCCTCCTCGGCGCCCTGCCGATGACCGCCGTCATCGTCCGCAGCTCCGCCAACGTCCAGGCAGGCGCGAAGACCCAGCTCTCCCGCATCCTCCACGGCGCATGGCTCCTGGTGTTCGTCGTGGCGCTCCCGGCCGCCATCGGCCTCATCCCGCTGGCCGCGCTGGCGGGTGTGCTGGTACACGCCGGCTGCAAGCTCATTCCCGTCCAGCAGCTCGGTCCGCTGTGGCGCGAGCAGCGCGGCGAACTCGCGATCCTCGTGATCACCGCCGTGGGCATTGTGGTGACCAGCATGTTCGAGGGTGTGATGATCGGCATCCTCCTCGCGGTCGTGAAGTCGGCCTGGTCGACCTCCAAGGTCAGCACCGAGGTCACCGAACTCGCCGACGGCAGGGTTCTGATGCGGCTCACCGGCAGCGCGACATTCCTGCGGCTGCCTCACATCCTGGACTCGCTGGAGGCCCTGCCCAAGGACCGCCCCGTCGAGCTCGACCTGTCCGAGCTGCGGCACCTGGACCATGCCTGTCGTGCAGCCCTGGAGGCATGGGCTGCCCGCCATAGCGACGTCGGTACCGAGCCGGTACAGCTGCGGCACTCGCCGCCAGCTGCGGGTGCGGAGGCCGCTGCCGGCAGAACGGCTGAGCGTAGTGAACCGTTGGCACGGCTCTGACGGACACCTCGCGGGGCGCACAGCAACCGCTTCCGCAGCCGCGTAGCCAGTGGTCTGCACGTGAGGCAGGTGATCAGGAAGTTGCTGCCCGGGAAGGCGCCGGAGCGACTGAACGGCCCTCTGCTTCGGCCGTAGCTGCTGAGCATGTCCGGACCTGCGGGCCCGTCCTCCTCCCCAAGAGCTGGGCGGGCCCGCAGGCAGGGGAACGGTGCTCTCCGCCGCAGAATTCTGCACGCTGGGAAGAGGCCTCGCGTGGTTCGGCAGGCACCGACGCGGGTTCTTCCCGAGCGGCTGATGAGGCCGGGGCGCAACTGGAGGACAGTGGCAAGATCGGCGGTCTCGCACGGGCTGTTCTGACAGGGACCCTCCGCGCGATGCTCTAGGCGTCGGTGGCTCAGCTGTACCGCCGCCTACAGCGGTCGCGAAGCCGGTAGGCCCTCTCACCCGACGCCGAGTGAGAGGGCCTATGTCAGAGAAGGGCTGCCCTCCTAGCGAACTGTCAGTGATCGCCGAACTTCTTCCACGCGCACTGGCGTCATACAGGGGCGCGGCGAAAAGAGGGCGACGGCGGTTCGTCCGGTGCTCCAACTCGTGAAACCTCTGCTCCGCTGCGGCTGGCAGGTGAACGGTGCGCCGCCGGCTGGGCTCCCGCTGGGGGCCTGCGCTCATGGGCTTCGGAGCCCACTGTTCAATGTCGCCCCAGGTGATCCCTTGCAGGGGCTTGTGGTCAGGGGGCCAAGTCGCATCTTGATCAGTGCCGCCAGTGGAACGATCGTGCCCCTGGTGCCCGACGAGCCGGAGCCCTTCGGCCCTTCCGTGTTCATGGAACCCCCTTGGGATCTCGTGCTGGCTGCCCACGTTACCGGGGCGGGGCGGCGATCAACGGCTATCTCATCGCTGTGACGCAGGACTGACCACCCGACGCCCCACAGGGGACGTTCACGGGGCAGGGGTTGAGTCCTCACCGCTCCACGATCTTCTTCGCCAGGGCAACAATGTGCTGGAAGTCGGCACCGTGGTGATACTCCTTCGAGTGCCTCGGTGAGCGTTCCGAGAGGGCTCTGATCAACCGTCGCTCCCACCGTGGTGCTTGGTCGGAGCTGTGCGAAGCCCAGGCGTCTACAAGGGCGTAGCCGTGCATGTTGGCCTCGTGGCGTAAGCGCATGATCCGTCTCGAAATGTCCGAGGTCCGCCCGATCTTCACGTACGGGGCTGGGCCCGCGAAGGAGAGGGCGTAGAGACGCGTTTGGCCCTTGCTCCATGTGCCGCTCGCGCTGTGAACCATCCGGCCCAGGGCGTGTTCCTCGAAGAAGAACACGCCCCATGAAAGGGGCGGTGGCCGCCCGGGGGCCAGGTATGCCTGGACCGCTTGAACGGCGGCGGCGTGGTCCTCTTCACTGAGGCAGGGGCGAAGCCCCATCTCAATGCAGCTCAGCTTGCCGGTGGACGGGCTCACGAGCTACGGCTCGTCGGCTTGTACTGGCTGTCGTACTCGCGGGCCAGGCGGTTCGCGGGACCCACGGAGTGGGCGCGGGCCTCCAGCCACAGCGCGTAGGCGACGGAACCGACCTGCGGCTCGGGCAGATGCAGCAGCCAGCCACTGCCCGAGGCGGCCCGCTGCGCTGCCTCTACCGCGTCGGCCAGGCCGGGCGCGGGAGGCTGGCGCAGGTCGCTTGCCAGGGAGAGGTAGAGGCGCACGGCCTCCAGGGCCTTCGGTCGGAGTTCTACCTCCCGAGTCGCCTCTGGCCTGGCGTGCGTGGACCGGGCCGAGGGGGCGTTGAAACGGCGGGCGGGGAGGTAGCCGAGGGTGTCGTGGCCTTCCGGCGTCGGCCGGGCCGCCCACTGTGGTGGGCCGGGGCGCAGCTGGAGGAGGGTGTCGGCGTTGGCCATCTCACACAGGCCGATCTTCAGCAGACGGTCCACGATCCTCGGGTCGATGCCGCAGGTGTCGGTGGCCCAGCCGTGCTGTTGCCGGTCCTGGCCGTCGCGCAGGGCTGCCAGGTCTTGGTACTCCGGGTCCTTCAGGACGCCCACGCCTGCCCTCCGGTGCTGCCTGTGGTTCGAGGGCATCATGCCGCGCTACGGGGTGGCCGGGTGGGCAGTTGACGGGACTGGGCTTGGGAAATCGATACGCCTGGGCTGCCACCGGGAGGGATGTACCGACCGAAGCCTCACGGCCTGCCGTCTTCTCCACCGAAAAGCGTGACGTCCAGCAGTGAGTGGACCGCCCGGGCGAGCTGCTGACACCACACATAGGCCGCCGCCGTCTCCACCCGGGCGTCCGGCCCTCCGTATTCCAGCATGCGGCGGACGAACAACAGTCCGTAACCCACCAGCTGCGGAGTCCCGCCGGGCCGGCTCTGGCGCCGCGCGTCGTTCCAGCTCTCCGCCAGCGGCAACAACCGCTCGGCATGCCCCGTCAGCCGCCGGCCGAGCCGGGCCACTTCCTCCTGCCCCGGCACTTCGCCCGCAGGCCCTTCGGCCAGGGCCAGGGCCACCGCGGCCCGGATCGCCTCAACTTCGCTACTGCTGAGAGGAGTCATCCCCGCGAACCTAGCGCGCGGCCGTGACCCGCGCGGCGGTTAGTCCAGAGATCCCCCCGACCGACACCACTCAGCGTCAACAATGGGCCAGCCGGCTCGGACACGTTGTCAAGTATCGGCGCCTTGTTGTGGCGTGCGTAGCCACGGGACTCGCCGCGCTGTGCCTGATCGCGGCCAACGACCTCGCCCGGCTGAGCTGGGGAATCGGGACCACTCCGGCGGAGCGGCCGCCCGGGCCGACGAGGGGCGGCGGGATGTCAGCCGAAGACCACCACCGCAAGGTCGGTGGTCAGCTCCTCAAGCCCCACGTCGCCTTTGCCTGTCCTGACACGTGCCAGTACGGGGCCAGCCATGACGATGTCCCCGTTCAGCTCGCCCCCGGTGATGGTCGCGCTGAAGGCTATCTCCCCCTTGACGGGACTGACGCTGACGCTCCAGAAAATCCGGCTCTTGACGCTGACCGGGCACCACACGATGGTGCCGCTACCGCTGGCACTCCTCAGCGTCCCGAAGGGTCTGCTGCCCACCGGGTGGGCCTCGGCCTTCCCGGTCGCCTCGATCCGGCCCGACCGCAGGTCGCTGTAGCGCCCGTTGGGGGAGATGCAGCCGTTCAGCCTGGCCGTGGCCGACACCCCCGCCTTACCACCGGGCTCCAGCGCAGGAGCAAACGCCAGACGGAACCCCGCCATACCGATCAGGTCACCACTTGTCACGCGAAACTCCCTGTCGCAACAGAAGCGAGATAGACATGCGCGCCAGAGTGCGCCACAGCAGCAACAACCGCATCCCTGATGCAGGGGGCACACCGACGCAGGCCACGGCGCCCAGATGCACGCTCTGGCGCCCCCGTACAGTCCGAGACGATCACGGTGCCCACGAGCCGGGGGCCAAAGCCCGCCAGACCACCCCATGACACCGTCCGCCGAAGACAGAGGCCGTCGGCGCGAGCTTGGTCGCCTGTTCCCCCACCTGTCGGACGTGGACTTCGACGCTGACCAGTACGACACGCAGCTGGCACGGGCAGTTGCTGCCTGGATCTTGAGCCCTGTCTCTTTGGCCGGTCAGCAATGGTGGGGATCGATGAATTTCCCCACCTCCCGCTCAGGCATGGGACGGTCCTGCTCGCGGTGCTGCCCCGGCTCGATGACGAAGGTACGTCGTTCCCTCACTGGGCGACGCTGAGCCCGGAGGAGATTCGTGAGGCCGTCGAGGCAGACACCCGCCCGCACCAGGTGGCGATCTTGTCCCGGATGGCCAAGCTCAAGTACCGGCGTCTCATTGTGGCGTGCGTCGGCACGGGCCTTGCCGCGTTATGTCTCCTTGCGGCGGACCACCTCGCCGCCCTGGGGTGAACGTACCTTTCAACCGCCCATGGGGTGGTAGACCAGGGGGCACGACCCTGTTCTCGGTGCCCCCTCGCTCCTGCGTCTCTTCTTACTCTGTGACCGACTCGAACGGGTGTGGCGAAGGGCTTGGTTCTCTCCGCCCTGGCCAACCCGTCACCTCGGGGGCAGGCGCGTCGTTCACATTTCATGATGAAGCGAATCGCCGTAGCAGCCTGCTTGGCGGGCGGAATCGTGGCCCTGACTGTCAGCCCTGCCGTGGCTGACCCGAACCCTGGCATCCCTTCGCTCACCCGGACCGTCACTAAGACCCTCAAACTGCCCGCCGTTTTTTCGAACCCGCTCACGTCCACCTTCGAAGGTCTCGATATGGACGACATCATCAACAAGGTCGAACAGGCCGCGCAGGGCCGCTGACCCCCGGCGAAGAGCGGGGGCCTACGTCTCTGCCCAAGCGGTCCGCCGCAGGCCCGGTCGCCTGCGGCGGACCGTCGCCACAACTGGGGTATGGCCACCCGCGGCCTGACCTCGGCCACTCTGTGGGCTAGTTCCCTCGCGACCTGCCCCGGCTCCACCCCGCCTGGCGGGAAGCTGATCGACTACTGGCCCAACTCGAAATTGGCCGGGCGCAGGCTCTCCAGCTCGCCGGAGCCTTGACGTCCGGGCTGTAGATCACCCCACCACCCGCGGCCTGCCCGAACTCTTCGCGAACATCGCCGTGCAGACCTACCTCGGGGACATCGACGTCGTCGTGGTGGACCACGGGCCCCGACCGGCCATCGACACGACCGCGCTGCGCCGATGGTGGGTGCCGACGCGGGTAGTGCACGAGCCCCGACCGGGCCTGCCACACGCCCACAACACGGGCATCGAGGCCGCCACGGGCCGGTGGATCCTCATCACCAGCCCGGACGCCATTCCGGCCGCCGACTGGGCCCGCGCCATGGTCAGCGCGCTGACCCACAGCGGGGCGTGCCTGGCCGGCGGCCGGGTCCTCCCCCAGTTCACCGCCGCCCGCGCCCCGGCCCTCTCGCCCGACGTGCTGTCCCTGTTCATGCCGACACAGTGGCCGGACATCCCATGCGAACTGGAGCCGCCCTACGCACTGTCGGGCTGCAACCTCGGGATGCCCCGGGCTGCGGAGCTGCGGTTCGACCGTCAGCTCACCACGTCTGGCCAGCGCCGCCCCGACCACGGAGTTCAGGAGCTGGCCGAACGGGTCCAGCGGGACGGACATCTGGTGACGATGGTGCCGGACGCTGTGGTGTACCCGAGACTCCGCCCCCAGGATCTCACCATGCGGGCGCTGTGGAGGCGCGCCCGTTGGCACCAGGTGCCGATCAGCCGCCTCCTACGCGCACCCCCGCATACCCCTTCCGGGCTCAGCGTCCGTCTGGGGTGCGGCCGGTGGTCGAGCGGGTCGCCACCGAGATGTACCTGGCGCATGTGAGGAAGTTCGAGCTGACCGCCATAGAGGACGCCGACTTCCACCGCCTGATGGACTCCGCGCAGTACGGCGCCGGGGCGTCCCGGCGCATGGTCAGCGCCTGTACCGGGGTCGTCGCCCGCCGGGTGTCTGCGTGTCCTCCACGGTCGCTTCTCCTGCTCTCCTCGGGCCGGGCACGCCTCGTGACCGGAGGACAGCGTTCCGGCCGTCCCGCATCGCGGCACGCCCCTGCCCGCTCCGCCCGGCGGCGGTCGCCGGACCGGCGACCGCCGCCGTACCGGCGCAAAGGGACGTCGGTGGTTACTTCAGCGCGCGGGCCGTCCGTGCACTGCCTGCGTGTTCGGTGTGTGGTCGAAGGCTGAGGAGCTGTTGGCTTTCCTATAGCTGGCACCGCTGGCGGGGGGCAAGCGGTGAGCCGGGGCATGCTGCGCGCGGGTGTTCAGTAAGTGCTCCAGCCCAGGACCAGTGCGCCGGGGTCGCCATTGGCGGCGTAGGTGGAGGGGCGGTTGCCGCCGGTACCGCCGGTGCCGCCCGTGCCAGCGGTCCCGAAGCGGTGACCGTCGTTGCCTCGGGTGCCGTCATGACCGCGGCAGCTGAGCGAGGACGGGCAGGTGCCGGCTGCGCCGCGGGCGCCGCCACTCTGGCCGTTGCCGAGAGTGGCGATGTTGCCGCCGAATCCGCCGCCGCCTCCTCCGCCGCCGCCCCCGCGGCCGTCGGCGCCGAAACCGCCCTGAATGGGCACGTGGGTGCCCGGGGGCAGTGTCGCCTTGCCACCGGCGCCTGCCGCGCCGCCATCACCCCCCTGTCCGCCGGCGCCACCGGCGCCGGCCTTCGGCTTGCCGTCGACGCCGTCGCTGCCCTCTTTGCCCGCAGTTCCCAGGACAGTGTCCTTTTCTGTCTTGCTGGTCAGGTGGGCTGACGTGCACGTGGCTTGGGCGGGGTTGGCCATGGCCATCATGCCGCCGGCGCCGCCGTGGCCGCCTTTGCCGCCGTCCGCGGGACTGTTGCCGCGTCCGCCGCCTTTGCCGCCGGCGCCGCGCGCGCCGCCCGCGCCGCCCTGGCCGCCGGGGGCCGTCACCGCCACGCTGTGTGAAGAAGTTGACTTGGTGGTGATGGCGCTGTCCTGGCCGTTTCCGCCGTCGTCGGCCGCACCGCCTGGTGCACCGTCGCGGCCTTCGTCCCCACCGCCGCTGTTGGCCTCGCCGACGCCTCCCGCGCCACCGGTGCCGGCGTTTGCGTTTTCGCCCTTCTGGCCGCCTCTTCCGACCGTAATGGTGAAGTCGAGCCGGGTCGGTTTGTCGAAGGCGTAGGTGCACTTGATGTAGGCGCCGCTGGATCCACCTGCTCCGCCTCCGCCGCCTCCTCCGCCTCCCCCACTGCCGGCGCTGGGGACATCGAGGGAGGACCCGCCTCCGCCTCCCCCGCCTCCGCCTGCCGCGCCGGCACCTCCCCCGCCTCCGGCGCCGCCCCAGAGGTAGACCGTCAAGGTCTTCACGTTGGTCAGCTGCCACGTTCGCTGGCCTGGCTGGAAGAAGTACTCACACTCGCTTTCCCCGCACGCCTTCGGATCCGCGGCGGCAGGACCGGCTACGGCCAAGGGGAGCAGCCCGCCGACGACCGCACCGGCCATCGCGGTGACCAGCAGATGCCGCCGGGCCGTGGCGGCGAGCCGCCGTGCCTCGCTGCGCCCATCGCAACGCTTGTCCATCAGGTGTGCCTCCAGTGCTCGCTGGTGATGGCGGAAGGGATGAGTCCTTCGTCGTGAGGTGGGCTGGCCCACGCCCGAGCCCGGCCCTGTGTGTGAAGCCGCGCAGCAGCGGGAACAAGCCATCCGGCCGGAGAACCGCACCCGGAAATCGATCACCACCACAGGCGAACATCTGGGGCAGTGACGCCGATCCCCGGTGCCGTTCATCGCCCTCCCACGCCGTTCCTTCGGCGCTCCGCCCGGTGTGGTTGCGCGACGATCACCGCTTGGTGCCGGTCTGGGACAGAGGGCAGCGGTGGCCCGTGCCCGACATCCCGGACCGCAGAGCCCCGCGGGACCACGCTCCAGATGCTCTCCCCGCCGGTGCGCGGCATCGGCGGGGAGAGGCGGTGGTGTTACTTCAGGGCCGAGTCGGCGGTGGAGGCGGCGCCGGAAGTGACCGACTGGGCGGCGGAGTTGACGGTGTCCTTGGCGTTGGTCACCGGGCCCGGCTCGGGCGCCGGGGCGGGGGCACTGGGCGGCGGCTGCTCCTCCGAGGACGAGCCGCCCTTGGCGTCGTACTGGTAGGTGTCGGTCACCTTGTGCTCCTTGGTGATCTTCCCCGGGGCCGGGGAGACGATCGCGACCGGCAGCGGGCCCAGACCGTGACCGTGGCGGTGGTCGTCCGCGAGTGCGGCGGAGGCAGGGCCGAAGACCATCGCGAAGGCGGCGAAGGCCACCCCGGCCGTGGCCAGGCGGTTGCGTGCAGAGGACATGAGCTGCTCCTTAGGAAAGCCGGGGCCGTTGGGGTGCCCCGGGAGATTGAGGTTCGCGGTTTTGGCTGGATGGACAGTGCCGCTGGAAGGCCAGTGCCCGGCCTGCTGCCGGGCAGCTGAAAGGAAGGACCACGCGGCCCTGAGGGAAACGGCGGCGTGAAAGCGTTTGCTACCGGCCGCCGAGCGAGCCGGTCAAATCGTCCGACGAACAGGCCGGAAACCTCTACGGACTGTCGTTCACCCATCGGAAACGGGAACGATAGTGAGTGCCCGTCCGCGCGTCAGGGCCCGCTCGGCGTCAACTCAAACGCACCCTCCGCGTATCGGTCGGGGGAATGTGCCTCGGTTGCGCAACCACGGGTACGCATCAGGCGCCTGCTCGCGCCCGTCAGGGTGATGGCAGTCCACCCGGGATGGTCATCGCATCAGTACGAGGGATGAGGCGCTTCCCGCAGCCGTACGCGGCGTTAGCACCGCGTACGCCAAAGCCGCCTTCTCTCCGGGGAGTTGCTCTTGAAGACCTTGTTTCGCGCCCTGCTCGCCGCGCCGTTGCTAGCAGGCGCTGTGGCCGCCGCACCGGCGGCACCGAAGGCGGCCGCGCAGCCTGCCGGCGTGTCCTGCGCCCAGGGCGTGTGCCAGGCGGCGTTCGCCCGGCAGGGGTGGACTGAGTTCACCGTGCCCGAGGGCGTGAGCACTATCACCGCGCGTGTGTGGGGTGCGGGTGCCGGCGGGGCGGGCGGCGCTACGGGAGGCGGTGGAGGCGGAGGCGGCGGCACGGACAAGGCTGCCTGGGTTGTCAAGAACATCCGGCACGGCGGGGGCGGAGGCGGCGCCGGAGGTGGCGGCGGTGCGGGTGGAACCGGTGGTGGCGCCGGCACGTATGCCACAGGCCGCATCACCGTGAAGCCCGGCCAGAAGCTGAGGATCTTCGTCGGGGAGGGCGGCAAGGGCGGCGGCGCCGGCGGCACGGGCACGGCGGGCGGCGCCGGTTCCAAGAGCAGCGAGCGCGGCAAGCCGGGCCGGGACGCCTACAACCCCGGCAGCGGCAAGCACGGCGGCGCCTCCGAGGTCTACAACCCGCTCGTCGGCATCCTTGTGCAGGGCTCGGGAGGATTCGGCGGCAGCGCCGCCGGCGGCGGCCGGGGCGGCGAGGGCGGCTGCGAGGGCAACACCGGGCCCAAGTGCGCGCTGTACCAGAAGACCTCATTCCCCACCTTGGATCCGCCGACCTACGGCCTTCGTGGCGGTGATGGTGGAACGCCTGGGCAGGGTGGCGTGGCCAGCCGGCCTACCGCCGGGGGTTACGGGCAGATCCACAAGTCTGTCAAGGACGGGCACTGGTATGCGCCCGTCACTGCGGGACAGGGCCAGGCCGGAGGCGACGGCACAGCCGGCGGCCCGGGCGGCTCGGGCGCGTGGCCCACGGACCCGGACACTGTCTCTGCTGCGGGCGGGCAGGCAGGGCGCGGCGGCGCGGGCGGCAACGGCGGGACGGGCGGCACCATCGCGGACAGCGACATCACGCTCCCGGGCTACGTGGGCCTGGGCGGCGCGGGCGGGGACGGCGGCCGCGGCGGGGACGGCGGCGCCGGAGCGCGCGGCGCATGGCGGGAGCGCCTGCTGGAGAACCACGGAAAGAACGGCAAAGGGGGATCGGTAGGCACCAAGGGTCAGCCCGGCGGGGACGGCTACGTACTCCTCACCTGGGACGACCCCACAGCCTGACGCAGACCCCGCAACAACCGGCCGCGCACCGAGCCGACTGCGTGGCCCCCTCGACCGCTCACGGAAGACGCGGGCCCCCAGAAGCCTGTCGGCCGTTTCGGCAGTCCGAGAGAAAAACCCACGGCAGGTTGCCCCCAGGGGTGGGGCAACCTGCCGTGTGCGTCGCGGGGTCCCAAGGGGATCTGGATTGGTTGGCGGGTCCTGCTCGGCTCGGTACTCGCTCGATGGTTCAGCCCCCGGCGAGCGCAATATCGTAGACGTTCTGATGACCGCGTCGAAGTCGCTGTAGGGGGCCGACGCCGAGCGTGAAGGCGTTGGCCTCTTCCTCGATGGCGTCGGCGGTCTGGAGTAGGAAGTAGCTGCGCTCGCGGTACTTGTAGTAGCCGGTGAAGGCGGCCGCCACCGTGACGGTGAAGCCGATGGCGACGATCGTGATGTTCTGCCATGTGGACTGGTTGCGGGTGTCCAGGGCAGCGAGCGTGTGGTGCGGGGCAGGCTCCGCCTCCGCCCGGCCAGCGGTCGGGCGGAGGCGGAGGCGACCCGGGCGGGCGATCCGCTCCAGTTCCTCGGCGCCGACCGCGTCCAGTCCCAGCGCGGTGGCCAGGGCTTGCACGGTGCGGCGCCGCGGCCCCCGGCACCGCTCGCGTTCCAGATCCGACAGCATCCGAACGCTCACCCCCGCGACGTGCGCCAGTTCCTCCTGGCCGAGCCCGGCCCCCCTCCGCAGGCCGCGTAAGCGCTCGCCGAAGCCGCCAGTAGCCGGTATGCCGGCACCCGTGACTACATACTCCCTGGTCAGTGTGGCTCGGCCGGAACGCCGAACCCATCCGGCAGAAGTATGGCGAGTCCCTATTTCTGCCGGTGGAACCGCCTGGCCGACCCTCCTTCCCTCAGGTTGAGTCAAGACACTTCGGACACGGAGCCGGCCCCGCCGGCAGACCGGTCCGTCGCTCTCTCCGCGGGGAGCCCTCGCACACGAGCCTCCGCGCCCGACCTCAGGAAAGCCCTCGATGCAACTGATCTCCGCAGCACGCAGCGCCGGTCGGCGACTGAGTGCGCTGTTCCTCGCCCTGCTCGCCACCTGCGCTCTGGTGAACGTCGACGCGACACCGGCCCGCGCGGACACCAACGAGAGGTGGACGCCGATCGAGTGGGACATCACGGGCATGTCGACCTCAGTCACCAGCCAGACCGTCGAGTCCCGCTACCGCGCCATGCTCGACCGGCTCGAGGCCATCTCAAGTCACGCGATAGCCGACCAGGTGCGGGACACCATGCCGCAGGGAACGGGCCGCTACATCGAGGTCAGGGTCGTCGACCGCAACGCCTCCACGCAGCACCGGTTGACCCTGTACTTTCGCGCGGACAACCTCTACCTCGACGGCATCACGGCCCAAGGGCAGAACTACCGCTTCACTGACGCCGCGACAGCACTGGTGACAGGCTTCACCCAGTACTACAACAACCACGGCAACATGCTCTGGAGGAATCTCCCCTGGACCAGCAACTACAGTGATCTGGCCGGCCAAGAGGCGCGCGGCGCAGCCTCCTACACCACGACCGCGCTCAACTCCTACCTCAATAGACTGTCGACGCTGACGCCGAACAACTGGTCCGACCGCGGCGCGGATTTCGCCTACGTCATCCAGGCCACCGCCGAAGCCGCCCGCAACGGCTGGATCAGGAACCGCATCGCCAACTCTCTCGGAGAAGGCGGTGAATGGGACGGCAACAACTTGTACGCCCACATCGGTGGCTTCGGTACGGACCTGGAGAGGAACTATGCGCGCCTCTCCCGCCTCACCCACCGGTCGCTGAACGGCACTGTCACGGACAGTGATGCCGTCACGATCAACGGTCGGCGCTACCGGAACCTCAACGACATGCGCAACGGAATCTCAAACGGTCCCCGCATCGCCCCCTTCATCGCGCTCTACGGCCAGTAAGGTCACCCGGCGAGAACCCGGCCGCCACCGCCCGGCCTTCCTGGCCAAGGCACTCGCCCCCGTCGGCTGCCACCAGTGATGTGCTCCACCCGCGGCAGCCTGCACCACTACACGACCGCTCTGCCCGGCATGACCACCGGCTGACCACTTCGAGGCTGCGGCCGCCGCGTACCTACGCGGCGGCCGCAGCGCGTCAGGCCCGCCTCGTGGTCTGCATGGCCCGACCACGCCGCACCCCTGATCGCCGCCCATCTCGCCTACCGCCGCCACCGACCCGCTGTTCACCCCAGTGATCCCCGCCGGGCTGGTGGTCGGGCTTGGTCGAACCGAGCTCCAGCAGCCGCTTCTCCGCCGCCGCGCCGTCGTCGAAGGCCGCGAGCACGGTTCCGACTGCCCAAGGCGTCGAGATCGGCGGAGGGGGGCTGATTCTGGGGCGGAAGTATGGGAGTGCCTTCCTGACCTGGGGTGATGAACCTTGCTGACGGGCTATCGGGGTGCGTCCCAAGGTCCAGGTCAGTGCTGATGTGTGCGCTTCTCCTTCGCGCGGCCGGGTGCTTTCGCGCGGCCGGGGAAGCGCGCCCCGCGCCCGGCTCCGGAACACCTCCGGCCCGGTTCGTCCGGGGACCGGTGGTTCCCGGGCGAAGGCGCCCCCGGCCGGCGGATCCGCGCCCCGGCCGCCCCCGTGTCGCGGGCTGCCGCCGCACCCCGGGTACCGCGCGCCCGGCCGGGCCTCCGGTGCCGACCCCGTCCCGGCGGCGGACAACCGGCACTGCCGTCTGATGTCAGTGCCGGGTGGGGTCGAGGGTGCGGAGTTCGGTGGCGGCTTCGGCCTGGAGGGGGTGGTGATGGGCGGTGAGGTTGTACAGGGCGGCGGTCAGGGCGGTGCGGGCCTCGCCGGGGCGGTCGAGGTGGCGCAGCACGCGTCCGAGTTGGAGCTGGACGAGCCCGCTCCATACGGGTGCGTCCGCTTCCTCGAAGGCTGTCAAGGCTTGTCGCAGGGACGGTTCGGCGTCCTGCCAGCGGCCGAGGGCCGTGTAGGTGTTGCCGAGGTATCGCAGGGTGAGGGCCTGGTAGGTGGTGAGCATATGGGGGGCCAGTCCGGGGTGGCCCTGTCGGCAGAGTTCCAGGATGTTCAGGTGGTGTTCGAGCGCTTCGTCGGCCCGGCCGAGCTGGCACAGGGCTTCACCGAGGGAGTTGAGGGTGGTCAGCAGGGCGAGTCTGCCTTCGGCGGTGGGGTTGTCGCGGTGGCAGTCGGCGGAGGCGCGGAGCCGGGCGACGGCCTCGCCCATGCGGCCGAGGCGGCGCAGCGCTCCGGCTCCGTATCCGAGGGCCCACCCGGTCTGGAGCAGATCGTCGCAGGTGCGGGCGACGGCGAGCGCGCGGTCGGCGGCTTCGAGGGCGGCCGGGGCGTCGTGGGCGCAGAAGGTGTGGGCCCAGGCGAGGTAGTTCAGCTGGGTCGCTTCCTCCCGCCGGCGGCCGAGGGCGCGGGCGGCGTGGGCGGAGTGCCGGAAGACGTCGAGCCACTGGGGCCAGTGCTGGGTGAGGTCGGAGAACCAGTGCATCGCCTCAGCGGCATCGAGGACCTGGCGGTGCCATCCGGCGGTGTGGGCGTGGTGGAGGGCGGCGAGCCACTGGTGCCGTTCGGCCTCCAGCCAGGCGCGGGCCCGCTCCCGGCCCGCCGGGGCGGTGGCGGGGTCGGGATCGCCGGCCGGGGCGCTGCGGCGTTCGGCGTCGAAGTGGAGGGCCGCTGCGGTGGCGCGGGCGAGCATCCAGCGGGCGGTGCGGTCCAGGGCCGCGCTCCGGCTGGTCCCGTCGTCCTGGACGGCCAGCTGTTCGGTGGCGAAGAGGCGCAGGAGATCGTGTAACCGGTACCGCTCGGCCTCCGCGTCCGCCTGCAGCAGCCCGCGGCTGCAGAGCTGCTCCAGACGGAGTCCGGCCTCGCGGAGCGGAACTCCCGTCAGGAGGGCGGCGGTCTCCAGACTGACATCGGGGCCCGCGGCGAGGGCGCAGCGGCGCAGCAGGCGCTGGGAGACCTCGTCGAGCTGGCGGTAGGAGAGGGCGAAGGCCGCCCGGACCTTCAGGTCGCCCGCTTCGAGCAGGTCGAGTCTTCGTTCTTCGCAGGCGAGCAGGGTGGCGAGTTTGGTCAGGGTCTCCTGGGGCCGGGCGGCGAGGCGCTGTCCGGCGATCCGCAGGGCCAGCGGCAATCGTCCGCACCGGTCCGCGAGGTCGCGGGCGGCCTGTGCTTCGCGGGCGACGCGTTGCGGGCCGACGATGCGGCTGAGGAGTTCGACGGCTTCCTCGCGGCGCAGCAGGGGGAGGTCGACGCGGTGGGCGGCTTCGAGGCCGGAGAGGCTGTTGCGGCTGGTGACGATGGTGAGGGAGGTGCCCGTCGCGGGGAGGAGGGGGCGTATCTGGTCCTCGTCGACGGCGTTGTCGAGGACGATGAGCAGGCGGCGGGTGGCGGTGAGGGAGCGGAACAGCCCGGCCCGGTCCTCCGGTTCCTGTGGCAGGGACCGTCCGGTGACGCCGAGGGCGGTCAGCAGCCGGGCCAGCGCGTCGCCGGGCCGGACCGGTTCGGGGTCCATGGCGCGCAGATCGAGGTGGAACTGCCCGTCGGGGAAGCGAGGGCTGAGCCGGTGCGCCGCCCGGACGGCGAACGCCGTCTTCCCGAGGCCGGGCGCACCGGCGACGACAGCCACAGGCGGATCGACGGGATCCACAGCGCCGGCCACGGCGTCGAGGGCGTGGTCGCGTGCGGTGAAGTCGCCGACATTCCTCGGCAGGGACAGGACATTGGGTGCCGCCGGGCCGGTGGCCGGGCGGGCGCGGTTCCGCCCGGGCGCGGCCGCCGCCTCCAGCGACCGGGCCCCGTCCGGGTCCAGGCCCAGCGCCCGGGACAACGCCTGGACGGTATGGCGCTGCGGCCCCCGGGTACGACCGCGCTCCAGGTCGGCCAGAGCCCGCACGCTGATCCCGGCGGCCTCGGCGAGCTGCTCCTGGCTCAGCCCCGCGCCGAGGCGCAGAGCGCGCAAGCGCTGCCCGAGGCCGTCGGATGCCGTCGTGGTCATGCTTCTCCCTGGTGTGTGCACGGCCGGGGCGTGACGGCCCGACAGAACTAGGGATGGCGTACTTGTGCCGGAGGTTCCACCTGGTGACGGCTATGACCCGGTGAGGGACTCATCAGGTGCCCGCAAGACTGAAGCGGTACAGGACGTTCTGCGTCCAGCAGCCGTCCGGGCCGGCGGGGCGCAGGAAGGGCGCCCCACCGGGGGACGGAGTGGCCGTTACACGGTGCGGCGTCCGTACGGAAACGGGCCGGCCGTCGACCAGGTGTCAGCCGCGCATGTGCGCACCAACAAGCGGGGCCGGGCCCGGCGCGGGACTACGGCTGCCGGGGCGACGGACAAGGAACGCAAAGCAACGCACGGATCACATGGACGCTGCGGACGATGAGATCACCGCGGACCTGAACACCCGGTTACTCCGGGACCAGCACCCCGACCTGGCGGCCCTGCCGCGCGAACACCGCTATGAACTCACGGAGTGGAGCGGAGACGACCTGTCCCGGCAGCGGCGTACGCTGTCGCCCCGATGATGGTGATCACATCACTCCCTCATTCAGTCCTGAAAAGACCAGGTGACCGCAATCTTGCCGGTGTTGAACTCGGCGAGTTGCGAGAAGGCCGCGGGTGACAGGTCGAGGTCATATTTCCCCCCGAAGTGGGTGTCGACAACCGCCGCAACAACGGTCTTCCCTTTGTAATGGACTCTGACCTTCTTGCCGCAGTACTTGTACTTCGTGACGTCATCCCCCTTCAGTTCCACGCTGAGTGCGACAACGTAGTCACTGTCCACGTTCTTTATGCCGCACGTCCCCAAGCCCGTGCTGTAGAACGTCGCGTTCCCGCTGTAGGAGCGCGCCCGCGGGGAGAGCGGGGTTGCCCCTGAAGTGCTGCTCGGATGTGCGGCGGGTGCGCCAGGGATCGAGCGGGGCGGCTTGGTGTGACTGGGGAACGATGGGGTCGGCCTCGGCGGTCGGGTGGTAGGCGGCTTGGTGGCGTCCGCGTACTCAGGGTGTTCAGCCAGAGCGGAGCGGGGCGGCTTGGTCTGAGCAGGGGCAGCGGTCCCGGGCTGAGCGGATGCGGCTGTGGCTGTACCGGTGTCCTGGGACGGGGAGGCAGTGGCCACACTCGCAGCGCCGGCGGAGCCGGAGACCAGCAGGGCGACTGCCATCCCTATGATTTTCGCTCTCATGTGATGAGTTGATCAGAGGGTCGCTGTGCTCACCAGGCATAATCCCCGGCAGAAGTAGGGTCGGTGATACTTCTGCCGGTCGATCGTGCACCTCTCGCGGCACGAGCGGCACACCCCCGGGGGGCCAGCTCATGAACAACACGCCCCGTGACAAGTTCGGTCACACCTGCGTGGCCTGCGCATGACGGCCGGATGACCGGAAATGCCCGTCCGAATCGCCGACCGGCACGCTTCGAGCGGGCTCGCCCACCGAGGCAGGTCGACTGGAGCACCTTGGAGGCGGCAGACTCGGGGGGAGACGGAAGGGGTACAGCGATGAGCGCACAACCGGTGCACTACGGCGACAGCGGGGCGCCGTCGATCCCGCGCACCCAGAACGGGGTGGCGTAGGCGCTGCCGCCAGCGGACCGGATGGAGTTCTACGACAGCCGGTGAGCGATGAGTACAACAAGCAGGACGACGGCGAAGGCGAAGACGACCAGCTTTCGCCCGCCGCTCTCCCGCTGCTTTCCCCCGAGGTCTCGGCCTCGGTCTTCTCCGCCGTCATGAATCTGATGGTGGAACTGCGCGAGCATCCGGTGCCGCCGCTTGCGCGGCCGGTCCCGGGACGTCCGGGCTGGTTCTCGGCCCCGCTTGCCCGGGACGCCGGCCTGGCCGAGTACCACGTGCGTGAGGGCGAGCCGGGCGACGATGGCCCGCGTATCTACGTCGCCCGCATCGTGATCTCGGACGACTGGCCCGATTTCTGAACAGGCACGACGACGGCGGGACCATGATCCCGCGATGAAGAGCAGAAGGCGGTCCGACGGGAGTTCCTCCCGTCGAACCGCCTTCGAGTTCCAGGCGACGGAGGGTGAGCACCAAGTCCGACTGGTGCATCCGCTCCGGTTGGCGAGCCCACGCACCAGCTCCTGGGGCGCGATAGCGTGGACGCCCTGATGACCGCCGTTTTTCATGATCTGGCAGGAGCTCCGCGTGCCCGATGAACCCGCGCAGAGCGAGATCTGCACTTTCACGCGCCGTTTCAAGCAAGCGCAGGAGCGGACCGATCGCGAGCTCGGGATCGTCAGGAGCGACCTGACCGCGCTGCGGCTCCAGGTCGGCAATCTTGATCAGAAGGTCAGCAACCTCGACTCCAAGGTGGAC
Source organism: Streptomyces sp. QH1-20 (assembly GCF_041283565.1). Taxonomy (NCBI): domain Bacteria; kingdom Bacillati; phylum Actinomycetota; class Actinomycetes; order Kitasatosporales; family Streptomycetaceae; genus Streptomyces; species Streptomyces sp. QH1-20. The sequence goes on along the minus strand of NZ_CP166299.1, from coordinate 6,384,809 downwards.
GAGCGCGCTGATGAGATACGCGGTCTGAGCGATAGCTTCGGCGACCTGAGCGAGAAAGTCGACCGCAACCAGGCACAGATCGTCGAGTTGCTCACGCACTTGGTCGGCAAGAGCACAGACGCAAGCTGATCACTTTCACCAGCCGCGGCCGTGTCAGGTGGGAGCAGGGGCCCGGATCCCGGTTACGGGATCTTCGGGCCCTTTCCTGTACCTACCTACCTGCCGTGGCCAAAGCATGATAGATGCCACAAAGGCGGGCTTGTTGTCACCAGATCTTCGGTGTGGTGTCCCACGGATCCCGGCAACCTCCCCCCTCTGCCTCGTGAGCCCTAAACTGTCCGAGCTACCGACGGCGGACGGCGGGGACTGCAATGGCTCGTGTGGTGGGAATAGACCTGGGAACGGCCAACTCCGTCGTCGCTGTACTGGAGGAGGGCAGGCCCCGCGTCGTCACCAACGCCGAAGGCTCCCGGGCCACTCCGTCCGTCGTCGCGTTCACCGCAGAGGGCGAGGTGCTCGTCGGTGAGGCGGCCCGGCGCCAGACGGTCATCAACGCGGGTCGTACCGTGCGCGCGGTCCGACGGCGCACGGGCACCGACTGGGCGATCCGTATCGACGGGGAGTCGTACCCGGCGCAGAGGATCACGGTCCTCCTACTGCGGAAGCTCAAGCGGGACGCCGAGGCGTCCGTGGGAGAAGAGCTCACCGATGCGGTGATCACCGTCCCGGCGTCCTTCGGCGAGGCGCAGCGGGAGGAGACCCGGGAGGCGGGCCGGCTCGCCGGGTTCAACGTCCTGCGCGTGGTCAGCGAGTCGTCCCTCGCGGGCCTGGGCCACGCGGTGAGCAACGGCGGGCGTGGCCAGACGGTGCTGATGGTCCGGTGCGGAGCTGGCTCCTTCGACGCGTCCCTGCTGGAGATTGACGTGGCGGACGGAGACACCGTTGCCGTGGTCAGGGCCGTCTGCGGCGACGACAACCTGGGTGGGGACGACTGGGACCGAGCTGTGGCCGAGGAGTTGGCGGCACGGTTCAACAGCCTGCACGGCATCGACCTGACCCGCGACGAAACGGCGGCGGCGCGGCTGCGCGAGGCTGCCGAGCAGGCGAGGATCGACCTCTCCTCGGCCTCGGAGAGCACGGTCGAGCTGGCGTACGCCGCCGTTACGGCCGAAGGTCCGGTGCACCTGCACGATCGTCTGACCCGTGACCGCTTACGGCAGTTGATCCGCGGCCCGCTGAAGCGGTGCGAGGTGCTGCTCCGCGGGCTGCTCAAGGACTCCGGCCTGGCCCTCGGCGACATCGACCAGGTCGTCCTCATCGGTGGCGCGACGCGGACGCCCGCCTTCGTGAGCCTGCTGCGTGAGCTGACCGGAGGCAGGGAACCAATCCGCAGCGCGGACGCCGACGGACTCGCCGCAGCCGGTGCGGTGCTCCAGGCGGGCCTGCTCAAGGGGGTCAGGACGGACGTCCTCCTGACCGACGCCGTTGCCCTGGACCTCGGCGTCGAGACGCAGGGAGGTGTCATGACGCCGGTGGCCCGGCGGTCGTACCCGCTCGGGACAGTGCGCTCCGAGATGTTCACGCCGACCGGGAAGATACCCGCCGATGGCCGGCCCCGGGTCATCCGGCTCTGGCAGGGCATGAGTCCCGTGGCGGCGGAGAACGAGCGGCTGGGCGTCATCGAGCTGACCGGCCTGCGGAGCGCCGGGGGCCGGGCGCCGCAGATCGAAGTCACCTTCACGGTTGACCACAACGGAATCGCCCACGCCACCGCGAAGGACATAGGTTCCGGACAGGAATGGCAGATGGCCCGGGGCTGGCCGTCGGGCGCGCAGGTCCTCGCGCTCGCCGTCGTACGGCCCGAGACCGTGCCCCGGCCCGAGACCGTGCCCCGGCCCGAGACCGTGCCCGGCGGCCGGCTCTGGAGTCCTGGCACGGTGCCGGTGTCACAAGAGGTCCGCGCAACGGCCGAACGGGAGCAGCTCGGCAAACTCCGGGGAAGCTATGGCAAGGCCAAGTCCGGGTTCGGCGACCGAGTGGCGCTGGCCTTCTTCACCGCCGCCCTCCTGTGCCTGGCCGTGCGTGGGATCGACACCGGCAACGCGATCCTGACGATCGTCGGCGCGACTGGAGCATTGGCGTGCGGGTACGGGTTCGTATCCGCGCACGGGCGTGCCGGGCGGTATGCTCTGCTGTACGCGCAGCTCCACATATTCGAGCACGGGCTGATCATCGTCAACGGTGCGGGGAAGGCCGCCGCCCACGGCTGGGACGCCCTCACGGTGCGCCAGTCGGTCGTCGCGCACTACCTCGATGGCAGGTACACCAGTACGACGCACGAGTATCCGCTGACCCGTACCGACGGCTCGGAACTACTGCCCGCGCACGCCGTCGCCCACGCGAAGGAGTGGGGCCCGGCCGTCCAACAGGCCGTGACCGAAGCGAAATTGCCCGGAAAACTCGCCGCGATCCGTCGGGGCGAGACCCTGGAACTCGCCGGGATCAAGTTGAGCCGGGAAGCCGTGGAGGCGCGCGGCAGGACCGTGCCCTGGAGCCAGATCGAGCGGGTCACGCTGGTAAACGGCATCGTCGGGTTCCACGTCAGGGACGAGAAGCGGCTGCTGATCCGCTTGCCGGTGGCCGCTATCCCGGACTTCTTCGTCTTCTACGAGATCGTCAAACGACTACAGGCACCGGACTGGTACCCCGGCACCACCAGCTCCTGAGCCCGCGGTTCCCTGCTGGGGAGGCTGCGAGGGAGGCCCTTGGGAGGTCGCCGGCTGCGAGGTTTCCCGCAGCCGGCGCCCTCCCGGCAGGCCCTCAGCGGCGGCCGAGTCCTCGGGCGAGTGCGCGTATCAGTTCGCCACCGCTTCGGCACCGTCGCCAATCCCGGCCCGGCACTTTCGATCTTCGCCGCTGGTGACAGAAAGGCTGCCGAATGAGCGTTTGTGACAAGCCGGGTGCCTCATTGGTGACGACCAGCCTGCTTCGACGGGTCGTATTCGCCAGCTCATCCGGCTCTGCCGGTGACAACTACTGAGCTTCGGCTCATGTCGGCGTACACCGGGATCTTCTCGGTACGACCGAAGGTGTTCAGCTCTCATGGGCGAGATGAGGGTGCTCGGTGTAACCGGGAGGCGATACGGGCGGGGATGGGGAACACTTCGCCGGGTGATCGCGATGCAGCCCGTCCTGGAGATCTACACCCCTGACGGTTTCGACCTCTGGCCTATCGCCGAGATCGAGCCGTTCGGCTTCCTGCCCCTGAGCGGTGAGCTCTCACCCGCTGAGGTCGGAACCGCGGTGATGCGCATCGCCGGCTGCAATGACATCGATCCCGACGGCGACCGCCCGCCTCGTCCGGCCGACGCACTTGAGTCGTTCCTTCACGGGCTGCTCACCTTCGACAGCCTCTTCGCGGCCGGCGGCCTGCGAGTCGCCGACCACTCCACAGGCGTCACCTTCCTGCCCGGCTGCTGCGACGGACTGGAGGACTGGCGCGACTGGCATCAGTTCGTCGACGGCGGCAGCCTGCTCGGATTCGGCCACGATCCCTCTCCGGTTGCGGAGCGGTTCGGCGACAGCGTCCGGCTCACTGTCAACGCCGAGCAGAGCGACAGTCCGGTGATCGAGCTGTCGGTCACCGAGCTCCGCCACCTGCTCGCCGGTGCCGAGCGGGACCTGGCCGGCTTTCTTGCACTGGCTGCTGACTGGGCCTCCAGGCGCCTGCCTGACTACTGCGCCCCCGTCACAGCCGCCCTCGCCCGCGCTCTCGGCCTTCCGGCGCCGACCGCACTGCCGCAGCCGTAGGACGGCGACACCGTCACCAGTGCCTCCGGGATGGGCTTCACCCTGAGTAGGAGATCCCGGCCTCTGCGACCCAGCGGACCCGTCCCAGCCCCGAGTCGTGCTGATGTCCGCGTCGGGCGATCTTGGGGATGATGTTCCGCTTCCGCTCGGCCCGGGCTCGCTCCGGTCACCCGGGCAGTCTTCCCGGGCAGTTGCAGATCCATGCGCGTCCCGCTTTCGTCGTCATCGTTGTCCGAAATCTTGCCCTAAATGGCCATCAAATCGCCTGAATGGAGTCGATCAGGACATTGGGCAGTTAATTTTAGTCACGTGCCATTTGAAAGGTTGCCATGTACAGGGACCCTGCACGATCGTCATCGTGCAAGCGGAAAACCTTTCCCGGAAATGACCGCGGAATGTGATCACGTACGGGCTCGGAATCAGGGAGTACTTGTGCTTTCGAAAACCAAGAGGGTCGCGCGCTCCGCAACCGTGGCGCTCGCTGCCGCCGCCGCGTTCACCGTGCTGATGCCCAGCGGCAACGCCTTCGCTATCGATAAGGTCGAGTGCCGCGGCGGCGAAAACTTCCTCAAGATCTGGTCGCACAACAACGGGCGGCAGAGCGTGGACTGCTACGCGAACAAGGGCCGGACCAACTTCGGCAACTGGTGGGTCGACCGGATCTCCACGGGCAACAACGACCTGATCTACTACGACGCCAACGGCGACTCCGTGCGTATCAACCGGTGGACCGACATTACCTTCCCGAACCGCCCGCCGAAGGTGAAGGACATCGAAATCCTCTGATGAGTGGCGGCTCGGATAAATACGAGTCGATAACTCGATGAAACGGTGGCCATCTCCGCACCATGGCCATTTCCGCATCCCGCCGGCCACGCCTTTTCGGGCGTGGTCGGCGTAGGCCATTTCGGCCGACGCCCTCACGCGCCCCGCCCCGTGCTTCCCCGCAGCACCACCTCGCCCCCACACGCCCCGCACCCGCTCCACCCGCGACAGCCGCCCAGCAGGCTCCCGCAGGGCCAGTTCGAGGACGCCGCGGCCCATCCGCGGCCGCCGTACGCCAGCTGATCGCCGAAGGGCTGCTCGTGGGGCCGCGCGGGCAGTACGTCAACGCGTTCAGCCCCCAGCAGCAGCGCCGGCGCGTGAAGCAGCTGCGCGAGCGCGCCAGCCAGATGCGCCGCGAGGCCCTTGAACTGATGAGGGCAGCGCGGGAGATCGAGCAGGAGCTCCCCGCCGGCGGCGACGCCCAGGAGACGTAGCCGCGCCCGACTCGGGCTCCAGGGACGGGTGTCACCTGGTGCCACGTCAGCGTCAACCTGTGAGGTCTATGCGGCTCACAGGGCGTTTTCCCAGGTAGACGCCATGTCTATGAAGCTGTGAGCCTGTGAGGCGAAGCTCGCGCCGGTGCTTCCGCACGCCCTGGTGCCGCCCGCCGGAGGACGATGGAGTCGTGGGCGAGCAGAACGAGGACCAGGAGCACGTCGTCGAACCGGCGCGGCCTCCGCTCACCGCGGCGCGCGCCCGGGAGATGACGGTCGGGCTGCGCGAGGTGATGGACGATGTCCGGCGCTCCGTGGCGGTTCTCGCCGCCCGGGGTTCGTGACGCGCACGCCGCCCGCGTCTGGCTCCCGCTCGGGCACAGCAGTTGGGAGTCGTACTGCGAAGCGGAGTTCGGCATCAGCCGCGCCCAGGCGTACCGGCTGCTCGACGTCGCCCGCTCTCTCGCCGCGATCCACGGTGCCGTCGCGGCCGGCACCGATCCGTCTCGCACGCGAGACAGCGTCCCGGCCGCCGCGGCCGCGCTCGACTACGGCCTGCCCCAGCGCGCCCTGATCGCCGTCTCCGGCTGTACGGAAACTGTCGCGGAGCTGATCACCCGCCGACTCGCCACGCTCGCCCACAGCGGCCTCCAGGCCCTCGATGAGCCGACTGTGCGCGCGGTGATCCGCCAAGCCGTCCGCGACGTCCGCACTCCACCGCCTCCGCCGCCCGACGATCCGCCGGCGGATCCCGCGCTCGCCGCACTGCGCGCCGTCGTCGACGAACTCGCCGCCGGCACCCACGCGATCGGGGAGCTGATGCTCGAAGTCGCCCCGGCCTACCTCTCCGACACCGAGGCCACCGACGTCCTCGCCCCGCTGTGCGAGCAGATCGGCGAGACCCTCGAGAACGGACTCGCCGCCCGCCGCTACGCCCTGTCCGGCGACCGCCGCGCCCTGCACGGCACCGTCGTGTAGGCCACCGATAGACGGGGTGCCGCTGTTCCTGACCGTGCTGCTCGCCGGGGTGCAGCGGGTGTGCTGCTCGGTGGGTTCCGGTGGGGTGCTGGCCGTCGTCGCGGTAATGCAGCTCGGGGTCCGAAGGCGGGGCTTCTTCTCGTGCTGGCGTTTGAGCCGTGGCTGACGGAACATGACGAGCCTCGGGCCGGCCCCGAGGCTCGTCATAGGGAATACGGGTCTAGCAGCAGAAATCTACCTGCCTACGACTTGACCTTGTAGATGTCGGAGCACGTGTAGAACGAAGTTCCCTTGCCAACGCAAGCCCAGAACGTGTAGGTCTTGTTCTCGGGAAGGTTTCCTCCGGCCTTATCGGTGTACGGCGCGCTGTGCCCCTTGGTGCTCGCCTTCCTGACCGGGCTCGTGCCGACGAAACCATCGATGTAATAGCCATCAATGCCACGGTCTGTAGCCGACAGCCTGTCACCGTCAGCCCTCCAGTTGACCACGCCCGCCGCCTGACCGTCGATGACGATCACAATCCCGGCCGTGCTTCCTCCCCCGCCCATAAACCTCACGTTCGGCGCCGCGGAGGCGTTGTTTGCACCCATCGTCACTGCTGCGCCTGCCAGGACGGCGGTCGTCACGAGAACCGATGTAGCGCGCTTGCGCAGAGAAGTCTTCATATTTCCCCCTGGAAATAGAGTGTGTGGTCACCCAAGATCATAGTCCTCGCAGGGCGACATCATGAAATCAATCCCGCAGGCTGAAAATCGCTCCACAACGGCGCAAACTGCATGATAGGGGATGGGTGCAAACAGTCAATCGCATGGCGAAACAGGGATTTGTGCTCCATGTTCTATATTGCACTCCTTTGTGAGGTAGGGAAGGCGAAGCGCGACGGTGCGGTCGTAGAGCGTTTGCTCTCACTCCTTGCGCGCCGGATCGGTTACGCAGACTTCTACCGCGGCACACCACCTGGCAGGCGAAGTGGTCGTAAGAGCCGATGCATTCGCTGCATTCGGTGCGGTTGATGACATAGAGCTCGTTGCCTTTAGTGATGGCCTCATTGGGGCACTCGGGTTCGCATGCACCGCCGTTAATGCAGCTGGCGGTGATGTAAGCGGCCATCAAAAGCTCGCCCCAATCCGGCGGACGTGGTGCTGGCGCCCGAGGGGCGTACATGCACGCCACGGCGCTGGTGGTGGTCGTCAGGTGGCAACAGGGTGCTGCACGGGTGGCAGGCCGGCCCCGGCTGTGCAGCGACGGGCAGCTACGCTCGCCGCTGCCCCCACCGGCGCCTGCTGCTCGCGGCCGCCAGCACGGCCGTGGGCCGGTCCCGGGTGGTTGGATGACAATGCACAGCTGCTGCATGGATCGGCCACGGCCCGAGCAGCCGCTGTTTGTTCCGGAGGAGCAGAACAAACCGGTCCACTTGGTGCTACCACCCCGCCCGCTGCTCGCTGTCCGGCGCGGGCCGCGGGGACCCTCGCGTTGTTCTGCTTCCCCCAGCCGATTGCCGGGCGGTGCTACCGGCTATTTCCCGAGTCCTTACGCCCTCCGACGAGAGGCGAGTCAGATCCCTGACCGACCGAAATCATCTCCGCTACCCCTGAGTTGGGTAGGCGATCGTGTCCCAAAGTCGGGTAGCGCCGAGGTAAGGCCAAATGCCGCCAGTATTTGATCTTGGCGTCCGGCCCGGCGCGGGCCGTCACCTATTCGGCCGAAGGTCGTTGGTGGTGATGCTGACTGAATCTGGGCCTGGGGCGGGACTGTGACCTCGATCGAGCGGACTGAAGCTTCTCCGCCAGGTCGAACATCACCGACCGGTCCCGACCGATCTGCCCGTACAGCAGCACCTCCCAGAAGTTGCCGTGATGCGCGGACACCTTCTCGATCTGCTCGTACTGCCCGGCGAACCCGCCGAAGCCCTCCACCGCCTTGGTCACCACCCCCAGGCCACCGGCCTGCACCAACTGGGCCTTCACCAGGGCGAGCACTGTTCACTGCGACGTCCGAGGACGGGCGGGTCCTGGACGCGCTCGCGCACGCGATGCGCAACGAGAGTGCCCGCGGCGAGTACATCAGCGCGCTCGGCGAGGATGGCAAGCCGGTCGACATCTCCTTCGCCACGCAGAACTGGCGCAAGGCGGTGCTCGACAAGACGCGTCCGGGGCGGTTCGTCCGCAAGCACTTCGAGGCGATGGTCTTCACCCACCTCGCCGAGGAACTGCGCACGGGGGACGTCGCGGTGGTCGGCTCGGAGGAGTACGCGGACTGGTCCGAGCAGTTGCTGGCCTGGGAGGACGTGCAGGACAAGCTCGCCGATTTGAATGCCGCGGAAGCGGCAGCAGCCCTGCCGGGGCAGGCTTCAAGGGCTGCCGTCTGCCGCTCGTGCAGGAAGGCCATGGCCCGGCCCATCGCCCCGAGCAGGTCGTCATGGAGCGTGGCCGGCAGGGACCCGAAGAGCACAGCGAGGATGACACTGCGGGTGACATCGTTGGCGAAGAACCCCCAGCGGAACCGCCTCGCCGACGGCCAGCCGGCCCGTTTCCCTGCGGACGACGCGCGCGATGGCGCGGGCGCGTCCGTCCTGGTCCGGGGTGGCGAGTGCGTGAGCGAGCACGTGCCGCGCCAGCCGGTGAGGCTCTCCGTTGAGGAAGGCAACGGACCGGCTGGTCACCAAGGGTTCGAACATGCTGGGTCCCAGGCCCACCAGGTCCCTGTGATGCCGGACGAAAATGTCCTCGATAGCCTCGGGGACGGCGACGTAGACACGCGGCGGCCTGCCTTCGGCATGGACGGTGAACACCGGCCCGTATTGCTGGCCGAACGCGCGCAGGCTCCTGTATTGCTCCCGCTCGCACGCCCGCCACGCACCAGCGTCAAGGTGGCGACCGGGCGGTAACCCCTGCGCCCTTAAGGGCTCAAACTCAGCCACGACGGACCCCGGGAAGACAAGCCCCGCCTCGCGAGTGTGCATGCGCACGCGCCAGCGTCATGTGTCGCGCTACCCGGGCCCGTTTGAGCGCCGAGTCCGTACTGCTGGCCGCGGCCACGGACACCGCCCCTTCCCCTCCACCGGCAGTACCAGCAGTCTTCCCTGCCCACGGGCGGTTCAACAGGCCCTCACCAATCCACCAAGATCAAGTATTGGCGGCTTTTGGGCTTATCTCGGCGCTACCCCAGGTACTGCTGCCGGGCCCTCTCATGCTGCACCTGCCAGCGCAGGCGCAACCACAGGCCGAACAGGGCACACACCGGGCCGATCATGATTGAGATCATGGTGGCGGCGGTGACCGTGTCCATGCGCATCTCCCCTTCTTGTACGGGTCGCAAGACCAGCCGGTTGGCCCGTCATGAGTGAGAGCCTGGACAGCCCCGCGCCGTGAACCCCAGACCACGGGAATTTCCATCGGCCGGAGCGTTCCGCCGGGAAGTTTGTTTCCAGGGGCTGCTACAGCCCACAGAACAGCAGGCTCAGCCCGTTGCAGCGAGAACCAGCGGAAGGACTTGTTCGCTACCTACCAGTCGGGCCGCGACTGCATGGGTCCAGCCGGAGTCGGTGTTGTCGTCCACGAGCAGCAGGGGGCCGAGAGCGCACCAGGGTACGACCGGTAGAGCACTGCTCGCCAACCGGAATACATCCTTTGACGAGGATGACCGGCAGCCGGCCGACGAAGACCAGCTTTCGTAGGGCCCGGCGCCGACGGCCCGCTACCGGCCCCGGGAAGCGAGCCTGGCCTGGTGGCACTCGTACCACAACCAGTCGATCTCAGAAGCGCCTGCAGCCAACTCCGTTGGCGCCAGTTCTGTAATCCGCTGGGTCCCCGTGATCGCCGCGCGCGTCATAATCCCCTCCACAACCGACACAACGATCAAGGAACGAACGCGCCACAGCCAACCATGCACGAGATCGTTAACCGAGCAATTGGAGCGAGCGGGTGGCCGGTACACGCCGTCCGCCACGAACTGCTCATAATGCTCCGGGCTCGACCTAGCAAGGCGACTCACCCGTACGTGTATTTCCGACAGCTAATCCTGGCCAACATCGGTGATGACGGATCATCTGCCGGTAGGTCCGACGCGACTGCGGCAGCTCCGATACCGGCAGTCAGCATGTCCACTCCCGCGCTCAGGTCACGGGTGGGAACGAGGGTCCCGTCGACGATCAGCACCGTGTCCTTCCGCGGCCGGCGAGCCGGTGAGATCGCCAGCAGCGGAGCCAGATGGTCCAGCACGCGGTCGGCAGCCGACTTGGAAATGCCTAACAGCGGCGCGACCTGCCTCAGGGTGAGGTTCGTCCGCCAGTACGTGGCCACCAGCAGCACACGGTCCTCCAGCGGAAGCCACCATGGCCTGCCCCACTGGACATCACCGCACCGGCGTCTGACCAGCGCGACCAACCGGCCGAACTGTACTTCGCTCAGCCCCTAGAAGGGCTCGATCCACCTCGGGTCACTCGCCGACATCACCCCACCCATGCCTCACCAACACCACGACCGCCCCAGGCGTTACGGAACAACCTCTAGGGCGACGGATCGGGGCGGCCTCGGTCCTCCGTGCAGGCACCCCTCCCAGTTCTCCTGGTCGGCGCCGCTTGGGGTGACGTACGTCAGCGTCCTGCTGGGGCAAACGACAGGCCTAACCCCTCACGTCGGCCCACACCAGTGTTCCCGGGAAATCGGTGTCCATATCGATGGCCCGCCACTCATCACCGTCACCCATGACTGCGATCCACGGACGCGGGGATGCCAGGGCGTTTCCCGTGACTTCGAGCACGGCCGAAAGAGTCGCCCACCCCGGGCCTTCGAACCAGCGGTAGCCGGTCTCCTCGACGTCCCATGACCCGAGATGCCCGCTCTGGGTGTCGACGACGAGCTGCATCTCGCCCAGCGCGCCGATCGGCACGATCCAGCGGCTGTCGTGCGAGCCATAGCAATCGTCTTCCACCCTGTACTTGAGCGTTCTTAGATGCTTTCGGGCGATCTGCTCGACGCTGTGAAGCGCGAACGTGGACGGAATGACATCGGTGAGCCCCGACCCGTTGTGCCGTAACAGCGATTGCTCAACATCCTCGGGCAGCCGCACGCCGAGCGCGCTGTAGAGGCCGTCCAGCTCAGAGCGGGTGCACGGCCCCGGCAGAGGCTGTTCTTGCGGAGCGTACTGGTCCAGCCAGCGTTCGATCTTCTCCCACGACTCATCCACCGACACTCGTGTCCTCCGCTCGCCAACAGACCGACATGTGGCGCCGGCCCCGCCGTAGCGGGCGGGACCGGCACCACCTAGGAAATCATCAGACGCGTGCTACGGGCACGGGTTGGTCAGCACTCCTGCCACGGGGCGCTGTTGTTCTCGGCAAGGTGTACGCGTCTGCTTGGGTTGTGTCTCGTACGTGACCTTGCTCCTGGCCTCTCTGAGGCTCTTGGCTGTCAGAGTGAAGGACACGAAGCGGGGCCGGTAGATGGTGGGATCTCGGTAGTGGGCGCCGCTAGAGGAGACGCTGTTGTCGAAATTGTTCACGTTGTAGGACATGATCCAGCGGCTCCCTGATGCCAGGGACGGATGGACGTGAGCGTTGTAGGAGAAGCACTTGCCGTCTTCTTCCTTGTCCGCGGCCACACAGTCGCCGAAGGGCACGGGGCCTCCTTCGGGCATCCGGTAGACCTCGTCGTTGCCATCCAGGTGCCCGAAGGCTCCGAAGGGGTCGCAGCCGAACCACAGGCGGACTTTTCCGCTGAACGCCTGCGTGCTGTCCTGACTGATGACCACGAAGTTGCCCTTGAACGGCGTGACGCTGTATTCGTTAGAGATACCGGTCAGGGCGGTGTCGCCTTCGGTTTCGCCATACATCCATGAGCTGCGGTTCGAGTTGAGGTACTGCCACTTCTCGGGTTGGGCGATGTTGGTGCCCTTGACCCGAGCGATTCTCATGCCCTTGTTCACGGCTTTGCTGTCGACACCGTAGATGTATGTGTAGCCGTCACCGCTCTGCTCGGCGGACATGACGGCCGATCCCCACTGGATACCCGTGCCGGAGCGAAGCGGCTGAATCGACGCCGGTTTAGTGAGGTCGCTGGTGTCAAACGTCGCGACCATGGATCGCTTGATCTTGAATTCCCATTGTCCCGGGCCGTACTTGTACCACTCGTGGAAGACGACCTGAAGGCGTTCCTTCCCACCGATGGTGGTCACGAGGCCGTCCCCGAGCCAGTACCAGTGCCCCGACGCCGGCTGGGGCATGATCGCTTGCTTGTCAGGGCCAGTGATGGTGGTGAGATTGTCCCCGACCTGGGCCACGAACGTACTGTTGATCAGCGGCGCGGTCAGGGGCCGCGTGCCATTGTCGTTCAAAGGGCCGAGGAAGGTGTCGGAGAAGAGCCACAGGCGACGACCGTCACCGAGAGTGACGCTGTAGGTGGAATCGCCTCCAGTCCATCCATCGCGTGTCGTTTCCGCGTACTTATTGAAAACGGCTTCCGGGTAGGCCTTTGGCTCTGCCTGTTTGGCCTCGACAACGGAATTTGCCGGACACTGGCTATAGCTGACGGGTGCCGCGACACCAGCAGGCCTGCCAGGACCCTCATAGTCACCGCCCGCCGGAGTAACCAAATGGACATAGAACTTGTCCCCATCGAGCATGCGATTGACCTTATAGAAGCTGTTCTCAAGGTCCCTGCCCGCATCCCCGTTATGACTGTCCCTGATCGGCTCTACAGAAAAGTGCCTGAACCCGTCATTAGGGGACTGTTTGCTCGCACCTTCGACCGATCCCTCATACGTCGACGCGTACGGGTACTCGTCGCACTCCCGCGGGTAATCTAAGGCCGTTGCATAATCTGCCCCGAAAAATTTGACGCACTGACGCACGGACTTTCTCCGGTTGGCCGCGTTCTTTTTCCCGTCCTTCGTATAGAGGCGCGTGAGAGGGTCCTTGCTCTTCGGGGATCCCGGAATGTACTTTTTATGCGCCGATGATGGCTCGGTGTCGTCCGGGGTGTTCTGCGCCCTCCAGATATGCTTGGTCTGCTCTTCCCACTGCGGGCGGGAGTCGAATGTGTAGGTTACAGGTTGGCCGTCATCGAATACGCAGCCCTGCCACTTCCCGACATAATGTGCCGAGTCACACCGGAAGGGAACCTTTTCGATCTTGTTTATCTCTCGCGCCGTGTATTCGATGTCAAATGTGTGTCTGGCGACCTTGTCGCCTGTGAGGGACCCCTCCGGGGAGGAGAAGGTGAGCCACTGGTTCGAGCCGGACGGGCTATCACGCCACTTATTCAGTGTGTCGGTCCGGGCGCCCGTGGCGCTGCAATTCGAGCTGCACTCGCCCTTTACACCGAATCGCTGATCCCAGTTTGGACTCCCGGTGGTGCGCCAGTTGTCCATCTGGATCCACACATCCACATTGCGGGTACTCTCTACTCCTGTCGTCCCCAGGGCCGTCAGCCTGAACCTGATCGAGTCATCGCCGTCCAGGAACAGGACGTCTCCCACGGCACACCAGTGCGTACGGTCCATGATCATGTGGATCTTGCCACCCGGATACGAGGCGTTCCGGCACGTATTCAGATCTGTTTGCGTGACCGAGCTCCGCTTCTGGGATGCCCGTTCTTCATAGCTAGGGGAGTTCCGGTACATGTACCGGGAGAGATCCATCCTCTCCTCGGGAGTCATCGGCCCCTTCGGCCGTTCCCAAGTTACGACCCTCTTCCCCGCTGGCGATGGGCTCTGGTCAGAGCCTTGCGCCGCCGTCAGCGCCGTTGCGAGTAGGGCCGTGACGATGAGAGCGATCAGGGTGCGTAACGGGCGTCTTCGCTTCAACCTGTGTCTCCAAATATGCAGGGAGTTGCCGTAGCGAACACAGTGAAGTAGATGGGGATGCCATCGGACAAGGTGTGGGTGTATGTTGAGCCGCAGTTGGCTCAAATCTCTTCGGCTTCTTGCATGATCGGGTTCGCAACCGGAATGACATCCAGGCGGGAGTGCCGTCTTTAAACTTCATGCGCAAGACATGTGAGTGGCGTGACGCACGGTGCTGAATGGAACGTTCAGCTCTTGACCGAGGAACGTCTGATTCGGGCCGCAGCGGGATCCGCTTGCGCTTGCAGCAGGCCTAGAGGTTGTTCCGTAACGCCTGGGGCGGTCGTGGTGTTGGTGAGGCATGGGTGGGGTGATGTCGGCGAGTGACCCGAGGTGGATCGAGCCCTTCTAGGGGCTGAGCGAAGTACAGTTCGGCCGGTTGGTCGCGCTGGTCAGACGCCGGTGCGGTGATGTCCAGCGGGGCAGGCCGTGGTGGCTTCCGCTGGAGGACCGTGTGCTGCTGGTGGCCACGTACTGGCGGACGAACCTCACCCTGAGGCAGGTCGCGCCGCTGTTAGGCATTTCCAAGTCGGCTGCCGACCGCGTGCTGGACCATCTGGCTCCGCTGCTGGCGATCTCACCGGCTCGCCGGCCGCGGAAGGACACGGTGCTGATCGTCGACGGGACCCTCGTTCCCACCCGTGACCGTACGATCGCCGCCTCGGGCAGGAACTACCGGTACTCGACGAACCTTCAGGTCGTCATCGATGCCAACAGCCGGCTGGTGGTAGCCGTCGGCATTCCGCTGCCCGGCACTCGCAACGACTGCCGGGCGTTCACCGAATCCGGCGTCGACCGGGCCTGCCGCGGCGCCCCTGTCCTGGCGGACGGCGGCTACCAGGGCACCGCAACTCTCATGCCTCACCGCAAACCCCGGGGACACAAACAGCTGTCCCGGCAGCAGGAAGCCGAGAACGCTGTCCACCGCCGTGCGCGAGCCCACGTGGAACACGCCTTCTCACGCCTGAAGAACTGGAAGATCCTCCGTGACTGCAGCCTGCGCGGAGCCGGCGTCCATCAGGCCATGCTCGGCATCGCCCGTCTACACAACCTGGCTCTCACCCGATAACCCGCACCCCTTACGGGACAACCTTTAGTCACTGACATCCGCGATGGGAGTGCGCCGAGGTAGCATCTGCGCTCTTATCGTCGAAGCTCGTCGGCGACGACACTTGGGCGGTCGTAGGGCTGGATGCCGACGTTGCAACTGTGGGCGAGCAATTGTCAATTTCTGTGGATCGGTCGGTGCGGCTGAACGCCTCCATTGGCGGGTTTCGCCATCCGTCCCAACTCAGCTCTTATGTGTGCAGGGGTGCCGGGCTGGTGCCAGCGGGGGTGCGTGGGCGTGAGCCGACAAGTGATCTCAGCATGCCGACCCCCGCCACGACGGCAGCGAGGTGCAGCACTGCAGCAACGGCGAGGTTCTCCGGCAGGGTGACGTCGGTCGGGTGGGCCAGGGCTACGAACAGGGTGAGAGGCAGTTTCCATCCGCTCCACGCGAAGAGCGAGCCCGACCCGAGCCAGCCGAGCGCGAGCAGGAGGTGATAGGGCACTCGGGCGGGACGTTGTCGGGCGAGCATCCAGATGGCGGCGGATCCGGCCAGTGCCCAGAGCGCACCCACACCCGTCAGCAGGTACCCATAGGTGTCCCTCTCCGCCGGGCGTGCGACTCCGAGGGTGCCGCCAACTGCCCAGTACAGCCAGGCAAGACCGACGACGGCTGCGACGGCAGCGGCCCATGGCACAGCGGTAGGGGTACCGTCCTTGACTCGCGCGGTGAAAGCTTCCGGCCAACGTCGCCGCAGGTAGGCGGGGAGTGCGAGGGCCAGCCCCAGCCCCATTCCGATGAAGCTGAACTGGATCAGAGCGCCTTCCCAGCCGGGCAGGGCAGAGTCTTCGCCCCGGCTGTCTGCCATGCCGCCGCGCATGGCATCCAATACCGTGCTGAGCACGGCGTACGGCAGGATCGACACGAGGAACCCTGCCCCCGTCCAGGCGCAGAAGGCCACCAGCCACCCCGGTATCCGCATGCCCCAGGGCCGCACCAGGGCGAGCGCCAGGGCGATCCCGATCCCCGCCATGCCGATGGTCACGGTATTGAGCACAACCCAACCGGCCAGGTTGAAGCCCTCCCCGATCGGCGCCAGTCCCAGCAGCGAGCCGACGACCCACAACACCTTGATCAACAAATAGGGCGACAGTGCCAGCACCGCCCCGTATCCCGCGCACCGTCCAACCCGGTCCCAGCGTTCCATCTGAATATCCCTTCCTCAGCAGGAACTCCAGCCTCGGACATCATCCCGCCCGTGTACGTCCGCCGCAGGGAGCCTTCGCCTCCGTCGGACGGCGGATACGATCTCGTCACCCAGGCGGACCGGGCGCACGAGCTGCCCTGACGAACGCTCACTCGCAAACCGCTGGCTCAGTGGCATTAGTGCGTCACTCATGACACGAGGGCGGCGGTTCGTTCGACGAGTTGTCCTCGTTCGAAGCAGGCTCCGGCACGGACGAGGGTGACGAGGTGGGGTGCGTTCACTGCCCACCACCGCTGCTGGGCGGACTCGACGAGCTTGAAAACCATGGCCAGGGCGGCCGCTCGGGAGCTGGCCCCTTTGGTGACCTTCGTCCGCAGCCGGACGGTCGCGAAGGTCGACTCGATCGGGTTCGTGGTCCGCAGGTGGATCCAGTGCTCGGCCGGGAAGTCGTAGAACGCCAGCAGCTCGGCCTCGTCATCGACGATCTTCTTGACGGCCTTGGGGAACTTCGCGCCGTACTGCCTGGCGAACGCGGCGACGGCCTTGGCCGCGTGCTCGCGGTCCTCGGCGTTGCAGATGTCCTGGATGGCCTTCTTCGCCGCGGGTTGGGCCGACTTCGGGAGGCTGTCGAGGCAGTTGGCCGTTTTGTGAACCCAGCATCTTTGGTGGCGGGTCTCGGGGAAGACCTCGTTCAGTGCGTTCCAGAAGCCGAGCGCGCCGTCGCCCACGGCGAGGACGGGAGCGCGCATGCCTCGCCGCTGGCAGTCCCGCAACAGGCCGGCCCAGGACTCCGAGGATTCGCGGTAGCCGTCCGCCATCGCGATCAGCTCCTTGGTGCCGTCCGCACGCACGCCCATGACGACCAGGACCCCGCGGCCTTCGTCTCCTCCAGGCGGATGCGCAGGTGGATGCCGTCGGCCCAGACATAGACGTAGTCCGTGGCGGACAGGTCGCGTTCACCGAACGAGTGGTGATCAGCCTGCCACTGGGCGGTCAGCCTGGTCACCGTGGCCGCGGACAGACCGGCCGACGAACCGAGGAACTGCTCCAGCGCGGGCACGAAGTCGCCTGACGACGGGCCGTGCAGGTAGAGCAGCGGCAGCACTTCGCTGATCTTCGGGGACTTGCGGGCCCAGGGCGGCAGGATCGCCGAGGAGAACCGCCTGCGCTCACCCGTCGCCTCATCGACACGCTTGTCGTTCACCCGCGGCGCTTTTACTTCGACCGCCCCGGCCACGGTCGTCACCGACCGCGGCTGGTGGTAGCCGTTGCGCACGGCGAGGCGGTGCCCGCGCTCGTCACGTTGATGCGCCAACTCGGCTATTTAGGCATTGACTTCGGCCTCCAGGGGGGCAGCCATCATCCGTCTCGCCCCTTCGCGGTCGATGTCGTCGATCAGGGAGCCGGTCTTGGTCGTTCCATCGGCATTCACTGCGCTCAGCACGGGCGTGCCTTCCTGGCCGACGGTGCAACGTCGGTCTGCTCGATGACCAGAAGTCGATCACTCGGGAAGGTACGCCCTGCGCGTCCAACCCGAGGCCGATCCACAGGTCATGAGCATTGCTCACTGTGGGCCGGACGGGGTGCTTGCCTGTCAGCGCTACCGCTTGACACCGGCCGCCGAGTAGACCGCATGCGAAGCTGGCTTCACGCCCCTTCTCCGGAGCAGGAGGCGCGCAAACAGGCGCAGCGGGTCAGTCGAGACCGGCGGTATATCGGCCGGTCTGCGGGTACCAGGCGTGTTCGCCCGCCGTCCAGTCCTTCAGGTCGTCCACGTAGGCCGCCATTGTCCGGTAGGCGTCGGGGCCGAACTCGTCAGTCAGCTTCGGCAGCTCCTCCCGTACGAGCCGGTCGAAGCACTCCAGCCGGGCGTTCATCAGGTTGCCCACGTGGTCGACTGCGGTTTGCAGGGAGCAGTTCAGGAAGTGCTGGAAGACGGGGACGGCGTTGTTGTGGTCTTTCTCCAGCTCTGTCTCCTTGCGGTAGGAGTAGAGGTCGTTGCGGAGGTCCACGTTGTCGGCGAAGGCGTCGATGAGCGCCAGGATGGTCGGGTGGGCGAGCAGCTGCGTCGGGAGATTCCGTCCGTGGGCGTAGAGGGACAGTGTGGTGGAGAGGGGCGTGCCGGCGGTGCGGCGGCGCATCTGGAGGTATTCGACCGGGTCGGGGATGCGGCCGCGCTTGGTGTTGGCCAGCTCCCAGAGGTTGGCGGCGGCGAAGTCGAGAGCCGCCTCACGAAGCCTGTGGCGCAACCCGGCCGGCAGGGTGAGCGCAGTGCGGGTCCAGACATCGGCGAGCGCGCGTTCCACCGGGTGTCTGGGCGCTGGTGCGGGGGTGGAGTCCAGCGGCATGCAGGCAGCCAGGCGCGCCACGAAGCGCTGTCCGCCGGGCTCGTCGCCGGCTGCCTTGTAGGTCAGGAAGTGATCGTCGACGGCGAAGGCCCAGACGTTCCAGTCGCCGACCAGCAGCAGTGTCTCCAGGGGCAGGCGCGGCTGGGCCAGCGCGGTGAACAACGCCAGGTCGAGGACGTCGAAATGCTTTCGGCTCCAGACCCCGCCCGTTCCGGTCAGGCCTGTCTGCGCGGCCCACGCCGCAGCCCGCTCGCGGGCCGCGGCCACGTGCGGGTTGAGCCGGGCCGGGTACGGCATGGCGAAGACCGGCGGGCGGATCAGCCCGCCCGGGTCAGCCGGTAATCGTGCTGGACCGGCGAACGCGCGCAGCGCGGACGTACCGAGACCCTCGGGAAGACCGGTGAAGATGCCCGGCACTGCCGGACGGTGTGCGGTCATGTTGCTGGAATCCCTTCCGCGCGGTTGCCGCAAGCCTGTCGCAGGCCCCTTCCCGGGCAACGGCGGTCATCGGCCGGTTCACCCAACCGAGTTACCCCCCATCAGCCTCAGCAGAAGTTCAGCCCTGTCCTACACGGTCAGGCCGCGTACTAGGGGTGTCCGACGGGGCGGGTGACCTTGTGGGTGGTTAATCGTTCCAGGTGTCGCACCCGTTTGAGTACATGCGGTCGCATCTAGCGGAGGGCTGCGTCACCGTGGCCATGAGGAACGCCCATTCGAAGGATGGCTGTCATGATCAGGAAGCTTCATGACGCTGGACTGCGAAGCGAGCACGTGTACACCGCCGCGCTGGCCTCGATCGGTCCGTCCGTCCTGTCTTGGGCAACCTCGCTCAAGGCGGAATCTGTCGGCACTGACCGCGCTGACCGTTGGGGGATCTTCGTCGGTGAGTGGGCGCCCACCTTCTTCGGCCTCGGTCTCGCCCTCTCGCAATACGAGCGGGTTTGATCCAGCGGGAGCTGCGTCCGACGAGTCAGGCTCCAGAGCCGTCGGACCCCTGCTTAGAGGTCCTAACAAAAGGCGTCATCGGTGTGACTATCGGCCCAAGTGCTCGTTGGTCTGGACGTGAGGAAGAGGGAGTCTCGTCCGTGGATCGTCTCGGACGAACTGTGGTCGCTGATGGAGCCGTTGCTGCCGGTTCCGGGGCCGAAGCTGAAGCCGGGGCGGCCGCGTGTGCCGGACCGGCAAGCACTGTGCGGCGTCCTCTTCGTGTTGCATACCGGCATCCAGTGGGAGTACCTCCCGCAGGAACTGGGCTTCGGGTCGGGCATGACCTGTTGGCGGCGGCTCGAAGCATGGAACCGGGCCGGTGTCTGGGGCCAGCTCCACGTGCTCCTGCTCGCGAAACTGAGGGCGGCCAAGCAGCTCGACTGGTCCCGGGCGGTGATCGACTCCAGCCACGTCCGGGCTGCTCGACGCGGCCCAAAAGCGGGCCGAGCCCGGTCGATCGTGCCAGGCCGGGCAGCAAGCACCCCCTCGTCGTTGACGGCCAGGGCACCCCGCTCGCGGTCTCGCTGACCGGCGGAAACCGCAACGACGTCACCCAACTGATCCCGCTGCTGAAGAAGATCCCGTCCGTGCCGGGCATGGTCGGCCGGCCGCGAAGACGACCCGGCGCCCTTCTGGGTGACCGTGGTTACGACCATGACAAGTACCGCCGTCTGGCCTGGGCGATGGGCATCAAGCCGGTCATCGCGCGCCGCGGCGTGCCCCACGGAACGGGACTCGGCGTTCACCGCTGGGTCGTGGAGCGCACGATCGCCTGGCTCCACGGCTTCCGCCGGTTACGGATCCGCTGGGAACGACGCGACGACATCCACGAAGCCTTCCTCGGCCTCGCCACCTGCCTCATCACCCATCGCCACGTCCAACGCCTTTGTGAGGAGTCCTAAAGAGACGGAGGGGCGTAACCATTGGAGGATGTGAGGGTGCTGGCGGGCGGCGAGGCTGCTGGCATGTCCCTACGGCACACGCCCGCCCCCGAGCGCGGCGCGCAAGAAGAAACTGTCCGGCTCCCCCGCGGAACCTGGTTCCCTGGGCGCTTCATCGGCGGGGCGGCTTGCGTCCTCGCTCCCGTCGTCTGGTGCGTCGGGCTGCTCCTGCGCTACCTGGCCATGCGCACGGCGGATTTCACGCCGGAGCAGTTGGCGTGGTACGACAGCCAGCCGTTCCCCGCCTACGGCCAGCTCGCTGCCTTCCAGGCCAGCCCCGGCCTGACCACCGCGGGCTACGGATGCTTCGCCGCAGGCGCCGTCCTGCTGGGTATCGCCTTCGTCACCCTCGCCGGGATCGTCGCCGTGCGCGCCCCGCGACTCGCCTGCACCGGCGGCACGCTCATCGTGATCGGCCTGTTCTGCCGCCTGTACTGGGCCGGGGTGGACCACACCGCCTTCCAGCTGATCGAACCGCTGGGGCTGGAGCGGGCCACCCAGGTGGTGATGGCCGACTACACGGACATCTCCTACGGTCCCCTGCGGGTGCCCATCACGGCCGCCTTCGCCCTGTACGCCGGCACGGCGGTGCTCGCCATCGGGGCCTTCCGGTCGGGAACCTTCGGTACGGGGCGGCTGGTGCTGTTCCTCCTCGCAGGATCGCTGTGGACGGGCGCGCTCAAGGAGAGCGGGCTTCTCGACGTCGTCCTGTCCGTCGGTCTGTGCGCGGTGTTCGTCCCCCTCGGCATCCGAGTGCTCCGGGACACCGTGCCTGAGCTGCGCAGCCAGGGGGTGCTCACGGCCGGACGCAGGCCGTTGAGGATCCTGAGCTGGTGACACAACCAACATGCACGGCAGGGATGTTAGTGAGGCCGAGTAACCCGGTCCGTCGTCGGCTGCGGGCCTGGTTGCTTCCCGTCGCCGCGTTCGGCAGCGCATTCTTTCCGGCCGCGCTGCCCGGTCCGCACGGGCCCGCATGGCCGGTGCTCGCCTCCGTGCCCGGCCCGGTCGTGGCCGCGGTGGCGGGGCTGCTGGCGGCGCTGGCGGTCCGGACCGCGTCGGAGCGGCCGTGGCTGCTGTTTCTGCTCGCAGGCGTCGACTCTGTGGTCAGGCCGCCGGGGCTGCTGGTATCGGTGGCCTCCTATGTGGCCACGACCTCGTACCGGCGGCCTCGTCACCTGGTGCTCTTCACGTTGGCCGCGAGCCTGCTGGTGGCGGTGCCCCGGCCGGGAGTCGAGGCGGTTTCGGCACTTGGCGGTGTGGCGCTGTTCGTCTGGCTGCCCGTCGTGGGCGGGTTGTGGCGGGGAGCCCGGGCGCAGGTGGTGGCCGGGCTGCGCGAGCGGGCTGAACGGCTGGAGCGGGAACAGGCCGTACGGACCGAGCAGGCCCGCGCGCAGGAACGTGCCCGCATCGCCCGCGACATGCACGACGTCGTGGCCCACCGCGTCTCCCTGATGGTCCTGCGCGCCGGAGCCCTGGAGATCAGCACCACCGACGAGAGAACCGCGCAGGAGGCGGAGCTCATTCGCATCACGGGAAAGGAGGCGCTCGCTCAACTCCGCTCCGTCCTGGGTGTCTTAACGGAAGCGGAAACAGCCGAGCCATTCCTGCCGCAGCCGACGCTCGCCGACCTCGAACGGCTGCTGGAGCAGTCCAGGTCGGCAGGTATCCCCGTCGAGCGGCAGGACGAGGGCACTGTGCGCGACGTCCCCGCAATGGTCGAGCACACCGCCTACCGGGTCGTTCAGGAAGCGCTCACCAACGTCCACAAGCACGCCGTCCGGCCCACGGTCCGGGTGACGGTACGGCACCTGCCGTCGGCGTTGGAGGTCACCGTCACGAATACCGCAGTGCACGTTCCCGCTCCTCCGCTGCCCGGCAGCGGCCTGGGGCTCGTGGGGCTGCGGGAGCGCGTCGAACTCCTCGGCGGGCAGTTCGCGGCTGCCCCCGAACCCGCTGGAGGGTTCGCTGTCACTGCGAGACTGCCGACATGACCCGGCCCCCCCGCCCCATCCGCACTCTGGTAGTCGACGACGAAGCCCTCGTCCGGACCGGCCTGCGCATGATCCTCGAAGCCGCCGGGAACATCGAGGTGGTCGCCGAGGCCGACTCCGGAACCGCTGCCGTCGACGCGGTCGCGCGCCACCGGCCGCACGTCGTCCTGATGGATGTACGTATGCCCGGCATCGACGGCGTGGGCGCGCTAACGGAGATCAACCGGCTGCCCGACCCGCCGGCCGTGATCATGCTGACGACCTTCGACCGCGACGAGTACGTCCACGGCGCCCTCCGCGCCAGGGCCGCTGGGTTCCTGTTGAAGGACACCGCACCGCGCGACCTCATCGCCGCCGTCCGTGCGGTCGCCGAGGGCAGCGCGATGCTCGCGCCGACAGTCACGAGGCGTCTGATCGATGCCTACGCCGGACAGCGCTCCGCCGACTTCGTCGCAGCCAGGCAGCGTCTGTCGGTCCTGACTGACCGCGAGCGAAGGGTCGTCGGCGCGGTTGCCCGCGGGCTGGCCAACGCGGAGGTCGCCCGTGAGCTGGGGATGGCGGAGACCACCGTCAAAGTCCACGTGAGCCGGTCGCTCAGCAAACTCGGCCTGTCCAACCGGGTGCAGATCGCCCTCCTCGTCCGCGACGCGGGCAGCCCGGGGGGCTGAGTCGCGGGGTCGACGGGCGAGTTTCCCACTTCCTCACGCCCGGACCTACGAGCACCCGGGCCTCTTAGCGGGCCGACCGAGAGCGGGCTGGTTTGCGGCTGGGGCCTGAGCTAGGGCTCGTCCAGCGGATCGTGGGCGAGCCAGGGCTGGACCGAGGCGAGGGCCGGCCAGTGCCCTCATCGTGTTGACCGCCCCCGGCAGGCAGTGCTGGAGTCGGCACGTGGACAGCATCCCCGCCAACCGGCGGCTCTGGAACCAGGTCAGCAGCGCCTACCAGCACGAGCACGACCCGCAGATCGGCGCCGCGCCCCGGCTGTGGGGCATGTACTCCATACCCGACGCGCACCTGCGCGCCCTAGCAGATGAACGCCGAACGTACCGCCCGCCCGAATTCTTCTATCGCGCGGTAGGTGGGGTGCTTGGGTCCGCCGCGGGTGAAGCGGCGCAGGACCTGCTCGGCCTCGGCGGTGCCCAGGCGCAGGGCTGTGGTGTACTTCACGATCTGGTCGTACTGCTGGCGGATCAGGTCCCAGCGATCGTCTTGGTCGACAGCACCGGCGCCAGGTGCGGCCACCTCTCGTCCTCCCCGGCCGCCGGCCGGTACAGCCGCGCAGAGCTGACGCTCTTCAGCCACCGAACGAGGAATGGGCTCGGTTGGGGCCTCAAGCAGCTCCGGCACATCGTGCGGCGGGGCAGGACCAGTTCGGTGCGGTTCTGGCGGGCGATGATGCTGCTGGCCTCGGTCGGCGGCAGCACCGTCCCGGTCGTTGCTCGGCTGGTCCAGGCGGACGAGGACACCGTGCGGGACGTGATCCACAAGTTGAACCGCCACCCGCGTGACCGGCCATTCACCGTGCGCGTGGTAGTCCACGCACACGTGCTGCGGGGCTTCAACCGTCACCAGTGGCATGCCGTCCCGGGCCCGCCGACCGTCTGGTACAAGCGGTGTGGACCAGGGCGTCCAGGTGGGCGAGCCGGGACTCCTCGGTCAGGTCGTTGTGCTCCAAGATCGACCGCAGGATCTCGTGTCCAGGCCTGTGGCCCGCGGGCAGCGCAGGCCGTCGACGTCGAGGCGCTCGTCGACCGAGTCCACGATGATGCGCGGCCACCCGGTCACGGCCCGCACACCGGCGAGCGCGGGCGGGACCGCGATGTTCAGGTTCGCGACCCGGGACAGGCCGGTGAAGGGCGGTCGAGCACGCCCAGGCGGGCGGCGCCCTGGGTCACGAGGCCCGACAGCCGTTCCAGCACGGCCTGTTCATCGTCGGACAAGAAAAGGACCGGGGTGGGCAAGGGGCCCCTCCCCGCGCACTTCAGGTACTGATGTACGGATGTGCGCCCGATTGTGTGAGATCGACTAATACAACTGGGTGATGCGGCTCATGGGGTGGTGTGCTGAACTCACGCTTCTTCTCGCCTCACAATTCGGCGCGTGAGGCCAGGCGCTAAGGGAGATCTCAGATGAGTCCGTGGAGAGCCTGGAAGAACATCGTTGCCGCAGCAGCGGCATCCTTGACGCTGGCACTGCCGAGCGTCCCAGCCACAGCAGAACCCCTCAGCGCCAAGCCCAGCATTGCTGCCTCGGGTTACCTGAATCTGCACCAGTGCGCGTACTGGAACGCAAATCTCGGCGACTACCTCACCAACATGGTGCCCACCCCTGGCGAGCCTGCGTTCAACTCCGGAACCAAGGTCTCCAGCAGCGCAGACACCCAGGTAGCCTGCGGCACAGGCGGCTACGGCTGGACACTCAACACCGGCTTTTCACGCGTCTACTCGATCAACCTGGGGTGACGAAGGGGTAGAGGCACCAGCCGGCGCGGGCCGCGCTCTCGTCTGCGCGGCCCGCGCCGAGGACACATACACGTCACCTAGTGCTGTGGCCGGGAAGGTTTGCCAGGTTGGCTGGTCAGGCCGCGGTCGGTAACGGTCTGCCGCCCCAGCGAACGCCCTTCTCGCTGCGGACTCGGCACGTTCGCGTCGCTGGGCGGTGAGCACTTCGGGGTGGCAGGTGTTCTGATTGCGCCAGCCCAGATAGGCATGGCCACCGCAGAAATCACCGTGAAGCACCCCAGCGAAGTCGCCACCTACACGTGCGTGTTCGCCGAGATGGCACAGATCGCCGTCTATGGCAAAGATGCCCGCCAGCTCATCACCGAGGCGATCAACGCCTTGGACCGACCACCGGCCGCCAGCTCGCCGCACACGAGCCGCTGATGGTCTCGCACGCCGATACGGCGGTCGCCGCGTACGCGGCCCTGCCGGGCCGACGCAGGGACCTGGTCACCGGCCTGCTGCACTCCTCTGGCGGCTTCGGTGCTCACGCACCTGGGCGGCATCCCTGAGGCAGACCTCCCGCGGATCGCATCCGCCTCGGCGGCACTGACCGGCTTGGTCTAGGACCGGCGGCCGCCGCAGGATCAGGTGGACCGGCAGGGATCTTCCGTCCAACCTGCTGGCCTAGCGCGGTCCGGGCGGGGACCGGCTGACGCATGAGGAGGCGGCCTCACAGCTGGCCGAACTGCTGATCACCAAGCCGAAGTAACACACCTGCACCTGGCGAACGACTGCTACCAGCTGCTGCGCGTCGGTCACTTCGGGTGCCAGGCACGAGAGCCCGAACGGACTGCGGCCCGCTCCGAGGCGCTGCGCCACTCGACCGCGGCCACCGGCGGCCAGCTCAAGGCTACCCGGTCCGAAGCGCGCCTGTCCGGTGTGGACATTCCAAAGGCGAGCCTGGGATCGGTCATCTACTGCCCTCTCTCCTAGGCGGACGCAGGGGCGTCCGCGCGGCCATTGTTGTCATCTCGGCCTCGCGACGCACCCTGCTTTCGAGAAGACCAGGCTTTATAGCGCATGATCCCCCGGTTAGCGAAACCGGGGGATCACCGCACCCCAAGAGCGCCCGCTCGTTCCGCCGATATGTGACGGGCTCGGCATGTGGTGGTGGCCCGCGCTGTCCGAGCTGTGGGGCAGACTCACCTGAGGCACGGCACTGCCACGGGGGCGCGCCGAGACGGGGGGCGGGTCCATGAAGGGCGACGGGGTCATCTTCCGAGGGCCGCTCGGGGACATGGCGCAGGCCAAAGCGGGCGCTGCGGGAATGGATCCGTCGGACCTCTACGCGGCGGCAATCAGCTGGTGGTCTACGGCCATCACCCCGGCAGCCTCTCTCAGTTCATGGCCGGAGGCCCCGATGACGGTCTGGACCTCTCTCGTGCATTCTGACGTGCCCGGAGGCGAACCGGTCGATCATCTCCTGCGTCGACTCATCGACGGGCTTGGTCCGTTGGCAGTTCGCCGCAATGTCACGGACGAAGAACGGTTTAGCGCGGCCGCCCACGCCACCCGCCGAGCGGACAACGCCGGTGCAGGCACACCCGTGTTCCTCCTGACCGGTTCTCCCTTCACATCAGGTCGCGGCGACTCCAGGATCAGCACGCCCCTGGAAGGTCGGATACGCATGGCATGGGACGGGCATCACACGATGCCCACCCGGGGCGCCGGACGCTTCCGGGCAACGAGAAGACCGGGCCCGCCGCACGTCGGAGCCCTGTGGGACCTGTCCATCCGTGATTGGCAGGGCTTTCTGTCCACGGACGCCGCCACGTACTCCCGCGTCCTGCACTTCGCTCGGCGAGCAGCGCCAGTCGCCCTGCGCGTGGATTCGGCGTCGGACGACTGGCGGGACGCGCTCGCGGCAGCCTACGCCTGGGCCTTCAACACCCGGCCCTTTCTGACCTACACCACGCGCGCAGGGTTGCAGTGGGACGCGGTTCGCGCGGCGGAAGCCGAGTGGGACGCCGTTCTGCCCGAGCCGCACGCCGACTTCTTCGTCCGGATCGGCGATCACGTCTCGCGCATCGCTGGCACGCTCGCCGCGACCGAACGCACCGCCATCCACAGTGCTCACATCCAAGCTGCCTGGGCACTGGTCCGCCGCGCCGTACTGGACACCTCACGCCTCGTCACCATGGAACAAGGCGCGGTAGAGCAGCTTGTCCGAGTGCTGGACGACAGGCTGGGCGGCGTACCGGCACCTGAGGGGGACGCTCCGCCGCTTCTCCCGAACGTACCCGCGCCCAGGCATTGGGCGCCGCCGGGAAGAAACGCGCACGGAGGCCGACCACAGGCCGACGGCAGTGCCGTCCGCAAGCTGAAGCAGTGGTACCAAGACCGCTGCCAGATATGCGGCACCGTCCTGGTCCTGCCCCCTCCTCGCCATCGCTCCAGCGAAGCGGCCCATATCCGCGCGAGGGAGGACGGAGGACCTGATGTCGTTGAGAACCTGCTGTGCCTCTGCCCGAACTGCCACACGCGCTTTGACGCAGGAGCATTGGTTCTGACCGACGACCTCATAATCATCGACACGGTGGCCGGCAAACCCGGAAAGAGGATCACACTCCACCGGTGGCACTTCATCGACCCCCAGTACGTCCGCCACCACTGGACCACCAACGACCCGGCATCGCTCGCAAGCGCCCCGTCGATACCAGCGGAGCACTGAGGCAGACTGGCGGCACCCGCTCTCAGCCTGCTCCCCGGGCGGATCACGGGGGCTGCAGACACGAACCTGCAACGCCAGCTCTTCACCCAGGTCGAAAGCGCAGCACGAGAAGGCGGTCACGGGCCCACCCTGGATGGCCGCTTCCCAACCAAGCCAAGTGATCCACACGTTGCTCGTCACCGCCCCGTCGGACAGCCTCTAGGGAACCGAGACGGACTCTGTACAGAGCGTCACTGGCAATGCGTTGTTGCAACCACGACCTGATGCGCCCCATCCGGGGCTGCCGAGGATGGCCATATTCCGCCTGCGGACAGCTGCGGCCCCAAACAGCGACGCGGGCCAGTCAAGATCCGGACCAGCTCCGGACCAGCCCACCCTCTTCCCGCCCAGATTCATGTGTTCCCCCTGGTCAGAGCCGGTGGGCCCGTGTACCACCAGCAGACGAAGAAGCTTTTGGCAGGCTCCTACCCTGCCTCGGCAGCCACTCAGCGTGCTCACGGCCGCGCTCTAGTTGGACTGGTCTCCCCCTCGCCGGTGACCACTGGGCGGGCCATCTCTGGGGAGAATTTGGGGAGTACGAGCAGCTCTGGGGAGCGCGTGGGGAGAATCAACTACCCAACCGGGCACGAGCCTGAAAGAACGGGAAAGAAGGATCAACGCAGGTCAGGCACCCGATCGGCCATATTGCCGCAGGTCAGCGCCCCCAGGTAGGTAACTTCAAGAAGATCTCCTCGTGGGCGGCCATCCTGTTCGCACCGACGCTGGTGGGGACGATCTACGGCATGAACTTCACGCACATGCCGGAGCTGACGTGGGTGTTCGGGTACCCGTTCGCGATCCTGCTGATGGCGGGGGTCTGCGTGAGCCTGTACTTCATCTTCAAGCGGCGGGACTGGCTGTAGCCCGCACGTCGGCTTCGTCGATCAACTTCCCGATACGGGGCAACACGTCCCAGCCCTGATCACCAGGGCTGCCAGGCTCCGTTGTACCACTGCTCGTGGGCGCTGTCGTTGTGGTGATCCATGTTGAAGTCTTCGGGGTAGTTCTTGACGTGGTTGTTCGGGTAGGTCCATATGCCGGCGGACTCGTCACAGACATAGTCCCAGTGGCAGATCGACTTCACCGGCACGTTGCCGAAGGACCTGTCCGCGCCGGCGAGCGGGGCGCCGATGATGCCGCCGAACGGCACGGCTCCACCGTTGGCGCCGGGAGGGGCCTGGCGCTTGGGGTCCGCGATGAGAATGGCGTTGACGTTGTCGAACGTCCGCCAGTTCTGGGTGACCCAGATGTGCACCACGGCAGCACCCAAGGAGTACCCACCCATTTTGACGTGCTGCCCCGGGCACGCGGCCCGCTGGTTGCGGACCAGCCGGTTCAGCTCGTTGACACCGGCCTGGGCGCTCGCGCCGTTGGGGATCTGGCTGGGGTACCCGACGTGCTGCTGGATGTTGCCGTAGAAGCGGTCGTTGTCCCACGAGCTGCCCGTGCCACCGACAACGATCGTGTAGGTGCCCTCGCACGAAGCCACAGCTTGCGCCGAGGTCCCCTGGGTCACCGAAAGCCCGGTCGTCAGCAGAAGCCCAGCCAGCACAGCGGCGATTCTTCTTGCTCGCATCGATCCTCCCCAGTAGTTGGCCCACGCGTCCCCTGTCCCCCGAGACGCGCGGTCGGCCGAGGTCACCGGACCACAGTGGCAGCGGCCGATGAAATCCCCATGAAACCCGCGGTGCCCCCCCGCTCTCAGCCTCATCACTGCTGCTCAGCGCACCTGCCGACTGGCCGGATCCCCCCACGGCGCACCGAATCACCTGCTTGGCCACGTTTCCCTTGCCCGTACCGGGTCACTCGGGTACTTACGCGTCACACCCGGCGCCGCCGTAGAAGTGAGTGGAAGGAAACGGACGCCCCATGGCCGATCCGAAGCAGGAGCAGCGGGACACCTTTCGCGCGGAGGACCCGGCGACGGGTCCCTTGACCACCGATCAAGGCGTCGTCGTCGATCACACCGACGATTCGCTCCGGGCCGGGGAGCGCGGCCCCACGCTCATGGAGGACTTCCACTTCCGGGAGAAGATCACCCGTTTCGACCACGAGCGCATCCCGGAGCGGGTGGTGCACGCCCGTGGCGCGGGGGCGTACGGCTATTTCGAGCCGTACGCGTCGTGCGCGGAGTTCACCCGGGCCGCGTTTCTGCAGGACCCGTCCGTCCGGACGCCCGTGTTCGTGCGGTTCTCCACCGTCCAGGGGCCGCGCGGTTCCGCCGACACCGTGCGCGACGTGCGCGGGTTCGCGACGAAGTTCTATACGTCCGAGGGCAACTACGACCTGGTCGGCAAC
The DNA here is from genome assembly GCF_041283565.1 of Streptomyces sp. QH1-20. Taxonomy (NCBI): domain Bacteria; kingdom Bacillati; phylum Actinomycetota; class Actinomycetes; order Kitasatosporales; family Streptomycetaceae; genus Streptomyces; species Streptomyces sp. QH1-20. The sequence continues at coordinate 6,354,883 of NZ_CP166299.1, read as the reverse complement.
AACTTTCCCGTCTTCTTCATCCAGGACGGGATCAAGTTCCCCGACTTCGTGCACGCGGTGAAGCCCGAGCCGCACAACGAGATTCCCACCGGTGCCTCGGCACACGACACCCTCTGGGACTTCGTCTCCCTCCAGCCCGAGACGCTGCACACCATCATGTGGCTGATGTCGGACCGGGCGATCCCCCGCAGCTACCGGACGATGCAGGGGTTCGGGGTCCACACCTTCCGGTTCGTCGACGCCGCGGGCAAGGGCACCTTTGTGAAGTTCCACTGGAAGCCCCTGCTCGGGGTGCATTCCCTGGTGTGGGACGAGGCGCAGGAGACGCAGGGGCGGGACCCGGACTTCAACCGGCGGGATCTGTGGGACTGCATCGAGGCCGGCGATTACCCGGAGTACGAGCTGGGCGTACAGCTGGTGCCGGAGGAGGACGAGCACTCCTTCGACTTCGACCTGCTGGACGCCACGAAGATCATTCCGGAGGAGCGGGTACCGGTCCGGCCCATCGGCAGGATGGTCCTCAACCGCAACCCCGACAATTTCTTCGCCGAGACCGAACAGGTCGCCTTCCACACGGCGAATGTCGTGCCGGGCATCGACTTCACCAACGACCCGCTGCTCCAGGCCCGGAACTTCTCCTACCTGGACACCCAGCTCCTGCGCCTCGGCGGTCCGAACTTCTCCCAGATCCCGGTCAACCGGCCCGTCGCCCCGGTGCGCACCAATCAGCGCGACGGTTTCCACCAGAACCAGATCCACCGGGGCACCAGCTACAGCCCCAACTCGCTGGGCGGCGGCTGCCCGGCCCTCGCCGATCCGGACTCCCCCGCGTTCCGGCACCTGACCGAACGCGTCGACGGCCAGAAGATCCGTCGGCGCAGCCCCAGCTTCGACGACCACTACACCCAGCCGGCGATGTTCTGGCACAGCATGTCCGCCTGGGAGCAGAAGCACATCGTCGACGCCTTCCGCTTCGAGTTGGGCAAGGTCGGCGCGCGGGCCGTGCGCGAGCGCACCGTCGAGCAGCTCGCGCGGGTGGACCACGAGCTCGCGGTGGCGGTCGCCCAGGGGGTCGGCGTCGCCGAACCGCCGCGGCAGGAGACCCCGCGGCCCACCCCGTCGCCGGCGCTGAGCCTGGAGAACAACAAGGGCGACGGTTCGATCAGCACCCGGCAGGTCGCGGTGCTGGTCTCCGACGGCGTGGACGCCGGACACGCACGGGCGGTGCGGGACGCGCTGACGGAGCGCGGTGCGATCGTGGAGTTCATCGCGCCGCGCGACGGTGAGGTGCGGGCCGCCGACGGTGACGCCCTCGCGGTGGACCGGGCGCTGCCGACGGTCGCCTCGGTGCTCTACGACGCGGTGGTGCTGCCCGGAAACGGCCTGGGCGCCGGCGACCCCGTCTCCGACGACCTCGCGCGGCGGTTCGTCCGCGGCGCCTACCGGCACGGCAAACCGATCGGCGCGCTCGGCGCGTCCGTGGCGGAGCTGGCCGCGCTGCTGCCCGACAGCGTCCGCACGGCCGGTGCCGACGGCGCCCCGGCCGTCGATCAGGGGGTGGTCACCGCCGATGCCGTGAGCGACGACTTCCTGCGGGCCGTCGCCGAGTCCATCGGTGCGCACCGGCACTGGGAACGGACACCGCTGAGCGGCTGACGCGCCACGCCTCCCGCCAAGCCCTCGTCGTCATGAGGGCGAGTGACGCCTCCTCGCCAACTCCTCCATTCCTTCGGTGAAGCCGACCGGCGGTACGAATCCGAGGTCCCGCCGGGCGGCCGTGATGTCGAACCAGTGCGGATGGACGAGTTCGGCCACCAGGAAACGGCTCGGCTGCCGTGTGCCGCCTCTGCCTGTCAGACGGGCGGCCGCGTCGCGGGCCGCCGCCGCGGCGTAGGCCGGGCGGGCGGGCAGGGAGTGCCATGCGGCGCGGATCCCGAGGGCCGTGAGGAGGCGGGTGGCGAAGACACGCAGCGGGCGGGGGTCGCCCTGGGTGATGAAGTAGGCGCGGCCGTCGACGGGGTGCCGTCGGTGGAGGCGGTCCAGGGCGAGGAGGTGGGCGTGGGCAGCGGTGCGCAGGTGGGTGGTGTCGATGAGGTTGGCGCCGTCTCCGGGCACGAGGAGACGGCCGGCGCGGACGGCGCGGGCCAGGGCGGGGGCGAAGTGGGGGTCGTCCGGGCCCCAGATGATGTGCGGGCGCAGGGAGCAGGTGGCCAGAGCGGGGCCGTTGGCGGCGAGGACGAGTTGTTCGGCGCGGGCTTTGGACCGGGGGTAGGCCGCCAGGTGCCGGTCGGGGTAGGGGACGGTTTCGTCGGCGTTCTCCAGGCCGCCGGGGTGGAAGGCGACGCTGGCGGTCGAGGTGTGGACGAGGGTGCGTACGGCGTGGGCGCGGCACTGCGCGAGGACGTTGCGGGTGCCGTGGACGTTGGTCGTCCAGTAGGGGCGCAGCGGGCCGCTGACGCCCGCGAGGGCGGCGCAATGGATGACGGCGTCGCAGTCGGCGACGGCCCGGGACACGGCGGCCGGGTCGGCGAGGTCGCCCTGGTGCTGACGGACGCCGAGCCCGGCCAGGGCAGCACTCGGGTGGCGGCTGAAGGAGTGGGTCTCCGTGCCGCGTGCGACGAGCATGCGGCAGATCTCGGCGCCGAGGAAGCCGCTGCCACCGGTGACCAGGACCCGCGACGGCCCTGCCTGTGTACTCATGCCGAGGTCATCTCCGCATCCGAGGGCGTCGTGGCGAGGAATTCGCGGATCGCCGGGACGAGTTCGGCGCGGGCGTCCTCCAGCACGTAGTGGCCCGCCTCCGGGTAGCGCAGCACCCGGGCGTGCGGGAAGCGGCGTTGCCACGCGTCGGCGAGCGGCGGTCGCAGGACGGGGTCGCGCATGCCCCAGCCGACCAGGATCGGTACCTGTTCCAGGGCGGGCAGCATCCGCTCCACGACGGCCAGCAATGACCAGCCGGGATCGGCGCGGGTGACGGGGACGTCCTGGATGAAGCGGGCCAGGGCCGCACGGCCGCGGCGGTGGCGGTAGGGCGCGGTGAAGGCACGACGGACCTCGGCGGGCATCGGGCCGGTCACCCCCAGCCGGGCGGCCCCGTAGGCCCAGGCCGGGGTGTGGTGCGCCGCCAGGGCGCTGACGGCACGCAGCCGCAGCACACGGAACCACCACGGCGGAAGGCCCTGCTCGGGGAAGCGGAACACGGCGGTGTTCAGCACGACGACCCGGTCCACCTTCTCCGCGTTCAGACAGGCCCAGGCCAACGCGATGGGTCCGCCCCAGTCGTGGGCCACCACCGTCCACCCGCGATCCGGTGCCCGGTGCTCGTCCACCAGGTGGCGGACCAGGTCGTCGAGTGCGGCGATCTGATACCCGGCGAGCAGGCGGGGCAGGGGGGTGGACGGGCGCCCGGACAGGCCCATGCCGAGCAGGTCGGGGGCGACGCACCGGTAGGCGTCGCGCAGGCCCGTCACCAGATGGCGCCAGACATAGCTCCAGGCCGGGTTGCCGTGCACCATCAGCACCGGCGGCCCGCTGCCCTCGTCCAGATAGTGCTGACGGGCTTCGGCGTGCTCGAACCACCGTGATGTGAAGGGGTATTCGGGCCAGTGGGGGCGGTCCGTCGCTGTGCGCACAGGTGGGCCTTTCGCGATACGGCTTCTCGACGTCCGGACGTTCGGAGGCTGCCGCTGCGGCGCGCCCTCGCGGCGCGGGCTCCTTCTTCGCCGGGGACACCCCGAATCACTCATGTAGGTGATGCCGACGCGGCGGCGCCGTCCGCATGCTGGTAGGGCCGGTCGGCGCGCAACCTGCCCGTCACCGTGCCGGCTTCGCTGCGGGCCGCTCAGGGCCGTGACCGCTTCGCACCGGAGGTGTCCGCCGTGGCCCCGCTGGCCCGTACCGTCCTGCGAGCCCTGCTGGACGCGCCCGAGGGCGTGTGCCTGCGTTACCCGGAGGGCCGTCGGAGTTTCGCGGCGCTCACCAACGGCGACGCCGCCGCGCTGAGCCTGTCGACCGCGGCGGCCCTGGCCCGCGCCGGGATCCGTCCCGGGCACCGCGTGGCCGTGCTGACCCGTGACCCGGTGGAGCTGGGCATCTGTGTGCTGACGTTGACCGGCATGGGCGCCGTCCCGGTCCTCGTCGACGGTTCCCTGCCGCTGCCCACGATGGGGCGGTGTCTGGCGGCCGCGGCGCCGGACGCCCTGCTGGCCGAGCCGCTGGCCCACCTCGCCGGCCTCGTGCTGCGCTGGGGCGGGGGCACCGTCCGCCGCCGGGTGGTGGCCGGGCCGCCGCTCTGGCCGGGCCGGAGCCTGGGACGGCTGCGGCGCGCCGTGTCTTCCTGGCAGGACATGCCCGACTCCCGCGACGACGCCCCCGCGATGGTCCTGTTCACCTCGGGCGCGACGGGGCCGCCCAAGGGGGTCGTCTACCGGCACGGCGCCTTCCGGGAGCAGTTGCGGATGCTGCCGCGGACGCTGGACCTGGCCGGGGAGACGGTGGTGGCCGCGTTCGTGCCGGCCGCGGTGATCGGGCCGCTGATCGGTGCCACCACGGTGGTCCCCCGCCTCGATCTGACCCGGCCCAGCCGGGTCCGCCCGCGCGCCCTGGTGCACGCCGTGAACGACACCGGGGCCGGTGTGCTCATGGGGTCGCCCGCGATCCTGGACCGGCTGGCCCGCCACTGCGTCCGTACCCTCACACCCCTGCCGACCCTCCGCCACGTCGTGACCTTCGGCGCCTCCTTGCCCTACGCGGTCCTCGACCGCCTGCGGGTGTGCCTGTCCGCCGCCGCGACCGTGCACAGCGTCTACGGCGCCACCGAGGCCCTGCCGGTCAGCAGCATCGACCACCGGGAACTGCTCGCGCTGCGCTCCGCCACCGTCCGGGGGCAGGGGGTGTGCCTGGGGCGTCCCGTGCCGGGCGTCACCGTTCGCGTCCTGCCCCTGGACGCCGCGCCCTTCGAGCGGCTCACCGGTGAGCCACCCCCCGGCACCGTCGGAGAACTGGCCGTCGCCGGCCCGAACGTCAGCTCCGCCTACCTGGACCCGGCGGCCACCTTGGCGGCGAAGCTGTACGGGGCGGACGGCAGCGTCGTGCACCGCATGGGTGACGTCGGCCGGCTGGACGAGGAGGGGCGCATCTGGTTCTACGGGCGCCTCGCCCACCGGGTGCGCACCAGGGCGGGTGATGTGTTCACCGAGCAGGTCGAGCCCGCCCTCGACGCGGTGCCCGGTGTGCGGCGCACCGCGCTGGTCGGCGTCGGGCCGGCCACCGCGCGACGCCCGGTGGTCGTCGTGGAGACGGAGCCGGGGACCCCGCGCTCGGCCCGCGCGAGGGTGCACCGTGGAATCCAGGAGGCCCTGGAAGGTCTGGAGCGACCGGTGACCGGTGCGGTGCCCGTGCTGTTCCATCGCTCGCTGCCGATGGACCACCGCCACGGCGCGAAGATCGACCGGGGGCAGTTGGCCTCCTGGGCCGCCCGGCGGCTCACCACGTCGGCCCGCGGCTGAGCGCGCCGGGCCCGCCGTCCGCCGCGGCGCGGCGTCGGCCGGCGCGGCAGCGCACGGCTGCCGCCGTGGCCCCGTCACGGCGCCGGTGACGCGTTGGACGGCTGCGGCCGGTGGTCCGGATGGATGCCCAGGCGGTCGTGGATCAGCCGGGCGAAGTGGGTCAAGGTGCGTCCGCTGCCCATGAGTTCGCTGGGCGGGATGTGGATGTCGAAGTATTCGCGGGCGTGGAGGATGAATTCGGCTCCCATGAGGGAGTCCAGGCCGAACTCCTCCAGGTGGCGGTCCGGGTCCAGCTCGGAGGGTTCGGTGTGCAGGACGGTGGCGAGATGCCGGGCCAGGATGTCGGTGATGGCGCGCACCGCGTCCTCGGGGGTCATCGCCGTGAGGGAGCGCAGCAGTTCCTCACGGGTGTCGTCCAGGCCCCCGGCGTCCCTGGGGACGAGGCCCGCGTAGCGGGGGCTCGCGAGGAGAGGCAGGAGACGGCTGACGCGGCCCCAGCGGTAGCGGCCGATGCCGGTGACGCCGGTGTCCGCCGCGATGAGGGGCTCGGCCGCGGTGAACGCCTCGGCGGGGGTGAGGGGTTCGAAGCCGATGCCGGTCATGGTGGCCGTCAGGTTGTTGCGGGCGACGTATCCGGTGTCGGCGATCGGGCCCCAGGCGATCGCGGCGGCGGTCCGCCCCGCGTGCCGACGGGCGCGTACCAGGGCCTCCAGGTAGGTGTTCCCGGCGACGTACGGGGCCTGGGCGAGGTTGCCGGTGGCCGCGGTGACCGAGGAGTACAGCAGGAAGAGGTCGAGATCGTGCCCGGCGGTGAGCCGGTCGAGGACGTCCGCGCCGGCGGCCTTGGGGGCCAGGACGGCGGCGAAGCGTTCGTCGGTGAGGTCGGCGAGCGGGGCGTCGTCCAGGTGCATGGCGCAATGGACCACGCCGCGCAGCGGGTGCGCGGTGGCGTCCACAGCGGCGATCACCTCCCGCATCGCCGCCTCGTCGGTGACGTCGGCGGCGTACGGAGTGGCTCGCACCCCGCGCCCCGCGAGCCGTTCCAGAACGGCGGCCGCCTCGGGGGCTTCACTTCCGCGCCGGCTGACCAGGGCCAGGTGACGGGCGCCCCGGTCGGCGAGCCAGTCGGCGGTGGCCGCGCCGAATCCACCGAGGCCGCCGGTGACCAGGTACGTGCCCTCGGGGTCCAGCGACAGGACGGCGGGCAGGGGCTCGACGGGCACGGGCTCGTCCAGCGGGTCGAAGGAGACGACGACCTTTCCCGTGTGACGGGAGTGCTGCAGCAGCCGGAACGCCTCGTCCACCCGGGCGGCGGGGTGGACCGCGTGCGGGAGCGGACGGTATTGACCGGAGGCCACCCGTGTCGTCGTCGCGTGCATCAGACGAGGGCCGCGCACCGGGTCGTAGACCATGCTGTCGAGATTGAACCCGAGGAAGGTGATGCTGCGATGGAAGGGGCGCAGCAGCAGGGGGTTGTTGAAGAAGATGTCGCGCTTGCCGAGCTCGATGAAACGGCCGTTGGGGCGGAGGAGGTCCAGACTGCGGGCGATGGCTTCCCCACTGAGGGAGTTGACGACGATGTCGACGCCCTCTCCCTGCGTGAGCTCGAGGATCCGGGGGGCGAAGTCGAGGGTGCGGGAGTCCAGGGCGTGGGCGACGCCGAGGGTGCGCAGCAGCTCGCGTTTGGTCTCGGTGCCAGCGGTGGCGATCACGCGCAGGCCCAGGGCACGCGCGCACTGGATCACGGCCAGGCCGACGGCTCCGGCGCCGCCGTGCACCAGCACCGTCTCACCGGGGAGCGGCCGGGCTTCGTCGACGAGGGTGTGGTGGACGGTGGAGAAGACCACCGGGAAGGTCGCCGCCTCGGCGTAGGTCATGTCGTCGAGCATCGGGCAGACGGCGAAAGCGGGCATGAGGGCATGGGAGGCGAGGGTCCCGGCCATCAGGCCGCAGACCCGGTCGCCGACCGTGAATCCCATGACACCGGGGCCGACGGCGGCGATGACACCCGCCCCGTCGGTGCCCAGCAGTCGGCTGAGCGGGGTGCCCTCGACGGCCTCGGGCGGCAGCAGCCCGTTGGCGCGCATCGGATCGCGGTAGTTCAGCGCGGCGGCCCGCATCTCCACCAGGACCTCGCCCGGGCCCGGGCGGAGCGGCTCCGTCTGCCGCCATACGAGCCGGCGGGAGAGCCCGGGGTTGCGCACATCGAGGGTGAACAACGAGCGGGCGGTGTCGGTGGCGGGCTGATCGGCCGGGCGCTGCGTCTCGCGGGGTACGAACCGGCCGCCCCGGGTGAGCACGATTTCGTCCTCGTCGGTGGGCGCCAGGAGTTCGTGGGCCAGCCGGAGGGCGTCGGCGGCCGGGTCCCCGCTCGGCTCCAGGGAGATCCGTCGCACAGGGAGGTCGGGCCGTTCGTTGGCCAGGGTGCGGGCGGCGCCCCAGACGGCGGCGTCGGCGGGGTGGGCGGGGCGCTCCGGGGCGGGGAAGAGGCCGCTGGGGCGGGTGACCAGCCACAGTGCGGGCCGGGTGTTCTCCGGCCGGTCGGCGCAGGCGGCGGCCAGGGCCTTCAGGACGGCGGCCCGGCGCGTCGTCAGGGAGACGACGTCGTCTGCCGGTCCGGCGGGGCTGCCCGGGGGCCAGTGCTCGCCGCCGCCCAGGAGAAGGACGACACCGGCGGTGTCGGCGGGCAGGGCCGACGGCTCGCAGGTGGCGGCGGAGACGATGACGCTGTCGGTGTCGGTGCCGCACAGCAGGCCGGACAGCGCTTGCGCGGTCGGTGCCTCGCCGGGAGTCTCGGTGACGACGACCCAGGCGGGCCCCGGGGCCTGGGTGGGCGGGGCCGGGGCAGGCGGGGCGGGCTCGCCGGCCGCGAGACGTTCGGCGGCGGCGAGGAGGACGGAACGGTCGTCGGTGCCCGTCTGTACGGTGCCGGTGAAACCGCACTCTCCCAGGAGCGCCGGCCACCGGTCCCGTCGCATCAGCACCGTTTCCGGGCGCAGCGTGTGGTCGTGGCGCTGCCAGAAGGCCTCGGTGCCGCCGAGCAGGAGGCCCAGCCGCTGGGGGTGATGCGATTCGGCGGCGAGCAGGTGCCCGCCGGGGGCGAGCAGGGTGCGGACGCGGCGCAGGGCGTCGGCCAGGTCGGCGGCGGTGTGCAGGGCGTCGTCGGCGACGACCAGGTCGAATCCGCCGTCGCACAAGCCCTGGGCCTGCGGATCGGTGTCCAGGTCGAGGGTCCGGTACTCGACGAAGTCGTGGGCGGCGAAGCGGTGTCCGGCACCGGCGAATCCGGCACCCGAGCCGTCGGTGCAGGTGTAGCGGGTGCGGTCGGCCGGCAGCAGTGGCAGCAGGGCGGCGGTGAGGGCATGGGTTTTGGCGCCGAGTTCCAGCACGCGCAGGGGGCGGTCCTCGGGCCAGTGGCGGACGATCTCGCGGAGCAGGGTTCCCATGACCCGGTGGGTGAAGCGACGGTCGGGCGCGGACTCGTACAGCTGCTCGTACGCGGTGTCGCCGTCCGGCAGGGCTTCTCGCGCTTCCGCCGCGTCGCGCAGGACACCCGGCAGGTGCCGCAGGTGCGCGTTGAGGTGGGTGATCTCGGTGATGAAGGCCGGGTGGTCCTCCACCAGGGCCCGCAGCAGCGCCTCGTGGCGGGGCTCGGCGCCGGTCAGCCGCCAGCGGCCGTCGTCGTCGGGCCGGGCCAGCCCGTGGCGGGCCATGAGCGGCAGCATCAGCCGCACCAGCCGCCGGTGGCGGGCCTGGAGCCCTCCGGCCATGAGGTCGGAGAGGCTGAACGCGGCGGCCCGGTCCGGGAGCAGACCGGCCACGGCGAAGGCCCAGCAGTGGGCGGCCGTCTCGTCGACGGCGGCCGTGAAGCGGTCGTGGCCGATCTCCCGCAGGGCCTCATGTGCCCGCGTGATCCTCTCCTGTGCGGCGGCCGCCAGGTCGGTGGGCGGGGGCAGCGGTGAGGGGGCGGCTGGGAGCGCCGGGTGCGGTGCGGCGCGCAGGACCGTGTGCTGGACGGTCAGGGGGGTGCGGCGGGTGTTGTGCGCGCGCCGGCTGCGGAAGCCGTCGATCTCCGCGGTGACGGTGCCGTCCTCGTCGGCGTAGGCGACGTCCCAGCAGAACTCCGTCTCGGTGTGACTGCGCCGGCGCAGGTGCATGAGGCCGGTGGGGGCGGGGGTGCGCCAGACCCGCACCGAGTCGAACATGACGGGCAGGTAGGCATGACCGTCGTGCATGTGCTGTTCCACGAGGGCGACGGTGGCCTGGAAGGGGCCGTCCAGCAGGACCGGATGGACCGTGTACGCGTCGCTCGCGTCATCGTGCCGGTACGCGGCCAGCAGCTCGTCCTCGCCGACGCGCAGCTCGCGCAGCAGTTGGAAGGAGGGCCCGACGTCGAGGTCGAAGCGGTGGCATGTCCGGTAGAAGTCCGGGCCGCTGACCGTACGGGGGCAACGTGCGCGCACGGCTTCGGGGTCGAGGGGTGAGGGGGCCGCGCCGAGCAGGGTGCGGACCTCGGCGCGCACGACCGTATGGCATTCGGTCCCGCGTCCTTCGCTGTTGCTGATGGTCAGCGCGCCGTCCTCCGGTGTGACGGAGGTCTGCAGCCGGGCGGTGCCCGGGTCGGGCCAGGCGAGGGGAAGGGGGCTGGCGATGCCCAGGTGCCGCACTTCCACGGGCCGGTTCAGCGCCCGTCGTCCGGCGGACAGCGCCATCTCGACGTACGCGGCGGCGGGCATCAGCACCGCCCCTGCGATCTTGTGATCACCCAGCCAGGGCACCAGCTGGGGCTCGATGGCGCCCTCCCACAACGCGTGCGGGGCCGGGAGGCGTTCGCCCAGCAGCGGGTGGTCGAGCCGGCCGGTGCCGCTGGTGCGGACGACGAGGTCGTGCGCGGTGCCGAGCCAGTGCCGCTCGCGCTGCCAGGGGTAGGCCGGGAGGTCGGTCACCCGGCCGGTGTGCGGGAAGTGGGTCCGCCAGTCGACGGCGGCGCCGGCCGCGAGCAGCGCGGCGACGGCGGCGGCCGTCTCGCGGGGTCCGTCGCCGTCGCGGTGGAGGGTGGGGACGTAGGCGGCGTCGGTGCGCTTCAGATACGGACGCAGCACCGGGTGGGGCCCGATCTCGACGAGGATGCCGGCGTGGTCGGCGAGGACGTGGTCGACGGCGTCGTGGAAGCGGACCGGCTCGCGGACGTTGCGCCACCAGTAGTCGGCCGTCAGCCCCTCGCCGGGGAACACCCCGCCGGTGACGGTGGAGACGAAGGGGACACGGGCGGTGTTGGGCGCCAGCCCGGCCAGGGCGGTGCGCAGCGGATCCGCGAGGGGCTCCATGGCACGGCTGTGGAAGGCGTAGTCGAGGCCGAGGTCGCGGAAGAAGACGCCCCGGGCCTCCAGTTGTGCGCCGAGGGCGGCCAGGGCCTGCGGTTCACCGGCCACGGTGACGCTTCGCTCGTCGTTGATGCCGGCGATCTCCAGGGCGCCGGAGTACGGGGCGAGTTCCTCGCGGGCCGCTTGCTCGGGCAGTCCGACGGCGGCCATCCGGCCGGTGCCCGCGGTGGTGCCCTGGGCGCGGCTGCGTTCGGCGATCACCCTGGCGGCCTGTTCGAGGGTCAGCGCCCCCACGGCATGGGCAGCCGCTACTTCGCCGACGCTGTGCCCGAGGGCAACCGCCGGGCGCAGTCCGCCCGCCGCCAGCAGCGCCACGAGGCCCACTTGCACGGCGAACAGGGCGGGTTGGACGGTTTCGGTCCGCTGCCAGCGGGGTGGGTGGGGCTGGGCCAGCTCCTTCGCCACCGACCATCCCAGGTGCGGGGTCAGCGCGGCGTCGGCCTCCTCGACGGCGGTGCGGAAGACCGGCTCGGCGTCCAGGAGGTCGGCGGCCATGCCGGGCCACTGGGAGGCGTTACCCGAGAAGACGTACGCCACCGTGTCCCGCTCGGCCTTGCGGGCCGTGGCCCCGTGGGTGGGGGTGCCGGCGGCGATCCCCTCCAGCCGGTCGGCGGCTTCGGCCGGCCCGTCGGCCAGGACGGCCGCGCGATGCGGGTGGGCGCTGCGGCGCCGGGTGGTGGTGTGGGCCAGGTCGTAGAACTCCTCGGGCGCCGACTCGCGGAGCCGTGCCGAGACGCGCGCGGCCAGTTCGCGCAGGGCCCGGTCCGAGCGGGCGGAGATCAGCACGGGGAGCGTGCCGCCGTCGTGGTCCGCCCGGGGCGGTGGAGCCGGTGGCGTGGTGAGGATGACATGGGCGTTGGCTCCGCCGAACCCGAAGGAGTTCGCTCCGACCACCGCCCGGGCCGGGCGCGGGAGTTCGACGGGCTCGACGGTGGGGGCGAGGCCCAGACCGGCGAAGTCGATGCCGGGATTGAGCGGTTGGGCGTGCAGCGTGGCCGGGGCCACGCCGTGCCGCAGGACCAGCAGGGCCTTCAGCAGGCTCGCCATCCCGGAGGCCGGTTCCAGATGGCCCAGGTTGGACTTGACGGAGCCGACGGGCAGCGGCCCCACGGTCCGGCGCTGTCCCAGGGCCCGGCCGATCGCCTGCGCTTCGGCCGGGTCACCGGCGAGCGTTCCGGTGCCGTGTGCCTCGAAGTAGACCAGCTCGTCGGGGTCCACCCCGGCCCGCGCGTAGACCGTGCGCAGCAGTGCTTCCTGGGCCTGGGGGCTGGGCAGGGCCAGGCCGTGGGTGCGGCCGTCGCAGTTGGTCGCGGTGCCGGCGATGACGGCGTGGATCCGGTCGCCGTCGGCCAGCGCGTCGGCCAGCCGCTTGAGGACGACCACGCCTCCGCCCTCGGCCCGTACGAAGCCGTCGGCGTCGGCGGAGAAGGCGGCGCACCGCCCGCGCGAGGAGAGCATGCCCGCGTGCGAGAACCCGGAGAAGGAGAAGGGGTTTCCCAGGATGTTGACACCGCCGACGAGGGCGGTGCGGCTCGTGCCGTCCAGCACGGTCCGGCAGGCGCGGTCGAGCGCCACCAGGGCGGAGGAGCAGGCGGTGTCGATCACCATGCTGGGGCCGCGCAGATCGAAGCAGTACGACAGGCGGTTCGCCGCGATCGACAGGGTGGATCCGCTCATCATGTAGGGGTTGGTGTACTGCTCGACGGTCCCCTGGACGAGGCCGTAGAACGGGTCGGAGATCCCGACGAAGACACAGGTGTCCGACCCGGCCAGCGACTCGGCGGGGATCCCGGCGTCGTCCAGCGCCTCGGCGGCCAGTTCCAGCAGCAGCCGCTGCTGCGGGTCCATGGCCTCGGCCTCTTTCGGGGCGATACCGAAATATGCGGCGTCGAAGGAGGCCACGTCGTCGAGGAAGCCCCCGGCCGCCGTGTAGCTCCGGCAGGGGCGCAGGGCGCCGGTGTCGACGAAACGGGCCTTGTCGAACCGGTCCGCCGGGATCTCGCCGACCGCGTCCCGGCCCTCGCGCAGGGCCGACCACAACCCGGCCAGGTCCGAGATCCCTCCGGGCAGTCGGCAACCAGCGCCCACGACGGCCATCGCGCGGTCGTTCGGCTCCATCCTCGGCCCCCGTCCGGAGTTCACCCGCAGTCTGGATCCCTATGCGTACCCGGCCCGAAATCCGGCTAAGTGATTATTGACCCTTTCGAGTTAACTCGCTTCATTTTTCCGGAAGTTCACATTCCGTGACAGCTTCGCAGACGCCACTTCGGGTATCCCGTGCACCCCTCGCCTCTCGGGCTTCTCGCACAGCCGATCGCATGAGCGCCGGGTCCGTGGCATCACGGTGGGCCGAACGCAGAAATCTCGTGAAGGATCATCTGATGTCGACGCATGCTCGCTACGCTGATCCGGTGAACACGCCCTGTCGTGCCCGACTGGTAGCGACTGCCGTGCACCTGCCGCCTCAGTACCGGACCATGGAGCAGACCCGGGCCGCCATCGCCGCGGCGCACAGTCCGTTCGTGCCGCCGCCCGGCCTGCTGGAGGACATCACCGGCGTGCGCGGCGTGCACGTCAAGTACGACGACGAGCAGGCATCCGACCTCGCGGTGGCAGCCGCGGCCAAAGCCCTGGACATGGCGGGGACGGGGATCGGCGAGATCGATCTGCTGCTGTTCGCCTCCAGCGGTCAGGACCTGGTCGAACCCGCCACCGCCCACATCGTGGCGGCCAAACTCGGCGCCTGGTGCCCGGTGTTCGACGTGAAGAACGCCTGCAACAGCGTGCTCAACGCCCTGGAGACCGCCGCGGCCTTCATCGAGACCGGCCGGTACCGCACGGTCCTGATCGCCTGCGGGGAGACCGCGACGCTCACGGCCCGCTGGCACGTGCCCGATCACGACACATTCATGCGCCATCTGCCCGGCTACACCGTCTCCGATGCCGGGGCCGCCCTCCTTCTGACCGCCGGCCCGGCGGGGCCGGACGATCCCGGGGTGCTCCGCACGGTCTTCGCGTCCGACTCCTCCGCCTGGGAAGCGTGCACCGTCGCGGCGGGCGGTTCGATGCACCCGCGCTCCACGCACGACGACCATGTGTGTCTCCGGCTCAACGGCGACGAACTGTTCCGGACCGGTCGCGACATGGCCCGGCTCATCCTGGAGTACGCGCAGGAGGAGGTGGCGCTGATGCGGGCCAGCGCCTTCGTCGCCGTCCACCAGATCTCCATGCCGCAGTTCCACGAGGCCTGCGCCGCGCTCGGTCTGCCGACGAGCCGGTTCCAGGCCACGGTGGACAAGTACGGCAACGCGGCGTCCGCGTCCCTGCCGCTGCAACTCGCCCTGGCGCAGCAGTGCGAGCGCGTCATGCCCGGGGACACGGTCGCCCTCGTCGGACTGGCCAGCGGGTTCAGCATCGGGCTCGCGCTGATCCGGCTGTGACGCTTCGGGCGGTGCGATCGGCTCCGCGTCAGCGTGTCAGCACCAGCGGGTGTGGCGGCAGACGCTCCAGCCGCCGCCGTGGGAGCCGCCCGTACTCCCCGACGAGCCGCCGGCGCCACCGGAATCGCCCAGGCGGGGAATCCCGTTGGGGAACCTGGTGTCACGGTCGCGGTCGTCGGGGAAGGGGTCGCGGTAGTCCGGATCACGGTCGCCGTCGCGGTCCGGGAGGTCCGCGGTGGTGCCGGTCCCCCGGTCCGGTTCCGGGCAGCCGTTGTCGCGGGACGACAGGTAGAGCGTCGCCCTGGTGTCGCCCGTGACCTTCTCGCCTTCGGCCGGGTCGTGCGCGCACACCCGCCAGTCGTCGTACTCGCCCTCTTCGGGCAGCGTGTCGTTGCGGTACGCCTTCCGCGCCTCGACGCGGTCGGTGGGCACGCCGAGGGCGACGACCTCCGCGCGGGCCGTCCGCCAGGTCTTCCACACCAGATCGGGCATCGTGGGCCACGGGATGGGCAGGCCGTCCTCCTTCGGACAGGGGGCGCCCCTGGGCACGACGCCGAAGTCGAGCGCCGGCCGGGTGCCGGTCCGTCCCGGCTCCTGGAAGCAGACCGTCCACAGCGAGCGGCCCCGGACGAACTTGTCCTTCTCCGAGGCGTCGTGGGACAGGACGAGGAACCCGGCCTTCCTGGCCCTTCCGTACGCCACGTCCAGGCTCTGACCTCGGTAGTCCGCGGCCGGTGGCGTCGTCGCGGACGGGCTGGGCATCACGCTACGGGACCGTTTCGTGTCGGCTGCCTTCGCTTCCGCCACGGTGTCCCGCGCGGCCTCCTTCGGCGGGTCGGGCAGGACCGCGCCCAGCAGGCCCATGGCGGCGACCGACGCCGCGATCCTCCCCGCCTTCGGCCACGGATTGCCCCACCACAGCAGGACCAGCGCGACGATCAGCACGAACCCGCCCAGCCGGGGCTGCACCAGACCGAGCAGCGGCACGGCGGCGACACAGCCGACCCGGGCCCGGTTCGTCCGCCACCAGCGGCGCGGGGACGCACCGTCCGGGGGGCCGGGAGGGTCGGACGGTGCCGGGGCGGGGTGGCGCGGGGCAGGCATGGCGGTGGCCTTCGGTTCGTACAGCGGTGCGGGCGCATCGTACCCAGCCCCCGCGCCACCGGGTCCGCCTGCCGGGCCAGGTCAGCTCAGCTGCCGTCGCACCAGCTCGTGGAAGAGCCCGCCCTCGTCGGCGAGCAGTTCCGCCGGCGGTCCCTGCTGGACGACCCGGCCTTCCGACATCGCTATGACCCGGTCCGCGCCCATGACCGTGGACAGTCGGTGGGCGATCACCACGCGGGTGGCGCGCAGGGCGCGGGTGGATTCGATGACCACGCGCTGGGCTTCGTTGTCCAGCGCGCTGGTGGCCTCGTCGAAGAAGAGGACGCGCGGCTTGCGGATGAGGGCCTGGGCGATCATCAGGCGTTGGCGCTGGCCGCCCGAGACCGTGCCGCCGCCGTCGGACAGCATGGTGTGCATGCCCATGGGCATGGCCTTGATGTCCTCGGCCAGGCCCGCCAGCGCGGCCGCCTCCCAGGCCTCCTCCAGCGGGTAGGTCTCGGCGCCGCAGATGCAGTCGAGGATCGAGCCGGAGAAGGGCTGGGCGTTCTGCAGGACGACGCCGCACTGGCGGCGGACGGCCGACTGGTCGAGCGCCGCCAGGTCCTGGCCGTCGTAGAGCACGCTGCCGGAGAGGGGCTTGTCGAAGCCGATGAGCAGGCGCAGCAGTGTCGACTTGCCGCAGCCGCTGGCGCCGACGATCGCGACGAACTCTCCCGGCCTGACCTGGAACGACACGTCGTCGAGGACCAGCGGGCCGTCGTCGGTGTACCGGTAGGAGACGTTCCTGGTCTCGACGGCGCCGGTCAGCTCGCCCGGTGGGGTGCTGGAGGCGCGTACTTCCGGGGTTGCCGCCAGAAGTGGTGTGATCTGCTCGAACATCGGCTGTACGGCGGCGGCCGAGAGGAGCGCGCCGGTCAGCTGGGTGACGGAGGACAGCATCATCGTCACGGCGGTGCTGAAGGTGAGGAACTCGCCGGCGGACATGGTGCCCCGGGCCGGGCCGGCCAGCAGCATGAACATCACGAGTGTGCACAGCGGCAGACAGACCGCGTTGAGCACCGTGATGACGTTCTTGATCCGGCCGATGCGCTGCTGCAGTTCGCGGGTGCGGGCGAACTCCCGGGCCCAGGCGGCGTAGGCGAAGCTCTCGGCCGCGGCGACGCGCAGCTTGGGCAGTCCCCGCAGGGTCTGGAAGGCCTGGTTGTTGAGCTTGTTGCCGAGCTTGATCAGCTGTCGTTGGTAGCGCAGCTGCCACAGGCCGAGGCCGAGGAAGACCGCGGCGATGACGAGCAGCATGGCGAGGGCCGCCAACGCCAGCGGCACGCTGTAGACGAGCAGCAGCACGAGGTTCATCGTGCCGACGGTGCCCGCCTGTACGGACACGGAGCCGATGCCGGACAGCACGCGGCGGATGGCGCTGATGCCCATGGCCGCGCCGGCCAGTTCGCCGGTGGAGCGGCCGGCGAAGAACGTCGTCGGCAGCCGCAGCAGTCGGTCCCAGACGGCCGGCTGCAAGGCGGCCTCGATGCGGCCCTCCATGCGCAGGATGGAGATGTTCTGCAGCAGCATGAACGCGGCGGAGACGACGCTGGTCGCGATGAGCGCCAGGGTGGTCGCCACGATGAGGTCGTTCTCGGCGTTGGGCACGTACGTGCCGAGCACGGTGCCGGTGGCGATGGGGACGAGCGCGCCCAGGCCGACGGCGACCAGCCCGCCCAGGACGAGGCCGCGCAGCTCGCCGCGGGTGCCGCGCACGCTGAAGCGCAGCAGTCTCAGCAGGCTCGGTTTCCCGTCGGGCAAGGGGCGGTAGAGCATGACGGCGCGCGGTGCGAAGTCCGCCGCGTCGTTCTTGCCGATCCGTCTCGGCTTGCCGAGGGCGGGGTCCACGGCCTCGTACGCGCCCCGGCGCCACAGGAGCGCGACCGGGGCCCCGGTGTCGGCCCGGTGCCCCACCAGGGGGCCGCTGTTCTCCCGCCACCAGCGGCCGTCGAGCTTGACGACGCGGGTGCGGATCCGCGAGGCGAGGGCGATGCGTTCGACGGGGTCCAGGCGCTGGTTCGTGGCGGACGTCCCGGCCGGTTCGGCCAGGGTGACGCCCGCGGCGTCGGCGACCAGGCGGCACACGGCGAAGGTCGCGTCATGGCTCGCGCCGCGGCGGGAGGTCTTCCCGGTGCGGTCGATCGAGGCCAGCAGCGCCTGGTCCGCCTGGGTGCGGGCGGCCTCGCCCGCTTCGATACCGGCGGCCGTGCGGTCCTCGTGGGCGCGTTCGAGCTGCTCGATCCAGTCGTCCAGGGCGTACAGCAGCCGGTACTGCTGGTCGACCATGCCCTGCCACATCGCCGGGTCGACCAGGAGCGTGCCGATGGCCTCCGTCGCGTACGCGGCACCGTACTGCACGCTGCCGGGCGGGATCCGCATCCACAGGATGTCGTCGTCGGCCCCGCCGTGGCCGGTGGTGGCGCGGCCGTCCAGCGGTGCCTGGTAGAGCACGCGCAGGCCGCGGCCGATGCCGCGCGCGAAGGCGTCCTCCAGGGGGCTCGGGGCGGCGTCGGCGGCGGCGTAGCCCCACTGCTCGCCGTACTCCGGCCGGTACAGCTCGCGCAGCTCGACGCGGCGCAGCAGGCAGCCTCGCAGGGGTCGGCCGACGAGGGTGTGCACGGGGCCCTCGGCCGGGCCCAGCAGCAGCGTGCCCGCCTGAAGCCGGCCCAGGAAGTGCCAGTGCCCGGCCTGCGCGGCGTCGACCGCGAACAGGTCCAGCGCGCCGTCCACGACGAGCCACAGCACGAGCGGGCCCTCCAGGGACAGGCTGCTGACGCCGGCGCAGTCCACCGCCGAGCCGAGTCCGCCGAGGGCCGCCACGACGGGGTCGGGGGTGCCGGCGGGATACGCGGCCGTCGCCTGGTGCGGCGCCTGGTAGGGGGCCTGGTACGGCGCCTGGTAGGGGGTCGTCATCGTCTCAGTGCTCCTTGACCAGTTCGGCGTAGGCGCCCTGCGCGGCGGTCAGTTGCTCGTGGCGTCCGCGTTCCACGACCGTGCCGCGGTCGAGGACGACGATCTCGTCGCTGTCGCGCACCGTGCTCAGCCGGTGGGCGATGACGACGCAGGCGCAGCCGCGGCGGCGCAGATTGTCGATGACGATCCGCTCGGTCACCGCGTCCAGGGCGCTGGTCACTTCGTCGAGGACCATGACGCTGGGGCGGCGCACCAGCGCGCGGGCGATCTCCAGGCGTTGGCGCTGGCCGCCGGAGAAGTTGCGGCCGTCCTGCTCGACACGGCTGTGGATGCCGCCGGGGCGCCGGGCCACCACGTCGTGGACGGCGGCGTCCTCGAGGGCGGCGGTGACGGCCTCGTCGGTGATGGAGGGGTCCCACAGCGCGATGTTGTCGCGGACGGTGCCCTCGAAGAGGAAGACGTCCTGGTCGACGAAGGAGACGGAGGCGGCCAGCGCGCCGCGCGGGATGTCCTCCAGGCGCATCCCGTCGATGCGGATGGCACCTTCCCAGGGGGTGTAGAGGCCGGATATCAGCCGGGAGACGGTGGACTTGCCGCTGCCGGAGCCGCCGACGAGGGCGACCTGCTGCCCGGGGCCGACCGAGAGGGAGAAGTCCTTCAGCAGCGGGGCGTCCAGGGGGCTGTAGCCGAAGGTGATGCCGTCCAGCTCCACATGGCCCTTCAGACGCCGGGTGCCTGCGGCGGGCTCGCGCCGCGAGTAGAGCGGGTCGACGGGGAAGTTCTCGACGTCCTTGAGCCGGGCGACGTCGGCCGCGAAGTCCTGGATCCGGCCGGCCACGCCGTTGAGGCGGGTGATCGGCGCGGTGAAGCTGGTCACGAGCGCCTGGAAGGCGACGAGCAGACCGACCGACAGATGCCCCTCCACCGCCCGCAGGCCGCCGATCATCAGGATCAGGGCACTGTTGAGCGCGGCCAGGGTGGGCGCGACGACGGCCAGCCACGCGCTGGGCACGCCGAGCCGCTGCTGTACGTCGAGGGTGATCGCGTGCTGTCCGGCCCAGCGGCGGAAGAAGCCGTTCTCGCCGCCGGTGGCCTTCATGGTCTCGATGAGCGTCAGACCGCTGTAGGAGGTGTTGGTGAGCCGGGCGCTCTCGGCGCGCAGCTTCTGGGTGCCGGTGGCCCTCAGCCGGATCACGATCCGCATGGCCGCCACATTGAGCAGCGCGATGCCGATGCCGACGACGGTGAGCTGGGGGTCGTACGTCCACAGCAGCAGCGCGTAGAGCACCACGACGACGGCGTCCACGCCCGCGGCGGCCAGGTCGCGGGCGAGGGTCTCGGCGACCGCGTCGTTGGACTGCAGGCGTTGGACCAGGTCGGCCGGGTTGCGTTGGGAGAAGAAAGTGACCGGGAGCCTGAGCAGGTGCCGCAGGAAGCGGGCGCTGCCCAGGGTGGAGGAGATGATGCGCCCGCGCAGCAGATTGGCCTGCTGAAGGGCGGTGAGCGTCGCGGTGAGCACCAAGGTGACCGCCATCGACGCGAAGAGCACACCCAGCAGGGACGTCTGCTCGCCGATCAGGAACATGTCGATGTACGTACGGCTCAGCGCGGGCACCGCCGCGCCGACGAGCACCAGCAGGAGGCTGGAGAGCACGGCGGCCAGCATGGTGCCCGAGGTGCCGCGCAGCCGGGCGGGCACGGCGCCCAGCACGCCGGGCTTGCGGCCGGCGCGGCGGAAGCCCTCGTCGGGCTCGAAGGTGAGGACGACGCCGGTGAAGCTGGTGTCGAACTCCTCCATGGGGACGAACCGGCGGCCCTTGCCGGGGTCGTTGATGTACACGCCCCGGCGGCCGAGGTGACGGCCCATGCCGTCGTAGACGACGTAGTGGTTGAACTCCCAGAAGAGGACGGCCGGGGGGCTCACCTCGGCGAGCGCGGCCAGGTCCATCTGCATGCCCTTGGCCTTCAGGCCGTATCCGCGGGCGGCCTTGAGGAGGTTGCCGGCGCGGGAGCCGTCGCGGGAGACGCCGCAGGCGATGCGCAGCTCTTCGAGGGGAACGAAACGGCCGTAGTGGCCGAGCACCATGGCGAGCGCGGCGGCGCCGCACTCCACCGCCTCCATCTGCAGCACGGTGGGGGTGCGTACGGCCTTGGGCGTTCTGCCCCGGGGGACGGGCACGGGCCTGCGGCGCCTGTTGTTCCCGCGCGTCGGTTCGAGGCGGCGGCGCCCGCCGTGGGAGCCGTGGGACACCGTCATGGGAGCAGCCAGTCGACGGGGCGTCGCACGGAGAGGTGGACGGCGCCGGTGACGGGGGTCGCGGAGTCGATGGCGTAGGGGGGTCCGTCCGTGGAGGACCACCGGTAGCCGGACCTGGTGGTGGAGGAGCGTTCCAGTTCGACGAGCACCGCGACGGGCTTCCCGTGCCGGGAGAACTCGGCGGCGAGCCGGTTGTCGCCGAGGAAGCCGCCGATCTGCTCCTGGGTCCGGGGGGTGCGGCCGACCGCCTTGACGCGGCCGCGCAGCACACCGAACTGCCGCTGCGGCGCGGACTGGACGGTCAGGTCGACGGGGGCTCCCACGGGAATCGTCCCGGCGCTGCCGTCGGACACGTACAACATGGCCACCAGCGGGTCGTCGGGGTCCTTCACGCGTTCCACGGTCGCCACGTCCGCGCCGGTGGTGAGGACCGCCCCCGTCCTGGCGACCAGGGTCGTCACCCGTCCCCCGGCCACCGCGCGCACGGTGCGCTCCCCGCGGTCCGTACCGACCTTGAGCAGGGGGGCGCCCGGGGGCAGCAATTGGCCCTCTCGGGCGAGGACTCCGGTGACCTGTCCGGCATAAGGGCTCTGCAGCAGGTAACTGCCTTCGGCGTGGGTGAGGACGCCAGGTGCGCTCTGCTTGGAGGAGACGGATCCGGTGAATGCCCAGAAGCTCGACGCGGCCATGACGAGGACCGTCACGGCCAGGACGAGTCGGCCCTGCGGGCGCGCGAAGCGTACCGGCAGATCGAGCTCTTCGGGCGATTGCAGCTTGGCCAGCGCCTTTTGGCGGAACTGCACGGACTATTCCTTCGACTGCATTCGTGACAAGGGTGCTGAATAACGCGGCGAAGCCCGCCGCCGGGCGGCGGGCAGGCGTGAACCCCGGAATGACGGAATTCCGGGGTTCGCGGCGCCGGCTATCGCAATCAGAGACCGGCGACACCGACGTGCACGCCGGCGATGCCCTCGACCTGGCCGGGCAGGGCCTGGGCGGCCTGGACCGTCTGCAGGGAGGTGACGGTGCCGAGCACGTTGTTGACGTCGCCGGTCACGGCGCCGAGGAGGCCGCCGGAGATGCCGACACCGCCGGAAACGGCGTCCAGCTCGGTGTCGGCGATCTCACGGGTCTCGATGTTGTTACGCATGATGTGCGCACCCTTCCTTCATTTGTCCGGCTGTTTATCCATGACGTGGGGCGGGCCGTGGCAAAACGGTCCGACCACTACCGCGGCGGCCCGGTCGAAATCGACCGCCGTTCGGAGAACCGCTGCGGTGCGCAGATAAAAGCACGGGAACGGGCGACGCGGCCAACCCGGTTGACCTTCATCGGCGCGAGGAACGCCCCGTCCGGCCTTGGGCTTTCAAATTCCTTCGCCGAATAATTACAAGTCCTTCACAGGATCGAGTAACAGATACGGGGGGTCCGACTTCCTCGCAGGACATAGACGGACACACGCCCATCAAGCGCTGCGGGCATAACCGGCATTTCAAGGGGCGGTGCACGGGGGTTACCCGCGGTCTCCCCGCGATGTGGAGATTTCCCGGAGCGACGCCCCGTGACGGGCCGATCACGTCGTGTCGGCCTCAGACCGTGACAGCCGCCGTCGGCACCGGCCGGGTGTGCAGCCGGTGCAGATACTCGTGGGCCTCCGGGAGGGTCTCCAGCAGGATCCGCTGCTGCCGTCGGATCCGGGAGAACTCGGCGTCGGCCGTGCGACGGGCCGCCGGCCGGTGGGCGAGGGCGGCGGGCGGGGCGGCCCGGCGGGGGGCGAGCGCCGCCAGCAGCGCGTCGTACGGGGCCTCGCCGGTGTCCGGGGACAGGCCCGCGCGGTGGCCGACGAGGTATTCCTCCAGCGTGTCCGACAGCGGCAGTTCGCGCTGGGCACGCCAGAACGGGGCGTCCGCGCGGGGCGCCGCGAAGTACAGCAACTGCGCGAAGTCCCGGGCCCGGGTGTAAATGGCCTGTGCGGCGCGGTTGAAGCGGGCCGCCGGCGCCTGAATGTCCTCCCGCGACGGGAAGTCGCGCACCAGCCGGTCCACCAGGTGCAGGACGTCCGCCAGTCCCTCGTCGGCCAGTGGTTCCACGAACGACGCGGCCGGCCCCAACCCGACACAGTTCTTCACCCAGGCACGACGGCTGCGTCCGGTGCGGTGGACGAGGTGCCGCACGGTGGCGTGGCCCGGGGACAGTCCCCAGAGCGCGCAGAGCCGGTCGGCGGCTTCCTGTGGATCCGTCAGGTCGCGCGCGTGGACGAGCCCCGCCGCGAACCGGCCGGGGAGCGGCATGCGCCAGGCCCAGCCGTCGGGCATCGCCGTGGCCGTGGTGAAGGGGTCGATGCCGTGCGCGGCGTCGTCGTGGGGGACGGTGACGGTCACCGCGCTGTCGCACAGCAGCCGGTCCCGGGCGTCGAGGAACGGCTCCCCGAGGACCCCGGCCAGCAGGAGGCTCTCGGCCCCCGTGCAGTCGAGGAAGAGGTCACCGGCGACGGAGGCGCCCTGCACGGTGTGCAGGACGGTCAGCATGCCGCGTGCGTCCCGTTCGGCGCGGAGGAGTTCACCGCGGACGGACCGCACGCCGAACTCCCGCATCGCCGTCTTCCGCAGGAACTGCGTGAACATGCGGACGTCGACGTGCCAGCCGTGGGGGACGGCCGTCCGGCCGTCCAGCCAGCGCGGTGACTTCCGCGCGTCCAGCAGCGGTGGCTCGCGGAAGCACGCGTAGTCGTACGGCTCGATGGTCCCGCCGTCGTGCCTGCGGTACCGCCAGAAGTCCGACAGGGGAAGATCCGCGCACCGCGGCATCTCCGCGCAGGGGCGGTAGAAGTGGTCCACACCGCCGTTGCCGGTGATCCGCACCGTGGTTCCGGCCGCGCCTTCGGTACGCCAGTTCACATAACGCGCCGCCGTTTTGAAGGACGCGCAGCAGGCACGCATCCATTCCTCTTCCGGAACGCCGATACGGTCGAAGAGACCCCGCTGCAATTCGGGCGCGACGGCGGCCGCCTGTCCGGTCGCCGATACCGCGGCGGCTCGCTGCGGCGTTTCGAGTACGGCGACGGAAACCGTGCCGTGGAAGGCGGACGCGAGCCGGGCAGCGGCGACCCAGCCGGAGGCCGTTCCGCCCACGACAACGACGCGCCTGACGTGACTGTCCATACGGGACAGCGTGCACGCCTTTTCTGTACGCGGCCTGTATCCGGTCTGTATTTTCTCTGGATCGGCGCCCGGGGACGGCACGGGGAATTCCCATACACGTGCGGCCGAATCTGTTGGTGCGGGGCCTGAGCGGGACCCGACTCACTGACAGGAGCAGACGTGTTGAATGATCAGACTTCCCCGTCCCAGGTCCAGCACCCTCTGGAGGTTCTCGCGGAAATCGAGTGGGCGGGAACGGTGAATCAGGAAGTGGCGCCGCTGTCGGAGCCCGAGAGTTCCTGGACGGGAATGGCCGCCTTCGGCCTGGACGAAGGGCACGCGGGCGGCTGCGGCTGACCTGGTGAGCGACGCCCACGAGGCCGCCGGGCCGCGGAAGAGGTCGGCCCGCTGCTTCGCCTCGTGGGCGGAGAAGCGAACGATGGAGCAGGGGACCGGGAACGGCCTGGTGGGCCGGCCGCAGGACGGCCGGCCCACCAGGCCGGGAACCAGAAGACGTCGGGGAGCGGTAAGAGGAGGAGTCGTTCAGGAGACGAGCGCGGGTACGCGTTGTTCCTGGGCGAACAGCCGGACGAGCGGCATGAAGCGGTACCGCAGCCACGCGTCGCCGTCCGCCCCGCACACCTCCAGGAGCCGTGCGTCGGCCAGCCGTTCCAGGAGTTCCTCCGCGTCATCGCGGTCGGTGTCGAGCAGCGCCGCCGCGTCGGACGCCGTCAGCGCGCGCATGTCGGCCGCCGCGAGAATGCCGAAGCCGTCCCGCGCGGCGGGGTCGAGCCGGTCGAGTGCGGCGCTCAGCCCGGTCCGTATGTCGAGGCTGCCGAAGCGCAGTTCGTCGAGCCGCCGTCCGGCGGGTGCCAGCCGGTCCGCGAACCGGGCCGCCGACCAGTGCGGGCGCGCCGCCATCCGGGTCGCGGCGATCCGCAGGGCGAGGGGCAGCCGGTCGCAGAGCTCCGCGATGCGCGCGAGCACCTCGGGCGCCGCCGGGTCGGGCCGTCCGGGGCCCGCGATCGCGGTGAGCAGCCGGGCGGCCTCTTCCGGTGGCATGGGGCCGAGCCGCACCAGCCGGGTGCCTTCCAGTGAGGCCAGGGGGGAACGGACCCCGGTGACGACGGTCCGGCTCCGGCCGCCGCCCGGCAACAAGGGCCGTACCTGGCTGTCGTCGTGGGCGTTGTCGAGGACGACGAGCGCGCGGCGCCCGGCCAGCAGCGTCCGGTAGAGCTGGACGCGCTCGTCGAGGGTGGCGGGCAGTTGGTCCGGTGTGGTGCCGAGGGCGCGCAGGAACCAGCCGAGCACTTCCGCCGGGTCGCGCGGCGCCCCGGTGCCGGTCCGCAGATCGGCGTAGAGCCCGCCGTCGGGGAAGTCGGCACGGCAGTGTTCGGCCGCCCACAGGGCGAGCGCGGACTTCCCGGTGCCGGGGGCGCCGGTGATCACGGCGTCCTGGTGCTCGCGCAGGGCGGTCAGCACCTCGTCGGTCTCGGCCTTCCGGCCGGTGAAGTCGCCGGGGGCGGCGGGCAGCATCGCGGGGACGAGCCCCTGCCAGCCGCCACCGGCCGGGGGCCGCGGGTCCGGGGCCCGGCCGGCGGTCGCCGCCTGGGCGGCAGGCGGTGCGGCCGGTGTGACGCGCTCGCGTTCCGGTGCCGGTGGGGGCGGCAGGGTCCCGGTCAGGACGTCCTCGTGGAGGGCGCGCAGCTCCGGTCCCGGGTCGATACCGAGGTCGTCGGCGAGGACCCGGCGTCCGGCCTCGTACACGGCGAGCGCGTCGGCCTGGCGGCCGCAGCGGAACAGCGCGGTCATCAGCTGGCCGCGCAGCCGCTCCCGTACCGGATGCAGGGTCACCTGCCGGGTCAGCGCGGAGACCAGGTCGTTGTGGCGGCCGAGGGCGAGTGCGGCCTCGGTGTGGTTCTCCAGTGCGGACAGCCGGGCCTCTTCCATGCGCGGGCCCTCGGCCCGGGCGAGGTGCTCGGTGACGTCGGTGAGGGCCGGGCCCCACCACAGCGCGAGGGCCCGGCCGAGCCGGTGCTCGGCATCGGCGTAGCGGGCCGCGAGGAGATCGGCGCGGCCCGCGTCGGCGAGGAAGCGGAAGGTGTCCCAGTCGAAGTCCGCGTCACCGATGTCCATGCGGTAGCCGGCGCCGTGGCGCCGCAGGCCGTGCCGGGGGCCGAGGCGGGTGCGCAGCCTCGATACGTAGGTGTAGAGCTGGTTGGTGCTGGTGGCCGGTGGGTCCCAGCCCCACAGCAGGGTGGTCAGCCGTTCGTCGGTGACGACCTGGCCGTGGGCGAGCAGCAGGGTCGCGAGCGCGGTGCGCTGCTTGCCGCCGTCGAGTGCGACCGGGTGGCCGTCCCGCTCGGCCGACACCGGGCCGAGGATCTTGAAGTCCATGAGGTCCGCCCCCGTTCGCGGGCCCGCTCCGATCCACCGGGCCGTCTGCCGCGAAAGGCTACGGAGAGGGGGTTCCGCACCGGCATCGGTTCGGTTTCGCGGCTGGGAAACCGATACGAAAGAGCCTTGAAAAGAGGTTCGCCTAGCGTGTCCGGCGTGCTGCGGGGAAACGCCTCACGGCACGGTCACGGGCGCGGTGGAAGGCAGTTCAAGTTTTCCTATGGCCGCGCTCGTCGGCCTGTTTGCGCGGCACCGGACGACATCCCGGACCGAAGGCAGGAGGAAGACATCAAACATCATCCGCAGGAAACCAGCCAGGTGGAAGACCCGCTGGACTTCATGGACCGGGTCGCGGACATGTCGGCGGCCGATCAGGAACTCATGCTGCGGCAGTCCGGAATCCCTTGGCCGGATTT
Source organism: Streptomyces sp. QH1-20 (assembly GCF_041283565.1). Classification (NCBI taxonomy): domain Bacteria; kingdom Bacillati; phylum Actinomycetota; class Actinomycetes; order Kitasatosporales; family Streptomycetaceae; genus Streptomyces; species Streptomyces sp. QH1-20. Next base: position 6,328,286 of record NZ_CP166299.1, on the reverse strand, counting down.
GCTGGCCGCCTACGCGGACCGCTTGACGGAACAGGTGGCGCGAGGCCCGGAAAACACCGGGCCGGCACCGCGGTAGGACATCGTCCGGCATCGGTCCGGCAAGCCGGTTTCCCGGCTCCATCGGGTCGATGTCGGGTCGATTTCGTGGCCGCGAAACAGTTTCGAAAGGGCGTGAAAAGCAGGCGTCCCTAATGTTCTCGGCATACCGCAGGAAGCGGGCCGCGAAGGCGCCGGACACCAGGTCCGGCGGACCGGCCCCGAGATGTCCGGGAGGACACCATGAACCGTGCCAAGCGCACCGCCTACCGCGCCGTCGCCCTCGCCCCGCTCAGCCGGCTGGCGGTCGGCGGGACCATGGCCCTGGCGGCGCTCGGTGTCTTCGGGGTGGCGGCGCAGGCCCAGGGCGACGACCCCTGGGTCAAGATCGACGCCGTGGCCGCGGCCGACGCCCGGACGCCGGTCGCGGCGTCGGGTGCGACCGCGATGGATGACCCGTGGGTGTGACGCGGGCCGCGCCGGTCTGCACCTCCGCTGCGCGGCGGTGTCCTCAATCGCCGGACGGGCTTGATTGGGCTGGGCTACCGGCCAGGCCCTAGTGCTGGAAGAGCGCGAACAGCTCCCGGGAGTCCGGCTCCTCGTCCCCGTCGAGCACCGCGCGCAGGCGGCTCGTCCGCTCCTGCCAGGGCACCGCTCCCACCTCGGTGAACTGCCGGGCCGCGTCGGCGAAGAGGCCTGCGGCCCCGGCCCGGTCGGACCGCAGGAGGAGCAGGCATCCGAGGGCGAGACCCGCCCTGCCTTCGAGGAACCGGTCCTGGATCTTGCCGGCGGTCGCCAGCGCGTCACGCAGGACGGCCTCGGCGTCCTCCCACTGCTCCCGGCACCACAGTGCCTCGCCCAGCGCGCGCAGCGCGTGGGTCTCACCGCGGCGGTCACCACTGGTCCGCACGAGTTCGAGGGCGCGCCGGCAGACCTCCTCGGCGCCCGCCCCGTCCCCTTGGTGGACGAGGGCTCCGGCGAGCCGGACCATGCCTTGCGCCTCTCCTCTGACACTTCCCAGTTCGCGGGTCCGGGCGATCGCCTCGTGCGAGAGCTCGACGCAGGTCCGGGCGTCACCCCGCTCCAGTTCGATCTGCGCCATCAGGCCCAGCATGTGGGCCTCCGCGTAGAGGTCACCGGCCGTGCGGAATCCCGCCAGCGACTGGTGACCGAGCTCCCTGGCCCGTTCCAGATCGCCGCGGTGCCGTTCGCACAGCGCCAGGTTGCGGAGCACCAGGGCGCACCCCTCGACCTGGTGCTGCTCCTCGAACAGGCGCAGCGCCAGGCCGAGCCGGGTGAAGGCCTCGTCGTACTTCCACTGGATGATCTCCAGGGTGCCGAGCGAGTGCAGCATCGCCGCCTCCCCCAGCCGGTCGCCGGCGCGGCGGACGGCGGCGAGGGCCCGCTCGCCGCAGTGCCGCCAGTCCTCCAGGTAGTTGCGGTTCTGGAAGAGGGTGACGCTGGTCATCGTGAGGTCCCAGGCGTACGCGGCTTCGCCGTCCTGGGCTGCCTGGTCGACGATCCTGGTGATCGGGACGCGTTCGCTCTCGAACCATTCCATGGGGTTCTCCAGCAGATGGCCCACCAGGTGGGCCGGGAGCCGGTGCGGCGGCGCCTGGCTGTGGACGAGGGTGTAGTCGCCGCCGTAGAGCCGGTGGTGGGCCTCCACGGCCAGCGCCAGCCAGGCGCCGTAGGCCCGGCCGGTGGCCGCGCGGCGCTCCTGTGGGTCCTCCTCGGCGAGGGCGCATTCGTGGGCGAAGAGCCGCAGGAGGTTCTGGAAGCGGTAGCGGACCGGCCCGAGGGTGGCGCTGAGCGGCTCCAGCAGTTGGGCGTCGACCAGTTGCTCGATGAGGTCCTCGGCGTCGAGCGGGTCGATGTCGAGGAGGGCGGCGCCGGCCCAGGCGGCGAAGTCCGGTGCGTCGACCATGGCGAGCAGCCGGAACATCCGGGCGGCGTCGGGTGACAGATCGCGGTAGCTGAGCCGCAGGCCGGCCCGTACTCCGCGCTCGTCGAGGCTCAGTTCGTCGAGCCTGCGGTGCTGGTCCTCTAGCCGGGCCACCAGGGTCCGGACCGACCAGTGCGGTTTGGCGGCGAGCCGGGCGGCGGCGATGCGCAGGGCGAGCGGCAGCCGGTCGCACAGCTCGCCGAGCCGGGCGGCGCCGACCGGGTCGGCGGCGATCCGGTCGTCCCCGGCGACCCTGGACAGCAGTGCGGTGGCCTCGTCCTGCTGGAGGGCGCCGAGCACCAGCGGTACGTAGACGTAGTCGCCGGCGAGGGCGCCGCCCATGGGGTCGCGGCTGGTGACGAGGACGCAGCAGCGGCCGTCGCCGGGCAGCAGCGGCCGGATCTGCTGGAAGGACCGGGCGTTGTCCAGCACGATCAGGACCCGGCGGCCCTGCAGGGCGCCGCGGAAGAGGGCGGTGCGCTCGTGCTGGTCGGCGGGGATCTGGGGGCCCTTGATGCCGAGGGCCCGCAGCAGGTGGTCCAGGACCGCGCCGGGCCGGCGGGGTGCCTCCTCGTCGTAGCCGCGCATGTCGGCGAAGAACAGGCCGTCGGGGAAGCGGCTCGCGACCTGGCGGGCCCAGTGGACGGCGAGGGCGGTCTTGCCGACTCCTCCGATGCCGGTGATGGACCCCACGGGCAGCACGTCACCGCCCACGTGTTCCAGCAGCCGGTCGAGGACGGCGAGTTCCTTCTTGCGGCCGGTGAAGGAGGCGACGTCGGGCGGGAACTGCTCCGGTACGGCCGTCGACGCGGCGGGCAGTTCGCCGGCCTGGTGCGGATTGAGCTCGGGGAGGTCGTTGAGCACGGCCTCGTGGAGGTCCCGCAGGACCGGGCCGGGGGAGATGCCGAGTTCGTCGGCGAGGATGCGGTGTCCCTCGCGGTAGGTCTCCAGGGCCTCGGCGCGCCGGCCCGAGCGGTAGTGAGCCAGCATGAGGTGGGCGATGGACTGCTCGCGCAGCGGGTTCTCCCGGATGAACGCGCTGAGTTCGCCGATCAGGTCCTGGTGGCGGCCCAGTTCCAGCCGCAGCCCCACGAACTCCTCGTACACGTCGAGGCGTGTTTCGGTGAGCCGGGCGGCGTCCTTCTCGACGCGCTCGGCCGTGATGCCTTCCAGGGCCGGGCCGCGCCACATGGCCAGGGCCTCCTCGAAGCACGCGCTGGCTTCCTCCAGCCGGCCGCTGCGGGCGGCCTCGCGGCCCCGGGCGACCTGTTCCTCGAACTCGACGGCGTCGATGCGGTGTTCGCCGGAGGCCAGCAGATATCCGGGGTGGCTGGTGACGAGCACGTCCTCGGCGCCGGCCGCCTTGAAGGTCTTGCGCAGCGCGGAGACGCAGATGGCGATCTGATTGCGGGCGGTGGCCGGGGGGCGGCCGTCCCAGACGGCGTCGGCGAGCGTGTCGACGGACACCACGTGGTCCGGGGTGAGCAGCAGCAGCGACATGATCGTGCGTTGGCGGGCGCCCTGCAGGGAGACGGGGCGGCCGTCCACGCTGATGTCCAACGGCCCCAGGATTCGGAACACTACCTGAAGCACGCTGCCTCCTGACTTCGGCCGCGGCCGCGTCTACGGGCAGCCGGGCTTGTGCTGTTTTTTCGTGGGTGGCGGGGCCTCCCGCCACCCGGGACGAAGGTGGCAGGAAGCTGCCGGTCTCAGCTCCGGGCGAAGCGGGCCCCGGGCGGGCGGCCACGGGACCCGGCGCGCTGCCACCGGGCGGCGACGGGCGTACCCGTCGCGACCGGCCGATGCTCCTGCCGCGCGGAGAGCGCGAGGAGGACGGTGGTGACCGCCGCGAGCTCCTCCTGGGTGGGGTTTCCGCCGATGACCTTCAGCAGAGAGGGCCCCAAGGGGCCTCGCAGTGCGGTCGGTGCCTTCTCCTGTGACACAGGGGTGCTCCTTCTCGCTTCTCGCGTCGGATGTCGGGGGTGTGGCTCACATCGGGGGGTTGCCGTGTTTGCGGTCCGGCAGCGAGGCGTGCTTCGCGCGCAGCATGGCCAGCGAGCCGATCAGCAGGGAGCGGGTCTCGGCGGGGTCGATGACGTCGTCGACGAGACCCCGTTCGGCCGCGTAGTACGGGTGCATCAGCTCGGCCTTGTACTCCTTGACCATGCGGGCGCGCATCGCCTCGGGGTCGTCGGCCGCCGCGATCTGCCGTCGGAAGACGACGTTCGCGGCGCCTTCGGCGCCCATCACGGCGATCTCGTTGGCCGGCCAGGCGAAGGAGAGGTCCGCGCCGATGGAACGGGAGTCCATGACGATGTAGGCGCCGCCGTAGGCCTTGCGCAGGATCAGGGAGATCCGGGGGACGGTGGCGTTGCAGTACGCGTAGAGCAGCTTGGCGCCGTGGCGGATGATGCCACCGTGCTCCTGGTCGACACCGGGCAGGAAACCGGGCACGTCGACGAGGGTCACGAGGGGGATGTTGAAGGCGTCGCAGAGCTGGACGAAGCGCGCGGCCTTCTCCGAGGAGTGGATGTCGAGGACACCGGCCAGCGACTGGGGCTGGTTGGCGACGATGCCCACCACCTCGCCGCCGATCCGGGCGAGGGTGCAGATGACGCTGGTCGCCCAGCGTTCGTGCACCTCGATGTGCTCGCCGTCGTCGACGATCTCGGTGATGACGTCGTGCATGTCGTACGGCCGGGTCCCGTCCGCGGGGACCATCTCGCGCAGCGCCTCGCAGGCGCGGTCGGCCGGATCGTCGGTGGCCGCGCGGGGTGGCATCTCGCGGTTGTTCTGCGGGAGGAGGGAGAGGAGGTAGCGGACCTCTTCGAGGCAGGTCTCCTCGTCGTCGTAGGCGAAGTGCGCGACACCGGAGGTCTCGGCGTGCACATCGGCACCGCCCAGGCCGTTCTGGGTGATCTCCTCGCCCGTCACGGCCCGCACCACATCGGGGCCGGTGATGAACATCTGCGACGTCTCCCGGACCATGAACACGAAGTCCGTCAGCGCCGGGCTGTAGGCCGCACCACCCGCACACGGGCCGAGCATCACACTGATCTGCGGGATGACACCCGACGCCTTGGTGTTCCGCTGGAAGATCCCGCCGTACCCCGCCAGCGCCGAGACGCCCTCCTGGATACGCGCACCCGCACCGTCGTTCAGCGACACCAGCGGAGCACCCGCCGAGATCGCCATGTCCATAATCTTGTGGATCTTCGTCGCATGGGCCTCACCCAACGCACCACCGAAGATCCGGAAATCATGCGCGTACACAAAAACCGTACGCCCGTGCACCGTCCCCCACCCGGTGATCACACCATCGGTATAGGGCCTCTTGGCCTCCAGGCCGAAGCCGGTCGCGCGGTGCCGCCGCAGTTGCTCCACTTCCGTGAACGACCCCGCGTCGAGCAGGAGGTCGATGCGTTCACGCGCGGTCAGCTTGCCCTTGGCGTGTTGGGCCTCGGTGGCCCGGGGCGCTCCCCGGACCGCCTCCTCGCGGATGCGGGACAGCTCTCCGATCCCGTCCGTTACGGTCGGGGGTGCGGCCTGCTGCGACACGGCCGGCTCCTTTCTCCTGCGGGTTCGGCGGTCAGCCGGTCCGGTCGGCCACGAAGTCGCAGAGGGCTTCGAGGACGCTGCGCGCGGGTATCGACGGCAGCACCGAGAGCGCGGCACGGGCGCGGGCCAGACGGTCGCGCATGATGGCCTCGGCCTCGGCGAAGGCCGGTGAACGGGGAAAGAGTTCCAGGGCGCGCTGGTGCGCCACTGGATCCTGGATCGGGCCCGCCGCGAGCAGCCCGCGGAGTTCGGCACCCTGCGGACCGCGGTCCGCGCGGGCGAGGATCACGGGCAGGCTCGGCACCCCGGCCAGCAGGTCCTTGCCCTGTTCCTTGCCGGTCTGGTCGGCCGCCCCGGAGAGGTCCAGCAGGTCGTCGGCGATCTGGAAGGCGGCGCCGAGATAGGCGCCGTACGCGCCCAGGGCGTCCGCGTACGGCTCCGGGGCGCCCGCCTGCCGGGCGCCGATGCTCAGTGCCATGGTCAGCAGCGACGCGGTCTTGCCCGCGGCGACCTGGAAGTAGTGCTCGACGGGGTCCTGGCCGGTCGCGGGGCCGACCAGTTCGCGCACCTGCCCGTCGACGAGCCTGCTCGCGGTCTCGGCGTTGAGGCGCACGGCCTCGGGGCCGAGATCGGCGGCAAGCCGGGCTGCGCGGGCGAGCAGCCAATCGCCGCCGCGGACGGTCTGCCGGTTGCCCCAGCGGACATTGGCACTGGGCACGCCGTGCCGGGTGCTCGCCTCGTCCATCACGTCGTCGTGGTAGAGCGAGGCGACGTGCACCAGCTCCACGATGACCGCGGCCTGCGCGACCCCGTCCCGCCACGGCTCGCCGAACTCGCCGGCGAGCAACACCAGCAGGGGCCTCATCCGCTTTCCGCCAGCCGCGGTGACATGCCCGGTGAGCTCGGCGACCCGGGGGTCGGCGGCGTCGGTCGCGGTGTCCTGCAGCCGCTTCTCCACCTCTTCCAGGGTGGCGCGCAGCCGTGCCTCGGCGGCCGGGTCGTCGAGCCGGAACCGGAACTTCGGGGCGCCGCGGTGGGCGGCCGCACCGGCTTCGCGGCCCCGGCCGGTGACGACCGCGCGGACGGCGCGGGCGGCATCGTAGGCGCGGGCGGCGCGGGCGGCCCGGGCGAACGACGTGCCGTTGCGGGTCATCGGAAGTCCCCGGCCGCCGTGCGTATCGACGGATCGAACACAGCCTTCTCGGCCATGGCTGAACCCCTTTGGGCAAGGAATGAGGAGAATCTGAGGCTTTTCGAGGATGTCCAATGCCCCTGGGCCGGAACAACAACGGTGACAGGTTGCTGCCATCGGACCGGTCTTGCGCTTTCGCCGCTGTCCGTGCTGGGACGCGCGGGACAAAGGCGAAGCAGGCGGGGCGGTACACAACAGAAGCCCCGGCAACGGACGTTGCGGGGGCTTCACTGAAGGCGAGGCGGCAGCGCCCGGCGGACCGTTCAGTCCTCCGGCCGGCAGCGCCGCCGGTAGTAGCCGTACGTCAGGGCGAGCAGCAAGGGGCCCCACAGCGTCAGCAGGCCGCTGACCGTCTTGGCCAGGATGCCCCACCCCCCGGCGTACGGGAATCCGCTCGCGCCGCCGATATGGAAGGCCCCGAACGCCCAGTGGACCATCAGCCCGACGAACACGAGACCGCCGAGCGTCGCGGGGACAATCGCCGCGAAGGGCGGAATGCGCTTACCGCCCAGCTTGGGGACCCAGGCGGGCACGACCTCTCCCCAATGACGGACGAGACCAAAGCTGAGCAGCGCCAATAACTCGGAGACAACGCTGAGTCCGACGACGTACGGGGCGTTCCATACCGATGGGGGCAGGGGGTCACCGCCCATGCCCCAGCCGAACCCGATGGGCAGCCGCCAGACGCACACCGGCAGTGCCACGAGCGGGATGAGGTGGGCGACGTTCTCCGCCCAGCGCGGGACGGGCCGCTCGGTCGTCTTGGTCACCACTGCCGGATCCACCGTGTTGATTGCCATGTCCTCAGTGTCCCCGGTCCTCGCCGGGTCCGGATCATGCATCGGCACGACTCCGCTCCCCCATATGGCGGAGGCGAGTTGCCGGGCGGTCCTCCCCGCGCCGGACCGCCGTCCGGACGGCCCCCGGCCGATCGGGGCCCGGCCGTCGGGTCACCGGCTCACCTGGCGCAGGATCTCTTCGGCGATGCGCAGCGGCGCCTGTTCCGGCTGCCAGTGCGTGACGCCTTCCAGGAGTACGAACCGGTACGGGCCGGTGACATGCCGCTCCGTCCGATCCACCGCGACCCGGCCGGCGGCCAGATCACCGTCGCTCGATATGTAGGTGGTCGGCACGGGTACGGGTCCGAGCCCCTCGTGCTCGGCGAGAAGACTGCCCGACCGGTACCAGTTGAGGGTCGCGTCCAGCACCCCGGGCCGGGTGTGCAGGTCGAGGTAGTGCCTCACCTGGTCGGGTTCGACCGTGTCGCCGAACAAGGACCGGAGTTGCGCCGCGTCGTCGGCCAGCATCCCGGCCGTGCTGTCCGGTGACACGAAGTACGCGATGTACTGGGAGAGTTCCCGTTGCCGCGGGTCATGGCGCAGCGCGTACCAGTACGCCTCCAGGTGGGGGAAGGACACGGCGGTCAGGGTCCGGACCCGCTCGGAGTGACGTGCGCCCAGGTACCAGGCCACGACCGATCCCCAGTCGTGACCGACCACGTGGGCGGACTCGATGCCGAGGGCGTCCAGGATGCCCATGGCGTCGCCCGCCAGCAGCGGCAGCGCGTACGAGTCCGCGCCCACCGGCCGGGCTCCGTCGGAGTAGCCCCGCTGGTCGGGCGCGATGGTCCGCAGGCCCGCGGCGTTCAGGGCCGGCACGATCTTGTCCCAGGCTCTGCGGCTCTGCGGGAATCCGTGCAGGAGCAGGACCGGTTCGCCGTCCTTGGGTCCTGACACCTCGACATCGAATACCAGATCACCAGCCGGAACCCGCATACGTATCCCTTTTCACTGTTCATACCGGAAACCGAGTACGTCGCCAACGGGATTTCCGACATGATCCGTCGTCCTGCCATGAAAGACACCGACCGGCCCTTGCACCGGACAACCGCGTCCTTGGGACCGTACCGAACAAGACGCCCGCGCAGCGACACCATGTCAGCCAACTGCTGTCCTCACCAGGGGCTGTGGCTCCTGATCTCCGCGATCTGGCAGCTTGTTGCAGTCGTCGTTGCCCCCTACTCGGGCCGACTGTTGAGTGACCTCTGAAATGCGCTGTCATACATCTGGGCGCGAACAGCCGGTGCGTATATGGAGTGGGAGTAATTCACGTGAATAGCCGTGGGGTCGAGGACATTCTTCCACTGTCGCCGCTGCAGCAGGGCCTGTTGTTCCACGCGGTGTACGACGAGGAGTCGGCCGATATCTACGCCGTTCAGCTGGTGCTCGAAATCGAGGGCCCGCTGCATGCCGACTCGATGCGGCTGGCCGCGGCGGCCCTGCTGCGTCGGCACGCCAACCTCCGGGCGGCGTTCCTTCACGAGAAGTTCGAAGAGCCGGTACAGCTGATTCCCCGTGAGGTGGAACTGCCCTGGGTCCAGACGGACCTCGGCCTGCTGCCCGAGGGCGAGCGCGAGGCCGAGTGGGAGCGCTGGCTGGCGGCGGACCGCGCCCGGCGCTTCGACCTCACCAAGCCGCCGCTGATCCGGTTCGCCCTCGTGACCATGGCTCCCGACCGGTACCGACTGGTCATCTCCAATCACCACATCCTCCTCGACGGTTGGTCGATGCCCGTCCTGCTGCGCGAGCTGTTCGAGCTCTACGACACGCAGGGCTACACGGGTGGGCTCCCCCGGGTCACCCCGTACCGCGACTACCTCGCCTGGCTGGCGAAGCAGGACCCGGAAGCCGCCCGGACGGCCTGGTCGAAGGCGCTCGGCGGGCTGGCGGAACCGAGCCTCATCGCCCCCGTGGACCGGGGCCGCGGCCACGGGCTTCCGGAGCGGGTGTCCGTCGACCTGCCCGCCTCTCTCACCGAGGCTCTCGCCGGACAGGCCCGCTCAGCCGGCCGCACCCTCAACTCCCTCCTCCAGGCCGTCTGGGCCACCGTGCTCGGGCAGCTCACGGGCCGTTCCGATGTCGTGCTCGGCACCGTGGTCTCCGGCCGGCCCCCGCACATCGCCGGCATCGAGTCGATGGTCGGGCTCCTCATCAACACCCTGCCCGTGCGTGTCACCCTCGACCCGGCCGAGACATTCGGTGCCCTCGTCGACCGGCTTCAGGCCGAGCAGGCCGCGCTGACGCAGTACCACCACATCGGCCTGACCGAATTGCAGCAGCTGGCAGGGGTGGGCGACCTGTTCGACAGCTGCGTCGTCGTGGAGAACTACCCCGTCGATACCCGTGACTTGAAGCTGGCGGGCGAAGGGGTCCGTATCACCGGATTCGACGGCCGCGACGCGACGCACTACTCGGCGGTGCTCACCGCGATCCCGGGCGATCGTATGCATCTGCGACTCGACTACCAGACGGATGTCTTCGACCGCGCCACCGCCGACTCGGTCCTGAGCCGGGTCCTCCGGCTGCTGGAACAGATCGCCGTCGGGGACACCACCCCGGTCGGGCGGCTGGAGCTGCTGTCGGCGAAGGAGCGTGAGCAGGTCCTCGTCGAATGGAATCCCGAGGGGCGGACAGCGCCCGAGGCGACGCTGGTGGCGCTGTTCGAGGCCCAGGCCGCACGGACTCCGCACGCCGTCGCGGTCACCGGCGAAGAGGCCGCCCTCTCCTACGCGGATCTGGACGCGGCCGCGAACCGGCTGGCGCGCCGGCTGATCGCGCAAGGAGTGGGGCCGGAGCAGCTGGTCGCCCTGGCCCTGCCCCGGACCGAGCAGATGATCGTCGCCCTGCTCGCCGTCCTCAAGGCCGGCGCCGGCTACCTCCCGGTCGACCCCGACTATCCGGCCGAACGTATCGCCTACATGCTCCAGGACGCGCGTCCGGTGCTCGTGCTGTCCTCGACGGCGGCCGCCTCCGTCCTCGACTCGCTGGACGCCGACTCCACATCACGTCTGGTGCTGGACGATCCGGCCGTGGCTCGCGAGCTGGCCGGGCTGTCGGGTGAACCGGTGTCCGACGCGGAGCGGGTCATGCCGCTCTCTCCGTGGCACCCGGCGTACGTCATCTACACCTCGGGCTCCACGGGCCGCCCCAAGGGTGTGGTGATCCCGCACCAGAATGTCACCCGCCTCTTCGCCTCGACCGACCACTGGTTCGGCTTCGGTGCCGACGACGTGTGGACCATGTTCCACTCGTACGCCTTCGACTTCTCGGTCTGGGAGATCTGGGGTCCGCTGCTGCACGGCGGCCGGCTCGTCGTGGTCCCGTACGCCACCAGCCGCTCACCGCAGGAGTTCCGCGCGCTGCTCGCGGAGAACGGGGTGACGGTCCTCAACCAGACCCCGTCGGCGTTCTACCGGCTCATCCAGGAGGAGCGCGAGAACCCGGGCGCCGGTCCGCTGGCTCTCCGCACGGTGATCTTCGGCGGCGAGGCACTGGACCTGCGCCGCCTGGAGGACTGGTACCGGGTCCACCCGGACGACGCCCCCACCCTGGTCAACATGTACGGCATCACCGAGACCACCGTGCACGTCACCTACCGCGCGCTGGACCGGCAGAGCGCCGCGGCACTCGGCGGCAGCGTCATCGGCGAAGCCATCCCCGACCTCGGGGTGTACGTCCTGGACGCGGGGCTGCGCCCGGTGCCGCCCGGCGTCCCCGGCGAGCTCTACGTCACCGGCGCCGGCCTGGCACGTGGCTATCTGGGCCGGCCGGGGCTGTCGGCCGAACGCTTCATCGCCTCCCCCTTCGGCGCGCCCGGCACCCGCATGTACCGCACCGGCGATGTCGTACGCTGGACCGCCGACGGCGAGCTGGAGTACCACGGCCGCGCCGATGACCAGGTCAAGATCCGCGGCTTCCGTATCGAGCTGGGCGAGATCGAGGCCGCGCTGACCGGCTGCGAGGCGGTCGCGGACGCCACTGTGCTGGTGCGCGAGGACGCGCCCGGCGACCAGCGCCTGGTGGCCTACGTCGTCCCGGTCACCGGCCGGACCGTCGACACGGACCTGCTGCGCGACCAGGTGGCCGAGGTTCTGCCGGACTACATGGTCCCCGCCGCGTACGTCACCCTCCCGAGCCTGCCGCTGACCGCGAACGGCAAGCTCGACCGCAAGGCCCTGCCGGCCCCCGACTTCACCACCCGGGTCGGCGGCCGAGGCCCCCGTAACCCACTCGAGGAAACCCTCTGCGCGCTGTTCGCCGGTGTTCTCGGCCTGGAGCAGATCGGTATCGAGGACAGCTTCTTCAACCTCGGCGGCCACTCCCTGACCGCCACGCGTCTGGTCAGCCGGATCCGTGCGGAGCTCAAGGTCGAACTGTCGGTACGCAACCTCTTCCAGGCGCCGACCGTGGCGGGAATCGCCGCGCTGATCGGCTCGGCCGACGAGGCCCGCACGCCCCTTCGCGCCGTGGAACGCCCCGCCGAGATCCCCCTGTCGCCGTCCCAGAACCGGCTGTGGTTCCTCAACCGGCTGGAGGACGCGGGCGGCAATTACAACCTGCCCGTGGCGCTGCGGATCGAGGGCACCCTGAACGTGGAGGCTCTGAAGGCCGCCTTCACCGACGTGGTCTCCCGCCATGAGAGCCTGCGCACCGTCTTCCCGGAGACGGACGGCATGCCGCGCCAGGAGATCGTGCCCGGATCCTACGTCCGGCTCGAGCTGCACACCACAGCGGTCGCCGAGGAGGACCTGGAGCGGGAACTCACCCGGGCGGCGTCGGCCCCCTTCGACCTCGCCACGCAGATCCCGATCCGCGTACACCTCTTCCAGCTCGCGCCCGAGGCGCACGTCCTGTTGGTGACGCTGCATCACATCGCGGGTGACGGCTGGTCGATGACCCCGCTCTCCCGTGACCTGTCCGCCGCGTACGCCGCCCGCTGCGCGGGGACGGCTCCCGAGTGGCAGCCGCTTCCGGTGCAGTACGCCGACTACACCCTGTGGCAGCGGGAGGTGCTCGGCGACGAGGACGACCCGGACAGCGTGGTGGCGCGGCAGATCGCCTATTGGCGTGAGAACCTCGCGGACTGCCCCGAGGAACTGCCACTGCCGACCGACCGGTCCCGGTCGGCCCGGCCGACCCGTAGCGGCGCCGACGTGCCCGTCAGGCTCGACGCCGCCACGCACCAGCGGCTGCTCGCTGTCTCCCAGGAGAGCGGCAGCAGCCTCTTCATGACGCTCCAGGCCGGCGTGGCGGCGCTGTTGACACGCTATGGCGCGGGCACGGACGTCCCGATCGGCTCCCCCATCGCGGGGCGGACCGACGCGGCACTGGACGACCTGGTCGGCTTCTTCGTCAACACGCTGGTGCTGCGGACCGACACGTCCGGCGACCCGTCGTTCCGCGAGTTGCTGGGCCGGGTCCGGGAGACCGACCTCGCCGCCTACGCTCATCAGGACCTCGCTTTCGAGCGGCTGGTGGAACTCCTCAACCCCTCCCGGTCGCTGGCCCGCCACCCTCTGTTCCAGGTCTTCCTGTCACTGCACAACGACGCGCGGTCGGCACTGGACCTCGACGGCGTGCGGGCCACCGATCATGCGGTGCCGCTCCACGACGCCCGGTTCGACCTCATGTTCGAGCTCGTCGAAACCATGGACGACCGGGGTGCCCCTGCCGGCGTCGAGGGCCGCCTGGAGTACGCACGGGACCTGTTCGACGAGGTCACGGCGCGGCGGCTGGCGGACGGGCTGGTGCGGCTGCTGCAGACGGTCGCGGACGATCCCGACGTGTCGATGGGCGCGGTCGCTGTGCAGTCCGCGGCGGATCGCGAGCGGGTGATCCGGGGGTGGAACACCACCACGCGGGAGATCGCGGCGGGCACCCTGCCGGACATGTTCGAGGACCAGGTGGCACGGACGCCGGACGCCACCGCGGTCGTGTTCGAAGGCCGCACCCTGTCGTACGCGGAGCTCAACGCACGGTCGAACCGGCTGGCGCACGCGCTCGTCGAGCGCGGTGTGCGCACCGGTGACTTCGTGGCGGTGGCCGCGCCGCGCTCGCTGGAGCTGGTGACCGCTCTCCACGCCGTCCTCAAGGCGGGCGCGGCGTACGTCCCGGTCGACCCCGACTACCCGGCCGAGCGCATCGCCTGCATTCTCGAGGACGCCCGTCCGGCCATGGTCCTGACCACCACCGCCGTCGCGGACCGCCTCCCGGGCGACGGCGTGCCGACCGTGCTGTTGGACACGCCCGAAGGCGCGGCCGCGGGCCTGCCGGAGGCGAACCCCGCCCGTGACCTGCTGGCGAACGCTCCCGCCTACGTCATCTTCACCTCCGGCTCCACCGGTCGCCCCAAGGGCGTCGTGGTCGGACACGAGGGCATCCACAACCGCCTCGCCTGGGGTCAGGGCACCTTCCCCCTCGACGCCACCGACAGGGTCCTGCAGAAGACACCATCCGGGTTCGACATCTCGGTGTGGGAGTTCTTCTGGCCCCTGCGCACCGGTGCCACCCTCGTCCTCGCCCGCCCCGAGGGGCACAAGGATCCCGCCTACCTGGCGGACCTCATCCAGGACGAGCGCATCACCACCGCCCACTTCGTGCCCTCCATGTTGCAGGCTTTCCTCGCCGAACCGGCAGCCGGCGACTGCACCGGCCTGCGCCGGGTCATCTGCTCCGGCGAAGCCCTGCCCTCCGACACCGTCCAGCGCTTCCACCGGCTGCTTCCCGGTGTGGAGCTGCACAACCTCTACGGCCCCACCGAAGCCTCCGTCGAAGTCACCGCGCACACCTGCGAGCCGGGCGTGCAGAGCACGTCGGTGCCGATCGGCCGCCCGGTGTGGAACACCCGCGCCTATGTCCTGGACGCCGCCCTGCGCCCCGCTCCCATCGGTGTTCCCGGCGAGCTGTATCTCGCGGGCGCCCAGCTCGCGCACGGCTACACGGGCCGCCCCGGCCTGACCGCCGAACGCTTCACCGCCGACCCCTACAGCACCACCGGCGAACGCATGTACCGCACGGGCGACATCGCCCGCTGGACCACCGACGGAGTGCTGGAGTACCAGGGCCGGGCGGACGACCAGATCAAACTCCGCGGCTTCCGCATCGAACTCGGCGAAATCGAGAACACGCTGACCGCGCACGGCACCGTCGCGCAGGCCACCGTCATCGTCCGCGACGAACGCCTCGTCGCCTACGTGGTCCCCGCCGGTGACAGCCTCGACACAGACACCCTGCGCGCCCACGTCGCCGGTGTCCTCCCCGAGTACATGGTCCCCGCCGCCTTCGTCACGCTTCCCGAACTCCCGCTGACGGCCAACGGCAAGCTCGACCGCAAGGCCCTCCCCGCGCCGGGCCTCGCCTCCACCACCCAGCGCGCGCCTCGAAACGAAACCGAGGAAACCCTCCGCGCCCTCTTCGCCGACGTCCTCGGCGTGGACGCCCTCGGCATCGACGACGGCTTCTTCGAACTCGGCGGGCACTCCCTCCTCGCCACCCGGCTCATCAGCCGCATCCGCACCGAACTCGGTGTGGAGCTCGCGGTACGCGCGGTCTTCGAGGAGCCCACCGTCGCGGGGCTGGCCCTGCGGATCACCGGTGCGTCCGGTGCCCGGCAGGCACTCACCGCGAGGGAGCGGCCCGCGGAGCTTCCGCTGTCCGCGGCCCAACGCCGCCTGTGGTTCATCAACCGCATGGAGGGGCCCGACGCCACGTACAACATCCCGCTCTCGATCCGCTTGCTGGGGACGCTCGACACCGCCGCCCTCCAAGCGGCCCTGGCCGATGTGTCGACCCGTCACGAGAGCCTGCGGACCGTGTTCCCGGACACCGGTGGCCGGCCCCGCCAGGAGATCCTCCCGATCGAGGCGGGTACGCCCGAGCTCGTCGTCGTCGACGTGACCGCCGACAACGTCGACGAGCAGGTGGAGACGGCCGCGCGGCAGGGCTTCGACCTGGCTCACGATCTGCCGGTACGTGCCCGGCTGTTCCGCCTCTCCCCCGAGGAGCATGTGCTCCTGCTCGTCGTCCACCACATCGCGGGCGACGGCTGGTCGATGGCACCACTGTCGCGCGACCTGTCCGAGGCCTACGCCGCCCGCAGCACCGGCACGGCGCCCGACTGGCAGCCGCTGCCGGTCCAGTACGCGGACTACGCCCTCTGGCAGCGCGAGGTACTCGGCGACGAGGCCGACCCGGGCAGTGCCATGGCGCGACAGCTGGACTACTGGCGTACCGCTCTGGCGGGCCTCCCCGACGAACTGGAGCTACCGACCGACCGGCAGCGCCCCGCCGTCGCCACCTACCGGGGCCGGACGGTCCCGCTGCAGCTGTCGCCGCGCATCCACCAGCAGGTCGTGGACATCGCCCGCGCCCGCGGCGCGAGCGTGTTCATGGTGATGCAGGCCGCCGTCGCGGCCCTGCTGGCCAAGCTCGGCGCCGGCGAGGACATCCCGATCGGCAGCACCATCGCGGGCCGGACGGACGAGGCGCTGGACGAGCTGGTCGGCTTCTTCGTCAACTCGCTCGTCCTGCGGACCGACCTGTCCGGGAACCCGACGTTCCATGAACTCGTGGACCGGGTGAAGGAGACCGACCTGGCAGCATATGCCCACCAGGAGGTGCCCTTCGAGCGCCTGGTCGACGAGCTCAACCCGGAGCGGTCACTGTCCCGGCACCCCTTGTTCCAGGTGATGCTGTCGTTCCACAACAACGCCGCGGAGCAGACCGACATCCCCGGCCTGCGGAGCGCCCCGTTCGCGGTGGCACTCGACATCGCTCAGTTCGACCTCTCCTTCGAGCTCGCCGAGCGCTTCGACGCCGACGGCGCCCCCATCGGCATCGGCGGCTTCATCGAATTCGCCACCGATCTGTTCGACCGCGACACCGTCGAGTCGATGGCCGACCGTCTGGCGCGGCTGCTGGAAGGGGTGCTCGATACCCCGGACGCTCCGCTGAGCCAGGTGGAGGCCGTCTCCCCCGAGGAGCGGGTACGGCTGCTCACCGAGTGGAACCCGCAGCCACAGCCGGTTCCCGAAACGACGTTGGTGACCCTGTTCGAAGCCCAGGCGGCACAAACTCCGCAGGCGACCGCGGTGGCCGCCGACGGGGTGACCCTCTCGTACGCGGAGCTGGACGCGCGTGCCAACCGGCTGGCACGTCTGCTGATCGGGCAGGGGGTCGGGCCGGAGCATCTGGTGGCCCTGGTCCTGCCGCGCACCGAGCAGATGGTCATCGCCCTGCTCGCGGTGCTGAAGGCCGGCGCCGGATATCTACCGGTGGAGCCGGACTACCCGGCCGAGCGCATCACCCACATGCTCGAGGACGCCCGGCCGGTGCTCGTGGTGTCGTGCGCCGGGACCGCCACCGCGCTCGACGGCGTGGGAACGGACCGCGCGTCGCGTCTGGTGCTGGACGACCCGGCGGTGGTGGACGCCCTGTCCCGGCAGTCCGCCGAGGCCGTCACCGACACGGACCGCGAGAGCCCGCTCTCCCCATGGCACCCGGCGTACGTCATCTACACGTCCGGTTCCACCGGCCGCCCCAAGGGCGTCGTGATCCCCCACCGCAACGTCGTGCAACTCTTCCACAGCCAGCGGGCGGGGCTCTACGAGCCGGAGTCCGAGGTCGTGGGCGGCCGGCGGCTGAAGGTCGCGTTGATCAGCTCCTTCGCCTTCGACGCGTCGGTGGACGGGCTGCTGTGGATGGTCGGCGGCCATGAGCTGCACGTCATCGGCGACGAGGTCCGGCGGGATCCCGCCCAGCTGACCCGCTATGTCGCGGACGAGCGACTGGACCTGGTCGACATCACTCCCACGTACATGCAGCAGTTGCTGGCCGCCGGGATGATGCGCAGCACCGGGCACAAGCCCCACGTGCTGCAGCTCGGCGGCGAGGCGCTCGGTGACGCCATGTGGCAGGAGCTCCGGGCCCTGCCCGGCACGACCACGTACAACTACTACGGCCCCACCGAGTGCACCGTGGACGCGCTCAGCTGCCGGGTCCAGGACAGCCCGGCTCCCCTGGTGGGCGGCCCGCTGCGGAACACCCGGGCCTATGTCCTGGGCGCCGATCTGCGGCTGCTGCCGCCGGGAGTGGCGGGTGAGCTCTACATCGCGGGGCCGGGGCTGGCCCGGGGGTATCTGCGGCGCGCCGGCCTGACCGCCGAACGGTTCGTGGCCAACCCCTACGGCGAGACCGGAGAGCGGATGTACCGCACCGGTGATGTGATGCGCTGGACCAAGGACGGGCGTCTCGAGTACCTGGGCCGCGCCGACGACCAGGTCAAGATCCGCGGCTTCCGTATCGAGCTGGGCGAGATCGAGGCGGTCCTCGGCAACCACGAGACGGTCGCGCACAGCGCGGTCGTGGTCCGCGAGGACCAGCCCGGCACCAAGCGTCTCGTCGCCTACGTCGTCCCGGCCGGCCAGGCCGTGGACGCCGACACGCTGCGTGAGCACGTCGCGGGCCTGCTGCCCGAGTACATGGTTCCCGCCGCGTTCGTCAGCCTCGACAGCCTTCCGCTGACCTCGAACGAGAAGCTGGACCACAAGGCCCTGCCCGCCCCCGACTTCACCGGCCGGACCGGCGGACGCGGACCGCGTGACGCCCGCGAGGAGACGCTCTGCGCGCTCTTCGCGGAGGTCCTCGGGCTCGAGAACATCGGCATCGACGACAGCTTCTTCGAGCTCGGCGGCGACAGCATCGTCTCCATCCAGCTCGTCAGCCGCGCTCGCACAGCCGGGCTCGTCCTCACACCCAAGGACATCTTCCAGCACCGCACCGTCGAAGCCCTGGCCGCCATCGCCCAGACCGACGAGAGCGACCGGGAGACCGGCCCGCGCGATCCCGATGCCGGCATCGGCGATCTGCCCGCCACGCCGATCATCCAATGGCTGGCCGAAGTCGGAGGCCCGATCGACGGCTTCAACCAGGCCATGGCCGTGCAGACACCTGCGGCCGCCACCATGGACCACCTCATAACGGGTCTGCAGACCGTCCTCGATCACCACGACGTGCTGCGTCTGCAGACCACCCGGACCGGTATCCCGTGGGCCCTCACCATCCGGCCCGAGGGAACCGTCGACGCGGCCGACATCCTCCGTCGCGTCGACATCGCCCACACCCAGGGCGACGGCCGACGCACCCTCATGGCCGACGAGACCCGTGCGGCACAGGGTGCGCTCGACCCCGACAACGGCACCATGCTCCAGGCCGTCTGGTTCGACGCGGGCCCGCGCGAGCCCGGCCGACTGCTGCTGATGGCCCACCACTTGGTGGTCGACGGTGTCTCCTGGCGCATCCTCCTCCCCGACCTCGCCACTGCCTACCAGGCCGCCGCCGACGGACACCCGGCCGAACTCCCGCCCGTGACCACCTCGTTCCGGGCCTGGGCCCAGGGTCTGGTGGAATCCGCCTCCTCCGAGGCCCGCACCGCCGAACTGGACACCTGGACCTCCATGCTGAGCGTCGAGGACCCCCAGCTCGGCTCCCGCCCCCTCGACCCCTCCCGCGACACCGCGAACACCACCCGGGCCCTCTCCATCGAACTACCCCCGCACATCACCGACCCCCTCCTCACCACCGTCCCCGCCGCCTTCCACGCAGGCGTGAACGACATCCTGCTGACCGGCTTCGCCCTCGCCGTCACCGACTGGAAACGACGCCGAGGCCACACCGACACCACCACCCTCATCGACCTCGAAGGCCACGGACGCGAAGAACTCGTCCCCGGCGCCGACATCTCCCGCACCGTCGGCTGGTTCACCAGCCTCTTCCCCGTCAACCTCGACCCCAACATCACCACCCACCAATGGCCCGAAATCTGGACCGCCGGCCCCGCCATCGGCAACGCCATCAAAACCATCAAGGAACAACTACGCACCCTCCCCGACAACGGCGCCGGCTACGGACTCCTGCGCTACCTCAACCCCAAGACCGCACCCACCCTCGCCGCACTACCCACCCCCCAAATCAGCTTCAACTACCTCGGCCGCTTCGACTTCGCCACCGACGACGCGAAGGCAGCGGACTGGGAGCTGTGCTCGGACGTGGCGACCGGCAACGGCCAGGACCCCGACGGAGTACTGACCCACGCACTGTCCGTGGACGCCGTGACACTGGACCGTGCTCACGGTGACTCGCTGGTGGCCAACTGGACGTGGCCCGGCGGTCTGTTCGGTGACGACGACGTACGCGACCTGGCCGAGACCTGGTTCCGTGCGCTGGAGGCCATCGCCACGCACGCCGAAGGCCCGGGAGCCGGTGGCCGCACGCCGTCCGACTTCCCGCTCGTGGAGCTGACGCAGGGCGAGGTCGACGACCTGGTCGCTCAGCAGCCGTCGCTGGTGGACGTGCTGCCGCTGGCCCCTCTTCAGCAGGGTCTGCTGTTCCACGCGCTGTACGACGAGCAGGACTCCGACA
Organism: Streptomyces sp. QH1-20; assembly: GCF_041283565.1. Lineage (NCBI taxonomy): Bacteria > Bacillati > Actinomycetota > Actinomycetes > Kitasatosporales > Streptomycetaceae > Streptomyces > Streptomyces sp. QH1-20. The sequence continues at coordinate 6,308,299 of NZ_CP166299.1, read as the reverse complement.
TCTACACAGCCCAGTCGTCCTTCGTCCTCGAGGGTGAACTCGACACCGAGGCGATGAAGCGGGCCGTCGCCGAACTGCTGGAGCGGCATGCCAACCTGAGGGCCGGCTTCCACCCGCTCAAGAGCGGCGAGCCCGTTCAGGTGATCCACCGCCAGGTTGAGCTGCCTTGGTCCGAGGTGGATCTCAGCGAGCTGCCCGAGGCGGAACGCGAGGCGGCTCTGATCCGGCTCAGCGACGAGGAGCGCCTCCGGCGCTTCGACCTCACCGCCGCCCCGCTCATGCGATTCACCCTGATCACCATGGGTGCGGGCCGCTACCAACTGCTGATCACCAACCACCACATCCTGCTGGACGGCTGGTCGACCCCGATCCTGAACAACGAGCTGTTCGCCCTGTACGGCGCGAGCAGCGGTAGCGCCGAGCTGCCCCGGGTGACTCCCTACCGCGACTACCTCGCCTGGCTCACCCGGCAGGACCGCGCGGAGGCCGAAGAAGCCTGGACGCGTGAATACGCGGATCTGGAGGAGCCGACGCTGCTCACCGGCTCCACGAAGAGCCAGGAGTCGGCGCTCCCCGTCGAGCTGATGGTCGAGTTGGGCGAGGAGACGACGGCAAGGCTTCTCGCGCGGGCCCGGCGTATCGGTGTCACGGCGAACACGGTCGTCCAGACCGCCTGGGCGCTGCTGCTCGGACACCTCACGGGACGTGACGATGTGGTGTTCGGCGCCACGGTCTCGGGCCGGCCCACGGAGCTTCCCGGCATCGAGTCCATGGTGGGTCTGTTCATCAACACACTGCCGGTCCGCATCCGCCTCGACTCCACGGAATCCCTGAGCGCCCTCCTGACCCGCGTCCAGCAGCAGCAGACCGGCTTGCTGCCGTACCACCACATCAGGCTGAGCGATGTACAGCGGGTGGCCGGGCAGAGCGAACTGTTCGACACACTCGTCGTCTACGAGAACTACCCGGACGGCGGCCAGGCGCAAGAGAAGGACCAAAGCCTGCGTGTGGTCTCCGGTACCGGCCGGGATGCCACTCACTACCCCGTCAGCCTTGTCGCCGCGCAGACGGGCGCCCGGTTCATGCTGCGTCTGGACTACCGTCCCGACGTCTACGCCCAGGAGACCGTAGCGGCCATGGGCGAGCAACTGCGCCGACTGCTCCACGCGATGACCGACGAGAGCGACCTGCCGGTGGGCCGAGTGACTCCCCTGGCCGAGACCGAGCGGATCCGCCTGGTCGAGGGGTGGAACGCGACGGGTCGTGAGGTCGCGGCGGGGACGTTGCCGGGGGTGTTCGAGGCGCAGGTCGCGCGGACGCCGGATGCGACGGCTGTGGTGTTCGAGGACGAGTCGTTGTCGTACGCGGAGTTGGACGCTCGGGCGAACCGGCTGGCGCATGAGCTGGTGGCCCGTGGGGTGGCAAGTGGTGACTTCGTCGCCGTGGCCGCACCTCGGTCGCTGGAGTTGATGGTCGCGCTGTACGCGGTGGTGAAGGCGGGTGCGGCGTATGTGCCGGTGGACCCGGACTATCCGGCCGAGCGCATTGGTTGGATCCTTGAGGACGCCAAGCCGGCGCTGGTCCTGACCACCACTGCTGTCGCCGACCGTCTGCCTGAGGGTGATGTGCCGGTGCTGCTGCTGGACACGCCCGCGGGTGTGGCGGCGGAGCACCCGGCCACGGCTCCCGAGCGGGTGGTGCCGGAGAACGCGGCGGCGTATGTCATCTTCACGTCCGGCTCGACCGGGCGCCCGAAGGGTGTCGTCGTCGGACACGAGGGCATTCACAACAGGTTGGAGTGGATGCAGGACGCGTACGGGCTGGATGCTTCGGACCGGGTGTTGCAGAAGACGCCGTCGGGGTTCGATGTGTCGGTGTGGGAGTTCTTCTGGGCCCTGCGCACCGGCGCCACGCTGGTCCTTGCCCGTCCGGAGGGGCACAAGGACCCCGCCTACATGGCACGCCTGATCCAGGACGAGAACATCACGACGGTGCACTTCGTGCCGTCGATGCTGCAGGCGTTCCTCGCCGACCCCGCCGCCGGACACTGCACCGGACTGCGCAGGGTCATCTGCTCGGGCGAGGCACTGCCCGCCGACGCCGTCCAGCGTTTCCACCAGCTGCTTCCCGGTGTGGAGCTGCACAACCTCTACGGCCCCACCGAAGCATCCGTCGACGTCACCGCGCACACCTGCGCACCCGACGCGGCCAGCGCGTCGGTGCCGATCGGCCGGCCCATCTGGAACACCCGCACCTACGTCCTGGACGCCGCCCTGCGGCCCGCACCCGTCGGCGTGCCCGGCGAGCTCTACCTCGCGGGCATCCAGCTCGCCCACGGCTACACCGGCCGTCCGGGCCTGACCGCCGAGCGGTTCACCGCCGACCCGTACAGCACCACGGGCGAGCGTATGTACCGCACGGGCGACATTGCCCGCTGGACCGCCGACGGGGTGCTGGAGTACCAGGGCCGGGCGGACGACCAGGTCAAACTCCGCGGCTTCCGCATCGAACTCGGCGAAATCGAGCACACGCTGACGTCACACGACACGGTTGCCCAGGCCACCGTCATCGTCCGCGACGGACGCCTCGTCGCCTACGTGGTCCCCACCGACGACAGCGGCCTCGACACCGACACCCTGCGCGCCCACGTCGCGGGTGTCCTGCCCGAGTACATGGTCCCGTCCGCCTTCGTCACCCTCACCGAACTCCCGCTGACCGCGAACGGCAAGCTCGACCGCAAGGCCCTCCCCGACCCCGACTTCACCACCCACACCACCAGCCGCGCCCCCCGCAACGCACGCGAAGAACTGCTCTGCACCCTCTTCGCCGACGTCCTCGGCCTCGACACCGTCGGCATCGACGACAGCTTCTTCAACCTCGGCGGCGACAGCATCGTCTCCATTCAGCTCGTCAGCCGGGCCCGCAGCGCCGGGCTGGTCCTCACCCCGCGCGATGTCTTCCAGCACCGGACTGTCGAGGCCTTGGCGGTCATCGCACAGGCCGTCGACAGCACGGCCGACATCACCCCGCACGATCCCGATGCCGGTATCGGTGAGCTGCCCGCCACGCCGATCATTCACTGGCTCGCGGAGAGCGGTGGCGCCATCGACGGCTTCAACCAGGCCATGGTCGTCCAGGCCCCGGCCACAGCGACCGTGGAGACGCTCACCACCACACTCCAGACACTCCTCGACCACCACGACGTCCTCCGTCTGCGGACCACTCGGGCCGGCGACGGCACCCCGTGGGTTCTCACCGTCCGGCCCCGGGGCGCCGTCGACGCCCGTCGCATCCTGCGGCGCGTCGACACCGCCGGCCTCCACGGTGACGCCCTGCGCACTCTCATGGCCGAGGAGACCCGACCCGCGCAGGAGGCGCTCGACCCCGAAAACGGCACCATGCTCCAGGCCGTCTGGTTCGACGCGGGCCAAGGCCACCCGGGACGTCTGCTGCTGATGGCCCACCACTTGGTGGTCGACGGTGTCTCCTGGCGCATCCTCCTCCCCGACCTCGCCGCGGCGTTCGACGCGGCCGTGGCGGGCCGCGAGGCGGACTTCGGGCGGGCCGGAACGTCGTTCCGGGCCTGGGCCCAGGGTCTGGTGGAATCCGCCTCCTCCGAGGCCCGCACCGCCGAACTGGACACCTGGACCTCCATGCTGAGCGTCGAGAACCCCCAGCTCGGCTCCCGCCCCCTCGACCCCTCCCGCGACACCGCGAACACCACCCGGGCCCTCTCCATCGAACTACCCCCGCACATCACCGACCCCCTCCTCACCACCGTCCCCGCCGCCTTCCACGCAGGCGTGAACGACATCCTGCTGACCGGCTTCGCCCTCGCCGTCACCGACTGGAAACGACGCCGAGGCCACACCGACACCACCACCCTCATCGACCTCGAAGGCCACGGACGCGAAGAACTCGTCCCCGGCGCCGACATCTCCCGCACCGTCGGCTGGTTCACCAGCCTCTTCCCCGTCAACCTCGACCCCAACATCACCACCCACCAATGGCCCGAAATCTGGACCGCCGGCCCCGCCATCGGCAACGCCATCAAAACCATCAAGGAACAACTACGCACCCTCCCCGACAACGGCGCCGGCTACGGACTCCTGCGCTACCTCAACCCCAAGACCGCACCCACCCTCGCCGCACTACCCACCCCCCAGATCAGCTTCAACTACCTCGGCCGCTTCGAACTGGGCCAGGAGCACAGCACGGGCGGTTCCGCCGCCTGGGCGCCCGCTCCCGAGGCGGACAGCGGCATCAGCGGCGGCAGTGACGACGACATGCGGCTCAAGTACGCGATCGCGCTCAGCGCCGCGGCGGTGGACGGCCCGGACGGGCCGCGGCTGTCCGCCGACTGGGCCTGGCCGGAGGGGCTGTTCGACGAGGACGAGATCCGGGACGTGGCGGAGACCTGGTTCCGTGCGCTGGAGGCCATCGTGGCCCACGCCGAAGGCCCGGACGCCGGCGGCCTCACTCCCTCGGACCTGTTCTTCGAGGGACTGTCCCAGGACGAAATCGACGAGTTCGAAGACGAACTCGGGCGCTGAGCGAGATCACGAGAGGAACTAGGAACAAGCAATGAGCAAGCCAGAGCTCGAGGACGTCCTCCCGCTGTCCCCCATGCAGCAGGGAATGCTGTTCCACGCGATGTACGACGACGAGCAGGGCTCGGACGTGTACACCATCCAGGTCTCGTTCGAGATCGAGGGCGAGCTGGACACGGAGGCCCTTCGCGCGGCCGCCGCCGGCGTCCTTCGCCGACACGCCAATCTGCGGGCCGGGTTCCGGTCCCGCAAGAACGGGCAGCCCGTACAGGTGATCCTCCGTCAGGTCGAGCTGCCCTGGACGGATGTGGACCTGAGCGGCCTTCCGGAGGCGGAACGGGAGGAGGAGCTGGCCCGGCTGGCAACCGAGGACCGGACCCGCCGCTTCGATGTCGCCGCTCCCCCGCTGCTGCGCTTCACCCTGATCACCACGGGCACGGACCGCCACCGGCTGCTGATCACCAACCACCACATCCTGCTGGACGGCTGGTCCATGGCGCAGGTACTGGGGGAATTCTTCGAGCTGTACGGCACCAAGGGTGACGACTCGGGCCTGCCCCGGCCGACGCCGTACCGCGAGTACCTCGCATGGCTGGGCCGGCAGGACCGCCCGGCGGCCGAGGCCGCGTGGCGGCGTTCGCTGGAGGGGCTCGACGAGCCCACGCTGCTGGCCCCCTCCGATCAGACGCCGTCGGCCGAGCGCAAACAGCACCACGTCAGGCTGTCCGAGCAGGAGACCGCGGCCCTCGGCCAGTGGGCCCGGCAGGCGGGGCTGACCGTCAACACCGTCGTCCAAGCGGCCTGGGCGATTGCCCTGGGGCAGCTGAAAGGCCGTCACGACGTGGTGTTCGGTGCCACGGTATCGGGCCGTCCCGCGGACATCCCGGGTGTCGAGTCGATGGTCGGGCTGTTCATCAACACCCTGCCGGTGCGGGTCAGGATCGATCCCGCCGAGCCACTGGTCAGCCTGCTGGCACGGATCCAGGACGAACAGGCCGAACTCATGCCCCACCAGCACTTGGGGCTCAGCGACATCCAGCGGCTGTCCGGACACGGCGAACTCTTCGACACCCTCCTCGTGTTCGAGAACTACCCCGTCGACGAGCAGAGCCTGCAGAAGTCGGCCGGCGATCTGGGCATCGTGGCGAGCGAGAACCGTGATGACACCCACTACCCGCTCACCATGGCCGTCCTGGTCGGCTCGGTCATGGAGCTGCAGCTGACCTACCAGCCCGAGGTCCTCGCCACCGAGCAGGTCGAGGCGTTCACCGCCGGCCTGGTGCGACTGCTGACCTCCGTGGGCGAGGATGCCGACCGCCCGGTCGGGGGGCGGCGATTGCTGTCGTCCTCGCTCGAGCAGCGGCTGCTCACCGCGGGTACGGGCAAGGAACTGGCGCTGCCCCACGAGCAGATACTGCCGGACCTGCTGGAACTGCGGGCCGGGCGCACCCCCGACGCGATCGCGCTGAGGTGCGACAAGGAGTCGCTGACCTTCGCGGAGTTCAACGGCCGCGTCAACCGGCTGGCGCGTCGGCTCGTGGCCCAGGGGGTCGGGCCGGAACAGCTCGTCGCCGTGGCGCTGCCCCGTTCCGCGGACCTCGTCGTCGCCTTGCACGCCGTGCTCAAGGCAGGCGCCGCGTATCTCCCGCTGGACCCCGACTATCCCGCCGAGCGGATCACCTACCTCTTCGAGGACGCGCGTCCGGCCGCCCTGATCACGCTCGCCGACCTCGCGGAGCGCCTGCCCACGTCGGCCGCCGGTGTCCCCCGCACGGTCCTCGACGACCCGGCGGAGATGCGGGGCCTTGCCGCCCTGTCCGACAGCGACCTGACCCAGGCCGACCGCCTGGCACCGGTGACCGCGGACAACCTCGCCTACGTGATCTACACCTCCGGTTCGACGGGCAAGCCGAAGGGCGTCGTGGTCACGCACCGCAATGCCGTGAGCCTCTTCCACAGCCAGCGGACCGACCTCTATGGTCCCGGCTCGCAGGCGGTGGGTGGCCGCCCGGTTAAGGCCGCGCTGACCAGCGCCTTCACCTTCGACGCCTCGGTGGACGGTCTGTTGTGGATGCTGGACGGCCACGAGCTGCACGTCATCAATGACGAGGTCCGGCGCGACCCCGCACAGCTGACCCGCTATGTGGCGGACGAGCGCATCGACTTCGTCTTCTGCACTCCGACGTACATGCAGCAGTTGCTGGCCGCCGGGATGATGCGCACCACCGGCCACAAGCCCCACTTGCTGCGGCTCGGCGGTGAGGCGGTGGGCGACGCTCTGTGGCAGGAGCTGCGGTCGCTGCCGGAAACGACCACGTACAACTACTACGGCCCTACCGAGTGCACCGTGGTCACGCTCCGCCATCCGGTCGCGGACAGCGCGACCCCGCTGATCGGCGGTCCGCTGCGGAACGTCCGGGCGTACGTCCTGGACACCGACCTGCGGCTGCTGCCGCCGGGAGTGGCGGGCGAACTGTACATCGCGGGACCCAACGTCACCCGTGGCTATCTGCGGCGCCCCGGGCTGACATCCGAGCGGTTCGTGGCCGATCCGTTCGGCGCCACCGGCGGGCGGATGTACCGCACGGGCGACATCGTCCGCTGGACTGCGGATGGTGAGCTCGACTACCTGAGCCGTGCGGACGGTCAGGTCAAGGTCCGTGGATTCCGTATCGAGCTCGGCGAGATCGAAGCCGCGCTGGCCGGGCACGAGCAGGTCGGCCAGGTCACGGTGACCGTGCGCGAGGACCAGCCGGGCAACAGACGCCTGGTCGCCTACGTCGTCCCCACCGGCGAGGACACGGACACCGACGCCCTGCGTGCCCATGTGGCGGGGGTACTGCCGGAGTACATGGTGCCGGCCGCGTTCGTCGTCCTTGACGCCCTGCCGCTGACGGCGAACGGCAAGCTGGACCGCAAGGCCCTGCCCGCCCCCGACTTCAACCGTGAGGTCTCCGGGCGCGGGCCGCGCAACGCACGCGAAGAGGCTCTCTGCGCGTTGTTCGCGGAGGTGCTCGGTCTGGAACAGGTCGGGGTCGACGACAGCTTCTTCGAGCTCGGCGGCGACAGCATCGTCTCCATCCAGCTCGTCAGCCGGGCCCGTCGTGCCGGGCTGGTGTTCACCCCGCGGGATGTCTTCAAACAGCGAACCGTCGAGGCACTCGCGGCAGTGGTCCAAGGTGCCGACGACACGACGAGCGCCGGTCCGGCGGCCCCGGACAGCGGCATCGGCGCGGTGCCGCTGACGCCCATCGTCCACCACCTGCGGGAGACCGGCGGCCCGGTGGACGGTTTCAACCAGGCCATGATGATGCAGGTCCCGGGGGACTACGACCTCGCGACGCTGACGAAGGCGCTCCAGGCCGTGCTGGACCACCACGACGCGCTGCGGCTGCGGTTGTCCCGGCCCGAGGGCGGCGCGTGGTCGCTGGAGATCACACCCCGGGGATCGGTCCGCGCGGAGCACATCGTGCACCGGATCGACGCGGCCACGACCCCGCTGGCCGAAGCGGCGCAGGCGGCACAGGAACGGCTGGCCCCGGACTCCGGGGTCATGCTCCAGGCGGTGTGGCACGACGCCGGACCGGATGCCCCCGGTCAATTGGTGCTCATGGCGCACCACCTCGTGGTCGACGGCGTGTCCTGGCGGATCCTGCTGCCGGACCTCTCCGCGGCGTACGAGGCGGTCGCGGCCGGGCGCGAGCCGGATCTGGACCCGGTGGGCACCTCGTTCCGGGCCTGGGCCCAGGGTCTGGTGGAGGCCGCCTCCTCCGAGGCCCGCACCGCCGAACTGGACACCTGGACCTCCATGCTGAGCGTCGAGGACCCCCTGCTCGGCTCCCGGCCGCTGGATCCCGGCCGCGATGTGGTGGCGACGTCCGGAAGCCTGTCCCTGTCGCTGCCCGCCGATGTCACCAAGGCGCTGCTGGCACGCGTCCCCGCTGCTTTCCACGCAGGCGTGAACGACATCCTGCTGACCGGCTTCGCCCTCGCCGTCACCGACTGGAAACGACGCCGAGGCCACACCGACACCACCACCCTGATCGACCTCGAAGGCCACGGACGCGAAGAACTCGTCCCCGGCGCCGACATCTCCCGCACCGTCGGCTGGTTCACCAGCCTCTTCCCCGTCAACCTCGACCCCGACATCACCACCCACCAATGGCCCGAAATCTGGGCCGCCGGCCCCGCCATCGGCAACGCCATCAAAACCATCAAGGAACAACTACGCACCCTCCCCGACAACGGCGCCGGCTACGGACTCCTGCGCTACCTCAACCCCAAGACCGCTCCCACCCTCGCCGCACTACCCACCCCCCAAATCAGCTTCAATTACCTGGGACGGCTGGGCGGTTCGACCTCCGAAGAGGACGGAGGAGACGAGTCGGGCCTGGGTGGCGGCGCCGATCCGCACATGCCGCTGAACCACGCGCTGGGGCTCAACGCGATCGCCCGGGAAACCCCCGAGGGGCCGTCGCTGTTCGCCACCTGGGCGTGGCCGCGTGAGCTGTTCGGCGAGGACGAGGTACGGGATCTGGCGGAGACCTGGTTCCGGGCTCTGCGGGCCATCGTCACTCACGCGGAGGGGCCGGGGGCCGGCGGCCACACCCCCTCCGACCTCTCGCTCGTCAGGCTGGCGCAGAGTGAGATCAACGCGCTGGAGACACGGCAGCCCCGGCTGGCGGACGTGCTGCCGCTCGCGCCGCTGCAGGAGGGTCTGCTCTTCCACGCGCTCTACGACCAGCAGGGGTACGACGTCTACACCGTCCAGCTCTCCTTCGCGATCGAGGGCGCCCTGGACAGCGCGGCGATGCGGGCCGCCGTGGCCACGTTGCTGAAGCGTCATGCCAACCTGCGGGCCGGGTTCCACACCCTGGACAACGGCGAGACCGTGCAGGTGATCCCGTCCGAGGTCACCGTTCCATGGACCGAGCTGGACCTCAGCGGCCTGACCGAGGCCCGCCGCGAGGCCGAGCTCGCCCGGGTGCTGGACGAGGACCGCAATCGACGCTTCGACCTGACGGCTCCCCCGCTGATGCGGTTCACCCTGATCACGCTCGGTCCCGACCGGTACGTGTTCACGATCACCAATCACCACATCCTGATGGACGGGTGGTCGTTCGGGGTGCTGCTGGGCGAGTTGTTCGAGGTGTACAACCGCAAGGGTGACGACTCGGGGCTGGCGCGGGTGACGCCGTACCGCGACTACCTGGCGTGGCTGGCCCGGCAGGACCGTGCCGCGGCCAGGGCCGCCTGGACCCGGGCGCTGGACGGTCTCGACGAGCCGACTCTGCTGGCACCGGTGGATGCCACCCGGAAGCCGGTGGTCCCGGAGCGGGTCTCGAAGGAGCTGCCCGCGGAGTTCGCCGCGGCGCTGCGTGAGACGGCCCGTGCGCATGGCGTCACGCTGAACACCCTCATGGGGCTGGCCTGGGCCCTCACCCTGGGGCAGCTGACCGGCCGGGACGACGTGGTGTTCGGCACCACGGTCTCCGGCCGTCCCGCGGACATCCCGGGCATCGAATCGATGGTCGGCCTGTTCATCAACACCCTGCCGGTGCGTGTGCGGCTCGACCCCGCCGAGACGGTGGGCAGCCTGCTGACCCGTCTCCAGGACGAGCAGGCCGAGCTCATGCAGCACCAGCACGTGGGCCTCACCGACATCCGGGAGATGACCGGGCTGGGGGAGCTGTTCGACACCCTCCTGGTGTACGAGAACTATCCGGTCGACGACGAGGCGCTGGCGCAGTCGGTCGGCGACCTCTCCGTGACGGGCACCGAGCCGCTCGACGCCACTCACTACCCGATCGGTCTCCTGGTGATCCCGCTCGGCGAGCGGCTGATGGTACGCGCCGACTACCGCGCTGATGTGTTCGCCCCGGAAGCGGCCGAGCGGATCGTCGCGCGCCTCCTTCGGGTGGCCGAGGCCCTGACGGACACGTCACGGGTGATCGGTGAGCTGGAGCTCCTCTCCGAGGAGGAGCGCCGGCAGCAGCTGTTCGAGTGGAACGACACGGCGCACGAGGTGCCGGGGGCGACGCTGCCCGAGCTGTTCGAGGCCCAGGCCGCGACGACACCCGATGCCGAGGCCGTGGTGAGCGGTGACGGGCGCCTGACGTACGCGGAGTTGAACGAGCGGGCGAACCGGCTGGCCCGTCTGCTGCTCACCCGTGGTGTCGGCCCGGAGAGCTACGTGGGTGTGGTCCTCTCCCGGACCGTGGAACTGCCGGTCGCGCTGCTCGCGGTGGCCAAGACGGGTGCGGCCTACCTGCCGGTCGACCCGGACTACCCCTCCGACCGCATCGCGTACATCTTCTCGAACACCAGGCCCGTCTGTGTACTGGCCGACTCCGACACGGCACCGAAGCTGCCCGTGGACGCCTCCTCCCTGGTGGTCGTCGACAACGCGGTGGTCCGGAACGCGGTCGCGACCCTGCCGGGCACGGACCTGACCGACGAGGACCGGACGGCGCCCCTCTCGCCGGCCCACCCCGTGTACGTCATCTACACGTCGGGATCGACCGGCCGCCCCAAGGGCGTGGTGGTCGAGCACCGGTCGCTCAACCTCTACCTGGCCTGGACCCGGGCCCGCTTCCCGGCGGTTTCCGGCCGTGCCCTGGTCCACTCCCCCGTCTCCTTCGACCTGACCGTCACGGGCCTGCTCGGCACCCTGACCGCTGGCGGCTGTGTCCATCTGACCGAGCTGGACGAGGACGCCGCCCGGGAGGACTTCGAGCAGCCCGGGTTCGTCAAGGCGACGCCCGCCCACCTCGGCCTGCTCATGGCGCTGCCGGAGCGGTTCTCCCCCTCCGGGGAGCTCGTCCTGGGTGGTGAGGCCTTGCTGGGCGAGGTGCTGGACGAGTGGCGGCGCCACCACCCCGGTGTCACCGTCATCAACGAGTACGGTCCCACCGAGGCCACCGTCGGCTGCACCGAGTACCGCGTCGAGCCCGGTGACAGCGCCCCCGCGGGCGCGGTCCCCATGGGCCGTCCGATCTGGAACACCCAGCTGTACGTCCTGGACACCCGGCTCCGGCCCGTCCCCGTGGGTGTCGGGGGTGAGCTCTACATCGGCGGCGATCTCCTGGCCCGCGGGTACCTGGGCCGCCCCGACCTCACCGCGGGACGCTTCGTCGCCAATCCCTTCGGCGGCGCCGGCGGGCGTATGTACCGCACGGGTGACATCGTCAAGTGGCGTGCCGACGGGCAGTTGGAGTTCGTCAGCCGCGTCGACGACCAGGTGAAGGTGCGGGGCTTCCGCATCGAGCTGGGCGAGATCGAGGCCGCCGCGGCCTCGCACCCGGCCGTCGGCCAGGTGCTGGTCGTGGTCCGCGAGGACCGGCCGGGTGACAAGCGCATCGTGGCCTACGTGATCCCGGCCGAGGAGGGCGGCAGCCCGGACCCGGCCGAGCTCCGGGGCCATCTGGCCGCCACGCTGCCGGACTACATGGTGCCTTCCGCGTACGTGGTGCTGGAGTCCTTCCCGCTGACGCCCAACGGCAAGCTGGACCGCAAGGCGCTGCCGGCCCCCGACTTCAGCGGGCAGGTCTCCTCGCGGGGACCGCGCACCGCGCGGGAGGAGACCCTCTGCGCCCTGTTCGCCGACATCCTGGGGCTGGAGCGCATCGGCATCGACGACAGCTTCTTCGAGCTCGGCGGTCACTCGCTCCTGGCGACCCGCCTGGTCAGCCGCATCCGCTCCGCCTTCGAGATCGAACTGGGGGTGCGCGCGGTCTTCGAGGAGCCCACGGTCGCCGGCCTCGCCGGCCGGCTGGACTCGGCGGGCGCCTCGCGTCAGGCGCTCGGCGTCATGGAGCGGCCGGAGGACATCCCGCTGTCGTTCGCCCAGCGGCGCCTGTGGTTCCTGAACCGTTTCGAGGGGCCGAACGCGACGTACAACATCCCTCTGTGCACGCGGCTGCTGGGAGGGCTGGACCTGGCCGCTCTGCAAGCGGCACTGGGCGATGTGGTGGCCCGGCACGAGAGCCTGCGCACGGTGTTCCCCGACGTCGAGAACCGGCCCCGCCAGCAGGTCCTGCCCGTCGGAGGGGCCGTCCCGCGGCTCGTGGTCACCGATGTCACCGCCGACGACCTCGACCAGGAGGTGAGCGCCGCGGCGCAGCAGGGCTTCGACCTCGCCCATGACATCCCGCTGCGGGCCCACGTCTTCCGGGTCGCCGCCGATGATCACGTCCTGCTGATCGTGATGCATCACATCGCGAGCGACGGCTGGTCGCTGACCCCGCTGTCGCGGGACCTGTCGACGGCCTACGCGGCACGTTGCGAGGGCGCGGCGCCGCAGTGGGAGCCGCTGCCGGTCCAGTACGCCGACTACACGCTGTGGCAGCGCCAGGTCCTGGGCGACGAGAGCGACCCCGGCAGCGCGATGGCCGGGCAGCTGGCCTTCTGGCGCACCGCGCTCGCCGGCATACCGGAGGAGCTGCCGCTGCCGACGGACCGGCCGCGACCGGCCGTGACGGACTATCGCGGCGGCACCGCTCCGCTGCGGATCCCGCCCCACGTCCATCAGCAGGTGGCGGACCTGTCGCGCGCCTGCGGGGCGAGCGTGTTCATGGTGGTGCAGGCCGCCATCGCCGCCCTGCTGGGCAAGCTCGGTGCCGGTGCGGACATCCCGATCGGCACCGTGATCGCCGGACGGACCGACGAAGCCCTCGACGACCTGGTCGGCTTCTTCATCAACACCCTGGTGCTGCGCACCGATCTCTCCGGCGATCCGACCTTCCGCGAGCTGGTGGAGCGGGTCAAGGAGACCGACCTGGCCGCGTACGCCAACCAGGACGTGCCGTTCGAGCGCCTGGTGGAGGAGATCAACCCGGTCCGTTCCATGGCCCGGCACCCGTTGTTCCAGGTCATGCTGGCCTTCCAGAACAACTCGACCGAGCGCACGGACATCCCCGGCGCGCGGATGCTCCCGCACCCGGTGGGACTGGACGTCGCGAAGTTCGACCTGTCCTTCGACCTCGGCGAGCGGTTCGCTCCCGACGGGTCCCCGGCCGGCATCGAGGGCGGTATCCACTTCGCCACCGGGCTCTTCGACGCGTCCACGGTCGAAGCGCTGGCGGCGCGGCTGGAGCGACTGCTCGACGCGGTGACCGCCGCACCCGGCCGGGCGATCACCGACGTCGACGTGCTCACCGAGCGGGAGCGGCAGCGGGTTCTCCACGACTGGAACGACACCGAGCGGGCCATCGAGCCGGTGACCCTCCCCGGGCTCTTCGAGACGCAGGTGGCGCTCACGCCGTCGGCGACCGCCGTGGAGTCCGCCGAGCTGTCCCTCGACTACGCGGAACTCAACGCCCGCGCCAACCAGTTGGCGCATGCCCTCATCGCGCGGGGCGTGGGCCCCGAGCAGGTGGTGGCCCTCGCTCTGCCGCGCTCGGTGGACATCGCCGTCGCCCAGCTGGCCGTGGTCAAGGCCGGCGCCGCGTTCCTCCCGGTGGACCCGGACTACCCGGCCGACCGGATCAGCTACATCCTCGACGACTCGGCGCCCGCCCTGCTGGTGACGGACTCCGAGCACGCCGCCCGGCTGCCCCGGCACAGCGTTCCGCAGGTGCTGCTCGACACCGTCGATCTGTCCGCGCAACGGCGGGACAACCCGGGTGTCCCGCTGTCCGTGGCTCACCCGGCCTACCTCATCTACACCTCCGGATCCACCGGCCGGCCCAAGGGCGTCGTGGTCACGCACCACGGTCTGGCGAGCTTCGCCGCGGTGGAGGTGGAACGGTTCGATGTGACCGCGGACAGCCGGGTGCTGCAGTACGCGTCGCCCAGCTTCGACGCCTCGGTGCTGGAGCTGTGCATGACGTACGCGGCGGGCGCCACGCTCGTGGTGCCGCCGCCGGGGCCGCTGGCCGGTGATGTGCTGGCCGAGGTCCTGCTCGGGCGCGGGGTGACGCACGCGCTGATTCCGCCCGCGGCGCTGGCCTCGGTGCCCGCCGGTGACTTCCCCGCCTTCCGTTCCCTGGTGGTCGGTGGTGACGCGACGTCGGCGGAGCTGGTCGACCGCTGGGCCCCCGGCCGCCGGATGGTCAATGCCTACGGTCCGACCGAGTCGACCGTCGCCGCGACCATCAGCGACCCGCTGGCGGCCGGGACGGGGACGCCGACCATCGGCCGCCCCGTCCACAACACCCGGGTGTACGTCCTGGACCCGGGGCTGCGCCCGGTCCCGGCGGGCGTCGCGGGCGAGCTGTACGTCACCGGCGCCGGGCTGGCCCGTGGCTATCTGGGCCGGGCGGCTCTCACCTCCGAGCGCTTCGTGGCCTGCCCCTTCGGCGGGCCGGGCGAGCGGATGTACCGCACGGGTGACATCGCCCGCTGGACCACCGACGGCCGGCTCTCCTACCTGGGGCGTGCCGACAACCAGGTGAAGGTCCGCGGCTTCCGTATCGAGCTGGGCGAGATCGAGTCCGCTCTGGTCTCCCACGACCAGGTCGCCCAGGTCGCGGTGGTCGTACGCGAGGAGAAGCCGGGTGAGCCCGCGCTCGTCGCGTATGTCGTACCGGAGGCCGGGGCCGAGGCGGGCCAGGCCGAGCTGCGCCGGCACGTGACGGCCTCGCTGCCCACCTACATGGTGCCGTCCGCGTTCGTCCGGCTCGACGCCCTTCCGGTGACGCCCAACGGCAAGCTGGACCGCAAGGCGCTGCCGGCCCCGGACCTCGGGGAGCTGGCGGGGTCCCGCGGGCCGCGCACTCCACAGGAGGAAATGCTGTGCGGCCTGTTCGCGGAGGTGCTCGGCCTGGAGCGGGTCGGTATCGACGGCAACTTCTTCGAGCTGGGCGGCGACAGCATCGTCTCGCTCCAGCTCATCAGCCGGATCCGCTCGGTCCTCGGCATCAAGGTCAGCAACCGTGCCGTCTTCGAGACGCCGACGGTCGCGGAACTCGTCGAGAGTCTCGGTACGGACTCCGGGCGGGACGGCTTCGAAGTACTGCTGCCACTGCGCCCCGGCGGGGACAAGCCGCCGCTGTTCACCTTCCACGCCACCGGCGGACTCGCCTGGGGTTACGGGGAGTTCCTCAAGCAGATCCGGTCCGAGTACCCCGTCTACGGCCTGCAGGCACGCGGCTTCAAGCCGGGTGAGCCGCTCGCGGAGAGCATGGCGGCGATGGCCGCGGACTACATCGAGCAGATGCGTTCGGTGCAGCCGCACGGTCCGTACCACCTGCTGGGCTGGTCGCTGGGGGCGCTGACCGCGCAGGAGGTCGCCACCCAGCTCCAGGAGCAGGGCGAGGAGATCGGCCTGCTGGTCAATCTCGACCAGGGTCCCTTCGAGGGAGCCTTGGGCGACGGCCGGCCGGAGTACACCGAGCAGATCGTCTTCCGGGCCCTGCTCCAGGTCGCCGGGCTGGACGTGGATTCCATCGGGGACGACGTCGTACTCGAATACGCCCAGGTCATGGAGATGGTGAGCAGTCGGGACAGCGCGCTCGGAAACCTCGAGCCGCATCACATCGACGCGTTCGCCAAGGTCATGGAGAACAACTACCGGATCGTGTCGGACCACCGGCCCAAGGAGCTCAAGGGAGACATGATGGTCGTCGTGTCGCTCTATCAGCACGGCGACGAGGCGGTGCCCCGCATGGTCGACCTCTGGCGGCCGCACGTCACCGGCAGGATCGAGACGCACCCGGTGGCCGCCTCGCACCACGACCTGATGTCACCCGGCACGGCGGCGGACATCGGCCGCCTGGTCTACGACAAGCTCAGGTCGCTCGACTGACCCTCCGGGGGCCTGTCCGCCCGCAGCGGTCGGACAGGCCCCCGGACCCGTGACAGCTTGCTGCCTCTTCTCTTGTGACGGCCCGCGGGCCGCCCTTTGGATGGGCGGGAGTGCACGAATCGACAGCCACCGCTGGACGGGGCGCATACCGGACCGTTCCGAGGATGCCCAAAGCGCGTGATCCGTCATCAACTTGGGAGTGAAGGCATGGAAACAGCGATCTCTGCGGAGGGGCTCCGCAAGAGGTACGCGGAGCATGACGTGCTGGCCGGCATCGACCTGACCGTGGCGACGGGTGAAGTGCTGGGTCTGCTCGGCCCGAACGGTGCGGGGAAGACCACGATCGTGCGGATTCTCGCCACGCTGCTGCCGTTCGACGGCGGGAAGGTCACGATCGCCGGGTTCGATCTCTCCAAGGACAAGCGTGAGATCCGCCGCCGTATCGGCCTGACCGGGCAGTACGCGGCCGTCGACGCCATACTCACCGGGCGGGAGAATCTCCGGCTGATCGGTGTGCTCCTCGGGCTGGGGCGGCGCAAGGCCCAGGCGCGGGCCGACGAGTTGCTGGAGCAGTTCGATCTGACGAAGGCGGCGAACCGCCCGGCGAAGTCCTATTCGGGTGGCATGCGGCGCCGGCTCGACCTCGCGGCGAGCCTCGTCACCACGCCCACGGTCCTCTTCCTCGACGAGCCGACCACCGGCCTGGACGTGACCAGCAGAATGCTGCTGTGGCGCATGGTCCGGGATCAGGTGGACAACGGCGTATCCATCCTGCTGACCACGCAGTACCTGGAGGAAGCCGACCAGTTGGCGGACCGGATCGTGGTACTCGACAAGGGTGGGTTCATCGCCGAGGGGACCCCGGAGGAGCTGAAGCGCAAGGTCGGCGGCGAGCGCCTGGAGGTGTCCGTGGCCACGGAGGCGGAACTGCCCGCCGTGGTGCGGGCCCTCGGCCACGCGACGACCGAGGCCCCGTCGGTGGACGAACGGGCGAAGGTCGTGTCGATTCCGCTGGTCGGTGGCATGGGCACCCTCGCCTCGGTCACCGCGGAGCTGAAGGCCGCGGGGTCCGAACCCGTGGACTTCGCCATCCGCCGCTCCTCCATGGACGACGTCTTCCTCGCGCTCACCGGACAGACCGTACCGGCCGGGCAGGCCGTGCCGACGGACCACCCGGCCGTCGAGCGGACCTCACAGGGAGAACGAGCGGCATGACCGAGACCATCACCCACTCCTGCGCACTCATCGGCCGCCACATACGGCATATGACGCGCACACCGCAGCAGTTGTTGAGCATTACGCTGATGCCGGTGGTCTTCGTCCTGGTCTTCGGCTATCTCTTCGGTAGCGCCATGAAGGTACCGGGCGGCCAGTCGTACCAGGACTACATCATGGCCGGCATCTTCGCCCAGGTCGTGCTCGGCAACACGACGCTCAGCGCGCTCGGTGTCATCAGTGACCTCGACAACGGGCTGATGGACCGCTTCCGTTCGCTGCCGATGTCCCGTTCGGCGGTACTGATCGGCCGGACCACCCATGATCTGGTCCTGACGGTCTGGAGCTTCGCCCTGATGTCCGTCATCGGGTATCTGATCGGCTGGCGGGTGCACGAGGGCCTGTGGTCGATGCTGGGCGGCTTCGGGCTGCTGCTCCTGCTGGGTCTCGTCACCTCGTGGGTAGGCGCTCTGCTGGGCCTGACGCTGCGCAGCGCCCAGGCGATGAACGCCATCGGCGGCATCATCGTGATGCCGTTGTCGTTCCTCTCCAACGCGTTCATTCCGCTCGACGGACTGCCCGCCTGGATGCAGGCGATCGCCGAATGGAACCCGGTGAGCCCCATCGTCCTCGCGTGCCGGCAACTGTTCGGGAACGCGGCGCCGGTGTCCTCAGACGCCGCGTTCACCATGCAGCACCCGGTGGCTATGGCGCTGGTCCTCTCGCTGGTCGCGCTGGCCGTGGTGATCCCCCTGACCATCCGGGCCTACGAGAAGGCGGCAACCAAGCAGTGACGCATCGCGCTCAGCGCGGAACCGGGCCGTCCCCCGAGGGGCGGCCCGGTTCTTTGTTGTCACCCCGCGCGAGGATCGCCACAGCTGCGGGAGAACAGACGGCAGCTTGCTGCAGAAAGGCTGGAAACAGCCGTCCGGCCCGGACAGAATCCGATTCCGACTCGACCCGACAACCAGATGCGGTGAGTAATGGAAACGAACGTCGGAAGACCACAGGGTTCTCGGCTGGGATCGCTCACAGGAGTAAGGTTCCCGGCCATATTCCTGGTGTTCCTGAACCACATCCACCTCGGACTCGCCTTCTCCTCCCCGAGCGCCTCCAATACGTACTACAAATACTTCGGCTGGATCGGACAGGCCGGCCTGTCGCTCTTCTTCCTCATCAGCGGCTTCCTTCTCGTCTGGACCGCGCGCGAGAACGAATCGCCGTTGCTCTTCTGGCGGCGGCGGCTCGTCAGAATCGCCCCCCTGCACTGGCTGACATTCGGCCTGTCCCTGTGGATATTCGCTTCTCCCGTGGTCAGCGGCACGGCGGCCGTCCTCAACTTCTTCATGTTGTCGTCGTGGTCCCCGGACCCCGAGATCTTCGGCAGCATGAATGCCCCGAGCTGGTCCCTGACCCTGCTGCTCTTCTTCTACCTGGTATTTCCCGCCCTCCAGTGGGTAGCGAAGCGGATCCCGGCGAAGTACCTGTGGTGGATCGCCGGCGCGATCGTGGCCGTGATTGTGTCCATTACGGTCGTGGTGCGGGCCGTGGTTCCCGTGGACCCCATGGTCGTGCCGCAGGCACCCGCCTCCTCCGTGAAGGCCTTCTATGCCATCCAGATCTTCCCCGTGACGCGGCTGCTGGAGTTCGCCCTGGGAATTCTGATGGCTCATATCGTCCTGTCCGGCCGGTGGATCAAGTCCGCCCGGCCGCTGCTGCTCACGGCGTTGCTCGCGGTCGGTTATGTCGTGGCGCTGAACTCGCCGCGGGAGTACCGACTCGTCGCCGTGATGATCGCCCCGGTGGCACTCTTCGTCGCCGGACTCGGTGCGGCGGACATCGCGGGCCGGAAGAACTTCCTCGCCAGCCGGCCCATGCAGTGGTTGGGTGACATCAGCTTCGCCTTCTTCCTGGTGCACTGGCCGGTCGTCATGTTCTTCATCAAGGTCTTCGGTGAGACGCGGACCTACTCTGTTTCCGAATTCATCGGGGTCGCGGCACTCGACCTCACCGTCAGCCTCGTTCTGGCCTGGCTGCTCACCATCGGAGTGGAGCGTCCACTCGTCCGTTTGCTGTCGGGTGGCCGTGACCGGAAGAAGGCCGATGCCCTGCCGGAGACCTCCGACTCCTCGGTGAGCTCGCCCTCGGCGGACTCACGCCCGGTCGCTTCCTCCGCGTCCGCGGTCAACTGAGCTGCCCCGCACCCATGGTGGGCTCACCGAGCCCCACCCGTAGGCAGGGACAGCGCTCCGGCTACTGAGGCGCCTGTTTGACGACCATCCCGGTCGTCAGGCAGGCGCCTCAGTAGTGTTCGGCCACCCGTTCGGCCACCCCTTCAGTCATCCGTTCAGCTCCAGCCGGGGCCGCGTCGACAACGACGAAGCCGGGGCGGTGGCTCATCGCCACCGCCCCGGCTCCTTCAGGCCGTTCGCGTCAGAATCCCCATTCCTCCGACAGCAGGTCCAAGTCCTTCTGGCTGAGGTTCACCAGCGGGAGGTCGGAGGGGGTGAACCCGCCGGCGTCGGGTGCCTCCGCGTGCGTGACGAGTGCGCCGAGCGCCCGGAACCAGCTCTCGGCGAGTTCACGGACGTCGTCCTCCGTGAACAGCTCCCGCGGCCATGACCAGGTGGCCATGAGCCGCGGCCCGTCGGGCTGGTCCTGCGTGACCGCGTTCAGCTCCAGGGCGTGGCCGAACGGCATGGCCGGGTCGTGTCCGTCGCCCAGGTCGGCGTCCGACCGTACGGCCCAGTCCGCCACAGCGCCGCCCTGGGCGCCGTCGGTCATGTCGATGCGCCCCAGGTAGTTGAAGCTGATCTGCGGCGACGGCAGGGCCGACAGGGTGGCCGCGGTGTCCGGGTGGAGGTGGCGCAACAGCCCGTAGCCGATGCCGTTGTCCGGAATCGCGCGCAGCTGCTCCTTGATCTCCTTCAGGGCCCGGCCCAGGGCGGGGCCGCCCGACCAGACCTCGGGCCACTCGCTGTCGTCGAGCCGCGGGTCCAGCCGTACCGGATACATGCTGGTGAACCAGCCCACGGTCCGGGAGATGTCGAACCCGTCCGCGATCTCCTCGCGCCCGTGGCCCTCCAGGTCGAGCAGCACCGAGCCGGCTCCGGCGATGCGGTCACGCCGCCAGTCGGCGACCGCGAGGGTGAAGGCCGTCAGGAGCACGTCGTTGATGCCCGCGTGGTAGATGGCCGGCAGCCGGGTCAGCAGCGGCTCGGTCTGCTCGGCGGACAGGGTGAGCGTGAGCCGGCTCGAGGCCGCGGCGGTGTCCCGCGCGGGGTCCAGCGCGCGGGCGCCCAGCGGAGGTTCGGGCTCACCCAGCATCTCGGTCCACAGCGGGAGTTCCGCCGTCCGACGCGGCTCCTGGGACTCCTCGGCCAAGTACCGGGCCCAGCTCCGGAAGGAGGTGCCCACCGAACCCAGCTCGGCCGCACGCCCCTCGGCCGCCGCCCGGTACAGCTCGGACAGCTCCGGGAGCATGATGCGCCAGGAGATGCCGTCGACCACCAGGTGGTGGACGGTGAGGAGCAGTTGTCCCGGAGCGTCGGGGCCCGCGTCGAACCACACGGCCTGGAGCATCACCCCGACCGCCGGGTCCAGCCGCCGCTGGGCGGCCCGGGCCTCCTCGGCGATGTCGGCACCGAACGCGTCGGTCCAGCGGAAGATCTCCTCCGCCCGGATGCTGCCGGGCGGCCGTACCTCCAGCTCCCAGTCACCACCGGCCGGCCGGGCCATTCGGGCCCGCAGGACGTCGTGCCGGTCCAGCAGCGCGCCCAGCGCGCCGGCCAGTGCCTCGGCGTCGCAACCGGCGGGAGTCTGTACCAGCATGGCCTGGTGGAAACCGTCGACCGGTCCGCCGAGCTCCCGCAGCCAGTGCATGATCGGGGTCAGCGGCACCGGGCCGAGGCCCGCTTCCCGCGGTTCCTGCGCCGACCCGGCGACCTCCTCGGCGACCTCCGCGAGCGCGGCGGGCGTCTGGTGGTCGAAGATGTCCCGCGTCCGGAGCAGCAGTCCGGCCCGGTGGGCGCGGCTGACCAGCTGGATCGAGATGATGCTGTCGCCGCCCAGCTCGAAGAAGTTGTCGTCGATACCGACACGTTCGAGGCCCAACAGCTCGGCGAACAGAGCACAGAGCTCACGTTCCCGGGCGTTGCGGGCGTCACGGCCGGTGGCCTGCTCGCCGAAGTCCGGGGCGGGCAGGGCCTTGCGGTCCAGCTTGCCGTTCGCGGTCAGCGGCAGCGCGTCGAGAGTCACGAACCCGGCCGGGACCATGTACTCCGGCAGCCGGTCCACCAGGTACCGGCGCAATGCCTCCTGGTCGATGCCCTCGTCCGCCGGCACGACGTACGCCACCAGTCGCTTGACGCCCGGCCGGTCCTGACGGACGACGACGGCGCTGTGGGCGACGGAGTCGTGACCGGCGAGTGCCGCCTCGATCTCACCGAGTTCGATACGGAAGCCGCGCAGCTTGACCTGGTTGTCCGCCCGGCCGAGGAACTGGATCTGTCCGTCCGCGGTCCAGCGGGCCACGTCGCCGGTGCGGTACATCCGCTCCCCCGGCATGCCGTGCGGGGAGGCCACGAAGCGGTCGGCGGTCAGCCCCGGCCGGTTGAGGTAGCCCCGGGCCAGACCGGTGCCCCCGATGTACAGCTCGCCCGGCACGCCGGGCGGCACCAACCGCAGATCACGGTCGAGGAGATGAATCCGCATGGAGTCCAGGGGCCGGCCGATCGGGACCGACGACGGAAGCTCCGTGTCCGGCCCGATCCTGAAGCAGGCGGCGAAAGTGGTGGTCTCGGTCGGACCGTAGCCGTCCACCACGACCAGTCCCGGGCACACCTCACGCACGCGGCGCACCGCGTCGGCCAGGACGACGTCACCGCCGGTCCACACCTCGCGCACACCGTTCAGACAGCCGGGGTCGTCCTCGGCGAAGAGGTGGAACAGTGCGGCGGTCAGCCAGATCGCGGACACACCGTGGCGTGCGATGACATCGCGCAGCAGTGCGGCCGACAGGTCGCCGGGCGGGGCGATCACGGCCCGGCCCCCGGCCAGCAGCGGTACCCACACCTCGTAGGTGGAGGCGTCGAACGCCTGCGGCGAGTGCACCAGCACCGCCTCGTGGCCCGTGGCGAAACGGCCGTCGCCGGCCAGGGCGACGACGTCCCCGTGCGTGACCAGTACGCCCTTCGGCTTGCCGGTCGACCCGGAGGTGTACATCACATACGCGCCGGAGTCCGGCGTCAGGGAACCGCCACGCTCGGCGTCGGTGATGTCACCGTCGGCCAGTGCGGCCAGTTCCGCCGCCAGGCCCGGCTCGTCCCACACCAGCAGCCGCCCGTCGTCCGCCATCAGCGGTTCCAACGTGCCGGACTGCTCCGCCGTGGTCAGCAGCAGCCGGGGCCGCGCGTCCCGCAGCATGTGCGTGATGCGGTCGGCCGGGTACCCCGGATCGACCGGAAGATACCCGGCCCCGGCCTTCAGCACCGCGAGCAGTGCCACGATCATGTGCTCGGAGCGCGGCAGCGCCAGCACCACCAACTGCTCCGGCTTCACGCCCCGCGCGATCAGATGACGCGCCATCCGGTTGGACCGCGCGTTGAGCTCCGCGTACGTGAGTGAGCCGGACTCCGACACCACGGCGACCGCGTCGGGAGTACGGGCCGCCTGGGCCTCGAACAGCTCCGGCAGCGTCGCGGCGGAAGGCACGTACCCGGTGGGGTTCCACTCGGTCAGGATGCGCTCGCGCTCACCCGGCGCCAGCAGGTCGAACCGCGCCGGCACCAGGTCCGGTTCGGCGGCCACCGCCGTCAGCAGCCGCTCCAGCCGCCCGGCCAGCTGCTCGACCGTGGCACGGTCGAAGAGGTCGGTGGCGAATTCGAGGCCGCCCTCGATGCCCACGGGCGAGCCGTCGGCGGCGAAGACCTCACCGAGCTGGAAGGACAGGTCGAACTTCGCGGTGTCGATGTCCACCGGCAGCGGGGCAGCCGATACATCACCCAACCGCATCGTGGCGGCCGGGGTGTTCTGCATGGACAGCATGATCTGGAAGAGCGGGTGCCGGGCCAGGGAACGGACGGGGTTCAGGTCGTCGACCAGCCGCTCGAACGGCACGTCCTGGTGGGCGTACGCGGCCAGGTCCGTGTCCCGGACGCGCTCGACGATCTCACGGAAGGTGGGGCTGCCGCTCAGGTCGGTGCGCAGCACGAGGGTGTTGACGAAGAAGCCGACGAGGTCGTCGAGTGCTTCGTCGGTGCGTCCCGCGATGGCGCTGCCGATCGGCACGTCCTCCACGCCGCCGAGCTTGCCCAGCAGTGCCGCGATCGCGGCCTGCATCACCATGAAGACGGTGGCACCCGACTCACGGGCCAAGCCGGCCAGGTTCCGGTGCAGCTCGGGGCCGAAGCGGAGCGGCACGGTCTCGCCGTGGTAGCTCATCCGGGCGGGCCGCGGGCGGTCGACGGGAAGCGGCAGCTCCTCCGGCAGGTCGGCGAGCGCCGAGCGCCAGAAGTCGAGTTGCGCGGCGATGGGGCTGTCCGGGTCGTTCTCGTCGCCGAGTACGTCGCGCTGCCAGAGGGTGTAGTCGGCGTACTGGACCGGCAGCGGCTGCCAGTCCGGGGCCGAGCCGGTGCTGCGCGCGGCGTACGCGGTGGACAGGTCCCGGGACAGCGGTGCGTTGGACCAGCCGTCGCTGGCGATGTGGTGGACGACGAGCAGCAGGACGGAGTCGGTGGGGCTCAGTACGAACAACTGGGCGCGCAGCGGAGGTTCGACCGAAAGGTCGTAGTCGACCGAAGCGGCGCGCGTGAGGGCCGCGTCGAGGTCACTCGCGTCGACGGCGGTGACGGTCAGCTCCGGGACGGCCTGCTCGGGGGCGAGGATCAGCTGTCGCGGCTGCCCGTCGGTGTCGGGGAA
Organism: Streptomyces sp. QH1-20; assembly: GCF_041283565.1. Taxonomy (NCBI): domain Bacteria; kingdom Bacillati; phylum Actinomycetota; class Actinomycetes; order Kitasatosporales; family Streptomycetaceae; genus Streptomyces; species Streptomyces sp. QH1-20. The sequence goes on along the minus strand of NZ_CP166299.1, from coordinate 6,283,870 downwards.
GACGGTCCGCAGACTCTCGTGCCGCGCCACGACATCGGCCAGCGCCGCACGCAACGCCGCCTTGTCCACCGCACCGGACAGCCGGAGGGAGAGGCCGGTGTTGTAGTTGCCGCCGGCGTCCTCCATACGGTTGATGAACCACAGCCGCTGCTGCGCGGGCGACAGCGGGATGTGTTCCGGCCGCTCCTGAGCGGTCAGCGCCGACCGGGCGCCAGAGGCGCCGGTGAGCCGCGACGCCAGCGCCGAGACGGTGGGGGCCTCGAAGATGGTACGAACGTCGACCTCTACGTCGAGTTCGGTGCGGATGCGGCTGATGAGGCGGGTGGCGAGGAGGGAATGGCCGCCGAGGTTGAAGAAGCTGTCGTCGATGCCGACGGTGTCGAGGCCGAGGACGTCGGCGAAGAGGGTGCAGAGCAGTTCTTCGCGTGCGTTGCGGGGTGCGCGGCTGGTTGCCTGTGCGGTGAAGTCGGGGGCGGGCAGGGCCTTACGGTCGAGCTTGCCGTTGGCCGTCAGCGGCAACGTGTCGAGAGTGACGAAGGCGGCGGGGACCATGTACTCGGGCAGGACACCGGCGACGTGGGTGCGCAGGGTGTCGGTGTCGAGTCCGCTGTCGTCGGTGGGGACCACGTAGGCGACGAGGCGTCCGTCGCGGACGATGACGGTGGCTTGCGCGACCGTGTCGTGGGTGGTGAGGGTGTGCTCGATTTCGCCGAGTTCGATGCGGAAGCCGCGGAGTTTGACCTGGTCGTCCGCCCGGCCCTGGTACTCCAGCACCCCATCGGCGGTCCAGCGGGCGATGTCGCCCGTGCGGTACATACGCTCGCCCGTGGTGCTGTACGGGTCGGCGGTGAAGCGTTCGGCGGTCAGGCCCGGGCGGCCGGTGTAGCCGTGGGCGAGCTGGATGCCCGCGAGGTAGAGCTCGCCGGGCACGCCGACGGGTGCGGGCCGCAGGGCGGCGTCCAGGACGTAGGTGCGGGTGTTCCAGATGGGCCGGCCGATCGGCACCGACGCGCTGGCCGCGTCGGGTGCGCAGGTGTGCGCGGTGACGTCGACGGATGCTTCGGTGGGTCCGTAGAGGTTGTGCAGCTCCACACCGGGAAGCAGCTGGTGGAAACGCTGGACGGCGTCGGCGGGCAGTGCCTCGCCCGAGCAGATGACCCTGCGCAGTCCGGTGCAGTGTCCGGCGGCGGGGTCGGCGAGGAACGCCTGCAGCATCGACGGCACGAAGTGCACCGTCGTGATGTTCTCGTCCTGGATCAGGCGTGCCATGTAGGCGGGGTCCTTGTGCCCCTCCGGACGCGCCAGCACCAGCGTGGCGCCGGTGCGCAGGGCCCAGAAGAACTCCCACACCGACACATCGAACCCCGACGGCGTCTTCTGCAGCACCCGGTCCGACGCATCCAGCCCGTACGCGTCCTGCATCCACTCCAGCCGGTTGTGAATGCCCTCGTGTCCGACGACGACACCCTTCGGGCGCCCGGTCGAGCCGGACGTGAAGATGACATACGCCGCCGCGTTCTCCGGCAACACCCGCTCGGGAGCCGTGTCGGGCCGGTCGGCGGCGATGCCGTCTGCGGTGTCCAGCAGCAGGGTCGGCACGCCCGTCTTCGGCAGAGCCGGGGCCACCTCGACAGTCGTCAGCAGCAACGCCGGCTTGGCGTCCTCAAGGATCCAACCAATGCGCTCGGCCGGATAGTCCGGGTCCACCGGCACGTACGCCGCACCGGCCTTGACCACCGCGTACAGCGCGACCATCAACTCCAGCGACCGAGGCGCGGCCACGGCGACGAAGTCACCACTTGCCACCCCACGGGCCACCAGCTCATGCGCCAGCCGGTTCGCCCGAGCGTCCAACTCCGCATACGACAACGACTCGTCCTCGAACACCACAGCCGTCGCATCCGGCGTCCGCGCGACCTGCGCCTCGAACACCTGCGGCAGTGTGCCCGCCGCGATCTCACGACCCGTCGCGTTCCACTCCTCGACGACCAAACCGTGCTCAGCTCCGGACTGCACCTCCACCGCACCGATCGACACACCGGGATCAGCCGCGACCGCCTCCAGCAGTCGCACCAGCCCCTCGGCCAACCGCCGCGCCGAACCCTCATCGAACAGATCCCGCGCGAACTCCAGACGACCACCGATACCGGCGGCCGAGCCGTCCGGCGCGTTCTCCTCGACCAGCCGGAAGAACAGGTCGAACCTGGCGCTCCCGGTGTCCATCAGCTCGGAGTCCGCGTCCAGGCCCGTCAGTTCCAGGCGTGACGTGTCGCCGCTCTGTACGTCGAGGGCGGTCTGGAACAGCGGGTGGCGGGCCAGCGAACGGGTCGGGTTGAGGGCCTCCACGAGGCGCTCGAACGACAGGTCCTGGTGCGCGTAGGCCGCGAGGTCCGTCTCCCGGACCCGGCCCAGCAGTTCTCGGAACGTCGGGTCGCCCGAGGTGTCCGTGCGCAGCACCAGCGTATTGACGAAGAAGCCGACCAGGTCGTCCAGCGCCGCGTCCGTACGACCCGCGATCAGTGAACCGATGGGGACGTCCGTGCCCGCCCCGTAACGGGTGAGGAGCGCGGCCACGCCCGCCTGCGCGAGCATGAACATGCTGGCGCCGTTCTCGGCGGCCAGTGCCCGGAGCTTGTCGTGTGTGTCCGGGGAGAGCCGGAAGGAGACGCGTCCACCCTCGTACGTCGCCGTCGCCGGGCGCTGCCGGTCGGTGGGCAGGGGGATCTCCTCGGGGAGCCCCGCGAGGGTTTCACTCCAGTAGCGCAGTTGTCCCGCGAGCTCGCTGTCCCGGTCTTCGGCGTCGCCCAGCACGTCGCGCTGCCAGAGCACGTAGTCGGCGTACTGCACGGGCAGCGGCTGCCATTGGGGTGCCTCGCCCGTGCGGCGGGCGGCATAGGCGGTGGACAGGTCGCGGGTGAAGGGGGTGACCGACCAGCCGTCGCACGCGATGTGGTGGACGACCAGTTGGAGGACGTGCTCGTCCTCGGCGAGGGTCAGCAGCCGGGCGCGGACGGGGATCTCGGTGCCGAGGTCGAAGCCGTGCCGTGCCGTTTCCGCGAGGGCGGTGGGCAGGGTGGCCGGGGTGACCGGCTCCACGGGCAGGGCCACGGTCGCGGCGTCCGGTGCGAGGATCAGCTGGCGTGCCTCGCCGGCGAACTCGGGGTAGACCGTGCGCAGGCTCTCGTGGCGGGCCACCACGTCGTTGAGTGCCGCGTGCAGCGCCGGGACGTCCGGGCGGCCGTGCAGGCGGATGGCCACGGCCTCGTTGTAGACCGCGTCCTGGCGGCCCAGCTGGTTGAGGAACCACAGCCGGTTCTGGGCGGCCGAGAGCGGGATGATCTCCGGGCGGGCGGCGGCGGTCAGTGGCCGCCGGGCTCCTCGGGCCCCGCCGAGCTGCTCGGCGACGCCGGCGACGGTGGGGGCCTCGAAGACGCGGCGGAGGGGGAGTTCGGCCTGGAAGAGGGCGCGCACCCGGCTGACGATCTTGGTGATCTGGAGGGAGCGCCCGCCGAGCAGGAAGAAGTTGTCGTCGACGCCGATGCCGTCGACGCCGAGCACCTCGGCGGCGATCCGGCAGAGGACTTCCTCCTGCGGGGTGCGCGGGCGGCCCGGGACCGTCGCTTCGGTGGTGGGGGCCGGGTCGGTCGTTCCGTTGTCGGCGGAGGTCGCGGCGACCGCCCGCCGGTGGGTGTCGCGTGCCGCCTCGGGGGCGGTGAGGTCCTCGACGCGCCGGTCCGGGCCCGCCGTGGCGAGCTGCCGCAGGAACTCCAGGAAGCCTTCCTGGTAGGTGGTGAGTTCGTCCTCGCCGTAGAGCTCGGCGTTGGCGTCGCAGTCGATCTGCAGCCCGGGCTCGGCCGTGCGGTCGTAGATGAGGAACGACAGGTCGTCGACCGGGCCGGTGGCCAGGGTGCGGGGGCGGGAGGGGTGCTCGCCGAACGACAGCTTGTGGTCGAAGAGCATGAGGTTGACGTGCGGGCCGGTGAGCCGGCGCTCGTCGGCGAGCATGCCGAGGTCCTGGCGGATGTCCTCGTACGGGTACCGCTGGTGGCGGGTGGCTCCGCGCAGTTCGCCCGAGACCTGGGCCATCAGTTCGGCGACCGTCATACCGGGGGTGAAGGTGATCCGCAGCGGCAGGACGTTGGAGACCATGGACGGCACGCTGAGGGCCGTACGGCCCAGCCGGTTGGACACCGGGAGTCCGAGGATCACCTCGTCCTCGCCGGTCAGCCGCTGGAGGTAGGCCGCGACCGCGCCGAACAGCACCGGGGGCCAGGAGACGCCGGCCGCGCGGCCGAGGCCGCGCAGGTCGTCGGTGTCCTGCTGGGGCAGGTGCGCGGTGCGGTGGATGAGCCTCTCGACGGTGCCGGGGCGGCGCCCGGACAGTCCGGCCGGTTCGGGCGCGTCGGCCATGTGCTCCGACCAGTACGCCCGGTCCTTCGCCCCGCGCTCGGAGCTCCGGTACGCGGTGTGTTCGGCGATCAGGTCGGCCAGCGGCGCGAACGGGGTGTCGCCGACGGGCCGGCCTTCGGCGAGAGCCGAGTAGATCTCCGGTACGCGTTGTGCGATGACGACGACGGTGTATCCGTCGGCCAGCAGGTGGTGGTAGCGGTAGAACCAGAAGTAGCGTTCGTCGGCGACCTTGAGCAGCGCGAACCGGAACAGGGGGTCGCGCATCGGGTCGACCGGGCGGTCGAGTTCGGCGGCCATCCAGGCGCGGGCCGCGGCCCGGGGGTCGCTCTCGCCGGTGAAGTCCAGCCGGTCCGGTGACCAGGCGAAGTCCGCCGCGCGCAGGACCCGCTGGACGGGCTCGCCGTCGGCCAGCTCGAAGCGGACGCGCAGGGTGTCGGCTTCCTCGACGACGCGGCGCAGGGCCCGCTCCAGCAGTTCCACGTCCACGGCGCCGTCGATGTCGAGGTACTCACCGAGGTGGAAGATGGTGTTCTGCGGGTTCAGCTGCTGTGCGTACCAGATGCCGGCCTGGGCGGCGGTCAGCGGCAGCGGGACGCCCTGGTGTTCGGACACGACTAATTACCTCCAGCGGAGTCGATGCCGCCCCGGGGTGTCCGAGGGCGCTCGTGAATACCTGCTGCCTCGTCGTCGGTGGACGGGCTCAGCCTTGGCTGCCGACGAACGAAATGAACTGCGCCGCCACGGAGTTGCGGTAGAAGTCCTGGGTGGCGACGCGGGGCAGACCGCGGTCGCGCATTTCCCGCAGGAGCCGGATGACCAGCAGGGAGTTCCCGCCCAGTTCGAAGAAGTTGTCGCCGGGCCCGACGTCGGTGCCCAGCACCTGGCTCCACAGGGCGAGGATGTCGGCGGCGAGCGGGTCCTCGGGGGCGGGAGGCTGTGCGGCGTCGGCGGGCCGGGTGGCGGGAGCGGGGGTCTCCCGGGTGGTGGTGGGTTCGGGGAGCGCGGCGGTGTCGACCTTGCCGTTGATGGTCAGCGGGATGGCCGCGACCGGGGTGAGGGTCGCCGGCATCATGTAGTCGGGCAGCACACCGCTGGCGTGGCCGAGCAGGTCGGCCGTCCCGGTCCCCGCCCCGCTCAGCGCGACGTACGCGTCGATGCGGGCCGTGGCGGTGTCGCCCGGTGTCTCCTGGCGGAGCACGACCGCCGCGCCGGTGACGTCCGGGTGGCTGAGCAGGACGTTGCGGATCTCGTCGAGTTCGATGCGGTGTCCGCGGACCTTGACCTGGTTGTCCAGGCGGCCGAGGTGGTCGAGCCGGCCGTCGGGGCGCAGCCGGCCGCGGTCGCCGCTGCGGTAGACACGCCCGCCGCCGTACGGGTCCTCGATGAACCGCTCGGACGTCAACTCCGGCTGGTGCAGGTAGCCCTGGGCCACTCCCGCGCCGCCGACGTAGATCTCACCCGGGGCTCCGGGCGGCAGTATCCGACCCCGGGGGTCGCGGACCGACACGGACCAGCCGGGCATGGCACGGCCCACGGACCGGCCCTTGACGGCGACGTCGGCGGGGGTCACGGTCTGCTCGGTGACGTGCACGGTGGTCTCGGTGATGCCGAACATGTTGGACAGGCGGACGCGCGTGTGGGAGTGCCGGGCGAACCACGGGGTCAGCATGCCGACGTCCAGCGGTTCGCCGCCGAAGACGACCAGGCGCAGGGCGAGGGGGGAGCGCAGCCGGCCGTCGGCCTCGATGAGCTGCGCGAAGGCGGACGGGGTCTGGTTGAGGACGGTGACGCCGCGGTCGACGAGCAGCTCGTAGAAGAGTTCGGTGTCGCGGGTCACCCAGTAGGGCACCACGACGAGCCGGCCGCCGGTCAGCAGGCAGCCCCAGATCTCCCAGACGGAAAAGTCGAAGGCACTGGAGTGGAAGAACGTCCACACGTCGGTGCCGCCCAGGGCGAAGTCCTCGCGGGTGGCGGCGATCAGTGCGGCGACGTTGCGGTGCGGGACGGCGACGCCCTTGGGGCGGCCGGTGGATCCCGAGGTGTAGATGACGTACGCGGCGGCCGCGCCGTTCTCGGTGAGCGGGGGCAGCTCGTCAAAGGTGCGCGCCGCCAGCGCGATCAGGTCGGCGGGGGCGGCCACGCGGACGTCGTCGATCGCGGGGAAGGCGTCGGCGGAGCCGATGACGATCCGGGTGCCCGCGTTGCCGACGGTGTAGCGCAGCCGCTCCTCCGGGTAGCGGATGTCCATGGGCACGTACACGCAGCCGGCCTTGAGCACGCCGAGCAGCGTCACGATGAGTTCGGCGGTGCGGTCCAGGGCCACGCCGACGAGGTCGCCGGGGGTGGCGCCGAGCACCCGCAGGCCCCGGGCGAGACGGTCGGCGCGCTCGTCCAGCTGGGCGTAGCTGAGTGTGGTGTCGCCGTCGACGACGGCGACGGCGTCCGGCTGCCGGCGGGCGGTGTCCTCGAAGAGGCCGTGGATGGTCCGGTGCGAGGTGTCCGGGCCGACGGCGGGCGTCGCCCCCGATGCGACGATCTCCAGGGCGTCGGCCCGGCTCATGAGGTCGATGTCGGCGAGGGTGCGGTCCTGGTCGGCGGTCAGCTGATCGGCGACGTGGGCGACGTGGGCCGCGAAGCCGCGGGCGATCTCCGGGGCGACGTCGCCCTCGTCGTAGGCGAGGACGCCGTCCGTCGTGCCGTCGGCGGCACGACGCCAGTGCAGGACGAGGGGCAGCGCGGGGGCGAGGAACGGCCGGTGGTCGGATCCCGGGCGCAGCTCGCCGAAGACCACGCCCACGGCCGGTACGGGGCCGGTTGCGGTGGATTCGGCGCCGTCGGTGGCGGCCCACTCGGTCACGTACGCCTCGGCCGTCAGCGTCTCGTCGGGGGCGACGGAGCGGACGAGGGGGCCGGTGTCGGCGCTCGCCGCGTCGAAGACGGCGACCGCGGTGCTCTCCCCCGCGGAATAGCGCGCGAGGACCAGGCCCACGGCCGCGAGCAGGGTCGCGTCGGACGGCTCCGGCTCCTTGAGCTCCACCGCCACCGTGCCGGCCAGGCCCGCGCGGGACGGGTCACCGAGGCCCCACTCCGCCTCCGGGCGCGTACCGGTGGGGTACGCCGGCTGGTCGCCGAAGGCCGTGACGCGCGGCTCGGGGCCGGTGCCCTCCAGCAGGTACGCGGCGAGTTGCCGCAGTCCCTCCTCACCCAGGGCCGCCCGCCGGGCGACGAGCACGAGGTCGGCGGGCCCGTCGGTGTAGCGCAGCAGCACGGCACGGACCGGGGGGCCGGAGGGGGACAGCGGGCGGCCGGCCTCGGCTTCCCGGCGGGCCCGGGCGAGCGGGGTGTCGGAGGCGGCGGGCACGGGCTCGTGCCAGAGGTGGACGCCTGCCACGGTCGCCGGTGCGACCGGGCCGCGGGCCCGGACGGTCAGGCTGTGGCAGGACCTTGCCTGGGCGGCCGGCAGTCGGCCCGGGCCGACGGGGACGGCCACACGGTAACGGACGGCTGTCGCCATGTGCGCAACTCCTGCGGAACGAGGTGATCGAGGGCGTGGATCGGGTGGTGCGGGGCGGGCAGGCCCGGCTCAACGTGCGGTGAAGCCGCCGTCGACCGTGATCGTGCTGCCGGTCACCTGGCGCGAGTCGTCGCCGGCCAGCCAGAGGGCGGCGCCCGCGATGTCTTCGGGCTCGATGAGCCTGTTCATCGGCTGGGCCTGGACGAAGATCTGCTCGTGCTCCTCGACGGCGACGTCGAGGGAGCGGGCGATCTCGGCGAGCATGCGGCCCTCGACGAGCGGATCGTCGCGGACCGAGCCGGGGCACAGGGCGTTGACGCGCACCCGGTGCGGCGCGTAGTCGAGTGCCGCCGCCTTGGTGAGGCCGATCAGACCGTGCTTGGCCGCCACGTAGCCCGCGAAGTGGCGGTAGCCGACGAGGCCCGCGGTGGAGGCGACGTTGATGACGCTGCCTTCGTTGCGGGCGACCATGTGGGCGCTGACCGCCTTCGTCATGCGCCACGCGCCGGACAGATCCGTGTCGATCATCAGGTCCCACTCGTCGTCGGTGATCTCGTGGACCGCCTTGCCCGAAGGGGCCGCGATACCGGCGCCGTTGACCAGTACCTGCACCGAGCCGAACCGGTCGAGGGCCTGCCCGATCACCGCCTCGCACTCCGCGGACCTGCGCACGTCGGCGGTCACCGCGAGCACCGCGGCGCCGTGGGCGCGGCAGAGGTCCGCGGTGTGCTCCAGCTGGCCGCCGGACCCCAGGGGGTAGGGCACCCCGTCGAGGTCCTGCCCGATGTCCAGCAGGACGAGGTCGGCGCCCTCCTCGGCGAACCGGGTGGCGCAGGCCCGGCCGAGGCCGCGGGCCGCGCCCGTGATGACGGCGGTCTTGCCTTGCAGCTGCATGGTGCGGCCTCTCTCAGCCAAGGGTCCGGGTGACGGCCGCCAGCAGCGGCGCCGGGTCGTCGGCCAGGTACATGTGACTGCCGGGGATCTCCACCAGCTGGAAGTCCGCGGCGGTCGCCTCCCGCCACTCGTCGGCCTGCTCACGGGTGACCAGCTCGTCGTCGGTGCCGCGCAGCGAGGTGACGGGGATGTGCAGCGGGTCCTTGGAGACGGGCTTGTAGTCCTCGTGCATCTCGACGTCGGCGCGCAGCAGCGGCAGCAGCAGCTCCCGCATGTCGGGGTCCTCCAGCGCCTCGTGCTTGTAGCCCGCGAAGGACTCGACCTGGGCGAGGAAGCCGGCGTCGTCCAGGCCGGTGGCCCGGTCGCTGCGCCCGCTCCAGGGGCCGGGCGATCCGCTGACGAAGAGATGGCAGGGGCGGCCGGTGCCGGCCCGGTCGAGGTTGCGGGCGATCTCGTAGGCGAGCACGGCGCCGAGGCTGTGCCCGAACAGGGCGATACGGCCGTAGCGTCCGCCGATGTCGGCGACCTGCTCGGCGAGCCGCTCGCCGGCCACCACGGCGTCCCGGAACGGCTCGTCGATGAAGAGTTCCTCACGGCCGGGCAGTTGGAGCGGGACGACGACCGGGCCGCCGGCCGGCAGGTCCTTCAGGTCCTTCCACGCCCGGTAGAAGCCCGCACCGCCGCCCGCGAAAGGCAGGCAGATCAATGCGCAATCCGCCGGGGCCCCGGCGGCGTCGGCAAAGGGACCGGCAAAGGTATTGGTCGCCATCGTCAATGTCTTCCTTTTCCGGCGAAAGTACGAAGGAGGCTGCGGGCAGACCTGGGCCCGACCCGTGCCATCCTGCGGTCGGCCGGTATTCCCGGCAATCGGCCCTGCAACAAGCTGCCATGGCCGACTTCTCCTCGTCACGGGCGTCATGGCAGCTTGCTGCAGCGGCACTTGAGCCGACCACGACGTGCCGGTCACCGTGTGGCAGACGATGCCCTCAGGCTTTGGTGCGGGGCCTCGGCCGACCGCAGGAATACCTGCCGGATAAACGCGCGACATGGCAGCTTGCTGCGGGCGCGCTTCAATCAGACCGAAGGATAGGTATGTCCCCAGCGCTTCCCGGCAGTGCGCCGGAAAGGCACCGTGTGGTGCTCACCGGATTCGGCGTGGTGTCCAGTATCGGCATCGGTGCCACCGAATTCACCGAGAGCCTCAAGGCGGGCCGCAGCGGCGCGAAGCCCATCTCGATATTCGACGTCGAGGGCTTCGCGCACAGCAACGGCTGCGAGGTCTCCTCGTTCGACCCCGAGCAGTGGGTGCACAACACCCCCATCTCCTCCCTCGGCCGGGCCAGCCGCTTCGCGGTCGGCGCGGCCCGGATGGCCCTCCAGGACGCCGGGCTGGAGCCCGCGCAGCTCGCCGACCGGCGTGGGCTGATCTCGCTGGGCACTACCGACGGCGAGTCCTACGAGCTCGACCAGCTGGTGGCCGTCGAACTCGCCGACGGGCCCGAGCGGATGGACCCCGAGGTCGTCCGCCGGGTGTCCCCGGTGCGGCTGTCGACGGCCATCGCCCAGGAGCTCGGGCTGACGAACGTGGAGGCGCAGACCATCGCGACGGCCTGCTCGGCGGGCAACTACGCGATCGGGTACGGCTTCGACGCGGTGAGCTCCGGCGAGGCGGAGTTCGCGCTGTGCGGCGGGGCCGACGCGATGTGCCGCAAGACCTTCACGGGCTTCTACCGGCTGGGCACCATCGCGCCGGAGTGCTGCCAGCCCTTCGACATCAACCGCAAGGGCATCCTCACCGGCGAGGGCGCGGGCGTCCTGGTCCTGGAGCGCCTGGACTCGGCGCTGGCGCGCGGTGCCACGATCTACGCCGAGGTGCTCGGTTACGGGCTCAACTGCGACGCGTACCACCAGGTCGCCCCGAACGGCGCCAGCGTCGCGAGCTGCATGGACATCGCGCTGAAGAACGCCGGCGTGAAGCCCGAGGAGGTCGATCTGATCTCCGCGCACGGCACCGGAACCAAGGCCAACGACATCACCGAGGCGCACGCCATCCGGGATGTCTTCGGCACCGCCCCGCCGCGCACGATCTCGCTGAAGTCGATGCTCGGCCACACGATGGGCGCCGCGAGCGCACTCGGCGCGATCGCCAGCGGGCTCGCCATCGCCCACGGCTTCATCCCGCCGACCATCAACCACACCGAGACCGACCCCGAGTGCGAGATCGACTGCGTGCCGAACCACGCGGTCGAGGCGGATCTGCGGATCGTGCAGAACAACGGGCTGGCGTTCGGTGGCAACAACGCGATCGTCATCCTCGGCAAGTACGAGGAGGGCCAGGAGAGCCGGGAGAGCGCGGCATGAGTTTTCCGATCACCGGGGTCGGCGCGGTCGCGAGCATCGGGAACACCCCCGATGAGATCTTCGCCGGACTGTGCGCGGGCGTGAGCGGGCTCGCCCCGCTGCGCGGCTTCGACCGGGAGAAGTTCAAGGCACAGCAGCTCTTCGAGATCGACGACCGGTCCGGGGAGGGCGACGAGCCCGGCCGGGCGACCCGCTTCCTCATCGAGGCCGTGCGGCAGGCCGCGGCGGACGCCGGGCTGGGCGAGGACCTCAGCGGCGTGCCGGTCCTGGTCGGCACGGGTCTGCGGGAGCTGCGGTCGCTGGAGCTGTGGTGGCGCGACGGCATCCCCTTCGACGCCGCGGACCTGGACTTCGGCCCCGCGCTGCGGGAGCGGTTCGGGGCGCTGGACACCCATTCCTTCGCCGGCGCCTGCTCGGCCTCGCTGTACGCGCTGGCCCTGGGCTGGGACCTGCTGGAGCAGGGTGAGGCTGAGACGGTCATCGTGGCCGGCTGCGACGCGGTGACCGAGTCGATGTTCGGCCAGGCCGACCGGGTGCAGTTCGACCCGCCGCCCGCCGTGCGCCCGTTCGACCGGGAGCGGCAGGGCACCATCCTCGGCGAGGGGGCCGTCGCGGTCGTGCTGCGCCGCGAGGCGGCCCCGGGCCGTCCGGTGCGCGGCTGGCTGCGGTCGGTGGCCGTCAACTGCGACGCCGTGCATCCCACGGCGCCGGACCGGGAGGGCATCACGGCGTCCATCCGGCAGGCCCACGAGGCGGCGAAGGCCGCCCCGGGCGACATCGATCTGGTGCTGTTGCACGCCACCGGGACCCCCGTCAACGACCTCATGGAGGCCAAGGTGACCGCCGAGGTCTTCGCCGGTGCGCGGCCCGCCCTGACCGGCATCAAGTCGCAGACCGGCCACACGTCCGGCTCGGCCGGGCTCATGAGCCTGCTGGTGGCCCTGTCCGCCATCGCGTCCGGGCGGATACCGCCGATCGGCGGGCTGGTCGACCCGCTGCCGGAGGCGGCGGGGCTGCGGCTGGTCACCGGCACCCCGCTGGCCGAGCCGGTGGGGGTCGCCCAGGTCAACGCCTTCGGGTTCGGCGGCGTCAACGCCGTGGCGATCGTGGCGGGTGCGGCATGAGCGTCGCGATCACCGGTGTGGGGCTGCTGCTGCCCGGACTCACCGACCCCCAGGGGCTGCTCGGGCCCGCCGTGTCCGGCGCCGACCCCGTCGACCCCGCCGCCCTGATCGGCAAGAAGGGGCTGCGGTACAAGGACCGGGCCACGCAGATCGGGCTGTGCCTGGCGTCGGCGGCGCTGACCGACGCGGGGCTGCTGGCCGACGGCGGGCTCACCGTGCCCGGTGAGCGGGTCGGCATTGTCGTCAGCACCAACCTCGGCAACGCCGACACGGTCTGCCGGGCGGTCGCGACCATCGCGAAGGAGGGCACCACCGGGCTCAGCCCGATGGACACCCCGAACGCCTCCAGCAACATCACCGCCTCGGAGACCGCGATCCGCTTCGATCTGCGCGGCCCGAACCTGACGGTGTGCAACGGCGTCACCTCCGGTCTGGACGCGGTGCGCTGGGCGGCCCTGACCGTCCGGGCCGGCCGCGCCGACCACATGCTCGTCCTGGGCGTGGAGCCCGACAACGAGGTGACGCGGGCGCTCGTCGGCGGGCCCGTCGTGGACGGCGGCGCGGCCGTGGTCCTCGGCCGGGCCGCCGGGAACACCCGGGCCAAGGTCACGCTCGGCCCGTCGGTCCGGGCCGCCTCGCTCGCCGCCTGCGCGGACGAGCTCACGCGCACGGCTCCCGGCGCCGCCGGGTGGCTCACCGACGACCCGGCGCTCGTACCGGTCGGCGCGGAGCACTTCGGCCTGCACGGCTGGGGCGAGTGCTCCGGCGCGCTGGGCGTCCTGCAGTGCGCGGCGGCGGCCGGCTGGGCCGCCACGGGCCGCACCGAGCCGGTGTACGCGCTGCTCGGCGGTGCCGGTACGACCTCCGCCGGGCTCGTCCTCACCCCCTGCGGGCCGTCCTCATGAAACAGGTCGTGCTGCTGCACGGGCTCGGCAACAACGGCGCCATCTGGTCGCGCACCCACGAGCACTTCCCTGCCGATGTGCGGGTGCACGCCCCCGATCTGCCCTGGCGCAGCGACGGGATCGACGCCTGGCGCTTCGAGACCGATTCGGCGGGCCGGCTCGCGGAGATCCTCTCCGCCGTGCCCGGCGGGCCGGACCTGGTGGTCGCCCACTCGTTCACCGCGCTGCCCCTGCTGGAGCTGCTCGCCCGCCGGGCGCTGGCCGGTGAACAGCCCGGGACGGCGGGGCTGGTGGTGGTGACGCCGTTCTACCGGCGGGACCCGGGCGACTTCCACTGGAACATGATCGCGCCGCTGCTGGACAGCTTCCCCGAGACCATGTCGGAGGCCATCCGGCTGCAGGCCGGGGACCGGCCCGTGCAGCCGGACCTGCGGGCCGACATGGCCCGCAGGCTCTGCGAGTGGATCGGCCCCTACGGGTGGCTGCGGTTCTTCGACGCCTACCTCAACTCGCCGCGGCTGAGGCTGGATCTGATCACCGTGCCCACCTTGGTGATCGGCGCCGAGCAGGACGTCACCGCGCCCGTCGCCGAGGCCCGGCAGCTCGCCGCGGACCTGCCCGCGGGCGAGGCGCTGATCCTGCCCGAGGGCGGTCATTTCCCGATGCTCGACCGACCGCGCGCGTTCGTCGAGGCGGTGCGCGCGTTCCTCGACCGCGTACCGGCCCGGCTCAGCCCGGCCGCCTGAACACGAACAGAAGAAAACGAACCGACCATGACCGAACTGAAGGAGTCAGCGATGAGCCCGGTGCTCGATCCCGCTGTGGCGGCGCTGCTGGACAACCCGACCACGACCCGGCTGCGCCCCGTCTTCGAGGGCAACAACATCAGCTTCGCGATCGGCTTCAAGCACATCAACTACGTCGCGGAAGCGGCCGTCCTGAGCCACTTCCGCGCGGCGGGGCTGTCCGTCGGCTCGATGTACAAGCGCTTCGGCCTGGGCTTCGAGGTCGTGGAGCTGCGCTCCCGGCTCGGTGCGCTGCTGGACGTCGACGACGAGGTGGAGGCGGAGGTCACCCCGGCGACGAAGGACGGCGCCACCGAGTTCACCTTCAAGGTCGCGCAGTTCGTCGAGCGGGACGGGGAGCGTCTGAAGTGCGCCACGTCCACGGTGCGGGTGGCGCTGCGGATCGACGACCACATCGCCGCTGCGGAGGCGTACCCGGCAGGTCTGGAGCGGTTCGCCGTGCGCACCCTGGGCAGCGGGGACCGGCTGGAGCTGGCCGCGACGCCGAGCCCCTACGGGAGCCTGGTCGAGGGCCGCGGGACCGTCGGTTCGGACCCGGTGCTCGACGAGCTGATCGGTGAGGACAACGCGTTCGGCTGGCGCTGGCGGATGCCCTACTTCTACTGCCACTTCAACGACCGGGTGCAGATGTCGGGCTTCCTGCGGGTGATGGAGGAGGTCGAGGACCTCTTCCTCGCCTCCCGGGGCCTCGCCATCAAGGAGGTTCTGGACACCCGGAACTGGATCCCGGTCGTCACCCAGTCGGAGCTGCGGCTGCTCGACGAGACGCTGATGGAGGAGGAGCTCTACACCGTCTACACCATCGAGAACGTCTTCAAGAGCCTCCTGTACACCGCGCGGATGGACTGCTACGTCATCCGGGACGGCGAGCTGGTGCGGACCGTGACGGGCACCATCACCCACGGCTATCTGACCGAGCACGCCCCCAACGAGTGGTCGATGGCGACGTTCGACGAGGCGACGGTCTCGGCGCTGAGCACCCCGAAGCGGGTGGACGCATGAGTGCCGTGACCACGTCCCGGCCGGTGATCTCGGCGTGGTCGGCCGTGTCCCCGTACGGCATCGGCGCGCAGGCCCTGACCGAGGGGCTGCGGGAGGGGCGGGCGACGTCCGCGCCGGTGGACACCGAGCGCTGGCGGGTGCCGGCGGGCGACGCCCATCTGGTGCCGGGCTTCGAGGTCCGCGAGGTGCTGGGGAAGAAGGGCACCCGGTCCATGGACCGGGTGACCGGGCTCGCGGTGACCACCGTGGGCGCCCTGCTGGAGCAGCCGCAGGCCGACCGGGACCGGGAGACCGGGGACCGGGCCGCGCTGGTGCTGGGCACCACGACGGGCAGCGTAGCCAGCATGATGGACTTCACCCGCAGCTCCCTGGTGGGGGCGCGGCCGTTCGACGTCGACCCGGCGCAGATGCCCAACGCGGTGATGAACTGCGCGGCGGGCCAGTGCGCGATCTGGTACGGCATGCGCGGGCCCAACACCACCCTCGCGGGCGGCCGGACGGCCAGCCTGTCGGCGGTGAACTACGCGACGCGGCTGCTGTCGTCCGGGCGGGCCGAGTCGGTGCTGTGCGGCGCGGCGGAGGAGTTCTCCTCGGCCCGCTACTGGCTGGAGCGGCACAGCAGGGAGTCCGGGGCGACGGATCCGGCGCTCGGCGAGGGCTGCGCGATGCTGCTGATCCAGCCCGCCGACGCCTGCAGCCCGGAGCGTCCCGCGCTCGCCGAGATCCTGGCGGTCGAGTCGCGGGTGGCGTTCGGGGACGATCTGCGGGCGACGCTGGAGGCCTGTGTACGGTCCGCGCTCGCCGCGTCCGGCGGCGCGGCCGAGGAGGTGTGGGCGGCCAGTCACAGCGAGGCCCCCGGCGCGGCCGGGGTGGTGGAGCGCGAGGTGCTGGCCTCCGTCGTGGGCGAGCGGGCGCTGGAGCGGGTGCCGGGCGTGGGCACGCTCGGCGATGTCTCGGCCGCCTCCGGCGCGTTCCAGATCGCGATGCTGCTGGCCACCGCCGACGGTGACGCCGAGGCGGCCGGCCGGCTCGCGGTGGCGACCTCGGTCGACCGGGACGGCTCGCTGTCCTGCGCGGTGCTGCGGCTGACGGCGTCATGACCGGCACCCTGACCCGGGACTCCGGCATCAGCCCGGTGGCCGGACGGGTGTCCGTCGTCTCCCCCCGGGGGGACGACGGGAACGCGGCGACACGGTTCACGGTCTCCCCCGACGAGCCGGTGTTCGCCGGCCACTACCCCGACTTCCCGATCTTCCCCGGGGTGTGCGTGGTCGACTGCGCGCACCGCGGCGCGCTGGCCACGGCCCCGGAGCCGGTCGAGCTGGCGGCCGTGGAGTCGGCCCGGTTCACCGGGCCGGCGTTCCCCGGCGACGTCCTGGACTTCGCGCTGAAGTGGCGCCGGAAGGACGGCGACTGGCGGCTGTCGGCCACCGCCACCACCGAGCGCGGCGCCGCCGCGTCCGTCCGGCTGCGCTACCGCGCCGCGGGCAGTGCCCCGCAGCCGCCGGACGCCGGCGCTGATGCTCCGCCCGTGGCCACGCGGGCGGGCGGGGAGGCGGAACTGCCCGAGGTGGCGGACCTGCTGCCGCACCGGTATCCGATGCTGCTGGTCGACCGGATCACCGCACTCGTCCCGGGCGAGCGGATCACCGTGGTCAAGACCGTCACGCACAACGAGCCCTGGTACGCGGGGCTCGCCCCTGGCCATGACCTCGCCTACCCGGCCTCGCTGCTGGTCGAGTCCTGGGGCCAGGCCGCCGGGCTGCTCGCCTCGGCGGCGGCGCCGGACGCCCGCAGCCAGGTGATGCTGTTCGGCTCCGTGTCGCAGGCGGTCCTCCACCGCCCTGTACTCCCCGGCGACGTGGTGGAGCACCGCATCACACTGTCCCGGTCGCTCGGCGACTCGGTGATCTTCGAGGGCGAGAGCCGTAGCGAGGCGGGCCCGGTGATGTCCGTCGGGCAGATGGTGATGGCCTTCCGCCCCGGCGATCACCTACGGCCGGCCTGACCCGGCGACGAGCGAATTCCCGGTCGAGAAGGAAGACATGACGCAACAGCCGAAACTCTCCAAGTACTGGATGCTCACCGATGACTTCACCCAGAACCCGTATCCGGTTCTGGAGCGGGTCCGCGAGGAGCAGCCGGTCTGCAAACTCTCCATCCCCGGAGCGGGCCATGCCTGGGTGGTGACCCGGCACGAGGACGCCAAGGCCGCTCTCGCCGATCCGCGGCTCAGCCGCGACATCCACACCCACTACAAGCTGCTCTCCAAGCTGACCGGGACCGCCCTCACTCCTCCGCCGGAGCACGCCAACCATCTGGCGAACCTCGAGCCGCCGCGGCACACACCGCTGCGCAAGGCCATCAGCTCGGCGTTCACTCCGCGCCGGGCGGACGCCCTGCGCCCGCACATCGAGTCGGTCGCGGACGAGCTCCTGGACAAGCTGGACGGGAAGGCGGGCGCCGATCTCATCGCCGACTACGCCGATCCGCTGCCGGTGATCGTCATCGCCACGCTGATGGGCGTGCCGGCCACCGCCTGGCCGGACTTCCTGCGCTGGTCGACGGAGCTGCGGGCGACCGACCCGACCGACCCCGCCGCGGACCGCACGGTCAAGGAGCTGTCCGCCTATATGTCGGCGCTCATCGAGGAGAAGGAGCGCGAGCCGGGCGACGACTTGATCTCCGCCCTCCTCCAGGCGGAGCCCGACCGCCGGCTGTCCGGTACGGAGATCCTCTCCACCAGCTTCGCGCTGATGACGGGTGGCAACGACACCACCGCCAGCCTGATCGGCGGAGTGCTGCGCACGCTCCTCACCCACCCGGCGGAGCGCGCCGAGCTGCTGGCGGCACCCGGCCGGTGGATGGCGGAGATGGACGAGCTGGTCCGCTACGTCAGCCCCATCGCCAACACGCTCCAGCGGGTCACCCTGGAACCGGTGGAGATCGGCGGGGTCACCATTCCCGCCGACGAGGTCGTGATCATTTCCGCGATGTCGACCAACCGGGACCGGTGCCCGTTCCCGGAGCGCCCGGACGAGCTGGACCTCAAGCGCCCCAAGCCCGCCCACCTCAGCTTCGGCCACGGCATCCACTACTGCTCGGGTGCGCATCTGGCGAAGCTGATGACGGAGGTGGCGGCGCGCCGCTTCTTCGAGAGGTTCCCGGACGCCCGGCCGGCCGTGGATCCGTCCGAACTGCGCTACGTACAGAACATGGTGGTGCGCCCGCTGGAGTCCCTGCCCGTGGTGTGGTGACACCGAGCACCTCCCGCGACGCCTCGCGCCCCCGGTCCGGATGCGGCCGGGGGCGCGAGGCATTGCGGGAGGCATTGCAGGAGGTGCCGGGCCCTTCAGCGTTGTGCCCGTCAGCGTTGGGCCCGGAAGATGGCGAAGACGATCCGCAGGCACAGCACACCGCTGATGACCAGCAGGTGGTAGCCGAGCATCTCGAAGAGCCGGATCGACCGGGTGACCATCGGCCCGCCGGTGGTGTGGAGCAGGATGACCGCCATCAGACCGAGGGTCGCCGCGAGACAGGTGAGCAGGATCTCGTGGACGAGCGCACGGAAGTAGCGGCGGTCACGGCTGTCGGCGAACAGCCGTACATTCACCGCGAGCCGCCCGGACTCCAGGGCGCTGGTGACCCGGTCCAGCCGGCGTGGCAGCCGGCGCAGCACGGAGAGCGCGGAGTACAGCTCCTTCTGGGCCCCGGACCCGGCGGACGCGTAACCGGCCTGGCCCGTGAACTGCCGCACGGCCCAGCCGCGTGACTCCGCCACGATGTCGAAGCCCGGTGACAGCCGGGCCAGGGTGCCCTCCAGGGTCGCCAGCGCCCGGAAGACCGCGGCCACCTCGGGCGGGATGCCCAGGCCGTGCTGGGACACGACCCGGAACAGATCCACGAAGACCTGGACGTCCGGCACGGCGCCGGGGGTGAAGTGGCGGGCCATGAAGCGGCCCAGCGACCGCTCCAGGCCTTGTTCGTCGATTTCCTCCGGGCGGGTCACCAGGTCCAGCAGGGCATCGCACAGGGCCGCCGAGTCGGCGTGGTCCACCGCCATGAGGAAGCGCCGCAGTGCGGTCCGCACCTGGCCGTCGAGCCGGCCGACGGAGCCGAAGTCGACCAGCCCCACCCGGCCGTCGTCGAGCAGCAGGATGTTGCCGGGGTGCGGGTCCGCGTGGAAGGTGCCGTCGGCGAGTATCTGGGTCAGCAGATTGCCGAGCAGTGCCCGCGCCAGGTCGGCCTGGGCGGCCGGCGAGGCGTCGGCGAGGGCGTCGTCGGCGCTGATGGGCCTGCCGGGCAACTCCTCCAGCACCAGGACCAGTTCGCCGCTCAGCTCCTCATGGGTGTCCGGGATGACCACCGAGGTGTCGGCCTTGCGCTGTTCCCACGCGGCCCGGACGGTGGTCAGGTTCCGCGCCTCGATCCGGAAGTCGAGCTCTTCCCGCACGGACGCCGAGAACCCTTCGGCCAGCTCGATCATGCCCAGGGTGCGGGCCCAGTGCGCGCGGGTCTCCAGCAGTCGCGCGATCCGTCGGATGATGTCCAGGTCCCGCTCGACACCGGGCCGCACACCGGGGCGCTGGACCTTGACCACGACCCGCTCTCCGGAATGCAGCCGGGCCAGGTGGACCTGCGCGATCGAGGCCGCGGCCAACGGCTCGGGGTCGTACGAGGCGAACACGTCCTCCGGCGGCCTCCCGAACTCCGTGTGCAGCTGCTGGGCGATGCGCTCCGCGGGCTCCGGCGGCACCTGGTAGTGGAGCCGGCTCAGCTCGCTGATGAAGGCGGGCGGCAGCAGGTCGTGGCGGGTGGCCAGCACCTGGCCGAGCTTGACGAAGGTCGGGCCGCCCTCCTCCAGTGCCAGCCGCAGCGGCCTGGCCAGCAGCGCGGTGGCCCGGCCGGCGCCCGCGGCCTCGCTGCCACCGCGGTCGATTCCCCGCCCGCGCAGGTACGGTCGCAGCCCGTGCCGCACCACGATGCCGCTGATCTGCGCGTATCTACGGGCCCTGGCGACACGGGAGCGCAGCGCGCGTAACCATCCGACGGCCGGCCCGGCGGAGTCGCTGGGAAAGACCATGTCCGCCACGGCCAGGAACCCCATGCCGAGCAGCAGGGCACAGCCCATCTGTACGCCCATCAGCAGCCCGCCGCGCTCCGGTGACCGGATGACGGTGCTGAACACCAGGACTCCGCCGACGGTGACGGCTCCGGTCAGGAAGGTGCGGATGACTCCCACCCGCACCCCGAGCAGCCGCCGCGCCAGCACCGGGAAGACGACCAGGAACAGCGCGAAACTGGCCGCCGCGAGGACGACGGTCGCTATCGTCATGCGTATTCCTCAATGATGCGGATGGTGTTCTTGAATTCTTCTCAATTCTTCTAACAGCCCGCTGGAACCAGGAACAAGGCGGGTAGCAGCAAGCTGCCAAAAACGGTGCGGGGCCCGGCGTCGTCGGGGGTTTCGACGCGGGGCCCCGCAGTTTGGGGAGGACGATCAGCCCATGGCCTCGACGAGGCTCTTCGGGCGCATGTCGGTCCAGTTCTGCTCGACGTACTCCAGGCAGGCGGCGCGCGTGTCCGCACCGAAAGCGGCCGTCCAGCCGGCCGGGATCTCGGCGAACGCGGGCCACAGGGAGTGCTGGTTCTCGTCGTTGACCAGAACGAAGTAGCTGGCGTTGTCGTCCTCGAAGGGGTTGCTCATGATGCGGTTCCTTCCGTGCGGGTCGTAGAGGTGGTCGCGGCGACGGCCCGGGCGGCACGGACCGTCTCGGCGAAGACGGGGAGCCGGTCGATTCCCCAGAACTTGTCACGTCGATGGATGAAGAAGGGCACGCCGAACACCCCGTCCCGCTCCATCTCGCGGAGGATGTCGAGGCCCCGTGCCCGCAGCCGCTCGTCGTCCACCGCGTTCGCCACCCGGTCCGGGTCAAGGCCCAGCTCCTCGGCGACGGCGGCGATGACCTTGCGGTCCGCGATGTCGTGGCCCAGCTCCCAGCGGGCCCTGCTGACCGCCGCGATGTAGTCGCGGCCGCGGCCCTCGTCCTCGGCCACCAGGTAACCGAGGTGGGAGATCGCCCAGTTGGGGTCCTTGTCGATGGGCCAGGCGACCTGCAGACCCCGTTCGGCGCTCAGCCGCTTGACGTCCTGGAGGATGTAGAAGTGCTTCTCCTTGGACATGGGGACGTACGGGAGCTGGACGCCCTCCTCGGCGAGCAGCCGGTTGCTGACCTCGTCCGGCTCCCAGTACGGGCGCCATTCGATGACGTCCGCGACATCCGGGTACCGTTCGGTGAGGTCACGGAACGCGAGCCATGAGTACGGGCTGCGCAGTGAGAAATACCAGCGCGGTGGCTTGATGGCCAACGAATGCCTCCTGGAATACCGGGCCCGGTGCATCCGGTGTGTCCGGGCGAAGCTAGATGGTGATGCCGCCGTCGATCTGCAGGACCGACCCGGTGACATAGCCGGCCCGGTCGGAGGCGAGATATCCGACGAGGTCGGCGACCTCTTCGGCGGTTCCCAGCCGGCCGAGCGGTACCTGCTCCAGGGCCTTGTCCTTGACGGCGCCGGTGAGCACGGAGGTCATGTCCGTGTCGATGAAGCCCGGTGCCACCACATTGACGCGGATGCCGTACCGGCCCACTTCCTTGGCGAGGGCGCGGGAGAATCCGATGATGCCCGCCTTGGACGCGGAGTAATTCGTCTGGGTCGCGTTCCCGTACACCCCGGCCACGGAGGAGAGATTGACGATCGCTCCCGACTTCCGCTTCATCATCGGGAACACCACGGCGCGGCAGAGGTTGTAGACGCCGTCGAGATTGACGTCCAGCACCTGGTGCCACTGGTCCTCGGTCATCATCACCAGCGGGTTGTCCCGGGTGATGCCCGCCGCCGTCACCGCCACGTCGACGGGTCCGAGCAGGTCCTCGGTCTCGGCGACCAGGGCCTTGACCGCTTCGGCGTCCGTCACATCGGCCTTGCGCGCCAGGACGCGGACACCGATCTCGGTGACCTGCTTCTCCAGCTCGCGGGCGGCCTCGTCATTGGACTGGTAGCAGAAGGCGACATCGAAGCCGTCCTGTGCCAGTCGCAGCACCGTCGCCCGCCCGATGCCACGCGAACCGCCCGTGACAAGGGCGACCCGGGTGTCCTTGCTCGTCATTGCTCTCCCTCAACCTATGCGCCGGCCGCACCGGCCTGTGCTGCCCGTGGCGGCGGTGATGCCCTGGCGAGAATCAGCAGGGCATCGACCGACCCCCGCTACCAGCCGGCGGACTCCGCGACGACCTCGTAGACACCCTTGAGGTGGACCATGCGGGACAGTTCCGACTGGTCGATGACGATGCCGAACTGCTTCTCCAGCGCGGCCAGGATCTCGATGGCCCGCAGCGAGTCCGCGCCGTGGTCCTCCTTGAAGAGGCTGGTCTCGGTGACCTCGTCCTCCTCGAGCTCGAGAATGTCGCAGATGATTTCGCTGATCTTGGCGAGGCGCTCTTCGTACGTACCGCTCACGACGGATTCAGCCCTTTCGGTATGCCGATTCATTTCGGCCACAATGACGAAACTCGGTCGGACACATTTCTAGGAGTCGCGGCCGACCACCGGCAAGGCGGGCTTCAGCAAGCTGCCACTCGCCGCCGTCCGGGCCTCGGCGGAGCTCGGCGACAGGGCTTTGACCGGCCGTGTTGTCAACAAGCGGACACCGTTGACGCGCGTGGCCTCTCCTGCCCGCGCCCGGTGGGAACCTGATGCCTATTCGTGGGGCGGAGCGCGGGCTTCCGTGCCGGTCTTCCCCATCGAGCACATACCGCTGGCCGGAGTCGGAAGTCCGGACAGTGGCGAAGCCTTTTCCTTTAAGGAGCCCCATGTTCGGACGAGTCGGACGGTTCTGTGTCAACCGCCCGTGGCTGACCATCGTGGCTTGGATTGTCGCGGCGATAGCGCTCAGCGCGCTCGCGCCTTCACTCAAGCCCACCGATGACCAAGCCGACTTCCTGCCTTCGCACTATCAATCGGTGCAGGCGGCGAAGCTGCAGGAGAAGGCCTTCCCGCAGCGGGACCAGCCGGCGGCCATCATCGTCTTCCAGCGGTCCGACGGCGGGAAGCTGACCGCTTCCGACAAGGAGGCCGTGGGCAAGGTCGCGAAGAATCTGCAGGAGAAGAAGTACAAGAAGGTCAAGCAGGTGCTGTCGGACCCCGCCGCGGTGTCCGCCGACGGCACGATCGCCCTGGCGAACGTCCTCGCCGACACGAAGAACGTCTACGACGAGGACCTGCAGGACGGGGTCAAGCAGATGCGGGAGGACGCCAAGTCCCCGCTCGGCGGCACCTCGCTGAAGATGGGCATCACCGGCTCGGCGGCCACGGCCCTGGACAGCCGGGAGTCGTCCGGCGACACCGACGCCATGATCATGATGGCCACACTGGTCCTGATCATCGTGCTGCTCGGGGTCATCTTCCGCAGCCCGCTCATCGCGTTCCTGCCGGTTCTCACCATCCTCGTGGTCTTCACCGTGGCCAACGGGCTCATCGCGACGGCCAGCGAGCTGGGCGGCCTCAAGGCGGACCAGAGCGTCTCGGCCCTGCTGATCGTCGTCCTCTTCGGTGTGGGCACCGACTACATCCTCTTCCTGCTGTTCCGGTACCGGGAGGCGCTGCGCGCCGGTGAGCAGCCCAAGAACGCCTTGGTGAACGCCGTGAGTTCGGTGGGCGAGACCATCGCCTCGGCGGCCGGCGCGGTCATCGTGGCGTTCCTGGCCCTGCTGCTGTCGACCATGGGCAGCATGCGGTCCCTCGGCCCGTCCCTGGCGATCGCCGTCGCGGTGACCCTGGTGGCCGCCCTCACGCTCGTACCCGCCGTCTTCTCCCTGCTGGGCACGAAGGCCTTCTGGCCGTCCAAGGCATGGCAGAAGCAGCCGAAGAACACCACCGCCAACCGCATCGGTTCGCTGGTCAGCCGGCGACCGGCGGCCGTGGCCGTGGTGTCGGCCGGCATCCTCGCGGTGCTCGCGGTCGGTGTCTTCGGCTTCAAGGCCGAGTTCGACTCGGAGAGTTCGCTGCCCAAGGACCTGGAGTCCGTCCAGGCCATGGAGCTCCTCCAGAAGGGCTTCGCCGCGGGCGGCGCCGACCCGACGCTCGTGTACCTGGAGACGAAGGACGGCGGCAAGCTGGACAAGCCCGAGCTGAAGGCGTTCCACGACGCGCTCGCGGGCGTGGCAGGAGTGGGCCAGGTCTCCGAGGCCGTGCCCAGCCCCAAGGGCGACGTCGCGCAGTTCAGCGTGGTGCTGAAGTACCGGCCCGCCGAGGACAAGGCGATCTCCCTGGTCTCCGGCCCGCTCCGCGACGCGGTCGACAAGGCGGCGCCGGAAGGCAGCAAGGCCCTCGTGGGCGGCACGACGGCCGTGCTGGCGGACATCGAGACTGCGGTCAACCACGACTACAAGGTGGTCTTCCCGGTGGCGGGCGTCGCCATCATGGTCATCCTCGGTCTGCTGCTGCGCAGCGTCGTGGCCCCGCTCTATCTGATGGTGTCCGTGGGCCTGGGCTTCGCGGCGACGCTGGGCTCCACGGTGTGGCTGTTCCAGGGCGCGCAGGGTGAGAAGGGGCTGCTGTTCATGCTCCCGGTCATCGTGTACCTCTTCGTGGTGGCGATCGGCACCGACTACAACATCCTGATGGTGGCCCGGCTGCGCGAGGAGATCCGCAAGGGCACCGCGCCCCGGGAGGCCGTCCGGCTCGCCGTCGCCCAGTCCGTGCCGACCATCAGCGCGGCGGCGGTCATTCTCGCCGGTACGTTCGGTGTGCTGATGCTCGCCGACAACAGCATGCTCCAGCAGATGGGCTTCGCGGTGTCGTTCGGCATCCTGCTGACCGCGTTCATCATGGCGCTGCTGCTGGTGCCGACCCTGACGACCCTGCTGGGCGAGAAGGCGTGGTGGCCCGGACATCAGGCGCCGGACGCCGCGGCACCCACGGACACGTTCCGGGAGGACGGGGACCGGGTGGTCTCCGGATCCGCCTCCAGGTGACGCTCCGACTCGACGGGCGGCCGGCACGACCAGATTCCTGGTGGTGCCGGCCGTCGGCCGTTCTCTCCGCTGCCCCGGCAGCACAGAGCCCCGACGGCTTCGGACGCCGTCGGGGCTCGTGCGGTCGTGCGGTCAGGGACGGAGCGCCTCCAGTCGTGCGCGGATGTCGGCGACGAGTTCCGTCCGCCGGTCGATCAGGTAGAAGTGATCGCCGGGCAGGACCACCATGTCGAATCCCCCCGGGGCGAGGTCGGACCACCCGGAGACGGACACGGGGTCCACATCGGGATCGCTGTCGCCGACGTACGCGACGACGGGGCACGGCAGCGGGACCCCCGGGCGGGCCGGGTAGTCGGCGACGATCCGGAAGTCCGTCCGGATGGCGGGGAGTACGAGCTCACGCAGGTCGGGGTCCGCCAGCAGGGCGGCATCGGTGCCACCGAGCCGGCCGACCTCGGCGACGATGCTGTCGTCGTCGTCGAGATCGGTCTCGCGGGGGGTGAGCAGGTGCGGCGGCTTGCGGCCGGACACCAGCAAGGCGGCGGGCGACACGCCGTACCGCTCGCGCAGCCGCAGGGTCAGCTCGTAGCCGATGGAGGCGCCCATGCTGTGGCCGAAGAGGGCCAACGGCGTGTCGGTGTACGGCCCGAGCTCCTCGGCGAGCGCGTCGGCCATCCCCTCCATGGTGGTGACGAACGGATCGGCGATCCGCTCCTGGCGCCCGGGATAGCGGGCGACCATCACCTCCACGTCGTCCTCGAAGGCGCGCCCCCAGGGGTGGAAGAAGCTCGCGGAGCCCCCGGCGTGCGGGAGGCAGAGCAGGCGCAGCCGGGGCGGGGCCGGGGTGGTGAACCGGCGCAGCCAGGTGCTCCGGATGTCTACTGCCATGGTGCTTCGGTCTCCTCTCTCGGGTGGGCGGCGTCAGCCCAGCACGTCGGGGCTGTTCACGGACAGCACCGGGGTGTCGGGGGAGATCCGGCGGACCAGCCCGGCCAGGGTCTTGCCCGGGCCCAGCTCGATCAGCCGGCGGCAGCCCAGCCGGTCGACGAGGGTCCGCACGCTCTCCTCCCACAGCACGGGGGCGGTCAGCTGCCGGGCGCCGAGCGCCGGCCAGTCGCAGATCCCGGCGTAGGGCTCGGCGTCCACGTTCGCGACCACCGGCAGGCGGGAAGGCGCGAAGAGGGTGTTCTTCAGGGCCCTGGACAGCACATCCGCGGCGGGCTCCATGAGCGGGCTGTGGAAGGCGCCGCCCACCCGCAGACGGATCATCTTGGCTCCGATGGAGGGCGCCGCCTCGGCGGCCCGCTCGACACCTTCGACGGAGCCGGAGACCACGGTCTGGCCGGGTGCGTTGATGTTGGCCACCCACACCTCGGCCCCCGACTCGCGCAGTCCCTCCACGAGTTGCCGCACGTCGGGCAGCGGCGCGGCGACGAGGACCCCCATGGTGCCCGCGCGCTGCCGAGCGGCCTCCCGCATGGCGCGGCCGCGGGCGGCGACCAGTGCCGCGGCCTCGCGGACGGTCAGGACACCGGCCGCGGTCAGCGCGGTGTACTCGCCGAGGCTGTGTCCCGCGCAGGCGACCACGGTGCCGTCGATCGCACCGCGGCGCACCGCCTCGGCGTGGGCCATCACGGAGACGGTGAAGACGGCGAGTTGGGCGAGATCGGTTCTGCGCAGGTCCTCGTCGGAGGCACGCAGAAGGATTTCGGATATGTCCTCGCCGGTTGCCTCGGATACCTCGGCGGTGACGCACCAGGAGTCGGTCTCCCGCCAGGGTTCACCCATCCCTTGGCGCTGAGTTCCCTGTCCGGGAAATACCAGGGCGATCGGCATCGGATTCATCGAATCACCTTAGGAACAGAGGGCATGGGACGGCATGGAGCCCGGAAGCCGCATTCGCGGCTCCGGGCCCATGCGACGACGGCTCACGAAGGGGTAGGGCCGTCGGACAAGAGGCATTCCCTGTGGGGTGAAATGCCTTCCTCACATCCCATGGAACTGTGTGCGCGGCGCCTTGGGCAACGGCCCGTTCAGGAAGCTGCCATGGACCTGTCCGGTGCCGTTCGTCCCGGCCCGGAAGCCGAGGAGCCGGTCGTCCAGGACGGTGGCAGCAGCCTCAGCTCGGCCGCACGCACGCCCGCTTGGAAGCGTGAGCGGGCACCCAGCAGTGTCATGATCTCGGCGACGTAGCGCCGGTAGGTGCGGACCGAGACGGTCAGCTCCCTGGCGGCCACCTCGTCGGTCACGCCGGCGCGCAGCGCGCCGAGGATCTGCCGGGCGAGGTCGGCCCGTGACTGGTCACCGAAGAAGATGCGTTCGTTCACCGGCACCGCTCCCCGCCACACGCCCTCGACCAGGGTGTGCAGGGCGTGGAGGATCTCCGGCGCCTGGACGACCGAGGCCCGGCGGCCGAGCGCGGACTCGGCGACCACCAGGCCGCGGGAGCCGTCGACGATCAGCGCCTGGATCGGGGGAAGTCCGGCCACCCTGATCGACACCGGGCGGTGGCGTCCGGCCTGTTCGCGAACGAAGTACTCGTCCAGCAGGGCGGGGGAGCTGAGCAGCCGCACCCGGACGGCGTCGGGGGCGTCGGAGAGCAGGTCGCGTTCGGCTTCCCGCGGTTGGCCCTCGTGTCCGACGCTGCGGCCGTGGATGATGTCCACGCTCTCCACAGCGCCGTTGATCAGCTCCTGCGCGGTGTCGAGGATCTCGCCGTATCCGCCGTCGACCGTGTCGATCAGCCGGCTGCCGGTCAGCTGGCTGCGGTGCTGGCTGACGGCCGTCTCGATCAACGCCCGGATCTCGCGGAGCGCTTGCTCGAGGTCGCTTTCGGCGGCTCCGTGCACGCTCATCGGCACGCCCCGCTCGCCGGACGTCTTCGGTCGCCGCGTCTCCCGCCGTGCCGGCTTCTGTTCAGTGGCATGTGTCCGCCTCTCCCCCGTAGTTGATCGGCCTGTGGTCCGAGTGTGCCCGCTCGGTTCAGTGCGCCGTTCCTCGCCTAGACGGTCCTGTCGGGCAGCAGCCCCAGTTCCACCGCGCGTACACCCGCCTGGAAGCGTGAGGTCGCGTCGAGTTCACGCATGATCTCCGCGACGTGGCGGCGGTAGGTGCGCAGGGAGACGCCCACCTCGCCCGCTGCCTCCTCGTCGGTGTAGCCGGCGCGGAGCTTCTCGAGGATCCTGCGCGCCATGTCGGTGCGCAGCCGGGTGCCCAGCCCGAGGTGCACGGAGAGCGGGCGGGCGCCGGACCAGGCACCGGCGAAAAGTAGTTCAAGTGCTCGAACCGCGGCGGGGTCCTTCACGACGGCGGCGTGCCCGTCGGGGCTCGCGGCCTTCGAGTGCACCAGGGCCACGGCTCCGTCGACGACGAGGAGCTCGCGCATCTCCCCCTCGGCCACCCGGATTTCCATGGGTACGTCGCGCACTTGATCGGCCAGGGCGAGCAGTTCGGGCACGGCATTCGCCGCCCAGAGCATCCGCACCGCGACCCGCGGGGCGGATCCGGAGCCACTACGGGCGACAGCCTCCGGCGCACGCTCCGCGAGTGCGTGCGTGACCGCTGCCACGAACGCTCCGGCCCCGGTCACGGTGACGCTCACCGAGTGCCGTACGCCGTCGAGGAACTGGTCCACCGCGTCCGCGACGAGATTGCCGTCCAGGCGCGAGAGCAGCACCGGGGCCTCGAACCGCTCCTGGTGCAAGGAAAGTGTGGATTCGATCAAAGCGTCGGCTTCCAGCAGGGCCTGCTCCACGCGCGTGGCGTGATCCCCCTGGTTCGCCCGATCTGCTCCGTCAGCCCCCGCAGGACCGACCGGCGTACCAGCCATTTCCCGTACCCCCGATTACCGAACCCTGTCGGCCGACACAGCCACCCGGGCCGACCAATTACGGATCCGGTGACCCCACCACAGGCACAACAAACCGGCTGGTCGGCGCGCGTCCCTCATTGTCATCGGACCTGCCCGAACACGCAAGGAACGCAGTTGATCACCGAGACGATAGTTCGCACCCTCCGGCCGGTCAATGCGACGGAATCCGGCACGCAAGCGCGAGCGGACGACCGGGATCCATTCTCATTCCCGGGGCCGGCCCGATCCGGGGCGGCCCGCTGTCAGCAAGCTGCACCCCTCTCGGCGCAACCGGAATTAAATCTTTCCGGTTTCCACACCCTAAATCACGCCCCGCTCACGTTCCGTAGCCACCCTGTCCTCTACTGGCCATGGCCCCGCGTGTCACCTCGGCCCCGAACTACGGTCACCGTGTGACCACAAGCTGCACATGGGCATCACACGCAACAACGAAACCAGCGCCACAGCGACCGCATCACCGTTAAACCATCGGCGAACACGTACATAATTCGGCTTTCAAGCAACGTGCACCGGCAGCGAAAACGCGTGATAGCTTCCACTCGGCTCGAAGCCTATTCGATCCGAACTCGACAACATTCACTCCGGGGGGATGAGTGTGTCCGCATATCGAAATACCCGACGCGTGGCATGGAATTGCCATTCACAGTCGATGGCGCGCCTGATCTGAGGCCCATCCGGCCGGCCCGCACACCCTTCCGGCGCCCGGCCCCGTAATGCCCATCTTGCGCACTACATCCAGGTGAACCCAGAGAAAAGGCAATTGGATAACACCATGGCCATCCTCGCGCTCGAAACCGCCGTGCCCGAAACCGCCGAATCCGCATACCTCGCGGCCGAATGCCGCACGAGTGGCACCGGCACTCCCACGGACACCCGATCCATCGCGGGCCTCCTCCTGCGAGCCGCCCGCGAGCATCCCGACTCCGGTCTGCGGCACTGCCGGGGCGGCGCCGCCGCCCCCTCGTCCTTCCAGACCTACCCGGAACTGCTGGACCAGGCCCGCCGGGTCCTGACCGCGCTGCGCGCCCGGGGGGTGCGCCCGCGGCAGAACGTGGTCCTGCTGCTGGACCGGCCGCAGGAATTCCTCACCGCCTTCTGGGCCTGTGTGCTCGGCGGTTTCGTGCCCTGCCCCATGACCCCGCTCGCCGGGGACCCCGAGCGCTGGGCGGCCCAACTGGCCCACGTCGACGCGCTCCTGGGCAGGCCCCTGCTGATCGCCGGCGAGTCGGCACACGCCGAGCTCCCCCAGTCCTCGGACCTCACCGTCACCACACTCGCCTCGCTCCGCGGTGCACAGCCCGCGGAACGGCTCCACGAGGCGGAGCCACAGGACACCGCGGTGCTGATGCTGACCTCCGGCTCCACCGGCAACTCCAAGGCGGTACGGCTCACTCACGCCAATCTGCTGGCGTCCATGGCCGGCAAGAACGGCTACCACCGGCTCACCGCCACGGACACCACGCTGAACTGGGTCTCCTTCGACCATGTGGCGGCGCTGCTGGAGTGCCATCTGCTGCCGCTGTACGCCGGGAGCCGGCAGCTGCACGTCGAACCCGGGGTCGTCATCGGCGACCCCGCCGAGTTCCTGCGGCTCGTCTCCCGTCACGGCGTCACCATGACCTTCACCCCCAACTTCCTTCTGGGTCTGCTGAACGCGGCCGCCGACCGCATCACCGAGGAGCCGCTCGACCTGTCGTGTCTGCGGCACGTCATCAGCGGCGGCGAGGCCGTCCCCCGCGCGACCGGCGAGGCGTTCCTCGCCCGCTTCGCGCCGCTGGGCCTCGCGCCGAACACCCTGTGGCCCGCCTTCGGGATGACCGAGACCTGCGCGGGCAGCGTCTACTCCCGTCACTTCCCCGCGGCCGACCGGAACCGGGAGTTCGCCAATCTGGGCACCCCCGTCGAGGGGCTGCGCATCAGGGTCGCGGACGAGCGGGACCGTGCCCTGCCCGAGGGCGAGATCGGTGAACTCCAGCTGTCCGGCCCCATGATCACCCCCGGTTACTACAACGACGTCCGGGCCACCGCCGACGCCTTCACCTCCGACGGCTGGTTCCGCAGCGGTGACCTCGGGCGGATCGACGAGGGACGGCTCAGCCTCGTCGGGCGGAGCAAGGACTGCGTCATCGTCAACGGTGTCAACTACTTCAGCCACGAGATCGAGACCGCGCTGGAGCAGCTCGACGGGGTCGCCAGGTCCTACGTCGCCGCGTTCCCGATCCGCCCGGCCGGCAGCGACACCGAGCAGCTGGTGATCGCCTTCCACTGCGAGACCCCCGCCGACGACGAGGCCGCGCTGTACCGCGTCCTGACCGCCGTGCGCTCCACCGTGGTGATGCACTGGGGATTCCGTCCCGCCCTGGTCGTCCCGCTGCCCAAGGCCGCCTTCCCGAAGACCAGCCTGGGCAAGACGCAGCGCGCGGTGATGCGCCGCCGGCTGGAGGACGGACGGTACGACGCGGCCGTCGAGCGCGTCGCCGAGCTCACCCTGCGCCGCCTCGGCGGCTACACGGCACCCGAGGGGGAGACCGAGCGGATCCTGACGGAGATCTACGCCGAGATGTTCGACACCGAGCCGTCGCGCATCAGTGTCACGGCGAGCTTCTTCGACCTCGGCGGGACCTCCCTGGACATCCTGCGACTGCGCCACCAGGTCGCTCGCCGGCTCGGGGTGACGGACCTGGAGGTCGTCACCTTGCTCACGGCACCCACGGTCCGCGCGCTGGCCGCCCGGCTCGCGCGGCGCGGCGAGGCGGACGGGCAGGCGTACGACCCGATCGTGCCCCTGCAGACGAGCGGCGACAAGACACCGCTGTTCTGTGTGCACCCCGGCGTCGGCGAGGTGCTGGTCTTCGTCAACCTCGCGAAGTACTTCGTGGGCGACCGGCCGTTCTACGCGCTGCGCGCCCGCGGCTTCAACGAGCACGAGAAGCCGTTCGCCTCCTTCGGGGAGATGGTCGACACCTATGTGGCGGCCATCAGGAGCAGACAGCCGCACGGACCGTACGCCGTCGCCGGGTACTCCTACGGCGGGGCGGTGGCCTTCGAGATCGCCAAGGTGCTGGAATCCGAGGGCGAGCGCGTGGACTTCGTCGGCAGCTTCAACCTGCCGCCGCACATCAAATACCGCATGGAGGAGCTCGACTTCGTCGAGACCGCGGCCAATCTCGCCTTCTTCCTCGCCCTGATCGACAAGAAGCAGTCACTGGAGCTCCCCGGCCGGCTCCGCGGCCTGCCCCGCGAGGAGCAGCTCGCCCACATCATCGACCTGGCACCGAAGCACCGGCTGGCGGAACTCGACCTGGACCTGCGGAAGTTCAGCGACTGGGCCGAGCTGGCCGACGGTCTCACCGACCTCGGGCGCACCTACCAGCCCAGCGGCACGGTCCGCTCCATGTCGGTCTTCTACGCCGTCCCGCTGCGTGGCACCAAGGAGGACTGGCTGCGCCACGAACTCCGCCGCTGGGATGAACACACCACCGGGACGGCCCGCTACCTCGACGTACCCGGCGAGCACTACACACTGATGGGCCCACGGCACGTGGCCGCGTTCCAGGCAATCCTGCGCCGCGAGCTCGACCGTGCCCTGGGCGAGGGCGAAGGGGTAACGGCATGACGGGCATGACGGGCAAGAAGATCCTGGTCACCGGGGGCACCGGGCAGGTCGCCCGACCGGTCGCGGAGGCACTGGCCGCGGACAACGACGTGTGGTGCCTCGGCCGGTTCGGCACCCCGGGAGTCGAGCGGGAGCTGCACGAGCGGGGCATCACCACCTGGCGCTGGGACATGGACGACACCAGCGAATACGCGCTGAAGGGCCTGCCCGAGGACTTCACCCACGTCATCCACTCCGCCGTGCGCCGCGGCGAGGACGGTGACTTCAACGCGGCCGTCGAGGTCAATTCGGTCGCGGCCGGCCGGCTGATGACGCACTGCCGCACCGCGGAGGCGTTCCTCTACGTCTCCACCGGCGCCCTCTACGCCCGGCAGACCCTCGACCACCGGTACACCGAGTCCGACCCGGTGGACGGGGTGGCCGACTGGCTGCCCGCGTACCCGGTCGGCAAGATCGCGACCGAGGGCGCGGTACGGGCCTTCGCCCGGGTGCTCGGACTGCCCACCACCATCGCCCGGCTCAACATCGCGTACGGCCCCGGCGGCTACGGCGGGGTGCCGATGCTGTACTTCCGGCGGATGCTGGCAGGCGAGCCGATCGCGGTGCCCCGCTCGGGCCAGAACTGGTGCTCCCTGCTGTACACCGACGACCTGGTCGCCCAGGTCCCGCGGCTGTGGGACGCCGCGTCGGTGCCCTCCACCCTGGTCAACTGGGGCGGTGACGAGTCCGTCGGGATCACCGACTGCGTACGTCACATCGAGGAGCTCACCGGGGTGCCGGCCCGTCTCGTGCCGAGTGACGTCACCCGGGAGACCTACCAGTTCGACCCCACCCTGCGCCGCGCCCTGACCGGGCCGTGCGAGGTGACCTGGCGGGACGGTATCCGCCGCACCCTCGAAGCGCTGCACCCCGAACACATCAAGCACTGACCACCGCCGCACCACCGCTGAGGAAGGCCCCTGACATGCCTCGTCACACCGACAACCTCGAAGTGATCCACGCCGCGTACCGCGCCTTCCGCGCGCGCGACCTGGGCGGACTGCTGGAGGTCCTGGACCCCGGGATCGAGTGGGTGCATCCGCTGGGGATGGCCGAGTTCGGCCTGGGCGGGACCAAGTCGGGCCATGCCGGTGTCAAAGAGTTCCTGGCGCGGGTTCCCCTGGTGCTGGGCGGCATGAGACTGGACCCCCAGGAGTTCATCGAGTCCGGCGACCGGGTGGTGGTGTTCGGCGTCCGGGAGGTCACTTCGGTCACCGGTCACACCGAGACGCTCGACTTCATCCACTCCTGGACGATGCGCGACGGCCGGGCCGTCCGCATGGAGGACGTCTTCGACACCGTCCTGTTCCACCGGCTGATCCGGGCCGAGGGCCCCACGGCGGACGAGCTGGTGGACGACCTGGTGGGATCCGCCGCCGCCTGACGGAAAGGGCCGCCGCCGATGACATCGGCGGCGGCCCTGCCGGGATACGGCATCCGTTCCTCAGACCTCGCACACGTCCTTCATGCTGTCGATGAGCGTGAGCACGGCCCGCGCCG
This sequence comes from Streptomyces sp. QH1-20, assembly GCF_041283565.1. Taxonomy (NCBI): domain Bacteria; kingdom Bacillati; phylum Actinomycetota; class Actinomycetes; order Kitasatosporales; family Streptomycetaceae; genus Streptomyces; species Streptomyces sp. QH1-20. The sequence goes on along the minus strand of NZ_CP166299.1, from coordinate 6,249,794 downwards.
ACGGCAGGATCATGCGGCCTTCGGGCGTCAGCCGGGCTCCGGCCGAGCCCCGGACGAACAGCTTGGCGCCCAGTGTCTGCTCCAGGCACCTGATCTGATAGCTGACGGCGGGCTGGGAGTACCCCAGCATCTTCGCCGCCCTGTCCATCCGCCCGATCTCCGCGGTGGAGATGAAAGCGCGGAGCTCCCGCTCGAGCATGTTTGCCCCCCTACTTCTCCAGTGGGCCGCGATCGGCCGCGCTGAATTCCGGTTCCCGTGAGCCGGACTGTCGAGATCTGCAGCCCATACCAACGGACGGCCGGAGCACGGGGCAATGGGCGGGGCAGGAAGCTGCACGGCCCCCGTCGAGGGCCCGGCATCCGCCGTGGGAGGCCGCGAACGCTCCCGGACGAGCCGACGGCGACACCGGCGCCGGGACCGGGGATGTCACCTTCCTGCCAACCATCGAAGATCCACAACTCACCCCGCTCCCCCCTGGTTACGCTCCACCGGGAATTCACGAAGGGTATGCGAAATGCGCAAGAAGCTGTCCGTCCTCACCACCGTCGCCGCCGCGCTCGCGGCCGGTCTGATGCCGCTCACCGCCACCTCCGCCGCCGCGGCCGACACACCGGGCCGGGACACCTCGAAGGACTGCGGAAGCCTTCAGCTCTCCGGCGAGCTGCCGGCCCCGCCGGCCGGCCAGACGGTCAGCCAGGTGGTGACCATAGGCCCCGACTGCAAGCCGCAGCTCGGCACGGTCCAGTACACCCCGGCCCCGGCCGCCCGGCAGCAGAGCCTGGCCGCCGCCGACGGACAGCGCCACCAGGTGAAGTCCGCTTCCGAGATGTTCGACTGCTGCAAGATCCGGATGACCGGTCTGTACACCACCTCGGACTGGAACACCGCGGGCGGCCGCATCACGGACGCGAAGACGACGGTCACCCACGGCTGGAACCGGGAGCCGTGGGACGCCGGCTGGTCGCTGAAGACGCCCACGCAGAGCGAGGACTGCCTGAAGGACTGCGCGACCTCCACCACGAAGGCCCACGCCGACTTCACCTACAAGGGCATCTTCGACGTGACGGGCTCCTGGTACGCCAACTCCCACGACACGTCGGTCGAGCTGCGCGCGGACGGCACGTCCGCCTGCACCTTCGACGTGCAGCTCAAGCACAGCTTCATCGGCTGGAACTGGGTGCGCAGCTGCTCCTGACCACCGGCACCCGGCAACGCCCCGCCCCCTCACGGCCTCTCCGTGCGGGAGCGGGGCGTTTGCGTCCGTCCGGGGGATTCGGGGCGCGCGGCGTTTCCCCGGCCGGTGACCGGTCACTCCTCACACTGTGGTGCGGTGCGCCGCCCACCGCGAGGTGACCGCCTCGCGCAGGTGCGAGAAGGGCCTCGATGATCTGATGCCGGACCCCGAGGACTACGACGCCGGGCCCTTCGTGCCCGAGGCCGCGGATCTCACCGCGCTGCGGGAGGCCGCGGCGGGCTGCGCGGGCTGCCCGCTGTTCCGGGAGGCCACACAGACGGTCTTCGGCTCCGGCACCACGACGGCGCGGCTGATGCTCGTGGGCGAACAGCCCGGCGACCAGGAGGACCGGCAGGGCGAACCCTTCGTCGGGCCCGCGGGAGGTGTGCTGACGCGGGCCGTCGCCGAGGCGGGCATCGATCCGGCGCAGACGTATGTGACCAACGCGGTCAAGCACTTCAAGTTCGAGCGGCCGGCGGGCGGAAAGCGCCGCATCCACAAACCGCCGAACCTGCGGGAGATCAGCGCGTGCAAGCCTTGGCTCACCTCCGAACTGCACCTGGTCGCCCCCGAGGTGGTAGTCGCGCTCGGTGCCACGGCGGGGAAGTCGCTGCTCGGCTCCTCGTTCCGCGTCAGCCAACGGCGCGGCGTGCCCTTGACGCTGCCTTCCCCGGACGGGGGCGGGGACGAGGGGACGCTCGTGGCCACCATCCACCCCTCGGCCGTGCTGCGTGCGGGCGACCAGGCCCGCAAGGACGCGTTCGCGGGCCTGGTGTCGGATCTCAAGGTGGCCGCCCGGCTTCTGCGCTGAGACCGCACGCGAAAGCCCCACCGGGTGATCCCGGTGGGGCTTTCACACACCCGCGCGGCTACGCCTCGGGGGTGGGTTGTTGCGCTGTGCCTTCCTCATCCTGCCGGGTCCAGGCGCCCGAGGCGCGGAGGTGGAGGAGGGTGCTTTCCAGGGCGTCCCGCAGATACGGACGCGCGTCACCGGCGTCCGCCTTCTCCAGCAGGACCGGGAGGAACTCCGCGTCCGGGTATCCCGACGCGGTCTCCGGTGCCCGGGTGGCCCAGAGCTGCGACCAGACGACGATCATCATCTCGTTGCAGGCGCGGGCGGCCCGCAGACTGCCGCCGGCCTCCTCGCCCCCCTCGCCGAAGACCACACGGGTCGAGGTGCCGAGCCGATGGCCGAGGGCCAGCAGGAAGGTCTCCCGGGCCCCGGACGCCAGGATCGAGTGGACTTCCGCCCGTACGTTCACTGCTCCATCGCCCACATCTCCTCGTCGGTCATCCCCGTCTTCTCGTACCGCTCACGAGGAAGCGAGTCGACATCGTAGCCGCGCTCCTTCAGGACGGTCAGCCGGGTGTTGCCGTTGTGCACGGCGCCTTCCGGGGTCACGCGCAGCGCCTCGTGGGCGCCCGGCCGCAGGGAGTACACGATGTCGTCCGTGGACTGGTCGCCCCAGAACTTCAGCGACGCCGGGGAGAGGGACTCCGGCGGGTGGATGTTCGTCAGCGGGACGTCGCAGTTGTGGACGAGGACCGGGGTCTTTCCGGCCACCGCGTAGTAGGTGTGGATGTCGCTGACGGAGAGGTTGAAGACCTTCTGCTCGGCAGTCCGGGCACGGGTCGCCGTGACCTTCACCGACGTGCCGGCCGGTGTGCGCAGCAGCGCCCCCGGCTCGAGGTCACCGGCCTTGACCCAGGCGCGCTTGTCCTGGACCCAGAAGGGGTGGCCCTTGGTCGCCGTCAGGGTGCCGGTGGCCCGGCCCTTGTCACCGTCGGTGTCGACGGTGAGCTCGACCAGGTGCTTCTGCCCCGTGCCGACGATGGTGTTGTACACCGGCTTCGCCACGGTCCGGCCCGTGTCGGGGTCGGTGGCCAGCACCTTGTCGCCGATCACGACGTTCTTGATCGGCTTGGTGGTGCCGCCCGCCATCACCACCGGGGTCTCCGGGGTGAAGCTGTTGGGCACCTTGCAGGCCTTCTGGCCGCCTCTGACGAAGCTGAGGCCCTTCTCGCCGTACTTGGCGAGCTTGGCCGCGGACGCCGCGGACCCGGCGACGGGGATGGCCGCGAGGCAGGACATGCCGGCGTTGACGTAGTCGCCCTCGGCCGCGTACCAGGCGCAGTTGATGCCGTTGGTCACCGTGCCCAGGCCGGGCACGGCTCCGGCGACGTCGAGCAGGAAGTGCCCGCCCTCGCGCAGCCAGCCCCAGCGGCCGGCCTTCTTCTTCTCCTCGGCCTCGCGGCGGGCCTGCTCCTTCTGCTGGAGCTCGATCCGCTTCTTGCGGGCCTCCTCGTCGCGTCGCTTGGCCTCGTCCTCCGCGCGCTGCTTGGCAACGGCGATCGCGAAGGCCTCCTTGGCGGCCTTGCCGGCCGCCGCGGAGTCCTTGCCCGCCGCCACGGCGGAGGCACGGGCCTGGCTCGACGCGGCGTAGGCCTGGTCGGCGGACGAGCGCGCCCACATGGCCGAGGCCCCGGCGCGGGCGGCGGAGTCGTCGGCGTTACGGGCGTCGCGGCGGGCCGCGGCGGCGGCGTCACGGGCGGTCCGGGCGGACTTGGCCGCGTCGGCGGCCGAGGATTCGGCCTGCTTGGCCGAGGTGCGGGCCGCTTCGGCGTAGCCCTTGGCCTGGTTGGCCGAGTCCTGAGCCTGCTTGGCGTAACTCTTGGCCTCTTCCGCTGCCTTGCGGGCGACGGCGGCCACGCGGGCGGCCTCCGCCGCGTTCGCCTGCGCCGTCGCCGCCACCCCGGAGGCCTCGGCGATGATCCGCTTCACCTCTGCCACGTGGGTGGCGGTGAGCTGGTCCTTGCGGGCCGCCTTGTACTGCCCGGCCTGGATGAATCCGTGCAGCACCTCGACCGGGCCGGCGAGGGCGACCTGGGCCGCCGCCTTGAGCTCGGCGCCGCCGGTGGTGGCCAGCTGGACGGCGCGGACCCGCTCGTCGGCCTCCCGGGCGGCGTACTGCCCGGTGTTGAGGAACTCACGGAGCTTGTCCGGCGAGCCGTCCTTCAGCGCGGCCTTGGCGGCCTCCTGGATACCCCGGTCGGTGCCGGTGGCGATCTGTACCACCCGCACCCGGTAGTCGTCCGCGGCGGCCTTGTGCTGGCCCGTCCGCAGAAACTCCGTGATCTTCGCGGCGTCGCCCTTGAGGGTCTCCTCGGCGGCGTTGCGCACGGCTTCGGAGTCGGCCTGTTCCGCGAGGACCTCGACGCGGGCGCGCTCGTCCTGCTGGGCGGCGGTGTTCCAGTCGGTCCGCACGTAGTCACGGACGACGTCGTCCGTGCCGCCCAGGGCGGTCGCCGCGGCCGCGCGGCTCCAGGGCCCGCGGACCTTCATCGCCAGGAGCGCCACCTTGCGGCCCTTGGCGGCGACGTCCTTGAGGTCCGTGCCCGGCTTGGCCGCTTCGGCGGCGAGGCGCGTCGCCTCGTCGTCGAGCTCCTTGGCCTCCTTGGCCGCCTCGGCGGACTTGGCCTTGCGCTCGTCGTCGCTCGCCTTGAGGTCCTTGGCCTGCTCGATGGCGCCCGCGGTGCGGGCCTTGAGGTTCTCGGCCTCGATCCTGGTCGCCAGCTCGTGGACCTTGCCGGCCTTCTCGACCGCGGCCGAGGACGCGTCCGCGGCCTTCTTGGCGGCCTCGGCGTGGGTCGTCGACTCCTTCGCGGCCTTCACCGCGTCACCGGCGTGCTTGGCTGCCTCGTCGGCTGCCGCTGCCGCCGCGTCGGCGTGGTCGGCGGCCGAGTTGGCCGCGTCCCGTGCCTGGTACGCGGCGGATGCCGCCTCGTCGGCCAGCGACTTGGCCGCACCGGCCGCGCGGGTCGCCTCCCGCGCGTGGCGCCTGGCCGACGCCGCGGCCGACTTGGCCCGCGCGGACTGGGCACCGGCCTCGTCGGCGAAGCCACCGGCCTGGGCCGCCGCACCGGCGGCCGCTTCGGCGTTGGCACCGGCACTGGCCGCGGCAGAGGCCGCCTCGCCCGCCGCCGTCGCGGCGGTGCCCGCCTGCACGGCGGCCTGGGCCGCCAGCCGGGCGCCCTTCGCCGCGTTGCGGGCGTCCTCCGCCGCCTTGCGGGCGGCGGCGGCCTGGCCGGCGTCCGTCGCGGCGGCGGATGCCGCACCGCGTGCGCGCGAGGCGGCCTCGGCCGCACCGGCGGCCGCGGACGCCGCCTGCGACGCGGCGCTCGCCGCTATTCGGGCCGAGCTGTTCGCCGCCCGGGCGGCGCTGATGGCCTCCTGCGCGGCCTCGGCGGCACCCGCCGCCGCGTCCGCGGCACGGCCCGCGGCGTTCGCCGCGCGCTTGGAGTCCTTCTTCGCCGCCTCGGTCTCGCCGGCGGCCTTCTGTGCCGCTTCCTTGGCGAGCTTCGACGCGGCCACCGCCCGCTCCGAGGCCTCCTTGGCCGCCTCGGTCTCGCGCTTGGCCGTCTTGCCCGCCTGCGTGGCCTGCTCGGCCAACTGCGCGACGGTGGCCCGCTCCTGGTCCCGGGCGCGGGAGACGTGCTGGCCCGTGTCCAGGAACTCCCGGATGTCCTCGGCGGAGCCGTTCAGCGCGACCTTCGCGGCTTCCTTGGTCGCCGGGCCGGAAGCACTCATGATCTGCATGAGCTGCACCCGGTCGTCCTGCTCCCGGGCGGTGTACTGGTTCTCGCTGAGGAACTCGCGGATGTCACCGCTCGTACCGCCGAGCGCGGCCTTCGCCGCGTCCTGGACACCGCTGCCACCGGCGCTGCCGATCTGCGTGGTCCGCACCCGCTGATCCTGCTCGAGCGGCTCCCGCCACCCGTCCTTCAGGAAGTTGCTCAGATCCTCGCGGGATCCGGCGAGCGCCTTCTTCGCGGCCTCGCGCACCCCGCGACCGCCCACGGTGAAGAGCTGCATCGTGTAGATGCGGTCGTCGTGGAGTGCGGCGATTTCCTTCTCGCTGCCGAGGAACCGCTTCACGTCCTCGTCGCTGCCCATGAGGGCCGCCTCCGCGGCGGCCGTGACACCGGGCCCGCCCGACTTCCACAATTCCAGGACGCGGCCGCGGTCGGTCGGCTGATCCGGCTCGTCCGCCGCGAAGGCGGTACTCGTCCCGAGCAGGCTCGCCACGAGCGCCATGGGCAGCACGCTCAGACACACCGCACGCGTGCAGAGCCCCTGCTTCGCCCCGGGTCTCGCCCCGAAGGGCTTTCTTCTCACCACGTTGACCGTTCTTGTCAGTTGATGGCCGAAACTCATCGGCGCGTGGTGGAGCATAACCCCGCTGATTGGCCGTCATGTGGCCTTATACGGGGCCTTACTTGAGGCGGTAGTGAGCGGAATGCAAAGCTCCGGGAAATGGGCCTATGTCATGCCCACATCCATCACTACCGGGGGTATGGCCAGCGATTCCAGGCCTTACGGCAGTCGAAATTCGGTCAACTCCTGGCAAAGTTCTGGTAACTGGTAGGCTATCGCCGCCCGCCTTTATCTCGTCATTACCTACGACGGGAGCATGTGAGGCGCATCGCGCTACGCGGGATTCGGCCCACTAAATTTTTCCGGTGCGGCCTCCTTGGAGCATGACGAGAAGCGCGCCGGGAAATTCGGATTAGGAGATTCCGTATCCTGGAGAAGCCGCGATCGCCCCGCTGGACACGGGGATCGGCGTGTCCGTACACCGGGAACGCGGAAGCGGCCTGCCGGGAACCCCGACAGACCGCCTCCACATCACGGGGTCAGGACTGTTTCCCGACCCACTCCGCCGTCACCCGCAGAGCATCCTCCAGATCCGCTCCGGAGCGGATGTCGCGATGCTCCGGGACCTCGGTCCTCGACTCGAAGTCGTAGAACACGAGCTCGGCGTTCCCGTCCTCCCAGACCATGATCTCGGCAGCCTTGAGAGGGATTTCGAGCGTCAGCTGAACGGCTCCGGGCCCGGGGCCCTCGAACCATTCCCTGACCTCGACCCCAATGCCGTCACCACGCATCCCCGCCGCCTGCTCGGCGAGCCAGGACCGCACGGCGTCCATCAGGCCGGATCCACTCAGCACGACGGACCGCCCTCGAGGGAGATGTTCAGCGCCGCCGGGAGCTCGGGAATGGGACGCCCCAGCTTCGCGGCGTACTTCGCGTCGTTGGAATTCGCGCCGGCCATCTTGAAGTCGGTCGGCCGGCCACCCGGATAGAGCGACGACTTCGGCACATCGAACTCCACGTACACGGAGCCCTTGTAGGTGGGCTTGTAGGTGTTCCGGTCCGGCGGGTGCACCACGTACGTCCGGTCACCCGCGCCCGGCTGAACCATGCCGCTCTTCATCATCTTCTCGTACTCGTTCTGGCCCATCCAGCGGCCGACCCGTACCAGCTCACCTTCGCCGCCCGAGTTGTGAACGAGGACGTTCACCGCTCCGGCACCGACATGGTACGTGTGGAGGCCGCTGACGGAGAGGTTGAACACCTGCTGGGCAGCGGTCCACGCACGGGTCGCCGTGACCTTGACCCACGTACCGGACGAGGTACGCAGCAGCGCGCCCGGCCTGATGACGCCGGCGTCGACCCACGTGTGCTGGTCCTCGACCCAGAACGGGTGGTTCTCGGTCGCCTTGATCGTGCCGGTGGCGTTGCCCTTGGTGCCGTCGGTGTCGACGGTCAGCTCGACCAGGTGCTTCTGGCCGTGACCGACGATGACGGCATCGACCGGGCGAACCGCCGACTTGCCGGTCAGGGGGTCAGTGGCCAGGACCTTGTCCCCGGCCTTGACGCTCCTGATCGCCTTCGTGGAACCGCCGGCCATCAGCACCCGGGTCTCCGGGGTGAAGCTGTTCGCGCTGCGCCCGAAGGTCCTCGGGACGACCTTGCACGCCTTCCTGGCGCCCGCTTCCGCGCGGCCGAGCCGGCCGGCGGAACTCTTGTAGAGCGACTCGAGCAGCTCGGCGCCCTTCTTGCCGTCCTTCCCTAGCTTGATCGCGGTAGCGCCCTCACCGGCGACCGGAATGGCGGCGAGGCAGGACAGGCCGGCGTTGACGTAGTCGCCTTCGGCGCCGTACCAGGCGCAGTTGATGCCATTGGTCACCGTTCCCAGCACGGGCACGGCACCGGCGACATCGAGCAGGAAGTGGCCGAACTCGCCCCAGGCCTTCTTCTTCGCCTTCTGCCGCTCCTCCTCCTGCTTCTCGAGCTCGGCCCGCTGCTTCCGGGCTTCCTCCTTACGCCGTTCGATTTCCTCACGGAGCTTGGTGACGGCCGCGTCGTAGGCTTCCTTGGCGGCCTTGCCGGCCGCCTCGGAGTCCTTGCCCGCCGCCTTCGCGTAGGCGCGCGCGTCGGTCGACGCGGCGTAGGCGTCGTCCGCGGAGACCCGCGCCGCCGAAGCGGACGCCTGGGCGTAGGCGGCGGAGTTGTCCGCGTCGCGGGCGTCACGGTCGGCTGCCGCGGCGGCGTCGCGGGCGGTCTTGGCGGACTTGGCCGCCTCGGCGGCCGAGGACTCGGCCTGCTTGGCCGAGGTGCGGGCCTGCTCCGCGTAGCCCTTGGCCTGGTTGGCCGACTCCTCGGCCTGCTTCGCGTAGCCCTTCGCCGCTTCCGCGGCCTTGCGCGCGATGGCCGCCACGCGGCCGGCCTCCGCCGCGTTCGCCTGCGCCGTCGCCGCCACACCGGAGGCCTCGGCGATGATCCGCTTCACGTCCGCCACGTGCGTCGCGGTGAGCAGGTCCTTGCGGGCCGCCTTGTACTGCCCCGACTGGATGAACCCGTGCAGCAGCTGCGCCGTGCCCTCCAGCGCGACCTTGGCCGCGGCCTTCGTCTCGGCGCCGCCGCTGGTCACCAACTGGACGGCGCGGACCCGCTCATCGGTCTCCCGGGCGGCGTACTGCCCGGTGTTGAGGAACTCACGGAGCTTGTCCGTCGAACCGTCCTTCAGGGCCGCCTGGGCGCCTTCCTTGACGCTCCGGTCACTGCCGTTCGCGATCTGGACGACACGCACGCGGTAGTCGTCCGCCGCGGCCTTGTGCTGACCGGTGCGCAGGAACTCGCCGATCGCGGCGGCGTCGCCCTTGAGCGCTTCCTCGGCGGCCTTGCGTACGGCCTCCGAGTCGGCCTCGTCGGCCAGGCGCTCGACGCGGGCGCGCTCGTCCTGCTCCGCGGCGTCCTTCCACCCCGTCCGCACGTACTCGACGACGGCGTCGTCGGCGCCGGCCAGGGCCACCTCGGCCGCGGACCGGCTCCAAGGGCCGCGGGTCTTCATCGCCAGCACCGCCACCCGGCGGCCCTTCTCGGCGACCTGCTTCGCGTCCGTACCCGGCTTGCCGGCCTCCGCGGCCAGGCGGGCCGCCTCGTCGTCGAGGTCCTTGGCCTCCTTGGCGGCACGGGCCGACTTGGCCTTGCGTTCCTCGTCCGCCGCCTTGAGGTCCTTGGCCTGCTCGATGGCGGCCGCGGTACGGGCCTTGAGCTCTTCGGCCTCGATCTTGCTCGCGAGCTCGTGGACCTTTCGTGCCTTGTCCACCGCCGCGCTCGCCACGTCGGCGGCCTTCTTGGCCGCCTCGGCGTGCGCCGTCGACTCCTTGGCCGCCTTGACGGCGTCGCCGGCGTGCTTCGCGGCCTCCTCCGCCTTTTCCGCCGCGTTCTCGGCGTGCTCGGCGGCCGAATTGGCCGCGTCCCGCGCCTCGTACGCCGCGCTCGCGGCCTCACCGGCCAACGACTGGGCGGCGCCCGCCGCGCGATTGGCCTCACGCGCGTGCCGGTGAGCGGCCGCGGCCGCGTTCCTGGCGCGCGCCGACTGGGCACCGGCCTGGTCGGCGTAGCCACCGGCCTCATCGGCGGCATCGGCCGCGGCGTCGGCGTTGGCACCGGCGTTGGACGCCGCGGCCGCGGCCGCACCGGCCGCCGTCGCGGCGTTGCCCGCCTGCTCGGCGGCCTTGGCCACCTCGCGTGCGGCCTTCGCCGCGGTCCGCGCGTCCTCGGCCGCCTTCCGCGCCGCCGCGGCCTGACCCGCGTCGGTCGCCGCTGCCGACGCCGCGCCACGTGCCCTGGACGCCGCTTCCGCGGCACCCGCGGCGGCGGAGGCCGCCTGGGACGCGGCACTCGCCGCTATTCGGGCCGATGAGTTGGCCGCCCGGGCCGCGTCGATGGCTTGCTGCGCGGCCTCGGCGGCGCCCTCCGCCGCCTCGGCGGCCCGGCCCGCGGCGTTCGCCGCCCGGCCCGCGTCCTTCTTCGCGGCAGCGGTCTCGGCCGCCGCCTTCTGTGCCGCTTCCTTGGCCAGCTTCGATGCCAGTACGGCCCGTTCGGAAGCCTCCTCGGCGGCCAGCGTCTCCCGCTTGGCCGTCTTGCCGGCTTCCTTGACCTGCTCGGCCAACTGCTCGACGGTGGCCCGCTCCTGGTCCCGCGCGCGAGCCACGTGCCGGCCCACGCTCAGGAACTCCCGGACGTCCTCGGCGGAACCGTTCAACGCGACCTTGGCGGCCGCCTTGGTGGCCGGACCACCGGCGCTCATGACCTGCATGAGCTGCACCCGGTCGTCCGCCTCCCGGGCGGGGTACTGGCCTTCGTCGAGGAAATTCCGGACGTCCTCGGCCGAACCCTTCAGCGCGGCCTTGCCGGCCTCCTGGACTCCACTGCCTCCCTCGCCCACGACCTGCACGGCCTGCACCCGCTGGTCCTGCTCCAGCGGGGACTGCCAGCCGGACTTGAAGAACTGCCGCAGGTCGCCCGCGGAGCCGGCCAGGGCCTTGCGCGCGGCCTCGCGTACTCCTCTGCCGCCCACACTGACCATCTGGACGGCCGCGATGCGGTCGTCGTGGACTTCGGCGAGTTCCCGCTCGCTGTCCAGGAAGCGGCGCACATCATCGTCGGTGCCCAGGAAAGCGGCTTCCGCCGCCGCCTTGACGGCGGGGCCGCCGGACCGGGGGCGGACCCCATGGACCCGGTGACGCCGGCCCCCCGCCCGTACCAGGATGTCCGCATGCCAGAGACCCCCAACGGCGCGCTGCCCCGCCAGGTGGCCGACGCCCACGTCGACGCTCTCATCGCCCTCGACCCGATCACCGGCACGTATCTGGGAGATCGGGAGAGCTCCCCCCGGCTCCCCGACTTCTCCCCCGCCGGCCAGGAGGCCGTCGCCGACCTCTTCCGCGCGACGCTGAGCCGGCTCGCCGACGCGGAACGACTGCCGGGCGCCGAGCGGGATGTGGAGCGCCGGTGCGGGCGGCTGCTGCGGGAGCGGCTCACGGCGCAGCTCGCCGTGCACGAGGCCGAGGAGGGGCTGCGGTCGGTCAGCAATCTCAGCTCGCCCCTGCACAGCGTGCGGAAGATCTTCACGGTCACCCCGACGGAGACCGAGGAGGACTGGGCGGCCGTCGCCGAGCGGCTGCGGGCCGTGCCCGGGGCCTTCGCCGGATACCGGGAGTCGCTCGCCCTCGGCCTCGACCGGAAGCTGCCGGGCGGGCCGCGCGCGACACGGACCGTCATCGGGCAGCTGACGGAATGGGTGGGTGCGGACCGCGGCTGGTTCCAGGAGTTCGCCGCGGCGGGGCCGGACCCGCTGCGGCGTGAACTCGACGACGCCGCCGCCAAGGCCACGGCCGCGGTGGCCGGGCTGCGCGACTGGCTGCGGGTCGTCTACGCGCCCGCGATCGACGGCGCCCCGGACACCGTGGGACGGGAGCGGTACGCCCGCTGGGCGCGCTACTTCAACGGCACGGACCTCGATCTGGACGAGGCGTACGCGTACGGCTGGTCCGAATACCACCGGCTGCTCGCCGAGATGAGGACCGAGGCGGAGAAGATCCTGTCCGGCGCGGGCCCCTGGGAGGCGCTGGCGCACCTCGACGCGCACGGCAGCCACATCGAGGGGGTCGAGGAGACCCGCCTCTGGCTGCAGAAGCTGATGGACGAGGCGATCGAGGCGCTGGACGGCACCCACTTCGAACTCGCCGCCCCGCTCAAGGTGGTGGAGTCCCGCATCGCCCCCGCCGGCTCGGCCGCCGCCCCGTACTACACGGGCCCGTCGGAGGACTTCTCCCGCCCCGGCCGCACGTGGCTGCCGACCATGGGTGCGACCCGTTTCCCCGTCTACGACCTGGTCTCCACCTGGTACCACGAGGGCGTCCCCGGCCATCACCTCCAGATCGCGCAGTGGGTGCACGTCGCCGACCGCCTCTCCCGCTACCAGGCGACGATCGGCAAGGTCAGCGCCAACCTGGAGGGGTGGGCCCTGTACGCGGAGCGCCTCATGGACGAGCTGGGCTTCCTGCCGGACCCGGAGCGCCGCCTGGGCTATCTGGACGCACAGATGATGCGCGCGTGCCGCGTCATCGTGGACATCGGCATGCACCTGGAACTGCGGATCCCGGCGGACTCCCCCTTCCATCCGGGCGAGCGCTGGACCCCGGAGCTGGCCCAGGACTTCTTCGGCCGGCACAGCAGCCGCCCGGCGGCGTTCGTGGAGAGCGAGCTGACCCGCTACCTCTCCCTGCCGGCCCAGGCCATCGGATACAAGCTGGGCGAGCGCGCGTGGCTGCGCGGCCGGGAGAACGCCCGCGTGGCGCGGGGGGCGTCCTTCGACGCCAAGGCCTGGCACATGGCGGCCCTCTCCCAGGGCCCGCTGGGCCTCGACGACCTGGAGGACGAGCTGTCCCGGCTGTGACGCCGGTCACGCCCCGGGGCGTGCAGCCGTGCCGTTCGTCGCACGCAAGTGCCGCTACCCCCTCGATGAGGTGAACCGCCGCCTGGGCTCTGGCCATGGCTGATGTGCTGCGCTGTCCTGGCATTGGCCACTGGGACCGGCGTGAGCCCGGGCGTACTCGGTGGGCCGAGCGACTGTTCTCGATCCGTGGGGCCCTTGGCTGCCCCCGGTCCACAGGCAGGGAGCACTCATGCGTCGCCGCCGTAGAACCATCACCATCGGTCTCCTCACCGCTCTGACAGCGGTTCTGACGTTCCTTCCCGGTACAGCGTCGGCCATCGAAGGCGGGCACCAGGCCTCATATGTGCCGGCGGGCATGGCCTTCGTCAACGGGCAGCGGCAATCGGGCTACTGGCACCGTTGCGGTGGTGTTCTCATCCGTCCGCAGTGGGTGCTCACCGCAGCCCACTGCGCGGAGGAGAACGGCACGAAGGACACAGAGATCCGGGTGTGGGTCGGCAGTACCAAGGCAGGTCAGGGTACCCAGCTCTCGGCCCCCCAGTCGGGTATCCACATCCGCTGGGGGCAGGACATCGCCCTGGTCAAATTGAGCAGCCCGGCACCGTCGGGCACACCGACAGCGACCCTCGCCAACGCGCATGAGTACCCGACGACGGGCGAGACCGGCTACCTGTACGGCTGGGGCACGAGCGACACGGACCTGAAGTGGGCCGGACACAGGGTCAACTCGAACTGGTGCAGCGACGGCGCCGGAAACGGGTACGGGATCTCCGCCACCGGCGACGACGGCCACGCCGTCGCAGGTGACTCCGGCGGCCCGCTGTACCACGGGGACGTCACCAGGACGTCCGGCAAGGTCTACGGAGTGGTCTCGACGGCAAGCGGCGGGACCACCTGCTTCGCCAGCGTCGGCAGCGCACGGGAGTGGATCGACCAGACACTGAGCGCGGGGTAGGAGCAGGCGATGCCCGGAGATCAGCGCGCAGATCCCGCTGTCGTCCGCACCTACCGCTGACGATCAAACGGGCATACATCCTGGGGTGCCCCCGCGCTGGGGGGCACCCCAGGGGTTTTCGCGTTGCCCTTGCGGTTGCCGTTGCGTCAACTTCTACGGTCTTGTGTGTGGCCGGAAACACCGGCCCGGCGATGGAGGAGCAGGGCTATGGCCTGGTCGATCGCGGAGGTGGCCCGGATGTCCGGGGTGACGTCCCGGACGCTGCGGCACTACGACGAGATCGGCCTGCTGCCGCCGGCGTGGACCGGGGCCAACGGGCACCGCTACTACGAGGAGGCCGACCTGCTGCGGTTGCAGCAGATCCTGCTGATGCGGGAGCTGGACCTCGGGCTGCGCGAGATCCAGGCCGTCCTGGACAGCCAGGTCGATCAGGTGGCCGTGCTCCGCGAGCACCACCGGCGGCTGCTGGCGGAGCGGAACCGGCTGGAGACGCTCGCCCGCACGGTCGGCCGCACCATCGCCGAACTGGAGGAAAGCAAGGACACCAACGCCATGACGAAGATCAACAGGCCGGAGAACCTTTTCGAGGGCTTCGAGCCCTCCTCCGCCGAGGACGATGCCGAGGTACGGGAGCGGTGGCCCGAGGCCTGGGCCGAGTCCCGGCAGGCCGTCGAGACGATGACCGACGAGGACACGGAGCAGTGGCAGCGGGAGGTGACGGCGCAGATGATCCGCCTGGCGGAGTTCATGGTGGCCGGCACACCGGTCGACGATCCCGCGGTGCAGGCCGAAGTGGACGCCCACTACCAGGGCATCTGCCGCTTCTGGACCCCGAACGCGTGCGGGTACAAGGGCCTGGGCCAGACCTACGTCGACGACCCGCGGTTCCGTGCGAATTACGACAGGATCGCCGACGGGCTGGCCGTCTACCAGCGTGACGCGATGGTGGTCTACGCCGACGCCCGGCTGAGCTGACCGACACCTCACACCGCCGGGGGCTGCGGATCGGGGGACCGCAGCGCCCGGCGCCACGTGCGCCTTCGATACATCCCGGGTATCAACCTGAGAATCAGCTGTCACAGTCGTACGGCAGGATTGCCCCCCGTGATCGACTACCAGCACCAGCAGCACCCGAACCACCCGTACGCTCCCCAGCCGCCGTACGCACAGCCGCACCCGTACGCTCAGCCGCAGGCGTACCCGCACCCGTACGCCCAGCAGCACCCGCAGCCGTACCCGCAGCCTCCCGTCGTCCCCGAGGCGGTCGGTGATGCGCGCCGCGTGCTCTCCGCCCTGATCGACGGGGCCATCACGCTCTTCGCCGGCTTCGGTCTCGCCCACCAGCTCGCGGACGACAAGACGGTCGGCGTCTTCTGGGCCTACGTCGCCGCGGGCTTCTTCGGAGTGTCCTTCGTCCACCATGTGCTGGGGGCCGTGATATTCCGGACGACCGTGGGCAAGTTCCTGCTCATGACACGCGTGGTGCGCGAGGCCGACGCCGGGCGGCCGCGCTTCTGGCAGGCGGTGGGACGCTGGCTCCTCGGCCTGACGTGGCTCCCGCTGCAACCGCTGTGGAGCGTGTTCGGCGCGGAGGGCGAACTGTACGAGGACGCGTGCGGGCTGCGGAACGTACGCAGCAAGGACCTGCGCTGATCTGAGGCCCGGCCTGCCTGTCGGCGGTCGGCGCCACCGCCATCGGCGCCACGACGCCTGTGACTGCTCTGCGGTCACCCGCATTCCGTGGCTGACGGTCGGCGGGCGGCTGCCACGGCCTCTGTGTAGAGCTCGGTGGTCAGATCCCGCTCCGTGAATCCGAGGTCGTCGAGGACGGCCCGTACACCCTCCAAGGCAGCGGGCAGTTCATCGTCCTTCACCAAGGTCTCGACTTCGAGGAACGCACCGTCGATCTCCGGCACCCGGACCAGGGTCGCGAGCATGCGCCGACCGTGGGCCTCGAACTCATGGTTCCGGCACTGCTTCTCGAAGGCGATCGAGGGAACGTACCCAAGGCCACGCAGCACGGCGTGAACAGCGTCGGGATCATCAACACGGGTCTCGTGTTCGGGCTTCGAACCCGACACGTCATCGACGGGTGCGTCCTTGTACGTGAGAACCGCTCGGGTGCCATCGGTTCCTCGAACCGTTCGGACACGTAGTTCCCGGCCCTCTCGGCGCAGGGCCCCGTCAGGGGTGTCGAAGTAGGTGTCCTGATAGACCTCAGCTCTACCGGGGGCGTGCCGTTCGAGTTGCCGCATGACGCCCTCGGAGTCGCGCACGCGGACCTTCAACTCAGCCTCGATCACGAAGCGTTCCCTTCCGCTCAGACTGTGCGATCGGCATCGGCAACGATAGCCTCGAACATTCGCCGGAGACCTCGATACAAAGGACCGTGCGGCGTCTCCACCACCATGTACGTCGCCGACTCGTGTCCTTCCCATCCCGTATCGAAGGCAGACACGAACATCGTGGAGTCCAGGCGAATGATTCGCCATGTCGGCAGCATCCGATACAGGTACACCTGGACGTCACACACCTCGGCCCTCACGGTCGGCCGTGGGGCGTCCCCACACCGCTCACCGTCGGCACCCGATGGGACCTCGCGCAGATCGGCTTCGGTCTGGCATGCGCCGCCCTCACCCAACTCAGGGCGGACGGGCAACACATCGGCCCGTACCTCATGAGCGGCGCCGAGCGAACCGTGTGGTTCCCGCTCCCCCTCGGCGCCGCGCGAAGGCGTCTGGCCGGGAGGGCGGCCCCAACGACCCCGTGCCGGTGAGCGCACTGCCTCGGATCGTCCTTGACCTCAACTCCGGTTCAGGTTCTAGCGTGACGGTCCGCGCAGCACCGAACGGGGAGAGCGACTTCGATGAATACAGAACGAACCAATGCCCAGCCGGCCGTGGCCGTGATCGGTTTGGGCGAGATGGGCTTCGCGCTCGCCGGCGCCTTCCTGGACGGCGGGCACCCGACCACCGTGTGGAACCGTACGCCGCAGAAGGCCGATCCCCTGGTCGGCAGGGGGGCCGAGCGGGCCGCGACGGTTCGCGACGCCGTTGCCGCCAGTCCTCTTGTGGTCCTCAGCGTCAAGGGCAATGCGACGGCCCGCGCCCTTCTGGAATCGGCGGGCGACGCGCTTGCCGGACGCTCCGTGCTCAACCTCACCGATGGGACATCCGCAGAGGCCAGGGCCGTGGCCGAGTGGGTCAGGGGCCAGGGCGCGCAGTATCTCCATGGGCAGATCATGACGATCGCTCCGGGCATCGGGGACGCGGAGACGGTGGTTTTCTACGGCGGTTCCCACGCCGTGTTCGACCACTTCCACCCCACGCTCCAGCTCATCGGTGGCCGGGGAACGCTGGTCTCGGACGACGCCGGTGTACCGACCCTGTACGGGATGGCCGTGCACGGCACCATGTGGGGAGCGCTCAACGGATTCCTGCACGCGGCCGCCCTGCTGTCCAGCGAGGGCATCGCGGTACAGCGGTTCCTGGACGACGCAGGCCCGTCCGTCACCGCACTCCTGGCGTCCTTCCCGGTGCTCGCCGACGAGGTCGACCGTGGTGAGTACGCGACGCCGTACGGAGCGCTCCAGCACCACCGGCCCTCGGTCGAGGACCTGGTCCGCGAGAGCGAGGCGCGGAACATCGACGTCGATTTCCCCGGCTACACCCTCGGCCTCGTGGACAAGGCCCTGGAGGACGGTCATGCCGACGACAGCTACTCGCGTCTGATCGAGCACTTCAGGAAGCAGTGAGTGTTGCGTCGCGCGCCGGCAGGTTCCAACCCGTCCCTCCCTGGAAAGAGAATTCGCGTAGCAACTGAACCCGACGTCTTCCAGGAACGGGGTCACCGTGCGCGCGACTGGCGCTCTGCTGGTGTCGACCACCGACTTCGGCTGGGGAAGCATCGGGAAGCTGCGTCTGATCCTGGACGAACTCGACGGCGTCGACATCCTGATGGACGACGCGTCGAACACAGCTGAGCTCGCGGCGCAGGTCATCGGCGGACGACACCGGTTCGTTCACCGTCATGGCGTGCCGGCGGCTGCGGCCCTCGTTGTCAACGACCCCGTGTCCGCCGACAGGATCACCCGCTCCGGCACGCCGGTGGTCTACGTCGACAGCCTGCCGTATCTGTGGACGACAGAATCGGAGGTACCGGCTGGGGCGGCGGTGTACTGCGCACAGCGCAGCCCTGCGGGTGCGCTGCCCCCGACCAGCCCTCTGCGTCAGTGGGCCGACGTGCGCTGGGTGGAGCCGATCGTGCCACCACCCCGTCGCAGGCGCGGCGGCGCCGGGGTGGTGGTCAGCGTCGGCGGGCTGTACAGCCACCTGGTCAGCGGCGCTTCCGACGCCTACCTGCGCGCGGTCGTGATCCCATTGGTCGATGTACTGCTCAGTGCCGGGCATCGGATCGCGGCCGTCTGCGGCAACCTGCCGGTGTGGGCACGCACCGAACTGGCCGCCCGGCTGTCCGGATCCGTTCGCGTCGGGCCTTTCTCCGCGTATGAGTTCGAGGCTGCCCTGCTGCGGGCGGACCGGCTGTTCACCTCGCCCGGCAGTACGACGATCCTTCAGGCAGCCTCGGTGGGCCTGCCGACCGTCTTGCTGCCTCCGCAGAACCTCAGTCAGATCCTCAACGCCGAAATCTTCGGCGCCCCGGGTGGAAGCATCATCACCTGGCCGGGGTCGGTGATCGACCGCACCCTCGTCGACGGACTGCGGCCATCTGGTGAGGACGCCGTGCTGGGATACGTCTACCGGCAGATCAGCGAACGCTCCGACGACCCGGCCGTGCGGTCCGTGCTGAAGGAGCGGTTCCGTGCCCTGGCGGCCTGCACCGGTGTGCCGGACGGCCTCTCGCCCCACCTGCGGGAACTGGGACACGGGGGTGCCCGGCACGTGGCCCGCATCGTCCGGCAGACGATCGCACCCTCACCCGTGGAGGACAGCCGGTGGCCCCTGGCGCATTACCAACCGTTCCGCGCACGGTGACCGAGCCCCGACGAGCCGGGGGCCGAAGCCCGCATCCACGCGGACCTCCGAGGTCACCCCGGCTTCACCGACCAGAACCGGAACGCCCTGCCGTCGGTGCCGCGCACCCCAGGTCCGAGAAGTCGGACGCCCGTCGAAAGCCGCCCGTCACCGACCTCACCGCCCCGTGAAGAAGTCCCGCACCCGCCGCGCCCGGCGGCCGTTCTCGTACGTGTCGTCCGGCTCGTCCGAGTCGTCGGGGCCGTGCAGGACCGTCCAGCTCACCGCCGAGACCGTGGGCTCCAGGGAGAGGCGGCTGACCGCTTCCTCCAGGAGGCTGTCGTCACGGCGCTCGGTGGTGAGTTCGGCGGCGACGGTGACCTTGCCGGCGGCCTCCGCGTCGACGCTGTGGACCGAGCGGAGACGGAAGCCGGGGCGGGCCAGGGACTGGACGACGAGGGTGCGGACGTGGGCTTCCTCGGGTGCGGTGCAGACCACCTCGAAGTAGTAGTCGGTGGCCACCTCCGAGCCGCCGCGCGGCTTGCGGTCGAGGCCGCGGGCCAGGGGGCGCAGCAGGGTGTTGGCGCCGACGACGCCCGCCGTGCCGAGCCCCGCGACCACGTACAGGCCCGTGCCGGCGAGGGCGCCGATCGCGGCCGAACACCACAGCGTGGCCGCGGTGTTGAGGCCGCGGACGCTCAGCCCGTCGCGCATGATGACGCCCGCGCCGAGGAAGCCGATGCCGGAGACGATCTGTGCGGCGACCCGCGAGCCGTCATAACCGGCAGTACTCGTCGCGTCGGCGAAGCCGTACTGGGAGAGCAGCACGAAGAGGGCTGAGCCGGCCGCGACCAGCGCGTTCGTACGGAGACCCGCCATCCTGGAGCGCCACTGGCGTTCCAGGCCGATGATCGCGCCGAATCCCAGTCCGGCCGCGATGTTGGCCGCCATGTGCCATTCGTTGACGATGACCATGTTTCACACCCTCCTCTTCACTGTCCTATCGGCTGCTCACAGCCAGGTGCTGAACCGCCGGATGTACCACGTCTTCACCGCCTGCGTGAGCACGCAGTACGTCAGCAGGATCCCGATCAGCCACGGGAAGTAGCCCATCGGCAGCGGCTCCATCGACAGCGCGGACGCCAGCGGCGAGAACGGCAGGAAGATGCCGAGCGCCATCACCAGACCGGTCATGACCAGCACGGGAGCCGAGGCCCGGGACTGGATGAACGGGATTCTACGGGTGCGGATCATGTGCACGATCAGGGTCTGGGACAGCAGGCCCTCGATGAACCAGCCCGACTGGAAGAGCGTCTGATGTGCCTCGCTGTTCGCCCCGAAGACATTCCACATCACCAGGAAGGTGATGATGTCGAAGAGGGAGCTGATCGGGCCGACGCAGAGCATGAAGCGGGCGATGCCCTTGGCGTCCCAGGTGCGCGGCTCGCGCAGGTACTCGGGGTCCATCCGGTCCCAGGGCGTGGCGAGCTGCGAGATGTCGTAGGCGAGGTTCTGCACCAGCAGGTGGATCGCCAGCATCGGCTGGAAGGGAATGAAGGCACTCGCGACCAGCACCGAGAAGACATTGCCGAAGTTCGAGCTTGCCGTCATCTTGATGTACTTGATGGTGTTGCCGAACGTGGTCCGGCCCTGCTCGACGCCCTGCTCCAGGACCATCAGGTCCTTCTCCAGCAGGATGATGTCCGCGGACTCCTTGGCGATGTCGACGGCCGAGTCGACGGAGATACCGACGTCGGCGTCGTGCAGCGCGGCGGCGTCGTTGATGCCGTCGCCGAGGAAGCCGACGGTGTGGCCCTCGGCCTGGAGCGCCCGTACGATACGGGCCTTCTGGACGGGGTTGGTCTTGGCGAAGACCGTGGTCGTGCGGGCCAGGACGCGCAGCTCCCGCTCGTCCATGGCGTCGATCTCGCGGCCGGTGACGACGACTCCCACGTCGATGCCGACATCGGCGCAGACCCGGGCGGCGACGAGTTCGTTGTCGCCCGTGACGACCTTGACGGCGACGCCCTTGTCGGCGAGGGCTCCGAGGGCGGCCGCGGCGTCGGCCTTCGGCGGGTCGAGGAAGGCGAGGAAGCCGATGAGAGTGAGGCCCGTCTCGTCGTCGACGGTGTAGGCACTCCGCTCTCCGGTGAGCCTGCGGGTCGCGACGGCGAGGACGCGCAGGCCCTGCCGGTTGTTGTCCTCGGCCGTGCGGGTCACCTCGCGGCGCAGCTCGCGGGTGAGTTCCACCGTCCTGCCCTGCTCGGTCATGTGCGTGCACAGGGCGAGGACTTCCTCCACCGCGCCCTTGGTGATGAGGATGTGCTCGTCTGCTCGGCCGGTCGCCCCGAGGCTGTTGCGGCCGAGGACGACGGACATCCGTCGGCGCGCGAAGTCGAAGGGGATCTCGTCGACCTTCGTGAAACGGGCGTCGACGACAACCTCCTCGGCCTCGAGCACCCGGTCGATGACCGCCTGGTCCATGAGATTGCGCAGCCCCGTCTGGAAGTGGCTGTTGAGGTAGGCGTGCTCCAGGACCTCGCTGTCCTCCTGGCCGCGCACGTCGAGGTAGCGGTCGAGGACGATGCGGTCCTCGGTCAGCGTCCCCGTCTTGTCCGTGCACAGCACGTCCATGGCGCCGAGGTTCTGGATGGCGTTGAGCCGCTTGACGACGACCTTGCGCCGGGACATGGCGACCGCGCCGCGCGCCAGGTTGGTGGTGACCACCATGGGCAGCATTTCGGGGGTGAGCCCGACGGCGACGGCGAGCGCGAACATGAAGGCCTCGTCCCAGTCGCCCTTCGTGAAGCCGTTGACGGCGAAGACGACGGGGACCATGACGAGCATGAAGCGGATCAGCAGGAAGCTGACCTTGCGAACGCCGGTGTCGAAGCCGGTCTGCGGGCGCTCACCGGTCAGGGAGCCGGCCATCGAGCCGAAGTAGGTGTCCTGGCCGGTCGCGACGACGACGCCGGTGGCTGCCCCGGAGGTGACGGAGGTGCCCATCAGGGCGAGGTTGTCGGCCTCCACCGGGTCGCTCGTCAGGGTCTGGCCGTAGTCGTGCAGCCGGGTGTCGGCCTTGGCGACGGGCAGCGACTCGCCGGACAGCGCGGCCTGGCTGACCATGAGGTCCTTGGCGGTCAGCAGCCGCAGATCGGCGGGGACGAGGTCACCGGCCGCGAGCCGGACGACGTCGCCGGGGACGACCTGGTCCATGGGGATCTCGACGGTGGCCGGCGCGTCACCGCGGCCCTCTCGGCGCGCCACGGCGCAGGTCGTGGTGACCAGGGCCCGCAGGGCGGCGGCGGAGCGGCCCGAGCGGTACTCCTGCCAGAACCGCAGCAGCCCGCTGACCAGCACCATCGTGCCGAGGATGGCGATGCCGGGGTCGAAGGGCTCCTCATCGGCGACCTGGAGCCACTGCCAGAGCATGACGGCGTCCAGGACGACGAGGACGAGGATGAAGGGGTTCCAATAGGCCTTCGCGAGCTGGACGAACCAGCGCGGGGCGCGCTCGTGCGCGACGACGTTGGCGCCGTGCCGCTCCAGACGGTCGGCGGCCTCGTCGTTCCGCAGCCCCTGGGCGGTGGCGTGTACGTCCTGCAGGACCCGGGCGGCCGGGCGGCTGCTGACGTCGGCGAGGTGCTCGCCGACGAGGCGGGTACGCGCCTCCATTTCGGCGGCCTTGCGGTCGCGGCGGGTACGGCCCGGCGGTGCGAGCTTCTGGGGGGTGAGGGTGCTGTTGGTCATGCCGAAACCTCTCTCCGGGCACACGGGCACGAGGGCATGGCGACATGTCGGGACGCCGGACATGACCGCATGACGGCATGCCGAATTCGCGGCATGGCACAGCCCGGCCGTGGCACGGAAAAGTGCGGGTGAACGCGCAGCGGAACGCGCGGGAAGGATTTCCGGCAGGCGGGGCGGAATTACCCCGGAGTGCCGGTGAAAGGAAATGGCGAAACGCCGGAAAGGCCGGTAGAGGGAGTTACCACGCGACAGCGCCCGCGGCAAGGGCCGAAGGGCGGCGGTTCACCGAAGGGCCCGGACGGCCGGGCCGGTCCGCACGATCGGTGCTCAAGTCAGCAGGTCCGAAGTCAGCGGTTCGGGGACGCGAACGGCATTCTGTGGCGAGGACTTCCCTCGGGACTCCGACTGGTCATCCCGATCACCTCCTCGCTCGTACGGACACAGCGCAGGTGCCGCGGCGGATATCCACGCGAATTACGGCCGGGGCGGCACCTTCGGCACCCAGCTTGCCATACGTCACGGGTGTTCTGTCCATGGGGAAGTAATAGGAGGGCAAATTCCGGCCGAACGGCCGGGGGATACCGAGGGACACGGAGCGGGGAATGCGACGGGGCGGCATCGGTCACCGCCGTAGCGGTGACCGATGCCGCCCCTGGGGCAGGAAGGCCGGGCTCAGGGAGTGAGCAGCGGGTTCCAGGTGCCGAGGGCCGAGCCCGTGGTGTTGTCGTAGAGCGAGGACTCGCCGTCGGACCAGCGGACGACGAGGTCGTCCCGGCGACCGCCGGTCGTGAAGTCACCGGCGGCCATGACGGCGGGCTGCCAGGAGGCGTTGGGGGCCTGGAGGCGGGTGCCCGAGAGCGCGGAGCCGGAGAGGGCGAAGCTGCCCAGCGAGCCGTCGGCCCAGCGGACCATCAGGTTCGAGCGGTCCTGGCCGGAGGGCTGGGCGCTCGTGAGGGCGATGGAGTTCCGCCAGAACGAGCCCTTCTCCGCGAGGCGGCGCTCGGTGCCGAGACCGGAGGAGCTCACGCCCGAGTAGAGGCTGAGTCCGCCGTCGGCCCAGCGGACCACGAGATCCGAGGCCTTGGCCGTGGAGTTGAACTTGCCCGCGGTGATCTGGGTGGCGTTCTTCCAGGTGGAGGAGCCGGCCGCGGCGAGGGTGTACTCCTTGCCGAAGCCCGCCGGGTCGCCGTCCGCGAAGAGGCTGACCTTGCCGTTGCTCCAGCGCACCACCAGGTCGGAGCGGTTCGAGCCGGTGAAGTCACCGCCGGTGACGGCCTCGGCGCGGCTCCAGAAGCTGCCCGCCTTGGCGAGCGTCTTCTCGGAGCCGAAGCCGCCCTTGCCGTCGCCGGGGTAGAGGCTGACCTCGCCGTCGCTCCACAGCGTCAGCAGGTCGTCGCGCCCGTCGCCGGTGTAGTCGCCGGAAGCGAGGTGCTTGGCGTGCCGCCAGGTGGAGGCGGCACCGGGCAGCCGGTTGGCCGTGGACTGCGGCCGGTAGGCGCCGCCGTCACGGACGGGCGTACGGTCGGCGACCGCGTCCTGGTAGAGGGCCTGGATCTGGCGGTCGTAGACCGGGGAGTAATTGACCCAGTCGTCGCCGTTGATGTTGCCGCCGCCGTTGTAGCCGCCGAGGTTGCCGATGACGTCGCCGGTACGGGACTTGGCGTCGTAGTTGGCGATCCACGGGCTGCCGGAGACGCCGCTGTAGAAGCCGCCGCACCGCATCTCGACCTGGCGGTAGCCCGCGAGCCGCTTGGTCGGCACGGTGCAGCTGATGGCCCGCTGGTCGGGGTTGTTCGAGACGGGATAGCCCGTGACCGTGACCGTGCTGTTCCAGCGGGGCGTGGGGGTCAGCCGGAGGGCGCCGGTGAGATCCTGCACCCGTGCGCCCTTGGCGTTGGTGCCGACGCGGATGATGCCGAAGTCGAGGTCGGAGTCGGCGCCGGTGCTGTTACGGCTGTAGCGCGGGTCGGTGAAGACGCGCTCCACCGGGAAGACGCCGAACGGCTGGTGGGCGGCGTCCTTGCCCTTGCGGTACTGCGGGATGAAGATGCTCTTGTCTTGCACCCTCTTGCCCAGGGCGCAGTGCCCGGCGGTCAGGACGAGGTTGCGGCCGGCGCTCTGGACGACGCTCGCGGTGCAGTAGGTGTTGCCGCTCGGGCCACCGGCGGCGAAGAACGTGCCGACCATGGGTATGCCGTCGCCGTACTTGCCCTGGGGGGTGCCGGAGGGGGCCGCGGCCGTGAGGCCGGGCGCGCTGAGCGCGGGGGCGGAGGACCGGGGAGCGCCCGCGATCTTGCCGGCGGAGCCTGCCGCCTTGCGACCCGTCTCGACGGGCTGTGCGGCGGCCAGCCGCTCGGCGGTCCAGTAGTTCTCGACGCTCGTGTCACGAGGGGCCGGAGCCGCGGTCGCCGCGGTCGCGACGGCGGTCGTTCCGCACGCGGCCATGCACAGGGCCACGGCGAGGGTCCGGGACCATCTGGAAGATGACAAAGTGACTCTCTGGGATAGAGGAACGAAAGGTGTGGGGCATGTTTTCACACGTCCCACACACTCCGCTCCGCCGGTCCCGGAACCCTTAATTCCGATCCAGGAACCGGCCGGGAGCGCCTTTCGGCCACACCCGAGCCATGCATGACTTCTCGTCAGTTCCGTTGCGCAGGGCGCTTTCAGGCCACCGAATCCAGCCGCTCCGGCCCGCTCCGCGGTTCGTGGTGGATGGGGGTGTGCGCGCCGGTGAGCGGCACGCCGGAGCCGCCCCGGCGGCTCGCGACGATCTCGGCGGCGATGGACAGGGCCGTCTCCTCGGGCGTGCGCGCCCCGAGGTCGAGCCCGATCGGCGAGCGCAGCCGGTCCAGCTCCCGCTCGCCCATGCCCACCGCGCGCAGCCGGTCGAGCCGGTCCTCGTGGGTGCGCCGCGAGCCCATCGCCCCGACGTAGGCGACGGGCAGCCGGAGCGCCCGCTCCAGCAGCGGTACGTCGAACTTCGCGTCGTGCGTCAGGACGCACAGGACGGTACGGGCGTCGAGTTCCTGCGCGTCGAGGTAGCGGTGCGGCCACTCGACGACGACCTCGTCCGCCGCGGGGAACCGCCCGGCGGTGGCGAAAACCGGTCGGGCGTCGCACACCGTGACGTGATAGCCGAGGAACTTCCCGATCCCGGCCAGGGCGGCGGCGAAGTCGATGGCGCCGAAGACAATCATGCGGGGCGGCGGCACGCTGGACTCGACCAGCAGGACCACCGGCTCCCCGCAGCGCGAGCCGTCCGTGCCGATCTCGACCGTGCCGGTGCGGCCCGCGTCGAGCAGGGCGGCCGCCTCCTCGGCGGCGGTGCGGTCCAGCATCGCGTGGCCGCCGAGGGTGCCGGTGCGGGTGCCGTCGGACCGTACGAGCAGCGCCCGGCCGACCATCGCGGCCGGACCCGCGACCACGCGCGCGAGAGCAGCCGTCTCACCACGGGCGGCGGCGGCCAGCGCGGCGCCGAGCGTACCGACGACACTCTCCGCGGCGCTCCCCTCTTCGGCGCACACACCGGACGACCGGACCGGGGTGATGAGGATGTCGATGACACCACCACAGGTCAGGCCCACGGCGAAGGCGTCCTCGTCCGAATAGCCGAAGCTGCTGAGGACGCTCTCACCACTCACCAATGCCTCCTGGCACAGTTCGTAGACCGCGCCCTCCACGCACCCGCCGGAGACCGACCCGATCGCCTCGCCGTCGGCGTCGACGGCGAGGGCGGCGCCGGGCGGCCGGGGTGCGCTGCCGTGAGTGGCGACCACGGTGGCGACGGCGAAGTCGCGGCCCCGCTCGCACCACCGGTGCAGCTCCTCGGCGATGTCCAGCATGGCGGTCTCCTTACGGGGTGCGGGTCACGGGCGTTATTTCACACCCAGCCAGTGCTCGATGGGGTGGAGGGCGAAGTATCCGACGAAGACGACGGTCAGTGCCCACATGAAGGCACCGGGCTCGCGCCACTTGCCCTGGGCGGCCTTGATGGCGGTGTAGGCGATGACGCCCGCCCCGACCCCGGCGGTGATGGAGTAGGTGAAGGGCATCAGCACCACGGTGAGGAAGACCGGGATCGCCACCGCCCGGTCGTTCCAGTCGATGTGTCTGGCGTTGCTCATCATCATCGCCCCGATGACCACCAGAGCCGCGGCAGCGACTTCACCGGGAACGACACGGGTCACCGGTGTGAAGAACAGGCAGGCGGCGAAGAAGAGGCCGGTCACCACGGACGACAGCCCGGTCCGGGCGCCCTCGCCGACCCCGGTGGCCGACTCGATGAAGACGGTCTGGCCCGACGCCCCGGAGACCCCGCCGATGGCGCCGCCCGCGCCGTCGACGAACAGTGCCCTGCTGAGGCCCGGCATCCGGCCCCGGTCGTCGGCGAGCTTCGCCTCGGTGCCCACGCCGATGATGGTGGCCATCGCGTCGAAGAAGCCGGCCAGCACCAGCGTGAAGACGACCATGGTGACGGTCATGGCGCCCGCCGAACCCCAGCCGCCGAACTCCACCCGCCCGAAGAGGGAGAAGTCCGGCATGGACACCGCGCTGCCCTTCAGCTCGGGCGGGCCGCTCCGCCAGGCCTTGGGACCGAGGTCCACGGTGGCGTTGACGACGACCGCGAGGACCGTGCCGGAGACGATGCCGATGAGGATCGCGCCGGGCACCTCGCGGGCCTGCAGCATGAAGACGATCAGGAGCGTGACGCAGAAGATCAGCACGGGCCAGCCGGCGAGCTCTCCAGCCGGGCCCAGCGTCACCGGACCGCCGCCCGTGGAGGCATGCACGAAACCGGCCTTCACCAGGCCGATCAGGGCGATGAACATGCCGATGCCCATGGTGATGGCGTGCTTGAGCGCCAACGGGATGGCGTTCATGATCAGCTCACGCAGACCGGTGACGACCAGGAGCACGATCACCACCCCGTACAGCACACACATGCCCATCGCCTGCGGCCACGTCATGTGGGGCGCGACCTGGGTGGAGAGCACGCCCGACACACCGAGCCCGGCGGCCAGCGCGAGCGGCACCTTGCCCACGAAGCCCATGAGCAGGGTGGACAGCGCCGCGGCGAAGGCGGTGGCGGTGATGAGGCCCGCATGGCTCAGCGTGTGGTTCGAGGCGTCCGGGCCGGAGAGGATCAGCGGGTTGAGCAGCAGGATGTAACACATCGCCATGAAGGTCGTGATGCCGCCGCGTATCTCGCGGGCGACGGTGGACCCCCGATGGCTGATGTGGAAGTACCGGTCGAGCCAGGACCGTCCGGCGGAGGGCCGCGAGCCCGCGCCCGCGTCCTCCGCCGTGGTCACCGGCTCCAGGGATGACTGGGTCATGAATGCCTACTCCCAAGGTTCAAAGGGGCACCCGCTGAAGGCCCAAGGGGCGATCACGGGATTTGGGATGTTCATGGCTGCACGACCCGGGGGACGGCCCGAGACGAACGGGACACCGCGGCGGCCCCCGGGGGGCGCGGGGCCGAGGCGGTGGAGGTGCTGGTCGAGAGGTGCCGTGCCCGCCGCACACCGATGTGCGGCGGGCACGGCGGATGTGTCAGGTCCCGGTGAGGTGTTCGGGACGTACCGGGACCCGGTTCAGCGCCAGGCCCGTCGCCGCGCGGATCGCGGAGACGACGGCAGGCGTCGAGGACAGGGTGGGCGCCTCGCCGACTCCGCGCAGCCCGTAGGGGGCGTGGTCGTCGGCCAGTTCGAGCATGTCGACCGGGATGGTCGGAGTGTCGAGGATGGTGGGGATCAGATAGTCGGTGAAGGAGGGGTTGCGCACCTTTCCGTCCTTCGAGACGACGATCTCCTCCATGACCGCGAGGCCGAGGCCCTGGGTGGTGCCGCCCTGGATCTGGCCGACGACGGACTGCGGGTTGAGCGCCTTCCCGACGTCCTGGGCGCAGGCCAGCTCGACGACCTTGACCAGGCCCAGCTCGGTGTCGACCTCGACGACCGCGCGGTGGGCGGCGAACGAGTACTGCACATGACCGAAACCCTGGCCGGTGACCAGGTCGAAGGGCTGAGTGGGGCGGTGGCGCCACTCGAGCTCGATGTCGACGGCCTCGTCCCCGAGGACGTCGACGAGGTCGGCGAGGACCTCGCCGCCGTCGGTGACGACCTTGCCGCCCTCCAGGAGGAGTTCGGCGGAGGCCCACGCCGGGTGGTACGTGCCGAATTTGGCCCTGCCCAGTTCCAGGGCACCGGCCCGCACCGCCTCGCAGGCGTGTTTGACCGCGCCACCGGTCACATACGTCTGGCGGGAGGCGGAGGTGGAGCCCGCCGAGCCGACACGGGTGTCGGCCGGCTGGATGGTCACCTGGCTGACGCCCAGTTCGGTACGGGCGATCTGGGCGTGCACAGTGACGCCGCCCTGGCCGACCTCGGCCATCGCGGTGTGCACGACCGCGACGGGCTGGCCCGCGACGACCTCCAGACGGACCCGGGCGGTGGAGTAGTCGTCGAAGCCCTCCGAGAAGCCGACGTTCTTTATCCCGACGGCGTAGCCGACACCCCGGACGACGCCCTCGCCGTGCGTGGTGTTGGACAGCCCGCCGGGCAGCGCCCGTACATCGACGGAGCCGGCCGGGCTGTCCGCGGAGCCCGCGCTGAGCCACTGCCGCTCCGGTGGCAGCGGCATCGCCTTGACCCGGCGCAGCAGTTCGGCGACCGGGGCCGGGGAGTCGACGATCTGGCCGGTGGGCATGACCGCGCCTTGTTCCATGGCGTTGCGGCGGCGGAACTCGACGGGGTCCAGGCCCAGTTCGGCGGCGAGCTTGTCCATCTGTGCCTCGTAGGCGAAGCACGCCTGGACCGCCCCGAAGCCGCGCATCGCGCCGCAGGGCGGGTTGTTGGTGTAGAGCGCTATGGCTTCGATGTCGACGTTGTCCACGACGTACGGGCCGGCGGAGAGCGAGGAGGCGTTGCCGACGACGGCCGGGGAGGAGGAGGCGTACGCGCCGCCGTCCAGCACGATGCGGCAGGTCATGTAGAGGAGCTTGCCGTCCCTGGTCGCCCCGTGCTCGTAGTGGAGCTTGGCGGGGTGGCGGTGGACGTGGCCGAAGAAGGACTCGAAGCGGTTGTAGACGATCTTGACGGGTTTGCCGGTGCGCAGCGCGAGCAGACACGCGTGGGCCTGCATGGACAGGTCCTCGCGGCCGCCGAAGGCGCCGCCGACGCCGGAGAGCGTCATCCGCACCTTGTCCTCGGGCAGGCCGAGGACGGGGGCGAGTTGACGGAGGTCGGCGTGCAGCCACTGGGTGGCGATGTAGAGGTCGACGCCGCCGTCCTCGGCGGGCACGGCGAGCCCGGACTCGGGCCCCAGGAACGCCTGGTCCTGCATGCCCACCTCGTAGTCGCCGGAGACGACGACGTCCGCGCGGGCCTTCGCGGCGGCGACGTCGCCGCGGACGATGGGCTGCCGGTGGACGATGTTGGGATGCGGGACATGACGGGCGTGGTCGTCGTCGCGGCCGGGGTGGAGCAGCGGGGCGCCGGGGCCGGTGGCGCTCTCCTCGTCGGCGACGACGGGGAGTTCGGCGTACTCGACCTTGATCTTGGCGGCGGCGCGGCGTGCGGTCTCGGGGTGGTCGGCGGCGACGAGGGCGACGGGCTCGCCGTGGTAGCGGACGACACCGTCGGCGAGGACGGGGGTGTCCTTGATCTCCAGTCCGTAGCGGGTCTCGGCGGGCAGGTCGGCGTGGGTCATGACGGTCTCGACACCGGCGGTGGCGAGCGCTTCGGCGATGTCGACGGAGACGATCCGCGCGTGGGCGTGGGGGCTGCGGAGGGTGAAGCCCCAGAGCATGTCCTCGTGCCACAGGTCGGAGGCGTAGGCGAACTCGCCGGTCACCTTGAGGGTGCCGTCGGGGCGGAGGGTGGACTCGCCGATGCCGCCTTTGGTGCGGCTGCCCTGGGTGAGGCTGGTGGGGGTGCGCGTGACGGACATCCTCAGACCGCCTCTTCGGTGCGGTCGGCGCGGGCCGCCGCGAGGCGTACCGCGTCGAGGATCTTCTCGTAGCCGGTGCAGCGGCACAGATTGCCCGAGAGGGCCTCGCGGATGTCGGCGTCGGAGGGCTCGGCGTTGCGCTCCAGCAGTTCGTCGGCGGCGACGAGGAGACCCGGGGTGCAGAACCCGCACTGGACCGCGCCCGCGTCGATGAAGGCCTGCTGTACGGGCGAGAGTTCGGCGGTGCGCGCGCCCGGCGGCCGGGCCTGCCAGCGCCGGTCCTCGTCGAGGCTCGTGCCCTGTGCGGTGCCCTCCCGGTCCCCTGCCGAGCGCCGCTCGGCGTAGCCGGCGAGCCCTTCGACGGTGTCGACGACGCGGCCCTCCACCTGCCCGGCCGCCACCAGACACGCACAGACCGGGAGACCGTCGAGGCGGACCGTACAGGACCCGCACTCGCCCTGCTCGCAGGCGTTCTTGGAGCCCGGCAGGCCCAGCCGCTCGCGCAGGACGTACAGGAGGCTCTCGCCCTCCCAGACGTCGTCGGCCTCCTGCGGCCGGCCGTTGACCGTGAAATTCACGCGCATGATGCGCTCCTCTCGTTTCCACGGTACGCGTCCCAGGTCCAGCCGAGGGTGCGGCGGGCCATGACGGCCACCGCGTGCCTGCGGTACTCGGCGCTGCCGCGCACGTCGTCGATCGGGTTGCAGGCGCCGGCGGCGAGTTGGGCGAACTGCCGGGCGACGGACGGGGTGATGATCCGTCCGGAGTCCCAGAAGCCGCCCTCGGCGAGCGCCGCCTGGAGGAAGTCCTCCGCCGCCCGGGCCCGGACGGGTGTGGGCGCGGCCGAGCCGATGCCGGTCCTGACCGTGCGGGTCTCGGGGTGCAGGGCGAGGCCGAAGGCGCAGACGGCGATGACCATGGCGTTGCGGGTGCCGACCTTGGAGAAGGCCTGCGGTCCGTCGGCCTTGCGGATACGTACGGCCCGGATCAGTTCGTCGGGCTCCAGTGCGTTGCGCTTGACCCCGGTGTAGAAGTCCTCGACCGGGACGAGACGGGTGCCGCGCACGGACGCCACCTCGACGTCGGCGCCCGCGGCCAGCAGCGCGGGGTGCGCGTCGCCCGCCGGGGAGGCGGCACCGAGGTTGCCGCCGACGCTGCCGCGGTTGCGGATCTGCGGGGAGCCGACGGTGTGCGAGGCGAGCGCGAGGCCGGGCAGCTCCGCGCGCAGGTGGTCCATGATCTGTGCGTAGGGCACGGCGGCGCCGAGACGGACGTCGCGGTCGCCGACCTGCCATTCGTAGAGTTCGCCGATGCGGTTGAGATCCAGCAGGTACTCCGGCCGGCGGTGGTCGAAGTTGATCTCGACCATCACGTCCGTGCCACCCGCGATGGGCACAGCCGTGGGGTGCTCCGCCTTCGCGGCGAGAGCCTCCTCCCAGCTGGCAGGGCGCAGGAAGTCCATGGATGTTCTCTTCTCGAGTCTCGAGGGCGCTGCGAGGGGGGTGGCGCTGGGGAGCAATTCATGTCCTGTTCACGCGGAGTGGGCCAAGTACACAGAGGTGCGGGGGCCCGGGTGCAGTCACCGAAACCATGAAGCGGTTGGCTGGCCGTGGCCCATGTCTTGTAGATTCGAACGAAAGACGGGGTTCGGAAACCTCACGGCATTCCACTGGATACAACAAGACAGATCGGCGGCGACCACGATGCGGCTGCGCGCACTGCTGGAGACGGATGCGCTGGGCCTTCGGCTGCTCGGCGGCGAGGACGAGCTGGACCGCACCGTGCGCGGCGTGATGACCACCGACCTGCGGGACCCGAGCCGGTATCTGTCCGGCGGCGAGCTGGTGCTCACCGGGCTGGCCTGGCGGCGCGAGCCGGAGGACTCCGAGCGGTTCGTCCGGATCCTGGCGGCGGCCGGGGTGGCGGGGCTCGCGGCGGGCGAGGCGGAAATGGCCTCCACCCCCGACGACCTGGTGCTGGCCTGCGCGCGGCACCGGATGCCGCTGTTCTCCGTGGACGAGGACGTGTCCTTCGCGTCCATCACCGAGCACGTCGTGCGGCAGGTCTCCGGCGAGCGGGCCGGTGATCTGGCGGCGGTCGTGGACCGGCACCGCCGGCTGATGACGGCGGGCCCGGCGGGCGGCGGCCCCGAGGTCGTCCTCGACCTGCTCGGCTCCGACCTGGACCTGCGGGCGTGGGTCCTCTCCCCCACCGGCCGCCCCATCGCGGGCTCCTCGCTGGCGGGGGCCGGGCCCGCGCTGCCCGCCGCGGTCAGCGCCACCCTCGCGGGCGAGCACCTGGCCGCCTCGCGCACGGGCCGGCGCGGCCCGCACCGCATCACCGCCGCCGGTGCCACGTACTCGCTGTTCCCCATTCGCAGCAGTGGCCGTGATCTGCGCGAGACGGTCCTCTCCGACTGGCTGCTGGCCGTCGAGGCGGACGCCGGGGACTGGCCGGATGAGCGGCTGGACCTGCTGCACGGCGTCACCCAGCTGATCGCCGTCGAGCGCGACCGGCGGGAGGCGGCCCGTACGGTACGGCGCCGGCTCGCGCAGGAAGTGCTCGAACTGGTCCAGACGGGTGCCGCCCCGGCGGAGATCGCGGCCCGGCTGCGGGTGGCCGCGCCGGTGCTGCTGCCCGGGCTGGGCACGGCCCCGCACTGGCAGATCGTCGTGGCCCGGGTCGAGTGGGAAGGCGGCGACATCCCCGGCGGACCGGTCGCCCAGGCCCTGCTGGAGGAGATGCTGGTCGACCCCGACGCCATCGGCCCCGACCCCTCCGACCGCATCGCCGTCGCCCACACGGGTGACGAGGCGGTCGCCCTGGTGCCGCTTCCCTCGGTCCCCTCGGTGTCCCCCGTGTCCTCCGTGCCCTCGGGCGCCGACGCGGAGGGCGCGGCGGACGTCACCGGTCTGCACGCCGACGCGCTCCTCGCCGCCGTCCGCGAGCCCCTCTCCCGGGGCCTGGCCGACGACGGCCGGCTGACGCTGGGCGTCAGCGCGGCCGTGCACTCCGCGGAGGGGCTGCGCGGCGCCCTGGAGGAGGCCCGTCACGCCCGCCGCGTGGCGGCGGCCCGCCCCGGCCGCGTCTGCGCCGCGGGCCACCAGGAGCTGGCCTCCCACGTCCTGCTCCTCCCCTTCGTCCCCGACGACGTCCGCCGCGCCTTCACCGCCCGCCTGCTGGACCCGCTGCGCGACTACGACCGCCGTCACCGGGCCGAGCTGATCCCCACCCTGGAGGCGTTCCTCGACTGCGACGGTTCCTGGACCCGCTGCGCGACGCGTCTGCACCTGCATGTGAACACCCTGCGCTACCGGGTGGGCCGGATCGAGCAACTGACGGGCCGCGATCTGTCGCGCCTGGAGGACAAGCTGGACTTCTTCCTGGCCCTGCGGATGAGCTGACGCGCCTCGGCACGGCCGTCACACCCGGCCGAGGTGCCGCAGGTACTCCGCCCTGTTGAGGGGGTCGGCACCGGTGCGAGGGCGCGCCGGGGGTTCACCCGGGTGGGGGCGGTCGGTGGTGGGGGCCGTCCACCAGGTGGCCTCGCCCCGGGTGAGGGCCGGCAGGCGGCGTTCGACCTCGGCCGCGCGGGCCGCCGGGACGACGCCCGTCACCAGCCATGAGTCCGTGCCGCCCGAGGTGGCACGGATCTCCGCCCCGACCGCGGCCAGCACGGCCGTCACCGCGCTCAAGGTATCGAGCGGCAGCTCCAGTTCATAGGCGAGGCACGGTTCGTACACCCGGGTGCCGGCCGCCGCGAGGGCGCGCATCAGGACCAGCGGGGTCAGGGAGCGGAAGTCGGCGGCGGTGCTCACGGGGCCGATGAAGCCGGAGCGGGTCAGGGTGACGACGCAGTCGGTGACCTGCCAGCCGTGCAGCCCCTGGGTGAGGGTGCGGGTGACCGTCTCCTCGATGGCACGGTCGAAGGCGAGCGGCAGGGCACCGAGCTCGGTGTCGCGGCGGAACGCCGTGCCCGAGCCCGGCGCGCCCGGCGCGACGCGCAGCCCGACCGTGGCCCAGAAGACATGGCCGCCGTGCCGGTCGATCTCCTCCTGCGCCTCCCCGGTCCCCGCCGGCCGCTCCCGGTACACCGCGCGGCTCGGCTCGAACAGGGCGTCGACACCGAACTCCGTGCTCAGCGTCGCCGCGACGATCTCCTTCTGCACCTCGCCGTAGAGCAGCACCGAGGTGCCACCGCCCGGCAGGGCGCGGGTGCCGATCAGCGGATCCTGGTCGGCGAGGGCGGTCAGCGCGGAGTGCAGCCGGGCGGCGTCGCCCGGGCGGACGGGCCGGACGACGGTCTCCAGGCTCGGCGGCGCGAAGTGCGGCTCCGCGTCCCCTGGGGGCACGGCCCCGAGCCGGTCCCCGACGCGGACCCGCGGCAGGCCCCGGATCCGTGCGATGCCGCCCGCGGTGAGCGGCTCCGCGGCCGGGGCTCCGACGACCTCCAGTGCGGTGATCCGGCCGGTGTGCTCCCCCGGCGTCCCGTCCGCCTCCCGCCGGCGCAGGGTGACGCGCTCCCGCTCGGACAGCTCGCCCGCGAACAGCCGCAGATACGCGGTCTTCTCCCCGCCCGCGCCGCGCTCGACGGCGAACACCGTGCCGCTCGCCCCGGCGCTCCGGTCGACTGCGGGCGCGGGCGGCAGCAGGGACGCGATGCCGTCGAGCAGCGCGGCGACGCCCTGGCCGGACAGCGCCGAGCCGAAGAAGACCGGGGACGCCAGGCCGCGCCCGGTGCGGTCGGCCAGGGCGGACGCCAGCTCGCGCGCGGTGGGGACGCGCCCGGCGACGAGGTCCGCGAGGAGCGCGTCGTCGCCCTCGGCCAGGGCTTCCGCCACCAGCTCACGGAAGTCCGGGTCGGTGAGCGAGCCCGGGATCGTGCGGGCGGCGGGCGTGCCGAGGTCGCGGACCGTGCCCATGGGGACGATGTGCGGGGTGAGCCGGTGGCGGACGTCGGCCAGCAGCCCAGCGGCGCGGGCGCCCGCGCGGTCGGTCTTGTTGACGAACACCAGCGTCGGCAGCCGCAACCGTCGCAGGGTCTTCATCAGCACGCGCGTCTGCGCCTGCACGCCCTCCACGGCGGACAGCACGAGCACCGCGCCGTCGAGCACGCCGAGGGCGCGCTCCACCTCGGCGATGAAGTCGCTGTGGCCGGGGGTGTCGATGAGGTTGACCCGTAGATCGCCGAGGGCGAAGGGGGCGACGGCGGTGCGGATGGTGATGCCGCGGCGGCGTTCGAGCTCGCCGGTGTCGGTGCGGGTGCTGCCTGCG
Organism: Streptomyces sp. QH1-20; assembly: GCF_041283565.1. Lineage (NCBI taxonomy): Bacteria > Bacillati > Actinomycetota > Actinomycetes > Kitasatosporales > Streptomycetaceae > Streptomyces > Streptomyces sp. QH1-20. Next base: position 6,214,063 of record NZ_CP166299.1, on the reverse strand, counting down.
TCGACACTGCCGAGCCGGTCGATGGCGCCGGTGTCGAACAGCAGGCGCTCGGTGAGACTGGTCTTACCGGCGTCGACGTGCGCCAGGATGCCGATGTTGAGCGTGCGGTGCTGCGGAGTACGCATGGGCGGAGAAGTCCTCGGGAACAGTCGTCCGGTCAGGGCGCTGGGGGTTTCCGAGGCTTCGGCGCATGTAGTGACTCCCGTGTCGTGTGCGGTGGGACGCCGCCGGCATGCTGTGCGGCGGCGCGCCGTCATCCTGCCAGCGGCACGACACCGGAATCGAGGCATTTTCCGTCCGGCCCGGCCGGAACCCACCCCGGCGGCGGATGCCCGCCGACGCAGCCGCCGTCGGCTGTCCGCCCGGCATTCGAACACCCCGCCGCCGCACCCACGACGGGGCTATGGCCTGCGATCTCTTCGGTAATCTGCCGCTACCGCAGGGAGGCGCGGGACACGAGGGTGCGACAACCCTCTTCGGACGCAACGGACTTCGGCCGCCGCGCGAGGGCGCAGGACGGCCGTGGACCGTCCACGGGTTTGTGAACTGGTTCACACCTGACCCTTGGCCGCGCCCGGGTCCGCGTGCTGAGATGCGGGCACGGCTTCCAGCTCGACGGCGCGCTTGGGGAGGGCACTGTGGCGGATACCGCCATGCGGAATTCTGGGTTGTCGGAGCCATGGGGACCACAAGGACCGGATCCACAAGGGAACGATCCACTCGAACGAGCCGTGTGGCGGCTGCGGTCGCGCGCCTGCTGGGAGGACGCCGCCGCGCTCCTCGCCCCGCGCGCCGCGGCGGAGGCGGGGGTGGCGCTGCGGCGCACGGCGGTGCTGATCGAGCGGTGCGTGTTCACGGCGCGGGGGTGGGGAGACGCCGAGGACGCGCTGCGGTCGGCGGAAGCCCTGGCCACGGACGACGAGGAACGCGGGGCGGCGGCCTGCGAGCGGGGTCATCTCGCGTACGCGTCCACCCTTTTGGGGGTACGCGACCGGGCCGACGAGGCACGCGCCGCGCTGGGCCGGGCGGCCGCGCTGCTCGGGCCCGGCTCGCCGACCCGCCCGCAGCTGGACTTCCGCCGGGGACTCATCGCCCAGCATCTGTCCGACAACCCGTCGGACGCCACGGCCGCCTTCCAGCGGGCCCACGCGGGGGCGACCGCGCACGGTCACCGGCTGCTGCTCTCCTTCACCTGGCGGCATGTGGCGGCCATGGCCGAGCACGACGGCAAGCTCACCGAGGCACGGCACGGCTTCGCCGAATCGCTGCGCATCCGGGAGGAGTTGGGCTATCTGATCGGCATCGCACCGGCGTTGGCGTCCCTGGCCGCGGTGGTCCCCGACGCGGGCGAGGCGGACCGGCTGCGCGCGGAGGCCACCCGGCTGGTCCACCTCCTCGGCGGCGTCCCGGCCTGGCTGGCGGACCGCCTCACGTCCCCGCGGGCCGCGACCGTACCGCCCCAGGCCGGCCCGGACCCGGCCGTCTAGGCCTCTCGCCGCGGTGGCGGGTGCACCTCCGCTGCGCCGCGGTGTCCTCAAGCGCCGGACGGGCTGATGTCAGCCTGTCCGGCGCTTGAGGACAAGACACAGCAGCCCGGTCAGGCCGCGCCGGTGAAGTGCCGCGTCATCAAGGACTCGACGCCGGCGAGGTCCTGCGCGGCGAGGGCGTCGAGGAGGGTCAGGTGCTCGGCCGCGTCGGCGACGAGGTCGGCGGTGCGGCGCACCGGGCCGTGGGGGGTCGGCCACTGGGCGCGGCGGTGCAGTTCGTCGGCGACCATGACCAGCTGGCGGTTGCCCGTGAGGCCGAGGAGGGCCCGGTGGAAGGCCCGGTCCGCCTCGGCGTAGCCGGCGCGGTCGCCGCTCGCCGCCACGGCGGCGGCGGTCTCGGCCAGTGGCAGCAGCTCGGACCAGGTCCGCGCCGGGAGCGTGCGGGCGAGCCGCAGCATGGCGGGGAGTTCGAGGAGGGTCCGTACCTCGGCGAGCTCGGCGAGATCGCGCGCGGTGCGGCTGGCGACCCGGAAGCCGCGGTTGGGCACGACCTCGACCGCGCCTTCGAGCACGAGCTGCTGCATGGCTTCCCGCACGGGCGTCGCGGACACCCCGAAGCGCTCGCCGAGCGCGGGGCCGGAGTAGACCTCGCCGGGGATCAGCTCACCGCTGACCAGCGCCTTGCGCAGCGCGTCGAGCACCTGGCCCCGGACGGAATAGCGCTGCGGCATCCTGCGCGCGGGGCGCTCGCCCCGCGCGGGCTCCTCGGTGCGCTCGGGCCGCTCCGGCCGGGTGGTGTCCCGGCGGGCGCCGGGCACCGGGTGGCCGTAGCCGTGCTCCCGCTCGTCGTGGACGTGCTCACCGCGTGCGGGCCCGGCCTGCGCCGGCACACCGGCGCCCGTCAGCGGCGCCGCGGTACGGGGTCTGCCCTGCTCCATGGGGGTCCTCCTGGGTGTCCATAACGAACCATAGGCGGCACCTGCGACAGTTCAAACCCCGAACGATTACCGGTAAGGTAAGGCTTACCTGACATCGATCGCGATTCGGTGGTCCCCGCATGCACCCCGCCCCGGCCGCCCCGCCTCCGCGCGACTCCCTCTCCTCCCTTGTCCCCGCCCCTTCCCCGTCCATGGACGCCGGGCTCGCCGGGGTCTCCCCCATGGCCGACGCGTACGCCCGCCTGACCGAGGTCTTCCCCTCCCTGACCGTCCTGACGGAGGCCCCGCGCCACGGCGACGGCTGGGTCACGGCCGCCGGGCTCGCGGCGGGCGGCGCGGACCTCGACGCCTACCTCGCGTGGGACGACGAACAGATCCGGCGCGACTACGGGCAGCCCGCCCGCCCGGACGTGGTGGCCGGCTTCGGCCTGCACCGCTACGCCTGGCCGGTCTGCCTGCTCGTCACCGTCCCCTGGTTCCTGCGGCGCCGCGTGCCGCGACTGCCGGTCGACGCCGTCTCCTTCCACCGGGTGCTGGGGCGGATGACGGCCGACGTCACCCACTTCGCCTGCCTGCCGGACGACCCGGCCGCCACCGACCCGGGCGCCCGGGTCGTTCCCGACGAGGAAGCGCTGCGCGCGGAGGTGCGGGCGGCCGTCGCCGAGCACCTGGCACCGGTACTGGACGGCTTCCGGCCGCGCATGCGGCGCGGGCCGCGCGCCCTGTGGGGCATGGCGACCGACGAGGTGACCGAGGGGCTCTGGCATCTGGGCCGGCTGCTCGGCGAGGAACAGCGGGCGCTGCGGGAGCTGGCCCTGCTCCTGCCGGGGGCCACGGCGCCCTACGTCGGCGGCTCGGACTTCCGTGAGCTGACCGTGCCGAGAGCCCACGGGGCGGGGACGCTGCCGACCCGGGACCGGGTGAGTTGCTGCTTCTTCTACACCCTGCGCCCCGACGACACCTGTCTCACCTGTCCACGCACCTGCGATGCGGACCGAATCGATCGACTTTCCGCAAGCTGATGGGCTTCATTCCACCCGGTCGAGTGGTTTGACGGGAACACAATTCCCGGTCACCTGAACGATGTTCGACCTACTTCGCACCTATCCGTATTCCCTTGGCCTCCATTGGCGTTCACTTGCTCCAAAACCCTTGGGCGAACGGTCCGATTCCGACAGGATGGCGCGCGAAACGCAGTACCGCAAAGCAAGGGAAGCAAGATGAGAGTGACCGACATACCGCTGAATTGGGTGCTGCCCTGTGGGGTGGCGCTCACGGGGGCCCTGGTGGCGGTGGCGGTGCTCACGCGCGGGCGGCGGGGCAGCCCGGAGGACGCGGCGGGCACCACGGATTCCTGGGAACGCACCGAGGAGCGCAGGCGCCGCAAGGAGACCGTCTACGGCATCGCCTCGTACGTACTCCTCTTCTGCTGTGCCGCCGTCGCCGCCGCGCTCTCCTTCCACGGCCTGGTCGGCTTCGGACAGCAGAACCTGGGCCTGACGGACGGCTGGGAGTACCTGGTCCCCTTCGGCCTCGACGGCGCGGCGATGTTCTGCTCCGTCCTCGCCGTCCGCGAGGCCAGCCACGGCGACGCGGCCCTCGGCTCGCGGCTGCTGGTGTGGACGTTCGCCGGCGCCGCCGCCTGGTTCAACTGGGTGCACGCGCCGCGCGGGATAGACCACGCGGGCGCCCCGCAGTTCTTCGCGGGGATGTCGCTGTCGGCGGCGGTGCTCTTCGACCGCGCGCTCAAACAGACCCGCCGGGCCGCGCTGCGTGAACAGGGCCTGGTGCCCCGCCCGTTGCCGCAGATCCGCATAGTGCGGTGGCTGCGGGCTCCGCGGGAGACCTTCGGCGCCTGGTCGCTGATGCTGCTCGAGGGCGTACGGACGCTGGACGAAGCCGTCGAGGAGGTCCGCGAGGACAAACGGCAGCGGGAACAGCACCGCATCCGCCAGCGGGAGGCGGGCAGGCTGGAGCGGGCCCGTCTCAAGGCCTACAACCGGCAGCACCGGGCGTGGGGCCTCGGCCGCGGCGGCCAGCAAGTGGACGTACGTCCGCCCGGGCCCTCGGGACCGGCCGCCGTACCCGCCGCCGCGCAGCCCGCACAGATCGGTTCGGAGCCTTCCATAGTCGAGCAGGGACACCTTCCCGTTCGTTCCCGTCCACTTCAGGCGGTCGGCGGCGGTCCTGAGCCGATCGACCTCACCGCGGAGGACGACACCCAGGCCATCCCGCGACTCGACTCGCTGGAGGCCAAACTCGCCCAGATCGAGCGTCAGTTCGGCTGACTGACAACCGGCCGCCCTGGGCCGCCGCGCGGCCCGGGGCGCGCGTGGCGAACCGCACCCATACTACCCGGCCGCCCGACTGGTACCGACACGGTGACCACGGGTCACCGCGCCTTCGCAGGCGTCAACTGGCCTTGGACCGGCCCCACTCGGAGCGGTCACAGACCGAACCACCCGCCACGGCCGCGCCGTCGGCCGTCATGGCTCCTGGGCCTCCAGCTCGAACCACACGGACTTGCCGACAGCATGGGCCCGTACGCCCCACGCGTCCGCCAGGGAGTGCACCAGCAACAGCCCGCGGCCCGAGGTGGCGGCACCGGCTATGACGGACTCCGGATCACCGTCCGGTCCGGCCCGGTGCAGGGTCGGGTGCCGCGCGACGAAGTCCCGCACCTCCACCCGCAGTCGCCCTTTGACCTCGGCGGCATCACCACCGTCCAGCGTGACGGTGACCACCGCCCCGCCGTCGGTGTGCACCAGGGCGTTGGTGACGAGCTCGCTCGCCAGGAGCCGGGCCGTGTCCGCCCGCCCCGGAGCCCCCCACCGCGCCAGCAGTTCGCGCAGGGCGGCCCGTACGTCAGCGACCGCCGTCAGATCCTTTTGCCGGAGCCGTCTTTCCCAGCAAGGCCCGGAATCCCCTTTTCCGTCCCCCTCCCCGTCCGACGTCATGCCGTCCGCGGCCCCTTCCCGACCCGCGTCGCTCTCCGCGGCCACCCAGTTCGCAGTTCGCCGTTTCATCCCTCGCCGCCCCGACCCCTCCCCGGCGTCCCGGATCGAACACGCTCACGGCAATGCATGCCCCACTCGTAAGGGAACGACGCCTGTTGACGCATCAACAGGGTTATATGACTGGAATACGGGAGTGTCTGCGAACGGTGTGAATAGCCGCCCCGGTGGTGCCCGCGATCACCGGACCGATTGTCAGTGCCCCATGCCACACTCCCCGCATGACCGAGATTCCGACGAAGACCCCGGCCCAGCTGCCGACCGCCGCCTACTCCCAGCCCTGGTCGGGCGCGGACCGGGCCCAGCTCCCTCGCGTCGGCGGGGAGCGCGAGGTGCTGACCGCCTTCCTCGACTGGCACCGGGCGACGTTCGAGGCCAAGTGTTCCGGCATCCCGCCGGAGCGGCTCTCCGAGAAGGGGGTCGCCCCCTCCGGATTGAGCCTGCACGGCCTTCTCCGCCACCTTTCCGGGGTGGAGCGGTGGTGGTTCCGCATGCAGTTCGCCGGTGAGGACCTGCCCCATCTGTACTACTCGGACGACGACCCGGACCAGGATTTCGAGTCGTTGGACGGCGATGTCGAGGAAGCCTTCGCGGTGTGGCGGGCCGAGTGCGAGCGCTCGCGCGAGATCGTGGCCGGCGCGCCCTCCCTGGACGCCACCGGCCGGGAGCGGCTGAGCGGCGAGCCGGTCTCGCTGCGCGTGATCCTGGTGAAGCTGATCGCGGAGTACGCCCGGCACAACGGCCACGCCGATCTGCTCCGCGAGCGGATAGACGGCTCCACCGGCTTCTAGGGCCCTGCCGAGGAGGCCCGCTAAGGCCGCGGCACATTGCGGAGGTTGGAGCGGGCCATCTGCAGCATCCGGCCCACTCCTCCGTCCAGCACGATCTTGCCTGCGGAGAGCGCGAAGCCACTGACCATCTCCGCGCGGATCTTCGGGGGGATGGACAGGGCGTTCGGGTCGGTGACGATGTCCACCAGTGCGGGGCCCTTGTGCTTGAAGGCGTCCCGCAGCGCGCCGCGCACGTGCTTGGGCTTCTCGACCCGTACGCCGTGTGCTCCCGCCGCCCGGGCGATGGCCGCGAAGTCGGGGTTGTGGTTGGTGGTGCCGTACGCCGGCAGTCCGCCGACCATCATCTCCAGCTCGACCATGCCGAGGGAGGAGTTGTTGAAGAGTACGACCTTCACCGGAAGGTCGTACTGCACGAGCGTGAGGAAGTCGCCCATCAGCATGGTGAAGCCGCCGTCGCCCGACATGGCGACGACCTGCCGGTCACGGTCGAGGAACTGAGCGCCGATCGCCTGCGGCAAGGCGTTGGCCATCGATCCATGGGTGAAGGAACCGATCACACGGCGACGGCCGTTGGGGGTGAGGTAGCGGGCGGCCCAGACGTTGTTCATCCCGGTGTCCACGGTGAAGACCGCGTCGTCGGCGGCCTCCTCGTCGAGGATCGAGGCGACGTACTCGGGGTGGATCGGCGTGTGCTTCTCGACCTTGCGCGTATAGGCCTTGACCACCCCTTCGAGGGCGTCGGCGTGCTTCTTCAGCATCTTGTCGAGGAACTTGCGGCTGCTCTTGACCTGCACCTTCGGGGTGAGGCAGCGCAGCGTCTCGCGCACGTCGCCCCACACCGCGAGGTCGAGCTTGGACCGGCGGCCCAGGTGCTGGGGGCGCACATCGACCTGGGCGATCTTCACATCGTCGGGAAGGAAGGCGTTGTACGGGAAATCGGTGCCCAGCAGGATCAGCAGATCGCACTCGTGCGTGGCCTCGTAGGCGGCGCCGTAGCCGAGCAGGCCGCTCATCCCCACGTCGTACGGATTGTCGTACTGGATCCATTCCTTGCCGCGCAGCGCGTGCCCGACCGGCGCCTTCACCCGTTCCGCGAAGCGCATCACCTCTTCGTGCGCGCCCGCCGTGCCGCTGCCGCAGAACAGCGTCACCTTGCCCGCCTCGTCCACCATCCGGGCCAGCGCCTCGATCTCCGCGTCACCCGGCCGCACGGTGGGGCGCGTGGTGACCAGGGCGTGCTCGATGCTGCGCTCGGGGGCCTGCTGGTCCGCGATGTCGCCCGGCAGGACGATGACGCTGACACCGCCCTGGCCGATCGCGTTCTGTACGGCGGTCTGGAGCACCCGGGGCATCTGCTGCGGGTTGGAGATCAGCTCGCAGTAGTGGCTGCACTCGCGGAAGAGCTGGTCCGGGTGGGTCTCCTGGAAGAAGCCGGTGCCGATCTCGCTGCTCGGGATGTGCGAGGCCAGGGCGAGCACCGGCGCCATCGAGCGGTGCGCGTCGTAGAGGCCGTTGATCAGGTGCAGATTGCCGGGGCCGCAGGAGCCCGCGCAGGCGGCGAGCTTCCCCGTCAGCTGCGCCTCCGCCCCGGCGGCGAACGCGGCGACCTCCTCGTGGCGGACCTGGATCCAGTCGATGGCGGCGTTGCGGCGGATCGCGTCCACGACGGGGTTCAGGCTGTCGCCCACGACCCCGTAGAGCCGCCGCACCCCGGCTCGTACGAGGATGTCCACCGTCTGCTCCGCCACGGTCTGCTTCGCCATCGGGCCGGTCCTCTCGGGTCGGGTCGGGACACGTCCGCACGCGTCCCCTGACAGTGCGCTCCTGCCCCCATCAACCCATGGAACTCCTGGCTATGCCTCCCAGACCGCGCACGCGGTGCGGTCGTCGGCGTATCCCTTCACCCGCAGCTGTCCGTCCGCGAGGAACGCGGCCAGCCCGGGCGGCCGCTGGCCGGTCCACCGTTCGGCGAGCCGGTCGCCCAGCGCGGGCTCGCCGCGCATCGGGTCGGCGAGGCCCGCGCTGCACAGCAGCAGGACATCACCCGGCCGGGCGACGGACGCACGGAACCGGAAGGGCTCGCTCGGCACCTCGACGGGGTCGATGACCCGGGCGGTGCCGGGGGTGGCGATGCCGAGGTCCACGGTGATCCGGTCGGCGGGCCCGCTGCCCCGGCCGACGATCGGGTCGACGTTCCCGTCCGCCTCGCGCGGGGCGGGGTCCAGGTCCTGCCACGCGCCCTCCCGCAGCCGGAAGAGCCCGCCCGCGCCCACCCCGAAGAAGACGCGCGTACGGCACCGGGCGTCGGCGGGCAGCAGCAGACAGCGCACGGCGGCGGTGTACTCGGCGGGCCGCAGGCCGAGGTCGGCCGCCCGGCCGCGCAGTCGCCCGTACGAGCGGTCGGTGAGCCGGTGCAGCCCCGACCTCAGCTCGCCCCGGCGGCCACGGCGGATGTCCTCCACCAGCCGGGGGTGGCTGCGCCCGACCGCGTCGGCCAGCCACGCGCAGGCGTCCCGGGCCGCCCGGTGGGAGCCTTCCGCGGCGCGTCCGCCGCTCGCGACGGCGACCAGCAGCAGGGCGTCGTCACCGTCCCCGAAGCGGGCGGTGAGCAGCGCGTCCCGCCGCGGTTCGCCGCGGTAGCGGGCCGAGTCCCCGCGCAGGGACAGGGCGCGCAGCGTCAGCACGCCGTACCGGGCGCCGTCGACCACGGTGTCGGGCACGAGGTCGTCCAGTGCGCCGGGGGCGGCGGGGGGCCAGGCGGTGGGCTCGGCGTCGTAGGTGGGCGGCCCCTGGCCGACGAATTCGGCCGCGCGGTTGGCCGTGCGGACCGTCTGGCGGGGGACGGAGGACAGCCGGGTGGTCGGCTCGGGCCCGCTGCCCGCGTCGAGTTCCCCTGCGGTCCGGCCCGGCTCGATCGCCACCCGCGTCGGTGCCGGCGGGGCGGCGGGGGCGGGTGGTGCGGACGGGGCGGCGGGGAGGGGCCGTGCGGGGGGCTCGGCGGGCGCGGAGCGCTTCTGCGGGAGGGGGAGGCGCGGTGGCGGTACCTGCGCCCTCGGGTCGGTGCGCGGGGGCTTGCGCGGCCGGTCCGGCCCGGCGTTCGAAGGACGGGCGGGCGAGGGCAGTTGGGGCGGCACCGGCAGGGCGCCGGCCTGGGGCGATCCCCAGCTCTTCGGCACGGGGAGCAGGCCTCGTCCGGGTGGGGTCTGCGGGGGTGGCCCGGCGGAGTCCGCCGCGGCGGGCGGGGCGGGCGGGTCCGGAGGGGCCTCAGGGCCGGTGACGTCGGCGGGGGCCGGTGGTCCGGACGTATCGGTGAGGCGGGCGGAGGCCTGGGGAGCGGGGGGCCGGGGCGCGGGGGCGGGCGGGGCGGGTTCGGACGGGCGTACGGGTTTCGCGGCTTCCGCCGGCCCCGGGCGGCTCCCGGGGCCGGAGCGCCTGACCGGCTCCGATCGGCTCACCGCCTCGGTACGGCGGGGTGGTTGGGGCGGGCGCGGGCCGGGTGGTGCGGGTGGCTCGGCGCCTCGCAGCGCCCGCGGTTCGGCCCTCACCACCGCCGCGGCCGAGATGAATCGATCATCGAGGCTGTCGTCCTCGGCGGCCGAGCCCGGATCGGGTTCGCTCCTGCCGTACAACTCGCCCCACCAGGCGTCCTCTTGGTCGGCGTACCGATCCCCCTGCTGGTTCATGCCCTTATTGTCCACACTGTGTGGCTTACGGGAAGAGTGCACGGCGGACACCACCCGGGGATGATGGCCCGAGTCGGATCGCGGTTTGGGGAGGGGTTCGCGTGCTCGGTGCCATAGGACTGGACGCCATGAGGGAGACGGCGCCCCGGGATCAGGGGGCTGAACGGCTCGCGGGCCCCGGTGCGGTGGAGGTGGTGACCGGGGCGCGCGCTGTCGCACAGCGACTTTCGCGGATGCGTCTTGGCGCGGGCGAAGAAGTGTGCGCGCTGTTGACGGGGAGACCCTGGGGCGCCCCGGGTGCGGAGAGCGGGGTGCCCCACCGGGCGGTCGTGGAGCGGGCCGCGTTGGCCGGGGCGCGGGGGCGGGAGGGGGCCACGGCCGTCCTCGGCGGGGTCGAACCCGCGCGGCTGCGGGCCGTCGAACGGGTACCGGCCGAGCTGGTCATCGCCGACCGCCGGATCGCGCTGCTGCCGCTCGCCTCGCACACCGCCGAGTCCGCCGCGCTGGTCGTCCACGGTGGTGCGCTGCTGGAGTCCCTGGTGAACCTCTTCGAGGACGTATGGCACGAGGCGCTGCCGGTCCGGGCGGCCGGTGCGGACCCGGGCAGGGCCGGTCATCTGCCTGGGGCCCGTATATCCGGGCCCGGGGCTGCCGGGCCCGATGAGGTGGACCTGGAGGTCCTCTCCCTGCTGCTGGTCGGGCTCACGGACGCGAGCGTCGCGAAGCAGCTCGGCCTGGGGTTGCGGACGGTGCAGCGGCGGGTGAAGCGGCTGATGGAGCTGGCGGGGGTGACGACCCGCTTGCAGCTGGGCTGGCACGCGGCGGAGCGCGGCTGGACGGCCCGCGGCTGAGCTGGTTCAGGCGTCTTCGCACGTCAGGTGCAGTGCGGGGGCGCTGGCGGCGGCATTTTGGGAACCTGGGTCCATGGGGACGTGGCAGCTGGTCCTGGTGGGGCTGGTGATGCTGCTCGGCCTGTTCGGCGTCGTGACGCCGGGGCTGCCCGGACCGTCGATCGTGTGGGCGGGGGTGCTCTGGTGGTCGATGACCGAGCGGTCCGCGTCGGCCTGGGCGGTCCTGGCCGTAGCCACGGGGGTGCTGCTGCTGAACCGGGCCGTCATCTGGCTGTTGCCGCCACGGCGGCCGAGGGGCGCGGGCATCACGCGGCGCGCCTTCCTGGTGGCGGGCGCGTCGGGCGTCGTGGGCTTCTTCGTCCTGCCCGTGATCGGTGCCGTGCCGGGCTTTCTCGCCGGGCTCTACGCGATGGAGCGGCGGCGGCTGGGCGGGCACGGCGAGGCGTGGGCGTCGACGCGGACGGTGATGCGGGCGCTGGGGGCCAGCGTGCTCGTCGAACTGTTCGCCTGCCTGCTGGTCGTGGGCGGGTGGATCGGGGCGGTGCTCCGGGGGTGACGGGGCCGGGCCCGTGCGGGCCGTGCTCTCAGTGCCCGCTTTCGAGGGCCAGCAACAGGCGCTTGCGGTCCAGCCCGCCCGCGTAGCCGGTGAGCGAGCCGTCGGCCCCGATCACGCGGTGGCAGGGGCGCAGCACGAGCAGCGGGTTGGCTCCGACCGCGCCGCCGACCGCGCGCACGGCGGCGCGCGGGGCTCCGACGCGGGCGGCCAGCTCGCCGTAGCTGGTGGTGGCGCCGTAGGGGACGGCGTCCAGGGCGGCCCAGACGCGTTGCCGGAATTCCGTGCCCTGGGGGGCGAGCGTGAGCGTGAAGTCCTTGCTCTCGCCCGCGAAGTAGGCGGTGAGCTGCCGTTCGGCCTCGGCGAAGGCGGCGGGGTCGCGGTGCCAGTCCGGCTGCGCGAGGAGACCGTTCTTCTGGCCGGGTACGGACAGCGAGAGAAGGGCGGTGCCGCCGGGTGCGCCGGCGGCGGGGCGGCCGGTGAGGAGCAGCCGCCCGAGCGGGCTGTCGATTTCGGTGTAGAGCATCGTCAGGCGTCCTTCGGTTCGCGGGGCGGCGTGTGGTTCCAGAGGTGGTGCAGGGCGTAGGAGCGCCAAGGGCGCCAGGTGTCGCAGGCGTCGGCGGGTGCGCCGAGGGCGGCGAGCCCGTGCCGGGCACCGGCGTCGCCCGCCAGGAAGACATCGGGGTCGCCGAGGGCCCGCATGCGGATGTAGCCGGCGGTCCAGGGGCCGATACCGGGCAGATCGAGCAGGGCGCGCTCGGTGGCGTCCCGGTCGACGCCGGGGTCGAGCCGGACGCGGCCGTCCGCGAGGGCGGTGGCGACGGTGCGCAGGGCGCGTCGCCGGGAGTCCGGCATGCCGAGCTCCTCGAGGGTGGCGTCGGCCAGGGTGGCGGGCTCGGGGAAGACGTGGGTGAGCCCGCCGTCCGGCGCGGCGAGCGGTTTGCCGTAGGCGGCGACCAGGGTGCCCGCGAGCCGTGCGGCGGCGGCCACGGTGACCTGCTGGCCCAGGACGGCCCGTACCGCCAGCTCCTCCCCGTCCGCCGCCCCGGGTGACCGCAGTCCGGGGCGGTCGGCGACGAGGGGCGCCAGGTGGGGGTCGGCGCCGAGCCGCTCGTCGACGGCGTACGGGTCGGCGTCGAGGTCGAAGAGCCGCCGGACGCGCTGCACGGCGGTGGACAGGTCCCGGGGGTCGGTGAGGTGGAGGCGGCAGTCGAGCCAGTGGCCGCGGCGCGGCCCGGCGGGGCGCGGTTCGTGGACCTCGGCGATGCCGGTGCCGTACGGCAGGCGCAGGGTGCGGCGGTAGGTGCGGGCGCCGACCGCGCCGAGGGTCTCCTCGATGCCGGGGACGGCGCGCCGCTGGAGGAAGTCGAAGATCTCCCGGGCGGCGTACGGGCCCCGGTGCGCGAGCCGCAGGGGGATGCCGGCGGCGGCACGGCCGCGCGTGCCGGGCGCCTGGGCGCGCAGCGCGCTCGGGGTACGGGCGTAGGTCTCGCGGATGGTGTCGTTGAACTGCCGCACGCTGCTGAAGCCGGACGCGAACGCGAGTTGGGTGACCGGCAGGTCGGTGGTCTGCAGCAGGACCCGTGCGGTGTGGGCCCGCTGGGCCCGGGCGAGGGCGACGGGGCCGGCGCCCAGTTCCTCGGTGAGCTGGCGGTGCACCTGCCGGGAACTGTACCCGAGCCGGTCGGCGAGCCCGGCGACCCCTTCGCGGTCGACGACACCGTCACCGATCAGCCGCATCGCGCGCCCGACCAGGTCGGCCCGTACGTTCCACTCGGCCGACCCGGGCGCGGCGTCCGGCCGACAGCGCCGACAGGCCCGGAACCCGGCCCGCTGGGCGGCGGCGGCCGACGGGTAGAAGCGCACGTTCGCCCGCTTCGGGGTCACCGCCGGGCAGCTCGGGCGGCAGTAGATGCCGGTGGTCACCACGGCGAAGAAGAACACTCCGTCGAAGCGGGCATCACGACTGCTCACTGCCTCGTACCTGGTCTCTTCGTCCATCACGCCTTCCAGTCTGCGCCATGCGAGGCCGCGGGACTGGCGGAAATCGGACGCGACGGTGGCCCTCCGGGCGGGGGCGCGTGGGCCTACGGCCTACGGCCCCGGCCGCAGGCCCGGACCGGCCGCAGGCCCGGACCGGCCGCAGGCCCGGACCGGCCGCAGACCCGGACCGGCCGCAGACCCGGCGCCTCGGGGGCGTGCCCCCTTCGGGGGATGCCCTCGTCGGCGCCGGGCACCGGAACCCGCTTCGCCCAGCGGCTAACGCCCCCGCTTGCGGGCCATCATTTCGCGCCCCAGTGCCTGCTTCTTCTTCCAGTCGCGGCGGATCTCCGCGCGCAGGCGGGCGTCCGTGCGGGCCGCTATGCGCTGGTTCTCGCGCAGGAGCTTGCGGTAGCTGTCCAGGCGGCGTTGGCGCAGCTCTCCCGTCGCGAGGGCTTCCAGGACCGCGCAGCCCGGTTCCGCCTCGTGGCCGCAGTCGTGGAAGCGGCAGCGGGCCGCCAGGGACTCGATCTCGGAGAACGTCTGCGCGACGCCGCCCTCGGCGTCCCAGAGGCCGACGCCCCGCAGGCCCGGGGTGTCGATCAGGACGCCGCCGCCGGGCAGCGCCAGCAGATTGCGGGTCGTCGTGGTGTGGCGGCCCTTGCCGTCCCGGTCGCGGGCGGCCTGGACGGTCTGGACGTCCTCGCCGAGGAGCGCGTTGGCGAGGGTGGACTTGCCGGCACCGGACTGGCCGAGGAGCACCGATGTCCCCCCGGCCAGCGCGGCGGCCAGGATGTCGACGCCCTCACCGGTCGTGGCGCTGACCGCCAGGACCGGCACGCCGGGCGCCGACGCCTCCGTGTCGGCGACGAGGTGGCCGAGCACCTCCGGCCCGGCCGTCTCCGTGACCAGGTCGGCCTTGGTGAGGACGACGACGGGCGCGGCGCCGCTCTCCCAGGCCAGGGCCAGGAACCGCTCGATCCGGCCGAGGTCCAGCTCGACGGCGAGGGAGACGGCGATCACGGCGTGGTCGACGTTGGCCGCGAGGATCTGGCCCTCGGACCGCTGCGAGGAGGTGGAGCGCACGAAGGCCGTGCGGCGCGGCAACAGGGCGCGGACGAACCTCTGGGCGAGGTCGACGGCCGCCCAGTCGCCGGTGCACATGATGCGCAGGGGGTCGCCCGTGGTGACGAGGGCCGTGTCGGCGTGGACCGTCCGTACACCGTCGCCGTCAGGGACGACGAGATCGCAGCGGCCGCGGTCGACGCGAACGATCCGCCCGGGCGCGAGGCCCTCCGCGGCATACGGGGTGAAGCTGTCAGCGAACCCTTCGTCCCAGCCGTAGCCGGTGAGCGGGTGTGACGCAGCGAGCTCGAACAAGGAAGTGATCCTTCAGGAAAGAGGAAGTGTGAACCGACTTCTGAGTGCGGGCAACGCCCGTCGCAATGACAGTCATCACGGTCCTCACCTCCTGGTTTCCTGTGTCTCGCCGCGTGGTCAGCGCGGTGTGTGGCGAGCGTAGGCGCTCGCCCGACCACCGCGCCAACGATTTTCTAGCCGCGCCCGTCCGGCTTCGCGTGCCGGCCGTGCTTCGCGTGCTTCGGCTGGTGTTCGGGCTTGAGGTGGTGCAGCCGGGCCCGGACGTCCTCGGGGGGCAGGAACTGCGCCCAGCGCTCGGGGAACTCCGACGGCGGCTCCCGGTCCTGGCCCATGACACCGTCCTCCTCGTCGATGTCGTCGGGAGGGTACGCCCGGGCGGCGCGTTCGGCCGCCGCCCGCGCCGCCGCGGCCTCGCGCACCCGGTCCACCTCGGCGCGCGCCGCGGCGGTGGCGACGGACGGCCACACCCGGTCTATCGCGGCGTTCACCGCGGCGCCGACGAGGACCGCGAAGGCCGAGACGCCGATCCACAGCAGCACGGCGACGGGTGCGGCGAGCGAGCCGTAGATGGTGGGGCCCTCGACGGTGTGGGTGAGGTAGATGCGCAGCAGGAAGCTGCCCAGCACCCACATGCCGAGGGCGACGAGCGCCCCGGGGATGTCCTCCTGCCAGGGCGAACGGACGGGCACGGACACGTGGTACAGCGTCGTCAGGAAGACGACGGAGAGCAGCGTGACGACGGGCCAGTACAGCGCCCGGACGACGTCCGCGCTCCAGGGCACGATGTCCAGCACGGCGTCCGGCCCGGCGACCATCAGCGGAAGCACCACCGCCCCGATGAGGAGGGCGACGATATAGAGGAGGAAGGCCAGCAGCCGGGTCTTGACGATGCCGCGCTTGCCCTCCAGCCCGTACATGATCGTGATGGTGTCCACGAAGACGTTCACGGCGCGCGAGCCGGACCACAGGGCGATGGCGAAGCCGACCGAGATGATGTCCGGGCGGCCGCGTTTGGTGACGTCCTGGAGGAGGGGCCGCGCGATCTCGTTGACGCCCTTGTCCGACAGGACGGTCGCGGAGGCGTTGAGGATGTTGTTCTGGATGCTCTCGATGGTCTTGGTGCCGGTCCAGGCGTCCAGGTAGCCGAGCAGGCCGAGGAGACCGAGGAGCAGGGGCGGCAGCGAGAGCAGCGTGAAGAAGGCGGCCTCGGCGGCGAGCCCGGTGACGCGGTACTCCACGCAGGAGTTGACCGTGTCCTTCAGGAGGAGCCACGCCATCCTGCGTTTGGAGACATTTCGGTACAGGACGCGAGCCCTGTGGAGTCGGCCGACCGACCGCCCCGGTGGTTCATTTGCTGCCTGCACGCCCTTACCGTATCCGCCGAATGGCCCTTGGCCTGCACGGTGGCCGGATGGGTGGGGGTACCGGAGCCGGGGTGAGGCGGAGCGGGGCGGGTGACGGCCGCGACGGCGGCGGGAGTCGAGGCGGAGGGTGATGCTGCGCCGACTCGGCACCACCCTCCGACCGCTCCCTGTCACCTTGCGCCCGCACCGGCGCCACCCGCAACGGTTGCACTGCGTTGCAATCTTGCCGATGCCCCGACGCGACGGGCCTCGCGGCGGCACCATTGCAGCGTGAACCGCAGACCATTCGAGGCGGGCCTGCTGCCCGCCGTCCGGGAGGCGTGGCTCGCTGATCCGTCGCCCGCCGGTACGGAGCCTGCCCGGCGGGCCGGAGCCGTGCTGCCGCGCCAGGTGATCGGGCAGTCGTGGCGTCGCGTGCGGCGCCACGGCATCGACCCGGACGTGGGCCGGGCCGCACCGGCCCTGTCGGCCGAGGAGGTGGAGCACCGGCGGCACACCTCTCCGCTGGGCGGGCTGCTGCCGCAGTTGCGCGAGGGGCTGGGCGAGGTGGCTGACACCGTGCAGCATCTGATGGCCGTCGCGGACGCCGACGGCCGGGTGCTGTGGCGGGAGGGCAGCCCGGGGGTGATCCGGAACGCCACCCGGCTGGGCTTCGACGTGGGGGCCTCCTGGACGGAGGAGCTGGTCGGCACGAACGGCCTCGGCACCTCGCTGGTGGAGCGCCGCCCGGTGCAGGTGCACTCCGCCGAGCACTTCGTCCGGACCCATCACGCCTGGACCTGCGCGGCGGCCCCACTGCACGACCCGCGGGACGGGCGGCTGGTGGGCGTGCTGAATGTCAGCGGGCCCGCCGGCGCGTTCAATCCGGCCTCGCTGGCCCTCGTCACCGCCGTGGCCAAGGTGGCCGAGGCGGAGCTGCGTGCCCGGCACTGGGAGTCCGTCGACCGGCTGCGTTCGGTCGCCACGCCCATGCTGGCCCGGATCGGCGGCCGGGCGCTGGCGGTCGACCGGGACGGCTGGACGGCGGCGGTGACGGGCATGGGCCCGGTGGGGCGGGTGGTGCTGCCCAAGTCGGTGGCACCGGGGCGGGCGTGGCTGCCGTCCCTCGGGCTGTGCCGGCTCGAACCCCTGCCGGACGGCTGGCTGGTGCGCGTCGAGGAGCCCGACGCGGGGGCGGGCCGGGACGGCACGCCGAGCCGGGTGGTGCTGGATCTGCGCCGGCCCCGGAGCTGGACGGTGACGGTCTCCGGCGAGTCGGGGCAGTGGTCGCAGGAGCTGAGCCCGCGCCACGCCGAGCTGTTGTACGTACTGGCCCGCCACCCCGCGGGGCGCACGGCCGCGGAGCTGGCGGCGGACCTCTTCGGCGACGCCACCCGCACAGTGACGGTACGGGCGGAGATGTCCCGAATGCGGCGCACGCTGGCGGGGGTGCTCAGCCACCGCCCGTATCGCTTCACGGACGGCATCGACGTCCGGCTGCTGACGCCGCTGCACGCGGAGGACCTGCTGCCGGCGTCCCGGGCCCCGGTCGTGCTGGCCGCCCGCCGCGGTCTGCCGGCGCACTGACCACCGCCCCCGTCCGGGCTCCGGCGATGCCCGTCCGAGCGCGTGGTTGGCTGGGGCTTATGAGTAACAGCGTGATTTCTGTGACGACCTGGTCCCTGGAACAGACGTCGCCGGCCGACCTCGCGCCGGTGCCCGAACCGGACACGCCGGACGGTCTGCGGATCGAGCGGGCCGAGGTGCCCTCGCCGGAGCTGAGCCGTTTCCTCTACACGGCGGTGGGCGGCAGCGTCAGCTGGACCGACCGGCTGCCGTGGTCGTACGAGCGGTGGCAGGCCTATCTGGAACGGCCGGGCGTGGAGACCTGGGTGGCGTACGACCGGGGTACCCCGGCGGGTTACATGGAGCTGGAGCCCCAGGACGAGGGCACCGTCGAGATCGCCTACTTCGGGCTGCTCCCGGCGTTCCAGGGGCGTCGCCTCGGCGGGCGGCTGCTGTCGTTCGGCACCGCCCGGGCGTGGGACCTGGCCGAGCGGTGGCCGGAGCTGACGCCGACGAAACGGGTGTGGCTGCACACCTGCGACAAGGACGGCCCGCACGCCCTCGCCAACTACGAGCGGCGCGGCTTCCGGGTCTTCGACACCAAGACGGAGGACGAGCCGGCGGTCCCGCCGCCGGGCCCCTGGCCCGGGGCGTAACGCCTGGCCGGCCGGTTCGATCGCCGGACGGGCTGCATTGGCAGCCCGTCCGGCGCTTGAGGACGCGCCCGCAGGGCGCCCGCCGCCGCGGGCGGCACAGACAGCCATCCCGGCATCCGAGACGATACAGTCCGCATCGCGGACAACGCTTTACTGGCCGGAGACCGCCGTGCCACGCTTCCGTCATGTCTCGAGCTGGAGTTGCCTTGGTGAGTCGACGCCACGTCGACCTGGGCCGCATGTCCAGCGCCATCTGTCCGGCGCGCTGAGAGTCTCAGCACCACCGTTCTTCCGCGGCGCCCTCCCGCCGCCCCCGCCGTCCCCATCGTCGCGGACGAGCCACCCCGAGCCGCCCCACCTCGCACCGCCGTGCCCGCGCACGTCGCACCACCCGTGACCGCCGTTTCGCGCCTGCCCGGGTCGATCCGGCGTATGCGCAGGTCACAGGTGGCGGCTCGGCGTGAACAGCCCTCCTCAGAGCCGCCCCCAGAAGGACATATCGCCATGGCTGCCACCTCGGAAAGCGCCGCCGACGCCACGACCCGCCGCAAGGCCGGCCGCCATCGCGGCGAGGGCCAGTGGGCCGTCGGCCATCACACGCCGCTCAACGGCAACGAGCAGTTCAAGAAGGACGACGACGGTCTCAATGTGCGGACACGCATTGAGACGATCTACTCCAAGGCCGGTTTCGACTCGATCGACCCCAACGACCTGCGCGGCCGCATGCGTTGGTGGGGCCTGTACACCCAGCGCAAGCCCGGGATCGACGGCGGCAAGACCGCGATCCTGGCGCCGGAGGAGCTGGACGACCGCTACTTCATGCTGCGGGTCCGCATCGACGGCGGCCGGCTGACCACCGGGCAGCTGCGCGTCATCGGCGAGATATCCCAGGAGTTCGCCCGGGGCACCGCGGACCTGACCGACCGGCAGAACGTGCAGTACCACTGGATCCGGATCGAGGACGTCCCCGAGATCTGGCGGCGGCTGGAGGCCGTGGGCCTGTCGACGACCGAGGCCTGCGGTGACACGCCCCGCGTGATCCTCGGCTCGCCCGTCGCCGGTATCGCCGAGGACGAGATCATCGACGGCACGCCCGCCATCGACGAGATCCACCGCCGGTTCATCGGCAACAAGGACTTCTCCAATCTGCCGCGCAAGTTCAAGTCGGCGGTCTCCGGTTCGCCGTTGCTGGACGTGGTGCACGAGATCAACGACATCGCGTTCGTCGGCGTCGACCACCCCGAACACGGCCCCGGCTTCGATCTGTGGGTCGGCGGCGGGCTGTCCACCAACCCGAGGATCGGGGTCCGGCTCGGCGCCTGGGTGCCGCTGGACGAGGTGCCCGACGTGTACGGCGGTGTGATCGGCATCTTCCGCGACTACGGGTACCGGCGGCTGCGCAACCGCGCCCGGCTGAAGTTCCTCCTCGCCGACTGGGGCGCGGAGAAGTTCCGCCGGGTGCTGGAGGAGGAGTATCTGCGGCGCCCGCTCCTCGACGGCCCCGCGCCCGCCGCGCCCGTCGAGCAGTGGCGCGACCACGTCGGCGTCCACCGCCAGAAGGACGGCGCGTTCTACGTCGGTTTCGCGCCGCGCGTCGGCCGGGTCGACGGCACGCTCCTGGTGAAGGTCGCCGCGTTGGCGGAGGCCCACGGCTCGGGCCGGCTGCGCACCACCGCCGAGCAGAAGATGCTGGTGCTCGATGTGCCCGAGGAGCAAGTGGAGTCCCTGGTCGCCGGGTTGGAGGCGCTGGATCTGCGGGTCAGCCCGTCGCCCTTCCGGCGCGGCACGATGGCCTGCACGGGCATCGAGTTCTGCAAGCTCGCCATCGTCGAGACCAAGGGCCGCGGCCAGAGCCTGATCGACGAACTGGAACGCCGGATGCCGGACTTCGACCAGCCGGTCACCATCAACATCAACGGCTGCCCGAACGCGTGCGCCCGCATCCAGGTCGCGGACATCGGCCTCAAGGGCCAGCTCGTCGTCGACGACGCCGGCAACCAGGTCGAGGGCTTCCAGGTGCATCTGGGCGGCGCGTTGGGCCTGGAGGCCGGTTTCGGCCGCAAGGTCCGCGGTCTGAAGGTCACTTCGGCCGAGCTCCCGGACTACATCGAGCGCGTCCTCACCCGGTTCTCCGAGCAGCGCGAGGACGGTGAGCGGTTCGCGACCTGGGCGGCCCGCGCCACGCAGGAGGACCTGTCATGAGCGGGCGGGCGGCCCCCTTCTACTGCCCGTACTGCGGGGACGAGGATCTGCGCCCCTCCGAGGAGGGGCACGGCAGCTGGGAATGCGGCGCCTGCAATCGCGCGTTCCGGCTCTCGTTCCTCGGGTTGCTGGCCAAGGGCCTGCGGCACGACATACGCGAAGGGGGCCCCGCAACACCATGACCCACGACGACTTGACCGACCGTCATGCATCGCTGGAGGCGCTGGCCGAGCGGGCCGGGCGGGAGCTGGAGGACGCCCCGGCGCTCGACATCCTGCGCTGGGCGGCCGAGACGTTCGGACCGCGGTTCTGCGTCACCTCCTCCATGGAGGACGCGGTCGTCGCCCATCTCGCCTCCCGCGTCCTGCCCGGCGTGGACGTGGTCTTCCTGGACACCGGGTACCACTTCCCGGAGACCATCGGCACCCGCGACGCGGTCGCCGCGGTGATGGACGTCAATGTCATCACCCTCACCCCGCGCCGGTCCGTGGCCGAACAGGACGCCGAGCACGGGCCACGGCTGCACGACCGCGACCCTGACCTGTGCTGCGCCCTGCGCAAGGTCCAGCCTCTGGAGGAGGGACTCGGCGCGTACGACGCCTGGGCGACCGGGCTGCGCCGCGACGAGTCACCGACCCGCGCGCACACTCCCGTCGTCGGCTGGGACGGCCGGCGGCGGAAGGTGAAGGTCTCGCCGATCGCCCGCTGGACGCAGACCGACGTGGACGCGTACGTCGAGGAGCACGGCGTGCTGACCAACCCGCTGCTGACGGAGGGCTACGCCTCCATCGGGTGTGCTCCCTGCACCCGCCGAACCGGCGCGGGTGAGGACGCCCGAGCCGGCCGGTGGGCGGGGCGCGGAAAGACGGAATGCGGGCTTCACGGATGACACGGGACGGAGTGCAAGAGATGAGCGGAGCCACCGTGTGGCTCACCGGACTGCCCAGCGCGGGCAAGACGACCATCGCCTACGCGCTGGCGGGGCGGTTGCGTGCCGAGGGGCACCGGGTGGAGGTGCTGGACGGCGACGAGATCCGGGAGTTCCTCTCCGCGGGGCTCGGGTTCTCCCGGGCGGACCGCGACACCAACGTGCAGCGCATCGGGTTCGTCGCCCAGCTGCTGGCCACGCACGGCGTGACCGTCCTCGTGCCCGTCATCGCGCCCTACGCGGACTCCCGCGAGGCCGTCCGCAAGCGCCACCAGGAGCACGGCACCGGCTATGTGGAGGTGCACGTCGCGACGCCGGTGGAGGTGTGCTCGGTACGGGACGTGAAGGGCCTGTACGCCAAGCAGGCGGCGGGCGAGATATCCGGGCTGACGGGGGTGGACGACCCGTACGAGGCGCCCCTGGAGCCGGACCTGCGGATCGAGGCGCACCGGTCGGGCGTCGAGGAGTCGGCAGCGGAACTGCACGCGCTGCTGACGGAGAGGGGAATGCTGTGAGCGTGGACGAGACCCCCTACGCCCTGACGCATCTGGACGCGCTGGAGTCGGAGGCGGTGCACATCTTCCGTGAGGTGGCGGGGGAGTTCGAGCGGCCGGTGATCCTCTTCTCCGGTGGCAAGGACTCGATCGTCATGCTGCATCTGGCGCTGAAGGCGTTCGCCCCGGCGGCGGTGCCGTTCTCGCTGCTGCACGTGGACACCGGTCACAACTTCCCCGAGGTCCTCGCCTACCGCGACCGCACGGTCGCCGAGCACGGCCTGCGGCTGCACGTGGCGTCCGTGCAGGACTTCATCGACGACGGGCGGCTGCGCGAGCGCCCCGACGGCACCCGCAACCCCCTGCAGACCGTGCCCCTGCTGGAGGCGATCGGCGCGCACCGCTTCGACGCCGTCTTCGGCGGCGGCCGTCGCGACGAGGAGAAGGCGCGCGCGAAGGAGCGGGTGTTCTCGCTGCGCGACGAGTTCGGCGGCTGGGACCCGCGCCGGCAGCGCCCGGAGCTGTGGCAGCTGTACAACGGCCGGCACTCCCCCGGTGAGCACGTGCGGGTCTTCCCGCTGTCGAACTGGACCGAGCTGGACGTGTGGCAGTACATCGCCCGGGAGAAGATCGAGCTCCCGGCCATCTACTACGCCCACGAGCGCGAGGTGTTCGCCCGGGACGGCATGTGGCTGGCGCCGGGTGACTGGGGCGGCCCCAAGGACGGGGAGCGGGTCGTCAGACGGCTGGTGCGTTACCGCACGGTCGGTGACATGTCCTGCACCGGTGCCGTCGACTCCTCGGCGGTGACGATCACGGACGTGATCGCGGAGATCGCCGCGTCCCGGCTCACCGAGCGGGGTGCGACGAGGGCCGACGACAAGCTGTCGGAGGCCGCGATGGAGGACCGCAAGCGCGAGGGGTACTTCTAGCCATGAGCACATCGATCGACCCGGCGGCGACCTCGCTGCTGCGTTTCGCCACCGCCGGCTCGGTGGACGACGGCAAGTCCACGCTGGTGGGGCGGCTGCTGCACGACTCCAAGTCGGTGCTGGCCGACCAGCTGGAGGCCGTCGAGCGGGCCTCGCTGGGCCGCGGACAGCAGGCGCCCGACCTGGCGCTGCTGACGGACGGGCTGCGGGCGGAGCGCGAGCAGGGCATCACCATCGACGTCGCGTACCGCTATTTCGCCACCCCGCGCCGCCGGTTCATCCTCGCCGACACCCCCGGGCATGTGCAGTACACCCGCAACATGGTCACCGGCGCCTCCACCGCCGAGCTCGCCGTGGTGCTGGTCGACGCCCGCAACGGCGTCGTCGAGCAGACCCGCCGACACGCCGCGGTCGCCGCGCTGCTGCGCGTCCCGCACGTCGTACTGGCGGTCAACAAGATGGACCTCGTCGACTACGCGGAGCCCGTCTTCGCGGACATCGCCGAGGAGTTCACCGCGTACGCCGCCTCGCTCGGCGTGCCGGACGTCACCGCGGTGCCGATCTCCGCGCTGGCCGGTGACAACGTGGTGACGCCGTCGGCGCACATGGACTGGTACGGCGGACCGACCGTCCTGGAGCACCTGGAGAGCGTCCCCGTCGTCGCCGACCCCACCGGTGACCCGGCCCGCTTCCCCGTCCAGTACGTCATCCGCCCGCAGACGCCCGAACACCGCGACTACCGCGGCTACGCGGGACAGCTCGCCTCCGGAGTGCTGCGTGTCGGCGAGGACGTCACCGTGCTGCCGTCGGGGCGGCGCAGCACCATCGCCGGAATCGACGCGCTGGGTTCGCAGGTCGACGTGGCCTGGGCCCCGCAGTCCGTGACCCTGCGCCTCGCCGACGACCTGGACGTCTCCCGGGGTGACCTCATCGCCCCCACCACCGGCGTGCCCGCCCTCACCCGGGACGTCGAGGCGACCGTCTGCCATGTGGCGGACCGGCCGCTGCGCGTCGGTGACCGGGTGCTGCTCAAGCACACCACGCGCACGGTCAAGGCGATCGTCAAGGACATCCCGTCACGGCTGACGCTGGGCGACCTCTCCCAGCACCCCGCGCCCGGCGAGCTGGCCGCCAATGACATCGGGCGCGTGGTGCTGCGCACCGCCGAGCCGCTGGCGCTCGACGCCTACGCCGACTCCCGCCGTACGGGTTCCTTCCTGCTCGTCGACCCCGCCGACGGTACGACGCTGACGGCGGGCATGGCGGGCGCGGCCTTCGCGGCGAAGGCGACGGACGAGGCCGCTCCGGTGGCCGACGACGAGGGATGGGACTTCTGATCATGACCTCGGCGGGCAGGGACTTCTTCTCGACCTTCGACAAGGAGGGCGGCCGGATCGGCAGCGGCGCCCTCGGCAGCGGACAGGGCGGGGTCGGGCGATGTGTGTGCTGACGCCCGTACCGCCGCCGTACCTCCCCCACCCCCGAAGACCCCAGCCGACGCCGGGCGTGCCCTAGCCGTACGCCCGGACCACCGAGAGGAACCCCCCTCGTGCCTGCCGCCCGCCCCGCCCGCCGCGCCCTCGCGGCCGCCGTCGCCCTCCCCCTGCTGATCGGCGTCCTGGGCGCCTGCGGCTACGGCTCGGCGAAGAAGGACGACAAGAGCAACACCGCCGCCGTGGGCGCGAAACTGTCCGTCGACACGGTGCGGATCGGCTACTTCCCCAACATCACCCACGCCACCCCGCTGGTCGGTGACCACGAGGGGATCCTCCAGAAGGAACTGGGCGGCACCAAGCTCCGCGCCACGACCTTCAACGCGGGGCCGACCGAGATCGAGGCCCTCAACGCCGGGTCCATCGACATCGGCTGGATCGGCCCGTCGCCCGCCATCAACGGCTATGTGAAGTCCAAGGGCAAGAACCTGCGCATCATCTCGGGTGCCGCCTCCGGCGGTGTGAAGCTCGTCGTGAACCCGGACCGGATCTCCTCCCTCGACGACGTCAAGGGCAAGAAGATCGCGACGCCGCAGAAGGGCAACACCCAGGACGTGGCGTTCCTCAACTGGATCGCCGAGAAGGGCTGGAAGGTCGATCCGCAGAGCGGCAAGGGTGATGTGTCCGTCGTCCGCACGGACAACAAGGTGACTCCCGATGCCTACAAGTCCGGTTCCGTCGACGGCGCCTGGGTGCCGGAGCCGACCGCCTCGAAGCTGGTCGCCGAGGGCGGAAAGGTCCTGCTGGACGAGAGCACGCTGTGGCCGGACAAGAAGTTCGTGATCACCAATGTGATCGTGTCGCAGAAGTTCCTCGACGCCCACCCGGATGTGGTCGAGGCCGTGCTGCGCGGCTCGGTGAAGACCAACGCGTGGATCACGGCGAACCCGGACAAGGCGAAGGCCTCAGCCAACGCGGCCCTCAAGGGCCTCACCGGCAAGGAACTGCCCGCCAAGGTGCTCGACCCGGCGTGGCGGAGCATCGCGGTCACCGACGACCCGCTGGCCTCGACCCTGCAGGCCGAGGCGGACCACGCCGTCAAGGCCGGTCTGCTGGAGAAGCCGGACCTGTCCGGCATCTACGACCTGGCCCCGCTGAACAAGGTCCTGAAGGCCCAGGGCAAGCCGGCGGTCGACGCCGCGAACCTCGGCAAGCGTTAGCGCCCGGCGCGGCGCGCATCGCGCAATCGCGCCTCGCATCCCATCAAGCAGCGACCGCCGACCCGTCGGCGCCCAGACCTCAGGAGGTGACCGGATGGCCCCGGCACTGTCCACCGAGAAGACCGGCACGGCCGTCGTCGTCCCCCAGGATGCCCCGGCAGCCGTCCGGCTCCACCACGTCCACAAGAGCTTCGGCCGTCCCGGGGCGGCCCAGCCCGTCCTGGACGACATCACCCTTGATGTCCGGCCCGGTGAATTCGTCTGTCTGCTGGGCGCCTCGGGCTGCGGCAAGTCCACGCTGCTCAATCTGGTCGCCGGGCTGGACCGGCCCACGGCCGGCACGATCGAGGTGCCCGGCGGCAGGCCGGCGCTGATGTTCCAGGAGCACGCGCTCTTCCCCTGGCTGACCGCGGGCCGGAACATCGAGCTCGCCCTGCGGCTGCGCGGGGTGCCGAGGGCCGAGCGACGGCCGGAGGCCGAGCGGCTGCTGGAGCTGGTGCGGCTCGGCGGCTCGTACCGCAAGCGGGTGCACGAGCTGTCCGGCGGGATGCGGCAGCGCGTCGCCCTCGCCCGCGCCCTGGCGCAGGACAGCCAACTGCTGCTGATGGACGAGCCGTTCGCCGCGCTCGACGCCATCACCCGGGACGTGCTGCACCACGAGCTGACCCGGATCTGGTCCGAGACCTCGCTGTCGGTGCTGTTCGTGACGCACAACGTCCGCGAGGCGGTCCGGCTCGCCCAGCGCGTGGTGCTGCTGTCCTCGCGGCCCGGCCGGGTGGCCCGGGAGTGGGAGGTCGACATCCCGCAGCCGCGGCGGATCGAGGACGCGGCCGTCGCGGACCTGTCCGTCGAGATAACCGAAGAACTGCGTGGGGAGATCCGCCGCCATGGCCAGCACTGACACCGCCGGGAAGACGAAGCCCGACGGCCACGACCTCTCGGGACTGGAGGCCGGGCTCGACGCGCTGGACGCGGTGCAGGTCAAGCGGACGCCCTTCACCGAGGTCCTGCTGCACAAGGTCCTGCCGCCCGTGAGCGCCGTCGTCCTGGTGCTCGTCGTCTGGAAGCTCCTGGTCCTGGCGGAGGTCACCGACGACTACAAGCTGCCCGACCCCTCCGCCGTCTGGCACAGCCTCACCGAGCTGTGGGTGCAGGGCACCCTGCTCGACATCGTCTGGACCAGCGTCTCGCGCGGCCTGCTCGGCTTCGCCGCCGCCTTGGCCCTCGGCACCCCGCTGGGGCTGCTGGTCGCCCGGGTGCGGTTCGTACGGGCCGCCCTCGGCCCGATCCTCTCGGGCCTCCAGTCGCTGCCGTCCGTCGCCTGGGTACCGGCCGCGGTCATCTGGCTCGGCATCACGGACTCGGCGATGTACGCGGTGATCCTGCTGGGCGCGGTGCCGTCCATCGCCAACGGCCTTGTCTCCGGCATCGACCAGGTGCCGCCGCTGTATCTGCGGGCCGGACGCACCATCGGCGCCACCGGGGCGCGCGGCGCCTGGCACATCCTGCTGCCGGCCGCCCTGCCCGGCTATCTCGCCGGGCTCAAGCAGGGCTGGGCCTTCTCCTGGCGCTCACTGATGGCGGCCGAACTCATCGCCTCTTCCCCCGACCTGGGCCTCGGGCTCGGCCAGTTCCTGGAGAACGCCCGCACCGACTCCGACATGCCGGGGGTGCTGCTCGGCATCCTCCTCATCCTCTTCGTCGGCATCGCCATCGACCTGATCGTCTTCAGCCCGTTGGAGCGCCGCGTGCTGCGCACCCGCGGTCTGGCGACGCGCCAGGGGTGAGCGCATGGTGGTGTTGATCGTCGCCCACGGCAGCCGCGACCCCCGTCACGCGGCGACGGTGACGACGCTCCGGGACCGTCTGGCGGCACTGCGCCCGGGGCTCCGCGTCGAGGTGGGCTTCCTCGACTTCTGCGCGCCGAGCGTGCCCCGGGTGCTGGAACGGCTGTCGGCGGAGGGCGTACGGGACGTCGTCGCCCTCCCCCTGCTGCTGACCCGTGCCTTCCACGCCAAGGCCGACATCCCGGCCGTGCTGCGTGAGGCGGCGGCCCGGCTGCCGTGGCTGCGGGTGCGGCAGGCCGCCGTCCTCGGCCCTTCCCCCCTGCTGACGGCCGCCCTGGAACGGCGGCTGTACGAGGCCGGGCTGCGGCCCGGCGACCGGAGCCGGACCGGGGTCGTCCTGGCCTCGGCGGGCTCCACCGACCCGGAGGCGAGCGCGGTGATCGCTGAAATCGCGCGGGAGTGGCGGCACACCGGTTGGTGCGCCGTGCGACCCGCGTTCGCCTCCGCTTCCCTGCCGCGCACGGAGGACGCGATCCGTTCCCTGCGCGCGGAGGGCGTCCGCCGCATCGCGGTCGCCCCGTACGTCCTCGCCCCGGGCCGCCTGCCGGACCGCATCGCCGCCGGCGCCCGGGAGGCGGGCGCGGATGTCCTGGCGGACGTCCTGGGCCCGGCGCCGGAGGTCGTCT
This sequence comes from Streptomyces sp. QH1-20, assembly GCF_041283565.1. NCBI lineage: Bacteria > Bacillati > Actinomycetota > Actinomycetes > Kitasatosporales > Streptomycetaceae > Streptomyces > Streptomyces sp. QH1-20. The sequence continues at coordinate 6,186,139 of NZ_CP166299.1, read as the reverse complement.
CGCTGCTGCTGCGACGGTACGAGGAGGCGGCGCGGGCCGTCGCGGTCACTCCGGGGGTGCGGCTGCGGGCCTAGGAGGGGTGCCCGAGGCCCCGTTTGACTCGTTCCACGGCGGAAGCGCACGCTGAGAATACGAGGAACACATCGGGCGTAGGCCTGGGCACCACGAAGGTACGCGCCCGCACGTCCACTCGTTCACTCGTCGCGAGCGCGCCGTCCCCCGGCCGGGCCGGCAGGGCCGATCCGAGTTCGACGGCGCCCGAGAGGGGCCCGTCATGTCCAACGAGTACACCACCCTGCGTGTCCGCGTCACGGCCAAGGATGCCGACACCCTGCGCGCCCTGCTGCGCGACTCCCGCCCCGATGTCGGCGGCAGGGTCCGCCGGAACGAGGACGGCAGCCTCACCATGGACGCCTATGTCTCCCCCGAGCAGGGCGAAGCCCTGGCTCGTGAGGGCGTGTCGGTCGAGACCGTCGAGGACGCCACCGCCACCGGACGTGCCCGCCAGACCGAGGTGGGCGAAGGAGACCGGTTCGCCCCCGAGGACGCGGTCCCGCAGGGACTCGCCCTCAAGGTGCGGGACTAGGAGGGGCGCCATGCCGTACCTGAACATCACCGAAGTCGAATCCGGCGTGGCCAGCCTGGCCGCCGCGTTCCCCACGGCGGACCTCATCGAGCTGCCCGAGCCGACCTTCGAGGGCCGGACCTGTCACGCCCTGCGGATCGGCACAGAACGCCGGGAGCCGAAGCCCGCCGTCGTCCTTATCGGCGGCGCACACGCCCGCGAGTGGGGCAGCTGCGAGATCCTGGTCGACTTCGCCGCCGACCTGTTGCACGCCCACACCGGCGGCACGGGCCTTGCCTACGGCGGTACGAGCTTCACCTCCGCCCAGGTGCGCAGGATCCTGGAGGAGCTCGACGTCGTCGTCTTCCCGCTCGTCAACCCGGACGGCCGGCACTACAGCCAGACCGTCGACGCCATGTGGCGGCGGAACCGCAATCCGGCCCAGTCCGGCGGCGATCCGGCCGCGATCGGCGTCGACCTCAACCGCAACTACGACCACCTCTTCGACTACCGGACCGCCTTCCACCCCCTCGCCCCGGTCCGGGTCTCGGACGACCCGGCCGACCCGAACCAGGTCTACCAGGGCCCCGAGCCCTTCTCCGAGGCGGAGACCCGCAATGTGCGCTGGCTGATCGACCGCTTCACCCGCACCCGTTGGTTCGTCGACGTCCACAGCTACACCCAGAAGGTGCTCTACGTCTGGGGCGACGACCAGAACCAGTCCGTCGACCCGGCCAAGAACTTCCACAACCCACTCTTCGACGGCAAGCGCGGACTGAAGGACGGTCTGGTCTACGCCGAGTTCATCGAGGAAGACGACGCCGACGACTCCGCCGTGCTCGCCGAGCGGTTCTGCGACGCCCTCAAGGGCGTACGCGGCAAGGAATACACCCCCGAGCCGGCCTTCGACCTGTACCCGACCTGCGGAACCAGCGACGACTACCTCTACGCGCGCCACATCCTCTCGGGCCAGGAGGAGGAGAAGATCCTCGCCTTCACGGTCGAGTGGGGCATGGCCTTCGCGCCGCCGTGGCCGGAGATGGAGAAGATCGTCCTCGACGTCGACGCCGGCCTGGTGCAGTTCTGCCTGACGGCTCTGGCCTAGGACGCCCCCGCTTAGACCAGTACTTTATGTGCGAGGGCCAGGATCGCGGTGAGGACGGTGAGCGCTCCGCCGAAGGCCGCGCCCGCACGCGTCAACGCGGCAGGCCGGCTGGCACCGTCCATGCGGGCCAACACCCCGGCCACCGCGCCGAGAGCGGCGGCGGACAGAACGGCGACGGCGATTGTCAGCAGCACGAGGGCGATGACAGCCGGTCGGTGATCCATGGGGTCCTCCTGAGTCCATGGTGGGTCCGGTGCCAGGAATCTCCCCGGTTCCATGTTCAGCGGCGTTCGGCCGTACCAAAATGAACGCGGTCACGGACGAGGCGGCGGCGGGGCTGGGGAGAGCGTGGGAGACGAAGAGACGGGCGCGCGAGCCGAGTTGGCCGCGAGGCTCCGGTTGCTGCGCGCCGAGCGCAGGCTGTCGGTCACCGCGTTGGAGCGGCGGTGCGGGCTGGGGCGCACGACGATCAGCCAGGCGCTCAACGGGCGGAAGGTACCGAGCGAAGCCACGGTGATCGCGCTGGCGAAGGCGCTGGGAGCGGCACCGCCCGCTCTCCTGGAACTGCGTTCACGGGCGGTTGCCCCGACGCCTGCGGCGATTCGCGAACAGAGCGACGAGGACGTGGTCTTTGAACGCCGGTACCGGGACTATGTCATCGACCGCTACAGCCGGCTGACGGTCGTGGGGCTGGACCTCACGAGGCCGGAGGGCGCTTGCTGGCCGTTGGACACGGCCTATCTCAGCCTGGAGCTGGCGGCTCGCGACGAGCGGTCGGGGATGCCTTCCGCGTGGCCGGAGGGGCACGCATCCCCGATGACGGTGGAACGGGCCGAGCAGGCTCTGGCAGGCCGGCAGCGCACGGTGATCCGTGGACTGGCGGGAAGCGGCAAGACGACGCTGCTCCACTGGCTGGCGGTGATGTCGGCACGGCAGAACCCGCCGAGCGAGATGGACCACCTGCGGCATCTCATGCCCTTCGTGCTGCCCTTGCGCACCCTCGACCGCCAGAGCGCTCTGCCGGGCCCGCACTCCTTCCTCGAAGCGACGGGGAGCATGCTCGCGGCCGCCCAACCGACGGGATGGGCGGATCGGGTCCTCACGGCAGGACGCGGTCTGCTGCTCATCGACGGCATTGACGAAGTGCCGCAGCAACGCCGCGAACACACCAGAGCGTGGCTGCGGGAACTCCTCGCGGCCTATCCGCAGGCGTACGTCCTCGTCACCACGCGCCCCACGGCCGTACCGGAACAATGGCTCAACGGCTCAGGCTTCACGGAGCTGACCGTACGGCCGATGAACAGGCGCGATGTGCTGGTCTTCGTCACCCGCTGGCACTGTGCGGCCAAGGCCGCCCCCGGGCTGGAGGAGAGCTTCACGGAGGCGGTACGCGGGCAGCGTGATCTGGCGCAGCTGGCGACCACTCCCCTGATGTGCGCGCTGATGTGCGCACTCCACCGGGACCGACGCGGCCACCTTCCCCGGGGCCGCATGGAGCTGTACGAGGCAGCACTCTCGATGCTGCTGGTCCGACGCGACCATGAACGCGGCATCGACGCGCCGGAAGGCATCAGCCTGACCCGGCACCAGTCCATCCAGTTGCTCCAACGGCTCGCCTACTGGCTCATCCGCAACGGCCAGGCAGAAATGGAGGAGGAGTCGGCGCTCGCGGTCATCGAGGAGGCACTGCCTGCCATGCCTGCGGTGTCGGCGCAGGGCGACGCCCGGCAGGTGCTCACCCACCTGGTTGGCCGTAGCGGTCTGCTGCGCAAGCCGACGGCCGACACCATTGACTTCGTCCACCGCACCTTCCAGGACTACCTCGGCGCGAAGGCGGCGGTGGAGGCGCGGGACCTGGGCCTCTTGGTACGGCACGCGCACGACGACCAGTGGGAGGACGTCCTACGGATGGCCGTCGCCCATGCCCGGCCCACCGAGCGAGCCACGCTGCTGCGTCGGCTCGTGGCGCGCGGTGACCGTACGGCAAAGCACCGGACGCGGCTGCATCTGCTGGCCATGGCTTGTCTGGAGCAGGCAACGGAGTTGGAGCCCGGGGTTCGGGAGGCGGTGGAGAGCCGGGCGGGGGCGTTGCTGCCGCCGTGGAGTTATGCGGAGGCCAAGGAGCTGGCGTCGGTCGGGCCGGTGATCGTCGAACTGCTTCCAGGGCCGGAAGGTCTGGAAGACGAGGAAGCCAGCGCCGTCGTGGAGACGGCGGTCGCCGTGGGCGGTGATGCCGCCCTTCCCCTGCTCAAGCGGTATCGCGACAGCGCCGACCGAGGCATCCATAGCCTTCTGGGGAGGAGCTGGGGCTCATTCGATACGGAGGAGTATGCACGAGAGATCCTCGACCACCTCGCCGAAGACGTCACCGTCCAAGTGGCGACTGATGCCGAGCTCAAGGCGATCAGAGAGATCCGCAACAGGTCAGACGTCTCCTTCCACGGAAACTTCTCGGCGTCCAAGCTGATGTCCGGCATCGAGCGAAGCCAGCTCCGCAGGCTTTGCATTTCCGGTAACCTGAAGCTGCGCGACATCGGCTTCATCCGGCAGTTGCCTGGGCTACGCGATCTGACTCTGATAGGTAACGGCGATCTCTTCGACCTGGCACCCCTGGATGGCTTGCCGATCAACAAGTTGGCCCTGTGGGGAGCTCTGCCCAGAGATCTGACTACCGTCGGTCGGCTGCCGACCCTGGAACGTCTCAATCTCAACACTCCCCTGGACCAGCCCTCCGTCTCCGCCTTTCCTGAGCTCCCGCACCTGCGAGAGCTCTACCTCTGGGACGCGACGTGCTCGTCAACGGCGCTCAGCGGCATCTCCGAACTCAGCGGTCTGAAGTTCCTCAGTTTCGTCCCCCCGGTCACGTTGGATGCCTGGCAGGAGCTCACACTGCTCCCCGCCTTGACCGGTATGCAGATCGTCGATCAGAAGGTGGCCGCACTCGGCGCCTGTCCGCCCCTGCCCCAGGTGACCCATCTTTTCCTCAACAACCCCTCCTCACACGCGGACCTGACCCCCGTGATGGACACCTTCCCCAACGTCCGAGAGCTGTCCATCTACTGCCGGTCAGACTCCGACCCCACAGTTGATCTCACCCCGCTCGCCGGCATCGAGGGCCTGACAGTCCACATCACCGACGCCGAAACCGTCACCGGCCCCCACCTCTTCCCTCCGGGTGCCATCACCCGCTCCCCCCGCCCTCGCCCCCGCGCATAACCCGCACCAGCACACCCGTTTGGTGACCATGAGACACCACCACATCGGGCGATATTCCTGTTGTGCAAGCGTTCATCCCGGCACCGACGGAATACCGACGTTTCATCGGCGAATGCTCGGAGTCCTCCTCAATCCTCCACCCCCACCTGCTTCGATGGCTCGCAGTACACGACCCGCTACCGCACACCGGAAGGGGAACAGTGTGACTGCTGCATCGGACTGGGTTCAGCGTGCGACGGACCGGACCTACTGGGCGTGGGACTCGGACCGCTGGGAGACCAAGGGCCCCGGCTGGCAGGACGTGCCGGGGGCGAAGATCGGTCTCAAGGTCGGCGGATCGACCTCGCCCTCGTACGGGGCGATCTTTGTGGTGACCTTCAGCGCGGAGACGCTGGTGAGCTCCTCGGACAACAACAGCGTCCTCTGGCTCGACGTGCTGTTCGGCGGCGAGAGCCCGAACCCGGTCAGTGACAACCACCGTTTCTCGTCGGCGGCCTCATCGGCGGAATGGTCCTCGCACACCGCGCTGCGGATCATCAGGTTCGAGCCGCAGTTCAACCAGAAGGACGTCACCGCTCAGGTGCGGGTGAGCCCGAGCGACAACATCGGCACCGCCGGACTGCAGAACTGGCTCCTGAAGATCGAGCGCTACAACCTGTAACAGCCGGCTTGACCACACGGCCGTGCGGGAGCGCCGCCTTCAGGCGCCTCCCGCACGGCACCCACACGTCAGGGCCGCGAGCGCTCTGCGGGCACAGCACAGGCCGCCGTTCCGCCCGGCATCCGCTGCCGGTTGTTCGCGATCAGCCGGTAGATGCCGTGGGCAGCCCAACGCACCGGTGGCAGCATGAGCACCGCTCCCGGCACGGCCCAGCCGCCACGCGCGCTGAGCAGGAGTTTGGCGACGGCCTGGGCTCCGCCGTAGACCGTCCCGCCGGGGGTGATCCACAACAGCTCGTACTCGGCCCTGTCCTGTGTCACGCCCAGGGCATTCAATTCCGCGGACTGCCATGCGGTGACATCACAGCGGGGCCGGATACGTCTCTCGGCGAACCTCACCGAGGTCGTGCAGAAGCCGCAGTCACCGTCGTACACGAGCACAGGCCGGGTTCGCATGATGCTCATGATGCCGCGCTCCGCCCTGGCGGGGGCCGGGATGACCGTCCCGTCGTGTGACCCACATCATGGGAACTCCTACCTCCCATCGGACATATCCAGACGTGACGTCAATACACACCCGCATCAGGGACGGCGACCCGGACTCCTTCCGCCGTCTCTTCCGCTCGCACGCCCAGCTCGTCCACCGCTACGCCATCCGTGCCACCGGCGACTGGGCCACCGCCGAGGACGTCGTTTCGCTCACGTTCCTGGAGGCCTGGCGCCTGCGTGACAGGCTTCCCGAGGAGCCGGACGGCGCGAAGGCCTGGCTGATGGGCATCGCGGTGAACGTCCAGCGCAACACCAACCGTGCCGCCCGCCGCCATCAGAAGGCCCTGGCCCGCATGCCCGCCAAGGAAGCCGTGCCGGACATCGCGGGTGAAGTGGTGGGCAGGATGGCGGACGCCGAACAGCTCACCGCCGCGAAGAACGCCCTGGAGAAGCTGCGCCGGCCGGAGCGCGAGGTCGTCACCCTCTGCGTGTGGTCCGGCCTGAGCTACGCGGAAGCGGCCGAGGCCCTGGGCGTGGCCGTCGGCACCGTACGGTCGCGGCTGTTCCGGGCCCGCGAGCGGCTGCGCAAGCTCGCCGAACAAGAGCTCCGGCAGCGCGCCGACGAGACGGCGTCCCGGCGTCCCGAGCGCCTCCATCTGCATCTGAACCGTCCGAACGAGAAGTGGAACCGATAATGCGCATCTCCCGGCGAACCCAAGAGCCGCTCGACCTCCGTGACTTCGACCTCCTGCTCCCGCGGCAGGCCGAGACCGCCCTGCCCAAGGCGCGGCAGGACCTGCTCGAAGAGGCCCTGTGGGCCGAGGCGCGCCGAACCGCCCCGTGCGCACCGCGCTCCCGTGCGCACCGCACGGCCTGGATCGCGCTCCCGGCCGCCGCGGCCGTGGTGGCGGGTGCCGTGCTCGTGGCCCCGGACGGCTCGGGGGCGTCGGGTACGGACACCCGCCCGCCGAAGGCCGGTGCGAAGCTGGAGTCCGGCACCACCGGTGGACTGTCGACGGCCGTCGACCGCATCTCCCTCGTGGCAGCACGGCAGCCGGCCCTGGAACCCCGGCAGGACCAGTACATCTACGTGGAAAGCAAGGTCAGGGGCGGGCGGGTCGACAGGGCGGGCGGCAAGGAGAAGCTCGTGGTGACTCCGCTGCGCTCGCGCCAGGTCTGGCACTCGCCCGACGGCCTCAAGAATTTCATCTACGAGCCCGGCCATGAATTCATGGACAAGAACGGCGAGGACCTCGACCTCGACCGTCCCGATGACGTCACCGACCGGGGCTCCTACAACAGCGTCAAGGCGCTTCCCACCGACCCCGACGCCCTCCTCAAGCGCCTCTACCGGGTGGGCAGGATGGGCGACCCGGAGGCCGACCGGACGGCGTTCGAGGAGATAGGTCAGCTGTTGGAGGAGCAGATCGCGGCACCGGACATCAGCGCCGCGCTGTTCAAAGCGGCTGCCAAGATCCCGGGCGTCAGGCTCGTGGACAACATCGTCGACGCGACCGGCCGGACCGCTGTCGCGATCACTCACACCGGCCCGGTCAGCCGTCAGGAGTGGATCTTCGACAGGAACACCTATGGGTACCTCGGCCAGCGCGACGTGCTGGTCAAGCCCTATCGGGGCCTCGAACCCGGCGCCATCACCCACGAGACCGTGGTCATCAAGCGGGCCGTGGTCAACGCGAAGAAGGAGCTCCCCGACGGCACGACGCTCTGAGCGTGGTGCGGGGAGCGCCTTCGTCGACATGGTCCGCTGGGAGCCCCCCGCGCACACACAGGTCGGCGGCCCTTTCAGCCCGGACAGGACCGGGCAAGAGGGGCCGCCGGCCCATGTCTTTCAGGGTGCGGGCGCCCCTCGGGGGCTGTGCGGCAGAGGCGCAGCCACAGCTGCACGACGGCCGTACCGATGCGACGGTGGCGCACATGAGCACCGTGTGGGAGCGCCCGTTCGGTGGCTCGAGTCGGCCGTTAGGGTGATCTGATCATCCCTGATGAAAGGCCACGTAGCCCACAGTGACCGAGTCGCGCCCCCACACCCTGTTCTCCTTCGGCACGCTGTTGGACGAGCGGGTCCAGACCGCTCTCTTCGGCGAAGCGGTGCCCAGTTCTCCGGAGTCGCTGACCGGCTACACGGCCAGGCCCCTGCCGATCACCGACGAGTCCGTGATCGCCGCCAGCGGCCTCGACGTGCACCTGACCCTGGAGCGCAAGTACGGCGCCGTGGTCGAGGGTGCCGTCCTGCACCTCACCGACCGGGACCTCGCCGCAGCCGATGCCTACGAAGTCGACGACTACGCCCGCCGTCGGGTGCTCCTCACTTCCGGGGAAAGCGCCTGGGCCTACCTGGATGCGAAGCCGCTGCGCCCGGCCGCACGCATCCTGATCGTGGGCGACAGCATCGCCTACGGACGCTGTGATCCGCAGGGAGGATGGGCGGCCCGCCTGGCGGCCACCCACATCGCCGGGAACGAGGCCGAACACCGGGTCTTCAATCTGGCCATCCCCGGCAGCACCCTGGCCGATGTCAGCCGGCAGACACCCACGGTGCTGGCTCCTCGCCTGCCCGACACCGTCCTTGTCGCCGCCGGCATCAACGACTCCGCCCTGCCGCTCGCCACGTCGCAGTCTCCTCGCGACGGACTGGCGCACATCGCGGACAGTCTGGGCGCGTTGGCCGCCACCGCCCTGAGTCACAACGCGCGACTTGTCGTCGTGGGACCGACCTGGGTCGATGAAGAACGCACCCGCGACTACGAGGGCCTGCGATTCACCCAGGCGCGAGCGCTGGCCCTGCGCGAGTCCATACGGGCCTGGTGCGAAGCGAACCACGTCGACTACCTCGACATGTGGGAGCCACTGCGGGAGAGGGCCGAGCTCCTCGTCGACGGCGTGCACCCCACCCCCGAAGGACATCAGGTGCTCCATCGGCACCTCGACGCCCTCGGTCGCTAGTCCGTCGGCCGGCATCGCGGCCATCACGCAGGTCAGCTGAAGTCCAAACCGCCCGTCCGAGTGCGCTTCAGCTCGAAGAAGTCGGGGTACGAGGCCAGCGCGCGGGCGCCGTCGAAGATGCGGGCCGCCGTCTCGCCCCGGGGTATCGACGTCAGGATCGGGCCGAAGAAGGCGACGCCGTCGATGTGCAGGGTCGGGGTGCCGACCTCCTCGCCGACCGGGTCCATGCCCTCGTGGTGGCTCTTGCGCAACGCGTCGTCGTGCTCGGTGGTGTGCGCGGCCTCGGCCAGCTCGGCGGGCAGGCCCACCTCGGCGAGCGCCTCCTTGATCACGTCGTCGTCGATGTCCTTGCCCTGGTTGTGGGCACGGGTGCCGAGGGCGGTGTAGAGGTCGCGGAGCACATGCTCGCCGTGCCGGCGGGCAGCGGCCGTGCAGACGCGGACCGGGCCCCAGGCCGTGTCGAGCATTTCGCGATAGCGCTCGGGGAGGTCCTCGCGTCCCTCGTTGAGGACGGACAGGCTCATGACGCGGAAGCGGAGCTCGATGTCACGCAGTCGCTCGACCTCGAGGATCCAGCGCGAGGTGATCCAGGCGAAGGGGCAGACGGGGTCGAAGTAGAAATCGACCTTGCCGGTCTCGCCATCCGGGAGGGAAGGGGCGGCAGTTACGGGGGACGTCTCGAAAGTCATGGCCGGAGCCTAACGCCGAGTGGTCGACCGTCGCGCCCCCGTGGGGGAGGGGCGCGACGGCCGACCGGGAATGCAACTCACCGACAGTCGATGACGATGTCCGTCACGATGTCGTCAGTACGGTGCCTACTCCACGACCTTGAGCAGCTTGTTCGGCGTGCCCGCGCTCGGGTTGGAGACCTTGTCCGGGGTGGCACCCTTGGTCAGCGCACCGGCGACCTGCTCGGGCGTCGCGTCCTTGTGACCGCCGAGGTAGACCGCGGCCGCGCCCGCGACATGCGGAGTGGCCATGGACGTACCGGAGATGGTCTTGGTGCCCGAGTCGCTGTCGTTCCACGCGGACGTGATGTCCGAGCCGGGGGCGTAGAGGTCGACCACGCTCCCGTAGTTGGAGAAGTCGGACTGCTGGTCGTCCTTGGTGGTGGAGGCGACGGTGATCGCCTCCGGAACCCGGGACGGGGAGCCCTGGCCCGCGTCGGAGGACTCGTTGCCCGCGGCGACGGCGAACGTGACGCCGGCGGCGACGGCCCGCTTGACGGCCGCGTCGAGGGCCTCGTCGGCGCCGCCGCCGAGGCTCATGTTGGCGACGGACGGGCCCTTGTGGTTCTTGACGACCCAGTCGATGCCCGCGACGACCTGCTCGGTGCTGCCGGAGCCGTTCGCGTCGAGCACCCGGACGGCCACGATCTTGGCCTTCTTGGCGACGCCGTGCGCGTCACCGGCGATGGTGCCCGCGACGTGCGTGCCGTGGCCGTTGCCGTCGTCCGCGTTGTCGTCGTTGTCGATGGCGTCGAAGCCGGACGAGGCGCGCCCGCCGAAGTCCTTGTGGCTGATGCGCACGCCGGTGTCGATGACGTACGCGGTGACGCCCTCACCCGCCCCGTCGGGGTAGGCGTACTTGCCGTCGCCCTTGGTGTCCGCCTGGTCGATGCGGTCCAGACCCCAGGAGGGTGGGGCCTCCTGGGTGCCGGTGGCGGTGAAGCGGTGGTTCTGCACGACCTTGGCGACGGAGGGGTCGGCGGCGAGCCGCTTCGCCTCCGTCTCGTCCAGGCCGCTGGCGGAGAAGCCGCGCAGCGCCGAGTCGTACGTGCGGTTCAGCTTGCCGCCGTACCGCTTGGCGAGGTCCTTGCCTGCTGCCGTGACGGCCTTGGCGCCGACGGATTCGGCACTCTTTCCGTCCTTCAGCATGACGATGTAGCTGCCGTCGATCGCGCCCTTGGCATTCGCGCCGTAGACGGTTCCTTCGGCGGGAGCGGCGCCGGCGGGCAGAGCCAGCAGGGTGGCTCCGGCGGTGACGGCGGTCATGGCGGATATCGCCAGTACGAGCCGCCGCTTGCCGACGCGCTTATGGGTTGCCATACGAGGGTTCCTCCTCGTGAGGATGTGGGGGGGAAATTGAGCGTTCATCAAACGTCACCCGGAGCGTGGAAGGGATTGCTCCGGGTGACTCGAAACCCTGTCGGATTTACCGTGCTCATTTCAAGATCCACACGAAGGTGTGACATACGCAACGCTCTTGCGTAATTTCAAACCCCGCTGAACGGCGCCAAATTGGACAGCCGATTGACAACCACTGTCAGGTTTTACCGTTGGGACACATTCCAACTGGCGCCCGCGTGAAGGGACTTCGGAGCGGCGCGGTGCTCACTTGCGCAGTTCCGCCTCGATGAGATCGGCCGCATAGGGCGTCCCGCCCTCCGCCGCCAGCTCGGCCCGCAGCTGCGCCGAACGGGACGCCACGGCTGGGTCGTTCACGAGCTCCAGGACCGCCGCGCGCAGCGTCGCCGCGTCCGCCTGCTCCATCGGTACGTGTTTGCCGACGCCCAGTTCCTCGATCAGCGCCGCGTTGCCGAACTGGTCGACCGCCTGCGGCACGGCGACCATCGGCACTCCACAGGCCAGGCCCTCCTGCGAGCCACCCATGCCGGCGTGCGTGATGAAGGCGTCGGCCTTCTGGAGCACCGCCAACTGCGGTATCCACGAGCGCACCTCGAAGTTGGCCGGGATCGTGCCCAGTTCGCGGACGTCGACCTGCTTGCCGATCTGGAGCAGGACATGCCAGCCCGGCAGGTCGCCGAAGGCCTCGATGCACGCGCGGTAGAAGCCGGGCTGCTTGGTGAAGGTGGAGCCGAGCGAGATGAGCAGGACCTTTTCCGCGTCGGCGGGCCGCTCCCAGTCGCCCTGGTCGGCCCGGTCGCCCTGGCAGGGGCCGGTGAAGGTGTACACGGACTCGTCGACCCGGTCGGCCTGGGGCTGCATGGCGCGCGGGACGAGGGCGAGACAGCGGTCCGGGCGGCCCATGAAGGTGTCGGGGTCGATGTCCATGCCGTTCTCGGCGATCCAGGCGGCGAACCTCTCGTAGTAGGCGATGCCGCGCGGCGTCTGCTTGACCGGGTCCATGACCGCCGCCCCGACCTCGTGCTCATACCCCTGCCAGGCGACGAAGCACGGCGAGAGCTGGACGACCGGCACCTGCCAGCGATGCCCGAGGACCCGCGCGGGGTAGGCGGTGATGTCGTACAGGACCAGATCCGGCTCGTCGCCCTCGTACGCCGCGATGAGCTGCGGCAACGCCTGGACGGCATCGGCGAGGAACGGCTCCATGTGGTCCATCACCTCGGTGCCCCAGGCGTCGGGGTCGCCGTCGGCCGGGAGGGTCGAGGTGTAGATCTTCGGCTCGGCGCCGGTGGCGGCGACGCGCTCCGCGAAGGACTCGGGGATGGCGTAGGTGACGCGGTGGCCACGGGCCACGAGTTCACGGATGACGTCCAGGCTGGGGTTCACGTGTCCGTGGGCCGCGATGCTGAACATGGCGATGTGGGCGGGGCGGGGAGTGGTCATGCCCGGGAGCCTAAACGAGACGATACGTCTCGTGCAAATGATTAATCGTCACCTCTCTGCCGTCCGGTCTGCTCCTCCGGCCCGCCCGGCTGCCCACCCGGTGCGCCCCGGCCCCGGCCGAAGGGGACAATCTCCGTGATCGGCCGGGCGGCGCCGACACGGCAGGTACGGAAGGTACGAGTGGTGGATCCCATGGCCTCGACGCATCCGGCGAACGTGCCCTTCACGGAACAACGCGCGCGCGAGCTCCTCCCGGCGGCCGTTCCGGCGGCCGACGCGAAACTCCTCGCGCTCGGGGAGAACGCGGTCTTCGCCGCCGGGGACCTCGTCGCCAAGGTGGGCCGCGACGCCTCGCTGGCGGACCGGGCCCGTCATGAACTGCGCGTCGCCGCCTGGCTCGCGGAGTGCGGCATCCCGGCCGTCCGGGCGGCCGCACCCGAGGTGCTGTCGGCCGACGGGCATCCGGTGACGCTCTGGCACCGGCTCCCCGCGGCGCCGCGCCCGGCCGGCCCCGCCGACCTCGCCGAACTGCTGCGGCTGATCCACGCACTGCCGGAACCGGGTTTCGCGCTGCCGCGTCGCGAGCTGCTCGGCGGCGTCGAGCGCTGGCTCCGGCTGGCCGGGGACGCGATCGACCCGGCCGACGCCGCGTATCTGCGGGAGCGGCGGGACGGTTTCGCGGCGGCGGCCGCCGCGCTGACCCCGCAGCTGCCGCCGGGGCCGATCCACGGCGACGCCTCGCCGCGCAACGTCCACATCGGACCGGACGGGCCGGTCCTGGTGGACCTGGAGACCTTCGCCGGGGACCTGCGGGAGCACGACCTGGTGGTGATGGCGCTCAGCCGGGACCGGTACGGGATGGACCCCGACGCCTACGACACCTTCGTGCGGACCTACGGCTGGGACGTACGGGAGTGGGCGGGCTGCGCGGTGCTGCGCGGGGCCCGGGAGACCGCGAGCTGCGCATGGGTGGCCCAGCACGCGCCCGGCAACCCGGCGGCGCGCGCCGAGTTCGGCCGCCGGGTCGCGTCCTTGCGGGACGGAGACCCGGCGGTGCGCTGGTACCCCTTCTGAGCGAGGCCACGGCAGCGAGGCCCCGGCCGGGGCCCGCCAGGCCGGGTTCCACAGGATCCAGACGGTGCCGGTGCCGGGGCGGTACGGGGTCGGATGGTCCTGCACGCCCGAGCCGCCGTAGTCGAAGGCGAAGGCCCGGTCGGCCGGCGACCGCAGGTCGTAGCCCCCGATGCCCCGGCCCGGATCGCCCTGCGCGTACACCGGCGTGAATTGGCCACCCCGATTCCGCGGAATCCAGAACGTACCCGTCCCCGGACGGCACAACGCCAGATGATCCGGCTTGCCCGAACTCTCGTCATCGAAGGCGAATGCCTGGTCCGCCGGAGACTTCAGGTCATATCCCCCGATACCCTTTCCCGGGTCCCCCTCGGAATGGACCGGGTCGAAGTGGCCGCCTCGATTACGCAGAATCCAGAAGGTGCCGGTGCCGGGCCGAAAGAGCGCGAGATGGTCGAGCCTGCCAGAACTCGGGTAATCGAAGGCGAAAACGCGATCCGCCGCCGACTTCAGGTCATATCCCCCGATGCCCATTCCGGGGTCGCCCTCGGAAAACACGGGGCGACCGTCCCGCCCCGGTTCCGCGGAATCCAGAGCGCGCCCGGGCGGTAGAGGACGAGAGGGGCACGCTGCGCCTCCTCGGATCGCCGTGGAACGCGGCCGTGGGGGGAGATGGCGGGCCCGGTACGGATTACGGTGGCCCCGCACCTCCGGGAGGGTGATGGGCATCACGCAAACCGTGACAAGTGCCATGAGTCATTCCGGATCCGGGTAAACCGGGTGATTTCAGAGGCGCGTGAGGCACCGGGCGGGCCCTCGGGAACGCCTTCTGAAGCCCCCCGACCTCCGGGACGTCAGCGCAGCGGCCAGCGCGGGTCGACGACCGCCTCCGGATCTCCCTGCCGGCGCAGCCACTTCTGATAGCCCGCCGCCCATTCGCCGTACCACCCGGCCTGCTCGCGGTGGAGTGCCCAGAGATCCGCCTCCGCCACCCGCGGATACCGCTCGGCGACCGCGCAGGCGACCCGGACCGCCGCGAGTGCGTCCGCCCCGGCCTCGTGCGCGCTGTCCAGCACCACGCCGTACTCGCCGCAGACCGCTTCGAGATTGCGCTTGCCCTTGCGGTAGCGGTCGACGGCCCGGTCGATGGTGAGCGGGTCGACGACCGGCCCCACTCCCCCGTCACCGTCGTCGCCCAGCCGCTCGCCGAGCGAGGGCAGGCCGTACCGCCGCAGCTCCGCGGCCAGCATGCTGAGGTCGAAGCAGGCGTTGTACGCGACGACGGGCACGCCCACCGACCAGTGGCCGACCAGCGCGTCCGCTATCTCGTCGACCACCTCGCGGGCGGGTCTGCCCAGCGCCGCCGCGCGCTCGCTCGTGATGCCGTGTATGGCCGCGGCCTCGGCCGGGATGGGAACTCCCGGATCCGCCAGCCACTCCCGGCGCCCCGTCGGCTCGCCGCCCTTGGCCTCGACGACGGCCGCCGTGACGATCCGCGACTCCCCCGGGTCGGTGCCCGTGGTCTCCAGGTCGAACCCGATCAACAGCTCCCGGTGCCACCCCATCGCGGCCCCCCTTCGTGGTGCTTCCCCCGACTGGTCCCCAGCGTCGCACGCACCACTGACAATCGGCCCGGGCACGATCCGGTACCCGGGGATCCGCATCGGGCCGCGGGCCCGTGGAGGTCACCGCGAACAGGTCACGAGGTCACGAGTCAGGCCGTCACAAGGTCACGAGGTCAGGACGTCACGAGGTCACGACACCGGGCGCGAGTCCGCCCACACGCCTTCGAACTCCTCGCGGTACGTCTCGAAGAGCCCGTGCTCCTGCTCCCGCCCGTCGCGCACCACGTTCCGGCCGCCACCGCGCAGCACCAGCACCGGCGCCTCCATGCCGCGCGCCTTGCGCAGATAGGACTGCACCACCGCGAGGCCGTCCGAGCCGTCGCCGTTGACGAGATAGGCCGTGAAGCGCGGCGTCTCGTCGAAGACCCGGATCTCGAAGGCGGCGGTGTCGCGCAGCCGGTCGCGCACCCGCCGCATGTGCATGATGTTCATCTCTACGGACCGGCTCATCTCGCCCTTTTTGATGCCCAGTTCACGCTCGCGCCGGCGGACCGCGCTGCTCGCCGGGTTGAGGAAGAGCAGCCGGGCCCGGCAGCCGGCCTCGGCCAGCCGGATGAGGCGGCGCCCCGAGTAGTTCTGGACGAGCAGGTTCAGCCCTATGCCCACCGCGTCGAGGCGGCGGGCGCTGCCGAAGAGGTCCTCCACGGGCAGCTGCCGCTGCAGCCGCACCCGGTCGGGGTGGACGCCGATGACGTCGGCGTAGCGGTCCCCCACCAGGTCTTCCACCGCGTCGATGGGCAGCCGGTCGGCGGACGGGGCCCCGCCGCTGCCGAGGATGTTCAGCAGCCGCGCGGAGGCCCGCTCGGCCTGCGCGAGAACCGTCTCGGACAGGGCCCGGTTGCGGGAGACGACGTTGCGCGCGACCTCCAGCTCGTCCAGTGCGAGTTCGAGGTCGCGCCGGTCGTCGAGATACGGCTCGAAGCACGGCCAGTGCTGTACGAGCAGCTCCCTCAGCTGCGGCAGGGTGAGGAAGCTGAGGACGTTGTCGTCGGCCGGGTCCAGCAGATAGCCCTTGCGGCGGCTCACCTCCCGGACCGCCGCGGCCCGCTGCACCCACTCCTGCCCGGCGGGCCCGGCGGCGGCGACGACCCACTCGTCCTCGCCGTGCACGGGTTCGTAGACAGGCCGCAGTACGGCGGCCACGACGGCGCGCAGCCGCTGCTCCACCAGATTCAGCCAGATGTAGGCCCGCCCCGCCCGACGTGCGCGGGTGCGCACCTCGCTCCAGGCGTCGGCGTTCCAGTCCAGCTCCGCCCCGATCTCCATCGGGCGGGCCAGGGAAACCGCGCCGGGTGGCGCGTCGGTCGAACCGTCTCCCCCGGGAACGCCGTCGCCAGGGGGCAGCTCCAGTCCGCCCGAGCTCACCAGTGCACCGCCTTCCGCCCCCGTCCAACGATCAAGGCAGACTACTGTGCGGGCGGGAGGCGGTGCACCCGCTCGTAGCCAGTCGTCGGTCAACTGTCCCACCGCATGAGGCGGTTGTTTCCGGCCGTGGTGGCCGAAGTGAGCGGATTCATAGCGCGACCCCCGGTCATCACCCGGTTGGACGAGCCGAACGGGGCGCAAGAAGGAGGTGCCGGTCTCCTTTTGGGGAAGATCTGCGGAAAGGCCCGCTCGGCCGCGTCGGTTGGGAAAGGATGCCGGGTCGGCCTCGTACAGGAGTCCTCATGGCGCCCCGGGGCGCCCGGGGACTCGTCTCGGAAGACCCTACGCAGGACCCCCGGAAGTACCCCGGAAGGCCCCCGGAAGAAGTGGAAGAGTCGACTCATGCAGGTGTGGCCGGGACAGGCGTACCCCCTCGGTGCCACGTACGACGGCGCCGGCACCAACTTCGCGGTCTTCTCGGAGGCCGCCGAGCGGATCGAGTTGTGCCTGCTGCACGACGACGGTTCGGAGACGGCGGTGGAGCTGCGCGAGAGCGACGCGTTCGTCCGGCACGCCTATCTGCCGGGC
Source organism: Streptomyces sp. QH1-20 (assembly GCF_041283565.1). NCBI lineage: Bacteria > Bacillati > Actinomycetota > Actinomycetes > Kitasatosporales > Streptomycetaceae > Streptomyces > Streptomyces sp. QH1-20. The sequence goes on along the minus strand of NZ_CP166299.1, from coordinate 6,168,961 downwards.
ATCATGCCGGGGCAGCGGTACGGCTTCCGCGCGCACGGCCCGTACGAGCCCGAGCGCGGGCACCGCTGCAATTCCGCCAAGCTCCTGCTGGACCCGTACGCCCGCGCGGTGAGCGGTGCCGTCGACTGGGGGGAGGCGGTGTACGGCTACCGCTTCGGGCGGCCCGAGAAGCGCAACGACATGGACTCGGCGCCGCACATGATGACCTCGGTGGTCGTCAACCCGTACTTCGACTGGGGTGACGACCGGCCGCCGCGCACCGACTATCACCGTACGGTCATCTATGAGGCCCATGTGAAGGGCCTGACGATGCGCCACCCGGCGCTGCCGGAGGAGGTGCGCGGGACCTACGCGGCGCTGGCGCACCCGGCGGTCATCGAGCATCTGACGGAGCTGGGGGTGACCGCGATCGAGCTGATGCCGGTCCATCAGTTCGTGAACGACCACCGGCTGGTGGACGCGGGGCTGGCCAACTACTGGGGTTACAACACCATCGGTTTCTTCGCCCCGCACAACGCCTACGCCTCGTGGGGGGACCGGGGCCAGCAGGTGCTGGAGTTCAAGTCGGCGGTGCGGGCCCTGCACGCCGCGGGCATCGAGGTCATCCTGGACGTGGTCTACAACCACACCGCCGAGGGCAATCACCTCGGTCCCACCCTCTCCTTCCGGGGCCTGGACAACGCCTCGTACTACCGGCTGACGGACGACCCGCGCTACTACATGGACACCACGGGCACCGGCAATTCGCTGCTGATGCGCAGCCCGCACGTGCTCCAGCTCATCATGGACTCGCTGCGCTACTGGGTGACCGAGATGCGGGTGGACGGTTTCCGGTTCGATCTGGCGGCGACGCTGGCCCGGCAGTTCCACGAGGTGGACCGGCTCTCCTCGTTCTTCGACCTGGTGCAGCAGGATCCGGTGGTCAGCCGGGTGAAGCTGATCGCCGAGCCGTGGGACGTCGGGGAGGGCGGCTATCAGGTCGGGAATTTCCCTCCGCTGTGGGCCGAGTGGAACGGCAAGTTCCGCGACACCTCGCGGGACATGTGGCGCGGTGAGCCCGCCACGCTGGCGGAGTTCGGCTCCCGGCTGACCGGCTCCTCCGACCTCTATCAGGGGGACGGCAGGCGGCCGCTGGCCTCCGTCAACTTCGTCACCTGTCACGACGGCTTCACCCTGCACGACCTGGTCTCCTACAACCACAAGCACAACGAGGCCAACGGCGAGGACAACCGGGACGGCGAGAGCCACAACCGCTCGTGGAACTGCGGGGCCGAGGGCGAGAGCGACGACCCGGGGGTGCTGGCGCTGCGCGAGCGCCAGATGCGCAATTTCATCGCCACCCTGATGGTGTCGCAGGGGGTGCCGATGCTGAGCCACGGCGACGAGTTCGCGCGCACCCAGGAGGGCAACAACAACGCCTACTGCCAGGACTCCGAGCTGTCGTGGGTGCGCTGGCCGCACCCGGCGGACGAGGCCTCCGCCCGGGCCCGGCGGATGCTGGCCTTCACGCGCGCGATGATCTGGCTCCGCCGCGACCACCCGGTCTTCCGGCGCCGTCGCTTCTTCCACGGCCGCCCGGTGCAGGGCACGCACGACGAGCTGTCGGACATCGCCTGGTTCACCCACGAGGGTGAGGAGATGCGGGACGAGGACTGGCAGGCCGCCCACGCGAAGTCGCTGACCGTCTTCCTCAACGGGGGCGCGATCTCCGAGCCGGGGCCGCGCGGCGAGCCGATCGTCGACGACTCCTTCCTGCTGATGTTCAACGCCCACGGGGAGCCGCTGGACTTCGTCGTGCCCGTGGACCACGGCAAGCAGTGGCAGGTCGTGGTCGACACCGCCCGCGACCAGGGCGTCGAGCCCAACGGGCCGAAGGTCCAGGCCGGTGACCACCTGACGCTCACGGACCGCAGCCTGACCATCCTGCAACGTCCGGCGTAGGCCGCCTGCGCTCGACGGCCCGGCCCACCACCGCACGCGGCCTAGTCCCCTTGCGGCATCACCGCCCGTTGCGGGTACGTACGTTCCCATGACGCCCGACAGCACCGTGCCGCCACCGACCGCCACGTACCGGCTCCAGCTCCAGCCGGACTTCCCCTTCGCGGCGGCCCGAAGGGCCGTTCCCTACCTCGCCTCGCTCGGGGTCTCGCATCTGCACCTGTCGCCGGTGCTGGAGGCGGTGCCCGGCTCCGAGCACGGCTACGACGTGGTCGACCACGCGGCGGTCCGGGCGGAGCTGGGCGGCGAGGAGGGGCTGCGCGCCCTGGCCCGTACCGCCCGGGAGCACGGGCTCGGGCTGGTCCTCGACATCGTGCCGAACCATATGGCGGTGCCGGTGCCCGCACGGCTGAACGGGCCGCTGTGGGAGGTCCTGCGGGACGGCCCGGCGTCGCCGTACGCGCGCTGGTTCGACATCGACTGGGCCGAGCACGGCGGGAAGGTGCTGCTGCCGGTGCTGGGCGGCCGGCTGGGCGACGAGCTGGCCCATCTGCGCGTGGTGGACGGTGAGCTGCGCTGGCACGACCACGCCTTCCCGCTGCGGCCCGGCACCGAGCGGCTGCCGCTGCCGGAGCTGCTGGACGCCCAGTGGTACCGGCCCGCCTGGTGGCGGCTGGCCCGCACCGAGGTGAACTACCGGCGGTTCTTCACCATTTCCACGCTGATCGCGGTCCGTGTGGAGGACCCCGAGGTCTTCGCCGCCACCCACGCCACGGTCCTCCGGCTGCTGCGCGAGGGGGTGATCGAGGGCCTGCGGATCGACCACCCGGACGGGCTCGCGGACCCGGCCGGCTATCTCCGGCGGCTGGGGAAGGCGACGGGCGGCTGCTGGACGGTCGTGGAGAAGATCCTCAGCGGCGACGAACGGCTGCCCGCCGACTGGCCCGTGGCCGGGACGACCGGCTACGACGCCCTGCGCCACCTCGACGGCCTCTTCGTGGACCCGGAGGGCGCCACGGCGCTGACGGCCGCGTACCGCGCCTTCACCGGCGGGCCGCCCGACCGGGGCGGCGACTGGCCGGCGACGGTGCGGCGCGCGGCCTACAAGGTCGTCACCCATGAGCTGGCCGCGGAGGTCGAGCGGCTGGTCCGCACCCTCGACCGGGCCCGGGACACCTCGCCCCTGCTGCGCGACCACGCCCCTTGGGCCCTGCGCACCGCCCTGCGCGAGATCCTCGTCCGGCTGCCCGTCTACCGCCCGTACGCGGTGCCCGGGGAGCCGGTGGCCCCGGTGGACGCCGCGCTGCTGGACGAGGCGGCCCAGGGCGCCCGTACGGCCTTCTCCGTGCCCGAGGAGGCCGCGGCGGTGGAGGTGGTGCGGGACGCGGCCCTCGGCCGGCTCGGGGACGGGCCGGACCACCGGGACTTCTGCGCGCGGTTCGCGCAGACCGCGTCCGCGCTGCGGGCCAAGTCGGTGGAGGACACGGCCTTCTACCGCTACGCGCCCCTGCTGTCCGCCAACGAGGTCGGCGGCACCCCGCAGCGGCCCGCGGTCTCCCCGGGCGAGTTCCACGCCTACTGCGCCCGGCTGCAACGCGACTGGCCCGCCACCGGGACGGTGCTGTCCACCCACGACACCAAACGCAGTGCGGACGCGCGGGCGAGGATCGCGGCGCTCACGCAGTACCCAGGGCGGTGGGCCGATCTGATGGACCGGACGGCGGCCCTGACGGCGGCGCCCGACCCGCATGTGGCGTGGGTGGCCTGGCAGAGCGCGCTGGGGCTCGGCGCGGCGGACGGCTCCGGCGCCGCCGAGGCGGGGCGCCTCGTCCCCGCGGTCCTCAAGAGCGTGCGCGAGGCCGCGCTGCGCACGACGTGGACCGAGCCGGACGCGGCGTACGAACGGGCGGTGGAGGCGTTCGTCACGAACGGCCCGTGCGGGCCGCCCGGGGACGCGCTCGCGTCCCTGCTCCGCGAGATGGGCCCGGCGGTGCGGGCCCATGTCCTCGGTGCCGCGTTGCTGCACCTCACCATGCCGGGCGTGCCGGATCTCTACATGGGCACCGAGGGGGACCGCACCGCGCTCGTCGACCCGGACAACCGCCGGGTGCCCCGCTTCCCCGACGGTCCGCTCGCCGGTCCGGTCCCGATGGACGGCGGACTCTCGGCGGAGAAGCTGTGGCTCACCCGTACCGCGCTGCTGCTGCGGCGCGCCCACCCCGCCTGGTTCGGCGCCGAGGCCTCGTACGAGCCGCTGACCGCGCTCGGCCCGGCCGCCGGGCACTGCGTGGCGTTCACCCGTTCGGGGGAGGTCGTCACCGCCGTGACCCGGCTGCCCCGCCGGCTCGCGGACGCCGGCGGCTGGCGGGACACGACGCTGGACCTGCCCGGCGGCGGCCGGTGGCGCGAGCTGCTGACCGATCGGGGGTACGAGGGCGGGGCGGCGCTGGCGGAGCTGCTGGACCACTACCCCGTGGCGCTGCTGGTGCGGGACTGAACGGTGTCCGGGAAGGCCTGCTCCTGGCTGAGGCGCACGAAGGTGGCGGCGATCCCGGTGAGCTCCACCCGGGAGTAGGCGGTCTGTTCCCGGCTCCAGGGCGGGTCGACGGCGACGACCGCCGCGCCGGTGACGCCCCGGGCCAGGTGCAGGGGCGCGGCGACGAGGCCCACGCCGGCCGCCGCCATCCGGACGGCCGTGGAGGAGTGCTCGGTCCACACGCCCGTACGGGGTGCGAAGCCGCTCCGCTCGCAGACCCAGTCCAGCCAGCGCTGTCCCTGCACCACCGGTTCGAGGGCGCAGCGCACCCATACGCGGTCGGCCAGTTCCGTCAGCCGCACCGGCTGCGCGCGGGCCGCGAGCGGGTCGTCGGCGGAGGTGATCAGCATGATCTCCTCGTGGCCGAGCGGGACGACGGGGCCGTGCCAGTCGTCCGGCCGCGGGCCGATGGCGACGTCGGCGACGCCGCGCTCCATGTGATCGCGCAGTTCCTCCGTGGTGGCGTACTCGTGGAGGTTGAGCAGGACCTCGGGGTAGGCGCGCCGCCAGCGGGCGAAGACGGACGGCAGCACGCCGACGGCGAGCGCGTGCAACGTCGCGATGTGCAGCTCGCCGCCCGCCGCCCCGGCCGCGGCCTTCGCCGCGCGGCGCGCCTGCTCGGCGCTGCGGACCGCCAGTTCGGCGTGCGGCAGGAAGGCGCGGCCCATGGGCGTGAGCCCGATGCCGCGCGGGCGCCGCTCCAGCAGCGGGCCGCCGACTTCCCGCTCCAGTGCCTTGATCTGGTGCGAGAGCGCGGACTGGGTGACGTTGAGCGCCTCGGCGGCCCGGGTGAAGGACCCCTCCGCCACCACCGCGACCAGGTACTCCATCTGTCGCAGACTCAACCGGCTCCCCCTATGAACAGCTGTCATCGAATCGATCGAAACATTGCGTTGGACTCATGATCGCTCGCGGCGCAGGGTGAAGTCATGCAGGAAACAGATGTCTTCGTCATCGGTGGCGGCACCGGCGGTTACAGCACCGCGTTGCGCGCCGCCGCCCTCGGGCTCGATGTCGTCCTCGCGGAACGCGATCTGGTGGGCGGCACCTGTCTGCACCGCGGCTGCGTCCCGAGCAAGGCGATGCTGCACGCCGCGGAGCTGGTGGACGGGATCGCCGAGGCACGGGAGCGGTGGGGGGTGAAGGCGACGCTCGACTCCGTGGACTGGTCCGCGCTGACCGCCACCCGGGACGACATCGTCTCGCGCAACCACAAGGGCGTGGAGGGGCATCTGTCCCACGCGCGGGTGCGCGTGGTGCGCGGTTCGGCCTCGCTGACGGGCCCACGCGGGGTCCGGGTCGACTCGGGTGCCGAGGCGGGGTCCGAGTGGGCCGTGCGGCGTGGCATCGTGCTCGCCACGGGTTCGCGGCCGCGCACGCTGCCGGGGTTGGAGCCGGACGGCGAGCGGGTCGTCACCAGTGACGACGCGTTGTTCGCCCCGGGGCTGCCCGCCTCGGTACTGGTGCTGGGCGGCGGTGCGATCGGCGTCGAGTACGCCTCCCTGCACCGGTCGATGGGTGCCGAGGTGACGCTGGTGGAGGCGGCCGACCGGCTGCTGCCGTCGGAGGACGCCGACGTGAGCCGGCATCTGACCCGGGGCCTGAAGAAGCGCGGCATCGACGTCCAGGTGGGCGCGCGGCTGGAGGACGCGCGGACGTACGAGGGCGGGGTGCGGGCCACTGTCCGCACCGCGCGCGGGGAGTTCCGCGTCGTGGAGGCCGAGCGGCTGCTGGTGGCCGTGGGCCGGGTACCGGTCACCGACGGCCTGGGACTGGCGGCCGCCGGACTGGCCACGGACGCGCGGGGGTTCGTCGCACCGGCCGACTGGGCGCGCCTGGAGACCTCCGTGCCGGGCATCCACGTGGTCGGCGATCTGCTGCCGCCGCCGTCACCGGGGCTGGCGCACGCGTCCTTCGCCGAGGGGCTGGTGGTCGCGGAGGCCCTCGCGGGCGGTACGCCGCGGCCGGTCGACTACGCCGCCGTGCCACGGGTCACCTACTCCAGCCCGCAGACGGCGTCGGTGGGCCTGTCCGAGGACGGGGCGCGGGAGCGGGGCCACGAGGTGAAGGCCAACTCCATGCCGTTGACGGCGGTCGCCAAGGGCATGGTGCACGGGCAGGGCGGAGTGGTGAAGGTCGTCACGGAGGCGGAGGTGGGGGCGAAGGGCGGGGGCGGGGGCCGGGTGCTGGGCGTGCACCTCGTGGGCCCGCACGTCTCGGAAATGATCGCGGAGAGCCAGTTGATCGTCGGCTGGGACGCCGAGGCCGCCGACGTGGCCCAGCACATCCACCCGCACCCGACGCTCTCGGAGGCGGTCGGCGAGGTGTTCCTGTCCCTGGCGGGCCGGGGACTGCACCAGCGGTAAGTACGGCGCGCGGGAAAAGCGTTGGACGCCGGGGTGGGCGTCTCCTAGCGTTCCGGAGCCGTCCATTGGAAGAAGGACCTTCATGACCGAGCTGGTCATCCGCGCGCTCACCGAGAACGACACCGCTCTGTTCACGTCCCTGCCCGACCCCGGTCTCGTCGGCCGGGCCGCCTTCGGCCACCGCTACGCGCCCGTCCACGAGGGCGGCGAGTACCGGCCCGACTGGACCTGGGTCGCGCTGCGCGACGACAAGGTCGTGGCACGCGCCGCCTGGTGGGGCGGGCCCGGTGACGAGACGCCGAAGGCCCTCGACTGGTTCGACTTCGCCGAGGGCGAGGACGAGGCCGCGGTCCGGCTGCTGCGCACGGCGCCGCTGCGCACCGAGTACTCCCTGCTGGCCCCGCCCGGGTGGCGGGAGCGGCCGGAGACCCGGGCGGCCGGCGAGGCCCGGATCGCCGCGGCCGGGGCAGCCGGTCTGCGCCACCTCGTCGACCGCTTCCGCTACGAGTGGACGACCGCCTGCGGGCTGCCGGAGCGGCCCGGACGGCTCACGTTCCGGGCGGAGCCCGACGACGCGGTGATACGGGATGTGGTGCGCCGTACTCATCAGGGCACCCTCGACGCCCATGACCGGCGGAACATCGCCGAGCTCGGGCCGGACGCGGCCGTCGACGAGTTCATGGGCTTCCTCGACTGGCTGCCCTCGCCGCGCGCCTGGTGGAAGCTCGCCTACGCCCCCGGCGGCGAGCCGGTCGGCATCCAGGTGCCCGCCCACAACCCGGCCGGACCGTGCGTGGGGTACATCGGGGTCGTGCCCGAGCAGCGCGGCCACGGCTACGCGTACGACCTGCTCGTGGAGTGCACCCACGACCTGGTCGCCGAGGGTGCGACATGGATCGCGGCGGCGACCGACCAGGGCAACCACCCGATGGCGGCCACCTTCGCGAAGGCGGGCTACCCGGTCACCCAGGAACGCGTCGACCTCGTTCCCCCGCAGTCCGGCTGACCAGAGCTCAGCTGACTGGCCAACACCTTGCGCTTGCCCGGCCCGCATTCGGACGGCCCCTGCCGGGCACCATGAACAGCACCGTCGTCGAGAGGAGCCGGCTGTGCTGTTCGAGGTGTGGGCGCCGAACGCCGGACGGGTGGTGCTGCACGCGGCGGACCGCGAGCACCCCATGGCGCGCCATCCGGCCCGCGCGGGCTGGTGGCGGTGCACAGTCCCCGCGGCCCCCGGGGACCGCTACGGTTTCGCCCTGGACGGCGGGCCCGTGCTGCCCGACCCGCGCTCCCGGCGCCAGCCGGACGGCCCCGACGGGCTCAGCGCGGTCGTCGAACCGGCCGCCTTGAGCCGACGGCAGCCGTGGCCGGGCCGCCCGCTGCCCGGCGCGGTCCTCTACGAGCTGCACATCGGCACCTTCACCCCCGAGGGCACCTTCGACGCGGCCGCCGAACGGCTGCCCCACCTGGCCGACTTGGGCATCACCCACGTGGAACTCATGCCGGTGTGCCCGTTCCCGGGCACGCACGGCTGGGGGTACGAGGGGGTCTGTCTCTGGGCCGTCCACGAGCCCTACGGCGGCCCGGCGGGCCTGCGGCGCTTCGTGGACGCGGCACACGCGCTCGGCCTCGGCGTCGTGCTCGACGTCGTGCACAACCACCTGGGTCCGTCCGGCAACCACCTGCCCGCCTTCGGGCCGTACTTCACCGACACCCACCACACACCGTGGGGCGCGGCCGTCAACCTCGACGCCCCCGGCTCCGCCGAGGTCCGGGCGTTCCTGATCGGCAGCGCCCTGGCCTGGCTGCGCGACTACGGGCTCGACGGGCTGCGGCTGGACGCGGTGCACGCGCTGATCGACACCGGGCCGAAGCACTTCCTCGCCGAGCTGTCGGCCGCGGTCGACGCCCTGGCCGGGCGATTGGGGCGGCCGCTCTTCCTCATCGCCGAGTCCGACCTCAACGACCCGGCCACGACCACCGCTCGCGAAGCGGGCGGCATGGGGATCCACGCCCAGTGGAACGACGACTTCCACCACGCGCTGCACACGGCCCTGACGGGCGAGTCCCAGGGGTACTACGCGGACTTCGCCGCCGACCCCGCGCACGCCCTCGTCAAGACGCTGCGCGGCGGCTTCTTCCACGACGGCACGTACTCCGCCTTCCGCTCCCGCCCCCACGGCCGCCCCCTCGATCCGCGCACCACACCCGCGTACCGGCTCCTGGGCTACGCCCAGACGCACGACCAGGTGGGCAACCGGGCCCTGGGCGACCGGCTTTCGGCCCGGCTGTCCCCCGGGCTGCTGGCCTGCGCGGCCGCGCTCGTGCTGTGCGCGCCCTTCACCCCGATGCTGTTCATGGGCGAGGAGTGGGGGGCCCGTACGCCCTGGCAGTTCTTCACCGACCACACGGACCCGGCACTGGCCGAGGCCGTCCGCACAGGAAGGCGGCGGGAGTTCGCCGCCCACGGCTGGGCGGCGAAGGACATCCCCGACCCCCAGGACCCCGCCACCCGGGACCGCTCCTGTCTCGACTGGAGCGAGCCGGCCCGCGCGCCGCACACGGCGCTGCTCGACTGGTACCGCCGCCTGATCACCCTGCGCCGGACCGAGCCGGCCCTCGCTGACCCCCGGTGGGAGTACGACGCCCTCCGCGCCGAGGACCGCACGGTCCACTTCCGGCGCGGCCCCCTGCACCTCGCGGTCAATCTCGCCGACCGGCCCGTGGCGCTGGACCTGGGCCCCGACGCGGCGGGTGCCGAGGCCGTCCTGGCCTGGCGTCCCGTCGGGCCGCCGGACGCGGACGGCGTGCTGCGGCTGCCGCCCGAGACGGCCGTCGTGCTGCGCCCGGGGCGCGCTGTTGCGCGGCCCGGCGAGCGGGCAGACGCTGGAAGTGGCGCGACCGCGCCTTCGTGAGCGCTGCCGGAACGCCATGCGCGGGTGCGCCGCCGAAGGAGTGAAGGACCATGCGCACGCTACTGGAGGCCCGGCTGGACACCCGCGCGGGGAACGAGGCGATCAAGAACGGCAAGCTGCCGAAGGTACTGCAGGAGGTCATGGAGAAGATCCACCCCGAGGCCGCCTACTTCGCCCCGATGGACGGCGGGCGCTCCTGCTTGATGGTCTTCGACATGGAGGACTCCTCGCAGATGCCCCCGATCCTCGAGAACTTCTTCACGGAGCTGGAGGCGGAGGTCCACATCCAGCCGGTGATGAACTACGAGGATCTCCAGAAGGGCCTGAGCGCCATCGGCAGGAGCTGACCGCCGGGCAAGGCCCTCAGCCCTCGGCCGGCTCCAGCCGCAGTGAGATCGAGTTGATGCAGTACCGCTGGTCGGTCGGGGTGGGGTAGCCCTCGCCCTCGAAGACGTGGCCGAGGTGCGAGCCGCAGCGCGCGCAGCGCACCTCGGTGCGGGTCATGCCGTGCGAGCGGTCCTCGATCAGCTCGACGGCGGAGGAGTCCTTCGGGTCGTAGAAGCTCGGCCAGCCGCAGTGGCTCTCGAACTTCTCCGTGGAGCGGAACAGCTCCGCGCCACACGCCCGGCAGGAGTAGACCCCCGCCGTCTTCGTATCGGTGTACTCACCGCGGAAGGCGGGCTCGGTGCCGGCCTGGCGGAGCACCTGGTACTCCGCGGGGGTCAGCTCCGCGCGCCACTGCTCGTCCGGCTTCTCGACCTCGTACGACATCTCGCGCGCCTTTCGGTGAGGACGGGTCTTACGCGTCTTCGGGTCAGCTCTCCAGTCGGGCCAGGATCTTCGGACCGAGGTCCGTCACATCACCGGCGCCCATGGTCAGAACGAGATCACCGGGCTCGGCCATTCCCGCGATCACATCGGCGACGGCCGCCATGTCGTGCTCGGCGCGCACGTCCGCGCCCGCGGCCCGTGCGGCGTCGATGATCACGGCGCTGGTGACGCCGGGGATCGGCTCCTCGCGCGCCGGGTAGATGTCGAGGACCACGGACGCGTCCGCGAGGGCCAGCGCCTGGCCCATCTCGGTGCCCAGCTCCTGGGTGCGGCTGAAGAGGTGCGGCTGGAAGACCACGAGCAGGCGCGCGTCGGTGGCGGCGCCGCGGATGGCCTCCAGGTCCGCCGTCATCTCGGTCGGGTGGTGGGCGTAGGAGTCGATGACCTGCACGCCCTTCGCCTCGCCCTTGAGCTGGAGGCGGCGCTTGACGCCGGTGTACTTGCCGAGCGCGGAGGCGAGGTTGTGCAGCGGCAGACCGAGCGCGACGCCCGCGGCGAGGGCCGCGACGGCGTTGTGCGCGTAGTGGCGGCCGGGGACGGAGACGGTGAAGGTGAGCACCTTGCCGCCCATGACGACGGTGACCTCGCTGGTCAGGCCGCGCGGGTTGACCTTGAGGACCCGTACGTCCGCGTCCTCGGCCTCGCCGTAGGTGACGACCTGGATGTCCTCGCGGGCCGAGTTCCGGGCGAGCCGCTCGGTGAGCTCACGGGCACCCGCCTGGTCGGCGGCGATGACGAGGGTGCCGCCGGGGCGCAGCCGGCCGACGAAGGTCTCGAACGACTCGTAGATCTCGTCCATCGACGCGTAGTTCGCGTGGTGGTCCAGCTCCACGTTGAGGATGATGGCGACCTCGGGCGCGTACTTGTGGAAGCTGCGGTCGCTCTCGTCCGCCTCGGCGACGAAAATCTCGCCGGCGCCGTGCCGGGCGTTGGAGCCCGGGGCGTCGAGGTCGCCGCCGATGGCGTACGAGGGGTCGAGGCCGAGGGCGTCGAGGGAGACCGCGAGCATCGAGGTCGTGGTCGTCTTGCCGTGCGTACCGGCGACGGCGATCGGGCGCAGGCCCTCCATGAGCCCGGCGAGGGCGTCCGAGCGGTGCACGACGGGGATGCCGCGCTCGGCGGCGGCCGCCAGCTCGGGGTTGTCGGCGCGGATGGCGCTGGAGACGACGACGCAGGTGGCGTCCTCGGCCAGGTGCCCGGCGGCGTGCCCGATGTGCACGGTGGCCCCCAGGTCGCGGAGCGCCTCGGCGGTGGCGGAGTCCTTGGCGTCGCTGCCCGCGACGCGCGCGCCGCGCTGCGTGAGGATCTTCGCGATGCCCGACATGCCGGCGCCGCCGATGCCGATGAAGTGCGGTCGGTCCATCGTCGTGGGGACGGCCGGTGCCATGTGCGGTGCTCCCTGAGGGTCGGTTCCGGGTGTAGCTACGCCCGATTGTTGCACCCGGTGCCGACAGCCCCGCCCACGGCCACCCCCGCCGGTCGTACCGGGCGGATCACGCCTCCGGCCGGGCCCGCGGCGATCACGGCGGGGCGGGGTGGCTGCGGGGCGGGGGCAGCGTGGGGAGGTCGACGAGGAGCATCCGGAGGGCGCCGCCCCTGCGCTCACCCGCCGGGGTGACGCGCGCACCGCACGGCGACGGTCCCGGTCCCGCCCGGGACGGCCCCGGCCGTCAGCCCGTGCCCTCGTCCCGGCTCTCGTCCTTGCGCTCCGTCTCGTCCTCGTCGTTGTGGGCGTAGAGCTTGAGGACGGGGACACCCACCTTGTGGCGGGCGCGCGAGGCCCAGTCCCGGTGGAAGAACTCCTCGACCAGGTGGGGAGCGGTCAGCACGATCACCTCGTCGGCGTGCGTCTGCTCGACGACGGACCGCAGCAGGTCCAGCGGGTGGCCGTCGACGATCTGCCCCACGGCCTCGCTGCCCGCGTCGCGGAGCAGCCGGAGCGAGTGTTCGAGGGCGAGGGCGGCGGGCCGCACGGCCTGCTCGCCCTCGGGCTCGTCGGCCTCGTGGACGGCCTGTTCCAGCTCGCCGAGCGCCACGTCGTCGATGGCCCGCAGCAGCCGGTCCTCGGCGCCTCTGGGCTGCATCAGGACCACGAAGGACATCGCGTCGTCGTGGAGGGTGGTGACGAAGTCGACGTCGGTGACGGACAGCGGTTGCTCGATCATCAATACGCTCGTGAACACGGTGGGAGCCCTTCTGCTACGTGGGCCACCGGGCCCAACAGAAACCATCCTGCGCGTGCCCTCCATGGGCCCGCCTGTTGTGATCTCGTGCCCCTCGAGGACGCGTCTGACTCAATTCTGCCCACCCGAAGCGAACCGGAGCAGCAAATTCCGCCGATTGTCAGACTCGTCGGTAGCTATTGAACAGAAAACCGCCCTCCTCGATGACGGAAGCGAGAGCGAATCGTTCCGGCACGGCGAGCGGCGGACCGTTCATGATGCGCGGCGCGGTGCCGGAGGCCACCAGGGGAGCCAGCGACAGGCACATCTCGTCCAGCACCCGCGCCCCGGCGAACTGGCCCAGCAGCTGTGGCCCGCCCTCCGTGAGCAGCCGTGTCAGCCCCCGCCCGGCCAGCACCGCCGGCACCAGCGCGGGGTCCACCCGGCGCCCCCGGCCGGCCGTGACGACCTCCGCGCCCGCCGCACGGGCCGCGGCGACCCGCTCCGCCGGGGCGTCCTCACCGGTCAGCACGATCGTCGGCACCAGGGGCGAGGTGAACAGCGGGAGCGAGAAGTCCAGGTCGAGCGCGGCGCTGACGACCGCGATCACCGGCGCCACTGGCTGGCCGAGCGCCGCCCGCCGCGCCGCGAACGCCTCCCGGGCGCGCGCGGGGCGGTAGCCCTCCTGCCGTACGGTCTCGGCCCCGACCACGATCGCGTCGGCGAGGCCGCGCAGGGTGCCGAAGATCCGCATGTCGGCCTCGGAGGACAGCGGCTGCGAGCGCCCCTCGTGGTGGGCGGCGCCGTCGAGCGAGGAGACCATGTTGGCGCGCAGCCAGGGACGTCCGCCGCCGTCCGCCGCCTGGGGGTAGGCGTAGGCGTCCGCCAGTTCGTCCAGCCCCCATTCGCGGTCTTCGAGGTCGGACGGGGCCAGCGGTGAGGGGAACAGGCGTCGCATAGGCGGCAGTGTGGCATGCCCCGGCCGGCTCGTACCCCCGCCTCGAGCGAGGGTGTCGTACGCAGCGACTACCCTGGACGGTTGTGTCGTCCTCCACCGCTTCCCCCGCCTCCCCCGGCCCCGCCGACCCCGCCTCCGACGGGCCGCTCGCGCTGACCTCGCGCGCACCGCAGGTGCCCGCCGACCGCCTGGTCGCCGAGATGGTGCCGCCGCCGCGCTTCGACTCGGTGCGGTTCGACAACTACATCCCCGACGCGAACCAGCCCAGCCAGGCCGAGGCCGTGCGGGTGCTCGCCGGCTTCGCGGCCGGGCTCGGGGGCGGCGCGAGCGCGAGCGGCGCGGGGCGCAAGCGCTGGTTCCGGCGCGAGGCGAAGCCCACCGTGCCCGCCGGGCCGCGCGGTGTCTACCTCGACGGCGGCTACGGCGTCGGCAAGACGCACCTGCTGGCCTCCCTCTGGCACGCCACCCCGGCCGCCCCGGAGCACAAGGCCTTCGGCACCTTCGTGGAGCTGACCAACCTCGTCGGCGCGCTGGGCTTCCAGCAGACCGTGCGGACGCTGAGCGGCCACCGGCTGCTGTGCATCGACGAATTCGAGCTGGACGACCCGGGCGACACCGTGCTCGTCTCGACCCTGCTGGGCAAGCTGGTCGAGGCGGGGGTGGCGCTGGCCGCGACGTCCAACACGCTGCCGGGCAAGCTCGGCGAGGGCCGCTTCGCCTCCGCCGACTTCCTGCGCGAGATCCAGGGGCTGTCCGCGCACTTCCGTCCCTTGCGCATCGACGGCGAGGACTACCGGCACCGCGGCCTGCCCGAGGCCCCGGCGCCGTTCGACGACGACACCGTCAAGCGGGTGGCGCACGCGACGGAGGGCGCCTCGCTGGATGACTTCCCCGCCCTGCTCGACCACCTGTCCAAGGTGCACCCGAGCCGCTACGGCGCCATGTGCGACTCCCTGCGGGCCGTGTGCCTGACCGGCGTGGAGCCGGTCCCCGACCAGTCGACCGCGCTGCGGCTCGTGGTGCTCGCCGACCGGCTCTACGACCGCGAGATCCCGGTGCTGGCGTCGGGCCGGCCGTTCGACGAGCTGTTCAGCCCGGAGATGCTGAACGGCGGGTACAAGAAGAAGTACTTCCGGGCGATCTCCCGGCTCACGGCCCTCGCCCGCGACGCGAAGTCGCTGGTCAAGGAGTAGCGGTCGGCCCTGGGGCGCCACCTGGGGCACACATCTTCGGATGATGTGTCCGATACGGTTCCCCGGTGTCCCCCATGATCCATTCCCCGCGCGCCCGGCGGGTCCTCGCCCCGGCCGCCGCCGCGCTGCTGTGCGGCGCGCTGGCGGCCTGCGGCGCGGACGACTCGCCCGCCGCCGGGCCCGGCAAGCCCTCCGCCGCGTCGGCCCCCGCGCTGAAGCCCACCGCGCCCACCGCACCCGCGACGCCCGCCGCCGGGTCGCCCGCACCGACCCTCCCGCCCGGGCCCGGCGGGGCCGCCCCCGTCTTCTCGCACGGCAAGCGCGACGGCGGCAAGCGGGTCGCCCTCACCTTCGACGCCGACATGACGGCGGACCAGGACAAACGGGCGGCGCGCGGCGAGCGGTTCGACAATCCCCAGCTCATCGCGACCCTGCGGCGGCTGAAGGTGCCCGCCACGGTCTTCATGACCGGCAAATGGGCGGAGCAGTACCCGGCCCAGGCGCGGTCCATCGGCGGTGACCCGCTCTTCGAGGTCGCCAACCACTCGTACGCGCACCACGCGTTCTCCACCCCCTGCTACAAGCTGCCGACCGTCCCGCTCAAGGGCGCCCGCGCCGATGTGGAGCGCGCCTTCGACGCCTTCCGCCGCGCCGGGGTCAAGAACACGGTCCCGTACTTCCGCTTCCCCGGCGGCTGTCACAACGACGCCGTGCTGCGCGCCATCGGCCCGACGGAGGCGACCGCCGTGCAGTGGGACGTGGTCAGCGGCGACGCCTTCGCCAAGCAGGCCGGCCCGGTGGCCGAAACGGTGCTGTCGCAGGTGAAGCCCGGCTCGGTGGTCGTGATGCACTGCACGCGCAGCGCGGCACCGGTCACGGAGGAGGCGATCCGGCGGATCGTGCCGGGGCTGCGCGCCAGGGGTTACGAGTTCGTACGGGTCTCCGACCTGATCGCCGGTCGCTGACCGGCCCCGGGCGGCCGGGGCGGGGCGGCCGGCCGGGTGTCCGCCACCGGTGCGTACGAGCGCCTCACGGCCCGCCGCCCGGCTGCCGCGCACTGAGCGCGCAGGCCGCGGCCATGGCCACCGCCGCGAGCGCGGCGGCCACGGCGAGCGGCACCAGCGGCACCGTCACGGTCGCGGTCCGGGAGCCGCTGACCAGCCCGTTCACGGCGGCTCTCGCGGGCGAGCCGCCGACGAAGAGCACCGCGAACGCCCCGAGCACCGTCGTCGGCACCGCCCACGCGGTGCTGCGCAGCACCGGCCGGTTGCAGAGCGCCCCGACGGCCGCACCGAGCAGCACGCACGTCACGGCGGTCACCAGCCCCGCCCCGGCCGCGGACCAGATCGGCAGTTCCTCGTGGCGGGTGCCGCGCGGGTCGCTGACCGCCGTGACGACGGCGGTGCCCACGACGGCGAGACCCGTCGCGGCGAGCAGCGCGGTGAGCAGCGCCGCGAGATGGACGCGGGCCGGGCCGGCCGCGGCGGCGGCGCAGTCCCGGGCGGCGCCCGGCTCATTGGTCACGCACACCCGCACCAGCCACGCGGTCACCGGCAGCAGCACGGCCGCGGCGAAGCCGAGCGAGTCCAGGACCGGCTGGCCGGTCTGCACCCCGATGGCCATGAAGGCCAGATAGAGCAGCAGCGGGGGCAGCCACCGGTGCGAGCGGGCCAGCAGGGCGGCCTGGTAGCGGAGCAGTGCGGTCATCGGCCGGTCTCTCCTTCGACGGGGGCGGGCCGCGTCGTCGTCACGGCGCGGATGTGCCACGCGGGGCGGGCCGCCAGGAGGGCCCGGAGCAGGGCGTCCGAGTGCGCGGCGGCGACGGTCAGACGGTGCACGGCGGGGGTGCCGGGTGCCACGGGGCCGAGGATCTCGGACACGGGATCGCCGGGCAGGCCGTCGGGCAGCCGGGCACCGGACGGCCCTTCCGCCTCGACGCTCACCCGCGGACCGGCGGGGCGGCGCGCGGGCCGCTCCCCCGCGTCCGCGGGGCCTGCCGTGTTCGCCGCGGCCACCGCGGCCAGCCGTCCCGCCTCCACGCGGTAGACCGCGTCGGGCACGCCCGCCAGACGGCCCGGGTCGTGGTCGACGTAGACGACCGTGCCGCCGGCCGCCACGCGGTCCGTCACGGCGCGGTCGAGGACGGCCCGGGAGGCCTGGTCGAGGCCGGTCCAGGCCTCGTCGAGGACGAGCAGACGGGGGTCGGCGAGCAGGCCCTGGGCGACGGCGACCTTCTGGCTGCTGCCCTTGGAGAGTTCGGACAGACGGGTGCGGGCGTGCTCGGCGGCGTCGAAGCGCTCCAGCCACCGGTTGGCGGCGCTCACGGCGGCGGGCCGGCTCAGACCGTGGACGCGGCCGAGCATCGTCAGATAGCCGAGGGCGGTGAAGGGCAGCGCGGCGGGAAAACGCTCGGGGACGAACGCCGTGCGCGGCCGTCCGGTGATCCGTCCGGTGGTGGGGGCATCGATGCCGGCGAGCAGCCGCAGCAGCGTGGACTTGCCGCTGCCGTTGGCGCCCTCGACCCGCACCAGCGACCCCGGCCGGACCTCCAGGTCGACCCCCCGCAGTACCCACGGGCCGCCGATACCGTAGCGACGCCCGACCCCCGTCAGTCTCATGGACCACACCGTATCGGGCGGCCGCAGGCGTTCGAGCGGCTGGCAGACTGGGGGCGTGACCAGCTCTGACACCGCTTCCGAGACCGTTTCCGAGGCCGCTCCCCAGACCACTGCCCAGGCCGCCGCCCGGGCCGGGGGCGCCGACCCGCGCGACGAGTCCCCGCAGTTCGTCCTGCCGCTCGTGGTGCGGATCGAGAAGGCGGAGCCGCCGGCCCGTACGGACGCCCTTCAGACGGCGGCGCGCGCGGTGCTCGCCATGCTGTCCGACGAGCGGTCCCAGGGCGAGGGCGACGACGAGGGCGAGTGGGCGCGTGCCGTCCGGGACTGGCAGGACGCCCGGATCCGCAAGGTGGTGCGCCGGGCGCGCGGTGCGGAGTGGCGGCGGGCGGCGCAGCTGCCGGGGATCACCGTGACGGGCGCGGCGGCCGAGGTGCGGGTCTTCCCGCCCGTGCCGCTGGACGGCTGGCCCAAGGAGCTGGTCAAGCTCCAGGTGTCGGGCACGGACCTCGCCGACCCCGAGCCGCCGGCCGCACCGGACCCCGCACAGCCGGTGCTGTGGCTGAACCCGGACCTGGAGATGTCGGCGGGCAAGGCGATGGCACAGGCCGGACACGGCGCGCATCTGGCCTGGTGGGGGCTGGACGACGCGGCACGCGCGGCCTGGCGGGATGCCGGTTTCGCGCTGTCCGTGCGGACCGCCGACCCGGCGCGCTGGGCGGAGCTGACGACGAGCGGCCTGCCGGTCGTACGGGACGCGGGCTTCACCGAGATCGCGCCGGGGTCGTGCACGGTGGTCGCGGACCACCCGACACTTCGGGGTTGTCCGACCATCGGGTGATACTGGGCCGGAACATCTGTACTGGCGCCAGGGAGTACGAAGTTGACGAGGGTGAACGGGACGAAAGCGTCCAACCGGTCAAAGTGGTCCTCGTACGCCGGGCAGACCCTGGGCGCCTCGGCCCTCGTGCTCGCGATCGTCGCCGGGCTGGCGTTCGACGACGCCCCTGAGAAGGACGACCGGAAGGACACCGCGGCCTCCCCGACGGCGGACACCTCGGCGCGGAGCGGGTCCGACGGCACCCAGAAGAAGAAGCCGGAGGACAAGGAAGAGAAGTGGGACGGCAAGGTCAGGGTGCTCGGCGACGGGTCGACGTCCTACACCGGACCGCAGCCCAAGCAGCCGAAGGCCGAGAAGCTGAAGCCGGGCGAGAAGCCGCCGCAGTTCGTGGTCTTCTCCTGGGACGGCGCGCTGTCCGGCGACGACGAGCTGTTCGCGCACTTCCGTAAGGTCGCCAAGCAGAACGACGCGCAGATGACGTTCTTCCTCAGCTCGATGTATCTGCTGCCGAAGTCGAAGGCGTCGCTGTACAAGCCGCCGCAGCACAAGCCGGGCGACGCGGCGATCTCCTACGCCACCGACCAGCACATCAAGGACACCATTTCGCAGCTGCGTGGTGCGTGGCTGGACGGCAATGAGATAGGCACCCACTTCAACGGGCACTTCTGCGGCCCCAAGGGCGGCGGCGAATGGAGCCCGGCCGAGTGGA
Organism: Streptomyces sp. QH1-20; assembly: GCF_041283565.1. Lineage (NCBI taxonomy): Bacteria > Bacillati > Actinomycetota > Actinomycetes > Kitasatosporales > Streptomycetaceae > Streptomyces > Streptomyces sp. QH1-20. The sequence continues at coordinate 6,149,897 of NZ_CP166299.1, read as the reverse complement.
AGAGCGAGATCGAGCAGTCGTACTCCTTCGTGCAGAACTGGAAGACGAACACGGGCTACAAGGACCTGCCGCCACTGCCCTTCGACTTCAAGAAGGAGCTGGTGGGCGGCCGCGCCCCCTGTCTGGAGGGCCAGAAGTCGCTCCTGACGGCGGCGAAGTCCTTCGGCTGGCGCTACGACGCCAGCTCGCCCGGTGACTTCCAGCTCTGGCCGTCCCAGATCAACGGCATCTGGAATTTCCCGCTGCAACTGCTTCCGTACCCGAAGAGCGAGAAGCAGGTCCTGTCCATGGACTTCAATTTCCTCTACAACCAGTCCGGCGGCAAGACGAAGGGCGACCCGGCGAAATACGCGGAGTGGCGGAAGCTGACCCGGGACGGGTATCTCAACGGCTTCGAGCGGGTCTACAACGGCAGCCGGGCACCGATGTTCGTCGGCAACCACTTCGAGGACTGGAACGGCGGCATATACATGAAGGCCGTCGAGGACGTGGTGAAGTCGGTCTGCAAGCGCGACGGGGTGCGCTGCGTGTCCTTCAAGCAGCTCGCCGACTGGCTGGACGCGCAGGACCCGAAGGTGCTGGCGAAGCTGCGCGGCCTGGACCCGGCACAGGAGCCGAACTGGCAGACGTTCCTCAAATGACCCGCGCCCCCCGCGGGGGCGCGGCCGTCACTTCCCCAGTTCGGTCATGTACGCCGTCCAGATGCCGATCGGGTACGGGCTGCCGGTGGCGGACTTCGCCGCGCCGCCGAGGCCGGTCAGCGGCTGCAGCTCCTGGCTCTTGGGGTCGATGCGGGAGAGCGAGACGGCGGTCGAGAGGGTGCCGCGGTAGCCGACGAACCAGGCCGACTTGTTGTCCGGGCCGGTGCCCGTCTTGCCCGCCACATCGGCCCCGGCGGCCCGCGCCGCACCGGCGGTGCCGCGCCGCACCGTGTCGCGCAGCGCGTCGTCCACCGCGCCGGCCACGGACGCGGGCAGGGCCCGCTCGGCCGTCGGCTTGTCCACCGGGACGGCGTCGCCGTTGCGGGTGAGCCGGGTGACGGAGTACGGCTCGCTGTGCGCGCCCCGGGCGGCGAAGGTGGCGTAGGCCCCAGCCATCCGGATGGCGCTGGGCGTGGTGGTGCCGAGGGAGAAGGCGGGCACCCGGGGGCCGAGGCTGGAGGCGAGCAGCCCCGTCTGCACGGACGTACGACCCACCCGGTCCAGGCCGACGTCCATGCCCAGCTGCATGATCGGGGCGTTGATCCCCTTGACCACCGCCTCCCGCAGCGGCACCTTGCCCCAGGACTTGCCGCCCTCGTTGGCCGCCTTGACGATCTTCCCCGAGCGGTCCCAGTACGGGCCCTCGGGCGTCCGGATCGTCACCTTGTCGTTGCCGTCGTAGACGGTGGCCGGGGTCACGGGCACCCGTGGCTTGCCGCGCTCGCGCTGGACGCCGTCACGCAGGGCCGCCGCGTAGACGAAGGGGGCGTAGGCGGTGCCCGCCGGGACGACGGAGGAGTTGGCGTCGTTGAAGCCCTGCTTGAGGTAGTCCGGGCCACCGATGAGGGCGACGATGCGCCCGTCGGTGGTGACCGAGGCGGCGCCGATGCGGACGTTCCGGTCGGCCTCGCGCCGCTCGGGGTCGAGCCGGCCCCGGACGTCCGCCACGGCCTTCTTGAGCGCCTCGACCTTCGGCTTCTCGAAGGTGGTGCGGATCTGGTAGCCGCCGAGGTCGAAGTCGGCGTCGGAGACCTCGGTGCGGGCGCTCACATAGGCGCGGGCGGTCTCCACGAGATAGCCCGTCTGCCCGTTCAGCCCGGCCGGCTTGGGCGGGGCCTTGGGCTCGGGGAAGGTGGTGTACCCGGCCCGCTCCTTCGGGGAGAGCCTGCCGATGGTGACCATCCGGTCGAGGATCCAGTTCCAGCGCTCCACGGCCCGCTCGTGGTTGGCGCGGCTGATCGCCGGGTCGTAGAGGGCTGCCCCCTTGAGCAGCGAGGCGAGCACCGCGCCCTCGCTCGCGTTGAGCTGCGAGACGTCCTTGCCGTAGTAGGCGTGGGCGGCGCGCTGGATGCCGTAGGTGCCGCGCCCGTACCAGCTGGTGTTGAGGTAGCCCTCCAGGATCTCCGACTTGGTCATCTTGTTGTCCAGCTTGATGGCGATGAACATCTCGGTGATCTTGCGGGTGAAGGTCTGCTCCTGGTTGAGGTAGGCGTTCTTCACGTACTGCTGGGTGATGGTGGACCCGCCCTGGGTCTCCCCGCCCGTGATCATCCTGGTGAGGGCGCGGGTGATGCCGCTGACGGAGATCCCGCTGTCGGAGTAGAAGGTCTCGTTCTCGGCGGCCAGGGCCGCCCAGCGCACCTTCTCGGGGACCTTCTCCAGCGCGGTGTCCTGCCGGTTGACCTCGCCGGTACGGGCCATCTCGGTGCCGTCGGCCCAGTAGTAGACGTTGTCCTGCTGGGTGGCGAAGGCGTTGAGGTCGGTGGGTATCTCCGTGCGCGCGTAGAGGACGCCGACGAGGGCCGCGAACGCGCCGATGACGACGGCGGCCGCGCCGAGGCTCTGCCGCCACGACGGCACCCAGCGGCGGAAGCCGCGCCGCCCCGGGCGGGGGTAGGCGGGGCGCAGCCGCCCGAGGAGGCGGGAGGCGGGCCGACGGCGGCGGGCCGGGGCGGCATGGTTCCGGGCGTGCGCCCCATTTCGACGTTCGAACACCGCTCGACCCTACGACCCGGGTCAAATCCCCGGGATGCCGGTTCCGTCACAGTCCTCCCGCGGCCTCCCCCGGCCCCGTGGGGATCCGCCCCCGGAAGGGCCGAAAAGGGTGGCGGAAGCAGCCTCACCACGCCTTTACACTTCTGTAGACGAGGAACATCCCGGTCGTACCGGGCGGGAAGACGAGCAGAGAGAACGCCGCAGGCATGTCAGCAGGCACACCTACCACCGTGGTCCGTCAGGGCCGGCGCCGCGCGAACGGGGCGCTGGAGGGCGAGGTCCTCACGGCGCTGCAGCGGGCCGAGGGCTCGCTGACCCCCCGCGAGGTCCAGAGCCGGCTCGCGGGCGAGCTGACGTACAGCACGGTCGTGACGATCCTGTCCCGGCTGCACGCCAAGGAGGTGCTCACCCGCACCCCGCGCGGCCGGGCCTACGCCTACGCCCCCGTCACCGACGACTGCGGGCTGGCCGCCCGCCGGATGCACAAGGTCCTCGACGGCCGCCCGGACCGGGAGGCCGTGCTGACCCGCTTCGTCAGCGAGCTGACCGCCATGGACGAGGCGCTGCTGCGGCAGCTGCTGGCGGCGGGCGTCCGCCAGGGCCTGCCCGACGGCTTCTGACGGCTCGTCACGCCCACAGCCAGACGCGGCGGTTCCGGGCCACCGTGTGGATGCGGGCCACCCGGTCCGGATGCAGGACTCCGGCCGACGTGCCGAGCTCGGGGATCTCCCGCTCCCGCAGGACCCGTACGCCCTCCGGCGCGGTCGGCATTTCCACGCTCGTGGCTCCGACGACCACCAGCACCGGCCGTACCCGCACCGGGAAACCGCAGCCGCGGGAGAGCACCAGCGACGAGCGTGCCGCGTCCCGCCGCGCGTCGCGCAGGTGCGGGCGCGGCCGGCGCTCCCGGGCCACCCGGACCAGGGGGTCGTCGATCAGGACCCGCCGCTTGCGGGCGTGCCTCACCCCGACGCAGAAGACTCCGCCGGGGCCGATCAGCAGATGGGCGATGATCGCGTCGCCCGGCAGGACGATGGAGTGCACCACCTCCCAGCCGCCCGCCGTCAGCTCCTCCAGCGCCGTCCCGACGAGCTGCTCACCGGCCAGCGCCGTACGCCACTCGTCCTCCACGGGCCTGCGGCCCAGCAGCCGGGCGAGGGCGAGCCGGGTCCGGCCGGTGCCGGACGCGTCGAGCCGTGCGCGGAGTGTCTCCCCCGGGCGGTTCGGGGCGAGATCGTCGTCGGGCGGCAGGAACAGCCGCTCCGGATCGTAGTTCTTTCCGTCCCCGGTCCTCTTCGCGCCCGGCCGCTCGCGCACTCCTACCACCCCCATCCGCCATACTGCCGCAGAAGCGCGGGAACCAACCCAATTTCCCGCCCGTTGAACCGAGTGAGGCCCCGCGACGTCCCCCCGATCGCGGGGCCTCGCCAGTGCCCCCGGCCCCCGGGGGAGGGCCCTCGGCCTCGTCCGTGAGGCGCGCGGCGGCCCAGGCGCGCCGGCCCGACGGCCTCTGACGGGTGACTGGTCGGGCTTTCCCCTGAGCGCCGCGCCCTCGCCCCCTTACGGTGCGCCGCAGGATCATTCCCTTTCCCGAGAGCGGGATCATGCGACGTCGCCTCCTTCCGCCCCTTCATCGACCGGTGGGCAGCCTCCTGACCACCGCAGGCAGGCGTACACGTCGCCTCAGGCGGGCTGGAATCGCTTGCCTGTTCGCGCAGCCGACGGTGTGACAGCGGTTGCACTGATCGTGACGATTCTTACGAATGAGGGTGGGGCCACATGCCGCAGACGGTCCGAACGCTCCCGGGGCAGGTTCCGGTGGCCGGGCATGCCGCGCGATTGGCGTGGGACCCGCTGGGCTTCCTGGAGCGGCAGCGGGAGCGCGACCCGGTGGTCGGACTGCGGCTGGTGGGCCGTGACTGTTATCTGGTCACCGATGCGGAGGCGGCCCTGCGGGTGCTCGTCGTACAGCAGGAGTGTTTCGACAAGGGCGGCCCGTTCATGGACGCGGCCCGGCTCCTCGTCGGCAACGGCGTGATCACCTGCAATGCGGCGGATCACCGGATGCAGCGGCCGGTGATGAAGCCGGCGTTCCACCGGAGCCGGGTCGCCGGTTACGCGGACGTGATGCGGCAGTGTGTGCTGGAGGCGACCGCACCCTGGACAGCCGGACAGGTGTGCGATGTCAGCGCGGCGACCTACCGTATGGCCGCCCTGGTCGTCTCACGGACGCTGGTCGCCTCCCCTGCCGGGAAACAGGCTGCTGACGTGATGGCGGCGGCGCTCCCGCAGCTGCTGCGCGGCCTGCTGCCCCGCATGCTGATCCCTGTCGCATGGGTGCACCGCCTCCCCACCCGGGCGAACCGGCGTTTCGACCGGGCTCGGGCCCGCCTGGACGCCGCCATCACGGAGGTCATCGCCCAGTACCGGGCCGGAAGCGGGGACGAGCAGGATCTGCTGTCGCGGATCATGGCCGGGGACGAGGAGAGCGGCCACCGGCCGGATGACAGCGAAGTGCGCGACCAGATCATGTCGGTGCTCGCCGCCGGGGTGGAGACCACCGCCTCCCTGCTGGCGTGGACCTTCCACATCCTGGCCCGCAGCCCGGATGTGGAACAACGCCTGTGGGCCGAGCTCGACACCTCGTCGGGCGGCCGCCCGGTCACCTTCGACGATCTGACGGCTCTCCCCTACACCAAGCGCCTGCTGACCGAGGTGCTGCGCCTGTATCCGCCGACCTGGCTGCTCAGCCGCGTCGCCGTGAAGCGGACCGATGTGTGCGGGTTCGCGGTGCCCCAGGGAGCCGACATCATCATCAGCCCCTACGCCCTCCAGCGAAACCCCGACGTCTTCCCCGACCCCGCCGGCTTCGATCCCGACCGATGGCTGCCCGAACGCCTCACCTCCAGACAGCGCCAGTCCTTCCTCGCCTTCGGCGCCGGACGGCGGCGGTGCATGGGCGAGTTCTTCGGCATGACCCAAGCCACCCTGGCTCTGGCCACCGTCGCCGGCGACTGGCAGCTGCGCACTACCGGACCCGGCCCCCTCCGCCCGCTGCCCCGGTTCCTGCTCACGCCGGCCGGACAGCACCTTCAGCTGCACCCGCGCGTCCCTGGCGAGCAGGGATGACCGTACGGCCGGCCGGCCTGGAGCCGGAACCCCCCGGCCGGCCGCATGAGTACCCCAGCTTCGAGCTGCCGTCCTTTCCCAGGTTCCGCCCCGCCCTGTACCGCCCCGGCATCGAGACTCTCGAAGCCCGGTGCCGGGCCTGGCTCGCGCACTCCCTTCGCGACGCCCATGCCGACTGCCCCGAGGAGTTCGAGCAGTTCCTGGCCCAGCGCACCACCTTGTGGAATCTGCTGGTCTACGCCACCACGGACATCGAACGCGTCACGACGATCTGCCACTGGATCGACGTCCTGTTCAGCATCGACGATCTCTTTGCCCACGCCCCTGCCCAGCGTCTCGAACGCCTGGGTCTGGACCGGCTCCACACCGCCCTCGACGGCCGGCAAGCCCCGGGCCAGGCGCCCTACCCTCGCGTCCTGGCCATCCTGAGCCAGCAGCTCCGGCACGGCATGCCGCCCGCCTTGTGGGACCGCTTCTCCCACGAGATGAGCGGGTTCTTCGACGCCTGCCGCACCGAACGGCTCTGGCAGGACACCCGGACAGCCATCGACCTCACCGCTTACGAAGCGTCCCGCGGCAAAAGCATCGGCGAATGCTGCTTCCCGCTCCTGGAATACGGCCTGGGGACCGACCTCACCCGCACACTCACCCACCACCCCGAACTGGGCCGTCTGAACACCCTCGTGGCACGCCACTGGATCGGGGTCAACGACATCTTCTCCTATCGCAAGGAGCTCTACAGCGGCGACACCATGAACGAGATCACCCTCGCCCTCGCCGGCAACGGAGGCAACCTTCAAGCCGCGGTCGACCGCATCACACAGACCATCAGGCGAGCCGAGGACGAGTTCTGCGCCCTGAGCGAGTGCCTCCTGCGCTCCACCGCCAACCGGGATCCCGCCGTCGCCGGCTACGTGAAAGCCCTGCGGTGGATGATCGCCGGCAACCTCGAATGGTCCTGCATCACCACCCGTTACAACGGCTCCGACCACGTATGGAACGGCCACACGGACACCACCGTCATCCTCACACCGCACCGCACCCTCTACACCTCATCCCGGGAATCCGCCAAGGATCCGTCCGGTCTGTCATGTCCGTAGCCGAATCGACCGGGTGGATGCGTCGCCTCGCGTCCCGGCCATACGGCGTCCGCGGGGCACCCCTCTTCGGGCGCATTGCGACCGACACTGCTCCGTGGTGCTTTACAACATCAACTGCCGAACCAATTATCCCTTTTGTCGCATTGACGTGAAGGGATGACCAGTGAGAGCAGCAGCCCTGTACGGAATCCTCGGGTCCCTGGTTCTCACCGGGCTCACCACCCCAGCCGACGGCGTCGGCCACACCCTCCCGCCGGAGGGCCGGGCCGAGGCGCGCGGCGTGGCCCTCGCGGCCGAGCGGGCCGCCGCCAAGGGCATCGCGTTCGGCGCCTGCCCGGCCGTCGAACAGCTCTCGGAGTCGATCCGGTGCGGCACGGTCTCGGTACCGCTGGACTACGCCCGTCCCAACGGCAAGCACATCCGCCTCACGGTCAGCCGCTCGACCGCCACCGGCACCCCCGCCCAGCGTCAGGGCTCCCTGGTCTACAACCCCGGCGGGCCGGGCAGCTCCGGCATGTGGTTCCCGCTGCTCGCCGGTCTCGCGCAGTGGCACGCGACCGCCCGGGCCTACGACTTCGTCGGCTACGCGCCGCGCGGTGTCGCCCGCTCGGCGCCGCTGTCCTGCATGGACCCGAAGCGGTTCGCCAAGGCCCCCACCCTGGCACCCAAGCACCCCTCCGCCGCCTACAAGAGGAAGCGCGTCGCGCAGGCACGGGCGTACGCACGCTCGTGCGCCCGGAAGGCGGGCAGCGACCTCCAGCACTTCACGAGCCTCAACAACGCCCGTGACCTCGACGTGCTGCGCGCCGCGCTCGGCGAGAAGCGGCTCTCCTACATGGGGGCGTCGTACGGCACGTACTTCGGCGCGCTGTACGCCACGCTCTTCCCGGGGCACGTGCGCCGCATGGTCTTCGACAGCGTGGTCGACCCCCGCACCAGCCAGATCTGGTACCGCAACAACCTCGACCAGTCCGCCGCCTTCGAGACCCGCTGGGCGGACTGGCGGCGCTGGGCCGCCCGGCACGACGACGTCTACCACCTGGGCCGCACCTCCCGGCAGGTGCTGGCCTCGTACGACACCGCGCGGGCCCGGCTCGCCCGGCGCCCCGCGGGCGGGACGGTCGGGCCGGGGCAGTTGCAGTCGGCGTTCCTCAAGATGGGCTACGCCGACAGTTTCTGGGCGCGGGGGGCCAATGCCCTGTCCGCGTATCTGCGCGGCGACGACGAGCCGCTGCGCGTGCTCGCCGCGCCCGACCCCGAGGCAGCGCGGGCGGAGGAGAACAGCAACGCCGTCTACACCTCCGTCGAGTGCAACGACGCGCCCTGGCCGCGTTCCTGGGCGGTCTGGGACCGGGACAACACCCGGCTCGCCCGCCGCGCTCCCTTCGAGACCTGGGACAACGCCTGGCTGAACCTGCCGTGCGCGTTCTGGCGGGTGCACCAGCAGAAGCCGCTGCCGATCCGGGTGGCGAAGGGCGCGCTGCCGCCCACGCTGCTGCTGGCCGCGGAGCGGGACGCGGCCACGCCGTACCGGGGGGCGCTGGAACTCCAGCGCAGGCTGCCGGGCTCGGCGCTGGTCACCGAGCGCGGCGCGGGCACCCACGGCATCGCGGGCGGCCCGAACACGTGCGTGAACCGCCACACCGAGCGCTATCTGCTCACCGGCGCGGTACCCGGGCGCCGCGCGTACTGCGCGGCACGCCCGGAGCCCCGACCGACGAGCGGCACGACACGGACCTGACGGCCCGCAGCCGGGCTACGCCAGACCCGCGACCAGCTCCGAGACGGCCTTGCGGCGCCCCGTGTAGAAGGGCACCTCTTCACGGACGTGCATACGGGCCTCCGACGCACGCAGGTGACGCATGAGGTCGACGATGCGGTACAGCTCGTCGGCCTCGAAGGCGAGGATCCACTCGTAGTCGCCGAGCGAGAAGGAGGCGACGGTGTTGGCGCGCACGTCCGGGTAGCCGCGCGCCATCTTGCCGTGGTCCGCGAGCATGCGGCGGCGGTCCTCGTCGGGCAGCAGGTACCAGTCGTAGCTGCGCACGAAGGGGTAGACGCTGACGTAGTCGCGCGGCGTCTCGTCCGCGAGGAACGCCGGGATGTGCGACTTGTTGAACTCGGCGGGGCGGTGCAGCGCCATGTTCGACCACACCGGCTCCAGCGCGCGGCCGAGCTTCGTGCGGCGGAAGAGGTTGTACGCGTCCTGGAGGGCGTCCGAGGTCTCCGAGTGCCACCAGATCATCACATCGGCATCGGCCCGCAGACCCGACAGGTCGTACGTACCGCGCACGGTGACGTCCTTCTCGGCGAGCTGCGCGAACAGCTCCTCCACCTCGTCGGCGTAGCCCGCCCGGTCCTGGGGCAGGACGTCACGCAGCTTGAACACCGACCAGAGGGTGTAGCGGATGACCTCGTTGAGGTCCTTGGCCTTCTTGCCGGCGTTCGGGGTCTTCTGAGGGGCGTCAGTCATGTCCCTATTCTCCCCTGCGGCCTTCGGCGCCCGCCGCCAGGGTCCGCAGGACCTCGTCGGCGGCCCGGTGACCGCTGGAGACGCAGGCCGGGATGCCCACACCGTCGTAGGCGGCACCGCAGACCCGCAGGCCGGGCAGGCCCGCGACGTGCTCGCGGATACGGGCGACCCGGTCCAGATGTCCCACCGGGTACTGCGGCAGCCCGCCGTGCCAGCGGGTGACACGGCTGTCGACCGGAGTCGCCGCGAGGCCCACCGCGTCCCCGAGGTCCTTGAGCGACATCGATACCAGCTCGGAATCCTCGCGCTCCAGATCCTCCTCGTCGCCGAACCGCCCGATCGAGGTACGCAGGACGAAGAGATCCGGGTCGGCGTCCGCGTTCCACTGCCATTTGTTGCTGGAGAAGGTGGACGCCTTGATCTTGCGGCCGTCGACGGGCGGCACGAGGAAGCCACTGCCGTGCGCGATCCCTTCCACGGCCGGGCGGCGGAAGGCCAGGGTGACCAGGGCCATGGAGGCGTACTCGACGGCGGCCAGCTCGGCGGCGGCCGGCCGGCACACGGGCCCGAGCAGGCGGGCCGCGTCGTGCGTGGGGGTGGCGAGGACGACGGCGTCCGCCGTGAGCGTCCCCGCCTCCAGCTCGATCCGCCAGCCGTCGGCCCCGCGCGTCACCGCCACCACCGGCGTGTCGAGACGGATCTCCCCGCCCGCCGCGCGCACGGCGTCCGCGACGGCGAGGGGCAGCCGCCCGATGCCACCGGCGATGCCCATGAAGACCGGCCGGTCCGCGCCGGCCCCGGTCCGCGCGGGACCACCGTCGCCGACCTCCCGGCCCGCTCCGCCGTGTCCGGCCGCGTCGCCCTGCTCCCGGGCGGCCTGCGCCTGGACGGCCCGTACGCCTTCGGCCAGCGAACGATGGGTGCGCGCCGCCTCGAAGAGCTTCGGGACGGCCGCCCGCATCGAGATCCGGTAGGCGTCGCCCGCGTAGACGCCGCCCAGGAGCGGCTCGACCAGCCGGTCCACGACCTCGCGGCCCATCCGCTCCGCCACATAGGCACCGACGGCGACGTCCTCACCGGTCTCCGTGTGCGGCAGCTCCTCGTCCCGGGCGATCCGGGCGAGGCCCTCGTCGGAGAGCACCCCGGAGGCGGCCAGCGGGGCGAGCACGCCGGGCACGCCCATCAGATGCCCCTTGGGCATGGGCCGCAGACCGCCGCGCGTCCACAGCGCCGCCGTCGTGGCGGCCGGCGGCTGGAGCCGGTCGGCGAGGCCGACCGCGCGGGCCAGGTCGACGGCCTCCGGCCGCCGCGCCAGCATCGACTCGGCCCCGAGGTCCACCGGCACGCCCGCGATCTCGCCCGCCAGGAGCTTGCCGCCGAGCCGGCCCGACGCCTCCAGGACCGTGACCCTCGCGCCGCCCCGCGACAGCCGGTGGGCCGCCGCCAGCCCCGAGATCCCGCCACCGATGACGACCACATGCCTCGTACGCGTGTCCACTGCGCTCATGGGGCCCACTCTCTCAGACCCCGCCGCGCCTCCCCGGGGACCCCCGGGGCCCGCGCGCACCTCCATTGACAGGGCCCGGCGGCCCACCGAGACTCGTCACCGGCCGATCATGAACGGGCGTTCACCGGGCGAACACGTGCGGTGGCGCGCGTGGACACGACGTCGACCGCCGACCGCCCGACCGCTGATGGAGAAGCCATGAACGACCGCATCCGCGACGTCTACATCGTCGACGCCGTCCGCACCCCCGTCGGCAAGTACGGCGGCGCCCTGGCCGCCGTCCGCCCCGACGACCTCGCCGCGCACGTCGTACGGGCCCTGGTCCAGCGGACTCCCGACCTCGATCCGGCCAGGATCGACGACGTCGTCCTCGGCAACGCCAACGGCGCCGGGGAGGAGAACCGCAACGTCGCGCGGATGGCCGTGCTGCTCGCGGGGCTGCCGGTGACCGTGCCCGGCGCGACCGTCAACCGGCTGTGCGCCTCCGGTCTGGAGGCGGTCGTGCAGGCGTACCGCGCCATCGCCCTCGGCGACGCCTCCGTGGTCGTCGCGGGCGGCGTCGAGTCGATGAGCCGCGCCCCCTGGGTCATGCCCAAGCCCGAGCGGGCCTTCCCGGTCGGCGACCAGCGGATGTACTCGACGACCCTCGGCTGGCGGATGACCAATCCGGCCATGGAGCCGCGGTGGACGACCTCGCTCGGCGAGGGCGCCGAACTGATCGCGGACCGGCACGGCATCACCCGGGAGCAGCAGGACGCGTTCGCGTTCGCCAGCCACGAGAAGGCGGCGCGGGCGTGGAAGGAGGGCGCGTACGACGCCGAGGTCGTGCCGCTGCCCGGCGTCGAACTGCCGCGGGACGAGACCATCCGCGATGCCACCTCCCCCGAGGCGCTGGCGCGGCTGAAGCCGGTCTTCCGTACGGAGGGCGGGACGGTCACCGCGGGCAATTCCTCGCCGCTGAACGACGGTGCCGCCGCGCTGCTGCTCGTGGACGAGGAGGGGCTGCGGCTGACCGGCCGCGAGCCGCTGGCCCGGGTGCGTGCCTCGGCCGTCACCGGCATCGAGCCGGATCTGTTCGGCCTCGGCCCGGTCGAGGCGGTACGGCGGGCGCTGGCCAGGGCGGGCCGCGGCTTCGGCGACGTGACCCACTTCGAGCTCAATGAGGCCTTCGCCGCCCAGGCGTTGGGCTGTTTCGCGGAGTGGCCGGATCTCGACCCCGGCGTCGTCAACGCCCGGGGCGGGGCGATCGCGATCGGCCACCCGCTGGGCTGCTCCGGCGCCCGGCTGGCCGGGTCGGTCGCCCACCAGCTCGCGGCGGCGGGCTCCGGTACGGGGCTGGCGGCGCTGTGCATCGGGGTCGGGCAGGGACAGGCGCTGGTCCTCGAACGCTGACCGGAGGCGCGGCGCCGCCGAACTGGCCGGGAACCTCCGGGAGACGGGCGCGCGTGGATCACGGCCCGCGCGCCGGGGTAGGTCCTGGCCATGGCAGCCACCGAACCGTTAGCGCAGGACACCGGCCGTGATGTCGCGGACTTCGCCGAGGTCACGGCCGACGAGGGGGCGGCGGGCACCGTCCCGCCGTACCTCGGCCGTCCCGAGCGCCATCCCCTGCAGCGGCCCGTCCCGCTCGTCCTCGATCCCGACGCCGTCGAACTGCGCGCGCCCGTCTTCGGCACGGCCGATGTGAGTCCGCTCGACGCCGATCTGACGGTCGGCCACCGCGGGGAGCCGCTGGGTGAGCGGATCACCGTGGGCGGGCGGGTCCTGGACGGCCGGGGGCACCCGGTACGCGGGCAGTTGGTGGAGCTGTGGCAGGCCAACGCCGCCGGCCGCTATGTCCACCGGCTGGACCGGCACGCCGCGCCGCTGGATGCGAACTTCACGGGTGCGGGCCGGTGCCTCACCGACGACGACGGCCGCTACCGCTTCACCACCATCCGGCCCGGCGCCTACCCCGATGTCACCCGTCACAACGCCTGGCGCCCCTCCCATCTGCATTTCTCCCTCTTCGGTACCGCGTTCACCCAGCGCCTGGTGACCCAGATGTACTTCCCCGGGGACCCGCTGCTGCCCTACGACTCGATCTGGACCTCCGTCCGCGACACGACCACCCGCCGGCGCCTGGTCGCCGCCTACGACCCGGGGCTGAACGAACCCGGGCGGTCCCTGGGCTACCGGTGGGACATCGTCCTGGACGGTCCGGACGCCACCTGGGCCGAGGAGGGCCGCTGAATGTCCCTGCCCGCCACCCCCGCGCAGACCATCGGCCCCTTCCACGGCACCGCCCTGCCCTTACCCGGCGGCGGCGAGGCGGCCCCCGTCGGACACCCGGACACGATCACCGTGCACGGATACGTCCGCGACGGCGACGGGGCGCCCGTGCCCGAGGCGCTGCTGGAGTTCTGGCAGGCCGCCCCGGACGGTTCGCTCGTGGGCGCACCCGGCAGTCTGCGGCGCGACGGTGCCGTCTTCACGGGTTTCGCGCGTGTCGTCACCCGCGACGACGGCCACTACGCGCTGCGCACCCTGCCGCCCGGCGGGGCGCCCCATCTCGCGCTGTGTCTCCTCGCGCCGGGCCTGACGCGTCATCTGTTCACCCGGGTCTACCTGGCCTTCCCCGAGCACGACCCCCTGATCGACGCCCTGCCGCCCGCCCGGCGCGCCACCTTGCTGGCCACGCCGGAGGCGGGCGGCCACCGCACGTACCGCTTCGACATCCGGCTCCGGGGCGGCGCCGAAACGGTCTTCCTCGCCTTCCCCGGCCGGGGCGGACGGCCCGGTCCCCCGTAGCTTGGGGCGTGACGGACCGGACGGACGGCGAGAGGACGGAACGCGATGGCTGCGACGCGACTGGTGATCGTCGGAGGGGACGCGGCGGGCATGTCCGCGGCCTCGCAGGCGCGCAGGCTCAAGGGCCCGGACGAACTGGAGATCACGGCGTTCGAGCGGGGTCACTTCACCTCGTACTCGGCGTGCGGCATCCCGTACTGGGCGGGCGGCGTGGTCGACGGGCCGGACGCGCTCATCGCCCGCGCCCCCGAGGAGCACCGCCGGCGCGGCATCGATCTGCGGACGCGTACGGAGGTGACGGAGCTGGACGTGGCCGGGCAGCGGGTGCGGGCGCGCGATCTGGAGTCCGGCACGGAGCGCTGGCACGGTTTCGACCGGCTGGTGCTGGCCACGGGCGCCCGGCCGGTCCGCCCGCCGATCGAGGGCATCGACGCGCGCGGGGTGTACGGGGTGCAGACCCTGGACGACGGCCGGGCGCTGGTCGACGGGCTGGCGAAGCTCGACCCGGCGGGCCCGCGCCGCGCGGTCGTGATCGGCGCCGGGTACATCGGGGTGGAGATGGCGGAGGCGCTGAGCCTGCGCGGCTTCGAGGTGACGGTCGTCGAGCGTGCCGAGCAACCGATGGCCACCCTGGATCCGGACATGGGCGCCCTGGTCCGGGAGGCGATGTCCGGCATGGGCATCGAGGTGGTGACGGGGACCGAGGTCACCTCGATCGTCACCGGCCCGACGGGCCCCGACGACCCGGAAGGCACGGTCACGGCGGTGGCAGCCGGGGAGCGGCGGTTCCCGGCCGAGGTCGTGGTGCTGGGGCTGGGGGTGCGCCCCGAGACGTCGCTGGCCGAGGCGGCGGGGCTGCCGCTGGGCGAGTCGGGCGGTCTGCTGACGGATCAGGCGATGCGGGTGCGCGGCCAGGAGAACATCTGGGCGGGAGGTGACTGCGTGGAGGTCTGGGACCTGGTGGCCGGCCGCTCCCGGCACATCGCGCTGGGCACGCACGCCAACAAGCACGGTCAGGTGATCGGGGCGAACATCGGCGGCGGCTACGCCACGTTCCCGGGCGTGGTCGGCACGGCCGTGAGCAAGGTGTGCGACCTGGAGATCGCCCGTACGGGCCTGCTGGAGGCCCAGGCCACGGCGGCCGGGCTGCGGTTCGTGACCGTCACCGTGGAGTCGACGAGCCGCGCCGGGTACTACCCGGGCGCGCGCCCGATGACGGTGAAGATGCTCGCCGAGCACCGCACGGGCAGGCTGCTCGGCGTGCAGATCGTCGGCCGGGAGGGCGCGGCGAAACGGGTGGACGTCGCGGCGGTGGCGCTGACGGCCCGTATGACGGTGGAGCAGATGACGGCGCTGGACCTGGGCTACGCCCCGCCGTTCTCCCCGGTGTGGGACCCGGTGCTCGTCGCGGCACGCAAGGCCGCGGAGGCGGTGCGGAAGGCCGGCGCCTAGTCCGTGTCCGGCCGCTCTTGGACGGCGGCTCACCCGCCGTTTCGTCCTCGAACGCCGACCCGGGCTGGTTGTGGCTGAGCTCAGCCACAACCAGCCCGGGTCGGCCGTCGGCCGGACCGGCCGGCCAGGCCCTAGCGGGCCGTCTGCTCGTGGACGTACGCGACCAGGCGGGTCAGCGCGTCCGGGTCGGTGGTGGGCAGCACGCCGTGGCCGAGGTTGAAGACGTGGCCCTCCAGCTTCGCCGCCGCGTCCAGGACCTCGCGGGCCTTGGTCTCGACGGCCTCGTGGCCGGCGAAGAGGACGGCCGGGTCGAGGTTGCCCTGGAGCGCCTTGCCGGGGCCGACACGGCGCGCGGCCTCGTCCATGGGGATGCGCCAGTCGACGCCGACGACGTCCGCGCCGGCCTCGCCCATGAGGCCGAGGAGCTCGCCGGTGCCGACGCCGAAGTGGATGCGCGGCACGCCGTAGTCGGCGACGGCGTCGAAGACCTTGGCCGAGGCGGGCATGACGGAGCGGCGGTAGTCGGCCGGGGCCAGGGCGCCGACCCAGGAGTCGAAGAGCTGCACGGCCGAGGCGCCCGCCTCGATCTGCACCTTCAGGAAGGCGGCGGTGATGTCCGCCAGGCGGTCGAGGAGGTCGGCCCACAGCTCGGGGTCGCCGTACATGAGCGCCTTGGTGTGCTCGTGGTTGCGCGACGGGCCGCCCTCGACGAGGTAGCTGGCCAGCGTGAAGGGGGCCCCGGCGAAGCCGATGAGCGGGGTGGTGCCCAGCTCGGCGGTGAGCATGCCGATGGCCTCGGTCACGTACGGCACGTCGTCCGCGTCGAGCGGGCGCAGCCGCTCGAGGTCGGCGCGGCTGCGGATCGGCTGTGCCACGACCGGGCCGACGCCGGGCTTGATGTCGAGGTCGATGCCGATGGCCTTGAGCGGGACGACGATGTCGCTGAAGAAGATCGCGGCGTCGACGTTGTGGCGGCGCACGGGCTGGAGGGTGATCTCGGTGACGAGGTCGGGGCGCATGCAGGACTCCAGCATGGCGGTGCCCTCGCGGACCTTGCGGTACTCGGGAAGGGAGCGTCCCGCCTGCCGCATGAACCAGACCGGGGTATGCGGTACGGGTTCGCGTCGGCACGCCCGCAGGAACGCCGAGTCGTGCGCCGCGGTGCGGCCGGTCTGAAGCTGGCTGCGCTCACTCATGCCCCAAATCTTCGCACGGGCCGAACGAGTGACCCGCCCGTGTGGGTGTCCTACCCGGAAGAGCGGCCTCTTCCGCCTAGTCTTCCGGGCATGGCTGCGGCGCAGGGACACCTCTCGGACGGTCCGGACGACGCGGACGGGGAGGGCTCCCCGTCCGTCTTCCGGCAGGCGGTCGCCGGGCTGCAAGGAGTGCGCCTGCGGCCGGAGATCGAACTCGACGCCACCCCGCCGCCCCAGCGGCTGGCCCCCTTCTCGTACGCGCTGGAGGCCGCGGTCGTCGTGGACGACGAGGAGCTGGCGGACGGGCGGCTGATCCTGCTGCACGATCCGGCGGGGCACGACGCCTGGGGCGGTACGTTCCGCATGGTGACGCTCGTGCACGCCGATCTGGAGCCGGAGATGGCCGCGGACCCGCTGCTGCCGGAGGTCTGCTGGTCCTGGCTGACGGGCGCGCTGGAGGCCCGCCGGGTGCCGTACGGCGCGCCGAGCGGCACGGTGACCCGGGCCGGGTCGCACTACTTCGGCGGGCTCGCGGAGCGGGAGCCGTCGACGCGGATCGAGATCCGGGCGTCGTGGTCGCCGACGGACACCAGCGGGCCGGGGGGCGTGCCGCAGGCGCCGGACACCGCGGCACACCTCGCGGCCTGGTGCGATCTGCTCTGCCAGATCGCGGGACTGCCGCCGGGCGGGCCGCCGGACGCCGGGGTCGTGACGCTTCCGCAGCGGCGCGGTCCGCAGAGCCGTTGATCGGTCAGCCGTCCGAATTGCCCGAATTGTTACTCATCAATTCGTGATCATTCCCTAAAGGCGGGACGGTTGGGTGCCGAAGAGGCTTGTGACCCTTCCCATACGGATCGCCCCGGCTTAGCCCCAAGTCGGCACCGTCACCGCCACTCCCCCTGGAGGCCTGGTGTCCGTTCTCCTCGAGCAACCTGCGAGCCTCGCCTATCGACCGACCAAGCCGACGGCCATGGTCGTCGTCGCCGACCCCCGCGTCCGTTCCACCGTCACCCGTCATCTGTGGGCCCTGGGCGTGCGGGATGTGATCGAGGCCTCGTCCATCGCCGAAGCCCGCCCCCGCGTCGGCAGCCCGCGCGACATCTGCGTGGCCGACGTCCACCTCCCCGACGGGTCCGGCCTCACCCTGCTCTCAGAGACCCGCGCGGCGGGTTGGCCCAACGGCCTCGCCCTGTCCGCCGCGGACGACATCGGCGCCGTGCGCAACGCCCTCGCGGGCGGCGTCAAGGGCTACGTCGTCACCGGCACCCGCACCAATCTCGGCCTCCCCGGCCGTCCCGGCGCCGCCCCCATCGGCTCCGCCGCCGCGGCCCGGATGCACCGCCGCCCGCCCGGCGCGCCCGGCCACCCCGGCGGCTACCGCGAGCTGTCCGGCCGTGAGGTCGAGGTCCTGCGCCTGGTGGCGGAAGGCCAGTCCAACAAGGCGATCGGCGTCTCGATGGGCCTGTCCGCCCTCACCGTCAAGAGCCACCTCGCCCGCATCGCGCGCAAGCTCGGCACCGGCGACCGGGCCGGAATGGTGGCCGTGGCGCTGCGCACCGGCATCATCCACTGACCCCGCGAAAACGCATCACGCCCGTCGACGGAACGTTCCGTCGACGGGCGCTTGCCATACACAGATACCCTTGACCGGTGACCGACGCCCAAGAGACCGCAGAAGACACGACACTGCGAACCACCGGGGGCGCTCCCCCGGACGACGTCGATTCGGCGCCGATCCCCTTGCTGGAACCACGCGAAGGCATCCCGCCGGTCGTCGCTGACAACGATGCCCTGGCCGAGGTCGTCGCGGCGTTCGCAGCAGGCACGGGACCCGTCGCCGTCGACGCCGAGCGCGCCTCCGGCTACCGCTACGGCCAGCGCGCCTACCTCGTGCAGCTGCGCCGTGAGGGTGCCGGCTCCGCACTGATCGACCCGGTCGGCTGCCCCGACCTCTCCTCCCTCGGCGAGGCCGTCGCCGACGCCGAGTGGGTGCTGCACGCCGCCACCCAGGACCTGCCCTGTCTGCGCGAGATAGGGATGACGCCGTCGCGGCTCTTCGACACGGAGCTCGCGGGACGGCTCGCGGGGTTCGCACGCGTCGGACTCGGCGCGATGGTCGAGAACGTCCTCGGCTACGCCCTGGAGAAGGGCCACTCCGCCGTGGACTGGTCCACCCGCCCGCTGCCCGACCCGTGGCTGCGCTACGCGGCGCTCGACGTCGAGCTGCTGGTGGACCTGCGCGACGCGCTGGAGGAGGAGCTGGACCGGCAGGGCAAGCTGGAGTGGGCCCGCCAGGAGTTCGCGGCCATCGCCGCGGCCCCGCCCGCCCCGCCCCGCAAGGACCCCTGGCGCCGCACGTCCGGCATGCACAAGGTGCGCAGGCGCCGGCAGATGGCCGTGGTCCGCGAGCTGTGGACCGTGCGCGACCAGGTGGCCCAGCGCCGCGACGTCTCGCCGGGCAAGGTGCTCAGTGACGGCGCGATCATCGAGGCCGCCCTCAACGTGCCGGCGAACGCCCACGCGCTCGCGGCCCTGACCGGCTTCGGCCACCGGATGAGCCGCAAACAGCTCGAGCAGTGGCAGGCCGCCGTCGACCGCGCGAAGGCGATCCCGGACGCGGAACTGCCGCAGCCCGGCCAGCCCCTGACGGGCCCGCCGCCGCCGCGCGCGTGGGCGGACAAGGACCCGGTCGCCGCGGCGCGGCTGTCGACGGCTCGCGCGGCGGTCTCGGCCCTGGCCGAGCGGCTGACGATGCCGCAGGAGAACCTGATCACTCCGGACACGGTCCGCCGGCTGTGCTGGGAGCCCCCGAAGGAGGCGACGCCGGAGGCCGTGGCCGAGATCCTCACCGCCCACGGCGCCCGCCCCTGGCAGATCGAACAGGTGACCCCCGTCCTGGTGACGGCGCTGACCTCACCGGTGGCCTAGTCCGCCGCCCGAAGGGCCCCTGCCCTGCCGAAACGGCAGAGCGGGGGCCCTTTCGCACGGGCTCCCGCCCCCTTCGTCCGCCGCGGGTCGACGCCCACGGAATGTGACCTTCGACGCTCCCGCCCGGGGGACTGGGCAGCATGGTTACCCGCAAGTAGCATGACGGTGTCAGCCCGCACCGCGGCGGAGCCGTACCGGCGTGCCCGCGCGCAGCGATCCCGCATCTGGAGGAGAGCCAACGTGCCTCGTACCGCTAGGGACGTCGTTTTCGTCGACGGCGTCCGCACCCCGTTCGGCAAGGCGGGCCCGAAGGGCATCTACCACGAGACCCGCGCCGACGACATGGTCGTCAAGTGCATCCGGGAGCTGCTGCGCCGCAACCCCGGCCTGGACCCGGCCCGTATCGACGAGGTCGCCCTCGCCGCGACGACGCAGATCGGCGACCAGGGCCTGACCCTCGGCCGCACCGCCGGCATCCTCGCGGGCCTCCCGCAGTCCGTGCCCGGCTACTCCATCGACCGCATGTGCGCCGGTGCGATGACCGCCGTGACCGCCGTCGCCGGTGGGCTCTCCTTCGGTGCGTACGACATCGCCGTCGCGGGCGGTGTCGAGCACATGGGCCGTCACCCCATGGGCGAGGGCGTGGACCCGAACCCGCGCTTCGTGTCGGAGAAGCTGGTCGACGAGTCCGCCCTCTTCATGGGCATGACCGCCGAGAACCTGCACGACCGTCTGCCGCACATCACCAAGCAGCGCGCCGACGAGTACGCGGTCCGCAGCCAGGAGAAGGCCGCGAAGGCGTACGCCGACGGCAAGATCCAGGCCGATCTGGTGCCGATCTCCATCCGCCGCACCAACGCCGAGGCCGGCGAGACCGGTTGGGGCCTGGCCACGGTCGACGAGCCGATGCGCCCGGGCACCACGCTGGCGAACCTGGCGGGTCTCAAGACCCCCTTCCGCCCGCACGGCCGGGTCACCGCGGGCAACGCCGCCGGTCTCAACGACGGTGCCACCGCCTCGCTGATCGCCGCCGAGGACGTGGCGCGCGAGCTGGGCCTGCCGGTCAAGATGCGCCTGGTGAGCTACGCCTTCGCGGGCGTCGAGCCCGAGGTCATGGGCATCGGCCCGGTCCCGGCGACCCAGAAGGCCCTCGCCAAGGCGGGCCTGACGATCGACGACATCGGTCTCTTCGAGGTCAACGAGGCCTTCGCGGTGCAGGTGCTCTCGCTCCTGGACCACTACGGCATCGCGGACGACGACCCGCGCGTCAACCAGTACGGCGGCGCGATCGCCTTCGGCCACCCGCTGGCCTCGTCGGGCGTGCGCCTGATGACGCAGCTGGCGCGGCAGTTCGAGGAGCAGCCGCACGTCCGCTACGGCCTCACGACCATGTGTGTCGGCTTCGGCATGGGCGGAACGGTCATCTGGGAGAACCCGCACTTCGACGGAGGCAACAAGTGAGCACCACTGAACTCCTGAAGGGCGCGGCCAAGCTGTTCCCGGGCGAGGTCGTGACCCAGGCGCACGTGCGCCACCTCGACCTGCCCTTCGGCGCCGGGCGCTTCGCGCTCGTCACGCTGGACAACGGCCTGGACCACACCAAGCCGACCACCTTCGGTCCGCAGTCGCTCGCGAACCTGAACGCTGCGATCGACCAGCTCGAGGCCGAGGCCGCGGCCGGCGAGATCGTCGGTGCCGGTCTGACCGGCAAGCCGTTCATCTTCGCGGTCGGCGCCGACCTCAAGGGCGTCGAGCTGCTGAAGCGCCACGAGGACGCGCTGGCCATCGGCAAGGGCGGCCACGACGTCTTCAAGCGGCTGTCGCAGCTGGCCGTGCCGACCTTCGCGTACTACAACGGTGCCGCGATGGGCGGCGGCGTCGAGGTCGGTCTGCACTGCACGTACCGCACGGTCTCCAAGGCGATCCCCGCCTTCTCGCTGCCCGAGGTCTTCCTCGGTCTGGTCCCCGGCTGGGGCGGCTGCGCCCTGCTGCCGAACCTCATCGGCGCGGACCGCGCGGTCTCGGTGATCATCGAGAACTCGCTCAACCAGAACAAGCAGCTGCGCGGCAAGCAGGTCTTCGACCTCGGCATCGCGGACGCCCTGTTCGAGGGTGCGGACTTCCTCGAGCAGTCGCTGCTGTGGACCGCTTCGGTCCTCAAGGGTGACACCGAGGTCGTCCGGGCCGAGATCGACCGCGGTGAGGGCTGGGACCAGGCCGTCGCCCGTGGCAAGGCCATCGCCGACTCCAAGGTGCACGGCGCGGCCCCGGCCGCGTACCGCGCGCTGGAGATCATCGCCGCGGCGAAGAACGGCGACCTGCGCGCCGGCTTCGACGCCGAGGACCAGGCGCTGGCCGACCTGATCATGGGTGGCGAGCTGCGCGGCGGCATCTACGCCTTCAACCTGGTGCAGAAGCGCGCCAAGCGCCCGGCGGGTGCCCCGGACAAGTCGCTGGCCCGCCCGGTCACCAAGGTGGGCGTCGTCGGCGCCGGTCTGATGGCCTCTCAGCTCGCGCTGCTCTTCGCGCGCCGCCTCGAGGTGCCGGTCGTACTGACCGACATCGACCAGGAGCGTGTCGACAAGGGCGTGGGCTATGTCCACGGCGAGATCGACAAGCTGCTGCTCAAGGGCCGCGTCAACCAGGACAAGGCCAACCGTCTCAAGGGCCTGGTCTCCGGCTCGCTCGACAAGGCCGCCGCCTTCGGCGACGCGGACTTCGTCATCGAGGCCGTCTTCGAGGAGATGGGCGTCAAGCAGCAGGTGTTCGCCGAGGTCGAGGCGGTCGTTCCGGCCCACGCGATCCTGGCCACCAACACCTCCTCGCTGTCGGTCTCCGAGATGGCGTCGAAGCTCAAGAACCCCGAGCGGGTCGTGGGCTTCCACTTCTTCAACCCGGTCGCGATCCTCCCGCTGCTGGAGATCGTCCGCGGCGAGCAGACCGACGACGCGTCGCTGGCCACCGCCTTCGGCGTGGCCAAGAAGCTGAAGAAGACCGCGGTGCTGGTGAAGGACGCCCCGGCGTTCGTCGTCAACCGCATCCTCACCCGCTTCATGGGCGAGATCCAGAACGTCATCGACGAGGGCACCCCGGTGGCCACCGCCGAGAAGGCCGTCGAGCCGCTCGGTCTGCCGATGTCGCCGCTGGTGCTCCTGGAGCTGGTCGGCCCGGCCATCGGTCTGCACGTCTCCGAAACCCTCAACCGCGCCTTCCCGGACCGGTTCACCGTCTCGCCGAACCTGGCCGCCGTGGTCAAGGCCGGCAAGCGCGGCTTCTACGTCTACGACTCCGGCAAGCCGGAGCTGGACCCCGAGGTCGCGGCGCTGCTGAAGCAGGGCGATGTCGTCCTGACCGAGGAGCAGGTGCGCGACCGGGTGCTGGACGCGGTGGCGCAGGAGATCGGTCTGATGCTGGACGAGGGCGTCGTCGCCGAGGCGCAGGACATCGACCTGTGCCTGATCACCGGCGCGGGCTGGCCCTTCCACCTGGGCGGCATCACTCCGTACCTGGACCGTGAGGGCGTCTCCGAGCGGGCCGCCGGCCGGCGGTTCCTGCCGCAGGGTGTGGCGAGCGTCCCGGCGTAACGCGCCGGAACGGCGGTGAAGGGGCCCCCAGGGCCCCGGATCCGCCGAGGAAGTCCTCGAGTGCCGGACGGGCTGGTCAGCCCGTCCGGCTCTTCGTCGTTTCACCCGGATACGCCCGGCACGAGGACGATCCTCCGCCTTGCGACGCTCCCCCGGCCACCGCCGAAAGGTGCCCCGGCGCCGTCGCTGTTCCGCAAGGATCCGCCGGGACAGGCCCTGTCACCGGCGGCCGGTGCTCCAGCGCTTGGTGACCTCGGTCATGGCCCGGACCGCCTGGGCGAGGAGCCGGTCGTCGTCGCGTACCCGGCGGCTGTGCTCGACGTGCAGGAAGGGGACGTCGACCGCGTCCGCGTGGTCGCCCTCGACATTGGTGCGGCCCTCCAGCCGGCCGCAGTCGCGCTGCCACACCTCACACGTGTGCAGGCGCAGCTTGCGCAGCGCGTTGGACAGCCGGCGGGCGGCGGGCAGGCCCGCGTCGCCCTTGCCGGGCGAGACGACGACGTCGTTGCCGGGGGAGCTGCTGTCGGCGAAGCCGTGCACCTGGATGGCGGGCAGCCGGCGGTCGGCGAGGGTGTCGGAGACGGCGGCGAAGACCGAGTCCGAGCGGTGGGCGACGTCGGCCGCGTCCTCTTCCTCCCGCTCGTCGCCGTCCGCCCCGGCGTTGCGGTGCGCGCCGGCGACGACGAGCACGCCGCCGGGGGAACTGCGCAGCAGGCCGATGCCGAGCTGTTCGGTGCGCTGGTCGGCGGTCGGGTGCGGGACCTGCACCGACCAGCGGGCCGGGCCGCGCAGGTCCACATAGATCCGGCCCCAGCCGCGCCGGGCCTCGCCGTCCTTGGTGGCGTCGGCGATCTCCGCGACCTCCATGCCGCCGTCGCGGTCGACGAGGGTGCGCAGGGTGTAGCCGACGGCGGACAGGGAGCGCTCGGCCTCCGGCTGCTTCCCGTCGAGGACGAGGCGGACGCCGTCGGCTATCGCGTGGCGCTCGTTCGCGGTGGGGACGCGGTAGCCGCCGCTCTGGGTGATGCGGTCGGTGAAGCCCGTGATCCACTGCCTGAGGTCGACGGAGCCGCCGGGGTCGGCGGATTCGACGGGCCGGCCGCCCTGGTGCGGGCGGGGGTTCTTCGATGCGCTCGAGCAGCCGGTCAGCCCGATCAGCGCCACCGCGCCGAGCAGCGCGGATGCCGTCACGGCGCTGGTGATTTCCGGCTTGAGCCTCATGTTGGTAAAAATACCCCGGTGAAGCGCTCTCGCCGTATCGCCCTCGTCCTGGCCGCCACGGCCGTCGTCGGAGCCTCGACCGCAGGCTACCTCTACACCCGCGAGGACGCCGCACCGGCCGGTGATGCTTCCTTCACGCTGGCCGCGGGCGGTGACATTCTCATTCACCCGGAGATCACCGACCAGGCGAACAAGGACGCGAAGGACAAGGGCGGCCAGGGGCCCGACTTCAGTGCCGTCATGGCCGGGATCAAGCCGGTGGTGAGCCAGGCGGATCTCGCGGTCTGCCACATGGAGACCGTCATGGCGGACCCCAAGGGCCCGTTCCTCGGCTACCGGAAGTTCAGCGTGCCGCCGCAGATCGCGACCACCCTCAAGGACATCGGCTACGACACCTGCTCGACGGCGTCCAACCACACGCTCGACCACGGCCCGGAGGCCGTGAAGCGGACCCTGGACACGCTGGACAAGGCGGGGCTCAAGCACACCGGCTCGGCGCGCAACGCCAAGGAGGCGGCCACCCCCCTCATCCTGGACGTCAAGGGGGTGAAGGTCGCGCAGCTGTCCTACTCCTACGGCTTCAACGACACGACCGTGCCGAAGGACAAGCCGTGGCTGGTCAACACCGTGGACGTGAAGCGGATGGCCAAGGACGAGAAGGCGGCCCGCGCCGCGGGCGCGGAGGTCGTCTTCGCCAGCATCCACTGGGGTCGCGAGCAGCACAACGAGGCCAGCAAGAGCCAGCTGCGCCAGGCCGAGCTGATAGCCAGGAAGACGGGCATCGACCTCGTCGTCGGTCACCACGCGCACGTCGTGCAGCCCTTCGAGAAGGTGCGCCGCACCTGGGTCGCGTACGGCCTGGGCAATCAGGTGGCCCGGCACGCCAAGCCGCTCGGCATCACCGAGGAGGGCGTGATGGGCCGCTTCACCTTCACCCGGAACAACGGCAAGTGGTCGGTGACGGACGCCCGGTACGTGCCCACGCTGGTGGAGCTGGAGCCGAAGATCCGGGTGGTGGACGTGGCGGCGGCGCTGAAGGACGGCGGCAAGGGCCTCTCGGACGACCAGAAGGCGCGCTACCGGACGGCATACGAGCGCACGCGCGGGATCGTGCTGAACCGGGGCGGCGAGAAGGACGGGCTGCGGCCCCTCGCCGTCACGGAAAAGCCCTGACCAGAGCGGGTGCGCCGGAGCGTGAGCAAGATCCCATTGACGCGCTCAGGCATTGCGTCGACACTTACGGTTTTGGTAAAGCGTTCGAATCTTGCTTAGAATCCGAACGTTTCACCGTACATATACGCAGTGCGACGGACAGTGACAGGTATCTCGTGGTCCCGGCATGTCCCGTGCCGTGACGAGAGGAATCCCGTTGTCCGCTTCGCGCGGCTCACGTCGACGCAAGGCCCGCCGCCGTGCGGACATGCCGCTGTTGGGCGGCGCCCGTCCGCCGATAGCCGCCCTGCTGGCCCTGTTGCTGGCGGTGGCGGGGGCGACGGCACTGGTCCTCGGCGACCGTGACCGGGCGAGCCTCGACGCGGCGGTCCTGACCTCCCAGCAGCATGTGGCCGAGGACGGCGCCCTCTCGCTGCGCGCCTCGCTCGACGAGAGCGCGACCGACCTCCAGCGCGCCGCAGCCCTGTTCACCGGCCCCGAGCCGGTACCGGCCGACACGGTCCTGGACAAGCTCGGCAAGGTCTACAACAAGTGGCGCGGCACCGCGGTCATCGACCCCGTGGGCGGAACCCTGCTGGCCGCGCGCGGTGAGAACATCCCGCTCGCCACCGTCCTCAAGGGCGCACCCGAAGCCAAGGACGACGACAAGGACGGCAAGGCGGCGTTCGGTCTGGGGCCGCGGCTGGTGAAGCTGCGGTCCGGCGAGACCCGGATGCTCGTCGTGGCCGCCCTGCGCGGCGGCGACCGGCCGCGGCTGCTCGTCGCCTCCGGCACCCTGAACGTCCCCGGCATCTCCTCCGGCGAGGACCGCACCCTGCTCGTCGTCGACTCCGCCGGCACCGTCCTGGCCAGCGACGGCCCGTCGGTGGCCCGCAAGTCGTGGGCCGAGAAGGCCCGGAAGACCGCGGCCGCGGATTCGGCCAAGACCCCCGAGCCCGGTGGCCACCCCGGCGCCAGCGGCCACCTGATGGGCGGCGGCAAGCGCGGCGAGGAGCGTACGGCCGTGGGCTACGCGGCGGCCGGCCGCGCCCCCGGCGAGACCAGCGCCGCGGGCGCCCTCGGCCTGTCGGTGATCACCTCGGTCGAGGTGACCGAGGACATCTCGGCGGTGCGCACCCAGGCCTTCGGGCTCGCGGCGGCGGGCATCCTGCTCGCCCTGGCCCTCGTGGTGGGCTGGGTGCTGCTGCGGACCGTCCAACGACCGCTGCTCCAGCTGTACCTGGAGAGCCGCCGGCTCAGCCGGGGCGAGCTGGACCGCCCGGTGCGCCAGTTCCGGGGCCGGGAGCCCGCCCGCATCGGCGCCGCCCTGGAGAGCCTGCGCAAGCAGCGCCTCGGCGGCCGCCCCACCCGCACCGGCCGGGCCCGCGGCGGCTTCGGCACGCGCGGCACCGTCATCGTGTGCGCCGCCGTCCTGCTCGCCTGGTCGGCGCCGCTGCTGTTCCTGCTCAACCGGGCCGGCAGCACCGTGACCGTGCCCCAGCAGCTCGTCGAGGACCAGCGCCGCCGCACCGACACCGCCGCCGACCGGGTCCGCAAGGCGCTCAACGAGGGCTGGGCCGACGTGGCCTCGGTCGCGCAGATCGTCGGCGCGGGCGACGGCAAGGACGGTGCGGACAAGGCCGTCCTGGAGACGACCCTGCGCGAGCACAGCCGCTACCGCTCGGTCTACGTCCTCGACGGCGACGGCAAGGTCCTCTCCCGGGCCGGTGACTCCCCCCGGCACCCGGGCGGGAAGAAGCCGCACCCCGACTCCGTCGTCCAGCTCAACACCTCCGGCAAGGAGCCGGCCGTCGCGGCCTACGCCGCGGTGCCCGGCGGCAAGGGCCGCACGGTGGTCGGCGAGTACGACACCCAGTTCCTGATCTCCCTGGTCACCCGGCCCGGCCTCGGCCAGGTCTGGCTGGTCGACAAGAAGCACCGGATCATCGCGGCCGACCGGGCGCACGGCTACCGCGCCTTCGCCAAGCTGCCCGGCCGTCATCTCAACGACCTGGCCGTCTCGGCCCGCCGCGACGCCGACGGCACCGCCATCCTGCACCGCTCGCGGAACTCCTCCATCGCCGCCGCCGCGCCCTTCAGCGACAACGGCGCGGTCAAGGGACTGGACTGGCAGGTCATCAGCGCCCAGCCCGCCGCCTGGCTGGAGCTGCCCGAGTACACGGCCGAGCGGCACACCATGCTCGCCGGACTGCTCGGCGTGACCGCGGCCGTGGCCTGCCTGGGCTGGCTGCACATCATCGTCATCCGCCCCCTGCGCAACCTCGCCGACCAGGCCGAGGCGCTGGCCGGCGGTGACCGGAAGACCGTCCTGTTCCCCCAGCACCACGACGAGGTCGGCGCGGTCGTACGGAACCTGGAACTCATCCGCCAGCAGCTGCGCCCCGCCACCGGGGCGTCGGCCAAGCCGGCCGGAAGGAACTGACCGCCGTGCTCTTCCTCTACACGGTCCTCGTGATCTGCTGCGCCATCGTGCTGGTCGCCGGGGTGATCGAACAGCGCCGCCACTACACCAACCTGGACCTCATCCCCACCCGGGTGCTCATCAACGGCATCCGCGGCAAGAGCTCCATCACCCGGCTGTGCGCGGGCGCGCTGCGCGGCGGTGATCTGGTCACGGTCGCCAAGACCACCGGCACCGCCGCCCGCTTCATCCACCCGGACGCCACCGAGGAGCCGGTCTACCGCAAGTTCGGCATCGCCAACGTCGTCGAGCAGATCGGCATCGTGCGGCGCGCCGCCGCGTACCGCCCGCACGCCCTGGTGATCGAGTGCATGGCCGTCATGCCGGCGCTCCAGGAGGTCAACCAGACCAAGCTGATCCGCTCCACGATCGGCGTGCTGTGCAACGTCCGCGAGGACCACCTCGCCGAGATGGGCCCGACCCTGGACGACGTGGCCCGCTCGCTCAGCCGCTCCATGCCGCACAACGGCATCTGTGTGACGGCCGAGGTCGACCGGCTGCACATCCTCCAGGAGGAGGCCGACAAGCGGAACTGCCGGCTGATCGCGGTGGACCCGGAGACGGTCACCGACGCGGAGCTGCGCGGCTTCAGCTGGTTCACCTTCAAGGAGAACGTCGCCATCGCGCTGGCCGTCGCCGAGCTGCTCGGCGTGGAGCGCGCCACCGCCCTGCAGGGCATGTACGACGCGCCGCCGGACCCCGGTGTGCTGTCCGTGGAGCGCTACCTCACCCCCGAGGGCATGCCGTTCCGCTTCGCCAACATCTTCGCGGCCAACGACCCCGAGTCGACGCTGATGAACGTCGAGCAGCTGCTCAGCCTCGGCGCCATCGAGCGGCCGCTGCACGTCCTGATCAACTGCCGCCCCGACCGTGTGGAGCGCAACGGGCAGATGGGCGAGATCATCCCCCGGCTGGCCCCGGACTCGGTCTTCCTCATCGGCCACCCCACCAAGAGCGCCGCCGACGCGATTCCCGCCGAGTGGCGTGACCGTGTCGTCGACCTCGGCGGCGACCGCCGCGACCCCGGCGAGCTCACCTCCGAGATCCTCGGCCGGCTGGGCCCGGGCGCCTCGCTGATCGCCATCGGCAACATCCACGGCCAGGGCGAGCTGCTCCTGGAGCGGCTGGCCGAACTGCCCGCAGACGAACCGCAGACGCAGAGCACAGGAGAATTCCGTTGATCCCCGCCGTCCTCACTCCGGAGATCGCCGCCATCGGGATCGCCCTCGGGCTGCTGTTCTCGCTGGTCTGCTACCTCACGACCAATCTCTCCCCCGGTGGCATGATCACCCCGGGCTGGCTGGCACTCACCCTGGTCGAGGACCTCCAGCGCGCGGCCATGGTGGTCGGCATCACCGTCCTGACCTATCTGTCCACGCTGCTGCTCCAGCGCTATGTGATCCTCTACGGCAAGCGGCTGTTCGCGGCCGTCGTGCTGACCGGCGTGGTGCTCCAGGCAACCTTGTACGTCATCCTCCAGCAGCAGTTCCCGCTGATGTACGCCAACCAGACCCTCGGCTTCATCGTCCCCGGTCTGATCGCCTACCAGCTGGTCCGGCAGCCGCGCGGCGCGACGCTGCTGGCCACCGGAACCGTCTCGCTCGCCAACTACGTCGTCCTGACCGCCGGAATCCTGCTCGGCTTCATGCCCACGGCCTGACCGGCCCGGGGCGCCCCCGCCGGCGCCTCCCCCAGACTCTCCCGCCCCTCCCGACACGCAGCCCACGGAGCGTATCCATGTCCCGGAAGAAGGAACGTAAGACGAAGGGCCCGAGCGCCACGGGCGGGCCCGCGGGCCCGCGATCGAGGAACGTGGTCCACACGCTGGTCGTGCTCGGACTGCTCGGCACCAGCGCGTACCTGACCGTGGAGCTGCGCGAGAAGCAGCCCGAGACGGCCCCGCCCGTCGAGTCCATAGCCGGGGCGACCACGGCGGCCGGCGGTGCCAAGCCCGCCTCCGGCGAGCAGCGCTTCGAGCGGCTGGCCAACCCGGCGCGCACGGTCGTGCGCTCCGGCGACGGCAGCGTGCTGGCCACCTTCACGGACAACGCCCGCACCGCCGTCCTCACCGGTCCCAGCCGCACCTTCGCCGAGCCCAAGTTCACCTCGGCGAAGGTGACGACGGACAGCTGGATCCGCCTCCTGCCGCAGCCGTGGAAGGCGGGCTCGGAGAAGGCCGCCTGGTTCAAGGACTGGTTCGGCAAGATGGCGAGCAGCAAGGAGCCGGACATCTTCGCCATCTCCATGGAGTACCTGGACGGCGCCCCGCAGAAGAAGGACGCGCAGGGCGTGCCGTACACCGGCGACGCGCACTTCGGCCCGCTGAACCCGAAGGGCTCGGAAGGCGCGGACCTGCGCCTGGAGCAGTCGGACTTCAACGACTACCTGGGCATCACCTACACCTTCCGCGACGGCACGGTGGAGCGCCCGGAGCCCATGCGGTTCCGCTCGATCGACTGCTCGGGGTACATCCGCACGATCTTCGGGTACCGCGCGCGGTATCCGCTGATGAGCAAGGACGTCAAGGGCGACGGCCTGCCGCGCACCGCCAACGGCATGGCCCGGCTCTCCCCCGGTGTGCCGGTGATCGAGCTGGGTGACAAGCGCCCCGACAACATCGACCGTCTCCAGCCGGGCGACCTGGTGTTCTTCAAGGTCGACCGCCGTACCGGCGATCGGCTCGACCACGTCGGCATGTACATGGGCCTGGACACCGACGGCAAGCCCCGCTTCATCTCCAGCCGGGAAGAGGCCAACGGCCCGACGTTCGGCGACAAGGGCGGCACCGCCCGCCTGGACGGCAGCGGCTACTACGCGGCGGGACTGCGCAGCGCGAAGCGGCTCTGAGAGCCGGTTCGCCGGACGGGCTCATTTGAGCCCGTCCGGCGATTGAGGACACGGCACCGCATCCCGTCCGGCGGTTGAGGACGCGCCCGCAGGGCGCCCGCCGCGGCAAAGACCGGCCGGCCAGGCCGACGGCCTCACACCCGGTCCCAGGCCCCCAGGGCCAGCCCGGCTTCGTCCATCCGCTGACGGGCGACGCGCAGCCGGCCGTCGGTGCCGAGGGCGGCGAGCACCACCCGGCCGTGGGCGTCGAGGGCCAGCGCGGGCGCGCCCACGCACTCCTCACCGGTCTCGGACCAGAAGACGTCCGCCTGCTCGTCGTCGGCGGGGTACGCGGCGAGGGCGGGCAGCCCGGACGCGGCCCGCTGGGCCAGGACCGTGCAGCCGTGGCCGTCGACGGTGGCGCGCAGCGCCGCGACCGGGCCGGAGCCGGTGCCGCCGGAGACGGTGGGGCAGGGGGTGTCGACGCCCTCCTCGCCGCCGGTGCTCGCGGAGCCCTCGGAGCGGTGGGCGTGCAGCGCGGAGTCCGTGGCGTCCCGCCAGAAGTGGGTGATGCGGTCGTCGCCGGTGGGGGCCGAGCTGGACGTGCCGGCCATGGGCTTCGCGGGGAGGTTGAGGATCCGCCGCAGCGGGCCGCCGGCCTCCTCCTGCCGCCAGCGCACCACGAACTCGGCGGCGGGGGCGAGGAGTTCGATCCGCCCGGCGTCCGTCCTGGCCGCGGTGAGCTCGTCGAGGACATGGCTGCCCTTCATGTCCGTCCAGGCCTGCCAGATGCCCCGGCCGTCCTGGCGCCGTCCGCACACCCCGTCGCCGGCGTTGCGCACGAAGACGTGCAGGCCGACCGAGTCGACGACCGCGGTGGGGACACCGATCTGGTCCGCCCGCTGCGCGTCCTGGCCGTAGGGCGTACCGATCGAGCGCCAGGGCGTCAGCGCCCGGCCCGACTGGAACTGGGTCGCGTAGACGACATCGGTCTCGGTGCGGCCGTCGTCCAGCTCACGCCGTCGCAGACCGACGAGGTAGACGTAGCCGGCGGCGTTCTGGGTGAGGGAGAGGTACGGCTCCAGGCCCGGCACGGTCAGCAGCTGCGGGCCGGTCCACTCCGGGCCGCCGGGCCGGGTCTCGGTCCAGCGCGCGAGGCCGCCGGCGGTCGGCGCGTAGGCCGTCAGCCGCCCGTCCGCACCCCGCAGCAGCCAGCCGGTGGTCGGGGTGGCCGTCCGCACTGCCATGACTCGCTGCCAGCCTCTCTGGTCGTCATCCGGGGAGTCGGCGTCGGGGCCCTGGTTTCAGGAAGGCGGGCTCAATTCGGCACCGCATGGACCCCATTCGTCGACCCTCGACAATAACATTCCGGTTGTGCGCGAATATCGGGTGCGTTTTCCGTTTATGCGGCTCTCCCAGGTGTCGTCGGCGGGGGGCCGGGCCGGCGGGCATAGAGGACGGCGCCGTCGACGACGGCCACCCGCTCGTAGCGCCGGTCGAGGACCGCCCGCAGGGAGGGCATACGGGACGGCTTGTATGGTTTGCCCCGTGAGTCGTCGACGATGAGGGCGGGCGGACGCAGACTCAGCTCGCGCCGGAGGACGGGCCAGGTGCCCGGCACTCCGTACGCCTCGCCGACGCGCGAAGGGCCGCGACCGCCGCTGTAGTTGGTCAGCAGTCCGGCGGTCAGGCAGTGCCCGGCGGGTTGCCGGTCCGCGAACCAGTACTGCTCGGGGTGTATGCCCCAGAACAGCACCCGGTCGGTGGGCGCGGTCCGCTCCCGGGCGGCGCGGGCCACCTCCAGGGAGTGCGAAAGGCCGGGCGCGTACGAGGTGAGCCCCCAGGTCAGGAAGAAGGAGCAGGTCAGCACGGCTCCGGTGATGGCCGGCCGGGACGCCGGGCGGGGCAGTGCGCACAGCGCCGAGGTGCCCAGCAGGGTCAGCGGCGGCAGCAGCTGGAGGTAGTAGTGGCCGAAGAAGTGGAAGCCGGTGGTGACGGCCACGGCCGAGGCGGCCGTCCACAGCCACAGCTCGGGCGGCGCGACCCGGCGACGGGTCAGCAGCAGCACCACGACGGGGACGAGCAGTCCGGCGCAACCGGCGCAGAGGACCCCCGCGTTGAACGCGGCGCGGCTGAGCGCGAGCGTGAGGACCCCCTGCGCCGACGCGTACGAACCGGAGCCGGTCACCGTCCAGAACAGCAGCCGGGCGGGCCCGGTGAGCCAGGCGACCGCGGCGACGGGCAGGACGAGCCCGAGGGCCAGGGCGCCGGCACCGGCCGCGCGCCGGTGATGGGCGCACAGCAGCAGGAGGACGGGGGCGAGCACCGCGCCGCCGGTCTGCTTGGTGAGCACGGCGCCCGCGACGGCGAGCCCGGCGGCCGACCAACGGCCGCGGTCCGCGCACCACATGGCGGCCGCCGTCCACGGCACCATGAACACCTCGAAGGTGGCGGCCTGCGCGTCCTCGGGGTCGAGGCCGATGGACACCAGCAGATACAGCACGCCCGCCGTGCGGCCGGCCCGTTCCCCCCAGCGGCGGTGGGCGAGCGAGGCGAGCAGGACCGCCGTCAGCAGTTGCGCCGACACCGCCAGGATCTTGACGGGCAGCAGCGAGTCGTCGCCGAAGAGCCCGAAGCACAGCTGGTACAGCCAGGGAAGCAGGGGCGGTTTGCGGTCGACGACGGTGCTGTAGAGGACGGCCCCCCGGGCGAGCATCCGGGCCTCGGTGGCGAGGAAGCCCTCGTCGGGGTTCCACAGGGGGCGGGTGAAGGACGGCAGTCGGGTCGTCACGGCCAGGGCGCACAGCACCGGCAGCAGCCGGGGCCAGAAACGACCGGCCCCGGGCGCGGTGGGCGGCCCGTCGGGCCGTGCGCCCGGGGCGGGGGCCGGGGCGGCGACGCGCTGCACTACTGACATGCACGTCAACCTATGGCCCCGTATGCCCCGTTCAGAGCTGACATACGGGGCTGTGTCCCGTTAAATGCCCGGCGGGGCCTGCCGAACCGAGGCATCCGCCTTGCCGAGACGGCTGTGCTGCCGCCCGTAGACGAAGTAGACGACGACGCCGAGCACCATCCACGCCGCGAACCGCAGCCAGGTCTCCCCCGTCAGATTGAGCATCAGCCACACCGAGGCCACCACGGACAGCACGGGAATGAAGGGGACGAGCGGGACCCGGAAGGAGCGCGGCAGGTCGGGGCGGGTGCGGCGCAGGATGATGACGCCGAGCGCGACGACGACGAAGGCGAAGAGGGTGCCGATGTTGACGAGTTCGGCCAGCACGTCGATCGAGGTGAAGCCGGCGAGCACCGCGACGACGACCCCGAGCAGGATGGTGGAGCGGTAGGGCGTGCCGAACTTCGGGTGGACCCGCGAGAAGATCCTCGGCAGCAGCCCGTCGCGGCTCATCGCGAAGAACACCCGGCTCTGGCCGAGCAGCAGGATCATGCACACGGTGGTGAGGCCGACGGCCGCCCCGAAGCTGATCAGACCGGCCCAGAAGGGGTGCCCGGTGGCCTTGAAGGCATCGGCGAGCGGCGCGTCCGTGGACAGCTCGGTGTACTTCTGCATGCCGGTGACGACGATGGACACGGCCACGTAGAGCACCGTGCAGATGGCGAGCGAGCCGAGGATGCCGCGCGGGACGTCACGCTGCGGGTTGCGGGTCTCCTCGGCGGCGGTGGCGACGATGTCGAAGCCGATGAAGGCGAAGAAGACCACCGCGGCGGCGGAGAAGATGCCCATGACGCCGAAGTTCGAGGGGGCGAACCCGAACAGCACCTGGATCA
This sequence comes from Streptomyces sp. QH1-20, assembly GCF_041283565.1. Taxonomy (NCBI): domain Bacteria; kingdom Bacillati; phylum Actinomycetota; class Actinomycetes; order Kitasatosporales; family Streptomycetaceae; genus Streptomyces; species Streptomyces sp. QH1-20. The sequence goes on along the minus strand of NZ_CP166299.1, from coordinate 6,115,572 downwards.
GCGGTGCCTTCACCCCGCCGCCGGCCTCGGTGCCCTCGGACTCCGGGAGGAAGGGGTCGTAGTTGGAGCCGGTGATGAAGAAGGCGCCCACGATGATGACGAGCAGGACGACGGTGACCTTGATGGCGACCACGACGGCGGTCACCCGCGAGGACAGCTTCATGCCGAGGACCAGGATCGCCGTCAGGACCAGCACGAGCGCGCAGGCCAGGATGTCGAAGCCGAAGCTGCCCTCATGGGTGCCCTCCAGCCCGGCGGGCAGATGCCAGCCCGCGTTGTCCATCAGCGAGCGGACATAGCCGGACCAGCCCACGGCGACCACGGCGCAGCCCAGCGCCAGCTCCAGGACGAGGTCCCAGCCGATGATCCACGCGGGCAGCTCGCCCAGCGAGGCGTACGAGAAGGTGTACGCGGATCCGGCCACCGGCACGGTGGAGGCGAACTCGGCGTAACAGAGCGCCGCGAGCCCGCACACCACACCGGCGAGGACGAAGGCGAGGGCTACGGAGGGGCCCGCGTTCTCCTTGGCGACCTTGCCGGTGAGAACGAAGATGCCGGTGCCGATGACGACACCGACACCGAAGACGGTGAGGTCGACGGCCGACAACGACTTCTTGAGCGCGTGCTCCGGCTCCTCGGTGTCCCGGATGGACTGCTCCACCGTCTTGGTCCGGAAGATGCCGCTCCTGCCGCGGCTGTTCCGGGAGGGTCGCACTGTGCTCATCAGCCCACCTCCGCCTGCTCGACCGTCGCTCGTCCCTGCAACTGAGCGAGTGTCCGCGATGATCCGGGCCGGATCCGGGCCATCCCGGCCACCGCTCCCAGGATTCACCCGATAGGACGCAGCGGCACCTATGCGAACGAGCCGACTGGTCCACCCGAACAGGCGAAAACCAGTCGGCTCGTCGGACGCCCGGGGCCGCGTCGTCCCGCTACTCTGCCCGCCATGATCAACTCAACTGCGAGCCTTGACGACGCCGATGTCGCGATAGCCGCCACGCGGGCCGGTGCGGAGGCCGTGCGCGCCAGGTACGGGCAGCGGCTCACCCACATCGACAAGGGTGCCGGGGACTTCGCCACCGATGCCGATGTGGCGGCCGAGGAAGCGATCCTCGGGGTCATCCGTGCGGCGCGGCCTGACGACGCGGTGCACGGTGAGGAGGGCGGGCAGCGGGGGGCGGCTGACGCGGGGCGCCAGTGGTGGGTGGACCCCTTGTGCGGCACGCTCAACTACGCCGTCGGCAGCATGCTCGTCGCCGTCAACGTGGCCCTGCGCGACGGTCCGGCCGCGGTGGCCGATCCCTTCAGCGACGAGGTCTTCTTCACCGACGGTGCGACCGCTTGGGTTCGCCGCGACGGACGCGACACGCGGCTGGCGCCGACGGCCGCCAACCGGTTGGTGGACGTGAACCTGGACCCGCCCTTTCCGAGCGCGCCCGGATTCCGGGCGGTGGACCTGCTCGCTCACCCGGGGTTCGTCGCACGGTTCCGGCCGCGGGTGGTGTCGACGACGCTGGCGCTGGCATGGGTCGCGGCCGGCAAGCGCGCCGCCTACGTCACCGACGGCGGCGACCTGACCGAGAGCGTGCACTTCGCCGCCGGCATCGCGCTGTGCCGGGCCGCCGGCTGTGTCGTCACCGGAGTCGACGGCGCTCCGGTCGGACAGACGGACGGACAGACGGGCCGTGGGCTCCTCGTGGCCGCGGACGCCGGGACGCATGCGCTGCTGTTGTCGATGATCCGCGCCGAGGACCCTGCGGTGACCTCGTAGACCGCGGCGGGTTCGATCAGGCTGCGGAGACGACGAAGGGCCGGTCGGAGCCACCCGAATGGGTGACCCGACCGGCCCTTCGCGAGAGCAGTGCCGGCGGAAGACCGCTGGTCAGCCGTTGACGACCCCGACGGAGTCCGTGGGCTCCTCGTAGCGGCCGTCGATCTTGGAGACCAGGCCGGTGACCTGGCGGGCGATGTCCGGGGCGGTGAGCCCGATCTCCGCCATGACCTCCTTGCGGAAGTACTGGCACACTATGCCGCTTGCACCATCTGACCTGCTGTTTTGTGGAATTGGTAGGGCTTCCAGATGTGCTCTGGGGAGAATTTGGGGAGAATCAGCTTCCGGGGAGCGGCGGTTGGCGCGTAGCCCAGCAGACGATCCACCGCCAGGCTGCCCCGTTGCCCTGACTGCGGAATGAAGTGCGCGTAGTACTCGAACGTGATGGTCGCGGTCTCGTGGCCGAGCCAGTGGGACAAGGTCACGACGTCCTCGCCGCCCTGCAACACCGATGAGGCGTAGGTGTGCCGGGTGATGTGGAAACCGTGCTTGCGTGACTTGACGAACTCCCAAGGACGTGAACCTGCCGGAGAGGGCGGGATGACGCCGGCGGCCACCAGTGCCGGTTTCCAAATGCGGACGTTCCAGGTGTTGAAGTTGTTTGCCCGGCCATAGGTAGTCGTGAGGACGAGACGGTGACTCGCGGTCTCTTCGGCCGTGTGCTTGCCCCAGGGCAGTTCCACCATCACCGGCGCGTAGTGGGCGACGTAGGCGCGCAGTTCGGCTTCGACTCCCGCAGCCATGGGGACGACCCGAGTCTTCTCGCCCTTCGGCAGCTTGAAGAAGAGGCGACTGCCGATCATCTGAACCTGGCGGCGGACGTGGATGAGCTTCTGTTCGAAGTCGAGATCTTCCACAGCCAGCCCGAAGACTTCACCCTGCCGCAGGCCTGCACCAGCGCCCAGGACGACGGCAATGCGGTGGCGGGGACTGATGGCTTCGATGACGCGACGGAGGACCGCAGGATGCCATGCCTCCCGCTTCTCCTTGATCTTCTTCGACGGGAAGACCACGGACTTGTTGCGTGTGGGGTTGCTTCCTATGCGTTTGTCCTCGATGGCAACGTCGAGGATGCTGCGCAGGGTCGAGCAGATGCTGTGTGCGTAAGTGGCGGCCAGGCCGGCAACCTCGTCAAGCTGGACGATGAACCGCCGCACGGCCGCAGGGTCGATGTCCAAGAGCGGGAGGTCACCGAGAAAGTCCTCTATGTGGTTGAGCTTGAGGCGGCGGTTTCTTTTGCTCTTCTCGGTCCCGCCCTTCCCTTTGATCCACACAGTTTCGATGTACTTGGTCAGGGTGATCAAGCCGTGGCGCGGGTCGGCGAACGTGCCGCGACTGGAGTCGGTCTGGGCCTTCGCGAGCCAGTCCTTGGCGTCCTGGAGGGCAGAGAAAGAGGCGTCGGCAACGCCGAGGACACCAGCAACTCTGTAGCGCTTGCCTTTACCGTAGCGACTGGTCCGGCGCCGCTGCCCAGTGGATGGGTCCTTCTTCTTGGTCAGCCAACGGTCTTCTATGTATCCCGGCATTCAAGTTCATTTCTGGGTAGGCGGAGCCGCACCCGGAGCAAGGTTCCGATGGAGTTCCGCAAGGGCATGCGCCTAGCGCAGCGCGGACCCGAGACGCAGAGGGCCGTCAAGCCGTGGTCGTGTGAGGTACGGCCCTCGTAGCGGCGCGCTGCAGGGCGATCGACTCGCCGGTCGCGAAGGGCTTCACGCGATATCGCGATGAACCGAGGTATGCCGCAAGCGGTGCGGTCTGCCGCAATTACTTGGGGGCGTCCGACCGTTCGGGATGGGTTTGAACGGTGGCAGCAAACAGGGCCTGGGCCGCTGCTTCAAATGCATCCAACTGAGCACTCGGGGCGCCGAGTTGCTTGCAGATCCAGCCGAATTTAAGTGCGCCGTAGAGACCCTTGCGGGCCTCGTCGAGGTCACCCCGAGGTGATGGCGAGGTCTCTGCGGGGTCGGGGGTTGGCTGGCCGCTCAAGATCGCATCGACTGTTCCGGCAGGCCAGCTCAACGCCTGCTCGATCCGGGTAAGGGTGTAGGGGCGCCGGCTTTTCGGGACTGCCCCGGCCTCGGCGTTCTTGACACTCCCCACGGATACGCCTGCGCGCTCGGCCAAGGCGGCTTGACTCAAGCCCTGGCGCTCTCGCTCCTGCCGCAGGGCGGAACCGAGTCGTCGCCAAGCGTGCTCTGACTCGTTCAAGATCCCTGCCCATCGTTGGCCCTCTGGTGGTCAAGGTACGTCCCCTCCTCTTCCCTCTGCAACGCAGTGCGCCGTAATGGAACATCGAATAGACAACGAAGTCAAACGAATGGGGATAGGCGTTGCTTAGTTAGCCATCGTTGCCTAACGTTGTGCACGTGGGTGCAGCAAGGTGCCCCGTTACCTTGGGGGTCTTGTGATCACTGGCGTTACATCGGCCGGGGCGGCCCGCGGGGGCGGCCTGGTTCCTGCTGTGCTCTCCACAAAGCAGGCGGCCATCTATCTCGGCGTGGCGGAAGCAACGCTGCGTACCTGGCGCCATCGCCGCCGGGGCCCTCGGTCCTTCCGAATAGAGGGCCATGTGGTGTACCGGCGGACCGCGCTGGTCGCCTATCTGGACGCTTGCGAAGCGGCTGATTCCCGCTCGAATTCTGAGCTGAACCCCCTGAACCTGGTTGCTGGCTCCAGGCGTGACCGATCCGGCGAACGACCGAGTGAACGTCGGGCCGCCTGATCACTTGGAAGCGCATACGGTGATGCCCCCTGCGGCCTGTGGCCGCAGGGGGCATTAGCTTTTTCCTTCTCAGGCAGCCGCGCGGAGCGGCTCGACGTCCGCGTAAGGCTCGCACTCGTCGGCGGGCACAACGGTCATGAGGCGGTAGCTGGGGTCACGCAGGAGGGGGAAGGCCAGGAAGACGACCTCGAATTCCTGATCATGGTGGTGCGGGAGGTACACCCGCCTCCGCGACCCGTCCGGGTGAACGTTGCGCAGGCCCTCTTCCCAGTAGATGCGTCGTGCGTCGGGGTCTTCGTTGACCTTCTTCACTACTTCTCGCAGGCGCGGGTGGTCCGGGTTCTTGTGCCTTGCCATGTGGAGCTGCGCCGCCATCGGGATGGCCCAAGACCGCTCCCAGTCGATCAACTGAAGCCGCGCTTCCGGCTGGGTGAGCGCCCAGAGCATGACGTTGCCGCCGCGCGTCATCCACCGCCATTGCTTGGCCGCCGCGTCGTTGTAGATGGGTACGTCCCAGCCCTGATCGGACACGTAGCAGGGGTGCGGCTGCATGTGTACGAACCTGGCGAGGGCGGGGTCGATGATGCTTGTGTCCACCCCCGGCACCGGCTCCGGGGGGCGCTTGACTGTGTAGGTGTAGAGCGTGTGGCGCTCGTCCCCGCTCAGCTCCAGCACCCGCGCGACGCTGTCGAGGAACGCGTCGCTGTAGGGGGTTTTCACGCCCCGCTCCAGATTGCTGTACCAGCGCGCGGAAAATCCGATCAGTCGGCTTACGTCGTCCTGCGTCAACCTGCTCTGCTGCCGCCGGCCATAGCGCGCGGTGAATCCTGGCAACTCCTCGGGGTCCACCCTCTCGCGCCACTGGCGCGCCATGCGGCCAATTGCTGCGAGGTCCCGCTCACTCACGTCTGCCACCTTCACAATTCCAAGATCAATATTCCAAGATCAATATCCGGGCCCCGCCCCACCGAACGCCTTAACCGTACACGCGTTCCGTTTGTTGAGAAATAAATTATGTGCGTCCGCCGGCGCCAAGAAACCCCCAACCCGGAATAGATCTGTTCCGGAACAGCGCCATTCCGGAACAGATCTGTTCCAACATGAGATCGAAAAAATCAGGCAGAGTAAGGGCCGCCGCACAGCCCGCCACCTGCGAGGAGGAGCCCGGCGTGAGCCGCTTCGATCTCTGATTTCATTCCCTTCGTCCTGCCGACGAACGGGTCATGTATCCCCTTCCCGCAGCCAACTCGTTGGCCAATCTGCCAACACTTCGCGCGGCGTCGCGCCACATGGCGCCTTCCCCCTTCTCTTGTGACGCCCATTCGCACGTCTCGATGACCTGTCGATAGGGCGACCTCTCTAGACCTGCTGGAGTGATTCGGCATGCCCGTAAGCCTGTTCATATCTGTGCCGTCCGCGCCTTTCTTCTCTCGTGGTGGTGCCGCATGAGTGCCTGGATCATCGTTGGGTTTCTGCTGCTGGGCGGCGGAACAGCCGCGTGGCTGGTACATACCGCTGGTGCACCCGGCGACCGGCGCAGTCGTCACCGTCGGGGAGATGCTCGATGACGAATGCACCCGAAGTGCTCGCCGCCCACTTCCTCGGCGCGTTCACACCGGGAACGCCGGAGTGGGACCAGGCCCGCTCAGGCCTCGTCATCACCGCGACAGATGCGGCTGCCGTCATGGGTCTGTCGCCCTGGCGCTCTCCGTTCTCCTTGTGGCACCACAAGGCGGGAACAGTCCTCCACGAGGACGTGGAACCGACGGCCGCCATGAAGTGGGGCACCCGCTTGGAACCGGTCATCGCCGAAGCATTCGCGGACGCCCACCCGGACCTCGTGGTCCACGAGACCGGTACGTGGGCCCACCGTGAGCGGGACTGGCAGCGCGCCACCCCGGACCGCATCATCACCCCCGCCGGCGGTGGCCCGGCGTCCCTGCTGGAGATCAAGACGAGCCGCTATGCGGACGGCTTCGGCGAACCCGGTACTGACGACGTGCCGGTCTACTACCGATGCCAAGTGCTTTGGCAGCTCGACACCTTGGGACTGGACTCCGCAACGGTGGCTGTCCTGGTGGCTGGGCAGGAGTACCGCGAATACACCATCGTCTACGACGCGGCGGAAGCGCTCTTCCTGCGGGACCAGGCCGCCGAGTTCCTTCGGAGTATCGCCGCCGCCGAGCCGCCACCGCTGGACGGCCACACAGCCACCTACCGCACCGTTCGGCAGCTCCCGGACGGCGTCGAAGACGTCGTGGCCGACATCGCCCCCGACATCGCCGAGGCATACCGGGCGGCGGTCCTCGACTACCAGCGGGCCGAGGAACGGAAGATCGCCCGCGCCGCTGCCGTCCTGTCCGCCATGGGCAACGCCCGCCGCTGCAAGGCCGACGGGCAGACAGTTGCCACCCGTACCGCCCGGCCGGACGGCACCACCCGCTCCCTCATCCCCAACCGCACCTACATGAAGGCAGCAGCATGACCACCTCGATCCGGGCAGCCGTCGCCCGGCGTGCGAACGACCCGGCGGAGCTGGTCAGTCAGTACGCCCCCGACTTTGCCCGCGTCCTGCCCTCTCACGTCTCCCCGGCTACGTTCGTCCGTCTCGCTCAGGGCGTCCTGCGTCGTGATGAGAAGCTGGCCCAAGCGGCGGCCAATGACCCCGGCCAGCTCATGGCCGTTCTTCTGGACGCCGCCCGCCTCGGCCTCGACCCGGGCACCGAGTCCTATCACCTGGTCGTCTTCAAGGGCCGTGTTCACGGCATCGTGGGATGGCAGGGTGAGATAGAGCTGATGTACCGGGCCGGGGCCGTGTCCACCGTGGTGGTGGAGACGGTCCACGAGGACGACGAGTTCGTGTGGACCCCGGGCGCACTCGACACCGAAGCGGCCCCGCCACGGTGGAACGGTCCGATGGTCCGCCCGTTCCACCGTGCCGAATGGGCCCGCGACCGGGGGCCGCTCCGGCTCGTCTACGCATACGCGGTTATGCGCGACGGGGCCGTAAGCAAAGTCGTCGTCCTGAATCAGTTGGACATCGACCGCGCGAAGCTCACTGCCCAGGGCGCAGATCGGCCTTCGTCTCCGTGGCAGCTTCACGAAGCGGCCATGTGGTCCAAGACGGCCGTTCACCGTCTGGCGTCCTATGTTCCGACGTCCGCCGAGTACCTCAGCGCCCGACTGGGTGCCGTGCGCCGAAGCGGGGGCGCTCCGCTGGCCTCGGCGCAGCGGGACGAGGTCGCAGTCCTGCGAGCGGAGGCGGCGTAATGGGTACCGTCCACCTCGCGCAGTTCCGGGCCGAACGCAACGCGAACAGCCTCCTGGGGCGCATCCGCTCGGCGGCCGGCGGCGACCAACTCGCGCTGGTCCAGGCCCTCATCCTCGACCACGCGCTGACCGCCGCCGAGTTCTCCGCGAACGACTTCCGCGACCAGCTCCCCGACCTTCCGCACGGGCTGCTCGGCGCGGCAGTGCGCGGCCTCGCCGCTTCCCGCACGATCACCGCCACGGGCCGGACCGTGCCCAGTACGTCACCCGCGACACACGGGCACCGCATCACGGTCTACCGCCTCACCGCCGCCGCCGACGACCTCGCGTCTGCGGCATAACACCGGACGCCCACAGCCCCGACCCTCACCCATAGACAACCAGGAGTGTTCCCGTGCCGTGGGTCCGCCTAGACGACCGATTCCCCTCGCACCGGAAGGTGGCCACGCTGACAGACCGGGCCTTTCGGCTGCATGTCTCGGCCCTGTGCTGGTGCGCGGAGAACCTGACCGACGGCATGATCAGCGACCGCGAGTTGCCTCTTGTGGCGCACGTGCGCGGCATGACGGCGACAGCACGGCAACTCGAAGCGGCCGGTTTGTGGGCGCGCGTTGAGGGCGGCTGGGTGCTGCACGATTTCAACGATTACAACCCCCTCGCCGAACAGGTCCGTGCGGAAAGGGAGCGCAACGCCGCACGTCAGAGGCGTTTTCGTGACAGGAAGACCGGCAAAACGCCGCCACCGGACGCGCCGGATGACCTCGCGCGTAACGGGGGCAGTAACGCCGTTACTAACAGCGTGAGTCACCCCGTGACTAACGCTGCCCCGTCCCCAACCCGTCCCGTACCCGTACCCGGTTCTATCCCTGACGGGATAGAACCGTCCCCCCTACGCCCCCCAGCGCGTTCCGCCGCTCCGGCTGCGGCCGGTGCGGTCGGGGTTCCGGAGTTCGCCCGGCCGCTGGCCGACCAGCTCACGGCCGTTGGATGTGTCGTGGGATGGCGGACCGACAGCGCCGATCGGGAATCGCTCCGCCGTCACCTGGAGCGCGTGCCCACCGCCCGCCTCGTGGACGCCGCATGCCGTGCCTGGAACCCCGCTGACCCGCCCCGCAGCATCCGGTACCTGATCCGCGTGTGGGATGCCCTGCCCGACATTCCCGCGGACGCCCCCGCCGCGCCTGCCGCCAGCCCCGCCGTCAACCGGCTCCAGAGCACGACGGACGACATGTTCGCCCGCGCCCTGGAACGTGCCCGCGCCCGCTCGGCCGGCGACGTCTCCGCCGGTGAGGACACACAGAAAGCCCTGATCGCGTGACCCCCGAAGAGACCGTGGCCCTGACCCGCTACGTCCGCGCCATCTGCCCCGGGCAGCGTATGGACGAGTTCACGCCCGACGCCTGGCACGACGTGCTCGCGCCCTACGACCTCACCGACGCCCGCGCCGCCGTCGTCGCCCTCGTGGACGGCGGAGCGGCATTCGTGGCCGTCGGGGAGATCACCGCACGGGTACGCCAGATGCGCGCCAGCCGCTCCCGCCACATCCACGGACCCGGCCAATCCCCGGAAGTCCCCGACGCCGACCCCGACGACATCCCCGCCTACCTCGCCGCCGTCCGCGCCCAGCGCCTGCGCGCCGCCAACCCCACCGCCCGCCGCCGCCCCCTCGCCGAACTCCTCGCCACCACCGGCCGCCACGTCCCGAAAGCCACCTGCTGATGCCCACTGACACCCACCTCACGGCCACCGGCAACCTCGCCGCCGACCCGGTCCTCCGCTTCACCCCCAGCGGCTCCGCAGTCGCCTCCTTCACGGTCGCGTGCAACGACCGCCGCAAGAACCCCGCCACCAACGAGTGGGAGACCACCGGAACGCTTTGGCTCCGCTGCACCGCATGGGACCGCATCGCCGAAACCGCAGCCGACCAGCTCACCAAGGGGCACGCCGTCACCGTCACCGGCCGGCTCAAGCCGGACGACTACGAGAAGGACGGCATCAAGCACACCGGGTTCCAGCTCCACATCACCAACCTCGCTGTCCCCCTTCGCACCACCAGCCCCACAAAGGGGCGCAACGCATCCTCTCAGGCCACAGCAGCCCCTTTCGGGGCCAATGACCGGCGGGCAACGGAGAACGCCTCTCACAGGGCCGCACAGCGATTCGGACCAGCCGCGCCGACGTTCTGAACCACCCCGACCACCGACGAGCACCCCGGAAAGCCCCTTCGTGCCCCCCATCAAGATTGTCCCCCCGCCCTACGTCCCGAGCAGCGACGACTACAGCGTCCCGTGCGCGGCCGCCCCTGGCCTGTTCTTCCCGCCCGACCGGCAAGAGCGCCAGAGCGAGACGACCGCCCGCGTGGCCGCCGCGCGGGAACTGTGCTTCGGCTGCGCCATCCGCACCACGTGCGGCGACTGGGCCCGCGAGCATCACGAGTGGGGCATCTGGGGCGGCCGCACCGAGGCAGAGCACGACTACCGCCCCACCACCCGACGCCTCAAAGCCCACCGGGCCGAGCCCACGGAGGCCACCGCCGCATGACCCGCGACAGCGCGAACACCATTACGGACGACCGCCTCGACGACCTGTACGAGCGACTCGCCACCGCCGCCCACATCGCCGACACGCTCATGTGCACCCCGCGTCGGCACGGAGACATCGTCGCCGCCCTCCGGGACCTGTGCGCCGGTGACATCTCGCCTGACTACGCCCTGGCCCAAACCGCTGGCTGACCACACCGCTGTTAGGAAAGCCCCTTGATCAGCACCGACAGCCCCTCCTGCGCCGTCTGTCTCCACACCCTGTGGACCGACGAACAGCACCGGTACGCGTGCCGCCCCTGCGAGCGGCGGATCACCGACCACCTCGACCAACTTCCCGACCTGATCGGCGACCTTCACGGGCTTCTGGCACCTAGCCCCGGACGAGCACCCGACGGGCCCCGCGCACGCTCCCACACCGACCCCCCGGCCCCGCTCCGCCTCGACATCCTCGACCGCATCACCGCCGCCACCGCCGCCCTGGACAGCTGGCTGACCGACTGGCACGACCACCTCGAATGGCCCGCCCCCACCTACCGCTCCGACCCGCTCGCCGAGGCCGCCGCCGCCCTTCGCACCAACCTTCCCTGGGCCATCGAGAGCCACCCCGCAGTGGACGACTTCGCCCGCGAGATCGGCGACCTGCACAGCGATGCATCCGGTCTCCTCGACCCCGCCAAACGCGCCCGCCGCATCGGCCACTGCCCCGCCCCCGGTGCCGACGACGACACCCAGGCGTGTGGCGCCGTCCTGCGCTACACCCCCGGCGCGATCACCGTCACGTGCCGGTGGTGCCGCACCACCTGGGACGCCCTCGACCTCGGCGCCGCCCTGGCCCTAGCTGTCTGATCAACAGGGGTCCTTGGGGTTTTCCTCCACCCGTGTCACACTCAAATGCAGCGCCCCCCGTATGCCTACATACCGGCGTGAACATAACCGAAAGCCCCTCCGGCCCACCCCCCTGGCTGGCGGGGCTTTCGGCGTACCTGGGCGGGAGGCAGACGCACGTGTCCCCACCCCTCCCCCTTTCCTGTGACACCGTCGCCGCCGCCCAGTACGCCCGCACCACCCCCGCCACCATCCGCCAGTGGATCAAGCGCGGGCACATCAAACGCACCGGCTACGACACCGCAGGCCGCGCCCTGGTCGACCTCCGGGAACTGCGCGCCCACCTCAACCGGCGCGCGGCCAGCCGCACAAGCACCGCCGGAGGGGTACCACATGCTCAGTGACGCTGTGGCCGCAGACCCGAGGCAACTCGCCCTCCTCGACCCCGGGCCCCCCACTGGGCCCCGGCCCGGACTGCCCGGCATCCTCCCCTTCTCCGTACTGCGCACCGACCTCGGTCCGTGGCGCGACCGCCGCCGCGCGTGGGAAGACCTCGGCTTGAACAGCCGCCGGGGGCGTGAGCACGTCACCACCTACGCCACCGACAACGCGTTCGGCCGCAAGCTGGCCGCCGTCAACGACGGACTCTCGACGTTCGACCCTGTCCTAGCCGAAGCGTCCTACGCCTGGTACTGCCCCGACGGCGGGAAGATCCTCGACCCCTTCGCCGGTGGCTCCGTGCGCGGCCTCGTCGCCGCCAACGCCGGACACCACTACACCGGCATCGACCTCTCCCCGTCGCAGGTTGACGCCAACGAGGAAGCCGCCGCCACGTGGAGGGACCGTGACCTCCTCGCCGCCGAGCCCCAGTGGATCCTCGGCGATTCCGCCGACGAGATCCCCCAACTCGCGTCCGGCGCCTATGACTACATCTTCACCTGCCCGCCGTACCACGACCTAGAGCGCTACTCAGACCACCCGGCTGACCTGTCTGCAATGCGGTGGTCGGAGTTCGCAGAGGCATACCGGACGATCATCGCGGAATCCGTGCGGTGCCTTGCGCAGAATCGGTTCGCCACATGGGTGGTGGGTGAGGTGCGGAACTCCACCGGGTACCTGCGCGGCCTGGTCCAACTGACCATTGCCGCCCACGAGGCCGCCGGGGCCCGCCTCTACAACGACGCCATCCTGGTGAACACCCTCGGGACAACGCCGATGCGGCTAGGCGCCCAATGGTCCGCCTCCCGTAAACACGGACGGCATCACCAATACGTCCTGACCTTCGTCAAGGGCAATCCGCGCAAGGCAACCGCAGCACTCACACACCCCTAGGCCAACGCCCCTGCCCGCACTCGGCGGGGCGCCACGGTCCCGCCCAGGCAAGAAGCGCCCCGCCCCACCCGGCGGGCGGAGACCGGTTCGACTCCGGCCGAGACCACCAGGGGACTGCACCGCCCACAAGTAACCGGCCCCCGCTCCACGCGGGGGTGAGCCGAACGGGGTCGTAAGCCCGTGCAGCCCCCACACGCCCGCCTGACCCAAAGGAGAGGTGCGCGGCTACCGCCTTCGCGCGGAAGAGGGCCGCAGAGATCCCGGTTCGAACCCGGGGGCGGGCACAACCCCCACCGTCACCGACCTGCCCGGAGGTGACGGCCTCTGCCCTGGCACACCAGCAACCGCAAGGCGCGGCTACCGTCCGCCTGGTCCACCATCCGGGCCCGCATCCTTGCCCGTGATCCGGTGTGCCGCATCTGTGGCGTCCGCCGGTCGACCCAGGTTGACCACATCAAGGCCATGACCGACGACCACCGTGACCGTGCCCTACAAGGCATCTGCGGCCCCTGCCACGCCCAGAAGAGCGCCGCCGAAGGGGCCGCCGGACGCGCTCTTCGACCCGGCCGACGGCGTCCCGACGACCCCCATCCGGGCCGCCTGGCCTGACCCCGGGGTGGGGGGTGGCCCCCTCCCGGGTGCCCACCCAGGGCGATAGGCAATGCACTTCCGGTCCTGTACGGGTTCCAGGGTCGCGAACCGCCTCTGCGACAGGTGAAGGGAGGTGTCCCATGGGCACCCGTGGCCCTGTTCCGAAACGCGCCTCAGAGCGCCGACGACGCAACGCCCCCGACGGCCCGGAGCTGCTGAACGCCCCGTCCGCGCCCGGTGTGGTGTCGTGGCCGGAGCCCGAGGACGCATGGCATCCGATCGCCCGTGACTGGTACCTCTCGCTGTCGGCTTCGGGACAGTCGCAGTTCTACGAACCTTCCGACGTCGCGACTGCCCGCTACGTCGCCGAGGCCATGTCCCGCAATCTCGCCGCCGGCACACGCTTCTCCGCTCAGCTCTTCGCCGCCGTCAGCAGTGCCATGACGGAGCTGTTGACCACCGAGGGAGCCCGACGTCGCGTTCGGGTCGAGCTGGAGCGGGAGCCCGCCGAGAAGGAGACACCAGCGGGCGTTACCGCCATTGCGGACTATCGGGCGGCCCTCGGCGCCTGAACCCGCGCACGGACGGGGGTGGTCAAGCTGTCCACCCCCGCCCCTGATGAACAGGCGCCGCCCGAGGTCATCGAGCCTGTGGTCCTCGGCCCCACGTGGAGCCGTGGGCCTGACGGTCGGTTCCTCCTGCCGGAGTTCTCATTGGGCTGGCACGTCCTGGCATGGACGGCGGAGTACCTCCAGCACTCCACGGGCCGCCCCTGGAAGTACACCCCCGAACAGGCGCGTTTCACCCTCTGGTACTACGCCATCGACCCGGCGAACAACCGTTTCCTCTACCGGGACGCGGTGTTCCAGCGGCTGAAAGGCCACGGCAAGGACCCACTTGCGGCGACCTATGGGGCCGTTGAGTTCGTGGGCCCGTGTCGCCCGTCCGGACGTCTGGCCGGGCCGGAGCATCCGTCGGGTGTTCCCGAGGGGCAGCCGCTAGGGCAACCGCACCCGGAGGCGTGGGTGCAGCTCGCTGCGGTGACCCAGAGCCAGACGAAAAACACCATGGTCCTCTTCCCGGGGCTCTTCACGCCCCGGGCTCTGGCTGAGTACGCCATCGACCTGGGCAAAGAGGTGATCTACGCCCACAAGGGCCGGTCACGCCTAGAGGCGGTGACCTCCTCGCCGCGCTCGCTGGAGGGCGGCCGGACCACATGGACCCTGCTGAACGAGCCCCATCACTGGCTCGCGAACAACTCGGGCCACGAGATGGCGGCCGTCATCGAGCGCAACGCGACCAAGTCGGCCGACGGCTCGTCGCGCACCCTCGCGATCACGAACGCTTACGAGCCGGGTGAGGACTCGGTGGCGGAGCGGACCCGGGAAGCATGGGAGGCCGCGCAGGCCGGGCGGGCGGTCGATACAGGTCTCCTCTATGACTCTCTGGAGGCTCCGCCCGGCGCGAAGTTGAATGCTGCCTGGGCGCCGGCCGTCATTCGTGCCGTGCGCGGGGATGCGACGTGGCTGGACATTGATCGCATCGTCGCTTCGATCCTGGACGTGCGGAACCCGGCGTCCAGGTCGCGCCGGTTTTGGTACAACCAGATCACGGCCGCCGAGGATGCGTGGATGGCTCCCTACGAATGGGACGCCTGCGCCCGCCCCGACCTGGAGCCCGCCGACGGGGACGAGGTCGTTCTCTTCCTCGACTGCTCAAAAAGCGACGATTCCACCGGGCTTGTGGCCTGTCGCATGTCCGACGGGCACGTGGTCACGCTGGGAGTGTGGCAGCGCCCGCCGCAGGTCGACGTGTGGAACGTCCCGCGCGAGGACGTCGATGGAGTCGTTGACCATGCGTTCAGCCGGTTCCGGGTCCTGGCGTTCTTCGCTGACCCCGGCACCGGTGAAGACCAGGCCGACGGCAGCCGCTACTGGGACCGCTTCATCGACGCGTGGGCGGAACGTTACGGCGCTCGGCTCCTGGTCCACGCGACCTCGACCGGCACCCGTCGGCACGCCGTCGAATGGGACATGGGCGGCGACCGCCGCCGCCAGGAGGAATTCACCCACGCCGTGGAACGCGCCGAGGTGGACATCCTGGAACGCCAGGTGACGCACGACGGCCACAAGGTCATGCGCACCCACGTCCGCAACGCCCGCCGCCGCACGAACGCTTTCGGCATCACGATCGGCAAGGAACACCGGGCCTCCGCCCGGAAAGTGGACCTCGCCGTCTGCATGGTCGGCGCCCGCATGCTCCGCCGCCTGGTCATCAACAGCAGCAAGTACGGAAAGCGCCCACGGGCGCGAGGCAAGGGACGCGTGATCGTCCTCGGATAACGAGGAGACGAACACGCTGTCCACTCCTGCCCTGCCCACCCTGAACCTCACGGACGCCGAGGCCGCCACGCTGTCCCGGCTGACCGCCACAGTGGCCGAGGACGCATGGCGCCTCCACACGCTGGACACCTACTTCACCGGCCTGTCCCGCATGGCAAACCTGGGCATCGCCATCCCGCCGGCGCTCCAGTCCATCCGCACCGTCACCGGCTGGCCCCGGATCATCGTGGACGCCCTGGACGAGCGCCTCGACATCGACACCATCCGGTCCGACGATGCCGGGGCAGAAGACGCGTTGGGTGCCATCTGGGCCGCCAACGACCTCGCCGACGAATCCCAGCTCGCCCACCTGGACGCCCTGGTCTACGGTCGGTCGTTCCTGGCGGTCGGCGTCGATGACTACGGCGATCCGCTGGTGTCGGTGGAGTCGCCCCAGCACATGAGCGTGGACTACGACGCCAGGACCCGCACCATCCGGGCCGCCCTGCGCTTGGTCTCCGCCGGTATCCAGCGGTCCGCCACTCTCTACCTGCCCGACCAGACCGTCTACCTGGAAGAGTCCGGGACCGGCTGGACGGTAACGGACCGGCAGCCCCATGGCCTCGGCGTGGTCCCTGTGGTCCGCCTCGCCAACCGGCAGAGGATCGCCGACCGGCGGGGCTCGTCGGAGATCACCGAGGAGGTACGGGCCCTCACCGATGCCGCGTGCCGAACCCTCCTGGGCCAGGAGGTCGCCCGCGAGTTCTTCGCGGCGCCGCAGCGCTACGTCCTCGGCGCTTCCGAAGGCAGCTTTCAGGGCCCGGACGGCACGCAGCGGACCGCGTGGGAGACCTACATCGGCCGCTACCTCGCGCTCGAGCGCGACGAGGACGGCGCCGTCCCCGAAGTGGGCCAGTTCCCCGCCTACGACCCGGCCGTCTACGGCCGAATCGTCGACACCTACGCGCGGCTCGTCGCCGGCGTGACCGCACTCCCCGCCCACATGCTCGGATACACCACCGACAACCCCGCCTCCGCCGAGGCCATCCGCAGCTCGGAAGCTCGGTTGATCAAGAAAGCGGAACGGCGTCAGCGCACGTTCTCCGGCCCCTGGTCGCGCGCGATGCGCCTGGCGCTCCAACTCACCGGCGCCACCGCTCCCGTGCCTGCGGTCGAGATCCAGTGGCGGGACGCGGCTACCCCGACGGTGGCCGCCCAGGCCGACGCCACCACGAAACTGGTCGCCGCCGGAGTGCTGCCCGCGGACTCCGAGGTGACGTTGGAGCGGGCCGGTATCGACCGCGCCCAGCGCCAGCGCATCGCCGTCGAGCGTCGCCGCAGCGCGGGCCGGGCCGCCCTCGACGATCTCGCCGCCACCCTCGGACCCGACAGCACCGCTGCCGTCGACCACCGGGCCGCCGCGTGAGGATTCTGAGAGTCCTCGCCGACGGACACCGCCGACGACAGGAAGCCCTGTCCCGCGTGCTCCGCACGGAGTACCTGACGGCCTGGGCCCGCTACCAGGCAGCGGCCCCAGGCCCGGAGACCGAGCGGGCGTGGTCAGCAACGGTCGCCCTCATGATCCACAAGTACGGGCGTGCCTCCGCCGAGGTAGCGGCCGACTACTACACCGAAGCCCGCCAGACTGCCCAGGCGAAGGGCACCTTCACCGTGCCGGTGGCTGACCCGCCACCCCTTGCCCAGGTCACTGCATCCCGCAAAGCCGTGCGCAAGTCAGCCGCCCCCCGCCCCGGAGACGACGACGCGCAGGCCACGGAACGGTGGCGCATCACCCAGCGGGACCGCGACCTCGCCGCCGTGCAGCGACTCGCCGCCCAGGCCGGACGCCGCACGATCGAAAAGGCCGCCCGCGCCGACCCCGCAGCGGTCGGCTGGGTACGCGTGACCGGCGGCAACTGCTGTGCCTTCTGCGCCATCCTCGCCATGCGCGGACTCGTCTACGCCGACCGGGAATCAGCGGTCCGCACCGGGTCCGGCGACTCCTACCACGACCGGTGCGCCTGTACTCCGGAGCCGGTATTCCGGGGGCGCCCGTCCGACGACGAACCCCAGGTCGCCGAGTGGGAAGAGCTGTACTACGCGGCCTCACACGGCGCTTACGGCACCGAGAAGCTCAGGGCCTTCCGGCGGGCTTTTGACGCCAAGTACGGAGGCCGGCACGCCAGGGGCGCCTCTACTTAACAGCCGATAGCACCGCGCCGCGTCGCGATCAGGCTAAGGGAACGACGAATCTCCAGGGCAGGTTGCCTCTCTATACAGTGTGATCACTGGAATCATCAGAGGGAGTTGTGCCTGGTGATGTTTTTTGGTCAGCGCTTCGTTGCGCTGCTGAGTCACCGTTCCTTCGGTTATGGCTTCGCCATGCAGCCCTGGCCTTGTGCCAGGCCGCGAATAGTTCAGGCAGTTGCCGCAACAGTGAGACGGAGAGCATCACGCACAGGCCAGTGAAACCGAATACCCCAAGAGCGAGCAATGTGGCTGAGTTCCAGTCCACGGGGACTGCTGTCCTTTCCGTGATGGCAGTCGCGGCACCCGCTCTGCGGAATTCGACCACGCCATTTGATAAATGCGAGTCGCGCCCGTCTGTGAGTACAGGTTACCTAGGAGCGTCCGGCAAGAGCCCCACTTGGGCACCCTCGCCCGGGGCCTGAGTTGACGCATAACTCTGGGGATACGCCTCCCACCCAATGGGGCCGGAGGCGCATCCGTCTAGTACGGCTACTCGCTGGCCTGCGTTGAGTCCCATGCCTTGCGAAGGTCAGGGCCCTTCTTCACCAGAGCGTCGGCCACCATGGGGGTGTGCTCTTCGATCTGCTCAGGCAACCGGCCGAGCCACCCGGGAACCTCTTTCCCCGCTCCTTCGGCAAGCTCGACGCCAGCCTTGATTACTTCGCCGACCACGATAGCCCCCGCCGCCAAAGCGAGCTTTGCCGCAAGTGGATGCATTCCTGCCTCCTTACCCGTTCATGTTTACAAGTAATGAACGGTCGAGCGCTAGCGTAGGTCGCTCGCGCTCGCTGCGGCAAGGGGTAGGGGCATGGCGATCCGATCCATCTGACCCCATCGACCTCATGAAATCCTCTAACCTCAGATGGCTTGCCACTCCAGTTCCCTGGAAAGGCAGGAACGATTCTCCTATCACGCGATTTGAGTAAACCGGTCGTTATTAGCGGCGCTGGTGTTGCCGATGTTCCATCAGGTGTGAATGAGAATATTCCTTCAAAGCATGAAGGACGCAGGGCTCGCAGAGGGGGCCGTGTGTGTATGGCTTGAAGATCCACCTAATGGGGCATGGCCAATTTAGACGATGCTCACTGAAATATTCGTTATTGGCCCATCCTCAACCCCGTCACGCGTTTTGTGCCGGGGCCTTCTCAATGCCCGGAGGCGCCCCCTTTGACCCACCTCGACCCCGTCCCAGGCCCAGACGGCACCGCCCTGCAGGACGGTGAACCGCGCCCGTGGGAGGACCCGGCCGCCGCACGCGCGGAGATCGAGCGCCTCGCCGCCGAGCTGGCAGGCCACGCCGCGCGCGTCGCCGAGCTGGAGCCCGCCGCCGCCGAGCTGCACCAGCTCCAGGAGGCAGGCAAGACCGAGGCCCAGCGGCTCACCGAGCGCGCCGAAGCCGCCGAGCGGCAGGCCGAACAGACCCGCGCCGAACTGATCCGCGCCCAGGTAGCGCACTCGCGCGGCCTCACCGAGCGCCAGGCCGCCCGCCTCGTCGGCACCAGCCGCGAAGAGCTGGAGGCGGACGCGGACGAACTCCTCGCCGACCTCGCCCCCGGTCACCGCCTGATGCAGCCGGACCCCTCGCAGGGCTCATCCGGCCAGCACACCGCCGCCGACCCCGCCGCCATGTTCACCGGGATCCTCCACAACTCCCTTCACCGCTAAGGACAGCACCACCATCGCTACCGTCACCCCGATACAGACCGGCAACGTCCCCTCGAAGCTGCTGCCCCCGGAGATCACGGGGCCGATCTTTGATCAGGCTGTGGAGTCCTCGGCCGTCATGCAGCTCGCGCGCCGCGTCCCGCTGTCCCTCACCGCCGAGACCGCCATCCCCGTATCCGGCGACGTGCCCCTCGCGGACTGGGTGGATGAGGCAGGCGCGAAGCCTCTCGGCTCCGGCTCCCTTTCCGTGCGAACGATGCGCGGTAAGAAGGTCGCCGTCCTGGTACCCGTCAGTGCCGAAGTGGCGATGACCAACCCGGCCGGCGTGTACCAGCAGCTCCAGCGCGACCTGCCCACCGCACTCGGCCGAGCCTTCGACTACGCCGCCATCCACGGCAAGACCATGACCGGCGGGAAGGGCCCGTTCGAGGACCACCTCACCGCCACCCCCAACACCCAGGTACTGGGTACGGCCACACAGGCCAAGGGCGGTATCTACGCCGACGTGGTCACGGGCCTCAAGTCCGTTGCAACGGCGGGCTACGACGTCAACGGCTTCGTGGCCGACCCGCTTCTGAAGCCGGAAATGCTCCTGGCCACCGACACCACCGGACGACCGATGTTCGTGCCGGACCCGGCTGGCCAGGGCACCGTCTCCCGAGGCTCCCTCATCGGCTACCCCATCGCCTACAACCGGGGCGTGGGCGGCAAGCTCAACCGGCAGTCCACTACCGCGGACACCGGTCTGCGGGCGGTCGCCGGTGACTGGGACCAGGCCGTCTACGGCGTCGGCATGGACATCACGATCAAGACGACCGACGTCGGCACCTACACCGACAGCGATGGACACGTGCACTCGGCCTTCCAGGAAAATTTGGTCCTGATCTTGTGCGAGGCCCATTACGGGTTCGCGATCGGCGATACGGAAGCCTTCGTCACGTACACCACGCCGCCCGTCGCCCCGAAGGGCAAGCCCCCGACGCAGGACAAGTTCGCCCTGGCCGCATAGCCCCACCCACCCCACGCCCGCTCGGTTCCGAAAGTCTGGGGGTGGGGCATGGCGCCTCGGGTGACACCTCAGGAGCTCGCGGATTTCCTCGGCCAGGACGTCCAGGACGACCGCGCGGCGCTGATCATCACGCAAGCCGAGGCCCTGTGCCGCGCCGTTGTGAGTCCGCTCCCGGAAGGGGCGGGCGCCGTAGTGCTGTCCGTAGCCGCCCGCGCCTACGCCAACCCGCAGGGGCTCGTGGCGGAGACGGTGGGCCCGTACAGCGTCCAGCGCCCCCAGTCGCAGGCTGGTCTGTATATGACCCGCGACGAACGCCGCTCGTTGAAGCTCATGGCGGGCAGGGGCGGCGCATTTTCGATCAACTCGACCCCCGCAGGAGCGGGCCCACCGCCGGGCCGTCCGGAGCCTTGGGATCTTCCGTGGTGGTACGGCCAGTGACGGCGACCGCCGCGCCGATCCCCATGTTCGGCGAGACGGTCACCGTCCTGCGTCCTGGTCCGCCCGTGCGGGACGTCTACGGCAACGACGTGGACGGCGCCGCCGTGGAGCTCCCGGTGCCCGGGTGCGCTATCGCCCCCGGGAGCGCCGGCGCCGGTCCTGGGACCGGCGGGGAGATCCTAGGCGGCCAGGACACCGTCACCGTACATCTGGTGATCTACGCCCCCGCCACCGCCGATGTCCGGCCCACCGACCGGCTCCGCGTCCGCGGAATGGCGTACACAGTCCACGGTCCGGTCGAGGTCTTCCGCTCACCCCTGACCGGCACTACCGCCGGCGTGCAGATCACTGCCCGCCGTGTGAGTGGCTGACCCTCCGGCTGTGGTCAGAAGAAGGGGATGATGACCTTCCGTACCCCGGAGGTGACCAGATTGACGGTCTTGTCGATGCCGCCTTCGTCGCTGGCCAGCCACAACCCCGAGAAGGAGTCGGGGGTTACGGAGTAACGCCAGTCGTCGTCCCCGTGCACTTGGCCGAGCGTGGGCCACCAGTTCTGCACCTGCTGATTTTCGCTCCACCTGATATCGAGGGCGCGCATGCACCAACCTGCCCGGGCTCCGGAATTGTCGTGGAACAGGCGTGCCTTCTTGAGGTTTCCGATGTCATCGATGGTCACTTCGTAAACAGCGAGGTCGCCCTGCTCGAAGTCGTCCTTGCCGGGCTTGTCCAGGGGTATCTCGGGGCTCTTTCCTTTCTCCCCGATCAGCTGGATTTTCACATTCGCGTCGGTACCCGCATTGGCGACGTTGGCGGTCTTGATGGTGATGCTGTAGGTCCTCTTGTCGGACAAGACGCCTCCTTGAGGTGATGAGCAGTCCCAGGCACGCTAGGCCCCGAATCGATCAAAGCAACAGGTTGGATCACGTCAACATTAGAAGGAGGGGGAGCGTGCCACCGAAGGTGAAGATCCAGCGGTCCGGCCTGCGCGAGCTCCTCAACTCATCCATGGTCGCCGCCTACTTGCTCCAGACCGCCGACCAGATCAAGGCGGTTGCCGAGGCCACCGCCCCGACCGGCGTCGGACAGTACAAGACCTCATTTTCGACCGAAGCGCGACGGCGTATGGGTGCTGCCAAGGACCGCACCGGCGCTGTCGTGATCAACGACGCGGCGCACGCGCGGTTCGTGGAGTACGGCGGACAGGACACCCCCGCCCGCCACACCCTCCTGCGCGCGGCTACCAGCGTCCGTGTCCCGTGAGCTGGCCGGACGCAGAAGCGGCCCTCGTCGCTTGGCTCGCGCCGCAGCTCGGCGTGCGGGTGTGCACCGACACCCCCGCCGACCTGGACGCCGTCGTCCCGCTGGTGCGACTGCGCCGCGTCGGCGGGAGTGATGACGGCTTCCGCCTCGATCTGGCCGTGATGGACATCGAGGCATTCGCAGCCACCCGTGCCGAGGCCACCGACCTCGCCGCGCGCATCCGTGACGCACTGCTGACCGACCTGCCCGGGTCAGCCCCGACCGTGGCCGCCGTGTTCACCGCAGCATCCACCATCTCCGCTCCGTCCTGGCGACCGTGGGAAAACCCCGGCCTGACCCGGATGGGCGCGACCTACGCCGTCCGCCTCCACGCCAGGCCCTGACGGCCGCCCCCTCTCCCCGCTCCGGCGGGGCTTCTCGTTGAAGGACATTCCCTCTTGGTACAGATCACCCGCGCCGCCGACCTGTCCATGGTCGGCGCCAACGGGGGCGGCTGGGTTGCCCCGCTCGGCACCACAGGCCCCACCACCCTCGGCACACCCCCGGCCCCTTGGACGGGCCTGGGCGCCATCTCCGACGACGGCCTGAAGTACGGCGTCGACGAGGACCACAAGGAATTCCAGCCCTGGGGCGTGACCAGCGCCTTCCGCACGCAGATCACGAAGAGCGTCCGGACTTTCGGGCTCACGCTGTGGGAGACCAACAGCCCCATCGTGAAATCGATCATGTTCCGTGTGCCGGTCGCCGACCTGGCCCCGGGCGCGGACGGAACAGCGTCGTTCGCCGAGACGGCGTCACCCAGTCCGGACCGCCGGGCCTGGTACTTCCTCGTGGCCGACGGCGACACCATGAGCGGCTTCTACGTGCCGTCCGGCGAAGTCACCGACCGCAGCGACGTCACGTACAAGAGCGAGGAGATGGCGGGTTACGACATCAAGGTGACCGCGTACCCGGACGCCGCCAACAACACCGTCTACCACACCTTCACGGCGAAGATCCCGACCGTGCCGAAGGAACCGCCGGCGCCCAAGAGCTGACCACCCGCCGCGCCACAGTTCCGCATCCCCACCCCACCCGGCACAACCGGCTGAACCCGTAAGGACCCCCTCATGTCTGTGACCACCAACGCCCCGTCCCACGCCGACCACGCGACGGTGGGGCAGGAGACCGACGCCACCCCCGGCTACGTACCGGTCGAGCTGGCGGGATACCCCGTCCGCGCGCTCCCCTCGCAGCGCTGGCGCGCCTCGCACCTGCGCGCCCTGAACACCGGTGACCTCGACGCATTCGCGGAAGGCGTGCTTCACCCCGATGACGTCGACGCCTGGTACGACGGCGACCCGACACAGGACGAGATCGGCGCGTGGGTCGCGCAGGTCGCCGAGGCCGGTGGCGAGTCGCTGGGAAAGTCCAGTGGACCGCGCGCGTCGTCGAAGACCACCCGGAAGCGGTAGAGGCCGACTTCCGGAGGTACTACCCCGGTACGGATCTGCTTGACCTGTACCGGGGTCGGCTCACCTGGCGACAAGTGCGGGTGCTGATCGAGCATTTGCCGCCGGAGTCGGCGACCGTGACCGCCCTGCGCAACGCCGCGCCAGCGGACGACCTGGACGCCCAGGCCGAGCGCGCCGACCCTTCCCGGGGCCGCTGGTCACAGACGGAACTGCTGCTCGCGCAGGCCATCGACGCCGTCCATCGCCTCTCCCACTACTACGCGCTGGTCAACACCAGCGACGGCAAACGACCGGAGCCCCCGCACCCCGTCCCGCGCCCCGGCGTCCGCCCCGCGCCCGACCGCCCCCGCATCAGCACGGCAGCGGCAGAAACGCTGTTCCAGATCATCAACGGCACCCACACGCCACCCCCGTAACCCCCGCCCGCACGGCGGCCACTCCAGCACGTAAGGAGGGCCGCCGTGGCGATCGTCCTGGGGTCCGTCGAAGTCCAGGTCATCCCGACCGTCCAGGGCATCACGCAGCGCCTGAAGTCCGCGCTCGCGCAGCCTGCCACGACCGCCGGCCACGATGCGGGCCGGATCGCCGGGCAGGCGTTCACGCAGGCCATGACGGCCGGTGTCGGTGGCGGCGCGCAGATCGGCACCACCCTCGGCCGGGACATCGCCGCCGCCCTCGCCCCGGCCATCCGTAACGCGATTCCCGATGCCGTCCGCCAGGGCGGCACGCGGGCCCGCCGGGACGCTACGCGGGAAGGCGACCAGTCCGGCGGCGCCTTCGCCCGCAGCTTGAAGGCCCGGTTGGAGGCCGCGTTCCGGACGCTGCCACGGCTCCAGGTCGGGGCGGACACCGACGAGGCCGACGCCGACCTCCAGGCCCTTCGCGTCCGCATGGAGGCCCTGGCCAATCGCACGATCGGCGTCGACATCGACGCCGAGTCGGCCCGCGCGGAAGCCGAGGCCCTAGAGGCCGAGCTGACCCGGCTCGGTGCGGCTCACCCGGACGTCACCATCCGCGCGGATACCGCAGCCGCCCGCGCCCACCTTGCCGCCGTCCGCGAGGACATCGACCGCCTCACCGCCCGCCCCGGCGTCATCCGTCTGGAGACCGACGGCGGATTCGGGGCACGCCTGCGGGCACAGGTCCAGGCCGCGCAGGCCGCCCTGCCCGAAATCAACATCACCGCGGACACCGCCCCCGCCCGCGCTGAACTCGGCGCGCTGCGCGCCCAGCTCACCGCACTCGCCACCGCGCGGATCGGCATCGATGTCGATGCTGCCGCCGCCATGGCGCAGATCGAGGCGGTACAGGTCCGCCTGGCCGCGCTGTCCGCCTCCGACGCGGACATAGACGTCCGGGTCGATGCCGCGCAGGCATCCGCTGCCCTGGCCGCCGTCCGCGCGCAGGCCGACGCCCTCGACGGCAAGCGCATCGATTTCGACGTCTCCCCGGCACTCCTGGGGACCACGGGCCTGACCCTCGCCCTGGCCGGGCTCGCCGCCATCCCTGGTGCCGAGATCCTGGCCGGGCAGGTCGCCGGCCTGGCCGCCGCGACCATCGTGGCCGCCTCCGGATTCGTGGCCCTGGGCGCCGTCGCAGCACCGGCGATCATCGGGATTGCCCAGGCCCTCCAGGCCAAGAAGGCGGCCGAGGACGCCGCCGCGTCGGCTACCGACAACGGCGCCCGCGCCGCCGTCGCGGCCACGCAGCGCGCCGCGCAGCAGGAAGGCGCAGTCCGGGCCCTGGCCACCGCCCAGCGCACCGCCGCCGAACAGATCGCCGCCGCACAGCGGCAGGTCACCCAGGCCGAGGACGGCGTCAGTCGCGCTGAACAGCAGCTCGCCCGCGCCCAGGACGACGAACGCCGGGCCCAGCACGCCCTGACGCAGGCCCGCGCGGACGCCGTGCGGCAGTTGGAGGACCTGACCAACCAGCTCGCCGACTCCGCCCTGTCGGAGCGCGCGGCGACGCTTCGCCTGACCCAGGCCAAACAGGACCTGGACAAGGTGCGGGCCGACCCGGCCGCGAGCCAGTTGGAGCGGGACCAGGCCCAGCTCACCTACGACCAGGCCGTCCAGGGCCTGAAGGAACAGTCCCTCGCACACAAGCGGCTGGAGACCGACGCCCGGAAGGCGACCGCAGCCGGAATCGACGGCGCGGACGGGGTGCGACGCGCCCAGGACGCCGCCGCGCAGGCACACGAGCGCGTCGCCGACCAGGCCCGCGCCGTCGCCGACGCACAGGCCCGCGTCGGCGACGCGGTCCGGGGTGTGGCCAGGGCGCAGGCTGCGGCGGCCGACACGATCGCCAATGCTCAGCGGCAGGTGGCAGCCGCGCAGGTGCAGACCGCCGACGCCACGTCGGCGGCCGATACCGCCGCGCGGAAGTACCAGCGGGCACTGGATGCCCTGTCGCCGTCGGCCCGCGCGACCTTTGACGCGTTCGTCGCGCTGAAGGCCGCGTTCAAGGACTGGTCGGCCTCCCTACAGCCGGAGGTCATGCCGCTTTTCACGCGCGGCCTCGACGGCGCCAGAGCATCCCTGCCCGCCTTCACCCCGCTGGTACGTGCTGCGGCGGCCGGCGCCCGCGATCTGATGGACGCCACCTCGGCCGACTTCAAAACCCCTTTCTGGGACCGGTTCCGCGATGACCTGACGAAGTCCCTGCGTCCGGCAATCCGCAACACCGGCACGGCCCTTGGGCTTCTCTTCAAGGGGTTCGCCGGGATGCTCGACGCTGCCCTCCCGCATACCGAGAGTTTCACAGCGCGTCTGGTCGACCAGGCGAAACGATTCTCTGAATGGGGCGAACGGCTCCGCGACTCGCCGGGGCTTGCCGCCTTCCTCGCGCGGATCCGTGAGAACGGGCCGATCGTCGGCGGCGTCCTGCGCGATATCGGCGCGATGCTCGGCCGCCTGTGGGCGGCCATTCAGCCGATGTCCGGGGTAACCCTCCTCTTCGTCGGCGACCTCGCGCGCCTGGTGGCCATGGTCCCTCCGGGGGTCCTGGAGGCCATGGCGGTTGCGCTGATCTCCATCAGCCTCGCCCTTAAGGCGGTCGCCGTAGCCGAATGGCTCGTCAACTCTGCCACGAGCGCGATGGCGCTGGTGATGCAGGCGACGCCGATCGGCTGGACGGCCGACGTCATCCTCCTGGTCGTCGGCGCGCTTGTCGCCCTGGGCCTGGCCGTGGTCTACGCCTGGCGCCGATTCGAATCGTTCCGCGACGGCGTAACCGCATGCTGGGACGTCATCAAGGCGGACTGCATTGTTGCGTGGCTGACGGTCATCAAGCCGGTCTTTGACTCGATCGCCAACATCGTCATGTCCACCGTCGTACCCGCCTTCATGTGGCTGTGGACCAACGCCCTCAGCCCCCTCTTTTCGTGGCTTTCCATTCAGCTCCCCCTGATCTGGGCGACGTATGTAAAGCCCGCTTTTTCCTGGCTCGCTGAATTCATCATGACGCGCGTCGTCCCGGCCGTCATGTGGCTGTGGCAGAACGCATTCGCCCCCGCTTTCCAGATGATCGGCCAGGTCGTCTCCACGGTCTGGACCGGCGTGCTCCAGCCGGTCCTGTCTGCCCTGTGGGCCGTCATCGCGAACACCCTGGTGCCCGTCGTCCGGGACTTCGCCATGACGTGCGTGTTTCCCATGTTCCAGTTCATCGGGCAGGTCATCAAAACCGTGTGGCTGACCGTGATTTGGCCGACGCTCCAACTGTTCTGGAGCTTCATCAAGAACATCCTGTGGCCGGTCATCGTCCTCCTCTATGACGCCGTGGTGAAGCCGGTGTTCGCGCTGATCGGAGCGGCCATCGCGGCGGCTTGGTCCTACGTGATCCAGCCCGCCGTGAGCGCTTTCGCGGCCTTCCTCAAAAGCGTGCTCGGACCGGCCATTTCGTGGCTCTACCACAGCGTCGTCAAGCCCGTATGGCGGTGGATAGGCGACGCCATTTCGTGGGGCTGGGAAAACACCATCCGCCCGGCATTCGAGGCCCTCAAGACCGGGCTCGGGAACATTTCCTACGCCTTCGCTCACGCGAAGGACGCCATTGCCATCGCATGGAAGAAGATCGAGGGCGCCACGAAGGACCCGATTAATTTCGTGATCGGCACCGTGTGGAACAAGGGCGTCTTGGACGTCTGGAACACCTTGACGGGCTGGATTCCTGGTATCGGCGACAAGCTGAAAATGGAAAAGCTTCCGCTACTGGAATCCGGCGGTGCACTTCCTGTTCGCCCGGGGGTTTTCAATAGACCGACGGCGATCGTGGGCGAAGGCAACCCGCGTCATCCGGAATACGTCATCCCGACCGATCCCCAATACCGGCCGCGCGCCCTGGCGCTTCTCCAGGCCGCCGGCACCCAGATGCTCGCGAAGGGCGGCGTCCTGGGCTCGGCCCTCGACTGGGGCAAGGAAAGCGCGGGCAAGGCGTGGGACTGGACGAGCGACAAGGCCACCAAGGCATGGCGCGGCGTCCATGGGGCCGCGGACATGCTGGCCCACCCCGGCAAGGCCATGGACGTGCTCTTGAAGCCCGTCCTCGGCGACCTGGACACCCTGGATACGGCGAAGTGGTCACAGATGGTCGGCCACGTCTTCCGAACTCCCGTAACAGGCTTGAAAGACGCCGTCGTTGACTTCGTGAGCGGCTTCTTCTCCGCCGGTGGAAGCCCGCAGATGGGGGGTGACACCGGCGGTAGCGGGGTCACCCGGTGGACGCCGCAGGTTCTCCAGGCCCTGACCATGCTCGGGCAACCGGCCTCATGGCTCGATACGGTCCTCCGCCGCATGAACGACGAAAGCGGCGGCAACCCGAACATTGTCAATGACTGGGATATAAACGCCCAGGACGGCACCCCGTCGGTCGGTCTCATGCAGGTCATCGGGCCGACTTTCGACGCCTACGCCGGGCCTTTCAGGAACACGGGTCCATTCCTTTACGGCACGTCCGTTAATCCGCTTGCTAATATATATTCCGGCCTGAATTATGCGATTCACAGATATGGCTCACTGTCCGCCCTGGATCGTCCGGGCGGATACGACTCGGGCGGCTACCTCCCTCCTGGACTGTCCCTGGTCTACAACGGCCTGGGCCGCCCCGAGCCGGTGTTCACCCCGACCCAGTGGGACATGATCGCCGAGTCCAAGGGGATCAACTCCCAGCCCCCAAGCAGTGGAACACCGGGCAGTGCCCCCGTGATCCACCTGCACGCCGTGCCCGGCGTCCCCACCGAGAACCAGATCGTGTCCGCGCTCCGCTTCGCGGACGCCCTGTACGCCTGACCCACCGGCGCGCGCGCCAACCTCCGTCACTTGAAAGGGGGTTGGCGCGTGCGCTTACTGGCCACCCTGAATTCCCCGTCCGCCGTCGTCCCCACAGGCATTCTGGCCGAGCCCGACCACGCCTCAGCCGACGCCCCGCCCCGGGTCACCCTCACCGCCGGCGGAACTGAGTTCCTGCTGACGGCAGACCTGTCCCACCAAGGGGCCTGTATCGCCATCCTCCCCGGGCCCACCGGCCTGGACGCACCGCCGGTACAGGCCACGGTCAACGAGTACGCGGGCATGGACGGCGGACGCCTGGTGAAGGCACGCGCCACGTCCCGCCGCATCACGCTGCCGCTGCTTCTGTGGGCTCCGACCCGCCCGGAGCTGCTGGCGCTGAAACGCCGGTTCGTCGCCGCACTGGTCGCCGATCGAGGGCCGTGCATGCTGCGGGTGGCGGAGGCCGACGGCACGGCCCGCAGTATCCGCGTCCACTACACCGGCGGCATGGAAGGCGACGAGGGCACCGACGGCGCCGGCCTCACCTTCACCCGGTACGGACTCCAGCTCACCGCCCCCGACCCCTACTGGTACGGCGACGAGCGGGCCGAGACATTCCGCGTCCACGGGGCCCCGCACTTCCTGTCCCACCCCGCCGGGGCCTGGGCGCCCCTGTTGTCCGACACCATGAACAACCCCGCCGCCTGGACCACGACCACCACGGCCGGAACGGTACTCAACGACCGCCGGGTAACCGACGGCCAATACACCCGCCTCCCCGCCGACACCCGCACCGTGGGGACGACCACCGTCCCCTACGACGGGACCAGCCTCTACCGCCTCACCGCCCGGGTACGCCGCAGCAGCAAAGCCGCCGCGGACAGCCGCACGTCCGTCTCCGTCGGTCTCTCCGGCACGGCCGCCGACGGCTCCGCCCTTCCCGGCGGGCCCCGGTTCATCACCGCCGCCGGGCGCCCGCTTGTGGACGGTGAGGGCTGGGTGGAGGTCACCGGGTACGCCCTGGGCTGGAGTGACCCCCACACCTCAGCCGACGGCGGCCACCCTTCGGAGGCCGACCCCGGGACCATGCCCGTCGGCACGGTCACAGTACGGCCGGTCATCCAGGTTGACGGAACCCCCCTGGACACCGACCACCTCACCCTGTCCCGCCTCGACCCCACCGGCACCACCGGGGAGGCGCATGCCGCGCCCTTCTTCCCTCTGCGGATCGCGCCGAGCGTGATCGGGGACGAGGGGATCCCGGTCCAGGTCACCTCTGATGTGGACGCGTGGCCGGTATGGCGGATCACCGGCCCCCTCGGACAGCAGGACTCCGGACAGCCCGTCGTCCCCCTCCGCCTGGCGAACCTCAGCACCGGCAAGGGCCTCACGTTGGCCTACGGCATCCCTGCCGGACGCACCGTCGTGATCGACACGCGCCCCGGCATCAAGGCCGTCTACCTGGAGACACCCCAGGGCGGACGCGGCGAGAACTTGTGGCCGTACCTCGTCGGACCGGCCGCCCTGTGGCAGCTCACCCCCGGTGAGAACCGCGTCTCTCTCACCGCCGCCGGGGCCTCCGAACAATCCGCCGTGTCCCTCACCTACCAATCACGACACCTCGGAGCATGACCGTGCGGCGCTACCGCGTCGACGTCCGTGACGCCGCCCTGCGCCGCATCGGACAGATCGACTCGTACACCTCCTTGGACGTCATCGTCCGCCACCTCGACGTAGGCGCCTGGACTCTCGTCCTGCCCGCCGACCACCCCCACGCGCGACTCTTCACCGCAGGTGGCCAAGGGGTGATGATCTGGTCCGACGACGCCCCCGAACCCCTGCTTACCGGGCCCGTGACCGGCATCCGGCACGACTGGTCCAACAATGGGGGGACACTCACGTTCTCCGGCGTCTGCGACAACGCCCCACTCGCCGCGCGGCTCGCCTTCCCCGACCCCGCCCGCGCCCCCGACTCCGGCAACGGCCGCTACGGCGTCGACTACTGGACAGCCACGGGCCCGGCCGGCGACATCATCACCAACCTCGTCGCCGCGAACGCAGGCCCGACCGCGCTGCCCGGCCGCCGCGTCCCGGGCCTGGACACCGGACCACTCACCGGACTCGGCAGCGCCACGAAGACCTCTCTGCGGTTCGACACCCTTCTCTCCGCGATACAGACCCTGGCGTCCACCTCCAGCCTGTCCGTGCGGATCACCCAGTCCGACCCCGCCAGGCCCCGCCTCGCCCTCCAGATCGGCACGGCGCGCGACCTGCGCGGCCTGGTCCGCTTCTCTCCCGAGCTGGGCAACCTCTCGTCCTTCTCCTACCAGCTCACCGCACCGCGCACGACGCGCGCCATCGTCGCCGCCCAGGGCCAGGGGAAGGACCGGTTCTTCTGGCAGTGGTCCACCCCCGACGCCGAGGCCGAGTGGTCACGGATGGGGGAGACGTTCGTGGACCAGCGGGGCACCGCCATTCCCGCGCGCCTTGACGAGACGGACCCGCAGTTCAAGGCACTGCACACCTCGGCCACCAACGCCCTCCAGCAGGGCGGGGCACAGGCAGAGCTGTCACTGTCCCCGGTCGATACCGACCAGTGCCAATACGGACGCGACTACCGCACCGGCGACACGGTCACCGTGACCACCACCGCCGGGACCGACCTCACATATCCGGTGCGCGAGGTCCACCTCACCGACACCGCCGACGCCAGCACCGTACAGGCCACCGTCGGCACCGAGGCCGCCACCCAAACCCCCGCCCTCTACGCCCAGGTGCGGCGTCTATGGCAGGCCGTGAACCAGCTCAACACCCGCTATTGATCGCTAGCTTGGAGACGACTTGGCCGAGTACTACTTTCCCTTTGACAGCGGCGCTGGGACCACCGTCACGAGTGAGCAGTGGTCCCAGATGACGTCGATGTGGCAGACGGACGGTATTCGTGCCCCGCGCACCAGCGACCCGGCCGACCCCCTCACCGCCACGGCAACCGGCCAGGACATGACGATCAACGTCTCCGCCGGTCACGCCACCGTCCAGGGCTTCCACTACTACTCGGACGCCGAACGGCACGTGGTGATCAGCCCCAACACCGGCACACAGTCCCGGGTCGACCGGATCACCGTCCGCCTCAACCGCGCCGGACAGCGGATCGCTATCGCCTACCTCCAGGGCACCCCGGCCGCGCAGCCCCAGCCCCCCGCCCTCAGCCAGGGACAGGACGGCGTCTTCGACGTACCCCTGTGCCGGGTGACCGTGGCCCCGCAGACCGGGGCGGTAGCCCCCCGGGACATCACCGACGAACGTGTGTATGCCCTGACCCAGAGCGTGTACGCGAACACCGCCGCCCGCGCCGCCTCACCCGAGCGCCCCGTGCCCGGCAAGTTGGCCTACCTCCAGGCCGAGGGCCGCATGGAGATCTACGCCGACGACGCCTGGACTCCTCTGTCCCCGGGTCCGTGGCGCCCGCTCCCGCTGCCCTCCGATGTCGTCGCGCACGGCGGCAATCCCCGGTGGCGTCTGGTCAACGGCACGATCGAACTGTCCGGCTCGGTCGAGAGGAAGGACGGCAAGGACTTCAACGTCGCTTCGGCCTGGCGGCTCGCCATCCTGCCGCCCGAGGCCCGACCCCGATATCTCCGGTCCTTCGTCTGCGCCACCTCGCTCAACTACGAAAAGGGCAGCTCGACGCGGGTCGACGTGCTCTCCCGCAGCGACCAGCAGGCCGGCGGCGAACTTCAGGCCGACATTCAGTCGCCGGTGAAGTGGATCTATCTGGACAGCATCCGGTTCGCCCTCGACGCCTAACGACTATCACGGACTGGTCTGCTGCATCGATACCGAGGCGATCGGCACGGATCGTCTCTGGGAGTAGGCAGACCACTTCAGTGGCCGCGGCCGACCATGGGCATCGAGCTCGTCCGCTGCCACGAGCTGAGCACCAGCGGTGCCCAGGGCTCACGCAGGGCAATGCCGTTGCGGCCGATTCAGTGGCCGGGCGTCACGCCATGCGCAGCGATGACCAGGTTTTGGGGCCCACAATGCCGTCCACCCTCAGTTTGAAGGCCGCCTGGTACTTCTTGACTGCCGACCGGGTGTCCTTGCCGAACTCGCCGTCTATTCCGCTTGGACCGACGGGGTACCCGTAGTCCACGAGTAGAGCCTGGATTTCCTTGACCTTGGGGCCCGAATCGCCGTATTCGGCGTAGTCCATGCCCGTGTAATAGCCGCAATAGACGCCAATGGTCGTGTGTACGTAGCAGCGGACGGCTGCGGATGCGGCAGGCACTGTGCCGGCTTCGCTCGGCGCCGACGGAGCAGCAACGGCTGTACCAGCCAGGACTGCCGAGGTCAGGAGCCCCGCACTTAGGGCAGTGATGATCTTGGTACTGGCGAGCTTCGGCTTCTGCCAGGAGCGATGATTCATGAGATCTCCCACTGGTGGTTGGCGTGGCTGCGGGTCGAGCGTTCGGCGCGGGGTCTGGACGAGGGCTTGACTGCTGCCGCAGAGGTCGCTCGCGGCGCATGAAGGTCGGCCGCTGGAGGATGTCCCCTATGGAGGGGTGCGTACCGACAGCCGGACCAGCGGTGCGGATGCGCTTGCGGTAGCGTCGGTCAGCGGGGAAGGCCCGGCCGTGCCGCTAGATCTTGTGGAAGGCCCGGGCCTCGATGGTGTGTGCCTTCCCCCTGAGGTAGATGCGCATGTAGTAGCTGGTACCGGGCCTGGCGTCGGACATGTTGATGTTCATCCAGCCCCCGTTGCACCTGCCCCAGCCGCCCTTCTTGACGACCTTCTTGTCGCTGGTGCGCACGACGTCTATCCGGAGGTCGGTGCCGTCCTCGCCGCCCCAGCATCGAGCGTTGGACCCGAGCA
Source organism: Streptomyces sp. QH1-20 (assembly GCF_041283565.1). Classification (NCBI taxonomy): domain Bacteria; kingdom Bacillati; phylum Actinomycetota; class Actinomycetes; order Kitasatosporales; family Streptomycetaceae; genus Streptomyces; species Streptomyces sp. QH1-20. Next base: position 6,081,918 of record NZ_CP166299.1, on the reverse strand, counting down.
CCTTGCTGCGCGGCACGTAGTCGGCCGTCGCCCAGTACTTGGTGGGCGCGTGCGAGACCGGGCCCCAGATCAGCACCCAGCTCGCCTGCACTGCGGGCTTCGACGACGGCTCCGCCTGCGCGGCGGGAGTGGCCACCGCTAGGCCGCTGCCGAGTGCCACGGCGGCCATGGCGAGAACGAGGCTCTTACGCGTTCGCATGAGGTCTCCTCCGTTGGGTGTGTTCTCGGCGGTGCCTTCTGGGCTCTCCCCGACGCATGTCCATTGAAGGGCCAGCCTGGACGTCGCTCAAGGTGTGCGATTGAGCCAAGGGGGCGATGGTGGCGCAGGCCTGTTGATAAGTCCTGGGTACCCAGCTGCCCCGGGCCATTGGGACGCGGGGCAGTGGGGAGCCGCTGCCATGCACTTGGGCTGATGTCTTCACCGTATGTCCCACCACGGACAACTAACCCTGCACACCACACCCCACCACCCCGCGCCGACCGGCCCGGGGCTTTCGCATGTCTGGAGAACACCCCCATGGCAAACCCTCTGTCCCCCGACCGCCTCGCCGCCGCCCTGCGCGCCGAGGGTGTGCGCGTTGTCGAGCACGGCTCGTGGCGCACCCACAATCGCGCCGGTCACGGCGCCTGGGGCCCGGTCCACGGCGTGATCATCCACCACACCGTGACGTCCGGCACCGCCTCCTCCGTCGACCTCTGTTACGACGGCTACGACGAGCTTCCCGGCCCGCTCTGTCACGGCGTGATCGCGAAGGACGGCACGGTCCACCTGATCAGCGCGGGCCGCGCCAATCACGCGGGCAGCGGTGACGGCGACGTTCTCGCCGCCGTGATCGCCGAGCACCGCACCCCCGCACCGTCCGCGGACGACACCGACGGCAACGCGCGGTTCTACGGGTTCGAGTGCATCAACCTCGGCGACGGCGACGACCCCTGGCCCGCCGCCCAGCTCGACGCGATCGAGCGCGCGTCCGCCGCGATCTGCCGCGCCTTCGGCTGGAGCGCGGCCAGCGTCATCGGCCACAAGGAATGGACCGCGACCAAGATTGACCCGGCCGGCTTCTCCATGTCCGCCATGCGCGACCGCATCAGCCGCCGCCTCGGCCACACCCCCGACAAGCCTTCCCCGAAGCCGGAGTTCGAGCCCTTCCCCGGTGCCGAATTCTTCCGTTCCGCCCCCCGTTCGCCCATCGTCACCGCTATGGGCCGCCGCCTGGTCGCGGAAGGTTGCTCGGCCTATGCCGACGGTCCCGGCCCGCAGTGGACCCGGGCGGACCGTGAGTCGTTCCGCCGCTGGCAGCGTCACCTGGGGGACGCTCCGGCGGCCTGCGACGGGTGGCCGGGGCCGCGCCAGTGGGACGCGCTGAAGGTGCCGAAGAGCTGACCCGCTCGCCCCAACGCACCGGTGGCTCCAGGCCGCCCGTTCTCGATCCAGCAGGAGACCCCCGTATCGGCGCCAGGGGTTCGCGGGCCCCGCCGCAAACGGCTGGCCCGCCCCGACCACATGGGATGCGCTCAACGTCCCTACCGCACTCCGAACGGAACTCTCTTGACCGACGCCATCCGCCGCACCATCCGCACTACCGTGCAGACCGCCATCACCCTCGCGGCCCTTCTGCCCGCCATCGTCTCCGCCGCTGGAATCCCCGCCACCCTCCCGTGGGCCGCCGGCGCCCTCGCCCTCGCCGCCGCCCTCACCCGGATCATGGCCATCCCCGGCGTCCAGGCCCTCCTTCCGACCTGGCTCCGCACCGCCCACCCCGACGACCAGTTCCCCGCCATCACCTGCGAGGGCAGCGCGTGATCGAACCCACTCCCACGACGGCAGATACGGCCGCCGTTGCACTGGAACTCGAACGGCTGCGCGGCACCGTAGAGGCCGGGTTCGCCCGCGTCGACGGTGCCCTAGCCCTCCTCGTGCAGCGCTCCGACCAGAGCGAACGCCAGCTCACCGACCACGAGACGCGACTCGCGACCCTCGAACGATCTCGGTGGCCGCTGCCGAGCATCGCCGCGCTTGTCGCCGTGCTCGGCCTGGTCGTCACCCTTTGGCAGGCCACCGCCGCTCACTGACGCAAACTGCCCCCTTTCCCGGCTGCGGCCGGGAAAGGGGGCAGTTTGGCCGTGTCAGCGGTCGATGGCGGACGCGTCAGGCCGCAGCCAGAGACGTGATGCGCGCCCGCGCCTCCTTGACCCTGTGCTCGGAGCGATGTGAGGCCAGGGCTTTGCTGACCTCCTGGAGCCGTTCCACGCCCCTTTGCGTATGAATCCCTGTGCCGAGGCACTTGATCGCCCGATCGGTGGCGTCAAGGGCGCCATCCAGATCTCCGGCTTGGTGGTAGGCGAGCGCCAGGGTGCCGCAACGCACAGCCTGATCTCGGGGGGCCGCGTGGGTCACCGATTTTTCGAGTGCATCCGTGGCGCGGGATGCCTGACCCGTGGCCAGCAGGAATCGGCCCTCCGTCGATCGAAGCTGAGACTCACCGAACCAACGCAGGTAGGACGGGCGGTCGGTACTGTCGCTTTGCTCCAGGGCGGCGAAGGCTCGGTTGAGGGCCTGAGCAGCCTTCTTGTGGTCTCCGCCCTTGCACAAGACCGTGGTTTGGTGGGCGGCGAGGGACGACTTCATAGCCGCCGGAACGCGCGTGCTGACGCTCGTTGCAGACTCCATAAGGCCGATGGCCGCTCGCTGTTCGCGGTGGTTGGATGCCTGCGTGGCCATAAAGCACAGCGTGTGAGCACCCAGCATCTCGTCGCCGGCCGTATTTGCTGCCCTGAGTGCTGCCGTGTAGTTCTTCTGCGCTGCCGCCTGCAACCCGGCGTCGTAGCTCATCCAGCCGAGCAGGCAGCACACTTCTGCGGCAAGGGTGTAGAGCCTCTTGCCGATCTCGTCGGTGTAGCGGCTGTTGCCGATCATGCGGGTGAGAAGCCGCAGATCGGCACGGGCCGAATCGAGGAAGTCCACACCGCCCGTGTCCTGTTCCATGGCGCGGATGGACTCGACGCGCTCAGCCATGCGATCTACCGTGCGGTTGGTGATTTGGTCGCCCTTTGTGGCTGCTGCCAGAGCTGGATCAGCGGTCGCCCACTGGGATCCGATGCCGACTAGTGCAGCACCGCTGATCCCGATAAAGCCCCTTCGGTCCACTGGTTCACTCCCTAGTGCCGTCAGAGCCTCCAGCGTAGACCTTTGGGTCCATGGCGCCGCAACGACTTGATCCTCCCAGGCAGGCAGCCATAGAGGCCATGGCCTAGTGCCGATCACCTCCGGCGACACACGGAGGCCAGCGCCCCGGAGGTAGTCGGCAATGACCACTTGCGCCAGAGCCTCCGGATCGTGATCGTTTCGCTCCCACTTGAAGATGGTTGATCGAGTAGTACCCAAGTGATGACCGAGCCGCTCACCGTGGTTACAGATGGCCTTTGCGAACTGCGTTTTCCCCATCCCGAGTTGATCTCGCACGTAGGCGAGAGGATGCGATAGAACGGCTGACCTGGAGTCGATCACAGCAACGCTCCTCTGCTGATGATGTGACAACTTAGCGACGCCAACGCATCTGTCCAGGGCGCATGGTGGGGATTGAAACCCCTGTGAAACCTTCCGGTCACCACACCTCCGGGTAGATGGTCGTCACGTCGGCCCAGGGGTCAGCAGGGCGCCGAGGATGCATCGTGCCGTCAGAGGAAGATGCTGCGCGTCCCGTCCTGGGCCGACACCTGCCAACGAGTTGCCGGGCCGGAGGCCACGGCGGCGGGTCAGAGGGGATCACATGACTGAGTCCACTTCTTCCTTCGACAACCACACGAGTAGCGCCCGAACCGCCTTGTACCGGGTCGCGGAACGCGGGTCCGGGGGCGTCCTCCTGGTATCCCGAGACTTGGGGGAATCGGCAGACGGACCCGACGCGTCGACGGGCACGATGGCCTACCCGCCCTGCCAGTGCCCCCAGCATCGCGACGGGCGAGGGAACCCGGATCCTGCGGCCTGTCGCCAGCGTGGTGCGGTGTGAGCCGACGTAGGACATCGTCTGCCTCGTGCTGCGCGAACGGCGACAAACTTCGTCAGGCACGGACCCGGGCGGCGCAGGAGGGACGGCAGAAAGCCGCTCAACTCCTAGCGGGGGCCCTCAGACGCCACGAGCCAGCGGCGCATGGCCCGCAGCACGCCCCCAAGGGACCAACGGGGCAGGAGCCCCCAGTGGGCTCCGAAGCGCCCGGTCGACGGGCCTTCGCGGTCACTTCGATTGGGTCGGCCACGGCTTTGGTGCCCGCGCCAGGCAGGATGCGTCAGTGGCCTCGCCCGATCGCCCATGAAGAGGGGGCGTGATGGCGCGCACTGCCCTGAGGTACGCAAAGCACACGATCGCCGTACACCCGGACTCCGTCACCTACGGCGCGCAGTGTCGGGGCTGCAAGTGGAAGACCGAGGGGCATCAGGAACTGGGGCCATCACAGGACGAGTGCTTGAAGCACGCCGGGCGATCGGGGCACAGGGTCTTCCACACCTTCTCCCGAGGTACCTCTTACGTACTACGGGAAGACGAGGGGACACCCGAGTGAACATCGACGGACCCAATCTGCCGCGCACGAGGGGCAAGCTCCCTCCCGCATCGCACGGAAGCCGACCTGAAGCGCGACCGGCGGGACGCCCTGCCCTTGCCCACCCTGTCCCTCTGGCCCATGTCGCTGGCCCGTCCAGCTCCGATCGGAGTATCTGCTCGGAGTGCGTCCGGCACGCCCTGGCTGAGGATGCAGCGCGGGCACGCGGCGACAGGATCGCGACGCGGAGACATCGGTACTCCAAGCTGCGCCACTTCCGCGTTGGGCACCCGGCACACCCGGTGAACGACGAATGAGGCGCCACAGAGCCCCTCGGTGGATCGACTGGGTCGGCATAGGCAAGGGTCTGTTTGCCACTGCTCTGCTCGTCGCCGCCTGCGCTGCCGTCACCTGGCTGGCCGTCCACGGCGAGCCCAGCCACATCTAGAGCCGCCTGCCTCTCACCGGATGTTGGGCTTCCCCGATGCGTCCGCCCGGCTGAGAGGCAGGCCACAGGCGCCCGCCCCGGCCGTTGACCGGCCGGCAGAAGCGCCCGCCAACGAACACCGCTTCGCGGTACTTCGTGGCACTCCTTCGCAATCCGCTTCAAGGAGGCGTAATGAGTGTTGCCCAAAAGCCCTTAGGTTTCGCGTGGCTGGAGGTGACGGGGTTCTGCAACCTCACCTGCACCCACTGCTATGCCGACTCCTCGCCCCAGGGCACTCACGGCACCATGACTGTGCAGGACTGGGTGAGCGTCTTCCGTCAGCTCGCGAGCATGGGAACCAAGGAAGTGCAGTTCATCGGCGGAGAGCCGACTCTGTACCCGGACCTGTGCGAGCTGATCGCGCGCGCCCACTGGACGGGGCTGTCGATCGAGCTGTTCACGAACATGACCTACATCCCGAAGGGGATGTGGCGGACGATCAAGAAGCACAACGTCAAGCTCGCGACGTCCTACTACTCCGACAGCGCCGACGACCACGACAAGGTGACCAACACCCGAGGCTCCCACCGGCGCACCCGGGCGAACATCGGAAAGGCAGTTTCCCTGGGCATCCCCATCCGCGGGGGCGTCGTCTCGGTACAGGCAGAACAGCGCGTCCACGAGGCAGCCCAGGACTTGACGGACCTTGGAGTGCAGCACGTCGGGGGCGACCGGGTTCGGGCGTTCGGGCGCGGCAGCAAAGGGGCCGACCCCACCGTGAATGATCTGTGCGGGCACTGTGCTCTCGGGCAGTGCGCCATAGGCCCGGACGGCTCGGTATGGCCGTGTGTCCTCGGGCGTTTCATCACCCTCGGCAACGTGCGCGAGACCCCGTTGGAGGAGATCTGGAACAGCCCTCGCACGGCCAAGGCACGAGCCGAGATCGTCGCGGCCACCGGAGAGAAGGCGTGCCAGAGCTGCACGCCCCCGCAGTTCCTCCCAAGCTGTGCACCGTGCAGTCCCTGCGTCCCCGATGTGGGTCACTGTGACCCGAGAGAAGCGGGCCCCCCGGCGGCCACGGCTACGATCGGCGCACCCGCGTGAAACGCTGACCTAGTCAGGAGCGCTACCGATGGATCACGGAGACGACTTCTTCGGCGGGTGGCCGGCGCAGAGCCACCACCCCGACGCCGTCCAGCGGACCGACGAGCAGTGGGCGCAGATCGCCCGCTATCTGAGGCAAGCGGCAGGCAAGATCGGTCCGCCGCTGCCTGTGTGTCTTCCTGGCGAGCCCCGCGAATGCGGGCGTAGCGCTCAACAGCACGTGCTGGCCTGGGCTGCTGAGATCAAGGCCGTGGCGCATCACATCATCGAACAGAGTGCCCCGACTCCCGAGCATGCGGCGTTCGCTGCGGGGACGCTCTACCAACGCCACCTGACAGAGCTGCGCGAGCAGAACAGCATCCTCCCCCACGCGAAGGTGACCCGGTAGCTCCAGGCGACCCGTCACCGGTCCGCTCGCGCACCACTATCGGTGCGCGAGCGGACCCATGTCTACGCGGCCATCTCCAAGTACCGGCGGCCGGTCCGTTCGGCCACTCCGAAATGGTCGCCCACTGTCCGGCCGGTCACCGGACGGCCGTCGGCCACAAGCGCGGCCATGGCCGCCCGCACGTCATCCGGCCCAGGAAGCCCCTTACCGGCCTGCCGTGTCCGCCGTCGGCCACAGCCGCCGGACAGTCCCGCTGCCTCTGGCCGCGCGGTCACCCCTGACAGCCCCGGAAGGGGCTCAGCCACCGGTCCGCCCCCTTCGTCGGCGACCGTACCCCCTGCTGCGGCCGCGGCCGCGTTGGCTGGGGCCGGGACAGCCACTGCGTCCACTCCGGCACTTTCCAGGGTCTTGCCGGTCGTGGCCGCAGACGTGGCCGTCCTGTCCATGGCCACCGGCCGACCAGGGGACAGTTCACGGCCAACCGGATCCGCCGTGGTGGCCGCCGCTTCCGGAGCAGCCTTGACCGCTAGCGCCTCGGCCGAGGTGTCCGGCCGACAGGCCGCCTCGGCCGCAAGCGCCATATGCATCAGGTGCGCCACCACGAGCGGCGGGACGCCGGACACAGCGGCCACCATCCACGCCGACTCGTGCACATACCCGGCGGCCACCAGATGCGCGGTCACCTGAAAGGACAGCGCGAGGACCAGCGCGGCCACAGCACCCACGATGGCCGACGTCCGTCCGGCCGCCCCGTTCGGAAGCTGGGCCGCGATATAGGCCGCCACGGCCGCGTATACCGAGACCACCACGGGCATCAAGAGCGCCACAGGTCCCGACCACCGGGCGGCCACGGCCAACGCGTACTCGCCCGGTGCCGACATCGCCAGCGCGCTCGTCAGGACCAGCCACACGTACCACGGCAACGACGTCTGCCCCTTCACGCCGACACCCCCGCCGCACCGCACAGCGCCTCACGCACGGCACCCGCTCCCCGCAGCGTCGCCGCCACGGAGCCGCCCGCGTCCTGGTCGGCCTCGGCCGCCTCGCAACGGCACTGCCGACACAACACCTCGTCTGCCACCGGCCGGAACAGCATCGCCTGGACATGGTCGCCCTGGCACTCACGCGCCCCGGCCACCCGAGACGGCGCGGCCGCCCGACGCTCGGCCGCGCGCTGCTCAGCAAACGTCGGGGCCGTCGGCATCTTGCGGACCAGCCGGTCCCGAACAATGCCCGCCGGAGAGTGCACCGCCTCCGGGAGCCCGGACGTCAGAGCATCCCGCAGCTCCGCCATACCTGCGCCGCGCTGGAACCACTCGCCCACCAGCGGCGCCAGCGCCGCCACCTCTCGACCCGACAGACGCAACCGCCGTTCACTGTGCGACACGGCCGCCAAAGCCCGCCCGGCCCGTTCGACGAGGGGGGCGGGCACCGACGGCGCCGCCGCATCCGTGCTCTCTGTCGCCTCGGGAGAAATCGGCTCCCCCTCCCTCTCTGCCGAAGGCTCCGCGCCGTCCTGGTCGTCCGGTATGGCGGAAGGGGAGGGAGGGTTGTAGTTGTTCTCATCAGTGTTCCTGGGGGAACGACCGACGGCCCGGCCCTCCGGCGCTCCGGCGGCCGGAATCACGTCCGCCGGACGGCCGTCCCGTACCTCCACAGCGTCATCTGCGGTCAGCGGTACGTTGGAGATCAGTTGGGTGGTCGACCATCGACCTGCCGCGCCTTGGCGCCGCCACTCGTGAAAGTAGCCCTCGGCCGCAAGCTGCCGCTTCGCACGGATGAAGCCGGTCTTCTTGATCCCCGCCCGCTTCGCCGTCTCCGACAGCGGCTGATCAACCTCGTCCGGGAGGGACAGGTGCCACGTCAGCAGACGCACCGCGTCCGACCCGAGATTGGGGTGGCGGATGACCTCGTTGGACACCTGCGTGAAGAATCGCGCAGGCGAGATAACATGCCTAAGCATCCCTGGGAGCCCTAACTCCTAGTGGTGAAGACCCCCGGTCCGGTGTTGACGCACCTGCCGGGGGTCGCTCCGTTTTCGGTACGAAGCGACCTGATGCCTGGAACCGTACCCCACGGACGATCACAGCTACCTCCTCGCCCCCGGCTCGAAGCGCTCCCCGACCGGCACGGCGATGCCCGCCGGTACGCGGTCGGCGGGGGCAGGATCGGGGGCCTCACCCTGGGGAGAATCTGGGGAGTGCGGGCCAGCAAAACCTGAAACGTCCTGCAACGCTCTGAAACGAAAACGGCGCCACAGCACCCTCGAAGCAGGCGATGCCGAGGGGAACGGGAAATGACGAAGGGCCGGTCGGAGCCACCCGAATGGGTGACCCGACCGGCCCTTCCTGGTACCAGTACCAGCGGAAAACCGCTGGTCAGCCGTTGACGACCCCCACCGAGTCCGTCGGCTCCTCGAAGCGGCCGTCGATCTTGGAGACCAGGCCGGTGACCTGGCGGGCGATGTCCGGGGCGGTCAGCCCGATCTCCGCCATGACCTCCTTGCGGGAGGCGTGGTCGAGGAAGCGCGGCGGGATGCCGAAGTCGCGCAGCGGGAGGTCGACGCCCGCGTCGCGCAGCGCCTGCGCGACGGCCGAGCCGACGCCGCCCACCCGGCTGTTGTCCTCGACGGTGACGACGACGCGGTGCCGCGCGGCCAGCGCGGGCAGTGCCTCGTCGACCGGCTTGACCCAGCGGGGGTCGACGACCGTCGTCGAGATGCCCTGCTTGTCGAGCAGGTCGGCGATCTCCAGGCACATCGGCGCGAGCGCGCCGACGGAGACCAGGAGGACGTCGGGACGCTCCGTGCCCTCGGCCGGCTCGCGCAGGACGTCCATGCCGCCGACCCGGCCGACGGCCTTGACCGCCGGGCCGACCGCGCCCTTGGAGTAGCGCACGACGGTCGGGGCGTCCTTGACCTCGACGGCCTCCCGCAGCTGGGCGCGGACCTGGTCGGCGTCGCGCGGGGCGGCGATCCGCAGGCTCGGCACGACCTGGAGGATCGACATGTCCCACATGCCGTTGTGCGAGGCGCCGTCGGTGCCGGTGACCCCGGCCCGGTCCAGCACGAACGTCACCCCGCACTTGTGCAGGGCCACGTCCATCAGGACCTGGTCGAAGGCGCGGTTGAGGAAGGTGGCGTACACCGCGAAGACCGGGTGCAGCCCGCCCGTCGCCAGCCCGGCCGCCGAGGTCGCCGCGTGCTGCTCCGCGATGCCCACGTCGTAGACGCGGTCGGGGAAGGCCTTGGCGAACTTGTCCAGGCCCACGGGCTGGAGCATGGCCGCGGTGATCGCGACGATGTCCTCGCGCTCGTGGCCGAGCTTGACCATCTCCTCGCCGAAGACGGAGGTCCAGTCGGCGCCGGAGGAGGCGATCGGCAGGCCGGTGTCCGGGTGGATCTTGCCGACGGCGTGGAAGCGGTCGGCCTCGTCCGCGAGGGCGGGCTGGTAGCCGCGGCCCTTCTCGGTGAGGCAGTGGACGATCACCGGGCCGCCGAAGCGCTTGGCGCGCTGCAGGGCGGACTCCAGGGCCTCGATGTCGTGGCCGTCGATCGGACCGACGTACTTCAGGCCGAGGTCCTCGAACATGCCCTGCGGGGCGATGAAGTCCTTGAGGCCCTTCTTGGCACCGTGCAGCGTCTCGTACAGCGGCTTGCCGAGGACCGGGGTGCGCTCCAGCAGGTCCTTGCCCCGGGCCAGGAAGCGCTCGTAACCGTCGGTGGTGCGCAGGGTGGCCAGGTGGTTGGCGAGGCCGCCGATGGTGGGCGCGTAGGAGCGCTCGTTGTCGTTGACGACGATGACGAGGGGGCGGTCCTTGGCGGCGGCGATGTTGTTCAGCGCCTCCCAGGCCATGCCGCCGGTCAGCGCGCCGTCACCGATGACGGCCACCACGTGGTCGTCCTTCTTCAGGACCTCGTTGGCCTTGGCGAGGCCGTCCGCCCAGCCCAGGACGGTGGAGGCGTGGCTGTTCTCGATCACGTCGTGGTCGGACTCGGCCTGCGCGGGGTAGCCGGAGAGGCCGCCCTTCATCTTGAGCTTCGAGAAGTCCTGGCGGCCCGTGAGCAGCTTGTGGACGTAGCTCTGGTGCCCGGTGTCCCACAGGACCTTGTCCTTGGGCGACTCGAACACCCGGTGCAGGGCGATCGTCAGCTCGACCACGCCGAGGTTGGGTCCGAGGTGTCCACCGGTCTTGGAGACCGCGTCCACGAGGAAGGACCGGATCTCCGCGGCCAGCTGATCGAGCTGCTCCGGGCTCAGCCGGTCCAGATCGCGCGGTCCCCTGATGCGGGATAGCAGCGCCACCCGTGCCTCCTTAAGCGTTCGAGCTGTCGAGCTTTGCCGGTCTGTCGAGTCTAATGTTCCGCTCGCGGTGCCGGTGAACGGGTGATGCGACGTATGTCACGCAATCGGCGTAGCGCGGTCCCATACCGTCCGGAAGGCCAGTCCGAGGCAGGCCGCGAGTGCGGGGTGTTCGATGGAAAGGGCGGTGGTGGAGCCGCTGCCGGCCACGGGATCGGGCAGGTCGCACAGGACGTGCGCCGCGTCGGCGACGACGAGTTTGAGCGGCAGCGCGTCGGTGACCCGGGCCTCCTGCCCGGCCCGGGCGAAGATCCGGACCTTCTCCCGTACCTCCGGGTCCGCCAGCGCGTCGTGCGTGTAGACGGCGCGCACGGTGCCGCCGTCACGGGTGATCCGGCGGGCGGCGCGGGTGACGACGGCGGTCGCGGGAGGTGCGACGAAGGGCGGCCGGCAGAAGGTGAGGAGTTCGCCGGTGGCCCGCGCCTGGATGTCGGCGAACCGGTCGACGATCGCGCCGGGATCGCGGAGCACCTCGATGTAGTCCAGCGGGTCGGTGTGCGAGCGGCCGTCGGTCCACAGCGGAAGCAGGGCCACTGCGAGCCCGGCGGAGACCCGCTCCAGGTCCTCCAGGGCCTCCCGGCGGCGGCTCAGCAGCCGGGAGAGGGCCTGCGCCGGAGCCATCGCGGAGAACGTCGTGACCCGGCCGCCGTGGGCGGCCGCGAGTCCGCCGCGGACGAGCCCGTCCAGTACGTCGTAGATCCGCTGACGGGGCACCCGCGCCTCGCGGGCCACCTGGGCCGCCGTGTAGGACTCGCGTCTGACCAGCGCGTGGTAGACGCGGGCCTCATAGCGGGACAGCCCGAGTGCGACGAGGTCGGCCACCGATCCTTCCTCCGGCTCCATGGGAGGACACGCTATACGCCCGTGATCACCCGCCGGACCGGCCACACGGGTACGCCGGACGGGCTGGTGGTGGCTGAGCTCAGCCACCACCAGCCCGTCCGGCGATTGAGGACCGCGCCCGCAGGGCGCCCGCCGCCGAAGACCGGCCGGAGGGGCCCTACGCCCGCCCGGCCGTCTTCTGCGTCTTGCGGGAGACCGAGTCGATCACGACGGCTGCCAGCAGCACCGCGCCCGTGATCATGTACTGGATGGCGGAGGCGATGCCCAGCAGTGCCATGCCGGAGGCGATCGACTGGATCACCAGCACACCCAGCAGCGCCGACCAGGTCTTGCCCCGGCCGCCGAAGAGGCTGGTGCCGCCGATGACGGCCGCCGCGATGGCGTTCATCAGCAGGCTGCCCGCGCCGGAGGACTGGTTCGCCGCGTTGATCTGCGAGGCGAGGAACATTCCGCCCAGCGCCGCCATCGTGCCCGAGAGCGCGAAGACCGAGATCCGGATCGCGGAGACGTTGATGCCCGCGCGACGGGCCGCCTCCACGCTGCCGCCCAGGGCGAAGACCTTCCGCCCGTACGGGGTGCGGCGCAGCACGAAGTCGAGCGCGACGACGACCCCGAGGAAGATCACCACGGCCAGCGGCAGGCCCTTGTACTCGTTGAACAACCAGGCCACCACGTAAGCGGGCACCGCGATGGCGGTGGTCCGCAGCACGATCTCGCTGAGCGGACGGCTGGGGACGCCCGCCGCCGCGCGTCGCCGCGCGTCCCGGAAGGACAGCGTGAAGAAGGCGACCACGCTCAGCGTCGCCAGCCCGTAGCCGGCGGCGATGTCGCTGAAGTAGTGGTTGGTCAGCCCGGCGACCAGCCCGGAGTCATCCAGGTTGATGGTGCCGTTGGAACCGAGCACCTCGAGCATGAGGCCGTTCCAGCCGAGCAGACCGGCCAGTGTCACCACGAACGCGGGCACGCCGATCCGGGCGAAGAAGAATCCGTGCAGCGCCCCGACCAGGGTGCCCGAGAGGAGCGCGAGGAGCAGTGCGAGCCACTCGGGCATGCCGTTGCTGACGTTGAGGACGGCGAAGACCGCGGCGGCCAGTCCGCTCACCGAGCCCACCGACAGGTCGATCTCGCCCAGGATCAGCACGTAGACGATGCCGACCGCGATCAGGCCGGTGCCGGCGGCGGTGACGAAGAGGTTGGAGAGGTTCTCCGCGCCGAGGAAGGCCGAGTCCTGGAGCTGGAAGACGAGGCCGATGATGACCAGCCCGACCACCACGGGCAGCGAGCCCAGCTCGCCGCTGCGCATCTTGCGGCGGAACTCGCTCCAGTAGCCGGCGAAGCCCTCCTCGCGGACCAGCAGTCGCGGGTCCACGGCGGTGACGGCGCCCTCGGCCGCCGGCTGGGCGTCCTGGGGAGGCGTGTCCTGCGGGGCGTTCCCCGCGCTGTCGGACTTGGACAGGTTCGTACTCACTTCTCGCCCTCCGCGGTGCGCGCCTTGCGGCGGGTCACGGCGTTGTCCGTGGCGCCGGTGATGGCGGAGATGATCTCTTCCTGCGAGGTGGCCCGCACATCGAAGGTGCCGTTGTTGCGGCCGAGGCGGAGTACCGCGACCCGGTCGGCCACGGCCTTGACGTCGGCCATGTTGTGGCTGATGAGGATGACCCCGAGGCCGCGCTCGCGCAGCCGCTCGACCAGGTCGAGGACCTGCGCGGTCTGCTCGACGCCCAGCGCGGCGGTGGGCTCGTCGAGGATGACGACCTTGGGCTCGCCGAGCAGCGAGCGGGCGATGGCGACGGTCTGCCGCTGCCCGCCGGAGAGCGAGGCGATGGGGATCCGGACACTGGGGATCCGGATGGAGAGGGTGGAGAGCAGCTCACGGGCGCGGCGCTCCATCTCGACCTCGTCCAGCACCCCGGCGCGCACGATCTCGCGGCCGAGGAAGAGATTGCCGACGACATCGAGGTTGTCGCAGAGCGCGAGGTCCTGGTAGACGGTCGCGATGCCCAGTTCCTGGGCGGCGTGCGGCCGGTCGACGGTGACGGGCCTGCCCTCCCATTCGATGACGCCTTCGTCGGCGGGGCCGGCTCCGGCGATCGTCTTGACGAGGGTGGACTTGCCGGCGCCGTTGTCGCCGACCAGGGCGACCACCTCACCGGGATGGATCTCGAGCTCTACGTCGGTGAGCGCCTGGACGGCACCGAACCGCTTGGAGATCCCGCGCAACGCCAGCACGGGCGTAGCGGACACGTGCATCATCTCCTTCGCCGCCTGACCGGCGGGGAGTGGGGACAAGGGGGACAGAGGGAAAGAGAAAAGGGGGTGTGCTTACTTCAGTCCGGCCTTGTCGCACTGCGCCTTGTACTTGGCGGTGCAGATCTCGTCCAGATTGAAGAAGCCCTCCTTGCCGACGTACTTCCCGATGTCGCCCTTGGTCAGTGCGAAGGGGGTGACGATGATCGAGGGGATCTTCTTCTCGGTGCCGCTGTCGACGGTGGACTTGGCGATCGAGTCGAGCTTCTTGCCCTGCGCGAGAGCGACGGCCATTTCGGCGGCGGCGTCGGCCTCGGGCTTGTACGGCTTGTAGACGCTCATGAACTGCTCGTCGGCGAGAATCCGCTGAATGGCGGAAAGCTCGGCGTCCTGGCCGGTGACGGGCGGGAGCTTGTCGAATCCGGCGCTCTTCAGTGCGGTGATGATGCCGCCGGCCATGCCGTCGTTGGCGGAGTAAACGCCGACGATCTTGTCCTTGCCGAGCGAGGAGATGGCGCCCTTCATGTTCTCGTTGGCGTTCTCCGGCTTCCACTCCTTGGTGTCGTACTCCTTGCCGATCTTGACCTTGCCGTCGAGGACGGAGTGGGCGCCGTCCTTGTACATCTTGGCGTTCGGGTCGGTGACGGAGCCGTTCATCATGACGATCTCGCCCTTGTCGGCGTCGTCGCCCAGCTCCTTCAGCAGGGACTCGCCCTGGATCTTGCCGACGCGCTCGTTGTCGACGGAGGTGTAGGCCTTGATCGGGCCCTCGGCCAGACGGTCGTACGCGACGACGGGGATGCCCTTGTCGTTCGCCTTCTTCACCGAAACCGCTATCGACTTCGCGTCCACCGCGTCGACGATCAGCGCGTCGACCTTCTTGGTGATCATCGTGTCGACCTGCTGCTGCTGGACGGAGGCGTCCTGCTTGGCGTTCTCGTAGAGAACCTTGGTGTCCGGGCCCGCCAATTCCTTGATCTTCTTCTCGATCAGCGGGTGGTCGAACCGCTCGTAGCGCGCGGTCTGGTTCTCCGGCAGCAGGAGGCCGATGGTGAGCGGCCCCTTCTTGTCCTTCTTCTCACCGCTGCCCTTGCCCGATTCCTTGGCGCTGCCACAGGCGGCGAGTCCGGCGGCCATCGAAACAGCGGCCACGGTGACGGCGGCACGACGCAGATGCGTGTTCACTGAAGAAACCTCCCTGACGAGGCCGCGTCGTTGCGGCCGAGGTGGCTGGAAGTCAACTCGGCCACCAAGGCACCGTCAAGAAGTAAATCCTTAACGAGATGGCAACGATGCCATTCGTTATCTGCGTGAACTCAAGAACCGTGCCGGGGAAACGGTGACGACCGTCAGGCGGGCGCGGGCGCGTCCGTCGGGACGCTCTCGTCCAACAGCGTCGAATCGCCCATTTCATTCAGCACGAGCGCGATGGCGCCCAGCACCTCGGCCCGGCCGCCCAGCGCTCCCGGTACGACCTCCAACTGCCGTGCGGCGCTGGGGATCGCGTACCGGGAGACGGATTCGCGGATCGGCCCGAGGATCAGCTCACCCGACTCCGCGAGGTCGCCGCCGAGCACCACTCGGCGGGGATTGAGCAGATTGCACAGGTTCGCCACGCCGCTGCCGATATGCCGGCCGACATCCGCGATCACCCGTCGGCAGCCCGGGTCACCCTCTCGCGCGAGCTGCACCATCCGGGCCACGGTCAGATCGGTGCCGTGGGCCGAATGGAGCAACGGCAGGACATACCGGGCCGCGGTGAACGTTTCCAGACAGCCGCGGTTGCCGCACCGGCAGACCGGACCGGACTCGTCCAGGGTGATGTGTCCGATTTCGCCCGCCGTGCCGCCCGGTCCCCGGTAGATCTGCCCGTTGATCACCAGGCCCGCGCCGACACCGCTGGCGACCTTGATGTACGCGAGGTCCGCCGCCCCGCGGCCGGAGCCCCAGACCAGCTCGCCGAGCGCGCCGAGGTTGGCGTCGTTGTCGACGTACACGGGCACCCCGAGCCGGGCGGCGAGGTCGTCGCGCGGGTTGGTGCCCGCCCAGCCCGGCAGGATCGCCGTCGAGCCCAGCACCCCGGTCTCCACGTCGATCGGGCCCGGCACACCGAGACCCACTCCGACGATCTTCTCCGGACTGATGCCCGCCGTCACTATCAACCTCTTGACCAGCGCTTCCGCCCGGTCGAGGCCCTGTGCGGCGGAGGCGTCCACATCCAGCGGCTCGGCCTCCTCGGCCAGCACCCGATGGGCGAGGTTCCCGATGGCGACGTGCAGATGGGTGTGCCCGAAGTCGACACCGACGACGATGCCGGCGTCCCCGGACAGCGACACGCTGCGGGCCCGGCGCCCGCCGGAGGACGTGGGGGTGACGTCGACGGTCCCGCCGTCCTTCAGCTCCCGGACGATATTGGAGACCGTGGCGGCCGACAGCCCTGTGGACCGGGCGATCTCCGCCTGGGTGAGCGAGCCCGCCATGCGCACCGCGCGCACGACCCGCTCCAGGTTGGCCCGGTGCAGCGACGACTGCGACCCCGGAGTCTCCACGCCCATTCACTCCCGCCTCGCGGGCCCGGCACGACCGCCGCGCCCTCGGCCGGACCACAGCAGTGGAGCCCGGCTCTTCGTACAACATGTGAACTCTAAGCTGAGCCGCCTGGGTGAGATCCCGTCAAGGCCTTGACTCCACTTGAGCCCACATCGAGCCCACATCGTACGGATCCACGGGGGCTCACAGGGCGCCCAGGGCCCGGCCCACCGGGCCCTCGGCAGGCCGCCCGGGCCGCTCCCGCCGCGCGGTGCCCGCCGTCCGGCCCCCGTCGTCGATCACCCGAGGCGATCGTGTGAAGCCCGTCACGGAGGACGCCGGAGCGGCACCCGGGGCACCGCCGCCGCTCGGCGCCGCAGGCGGACCCGCCCCGGCCGGAGCGACCGGCACCCCGCCGACCTCCCGATAATCACCCCATACGCTGTGAGTAGCCCGGGTAGCCCGAATGGGCGAATCCGGTTCCCTCGGGGTCCAATCCGACTGATCTTGGCTTGTCCGCACTCAAGCGCTTCTGCGGCATGTTCGCCCGACATAACCTCCGCTCCCCCGCCCTCGCGCAGCTCCGCGACCGGGTTCAACTGTCGGATAGTTGGGGCCTTCTGCGGCATTGGCGACGCACGCCAACCGATTCATGCACGCGCAGCCACCGTCCAAGCCATAGAACGAACGGAGCCCAGCACATGTGCGAGGACCCCCAACTGGCCACCGCCGACTGGTGGTACACACTCCGGATCCCGGCGCAGCCCTGGATGATCAGCCTCATCCGCAGCTCGCTCCAGCTCGCACTGCAACGGCACGGGCGGCTCGACCTCGCCGACACCGCCTGCCTGTTGGCGACGGAGCTGGTGACCAACGGCGTGGTGCACGCCAACTCACCGGTGACCGTCGACCTCAGCTGCCGCTCCCGGACCCTGCGGGTCGATGTGCACGACAGCAGCCCCGAGGCGCCCGCCCGGCGCAGCGCCGGCTGCGACGACGAGTCGGGGCGGGGCCTGACCCTCATCGACGCCTGCGCCACGGCCTGGGGCGTCTACCCGGCGGCCCACGGCCGGGGCAAGGCGGTCTGGTTCACGCTGTGCTGAACGGACGCCGAAGGCGGCCCTGTGGGGGCCGCCTTCCTGTGCGTGCGGCCACGCCGTCGCCCGGCGGGCCCGGCCGCTACTTGAGCGCGCCCGCCGTCAGTCCCGCCTGGACCTGGCGCTGGAAGACGATGTAGGCGGCCAGGACCGGGAGCATGGCGATCACCAGGCCCGCGAAGAGCCCCGACCAGTCGCCCTTGTAGCCCTGGCTGACGGCGAGGGCGACCAGCCCCTGGGGAAGGAGCTTCTTGTCCTCGTCGCCGACGTTGAGCACGGTGGGCAGCAGGTACTGGTTCCACTGGCCGAGGAAGTTGAAGATGCCGACGCTGATCAGGCCCGGCTTGGCCATGGGCAGCATCACCTGGAAGAAGGTCCGGGTGTGCGAGGCCCCGTCGATCATCGCCGCCTCCGCCACCGAACTGGGCAGCGTTTTGAAGAACCCGCTGAGGAAGAAGATCGTGAACGGCAGCGAGTAGGCGATGTAGACGAGGATCAGCCCGGGATAGGTGTTGAGCAGCTGCATGTTCTTCATGACGAAGAACAGCGGCACCAGGGCCAGGATGATGGGGAAGCTCATCCCGCCCACGAACAGGAAGTAGACGAAGCGGTTGCCGGGGAATTCGAAGCGGGCCAGCACATAGGCCGCCATGGAGCCCAGCAGCATCGTGCCGAAGAGCGAACCGGCCACGACGATCACCGAGTTGAGGAAGTACTGGCTCATGTGCGCCTGGGACCAGGCGCGGCCCCAGGCGTCGAAGTGCAGGCTCGTCGGCAGCGCCCACGGCGAGGTGAAGATCTCCTTGTCGGTCTTGAAGGCGCTCATCACCGCCCACAGCAGCG
This sequence comes from Streptomyces sp. QH1-20, assembly GCF_041283565.1. NCBI lineage: Bacteria > Bacillati > Actinomycetota > Actinomycetes > Kitasatosporales > Streptomycetaceae > Streptomyces > Streptomyces sp. QH1-20. The sequence goes on along the minus strand of NZ_CP166299.1, from coordinate 6,063,540 downwards.
GCAGGGTGACCATCAGGCCCCACAGGACCAGCACGCCGTGCGAGAAGACGTTGAGGACCCTGCCCTCGCTGCCGAGCCGCCCGCCCGGCGAGTCGATCGCCGGCCCGCCGCGCTGCGACGGCAGACCGGGCGCGGTGTCCACCGTGGTGACCTCCGGGAGGTCGGGGAGGTCCGAGGGCTCGGCTTGCGCGGTCACGGTGCTACTCCCGGTTCGGCGGTGGGGCGGGGGGTCGGCTGCGGCCGCGTGGCCGTCGAGGCGGCCATCAGTACTCCAGCCGCTCGCGCCGGCCGAGCTTCATGACGATGCCCGCGAAGATCATGGTGACGATCAGCAGCGCCACGCCGAGCGTGGTGGCGTATCCCGCCTGTCCGTCGCGGAACGCCTTCGTATAGAGGTAGTAGGCCAGGACCTCGGTGGAATAGTCCGGGCCGCCCGGACCCACGGTCATGATCTGGATGACCGCGAAGGCGTCGAGCGCCATGATGCCCATGTAGACCCAGCCGGTCTGGACCGTGTCCCACAGCAGCGGCAGGGTGATCCGGAAGAACGTCTGGACGCGGTTGGCGCCGTCCAGCAGCGCCGCCTCGTAGAAGTCCTTCGGGATGGAGCTCATGCCCGCCGAGAACAGGACGACGTAGAAGCCGACGTTGCACCAGATCATGACTGCCATGACGCACCACAGCGCGAGCTGCGGGTCGCCGAGCCAGTCCGGCTGTACGGAGTCCAGGCCGATGGCCTGGAGGAAGGAATTGAGCGCGCCGCTGTTGGGGTTGTACGCGAACTGGAACAACAGTGCGACGATCGCGATCGAGAGCACCTGCGGGAAGAAGTAGACGACCTTGTAGACGCTCGACCCGCGGACCCCGGCGATGGCCGCGTTCTTCCTGCGCCGGCCGCCGACATTGAGCATGAAGGCGAAGAACAGCCCGAGCCCGAGCGTCACCAGCGGGAGCACCAGCAGCAGCAGGACGTTGTGCCCCACGGATTTCCAGAAGACCTCGTCCTCCCAGAGCCGCTGGTAGTTCTGGAAGCCGACCATCTCGAAGTCGGGACTGAGCCCCGTCCAGTCCGTGAAGGAGTAGTAGATGGCCTGGACGAACGGCGAGATGACGAAGACACCGTAGATCGCCAGCGGCAGGGCCAGGAATCCGGCGATGAAGCGGTACTTACCGTGCTGCATGACTTTCGACCCCGATCTCTTCCCGCGGGTGCCGCCGCTGGTGACGCGAGCTCACTTGTGCCGGTACTTCTTGACCGAGGCGTCCTTGGCGGTGTCGTCGGCGAACCGCTGGATCTTGGCGATCGCCTCGTCGGGGGTGGCCCGGCCGGCCATCAGCTCACCGATCGCCGCCACGCCGATCTTCTCCTTCTGGAGGGCGACGTACCAGTCCTGGATGCGCGGATTGACGACGTTCTGGCCGGCCTTGGTGAGCGCCTCCTGCGAGGAGGCCAGACCGGGCGGCAGGGAGAGTCCCTCGGTGCCGCCGTTGAGGGAGGTGAGCGAGGAGACCTGCTTGATGAAGTTCTGCGAGGACTTCTTGCTCAGCATGATGCGGAGCAGTTCCATGCCGCCGCGCGGGTTCTTCGCGTTCTTCGGCACGATGAAGGGCTCGCCGCCGGAGGCCCAGATCGTCCCGAAGGGCATCTTGTCGCTCTTGTCGAGGCTGGAGGGGGCCCCGACGGCCATCTGGAAGTCCTTAGGGGTGGTCTTCTTCGACTCGTTCTCCACCCAGGAGCCGTTCGGGAGGAACAGCGCCTTGCCCTCGTTCCAGGCGGTCTGCGACTCGATGTGGGTCAGGCCCGGGGTGCCCTTGAGGATGTACCCCTTCTTGTACAGCTCGTAGTACGCCTCGAAGGCGGACTTGACGGCCGGGTCCTTCCAGGCGTTCGGCTCCAGGTTGTCGATCTTGTCGAGGACCTCCTTGCCGCCGATCTTGGCGATGAAGGGGTAGAGGCTGAACGGCAGGTAGTACGGGTGCTTGCCCGCGTACGTCCAGCCGGCGATGCCCTTCTTCTTCGCCTTCTCGCAGACCGCGAGCATCTCGTCCCAGGTCTCGGGGTACTGCGCGTCGAGCTTGCGCAGATTGGTCTTCGAGTACCAGACGCCGTAGACCGTGTAGGCGTAATAGAGGATCCAGGTCTCCCGGCCGTCGAACTGGCCCATCTCCACGACGCCCGGGCGCAGCGTGTCGCGCACCTTCTTCTTGGGGTCGTCGACGGAGGGCGCGTCGAGGAGGGCATTGAGGTCGGTGAGCTGCTTCTTCCCGACGAGGGTGCCCATGTCCATCTGCTCGGCGCCGGAATTGTCGATGAGGTCCGGCGGGGTGCCGCCGTTGAAGCGTGGCTGGAGCGTGGACTGGATCTTCTGGGTGGCGGAGTGGCTCACCTTGCTGCCCGGGAAGGCCCTGGCGTATTCCGCCTCGGCGTCCTTCGCGTACTGCTGGCCGAAGCCGCCGTCGAAGATGACGACGTCGAGCGGCGCGCCCTCATTGATGGCGAGCGGGTTCGTGGCGCTCTTCTCGCCCTTGTCGACCTGGTTGGAGTCGCCGCTGTCGCCGCCGCTCGCGCAGGCGCTCAGCACGCTCATCGACGGCACCGCGATCAGACCGATGGCCGCCGCTCGTTTGATCAGATCGCGTCGGCCGAATTCCGAGGTGGATCCCATGCTCAAGTCCTCGCCTTCTCCAGGACTCAGGCGGTGTACCGGTCTTCCCCTTGCGAACTCGCCATCGACGAAGGGCCCGACACCGCGGGTCAGTTGAAGCTTGGTGTGTGCTGGGTGTGCGTCCGGGATCGGTGATGTTCCCACGGCTTGGTCGCCCGCCGCTGCCTCCCGGGTCCGCCGCGGCGCCGAACCGTCGCCTCGGACGCCGACAGGTATAGTCCACTCCCCATCAACTGGGCAAGATCGAAAGCAGCTTTGACGACCAGTCTTTCCCGAGTTGAGACCTCGCCGACATACGCCGACACCAACCCCAAAACCCTTGACACCACTGGTGTCTCACGCCCTACTTAACTCTGCGCGACTCGAGCGACAACGTTGTCAGTTTCGTCGAGAGGCATGAGATGCGACAGAGATTCAGACACCGATGGCGTAGCTGTGCCCGCCCCACCGCCCTCCTCGTGGCCACCGTACTGCTGACGACCGCTCAGGGCACCCAAGGGTGGGCCGAAAGCGCTTCCGCCGTTCGGAGCAAGGCTCCTGACGAAGAGTTCGCTTCCTCCTTCGAGAAGGGTGAACCGCAGCCCGATTGGCGCAACACCGTCGAGACCGGCCCGGGTGGCCAGAAGAGGTCCGCCGGGGTCGACGGCAACGACACCACCGGAATCCCCGGCAATGCCACCGACAAGGTGACCGGTGTCCGGGCCAGCGGCGAGAACGCCGAGGCGGGAGAGGTCAAGGAGAACCTCGTCGACGGCGAGAGCGCCACCAAATGGCTCACCTTCGACAGGGCCGCCTGGCTGGAATTCACGCTGTCCGAACCGGTCAAGGCCGTCCGCTACGCACTGACCTCCGCCAATGACGCGCCCGGACGGGACCCCCGGGACTGGACGCTCAAGGGCTCCGACGACGGATCGCACTGGACCGTCCTGGACGTCCGCGAGGGCCAGGTCTTCGAAAAGCGGCACCAGACCCGGGAGTTCTCCTTCGGCGGCACCGTCTCCTACCGGCACTACCGGCTGGACATAGCCCGCAACAGCGGAGACGCGGTCACCCAACTGGCCGAGGTGCAGCTCGCGACGGCGGACCCCGGCACTCCCCCCGCCTCCGACATGCGCAGCCACACCGACCGCGGCCCCACGGGCTCCCCCACCGCGAAGGCCAATGTCGGCTTCACCGGCACCCAGGCCCTGCGCTACGGCGGCACCCACCAGGCGACCGGCCGCGGATATTCGTACAACAAGGTCTTCGACGTCCACACCAAGGTGACGCCGAGGACCCGTTTGGCGTACAAGGTCTTCCCCTCGATGCCCGAGGCGGATGCCCGCTACCCCGCCACGCATGTCTCGCTCGACCTCGCCTTCACCGACGGCACCTATCTCAGCGACCTCGGCGCCGTCGACCAGCACGGCGCGCGGCTGACCCCACGGGGGCAGGCCGATTCCAAGACGCTGTACGTCAACCAGTGGAACAACAAGACCGCGCTGATCGGCGCGGTCGCCGCGGGCAAGACCGTCGACCGGGTGCTCGTCGCGTACGACTCGCCGGTGGGGCCCGCCAAATTCCGCGGCTGGGTGGACGACATCTCGCTCGCGCCCGCCCCGGCCGAGAAACCTCAGGCCCATCTGGCGGACTACGCGGTCACCACGCGCGGCACGCATTCCAGCTCGAATTTCTCGCGGGGCAACACCTTTCCCGCCACCGCCGTACCCCATGGTTTCAATTTCTGGACCCCCGTGACCAACGCGGGGTCCATGACCTGGCTCTATCAGTACGCCGCCACCAACAACGCCGACAACCGCCCCACCATCCAGGCCTTCAGCGCCAGCCACGAGCCGAGCCCCTGGATGGGTGACCGGCAGACCTTCCAGGTGATGCCCTCGACCGCCGCCGGGATCCCCGACGCCTCCCGCACGGCCCGCGCGCTGCCCTTCCGGCACACCAACGAGACGGCCAGGCCGCACTATTACGGCGTCACCTTCGACAACGGTCTCAAGACCGAGATCACCCCCACCGACCACGCGGCGATGATGCGGTTCACCTTTCCGGGGGAGAACGCCGGCGTCATCCTTGACAACGTCACCAACCAGGGCGGGCTGACGCTCGATCCCGACCGCGGAGTGATCACCGGCTACTCCGACGTCAGGAGCGGGCTGTCCACCGGCGCCGGGCGGCTCTTCGTCTACGGCGTCTTCGACGCGCCCGTGACCGCGAGCGGCCGCCCCCGCGGCGGCGCGGGCGGCGATGTCACCGGCTTTCTGCGCTTCCGGCCGGGCCAGGACAGGACCGTGACGCTGCGCCTGGCCACGTCCCTGATCGGCGTCGACCAGGCGAAGGCCAACCTCGAACAGGAGATCCCGGCCGGCTCCTCCTTCACCGGTGTCCGCGACCGCGCCCGCGCCGCCTGGGAGGCGATCCTCGGCCGTGTGGAGGTCGAGGGCGCGAGCCGCGACCAGCTCACCACGCTCTACTCCAACCTCTACCGGCTCTACCTGTATCCCAACTCCGGCTTCGAGAACACCGGCACCAGGGCCCGGCCGCGGCCCCGCTACGCCAGCCCCTTCTCCCCTCCGGCCGGCGAGAACACCCCGACCCGCACCGGCGCGAAGGTCGTCGACGGCGAGGTGTACGTCAACAACGGCTTCTGGGACACCTACCGCACCACCTGGCCCGCCTACTCCCTGCTGACGCCCAAGAGCGCCGCGAAGCTGGCCGACGGATTCGTCCAGCAGTACAAGGACGGCGGCTGGACCTCCCGCTGGTCCTCCCCCGGCTACGCCGACCTGATGACCGGCACCAGCTCGGACGTCGCCTTCGCCGACGCCTACGTCAAGGGCGTCGGTCTCGACGCCGAGGCGGCGTACGAGGCCGCGCTCAAGAACGCGACAGTGGCACCGACCCACCCCGGGGTCGGCCGCAAGGGCATGAACACCTCCGTCTTCCTCGGCTACACGAGCACGAAGACCCGCGAGGGCGTGTCCTGGGCGCTGGAGGGCTACCTCAACGACTTCGGGCTCGCGAAGATGGCCGAGGCGCTCTACGACAGGACCCACCGGGCCCGCTACAAGGAGGAGGCCGCCTACTTCCTGGGCCGCGCCCAGAACTATGTGAAGCTCTTCGACCCCGACGTGGGCTTCTTCCAGGGCAAGGACGCCGACGGCTCCTGGCGGCTGTCGCCCGACGACTACGACCCGCGCGTCTGGGGCCACGACTACACCGAGACCAACGGCTGGAACTTCGCCTTCACCGCCCCGCAGGACACCAGGGGCCTGGCCGCCCTCTACGGCGGCCGGAGCGGCCTGGCGAAGAAGCTGGACCGCTACTTCGCCACGCCCGAGACGGGCTCGCCGGAGTTCGCCGGCTCGTACGGCGGCGTCATCCACGAGATGACCGAGGCCCGGGACGTCCGCATGGGCATGTACGGCCACAGCAACCAGGTCTCGCACCACATCGCCTACACCTACGACGCGGCGGGGCAGCCGTGGAAGGCGCAGGCCAAGGTCCGCGAGGCGCTGTCCCGGCTCTATCTCGGCAGCGAGATCGGCCAGGGCTATCCGGGCGACGAGGACAACGGCGAGATGTCGGCCTGGTACGTCTTCAGCGCGCTCGGCTTCTATCCCCTGGTGATGGGCGCCGGGGAGTACGCGATCGGCTCACCGCTCTTCACCAAGGCCACGGTCCATCTGGAGAACGGCCGCGACCTGGTGGTGAAGGCTCCGGGCAACAGCGCCCGCGACATATACGTCCAGGGCCTGCGGGTCGACGGCAAGGCGTGGAACTCCACCGCGCTTCCGCACTCCGTGCTCGCGGACGGGGCGACGCTGGAGTTCACGATGGGGCCGAGACCCTCCGCATGGGGCAGCGGCAGGGACGCGGGCCCGTCCTCCATCAGCCGCGACGACAAGGTGCCCACTCCCCCGGCCGATCTGACGACGCCGAACGGTTCGGCGCTGACGGACGACACCTCCGCCACGGACACGTCCTTCACCACCGCCTCCCTACGGGTGCCCGCCGGATCCCGGGTGACCTCCTACACGCTGACCTCGGCCGACCGGGCGAAGGCCCCGGACGGCTGGGTGCTCAAGGGGTCGGCGGACGGCGAGGAATGGAGCACGGTCGACCGGCGCACGGGCGAGTCCTTCGCCTGGGACCGGCAGACCCGGGTCTTCTCCGTCCGGGCCCCCGGCCGGTACGGCCACTACCGCCTGGAGAGCGCGAACGGCGAGGTCAGGCTGGCCGAGGTGGAGCTGCTGGGGGTGCCGACAAAGTGATTGACAGGTAAAGAAAGTGTGAAACGATCGGTTTCGTCTGGTGGCGTGTCGAAAACAGACACGCCACCTTTCTTTGTCTGATTGAGTCTGATTTCTTCTGGAGACCTACGTGGCCCACCTTCCCGGCCGCTCCCGCGGACGCGCCCTGAGCCGTCTCGCAACCGCGGTGACAGCCGCCGCTCTGGTCGGCACCACCGCCACAACCGCCCTGGCCGACAGCGCGCCGGCCGCTTCGCCCGCGCAGCGCGCGGCGCAGCACTCCGCCGAGAACAGCGCCAAGCGCTGGGCCGAGGCGCAGAGCGCCGCCAAGGGCGCCCCCAAGACCGCCGCCCCGGGCCTGGCGGCGCCCCGCACGCTCCGCCCGAGCGGCCCCGCCGCGGCGGCCCCCTTCTTCCCCGTCTCGGCCGTCAACGGCACCGGGGACATCTACGCCTACTGGCCCGACGGCAAGGGCGGACTGACGCCCCGTCGGCGCATGGACGGCGGCTGGCAGGACATCAACACGGGCGTCCGCGTCGACCACAACGCCGACGGCCTGCCCGACGGCGTGTACCTGCGCGGTCCCGACCACAACCTCTACTACGCCAGTGCCGGCAGCGACGGTCACCGCATCGCGACCGACTGGGCGCAGTACGACCAGCTGTTCGCCCCCGGCAACCTCGGCGGGTCGAAGCAGTCGGACATCCTCGTCCGCGACCGCTCCGGCGTGCTGTGGCTCTACCTCGCCTCCGCCGACGGCTCGCTGTCGGGCCGCAAGAAGGTCGGTCCCGGCTGGGGCCAGTTCTCCCAGATCGCGGGCCGGGGCGACCTGACCGGTGACGGCAAGGCCGACGTCGTCGCCCGCGACAAGGACGGTGTGCTGTGGCTCTACAAGGGCACCGGCGACTACACCAAGCCGTTCGCCGCCCGCACGAAGGTCGGCGCCGGCTGGAACCAGTTCAGCAAGCTGCTCGGCACCGGTGACGTGGACCTCGACGGCCGCAGCGATCTGATCGCCCGTGGCGGTGACGGCGCCCTGTGGCTCTACAAGGGCACGGGCAACGCGTCCTCGCCCTTCAAGGCCCGTGTGAAGATCGGCAACTCGGGCTGGAACCAGTACCGCCTGATGTTCTGATCCGATGACGAGGGCCGCACTCCCGGACGGGGGTGCGGCCCTTTTGTCTTCCTCACCCGGGAGCGCGGCGGCTCACCCGGCGCCGGACGACCCGGCCCAGGGACCGCACCGGACGCGTGAGCAACAGGACCAACCCGACGACGGGCAGCGTCAGCAGCAGGATCTGGAGACACGCCGCGATCATGCCGAGGATCTGATTGCCGGATGTACCGGCGTTCTTCACCAGGGAATTGACGGTCCGCCAGTCGGCTTCGAGCAGTCGGGGCATATTCATGAGCACCACGCCCAGCTGAAGAGCGAGCGCCGGCACCAGGAACACGACCCATACCGCGACGACGGTCTGCGGCCATCGTTTGAGGGCGCGGAGCCGCTCGTCGCGCGGTCGGCGGAGCACGACCCGCTTGAGAATGGGCGCGATGTACTTGAAGAGGTCGGGAATGCCGGTCAGGTCCGCGACGATGTAATAGCCGTCGAACCGCAGCGTGGGAATGAGCTGTTGAAACATTTCCAGGTGGACGGAAAGGATCGCCACCAGGAGCAGTGGGTTGCCGGTCCACACGTACAGCGCGAGCAGTCCCAGGACGAAGAGCGCGTTGAAGTAGACGCCACCGAGGTCGGCCCGGATACGGCCCGCGCGGCCCAGCCGATAGGAGTTGGTGATGTCGGTGTAGAAGGCGGGCCACACGACATAGATGCCGCATCCCATGGCGCCGGGCCGGGCGCCTCCGTAACGGCACGCCGCGCCGTGGCCCATTTCATGGAACACGCACGAGGCGATGGCCAGAAGGACGACGAGCAGCACGCCGGCCGGGGAGGAGAGCACCGTCCGCAGCGCGGCACCGGTGTCCTGTGTCGACCACAGCCATACCTCGCCGGCCACGAACGCGGCGAGGGCGCCGACCACCAGCAGCGGGCGGAACAGCCAGGCGAAGAGGCCGGAGAGGAACCAGGTGACATGCTCCGGCAGCACCGCCACCCGGAACCGGAAGGAGAGGAACGGGTCGCTCTTGGGGGTGGGGGGAGGGGGTGAGCCGTCGCTGTAGGTGGTGATGCCGAGCGGGGCGAGCTTCTTGTCGATGAGGAAGGCGACGTGCTCGGTGGTGAACTCCCGGTCCGTCTCCCGGCGGAGTTCATCGGCCACCCGTGCCATCACCGGCTCCGCGCCGGGGTGTTGCCGGCTCCGGCCGTTCAGCGCGCGGACGACCTGGTAGAGCAGGGCCGGCAGCCGGACGATCTGCCCGTCGGGACGGCAGACCAGATGGGGCGGCTCCCGATAGCCGGAGCCCTCGAACTCGCCGACCAGCTCCATGCCGGCCACCAGCGTGGGTTCCTGTGACATGGGCGCTCTCCGTGAGATGACCGGCGGACTGCCTGGGGCGTGGCGGGGGAAGGGCCGGACGCACTCCGGCCCTTCCCCGGGCGTTACGGCGGGCCGCTACGCGATCAGTGGCTGGAGACGGCTGCCGGGACGCAGTGGAGGCCGGTGGCCGGGTTCTGCGAGTGCAGACCGAGCGAGCTCAGCAGGCCGGCGGGCTGCTGCCGGTCCACGGACTGGCAGGCCGACAGCATGGTGGTGCCGTGGTCGCTGGGAGCGGGGGCGTACACGCCGCCGCCCGAGGCCGTGGCGGAGCTGCTGCTGGAGGCGCCCGCGCCGACGCCGCCGCCGTCGCCGTGGGGGTCGCCGAAGGTGAGCGGCGTGGCGATGATGCCCATGACGGTGCGCTCGGGCAGCACCTCGCCCGCGACCTGGTCGAGTTCCTCGAAGCTGATGGCGTTGTCCATTTCCGTACCCCTTCTCGAAGCGGTCAGCGGCTGGAAATAGCCGCAGGAATACAGGTGGTGCTGTGCCCGGGAGAGCTGGGAGCCAGTCCCAGCGCGACGAGAAGACCGGGACTGCCCGCGTCCTGCCGGTATTCGCAGGCATAGGCCACCGTCGTTCCGTGCTCCGTTCTCACGAGCGTCGGGAACACGGGTGGGTCGGAACCCATGGCGCTTGTCGGCAGCACAGTCGAAAGTGCGATCCGCCGGGGAAGCTCCTCACCGCAAAGCCGGCCGAGTTCCCCGAAGGTCACGGCGGATCCCATCGCTTGCCCTCCCTCTGGAACGACAGCTTCCGTCGTCCCGGCAGGGAGCCTAACCCGCAGCGGAATGTGGGACACATCATCAATACTCGGATCACCCGGACGAGTTGGGGAATGCCCCGGGAGGTTTGGCGAGGCGATATGCCCGCCCGGCATACGGCGAAGGGCCGCACCCCGTACGAGACGGGGTGCGGCCCTGTGAACGCTTAACCGATACCGCTTACTTGCGGATCAGGGAGCGCAGCACGTACTGCATGATGCCGCCGTTGCGGTAGTAGTCCGCCTCGCCGGGGGTGTCGATGCGGACGACCGCGTCGAACTCGACACCGGTGTCGGTGGTGACCTTGACCGTGCGCGGCGTGGTGCCGTTGTTCAGCTCGGTCACACCGGTGAAGGTGAAGGTCTCCTCGCCCGTCAGGCCCAGGGACTCGGCCGAGGCGCCCTCGGGGAACTGCAGGGGCAGGACGCCCATGCCGATGAGGTTCGAGCGGTGGATGCGCTCGTAGGACTCGGCGATGACGGCCTTGACACCGAGCAGCGCGGTGCCCTTGGCGGCCCAGTCGCGGGACGAGCCGGAGCCGTACTCCTTGCCCGCCAGGACGACCAGCGGGATGCCCTGGTCGATGTAGTTGCGCGAGGCGTCGTAGATGAAGGAGACGGGGGCGTCTTCCTTCGTGAAGTCGCGGGTGAAGCCGCCCTCGGTGCCCGGCGCGATCTGGTTGCGCAGGCGGATGTTGGCGAACGTACCGCGGATCATGACCTCGTGGTTGCCGCGGCGCGAGCCGTAGCTGTTGAAGTCACGACGCTCGACACCGTGCTCGGTGAGGTACTTGCCGGCCGGTGTGTCGGCCTTGATGGCACCGGCCGGGGAGATGTGGTCGGTGGTGACCGAGTCGCCCAGCTTCGCCAGGACGCGGGCGCCGGCGATGTCGGAGACCGGGGTGGTCTCCATCGTCATGCCCTCGAAGTAGGGGGGCTTACGGACGTAGGTGGACTCGGTGTCCCACTCGAACGTGTTGCCGGTCGGGATCGGCAGCGCCTGCCACTGCGCGTCGCCCGCGAAGACGTCCTGGTAGGACTTGTTGAACATGTCCTCGCCGATGGCGTTGGCCACGACGTCGTTGACCTCGGCCTCGGACGGCCAGATGTCCTTGAGGAAGACCGGGTTGCCGTCGGTGTCGGTGCCCAGGGCGTCCTTGGTGATGTCCACCTTCATGGAGCCGGCGAGGGCGTACGCGACGACCAGCGGCGGCGACGCCAGGTAGTTCATCTTGACGTCGGGGTTGATCCGGCCCTCGAAGTTGCGGTTGCCGGAGAGCACCGAGGTGACGGCCAGGTCGTGCTCGTTGACGGCCTTGGAGACCTCCTCCGGCAGCGGGCCGGAGTTGCCGATGCAGGTGGTGCAGCCGTAGCCGACGAGGTTGAAGCCGACCTTGTCGAGGTACGGGGTCAGACCCGCCTTGTCGAAGTAGTCGGTGACGACCTTCGAGCCCGGGGCGAGGGTGGTCTTGACCCACGGCTTGCGGGTCAGGCCCTTCTCGACGGCCTTCTTGGCCACGAGCGCCGCGGCGACCATGACGTAGGGGTTCGAGGTGTTGGTGCAGGAGGTGATCGCGGCGACGGTGACGGCGCCGTGGTCGATCTCGTAGGTCGAGCCGTCGGGGGCGGTCACGGTGACCGGCTTCGACGGGGCGCCGGTGGAGATGGCCGGGGCGTCGGAGGCCGGGAAGGACTCCTTGCCCGCCTCGTCGACGGTGTCGACGTAGTTGCGGACGTCCTGCGCGAACTGCGCGGCGGCGTTCGCCAGGACGATGCGGTCCTGCGGGCGCTTCGGGCCGGCGATCGAGGGGACGACCGTGGAGAGGTCCAGCTCGAGCTTCTCGGAGAAGTCCGGCTCGGCGGCCGGGTCCAGCCAGAGGCCCTGCTCCTTGGCGTACGCCTCGACGAGCGCGACCTGCTGCTCGGAGCGGCCGGTGAGCTTGAGGTACTTCAGCGTCTCGCCGTCGATCGGGAACATCGCGGCGGTGGAGCCGAACTCCGGCGACATGTTGCCGATGGTGGCGCGGTTGGCGAGGCTCGTCGCCGCCACACCCTCGCCGTAGAACTCGACGAACTTGCCGACGACGCCGTGCTTGCGCAGCATCTCGGTGATCGTGAGCACCAGGTCGGTGGCGGTGGTGCCGGCCGGGAGCTCACCGGTCAGCTTGAAGCCGACGACGCGCGGGATGAGCATGGAGACCGGCTGGCCCAGCATCGCGGCCTCGGCCTCGATGCCGCCGACGCCCCAGCCCAGCACGCCGAGGCCGTTGACCATGGTGGTGTGCGAGTCGGTGCCGACGAGCGTGTCGGGGTACGCCTGGCCATTGCGGACCATGACCGTACGGGCCAGGTGCTCGATGTTCACCTGGTGGACGATGCCGGTGCCCGGGGGGACGACCTTGAACTCGTCGAAGGCGGTCTGGCCCCAGCGCAGGAACTGGTAGCGCTCCTTGTTGCGGCCGTACTCCAGCTCGACGTTCTGGCCGAAGGCGTCCTTCGTGCCGAACTTGTCGGCGATGACGGAGTGGTCGATGACCAGCTCGGCCGGGGCCAGCGGGTTGATCTTCGCCGGGTCGCCGCCGAGCTCCTTGACGGCCTCACGCATGGTGGCGAGGTCGACGACGCAGGGCACGCCGGTGAAGTCCTGCATGATCACGCGGGCCGGCGTGAACTGGATCTCCTGGCTGGGCTGGGCCTGCGAGTCCCAGTTGCCCAGCGCCCGGATGTGGTCGGCGGTGATGTTCGCGCCGTCCTCCGTGCGGAGCAGGTTCTCCAGCAGGACCTTCAGGCTGTAGGGCAGACGGGCGGAGCCCTCGACCTTGTCCAGCTTGAAGATCTCGTACGACTCGTCGCCCACCTGCAGCGTGCTGCGGGCGTCGAAGCTGTTCGCCGACACGACAGTCTCCTTCATGCATGAATTCGCGCGTACCACGGCCATCCTGCCGTCACAGCTCCACGCCGATCCGTTAAGGTGAACCTAAGTTAGGTAGGCCTTACTGGCGCGGCAGCGGTACGCCTCTCGGCAGATATCTCGATGTCGAGATAACTCTAGTACATCGCTGCGGCACGGTCATGCCCTGATAGGCCGTGCGTGGCCCTCGCCCGCGGACGAACGGCCGACACGGAGGGCACGACGGCGGCCCGGAGCGGCGCTCCCGCGGAGCGCGCACCCGTTCACCTGTGCGAGTGAAGGGTGCGCAGGAAGGCCCTGCGCGGGTGCCGATTGCTATAGAAACGGTGCAGTCGTCATGCTGCAGTCACCATGCCCGCGGGAGGACCTATGAGCACGCAACCTCATGTCTATGCGGCCGACGACCCCGAAACCGCGCTGAAGTACGCGATCCAGCACCACCAAGGGGACCGGGTGCAGATCGTGGAGGGGGTCATCGAAATGATGTGTCCGAGCTGGGGACACGAAACCGCAGCCGACCAGATCCGCAACCAGATCGCACCCAAGGTCGCAGAACTGGGCTGCGTCTCGGGTTCGGGCAATCTGGATCTCCCCGGCAGTAGCAATTGGTACATCCCTGATGTGGCGGTTGTCCCCAAGGCCCTGGCAAAGGACGCCCCGGCCCTGCTGCCCGACCAGACACTTCTGATCGTCGAGGTCACCTCGGACTCCAACGGTGACACCGACAGAATCGTGAAACGCCGTCGGTACGCCGAGTACGGGGCGCCCCTCTACCTCTTGGTCGATCGCCAGGAGAAGTCCTGCACGCTCTTCGCCGAGGCAGGCAAGTTGGGGTACACGAAGGTGAACGGCCCTCTGCCGTTCGGCACCCCCGTACACCTCCCCGAGCCCTTCGACCTCACCTTGGACACCTCGGAGTTCTGACTTCGCCTCACCGCCCCGCCAGCCCCGTCCTGACCAGGGACAGGACCTCCTCGTCGGAGAGCCCGAGGGTGCGGGCCTCGGCGATCAGGTGGCGGACGCCCTCGACGAGGCGGGCGCGGCCCGGGGAGGTGTCACCGCCGGTGACCACGGCGCCGCGGCCGCGGCGCAGCTCGATGAGGTCCTCCTCGCGCAGGCGCTGGTAGCCCCGGAGCACGGTGTGGACGTTGACGCCGAGGGAGTCGGCGAGCGCGCGGGCCGCGGGGAGGCGTTCGCCGGGGCGGACGGCGCCGTCGGCGATGGCTCCGCGAACGGCGGCGGCGATCTGGTCGCCGAGCGGCAGCGGGGAGGCGGGGTCGAGTCGGATCAGCACATCAGCCCCCGTGGTGCGCGCGGTCGCGGGCGACCAGCGCGTTGAGCAGTGCGGCCGCCGTGGCCGCGTCGTCGACGGTGATCACGAACTCGCTTCCGGTGGTCAGCCGGGCCACGATAGCGTCGCCGGAGCGCAGCACGAGTCCGCTGCGGCCCGGGTGGACGCGGTAGCCCCAACCGCCCATGTCCTTCCAGGCGTTGATGTCCCGGCTGGTCGCCTCCTCGATACGGGCGAGCGGGACCCGCAGCCGGGGCCACGGCAGCCAGGGCGCGGTGGCGGTCAGCCCGTGCCGGTCGACGGTGACGCGCGCGCCGGCCATGACGGACAGCAGCGCGCCGGGGACGAGCAGGGTGAGGGCCGAGCCCCAGTCCGCGACGAGCGCGACCAGCAGGCCCAGGGCGAGGAGCGCGGGTCCGCAGGCGAAGAGCGCGCGGGAACCGACGGTCCGCGTCCAGGTCACGCTCTCCCCCTCCTGGAGGGCGAGCCGGGGTGCGGAGGCCGGGCCGTCGGCCGCTTCAGGCACGGCCGGCGCGCTCCGGCCGGCCAGGAGCAGTCCGAGCGCGGCGGCGACGGCGGCGACGACCAGGGCCGCCGCCAGCTGCCAGGGGCCGAGCCGGGCATCCTCGGCGGAGCCGGCCCGCGCGTTGGCGACGACGAGGTCGGTGAGCAGGAAGCCGCCGAACCCCGCGACCCCGTAGGCGACGGCGACGAGCGCCCGCCCGTTCGCGTGTCTGCCGCCCTCCGCCCGGGCGAACCAGACGAAAAGGGCTGCCGGTACGAGCAGCACACCGAGGGCCGCATACGGGAAGACACCGAGCGCGGTGAAGCCGTCGGCACGGCCGGCGCCGGCGAAGTGGGTGGCCATGGGATCGGGCAGCCGGTCCCGGCGACTGAGGAAAACAGCGAGGAACGCGGCGGCGCCGAGCAGATAGGGCGACGCCACAACGAACGGGCGGCGCCGGATCGCCGCGGGTCGTACGGGCGCGTTCAGGGTCATGTGCACGCCTCCCTTTCAGTTGTTTGCATAGTAATAGAACAATGATCAATGGGGAAGGGATCTCATATCTGAGATACCGTCTGTCTCATGACAGACGCCTACCTCGCCCGTATCGGCAAGCTCATCCGTGACGCCCGTCAGCACCGTGGCTGGACGCAGTCGCAGCTCGCCGATGCCCTCGGGACCAGCCAGAGCGCGGTCAACCGTATCGAGCGGGGAAATCAGAACATCAGCCTTGATATGATCGCCCGCATCGGTGAGGCGCTGGACAGCGAGATCGTCTCCCTCGGCTATGCCGGGCCCATGCATCTGCGCGTCGTCGGCGGACGCCGGCTCTCCGGTGCCATCGACGTCAAGACCAGCAAGAACGCCTGCGTGGCCCTGCTGTGCGCGACCCTCCTCAACGCCGGCCGTACGACGCTGCGCCGCGTCGCCCGCATCGAGGAGGTCTACCGGATCCTCGAGGTGCTCGGCAGCATCGGCGTCAAGGCCCGCTGGATCAACGACGGCAACGACCTCGAGATCGTGCCGCCCGCCGAGCTGGACCTGGCCGCGATGGACACCGAGGCCGCCCGCCGCACCCGCAGCGTGATCATGTTCCTCGGTCCGCTGCTGCACCGCATGGACCACTTCAAGATCCCCTACGCCGGCGGCTGCGACCTCGGCACCCGGACCGTCCAGCCGCACATGACGGCCCTGCGCCACTTCGGCCTGGAAGTCACGGCCACGGACGGCACGTACCACGCGCAGGTCGACCGTTCGGTCGCACCCACCCGGGCGATCGTGCTGACCGAGCGCGGCGACACCGTCACCGAGAACGCCCTGCTGGCCGCGGCCCGCCACGAGGGCGTCACCGTCATCCGCAACGCCAGCTCCAACTACATGGTCCAGGACCTCTGCTTCTTCCTGGAGGAGCTCGGCGTGCGCGTCGAGGGCATCGGCACCACGACCCTCACCGTGCACGGCGTGGCCACCATCGACCGCGACGTCGACTACGCCCCCTCCGAGGACCCGGTCGAGGCGATGAGCCTGCTCGCCGCCGCCGTCGTGACGGAGTCGGAGCTGACGATCCGCCGTGTGCCGATCGAGTTCCTCGAGATCGAGCTGGCCGTCCTGGAGGAGATGGGCCTCGACCACGAGCGCAGCCCGGAGTACCCGGCGGACAACGGCCGCACCCGGCTGCTGGACCTGACGGTGCGCCCCTCCAAGCTGCGGGCGCCGATCGACAAGATCCACCCGATGCCGTTCCCGGGCCTGAACATCGACAACGTGCCTTTTTTCGCGGCCATCGCCGCCACCGCCCAGGGCCAGAGCCTCATCCACGACTGGGTCTACGACAACCGCGCCATCTACCTCACCGACCTCAACCGCCTCGGCGCCGACGTCAAGCTCCTCGACCCGCACCGCGTCCTCGTCGAGGGCCCGACCCGCTGGCGCTCGGCCGAGATGATGTGCCCGCCGGCCCTGCGGCCCGCCGTGGTCGTCCTGCTGGCCATGATGGCCGCGGAGGGCACGTCGGTGCTGCGCAATGTCTATGTGATCAACCGGGGTTACGAGGACCTGGCGGAGCGCCTCAACTCGATCGGCGCCCAGATCGAGATCTTCCGCGACATCTGATCCCACGGGTCACACTGATCCCACGGACCAAACGGCGGTGGAGAGGTGGCCCTCGTGGCGGTGAACAAGGCCGAGCTGGTGGTGGCGCTCAAGGAGGGGCGGCTGGCGTACGAGTTGGGCGAGCAGGTGGCCGACTGTCCGTACCCGCCGGGTGATCCGCTGCGGGCGGCATGGCTGCGCGGCTGGGCCGCCGCCCGCGACGACCGGAAGGACGGCGCGGGCGAGGGCTGAGCGCGCGGTCGGCGCTCGGTCACGGCAGGACCGCGACCCCGTCCAGCTCGACCAGGGCCTCCTCGTCCCAGAGCCGGGTCGTGCCGATCACGGCCATGGCCGGGTAGTCGCGACCTGCCAGCCGGCGCCAGATCGCGCCGAGGTCGCGGGCGTGCGCGCGGTAGTCGCCGACGTCCGTGGCGTAGACGGTGACGCGCGCCAGGTGCTGCGGCTCGCCTCCGGCGGCGCGCAGGGCGGCGAGGAGGTTGGCCAGGGCCCGTTCGAACTGTTCCGGCAGTCCCTGGCCGACGACCTTGCCGGCACCGTCGAGGGCCGTCTGTCCGGCGAGGAAGACCAGCCGGCCGCCGGTGGCGGTGACGGCGTGGGAGAAGCCGGAGGGCGGGGAGAGCTCGGCCGGGTTGACGCGTTCGAGGTCGCTCATCGGCCCGGCTCCTGGGTCCTCGTAGGGGAGGTGGCGCCCTCCGCGCCCGCCCGGTACAGCTCCTTCGCGATGATCGTGCGCTGCACCTCCGTCGCGCCCTCGTAGATGCGCGGCGCCCGGACCTCGCGGTAGAGGTGTTCGAGGAGGTGGCCGCGTTCCAGGGCGCGGGCGCCGTGGATCTGCACGGCGGCGTCCACGACGTACTGCGCGGTCTCGGTGGCGAACAGCTTGGCCATCGCCGAGCGGCCCGCCGTGCCGGGTTCGCCCGCGTCGTACGCCGCCGCGGCCGCGTGGACGAGCAGGGCGGCGGCCTCGGTGCGGGTCGCCATCTCGGCGAGCTGGTGGGAGACGGCCTGGAGGTTCTTCAGCGGCCCGCCGAACGCGTGGCGTCCGGCCGCGTGGGCCAGGGCGGCGCGGAGCGCGGACCTCGCCATGCCGACGGCGAAGGCGCCGACGCTCGGGCGGAAGAGGTCCAGGGTGCGCATGGCGACACGGAAGCCGCCGCCGACCTCACCGATGACGTCGTCGGGGCCGACCGGGACGGCGTCGAAGGTGAGGGTGCCGATGGGGTGCGGGCTGACCATGGCGAGCGGGTGGCCGCCGAGGCCGGGGCGGTCGGCGGGGACCAGGAAGGCGGTGACGCCACGGGCGCCGGGGGCCGGGCCGGTGCGGGCGAAGACGGTGTAGAGGTCGGCCTCGGGGGCGTTGGAGATCCAGCTCTTCTCCCCCGTGAGCCGCCAGACGGTCCCTTCGCGCTCCGCGCGCAGTTCGAGCGCCGCCGCGTCGGAGCCCGCGCCGGGCTCACTGAGCGCGAACGCGGCGACCGCGCGGCCCGCCACCACCTCCGGCAGCCAGCGCGCCCGCTGCGCGGGGGTCCCCGCGTCCACGATCGGATACGTGCCGAGGCCCTGGAGGGCGAGGGCCGTCTCGGCCTCCGTGGACTCCAGGGCCAGGGACTCGCGCAGCAGGCACAGGTCCATGGCCCGTACGGGCCCGTCGGCGGGCAAGAGCCGGGCCAGCAGGCCCAGTTCGCCGAGAGCCGCGACGAGCGGCCGGTTGACCCGGCCGGGCTCGCCCTTGTCCGCCAGGGGGCGCAGCCGCCCCGCGGCGAGGGCGCGCAGCTCTGCGCACCAGTCACGCTGCCCCTGGTCCAGTGCGAACGGTGTCGACACCGGGCACCCTCCTCGGTCAGTGGTATCGCGCTCTGTTGACTGCCGTCACCAAGTCGCTACGCTGGCAGCGGATCCGCATGGCTGGCAAGACCCCCGGTTCACCTCCATTTTTCCTCGGCGCTAGGGGGCGCAACCCGCGATGGAGCTCATGCCGTCGGCCCATGTCGACACCTTTCCGCGCGACCACTTACCACCCGGCGGACAGTGGCCGGATCTCCGCTTCGACCTGCCGGGGGCGCGGGGGCCGCGCTACCCCGACCGCCTCAACTGCGGGGTCGAGCTGCTGGACGCGACGATGGCGCGGCTGGGCGAGGACCGGCCCGCCGTGCGGGACGGCGAGGGCCGCGTCTGGTCGTACGGCGAGCTGACCGCCCGGGTGAACCGGATCGCCCACACCCTCACCGAGGACCTCGGGGTGGTCCCCGGCAACCGCGTCCTGTTACGGGGCCCCACCACGCCCTGGCTGGCGGCCTGCTGGCTCGCGGTGATGAAGGCGGGGGCGGTGGCGGTGACCGTGCTGGCCGCGCAGCGCCCGCACGAACTCGCGACGATCTGCGAACTGGCGCGGGTGCGGCACGCGCTGTGCGACGCCCGGTCGCTCGACGATCTGGTCGCGGCCGGGGTCCCGGCCCTGGCGATCACACCGTTCGGCGGGGGCGACGGGGACGATCTGCTGCGGCTCGCGGCCAAAAAATCCATAGCGTACGCACCTGTCGAGACCTCCGCGGACGACGTCGCGCTCATCGCCTTCACCTCCGGCACGACCGGACGCCCCAAGGGCTGTATGCATTTCCACCGTGACGTGCTGGCCATGGCCGACACGTTCTCCGCCCACGTCCTGCGGCCGCGCCCCGACGACGTCTTCGCGGGCAGCCCGCCGCTGGGCTTCACCTTCGGGCTCGGCGGGCTGCTCGTCTTCCCGCTGCGCGCCGGCGCCCAGACCCTGCTCGCCGACTGGGGAGGCCCCCGGCGGCTGCTCGCCGACATCGAACGGCACCGGGTCTCGGTGCTGTTCACCGCGCCGACGGCCTACCGCGCGATGCTGGGCGAACTCGGCGCGTACGACGTCTCCTCGCTGCGCCGGTGCGTCTCCGCGGGCGAGCACCTGCCCGCCGCCCTCTGGCACGACTGGCAGCGCGCGACCGGGCTGCGCGTCATCAACGGCATAGGCGCCACCGAGATGCTGCACATCTTCATCTCCGCGGCCGACGAGGCGGCCCGGCCCGGCACGACCGGGCTGCCGGTGCCCGGTTACGAGGCACGGGTGATCGGCACCGACGGCCGTCCGCTGCCGGACGGCGAGCCGGGGCTGCTGGCCGTGCGCGGCCCGACCGGCTGCCGCTATCTGACGGACGAGCGTCAGCGCGACTACGTGCGGGACGGCTGGAACCTCACCGGGGACACCTACATCCGGGACGAGGACGGCTACTTCCACTATGTGGCCCGCGCCGACGACATGATCATTTCGGCGGGGTACAACATCGCGGGACCCGAGGTCGAAGAAGCCCTGTTACGCCATCCCGACGTCCTCGAAGCGGCCGTCGTCGGGCGGCCGGACAGCCGGCGCGGCCAGGTGGTCGTCGCGCACGTGGTGCTGCGGGCGGGAGTGCCGCGTACCGAGGAGACCGTCACGGAGCTGCGGGAGTTCACCAAAAAGGAGATCGTTCCCTACAAGTGCCCTCGCGAGATCGAGTTCCTGGACGCCCTTCCCCGCACGCCCACCGGCAAACTCCAGCGCTTCAGGCTGCGTGCGGGCGCTTTACAGTTTCCCCGTGACTGACCAGCCGACTGACCAGCCGACAGACCCGCAGCCGTCCCACACCCCCAGGTCCCTCATCGTCACCTTCTACGGCGCGTACGGGCGCGGCAGCGCCGACGACCCGGCCGGTCCGGTACCGATCGCGGCCCTCATCCGGCTGCTCGGCGCCGTGGGCGTGGATTCCCCGTCGGTGCGGTCCGCCGTCTCCCGGCTCAAGCGCCGCGGGCTGCTCGTCGCGGGCCGCACGGCGGGCGGGGCGGCGGGCTACGGGCTGTCGGAGGACGCCCGGGAGCTGCTGCGCGACGGCGACCGGCGGATCTACGGCCGCTCCCCGGCACGGGCCGGGGAGGGGTGGCTGCTGGCCGTCTTCTCGGTCCCCGAGGAGGAGCGGCACAAGCGGCACCTGTTGCGCTCCCGGCTGACCAGACTGGGGTTCGGCACCGCGGCACCCGGGGTGTGGATCGCCCCGGCACATGTCTACGAGGAGACGCGGCACACCCTGGAGCGGCTCGGACTGGACGCCTACGTCGACCTGTTCAAGGGCGGCCACCTCGGCTTCGACCCGACCCCCGAGGCGGTGGCCCGGTGGTGGGACCTGGACGCGCTGGCCACACAGCACCAAACGTTCCTGGACGCCCACGAGCCCGTGCTGCGGCGCTGGGCGCGCCGGCGGACGCTGCCGCCGGAGGAGGCCTACCGCGACTACCTGCTCGCGCTGGACTCCTGGCGGCGGCTGCCGTACGCCGACCCGGGGCTGCCGGCGTCACTGCTGCCGGACCGGTGGCCGGGCGGGCGGGCCGCCCGGGTGTTCGGCGCCCTGCACGCGCGGCTGCGGGACGCGGGCGGGCGGTTCGTCGCACCGGTCCTGGCGTAGCCGGGCCGCCTTTCCCCGGTCAGACCGTGCGCCCCGTCGGTGGCTTGCGGCTGCCCGCCCGGTACGGCTGCGGCCAGGGCGCGCCGGGGCCGGTGTAGCCCTGGTCGGCCGCGGCGTGCAGGGTCCAGTTCGGGTCGTAGAGGTGCGGGCGGGCGAGGGCGCAGAGGTCCGCACGGCCCGCCAGGATCAGCGAATTGACGTCGTCCCAGGAGGAGATGGCGCCGACCGCGACGACGGGGATGCCCACCTCGTGGCGGATCCGGTCGGCGAAGGGCGTCTGGTACGAGCGGCCGTACGCGGGTTTCTCGTCGGGGACGACCTGGCCGGTGGAGACGTCGATGGCGTCGGCGCCGTGGTCGGCGAAGGCGCGGGCCACGGTGACCGCGTCGTCGGCGGTGGTGCCGCCGTCGGCCCAGTCGGTGGCGGAGATGCGGACGGTCATGGGCCGGTCGGCGGGCCAGACGGCCCGGACGGCGTCGAAGACCTCCAGGGGGTAGCGCAGCCGGCCTTCGAGGTCGCCGCCGTAGGCGTCGTCGCGCCGGTTGGTGAGGGGGGAGAGGAAGCCGGACAGCAGATAGCCGTGCGCGCAGTGCAGTTCGAGGAGGTCGAAGCCGGCCCGGGCGGCGGCCTGTGCGGAGCGTACGAACTGCTCGCGGATCGCGGCGAGTTCCGGTCCGGTGAGGGCCTTGGGGGTCTGGTTGACGCCGGGGCGGTAGGGCAGCGGGGACGCGGCGACGACGTGCCAGTTGCCGTCGGGGAGCGGCTGGTCGATGCCCTCCCACATGAGGCGGGTGGAGCCCTTGCGGCCGGAGTGGCCGAGCTGGACGCCGATGGCGGTGCCGGGGGCCCGGGTGTGGACGAAGTCGGTGATACGGCGCCAGGCCTCCTCGTGTTCCGGCGCGTACAGGCCCGTACAGCCCGGGGTGATCCGGCCCTGCGGGCTGACGCAGACCATCTCGGTCATGACGAGCCCGGCGCCGCCGAGTGCCCGGGCGCCGAGGTGGACGAGATGGAAGTCGTCCGGGGTGCCGTCGACGGCGGAGTACATGTCCATCGGGGAGACGACGACGCGGTTGCGCAGGGTCAGTTCGCGCAGCCGGAAGGGGGTGAACATCGGCGGTGTCGCGGGGGGTATGCCCGCCTCGCGCTCGACGGCGGCGACGAAGTCCGCGTCCCGCAGACGGAGGTTGTCGTGGGTGACGCGGCGGCTGCGGGTGAGGAGGTTGAAGGCGAACCGGCGGGGTGGCTGGTCGACGTGGACGGCGAGGTTCTCGAACCACTCCAGGCTGGCGCGGGCCGCGCGCTGGGTGGACGCCACCACGGGGCCCCGTTCGGCCTCGTAGGCGGCCAGGGCCTCGGCGACCGTGGGCCGGTCCGCCAGGTGGGCGGTGAGGGCGAGGGCGTCCTCGACGGCGAGCTTGGTGCCCGAGCCTATGGAGAAGTGGGCGGTGTGGGCGGCGTCGCCGAGCAGCACGGTGTTCCCGTGGGACCAGCGTTCGTTGACGACGGTGCGGAAGGCGGTCCAGGCGGAGTGGTTAGAGCGCAGGGGGCGTCCGCCGAGGAAGTCGGCGAAGTACTTGCCGCACTGTTCGATGGAGGTGTTCTCGTCACAGCGATCGAGGCCGGCGCGCCGCCACACCTCCTCGCGCATCTCGACGATGACGGTGCTGGCGTGGGGCGAGAAGGGGTAGCCGTGCAGCTGCATCAGACCGTGTTCGGTCTCGGCCAACTCGAAGCGGAAGGCGCCCAGGGCGAAGTCGGCGGCGAGCCAGATATAGCGGCAGCGGTGTGTGGTGAGGGTGGGGCGGAAGGCGTCGCGGTGGGCGTCGCGGGTGCGGCTGTGCACCCCGTCGGCGGCGACGACGAGGTCGTGGGAGCGGGCCAGCTCCGCTGCGGGCGGCGCCTCGGTGGAGAAGTGCAGGGTGACGCCGAGGGCGCGGCAGCGCTCGTGGAGGATCTCCAGGAGCCGTCGGCGGCCGAGGGCGGCGAAGCCGTGTCCGCCGGAGGTCAGCACCCGGCCGCGGTGAACGACGTCGATGTCGTCCCAGCGGACGTATTCCTCGCTCAGGGCACGGTGGACGACCGGGTCTGCGCTCTCGATGCCGCCGAGGGTCTCGTCGGAGAGGACGACACCGAAACCGAAGGTGTCGTCGGGGGCGTTGCGCTCCCAGAGGGTGACCTGGTGCCCGGGGTCCTGACGTTTCAGCAGCGCGGCGGTGTAGAGACCGCCCGGGCCGCCGCCGATGACCGCGACCTTCATCGTCACCGCCCCTGCCACTTGGGGGGCCGCTTCTCGGTGAACGCGGCGTGGAATTCGGCGTAGTCGGCGCCGTTCATCAGCAGGGCCTGGGTGGCGGCGTCCAGCTCGATGGCGGCGGCGAGCGGCATGTCGAGTTCGGCGGTGAGCAGGGCCTTGGTCTGGGCGTGGGCGAGGGCGGGGCCGTCGGCGAGTCGGCGGGCGAGCGTCCGCGCCGTGGCGGCCACCTCGCCCTCCTCGGCCAATTGGCTGATGAGGCCGATGCGTTCGGCCTCGGGCGCGCGCACGCTCTCGCCGAGCATCAGCAGCCGGGTGGCGTGGCCGAGGCCGACGACGCGGGGCAGCAGATAGGCGGCACCCATGTCGCCGCCCGAGAGGCCGACCTTGGTGAAGAGGAAGGCGAAGCGGGCGGTCGGGTCGGCGACACGGAAGTCGGCGGCGAGCGCGAGGACGGCCCCGGCGCCCGCCGCGACCCCGTGGACGGCGGCGATCACCGGAAAGGGGCACTCGCGCAGGGCCCGTACGACCTGGCCGGTCATGCGGTTGAAGTCGAGTAACTGCCCGGTGTCCATGGCCAGGGTGGCGCCGATGATCTCGTCGACGTCACCGCCGGAGCAGAAGCCGCGGCCCTCGCCGCCGAGCACGAGGGCCCGTACGGAGCCGTCACGGGCCAGCTCGGGCAGGAGGTCACGAAGGTCGGCGTAGGCCCCGAAGGTCAGGGCGTTGAGCTTGTCGGGCCGGGCGAGGGTGACGGTCGCGACACCCGCGTCGAGGGTCAGGCGCAGGTGCCGCCATTCCTCGGTGCGGTGCGCGGAGCCGGTGAACGGACTCATGGAGCACGGCCTCCTTCAGCCGGTGGCTGGTGCGTGCCTGCCCGGCGAAGTTATCACCGATGTGTGACTGTCGTCACGAGTGCGCGATAGACATGGGAGGCCGGGGGCCAGGGGACGACAGGCGGACGACAAGAGCCCGGCGCCCCCGTGAGTGGGAGTGCCGGGCCCTTGCCCGCGTGCGTCGGCCGGGCTCAGTCGCCCAGGGTCGCCACCAGCACCGCCTTGATCGTGTGCATCCGGTTCTCGGCCTCGTCGAAGACGACGGAGTGCACCGACTCGAAGACCTCGTCGGTCACCTCCAGCGAGGTCAGCCCGTGGCGCTCGTGGATCTCCCGGGCGACCGAGGTGCCGAGGTCGTGGAAGGCCGGCAGGCAGTGCAGGAACTTCACCGCTGGATTGCCGGTCGCGCGCAGCACGTCCATGGTGACCGCGTACGGGGCGAGCAGCGCGATCCGGGCGTCCCACACCTCCTTGGGCTCCCCCATCGACACCCATACGTCGGTGGCGACGAAGTCGGCGCCCCGCACGCCTTCGGCGACGTCCGCCGTCAGCGTGACGCGAGCGCCGCTCGTTTCGGCGAGCCGCCGCGCCTCGGCGATGATCTCCGGGGCCGGCCAGAGCTCCTCGGGGGCCACGATCCGTACGTCCATGCCGAGGAGGGCGCCGGTGACCAGGTAGGAGTTGCCCATGTTGTACCGGGCGTCGCCGAGGTAGGCGAAGGCGACGTGCTCCAGCGACTTGGCGGTGTGCTCGCTCATGGTGAGCACGTCGGCGAGCATCTGGGTGGGGTGCCACTCGTCGGTCAGACCGTTGAAGACCGGCACCCCGGCGTGCGCGGCCAGTTCCTCGACGACCTCCTGGCCGTGGCCGCGGTACTCGATGCCGTCGAACATCCGGCCGAGCACCCGTGCGGTGTCCCTGACGGACTCCTTGTGTCCGACCTGGGAGCCCGCGGGGTCCAGATAGGTCGTACGGGCGCCCTGGTCGGCGGCGGCCACCTCGAAGGCGCAGCGGGTGCGGGTCGAGGTCTTCTCGAAGACGAGCGCGATGTTCCGGCCCCGCAGCCGCGGCTCCTCGGTGCCCGCGCGCTTGGCCGCCTTGAGTTCCGCGGCCAGCTCGATCAGGCCGTGGAACTCCTCCGCGGTGAAGTCCGTCTCCTTGAGGAAGTGGCGGCCCTTGAGGTCTGTCGCCATGGGGTGGGCTCCTAGTCACGACTGCAGGGGAAAATCGGAACTATATACGATTCATCGCATCACTATGCATGGCGTCCCACTGTGTGATGGGCCACGTGCGAGGGGCCACGCGCTCCTCAGCGCGAGGACACCGCGTCCCGCTCGACCGGGCAGCTCATACAGCGCGGGCCGCCCCTGCCCCGGCCCAGCTCGCTGCCCGGGATCGTGATGACCTCCACTCCATGTTTGCGCAGAAACGTATTGGTCGTCGCGTTGCGCTCGTACGCGACCACCACTCCCGGCTCGATCGCCAGCACATTGCAGCCGTCGTCCCACTGCTCACGCTCCGCCGCGTGCACGTCCTGGGTCGCGGTGAGCACCCGGATGTCGTCGAGCCCGAGGGCGGCGGCGATCGCGCGGTGCATGTGCTCCGGGGGGTGGTCGGTGACCTTCAGCTCGCTCTCGCTCGTCCCGGGCTCGATCGTGTACGAGCGGAGCATGCCCAGCCCCGCGTACTGCGTGAAAGTGTCGCCGTCGACCATCGTCATCACGGTGTCCAGATGCATGAACGCCCGGGTCTTGGGCATGTCCAGCGCCACGATCGTGCGGGCCGACCCGGCCGCGAAGAGACCGCGGGCCAGCATCTCCACGGCCTGCGGGGTGGTCCGTTCGCTCATGCCGATGAGCACCGCCCCCTCCCCGATGACGAGGACGTCGCCGCCCTCTATCGTCGACGGGTAGGCCGCCTGGCCCTCGGACCAGAGGTGGAAGCCGCCCCGGGCGAAGAGCGGGTGGTGCCGGTAGACGGCCTCGTAGTGCACGGTCTCGTGCCAACGGGCGGGCCAGCGCATGGCGTTGATGCACACCCCGTCGTACACCCAGGCCGAGGTGTCGCGGGTGAAGAGGTGATTGGGCAGCGGATTGATCAGGAAGTCGTCGAGGTCCATGACGTGGAAGCGCACGGAGACCGGCTCCGCGTGCCGCTCCAGGAACTCGCGCTTGGTCATTCCGCCGACGAGCGACGAGGTCAGCTCGGTGGCGGTCATCGCGTCGAACGCGGCTCTCAGATGGTCGGTGGCGAGCGGCCCGTACTCCTTCTCGTCGAAGACCCGGTCCAGCACGAGCGAACGCGCCGCCGGCACCACGAGGCTCTCCTGCAACAGATCCTGGAAGAGATGCACCTCCACCCCGCGCTCGCGCAGCACGTCGGCGAAGCCGTCGTGCTCGGCACGGGCGCGACGCACCCAGAGCACGTCGTCGAAGAGGAGGGCGTCCTTATTGGTCGGGGTGAGCCGCTTCAGCTCCAGGTCGGGGCGGTGCAGGATGACGCGGCGCAGCCGCCCGGCCTCGGAATCGACATGGAATCCCATCTCTCCATCCTGGCCCCATCACACCGTGATCACTCGGCACCCGGCACGTGGAAGGCGTCGTGGCGGGGCGGCAGGGGATCCGCGGCGTGCACCGCGGACCCCCTGCCATGACCGGTCGAGGCCGGCTCGAATCCCGCTGGAGCCGGGGGCCCCGGCTCGGAGGTCCCGCTGGAGCCGGGGGTCGACTAGAGCCGGGGGTCCAC
Organism: Streptomyces sp. QH1-20; assembly: GCF_041283565.1. Lineage (NCBI taxonomy): Bacteria > Bacillati > Actinomycetota > Actinomycetes > Kitasatosporales > Streptomycetaceae > Streptomyces > Streptomyces sp. QH1-20. The sequence continues at coordinate 6,036,261 of NZ_CP166299.1, read as the reverse complement.
CGGCTCGGACTCCAGGGCGAGGACGGCGAAGACCGCCTCGTGAACGCGCCACAGCGGCTCCCCGGCCGCCAGCCTCTCCAGCGCCTCCAGGCCGAGGGCGTACTCCCGCAGGGCGAGCGAGCGCTTGTGGCCGAGGTGGCGCACGCGCAGCCGGGCGAGGTTGTCCGGGCGGGTGTACTCCGGGCCGTAGATGATCCGCAGGTACTCCCGGCCACGGCACTTGATACCCGGCTGGACGAGCCGGCCGTCGGCTCCCCGCAGCAGCGCGCCGAGGGGCTTGACGACCATCCCCTCGCCACCGGCGGCGGTCAGCTCCAGCCACCAGCGCACGCCCGCGGCGACCGACGCCTCGTCCTCGGTGTCGACGACCAGCCGGCCGGTGGGGGCGAGGAGGCGGTTCAGGTAGGGGGCGTCTCCCTCGGCGGGCGCGGCCTCCAGGGAGGCCTCGGCCTCGATCAGACGGTCGATCAAGGCGAGCTGCTCGTCGTGCGGGAGCGCGGCGAGAGAGCGCCCCCGGGCGGCCAGAACCTGGAACGGGGCAAGGCGGATGCCGTCCAGACCGTCCGTGCCCCCGGAGCCTGCCTCGGCCCGTCCCGGACGTCCGGGTGCCGGCTCCTCGCTCTCGCCCGGCCAGCCCCGCGCGGTGTCGCCGACCGGCCAGCAGTAGCGCCCGTAGGCCTCGGTGAACGCCTCGGCGTCCTCGGCCCGCTCGCGCTGACGGCCGAGCAGGTCCGCGACGTCCACCCCACGGGCCGCGGCCGACTCCAGGGCGGTGAGCACGCCGGGGAAGACCGTACGGGCGGCCGCGCCGACGGCCGCGTACTGATGGCGCAGCAGGCCCGCGGCCTTGAGCGACCAGGGCATCAGCTCGGCGTCCAGCAGCAGCCAGTCCGTGTCGAGCTCCGCCCACAGGCCCGCCGCGTCCACGCAGCGGCCCAGCCGGCCGAGGACGCGCTCGGTCATCTCCGGGTCGTCGAAGAACGGCCGTCCGGTGCGCGTGTACAACGCCCCGGAGGCACCTTCGGGGGCGCCGAACCGCTCGCGGGCCACGTCCGCGTCCCGGCAGAGAAGGACCACGGCGCGCGAGCCCATGTGCTTCTCCTCGCAGACGACCTGGCGCACACCGTCGGCGCGGTAGGCGGCGAAGGCCTCCGCGGGGTGCTCCAGATAGCCCTCCTCCTTGGACGTCGCGCAGGGTGCCATGGTCGGCGGGAGATAGGTGAGCAGCCGGGGGTCGACGGCGAAGCGGCTCATGACCTCCAGGGCCGCGGCCGCGTTCTCCTCCTTCACGGCGATGCGGCCCATGTGGCGGGTCTCCACGGACCGGCGGCCCGTGACGTCGGCGAGGTCGAGCGGGCGCCCGTCGGCGCCGCCCGGGGCCTCGCTCGCGAGCGGCTTCGTCGGCTCGTACCAGACACGCTCGGCGGGCACGTCCACGAGCTCGCGCTCGGGCCAGCGCAGGGCGGTCATCCGGCCGCCGAAGACGGCGCCCGTGTCGAGGCAGATGGTGTTGTTGAGCCAGGTGGCCGAGGGGGTCGGGGTGTGGCCGTAGACCACGGCGGCACGGCCGCGGTAGTCCTCGGCCCAGGGGTAGCGCACGGGCAGGCCGAACTCGTCGGTCTCGCCGGTCGTGTCGCCGTACAGGGCGTGCGAGCGGACCCGGCCGGAGGTGCGGCCGTGGTACTTCTCGGGCAGCCCGGCGTGGCAGACGACGAGCGCCCCGCCGTCGAGGACGTAGTGGCTGACCAGGGACTCGATGAACTCCCGCACCCGGGCACGGAAGGCCGGGTCGGCGGCGTCCTCGCGCTCCAACTGCTCGATGGTCTCGGCGAGGCCGTGGGAGTGCTGGACCTTGCGGCCGCTCAGGTAACGGCCGAGCTTGTTCTCGTGGTTGCCGGGGACGCACAGGGCGTGCCCGGCGGCGACCATGCCCATGACGAGGCGCAGCACACCGGGGCTGTCGGGGCCGCGGTCGACCAGGTCGCCGACGAAGACGGCGGTGCGCCCGTCGGGGTGCGCGGCGTCCACCGGGCGGCCGGCCTCGTCGCGGGTCAGGGCATAGCCCAGCTCGGTGAGCAGACTCTCCAGCTCGGACCGGCAGCCGTGGATGTCGCCGACGATGTCGAACGGGCCGGTGACATGCCGCAGGTCGTTGAAGCGGCGCTCCCGGACGATCTCGGCCGCGTCGGTCTCCGCGGCGCCCCGCAGGACGTGCACCTTGCGGAATCCCTCGCGCTCCAGGTGGCGCAGGGAGCGGCGCAGCTCGCGCTGGTGGCGCTGGATGACGCGGCGCGGCAGCCCGGCCCGGTCGGGGCGGGTGGCGTTGCGCTCGGCGCAGACCTGCTCGGGGATGTCGAGGACGATCGCGACGGGCAGCACGTCGTACTGGCGGGCCAGGGCCACGAGCTGCTTGCGGGCCTCGGGCTGGACGTTCGTCGCGTCGACGACGGTGAGCCGCCCGGCGGCGAGCCGCTTGCCCGCGATGTAGTGCAGGACGTCGAAGGCGTCACCGCTGGCGCTCTGGTCGTTCTCGTCGTCGCTGACCAGGGCGCGGCAGAAGTCGGAGGAGACGACCTCGGTGGGCTTGAAGTGCCGGGCGGCGAAGGTGGACTTGCCGGAGCCGGTGGCGCCGACGAGGACCACGAGGGACAGGTCGGGCACGGCGAGCGTGCGGTGCTCGGGGTTGGGGGCCGGGCTCGGGGTCGAGCTCGGGGTCGGGCCGTTCATCGCGTTCATACCGCCTTCGCCTCCTTCGCGGTCTCGGTGTGCGGGGTGCCGCCCTCGCGGGTCCTGTCGCTGTTCAGCTTGTGGAAGACCGCCATCTGGGTGGGCGGCCCCACGTCGGGGTCGTCGGGGCCCACCGGGGCGAACTCCACCGAGTACCCGTGTCGTTCGGCGACCGTGCCCGCCCAGGCGCGGAACTCCTCCCGGGTCCACTCGAAGCGGTGGTCCGCGTGCCGGACGTGTCCGGCGGGGAGGGATTCCCAGCGGACGTTGTACTCCACGTTGGGCGTGGTCACCACGACCGTCGCGGGCCGGGCGGCGCCGAACACGGCGTACTCCAGGGCGGGCAGCCGGGGCAGGTCGAGGTGCTCGATGACCTCGCTGAGCACGGCCGCGTCATACCCGGCGAGCCGGCGGTCGGTGTAGGCGAGCGAACCCTGCAGCAGCCTCACCCGCGCCGACTGGCGCTCGGTCATGCGCTCCAGCCGCAGCCGTCGCGACGCCTCCTTGAGCGCGCGCATCGAGACGTCGACTCCGACGATCTCGGTGAACCGGGTGTCCTTGAGCAGCTCCCCCACCAGCTGGCCCTGCCCGCACCCGAGGTCGAGCACGCGCTCCGCGCCGGCCGCGCGCAGGGCGCCGAGGATCGCCTCCCGTCGCCGCACGGCCAGCGGCACCGGCTTCTCCTCGGTGTCCGCCTCCTCGTCCACGGCGTTGTCGAGCTCTTCGGCCTCGGCGTCGTCCGCCTCGGCGAGCCGGGCGAGGGCATCGCGGGTGAGCGACCAGCGGCGGGCGAGATAGCGGCTGGTGATGAGCCGCTGCTCGGGGTGGCTCTCCAGCCAGCCGGCACCGGCGCGCAGCAGCTTCTCCACCTCGTCGGGCGACACCCAGTAGTGCTTGGCGTCGTCCAGCACCGGCAGCAGCACGTACAGATGCCGCAGCGCGTCCGCGAGCGGCAGCTCGCCCTCCAGGACCAGCTGGACGTAGCGCGAGTCGCCCCACTCGGGGAACCGCGCGTCCAGCTCCACCGGCCGGGCCGTCACCGCCCAGCCCAGCGGCGCGAAGAGCCGCTCCACCAGCCCGGCGCCGCCCCGGGCGGGCAGCACGGGCACCTCGATACGCAGCGGCATCGGCGTGCCCGGCAGCTCCGGCCTGGCGGCGCACTGGCCCTTGAGAGCACTGGAGAAGACGGCGGCGAGCGCCACCGCCAGCAGCGAGGACGCCGCGTACGGCCGGTCGTTGACGTACTGCGCCAGCGCCGAGTCGGGGGCACCGCCACGGCCTTGGCCCTTGCTCCTGCGCACCAGCGCCACGGGGTCGATCTCCAGCAGCAGCGCCGCCGTGCAGCGCTCCGCCGTCGCCTCGGGGTAGAGGACGTGCGCGGTGCCGTGGGAGGTCGAGAACCGCTGCGCCCGGTCGGGGTGTTTGTGCAGCAGAAACCCGAGGTCGGTCGCGGGAGCCTTGGCCGTGCCGGTGGTACTTATCGTCAGGAACACGCGACTGAGTATCGCCGGACGCGTCGGGCGACTGCTAACCCTTTTCGCGAGGGATGGCTTCGGCAGGGCGGGTTTCGGCAGGGCGGTTTTCGAGGAGACGGGCCAGCTCCGCGATCCGGTCCGGACCGACGCGGCAGCAGCCACCGATGAGCCGCGCCCCCGCCGCCTGCCACGCCTCCACTCGTTCGGGGTCGAAGGTGGAACGTCCCCGCCAGTCCCGTGCCCGCGCATCCCACTCCTCCCCACTGTTCGGATAGACCACCACCGGCTTCCCGGTCGTCCGCGCCGCGATCTCCACGGCCCGGTCGACATCGCGCGGCTCACAGCAGTTGACGCCCACGGCGATGACCTGGTCGTCGTCCGCGGCGAGCGCGAACGCCTCGGCGAGCGACTGCCCTGCCCGGGTCCGCTCCCCCACGACGCTGTACGACAGCCATACGGGCACCCCGCACCCCCGCACCGCCGCCAGCAGTGCCCGCGCCTCGTCCGTGTCCGGCACGGTCTCCAGCGCGAGCACGTCCGGCCCGGCTGCCACCAGGGCCTCGATCCGGGGCCGGTGGAAGCGCTCCAGCTCACCGACGCTCAGCCCGTACCGTCCGCGGTACTCACTGCCGTCGGCGAGCATCGCCCCGTACGGCCCCACGGACGCGGCGACCCACACCTCCCGCCCGGCCCCCTCGTCCTCGTCGGCCCGCGCGGCCTGCCGGGCGAGCTCCACACTCCGCCGCAGCAGACCCGCGGCCTCCTCCGGCCCCAGACCACGCCGAGCGAACCCCTCGTACGTGGCCTGGTAGCTGGAGGTGATCAGCACCCGCGCGCCCGCCCGTACGTACGCCGCGTGCGCCTGCTCGATCTGCCCCGGATCGTCGGCGAGTAGCCGCGCCGACCACAGCTCGTCGGACAGGTCACAACCCTGCGCCGCCAGTTGGTTGGACAGGCCTCCGTCCAGGACGAGCGGTCCGCGCGCGAGCGCGGTGGCGAGCGGCGTACTGGGGGCGGGGGCGGCTGTCACCGGCTGCTCCTCGGGTGCGGTGTGCGGCGACTGGCCGGCGGGCGGCAGCCGACGCGGGGCGACGGACGGAGGTCAGCCCAACTGGGGCTGGACCTGTGAGGAAATCAGCTCCAGCTGGTCGAGGTCGTCGAGGTCCAGAATCTGGAAGTAGATCCGGGACGAGCCGATCGCCGCGTACCGGCCGATCTTGTCGACCACCTCGGCCGGCGAGCCCGCCAGCCCGTTCGCCTTGAGCTCGGCCACTTCCCGGCCGATGACCGCCGCCCGGCGCGCCACCTCGGCGTCGTCCTTGCCGACACAGGCCACCAGGGCGTTGGAGTAGACCAGCTCCTCCCCCTTGCGGCCGATCGCCTCGGCGGCCGCCCGCACCCGGCCGAACTGCCGCTCGCTGTCCTCGATGGACGCGAAGGGGATGTTGAACTCGTCGGCGTACTTCGCGGCGAGCCTCGGCGTACGCGTCGCGCCGTGGCCACCGATCAGGACCGGCACCTTGGTCTGGGCGGGTTTGGGCAGCGCCGGGGAGTCGGCGAGCTGGTAGTAGGTGCCGTCGAACGTGAACGTCTTGCCCTGCCCCGTCTCCCAGAGCCCCGTGATGATCTCCAGCTGCTCCTCCAGCCGTCCGAACTTCTCCTTCGGGAACGGGATGCCGTACGCCCGGTGCTCCTCCTCGAACCAGCCCGCACCCAGCCCCAACTCGACCCGGCCGCCCGACATCTGGTCGACCTGTGCCACCTGGATGGCGAGCACCCCGGGCAGTCGGAAGGTACCGGCGGTCATCAGCGTGCCCAGCCGGATCCGGCTGGTCTCACGGGCGAGGCCCGCGAGGGTGATCCAGGCGTCGGTCGGCCCGGGCAGCCCGTCGGCGGAGCCCATGGCCAGATAGTGGTCGGACCGGAAGAAGGCGTCGAAACCGAGGTCCTCGGTGGCCTTGGCGACGGTGAGCAAGGTCTCATAGCTCGCCCCTTGCTGGGGCTCGGTGAAGATGCGCAGATCCATGCCTCCATCCTGCACTCCCGGGCCCGCGTCAACCGCCCACCACCTCCTTCGCCCCACCCTCCCCAGTCGGGTGAAATTCCGTCACGCCCGTCGGGCGACGCGGCACCCGCCAGTGTCCGGCGCGCCCGGTGATCGTTGGCTCGGGCGGAGCCGGACCGCCCGGCCCGCGCACCGGTGTCCGTCGCCGGAGGCGACGATCGCGACACCGCCTGCCCGCATCGGGCGGGCCGGGGCCGAGGAGGCCGCGATGACCCAGGAGACCGTGCCCGAAGAGGCACCACCGCCACAGGCCGCTCCACAGCCGCAGGGCCCACCCAAGGGCCTGCTGCAGCAGATGGAGGAGCTGATGGCGGCGCTGACCGCCGATCTGTCGCAGCTCGACGCCGAACTCCAGTCCTCCGGCGAGCGCCCGTCGGCCGATTGACCGCGGCCGCTGAGGTCGCCGAGTGAGTGGCATGCTCCGGCGGCCGGCACTCCGGGCGCGGACACGGTCGGCCGTCCGCCCGACGCGCCGGCCGACGACCGTAGCGCCCGTGTCGTCGGCTATCTGCGGGGAGCCGTAGTAGGCGACGTCGTGACACCTTCCGTGATCGTTGGCATTGCGCCGCGTCATGCCGCCCCTCCTCGCTCCCTCAGCGCGAGCCGCCTTTGCAGGCCGCGCACCCGGTCACTCGTTTCGTCGGCGGCGTCTATCGCCTCGATGCACTGCCAATACAGGCCGTCCTCCTCGGAGGCGCAGGCGACGCCGACCAGCGCTATGCCCACCTCGCCGAGGAGTCCGCCCAGCGCCGTCAACACCGCCCAGGGGTCGCGCACTTCCGACAGCTGCGCCGCTCGTAAGGCTCCCTCGCGCGCCGCACCCTGGCGCAGCGCGCCATAGGCCCGGCCTCCCGCCTCGCTCAGACCGCCGGCCGCCGCGCGGGCCTCGAAGGGCCCGTGCACCGCGAGATGACCACCGATCGCTTCCGCCAGTGCCTGTGTCTGCCATGCCTCGATGACGATGTCCTGCACCGCCCTGGCCTGCGCCAGGGCGAGCCGGGTGGCTCTGATGAGCCGCATTGCCTCCATGCCCGGTCCCCCACTTTCCCGACTGCCCGCTCCTCACTACCCAGAGTGATGACTAACCGCCGGAAAAGCCAGGGGAATTCAGAAATCTGTGGATACCAGATGCGCTGTGGATATCTCAATCACTCCGGAGAGTGACGAGGGCTGTCGTCCGACCGTGATCCCGCCGCCGAACCCTCCACCGGGAACCGGCTCTCATTGCGGTCGATCTTCGCCGAGAGCGCCGCCAGCGGGTCGACCCCGAGGACCTCGCAGAACTGCAACAGATAGGCCAGGACGTCCGCGACCTCGTCCTCCACCCGCCCCGCCGTCTCGGGGACGTCCATCACCCGCGCCGACTGCTCCGGCGTCAGCCACTGGAAGATCTCGACCAGTTCGGACGCCTCGACGCTGAGCGCGGCGGCGAGATTCTTGGGGGTGTGGAACGGCTGCCAGTCGCGCGCCGCGGCGAACGCGGCCAGCCTCTGCTGCAAGGTCTTGAGATCTTCGGTCACGGTCCCAGGTCTACCACCGACGCTCCCGCCGCCCGTGCCGCCTCCTCCCCCACTGCCCCGCGCACCGTGCCCACCAGCCGGATGTGCCCCCGCTCGCACATGCGCGCCGCCAGCCCCACCAGCTCCCGCGCCTGCCGCTCGTCCAGGCATCGGTCGAGCCCGTCCGCCAGCACGGTCAGTGTCTGCAGCGCCGGCAGTACCTCGGCCGCCTGGTCGACGGCCAGCACTCCGGGCCCGGTCAACAGGACGAGGCAGAGGGCCAGGTAGCGCAGCTCCCCGTCCGCCAGCCGCTCCAAGGGCGTCGCCGCACCCGCCTTCCGCGCCAGCACGGCCCGTAAGAAGCCGCCGTCCAATTCCTCGACCGTCAGCCCTTCGACCGGCCCCCGGCAACCCGCGCCAGCCGCGGTGACCAGCAGTCCGTGCCGGATGGCGCACTCGTGACGGGTGCGCCCCAGGACCGCCGCGACGTTGTCGCAGGCCCCCCGCAACATCCCGTCGCGGGCGGCGGCCGGCATGCGCATCAGCTCCGGCCGGGGGTCGCAGGGGAAGACGGAGCGCAACGCGACGACCACCTGCTCGGCCGCGTCGAGGACCATGCGCTGCCCCGCGGTCTTGCCCGCGACCCGCAGGGGCAGCAGCGAAGTGCCGAGCCGGTCGTCGGGCAGCGGCGCGCGAGTGACCGGCACCGCGCCCGCGGTGTGCCAGACGGCCTCGACCGTCCGCAGCCCCGGATCACGCAGCGCGGTGGACAGCAGGGTCTCCCCGAAACCGGTCAGCCGCTCACCGACGACCCGCAGCACGGGTTCGGCCTGTACAGCCACATCCAGCCGCACCGGACCCGCCGGCCCCGTGACGGTGCAGCCGATCCGGAACCCGCGGCGCCCTTGCGCGTCGGGCCGGGCCTGCTGCGGCACACAGGCGGAAGGTCCACCGGCCACGGGGGCGAGGGCCTCTTCGAGCGTGTCGCCGCCCGCGAGCCGCGCGAGCACTTCGTAGCCCTGGAGGGCATTGGATTTGCCGCTGCCGCTCCCTCCTCTGAAGAGGGTCAGCGGTCCGAGCGGGAAGACGGCGTTGCGATGCGACTTGAAGGCGGACAACCGCAGTTCGGTGACCGCGGGTCGCTGAGGAAGCCGAGAAGCCTGCTGAGGAACCTGAGGAGGCTTGGATAGGTGCTGTGGAAGCTGAGAAGCCTGTGGAAGCTGAGAAGGGGGGCCTGCGGCCGGTCGGGCACAGCTTGCGTCCATGCCCGGACCGTATGCGGCTACCGGTCAGCCAAACCGTTTCATCTGATCACTTTTCCTACGATCGGGGTATCCCGATGCCACCTCGGTCCCCTCGGGGGCCAACAGGAAGACATTGGTATCGACACGGTGCATACCGCTGCCCAGACCGAAGACCACGCCGCTGGAGAAGTCGAGAATCCGCTTGGCGACGTCGGAGTCGGCGCTGGTGAGATCCAGCAGCACCGGGACCCGCGCGATCAGATACTCGGCGACCTCGCGCGCATCCGCGAAGATCTGGACACGCAGAACAACGAGCTGACGCCGATTCGGCTCCGGCTCCTCCTCGGGCAGCGCCCGATGATTGGGCCAGGACGGCCATGCGTGATGACCGCGCAACGGAACGACCTCGGCCAGGCCCTCCCACTGCTCGTCTGTGGCCTCGGACCTGTTCACCGGACCACCCCTCCGGGGAACGTGCTGGCTATGTACATCCCACAATCCTAGGGACAATCTCGAGCCACTACGCCGAATGACACGCACGGGTGTCGCCTTCGGCGACGAATCGGGACATGGCGGGGATCACGTGGTGACGGACGGGGGTGGGACTGGTCGGTGCACGCCGCCCGGCGGTTGCTCCGCTGTCGGCCCGGCTTGGGCTTCCCCGTCCAGAGGCTGATCGCTGAGAGTATGGGCGGGTGAGTGCTGACACATTGGGACGCTGGGCGCCGGATCGTCCCGGGGGTGTGGCCGCGGTGTTCGCCGAGGCGGACTTCCCGTGGTGGATCGCCGGCGGATACGCGATCGAGCTCGCGGTCGGCCGTGACCTGCGCCCGCACGGCGACGTCGACGTCCTCGTCCTCCGCCGCGACCAGGCCCGCGCGCGTGATCTCCTGGCCGACTGGGACCTGTACGTGGCGGACCCTCCTGGCCAGGGAAAGCTGCGACCGTGGCGCCCGGCGGAGACCCTTCGGTCGCCGCTCCACGACATCTGGTGCCGCCGCGCGGCGGAGGCTCCCTGGTCGATGCAGCTCATGCTGGACGAAGCCGAGGGCACCCAGTGGGTCTCACGGCGCAGTCCGGAAATCCGGCTCCCGGTCAGCCGGCTCGGTCGCATGAGCGATACGGGTGTCCCGCACCTCGCGCCGGAGGTCCAGCTCTTCTACAAGGCGAAGGCGACCCGGGGCAAGGACGAAACCGATTTCGACGCGGCACTGCCACTGCTGGACGCGTCGGCACGAGCCTGGTTGGCGGACGCGATCATGGTGATCGCGCCGCACCACCCCTGGCTCCGACGGCTCCTGTAGGTCAGCCGAACGTGAGCACTGGGCCTCACGCACTGCGGCCTGCTCGGGGAGCGATCTTCACTGCCGGGAACTGCTATGAGAGTCCTTCTTCGGCCACGCGCCGCCGAACGAGAAGGAAATGCACGCCCTAAGCGACGACAGCGGCGACGCTGCCTCGGCCTCGCGAGTCACGGCGATTCTCTTCCGAACCTCATCGTCACCGCATCGCGCTGAGGTGTCTCAGCCCTTGGCAAGCAAATCCCTGGCCGCGTAGTAGGCGTGCAGCGCAGCCTCGCTGCCGGACCCCAGGGCCGTCATGATCCGCTGGAAGCGGGCCGACCGGAGGTCGCCGGCCACGATGATGCGGGGGTGTTGGTCGGTCGGCGGGCAATACCCGTCCGCACTGCGGATCAGGTCACCGTACGGGGCGGTGGGCGCGCTACCGATGCTGAGATAGGCGGCCTCGACCGTGACCGCGTGCCGTGCGCCGTCCAAGTCCACCGCTTCCGCTGTCACCGTGGTCCCTTCTCCAGGACTCAACGTCAGGTGCTCGACGGGCAGAAGTGTGACGCGAGGGTCCTCGCGTACCTCCTCGATCTTGTACTCGTCAGTCGTCGGGTACGCCACGAGCAGGCGGGTGTCGGTGGCCGGGTTGGCACGCAGGAAGGTGCCGATGGGGCGATCGCCGCCGAGGACCAGGAGTGTGTGGCCCTCGACGTCGTCCGCCTCGGCCCGCCAGAGCGGGGGGAGGGTGAGGCTGTCGGCGGCTGTGATCCAGGCGACGTCGCGGGGCTGGAGGGGGCCGACGCCGGTGGCAACGATGGCGTAGGGAGCGGTGAGACGAGCGCCGGAGTCGAGGGCAACGGTGACGTAGTCATCGTCGGCGCGGAGTTCGGTTACGTGCCGGCCCAGTTCGAGGCGGCACAGCTCCGTGCTCTCCAGTTCCGCGGCAATGGAGTCGGCGAGCTCGGAGCCACTGGCGTAACCGCCGAGGACGTTGTTCAGGGCCGGGATGCGGTAGAGGTTGCGGCACAGCACGTCCGGCTCGATCAGGATCGAGCACATGCCGACGCTGGCGGCCATGCGGGCGGCGGCGCAGCCGGCCGGGCCACCACCGATGATGAGCAGGTCTGTGTCGGGGTTGGCGAGCGAACCGGTGCAGGACGGTGTGTCGGCCATTGGGCTATTCCAGCACTGCGGCCCCGGCGTACGCAGTGAGTTGTCCCACCACTTCCTCCGTGGTGACGAGTTGGCCGGTTCCGATCAGACGGCGGGCGACAAGGAGACCGGCGTCGTGGACGTCCGGGCCGGCGTCACTGGCGCAGCTGTCGGTGACGATCCAGGGAGCGTAACCATGTTCGAAGGCGTCGGCTGCGGACTTCAGAACGCAGCTTTCGGTGGCGATTCCGCAGAAGACGAGGCTGGTCCAGCCGGCCTTGCTGATCAGATCGGTGGCCTCGGGGGTGAAGAGCGTGTACCCCGTCTTGTCAACGACCGCGTGTGCCCGAGCGGCTGCTTCAGTGAGCTCGCTGACGATGTCGGTTTCGGGCGGCTCCTGCAGCCGGTGCCACTGGAAGAAGCGCTCGTAGGGACTGTCCGGGTAGTTGAAATAGCGGGTGAAGATCACGGGCCGACCGGCGGCGGACCACTGGGCAATCAGGTCAGCGACCGCAGGCACGGCGTGGCAACTGTGGTGGTTGACGAAGCCGTCCTGCATGTCGATCACGACCAGCGCGGCGCTGCCGATATCCATCCTTGCCTCTCCTGCCCCGTGTTCTCAGCCGACGCTCTCACGTAGAGCGTCCTGTGCGGCGCGCAGCCGTTCGACCAGTCCGCTGGTCTTCATGATGGCCTCCCGCATCAGGACGTGTTGCGCGGTTTCCTGAGCTCGGGCCGTCGTGAGCCGGGAGTGGGCGGCCCGCAGGAAGCGCCACCCGTACTGCTCGGGCATGGAGGGGTCCTGACCGTCCTCGATCATCTGCTGGACGTGTCGGGTGAAGCACCACAGGGCCTGGACGGTCAGTTCGCAGGTGACCAGCTCGTCGATGGTGAGGCTGCGCTCGCGGGAGTGAGGGGCGTAGGCGACGCCGGACCAGCCGGCGTAACCCGTGGAGACTCCACGTACGCCGAAAGACACGATGTCGGGATGGTCGAAGCCGGTGGCGAGGAACGACTCCTCGACCGAGCCGTCCAGGGGAGCGGGTCCGCCTGGAGCACCGCGGTCGACCAGGACCGAGGGCGTGGACAGCAGGCGTAGGGCTGTGTCGTAGGCGCTTCCGGCCCAGGGGCCGGAAGCGAGCCAGTACAGGGAAAGCACGTACTCGGGGTTGGGGATCCCGCAGTGGTCCTCGTCCAAGAGATCGCGGAGCTTGTCTCGCGCCCAGGGCAGGTCGGAGGCGTACGAGCGATAGCGCCAGACAGCGAGTTCGGTGAGCGCGGCTGGCTCGTGTGGTTGGACGAGGTGGAAGACGGCTACCCCGCACGCGAAAACGTGCAAGACGCAGGTTTGAGCTTCAGGATGATCCACTCGAGCCGAGGAGGACTCCAGCCATTGGTGGTCCACGCTCAGTGTCATGTGTGCCCGGAGCTGGCGGGTGCGCTCGACGCCGACGAAGACCGGCAGGAACTTGTGGGAGTCGACTCCGATCCGGCCTGTGACGGGCTGAACAGCGCCGTTCGCCCCCAGGGCCGCCGCGAACCGTGCCTTCGCGCCGTCCGACGCCCGACCGAGTGCCGTGTCGAGGACCGCCTGGGATTCGACACGCGGCTGGTAACCCGCTCCCCCGCTTTCCCAGTTCGACACGGTCCGGTCACTGACACCCAGATACGCGGCGAAGTCCCGCAGGCTCATGCGCAGGGCGTCGCGTAACAGCCGGGCTTCCCGGCCGGACCATCGCTGCACTGTGACCACCGTCGTACCCCCTGTCCGCCGTCCGGTGAAACGCCGAAACCGTCAGCGTAGCCAGACATGTTCAGCAGGGGTGCGGCATTGCTGCAGCGTTCCTACCTCACGCCCTGCCACCAACCTCCGCCATGCTGAGTCCACCGAGCCGGGGGAGCGCCGACCGCCACCAGGCGGCCCTCCGCCCGTTCTCTCATGCATTACGACCAGAAGGAGCAAACGGCATGACCGACGTCGTCAAGCGCAACGCCCGCGCCATCCTCCTCGACGGCGACGAGCTGATTCTGATCAAGCGCACCAAGCCGGGGAGGGAGCCGTACTGGGTATCGGTCGGCGGAGGGGTCGAGGAGGACGACGCGACCATCCAGGCGGCCCTGCACCGCGAGGTGTTCGAGGAGCTGGGCGGCAAGCTGGAGCGCGCCGAGCTCGTTCACCTGATCACCGACGAAATGGAAGGCGGCGTCGGCGTGCAGCACATCTTCGCCGCACGCCTGGAGTCGATGGACCTGGCCGCGCGTACGGGTACGGAGTTCGCCAAGCCGGAGCGGGGCGGGTACGAGGTGGTTCGGGTGCCATTCACCGCCGAGGCCGTCCGTGAGCTGAACCTGATGCCACCGGAGCTTGCCGAGTTCATCGCTACGAACACGGACGCGATCGTCTCCGTTCTCGACACCCAGATCCACGAGGCGTGAGCGATGACGCGGGCCCCGGACTTCGTCAGCCTCAACGGCCCCGACAACGTGGGCAAGACGACCCACCTGGTACGGCTGGCCGAGCGGTGGAACGGCCTCCAGCCGCTGGGCGCGGTCCACGAGCATGACCCCGAGCCGTGGGCGCGGGTGGCAGCCGGCGACTACGCCCGGTGGTGGTTCGAGACGTCCACGACCGTCGAGCTGACCGAGCTGCTGCTTGCCGGTCACGCCAAGCGAGCCGCCGCCCGCGAGTCCGGGCGTACGGGCCTGCTGGACCGGGGCCTGTCCATGCTCCTCGCCGTGGCCACCGCGACCTGCGTGGTCAAGGACGGGCTGACAGTAGGCGAGGCGTTCAGGACCGTGGCGGGCATCGTCCGTTCGAGGGCCGAAGCGCCGGAGACCTCGATTCTTCTGCTGCCGTCCCTCGACGCCCAGCGCAGCTATGCCATCACCAACGCCCGCGAGGGCCGCCCCTGGACCGGGATCTACCCGGTCTACCAGAAGACGCTGCATGCGGTCCTGCTCCACCAGGCCGACCACGGCGTGTATACCGCTGTCGTGGACTGCGAGGACCGCTCCCTGGACGAGGTCCATGCCGACGTGATTGATCACCTCGGCCTCGGCCAACTCACCGATGAGAGAGCCCAATGACGGAGAGTTCCCCACCCCTTGTCCTACCGCCGGGCCTGACCCGCGCCATAGCTACGCTCCACGACAAAGATCAGCATCGATTGGACAACACTGTCACCCGGCTCCACACCGTCAACGGGCGCCTGTGGGACACCGAGGACCGGGTGCGCGGCGCCTTGCTCTCTGCCGCCCAGGTCGCCGACTGCAAGCGCGAGATCGACCAGCTCAACGCCGAACGCAACGGACTCGCCGAGCGGGCCGACGAGGTCCTCGGCTCGCTGGCAGACGCGGGCCGCGCCGCCGCGCCGCTGCACACCGAAACGCTCGCCTCCGTCGTCGACCGTCTGTCGGTGCTGACGTTGCGGATCTGGCACAGCGAGCGGGCGGCGGCCCGGCACGAGCTGGCCCGTCGGCGCGTCCCCGCCCTCCACGGCCAACGGGAAGAGTTGTGCGCCGCCCTCGATGCGCTGGTCTCCGATGTGGTCGCCGGCCGTCGCCGACTTCCCGTACCGGCCCGCTTCAAGCTGTACGGCCGGGACGACGCCGCCCCCGCGGAGATCACGCCGAGTCGGCATCTGTACCGGGTCATCGCCTTCGGCGGGCTGAGCGAGTGCGGCAAGAGCACCAGCGCCGAGTTCTTACGGCGCACGTGCGGTGCCCAGCGCCTCAAGATCGGCTTTCTGTTGCGACAGGCGGCCCACCGGGAGGGACTCGCGGACCCGTACGCGCTGTCGGTCCGCCGGCAGGCCGAGCTGCTGCTCGGCGAGCTGAACCGCTTCGCGGACGCCCACGTCGACACACGGCTGTTCACGATCGAGTCCGTCCACGACGACGCGTCGATCGCCGAGCTCAAGCAGCTCATGGGCGACAGGCTCCAGATCGTTTACCTGGACGCTTCCTTCGCTGTACGCGTCGAGCGGTCCGGCACGTCCGCCCAGGCCGTCGCCGCGAAGGATGAGATCAAGATGAGCCGTGGCGCCCACCAAGTCGCCGCGCTCGCCGACCACGTGATCGACAACATCGGCAGCATCGCCTCCCTCCGTGCCCGGCTCCGGCGCATCACCACCCCGCCCGCCGCCACAGTGCTGCGCGTCGCCACCCCGTACGGGCTGGGCCTCCCCGCCGCCGTCGCCTCGGCGACGGCCGACTTCACCGACGCCGTACGGGCATACGGCCCCGTCGTACGACTCGCCGCCTTGACCGGCAGCCCCGGCGAGGGCACCTGGATCGCCGGCTGGTCAGACCTGGACCTGCTCTTGATCGCTGAACACGAAGTCATGGGTCGGGTGCACGAGGCCTTGAAGCAGTACCGGACGGCCTTGGGCAGTGCTGCGTCCCTCGGCCCCACCCTCGTCAGCCCTGGCGAACTTACCGCCTGGCGCCTCACCCCGCGCCTGGCCTTCGCCCTCCACCAGGTCCGGCAGGGCAGCCCCGTCCTGCATGCCGCCCCCGACCTCGAATTGCCGACCATCACCCGCGACGAGCTCATGTTCGCCGGCGTCCGTGAACTCCCCCAGGTCATCCTGACCATGCGCCGCTTGCGTGCCGATGCTCAGCAGGCCACCCTGCGGCAGCTCTACAAGCACCTTGTCCTGGCCTGCCGTCTCCTCCTCCGCGAGCACAACCAGTGGGAGTCCGGCCCAGACAGGATCCTCGCCTCGGCCTCCCGCATGCCGGGCCTGCCCGCCCTCGCGGTGCCCTCCCTGGCCGAGATCTCCAGCGCCTGGCGCGACGGCGACACCGAGCCCGTCCTCAAGCCCGTCACCGCGGCCGTCGACCAGCTCCTCACCTGGTACGCCGCCCAGCTCGCCGCCTGAACAGCCGCTTCCTCTTCCTCCCTCTCGCCCCGCCAGGAGCTTCGCCATGCCCGAAACCGTCGCCGTGCCGTCTTTCTCCGCCCGGATCGTCGAACGCCTCAGCGTCGGCGCCACGAGCCGCCGCGAGCGCGTCATCCACTCCCTGGACGGCCTGGAGGACCCGGTCCACCCCGGTGTCCTCGCCACCACCGGGGCCCACCTGTGGCGTCTACTCCAAGAGCAGGTGCCGGAGGGACTCGGGGCCGTGGACTTCCTCCTCGGCCTGGACGCCGGCGGCATCCTGCCGACCGTGTCCCTCGCCGGCGCCGCCCATCTGCCGTACAAGATTGCCTGGAAGCTACACCTCCCACTCGACGGCGCGGTCCGCTTCAGCGAGCCCCACGCAATGCGTACCGATGTCTTCGCGTACGGCATCGCCCCCGGTCAGCGCATCGTTGTCGTGGACGATGAGATCACCACCGGCCGGACCCTGAGCGACCTCACCCGCCGTCTCCGCGAGGCTGGTGCCGTCCCGCTGGCAGCGGCCTGCCTGGTGGAAGACACCACCCGCGGAGCACGCGACCTGCTCGGCGACCTCGGCCTGCCACTGGTCTCCCTCACCACGATCGAGGGGGCGGCGTGACAGCGGTCGCCTCGGCCGGGATCCGGTTCCATCACGGTTCACTGACCGTCGCCGCCGGGGCCATTCACACCACCCCGCTCGGGTACGACCGTGACAGCGTTCCCATCGGCGCGCCGCTCCCGCTCGCCCCTTCCGCTGAGCTCGTCCACCGCCTGAGCGATTGCGGCGAGATCGTGGTGGCCTTCGATGGGAAACTCGGCGACACCCTTCTCGCGCTATCGGGGGTCCGCGCGGTCCTCGACTGGCTGCGGCTGCGCTCGGTTCGCGTGGCCGTTCGGGCGGTGGGCCCGTACGCGGGGCTGATCGCCCGCGCCGGTCTGATCACCAAGCCCCAGACCGCCAGGCCCAGCGGCTGGCGCGCCGTGATCGGCGACCGCACCGGCATCGAGACACATGGCTCGGAGGCGGCGGTGAGGCTAGTGCTCGACCCGGCCACCCCGCCCTGCTGGTCGAGCGACAGCCGCGCCCACCCGGACCTGCCCGCCCGTCACTACCTGGCGCTGGAGCGCCGCCTGGGCATCCGCCTGGCCGACTCAACGCCCTTCGCTCCCACCCTCGCGACCGGGCCGAACGAACTCGTGGAGGAACTACGCTCGGTGGGCTGGCTGGGCGGCCTGACTCTCGCCGCCATCACCGCCACCAGCTGGCCGGAGCGCAAGGACTACACCGTCCGGCGCTACATCGCCCTCGCCGAACACATCGCCGAGGCCCAGCAGGCCCAAGCCCGACTGCTGCTCATCGGCGGCAACCCGGCCGACGGCCTCCGCATCACCTCGGAAGCCCCTCGGCGCCACGTGCAGGCCCTGCGCCTCGACGGGGTGTCGATCGACCACCTCGTCGACCTATACCCGCACTGCCACCTCGTCGTCGGCAACGACACCGGCCTCACCCACCTCGCCGCGATGGCCTGCAGCCAGAACGGCAGCAGCCCTCCCGTCGTCGGCCTGTACTCGCGCCACAGCCACAGCAAGTGGCGCACCGGCCTGCCGCACCACCACGCCGTTGCCACCGAGCTGTCCGACCGCATGCACCAGGGCGACCTCTGTCCCGTCCGCGACGCCATCGCCCCGGACACGGCGGACGTTCACATGGGCGCCTTCCCGCCCGCCGTTCTGGCCCAGGTCTGCCTCGAACTGCTCAACGGGGTGAGGCAATGACCATCCGGAGTCCCCTTCGGCTCGGTCCAACACAGCGCTTCACCCGCAACCTGCTCTGTCCCGTCGACATCCTCGGCCGCCCGCTGCTCGTGAAGTACAACCGCGATCCGGCCGAAGCCCGCGAGGAGATCCGCGGCCATGCCCGCCTGGCCCGGCACTACCGCGTCCCCGCCCTCCACGCCCACCTGCGCGTGCCAGGCGGGCATCTCCTCGCGTACGAACGTCTCGCCGGCGGCACCGACCAGGGTCTTCTGCTCGACCTTCTGAACGCGGACGAGCCGAGCGGCGGTCTCCATACGTACATGGACCAGCTCACGGCCGCGTACCGTGAGGTCATCCTCGCGACGGCATGGCCGACCGATCCGGCCCATGTCGTGCGCAAGCTGTACGGGGGCCGCGCGGCGCCCGGCGGCAGGCTCGACACGTACTACGCCGGTACGGACTTCCCGGTCGCCGACGGCCTAGTCGATGTCCCGTTCTCTCGCCTCAACGCGTACATGCTGAGCGTCAACGGTCGCCGGCATCACCTGGACTGGGCTGCCACCCTCCGCTGGCTGCGCGCCCACTTCGCCACGGCCGAGCCGGTCTGGGCAGCCCTCACCCAGGGCGACCCCACCGACGTCAACCTCGCCTATCCGCTCGCCTGGTTCGACTACGACACCGCCGGGATGAACAGCATCCCCGGTGAGTTCGCGAACTTCCTCTGGTATGTCTCCGCCCTCGGCGGCTGGCTCGTGCCCACGTACAACCCGACCGCCTTCACCGACCACCCCTCCATCTTCGCCTACGTCCCAGCCAACACCCCCAAGCTCCGGCGAACTGACGTCGACCACACCACCAGCACTATCCACATCGACTACACCCCGCGCCTCTCGGCTCCCCGGCGGACCGCCGTGACCGCGTACTGGTCCCAGCTCGTACGGCCGGTCGCGGACCACCTTTGGCCCGGCGCGGACCTGGCGAACCTGCTCCGCCCCTACCTGGCCATGCGCATCCTCGGCGTCTACAACCTGGCTGAACTGGCCCCCGAGGACCGGCTCGTCCTCCTCGCCCGGCTCGCCGAGGCCATGAGCCCCGCCTTCGACCCCACCGTCTACTTCTGCCCGCTGGAGTCGCCATGCCCAGCCCCCTGAAAGGCCGCACTGCCCTGGTCACCGGAGCGACCGGCGGCATCGGCTCGGCCATCGCCCACCGCCTCGCTGCCGACGGCGCCACCGTCGCCCTCGCCCACCTCGATGACGACCGGGCCGCAGTCGAGCTCGCCACCCACATCACCAGCAGCAGCGGCATCGCTGTCGCCTTGGCGGCCGACCTCCGCGAGGACGAGGCCGTACACGCCCTCTGTCACCAAGCCCACGACCGGCTCGGCCCGATCGACATCCTGGTCAGCAACGCCGGCGCCTATCCCCGCCGACCGTGGACGGAGACGACGTCGTCCCACTGGGACGACGCATTGGCCACCAACCTGACCAGCCACTACCTCCTGGCCCACGAACTGACCCCCTCCATGACAGCCGCCGGCTGGGGCCGGATCATCACGATCGGTTCCGTCCTCGCCACGGCGGGCCGCCATGAGCTCGCCGGCTACATCAGCGCGAAGGCCGGCCTCGAAGGCCTCACTCGCGCCCTGGCACGCGAACTCGGCCCTGCGGGTATCACCGCCAACTGCCTCGCCCCCGGCTCCATCCGCGTCCCCGCCGAGGAAACCGTCATCGACGACCCGAAGGCCATGACCGCCAGGCAGCTCGCCCGTCAGTGCGTCCAGCGCCGGGGCCGCCCGGACGACGTAGCCGCAGCCGTCGCCTTCCTCGCCACCGACGACGCGGGCTTCATCACCGGCCAGACCCTGCGCGTCGACGGAGGCTGGATCCTTGGCTGACATCTGGCTCATGCGCCACGGCGCCTACGAAGGCCACCGACCCGGCTACCACGCCCCGCACGAGGCCGCCCTCACCGTGGAAGGCCGCGACCAGGTACGCCGCTCTCTGCCCCTCCCCACCGGCATCACCGCCATCGTCACCAGCCCGGTCCCCCGCGCCCGCCAGACCGCCACCCTCGTCTCGCACCTCACGGGCCTACCCATCGTCGCCACATCCGGTCTCCTCGCCGAGTGGCGCGCCCCCAGCATCGTCCTCGGCCGCACCGTCGAGACCTACCCGCAGGCCTACCGCGCCTGGCGAGCGCGCCGCCTCGCCAACCCGACCCTCCGCTGCGAAGACGGCGAAAGCCTCGCCGACCTCCACACCCGCGCCCGCCACTGCGCCGCCTTCCTCCACCACACCGCCCAACGCCACGGCCGCCTCCTGGCCGTCTCCCACACCCTCCTCCTCGGAGTCCTCACCCACCTCCAAGAAGGCCCGGCCGCCTTCACCACCGCCGCGAAAGCCCCCTGGCAGTTCGCTGAGCGCCGCCTGTTAGCTACCCCACGGCCAGTGCCCCCACCATTTCACTGAGCTGCCCTATGAGCGGTCCCTGTCGTGCGGATTTCCGAGACGTCGTGCCACGGAGAACCACGGCTGCAGAGCGCGCCTCACCCTCGGCGCACCCCTTTCATGTACGGCAACCCATTAGAGGGGCAGGGTGCGGGTAGATCCAAGGACCGGCGGATAAGAGAGGACCACGTTGAACTCACCGCGAAGCAAAGGCCATTCCTATACGAAGCCAGCCCAGCAGGCTGACCGTACGGTAACGCCCGTGATGCTCAGCCGGGAGGCTCCGCTCACGCCTCCTTAGCCACCGGCTTCAGGATCGCCACGCAGTCCACGCGGTACGTCATCGGAACCACGTCAACGGAAAACACGTTGGAGAAAACCGCAGGTCAGAGACTTGCGCGACCGAAATCAGATTCGTGATCAATGTGCGTTTCGGGCGCAACGGGCGGCTCTTAACGCACGTCGCAGCATCCCTAAGGGTCCTCCCAGACTGGCCGCCGTTGGGTACCGCACCGCATGAGATCACAACGTGGCCGCGGCCTGACCTGCCAGATCGAGCGCAACAGCCTCAGCGAACTCATCACCCCGTCGCTGAGGCTGAGCACGGACCCGTCACGGACGATGAGACCCAAGCCCTGCGCGGCGAGCTCAACCGGGCACGACGCAATCAGACGGGGCATGGAGCGGACGCCGCGTGACCCGCTCCCCCGCGGCACCCTCGTCGAAGTGGTCCGTTCTCGCATCAACCGCCCGGCCCTGGAGAGGACACTTCTCCCGCCTCGTCGTGAAGCCAATCACCGAACCGAACGCCCGCCACGCCGCCACCCTGCTCGCCAACGCCGGTCCGCACGGCCACGAATACGCCATCGATGCCACTGCATGGGCCGCCCCTGGGCCGGTCACGAGCCTCACCTCCGGCCCCGAGGACATCCCCGCGCTGTGCGGCACTCGCCTCGCCGTCATCAAGCTCTGAACATCGCCCCCTCGATGCACATAGCCTCCCTCCCAACGCTCCACCGCAGAGCCGCCAAACACAGAGAACCAGTCCGACCTGATCCATGGCCGCAGCAAGCGGGATAGAGTCCACACGTGGCCTTCATCGTGACTCTAAGTTCGGAAGAACTCGACGCCAATCAGGGAAAGTTCAGAATTGAGCAACGCCTGACTAAGTCCCGCCCAAAGAGCCTGAATATCGACGCGGCTCTCGACGGACCACCCATCGTGCTCTTGGTCGGCGAAACCCCAGCCCAACCCAACCGCGAACGAGCCCGGTGGCTTGCGTGGATAGGAATCGTGGCTCGACACGGGACTGTGGGGGCTGTCGAAAAGAGCATTACTGTCGATCCGCTTCGGGAATGCTTAGAGACCATCCCGCTCGATGGCTCTGAAGGCTTGCTCCGTGATCTGCCAGCTCCTCTGCGCCAGGAGTTCGACCGTGCTTCGCTGCTGGGCACAGTCGGCGCATGCATCGACACCATATGGCAGTCCCTGGAAGGCGCACTACGTGCGAGGTGGCCCAGACTTGGCTCCCTACTCGACTGGCTGATTGCCCAAGCCGACCCTCCTGCCTTTGGAGACAGCCCTGCCGACCTGTCATGGCAGGAGCAACGCGACGCGACAGGCAGCCTGCTACGTATCGCTGACTTCCCGCTCTCCGCACTCGCCGCATGGCGACGCCCGCGATCAGTAGATGCTCCCTACACCGCCGGACTGATTCCACAACCCGTAGAGCACAGCCTCATCGACTACGATGTCCGCATCGCAGGCGAGGCGTTCGGGATGTTCAGCGAGTGGCAGCAAGGTGACACTGTCCGCTGCGACATTCACGTGCTTCACGACGCATCAGGACGGCGGCTCGAAGTCGTCAACGTCAATGCCACACCGGTGGAATCGCGCCTCGGCACTGACATGCTCTACTACCACGAGTCGACCAAGAGCTTTGTCTTCGTGCAGTACAAACGGCTCGGCAAGGACGCTCGCTCGATCTACGTGGACGCACGCCTAAGAAGTCAACTCGACCGGCTAGAAGACGTGGCCAGACTGAGTAGGCCTCCGGCACAGCCAAGCGAATGGCGTCTCGGTAATGACCCCTGCTTCGTGAAGCTCGCTCATTGGCCCCAGAGCACTAGTCCGCAACCGGTTCAAGGGCTCGCTCCGGGCATGTACCTGCCCGTCTCGTACATACGGCTCCTACTGGATGACGACTGCACACGCGGCAAGCGGGCGGGCAGCACCACGCGGATCCTCGGATACGACCAAGTGGAACGGCACCTCACCGGGACCCAGTTCATCGATCTGGTCAAGCACGGGCTCGCCGGAACTGTCGGCACCACAAGGGAGCAGCTGTACGCCTTGGTCAAGCAGCGTGTTGATGACGGCCACAGCGTTGTCGTGGCTACGGAATCAAGCGACGAGTCAGTGCGTGCCCGCCAGACACGTACTCGTGACCGGGGCGCCAAACGTCGAACCTATCTCCACCGCACCTACAAACAGGGCCCGCCGGCTGGCTGAGAGCCAGTCGTACCACTCTCTCGCCGGACGCCGAAGGCAGCGACCCCGTCACCAGTGGAAATGCTGAGGGCGGGGTCTTGCCGTTTGCTGCGTATCCGTTCCGGCTCACACTCCAGTCGTCGAGAGGAAAGGACTGGGTTCCCCCGCCCAGGACACGTACAGACCGTCGCGGGCCCGAGTGCAGGCGACGAACAAAAGGCAGCGTTCCGCCAACAGATCAGCCTCGTGCTGAAGACGGTCGATGTCCACGGGAGTCACCGCCTTGGGTTACGGCACAGCGCCGTCATGGACCCCGACGACCGCGACACACCGGTACTCCAGGCCCTTGAAGGAGTGCATGGTGCCGACGTTCACCGCGCCGGCCACCTCCGGCCGGTCCGCCCGTAGCCGCTGAGCAGGGATGCCGGCTGCGGACAGGCGCTCCCTCACCTGTTCGCAGGTGCGGTTGAAGCGGGCGCTCACGCCGATGTCGTTGGGGGCGATGCCGTCATCCAGCCAGCCGCGGACGCGTGCAACCAGAGCGATCAGCTCCGCTTCCGTGGTGCTGGCTGCGTGTGTCTCGGGGCCGCTCCCGTGCAGGGCCGAACGGTATCCGAGCAGGGTCTCGTGGCGGCCGTCGTCCTCAAGCTCCGCGAAGGGGCGCCCGACGAGAAGCGCGGTGGACCAACTCAGGATCTCGTGCGTGGAACGGTAGTTCTTGCGCATCTTCGCCGACCGGCCCGCGACTTTGATCCCGACCGCCTTCAAGGAGACCTTGCTGTCGTAGATCCGCTGGTGCGGGTCGCCCGCGATGAACAGGTCGTCCGGGCGCACCGGGACGGCAGCGCGCAGGAGGCGCCACTGGGCGGGGTGCAGGTCCTGGGCCTCGTCGACGACGACATGCCGGTAGCACGGCCCGGTCCGCTCCAGCAGGTCCGCGGCCTCCGCACAGGTCCCGAGGTAGGTTCGCAGCCCGTCGGACGCCAACCGGGCGGTGAACTCCTCGACGGCGCCCCACACCGGCGGCCGGGCCGCCACGGGCAGCGCGCTGCCCCGCCCTTTGCGCTCGGCGGCCTCGTACTCCTCGTATGTGCGCAGGTTCTGGGCGAGGACGACGTGCCTGTACTCCTGGGCGAGGAACTGCGGACTCCCGGTGAAGCCCGCGGCCCGGGCGGCCTGCTGCCAGCGAGCCGGCTCCTCGTCGGCGCGCAGGGGCCGGTGCGACGTGGACAGCACCCGCCCGGCGAACGCGTCGACGGTCATGACGTCCACCCGGTCCCGGAGCGTCACGTCGTCGACGAGCTCGGCGAGGCCCGCACGCAGGGCGGCCACCAGTGCGTTGGTGTAGGTGGTGAGCAGGATGCGGTCACCGTCACGCAGGTGGCCGAGCAGGTGGCGTACACGGTGCAAGGCGACGACCGTCTTGCCCGTGCCAGGACCTCCTGTGACCTGGGCCGGGCCGGAGTAGGAGGCCCGGTAGGCCACCTTGTGCTGGGACGGGTGCAGGAAGACTCGCCACGCGGCGAAGGGCTTGTCGAGGATCTCCCGGAGCTCGTCCGACCCGGTGACCAGGGCGATACGGGTGCGGGTGTGCCGGATCGCGGTCTCGTAGTCGGCGGGGTTCACGGGCTCCGCGCTGTCGGCGGCGGCCAGGTTGACTGCGACCACCTCGCGCCACACATCCTCCACGGTGAAGCCGGCGGCCAGGTACTCCAGTACCTCCCTCTGGTCCTGGGGGAAGAACGGCGCGAAGGCCTCCAGCTGCTCCGCACTGGTCAGGACCCGGACCTGGCACAGGGTCGTCCCGTCGATGCCGAGAGCTGAGAGATCCCCGTCCGAGAACCGGGCGAAAAGCCGCTGCTCGGGGGCGGGCGCGATCCGCTCGTACGCGGGGGTGAGCTCGTCCAGGACGGCGATGTCCCGGATCTCGACCGCCCGGGTAACCGTGTTGATGCTCGCCTTCTGCTTGACGGCCCAAGCGTTGGCCTCGTCGTGCGGCAGCACCCGCAGCAGGACGTACGTGTCCCCGCTGTCGGGTGCCAGCACGACCCCTCGGGTGCCCCGGTCGATCCGGATCGTCCGGATGTGCGGGTCTCGGGCGCCTCTGAGCGACTCCAGCTTCAGACCGGGATCCTTGAACAACCGGTCGAGCGTCAGCCGTTCGAACTTCTCCCAGGCGTCGAAGACCCCCTTGCGCACAGTGCCCTGGAGTTTGGGGAGCTGGGCGCAGAAGGCGATGTCGAAGGCGAGGCGGGGCATGGCGGGCTTCTCCTCCGTGGTTCTACTGGTCGGTTTCGTCCGCATCCCGGCGGCTCGGTTCGTCGGACTCGTCCGGCTCCTCCAGGTCGCCCAGCGTCCGCCACGCGAGATCGGCGAGGGTGTCCCCCGATGAGGTGACCCAGCGGGCCGTGCCCTGGTTGGCCACGGGCCGTTCCGCCCATGCGGCCTGCTCCCACATGAGGGTGATCAGTCCGGAAGGCGAGTACTGCTTGCCGTCGTGGGCCCAGACGATGGGCTTCGTCCGGTGGTTGGTCCATGTGGCCCGGGATCGCTGTGGGTCGTCCGCCAGCCAGTACTTAAGCGCCTCGGCTTCCGTCGGGTAGGCCGTGCTGAGGGCGAGCGGTTCGCCCTCGGGCAGTACCCGCTTGTCGACGAGGACCTGGACGGCGTTGGGGCGGCGACGCTTACGGGTGGGTCGGACGCGGCGGTACGTGTCCGGAGCGGAGCCGTCCTTGCCCCCTGTCATAACCTCCACGACCCGTTCGGAGACCTCCCGGCATCGGTCGACGTCCGCGCATACGGCTCGGATCTGCGGGCGCCGCTCGGAGAGCCCGTCGATGACCTGCATGGTGACGGGCAACAGCCGCTCGACGATCTCCTTGGTTTTCGCCTTTGCGTCGCCGGCCCAGGTCAGCTTGGTGTCGGGCTCGTCGATCCCCTCGGTGTCGAGGAGCCGGAAGATCAGATGGGCCAGCAGGTACGTGCCGTGCTCCGTCAGCGCGGCGGCCCTGCCCTCGTAGCGCTTACGGAGGTCGAGGAGGGAGCGGCGCACCTCCCGGACCACCTGGACGGCGTTCCACAGCAGGTAGACACCCGGCCTCGGGCGGAACAGCACGTCGTAGACCCCCTGCGGGCCGCGCTCCCACAGCGGGTCGAGGGCGAACGCGATCCGGGCCGCGTACTGGCTGTCAGCATGAGCGCAGGCCAGAGCAACGGCAGCCTCGACCACGGTGCAGCCGGACTCCTCGGGGAGGTCGACCTCGCTGCGCTGAACCCCGTACTCCAGGCCGAGCTCCGCCCGCATCTCGTCCAGGATGTCCCCCTGGACGGGATCGAGGGCGACGAAGTCGCGGTCGCCCACGCTGTTCTGGCGGTTGGTGGCGTGCGTGGTGTCGCTGGCGAACTCCTGGGCCGCGTGGGTGACGATGATCCGTACGCCTATCTTGGCCTCGGCCGCCGCGTCCTCCTTCTCCAGCGCCTCCGCCACCGCGCGCACGGTCTGGGCGCCGTTCACCACGCTGGCGTTGTACAGGGTCAGCATCAGGGGCTTCTGGTGGGGAGCACGTGCCGACCGTTCGACCTTCTCCACACGATCGCAGAGCACGGTGATGCCGTTGTTGTAGTACCAGAAGTTGGCCGGCTCCTCGGTAAGGGTGGCGATCAGCGAATTATTGATGGGCGTCCGGCCCAGGGGCTTGCGGATGTTCAGGTTGAACAGGTTCGCCCCGTGCTGCTCCGCCCAGTCGGCGACCTGCTCGGCGTCTACGACTCCCTGGTAGGACTCGTACAGCGCGTCGGAGCCCATGCCGAACCAGGGGAACAGCTCGGCGGTCAGGACCACCGGCTCGGGTGCCTGGTCGGCTCGTACGGAAGCCCAGATCTCCGGAGCCAGGATGATCCGGTGGCCCAGGACGTCGCCGTACCGGTTGAACTCGTCCTCGCCGTTCCTGATCGCCTGCATGAAGCCGTCGCCGGGCATGTCGGGCCGCATCATCACCACGACCTGGGTGACGGGGACGGTCCCCCGGTCCATGACGGATTTGGCGTACTCGGCCAGCCTGCGCCCCCGCGGGTTGAACGGGGCGAAGTTCTCCTCGTCGATGAGCCTGAAGCCCGCGAGGAGTTCGAGTACGGCTTCGCGGTCGCCCTTGGCGTATCCCTTCGCGCTCCACTTGCTCTGGACGAGGTACACGTGCGGCTTGACCCCCTCGACCACCGCGATCGCGTCGATGCCCTGGTCGAGGTCCCCGTCGATGACGGTGGCGGCGGCTTCCTCCGGGCTGAACCCGGTGACAATCCGCACGGCATGCGCGGCCAGCGCCCTGGAGGTGCGGCGCGTCTCGAACGCCTCCCCCGAGTGCTTGGCCACCAGATCGCTGGTATCCAGCAGATCGCCGTATACCTTCTGGAGGGCGTTGCCCACCTGCCTCACCTGGGTGTTGAGATCAGGCTGGCCCCCCTTGGCCTGCTGTGCGTTCATGCTCTTGTTCCCTCCCCTTGGCGGAACCGACCGGCCCCACCACCTTGCTGGCCCCCGAACCGCCCGCCGAACGGCGTTCAGGGCGCCTGGCCGTCAAGATCCAGCCGTATGAGCGACAGCGCCTCGGCGATCTCCGAGGTCAGCTCGTCCGCGGGTCCGTAGATGACGTTCAGGTCGCCATGTAGCGGTTCGAGAACGCCCAGGGCGTCGGCGGCGCGGCCCTGGGCGAGCAGCAGCATGCCGATGTCACGGCGCAGTTCGAGGGCCTCCTCACTGGCATCGCTGTCGACGGACCGGACGACGGCCAGCACTGATTCCAGTGCCGTGAGCGCCTCCGTCACCTGACCGAGTTCGGCGCGGCAGCGGGCGGCCTGGGCACGGCAGGCGCGGGCCCGCTCGCTCGCGGGTCCCGCGATGCGCCCGTACGCGTCGGTGAGCGCCGTGAACTCGGGCAGAGCGGCACGGTAGTCCCCACCGAGGAGCCGGATCGCCGCTCGCTGGATGCGCAGCTCGAGCACTTGCCGGTTGTCGGTGCCGAGGGCTCGGGCGGCCGGTTCGATGACCTCGCTCAGCACCTCCGCGGCCTGCGCGAACCGCTCCTCTTCGAGGAGGGCGTCGGAGTGCGCGTACGCCTCCTTGATGTCCGCCCTGAGTCCGTCCGGTACGGGGACGGGTGCCGGGGCCGGCTCCCCGGGAAGCGCCTGGGCGACCACCGGCCGGGGGCGGGATCGGGGCGCGTACGGGTGGCGGAACAGCCCGGTCGGGTCCGGTGCTCCGGCCGGTCCGCTCTCGCCGGGCGCCGGTTCCTGGCCCGCCTTGGGGAGGAAAGGCCGCAGCCGCTCGTACACCTCCTGGACGTCGGCGGGCCTCGCCTCCGGAGCCTTTTGGAGCAGGTGCAGGACGAGTTCTTCCAGGTCGGCCGGGACCTCGGGGCGCAGCTGCCGGAGCGGGGCGGGGGCGGCGCTGACGTGCTGGTACATGAGCGCGAACTCACTGTCCGCCTGAAACAAGGCGCGCCCGGCGAGCAGTTCGTGCAGGACGCATCCGAGCGCGTACAGGTCCGTCCGCGGCGTGACACGCCCGCCGCGGACCTGCTCGGGCGCCATGTACTGAGACGTCCCGATCGGGCTCCCGGTCGCGGTCAGCTTGGTCGCGTCGGTGCGAAGGATGGCCGCAATGCCGAAGTCAAGGACCTTCACGGTCCCGTCGCGGGCGACGAGGACATTGCCCGGCTTGAGGTCGCGATGGATCACCGGGACCTCGTGGGCGTGCGAAAGCACGGTGGCCACCTGCGCGGCCACGGCCACGGCCCAGCTCACCGGCAGCGGCCGGGCCAGGCCCACGTAGGCGGACAGCGGGACCCCCTCGACCAGCTCCATGACGAGGAACAGCCGCCCGTGGGTATCGTCGAGGACGGCGTCGTAGACCTGCGGCACGCCGGGGTGCTGGATACGGGCGGTGATTCTAGCCTCGCGCCGGAACCGCTTGGCCAGCTCGTCCGCCATCTGCGGCGAGGTGACGGCCTGGGGGCGGATGAGCTTCACGGCGACGGGCCTGTCGAGGACGGCGTCGTAGCCGCGCCAGACGTCGCCCATGCCGCCGTGGCTGAGCTCCTCCAGGAGTTCGTAACGTCCGGCGATCACCTGCTGCGGCACCGTGCCCCCGCCCCGTCGTGTTTCTGTCGCCGACGTGCATACCGAGGTGGTGTCGGCCGGCCCGACATGTCGGGACCAGTTTGGTGGGGTGGCGATCTTCCGTCCAGGGGAGGGCGGGAAGGTCTGTCACATATGGCCGAGAACCACCTTTGCGTCGTGGCTCCGCCGGTCGCACTCGGCCCACACGATCCTGCCGGACCGCGGCCCGCAGGGGCGCGGGCCCCAGCGGTCAGCGAGGGCGGCGGCGACGGGCAAGCCGCGCCCCTCGGTGCCCGCCACGCCCAGCACAGTCCACGTTCGGGACTCCAAGCAGCTCGGCGGACCCGTGCTGACCATCGGATCCGAAGCGTGGGCCCGGTTCGTGGAGCTGGTGGCCGGCCACAAAGCCGGAAACGGCGCGGGCCCTCGTACACCATTGTGTGTACGAGGGCCCCCCACGTACCGAGGGGGCTACGCGGCGTCGTCCACGCCCTCCTCGCGGCGGATCATCCGCCACGCGGCGCGGCGGGCGCTGCGGTCGAGGCTGGACTTGAAGTTCCGGTCGGCGCCGAAGTACTGGCGGCCGAGACCGGCGATGGAGTCCACGTGGTCGGCCATTTTGTCCGCGAAGACCTTGTCGAAGACCTTGCCGAAGTTGTCCTCGTCGTTGACGACGGCCGCCGCCCGGACCTTGGCGTCGGCCTTGGCCTCCTCGAAGGGCCGGATGACGTCCTGCTCGGTGAACTCCGTACCGAACTTGGCGTTGAACTTCTCAATCAGCTCCGACAGAAGTGACTTCTCGGCCTCCTTGGCGCCGCCGGGCCCCTCGCCGAAGCCCGGCATCGTCGCGGGGCCTTCCGGGCTGAGGGAGACGTCATGCTCTCCGGTCTTCTGCACACGCAGGTGGCTGAGGTCCACATCGCCAATGTCCACGCCGCCGTCCGTGCGCCCGCGCAGGCGGGTGAGGAGGTAGCGCCCGTACAGGTGGAGGCGCTCCAGGTCGGGATCGTGGTAGGGCACGATCTGGGCGAGGAAGCCGTACTTGCGTACGTAGTCGATGAGGTCGGCGCGGAAGTCCTCGGCCGTCTTGACCTCGTCCTCGTCCTCGTCGTTGTCGCGCAGGGCCTCGTAGCGGGTGACGGCCGGGGACAGCCGCCGGTAGAGCTCAGCGTGCAGTTTCTCCCACTTGGCCTGCGAGCCGGCGGCCTTCTCCTTCGCCTCGAAGTAGGCGGCGGCGAACTCGTCCATCTCCGCTTCGGAGATGATCGGCGCGGACATGACCCGGCTCTGGGCGGTATAGAGCAGGTTGGGGTCCGAGGGAAGGGTGTTCGCCTCCTCGAAGTACGGGCGGAACGCGTCCTTGATGTCCTCGGCCTCGTTGGTGAAGTCCAGGACGGCGAGGTCGGCCTGCGCCTTGCGTTCGGCGGTGCGGTTCAGACGGGAGAGAGTCTGGACGGCCGCGATGCCGGTCAGCGTCTTGTTGACGTACATGGTCGTCAACAGGGGCTGGTCGAAGCCGGTCTGGTACTTCTCGGCCACGACCAGGATCCGGTACTCCTGCCGTCCCTTTGCTCCGGCCTTGACCGCCTTGTCGTCGGCGCGCGTGTAGCCGAAGGCCTTGGGCAGGGCGGTCTCGGAGAGGCCGCCGTTCTCCTTCGACTCCGTGGTCTCCTCGCCGTCGATGGTGAGGGAGCCGGAGAAGGCGACCAGGACGCCCAGGTCCGGGTACCTGGTGTGGTAGTCGCGGTCCTTGATGTAGCTCTTGATGGCGCGGGCCATCTGGACGGCGGAATGCCGGGAAGCGGTCACGACCATGGACTTGGCGCGCCCGCCGAGCCGGCCCCGGGTGTGGGCGACGAAGTGCTCGACGATCACCTGTGCGTGCTGGGAGACGGTCGAGTCGTGGGTGAGTACGTACCGGGCGAGGAGCGAGTTCGCCTTGGCGGGGTCGACCTCGCGCTCGTCGTGGTTCTGGTTTACCAGCTTCCAGTACGTGTTGTACGTGACGTAATTACGCAGCGGGTCGAGGATGAACCCTTCCTCGATGGCCTGGCGCATGGAGTACGTGTGGAAGGGACGGTAGGCGGCCTTGCCGTTCACCTGGTCCGGGGTACCGAAGAGTTCGAGGGTCTTGGACTTCGGGGTGGCGGTGAAGGCGAAGTAAGAGAGGTTGGCTGCCCGGGAACGTTCGAGGGCCTTCTTCTTGAGCTTGTCGGTGACGGTGACGCTGGTGGCGCCGGCGTCGTCGGAGTCGGAGTCGAGGCCGAGTTCGCGGAGGGCGGCGCGGACGGAAGTCGCCGCGTCGCCGGACTGGGATGAGTGGGCCTCGTCGATGACGATCGCGAAGGTGGTGCCCTTGATCTCGGTCGGGTTGCGCTGGAGGTAGTCGAGCAGCGCGGGGAACGAGTGCAGGGTGACGGTGACGATCTTGCCGGTGTCGCGGGAGAGGGCGCGGGCGAGCTGCTCGCTCTTGGCGCCGTGCTTCTCGTCGATCTTGACGACCAGGCCGTCGGTCTGGGAGAAGCTGCCGACCGTCTCACGGAGCTGGGCGTCCAGGTTCCGACGGTCGGTGATGACGATGACCTTGTCGAAGACGGGCGCGCCGGGCTTGATGAAGCCCGCTGACAGAGCCTCCGTGTCGAGCGTGCGGGGGTCGTTGTCCGCGTGCAGGTCGGAGAGGCGGTGAACGAGCCATCCGATGGTGTTGGACTTGCCGGACCCGGCCGAGGCCATGATCAGATAGTTCTGACCGGCGCCATGGGTGGCGGCGTGGGCGGTCAGCTTCTTGACCACGTCCCACTGGTGGTAGCGCGGGAAGATCGTGGTGCTGGTGGTGCCGCCGCCGGGGGTCTTGGACTTCTGCTGGTGGGCGAAGCGCTGGAGGAGGTCCAGCCAGTTGTCCCGCTCCCAGACCTGCTCCCAGAGGTAGGAGGTCGAGTACTGGCCGAAGGCCGTGGGGGCGGGGTTGCCGGCCCCGCCGGGGCGGCCAGGGCCCTCGGAGCCGGTGTTGAAGGGCAGGAAGCGGGTGTTCTTGCCCTTGAGTTGGGTGGCGACGAAGACCAGGTCGGGGTCTACGGCGAAGTTCGCGATGACCCGGCGGGTGAAGATCAACTCGGTGGGGTCGCGGTCGGTGCGGTACTGCTCCTTGGCTTGCTCGACGCCCTGGCCGGTGAGCGGGTTCTTGAGCTCGGCGGTGGCGACGGGAATGCCGTTGAGGAACAGGGTCAGGTCGAGCTTGTGGCCCCAGTCGAGCTGCTTGGTGGCGTACACCAGCTCGCGCACGACGGTGAGGCGATTGGCACGGTAGCCGTCGAGGGCGGAGGGGTCAGCGACCAGGTTTGGCTTGAAGTAGGCCACACGGAGGAGTACGCCGCGGTCCTTGACGCCGTTGCGGAGGACGTGGAGCAGGCCGTCGTTGGCGATGGCCTGGTCGAGGCGGCGAGCGAAGCCGCGCTCGGCGTCGGCGGCGTCGCCGTAGACGGTGCGCAGCTCGTGCCACTCCTCGGCCTGGGTCTCTCGGAGGAACTCGAAGAGCTCTTGAGCGTCCAAGCCAAGGTCGGCTTTGTAGTCGGTGGGACTCTCCTCGCGCCAGCCGCGCTCGGTCATGGCGGCGACTATGGCGTCTCCGAAGGCGGACTCGCTGTGGACGGGGCCGGGGCTCATGCGGTGATTCCCTCCGTGACGTTGCGTCCGCTGGCTGTAGAGACGTCGAACTGACCCGTTACGGCGGCGGTGATGAGGGCTTGGCGGCGCTCAAATGCCCGCGTTCTGGAGCGCTCAACGACCTCCCTCAACGGTCGCATTTCAGTGATCCAGGTTCCGACATCACGCTGCTCGCCTGCAGAGACGGCAGGAATAGGGATACGCCCAAAAAGATCCCAGTTGCGGAAGTCGACCGCGCGCTCACGGGTGCTAATCGCAAAGTTCCCCAAATAACCTTGGATCGCTAGCAGCCGGAGAAGCCTGCCCAGATATCGAGGATCACCCATTCCTAGTGGCATGCATACATGGTAAACGGGGCTACAATTCCCGTCCGCCTCGGACGATCCAATTGCACCAGCGAACCCATCAAGGCCATGGATCACAACGTCGCCAACCTGGACGTACTGCCCCTGCGGCTCATCAGATGCGGAAAGCGTATAGCCCCGAGACCGACGCAATCCACGCTCCGTGACCTGACCGTCCCGGTATGCGGTGACGACCCCCACTCCTGGCGCGGCAGGGCGAATTCGTTTAACCAGTAGGCGCCGAATTGGCAGCACCGGAATAGAAGGTTCAGCATGCACGAGTGAACTGGCACCCACATGCCCCAGAATCCGACTATCAATTCGCTCTTCAAGAAGAGAAATCAGACGCCGCTTCTTCGACGCCAACATTTCGATCTTCCTCGCCTCCGCATCAAGGAAGTCAGCGATGCGGCGCTGCTCCACGAGCGGTACCAGCGGAATAGGCGTGCGCCCCAATGGTTCCAGGTTAAGGGCACTGAAAGTTGCACCGCTAACAGAGGAGTCCCAGAACTGCCGGGACGTCGCACTCTGGAGCGCCCAGTAGAGGAACCGAGCATCGACGGTCGAAGCTGGGGCGACCCTGGCAGTACCCTGGGTCAAATTAGCACCGGAAAGTTCGACTGGGACCGTCATGACCTTCCCGTAGGAAGGACCGATGGACACGACAATGTCCCCGTCCGAAATAGTTGACCGGCGATAGGACTCGGCGATTTCAGGAGTAGTCCGGAGCAGTGACGCAGGATCTACCACGCCTCCAAACTGTGTCATGTCGACAGGGCGGACGTAGGGAACGCCACCAAGGATGTCCGGCCCTGCCTGAACGATGCCGTACGTGATCGGGCGAGCAGGGTCGACAAAGCGCTTCAACGGCGCAACAGGCCAGCTCACTCCGTCACCTCGCCCAGCAGTGCCTGGATTTCTGCCTCCAGCGCCTTCAGTTCCTCGTCGATCTCCGCAAGCGGCCGCGGCGGCTCGTACACGTAGAAGTGGCGCGTCACCGGAATCTCGTAGCCGATCTTCGTCTTCGAGTGATCAATCCACGCGTCCGGAACGTGCGGATGGACCTCGCGCTTGAGGTAGTCCTCGACGTCCTCGCCCAGCGGGACGTTCTCGTAGTCGCGGAGCTCCGTGTCCGGTTCCGGCTCGCCATTGATCTTCTGGACCTCACCCTCGGGGTCGCGGACGCCCACGGCTTCTCGCATCGACTTCACGAAGGGCGCGCCCCCAGGCCATAGCAGCCCAGCGGCCACCACCGCGTCCTTCAGCGCCAGGAACGCGTCCGACTTCGTCGTCCACGAGGAGCCGAGCAGCGGTCGGAAAGCCTCCACGAACCTCTCCGGCTGCGGAAGCCGGTGCACCGGCTTCGCCGCCGCCAGGGCAGCAAGCGTCTCCTCCGTCACCTCGAAGCGGAGCTTCAGCGGGCGTTCGACCGTGATGCGCTGATAGCCGAAGGCCTCGTTGTCG
This sequence comes from Streptomyces sp. QH1-20, assembly GCF_041283565.1. Lineage (NCBI taxonomy): Bacteria > Bacillati > Actinomycetota > Actinomycetes > Kitasatosporales > Streptomycetaceae > Streptomyces > Streptomyces sp. QH1-20. The sequence continues at coordinate 6,001,641 of NZ_CP166299.1, read as the reverse complement.
AAGACCTTGACCTTGGCATGGAGCTCGTGGTCAGGGTCCGCCGCGGCCTGGATGGCCTCCGCGTACAGGCGCGTCACAGCCGCAATGTGCTGCCTGCCCAGTTCCTTGCGCTTGTCACCGAGCGACTTGCGCATCTTCTGAAACTGGTCGCGCGCGTCCAGCAGGACGACCTTGCCCTTGTGGTCCAGGGACTTGCGGTTCGTGAGGATCCAAAAGTACGTCGAGATGCCGGTGTTGTAGAAGAGCTGGTCCGGGAGGGCGACGACTGCCTCAAGCCAGTCGTTCTCCAGGATCCAGCGGCGGATCTCGGACTCGCCCGAGCCGGCGGCGCCGGTGAAGAGCGGGGAGCCGTTGAAGACGATGGCGAGGCGGGAGCCACCGCCGCCCTTCGCGTCCACCGGCTTCATCATCGAGATCATGTGCTGGAGGAAAAGGAGGGAGCCATCGCTAATTCGCGGCAGGCCCGCGGCGAAGCGTCCGGCCTCGCCCAAGTGCTTGTGCTCGTACTCGACCTCGTCCTTGACCTTTTTCCACTCCACGCCGAACGGTGGGTTGGCCAGAAGATAGTCGAACTTCTCGCGGCCCTGGCCGGGGTCGCTCAGGGAGTTGCCGGACGCGATGTGTTCCGGGTCCTGGCCCTTGATCATCAGGTCGGAACGGCAGATCGCCCAGGACTCAGGGTTCAGCTCCTGGCCGTAAACCTCAACCGTCGCGTCCGGGTTCAGGGACAGGATGTGGTCCTCGGCGGCCGACAGCATGCCGCCCGTACCGCACGCCGGGTCCATGACCGTGCGGACCGCGCCCGGTACCGTCAGGGCGTCCCCGTCGGGCGCGATCAGGAGGTTGACCATCAGCTTGATGACCTCGCGGGGGGTGAAGTGCTCACCCGCCGTCTCGTTGGACTGCTCCGCGAAGCGGCGGATCAGCTCCTCGAAGATGTAGCCCATGTTGTGGTTGGGCACGACCTCGGGGTGCAGGTCCAGGTCGGTGAACTTGCCGATAACCTGGTAGAGCAGGTCGGCACTCGCGAGCCGCTTGATCTGCTGAGAGAACTCGTACTTGTCGAGGACCTCACGGGCGTTGTCCGAGAAGGCTGCGACGTAGATCTGAAGGTTCTTCGCCGCACTCTGCGGGTCTCCGGCGATCTTCTTCAGAGTCAGGTCGCTCTTGTTGTAAAAGGAGTGTCCCGAAGCCTTGCGCAACCAGTAGTCCGGGTCGATGTCCTCCTGGTCCTTGTACTGGGCGGCGGTCTCCGCGACCTTCTCCCGCGTCGGCTCCAGGACGCATTCCAGTCGGCGCAGCACCGTGAACGGCAGGATGACCTTGCCGTAGTCGGACTGCTTGTAGTCGCCACGCAGGAGATCGGCGACGGACCAGGCGTGGTTCGCCAGTTCCGTGTGCTTACTGCTGTTCAAGGGGTTCCCCGGTTTCCTTCCGGACCGCCCCGCCCAAGGGAAGCGGGTGCGGACAAGTGTGGTGGATGGTCGAGAAGTACACGTGTGGTTCAGGCCGGTTCGGTATCGGCCACGGTCCCGGCCAGGGCCGTGGCCGGCAGGAGCGCGCCGCCCGTGAGGCCGTCCGTCAGCAGGGCCGCCGTCTGCTCCGCGAGCCGCGCGGCCTGCCGTGCCCGCGCGCGCAGTCCGTGGACATTCCGGAAGGCCTCGCCGTAGCGGCGCTGCTCGTCCAGTGGCAGCAGCGGGACCCGTAGCCGGCCCGGAGCCACGTGCAGGACGGTGCTGCCGGTGGAGGCCCCCGCGACGTTCTCCGCCGAGCCGACGAATCCGGCCAGGAACCAGGAGTCCAGGCGGGCCGGGTCCGGGCGAAGGAGATGGACCTGGGGGCCGAGGAGAGCCCCCGCGTCCCCCTCATCCGCCACTCGGGCCATGGGCCCGGCGCCGCCCGCGATCGCCCGTACCAGGACGTCGCCGACGGCGATCACGGGCGCGGGAGCCGCCGAACGGAGTTCCGCCGGGTCGCCGGTCGGGCCCGTCCCGCGCGCGATGTCCGCTCCGGTGAGGACCGGCGCCGCCGTTGCGGAGGCGGCCCCTTCCGGCTCCGGTTCCGGTCCCTTGGGGTCCGGCACGGTACGGAGCAGGGTCAGTGCCCCGCCCCGGGCGAGGTCGGAGGCGGTGGCCGTACGCCATTCCCGGGCCGAGCCGCCAGGTTCGGGTGGGGTCCAGGCGGTGAAGTCCGCCGCGTCGAGGAGGGAGCGGGCGGCTTCGGTCAGCTCACGGCGGCCCGTCTCCGTGCGCGTGGACAACTCGACGGGGTCGAAGTCCGTGTGGGAGATACGGACCTGGCGGGCCGGGGTGAGGTCGACGAGCTCGTCGAGGAGGTCCACGACCGGTACTGCACGTGCGGTGCCGGTCTCGGCCGCGAACCCGTCCGGGTCGGCGGTGAAGGCACCCCAGTGGGCGAGCGCCCGCGCCGTCAGGCTGGCCCAGTCGATCGGGGCACGGAAGGACCCCGTACGCGGCGAGACCGCCGCCTGTTCCCCGGCACCCGACCCGGGCGACCCTGCCATGTCGACGAACAGCACCGACTTCCGCTCGGAGCCTCCCGGCTCGGGCCGTTGCAGTACCCACAGCTGCAGGCCCACGTGCAGCGGCGGTGCGGCCCCGGCCGGGAGAGCCAGTACGGCCCGCACGGCGCCGCCGCGCACCAGCTCCGCCCGCACCCGGCGCCCGGAGGGGCGGGAGGCGGTGGCGGGCGGCAGGATCAGCACGGCCCAGCCGCCCGGCGCGAGGTGTGCGAGGCAGTGCTGCACCCAGGCGAGCTCGGATTCGGACCGGCCCGGTACGCCGTACGCCCAGCGCGGGTCGTAGGCGAGCTCGTCGTGGCCCCAGTCGCGATCTCCGTACGGCGGGTTGCAGACCACCGCGTCCACCGTCAGGCCGTCGAAGGCGTCCGCGCGCAGGCTGTCCCCGATGCGTACAGTGACCTCGGCCCGTGCCGCGGCGAGGCTCAGCCCGACCGCGGCGCGCTGGGCCTGTACGGGTACGGAGTCCTGGCCGAGGAGAGTGGTGGCGCCGCGCCCGGCGGCGGCCGCGAGCAGCGCGCCGCTGCCGCAGGCCGGGTCCAGTACCCGCGCGACCGCGGCCGGGAGCAGCTCCGCGACCAGCCGCGTCAAGGGTTCGGGAGTTCCGTAGACGCCGGTCGCGGCACTGTCCTCCAGTTCCCTTTCCGCGAGCACCGCGAGCGCGGCCGGGCCGCCCTCCTCGCGTACGCAGCGAAGGATCGCGCGCAGTGTGGGGCCGTCGGATGCGGAGAACGGGGGACTCGCGGGCGTCGGCCCGGGGAGCGAGGCCAGGAGCTCGGCCACCTCTTCGACGGCGCGGGCGACGAGCTCGGCGTCCGTGAGGTCGGCGAGCGCCGCCGTCTCGTCCGGGGAGCGGCGGGCGAGCGTGAGCACGAAGCCGATGCGGCCGGTCGTCCTGTCCGGGTCGGAGGCCTGGAAGCGGACCGCGGTGCGCAGCTCCTCCCGGGGGTCGGCGACCCGCGTGTGACCGCGCGAGCCGAGCCACTCCTGGACCGCTCCGAGGTCGTAGAGCGGACTGGTATCGGTGCCGCCGGACGGATGAGGGAAGTCGGCGTGCCGTCGGCGCCAGTTGCTGACGGTGGCCCGGGTAACGCCGGCGATGCGGGAGATCTCCGCGGCTGTCACGTGGGCTGTTGTCTCGGGCATGACCGGGCGGCACCTCTCCTCTGGGCGGGCAGTTCACACTCTACACCACAACCCGAGCGTGAATCCATGTTTGACAGTGCTTTCACGAGTGCATCTACTGGGTGTCGTCAGCACCACGGTCTCGCCTCACCACTCCGGGAGTCCCCATGCCGCTCGGCCCCACCATCACCCACAGCCCTGCCACCGCCCCCAAGACCCGGCGCAGCACTCTCTACCTGCTCCGGGACATGGGCCCGTCTCCTGCGGACCTGCGGGCAGCACTCAACGCCAGGTATGAGCGCGATCACTCCTTCACCGTCGAGGACGTAACGATCGGGGACGCCCCCGCGCTCCTCTGCCACGGTGTGATCAGCCACCACCGGCCGCCCGACTGGACCTCCGCCGTGCACACCCTCACCGGGCGGAAGCCGCCCGTGGAGAACCGCACCTCGGCGTGCGCCCTGCTCCTCCCCATCGCCGACGACGTCTTCGCCCTCACTTTCGGCATGGGGCACCTCCTGCTCGACCAGAGCTGGATCTCCCCCGGCTTCGGCTTCGACTTCGTCCTGCGCGCGGCGCAGCCCGACTCCATCCGCCAGGTCACGCACAGCCTGATGGACGCCAGAGGCCGCACGGACCGGAGCTCGGCCGCCCAGGGCCAGCACATTCGCGCGTTTCCCATCGAGGAGTACGGAGAGGTGGTGAGCCGGCTGGTCGGCTCCCTGAGCTCAACGGAGCTCACGATCGGGAGGCGCAGCCGGCGAACGGCTCAGGTGGCCGGTACGGACGCCCTGAAGATCCATCTGGGCGCGCAGCCCGAGGACCTGATCCACGACCTCACGCAGGTCCAGGCGATCCTCACCCGCCGGTCCCCCGCACCGGAGTTCGAGGCCATCGCCCGCGTTCGGCCACTCAAGAGCGGAGACCCTCGACGCAGCGTCCTGGAGACCCGTCTCGATGATCTGCTGGGTGCCTCGGCGGACAGCGGCTCACTCGCTCTGGCCGTCCCCGCGGCCTGCCTCGACCAGGAGGACGCCGCACTCTCCTACCAGGTGAAGATCGGGCCCGTACGCCACCTCATGCCTTCTCCGACGCTCGACGACATCCTGGAGCTGCTCGACGACATCCCGCCCGGCAGGCGTCTGGAAGCACTGTCCGCGGGCTACGTACAGATGCACCGAGACGAGGAGGGCACCGATCCGGTGAGCGCCCAGGTAAAAGCACACAAGTGGATCACGGCCGAGATCCCGCTCGGCGCCAGCCGCTACTTCCACCACGAGGGGCGCTGGTTCGAGATCGGGGACCAGTACCTGGAGGGCATCCGGAGCGAGGTCGACGCCCTGCTCACCGCACCAGCCGACTGTCCGCTGCCGGGCTGGACGACCAACCTCGCGACTGAGGAGGAATACAACCTGGAGGCAGCGAAGCGTGGATACGTCTGCCTGGATCGCCGGCTGATCAAGACCGCCCAGCATCCGCACGGTTTCGAGGCCGCGGACCTACTCGCCGAGGACGGAACCCTGATCCACGTCAAGAGGGCCGCCTCCTCGGCACCGCTCAGCCACCTCTTCGCCCAGGGCAGGATCTCCGCCGATGCCCTGCGCAACGACGCGGAGGCGCGCTCCGAGTTCGTCCGACGCGTGCAGGAACGACGCCCGGGGCACCCCGTCGGCGAGGAGTTCACCCCGAGGAAGGTCGTCTACGCCATCTCACTCAAGAGCGGGAAGGCCCTGACGACGGCGAACCTGTTCACCTTCGCCCAGGTCTCCCTACTGCAGGCAGCCCGTGCGCTGCGCGCCCAGGGCATCGACGTATCCGTGGTCGGCATTCCGTCCGTGGACACCAGCGCCTGATCCGTGTCCGCGAAGGCCAGACCTCCACGCCGTGCATGGACCTCGTCGCGCCCTTACATCAGGAAGAGCGCTCGCAAGGGGGCACTGGCTACTCCTCCGGAACCCGGCCGCCTTCCTTCAAGTTCCCTCGAAGACAGGAGAGCGTCACGAGCGTCATTTCAGCGTCAGAATTTCGCCCCTAACGCCCCTAACGCCCACCAGGTAAATCCGAAGGTCACGCCTCCTTTGCCACCGGCTTCAAAATCGCCACGCACTCCACGTGATGCGTCATCGGGAAGAAGTCGAACGCCCGGAGCTTGACCGGCTTGTAGCCCTCTTCCGCGAAGTACGCCAGGTCGCGGGCCAGGGCGGCCGGGTCGCAGGCTACGTAGGCGATGCGGCGGGCGCCGAGGGAGGCGAGGTGGCGGACCGTCTGCTTGCCGGCGCCCGCGCGGGGCGGGTCGAGGACGATGAGGTCGGCTTCCTCGATGCGGGTGCGGGGCAGGACCTGCTCGACCTTGCCCTGCTCGATGCGGACCCGCTCCAGGTCCTTCAGGTTGTGGCGGGCGTCCTCCACCGCGCGCTTGCCGGACTCGATGCCGAGCACCGCGCCCTTGTCGCCGATGCGCTCGGCGAGCGCGCCCGCGAAGAGGCCGACGCCGCAGTAGAGGTCGAGGGCCATGTCGCCCTTGCGGGGCATCAGGCCCTGCATGACGGCCTTCACCAGCATGTCCGCCGCCTGCGGGTGGACCTGCCAGAAGCCGCCCTCGCCGACGCGGTAGGTGCGGCCGTCGGCGCGCTCGCGGACGAAGGCGCGGCCGTGGACGGGGTGGACCTGCTTGTCCTTCTCACCGATGCGCAGGACCGAGACCGGCTTGTCGAGCTCGACGATCGGGAGGCGGCCGCCCGGCTTCGGGGTGAGGATCACCTGGCGGTCGCCGGAGCCGGAGGCGGCGATGGCCTCGACGGAGGCCATCTGCGGCCACTCGCGCTTCTCGATGCCCAGCTCCGAGACGCCCGGGGCGGCGATCAGGCAGCGGTCGATGACCTCGACGTCGTGCGAGCGGTGCTTGCGCAGTCCCGCGTGGCCCTCGGCGTCGACCGCGTACTGCACGCGGGTGCGCCAGGCGGGGACCTCGCCCGCCGGGAGCTTGTCGCCGTCGGCCGGCACGACCGTGCCGTCCCAGCCGGCCTCCTCGGGGGTCAGCCCCGCGAGGCGCATCAGCTGCTCGGCGATGACCTCGCCCTTGAGGCGGCGCTGGGCGCCGGGCTTGGCGTGCTGCCAGTCGCAGCCGCCGCACTTGCCGGGGCCCGAGAAGGGGCAGGGGGCCTCGACGCGGTCCTTCGAGGCCTCCAGGATCTGTACCGCGTCCGCGCGCAGGAAGCGGGAGGTCGACTCGCCCTCGGTCACCCGGGCGACGACCCGCTCGCCGGGGAGCGCGTGCCGGACGAACAGGACCCGGCCCGCGTCCGTGCGGGCGACGCAGTGGCCGCCGTGGGCGACGGGGCCGACCTCGACCTCGTACTCGTGGCCGACCAGCGATGCTTCGGTCTCGTGCTGCATGCGGGTCGACTCCAGAGAACTCAAAAGGGGTGAGGGGGACAGCCTTCGAGTCTACGTCCCACCTCACCCCCTCGACGACCGCGCTACTTCTTCGTGGCGGCCTTTTCCCGCTTCGGCTGCGTGACCGGGCCGCGGCGCACCGAACCCGGGGCGTTCCACTCGGCGCGCTTGCGGGCCCGGCGCTTGGCGGCCTCGGAGGAGTCGAGCTGCCAGGGCACCGAGGTGACCATCACGCCCGGCGTGAAGAGCAGCCGGCCCTTCAGGCGCAGCGCGCTCTGGTTGTGCAGCAGGTGCTCGTACCAGTGGCCGACCACGTATTCGGGGATGTAGACGCTGACGACGTCGCGCGGGCTTTCCTTCCGCAGCCGCTTGACGTAGTCGATGATCGGCCGGGTGATCTCGCGGTAGGGCGAGTCGAGGACCTTCAGGGGGACGTCGAGGCCGCGGCGCGACCATTCCTCGTGCAGCGTCCTGGTCTCGGTGGCGTCGACGCTGATGGTCAGGGCCTCGAGGGTGTCGGAGCGCATGAGCTTGGCGTAGGCCAGGGCCCGCAGGGTCGGCTTGTGGATCTTGGAGACGAGGACGATGGAGTGCACCCGGGAGGGGCGCACGGCCTCTTCGCCGGGCTCGTCCTCGACGGCGATCTCCTCGGCGACCCGGTCGTAGTGCTTACGGATCGCGGTCATGGTGGCGTAGAAGATCACCATGCCGAGCAGGGCGACCCACGCGCCGTGGGTGAACTTCGTCAGCAGCACCACGACGAGGACCAGGCCGGTGAAGAAGGCGCCGAAGGTGTTGATCGCGCGGGAGCGGACCATGCGACGGCGCTCGGCCGGGTCGGTCTCGGTGGCCAGGTGGCGGTTCCAGTGCCGGACCATGCCGATCTGGCTGAGGGTGAAGGAGACGAAGACGCCGACGATGTAGAGCTGGATGAGGCGGGTGGAGTCGGCCCCGTAGATGACGACGAGTATCGCGGCGGCCCCGGAGAGCAGCACGATGCCGTTGGAGAACGCGAGGCGGTCGCCGCGGGTGTGCAGCTGGCGCGGCAGGTAGCGGTCCTGGGCGAGGATCGAGCCGAGCAGCGGGAAGCCGTTGTAGGCGGTGTTCGCGGCCAGGAAGAGCACGAGGGCGGTGGCGGCGGCGAGCAGGATGAAGAGGAACGAGCCGTTGCCGAAGACCGCCTCGGCGACCTGCGAGATCACCGGGTGCTGGGTGTAGTCGTCGCCGACGGGCTTGCCGTCCTTGAGCAGGTCGGTGGCCGGGTTCTCGGCCATCCGCACCTTGGTGGCCATGGCCAGCGCGATGATGCCGCAGAACATGGTGACGGCGAGGGCGCCCATGAGCGCGAGCGTCGTCGCGGCGTTCTTGCTCTTGGGCTTGCGGAAGGCGGGCACGCCGTTGCTGATGGCCTCGACGCCGGTGAGGGCGGCGCAGCCGGAGGAGAAGGCGCGCAGCAGCAGGAAGACGAGGGCGAAGCCCGCGAGTCCCTGGTGTTCGGCGTGGATGGTGTAGTCGGCGGTGGGGGCCTTCATGGTGTCGCCCATGAACACGCCGCGGATGACGCCCCAGGCGATCATCAGGAAGACACCGCCGACGAAGACGTACGTCGGGATGGCGAAGAGCTTGCCGGACTCCTTGACGCCGCGCAGGTTCATCAGTGTGAGCAGCACGATGACGCCGACGGCGCAGGCCGTCTTGTGCTCGATGACGAAGGGGACGGCGGAGCCGAGGTTCTCGATTCCGGAGGAGATCGAGACCGCGACGGTCAGGACGTAGTCGACGAGCAGGGCGCTGGCGACGGTCAGTCCGGCCTTGGGGCCCAGGTTGGTGTTGGCGACCTCGTAGTCACCGCCGCCGCTGGGGTAGGCGTGGACGTTCTGGCGGTACGAGGCGACCACCGTGAACATCAGCACCACGACCGCGACCGCGATCCATGGACTGAAGTGGTAGGCCGACACGCCTGCCACGGAGAGGACGAGCAGCACTTCGCCCGGCGCGTACGCCACCGAGGACAGCGGGTCGGAGGCGAAGACGGGGAGGGCGATGCGCTTGGGGAGGAGTGTCTCCCCCAGCTTGTTGCTGTGCAGCGCCCGGCCGATAAGGATCCGTTTGGGCAGGTCGGTCAGTTTGGACACGCAGAGGATCGTATGCGTTCGCTCTGGGGTGCGCCCACCCGCCACCCGCCGGGAAAGCCGAATGTGGCGTGTGTCGCGTGCGATCCGGCGGGTGGCGGTGTGCTGTGTGTTTCGCTGCGCGGTGCGCTGGGTGCCTAGTGGCGGCCCAGCCGGGCGGGCAGGGCGCGGTGGCCGTTGGAGATGAAGGACTCCACCGGGCTCAGCTCGCCGGGGGCCGCGGCGAGGGTCAGCTCGGGGAAGCGCGCGAAGAGGGCGGGCAGCGCGACCGCGGCCTCCAGCCGGGCCAGCGGGGCGCCCAGGCAGTGGTGGACGCCGTGGCCGAAGGCCAGGTGGTCCTTGTCGGCGCGGGTGAGGTCGAAGTCGTCGGCCGTGTCCCCGTACAGCTGCGGGTCGCGGCCGGCCGCGGCGTAGGCGGCGATGATCGCGTCGCCCTTGCGCAGCGTGACTCCGCCGTCCAGCTCGATGTCCTCGGCGGCGTAGCGCAGCGGCAGGTTGGCGACCGGGGCCTGGAGCCGCAGTGTCTCTTCGATCACATCGTCCCAGCCGGCCTTGCCGGTGCGGATCAGCGCCAGCTGCTCGGGGTGGGTGAGCAGCTCGTGGATGGCGTTGTCGAGGAGGTTCACGGTGGTCTCGTGCCCGGCGCCGATCATCAGCAGCAGGGTGTCGACCAGTTCCTGCTCGCTCAGCCGGCTGCCGCCGGGGCCGTCCTCCTCGCGGGCGGAGATGAGGATGCTGGTCATGTCGTCGCCGGGGTTCTCGCGCTTGGCGGCGACGATCCCGCCGAGCAGCGCGTAGAGCTCGGTGTAGTTGGCCGTGACCTCCTCCGGGTCGGCGGAGGTGTGGAAGAGCGAGTCGACGCAGCGGCGCAGCCCCTCGCGGGTCGCGTCGTCGTCGACGCCGAACAGCTCGCAGATCACCTGGATCGGGATCGGGTAGGCGTAGCCCTCACGCAGGTCGACGATGTCGTCCGGCCCGTGGGCGGCGAGCGTGTCGAGGAGGTCGGCGGTCATCTCCTCGATGCGGGGGCGCAGGGCGGCGGTGCGGCGGGCGGTGAACGCCTTGGAGACGAGGACGCGCAGGCGTTTGTGGTCGCTGCCGTAGGCGGTGAACATGTTCTGCACCGCGACCCAGGTGTACAGCGGCCAGTCCGGGGAGATCTCGCCGTTGATCCAGGTCGGCCAGTGCTGGCGCGGGTCCTTCGAGACGCGCGGGTCGGTGAGGAGTTCCTTGAGCAGCGGCCGGGTGGTCACTGCCCACGCCACCACGCCACCAGGGAGCTCCACGGGGGTCGCCGGGCCGAGGGCGCGGAGGCGGGCGGCCTCGCCGTGGATGTCGCGGCCGGCGGGGTCGATGCGGACGGGGCAGGTCTGCTGGTCCATCGTCGGTCTCCTGAGGGTTCGGCGGACGGGTGGACGTGCGCCCGGTCGGGGTCGGGCACCAGCAGCGGCGCGGGTGCCGCTGTGGGTACGGGGACCGGGGGGAAGCGCACGGGCAGGGCGGTGAGAGCCCGGTGGAACGGGCCGGGGCGCCAGACGAGCCGGTCGACGGGTACGGCCAGCTCCAGGTCGGGCAGCCGGTCGAGGAGCTTCTCGACGGCGACGGCCGCGATGAGCCGGGCGGAGTCCTTGGCGGGGCAGGTGTGCGGGCCGGCGCTCCAGGCGAGGTGGGCGCGGTTGCCGGTGCGCTGGTCGGACAGCAGCGCGGGGTCGGTGTTGGCGGCGGCGAAGCTCACCACGACCGGCTCGCCCCTATTCAGCGGGACGCCGCCGAAGTCCACGTCGTGGACCGGGTAGTGGACGGCGTAGTTGGCCATCGGCGGGTCCAGCCAGAGCACCTCGTCGAGGGCGTCCTCGACGGGCATGCTGCCGCCGGCGAGGTCGCCCGCGAAGCGGTCGTCGGAGAGCAGCAGCCGCAGCGCGTTGGCGATCAGGTTCTGCTGGGGTTCGGTGCCGGCGCCGATGAGGACGACGAGCTGGTGGATCATCTCCTCGTCGGTGAGGGCGACCGGGTGGGCGAGCAGCCAGGAGATGACGTCCGCGCCCGGCCGGGCCCGCTTGAGGGAGACGAGCCGCACCAGGGTCTCGGTGATGAGGTCGTTGGCGCGCTCGGCGTCCACGCCGTCGAAGATCCCGGAGAAGCCTTCGACGAGGCGGTCGCCGAGCTCGGGCGGGCAGCCGAAGAGCTGCTGGAAGACCAGCAGGGGCAGCACCTTGGCGTAGCCGCCGAGCAGATCGGTCTCACCGAGCGGCGCGAAGCGGTCGATGAGGGTGTCGGCGCTGCGCTCGACGTAGCCGCGCAGGGCGTTGGGGTCGATCCGGCCGAGGCTGTCGGTGACGGCCTGGCGCAGTCGGCGGTGGGCGTCGCCGTCGGAGAACAGGCAGTTGGGCCGGTAGGCCATCATCGGCACGACGGGGTTGTCCGGGGCCACCCGGCCCTCGGCGAGAGCCCGCCAGCGGCGGGCGTCCTTGGCGAAGGTCTCGGGGGTGCGGAGCACTTCGAGGGCGGCCCGGTAGTCCGTGACGAGGGTGGCGGTGGCCCCGGGTGCGAGCTCCACGGGGGCGGCCGGGCCGAGGGTGCGCAGCCGGGCGTAGACGGCGTGCGGGTCGGCGGCGAAGTCGGGCCCGTACAGCGGCTGGGGGCGCGGTGGCGGCGCCGGGGCGCGGTGCGCGGGGCAGCCCGGCGGCGGGGGGCCGGCGTCGGGACGGTGGGTCACACAGGCTCCTGGGCGGTGCTGGACAGGCGCGTCTGCCGGGTCTGGAGGTATTCCACGAGGGTGATCAGGGCCCGGGTGGAGGAGATCCGGTCGCGTGCGTCACAGGTGATGAGCGGGGTCTCGGGGAGCAGATCGAGGGCTTCGCGGATCTCCTCCTCGGGGTGGGTGGGGGCGCCGTCGAAGTGGTTGACGGCGACGGCGTACGGCAGGCCGTGCTCCTCCAGCAGTCCCATGACGTCGAAGGACTGCTCCAGGCGCCGGGTGTCGGCGAGGACCAGGGCGCCGAGCGCGCCGCGGGTCATGTCCTGCCAGAGCCGGGTGAAGCGTTGCTGGCCGGGGGCGCCGAAGAGATAGAGGACGAGGCTGTCGCTGAGGGTGAGCCGGCCGAAGTCCATGGCCACCGTGGTGGTGGTCTTGCCCCGGATGCCGGCCAGGTCGTCGACGAGGGCGCCGGCCTGCGTCATGGTCTCCTCGGTGCGCAGCGGCCGGATCTCCGACAGCGAGCCGACGAAGGTGGTCTTGCCCACCGCGAAGTGCCCCACGACGAGCAGCTTCGCGGCGGTCCGCACCGACTGACGGAGATAGACGGCCCCCTCGTGAGCGGTGTCAGAGGCGAGCGCGGAGTCCATCGAGTACCTCCTGCAAGATCTGGGCCTCGGGCAGTTGGGCCGAGGGGATGGGGGCCCGGGTACTGAGGTGGCCGCTGTCCACGAGATCGCCGAGCAGCACCTTGGTGACGCTGACGGGCAGCATCAGGTGGCCGGCGATCTCGGCGACCGACAGGGCGCCGCCGAGGCAGAGTTCCATGAGCGCGCGCTTTTCGGGGCTGAGGCCGCCGATCGGCAGGTCGCCGTGCGCCATGACCAGCGTGACCAGGTCGAAGGTGTTGCGGGTCGGGTGGGCACGCCCGTCGGTGACGACGTACGGGCGTACTAACCCTTTGTCGCGCCTCGGCGCCGGCGGGGTCATGCCGGGTTGCCCGGGCCCTGCCAGACACCCTGCCGGGGCGGGCTGGTCAGTTCCTTGCCGAGCCGGTCCACGAGCTTCTGCATGCGGTAGGTGACGGCTTCCATGTCGACGTGCTCGGAGGCCGAGACGGCGAGGTAGGCGCCGGGGCCGGCGGCTATGAGGAAGACGTAGCCGTGCGCGAACTCGACGAGCGTCTGCCGCCAGGGGGTCTCCTGGTGGGCCTGGTGGGTGCAGAACTCGCCGGTGGAGCGACTGATCGACTGCAGCCCGGAGAGGGCGGCGGCCTGGCGCTCCGCCTCGTCGCGGCCGATGCCCTGGGAGTGGGCGCGCAGCATGCCGTCGGCGGAGAGCAGGATCGCGTGCCGGGTCTCCGGCATCTTGACGACCTCGTCGAGCATCCAGCCGAGCTCGTTGTTCATGTGGTCGTTCACGCGGGGGGTTTCCCTTCGTCGTCGGGGGTGGGGGCGCCGTGACCGGCGGGTCCGGTGTGGCCGTGGTAACCGGCGTCGCCGGTGTGGCCGTCGGTCACGGGGGAATCGCAGGCGTCCCGGCCGGAGCGGGTGCCGCGGGCGAACGCGCCCATGATCCGGGCGGTCTGTTCCGCGGTGCGCTCGCTGGGGCTCTCGGCGGGCGGCGGCGCGGCGGGCCGGGGGGCCGGGGGTTGCCGGCGGCGGCGCTTGGGCAGTCCGCCGGCCGTCGAGCCGGTCACCGCGGGGGCGTCGTCGGCGGGCCGGTCGGGGTGTCCGGCGGGGAACTCCTCGGGCACGGGGGGCCGTTCCGGGGAGCGCGCGGGCGGCTGCTGCGACCTGGGCGCCCCGGCTGCGCCGCGACCGCTTCCGCCGCGACCGGTGTCGGTGGCGGCCGGGTGCCGGAGCGGGGTGGTGCCGGGCCCGTCGATCTCGAGGTGGGTCAGCAGGGCGCTGGGCAGGAACAGCACGGCCCGGACACCGCCGTACGGCGAGCGGGTGTCGACGGAGACGCTGAAGCCGTAGCGCGCGGCGAGCACGCCGATGACCGGGAAGCCGAACTGCGGGGGGTCGCCGAGCCGGGAGACGTCCACGACCCGCTGCCCGGAGAGCAGCGCGACCGCGTGCTGCACCTCCTGGCCGTCCATGCCGACGCCCGCGTCGTCGATGACGACGACGGCGCCGTTGTGCACGGGCTGGAGGCTGACCTCAACGGTGGTGTTGGGCTGCGAGTGGCGGGCGGCGTTGTCGAGGAGTTCGGCGACGGCGAGCACCACGGGCTCCACGACCCGGCTGACGACGGCGATGTCGGCCTGGCTGTGCACCCGCACGCGGCGGTAGTCGCGGATGCGGGAGGTGGCGCCCCGTACGACGTCGGTCAGCTGGGAGGCGACGCGCTGCCGGCCGGGCCACGAGCCGCACAGGACGGCGATGGCCTGGGCGCGGCGCCCGAACTGGGAGTTGGCGTGGTCGATCTCCAGCAGATCGCGCAGCACGTCGGGATTGTCGTGCCGGTCCTGCATGTCCGAGATGGCCAGCTGCTGTTCGTGCGCGAGCCCCTGGAGGGCGCGCATGGAGGCCTTGAGGGCGGCCTTCGCGGACTGGTCCGCGCGGGCCTGCGCCTTGTCGACGGCCTGGGTGAACAACTCCAGGGCGGACTGCAGGCTCTGCGCGAACACCGTGCCGGCGAGCCGTTCGTCGAGCGGGCCGGGCAGCGGTACGGGCTGGTTCATGGTCTCCGCCACGGCGGGCAGCCGGACCCCGACCAGGTGCCGTACCTCCTCGTCACGCGCCTGCAGGCTCTCTTCCAGTTGGGCGACGCGCCTGCGCACTCCGGCGGTGATCCCGCGCTGGCGGACCAGCAGGATCAGGACGGCGGTCAACGCGACGGCCAGGCACCAGATCACCGCCTCCGGTATGTGATGTGACATCAATTCCTCGTGGGCGATGGACGTAAGGGGCATGTGGTCGGCCGGACAGGTCGGCGTCCTGACGTCCCGTCCGGAAACGGAATACGCCGATCATCCTAACCACGCCGGTGACCGTGTGTCCGAACTTCATCACGAAATACGAACAGGCGTCCGCCCCTTGTCCGCTCTTCTACGCGCGTCCACGAGGCGGACGTGCGGTGATGGGCGCTGTGCCGGCGGGGACGAGAGACGCACGGAGCAGGAATTGAGCCACGCCGTGGCAGGGAAAAGGGGGCCTGCCCGGCGGGCGGTCGGTCGCCTGGACGCCCGCCCCGCGCGTCGCGTCGCCCCGCCTCGCCCTCAGACCGTCGCGCCCGTCAGATCCGTACCGGCGGCGGCGTGTCGCGGTGCGGAGGCCGCGCGGGTGCCGGGCGCGTGGGCCGCGTACCCATGGGCGACGGGCGGCAGGGCGAGGACCGCGCGGGCGATGGCGTCGGAGTCGCCGAGGGTCACGGAGTCCACTCCCGGCCGGATGCCGGCGGCGGTGACCCAGTGCACGGACTCGGTCGGGACGCCGTAGGCGAAGCGGCGCGGGTGGGCGTGCCCCCGGCCGTCGATGACGCGGTACGGGCGCTCGGTGACGGCCATTCCGCCGGTCTCGTAGCCGGCGCCGGTGGCCGCGTCGACGCGGAAGGTGGTGATCTGGCCGGTGTCGGCCAGGTGCCGCAGCAGCGGGTCGGCGGTGCGGCGCAGATCGGGCTCGGGCAGCCGGGCCTCGATGAGCACACCGGAGCGGATCGGCGCACCGGGGACGACGTCGGACTCGGCGACGAAGGCGGGGCCGCCCGGCCCCGCGGGGTCGATCCTTACGCGGGTGCCCGGCCCGGTGACCTCCAGGATGCCCGCCTCGATGAGGGCGATCATCTCCTCGATGCGGGAGGCGGGCGGGCCGATGGAGAGGAAGGCGTTGAGCGGGGTGTACCAGCCGTCCAGGTCGTCGCGGTGCGAGTCGCCGTCCAGGCCGCCGTGGTCGACGGCGAGCCTGATCTCGTTGCGCAGGTCGCGCAGGACGTCCAGGGCCGCCTTGAGCGGGCCGCCGACATTGCCGGCGCGGGCGGCGGCCACGTCCTCGGCGAGATGGCCGAGCAGCCAGTGGCGGAACTCGGCGCGGCAGGCGAACGTGCGGTCGCCGTACGGCCTGGACAGCCGTTCCCAGTCCCAGCGGTCGCCGTCGGCGATGCCGAAGGACTTCAGCAGCGCGGCGGGGTCCGCTGCGGGCGGCAGGGCCAGATAGCGGTCGACGAACGTCTCCCGTTCGTCCGCGCGGCCCGAGGTGGCCAGCAGCGTGCCGTAGTAGACGCTCTCGACCTCGCGGGCGATCAGCGGCCACAGGTCCCTGCCGAAGCGCACCGGGCTGCCGCGCCGGGCACGCTCCCGCAGACCGGCGATGTGCTCGGCGGTGAGCAGTCCGGGTACGTGGCGGCCGGTGGCTCCCTTCTCGTTCCGCCCGCGTGCGTGGTAGGGCACGCCGCGGCGGGAGAAGGCGTACAGGCGCGGCTCGTCGCCCGAGGGCCGGTAGACCAGCCGACGGCCCTGGCGGGTGAAGGTGCCGCCGCGCCCGGCGGTGAACAGCGCCATGTGGTCGAAGAAGTTCAGCCCGAGTCCGCGCAGCAGGACGGGCTCACCGGCGCCGGCCCCGACCGGGTCGACATCGGCGGGGTTGGCGGGGGCGACGTACCGCAGCCGGTGGCTCCGGGCCAGGGCCGCCGTTCGCGCCTCGCGGGGCGCGAGGCGCGCGGGGACGTGACCGAGCGCCATGACGACCGCGTCCAGCCCGCTCAGCCGGGTGCCGTCCTCCAGCCGGACGCCCTGCGGGCCGCCCGGGGCGCCCTCGGTGTCGGCCAGGGCGACCGCGCGCGAGCGGTGGACCACGACGGTGACGTGGCCGGGGGCGCGGGCCACGACGCGCCGGAAGCTGTCGCGGAGGTAGCGGCCGTAGAAGGCACGGGTGGGGTAGGAGTCCGGGCCGAGGTCGCGGGCTTCCGCGAGGGTCTCGTCGTCGTGATCGTCCGTCCGGCCCACGAGGGCGGAGGTCTCGTCGTCGTGGCCGTCCGTCCGGCCCACGGCAAGCAGGCCGCGGGCCCACGCGTACAGGCTCGGGCCGGGCTCGACGGGGCCCGATATTCGTGTGCTGTCGTCCGTGTAGACGGTGATCTGCGAGGCGACGGTGTTCATCAGCAGATGGCGGGACTGGTCGGTGCGCCAGACGGCGCCGGCGCCGGGCGCCGCGGGGTCGACGACATGCACGGTGACGGCGGAGTGCGACGGCGCGGCGCGCTCGTTCGCGCACAGCCGCTCCAGCACACAGAGCCCTCGCGGCCCGGCACCGACCACGCAGATCTCGACACGACTGCTCCTCATGCTCCTCATACGGGGCACTCCTGCTCTGGAAATGTTCCGGGAAGGGTTCGGGGAGACGCTGGGAAGTTCTGGAAACGGGCGCGTTCCGGCGGCACGGCACGGCGCGGGGCCGTGACTGGGCGAGAGCCTGGCGCGGCTGCCGGGCGGAAGGGGGCCGGCTTCCGTTCGCGGCACAATCTGATTGGTTCTGATTGGCGTGGCGACGACGGATGACCGGATCTGTCAATTTCCAGCCGACTATGCCCGCGGCGTGACACAGTCCGCGCTCTGCCCGCCAGCGCCGCGGCAGGACCGAGGGGGAACCCCGGCCGCCGTTCGTGTCGGCCGCTCCTGGACGAGCGCACCGCGCGGGGGCGGCTTCCGGGAGCGAGTCGGCACAGCGGCGCTCGACCCGCGGGGTCTTGCGGATACGGTGGTGTCATGCGTCGGCATGGCCGAAAGTGCCGGTCGGCGCGGCACGTGGAGACCGCGAGCTGTGGTCTCGTGGGCCCGTGAGCTGAACGTGAACAAAAAGGGAAGATGTGAGCAGGGTGTTGGTGCAGGTCAACGCGGTAGTCCGGAGCACGGGGGCGTCGTCGTGCACATCGTGATCATGGGTTGCGGGCGAGTGGGTTCGGCCCTCGCCCAGACCCTTGAGCAGCAGGGGCACACGGTCGCCGTGGTCGACCAGGACCCGACGGCGTTCCGGCGTCTGGGCTCCGGGTTCAGCGGTCGGCGGGTGACCGGCGTCGGCTTCGACCAGGACACCCTGCGGGAGGCGGGCATCGAGGAGGCCGGCGCCTTCGCCGCGGTGAGCAGCGGTGACAACTCCAACATCATCGCGGCCCGGGTGGCCCGCGAGATGTTCGGCGTCGAGAACGTGGCGGCCCGGATCTACGACCCGCGCCGCGCGGAGGTCTACCAGCGTCTCGGCATCCCGACCGTGGCCACCGTGCGCTGGACGGCGGACCAGATGCTCCGCCGGCTGCTGCCGTCCGGGGCGGAGCCGCTGTGGCGCGATCCCACGGGCGGCGTCCAGCTCGCCGAGGTCCCGGCCTCGGAGGCCTGGGTCGGTCACCGGATCAGCAAGCTCCAGGAGGAGACGGGCGTACGGGTGGCGTTCCTCACCCGGCTGGGCGAGGCCGTGCTGCCGACGTCCTCGACGGTCCTGCAGGAAGGCGACCTGGTGCACGTGATGATGCGCACCGACGAGGTCGAGAAGGTCGAAGCGGCGTTCTCCGCCGGTCCCGAGGAGGCGGCGCACTGATGAGGGTTGCTATTGCCGGAGCCGGTGCGGTCGGCCGCTCCATCGCGGGTGAGCTGCTGGAGAACGGGCACGAGGTGCTGCTCATCGACAAGGCCCCCTCGGCCATCTCGGTGGAGCGGGTGCCGCTGGCGGAGTGGCTGCTGGCCGACGCCTGCGAGATCACCTCGCTGGACGAGGCGGCGCTCCAGCGCTGCAACGTGGTGATCGCGGCGACCGGTGACGACAAGGTCAACC
This sequence comes from Streptomyces sp. QH1-20, assembly GCF_041283565.1. Lineage (NCBI taxonomy): Bacteria > Bacillati > Actinomycetota > Actinomycetes > Kitasatosporales > Streptomycetaceae > Streptomyces > Streptomyces sp. QH1-20. Next base: position 5,982,987 of record NZ_CP166299.1, on the reverse strand, counting down.
TCGTCGTCTCGCTGCTCGCCAAGACCGAGTACGGGGTCCCCCGGGTCGTGGCCCGGGTGAACAACCCGAAGAACGAGTGGCTCTTCAACGAGTCCTGGGGCGTGGACGTCGCCGTCTCCACCCCGCGTCTGATGTCGGCGCTGGTCGAGGAGGCCGTGAGCGTCGGCGACCTGGTGCGACTGCTGCGTTTCAGCCAGGGCGACGCCAACCTGGTGGAGCTGACGCTGCCGCCCGAGGCAGCGCTGGCGGGCACCCGGGTCGGGGACGTGGACTGGCCGGAGGACACCGCGCTGGTCACCATCATCCGCGGCACCCGCGTGCTCACCCCGAACAAGGAGGACGTGCTGGAGGCGGGCGACGAGCTGCTCTTCGTCGCGGCCCCCGCGCGTGAGGAGCAGCTGGAGGACCTGCTGTCGGTGCGCCGCGAGGACGTCGCCGGCTGAGCAGGCCGCGCCACGATACGTGGATGACGAAGGGCCCCGGGAGTGATTCCCGGGGCCCTTCGTCAATCGGTGGCAGGCGATGTGGCTCAGCGCGGCGGTGAGGAGTCGTGGGACCGCTCGCCGGTCACGATCCCCCCGAGGGGACCGTCGGTGTGCGCCCCGACGACGGCTCCCCCACTGCCCTGGGCCTTGGCGGCCTTGGCCGCCCGCTCGGCGGCCTCCTCCGCCTCCATCTCCGCGAACACGTCGATCGGCGGCGGAGCCTTGGAGAGGAAGATCCAGGTCAGATACACCGAGAGCAGCATCGGGGGGATGCCGAGGGCCATCCTGACCCAGCCCAGCTGGGTGGCGTCGCCCCACCAGTACAGCGGGAAGAGCACCGCCGACTTGAGGAGCAGGATCAGGCCCCAGGCCCAGCTGGCCTTGATGTAGGCGACCTTGCGACCGGGGTTGCGGGTGCGCCAGGAGAGGTTCTCCTTGAACACCGGGCCGAGGATCAGGCCGATCAGCGGATACCCGGCGATCGCCGAGACGATGTAGGCCAGGGACAGCCCGAAGGTGTAGATCATGCCGGGCAGATGGAAGTTCTTGGCGTCGCCGGACATCATCGCGAAGACCGCGCCGACGGCGACCCCGAACACCCCGCTGAAGGCGTGCTTGAGGGTGTCCTTGCGCAGCAGCCGTACGGCCACGAGCAGCACGGACAGGCTCAGTGCGGCGATCGCCGCGAGATGGATGTCCCGCTTGACCGTGTAGAGCGCGACGAAGACCAGGCCGGGCAGGGTGGTCTCCACCATGCCCCGCACACCACCGAACGCCTCGAAAAGGGCGGCTTCGGTCGCCGACCGTGCGTCGGCGCCCTCTCTCTGCTGGTCGTTCGGCTTGTCGAGAGACGTCACCCGCTACTCCTGTCCGAGCGGTCGGAGTTCATATTTGGGATTGAACAGCACGCGCCGGCCGCGGCTCATGGATATCCGGCCGGAGGCGATCAGCTTACGGCCGGGCTCTATGCCGACGATGGAGCGGCGTCCCAGCCACACCACGTCGAGCGCGGCCGAACCGTCGAACAGCTCGGCCTCCAGCGCGGGCACCCCGGCGCGCGGCCGGAGCGTGACCGTACGCAGTGTGCCGGTGACCTTCACTATCTGTCGGTCGCCGCAGTCGCATATCTTCGTGCAGCCCACGGCTTCCGCGTCCTGTTGCAGCTCTGCGGAGTGCAGCTCCTCCTGGGAGGTGGACAGCCGGTCCAGCATCCGGCGGAAACGGCCGGTCGGCTTCTCGGAACGGGGTACGGCGCTCATGAAACCAGCGTACCGGGGGCCATCCTGGCGGGAGCACACTCGACGGGCGGTCCTCAAGCGCCGGACGGGCTGGAAAATCCAGCCCGTCCGGCGCTTGAGGACCGGGGCCCGGGGCGGAGCCCGCGCTCACCCCCGGCCGTCCCCGCCCCGCGCTCACACCTCGAAGCGGTACCCCATCCCCGGCTCGGTGATGAAGTGCTTGGGATGCGACGGGTCCAGCTCCAGCTTGCGCCGCAGTTGGGCCATGTAGACCCGCAGGTAATTGGTCTCGGTGCCGTAGGACGGCCCCCATACCTCCTGGAGCAGTTGCTTCTGACTGACGAGACGGCCCGTGTTGCGTACGAGCACCTCCAGGAGGTGCCACTCGGTCGGGGTGAGGCGTACGTCCCGCCCGCCGCGGTTGACCTTCTTCGCGGCGAGGTCGACGGTGAAGACCTCCGTCTCGACGATCGCGTCGTCCCCCGCGGCCGTCGCGCCGGTGGGCTCCGCGCGCCGCACGGCGGCCCGTAGCCGGGCGAGCAGCTCGTCCATGCCGAAGGGCTTGGTGACGTAGTCGTCGGCGCCCGCGTCGAGCGCCTCCACCTTCTCGTCCGAGGTCTGGCGGGCGGACAGCACCAGGATCGGCACCCGGGTCCAGCCGCGCAGCCCCTTGATCACCTCGACCCCGTCCATGTCGGGCAGGCCGAGGTCGAGGATGACCACGTCGGGGTGGCGGGCGGCGGCGAGCTGGAGGGCGGTGGCACCGTCGGGCGCGGCGTCGACCTCGTACTTCCGCGCCTTGAGGTTGATCACGAGCGCGCGGACGATCTGCGGCTCGTCATCGACCACGAGCACCCGGTTCATGCGGAACCACCTCTGCTGTTCGTGCGGGCCCCGCCACGGGGCCCGGGGTATCGGCTGGGCGTTCGGGGGTGGTCCCCCGGTGCGGGGCGGCGGCCTGCGGCCGGCTCCGCGCAGTGGTCACGGCGGTGCCGGCGTGGGCCGGCCGCCGGGTTCATGAGGTGACCTGGGCCGGGAGGTCCGGGCGTACGGGCGGGCGGCCGTCGGCGGCCCGCAGGGTGAGGACCATGGTCATGCCGCCGCCGGGGGTGTCCTCCGCGGCGAGCGTGCCGCCCATGGCCTCGGCGAAGCCCCGGGCGACCGCGAGGCCGAGACCGACGCCCGCGCCGCGCGGCGCGTCCCCGTACCGCTGGAAGGGCTCGAAGATCCGGTCCTTGGCGCTGTCGGGCACGCCGGGGCCGCGGTCGGCGACGCGTACCTCCACACGGTCGCCGAGGGCGCTGGCGGCGACGAGGACGTGCGTGCCGTCGGGGCTGTACTTCACGGCGTTCTCGACGATGTTGGCGACGCTGCGCTCCAGCAGCCCGGGGTCGACGGCGACCATCGGGAGCGTCTCGGGGATGTCCAGGGTGACGCTGCCCTCGGGAACGCCGCCGAGTGCCATGGGGACCACCTCGTCGAGGTCGATCTCCCTGATCAGCGGGGTGACGGTGCCGGTCTGGAGGCGGGACATGTCGAGGAGGTTGCCGACCAGGTGGTCGAGGCGGTCGGCGCCGTCCTCGATACCGGCCAGCAGCTCGGCCTCGTCCTCCTCCGACCAGGCGACGTCGTCGGAGCGCAGCGAGGTGACGGCCGCCTTGATGCCGGCGAGCGGGGTGCGCAGATCATGGCTGACGGCGGCGAGCAGGGCGGTGCGGATGCGGTTGCCCTCGGCCAGCTGCTGGGCCCGCTCGGCCTCGCCGACGAGCCGCTGGCGGTCGAGGAAGACCGCGGCCTGGGCGGCGAAGGCGGCCAGCACGCGGCGGTCCTCGGCGGGCAGCACCCGGCCGGAGAGCGCGAGCGCCATGTTGTCGCCGACGGGCATGTCCACGTCCGCGTCCTCGGGGCGCAGCAGCGGCTTGCCCGTGCTGGTGACGACGCTGCTCGCACAGGTCCAGGGGTCCACTTCGCTGGCCCGCTCCAGCAGGGCGACGGACTCCATGGCGAAGGTCTCCCGGACCCGCTCCAGGAGCGCCTCCAGGCTGGTGTCGCCGCGCAGGACGCTGCCCGCGAGGAAGGAGAGGATCTCGGACTCGGCGCGCAGCCGGGAGGCCTGGTGGGTGCGGCGGGCGGCGACGTCCACGACGGAGGCCACGGAGACCGCGACGAACACGAAGATCGCCATGGCGACGATGTTCTTCGGGTCGGTGATCGTGAACCGGTGCACCGGCTGGACGAAGAAGTAGTTCAGCAGCAGGGAGCCGAAGGCCGCGGAGGCGAGGGCGGGCAGGAGGCCGCCGAGCAGCGCGGCCGCCACCGTCATGCACAGGTACAGCAGCATGTTGTTGGCGAGGCCGAGGTCCGGGCCGAAGTTCGTCAGGACCAGGCTGAGCAGGACGGGCCCGGCCAGGCCGACGAGCCAGCCGGCCAGGATGCGGCCCCGGCCGAGGCGGGCGCCACGGGCGACGGGCAGGCCCCGGCCCTTGGCGACCTCCTCGTGGGTGACGATGTGCACGTCGAGGTCGGGGCCGGAGTCGCGGGCGACGGTCTGGCCGACGCCGGGGCCGAAGATGTACTGCCAGTTCTTACGGCGGCTGGAGCCGAGGACGATCTGGGTGGCGTTGACGCCGCGCGCGAACTCCAGCAGTGAGGCGGGCACGTCGTCCCCGATCACGTGGTGGAAGGTGCCGCCGAGGTCCTCGACCAGCGTCCGCTGGACGGCCAGCTCCTTGGGCGAGGCCGAGGTCAGGCCGTCGCTGCGGGCGATGTAGACGGCGAGGATCTCGCTGCCGGAGCCCTTGGCGGCCATCCGTGAGGCACGGCGGATGAGGGTGCGGCCCTCGGGGCCGCCGGTGAGGCCGACGACGATCCGCTCGCGGGCCGACCAGATGGTCGAGACGCTGTGGTCGGTGCGGTACTGCCGCAGGTACTCGTCGACGCGGTCGGCGGTCCACAGCAGGGCGAGCTCGCGCAGCGCGGTCAGATTGCCCGGCCGGAAGTAGTTGGAGAGGGCGGCGTCGACCTTGTCCGACTTGTAGATGTTGCCGTGCGCCATACGGCGCCGCAGCGCCTGCGGCGACATGTCGACCAGCTCTATCTGGTCGGCGCGGCGCACCACCTCGTCGGGCACGGTCTCGCGCTGCCGGACGCCCGTTATCGACTCCACGACGTCACCCAGCGATTCCAGGTGCTGGATGTTGACGGTGGAGACGACGTCGATGCCGGCTTGCAGCAGCTCCTCGACGTCCTGCCAGCGCTTGGTGTTGCGGGAACCGGGGACGTTGGTGTGGGCCAGTTCGTCCACGAGGGCGACGGCCGGCCGGCGGGCGAGGAGCGCGTCCACGTCCATTTCGGTGAAGACGGAGTCTCGGTAGGTGAGCTCACGGCGGGGCACCTCCTCCAGGCCGTGCAGCATGACCTCGGTCCGGGGGCGTCCGTGATGCTCCACGAAGCCCACGACGGCGTCGGTACCGCGCTCGACCCGGCGGTGGGCCTCGGAGAGCATCGCGTACGTCTTGCCGACGCCCGGTGCCGCGCCGAGGTAGATACGAAGCTTGCCGCGTCCCATGGGCCCCATTGTCTTTCAGGATGCGCGGCGGTGTTCGGCCGGTTTCTCCGAGTCGTGTGCTGCACGGCCGCGCAGGGTCGACCTTACGGCCAGAGATTTGGACAAATGGGGCGCGGGGTGCTCTCACATCAGGTATTGACGCAGTTCTGACGCCTTCCTCCCGTGACTTCCGCCGCTCGGCGGGGCGGGGCGTGATCGGGCACGGTCCGTCCGGGGGTGAGGGGATCGTGCCTAAATGACATGCAATCCGCTTCCCGGGGTGCGCACAATGACGCGGATCGGTTCCTAGCAACCCTCTGACGCCCTTGAGGACAATCCGAATGACCGATGTACGCACCGCGCACACCGCGGATCTGACCGACGCCGAATTGGCCGCGATCCGGACCCTGTTGGACGACGCCTTCGAGGGCGACTTCTCCGACGACGACTGGGACCACACCGTGGGCGGCGTGCACGCCCTCGTCCTGGACGCCGGCGAGCTGATCGGCCACGGCTCGCTGGTGCAGCGCCGCATGCTGCACGGGGGCCGCGCGCTGCGCACCGGCTACGTGGAGGGCGTCGCGGTCCGCGCGGACCGCCGCCGCCAGGGCCACGGCGCGGCGGTGATGGACGAGCTGGAGCGGGTCCTGCGCGGCGCGTACGAGCTGGGCGCCCTCAGCGCCTCGGACGACGCCGTGCCCTTCTACACCGCCCGCGGCTGGCAGATATGGCGCGGCCCGTCCGCCGTCATGTCCCCCACCGGCCTCGCACGCACCGAGGAGGACGACGGCGGCATCTACGTCCTGCCGGTCAGCGCGAAGATCGACCCGGACGCCGAGCTGGCCTGCGACTGGCGCCCCGGCGACGTGTGGTGAGCCGGCCCGTCGGGTGCCGGGCGTCCTACGCGGGCACGGCCTTCCACTGCTTGTCCAGGGAGTCGTCCCACTCGCCGTCACGACCGAACGACGCGGCACGGCAGCCGCGCGAGTAGTCGTCGTCGAGGTGCACCCAGGTGGCGTCCTCATCCGGGTCCTTGACGCTCGCGACGGGGAAGCGGCAGCGCTTGCACGTCGCGTGGCTGGTGCGCTCGCCCTGGTGCTCGATGAGCCCCTCGACGGCCTTCCGGACCTGGGCTATGGCCTCTTCGGCCGTGATCGCGGGGTCCTGAAAGACCGCTGCTTCCATCAGATGGAGCGCGAGCTGCATTCCGTGGTTCTTCTCTTCACGGTTACGGAGAATCCTGGCGGTATCGAGCATGAACGGAGTCTAGGCCGCGGTGCACGGATGTCAGCGCCCTTGCGAGAAAAGGCCGTTGTGACGCCTCGGGCGCCCTTGCGGCGCCCCGTTCCGACCCTCGGCCTCCGCACATCACCCGCCGCGCACAGGGCTTCCTCACCGTCCGGCGGGGTCAGTAGCCAGTGCGTGCCGGGCGGGTCGGCCCGGTGGGCCGCGGGGACCCCGAGGTAGCAGTCGGGGCCGAGGCATGCGCCCTCCGGGTCGGCCCAGTGCTCGGCGGTGCCGGGCGGCACCAGCGCGTAGTACCAACGGCGGGGAGGATCGACGATGACGGCACCGTCGATGCCCGCCCGGGCGAAAGCGCGCTCGACCGCGTCGCGGTCCGTTGACCGGGCGATGTGGTGGACGAGGTCGGCGGACAGCCGGACGGCTTCGAAGTGGAGTCCCGTACGGAGCACGGCCGGCTGATCCCGCGCCCATGCTTCCTTGGCCACCGACGGGTGCGTCTCCCTGGACACGAGCCAGCGGGCAGCGGGTACGTGGGCAAAGGTGTTCATGATCCCCCGGATCGTCGACGGGTTGCGATGCGATGACGACCGTAGATCCGGGTAAGCGAGCGAGGGGGCACAGTTTGTGCCCCCTTACCGCTAGGCCGCCAACATGCCGATCCGAACGCCGAGCTCCGCAGCCCGTCGGCGGCGCGCGGGGCTCTTGGCCTCGGCCTCCTCCAGGACGATGCGGCGGGCGTAGCCGTTGTAGCGCACGGTCTCGGGAGCGGCCGCGAACGCCTTGCTCAGACTGGCCAGGGCGGCATCGGGTTGGCCGTCGAGCTGGTAGCCGCGAGCCTCCTCGATCCGGTGACGGGCCCGGCGCGGCCGCGACGGGATGGTCGTGGCGTCCGCGGCCGCGACCTGCCGTACGGACTCCCGGCCCGCGTGCAGCTCCACTGCCACGGTCACCGCGTGCGCTCCCATGACGGCCCGAGAGAACGAGGTCACCGGGTGGTAGTAGTCCGCGGGCAGACGCTCGGCCATCTCCCGGGCCGTGTCCCAGTGACGCCAGGCGTCTCCCGCCTCGCCGCGTCGCGCGGCTGTGTACCCGGCTTCGAACTGCAGGGCCCCGGCAATGGCGAGCAGGTCGTCCGAGGCTTCGGACAACAGCGGCCGCAGAAATCGCAGGGTGCGCAGGTTCACCGCGTCGGCGGCGTCGTAATGGGAGGGGCCCGAGTCCCGGTGCGCCTGGGCCGTGAGCCAGGCGGCGATGCCGATGACGTGCGGATCACCGCTCTCGGCGGCGGCGACCATGCCGCGCTCGGCGACCCGCCACAGCAGGGCACTGTCCGGCTGGTAGGCGATGAAGAACTGCGCCAGGGAGTAGACCTCGGCGAGGACTGCCTGGGCCGCACGCCGCTGGACGCCACTGTCCGCCTGCCGGGCGGCGAGCTGGGCGTCGCTGATGAGATCGGGCAGCAGCCGGCCGACGACCTCGCGGTGGTTCGGCGCCGAGTGCCGCGCCTGCCACGCCCGGGCCAGACGGGCCCGCAGATGCGCGGGCGGCGGTGCCTCACCCGTAGTGGCCGGAGGGAAGCAGTCGACGGCGGCCCGCACCGCGGGCAACCGCTCGTGCCCAGGGCCGACGAACAGAGCGGAAGGCGTGGTCGCGTCGCCGGTGAGCTCGGCGAGATTACCGACGCGCAGCGCCTCGGCAATGCGAAGGATCATGCTCAGTTTCGGGGCCTGGAGCCGCCCGTTCTCGATCTGTTTCACCCGGGACGGGGACATGCCCAGAAGCCCGGCGAGCACGTGCCGGGGCATGCCACGGCGGGTGCGCAGCAGTTGCACGCGTTGGCCGAACGCCAACGGCTCGATGTACGGATCGGGGGTAGCGTCAGTCGGCACGGTCTCGCCTCTCCCTGAGCAGCCGGTCACTGCCAGCGTAGAGGTCGAGCCGAGGACTGCCTTGCCCTGTCGCGGAGTTGGGGCGAGAAGTCGGCCGCCGCGCGGCAGCTCAGCGCGCCCCCGCGCGGGGGCGCGGGCCGCGGCCCAGGAGGTCGGCCAGGCCCTGGCGGGTGGCGGCCAGGACGACGCGGTCCTCGGGGCGCAGGACGTGGCCGGGCGGGGGGTCCCAGAGCGGAGCGGGGTGGGGGTCCGTGGGGTTCGGGGCCAGGGCGAGCAGCTGCCAGGCTCCCGGTTCGACCGCCTCGGCCACCGTGCGGCCGCGCAGGGCGCTGTGGGCTCCGGCCTCCAGGACGGCGACGAGGATCACCTTGCGCTCCACGGGGACCGCACCCTGGATCTGACGGCCCATCATCGCCATGGCGAAGGCGGGCGCGACCAGGTAGGAGACGCTGCGGCTGCGGGTCCACGCCTGGGGGTGGGAGTCGCGCAGGGTGCGGTAGACGGCTTTGGCGAACCGGTCCTCGTACAGCCGCATGACGGCGCGGACGTCGGGCCTGACCGAGCGGGCGTACAGGACCGCTTCCAGATTGGTGACGTCGCTGCTGGTCAGCGCCATCAGCGTGCGGCTCTGGCCGATTTCGGCGGCCTCCAGCACGCCTTCCTCCGTGACGTCGCCGATGACGGTGGGCACGCGCAGCGAGCGGGCGAGCGCGACGCCGCGGGCCTGTGGGTCGCGTTCCACGCAGACCACCGGGATGTCCAGCTCGCGCAGCCGGGCCAGCACCCGGGTGCCGATCTTGCCGAGGCCGAGCAGCACCACATGGCCGGAGAGGCCGCGTGGCGGGCGGCGCAGCGCGGAAGCGGAGCGGAAGGTGCCGAGGCCCTCCAGGGCGGCGGCCACCAGCAGGGGAAGGAGCAGCAGGCCGGTGAGCCCGGAGAGGAGTTGGAGGATCTGGCGGCCGAGGGGCTCGCCGACGGCCGGGTCGTTGATGGCGAAGAGGTCGAGGAGCGAGAGGTACGCGGCGTGCGGCGGGTCCTCGTCGGAGACCAGCCAGGAGGCGACGGCCAGTCCGCAGACGGCGGCCGCCAGGCAGATCAGCGCCCAGCGCAGCCGACGCGAGAAGAAGGAGCCGAGCGGCAGGCCGCGGGAGGTGAGACGGGTGGGCGGCTGCGGCGGGGGTGCGTAGCGGACGGTCTCCAGGACGATCCGGCCCCGCCCGGTGGCGGATCGTTCCTCCTGTGCGCCGGGCAGCATGACGGGCCCCGCGTCGGAGCCCGGGGCGGGGAGCAGGGCGAGGGTGCGGGTGCCCGATGGTGTGCTCGCGCCGGGGCGCAGGGGCGGTCTCTCGACGGCCCGCAGGAACAGCCCGCCCGCTTCGATGACCTTGCTGTGTCCGGAGACGGCCACGGCGACCAGGGCGGGGGCCGCGGTGTCGGCGTCCGACAGGACCGTGGTGGTGGCTTCGGCGGGAGTGCCCCCGGCCTCGCCCGTGACCACCTGGGCGGCCTGGTCGAGGAGTTCCTCCAGGTACTGGCCGAGGCGGCGGTTGTAGAGCCGGATGACCAGACGCAGCCGGGGGTTGACGCGACGGGCCCGCAGGGCCGCGTGGATGTTGGTCTCGTCGTCGTCATAGACCAGGGCGAGGGCGGCGGCCCGGTCGACCCCGGCCTCGGCGAGCGCCTCGTCGTCGGGCTCGGCGGCCTCCACGATCCGTACGAGAGCGCCGGGCGCGCCGAGCGGACCCGTGGCTCCGGCGGTGCCGTTGACGCCGGAGGCGCGGCCGACGGCACCGGTCACCCGCCCGAGGAGCGTGGCGGCCCGGCCCGCCGCGGCGGCCGGCCGGGGCCGCCCGTCGCGGGCGGGCGGCAGGACGACGGTGACGCGCTCGCCGTAGACGCCGGAGAGTTCGGCCGCGAGCCGGTGGACGAGTCCGTCGTCGCCGCAGACCACCATGTGCGGTGCGGCGGGGTCGGCTTGGGGCTGGGGAGGGAAGGAAGCCACGTCCCCAGAGTGCCCTGGCGTGATCGAACGCACAGCTGAATTCGCGAGATGTGACGATCATTCGGGCCGGTCGACGGCCAGGCCCTTCCCCCTCGGGAGCATCGCCACACCCGGATGAACTCCAGGTGAACCCCAGGTAGCCGTGCGCCAGCGGAACGTCAGCCAAACGTTAGCGGCGAGCCCCAGAGTCATACATGCCTGCAGGTCAGGCGCAGATCGCCACCGAACCAGGCGTCTGCCGCACCATCACGCTCAAGGGAATTCCCATCCTTACGTTCCACCACCGCACCACCTTGCTCGCCGCCGAGACCACCGCCGTGCCCGCTCCGGCCCTCGTCCCTTCGGCACGGCCGCACATCGCGCACCCCTCTCGCCCTGACCACCGCGGGCGCCGTCGATGACCTCCCCTGAACGAAACGAAAGTTGGGCAATGGACGCGAAAGCCCTCCTGTTGCTGGTCCGCGTGGGCTGCTTGCGTGAACAGGCACTGACCTCCTGGACCACCCGGACGGATATCGGGCTGGCCGTGGCGGAGAGTGCCACCGCGGCCTATCTGAGACTGGCGGAACAACAGATTCCGCTCTCCCCGGAGCGCCCTGCCGAGGAGATGTACGAAGCCTGCCGGGCCGCCCTCGCGGCGGCGCCGGGTGAGAAGGGGGTCATCGGATTCCTCGACTCCACCCTCCCGCTCGTGGCCCGGCTCGCCGAGGAGTTCGGCCTGCCGGGGTGCTCGCCGAGCACGCTCCGGAACCTCACGGACAAGACCTGGGCCCGTGAGCGCTTCGCGGAGTGCGGGGTGCCGGGCCCGCGCTTCCGGGTGCTCGACGCGACCGTCACCGACCCGGCGGACCGACGGGCCGCCGTCGACGGTCTGACGTTCCCCCTCATCGTCAAGCCCGCCGACTCCTCGGCCGGGCGCGGCGTGGTCCGGGCCGGCGACGCGGGTGAACTCGACGCGGCCTGGGAGACGGCGGCGCCGTTCACCAAGACCGGCAGCCTCCTCGCCGAGGAGGAACTGATCGGTGCGGAGATCAGCGTCGAGACGGTCACCGTCGGCGGCCGCACCGTCGTCGTGGCCTGCACCGAGAAGCTGAGCACCCGGGGCGAGTCGTTCGTCGAGCTCGGCCAGGCCGTGCCGGCCCGGCTCTGCGGGGCGTCGCACGCCGAGGTCTCCCAGACCGCGGCGGCCGCGCTGAAGGCCGTCGGCTACGACCACGGCATCGCGCACACCGAGATGATCCTGACCGCCGACGGCCCCCGGATCATCGAGGTCAACCCCCGGCCTGCCGGTGACTGCATTCCGGACCTCGTCCGGCTCGCCGGCGGGGTGGACGTCTACGGCATCGCCGCGGACCTCGCCCTGGGCCGGGAGGTCGATACCGACGCCCTCGCCCGGAGCGCCTTCACCTCGGGCGCGGCGATCCGCTTCCTGACCGGCGAGCCCGGCGTGGTCCGGCGCGTCGACGGGGTCGCCGAGGCGTCCGCCCGGCTCGACCCCGCGCGCGAGCGGCTGGTGCTGCTGACCCGGCCCGGCGACGTCGTCGAACCGGTCACCACCAATCTGCACCGTCTGGGCTATGTCATCGCCGTGGGGGCCGACACGGCGACCGCCGTCGAGCGGGCCGAGCGCCTCGCCGCGATGGTCTCGGTCGTCACCTCCCCGGCCGCCCCCGGCGAGCCCCCCGCCCGCCGGCTGCCCAGCTCGGAGTGCTGGACCTGATGGCTGCCGACGACATCCCGACAAGGACTTCCATGCGATCTGCTGATTCCTACTGGCTGGACACCGGACCGGGCTGGACCGGAAGCAACGCGGCACTGCCGCGGCGCACCGGCGTCTGTGTGCTCGGTGCCGGTGTGATGGGCTCGACGCTCGCCTACTGGCTGGCCAGGGCCGGGCTGCGGCCGCTGGTGCTGGAGCGCAACCCCGGCCCGGCCATGGGCTCCTCCGGCCGTAACGCCGGACGGCTGATCCAGGGCGGCAACGCCCAGCACGCCCTCGCCATCGAGAAGTTCGGGCATGCCGAGGCGCTGGCCATCTACCGGGCCACCCTCGTCAACCGCGACCTGGTGCGCGAAGTGGCCGCGCGGGAGGGGCTGGAGGCGACCCGCTTCCCCACCGCCAAGCTCGACCTCGCCGTCCGCGAGGACGAGGCCGCCGAACTGCGGCGGACCGCCGAGGCCCTGCGGGCGGACGGCATCACCGCCGACTGGCTGGACCTCCCGGCGGCGCGCCGGGTGTTCGGCACCGACCTCCCGGACACCGTCCTGGGCGGCCTGTACCGGCCGGACCAGGACGCGGTCCACTCCGTGGCCTACGTCCGGGGCGTGGCGGACGCGGCGGCGCGCCACGGCGCGGAGTTCGCGTGCGGCATCACCGTGACGTCCGTGGAGGCGGTGTACGGCGGCGGGTGGGTCGTCACCACCGACGCCGGTCAGGTGCTCGCGGACCAGGTGGTCGTCGCGCTCAACGCCTGGACGCCCCGGCTGCTGCCGGAGCTCGCTCCGGTCATCACCCCGGTGCGCGGCCAGCTGGTCCAGACCGCCCCCGTGTCCTTCCGCATTCCGCAGTGGGGGCTGGACCGTGGTCTCGTGTACGGCGGGCAGGCCCCGGACGGCTCGCTGCTCATCGGCGGTCTGCGCAACACCGTCCCGGGCCGTGACGAGGGCATCGATCTGCCGGAGGACGACAACACCCCGGCGTTCTCGCCCGAGCTGGCCGGCCGGCTGGCCGAGGCCCTTCCCGCGCTGCTGCCGGAGGCCACCGGCGTGCCGGTGGTCCGGGCGTGGAGCGGCGTCATGGCGTTCACCCCGGACCGCTGCCCGCTGGTCGGCGCCTGGCCGGGTACCGAGGGTCTGTGGGTGATGGCCGCGTTCAACGGCCACGGCATGCCGTACTCGCAGGTCATGCCGGAACAACTGGCGGAGCGGATCCGCGGCGGGCAGGGGAACGGGATACCCTCCGCGTTCGATCCTGCCCGTTTTCTCTGAGCAGGAGCGACCATGTCACAGTCATCAACGCTTTCCCCGGCCCCCGCGGCCGGGAACCGGAGCACCATCGGCAGCGGTGGCGCTCCCCTCCTGGTGATCGGCGCGGGTCCCAAGGCCGTCGCCCTCGCCGTGAAGTCGAGTGTGCTGCGCGCCGTCGGCTTCGACGTCCCCGAGGTCGTGGCGGTCGAGCGGGACCGCACGGCCGCCAACTGGCTGGCGGGGCGGGGCTGGACCAACGGCAGACAGCGGCTCGGCACCCTCCCCGAGAAGGACCTCGGCTTTCCCTACGACTGCACCGCCTGGGGAGAGCCCCGGGATCCGGTCACGGGTGAGATCGCCCGCCGGATGGCCGGCTTCAGCTGGGCCAGTCATCTGCTCGACCAGGGGTTGTACGCGCGCTGGATCGACCGCAGCCGGCCCCAGCCGAGCCACCGGGAGTGGGCCGGCTATCTGCAGTGGGCGGCCGAACGGGCGGGCCTGCGCACGGTCGCCGGGGAGGTCCGGGCCGCCGAACTGCTGGACGGCGGCTGGAGCCTGACCGTCGACGACGGGACCGCGGACCTCACGGTGCGCGGCTGCGGCCTCCTGGTCTCCGGGCCGGGCCCGGCCGCGGGCGTGCTGCCGGCCGACGGGGCCCGTGTGCTGGACACCGCGGGCTTCTGGCGACTCGCCGTGGAGGGCTTCCCGGCGTGGGCCCGGACCGTGGTCGTGGTGGGGGCGGGTGAGACCGCGGGCACGATCGTGCGGGAACTCGCCCTCGGGCAGGACCGCAAGGTCACCGTCGTCGCTCCCCGGGCCACGCTCTACAGCCGGGGCGAGAGCCCCTTCGAGAACCGCTACTACAGCGACCCCACCGGCTGGGCCGGCCTGTCCGAGGCGGACCGGCAGGAGTTCATCCGCCGCACCGACCGCGCGGTCTTCTCGCAGGAGATACAGAGCGATCTCGCGCTGACCACCAACGTCTCCTGGGAGCCGGGCCGCGTCATCGGTACGCGGCCCGCCGACGACGCAGACGACCAGGTGGCCGTGGAGATCGCGTACGGCGGGCAGCACCGGACACACCGGGCCGACCTGGTCGTCGACGCGACCGGCGGCGACCCGCTGTGGTTCACCCGGCTGCTCGGCCCCCGGGCCGAGGACGCGCTGTGGGCCGCCCTCGGCGGGGCCGTGACCCGCGAACGCGTCGAGCGGTCCATCGACACCTCCCTCGCGGTGGCGGGCCTGCCCGCACCGCTGCACCTGCCGAACCTGGCCGCCCTGGCACAAGGCCCGGGCTTCCCCAACCTGAGCTCTCTCGGCCTGCTCTCCGACCGGGTGCTGGCCCTGTACGCCCCGGGCGTGCGCACCGACGACACCGCGGTGGCCGCGGACCGGCCCGGCCACCGCACGGCCGAGCGGGTCACCGCCTCCGGCCTGAACCGCATGGACACCTGGGGAGCCGTACAGCGATGACCGCATCTTCACCGAACACCCGCCTCGTCCAGGACGTCGACTTCGTCCAGTTGCTCTTCACCGACATCGCCGGACGCCTGAAGACCCTGGAGATCCCCGCCGCCCGCTGGGCCGAGGTGCGCGACGGCGGCTGGACCCTCGACGGGTCCGTGCTGCTGGGCTACGGCGACCCGGAACACAGCGATCTGCGCCTGGTTCCCGACCCGTCGACGTATGTGCGGCGGCCGTGGACCACGGTGTCCGGGCGCACCGTCGGCATGGTCTTCTGCGATGTCCTGGACACCGCCGGCCGGCCGTTCGCCGCGGACCCCCGCGCGGTGCTGCGGCAGGCGGTCCGGGCGTCGGAGGCCCGCGGGCAGCGTCCCGTCTTCGGGGTCGAGGCCGAGTTCTACCTCCTGCGGCCCGGCACCCCCGGCAGTGCGGGAGAGCCGGCCGACGGTGCCGGCTACTGGGACGTGAGCGTCGACGAGCAGGCCGACGAGGTCTGCCGGGACATCGCCGAGGCCCTGGCGGCGATGGACTTCACCGTCGACGGGCACCACCACGAGGTGTGCGCGGGCCAGCGCGAGCTCGTCTTCCGCCACGGTGACGCACTGGCCACCGCGGACCGGCTCTTGCTGCTCAAGCACACGGCGCGGGTCATGGCCCGCCGACGCGGTATGTCCGCCGTTTTCATGCCCAAGCCGCTCGCCCATCTCTACGGCAACGCCCTGCACGTCCACGTGTCCCTGGAGGGCACCGGGGCAGCGGCCGGGGCCCTGTTCCACGACGGCACGGACGCGGACGGCATGTCCGCGCTTTTCCGCAGCTCGCTCGCCGGCGTGCTGGACCACGCGCCCGCGCTGACGGCCCTGGGCAACCCGACCGTCAACTCCTACAAGCGGCTCGTGCCCGCCTCCGGCACTCCGGTGCACCGCAGTTGGGCCCGGCACAACAGGTCCACGGCCTTCAAGGTCGTCGGGGACAACGCGGTGCCCCGCTCGGTGCGGCTGGAGATGCGCAGCCCCGACCCGGCGGCCAACCCCCATCTGCTCTTCGCGGGCGTACTCGCCGCGTTCGCCGACGGCCA
This sequence comes from Streptomyces sp. QH1-20, assembly GCF_041283565.1. NCBI lineage: Bacteria > Bacillati > Actinomycetota > Actinomycetes > Kitasatosporales > Streptomycetaceae > Streptomyces > Streptomyces sp. QH1-20. The sequence goes on along the minus strand of NZ_CP166299.1, from coordinate 5,967,072 downwards.
GGACCGCGATCTGCAGCTGTCCGAGGCGTGCGAGGAGCCGGCCGACCTGCTGACCCCGGACGCCCTCGCCACCCGCGGCATCCTGCCGCTGCCCACGGATCTCCCGTCCGCGCTGCGGGCCCTGGAGGAGGACGGCACCATCCGCGGCGCTCTGGGTGAGCTCGCCGCCGATGCCCTCGTCCGCAACTCGGCCGCCGACTGGGCGGCATGGCACCGTCTCGTGACCCCGTGGGAGATCGAGCGGTACGCCGAGTCCGTCTGACCGCGCCCTTCCCCGCATCTTTGACCTCGAGGAATCCTCCATGCACATCACCGCCCTGACGACCGAAGGCCCGACGCCCGTTCCCTCCCCCGGCCACCGGTGGACCGCGTTGTTCTTCATCACCGAGCCGGGCATCGGCGAGGTCCTTCCCGAGCTGGCCGGTTGCACGACCGGGCTGTGCTCGGTGCGCGACGACGCGGCCCGCCTCGCGCGGGCCGATGTCCGGGTGCTGGGCGTCAGCGCACACGCCCCGGGCCATCTGGCCGCGTTCGCGGCAGAGCGCGAGCTGGGGTATCCGCTCGTGGGCGACGGCGAGCTGACGCTCGGCCGGGCGCTCGGCGTTCCCCTGGTGACAGCCGGCGACCGCACGCTGTTCGCCCGCGCCGCGGTGATCCTCGACCGTGCGGGCACCGTGCGAGCCGTGCTGCACCAGGTGCCCGACCCCGCGCGCCACGCGGAACTCGTCCTGGAGAAGGTCGCCGAGCTCGAAGCCGACGAGAGTGACCGTGCCTGACGCGAAAGCGGTACGGGGCGGCCGGATCCGCGCGCTGCTGCCGGCCCCCGGGGCGCCCCGCGCACTGGCCCTCTCCACCCTCGTCGGGCAGACCGGCAGCGGTCTCTTCCTGCCGGTCAGCGCGCTGTTCTTCACCCGCTCGGTGGGGCTCGCCCCCACCGAGGTGGGGATGGGGCTCGCGGTCGCCGGTCTGATCGGGCTGGCCGCCGCCGTCCCCATCGGGCGGATCGCGGACCGTTTCGGGCCGAGAGGCACGTACGCCGTCACGCTGCTCGGCCAGGCGGCGGCCACCGCCTCGTTCGCCCTGGTGCACTCCCTCTGGGCGTTCGTGCTGGTCAGCACGGTCGCCGCGCTCGCGCAGCGGGGAGGCAACGCCGCCCGGGGCGCCGTCATCGGCAATGTGGGCACGGGCGAGGAACGGGTCAGGCTGCGCGCGGTGCTCAAGTCGGTGACCAACATCGGCTTGAGCCTCGGCACCGCCCTCGCCGCCCTCGCCCTGGCCGCCGATTCCCGCTCCGCCTATCTCGCGGTGGTCTTCGTCAACGCCGCGAGCTATGTGTGCGCCGCACTGCCCCTGCTGCGTGTGCCACCGGCCGAGGCGGTTTCGCACAAGGGGGGCGCCGGTGGCGGACCGTCCGCCCCGCCGCGCCGCGCGGTGCTGCGCGACCGGCCCTACACCCTGGTCACCGTGTTGTGCGGGATCACCAGCATCCACTACGACGTGCTGTCCCTGGCTCTGCCGCTGTGGATCGCCGGGCACAGCGCCGCCCCGCAGTGGAGCATCTCCGCCGTCATCATGGCCAACACCGTCCTGGTCGTCCTCCTCCAGGTCCCCTTCTCGCGGGGCACGGGGGTGGTGCCCACCGCGGCCGCCGCGGTGCGCCGCTCCGGTTGGGTGCTGTGGGCCGGCTGGGCGGTGATCGCCTGCACCGCCTTCACCGACTCCGCGCCGGTGTCCGTGCTGCTGCTCGTCGCGGGCATGGTGCTGCACACCGCCGGCGAACTGTGGCAGTCGGCGGGCAGTTACGGGCTCAGTTACGAACTCGCCCCGGCGGGCTCGCACGGCGAGTACCAGGGCTTCTTCTCGCTCGGCCGGGGAGCCACCGCGGCGCTGGCCCCCATGGTCGTCACCACCGTGTGCCTGGCCGACGGCCCCGACTGGCGGCCCGTCTCCGGGTGGCTGCTGCTCGGCCTCGTCGTCGCGGCGGCTTCCGCCGCCGTGCCCCCGGCCGCCCGCCGGGCCGAACGCGCCGCCGCCGCGCACCTCATCCCCACACCCCTACCCGTACGGGAGACAGCATGACCGCCTTCTCGTCCGCACCCGCGGTACCTGTGCCGGCCGGAGCGCACCAGCGGGGCCCGTCGGTCCTGGTCCTCGGTGGTGGCACCCGGCTGCCCAAGGCCCTACGGGGTCACGGCATGCACGTCGTCTACGGCGGTACGCCCGACGAGTTCACCCCCGCGCACCGCGACGCCTGTGACGAGGCGTGGCTCCTCGACGGCTCGGAGGACGACTGGGTCAGCAGGGCGGTGGCGCTGCACCAGGTGGTCCCGCTGCACCGCGTGGTCACCGTGCGGGAGCGCTTCCTGACGACTGCCGCCCGGATCGGTGACGCTCTCGGCCTCGGCGGCAATCCGCTGGACACCGTTCGGGCGCTGAAGGACAAGTCGCTGATGCGGCTGCGCGCCGAGTCCCTCATGGAACAGGGCGCCGTACGGGCGCGGTTGATGCACACGCCCGGCGACGTCGACGCGTTCGTGGCCCGGGTCGGCCTGCCCGTGGTCCTCAAGCCGCGTGACGGCTCCGGGAGCGAGGACATCGCGATCGTCCGTGACGAGGACGCCGTCCGCTCCGCGCGACAGCGGGTCCACGCCCTGCCGGGGGTCCTGCTCGCCGAGGAGTTCCTGGACGGGCCGGAGTTCAGCGTCGAGACGTTCACGGACGAGGGGCGGCACCGGATCCTCGCCCTCACCGAGAAGTTCACCGCGGCGGGCGCCGTCGAGGTCGGCCATGTCGTACCCGCCCGGATCGGCGCGGACGACCGCGCGGCGTTGGAGGAGGCGACCCGCCGGTTCCTCGACGGAATGGGTTTCGTCGAAGGGCCCGCCCACACCGAGCTCATCCTCACGGCGAACGGGCCCCGCGTCGTGGAGTCGCACAACCGTCCCGGTGGCGACGGCATCGTGGACCTCGTCCGCCACGTCAGCGGCGTCGACATCCGGGATCTCCTGGCGGCCCGGATCGCCGGCGCCGAGCCTCCCGCCCCTGCCGCGGACCCGGCGGGCGCCGCCGCGACCTGGTTCCTGACCGCCGCCCCCGGTGTCGCCACCGAGGTCTCCGGCTGGGAGGCGGCCGCGGCTCAGCCGGGCGTCGTGTCCGTGGCTCCCGGAACCCGGGTCGGGGACACCGTGTCCCCCTTGCGCGGATCCGGTGACCGGTGCGGCTCGGTGACCGCGGTGGCCGCGACGCCCGACGAGGCGCTGAGGCGGGCCCGCGGCGCGCTCGCGCTCGTCACCCTGCGCACCACCCCCTCCGCCCAGCCCAGCACCGAGAGCCGAGAAGGCCGATGAGCACTGCCGCCCTCCCCTCCCCCGCCGTCCGGAACTCCCTGACCGGGCGGTATCTCGCCTCTCCCGCCGGTACGGGCGCAGTGTGGCCCAAGTCCCCGGACCAGGCCCGGCTCAAGGCTGTGCACGGCGCGCTGGAGGACCGTTTCCTGACCCGCCCGGCCTTCCTGGAGGCCGCGGAGACGGACCTCCTGGAGAGCGACCTGAACGGCGTGCTGGACCTGCTGTTCTCCTTGCCCGACCGGCTCTTCGGCGGCGACGCGCACGCCTTCGCCGCCGCGGTGGGGCTGCGCCCCGAACAGGCGCGGATCGCCCTGCGGCCCCCCGTCCCGGAGCCCGCCAGGATCGGCCGCGCGGACCTCTACCACGACGGAACGGGCTTCCGGCTGCTGGAGTTCAACATCAGCAGCGCGCTCGGTGGCTTCGACACCCCCGAACTCAACCGGCTGCTGCTGGAGGACGAGAGGCTGGCCGACTTCGCGGCGGCGGAGGACCTGACCTTCCCCGACGCCGTCGGCGCGCTCGCCGATTTCCTGCGCGCGACGGCGGAGAACGCCGGAGCCGGTGCCAGCACCCCCACGGTCGCGCTCATGGACTGGTGGCCCGGGTACCGCAAGACGGAACCGAAGATCCGCGCGCTGGCCGCGCTGCTGGAGCGGTACGGCATCGAGGCCGTCCCCTGTCACACGGGCCAAGTGCGGGAGAGCGGCGGCCGGATCACGGTCGACAGCCGCCCTGTCGACGTCGTCCACCGCTACTTCACCCTCGGCGAGCTGACCGCCGACGCCGCCTCCCTCGCCCGGGCCGAGGAACTCCTCGACGCCTTCGCGCGGTGCGGTACGCCGGTGCTGTCCCCGCTGCGCACCTCCATGCACGGCAACAAGCGGGCGCTGGCCATGCTGTGGGAGGAGCGCTGCCACCACACCTACGACCGGTCCGAACGGGCCCTGGTCGAGCGGTTCCTGCCCTGGACGCAGGAGCTGCGGCAGGGCCCCGCCTCGGTCCGCGGAGAGAAGGTGGACCTGCTCGCGTACTGCGCGCGACGCCGCGAGGACCTCGTCCTGAAGCCCTCGCACGGTCTCGGCGGTGTCGGCACCGTGCTCGGCCGGAGCGTCGGCGACCAGGAGTGGGCGCAGGCCCTGTCCCGGGCGGCGGAGGGCCGGTACGTCGTCCAGGAACTGGTCACCCCCAGCCCGGAGGAGTTCCCTGACACGAGCGCGAACGGGCGCTCCCCCTGGGCGCTCAACTGGGGTGCGTTCCTCATCGGCCGGCAGTACGCGGGCGCGTTCCTGCGGGGCCTGCCCACCGACCGGGCCGACGTGATCTCCTACGACAACAAGGCCCACGCCGGCTGCGTCTTCCAGGCCCCCCGCCCGGCCCCGCGGCCCGCGCCCTGACCGAAGCCGTACCGACGCGTAGGGGCCGACAGCTTCCGCTGTCGGCCCCTACGCGTCGTTTCCCGCCGTCCTACGAGGTGGCGAGCTTCCGCAGCGCGATGTTGAGCTTGAGCACGTTGACGCGCTCGTTGCCCATGAACCCCAGGACGCGGCCGTCCGTGTGGTCCTCCACGAGCTTGCGGACCGCGGCCGCCGGCAGGCCGTTGGCCTTGGCGACGCGCTCGGCCTGGAGGCGGGCGTACTCCGGGGAGATGTCCGGGTCGAGGCCGGAGGCGGAGGCGGTGAGGGCGTCCACGGGGACCGACGACGGGGAGACGCCGTTGAAGGCGGCGACGTCCGCGCGGCGCTGCTCGACGCTGGTCAGCAGGACCTTGCTGTCGGCGGCGAGGTTGGAGGCGCCGGACACCAGGATCTTGTACCGGGTGTTCTCGGTGTTGGCGCCGGCCGCCGAGGCGCGCGGCTGGAAGAACTTCGGGTCGGGCAGCGGGTTTCCGTCCTTGTCCTTCGTGTCGAGGTCGTAGCGCTGGCCGAGCCGCTCGGAGCCGACGGACCTGCCGCCGGCCTTCACCTCCGAGCCGTTGGCCTTGTCGTGGAAGACGGCCTGGGCCACCCCGGTGACGACCAGCGGGTAGATCACGCCGCAGACCAGCGTGAGGACGAGCAGGGCCCGTAGCCCCGCCCCCACCACGCGGAACGTACTGCTTACGGAGTTGTTCATGACGTCACCCGATGCCAGGGATGAGGGAGATGAGCAGGTCGATGATCTTGATGCCGATGAAGGGCGCGATCAGCCCGCCCAGCCCGTAGACGGTGAGGTTGCGCCGGAGCATGCTGTCCGCGCTCATCGGCCGGTAGCGCACACCCTTGAGGGCGAGCGGCACCAGCGCCACGATGACCAGCGCGTTGAAGATGACCGCCGAGAGGATCGCGGACTCGGGCGAGGCCAGCCCCATGATGTTGAGCTTGTCCAGGCCCGGGTAGACCACCGCGAACATCGCCGGGATGATCGCGAAGTACTTCGCGACGTCGTTGGCGATCGAGAAGGTGGTGAGCGCCCCACGGGTGATCAGGAGCTGCTTGCCGATCTCGACGATCTCGATGAGCTTGGTGGGGTCGGAGTCCAGGTCCACCATGTTCCCGGCCTCCTTGGCGGCCGAGGTACCGGTGTTCATGGCCACGCCCACATCCGCCTGCGCCAGCGCCGGGGCGTCGTTGGTGCCGTCGCCCGTCATCGCGACGAGCTTGCCGCCGGCCTGCTCGCGCTTGATGAGGGCCATCTTGTCCTCGGGGGTGGCCTCGGCGAGGAAGTCGTCCACGCCCGCCTCTTCGGCGATGGCCTTGGCCGTCAGCGGGTTGTCGCCCGTGATCATGACGGTCTTGATGCCCATGCGGCGCAGCTCGTCGAACCGCTCCCGCATGCCCTCCTTGACGACGTCCTTGAGGTGGATGACACCGAGGACGCGGGCTCCCCTGTCGTCCTCGAGTGCGACGAGCAACGGCGTGCCACCCGCCTGGGAGATCTCCTCGGTGAGCTTTTGGGTGTCCTCGGCGACCCGGCCGCCGCGCTCCTCGACCCAGGCGACGACCGAACCGGTCGCGCCCTTGCGGACCTTCCTGGCCACTCCGTCCTGGACGACGTCCACACCCGACATCCGGGTCTGGGCCGTGAAGGGCACCCACTCGGCGCCGACGAGCTCGCCCTCGTGCCGCTCGCGCAGGCCGTACTTCTCCTTGGCGAGGACGACGATCGAGCGGCCTTCCGGGGTCTCGTCGGCGAGCGACGAGAGCTGGGCGGAATCGGCCACCTCGGCGGCCGTGGTGCCCTTGACCGGGACGAACTCGGCGGCCTGGCGGTTGCCGTAGGTGATGGTGCCGGTCTTGTCGAGCAGCAGTGTGGAGATGTCACCGGCCGCCTCGACCGCGCGCCCGGACATCGCCAGCACATTGCGCTGGACGAGCCGGTCCATGCCCGCGATGCCGATCGCGGAGAGCAGCGCGCCGATGGTCGTGGGGATCAGACAGACCACCAGGGCGGCGAGCACGATCATCGACTGCTCGGCGCCCGCGTAGATCGCGAACGGCTGGAGGGTGACGACGGCGAGCAGGAAGACGATGGTGAGCGAGGCGAGCAGGATGTTGAGCGCGATCTCGTTCGGCGTCTTCTGGCGGGCGGCGCCCTCGACCAGATTGATCATCCGGTCGATGAAGGTCTCGCCCGGCTTCGTCATGATCTTGACGACGATGCGGTCGGACAGCACCTTCGTACCGCCGGTGACCGCGGACCGGTCACCGCCGGACTCGCGGATGACCGGCGCCGACTCGCCCGTGATGGCGGACTCGTCGACGCTCGCGACGCCCTCGACGACGTCACCGTCGCCGGGGATGATGTCGCCGGCCTCACAGACGACGAGGTCGCCCACGCGCAGCTCGGTGCCGGGCACCGACTCCTCGACGCCGCCGCTGAGGCGGCGGGCGACCGTGTCGGACTTGGCCTTGCGCAGGGTGTCGGCCTGGGCCTTGCCGCGGCCCTCGGCGACGGCCTCGGCGAGGTTGGCGAACAGGACGGTCAGCCACAGCCAGACGGTGATCGCCCAGCCGAACCAGTCACCGGGGTCCTTGACCGCCAGCACGGTGGTGACCACCGAGCCGATGAGGACCACGAACATGACGGGCGACTTGACCATCACCCGCGGGTCGAGCTTGCGGAACGCGTCGGGCAGCGACTTGACCAGCTGCGCCGGGTCGAAGAGGCCACCGGAGACACGTCCGTGCTCCTCGGAGCCCGACGTGCTCGCCTCGGTCTCCTCGGGGGCGGTACGTACAGGGGTGGTCGTGCTCATGAGAGTCCCTCCGCCATCGGGCCAAGGGCCAGTGCCGGGAAGTAGGTCAAGCCGGTGATGATGAGGATCGCGCCGACGAGCAGCCCGGCGAAGAGCGGCTTCTCGGTGCGCAGGGTGCCCGCGGTCTCGGGCACCGGCTTCTGCTCGGCGAGCGAGCCCGCGAGCGCCAGGACGAACACCATCGGCAGGAAGCGGCCGAGCAGCATGGCGAGGCCGATCGTGGTGTTGTACCAGGGGGTGTTGGCGTTGAGGCCGCCGAAGGCGGAGCCGTTGTTGTTGGCGCCGGAGGTGAAGGCGTAGAGGACCTCGGAGAAGCCGTGCGCCCCGCTGCCGTCCACCGAGTTGGCCGCGGTGTTCAGCATGGAGCCGGGCGGCTCGGACAGCGCCATGGACAGGGCGGTGAAGCCGAGCACGAGCGTCGGGGTGATGAGGATGTAGCACGCGGCGAGCTTGATCTCACGGGTGCCGATCTTCTTGCCGAGGTACTCGGGCGTACGGCCGACCATCAGGCCGGCGATGAACACCGCGATGATCGCCATGACGAGCATGCCGTAGAGGCCGGAGCCGACGCCGCCGGGCGCGATCTCGCCGAGCATCATGCCGAGCAGGGTGATGCCGCCGCCGAAGCCGGTGAAGGACGAGTGGAAGGAGTCCACCGCGCCGGTCGAGGTCAGCGTAGTGGCCACGCCGAAGATCGCGGAGCCGCCGATGCCGAAGCGCTGCTCCTTGCCCTCCATCGCACCGCCGGCCGCTTCGAGCGCGGCGCCGTGGCCCGCGAACTCGGTCCACATCATCAGGGCGGTGAAGCCGAGCCAGATGACGCCCATCGTGGCGAGGATCGCGTAGCCCTGCTTCACGTTGCCGACGAGCTTGCCGAAGGTCCGGGTCAGGGCGAACGGGATGACCAGGATCAGGAAGACCTCGAAGAGGTTGGTGAAGGCGTTCGGGTTCTCGAAGGGGTGCGAGGAGTTGGCGTTGAAGTAACCGCCGCCGTTGGTGCCCAGCTCCTTGATGACCTCCTGCGAGGCCACGGCTCCGCCGTTGACCTGCTGGGTGCCGCCGGTGAGTTGGCCGATCTCGTGGATGCCCGCGAAGTTCTGGATCGCGCCGCAGGCGACCAGCACCAGCGCGCCGACCACGGAGATCGGGATCAGGATGCGGACGGTACCGCGCACCAGGTCGGCCCAGAAGTTGCCCAGCTCGCCGGTGCGGGAGCGGGCGAAGCCCCGGACGAGCGCGACGGCGACGGCTATGCCCACGGCCGCGGAGACGAAGTTCTGTACGGCCAGGCCGAGCGTCTGCACGGCGTGGCCCATGGCCTGCTCACCGGAGTACGACTGCCAGTTGGTGTTGGCGACGAACGAGGCGGCGGTGTTGAAGGCCTGGTCCGGGCTGATCGCGGTGAAGCCGAGCGAGACCGAATCCGGCAGGATCCCCTGAATCCGCTGGAGCAGATAAAGGAAGAGCACGCCGACGAAGGAGAAGGCCAGAACGCCGCGGAGATAGGCGGGCCAGCGCATTTCGGCGTTGGGGTCGGCGCCGATCGAGCGGTAGATCCACTTCTCGACGCGCAGATGCTTCTCGGAGCTGTAGACGCGGGCCATGTAATCGCCCAGCGGGCGATAGACCAGGGCCAGCGCCGCGACCAGGGCGGTGAGCTGGAGGACTCCGGAAAGAACGGGGCTCATATCTGCGCTCAGAACCTCTCCGGGAAAACGAGGGCGAGGATCAGGTAGCCCAGCAGGGCGACGGCCACGACCAGACCGACGACGTTCTCGATGGTCACAGCTTCGTCACCCCCTTGGCGACGAGAGCCACCAGCGCGAAGACCGCGATCGTGGTGACGACGAAGGCCACGTCGGCCATCGTGTGCTCCTAGAGGGTTCGGATATGAACGGACCTCTAGAGGAAACCTCTCCGATCGCCCCACGAAGGGTCCGTTGACGCCTCCCTTACGGCCATTAGCGCGCCCTTGACGAGATTCATACGCCCGTCGCGTGGACCTGCGAAAACGACGCTGGGCCGCAACCCCGGAAAGGGGTTGCGGCCCAGCGGAACGACCTGATCCAGCCGCTTGACGAGCGTTTTCTCAGCGGATCTCGGAGATTTCCGGGCCACGCTGGAGGCGGTCCACGCCGCCCGCGAAGCGCGAACTCTCGGGCTCCTCCTGCTGCAGGCCCTCGGCCACCATCTGCGCGTCGTCCGGCAGGTTCAGCACGATGGGGTCGCGGGGCGCCATCGGGGAGTCGCCGCGGACGACGACGGTGTCCAGGAAGATCTGCTCCAGCAGCCCGGCGGTCTGCGGCTGCACCGCGCCCTGGCCGGAGATCACACCGCGCAGGAACCAGCGCGGTCCGTCACAGCCGACGAAGCGCACCAGCTGTACGCCGTTGGTCCCGTCCGGCAGCGTCACCGGCACCTGGGCCCGCAGCTCCCAGCCGAGCGGCCCCTGGACCTCGTCCACGACACCGCCCTGCTGGGTGATGCCGCTCGCGATCTCGTCCCGTACCTCGTGCCAGATGCCCTCGCGCTTGGGGGCGGCGAAGGCCTGCAGCTGCACGGCGCTGTCGCGCAGCACCACGGTCGCGGCGACGATCGCGTCACCGGCGACCTCGACCCGCAGCTCCATGCCCTCGACCCCGGGCACGAACAGTCCGCCCAGGTCCACCCGGCCCTCGCCGGGCTCCCGGACCTCCGCGATGTCCCACGGCCCGTCGGGGCGCGGCTCCGGCTCCAGCCGGACCCGGGTCTCGGCCGCGGTGTCCTGTGCGGACTCGTCGGCGAGGGAGTCCTCAGCCGACTCCTCGGAGGTCACACCGTCGACCTGGTCGACGGCGTCCTCGCTCTGCTTGCGGCGACGACCGAACACGTCACTGTCCTTCCCGGTCGCGGGCGACCGAAGCGAATCCATTCCCCACGGCAGCGTGGCCACCGGTGGACCCGAAGCCCCCTTCGGCCCGCGCCGAGCCGGGAAGCTCCGCCACCTCGTGGAAGCGGACCTTCTCGACCTGCTGGACAACCAATTGGGCGATGCGGTCGAACCGCTCGAACCGCACGCTCTCGCGCGGGTCCAGATTGACCACAATCACCTTGATCTCTCCACGGTACCCGGCATCGATGGTCCCCGGGGCATTGACCATGGAGACCCCGCACCGGGCAGCGAGTCCCGAACGCGGGTGCACGAAGGCGGCGTACCCGTCCGGCAGTGCGATGGAAACCCCGGTGGGGAGCGTCATCCGCTCGCCAGGGGCCAGCACCGCGGCCTCGGTGGTGACGAGATCACAGCCGGCGTCGCCGGGGTGGCCGTACGCGGGAATCGGCACCTCCGGGTCCACTCGGCGGATCAACACGTCAAGGGGACTGCGCATCACGGGTTCACCTCGAAAGCTCGCGCGACCTTCACCTGGTCGGGGTCGGCCAGAGCGGCCTTGATCTCGGCCGGGCGGCCGTTCTCGATGAAGTGGTCGATCTTGACCTCGACGAACATCGCGTCCGCGCGGACCGCGACGGGCCCCTCGGGGCCGCCGATCCGGCCGGTGGCCGTGCAGTAGATCTTGCGGCCGTGCACCGCGAGCACCTCGGCGTCCAGATACAGCACGGTGCCCACGGGGACGGGACGGACGAAGTCCGTCTCCAGGCGGCCGGTCACCGCGATCACCCGCAGCAGCCAGCCCAGCGCGCCCAGCGTCTCGTCCAGCGCCGTGGCCAGCACTCCGCCGTGCGCGAGACCGGGTGCGCCCTGGTGGGCCTCCTTGACCCGGAACTCGGCCGTGACCCGCACGCCCTCGCCGGCCCGCGTCTCGAGGTGCAGGCCGTGCGGCACCGCGGGGCCGCAGCCGAAGCAGTACTCGTAGTGCGACCCGATGGTCTCTCCGGGCGCGGGGGCATCGGGGTGCCGCACCGGCGGCCCGGCGTCGTCCGGGGGCGTCAGCGCTGTCGTTCTTCCACTCACAGGGGCTGACCTTACCCGCGCCGGGGGCACCCGGTCCCGGCCGTGCCAAGCTTGGGCTTATGCAGCCTTACGAAGAACGCCTGACCGCGCCCCGTTCCTGGTGGTTCATCGCGGTTCTCGTCGGGATCGCCATGGGGCTGATCCTGCTGCCGCTGGGCAAGCTGCCGCTGCTGTGCGGCCTGGTCGGCGGCGGCGCCCTGGCGACCGTCGCGGTCAGCTCCTACGGGTCGGCGCGGATCCGGGTGGTCGGCGGCTCGCTGATCGCGGGCGACGCGCGGATCCCCGTCGAGGCGCTGGGGGAGCCGGAGGTGCTGGACGCGGAGGAGGCCCGCGCCTGGCGGACGCACAAGGCCGACCCCCGCGCCTTCATGCTGCTGCGCGGTTACGTCCGCACCGCGGTGCGGATCGAGGTCGTCGACCCGGCCGACCCCACCCCGTACGTCTATCTCTCCACCCGCTCCCCCGAGCGTCTGGCCGCCGCCCTCACCGCCGTTCGGGCCTGAGGGCCCCGCCGGGCCGGCCGGGACGGTCCCACGACCGCCCCGGAAGGGCCCCAGGGGCCCGGCTGGCGGGCGGAGGGCGGCTCGACGGCCCGGGAGGGTCACCCCGCCCCGGGATGCTCCTGGGCAGGCGGCAGACCGGTCCGCCCGGCGTCGGGCAGCGCGTCCCAGGGCACCTGCTTGGTCCGCAGGTCCTTGCGTACCTTCTGGGCGAGCTTCTTGGTGTCACGGCGGTTCATCGCCGCGCCGACGGCCGCGCCGATCATGAAGGGCGTGAGGTTCGGCAGATTGCGGAACGTGCGCTTGAGGACCTGCTGGCGCAGCTCGCGCCGCAGCTGGCCGCCGAGGGCGGCGTTGAGGGTCGTAGGTGAGGTCACGTCGATGCCGCGCTCCTCGGCCCAGGCGGCCAGATAGGCCGTCGCCCGCTGGCGCGTGGTGCCCGGCGCCCGGACGCCGTAGACCTCGTGGAGCTCGGCGATGAGCTTGAACTCCACGGCGGCGACGCCGACGATCTCGGTCGCCAGCTCGGCGGGCATGGCGGGCGGCACCGGCAGCATCGCCGCCGCGCCGACGCCGGCGCCCACGGTGGACGTGCCGTTCGCGGCACCGGCCACCAGTTTGTCGGCGAGCTGCTCCGGGCCGAGGCCCGGGAACTGCTCGCGGAGGGTCGCGAGGTCGCGCACCGGGATGCGCGGGGCGTTCGCGATGATCCGTTCGGCGACGGCGGTCAGACCCGCCCTCGCCCCCCGGCCGCCCTTCTTGGCCCCACGGCCGACCGCGGCCGCGAGCGAGGCCGTGCGGCCCCGCTCCACGCTCGCGTCGACCGCTGCACCGACTGCACCGGCTTCACCCGGTGCGGCCGCGTCCTGCCGCGCGACGCCCTCGGCCGGCCCGTTGGTCAATTCGGGCTGCCGGGAGCGTCGCTTCCAAAACGGGGTCGAGCCTGCCATGGCAGACCCGATCCTCAGTCGCAGTCGCGGCAGATCGGCTGGCCGTCCTTCTCGCGGGCCAGCTGACTGCGGTGGTGCACGAGGAAGCAGCTCATGCACGTGAACTCATCGGCCTGCCGGGGCAGGACCCGGACGGACAGTTCCTCATTGGAAAGGTCCGCGCCGGGCAGCTCCATGCCCTCGGCGGACTCGAACTCGTCGACGTCGACCGTCGACGCGGACTTGTCGTTCCGCCGGGACTTGAGTTCCTCGATGCTGTCCTCGTTGACGTCATCGTCGGTCTTGCGTGGGGTGTCGTAGTCCGTTGCCATGTCGCTCTCCCCCTCTGGGTGTCTGCGGTGTCTCCAGCGCACGTAACGCGTGAGAGGCCGGACTTGTGCCCGACCTGAGGCGGAGATTTTGCCTCACATCAAGGTCTGTTACTCAATCGACACCCAACCGCACACCTGAAGAGGTGATGGGGATGGATGGCGAACGGGACCGTACACGGTCCGGACGACGCATGCGGATGCGCCATCACCTGTACTTCCCGTGATCAGGACCCCCGGAAACCCCCATTTTTCCGGCGTTCCGGCAGCCTGATCGATCACGGAGAGTAGATGGCCGGAAGTTTGCGCATGTGATCGATCACACATACCCACAGCGTTGGCCGGAACGTGAAAATTCCGCCCAAAGCGAACCTTCGGCCGCCCTATTCTCGCAGAGTTCTCAGGTCGGCAGGACAACCCTCATGATCAACCCGCCTCCCTCTCTGGGTTCGGCCGTGATCCGCCCGCCGTGCGCCCGGGCCACCGAGCGCACGATCGACAGACCGAGGCCCACACCCTTGTCGCTGCCCGTGCGCTCGGTGCGGAGGCGCCGGAACGGCTCGAAGATGTTGTCCAGCTCGTACGCCGGCACGATCGGCCCGGTGTTCTCCACGACCAGCAGCGCCTGGCCCGGCAGGGACTTCGTGGTGACCTCGACCCAGCCGTCCGGGGTGTTGTAGCGCACGGCGTTCTGCACGAGGTTCAGCGCGATCCGCTCCAGGAGCACGCCGTTGCCCTGCACGACCGCGGGCTCCCGGCTCCCCCGCAGCTCCACGCCCTTGCCCTGCGCCTCGGCACGGGCCTGGTCGAGGGCCTGGGAGGCCACCTCGGCGAGATCCACGGGCTTGCGGTCCACGATCTCGTTGTCGCTGCGGGCGAGCAGCAGCAGGCCCTCCACGAGCTGCTCGCTGCGCTCGTTGGTGGCGAGCAGCGTCTTGCCGAGCTGCTGCAGCTCGGGCGAGGCGCCGGGGTCGGAGAGATGGACCTCCAGCAGCGTCCGGTTGATCGCCAGCGGGGTGCGCAGCTCGTGCGAGGCGTTGGCCACGAACCGCTGCTGCGCGGTGAAGGCCCGCTCCAGCCGGTCCAGCATCTCGTCGAAGGTGTCCGAGAGCTCCTTCAACTCGTCGTCCGGCCCACCCAGTTCGATGCGCCGGGAGAGGTCCGTCCCCGCGACGCGACGGGCGGTGCGGGTCATCTTGCCGAGCGGCGAGAGGACCCGGCCGGCCATGGCGTAGCCGAAGGCGAAGGCGATGACGGCGAGGCCGAGGAGGGCGAGCAGGGAACGGCGCAGCAGGCCTTCCAGGGCCCCCTGGCGCTGGTGGCTCATGCAGGTGCTGAGGATGTCGTTGGCCTGGCTGGGGGTGAGGCCGGGGGCCTTCAGACCGGGGCAGGCGTCGCCTGTGACCTTCACCTGGCTGCCGTTGACCAGCTCGATCAGCGGCTCACTGCCGGTGCTCAGCGCGTTGGCAGCCAGCAGATAGATGATCGTCAGCAGCAGGACACCGGCCATCAGGAACATCCCGCCGTAGAGCAGAGTGAGCCTTATCCGGATGGTGGGGCGCAGCCAGGGGAACGGCCGGACGACCGGCTGGCGGGGGTCCCAGGTGGGCTTCGGCGGCGTGGGAGGGGTCGCCGGTGGTGCGGGGGTGGCAGGAGAGGGCATAGGGCGTCAGATCCGGTATCCGGAGCCGGGCACGGTGACGATCACGGCGGGCTCGCCGAGCTTGCGGCGGAGCGTCATGACCGTGACGCGGACGACATTGGTGAACGGGTCGGTGTTCTCGTCCCAGGCCTTCTCGAGGAGCTGCTCGGCCGAGACGACCGCGCCCTCGCTGCGCATGAGCACCTCCAGCACCGCGAACTCCTTCGGCGCCAGCTGCACCTCCCGGCCCTCGCGGAAGACCTCACGGCGGTTGGGGTCCAGCTTGATGCCGGCGCGCTCCAGCACGGGCGGCAGGGCCACGGTGGTGCGGCGGCCCAGCGCCCGTACGCGCGCGGTCAGCTCGCTGAAGGCGAAGGGCTTGGGCAGATAGTCGTCCGCGCCGATCTCCAGGCCCTCCACGCGGTCGCTGACGTCGCCGGAGGCGGTGAGCATCAGGACGCGGGTGGGCATGCCGAGCTCGACGACCTTGCGGCAGACGTCGTCGCCGTGGACGAGCGGGAGGTCCCGGTCGAGCACGATGACGTCGTAGTCGTTGACGGCGATGCGCTCCAGAGCGGCGGCTCCGTCGTACACGACGTCGACGGCCATGGCCTCCCGGCGCAGTCCGGTGGCGACGGCATCGGCGAGCAGCTGCTCGTCCTCGACGACGAGTACGCGCACGGCGCTGTTCCTTTCCTTGGGCCCTGTGGGCAGGTGTGAGTCCCCTGACGGGTGCGTCCATCCTGCCTCGAACGTCGATAAACCGGCCGTAAGGGGGGCCCGGACGGCCGGAACGAGGGGGATTCCGGATTCCTTGAAGGTCACAGGTTTCCGCTCGGATCGCGTTGGGGAAGACGTCTGCACACCCGCGATCACGCTTTGTGGCGCCACGTCACGACCGGCCGCCACCCGCAGGGCACACCGCACGTGATCGTTTCGCCGTCGGCACACCCCCGTGCCATCGACCCACGACGAGAGGGCGCCGCACCATGGACGCGTTCACCGCTGGCATCCTGCAGCGCATAGAGAACACCCGGACCGACCTCGACCAGGCCCGCCGGACCGGCGACGAGTTCCTCGCCGAGGTCGAGCAGGCCGAGCTGGACGACCTGCACCGCCTGGCCGCCGAGCACGGCGTCCAGGTCACCGCCGCGTGAGCCCTTCGGGCTGATCCCCACGGCCGAGCGCCCCGCTGCCCTGTATGGCGGCGGGGCGTTCGTCGTATCCGTCGCGCGTTCCGCTCCGTGTCTCCGGCCGCGCCCGGAGTGGACCGGCGGACAGCCGACGGTCCGGGCCGTGTCCGGCTTCCCGCCCGGAGGGCTAGTCGTGCCAGGCGCCCAGCGCCTCCAGGCGGGCCTGGAGCGGCTCGAAGAGGCCCTGGGGGGCCGCCACGGTCAGTTCCGTGGAGACCGGGTCGCCGGGGCGGCCGCCCGTCAGCGCGCCCGCCTCGCGGGCGATGAGGGCCCCCGCCGCGTAGTCCCAGGGGTTGAGCCCGCGCTCGTAGTACCCGTCCAGCCGGCCGCAGGCCACGTCGCACAGGTCGATCGCCGCCGATCCCCCGCGCCGGATGTCGCGGACCTCCGGCAGAAGGGACCGCAGCACCTCCGCCTGGGCGGCCCGGCGGGCCGTGAGATAGCCGAAGCCGGTGCCGATCAGTGCCTGGTCGGGGGCCGGCGCGGGACGCACCCGCAGGCGGCGGTCGCCGGCGAAGGCTCCCTCGCCGAGCACCGCCCGGTACGTCTCGCCGCGCATCGGGGCGGCGACGACGCCGACGGCCGCCTCGCCGTCGATCTCGGCGGCGATGGAGACGGCCCACGACGGCAGGCCGTACAGATAGTTGACCGTGCCGTCGAGCGGGTCGATGACCCAGCGCACCCCACTGGTGCCCTCGCTGCTGGCCCCCTCCTCGCCCAGCACCCCGTCGTACGGGCGCCGGTCCGCGAGGAAGCCGGTGATCAGCTTCTCGGAGGCGATGTCCATCTCGGTGACGACGTCGATGGAGCTGGTCTTGGTCGCGGCCACCCCGAGATCGGCCGGGCGGCCGTCGCGCAGCAGCGCGGCGGCGCACTCCGCGGCCTCCAGGGCCACGGCCAGGAGTTCGGCCTTCAGGGGGGCGTCGGACACGTCGTTCACGGTGCTCCTCGGTGCGTCTTTCCGCTGTGTGCGGGACCTGCGCGGAACGGGACTGCTGATTGCGGTCAGGGACTGTCGGCACCCGCCGCGGCGGGGCGCGGGGCGCGGGCCGGGCAGCAGCCGATGGGGCACAGGTCGTGGCTCGGGCCGAGGGCGCCCAGCGCGCAGCGCTCGGGCGAGCGGCCGCGCTCGGTGGCCGCGCGCTCCAGCACCAGGTCACGGACGGCGGCGGCGAAGCGCGGGTCGGCGCCCACGGTGGCGGCGCGGGCGACCGGCAGCCCGAGGTCGGCGGCCTTGGCGGTGGCCTCGGTGTCGAGGTCGTACTTGACCTCCATGTGGTCCGAGACGAAGCCGATCGGGATCATGACGACGCCGGGGACACCGGCGCCGTGCGCGCTCTCCAGGTGGTCGCAGATGTCGGGCTCGAGCCAGGGGATGTGCGGGGCGCCGCTGCGCGACTGGTAGACGAGCTGCCAGGGGTGGTCGACGCCGGTCTCCTCGCGGACCGCCTCGGCGATCAGGTGGGCGACGTCGAGGTGCTGGGCGACGTACGCGCCGCCGTCACCGTGCCCGGCCACCGGACCGGAGGTGTCGGCGGCGGCGGTCGGGATGGAGTGCGTGGTGAAGGCGAGATGCGCCCGCTCCCGGACGCCCTCGGGCAGCTCGGCGAGCGCCGCCAGCGTCGCGTCGACCATGGGGCGGACGAAGCCGGGGTGGTTGAAGTAGTGACGCAGTTTGTCGACGCGCGGCGGCGTCAGGCCCTCGGCCTCCAGGGCGGCGAGGGCGTCCGCGAGGTTCTCGCGGTACTGCCGGCAGCCGGAGTAGGAGGCGTACGCGCTGGTGGCCAGCGTCAGGACGCGGCGGTGGCCGTCCTCGGTCAGCCGGCGCAGGGTGTCGGTCAGATACGGCGCCCAGTTGCGGTTGCCCCAGTAGACCGGCAGGTCCAGGCCATGGTCGGCGAAGTCCTTGCGCAGTGCGTCGAGCAGCTCACGGTTCTGGGCGTTGATCGGGCTGACGCCGTCGAAGAGGAAATAGTGCTGCCCGACCTCCTTGAGCCGCTCGCGGGGGATGCCCCGGCCACGGGTCACGTTCTCCAGGAACGGCACGACGTCCTCCGGGCCCTCGGGTCCGCCGAAGGACAGCAGCAGCAGGGCGTCGTAAGGGGAACACGGGGCAGCAGCGCTCTGATCCGACATGCGTCCGATCCTGCCACCCGGCACTGACAGGCAGGAAATGCCGTGCGTCGTACTGTTGTACGGCGTAAGCTGTATCGGCCACTTACATCCCTTACGCCCAGCGCGCCCCTCCCCCGTCGCCCCCTGGCCGTCATCTCTCGCGGAGTCACCCTTGCCCAGTCCCTACCGCGCGATATTCGCCGCCCCCGGCGCCAAGGGCTTCTCCACCGCCGGCTTCTTCGGCCGGATGCCGCTGTCGATGATGGGCATCGGCATCGTCACGATGGTCTCCCAGCTCACCGGCCGGTACGGGCTGGCGGGCGCGCTCTCGGCGACGCTCGCGCTGTCGGCCGCCGTGCTCGGCCCGCAGATATCCCGCCTCGTCGACCGGCACGGGCAGCGCCGGGTGCTGCGCCCGGCGACGCTGGTGGCGCTCGCCGCGGTCGCGGGGCTGCTGATCAGCGCGCAGCAGGAGTGGCCGGACTGGACGCTGTTCCTCTTCTCGGCCTGTGGCGGCTGCGTGCCGAGCGTGGGCTCGATGGTGCGGGCCCGATGGGCCGCGATCTACCGGGGCTCGCCGCGGGAGCTGCACACCGCCTACTCCTTCGAGTCCGTCGTCGACGAGGCGTGCTTCGTCTTCGGGCCGATCCTGTCGATCGGTCTGTCCACGGCGTGGTTCCCGGAGGCGGGCCCGCTGCTGGCCGGCTGCTTCCTGGCCGTCGGGGTCTTCTGGCTGACCTCGCTGCGCGCCACCGAACCCGAGCCGCACCCCCGCGACCACCACGGCGACGGCTCCGCGCTGCGCTCGCGGGGGCTGCAGGTGCTGGTGGCGACCTTCGTCGCCACGGGCGCCATCTTCGGCGCGGTGGACGTGGTGACGGTGGCGTTCGCCGAGGAGGAGGGCCACAAGGCCGCGGCGAGCCTGGTGCTCGCGGTGTACGCGCTGGGCTCCTGCCTGGCGGGCGCGGTCTTCGGCCTGCTGCATCTGAAGGGCGACCCGGCCCGCCGCTGGCTGCTGGGCGTGTGTGCGATGGCCGTGAGTATGATCCCCCTCCAACTGGTCGGGAACCTGCCGTTCTTGGCCGTGGCGCTCTTTGTCGCGGGCCTGTCCATCGCACCGACGATGGTCACCACGATGGCCCTCGTCGAACAGCATGTACCGCGCGCGAAGCTGACCGAGGGCATGACCTGGACGAGCACCGGGCTCGCGGTCGGAGTGGCGCTCGGGTCGTCGGCCGCCGGCTGGGTGGTCGACGCCGCGGGCGCCGGGGCGGGGTACACGGTGGCCGGCGTGTCGGGGGTGCTCGCGGCGGCGGTCGCGTTCCTCGGGTACCGCCGGCTCCGGCCGGCGCCGCAGCGGGTGGGGGCACCCATGCCGCAGGCAAGGGGAGGGGCTGTCGCGGATGACGGAGCGGACGACGGGAACGAGCAGCAGCGCGTGGCGTAACTGGGCGGGGAACGTCACCGTCCGGCCGGAACGGACCGCGGCCCCGGCCTCGGCCGAGGAGCTGGCCGCCCTGGTCGCCAGGGCGGCCGCCGAAGGCCTGCGGGTGAAGGCGGTCGGCACCGGTCACTCCTTCACCGCCGCCGCGGCCACGGACGGGTTGCTGATCCGCCCCGAGCGGCTCACCGGCGTCCACGCCGTCGACCGCGCGGCGGGGACCGTGACGGTCGCCGCGGGCACGCCCCTCAGGCGGCTGAACGAGACACTGTCCGCTCACGGCCTGTCGCTGGCCAACATGGGCGACATCATGGAACAGACGGTCTCCGGGGCGGTCAGCACCGGCACCCACGGCACCGGCCGCGACTCGGCCTCGCTGGCCGCCCAGATCACCGGCCTGGAGCTGGTGACGGCCGACGGCTCGCGGCTCACCTGCTCCGCGAGCGAGAACCCGGACGTCTTCGCCGCGGCCCGGCTGGGGCTCGGCGCCCTGGGTGTGATCACCGCGATCACCTTCGCGGTGGAGCCGGAATTCCTGCTCAGGGCGCGTGAGGAACCCATGCCCTTCGACCGGGTGACGGCCGAGTTCGATCAGCTGGTCGCCGAGAACGAGCACTTCGAGTTCTATTGGTTCCCGCACACCGACAGCTGCACCACCAAGCGCAACAACCGCAGTGCGGGACCCGCGGCGCCGCCCGGTCGCGTCGCCGGCTGGGTCGAGGACGAGCTGCTGGCCAACGGGCTCTTCCAGGCCGTGTGCACGGTGGGCCGGGCCGTCCCCGCCGCCGTCCCCGGCATCGCCAAGGTCGCCGGCCGGGCCCTCTCCGCCCGTACGTACACCGATGTCGCCTACAAGGTCTTCACCAGCCCGCGCCGGGTCCGCTTCCTGGAGATGGAGTACGCGCTGCCGCGCGAGGCCGCCGTGGCGGCGCTGCGCGAATTACGGGCGATGATCGAGCGCACGGGGCTGCGGATCGGCTTCCCGGTGGAGGTGCGGACCGCCCCGGCCGACGACGTACCGCTGTCCACCGCCTACGGGCGGGACACCGCCTATCTGGCCGTCCACATGTACCGGGGCACCCCGTACCGGGCCTACTTCACCGCCGCCGAGCAGATCATGACGGCCCACGGCGGACGGCCGCACTGGGGGAAGCTGCACAGCCGTGACGCCGCGTATCTGGCCGGTGCCTATCCGCGGTTCGCGGAGTTCGGCGCGCTGCGGGACCGGCTGGACCCGCAGCGCGTCTTCGGCAACGACTACCTGCGCCGGGTCCTAGGACCCTGAGCCAGCGCCGGCCGCGGCGTTCTGCTGCCCCTGGGGCGGCTGCGGCGACTGCGACGGCTGACCGCCGCCGGTGCCCGCGCCACCGTTGGTGGTGTCGCCCTTGCCGTCGTCGCCCTTGCCGCTGTCCGGCGTCCCGCTGGGCTCGTTCGGCGGCGTCGGCTTCGGTGTCGGCGTGGAGCCGCCGGAGGACGGCGAGGTCCGCGGGTCCGGCGACGAGTGGTCCGTACCGCCGCCCTGCCGGGAGGGGTCGGGGGAGGGGGACGATCCGTCGGTTCCGCTCTCCTGGCCGCCGCCCTGCGAGTGGCCGGGGCCGGGCGTGTGCGAGGGCCCCTGGTCGTGCTTCTTCTCCGACTTCTGCGGCTGGAAGATCTGGCCGACCGTGGTCCCGCCGCCTCCGTCCGCACTGGAGCCCTGGATCAGCTCGACGGCCGTCACCGTGCCCATGGCCAGGACGAAGACGGCGCCGGCGGCCAGCAGCGGACGCTTCCAGCCGCGCAGCCGGGTGCCGTGGGTCGTGCCGTCACTGAACGCGTCGTTGAAAGCGCCCTTGGACGAGCCGCCGTACGGGCCGTCGCGCGTGTCGCCATGCTGATCGTTGTGCGGTTCGGAGCCCGCGCCGGAGTGCGCCCCCGCGTACGCCCCGGCTTCCGCCGTGGGGCCCGCTTGGTACAGCGCCTGCGTCGCGTCGACCTCCGGCAGCATCTGGGTCGCCTCGACCTGCCGGAGCAGCCGCGTACGGTCCGGATCCGGCATCCCGGGCCGGCCCCCGCCGGCCGCCGGCATGACGGTCGTCGCGTCCGCGTCGCCCTCGGACCTGCCGTTTCGCCCTTCGCCGTCCGCTCGGTCGGTCGCGTTCCTGATGGCCCGGTCCGCGTGCCGCAGGGGGACCTGGCGCAGCCTCGGCTTCGCCGCCTGGACCGTCGCCTCGGTGATTTTCTCGCCGGTTCGCTTGAACAAGTGCTGGAAGATCGTGCCACCGGTGGTGGCGACCACGCTGACGACACCGGCACCGATAATCGTCCCGTATACACCGAGCTTGCCCGCGAGCAGCGCGGCGACGCACGCCGCGAGGGCGCTGCCGGCTACCTGCGCGACGCTCAGCTCCAGACGCTTGTTCTTCGGTTTTGCCTCGCTTTCGCCTTTGTCGTCCATCTCCAGCCTCTGTGTAGCCCTTTCATTCCTTCTGACAGACAGGACAGACTTCCGAGCGTAACGAACAGTTCCGATTCGGGCGATTGTGTGAACCTCACCACCTATGGGACAGCCGTACACACGAAGGGGCGCACTCAACTCCCTTGCCGGGGGTGAACTTCGATGGCGCGCCGATCCACCTCCAGTGGCCCGAATGGAGTACTGTGGCGAGCCCTGGCCCCGATTTATCCCGTCCGGCTGCCCGGGCCCAACGGGAGGGGCCCAGGCGGCACTCGCCCCGTCAACTCGGCAATGTTGTGGCAGGCTGCACCCGGGCAGGCCACACTCGACTAGCGGAAGCAGCGACGCACGTGACGTCGGCAGGCACCACCCGGGAGGTCCCCATGCCCGAACTGCGTGTCGTGGCCGTCTCCAACGACGGCACACGGCTGGTGCTCAAGGCTGCGGACAGCACGGAGTACACGCTTCCCATCGACGAGCGCCTGCGCGCCGCGGTGCGCAACGACCGTGCCCGTCTGGGACAGATCGAGATCGAGGTGGAGAGCCATCTCCGCCCCCGAGACATCCAGGCCCGTATACGTGCGGGCGCCTCCGCCGAGGAGGTCGCGCAGCTCGCCGGCATCCCGGTCGAGCGAGTCCGGCGCTTCGAGGGCCCTGTGCTGGCCGAGCGCGCGTTCATGGCCGAGCGGGCCCGCAAGACACCCGTCCGCCGCCCCGGCGAGAACACCGGCCCGCAGCTCGGTGAGGCCGTGGCGGAGCGGATGTCCCTGCGCGGGGCCGAGAAGGACACCGCGCAGTGGGACTCGTGGCGCCGCGACGACGGCACCTGGGAAGTCCTCCTCGTCTATCGCGTGGCCGGTGAGCCGCGCGCCGCGAGCTGGACGTACGACCCGCCCCGACGGATCGTCCAGGCGATGGACGACGAGGCACGGGCCCTCATCGGCGAGACCGATGACACGCCCGAGCCGAGCTTCCCGTTCGTCCCGCGCATCGCCCGGCTGCCCCGCGACCGACCGCTGGACCGGTCGCTGGACCGCCAGCAGTCCCCGCCGCCGTCGGACGCGGACGCCGAGTCCCCGGCCGAGGAGACGGTCAAGGAGCGGGACACCCTGACGAGCCTGCTCGAAGCGGTGCCCAGCTTCCGTGGCGACATGGTGGTGCCCGAGGCACCGTCGGTGGCTCCCGCGGTCCCGGCCGAGGGACCGCCCGACGAGGCGGAGGCCGCCGAGCCGCCCGCACCGGCGGCGAGCGCCGGCGCCGCGTACGCGGACGTGCTGATGCCCCGGTCGGTGGCCGGCCACCGGGACCGGCTGACCGGCACCACGGACCGTCAGGCGGAGGCGGACGGCGTCCGGCCGGGCCGCCGGGCGGCGGTACCCAGCTGGGACGAGATCGTCTTCGGCACCCGCCGCAAGAAACAGGAGTGAGCCCACTGCGGTGAGCCGCCGTCATCTCCCCCACCGAAGCGGGGGAGATGACGGCGGCTCACGCGCTCGCTCACCCACATGGCCGCCGTCCGATCGGTTCGTTTCCCGACGGATTCCGCGATCCACTTTCGCGATCGCCCAGGCCTATTTTCAGCCAACGGCCCGGGAGGCGGTCAGCCCGGCTGAGGGCCCGTCGCCACCGGGCGGCTGCCGTCCGCCGTCCACTCGCTCCAGGAGCCGACGTACAGCGCCGCCGGGATCCCGGCGACTGCCAGGGCCAGCACCTGCTGCGCCGCCGACACACCCGAGCCGCAGTAGACGCCCACCTCCGTGCCCGGCGTGGCGCCCAGCGCCGCGAACCGCCGGCTGAGCACCGCGGCGGGGTGGAAGCGGCCGTCCTCGGCAGCGTTCTCGCTCGTCGGGGCGGACACCGCGCCGGGGATGTGGCCGGCGACCCGGTCGATCGGCTCGACCTCGCCCCGGTAGCGCTCCCCCGCCCGGGCGTCCAGCAGCAGGCCCCGCCCGGCCAGCGCCGCCGCGCCGTCCGCGTCGAGGAGGATCGGGCGCGCACCGGGCTCGGGGACGAAGTCGCCCTCCGTCGCCGCCGGGATCTCCTTCGTCAGCGAACCGCCCCGGCTCGTCCAGGCGGCGAGCCCGCCGTCGAGCACCCGTACGGCCGGGTGTCCCGTCCAGCGCAGCAGCCACCAGGCGCGAGCCGCCGCCCAGCCCAACCCGCCGTCGTAGACGACGACCTCACGGTCCCGGCTCACCCCGGCCCGCCGCATCGCCGCCCCGAACGCGTCGATGTCCGGCAGCGGGTGCCGGCCCCGCTCCCCCGGTGCCCCGGCGAGCTCGGCGTCCAGGTCCACATAGACGGCGCCGGGCAGATGCCCGGCCTCGTACTCCGGGCGGCCGGAAGGCCGGCCGTGCTGCCAGCGGATGTCCAAAAGGGTCGGCGGCCGTTCTCCGGCCGCTGCGCTCACGAGTTGGTCTGCGGTGATGATGGCGTCCATGGCCGCCATTCTGGCGTAGTCGGCATTGCGCCGAATGGCCCTCTGGCCAGACCGCGCGAAGCTGATCGATACTGGACGCCCCTGACGCCGAAACGGATGCGCGGCTCGAAATCGGGCATTCTCCTGCGGGAACCCGGGGAATCCGGCGCGGCCGGGGGGTACGTCACCACAGGTGGTGCAAGCATCTGGTCGGGCCCCGTCCCATCCAGAGCGCCACCGACCGGCGCGGGCGCGCGGCCACCACGATGGTCCGAGGAGAGAGTGACGATGACCGAGGTATGGGGGTCCCCCCAGCAGAGCAAGGGGGAGGCTCGGCACACCCCAGGCACCCCATGCTGGACAAGCCTCCTGGTGCACGATCTGGAGGCTATCCAGGACTTCTACAGTGGTCTGTTCGGCTGGAGCTACTACAGCCCCGGACCACGCCAACTGGGCCCGTACGTCCGTGCGACGATCGACGGCCGCGATGTGGCCGGGATCGGCGAACTGCTGCCCGACCGCCGGCTGTCGACCACCTGGACGACCTATCTCGCCAGCGACGACGCGGACGCGAGCGCGGAGTGGATCCGCTGTTCCGGCGGCACGGTGGGCGTGGGCCCGCTGACCGCGGAGGACGCGGGGCGGCTGGTGCTCGCCTCCGACCCGGCGGGCGCGCCCTTCGGCGTCTGGCAGGGCCAGGAGCTGGTGGGCCCCGCGCTGGTGGGCGTGCCGGGCACGCCGGTCTGGCATGAGCTGATCACCTATGAGACCGCCGCCGTCGTGAAGTTCTACCAGGCCCTCTTCGGCTACGAGACGGTGTCGGCCGACCCGTTGGACACCGACTACCTCACCCTGCTCGTGGACGGCCGTCCGGTCGCCGCGATCCACGGCGTGGGGGCCGCCCTGCCGCGCCGCCGGGGCCCGCACTGGATGACGTACTTCGAGGTGGCGGACACCGATGCCGCCGCCCGGCGGGCGGACGAGCTCGGCGGCCGGGTGCTGCTGCCGCCTCAGGAGGGGCGGACCGGCCGGGTGGCCACGGTCGCGGACCCGGAGGGGGCCGTCCTCACACTCCTACGGACGACGCGTTAGCGCTCTCGTCCACGGGGTCCAGCGGCAGGACGTCGGGCGACAGGGCCGCGGCGCGGGCCGCGGCGGCCGTCAGCCGACGGCGGTGGTGACGGCGGCACAGCACCTCGTAACCCACCACGGTCTCCGGCTGGTTGACGTCGCCCACGACGACCTGCGCGCCTTCGACGACCATCTGTCCGCCGACCGTACGGGCGTTGTGGGTGGCACGCGCGCCGCACCAGCAGAGCGCCTCGACCTGGAGGACCTCTATCCGGTCGGCGAGTTCGACCAGGCGCTGGGAGCCGGGGAAGAGCCGGGTGCGGAAGTCGGTGGTGATACCGAAGGCGAAGACGTCGAGTTCGAGGTCGTCGACGATGCGGGCCAGCTGGTCGACCTGCTCCGGGGCGAGGAACTGCGCCTCGTCGGCGATGACGTAGTCCGCGCGGCCGCCGGCGGAGATGTGACCGACGATGTGCGCGTAGAAGTCGAAGCCCTCGCCCGCCTCGACGGAGTCGGTGACCAGACCGAGCCGGGAGGAGAGCTTTCCCTCACCCGCGCGGTCGTTCTTCGTGTAGATCATCCCTTGGAGCCCGCGGGTCGAGCGGTTGTGCTCGATCTGCAGAGCGAGGGTGCTCTTTCCGCAGTCCATGGTTCCGGAGAAGAACACCAGCTCGGGCATGGGAAAGCCAATGCCTTTCATTTGTCTCGGTCGTCGGCGGGCGGGGCGGTGCGGCGGGTCGGGGCTCGGGGGCGTACGGCGCGCGTGCGTACGGCTCAGGTACGTACTTCGAGGAGCGGCACGAGCTGCTCGACGGGCGTCATGGAACCGTGCAGACCGACCATCGCGGATTCGTTCGGCTCGGTCTCGGACGCGACGATCGCGATGTCGTCGCGGGCCGCGGCGACGACATCGCCGATCCGGGCGTACACCCGGTCGTCGACGCCCTCACCGGGCGGTCCGAACCAGCCGGCCTCGATGGCCTCGTCACGACCCGCCACCCACATCTGCTCGCCGAGCACCTCACGCCACACGGCGAGCACATCGTTGGCAGCGCCGGGCACGGCGTACACATGGCGGGCCCGGGCCTCGCCGCCGAGCAGGGCGACCCCGGCGCGCAGCTCCCAGTCCTCGTCGAAGTCGATGCGCGACTCCGGGTCGAAGGGGATGTCGATCATGCCGTGGTCGGCGGTGACGTACAGCGCCGAGCGGGGCGGCAGCTGCTCCGCGAGCCGCTGGGCGAGCCGGTCCACGTACATCAACTGGCCGCGCCACTCGTCGGAGTCGACGCCGAAGCGGTGGCCCTTGCCGTCGACCTCGCTGTAGTAGGTGTAGACGAGCGAGCGGTCGGCGGCGGCGAGCCGGTCGGCCGCGAGGTCCATCCGGTCCTCGCCGGAGAGCCGGCCGTGGAAGGTGCCGCCGCTCAGTGCGATCTTCGTCAGCGGGGTGTGCTGGAAGTCGGGCGCGGAGACCTGGCAGGTGTGCACCCCCGCGGCGTCCGCGAGTTGGAAGACGGTCGGGTACGGCTGCCAGACGTGCGGGTCGGTCCACGGCCGCCAGCGGAGCTGGTTCATCAGCTGCCCGGTGGCGGGGTCGGCGACGGTGTAGCCCGGCAGGCCGTGGGCCCCGGGCGGCAGCCCGGTGCCCACCGAGGCCAGTGAGGTGGCGGTGGTCGACGGGAAGCCCGCGGTCATGGGCTCGCCGGTGCCGTTCATGGACGTACCGAGCAAGGAGTGCAGGAAGGGCGCTTCCGCCGGGTGGGCGCGCAGCAGCTCCCAGCCCAGACCGTCGATGAGGAAGACACAGACCCGGTCGGCGGACGCCAGGTCCATGCCGGCGGGAAGACCGGGGACGCCCATGCCGGACGCGATGGTGGGCAGCAGATCGGCGAGCGAGCCGGTGCCGTAGCGCGGGAGCGGGGCGGAGCGGGGGTCGAGCGGGGCGGGCTCGTGCCAGGCGGAGCCCGCCGTCGTCAGGTGTGTCATCAGCGGGCGGTGGCCGCGGTCGCCTCGGAGAGCGCCTGGGCGAAGGCCAGGGTCTGGCGGACGGTGTCCGGACCGTCGCCCGCCTCGCTGACGCGCAGGCTCAGGTCGTCGGCGGTCGACGAGCCGGTGTAGCCGTGGTCGGCGTCGCAGTTGGGGTCGCCGCAGGCGGCGGGCTCCAGGTCGATCCGGGAGACCGCGCCCCAGCCGATGGTGAGGACGACCTCGCGCGGCAGGGTGCCGGGGGTGTACGACTCGGGGTTGGCGACGACGCGGCTGAGCACCACCGAGGAGATCCGGCCGATCTTCACGGACTCGGTCGAGGTGGTGGCGTACGGGGAGGGCGACGTGGCGTCGGCGGCCTGCTCGTCGGTGTGGCTGACGATGAAGCGCGTGCCGGTCAGGACGAGGACCGTGACATGGCGGCGGACCTCGTTCGAATCGAAGGTCGTCTCCTGGTGGACCAGGTACGAGGCGATCGGCTCCCCGCCCACGGCGGCCTCCACCGCCTCGGCCACGAGGGCCGGGTAGTAGCCGCTGCGCTCGATCGCCGCGCGCAGCCCCTGGGTCGTCGTACCGGTCTTCGCCATACGCCCATCCTACGGGGCGTACGGGGTCGCCTTGGCGCTTGGCCTCAGCGGCCCCTTGGCCCGAGGTCCACGGCTGTGGGCCGTCCTGCCGTCCGGCACCGCCGCGCGGTGCGGGTGCACACCCGCACCGCCTCAATACGCGGGCAGGCTGCGCGGGCCGAGGTCGGTGCGGGCCGGGGGCGGGGCGAGGCGCAGGGACGCCCCGAGCACATGGACGCCGTGCGGGGCGACGATCACGGGCTCCAGGTCGGCGCCCACGACCTCGGGGTGGTCGTCCACCAGGCGCGAGACGCGCAGCAGCAGCTCCTCGAGGGCTCCGGTGTCCACGGGGGCGGAGCCGCGCCAGCCGAAGAGCAGCGGCGCGGTACGGATCGAGCGGATCAGCTCGGCGACGTCCCGGTCGGTCGCCGGGACGAGGCGGTGGGCCGTGTCGCCGAGCAGCAGGGACGGCGCCCCCGCCAGCCCGAAGGAGAGCACCGCGCCGGCCGCCGGGTCGATCGCGGCCCGTACGACCGTGTCGACGCCGCGGGGGGCCATCGACTGCACCACCAGCCGGGTCTCCTCGGGCTTGCCGAGCAGCTCGGTCAACTCCGCGTAGGCCCTGCGCAGTTCCCCTTCGCCGCCCAGATCGAGCCGGACGCCGCCGAGGTCGGCGCGGTGGCGCAGGTGCGGGGCGGTGGGCTTGAGCGCCACGGGGAACCCGAGCCGGTGTGCCGCGCGGACGGCGCTGTCGGGGTCGGGCGCGGGCAGGGCGGGCAGCACGGCGATCCCGTACCGGGCGAGCAGCCGCTGGGTGTCGGCGGCGGACAGGGTGACGGCCCGGGCACCGCCGGGCGGCGAGGAGGCCGCGCCGTGGGCGGTCAGCAGCACGTCGATGTCGGCGGCCGCGCCGGCCTCGTCGATGTCGTCGTACTCGGGCACCCGGCCGGGCTCCGCGAGCTGCCGCCGCCATCGGGCGTACCGCGCGGCCTCGGCCAGTGCCCGGACGGCGCGCTCGGCCGCGGGGTAGGCGGGTATGCGCACGGCGGGCGCGCTGTCGGCGGGGCCGGGCGTCCGCTCCGGCTCCCCGGGGAGCACGGCGGGGGCGGCCGCCAGCGCCTCGGCGAGGCCCTCGATCTCCAGGTGGACGACGGTGACGGGCTTGGCGGCCGGGGACTGCGCGACGGCTTCCCGCAGGGCGGTGGCGAGATCGGCGGCGGAGGTGTCGCCCACCCAGGGGATCGCGGTGACCACCACCGCGTCGCTCCCGCCGTCCGCCAGGGCCTCGGCGAGGGCCGCGCGGAAGTCGGCGGGGCCCGCGGCCGTGGTGAGGTCGCGCGGGGGCAGCGGGCGCAGGCCTTCCGTGAGGCAGGCGTCGTAGGTGAGGAGGGCCAGCGACTCGGAATTGCCGAGGATGGCCACGCGGGGGCCCGCGGGCAGCGGCTGGGAGGCGAGGAGCAGCCCGGCGTCGGCGAGCTCGGTGACCGTGTCGACGCGTATGACGCCCGCCTGCCGCAGCAGGTCGGAGACGGTGGCGTCGGGGATGCGGGTGGTGGGGACGGCGTGCCCGGTGGGGGCCGCGCCGCCGTGGCGGGCGCCCTTGACGACGACGACCGGCTTACGGGCCGCGGTGCGCTTGGCGAGGCGGGTGAACTTCCGGGGGTTGCCGATCGATTCCAGGTACATGAGGGCGACGTCGGTGTCCGGGTCGTCGTGCCAGTACTGGAGGAAGTCGTTGCCGGAGACGTCGGCGCGGTTTCCCGCGGAGACGAAGGTGGAGACGCCGACCAGCCCGGCGGCGCGCCGGTGCAGCCCGGAGAGCAGGGCGATGCCGATCGCGCCGGACTGGCTGAACAGCCCGAGCCGCCCGGCAGCGGGCAGCTCGGGCGACAGGGAGGCGTTGAGCCGGACGCCCTCGGCGGTGTTGATGAGGCCGAAGGCGTTGGGGCCGATGATGCGCATGCCGTACGAGCGGGCCTGGCGGACCAGCTCGCGCTGGCGGGCGCGGCCGTCGGGGCCGCTCTCGGCGTATCCGGCGGAGAGGACGACGAGGCCCTGCACGCCGTGCTCGCCGCACTCGGCGACGACGGACGGCACCGCGGCGGCGGGCACGGCGACGACGGCGAGGTCGACGGGGTCGGTGATGTCGAGGACCGAGCGGTGGGCGGGGACGCCCTCGGGTTCGAGGACGGAAAGCCCTTCGGGGAAGGCCCGGTTGACCGCGTGCGCGCGGCCCGTGAAGCCGCCCGCCAGCACATTGCGCAGGACGGTGCGGCCCATGCCGCCCGCCTGGCGGCCCGTGCCGATGACGGCGACGGAGCCGGGGGCGAGGAGGCGCTGGACGGAGCGGGCCTCGGCGCGCTGCTCACGGGCCCGCTGGACGGCGAGGGACCGGTCGGTGGGCTCGAGGTCCAGCTCGAGCCGGACGACGCCGTCCTCGAAGCTGCGCTTCTGGGTGTAGCCCGCGTCCGTGAACACCTTGATCATCTTGGTGTTGGCGGGCAGCACCTCGGCGGCGAAGCGCCGGATGGAGCGCTCGCGCGCGACGGCCGCGATGTGTTCGAGCAGGGCGGAGGCGACACCGCGGCCCTGGTGGGCGTCCTGGACGAGGAAGGCGACCTCGGCCTCGTCGGCGGGGGCGGTGGCGGGCATGCCCCGGGCGTCGATGCGGTCGTAGCGGACGGTGGCGATGAACTCGCCCCCGACGGTGGCGGCCAGGCCCACCCGGTCGACGTAGTCGTGGTGGGTGAATCGGTGCACGTCCCGGTCGGAGAGCCGGGGGTAGGGGGCGAAGAAGCGGTAGTACTTCGACTCGTCCGACACCTGTTCGTAGAAGCTGACCAGGCGGCCCGCGTCGTCGGAGGTGATGGGGCGGACCTGGGCGGTGCCGCCGTCGCGCAGCACGACGTCGGCTTCCCAGTGGGTCGGGTACGCGTGCTCGGACGGCGTCTGCATGGGGTCAGCGTACGACCGGGCACCGACAGCGGTCCCGGCTCACCCCCCTGTGGCGAGGGCGGGGTGGGGCTGTTGTCACCCGGGAGGCGGCCGGGTGTCGTCCGGGATGCGAGAGAGGTGTCGCCCGCGGTGTCGTGGGGAGCACCACACCGGAGCACCGCCACCCCCGTGAGACACTGGTCTAGACAACCAATAGCGACTTGAAGGGCAACACCATGGTTGAGCGCCGCGTCAACGTCGGCTGGGCCGAGGGCCTGCACGCCCGCCCCGCGTCGATCTTCGTCCGTGCCGCGACGGCCGCCGGCGTCCCCGTGACGATCGCCAAGGCCGACGGCAGCCCCGTCAACGCCGCGTCGATGCTGGCCGTGCTGGGCCTGGGCGCCCAGGGCGGCGAGGAGATCGTCCTCGCCACCGAGGCGGAAGGCGCCGAGGCCGCGCTCGACCGTCTGGCCAAGCTGGTCGCCGAGGGGCTCGAGGAGCTCCCGGAGACCGTCTGATTCACCGCGCATCGCGCCCGGCGGGGCCGCGGCGGCCGATCGAGGCCGTCGCGGCCCCGCTCTTTTGCCGGTGCGGACCCGTTTGTTTTGCGCGGGCGCACGGGATCCGAGGCCGCACCCGGAAATACCCGCCGCTCGCTCTCGACGGCGCTTTGAATAGCGGATTCTTGTTAAGAGCGGGCGCTCACCGTGTTTACGGATTGTTTCGGATTTCTCACTCTCCCGGCCCGCCCCACGCTCACCGGCCGCCGCAGCCGGTATTCACCCGGCGGCCGGCCGGCCCGCGCCTCGGCCAGCGCCCGGGCCCGCTCCGCGTCGCCCCGGGCGACGGCGTCGACGAGGGCCCCGTGGACCTCCCAGACCTCGACGGGCCGCAGCGGGGTCTCCGGTGCGTAGACCCAGGCGATCTTGAGTCGTAGCTGAGTGAGCAGGGCGGCGAGGCTGGGGCTGCCGGAGGCCTGGGCGAGGGTCTCGTCGAACCAGTCGCCCAGAGGGCGCAGTTCCGCCGTACGACCGCCCCGGGCGCGCTCCTGCCCCAGCCTGACCAGTCCGCGCAGCACCTTCAGATGGGCCTCCGTGCGGCGCTGGGCGGCACGTGCGGCGCCGAGCGGCTCCAGCAGGGCGCGGACGTCGAGGAGATCGGCGGCCTCCCGCTCACTGGGCTCGGCGACACAGGCCCCGGCGTGCCGGCGGGTGGTCACGAACCCCTCGGAGGCGAGGGTGCGCAGGGCCTCGCGCACCGGCACCCGGGAGACGCCGTAACGGCGGGCCAGTAACTCCTCGATGAGCCGGCTGCCGGGCGGGTGGACCCCGGAGACGATGTCGTCGCGGATCGCCGCGCACACGGCGTGCGCGGAAATGCGGCTGCCTTCTCGCGCTGCTTCGCCATTGCCGGTCACGTAGGGCCCCGCATCAGTGAACCTCCGCCTTAATCCCCGCGAAACGCGGCCGATTGACGACTGTTCGGCGACTCTATGGCAATAGCCATGGATTTCCGATGGGAGCCGGGAATCCATGGCTATTTTTTGGCCAACGGGCCGGTGGATACGCCCGGTCGACGCACGTTGGGGCCCAACGCGAAGGCCCCGGCAGGAGCCGGGGCCTTCGCGTTGGCGATGAGTGCGGGGGCTTTGGCCCCGGACGCGTCGATCAGACGCTGACGCCGTGCGCGCGCAGGTAGGCGACGGGGTCGATGTCGGAGCCGTAGTCGGCACCCGTACGGGCCTCGAAGTGCAGGTGCGGGCCGGTGACGTTGCCCGTGGAGCCGGAGATGCCGATCTGCTGCCCCGCGGTGACCGCCTGGCCGGCGCTGACGCTGATCGAGGAGAGGTGGCCGTACTGCGTGTAGGTGCCGTCGTTGTGCTTGATGACGACGTTGTTGCCGTACGCACCGCCCCAGCCGGCCTCGACGACCGTGCCGGCGCCCACGGACTGCACCGTGGAACCCTCGGCGGCGTGGAAGTCGACGCCGGTGTGGCTGCCGGAGGACCACAGGCCGCTGGAGGCCTTGTAGGAGGTGGAGACGTAACTGCCGTCGATCGGGGAGACGTAGGCGTTGAGGCGCTTGCGCTCCTCGTCGCGGGCGGCGCGCTCCTTCTCGGCGCGCTCGGCCTCGGCCTTGCGCTTGGCCTCGTCCGCGCGCTGCTTGGCGTCCGCGGCCTTCTGCTTCGCGTCGGCCTCCGCCTTCAGCCGCGCCTCGGCCTCGTAGGCGGCGCTCTGCTGGGTGTCGGCCTGGGCGTCGATCCGGTCGGCCGTCTCGTCACCCATGACGACGGCCTGGGTGAGGCCGGTGTCCTGGACGCGCGGGGCGTCGTCGGTGGCGGCGATCGCCGGAGCGGCGAAGCCGGCGACCACACCGGTGGCGGTGAGCGTGGCGATGCCCGCCACGTTCGCGCTCACACGGACGGCGCGGCTCGGACGACGATGCTTGCCAGTGGCACCTATGAACGCCATGGGTGTGGCCATTCCTTTCCTTCCTTCTCGCCTACCGGGTTAGCTGACGGGTTCGGAGCAGGAAGGTCTCCTACGGCTCCCTCCGGGAAGGGACCCGATTCACCCCAGGGACTGTGGGTCCCCGGCTCCCCTGGCTCGCGCCATTGGGGACTCGGCGATGACTGACCGGTGCCGCGGATGCGACTCACATCTGACGGTCAGCCGGACTGACGCTAATCGGGGTGCGTTTCGATCGACAAACAGAACCGAGGTTTTGTGTCGTACGCCACACGCCAGACATGCAACCTCTCCTTCAAAACGGACATAAGGGAGGCACGCGAGCCCCGTTGGTCTCGCGTGCCTCCCTTATGCGCTTATCCACGGACCAGTTGGCCGGGCCATGCGGACGCTGCCGGAGCGAGCCGGCCGTGACCGGCCATCGCTCCGACGTGCCGTCAGCCCTGGACGACCGTCACCGCTCCGATGCCCAGCGCCTTGACCGGCTCCAGGATCTCCGAGGCGTCACCGACGAGAACCGTCACGAGGCGGTCGGCCGGGAACGCGCTCACGACGGCCGCGGTGGCCTCCACGGTGCCCGTCTCCGCGAGGCGCTCGTACAGCCGCGCCTGGAAGTCGTCGGGCAGGTGCTGCTCGACCTGGTCGGCGAGCGTGCCCGCGACGGCGGCGGCCGTCTCGTACTTGAGCGGGGCGACGCCCACGAGGTTCTGCACGGCGACGTCGCGCTCGGCGTCGGTCAGCCCCTCGGCGGCCAGGGTGCGCAGCACGGTCCACAGGTCGGCCAGCGCCGGGCCGGTGGACGCGGTGTCGACCGAGCCGCTGATGGCGAGCATCGCGGCGCCGGTGCCGTCGGGCGCCGAGCGGAGCACCTGGCCGAAGGAGCGCACGCCGTAGGTGTAGCCCTTCTCCTCGCGCAGGACGCGGTCCAGGCGGGAGGTGAGGGTGCCGCCGAGGCAGTACGTGCCGAGCACCTGGGCGGGCCAGACGCGGTCGTGCCGGTCGCCGCCGATCCGGCCGATGAGGAGCTGGGTCTGCACCGCTCCGGGGCGGTCGACGATCACGACGCGCCCGGAGTCGTCCGCGGTGATCGGCGGTACCGGCCGGGGTTCGGCGGCGGAGCCGGTCCACGCGCCGAGGGACTCGGCCAGCGCCTTGTCGAGGTCGACGCCGGTGAAGTCGCCGACGACCACGGCGGTCGCCGTGGCGGGGCGGACGTGCGCCTCGTAGAAGGCGCGGACGGCGGCGGCGTCGATGCGCTCGACGGTCTCCTCGGTGCCCTGGCGGGGGCGGGACATCCGCGACTCGGCGGGGAAGAGCTCCTTGGAGAGCGCCACGGCGGCCCGGCGGGCGGGGTTGGCCAGCTCGTGCGGGATCTCGTCCAGCCGGTTGCGGACGAGGCGCTCGACCTCGCCCTCGGGGAACGCGGGGGCGCGCAGGGCGTCGGCGAGCAGGCCGAGCGCCTTGGACAGCCGGGAGGCCGGGACCTCCAGCGAGACCCGGACGCCGGGGTGGTCGGCATGCGCGTCGAGGGTGGCCCCGCAGCGCTCCAGCTCGGCCGTGAACTCCTCGGCGGTGTGCTTGTCGGTGCCCTCGGACAGGGCACGCGCCATGATCGTGGCGACGCCGTCGAGGCCCTGCGGCTCGGCGTCCAGGGGCGCCGCGAGGTTGATCTCGACGGCGACGACCTGCTGGCCGGGGCGGTGGCAGCGCAGCACGGTGAGGCCGTTGGGCAGCTCACCGCGCTCGGGGGCCGGGAAGGCCCACGGGGTGGCCTCGCCGGGCTGCGGCCGGGGGTGGAACTCCATCGAAGGGCCTGCGGTCTGCGTGCTGCTCGCGGGTGCGGCGTCGCTCACTGGGCCGTCTCGCTTTCCGTTGCGTTTCCTGCGTTCTCGTCGGCCTCGGGGGCGGTCGGCTCGTACACCAGCACGGCGCGGTTGTCGGGACGCAGCCGGGCCGCGGCGACCTCCCGCACCTCCTCGGCGGTGATGTCCAGGACCCGGTCGACCGCACTGAGAGCGAGCTGCGGGTCGCCGAACAGGACCGCGTAGCGGCACAGTTCGTCCGCGCGGCCGCTGACGGTGGCGAGCCGGTCCAGCCACTCGCGCTCCAGCTGGGCCTGGGCGCGCTCCATCTCCTCCGGGGTCGGCCCCTCGGCGGCGAAGCGGGCCAGCTCCTCGTCGACGGCGGTCTCGATGTCGGGGACCTCGACGCCGCCGGACGTCTTGACGTCCAGCCAGCCGAGCGAGGGGGCGCCGGCGAGCCGCAGCAGGCCGAAGCCGGCGGCGACGGCGGTGCGGTCGTGGCGGACCAGGCGGTTGTGGAGCCGGGAGGACTCGCCGCCACCGAGGACGGTGAGGGCGAGGTCGGCGGCGTCGGCCTCACGGGTGCCGTCGTGCGGCAGACGGTAGGCGGCCATCAGGGCGCGGGAGGGGACCTCCTCGCGCACGACCTCGCGCAGCTGCTCGCCGATGACGTCGGGAAGGCTGCCGTCGCGCGGCGGCTGCTTGCCGTCGTGGGCGGGGATGGAGCCGAAGTACTTCTCGATCCAGGCGAGCGTCTGCTCGGTGTCGATGTCGCCGACGACCGACAGGACGGCGTTGCCCGGCGCGTAGTACGTGCGGAAGAAGGCGCGCGCGTCCTCCAGGGAGGCGGCGTCCAGGTCGGCCATCGAGCCGATCGGGGTGTGGTGGTACGGGTGGCCGTCGGGGTAGGCCATGGCCGTCAGCTTCTCGAACGCGGTGCCGTAGGGCACGTTGTCGTAGCGCTGGCGGCGCTCGTTCTTGACGACGTCGCGCTGGTTCTCCATCGACTCCTCGTCGAGGGCGGTCAGCAGCGAGCCCATCCGGTCGGCCTCGAGCCACAGCGCCAGCTCCACCTGGTGGGCCGGCATGGTCTCGAAATAATTGGTGCGCTCGAAGCTGGTGGTGCCGTTGAGCGAACCGCCCGCGCCCTGCACCAGCTCGAAGTGGCCGTTGCCCTTGACCTGCGCCGAGCCCTGGAACATGAGGTGCTCGAAGAGGTGGGCGAGGCCGGTACGGCCCTTGACTTCGTGGCGCGAGCCGACGTCGTACCAGAGGCAGACCGCGGCGACCGGGGTCAGATGGTCCTCGGAGAGCACCACCCGCAGGCCGTTGGCCAGGCGGTGCTCGGTCGCTGTCAGGCCGCCGGTACCGGCCTGTTGCGTGGCCGTGTGACCCATGGGCATGTACGTCCCTTCGATCGCTGGAAAAATCTCGCGCCGCCTCGCGGCGTCCGCCGCGGCGACTAGCGTGATGAACAGTTCTGTCACTGTATGCAAGCGCGCTGACATCTGGCGAAGTTCCCGTCACGGTGCGCTCTTACGGACGGGTCGCGGTCGGCGTTGTCAGTGGCGCGGTCCACAATGGTCGGCGTCAGACCCCCCACCTCGGCAATCGATCGAAGGAGCCGCAGCCGCGATGGCCCGCCGCAGCACGAAGACCCCGCCGCCGGACGACTTCGAGGAGCGCATCCTCGACATCGACGTCGTCGACGAGATGCAGGGCTCCTTCCTCGAGTACGCCTACTCGGTCATCTACTCGCGCGCTCTGCCCGATGCCCGCGACGGGCTCAAGCCCGTCCAGCGCCGCATCCTCTTCCAGATGAACGACATGGGGCTGCGCCCCGAGCGTTCGTATGTGAAGTGCGCCCGCGTCGTCGGCGAGGTGATGGGCAAGCTCCACCCGCACGGCGACGCGTCCATCTACGACGCCCTGGTCCGCATGGCGCAGCCGTTCTCCATGCGCGTGCCGCTGGTCGACGGGCACGGCAACTTCGGTTCGCTGGGCAACGACGACCCGCCCGCCGCGATGCGGTACACCGAAGCCCGCATGGCGGCGACGACGTCGCTGATGACGGAGTCCATCGACGAGGACACCGTCGACTTCACGCCGAATTACGACGGCAGCGAGCAGGAGCCGGTGGCCCTCCCGGCCGCCTATCCGAACCTGCTGGTCAACGGCGCGACCGGCATCGCGGTCGGCATGGCGACGAACATGCCGCCGCACAATCTGGGCGAGGTCGTCGCCGCCGCCCGGCACCTGATCAAGCACCCGGGCGCCGACCTCGACACCCTGATGCGGTTCGTCCCGGGTCCGGACCTGCCCACGGGCGGCCGGATCGTCGGGCTGAGCGGCATCCGGGACGCCTACGAGACCGGCCGCGGCACCTTCAAGATCCGTGCGACCGTCGCCGTGGAGAACGTGACGGCCCGCCGCAAGGGCATCGTCGTGACCGAACTCCCCTTCACGGTGGGTCCGGAAAAGGTGATCGCCAAGATCAAGGACCTGGTCGGCTCGAAGAAGCTCCAGGGCATCGCCGACGTCAAGGACCTCACCGACCGCTCCCACGGTCTGCGCCTGGTCATCGAGGTGAAGAACGGCTTCAACCCGGAGGCCGTGCTCGAGCAGCTCTACAAGCTGACGCCGATGGAGGAGTCCTTCGGCATCAACAACGTCGCGCTGGTGGACGGCCAGCCGTTGACGCTGGGCCTCAAGGAGCTGCTGGAGGTCTATGTCGACCACCGCTTCGAGGTCGTGCGCCGTCGCAGCGAGTTCCGTCGCGGCAAGCGGCAGGACCGGTTGCACCTGGTCGAGGGCCTGCTGGTGGCCCTCATCGACATCGACGAGGTCATCCGAATCATTCGATCGAGTGAGAACGCGGCGCAGGCCAAGGAGTCACTCGTCGCACGCTTCTCGCTCTCCGAGGTGCAGACGCAGTACATCCTCGACACCCCGCTGCGCCGTCTGACGAAGTTCGACCGCGTCGAGCTGGAGTCGGAGCGGGACCGGCTCACCACCGAGATCGAGGAGCTGACCCGGATCCTGGAGTCCGACGCCGAGCTGCGCAAGCTCGTCTCGGGCGAACTGGCGGACGTGGCGAAGAAGTTCGGCACCGACCGTCGCACGGTGCTGCTGCAGTCGGCGGGCTCGCCGGTCTCCGCGGTGCCGCTGGAGGTCGCGGACGACCCGTGCCGGGTGCTGCTGTCCTCGACCGGGCTGCTGGCCCGTACGGCCAGCGCCGAGCCGTTCGCGCACGAGAGCGACCACGGCGAGGTCAAGCGCGTCAAGCACGATGTGATCGTCTCGGCGGTCCCGGCGACCGCGCGGGCGGACGTGGGGGCGGTCACCTCGGCCGGGCGGCTGCTGCGGCTGCCGGTGATCGATCTGCCGCAGCTCCCGGAGACGGCGTCGGCGCCGAATCTGTCGGGCGGCGCGCCGGTCTCGGAGTTCCTGTCGCTGGAGGACGGCGAGCGGATCGTCTGCCTCACCACCTTGGACGAGTCCTCACCGGGGCTCGCGATCGGCACGGAGCAGGGCGTCGTCAAGCGCGTGGTCCCGGACTATCCGGCCAACAAGGACGAGCTGGAGGTCATCGGCCTCAAGGACGGTGACCGGGTCGTCGGCGCCGTGGAGCTGCGTACGGGCGAGGAGGACCTGGTCTTCATCACGGACGACGCCCAGTTGCTGCGCTATCCGGCCGGGCAGGTCCGGCCGCAGGGCCGGCCCGCGGGCGGCATGGCGGGGATCAAGCTCTCCGACGGGGCGAAGGTGATCTCTTTCACGGCCATCGACCCAGCGGGCGACGCCGTGGTGTTCACCGTGGCGGGCGCGCGCGGCACGCTGCTCGGCGCCTCGGAGACGACGGCGAAGATGACGCCGTTCGACCAGTACCCCCGAAAGGGGCGGGCCACGGGCGGCGTGCGCTGCCAGCGGTTCCTCAAGGGCGAGGACTGCCTGGTGCTGGCCTGGGCGGGCGCGTCGCCGGCCCGCGCCGCGAACGCGGCGGGAACCCCCGCCGAGCTGCCGGACCTCGACCCGCGCCGCGACGGCTCCGGCGTGGCGCTGGCGAAGCCGGTGGCCGTCGTGGCGGGGCCGGTGTAGCGGCCGGTCAGCCCTGCGCGTACCGCAGGACGCCCCACATGCCGTGCTCGTCGGCGGTGGCGGCGTCCTGCGGACCGGTCTCCCGGCAGGTCTCCAGCTCGCGCCGGAGCGCCTCGGCGTCGATGCCCGAGCCGATCAGCACCAGCTGGGTGAGGCGCTGCGCGCCGCGCGCCCAGGGCGCCGGGTAGAAGCGCAGGAAGCGGCCGACGGCGTGCACGGCGTACCGGTTGCGCGGGTCGGCCGCCCCGAAGTGGACGTAGCCCTTGATCCGGTAGAGCCCGTCGGGGCGGTTGTCGAGGAACGCCATGAGCCGGCGCGGGTTCATGGGCTCCTCGGCGGTGAAGGAGGCGCTGTCGTAGGCGGCGTGCAGATGCGCCGTGCGGTGGTGACGGCCGTGGCAGTCGTGCCCGTCGTGGCAGTCGTGCGGGTGGTCCTCGCCGCCGGTGTCGTCCCCGGTCCCGTTCTCGGCGTCGTACAGGTCCTCGAAGGAGAGCTGGCCGATCGTCTCGGCCTTGGGCTTACGGTCGAAGAACAGCTCGGGGTCGACCCGGCCGTGCGAGGCGGGGATGACGGCCGTGCCCTCGCACAGTCCGCCGAGCGTCTCCCGCACCCGGCCCAGCTCCGCCTCGGCCACCCGGTCGGCCTTGTTCAGCACGACGAGGTCGGCGAGGGCGAGGTGCCGGTCGATCTCGGGATGCCGGTCCCTGGTGGCGTCGAACTCCGCCGCGTCGACGACCTCGACCAGCCCGCCGTAGACGATGTGCGGGTTCTCGCTGGCGAGGACCATCCGGACCAGTTCCTGCGGCTCGGCCAGCCCGCTCGCCTCGATGACGATGACGTCCAGCCGGGCCGAGGGCCGGGTGAGCTTCTCCAGGAAGACGTCCAGCTCGCTCGCGTCGACGGCGCAGCACAGGCAACCGTTGCCGAGCGAGACGGTCGAGTCGACCTGCCCGGCGATCGCCATGGCGTCGATCTCGATGGAGCCGAAGTCGTTGACGATCGCACCGATCCGGGTGCCGCCGCTGTGTCGCAGCAGATGGTTGAGCAGGGTGGTCTTCCCGGAGCCCAGGAAGCCCGCGAGGACGACGACCGGGATCTGCGGACCCGCGGGCCGGGCGGTGCCACCGGCCGTGGGGGACCCGATCGGGTGATCCATACCGGCGGCGTCCGCCGTGTTCTCCTCGTGGGCCGGGTCGTTCGCCGTGCTGTCCGTACTGGCCGTGCTGTTCAAGGGGGTGGCGCCTCCATCACGCGTAGGGAGCGGCGGTGTCCGGCTTCCGCGCCGGGCGACTGCTCCGTACGCGGTCCGGGCACCGTTCACCCGCCCCAGGATATGAGCGTGCCGGACGGTCCGGGCCGGCAGCCGGTCCCCCGGCCCGCCAGGGCCCGTTCCGGCCCGTGCGCGCCGGGCGTCCCGGTGGTCGTATGCGTCAACACGGGCGGGCCGTCGCGCAACCCCACCCCGGGTCAGGTTAGGCTTACCTTCGTGAGCACGTGCGCTACCGCATCCCGCCTCCTGACCGAGCCGCTGGCCGGCACCGCCGCCACCGCGCCGACGTGGCTGCTGCTCGAGCAGCCCGGCCCGTGGGGTACGGACGCCCTCACCTCCAGCCACCTCGACCCCGTCGTCGGCCGGGCGCTCGACGCCGCCGCCGAGGGCACCGGCGTGCGGATCGCGCTGATCCGCCGCCCCGGGCGGCACGCCGACTGCCACGAACCGACCACGCAGCGGGTCTTCGTCGCCCACACCGCGCCGGGCCGTTCCTGGATCCGCACGACCGGTATCACCGACCCCGCGCGGCTGACGGAGCTGGACTTCGCCGCCCTCGGGGCGGGTGAGCACGGCGGGCTCTGGGAGCCCTACGCCGGGGACCCCCTCGCACTGGTGTGCACCAACGGCAAGCGTGACCGCTGCTGCGCCCTGCTCGGCCGCCCCCTCGCCGCCGAGCTGACCGCGTCCGGCGGGCTGGAGGTCTGGGAGGTCACCCACATCGGCGGGCACCGGTTCGCGCCGACCCTCTTCGTCCTGCCCTACGGGTACGCCTACGGGCGGGCGACCGCGCACGGCGTGAAGAACGCCCTCGCGGCGGCCCGGGACGGCCGCATCGCCATCGAGGACTGCCGGGGCCGCTCGGCCTGGGAGCGCCCCGCCCAGGCCGCCGACCTGGCAGTGCGGGAGCTGACCGGCGAGGAGGACGCGGACGCGCTGGACGTGGTGCGGACCGAAGGCGCCGCGCCGCTGTGGTTCGTGACCGTCGGCCACACCGACGGCCGCGCCTGGCGGGTCACCGTCGCGCAGGGCGCCGCCGAGCCGCCGCGGCCGGAGAGCTGCGGCAGGGCGCTCGGCAGCCCGGCCCGGATGGACGTGCTGTCGATCGACCGGCTGTCCTCGTGCGACGCCGCGCCGTCCCCCGCGGCCCGGGCGGGCTCGCCGTTGACCCTGTCCGTCAGCCGGCCTTCCTGACGAACTCGGTGGTGTAGGTCTGCTCCAGGTCCACCGAGGCGTTCTTCAGGCCGGGGTCGAAGGACTTGAGCACCGTGTGGACGGTCCTCGGCCCGTCGGCGGGCATCACGCCGTCCTCGGTGAACATCGGCAGCGTGCTCTCGATCGCGCGGACGTAGAGTTCCTTGCCGCCCTTGGCGTAGTCGGCGGGCATCTTGTCGGCGATCTCCTGGGGGGTGTGCGCCGCCATCCACTTGAGGGTCCTGACCATGGCGTTGGCGAGCTTCTGGACGGTCTCCTTGTGGCTCTGCACCCAACTGGTGTTCATGTAGAGGCTCGACGCGGGGTAGAGCCCGCCGAGCGCGGCCCGGGACCCCTCGGGGGTGCGCATGTCGACGAGGACCTTGCCGAGGCCCTGGGCGAGGACCTGTGCGACGGTCGGTTCGGTGGTCATGCCGCCGTCGATCGAGCCCCGCTGGAGCGCCGAGACGAAGGTCCGGCCCGCGCCGACGGCCACGGGGGTGATCTCGCTGACCTTCACCCCGTTCTTGACCGCCAGGTACTTCGTGAGGAAGTCGGTGGAGGAGCCGAGCCCGGTGACCCCGAGCTTGCGGCCCTTGAAGTCCCTGGGCGAGGTGACGTGGGCCGCGGCCTTCGTCGAGACGATCTCCACCTCCCCCGGCGTCCGGGCCAGTTGGACGACGGACTGCACCCGCTTGCCCTTCGCCTGGAGGTCGAGGGTGTGGTCGTAGAAGCCGACCACGCCCTGGACGTCGCCGGAGACGAGTGCGGTGGTGGCCTGCACGCCCGCGGGTTCGCTCAGGAGCTTGACGGTCACTCCCTCGTCCTGGAAGTAGCCCAGGCGCTGGGTGAGCACCGCCGGCAGGTAGACGACCTTGTCCAGGCCGCCGACCATGATCTTCACGGTGTCGCCCTTGACCGCCTCCCTGCGCCCGCCCGCCCCGTCCGACGACGATTCGTCGGCACAGCCGGCCAGAGCGAGACACAGCGCCCCCGCGACGAGCGTCGCGGAGACTTGGGTGAGCTTGCCGAACGTACGCATCATCGGTTCCTTTTGGTCAGGAGTGACGGTCGTGGCCGCCGGGGCATCGCCCGGGCTGCCGCTGTCCATCCGTCCGCCTCCGGCGTCGGCTCCTCCCTCCCGCGGTCACGGGCGGGGCCGGCACG
Source organism: Streptomyces sp. QH1-20 (assembly GCF_041283565.1). Taxonomy (NCBI): domain Bacteria; kingdom Bacillati; phylum Actinomycetota; class Actinomycetes; order Kitasatosporales; family Streptomycetaceae; genus Streptomyces; species Streptomyces sp. QH1-20. The sequence goes on along the minus strand of NZ_CP166299.1, from coordinate 5,923,981 downwards.
GGCTGGAGGGTAGGTGTGGCCTGTGACACAGGGGCAGGCTTATGAGCAATCCGGGACTTGAGTGCAGAAACCCTGTTCTGCTCGTTTTGCTCGCGCTACCACAACGAATGCGACACGGGGGCTGGGCCGGGGGGCGGGGTCCCGCTACGTTCGACGCGGCCCACCGGTGCAGACCGCTGAAGCCGCAGCCCTGCTCCGCTACGGGGCGACGACACGAAAGGGACAACACACATGCGCCCCCGGTGGCCCCGCCGCGTCTTCGCCCAGGTCCTCCTCGTCCAACTGCTGCTCACCACCGGCGTCACCACGCTCGCCGCGGGCCTCTTCCTCGCGCCGCTCGGCTCCCAGCTGGACGACCAGGCCGAGCACCGGGCGCTGGCCATCGCGCAGACCACCGCCGCCCAGCCCGGTCTCGCCCGCGATCTGCTGTCCCATCGGCCGGCCCCCGGCGGCCCGGTGCAGGCCGGGGCCGAGCGCGTCCGGCGGGCCACCGGCGCGAGCTATGTCGTGGTGGTCGACAACCGGGGCATCCGCTACTCCCACACCACCCCCTCCGAGATCGGCCGGCACGTCAGCACCGACCCGGGCCCGGCCCTGACCGGGCGCGAGTGGACGGGCATCGAGCGCGGCACCCTCGGCCGCTCCGCGCGCGGCAAGGTGCCGCTGCGCGACCAGCGGGGTGACATCGTCGGCGCCGTCTCCGTGGGCATCGCCTACGGCAGCGTGCGCGCGCTGCTGCTGGACGCCGTGCCCGGGGTGCTGATGTACGCGGGCGCCGCGCTCGGCGTGGGCGCACTGGCCGCGGGCGCCGTCTCCTGGCGGCTGCGCAAGCGCACGCACGGCATCGAGCTCTCCGAGATATCCGCCCTGCTCGACGAGCGTGAGGCCATGCTGCACGGCATCCGCGAGGGGGTGCTCGCCCTCGACCGGCGCGGGCGGGTGCGGCTGGTCAACGACGAGGCGCAGCGGCTGCTCGGACTCGGCCCGGAGGCCACCGGACGCCCGCTCGACGACGTCCTGCCGCCCGGCCGGACCACCGATGTGCTGGCCGGCCGGGTCGCGGGGGCCGACCTGCTCACCGTCTGGGGCGGCCGGGTCCTGGTCGCCAACCGGATGGAGACGGCCGACGGCGGAGCGGTGGCGACGCTGCGCGACCGCACCGAGCTGGAGCTCCTCGGCCGGGAGCTGGACGGCATCCGGGGGCTGACCGAGGCGCTGCGCGCCCAGGACCACGAGCACGCCAACCAGCTGCACACCATCGTCGGACTGCTGGAACTGGGCCTGCACGAGGAGGCCGTGGCGTTCGTCGCGGAGGTCAGCGGCGCGCACCGGGCCACGGCCGAACAGGTCACCGAGCGGGTGCGCGAGCCGATGGTCAGCGCCCTGCTGGTGGGCAAGAGCGCGGTCGCGGCGGAACGGGGGGTGGCGCTGCGGCTGAGCGAGGCCACTCATCTGCCCCCGCGCGTGGTGGACTCGCGGGACCTGGTCACCGTGCTCGGCAATCTCGTGGACAACGCCCTGGACGCCGCCGGGACCGTACGCGACGGCGCGGCCGGCGGCCGGCCGGCCGCCGAGCCCTTCGTGGAGGTGGAGCTGCGGGCGGAGGGCTCCACGGTCGTCCTGCGGGTCTCGGACAACGGCCCGGGCGTCCCCGAAGGGGCCGCGGAGCTGGTGTTCACCGACGGCTGGTCCACCAAGGAGCCGCCCGCGCACCGCCGCCGCGGCCTCGGCCTCTCGCTCGTACGGCGGCTGGCCGAGCGGTACGGCGGCTCGGCCCGGGTGGGCGAACGGGACGGTGGCGGGGCGGTGTTCACGGTGGAGCTGCCGGAGGCCTTGCTGGAACTCGAAGGAGCGCGGCGGTGAGCCCGGTGACCGCGGTGACGGGGACCCATCACAGACGAAGAGCGAAGGGGTGAACCAGTGATCGAAGTCCTGGTCGTGGACGACGACTTCCGTATCGCCGAGATCAACGCCGCGTATGTCGCGCGCGTTCCCGGCTTCCATGTCGTGGCCAAGGCCCATCACGCGGCACAGGCCCTGGCCATGCTGGAGCGCGGAGGTATCGATCTGGTGCTGCTGGACCACTATCTGCCGGACGAGACGGGGCTCTCCCTGGTCCGCCGGATGCGGCAGCACGGCCACCTCACCGACGTGATCATGGTGACCGCCGCCCGTGACATCGCGACCGTGCAGACGGCGATGCGCTACGGCGCCCTGCAGTACCTGGTCAAGCCGTTCGCCTTCCCGGCGCTGCGGGTGAAGCTGGAGGCCTACGCACAGCTGCGCCGGACCCTCGACGACGCCGAGGAGGCGGGGCAGGACCAGGTGGACCGGATCTTCGGCACGCTGCGCACCGCCGCGACCGCCGCTCCCCTGCCCAAGGGCCACTCCGCGCCGACCGCCGAGCTGATCCGCCAGGTGCTCTCGGCCGCGGCGTGTCCCCTGTCGGCACACGAGGTCGCGGAGCGCTCGGGGCTCAGCCGCTCCACGGCGCAGCGGTACCTCAAGCGGCTGGAGGAGTCGGGCAGGCTCAGTCTCACCCTCCGGTACGGCGAGACGGGCCGCCCGGAGCACCGTTACGCGTGGGCGGCCCGCTGACCCGGCACCGGGCGGGCGCCCGCTCAGGCCGCCCCGGCGCCCGTCAGTGAGCGCACCTCGGCCTCGGCGTGGCCGGCCTCGTCGGCGGGTTCGGGTGAGGTGAGGGTGCCGAGCCAGCCGGCCAGGAAGCCGAGCGGCACGGAGACCAGGCCCGGGTTCTCCAGCGGGAACAGGGCGAAGTCGAGGCCGGGGAAGACCGCCCCCGGGCCGCCGGAGACGACCGGGGAGAGGACGACGAGTGCCAGGGCGGGGACGAGGCCCCCGTAGACGGACCAGACGGCGCCGCGCGTGGTGAACCGCCGCCAGAAGAGCGAATAGAGCAGCACCGGAAGGTTTGCGGAGGCGGCGACGGCAAAGGCGAGACCCACCAGGAACGCGACGTTGAGGTTCTGGGCGAGCAGCGCGAGGCCGATGGCCACCGCGCCGGTGGCGACCGCCGCGAGGCGTGCGACCGCGACCTCGCCGAGTGCCCCGCGGCCCGTCCGACGGCTCAGCGTGGCGTAGAGGTCGTGGGCGACGGACGCGGAGGAGGCGAGGGTGACCCCAGCGACGACCGCGAGGATGGTGGCGAAGGCGACGGCCGCGACGACGGCGAAGAAAATCGTTCCGCCGGTGGAGCCCGCACCGCCGCCGAGGTCGAGGGCGAGCAGCGGTACGGCCGTGTTCCCGGACGGGCCGGCGGCGCGCACGGCGTCGGTGCCGAGGACGGCCGCGGCTCCGAAGCCGAGGACGATCGTCATCAGATAGAAGCCGCCGATGAGGCCGATCGACCAGACGACCGACCGGCGGGCGGCGCGGGCGGTCGGTACGGTGGAGAAGCGCGAGAGGATGTGCGGGAGCCCGGCGGTGCCGAGGACCAGCGCGAGACCGAGGCTGATGAAGTCCAGTCGGGCCGTCCAGTCGCCGCCGTATTTCAAACCCGGCGCGAGGAAGTCCCGGCCGTGACCGCTGCGGTCGGCGGCCGTGGTGAGCAGGGCCGAGATGTCGCCGTGGAAGCGGATCAGTACGAGCGTGGTCAGCGCGATCGTGCCGCCCATCAGCAGGACGGCCTTGACGATCTGGATCCAGGTGGTGGCCCGCATGCCGCCGAGGGTGACGTAGAGGACCATCAGGGCACCGACGCCGATGACCGTCCAGGTGCGGGCCCGGCCGCCCGGGCCGCCCAGCAGCAGCGCCATCAGGCTGCCGGCCCCGACCATCTGGGCGACCAGGTAGACGACCGAGACGGTGACGGAGGAGATGCCCGCTGCCGTCCTGACCCGCGGTTCGCCCATCCGGGCGGCCAGGACGTCGGCGAGGGTGAACCGGCCGCAGTTGCGGACGAGTTCGGCGACGAGGAACAGCACGACGAGCCAGGCGACGAGGAAGCCGACGGAGTAGAGCATGCCGTCGTAGCCGTAGAGGGCGATGAGGCCGGAGATGCCGAGGAAGGAGGCGGCGGACATGTAGTCACCGGCGATGGCGAAACCGTTCTCCATGGGCGAGAACATCCGGCCGCCCGCGTAGAACTCCTCGGGTGAGCCCCGCCGCACCCGCCCGGCCCAGGCGCTGATGGCGAGGGTGACCACGACGATGACGCTGAACAGGCCCAGCGCCAGGCCCTGATGCGTGCCGGTCAACGCGTTTCCCCCCGCGCCGGCGGGACCGGGCCGTCCGCCCGCGCCGGGCGCTGCCGGGTCTCCAGCGCCACCGCCCAGCGCAGCTCCAGGGCCGCCGGGTCGCGGCGCAGCCGGGCGTGCCGGGCGTAGGCCCAGGTGAGCAGGAAGGTCGTGGCGAACTGGCCGAGCCCGAGGAGCATCGCGACATTGAGCGCGCCGGCCACGGGCCGGGCCATCAGGGCCGGGGCGGTGGTCGCCAGCACCAGATAACCGAGGTACCAGCCGAGGAAGGCGACGGTCACGGGGAAGGCGAACGCTCGGTAGCGGCCGCGCACGTCACGGAAGGCGGCACTGCGCTGGACCTCCCGGTAGACGCCCGAGGGATCGCGCGCGGCGCCCCGGTCCTCCTGGGGTGCGGGCGGCTCGCACGGCGTGGGGTCACCCTTCAGGCGAACCGTTCCGGCATCGCCTTCGTCGTCGTTCTCCACCGAACTCTCCTTGGTCGCCGCCCTCGTTGGCCGGGGCCCAAGAATGGCCAGAACACGGAGATCCGGATCCCCTCAATACCAGGACGTTCACCCCATCAGGTGACGGGGGCACCACGTGACGCGCCTCCGGCCGGAGAAAGAATCTCCGGCCGGAGGCGCAGTGGGCTGACGGCCCGCCCGGGTCAGGCGTCGATGCGCGAGCGGTCCAGGGTGGCGGCGGAGTTGGTGATGAACTCCTTGCGGGGCGCGACCTCATTGCCCATCAGCAGGTCGAAGGCGCGCTCGGCCGCCTCCAGGTCGCTGATGTTGATCCGGCGCAGGGTGCGGTGACGGGGGTCCATCGTGGTCTCCGCGAGCTGGTCGGCGTCCATCTCGCCGAGGCCCTTGTAGCGCTGGATGCCGTCCTTGTACGGCACCTTCTTGCGGTCCAGGTCCATCAGCGTCTGGCGCAGCTCGCTGTCGGAGTAGGTGTAGATGTATTTGTCCTGCCCCTTCTTGGGGCGGGTCAGCTCGATCCGGTGGAGCGGGGGAACGGCGGAGAAGACCCGGCCCTCCTCGACCATCGGCCGCATGTAGCGCTGGAAGAGCGTGAGCAGCAGACAGCGGATGTGCGCGCCGTCGACATCGGCGTCGGCGAGGAAGATGACCTTCCCGTACCGCGCGGCGTCGATGTCGAAGGTCCGGCCGGACCCGGCTCCTATCACCTGGATGATCGCGCCGCACTCGGCGTTCTTGAGCATGTCGGAGACCGACGACTTCTGGACATTGAGGATCTTGCCGCGGATCGGCAGCAAGGCCTGGAATTCGGAGTTCCGGGCCAGCTTGGCCGTGCCCAGCGCCGAGTCGCCCTCGACGATGAACAGCTCGCTGCGCTCGACGTCGTCACTGCGGCAGTCGGCGAGCTTGGCCGGCAGCGAGGAGGACTCCAGGGCGGTCTTCCGCCGCTGGGCCTCCTTGTGCTGCCGGGCGGCGATGCGGGTGCGGGCCGCGGCGACGACCTTCTCCAGGACGGCGCGCGCCTGCTGCTTGGCGTCGCGCTTGGTGGAGGCCAGGAACGCCTTGAGCTCCTTGGCGACCACGTTCGCCACGATCCGCGAGGCGGCCGAGGTGCCCAGGACCTCCTTGGTCTGTCCCTCGAACTGCGGCTCGGCCAGCCGGACGGTCACGACCGCGGTGAGCCCCTCCATGGCGTCGTCCTTGACGACGTCGTCCTCGGCGACCCGCAGCAGCTTGGACGAGCGCAGGACCTCGTTGACGGTCTTGGTGATCGAACGCTCGAATCCGGCCACATGCGTGCCGCCCTTGGGGGTGGCGATGATGTTGACGAAGGACTTCACGTTCGACTCGTAGCCGGTGCCCCAGCGCAGGGCGATGTCCACCCCGAGTTCGCGGGTGACCTCGGTGGGGGTCATGTGGCCGCGGTCGTCGAGGACCGGCACGGTCTCCTTGAAGGTGCCCTGCCCGGTCAGCCGGAGCACGTCGCAGACAGCCTTGTCCTGTGCGAGGTACTCGCAGAACTCGCTGATGCCCCCGTCGTAGCGGAAGGTCTCCTCGGTGGCGGTCTCGCTCTCGATCCCCCGCTCGTCGCGGACGACGATGGTCAGCCCCGGCACGAGGAACGCGGTCTGCCGGGCCCGCCCGTAGAGGTTCTCCAGGGAGAGCTTGGCGTCCTTGAGGAAGATCTGGCGGTCCGCCCAGTAGCGGACCCGGGTGCCGGTGCGGGTCTTGGGGACCTTCTTGCCCTTGAGGAGGCCGTTGGCCGGGTCGAAGGGCGCGTCCGGACCGGATTCGGTGAAGATGCCGGGGACGCCGCGCCGGAAGCTGATCGCGTGCGTTCTGCTGTTGCGGTCGACCTCGACGTCCAGGCGGGCGGAGAGCGCGTTGACGACGGACGCGCCGACGCCGTGCAGACCGCCGGAGGCCGCGTACGAGCCGCCGCCGAACTTTCCGCCGGCGTGCAGCTTGGTCATCACGACCTCGATGCCGGACAGCCCGGTCTTGGGCTCGACGTCCACGGGGATGCCGCGGCCGTTGTCCCGCACCTCCACCGAGCCGTCCTCGTGGAGGATCACCTCGATGCGGTCGCAGTATCCGCCGAGGGCCTCGTCGACGGAGTTGTCGATGATTTCCCAGAGGCAGTGCATCAGACCGCGGCTGTCGGTGGAGCCGATATACATTCCGGGGCGCTTGCGGACGGCTTCGAGACCCTCGAGGACGAGCAGGTGCCGCGCGGTGTAGTTGGATCCGTCCCGGTCTGCCCCGGTCAGCAACGCAGTGGACGGCACGGACGTTTCGGCGGTCACGCGGTTCGCTCCTCGCTGAATTTCTGTACTGGCCCGGGTACGGGCACAGTGGTGGCTCGGTCGCCGTTCAGAGGGTACCGAGGCCTGGTAGAGCCTTTGTGCCGCCACCCACGGGAGCGCCCATGCTAGTCCAGCTTCGCTCACCTGTTCGATACCCCGATGGAGTGACGTGCACATCACGTTCCCTTGGAGGCATGAACCATTTAGGCTCCGGGCACGTCCTCAAGAACAACCCGGCAAGCCGGCCGGGTGGACGAAAGACCCCCAGCGACGTGAAACCGTAAGCCCACGCAATACGGCTCATTCGCCGCCAACCGTCAAGATCCGGCCCACTCGGAAGGAACTTTCGAGGAAAAGCCACGAGCGGGAACGTTTTCGGCCTGGTTGGATGTTGACCCTGGTACGACAGCTCGTCGAGCTAGAGAAGAGGCGACGTGACTACTGTTCTGACCCCCGCGAGCCCGCTGACGGCCGCTGACCGCTGCGACCGGTGCGGCGCTCAGGCTTACCTGCGCGTCGTTCTCATGAGCGGCGGTGAACTGCTCTTCTGCGCTCACCATGGGCGCAAGTTCGAGCCAGAACTCAAGAAGATCGCCGCGGAGATACAGGACGAGACGGAGCGGCTGACCGCTGCCCCGGCGTCCGCGTCCGATGAGGACCGCTGAGTCCGCAGCGGATAGCTGACACATCGCATCCCACGACGAGCGAGGTCCGGCCATCCAGGGCCGGGCAGCCGCGGGCGGCCACCCCCACGGGGGAGGCCGCCCGCTCTCGTGCGTCCGGACACCCTCCGGGCACCCGCCCCGGCCGGGGGACGGGGATCGTGCGGCGCCAGGAGGCTCACTGCGGCCCCCGTTCGATCAGGCCCGTACCCTGCGGCGCGACGTCACCCGCAGGCCGCCAGGGCGGCCGTGAGGCGGCTTGCCGGGCGATCCGCGGCGGGAGCTGCGGGCCGGTCCGCAGCCGCACCTGCCGGGCACCCTCCGGAGGGGGTGCCGACTGAGCCTGCGGCGACGCCTGCTGGACCGGCTGCGGCGGGACCTGCTGGATCTGCTGGGCCGGCTGCGTCGTCGTCGGCGACAGGACGGGCGTCACCACCGCCGGCACGGCCGACGACGCGCCCTGCGGTGCGGCACCGCCCTTGTGGGCCGCCACCAGCGGCGCGACCGCCGACATCCGCGTGTACACACCGGGGTGCCCGGGCTGGGCGCAACCGCTCCCCCAGGACACCAGCCCGACCAGCTTTCCCCTGGCCACGAGCGGCCCGCCGCTGTCCCCCTGACAGGCGTCCCGCCCGCCTTCCGGCCGTCCCGCGCACAGCATCGAGGCCCGCCGGTACGCACCCTCCGGGCCGCCCGGATACGCCTGCTCGCAGAAGAGGTCGTCCAGGACGAACACGCCGGCCGCGCGCAATGTCTGCGCGTAGGTGCCGTTGCCGAGCATGTCGCCCCAGCCGTACACCTTGGCCGGCGTGCCGGGCCGATAGGCCGCGTCACCGGCCTGCGCCAGAGCGATCGGAGAATTCACCGGGGCCTGTTCCGCCAGAGTGAGTACGGCGACGTCCCCGGCGTTGGTCGCCGCGTCGAACGCGGGGTTGACCCAGGTGTCCCGCAGCGCCACCTCGGCGCCGCTCCCGCCGCGCAGATCACCGCGTCCCACGATGACCCGGAGGTCCTTCGCCTCGCCCACGTCGACGCCGAGCACCTCGTGACTGAGGCAGTGCGCCGCGGTGACGACCGTCGTACGGCTCACCAGGACCCCGCCGCAGAACTGCCCCGATCTCGCGGCACCGAACCGCTCACGGCTCGCCAGAGCGACCGCCCAGGGCGCCTCGGAGGCATTGACGGGCTGCCCTCCGATGACCACCCGGTCCGCGACAGCCGGACCGGGGGCCGCCAGCAGCAGCGCGACCGCGCCGGCGAGCGGGTAGCTCAGTGCACGCATACAGTTTCTCTCCTGACCCTGCGAAGTTGGTCGCATACACAGGGTCAAGCCGAATGGCATTCGGCGCATCCGGAAGAAAGACCGGTCGGCCGGAAAGCGCGGCGGTCCTGGCGGAGGAAAATGCCGCGAGGCCCGGCCCCTCTTCCGGGGTACCGGGCCTCGCGGCATTCGTTCCGCATTCCACCCGGCGCCCCGAGAAGGGGCCGGGTGGAGGGGGACGGATTAGTCCAGGTAGTCGCGCAGGACCTGCGAACGCGACGGGTGACGCAGCTTGGACATCGTCTTCGACTCGATCTGACGGATGCGCTCACGCGTCACGCCGTAGACCTTGCCGATCTCGTCGAGCGTCTTCGGCTGACCGTCGGTGAGGCCGAAGCGCATGGAGACCACGCCCGCCTCGCGCTCGCTGAGCGTGTCCAGGACGGAGTGCAGCTGCTCCTGAAGGAGCGTGAAGCTGACCGCGTCGGCCGGCACGACCGCCTCGGAGTCCTCGATGAGGTCACCGAACTCGCTGTCGCCGTCCTCACCCAGGGGGGTGTGGAGGGAGATCGGCTCACGGCCGTACTTCTGGACCTCGATGACCTTCTCGGGGGTCATGTCGAGCTCCTTGGCCAGCTCCTCCGGGGTGGGCTCGCGGCCCAGGTCCTGGAGCATCTGGCGTTGGACACGCGCGAGCTTGTTGATGACCTCGACCATGTGCACCGGGATACGGATGGTGCGGGCCTGGTCGGCCATCGCGCGCGTGATCGCCTGGCGGATCCACCAGGTCGCGTAGGTCGAGAACTTGTAACCCTTGGTGTAGTCGAACTTCTCGACCGCGCGGATCAGACCGAGGTTGCCTTCCTGGATGAGGTCCAGGAAGAGCATGCCGCGACCGGTGTAGCGCTTGGCCAGCGAGACCACCAGACGGAGGTTGGCCTCCAGGAGGTGGTTCTTGGCGCGGCGGCCGTCCTCGGCGATGATCTCCAGCTCACGCTTGAGCTTCGGCGCGAGCTTGTCGGAGTTCGCCAGCTTGTCCTCGGCGAACAGGCCGGCCTCGATGCGCTTGGCGAGCTCGACCTCCTGCTCGGCGTTGAGGAGGGGGACCTTGCCGATCTGCTTGAGGTAGTCCTTGACCGGGTCGGCCGTGGCACCGGCCACCGCGACCTGCTGCGCGGGGGCGTCGTCCTCGTCGTCGTCGGAGAGGACGAAGCCCTTGTTCTCGCCGGTCTCGTCCTCTTCGTCACCCTTGCCCGGGGTGGGGGTCTCCTCGACGATCTCGTCGTCGAGAAGCTCGTCGGCGTCCTTCTTGGAGGCGGTCTTCTTGGCCGCCGTCTTCTTGGCGGTGGCCTTCTTCGCCACCGTCTTCTTGGCCGTCGCCTTCTTGGCGGCGGTCTTCTTGGCGGGCGCGCCCATGGTCTCGTCACCCTCGTCGTCGCCGTACGCGCCACCCTGGGCGGACGTGACGGACGCGGAGGACGTGGACCTGGCCGTGACCGTCTTGGACGAGACGGCCTTGGTGGCGGTGCGCTTCGCCGGGCTCTTCGCTGCGACGCTCTTGCGGGTGCGCTTGGGCGCCTCTGCGGCACTGACCATCAGCGTCACACCCTCCTCGTCGAGGACCTGGTTGAGGCTGCGCAGAACATTCTTCCACTGGGTTGGCGGAATCTGGTCAGCCTCGAAGGCCCGACGCACGTCGTCGCCGGCGATCTGCCCCTCGGCCTTTCCCTGCTCGATGAGCGCCATCAGAGACTCGGATTCGGCGATCTCCGGCGGGAGCGTACGGGATGTGCTGGCCGACACGAACAACCTCTCGGAACGATGGAAACGGCTTCCGGCCCCGTCCGTAGCGGACCGGAGCCGACGACCGCCGGCAAGGATGAACCGACGGCGCGGGCGGGAGTGCAGAGCAACACAGCGCCTCGATCGAGGCCCGTATTCCCTCCGCGTCTGCCACCTCTTTAGTCATCGCGCTTCGCCGGACAGCGTTACGCCCAATCCTCGTGGCCCGAGTCACACCCCATACCGGAGCGAATAACCACTTAATTGGGCAGATCGCCCGGTTCCGTCGCGTCCCATCCCGGGGCCGGACCCGCGCCGGCCCTCCGCGAGGCCGCCCACCCGGCTCGCACGCACGGTCGTACGCGCGAGCCGCCACCGCGGCCCCGCGCGTACGGATCCGGCCGTACGACCCAGCCCGTACGGCCCCGTCCGTACGGCCCCGGTCCCGCGATCAGTGCTCGCGCGGGGCGGGCACCACGCGCTCGACGTCGGGGTGGGTGACGAGCAGCTGACGCATCGCGGCCTCCGCCCCGGCGGCGTCGCCCGCGCCCACGGCGTCCACGATCCGCAGGTGCTGGCTGACTCCGGTCTCGGTGGGGCGGTCGCAGCCGCTGACCGGGGCGCCCGAGACGTGCAGGGCGGCGGAGACGATGCCCGAGAGGTGCTCGAGCATGCGGTTGCCCGCGACCTGGAGGAGGAGGGAGTGGAACTCGGCGTCGGCGCGGGAGAAGGTGAGGGAGTCACCCTGGGCCAGCGCGTGGCCCATGATCTCGGCCATGTCGGCGAGGCGCTGCTGGACGTCCTCGCGCCCGTGTCCGGCCGCGAGCCGGGCGGCGAGCGGCTCGATGGTCCAGCGCAGCTCGCACAGCTCGCGGCGCTGGTCTTCCCGCTGGGGCCCGAAGGCCCGCCATTCGATGATGTCCGGGTCGAGGAGGTTCCAGTCGCTGACGGGGCGGACGCGGGTGCCGACGTTGGGCCGGGCGCTGACCAGACCCTTCGCTTCGAGGACGCGCAGGGACTCACGGACGACGGTCCGGGAGACCTCGAAGCGCTGCCCGATCTCCTCCGGGACGAGCGGGCGGTCGGCGCCCAGGTCGCCGGAGACGATCATCTGGCCCAGCTGTTGGACGAGCTGGCCGTGCAGCCCTCGGCCACGGCTGCCGGCCGCGCGGCGGCCGGCCCGGCTCAGCTCCGCGTCGCCGTCCCAGGCGGACGACGCCCCGCGGTCGACCCCGGGGGCCTCCGCGTAGGAGTAACGGTCAAGCTCGCCCGATCCTGCGAGGCCGGAGTCGGCGGGGCGAGCCGCGGTCATCATGGTGTGCGCAAGGGTACTCACGCATCCTTTGTCGGCGACACGTTGAGAGCCCTTGAGGTCTTTGGTGAAAAGCACACGAAAGGGTGATCGCGCATTACCTCACAATTGACGCTCAATCGGACGGAATCGGGCACTCTTCCCGAGAGGGCGAGTGCGGAGCGTGACGACAATTTGGCCGAGGCCGGGACGTGACCGCCCGGCATGATTACGGGGCGTGATCCCTCTGCGGGGGCGCGGGGCGGCGCGACGGCCGGGGCGACGGAGCGAGGCCTTTACCACGCGCGCCCGGTGCGGCAACTCGAGCGGGCCGACTGCCTCCGGAGCGGCTGACGCTTCCCGGCGGGCGATCGCCTCCGGCGCTCTCCCGCCGCCTCCGGCCACCTCCCACCGGAGCCGACCGGCCGGGCAGCGACCCCGCCGCCCGCCGCTCAACGCGGCCTGCCGCGGAACACGGTGAGCACGTACGCCCCCAGGAGAACCGCGAAGGACAGGGCCAGCGCCCAGCCGACGGGCTGGGACATCAGCCGCAGGGCCGCGGAGAGCGCCTGGTCCACCCCGGACGGCCACTGCACCAGGGCCGTCGCACGCAACCGCCCCGGGAGACCGATCAGGGAACGGGCCGTCGGATGGCTGAGCACCCCGCCCAGGACGGGCATCACGAGGGTGGGCACCGCGAGCACCGCCACCAGCCCGAGGGCGGTGGACCGGAACACCCCCGCGGCGAGCAGGCCGGCCCACGCACAGCCGAGGGTGAGCCCGGCCCAGCCGAGGAGCGTGAGGGCCCAGTCGGCCGGGAGGGCGACGGTCGGGTCTCCGAAGAGCAGCCTCAGGACCGCCGCGTCGAGGCCGAGGGAGACGAAGGCGAGCAGCAGGGCGGCCGTCGCCGTGACCGCGAGCTTGGCGGCGAGCAGCCCGAGGCGGCGGGGGACGGTGCCCTGGTCCGGCGCCAGCGCCGGGTAGCGGAACTCCTGACCGTAGGCGAGCGCCCCGAGCAGTCCCGCGCCGAAGGCGGCCGGAGGGAGTGGCAGCAGCGTCGGCCAGCCGGTCAGCAGGCGCAGCGCCGTGGTGCCGCTGGTGCGGGCGAGCAGCACGGAGGTCACGAGCGAGGCGGCGAGGGCGACGGCGCCGATGATCCAGCCGGTCCGCACGCCCGTGGCGCGGCGCAGCTCGTAGAGCAGCGGCCAGACGGGGCCGGGGGCGGGCAGCCTGGGCTGGAGGCGCGCCTGGGAGCGGGAGGTCGGCACGGGTGGGAGCGGGGGGCCGGCACCGGCGGCGGGTTCCGCGGCGGGGGCCGCGCCGGGCGCCGCTTCGGGTCCCCCGGCGGCCGCGGGGTCCGTGGGGCCGGGGCGGCGGCCGTCGGCACGGTGCAGGGGGGACACGGGGCCGGTGTCCCCGATCTCGTCGGCCAGGCGGTGCACGAGGATGCCGTGGCGGTAGGCGGTCTCACCGACGGCGGCGCAGCTGCTGCCGTAGACGCTGATCCGGCTGCCGCCCTCGTGCGTCACCTCCACGGAGGGTCCGTCGGGGGACGCGCGCACCACGTCGGCTTCGACGGTGAGGACGTGGGCGAGGCGGCTCGCGAAGGGCGAGTGGACGGCGACCCGGGGGCGCAGCCGGGTGCGGGCGAAGGCCGCGGCCTCCTGGTCGGCGACGAGCCGGCCCCGCTCGACGGTGACGACCTGGTCGCCGATGCGGGCCGCCTCCCGGGGGTCGCCGGAGGTGACGAGGACGGCACCGCCCTGGGCGGCGTAGCCGCGCAGCATGCCGTGCAGCCAGGCCGTCTCACGCGGCGAGAGGCCTTCGGCGGGTTCGTCGAGCAGCAGGGTGTGCGGGTCGCCGAGGAGGGCCGCGGCGAGGCCGAGACGGCGGTCCATGCCGAGGGAGAACTCGCCGATGCGCTGGTCGGCGAGGCCGCTGAGCCCGACGACCTCGAGGACGTCGTCGGCGCGCTCCGCGGGGACCCCGGCGGCGGCGCTGAGCATCCGCAGATGACCGCGGGCGGTACGGGCGGGGTGGCCGGGGACGTCGCCGAGCAGGACGCCGATCTCGCGGGTGGGGTGGGCGACCCTGTCGAGCGTGCGGCCGCGGAAGAGCGCGACCCCGCGCCCGGGGTCGAGCCGCAGCATGAGCCGCAGCGCGCTGGTCTTGCCCGCCCCGGGCTCGCCGAGCAGAACGGTGACCCGGCCGGGGCGGGCCTCGAAGGTGAGGTCGTTGACGGCGGGAGGGTGGTTGCGGCGGGGGGCGCTGGTCAGCCCGATGGCCTGGATCATGGCTTCTCCCGCAGGGCGTGAGACGGCTCGGCGCTGACACCCTGGGCTGCGGGGCGCGCGGAACGCTGGACGTACCGCAGCACCGTAACCCGATATGCCCGATTTGCTACGTACTGTAGGCATTTCCCGGTAGTCGTGTCCCACCCGGGACAGGGGCTACGGGCGCGCGACGTATCCCGCGACGGCGCACGGCGGCGGGGCAGGCAGAGGAGACTGACGGCAGCCGCCGCGGGCGACGGTCGGTCCGGGCTTCGCCTATGCCTCGGGTCGCAGCATCGGCGGGTTCAGCAGCGTGGCTCCGCCCGCCCGGAAGAGCTGTGCGGGGCGGCCGCCCTGACGGGTCGTCGTCCCGCCGGTGGGCACCAGGAAGCCGGGGGTGCCGGTGACCTTGCGGTGGAAGTTCCGCGGATCCAGGGCGACGCCCCACACCGCCTCGTAGACCCGGCGCAGCTCGCCGACGGTGAATTCCTGCGGGCAGAAGGCGGTGGCCAGCGAGGAGTACTCGATCTTGGAGCGGGCCCGCTCCACCCCGTCGGCAAGGATGCGGGCATGGTCGAAGGCGAGCGGCGCGGTCAGCTCCCCGTCGCGGCCGTAGCCGTCCTCCTGGTCCAGCAGGTCTCCCACGGGGGCCCACCGCACGCTGCGCGCGTCGCCGCCGGCGCGCGGGGCGGGCAGATCCGGCGCGAGGGCGAGGTGCGCCACGCTGACGACCCGCATCCGGGGGTCGCGCTTGGGGTCGCCGTAGGTGGCGAGCTGTTCGAGGTGCGCGGCGTTCGGGGGGATGGGCCCGGCCGGGTCGTGGGCATGCAGCCCGGTCTCCTCGGCCAGCTCACGGGCCGCCGCGGTCGCCAGGTCCTCGTCCCCCCTGACGAACCCGCCCGGCAGCGCCCAGCGCCCCTGGTAGGGGGGCTCGCCTCGACGGACGGCCAGCGCGCACAGCGCGTGGCGCCGCACGGTGAGCACGACCAGGTCGACGGTGACGGCGAAGGGCGGAAAGGCCGACGGGTCGTAGGGCATGAAGCGATCATAGTCGTCTGCTTGACGATAAACAGGGTCTTGTTCACTGTTCACCAACGACCCTTCGGACAGCCTGGCCCGCACCCGCGCTCACACCCCCAGTTGAAGACCGTCGGCGGCTTCCTCGACCATGCCGAGGCCGAGTCTGCTGATCCGCACGGCGAACGGCTGGTCGGCGACCCGCAGTCCGGTGAACCGCAGGGCGCCCAGCGGCGCGGTCCGTGGCGGGCGGACCGCCACGCTTCCCGCCGGCACGTCGGGGCGCACCCCGGCGAGAGTGGTCAGGAGCTGGACCGCGCCCGCCGCCGCGACTGCCGCGGGGCGGCAGGCCGCCGGATGCGGCAGTGGCACGCTGCCGGTCGTGCGCTGCTCCCCCGCGTACATCTCCGGCAGTCGGTATCCGAAGGCCTCGGCAGCATCGAGGGTGCCTCGCAGCAACCCGCCTGCTTCCTTCTCGAAACCTGCGACCGCCAGCCCGGCCACGGCCACGGCCGTCTCATGGACCCGCACGGCCCCGCTGCGGTGCCCGAAGGGATTGTGGCCAGGCTCCTTCGCCCCGAGGCTGCGCAGCCCCCAGCCCGAGTCGAGCGCCGGCCCGCCGAGCAGTCTGGCCAGCTGCTCGGTCTGCACCTTGTCGAGCAGCCCCGGGGCGTACTCACCGGCTCCGAGCAGGCCCGTGTCGAGCAGATGCGCGGCGGCGCACCCCAGCTGCGGTATCCGCCGGCCGTCCGGCGTCCGGGCCGCGACGGGGCGGCCGCCGCCCGGGTCCTCGGCCCAGAAATCGTCCCGGAAGCAGCGCCGCAGCTCGCCCGCCCAGTCCCGCCAGCGCTCCGCGCCGGGACGGCCGTACGCCTCCAGGAGGTCCGCGCCGAGCAGCGCGGCACGGTGCGCGTGCGCCTGCGTCTCGCAGCGGTACGGCCCGCCCGGCACGGGGTCCGCGAGGTAGCGGCCCTCCCCCACCGCCGTGCGCAGCCACCCCAGGCACCGCTCGGCGGTCGGCAGCAGGGCCTCGGTCTCCCGCTCGGCCAGCCCCCATCGCCGGGCCTCGGCGAGGACCACGGGGAACAGCAAGGTCGCCTCGACGCCCGTGCACCCGGGCGGCAGGTGCGCTCCCGCGTGCCGCAGCGCCCCGGGGATGCGGCCGCCGTCGCCATGCGGGCCGGGCAGTTGCGCGCGGGCCAGGGTGCGCAGCGTCCCCGCGGCGAGGCGCACCCCCAGGGGCAGGGTCATCCGGGCCGCCCACAGCGCCTCGGCCGGAGCGAGGTGACCGCAGCGCCAGGGGACGCCCGCGGCGAGGTGGACGTCGGCGGGCTGCCCCGGATCGCGGACCAACAGCGCGCGGAGATCGTCGAGACTGGCTTCCAGCAGGGCCGCCGCCCGCGGGTCGTCCCCCTCCGCCGCCGCCTCGCCCCAGGGCGCGGTGCCGCCGCGGCCCCGGGGGGCCGTGGCCCCGGTCGCCCGTGCACGTCCGGGCACATCCAGCGTGACGCGGAGCTCGATGCTCCGAGTGCCGCCGGGCGGCAGCTCCAGCTCCCAGCACAGCAGGCCGGCCGAGGCGAGGGAGTCCCCGGGCGCCGGGTCGGCGGTGACCATCACCTGGGTCCCCGCCGCCGACCAGCGCAGTCCGCCGGCGTGCACCGCGGCGGGGACCTCGGGTCCGGCCAGGCCCGAGGCGACCGCACCGAGCTCGGCGAGATCGGTACCCAGTGATACCTCGACACCCAGCTTCAGGGCCCGCGCGGCCGTGCTGCGCAGGGTGATCCGCTCGCATCCCTCGGCGTCCCGCAGCCGCTCGACGGTGACGGCCGGGTCGGGCCCCGCGTCGGCGACGGTCCGTACGGTGCCCACGAAGCGGGCCCGGGCGGCGGCGAGCAGCCGCCCCTGCACGGGCACCGGTTCGGCTCCGGCGACCCGAACCCGGCAGCGCGCCAGCAGCCGCCGCCCCGCGCGGTAGAAGCCGTCGAGTCCGTGCCCGGTCAGCTGTCCGTCCTCACCGGAGATCGCGAGAGCGGGCAGCGCCACACAGATCAGTGCGTTGTGCACGGGCTGCGGCCCTTGAGCACGCGCCGGGCGCGGGGTGGGGGGCGGGCGTCGTGTAGAGGCGGGGTTCGTGGCCGGGCCGGGGGTCGGGCTCGGGGTCAAGGTCGGATGACCATGGGGGACATTGCCGTGCATGTGTCTGCGCTCCCTGTGGACGTCGCGACCGGGCGACGGTCGGCTGCGGGGCCACCCAGGTGAACGGCGCGGGGGCCACGTAGGTCACGGGCCCCCGCCCCCACACGCTGGATCACTGTCGACCACGGGTCCCTCGGGGCCCGTTCCGCCGTCGCACCCGCGCCTTGCCGGCGGGCCCGTTCGCTCCGCCCGGGCCGGTGGGGCGGACACTCCCGGCGTTCCTGAGGGGGCCGGCCGCCCGGTCACCCGGACCGGCTTCGGCCGTGCCGGTGAGGGGCGGGCGCCGGCGCCGCCTGACCCGGGGCGCCCACTCCACGCCCCGGGCGTCACCTTCCGCGTCCGCGCTCCGGGCCCGGTCCGCTTCGGCGTGCGCGGCGGCGTGGACGGCACGGTCGGCGCGCTCGCGGCGCAGGCAGCGGCGCAGCGGCTCCGGGTCCATTCCCTCGTTGCAGGCGCGCTGCAGGAGCTGGGCGAAGAGATAGTCGGGGTCGGCCGCCAGGGCGCGGCTCAACGCGACCCGGGCCTCCGGCTGATCGCCGGTGGACCAGGCGACCCAGCCGGCGAGGGTGAGCGGCGCGGCCGCGTGCTCGACGTACGAGGACACACAGCGCCGGGCGAGGGCGCGCCAGAGGCGCAGCACCGTGGGCGCGAGGGGGCCCTCCATCCATTCCGCCGCCTGGTCCCGGGTGGCGCGGTCCTGGAGCCCGAGGATGATCGCGGCGGCTTCGTCATGGGCGAGGAGGGCGTCGTCCTGGGCGTCCGCCTCCGGCCGCCGGGCGTCCGGCGGGGCGGCGTGGAGTCGGTCCAGCACCAGCCGCGCCAGGCCCATCGTCTCCTCGCGGACCGTCTCGCAGTCCGTGCCGCGGAGGATGCGGGGCACGAGCTCGACGGCCGCGGCGTCCAGTGCCCGCTCCTGTTCCTCGGCCGGGGGGCCGGTGAGCGGGGCGAGCCGGGCTTCCATCTGGCGCAGGGACCCGCGCACCTGGATGCCGGCGTAGGCGGCGGCCGCCGCCATGACCGAGGTGCCGGGCACGGCCAGCGGCGTGCCTTCCGGCGGACAGCAGCGGGTGTCGGGGCAGCAGTAGGACCAGAAGCGGCCGTCGGAGATGCACAACGCCTCGTACACGGGCACGTCCAGCCCTCCGCACGCGAGGCGCAGGCATTGGGCAAGCGGACGCAGCCGCTCCATCACATCCCGCGCGGTCTCCCCGGGCCCGGGGTCCTGGCAGAGGAACAGGACGATGCCGTCGGGCCGGGCGCCGCGCTTGCTGCTGCCCGTGATGAGCGTCTCGGCGAGCTGGGTGCTGACCTCCGGCCATTCCTCGCGGGTCCGCGGAATGCCGAGCCTGAGCCGGCCGCCGAAGCGGCCGCGCTCGCCGTGCAGCGCGACCATGACGACGCTGTCGTCCGGAAAGAAGCCGAGGAGGTACGGCAGGGCGTCGGCCAGCTCGGCCGGGCTGCGGAGGCTGATCTGCTCCTGCGCCGGCACGGTGGGCGCGCCGGACGTGGTGGCGGAGGCGGCGGACGGGGTGGACGGGCGGGCTGATTCATCGCGCTTGGTCATGGCCCGAGACTCCCGCGGACTTGTCAGGGTTCGCCAGGCCTGTGGATAACTCCCGCATATTGTCCTACTAATCCTGTGGACAGTGTCGGAAGGGTTCCCGGTCCTTCAACGGGCTTCACCAGGCCTCGGGCGCTGCCAACCCTCCGCGTTCTCCACAGATCCCCGGTCCCGTTCGCGCATTGTCAGTGGGCTCGTGTTGCATGGGGGCATGAGCAACGAAGATCTCCGCGTCTCGGCCGACACCGTCCTGGCCCGCCTCGTCGGCGACAGCACGGGCACGGCGAAGCTCCGTGAGGATCAGTGGCGCGCGATCGAGGCGCTGGTCGCGGAGCATCGCCGCGCGCTCGTCGTGCAGCGCACCGGCTGGGGCAAGTCGGCCGTCTACTTCGTCGCCACCGCGCTGCTGCGCGAGCGCGGCAGCGGCCCGACGGTCATCGTCTCCCCGCTGCTCGCCCTGATGCGCAACCAGGTGGAGGCCGCCGCGCGGGCCGGGATCCACGCGCGCACGATCAACTCCGCCAATGTCGAGGAATGGGACACCGTCCAGGCCGAGATCGCCGCGGGCGAGGTCGACGTGCTGCTCGTGAGCCCCGAGCGGCTCAACAACCCCGACTTCCGCGATCAGGTGCTGCCCAAGCTCGCCGCCGCCACCGGCCTGCTCGTCGTCGACGAGGCCCACTGCATCTCCGACTGGGGCCACGACTTCCGGCCCGACTACCGCCGGCTGCGCACCATGCTGGCCGAGCTGCCCCCGGGCGTGCCCGTCCTCGCCACGACCGCCACCGCCAACGCCCGGGTCACCGCCGACGTCGCCGAGCAGTTGGGAACGGGCGAGGGCGCCGCTCAAACGCTCGTGCTGCGTGGCCCGCTGGACCGGGAGAGCCTGAGCCTCGGCGTCCTGCGGCTCCCCGACGCCGCCCACCGGCTGGCCTGGCTCGCCGACCACCTCGACGAGCTGCCGGGCTCCGGCATCATCTACACCCTCACGGTCGCCGCCGCCGAGGAGGTGACGGCCTTCCTGCGCCGACGCGGGCACACGGTCTCCTCCTACACCGGAAAGACGGAGAACGCCGACCGGCAGCAGGCCGAGGAGGATCTGCTCGCCAACCGGGTCAAGGCGCTCGTCGCCACCTCCGCGCTGGGCATGGGCTTCGACAAGCCCGACCTCGGTTTCGTGGTCCACCTGGGCTCGCCGTCCTCCCCCATCGCCTACTACCAGCAGGTGGGCCGCGCCGGCCGCGGCGTCAAGCACGCCGAAGTCCTGCTGCTCCCGGGCCGTGAGGACGAGGCGATCTGGAAGTACTTCGCCTCGCTCGCCTTCCCTCCGGAGGATCAGGTGCGCCGCACGCTGGACGTGCTGGCCGCCTCGGACCGGCCCGTGTCCCTTCCCGCCCTGGAGCCGCAGGTCGAGCTGCGGCGCTCCCGCCTGGAGACCATGCTCAAGGTCCTCGACGTGGACGGCGCCGTGCACCGCGTCAAGGGAGGCTGGACCGCGACCGGCCGGCCGTGGGCCTACGACGGCGAGCGGTACGCGTGGGTCGCGCGACAGCGCGAGGCCGAGCAGCAGGCCATGCGGGACTACGCCACCACGACCGAGTGCCGGATGGAGTTCCTGCGCCGCCAGTTGGACGACGAGCAGGCGGCCCCCTGCGGGCGTTGTGACAACTGCGTGGGCGCGCGGTTCACGGCCGAGGTCTCCAGCGTGGCGCTGGACGCCTCCCGCGGCGAACTGGGGCGCCCCGGTGTGGAGGTCGAGCCGCGGCGGATGTGGCCGACGGGCATGGCCGCCGTCGGCGTGGATCTCAAGGGCCGTATTCCGGCGGGCGAGCAGGCCGCCACCGGGCGGGCGCTCGGGCGGCTCTCCGACATCGGCTGGGGCAACCGGCTGCGACCGCTGCTCGCCCCGCAGACGCCGGACAGTCGGATTCCGGACGATGTGGCGGACGCGGTGGTGACCGTGCTGGCCGACTGGGCCAAGGGGCCCGGCGGTTGGGCGTCCGGCGCCCCCGACGCCCCTGCCCGTCCGGTGGGCGTCGTCACCCTCGCCTCCCGCACCCGCCCCCAGCTGATCGGGTCCCTCGGCCACCACATCGCCACGATCGGCCGGATGCCCCTGCTGGGCTCCGTCGAATACCGGGACGCGGCCACGGACACCCGGCTGCCGCGCACCAACAGCGCGCAGCGCCTGCGGGCGCTCGACGGGGCCCTGACGGTGCCCCCCGCGCTCGCCCAGGCGCTCGCGTCGGCGGACGGGCCGGTGCTGCTCGTCGATGACATGGCCGACACCGGGTGGACCCTCGCCGTGGCCGCGCGGCTGCTGCGCCGGGCCGGTGCCAAGGAGGTGTTCCCGCTGGTCCTGGCGGTTCAGGGGTGAACCGCCGCCGTCCGCGCGGCACACGGCGGGAATATAGGCGACGGACCGCCGGATAACGGTCGCCGACGCCAAGTGATCGTTGCCCGGTGACTGGTACAGCCGCGAGAATCGGTACCGGCTCCCGCTCCCGCTTCCACGGCTTCGCCGCGGACGGTTGTCGTGGTGCGCGCCCGTGCCTGACGCCCCACCGAGCCGTGGGCGCGCAGACGAAGGGAGAATCGTGGCCTTCGGTTTCGCCGCACCGCCGTCCGCCGATTCCGCTTCCCGGCTGGCGCGGCTGCTCGAGCCCGCCGAGTGGGCCGCTGCCGGGATCCCGCTGCTGCGCGATCCGCGTGAAGTCGTCACCGGGCTGTACACCCGCCACGCGCCGACACCGTCGACGGCCGTCATCGCCGTCCTGGACCCGGACGAACGCCTCGCGGCCAGCGCTTCCCTCGTCAGACAGCCGGCCGCGGTCGACGGATGGGAGCTCCGCAACGCCCTCCTCACCCGACTGCGCCAGGTGATCCCGCACGATCTGCGCCGCAGGACTCCGATCCGCACCGCCGTACTGCTCTACTGCCGTGAGGGCAGGGGCCATTGGACCGAGGAGGACGGCGCGTGGATGTGGGGACTGCGTGACGCATGCACGCTGCACGGGCTGCGCTGCGGCGCGTACATCACCCTGACGCGCGACGGGTGGCGGGTCCTCGGGGAGGGCCGTGCCGGGCGTCGACCACGCTCTCCGGCCCACGCGGCGGCACCCCTGAGCTCCGGCGGCGGAGCACCCGAGGCGCACCGCTACACGGCGGCCCGCTGAACGGCACGGCCGCGCGGGGCGGGGCCGCCCGGTCCACCCGGCGACGCGCCCGCTCCTCCGCGAGGACGGGACGCGAACACGGGATCCGTCGGCCACCGGCGCCTCCTCGACGGGGCGGGTGGCCGACGGGATCGAACGCTAGATGCCCGTGGAGAGAAGGGCGTTGACCCGCTGCGGGTCACCGCAGACGATCAGCAACGCACCGGCGCGAGCCATTGCCGCGGGCAGTGCGCCGGTCACCGCGGCGTCCGTGCCGCCGTTGACGGCGACGACCACGACCGGGCGGGTCGTGGCACGGTCCGCGTCGGCACCCGCGTAGAAGACATCGTCTCCGGCGTCGTGCTGCGCCCAGTACGACGCCTCGCCGAAGGACAGCTCGTGCGCTGCCCAGGGGTGCGGGTCGCCGGTGGTGAGCACCAGGATCTCGCCGGGCGCGCGACCGGTGTCGAGCAGCAGGTCGACGGCTTCGTCCGCCGCGTCCAGGGCGCCCTGCGCCGAGGCGGGGATCAGCTGGATCTGCGGGGTGGCCGCCGGGGCGGGCCGCGGGGCCCGTGCCGGTATCGAGGCGGCGGCCGGGGCGTCCGCCACCGTCTCGCGCGGGCTGCGCGGGGCGGGCACGGGTGCGCGGTTCGAGCCGGGGTTTCCGGGTCGCGCCGGGACCGGGCGGGGGCCGGGGCCAGGGACGGGTCGGGGGGTCTGCGTGGTCCGGCCGGCGGTCGGAACTGCGCGGGGACCCGGGACACTCTCGTGAATCTGAGGCTCCTCGGGGATGAGAGGCATGAGTTGATGTTTATCAAACGCCGGTGCGGGTCGCATCGGCGGGTGGCCGTAGGGGCCGCTCAGAAGTCGAAGCCGATCTGGCCTCCGGCCTCCAAGGCGACGGTTTCGGGGCTGATGCGCGGCCGTTTGAGGTGCTGCCACCGCGGCAGCGCGTCCAAGTAGGCCCAGGACATCCGGTGGTACGGAGTCGGGCCCAGCTCCTCCAGAGCGGCCCGGTGCACCGGCGAGGGGTATCCGGCGTTGTCACCGAAGCCGAAGTCCGCGTGGACGGCGCCCAGTTCGGCCATCATCGCGTCGCGCCGGACCTTGGCGATCACGGAGGCCGCGGCGACGACCACACAGGACTGGTCGCCCTTGATGACCGTACGGACCTTCCAGGGGTCGCCGAGGTAGTCGTGCTTGCCGTCGAGGATCACCGCGTCGGGCCGCACCGGCAGCGCGTCCAGAGCGCGGCACGCGGCCAGTCGCAGGGCCGCCGTCATCCCCAGCTCGTCGATCTCCTGAGGGGAGGCGTCACCGAGGGCGTGAGCGGTCACCCAGCTCTCCAGCTGCTGGGCGAGCGCGGTGCGCCGCTTGGGCGTCAGGAGCTTGGAGTCGGTGAGGCCGTCCGGCGGCCGGCGCAGCCCCGTGACGGCCGCGCAGACGGTGACCGGACCGGCCCAGGCGCCCCGGCCGACCTCGTCGACACCGGCGACGATCTTGGCTCCGGTCGTGGCGCGGAGCGAGCGCTCGACGCTGTGGGTAGGCGGTTCGTACGGCATGACGCTGTAAGCGTACGCCCCGGGGGCGGCACGCGGTGCGCCGCCCCCACTACCGCCCGTCAGCTCAGCGCGCGGCGGCCGGCAGCCAGTCGGGCAGGTCCTCGGTCCGGTGCAGCCAGTCGGCGGGCGGGGCGCCGCCCACCCCGGCCGCGACCACGCCGCCGGCGATCGCACAGGTGGTGTCCACGTCGCCGCCCGCCTGCGCGGTCGTCCAGAACACCTCCTCGAAGGAGCCGAGATGGCGGGCCGCCGCCCACAGCGCGAAGGGCACCGTGTCGTGGGCGCTGGTGCGCCGTCCGCAGCCGAGGACGGCCGCGACGGTGGTCGCGTCCCCGTAGTCGAGCATGTCGCGGGCGCGGCGCAGCCCCGCCTGCACGGCGCTGCGGGGCACCAGGGCGATCACACCGTCCAGCAGGGCGCCGGGGTCGACGGAGCCCGCCGGGTCGGCGGCGATCGCCGCGGCGGCGGCCACGGCCATGGACCCGGCGACCGCCTCGCGGTGCTGGTGGGTGGTGTAGGCCGAGATCTCGGCCTGGTGCGTGGCCTGCTCGGGGTCGTCCGCGTACCAGGCGCCCAGCGGGGCGATGCGCATGGCCGCGCCGTTGCCCCAGGAGCCCTGGCCCTGGAACAGCGCGGCGGCCAGCTCACGCCAGTCGCCGCCCTCCCTGATCAGCCGCAGCATCCGGTTGACCGCCGGACCGTAGCCGCGGTCGAAGTCGTGGTGCTGCGCGAAGGAGCGCGCGAGGGCGTCCTGGTCGATGCGGCCGTGCTCGGCGAGGACGGCCAGCACGGAGCAGGCCATCTCGGTGTCGTCGGTCCACTGCCAGGGGGCGGGCGGCAGCTCGCGACGCTTGAGGGACGGATAGTTGTCGGGGACGAAGAACTGGGAGCCGAGGGCGTCGCCCACGGCCAGCCCTCGCAGGCTCCCCAGGGCTCGGTGGAATCGGTCAGCGGTCATCGCAGCGAACTCTAACCGGTGAAGCCGTACGATTCGGGGGTGCACCAGCGCTCGAACGGCCGGTCCAGGTGATACCGGCCGTCGGGGCCGAGCAGCAGGGCGCGGCTCTCGGCGTTGCCCGGATTCGACAGGCATTCGAACTCGGCGACGGTCCAGTGCAGCCAGCGCATGCAGAACAGCCTCATGGTCAGGCCGTGCGTGACGATCAGGACGTTCGGCGGGTGCGCCGGGTCCTCGAAACTGCGCCAGAGGCTCTCCAGGAAGGCGCCCACCCGGTCGTAGACGTCCGCGCCCGATTCACCCTGGGCGAATCGGTAGAAGAAGTGCCCGTAGGCGTCGCGGTAGACCTTCTGCTTGCGTACGTCCTCGCGCTCCTGCCAGTTTCCCCAGTCCTGCTCGCGCAGCCGCGGCTCCTCACGGACCCGGACGAGGCGCGGGTCGAGCCCGAGGGCCTGGAAGGTCTGGTGGGTGCGGCGGTAGGGGGAGACATAGGCGGAGACCCGCTCGTCGCCGAAGAGCTCACGCAGCCGCACCCCGGCCTCCTCGGCCTGCTTGCGGCCCCTCTCGGTCAGGGACAGGGCATGGTCGGGTTCCCGTTCGTAGACGGTGTCGTCGACATTTCCTTCCGACTCTCCGTGTCGGATGAGAACGATGCGCCGGGGCCGTGACATGCCGCCACCCTAGATCGAGTACTGGCCACCCGCCCCGTCGAGGGGGCGGCGCTCCGGGAATCGGCAGGGACTCCGGAGCGCACAGCCCCGCGGGGGCCGCGCAGTATGTGACCGGCCCCGGAGCGGCCGGGACCGGGCGGTCACACCGTCCAGGACGGTTCTATCGCGACGATGTCGCCCGTGATGGCGGCCACGTCCGCCTCGGTCTGCGCCCGCAGGGCGAGCCGCTCCACCCGCTCGGTCCGGTACTTGCCGTGTTCGGCCTCGGAGTTCCACATCGACAGCACCAGGAATTCCTGGCCGGGCGCCTCGCCGAACACACCGCGCAGCATTCCCGGTGATCCGGCCATCGCCGGATTCCACACCTTCTCCTGCATGTGTGTGAAGTGCTCCACCCGGTCCGCGCGGATCCGGCAGTGGGCGAAGCGCACCACGTCAGCGTCGGAGAACTGCGGCCGGAAACCCACCTTCACGTCGAAGCGGTGCTCGAACAGCCTGACCTGGATGTCCTTGAACGTGCCGACCTGGGAGGCCGCCAGTCTGTCGTGCGAGCGCGCCATGAACGAGTCGTAGAAGGCGCGGCTCTCCCAGAAGCCGAAGAGGTGCGCCACATGCGGACGCCCACGGCTCCAGCCGCCGCCCTGCCCCCGGAATCCGGGCTCACCGAGCAACCCCGCCCATTTCCGCTGCCCCCGCTCGAACCCTCGGCGGTCCACCACGGTGCAGCGAATCCACTTGACCAGCACCGCGCCATCGTACGGCCCCGGCAGTGGCGCGTATCACGTACCGGAGGAGTACACCCGCGCGAGCGTCTCGGCGTCCGCCGCGCTCAGCTCGATCCGGAACTCCCGCGCCAGCACATCCGGCAACTCCTCCACCCCGACCTCGCACGTGTCACGCGAGCCGTCGGCGCGAGCGCGCGTCAGGACCCTGCCGACCAGATTCCGCCGGTGATCGGACTCCGTCTGCTGCACTACGGGCCGGGAGACGAAGGGTGAGCGCGGGTGCGTCGAGATGTAGTGGTTCATGACGGCGTAGTCGACGGGAAACCGCTCCTCCGGGCCGAACGCGTAGAGGTCGAACCAACCCTCCGGGTGGAGCGTGCGAAGGACGCGTACGTCCTTCTGTTCACGCGCGATTCCAAACGTCCAGTCTCCCTGGCGCTCGCGTATCCCGTCCCGGAACGCCAGCGGCTCCAGCAGCCCCTCGCCGCCGAACCCGACGTCGCACAGCCACTGCTCGCCGTCGGCCTCGACCTTGAGCGCCATATGGGTGGTGGCGCGTCGGCTGTCGCTGCCCATGCGGACCCGTGCCCCGAGCCCGGTGAAGGAGAAGCCGATGCGGTCGAGAGCGGCGGCCAGCAGCAGGTTCTGCTCGTAGCAGTAGCCCCCGCGGCGGCGCGTGACCATCTTGTCCTGCAGCGCCGGGACGTCGAGCAGGACGGGGCGGCCGAGCAGGATCTCCAGGTTCTCGAAGGGGAAGGCGGCCACATGCGCCCGGTGCACCGCCCGGAGCGTCGTCAGGTCCGCCCGCGGTGTGCCGGTGAATCCGATGCGTGCCAGGTAGCCGTCGAGGTCCAGCTCGTCGCCGCCCCACAAGGACTCGCCCATACCGCCGCTCACTCCTCTTGCCTGGTCGTCCGGCCAGTATTCATGATCGGAAATGACCGCTGACGATCGGCCCGGGTCGGAAGTGCCCAGCAGTCCCCGGCATGCCGAAGGGGAGCCGGCACCGGGCCGGCTCCCCTTCGGTTCAGGCGATCGTCAGCTGCAGCCGCTGGTCGAGCCGCAGCCCTCGCAGAGGTAGCAGCTGCCCGCGCGGCGCATCTTCGTGCCACAGGAGAAGCACAGCGGCGCGTCCGCGTTCAGGCCGAGCTGCATCTCCACCAGCTCGGTGGAGTTGTGGACCTGCTTCGGGGCCGGGACGACGGCCGCCGGCTGCGCCGGGGTCTCCGCCTTCGGGGCCTCGATGTGCCGCGGCGCGGACTGCGCCAGGCCCTCGACGTCGACATCGTCGTCGGACGGCTCGTACGAGCCGGTGTCCAGGTGACGCTGGCGCTCCTCGGCGGAGTGGATGCCCAGCGCCGAGCGCGTCTCGAAGGGCAGGAAGTCCAGCGCCAGGCGGCGGAAGATGTAGTCGACGATCGACTGCGCCATCCGCACGTCCGGGTCGTCCGTCATGCCGGCCGGCTCGAAGCGCATGTTCGTGAACTTCGAGACGTACGTCTCCAGCGGGACGCCGTACTGCAGACCGACCGAGACGGCGATCGAGAAGGCGTCCATCATGCCCGCGAGGGTCGAACCCTGCTTGGACATCTTGAGGAAGACCTCACCGAGACCGTCATCCGGGTAGGAGTTGGCGGTCATGTAGCCCTCGGCGCCACCCACGGTGAAGGAGGTGGTGATGCCCGGACGGCCCTTGGGCAGCCGCTTGCGGACCGGACGGTACTCGACGACCTTCTCCGCGGCGGGGGCGACGGCCTCGGGGGCCTTCGCCGCCTCCTTCTCCTTCTTCTTGGCGGAGAGCGGCTGGCCGACCTTGCAGTTGTCGCGGTAGATCGCGAGCGCCTTCAGACCGAGCTTCCAGCCCTCGAAGTAGACCTCCTCGACCTCCTCGACGGTCGCGGACTCCGGCAGGTTCACGGTCTTGGAGATCGCACCCGACAGGAACGGCTGCGCGGCGGCCATCATGCGCACGTGGCCCATGGCGGAGATCGCGCGCTCGCCCATGGCGCAGTCGAAGACCTCGTAGTGCTCGGTCCGCAGGCCCGGGGCGTCGATCACGTTGCCGTGCTCGGCGATGTGGGCGACGATCGCCTCGACCTGCTCCGGCTGGTAGCCGAGGCGCTTGAGCGCCTTGGGGACCGTGTTGTTCACGATCTGCATCGAGCCGCCGCCGACGAGCTTCTTGAACTTGACCAGGGCCAGGTCAGGCTCGACGCCCGTGGTGTCGCAGTCCATCATCAGGCCGATGGTGCCGGTGGGGGCGAGCACCGAGGCCTGGGCGTTGCGGAAGCCGTTCTGCCCGCCGAGGCGGACGACGTCCTGCCACGCCTCGGTCGCCGCGGCCCAGACCGGGGTGTCCAGGTCGTCCACGCGCTTGGCGGCGCCGTTGGCGTCCGCGTGCTGCTTCATGACGCGCTGGTGGGCGTCCGCGTTGCGGGCGTAGCCGTCGTACGGGCCGACGACCGCGGCCAGCTCGGCGGAGCGGCGGTAGGAGGTGCCGGTCATCAGCGAGGTGATGGCACCGGCGAGCGCGCGGCCGCCGTCGCTGTCGTACGCGTGGCCGGTGGCCATCAGCAGGGCGCCGAGGTTGGCGTAGCCGATGCCCAGCTGGCGGAAGGCGCGGGTCGTCTCGCCGATCTTCTCGGTCGGGAAGTCGGCGAAGCAGATGGAGATGTCCATCGCCGTGATGACCAGCTCGACGACCTTGGCGAAGCGCTCGGCGTCGAACGACTGGTTGCCCTGGTCGTCGTCGCTCAGGAACTTCATGAGGTTGAGCGAGGCGAGGTTGCACGAGGAGTTGTCCAGGTGCATGTACTCGGAGCACGGGTTGGACGCGGTGATCCGGCCCGTCTCCGGCGAGGTGTGCCAGTGGTTGATCGTGTCGTCGTACTGGATGCCCGGGTCGGCGCAGGCCCAGGCCGCCTCGGCCATCTTGCGGAAGAGACCCTTGGCGTCGATCTCCTCGATGACCTCACCGGTCATCCGGCCGCGCAGACCGAACTTCGAGCCGGCCTCGACGGCCTTCATGAACTCGTCGTTCACCCGGACGGAGTTGTTGGCGTTCTGGTACTGGACGGACGTGATGTCGTCGCCGCCCAGGTCCATGTCGAAGCCGGCGTCGCGCAGGGCGCGGACCTTCTCCTCTTCCTTCACCTTGGTCTCGATGAAGGCCTCGACGTCCGGGTGGTCGACGTCCAGGACGACCATCTTGGCCGCGCGACGGGTGGCGCCGCCCGACTTGATGGTGCCGGCGGAAGCGTCGGCGCCGCGCATGAAGGAGACCGGGCCGGAGGCGTTGCCGCCGGAGGAGAGCAGCTCCTTGGAGGAGCGGATGCGGGAGAGGTTCAGGCCGGCGCCGGAGCCGCCCTTGAAGATCATCCCCTCTTCCTTGTACCAGTCGAGGATCGACTCCATGGAGTCGTCGACGGAGAGGATGAAGCAGGCGGAGACCTGCTGCGGCTGGGCGGTGCCGACGTTGAACCAGACCGGGGAGTTGAAGCTGAAGACCTGGTGCAGCAGGGCGTAGGTCAGCTCGTGGTCGAAGATCTCGGCGTCCGCCGGGGAGGCGAAGTAACCGTGCTCCTCACCGGCCTTGCGGTAGGTGCGCACCACTCGGTCGATGAGCTGCTTGAGGCTCGACTCACGGTCCGGGGAGCCGACCGCGCCACGGAAGTACTTGCTCGTGACAATGTTGACCGCGTTCACCGACCAGGAGTCGGGGAACTCGACGCCACGCTGCTCGAAGTTGATCGAGCCGTCGCGCCAGTTGGTCATGACGACGTCACGACGCTCCCAGACCACCTCGTCGTAGGGGTGGACGCCGGGAGTGGTGTGAATGCGCTCGATGCGCAGACCCTTGGCACCCTTGTTTCCCTTGGAGCGGGAACCTCGTGCCGGGCCGCTCGTCGTCTCTGTCATGCCGCCTCCCTCTACGGGCAAAACGCCCTAATGCGCCCAATTCTTCCGTGGCGCGATGTGTGTCTTCCACCCGTGCGCGCGGGGCGCGCCGGGCTGATCCTGTGTTGGTCGCCGCTGCTAGTCGGCGGCCGCGGCGGGCGCGGGAACGTCGACGTCCTCGCCGCGGCCGACGGCGTCTGTCGCGGGCCGCTGCTCGCGGAGCTCCGCGACGGCGGCCTCGAAGTCCTCCAGCGAGTCGAAGGCCTGGTACACGGACGCGAACCGCAGATACGCGACCAGGTCGAGGTCCTTGAGCGGGCCGAGTATGGCGAGGCCGACGTCATGCGTGGAGAGCTCGGCGCTGCCCGTGGCACGCACCGCCTCTTCGACACGCTGGCCGAGCTGGGCCAGGGCGTCC
Source organism: Streptomyces sp. QH1-20 (assembly GCF_041283565.1). Classification (NCBI taxonomy): domain Bacteria; kingdom Bacillati; phylum Actinomycetota; class Actinomycetes; order Kitasatosporales; family Streptomycetaceae; genus Streptomyces; species Streptomyces sp. QH1-20. The sequence continues at coordinate 5,893,565 of NZ_CP166299.1, read as the reverse complement.
TCGGTGACCGGGCGCCCCTGGCAGGCCTTGCGCACACCGGAGATGACCTTGTTGCGGCTGAAGGGCTCGGTGACCCCGCTCCGCTTGATCACCATGAGTGACGCGGTCTCCACGGTCGTGAAGCGACGGGAGCAGTCGGGGCACTGGCGGCGCCTGCGGATCGAACAACCGTCATCGGTGGTCCGACTGTCGACGACCCGGCTGTCGGGGTGCCTGCAGAAGGGGCAGTGCATGGCTCTCCACCCTCCTTCACCCTCGAGGAACCTCGAAAAAAGCTGTACACGATCTTCGGCTTCGGCGGGCCTCGTACAGGCCTCGTGAAGCAGCCCCCAGCATAGGCGATGGCCGCGACCGGAATGCACCAGGGCCACCTGCGGACCACTACTGGTGGGTGGCCGTCGCCATCAAACCACTAGATCTGGTGCCTGGCAGGCAAGCGCGCCGAGCGCGTGTCGCACCGCGGAGGACCGGCGCCGACACCGCCGGACAGGGCCCGGGGCGCGCGGAAGCGGCCCCGGACGAGCCCCCACGGGTCCACGAATGGCACACTGGCACCGGCGCACGGAACCGGCACCGGACGCCCTGGATCCGTCCAGGGCCGAGCCGTGCCGGGGGCGCCACGGCACAGGTCCGGAGCCCGACGACCGACGGCACTTTGGGACGCATTGCCCGGTCCGGCGATCCACGCGCCATCCGGTGGCCTTCGCACCGAAGGCTACCGCAATGGGCGAATTGATCTCCGCCTGTACACCTTCCCGTCTGATCACGTCAGGTAATCTGCGATATTTCACTCGAACGTGTGTTTGGCGCAACCTTTCGAAAGCAACTACCGTTGTCCAGCTAGGGAGAACATCTCGAGAGGGGCCGACGTGACCACCACCGCAGACAGCGCCACCATCACCGCCCAGGACCGCTCCCAGAGCCGACTCGACCAGGCACACCCGATGAATGACGCAGCCATGAACGCCGAGGGGCAGAAGCCGGCCCGCTCACTCCCGGGACGCCCACCAGGAATCCGGGCGGACAGCTCCGGGCTCACCGACCGGCAACGCCGCGTGATCGAGGTCATCCGGGACTCGGTCCAGCGCCGCGGCTACCCACCGTCCATGCGAGAGATCGGCCAGGCGGTGGGGCTCTCCAGCACCTCTTCCGTGGCCCATCAGCTGATGGCCCTGGAGCGCAAGGGATTCCTGCGACGGGATCCGCACCGTCCCCGGGCCTATGAGGTGCGCGGCTCCGACCAGCCGAGCTCCCAGCCGACCGACACGACCGGCAAGCCCGCCGCGTCGTACGTCCCCCTGGTCGGCCGGATCGCCGCCGGCGGTCCGATCCTCGCCGAGGAGTCCGTCGAGGACGTCTTCCCCCTCCCCCGCCAACTGGTGGGCGACGGCGAGCTGTTCGTGCTGAAGGTGGTCGGCGATTCCATGATCGAAGCCGCCATCTGTGACGGCGACTGGGTCACGGTGCGTCGTCAGCCCGTCGCGGAGAACGGCGATATCGTGGCCGCGATGCTCGACGGCGAGGCGACCGTCAAGCGCTTCAAGCGCGAGGACGGCCATGTGTGGCTGCTGCCGCACAACGCCGCCTACCAGCCCATTCCCGGTGACGAGGCCACCATCCTCGGCAAGGTCGTGGCGGTGCTGCGGCGGGTGTGAGTCCGCGAAGACCGGGCCCCGGAACCACTGCGCCGGTTCCGGGGCCCTGCTGTGTGCGCTCGCGCCCCGGCCTTCTCGGCCCGCGCTCCTACTTCTCGGCCGCCTTCGCCGCGGCGTCGATGGCCGCCAGTGAGCGGCGCGCCTGGTTACGGTCCGTGGTGTACCAGAAGTCCGGCATCGTGGCGCGCAGGAAGCTGCCGTAGCGCGCCGTGGCCAGCCGCGGGTCGAGCACCGCGACCACGCCACGGTCACCCGAGGCCCGTACGAGCCGGCCGGCCCCCTGTGCCATCAGCAGCGCGGCGTGCGTCGCCGCGACGGCCATGAAGCCATTGCCGCCCGCCTCTTCCACGGCCTTCTGCCGGGCGCTCATCAGCGGGTCGTCGGGGCGCGGGAAGGGCACCCGGTCCATGACGACGAGCTGGCAGTTCACCCCCGGCACATCGACGCCCTGCCACAGCGACAGCGTGCCGAACAGACATGTGCGGGCGTCGGCGGCGAAGGTCCGGATCAGCTCTCCCAGCGTCTCCTCGCCCTGGAGCAGGATCGGCAGATCGAGCCGGCCCCGCAGCTCCTCGGCCGCGGCCTTCGCGGCCCGCATGGAGGAGAACAGCCCGAGCGTCCGGCCGCCCGCTGCCTCCATCAGCTCGGCCAGCTCGTCCAGCATGTCGCTCCGGCTGCCCTCCCTGCCGGGCTGGGACAGATGCTTGGCGACGTAGAGGATGCCCTGCTTGGGGTAGTCGAACGGGGAGCCGACGTCCACGCCCTTCCACTGGGGGAGGTCGTCGCCCTCGATGCCCTCGGGGGCGAGGCCCAGGGAGGCACCGACGCCGTTGAAGTCGCCGCCGATCTTGAGCGTGGCCGAGGTGAGCACCACGGACCGCTCATTGAAGAGCTTCTCGCGCAGCAGACCGGAGACCGACAGCGGCGCGACGCGCAGGGACGCGCCGAAGCGGTCATGGCGCTCGTACCAGACGACGTCGTACTCGGAGCCCTCCACGATGCGCTCGGCCACCCCGTGAATGCTCTCCACGGCAGCCAGGGCCTGCTTACGGACCGCGTCCTCGTCCTGGACGGATTTGTCGCGGGTGTCGCCGATCGCCGAGATCACCGTGCGGGAGGCGTCGCGGAGTGCCATGAGGGCGTAGCCGAGGTCCTCCGGGATCTCCTCCAGTCTCCCGGGCAGGGCCAGCTCCATCAGCCGCTCGAAACTCTCGGCGGCGGTCTGCAGCGCGTCGGCGGCCTTCTCGTCGACGAGCTTGGCGGCCCGCCGCACAGCCCGGTTGACCTGGCCGGGAGTGAGCTCGCCGGTGGCGACGCCGGTGACCCGGGAGACCAGCTCATGGGCCTCGTCGACGATCAGCACCTCGTGGCTGGGGAGCACCGGGGCGCCCTCGATCGCGTCGATGGCGAGCAGGGCGTGGTTGGTGACCACGACGTCGGCGAGCTTGGCGCGCTCACGGGCCGCCTCGGCGAAGCACTCCGCGCCGTATGCGCACTTCGAAGCACCGAGGCACTCCCGGGAGGTGACCGAGACCTGGGACCACGCGCGGTCCGAGACGCCGGGCGTCAGATCGTCCCGGTCGCCGGTCTCGGTCTCGTCCGACCAGTCGCGCAGCCGCAGCAGGTCCTTGCCGAGCTTGCTGGACGGCGCCGCCGCCTCGAAGGGGTCAAACAACCCCTCCTCCTCTTCCTGCGGCACTCCTTCGTGGAGCCGGTGCAGGCACAGGTAATTCGACCGGCCCTTGAGCATGGCGAACTGCGGACGGCGGCGCAGCAGCGGATGCAGGGCGTCGACGGTCCGCGGAAGATCACGCTCGACGAGCTGGCGCTGGAGCGCGAGCGTCGCGGTCGCGACGACGACCCGCTCGCCGTGGGCGAGGGCAGGCACCAGATAGCCCAGGGACTTTCCGGTGCCGGTGCCGGCCTGCACGAGCAGATGGGTGTTGTCGTCGATGGCTTCGGCGATGGCTTCGGCCATGGTGACCTGGCCGGGGCGCTCACTGCCCCCGACGGCGGTGACGGCGGCGTGCAGCAGGTCGGCGAGGGAGGAGGAGGCAGTCATAGCTCTTCCAGCCTAAGGGGCGGCACTGACATCACCGTCCTCACGGAGTACGGAGTGAACGGAACCCTCATACGGCACGGCACGGCGCCCGCTTCACAGGACGTCGCGCAGGGAGCGGTCGCGGATCATCAGGGCCACGCGCTTGTCGGGCAGGTCGACTTCAGCGGTCAGCCGGAAGCCCGCGCCGAGGAAGGCGGCGACGCAGGGGGTGTTGCGCAGATCGGGCTCGGCGACGACCCGGCCGCAGGACGGCCGGTGGTCCAGGACGAGGTCGGCGACGGTGCGCAGCAAGGTCGTGCCCAGGCCCCGGCCCCGGTCGGCGACCTTGCCGATGAGCAGGTGCAGCCCCGTGTCGTGCGGCCGGGCCGGGTAATAGCGGGCGAGGGGATCGAGGTCGGCGCGATAGACCTCCCAGTAACTCATGGGCACCCCGTCGAGCACGCCGAGGCAGGGCACGCTGCGTCCGTCGCCGTCGAGCTGGGTGCGCAGATGGTCCTCGCTCGCGCTGTCGGGGCCGGCCAGGCCCCAGAAGGCCGCGACGGCCGGGTCGTTCATCCAGCGGGCGACGAGTCGCAGGTCGCGCTCGATCCGGACCGGTACGAGCTGGAAGGCGCCGGCGGGGGTGTCGACGGGGCCCCAGCCGGCGAGGCCGTCCAGCAGGTCGGGGTCCCGGGAGACGGGCGCCTCGGGGCGGTCGTAGGCGATGAGTTCGACGAATTCGTCGGAATGGCGCAGGTCGAGGGTGTCGGGGCCGGAGTCCGTGTCGGTATGGGCGTCAATGGGCGGCACAGCGTCGCTCTCCTCCTGGATGCCCCCGTGACTAGGTCCCCCCTGGGCCCCCTGAATCCCCTGGGCCTCATGGCTCTCTTCGCTCCCAGTAGCCCCACTGTCCTCAGGACTCCCGGGGCCCTCGGCGATCCTCCGTATCTCGACCGCCGCGGAGGCCCGCTGAGCCCCGTTCACCCCCGGGCCGGGGCGCTCGCCGCTCATCCGGCGGAGGTGACAAGGGGATTGGTGACGGTGACGTAGACGGATTGCGTGTCGACCGGGCCGACGAGTTCGTCGAGCCCGTGCAGCCGGGTCAGCAGGTTGGCCTTGCAGCTGAGAGTGGGGGACTCGAGCAGATGGGCCGCCAGGGGGGAGGGGTGGGAGGTGCGGCCCTCGCCCTTCGTCCTGGCGGCCCCCTGGAGGAAGCGGCGGAGCGCGGCCAGCAGGATCCGCTCGTCGGCCAGGCGCTGTGCGCCGAACGCGCCGATCAGACCGAGGATGTTGTTGATGCCGAGGTAGTAGGCGAACCGCTCGTCGGCGATGTCGTCGTCCACGAAGGTCTCGCTCTGCGCACCGATACCGGGGAGCCCGCGCTCGAGTGCCGGACGGTGGGACTCCCGGAAGTAGTAGCCCTGGTTGTCGCGGAACCGTCCGCCGACCGGCCAGCCGTCCCGGTCCAGCAGGACGAGGATGTTCTGCTGGTGCGCCTCCAGGGCGATGCCCGCCTCGCCGTCCAGCCAGAGCACGGGCCGTACGACCGCCTCCAGATAGCGCAGGAACCACTCCGCGGAGACCGCCCCGGCGGGCCGGCCGGTGCGCAGGGCGAGCCCCGCGACGATGTCGGCGAGCCGGGAGCCCATGGCCGAGCGCCCGTCCTGCCCACCTCGGTCCGGCCAGGGGCGCGGGGAGAGGAGGCCGGCCAGGCATACGGCGTCGTCGCCGGGGCCGAAGGGGTTGTGCCGGATGACGACGTCGAGGCCGGGCAGCGGTGTGCCGTCGGGCGCGTCGACCGCGAGCCAGGCCGGGTCGCGGACGATGTCGAAGCCGAGGCCGCCCGGGCAGGCCGCCCGCCAGCGCTCGGCGAGGCCGCTGCGCAGCAGGCGGTGCACCTCGACCCCGCGGTGCAGCTCCTTGCGGAGGTTCTCCCGGCGGCTGTTGGTGATGCGCACGCCGAGGGAGAGCTTCAGCATCGCGAGCGCACCGGAGCGGTAGACCGTCCGTACGGAGGAGGTCGGGGACCAGGGCTCGCCGCAGGGGCCGAGGTCGTGGAGCAGCCCGGCGTCGAACAGCCCGGCCACGCCGGGGCGGTTGCGGAGGTCGCGTGCCTGCCAGGGGTGCAGCGGCAGGGGCACCGTGTCCGTGGGGAGCCGCAGGTGGGGGCCGGCGAGCCGGGTGGCCAGGGCGGCGGCCTCCACGGCCCGGCCCCGCTCGGTCCACGCGGAGTCCGTGGCCAGCACGGAGCGGTGGACGGCCAGCCAGTGCAGGGGGAAGGAGCCCCGCATCTCCGGGGAGTAGAGCGGTGCCTCGGTTTCGGAGAAGCCTTCGCGGCTCTTGGGCGCGGGGTGCAGGGGATGCCCGAGGACGAGCGCCTGCTCGCCGTAGAGGAAGAGGTCTCCCCCGTCCGGGTCGGCGGGCCGGGCGCGCCGGTCGGCGACGAACGCGGCGGTGCGGCGGGCGGAGTCGGCGACCCGCCCGACGAGGTCGCCGCTGTCCCCGAGGGGCGGCCCGCCCTCGCGCGCGGCACGGTGGGCGACCTCGCGGCCGAGGAGGGCGGCGAGCGTGACGGCGTCGACGGACGGGGTGTCGGCGGGAGCGTCCGCCGACACGGGCGGGCCGAAGCGGTGCCAGCCGACGGCGGACCAGTGGACGACGGGGACGAGGAGGGCCGTACCGCTCGCGGGGAGCGGGATGTGCAGGGTGGGGCCGTCGGGGTGGGTGGCATCGGTCTCGCGCACCCAGCAGCGGAGCAGATTCTCCACGGTGGCGGCGTCACCGGCGACCCGCGGGTCGGGGTGCTCCAGCGGGTCGGCTCCGGCGGGGCGGCCGGGGTCCGGGATCACGCCGGGGCGGCCGCTCTGGTGCGGCACCGCGGGGACGTTTTCCTGCCGCGGGCCGGCTGCGCGGCCCTGGCCGGCAGTGGACGCATCGGTGTCGGGGGATGCGTTCATGCGCTGTGCGGCGTGCACCTCGGCGGTCAGGCCGGGAATGCGGCGCCTGCCTCCTTCGGCGTACTGGGGTGGTTCGACGGGCTGGGGTGCGAGGTGGTGCCGCGGGGAGGCGGCGCGCCCGGCGTCGCCCACCCGCCGGGGCTGCCCGGCGCACCGGCGTTCCCCGACGGGCCGCGAAACCTCGGGGTTCCGGGTCGCTCCAGGGGGCCGGGGCCGGGGTCCCGCTGGTGCGCGCCGTGCGAGACGGCCGCGACGGCGCCGGCGAAGCGGTCGAGCACCGCGTCCGCCTGCTCGTCCGTGATGGTCAGGGGTGGCAGCAGCCGGATCACGCTCGCGTACCGGCCGCCCAGTCCGACGATCAGACCGCGCCGTAGGCACTCGCGGCGCACCGCGGCGGCCGCCGCGGGTGCGGCCGCCAGTGGCGGACGGCTGCCTCCGGCGGCCGGGCCGGGCGCCCCGGGGTCGACGAACTCCACTCCGATCATCAGTCCGCGCCCGCGTACCTCCCCGATGTGGCCGCACTCCCCCGCCATCGCGCTCAGCCCGGCCAGCATCCGCTCGCCCAGCGCCGCGGCGCGCTCGGGGAGACGGTTCTCCCGGACGTACTTCAGCGTCGCGGCGCCCGCCGCCATGGCGAGCTGGTTGCCCTGGAAGGCCCCCGCGCGGTCGCCGGTCCGGCCGGCGTCCAGCTCCTCGCGGTGGACGATGGCGGCGAGCGGGAGGCTGCCGCCGATGGCGTCGGACAGGACCATGACATCGGGGACGACGCCGCTGTGCTCGACGGCCCAGAACGCGCCGGTCCGGCCCACCCCGGTGTGCGTCTCGTCGGCGATCAGCGCGATGCCGTGGGCCGCGGTCAACTCCCGCATCCGGCGCAGCCATCCGTCCGGCGCGGGGATCACCCCGCCCTCGCCCAGGACGGGTTCGACGAGCATCGCGGCCGGGCCGTCCCTCCGGCTCCCGCGGTGCTCCAGCAGGCTCTCCGCCCGGTCGGCCGCCAGCCGGGCGCCGTCCGCGCCGCCGGCCCCGAACGGACAGCGGTAGTCCTGCGGGTAGGGGAGCCGGATCACGCTCCCGCCCGGCGCGCCCGCGGCGATCTTGTCGTGGGCGCCGGTGAAGGCAAGCAGCCCGGTGCGCCCGGTGGCCTTCCGTACGAGCCCCAGCGCGGCCCGCACCGCGTCGGTGCCGGCCGGGCCGCAGAAGCGGATCCGCGCCGACCCGGCCCAGGCGCGCGGCAGCGTGGCGGACAGCTCCTCGGTGAAGGCGTCCCGCACGGGGGTGGCCTGGTCCATGACGTGCAGCGGCGCACCGGAGTCAAGGACGGAACGGATGGCTTCGAGCACGACCGGGTGGTTGTGCCCGAGCGCCAGCGAGCCCGCTCCGGAGAGGCAGTCCAGATAGCGTCGGCCGTCGGCGCCCTCGACGGTCAGCCCACGGGCGCGCACCGGCACGACGGGCAGCGAGCGGGGGTAGGTGCGGGCCGCGGATTCGCGGGCGGGCTGCCGTCGGGGGACCTCCTCGCGCGCCGACGGCCCCACGGGCGGTAGCTGGGTCAAGGCCACGGCTCTGGGTCCTCCTGCTGAACGCTGGTCGGCTGTCCCCCGTACGTACCAACGACGCCGCGGGCCACGGAACACGGCCCGAATCCAAGATCCTTCACGGCGGAACCAGGGACCCGCGATCATCCGTCTTCCACCACACCGGGCATAGTGTGGGGCCGCGCCCCGTCGCTGGGGCGGTGCATGACAAGTTCATCAGTGCCCGTGCCAACGGACGCATCGGCGCGCGACCGACGGGCGCTTTTCATGACAAGCAGAGATCAACCAGGGGGAGTCCACTCCATGTCACCCATACGCCGGCCGGCCTTGGCGGCCGCCGCTCTCACCGCCGCTCTGGCGCTGACCGCCACCGCCTGCGGGCCGTCCGACGACAAGGCCGCGGGCGGCGACACCAAGCCGAGTGCGACCGCGAGCCAGGCGAGCGACGACCTCCCCAGTCTGCCCAAGGGCATCCCCACGCAGGACCTGGAGAAGTGGAAGCAGAAGTGGAAGGAGGGGGCCTGGAAGAACTGGGACAAGGACCAGTGGATGCGTGAGGCCCGCGACTTCATCAACCCGATGATCAAGGAACACTGGAAGCCCGGCAACATGAAGGACGCCCGGGCCGGCGACAAGACGCTCGCGACCCAGGGCGCTCCGGGCACGGTCCCGGGCTCGGGCAGCAGCGACCAGGGCGTCACCGACCCGGAGCCGAGGCCGGTCACCGCGAAGGCCGTCAAGCTCCCCTACCGCCAGAACGCGGCCCCGGTCGGCAAGGTGTTCTTCGACGGTCCGCAGGGGCACATGGTCTGCTCCGCGACCGTCGTCAAGGACCCGGCCCACCCGGGCAAGTCCAACATGGTGTGGACCGCGGGTCACTGCGTGCACGCCGGACAGAAGGGCGGCTGGTACCGCAACATCGCCTTCGTCCCGTCGTACAACGACAAGGGTCTGCCCGCCTCGCAGGTCAACAGCGCGCCGATGCAGGACGTCGCCCCGTACGGCGTGTGGTGGGCGAACTGGGCGCAGACGTCCTCGCAGTGGATCGCGCAGGGCGCGGAGAGCGGTGGCGCGGGTGCGCCGTACGACTTCGCCGTGCTGCACGTCAAGCAGGAGACCCCCACGGGCAAGTCCCTGGAGGAGACGGTCGGCAACGCCCTCCCAGTCGACTTCAGCACCCCGCAGGTGAAGTCCATCCAGTCCATGGGTGCCTGGGGCTACCCGGCCGCGGCGCCGTTCGACGGTCAGAAGATGTACGACTGCATCGACCGGCCCGGCCGGCTCACCCTGCAGCCCGCGCAGCCGACCATGTACCGCATCGGCTGCACCATGACCGGTGGTTCGTCCGGCGGCGGCTGGTTCGCCAAGGGCGCCGACGGCAAGCTGGCGCTCGTCTCCAACACCTCGATCGGCCCGGCCGGCAACACCTGGCTGGCGGGTCCGCGCCTGGGCCCGGAGGCGAAGGGCGTCTACGAGGCGCTCAGCCGGAAGTTCGCCAATCAGTAGTCCGCGGCACCGCAGCGCGAAGGCCCGCCCCCGACGGTGTCGGGGGCGGGCCTTCGCTTTCGCCTGCGGAAAACGCCTCGCGTCAGCCGCGCGCGGCCGGTACGAACCGCTGGAGCTCGGCGGCGAGTTCCTCGTGGACGCGCGCCTTGAGCAGGGTGCCCTCCGGGGTGTGCTCCTCGGAGATCACCTCGCCGTCGGCGTGGGCCCGCGCGATCAGGGCACCGTGCGTGTAGGGCACGAGCGCCTCGATCTCGACGGCGGGCCGCGGCAGCTCGACGTCGATCAGCGCGAGCAGCTCCGCGATGCCCTCGCCGGTCCGCGCGGACACGGCGATCGAGTGCTTCTCGACCCGCAGCAGCCGCTGGAGGACCAGCGGATCGGCGGCGTCCGCCTTGTTGATCACTACGATCTCGGGCACGTCGACCGCGCCCACCTCGCGGATCACCTCGCGCACGGCGGCCAGCTGCTCCTCCGGCGCCGGGTGCGCGCCGTCCACCACGTGCAGGATCAGGTCGGAGTCCCCGACCTCCTCCATGGTGGAGCGGAACGCCTCGACGAGGTGGTGCGGCAGATGCCGGACGAACCCGACGGTGTCGGCGAGGGTGTAGAGCCGCCCGCTGGGCGTCTCGGCCCGGCGCACGGTCGGGTCCAGAGTGGCGAACAGGGCGTTCTCCACCAGGACACCCGCACCGGTGAGCCGGTTGAGCAGCGAGGACTTGCCCGCGTTGGTGTATCCGGCGATGGCCACCGAGGGGACCTTGTTGCGCCGGCGTTCCTGGCGCTTGATGTCCCGGCCGGTCTTCATCTCCGCGATCTCCCGGCGCATCTTCGCCATCTTCTCGCGGATACGGCGCCGGTCGGTCTCGATCTTGGTCTCGCCGGGACCACGGGTGGCCATGCCGCCACCGCCGCCGCCACCCATCTGCCGGGACAGCGAGGCACCCCAGCCGCGCAGGCGCGGGAGCATGTACTGCATCTGCGCGAGAGCGACCTGCGCCTTGCCCTCTCGGGACTTGGCGTGCTGGGCGAAGATGTCCAGGATGAGGGCGGTCCGGTCGACCACCTTCACCTTGACGACGTCCTCGAGGGCGATGAGCTGGCCGGGGCTGAGCTCGCCGTCACAGACAACGGTGTCGGCGCCGCTCTCCAGGACGATGTCGCGCAGCTCCCGCGCCTTGCCGGAGCCGATGAAGGTGGCCGGGTCCGGCTTGTCGCGGCGCTGGACGACACCGTCGAGGACGAGGGCGCCCGCGGTCTCCGCGAGCGCGGCCAGCTCCGCGAGGGAGTTGTCCGCGTCCTGGGCCGTGCCGGACGTCCAGACGCCGACCAGCACCACGCGCTCCAGGCGCAGCTGCCGGTACTCGACCTCGGTGACGTCCTCCAGCTCGGTGGAGAGACCCGCCACCCGGCGCAGTGCCGCGCGCTCGGAGCGGTCGTACTGATCGCCGTCTCGCTCCCCGTCGATCTCGTGGCTCCAGGCGACGTCCTCTTCCATCAGGGCGTCGGCCCGAAGGCTCTCCGGGAGGCTCTGCCGGTCCTGGTCCTGCGGAAGGGAAGAAGAGGAGGTCATTTGATCCTTTGCATCGTTGGGAAGTGCGGGCCCCGAGGTGTGGGGCCGCACCGTCGACAACGTCTGCGGGGCCCCGGAGATTCCCGGGGCCGGCAGCCTCGCCGACCCGTTGATGGTCCCATGCCGCCGCCGGGGCGTCACTCGGGTTTCTTGGCGGTCTTCCAGGTGGGGTGGCCCGGCATGGGCGGCGTCTTGGCCTCGTACAGCCAGGCGTGCAGGAACGGCTTCAGGTCCTGGCCGGAGATCTTGGAGGCGAGGGCGACGAAGTCGGCGGTGGTCGCGGTGGTGTCCCGGTGTCCGGCGACCCATGCGCGCTCCAGGCGGTCGAAGGCGGGTGCGCCGATCTTCTGCCGGAGGGCGTAGAGCACGAGGGCGGAGCCGTCGTAGACGACGGGCCGGAAGATGCTGATCTTCTTGCCCGGCACCGGGGCCTTGATCGCGGCGGGCGGACCGCCGTCGGCGCGCCAGGCGTCGGACTGCTCGTAGGCGAGGCGCATCCGGTCGACGAGCGGCTTGTCGGACTTCTCCTGGGCGTACAGCGCCTCGTACCAGGTGGCGTGGCCCTCGTTCAGCCAGAGGTCGGACCAGGTGCGGGGGCTGACGCTGTTGCCGAACCACTGATGGGCCAGCTCGTGCACCATGACCGCGTCGACGTACCAGGAGGGGAACGCGGCGTTCGTGAACAGGCCGCGCTCGAAGAGGGAGAGGGTCTGCGTCTCCAGCTCGAATCCGGTCGAGGCGTCGGCGATCAGCACGCCGTAGTTCTCGAAGGGGTACCTGCCGACCTTCTTCTCCATCCAGGCGAGGTGGCCGGGCGTCCTCGCCGTCCACTTCCGCAGCTGCTGCCGGTCGGCGGCGGGCACCACGTCCCGGATGGGCAGGCCGTGCGGGCCGGTGCGGGTCAGCACGGCGGAGCGGCCGATGGAGACCTGGGCGAGCTCGGTGGCCATGGGGTGGCCGGTGCGGTAGCTCCAGGAGGTGACCGCTCCCCTGGCTCTGCGCCCGGCGGGCAGCCCGTTGGCGACCACCGTCAGGTCCTTGGGCGCGGTGACGTGGAAGGTGAAGCGGGCCTTGTCCGAGGGGTGGTCGCTGCCGGGGAAGACCCGGTGGCCCGCGTCGGCCTGGTTGGCCATGACCAGCCCGTCCCCGGTGCGGACCCAGCCGCCGTCCCCGCTGCCGCGCGGATCACTGGTGTGCCGGACGGTCACGGTGAAGCCTCCGCCGCGCGGCAGGGCGACCCGCGGGGTGACGACCAGGTCTTCCTTGGCAGTCGCGAAGTCGGCCTGCAGGCCGTTGACCTCGACCGAGCCGACCGCGCCGTGGGTGAAGTCCAGATTGAAGCTGTCCAGGTCCGCGGTGGCCTCGGCCTCGATGACCGTGACGGCGTCGAGCGGCTTGTCGTTGCCGTGGTAGACGAAGCTGATGTCATAGGCGGCGATATCGAAGCCGGGGTTGCCGAGCTCCGGGAAGAGCCGGTCGCCGATCCCCCGTGCGGTGGGTGACGGCGGCGGGGCGGCTGCCCCGAGCAGGAGGGCCGCGACGGCGGCGGTCAGGGCTGCGCGGCGGCGTACGGACCGCCGGGGCTTCGGGGGACGTGCCCCGGGTGTGTGCGGCATGCGTCCACCGCTATCAGCGCGGAAGTCGCCGCGAGTGGCGCCACGGCACTTTCCCACCCGTACGAGCGGCCCGAAGGGCCGTACGGAGTGCCACCCCCGCCGGAGAGCCGCCCGCTCGGCCCAGCCGGCTCGTCACAGGGGCGCGGCCGCCACCGGCCGGCCGGCCCGCTCGACGTCGTAGACCCCCGGGACCCGCCGCATCGCGCGCATCAGCTCGGGCAGCCGCGCGGCGTCGGACAGCTGGAGCGTGTACGTATGGCGCACGCGCTGCTCGTGGGGCGGCTCGACGGCGGCCGAGATCACCGCCGCGCCCTCCGCGGCGATGGCCTCGGTCAGATCGGCGAGCAGATGCGGCCTGCTGAAGGACTCGGCGCGCAGGGTGACGCGGTAGTCACGAGCGCCCGCGCCGTCCGTGGACCGCCACCGCACGCCGACCGGGTCGCGCCCGGAGGTGACCATGCGGTCCACCGCGGGGCACTGGGCGCGGTGCACGGTCACGGCGCCGCCGCGCACGGTGAAGCCGGTGACCTCATCGGGCGGCACGGGCGTGCAGCAGCCGGCGAGGCGCACGTTGGCAGCCGCCAGACCGGCCTGCTCGGCGACGACGACGGGCCCCGCCGGGGCCGGGCCGACGGCCTTGGCGGCGGGCCGGGGCGGGCCCGGGGCGGGCGGGGCGGGCGGGGCCGTGGGCGGGGTGCCGGGGTCGGGCGTGGGGTGGGTGGCCAGCCAGCGGCCGATGGCGATCCGCGCGGCCGGGGTACGGGCGTGCTCCAGCCACTCCGGGGACGGTCCGGAGACGGTGTCGTGGGACATCAGCAGCTGGAGCGTGTCGCCGTCGCGCAGGACCGTGCTGAGCGTCGCCAGCCGGCCGTTGACGCGGGCGCCGATACAGCCGTGCGCGCCGTCGCCGTACTGGGCGTAGGCCGCGTCGACACAGCTCGCGCCCGCCGGGAGGCCGATCGTGCCGCCGTCGGCGCGGAAGACGGTGACCTCCCGGTCCTGGGCCAGCTCGTCACGGAGCGAGGTCCAGAAGGTGTCGGGGTCGGGGGTGGCGCGCTGCCACTCCAGGAGCCGGGAGAGCCAGCCGGGCCGGGTGGGGTCGACGCGCTCGCCGTCCGGGGCGTCGGGGGTCTCCGGGCCGGCGTAGGGATTGCCGAGGGCGATCACCCCGGCCTCGGCGACCCGGTGCATCTGGTGGGTGCGGATGAGGACTTCGGCGGCCTGGCCGTCCTCGCCCGCGACGGCGGTGTGCAGCGACTGGTAGAGGTTGAACTTCGGTACGGCGATGAAGTCCTTGAACTCCGAGATGAACGGGGTGAAGCAGGTGTGCAGCTCGCCCAGGACCGCGTAGCAGTCCGCGTCCTCGGTGACGAGGACGAGCAGCCGGCCCAGATCCGAGCCGGACGGCTCGCCGCGCTTGAGCCGGACCCGGTGCACGGAGACGAAGTGCCGCGGCCGGACGAGGACTTCGGCGGTGATGCCGGCTTCCCGCAGCACCGAGCGCACCCGGGCGGCGGTCGCCTGCAGGGGGTCGGTGCGGGTGGCGTGCGCGAGAACGAGGTCGCGGGTGCGGGCGTACTCCTCGGGGTGGAGGATCGCGAAGACCAGGTCCTCCAGCTCGGTCTTGAGGGCCTGCACGCCCAGCCGCTCGGCCAGCGGGATCAGCACATCGCGGGTGACCTTGGCGATGCGGACCTGTTTCTCGGGGCGCATCACGCCGAGCGTGCGCATGTTGTGCAGCCGGTCGGCGAGCTTGATGGACATCACACGGACGTCGTTTCCGGTGGCCACGAGCATCTTGCGGAAGGTCTCGGGCTCGGCCGCGGCGCCGTAGTCGACCTTCTCCAGTTTGGTGACGCCGTCGACGAGGAAGCGGATCTCCTCGCCGAACTGCTCCCGCACCTGATCGAGGGTCACCTCGGTGTCCTCGACGGTGTCGTGGAGGAGGGAGGCCGTCAAGGTCGTCGTCTCGGCGCCCAGTTCGGCGAGGATCAGGGTCACGGCGAGGGGGTGCGTGATGTACGGCTCGCCGCTCTTGCGCGTCTGGCCGCGGTGGGAGGACTCCGCGAGCACATAGGCCCGGCGCAGGAGGTCGAGGTCCGCGCCGGGGTGGTGCGCGCGATGGACCTTGGCCACGTGGTCGATCGCGTCGGGGAGGCGCCCCCGCGCCCCGGAACCGCCGAGCGCCGCGCGCCCCAGCCGTCTCAGGTCGATTCGGGGGCGGCCGCGCCAGCGGCCGAGAGCACCTTCATTCGTGGCGTCTGCGCTCATGGGCACCTCCGGCGGCATCGACCGGCGGTCGGCTCACGCCTCCAGACCGGTGCTTGATGCTACCGAGCCCATCACGCACCGCTCACCCGCTCTCGCCCAGAGTGAAACGGATCACCCATTCGAGCGAGCCCGCGTCCGAAAGCCCCCGCGAACGGGCACGGGGTGCGCGGCGGCGTGCTCAGCCGAGGACGGTCTCCAGCCAGGACGGGTCGAGCACGCCCTCCGCGACGATCACGGCGGGGCCGGTCATCTCGACCGTGCCGTCGGGGCTCTCGCTGATCACCAGACGGCCGCCGGGAAGGTCCACGGTGTAGGTGACGGGGTGGCCGAGGAGGGCGGGGTCCGCTCCGTCGCGGCGGGCGGTGGCCACCATCACGGCGCAGGCGCCCGTCCCGCAGGAGCGGGTCTCGCCGGAGCCGCGCTCGTGGACGCGCATCGCGACGTGCCTCGGCCCGCGGTCGACGACGAATTCGACGTTGGTGCCGTCCGGGTACGCGGAGGCGGGGCTGACAAGGGGAGCCGTGTACAGATTCCCGGCGTCGGCGAGGTCGTCGACGAAGGAGACGGCGTGCGGATTGCCCATGTTGACATTGCGGGCGGGCCAGTCGCGCTCGCCCACGGTGACCGTGACCCCGCCGTCCGGGAGCACCGCGCGGCCCATGCCGACGGTGATGTCGCCGGGGGTGCCGTCGGGGCCGTCCTTGGCGATGTGGGCGTGGCGGATGCCCGCGCGGGTGGCGATCGCGAGGTCGCCCTCCTCGGCGAGGCCGGCCCGCTGGAGGTAGCGCGCGAAGACGCGGACGCCGTTGCCGCACATCTCGGCGACGCTGCCGTCGCCGTTGCGGTAGTCCATGAACCACTCGGCCTCGTCGGCCATCGCGCGCGCCTCGGGGTGCGCCGCGGACCGTACGACCCGCAGCACGCCGTCAGCGCCGATGCCGGCCCGTCGGTCGCACAGCCGGGCGACGGCGGCCGGGGCCAGCTCGAGCCGGCCGTCGTGGTCGGGGATGATCACGAAGTCGTTCTCGGTGCCGTGACCCTTGAGGAAGGCGATCTGCGCTGTGCTCACGCCTTCGATGGTACGGGGCACCGGTGACAGCGCCCGCGACCAGGGGTGATCGCACGGGAGGGCACGGGGCGGCGGCTCCCCGCTACCTCAGGCGCGCCACGCGCCAGACGGCGAGGACGACCAGGAGGGCGACCACGGCCGTGTAGAGGGCCACGTACCGCCAGTCCGGCCGGCGCCCGGAGCCCCGCTGCGGCAGGCCGGGCCAGGTGTAGCCCACCCGGCGGGCCGCCATCACGCCCCAGCCCGCGGCGCAGCAGCTGATGAGCAGGCCGAGCATGGCGACGACCGGCCCGCCGTCGCCGAATTCGAAGGCGAGCGGGAAGGCGAACATCAGCGAGCCGATAGCTGCGAGCATGACAATCGGAGCGAGCTGCCAGACGCGCAGCCTCCGCTGCGGGCGCAGCTCCCGGAAGGACGCGGGTGCGGCACTGTCGGGTGCGGCGTCCTCGGTGTCCTCGGGGCCGTCCGGAGTCAGCGCCTCCGGCTCGCCGGGCGGCGGCTGCTGCGGTCTGTCGCGAGGACCGGCCTCCATCGCCACGCGCCCTCCCAACTCGGACTTCACGGCTCGATCGAGCTCGATGATGGCACGCTCGCACGGTCCCGAACGGCGTGCGGAGCGTCCCGATGCCATCACGTGATCAGGCTGTGACCGCCCGTTCGACCAACCCCAGTGCTTGCCCGGTGAGTTCCGCCCGCCGGTCGGCCGCGCCGCTGAGCCAGTGCACGCGCGCGTCCCGCCGGAACCACGAGTCCTGACGCCGGGCGAACCGCTTGGTGGCGCGGACGGTCTCGGTCCGCGCCTCCTCCTCGGTGCACTCCCCCGCCAGGAAGGCGAGCACCTGCTGGTAGCCGAGCGCGCGGGGCGCCGTGAGCCCCTCGCGCAGTCCCTCGCGCTCCAGCGCGCGCACCTCGTCGACGAGCCCGGCTTCCCACATACGGTCCACGCGCACGGTGATCCGCTCGTCCAGCTCGGGGCGCTCGACGTCGACGCCGATCTGGAGGGCGTCGTACACGGGCTTCTCGCCGGGCAGGTTGGCGGTGAAGGGCTTGCCGGTGAGTTCGATGACCTCCAGGGCGCGCACGATGCGCCGGCCGTTGCCGGGCAGGATCGCCCGGGCGGCGGCCGGGTCGGCGGCGGCGAGCCTGGTGTGCAGGGCGCCGGGGCCCAGCTCCGCCAGCTCCGCCTCCAGCCGGGCGCGTACGGCGGGGTCCGTGCCGGGGAAGTCGAGGGCGTCGATGGTGCCCTTGATGTAGAGCCCGGAGCCGCCGACGAGCACCGGGGTGCGGCCCTCGGCGAGCAGCCGGTCGATCTCGGCGCGGGCCAGCCGCTGGTACTCGGCGACGCTCGCGGCCTGGCGCACGTCCCAGATGTCGAGCAGGTGGTGCGGCACCCCCTGGCGTTCCTCCATCGTCAGCTTGGCGGTGCCGATGTCCATGCCGCGGTAGAGCTGCATGGAGTCGGCGTTGACGACTTCGCCGCCCAGGTGCTGGGCGAGGGCGACGCCGAGATCGGACTTGCCGGCGGCCGTGGGTCCGACGACGGCGATGACCCGCGGTGCGGGAACTGCGTTTTTCACTGCACCAGTCTCGCAAACCTTGGGCTCGCCCCTCGAACGAGCGACGTGACGCGACGCGGCCGGGTTCGTTGCCTGTTGCGAGGTTCCGACGGCCGGTTCACGGGTCGGTGCCCGGTAGCGGCGCAATGGGACGCTCCGGGCGACGCGGGATTTCGCTCACACCAGTAAGGTAATGGAGTAGATATGGGCGTGTTTTCAAGGTTTCGCCGTAAGGCGTCCGAAGCGTCAACCGAAGAGGCTGCGGCTGCCACTCTGACGGCGGAATCGGCCGACGCCGAGGAGACGGCCGAGGCGAAGGCGGAGGAGTCCGCCGAGGCCGGCGCGGAGGACGAGGCGGCCGAGGGAGTCGAGATCCCCAAGCAGCAGTCCGCGGAGAAGGCTGCCGACAGCGAGGCCGGTGAGGGCGCCCGTAAGTAGCGTATCGACGAGGAATATCAGGGAGTGCCCGTGAGCCTGTTCGACAATCTCATAGCCAAGCTCGGCCCGGTGAAGGGCAAGGTCGGTGATCTCGCGCAGCAGCACGGGGACAAGATCGGGCTCGGGCTGGAGAAGGCCGCGCAGGTGGTCGACTCGCAGACCAAGGGCAAGTACAGCAGCCAGATCCGGACCGGCACGGCCAAGGCGAAGGACGCCCTCGGCCGGCTCTCCGAGAAGGACGCCAAGGGCGGCGGTACGGGTTCGTCGGGCTCCTGACACCTCGTCGGCGACCGGCCGCGGAGCGTCTCGCTCCGCGGCCGTCGCCATGCGGCCCGAATATGAGGGGCCACCGGCGGGCCAGGACAGGCCCTAGGACCAGGACGCCACGAAGTACCCCACGCCGTAGGGCGCGTCGTCGTACAGCAGCTCCCCGGCCAGTCCGGCGCCCTCGGCGGCGCCCGCGAGCACCTGCCAGGAGACGCGACCGACGGCCTTCACCTCCCGGGCCAGCTCAGCGTCGAGCGCGGCGATCGCGGTGGTGTCGGCGGAGCCGAGCGCCTGAGCCGCCCCCGCGTCGAACGCGGCGGCCCGTTCGTCGAGATACCCCGGCGCCTTGAGGGTGCGGCAGGCGCTGCCGTCGCCCATCGCCAGGACCGCGACCCGCTCGGCCCCCGCGGCCAGCTCCCGCCCGGTCTCCAGGCATCGCGCGGTGTCCAGCGGCTCGGCCACGCCCAGGCCCTCGACCGGCGCGGTGGACCAGCCCGTACGGCCCAGCAGCCAGGCGGCCACGGCGAGGGACTGCGGCAGTGGCCGCTCCCCCGCCAGCTCACCCTGGCCGAGTCGTACGTCGACGTCGACGCCGACGCCGAAGCCGCGGAACGATCCCGCCGCGCCTTGCGGGTACGGGCCGGGGGCCGCGGCGGGGCCGACGACGACGAGCCGGTCGGGGCGGGCGGCGGCGAGTACGGCCACGGCGTCCAGGCACGCGGCCCGCAGGGCGTCCAGTTCGGGTGCGGCCCCGGCGGCGACCTCCGGGACGAGCAGCGGCGGACAGGGGCAGACGGCGGCGGCGACAAGCATGATCCGCAGCCTAGTGGGCGACGGGCCCGGGTCGCGGCGGGCACTCGGCGCACCCGGGACGTCCTTTGTCCCGGACGGCGCGGGGGCGGCCGGAGCCGCCCCCGGGCCGCGTCAGACGATGCTGCAGCCGCCCGTCGGCGCGGGCAGCGGGGCCGGGGCACCGATGCCCGGCAGGCCCAGCATGACGCCCGCCTTCTCGGCCGGGGCGGCGGTGCGCTTCTCCCACGCGTCGCCCGCGCGCGTGCGGCGCACGCCCGTGGTGGGGCCCTCGGCCAGCAGGTGGTGCGGCGCGGCGTAGGTGATCTCGACGGTCACCACGTCGCCCGGGCGCACCGGCTGCTCGGGCTTGGTGAAGTGCACGAGGCGGTTGTCGGGCGCGCGACCGGAGAGACGGTGCGTGGCGCCGTCCTTGCGGCCCTCGCCCTCGGCGACCATGACCTCCAGGGTGCGGCCGACCTGCTTCTTGTTCTCGCTCCAGGAGATCTCCTCCTGGAGGGCGACGAGGCGTTCGTAGCGCGCCTGGACGACCTCCTTGGGGATCTGCCCCTCCATGTCGGCCGCCGGCGTGCCGGGGCGCTTGGAGTACTGGAAGGTGAAGGCGTTCGCGAAGCGGGCCTCGCGCACGACGTGCATGGTCTGCTCGAAGTCCTCCTCGGTCTCGCCGGGGAAGCCCACGATGATGTCGGTGGAGATCGCGGCGTCCGGCATCGCGGCCCGGACCTTCTCGATGATCCCGAGGAAGCGCTCCTGCCGGTACGACCGGCGCATCGCCTTGAGCACGGTGTCCGAACCGGACTGCAGCGGCATGTGCAGCTGCGGCATCACGTTCGGCGTCTCGGCCATGGCGGCGATGACGTCGTCGGTGAAGTCACGCGGGTGCGGGGAGGTGAAGCGGACGCGCTCCAGGCCCTCGATCGCGCCGCAGGCGCGCAGCAGCTTGGAGAACGCCTCGCGGTCACCGAGGTCCGAGCCGTACGCGTTGACGTTCTGGCCGAGCAGGGTGATCTCGGAGACGCCTTCGGAGACCAGCGTCTCGACCTCGGCGAGGATGTCGCCGGGCCGGCGGTCCTCCTCCTTGCCGCGCAGCGCCGGGACGATGCAGAAGGTGCAGGTGTTGTTGCAGCCGACGGAGATGGAGACCCAGGCGGCGTACGCGGACTCGCGGCGGGTCGGCAGCGTGGAGGGGAAGGCCTCCAGCGACTCGGCGATCTCGACCTGTGCCTCTTCCTGGATGCGGGCGCGCTCCAGCAGGACGGGCAGCTTGCCGATGTTGTGCGTGCCGAAGACGACATCGACCCACGGGGCCCGCTTGACGATGGTGTCGCGGTCCTTCTGGGCCAGGCAGCCGCCGACGGCGATCTGCATGCCGGGCCGCTTCGTCTTCATCGGGGCCAGCCGGCCGAGGTTGCCGTACAGCTTGTTGTCGGCGTTCTCCCGCACCGCGCAGGTGTTGAAGACGACGACGTCGGCATCTCCCTCCGCGGTGCCCTCGGGCGCGCGGACATAGCCCGCGTCCTCCAGCAGGCCGGACAGCCGCTCGGAGTCATGGACGTTCATCTGGCACCCGTAGGTGCGCACCTCGTATGTCTTCGCACTCATCTCAATCGACCAGGGTACGGGGTCGCTCGGACAACCCGCCCCCTCCCCGCGCGGTCCGGGCCGGGGCCGGGCGGGCGGCGGGGGCCGTGATGGTCCCCGATGGTCACGGTTTGGGGCCTGGTCCGTATCCACTCGGGCTGGCAGTATCCGCACCCATGGCTCCCCGACTCCCGCACGTCGATCGGTGCCGTGCCCTGCGAGCGGGCGCGGTGGCCGCCGTCGTGCTCGCGCTCCTGGCCTGGTGGCTGGTGCCGTTCGACGGCGAGACGTCGCCGAGCGGTCGGATGTCGTTCGCGACCGGGGTGCCGACCGGGGTGTACGCGAAGTACGGCGCTCTCCTCCAGGAGGATCTGGCCCGCGATCTTCCCGATCTGGAGGTGCGGCTCCGGGAGAGCCAGGGGTCCTTGGACAATCTGCGGCAGCTCACGGCCGGCAAGGCCGACTTCACCCTGGCCACCGCGGACTCGGTCGCGACCTACCGTGCCTCGGGGCAGGAGGGGGCGCGATCGCTGCGCGCCTGCGCCCGGCTGTACGACGACTACATGCAGCTGGTGGTGGAGAAGAAGTCGACGGTGGGGTCCGCGCGGGACCTCAAGGGCAAGCGGGTCGGCGTGGGCACGGACGAGTCGGGGGTCCAGCTGATCACCCGGCGGCTGCTGCGGGCCGCGGGGGTCGATTTCGACAAGGACATCACCCCGGTGCGGGTGGGCATCGACCAGATGCCGGGCCTGCTGGAGAAGGGCGACATCGACGCCTTCTTCTGGTCCGGCGGATTGCCCACCAATGCCGTGCAGACCCTCGGCCGGCGGATGGAGATCCGTCTGGTGCAGCTCGGTGACCTGATAGCGCCGCTGCACGCCCTCGGCGGGAACACGCGCTACTACCGAGCGGCCGTCATGCCCGCGGACGCCTACCCGGAGCTGCGCGCCACGCAGGCCGTCAAGACGATCGCCGTGGCGAATCTCCTGGTCACCATGGACCACGCCGACCCCGATCTCACGGAGCGGATCACCCGCTCGGTGATACACAGCCGCGACCGGATCGGCGTCAAGGTCCACGCGGCGCAGAAGGTGGACCTGCGGACGGCGGTCTTCACCGATCCGCTGCCGCTGCACGCGGGCGCGCGGCGCTACTACCTGTCGGTCAAGCCGTAGGGCGCCCGCGCGTCGCGCCCTGAGCGGGCCCCTCAGGCCCTGGCGGGACGGCCGCCGGGCTGGCCGGCCCGTGTGCTCTTCGGTGTCGCCTTGTTGTCGCCGCCGCCGTCGCGCGGCACCGCGATCGTCGCCCGCAGTCCGTTGGGCTCGTTCGGCGCGTACGAGAGGGTGGCGCCGCCCGCCGCGAGGAGGGCGCGGCTGATGGACAGGCCGAGGCCGGAGCCGGAGACGTTCTGGTGGCGGTTGCTGCGCCAGAAGCGGTCGCCGATCCGGCCGATCTCGTCCTCGGTGAGTCCGGGACCGCCGTCGGCGACCGTGATGCCGATGCTGTCGCCGCCGACCTCGACGGTGACGTCCACGCGTGCGTGCGCGGGCGTGAACTTCAGGGCGTTGTCCACCACCGCGTCGAGCGCGCTGGAGAGCGCGATCGGGTCGGCCCAGCCGGTCACGGCGGCCGGGCCGCTGTAGGTCAGGGTGACCTGCTCCCGGTCGGCGACCGGGGACCAGGAGCCCACCCGGTCGGTGACGATCTCGGCTATGTCGGTCAGCTGGAGGTCGCTCTCGGCGTGCTCGGCGAGGGCCAGGTCCAGGAGGTCGTCGAGGACCCGGGCGAGCCGCTTGCCCTCGGTGCGCACCGAGGCGATCTCCTCGTGGCCGTCGGGGAGGTCGAGGGCGAGCAGTTCGATACGCAGCAGCAGGGCGGCGAGCGGGTTGCGCAGTTGGTGCGAGGCGTCGGCGACGAAGGCGCGCTGCTGCTCCAGGACTTCTTCGACGTTGTCGGCCATCTCGTTGAACGAGCGGGCCAGGCGGCGCAGTTCGGGTGGTCCGCTGGAGACCGCGACGCGGGAGTTCAGCGCTCCGGTGGCGATGCCGTGCGCGGCCACGTCGAGGGTCCGCACGGGCCGCAGTACCCAGCCGGTGAGCCGGAAGGCGGCTCCCACGGCCAGTAACATCGCCGCCGTCTCGCCCGCCGCGAGCAGCAGCCAGGAGTGCAGGATGCGCGAGCGCAGTTTCCCCGTGGGCGAATCGGTGACGACGACCGCGACGACGTCACCGTCGCGGATGACGGGCGAGGCCACGGCGAGCCGGCCGCCCCGCCAGGGCAGGACCTGAGCGGGGTCATGGCTGCGGCGCCCGGCGAGCGCCTCCTGGAACGCCTGTCGGCCCTCCCCTTCGGGTGGTACGGACCAGCCCGCGGGGGCGACAGCCATGGCCCGCTCGTCGCGGTAGAAGACGCCTACGCGTATGTCGTACAGATCCTCGTAGCGGGCGAGTTCGGACCGCAGGGTCGTCAGCCGCTCGTCCGCCTCGTCCGCGGGCCCGAACTGCCGGGTGGTGACGAACTGGGCGAGGGCCGCGAACCGGGCGGTGTCGTCGATCCGGTCGACCACCACCCGCTGCTGCTGGACCGCGGCCATGCCCGCCCCGAGCGGGAAGCCCAGGGCCAGCAGGACGCCCGCCATGAGGACGATGAGCAGCGGGAGGAGTCGGGTGCGCACAGGCTCATACTGCCGTCAGACGGCCGGAACGACGATTTTGTAACCGACGCCGCGGACCGTTTCGATGAGGGCGGGCATGCGCAACTTGGCCCGCAGTGAGGCCACGTGCACCTCAAGAGTGCGCCCGGTTCCTTCCCAACTGGTCCGCCACACCTCGCTGATGATCTGCTCGCGGCGGAAGACGACGCCCGGGCGCTGGGCGAGCAGCGCGAGCAGATCGAATTCCTTGCGGGTGAGCGGGACGGTGGAGCCGCTCACGGAGACGTGGCGGTTGGGAAGTTCGATGGTCAGGGCCCCGAGCCGCAGCGCGCACGGGGAGTCGCTCTCGTGCGGCTCGCCGGGGATGTTGTCGGCGGGCGGGGTGCGCCGGGCGACCGCGTGGATGCGGGCGAGCAGCTCACCGGTGTCGTAGGGCTTGACCACGTAGTCGTCCGCGCCGAGGTTCAGGCCGTGGATCTTCGAGCGGGTGTCGGCGCGGGCGGTCACCATGATCACGGGAGTGCTGGTGCGCTTGCGGATCTTGCCGCACACCTCGAAACCGTCCTGGTCGGGCAGGCCGAGGTCGAGCAGCACGACGCCGAAGGGCGCGCGCTCGGCCGGCAGCAGGGCCTGCAGGGCCTCTTCCCCGCTACGGGCGTGCGTGACCGCGAAGCCGTGCCGGGCCAGTACCGCGGACAGGGCCGCGGCGACGTGGTCGTCGTCCTCTACGAGCAGGAGTCTCATCGGCCCCCCTCCGGGCGGCAGTGGTGTGACACCGCTGTGGTGTGACACCGCATCCACGCCGATGGACGCCCCGCGCGTCAAGGGGGTTCCGGCCGAGAAGGGGTTTCCGTTATGGACCCGGTACGCCCGCGCGTCCCGCGCGTGGCCCCGGAGGACCCCTTCACACGGAGTGTCCGTTCGAGTCCGTATCGTTATGCTCAATTTCCGCTCAGATGTAATGACGCTGGTCGTCACGGCTCATTAGGGTCCACCCCAATCGAGGAGGACGGAGCGAGAACGCCGATGAGCGAAGTATCGGTGACCAAGGACGCGACCCCCGTCGCGGACGCACTGGTCGTCCTGAACAACGTCAACAAGCACTTCGGCGCGCTGCATGTGCTCCAGGACATCGACCTGACCATCGCGCGCGGCGAGGTAGTCGTCGTCATCGGGCCCTCGGGGTCCGGTAAGTCGACCCTGTGCCGGACGATCAACCGGCTGGAGACCACCGACTCCGGCACGATCAGCATCGACGGCAAGCCACTGCCCCAGGAGGGCAGGGAGCTGGCACGGCTGCGCGCGGATGTGGGCATGGTCTTCCAGTCCTTCAACCTCTTCGCGCACAAGACCGTGCTGGAGAACGTGACGCTGGGCCAGGTCAAGGTCCGCAAGACGGACCGCAAGACGGCTGAGACGAAGGCCCGTTCGCTGCTCGACCGGGTCGGCGTGGGCGCCCAGGCGGACAAGTACCCGGCGCAGCTCTCCGGTGGCCAGCAGCAGCGCGTGGCGATAGCCCGGGCGCTGGCCATGGACCCCAAGGTCATGCTCTTCGACGAGCCGACCTCGGCCCTGGACCCGGAGATGATCAATGAGGTGCTGGAGGTCATGCGGCAGCTCGCGGCGGACGGCATGACGATGGTCGTCGTCACGCACGAGATGGGCTTCGCGCGCTCCGCCGCGAACCGTGTCGTCTTCATGGCGGACGGGAAGATCGTCGAAGAGGCGCGCCCGGACCAGTTCTTCGCCAACCCGCGCAGCGACCGGGCGAAGGACTTCCTGTCGAAGATCCTCCACCACTGATCGAATCCGGCCGCGCTTCGCGGACCGCCTTTTACCCCTACCCCCTTTCCCCCGCCGGGCCGCCGGCGGTTCCGACCACCGCGGACACCCGCAGACGCAAAGGATGTTCACCATGAAGCTCCGCAAAACCGCCGCAGCGGCCGCCGTGGTGCTGGCGCTCACCGCGTCCGCGACCGCCTGCGGCAAGTCGGGCAGCCCCGACGACAAGGGTGACAAGGCCAGCGGCGGCGCGTCGGCGCCGACCCTGCCGACGTACAAGGTGAACTCCGCGGCCGATGTGAAGGGCTCGCCCGTCTTCGAGAAGATCAAGGGCAAGAAGATCACCATCGGCACCAAGGCCGACCAGCCCGGCCTCGGTTTCGAGAACCCCGGCACCAAGAAGCGCTCCGGCTTCGATGTGGAGATCGCCCGCATGATCGCGGCCGACCTCGGCTTCGACGAGGCGCACATCGAGTTCAAGACGGTCCCCTCCGAGGCCCGTGAGACGCAGATCGCCAGCGGTGGCGTGGATCTGTACGTCGGTACGTACACGATCAACGACGAGCGCAAGAAGCAGGTCGGCTTCGGCGGCCCGTACTACATCGCCGGCCAGGACCTGCTGGTGAAGGCCGACAGCGACATCAAGGGCCCGGACGACCTCAAGGGCAAGAAGGTCTGCTCGGCGACCGGCTCCACGCCGCTCAAGCGGATCAAGGAAGCCAAGTACGGGGTGGGCGAGGCCAAGGCGCAGCAGGGCTACCAGCTCTGTGTGCAGGACCTGGTCAACGGCTCGGTCGACGCCGTCACCACGGATGACTCGATCCTCAAGGGCTACGCCGCGGAGAACAAGGGCGCCCTGAAGGTCGTCGAGAAGCCGTTCTCCAAGGAGCCCTACGGCGTCGGCCTGAAGAAGGACGACAAGGCGCTGCGCGACGCGGTCAACAACGCCCTCGAGGCGCACATGAAGAACGGCGACTGGAAGAAGGCGTACGACGCCACGCTCGGTCTCTCCGGGGCCGCCGCCCAGACCCCGCCCGCGGTCGACCGCTACTGACCAGCGGTGCCTGATCGGTGCCGCGCCGGCGAGGTCCGGCCCCCGGGGTGACCCGGGGGCCGGACGGCCCGGCGCGGCTGCCCGCCACGCGATTTCCGGAGAAGTGACTTGAACGTTCTGTCGGACAACTTCGCGATGTTCCGCGAAGGTTTCCTCGGCACCGTCGAGCTGACGGCGCTGAGCGCGGCGCTCGCCCTGGTGCTGGGCACCCTGATCGCGGCGTTCCGCGTTTCTCCGGTGCCCGCGCTGCGAATATTCGGCACGGCCTGGGTGACGCTGTTGCGCAACACCCCGCTGGTGCTGCTCTTCCTCGCCGTCACCCTGGGGCTGCCCGCGCTCGGCCTCAAGGGCTGGGACTCCTTCTGGCTCGCCGTCATGGCGCTGGGCTGCTACACCTCGGCGTTCATCTGCGAGGCCATCCGGTCCGGCATCAACACGGTGCCGGTGGGCCAGGCCGAGGCCGCCCGCTCGATCGGTATGACCTTCAACCAGACCCTGGGCCAGATCGTCCTGCCGCAGGCGGCCCGGACGGCGATTCCGCCCATCGGCAGCCTGATGATCGCCCTCGCGAAGAACACGGCGATCGCCTCGGGCTTCAACGTCACGGAGCTCGGCTCGGTGCAGAAGACCCTCAACGCCGCCTCGGGCTATGACATTTACGTGATCTTCCTGTGGATCGCGGTCTGCTACATCATCATCACTTTCACGATCAGCGGTCTCTTCCGACTGCTGGAGAACCGGCTGGCGGTGGCCCGATGACCTCGAGCGTCCTGTACGACGTACCGGGCCCCAGGGCCAAGGTCCGCAACCGGGTCTACGGCGTCCTGTCCACCGTCGCCATCCTCGGCCTGATCGCCTTCATCGGCTACAAGCTCGACTCCACCGGCCAGTTCCAGGCGGGCCTGTGGGACGACTACGAGTACGCCGACACCCAGCAGCGGATCCTCGACGGTCTGCTGACGACGCTGAAGACGTTCGCGATCGCCGCGGTGCTCTCCGTGGTGCTCGGCACCGTGCTCGCGGCGGGCCGGCTCTCCGACCACAAGCCCGTGCGCTGGGCGGCCACCACGGTCGTGGAGTTCTTCCGCGCCATGCCGCTGCTCATCATGATCTTCCTGCTCTACGCGGCGGTCTTCACCTCCGAGCCGATGTGGGCCCTGGTCATCGGTCTGACCCTGTACAACGGCTCGGTGCAGGCGGAGATCTTCCGGTCCGGCATCAACGCCGTGCCCCGGGGGCAGAGCGAGGCGGCGTACGCGATCGGGCTGCGCAAGACCCAGGTGATGACGGGCGTTCTCGTCCCGCAGGCCGTCCGCTCGATGCTGCCGTCGATCATCAGCCAGCTCGTGGTGACCCTCAAGGACACCTCGCTGGGGTTCATCATCCTGTACGAGGAGCTGCTGTTCGTCGGCAAGGCGTTCGCCCAGCAGACCCCGCCCGTGAACGGCGTCTACGCCTTCATCCCGATGGTGATCGTCTTCGGTTCGATCTACATCGTGCTCTGTCTGGCCCTGTCCTCCGTCGCCACGTGGGTCGAACGGCGCACTCAGCGCTCGCGCAAGGGCTCCCCTCCCGCGATGCCCGCCAACGACCCGAGCGTCACCAACGGAATGGGGGGCGCCGGGGGCCAAACGGCCTAGACCGGTGCCGGGCGGCTCCGGCGCGTGTCGCCCCAAGGCCGACCGCATGACACGACGGTGACGCCCCGTCGGCCCGATCGGGCCGACGGGGCGCACGCGTTCCGGCGCGCCGCGGCGAACGTCATGGTCACTTGACGCAAGCACCCGCAATGGGTTGCATACGTTCTGTGATCGCGCACCGTGTTCCCCCCGGCTGTCCCCCGATGACCCGTACGCCCCGTACGGGCGGTACGCACCGCGCGCCCCGCCACGGGATCGCCGGTCCTCACGGGTGGGAAGGAGCCGTGCCGTGGACCCGGTGATCATCGTCGGGGCCGGCCCGGTCGGCCTCACCCTGGCCCTCGCCCTGACCCGGCACGAGGTGCCCGTCGTCGTCCTCGAGGAGGGGCCTGCGGGCCGCGCCGAGGGAGCGGACCCGTCCGGTGCGACCGGTGGCGCGGACCTCGACGACGAGCGCCTGGCCCGTACGGCCGTGCTGCGACCGGACACCGCCCGGATGCTGGAGCGGCTGGGCTGCGCCACCGGGGACGGCGCGCGGTGGACCGGCTGGCGCACGGTACGGCGCCGCGCCGTGGTCACCCAGCTGACGTTCCGGGAGCGCGAGGGCTTCGAGCACGTCAAACAGCCCGGTCGCTTCGGCGACTTCGAGGAGGAGCCGGGTGAGCCGTCCCCGCTGCACCTGCCGCAGTACGCGCTGACCCGCGGACTGCGTGCCGCACTCGCCCGCGAGCCGGGGGCACGGATCGTCGGCGGCAGCCGTCTGGACACCCTGGAGCAGGACGGCTCCGGGGTCACCGCGCACACCCGGGGCGCCAACGGCGCGACCTGGCGCGGGAGTTATCTGGTGGGCTGCGACGGCGCCCGTTCCGTCGTCCGCAAACTGCTGGGCGTGCGCTTCCCCGGCCGCACGGCCGTGGAGCGGTACGCGGTCGCCGCGCTCCGTGCCGAGTTGCCCTGGCCGGGCGAAGCGGTGCTGCACCGCGCGCCGCCGCACGGCGGCGGCGAGGTGACGGCCCGTCCGTTGCCGGACGGGGTCTGGCGGCTCGACTGGCTGCTGCCGCCGGGCCGCGATCTCGTCACCCCGGACCTGCTGATCGCGCGGGTACGCGATTCCCTGTACACGTGGTGCGGAGAAGTGCCGCCGTACGAGCTCCTGGACACCGGGGTGCACGCCGTGCACCACCGGCTCGCCCGCCGCTGGCGCACCGGCCGGGCGTTCCTCGCCGGGGACGCGGCGCATCTGCTCGGCGCTCTCGGCACCCAAGGGCTCGACGAGGGGCTGCGGGACGCCGACAACCTCGCCTGGAAGCTGGGCCTGGCCTGGCACCAGGGCGCCTCGGACGCCCTGCTCGACAGCTACCAGGCGGAGCGGCGCGGTGCGATCGGTGCCCGGCTGCGCGCCGCGGACCGGGTGCTGCCGCCGGTGCGCGGCGCGGGTGGCTGGCGCGCGGTACGGCGAACGGTGGTGCCGGGCGCGGCCCGAGGGCACGACGGGCTGCTCGGGGACGGGCACTTGGGGCGCGGACCGCTGGGCGCGCCCTACGTGTACACCCGTACGCCCCTGGCCCCGGCCGCGCCTCCCGCGGGCACCGTCCCGGTGGGGACGGCCGTGGGGGCGCCGGTGGTGGACATCCCGGTGACCGCTCCGGACGGTTCGGACGCCCGGCTGCGGGACCGGCTGGGCGGCGGTCTGCTGGTGGTGCTCGTCGCCCCCGGCACGGGCGTGTGGGAGCGGCGGCACTGGCTGGGCGCCGGGCTCATGCCACGGCTCGCGGCGGCCGTCTGCGCCCTGCCGATGCCTGCCGAACTACTGGTCACCGAGGGGTATCCGGGAGCCGCGGCGCACACGGTGCTACTGGTGCGGCCGGACGGGCATCTGGTCGCGGCGCTGGCCGGGGTGCGTCCGGCGGAGCTGTACGCGTGCGCGGACGCGGTGCGTGGCGGCGCGGTGGGGACACCCGATGTGCGTGAGACGGGAGCGGCCGGTGGTGGCACGGAGATCGCCGGGATGACCGGGGGCGCCGGGGGCGCGATGGCCGAGGGACCCACGGAACGCGCTGGCCGGGCCGGACGGGTGGGGCAGGCCGGTCGGGCGGGGCTCGCGGGGGCACCCGACGGAGCGGCCAGTGAAGCTACGGCCAATCGTTGACCCGTCCGGACCATCGTGGTTGACTCCGGAGCGTGACTGAGAGCGGCGCGCGATTCTGGCGGAGGGTCCATCTGGACCTGGTCCGCTATGCGGGCTGCGTCTGTCGTCCGTCCTGCTGATCCGCTGTCTCTTTCGCGCGACCGTCTTCCCGCCACTGTCTGCGGCACGTCGCGCGCTCCTTCGCGATCCCTCAGGATGGTCCCCCTGTGTCTTTCCCCGTCGACGCGTCCGCGCTTCCTGCTTCCGACACCTTCGCCGCGTCTTCCGCTGCTTCTTCCCGGGGCTCCGTTCCCTGCGCTGTTTCCTCTTCCGAAGCCCCCGCGCCTTCGGCAGCCGATCTTCTGCGCTTCGCCCGCCGTACGGCTTCCGACTCCGCGCTCGTCGCCTCGCTCCCCCTCGATCCCGAGGGCCGTACCTGGATCCGGCTGGAGGGGCCGGGCGGAAGTGAGGCCTGGCTGATCGGGTGGCCGCCCGGCACCGGCACGGGCTGGCACGACCACGGGGGCTCGCACGGAGCCTTCGCGGCGGCGGCGGGACGGCTGACCGAACAGTCGCTGGCCGCCCAACTGCCCACCGAGGGCTGGAAGGTGCTGGAACTGGCGGACGGCGTCGACCGTCAGCGGCAGCTCGCCGACGGACAGGGCCGGGCCTTCGGACCGCACCATGTGCACCAGGTCTTCAACGCCTCCGCCGAGGAGCACGCGGTGTCCGTGCACGCCTACTACCCACCGCTACCGATGATGCGGCGCTACAGCCGGGTGGGACAGGTGCTGCGGCTCGAGCAGGTCGAGTGGGCGCAGGAGTGGGCATGAGGATCGAGGAGCTGCTGGCCGCCGCCCGCGCGGACCTCGACCGCCTCGACCCGGCCCAGGCCGCCGAAGTGCAGGCCGCGGGCGGTCTGCTGGTCGACATCCGCTACGCGGCGCTGCGGGAGCGGGACGGGACCATCCCCGGGGCGCTCGTCGTGGAGCGCAATGAGCTGGAATGGCGGCTCGACCCGGTCTGCGAACACCGGGCGGCGGAGGCGAGCGGTCACGACCTGCGGGTGGTCGTGATCTGCGACGAGGGATACGCCTCCAGCCTGGCCGCCGTCTCCCTGCGTCGGCTGGGTCTGCGCCACGCCACGGACCTGGTGGGTGGTTTCCAGGCCTGGCGGGCGGCGGGACTCCCGGTGGCACCCTGACGGCAGGCGTGGCCGTGACGGCCTGCCCCTGCGCGCCATCTCTTCGGGCCGGCGCTCTCGGGCCGGTGCTCTCGGGCCGGCCACGTCCCCACCGGGTCGGGACCCACCCGTCGGTCAGTCCTCGGGCAGATACTGGTCCAGCAGCTCGGGGTCGTCGCCCTCCTCCGCCAAGGCCTGGCGCACCACGCGCAGGGCGAGGCCCTCGGCATACCCCTTGCGGGCCAGCATCCCGGCGAGGCGTCGGAGCCGCTTCTCCCGGTCCAGGCCGCGAGTGGCCCGCAGCTTGCGCTCGACCAGCTCCCGGGCCGTGCGTTCCTCCTGCTCGGAGTCGAGCTGCCCGACGGCCTCGTCGATCACCGCGGAGTCCACGCCCTTGGTGCGCAGCTCCCGCGCCAGGGCGCGGCGGGCCAGCCCCCGGCCGTGGTGCCGGGACTCCACCCAGGCATCGGCGAACGCAGCGTCGTCGATCAGCCCCACATCCTCGAACCGGGACAGCACCTCCTCCGCCACCTCGTCGGAGATCCCGCGCTTGGCCAGCGCGTCCGCCAGCTGTTTACGGGTCCGCGGCGATCCGGTGAGCAGGCGCAGACAGATCGCCCGCGCCTGCTCCTCCGGCCGCTGCGGCGCCCCGTCCCCGGCCCTCGACGAGGAAGGGGGGCCGCCGTCCATGTGATCGTCCGCGCCCAGGTCCGGCCGGTCTCCCCCGGCCTGAGGCCGGGGGCGATACCCCCATCGCTGTGTCACGGTCTAGCTCTTGGCCGCCGTGGCCTTGGCCGCCTTGCCCGTGGACTTCGCCGCGGGGGCCGGCACCGACTTGGCGGGCTCGCCGGCGGCGTCCGGACCGGGCTCGGTTGCCGGAGCCTCGGGGCGCACGCCCACGCCCAGCTTCTCCTTGATCTTCTTCTCGATCTCGTTGGCGAGGTCGGGGTTGTCCTTCAGGAAGTTACGGGCGTTCTCCTTGCCCTGGCCGAGCTGGTCGCCCTCGTAGGTGTACCAGGCACCGGCCTTGCGGACGAAGCCGTGCTCCACGCCCATGTCGATCAGACCGCCCTCGCGGCTGATGCCCTGGCCGTAGAGAATGTCGAACTCGGCCTGCTTGAAGGGCGGCGCGACCTTGTTCTTGACGACCTTCACACGGGTGCGGTTGCCGACGGCCTCGGTGCCGTCCTTGAGGGTCTCGATCCGGCGGATGTCCAGTCGCACCGAGGCGTAGAACTTCAGCGCCCGGCCACCGGTCGTCGTCTCCGGGGAGCCGAACATGACGCCGATCTTCTCGCGGAGCTGGTTGATGAAGATCGCGGTGGTCTTGGACTGGTTGAGCGCGCTGGTGATCTTACGGAGGGCCTGGCTCATCAGTCGGGCCTGGAGGCCGACGTGCGAGTCGCCCATCTCGCCCTCGATCTCCGCACGCGGCACCAGGGCGGCGACGGAGTCGATGACGATCAGGTCGAGGGCACCGGAGCGGACCAGCATGTCCACGATTTCCAGCGCCTGCTCGCCGGTGTCCGGCTGGGAGAGGATGAGGTTGTCCGTGTCGACGCCGAGCGCCTTCGCGTACTCCGGGTCGAGCGCGTGCTCCGCGTCGACGAAGGCGACCGTGCCGCCCGCCTTCTGCGCGTTGGCCACGGCGTGCAGGGTGAGGGTGGTCTTACCGGAGGACTCCGGTCCGTACACCTCCACGACACGGCCGCGCGGCAGTCCGCCGACGCCGAGGGCGACGTCGAGAGCGGTCGACCCGGTGGGGATGACCTCGATGGGGTCGTTGGGCCGGTCGCCGAGGCGCATCACCGCACCCTTGCCGAATTGGCGTTCAATCTGTGCGAGTGCGGCGTCCAGCGCCTTCTCGCGGTCGGTTCCTGCCATGGGTTCCACCCGGTTTGCTTGAGTCGATCGCTTCACGTCCACGACGCTAACGCCTGCCACTGACAATCGGCCCGGGCGTCGTCCTGGCCTGTGGATAACTCGCCTCTTCCAGCGTCCGTCATCAGGCCCGGAACCCCATAAGAATGGATGTTCGATTTTGGTGTCAAGCGCGCCCCTTCACCCGCGTGTCACCACGCGTCAGCGCCCGCGCCACGCCCTGAACAGCCGCCCCAGAACCGAATCCCCGGGGCCTCGGCGCGGCCGCCGGCCGTGCACCCGCGGGTCGTCCGTGACGTCGTAGCGCTTCACGTACGCGCCGAGGAAGGCCTGGAGCGTCGCGGTCGCCGGGATGGCGATCAGCGCGCCCACCGCGCCGAGCAGCGCGGTGCCCGCGACCACCGAGCCGAAGGCGACGGCCGGGTGCAGATCGACGGTCTTGGCGGTGATGCGCGGCTGGAGCAGGTAGTTCTCGAACTGCTGATAGACCACGACGAAGCCGAGCACCCACACCGCGTACCAGGGGTTCACCGTGAAGGCGATCAGCATCGGGAGCGCACCCGCCAGGTAGGTGCCGATGGTCGGGATGAACTGGGAGATGATCCCGACCCAGCACGCGAGCGCCGGGGCGTAGGGCACTCCGAGGACCTGCAGCAGGACGTAGTGCGCGCCGCCGGAGATCAGTGCCATCAGAGCGCGCGAGTAGAGGTAGCCGCCGGTCTTGTCGACGGCGATCTCCCAGGCACGCAGCACCTCGGCCTGCCGGGTGGGCGGCAGCACGGAGCACAGGGCCCGGCGCAGCCGGGGCCCGTCGGCCGCGAAGTAGAACGAGAAGAGCAGCACGGTCAGCAGCTTGAACAGGCCGCCCAGGACCGTGGTGGAGATGTCCAGGACACCGGCGGCGCTGTTCTGGACGTACTTCCGCAGCCAGTCCGAGTGCAGCAGGCTGTCCTGCACCTCGACCCGGGAGAGGTCGGTACGGAACGTCCGGTTGATCCAGCTGATCACGGAGTCCAGATAGGCGGGGAAGTTCTCCACCATGGTCACGATCTGGTCGGCGAGCACCGACCCCATGAGCGTGAAGAAGCCCGCGAAGGCGCCGATCACCCCGAGGTAGACCAGGCCCGTCGCGAGTCCCCGGCGCATGCCGCGCGCGGACATCCGCGCCACGGCCGGTTCGACGGCGAGCGCGAGGAAGAACGCGATCAGGATGTTGAGCAGCAGGCCGATGAGCTGGTGGAACGCCCAGCTGGCCAGCTGGAAGCAGGCGTAGAGGGCGAGCGCCGCCAGCATCGCCCGGGGCAGCCAGCGCGGCATGCCGACGCCGGAACTGCCACCGGCACCGGTGTCGGGCGGAGGCGGTGGGGCATGGTCCGGGGCGGTGTCGTCTGTGGCTGCCACGGGGCAAGTGTCACCCATACGGCCAGCCGGAAAACCGGGCGGCGCGCGGCCCGGGAGCGCACACCCGGGTATCGCGGGTGGGTTCCGGCCGCGGCGGGGGCGTCAGCGCATGTTCTCGGGGATGTCCAGGGCCCTGCACACTCCGCGCCATACGTCCTTGGCGCTCCAGCCCGCGTCGAGCGCCTGGTGCACGGTCCTCCCGCCGAGCTCGGACATCACATGATCGCGTGCGAAGGAGTCGGCGTACGCCGCGCCGAAATAATCGCCCATCCGCTGCCAGAAGACCGTCAACCGCATGCGCCCAGTATCCCGCCCCTGAGAGTGCTGCCGGGCACGAGCCGCTGACCGGTGCCGCTTTCCGCCCTTACGGTCTGGGCATGGCCCGATCCGGAGCATCCCCCGTAGTCCGTGCCGAACAGTTTCTCTGGCTGACCGCCCGCGTCCTCGAGCAGCGCAGATTCGCGTTCCACTTTCTGGACGGCGGCCCCGACGCCGTGGAAGCGGCCCTCAATGCCTATCTGGGTGACGACGGCGGCTACGGCCACGCCCTGGAGCCCGATCTGCGCGGGCCGGTGAGCCAGCCCCTGCACACCGCGCACGCGTTGCGCGTGCTCGACGAGATCGGCCGCTGCGGCGACCGGCGGGTGGAGCGGGTGTGCCGCTATCTGACGGCGATCTCCACCGCGGACGGCGCGCTGCCGGCCCTGCATCCGTCGCTGCGCGGCTATCCGGCCGCTCCTTGGATCCCGATCGTGGACGACCCGCCCAGCGATCTGCTCGCCACCGGTCCCGTGGTGGGCCTGCTGCACCGGAACGCGGTCTGGCACGCGTGGCTGTTCCGGGCCACCGACTTCTGCTGGGCCGCTGTCGACGCCCTCGGACAGGGCGCGAAAACTCACCCGTACGAGGTCGAGGCGGCCGTCGCCTTCCTGGACGGCGTCCCCGACCGTGCCCGCGCGGAGGCGGCGGCGGAGCGGATCGGCCGGGTCGTACGGGAACAGCGGCTGGCCGTCCTGGATCCCGAGCACCTGACGGAATACCCCGTGCCCGACGGCTACGCGCCCGGCGAGCACCATTTCCCGCACGATTACGCGCGGAACCCGGACTCGGTGGCCGCCGCCTGGTTCACCGACGCGGAGCTGCGGCGGTCGCTGGATTTCCTGGCCGCCTCGCAGGAGGACGACGGCGGCTGGCCGATCCGCTGGCGGGAGTGGGCGCCGGGCACGCGCCTTGAATGCCGCCCGATGGTGACCATCACCGCGCTGCTCACTCTGCGGGCGTACGGACGCGCCGTGTAGCCGAAGCGCCCCCGCCCGGGCCCCGCACACGGGCACCAGCGCCCCGGATCCCCGGCTTCCCCTTCGACGGAGGCCCGGCTGACCTGCGGATCCGGGGCATTGTCAGTGGGGCGGTACAGGATGGGGGCATGGCGGACGACATGGCGGCAGCTCCGGCCGGGGACCCGGCTTCGGCCCTCTCGGCGTTCTCCCCCGCGACCCGGGCCTGGTTCACGGGGGCCTTCACCGCGCCCACGGCCGCGCAGGCGGGGGCCTGGCGGGCGATCGACGAGGGGTCGGACGTGCTGGTCGTCGCGCCGACCGGATCCGGCAAGACGCTGGCCGCCTTCCTCGCCTCGCTGGACCGGCTGGCGAGCTCCCCGCCGCCCGCCGAGCCCAGGAAGCGCTGCCGGGTGCTGTACGTGTCCCCGCTCAAGGCGCTCGCGGTGGACGTCGAGCGGAATCTGCGCAGTCCGCTCACCGGTATCCGCCAGGAATCCGTGCGGCTGGGGCTGCCCGAGCCGGAGATCCGGGTCGGGATCCGGTCCGGCGACACCCCGCCCGCCGAGCGCCGGGCACTCGTGACCCGCCCGCCGGACATCCTGATCACCACGCCCGAGTCGCTGTTCCTGATGCTCACCTCCGCCGCCCGGGACGCGCTGGCGGGCGTGGAGACGGTCATTCTCGACGAGGTGCACGCCGTCGCCGGGACCAAGCGGGGCGCGCACCTCGCCCTGTCCCTGGAGCGTCTGGACACGCTGCTCGCCCGGCCCGCCCGCAGGATCGGCCTGTCCGCGACGGTACGGCCGGTGGACGAGGTGGCGCGCTATCTGTCGCCGCAGCGCAGGGTCGAGATCGTCCAGCCGCCGTCCGGCAAGGAGTTCGACCTCTCGGTGGTCGTTCCGGTCGAGGACCTCGGCGAGCTGGGGGCCTCCCCCGTCCAGGAGGGGGACGCCAAGGAGAAGCCGTCGATCTGGCCCCATGTGGAGGAGCGGATCGCCGACCTGGTCCAGGCCCACCGTTCCACGATCGTGTTCGCCAATTCCCGGCGGCTCGCCGAGCGTCTGTGCAACCGTCTCAATGAGATCGCGTACGAGCGCGCCATGGGCGAGCCCCTGCCGGACCACCACTCCCCCGCCGAGCTGATGGCCCAGTCCGGGGCGGCCAAGGGGGCGTCGCCGGTGCTCGCCCGCGCCCACCACGGGTCGGTCTCCAAGGAGCAGCGGGCCCTGGTCGAGGAGGACCTCAAGGCGGGCCGGCTGCCGGCCGTCGTGGCGACCTCCAGCCTGGAGCTGGGCATCGACATGGGCGCGGTGGACCTCGTCGTCCAGGTCGAGTCACCGCCCTCGGTCGCCTCCGGTCTCCAGCGCGTCGGGCGTGCCGGACACCAGGTCGGCGCCGTCTCGACCGGTGTGGTCTTCCCCAAGTACCGGGGCGACCTGGTGCAGGCTGCCGTGGTCACGGAGCGCATGCGCGAGGGGGCCATCGAGTCCCTGCGCGTGCCCGCCAACCCGCTGGACGTGCTCGCCCAGCAGATCGTCGCCATGGTGGCCCTGGACACCTGGGACGTGGAGGAGTTGCTGGCCGTGGTGCGCCGGGCCGCGCCCTTCGCCGCACTGCCCGAGTCCGCGTACACGGCGGTGCTCGACATGCTCGCCGGACGCTATCCGTCGGACGCCTTCGCGGAGCTGCGGCCGCGGCTGGTCTGGGACCGCGTGGCCGGTACGGTCACGGGGCGCCCGGGGGCGCAGCGGCTCGCCGTCACCTCGGGCGGCACCATCCCCGACCGGGGCCTCTTCGGGGTCTTCCTGGCGGGCTCGGACCCCAAGAAGGGCGGCGGCCGGGTCGGTGAGCTGGACGAGGAGATGGTCTACGAGTCGCGGGCGGGCGATGTGTTCACGCTCGGGACCACCTCCTGGCGGATCGAGGACATCACCCGCGACCGTGTCCTGGTCACGCCCGCGCCGGGGGCCGCCGGCCGGCTGCCGTTCTGGAAGGGCGACCAGCTGGGCCGCCCGCTCGAACTCGGCCGGGCGCTGGGCGCGTTCCTGCGCGAGGTCGGCGGGCTGACGCCCGAGGCGGCCCGCGCGCGGCTGGACGCCGCCGGGCTCGACACCTGGGCGGCGGACAACGTCCTGTCCTATCTCGACGAGCAGCGCCGCGCCTGCGGCCATGTGCCGGACGACCGGACGATCGTCGTCGAGCGGTTCCGCGACGAGCTGGGCGACTGGCGGGTCGTCGTCCACTCCCCCTTCGGCGCCCAGGTCCACGCCCCCTGGGCGCTGGCCCTCGGGGCCCGGCTCACCGAGCGGTACGGCATGGACGCCCAGGTGATGCACGCGGACGACGGCATCGTGCTGCGGCTCCCCGACGCGGATCTCATGGGCCTGGATCTGCTGGACGCCGACCCCGCCCGCCCCGGCACGGAGTTCGACAGCGAGCAGTCCCCGGTCGGGGTCGCGGACGTCACGTTCGACAAGGGCGAGATCGATCAGATCGTCACCGACCAGGTCGGCGGATCGGCCCTCTTCGCCGCCCGGTTCCGCGAGTGCGCGGCCCGCGCCCTCCTGCTGCCGCGCCGCAGCCCCGGCAAGCGCACCCCGTTGTGGCAGCAGCGTCAGCGCGCCTCCCAGCTCCTCCAGGTCGCGGGGGAGTTCGGCTCGTTCCCGATCATCCTGGAGGCCGTCCGCGAATGCCTCCAGGACGTCTTCGACGTCCCCGGCCTCACCGAGCTGATGGGGGACATCGAGGCCCGCCGGGTCCGGCTGGTGGAGGTGACGACCCCTGAGCCGTCACCCTTCGCCCGCTCGCTGCTCTTCGGCTACGTCGCCCAGTTCCTGTACGAGGGCGACTCCCCGCTCGCGGAGCGCCGCGCCGCCGCGCTCTCCCTCGATTCGCGGCTGCTGGCCGAGCTGCTGGGCCAGGCGGAGCTGCGCGAGCTGCTCGACGCGGAGGTGCTGGCCGAGCTGGAGAGCGAGCTGCGGTGGCTGACCGAGGACCGCCGGGTCAAGGACGTCGAAGGTGTCGCCGATCTGCTGCGGATCCTCGGCCCCCTGACCGACGGCGAACTGGCCGAGCGCGGCGCCGACCCCGGGTGGGCCAAGGAGCTGTCGGACGCCCGTCGCGCCCTGCGCGTCCGCATCGCCGGCCAGGACCACTGGGCGGCCGTCGAGGACGCCGGCAGGCTCCGCGACGCCCTGGGGACGGCACTGCCCGTCGGGGTCCCCGAGGCCTTCACCGAGCCGGTCAAGGACCCCCTCGGCGATCTCCTCGCCCGCTTCGCCCGCACGCACGGCCCCTTCACCTCGGCGCAGGCCGCGGCGCGCTTCGGCCTCGGTCCGGCGGTGACCGACGGGGCGCTGCAGCGCCTCGCCGCGAGCGGGCGCGTCGTCCAGGGCGAGTTCCACCCCGCCGGTATCGGCCAGGAGTGGTGCGACGCGACGGTCCTGCGCAGACTGCGCCGCCGCTCCCTCGCGGCCCTGCGGCACGAGCTGGAGCCGGTGCCGCCCGCCGCGCTCGCCGCGTTCCTCCCCCAGTGGCAGCACATCGGCAGCCACAGCCTGCGCGGCACCGACGGTCTGGTGCGTGCCATCGAGCAGTTGCAGGGAGCGCCGGTCCCCGCCTCCGCCCTGGAGAAGCTGGTGCTGCCCGCCCGGGTGACGGACTACTCCCCGGCGATGCTCGACGAACTCACCGCGGCGGGCGAGGTCGTCTGGGCCGGCGCGGGAGCGCTCCCCGGGAAGGACGGCTGGGTCGCCCTGCTGCCCACCGACGCGGCACCGCTGCTGCTGCCGGCCCCGCACCCGCTGGAGATCACGCCCGTGCACCAGGCGGTGCTCGACGCGCTGTCCGGGGGCTACGGCCTGTTCTTCCGCCAGATCGCCGATCAGGTCCGCGCCGCGGGCCACGCCCCGGCCGAGCCCGGTGGCTCGGACGCCCACATCGCCGATGCCGTCTGGGACCTCGCCTGGTCCGGTCGGCTCACGAACGACACCCTCGCGCCGCTGCGCTCCCTGCTCGGCTCCGGACGTACGGCCGGGTCCACCGCGCACCGCGCCAAGCGCGCGGTGCCGCGCGGGCGGTACGGCTCGTTCACCGGCCGCGCGGGCCTGACCGGGGGTGCGGGACGCCCCACGGCCTCGCGCGGTGGCCCCCCGACGGTCGCGGGCCGCTGGTCCCTGCTCCCCGAGCGCGAGCCGGACCCCACCCACCGGGCGCACGTCCTGGCCCGCACCCTCCTCGACCGGCACGGCGTGGTGACGCGGGGAGCGGTGGCCGCCGAGGGAGTGGAGGGCGGCTTCTCCGCCGTCTACCGCGTCCTGTCCGTCTTCGAGGAGAGCGGGCAGACCCGTCGCGGGTATGTGGTCGAAGGCCTGGGCGCCGCGCAGTTCGCGATGGAAGGCGCCGTCGACCGGCTGCGCGCCGTGAGCACCGCCCGCGAGCGGGCGGGCGGTGCCGAGCACGCGGGGAGTCCGGGGAGCCCCGATGCCCCTTGGGCGCCGCCTGCACCCACCGGCCCGGCGGCGCGCGGCGCCCGGCGGCGCGCGGTCGTGCTCGCGGCCGCCGATCCCGCCAACGCCTACGGCGCCGCGCTCCCCTGGCCCGAGCCGCCTCCCGGCGCGTCCCACAAGCCCGGGCGCAAGGCCGGTTCCCTGGTCGTCCTCCTCGACGGCGCACTCGCCCTGTACATGGAGCGCGGCGGCAAGACCCTCCTCGCATGGCCCCGGGATGAGGACGCCGAGGCGGCGAGCAGCGACGACCCCGGGCTGCGGGAAGCGGCGGCGGCCCTGGCCGAGGCGGCCCGCGCGGGCGCGCTCGGCACGGTCACGGTCGAGCGGATCAACGGCTCCCCCGCGCTCACCTCCCCGCTCGGAGCCCTCCTGGAGTCCGCGGGCTTCCACGCCACCCCCCGGGGGCTGCGACTGCGCGCCCCCTGACGCCGGCAACGCCGCCTCAGCCCCCGGTCAGGGCCGACGCGCCTTCCCCGCCGCACAGCCCGGCCCCGACCGGCCCTGTCCCCGTCGACGCGGCATCATGGTGCACATGCCCGAAGGAGACACCGTCTGGCGCGCCGCTCGGCATCTCCACCGCGCCCTGGCCGGCGAGCCCCTTGTACGGTCCGATCTGCGGGTCCCCCAGCTCGCCACCGTCGATCTCACCGGCCGCCGTGTCACTGAGGTCGTCCCCCGAGGCAAGCATCTCCTCACCCGCGTCGAGGGCGGTCTCACCCTCCACTCCCACCTCGGCATGGACGGCGCCTGGCGGATCTACGACCCCGGCGAGCGCTGGCAGGGCGGCCCGCAGCACCAGATCCGCGCCGTCCTCGCCAACGCCGCGCACTCCGCTGTCGGTTACCGGCTGCCTGCCCTGGATCTGCTGCGCACCGCCGACGAATCCACCGTCGTCGGCCATCT
This sequence comes from Streptomyces sp. QH1-20, assembly GCF_041283565.1. Lineage (NCBI taxonomy): Bacteria > Bacillati > Actinomycetota > Actinomycetes > Kitasatosporales > Streptomycetaceae > Streptomyces > Streptomyces sp. QH1-20. The sequence goes on along the minus strand of NZ_CP166299.1, from coordinate 5,852,277 downwards.
CGGTCCCGACCTCCTCGCACCCGACTGGGCCCGGGAGCATCAGGAGGAAGCGGTCCGCCGTCTGCTCGGCGACCCGGCCCGCACTGTGGGTGAGGCCGTGCTCGACCAACGCAACCTCGCCGGCGTGGGCAATGTCTACAAGTCGGAGCTGTGCTTCATGCTCCGCCTCTCCCCCTGGCTGCCGGTGGCCGAAGTCCCCTCCGCCGAGCGCTTGGTGGCCCTCGCCAGAAAGCTGCTGGACGTCAACAAGGCCCGTAGCGCCCGCGTCACCACGGCCGACCCGCGCATCGACCACCGGCTGTGGGTGTACGGGCGGGCCGGACGGCCCTGCCGCCGCTGCGGTACCCCGATCCGCGTGGCCGACCAGGGTCCGGTGGGCCAGGAGCGCCCCACGTACTGGTGCCCGCGCTGTCAGCCGGGCCCCGAGCCCACCCGGCACCACTGATTGACGACCCGTCAGTTCTGGTCGTACGGTCCGGGCATGCCCCTCACGGCGTACGACCTCACCGGCCGCACCGCCCTCGTCACGGGGGCAGCGAGCGGCATCGGACGTGCGTCGGCACTCCTCCTCGCGGAGGCCGGGGCCTCGGTGCACTGCGCCGACCTGGACGAGAAGGGCGCACGGCGCACGGCCGCACGGATCATCGAGGGCGGCGGCAGGGCGCGCGCCCATGTACTCGACGTCGCCGACTCCGCCCGGGTCGCGGCCACGGTCGCGGAGACGGTCCGGGCCGACGGCCGGCTCGATGTCATGGCCACCATCGCGGGCGTCATGCACCGCGGCGGCGTCCTGGACACCTCCGACGCGGAGCTGGACCGGATACTGGCCGTCAATTTCAAGGGAACGCTCTACGGCTGCCGGGAGGCGGCCCGCGCGATGATCTCCCTCGGTACCCGGGGCAGCATCGTCACCATGGCTTCCGGGGCCATCGACACCGGCGCTCCGGGGCTCTTCGCCTACAGCGCGTCCAAGGCCGCGATCGTCCAGCTCACCAGGACGCTCGCCACGGAAGTCGGCCCGCACGGCATCCGCGTCAACGCGGTCGCCCCCGGCTGGGTCCGCACGCCCATGACCGACCGGCACGGCGATCCGGAGCAGGCACAGGCCGAACGCCCCATGATCCGACTGTCCCCCTTGGGCCGAGTGGGTGAACCCGAGGAGATCGCGCACGCGGTTCTCCACCTGGCGTCGGACGCCTCGTCGTTCACGACCGGCCAGATCCTGCGCCCCAACGGCGGGGTGGCCATGCCCTGGTGACGCCCTGGGCGGCTGGCCCGGTGACGCCCTTGCCGTCCTTGGTGACTGCCTTGGTGACGGTCCTGGCGACTGCCCGGGTGAGCTGCTCACCCCAGACGGCCCACCGGCCCTTGCGCCTCGCCGTCCGCGCCCACGGCACGCAGTGCACGGGCAACAGACTCAGCCCCCAGCCACCGGCCACGACCAGCCCCTCGACGGGCCCTGCCCGCTCCGGCTGCGCGAGCAGCCGGAACACCGCCCACCACCACACTCCACCGAGGGCGAGCGCGATCGCCCAGCCGACTACCCCGAGGGTCCGGCAGAACGGCGCCGCCGAACGGCAGAAGCCCCAGAAGTCCCGCCAGGCCATCGCTGCCTCCTTCGGCCGACGCTAGACCGGGCACTCACCGCCACGGCAGAGCGCACCGGGGATCGAGAACGGCGCACGCGGAATGCCCGTACGCGCCCCACCGAGCCGGCGTCGTCAGTCGGACTCCCCCCGCGACCGGGCCAGCTCCTCCTCCAGCTCGGCGATCCGGCGATCACGCCGGTGCAGGTCGACGATGACCCGCTGTTCCCCGTCGTGCATGCCCTGCTGGTACACCGTCCGCACGAAGGCACCGGCTGCTGTCTGATCGAGGTCCGTGACCACCATCAGCTCTTTCGTGAAGCGGATCACAGGGTGCTCGTCCATCCCTCAAGGAGACCGCGCCCGCGCCGCCTCCGCCACCGGAGGCCGAAAAGGCCCCCCACAAAAGCCACGGAAGGCCCCGGACCGGCTGCCGGTCCGGGGCCTTCCCGTGTTTCACCACGGGCGGTCAGGCGTTCTCCGCCTGGAACATCCAGTGGTGCTTCTCGAGGTCTCCCGTGAGACCGATGAGCAGGTCCTGTGTGACCGGGTCGGGGTCACCGGTCGCCTGGACGCGCTCACGCATGCGGGTGATCACCGCACCGAGCGCGGAGACGAGGATCTGCACCGCCCTCGTGTCCTTGTTCCAGCCGTCGCCGACCGCGTCGATACCGCTGGTCTTGGCGACGGTCTCGGCCCGCCCGTCCGGGGCGACGCCGAGGGCCGAGGCACGCTCCGCGACCGCGTCGGCATGCAGCCGGGCGCTCGCGACGACCTCGTCCAGCTGCAGATGGACCGAGCGGAAGCGGGGGCCCACGACGGTCCAGTGGACCTGCTTGGCCACGAGCGAGAGGTCCACCAGGTCGACGAGCGCCCCCTGGAGGGCATCACCGACGGTCTTGCGGTCCTGCTCGGACAACGGGCTCTTCACGACAGACATCCGCGTTCTCCTCTTCGACTGTCCGGTCTGTTCGATCCCCGTTCATCCACCATGGCACACAGGTGCCGAAGGGGCGGAAAACGCAGGATCCCGGTCAGATTCCTGACCGGGATCCTGGACGGGAAACACACAATTCCCGGACTTGCCTCAGGCCGCGACCACGTCCACGGCCTCCGCGGGAGCCTTGATGGTCACACGCTCCCCCGGCACGCCCGTCACAGACGTCACGGACACCGAATTGAACATCGGCCGCATCGGCGCGGGTACCGGCTCACTCGCCGCCGCCGACTGCGCCAGCTCGGCGAGCGACAGTTCGTCACTCACCTCACGCATGACCTCGGACATCCGTACGTCCAGAGCGTCGCAGATTGCGGAGAGAAGCTCGGAGGACGCCTCTTTCTGCCCCCGCTCGACCTCGGAGAGGTAACCGAGCGAGACCCGGGCGGATGAGGAGACCTCGCGCAGAGTGCGGCCCTGGCGCTGGCGCTGCCGACGCAGCACGTCACCCAGCAGGCGACGGAGCAAAATCATCGGTGGCTCCCTCCTTGGACCGCGAATCCGGATCCTTCACGCCCCACCGTACCGCCTCCGGCTGCGGCCGTGCGGGGAGCTATGTCGTGTTCACTCAGGGCTGCAAACATCCATTCCCCCCGTTGTGTTCCGTATCCTTTGCCCCCGCGTTCTCTGCCAGTTCGCCCAGCAGCAGGGCGAGAGCCGCCCGTACGCTCTCGGTCCGGATGCGCGCCCGGTCGCCGTCCAGCGACAGCTCACGCACCACACCCGCACCGACCGGACCCGCCACGGCGACGAAGACCGTGCCGACGGGCTTGCCGTCCTGGGTGTCCGGTCCGGCGACGCCGGTGGTGGCGACGCCCCAGTCGGCGCCGAGCAGACGCCGCACACCGCGGGCCATCTGCCGGGCCACCTCCGCGTCGACGGCCCCGCGCTCGTCGAGCAGTTCCCCGGCCACGCCCAGCACATCGCGCTTGACGTCGGTGGCGTACGCGGTGACCGATCCCAGCACCGCGCGGGAGGCGCCCGGCGCGGCGGTCAGCTCCGCCGTGAGCAGGCCGCCCGTGAGGGATTCGGCCGCTGCCACGGTCCAGCCCCGCCCGATCAGCGCCCCCAGCACCGCGGTGGCCCCGCCGTCGCCCTCCGTGCCCGTCGGGCCACTCGGCCTTTCGGGACTCATCGCGCGGTTCCCCGGCCGGCCCGGCTCATCTCGATCGCCTGCTTCACGTAGTCGAGCCCGGTCAGCACGGTCAACACCACGGCGACGGCCATCACCCAGAAGCGCATCGTGGCCAGGGGCCCGGTCAGCGCCAGGATGTACATCCCGACGGCCACGCCCTGAGCGAGCGTCTTCATCTTGCCGCCGCGGCTGGCCGGGATCACCCCGTGCTTGATCACCCAGAACCGCATCAGCGTGATGCCGACCTCGCGGAAGAGGATCACGCCCGTGACCCACCACGGCAGGTCGTCCAGGACCGACAGGCAGATCAGCGCGGCGCCCATGATCGCCTTGTCCGCGATCGGGTCGGCGATCTTCCCGAAGTCGGTGACCAGGTTGTACATCCGGGCCAGATGCCCGTCGAACAGGTCCGTGATCATGGCGACGGCGAACGCGGCCCAGGCGAAGGAACGCCAGGCCGGGTCATAACCGCCGTTGTGCATCATCAACAGGACGAACCCGGGCACGAGGAGCAGCCGCACCATGGTGAGGATGTTGGCGATGTTCCACAACCCGGCCGGCCGCACGGCCGTCGCCGGGGCGGGGCCTCCCGCGGCGGAGGCCGGGGCTCGGGTCATCTGCCGGCCTCCTCGGTACACCCTCCGTCACCGAGTACCTCGGCGATGAGGTCCACGCCCTCCGTCGCCACCACCTTGGCCGTGACCATCCGGCCGGGCACCAGCTCCCGGTCGGTGGTGAGCAGGACCTGGCCGTCGGTCTCGGGCGCCTGGTGGGCGGCCCGGCCGATGACGCCGTCCTCCTCGTCCACGCGGTCGACGAGCACCTCGAGGGTCTCTCCGAGCCGCTCCTCGGCGCGCTGCGCGGTCAGCTCCTCGGCGAGCCGCGAGATGTGCGCCAGGCGCTCGGCGACCACGTCGGGGTCGACCTTGTGCTCGTAGGTGGCCGCCTCCGTGCCGTCCTCGTCGGAGTAGCCGAAGACGCCGATGGCGTCCAGCCGGGCCCCGGCCAGGAAACGCTCCAGCTCGGCGACGTCCTCCTCGGTCTCACCGGGGAAGCCGACGATGAAGTTCGAGCGGGCACCGGCCTGCGGGGCCTTGGCGCGGATCTGGTCGAGCAGCTCCAGGAAGCGGTCGGTGTCGCCGAAGCGGCGCATCGCGCGCAGCACGCCGGGGGCCGAGTGCTGGAAGGAGAGGTCGAAGTAGGGCGCGACCTTCTCGGTCGAGGTCAGCACGTCGATCAGGCCCGGCCGCATCTCGGCGGGCTGGAGGTAGCTGACCCGGATCCGCTCCAGGCCGTCCACGGCCGCCAGCTCCGGCAGCAGCGTCTCCAGCAGCCGGATGTCGCCGAGGTCCTTGCCGTACGAGGTGTTGTTCTCGGAGACCAGCATGACCTCCTTCACGCCCTGCTCCGCGAGCCATCGCGTCTCGCTCAGCACGTCGGAGGGACGGCGGGAGATGAAGGACCCGCGGAAGGAGGGGATGGCGCAGAAGGAGCACCGGCGGTCGCACCCGGAGGCGAGCTTCACGGAGGCGACGGGGTTGGAGCCGAGTCTGCGGCGCAGCGGGGCCCGGGGCCCGGAGGCCGGGGCGACGCCCTCGGGAAGGTCCGCCGGGGCGGTCTCCAGGGCGTCCTGGGCCTCCTGCGCGTGCCCGGGCAGGGCGACGTCCGCGCTCTGCCGGGCTGCGGGGCTGATCGGCAGCAGCTTGCGCCGGTCACGCGGGGTGTGGGAGGCGTGGACGCCACCGGAGAGGATGGTCTGGAGCCGGTCGGAGATGTCGGCGTAGTCGTCGAAGCCGAGCACTCCGTCGGCCTCGGGGAGCGCCTGGGCGAGCTCCTTGCCGTACCTCTCGGCCATGCAGCCGACGGCCACGACGGCCTGGGTGCGGCCCTGATCCTTGAGGTCGTTGGCTTCGAGGAGGGCGTCGACGGAGTCCTTCTTGGCGGCTTCTACGAAGCCACAGGTGTTGACGACGGCCACATCGGCATCGGCGGCGTCCTCGACGAGGTCCCAGCCATCCGCCGCCAAGCGGCCTGCCAGCTCCTCCGAGTCCACCTCGTTACGGGCGCAGCCAAGTGTGACAAGAGCGACGGTACGGCGTTCGGGCATAGGGCTCAGCCTACTTTGTCCCGGCACCACATCCGTTGCCACGTGTCCCCCGAGTGCGGAGAGCCTGGTCACCCGAAGGCTCGCCGCACAGGGTCGGCCGACCATGTTTACGCTGGTCAGCCCGTTTCGGGGTCACCCTTGGTGTAGCTCAGACGCTGAACCTGTCCGTCGTCACCCAGATCCTTGACCTCCTTGCCGTTCACGAACAGTTGCACGGCCCCGGCATTGCCCAGCACCAGGTCGATCCGCTTGTTGTCGGTGAAGGTCTTGGAAGCGCCCCGCTTGAGCACGCCCTCCTCGATCAGCTTGCCGTTGTGGTCCTTGGCGGACATCCACGTCTGGCCGTTCTCGGCGGTGAGCTTGACGGTGACCTTGTTGGCCGGGACGCCCGCGATGGCGCTGTCGGACGGTTCCGGTTTGGGGTCGGCGGGCTTGCTGGGGGCGGCCTCGGGGCTCTTCGGCGCGGGCTGCTTGCCGGAGGCCGTGTCGGCCGCGACGGAGCTGCTGTGACCACCCTTGCCGCCGCCGTTGAAGAGCGTGAAGCCGACGAAGCCGACGACGGCGACGATGGCGGCCACCATCGCGGCCGTCCAATTGGGCCGCCGGCGCTCGGGCCGCAGCCGCTCGGCCTCGAAGAGGGGGGCGGCGGGGGTGGGCGCGGGGCGGCCGCCGTGCTCGGCGTCGTACTGCGCGACGAGCGGGGCGGGGTCCAGGCCGACGGTCTGCGCCAGCACGCGGATGTGCCCCCGGGCGTAGACGTCGCCGCCGCAGCGGCTGAAGTCGTCCTGTTCGATGGCGTGCATGATCGGGATGCGCACGCGGGTGGTCGTGCTGACCTCGTCGACGGTCAGACCGGCGCTGATGCGGGCCTGCTGGAGGGCGCGGCCGATCGAGGGCCGGTCGTCCGCGGGGGAGTTGCCGATGGACACGTGGGCGCCTTTCGAGCGTGTAGCCACCTGCTGGAGGTTCAGTCTAGGGGGGATCCGAAAGGGTCGGGCAAGCGGGAAGCCGGACTTTGTACGCCATCGGAATGTTCTGCCGGGCCGGGCGTGGGACCTCCGGCGAACCGGGTGGTGGGACGCCCTGCGGAGCATCATCGCTCCCCCCTCTCCCTCAACGGGACCCGTCGCCGGGGGAAACGGTTGACCGGCTCGTTTTTCCGGTTTTCCGGCCGGCTAACCCTGGCCGTCCCCGCGGATCACCGCGAGCACGCCGTCGAGTTCCTCGGGCTTGACGAGCACGTCGCGCGCCTTGGAGCCCTCGCTCGGGCCCACGATGTTGCGCGACTCCATCAGATCCATGAGTCTTCCCGCCTTCGCGAAGCCCACACGCAGCTTCCGCTGGAGCATCGAGGTCGAGCCGAACTGGGTGGAGACGACCAGCTCGGCGGCCTGGCAGAGCAGATCGAGGTCGTCGCCGATGTCCTCGTCGATCTCCTTCTTCTTCGCCGTCCCCACGGTGACGTCGTCCCGGAAGACCGGCGCCATCTGGTTCTTGCAGTGCTGCACGACGGCCGCGACCTCGTCCTCGGTGACGAAGGCGCCCTGCATACGCACGGGCTTGCTCGCCCCCATCGGCAGGAACAGGCTGTCGCCCTTGCCGATGAGCTTCTCGGCGCCCGGCTGGTCGAGGATGACCCGGCTGTCGGCGAGCGAGGACGTGGCGAAGGCGAGCCGGGAGGGCACGTTCGCCTTGATCAGACCAGTGACGACGTCCACGGACGGGCGCTGGGTGGCGAGCACGAGGTGGATGCCGGCGGCACGGGCGAGCTGGGTGATGCGGACGATGGCGTCCTCGACATCACGCGGGGCGACCATCATCAGGTCCGCCAGCTCGTCCACGATGACCAGCAGGTACGGGTACGGCTGCAGCTCGCGCCCGCTGCCTTCGGGGGGCTTGACCTTCCCCTTGCGGATGGCGTCGTTGAAGTCGTCGATGTGCCGGAAGCCGAAGGCCGCCAGGTCGTCGTAGCGCAGGTCCATCTCGCGAACGACCCACTGCAGGGCCTCGGCGGCCCGCTTGGGGTTGGTGATGATCGGGGTGATCAGGTGCGGGATGCCCTCGTAGGCGGTCAGCTCGACGCGCTTGGGGTCGACGAGGACCATCCGGACGTCGTCCGGGGTCGCTCTTATCATCACCGAGGTGATCAGGCAGTTGATGCAGGACGACTTTCCGGAGCCGGTGGCTCCGGCGACCAGGACGTGCGGCATCTTCGCGAGGTTGGCCATCTCGTAGCCACCCTCGACGTTCTTGCCGAGGGCGACCAGCATCGGGTGGTCGTCCTCGGCCGCCGCGGCGAGCCGCAGCACATCGCCGAGGTTGACCATCTCGCGGTCGGTGTTCGGGATCTCGATGCCGACCGCGGACTTGCCGGGGATGGGGCTGATGATGCGCACGTCCGGGCTGGCGACGGCGTAGGCGATGTTCTTGGTGAGCGCGGTGATCCGCTCGACCTTGACGGCGGGGCCCAGCTCCACCTCGTAGCGCGTGACCGTCGGGCCGCGGGTGAAGCCGGTGACCGCGGCGTCGACCTTGAACTCCGCGAAGACGTTGGACAGGGAGGCCACTATGGCGTCGTTCGCGGCGCTGCGCGTCTTGCCGGGGCCGCCGCGCTCCAGCAGGTCCAGCGACGGCAGCGAGTAGGTGATGTCGCCCGCGAGCTGGAGCTGCTCGGCCCGCGCCGGGAGCCCGGGGGCGGGCTCGGGTGCCGGCTTGGTGAGGTCGGGCACGCTCCCGGTGGCGCTCTCCCCGCCCGCGGGTACCGCGTCGGCCTTTCCGCCGGACGCCGCCTTCCCGGTGCCGCGCGCGGTCGGAACCGCACCCGTCCGCTCCCGCTCGGCGGCGACGGCGCTGCTGAGCCCGGCGACGAGCGGCGACGGCTGCACACCGTGCAGCACGGCCCCGTCGAGCGAGGCCGCGGCGGCGGCCGCCACGTCCACCGCGTCCATGGGCCGGTCGCCCGGCGGCTCCACGGGTGTCCTGCGCGGCTTGCGGCGCTTGCTCAGCGCCTCTTCCTCGGCGCGCTCCGCGTCCGTGCCGCTCTCGGCCGCGGCCCGGTCCGCGGCGGTGCGTCGGGGCCGCCGCGCCGGTGCCTCGCGCCATTCGTCGTCGTACTCCCCCGAGTCGTACGTCCCGGACGCGAACGGATCGTGCTCCTCCGGTTCCGCTTCGACCAGGCCGAGCCGGATGCCGAGCAGCCGCAGCCGCTGCGGGATGGCGTTGACGGGCGTGGCCGTGACGACCAGCAGCCCGAAGAGGGTGAGCAGCACGAGCAGCGGTACGGCCAGCACCTCGCCGACGGTGAAGAGCAGCGGCTTCGCGGCGGCCCAGCCGATCAGACCGCCGGCGTCCTGCAGGGCCTCGGCGCCCTCGCCCCGGCCGGGCGACCCGCAGGCCACGTGGACCTGGCCGAGAACACCGACGACCAGCGCGGAGAGGCCGATGACGATGCGGCCGTTCGCCTCGGGCCGCTCGGGGTGGCGGATCAGCCGGACGGCGATGACGCCGATCAGTATCGGCACGAGCAGATCGAGCCGGCCGAAGGCACCGGTGACGAGCATCTTCACCAGGTCCCCGACCGGGCCTTCGAGGTTGGACCAGGTGCCGGCCGCGACGACGAGGCCGAGGCCGAGGAGGAGCAGTGCGAGCCCGTCCTTGCGGTGCGCGGGGTCGAGCCCCTTCGCGCCCCGCCCGACGCCGCGGAACACCGCGCCCACGGTGTGCGCCAGCCCGAGCCACAGGGCCCGTGCGAGGCGGTAGAGACCGCTGGTCGGGGAGGACGCGCGCTTGGGTGCCGCCTTGGCCGCGGCCTTCTTCGCGGGCTTCCGCGCGGGCGCCGCGGCCTTTTTGGCGGGCTTGGCGGGTGCGTTGCCCGCCGGCTTCGGCGGTGCCTTCTTCGCGGGTGCCTTCTTGGCCGCGCTCCCGGGGCGTCCGGCGCGCTGCTTCGAGGTGCCCGCCGTGCTCTGGGAACCCTTGCCGGACGTACGTGAGGCCATGGAGCCGAGATTACCGTCGTCGGGCGCGAGGGACACGTGCGCCCGGGCCTTCACCCATTCGTGTCGTCCCCCAGTGATATCGGGGGTGACGCTGCGTCAAAGGCCGGGCGGGCCCAGCGAGGACTCGCATGGGTCCCCGCACCGGCCGCCGGCCCGTGCTTCGGGGGCGTGACGCGCAGGGGCCGGAGAGGTCAGCTCGGCGCGGGCAGCGCGCTCGCCCCGCCGCCGGTGCCGGGCTCCAGCGCGTCCAGGGCCCGGCGCAGCCCGGTGAGCTTGCGCTCCAAGTGGGCGGCGGTGGCGACAGCGGCCGCGTCCGCGGACTCGTCGAGCTGTTTGGAGAGCGCCTCGGCCTGCTCCTCGACGGCGGCGAGCCGCGCGGAGAGTTCGGCGAGCAGCCCGGCGGGCTCCTGCGTCTCCGTCACCCCACTGCGGCCGGACTGGCCGTCGAGCTGGAGTCGCAACAGGGCGGCCTGCTCGCGCAGCTGGCAGTTCTTCATGTACAGCTCGACGAAGACCGAGACCTTGGCGCGCAGCACCCACGGGTCGAAGGGCTTGGAGATGTAGTCCACCGCGCCCGCGGCGTAGCCGCGGAAGGTGTGGTGCGGGCCGTGGTTGATGGCGGTGAGGAAGATGATGGGAATGTCCCGGGTCCGCTCCCGCCGCTTGATGTGCGCGGCGGTCTCGAAACCGTCCATGCCCGGCATCTGGACGTCCAGCAGGATCACTGCGAAGTCGTCCGTCAGCAGCGCCTTGAGCGCTTCCTCCCCTGACGATGCCCGTACCAGTGTCTGATCGAGCGCCGAGAGGATCGCCTCCAGCGCCAGCAGATTTTCCGGCCGGTCATCGACCAGGAGGATCTTGGCCTTCTGCACCATGCCCCGTCCTCCTCGCCCCGGCTTGGGGTCTCCCCGGCCCGAAGAGCCAGGGGAAGCACCGGGCGCCGCCCCAGGGGACGACTCCCTTGCGCCGCCCGTCCTTGTGCCGGTCATCGTAGCCGTACCCCGCCTGTCACCACACCCTGTCACCGCGATGTCACAGTGCACGTAGCAGAAACGCGGTGGGAGACCAGAAGGTTCCCCGAATACCGCGCTCCCACACGTCTTTGAGCACAGTCAGTCAGCAGACGCACAAAGAGTGACCAACCACCTGTCACTCAGCGCGCATCCACTGCTCCATCACCGTCAGCAGATGATCCGTGTCGACCGGTTTGGTGACATAGTCCGACGCCCCGGCATCGATGCTCTTCTCCCGGTCGCCCTTCATCGCCTTCGCCGTGAGCGCGATGATGGGCAGCCCCGCGAACTGCGGCATCCTGCGGATCGCCGCCGTCGTGGCATAGCCGTCCATCTCCGGCATCATGATGTCCATGAGCACCAGCACCACGTCGTCGTGCTGCTCGAGGACCTCGATGCCCTCCCGGCCGTTCTCCGCGTAGAGCACCGACAGCCCGTACTGCTCCAGCACGCTGGTGAGCGCGAAGACATTACGGATGTCGTCGTCGACGATCAGCACCTTCTCGCCGCTGAAGCCACCGCTGAAGCCGCTCGGCGCCGCATCCCGGCCCTCGCTCGGCGCCTCGTTCAGCCACGGCTCCTGCTGTGGGGACGCCGGCACGGGCGGAGCCTGCGGCGGCTGCGCCCCCGGGCCCGCCTCCTCGGCCCGTCCGGGCAGGGCCGGCCACGCCGCCCCCGCCGCCTGGGCCGCGCGCTGGCGGCGCAGAAGCAGCCCGGCGGCACCGCGCGCGGGCAGCTCGGCCCGGCCGTCACCGCCCGCGAGCTCGCTCCCCGCCATCAGCGCCTGCTGGCCGGCGGCCTGGCCGCCCGGTGCGAGCGGGTAGCCCTGCGGCGGCAGCTCGCCGGAGGTGAGCGGCAGATAGAGCGTGAAGGTGGAGCCGCGCCCGGGCTCGCTCGCCGCGTGGATCTCGCCGCCGAGCAGGCGCGCGATCTCCCGGCTGATGGAGAGCCCGAGCCCGGTGCCCCCGTACTTGCGGCTGGTGGTGCCGTCCGCCTGCTTGAACGCCTCGAAGATGACCCGCATCTTGCTGGCCGCGATACCGATGCCGGTGTCCGTGACGGAGAAGGCGATCAGATCGCCGTCGGCCTCGCGCAGCGAGCCCGCCTCCAGCAGCTGCTCGCGAATGGTGTCCGGGACATCGGCGCCGGCCGGCCGGATGACCAGCTCGACCGCGCCCGTGTCCGTGAACTTCACCGCGTTCGACAGCAGATTGCGCAGCACCTGCAGCAGCCGCTGTTCGTCGGTGTGCAGCGTCGCCGGCAGCTCCGGCGAGACGCGAACGGAGAAGTCGAGCCCCTTCTCCGCCGTCAGCGGCCGGAAGGTCGCCTCGACGTAGTCGACGAGCTGGACCAGGGCGATCCGGGTCGGGCTGACGTCCATCTTGCCCGCCTCGACCTTCGACAGGTCCAGGATGTCGTTGATCAGCTGGAGCAGATCGGAGCCCGCTCCGTGGATCGTCTCGGCGAACTCGACCTGCTTCGGGGAGAGATTGCCTTCCGCGTTGTCGGCGAGCAGCTTGGCGAGGATCAGCAGCGAGTTGAGCGGCGTGCGCAGCTCGTGCGACATGTTGGCCAGGAACTCGGACTTGTAGCGCATGGAGACCGCGAGCTGCTCGGCGCGCTCCTCCAGCACCTGCCGGGCCTCTTCGATCTCGGTGTTCTTGACCTCGATGTCGCGGTTCTGCCGGGCCAGCCGCTCGGACTTCTCCTCCAGTTCGGAGTTGGAGATCTCCAGCTCCTTCTGCCGGTTCTCCAACTCCAGCGACCGCTCGCGCAGTTGCTCGGCGAGCTCCTGCGACTGCTTGAGCAGCACCTCGGTCTTGGTGTTGACGCTGATGGTGTTGACGCTGGTGCCGATCATCTCGGCGATCTGGTTGAGGAAGTCCTTCTGGATCTGGGCGAACGGCTGGAAGGACGCCAGCTCGATCACACCGAGGATCTGCCCCTCGAACAGCACCGGCAGCACGATGACGTGCGCCGGCGGCGCCTCCCCCAGCCCGGAGGCGATCTTCAGATAGCCCGGCGGCACGTTCTCCACCAGGATGGTGCGCTTCTCCTGCGCCGCCGTCCCGATGAGCGTCTCACCGGGCCGGAAGGAGGTGGGCATCGAGCCCATCGAGTAGCCGTAGGAGCCGAGCATCCGCAGCTCGTACGCGTCCTCCTCGCCCTCGCTCTCCGGCAGGCCGGTCGGCATCGCGAGGAAGAAGGCACCGTGCTGCGCGGAGACCACGGGGGTCAGCTCGCTCATGATCAGCCCGGCGACGTCCTCCAGATCGCGGCGGCCCTGCATCAGACCGGAGATGCGGGCGAGGTTGCCCTTGAGCCAGTCCTGTTCCTTGTTGGCGAGGGTCGTCTCACGCAGGTTGGCGATCATCGTGTTGATGTTGTCCTGGAGCTCCAGGATCTCGCCCGCCGCGTCCACGTCGATCTTGAGGTTGAGGTCACCGCGGGTCACCGCGGTGGCGACCTCGGCGATGGCCCGGACCTGACGGGTCAGATTGCCCGCCATCTCGTTGACCGACTCGGTCAGGTCACGCCAGGTGCCGTCGACGTCGCGCACCCGGGCCTGGCCGCCCAGCTGCCCCTCGGTTCCCACCTCGCGGGCGACGCGGGTGACCTGGTCGGCGAAGGACGACAGCTGGTCGACCATCGTGTTGATGGTCGTCTTCAGCTGGAGAATCTCACCGCGCGCGTCGATGTCGATCTTCTTGGTGAGATCGCCCTGGGCGATGGCGGTGGTCACCATCGCGATGTTGCGGACCTGGCCGGTGAGGTTGGACGCCATCGAGTTCACGGACTCGGTGAGGTCCTTCCACGTACCGCTGACGCCCGGTACCCGGGCCTGGCCGCCGAGGATGCCGTCGGTGCCCACCTCACGCGCCACGCGCGTGACCTCGTCCGCGAAGGACGACAGCGTGGTCACCATGGTGTTGACGGTGTCGGCGAGCTGCGCCACCTCGCCGCGGGCCTCGACGGTGACCTTCTTGGTCAGATCGCCGTTGGCGACCGCGCCCGCGACCTGCGAGATGTTCCGCACCTGGCTGGTCAGGTTGTTGGCCATCAGGTTGACGTTGTCGCTGAGGTCCTTCCAGATGCCGGTGACGTCCCGCACCCGCGCCTGACCACCCAACTGGCCTTCCGTGCCCACCTCGCGGGCGACCCGGGTGACCTGCTCGGCGAAGTCCGACAGCTGGTCGACCATCGTGTTCACGGTGGTGACGAGTTCGAGGATCTCGCCCTTCGCGTCGACGGTGATCTTCTTCGACAGATCGCCCTTGGCCACGGCGGTGGTGACCTCGGCGATGTTGCGCACCTGCGAAGTCAGGTTGTTGGCCATGAAGTTGACGGACTGGGTGAGGTCCTTCCAGGTGCCGGAGACGCCCTGCACCTCCGCCTGGCCGCCCAGGATGCCCTCGGTGCCCACCTCGCGCGCCACGCGCGTGACCTGGTCGGCGAAGGACGACAGCTGGTCGACCATCGTGTTGAGGGTGTTCTTCAGCTCGAGGATCTCGCCGCGCGCATCGACATCGATCTTCTGCGACAGATCACCGCGCGCCACCGCCGTGGCGACCTGCGCGATGTTACGGACCTGGGCGGTCAGATTGCCCGCCATCCCGTTGACCGAGTCCGTCAGATCGCGCCAGACACCGGCCACGCCGGGCACCTGCGCCTGGCCGCCGAGACGGCCGTCCGTACCCACCTCGCGGGCGACGCGGGTCACCTGCTCGGCGAAGGCCGAGAGCTGGTCGACCATCGTGTTGATGGTGTTCTTCAGCTCCAGGATCTCGCCGCGCGCATCGACATCGATCTTCTGCGACAGATCACCGCGCGCCACCGCCGTCGTGACCTGCGCGATCTGCCGCACCTGCGAGGTGAGGTTGCCGGCCATGAAGTTGACCGAGTCGGTCAGCTCCTTCCAGGTGCCGCTGACGCCGTCCACCCGGGCCTGGCCGCCGAGCCGTCCCTCCGTGCCGACGTCCCGCGCCATCCGCGTGACCTGGTCGGCGAAGGACGACAGCTGGTCCACCATCGTGTTGACGGTGTTCTTCAGCTGGAGCATCTCGCCGGACACATCGACGGTGACCTTCTGCGACAGGTCGCCGTTGGCGACCGCCGTCGTCACCTGCGCGATGTTGCGGACCTGTCCGGTGAGGTTACGGAAGGCGGTGTTCACCGAGTCGGTGAGGTCCTTCCACGTCCCCGCCGCACCCGGCACCTGCGCCTGACCGCCCAGCTCGCCCTCGACACCGATCTCCCGTGCCACCCGCGTCACTTCGGCGCCGAAGGACTGGAGCTGGTCGACCATGGTGTTGACGGTGTTCTTCAGTTCCAGCATCTCGCCGGACACATCGACGGTGACCTTCTGGCCGAGGTCGCCGTTGGCGACCGCCGTCGTCACCTGCGCGATGTCCCGGACCTGCGTGGTGACGTTACGGAAGGCGGTGTTCACCGAGTCGGTGAGGTCCTTCCACGTCCCCGCCGCACCCGGCACCTGCGCCTGGCCACCGAGCAGACCCTCGGCGCCGACCTCGCTGGCGACCCGGGTCACCTCGTCGGCGAAGGTGCGCAGGGTCTCCGTCATCTGGTTGATCGTCTCGGCGAGCTGCGCGACCTCGCCGCGCGCGCTGACCGTGACCTTCTGCGACAGGTCGCCGTTGGCGACCGCCGTCGTCACCTGCGCGATCCCACGGACCTGGGCCGTCAGATTGCCGGCCATCAGATTGACCGAGTCGGTGAGGTCCTTCCAGACGCCCGCCACGCCGGGCACCTGCGCCTGGCCGCCCAGCTCGCCCTCGGTGCCCACTTCCCGCGCGACGCGGGTGACCTCGGAGGCGAACGAGGACAGCTGGTCGACCATCGTGTTGACGGTGTTCTTCAGCTCCAGCATCTCGCCGGCCACGTGCACGGTGACCTTGCGGGACAGGTCGCCCTTGGCGACCGCCGTCGTCACGAGCGCGATATCACGCACCTGGGCGGTCAGCCGGGACGCCATGGTGTTGACGGAGTCCGTGAGGTCCTTCCACGAACCCGACATTCCGCGCACCCGGGCCTGGCCGCCTAGCTTCCCCTCGGTCCCGACCTCGCTCGCCACCCGTGTGACCTCGTCGGTGAACGCCGACAGCTGGTCCACGAGACCGTTGACCGTGCGGCCCACCTTGAGGAACTCACCGCGCAGCGGGTGCGCCGAGCCGTCCGCACCCTGCGAGCGCAGGTCCATCCGCTGTTCCAGATCGCCCTCGGCGACCGCCGACAGCACCCGGCCCACCTCGGACACCGGCCGCACCAGGTCGTCCACCAGGGCGTTCGAGGCATCGATGGCCGCGGCCCACGCGCCCTCGCAGGCGCCGACCTCCAGCCGCTCCGTGAGTTTTCCCTCACGCCCGACCACCCGGCGCACCCGCGCCAGCTCGCCGGTCAGCTGCAGATTGCGGTCCGCGACTTCATTGAAGACCGCGGCGATCTCGGCCATCGCACCGTCACCCGAGACCGTCAGACGCTTACGGAAGTTCCCGTCCCGCATCGCCGCCAGGGCCGCCAGTAGCCGGTTCAGCGCCGCCGTATCCACTTGCGTCGTCCCATTGGTCCGGGATCGTCCGCCTTTCGCGCGCGTGCTCACGCCCCGCGCCGCTGCGCCAGACTCCACCGTGTCCCTCCCGCAGGGTCGATCATCCTTGTCGGGCCTACCTCAGCTTCCCAGTCTTTCACCCCGGCCCGCAGAAGAGGTTGCCAGTTGGAGCGTAACCACACCCCGGAGAAGTCGTTGAAGAATACGGGGCAGGGGCTGCCCACCGTCACGGCCATAAGTCCGGCGAAAGCCCTGGCCAAGGGGGTCGTCACCATAAGTGTCCCGGCGCGCACCGCGCCGGACGCCCCTTTCTGCCGCCGATCACGGCGCGGGGTTTGAGTGGGCCGTGCGGGGGGATACGCAAGGTCGTCGGATCGCGTCCACTCCCACGTCCTTCCCGACGCCATCCCTGCCTCCGTTTCCGAAATACACGACTCTGTTCCACATCGCCCGGGCCGACGGTTTAGCCTGGCGAACGAATCGAGGCCATCGGAAACGGGCACAGGACTCGGGGGAGCGATGAGAGGCCAATGGGGAGTGCTGTGATCACCGCGCGGGCTGCCGCCACTTTCGAGCCGGTCGGGCGCTCGGTAGCCTCCGCCCGTTCCTTCGTCCGGGACACCCTCCAGGGGTGGGGCTTCCCCGACGTCATCGACGACGCCGTCGTCCTCACCAGCGAGCTCGTCACCAACGCCGTGGTCCACGCCGGTACCGCCGCCGACGTCCTGTGCGTCCGCCTGGACACCGGGGTGCGGGTGGAGGTCGCCGACCGCTACCCCGAGCGCGAGCTGCCGCTGCAGAGCCCCGGCCGTCACTTCGGCGGCGTCGACCGCGAGGGGGGCCGGGGGCTGTTGCTGTGCTCCGCCCTCGCCGGCCGCTGGGGCGTCGAGTACAGCGCCACCCACAAGAAGGTGTGGTTCCAGCTCGACCTCCCCGACCGCCCGGCCGGCACCCGCTCCGCGGGCCCGGCGCTGCCCGTCGAGGCCCTGCCGCTGGCCGACGCCCGGGTGCGCGTCGCCGTCATCCAGATCGACCGCGCCGGCGGCATCAGCGCCTGGAACGACGACGCCCAGGATCTCTTCGGCTTCCCCGCCGACCAGGTGATGGGCAAGCCGCTCACCGACTTCGCCGCCTGGCCGCACACACCCGGCACCTCGACGGGCATCGCCGACGCCCTGCTCCTCTCCCGCTGGGAGGGCTCCTACGGCATAAGGGGCGAGGACGGCCGGATCGTCCCCGTCTACGCCTCCCACCTGCGCGTCCGTGACAACGTGGGCGCCCCCTCCACCGTCTGTCTGCTCGTTCGCGACGAGGAGCGCGCGGTGCTGCAGAGCCCGCAGCGCTCCCCCGTCACCGACTCCTCCTCCAACGACCGGGGCACCGCCACCGACCCGTTCGAGGTCTTCATCGGCTCCCCCGCCCCGGACGACCTCGACGGCCTTCTCCAGCGCACCGTCGAGCGGGCCCGTGACATGCTCGACGGCGACTCCGCCTATCTGCTGCTCGCCACCGACGACGAGACGGAGCTGGAGGTCCGCGCCTCCACCGGTCTGCCGTCCGCCCGCCAGCGGTTCGCCCGCGTGCCCGTCGAGGCCGGCACGGGCCGCTACGGCTCGGCCCGGATGCCCGCCGTCCACGACGACCTCAGTGCCGTCCCGGGCGCCGTCCCGCTGCTCGCCAACACCGGCATGCGCTCGGTCGTCACCGTGCCCCTGAAGGTCGAGGGCCGCCTCACCGGCTCGCTCGGCGTGGCCGCCGAGGCCCCCGGTCGCTACGGCAACGAGGAGGCACTCCGCCTCCAGTTCGCCGCCGACCGCATCGCGCTCGCCGTCGAGTCCGCCCGCCTGGGCGAGCTGGAGCGACTGCGCCGCGGTTCGCTGTCCTTCCTCGTCGAGGCCTCCGACCTGCTCGCCGGCACCCTGGACCGGGACCAGACGCTCGCCCTGATGGCCCAGATGACCGTCCCGACCCTCGCCACCTGGTGCGCCGTCTACACCATCGCCGACCAGTCCTCCGAGCCCGAGCTGTCGTATGTGCTCCACGAGGACGAGGACCGCATCGACGGCCTCAAGGCCCTGCTGTCCAAGGTCGCCCCGCCCGACCCGGTGCCCACCCCCGGCGCCCGGATCTGGACCGCCCCCTCCGAGGCGGCCCACTCCGCCGCCCTGCGCAGCTCGCTGCGCAGCCTCGGTCTCGGTGACGCCGGCGGGCACACCCCCGGCCCCGGCACCTCGCTCGCCACAGCGGCGGCCGTCGGCGGCGAGACCGTCGTGCTGCCCCTGGTGGCCCGCAACCGCGTCATCGGCATGCTCACCCTCGGCAAGCCGACCGACGACCACTTCCGTCAGGAGATCCTGGAGCTCGCCGAGGACCTCTCCCGCCGAGCGGCCCTCGCGCTGGACAACGCACGCCTCTACAGCGAGCGCACGGCCATCAGCCAGTCCCTCCAGCGCAGCCTGCTGCCGCCCGAGCTGCCGGATGTCCCGGGCGTCGAGGTCGAGGTCATCTACCGCGCGGCGGGAGAGGGCAACGAGGTCGGCGGCGATTTCTACGACCTCTTCCCCATCCGCGACGGCGCGTACGGCTTCGCGATCGGCGATGTCTGCGGGACGGGCCCGGAGGCCGCGGCCGTCACCGGCCTGGCCCGGCACGCGCTGCGTCTCCTCGCCCGTGAGGGCTTCGGCGGCCCCGCGGTCCTGGAGCGGCTGAACGCCGCCATCCTCGACGAGGGCGCCCGCAGTCGTTTCCTCACGCTGCTCTACGGGGAGCTGTGGCCCCAGCACGACGGCAGCGCGGTCCTCAAGGTCGTCTGTGCCGGGCACCCGCTGCCGCTGCGTCTTCGCCAGGACGGCACGGTCGAGCCGGCGGCGACCCCGCAGCCGCTGCTGGGCGTCATGGAGGACCTCGAGCTGTACGAGCAGACGATCACTCTCGACCCCGGGGACGTCCTGCTGTGTGTCACGGACGGCGTCACCGAGCGCCGTGAGGGTTCGCGCATGCTGGGCGACGACGGTCTGACGGATGTTCTGACCACGTGTACGGGACTCACCGCGGGAGCGGTGGCGGCGCGCATCCTCCGTGCGGTGGAGCGCTTCGCCGCGGAACCCGCCTCGGACGACATGGCGATTCTCGCCATGCGCGTTCCGGAGCCGCAGGATTCCTGACCGGGCCGGGGGGCACCCCCCGGCCTTCCGAACTGCGCGTACGAGAAAGGCCCCCGCCATCAGGCGGGGGCCTTTCTCTGTATGAGCCCCAATACGGAATCGAACCGTAGACCTTCTCCTTACCATGGAGACGCTCTACCGACTGAGCTATTGGGGCCGGTGCAACGAGATAAAGCATACCCGACTCTCGCACGTGCTTTTGACCATCCGTGCGTGTGGCCATCCGCGCTGTGGACCGGCTAGGCGGCCATGGGCAGCAGACCGCCGAGCGCGTTGCACGCCGATACCACCCGTTGCAGTTCCCGCCGTGTCATCCCCGCGTCGATGGGCAGCGCGAGGCACTCGTCGGCGGCCCGCTCCGTCTCCTCCAGCCACAACTCCCGCCTGAACGCCGGTGTCCGGTGGACCGGTGTCTGTACGGGCACCTGGCATCGCACTCCCCGGGCTCGTAGGGCCCGCGCGAACGCGTCCCGGTCCGGCCGGCCGTTTCCGGGCACGCGCACGACGTACGAGTGGTAGCGGTGCTCCACACCGGGTGCCGTGGGCGGCGTCAGAACTCCCGTCAGGCGGGCGTCCAGATAGGCGGCGTTGGCCTGTCGGGCGGCGAGGGAGGCCCGGGTGGCGTCGTGCTCGGCCGTGTCCTCCTGGTCGCTTCCGTCGTGTTCGATGACGAGCAGGCCGTGTGCGCGGGCGACGGCCCGCAGCCCGGCGTGGTCCACGGGGTGTCCGAAGAGGGGTACGGGCACGATGACCGCGGTTCGCGAGGTCACCGCCCTGGTGACGGCGGCCGGATCGAGGCAGAAGCTCCGCGGGTCGATGTCCGCGAAGACGGGCAGTGCCCCGGCCGCCCGAACGGCCTCGGCCGCCTCCGTGGTGGCGTACGAGGGCACGATGGCCTCGGCGCCTGATCCGACCCCTGCCGCTGTCAGCAACTCCGCAGTCCCCATACCTGCGGATGGTGGCGGCGCGACGTGAACGCGGGGTGACGCTCCGCACCGCATCGGGAAAACAAAAAAGCTCTGTTATCTGAACCGAAGTTCAGATAACAGAGCTTTTTTGAATAATTGTTCGGCGGCGTCCTACTCTCCCACACGGTCCCCCATGCAGTACCATCGGCGCTGAAAGGCTTAGCTTCCGGGTTCGGAATGTAACCGGGCGTTTCCCTAACGCAATGACCACCGAAACTCTATGAAATTAACCAACCGGAACACAACACGGTCGTTACTTCAGAACCTACACAGTGGACGCGAGCAACTGAGGACAAGCCCTCGGCCTATTAGTACCAGTCAGCTCCAACCGTTACCGGTCTTCCACACCTGGCCTATCAACCCAGTCGTCTACTGGGAGCCTTAACCCCTCAAAGGGGGTGGGAATACTCATCTCGAAGCAGGCTTCCCGCTTAGATGCTTTCAGCGGTTATCCCTCCCGAACGTAGCCAACCAGCCATGCCCTTGGCAGGACAACTGGCACACCAGAGGTTCGTCCGTCCCGGTCCTCTCGTACTAGGGACAGCCCTTCTCAATATTCCTACGCGCACAGCGGATAGGGACCGAACTGTCTCACGACGTTCTAAACCCAGCTCGCGTACCGCTTTAATGGGCGAACAGCCCAACCCTTGGGACCGACTCCAGCCCCAGGATGCGACGAGCCGACATCGAGGTGCCAAACCATCCCGTCGATATGGACTCTTGGGGAAGATCAGCCTGTTATCCCCGGGGTACCTTTTATCCGTTGAGCGACGGCGCTTCCACAAGCCACCGCCGGATCACTAGTCCCGACTTTCGTCCCTGCTCGACCCGTCGGTCTCACAGTCAAGCTCCCTTGTGCACTTACACTCAACACCTGATTGCCAACCAGGCTGAGGGAACCTTTGGGCGCCTCCGTTACTCTTTAGGAGGCAACCGCCCCAGTTAAACTACCCACCAGACACTGTCCCTGATCCGGATCACGGACCCAGGTTAGACATCCAGCACGACCAGAGTGGTATTTCAACGACGACTCCACACACACTGGCGTGCATGCTTCACAGTCTCCCACCTATCCTACACAAGCCGAACCGAACACCAATATCAAGCTATAGTAAAGGTCCCGGGGTCTTTCCGTCCTGCTGCGCGAAACGAGCATCTTTACTCGTAGTGCAATTTCACCGGGCCTATGGTTGAGACAGTCGAGAAGTCGTTACGCCATTCGTGCAGGTCGGAACTTACCCGACAAGGAATTTCGCTACCTTAGGATGGTTATAGTTACCACCGCCGTTTACTGGCGCTTAAGTTCTCAGCTTCGCCTGGACGAATCCAAGCTAACCGGTCCCCTTAACGTTCCAGCACCGGGCAGGCGTCAGTCCGTATACATCGCCTTACGGCTTCGCACGGACCTGTGTTTTTAGTAAACAGTCGCTTCTCGCTGGTCTCTGCGGCCACACCCAGCTCAGAGGGTAAACCTCATCACCAGACATGGCCCCCCTTCTCCCGAAGTTACGGGGGCATTTTGCCGAGTTCCTTAACCATAGTTCACCCGAACGCCTCGGTATTCTCTACCTGACCACCTGAGTCGGTTTAGGGTACGGGCCGCCATGAAACTCGCTAGAGGCTTTTCTCGACAGCATAGGATCATCCACTTCACCACAATCGGCTCGGCATCAGGTCTCAGCCTTAATGTGTGACGGATTTGCCTATCACACGGCCTACACCCTTACCCCGGGACTACCACCGCCC
>NZ_CP166299.1:3215000-5825000 GCF_041283565.1 Streptomyces sp. QH1-20 | reverse complement strand
GATGCGGCTCTGGGCGCCGGCGAAGACGGTGCGCAGCACATTGGAGATGTCGCGCTCGGGCGGTACGAAGCCGGGGACCTCGGCGTTCGTGGAGTCCGAGAGCAGCAGGTCGATGCCTTCCTCGCCGAGCCGCGCGAAGGCGGGCAGGTCGGTGAGGCGGCGGTCCAGCGGAAGCTGGTCCATCTTGAAGTCGCCGGTGTGCACGGCCATGCCGGCCGGGGTGCGGATGGCGACCGCGAGGGCGTCGGGGATGGAGTGGTTGACCGCCACGAACTCGCAGTCGAAGGGGCCGATGCGCTCGCGGTGCCCCTCCTTGACCTCGAGGGTGTAGGGGCGGATCCGGTGCTCCTGGAGCTTCGCCTCGATCAGCGCGAGGGTCAACTTCGAGCCGATCAGCGGGATGTCCGCCTTCTCGCGGAGCAGATACGGGACGCCACCGATGTGGTCCTCGTGGCCGTGCGTGAGCACGATGCCTTCGATGTCGTCCAGGCGGTCACGGATGGACGTGAAGTCCGGCAGGATCAGGTCGACTCCGGGCTGCTCCTCCTCGGGGAAGAGCACTCCGCAGTCGACGATCAGCAGACGGCCGCCGTATTCGAAGACCGTCATGTTGCGGCCGATCTCGCCGAGGCCGCCGAGCGGGGTGACGCGCAGGCCGCCCTCGGGAAGCTTCGGCGGCGGACCGAGTTCAGGGTGCGGGTGACTCAAAAGACTCTCCTCACCACGCACGCCACATGCCGCTGGGGCACATGGCGCGCATGACATTCGTGCACTTGCAGTTGTTTTCGGTGTTCAGTTGTGAAGTCTGTGGTGTGCCGGTCCGCTATGCGGGGAACGGCCCCTGGTTACAGCTGTACCCCACCGGCGGCCAGATCGCGCTTGAGCTGCTCGGTCTCCTCCGGGGACAGCTCGACGAGCGGCAGGCGCAGCGGTCCTGCGGGCAGGCCCTGCAGGGCCAGGGCGGCCTTGGTGGTGATCACGCCCTGGGTGCGGAACATGCCGGTGAAGACCGGGAGCAGTCGCTGGTGGATCTCGGTGGCCTTGGTGACGTCCCCGGAGCGGTGGGCTTCGAGCAGCGCGCGCAGCTCGGGGGCGACGACGTGGCCGACGACGGAGACGAAGCCGGCGGCGCCGACGGAGAGCAGCGGCAGGTTCAGCATGTCGTCGCCGGAGTACCAGGCGAGGCCGGACCGGGCGATGGCCCAGCTGGCGCGGCCGAGGTCGCCCTTGGCGTCCTTGTTGGCGACGATCCGGGGGTGGTCGGCCAGGCGGACGATCGTCTCGGTGTTGATCGGGACGCCGCTGCGGCCGGGGATGTCGTAGAGCATCACGGGCAGGCCCGTGGCGTCGGCGACCGCGGTGAAGTGCCGGTAGAGGCCTTCCTGCGGCGGCTTGTTGTAGTACGGGGTGACGACGAGGAGGCCGTGGGCGCCGGCCTGCTCTGCGGCGCGGGCCAGCTCGATGCTGTGCGCGGTGTCGTTCGTACCGGCTCCGGCGACGACGTGGGCACGGTCTCCTACGGCTTCGACCACGGCCCGTACGAGCTGGGCTTTCTCCGCGTCGCTGGTGGTGGGCGACTCGCCGGTGGTGCCGTTGACGACGAGGCCGTCGTTGCCGGCGTCCACCAGGTGGGTGGCGAGCCTCTGGGCGCCGTCGAGGTCGAGGTCACCTTCGGGCGTGAAGGGCGTCACCATCGCGGTCAGGACCCGCCCGAAGGGCGTCTGCGGTGTGGAGGTCGGAGCCATGGGGGCCACGCTACTCGTTGCTCACCGTGAGGTGCTCCCTCGGGGAGTGCGAAAGGGATCCCGGCACTGCCTGCTCGGGGGTTCAAGCAGTGCCGGGTCCGTTTGTTCAGCGTAGATGAAGGTGACGAAATGCCGCAATACGGACACTTCGCTACCGGTGCGTACATCAGTGCGTCACATGATCACGTCACACCGTGTGGGCGGCCGCGACAGCGTGCGAGCGCCCTCGCCCTTACGGGGCGACGCGGCCGTTCTTGTTGAAGGCGGCGTAGGTGAGCGGCATGAGCTTGGCCCACTCCGCCTCCATCTTCTCGCCGACCATCTCGATCTCCCGCTGCGGGAACGACGGGACGGTCGCCTGCTCGTGCTGGGTGCGCAGGCCGAGGAAGTGCATCAGCGACCGGGCGTTGCACGTGGCGTACATGGAGGAGAAGAGACCGACGGGCAGCACCGCGCGGGCGACCTCACGGGCGACGCCCGCGGCGAGCATCTCCTGGTAGGCCTCGTAGGCCCGGCGGTAGGAGTCCTCCATGACGCGGCTGGTCAGCTCGTGCTGCTCGGGGGTGCCGTCGACGAAGACGTACTTGCCCGGGCGGCCCTCCTGGACCAGCTTGCGGTCCTCGCCCGGAACGTAGAAGACGGGCTGGAGCTCGCGGTAGCGGCCGGACTCCTCGTTGTACGACCAGCCGACGCGGTGGCGCATGAACTCGCGGAAGACGAAGATCGGCGCGCTGATGAAGAAGGTCATCGAGTTGTGCTCGAAGGGGCTGCCGTGGCGGTCGCGCATCAGGTAATTGATGAGGCCCTTGGACCGCTCGGGGTCCTTCGTGAGCTCTTCCAGGGACTGCTCGCCGGCGGTGGAGACGCGAGCCGCCCACAGCACGTCGGAGTCGGCGGCGCTGTGCTTGACCAGCTCGACGGTCACGTCGCTGAGGAATCCGGGCTTGGCGGTCTCGGTGGGGCTGTCGGTCACCGGCGGGGTCCTTCCAGTTGCAATGCTCGGGCGGCGACAAGCCTACGGGCCGCCACTGACACTCGGTCCGGCCTGACGCGCTGACGGATCCCGCCGGGTGCCGCCGAGTGCGGTCGGGTGAGGGGCGCCGGTGGGGGTGACGGGACACCGGTTGAGATTTTTCACAGAAGTTGACGAAAACGGGCACCCCTGAGGCCAAAAGAACGTCCTTATGAGTAACAGCCGACTTCGAGGTTGCTAGGAGAGTTCTTCATGTTCCGCCGGCGAGAGCCCGTGCCGTTCGCCTTCGTCGCCGAGGCCGAGCGCTACCGCAGCAACGTCACGCCGCCGCCCCGAGATCGCGCGACCCGGTCGCAGATAGCCGGCCGGGTGCTCGTGGGACTGACGGTCACGACGGGGCTCGTCGGAGCGCTGTTGTTCGGGATGCCGTCGCTCCAGACGGGCACGCAGAATTCGCACCATTCGCAGCAGTCGGAAGCGTCCGACGGCCGCTGATCGACCGTGAGGGGCCCGGTCCACCCACCCTGGAGTGGTCGGGGCCCCTCACGCATCGATAACCTCACCGGGCACAGCCAGTGGAGCGTGCTCGTACGTGAGGAACAGCCGTCGTGCCCTTGCCCTTCTTGACAGCCGACCGGGACGCCGAAGCCCTCGCGCCCGCGACCGCGTCCGGCGAGAACCTGCCCTATGAGGATCTCGACCGTTGGCGGCGTCCGTACCGGCCCGGTCCCTGGCGGGTCGGCGGCTCCGCGCTGGTGCTGCTGCTCGCCTCGTACGTGCTGTTCTCGGCGCTGATCATCGCGCTCGCCGGATCACTGCCCGGCGCGGGAATCTGCTTCGCCGTCGCCGCACTCATGATCACCGTTGCGGTCCGGCTGGTGCGGGTGGGGATCTGGGTGAGCCCGCAGGGGCTGCGCCAGCTCCGGCTGACGTCCTGCACCACCGTGGCGTGGTCGGATGTCACCGCCGTACGGACCGCCCAGCAGCCGGTCCGCTGGCTGGGGCTGCCGCGCACGGTCCAGGGCCAGGCCCTGGTGATCGATCTGGCGCGGGGCGGTTCGCTCCCCGTGGTGGTCACGGACCGGGGCGGGGATTTCCTCGGCCGCCCGGAAGCGTTCGCGATGGCGGCCGACGCGATCGAGGACCAGGTCGCCGGGTATCGGCACTAGGCCTGGTCGGCGACTCTTCGGCTGCGGGCCGGTTTTGCCGCCTGCGGCGGCAAGCGCCCTGCGGGCGCGTCCTCAAAACGCCGGACGGGCTTGGTGACTGATCAGTCACCAAGCCCGTCCGGCGTTTTGAGCACACGATGGCAACGGCCTACGCCTCGACGCGGACCGGCTTTCCGTCGTGCAGGGCGATCGCCCGCTGCATGGCCTTGCGGGCCCGCGGGGTGTCACGGGCGTCGTGGTAGGCCACGGCGAGCCGGAACCACGAGCGCCAGTCGCCCGGGGCGTCCTCGGTCTCGGCCCGGCGCCGGGCGAAGACCTCGTCCGCGGAGTCGCGGTCGATACGGCCGCTCGGGGTCCGTACCAGCTCGTCGACCGGCAGGCCGCCCTCCGCGTCCAGCTCCCGCGCCAGCCGGTCGGCCGCGCGCGCGAACTTGGTGGTCTGGTAGAGGAACCAGGCACCGATGAACGGCAGGACCAGCACGGAGACGCCGAAGGTGACCGTGAGCAGCGTGCCCTGCTGGATGAGCATGACGCCACGGCTGCCGACCAGGACGAAGTAGGCGACCAGGACGGCGGCCAGGGCGAAATAGACGATCTTTGCGCGCACGGTTCTCAGCCCAGATCCAGGAAGTGTTCCAGCCCGAAGGTCAGGCCCGGGGTGTCCACCACGCGCCGCGCGCCGAGCAGGATGCCCGGCATGAAGCAGCTGTGGTGCAGCGAGTCGTGCCGGATGGTCAGCGTCTCGCCGGTGTCGCCGAGCAGCACCTCCTGGTGGGCCAGCAGCCCGCGCAGTCGCACCGAGTGCACCGGCACCCCGTCGACGTCCGCGCCGCGCGCGCCGTCCAGGGCGGTCGTCGTGGCGTCGGGCTGCGGGGCGCAGCCCGCCTCCCGCCGCGCCGCCGCGATGAGCTGCGCGGTACGGGTGGCGGTGCCGGAGGGGGCGTCGGCCTTGTTCGGGTGGTGCAGCTCGACGACCTCGACCGACTCGAAGAAGCGGGCCGCCTGCTGGGCGAAGGCCATGGTCAGCACGGCCCCGATGGAGAAGTTCGGGGCGATGAGCACGCCGGTGCCCGGCTTGGCGTCGAGCCAGCCGGTCAGCCGGGCGAGGCGGTCCTCGGTCCAGCCGGTGGTGCCGACCACGCCGTGGATGCCGTGGGCGACGCAGAACTCGAGGTTGTCCATGACCGAGTCGGGGTGGGTCAGCTCGACCGCGACCTGGGCGCCCGCCCCGGTCAGCGTCTCGAGCTTGTCGCCCCGGCCCAGCGCGGCCACCAGCTCCATGTCGGCGGCGGCTTCGACGGCTCGTACGGCCTCGGAGCCGATCCGGCCCTGGGCGCCGATGACCGCCACGC
This sequence comes from Streptomyces sp. QH1-20, assembly GCF_041283565.1. NCBI lineage: Bacteria > Bacillati > Actinomycetota > Actinomycetes > Kitasatosporales > Streptomycetaceae > Streptomyces > Streptomyces sp. QH1-20. The sequence continues at coordinate 5,819,761 of NZ_CP166299.1, read as the reverse complement.
GCAGCTTGCTCATCCTTGGTGCTTCCTTCTCTTAAGGATCTCTAAGGATCACTCAGGATCAGTCGGGATCAGACGGAATCTGTCAGGACCGTCAGGCCACGACCGCGTCGAGCCTGGCCGCCTGCTTGTCCTTCAGCGGGCCGATGACGGACAGCGAAGGACGCTGCCCCAGTACATCGCGGGCCACTTCCCGGATCTCGTCCGGGGTGACGGCCGAGATGCGCGTCAGCATGTCGGAGACCGACATCTGCTCGCCCCAGCACAGCTCGCTCTTGCCGATGCGGTTCATCAGCGCGCCCGTGTCCTCCAGCCCGAGGACCGTGGAGCCGGAGAGCTGTCCGACGGCGCGGGTGATCTCCTCGTCGCTGAGCCCCTCGGTCGCGACCTTGTGCAGCTCGTCGCGGCAGATCTTCAGGACGTCGTGGACCTGGCTCGGGCGGCAGCCGGCGTAGACGCCGAAGAGGCCGCAGTCGGCGAAGCCCGAGGTGTAGGAGTAGACGGAGTAGGCGAGTCCGCGCTTCTCCCGGACCTCCTGGAAGAGCCGCGAGCTCATACCGCCGCCGAGCGCGGTGTTGAGCACGCCGAGGGCCCAGCGGCGCTCGTCGGTGCGGGCCAGACCCGGCATGCCGAGGACGACGTGTGCCTGCTCGGTCTTGCGGCCCAGCAGCTCCACGCGGCCCGCGGTGCGGATCGTGCGGGTGCCCGCGCGCGGGTCGACCGGCACGGCGTCCGTGCGGGAGAGGGCACCGGCCTTCTCGAACGCGGCACGCACCTGGCGGACGACCTTGGCGTGGTCGACATTGCCCGCGGCGGCCACGACCAGATGGGTCGGGTCGTAGTGCTTCTTGTAGAAGCGGGCGATCCGGTCGCGGGTGAGGGCGTTGATCGTGTCGACCGTGCCGAGCACCGGGCGGCCCAGCGGGGTGTCGCCCAGCATGGTGTGCGCGAACAGGTCGTGCACGCAGTCGCCGGGGTCGTCCTCGGTCATCGCGATCTCTTCGAGGATCACGCCGCGCTCGGCGTCGACGTCGGAGGCCTCGATGAGCGAGCCGGTGAGCATGTCACAGACGACATCGATGGCCAGCGGCAGATCGGTGTCGAGCACACGTGCGTAGTAGCAGGTGTACTCCTTCGCCGTGAACGCGTTCATCTCGCCGCCGACCGCGTCGATGGCGGAGGAGATGTCGAGCGCGCTGCGCTTGGAGGTGCCCTTGAAGAGCAGGTGCTCCAGATAGTGCGTGGCGCCGTTGAGGGTCGGGGTCTCGTCGCGGGAGCCGACGTTGGCCCAGATGCCGAAGGTCGCGGAGCGTACGGACGGCAGGGTCTCGGTGACGATGCGCAGGCCACCGGGGAGGGTGGTCCTGCGGACCGTACCGATGCCGTTCTCGCCCTTGAGAAGCGTTTGGGTACGGGCGACGGCCCGCCCCTCCGAAGAGGTGCGGGCCGTCTTCCGTGTACTACGGGACGTCACTTGGCGGACTCGTCCTTAGCCTCGTCGCCGTCCTCGCCCTCGATGACCGGGATCAGCGAGAGCTTGCCGCGCTGGTCGATCTCGGCGATCTCGACCTGGACCTTGGCGCCGACGCCGAGCACGTCCTCGACGTTCTCCACGCGCTTGCCACCGGCGAGCTTGCGGATCTGCGAGATGTGCAGCAGGCCGTCCTTGCCCGGCATGAGGGAGACGAAGGCACCGAAGGTGGTGGTCTTGACGACCGTACCCAGGTAGCGCTCGCCGACCTCCGGCATGGTCGGGTTGGCGATGCCGTTGATCGTGGCGCGGGCGGCCTCGGCGGCCGGGCCGTCGGCGGCACCGATGTAGATGGTGCCGTCGTCCTCGATCGTGATGTCGGCGCCGGTGTCCTCCTGGATCTGGTTGATCATCTTGCCCTTGGGGCCGATGACCTCACCGATCTTGTCCACCGGGATCTTGACGGTGATGATCCGCGGGGCGTTCGGGGACATCTCGTCCGGGACGTCGATGGCCTCGTTCATCACATCGAGGATGTGGAGGCGCGCGTCGCGGGCCTGCTTCAGCGCGGCGGCCAGGACCGAGGCGGGGATGCCGTCGAGCTTGGTGTCGAGCTGGAGCGCGGTGACGAAGGTCTTGGTGCCGGCGACCTTGAAGTCCATGTCACCGAAGGCGTCCTCCGCACCGAGGATGTCGGTGAGGGCGACGTAGTGCGTCTTGCCGTCGATCTCCTGGGAGATCAGACCCATGGCGATACCGGCGACGGGGGCCTTGAGGGGCACACCGGCGTTCAGCAGCGACATGGTGGAGGCGCAGACCGAGCCCATGGACGTCGAGCCGTTGGAGCCGAGGGCCTCGGACACCTGACGGATCGCGTAGGGGAACTCCTCGCGCGAGGGCAGCACGGGCACGATGGCCCGCTCGGCCAGGGCGCCGTGGCCGATCTCGCGGCGCTTCGGCGAACCGACGCGGCCGGTCTCGCCGACGGAGTACGGCGGGAAGTTGTAGTTGTGCATGTAGCGCTTGCGGGTCACCGGGGAGAGGGTGTCCAGCTGCTGCTCCATGCGGAGCATGTTGAGGGTGGTGACGCCCAGGATCTGGGTCTCGCCACGCTCGAACAGCGCCGAGCCGTGCACGCGCGGGATGGCCTCGACCTCGGCGGCGAGCGTACGGATGTCCGTGACGCCACGGCCGTCGATGCGGACCTTGTCCTTGATGACGCGCTCGCGGACCAGCTTCTTGGTCAGCGAACGGTACGCGGCGGAGATCTCCTTCTCGCGGCCCTCGAAGGCCGGGAGGAGCTTCTCCGCGGCGAGCTCCTTGACGCGGTCCAGCTCGGTCTCGCGCTCCTGCTTGCCGGCGATGGTGAGCGCCTGCGAGAGCTCAGCGGTGACCGCGGCGGAGAGCGCCTCGAAGACGTCGTCCTGGTAGTCGAGGAAGACCGGGAACTCGCCCTCGGGCTTGGCGGCCTTGGCCGCGAGCTCCGACTGGGCACGGCACAGGACCTTGATGAACGGCTTCGCCGACTCGAGACCGGCGGCGACGACCTCTTCGGTCGGGGCCTCGGCGCCGTCCGCCACCAGCTGGACGGTCTTCTCGGTGGCCTCGGCCTCGACCATCATGATCGCGACGTCGCCGTCCTCGAGGACGCGACCGGCCACGACCATGTCGAAGACGGCGTCCTCGAGTTCGGTGTGGGTCGGGAACGCCACCCACTGGCCCTTGATCAGGGCCACGCGGGTGGCGCCGATCGGACCGGAGAAGGGCAGGCCCGCGAGCTGCGTGGAGCAGGAGGCGGCGTTGATCGCGACCACGTCGTACAGGTGGTCGGGGTTGAGCGCCATGATCGTCTCGACGATCTGGATCTCGTTGCGCAGGCCCTTCTTGAAGGAGGGGCGCAGCGGGCGGTCGATCAGGCGGCAGGTGAGGATCGCGTCCTCGGAGGGGCGGCCCTCACGACGGAAGAACGAGCCGGGGATCTTGCCGGCCGCGTACTGGCGCTCCTCGACGTCGACCGTCAGGGGGAAGAAGTCCAGCTGGTCCTTGGGCTTCTTCGAAGCGGTGGTGGCCGACAGCACCATGGTGTCGTCGTCCAGGTACGCCACGGCGGAGCCGGCGGCCTGCTTGGCCAGGCGGCCCGTCTCGAAGCGGATGGTGCGGGTGCCGAAGGTGCCGTTGTCGATGACGGCTTCGGCGTAGTGGGTCTCGTTCTCCACCAGTGATATCTCCTCGTCTGCGTCCCTGCCCGTGTGGCGGGGACGTTGGTGGAGGGGCGCCGCGGCTTGCTCTGTGCGGGCCGGTCTTCGATCGAAGCGCCCGGAATCCCTGTTCCGGGGGCCACTACCGAGGACCGGCGGCGAGGCCGGCGCCTCCTCCGTCATGCGGTTCTGTCGTTGTTCCGTTGTGGGACCAGACTACAAAGCTTCCGGGTCCCACGAGATACGCGAAGGGAGCGGCCCCCAGATGTGGGAACCGCTCCCTTCACGATGTCTTACTTGGCGCCGGCGGCACCGCGGCGGATGCCGAGGCGCTCGACCAGGGCGCGGAAGCGCGTGATGTCCTTCTTGGCCAGGTACTGCAGAAGGCGGCGACGCTGGCCGACCAGGAGCAGCAGACCACGGCGGGAGTGGTGGTCGTGCTTGTGCGTCTTGAGGTGCTCGGTCAGGTCCGAGATGCGGCGGGTGAGCATCGCGACCTGGACCTCGGGGGAGCCGGTGTCGCCCTCCTTGGTGGCGAACTCGGTCATGATCTGCTTCTTCGTAGCGGCGTCGAGCGACACGCGTACTCCTCAAATTCTCAGTTTCAGCCGCCGAGTGCCCCTGGTCTTGATCTCAGGGGAGCTTCCGTGACTCGGGAGGCGAGGTCCGCTGGGCGCTGTCCCCAGAAGCCCTTACGGGCGGTCCGGAGGCGCGTACACAAACGGCCACTACACACAGTACCAGCCGGGCACCGCGGCCCCGGACGGGGTCGGCCCGGCCCGCCTCGGCCTTCGTGTCGGCCCTTACGGGGCCCGGGTCCTGTCCCTTATGAACTGGTCAGACCCCGCACGGTGGCGTACACGTCAAGAACGGCGAGGCACAGCGGGACGAGGGAGAGCAGGAGGGCGCTCTCAAAAATATCGGAGAGCCGCCCCCAAAAGGGTGACAGACCCTTGCTGGGGACGATCAGCGCGATGCCGGTGAGCAGGGCGGCCCCGGCGGTGACGGCGGCGGCGAGCCAGACCGTCCGGATGTCGAGCGGGCCGCCGTCGTGCTCGGCCAGGGCGCGGACGGCCGCGGCGGGCGGGTTCAGGGACAGCCCGAGGATCAGCAGGGCGAGGGCGCCGAGGCCGGCGGCGAGGACGGTGGTGACCTGCGCCGTGTAGCGGAAGAGACGGGCGCGCAGCAGGGTCGCCGCCCCGGCTGCCAGGGCGAGGGCCTGGGCCCAGGGGTCGGCGGAGAAGCCGAGGACCGCGGCCGAGCCGACGACGACGGCCGAGCAGCCGCCGACGAGGCCGAGCAGCAGTTCGTGGCCGCGGCGGGCCTGGGCGGCGATGCGCTCGGCGTCGACGGGCTCGGGGGTGTGGTCGCCGGTCGGGGTGTCGAGGTCGTCACCGACCGTGGAGCGGGGTGCGGCGTAGCCGATGGGCAGCCGGGCGACGCGGGCGGAGAGGCCCGGCAGGAAGGCGACGGCGCCGAGGGCGACGGCGGCGCAGACGGCGGCGACGGCCGTGGGCCCGGCTTCGGTGAGGATCGCGCAGAAGGTGGCGAGGGTGCCGGTGGCGGAGGCGACGACGGCGGCGACGAAGGGGGCGTCGCCGGAGGGCAGCGCGGCGACGAGGACGACGGAGCCGATGAGGACGGCGACGCAGCCGAGCAGGAACTGGAGCCGGCCGACGCCTTCGCCCGCGCCGGGGGGCAGCACGCCGGCTCCGGCGGTCATCAGGTGCGGGAGGGCGGCCAGGCCGAGGGCGACGGCGGAGCCGCGGTCGTCGTAGACCCGGGCCCGGACGCCGGCGAACGCCGTCAGGAAGAGGCCGACGGCGGCAGCGACGATGCCCGGCAGACCGTGGGTGTCGTGCCGGAGCGGGTCGGCGGACCAGAGGGCGAAGGCCAGCAGGACGAGCAGCAGCGCGCCGCCCCACAGGCCGCCGACGCGCAGCAGCCGGTCGTCCCAGAGGGCGCGGTCGCGGGTGACGGCGGCGGCCACGGCGTCGGAGACGTCGTCGTGGACGGCGGGCGGCAGCGATTCAGCGAAGGGGCGCAGCGCGAGGAGCTCTCCGTCCAGGACGCGCTGGGCTGCGAGGGTGCGGGCGCCTTCGAGGACGGTGCCGTCGCGGCGTACGAGGTGGTAGCCGGTGGGGGTGCCCGGGGCCTGGGTCTGTCCGGTCAGCCGCAGGAGCTCGGGGTAGACGTCGGCGACGGCGATGTCCTCGGGGAGGGCGACGTCGATCCGGCTGTCCGGCGCGACGACGGTCACCCTGCAGAAGCCTGTCGTAGCGGACGTACTCACCTTTGGTGTCCCCCTGGTTTCGCGGTGCTGGTGCGCGGTGCCGCTCCGCGTGCGTGGCCGTGTTCGCCTCGGTTGTCCGCGGGTGCGGCTTTCGCCGTGCGACGGCGGCGGTCGGGCTTCGTTCGTGCATACGGGCGGCTGGCAACCCTACCCGGGGAGAACGTTCGTACGCCGATAGGATCACCGTCTCGCGGAGGAGGCCGGGGCCACGGGGGCCACGGGCAAGGAACTTTCCTGCCGCGTCGAGGGGTTGAGGCAGTCCGTGAGCCAGGTCGTCGTCAAGCGCCAGCCGCGGGCTCTCCCGCCTGAGGTGCCGAGCGCGGAACTACGGCTGGAGTCCCCTCCGGAGCTGCCGCGCGGCCGTCAGGAGGGCATGCTGATGCAGCTGTTGCCCACCTTGGGCATGGCTTCGTCGGCGGTGTACTTCTTCATGCCGGGGGCCGCCCCGATGATGAAGATCATGGGCTTCCTGATGATGGTCTCGACGCTCGGCATGACCATCACCATGATCGTCCGGCATCGGCAGGGCACCCAGGGCGAGCTGGCGGACCTGCGCCGTGACTACCTCAAATACCTCGCGCAGACGCGAAGGACCGTGCGGCGGACCGCCCGCGCGCAGCGCGACGCCCAGTTCTACACGCACCCCGCGCCCGAGCAGCTGTGGTCGGTGGTCGCCGAGGGGAGCCGGGTGTGGGAGCGGCGGGTGAGCGACGACGACTTCGGGCAGGCCCGGATAGGGCTCGGCGCGCAGCAGCTCGCGACCCCGCTGGTGGCCCCCGAGACGGCGCCGATGGACGAGCTGGAGCCCCTGACGGCCGGTGCGATGCAGCGGTTCCTCGCCACGCACGGCTCGTTGGACGGCATGCCGGTGGCGGTGTCGTTGCGGGCCTTCTACCACGTGACCCTGTCGGGTGAGCCGGAGACGGTGCACGGCTCGGCCCGCGCGCTGCTCGCGCAGCTCGCCACGCTGCACTCGCCGGAGGACCTGGTCGTCGCGGTCGTCGCGGGGCGCGGTGCGGCCGAGCGGTGGGAGTGGGCGAAGTGGCTGCCGCATGTGCAGGTGCCGGGCCGGATCGACGGCGCGGGCACGCGGCGGACCATCGGTGACGACCTCGGTGAGCTGGAGGAGTTGCTGGCGCCGCGGCTGGAGGGGCGTACCCGCTTCAGCCGGGACGGTCAGCCGCTGCTGGACCAGCCGCATGTGGTGGTCGTCCTGGACGGTGCCACGGTGCCGCCGGACTCGGCGTTCGCTGCTGCCGAGGGTCTGCAGGGTGTCACCGTCGTCGAGGTGGTCCCCGGTGAGCTGGACGAGGAGCGCGGCGGGCTGTCGGTGATCGTCTCCCCGGGGCGGCTGCGTCTCCAGTCGCAGGTCGCGGCGTACGAGGGGGAGCCGGACACGCTGTCCCCGGAGGCCGCCGAAGCGCTCGCCCGGCAGCTCGCGCCGCTGCGGACGGGTGGTGGCGACGATGACGAACCGCTGCTCGCCAACCTCGATTTCACCGATCTGCTGGCCCTGGGCGACGCGGGCTCGGTGGACACCGCGCGCAGTTGGCGGCCGCGGTCGGCGGCGGAGCGGCTGCGGGTGCCGATCGGTGTCGGTGAGGACGGCTCGCCCGTCATGCTCGACCTCAAGGAGGCGGCGCAGGACGGCATGGGCCCGCACGGCCTGTGCGTCGGCGCGACCGGCTCGGGCAAGTCCGAGCTGCTGCGCACCCTGGTGCTGGGGCTCGCCGTCACGCATTCCTCGGAGACGCTGAACTTCGTGCTCGCGGACTTCAAGGGCGGCGCGACCTTCACGGGCATGTCCCGGCTGCCGCACGTCGCCGCCGTCATCACCAACCTCGCGGACGACCTGACACTGGTCGACCGCATGCGGGACTCCATCACCGGTGAGCTCCAGCGCCGCCAGGAGCTGCTGCGCTCGGCGGGCAACTACGCCAACACGCACGACTACGAGAAGGCGCGGCTGGCCGGTGCCCCGCTGGAGCCGCTCGCTTCACTCGTCCTGGTGATCGACGAGTTCAGCGAGCTGTTGACGGCCAAGCCGGACTTCATCGACATGTTCATCCAGATCGGCCGCATCGGCCGGTCCCTGGGCGTGCACCTGCTGCTGGCGTCGCAGCGGCTGGAGGAGGGCCGGCTGCGCGGACTGGAGACCTATCTGTCGTACCGCGTCGGCCTGCGGACGTTCTCGGCCGCCGAATCCCGTACGGCGCTGGGCGTCCCGGACGCCTACCACCTGCCGTCCATTCCCGGCTCGGGGTACCTCAAGTTCGGTACGGACGAGATGACGCGCTTCAAGGCGGCGTACGTCTCCGCGCCCTATCGCACCGGCTCCCTGGATCCGGCGGGCTCGGACCTGACCGTCGAGCGCCGCCCGGTGCTGTTCACGGCCGCCCCGGTGCCCGTCACCTATCTCGCGCCGGATCCGTCCGCCGTCCGTCCGGACGACGGGGACGACACCTCGGACGACGCCCTGTCCGACACGGTCCTCGATGTCATCGTCCGCCGTCTCGACGGCCAGGGGCCGCCGGCCCATCAGGTCTGGCTCCCGCCCCTGGACGAGGCGCCCTCTCTCGACCAGCTGCTCCCGCCGCTCGCCCCGGTGGAGGGCCGCGGTCTGAGCGCGGACGGGTACGGGCGCCCGGGCGGGCTGGTCGTACCGCTGGGGCTGGTGGACAAGCCGTTCGAGCAGAAGCGCGACGTGCTGCACCGGGACTTCTCGGGGGCCGCGGGTCACATGCTGGTCCTGGGCGGCCCGCGCTCGGGCAAGTCGACGCTGCTGCGCTCGATGGTCGGCGCGTTCGCGCTCACGCACACCCCGGCCGAAGTGCAGTTCTACGGTCTGGACTTCGGCGGTGGCGGCATGGTCGCCCTCGACGGTCTGCCGCACGTCGGCGGCGTCGCCTCGCGGCTCGACGCGGACAAGGTGCGGCGCACGGTCGCCGAGGTCGCGGGGGTGCTGAACCGGCGGGAGGCGTTCTTCCGGGACCACGCCATCGACGGCATCGCCACCTACCGGCGCCGGCGCGCGGCCGGGCAGCTGCCGGACGAGCCGTGGGGCGATGTGTTCCTGCTCATCGACGGCTGGCAGTCCTTCCGCACGGAGTTCGAGCACCTCGAGCCCGTCATCACCGACATCGCGGCCCGCGGTCTCGGCTTCGGCGTGCACCTGGTGATCACCGCCGCCCGCTACATGGAGATGCGCGCGGCCCTCAAGGACCAGCTGCTGAGCCGGCTGGAACTGCGCCTCGGCGACCCCACCGACTCCGAATTCGACCGCAAGAGCGCCAGGAACGTCCCCGTCAACGCCCCGGGCCGCGGCATCACGCCCGAGGCGCTCCACTTCCTGGGCGCGGTGCCGCGCGTGGACGGCCGGCCGGGCGGCGGCGAGGACCTCGCGGAGGCCACGGCCGCTTTCGTCCGGTCGGTGGAAGGCAACTGGCACGGCCCGCACGCGCCACGGGTACGGATGCTCCCCCATCTGCTGCCGGCCGATTCGCTGCCCGCGGGCAACGCCGCCCCGGACCGGGGTGTCGCCATCGGCATCGACGAGATGAACCTGGAACCCCTCTTCGTCGACTTCGACCAGCAGCCGCTGTTCGCCGTCTTCGGCGAGTCGGGGGCGGGCAAGACGGCGATGCTGCGGCTGCTGATCAAGCAGCTCACCGAGCGGTACACACCGGAGGAGGCGCTGTTCTGCGTCGGTGACTACCGGCGCGGGCTGCTGGAGTGCGTCCCGGAGCCGTATCTGGTGGGGTACGCGACCACGCAGAACGCCCTGGAGAAGTACATGGGCGACATGAACGCCCTCATCGCCGGCCGGATCCCCGGCCCGGACGTCACCCCGCAGCAGTTGCGTACGCGCAGCTGGTGGCAGGGGCCGCGGGCGTTCGTCGTGATCGACGACTACGACCTGGTCTCCTCCTCGTCGGGCAACCCCATGAGCGTGCTGCTCGACAATCTGCCCTTCGCGCGCGACGCGGGCGTCAACATCATCCTGGCCCGCAACACGGCGGGCGCCGGACGCTCGTCGTACGAGGCTTTCATCCAGCGCTTCAAGGAGCTGGGCGCCCAGGGTGTGCTGCTCTCGGGCCACCCGAGCGAGGGCGAGCTCCTGGGCGACATGAAGCCCCGCCCCCTGCCGCCGGGCCGCGGTGTCTTCGTCTCGCGGCGCCAGGGGTCCGCGCTGATCCAGACGGGGTGGCTGCCGGCGGAGTGAGGGGTGCGGCGGGTGTGACGGCACCGGTGAAGATCCACGGAAACGGGTCCGGGTGTCATGGCCGGGCGCTAGCGTCGTACACACCTGCCAACACGTGTGCCGGGGAGGCGACATGGCGCTCGACGAGGAGTGGGACCGTCGGTTCAACCCACATCGCTACGACGGCTCCGGCAAGCCCACGGGCGAGTCGATGCGGCTCGCGAGCTCGAAGGACGCGACGGGTGGGGCGGGGACCGCGGGGCCGCGCCGATTACGGGTCTCCCCGTCCTTCCTCCGGGACAAGGCGGGCAAGGCGGACGAGGTGCGGGCGGCCTTCAGGAAGACCGACGACAGTGCGGTCGGCACGGGAGGGGCCGGTTCGGTCGCCGAGGGGCTCAAGGGCTTTCGCTCCTCCCCCGCGTTCGCGGTCTTCCTCGACCGCTGGCGGGCTCAGATGAACGAGCTGGAGCGTTCACTGCGGCACGAGGTCGCGGCGCCCCTGCGGGCGGCGGCGCGTGACTTCCACGCGGACGACCAGCACACGCGCGGCACGTTCGACCGGTTCGACCGGTTCGGCGGGTAGGGAACGGCACGGACCATGTTGGGCTACCGGACCCTACGAGACGCGAACCTGGCCGCTCTGGAGGCGGCGGTCGAGGCGTGGCAGGCCCTGCCGAAGAGGCTCCAGGGCGTGGGCGACACGTTCGGCCACGAGGTCGAGAACCCGCTGTACGCCTGTGACTGGGAAGGCGAGGCGGCCACCGCCTGCTTCCGCAACCTGGCCCGTACGCGAACGGAGCTGCTGGCCGCGGCCGAGGAGGCCCGGGACGTCCACGCCGTTCTCGACTACGCGCTCGGCCGGTTCCGCGCGGCCCGCAGGACGCTGGACCAGGTCGCGGAAGCGGTCGCCCGCGACCGGCACTTGAAGCAGAACGACGACGGGCGCGTGTACGCCGAGGCCGATTCCTCGGCCCTCACCAAGGGCTATCAGGAGACGGTCGCCGCACACAACGACACGGTGGCGCGGGCGCTCCGGTCCGCCACGGAGGCCGACGACGACCTCTACTGGGCGCTGCTCCAGGACCCGAACGGCTCGCACGACCGGGGCTTCAACCAGGACGGCTACGACCGCGCCGGCCGGCGGCAGGCCGAGCAGGACGCGGAACGAGCCCTGGAACTGGCAGCCAAGGGCTCCGCCATGAGCGACGCGGAGCTCACCCGGCTGAGCGCGCTGCTCGGAGCCCACCGCGACGACCCGCTCTTCGGTGAACGCATCGCCACCGCCCTCGGCCCCCAGGGCGTCCTCCGCTTCTGGGCCGAGATGGCCGACCCGCAGCGGGTCGGCCCGGGCCGGGGCCGGGCGGACCTGCTGCGGGGTCTTCAGGAGAGCCTCGGCGTCACCCTGGCCTCGGCGACACAGGTCGACAGCAAGGCGATGGACTCCTGGAAGGCGGGGATCATCGAGGCGGGCGGGAAGAAGATCGGCACCGACGCCGCGGGAAACCCCTGGGGCTTCCAGGTCATGAGCAATCTGATGCGGCACGGTGAGTACGACGGCACATTCCTCACCGCGTACGGCGAAGCCCTCATCCGCATGGACAAGAAGGTCAACAGCGGTGACCTGTCCTTCTGGACGAACCCCGCCAACACCGCGGACCTCACTTACCACGGCGGAAAGAACGACCGCGGCCAGGACCCGATGACGGGCTTCCTCCAGGCCCTGGGCCACAGCCCGGAGGGCGCGGCGCGATTCTTCAAACCACCGGCTGGCGTTTCGGGCCCGGTCGACAAAGAGTCGGAGGTCAACGACAACCTCTGGTACCTCGCCAAGGACCGCCACTGGCACCCCGACGTCACCTTCACCGGCGACTCCGGCAGGATCGCGGGCTACAACGCCCTGGGCCACGCGCTGGAGGCGGCGACGACGGGCAGCCCGTACGACACCGCGTCGGGTGCGGACCGCCGGAGCGGGGCGACGGCGAGGGTGATGGAACAGGTCGCGTACGTCTACGGCGACGACAACTCCCTGATGCACCGGCAGTCGGGCATCGCCGACAGCCTCGGCAGGATGGGAGCGGCGTACATCGACGATCTCAACTACGCCGTCTCCGGCATCGGCGACCGCGGCGTGGGCCAGGACGCGGTGGCCTTCCCGGCGAAGTACGAGAACCGGGCGGAGTTCGGCCGCTACGGCGCGATCGGTTTCCTCAGCACACTGGGCCAGAACGAAACGGCCCACGGATATGTGTCACGGGCCGAGCACCTGCATACGTTGAGCGCGCTGGACGCGAACCCGGCGACGGACGAGGCGGGTTACGTCCGCGGCCGCAGCGCGCTCCTGACGGAGGCGGAGGTGCGCGGCATCCTCGACCACGCCCGGGTGGAACAGGCGGCGGCGGACCATGCGCATGATGCCGAGGAGAACAACAAGAGCTTGGCCCGGTCGACGGAGTGGAAGAAGTGGGTCGTGGGAGCCACGATCGGTGCGGGGGTCGCGGTGCTGCCGGTGCCGGGGGCGGCGGCGGTGGGGGTCTCGGTCGTGCCGCTGGCGGGTGAGACGGCGGGCGGGATGGTGAATACGTATGTGGGGCAGCGGTTTGACAGGGCGGCTGAGGCGGTTGAGTTGAAGCCGGATGAGGCCGTCAAGGTTGATAAGAACGAGTTCTATCGGGCGGGGGAAAACGACATCGCGGAGACTTATTCGGCATACCTAAGGGGGCAATCGAGCTCTGCCCAACAGGCCGATTACGCAGATCTGAAAAGCGACATCAAGGATATGTACAGCAGCACTGGGCCCAACACAGATGATCACCTCGGCCGCACGCCTCACGAAAAGGACTAGCCACGGTGGGATATCCGCGACACGTCGCATTGATGTGCGCACTGCTCGCGACACCCAACCTCTCCTGCGCCAACAATCAGGCCTCACAGCCCACCCCGTCGACCCTGCCCGCACTTAAGGTGTGCGACTCACTGCTTCCAGACGCGGCAGCACGAAAGCTTGAGGATCTCACCGGCCTGAAGCGATTCAGCGAGGACGGCAAGGAGGACACCAAAGCCTTCTCCTCGAAACTGCGCAACCTTGAAGAGACCCATGAAGGGTGGGAGGAGCAAGAGCTATGTCGACTCATCAGCGACATCGACGAGAGTGGTAGAGAGAAGCGCCTAATCGTCTCCGTATCCTTCTGGTGGAGCGATATCGAGGTAACCAAGCCTCACATGGAAACCACCCGCCAGGTAAGGTCTGGGAAGCTCACCCTCTACAAGCTTGGGGCTCGCGGCGAAGCCCGTGACAATGGCGCCACCATCTATTTTCCATGCGCTCGAGAAAGCCCACCGCAGAGCGGGAAAGTCCTACGAGCCGGACTCTGGACCGCCAACACCAAACTCACAGGCCAAGCAGGCCGAAACGCCAGGATCACCATCCTCAACGCCGCCGCGCGAAAGATCGCCCGGCAGCTCGGCTGCCTCGGCACCGCCAATCTCCCCGAAATGTTCCACAAGACAACACGATAACCCGCAAAGGAGCCCGACAAATGGCTGACGAACAAGAAAAAGCCGAGCTGTACGCCATGGACATCTCCGGTGCCGAGTGGCTCAGCGCCCCCGGCACCGACGCCTCCGACGAGCGTGTCGAGATCGCGTATCTGGCCAACGGGGCCGTGGCCATGCGGTCGTCGGCCGATCCGGAGACCGTGTTGCGCTACACCGAGGGCGAGTGGCGTGCGTTCGTGCTCGGGGCTCGGGACGGCGAGTTCGATCTCGAGCCCTGATACGCCGACGGGGCGTGCCCGGACGGTAGTCCTCCTGGCACGCCCCATCCATCAGGTCGCCGCAGCCACTGCGATCCGCTAGAACCGGCCCGCGTTCTTCTTGTCGACGGCCTGGTAGCTGTGGGTGGCCTCGCGGAGGAGGTCGCCGATCTTCTGGAGAGTCTGGGTGAGGTCCTGGGCCGTGGCGTCCCAGCCGCGCTGGCGGGCGTAGAAGGCCTCCTTGGCCTCACCGTCCCAGTCGTCGACGACGTTCTTGACCTGCGTCTGGAGGTCCCCCAGGCGCTGCGCCATCGTCGTGGCGGACTTCTTCACCGACTCGGAGGCGTTGATGACGCCCTCGTACGTGATTTCCATCGGAACTCCCTGTCTTGCTGCGTCGTGGCCGCGTACTGCGAAGAAGTGCTACGAAGTGACGTTGAAGCGCGACAGCACGCCGCTGCTGCCGGCGCCGCCGTCGATCTTGAAGCTGTTCAGGCGGTCGGCTTCGTTCTGGTTGAACCCGTCACGGCTCGCCTGAAGCGCTTCGCGGGTGAAGTCCAGGTACTCGTTGAGCTTGCGGACGTCCTCGTTCACCCGTCGCTGCAGCTCGGCGTACTGGACCTGGGCGTCGCTTCGCCAGTGGGAGCTGATGCCGTCCACGACGGTGGTCAGGTTGCGGATGGTGTCGCCCAGCATGGTCTTGACCTCGTCGAGGTCACCCACGGCCTTCTTGAGCTTTTCATCATGCGTACTGAGCTTGCCGGACATGATTCACCGTCTCCTTGTTGGGATTCGCCCCGTTGGCCGTGCCACCGCATCACTCTAGTCACATGCGGTGACTCCTCCAACTCATTTGAGTAGTCATTGAGTTGTGGTACTCAGCGGATCTGAGTAGCCGTACTCACTGGGTGTCGTCCGGCGCGCTGATCGCGAGGATCATTCCGCTGTCCTCGTCCGCGAACCCGCCGTCGTTGACGAGGAGCAGGCGATCGTTCGTCAGGCGGGGGAAGCCCTCGGATTTCGCCATGAGGGTTTCGTTCTTCAGGTCCGCCGACGTGCCCGTGTGGTCGACGGTGCGTTCCGCTTTGCCGGTGGACGTGGTGACGTAGGAGATCCGGCCGGGGCGGTCCGGGGTGGCGAAGGTGTACGCGGCGAGGCGGCCCTTGCGTACGGACACGGGCACGGTGAGCCGGTTGGCGTCGGCCTTGAAGGTCCAGCGCTCCTTGCCGCTGGAGAGGTCGTAGGCCATGGTCACACCGCGGCCGGCGACGTAGAGGGATTCCTTCGTCACGAGGGCCCCGGTGCAGCCGGAGGTGGCGAGGAAGCAATTGCCCCGCTGCCAGAGGGTGTTGTAGCCGACGCGGGCCTTTTCCTTTCCGTTCTCCGGGTCCAGCACGACGAAGTCGTACTGGTTGTCCGGGCCCCCGTTGCCCGGGGCCTGGGAGAGGACCAGCGGATCGGTGGAGATGATGGAGAGGAAGCCGTCATTGCGCTTGATGGTCCGGCTCCACCGCGACTTCTCCAGTTTCTTGGGGTTGATCGAGCGGATCTTGATGCTGTCCGATCCGCAATAGGTGATGGCGATCAGCCGGTCGCCGCCCGCGGAGTCGACCATTTCGCAGCTGTCGCGCTTCTCCTCCTCCATGCGCTTGCCGTCCTTCAGACGCCGTGTCTGCTCGCCGTTGCCCCAGATCGCGTAGACGTGGCCGTCGTGGAGGGCGAGTTCGAGGTTGGCCTTGGCCCACTTGCCGGGGGTGAGGGAATCGCCCGCGTCCTTCTCCGGGACGAGCAGTTCCTCCCAGATCCGCTTGCCGCTCCGCAGGTCGACGGCCATCAGGTGGGTACAGACACTGCCGAACCTGGCGGCGATGACGGCGACGTTCCCCTCGGATTCCCGGGAGGCCGAGCAGAGCGGGCCCTGGAGGAGGAAGGACCACTTCTTCGCGCCGGTCCTGATGTCGTAGGCGGTGACCATGTCCGGCTCGGCCTTGACGACGAGCGAGGAGGTGAACCAGGTGCCCAGGGCCTGCCTGTTGTCCTTGTCCGGCTTGGTGCGGGCCTCGGCCATCCACGCGACCCGCCCCGCGGCGGGGCCCTTCGCGGTGGCCGCCGGCTTCTTCGCCCCGGACGAGTCGTCACCGGTGAACGCCCAGAGCGCCCAGCCGCCCGCGGCGAGCAGGACGGCGAGCACCAGGCCTATGAGGGCCGGTTTGCGCCAGGCGGGCGGGCCGCTGCTGGGTGAGGGCGCGGAAGGGCCGGACCCGGTGTAGGGCGGGACGGGGGGCGGCGTCACCGGGGGCAGCGGCGCCGATGGCGGCTGGTGCGGATAGCCGTAGCTCGGTGGTTGCGTCACTGACTGGACTCCTGCGTTCTCGTTCTGGTGGCTCGGCGGGGCTGACAGGGGCGGGTCAGTGGAACGACATGATCATCGAGGGGTCGCTCATGCCCTCTTCCGGGACCAGATAGAAGTGGTCGTCACGGAAGTAGGCGGTGCCGCGGCGGGCGAGGGAGTACTCCCGTTCGGCGGACTCCTGGGGCAGCTTCATGAAGACGGTGGGGGTGCCGTCGGCGGGGTCGAGGGAGAGCAGCTTGCCGCCCTCGTCCTTGGTGGCCATCTGGTAGACGAGCAGGCGGCCGTCGTGCATGGCGAGGGGCCGGTTGGCGCGGTTGCCACCGAGGGGGGCGGTCCAGCGCTTCTTACCCGTGGCCAGATCGACCGCGACGACGGCGGTGACGCTCACCCCGTCCTGGTTCGTCTCGTCACTGCGGGTGGAGAGGTAGACCGTCCTGTCGTCGGTCACCGTCCTGTCGCAGGACTCCAGCACCCCTTTTCGGCATTCCTCGAAGTGGTACGGGCCCGCCGAGATGGATATCAGGGCCTTCAGCCGGCCCTTGTCGTCCAGCGTCACGATGTCCGAGGGCGAGTTGTCGTTCTCCCGGCCCACCGCCAGCACCGGAGGGTCGGCGGAGAGGACGTTGTGCACCTCGATGCCGTCCATGACCTTCCAGGTCCACTTCTCCACGCCGGTCTTCGGGTCCACGTTCATCACGAACTGCCGCCCGAAGATCTGGCACTGGGCGACCGTGAGCTGCCGGTCGCCCTTCACGGCCGTGCCGCGCTCCATGCAGCCGTAGTTCTTGGCCTTGCGCTTCGCTCCGCTCTTGGCGTCGTAGACCAGGGCCTCGCCCACCTCGGCCACGTTGACGAGGCCGTTGCTGAGGGCGATGTTGGCGTTGCTGCGCATGTCCTTGTTGCCCTGCGCGTTGACCATGTCCTTCGTCCACAGCTGACGGCCGCGCTCGAGGTCGACGGCCATCAGCTTGTCGCATTCGAACTCCGCCTTGCCGTAGACGATCACCGCGACGCCGCCGTCCGGCTTGGGTGACTGTGTGCAGGCGAATCCCGGGACGGGGACGGTCCAGCTGGGCTTTCCGGTGGCGACGCTGTAGGCCGTCACCGTCTTCTTCGTGTTCATCACGACGTTGCCCTTGGCGAACCACAGCGGGGCCACCCGCTGGGCGTGGTCCTTGTCCGGGGAGGGCATGGGGACCATCCAGTCGAGCTTCGCGTCGACGGGACGTGTGGGCTTCGCCTCGGGGGCGGCCTTCTTGTCGTCCTTGCCCCAGAGCAGCCAGCCGCCCGTGCCCGCTCCGGCGACGAGCAGCACCGCGAGCGCGATGACGAGGCCCTTGCGGCGCCCGCCGGTGCGGGAGCCGCCCGGTGGTGGCCCGCTGTCTCCGGTCGGTGGCGGGCCGAAGGGCTGCGGCGCCGGGCCGAAGCCCTGGGGCACCGTCGGGCGCTGCGAGTCGTGTGGGGGAAGTGGCTGAGTCATGGGTTCCTTCGTGCCGGGTGCCGCCTAGTGCGAGGGGCGGCGCTTGCGGTCTCTTACGACCATGGCCGAGCCCGCGATCACGGCGATCAGGACGGCCGTGCCGCCCAGGGCGTACGTCGCGAGCCGCACCTTACGTTCCTGGGGTGTCTCACCCAGCGGCAGGGCTGCGGGCTGTGGGGCCGCGACGGTGCGGGCGGGGCCCTGGTGGGGGGTGACGCGGTCGATGGGGCGCTCGTCCTCGGTGAGGGCGCGGACGGGGTCGACCACCCCCCAGCCGATGTGCCGGTCGCGGGCGTCGGCGGCGCGTTCGGCGGTCTGCTCGATCTGCGCCACCACCTGGTGCTGCCGCCAGTCGGGGTGTTTGGCCCGGATGAGGGCGGCGACTGCGGCCACATACGGCGCGGAGAAGCTGGTGCCGTTGTCGACGCACTGGCCGCCGCCGGGGACGGTGGAGACCATCTCGACACCGGGGGCGGCGACGCCGATGAACGCACCGGACTGGGAGAAGGGGGCGCGTTCGTTGTTGCGGTCGGAGGCGCCGACGGCGAGCACGCCCGGGTAGGCGGCCGGGTAGGTGGCCTTGGACTTGCCGTCCTGCCCGTCGTTGCCCGCCGAGGCGATCACGACGACGTCGCGGGCGAGGGCCGCCTTGACGGCCAGCTCGAGGTCGGAGCCGGGGGCCAGCCGGTCGGTGGTGTCCTGGGAGATGTTGATGACGCGGGCGCCCTCGTCCACGGCCTTCTTGATGCCCACGGCGAGCGTCTTGGAGGTGCCGCTGCCCTTTTCGTCGTTCTGCCGGATGGGGATGATGACCGACTCCGGGGCGAGACCGACGAAGCCGCTGGCGGGCGACGGCCGGGCGGCGATGATGCCGGCGACCTTGGTGCCGTGGCCGACGAGGTCGACGGTGGCCCCCTGACTTCCGCCCTGGCTCCCGGTCGTGTCCCCGCTGCCGGTTCGGCCCTTGGCATCGCCGGTGGCCTTGTCACCTTTTTCTGTGCCCCCGCCCTTGCCTTCCGCGAGCAGGTCGGCGCCGCTGCCGACGTCCACGGCGTCCTTGAGCTGGGGGTTCCGGATGTCCACACCGGTGTCGATGACGGCGACGCGCACCGGGCGGCCGTGGGTGTCCTTGCCCTTGGTGTGCTGCCAGAGCTGGTCGAGGAGTACGCGTTGCAGGGCCCACGGCGTGCCCTTGATGGGCTTCGCGGGGTACGTGCACTGGCCGCTGCCCGACAGGGTCGGGGAGGCCGCGCCGGGGGCGGAGCCGCGTTCGGGCGCCGTCGGCCCCGCGGCCCCGCTCAGGGCCGTCACGAGCACGGCCGCCAGCAGTGTTCCGGTCATGGGTGTGGTCTTCATCAGGCTACGAACCCTGTGGCTGCTTGGCGCTGTTGGAGTCCAGGCGCGGTCCGGTCGGCAGGAAGGCGGACCAGTTCGCGGGCACGGGGACGGGGTCGACGTCCCGGTAGCCGAGTCTGGTGCGGGCCTCGTCGGGCTGCTGCCGGCCGGGCGCGGGGGCTTCTGCGGCGTCCGCCTCCTCGGCCGTGCCCGGTGCCGGGGTGGGCTTCCGGCCGATCCGTGAGGTGTCCTTGGCGCTGTCGTTGTTGGACTGCACGGCGTAGCGCAGTCCGGTGTCGGCGACGAGGAAGACCGCGCCGCTTCTGGTCTGGCGTCCGGTGACCTGGCGGTAGAGGAGACCGGAGCCGGGGGTGACGTACGCGCTGGTGGCGCCGTCGGGGATGGTGGCGGGGTAGTCGGTGCCCGCCCAGGTGCCCAGGCTGAGGGTGCCCTTGGCGCTCATGCCGCCGAACAGGCTGCACACGGTGTCGTTGGCGGTGCCGCCCGCGGCGGGGTCGACGGAGTTGGCCTGGCGCGGCACCAGGTCGGGCCAGCGGGCGGTGCCGTAGAACTCCTCGGCGTCGGGCGTGAAGTCCGCGGCGCTGACCCGCTCGGGGGCGCCGGCCTGGCCGAGGGAGGCCAGTGCCTTGCTGTTGAGCAGCAGCTTGGCGACGAACTCCGAGACGCGCGCGACCTTGCCGGGCAGCACCACGTAAGTCTGGGTGCCGGTGCCGGCCGGGGCCTGGAGGATCGTGCCGATGCGGTTGGCCCGAGTGCTGAGGGTGGGCACGCCGGCCGGTTCGCCGATGGCGCCGCGCACCTTGGGGAAGGTGATGGGCGTGCCTTCGTCGAACGTGCCGAGCCAGTCCTTGGTGACGCGCTGCGGGACGGCGCCGTCGCGGAAGAGGGAGCGGAGCAGCAGATTGTGGTCGGCGGTGTCGGCGCTTCGCCAATCGGGGCCGCCGATGAGGTATTTGGTGCCCTTGGGGTCGATGAGATAGCGGGCGTCGTCCGGCCCCTGGACGTACAGGGCCTGGCCGCCCCGCAGCCGCTGCGGTCCGTTCAGCCGCTTCCCCTTCGGGTCACGGTCCGAGAAAAGGAAAACCGCCTTTTGAGTGGTTTTCCCGTAACCGCCGGGCTGTTGGCATACCGCCCACTGCTTCTGTTTGCCCGCTTGGCCGGCGCTGGGCATACGGTCCGGCGCGTAGGGAATGCCGAGAGTCGGGCCGCGCGGAATATGGCCGTTGTCGAGTTCTGATTCCCGGACCTTGATGACGGAGGCCTTGTCGGGCGTCAGCAGAAGCTTGGCGGAGGCCAGATTGAGCACCGGGTGGAGCTGCTTCCTGCCGTCGGTCATGAGGACGACGTAGCGGGTCGTGGACTCGCTGCCGACGATGACGTGGGCCTCGGGGGTGTCCCAGCCCTTGGGGGCGGTGGGCTTGAACATGCCCCACGCGCCGAAGCCCGCCACGAGCAGGGCGCCGACGACGATGCCGGGGAGCACGGTGCGCAGCGGGCGCGGTGCTCCTTCTTCCGTTCCGCTGGGCGAGGGTTGCAGAAAGGCGGCAACTGTCCGTTTCTTCGCGAAAGTGTAGGCGTTGAGTTCATCCCGCCGTGATGCCATGTTGCGCCGTTTCTCCCCAGTATTCGGCTTCGGTTGACGGGCGCCGCCCTCGGTCCCGGTGTCGTACCGACCCTCTACTATGCCCGTAGGCGAGGGAAGCCCGACGTCGGGGAGCTGCCTCGCAAGGGGCGGCGGACGATTTCGGCGCGGGTATTGCCGGTGCATTTCGGGATATACGAGGGGGCTTTGACGGGGATGGCTGCCGCGACGCGCGTACGGGCGGCGGGAGGCACGACGGGCCGGACCGGACCGGCGGGCCCGGAGCCCCGGCCGGACTCCGCCACCGCTCCGGCGGGTTCGGGGGCGGTGCTCCCGCGACCCGCCGCGGGGCCCGGCGCCTCGTTGTTGCGGCAGCTGGTGCTCGTCGAGGTGGCGGTGGCCGTCGTGCTCGTCGGGTGGGCGGTCGGCCGGGCGGCGCTGGTGCCGGCGGCGGTGCTCGCCGTGGTGCTGGTGCTCCTCGCGGTGCTGCGCCGGGGTCACCGGCCGATCGTGGACTGGCTGACCACGGGCCTGGCGCTGCGGCGGCGTCTGCGGCGCGCGGCGGAGCCCGCGACCCCGGGGACGCATCCCGGGCTCGCGCCGGTCGTGGAGTGCGAACCGGCGCTGCGCACCGAGGCGTTCGCCGCCCGTGAGCAGCGCGTGGTGGGTCTGGTCGGGGACGGGACGTTCCTGACGGCGGTGCTGCGGATCGAGACCGTGGACGCCCCGCTGCGCGCGCACCGTACGGAGAAGGCGCTGCCGCTCGCCCTGTTGCGGGACGCGATGGACGTCGACGGCATCCGGCTGGAGTCCGTGCAGGTCGTGCAGAGCACGCTGCCGTCCCCCGCGCCGCATCTGCCCGATGGGGCGTTGGCCGCCCGGAGCTACGCGCCGCTGCAGGCACTGACCGGCTCCCCCGCCGTGCGGCTGACCTGGGTGGCGTTGAAGTTCGACCCGGAGCTGTGCCCGGAGGCCGTCGCCGCGCGTGGTGGTGGCGCGGAGGGCGCGCGGCGCTGTGTGCTGCGGGCGGCGGACCAGCTGGCGAGTCGGCTGCACGGCGCCGGCTTCAGGGCGGTGGTGCTGTCGGAGGAGGAGCTGACGGCCGCGATCGCCACGGCCGCGAGCGTCAATCCGATGGCCACGGCCCAGGCGGGGCGCACGGGGGCGGCCGCGCGCCGGACCGCTGAGACCGCCCGCGCCTGGCGTTGCGACGACCGGTGGCACAGCACGTACTGGGTGGGCCGCTGGCCCCGGTTGGGCCCGGCGGCGACTCCCCTGCCGCAGTTGGCCGCGCTGCTCACCTCACTGCCCGCGCCGACGACGACCCTGAGCCTGACGCTGGGCCGGGGCCGCACCCGCGGCGGTCGGCACGCACCGACGATGACGGGGCACGTGCGCATCACCGGGCGCAGCGCCGATGAACTCACGGCGATCGGCCGGGAGATGGAGCGGGCCGCGCGGGCCGTGAAGGTCGGGCTGGTCCGGCTGGACCGCGAGCAGGTGCCCGGCGTCCTCGCCACCCTGCCGCTGGGAGGGACCCGCTGATGAACCCCGCTTCCCCCACGCCCCCGCCCGCCCCCGCGCCCGCCGCCCGTCGGCCGCGCTTCGGGTTCGGGCTTCTCGGGCCCCGGCGCGGACGGCACGAGCTGTCGGCGGAGGAGTTCGACTCGCTGGCGCTGCCGGTGGGCGACGACGGTGTCGTCATCGGGACCGACACGCAGGGCGCCCCCGCGGTCCTCGGCCTCGGCCGCCCCAGCCCCTTCGACATGGTCCTGGTCGGCGGGGCGTGGACGGCGCAGGTCATCGCCGTGCGTTCGGTCGCCACCGGTGCCCGCGTCGCCGTCGAGACCGGACGCAGGCCGTTGTGGACGGCGCTCGCGCAGGCCGCCAACAGCGGGCAGCAGTGCGTCACCCTGCACGATGTGGGCCGGGTGACGCCGCAGGGCCCGTCGGTGCACAGCCCGGTGCTGCTCGTCCGTGACTGCGGTGCGCGTCCTCCTCGTGGCCGCGCCGGCTCCACCCCTTGGCAGTCGGTGCTGACCCTGCTCCCCTATCTGAGTCCCGTCGCCGCGCGCCTGATGGAGGCCGCGGACCTCGTCGGTATCCAGCGGGTCTCGCCGGAGGAGGCCCGGCAGGCAGGCCGCATCATGGGGCTGCCGCCGAGCGACGTGGAGGCGCTGTCCACGCTCCCGGACGGCGTCACCCTCTGGTGCACATCACGGTCGCGGATGTACGTCGCCACGCGACCGACCGAGCCCGAGGCGGGGTTGCTGGGCGCCGAGCGCCGGATGGACTGAGGGACGGGTCCCGGCTGCCGATTCCCTTCGAATAGGCGGCAGATAGCGGGACATGTCAGGAAGCCACCGCCGTCCGTACGTTCCGCGTGGGCGTGCGCCCGTATGCCTCGGAAGCAGCCCGGGGCACCGAGTCGGGCGCGGACGGGCAGGTGACAGCGGGGGCGACTGATGGGTCGGGGGCGGGCCTGCCGTAGCGCTACGGATGACGATTAGTCTTGGTGTGCGTACGCACGGGAGAACCCGCCGCCGGGCCTGTCGCGTCACCCATGGGGGACCCGGGCAGCCGGACGACGGGAACGGTCGGCCCCGACAGGCGGATCACATCGGGCGCCGGACCAAACCAGCAGCAGGAGGAATTGTGGGCAGCGATCGGAACGAGATCCGCGCGGCAGGGGACACAGCCGGCGAGGACCGGTCCGACGCCGAGCACGACTACGAGCACACCGGCGAGTTCACCATCGACTACTCGCCGCCCGCCTGGTACACGCAGAACCCGTCGCCCGCCCCGGGCCCCGGGGCTGTTCCCGCCGACGTGAGCGAGGCCGACGCGGCGGACGACACCCCGCCTCCGCCGCCCACGGGCGAGCCGCTGTGGCCGTCCCCCGCGGGCGGCGCCACGATGCCTTTCTCCAGTGCCGCGCCGCGGGAGGAGAACGCGGCCCTCGCAGGCGAGTCGAATGCCGCCGCACAGGGGGCGGACGAGGCCAGTGCCGACGCCCCGGCGCAGCCGGGCCCCGGGACCGAGGGCCGTACGGACACGGCGCCGACGGACACCGCTCCGGCGGCCTCCGACACTCCGGCCTCCGACGCTCCGGACGCCGGGGACACCGCGGCCGGCTCAGGTGCCGCGGACGGTCCGGCGGACCGGTCGTGGGAGCCGCCGTCGCCTCCGCAGGTCGCACTGCCGCCGCTTCCCCCGGACTTCCCGCCCGCGAGCCCGGGTACGTGGCCGCCGTCGGCGCCGGCCGCCGCCGCGCCGTTCCCCGGCGCCGGTGCGACCACGACGCCACCGCCCGCCCAGCCGGCCCCCCAGGCCTTCCCGCCCCCGACCGACCCCACGGCGCCGCAGGGCGGTTACGGCTACCCGCGCCCGGACGCGCGGGACGCCCCGGCCCCCACCGGCCCCCCGCTCCGGAGCGCACCCACCGAGCCGCCCGCGCCCCCGGCCGGCGGCTTCGGCTACCCCCGCCCGGACGCGCAGAGCGCCCCGGCCGTCGCGGCACCCGCGCCCGCCGGGCCCCCGCCGCCGCCGAGCGCCCCTCCCACCGAGGGCCCCCGGGCGGCAGCCGAGGCCGACTCCCCCGCGCCGACCGGTGGTTACGGCTACCCGCGCCCCGCCGCGGAAGCCCCCTCGGCGGAGCCGGAGCCGCACGCACCGCCTGCCGCCGCATCGATCCCGGCGCCGCGCGACCCCGCCCCCGACGCCCCCGCCCCGCTGCACCTTCCCGACCAGCAGGAAGGCCGGGAGGGTCAGGAGGGCCCGGGCACGGGCGGCTACGGCTACCCGCGCCCCGACGCGCAGGACGCCCCCGTTCCGGCACCGCAGAGCGGCTACGGCTACCCGCGGCCGCAGGACACCGGACCCGGTGCCGCCCCGCAGCCGTCGTACGACCAGCCCGGGGCGATGCCCCCGGCCGCCGTCCCCGGACAGCCCGGCCCGGCACAGCCGATGCCCGGTCAGCCCGCGCAGGCCCACCCGAGCCCCGTCATGCCGCCGCCCGGGCAGCAGGCCCCCGCGGCCGCTCCCGGTCCGTACGCCGCCCAGCCCGGCCCGCAGCCGCAGGCACCCCAGACACCCCAGGCTCCGCACCCCGCGTACGCCCCGCCCGGCGCGCTCCCCCCGGCCGCGTCCCAGGTGCCGCCCGGGGCCATGCCCGACCCCGCGCAGCCCGCCGCCCCCGTCGACCCGCGGACCGGCGGCTGGCCGGCCGTGGCGCCGGAGCAGCGGCAGCGGTCCGTGCACGGGGCACCGCTCGGGTATACCGCGGCGGTGGAGCTGTCCTCGGAGCGGCTGCTCAAGAACAAGCCCAAGCCGCGGAAGCAGAGCGGCAACAGCCGGTTCAAGTTCGGCGGCAAGAAGGAAGAGGCCGAGCGGCAGCGCAAGCTGGAGCTCATCCGGACGCCGGTGCTGTCCTGCTACCGCATCGCGGTCATCAGCCTCAAGGGCGGTGTCGGCAAGACGACGACCACCACCGCGCTCGGCTCGACGCTCGCCAGCGAGCGCCAGGACAAGATCCTCGCGATCGACGCCAACCCCGACGCGGGCACGCTCGGCCGCCGGGTGCGCCGCGAGACGGGTGCGACGATCCGTGACCTCGTGCAGGCGATCCCGGGCCTGCACAGTTACATGGACATCCGCCGTTACACCTCGCAGGCGCCCTCCGGTCTGGAGATCATCGCCAACGACGTGGACCCGGCGGTCTCGACGACCTTCAACGACGAGGACTACCGGCGGGCCATAGACGTCCTGGGCAAGCAGTACCCGATCATCCTCACCGACTCGGGCACCGGGCTGCTCTACAGCGCGATGCGCGGCGTCCTCGACCTCGCCGACCAGCTGATAATCATCTCGACGCCGTCCGTCGACGGTGCGAGCAGCGCCAGCACCACCCTCGACTGGCTCTCCGCGCACGGCTACGCCGAGCTCGTCTCGCGCAGCATCACGGTCATCTCCGGGGTCCGGGAGACCGGCAAGATGATCAAGGTGGAGGACATCGTGTCGCACTTCGAGACCCGCTGCCGCGGTGTCGTCGTCGTGCCCTTCGACGAGCACCTGGCGGCGGGCGCGGAGGTCGATCTCGACATGATGCGGCCGAAGACCCGCGAGGCGTACTTCAACCTGTCCGCGATGGTCGCCGAGGACTTCGTGCGGGCGCAGCAGCAGCAAGGCCTGTGGACCTCCGACGGCGGCACGCAGCCCCCGCACCTGGCCCCGCCGGTGCCGGGCGGCTACGCGCCGGACCCCGCTCAGCCCGGGTATGCCGGATACCCCGGCCAGGGCGCGCCCGCGGCCCCCAACCCGTACGGCGGGCAGCCGCAGCAGCCCCACCAGCAGCCGGGTCCGTATCAGCAGCCGGGCGGCTGGCAGCAGCCTTCCCAGCAGGGTGACTACGGCTATCCCCAGCAGTACCCCCCGCAGCAGTAACCACCGGGGACACGAAGGGGCCCCGGGCGGCGACTGCCGCCCGGGGCCCCTTCGTTTCACACGTACGCGGTACGCGCGTGGGTCGTCAGCCGACCGCGGCGGCGCTCTCGTGGGCCGTGACCAGTTCCCGCGCCCGCTTCACGTCGTCCGCCATGCAGTCCAGCAGGGCCTCGATGGACTCGAACTTCTCCATCCCGCGCAGGTAGGCGAGGAAGTCCACGGCCGCGTGCAGCCCGTACAGATCGAGGTCGACCCGGTCGATGGCGTAGGCCTCCACCGTCCGCTCGGTGGCGTCGAACTGCACGTTCGTACCGACCGAGATGGCCGCGGGCATCGCCTCGGTGCCGACGGTCAGCCAGCCCGCGTAGACCCCGTCCGCCGGGATCGCGGTGTGCGGCAGCGTCTCCACGTTGGCGGTGGGGAAGCCCAGCTCGCGGCCGCGCTGCGCGCCGCGCACCACGACGCCCTCGACGCGGTGCGGGCGGCCGAGGATCTCCATGGCACCCGCCACGTCCCCCTCTGCGACCAGGCGCCGGGTCAGGGTGGAGGAGAACGGCAGTCCGCCGCCCGCCTCGCCGGTCACATACAGGTCGATGACCTCGACGTCGTAGTCGTAGGTGCCGCCGAGCTCCTTCAGGAGGCCGACGTCGCCGGCCGCGCGGTGGCCGAAGCGGAAGTTCGGGCCTTCGACGACGAGCCGCGCGTGCAGCTTGTCGACGAGCACCTTCACCACGAAGTCGGCGGGCGAGAGCTTCGAGAACTCCGCCGTGAACGGCAGGATCAGCACCGCGTCCACACCGAGCCCGTCCATCAGCTCCGCGCGCCGGTGGTGCGGCGCCAGCAGGGGCGGGTGGCTGCCGGGGCGCACGACCTCGCTGGGGTGCGGGTCGAAGGTCACCACGACGGAGGGCACGCCCAGTTCGCGCGCCCGCTCCACCGCACGGCCGATGATCAGCTGATGCCCGCGGTGCACGCCGTCGTACGAGCCGATGGTGACGACGCTGCGCCCCCAGTCCTGGGGGATGTCCTCCAAGCCACGCCAGCGCTGCACTGTGCCCGCTCCTCGCCCGAACCCGAACCTTTGTCTGTCGTTTTACGCAGGACTAAGAGTGCCATGCCGGTAGACGACGGTTCGCATCGGCCGGTGCACTGCTCGCGAGGTCCTCCGCCGTCTTCGGGTCCGCCGAATCCGCCGCAGTATCCGGAATGCCTGCTTCCGCAGCCTCCGCCTGATCTTCGGACGGCGGCGGGTGCTCGGAGGGCGGCGGGTCCTGCGCCGGACCGGCGCCCTCCCCGCCCGTGGGATCCGTTCCCGCCGTCAGCCGGATGCGCGCAGCCGGGCTCACCACCACCGCCCACTGCGCCGGCGCGGTCCGCAGCCACCCCCGTACCTGGGCGCCGAAGGACGGCACGTCACGGGCGAGCTGGGTCAACCGCCGGTCGAAGCAGGCGGCCCCCTCCGGTGTCCGGGCCATCAGCAGCCCCGTGCGATGGACGAGGTCCCGCGTCCGCGCCTCGCCGCGCTCGCCGGCCCCGCTCACCACCGCCCGCAGAAGGGTGTCGAGGACGGTGACGTCCCGCTCCTGCGGCCCGTACTGCTCGCACTCCAGCAGCACCTCCAGCAACTCCTGGCGCAGCGGGCGGGACACGGACGTGCCGGGGGCGGCCAGGACGGGCGCGAGGGCCCGGCGGACCTGGGCCGGGTGGGTCCGCAGCAGATCCGCGACCAACGGGAAGAGGACGGCCCGGCCGGCCGGGCCCGCTTCCAGCCGGCGGTCGACGAACGCGGCGGCGTGGGCGGCGCCCTCGGGATGGTGCTCCAGGTGCTCGCGCACGAGCGCGGCCGCACGGCGGGCGAGGGCGGGGGTGGTGACCTCGGCGAGGGTGCGCAGCACGTCGCCGGGCCCCTCCCCCGGCTGGTAGAGCCGTGCGCGGAAGGCGGCGAGGACGGGCTCGGGGTGGGTGGTCAGGGCGGCGGCGAGGGCACCGGGCGGCAGGTGCGGATCGCCGGAGGTGAAGCGGGCGATGGCCTGCGGGAGGTGTTTGGAGCGGGTCTGCCGGTCGCGGACGAGCAGGGCGAGCGCGGCGCCGTGCAGGGCGCCCTCGGCGGGGCGGTCGAGCAGGGCGAGCGCGGAGTAGCGCAGCAGCTGCCGGTCGGCCTCGGTGGTGACGTGGGGCGCGGCCTTGAGCGCGTACGCGGCGGCGGCCACGTGCCGGTCGACGCGGTCGTGGTGGGCCCAGCGGTCGACGGCCCGGCAGAGCGCGGAGGGCTCGTCCTCGGCGAGGGCGGACAGCAGCTCGTCGGCGTGCGGGTGCGCGGCGTCCACGAGCGCCTCGGCCAGATCGTCGACGGCGCGCCTGCGGTGGGTGTGCAGGAGGGCCTGGGCGGCGGCGGAGACGGTGGGGCGCACTCCGAAGCCGGTGGCGCCGCCGTCGGGTGTCGTCTGGAGGGGGCGGTCGTCGCCGAACCACTGGCACAGCAGCGGCTGCGCCGTGCACGGGTCCTTGGCGAGCACGGTCGCCACGGCGGTCAGGAAGCGGTCCGGCTGCGGTGCGGTGCGCTGGGGGGCGGGAGCGGCGGCCGGGCCGGGGGGCGGCCCGTCGGCGGGGACGAGGACGCGCAGCAGTTCGAGGCGGTCGGCGGTGCCGAGCGGCAGCCGGAGCCAGAACCACGGTCCGAATTCCGCGAGGCCGCCGAAGGTGCGGGTGGCCCCGCCGTCGAAACCGCCGTGGGCCAGGGAGCGGGCGGTGACGCGCTCGGCGAGCAGCCGCAGGACATCGAGGTAGGGCGTGGCGTCCGGTACCCGCAGCAACGCTTCGCCGAGCAGGTGCGCGGCCCACCAGACCGGGTCGGGAACGGTTCGGGGTGCCTCCTCGCCGTCGGCCGGCACCGTGTCCGCCGCCGTCGCCCCGGTGTCCGGCTCCGCCCCTTCCTCCTCGGGGGGCGGCATGGACCGCAGCGGGAGCGTCTCGACGGCGTGGACCAGCGCGGCGAGGCGGCGGGCGAGCTCGGCGGGGCCCGAGCGCCGGGCAAGGAGGAACAGGGCCTGGAGGACCGGGCCGATGCGATGGCGCGGGACGGGGAGCGGCCGGGACGGCTTCCGCCCGGCGTCACCGCCGCGCCGGCTGCGGCGGCGGGCGGCCGGTGTCCGTGCGGGCTCCTCCTCCCGCCGGGACGGCAGCCGGGCGGCGGCCCGGCCGGGTGTGCCCTCGGGCTCGTACCAGTGGTGGACCAGGGCGTGCAGGGCGGTGTCCAGGTCGAGGTGCGCGCCCTGGAGCCAGTCGGAGAACTCCTCGTGCGCGAAGCGGTACCCCGCGCCGGCCGGTACGAGCAAACCCTCGGTGAGCACGGCGGAGGCCCAGCCCGTGCGCCAGGGGAACAGCTCCTCGAAGGCCTCCCGCTCCAGCTCCCCCTGGCCCGGGCCCAGGCACCGCCGCGCGGCCTCGTGCACCTGCCCGGCGACGCGGGTGGCGAGCCGTCGCACCGCCGCACCACGCGGCGGCGGTGTGCGCGCGGCGGCCAGCCGGACGGCGATCCGCAGGCAGACCAGATCGAGGTGGGCGGAGAAGACGTCCCACCGGTCGGGGGCCCGGCCCTCGGTGCCGTCGCGCACCTGGCCGTCCGGGAGGGCGGCCTGGACCTCGGCGAGGAGGCGCAGGGCGAGGGGGTGGCAGGCGTCCGCCGGGGAGAGGGCGTCGGGGGCGAGGCCGTAGGCGGCGCGGGCCTCGGCGGCCTGCCCGGGCGCGAGGTCGGTGAGCAGGGCGCAGGGCGGCAGCGCGCGGGGGTGGGACGCGGGTGACGGCACGTGCAGCGCGGCGGCCGGGAAGAGGGCACCGGCCGTCTCCCAGTGCTCCGGGCGGCAGGCGACGATCAGCCGGGTGGCCGTCTTCTCCAGCCAGTCGGCGGTCGCGGCCGTCCAGCCGGTGAGAGCGTGCGCGAGGCCGGGCGGCATCTCCTCGGGACCGTCGAGAAGGATCAGGAGCGGGCGGCCCACGCGGTGCGCCATCTCCGCGACGGCCTCCGGGGTGGCGTCGGCGGGGTCCCCCACGGTGCCGTCGGCGCCCACCGAGGCGGTGACGATGCGTCCGGCGGTCTCCAGGACCCGCGCGACGGCGTCCCGGACGCTCTCGTCCCCGACCCGCAGATCCGCGCCGCGCAACCACACGGTCGGTGCGGGCTCGTCCCCCCGCGTCCGCCGCCCGGCAAGCGCCGCCAGTTCGGTCGTGCGCCCCGTACCGGGGTCACCGACCAGGCCCAGCACGCTGGCCGTACGGCTTCGGGCACGGGGACGGTCCTGGTCGGCGTCCGGCCCGGGGCCACCCCCGCCCCGGGCCGCGTCGGCCTCCGCCGCCGGACCGTCGGCACCCTCCGGCCCCCCACCGCACCGGCGGGCGTCCGAACCTGCCTCCCCGCCGTCCCCGTGACCCGCGTCCACGCCGTCGTCCGCCCCGCCGGGGTCGTCGGTCGCGGCAGCGTCATCGCCCTCGTCACCGCTCAGGAACCGCGCGAACTCCCTCTCGATCTCCGGGCGGGCCACGGGCTCGCTCCACGCGAGGGAGGCCGTGGCGGGGCCGAGGGAGGTCGCCGTCAGTTGCAGACCGCCCGCGAGGTTGAGCTCAAGGCCGTACGCGGGGACCGTGGCCGCGTTGCGTTCGAGGAGCGCGGCCAGGGGGCCGTCCGGGGAGGTCGCGGCGGCGGCGCGCAGGGGGATGGCGAAGCCGCCGGCCCGGTGTTCGGTGTGGAGCGCGGTACCGAGGACGGCGACGACCGCACCGGTGCGGGCGTCGATGACGGGGCCGCCCGTGGCCTCCTCGCCGAGCCGCAGCCCGTCGCGCTCCCCGAGGGACAGCTCCAGCGCGGCGCCGAGCAGATGGAAGCGGTCGGTCGCGGTGTAGATCACCAAGGCGTCGCCGATGATCTGGGCGGTCTGCCAGCGGCCCGCCCTCAGCCGGACCTTCGTGCCGCCTTCGACGCACTCGGCGCCCGCGATCGGCAGCGGCGGCACACAGAGGCCGTCGGTGCGCACGAGGGCGAGGTCCGCGCCGGGCAGGGGGGTGACCGCCTCGACGCCGACGAGACAGGTGCGCTCGCCCGGCGCGTGCAGCACCAGACGGGCCAGACCGTCCACCGCCTCATGGCTGGTGATCACGGTGCCACGGTCGTCGGCCACGAAACCCGTGCCGCGTGGCCGCCCGGCGAGATCGCGGATACGCACCAATGATTCGTCCGCATCGGCCCGCCGAGCACTCATCCGCCGATACCTCCCCGCCATGCCGGTTCGTTCCGACCGTAGGCAGCGGATGATCGGCAGGACAGATCACAAGCCGAACGCGCCCCCTTCCACCCCCGTTGTTCACTCCGAGCGCCTGCCCATTGGGGTGAATCCGCGGTGCCGGACGGATAGACAGCAGCGGAGGGGTATCGCGTGGTGCGCGACGACGGCGCCGAAAACGAGACAGAGGGCGGGCGCAGTGCGCCCGCCCTCTGTCGGAGCCGGAAGAATCTCGGCCGGATCTCAGCCGAAGACCGCGAGGCTCTTAGCCTTGCCGCCCTGGTTCTCGACCAGCACCAGGAAGCGGCCGTCCGGGCCGAAGACCGCGATCGGCCCCGTGGTGTCGAAGAGCGGGACCTTGATCCGGACGCCGTTGCCGAGCAGCCGGGCCTGCTCCTCGTTCACGTCCCAGCGCTGGAACGCCGCGGCGGCCGCGTCGGCGACCGGCATGACGGTCAGCTCCTCCTGGAGCTGGTCCAGCGTGCGGGCCTCGCCCAGCGCGTACGGGCCGACGCGGGTGCGGCGCAGCGCCGTGAGGTGACCGCCGACGCCGGTGTCGGCGCCCAGGTCGCGGGCGAGGGCGCGGACGTACGTCCCCGACGAGCAGACGACGGAGACGAGCAGGTCCTGCACCGGGGTGCCGTCCGCCGCCTCGGCCGGGTGCACGGCGTGCACGGCGAAGGAGGAGACCGTCACCGGCCGGGCCGGGATCTCGAAGTCCTCGCCCTCGCGGGCGCGGGCGTACGACCGCTTGCCGTCGATCTTGATCGCGCTGACCTTCGACGGGACCTGCATGATCTTTCCGGTGAGCTTGGCGACCCCGGCGTCGATCGCCTCGCGGGTGACCCCGGAGGCGTCGGCGGACGAGGTGATCTCGCCCTCGGCGTCATCCGTCACGGTGTTCTGCCCGAGCCGGATGGTGGCCACGTACTCCTTCTCGGTCAGCGCGAGGTGACCGAGCAGCTTGGTCGCGCGCTCGACGCCGAGGACGAGCACACCGGTCGCCATCGGGTCGAGGGTCCCGGCGTGGCCGACCTTCCGGGTCCGCGCGATGCCGCGCATCTTGGCGACGACGTCGTGCGAGGTGAAACCGGCCGGCTTGTCGACGATGACCAGACCGTCCGGGCAGACCGGCCGCGGTCCCTTCGTCTTCGGGCGCTCCGCCCGGGCCGCGGGGCGCTTGGGCTCCCCGGCCGCGGCGGCCGGGGTGACCTCGGCGGCGGGCGGGGCGCCCGCGTCGGCCGCCGGGGTCACCGCGGGACGCTCGCTTGGTGCCTGGTGGTTCATTCGGAGGCTGCACCCTTGCTGTCCGAGCTGTCCGAGCCGGCGTCGTCGACGCCGTCCTCGTCCTCGCCCGGCTTGCGGTACGGGTCGGCGTCGCCGGCGTACTGCGCGCCCGAGGAGACCTCACGGACCTCGGCGTCCTTGGCCTTGGCCTTGGCGAGCAGGTCGTCGATGGTCCGGGCGTTGTCCGGCAGGGCGTCCGGGACGAAGGTCAGGGTCGGGGTGAAGCGGACCCCGGTCTCCCGGCCGACCGTGGAGCGCAGGATGCCCTTGGCGCTCTCCAGCGCGGCCGCCGAGGCGGCCCGCTCCTCGTCGTCGCCGTAGACCGTGTAGAACACGGTGGCCTGCTGCAGATCGCCCGTGACCCGGGTGTCGGTGATGGTCACATAGCCGAGCCGCGGGTCCTTGATCCGGCGCTGGAGGGTCTCCGCAATGATCACCCGGATGCGGTCGGCCAGTTTGCGCGCCCGCGCGTTGTCGGTCATGCGCCTACTTCTTTCTTCTTCGGTTCAGTCATCAGTCGTCGTCGCCGTGGATCCGCCGTCTCACCGACAGCAGTTCCACTTCCGGCCGCCCGGCGACGAGGCGCTCGCAGCGGTCCAGCACGTCCGTGAGGTGCGCCGCGTCCCCTGAGACCGCCGCCAGGCCTATCTCGGCTCTGCGGTGGAGGTCCTGGTCGCCGACCTCCGCCACGCTCACCGCGTATTTGCGGTGCAGCTCGGCGACGATCGGACGGACGACGGAGCGCTTCTCCTTCAGCGACCGGACGTCGCCGAGGAGGAGGTCGAAGGACAGTGTCCCTACATACATGCGTAACGGGTGAAGCCCACCCGGGAGGCGTGAGGTGAAGCTGTGTGTACGAGCTCTTAGAACCGTACATGCAACGGCCGGGGCCGATCGACGGAAATAATCCGTCGACCGGCCCCGAATCGTTCTACGCGGATCAGCCGCGCGGCTTCTCGCGCATCTCGTACGTCGCGATGACGTCGTCGACCTTGATGTCGTTGAAGTTTCCGAGGTTGATACCGCCCTCGTAGCCTTCGCGGATCTCGGTGACGTCGTCCTTGAAGCGACGCAGACCCTGGATCGTGAGGTCCTCGGCGACGACCTTGCCGTCGCGGATGAGGCGCGCCTTGGTGTTGCGCTTGACCTCGCCGGAGCGGATGAGAACACCCGCGATGTTGCCCAGCTTGGACGAGCGGTAGATCTCGCGGATCTCCGCCGTACCGAGCTCGACCTCTTCGTACTCCGGCTTCAGCATGCCCTTCAGGGCCGCCTCGATCTCCTCGATCGCCTGGTAGATGACCGAGTAGTAACGGACGTCGACGCCCTCGCGCTCGGCCATCTGCGTGGCACGGCCCTCGGCGCGGACGTTGAAGCCGATGACGATGGCGTCGGAGCCGGTCGCCAGGTTGATGTCCGACTCGGTGACCGCACCCACACCGCGGTGCAGCACGCGGATCTCGACCTCTTCGCCGACGTCGAGCTGGAGCAGCGAGGACTCGAGAGCCTCCACCGAACCGGACGCGTCGCCCTTGATGATGATGTTGAGATCCTGGACCAGACCGGCCTTGAGCACCTTGTCGAGGTCCTCGAGGGACACCCGGCGGGTGCGCTTGGCGAAGGCGGCGTTGCGCTCACGCGCAGCGCGCTTCTCGGCGATCTGGCGAGCCGTGCGGTCCTCGTCGACGACGAGGAAGTTGTCGCCGGCGCCCGGGACGTTGGTCAGACCGAGGACGAGGACCGGGGTCGAGGGACCCGCCTCTTCCACGTTCTGGCCCTTGTCGTCGAGCATCGCGCGGACACGGCCGTAGGCGTCACCGGCGACCATCGTGTCACCGACGCGGAGGGTACCGCGCTGGACGAGCACGGTGGCCACGGCGCCGCGGCCACGGTCGAGGTGGGCCTCGATCGCAATACCCTGCGCGTCCTGCTCCGCGTTGGCGCGCAGGTCGAGCGAGGCGTCCGCGGTGAGGACCACGGCCTCCAGCAGGGAGTCGATGTTCAGACCCTGCTTGGCGGAGATGTCGACGAACATGGTGTCGCCGCCGTACTCCTCGGCCACCAGACCGAACTCGGTGAGCTGACCGCGCACCTTGGTCGGGTCGGCACCCTCGACGTCGATCTTGTTGACCGCGACCACGATCGGCACGTCGGCCGCCTTGGCGTGGTTCAGCGCCTCGATCGTCTGCGGCATGACACCGTCGTTGGCCGCCACCACGAGGATCGCGATGTCGGTCGACTTGGCACCACGGGCACGCATGGCGGTGAACGCCTCGTGACCCGGGGTGTCGATGAAGGTGATGGCGCGCTCTTCGCCGTTGACCTCGGTGGCGACCTGGTACGCACCGATGTGCTGCGTGATACCGCCGGCCTCGCCCGCGACGACGTTCGTCTTGCGGATGGCGTCCAGCAGTCGGGTCTTACCGTGGTCGACGTGACCCATGACGGTCACGACCGGCGGACGGGAGACGAGCATCTCCTCGCCGCCCTCGTTCTCACCGAACTCGATGGAGAACGACTCGAGCAGCTCGCGGTCCTCCTCCTCGGGGCTGACGATCTGAACCTGGTAGTTCATCTCGTCGCCGAGGAGCGTCAGCGTCTCGTCGGACACCGACTGGGTCGCGGTGACCATCTCGCCGAGGTTCATCATCACGGCGACGAGCGACGCCGGGTTGGCGCCGATCTTCTCCGCGAAGTCGGTGAGGGAGGCACCACGGGACAGGCGAATGGTCTCGCCGCCACCGCGGGGCAGCATCACGCCGCCGACGGACGGGGCCTGCATGGCCTCGTACTCCTGGCGCCTCTGCCGCTTCGACTTGCGACCACGACGCGCCGGACCGCCGGGACGGCCGAACGCACCCTGCGTGCCACCACGGGCACCGGGACCGCCGGGACGGCCACCGAAGCCGGGACGACCGCCGAAGC
Organism: Streptomyces sp. QH1-20; assembly: GCF_041283565.1. Lineage (NCBI taxonomy): Bacteria > Bacillati > Actinomycetota > Actinomycetes > Kitasatosporales > Streptomycetaceae > Streptomyces > Streptomyces sp. QH1-20. Next base: position 5,784,151 of record NZ_CP166299.1, on the reverse strand, counting down.
CGCCGCCGCCACCGGGAGCGCCACCGCCACCGGGACGACCGGCGAAACCGCCGCCGCCACCGGGACGACCGCCGCCACCGGGACCGGCCGGACGGCCGGCGAAGCCGCCGCCGCCGGGACGACCGGCACCGCCGGGACGACCCGCGCCGCCGCCGGGACCGCGACCGCCGCCGCCGGGGCCCGGACGCGGGCCGGCAGCCGGACGCTGCGGCATCATGCCCGGGTTCGGGCGGTTGCCCGCGGGAGCGCCACCGGGACGCGGAGCGCCACCGGGACCGCCCTGCGGACGAGGCATGCCACCGGGGGTCGGACGGGCGCCGCCCTGACCCTGGGGACGGGGAGCGCCGCCGGGACCGCCCTGCGGACGCGGACCGCCGGGGCCGGGCCGGTCGCCGCCGGGACGCGGGGCGCCACCGGGACGGGGGGCCTGCGGGCGGGCCATGCCGGTGGAGCCACCGGAGGTGAAGGGGTTGTTGCCCGGACGGGGACCGGCCGGACGGGCGCCACCGGGACGCGGGGCACCCTGGCCCTGCGGGCGGGGGGCACGCTCGGGGCGGCCGCCTTCCCGCTGACCGCCGTCACGACCGGCGGGCGCCGGACGGGCCGGACGCGGGCCGGGGGTGGCGCCGGGGCGCGGACCGGAGGGGGCCTGCTGGCTCGGCTGGGCCGGGGCCGGCGCGGAGAACTCCGCGGCGGGCACCGGGGTGACCGGGGCGGGCTTGGCCGGCGCCGCCGGAGCGGGCTTCGGACCCGGGCGGGGACCCGGGGTCGGCGCGCCACCTGCGGGCTTGGGGGTTGCGGGCGTCTCCGCGGCCGGCTTGGGAGCCGGGGCAGCGGGACGGGCCGGGGCACCCGGAGTGGGGGCACCCGGCTTCGCGGGCGCGGCCTTGCGCGGCGCCGCGGGCTTGGCAGCGGACTTGCCGGCGTTGCCGCCGGGCCCCTGCAAAGCGTCAGTCAACTTGCGGACTACAGGCGCCTCGATCGTCGAGGACGCCGAACGGACGAATTCACCAAGTTCTTGGAGCTTGGCCATGACGACCTTGCTCTCAACACCGAACTCCTTGGCGAGTTCGTATACCCGGACCTTAGCCACTTCGCTCCTTCTAGGTCCGGGTTGTCCACCGGACCGTCGCTACTTCATGGGCGTACTCATCGCGTACTCATCGAGTGCTCATCGCAATCTCGACCTACTTCCAACTCGCGAGGTACCTGACCGCACGGTTTCCCGTGCCGTTCTTCTTACGGTGTTGCCTGGCTGTGCCGCTCGGCCTGATCGACGTAGTGCCGAAGTGCCGAGGTATCGAACGGTCCCTGGCTTTTGAAGGCCCGGGAGAACGCCCGGCGGCGGACCGCCAGGTCGAGGCAGACCAGTGTGGGATGCACGGAGGCACCCCGGCCGGGCAGCGTACCGCGAGGATCGGGGACGCAAGCGCCCTCGTTCACCACGATCCGCAGCAGATCGCCCTTGGCCGCTCGCTCCCGGCACCCCACACAGGTGCGCTCAGGGCATGCGCGGGCATGCGTCCGGCCAGACACTGATTAAGTCTACCTCCCCGCGCCGACCTCACCCCTGTGGGGCGATGATCGGGCACATATGGATTTCGGCCACCCTGCGGGGCCGCTCCGGATGTGGTTCCGGATGTCACTCGTGAGGGGCGGCGGGCCGCTGTGGCCCGCGCCCCTCCCGTGGTTCAGTTGATCTTTGTGCTGATCAGTCCCGGTAGCGGTCGGACCGCTCGGACCGGTAGGGCTGCTCGGAACGGTCGGAACGCTCCGAGCGGTCGGACTGCCCGTCCTGCTCGGTGTCGGGGCGGATGTCGATCCGCCAGCCGGTCAGCCGCGCCGCGAGGCGGGCGTTCTGGCCTTCCTTGCCGATGGCCAGGGAGAGCTGGTAGTCCGGCACGGTCACCCGGGCCGAGCGCGCGCCGAGGTCCACGACCTCGACCTTGCTCACCCGCGCGGGGGACAGCGCGTGCGCCACGAGCTCCGCCGGGTCGTCCGACCAGTCGACGATGTCGATCTTCTCGCCGTGCAGCTCGGCCATGACCGCGCGGACCCGGCCGCCCATCGGGCCGATGCAGGCGCCCTTGGCGTTCAGCCCGGACCGGGTGGACCGGACGGCGATCTTGGTGCGGTGGCCGGCCTCGCGGGCGATGGCGGCGATCTCCACCGAGCCGTCCGCGATCTCCGGGACCTCCATGGCGAAGAGCTTCTTCACCAGGTTGGGGTGGGTACGCGAGAGCGTCACGGACGGACCGCGGACACCCTTCGCCACCCGGACGACGTACGTACGCAGACGCGTGCCGTGCTTGTACTCCTCGCCCGGCACCTGCTCCTGGACCGGCAGGATGGCTTCCAGCTTGCCGATGTCGACCAGGACGTTCTTGGGGTCCTTGCCCTGCTGGACGACGCCCGCGACGACGTCGCCCTCGCGGCCCGCGAACTCACCGAAAGTGATCTCGTCCTCGGCGTCGCGCAGACGCTGGAGGATGACCTGCTTGGCGGTGGTCGCGGCGATCCGGCCGAAGCCGGAAGGCGTGTCGTCGAACTCGCGGGGCTCCTCGCCCTCCTCCAGGTCCTGCGGGTCCTCCTTCGCCCACACCGTGACGTGGCCGGACGCGCGGTCCAGCTCGACGCGGGCGCGGCGGCGGCTTCCCTCGGTGCGGTGGTACGCGATGAGGAGGGCCGACTCGATCGCCTCGACCAGCAGGTCGAAAGAGATCTCCTTCTCTCGCACCAGACCCCGCAGGGCACTCATGTCGATGTCCACGGCTACGCCTCCTCTTGACTCTCGTCGGTCTCGTCCTCGGCCATGTCGGCTTCTTGCGGGGACTTCCGGTTGAACTCGATCTCCACGCGGGCCTTCGCGATCTCGGCGAAGGCCAGCCTTCGGGCGGTGGGCTTGCGGCCCTTCACACCCGGTACCTCCAGGTCCAGCCCCTCGTCGTCGACGGCGACGATGCGCGCGACGAGCTCGCCGCCCTCGGTCAGCTGCGCCTTGATCAGGCGGCCGGCGGCCCGTACGTAGTGGCGGTGCTCGGTCAGGGGACGGTCGGCGCCGGGCGAGGTGACCTCCAGCACATAGGGGGTCCCGCCCATGACGTCCGTCTCGTCGAGCTTCTCGGAGATCGCACGGCTGACTTCCGCACACGCGTCCAGCTGCACACCCTCATCGGAATCGACCACGATGCGGAGCACACGGCGCTTGCCGGCCGGCGTCACCTCGACCTCTTCCAGATCCAGCTCTCGCGCGCTGACGAGAGGGGCGAGCAATTCGCGCAGCCTCTCGCTCTGGGTGGTGCTCATCCGGGTGACTCCTCGGCCGCGTGTGCTGTTGTGGGAATGTCGCGTGTCTGGTCAAAGCCTATCTGTTCCGGCAGCCGACTGACGATTCGGTGCCCGCTCCCCGGTCGGGTGACCGCGCGCCGGTACGCTCACGTCCGGTGATCATGACCCGACCAGGCGGAAAGAGGATCGTGTCGCTCACGACGACGACGCGGGGCCCCGGCGACCCGCGCAGACGCAGGGTACTGGCAGGCGGCGCGGCGGCCCTGCTGGCGGGTGGCGGCGCCGCGCTGACCGGCTGTTCCGGCGATCCGGGCCCCCGCGACGACCGCTCCTCGGCCGAGGAGCGGCTGCGCGCCCGCGCCGGGCGGGGCTCGGCGGCGCTGCTGGAGCGGTACGACGCGACGATCGGTGCGCACGCCGCGCTCGCGGAGCGGCTGCGGCCGCTGCGGGCCGAGGTCGCCCGGCACGCGGCGGCCCTCGGGGCACGCCCGTCCTCCGCTTCTCCTTCCGCTTCGGGTGCCGCCTCCCCTTCCGGACCTTCCGCTTCCGCGCCCGCCGGGAAGTCCGGCCCCGCGGTCCCCCGGGACGAGAAGGCGGCGCTGGCCGCCCTCGCGGACGCCGAGCGGCGTACCGCCGACACCCACACCGCGGCCCTGGCTTCCGCACCGCCCGAACTCGCCCGTCTCCTCGCCTCCGTCGCGGCCTCGGGCGCGGCCCACGCCTATCTCCTCGGCGGTGTCGCGTGAGCGCGTCACCCGGCTCCCGGAAGCACGATCCGGCGCTGGAGGCGGCACAGGCGGCGCTCGCGGCCGAGCACGCCGCCGTGTACGGGTACGGGGTCGTCGGGGCGCGCGTCGGCGAGGCACGGCGGACGGAGGCGCGGGAGGCGCACGACGCCCACCGGGCCCGGCGGGACGCGATGTGGCGCTCCGTCCGCTCCCTGGGCGGCACGCCCGAGGCGGCGTCCGCCGCGTACGCGCTGCCGTTCCCCGTACCGGACGAGGCCGCAGCCGTGCGGCTCGCGGCGGAGCTGGAGAGCCGGCTCGCCGCTGTCTACGCCGATCTCGTACGGGCCGCCACCGGTGCCCCGCGCCGGGAGGCGGCGGCCGCGCTGCGCGAGGCGGCGGTGCGGGCGGTGCGCTGGCGGGGCGGCAGCGTAGCCTTCCCTGGGCTCGTCGAGCGGGCTCCTCGAACCGGGGCCGGCAGCTCGCCGGACGGCGCGTAGCAGCGCCTCTGACCAGCACAGACGAAAAGGACAGCGCAGGGATGGCCAACGCGAAGGACCGCCTCGAACCGCCGGAGCGGCTGGTGCGCGCCCTGGCGCGGGAAGGCCGGGGGGCCCGGGAGGACGAAGAGGGCGGCGCGGCGGCACTCCGATGGCTCGCGAACCTGCCCGCGAGCGCCCAGGAGTACCTGGAGCGCTGGGAGTTGACGCCCGATCGGGTGCAGACCCCGGGCGGCCGGACCAGCATGGTCGTCCTCGTCCGGCAGTCCGACGGCACACCCGCGGCGCTCAAGCTCGGTCTGCCCGACGGCTCGATCGCCCGGGAGCACGCGGCGCTCACACACTGGAACGGCCGGGGCGCGGTGCGGCCGTTGCGCGCCGACCCGGACGCGGGCGTGCTGCTCCTGGAGCGGCTGCACGGCGATGTGAGCCTGCGCTCCCTGGCGGACGCGAAGGCTCTGCTGGAGGCGACGGCGACGTTGCAGCGTCTGTGGGTGCCGCCTGCGGAGGGGCATCCGTTCACCGGCGTCGCGGACCACACGGCCGCGCTGGCTGACGTGCTGCGCGAACGCCGTGCCGAGCCGTGGGCGGCGGACATCCGGACGGTGCTCGACGAGGCGCTGGACCTGCGCGAGGGCCTGGTGGCCGACGCCGGGGACCCGCGGCCGTCCCTGCTGCACGGCGACTACCACCAGGGGAACGTCCTCGCGGGCGACCGGTCGCCCTGGCTGGCGATCGGCCCGCGCCCCTTGGTGGGAGAGCGGGCGTACGACCTGGCCTGGCTGGTCCGGGACCGGCTCGACACCCTGCTGGCCGCCCCCGGCGCCCCCGCCGCAGCGCGGCGCCGGGTGGCGAAGCTGGCGGAGTCGCTGGACGTCGACCGCGACCGGCTGCGCGGCTGGACGGTCTTCCGGGCGGTGGAAGCGGGCGTCCGCGAACTGTCCACCGGCGCCCGCCCGGCGGGCGAACTCCTGCTGGAGTTCGCCGGCTTGCTGTGACGCCGGGTGCCTGCCTGGTGGGCGACGCGCGGGGCCACTCGGCCGAGAGGGCTGATGGGCGATGCCGAGCCGTCGGCGGTCCCGCCACCCCTCCGAGGCGGCGTCAGCACGTCTTGGCGAGGCCGGCCGGACGCCCCTCAGGCGTCCGGCCGGGGGCCTGCGACCGGGTGAGCGATCCGGCCTCGGCCGGGCTGCCTGACCGGGGGCCAGGCCTCGGCTGCCGTCCCGCCGTTGTCCAACGGGGCCCGTCCTCACACGCCCAGCGGGTCGGTTCGGCTGGGCTCAGCCGAACCGGCTCGCTGGGCGGACGACGGCGCCCGCAATCCCGTTAGACCGCCGCGGCCAAGCGGGTCAGCGCCTCGTCCACGGGCAGTTCCTCGCGGGTGCCGGTGCGGCGGTCCTTGAGCTCGACCACGCCGGTGGCGGCGCCGCGGCCGACGACGAGGATCGTGGGCACACCGATCAGTTCCGCGTCGGTGAACTTCACGCCGGGCGACACGCCCGCGCGGTCGTCGACCAGGACCCGGACGCCCGCGGTGCCCAGCTTCTCGGCGAGTTCCAGGGCGAGTTCCGTCTGCACGGCCTTGCCCGCCGCGACGATGTGCACGTCCGCCGGGGCGACCTCGCGCGGCCAGCACAGACCGGACGCGTCGTGGGTCTGCTCGGCGAGCGCGGCGACGGCCCGGGAGACGCCGATGCCGTACGAACCCATGGTGACCCGGACCGGCTTGCCCTGCTGCCCGAGCACGTCGAGACCGAAGGCGTCGGCGTACTTCCGGCCGAGCTGGAAGATGTGGCCGATCTCGATCGCCCGACCGATCTCCAGGCCCGCGCCACAGCGGGGGCACGGGTCGCCGGGCTCGACCACGACGACGTCGAGGTACTGGTCGACCTCGAAGTCCCGCCCGCACACCACGTTGCGGGCGTGCTTGTCGGCCTTGTTGGCGCCGGTGACCCACGCCGTGCCGGGGGCCACGCGGGGGTCGGCGATGTAGCGCACGCCGAGGCCCTGCGGGCCGACGTAGCCGCGTACGAGGTCGGGCCGGCCGACGAAGTCCTCGGCCGTCACCAACTCCACGACGGCGGGCGCCAGGTGCTCGCCGAGCTTGCCGAGGTCGACCTCGCGGTCGCCCGGTACGCCGACGGCCGTGATCTCGCCGTCGACCTTGACCAGGAGGTTCTTCAGGGTCGCCGAGGCGGGCACGCCCAGGTGCGCGGCGAGGGTCTCGATGGTGGGGGTGTCGGGGGTGTCCAGCTCCTCGACGGGGCCATGGCCGGCCGGGTCGACGGGCGCCACGACCGCGGTGACCGCCTCGGTGTTGGCGGCGTAGTCACAGGCCGGGCAGTCGACGAAGGTGTCCTCGCCGGCCCCGGCCGGGGCCAGGAACTCCTCCGACGCCGAGCCGCCCATCGCCCCCGAGACGGCGGAGACGACGCGGTAGTCGAGACCGAGCCGCTCGAAGATCCGCGTGTACGCCTCGCGGTGCAGCCGGTAGGACTCGGCGAGGCCCTCGTCCGTGGTGTCGAAGGAGTACGAGTCCTTCATCTGGAACTCGCGTCCGCGCAGCACGCCCGAACGGGGACGCGCCTCGTCGCGGTACTTCGTCTGGATCTGGTAGAGGATCACCGGCAGGTCCTTGTAGGACGTGCACTGGTCCTTGACCGTGAGGGTGAAGATCTCCTCGTGCGTGGGCCCGAGCAGATAGTCGGCGCCCTTGCGGTCCTTCAGCCGGAAGAGGAGATCGCCGTACTCCTCCCAGCGCCCGCTCGCCTCATAGGGCTCCTTGGGCAGCAGCGCGGGCAGCAGGACCTCCTGGCCGCCGATGGCGTCCATCTCCTCGCGCACCACGCGCGAGACGTTGTCCAGCACCTTCTTGCCGAGCGGCAGCCAGGTCCAGACGCCCGCGGACGTACGGCGGACGTACCCGGCGCGGACCAGCAGCTTGTGGCTGGCGGTCTCGGCGTCGGCCGGGTCGTCGCGCAGTGTCTTGATCATCGTCGTGGACATGCGCTGGACGTGGGCCATCGTGGTCTCCTGCTGCGTAGTGGGAATGCGAGGAGATTAGCGGCAGGGGACAACGGTCAGGAAACGACTTCCGTCACCCCAGCAGCGGCAGCGGCGCGCCCATCACCGCATACGGCCTCGGCGCACTCGGGCTGCATCCCCCGGGGACAACCCCCGGCCCCCCGGCCGCCCCGGTCACCCCAGCAGCGGCAGCGGCGCCCCCATCACCGCATACGGCCTCGGCGCACTCGGGAAGTGCACCGGGCGGGCCAGGTCGTGGTAGCCGAGCTTGCGGTAGAGGGCCCGCGCCGGGCTTTCCGTGTCGATCGCGGAGAGGATGCTGCGCGGCTCCCGGGCGCTCGCGGTGATCGTGGTGATCAGCGACCGGCCGATCCGCCGGTTCTGGTAGGCGGGGTGGACGTGCAGCTCGGTGATCACAAAGGCGTCGTCCAGCCAGCCCTCGGACCCGGTGGCGCGCAGATACGGCTCGACGACCGTGGACCACCAGTGGGCGCGGTCGTTCGGCATGCCGTAGACGAAGCCGACCAGCCGACCGCTGTCCGTGGTCGCCCCCAGGGCGCGCGCGCCGCGGCAGCCGAGGTGGCGGAGCACGATGTGGCGCCGTACGCCGACCTCGTCGTCGGTGAGCCCGAAGGCGAGCGCCTGCACGGCGAGCGCGTCGTCGACCCGCGCGGCGAGGTCGAGCGGTCCGACCACGATGTCATCCATGCCCGGAGGCTACCTGGGCGGCAGCCGCTTGTGCGGTGGCCCGCGACAAGTCAGAACAGCACGCTCGTGAACGCGCCGACTTCCTCGAAGCCCACCCGTCGGTACGCCGCGCGTGCTGCGGTGTTGTAGTCGTTGACGTAAAGGCTGACGACGGGTGAGACCTCGCGCAGCGCATAGCCGAGCACGGCGGCCATGCCGGTCTCGGACAAGCCGCGGCCCCGGTACTCGGGGGCGACCCAGACGCCCTGGATCTGGCAGGCGAGGGCCGTCGCCGCGCCGATCTCCGCCTTGAAGACGACGCGGCCGTCCTCGATGCGGGCGAAGGAGCGGCCGGCTCCGACGAGCTCGGCGACGCGGGCCTGGTACAGCAGCCCGCCGTCCCCGGCGAGCGGGGAGACGCCGACCTCCTCGGTGAACATCGCCACGCACGCGGGCATGACCACGTCCAGCTCGTCCTTGCGGATGCGGCGGACGAGCGGGTCGGGCGCGATGTCCGCGGGCATGGCGCGGGTGACCATCAGGGGCTGGTGGGCGCGGACCTCACGGGCCGGGCCCCAGTGGGGTTCGAGGAGGGACCACAGCTCGGTGGTCGCCTCGGCGGGGCCGACGATGGAGGAGCAGCGGCGGCCGGAGCGGCGGGCGCGGTCGGCGAAGGCGCGCACGGCCTCGGGTCCGGCGCAGATGGGGACGAGGTTGGCGCCGGCGTAGCAGAGGGCTTCGAGGCGGCCGCCCGCGTACCAGCCCCACATCTCGCCGCCGAGCCGCCAGGGGTCGAGACCGGCGGCGTGCACCCGCGCGGCGACGAAGGCGTTGGCGACGGGCTCGCGGTCGAGGACGGCGAGGGCCGCGTCGAGGTCGCCGGGCTCCAGGACCTTGGTGGTGGTCGTCGTCAACACGTGTCGGATTGCCTCACCGTCGCGGGCCGGAGGCCATGGGAACAGGTCTTGGCACTGTACCTCTCCGTCCCCTTCGTACACCTCCCCTGACCGGAGGGGGTGCCGACCGTGCCCCGCCGCGGGGGCGGGGCACGTCGTGGATCGAGGGGGCGTGCGACGGGTGCGAGGGTGTCAGCCGACGCTGACCTGGGGCTCGCCGGAGGCGATGCCGTCCTTCTCCATCTGCTCGGCGAGCTTCAGGGCTTCCTCGATGAGGGTCTCCACGATCTTCGACTCCGGGACGGTCTTGATGACCTCGCCCTTCACGAAGATCTGTCCCTTGCCGTTGCCGGAGGCGACGCCGAGGTCGGCCTCACGGGCCTCGCCGGGGCCGTTGACGACGCAGCCCATGACCGCGACGCGCAGCGGCACCTCCATGCCCTCCAGGCCCGCGGTGACCTCCTCCGCGAGCTTGTACACATCGACCTGGGCGCGGCCGCAGGACGGGCAGGAGACGATCTCCAGCCGCCGCTGGCGCAGGTTGAGGGATTCGAGGATCTGGATACCGACCTTGATCTCCTCCGCCGGCGGCGCCGACAGCGAGACCCGGATGGTGTCACCGATGCCCTCGGAGAGCAGCGCGCCGAAGGCGACCGCGGACTTGATCGTGCCCTGGAACGCGGGGCCGGCCTCGGTCACACCCAGGTGGAGGGGGTAGTCGCACTGGGCGGCGAGCTGCCGGTAGGCGTTGACCATCACGACCGGGTCGTTGTGCTTGACCGAGATCTTGATGTCGCGGAAGCCGTGCTCCTCGAACAGCGAGGCCTCCCAGAGGGCGGACTCGACCAGGGCCTCGGGGGTGGCCTTGCCGTACTTCTGCAGCAGCCGCGCGTCCAGCGACCCGGCGTTCACACCGATGCGGATCGGGGTGCCCGTCGCGGAGGCCGCCTTCGCGATCTCCTTGACCTTGTCGTCGAACTGCTTGATGTTGCCCGGGTTCACCCGGACCGCCGCACAGCCCGCGTCGATCGCCGCGAACACGTACTTCGGCTGGAAGTGGATGTCGGCGATCACGGGGATCTGCGACTTCTTCGCGATGATCGGGAGGGCGTCGGCGTCGTCCTGCGTCGGGCAGGCCACCCGCACGATCTGACAACCCGAGGCCGTCAGCTCCGCGATCTGCTGAAGGGTCGCACCGATGTCCGAGGTCCGCGTCGTCGTCATCGACTGGACCGACACCGGCGCGTCGCCGCCGACAGCCACCGATCCGACCTGGATCTTGCGGCTGACCCGGCGGTCGGCGAGCTTGGTCGGGACGGACGGCATTCCGAGCGAAATCGCAGTCATGTGGCGTGCAACCCCAAGGTGTGAATCAAGGTCCCGAGATCGGCGGGCTCCAGGATTCGAGATTACGGCACCGGGTCACCTCGAAGCACATCCCGCCGCGAAGACCGCGCAAAGAAGGACGGCCGGACACAAAGCGCGTCCGGCCGTCACAAATGGGCAGGTGCCTGATTTTTTCGCGTACGGGTGCACCTCCGCTGCTGTGCTGTGTCCTCGATCGCCGGACGGGCTGATGCCAGCCCGTCCGGCGATTGAGGACGAAACGGCGGGTGAGCCGCCGATCAGGACCGGCCGGCAAGGCCCTACGTCAGGCGCACGGGGTTCACGACGTCCGCGATCAGGACGAGGAGGGTGAAGCAGATGAAGATTCCGGCCACCACATAGGCCACCGGCATCAGCTTCGCCACGTCGAACGGGCCGGGGTCGGGCCGTCGGAAGACCTTGGCGAAGGCCCGTCGGACGGACTCCCACAGCGCGCCGGCGATGTGTCCGCCGTCCAGCGGCAGCAGCGGCAGCATGTTGAACAGGAACAGAGAGAGATTGAAGCCCGCGACCAGGAAGAGCATGGTCGCGACCTGCTGCGACGGCGGGATGTCGAGGTTGAAGACCTCCCCGCCGACCCGGGCGGCGCCGACGACGCCCATCGGGGAGTCGGGCTTGCGCTCACCGTCGTCGAAGGCCGCGTTCCACAGGTCGGGGACCTTGCCGGGCAGGGCGATCAGTGACTCGACACCGGACTGGATCATGTCGCCCATACGGTCGACGGACTGGCCGAAGGTCTGCGGGACGACGCCGGTGGCGGGTGTGAAGCCGAGGAAGCCGGCCGTCACGGTCTCGCCCTTGACGGGCGTGCCCTTGGCGTCGTACTTCTGCACCTCGTTGGAGATCAGGTCCGCGGTCAGCGTCCTGCGCTGCCCGTCCCGCTCGACGGTGATCGTGGCCGGGCCGGTGGTCTTGCGGATGTCCTTCTGGAGGGTGGCCCAGTCGCCGACCTGGTGGCCGTTGAAGGCCACGATCTTGTCGCGGGGCTGCAGACCGGCCGCCTTGGCCGGGGAGTCCTTGGCGCCGGTGGGGCACTTGTCGGTCTTGGCGTTGGCCGAGACGACACAGTCCGAGACGGTGGAGACGGTCGTGGTCTGGGTGTTGATGCCGAACGACATCATCACACCGAGGAAGATCACCACCGCGAGGACCAGGTTCATGAACGGGCCCGCGAACATCACGATCACGCGCTTCCACGGCTTGCGCGTGTAGAAGAGCCGGGATTCGTCGCCGGGCCGCAGTTCCTCGAAGGCCGCCGAGCGGGCGTCCTCGATCATGCCGCGCCACGGGGAGGTGGAGCGGGCGGTGACCTTGCCGTCCGCGCCGGGCGGGAACATGCCGATCATGCGGATGTAGCCACCGAGCGGAATGGCCTTGATGCCGTACTCGGTGTCGCCCTTCTTCCGCGAGAAGATCGTCGGGCCGAAGCCGACCATGTACTGCGGCACCCGGATGCCGAACATCTTCGCGGTCGAGAGATGTCCCAGCTCGTGCCAGGCGATGGAGAAGAGCAAGCCCACCACGAAGACGACTATCCCCAGGATCGTCATCAGTGTCGTCATACGGGGGCCTCCGAGGTCGCTTGAGCCGTGCGGGCCGCCGATGCCGTACGACCTGCCAGTTCACGGGCCCGGGCGCGTGCCCAGGTCTCCGCTTGCAGGACGTCCGGGACCGTGAGGTGGGTTCCCGCGGCGGGCGTGCCGTGCTCCGCGACCACCTCCGCGACGGTGTCCACGATGCCATTGAACGGCAGTCGGCCGGCGAGGAACGCGTCGACGCACTCCTCGTTCGCCGCGTTGAAGACCGCGGGGGCCGTGCCGCCGAGGCCGCCGACGTGCCGGGCGAGGGCGACCGAGGGGAAGGCCTCCTCGTCGAGCGGGAAGAACTCCCAGGTGGACGCCTTGGACCAGTCGAAGGCCGGGGCCGCGTCCGGGACCCGCTCGGGCCAGCCGAGGCCGATGGCGATCGGTCCGCGCATGTCCGGCGGGGTGGCCTGCGCGAGAGTCGAGCCGTCGGTGAACTCCACCATCGAGTGGACGTAGGACTGCGGGTGGACGACGACCTCGATGCGGTCGAAGGGGATGTCGTAGAGCAGATGCGCCTCGATGACCTCCAGCCCCTTGTTGACCAGGGTCGCGGAGTTGATCGTGATGACCGGGCCCATGGACCAGGTGGGGTGCGCGAGGGCGTCCTGGGGGGTGACGGCGGCGAGCTCCGCCTTCGTCCGGCCGCGGAAGGGCCCGCCCGAGGCGGTGACGACGAGCTTGCGGACCTCGGCGCGGGTGCCGCCCAGCAGTGCCTGGAAGAGCGCGGCGTGCTCGGAGTCGACCGGGATGATCTGTCCCGGCTTGGCGACCGCCTTGACCAGCGGGCCGCCGACGATCAGCGACTCCTTGTTGGCCAGCGCCAGGGTCCGGCCGGCCTGCAGGGCGGCGAGGGTGGGCGCCAGGCCGATCGAGCCGGTGATGCCGTTGAGGACGGTGTGGCACTCGCCGCGCGCCAGCTCGGTGGCCGCGTCGGGACCGGCCAGGATCTCGGGCAGCGGCTCGCCGCCGTACTGCGCGGCGAGCGCCTCGCGCAGCGCCGGCACCTTGTCCGCCTGCGCGACGGCGACCCGCCGCACCCGCAGCCGCCGGGCCTGCTCCGCCAGCAGCGCCACCCGGCCGCCGGCGGCCGACAGGGCCGTCACCACGAACCGGTCGGGGTTGCGGAGCACGAGGTCGATGGCCTGGGTACCGATCGAGCCGGTCGAGCCGAGGATCACGATCTCGCGCGGTCCGCCGGAGGCGGGGGGCGCGGCGTAGCGCAGATGCGGGTCAGCGAGGGAGTCCGTCATGGGCTCCATTGTTGCCTCTTCCGGCCGGAAGACGGACCGGGAGCCCCCCGCCCGCCTTCCGTGACCGGAGCATCCGGGTGTCGCGGCCGCTCAGTGGACGGGCCGGTGGACGTTCTTCGCCTTGGAGGGGCCGGGGGTGGCGTCGGCGATCCAGGGGCCTTCGCCGCTGGGGTCGACGACGCCGCGCTCCAGCCACTCGTAGGCACCGGACATCACACTGGAGACGACCTTGCGGTCGAGCTCGTCGGTATTGGTCCACAGCCGGCCGAACAGCTCCTCGACCCGGATCCGGGACTGGCGGCAGAAGGCGTCGGCGAGCTGATAGGCCTCGGTGCCGTGGTCGCCCTCGGCACGCAGGGCCTCGGCCCGGACGCAGGCGGCGCTGATGGCGAAGAGCTCGGCGCCGATGTCGACGATCCGGCCGAGGAAGCCCTGCTTGGTCTCCAGCCGGCCCTGCCAGCGGGACATGGCGTAGAAGGTGGAGCGGGCGAGCCGGCGCGAGGAGCGCTCGGCGAAGCGCAGATGGCCGGAGAGGTCCCGGTGGCCGGGCGGGTGGAATTCGGTGTAGGTGCGCGGCAGCTGTCCGGGGCCGGTGACGAGCTTGGGCAGCCAGCGGGCGTAGAAGCCGCCGGCCCGGGCACCGGCCTTGGCCTTCTCGCCGAGGGTCTTCTCCGGGTCGATGAGGTCGCCGGCCACCGAGAGGTGGGCGTCGACCGCCTCGCGGGCGATCAGCAGGTGCATGATCTCGCTGGAGCCCTCGAAGATGCGGTTGATGCGCAGGTCGCGCAGGATCTGCTCGGTGGGGACGGCCCGCTCGCCGCGGGCGGCGAGGGAGGCCGCGGTCTCGAAGCCGCGGCCGCCGCGGATCTGCACCAGCTCGTCCGCCATCAGCCAGCCCATCTCGGAGCCGTAGAGCTTGGCGAGGGCCGCTTCGATGCGGATGTCGTTGCGGTCCTCGTCGGCCATCTGGGAGGAGAGGTCGACGACGGCCTCGAGGGCGAAGGTGGTGGCGGCGATGAAGGCGATCTTCGAGCCGACGGCCTCGTGCCGGGCGATGGGTTTGCCCCACTGCTCACGGACGGTGGACCACTCCCGGGCGATCTTCAGGCACCACTTGCCGGCGCCGACGCACATGGCGGGCAGCGAGAGGCGGCCGGTGTTGAGGGTGGTGAGGGCGATCTTCAGGCCGGCGCCCTCGGGGCCGATGCGATGGGCGGCGGGGACCCGGACCTGGTGGAAGCGGGTGACGCCGTTCTCCAGGCCGCGCAGGCCCATGAAGGCGTTGCGGTTCTCGACGGTGACGCCCTCGGAGGCCGCCTCGACGACGAAGGCGGTGATGCCGCCCTTGTGGCCCTCGCTCCTGGGCACCCGGGCCATGACGACGAGCAGGTCAGCGACGACGCCGTTGGTGGTCCACAGCTTCACGCCGTCGAGGATGTAGTCGTCGCCGTCGGGCACGGCGAGGGTGGCCAGCCGGGCCGGGTCGGAGCCCACGTCCGGCTCGGTGAGCAGGAACGCCGAGATGTCGGTGCGCGCGCAGCGCGGCAGGAAGGTGTCCCGCTGCTCCTGGGTGCCGAAGAGCTTGAGCGGCTGGGGCACGCCGATGGACTGGTGGGCGGAGAGCAGCGCGCCGATGGCCGGGCTGGCGGAGCCGACGAGGGCGAGGGCCTTGTTGTAGTAGACCTGGGTCAGGCCGAGGCCGCCGTATTTGGTGTCGATCTTCATGCCGAGCGCGCCGAGTTCCTTCAGGCCCTCGATCGTCTCGTCCGGGATCTGTGCCTCGCGCTCGATGCGGGCGCTGTCGATCCGGGTCTCGCAGAAGTCGCGCAGCTTGGACAGGAACTCCTCGCCGCGCCGGACGTCCTCCACCGCGGGGGAGGGATGGGGGTGGATCAGATCGAGCCGGAACCGGCCGAGGAAGAGCTCCTTGGCGAAGCTGGGCTTCTTCCAGTCCTGTTCGCGGGCCGCTTCGGCGACCTGGCGGGCTTCTCGCTCGGAGACCGGTCGTACGGATGGTGCGGACATCAGGCACCTCGCCGCTTACGTCGGGGCGGTTGTCCCGGTCGACTACCGACCGGTGCTACTCGTCCGTATGTACCTACCCGATCCCCACGGGCTCTACCAGACCGCGCGCAATGATCCGGCCTGCGGCGTACCCCTTCGACCGTACGAGCGGGTGAACAGCGCGCGTGAAGGGCGTGCGGGTCAGCGTCCCGCGCCGGGGGTGACGAGTCCGCTCTCGTAGGCGACCACGACGGCCTGGGCGCGGCTGCACAGGCCCAGCTTGCCCATGGCCCGGTTCAGATGGGTCTTGACGGTGGCCTCGCTGATGACCAGCTCGGCGGCGATCTCCGCGTTCGACAGACCGCGCGCGGTCAGGCGCAGCACCTCCAGCTCCCGGCCGGTGAGGACCTCGAGCGTCTCGGGCGGCGGCGGGGCGGGGGTGGGGAGCCGATGGGCGAAGGCCTCGACGAGGCGGCGGGTGACGGACGGGGCGAAGAGGGTGTCGCCGCCCGCGACGGCGGCGACGGCGGCCAGCAGCCGGTGCGGTCCGGCGTCCTTGAGCAGGAAGCCGGCGGCCCCGGCACGCAGTGCCTCGTAGACGTACTCGTCGAGGTCGAAGGTGGTCAGGACGAGGACGCGCGGGGCGGGCACGCCGTCCCGCTCGGCGGCGGCCAGGATCCGCTCGGTGGCGGCTATGCCGCTGAGACCGGGCATCCGGATGTCCATGAGGATCACGTCGGGCCGGTGCTCGGCGGCGGCCGCGACGGCTTCCTCGCCGTCGGACGCCTCGGCGACGACCGTCGTGCCGGGGGCGGCGCGCAGCAGGGCCGCGACGCCGGCCCGGATGAGGATCTGGTCGTCCACGACGAGAACGCGGATGTCCGCCGCCCCGTCAGCGCTTGCCGTCATGCCCCGGTCCGTCCCTCTCCCGTGCGGCTCCGGCCGCTGAGGGGGACCCGGCGGCCGGCTGCAGGGGAAGAGTCAGCCGGACCTCGAACCCGCCGTGGTCGCACGGTCCGGCGGCCAGGGTTCCCCCGTAGATCCTGGCGCGCTCGCGCATGCCGATCAACCCGTGTCCGTCCGACGGGCCGGGGTTGGCCGGAACCCGCCCTCCCCCGTCGTCGGTGACCCGCACGGTCAGCTGGTGGGGCCGGAATTCGACGCGGACGGTGGCCGCGGCGGGGCGGGCGTGCTTGATGACGTTGGTGAGCGCTTCCTGGACGACGCGGTAGGCGCACAGGTCGGGCCCCGGGGGCAGGTGTGGGCGCTCCCCCACGATCTCCAGCGTGACCGGCACCCCGGCGGCCCGTACCCGCTCGGCCGTCTCCTCCAGCCGGTCCAGGCCGGGAGCGGGCTGGTAGGCGCCGTCCCCGCCGGTCTCGCCCGCCCCTTCCGGGCCGACGCGGAGCACGGCGAGCAGGCGGCGCAGTTCCTCCAGGGCCTCGCCGCTGGTGCCCGATATGGTGCCGAGGGCCTGCCGGGCGGTGTCGGGGTCGGTCGTGAACACGTAGTGCGCGAGGCCCGCCTGCACGGAGATGACGGACATGTGGTGCGCGACCACGTCGTGCAGCTCCCGGGCGATGCGGACGCGTTCCTCGGCGACGGCGCGCCGGGCGTTGCCGTCCCGTTCGCGGCGGAGCTGCTCGGTGACGGCGGACAATTGCGCGTTGCGCCGGGCCAGTCGGCGGGCGGCGTTGCCGAACCACCACAGGGCGGCGGGGGTGACGACGCTCTGGGCGGCGACGGTCCCCATGTCGCTGTGGGGGTTCGACAGCCCGGAGACCACCCACAGCGCGACGAGCCCGCCCGCGCACAGTCCGGTGGTGCGCGGCGGGCGGGCGGCGGCGACGGTGTAGAGCGCGAGCATCGCGGCGGCCGTCTGGATGACGGGCCAGTAGCCGGCGGCGACATGGACGAGGGACAGCGCGCAGATCGTGGTGAAGACGGTGACCGGCATGCGTCTTCGGCCCGCCAGCAGCATGTTGGTCACGACGGTCAGGACGAGACCGCCCGTGTCCAGGGCGCGCCACCCCACGGGGGGCCGCTCCTGCCCCAACAGCAGGGCGACCACGGTGAATCCGACGGCGAGCGGCACGTCCAGCGCCGCTCGCGGCCAGCCGGCGATCCGCCGCTCCAGCGCTTGAGGCGTCAACATCGCCGCAGCGTAGCGGCGCGTCGCGGGCCGCGCATCGCTCGGGCGGAGGCACTGCCACCTACCGCGTGGGGTGGAGACGGAGGGCCGGGGTACCGCGGGGGTTGACGGTGGATTCCACCCGCCACGGGACGACTTGGGCGCGGCGCTCTCCGTAGGGTCGGTGCCGCCGGCACGGGGGAGCGTCGAGGAAGACGCCGGTGCACGGGGGAACGCGGTGCGCTCCGGCCGAGGGCCGGAGCGCACCGCCTCGGCGGAGGCCCCGGCTCTTCGGTCATCCGTCAGATGTGGACGGTGAGCACGATCTTCCCGGAGGTACGGCCCGTCTCGCCCAGTTCGTGGGCCTTGGCGGCGTCCTCCAGGGGCAGCACGGCGGCGATCTCGCACCGCAGCCGTCCGGACTCGACGAGTTCGGTGATGCCGCGCAGGCCCGCCTGGTCCGGCTCCACCACCAGCCGGGTGGCACGGACCCCGCGGGCACCGGCCTCGGCGTACACCGACTCCTCCAGCGGGAGGATCGACACGAGGGTGCCCCCGGGACGCAGGGTGCGCAGCGAGCGGGCCGGGTAGTCGCCGCCGACGGACTCCAGGACGACGTCGACGTCCCCGACGGCCTCGGCGAAGTCCTGCTCGTGATAGTCGATCAGTTCGTCGGCGCCGAGGCCGCGCAGGAACTCGTGCTTGGCGGCGCTCGCCGTGCCGATGACGTACGCGCCGCGGGCCTTGGCGATCTGGACGGCCAGATGGCCGACGCCGCCCGCCGCCGCGTGGATCAGGACGCGCTGTCCCTCCCGTACGTCGGCGGTGTCGACGAGGCACTGCCAGGCGGTGAGCGCGGCCAGCGGCAGCGCGGCTGCCCGTACGTGCTCGATGCCGTGCGGCTTGGGCGCCAGGTGGCGGGCGGGGGCGGTCAGATACTCGGCGTAGGCGCCGGCGGGGGCCGGGAAGCGGGGCATGCCGTACACCTCGTCGCCGACGGCGTGGACGGTCACGCCCTCGCCGACCTGCTCGACCACGCCGGACACGTCGAAGCCGAGGGTGAAGGGCGGGGTGTGGCCCGAGTAGAAGCGGCCGCGCGTCCGGGTCTTCCAGTCGACGGGGTTGACCCCGGCGGCGTGCACCCGCACCAGGACCTCGCCGAGCCCCGGCTCGGGGCGGGCGGTCTCGACCAGCTCCAGCACCTCGGGGCCGCCCGCCTTCTCCTGCCGGATGGCGCGCATGGGGCGAGCGGTACCAGGGGTGGTGGCGGTGGTGTCGGACATTGCGGTTTCTCCTTGCGGTGGTGCCGTTCGATGCCTCCAGGCTGCCGGAGCGGACCGCCTCCGGCGACTGGCCGCGCTGCCACTGTGCGCAAGGATCGGGCCACGGGCTCCGGGGCCCGGCGCGGGGAGAACGGCGGACGGCCGGGGCGCACCAGCGGTGCGCCCCGGCCGTCCGCCTGGCGGATCGTGGACTTACAGGTCCAGGCCCGTCATGACCAGCACCCGCTCGTAGGTGTAGTCGTCCATCGCGTAGCGCACGCCCTCGCGGCCCACGCCGGACTGCTTGGCACCGCCGTACGGCATCTGGTCGGCGCGGTAGGACGGCACGTCGCCGACGACCACGCCGCCGACCTCCAGCGCGCGGTGCGCGCGGAAGGCGGTCTGCAGGTCGTGCGTGAACACGCCCGCCTGGAGGCCGTACGGGGAGTCGTTGACGGCGGCGAAGGCAGCGGCCTCGTCGTCCACCTTGGTGATCGTGAGGACCGGTCCGAAGACCTCCTCGCACGCGATCGTCACGTCGGCGGGGACGTCGGCGAGCACGGTCGGGGCGTAGGTGGCGCCCTCGCGCTTGCCGCCCGCGAGCAGCTTGGCGCCGGCCGCGACGGCCTCGTCGACCCACGACTCGACGCGCTTGGCGGCGTCCTCGCTGACCAGCGGGCCGACCTCGGTGGCCGGGTCGGACGGGTCGCCGGTCACCTGCGCCTCGACGGCCGCGACGACCTTCGGCAGGAGCCGCTCGTACAGCGAGGCGTCGGCGATGACGCGCTGCACGGAGATGCAGGACTGGCCGCCCTGGTAGTTGGAGAAGGTGGCGATGCGCTGCGCCGCCCAGTCCAGGTCGGCCTCGGAGGACCAGTCGGCGAGGACGACGGCCGCGCCGTTGCCGCCGAGCTCCAGGGTGACGTGCTTGCGCGGCACGGAGTCCAGGATCGACCAGCCCACCGGGCCGGAGCCGGTGAAGGAGATGACCGGCAGCCGCTCGTCCTTGACGAGGGCGGGCATCCGGTCGTTGGGCACCGGCAGCACGCTCCACGAACCGGCCGGCAGGTCCGTCTCGGCCAGCAGCTCGCCGAGGATCAGCGAGGAGATCGGGGTCGCCGGGGCGGGCTTGAGGATGATCGGGGCGCCGACCGCGATGGCCGGGGCGACCTTGTGCGCGCTCAGGTTGAGCGGGAAGTTGAACGGCGCGATGCCCAGCACGGTGCCGCGCGGGACCCGGCGCGTCAGCGCGAGGCGGCCGACGCCACCGGCGTCGGTGTCCAGCCGCTGGGCGTCACCGGCGTTGTAACGACGGGCCTCCTCGGCCGCGAAGCGGAACACCGAGACGGCACGGCCGACCTCGCCGCGAGCCCACTTGATGGGCTTGCCGTTCTCGGCGGAGACGATCTGCGCGATCTCCTCGGTGCGCTCGGTCAGCCGCTTCGACACGTGGTCGAGGGCCGCGGCCCGGACGTGCGCCGGGGTCGCCGCGAACTCGTCGCGCACGGCGTGCGCGGCGGCCACGGCCTCCTCGACCTGCTCCTCGGTGGGGACGCTCACGGTGCCGACGAGACGGCCGTCCCAGGAGTTCGTGACGTCGAAGGTGTCCTCGCCGGTGGCCTCGCGGCCGGCCAGCCAGAACGCGTGGGGAGCAGTCACAATCCCGGCCCTTCCAGGTGGTGCGGATGATTAGCTCCCCCACCGTAGGTGCGGGTCGGCCGGGGGCCGATTGTCCGAGATGGCGCACACGGGCGCGCTCGCGCGCCGCGATGGAGGGTTAAGGGGTGTTTTCCGGCTCCGCCGGTGTGGTGGCGCGGCTGCGTGTCCCGCGCGGGGTGCGGGTTCGGCTGCGCCGGCGCGGGCGGGTTGCCGCGGGGGCGCAGCGGCGGCGGGCTGGGCGACCCGGGCGGCTGGTCCGTTCCGCACGGACTCTGCGGCGCGTGTCCCGCCGAAGGCGGCTGCCCGCCTGGCGAGGGGTGCGGCGCGGTACGGCCGGGGCCGTTGTCCCGTCGGCGCAACGGCGCGTCCCGCGAGGGCTCGGCGGCACGGTGCGGCTGCGCCAGCACGGCGGCGGGCTGAGGGACCCCGGGCGGCGGCCCGTTCGCGCGGCGGCCCGGTACGAGCGGGCTGTTGTCTCCCGCCACCGCGGCGCCTACCGCCGCCGCGTTACTTCGACGTCGCCTTCAGGGCCAGCCACAGCTCCATGCGGACGTCCGGGTCGTCCAGGGAGCGGCCGAGGATTTCCTCGACGCGGCGCATGCGGTAGCGGAGGGTGTGGCGGTGGACGCCCAGGTCGGCGGCGGCCGCGTCCCATTGGCCGTGGCGGGAGAGCCAGGCGCGGAGCGAGGCGACGAGGTCGCCGCGGCCCGTGGCGTCGTGGTCGCGCAGGGCCCGGAGCATGCCGTCGGCGAAGGCCCGTACCGCCTCGTCGGCGAGGAGCGGCAGGACGGAACCGGCGGCGACCTCCTCGTGCTCGACGAGGACCCGGCCGCGGCGGCGGGCCACGGACAGGGCCTGCTCGGCCTGGTGGCAGGCGGTCGCGGCGGCGACGGCGACGTTCGGGGCGGAGAGGCCGAGCACCACATCGGCACTGCCGTCGTCGGGCGCGGCGGCGGTGCGGTCGCGCGGGGTGCGGGCCGCGGTCGTACGGCTCTTCGCGGCGCTGCGGCGGGCCTCGATCGCGCGGGCGTGCTCGGCGCAGGCGGCGACGGCCGCGCCGCCGTCCGGTGCGAGGACGATCAGCCGGCCGCCGTCGGGGACGACGAGCACCGGCTCGGCCACCCGGCTCGCGGCGGTCTCCAGCGCGTCCGCGAGCGCGCCGAGCGGGTCGTGCGGCCCGGTGCCGGCGTCGCGCGGCTCCGCCGCCTCCGCCTCGCCGGGCGCGGTGGCCGCTTCCGCGACCAGCACCCGGAAGGGCGCGTCGAGCAGCCCGCCGTACAGCTCCCCGGCGACGGTCCGCGCGTGGTCCGGCTCGCCCGCCAGCAGCATGCGCAGCACCGCCGCGCCCAGCCGCTGTTCCGCGTCCCGCAGGGCACGGGAGCGCTCGGTGGTGAGGGTGAGGAGCGCGATCGCGGAGTGCACGGCGTAGCGATCGGCGGTGCCCAGCGGCGCGTCGGTGCCGACGGCGAGGACGGCGCGGGTGCGGCGTCCCGTGCCGAGGGACTGGAGCTCGACGCGGTCGGCTCCCTCGTCGTCGGGGTCCGCACCGACGACGGCGCTGGCGGGCGCGGGCCGCTCCCGCAGCCGCTCGACGTCGGCGCTGAGCCGGGCGGCGCGGCGCTCGGCCCAGTCGGGGGCGGCGGCCACGACCGCGCCCGAGGCGTCGTAGAGCGCGGCCCAGCCGCCGAGGTGCGCGGCGAGCCTGGCCAGGAGCGCGGCGGGCCCGTCCGCGCCGAGCGCGGCCCGGGTCAGCTCGCGCTGGGCCTCGAAACCGGCGGTCACCGCCCGGTACTGGTCGGCGGCGATGGCGGCGGAGACGGCCTTGGTGATGGCGAGGAAGGGGGTGCGGCGGGGCACCTCCAGCAGGGGCAGCCCCTCCGCCCGGGCCGCCTCGATCAGCGCACTCGGCACCTGCTCGTAGTTGACGCCGACGGCGAAACCGAGCCCCACGACACCCGCGCGGACGAGCCGTCGCACGTACCCGCGCATCGCCTCCGGGTCCTCGGCGTCGATCTTCATCGCGGTGATCAGCAGCAGTTCGCCGCCGTCCATCCACGGCACCGGATCGACCAGCTCGCTGACGTGCGCCCAGCGGACGGGGGTGTCCAGCCGGTCCTCCCCCGCGAGCACGGCGAGCTTGAGCGCGGAGTGGTGGACGAGTGAGGCGAGCGTGGGAGGCATGGCACCTTCGAAAGGGGCGTCGCGATGACTGTGCCGTCCCGTATGAACGGCTGTGACCGATTCTGCCTCAGTGGCGCATTGCCCGGCCAACGCTCACGTCCTGAGGTCGACCAGGACCGGCGGCGCGCTCCCTCCCTGCACGGACGTCACGGACAGCACCGCGTGCCCGGCGGGCACCGCGTGCGCCAGCTCCGAGGCGGACCAGCGCTCCCGCTCCACCTTGCGGACGGTGACCGACTGGGCGGTGACCGCCCGGCCGGTGATCACCCGCCGTACGACGTGGCTGGCGCGGGTCAGCGGCTCATGGGCGATGACCTGCCGGTCGGTGATGTCCCGGGTCTCGACCCACTCCTTGCCCCAGACCTCGGCGAACCGCGCGCCGTCCCAGGTGGTGACACCGGAGAAGGCCATCCGGCAGCCGACCGAGCCGAGCAGGGCGCTGCGCAGCGCCTCGGGCACGTCGTCGAGCGTACGGAGGGTGAGCACGGCCCCGGCGTTGGCGGAGCGCAGCCGCTGCAGTCCGCGGACGGCCTCGGCGGTGATGGTGTGGGTGGCGTCGTCCAGGACCAGACAGGTGAACAGCGAGCGGTCGGCGCGGCCGACGGCGGACTCCGTGAACTGCGCGAGGACGAGCCGGGCCAGCAGCCGGGACGCCTCGGCGTGGCCGCGCTCGGGCAGGTCGATACGGACCCGCAGCGGGTGTTCGAGGCTGCGCAGCGAGAAGGTGCGGCCGGGGTCGGTGGTGTCGAAGAAGCGCGCGAAGGCGGGCCGGTCGAGGAGGGCGAGCCGGTCGGCGAGGAACGCGCCGGGGTCGTCGGGGCGCTGCGCCTGCCGCTCGCGGGCGTCGAGCTCGCGGAGATGGGCGTCCAGGCCCGCGGCCCGCAGAGCGGTGCGCAGCGCGGTGCCGGCGTCGGCGGACCGGTCGAGGAGTTCCCGCAGTTCGGGCACGGACGGGAAGCGGCCGTGGGCGGCGCGGTAGGGCCCCAGCAGCTGGGCGAGTGCCGTGGCGGCGCGCCGGGCGTCCCCGCTGGGGAGGCCGGAGGTGATGTCGCCGACGAGGCCCTCGGCGAGGACCGTGGCGGCTTCGTCGGGGTCGTCGGTGCCCCCGTACAGGTCGAGGTCGTACTCGGAGTCGGGGCGTCCGATCTTCACCACGATGTCGAAGGACTCGTCCGGCGCGAGCCCGGCGCCCGCCGCGCCGACCACGACGACGGCGGTCCGCCCGGCGAGTGCCTGGAGGCACAGCGACTCCAGGACGGGGCGCACCAGGCGCGCGGTCTTGCCGCAGCCGGGCGGGCCGACGGCGAGGAGCGAGGTGCCGAGCAGCCCGGGGTCGAGCGCGCAGCCGGCGCCGCGGTGGTCGTAGGGGTTGCGGTCGTCGTCAGCGGCGGTGCCGATGCGGACCTGCCGGGTGAGCAGATCGTGCGGCGCGGCGCGTACAGGCAGGTCGCGGGAGCCGGAGGGGTGGGCGCACGCGGCGGCGCCGTGGCGCAGCACGGTGTCGGTGAAGGAGGCGGGGCCGCCGGGCCGGGCCCGGGTGGACTCCCACGCGTGCTGGATGCGGGCGTGGTCGACGTCGTTCATCAGCCCGTGCCGGGCGTCGGCCGTCAGCCGGTCGGCGGCGTCGTGCGCCCCGGCGGCGCGCAGCCTGGGCCATTCGGCGGGGTCCTCGCGGGGGGCCGGGGCGGCGGGTGGCGGGGTGCCGGAGTCGTCCCACAGACGGCGCAGGGCCGGGGTGGCGTAGCGGCGCCAGACCTGTGCCCAGCGGCCGAGGCGGCCGAAGACGACGAGCAGGACGCCGATGACGAGGGCGTAGTAGAGGTACACGGTCCAGACGGCGACCATGCCCTTGTGCCAGGCGTCCGGGGTGAGGGCGTACAGCGGCCAGATCCAGAACGGGCCGAGGTAGCCGTTCCACATCAGGGACCACAGCAGCCAGCCGCAGAGGAAGGAGATGACCGCCCCGCTGACCAGCGGTCGCCCGGCGATCCGGTCCGGTTCGTGCGGCGGCCGGGGCCGGTGGCCGAACGCCCAGATGCCGGGGGCCACCGCCGGGCGCGGGGTACGCAGCCAGGTGAGGAAGGCCGACCCGGGCGGCGGGGCGGCGGGGACCGGCCCGGCGGGTGGAGCGGGTACGGCGCCGCCCGGCAGGGCTGTGGGACGCGGCGGTGCAGAAGGAGGAGCGGGGGGACCGGCGAGGGGCGCCGGCGGTACGGGAGGCATGGCGGGGGGCCTGACCGGCGGGTCCGCCGGGCGGGGCAGCCGGTCGCCTCGGGTGCCCGGTTCGCCGTATGTGTCCTCGGTGTCCATCGCTGCCCCTTGCCCCCGACCAGCCGTCCTGCCGCCGTGCCCGCATCCGCCGTTCCGGGTGCGGGCCGTCGCTCAATCTAGTGGCCGCCGCCCGGGAGTTCAGCGTCCCCGGCGATGCCACGCCCGTAGCGTGCGCATGATCACTCGGAGGGTGCGCGCGGGCGGTGGCGCCGGGCCGCCATGTCCGTGACGGACAAGGCGACGCGCGCACTGCTCCCGAACGGAACATGCCGAGGCCCGCTCCCCCGCCCTAGCCTGCGACGTAAAAGCCCCCTTTCACCGCCTCTTTCTCTCCCTGGAGCGCACCTCATGACCGAACTGACCGGAGGCCCGTCCCTTCCCCAGGAGCGCCGTGTCGTCACCGCGATCCCCGGCCCGAAGTCGCTGGAGCTGCAGGCCCGCCGTCTTCAGACGGTCGCCGGTGGCGTGGGTTCGGTACTGCCGGTGTTCACCGTGCGCGCGGGCGGCGGTGTCATCGAGGACGTGGACGGCAACTCGCTGATCGACTTCGGTTCCGGCATCGCCGTGACCTCGGTGGGTTCCAGCGCGGAGGCCGTGGTGCGCCGCGCGTCCGCGCAGCTCGCCGACTTCACCCACACCTGTTTCATGGTGACCCCGTACGAGGGCTACGTGGAGGTCTGTGAGCAGCTCGCCGAGCTGTCCCCCGGCGACCACGCCAAGAAGTCGGCGCTGTTCAACTCGGGCGCCGAGGCCGTCGAGAACGCGGTGAAGATCGCCCGTGCGTACACCAAGCGCCAGGCCGTCGTCGTCTTCGACCACGGCTACCACGGCCGGACGAACCTGACGATGGCGCTCACCGCCAAGAACATGCCGTACAAGCAGGGCTTCGGCCCGTTCGCGCCCGAGGTCTACCGGGTGCCGGTGGCGTACGGCTACCGCTGGCCGACCGGCCCGGAGAACTGTGGCGCCGAGGCGTCCGCCCAGGCCATCGACCAGATCACCAAGCAGATCGGCGCGGAGAACGTCGCGGCGATCATCATCGAGCCGATCCTGGGCGAGGGCGGCTTCATCGAGCCGGCCAAGGGCTTCCTGCCCGCCATCGCGCAGTTCGCCAAGGACAACGGCATCGTCTTCGTCGCGGACGAGATCCAGTCCGGCTTCTGCCGCACCGGCCAGTGGTTCGCGTGCGAGGACGAGGGCATCGTCCCGGACCTGATCACCACCGCCAAGGGCATCGCGGGCGGTCTGCCGCTCGCCGCCGTCACCGGCCGCGCGGAGATCATGGACGCGGCCCACGCGGGTGGCCTCGGCGGTACCTACGGCGGTAACCCGGTGGCGTGCGCCGCGGCGCTCGGCTCCATCGAGACCATGCGTGAGCTGGACCTGAACGCCAAGGCCAAGCGCATCGAGGAGGTCATGAAGGGCCGCCTCGCCGACATGCGGGACAAGCTGGACAACGGCGCCATCATCGGTGACATCCGCGGTCGCGGTGCGATGATCGCGATCGAGCTGGTGGAGCCGGGCACCAAGACCCCGAACGCGGCGGCCGCGGGCGCGCTCGCGAAGGCCTGCCACGCGGAGGGCCTGCTGGTCCTCACCTGCGGTACGTACGGCAACGTGCTGCGCTTCCTGCCGCCGCTGGTCATCGGCGAGGACCTGCTGAACGAGGGTCTGGACATCATCGAGGCCGCGTTCGGCCGTCTGTGATCGCCATCCGTGGCCACGCCGGGGATTCCGGCGTGGCCACGGGTCATGGATACGGGGAGTGAAGAACCTGTGCGGGGCAGGTGGTGGAGGGGTGATCCGGGTGTTCGGCCCGCCCTACCTGCCGTACGGTTTCTTCAGATGAGTGAAACACCTCGTCCGCAGGGGACTGCGGGCGATGCCGAGCCGGTGCTTCCCCAGTGCCGACCCGGTCGTGCCATCGCGCACACCACTGGAGCCCCTGGCTCCGGACATCCTCACCGATCGGAAGACCGCCCGCCCCATACCCCCCGGGGCGCGCGGCCCACCGGTCCCCACGGCGGCCTCGGAACTACCCCCCCTGTTCCGGGGCCGCCGACTTCGCGCCCGTCGGCGGTGATGTCACCCGCCGTGCTTCTCCCGGCGCTGTGCGCCCTGCTCTTCGCCCTGGTCACCTGGCAGATCGCCGCCCACGGTCCCTTGCGCGCCGTCGACGAGCGGCTGGGCCGCGCGATGGCCGGCTCGGGCATTCCGCGCGGCGTCGCGGAGTTCTTCGCCGACCTCGGCAACACGGCCGTCGCGCTGCCCGTGCTGGCCGCCGCGATGATCGCGGCGGCCTTCCGGGCCCGGGCGCCCCGCCGGTGGCTGCCCCCGCTCGCCGCGGCGCTCACGATGGCGGTCGTGCCGGCCCTGGTCGTCCCCATCAAGAACGCGATCGCCCGGCCCGGCCCGCCGGGGATGCCGGCCGGCGCGCACGACGGATTCTTCCCCTCCGGCCACACCGCCACGGCGGCCGTCGCCTATGGCGCCGCTGTGCTGCTCCTGCTCCACCGGACCGGCCCGCCGCCGTCGTCGCGCGCACGCAGGGTGACGATCACCGGATGCGTGCTGCTCAACGTCGGCGTGGGCATCGGGCTGGTCCGGCGCGGCTACCACTGGCCGCTGGACGTCGTGGGCGCGTGGTGTCTGTCCGGGGTGCTCTTGTGGGCTCTGGCCCTGCTGCTCACCGGCCCGGTTCGCCGCGGCCGGCGACGGCCTCGTGCATCGCGAGCTCCAGCGTCGCCGGGTCGTTGAGCGTGCCCGACCCGTCGGGCGGCACGATCCAGCGCACCCCGCTCACGGCCCGGCCCGGGTGGGGAACGACGATCCACGCACCGCGCCCGGCGCCCCGTACGCCGGTGGCGACCCAGCCGGCGGCCGTGCCCGGTGGGACGAAGAACCCCACGCGGCTGTCGGCGAGCACCGGGCCGGGCCGGTCGGCGCGTCGGCTCAGCACGTCCAGCGTGGGGTAGCCGAGGCCGCCGGGGAGGATGAGCACGTCCCACAGCCGGCCCGCAGGCAGCAGTGCCACTCCCAGCGGGCTGCGTTCCCACTCCCACCGGCAGGTCTCGGGGTCGGGTGCCGCCGAAGCCAGCCACTCCACCGCGTTCCGCGCCCCCGCGTCGCCACTCATGTGTGGTCCCTCCACTCCGTGTCCGCTTGTTCGCGTTCACGGATGAGAGGCCGCCCGGGGCGGATCATTACGCGGGTTTTCCCTCCCGAACGGGTGATGCAGGGCGCACGGGAGAGGAAGGGCGCACGGGGCCGACGCGCCGCGCGCCGGGCGCGAGCGGGCGCGGGAACGCGTCCCGCTCACGCGGCGGCGGGTCAGCTGTCGAAGCCCATGCCGACCTTGTCCATGGCCTTGAGCCAGAGATTGCGACGGCCGCCGTTCTCGTCGGCCCGGGTCATCGACCACTGGGTGATGCCGATCCCCACCGACCGCACCGGCTCGGGCGGGAACGGCAGCGGCTTGCTGCGGACCATCTCCAGCTCGGTGCGCTCGGTGCGCTCGCCGGAGAGCAGGTCGAGCATGACGTCCGCGCCGAAGCGGCTCGCGCCGACGCCCAGCCCGGTGTAGCCGAGCGCGTAGGCGACCCGGCCGCCGTGCGCGGTGCCGAAGAACGCCGAGAAGCGCGAGCAGGTGTCGATGGCACCGCCCCAGTTGTGGGTGAAGCGCACCCCTTCGAGCTGCGGGAAGCAGCGGAAGAAGTGCTCGGCGAGCTTCTGGTAGGTGGCGGGGTGGTGGTCGTACTCGGAGCGGACCCCGCCGCCGTAGTGATGGACGATGTCGTAGCCGCCCCACAGGATGCGGTTGTCGCGCGTGATGCGGAAGTAGTGGAAGTGGTTGGCGGCGTCGCCGAGCCCCTGGCGCCGCTTCCAGCCGACGGCGGCCAGCTGCTCGGGGCTGAGCGGCTCGGTCATCAGCGCGTAGTCGTAGACCGGGGTGATGTACGGGCGCAGCCGCTTGACCAGCGAGGGGAAGGCATTGGTGCCCAGCGCGGCGTGCCGGGCGAAGACCCGGCCGTAGGGGGTGCGGACGGCGACGCCGGCGTTGCGCGAGGACAGCTCGGTGCCGGGGGTCTGTTCGTAGATCCGGACGCCGAGGTCCAGGCAGGCGCGCTTGAGGCCCCAGGCGAGCTTGGCCGGGTGCAGCATCGCGACGCCCGTGCGGTCCCAGAGCCCGGCGAGGAAGGTCGGGGAGTCGACCTCGGCGCGCAGGGCGTCGCGGTCGAGGAACTCGTAGTCGGGCAGGCCCAGGGCCGCGACCTCGTCGGCGGCCTCGCGCAGCTCCTGCACCTGGTGCGGGGCCGTGGCGATGTCGATCTCGCCGGTGCGCTCGAAGTCGCAGTCGACGCCGTGGCGGGTGAGGGCGGCCTCGAACTCGTCGAGGTTGCGGCGGCCGAGGCGCTCCAGGGTGGTGAGCTCCTCGGGCCAGCGGGACTGGCCGTTGGCCCAGCCGTGGGTGAGGGAGGAGGAGCAGAAGCCGCCGTTGCGGCCGGAGGCGGCCCAGCCGACCTCCTGGCTCTCGATGAGGACGACGTCCCGGCCGGGGTCGCGCTCCTTGGCGTTCAGCGCGGTCCACAGACCGGAGTAACCGCCGCCGACGACGAGCAGATCGCAGTGCTCGTCGCCGACGAGCGCGGGGAGGGGGGCCGGCCGGGCGGGGTCGTCGAGCCAGTAGGGGCGCGGCGCGGCGTCGGAAAGTGATTGGACAGGGTTCATGGCACGAGCGGCCATGGTCTCAGCTCCTTTTGCGGCGTCCGCCGGCCAGCTGACCGACGAGCACGCACAGCACGGCGATGACGAACATCGCCGTTCCGATGACATTGATTTGAACGGGTGTGCCCCTTTGTGCGG
The DNA here is from genome assembly GCF_041283565.1 of Streptomyces sp. QH1-20. Lineage (NCBI taxonomy): Bacteria > Bacillati > Actinomycetota > Actinomycetes > Kitasatosporales > Streptomycetaceae > Streptomyces > Streptomyces sp. QH1-20. The sequence continues at coordinate 5,754,438 of NZ_CP166299.1, read as the reverse complement.
ATCCCCAGACGAACATGGGGAAGGTCACAGTGGAGCCGGCGTTGAAGTTCGTGATGATGAAGTCGTCGAAGGACAGGGCGAAGGAGAGCAGCGCGCCCGCGGCGATGCCGGGGGCGGCGATCGGGAGCGTGACGCGCAGGAAGGTCTGCAGCGGGGTGGCGTAGAGGTCCTGGGCGGCCTGTTCGAGCCGAGGGTCCATGCTCATCACGCGCGCCTTGACGGCGGTGACCACGAAGCTCAGGCAGAACATGATGTGGGCGATGAGGACGGTCCAGAAGCCGAAGCTGACGCCCATGTTGAGGAAGAGGGTGGCCAGCGAGGCGGCCATGACGACCTCGGGCATGGCCATCGGCAGGAAGAGCAGGGTGCTCACCGAGGAGCGGGCACGGAAGCGGTAGCGGGCCAGCGCGAAGGCGATCATCGTGCCCAGGACCGTCGATCCGATGGTCGCCCAGACGGCGATCTGGAGGCTGAGGGACAGCGAACCGCACAGGTCGGCGACGCCGCAGGGATCGGCCCAGGCGTCGGTGGAGAAGCGCTGCCACTCGTAGTTGAACCGGCCGTTGGGCTTGTTGAAGGAGAAGACCGTCACGATGACGTTGGGCAGCAGCAGATAGCAGAGCGTGGCCAGCCCGGCGATGACGACGAGGTTGCGGCGCAGCAGGCGCAGCAGACGCGAGGGGCCCGTGGGAGCAGGCATCAGACCAGGTCCTCCGTCCCGGACTTGCGGATGTAGAGCGTGACCATGGCGAGGATCGACGCCATGAGGATGAAGGACAGTGCGGCGGCGGTCGGGTAGTCCAGGACGCGCAGGAACTGGGACTGGATGACGTTGCCGATCATCTTCTGGTCGGTGGAGCCGAGCAGTTCGGCGTTGATGTAGTCGCCGGTGGCGGGGATGAAGGTGAGCAGGGTGCCCGCGACGACGCCCGGCATGGACAGCGGGAAGGTCACCTTGCGGAAGGTGGTCAGCGGCTTGGCGTAGAGGTCGCCGGCCGCCTCGTGGAGCCTCGGGTCGATGCGTTCGAGGGAGGTGTAGAGCGGCAGGATCATGAAGGGGAGGAAGTTGTAGGTCAGACCGCAGACGACGGCCAGCGGGGTGGCGAGCACGCGGTGGCCCTCGGTGATGCCCAGTGCGTCGGTGAAACCGAGGATGTGCAGCGAGTTGAGGGCGGAGACGACGGGGCCGCCGTCGGAGAGGATCGTCTTCCAGGCCAGGGTGCGGATCAGGAAGCTGGTGAAGAACGGCGCTATGACCAGGATCATCAGCACGTTGCGCCAGCGGCCCGCCTTGAAGGCGATGAGGTAGGCGAGCGGGTAGCCGAGGGCGAGGCAGCCCACGGTGGCGGTGGCGGCGTAGCCGACCGAACGCAGGAACTGCGGGTAGTACTCGGTGGCCGCGTCCCAGTAGGTCGCGAAGTGCCAGGTGACCTCGAAGCCCTCTTCGAGCGAGCCGGTCTGCACGGACGTGGAGGCCTGGTACACCAGCGGCGCGGCGAAGAAGACGAGCAGCCAGAGGATGCCGGGGAGCAGCAGCCAGTAGGGGACGAGCTTCTTGCGGCGGGCCGCCGCGCGGAGCGCGGGCGGGACCTCGGGGGCGGGGTCGGTGGCGGTGGCCGTGGCCTGCGGGTGTGCCATCAGGTGCCCTCCCCCGCGTCCGTGCCCGCCTCGATGCTCTGCGCGGCGTCGAGACCGAAGCTGTGGCCGGGGTTCCAGTGCAGGACCACCTCGGCGCCGGGGACGAGCCGGTGGTCGCGTTCGATGTTCTGCTCGTAGACGGCCAGCGGCGCGGAACCGGCGGTGACGGGGCTGTCGACGAGGTACTGGGTGGAGACGCCGATGAAGCTGGAGGTGGCGATGCGGCCGGTGACCCGGTTGCGGCCGTCGGGGACGGTGCCGGCGTCGTCGGCGTGGGTCAGGCTGATCTTCTCGGGCCGTATTCCGATCAGCAGCCGCCCGCCGGTGCGGGGGGTGACCGTACATCGCTCGGCGGGGAGCGCGAGTTTGCTGTCGGCGGCCTGGAGGACGAGGTCACGGCCGGAGGCGTCGAGGACGTCGGCGGTGATGAGGTTGGAGGTGCCGAGGAAGTTGGCGACGAAGGTGGTGCGGGGCATCTCGTAGAGGTCGGCGGGGGCGCCGAGCTGCTCGACACGGCCGCCGTTCATCACCGCGACCGTGTCGGCCATGGTCATGGCCTCCTCCTGGTCGTGGGTGACGTGGATGAAGGTGATGCCCACCTCGGTCTGGATGCGCTTGAGCTCGAGCTGCATCTGGCGGCGCAGCTTGAGGTCGAGGGCGCCCAGCGGTTCGTCGAGGAGCAGCACCTGCGGGTGGTTGATCAGGGCGCGGGCGACGGCGACACGCTGCTGCTGGCCGCCGGAGAGCTGCTGGGGCTTGCGGCGGGCGAAGTCGCCGAGCTGGACGAGGTCGAGCATCTCGCCGACCTGCTTCTTGACGGACTTGATGCCGCGGCGGCGCAGCCCGAAGGCGACGTTCTCGTAGATGTCGAGGTGCGGGAAGAGCGCGTAGCTCTGGAAGACGGTGTTGACGGGCCGCTTGTGCGGGGGGAGGGCGGTGACGTCCGCGCCGGCCAGCTCGACGGTGCCGGCGCTGGGGTCCTCGAGACCGGCGATCATGCGCAGGGTGGTGGTCTTGCCGCAGCCGGAGGCGCCGAGGAGGGCGAAGAACGAGCCGCCGGGGACGGTCAGGTCGAGCGGGTGGACGGCGGTGAAGGCGCCGTAGCTCTTGCTGATCCCGGTGAGCCGGACCTCGGTGCCGGTGCGCTCGGTCGGGGCGGTTGCTGTCATGGGTGTCGGTCCAGGGGTGTCGGGGGGCGCCGGGGAAGGTCGGCCGCGTACGGGTGGAGACGGGGGTGAGCGGGTACGGGCTGTCAGGCGCCGGTGAGCTCGGCGAATGCGGCTTCGAACTCCTTGTCCTCCTTGGCGGACAGCGAGCGGAAGGCGTGTGCCTTCGCCGCCATCGCCTCACTGGGGATGATCAAGGTGTTGTCGGCCAGATCCTTGTCGATTTTCGCGAGTTCCTCGCGGAGGCCCGCCACCGGGCTCACATAGTTGATGGAAGCGGCGAGCCGGGCCGCGACCTTGGGCTGGTAGTAGTAGTCGATGAGACGCTCGGCGTTCTTCTTGTGGCGGGCGTGGTTGGGGACCAGAAGATTGTCGCTGGAAAGCATGTAGCCGGCGTCCGGGATCGCGAACCGGATGTCGGAATTGTCGGCCTGGAGCTGGACGAGGTCGCCCGCCCAGGCGATGCAGGCGGCGATGTCGCCGCTGTTGAGGTCGCCCGTGTAGTCGTTGCCCGTGAAGCGGCGGATCTGCCGGCGGTCGACGGCCTTCTGCAGCCGGCCGATCGCGGCGCCGTAGTCGTCGGCGGTGACGCGCTCGGGCCGCTTGCCCATGTCGAGGAGGGTGAGGCCGACGGTGTCGCGCATCTCGGACAGCAGGCCGACGCGGCCCTTGAGCTTGGGGTCGTCGAGGAGCTGGGAGACGGAGTCGACCGTGCGGCCGCCGGTCGCCTTGCGGTTGTAGGCGATCACGGCGGGGATGCCGGTCCAGGGGTAGGAGTGGGCACGGCCGGGGTCCCAGTCGGGGGCGCGGAAGCCGGGGGCGAGGTTGGCGTAGGCGTTCGGCAGGTTGGCGGCGTCCAGCCGCTGCGCCCAGCCGAGGCCGATCATGCGGCCGGCCATCCAGTCCGTGACGCAGATCAGGTCACGGCCGATGCCCTGTCCGGCGGCGAGCTGCTTGCTGACCTTGCCGAAGAACTCGACGTTGTCGTTGATGTCCTCGGTGTACGCGACCTCGATGCCGGTGCGCCGCCGGAAGTCGTCGAGGGTGGGGCGGCTCTTGTCGTCCTCGCCGACGTCGATGTACTCGGTCCAGTTGGAGAAGGAGAGCGTTTTCTCCGACGCGGAGCGGTCCTCCGACGAGCTGTCCACGCCGGTCCGTCCGGCGGGCGGAATGCCGCAGCCGCCCAGTGCGCCGAGGGCGCCGAGCGTGAGCGCACCGGCGCCCCCGGCCCGCAAAAGGGACCGTCGGGTCAATGCCGCACGTGGCTGGTAGCGCTCCATTCGGAATGCCCTTTCCGTAGCTCCAACGGGCTTTGGACGAGGATCCTGGCAGAGCGATTCGCCGTGAACAAGGGATTCCGTTGTTGCCTTTTGGTTACGCGACCGATTCGGCGAACGGCCGGGCATACGCGGGTCGGCGCGCGCGAAAGAGGCGATTTCGCCGCAGCACAACGCGGCACCAGAAAATACCGGCATTCATCACGGATCCGCGCACGGCGGCGCGCCCGCCCGGTGCCCCGCACCGGCGGATACGGCCCCGGAGCCGGTGCGGTCCGGACTCCGGGATTCGGCGGCACGGTGAATTGACGGCCCGCCGGGCATAAGGCGGACCGTTTCGCAGGACATTCCGGCACGGTGTTCCGACAGGACGACCGCGCGTATTCACGCGCGTCCCGTCCCCCTGCTGGGGATTTCCTCCCGGCGTTTTTCAGCGCGCGCCGAAGACCGTGCGGTGCCAGTCCTTTCTCGCGACCGCCGTGTTGTCGTACATGACGTGTTTGACCTGGGTGTACTCCTCGAAGGAGTAGGCCGACATGTCCTTGCCGTATCCCGAGGCCTTGTAGCCGCCGTGCGGCATCTCGCTGATGATCGGGATGTGGTCGTTGACCCAGACGCAGCCGGCCTTGATCTCCCGGGTGGCCCGGCTCGCGCGGTAGACGTCCCGGCTCCAGGCGGAGGCGGCGAGCCCGTAGGGGGTGTCGTTGGCCAGGGCGATGCCCTCGTCGTCGCTGTCGAAGGGCAGCACGACCAGCACCGGGCCGAAGATCTCGGCCTGGACGATCTCGCTGTCCTGCGGGGCACCCGTGACGAGCGTGGGGAGGTAGTACGCGCCCTTGGCCAGCTCTCCGTCGGGGGCCTCGCCGCCGGTGACGACGGTGGCATACGAGCGGGCCCGGTCGATGAAGTCCGCGACCCGGTCCCGCTGGGTGTGCGAGATCAGCGGGCCCAGATCGGTCCGGTCGTCGAAGGGGTCGCCGAGCCGCACGGTGGCCATCAGATCGGCCACGCCGGCCACGAACGCCTCGTACAGCGGTCGCTGCACATACGCGCGGGTCGCGGCCGTGCAGTCCTGGCCGGTGTTGATGAGCGAGCCCGCGACCGCGCCGTGGACGGCGGCCTCCAGGTCGGCGTCGTCGAAGACGACGAAGGGGGCCTTGCCGCCGAGTTCCAGGTGGAGCCGCTTGACCGTGGTGGTGGCGAGCTCGGCGACCCGCTTGCCGACGGCGGTGGAGCCGGTGAAGGAGGTCATGGCGACGGACGGATGGCCGACGAGGCGTTCGCCGGCGTCCTTGCCCGCCCCGCTGACGACGTTGACCACCCCGTCCGGGATCCCGGCGTCGGTGGCCGCCTGGGCGAACATCAGGGAGGTCAGCGGGGTCAGCTCGGCGGGCTTGAGCACGATGGTGTTGCCCGCGGCGATCGCCGGCAGGACCTTCCAGGCAGCCATCTGGAGGGGGTAGTTCCAGGGCGCGACGGAGCCGACGACGCCGATCGGCTCCCGGCGGACGTACGAGGTGTGGTCGGCGCTGTACTCCCCTGCCGACCTGCCCTCCAGGTGCCGGGCGGCGCCCGCGAAGAAGGCGGTGTTGTCGATGGTGCCCGGCACGTCGAACTCGGTGGTGAGCCGGAGCGGCTTGCCGCACTGCGCCGACTCGGCGCGCGCGAAGTCCCCGGCCCGCTCGGCGAGCACGGCGGCGAAGCGGTGCAGCGCGTCCGAGCGCTCGCCCGGGGTGGCGCCCGCCCACTGGGGGAAGGCCCGCTCGGCGGCGGCCACGGCCGCGTCGACGTCCGCGTCCCCGGCCAGCTCGTAGTCGAGGATCTCCACCCCGGTCGCCGGGTCGACGACCGCGTGCCGGCGGCCGGAGGTCCCGGCCCGCAGGCTCCCGCCGATGTACTGCGCGCCCTGGGCGAATCGTTCCGTGGCGTCGAACCGTTGACTCATGGCGCACTCCTCCGCCGACCGCGATGACCTCGGACGGGCGTAGCTCCAACCGGTATCGAGTGTCGATCCTGGCAGAGGCAGCCGCCCACAACAAGGGATTCCGTCGCGGCGTTTTGGATTGGCGACGGAATCAGTTTGCAACGAGGAGCTGGATGGGCCCGAGGTCGCGGAGCAGGGTCCCGATCAGGGCGAACCACAGGAGGGGGAGCACCAGAGCGGTGATGCCGAGCACGAGGCCGGCGGTCGCGGCGCCGCCGTTGTCCGCCTCTCCCTGCGCGACCCGGGACCGGCCGACAGCGCCGAAGACGATCGCCAGGACACCGAGCACGAAGGCGAGGAACCACAGGACGAAGGTCAGGCCGCACACCGCGCCGACGATGCCGCACACCAGGCCCGCGATCCCCAGTCCGTTGCGCGGCTGCGTCGGCATCGCGTTCCCGCTGTGGCCACCGGGCTGTCCGTAGGGCTGGAGAGGGGGTGCCACCGGGTAGGCGTAACCCTGGGGAGCGGGCGGCGACTGGGGGCCGGAATAGGGGTTCTGCTGGTGACCGGACATGGTGGGCTCCTCCGTGAAATGACGTCGCAAGAAATGACGTCACGTGATGCTATGGCCATAGATCACGGAGGGTGGACCGCCGGGGCCCGAGAGGTCTCACACGGGCACTGTCGGTGCCCGATGACAGAATGACGGCGTGAGTGACAACGGGGGCAGCAGCGTGCAGAACGACATGGGGAACGTATCCGCCCCGGCACCGGAGGCGGTTGCCGACGGTCCGCGTTCGGTCGCGGAACTGCGGGCGGCGCTCGCCCGTGGAGAGCGCGTCAAGTACGTGTATTTCTGGGGCCACCGGCCGCGCCGGGACGGCAGTGCGGGGCCCGGTTGCTTCAGCCAGTGGTGGGAGTCGCCGTTCTCGGTGGACGGTGTCGTCTATGCCACGGCCGAGCACTGGATGATGGCGGGCAAGGCCCGGCTCTTCGGTGACGCGGCGGCGGAGGCACGGGTGCTGGCGGCGGACCATCCCAAGCAGGCCAAGGACGCGGGCCGTTCGGTGCGCGGCTTCGACGAGGAGGCTTGGCGGCGGCACCGGTTCGCGCTGGTGGTCGAGGGAAGCGTCCACAAATTCGCCCAGCACCCGGAATTGGGTGCCTATCTGCTCGGCACCGGGGACCGGGTGTTGGTGGAGGCCAGTCCCCTGGACCGGATCTGGGGCATCGGCCTGGCCGCCGACGACGAGCGGGCACAGGATCCCGGCCGGTGGCTCGGGGAGAATCTGCTGGGCTTCGCGCTGATGGAGGCCCGTCAGCGGCTGGCGGCCGCCGGGAACACGAGCGAGGCGGGTCCGGGCGGCGCCGGCATATAGGCACCGTAGGTCGCGTCGGGATCGTCGGGGGCGTAGCGGGTGTCTTCCTGCTCGTCGATGTTGATGTAGACGACGACCATCAAGGCGGTGGCGACGAGCGCCGCACCGCCGAGGATCAGCCCCGCGAGGGCCTGCCCCGCGTTGTTCGCCTCACCGGCGCGCGCCTTGCCCCGGCCTATCGCGCCGAAGATGATCGCGAGCACCCCGCATATGAAGCTGAACACCAGCGTCCAGCACAGGACCGTGCCGATGATGCCGAGCACGAGGGCGGCGACGCCGAGGCCGTTGTTGGGCGCCATCGGGGGTGTCTGCCAGCCCTGTCCGTAGGGGGCGGCCGGCGGATAGCCGTAGCCCGCCTGCCCGTACGGGGGTTGGCCGTACGGCGGCTGCCCGTAGGGCGGCTGCTGCTGCCCGTAAGGCCGCACGGACGGCTGCGGGTAGCCGGGCGGGGCGTAGGGGGGCTGACCGTACGGGCTGCCGCCCGGGTACGCGCTCGGCGTCCCCGGGCCGGTCGGCGCGAGCGGCACGGGCGGCACTCCGCCGGGCGCCGGCGCGGCAGGAGCGGGGCCCGGCGCGGCGGCGGGCATGGCCGCCTGAGTGGGCTGCGGCGAGGTGGCCGGGGCGGGCGCGGCGGCGTCCGTCGGCGGCTCCCAGGCGGGCCGGGCGCCGGGCTTCTCCAGTGGCACACGGTGCTCCTGCGGAGCCCAGGGGTTTGTGTCCCGCTGCTCCGGTTGCGCGTCCTTGTCGGACATGACCCTCCCCTGTCGTTATCCCGTCATGCTAAGGCCTGGGCACGGCGGTGGCGCCCGCCCCGCATACGATGATCGGCACCTACCGACCGCCCTGGAGGCCGTGCATGTCCGTACTCGACTCGTTCATCGCCGGGCTTCCGAAGGCCGAGCTGCATGTCCACCATGTCGGCTCCGCGTCCCCGCGCATCGTCGCCGAGCTGGCGGCCCGCCACCCGGACTCGCCGGTGCCGACGGACCCCGAGGCCCTCGCGGACTTCTTCACCTTCCGCGACTTCGCGCATTTCATCGAGGTCTATCTGTCCGTGGTCGACCTGATCCGCGACGCGGCGGACGTACGTCTGCTGACGTACGAGGTCGCCCGTGACATGGCCCGGCAGAACATCCGCTACGCCGAACTCACCGTCACCCCGTACAGCTCGACCCGGCGCGGCATCCCGGACGAGGCGTTCGTGGAGGCGATCGAGGACGCCCGGAAGTCCGCGGAGGCGGAGCTGGGCGTGGTGCTGCGCTGGTGCTTCGACATTCCGGGCGAGGCCGGTCTGGCCTCCGCCGAGGAGACGGCCCGGATCGCCTGCGACCTGAAGCCGGAGGGCCTGGTCTCCTTCGGGCTCGGCGGCCCGGAGATCGGTGTCCCCCGGCCGCAGTTCAAGCCCTACTTCGACCGGGCCATCGCCGCCGGGCTGCACAGCGTCCCGCACGCGGGCGAGACGACGGGGCCGCAGACCATTTGGGACGCCCTCGTCGATCTGCGCGCGGAGCGCATCGGACACGGCACGAGCGCCACCCAGGACCCGAAGCTGCTGGCCCATCTCGCGGAGCGGCGCATCCCGCTGGAGGTCTGCCCGACCTCGAACCTGGCCACCCGCGCGGTGGCCGACCTGGACGCCCACCCCATCAAGGAGATGGTCGCGGCGGGCGTGCTGGTCACGATCAACAGCGACGACCCGCCCATGTTCGGCACCGACCTCAACACCGAGTACGCGGTCGCCGCCCGGCTGCTGGACCTCGACGCGACCGGCGTCGCGGCCCTCGCGAAGAACGCCGTCGAGGCGTCCTTCATGGACACCGCGGGCAAGGCGGCGCTGACCAAGGAGATCGACGCCTACACGGCGCTCTGGCGAGGCTGATTGGGCGGCAGGGCGGGCGCAGAGGCTGGGACGGCACGGAGGCAGGGCGGTCCGGGGCCGGGCGCGTGGAGAGGCAAGAGGGTCAGCGTGCCGAACCGCCCCCCTCTGCCCCGACTCCCGCCACAATGACCCCATGGTCATCACGGACACCAAAGACACCGGCGGCCGGGGCGCCGGGTCCCTGGGGGCGGGCGCCGTACCGGCCGCCCCCGCCACCGCGTTCACCGCCGTCGCCCACCGCGGCGACCCGTACGTCCATCGGGAGAACACCCTTCCCTCGATCCGTTCGGCGCTGCGGGCCGGAGCCGGGGCGGTGGAGATCGACGTCCGGCTGACCCGCGATGGCGTGCCCGTGCTGCTGCACGACGCGGACCTGTGGCGGCTGTGGCGCCACGACGTGCGCCTCTGCGCGGTCTCGGCCGCCGAACTGCGCGAGCTGACCGACGGCGAGCTGCCGACTCTGCGCGAGGCGCTCGCCGAGTCCGCCGGCGGGCGGCTGTTCATCGATCTGCCGGACGCCTCGGCCGTCACCGAGACCGTCGCCGAGGTGCACGCGAGCGGCGCCGCCGACCGCGTGTACTACTGCGGCGGCCCGGCCTCGATGCTCGCCGTCCGCCGTGCGGACGCGGAGGCGGAGACCGCGCTCTCCTGGACCACCGTCGCCCCGCCCCGCGCGACGCTGCTCGCCGAGCTGCGTCCGCGCTGGCTCAACTACCGCTTCGGGCTGGTGAGCCCGGAGCTGGTCGCCCGCAATCACGCCGACGGGCTGCTGGTCTCGGCCTGGACGGCGGACACCCGCTTCACCATGCGGCGGCTGCTGGCCGCCGGCGTGGACGCGATCACCACGAACCGCATCGGCGCCCTGCGCTCACTGATGCCGGGCTGAGCCGTCACAGACCGACGATCTCGTTCCACTCCTTGGCGAAGCCGGGGCGCTCCTTGGAGGTCATGTCGCGGGCGGTGGCGAGGCGCTTGCGCATGTCGTCGCTGGGGAAGATCAGGGGGTTCTCGGCCAGCTCCGCGAGCTCCTTGTCCTTCGAGGAGGCGAGGACCTCACGCGCGGCCGGCACGGGACAGACGTAGTTGACCGCGGCGGCCAGTCGCGCGGCGACGTCGGGCCGGTAGTAGTGGTCGACGAGCTGTTCCGCGTTGCGCTTGTGGCGGGCGAGGTTGGGGATCATCAGGCTCTCGGCCCACAGCTCCGCGCCCTCCTCCGGGACGACGAACTCGATGTCGGGGTTGTCGGCCTGGAGCTGGATGACATCACCGGAATACGCCTGGCAGGCCAGGACATCGCCGGAGGAGAGGTCCTTGATGTAGTCGTTGCCGGTGAAGCGGCGGATGTGCCGCTTGCGGACGAGACGGCGCAAATGATCGGTCATGGTGTGGAAGTCGTCGGCGGTCCAGCGGGTGACATCGGCGCCGTTGCCCTGCATGAGCAGACAGAACGCCTCGTCCAGCCCGGCCAGCAGGGTGACCCGGCCGCGCAGGTCGTCCTTCCACAGCTCCGAGGTGTGCCGGATCTCGCGGCCGAGCTTCTTGCGGTTGTAGGCGATGCCGGTGATGCCGGACTGCCAGGGGACGGCGTGCTTGCGCCCCGGATCGAAGGGCGTTTTGCGCAGCAGGGGGTCGAGGTGCCGGGTGACGTTCGGCTGCCGGGAGCGGTCCATCTCCTGCACCCACCCGAGGTGGACGTAGCGCGCGCACATCCAGTCGCTGACCACGATGAGGTCCCGGCCGGTGTCCTGATGGTTCATCAGGGCCGGGCTGACCTTCCCGAAGAACTCGTCGTTGTCGTTGATCTCCTCGGTGTACTTCACCGACACACCGCTGGCCTTCTCGAACTCCGCCAGCGTCGGCCGGACCTCCGCGTCCTCCTCGTCGGTGTCGATGTACAGCGGCCAGTTGGCGAAGACGAGACGCTTGTCGCTGCCGGAGCGATCCGTCGCGGCCCGGTCCCCCGGCCCGACATACGCGGCCGGCACACCGCAGCCGGCGAGAGCGGCGCCCCCGACGCCGGCGCCCAGAGTGCGCAGCAGGGACCGGCGGGTCAGGGACTTCACGGCGTTCACTCGCATTCCGGCAGGATGGCTGGTCAGATCTTGGCGGACAAGGTACGGCCTGTCCGGGAGACGCCCTCGGTCCCCGGCACCCTGCCGGGCCGGACGGGCCGGACGAGCAGCGTGTGGACGGTGAGCGCGCTCAGCGCGCACAGGGCGGCAGCCGACCAGAGTACGAGATGCCAGGCGTCGGTGAACTGTGCGGCGTGCAGTTCCCGGCCGGGCCCCGAGAGGTCACCCGCCGCGATCCGCCCGGCCAGCTCGGCCGAGCCCGTACGGGCCTGGACGAGGCTGATCAGCACCGCGCCGATCACGGCCAGGACGAGTGCGTTGCCCCCGCCCTTGACGGTGTTGAGGAACCCCGCGGCCATGCCGACCCGGGCCGGCTCCACCAGGCTCATCGCCTGGGCGTCGATGATACCGAGGACGAGGCCGTTGCCGACGCCCAGGCACAGCAGCGGGCCGAGCAGCGCGAGGGGGGATATGCCGGGGTGCAGCACGGTCAGCCAGGCGTTTCCGCCGGCGAGCAGCAGCAGGGCGAGGCCGGCGAGATGGCGGGCGGGGATCCCTCGGTTGACCAGCCGTCCGCCGATCGCGGGCAGGAAGAGGACGGGGGCGGTCAGCATCAGCATGGTCAGCCCCGCGTCCCGGGCGGAGAGGCCGTTCACCCCCTGGAGGTAGGTCGGCAGGAAGACCAGGACACCGGCGGAGCCGACGGGGACGGTCAGGGCGGCCAGGGACCATCCCAGGAAGCGGCGGTCGCGCAGCAGGGTCAGATCGAGGACCGGGTGGCCGCTGCGTCGCTCGACGCCCACGAACACCGCCAGCAGCGCGAGACCCGCGGCGACCGGGCCGAGCACCCGCCAGCTCCCCCATCCGGCCTGCGCGCCCTGGGTGATGCCGAACATCAGCAGGGCGAGGCCGCTGATGAACGTCGCCACGCCGGGCCGGTCGACCTTCGGCCGGTGGTCGGCCCGGGACTCGGCCACGAAGGGGGCGCCCGCGAGGATGACGAGGCCGATCCCGGCGAAGAGGCCGAAGGTGACCCGCCAGCCGAGCCCGCCGACCAGCCAGCCCGACAGCGTCGGACCGATGGCGAGGCCGATTCCGCCCACGGTGCCCATCGCGGCGAACGCCCGCGTTCTGGCGGCGCCCTGGAAGGTGCTCGCCAACAGCGCCCCACCGCCCGCCATGACACCCGCCGCGCCGACCCCGGAGAGCGTGCGGGCCGCGTCCAGCAGGGCGATGTCGCTCGCGACCGCGCTGCCCAGGGCCCCGGCCGTGTAGACCGCGGCACCGGTGGCGAATATCCGGCGCCGCCCGAAGAGGTCGGCGAGCGAGCCGGAGACGAGCATGAAGGAGGAGGCGGTCAGGAAGTAGCCGGTCACCACCCATTGCAGGGCCGCCCCGGAGGCGTGCAGGTCTTCGCCGATGCGCGGGATGGCGACGGTGGTGCCGGACATGGACATGGACAGCGTGAGGAAACCCAGCAGGACCACGAGCACCGTCATGACGGGACCGGACCGCCGGGTCCGCGAGGACTCGGAAGGCATACAGGTAAACTACACCGTGCAGTGCAACAGGTAAACCGAACAGTGCAATTTCTGGAAGGGAGCGGCGATGCCCGCAGCACAGGAGCCGACGGACCGGGAGCCGGCGGCCGGGCGCCCGCGCCGCGGCCTGGCGGAGAAACGTCAGTCGATCACCCGGGCGGCCCGCACGGTGTTCGCGCGCGACGGCTTCACCCGGGCGAGCGTGGACGCCATCGCGGCGGAGGCCGGGGTCTCCAAGCGCACGATCTACAACCACTTCACGGACAAGGAGGAGCTGTTCCGCTCCGTCCTCATCGAGAGCGCCGGATCCGTCGCCGCCTGGCACCGGGAGATGCTGGGCCGCCACCTCGACAAGATCACCGACCTGGAGCGGGACCTCACCGCCTTCGGGCTCGACTGGGCCCTGCCGCCGCGGGAGTTCGCGGACCACTTCGCGCTCGTGCGCCAGATCCACGCGGAGGCGGGCCACCTGCCCCCGGACGTCATCGAGGCCTGGCAGGAGACGGGCCCGCGGGCGGCGTTCCGCGGGCTGTCCCACCGTCTGGGCGAGCTGGCCGACGAGGGGCTGCTCGACGTCGACGACCCCGATCTCGCGGCGCGCCACTTCGCGCTGCTGGCCGTCTCGGACGTCAGCCAGAAATCGCTCTTCGGCGCCCTGGAGATGCCCGAGTCCGAGGTCGACTCGATCGTCACCACGGGCGTCCGTACGTTCCTGCGGCTGTACGGGCCGGGCGGCGCGGTCTGAGTCGTGAAGCGCGCGAACCTGGGGCCCGGCGCGTGAAACGACGGTGGCCCCACCGGATTCCGGTGGGGCCACCGTCCGCCGCGCCCCGGGGCGCGGCGGACGTGCTGCTGACGGCGGACGTCAGTCGAGCGACGTCATCACGTGCTTGACGCGGGTGTAGTCCTCGAAGCCGTAGGCGGAGAGGTCCTTGCCGTAGCCGGACTTCTTGAAGCCGCCGTGCGGCATCTCGGCGACCAGCGGGATGTGGGTGTTGATCCACACGCAGCCGAAGTCGAGCTTCTTGGACATCCGCATGGCGCGCCCGTGGTCCTTGGTCCACACCGACGAGGCCAGCGCGAACTCGACCCCGTTGGCGTACGTGACGGCCTGCGCCTCGTCCGTGAAGGGCTGAACGGTGATGACCGGACCGAAGACCTCGTGCTGGACGATCTCGTCGTCCTGCTTGAGCCCGGAGACGACGGTCGGGGCGTAGAAGAAGCCCTTCTCGCCGACCCGGTGGCCACCGGCCTCGACCTTGGCGTGCGCGGGCAGCCGCTCGATGAAGCCGCTCACCTGCTTGAGCTGGTTGGCGTTGTTGAGCGGGCCGTACAGCACGTCCTCGTCGTCCGGCTGTCCGGTCTTGGTGTCCGTGGCGGCCTTGGCCAGCGCGGTCACGAACTCGTCGTGGATCGACTCGTGCACGAGCACCCGGGTCGCGGCCGTACAGTCCTGGCCCGCGTTGAAGTAGCCCGCGACCGCGATGTCCTCGACGGCCTTGGCGATGTCGGCGTCCTCGAAGACGACGACCGGCGCCTTGCCGCCCAGCTCCAGGTGGACCCGCTTGAGGTCCTTGGAGGCGGACTCGGCGACCTGCATGCCGGCCCGTACGGAACCGGTGATCGAGGCCATGGCGGGCACCGGGTGCTCGACCATCAGCCGACCGGTCTCGCGGTCACCGCAGATGACGTTGAAGACGCCCTTGGGGTGGCCGAGCTCCTCCAGCACACCGCCGATGATCTCGGCGATGAGGACGGTGGAGGCCGGGGTGGTGTCCGAGGGCTTGAGGACGACCGTGTTGCCCGCGGCGAGCGCCGGGGCGAACTTCCACACGGCCATCATCATCGGGTAGTTCCACGGCGCGACCTGCGCGCAGACGCCGATCGGCTCGCGCCGGACGATGGAGGTCAGCCCCTCCATGTACTCGCCGGCGGAGCGGCCCTCCAGCAGTCGGGCGGCACCGGCGAAGAAGCGGATCTGGTCCACCATCGGCGGGATCTCTTCGCTGCGGGTGAGCCCGAGCGGCTTGCCGGTGTTCTCGGACTCGGCGGCGATCAGCTCCTCCGCCCGCGCCTCGAAGGCGTCAGCGATCTTGAGGAGTACCTTCTGCCGCTCCGCGGGCACCAGGTCCCGCCAGGCCGGGAAGGCCTCCTCGGCCGCGGCCATGGCCGCGTCGACGTCCGCGGCTCCGGACAGCGCGGCGGTGGCGTACGCCTCGCCTGTGGCCGGGTTGACCACCTCGGTGGTGCGGCCGTCGGCGGCGTCCCGGAACTCCCCCGCGATGTAGTTGCGCAAACGGCGCAGCTCGGTGGTCACTGTGCCACCCCTCCTGTCTGATGTCCGATGGATGAGACACAGCCTAGTCACTGGGGCAACGCTTTCGACATACCCGTCAGCCATGAACAACGGATTCAGTTAAATCTCATGGCGATCACAACGAATTTCATCGCTTCAGGGTTGCGAGACGGCCGAGTCCCATGCACAGTGGTGCTCGTGGCCACTCGTAGCGCAGATCCGAAAGGCGTGCAGGGCACGCCGCCGATCGATGCCGTCTCCCTGGCGATCATCGAGCAGCTCCAGGAGGACGGGCGCCGCCCGTACGCGGCGATCGGCAAGGCCGTCGGCCTCTCCGAGGCCGCGGTCCGGCAGCGCGTACAGAAGCTTCTCGACCAGGGCGTCATGCAGATCGTCGCCGTCACCGACCCGCTCACTGTGGGCCTGAGGCGGCAGGCGATGGTCGGCATCAACGTCGAGGGCGACCTCGACCCCGTCGCCGACGCCCTGACCGCGATGGACGAGGTGGAGTACGTCGTCATGACCGCGGGCTCCTTCGATCTCCTCATCGAGATCGTCTGCGAGGACGACGACCACCTCCTGGAAATGATCAACAAGCGCATCCGGACCCTCCCGGGCGTGCGCTCCACCGAAAGCTTCGTCTACCTCAAGCTCCGCAAGCAGACCTACACATGGGGAACCCGATAGCCGTGAGCAAGGACCTCTCCCAGACGGCGTACGACCACCTGTGGATGCACTTCACCCGCATGCAGTCGTACGAGAACGCCCCCGTGCCGACCATCGTCCGCGGCGAAGGCACGTACATCTTCGACGACAAGGGCAAGCGCTACCTCGACGGTCTCGCCGGACTCTTCGTGGTCCAGGCCGGCCACGGCCGTGTCGAGCTCGCCGAGGCGGCCAACAAGCAGGCGCAGGAACTGGCCTTCTTCCCCCTGTGGAGCTACGCCCACCCCAAGGCCATCGAGCTGGCGGAGCGGCTGGCGAACTACGCCCCCGGCGATCTGAACAAGGTCTTCTTCACCACCGGCGGCGGCGAGGCCGTCGAGACCGCCTGGAAGCTGGCGAAGCAGTACCACAAGCTCACCGGCAACCACACGAAGTACAAGGTCATATCCCGGGCCGTCGCCTACCACGGCACCACCCAGGGCGCCCTGTCCATCACCGGCCTGCCGGCGCTGAAGGCCCCCTTCGAGCCGCTGGTCCCCGGTGCCCACAAGGCCCCGAACACCAATCTGTACCGTGCGCCGATCCACGCCGACGACCCCGAGGCCTTCGGCCGCTGGGCCGCCGACCAGATCGAGCAGCAGATCCTCTTCGAGGGCCCGGACACCGTCGCGGCCGTCTTCCTGGAGCCCGTGCAGAACGCGGGCGGCTGCTTCCCGCCGCCCCCCGGCTACTTCCAGCGGGTGCGCGAGATCTGCGACCAGTACAACGTGCTGCTCGTCTCGGACGAGGTCATCTGCGCCTTCGGCCGCCTCGGCACGATGTTCGCGTGCGACAAGTTCGGCTACGTCCCGGACATCATCACCTGCGCCAAGGGCATGACGTCGGGCTACTCCCCGCTCGGCGCCACCATCGTCTCCGACCGGATCGCCGAACCGTTCTACAAGGGCGACGCGACGTTCCTGCACGGCTACACCTTCGGCGGTCACCCGGTCTCCGCGGCGGTCGCGCTCGCCAACCTCGACATCTTCGAGCGCGAGGGCCTCAACCAGCACGTGCTGGACAACGAGTCGGCGTTCCTGTCGACCCTGTCCAAGCTGCACGACCTGCCGATCGTCGGTGACGTCCGGGGCAACGGCTTCTTCTACGGCATCGAGCTCGTGAAGGACAAGGCCACCAAGGAGTCGTTCACCTCCGAGGAGTGCGAGCGGCTGCTCTACGGCTTCGTGTCGAAGAAGCTCTTCGAGAACGGCCTGTACTGCCGGGCCGACGACCGCGGCGACCCGGTCATCCAGCTGTCGCCGCCGCTGACCGCCGATCAGTCGACGTTCGACGAGATCGAGCAGATCGTCCGCGGCGTGCTCACCGAGGCATGGACGAAGATCTGACCGGGCCGCCGGCCCGGCTCTGATCCGGACCCGACGGGCAGCCCACCGGCCCGTCCCCCGGACCGTGGCCCCCCGCGCGCACCCCCACACCCCACCACGCGCGCGGGGACCACGGTTTTTGCGTGTCCCGGCGTCCCCGGCGGTCCCGCCCGTCCCGGCCCGCGCGCCGTCGCACCTCCGCTCGCGCGTGCCGCGTGGATGCGCTCCGACCGGCTCCGGCTCAAAAACGACCCTCCGGGATGAGCCCGACCGGAGGAAACTGGGCCACTCCCGCGTCGAGCCTGGGCGGAGGCTAGGATCCCCGTTCCGTACGGTGCCAGTGACCCAATGGCCTCCCGGTTCGTTCACCCGGACAGGGGAACGGACCCTTCAGCGACCCGAGGTGCTCGACATGGTGGCCCCGCCGGACAACGACGTGCTCTGGGCACGCGGTCTGCATTACGCCTACAGCGGTTCCCCCGCTCTCGCCGGTGTCTCCATCGGCGTACGCGAAGGCGAGATCCTCGCCGTCACCGGGCCGCGCGGCTCCGGGAAGTCCACACTCCTCAAGTGCCTCTCGGGTCAGCTCCTACCCGACCCCGGTGAGGTGTGGTTCAACAGCGCGCCCGTGCACACCCTCTCCCGTGCCGCACGGGAGCGGCTGCGCCGCGAGCGGTTCGGCTGGATCGGCAGCGAACCGCACCTGCTGCCCGAGCTGACCGGCTGGGAGAACGCCGCCCTGCCGCTGCTGGCCCGCGGCATCGGCCACCGTGCCGCCAAGCGGACCGCCGGGGAGTGGCTGGAGCGCCTCGACGTCGGGGACTGCGCCCGCAAGCGCCCCAAGGCCATGCTCCAGGCGCAGCGCCAGCGGATCGCCATCGCCCGGGCCCTGGCGGGCGAGCCGACCGTGGTCTTCGCGGACGAGCCGACCGCCCCGCTGCACACCACCGACCGGGCCCAGGTGCTGCGCACCCTGACGACCGCCGCGCGCTCGCATCAGATCACGGTCGTCCTCGCCACGCTCGACGACGAGAACGCCACCCTCGCCGACCGCACGGTCACCCTGACCGACGGCCGCCGGGGCGGCGCGATCCCGGCGCCCGAGTCGCCCGGCGGAGAGGGCAGGGCCGCGTGCTCAGTCTCCGCCTAGCGCGCGGCGCGCACCCGCTCGTCCTGCTGCGCCGGCTGCTGGTCGCCGCCGCCGCGGCGGGAGTCGGTTTCCTGCTGCTGTGCACCCTGGGGCACGCGGTGGCCCACCCGAAGGAGGCCGAGGGCTCGGTCGTACGACTCCTGTGGTGTGTGGTGCCACTGGCCGCCGTGGTGCAGTTCGCCGTCGCCGTCGCCCGCACGGATCCCGCCACCCGCCTCCGGGAGGGCCTGGACGCGGTGGGCCTCGGGCCCGTGGCGCTCTCGCTGCTGGCCGCCGTCTCGACGGCGCTCTCCTGCGCCGTCGGCAGCTGCGCCGCACTGCTCATCTACCTCGAACTGCGCGGCAATCTCCATCTGACGACGCTGAGCGGCTCCGCGACCAAGCTGCTGGACGGGGGCGAACCCCTGCCCTGGGCCGCGGCCCTGACCCTGCTGTCCCTGCTGCCGGTACTGGCCGGCGCGGCCTGCGCGGTCATGCTGCGCCCCGCCGAACAGTCGCCGGAGGGCGGCTCCACGGCGGACGACACCTCACCCGCCGTCAAAACACCCGAACCCAAGCGCACATACAGCGGCCTGCCCTGGGGCGTCGCCGTGATCGCCACCGGCCTCGCCCTGGAGTCCTACGCGAGTGACGGATCGGCACCCCCCGCCGAAGCGCTGCTGAATCTGCCCGGCCGGGCCGACGGCGCCTCCCCCGGGCTCGTCGGCGGTTGGCTGCTCGCGTGCCTCGGCTTCTGTCTGGCCGGACCGGGGCTGACCCACTGGTGCGGGGTACTGCTGTCGGCCGGCCGGCCCGGCCCCGTACGGCTGCTGGCCGGGCGCATACTGCAGGACGCGGCGCCACGGCTCGGCCGCCCGCTCGGTGTGCTCTGCGCCGTCGCCTCGGGCGCCCTGGTGGCCGTCGAGCTGTACGGCGCGGCCTGGGAGCCCTCCGGTGCGCGCCCCTTCGGCCCCCTCACCGGTCTCGGCGCGGCGCTCGTCATGGCCTGCGTGACGGCCACGGCGCTCACCGCGGCCCTGGACACCCGGCAGTCGCGCGCCGACACCGCGGCGACGCTGCTGCGGCTGGGCATCCCCGCCTCCCTGCTGCGCAGTGCGGCCGCCGTGCGGACCTGCGCGCTGGTGGCCGTGATGGCCCCGCTGACGTGGGTGGTCGGGGAGTTGGCGGCCATGCCGCTGACCAGATGAAGGCGGAGTGGCCGCCAGCGGGCGGGCCGTCGTCGCGACGTCCCGCCCGGGGCAAAGGCCGGAAGAGGCCCGCGGCCAGGACCTAGCATGGCCGGATGCAGCCGAATGCCCCTTTGCCCGCAGGTTCCCCCGCTGGTTCCGCCGCCGGTTCCCCCACTGCCTCCCCCCTCGGGTCCGACCGCGAGATCGAGAGCCTGGAGGAATTCGACCGGGTCGTCGCCTCCGGCTCGCTCGGCGGATACCGCGTGCAGTCCGTCGACCTGACGGCCCGTACGGCCGAGCTGGCGGCCGCGGACACCATGGAGGCCGTGTTCCTCGGGTGCCCGATGGAACCCGAGGCGGCCGCGAAGGTGCGGGCCGGGGGTGCGCTGGTCTTCCCGCCGGTGCCCTTCCTGCCGTTCAACCCCTACCGGGCCGCGCTCTACCGCCCGGAGGAGCTGTTCGAGGGCCTGGAGAAGGGCTACGGGAACACCCCGGACGCCCTCGCGTACGCGTGGTTCGAGAGGACCAAGTCGGACGGCGACATATTCGCCTCCATGCTGCGCAGCATCCACGACGACGCCGTGTCCGACGCGCTGGACGAACTGCTGGCCGGCCGGCGCGTGGTGGGCGTCATGGGCGGTCACGCCCTGGAGCGCGGTTCCGCCGGGTACGCCGGGGCGGCGCGGCTGGGCCGGGCGCTGGCGCGCGAGGGCCTGACCGTCGCCACCGGCGGCGGACCGGGCGCCATGGAGGCGGCGAACCTCGGCGCGTACGCCGCGCCCCTCGCGGACACGATGCTGGACGAGGCCCTGGCGCTGCTGGCCGGCGTTCCGCACTTCACGCCCTCGGTCGCGAAGTGGGCGGCCGCCGCGTTCGCCGTACGCTCGGCCTTCCCCGGCGGCGGGCCCTCGGTGGGCATCCCCACCTGGTTCTACGGACACGAGCCGCCGAACGCCTTCGCCTCGCACATCGCGAAGTACTTCGCGAACGCCACCCGCGAGGACGGTCTGCTCGCCCGCGCCAACGCCGGTGTGGTGTTCCTGCCGGGCGCGGCGGGCACCGTGCAGGAGATCTTCGACAACGCGACGCCCAACTACTACCAGTCCCGCGGCGAGCCCACCCCGATGGTGCTCGTGAACCGCGCGCACTGGACGCGCGAGCTGCCGACCTGGCCCCTGCTGGAGGCGCTGGCGGCCGGGCGGCCGATGGCCGGGCGCATCGCGCTGGTCGACTCGGTCGACGAGGCACCGGCGGCGCTGGCCCGGCTCACGGCGGGGTCACAGTGAGCGGCGGGCAGGGCCACCGGGGGCCCGTCACGCCCCCGCGCACAACAAGTCCTTGACTATTTCTTGACCCAAAGCAACTTCCGCGCCGAAAAGCGCGTCTGCTTCAGGAGCACGACGGGTTTATCAGGCGAACGGAGCTATTGGTGATCATCGGCCTTCTGACGGCTGTCGCGGCCTCGGCCTGTTACGGCACAGGCTCGGTCCTGCAAGCCGTGGGATCGCGCAAATCGGCCCGCCGGGAGGCCGCGGCGGCCTCCACGACGGGTACGACACAGCATGGCGGTCCCAGTCTCTCCTCCACCGCCAAGGCTGCGGTGACCTGGGAGTTCATGGTCGGTACGGTCTTGGACTTCCTCGGCTTCGGACTCGGCGCGCTGGCCGCCCGTATGCTGCCGCTGTTCCTTTCCCAGACCGTGATCAGCGCCAACCTCGTCGTCACCGCCGTCCTGAGCATCAAGCTCCTGGGCATCCGGCTGACCAAGCCGGAGTGGCTGTCGATCGGTGTCGTCTGCTCGGCGCTGGTGCTGCTGGCGACCGCCGCCGGCCACGAGGGCAGCGGCGATGCCGCGCGGTCCACCCACTGGTGGCTGCTGATCATCTCGCTGGTGCTGATGATCGGCGGCACGATCGCCGTCCGTCTGCTGGGCTCGAAGTCCGCGATCCTCGCCGGTCTGCTGTCCGGACTCGGCTTCGGCGCCATCGGTGTGGGCGTGCGCATCCTCGACGGCATCGACCCGTTCGACCTGCCCACGCTGCTCGCGGACCCGGCGCTCTACGCCATCCTCATATCGGGCACCATCGGCATGTATCTGCACACGGTCGCCCTGCAGATCGGCTCGGTCAACGGCGCCACGGCCGCCCTGGTCGTCGGCGAGACCGTCCTGCCCGGCCTCATCGGCGTGCTGATGCTCGGCGACACCTCCCGTGACGGCCTCGCCTGGATGGCTATCGCGGGCTTCCTGCTGGCCGTGGCGGGCGCGGTCGCGGTCGCCTGGTACGGCGAACCGGAGAGCGTGGTGGTGCCGGAGCCCGACCCCGGGGCACGGGATCTCACGCCGACCCCGACGAAAACGGGCTGAGGTTCGGCCACTGTTCACGGGAGAGCCCCCTGCACCGTCCCAAGGACGGTGCAGGGGGCTCTCCCGTCCGCGCTCAGACGGCGGAGCCGTCCTCGGGGCCGAGCACCACCACGTCGTGCACGTCGAAGCCGACGCCCACGCGGGCGTCGGGCTCCGGGGCGCCCCGCAGTTCGCACGCCGCCTCCAGCTCCGGCCCGTTCGGGGGCCGCAGCAGCACCACGACATGGTCGCCCCGGAACGTCCGGCCGGTGACGGTGCACGGCAGCCCCTCCCCCGCGGGCAGCAGCCGCACCCCGGCGGGGCGTACGAGCAGCCTGCACGGGCCTTGCCGCGTTCCCGCCGGCACCGGCACGCTCCCCCACACGGTGTCGGCCCGCTCACCGGCGACTGTGCCCTCGACCACGTTGTCGAAGCCGAGGAAGCGGGCCACGAACTCCGACGCCGGCCGCTGCCACACCTCCAGCGGCGTCCCGGCCTGGGCGATCCGCCCGTCGCGCATCACCACGACCCGGTCGGCGAGCGCGAAGGCCTCCCCCTGGTCGTGGGTGACGGCCAGCACCGTGGTGCCCAGCCGGCCGAAGAGCTGCCGCAGCTCCACCACGAGGCGCTCGCGCAGGCTCCGGTCGAGCTGGCCGAGCGGCTCGTCCAGCATCAGCAGCCGCGGCCGCGGCGCGAGCGCCCTCGCCAGGGCCACCCGCTGCTGCTCACCGCCGGACAGCGCCGCGACGGACCGCCGCTGCGCGCCCGGCAGGCCCACCATGTCGAGCAGCTCCGCGACGCGGCGCTCCGCCTCCGCGCGCCCGACCTTGCGCATCCGCAGCCCGAAGCCGACGTTGCCGCCGACGTCCCGCTGCGGGAAGAGCTGGTGGTCCTGGAACATCAGGCCCACCCCGCGCCGGTGCACGGGCACCCCGCCCTGGTCGGCGCCGGAGAGGAAGACCCGCCCAACGTCCGCGTGCTGCAGCCCCGCGACGACCCGCAGCAGCGTGGACTTCCCGCTGCCGCTCGGCCCGAGCACACACACCGTCTCGTGCTCGGCGACCTGAAGGTCGACCGCGTCCAGGGCCGTACGCCCGCCGAAGCGGACCGTGACGTTGTCCAGGCGCAGCAGATCCTGTCGCAGCCCGTGCATCTAGAACTCTCCCGAACGGTCGGTGCGGATGCGCTCCAGTACCAGCAGCGCCGCCGCGCACACCAGCATCAGGATCGTGCTGAGGGCCATGGCCTGGCCGTAGTTCAGTTCCCCGGGGCGGCCGAGCAGCCGGGCCACGGCCACCGGCAGGGTGGGGTTGTCGGGGCGGGCGATGAAAACGGTCGCCCCGAACTCGCCCAGCGACACGGCGAACGCGAACCCCGCCGCCACCGCCAGGGCCCGTCCGACCAGTGGCAGGTCCACTTCGCGCCACGCGCGCAGCGGGGACGCCCCGAGCACCGCGGCGGCCTCGCGCAGCCGCGCGTCCACCGCGCGCAGCACGGGCAGCATGATCCGGACGACGAAGGGCACGCCCACCAGGGCCTGTGCCAGGGGGACCAGGATCCAGGACGAGCGCAGATCCAGCGGCGGCTCGTCCAGGGTGATCAGGAAGCCGAAACCGACGGTCACCGCGGAGGTGCCCAGCGGCAGCATGAGCAGCGCGTCGAAGCCGCGTACGAGCCGTCCCGCCCGCCGGGTCAGCGCGGCGGCGGCGAGCCCGCCCACGACGACGGCGATGCCGGTGGCGGCCAGCGCGTAGGCCAGGGAGTTCCCGATGGCTTCCAGAGGGGCGACGACGAAGGTGCCGCCGTTGTCCTCCGCGGAGGCCAGGGCGCGGTAGAAGGCCAGACCGTATCCGTCGGGCCCGTCGAAGGAGCGCAGGACGAGCACGACGAGCGGCACCAGGATCAGCAGCGCCACCACGGCCAGCACGGACGCCAGGAGCGCCCATTGGGCGGCTCCCCGCGGGCGGCGGGAGGTGTGGGCGGCGTCGACCAGCTTCAGCGCCGATTCCCGCCGCCGTACCGTCCAGGCGTGCACCCCCAGCAGCACGGCCACGGCCACGAACTGAACGAGGGTGAGCACAGCGGCCGTCGGCAGGTCGAGCAGCCGCGCGGTCTGCTGGTAGATCTCCACTTCCAGGGTGGCGTAACGGGGGCCGCCGAGGATCTGGACGACGCCGAAGGAGGTGAAGGTGAAGAGGAAGACCATGAGGGCGGCGGCGGCCACGGAGGGCGCGAGCGCGGGCAGCGTCACCCGGCGCCAGGCGGCGAGGCGCCCTGCGCCCAGCACCCGGGCCGCCTCCTCCTGACGGGGGTCGAGCTGGGCCCAGAGGCCGCCGACGGTCCGGACGACGACGGCGTAGTTGAAGAACACATGGGCCAGGAGGATCGCCCAGACCGTGGTGTCCAGGCGCATCCCCCACAGCTCGTCCAGCAGCCCGCCGCGTCCGAGCAGCGCCAGGAAGGCCGAGCCGACCACGACGGTCGGCAGGACGAAGGGGACGGTGACCACCGCCCGCAGCAGCTGTTTGCCGGGGAAGTCGAAACGGGCGAAGACATAGGCGCCGGGGAGGGCGAGGGCGAGGGTCAGGGCCGTGGAGGCGAGGGCCTGCCAGGTGGTGAACCACAGGACGTGGCCGATCCGCTCGTCGCCGAGCACTTCCCCGACCCGGGCGAACTGCCATCGTCCGCCGTCCTTGAGCCCCCGGGCCACGATGGCGGAGACCGGGTAGGCGAAGAACAGCGCGAAGAAGGCGACCGGCAGGGTCATCAGCCCGAGCCGGACCGCCGTCTGCCGGGAGGGCCTCTTCGGTCGCTTCGGGACGTGTCGCTTGGGTGCGTCTACTTCAGGACGAGCGAGGACCATGCCTTGACCCACTGGTCGCGGTTCTTGGCGATCTTCTCCGGGGCGAGGGTCGCGGGATCGGTGATCTTGGCACCGAACCTGGTGAATTCCTCGGGCAGCGCGGCGTCCTGGTTCGCCGGGTTGACGAACATCTGGAGCGGCAGGTCCTCCTGGAACTTCTTGCCCAGCAGGAAGTCGATCAGAGCCTGGCCGCCCTTGGTGTTCTTCGCGCCCTTCAGCAGCCCGGCGAACTCGGTCTGCCGGAAGCAGGTGCCCGTCGCGACGCCGGTCGGCCCCTCCTTGGGCAGCGGCTTCGCACCGAGCACCTCGGCGGGCGGGCTGGAGGCGTAGGAGACGACGAGCGGCTTGTCGCCCTTGGCCTTCTTGCCCGCGGCGGAACCGGAGAAGCGGTCGTTGTACGCCTGCTCCCAGCCGTCCACGACCTCGACGCCGTTGGCCTTGAGCTTCTTCCAGTAGTCCTGCCAGCCGGCGTCGCCGTACTTGGCGATGGTGCCCAGCTGGAAGGCGAGACCGGGGGACGAGGTCGCCGCGTTCTCGGTGACCAGGAGGTTCTTGTACTCCGGCTTGATCAGGTCGTCGAAGGACGCCGGCGGGCTGAGCTTGTGGTCGGCGAAGTACGCGCGGTCGTAGTTCACGCAGATGTCGCCGAAGTCGATGGGCGTGACCCGGTGCTCGGCGGCGTCGGCCTGGAGCTCCTTGGGGACCCGGTCCAGGCCCTTGGCCTCGTACGGGGTGAACAGGTCGTTGTCGAGCGCCCGCGACAGGAGGGTGTTGTCGACGCCGAAGAAGACGTCGCCCTGCGGGTGCTTCTTGGAGAGGATGGCCTGGTTGACGGCCGTCCCGGCGTCCCCGCTCTTGAGCACCTTCACCTTGTACCCGGTGGCCTGCGTGAACTCCTTGAGCACCGCGTCCGACGCGGCGAAGGAGTCGTGCGAGACGAGCGTGACGGTCTTCGAGTCGGAGGCGGAGTCGTCCGAGCCGCCGCAGGCGGCCAGCACGGGGACGCCGAGCGCGGCGACGACGGCCGCGCCGACGGCACGCCGGAAGGTGGTGTTCATGAGTGGGTTGACTCCCTACGCCGGTATGACCCGGATCAGGTCCGAGGGTCTGCGGCCTGTGCCGCACTCTCAGCGCTCTGCGCGCTCCCCTGTCGGATGTTCTTTTGTGCGAATTCTTCGCCTGGGCGAGTGGACAGTATCAGCGCTCGGCGGCGGCGAGCTGACCGCACGCTCCGTCGATCTCCTGGCCGCGCGTGTCACGCACGGTGACGGGCACGCCGTGCGCGGCAATCGCCTGGACGAACGCCCGCTCGTCCTCCGGGCGGGACGCGGTCCACTTCGACCCCGGGGTGGGGTTGAGCGGGATGAGGTTGACGTGCACGCGCTTGCCCTTGAGGAGCCGGCCGAGCAGATCACCACGCCAGGCCTGGTCGTTGATGTCGCGGATCAGGGCGTACTCGATGGAGATCCGGCGGCCGGACTTCTCCGCGTACTCCCAGGCGGCGTCGAGGACCTCGCGGACCTTCCAGCGGGTGTTGACCGGCACGAGGGTGTCGCGCAGCTCGTCGTCCGGCGCGTGCAGGGAGACCGCGAGACGGCACTTGAAGCCCTCGTCGGCGAAGCGCAGCATCGCGGGCACCAGGCCGACGGTGGAGACGGTGATACCGCGCTGCGAGAGCCCGAGGCCGTCCGGCTCGGGGTCGGTGAGACGGCGGATCGCGCCGACGACGCGCTTGTAGTTGGCGAGCGGCTCGCCCATGCCCATGAAGACGATGTTGGACAGCCGCGCCGGGCCGCCGGGCACCTCGCCGTCGCGCAGGGCGCGCATGCCGTCGACGATCTGGTGCACGATCTCGGCGGTCGACAGATTGCGGTCCAGCCCGGCCTGGCCGGTGGCGCAGAACGGGCAGTTCATGCCGCAGCCGGCCTGGGAGCTGATGCACATGGTGACCCGGTCGGGGTACCGCATGAGCACGGACTCGACCAGGGTGCCGTCGTGCAGCCGCCACAGGGTCTTGCGGGTGGTGTCGCTGTCGCACGAGATGTGCCTGACGACGCTCATCAGCTCGGGCAGCAGCTCGGCCGCGAGCTTCTCGCGGGCCGCCGCCGGGATGTCCGTCCATGCCGCCGGGTCGTGCGCGTACCGGGCGAAATAGTGCTGGGACAGCTGCTTCGCACGGAACGGCTTCTCGCCGATCTCGGCGACGGCCTCGCGGCGCTCGGCGGGGGTGAGGTCGGCAAGGTGCCGCGGGGGCTTCTTGGCCCCGCGCGGCGCGACGAAAGTGAGTTCTCCAGGTGCAGGCATGGTCCTACCAGTGTCGCAGACATACGGAGAGGGGCCCGCCGCCCTGTGGACGACGAGCCCCTCACCGAAGAAACCGCAGGTAGAACCCCTGTCGCGGCTCAGGTGCTACCGACGAAGACGACCAGCAGCAGCCACACCACCGGAGCGGTCGGCAGCAGCGAGTCCAGCCGGTCCATGATCCCGCCGTGGCCCGGCAGCAGGGCGCCCATGTCCTTGATGCCCAGGTCCCGCTTGATCATCGACTCGCCGAGATCGCCCAGCGTGGCACTGACCGCGACCGCGAGGCCCAGCAGCAGACCCTGCCACCACGCTCCGCCGTCGATCAGGAAGTGCGTGCACAGCGCGCCCGCCACCATGGCGAACGCCACCGCGCCGAGCAGCCCCTCGCGGGTCTTGCCGGGGCTGATGCGCGGCGCGAGCTTCTTCTTGCCGAACCGCCAGCCCACCGCATAGGCGCCGGTGTCGCTGACCACCGTGAGCACCAGGAAGGTCAGCACCCGCCAGGCGCCGTCGTCCGCGGCCAGCATCAGCGCCACGAAGGTGGCGAGGAACGGCACGTAGAAGGCCGCGAAGATGCCCGCCGTGACATCACGGAGATAGTCCTCGGGCGGCTCCGTCATGCGCCACACGAGCACCGCGAGCGCGGTGAAGGCCATGGCCACCCACGCGCCCTCGGCGCCGTTCACGAAGCCGGCGACGACCATGGCGGCGCCACCGACCGCGAGCGGCACCAGAGGTGCCCGGATGGCCTTCTTCTCGGCCAGCCTGGAGGTCAGCTCCCACAGCCCGACGACCACGGCCACCACGATGACGCCGAGGAAGACGGGCTTGTAGATGAACAGGGAGGCGAGGATGACGGCGCCGAGGCCGATACCCACCCCTATCGCTGCCCGCAGATCACGCCCGGCGCTTTTCTTCGCCGCGTTCGCCGTCTGGGGGGCAGCAGGCTCCTGCGGCCGGATGTCGGGCTCCTGTTCATCGCGGAACAGGGGGCCGCCGAAGTCAGCGGCCCCCTGATCACGGTCGTCCTGGTCTCCGCCTGCGTCGGGCACGATGGGCATGGGGCGAGTCTGCGCCGCATAGGCCGCCTCGTGCACAGGACCCGCCGGTACGGCGGGTCCCTGGTCGGTGGACCCCCAAGAGCCGACGCGCGGCGGGGCCCCCCAGGATGCGTCGTTCATCAGACCTCGAGGAGCTCGGATTCCTTGTGCTTGAGCAGCTCGTCCACCTGAGCGACGTACTTCTGGGTGGTGTCGTCGAGCTCCTTCTCCGCGCGGCGCACCTCGTCCTCGCCGGACTCCTTGTCCTTGACGAGCTTGTCGAGGAGCTCCTTGGCCTTGCGGCGGATGGAGCGGATCGAGATCTTGGAGTCCTCGGCCTTGGTCTTGGCGACCTTGACGAACTCCTTGCGGCGCTCCTGCGTCAGCTCCGGGAAGGTCACCCGGATGATGTTGCCGTCGTTGCTGGGGTTGACGCCCAGGTCGGAGTCGCGGATGGCCTGCTCGATGTTGCGCAGCGCGCTCTTGTCGAACGGGGTCACCACGGCCATGCGCGGCTCGGGAACCGAGAACGACGCCAGCTGGTTGATGGGCGTCAGCGCACCGTAGTAGTCCGCCACGATCTTGTTGAACATCGCCGGGTGCGCACGCCCGGTGCGGATCGCCGCGAAGTCCTCCTTGGCGACCACGACGGCCTTCTCCATCTTCTCCTCGGCCTCGAGGAGGATCTCTTCGATCACCACTTGCTCCTGGTGTTATCAGTAAGCAGAGCCTCGCCCCTGCGCGCGTCTTCTCCTGCACGGTGTCCGACCGGCAGGCAGTTGTCCATCCCCGTGCCGAGGTCTTCCCGCGGCCCGGAGTTGCCGCCCGGACCGGCACCTGGCCGGTACGGGCGGTTGTGCGAGCCCGTCAGGCCCGCGTGCTCTGGTCGCTCACCAGCGTGCCGATCTTCTCACCCTTGACCGCACGCCCGATGTTGCCCTCGGCGAGCAGCTCGAAGACGAGGATCGGCAGCTTGTTGTCCATGCACAGGGTGATGGCGGTGGCGTCGGCGACCTTGAGGCCGCGGGAGAGGACCTCGCCGTATTCGAGGGCGTCGAACTTCACCGCGTCGGGGTTCTTCTTCGGGTCGGAGTCGTAGACCCCGTCGACACCGTTCTTGCCCATCAGGATCGCCTCGGCGTGAATCTCCAGGGCGCGCTGGGCGGCGGTGGTGTCGGTGGAGAAGTAGGGCATGCCCATGCCGGCGCCGAAGATCACGACGCGGCCCTTCTCCAGGTGGCGCACGGCGCGCAGCGGGATGAACGGCTCGGCGACCTGGCCCATGGTGATGCCGGTCTGCACCCGCGTCTCGATGCCTTCCTTGACCAGGAAGTCCTGGAGGGCGAGGCAGTTCATGACCGTGCCGAGCATGCCCATGTAGTCCGAGCGGGCCCGGTCCATGCCGCGCTGCTGCAGCTCGGCGCCGCGGAAGAAGTTGCCGCCGCCGATGACGACGGCGATCTCGTAGCCCTCGCGGACGACCGCCGCGATCTCCCGGGCGATGGCGTGCACGACATCGGGGTCGACGCCGAGCCCTCCGCCGCCGGCGAAGGCCTCGCCGGACAGTTTCAGCATGAACCGACGGCGCTTGCCGTGGTCGGTGCTCTCGTCGTCGGCGGCCTGTGGGGCGTCCGCACCCTGATTCATTGGAGATCTCCTCGTGCACATACGAAGAAGGCCATTGCCGGATGGGTCCTTATCAGATCCCTGTACGGCAATGGCCTCCTCGTCACATCAGCGGCCGGCCGGTGGACGGTCGGCTGCGTACGACCCTAGCGGGTCGCAGGTCATTCGCGTCCTGCTGACGGCTCAGGCGCCGACGCGGATGCGCGAGAAGCGCTTCAGCGTGACACCGGCCTCGTCCAGGATCTTCTGGACGGTCTTCTTGTTGTCCTTGGCGAACGGCTGGTCCAGCAGCACGCTCTCCTTGAAGAAGCCGGTGACGCGACCCTCGACGATCTTCGGCAGGGCGGCCTCGGGCTTGCCCTCCTCGCGAGCGGTGGCCTCGGCGACGCGGCGCTCGTTGTCGACGACGTCGGCCGGGATCTCCTCGCGGGAGAGGAACTTCGGCGCGAACGCGGCGATGTGCTGCGCGACGTCCTTGGCGACCTCGGCGTCGGCCTTGTCGAGCTCGACGAGGACACCGACCTGCGGCGGCAGGTCCGCGGCCGTGCGGTGCATGTACGCGAAGACGAAGCCGTCGGCGAACTGCGCGAAGCGGTCGACGACGATCTTCTCGCCGAGGGTGGCGTTGGCCTCGTCCACGAACGCCTGGACGGTCTTGCCGGACTCGATCTCGGACGCCATGAGCGCCTCGATGTCGGCCGGGGCCGTCTTGGCGACGTGGGCGGCGAGCGCGTCGGCGACGGTGACGAACTTGTCACCCTTGGCGACGAAGTCGGTCTCGCACTTCAGCTCGACGATCACACCGGAGGTGTTGTCGTCGGCGATGACGGAGACGACGGCACCGTTGGAGGTGGTGCGGCTCTCGCGCTTGGCCACGCCCTTCAGGCCCTTGACGCGAACGATCTCGACGGCCTTCTCGACGTTGCCCTCGGCCTCGTCCAGCGCCTTCTTGCAGTCCATCATGCCGGCGCCGGTGAGCTCGCGGAGCTTCTTGACGTCAGCGGCGGTGAAGTTCGCCATTTTCGTGAATCTCTTCTCGAAAGTCGTTGTGACTACGGTGCACGACGGGGGCGGCGCGTCTCGCGCCGACCCCGTCATCTACCGCGACTGAGTGGTCAGGCCTGCTCGGCGTCCGCGGCCGGGGCCTCGGGGGCCTCGGCGGGAGCCTCGGCAGCGGCCTCGGCCGGCTTCTCGGCCTCGTCGGACTTCTTGTCGCCCTCGAGCAGGTCGCGCTCCCACTCGGCCAGCGGCTCGCCGGCGGCCTTGTCGGCCTTGGCGTCACCGGTGGCGGCACCGGAGCGGGCGATGAGGCCCTCGGCGACGGCGTCGGCGATCACGCGGGTGAGCAGCGTGACGGAACGGATCGCGTCGTCGTTGCCCGGGATCTTGTAGTCGACCTCGTCGGGGTCGCAGTTGGTGTCGAGGATCGCGACGACCGGGATGCGGAGCTTGCGCGCCTCACCGACGGCGATGTGCTCCTTCTTGGTGTCCACGATCCAGACGGCGCTGGGCACCTTCTGCATCTCGCGGATACCACCGAGGGTCTTCTCGAGCTTGGTCTTCTCGCGGGAGAGGACGAGCAGCTCCTTCTTGGTGAGGCCGGACGCGGCCACATCCTCGAAGTCGATGAGCTCGAGCTCCTTCAGGCGCTGCAGGCGCTTGTAGACGGTCGAGAAGTTGGTGAGCATGCCGCCCAGCCAGCGCTGGTTGACGTACGGCATCCCGACACGGGTCGCCTGCTCGGCGATGGCCTCCTGGGCCTGCTTCTTCGTACCGACGAACATGATGGAGCCGCCGTGCGCGACGGTCTCCTTGACGAACTCGTAGGCGCGGTCGATGTACGACAGCGACTGGAGCAGGTCGATGATGTAGATGCCGTTGCGCTCCGTGAAGATGAAACGCTTCATCTTCGGGTTCCAACGACGGGTCTGGTGACCGAAGTGGACGCCGCTCTCCAGCAGCTCCCGCATCGTGACGACGGCCATGGCCGCGCTCCTTGTATTGCTCGGTTCCACGGCGGCCGGGCGGCCGCCGCTCCTGACGCCCCGGCGTGCCTGCCGCGGAGGGAACTCTTGCGAGAAGCCGTTCCACGGACCGAGAGACACGGCCACCGTGCTGCCCGAAAGGGACTGACGCGCCAGTGGCGGGGCGTGCGAAGTCGATCCGGTGACCCGGATCGCCATGAGAAGTGTACGGGACCGGTGAAGGCCCGGGTGACGGCGCTGTCCACAACCCGCGAGTAGTCCACAGATCCGGGTCAAGATCCCCACCGGACGGCGCAGTGCGGGACGGTGACGGCATGCGACGACTCGGCTCGGCCGTGCGAGCCCTCGCCCTCTGGGCGCTGCCGGCCCTCATCCTGTGCGCCACGGCTCCGGCCGCGGTTTCGGCGGCGTATCCCGCGGCCGGCCGACCCCCATCGGGCCGGGCTGCCGCGCCCACCGACGGGGCGGGGCGGGCGGCCGGTGACCGGGCCTGGCCGGTCAGTGGCGCGCGCGGGGCGCGGCCCCTGGTCGTGCGGGGCTGGGACCCGCCTCCGGAGCCGTGGAAGGCGGGCCACCGCGGGGTGGACCTCGCCGCCGTGGCCGGGCAGCCGGTCCGGGCCGCGGCGCCGGGCACGATCGCTTTCGCCGGCCCGGTCGCCGGGCGGCCGGTGCTGGTGGTGGAGCTGTCGGGCACCGGCGATCCGCCGCTGCGCACGACGTACGAGCCGGTCCGGGCGACGGCGCGCGTGGGCGACCGGGTGGCGGCGGGAGAGGTGATCGGCATCCTGGCGGGCGGGCCCTTCTCCTCCCACTGCCGGAACGGCGTGGGAGGTGCCCCGGCCCCGGCCGGGTGTCTGCACTGGGGGTTGCGGCGCGGTGAGGCCTATCTCGACCCGCTGAGCCTGTTGCCGCCGGACATGCTCCGTCGTGCCCCGTCCCGGCTGCTCCCGCTGACCGGGGTCTTCCCCGCCGTTTTCCCCGGCTCAGCCCCGTACGCCGCGCAGGGCCATGGAGACCGCCGCTTCGGTGATCCGGTGAGGCTCCTCGGCGGCGCCCAGCTCGATCCGGCGGACCGCGGCGTCCACCACGCCCTGGAGAAGCATGGCGGCCAGCCGGGGCTGCTCGTGGCCGAGGCTCATGAGGGCCTCGACGACCATGGCGATCAGCCCGCCGTGCGCGGCGCGGATCTTCTCGCGCGCACCCGCGTCCAGCTCACCCGCCGAGATCGCGACCACGGCCCGGTGACGGCGGTCGCCGACGAGCGCGAGCTGCTGTCGCACATACGCTTCGATCTTCGCCTCGGGCGTGTCCGCCCGGTCCATCGCGGCTTCGACCTCGGCCGCCCAGACGGGGAAGTCGACGGCGCACAGCTCCTCGACGACCGCCGCCCGCGAGCGGAAGTACTCATAGACCGAGGACCGCGCGAGTCCGGTGCGCTCGGCGAGGGCGGGGAAGGTCAGCGCCTCCGTACCGCCTTCGGACAGCAGGGATCGGGCAGCGTCCAGCAGGGCGCCGCGCTGCATCGTCCGGTGCTCGGCCACGGAGGCCGCTCGAATCCTGGGCACGCGTCCACTCTACGGACCCACCCCGTCCAGGACGACGCTGGAGGGACGATTCAGCGTCCGACATCCGCCAGCTTGGCCCGCAGCTGGAGCACCGACTTGGTGTGGATCTGGCTGACCCGGCTCTCGGTGACGCCGAGCACCTGGCCGATCTCGGCCAGCGTGAGGCCCTCGTAGTAGTACAGGGTGACGACGGTCTTCTCGCGCTCCGGGAGGGTGTTGATGGCACGGGCCAGCAGTCGGCGCAGCTCGTGGTCCTCGGCCACCTCGACCGGGTCGTCGGCGGCGGTGTCCTCCAGCGTGTCCATGAGGCTGAGCCGCTCGCCGCCCTCGTCGCCGGCGTGCAGCAGGTCCTCCAGCGCCACCACGTTGGCCAGGGACAACTGACTGAAAACGCTGTGCAGTTCCTCCAGCGCGATGCCCATCTCCGCAGCGACCTCCGCCTCGGTGGGCGTACGGCGCAGCTCGGCCTCCAGCGTGGCGTAGGCACGCTCGACGGCACGCGCCTTCTGCCGGACCGAGCGCGGGATCCAGTCCAGCGCGCGCAGTTCGTCGATCATCGCTCCCCGGATCCGGGTGATGGCGTAGGTCTCGAACTTGATGGCCCGCGCGGGGTCGAACTTCTCGATGGCGTCGATCAGCCCGAAGATCCCGGAGGAGACGAAGTCGGCCTGCTCCACATTGGGCGGCAGCCCGACGCTGACCCGGCCCGCCACGTATTTCACCAGCGGCGAGTAGTGCAGGATCAACTGCTCCCGCAGCCGTTCGTCGCCCGAGGCCTTGTACGACCGCCACAGCTCGTCGAGCGTCGAGGGCGCGGGAGGGCGCGCGGCGCCGCGAGCTGCGGGCGGCGCAGCCGCGCGGTCGGACCCGGAGGTGTGCTGGGGCATTCGTCGTCTTGAGCCGTTCTGGTGTGACGTGGATCGAGGGGTACGAATGGCGGGATTCCCGTGAGCGTAGCGTGACTGAGGCGTCGCGGTGAGCGAAGGGAACTCCTTCGGTGATGCGCGGATATGTTCCGCCGCCCGCGCCCCGGCATGGCGGCCGCACGGTTGCACGGCGGCCGTACAGGGCTCGCCGCATCGGCTGCCTCGGTCATCGCCTTAACCCTTTCACCCGATCGCCCCAGGTCAAGTACCGCCTCGCCGCACGGTCGGGCGTCGTCCGGGGGGCTTGGGGGTGCCGGATGTTGACGGCGGGCCGGCCAACTGCCAGAGGTCACCACGACGTTCGACGAAGCCCAGGGCCTGGAGTTCGTAGAGTCCGGCGAGCGTCCGGTCCCGGCTCAGGGCCGCGTCCCGGGCGATGTCGTCCAGGTGTCCGCCGCCCCGTCCGGGCAGGGCCTCCAGCACTGCGGCCGCCGTGGGCTCGAGCAGGTCCCGGGCGACGATCGGCCCGCGCCGCTCCGGCGCCAGCTCGCCGATGCGGCCGACCAGCTCGGCGACCTCGTCGGCGTCGGTCACCAGACTCGCCTCCTCGCGCAGCAGTTCGTGCACGCCGGCCGACAGTCCGGAGGTGACCGGCCCGGGAACGCCCATGGTGTGGCGGCCGAGCCGCCGTGCCCGGCGCGCCGTGACGAGGGATCCACTGCGGTATTCGGCCTCCACCACCAGCGTCCCGCGCGTCAACGCGGCAATGACGCGATTGCGCAGGACGAACCGGCTTCGGGTGGGATGAGCGCCGGGTGGCAACTCGGCCAGGACGAGCCCCTGTTCCGCGATCCGGTCGATCAACTCGGTGTGTCCGCGCGGATAGGGCACGTCCACCCCACAGGCCAGCACGGCCACCGTCGCCCCGCCCGCGGCGAGCGCCCCGCGATGCGCCGCCCCGTCGACCCCGTAGGCGGCGCCGGAGACCACCACCCAGCCGCGCTCGGCCAGCCCGGCCCCGAAGGTGGCCGCCACATGCGATCCGTAGTCGGTGCAGGCCCGGGCGCCGACGACGGCGACGGAGCGCAGCGCCCACAGTCGAACGTTCGCACGGCCGCGCACCCACAGGCCGAGGGGGCGGGCATCACCCAGGTCGTCGAGCTGCCCGGGCCATTCCCGGTCGCCGGGGCACAGGAAGCGGCCGCCCAGCCGGGCCACGGTCTCGAGGTCGCCCGCCGGGTCGAGGCGGGCGGCGCGGGCCCGGCACCCCGCCAGCCGCTCCTCGCGCGCCCCCTTCGGCGGCGGCCCCGTCCCCGTCAGTCCCCGGACCAGGGCGGCGGCCCCCAGCTCCCGCACCCACCGCCCCACGGTTTCGTCCCCCGGCTCGGTCAGCCTCGTCAACGCGGCCCTGGCGAGCCGTTCGTCGTCGGGAACGGATCCCGGAACGGATCCCGGGGCCGGAGCGGAATCCGGGGTGGGATCCGGCGGGAAGCCCGGGAGGAAGGGCGTCATGCCGGGGCTCCGGTCAGGGCGGGGCCGCGTTGGAAGCCGGTACGCAGTTCGAGCGCGTGGTTCACATCGGCCGTGTCGGGGCGGTCGTGGCCCGCGAGGTCCGCCAGCGTCCAGGCCACCCGCAGGACCCGGTCGAGGCCACGTGCCGTCAGCAGCCCCCGCTCCATGTCGCGTTCGGCCTCGGCCAGGGCTTCCGGGGCGGCACGCCAGCGGGTCCGCAGCTCGTGTCCGGGCACCTCGCTGTTGGCGCGCCAGGGCGTGTCCGCGTACCGGAAGAGGGCCCGGTCCCGGGCGGCGCGAACGCGCGCGGCGACATCGGCGGTCGACTCCGCACCGTGCCCCACGCCGAGGCCGACGAGCTCGGACCGGGCCACCGGTTCGACCGTCACCCGAAGGTCGACACGGTCCATGAGCGGGCCGGACAGACGCGACCGGTACCGTCTGACCGCCTGAGGGGCACAGTCACAGCCCTCCCCGGTCAGCCCGTGCCGACCGCACGGGCACGGATTGGCGGCCAGGGCGAGCAGGAAACGGGCAGGCAGCCTCATCACCCCCGCGGAACGGGCCACGATCACATGCCCCGACTCCAGCGGCTGCCGAAGGGCGTCGAGGACCCGCCCCGAGAACTCCGGGGCCTCGTCCATGAACAACACGCCCCTGTGCGCCAAGGACACCGCCCCGGGCCGGGGCATCCCCGAACCGCCGCCGACGAGCGAGGCCATGGACGCGGAGTGGTGGGGCGCGCAGTACGGCGCCCGCTCGACGAGCGGCTGCCCGGCGGGCAGTGCCCCGGCCACCGAGTGCACCGCGGTGACCTCCAGGGACTCCTGTGGGGTGAGCGGCGGCAGCAGACCGGGCAGCCGCTCCGCGAGCATGGTCTTGCCGGCGCCCGGCGGGCCCTGGAAGTAGAGGTGGTGGCGCCCGGCCGCGGCGACTTCCAGTGCCCGGCGCGCCCTGCTCTGGCCGGCGACCTCGGCGAGGTCCGGCCGGCGCTCGCCCAGGAGAGCGCCCGCACCGATGCCCACCCCCGGCACCGACAGCCCCGCCAGCATCGGGTCGGGGCTGCCTTCGCGCGGCCGGTCCTCCTCCTCGGGCACCGGCTCGTCCGTCAGGACCGCGATCAGCTGGCGCAGGCTGCGGACGCCGAGCACCGAGACCCCGGGCACCAAGGCGGCCTCGGCCGTCGTGCGTTCGGGGACGACGACCTGGCGGTAGCCGGCCTCGGCGGCGGCGAGGACCGCGGGGAGGACGCCGCGCACCGGGCGGACCCGGCCGTCGAGGCCCAGTTCACCGATCATCATCAGATCGGCGATCTCACGTGGGTCGATGCGCTCGGCGGCCCCCAGCACCGCGCAGGCCACCGCCAGGTCGAAGCCGCTGCCGCCCTTGGGGACCGAGGCCGGGCTCAGACCCACCGTCAGCTTCTTCTGCGGCCACTCCGCCCCGGAGTTCACGACCGCCGCGCGGACCCGGTCCCGGCTCTCGACGAGGCTCTTGTCGGGGAGGCCGACGAGGGTGAAGGCCGCGACGCCCGGCTCCAGATCGGCCTGGACCTCCACCACCACCCCTTCGACACCGACGAGGGCCACCGAGCAGGTACGGGCGAAACCCATCAGGCCACCCCCTTGACGTGCTCGACGACGGGCGCGCCCCGGTCGGGGACGACCACCCCCACCAGATCGATCCGCACCCCGCCCGGCGGCGGTCCGCCGTGCCGCTCCAGCCAGCATGCGGCGAGCCGCCGCAGTCGCTCGGCCTTCACCGGGGTGACGGCGGCCATCGGGTGCTCATAGACCCCCGAGCGACGGGTCTTCACCTCGCACATGACCAGCGCGTCGGCGTCCAGGGCGACGACGTCGATCTCGCCGGCCCGGCATCTCCAATTGCGCTCCAGGATGACGATCCCGGCCTCGGTCAGCCGCCGGACCGCCAGATTCTCGCCGTAGCGGCCGAGTGCTCCTCGGGCGTTCACGGGCACCACCTCCGGCACCGACTGTGCCGCGCCCGCCCCGAACTATTGGATCTTGGTGGATAACCCGTCGGTTGTGGAAAACCCCGTCACCCGGAAGGCCCCCGCCCCGGGCGGCTCAGCACGGCGCATGGCGGCTCAGCACGGTGAACGGCGGCTCAGGGCGGATCAGCTGAACGACTCAGCCACCCGGCAGGTCGAGATCGCTCTTGTTCAGCTCCTCGATGTTCACGTCCTTGAACGTGAGGACCCGCACCTGCTTCACGAACCGGGCCGGGCGGTACATGTCCCACACCCATGCGTCGGCCATCGAGACCTCGAAGAAGACCTCGCCCTGCACGGAGTGGACCTGCATCTCGTAGTCGTTCGTGAGATAGAAACGACGCTCGGTCTCGATCACGTATTTGAACAGACCGACGACATCGCGGTACTCCCGGTAGAGCTTCAGCTCCATCTCGGTCTCGTACTTCTCGAGGTCCTCGGCGCTCATGGCATGTTCCCCTTCAGCCGTGCGTCCCCCCATTGTGCGTCAGGCGCGCTCAGTCTCCAGGAGCACCGGCGTACTCGGGGGTCCCTCGTCGAGCAGCGTACGCAGCAGCTCGCCGAGCCTGGTCGGATACACCGTCTCACGGGCCGCGAGGAGTTCCTCGCAGGTCCACCACCGCAGGCCCGTGACGCTGCGGCGCTCCAGTTCCGTCCCGCCGCCCGTCCACCGGCCCGCCTGCTCGGTGCGGGCCAGGAAGTAGTGCTCTTCCTGGTCCCAGCGCCGCCCGTCGAAGGGGAAGGAGCAGAACCGGCGCCAGAGCACCGGGCCCAGCTCGATCTCCGTGATCCCGGTCTCCTCGGCCAGCTCCCGGCGTGCCGCCTGCTCCCAGGTCTCGCCGCCCTCCAGCCCGCCGCCCGGGGTGAACCACCAGGTGCTCGTGGGGTCGGCCGGCTCGAAGCCGTTCATGAGCAGGACGCGGTCCCGCGCGTCGAGCAGGATGACGCGCGCCGCCCTGCGCGTGCCGTCAGCCATGCGATACCGCCATCGCCCTTCCGTTCCTGGTCAGCCGGCGTGCGAGGGGCCCGTACGCCGCACCGCCCAGGATAAGCACGGCACCGACGACGACCGAGGTCACCACCAGCGGCAGCGGTCCGGGCCGTGAGGTGCCGCCCGGCAGCGCGGCGAAGGCGGCGGGCCGGTCGATCATGCCCCAGCCCGCCATGGGCCAGGCCGTGGCGTCCACCCGCGCCTTGACCGCCGTGCGCGGCACCGAGCCCCGGCCGGCGTCGGTCAGGTGGGTACGGGAGTCCAGGGAGTCGGCGCGGTGGTCGCCGAGGAGAAAGAGCTGTCCGTCGGGCACGGTGGCGGAGAAACCGGTCGGCGAGGCCGGCCCCGTCCCCGGTACGTAGGGCTCCACGAGCGGTTCGCCGTTGATCGTCATCCGGCCCTGCCGGTCGCAGCAGGCGACCTTGTCGCCGCCGACCCCGACGACCCGCTTGACCATGGGCTGGTCGGACCAGAGCCGGTCCTCGAAGACGACGACGTCCCCGCGCCGCACGGCATCGCCGTCGATCCGCTGGGCGAGGACCCGGTCGCCGATGCCGATGGTGGGCGACATCGAGTTGGTAGGCACGGTGTAGGGGCGGTAGAGGAGGGCTCCCCACACGAATCCGCCGAGGAAGAGCAACAGACCGACGGCCACGGCCAGCCCGGACAGTGTTCTGCCCGCGCGGCCGTGGCCGTCGGTCGTCTGCGTCACCGCGCTCATCCCGTGCCCCCGCCCGCGTAGAAGATCGGATTCCATGCCCGGGGGCATGGAATCGCACACTACCCGGCGGTACGGACGCGGGTCAGCCCTTCGGCACGGCCTTCCTGGCGATCCGGCCGCGGCGCCAGAGCACCAGCGGCACGGCGCCCGCGAGCCCGAGGGCCGGCGGCGCGAGAGCCGCGCCGAGCCCCTTCTGGTCGAAGGTGTCCGGGACGGGCAGGGTGGACCAGCGGTTGATCGGCCAGGCGATGACGATCGCGCGGCCGACGACCTCGTTCTCCGAGACCGTGCCCTGGAACTTGTCCAGTTCCTGGTGGTAGCGGGAGTCCAGGGAGTTCTGCCGGTGGTCGCCCATCACCCAGATCCGGCCCTCGGGGACCTTGATCGGGCCGAACGGCTTGTCACCGCAGGGGGTGTTGCCCGGGAAGATGTACGGCTCCTTGAGGGCCTTGCCGTTGACCGTCACGGGGTCGTTGTTGCCCTTGCACTCGACGGTGTCCCCGCCGACCGCGATCACCCGCTTGATCAGGTCCTTCTCCTCGGCGGAGGGCATCAGGCCGATGAAGCTCAGGACCTTCTGGATGCCGCCCGCGACCGGACCCGGGTCCGCCGTCGTCGTCTCGTCGAGCCAGCCGCCCGGATCGTGGAAGACCACCACCTCGCCGCGCTCGGGTTTCGACCCGAACCACGGCGTCAGCTTGTCCACCAGCACCCGGTCGCCCCGCTGCAGGGTGTCCTGCATCGAGTCGGAGGGGATGGAGAACGCCTGGACCAGGAACGTCTTGATGAGCAGCGCGAGCAACAGGGCGATGCCGATGAGGATCGGCAGTTCCTTCCAGAAGGACCGTTGCTTCTTGGCCGCCCGCTGTCCGTCCTGTCGCTCGTCGCTCTCGGGCGTCACATCGCCGGGGCCCGCGCCCGGCGATCCGTCTGTCGGTCCACCCACCGGTCCACCCGTCAATTCCTGTGAAGACTGGGGCGCCTGCGAAGACTGGGGCGCCGGGTTTGGCTGGGACGCCTCGGACACGGCCACCTCCGGCGCCTCGCCCGAGGGCGACTGCTCAGCTTCCCCGGGCCGCTTTTCCGGCTCTCCGTGACCGGAACGGGCGCCTACCGCCAAATCCCCCACATCCACTCCTCACTCCGCGCTGCCGCCTGTCGTGCATACGACGCAGGCCCACCACTCCCATAACGAGCGGGAGTTCCGCAGGGGTCGGGAGCTGGATCATTCCTTGCCGATCCATGGAAGACACACTATTCGGCGAACCGCGCGCCGACGTCCTCGTTCCCGGCGCGTCCCCGACCGATGCGAAGGTGTTCGGTTCGGCCAGCCGCCGCCAGTGGCCGAACGGCCAGGCAATGACCGTGGCACGCCCCACCACCAGATCCTCGGCGATCGTGCCGTTCCCGGGTTCGTCCAGGTGATAGCGGGAATCGGCTGAATCCGAGCGGTGATCACCCATCACGAAGATCCGCCCGGGCGCCACCTTCACCTCGAATTTCAACTGCGAGGGAACGTCCCCCGGGTTGAGGTACGGCTCGATGAGCGGCGTTCCGTTGACCGTGACGCGGCCGTCCTTGTCGCAGCACCTGACGGTATCGCCGCCGATCCCGACGACCCGCTTAATCAGATCCTGTTCATCGGCGGAGGGCAGCAGGCCGATAAACGTCAGAAACTGCTTTCCCTGTTTGATGACCACCGGGTCGGGTCCGGCCTTCGGCTCCCCGTCGAGCCAGCCGCCCGGGTCCTTGAAGACCACGACGTCGCCGCGCTCCGGTTTCGACCCGAACCACGGCGTCAGCTTGTCCACCAGGACCCGGTCGCCGATCCGGATCGTCTGCTCCATCGAGCCGGACGGGATCACGAACGCCTGCACCAGAAAGGTCTTCAGCACCAGCGCGATCAGCAGGGCCACCGCTATGAGGATCGGCACCTCCTTGACCGCCGACCGGCGCCGCCGCCGCTTGACCCGCCGCGCCGCCTTCCGCCGTGCGGCACGCCCGCCCGGCGCCGGCTCCGTACGCCCCCGGCTACCCATGCGGGCTCCCGCCGTGCCCCGGCTGCCCCGGCTCCGGTACGCGCGCGAAGGCGTCGGGCCGTTTCACCGACGTCATCCGGCCGAAGGGCCAGCCGATCCAGTCCGCCCGGCCGATGACCCGGTCCACCGGGACCGTGCCACCACCGGGCTCGCCGAGGTGGTCACGGGAGTCTCGGGAGTCACTGCGATGATCGCCCATCACCCAGAGCTTGCCCTCCGGCACCACGATGTCGAACGCCACCTCGGAGGGCGCGTCGCCCGGGTGGAGATAC
Organism: Streptomyces sp. QH1-20; assembly: GCF_041283565.1. Classification (NCBI taxonomy): domain Bacteria; kingdom Bacillati; phylum Actinomycetota; class Actinomycetes; order Kitasatosporales; family Streptomycetaceae; genus Streptomyces; species Streptomyces sp. QH1-20. The sequence goes on along the minus strand of NZ_CP166299.1, from coordinate 5,712,775 downwards.
TCCTCGATCACCGGCCGGCCGTTCACTTCGAGCCTGCCGCGCCGGTCGCAGCAGCGGACCCGGTCGCCACCGGTGCCGATGACCCGCTTGATGTAGTCCGTCTCCGCCGGCCGCATCAGCCCGACGGCCGAGGCCCCCTCGCGCACCAGCGCCGCCACCGGGTTCTCGGTCGGTCTGCCCTGGACGAAGGAGTCGGTGCCGTCGAAGACCACCACGTCACCGCGGCGCGGCTCGCCGCCGAAGCGGTAGGCGAGCTTGTTGACCAGCACCCGGTCGCCGACCTGGAAGGTGTTCTCCATCGAGCTGGAGGGGATCAGGAAGGGCTGCACGAGATAGCTGCTGACCAGGAGCAGGAAGATCATGCATGCGGTCAGCAGCAGCCCGGCGCGGCGCAGCGGGCCGCCACCGGTCAGCCACTGCCCCACGGCAGCAAGGGAGAGGCGCCCGGAGGGCTCGTCCGGCAAGTCCCCGGAAATACGCGCGGAGCGCGACCCCTGCTCCTCCCCCTTGACGGGTTCTGGGCAGTGGTCGCGCTCCGAAAGCTGTGCGTCGGTGTCCATCGAGCCGAAAGCCTATCCGGCCCGGCCAGGACCCCCGACAGAAGCTCAGTTGTCGCGCTTCTCCTTGATCTTCGCGGCCTTGCCGCGGAGCTCACGGAGGTAGTACAGCTTGGCGCGACGCACGTCACCGCGGGTGACGAGCTCGACCTTCTCGAAGATCGGGCTGTGCACCGGGAAGGTGCGCTCGACGCCGACGGAGAAGGAGACCTTGCGGACCGTGAAGGTCTCGCGGACGCCCGCACCCTGGCGACGGATGACGACACCCTTGAACTGCTGCACACGGGAGCGGTTGCCTTCGATGACGCGAACGTGAACGTTCACGGTGTCACCGGGGCGGAAGTTCGGGACGTCCGTGCGCAGCGATGCGGCGTCGACGTTGTCGAGAAGGTTCATAACCGTCTGCTCTCCTCGCCGATGCCACAGGTCATCAGCGGAAATTCGTAATGATGATGGGGGTGTACCGAAACGTCGGGCGAACGTCGTTCCCCCTGTGGCAGGGGCGCGCGCCGGACGCAAGGCAACGGCTTATTCTTCCACGTCCGGGGCCAGTGGCCCAAATCGGCCGTCGGGCCCCGGGGCCCAGCCCAGGATCGAGAGGGTTTCGCGGTCCTTCTTGTCGAAGGCGGCCGGGTCGGCGCGGTGGATCAGGTCGGGGCGGTTCTGCACCGTCCGCCGGAAGGCCTCGTCGCGGCGCCACCGGGCGATCTTGCCGTGGTGGCCGCTGAGCAGGACGTCCGGGATGCCGCGCCCGCGCCACTGGGGAGGCTTGGTGTAGACCGGGCCCTCCAGGAGGTCGGCCATGGCGCCGGGGGCGAAGGAGTCGTCGCGGTGCGACTCGGCGTTGCCCAGCACACCGGGCAGCAGCCGGGCGATGGCCTCGACCATGACCAGGACCGGGGCTTCGCCGCCGGCCAGCACGTAGTCGCCGATGGAGACCTCGCGCACGTCGAGGCGGTCGCCGTACTCCTCGATGACGCGGCGGTCGATGCCCTCGTAGCGGGCGGGGGTGAAGACCAGCCACGGCTTCTCGGACAGCTCCACGGCGAGCTGCTGGGTGAAGGGCTTGCCGCTGGGCGTCGGAACGACCAGGACGGGGCGATCCCCACCCTCATCGGAGCCGTCACCGGAGTCAGCGGAGCCGCCCCCGGACTCGATGATCGAGTCGAGCGCCTCGCCCCAGGGCTCGGGCTTCATGACCATGCCGGGACCGCCGCCGTACGGCGTGTCGTCGACGGTGTTGTGCCGGTCGTGCGTCCATTCCCGCAGGTCGTGGACGCGCACATCGAGCCGGCCGCGGGCGCGGGCCTTGCCGACGAGCGAGACGTTCAGCGGTTCCAGGTACTCGGGGAAGATCGTGACGATGTCGAGCCGCATCACGCGTCACCCTTCGCGTCGTCGCCCGCCTTGCCGGACTCCGCGGCGGCAGCGGCCTCGTCGGCCGCCTCGGCGTCCCGGGCGCTCGCGACCACGGCCTGGTCGGCGTCGATCAGGCCCGGCGGCGGGTCGATGATCGCGCGCTGCGCCTCCAGGTCGATCTCCGGCACGATCTCGGCGACGAAGGGGATCATCACCTCGCTGCCGTCGGGGCGCTCGACGATGAACAGGTCCTGCGACGGCAGATGGGAGATCTCGGTGATCCGGCCGATCTCGATCCCGTCGACGGTGACGACGTCGAGGTCCATCAGCTGGTGGTCGTAGAACTCCTCGGGGTCCTCGGGGACGTCCTCGGGGTCGACCTCGGCGATCAGGAGCGTATTGCGGAGCGCCTCGGCGCCCGTGCGGTCCTTGACGCCGGCGAACCGCAGCAGCAGCCGGCCGCTGTGCACCCGGCCGGTCTCGATGGTCAGCGGCCCCACCCCGGCGGGGTCCGTGGCCAGGACGGCGCCGGGGCCGAGCCGCAGCTCGGGCTCGTCCGTACGCACCTCAACCGTGACCTCGCCCTTGATCCCATGGGCGCGGCCGATCCTGCCGACTACCAGCTGCACTGTGAATCCTTCTCTGCTTCCGCGTACGGCTTCCGCACGCGGACGCGGCTTTTGCGTACGAACGCGACAACGGGCCGGGAAGGGCCGTAACCCTTCCCGGCCCGTGCCGGTGCTCTATCGCTTCTCAGCGGACCTGATCCACATCGACGAGGTCGACGCGGATACCACGGCCGCCGATGGCGCCCACGACGGTGCGCAGTGCGCGTGCGGTGCGGCCGTTACGGCCGATCACCTTGCCGAGGTCATCCGGGTGGACCCGGACCTCGAGCACGCGACCACGGCGCAGGTTGCGCGAAGCGACCTGCACCTCGTCGGGGTTGTCGACGATGCCCTTTACGAGGTGCTCAAGGGCCTCCTCGAGCATCCTCAGGCCTCGGTCGACTCAGCGGACTCGGCCGCGGCGGCCTCGTCCTTCTTCTCCGACTTCTTGGCCTTCGGGGTGATGGCCTCACCCTTCGCGGCGCCAGCCTCGAGACCCTTGGTGAACTCGTCGAACGCGCGACGCTTGTCCTCCTTGGTCTCGGGGAGGAGCATCGGGGCCGGGGCCGGCAGACCCTTGAACTTCTGCCAGTCGCCGGTGACCTTGAGGATGGCCATGACGGGCTCGGTCGGCTGCGCGCCGACGCTCAGCCAGTACTGGACGCGGTCCGTGTCGACCTCGATGCGCGAGGGGTTCTGCACCGGGTGGTACAGACCGATCTCCTCGATGGCCCGGCCGTCACGGCGGGTACGGGAGTCGGCGACGACGATGCGGTAGTGAGGCGAACGGATCTTGCCCAGACGCTTCAGCTTGATCTTGACTGCCACTGGAGTGGTGTCTCCTGGTCTTGACGTGGTTGGGCACATGAGATGCCACGTGGGGTTGCGGTACTCGGGTGCCCGATGGACGCGTCAGCCGGAGGAGAGAGGGGTCCTATGCGACTGTCGAGTACAGCGTCCCATTGTGCCACACCGCTCCAGGTCAGCCGACCGATACGGCCTCGGGGATGCGGAAGGGCTTGCCACAGCCGCCGCACATGATCGGCGCCTGGGCCAGCACGGAGGGCACGACTCGGACATTACGGCCGCAGTCGCACACCGCCTTCACGCGCACCCCTCCGCCGGAGGAGCCGTGCCGCGCGGCCGGGCCCCGGAAGGTGCGCGAGGTGTCGGCGGCGGTCGCGACCGTGTGCGCCTTGAGGGCGCGCTGAAGTCTGTCGATGGTCGGGCGGTAGCGCTTGCGCGCCTCCGGGTTGAGCACGACCAGGGAGAAACCGCTGCTGGGATGCGGCTCATCGCTGTGGTCGAGCCCCAGCTCCTCGGCGATCGCGAGGAACCGGCGGTTGTGGTAGCGGCCGGCGCGGGAGGTGTCACGGATACCGCGGGCGGCCGCGATGCCGTGCACTGCCTCGTGCAGCAGCCGTTCGAAGGAGAGCTCGGCGCCGCAGGCGGACGACGACTCCCCGATCAACGATTCGGGCGCGGCTAGATCTGGCAGCTCGGGGTGGTACCGCTGAATGTCGGCCCACGCCTGCGCCAGCTCTGCGGCGAGAACAGGTGGTGTCGTGCTCACGTCGTGACAACGAGCAAGGACGGCCCGGTGTTCCGATACCGGGCCATCCCAAATAATTTGCACGTACCAGTCAGTTTCACGCTCATGCGTCCTGACGAGGGCGGGTGCGCAGATCTGTGGAGAAGCCGCGCACCCGTTCGCAAGAGTGGACGTACTGACTCACCGGTAAGGGTGAATCGGCCGGCGCACGCCGGGGAGCGTGCCCCTTGACGACCCGGGCGCCGGTGGGCGCCCGGGTGGGCTCAATAGGAGCGACCGACGATGGCGATGGTGCCCGGGGCGTCGTCCGCGTCCGGCACCGAGCCGTCCTCGGCGACCAGGCAGCGCACGGACACGGCCTGCTCACCGAGCTTGGCCTCGCCCTCGGGGCCCAGGTCCGCCCAGCGGATCCGCGCCCAGCCACCGGCGACGGCGGCCTCGGCGGCCTCCTCGATGGTGCTGACGTCGGCCGTACGGGACTCACGGCGCTCACGCGACTCGCGCAGCAGCTGCGCCTGGTCCTCCTCCAGCACCTTCGGCAGCAGGTCGACGAGGGAGTCGATCGTCACCGGCTCCTTGCCGCCGGGGATCCGGCGGGCCAGCATCGCGGTGCCGTTCTCCAGGTCGCGCGGGCCGATCTCGATACGGACCGGTACGCCCTTGAGCTCCCAGTCCACGGCCCGGCGGCCGAAGGGGGTGTCGACGCGGTCGTCGACCTGGACGCGGATGCCCGCGGCCTTCAGCCGGTCACCGAGCTCACGGACCTTGGCCACGGCCTCGTCGCCCTTGATCGCCATGACGACGACCTGGACGTGCGCCAGCCGCGGCGGGACGCGCAGACCGCTGTCGTCGCCGTGCGACATGATCAGACCGCCGACCATGCGGGTCGAGACGCCCCACGAGGTCTGCCAGACCAGCTCCTGCTTGCTGTCCTTGGACAGGTACTGGGTGTTGAAGGCCTTGGCGAAGTTCTGGCCCAGCTCGTGGCTGGTGCCCAGCTGGAGGGCCTTGCCGTCGCCCATCATGCCCTCGAGGGTGAGGGTGTTGATGGCACCGGCGAACCGCTCCTTGGCGGTCTTGCGGCCCAGGACCACGTCGATGCCGAGGACGTTGACCATGAAGTCGGCGTAGACGTCGCGGTGGATGCGGGCGGCGTAGTCGCGGGCGTCCTCGTAGGTGGCGTGGGCGGTGTGGCCCTCCTGCCAGAGGAACTCGCTCGTGCGGAGGAAGACGCGGGGGCGCATCTCCCAACGGACCACGTTGGCCCACTGGTTGATCAGCAGGGGCAGGTCGCGGTAGCTCTGCACCCACTTGGAGAAGTACTCGTTGATGATCGTCTCGGAGGTCGGCCGGACGACGACCGGCTCTTCCAGCTCCTTGCCGCCGCCGTGCGTGACGACCGCCAGCTCGGGGGCGAAGCCCTCGACGTGCTCGGCTTCCTTCGTCAGGTAGGACTGCGGGATGAAGAGCGGGAAGTACGCGTTCTGGGCGCCCGCGTCCTTGATGCGCGCGTCCATCTCCTGCTGCATGCGCTCCCAGAGCCCGTACCCGTACGGGCGGATGACCATGGTGCCGCGCACCGGGCCGTTGTCGGCCAGCTCGGCCTTGTTGATCAAGTCCTGGTACCAGCGCGGGAAATCTTCCGCCTGGGGGGTGAGAATGGGAGCCTTTGCCATGGTGCGAATGGTACGGGGCACTCAGGGTCGAGCGTGAATCCCCCGTCCCGGCCCTCGTCCCGGTCCCGTCCCAGGCTCCTTCCCACAAACCCGCCGGCCGGTCCTCGGCCCCCGGGCGTCCGCCCCCGATTCGCCCGGTCGGTCGCTTCCCCGTCCGGATTTCCGTCCGGCCCCTCCGGGAATCCTCTCCGTGCGATGACACCCGGCACATGCCATCGTGGGCGGACGGGAACGTTCTGGCACCGTCCCTCTGGACTCGGGGACGGAAGCGGAGTTCTCTGGCTATCGGGGGTGTTTCACAGCAGCGCGCACAGCAGCACACGGGGGCGGCAATCAGGACCAGATCACGTCTCTCGGCGGATTGGGGCGCTTTCGATGACACCAACGCTCGTACGGCGGCACCGGCCGTCCTCCACGTCGCCCGATCCTCGGGCCCGCGACTGGGCGGAAATCCAGGAACGGATGCTGGTGCCGCTCTACGAAGCGGTCTACGAACGGCTGGAGGTCGGCTCCGGTACCCGGCTCCTCAGCCTCGGCTGCGGCTCCGGCCTGGCGCTGCTGATGGCCGCGGCCCGCGGGGCCGCCGTCTCCGGCGTCGACCAGGACGGGCGCAGGCTGGAGCTGGCCCGGGAGCGGCTGATACCCAAGGGATCCGGCGGCGACGGCACGCAGCTGGGGCACGGCGGTCCGGAGTGCGTCCTCGAACCGGGCGCTCCGGCCTTCAATCTCATCACGGCCTTCGATCCGCTGTACTGCGCGGGCGGCAGCGCCCGCGGCATGGCGGAGGCGCTGTCCCGGGCCGCCGCCTGCGCCGAGCACGGCGCTCCGGTCGTCCTGGCCGGCTGGGGACCACAGGAGCGCTGCGCTGCCTCGGGGGCGCTTCGAGTCGCGGCCCGGCTCGCGGACCCGATGTGCGCGCCTGCCCGCTGGCGGCCCAGTGGCCGTGACGATCTGGAGGACCTGGCCCGCCGGGCCGGGCTCGTGCCGGACGGCTCGGGGCGGGTGTCGTGCCCGTACGGCTACGCCGACATGGGCAGCGCGGTGCGCGGCCTGCTGTCGACGGGCGCGTTCGACGCGGCGATGCGGGCGACGGACGAGGAGCAGGTGACCAAGGAATTGGTCGAAGCCCTGCACCCTTATCTGCGCCGGGACGGGACCGTCTGGATGCCGAATGTCTTCCGCTATCTCATCGCGCGCGTCTAGGGCGCCGCTTCCCTCGACCGACAACGAAATCGCCCGCCACTCAGAACCGTGACGGGCGATTTCACCGGCTGGGGCCGACGGATGGGTCTCAGCCCATGAATTTCTTGAACTCGTCGGGCAGTTCGAAGTTCTGCGGAGCCTGAGCGGGCAGCCCCAGCGGGCCCTCGCCCTGCTCGCGGCGCGCGGCCGCGGCCTGCTCCTCGGCCTTGCGCTTCATCGGGTTGCCGCTCTTGCGCTTACCCTTGGCCTGCTTCTGCTGCTTCTTCTGCCGGCCGGGGCCGCCGCCCATGCCCGGGATTCCCGGCATGCCCGGCATACCGCCGCCCTGGGCCATGCGCGACATCATCTTGCGGGCCTCGAAGAAGCGCTCCACGAGGTTCTTGACCGCGCTGACCTCCACGCCGGAGCCCTTGGCGATACGGGCGCGGCGCGAGCCGTTGATGATGTGCGGGTCCTGGCGCTCGGCCGGGGTCATCGACTTGATGATCGCGGCGGTGCGGTCCACGTCGCGCTCGTCGAGGTTGTTGATCTGGTCCTTCATCTGCGCCATGCCGGGCAGCATCCCGAGCAGCTTGCTGATGCTGCCCATCTTGCGGACCTGCTCCATCTGGGACAGGAAGTCGTCGAGCGTGAACTCCTTCGGCCCCTTCGCCAGCTTGGCCGCCATCTTCTCGGCCTCGTCCTGGCTGAAGGTCTGCTCGGCCTTCTCGATGAGGCTGAGCATGTCGCCCATGCCGAGGATGCGGGACGCCATGCGGTCCGGGTGGAACGCGTCGAAGTCGTCCAGCTTCTCGCCGTTGGAGGCGAACATGACCTGCTTGCCGGTCACGTGCGCGACCGACAGGGCGGCACCACCGCGGGCGTCGCCGTCGAGCTTGGAGAGCACCACGCCGTCGAAGCCGACGCCGTCGCGGAAGGCCTCGGCGGTGTTGACCGCGTCCTGGCCGATCATCGCGTCGACGACGAAGAGGATCTCGTCCGGGCGCACGGCGTCGCGGATGTCCGCGGCCTGCTGCATCATCTCGGCGTCGATGCCGAGGCGGCCGGCGGTGTCGACGATGACGATGTCGTACTGCTTGGTGCGGGCGAACTCGATCGAGTCCGTGGCGACCTGGACGGGGTCACCCACGCCGTTGCCCGGCTGCGGCGCGTACACGCCGACACCGGCACGCTCGGCGACGACGCTGAGCTGGTTCACAGCGTTGGGGCGCTGGAGGTCACAGGCGACGAGCAGCGGGCTGTGGCCCTGGCCCTTCAGCCAGTGGCCGAGCTTGCCGGCGAGGGTGGTCTTACCCGCACCCTGGAGACCGGCGAGCATGATCACGGTCGGCGCGGTCTTGGCGAAGCGCAGCCGCCGGGTCTCGCCACCGAGGATGCCGATGAGCTCCTCGTTGACGATCTTGATGATCTGCTGCGCCGGGTTGAGGGCCTTGGAGACCTCGGCCCCGAGCGCGCGCTCCTTGACCTGCTTGATGAAGGCCCGGACGACGGGGAGGGCCACATCCGCTTCGAGCAGCGCGATGCGGATCTCGCGCGCCGTGGCGTCGATGTCCGCCTCGCTCAAGCGGCCTTTGCCCCGGAGGGTCTTGAAAGTCGCGGAAAGGCGATCGGAGAGGGTATCGAACACGGCGCTCGTAGGTCCTCGGAGTCGGGGGGCAGAGTCAATCGCCTCCCAGGGTATCCGGCCGCGCCGAGCCGGTGTCCTCGCCCGCCGGATATGAGACGAAGAGGGGATTCCCGCGGGGACGGGAGGAGGCCGCCCGGCCGCCCCGCGGCGCGGTCACCGCAGGGCGTCCTCCACCGCCTTCGCCAGCGCCACCGCCGCCGCGTCCGGCAGCGGTGAGCCGTCCTGCCGGGTGAGATAGACGGTGTCCACGGCGTTCGCCCCGAGCGTGGAGACGTGGGCGCTGCGCACCCACACCCCCGCCGCGTCCAGGGCCCGGCCGATCCGGTGCAGCAGCCCGGGGGCGTCGTGCGCCCGCACTTCCACCACCGTCGCGGCCCGCGAGACGCCCTCGACCACGCTCACCCGCGGCGGCGCGGGACGGACGCCCCGGCGCCGTTTGCCGTGGGCGGCCTCGCGCTCGGCCAGCCGGCCCGCGATGTCCAGGGTGCCCGCCAGGGCCCGCACCAGGTCGTTCCGCAGCCGGGCCGCCTCGGGGGGCGCGCCGTACTCGGCCGCCACCCGCCAGTTCAGCACCAGGGCACTGCCGTCGATGGCGGGCTCGGGCGCGATCGTGCGCAGTTCCGCCGCGCGGACCGTCAGCCGGTGCAGGGCGAGGACCCCGGCCGTCGCGGGCAGCACGCCCGGCTGGTCGGGGACGGCGACGAGCAGCTCGATGCCGACGGGCGCCGGGGCACCGGAATCCGTCAGGGGGTCCGTCGGGGTGTCCGTCGGGGCGCCGGTTCCTTCCGGCCGGGTGCGCAGGACCAGGACCGGGCCGCCCGTGCGCAGCGCCTCGATCGCCAGCCGCTCCTCCTCCACGGTCGGCGCCGCGGCCTCCGCGCGGCTCGGGGTCACCCCGCCCGCGAGGGCGGCACCGGCACGGCGGACCAGATCGGCGACCAGCGAGGCCCGCCAGGCGCTCCAGGCCGCCGGTCCGGTGGCGAGGGCGTCGGCCTCGGTGAGGGCGTGCAGCAGCTCCAGGGTGTCGGGGTGCCCGATGGCGTCCGTGACCGAGCGGACGGTGGCCGGGTCGTCGAGGTCGCGGCGGGTGGCGGTCTCGACGAGCAGCAGATGGTGGCGTACGAGAGTGGCGAGGGTCTTGGTGTCGGCCGGGCCGAAGCCCAGCCGGGGCGCCACGTCCCGGGCGATGGTCTCGCCCGCGACGCTGTGGTCGCCGGGCAGGCCCTTGCCGAGGTCGTGCAGGAGGGCCGCGACGAGCAGCAGGTCGGGTCGGCCGACACGGCGGGTGAGGGCGGCGGCCCGAACGGCTGTCTCGACCAGGTGCCGGTCGACGGTCCAGCGGTGGACGGGGTTGCGCTGCGGGCGGCAGCGCACGTGCTTCCACTCGGGCAGGAGCCGGGAGACGATGCCCTCCGCTTCGAGGGCCTCCCAGACGCCGATGGTGGACTCGCCCGCCCCGAGCAGCGTGACGAGCTGCTCGCGGGCCTCGTCGGGCCACGGCACCGGCAGCGGCCCGGCGCCCGCGAGGCGGCGTACGGCGTGCCGGGACAGCGGCAGCCCCGCCTGTGCCGCCACGGCCGCCGCGCGCAGCGGCAGGACGGGGTCGCGCTCGGGCCGGGCGGTGCGGGCGAGCACGGCTTCGCCGTCCTGCTCGACCACGCCTTCCGCCAGCGGGGTCCGCTCGGGCTCGACGAACCCGCCGCGCCCGCCCCGCCCCCCGAGGAGCCGGCGCAGCCGGGGCCGCCCGGACCGCGCCCGCAGGACCCGTCCCACCTCGCGCCAGGTGATGTCGGCGGCGTAGGAGACGGTGTGGGCCGCTTCATAGACCTCGCGCAGCAGCGCGTCCGCGCCGGGCAGCCCGAGTGCGGTGGCGACCTGGTGCTGCTCCTGGAGGGCCAGCCGGTCCGTGGCCCGGCCGGTGGCCAGGTGGAGTGCGTCGCGGGTGTCGAGCAGCAGCGCCCGGGCCTCCTCCAGGCCCTCGCGGGGCGCGTCGGCCAGCCAGGACGCGGCGACGGCCCGCAGCGCGGTCGCGTCGCGGAGCCCGCCGCGCGCCTCCTTGAGGTCGGGTTCCAGCAGGAACCGCAGCTCTCCCTGGCGGCGGGCCCGCTCCTCCCCCAGCTCGCGCAGCTCCGGCAGCCGGGCGGGCGCCTGGGCCCGCCAGTCCTCGTAGGCCGCCGTGCGCAGCCCGGCGGTGAGGGCGGGGTCGCCGGCGATGTGGCGGGCGTCGAGGAGACCGAGGTGGACCTTGAGGTCACCGGCCGCGGTCTTGCGCGCCTCGGAGGGGGTGCGGACGGAGTGGTCAAGGGCGAGGCCCAGGTCCCACACGGGGTACCAGACGCGGTCGGCGAGTGCCGCGATGGTGGGCGCGTCCGCGGAGCCGTCGTGCAGGAGCAGCACGTCGAGATCGCTGCGCGGCGACAGCTCGCCGCGCCCGTAGCCACCGACGGCCGCCAGCGCGACGCCCCGCGCCGCGCCGAGCAGTCCGCCCAGCCACGCGTCGGTGGCGCGCGCGAGTGCGGCGCGGCGCGGCGGCCCGGCCGGCGCCTCCTCGTGCAGGAGGTGCAGCCGGGCCGCCGCGTAACCGCCGGGGTCGGGCCGGCGGCCAGGTTCGGTCTCGTCCGTCGTGATCTCGGTCAACTCGGGCTTCTCCTCTTCCGGCCCTGCTCCGGCCCTCTTCCGGCGGCGTGCTCCGGGCTCAGAGCGCGTCCGGCCCGCGGTCTCCGGTCCGGACGCGCACCACCGTCTCGACCGGGACGACCCAGACCTTGCCGTCGCCGATCTTTCCCGTGCGGGCCGTCTTCACGATGACGTCGACGACGTCCTCGGCGTCGGCGTCCTCCACCAGCACCTCTATGCGGATCTTCGGGACGAGGTCGATCTCGTACTCGGCGCCGCGGTAGACCTCGGTGTGGCCGCGCTGCCTGCCGAAGCCGCTGGCCTCGGTGACGGTCAGACCCTGGACGCCGAAGGTCCGCAGCGCGTCCTTGATCTCGTCGATCCGGTGCGGCTTGACGACCGCGGTGATGAGCTTCATGCGTCCACCTTCTTGTTCTGCGCCTTGTCGGATACGGCGGCGGGCGCGGCGGCCCGTGCGGAGGAGACTCCCGCGACCGCGCTGAAGTCGTAGGCGCTCTCGGCGTGGTAGGCCTGGTCGATGCCGCTGACCTCGTCGTCCTCGGTGGCGCGGAAGCCGACCACCTTGTCGACGCCCTTGGCCAGGAGCCAGGAGACGACGAAGGAGTAGCCCATCACGGCGAACGCCCCGGCGGCCTGCCGACCGAGCTGGGTCACGCCGCCGACACCGTCGGTGGCGAGGACGCCGACGAGGAGGGTGCCGATCACACCGCCGACGAGGTGCACGCCGACCACGTCGAGGGAGTCGTCGAAGCCCAGCTTGAACTTGAGGCTGACGGCCCAGGAGCAGACGGCACCGGCGACGAGTCCGATGAGGATCGCGCCGAAGGCGTTCACGGCGGCGCCGGCCGGGGTGATCGCGACCAGGCCCGCGACGGCGCCGGAGGCCGCGCCGAGGGTGGTGAAGGCGCCGTGCCGGATGCGTTCGTAGACGAGCCAGCCGAGCATCGCGGCACCGGTGGCCACCTGGGTGTTCATCGCCATGTTGGCGGCGACGCCGTTGGCGGCCAGCGCCGAGCCCGCGTTGAAGCCGAACCAGCCGAACCACAGGAGCGCCGCGCCGAGCATCACCAGCGGCAGGCTGTGCGGCCGCATCGGGTCCTTCTTGAAGCCGATGCGCTTGCCGACGACGAGGACGGCGGCGAGCGCGCCGACACCGGCGTTGATGTGGACGGCCGTGCCGCCCGCGAAGTCGATCACCTTGAGCTTGAAGAGCCAGCCGTCGGCCTGCCAGACCCAGTGCGCGACCGGGAAGTAGACGACCGTCACCCAGAGGGTGATGAACAGCGCCCAGGCGCTGAACTTCACGCGGTCCGCGAGGGCCCCGCTCATCAGCGCGGGGGTGAGGGCCGCGAACATCAACTGGAAGAGGGCGAAGGCGAGGACGGGGATGCCTTCCTTGCCGCCCGTCAGGGTCTCGGGACTGATGCCTTTGAGGCCGATGTGGTCGAAGTTGCCCAACAGCCCGCCGCCGAGGTCGTCACCGAAGGCGAGCGAGTACCCGTAGAGCACCCAGAGCACCGAGACGATGCCGAGCGAGATGAAGGACATCATCAGCATGTTGAGCGTGCTCTTCACCCGCACCATGCCGCCGTAGAAGAAGGCAAGGCCCGGTGTCATCAGCATCACGAGCGCGGCACTGATCAATACGAATGCGGTATCTGCGCCATTCAATGTCGTCGTCTCCTCGATCGAAGCGGCGACCCGTACACCCGTGCGGGCGGGAAATGTGATGGGCCGGTATGGCCTCGAGGCTGACGCAGCGCGATTTCAGCCGATGCCATCGATTGTTTCGCGACAGTGACGAAGCCGGCCGACGTGTTACGCCACGATGAACCGCGAGCGCACGGCTCGCCGGACCGCGCGGACGGCCGCGGTCCGGCGGCAGAAGAAGGCCGACCGCGACGACCAACCGAAGTGACCTGGCGTGGGGGGAGCCGAGTCGGGCTGTACGGGATGGTCGTCGCGGCCGGGTCCGGGGGCCGGAGGGGTCAGACCGCGTGCGCGGTCTCCACGGATTCCGGCAGGTGAACGGCGAGTTGCTCGGTCAGGTCGACGACTTCGGCCACATCGCCGAAATCGCGCACGGCGGTGTCGACGGTCTTGCGCAGCCGGTTGTTGACCCGCTCCGAGCGCACCTGCTTGGCGATCTTGAGGGCCTTTCCGGCGAGCACCGTGGACTGCTCGGGCTCGCGCTCCATGAGGTGCACGGTGGCCATGCCGATGAGGTTGAGCGCATACGACCGCTGATGCTCCACGTCCTGCTCGAAGAGCTCGACGGCCGTCTCCATCTTGGGCCGCGCGAGCGAGGCGTATGTGGGGCTGCGACCGGCGACATAAGCGAGATCCCGGTAGGAATGGGCATTCTCCGCGTTGAGTTCGGCCTCGGAGAAGAAACGGATCCAATCGGGATCCCCGTCGCCCGGCGCGCAGTCGCTGAAGCAGTCCTCCGCCATGTTCACCGCGCGCTTGCACTTGGCGGGCTGGCCCATATTGGCGTAGGCGCGGGCCTCCATCGCATACAACATCGCCTGTGTCCGCGCGGTGGCCGTCTCGCGGGAGCCGTACTGCCCGAGATGGATCAACTCCAACGCGTCGTCCGCCCGGCCGAGGTGGATCATCTGGCGGCTCATGCTGGAGAGGATGTACGAACCGAGGGGGCGGTCGCCGGCTTCCTTGGCGGCGTGCAGAGCCAGCACGAAATACTTCTGCGCGGTGGGGTGCAGACCGATGTCGTAACTCATCCAGCCCGCGAGCTCCGCCAGCTCGGCCGCGACCTTGAACAGCCGCTTGGACGTGGCGTCCGACTGGGGCTCCTGGAGCAGGTCGGTGACCTCGTGCAGCTGCCCGACCACGGCCTTGCGGCGCAGACCGCCACCGCACTGGGCGTCCCACTGCCGGAACATCATCGTCGTCGATTCCAGCAGATCCAGCTCCGGCCTGGAGAGCTTGGCCCCGCGACGGCCACCCTCGGACACGGCCGGCCGCTCGGGCTCACGGCCCGCCGGGACCGGCACCAGCCAGCGCTGCATGGGCTCGATCAGCGCGGGTCCCGCCGCCAGGGCGAGCGAGGTACCGAGGAAACCGCGCCGCGCCAGCATCAGGTCGCTGCGGGAGAACTCGCTGATCAACTCGACGGTCTGGGACCCGGCCCAGGGCAGGTCCACGCCGGACACGGACGGCGACTGGTGGGCGGCACGCAGACCGATGTCCTCGACGCCCACCACACAGCCGAAGCGCTCGGAGAACAACTCGGAGAGGATCTTCGGGATCGGCTCGCGCGGCTGCTCGCCGTCGAGCCAGCGCCGCACCCGCGAGGTGTCCGTGCTGATGTGATGCGCGCCCAACTGACGCGCCCTGCGGTTGACTTGCCGGGCCAACTCGCCCTTCGACAGACCACTGCGCAGGAACCATGAGCCCAACTGCTCATTGGGACGCTTGTCGCCCTTGTCGGGCTGGTCGGCCCCACCGATGCCGCTGCCGTTGCCGCCCACTGGAACGCCCCCATCCGGAACTCTGCTCTGCGCTCGAACCGCCCACAGCATGCCGCCTGTTGCGACTGCTTGTCCGGTGATGCACCATCTCGGCCGGTAATAAACGGTCGCGAGGCAAGGAGCACCGGGACGGAGCAATGCCTCCGGCATACCCACCGGCGGGTGCGTCTCCGGGTTCGCGTACCGAAAGTAATCCTACGATCACGGCTTCGGCGAGAAGAGTCCAGTAATCGCCACCATTCGCCACCCCAACGAATGAACTCCTCCACGTCACAACGCGATTGACTTGACAGCGGAACGATCAGGAGGGGGTGGGTTGATGCACGCCAGGGCGCACAGAGCGAGCCGCACCACCCGTCACGCACCGCCGCGCCGCCGCAGAGCAGGCGTCGGCGACCGTACGTGTTCGGGACACTCCGAGTCGTAACCATCTGCGAGCACGACCCGTTGGAGGGGGCATGGGCTTCACAATCGGCGGCATCCGGGATCTGCGCTCGAGCTCTCGGCGCCGGTGGCGCGCGTCGGAGTGCGCGACGACGGTAGCGGAGTACACCGGCCTCTGGGGGTGGGACGTGGTGCCCGGCGCCCGGGCGGCCCGCGGCGGGAGTGTGACGTGTTCGTGCGGCACCGCCGACTGCCCTGCCCCGGGCGCCCATCCACTCTCTTTCGCCCCACCCGTCCCGGCCGGGGCCACATTGGACGATGCCACGGCGGCCTGGGCCGAGGTACCGGGCGCGGCCGTACTGCTGCCCGTGGGCCGCTCGTTCGACGTCCTGGAGGTCGCGGAGGCGGCGGGCCGGCACGCGCTGGTGCGGCTGGAGCGGATGGGGCTGCCGCTCGGTCCGGTGGCCCTCACCCCGCACGGCCGGGCGCTGTTCTTCGTCGCACCGGGCGCCGCCGCCGAACTCCCCCAGCTGCTCTACCGCATGGGCTGGGACGACGCCCGGCTCGATCTGCGCTGCCTGGGAGCCGGTGACCACATCACCGCCCCGCCCTCCGACTTCGCGGGCCTCGGCCCGATGCGCTGGTTGCGCCCGCCGGCCCTGGACACCGCGGGCCGCCCCCCGCAGGCCCGGCTGCTGCTGGGCACCCTCGCCTATGTCTGCCACCGCTCGGCCGCGAGCTGAGCGCGCGGAGTTTTCCCCTCGAGTTCACCCCCCACAAGAAAAAGAGGCCCCGCCACGGACAGGTGTCCGTGGCGGGGCCTCTCTCTTATGGGGTGCCGCCGCTAGCGACGGGACTCCCCTACTCAGTCACCGATGAGGGCGTCGACGAACGCCTCCGGCTCGAACGGCGCGAGGTCGTCCGCGCCCTCGCCGAGGCCCACCAGCTTCACCGGCACGCCCAGCTCACGCTGGACCGCGACGACGATGCCGCCCTTGGCGGTGCCGTCCAGCTTGGTCAGGACGATGCCCGTGATGTTCACGACCTCGGCGAACACCCGGGCCTGGACCAGGCCGTTCTGTCCGGTGGTCGCGTCCAGCACCAGCAGCACCTCGTCCACCGAGCCGTGCTTCTCCACGACCCGCTTGACCTTGCCCAGCTCGTCCATGAGCCCGGTCTTGGTGTGCAGTCGGCCGGCGGTGTCGATGAGGACGACGTCCGCGTTCTCGGCGATGCCCTCCTTGACCGCGTCGAAGGCGATCGACGCCGGGTCGCCGCCCTCGGGCCCGCGGACCGTACGGGCGCCGACGCGCTCGCCCCAGGTCTGCAGCTGATCGGCGGCGGCGGCACGGAAGGTGTCCGCCGCGCCGAGCACGACGGACTTGCCGTCGGCGACGAGCACACGCGCGAGCTTGCCGGTGGTGGTGGTCTTGCCGGTGCCGTTCACGCCGACGACCATGACGACGCCGGGCTTCTCCTCGCCGTTCGTCCCCACACCGGGCTCGGTGTGGACACTGCGGTCGAAGTCGGTGCCGATGAGGGTGAGCAGCTCCTCGCGGAGCAGATCGCGCAGGTCCTCCGGGGTGCGGGTGCCGAGTACCCGGACCCGCTCGCGCAGCCGCTCCACGAGCTCCTGCGTCGGCGCGACGCCGACGTCGGCGGTGAGCAGGGTGTCCTCGATCTCCTCCCAGGTGTCCTCGTCGAGGTGCTCGCGGGAGAGCAGGGTGAGCAGTCCCTTGCCCAGGGAGTTCTGGGAGCGGGAGAGCCGGGCGCGAAGCCGCACCAGCCGGCCCGCGGTGGGCTCGGGGACCTCGATTTCGGGGGCGGCCGGTGCCTCGGGGGCCTCCGGCTCGACTACGGGTGCCTCCGCGGCCGGCGCCTCGGCCGGCGGCAGGTCCACCTCTTCAATGGTCCGGCGCGGCTCCGCGCTCGGGGTCTCGGCCTCCTCGCCGACGTGTGGCTCGGCGGGCGGCGCGGTGACGGACGGGCTGCTCGGCGGGGCCGGGGGCAGCTGCTTCTTCTTGCGGCTGCTGACCACGAGCCCGCTGATCGCGGCGAGCGCGACCACAGCGATGACTACAGCGAGGATGACGATTTCCATAACGGACCCAGTATCGGACACCGAGCCGCCGGGGCTACTCCACAAACGGTGGCGCGCGTGTTCGATCTTGGTTGTGAGGACCAAAGCGACCAACCCGCCAAAGTTGGAGCAAACTACGGTGGCGTGCGACGATGCGACGCGCGTAGAGTCCCCACGTCCCCCTCTGCCCAGGCTTCCCGCCTCGCTTCACCCCGCACGGAGCCCCACCTCATGGACAACGTCGTCCTCGCCGATTCAGAAGGCGCGATAGAAACCCGCGGCATCGAGCCCGTACCGGATCAGGAGCGTCACGGCAGAGTCCGGGAACTCTTCCCGACCTGGGTCGCGGCCAACATCAGCGTGTTGCTGCTCACCATGGGCGCCGCCCTGGTCGTCTTCAACGCGCTGAACTTCTGGCAGGTACTGATCGTCGCCGCCTGCGCCGCGCTCGCGTCGTTCGGCATGGTCGGCGTGCTCTCGGTGTCGGGCAAGTGGGGCGGCGCCCCGGGCGCGATGCTCTCCCGCGCGACCTTCGGTGTGCGCGGCAATCTCTTCCCGGGCGCGATCCTGTGGGTCGCCCGCTTCGGCTGGGAGACGATCAACGCGGTCACCGGCGCGTATGCGGTGCTGACCGTCCTTGACCTGCTCTTCGGCATCAAGAGCAACAACGTGCTCATCGTGATCACGCTGTTCGTCTTCGTCGCCTGCACGTTCCTGGTCAGCGGCATGGGCCGCAAGGCGCTGAACGTGTGCAACAAGTGGTCGACGTACCTCTTCGGCATCTTCAGCGTGCTGGTCCTCGGCTACCTGATCGCCAACATGGACTGGGACGAGGTCTTCTCCAAGCCCGCCGGCACCACGGCCATGATGATCACCGGCATCGGCACGATCGCCGCCGGCGGCATCAGCTGGGTGCCCACCGGCCCCGACTTCACCCGCTACCTCCCGCACGCGGCCTCCGGCAAGAAGATCGTCGGTGCGACGATCTCGGGCGCCGGTCTGGTCATGGTCCCGATGGTGTTGATGGGCGCGGTCATGGCCGTGGCCACCCCGGGCCTCGCCGAGGCCCCGGACCCGGTCTCCTTCCTGGGTGACATCCTGCCGACCTGGCTGGCCGTGCCCTACCTCGTCACGGCGATCGTGGGCATGCTGCTGATCAACAGCCTCTCGATGTACTCGGCCGGTTTCACCGCGCAGACCATGGGCGTGAAGCTGCCCCGCGCGATGGCCGTCAGCATCAACGCCGTGATCTCCCTGGTGGGCGGTCTGCTGCTGATGCTGGTCGCGAAGAGCTTCCTCAGCTCCTTCATCACCTTCCTGATCCTGCTCGCGGTCTCCTTCTCCGCCTGGATCGGCGTCTACGCCGTCGACATGGCCCGCCGCCGGGCCCGTGCCGTGCGCTACGACCCCGAGGGCCTCATGGACACCGGCCGCACCAGCCGCTACTGGTACGTGGGCGGCTTCTGCTGGCAGGCGATGACGGCCTGGACGATCGCCCTGATCGCGGGCATCTGCTTCACGAAGTGCGACTGGTTCACGGGGCCGCTCGCCTCGACGTTCGTCGGAAAGTACGGGCTGAGCTGGGCGGCGACGATCGCCATCTCCGCCCTGCTGATGGCAGTGCTGCCGGCTCCGCGGGAATCGGCCTCGCCCGACGCGGACGCGGCTGCGGCCGCCGCCGGTGCGCAGCGGGAGTCCGCTGCCGCGTAGTCGCTGGTCGCTGGACTGTTCGGACGCCCCCTTTGCCGCTTGTGCGGCGGAGGGGGCGTCTGCGTTTTGCCTACGGCGTCTGTGGCGCTGGCGGGCGTCTGTGACGCCGGCACCGGGACCCGCGGGGCCCGGTGCCGCGCTGCGCGTATCGCGTGGCGAAACCCCTGGGGGCTGGGGCCGGTGCCGTGCCGCCCGTATCGCTCCGCGAAACCCGTGGGGCCGGGCCCGGGGCCACGCCGCTCCGGGGTGGGTTCGGGGCTGCTTCGCTTTACGCCCCGAACCCACCCCTCCGCGTCCCGGCCCCTCCCGTCGCGGGAGCCGGGGGTATCCGGTTCCTCGCCCCGTACACCCGCAGTCGACAACGCCGGGGGCGGGACGCGCAGGGGGGTCGGGGGGCGTAAAGCGAAGCAGCCCCCCCGACCCCCCTGCGCGGCACGGCACCGGCCCCAGGCTCCACAGGGCACCGCCGAAGCCGAAACCCGGCAAAGGGCACGGCACCGGCCCCAGCGCGCCCCCCACAGGTACAAACAAAAGACGCCGCCCCGGCTCATGGTGAGCCGGGGCGGCGTCCTTCGAGGAGACGGGCAGCGGGGGGGTTAGCCCATCTCCTCCAGCGCCTTGCCCTTGGTCTCCTTCACGAACTTCATCACGAAGGGGATCGAGAGCAACGCGAAGAACGCGTAGATGACGTACGTACCCGAGAGGTTCCAGTCCGACAGGCTCGGGAAGCTCGCCGTGATGGCCCAGTTCGCGATCCACTGCGCGGCGGCGGCGACGCCGAGCGCCGCGGCGCGGATCTTGTTCGGGAACATCTCGCCCAGGAAGACCCAGACCACGACACCCCAGGAGAGGGCGAAGAAGAGCACGAACGCGTGGGCCGCGATCAGGGCCACCGTGCCCTGCGTGGTCGGCAGCGAGCCGTCCGCCGCCTGGGCGGAGAAGGCCCAGGCCTCGAGGGCGAGGGAGATGGCCATACCGGCGGAGCCGACGAGGGCGAGCGGGCGACGGCCAATCTTGTCGACGAAGATCATCGCGATCACGGTGCCGACGATGTTGATGATCGACGTGGTGAAGGAGTAGAGGAACGAGTCGCTCGGGTCGATGCCCACGGACTGCCACAGGGTCGCCGAGTAGTAGAAGGCGACGTTGATGCCGACGAGCTGCTGGAAGACCGAGAGGCCGATGCCGACCCAGACGATCGGCATGAAGCCCATCCTGGAGCCGAGCAGGTCCTTGAAGGACGACTTGTGCTCGCTGCGCATCGCCAGCTCGATCTCGTTGACGCGCGCGTCGAGGTCGATGTGGCTGCCCTCGACGTCGGCCAGGACGGCCTTCGCCTTGTCGATCTTGTTGACCGAGATCAGGAACCGGGGCGACTCGGGGATCGCGAAGGAGAGCAGACCGTAGAGCACGGCCGGGACGACCATGACGCCGAGCATCAGCTGCCAGGCCTCTATGCCCATGAGCTTGCCGCGCTGGTCACCGTCGGCGAGGTTGAGGATGCCCCAGTTGACCAGCTGCGAGACGGCGATGCCGATCACGATCGCGGCCTGCTGGAAGGAGCCGAGGCGGCCGCGGTAGGCGGGCGGCGAGACCTCGGCGATGTAGGCCGGGCCGATGACCGAGGCCATGCCGATCGCGATGCCGCCGAGCACCCGCCAGAAGGCGAGGTCCCACAGGGCGAAGGGCAGCGCCGAGCCCACCGCGCTGATCGTGAACAGGGTCGCGGAGATCTGCATCACGCGGATCCGGCCGATGCGGTCCGCGAGCCGGCCCGCGGTGGCGGCACCGATCGCGCAGCCGATCAGGGCGATCGCGATGACCTGGGCGAGGGCGGCGGAACCGACGTCGTACTTACCGCGAATGCCCTCGACCGCGCCGTTGATCACGGAGCTGTCGTAGCCGAAGAGGAAGCCACCCATGGCCGCGGCCGCGGTGATGAAAATGACGTGGCCGAGGTGGTCCGGCTGGGCCTTGCGGCCCTCGGACCCCTGCGCCGTCGCAGTGCTGGTCAACGTGTACTCCTGAGACCCGGCCGCGTTGCCGGGCGTGGGGGGGGCTGGCCCTTCCAGTGGTACATGGGGCATCGGCACCCACCACCGAAAGGTAAAAGCAACGTTGCAGACCCTATGCCTTCAACTTTCGAAGTCAATAGGTCGTAACCAAGAAGTTTCCTGTGAGTTTCCCCGCGCTTGAGTTCAACACTTGAACTAGCGGTTTTTGATCATCGAAGTCGCTGACTGATGACCTTCGAGACCCCGTCGCCCTGCATGGAAACCCCGTACAGCGCATCGGCCACCTCCATCGTCCGCTTCTGGTGCGTGATGACGATCAGCTGGGAGCTCTCCTGGAGCTCTTCCATGATCCCGATCAGCCGCTGGAGGTTGGTGTCGTCCAGCGCCGCCTCGACCTCGTCCATCACATAGAACGGGCTCGGCCGCGCCTTGAAGATCGCCACCAGCAGCGCCACGGCGGTCAACGACCGTTCGCCGCCCGACAGCAGGGACAGCCGCTTGACCTTCTTGCCCGGCGGCCGGGCTTCCACATCGACGCCGGTGGACAGCATGTCCTCCGGGTCGGTGAGCACCAGCCTGCCCTCGCCGCCGGGGAACAAACGCGCGAAGACGCCCTCGAACTCGCGGGCCGTGTCGTGGTAGGCCGCCGTGAAGACCTCCTCGACCCGCCGGTCGACGTCCTTCACGACCTGGAGCAGATCGGAGCGCGTCTTCTTCAGGTCTTCAAGCTGCTCCGAGAGGAACTGGTGCCGCTCCTCGAGCGCTGCGAATTCCTCCAGCGCGAGCGGATTCACCTTGCCGAGTTGCTGGTACGCCCGCTCGGCCGCCCGCAGCCGCTTCTCCTGCTCGGCCCGTACGTAGGCCACGGGCTGGTTCCGCGGATGGCCGGGGTCCTCAGGCAGTTCCTCGCCCTCGGCGGCGGGCGAGGGCGGTACGGGCTGGTCCGGGCCGTACTCGGCGACGAGCCCGGCCGGCTCGACGCCGAGTTCCTCCAGGGCCTTGGCCTCCAGCTGCTCGATGCGCAGCCTCTTCTCCGCGCCCAGCACCTCACCGCGGTGGACCGAGTCCGTCAGTGTGTCGAGCTCGGCCTTGAGCTCCCGCGCCCGGTTCCGCTCGGCGACCAGCTCCCGCTCCTGCCCGGCCTTGGCCGTCTCCGCCGCGCGCCGCTCCTCGTCGGCCCGTACGACCGAGACCTCGACGTGTGCGAGCAGCTGCCGGGCCCCGGCCGCCACGGCGGTGGCGACGCGCGCCTCGTGGCGCAGCCGTGCCCGCCGCTGTTCGGCCCGGACGCGGGCCTCCCGCTCGGCACGGGCCGCCCGGTCGAGGGCGTCCGCCCGGCCGGCGAGGCCCTTGACCCGCTCCTCGTGCGTGCGGACCTGGAGGCGTGCCTCCATCTCGGTCTGCCGCGCGTTGGCACCGTCGGCGGCCAGCCGGTCGCGTACGGACGAGTCCGGCTCGTCCGCCGCCTCGTCGCCGTCGGCGGCCATCTCCTCGGCGACCGCCAGCCGCTCGGCCAGCTCCTCGGCCTCCTCGGTGGCCCGTTCGAGGGCCTCGGCGGCGCGCTCGGCCGCCGCGGCCGAGCGCCCGGCTTCCCCGGCCGCCGCCCGCGCCTGGCCCGCGAGCCGTCCCAGGTCCTGGGCGATCTGCGACTTCTCCCGGTCCGCGGCGCTGCGCCGGACCGCCAGTTCCTCGACGTGGTCGGCGCACTCATCGCGGCGCCGGGCGGCGGCCCGCAGGGCGGCGGTCAGTTCCTCGCACCGCGCGTCCAGTTCGGCCAGCTCGGCCGTCGCCTCGTCGACGGCCGCCTGGACCTCCAGCAGGCTCGGCGCCCCACCGGATCCGCCGTGCGCGAAGTGTGCGCCGAGGGCGTCGCCTTCGGCGGTGACGGCGGTGAGCTCGGGCCGGGCCGCCACCAGTTCCTCGGCGTCCTCCAGGGTCGCGACGACCATGACGTCGCGCAGCAGCCGGCGTACGGCGGGCAGCAACGCCGCCGGGCCGGCCACGAGTTCCGCCGCCGGGCGCGGGGTCCCCGGCGTCCGGTCGCGGTCGTCGGGGTCTGCCGGGGCGTCGTCGGGTCCGTCGGGCTCCGGTGCCGCCGACACCAGCAGTGCCGCGCGCCCGGCGTCCTCCTTGCGGAGCAGGCGCAGGGCTTCGGCCGCCGTGGCGGTGTCCGTGACGGCGATCGCGTCGGCGGCGGCGCCGAGGGCGGTGGCGACGGGGAGCTCGTGTCCGGGGGTGACGGTGAGGAGTTCCGCGGCCGGACCCAGCAGGCCGGACAAACGATCCTTCGCCGACAGCAGCGTGCTCGTTCCGTCCTTGCGGCGCAGCCCCAGGGCGAGTGCGTCCCGGCGGGCGGCCAGCGCCGCGCGGTGCCGTTCGGTGTCCGTCGCCGCCTCGCGGGCCGCGTTCAGCCCGGCTTCCGCGGCGGCGAGCTCGCGCTTCGCGCTCTCGTGCCGGTCGGCCAGCTCGGCGTCGTCCGCGCCCTGGCCGTCCACCTCGCTCTGCCGTGCCGCGTACGCGGCCTCGGCCTCGGCGGCGCGTTCCAGGGCCTCGTCGCGGGCGGCGGCGAGCCGGTCGATCTCCGCCTGGGCGGAGGCGACCCGGTCGCGGGCGGCGGTGGCGCGGCCGTGCAGCCGGGCGAGCTGTTCGCGGCGGTCGGCGATGGCCCGGGCGGCGTCCTTCAGGCGCCGTTCCTCCTCCGCCAGCCGCCGCTCCAGCTCGGCGCGGTGCTCGGCCGTGTCCTCGAGCGCCCGGCTCGCCGCCTCCAGGGCGGCCTCCAGCTCCGCTTCCTGCTCACGGACCCGGGCCGCCTCGCGTTCCAGGTCCTCCGGGTCGCGGCCGCGCCGCTCCTCCTCGGGGGCGGTGGTCGCGCTGGTGACCCGGGCGTCCGCGAGGCTCACCGTGCCCCGTACGCGTTCGGCGAGCCGGGAGAGCTCGTACCAGGTCTGCTGCGCCTGCCCCAGCCGCGGCGTCAACGTCCGCACCCGGTCCTCCAGCGCCGCCTCGCGGTCGGTCACCGCCCGCAGCTCGGCCTCCACGGCCTCCCGGCGGCTCTTGAGCGCGGCTTCGTCGGCGATCTCCGCGCGTAGCGCCTCGCGCAGGGTCACCAGATCGTCGGCGAGCAGCCGCAGCCGGGCGTCGCGGAGATCGGCCTGGATGACGGCGGCGCGGCGGGCGACGGCCGCCTGCCGGCCGAGCGGTTTGAGCTGGCGGCGGAGTTCGTCGGTCAGGTCCTGGACGCGGGCGAGGTTGGCGCGCATCGCGTCGAGCTTCCGCAGCGCCTTCTCCTTGCGCTTGCGGTGCTTGAGGACGCCGGCCGCCTCCTCGATGAACGCGCGGCGCCCCGTCGGGTCGGCGTGCAGGACGGAGTCGAGCTGGCCCTGGCCGACGATGACGTGCATCTCGCGGCCGATGCCGGAGTCGGAGAGGAGTTCCTGGATGTCCAGGAGCCGGCAGGTGTCGCCGTTGAGCTGGTACTCGCTGCCGCCGTTGCGGAACATGATCCGCGTGATGGTGACTTCCGCGTAGTCGATGGGCAGCACACCGTCGGAGTTGTCGATGGTGAGCGAGACCTCGGCGCGGCCCAGCGGCGGCCTGCCGGTCGTCCCGGCGAAGATGACGTCTTCCATCTTGCCGCCGCGCAACGACTTGGCACCCTGCTCGCCCATGACCCAGGAAAGCGCGTCCACGACATTGGACTTTCCCGAACCATTGGGGCCCACGACGCAGGTGATGCCGGGTTCGAAGCGCAGCGTCGTGGCCGAGGCGAAGGATTTGAACCCACGCAGGGTCAGGCTCTTGAGGTGCACGCGGTGGGACTCTACCGCCCGCCCGCCTCCCGTCGCGTCCTGGCACGAGGCGCGGGCGACACCGCGTCTTCATTTCGGTTTCACCCGGGAAAGCGCAGGGCACATCAGACGTGAGGGGGCGGTGCGGCGAAATTCAGACAGGCGCCCAGGTCGGGCGGCAGCCGGGGGGATACGACGAAGGGACGCCGAAGCGTCCCTTGCAGATCACAAGCGGCTGACAGTGCAGCCTGACCGGACCCCCGGAGGAAGGGCGTGGGTCAGGCGAGCGCAGGCTCCGCCTGGGGTACGTCGATGCTGTCGAGCAACGAGTCGCCGTGGTGCGCGGCGGCGGACAGTGCGTCGTTCTCGGCCTGCATCCGAATGAGCTCGGATTCGAGGTCCTGGACACGCTGCTGAAGCCGTCGCATCTCGGAGAGGACTCGGGGGTCGGAACCGCCGACGTAACCGAGAAGCGCCTTTGCCATGATGGATGGTCCTCCACACTGAGTGACCGACCGGAAGCGGTGTGGGTCGTGAGGGATTCGCACCCGCGGTGTCTGCCATCAGCTACTGCGGTGTTCAATGGCCAAACAGCTAAGGTGCGCGGGGCTTCCAGAGTCTCACCAAAAGGTTTGACGGTCAACACGATCACGCCCCGTATCCACGGGCGTCCCAGGGGTGCGCGGCGGCGAATGCGCGGCGCTTTCCTCTCCCGGGGCCCGAGGGGGCGTGGAGATCATCCGTTGAGTTGCAGCCTTCCACGACGGGGCCGAGTTGGCAACCATCAGGCAATTTCTGCCGAGCGAATATGCCAGCGGCATATGAATACGACTCCCATGCCCCGCCAAATCTCTTCGCTTCACCCCGCAAACCGCTTTCCGGGCCGTCCGGTCAGCGGATCTCGAAGCCGTCATAACCACCCTTGGGTGTGGCCCAGATCTCGGTGACACCGTCCACGCGCCCGGGCGTGTCCCCGTCGCGGAGCCAATCGAGCAGCTGTTCGCACCGCTCGCGCGGCCCCTCCGCGACCACCTGGACGCGCCCGTCGTCGAGATTCGAGGCAAAGCCGATCAGATTACCGATCCCCAGAGCGTTCTCCCGCGTGAACCATCGGAAGCCGACACCCTGCACATGACCACGAACCCAGGCAGTAAGACGGACATTCTCGTTCATGTCTGCACGTTAACCGGGCAATTGCGCAGGTAGCACCTCGGCCCCCCATGTCTTGGCGTACAGTCGCCGCTCGTTAAGACTCCGCCGTACGAGTGACGCACGATGACGCCGAGCACGTAAGGAAGGCAGCGGATGGGTCGCCATCGACGCTCTGCCCCCGAGACCTCCGACGACACGGCCGCGATTTCCCAGGCAGCCGGCGCGTCCCTGACGAGCGGGTCGACCGAACGCAGCGATCCCCCGAACACACCGACGCAACGGTCCGCCAAGCCCTTCCCGGCGAACTCCCGCAGCCCTTTCGGCGCGTCCGTCCCGGCGGCCGGCACGGGACGGCACCGGAGCCCCCGCCGCGGAGCCCGGAGCAGGGCGAAGGGGCCCGTGCGGACCGGGCTGCTGGGCGCGTCCGCCGCGATGGCGATGGGCGCGGTCGTAGTGGCCTCAGGGCTGCTGCCGGGCGGCAGCGACACCTACACGCTCAACAGCGGCACCGGCAGCGAGAGCACCCGGGGCCGGTTCGAGGTGGAGGAGCCGTCCGAGCCCGATCTGCCGCCCGACTTCGGCGAGGACCTGCCCCGCGATCTCCTCACCCAGCGCCCCCGGCCACTGGAGCCCCGGGAGCCCGAAGAGCGGCAGTGGTTCCCCGCGCACCGGGAGGCCGAGCCGTCGCACGCGCCCTCGGCGGCCCCGTGGCGGGAGCCCGCGGCCGAGCCCTCGGCGTCCGCCCCGCCCGCGCCCCGGGAGACCGGCTTCGGCGCCGATCCCCGTGGCGACGCGGCGGCACCGCCGGAAGCGGCCCGGACCACCGCGGCACCGTCCGCCCCGCCACCCTCCTCCCCGCCCCGGGCCGATGACCCCGCGGCGCCGGACGCGGCCCAGGCGGTCGCGCTTCCCCGGGCCTCGGTCGCGGCCCATCTGCTCGCGCTGGTCAACCGGGAGCGGGTGCGGGCGGGCCGCCGCCCGGTGCGCGCCGACGCCCGGCTGGCCCGGCTCGCCCAGGACTTCAGCGAGGACATGGCCAGGCGGGGCTTCTTCGCCCACACCGACCCGGACGGCCGGACGCCCTGGGACCGGGCCGCCAAGCGCGGCATCACCACCCTCGGCGGCGAGAACATCGCCCGCGGCCACAGCGACGCCCAGTCCGTGATGGAGGCCTGGATGCGCAGCCCCGGCCACCGGCGGAACATCCTGAACGGCGACTACCGGACGATCGGCATCGGTATGCACTCCGGCCCGGGGGGCCCGTGGTGGACGCAGGAATTCGGCTACTGAGGGCTTTGCGGGGCGCGCCCAACAGGCCGTCACCCAGCGCCCGTTGAACGTCGTCGGCCGTCGCGGACCGGGAGGAAACCCGGACCGCGACGGCCGACGTCATCGTTCAGCAGGGGCGGGCACCGGTCAGACGGCCGCGCGGCCCGCGACGTAGATCCGGGTCTGCTCGGCGACGCGGCGGCCGAGGTGCTCGGCGGTCGCTATGTCGGCCTTGTGGACACCTTCCGGGCCCTGGTCGGTGTCGGTCTGGGCGCCGGCGCCGAGGTAGAAGCCGAGGCGGTTGATGTCGTTCTCGGAACCCGTGGAGCTGCACCAGCCGGGCGACAGGTTCAGACCGACCCAGTGCATGCCGTGCTGGGCGGCGAGGACCGTGAAGAACTGGAGGGTGTGCAGCTTGTCGCCGCTCTTGGAGCCGGAGTTGCTGAAGCCGGCCGCGATCTTGTCCTGCCAGGCGCGGGTCGCCCAGCGCCTGGACGTGGCCTCGGCGAAGACATGGAAGGCGCCGGAGGCGGTGCCCATGTAGGTGGGCGAGCCGAAGATGATCGCGTCGGAGGCGTCGAGCAGCTCCCACTGTGCCTCGCTGATCTCGTCGACCTTGATGAGGTGGACGGTCGCGCCGGTGTCGGCGGCGCCGGCCCGGACGGCCTCGGCGAGGACCGCGGTGTGGCCGAAGCCGGAGTCGTAGGCGATGGAAACGACGGGCGTGGCCACAGCGGGCTCCTAGGGAAAGGGGGCGAGCGAAGTGATGGCCAAAGGTAAACACTGCGTTTTGGGAAAGCGCAATCCTGGGGTGGGCGCTGTGCGGAAGTACGAGGTTCCGCAGCGCGACAGATGGCATGGTTCACGAAGCCCTGGCGCAGCAGACCCTGCACGCGGGGAGCACGCCGAAGGCTGAGAGGCCGGCCGGGGCCCCGGGCCCCGGGCCGCTCTAGGACACGCGCGGCGGGCGCTGGCAGCGCGGGCAGAAGTAGCTGGACCGGTTCATCCACGGCCGTCGGCGCATGGCCGTGCCACAGCGGCGGCAGGGCTCGTCCTCGCGTCCGTACGCGTCCAACGACCGGTCGAAGTAGCCGGATTCGCCGTTCACATTGACGTAGAGGCTGTCGAAGCTGGTGCCGCCGACGGCGAGAGCCGCGTGCATGACGTCGCGGATGTGGGTGAGCAGCTCGGCGCTGCGCGGGCGGGTCAGGGTCGCGGTCGGGCGGTCGTAGTGCAGCCGGGCGCGCCACAGCGCCTCGTCGGCATAGATATTGCCCACGCCGCTGATCAGCGACTGGTCCAGCAGAGCACGCTTGACGGTCGTACGGCGGCGGCGCAGCGCCGCGTGGAAGGCGTCCTCGTCGAAGGCGGGGTCGAGGGGATCGCGGGCGATGTGCGCGATGACGTCGGGAAGCCCGTCGGGGTCGCCGGGGACGGTGTCGTGCAGCGACAGGCCGCCGAAGGTGCGCTGATCGACGAAGCGCAGCTCGGTGCCGTTCGCATCGGCGAAGCGGACGCGGATGCGCAGGTGTTTCTCGTCGAGCGCGTCGTGCGGCTGGACGAGGAGCTGGCCGCTCATGCCGAGATGGGCGAGGACGGCCCGGTCGGGAGCGGCACGGTCAGGCGTCCCGGCAGGTGTCTCGGCTTCGAGGGGCAGCCAGAGGTATTTGCCCCGGCGCCGGGCGGCACCGAGCCGGCGCCCACGCAGCTGCGCGGCGAAGTCCTCGGGTCCGGCGAGGTGACGGCGGATCGCACGGGGGTGCAGCACGGCCACGTCCGCGACCGTGCGGTCACGGACCCAGCGCTCCAGCCCGCGCCGTACGACCTCGACCTCGGGCAGCTCGGGCACGGTGCTCCTTGGGAGGGTTCGCCGGGATTCGCCAGGATGTCAGCTCCCGCGCCGCTGCCGCGGCTGCCGGCCGGGCTCGGTCACCCGAGCCCGGCCGGCAGCCGGGGTGCGTGGCGTCGCGGGGCGGCGCTTCAGTGCGAAGCGCCCTGCGCGCCGTCCGTGGCGGGTTCGGCCGCCACACCGTCGGCGGGCGTCTCGTCCGCCGGGGCGGGCGCGGCCTCCGCCGCCGCCCGGGCGGCCGAGGCGCGAGCCTCCGCCGCTCCGTGGATGGCGCGCCAGGCGGATTCCGCCGCCTGCTGCTCCGCTTCCTTCTTGCTGCGGCCGGTGCCGGTGCCGTACGCGACACCACCGACGCGGGCAGCAGCCGTGAAGGTCTTCTCGTGGTCGGGACCCGTCTCGGAGACCAGGTATTCGGGAACGCCCAGCCCCTCCGTCGCGGTCAGCTCCTGGAGGCTGGTCTTCCAGTCCAGGCCGGCCCCGAGGTTCGAGGACTTCTCGATCAGCGGATCGAAGAGCCGGTGCACCAGTTCGGCGGCGGCTTCGAGACCCTGGTCGAGATAGACCGCACCGATCACCGCTTCCAGGGTGTCGGCGAGGATGGACGCCTTGTCCCGGCCGCCCGTGCCCTCTTCACCGCGGCCGAGCCGGATGAAGGAACCGAGTTCAAGGCCGCGACCGACCTCCGCCAGCGCACGCGAGTTGACCACCGCGGCCCGCAGCTTGGCCAGCTGGCCTTCGGGCAGATCGGGGTGGATGCGGTACAGCGTGTCCGTGACCACCAGGCCGAGCACGGAATCCCCGAGGAATTCCAGCCGCTCGTTGGTGGGCAGACCGCCGTTCTCGTATGCGAAGGAACGGTGGGTCAGTGCACGCACCAGAAGGGCGGTCTCGAGTCTGTACCCGAGCCGCCCTTCCAGAAGCGTGTGAGACGAGGCCGTGTCCGCCGGCGCCTTCTTCGGCGTAATGGCGTCTGACATGAAGCCTGTCACCCGCCGATCAGACCTCGAGGACCTGGCGCTTGTTGTAGGTGCCGCAGCTGGGGCACGCGATGTGCTGCAGCTTCGGCTCGTGGCAGCTAGCGCATGCCACCAGGGTGGGGACCGCAGCCTTCCACTGCGACCGGCGGTGGCGCGTGTTGCTGCGCGACATCTTCCGCTTCGGAACAGCCACGGCTACTTCTCCTGTGAGTCATCCCCGCCGGAGCGGGGTGCGTTGTCCATCTCGCCGTCCTGGTTGGACCCGGCGAGGCCCTGCAGTGCCGCCCAACGAATGTCGACGGACTCGTGGTGGTGGTCCAGGTCGTCCGCCAGTCGCGCGCCGCACTCGGCGCACAGACCCGGGCAGTCTTCCTGGCACACCGGCTGCAGCGGCAGTGCGAGCACCACCGCGTCACGCAGCACGGGTTCGAGGTCGAACAGGTCGCCCTCGAGGAAGAGCATGTCCTCCTCTTCCTCGGCGTCGTCGCCGGTGTCCGCGGGGCGGCTCCGGTCGTCGGCGTCGGGGTAGGAGAACATCTCCTGGAAGTCCACTTCGAGCTCACGCTCGAGCGGCTCCAGACACCTTACGCACTCCCCTGTCAGCGGTGCACGGGCGGTGCCTGTGACAAGCACCCCTTCCATGACCGACTCCAGTCGGAGGTCGAGCTCCACGGTCGCGCCCTCGGCGACCCCGATGACCTCGATGCCGAGGTCCTGGGGGGCCGGAATGGAGCGGGAGACCCTCTTCAGCGCACCGGGACGCCGACCCAGCTCGCGTGTGTCGAACACGAGAGGGGCACGGTGATCGAGGCGGGTGTTCAGGGCTTCCTGCTTTCTACACTGCGGCGACGGCGGCCCGACGCTGAATGCGCTGAGGGCAGCCGAGATCGCGAACGTACACGCGACCGAAGAGCCAGGATACTGGACGGGCCGCCGTAGACCCAATCCGCACCTATGGGGAGCGGTCGGGCCGCCGACGGGCGGCACCCGGTCCGGGCCAGGTCAGACCTGGCGGACGGATCCGGTCCGGTTTCACCCTACGGGGGACACCGCGGCCATGCGTCAGCGGCCCTGCTCGTAGCGCCGGAGCTGGTCGAGGTCGATCATGCTCGTGTCGAAGAGGCTCGTCTCGTCGAGCGAGCCGGTGCCCTGCTGCGCCGCCGTCGGCTGCGGCGAGGCCTGCGCGGGCACGTACCCGCCGTGCGGGCCGTAGCCCCCCTGGCTCGGCTGGCCCGGCTGGCTCCCCTGGTCGAGGCCCTGCCCGCCGTCGTGGGATGCCCAGGCGTACGGGTCCTGCTGGTAGCCGCCGTGCGCCGCGTACGGGTCCGCCTGGTGGGTGTAGTGCTGCTGGTACTCGTACGGGTCCTGCTGGGCGTAGCCGCCCACGGGCGCGTAGTAGTCCTGCTGGGGCGGCGCGGGGGGCGCCGCGGCCGGCCCCTGGGGGGCGGCCAGCTCGGAGAGGAAGTCGGCGTCGCTGGTGTGGTGGCCGCCGGGAAGGCTGTCCTGGGCTGCCATGTGGGCGCCCAGCTCGTCGGCCGGCCGGGCCCCGAGCAGCTTCTCGCGGCCCTTGCCCACGGCTTCGAGCGTCTTGGCCAGCACCGCGGCGACCGCGCCGAGCTTGGCGTCCACGTAGGCGTCGGCGTTCATCCGCTGGGTCTGGGGGTCGGCGCTGCGCTCGGGGGCGTCCTCGGCCAGGCCGCCCGAGGAGCCGTAGTCGGCGTCGTCCGCGCGGCCGAGCAGCTTCTCGCGGCCCCGGTCGACGGAACCGATGGTCTTGGTGAGGACGACCTCGAAGTTGGCGAGCTTGCTGTCGACGTAGTCGTCGGCCTCCGCGCGGATCTCGTCGGCCTCCCGGCGGGCCTCCGCGAGGATGCGGTCGGCCTCCTCCTGGGACTGCCGGGCGACCTCGGTGTCGGAGATCAGCGAGCCGCGATGGGCGCGTGCGGACTCGATGATCCGCTCGGCCTCCTCGCGCGCGTCCGCGACGAGCTGCTCCCGGCCGCCGATCAGCTCCCGCGCCTGGGCGAGGGAGCCGGGCAGGGCGGCCCGCACCTCTTCGAGCAGGGCGAGCAGCTCGGCCCGGTTGACCACACAGGAGGCCGACATGGGCATGGACCGGGCGCCGGAGACGGTCGCGACGATCTCGTCGAGCTTCTTCTGCACGTCCACCTTGGCGCTCGCCACTCTCTTTTGACGGATGGGCACGAACGGGGACGACTGTACGGCCAGTGGCCCCCGCTCGACACCCGATGACAGTCCGCCGGTGGTGAGGCCGGTGTGTCAGCGCTGGGCGAGCCGCTCGGTGAGGGATTCCAGCACCAGCGGCGGCACCAGATGGGAGACGTCGCCGCCCCATGCCGCCACCTCTTTGACGAGGCTGGAGGAGAGGAAGCTGTAGGTGGGGTTGGTGGGGACGAAGAGGGTCTCCACGCCCGAGAGCCCGTTGTTCATCTGGGCCATCTGCAGCTCGTAGTCGAAGTCGCTGACCGCCCGCAGTCCCTTGACGATGGCAGGGATCTCACGCTGCTTGCAGAAGTCCACGAGCAGACCGTGGAAGGACTCCACCTGCACATTGCCGTATTCGGCGGTGACCTGGCGGAGCAGCTCTATCCGCTCCTCGACGGTGAACAGGCCCTTCTTCGACTGGTTCACCATCACTGCGACGTGCACGACGTCGTACAGCCTGGAAGCTCGGGCGATGATGTCGAGATGTCCATTGGTGACGGGGTCGAACGACCCCGGACAGACGGCGCGGCGCAACGGTGGTTCCTCGCTCTCCGGTCCATTCATGACGTGCACGGAGCCGGGTCGGCGGTGCGCGTCGAGGCGGCGCGACCGTACCAAAGCGTCCCCTCCCCGTAGCGACGGGCCCTCAGGGCCTCGAAGCCGTCCGGCCAGGGGAATTCCCCTCCCCTGGTGCTTCTCTCCACAGTGACCAGCGCGTCGTCCGCGAGCCACCCCCGGGTACGCAGTGTGAGCAGGATCTCGCACAGTTCGGCGTCGGTGACGGCGTAGGGCGGGTCGAGGAAGACCACGTCGTACGGGCTCTGCGGCGCGGCCCCGGCGACGACCTGCTCGGCCTTGCCGCTGCGGACCTCGGCGCCGGGCAGGCCGACCGCGCGGACGTTGTCCCGGATGGTGCGGACCGCGCGGGCGTCGGCCTCGACGAGCAGGGCGTGCTCGGCGCCCCGTGAGAGCGCCTCCAGGCCGACGGCGCCCGAGCCGCCGTAGAGGTCCAGGACCCGGCTGCCCTCCAGGGGGCCGTGCAGCGACTCCCAGGTGGAGAACAGGCCCTCGCGCGCCCGGTCGGAGGTCGGGCGGGTGCCAGTGCCCGGCGGTACGGCCAGGCGGCGTCCGCCGGCGGTGCCGGCGATCACGCGGGTCATGGGGTTCTCGGTCCTTCGCGGGTCGGGGGTGGTGGGGCTGGTGGGTGTCGGACCGTTACGGTGAGCGGCGGGTCCGCCCCCTCAGCCTAGGGCGTCGGCGGCGCCCCGGCCCTGCCCGGTGGCCCGGACGCGGCGGACGGGGACCCCTCGGTCCGTGCCAGGTCGCGGCCGTCCGGCCCGTCCGTGTCAGCCCTTGTCCAGATAGCGCTCCCGCTCCTTGTCCAGCAGGGCGTCCAACGCGGTGCGCAGCTCGGGCAGTCGCTCCAGCTCGGGGTCGGCGGTGACGATCGCGGTGGCCTCCTCGCGGGCGGCGGCGATGACCTCCTCGTCGTCGATGACCGTGAGCATCCGCAGCGAGGAGCGGACGCCGGACTGCGCCTGGCCGAGCACATCGCCCTCGCGGCGCTGCTCCAGGTCGATGCGGGACAGCTCGAAGCCGTCCAGCGTGCCGGCGACGGCGGCCAGCCGGGCCCGTGCGGGGCTCGCCTCGGAGGCCTCGCTGACCAGCAGACAGAGCCCGGGGGCGGAGCCGCGGCCGACGCGGCCGCGCAGCTGGTGCAGCTGGGAGACGCCGAACCGGTCCGCGTCCATGATCACCATGACGGTGGAGTTGGGGACGTTCACCCCGACCTCGATGACGGTCGTCGCGACCAGGACGTCCACCTCGCCCGCGGCGAAGCGGCGCATGACGTCGTCCTTCGCCTCGGGCTGCATCCGCCCGTGCAGCACCTCCACGCGCAGCCCGCCGAGCGGCCCCCCGGCGAGCTGCTCGGCGATGTCGAGGACCGCGAGCGGTGGTCGCTTCTCCGCCTCCGGCTCCTCGGCGGCCGCCTTCTTCTTCGGGCTGTCGCCCTCTCCCTGCGGCTCGTCCCCCAGGGTGTCGCCGATGCGCGGACACACCACGTACGCCTGGTGTCCGCCCTCGACCTCCTCGCGCACCCGCTCCCAGGTGCGCGCCAGGAAGTGCGGCTTGTCCTTGGCGGGCACGACGTGGGTGGCGATGGGCGACCGGCCGGCGGGGAGCTGGTCGAGGACCGAGGTCTCCAGGTCGCCGAAGACGGTCATGGCGACGGTCCGCGGGATCGGGGTCGCGGTCATCACCAGCAGGTGCGGGGGTTGCTTGCCCTTGGAGCGCAGGGCGTCGCGCTGCTCGACGCCGAACCGGTGCTGCTCGTCCACGACCACCAGGCCGAGGTCGTGGAACTGGACCTTGTCCTCGATCAATGCGTGCGTGCCGATGACGATCCCGGCCTCGCCGGTGACGAGGTCGAGCAGCGCGTGCCGGCGCGCGGCCGCGCCCATGGAGCCGGTGAGCAGCACGACCTTGGTGCCCTGCTCGGCGCCGCCGAGCATGCCGCCCTCGGCCAGCTCGCCCATCATCTCGGTGATCGACCGGTGGTGCTGCTGGGCGAGCACCTCGGTGGGGGCGAGCATCGCGGCCTGGCCGCCCGCGTCCACGACGCCGAGCATGGCGCGCAGGGCGACCATCGTCTTGCCCGAGCCGACCTCGCCCTGGAGGAGGCGGTGCATGGGGTGTTCGGTGGCCAGGTCGTCGAAGATCTCCGCCGAGACCGTCCGCTGTCCGTCGGTCAGCGTGAAGGGCAGCTTCGCGTCGAAGGCGTCGAGCAGGCCGCCCGCCACGGGCTTGCGGGCCACGGCGGGGAGCTGGGCGTCGGTGTGCCGGCGACGGGCGAGGGCGACCTGGAGCACGAAGGCCTCGTCCCACTTCAGCCGGGCCCGGGCGTCCTCGATGTCGGCCTTCGAGGCCGGCCGGTGGACCTTGCGGAACGCGTCCGCGAGGGGGGCGAGGCCGCGGCCGTCGCGCAGCGCGGGGGGCAGCGGGTCGACGATGCCCTGCCAGGTGTCCGCCTCGAAGAGGTCCAGCAGGGTGTCGACGGCCTTGGTGAGCTTCCAGGACTGGAACTGCTTGCAGGCCGGGTAGATCGGCAGCAGCCGTCCGGCGAAGGACTCGGCGGCGTCCGCGCCGCTCTCGCGGTCCAGGAGTTCGTAGTCGGGGTGGAGCAGCTGCCGGGTGCGGTTGAAGACCGAGACCTTGCCCGCGAACATGCCGCGCCGGCCGGGCAGCAGCTCCTTCTCCCGCGCGTAGGCGCCGCGGCCGAAGAAGACCAGGGTCAGCGAGCCGCTGCCGTCGGTGACCACGACCTCCAGGCGGACGCCCTTGCCGTGGTTGAAGGTCTTCATGGCGGCCTTGGCCACCTGGGCGACGACCGTGACGTGCTCGTCGAGCGGCAGGTCGGCGAGCCGGGTCAGCTCGCCGCGCTCGGCGTGGCGGCGCGGGTAGTGGTGCAGCAGGTCGCCGACCGTGTGCAGGTCGAGGTGCTCGGCCATCACCTTCGCGGTGTTGCCGCCGAGGATCTTCTTCAGGGGTTCATCGAGCGCGGGCACGCGACCATTGGACACCACCGCACTGACATCGCGGTGGCACGCCCGAGGAGCCGGGAGGCCCGGGGTGTCGCGCCCCTGGTCGTCGGGGCGGGCTCACTCCACCCCGACGATCAGGGGCGCGGACTGCTGTCCGCCCCGGTAGACCACGGTGTCCACGGCCAGGTGTCCGCCGCGTACGTGCCGTTCCAGGCGGTCGGCGACGGCGTCGGGGACGTCCGCGCCGAGGACGAGGGTGACCATCTCGCCGCCCGCCGCGAGCATGCGGTCGAGTACGGTCTCGGCGGTGGCGGCCAGTTCGGCGCCGATGACGGCCACGTCGCCGTCGATCAGGCCAAGCACGTCCCCGGCCTGGCAGACGCCGGCCATGGTCCAGGACTGTCGCTCGGCGACGGCCAGTTCGGCGTAGCGGGTGGCGCCGGCGGCCGCGGTCATGGCCACGACGTCCTCGTCGAAGCGTCGGCCGGGTTCGT
The DNA here is from genome assembly GCF_041283565.1 of Streptomyces sp. QH1-20. NCBI lineage: Bacteria > Bacillati > Actinomycetota > Actinomycetes > Kitasatosporales > Streptomycetaceae > Streptomyces > Streptomyces sp. QH1-20. The sequence continues at coordinate 5,676,579 of NZ_CP166299.1, read as the reverse complement.
GGACGGCGAGGGCGGCGATGCCCTGGACCGGTGAGCGGGTGGGGATGAGGGCGACGCGGACGCCCTCGGCGCGGGCCTGCTCGGCGGCCGCGGCGGCCGTCTGCCGCAGTTCCGCGTCGTTGGGCAGCAGGACCACCTCGCGCGCGTGGGCACGCCGGATCGCCTCGACCAGCTCCTCGCCCGTGGGCTGCTGTCCGGGCCGGGTCGCGACGACCGTCGCCCCGGCCTCGGTGCACAGCCCGGCCAGTCCCTCGCCGGGCACGACCGCGACGACGGCCCGCTGGGAGCGCTCGCGGGTGCGGGTGCGCTCCTCCTGGGCCGCACCGAAGTGGGTGATCCGGATCCGGTAGGGCCGGCCGGCCTCGACGCCGGCCTCCACGGCGGCCCCGGCGTCGTCGACGTGCACATGGACGTTCCACAGCCCGTCGCCGCCGACGACGACGAGCGATTCGCCGAGGGCGTCGAGCCGGGTGCGCAGCCGTGCGACGGCGGTGTCGTCCGCCTCCAGCAGATAGATCACCTCGTAGGAGGGTTCGCCGCCGCCTCCGGGGTCGGCGGCGCAGCTCTCGGTCCGCCACGCGCGCGTGGCCTGCGTTTCGGGGGCGGCGGCGTCGTGGGACGGCTGCTGGGCCGTCTCCCCCGCAAGCGCCCGGGTCAGCGCGCCCAGCACCTCGACCAGGCCGAGCCCGCCCGCGTCCACGACCCCGGCGCGGCCGAGGACCTCCAGCTGGCCGGGGGTGGCCGCGAGGGCGGTGCGGGCCGACTCGTACGCGGCGCGGGCCACGGCGGCGGCGTCGCCCGGGGCGTTCGCCGCCCCGTCGGCGGCGGCTGCCGCGACGGTCAGCACGGTGCCCTCCACGGGCCGGGCCACGCCCTCGTACGCGGACTCCACCGCGCGCCGCAGGGCCCGTCGCAGCCGCTCGGCGTCGTCGGCGCGGGGGAACGTCCCGGGGTCGGCCGTGAGGACCTCCGCCATGCCGCGCAGCAGCTGCGCGAGGATCGTCCCGGAATTGCCGCGCGCTCCTATCAGCGCGCCGTGCGCCATGGCCCGGACGGTGTCGGGGAAGGCGGGGGGCGATACGGGGTCCGTGGTGGCGTGGCCGTGGAAGACGTCGTCGACGGCCCGGGCGGCGGATTCGACGGTCAGGTAGAGGTTGGTGCCGGTGTCGCCGTCCGCGACCGGATAGACGTTGATCGCGTCGATCTCCTCGCGGGCCCGGCCGAGCGCGTCGAGTGCCAGGGCGCACCAGGCACGTACCGCGTCGGCGTCCAGGGTGTGCGACACCTGTGTCCTCCTCGGACTCCTGGGGGCTGTGGCAATGCTGGGCAGGTTAGTCCGTGGGGTGGCCCGATGGGACCCTGACCAGCCCCGGCCGGGGGCCTGTGGGGTCGCCGCGGGTCGCGGCCGACGGCCCGGGGCGGCCGGGCGGGTGCGGGACCGTTCGTGGTAGTTTCGTTGAACAGGAGCGGCCGTTGTATGCTGCTCCGGTTGCCTGATGAGAATCAGGCCATCCCTTCCTGGCACTGCCGGTCATCGACTTCCTCAAGACTTCGATCTCGGCTTGCCGGGATTTCACCGTAAGAGCATCTGAAGTCTTTGGAGTGACCCGTGGCTGCCAACTGCGACGTCTGCGGCAAGGGGCCGGGCTTCGGCAACGCTATTTCGCACTCGCACCGCCGTACCCCCCGCCGTTGGAACCCCAACATCCAGCGGGTGCGTGCAGTGGTCGGGAGCACGCCGAAGCGGCTCAACGTCTGCACCTCGTGCATCAAGGCCGGCAAGGTCTCGCGCTAGCGAGTGGTCCTCCCCGCGCAAGCGGGGGTGAGCCGGTCTCGCAATGACGTTTACGTCGTGGCGCAGCCCCCTCCGGTTGCCTGAAATACCGGTCCATCTCACGATGGGCCGGTTTTTCGCATGTCCGGGGACTTTTCCCGCCCGGAAGGCCCCCGCAGGGGCCGCCCCGCTCGCGGCCGTTCAGTCCTGGTGGTCCCGGAACCGCCATCCGTGGTCCACCGGTCCGATCCCGCCGCCGAGCGGGAAGCCGGCCGCGATGGCGCCGGTGACGTAGTCCTTGGCGTCGGCCACCGCCTCCGGCACCGAGCGTCCCCGTGCCAGTCGCGCCGCGATGGCGCTCGCCAGGGTGCAGCCGGTGCCGTGCGTGTGGCGGTTGTCGTGGCGCACGGCCCGCAGCCAGTGCTCCTCGGTGCCATCGGTCAGCAGGTCGACGGCGTCGCCCGCCAGATGACCGCCCTTGATCAGCGCCCAGCGGGGGCCGTGGGAGAGCACCGCGTCCGCCGCCCGCCGCAGGTCGCTCTCCGCCCGCACGCGTACGCCGGTGAGCCAGGCGACCTCGTCCAGATTGGGGGTGGCGACCGTGGCGGCCGGCAGCAGTTTCGTGCGGACCGCGTCGAGCGCGGAGGCGGCGAGCAGCGCGTCGCCGTGCTTGGAGACGCCCACCGGGTCGACGACCACCGGGGCGCCGACCTCGCCGAGCAGCCCCGCGACGGTCTCCACCAACTCCGCCGAGGCGAGCATGCCGGTCTTGACGGCCTGGACGCCGATGTCGTCGACCACACTGCGGAACTGGGCCCGTACGGCCTCGGCCGGCAGCTCCCACGCCCCCTGGACGCCCCGGGAGTTCTGGGCGGTGACGGCGGTGAGCACGCTCATGCCGTGCACGCCGAGCGCGAGCATCGTCTTCAGGTCGGCCTGGATGCCCGCACCGCCGCCGGAGTCGGATCCGGCGACGGTCAGGACGCGTGGAGGTATGCCCATGGGGCCGAATCTACAGGCCCCTCCCCGCTACTCCTCGGGCTCCATGTCGCCGAAGTGGTCCCAGCCGCCCGCCTTGTCCCAGGGGGCGCCGTCGACGGTCACCTGCGGCAGGGCGGACGGGTTGACCACCTCACCGATGACCTTCCAGCGGGCGGGGAGCTTCACGTCCGGCGGGAAGGTCGCCACGATGGCGTGGTCCTCTCCCCCGGTCAGCACCCACTGCAGCGGGTCGACGCCGACGGCCTGCCCGATGTCGGACATCTGCGTCGGTACGTCGATCGCGGCCGTGCGCAGATCGATGCGGACCTTGCTGGCCTCGGCGATGTGCCCGAGGTCGGCGATGAGACCGTCGCTGATGTCGGTCATCGCGGTGGCGCCGAGGGAGGCCGCCGCGGGGCCCGCGTGGTACGGCGGCTCGGGCCGCCGGTGGGCCTCGACGAAGGCCCGCGGGGAGCGGAAGCCGCGGGAGAGCACCGCGTGCCCGGCCGCGGACCAGCCCAGCCAGCCCGTGACGGCGACGACGTCGCCCGCCTGGGCCCCGGAGCGGGTGACCGGCTCGTGGTTGCGCAGATCGCCCAGCGCCGTGATGGCGACGGTGATCGTCTCACCGCGCACCACGTCCCCGCCGACCACGGCCGCGCCCGCGACCTGGCACTCGTCGCGGATGCCGTCCATCAGCTCGGTCGGCCAGGTGACGGGAAGTTCGGCGGGCACCACGAGGCCGAGCAGGATCGCGGTGGGCACCGCGCCCATGGCGGCGATGTCGGCGAGGTTCTGCGCCGCGGCCTTGCGCCCGACGTCGTAGGCGGTGGACCAGTCGCGGCGGAAGTGCCGCCCCTCCAGGAGTACGTCCGTGCTGGCCACGACCCTCCGGTCGGGGGCTGCGACCACCGCGGCGTCGTCACCCGGCCCGAGTCGGACCGCCGGGGTGGTGGTGAGCCGGGAAGTAAGCTCTCTGATGAGCCCGAACTCCCCCAACTCGCCCACGGTGCCTTTCACTGAGCTCCTCCTCGGAGTGTCGGTTGCCCTGTTCGTGACGTGTCCCGCGCCGCGCAGACCGCGCGGGTCTCCCCGCACCGTGCGACGACGCGGTACCGTGGCGTCTCTTCTCCCCACATGATCCTCGAAGCCGCCCTGGAGGTTCCGTGGTACAGGCGTACATCCTGATCCAGACCGAGGTCGGCAAAGCGTCGACCGTGGCCGAAGTCATCGCGAAGATCCCGGGGGTGATCCAGGCCGAGGACGTGACCGGACCCTACGACGTCATCGTGCGCGCCCAGGCCGACACCGTGGACGAACTCGGCCGGATGGTGGTCGCGAAGGTGCAGCAGGTGGACGGCATCACCCGCACACTGACCTGCCCGGTCGTCCATCTGTAGCTCCCCCGTATGCTCGGCCGGTGAAGTCTTTGCTCCGCCGGCCCCTCGGCCTGTCCGCTGTCGCCGTGCTGTGCGCGGCCGTTGGCTGCTCATCCACGGACGACGCGGCGGGCTTGGTGGTTCCCACGCCGTCGGCGCGGGAGGCCAAGCTCTGCCGGGCACTGCACAAGGAACTGCCCGAGGCCGTGGACGGGCACAAGCGGCGTACCGCCGATCCCGTCTCGGACTTCACGGCCGCGTGGGGCGCGCCCGCGATCGCGCTGCGGTGCGGGGTGGGCCGCCCCAAGATCCTTACGCCCGGCACCGAACACTACAACCCCGCCGCCGACTCGGTGGAGATCGACGGCGTGGGGTGGCTGCCGGAGCGACAGCCGGACGGCAGTGTCCGCTGCACGACAACGCTGCGGGCGGCGTGGGTGGAGGTCACCCTGCCGAAGAAATACGTCGGTGACGCCGGCGACATCAGTGCGCTCACCGATTTCGCCGACGCCGTCAAGAAGACGATTCCCGAGGGCGTCGTCTGAGAAGCGGGACGGGCGGGCCGGTCGTGCCACGACCGGCCCGCTTCGCTTGCCGTCAGCGCAGGCCGGTCGAGCGGCGCAGCGCCGCCTGGACGAGCCGGTCCACCAGTTCCTGGTAGCCGACGCCGCTCTCCTGCCACATCCGCGGGTACATGGAGATGGGCGTGAAGCCCGGCATGGTGTTGATCTCGTTGATCACGAACTCGCCGTCCTCGGTGAGGAAGAAGTCCGCGCGGACCAGGCCCTCGCAGGAGGTGGCCTCGAAGGCCTGGACGGCCAGCTCCTGGATCCGGGCGGTCTGCTCCTCGCTCAGCGGCGCGGGCACGATACCGGCGGCGGAGTCGATGTACTTCGCCTCGAAGTCGTAGAAGTCGTGGGCCGTGACCGGGGGGATCTCGGCGGGCAGGCTCGCACGCGGCCCGTCCTCGAATTCCAGCACGCCGCACTCGATCTCGCGACCGCTCAGCAGCGACTCGACGATGATCTTCGGGTCGTGGCGCTGTGCCTCGGCGATCGCCTCGTCCAGGCCGGTCACGTCGTCGACCTTGGTGATGCCCATGGAGGAGCCGGCGCGGGCGGGCTTGATGAAGACGGGCCAGCCGTGCTCCCCGGCGAAGTCCACGATCTTCTTCCGGGCGGCGGCCGGGTCGGCCTGCCACTCACGGGGCCGCACGACCTCGTACGGGCCGACGGGCAGTCCGAAGGAGGTGAAGACGCGCTTCATGTACTCCTTGTCCTGGCCCACGGCCGAGGCGAGCACGCCCGCTCCGACGTAGGGGATCCCGGCCAGCTCCAGCATGCCCTGCAGGGTGCCGTCCTCGCCGTAGGGGCCGTGCAGCACGGGGAAGACGACGTCGATCTCGCCCAGCGCCTTCGGCATGGCGCCCGGCTCGGTGTAGACGACCTCACGGTCGGCGGGGTCGACCGGCAGCACGACGGTGCCGTCGAGGGACTGCGCCAGCCCCTCGACGCTCGGCAGCGAGCGGTCGGTGATGGCCATCCGCTCGGGGTCGTCGGCGGTGAGCGCCCAACGGCCGTCGGTGGTAATGCCGATCGGCAGCACGTCGTACTTCGTGCGGTCGATCGCGCGCAGCACCGCGCCGGCGGTGACGACGGAGATCGCGTGCTCGGAACTGCGACCGCCGAACACGACCGCGACTCGCGGCTTCCGGCTCCGGTCAGGGCTGTGGGAGGTGGTCTCGCTGCTCATATCGCGTCGAGAGTACCTCGTGGTCCGCCGGGTGCAATCCCGCGCTTCAGTGTCGCTCGGGCTTGGCGCTGCGCGACATGAGCTCCTTGAGGGCCACCAGCGGCGGCTTGCCCTCGTGCACGATGTCCACGACCGTCTCGGTGATCGGCATGTCGACATCGTGGCGCCGGGCCAGATCCAGCACGGATTCACAGGACTTGACGCCTTCGGCGGTCTGCTTGGTGACCGCGATGGTCTCGGCGAGGGTCATGCCGCGGCCGAGGTTGGTGCCGAAGGTGTGGTTGCGCGAGAGCGGCGAGGAGCAGGTGGCGACGAGGTCGCCCATGCCGGCCAGTCCGGCGAAGGTGTGCGCGTCGGCCCCCATCGCGAGGCCCAGCCGGGTCGTCTCGGCCAGCCCGCGGGTGATGAGCGACGCCTTGGCGTTGTCGCCCAGACCCATGCCGTCGGCGATGCCCACGGCGAGGGCGATGACGTTCTTCACGGCGCCGCCGAGCTCGCAGCCGACCACGTCGGTGTTGGTGTACGGGCGGAAGTACGGGGTGTGGCAGGCGGCCTGGAGCCGCTTGGCCACGGACTCGTCACGGCAGGCGACGACGGCCGCGGCGGGCTGCCGGGCGGCGATCTCGCGGGCGAGGTTGGGGCCGGTGAGGACCGCGACCTGATCTGCGGAGACCTTGGCGACCTCCTCGATGACCTCGCTCATCCGCTTGGCCGTGCCCAGTTCGACACCCTTCATCAGGGAGACGAGCACGGTGTCGGCGGGCAGCAGGGGCGCCCACTCGGCGAGATTTCCGCGCAGCGTCTGGGACGGCACGGCCAGCACGGTGAACTGTGCGCCGTCGGCCGCCTCGGCGGGGTCGGTGGTAGCCCGGACCGTGGCGGGCAGCTCGATGCCCGGGAGGTAGTCCGGGTTGGTGCGGCCGGTGTTGATGGCGTCCACGGTGGCGGCGCGTCGGCCCCACATGGTGACCTCGCAGCCGGCGTCGGCGAGGACCATCGCGAAGGCCGTGCCCCAGGAGCCGGTGCCGTAGACGGCGCAGCGCGTCACTTGCTGTCCCCTTGTGTCTGCTGTGGTGTCCGGCGGGCCGCGGCGCGGGCCCGCTTGTGGTTGTACGGCTCGGCGGGCGCCGGCTCGCCGCGGAGTTCGGCGAGGAGTTCGGTGATCGCGGCCATGATCTTCTCGGTGGCCTCGCGCAGCACCTCGGCGGTCGGCTCCTTGCCGTAGTACGCGGAGAGGTCGACGGGCGGTCCCGCCGCGACCCTGAGCGTCTTGCGGGGGAAGAGCCGCAGCTTCTTCTCCTTGGCGTACGGCGGCATGGCCTCGTTGGCGCCCCACTGGGCGACCGGGATGACCGGCGCCTTGGTGAGCAGGGCGACACGGGCGGCCCCGGTCTTGCCCTCCATGGGCCACATGTCGGGGTCGCGGGTGAGGGTGCCCTCGGGGTAGAAGGCCACGCACTCGCCCTTGTTGATGGCGTCGACGGCGGCCCGGAAGGCGGTGGCGGCGTCGGTGGTCTCGCGGTAGACCGGGATCTGCCCGGTGCCGTGCAGCAACGTTCCGACGAAGGTGGTCCTGAACAGGGCGGCCTTGGCCAGGAAGCGGGGGACGCGCCCGGTGTTGTACTGGAAGTGGGCGTACGAGAGCGGGTCGAGATAGGAGTTGTGGTTGACCGCGGTGATGAATCCGCCGTCAGCCGGAATGTGCTCCATTCCCCTCCAGTCCCGCTTGAACAGAACCACGAGCGGCGGTTTTGCCAACACCGCCGTAAAGCGGTACCAGAAGCCGATTCTGTGGCGGGACACTCGGACACCCTTCTCTTGGAACCTGAAGCCGGGCTCGGGAGCCGTCCGAACCCGGGGGCCGGACAAGTGTGGCCCCAGGTACCCGGTCTGTCGAGAACACCGTAACCCCGGCGGTCCCCGGCGGGCTGCGGCAGCAGGTGACAATAAGAGCCATGCGACGGGAGGGAGCGGACGTGGTCTGGACGCTGGTGGTGCCCGTGAAGCCGCTGGCCCTGGCCAAGAGCCGCCTCGCGGGCGGCACCGGGCGGCTGCCCCGGCCCGCCCTCGCGCTGGCGTTCGCCCTGGACACCGTGGGCGCCGCGCTGACCTGCCGGGCCGTGCGGGATGTGGTGGTCGTCACGGACGATCGCCGGGCGGGGGCGGAGCTGTCCGCGCTCGGCGCCTGGGTGCTGCCCGAGCCGACGGCGGGCGGTGGCCTGAACAGCGCCCTCGCGCACGGGGCGCACACCGCCCGGCAGCGGTGGCCGCATACCGCGGTGGCGACGCTCAACGCGGATCTGCCGGCGCTGCGCCCGGCGGAACTCGGGCGGGTGCTCGATTCGGCCGCCGAATTCCCGCGCGCATTTCTCGCGGATGCCGCGGGAATCGGTACGACACTGCTGTCGGCGACCGCGGGAAATGAATTGGCGCCGGCGTTCGAGGGCCGGTCGCGTGCCCGTCACCGCGCTTCGGGTGCCCGCGAGATCGAGCTGACCGGGGTGGATTCCGTACGCCAGGACGTGGATACGGAGCACGATTTGCGGACGGCTCTGGCATTGGGCGTGGGCCCGCACACGGCGGCCGCGGCGGGCCGTGCGACGGCCACCGGCCCGGCGGTGGGCCTCGACTAGGCTGGCCCCATGCAGGCCACCGCGTACACCTACGACCCTCAGACCCGCGCCGGGAGCGTGCTCCTGGACGACGGCACCCCGGTGCCCTTCGACGCGGCGGCGTTCGACGCGGGCGGCCTGCGGCTGCTGCGGCCCGGGCAGCGCGTACGGATCGAGCTCGGACCGGCCCCGGAAGGCGCCGAGGGCGGCGACGCGGGCCGACGCGTGACGTTGGTAACGCTGCAGACCTTCTAGCTTCAACAGTTCCCTGGGCGGCCCCCCGGCGACTCCCGTACAGGGGCCGTGGGGCTTTTCCTCAACGTCTCCCGGCTGTGGACGCACCGCGGGCCGGGCTCCCCGAGGGGAGCCCGGCCCGGCGCGTGACGCCGTGCGTCGCCGTTACTTCTTCTTGGCGGCCGTCTTCTTGGCGGTGGTCTTGCGCGCGGTGGTCTTGCGCGCCGGAGCCTTGGTCGCCGTGGCCTTCTTGGCGGGCGCGGTCTTCTTCGCCGTGGTCTTCTTGGCGGCCGTCGTCGTGGCCTTCTTCGCCGGGGTCGCCTTCTTGGCGGCGGCCTTGGTGGCGGTGGCCGTCGTCTTCTTGGCGGTGGCCTTCTTCGCGGTGGTGGCCTTCTTGGCCGCTGCCGCGGTGGTGGTCTTCTTCGCCGTGGTCTTCGCCGCGGTCTTCTTCGCGGTGGTGGCCGTGGTGGCCTTCTTCGCGGCCGCCTTCTTGGCGGTGGCCTTCTTGGCCGCGGCCTTGGTGGTGGTCTTGACGCCACCGGAAAGGCTGCCCTTGGGCGCCTTCTTCACCGCGACATCGTTCTTCGGGAGCTTCTTCGAGCCGCTCACCAGGTCCTTGAAGCCCTGACCCGCGCGGAAGCGGGGCACCGAGGTCTTCTTGACCCGCACGCGCTCACCCGTCTGCGGGTTGCGGGCGTAACGGGCCGGACGGTCGACCTTCTCGAACGAGCCGAAGCCGGTGACCGAGACCCGGTCGCCGGAGACCACCGCACGGACGATCGCGTCGAGTACCGCGTCGACAGCGTCTGCGGCCTGCTGACGGCCGCCGAGCTTGTCGGCAATCGCTTCAACGAGCTGCGCCTTGTTCACGTCTTCCCCTTCGGAGACATTGCTGGAACGAATGCGTTCCAGCCTTTTCGCACGTTAGGCAGATATATACCGCAAATCAAACACGAAACGGTCTAATCACCCTTGTGCCGCAACGAACTCGACCATCACGGAGTTCCGTCGGGGTCGGGCTCTTCGGGGAAACGGCCCTCGTCGAGGTCGTTCATCAGCCGGTCCAGACGCCTTGCCGCGCCTGAGAGATCGTGCTTTGCCGCGGCCGTGATGACCAGCAGCTTCCGGGACAGCGCCATCCGTACGCCCTCCGGGACTTGCAGTGCGCGCACCCTTGTGTGCGCTTCCTTGAGTTGGTCGGCGACGAGCCGGTAGAGCTCGAGTTGGCTGTCGCGTTCCATGCACCGATTGTGCCATCTGAGGCGAGTTGTCGCTTCACAGGGCCTCAACAGAGCGATGCGCCCCCTGTCCGAAGACAGGGGGCGCATCATGTCAAACCCTGGGTGAACAGCGAAAATCCGGGGTCGGCAAGGGGCTCGGACGATGGGCCGTTCGGGCCCGAAATTGATGTCAGATCCGGGCCGTGGACGGCTTGTAGGAAGGCCTCCGGGCCTCGAAGGCGGCGATGTCGGCCTCTTGCCGGAGGGTCAGGCTGATGTCGTCCAGCCCCTCCAGGAGTCGCCACCGGGCGTTCTCGTCAAGGTCGAATCCAGCCGTGATGCCCTCGGCCCGGACCTCCCGCGCGACGAGGTCCACCGTGACCTCGGCGGTGGGGTCGGCCTCGGTCAGCTCCCAGAGCGCGTCGACGGTCTCCTGCGGCAGGACGACGGTCAGCAGACCGTTCTTGAGCGAGTTCCCACGGAAGATGTCGGCGAAGCGCGACGAGACCACGGCCTTGAAGCCGTAGTTCTGCAGCGCCCACACCGCGTGCTCACGGGAGGAGCCGGTGCCGAAGTCGGGGCCGGCGACCAGCACCGTGGCGCCCGCGCGCTCGGGCCGGTTCAGGACGAACTCCGGGTCCTTGCGCCAGGCCTCGAAGAGCCCGTCCTCGAAGCCGTCGCGGGTCACCTTCTTGAGCCAGTGCGCCGGGATGATCTGGTCGGTGTCGACATTTCCGCGGCGCAGCGGGACGGCCCGGCCGGTGTGCGTGGTGAAAGCTTCCATGACTGTTCAGGCCCCCACGGGAGTCGTGACATCGGACGCGGCGGCCGGACCGGAGAGGTCCGCCGGGGAGGCCAGATGGCCCAGTACGGCGGTGGCGGCGGCGACCTGGGGCGAGACCAGGTGGGTGCGGCCGCCCTTGCCCTGCCTGCCCTCGAAGTTACGGTTGGAGGTCGACGCGGACCGCTCGCCGGGCGCGAGTTGGTCGGGGTTCATGCCGAGGCACATCGAACAGCCCGCGTGCCGCCACTCGGCGCCGGCGGTGGTGAACACCTTGTCCAGCCCTTCCTCGACGGCCTGCAGCGCCACGCGCACGGACCCGGGGACGACCAGCATCCGGACGCCGTCGGCGACCTTCCGGCCCCCCAGGACATCGGCGGCGGAGCGCAGGTCCTCGATCCGGCCGTTGGTGCACGAGCCGACGAAGACGGTGTCCACCCGGATGTCGCGCAGCGCCTGACCTGCCGTCAACCCCATGTATTCCAGGGCCTTTTCGGCGGCCAGCCGCTCGGAGGCGTCCTGGTACGAGGCGGGGTCGGGAACGGCCGCGGACAGCGGGGCGCCCTGGCCGGGGTTGGTGCCCCAGGTGACGAACGGGGCGAGCTCGGTGGCGTCGATGACCACCTCGTGGTCGAAGACCGCGTCGTCGTCGGTGCGCAGGGTGCGCCAGTACGCGACGGCGGCGTCCCAGTCCGCGCCCCGGGGGGCGTGGGCCCGGCCTTCCAGGTAGGCGAAGGTGGTCTCGTCGGGGGCGATCATGCCGGCCCGGGCGCCCGCCTCGATGGACATGTTGCAGACGGTCATCCGGGCTTCCATCGACAGCTTCTCGATGGCGGAGCCGCGGTACTCGATGACGTAGCCCTGGCCGCCACCGGTGCCGATCCTGGCGATGACGGCGAGGATCAGGTCCTTGGCGGAGACGCCGTCCGGCAGTTCGCCCTCGACGGTGACGGCCATGGTCTTGAAGGGGGCGAGCGGCAGCGTCTGGGTGGCCAGCACGTGCTCGACCTGGCTGGTGCCGATGCCGAACGCCAGCGCGCCGAAGGCGCCGTGGGTGGAGGTGTGGCTGTCGCCGCAGACGACGGTGGTGCCGGGCTGGGTCAGCCCCAGCTGCGGGCCCACGACGTGGACGACGCCCTGCTCGACGTCGCCCAGCGGGTGCAGCCGGACGCCGAACTCCGCGCAGTTCTTGCGCAGCGTCTCCAGCTGGGCCCGGGAGACCGGGTCCGCGATGGGCTTGTCGATGTCGAGGGTGGGGGTGTTGTGGTCCTCCGTGGCGATGGTCAGGTCGAGGCGGCGGACGCCGCGGCCGGCCTTGCGCAGACCGTCGAAGGCCTGCGGGCTGGTGACCTCGTGCAGCAGGTGCAGATCGATGAAGAGGAGGTCGGGCTCGCCTTCGGCGCGCGTGACGACGTGGTCGTCCCAGACCTTCTCCGCGAGTGTCCGTCCCATCGCTGTCCCTCCGGCCGGCGTCGCTGCCGACCCAACTCGTGTGCCAGTGGGGTCCTGTCCGTCCAGGTTGGCGCCAATCCCGGAAAATTGAACTTGCGTTTCACACTGTGAGACGCGAATATCGTTTCATGGACAACTCTGGTGGCGCCTCGAGTGGCGTGGGCGTTCTCGACAAGGCGGCTTTGGTACTGAGCGCTCTGGAGTCCGGCCCGGCGACGCTGGCCGGGCTGGTGGCGGCGACCGGGCTCGCCCGGCCGACGGCGCACCGCCTCGCGGTGGCGCTGGAGCACCACCGGATGGTGGCGCGGGACATGCAGGGCCGTTTCATCCTCGGCCCCCGGCTCAGCGAGCTGGCGGCGGCGGCCGGTGAGGACCGGCTGCTGGCCACGGCCGGGCCGGTGCTCACGCATCTGCGGGACGTGACGGGCGAGAGCGCGCAGCTCTACCGCCGCCAGGGCGACATGCGGATCTGTGTGGCGGCCGCGGAGCGGCTGTCCGGACTGCGGGACACCGTGCCGGTCGGCTCGACGCTGCCGATGAAGGCGGGCTCGGCGGCCCAGGTGCTCATGGCCTGGGAGGAGCCCGAGCGGCTGCACCGCGGTCTGCAGGGCGCCCGCTTCACGGCGACCGCGCTCTCGGGCGTCCGGCGCCGGGGCTGGGCCCAGTCGATCGGCGAGCGGGAGCCGGGCGTCGCCTCGGTCTCCGCGCCCGTGCGCGGCCCCTCGAACCGTGTGGTGGCCGCCGTGTCGGTCTCCGGCCCCATCGAGCGGCTCACGCGCCACCCGGGCCGGATGCACGCCCAGGCGGTCATCGACGCCGCCCTGCGCCTCAGCGAGGCCCTCCGCCGCAACGGCTGAGCCGCGCCGGCCGGCGGTCGCCCGTGGCGGAGCACCCGCGGGACGACCGCCCGTGGGTGACCGTTCGTGCGGTCACCCGCACTCCGCGTCACGCAGGCCCGCGAGGCGCAGGGCGAGGCGGGTGCGGGTGCCCTCGGCACGCACCTCCAGGGTGTCGCTGAGGGTGCGCGCGAGCCAGAGGCCGTCCTCGGGGTCCGGTGCCTCGTCGGGCGGCAGAAAGCCTGCGAAGACCGGCACGCTCGCGCCGTGGGGGTCCTCGCGCAGCAGTTCGCAGGCCAGGGTGCCCGGCTCCTCCCAGATCCGCAGGGCGACCCGGGCGCCGTCGGCGGCCAGCAGATAGCCCGCCGCCTCGGCGACGGCGAACTCGGCCAGGGCGAGCCGCTCGCCCGTCAGACCCGCCGCGGCCGCCCGCTCACGGGCGAAGAGCCGTACGGCCGAGGGGTCGGCCGTCGGACCCATCCGCGCGGCCGTGGCCGGGGCGGCCTCCGGCGGCGGTCCGATCGCCGCCGCGTACGCCATCGGGTCCGTGAAGCCCGCGCAGGGGTGTGCCCTTCCGCCGTCCATCCGCACGGGGTGCGTGACGCAGGCGGCCGCCGCCACGTCGGCGGAGACGGCCCGGGTGTCGTACGGGCAGATCATCCAGACCGGCAGCTCGGCGAGCAGCACATTGAGCCCGGACTCCATCCGCTTCCACTCGGCGATCTGGCGGGCGGATCTGCCGCCCCACACCGGCTCGGCGAGCATCCGCATCCGCCGCCCGGGGCGGGCCCGGCGGTCGTGGTAGCGCAGGAAGGCGGAGACGCGCTCCACGGGCCGGCGGCCGAAGTACGCGGTCTCGGCGGTGTCCAGGGCGTGTGCCCGCTCACCGAGGGCGTCCCGGAGCAGCTCGATGTTGGCGGGGGTCGTCGCGGCCAGGACGGGCTCCCCGGCCGCCAGCCCGTCCCGGACGAACGGCAGGGCCGTCGCCAGGAACTGCTCGTCGCTCCCGTACAGGCAGGCGTGGTGGACGAATCCGGTCCCGTCGGTGTGGTCAGTAGGCATGCGCGGCCCCGAGCCGGAGGCCGGGCGTCCGGTCCCAGCCGATGAGCGTGATGACGCGCAGCAGATGGGGCAGCAGCCCCGTCAGCTCGACGGCGTAGTGGCGGGCGGCGCGGGCCCTGGCGAAGGTCATCAGCAGCCGCAGCCCGCCGAGGTCGAGGAATTCCACCCGGGACATCTCCAGGCGGACGTCGCCCCTGACGGCCGCGACCGACTGCAGGGCCTCCCTGAGGTGCCCGTGGGAGCCGGCGTCGACCGCTCCCTCGATCCGCAGGCCCGGGGGGCTGAAGGTGCGGACCACGACCAGATCGGCCGTGCGGACGAGTGGATCCACTTCGACGCTCCGGGGGTGGGCGGCTGCGAGGGTGTCCAGCGCGGCGGGATCACAGCGGCGGAGGTCGTACTGGCAGACGGCCAGCGCCTCCTCGTCGATGAACTCCGCGGCCAGCAGGGCTTCGTACCGCAGTAAGCGGTGGACGTCGCGGCCGTCGCGCAGGAGGGCGCCCAGATCGGCCGCGACCCGCAGGGCGCGGTAGCCCTCCCGGCGCCCGCGGTCGGCGGCGGCCCGGAGCCGGTCCAGCAGGGCGGCGGGTTCGAACTCCCCGCGGCCCGAGGAGATTTCGGCCGCGCCCACGATCTCCAGCTGTCCGGACAGGTCGGGTGGCCCGGCGGGGAAGCGGCAGCGGTCCAGCAGGGCGTCATGGCCGGCCGGGCCGCCCTCCCCCGCGAGATAGAGGATCTTGTCCTTGGCGTCCAGGCCCCCGAGCAGGAAGCCGCCCAGGAGCAGGGCTCGTTCCTCGTCCGAGTCGAAGAGGAGGCACGCGTGGTCGCCGGGCCGGAGATCGCCGACGTGGACCCGGCGGCGCCCGCCGTGGGGATGGACCATGCGGGAATTATCGGGGCGGCATCCGGCGGCGCGGAAGAGCGCACGAAAAAATGCCCTCCGCTCGCGCGAAAGGCATTTTTTCTTCTTGTACCCCCGACCGGATTCGAACCGGCGCTACCGCCTTGAGAGGGCGGCGTGCTAGGCCGCTACACAACGGGGGCTAGCTTTGTTTGCAGAGCTATCTGCGCTGGGATACCAGGACTCGAACCTAGACTAAGGGAACCAGAAACCCTCGTGCTGCCAATTACACCATATCCCATGGTGATACCAGTACCCCCGACCGGATTCGAACCGGCGCTACCGCCTTGAGAGGGCGGCGTGCTAGGCCGCTACACAACGGGGGCCCTAGCGATCCATTCATCATCGCCTCCGGATGTTATCCGGATGGTGACGGAATTCAGGATCTGTACCCCCGACCGGATTCGAACCGGCGCTACCGCCTTGAGAGGGCGGCGTGCTAGGCCGCTACACAACGGGGGCTCGCACTGCGCTTACTAATTTACCAAAAGAAATTCGATCGAATTTCCTTTGGCTGGGGTACCAGGACTCGAACCTAGACTAAGGGAACCAGAAACCCTCGTGCTGCCAATTACACCATACCCCACCAGAACTCGACCTTCGTTAAAGGGTCTTGCTCGGGCTTGCACCGTCCGCTCCGGCCTCTCGGCCCTCTCGGGCGGCGCAGGAAGAACATTACCCGAAGGTGGACGGGGCTCCAAAACCGATAACCCGCCGGGCCGGCCCGGACGCCCCACGGCACCTCGCGCGGCGCCCGCCCCGCGCCCGCACGGCCGTACGGGCCGCCACAGGCGACGGGGCCCGCCCCCGCGGTCGAACAACCGCGGGGACGGGCCCCCGAGCCCCTGAAAGGGCCCTGTGGCCGCCTGGGCGGCCCTGTGTCGTCAGCCGGCGAGCTTCGCCAGGGCCGCGTCGATACGCGCCAGGGTGCGCTCGCGGCCGAGGATCTCCAGCGATTCGAACAGCGGCAGGCCGACCGTGCGGCCCGTGACCGCGACGCGGACCGGCGCCTGGGCCTTGCCGAGCTTCAGACCGTGCTCCTCACCGGCGGCGAGGACGGCCGCCTTGAGGGCCTCGGGGTTCCACTCCGCGGCCTCCAGCTTGGCGCGCGCGGTGCGCAGCAGCGCGTCCGAGCCCTCCTTCATGGCCTTGGCCCAGGACGCCTCGTCGTGGGCCGGCTCGTCGAGGAAGAGGAAGTCGACGTTGGCCGTGATGTCGGAGAGCACCGTCAGTCGGGTCTGCGCGTGCGGGGCGATGGCCTCGAAGACCGCCTGGTCGAAGGCCTCGGGGGCCCACGGGGCGAACGGGGCCTTCAGCCAGGGGCCGCAGGCCTCGATGAACGCCTTCACGTCCATGCGACGCATGTGGTCGCCGTTGATCGACTCGCACTTCTTGAGGTCGAAGCGCGCCGGGTTGGCGTTGACGTCCTTGATGTCGAACGCCGCGACCATCTCGTCCATCGTGAAGATGTCCTGGTCGGCCGAGAGGGACCAGCCGAGCAGGGAGAGGTAGTTCAGCAGGCCCTCGGGGAGGAAGCCGCGCTCCCGGTAGAGGTTCAGGGACGCCTGCGGGTCGCGCTTGGAGAGCTTCTTGTTGCCCTCGCCCATCACGTACGGCAGGTGGCCGAACTGCGGGGTGGTGCCGTTGCCGACGCCGATCTCGGCGAGCGCCCGGTAGAGGGCGATCTGGCGCGGCGTGGAGGACAGCAGGTCCTCGCCGCGCAGCACGTGGGTGATCTCCATCAGCGCGTCGTCGACGGGGTTGACGAGCGTGTAGAGGGGCGCGCCGTTGGCCCGGACGATGCCGAAGTCCGGCACGTTCTCCGGGGTGAAGGTCAGCTCGCCACGGACCAGGTCGGTGAAAGTGATCGGCTCGTCGGGCATCCGGAAGCGGACGATCGAGGTGCGGCCCTCGGCGTCGTACGCCGCCTTCTGCTCGGGGGTGAGCACCCGGCACTGACCGTCGTAGCCGGACGGCTTGCCGGCGGCGCGGGCGGCGTCGCGGCGGGCGTCGAGCTCCTCGGTGGTGCAGTAGCAGTAGTAGGCGTGGCCGCCGTCCAGCAGCTTCCGCGCGACGTCCTGGTAGATGTCCATGCGCTGCGACTGGCGGTACGGCGCGTGCGGGCCGCCGACCTCGGGGCCCTCGTCCCAGTCGAAGCCCAGCCAGCGCATCGAGTCCAGCAGCTGCTGGTACGACTCCTCCGAGTCGCGCGCCGCGTCGGTGTCCTCGATGCGGAAGACCAGGGTGCCGCCGTGGTGGCGGGCGAACGCCCAGTTGAACAGGGCGGTGCGGACCAGGCCCACATGGGGGTTGCCGGTCGGCGAGGGACAGAAACGGACGCGTACGGGAGTTGCGCTAGCCACGCTTGATCACCTTATTGGTGAGAGTGCCGATGCCTTCGATGGTGACGGCGACCTCGTCGCCGACGTTCAGGGGTCCGACCCCGGCCGGGGTGCCGGTGAGGACGACGTCGCCGGGGAGCAGCGTCATCGCCTCGGTGATGTGGACGATCAGGTCCTCGATGGAGCGGACCATGTCGCTCGTGCGGCCCAGCTGGCGCTGTTGGCCGTTGACCGTGCACATGATCCCGAGGTCGCTCGGGTCCAGCTCGGTCTCCACCCAGGGGCCCAGCGGGCAGGAGGTGTCGAAGCCCTTGGCCCGGGCCCACTGCTTCTCGCGCTCCTGGACATCACGCGCGGTGATGTCGTTGGCGCAGGTGTAGCCGAGGATGACGTCCTTCACGCGCTCGCGCGGGACCTCACGGCACATACGGCCGATGACCACGGCCAGCTCGGCCTCGTGGTGCACCTCGCTGGAGAAGGAGGGGTACGCGATGGGGTCGCCGGGGCCGATGACCGCGGTGGACGGCTTGAAGAACGCGACGGGGACGTCGGGGACCTCATTGCCCAGCTCCGCGGCGTGCTCGGCGTAGTTGCGGCCGATGGCGACGACCTTGTTGGGCAGGACGGGCGGCAGCAGCCGCACCTTGCTCAGCGGGATCTTCTGCCCCGAGCGCTCGAACTCGGCGAAGGGGTGGCCCTTGATGATGTCGAGGACGGGGCCGCCTTCTGTGGAGGCGTCCCCTTCCACGACACCGAAGGCGACGTTGCCGTCGATGGAGAACCTGGCGATGCGCACGGGAAGCTTTTGCCCCTATCTGGTCCGGCCGGAGACTGACACCCCAGGCTATCGCGGGGGTCGCCGACGGCCCGTGCGCCGCCGTGGGTCAGCCCTGGGGGACCACCACGGGCGCGGTCATGAGGACGGTGCGGCGCGGGTTGGCGGTGACGGCCGGCAGCTCGACGGCGTGCTCGCGGACGAGGTCGCCCGCGGCGCTCAGCCCCGCGGCGTTCTCGAGGTGCGCGAGCGTGGTGCGGCGCGGGTTGGCGGTCTTCCGGGACGGCGTCGTCGTCTTCACTGTGAGTGGCCTCGCGTTGTCGTTTTCGCAGCGGGTGTAAAGGTCCAGGCTAGGCCTGCCCTTCCCCACCGGCCCGCTGGAGAAGTCCTGAGTCTGCTGTGAGTTTGCTCACGAGTACATCAAAAAATGCCGCATATCGGTCGGACATTTCACCCTCGCGAAACGGACATTGCAGGGCTGAACCAGACGTTCCGCTCCTGATCATGGCGACTGGGACACCGGGCGCCCCTTCGTGTCCGTGGGGCGAATTGCCGGATTGGGGGCGTTTTACGGGGTGCAACTTTCTACATCTGGTGACCCATTCCGCACATAGCGTCACAGCATTCCGGGCCCCGTGCACCGGCCTTGTTGGAGATCCGGCACTGTGCTGGAATTCCACGGACCGCCAGGGGGCAACCGCGGTCCCCCCACGACTCGACACCGTCCCGCCGCTCACCCGGAGGGACGCCTGGTCCAGAGGTTGCGACGCTAGTGCAGGGACGTTTCAAGAGGGATGGCAGCGCTGCGGCGGAGCCGGAGCCGCGCGGTGCGACCGACCGCGGCACGCCCGCCGACGCGCCGAGCGGCGGCGAGCCCGCCGACAAGCCGAAGGCCAAAAAGCCGAACGGGCCGGGCTCACGAATAGCCCTGCGCAACTGGCGCATCAGCACCCGACTGGTCTCCCTGCTAGCCCTGCCCGTGGTCGCCGCGACGACCCTGGGTGCGCTACGTATCGACGGCTCGCTCGAGAACGTCGACCAGCTCGACCACATGAAGATCCTTACCGAGATGACCGGTAAGGCCACCCAGCTCGCGGACGCGCTCCAGGAGGAGCGCGACAAGTCCGCGGGTCCGCTGGTCGGCGGCAACGACAAGGACGACCGCGTCGTCGCCCCGCGTGAGAAGACCGACCGCGCCATCGACGCGTTCCGGCAGGCCACCACCAAGGTCGAGTCGAACGACCCGACGATGGTCGGCGTCCAGACGACCCTTGTCGACATCACCAAGCAGCTCGACAAGATCAAGAACCACCGTCTCCAGGCGTACCAGGAGACCGACTACATCGCGCAGACGGTCAACGACTACAACGCGCTGATCACCTCGCTGCTGTCGCTGTCCCAGGACATGGCCCAGGCCACCAGCAACAGCGACATGATCACCAGCACCCGTGCGCTGGCGACGTTCTCCTCCGCCAAGGAGTACGCCTCCATCCAGCGGGCCGTGATCAGCGCCGCGCTCGCCAACCCCAAGGGCGCGCGGCTTTCCGCGAACGACCTGCAGTACGGCAAGAACGCGCTGGACAGCGAGGACGAGGCGCTGCGCCGCTTCACCGCGATCCGCGCCGGTGACTCCGCCGAACTGCTCCAGGCGCTCAACGGCGGCCAGACGGAGATCACCTCGGCGAACACCTTCGCCGAGCGCGCGCTCGGCAAGACCGAGGGCCTGAAGTCCGCGCCGTACACGTATATGGACTGGTACGACCAGGACAGCGTGAAGCTCGAAGAGATGTCCAAGATCGAGCAGACCCTGCTGTCCCAGATGGACCAGAAGGCGCGCGAGCTCCGTGACGACGCCCAGCAGGACGCCATCCTCAACGGTGTGCTGATCATCCTGGTCCTCGGCATCTCGCTCGTCGGCGCGTTCGTCGTGGCCCGGTCCATGGTGCGGTCGCTGCGCCGACTGCAGGACACCGCCCAGAAGGTCGCCCAGGAACGTCTGCCCGAGCTCGTCAAGCAGCTGTCCGAGACGGACCCGCAGGACGTCGACACCACCGTCGAGTCCGTCGGTGTGCACAGCCGCGACGAGATCGGCAAGGTGGCCGCGGCCTTCGACGACGTGCACCGCGAGGCGGTCCGCCTCGCCGCCGAGCAGGCGTTGCTGCGAGGCAACGTCAACGCGATGTTCACCAACCTCTCGCGCCGCAGCCAGGGCCTCATCCAGCGTCAGCTCTCGCTCATCTCCGAGCTCGAGAGCCGCGAGGCCGACCCCGACCAGCTCTCCTCGCTCTTCCGGCTCGACCACCTCGCGACCCGTATGCGCCGTAACGGCGAAAACCTCCTCGTCCTCGCGGGCGAGGAGCCGGGCCGCCGGTGGACCCGCCCGGTGCCGCTCGTCGACGTGCTGCGTGCCGCCGCGTCCGAGGTGGAGCAGTACGAGCGCATCGAGCTGAGCGGTGTGCCGCCGACCGAGGTCGCCGGCCGCGTGGTCAACGACCTCGTGCACCTGCTCGCCGAGCTGCTCGAGAACGCGACGTCCTTCTCGTCGCCGCAGACCAAGGTCAAGGTCACCGGTCACGCCCTGCCCGACGGCCGGGTGCTGGTCGAGATCCACGACACGGGCATCGGCCTCTCCCCCGAGGACCTTGCCGCGATCAACGAGCGGCTCGCCAGCCCGCCCACGGTCGACGTCTCCGTCTCCCGACGCATGGGTCTGTTCGTGGTCGGCCGTCTGTCCCTGCGACACGGCATCCGCATTCAGCTCCGGCCCTCCGACTCGGGCGGCACGACCGCGCTCGTCATGCTGCCGGTCGACGTCGCCCAGGGCGGCAAGAAGCCGGCTCCGGGCATGCCGGGCCAGCCCGCCATGGGCGGCGGCAACCCGGGCGCCGGGCAGGCCGGCCTCATGGGCGGCGGCCAGGCTCCCCGCCGGCAGGTTCCCCCGGCCAGCGGGCCGCGGCCCGCGCTGCCGGGTCGCCCCGGCACGACGGACAAGGGTCTGCCGACGCGCCCCGCCCCGGCGGCCGGTGCAGGTGCCGGCGCTGGTTCGAGTGGCGGCAGCCTCTTCGACAGCGCGCCGCGCGGCGGCGGCGAGCGTCCCACGCTCCCGCCCCGGGGCAACACGGCCGGTCCCTCCGCCACACCGCCCGCCGGTGACCGCGGCGGCCGCCGTCCGCAGCTGCCCGCCCGCGGCGCCGCTCCCGAGCTCCCGGGCCGTGCGGCACCGAGCTGGGGCAACGAGCAGTCGCCCGCGGCCCCCACGCCCGCTTCCGGCACCCCGGCTCCGGCCGCCCCGGTCGATGACTGGCCCCTGGCCTCGGACGGCGGCTCCCGCCGCTCGGCGCAGGACAGCCCGCGCGGCCACGAGGACGTGGAGAACACCGGCCGGTTCGCGCAGCCCGCACAGGGCGCGCGTCCGGACACCACGGGCCAGTTCCCGCAGCCCGGCGCCCCGCAGCCCGGTTCCGGCGGTCCCGGTGACACGTCCGAGTTCCCGCGGATCGGCGACGAGCCCCGCACCGACACCACCGGCCAGTTCCCCCGGCCGACGGGCGCACAGCCGTCCGCGGGCCCCGGTGACACCGGCCAGTTCGCGCTGCCCGGCTCGCCCTCCGACACGTCGTCGTTCCCGCAGCTCGGCGGCGTCGGCAACGCGCAGAACGGCAGCACCGGCCAGTTCGAGCGTCCCGGTGACACCGGGCAGTTCGCACAGCCCGGCGGCAGGCCCGAGGCGGGCCAGCTGCCGGCGGCCGGGCCCGGCGACGGGCGGGCACCGCTCTTCGAGGAGCTGGAGTCGAACTGGCGCCGGGGCGAGAACGGCCAGAACGCCGGGAACGCTCAGAACACGTCCGCCCCGACGGCCGGGCAGCCCGCGAAGAACGGGCGGTCGCTGCCGCGGCGCGAGCCGCAGCCGACGCCCACGCCGCAGGGCGACCGGGCCCCCAAGGCCCAGCGCACGCCGCGCAACCCGCAGGCCCCCAAGGCCCAGCAGGCTCCGGCGGACGACTGGCGCAACCCCAACGACGAACGCCAGCAGCGGGCCGAACAGCTCCGCGAGCCGGCGGCCGGCGGCATCACCTCTTCCGGTCTGCCGCGGCGCGTGCCGCGTGCGAACCTCGTCGAGGGTGCCGCGCAGGAGCAGGAACAGAACAACCCGACCGGTCCGGCGGTCTCGCGTGCGCCTGATGACGTGCGCGGCCGGCTGACCAATCTTCGCCGGGGCATCCAGCAGGGTCGTCAGGCCGGAAACGGCTCGACCACCGGCAGTCACAACATTGGCCCCACTTACCAGCAGGAGCGTTAGTTGAGTCCGATGAGCCAGGCGGCGCAGAATCTGAACTGGTTGATCACCAACTTCGTGGCGAACACCCCGGGGGTGTCCCACACGGTGGTGGTATCCGCCGACGGACTCCTTCTGGCGATGTCCGAAGGCTTTCCGCGCGACCGCGCCGATCAGCTGGCGGCTGTCGCCTCCGGCCTGACCTCCCTCACGGCCGGGGCCTCCCGGATCTTCGAGGGCGGCCCCGTCACCCAGACCGTGGTGGAGATGGAGCGGGGGTTCCTCTTCATCATGTCCGTCTCCGACGGTTCGTCCCTGGCCGTGCTGGCGCACCCCGAGTGCGACATCGGCCTCGTGGGCTACGAGATGGCCCTGCTCGTCGACCGCGCGGGCACGGTGCTGACGCCTGATCTCCGCGCGGAGCTTCAGGGCAGTCTGCTGAACTGACCGTACGCATAACGCAAATACCGTCCGACCGTACGGCCGAAAACCCCCCACCGGCCACCGCTCGACGGCATTATTGCCATCCTGCTGTCCCGTCCGGAGGATTCATGACCCCGCCCGCCTCGCCCGGCCCGTACGGCGCCTCGCATCATCACGCGTCGTACGGGAGTGAAGGCGACCAGCCGCTGGTCCGCCCCTACGCCATGACCGGGGGCCGTACCCGGCCGCGCTACCAGCTCGCCATCGAGGCCCTGGTCAGCTCCACGGCCGACCCGGCCCACCTCGCGGGGCTGCTTCCCGAGCACCAGCGGATCTGCCACCTCTGCCAGGAGGTCAAGTCGGTCGCGGAGGTCTCCGCGCTGCTGAACATGCCCCTGGGCGTGGCGCGGATCCTCGTGGCGGACCTGGCGGAGGCCGGAATGGTGGCGATCCACCAGCCGGGCGGCAGCGGCGAGTCCGGTGGAACGCCGGATGTGACACTGCTCGAAAGGGTGCTCAGTGGACTTCGGAAGCTCTAGCGGGAGCGTCGGCCGTTCCACCACTTCGGCGAAGATCGTGGTGGCTGGCGGCTTCGGCGTGGGCAAGACGACATTCGTCGGTGCGGTCTCGGAAATTTCTCCGCTGCGCACCGAAGCCGTCATGACCTCCGCCTCGGCGGGGATCGACGACCTGAGCCACGTCCAGGACAAAACCACCACCACGGTGGCGATGGATTTCGGCCGCATCACACTGGACGACGATCTGATCCTGTACCTCTTCGGTACGCCCGGTCAGGACCGCTTCTGGTTCATGTGGGACGACCTGGTCCGCGGCGCCATCGGCGCCGTCGTCCTCGTCGACACCAGGCGCCTCGCCGACTGCTTCCCCGCCGTCGACTACTTCGAGAACAGCGGCCTCCCCTTCGTCATCGCCCTCAACGGCTTCGACGGACACCAGCCCTACAACCCCGAAGAAGTCCGCGAAGCACTCCAGATCGGCCCCGACGCACCGATCATCACCACCGACGCCCGCCACCGCAACGAAGCCAAGAGCGCACTCATCACGCTCGTCGAGCACGCCCTCATGGCCCGGCTCAAGTAGCTTTGCGCGTCCCGCAGTTACGATGGGCGGTTTTGTGTTATTGGCCACGGACCACCGTCCGGGGTTCATAACATTTCAACAAGAGAATTGACCGGACGTGACCACTCGGCGCGTTCGGTCAACTTCGCTCTGCACACAATTCGCCCGTCATTTGGCGCTGCTCGCTCTTAATGCCCGTTTTATGTCGGGTGAATCGTCGTGTCCGGCGGCCGTGCCCACTGTTTGGAATGCACCTGCCTGCCGTGCTGGAATTCCGGGGCTGAGCAGTCACGGCTCAGCGGAAATACACGGCACAGGTCAGGTGCCGACGCCGAGAGGTTGTTGGTCGAGTGAGGCGTAGAAAGACGGGCGCCACGCAGCAGGCGCGGGACGAGCGGGGCAACTTCACCCCACCGTCGCGCTCAGCGGCGTTGCCCTCTGACGTGCCCGAAGCCCCCGCCGCGCCCGTGAAGGGCAGTGGCGGCAGGTTCTCCCCACGCAACTGGCGGGTGCCGACCCGGCTGAACGTCATTCTGCTGATCCCGGTGCTCGTCGCCCTGGTCTTCGGTGGCCTTCACGTGAAGACCTCCGTCGACACGTGGAACGAGGCGCAGGACGCGACGGAGACCGCGCGAGGGGTGCGGGCCGCGGCCACGTACGCCCACGCCGTGCTCGAGGAGCGCGACCAGACGGCGCTGCCGCTGCTCGGGAACCACCGCGACGACCCGGTCATCAAGAAGACGCGGGACGCGACGGACGTCGCCCGGGCCGAGTTCGACAAGGCCGTCAAGAGCATGCCGGCCACCCCCAGCGTCAAGCGCCGCCTCAAGCTGCTGCGTGACGCCGAGGCCGGGCTGCCCAGGCTCCGAAGCGCCGCGTACTCCTCCGCCCTGTCCGGTGCGGACACCGAGGACGGCTACGGCGCCATCCAGCGTCCCCTCATGGCCTTCTCCAACGAGCTGGGCCTCGGCACGGACAACGCGAGCTCCTTCGGCCGCATGGTCTACGCCGTGCAGCTCGCCAAGGCCGCCGAGTCGCTGCAGCGTTCCATCGGCGCCCACCTGCTGGAGAAGCCCGGCAGCGCGCAGAACCGCGAGAAGCTGACGACCTCCTTCGTCTCCTACAACTTCCTGGAGTACATCGCCCACGGCGAGTACGTCCAGGCGGGCACCGACGACGACATCAACCGGCTCAACAAGGCGCTGGCCGACAAGGCCCAGGTGACCGAGCAGGACAAGATGTACGCCGCGATCTCCACCACGCCGGCCGCGGCGCTGAAGACCAAGGGCATCACCGCCGAGTCGTGGTTCACCACCGCGACGGGCAAGTTCGACGCGTACCGCTACATCGAGGTGGAGCTGGCCGACCGGGCCGTGGCCGACGCCGAGAAGGTCGCCTCGGACGCCAAGCAGGAAGCGATCATCAACTCCTCGATCATGGTGCTGGCCCTGTTCGCCGCCTTCGTGGTGGCCGGCAAGATGGCCCGCTCGATGAGCCGGAGCATGCTGCGCCTGCGCAGCGGCGCCTTCGAGATCGCCGAGCAGCGGCTGCCGGCCCTGGTCGACCAGCTCTCGCGCACCGACCCCGGTCACGTCGACACCCGTATCGAGCCCATCCCGATCACCACCGGTGACGAGATCGGCGAGGTCGCCCGCGCCTTCGACCAGGTCCACCGCGAGGCGGTGCGACTGGCCGCCGAGCAGGCGCTGCTGCGGGGCAACGTCAACGCGATCTTCACGACCCTCTCGCACCGCAACCAGGCCCTCATCGAGCGTCAGCTGACGCTCATCACGGAGCTGGAGAACAACGAGGCGGACCCGGACCAGCTGGAAAACCTCTTCCGGATGGACCACCTGGCCACCCGTATGCGGCGCAACGGCGAGAACCTCCTCGTCCTCGCGGGCGAGGAGCCCGGCCGCCGCTGGGACCAGCCGATCCCGCTGGTGGACGTGCTCCGTGCCGCCTCCTCCGAGGTGGAGGCGTACGAGCGCATCGAGCTGAGCGGTGTCCCGGAGGCCGAGATCCACGGTCTGGCCGTGACCGACCTCGTGCACCTGCTCGCGGAGCTGCTGGAGAACGCCACGACGTTCTCCTCCCCGCACACCAAGGTCCGGGTGACCGCGACCCGGCTGCCCGACGGCCGCGTCATGGTCGAGATCCACGACAAGGGCATCGGCCTCACGCCCACGGACTTCGCGGACATCAACCACCGGTTGGCCAACCCGCCGACCGTGGACGTCGCGATCGCCCAGCGCATGGGTCTGTTCGTGGTCGGCCGCCTGGCGACCCGCCACGGCATCCGCGTCCAGCTGCGCCCGTCGGGCGAGCAGGCCGGCACCACCTCGCTGGTGATGCTGCCCGACGCCATCACGCACGGTGGTGGCGGCTCGCTGGACGAGATGTCCCCCGAGGACTTCACGCTGACCTCCCGGGCCGTGCCCGAGCAGCAGGCCGCGCCGGCCGCACCGACCGGCCCCCGGCTGCGCACCGCCGCCGAACTGGGCTTCGACGACTCCCGTTACGAGCCCCGGCCGGACGCCGGCACCGGACCTTCGCTGGACCCGGTCGGCCGTTCGCTGATGCGCGAGGAGCGGCGCGCGGCGCTGGAGGCGCAGGCCGCCGACAACCGTCCGCTGTTCCGGGACGAGGTTGGGCAGCAGGGCTACGACCAGGGTTACGACCAGCAGGGTTACGACGAGCAGCAGGGCCTGGCGCAGGCGCCGGAGCAGACCGCGCAGCAGCCGTATACGGAAGCGGGCTATACCGAATCCGGTTACGGCGACCAGCAGGGCTACGGCGACTACAACGCCCCCGCTCCCCAAGGCGAGTGGAGCGAGGCCGGTCCGTACCAGCACGGTTACGAGCAGGGTCGCGGAGCCGATTCGGAATCCCGGCCGTCCGCTGACACGGCCCAGCCGGAGCGCGTAGAGTTCGACCGTCCGGGCCCCTCTTCGAGCGGCTCCCACTCGCTGACCGGGTCCGGTCTGCCGCGCCGCGCGAAGCAGTGGCAGCAATCCGAGTCGGGCGAGAGCGCCGCGGGGGCCGGCGGAGAACCGGAGCAGTCCCAGCAGGACCCACAGCAGCGTCCAGAGGCCGATAAGTCCGACTGGCAGTCGGCGAACGACGAGCGCTGGCACCGCGCCGAGCAGCTCCGTGAGCCGAAGGCCGGCGGAATCACCTCTTCCGGTCTCCCCCGCCGGGTCCCCAAGGCCAACCTGGTCGAGGGCAAGGCGGAAACGACCCCGCAGGGCGGCCCCCAGATATCCCGCGCTCCGGAGGACGTCCGCGGCAGGTTGAGCAACCTGCGCCGCGGTGTCCAGCAGGGGCGCAGCGCGGGGAACGACACCTCCGCACATGAGCAACACGACCAGGGCTTCGGCCCCGGCGGCACCTACGATCAGGAGCGTTAGTGTGAGCCCGATGAGCCAGGCGGCGCAAAACCTGAACTGGTTGATCACCAGTTTCGTGGACAACACCCCAGGGGTGTCCCACACCGTCGTGGTCTCCGCCGACGGACTCCTTCTGGCCATGTCCGAAGGGTTCCCGCGGGACCGCGCCGACCAGCTGGCGGCAGTCGCCTCCGGCCTGACCTCGCTGACCGCGGGTGCTTCCCGGATCTTCGAGGGCGGCGCGGTCAACCAGACCGTGGTGGAGATGGAGCGTGGTTTCCTCTTCATCATGTCCGTCTCCGACGGATCCTCGCTGGCCGTGCTGGCGCACCCCGAGTGCGACATCGGCCTCGTGGGCTACGAGATGGCTCTGTTGGTCGACCGCGCGGGCAGTGTGCTCACGCCCGACCTCCGCGCCGAACTGCAGGGAAGCCTTCTCAACTAGCAAAGAGGCAGTGCGTTTCGCGCCACCGCCCCATAAGGTGCGGTGGCGCGACCAGCATCAGACAGGCAAGTTGGAGGAGGAGACGTGGCAACGCCCCCCGGCGGTTACCCGTACGGCAATGAACAGCAGGCTCAGCCCCCGCTGAACCGCTTCAATTTCCCCTCCGCACCGAGCCACCAAGCTCAGCCGGAGGCTCCGCGGTCGCCGTACTCGGCACCCGCGCAGCCCCAGAAGCACCGGCGTGCGACCCCCTCCGGGGGCGCGCACAACCCGCTGGTGCGACCGTATGCGATGACCGGCGGCCGTACGCGGCCGCGCTACCAGCTCGCCATCGAGGCACTGGTGCACACCACGGCCCAGCCGTCCCAGCTCCAAGGGCAGTTGCCGGAACACCAGCGCATCTGCCAACTGTGCCGTGAGATCAAGTCGGTCGCCGAGATCTCGGCACTTCTTTCCATCCCACTCGGCGTCGCCCGAATCCTCGTCGCCGACTTGGCGGAGGCCGGACTCGTCGCCATCCATCAGCCCGGCGGCGACGAGTCCGCCGGCGGCCAGCCTGACGTGACACTGCTCGAAAGGGTGCTCAGTGGACTTCGGAACCTCTAGCGGCGAGGCAGCCCGCTCCACCACCTCCGCGAAGATTGTGGTGGCCGGTGGCTTCGGCGTGGGCAAGACCACGTTCGTCGGCGCGGTCTCGGAGATCAACCCGCTGCGCACCGAAGCCGTCATGACCTCCGCCTCGGCGGGGATCGACGACCTCACGCACGCGCCGGACAAGACCACGACGACCGTGGCCATGGACTTCGGCCGCATCACCTTGGACCAGGACCTGATCCTGTACCTCTTCGGTACGCCCGGTCAGGACCGCTTCTGGTTCATGTGGGACGACCTGGTCCGCGGCGCCATCGGCGCCGTCGTCCTCGTCGACACCAGGCGCCTCGCCGACTGCTTCCCCGCCGTCGACTACTTCGAGAACAGCGGCCTCCCCTTCGTCATCGCCCTCAACGGCTTCGACGGACACCAGCCCTACAACCCCGAAGAAGTCCGCGAAGCACTCCAGATCGGCCCCGACGCACCGATCATCACCACCGACGCCCGCCACCGCAACGAAGCCAAGAGCGCACTCATCACGCTCGTCGAGCACGCCCTCATGGCCCGGCTGCGGTAGAGCGGTCAGGGATGGCTGTGCGGATCTGCTGACACCGGGTGTCAGCACCTCCGCACAGCCATCGCTTTCGGTCGCGCAGACGAAAAGGTCCCCGCACTCGTACGAGTGCGGGGACCTTTCGCGTTCGGGTGGGCCTGATGCGGCCCTGGGCCCGCCCTGAGGCGCGTCAGCCCTGCCAGCTGTGCGGGGCCCGGCTGTGCCTACCCGGGGGGGCAACCCCCGGCCCCCCGGCCTGAGGCGCGTCAGCCCTGCCAGCTGTGCGGGGCCCGGCTGTGCCTACCCGGGGGGCACCCCCCGGACCCCCGGCCTGAGGCGCGTCAGCCCTGCCAGCTGTGCGGGGCCCGGAAGCCCGGGGTGCGCTCCAGGCGGCGCCAGCCGGCGGAGGAGCGGCGCGGGCGGGCGGGGGCCTCGTGGCCGTTGCCGGCCGCGGCGCGGGCGAGGAGGACGGCGGTGACCGCGGCCAGTTCCTCGGCGTCGGCGGTGCCCTTCTCGACGCGTACGAGCGTGTCGTTCATGTGTCTCTCCCTTACTGGGGCGGGTTGCCGTGCTTGCGCGAGGGCAGATCGGCGTGCTTCGTCGCGAGCATGGCCAGCGACTTGATCAGCACCGAACGGGTCTCGATGGGGTCGATCACGTCGTCGATCAGCCCGCGCTCGGCCGCGTAGTACGGATGCATCAGCTCCGCCTTGTACTCCTTGACCATGCGTGCCCGCATCGCCTCCGGGTCGTCGGCCTCCGCGATCTGCTTGCGGAAGATCACGTTTGCCGCGCCTTCCGCGCCCATCACGGCGATCTCGTTGGTCGGCCACGCGTACGTCAGGTCCGCACCGATGGACTGGGAGTCCATCACGATGTACGCGCCGCCGTACGCCTTGCGCAGGATCACCGAAATACGCGGAACCGTGGCATTGCAGTACGCGTACAGCAGCTTCGCGCCGTGGCGGATGATTCCACCGTGCTCCTGGTCCACACCGGGCAGGAAGCCGGGGACGTCCAGAAGAGTGATGATCGGGATGTTGAAGGCGTCGCACATCTGGATGAATCGAGCGGCCTTCTCCGAGGCCTCGATGTCCAGGACGCCGGCCAGGGACTGCGGCTGGTTGGCGACGATGCCCACGACCTGGCCGTCGAGCCGGGCCAGCGCGCAGATGATGTTGGTCGCCCAGCGCTCGTGGATCTCCAGGTGGTCGCCGTCGTCGACGAGCTCCTCGATCACCTTGCGCATGTCGTACGGGCGGTTGCCGTCCGCCGGGACCAGGTCCAGGAGGGCGTCGCCGGTGCGGTCGGCCGGGTCCTCGGAGGCGACCCGCGGCGGGTTCTCGCGGTTGTTCTGCGGGAGGAGGGAGAGGAGGTAGCGGACCTCTTCGAGGCAGGTCTCCTCGTCGTCGTAGGCGAAGTGCGCCACACCGGAGGTCTCGGCGTGCACATCGGCACCGCCCAGGCCGTTCTGGGTGATCTCCTCGCCCGTCACGGCCCGCACCACATCGGGGCCGGTGATGAACATCTGCGACGTCTCCCGGACCATGAACACGAAGTCCGTCAGCGCCGGGCTGTAGGCCGCACCACCCGCACACGGGCCGAGCATCACACTGATCTGCGGGATGACACCCGACGCCTTGGTGTTCCGCTGGAAGATCCCGCCGTACCCCGCCAGCGCCGAGACGCCCTCCTGGATACGCGCACCCGCACCGTCGTTCAACGACACCAGCGGAGCACCCGCCGAGATCGCCATGTCCATAATCTTGTGGATCTTCGTCGCATGGGCCTCACCCAACGCACCACCGAAGATCCGGAAATCGTGCGCGTACACAAAAACCGTACGCCCGTGCACCGTCCCCCACCCGGTGATCACACCATCGGTATAGGGCTTCTTCGCCTCCAGACCGAAGCCCGAAGCGCGGTGCCGCCGCAGCGGCTCCACCTCGGAGAACGAGCCTTCGTCGAGGAGGAGGTCAATACGCTCGCGAGCCGTCAGCTTGCCCTTGGCCTTCTGGGCCTCGGTCGCCCGGTCACTGGGGCCACGCCGAACCTGCTCGCGGATGGCGTGCAGCTCGGCGACGCGCCCACGGACGTCACTCGCCTCTACGGGCGCACCTTCGAGATTGCTCATGCATAGACGGTACGTGCCGGGGGTGCTGGAAACTCATGTCGGTTCCATACAACGTCATGCACTGTTTGGTGGGCAGGCAGCACAGAAAGGCACACGGGCTTTATCACTTCACCACACCCGCCGAGGGCTCACAGCGCTGTGGATATTCCACAAATCTCCACGTCACGAGCCGTAGGGCGAGCGTCTTGACGGGGGAGGCTCATCCGAGGACCACCTCACAGGCGTGGGCCGCGCACGCCGTGCCCGGCTGGACGCGCAACCGCAGTGCGGCCCCTGTGGCGAGCACGCGGACCGAGGTGTCGTGCGCGGTGACCCGGCGCACGGGCCGGGTCCAGAGGAGATCGATCGGGGTGCCGGCGCGCAGCGGATCGGCAAGGTGGAGGGTCGCGGTGCGGCCCCTCCGGCGGACGAGCACGGCCGCGGGGGCCGTGACGCAGAGCGTACCGGCCGTGCCCGGGGACCAGAAATTGGCCGCGGTGAGTCCCTGCGCGGGCACATGGACGGCCTGGCAGTCGCGGGAGTTGGCGAGGACCGTGAGCCGCTGCGGGTCCCGGGCGTGGGCGGCCAGCTCGCGGGGGGTGGCGCCGGGCATGAGGGCGTAGGCGTACGAGGAGTCCGCGGGGTCGGTGCCGTGGGGGCGCAGAAGGGTGAGATAGCGGCGGGTGATCCGGTCGGGGCTGCCGCCGGTGTTGATGTCCCGCCAGGAGCCGGTGCGCGATCGGCGCAGCGCGGTGAGCGCGGTGCCGCCGGGGAAGAGATAGCCGCCGTGCCCGTCGAGGTGGGCCCAGTGGACGCGCTCGTAGGACTGCGACCAGCCGTCGCCCTGGGGCTGGGGTGTGCCGTCGACGGTGAGCCGCGGGGTGCCGGTGGCGCCGAGGTTGCGGTTGTCGACGACCGTCTCGACGGGGACGCCGTCGTGCGCGGTGATCCCGGCGCCGAGGCAGATGACGGAATCGGCGGCGCAGAACCAGGACTTCCTGGCTTCCAGGGTGGAGCCGAGCCCCTTGAGATGCTGGCCGACGGTGGCGAACTCCCCGTCGGTGACGCCGCCCACCCAGCGCGCGGCGGGCTTGGGTTCGCCCCAGCCGCCGCCCTCGTTGTCGGCGAGGGGTTTGGTGGAGACGGTGGTACCGGGCAGCCGGTACGGGTCGACGGTGGGCCAGAAGCCGTCGGTGTACTGGCCGCCGCCGTGGTCGCGGCCCCACCAGTAGAGCATTCCGGCCCCGGTGTGCCAGCCGCGCGGGTTCTCGCCGTTGCCGTTCTCGTAGTGGCTGACGCGGTCGGAAGCCATGGCGATGTTCGCGCACCAGCCGGGGCGCCGGTGGACGGCCCGGTCCATGGCGGCGAAGAGCCGGTGTCCGACGGGCTCGGGGGCGGCGGGTGCCGGGCTGTCGGCGACGGCCGCGAGCCGGGCCAGATCGGCGACGCCGAACTGGGGGTCAAAGCGCACGGGGCTGGTGGTGTCGCGGGCGATCCAGCCCTTGACCAGGCCGTGCCAGCGGTCCCGCTCCGTCGTGCTCGCGCCGCCGGACAGCAGCGCGATGGCCGCGATGAGCGCATGGCCGCGCTGGTGGTCGCCCTGGGTCAGCCGCCGGGGGTCGGCGGTCTGCACTCCCCGGCTGATGGCGCGGCCGGAGACGCTGTCCATCATCAGGCCGTTGTACAGCAGGGGGGCGTAGGCCCGCTCGACACTGTCGTGGATGATCTGCCGACGCGGGTCGGTGACTTCCCAACTCGACCCGCGCAGCAGGGAGAAGAGCCGTCCGAGCCCGTCGAGCAGCACCTGGCCGTAGGTGCCGGAGTAGGCGACCCAGGTGTGCTGGATGAAGGAGCCGTCGGCGTAGAGCCCGTCGCCCTTGGTGACATAGGGGAAGACCGGCGACAGGGCGTCGCGGGCGAGGGCGACCTTGGCGGGGGCCGCGCCCAGGATGCCGCGCACGGCCACGACGCGGCACAGGTCGACGCGGTTGGCCCCGGTGCTGGTGCCGGTATAGGCGCCCAGCATCGAGTCGGGGACGAAATGGTCGACGGCGGCGAGTTGGCCGGCGCGCCGGGCGGGGTCGAGGTGGTCGTGGAGGAGGATGAGGGTGTCGAGGAGCAGCCGGGGGCTGCCGATCTGCCACTCCCACCAATTGCCGTAGCGCGTGGTCCCGGGGTGGTAGATCCGGTCGTGGAGGTGGTCGAGCCCGGCGATCACATCGGCGGCGAGCCCGGCGTCACCGGTGCCGCCGGTGCCGGGCTGGGCGTAGGCCTGGGCCATGGTGTGCAGACGGGCGTAGCTCTGGGTGATGCCGGCGGGCGGGTCGAAGGGCGCGTCGGGCCAGAGCGAGGTGGGGCCGGGCCGCATGCCCGCCCGGTGGGCGCGGGCGAGGTCGCCGGTGCGGCGCAGGGCCGAGGCGTAGGGCTCGGCCGAGGCTTCGAACCCGGTGCCGAGCATGAGGTCGCGCCATCTCTCCCGCAGCACCCGGAACTCATCGCCCGGATCCGCACCCGCGGCTGCCGCTGCGGCCCTGTCCGGTGGTCCGGCCGTGGTGAGGCCGAGGGCGGTCACGGCGGAGGCGGCGAGGAAGCCGCGGCGGGTCCAGCTCGGGGCAGACGGCACGGCGGGTCCTCCCGGGGCACGGGGTGCGGACGGTACCGGGGCCACACCGTGGCACGGCCCGTGGACGTGCGGCAATACCCCCGACTCGGCCATCGCCCGGCTCCTCCCCCCCAAGGCCTTCGTAAAAAATCCCCACCACAAATGTTGAAAGTTGAACCAGATCGGGCTAGCGTTGTTCTCGTTGAACCTTCAACAACCACTCTCGTCTTCTCCAGGAGCACGTCATGGGCATCTTCAGCCGCAAGAGCAACACCGCCGCCACTGCCGCCGACCGTGGTGCCACCGCCGTCCTCGATGTGGACCCCGCGCTGGCGGCCCTGACCGGCGACTACGCCATCGACCCGGCCCACAGCAGCATCGGCTTCACCGTGCGCCACGCCATGGTGACCAACGTGAAGGGCTCCTTCGCCGAGCACGAGGGCAGCCTCCACCTCGACGGCACCGACCCGTCCCGCTCCACCGCGCGCATCGACGTCAAGATCGAGAGCGTGGACACCGGCATCAAGGACCGCGATGCCCATCTGCGGGGTGACGACTTCTTCGACGCCGCGGCGTTCCCCCTGATGACCTTCCGCTCCACCAGCGCCGAGCAGCTCGGCGGCGACCGCTACCGGATCACCGGCGACCTCACCATCAAGGACGTCACCCGCCCGCTCGCCATCGACCTGGAGTTCAACGGCTCGGCCACCGACGTCTACGGCAACGAGCGCGTCGGCTTCGAGGGCGGCGCCGAGATCCTGCGCTCCGACTGGGGCCTGACCTGGAACGCGGCCCTGGAGACCGGTGGCGTGATGGTCAGCGACAAGGTGAAGCTGACCTTCGACATCTCCGCCGTCAAGACCGCTGCCCAGGCCTGACCCCGTGCGGATCAGCGACCGAGGCGCCGCAGACAGTCGATGACGTCCGCGCCTCGGTCCGCCGCCACGCTCAGCGCTATGTGGTTGTCGGGCCGCACCAGCACCAGACCTTCCCGGCCTTCCGCCACCCCGTACGCCGCGCGGGCATGCCCCTCGGGATCCGCGAGCCCCTCCCCGGGCGCCCCGTCGACAAGGCAGGTGCGGACAAGGGCACCGCACTCCCCCGCGACGTCCGCCAGTGCCTTCGCGCTGTCCTCGCCGAAGCCCAGCAGCGTGAAGTGCGGTCCGGCGAAGACATCGAAGAGCCGCACCGGCCGGCCGGTGACCGCGTCCACGCAGGGCGCGTCCGGTGCCCGGTCGCCCGCAGTCTCCCCACCGCAGGCCAGTGAGCTCCAGCGGTAGCCCACGCCCAGTGTGGTGGCGGCGTCGTCGACGACCACCTCCGTACCGACGCCCGCTTCCTTGACGGCCTCCCGCACCACCCGCATCCGCTCATCGGTGGTCCGGAGCGTCCAGGCCGCGACGGGGAGCCGCTCCTCCTCGTACGTGTCCAACAGCCCCTCCCCCGCCTGCCCCTTGGCGACGAGCGCGAGCTTCCAGCCGAGGTTGAAGGCGTCCTGGACGCCGGTGTTCATCCCGAGGCCGCCCGCTATCGGCTGCACGTGTGCCGCGTCGCCCGCGAGGAAGGCGCGACCGACCCTGAAGCGCTCGGCCATCCGTACATTGATGCGGTAGGTCGAGATCCATGTCGGATTGGCGAGCCGCACCCCGGGCAGCCGCGCGTGCCGGTCGAAGAGGCGCTGAAAGGTCTCCAGCGAAGGGGGCACCAAGCGGCCCTGGTCATCATGCTCGGTCGTCCCCTGGAGCTGCCACGATGTGGTGCCCGGAATGGGCCAGAGCATGATCGCGCCGTCCTCGTCGAACCACTGGTGCCAGTAGGCACGGTCCAGCCCGTCGGCCTCCACGTCCCCGATCACCATGCATTCCTCGTCCTCGGACTCGCCCTCGAAGGCCACGCCGAGCGTCCTGCGCAGCACACCGCGCCCGCCGTCGCACCCCACGACGTACGACGCCTCGATGCTTCGCCCGTCCGTGAGGGTGACGGTCGCCTTCTCCTCGTCCTGCGTCAACCCGGCCACCTCGCAGCCGAGTTCGACCGCCACCCCGTACTCGGCGAGCTTGGTGCGGAGGATCTCCTCGGTGCGCCACTGCGGAAGGCCCAGCCCCTTTCCGTACGGCGCCGAGGGCGTCGGGACGGCTCCCGCGAAGATCTCGGCGTCGGCCAGCGGGACGCCTCCCCGGTACTTGCGCAGCACCATGCGCTCCACGCCCACGGCATCGAACTCCGCCGCCACGCCGAGGTCCGCGAACACCTCCCGGCTGCGCTGGTTGGGGCCCTTGGCGCGCGAAGAGCGGTGAAAAGCGGGGGACTTGTCGATGATGCGGACCGGCACCCCGGCCCGGGCGATCGTGCACGCGAGAGTCAGCCCGGTCGGCCCGGCGCCCACGATCAGCACTGTGGATGTCATGCGGTGTCCCTCCGTCGTTCGGTGTCTCCATGAAAGACCCCCGGAGCAGAAAACGCAACCGGGTAACGAATCTTTCTTGGTAACGAGAATCTGGTAGGGTGGCCGTGTGAACGAGGTGACCGGACTGCGGGAACGAAAGAAGCAGCGCACGCGAGAGGCGCTGTCCAGCACGGCGATCGAGCTCTTTCTGGAGCGCGGCTTCGATCAGGTGTCGGTCGCGGACGTGGCGGCCGCGGTGGAGGTGTCCAAGCCGACCCTCTTCCGCTATTTCCCGGCCAAGGAGGATCTGGCCCTGCACCGGATCGCCGACCACCAGGGCGAGGCCGCCCGCGTCGTGCGCGACCGGGCCGCGGATCAGTCGCCGCTGGCCGCCCTGCGAGCCCACTTCCACGCGCGGCTCGACGCCCACGATCCGATCACGGGTCTCAACGACGACGCCCGGATACGGGCGTTCAACGACATGCTCTACACCACGCCGAGCCTGCTGGCCCGGCTGGTGCACTACACCGGCCGGGACGAGGAGGAGCTGACCGAGGCGCTCCACGAGACCGCCGACGACGGCGCGTCGGCGGCCCGGTTCACGGCCGGGCTCGCGGCCGCGCAGGTCATCACCCTCCACCGGCGCCTCGCCGAGGCGAATTGGCGCAGGATCACGGACGGCCGCACCGCCGAGCAGGCACTGCCCGAGGCCCACGCCGCCGCCGACCTCGGGTACGACCTGCTCGACGGCGGGCTGGCGGCCCACTACGGCTGACGGGCGGCGGAGGGCCGGGCGGGCGCGCACACGGCGCCGCCCGCCCGGAGAGCCGGCGCTACTCCTGCGGCTCGACCCCCGCGCGCCGCAGACCGTAGGCGTAGGCGTCGTCGAGTGCCTGCCAGGACGCGGCGATGACGTTCTCCGCGACCCCGACGGTGGACCATTCACCGCGCTCGTCGCTCGTGGAGACCAGGACCCGGGTGATCGAGCCCGTGCCCAGGCTGCCCTCCAGGATGCGGACCTTGTAGTCCGTCAGCTTCAGGGCGGCCAGCTGCGGATAGATGCGCTCCAGTGCGACGCGCAGCGCGCGGTCGAGGGCGTTGACCGGGCCGTTGCCCTCCGCGGTGGCGACGATGCGCTCGCCCTTGGCCCACAGCTTCACGGTCGCCTCATTGGCGTGCGTACCGTCGGGTCGGTCCTCGACGATCGCGCGCCAGGACTCCACACGGTAGTAGCGGCGGGCCCTGCCCTCGACCTCCGCGCGCAGCAGCAGTTCGAAGGACGCGTCGGCGGCCTCGTACGTATAGCCGGCGAGTTCACGCTCCTTCACGCGCTCGACGACCCGCGCGACCAGGGCGCGGTCCCCGCCGAGGTCGATGCCCAGCTCCTTGCCCTTGAGCTCGATGGACGCCCGCCCGGCCATGTCGGAGACGAGCATCCGCATGGTGTTGCCGACCCGCTCCGGGTCGATGTGCTGGTACAGATCCGGGTCGACCTTGATCGCCGAGGCGTGCAGTCCCGCCTTGTGGGCGAAGGCGGAGACCCCCACGTAGGGCTGGTGAGTGGAGGGCGTGAGGTTGACGACCTCGGCGATGGCGTGCGAGATGCGCGTCATCTCCGCGAGCTTCCCCGCCGGGAGCACCCGCCGGTCGTACTTGATCTCCAATGCCGCGACCACGGGGAAGAGATTGGAGTTGCCGACCCGTTCGCCGTAGCCGTTGGCGGTGCACTGCACATGCGTGGCGCCCGCGTCCACGGCCGCGAGCGTATTGGCCACCGCGCATCCGGTGTCGTCCTGGGCATGGATGCCGAGCCGGGCGCCGGTCTCGGCCAGCACGGCCGCCACGACCGTGTGGACCTGGGCGGGGAGCATGCCGCCGTTGGTGTCGCAGAGCACGACCACGTCGGCGCCGGCCTCGTGCGCGGTGCGCACGACCTGCGTCGCGTAGTCGGGGTTGGCGTGGTAGCCGTCGAAGAAGTGCTCGCAGTCGACGAAGACACGACGTCCCCGCTCCCGCAGATGGGCGACGGTGTCCCGCACCATCGCGAGGTTCTCCTCCAGCGTGGTGCGCAAGGCGAGTTCGACGTGCCGGTCGTGGGACTTGGCCACCAGGGTGACGACCGGGGCGCCGGAGTCGACCAGCGCGGCGACCTGCGGGTCGTCCTCGGCCCGTACGCCCGCCTTGCGCGTGGCGCCGAACGCGACGAGCCGCGCGTGCCGGAAGTCGATCTCGGCGGCGGCCCGCTGGAAGAACTCGGTGTCTCGGGGGTTGGCGCCGGGCCAGCCGCCCTCGATGAAGCCGACGCCGAAGTCGTCCAGGTGCCGGGCGATGGTCAGCTTGTCCGCGACGGTGAGGCTGATGCCCTCGCGCTGCGCGCCGTCGCGCAGCGTCGTGTCGAAGACGTGGAAGCTGTCGTCGACCTGAAGGCCGTCCTCGGCGGGAAAGCCGTCCTCGGGTGCGTCCGTCATGCTGCTCTGACTCCTGTCGAGATCTCGGTCTACCGGAATAACCGGTTCCACCGTCCCCCTATGATCCCGCGCGATACGCCTCCGGCGTGGTGGGCCGGGAAACGAAAAGACCTCTCGCGGGTGCGAGAGGTCTGCGCGCGGGTCTGGGACGACGGTGTCCGCGTCGTACGGGTTGGTACGAGGCGGTCACTGCGGACCGGCGCGCCTGCTGCCAATAATCATGGCGAACGAGAGCATGGCGCCATCCTGGCACGGTGTCTCGTATCGGCGCTGCGGAGTCTCACGATGCGGATGCTTCCGGCGGAGCGGGTGCTCGCTACGGTGCGGCCGGGTCCTCGATACGGTCAGTGTCGCCCTCAAACGCCGGGCGGGCTGGATGGTGTCGGGCCGGGATCACGGCACCCGTGGTGCCCACGTTCTTCAGGTCGATGTCCCGGGTCTCGCGCATCGTGAGGTAGACGATCAGTGAGACGGCCGCACAGCCCGCCACGTACCAGTAGTAGCCGGACTCGATGCCGCCCTTCTTGAACCACAGCGCCACGTATTCCGCCGTCCCCCCGAAGAGGGCGTTGGCGATGGCGTAGGGCAGGGCCACGCCCAGCGACCGGACGCCCGTGGGGAACAGCTCCGCCTTCACGCACGCGTTGATCGACGTGTAGCCGGTGACGACGACCAGCGCCAGCAGGGCCAGGCCCAGGGCCGGCCAGAAGGAGCCCGCATGGCCGAGCAGCGTCATGATCGGCACGGTCAGGAAGGTGGAGCCCACGGCGAAGGTGACGAGCAGCGGGCGGCGGCCGATGCGGTCCGAGAGGGCGCCCGCGAGGGGCTGCAGGCACATGAAGACGAAGAGGGCGCAGAAGCTGACGAGGGTCGCCGTCTGCTTGGACAGACCCGCGCTGTTGGAGAGGTACTTGGTGAGGTAGGTCGTGTACGTGTAGTACGCGACCGTGCCGCCCATGGTCAGCGCGACGACGAGGAACGCCTCGCGCTTGTGCCGCAGCAGCGCCTTGATCGTGCCGCGGTCCTCCTCGGAGGTCTCGCCCGACTCCTCGTACACCTCCGTCTCCAGCATGTTGCGCCGCAGA
Source organism: Streptomyces sp. QH1-20 (assembly GCF_041283565.1). Lineage (NCBI taxonomy): Bacteria > Bacillati > Actinomycetota > Actinomycetes > Kitasatosporales > Streptomycetaceae > Streptomyces > Streptomyces sp. QH1-20. Next base: position 5,637,067 of record NZ_CP166299.1, on the reverse strand, counting down.
TAGAAGATGACGGCCGCGCCCAGCGCGCCCACGATGAAGGGGATGCGCCAGCCCCAGCTGTGCAGCGCGCTGTCGGACAGGGTGTGCTGCAGAAGGATCTGCAGGCCGAGGCCGACGAGCTGGCCCGCGGTCATGGACACGTACTGGAAGCTGGAGGCGAAGCCGCGGCGGCCGGGCGCGGACGCCTCGGTGAGGTAGGTGGCGCTGGCCGCGTACTCACCGCCGACCGAGAGACCCTGGAGCAGCCGGGCGACCAGCAGGACCGCCGCGCCGCCGTAGCCCGCGACCGCGTAGGTCGGCGCGATGGCGATCAGTACGGCGGAGGCCGACATCAGGGTGACGGTCAAGGTGAGCGCCGACTTGCGGCCGCGCCGGTCGCCGACGCGGCCGAGCAGCCAGCCGCCGAGGGGGCGCATGAAGAAGCCGACGGCGAAGAGGCCCGCGGTGTTCATGAGCTTCGCCGTGTCGTCACCCGAGGGGAAGAAGGCGCCCGCGAAGTAGGTGGCGAAGCTGGCGTACACGAACCAGTCGAACCATTCGACCATGTTGCCGGCCGAGCCGACCCAGATCTTCTTCCAGTGCTGTCGTCCCATGGTCGATCACGGTGGCGGAGCGACACGTGTCGGACAAGGGGCCGGGCGGCAACGATCATGCCAACTTGCGTGCGTTGCGTTCACGACGGCCACCGGAGCCCGTACGGTCGAGGCCGCCCCGACGGTTGGTCGGGGCGGCCTCGGCGGTGGCGAAGAGCGGGCTCAGCCCAGCGGGTGCATCCAGCCGCGGGTGTCCTCGGCCTTGCCGGTCTGGATGGCGAGCAGCGCCTCGCGCAGCTTCATCGTGACCTCGCCCGGACGGCCGTCGGCCTGGGTCCACTCGGCGCCCGCGGACTTCACGGAGCCGACCGGGGTGATGACCGCGGCCGTGCCGCAGGCGAACACCTCGGTGAGCGTGCCGTTCTCGGTGTCGCGCTTCCAGTCGTCGGTGGAGATGCGGCGCTCCTCGGACTCGTAGCCGAGGTCCTTGGCCAGCTTCAGCAGGGAGTCACGGGTGACGCCGGCGAGGAGCGAGCCGGTGAGCTCGGGGGTGACGATCCTGGGCTGCTCATTGGCTTCGGCCCCGTACACGAAGTACAGGTTCATGCCGCCCATCTCCTCGACCCAGCGGTGCTCCAGGGCATCGAGCCAGACCACCTGGTCGCAGCCCTTCTCCGCCGCCTCGGCCTGGGCGAGCAGGGAGGCCGCGTAGTTGCCGCCGGTCTTGGCGAAGCCCATGCCGCCGGGCACCGCGCGGACGTAGTTCTCCGAGAGCCAGACGGACACCGGCTGCACGCCGCCGGGGAAGTACGCGCCGGCGGGCGAGGCGATGACGATGAAGAGGTACTCGTTGGCGGGCCGCACGCCGAGGCCGATCTCGGTGGCGATCATGAAGGGGCGCAGATAGAGCGACTCCTCGCCGCCGTGCTCGGGCACCCACTTCTTGTCCTGCTCGACCAGCACGTCGCAAGCCTCGATGAAGGTCTCGACGGGCAGCTCCGGCATGGCCAGACGGCGGGCGGACTTCTGGAAGCGCTCGGCGTTGGCCTCGGGCCGGAAGGTGGCGACCGAGCCGTCGGGGCGGCGGTAGGCCTTCAGGCCCTCGAAGATCTCCTGCGCGTAGTGCAGGGTCATGTTGGCCGGGTCGATCGACAGCGGCGCGTACGGGACGAGCTGTCCGTCGTGCCAGCCACGGCCCTCGGTCCACTTGATGGTGACCATGTGGTCGGTGAAGTGCCGGCCGAAACCGGGGGCAGCCAGGATCTTCTCGCGCTCCGCGTCGGACAGCGGGTGCGAGGAGGGCTTGAGCTCGATCGTGGGCGTCGTCATGAATGCGTGTCCTTCACCTTGGTGTGTGGCGGACCGCGCTCATTCCGTCCCGATCGACTCGAGGACGTCCGAGCTTCCCCTCATACCGCGGCCCCACGTTCGATTATCTCTCCCGTGGGGCCGAGGACGAAAAAACTGCGCGCGGCCCTGGATGGATGGTCGCACCCAACCGCGCGGTAGCACAGCGACCCATCTCATACAGCGGTGCTCCGCAGGTGCGGCACCGCTGGCGGGGATGGCGTCGGGAGGCGTGGCGGCCGGGTCAGCCGGATACTCGTGCGGCGAGCGCGTCGCCGATCTCGTCCGTCGTCCGGTGGGCTGTGCCGCGGGCGGCCAGGTCGTCGGCGACGGCGTCCTCGACGCGGGCCGCCTCCGCCTCGTGGCCGAGGTGGCGCAGCAGGAGCGCGACGGAGAGGACGGCGGCGGTGGGGTCGGCCTTGCCGGTGCCGGCGATGTCGGGCGCGGAGCCGTGGACCGGCTCGAACATGGACGGGAAGGCGCCGGTCGGGTTGATGTTCCCGGAGGCGGCCAGCCCGATGCCACCGGTGACGGCGGCGGCGAGATCGGTGAGGATGTCACCGAAGAGGTTGTCGGTGACGATGACGTCGAAGCGCTCGGGCTGGGTGACGAAGAAGATCGTCGCCGCGTCGACGTGCAGATAGTCGGTGGTGACCTCGGGGTACTCCCGGCCGACCCGGTCGAAGACGTTCTTCCACAGGTGGCCCGCGTAGACGAGGACGTTGTTCTTGTGGACGAGGGTCAGCTTTTTGCGCGGCCGGGCCTGCGCGCGCTCGTACGCGTCGCGCACCACGCGCTCCACGCCCAGTGCCGTGTTGAGGCTGACCTCGGTGGCGACCTCGTCGGGGGTGCCGGTGCGCAGGCTGCCGCCGTTGCCGACGTAGGGGCCCTCGGTGCCCTCGCGGACGACGATGAAGTCGATCTCCGGGCGTCCGGCGAGCGGGGTGTCCGTGTGGGGGAAGAGCTTCGACGGACGCAGATTGACGTAGTGGTCGAAGGCGAAGCGCAGCTTGAGCAGCAGCCCGCGCTCGAGCACGCCGGACGGCACGGAGGGATCGCCGACCGCGCCGAGCAGGATCGCGTCGTGGTCCTTGAGGGATTCGAGTTCGGCGTCCGGCAGGGTCTCGCCCGTCGCGTGCCAGCGCCGGGCGCCGAGATCGTACTCCCGGGTCTCCAGCTTCACGTCCGAAGGAAGGACGGCACTGAGGACCTTCAGGCCCTGGGCCACGACTTCCTGGCCGATACCGTCACCGGGGATCACTGCGAGGCGCATGGTGCGAGACATAGCGGGACCGTACTCCGCCGTCCCGGGGGTTGACACGCGATGTCCACGATCCGGACAGATGGCGGTCCGGTCAGGTCACGTTCACCTCAAGTAGGGGACGGTGTCGCTCGTTCCTGGGACGTTTTCGAGCATGGAGACACCACGGGTAGGCATCCCCGATCACCTCGCCGTCCGGATGACGATGGCCGAGCAGCACGAGTACCTGCGGACGAAGCTCACCCGGCGCGGGATGCTGCGCGCCGGTGCCGCCACGGCCGGGACGGTCGCCGGGCTGGGTGTCCTCGGCGGCGCGGGCGCGTACGCGGGCCCCACCCTGATCGGCGCGCCCGCGACCGCCCGGGTGGACGGCTCGGTGGTCGCGCCCTTCGGCCGCCATCTCGCCTTCGGCGCCGACCCGAGGACACAGATGCGGATCTCCTGGCAGGTGCCGTTCGCGGTCAAGGACCCGTTCGTCCGGGTGGGCCTCGAACCGTGGGACCTCGGCCAGCGCGTCGAGGCGGAGGTGCGCGCCCTGCACACGCCCGCGCTCAGCAACAAGCTCCCTGCCGTCGACCAGGTCTATCTGCACGCGGCGCTGGACGGCCTCAGTCCGGGCAGGACCTACTACTACGGCGTGGGCCACACCGGCCACGACCCAGCCGACCCGCGCCACTTCACGACCATCGGCACCTTCCGCACCGCCCCGGAGAACGCGGAGAGATTCGTCTTCACCGCCTTCGGCGACCAGGGCGTCAGCTATGACGCGCTCGCCAACGACCAGCTGATCCTCGGCCAGAACCCGGCGTTCCATCTCCACGCGGGCGACATCTGCTACGCCGACGCCAGCGGCGCGGGCAAGCCGACGGACGTCTACGACGCGCGGGTGTGGGACCAGTTCCTCGCCCAGACCGAGTCGGTGGCGGCGCGGGTGCCGTGGATGGTGACCACCGGCAACCACGACATGGAGGCCTGGTACTCCTCCGACGGCTACGGCGGTCAGCGCGCCCGCTGGACCCTGCCGGACAGCGGCTTCGACCCGCGCCGCGCGCCGGGCGTCTACTCCTTCACCTACGGAAACGTGGGTGTCGTCGCGCTGGACGCCAACGACGTCTCGTACGAGATCGCCGCCAACACCGGTTACACCGGCGGCAGACAGACCGCCTGGCTGGACCGGCGGCTGCGGGAGCTGCGCGGGCAGCGCGGGATCGATTTCCTCGTCGTCTTCTTCCACCACTGCGCGTTCTCGACGACGAAGGCGCACGCGTCGGACGGCGGGGTGCGCGACGCGTGGCTGCCGCTGTTCGAGAGGCACCAGGTGGATCTGGTGATCAACGGCCACAATCACGTCTACGAACGGACCGACGCGATCCGGGGCCGACGGGTGGGCAGGAAGGTCCCGATCGGCGGGAGCGTCGACTCGGTGCGCGACGGCATCGTCTACGTCACCGCGGGCGGAGCGGGCAAGGCGCTGTACGACTTCCCGGTGCCGGACAGCTACGAGGGCCATGTGAAGGATCTCGACGGCGTCGCCAGCTACCACTGGGCCAAGGGCCGGGTGAAGCGCCCGGAGACCGTGGAGTGGTCACGTGTACGCTACACCGGCTTCTCGTTCCTCGCCGTCGAGGCCGAGCCGGGCCGTCACCCGCGACTGCGGGTGACGGCACTGGCGGAGAGCGGAGCACGGGTCGATTACTTCGAGGTGACGCGGAGCGGAGCCGAGAAGGGGACCTCAGCCCAATCCAGCCCGTCCGGCGTTTGAGGACGCGCCCGCAGGGCGCTCAGTGGCCCGTCACGCCGCCGTTGTCGCGGCGGTCGAGCGCGCGCTGGAGCGCGGCGGCGGCGTTGGCGCGGTCGGTCGCGCGGGCGGCGGTGGTGTCGGACGTACGGGCGCGGGCGGCACGGCGGGTCCTGCGGACAACGGTCTCGGCCATGAAGTCACGTCTCCTCTGAATGGAAGCCCGAGAAGTGCGGATGAGAGCCGGAAAGAGTGCGGGGGCCCGCGTACGGCAGGGGTCACCTGCGCTCACGCACCGGGCCGCAACCGCCTTCGCTCGATGGAGCGGGACGTTCGGCTGCTACCACGCTAGGTCAGCGGGGTCGCGCTGTCTGCAGATTTAGTCGGCCTTCCTACTATCTGAGACGGCGGGACGGGTCCACCCGCCCGTCCGGCGCGGAAACGGGTCGGCGACAGTAGGGCCCATGAACGGCCAGTACGTACGCGACCCCTGGGCCCCGGCCCGTCTCCTGCCCGACGAGGCGCGATGAGCGCGCTGTTGGAGGCCGAGGAGGCATTCGGCAGCGCCCTGCCCGTCGTCGCGGGGGCGCTGGCCGTCGCCGGTGCGGCCGTCGCGGTCCTCCCCGCGCGTGTCACCGCCCGCCGTGAACTGCGCCGCGCCTGGGGCACCTCCCTCGTGGCGGCGCTGTTGTTCTTCGCCGCGCTGTACCCGGTGGACTCGCCGGGGCCGCTGCTGCTGCCGGCCGCGCTGGGGCTGATCGCGGTGGCCGAGTACGCGGCTCTGCTGCGCCTCGGGCCGGGCGAGCGGGTGGTGCTGGGCGTCGCGGCCGTGCTGGTGCCGCCGCTGGCGTACGTGGCCCACGTGCTGCCGGAGGACGTGCGTGTCGGGCTGCGGTTGCCGGTGCTCGTGCTGATCGCGTGCGTGCTGGTGGCGGTGCTGTCCGGGGACCCGGCGAGGGCCGGGGAGCGGGCGGCACGCACGGTCTTCGGGATGCTGTGGATCCCGTTGGCGCTGAGCGGACTCCTGGTGCTGGAGGGCACGGCGATCGCCGTGGTCGTGGCCGTCGCCTTCGGTGACCTGGCCGCCTGGTGCGGAGGGGCCGTGCTGGCCCGGCTGGGCGGCGGTCTCGCCCTGCCGCTGTCCCGGCTCTCCGCCGACCGGACGTGGGCGCATGTGCTCGCCGCGGGCATGGGCGTGGCCGTCGGCCTGGGCGCGGTCGGCGGGTTCACGGTCACGCTGTGGGCCGCGGTGCTGTGCGGCTGTGTCGTGGGCGGTCTGCTCGGATCCGCGCTCACCCGCGAGGCCGGCGCGCAGGGCACCGGCACCTGGCTGCCGGGCTTCGGCGGCCTCCTCGACCGGCTCGGCTCCCTGCTGTCGGCGCTGCCGCTCGCGATGCTGGTCGTGCTGTGACGGCCGCCCCCGTGACAGGGGCGTGACAAAACCGCCATACGAGCACGACGCGACGGCGCCTAAGGTGATCGCCGCGGCAGTAGTCGCGATCTTGCTTCATCCACCGTTCCACCCTCGCTCCACCGGAGGACATCCCCGTGCGTCGAATATCCCTCGCGCTCACCACCGTCGCGCTGCTCGGCACCGCCGCCCTGGCCGCCCCGGCCCAGGCGGCCACCGCGGCGCCGCAGCGCGCGGCGGCCGCCAAGCCGTGCAACGCGGACAACGCGTTCATCTACACCGACGGCACCCGGCTGCGCACCAAGGCGAGCGCGTCGAGCGGCGTCAAGGGCCAGCTCTACTTCAAGGACCCGATCCGGATCCTCAGCAAGTCGGGCAAGTGGGACTACGTCCAGCTGAAGGCCAAGAGCAGGGGCGGGCTGCCCAAGGGCACCCGCGGCTATGTGGCCCACGCCAACATCATCCCGCCGTACTGCGGCGGTCTGTAGCACCACCGCCGCGCCCTCCGCGGCGCCCCTCCACGGCCGGTCCGGCGGCCGGCCCTGGAGCCCGGGAGATCCCGGAAAAACGACGCCGCCGCCCGGCTGGGGAGCCGGGCGGCGGCGTCGCTTATGAAAGGGCCGGTCAGCCCATGTGCGGGTAGCCGTACTCGGTCGGCGGGACCAGCGTCTCCTTGATGGAGCGGGTCGAGGTCCAGCGCATCAGGTTGGACGCGGCGCCGGCCTTGTCGTTGGTGCCGGACGCGCGGCCGCCACCGAAGGGCTGCTGGCCGACGACGGCACCGGTCGACTTGTCGTTGATGTAGAAGTTGCCCGCGGCGAAGCGGAGCTTCTCCATCGCGTCGGCCGCGGCGTAGCGGTCCTGGGCGATGATCGAGCCGGTCAGGGCGTACGCGGAGACGGACTCCATCTGGGCCAGCATCGCGTCGAACTCGGCGTCCTCGTAGACGTGGACGGCGAGGATCGGGCCGAAGTACTCGGTCGTGAAGACCTCGTTCTCCGGGTCCGTGCACTCGATGACCGTCGGGCGGACGAAGTAGCCGACCGAGTCGTCGTACGTGCCGCCCGCGATGATCGTGCAGGTCGGGTCGGACTTGGCACGGTCGATCGCGGCCTTGTTCTTGGCGAACGAACGGTCGTCGATGACGGCGCCGATGAAGTGCGACAGGTCGGTGACGTCACCCATGGTGATGCCGTCGACCTCGGCCGCGAACTGCTCCTTGAAGCCGTTCTCCCACAGGGAACGCGGGATGTAGGCGCGGGAGGAGGCCGAGCACTTCTGGCCCTGGAACTCGAAGGAGCCGCGGGTCAGCGCGGTCTTCAGGATCGCCGGGTCGGCGCTCGGGTGCGCGACGACGAAGTCCTTGCCGCCGGTCTCGCCGACCAGACGCGGGTAGGACTTGTACTTCTCGATGTTGTTGCCGACCGTCTTCCACAGGTACTGGAAGGTCTTGGTCGAGCCGGTGAAGTGGATACCCGCCAGCTCGGGGTGGTTCAGGGCCACCTCGGAGACGGCGATGCCGTCACCGGTCACCAGGTTGATGACGCCCTTGGGCAGGCCCGCCTCCTCCAGGAGCTGCATGAGCAGCACGGCGGAGTGGGTCTGGGTCGGGGACGGCTTCCAGACGACCACGTTGCCCATCAGGGCCGGGGCGGTCGGCAGGTTGCCCGCGATGGCGGTGAAGTTGAAGGGCGTGATCGCGTAGACGAAGCCCTCGAGCGGACGGTGGTCGCTGCGGTTCCACACACCGGCGGAGTTGGCGACCGGCTGCTCGGCGAGGATCTGGCGCGCGAAGTGCACGTTGAAGCGCCAGAAGTCGACGAGCTCACAGGGGGTGTCGATCTCCGCCTGCTGGGCGGTCTTCGACTGGCCGAGCATGGTGGAGGCGGCCAGCGTCTCGCGCCAGGGGCCGGCCAGCAGCTCGGCGGCGCGCAGGATGATCGCCGCGCGGTCGTCGAAGGACATCGCGCGCCACGCCGGTGCGGCGGCCAGGGCGGCGTCGACCGCGTCCTGGGCGTCCCGGGTGGTGGCGTTGTTGAAGGTGCCGATGACGGCCGCGTGGTTGTGCGGCTGCACGACCTGGAACGGCTCGCCGCCGCCCATCCGCTTCTCACCGTTGATGGTCATCGGCAGGTCGATGGGGTTGCCGGCCAGCTCCTTGAGCTTGGCCTCGAGGCGGGCACGCTCCGGGGAACCGGGGGCGTAGCTGTGCACCGGCTCGTTGACCGGCGCGGGGACCTGGGTGACGGCGTCCATGAGTTCCGTGTCTCCTTCGGGGCTCTGGTGGGGGTTCGGGGGTCAGCCCGTGGTGAGGATGGAACGGGCGAAGAACAGCAGGTTCGCGGGCTTCTCGGCGAGGCGGCGCATGAAGTAGCCGTACCAGTCGGTGCCGTACGCGGTGTACACCCGCATCCGGTGGCCCTCGGCGGCCAGCCGGACGTGCTCGTCGCTGCGGATGCCGTACAGCATCTGGAATTCGTACTCATCCAGTTTGCGCCCCGCCTGCCGGGCCAGCTCCTGCGAGATGGCGATCAGCCGCGGGTCGTGCGACCCGATCATCGGGTAGCCCTCGCCCTGCATGAGGATCTTGACGATGCGGACGAAGGCCTTGTCGATCTCGGCCTTGTCGAGGTACGCGACGGAGGCGGGCTCCTTGTACGCACCCTTCACGATACGCACTCGGCTGCCGGCCGCGGCGAGCCGGCGGGCGTCGTCCTCGGTGCGGAAGAGGTAGGCCTGGATCACACAGCCGGTCTGCGGGAAGTCCTTCCGCAGTTCCTCGTGGATGGCGAACATCGAGTCGAGGGTGGTGTGGTCCTCGGCGTCCAGGGTGACCGTGGTGCCGATGGCGGCGGCGGCCTCGACGACCGGGCGCACATTGGCGAGCGCCAGCTCGTGGCCGCCCTCCAGGGCCTGGCCGAACATGGAGAGCTTGACCGACATCTCGGCCTTGGTGCCCAGGCCGAGCGCCTTGAGGCGGTCGATCAGCTCCAGGTAGGCGTCACGGGCGGCGTACGACTGCTCGACCGTGGTGATGTCCTCGCCCACGACGTCCAGGGTGACCTCGAGGCCCTTGGCCGAGGCGTCCTGCACGATCGGGATGACCTGGTCGACGGTCTCGCCGGCGATGAACCGGTCGACGACCTGCTTGGTGCCCGGGGCAGCCGACACGAAACGGCGCATCTTGTCGCTGCGCGAAGCGGCGAGGATCACGGGAGCCAGCACGGGCACCTCCACAATGACGGCCGCCCCCACCTGGGGAGTCGGCATAAGTAACTCAACGTGAAACGTAGAGTTCATGCCACCGCGCGGCCATCGACAGCTGTCACGCATCCGTGGCCGGGATCTCAGACAGATGTATGACAATGGGGGCACGGGCATGGGGAATACCCGAGGGAAGGAGCGGAGCGCGGTATGCGGGGCGACTATCAGCAGCTCGTGGACGACATCTCGGCGGCACTCGGCGCGCCCGCGACCCTCGAGGACCGCGACTTCGGGCTGATCGCGTTCGGCGCCCACGGCGGTGACGACGATCTCGACCTGATGATGGACCCGGTCCGCACCCGCTCGATCCTCCAGCGCCGGTCGACGGCGGCGGTACGGGCGTGGTTCGAGGCCTTCGGCATCGCGCGGGCGCAGTCGCCGCTGCGGATCCCGCCGGACCCGGCAGCGGGGGTCTTCAAGGGGCGCATCTGTCTGCCCGTGCGCCACCGCGGGGTGGTCCACGGCTATGTCTGGCTGCTGGACGACGAGCAGTTGGCGGGGCTCGATCTCGCCCTGCCGTACGCGGACCCCCGGCTCGCGCACGCCATGGAGACGGCCGACCGGATCGGCGCGCTGCTGGCCGCCGAGGCCCGGGCCGGTGCCGAGCTGGGCGAACTGCTGCGGGAGCTGCTGACGGCCCGCCCCGCCGGGCGGGACGCGGCGCGCGGCGCGCTGCGGGAGGCGCTCGGAGCGGCGGCGGACGGCCCGCTGGCGCTCGTCGCGGTGGCCCCCTGGCGTCCGGTGGGCGAACCGGGCTCCGCCGGGGGCGAGCCGGACCGGTCGGCGGCAGTGCCGGACACGGGCTCCGGCTCGATGCTCGCCGCGCAGTCGGGCGTCGCCGCGCTCTGCGCGGTCCCGGACTCCTTGCCCGACGGCTCGGCGGCACTGGCCGCCCTGGTCCGGCTGCGCGCCCTCACCACGCCCGCCCCGGCCCGCACCGCGGCGGAGCGGCTGCTGCGCTCCCCGCGCGCGGCCGGCCCGGCCTCGGCGGCCACGGCGGGCATCGGCACCCCCCGCCGGGGCCTGGCCGAGCTGCCGACGGCCTGGTCGGAGGCGCTGGCCGCGGCGCGCGCGGCGGGTGCCGCGGCGGGCTCGGGGCGGCGGCTGGGGCCGGTGGCGGAGTGGGAGGCGCTCGGTGCGTACCGCGCGCTGACGGCGCTGCCGGCCGACCGCGCGGCCGATCCGGCCGTGCTGCGCCTGCTGGAGCCCGCCAACACCGAGCTGGCCCGCACGGCGGAGACCTTCCTCGACTCCGCCGGCCAGGCGGGCCGGGCGGCCGCCGCCCTCGGCATCCACCGCCAGACCCTGTACTACCGGCTCGCGCGCGTGGAGCAGCTCACCGGCCTCGACCTGGACGAGGGCGAGGACCGGCTGCTGCTGCACATGTCGCTCAAGGCGTCCCGGCTGTAGTCGCCCGGGGCGCCGTCAGTCCTCCCCGACCGTGATCGCCTGTACGGGGCAGGCCCGTACCGCCTCCCGTACGAGCGGCTCGCCGGCGCCGTCCTCACGGCCCGGCAGGACTTCGCCGAATCCGTCGTCGTCCTGGGTGAAGACACCGGGCGCGGTGAGGGCGCACTGGCCACTGCCGATACAGGTGTCCGAGTCGATGCTGATCTTCATGACGGGCTCCGTTCTCTCCATGGGCCGCTGGCCGGCCGCTCACGTCACCAGGCGACCGGCAGGGCGAACAGTCCCTGCAGCGTCGTGGCGGGCTTGATGAGCAGCTCGTCACGGGCAACGGTGATCCGCAGGGTGGGGATGCGGGTCAGCAGGGTGGTGAGGGCGATTTCCAGCTCGGCGCGGGCCAGGTTCTGGCCCAGGCACTGGTGGATGCCGAAGCCGAACGCGACGTGGTGCCGGGCCGAGCGGCGGACGTCGAGCGCCCCGGGCCGCTCGTAGACCTCCGCGTCACGGTTGATCAGCGAGACCGCGAGGATGACGCCGTCCCCCGCCCGGATGGTCCGGCCGCCGATCTCGATGTCCGAGGTGGCGACCCGCATCATGACGTCGGCGATGGACAGATAGCGCAGCAGTTCCTCGACGGCGCCCGGCATCAGTGCCGGATCGGCACGCAACGCGGCGAGCTGGTCGGGGTGTTCGTGGAGGGTGTACATCCCGAGGGTGATCATGTTGGCCGTGGTCTCGTGCCCGGCGATGAGCGTGACCATGGCCGTCATGACCAGCTCCCGGCGGTCCAGCTGTCCTTCCGCGAGCCGGTCGGCGATGAGTTCGTCGAGCAGCCCGTCGCCGGGGGCCGCTTCCTTGCGGGCGATGAGCCCGTCGAGGTAGTCCTCGAACTCCAGCCGTTTCTCGCGTGCTTCGGCGCTCGTCTCCGAGAGCAGCAGGGCCCGGGACAGGGATTCGAAGAGTTCGTGCTCCTCATAGGGGACGCCGAGCAGTGAGCAAATGACCATGGACGGCAGGGGCAGGGCGTACGCGGAGACGAGCTCGGCCTCCGTGCCGCCGGCGAGCATCGCGTCGATGAGCTCGTCCGCGATCCGCTGGATCTGCGGGCGCATGGCGGCGATCCGCTTGAGCCCGAAGCTGGGGATCAGCATGCGCCGTTGCCGGGCGTGCTCGGGGTCGTCGTAGCCGATGAGCGGGAAGGAGGCCTCACCCTGCCCCTCGGCCCGGGGGGCGAAGACCGGAAAGGCCGGATTCTGCCGGTCCGAGGAGAGCCTCTGGTCGGTGAGCAGGGCCCGCCCCTCGGCGTGCCCGGTCACCAGCCATACCTCACGGCCGTCGTACAACGTCACGCGTGAGAGGGGGCCGTCCGCGACGAGGGCTTCATGGCCGGCGGGGGGCTGGTAGGGACAGGTGCGTTCATGAGGGAAAACGGGGGCGGTGGCGCTCTTCTCCGCGCGGCTGTCGGCTTCGGTGGTGCCGTCGTCGACAACGACGTCGCTGCTGGTGCGGCTCCGGGTCACGGTCAACCTCCCAGTTCGGGACTGACGTCCTTCCCGTGCCTTACCCAGGGCGGGGCGGCAGGTTGCCGGACTACGTGCGGTTCGGGCCATATTTCCGTTCAACCGCCAACAAGTCCCCCGCGCACCCGCACCCGTCAGGCGTCCGGCAGCGGCTCGCCGCTCAGGGCCGCGCCGGTCAGGACCCTGCGCATGCCCTCCACCAGCTCACGCCCCGTCGGCACGGCCTCCGGGTTCATCAGCCACTGCACCCACATACCGATGAAGAGCGCGTGGACGAAGGCTCCTGCGGTCCGCGTGGCCTCGGCGGGCACATCGACGTCGTCGACGCCCTCGAAGATCGCCAGCATGCCCTCGCGTCCGCTGGGCAGGACCTCGGCGAAGCGCTTCTTCAGGTCGGGGTTGCGGTCCAACTGCCCGATGACCTCCATCTGGACCAACCAGAACTGCCGGTCCCGCTCGAACTCCCCGAACATCGCGTCCATGACCTGCGCGAGCTGCCGCTCCCGGCCCGCTTCCCGGTCCCGCCCCGCCGCGAGCCTGCGCGTGGCCCCGTCGCCCCACTCCTCGACCAGCTGGAAGAACGCTGTCGTCATCAGCGCCTCCTTCGAGCCGTAGTGGTAGCCGATGGAGGCGAGGTTGGCGCCGGAGGCGGCCACGATGTCGCGCGCGGTGGTGCGCACCCAGCCCTTTTCGAGCAGGCAGCGCTTCGCGCCTTCGAGCAGATCTTCGCGATGTCCCATGTGGGAACCCTAGCGCCGCCCATACACCCGTACCAGACAGACGTCTTATACAAGCGTCATAGACAATCGTTTAAGACAGCCGTATATTCGTGGCCATGACGAACCCCAGCGCACGCGCCGGGCGGCGGGAATGGACGGCTTTCGTCGTCCTCCTGCTGCCCCTCCTCCTGGTCTCGATGGACGCCTCCGTCCTGTTCTTCGCCGTCCCCTCCATCAGCGAGTCGCTCGACGCCTCCGCCACCCAGCAGCTGTGGATCTTCGATGTCTACGCCTTCGCCCTCGCCGGGCTGCTGATCACGATGGGGTCGCTCGGCGACCGGATCGGCCGGCGCAAGCTGCTGATGTTCGGGGCGGCGGCCTTCGGGGTGGCCTCGGTGGCGGCCGCGTACGCCCAGAGCGCGGAGATGCTGATCGCGGCGCGGGCCGTGCTCGGCATCGGCGGCGCGACCCTGATGCCGAGCACGATGGCGCTGGTGCGCAACTTGTTTCACGACGACACCCAGCGCACCAAGGCCATCGGCATCTGGTCCGGCGCCATGGCGGGCGGGATCGCGCTCGGGTCGGTGCTGGGCGGGGTGATGCTGGAGCACTACTGGTGGGGCTCGGTCTTCCTGATCAACGTCCCCGCGATGGTGCTGCTGCTGGTGCTCGTCCCGTTCCTGGTGCCGGAGTACAAGGACCCGAAGCCGGGCCGGTTCGATCTGCTGAGCGTTCCGCTGTCGATGGCCGCCGTGCTTCCGGTGACCTACGGGCTCAAGGAGATCGCCGCCGAGGGGTTCAGCGCGGCGAGGGCCCTGTGCGTCGCCGCGGGCCTGCTCGTGGGCTGGATCTTCGTACGCCGCCAGCGCACCCTGTCGTCCGCGATGATCAGCCGGGAGCTGTTCCGCCACCGTGCCTTCGGGGCGGGCATCGCGCTCAACACCCTCGCGGCGTTCGGGATGATGGGCTCGGTCTACTTCACCACCCAGTATCTGCAGTCCGTGCTCGGCAAGGGCCCGATGGAGGCCGCGCTGTGGAGCGTCGTCCCGTCCCTCGCGGTCGGTGTCGCCGCGCCCCTGTCGACGGCGATCGCACAGAAGGTCGACAAGGCGTACGTCATCGCCGCCGGATTCGTCGTCGCCGCCCTGGGCTACGCCGTCCTGACCCGGGCCGGCACCGACTCGCTGTGGACCACATTGATCGGAGCCGGCGTCATCGGCTGCGGCATCGTGACGGTCATGGCCCTGGTCTCCGACATGGCCCTGTCCACCGCCCCGCCGGAGAAGGCCGGTACGGCGGCGTCACTGCTGGAGACGGGGCAGGAGTTCGGCGGCGCGCTCGGCATGGCGGTCTTCGGCAGCGTCGGCGTCGCCGTCTACCGCCGTGACGTGACCGACTCGCTGCCCGCGGACCTGCCGCACGGGGCCCTGGAAGCGGCCCGCGAGACACTCGGCGGGGCGGCGGGCGTGGCGGCCGGGCTGCCGGGCCGGGCGGGCGAGACGGTGCTGGCCGTCGCCCGCGACGCCTTCACCCACGGCATGAACCTCGCCGCCCTCGGCGGAGCCGCCGTGCTGGCCCTCGCCGCCGTCGGCGCGGTGGCCGCGCTGCGCGGGGTGACGACAACGCCGGAGCACCCCCCTGCGGAAACCGCCCCCGAGGCGGTCCTGACCCGCCGCTGAGCAGGCCATCCCAGAGCCGAGCGGCGCCCTTCGTCCACCAGGACCGGGGCGCCGCTCCGCCATGAGCACCGCCGGCTCGACCTCGTCGAACCGGCGTACGACGGCCGTCAGTCGGTCAGATTGACCGCACGGGCGGACGCGGCGCCGATCTCCTCGGCGATCTCCGCGAGCACCGGTGCCGGGATCGACTCGTCGACCGTGAGGGCGACCAGCGCCTCGCCGCCCTCCGTGGCGCGGGAGACCTGCATGCCGGCGATGTTGATGCCCGCCTCGCCCAGGATGCGGCCGACCGTGCCGACGACACCGGGGCGGTCGCCGTAGCGGAGGAAGGCCATGTGGTCGGCGAGGCCGAGGTCCACATCGTGCTCACCGACGGCGACGATCTTCTGGAGGTGCTTCGGGCCGGCCAGCGTGCCGGAGATGGACACCTCGCCGCCGCCCGAGAGGGTGCCGCGCACGGTGACCACGTTGCGGTGGTCGGGCGACTCGGAGCTGGTGGTCAGCCGGACCTCGACGCCGCGCTCCTGCGCGAACAGCGGGGCGTTGACGTAGCTCACCGTCTCGTCGACGACATCCTCGAACACACCCTTGAGCGCGCTCAGTTCGAGCACCTTCACATCGTGCTGGGTGATCTCGCCGTAGACCTCGACGTCGAGCCGGACCGCGACCTCGCCCGCGAGGGCGGTGAAGATCCGGCCCAGCTTCTCGGCCAGCGGCAGCGCGGGCTTGACGTCTTCGGCGATGACCCCGCCCTGGACGTTGACCGCGTCCGGCACGAGCTCGCCCGCCAGCGCGAGCCGCACGGACCGCGCGACCGCGATGCCCGCCTTCTCCTGCGCCTCGCCCGTGGAGGCGCCGAGGTGCGGGGTGGCGACCACGTTGTCGAACTCGAAGAGCGGGGAGTCGGTGCACGGCTCGGTGGTGTAGACGTCCAGGCCCGCGGCCGCGACCCGGCCCTCCTTCAGGGCCGTCGCCAGCGCGGCCTCGTCCACGATCCCGCCGCGGGCGGCGTTGACGATGCGGACCGAGGGCTTGACCTTGTGCAGCGCGTCATCACCGATCAGCCCGAGGGTCTCGGGGGTCTTCGGCAGGTGCACGGTGATGAAGTCCGCGACCTCCAGCAGCTCGTCGAGGGTGAGGAGCTTCACCCCCATCTGCGCGGCGCGCGCCGGCTGGACGTACGGGTCGTAGGCGACGACCTTCATGCCGAACGCGGACATGCGCTGCGCGACCAGGACACCGATCCGGCCGAGGCCGACGACGCCGAGGACCTTCTCCGACAGCTCGACACCGGTGTACTTCGAGCGCTTCCACTCGCCGTTCTTGAGCGCGGTGTTGGCCTGCGGGATGTTGCGGGCGGTGGCGATGAGCAGACCACAGGCCAGCTCGGCGGCGGTGACGATGTTGGACGTCGGGGCGTTGACGACCATCACGCCGGCCTTGGTGGCGGCGGAGACGTCGACATTGTCCAGGCCGACTCCGGCGCGGGCGACGACGCGCAGCTTCTTCGCGGCCGCGATGGCCTCCGCGTCGATCTTGGTGGCGGAGCGTACGAGGATGGCGTCCACGTCGGCGACGGCGGGCAGCAGCTCGGCGCGGTCCGCGCCGTTGCAGTGCCGGATCTCGAAGTCCGGTCCGAGGGCGTCGACGGTGGCGGGCGACAGCTCTTCGGCGATGAGTACGACGGGTTTACGGGACGAAGCAGTGCTCACGTGGTCCTCACTAGTCCTTTGCGGGACGGCCGTCCCTACGGCCGAAGGCGGTGAAGGGGGCAGCCGCGTGGAAGACGCACGACGCTGTGAGCCTGACGCGTTTGTGCTCCGCAGTGTATCGGGGACCTCGGCCCGGCCCCGGGCGGACGGGAAAAGGTGTCACCCGCCGGTGTCGACTTCGTGTCGCCTTCGATCGCCGGACAGGCTGATGTCAAGCCTGCCCGGCGATCGAGGGCGAAGGGGGGCTCGGCGGGCGAAGCCCCCGGCACCCCCAGGACCGTGCCGGAGGACTACTCCTTGTCGTCCACCCAGCTCATCAGCTTGCGCAGCTTCTTGCCGGTGGTCTCCAGCAGGTGGTCCTCGTCGGCCTTCTTGTACTCGTTGTACTTCGGCAGACCGTCGTTGTACTCCTTCATCCAGTTGTTGGCGAAGGTGCCGTCCTGGATCTCGCCGAGGACCTTCTTCATCTCGGCCTTGGTCTGGTCCGTGATGATCCGCGGGCCGGTGACGTAGTCGCCCCACTCGGCGGTCTCGGAGACCGACCAGCGCATCTTCTCCAGGCCGCCCTCGTACATCAGGTCCACGATCAGCTTGAGCTCGTGGAGGCACTCGAAGTACGCGATCTCCGGCTGGTAACCCGCCTCGACCAGGGTCTCGAAGCCCGCCTTGACCAGCGCGGAGGCGCCGCCGCAGAGCACGGCCTGCTCACCGAACAGGTCGGTCTCGGTCTCCTCGGTGAAGGTGGTCTTGATGACGCCGGCGCGGGTGCCGCCGATGGCCTTGGCGTAGGAGAGCGCCAGGGCGAAGCCGCCTCCCGTGGCGTCCTGCTCGACGGCCGCGATGCACGGAACGCCGCGGCCCTCCTCGTACTGACGGCGCACCAGGTGGCCGGGGCCCTTGGGGGCGACCATGCAGACGTCGACGCCGGCCGGGGGCTTGATGAAGCCGAAGCGGATGTTCAGACCGTGGCCGAAGAACAGCGCGTCGCCGTCCTTGAGGTGCTCCTTGATGGACTCCTCGTAGACCTTGCCCTGGATCGGGTCCGGAACGAGGATCATGATGACGTCGGCCTCGGCCGCCGCCTCGGCCGGGGTGACGACCCGCAGGCCCTGCTCCTCGGCCTTCGCCTTGGACTTGGAGCCCTCGTGCAGACCGACGCGGACGTCCACGCCCGAGTCGCGCAGCGACAGCGCGTGGGCGTGGCCCTGACTGCCGTATCCGATCACCGCGACCTTACGGCCCTGGATGATGGACAGGTCGGCGTCGTTGTCGTAGAACAGCTCGGCAGCCACTGGGGTATCTCCTTGATTTCCGGTTGTACGTCCCACCGTATGACGGGCGGGTGCGGGAAGGTGTTCGGGTCTCGGTATCCGGGCGCGCCCCGCATCGGGGGGCCGGGACGGACGGGCGGCGTCCCCGGGAGGACGCCGCGCGCCGGGGGTGTTCGTCAGGCCGAGCGGTCCAGGGCGCGCAGGCTGCGGTCCGTGATGGACCGGGCGCCACGCCCTATGGCGATCGTCCCGGACTGCACCAGCTCCTTGATGCCGAAGGGCTCCAGCATCTTGAGCATCGCGCCGAGCTTGTCGCTGCCGCCGGTGGCCTCGATGGTCACGGCCTCCGGGGAGACGTCGACGGTCTTGGCGCGGAAGAGCTGGACGATCTCGACGATCTGGGAGCGGGTCTCGTTGTCGGCGCGGACCTTCACCAGCACGAGTTCGCGCTGGATCGCGGCGCTGTCCTCCAGCTCGACGATCTTCAGCACGTTGACGAGCTTGTTGAGCTGCTTGGTGACCTGCTCCAGCGGCAGCGTCTCGACGTTGACGACGATGGTGATGCGGGAGATGTCGGGGTGCTCGGTGACCCCGACGGCGAGCGAGTCGATATTGAAGCCGCGGCGGGCGAACAGCGCGGCGATCCGGGTGAGGATGCCGGGGGTGTTCTCCACCAGGACGGAGAGCGTGTGCTTGGTCATCTCAGATCTTCCTCGTCGTCCTCGTCATCTCTGGAGTCCTCACGGTCCTCAGTCGTCTTCGTTGTCGCCGAAGTCCGGGCGGACGCCGCGTGCCGCGAGGATCTCGTCGTTGGAGGTGCCGGCGGCGACCATCGGCCAGACCATGGCGTCCTGGTGGACGATGAAGTCCACCACCACGGGGCGGTCGTTGATGGCGTTGGCCTGCTCGATGACGGCGTCGAGCTGGGCCGGGTCCTCGCAGCGCAGTCCCACGCAGCCCATGGCCTCCGACAGCTTGACGAAGTCCGGGACCCGGGTGCCGGCGGCGGCCTCCTTGCCGTCGTGCCCGGGGCCGGAGTGCAGCACGGTGTTGGAGTAACGCTGGTTGTAGAAGAGGGTCTGCCACTGGCGGACCATCCCGAGCGCACCGTTGTTGATGATCGCGACCTTGATCGGGATGTTGTTCAGCGCGCAGGTGACCAGTTCTTGGTTGGTCATCTGGAAGCAGCCGTCGCCGTCGATGGCCCACACCGTGCGGTCGGGCACACCGGCCTTGGCGCCCATGGCGGCCGGGACCGCGTACCCCATCGTCCCGGCGCCGCCGGAGTTCAGCCAGGTGGCGGGCTGCTCGTAGTCGATGAAGTGCGAGGCCCACATCTGGTGCTGGCCGACGCCGGCCGCGTAGATGGTGCCCTCCGGGGCGAGTTGACCGATGCGCTGGATGACCTGCTGCGGGGAGAGGCTGCCGTCCTCGGGCTGGTCGTAGCCGAGCGGGTAGGTGTCGCGCCAGCGGTTGAGGTCGGTCCACCAGGCGTCGTAGTCACCCTTGTGACCGGCGGCGTGCTCCGCCTGGAGCGCGACGATCAGATCCGCGATGACCTCGCGGGCGTCACCGACGATGGGGACGTCGGCGGCGCGGTTCTTGCCGATCTCGGCGGGGTCGATGTCCGCGTGGACGATCTTGGCGTAGGGGGCGAAGGAGTCGAGCTTGCCGGTGACGCGGTCGTCGAACCGCGCGCCGAGGGCGACGATCAGGTCCGCCTTCTGCAGGGCGGTGACGGCGGCGACCGCGCCGTGCATGCCCGGCATGCCGACGTGCAGCGGGTGGCTGTCGGGGAAGGAGCCCAGCGCCATCAGGGTGGTGGTGACGGGGGCGCCGGTCAGCTCGGCGAGGACCTTCAGCTCGGCCGTGGCACGGGCCTTCATCACCCCGCCGCCGACGTAGAGCACCGGCCGCCTGGCCTGCGTGATCAGCTTGGCGGCCTCACGGATCTGCTTGGCGTGCGGCTTGGTGACCGGGCGGTAGCCGGGCAGGTCGGTGTGCGGCGGCCAGACGAAGGTGGTCTGGGCCTGGAGGGCGTCCTTGGCGATGTCGACGAGCACCGGGCCGGGCCGGCCGGTGGAGGCGACGTGGAACGCCTCGGCGATGGTGCGGGGGATCTCCGCCGGGTCGGTGACCAGCCAGTTGTGCTTGGTGATCGGCATGGTGATGCCGCAGATGTCCGCCTCCTGGAAGGCGTCCGTACCGATCGACTTGGAGGCGACCTGACCGGTGATGGCGACCAGCGGGACGGAGTCCATGTGGGCGTCGGCGATCGGGGTGACGAGATTCGTCGCGCCGGGGCCCGAAGTGGCCATGCACACCCCGACCTTGCCGGTGGCCTGCGCGTATCCGGTGGCCGCGTGACCCGCCCCCTGCTCGTGGCGCACCAGGACGTGGCGGACCTTCGAGGAGTCCATCATCGGGTCGTACGCGGGGAGGATCGCACCGCCCGGGATGCCGAACACGGTGTCGGCCCCGACCTCCTCCAGCGCGCGGATGAGGGACTGCGCACCCGTGACGTGCTCGACGGTGGCGGGCTGCTGCTGCGCCCCGCCGCTACGGGCCCGCGGCTGCGGATGATGGGCCCCGGTGGCCTGCTCGGTCATCGACTTCTCTTCTCGAAGGATTCGGCGATTTCGACGGATTCGATGGAAATACGACGGTGATTTGTGGGGGTCTGCGAGGTTCCGGTGCAACAAAAAACCCCTCGTGCCGTGAGGCAAGCGAGGGGAGCGCGTCGGTGTGGTCAGCAGGGATCGAGATGATGGCCTGCTTCAGCCGACGCGCTTTCCAAGTACGAGAATTCGGGTGCGCATGGCACTGACCCTCCCCCCGCCGCCCACGAGGTGTCAAGTGGGTGGGACGGGCGTCTCATTATTTGAGCGCAATGGAGCATGCGCGAGCGAGCCCGCGCCGCCCGCCGTTCCGGATCGTACGGGCAGCGAACCCCCGACGAGCACCTGTTCCGCGTCTTCCACCGGAACGGATTCGGCGGCCGGTACCGCGTACGCGCCCCGGTCGAGGGCATGGCGCAGCCGGTGCTCGTCGACGGGGCCGGCGAAGGCGGCGCCCAGCGCGTGGGTGCAGCCCATGGTGCGCAGGGCGTGCGCCTGCTCGGGCACGTCCACGCCCTCGGCGACGGACTGCATCCCGAGATCGTCCGCGATCTTCAGCAGCCCTGCGGTGATCTTGTGCAGCCGGGGGGACTCGATGACTCCTTCGACCAGGCCCCGGTCGATCTTGAGCACATCGATCGGCAGCCTGCGCAGCGCGCTGATCGCGGCGTATCCGCTGCCGAAGCCGTCCAGGGCGATGCGCACACCGAAGCGGCGCAGGGCGACCAGCCGTCGCTCCAGCTCGTCCAGCGGGATCCGCGGATCGCTGCCGGACAGCTCCAGGGTGAGCGCGCCGGTGGGCAGGGCGTGCCGGATGAGAAGCGCCTCGAGATTCTTCGGGGGCTGCGACTTGTCCAGCAGCCGGGCGCCGGAGAGGCGGACGTAGACGGGCACGCCGTAGCCCGCGAGACGGCGCTGCGCGGCGTGCTCGAGCGCCTTCTCCAGCGTCCAGCGGCCGAGCTCGGCGGTGCGCGCGCTCTCGTCGGCCCGCTCCATCTCGGCCACCCGGAGGAACTCGGCCGGGGTGAAGAGGATGCCCTGGGTGGAGCGCCAGCGGGGCTGTGCGGCGACCGCGGTGATCCGGCCGGTCGACAGCTCCACCACGGGCTGGTGCAGCAGCGCGAACTCGCCGTCGTGCAGGGCGGTGCGCAGCCGGGTGGCCAGCTCGGCGCGGCGTACGACATCGGCCTGCATCTGCGGTGCGTACAGCTCGACGCGGCCCTTTCCGGCCTGCTTCGCGCGGTACATCGCGAGGTCGGCGTTGCGCATCAGTCCGCCGGGGGTGATGCCGGGCTCGGCGAAGGCGACGCCGATGCTGGCGGCGACGCGGACCTCCTGGCCGCCCTCCACCTTGTAGGGCTGGGAGAGGGTGAGCCGCAGCCGGTCGGCGATCTCATGGATGCGGTACTCGCGCGCGGCGGGGTCGCGGGTGCCGTCGCCGATGATCAGCGCGGCGAACTCGTCGCCCCCGAACCGGGCGGTGCTGTCCCCGGCCCGTACCGACTCCTGGAGCCGGCGGGCCGCCTGGACGAGCAACTCGTCGCCCGCCTGGTGGCCGACGGTGTCGTTGACCGCCTTGAAGCCGTCGAGGTCGATGAAGAGCACGGCGGTGCCCGCGTCGGTCGCTCTGCGGCCGGCGAGGGCCTGCTGGACGCGCCGGGTGAACAGGGCGCGGTTGGGCAGGTCGGTGAGCGGGTCGTGCTCGGCCGTGTGCTGCAACTGGGCCTGGAGGCGGACCCGCTCGGTCACGTCCCGGCTGTTGAAGATGAGGCCGCCGTGGTGGCGGTTGACGGTGGACTCCACATTGAGCCAGTCGCCGCTGCCGGAGCGGAAGCGGCACTCGATGCGGGTGGTGGGCTCCTCGGCGGGTGGCGCGGCGAGGAAGCGGCGCACCTCGTGGACGACCCGGCCCAGGTCCTCGGGGTGGATGAGGGAGGCCAGCTCGGAGCCGACCAGCTCCTCGGCGTCGCGGCCGTAGACCCCGGCGGCGGCGGGGCTGACGTAGCGCAGTATCCCGGTGGGGGCGGCGATCATGATGACGTCGCTGGAGCCCTGGACCAGGGAGCGGAAGTGGTTCTCCTTCTGCGCCAGCTCCTGGGTGAGGGAGATGTTGTCCAGCAGCATGATGCCCTGCCGGATGACCAGGGCCAGGACGACCGTACAGCCGGTGAAGAGCACGACGCGGTCGACCTGGTGGCCGTCGAGGACGTTGTACAGGATGCCCAAGGTGCAGACGGCGGCGGCGAGATACGGGGTGAGGGCGGCGAGCGAGCCGGCGATGGGCCGGCTGGGGTGCTGGCCCGTGTGCCCCGCCTGGCCGGCCTGGCCCGCCTGGCTCGCGGTGTCGTCGCCCTTCTCGCGGGCCACCCAGGGCGCGTACGCCATCAGCATGTAGCCCGCGAACCAGCCCGCGTCGAGGATCTGGCCGGAGCGGTAGTTCACCTTCAGCAGCGGCGAGGTGAACAGGGCGTCGCACAGGACGGTCAGGGCGAGGGCCGCGATGGCGGTGTTGATCGCGGAGCGGTTGGCGGAGGAGCGGCGGAAGTGCAGCGCCAGCACCATCGAGACCAGCACGATGTCGAGCAGCGGATAGGCCAGCGAGAGCGCGGTGTGCGCCACGGTCTCGCCCTCGAAGTGCGCGGTGTGCGCGAGCGCCAGGCTCCAGGAGAGCGTGAGCAGGGAGCCGCCGATCAGCCAGGCGTCGAGCGCGAGGCAGACCCAGCCGGCCCGGGTGACCGGACGGCGGGCGAGGACCAGCAGGCCGATGATGGCGGGCGGCGCGAAGAGCAGGAAGCAGAAGTCGGCGGGGGACGGGGTGGGCACCGGCTGGCGCAGGATCACCTCGTACCAGCCCCAGACGGCGTTGCCGAAGCCGGCCATCGCGGACGAGGCCGCGAAGAGCAGCCAGGCGGGGCGGAAGCGGGTGTTGCGCGTGCGGCTGTACCAGGAGCAGGAGATCGCGGCGACGACGGCGGCGGCGCTGAGCCCGAAGTCGCCCATGACGCGGGCCAGCTCGGGCGAGCCCCAGCCGAGGGCGGCGCCCGTGGCGTAGCCGCCGCAGACCAGGGCCAGCAGGAGCTGGGACCACAGCCCGGAGCCGGCGGGGGCCGGCTGGCGGGGCAGCGTCGCTCCGGGGGCGCTCACCGCGCCGCCGTCCCGGGCCGGGGGCTCGCAAGGAGCCGTGGATCCGGGGTCGCGGCGCGGCGGAGTCGTGATCGGCGCATGAGCCGCGTCGGGTAGATCGTCCATTGGCCGTGCATCGCCCGTCGCCCCCCTCGAGTCGCGGTCCCTCGCTGCGGCCGTACGGTGCGCGGCGCAGCCCCCGGTCGGGACGATACACCAGACTCGTCACTCAGGGACATAGCTCATATACACAGCGTAACCAGGCATGGGTTTATGGATACGCAGTGCAGTCAAACGGTACCTCTACGTGCCGCTACGCGGCGCTGACTACGACATTTCGCAGAGGCTCGTCCAGTACAAATCTGGCCAGTTGATCGCGGAGCAGGGCCTTGGCGCGGGGCAGGAACGCCGACGAAGGACCACCCACATGGGGGGTGATGAGGGTCCCCGGAGCGGTCCACAGCGGGTGCCCCGGGGGCAGCGGCTCGGGGTCGGTCACGTCCAGCGCGGCCCGCAGCCGGCCGCTCTCCAACTCGGCGAGGAGCGCCTTGGTGTCCACGACGGCCCCGCGCGCGACGTTCACCAGAAGGGCCCCGTCCTTCATCCGGCCGAGGAACCCCGCGTTGACGAGCCCCCGGGTCTCCTCGGTGAGCGGCGTCGCGAGAATCACCACGTCGGCGTCGGGAAGCAACTCGGGCAGGGAGGCGACCGGATGCACCGGACCGCGCGCGGTGTTACGCGCGGAGCGCGCGACGCGCGCCACCCGCGCGCACTCAAAGGGCGCGAGCCGGTCCTCGATCGCACTGCCGATCGAGCCGTAACCCACGATGAGTACGGAGCTGTCGGCGAGCGCCGGGCGGAAGCCCTGCCGCCACTGCCCCGCGTCCTGGGCGCGTACGAAGCCGGGGATGTCCCGCAGGGCGGCGAGGGTCAGCGCGAGGGCCAGCTCGGCGGTGCTCGCGTCGTGCAGCCCGCGCGCGTTGCAGAGCAGGGTGCCCGACGGCATCCGCGGCACGGCGGGCAGGATGTCGTCCACGCCGGCGGTCAGGGTCTGCACGACCCGGAGCCGCGGCATGTGCGCCAGGGGGCGGGCGGAGACCTCGGGGGGCGCCAGATAGGGGACGCCGTAGAAAACGCACCGGGCGGGGTCGGTGGGGAAGTCCGAGACCCCCGCCCAGTAGGCGTAGTCGAGTTCGGCGGGCAGCCCGTCGATCTCCTCGGGGTGGAGGGGCAGCCATGCCAGTGGGCGCCCGGAACCGCTGTGATCTGCACTCATGCCAGGAGGCTATGCGAACCGGGCCGGAGCGCAGAGGTTAGTTTGGGGGCGAGGAACGGGAGGGCACGGCGGGTGGAGCGCAGGACAATCGGTGCGACGGCTCTCGAGGTGGGCGCGATCGGCCTCGGGTGCATGCCCATGCACTGGGCGTACACCGCCTCCCAGCAGAGCGGCGAGGGGGCCCTGCGCACGGTGCACGCGGCGCTCGACGCCGGAGTGAGCCTGCTGGACACCGCCGATATGTACGGGCCCTTCACCAATGAGCTGCTCGTGGGGCGGGTGTTGCGGGAGCGGCGCTCGGAGGCGTTCGTGTCGACCAAGTGCGGGCTGCTGGTGGGCGAGCAGCACATCGTCGCCAACGGCCGCCCCGGCTATGTGAAGCGGGCGTGCGACGCCTCGCTGCGCCGCCTCCAGACCGATGTCATCGACCTCTACCAGCTCCACCGCCCCGACCCCGAGGTGCCGGTCGAGGAGACCTGGGGCGCGATGGCGGAGCTGGTCTCCGCCGGCAAGGTCCGCGCGCTGGGGTGGTGCGCGATCGGGGCGCGCACCCGGCGCCGCTCCCGGGCGGGGCTCTACGACGCGACGGTCCGGCAGCTGGAGCGGGTGCAGCAGGTCTTCCCGGTGAGCTGTGTGCAGGCGGAGCTGTCGGTGTGGTCACGGGAGGCGCTGGACGCGCTGGTCCCGTGGTGCGCGTCGCGAGGGGTCGGGGTGCTGGCCGCGATGCCGCTGGGGAATGGTTTCCTCAGTGGCACGCTCACGCCGGGCCAGGGCTTCGAGCCCGAGGACATCCGGGCCCGCCATCCGCGCTTCACGGCGGAGATGATGGCCGCCAATCAGCCGATCGTCGCGGGGCTGCGCCGGGTCGCGCACCGCCACGACGCGTCCGCCGCGCAGGTCGCGCTGGCGTGGGTGCTGGCGCAGGGGCGGCACGTGGTGCCCGTGCCGGGCACGAAGAAGGCGCGGTGGGCGGTGCACAACGCCGCGGCGGCCGAACTGCGGCTGACCGGGGAGGACTTCGCGGAGCTGGCGGCGTTGCCGAGGGCACTGGGCTCCTGGTACTGACCGGGCGGCCCCGGCATCACCGGCACGACGGCGCGGTGCCCGTGATGCGGCGCGGTCGGCGGCCGTGCGGTGTATAAGGAACGCAGTACAGGAGAGCGCCGCGCTCCGGCGGGCCGTCCCCGTGAGAGGAACGAACCGTGCGACGTACCGCCGTCACCGCCGCGCTGGCCGCCGCCGCGCTGCTGATCGTCACGGGCTGCTCCACGGGTGAACTCCCCGACGGCGTCACCACCTCGGGCGACCGGACGCCGTCCGCGGCCAAGTCCCCCGGCGCGGGCGGACCTTCGGGCTCCCCCACCACCGCCTCCCCCGCCCCGGCCAAGGGCTCGGTCGAGGTCGTCCGTACCCTCACCACGAAGCTCGGCTCCCCGTGGGGCGTGGCCACGCTGCCCGACGGGGATCTGCTGGTGGCCTCGCGCGATACGGCGAAGATCTTCCGGGTCGCGGTGAAGGACGGCAAGCAGACCGAGCTGGGCTCGGTGCCCGGCGTCTCGCCGGGCGGCGAGGGCGGGCTGCTGGGCCTCGCCGTCAGCGCCGACTTCGACACCGATCACCAGGTGTACGCCTACTTCACCACCGAGTCCGACAATCGCGTCGCGAGCATGCTCTACGACGAGCGGAAGCCCGCGGGACGCCGGCTCGGCGCGCCGAACACGGTCTTCCGGGGCATCCCCAAGGGCACCGTCCACAACGGCGGCCGGATCGCCTTCGGCCCCGACAAGATGCTCTACGCCGGTACGGGCGAGAGCGGGCGGCGCGGCCTGTCCCAGGACCGCGAGTCGCTCGGCGGGAAGATCCTGCGGATGACCCCGGACGGCAGGCCCGCACCGGGCAATCCGTGGCCCGACTCGGTCGTCTACTCCTTGGGGCACCGCAATGTGCAGGGCCTGGCGTGGGACGCGGACAAGCGGCTGTGGGCGGCGGAGTTCGGCCAGGACACCTGGGACGAGCTGAATCTCGTCGAGCCGGGCAAGAACTACGGCTGGCCGCTCGTCGAGGGCAAGGGTGGCAGGAGCGGCTATGTGGACCCGGTCGCACAGTGGAAGACCGCCGACGCCTCCCCCAGCGGCCTCGCCTACGCGCAGGGCTCGCTGTGGCTCGCCGGCCTGCGCGGCGAGCGGCTGTGGCGCGTCCCGCTGGCGGGCGCCAGGCCGGTCGCCGATCCACAGCCGTTCCTGCCGGGTGAGTACGGGCGGCTGCGGACGGTCGTCGCGGCGGACGACGGCGGGCTGTGGCTCACGACGAGCAACACCGACGGCCGCGGCACCCCCGGTGACCAGGACGATCGTCTGCTGCGGCTGAAGGTGCGCTGACGGCCCCGGTCGCCGCCGGGTTCGCGCCCCGAGGGACGCACGCACCGTCTGCCTACACTGAGGGGGACAGTTGAGCGATGGGGGTTGACGTGTTCAACGTTTTCGAAGAACTGTTCGCACCCGGGCGCAAGCACGAGGAAGAGGAGCAGAACCGGCTGGAGCTGGTTCGCGACGACGTCGGCGACGCCGACCCGGGCAAGGGCCCGATCGATCTCGAGTCCGGTCAGGTGGTCATCCGGCCTCGGCAGGGCTGAACAGCCGGAACCGGTGGGCCAGGGCCGCCGCCTCGCCACGGCCCGAAACGCCCAGCTTGGCGAGGATGTTGGACACGTGCACGCTCGCCGTCTTCGGTGAGATGAACAGCTCCTCGGCTATCCGGCGGTTGCTGTGCCCGAGGGCGACCAGCCGGAGGACGTCCCGCTCGCGCGGGGTGAGGCCGAGCGACTCGGCGGGCGCGGGCTCCTCGGCGGCCGGTGGCACCGCGGTGGCCGCGGTGAGCGGCAGCCGGGCGCGGCGGGCCAGCAGCTCTGTCGCCTCGCGCAGGGGCCGGGCGCCGATCCGCTCCGCCGTCCCGTAGGCCTGTCGCAGTGGCTTCGCGGCGGCCCCCGCGGCGGATCCGTCGGTGGCGAGCAGGGCCTCGGCCCAGCGGTAGCGGACCCGGGCCAGCTCATAGGGGCGGCCCGTGGCCTCGAAGGCGGCCACCACCTCGGCCCAGCGGTCCGCGTCCTGCCGACCGTCCTCGGCCCGCTGGAGTTCGGCCTCCAGGAAGATCCCGTACGCGTCCCAGACGGGCACGGCCCGGGCCAGCTCCTTGGCCCCGGCCCGGATCCGGGCGAGCACAGCGGCCCGGCCGGGCTCGGCGGCGGGCAGCCCGCGGGCGTCGGCCTCGGCGGTGGCGGCGGCGACCAGGAGCGGCCAGACGTAGCGCTGGACGGCCGGGTTCACCCCCTGCTCCAGCACGCCCTCCAGGGCCGCGCGGCCCTCGGCGATCCTGCCCCGGACGGCGGCGAGCTCGACGGTGAAGCGGGCGAGGGGGATGGTGTGCTGCGGTTCGGGCTGGTGGGCGTCGTAGTGCTCACGGGCGGCGGCCAGTTCGCGCTCGGCCGACTCCCAGTCGCCACGGACCAGTGCCAGCCGGGTGAAGCGGCTGGCGGCGATGCCGCGCGACTTGCGGCTCTGGGCGATACGCAGGCACTCGCGGGCGGCCTCCTCCGACTCCTCCCAGCGGGCGAGCGAGAACAGCGACTCCGATGCGTTCCCGAACACCCAGGAACGGGCGTCGGGCAGGCCGAAGCGGCGCAGTTCCCGGGCGCCCTCGGCCGCCACCTCGACGGCTTCC
Organism: Streptomyces sp. QH1-20; assembly: GCF_041283565.1. Classification (NCBI taxonomy): domain Bacteria; kingdom Bacillati; phylum Actinomycetota; class Actinomycetes; order Kitasatosporales; family Streptomycetaceae; genus Streptomyces; species Streptomyces sp. QH1-20. Next base: position 5,608,471 of record NZ_CP166299.1, on the reverse strand, counting down.
GCCGACCGGCCGACACCCTCCAGGGCGGAGGACAGGTTGATGTAGCACCGGCCGAGCACATGGACGTTGCCCAGCTCGACGACGCGCCCGCAGACCGCGCGCATCTCGGCGATGCCGCCCTCCGCGTCCCCGGCGTCGATCTTCAGGCCGGCCAGGGTGAGCCGGGCGTTGAGCTCGATGCTCTCGGCGCCGACGAGACGGGACAGCTCGACGGCCCGTTCGGCGATGCCGTAGCTCCCCGGTCCCGGGGTGTGGGTGGCCTCCCAGGCGGCGACCTGCGTCAGCACCTCGGCGTGCACGGCGGACGGCGGGAGCCCGCGCACCAGCTCCTGCGCGTGTGCGAACTCCACCCGGGCGTCGCCCCGGCCGAGGGCTCCCAGCATCCTGCCGCGCTGGGTCCGGAACCAGGCGGCCCGCAGCGGGTCCTTGTGCTCGTCGAGCAGACGCAGCCCGCTCTTGATGATCGCCAGCGCCCGCTCCCGGTCGCCCGCCATCTGCGCGGCGACGACGGTCTCGGCCAGCAGGTCCAGCCGGCGCAGGGCCTCGTCGCTGCACCCGCACGCCGGGTAGACGCCCGCGTCGTCGACGGGGCGCTGGCGCTTGCGGACCTCGGTCGGCACGTCCTCCCACAGCTCGAGCGCGCGCTCCAGCAGCCGTAGTTGCTCGGCGTAGGCGTAGCGGCCGCGGGCCCGCACCGACGCGTCGAGTACGGCGGGGAGCGCCTTGGCGGGGTCGTGGGCGTGGTACCAGTAGCTGGCCAGGCGGGCGGGGCGTTCGTCGGCCCGGACGATCCCCGGGGCGGCCTCCAGCGCCTCGGCGTAGCGGCGGTTGAGCCGGGAGCGCTCGCCGGGCAGCAGGTCGTCCACGACGGCCTCGCGCACCAGGGCGTGCCGGAAACGGTAGCCGTCGCCGTCGGGGGTGGGAAGCAGGATGTTGGCGCCGACGGCCGTGCGCAGCGCTTCGATCAGCTCGTCCTCGCCGAGGCCGGTGACGGCGCGCAGCAGCTCGTACTCGACGGTGGAGCCGCCCTCGGCGGCGATGCGGATCACGCGCTGCACTCCGTCGGGCAGCGCCTCGACCCGGACCAGCAGCAGGTCTCGGAGGGACTCGCTGAGCCCGGTGGAACAGCCGCAGGAGAGCGAGGCGACGATCTCCTCGACGAAGAAGGCGTTGCCGTCGGAGCGCTCGAAGACCCGGTCGAGGAGCTCGCGGTCGGGGCGGGCGCCGCTGATGCCGGTGAGCTGGGCGCCCACTTCGGCGCGGGTGAAGCGGGAGAGCTCGACGCGGTGGACGCTGCGCGTGCGGTCGAGTTCGGCGAGGAAGGGGCGCAGTGGGTGGCGGCGGTGGATGTCGTCGGAGCGGTAGGTGGCGACGATGACCAGCCGGGCGGTCTGCAGCGAGCGGAAGAGATAGCCGAGGAGTTCGCGGGTGGAGCGGTCGGCCCAGTGCAGGTCCTCGATGGCGAGCACGAGCGTGCGGTCGGCGGTGAGCCGCTCCAGCAGCCGGGCGGTCAGCTCGAACAGCCGGGCGCGGCCGTCCTCCTCGTGCGATTCGCGGGTGGTCTCGCCGAGCTCGGGCAGCAGCCGGGCCAGCTCGCCCTCCTGGCCGGCGGCGGCGACGGCGAGGGCGTCACCGAGCTTGCGGTGCAGGGCGCGCAGGGCGGTGGAGACGGGCGCGAACGGCAGGCCGTCCGCGCCGATCTCCACACAGCCGCCGACCGCGGTGACCGCCCCGGCCGCCGCTGCGGCGGTCAGGAACTCCTCGACGAGCCGGGACTTGCCCACGCCGGCCTCGCCGCCGACGAGCAGCGCCTGCGGCTCGCCCTCGGCGGCACGGGCGAGCGCGTCGGTGAGCGCGGCCAGTTCGTCGGTACGGCCGACGAACACGGGGCTGACGTTGGTGTTCTGCACGGTGCCGAGCATCGCACAGCCGTCCGACAACGGGGTACGGATATCCACAGGTCCGAGAGCGGGCACGGCCGTCGGGTGCGTGGTCACCGTGGCGAGGGTCGCTGCCACGGTGCTCAGGCGGTGGCGCCGTGGGTCCGGCCGTGGCGACGGGCGAGGCGCCAGGTGCCGGTGGTCCTCACCCGCCCCTCGGCTTCCCGGCGCCCCTGACGGGGGCCGCGGGTGCCCTCGGTCCGGGCGGCGAGCCGGGCCTCGTCGGCCAGCCGGTGGTCGGCTGCGTCACGGGCGAAGTCGGCGGCGCGGAAGTGGTGGAGGGCGAGGTTGGTGTCGAACATGGTGGTTCCCCCTGGTGATGACGGGCTTCTCGGTTCTGCCGGGCCATTTCTTGGCCCACGAGAAGCTTCGTCTCCCAGGGGGGTCGCGCACATCGGGCGACTGCCTCATCTACGGCCCCGGTGGGGCCTTAGGCAGACCTACGACCGGACTCAGAGGGCTCGGGAGGGGACCTTGGCGGACTCGGCCGCCGCCGGGACGGGGATGAGGTCCATCGGGCCCACCGGGCTCGCCGGTACCGCCGCGCTGTCCTCGGACGGTTCGATGCTGATGCGCGGCAGCCTGCGGTCCAGCCACTTCGGCAGCCACCAGTTGGCGCCGCCCAGCATGTGCATGAGGGCCGGGACCAGCAGGGTCCGCAGGACGAAGGCGTCCAGGGCGACGGCGGAGGCCAGTCCGATGCCGAACATCGCGATGACGCGGTCACCGCTGAGGACGAAGGCCAGGAAGACGGCGATCATGATGACCGCGGCGGAGTTGATGACGCGGCTGGTCTCGGCGAGGCCGACGCGGACGGCCCGGGTGTTGTCGCGGGTGGCGAGCCACTCCTCGTACATCCGGCTGACCAGGAAGACCTGGTAGTCCATGGAGAGCCCGAAGAGCACGGAGACCATCACGACCGGCAGGAACGGCTCGATCGGGCCCGCGGCCCCGAGGCCCAGCAGTTCGCTGCCCCAGCCCCACTGGAACATCGCGGTGACGACGCCGAAGGAGGAGGCGACGGCGGCGATGTTCATCGCGGCGGCCTTGAGCGGGATGCCGATGCTGCGGAACGCCAGGAGCAGCAGGACGCAGCCGAGGCCGACGACGGCGCCGACGAACAGCGGCAGCTTGCCGAGGATGACCTGGGCGAAGTCGTCGTAGCTCGCGGTCACCCCGCCGACGTGGACGTCCATGCCGGTGGCGGCGGTGGCCTTCGGCAGCACCTCGGCGCGCAGCCGCTCGACGAGGTCGCTGGTGTCGGTGGACTGCGGGGAGGCGGTGGGGATGACGGTGATGACACCGGTGTCGCCGCTGCCGCTGAGGGTGGAGGAGCTGACGGAGGCGACGCCCTCGGTCTGCCGGAGGGTGCCGGGCAGCTGGTCGAAGGCGAGCCGGTCGGCGGCGCCGTCGAGGTCGGCGACGAGGGTGAGCGGGCCGTTGACGCCGGGGCCGAAGCCCTCGCCGAGCATGTCGTAGGCCTGGCGGGTGGAGGAGGTCGCCGGGTTGTTGCCCTGGTCGGAGGTGCCCAGGTGGAGGGAGGCCGTGGGCAGGGCCAGCACCAGCATGACGGCGGCGGCGAGGGTGCCCAGCAGCTTGGGGTGGCGCTCGACGAACGCGGACCAGCGGGCGGCGAGCCCGGTGGGGATCTCCGGCCGCGGGCCGTGCTCGGCCAGCCGGCGGCGCTCGCGGCGGCTCAGCGCCCGCGGCCCGATGACCCCGAGGAGGGCGGGCAGCAGGGTGACGGAGGCGGCGACGGTGAGGACGACGGTCAGCGAGGCGGCGATGGCGACGCCGTTGAGGAAGCTGAGCCGCAGGATGAGCATGCCGAGCAGGGCGACGCAGACGGTGCCGCCGGCGAAGACGACGGCCCGCCCGGTGGTGGCGACGGCCCGTTCCGCCGCGACGTGCACCGGGAGCCCGGCCCGCAGACCGCGGCGGTGCCGGGTGACGATGAACAGGGCGTAGTCGATGCCCACCCCGAGCCCGATGAGGGTGCCCAGCATGGGGGCGAAGTCCGCGACGGACATCAGGTGGCCGAGCAGGACGGTGCCCATGGCGGCGGTGCCCACGCCCACCAGGGCGGTGGCGATGGGCAGCAGGCTCGCGGCCAGCGAGCCGAAGACGAGGAAGAGCACGACGGCGGCGATGACGACGCCGATGATCTCGCTGAGGTGGCCGCTCTTGCCCTCGGCGGCGCCGGCGGCGCTGCCGCCGACCGCGACGTCCAGATTGTCGGTGGCGGCGGACCGCGCGGTGTCGACCACCCGCTGGACCTCGGCCTTGTCGAGCTGGCCGGAGGTCCGTGCGAAGGCGAGGGAGGCGTAGGCGGTGTGCCCGTCGGCACTGATCCGGCTCGCGCCGTCGCTGCCGTACGGGCCGCTGACCGAGGCCACGCCGGGCAGCTCGGCGACCTCGCGCAGGGTGTCGGTCATGCGCTGTTCGACATCGGCCGCCCGTACGGTGCCACGGTCGGTGTGCCAGACGAGGGTGGCGCTGTCGCCGCCCTGGCCGGGGAACGCCTTCTCCAGGAGGGCGGTGGCACGGGACGCCTCGGTGCCGGGGACGGTGTAGTCGTTGGAGTACGCGGACCCCGTCAGCGTCGCGGCGGCGGTCGTGCCCGCGAGGGCGACGAGCCACAGCACGATGACGACGAAACGGCGGCGCAGGCACCACCGGGCAAGTGAGGTCAAAATCGCTGCTTCCCGGGTATCGCGTCGATCTCACCGGGAAGATCCCGTGGTGCCGATCGCATGGCTACTGGGGCGGATGGGCCGCTGCCGATACTGATCGGGGGCCCTCTGCTGAGCAACTCTGACAGCCAGAAAAGATCATTTGTCCCTTTTGTGGGTTAGCCCACAAGGCGCTAACAGTGCGCCGAACGGGCGTATCAGCCAGTGACGTACCCGCCCCGACCAGGCACGGAACGGACACCGCCGAGCGTTTCCGGGGCATGCGGCCGATTCCCGGCATGCCGATGGGGGCCGGCCGGGGGAGGATCCCCGGCCGACCCCCGGGGTCGGCGCGCGAACGGCCGGCGCAACTCCCGCCGCCACCGGTTCGCGTCAGTCCAGGACGCCCCACCGGTGGGCGACGTCGATCACGATGCGGTGGTCCCACTGGAAGACCCGGAACGGCAGCCGGGCGCGGACGCCCAGACCGATCTGGGTGTCGCCCTCGAAGCTGCCGACGAACCGGGTGTCCTTGAAGGTGCGGTAGCCCGTGACGTCCACGCCCGGCAGCCGCCGCCCCGCCTTCGCACGGTAGGTCGCCCTGCCCGTGGCCGGGTCGTAGCTGGGCGCCGCGACCCGGACCTCCAGGACCGCCCCGCCGGCGACGTGGATGGCATCGCCGGAACCGTCCTGATCGAGCGAGTCGACGTAGGCGACGCGATAGCCGATCGGGCGGTGCCCCACGCCCTCCATGTCGAGCACCATCCGGTCGAAACACTCGTGCCGCCCGGTTCTCACGTCGGTCAGCGGCTTGTACGAGGTGTCGACGCCGGTCTTGCCGTAGCTTCCCCAGCCGACCTCGCACATCGCCGACGACGGGTGGGCCTCCGCCGCGGTCCGGGACGCCGAGGCCGGAGCCGTCGTCGTCGCCACCGCGGCGCCCGCCAACAACAGTGCGGCCAGCGCTGTACTCCACCGTCGCATGCAGCTACCCCCAGCCTTCGAGTACGGGCTCCGGATCCGGCCCGTTGCCCGGGATCATGCCGGACCATTCGGAATGCGCACCCCACACCGAACACTTCCGGCCAATGCACCGCTGCACAAAGGCCGCCCCTCGGTGCGAGGGGCGGCCTTGTGTTCTACGTATGCGCTGCTGGACGCGGTGCGGGGATCAGCCCTCGACGCCCAGCTTCTCGAGGATCAACTCGCGGACGCGCGCCGCGTCCGCCTGGCCGCGGGTGGCCTTCATGACCGCGCCGACGAGCGCGCCCGCCGCCGCGACCTTGCCGGAGCGGATCTTGTCGGCGATGCCCGCGTTGGCCGCGATGGCCTCGTCGACGGCCGTGCCCAGCGCGCCCTCGTCGGAGACGACCGCGAGACCGCGGCCGGCGACGACCGCGTCGGGGTCGCCCTCGCCCGCGAGCACGCCCTCGATGACCTGACGGGCGAGCTTGTCGTTGAGGGAGCCCTCGGCGACCAGCGCGCACACCCGGGCGACCTGCTCCGGAGTGATCTCCAGGGCGGCGAGGTCGGTACCGGCCTCGTTCGCCCGGCGGGCCAGCTCGCCCATCCACCACTTGCGCGCGGAGGCGGCGTCCGCGCCCGCGTCGATGGTGGCGACGATCAGGTCGACGGCACCGGCGTTGAGGATGGACTGCATGTCGTGCTCGGAGACGCCCCACTCCTCGCGCAGCCGGTTACGGCGCACGCGCGGCAGCTCGGGCAGGCCCTTGCGGAGCTCCTCGACCCACTCCCGGGAGGGAGCGACCGGCACCAGGTCCGGCTCGGGGAAGTAGCGGTAGTCCTCGGCGTTGTCCTTGATGCGACCCGCCGTGGTCGACCCGTCCTCCTCGTGGAAGTGCCGGGTCTCCTGCACGATCGTGCCGCCGGAGGACAGCACCGCCGCGTGCCGCTGGATCTCGAAGCGGGCGGCGCGCTCGACGCTCCGCAGCGAGTTGACGTTCTTCGTCTCCGAGCGGGTGCCGAACTTCTCGGTGCCGTTCGGGCGCAGCGACAGGTTCACGTCGCAGCGCATCTGGCCCTGCTCCATGCGGGCCTCGGAGACGCCGAGCGCCTTGATGAGCTCGCGCAGCTCGGCGACGTAGGCCTTGGCGACCTCGGGGGCCCGCTCGCCCGCGCCCTCGATCGGCTTGGTGACGATCTCGATGAGCGGGATGCCGGCCCGGTTGTAGTCGAGCAGGGAGTGGGACGCGCCGTGGATACGGCCGGTGGCGCCGCCGACGTGCAGCGACTTACCGGTGTCCTCCTCCATGTGGGCGCGCTCGATCTCCACGCGGAAGATCTCGCCGTCCTCCAGCTGGACGTCCAGGTAACCGTTGAAGGCGATGGGCTCGTCGTACTGGGAGGTCTGGAAGTTCTTCGGCATGTCCGGATAGAAGTAGTTCTTCCGGGCGAAGCGGCACCACTCGGCGATCTCGCAGTGCAGCGCGAGACCGATCTTCACGGCCGACTCGACGCCGACGGCGTTGACGACCGGCAGCGAGCCGGGCAGGCCGAGGCAAGTGGGGCAGGTCTGCGCGTTGGGCTCGGCGCCCAGCTCCGTGGAGCAGCCGCAGAACATCTTGGTCCTGGTGCCCAGCTCGACATGGACTTCGAGGCCCATGACGGGGTCGTAGGACGCCAGCGCGTCCTCGTACGACACCAGATCAATGGTGGTCACGGAAAACTAACCTCTCAGTCCGCGAGAACGTCGTCGCTGCTCATCCGGCGCAGTTCGCGCACGAGCAGGGCGACACCGGTGGCGATGGCGGCGGCGGAGACGACGGCGTCCACGAGCTGCAGGGTGTCCTGCTCGCCCCGGGCCTTCTTCGCCTGCTTGATGACGCTCACGGCCCCGAAGAGCGTGGTGCCGATGGACAGGTACGTGCCGGGCCGGGACTTCTTGAAGCCCTTGGCCTTCGCGAGCTTTCCGCCCTTTTCGGTGTTCACAGTGACGGTGCCTCCTCGAGCAGCGGGTGACCCCAGCGGGCGTTGAACGCGGCCTCGACCGCGGCACCGACCCGGTAGAGCCGGTCGTCGGCCATCGCGGGCGCGATGATCTGCAGGCCCACCGGCATCCCGTCCTCGGGCGCCAGACCGCAGGGCAGCGACATGGCGGCGTTGCCGGCCAGGTTGGTCGGGATGGTGCACAGGTCGGCGAGGTACATCGCCATCGGGTCGTCGGCCCGCTCGCCGATCGGGAACGCCGTGGTCGGGGTGGTCGGCGAGATCAGCACGTCGACACCACCCTCCCCGAAGGCCTTCTCGAAATCGCGCGTGATGAGCGTACGGACCTTCTGCGCGGAGCCGTAGTACGCGTCGTAGTAGCCGGAGCTGAGGGCGTACGTACCCAGGATGACGCGGCGCTTCACCTCGTCGCCGAAGCCGGCTTCGCGGGTGAGCGCGGTGACCTCCTCGGCGGACTTCGTGCCGTCGTCGCCGACGCGCAGGCCGTAGCGCATGGCGTCGAAGCGGGCCAGGTTGGAGGAGCACTCGGACGGCGCGATGAGGTAGTACGCGGCCAGGGCCAGGTCGAAGGACGGGCAGTCCACCTCGACGACCTCGGCACCGAGCTCCTTCAGCAGCTCCACGGACTCGTCGAAGCGCTGCAGGACACCCGCCTGGTAGCCCTCGCCGCGGAACTGCTTGACGACGCCGACGCGCATGCCCTTGACGTCGCCGTTCCGCGCCGCCTCGACGACCGGCGGGACCGGGGCGTCGATGGAGGTGGAGTCCAGCGGGTCGTGGCCGGCGATGGCCTCGTGCAGCAGGGCCGCGTCCAGGACCGTGCGGGCGCAGGGCCCGCCCTGGTCGAGGGAGGAGGAGAAGGCGACCATGCCGTAGCGGGAGACGGCGCCGTAGGTCGGCTTGACGCCGACGGTGCCGGTGACGGCGGCGGGCTGGCGGATCGAGCCGCCGGTGTCCGTGCCGATGGCGAGCGGGGCCTCGTAGGAGGCGAGGGCGGCGGAGGAGCCGCCGCCGGAACCGCCGGGGATCTTGGTCAGGTCCCAGGGGTTGCCGGTGGGGCCGTACGCGCTGTTCTCGGTCGACGACCCCATGGCGAACTCGTCCATGTTGGTCTTGCCGAGGATGACGACGTCCGCTTCCTTGAGCTTGCGGGTGAGCGTCGCGTCGTACGGCGGGATCCAGCCTTCGAGGATCTTGGAACCGACGGTGGTCGGGATCCCCTTGGTGGTGAAGATGTCCTTGAGCGCCAGCGGCACACCGGCCAGCGGGCCGAGCTTCTCGCCGCGCTCGCGCTTGGCGTCCACCTCGCGCGCCTGGGCCAGCGCGCCCTCGCGGTCGACGTGCAGGAAGGCGTGCACCTTCTCGTCGACGGCTTCGATCCGGGCCAGATGCGCCTCGGTCACCTGGACGGCGGTGACCTCGCCCGAAGCGATCTTCGCGGCGATCTCGGCCGCGGTGAGCTTGATCAGGTCGGTCATGTCAGTCCTCCCCCAGGATCTGCGGCACCTTGAAACGCTGCTGCTCCTGGGCCGGGGCGCCGGAGAGCGCCTCCTGCGGGGTCAGCGACGGACGGACCTCGTCCGAGCGCATGACGTTGGTCAGCGGCAGCGGGTGGGACGTCGGCGGTACGTCCTGGTCGGCGACCTCGGAGACGCGGGCGACCGCGCCGATGATGTCGTCGAGCTGTCCGGCGAAGTGCTGGAGCTCTTCGTCCTTGAGCTCCAGACGTGCCAGCCGTGCGAGGTGGGCGACCTCCTCGCGCGTGATGCCAGGCATGCGGCGATCCTCAGGGTTCGTGACGGTTCTGGGCGGGTTAATGCGCCCAATCCTATGGCGCGGCGAGCACTGCCCGCGAAACGGTTTCGCTGGGCGCTGTGCCGGTGCCGGTTTCCGGGCCTCCGGGGAGGGATTCGCGCTACCGCGCGGGCCGCCTGCGGCGGGCTGCGGGTACGGTCCCGGCCGGGTGCGGCTTGCCCGCGGCGCGGCGGCGATGCGGCGCGGCGGCGGGCGCGCGGCCCTCACGACGTCTCCGCCGCACCCGCCCGACGCCGGAACCCGACGCGGCTCCCCGCTCCGGCGGTGCGGCGATACCCCGTCCCCCGCCACAGCGGAACGCCCCCGACGGGGCAGACACCCCATCCCGCCGCCACGGCGAACACCCACGACGGCGCAGCCCGGCGGTGACCGACTGCCGGTGGGAGGCATTGCCGGCGCCGAGCCGGCACTCGTTTCCTCCGCCCGGCGGAGCCGAACCGCAACCCGCCGTTTCCGGCCCGACCACTAGGTCACGGGCTGGTCCGCTTCCTCCTCCGCCGGGGCGGTGGACGTCGCGGCCGCCGCCGCGGCGGCGGCGTGGAGGGGTTCGTCCTCGCGGTGCCAACCGCTTTCGCTGCGCAGCCGCAGCCACGCCGTCGTTTCGTCCGGCGGCATCGCCGCCGCGACCAGCCAGCCCTGGACCGCGTCACAGCCCAGGTCCCGCAGGCGCTCCCAGGTCTCGTCGTCCTCGACACCCTCGGCGACGACGACCAGGCCGAGGGAGTGGGCCAGGTCGAGCGTGCAGCGGACGATCTCGGCGTCCTCGTTGTCGATGGCGAGGCGGGCGACGAAGGAGCGGTCGATCTTGAGCTCGCTGACCGGCAGACGGCGCAGGTGGACGAGGGAGGAGTAGCCGGTGCCGAAGTCGTCGAGGGACATCTTCACGCCGTGGCCGGTGAGCCCGGCGAGGGTGTCGGCGGCGCGCTGCGGGTCCTCCAGGAGGACGTGCTCCGTTATTTCCAGCTGGAGCGACCCGGCGGGGACGCCGTGCCGGGCGAGGCGGGCGGCGACCGAGCCCGCGAAGCCTGGGGTGTGGACGTCGCGCGGCGAGACATTGACCGCGACGGGCACCTCCAGGCCCATGGCCCGCCACTTGGCGACCTGCCCGAGGGCGGTCTCCAGGACGTACTCGGTCAGCCGGGGCATCAGGCCGGACGACTCGGCTATCGCGATGAACTCGTCCGGGGAGACCCTGCCGCGCTCGGGGTGCACCCAGCGCACCAGCGCCTCCAGCCCCGCGACGTGGCCGTCGAAGCCGACCTTGGGCTGATAGTGCAGCTCGACGTCGCCCGCGTCCAGGGCACGCCGCAGATCGCCCAACAGGCCGAGCCGGTCTGGGGTGTTGCCGTCGCGGCGGGCCTCGTAGACCTCGACTCCGCTGCGGTCCCGCTTGGCCTGGTACATCGCCACGTCGGCGCGGCGCAGCAGCCCTTCCGCGTCGAGGGCGTGATCGGGATAGACCGCGACGCCGGCGCTGGCTTCCAGGACGAGGGTGAGGCCGTCCAGGTCGAGCGGTGAGCCGAGTGCGGCGACCAGCGACCGGGCCACCCGCTGGGCGCTGGTCAGGGAGTCGGTGGTGGGCAGCAGTACGGCGAATTCGTCGCCGCCGAGCCGGGCGGCCTCCGCGCCGTGCGGCAGGGCGAGCCGCAGTCGCTCGGCTATCTGCAGCAGCAGCCGGTCGCCGGCGAGGTGGCCGAGGGTGTCGTTGACGGACCGGAAGCGGTCGAGGTCGATGAGGACGAGGGCGGCGCGGTCGCCGGCCTGCTCGGCCTCGTCGAGGGCGTTCCAGGTGCTCTCCAGCAGCCATTGGCGGTTGGGCAGCCCGGTGAGGGGGTCGCGGAGCTGTTCCTCGGCGCGGGCGTGGGCGATCCACAGGGTGGAGTCCAGCGCGATGAGCGGGACGGCGAAGAGGGGCAGCAGCAGGGGCGCGTGGTCGGCGACGACGGCGATGAGCGGGGCGATGCCGAGGAGGGCACCGCCGACGAGGGCCTGCCGGACCAGGGCGGTACGGGCGATGCTGCTGATGCCGCCGTTGCGCGGGGCCATGGAGTACCAGAGCAGGGCGCGGGTGACGACGAGGTAGAGGAAGGCGGCGAAGCCGATCTGGGGGATGTCGGTGAGCTGCCAGGTGTCCGGGAGCCAGGGGTCTTCGACGGTGGCGGCCGTCCCGCACAGGGCGAGGGCGAGACCGGCGGCGACGATACCGAGGATGTCGACCGCGCCGTGGAGTAAGGCCTGCCGCCAGCGGTGCCGGCGGGCGGTGGCGACGAGGGTGACGACGGCGATGCTGATGAGGGCGGCCGGTACCCAGCCGTAGAGCATCAGGACGGCGAGGGTCAGGGCGGCGCCGGAGCCGGTGCCGCCCCACCAGCGGTCCCGGCCGAGGGCGACGAGATGGGCGACGATGAGCGCCGTCAGCGTCGCCAGCGACCAGCCGACGGCACGGCCGGGAAAGAGGCCGTGGCCGGTGCTGAGTGCCCAACAGATTCCGGCGGCGAGCGCGAGCGCGGCCATCACGACACAGACCGCCGGCAGCGCGGGCGGGGGGACCCGGCGCAGCCGCGAGGCCGGTTCGGCGCTGTCGGTGGGTTTCATGCCCGTCCCTCTCACAGCCGGCGGTGCCCGCGCCACGGCAGGCGCACATCTCAACAGTAGGCCGCAGAAGGCTACGACGGGCAGCGATCGGCAGCGGTTGCCCGATTGCGATCCGCCCTCCTCCGGCCTTTGGTGGCGCTGTAGAGGTAATGCCCACTGACTATGCGGGCATTACTCCGCTGGGGTGGCGACCTGGGTGCCGCCACCCCTCGCGCGCCCCCCGGCGAGCCGGGGAGCGGGTCAGCCGGCGGCCGGGGCCTCGGCTTTGCCGTCACCCGAACTGTCGTCCGTGCCGGCGCCCGCGCCACCCTCCTGGGGGACCGCCGCCGCGCGGGCCGCGTCGGGCCCTTCCGCGAGCAGCACGGCGAAGCCGTCCTCTTCCAGTACGGGGACCTTCAATTGCATGGCCTTGTCGAACTTCGACCCGGGGTTGTCACCCACGACAACGAAGTCGGTCTTCTTGGAGACCGATCCGGTCACCTTCGCGCCCTGGCTCTGGAGGGCTTCCTTCGCTCCGTCACGGGTGTGGGAGGCCAGCGTTCCGGTGACGACGACCGTCAGTCCCGCCAGCGGGCGCGGGCCTTCGTCCTCGCCGACCTCTTCCTCCATGCGGACGCCGGCGGCCTTCCACTTCTCCACGATCTCGCGGTGCCAGTCCTCGGCGAACCACTGCCGCACCGAGGCCGCGATGGTGCCGCCGACGCCCTCGACGGCGGCCAGCTCCTCCTCGCTCGCCTCGGCGATCCGGTCCAGCGAGCGGAACTCCCGTGCCAGGGCGACCGCCGCGACCGGTCCGACGTGGCGGATGGAGAGGCCGGTGAGGATGCGGGACAGCGGGCTGGACTTGGCCCGCTCCAGCTCGTTCATGAGCTTCTTGGTGTTCTCCTTCGGCTCGGGAGGCAGCGTGCGCTTCTCCTCCCCCCGGCCCACCGTCTTCTCCTGGCCGTAGAAGTACGGGACGAGGAGGCGGTCGTCCTCGGCCGCGCCCTTGCGGGTGTCGCGGCGCCACATGCGGACGTCGCGCAGGTCCTCGACCTTCAGGTCGAACAGGTCGGCCTCGGTGGTGAGCGCGCGGGGGCCCTCGTCGGGGCTCGTGAGCGCCCGGACCGTCTCCTCGCCGAGCGCCTCGATGTCGAGCGCCTTACGGCCCGCCAGGTAGAAGATGCGCTCCCGCAACTGTGCCGGGCAGGACCGGGCGTTGGGGCACCGGAGGTCGATGTCGCCCTCCTTCATCGGGCGTAGCCCGGCCCCGCACTCCGGGCACTCGGCGGGCATCACGAACTCCCGCTCGGTGCCGTCGCGCAGATCCACCACGGGGCCCAGGATCTCGGGGATCACATCGCCGGCCTTGCGGAGCACGACGGTGTCACCGATGAGGACGCCCTTGGCCTTGACGACCTCCTGGTTGTGCAGGGTGGCGAACTCGACCTCGGAGCCCGCGACCGTGACGGGCTCCACCACCGCGTACGGGGTGACGCGGCCGGTGCGGCCGACGCCGACGCGGATGTCGACCAGCTTGGTGTTGACCTCCTCCGGGGCGTACTTCCAGGCGATGGCCCAGCGCGGGGCGCGCGAGGTGGAGCCGAGGCGGCCCTGGAGAGGGATCTCGTCGACCTTGACGACCGTGCCGTCGATCTCGTGCTCCATCGAGTGCCGGACCTCGGGGTCACCGTAGTGGGCGATGAACTCCCGCACGCCCTCCAGCGAGTCGACGACCTTGGCGTGCGCGGCGGTGGGCAGACCCCACTCGCGCAGCAGTTCGTACGCGTGCGACTGGCAGTCGATGTCGAAGCCCTCGCGGGCGCCGATGCCGTGCACCACCATGTGCAGCGGCCGGGTCGCGGTGATCTTGGGGTCCTTCTGGCGCAGCGAGCCGGCCGCCGCGTTGCGCGGGTTGGCGAACGGCGGCTTGCCGGCCTCCACCAGGCGGGCGTTGAGCTCCTGGAACTTCTCCATCGGGAAGTAGACCTCGCCGCGCACCTCGACGAAGGCGGGGACGCGGTCGCCCTGGAGCCGGTTGGGGATCTCCTCGATGGTGCGGACGTTGGGCGTGATGTCCTCGCCGGTGCGGCCGTCGCCGCGGGTGGCGGCGCGGACGAGCCGGCCGCGCTCGTACGTGAGGTTGACGGCGAGTCCGTCGACCTTGAGCTCGCACAGGAAGTGGTACGCGGTGCCCTCGCCGATGTCCTTGGCGACGCGCTCGGCCCAGCCGGCCAGCTCTTCGTCGTCGAAGGCGTTGTCGAGGGAGAGCATGCGCTCGCGGTGCTCGACGGCGCTGAATTCCGTCTCGTAGGACCCCGCGACCTTCTGGGTGGGCGAGTCGGGGGTGCGCAGCTCCGGATACTCCTCCTCCAGGGCCTCCAGCGAGCGCAGCAGCTGGTCGAACTCGGCGTCACTGACGACCGGGGCGTCCTTCACGTAATACCGGAAGCGGTGCTCCTCGATCTGCTCGGCCAGCAGCGCGTGCCTCTCCCGCGCCTCCGCGGGTGCCGTAGCAAGCGGCGTCTTCGCCTCGAGCTGTTCGCCGTGCTGTTCGCCAGCCACCGTCTCGTCCTCCCGTTTATTCCAAGAGCGCAGTCACTCAGGGTTGTCTGCGAGTGATCTCGCCGCCCGGGCGCAGTGGGCGAGGGCCGCCCGGGCATATGCGGGCGAAGCGCCCGCGAGCCCGCACGACGGGGTGATCACCACGGACTCCGCGAGAGCCCCCGGCGACAGCCCCAACCTGCGCCACAGCGTCCTGACACCCATGACGCTACCGGCAGGGTCTGACAATGGACCGTCCACGCCCGGCACCACGCCAGCGAAGAGCTTGGTGCCGGCCTCCGCGGCCTCACCGATCGCCTCGTCATCACGCTCGGTGAGCAGCGAGAAATCGAACGAGACGCCCTCGACGCCGGCTCGGCGCAGGAGCGCGAACGGCACTCCGGGGGCGCATGAATGCACGACGGGGGGTGCGCCGGTGACATCCCGCGCGAGGGCCACCAGGTCGCGCAGCGCGCCCTCGACGACGGCCCGGTCGACGGCGCGGTGGGTGCGGTAGCCGCTGGCCGTGCGGACCTGGCCGAGCAGCACGGCGGTCAGCGACGGTTCGTCGAGCTGGAGCACCACCTGGGCGCCCGGCACCCGGCGCCGCACCTCCGTCAGATGGTTCCGCAGCCCCTCCACGAGGGAGGCGGCCAGGTCCCGGCAGGCGCCCGCGTCGCTGAGCGCCGCCTCGCCGCCGCGCAGTTCCAGGGCGGAGGCGAGGGTCCAGGGGCCGACGGCCGACACCTTGAGCGGACCCTCGTACCCCTGGGTGAACTCCTCGATCGCGTCCAGGTCCTCGCCCAGCCACGACCGTGCGCGCCGGGTGTCCCGGCCCGGCCGGTCGCTGATCCGCCAGCCGCTCGGTTCGACGTGTGCGAACACCTCCACGAGCAGCCCGGCGGTCCTGCCGATCATGTCGGCGCCGGGCCCGCGCGCGGGCAGCTCCGGCAGATACGGCAGGGCCTCCAGCGACCCCGTGACGGTTTTCGCGGCCTCTCGCGCGTCCGTCCCGGGCATCGAACCGACCCCGGTGGCGACGCCCGCACCCCAGCTGAACTTGCTCTTCTCGCTCACGCAGGAAGGGTACGGGGCCGGACCGGCTTCACGCCCGCGCCGGTGGCCGACGAGGGGCCCGCCGAAGCCCGCTCAGCGGCCCGGGCGGACCGTCAGGTCGTTGATCTCCGCGTCCCGCGGCAGGTCGATGGCGAGCAGGATGGTCGTCGCGACGGACTCGGGGTCGATGTACGCCGCCGGGTCGTACTCCCTGCCCTCCTGCTGGTGCACCTTCGCCTGCATGGGGGTGGCCGTGCGCCCGGGGTAGACGCTGGTGACCCGGACGCCGTTGCCGTGCTCCTCCTCGCGCAGCGCGTCGGCGAGCGCCTTGAGGCCGTGCTTGCTCGCCGCGTACGCGCCCCAGTTGGCGTGGGCGTGCATCCCGGCGCCGGAGTTGACGAAGACCACGTGCCCCTTGGTGACCCGCAGCTGCGGCAGGAACAGCCGGGTCAGCTCGGCCGGGGAGACGAGGTTCGCCGCGAGCTGGCGGTTCCACGCCTTGGGCGCGAGGTCACCGACGCCGCCGAGGTCGCAGACGCCCGCGATGTGCAGCAGCGAGTCGACGTGGTCGGGCAGCGTCTGCTGGCTGAGGGCCCAGGCCAGCCGGTCGGGGTTGGACAGGTCGCCGACGAGCGTGCGGGCGCCGGGGAACTGCGCGGCCAGCTCCTTCGCCCGGCCCGCGTCCCGCGCGAACAGATACAGCTCGTCGCCGCGCTCGAGCAGCCGTCGGGCGACGGCCGCCCCGATGCCGGAACCGGACCCAGTGATCAGATGTGTTGCCATACCGCCCAGCTTGCCCTACTGAATCCCGGCGGACTCCTCCAGGTACGCCATCGCGCCCACCCCGTCCTCCGCGAAGAACACCAGGTCGGCGAGGGGAACCGGCAGAAAACCCTCCGCGTCCATCCGCTGGAACTGCTGCTTGAGCCCGTCGTAGAAACCCGCGGCGTTCAGCAGCACCACGGGCTTGGTGTGCATTCCGTGCTTCTTCAGCTCCAGGATCTCCGTCGCCTCGTCGAGCGTTCCCGTACCACCGACCATGATCACGATTGCGTCGGCCCGTGCGAGCAACTGCGCCTTGCGCTCGGCGAGATCCTTGGTGATCACCATTTCGTCGGCGTTCTTACGGGCCTTCGCCGCGAGGAATTCCACCGAGATCCCGACCAGCCGCCCGCCGTGCGCCTGGACGCCGTCCGCCATGACCTTCATCAGGCCGGACTCCGAACCGCCCCAGACCAGGGTGTGCCCGCCCTTGCCGATGAGTTCGGCGAATTCCCGGGCGGGGGTGGTGTAGCGGTCGTCGAGGTCGGCGGCGGAGCAGAAGACGGAAATATGCATAAGCCCACGGTACGCGCGCGGATATGCGGCCCGGCGGCGGCTCGTCCCCGTCGGAACAAGGGCGCGAATCGTACGGACCTCCGCTATGACCTGCTTTCAGACATCCTCTGTCCCGTTTCCGGATCTGTTCCGTCGCGACCTCGTCACAGTCCTCGCCGCGATTTGGGGGCTCGGCCCGGCATTGCTAGCCTGACGTGCGCTCGTCAAGCGGGCCCAAATCAAGCCAATTCCTCGGGGGAGTTCTCACGTGAAGCTTCGTCATGTCCGCGGCGCCGCCGTATTCGTCATCGCCGTCGTCGCCCTGACCGGTGCGCGCGGCAGCCACGGCGGCAGCTGCGGTGGTGGCGGCGGGTCGAGCCACAGCTCCTCGTCCTCCTCCGGCGGCAGCACGTCGGGGGGCACGTCCGGCGACTCCACCAGCGGCCTCACGAGCGGCGGCACGACCTCCTCCGGTATGACCTCCGGCACCACGAGCGGCACGTCCGGCGACTCGACCACCTCCTCGGGCTCGACCACCTACGGCTCGACCGGCGGCAGCGGGAGCCGGAACTCCGCGATGCGGGACATCAAGATCCTCGACTGCGCGTACACGGACCGGCTCGGCATCACCGCGAAGCTGGCCGCCACCAACAGCAGCTCGACGGCCTCCTACGACTACCGCATCACCGTGAAGTTCACGGGCCCGGACGGTGCCGTCATCGGCACCCGCAACCCGTCCATCCCGTGGGTCCAGCCGGGCAAGACGAGCAACCTCGACGTCTCGACCCCCTACGTCCCCAAGCCGGGCGCACCCCGGAGCGGCGGCAAGTGCGAGGTCACGAACGTCCTGCGCACCACGACGCAGCACTGACCTCCGAGGGACACCTCTTCATCCGGCGGCGCCGGGTGCCGGAAAAGACCGGCGCCCGGCGCCGCTGTGTGTGCGGGGCCGGGCGTACCGGGACGGTCGTCGTCAGCCGCTGTGGGCCGCGGCCGCCGAAACGCGGTCCGTCGCCGCGATCGTGGCCGAGCCGACGACCCGGGTGCCGTCGTAGAGCACGATGGCCTGGCCGGGGGCCACACCGCGGACCGGCTCGGCGAAGGACACGCGCAGCTCCTCGCCGACGAGCTCGGCCGTCACCGACGTCTCGCCGCCGTGCGCGCGCAGCTGCGCCGTGTACGTGCCGACGCCCTCCGGGGCCACCCCGCACCAGCGGGGCTTGATCGCGGTCAGGGCGGTCACGTCCAGGGCCTCCACGGGGCCGACCGTCACCGTGTTGTTCACCGGGGAGATGTCCAGGACGTAGCGCGGCTTGCCGTCGGGGGCCGGGTGGCCGATGCGCAGGCCCTTGCGCTGGCCGATGGTGAAGCCGTACGCGCCCTCGTGGGTGCCGACCTTGGTGCCGGTCTCGTCGACGATGTCGCCCTCGGAGGTGCCCAGGTGCTTGGCGAGGAAGCCCTGGGTGTCGCCGTCGGCGATGAAGCAGATGTCGTGGCTGTCGGGCTTCTTCGCCACGGCCAGTCCGCGGCGCTCCGCCTCGGCCCGGATCTCGTCCTTGGTCGTCAGGGTGTCGCCCAGCGGGAACATCGCGTGGGCCAGCTGCTTCTCGTCCAGCACGCCCAGGACGTACGACTGGTCCTTGGCCATGTCGCTCGCGCGGTGCAGCTCGCGGGTGCCGTCCTCGTTCAGCACGACCGTCGCGTAGTGGCCGGTGCAGACCGCGTCGAAGCCGAGCGCGAGGGCCTTGTCGAGCAGCGCCGCGAACTTGATCTTCTCGTTGCAGCGCAGACAGGGGTTGGGCGTGCGCCCGGCCTCGTACTCCGCGATGAAGTCCTCGACCACGTCCTCGCGGAAGCGCTCGGCGAGGTCCCAGCAGTAGAAGGGGATGCCGATGACGTCGGCGGCGCGACGGGCGTCACGCGAGTCCTCGATGGTGCAGCAGCCGCGCGCACCCGTGCGGAAGGACTGCGGGTTCGCCGACAGCGCGAGGTGCACACCGGTCACCTCGTGCCCGGCTTCGGCAGCGCGGGCGGCCGCCACGGCGGAGTCGACACCGCCGGACATCGCAGCGAGTACGCGGAGGCGACGGCCGTCACGAGGCCCTGAAGGTGCACCGGGGAAGTCAGTCATAGCTCTACCAGAGTAAGGGGTGCGTCCGGACCGGCTGGATTTTCCAGCCCGTCCAGCGCTTGAGGACCGGGGTCCGGGGCGGAGCCCCGGCTGGAACCAGGGGGACGCCGTACGCGTTCTGGTGCACGTGGAGCCGAAAACACAGCGGATCAGCCGTCGCGGGCTGCTGATCGGCGGCGGGGCCGCCGTGGTCGCCGCCGGGGCCGCGGGATACGCGAGGCGGGACGACCTCCTGCCGTGGTGGTACCGGGCCGCCGGCCTGGAGCGTCCGCGCACGGACGGCGAGCTCGACCACGACGGCGCCGAGTGGGTCGCCGCGTCGTCGGCGAACTGGCGGTGGGCGCACCGGCCGGCCGACTACACCGTCGACCGGGTCGTGATCCATGTGGTCCAGGGCAGCTACGGCGATGCCCTCCGGGTCTTCCGCAACCCCCTGCACGAGGCCGCCGCGCACTACGTCGTGCGCAAGGACGGTCACATCGCACAGACCGTCCGCGAGCTGGACGTGGCCTTCCACGCCGGGAACCGCCGCTTCAACGAGCGCAGCGTCGGCATAGAGCACGAGGGCTACGTGGACCGGCCCGGCGATTTCACGGACGCGATGTACCGGGCGTCGGCCGTGCTCACGGCCGGGATCTGCGCGCGTTACGACTTCCCGGCGGACCGGGACCACATCGTCGCCCACTCCCAGGTGCCGGGCACGGACCACACCGATCCCGGCCCGCACTGGGACTGGGACCGGTATCTGAAGCTCGTCCGGGCGGCGGACAGGCGCTAGCTGAGACCGGCCGTGCGGGCCCGCTCCACCACCGAGCCGATGACATCCCGCACGGCGGCCACGTCCTCCTTGGTGGAGGTGTGGCCGAAGGAGAAGCGCAGCGTGCCGCGGGCCAGGTCCCGGTCCGTGCCCGTGGCGAGGACCACATGGCTGGGCTGGGCGACCCCGGCGGTGCAGGCGGAGCCGGTGGAGCACTCGATGCCCTGGGCGTCCAGCAGCAGGAGCAGCGAGTCGCCCTCGCAGCCGGGGAAGGAGAAGTGGGCGTTGGCGGGCAGCCGGCCCGCCGGGTCGGGGTCGCCGCCGAGCACCGCGTCCGGCACGGCCGCCAGGACCGCCTCGACCAGCTCGTCGCGGAGCGCGCCGACCTCGCGCGCGAAGTGCTCGCGCCGCTCGGCGGCGAGCACGCCCGCGACCGCGAAGGAGGCGATGGCGGGCACGTCGAGGGTCCCGGAGCGCACGTGCCGCTCCTGGCCGCCGCCGTGCAGCAGGGGTACGGGGGCGTACCGGCGGCCCAGCAGCAGGGCGCCGATGCCGTACGGGCCGCCGACCTTGTGACCGCTGACGGTCATCGCGGCCAGCCCCGACGCCGCGAAGTCGACGTCCAGCTGACCGAAGGCCTGTACCGCGTCGGCGTGCAGGGGGACGTCGAACTCGGCCGCCACGTCCGCCAGTTCACGGACCGGCATGACCGTGCCGATCTCGTTGTTGGCCCACATGACGGTGGCCAGGGCCACGTCGTCGGGGTCGCGGGCTATGGCCTCGCGCAGCGCGTCGGGGTGCACCCGCCCGTGGGAGTCGACGGGCAGGTACTCCACGGTCGCCCCCTCGTGCGTGGCGAGCCAGTCGACGGCGTCGAGGACGGCGTGGTGCTCCACGGGGCTGGCGAGGACACGGCGGCGGGCCGGGTCGGCGTCCCGGCGGGCCCAGTACAGGCCCTTGACGGCGAGGTTGTCCGCTTCGGTGCCGCCCGCGGTGAAGACCACTTCGCTGGGGCGCGCGCCGAGCGATGTCGCGAGGGATTCGCGCGCCTCCTCGACGGTACGGCGCGCGCGGCGCCCGGCGGCGTGCAGCGAGGAGGCGTTCCCGGCGAGGGCGAGCTGGGCGGTCATCGCCTGCACCGCTTCCGGGAGCATCGGGGTGGTGGCGGCGTGGTCGAGGTAGGCCATGGTGGGACGATTCTACGAGCTGGGCCCGGGCGCCGTACCGGGCGTTCCGGTCAGGAGGTGCGCAGCACCCGCGCCAGCTGGCGGGACTGCGCCACCAGGCGGTCCTGGCTGTCCCAGACCTCGGCGTCCTCCTCCAGATAGCCGCCCGCGAGGTTGCGGGTGCTGACGGAGACCCGCAGCGGTCCGGGGGCGGGCCGGCTGCGGACGTGGGCGGTGAGTTCGATGGTGGGGACCCAGCCGGTCACGCCCAGCTCGAAGACGGCGGGCGGCAGCGCGTCGACGGCCAGCAGCAGGGCGAGCGGGTCGGGGTCGCGGCCGTCGGCGAGGCCGAACCAGCCGCGCATCTCGCCCTGCCCGCCGGGGGCGCCGAGCGCCCAGCCGGCCGTGGCCGGGTCGAGCCGGACGTCGAGGCGCCCGGCGATCTCGGGCGTTGTCGAGGGGTCGCCGTCCTTGCTGCTCAGGCACTGCTCGTAGGGCGGGACGGCCGGAGGCTTGGCGGTGGTGCGGACGTCCTCGGGGAGGGCGTCCAGCTCGCCGTAGGTGGCCAGGACGCGGATGCGCTCGACCTCGGCGCCGTCCTCGTCGAACTGGAGCAGCGTGGCCTGGCCCGTGGAGAGCGACCGGCTGGCTCGGATCTGCTCGGTGCGGATCAGGGCGGGTCCGGGCCTGGAGGCGGAGAGGTAGTGCGCGGTGATGGAGAAGGGGTCGGGGTGCCGGAGGGTCTCGCCGAGGGCCCGGCCCAGCAGGGCGAGGAGGTAGCCGCCGTTGACGGCGTGCCCGATGGTCCACCCCGCGGAGAGGTCCGCGTCGAACACGGCGGAGGTGCCGGGTGTGAGGGGTGAGCGCCGCGCAAGGGCGGTGTCCCGGTCGAATTCGCTGGTGCCGATGGTTCCCTGTGCCATGCTCCGCACGCTACACCCGGAAGTTACTGACTGGTAGGTCCAGTGTGCCCCGGCGTCACACCTCTTCGGCGGCCGCGCTGCGTCGGTGCCAGGCGCGCGGCGCCCGCCAGTGGAAGTGCATCGACAGCAGCCGCAGCGCGAACGCCGTCAGGACCGGGATCACGCTGGTGGTGGCGGAGAGCGCGTCGAAGTGGATCAGCAGGGCGGCCATCGTCGCCCCCATCATCGCGGGCACGGCGTACAGATCGCGGTCCCAGCGCAGCAGCGAGGGCACCTCATGGGCGAGGATGTCGCGCAGCACGCCGCCGCCGACCGCCGTGGCCACGCCGAGCGCGGCGGCGAAGGTGAGACCGAGCCCGTAGGCGTGGGCCTTCATCGTGCCGGTGACACAGAACAGGCCCAGCCCGGCGGCGTCGAAGACACCCACCGCCTTGGTGATCCGCTCGACCTCGGGGTGCAGGAAGACGACGAGCAGGGTGGCCAGCATCGGGGTCAGGAAGTAGCCGAGGTCGGTGAAGGCGGCGGGCGGTACGGCACCGATGATCAGGTCCCGCAGCACGCCGCCGCCCAGCGCCGTGACCTCGGCGAGCACGGTCATGCCGAAGACGTCGAAGTTCTTCCGCACGGCGAGCAGCGCACCCGAGATGGCGAAGACGAAGATCCCGACGAGATCCAGTGAATGCTGGACTGAGGGGCTGAACAGATCGGTGAGCACGCGACATTCTTACCCGTCGCGGACAGTGGTCCCGACCTCCCCACTGTCCCCAGCACTCCCACTGACTCTACCCAGCCCCACAGCCCCTCGGCGCTACGGCAGCGCGGGCTTGCCCGGCTTCTTGATCCAGGTGTCGAACAGGCCGCCGAGCTTCTGGCCCGAGACCTTCTCGGCAAGCGCGATGAACTGCTTGATCTCGGCGTTGCCGTAGCGGTGCTGCGAGGTCCACAGCGGCAGCAGCTTGAAGAAGGCCTTGTCGCCGATCCGCTCACGCAGGGCCTGCAGGGCCATCGCCCCGCGCGTGTAGACCGCCCGGGAGAACATCGTGTCGCGCTGCGGGTCGGCGACGACGATCTTCCAGAACGGGTCGTCGGCCCCGTAGCGGTTGTAGGCGTCCAAGAAGGACTGGTGGGCGCTCTTCTTGCCCTTGTGCTCGGTCCACAGCCACTCGGCGTAGGAGGCGAAGCCCTCGTTGAGCCAGATGTTCTTCCACTCGCGCACCGAGACGGAGTCGCCGAACCACTGGTGGGCCAGCTCGTGGACGATGGTCTCCTCGTCCCGGACCGCGGAGTAGACCGGCTTGGTCTGGGTCTCCAGCGAGAACTCGGCATCCGGCATGTCGTCGACGATGGCGCCCGTCTCCTCGAAGGGGTACGGACCGAAGACCTTCGACCAGTAGTCGGTGGCCTCGGCCGTGATCCCGTAGAAGTCGACCGGGATCTTGTCCTTGAGCTTCGGGTCGATGGCCACGTAGATCGGGGTACCGGCGGGGGTCTTGCCCGTGCGGACGTCGAACTTCCCGATGGTGGCGGTGGCGAGGTAGGGCGCCATGGGCCGGGTGGCCCGCCAGTGCGAGACGGTCTTGGACCCCTGGGTGCGGGTGGAGACCAGCCGGCCGTTGGAGATGCCGGTGAGGCCCTTGGGAGCCTTGATCCGGACGTCGAAGGCCGCCTTGTCCGAGGGGTGGTCGCTGGAGGGGAACCAGGTGGAGGCGGCGTTGGGCTCGCAGGCGACGAAGACGCCGTCGGGGGTCTTCATCCAGCCGTACTTGGAACCGAAGATGATGGGGCCGCTGAGCGGCTTGGGTATGCCGCCGTACGTCACCGTGGTGGTGAAGGTCCGGCCCTTGGCCAGGTGCCGGCCGGGGCGGATGTTGATCTCGTCGCCGCTGCGGGTGAAGTGCGCGCGCTTGCCGTTCACCTCGACCGAGGTGACCTTCAGCTGCTGGAGGTCGAGATGGAAGGAGGAGAGCGACGTGGTGGCCCGCGCGGTGATGGTGGCCCGCCCCTCGAGCCTCCCGGTGTCGGGCGTGTAGCCGATATCGAGCCCGTAGTGCCGGACGTCGAAGCCGCCGTTGCCCAGGTTCGGGAAGTAGGAGTCACCCACACCGGGCGCTCCCGGCACGGGGGCCGGGGCGGCGGAGATCACCCACACGGACGCCGCAGCGGTGGCGAGGGCGAGAAGTCTGGTCGAGCGGTGCCGGGCGGAGCGGCGGGAGAGTGCCATGAGTCGTTCCTTTCGAACACGCGAACGCCAATGCAGCGCACGCGCCGACTCTGCCTCCTCCCGCCCCAACCAGCCAAGAGCTTTACCGATTTGTCATGCCGGGACGTTCGTCACAGCCTCTTCCGGAAGGTTCTCGGGGTGGTGGCAGGCCACTTGATGGCCCGTCACCAGCGGGATCAGCGGCGGCTCCTGCTGCTTGCACACGTCCGTCGCCTTCCAGCAGCGGGTGTGGAAACGGCACCCCGCCGGCGGTGAGATCGGCGAGGGCACATCGCCCTTGAGCAGGATCCGCTCCCGCTTCGCCCGCCGCTTCGGGTCCGGCACCGGCACCGCGGACATCAGCGCCTTGGTGTAGGGGTGCATCGGCTTCTCGTACAGCGCCTTGCGGTCGGCCAACTCGACGATCTTCCCGAGGTACATGACCGCGATCCGGTCGGAGACGTGCCGGATGACCGACAGGTCGTGCGCGATGATCACGTAGGTGAGACCCAGCTCGTCCTGGAGGTCGTCCAGCAGATTGACCACCTGGGCCTGGATCGACACGTCCAGCGCGGAGACCGGCTCGTCCGCGACCACCAGCTTGGGCTTGAGCGCGAGCGCCCGGGCGATGCCGATGCGCTGCCGCTGCCCGCCGGAGAACTCGTGCGGATAGCGGTTGTAGTGCTCCGGGTTGAGGCCCACCAGCCCCAGCAGTCGCTGGACCTCCTTCTTGATCCCGCCTTCGGGCGTGATCCGCTGGAGCTTGAACGGCGCGCTGACGATCGAGCCGACGGTGTGCCGGGGATTCAGCGAGGAGTACGGATCCTGGAAGATCATCTGGACGTCGCGGCGCATCGGCCGCATTCCGGCCACGCCGAGGTGCGTGATGTCCTTGCCCTCGAACTCGATCCGCCCGCCGGTGGGCTCCAGCAGCCGGGTGATCAGCCGGCCCATGGTGGACTTCCCGCAGCCGGACTCGCCCACCACGCCCAGGGTCTCCCCCGGCCGTACGTCGAAGGAGATGCCGTCCACGGCCTGCACCGCGCCCACCTGGCGGCGCAGCAGCCCCTTGTTGATCGGGAAGTGCTTGACCAGGCCCTCGACCTTGAGCAGGGGCTCGGCCCCGGGCGCCTGCTGCCGGGGAATGGTCACGTCCTGCTCGGGCGCGGTCTTGTCGGGTACGGCGTTATCGGGCACGGGTCGGTCCTTCACAGCTTGGGCGCAATCTCTTCGGTCCAGATGCGCGTCCGCTCCTCCTGCGCCATGTGACAGGCGGAGTGGTGCCGGCCGCCCTCACCACCGGTCACCAGGCGCAGTTCGGGCCGCTCGGTGCGGGTGACGCCGTCCTTGGGAACGTCGGCGTAGGGGCAGCGCGGGTTGAAGGCGCAGCCGGACGGCACATTGATGAGGCTGGGCGGCGAGCCCTTGACCGGGATCAGCCGCTCGGTCTGGTCCCGGTCGATGCGCGGCATCGAGCCCAGCAGGCCCCAGGTGTAGGGGTGCTGGGGTTCGTAGAAGACCTTCTCCGCCGGGCCCCGCTCGACACAACGGCCGCCGTACATCACCAGGATGTCGTCGGCCAGCTCGGCGACGACGCCCAGGTCGTGGGTGATGATGATGACCGCGGAGCCGAACTCCTTCTGCAGATCGCGGATCAGGTCGAGGATCTGCGCCTGGACGGTCACGTCCAGGGCGGTCGTCGGCTCGTCCGCGATGAGCAGCTCGGGGTTGTTGACCAGCGCCATCGCGATCATCGCGCGCTGGCGCATCCCGCCGGAGAACTGGTGCGGGTAGTCGTCGACCCGCCGGTCGGGCTGGGGGATGCCGACGCGGTCCAGCAGCTCGATCGCGCGCTTGCGGGCCACCTTCTTTTCCACGTCGTGGTGGACCCGGTAGGCCTCGACGATCTGGGCGCCGATGGTGAAGTACGGGTGCATGGCCGACAGCGGATCCTGGAAGATCATCGCCATCTCGCGGCCGCGCAGCCGGCGCACCTCGTCCGGGTCGGCGGTCATCAGCTCCTTGCCGTCAAGCCAGATCTCCCCGGAGATCCGGGCCTTGCCGCGCCCGTACTGGCCGACGGTGTGCAGGCCCATGATGCCGAGCGAGGTGACCGACTTGCCGGAGCCGGACTCACCGACGATGCCGAGGGTCCTGCCCTTCTCCAGCTGGAAGGAGAGCCCGTCGACGGACTTCACCAGGCCGTCGTCGGTGGGGAAGTGGATGTGCAGATCGCGCACGTCGAGGAAGGCGGAGGGGGCCGCGGCGCCCGCGCGGACGGGCTCGCCGACGGCGCCGCTCTTGGAAAGGTCCGTCACGAGAGCCTCACTCGGGGGTCGATCACGGCGTACAGGAGGTCCACCACGAGGTTGGCGACCACGACGGCGGCCGCGGCGATGAGCGTCACGCCGAGGATCAGCGGCAGGTCGCGGTCGCTGATGGCCTTGACCGCGGCCTGGCCGAGGCCCGGCAGGTTGAAGGTGGTCTCGGTGAGGATCGCGCCGCCGACGAGCGCGCCGAGGTCCATGCCGAGGATGGTCAGGATGGGGGTCATCGTGGAGCGCATGGCGTGCTTGCCGATGACGACGGGTTCGCGCAGGCCCTTGGCGCGGGCCGTGCGGATGTAGTCCTCACCGAGGATCTCCAGCATGGTGGCCCGGGTGAGCCGGGCGTACATCGCCGCGTAGAGGAAGGCGAGGGTGACCCAGGGCAGGATCAGCCCGGCGAACCATGAGGCCGGATCCACGGCGAATTCGACGTATTCACCGTTCACCCAGCCCAGTCCGTAGCTGAAGATCGCGAGCGAGAGCAGACCGGTGAAGTAGATCGGCAGCGAGACACCGCTCAGGGCGATGGTCATGGCCGCGCGGTCCCAGAGGCTGCCGCGCTTGAGCGCGGAGACGATGCCGGTGGTGACGCCGCCCAGCACCCACAGCACACACGCGCCCCCGGCCAGCGAGAGCGTGACCGGCAGCCGGTCCTGGAGCACGGGCCAGATGGGCTGCTCGTTGCGGAAGGAGTAGCCGAAGCACGGGGCGTCGCAGCGGACGGTGGTCCCGCCGCCGGTGTAGTCCCGGCCGGCGAAGATGCCGGTGACGAAGTCCCAGAACTGCACGAGGATCGGCTCGCCCAGTCCGAGCTTCTCCCGGATCCCCTCGATCGTGGCCGGGTCCGCCTGCTTGCCGACGTACAGGGCGGCGGGGTCGGCTCCGGTGAGCTTCGGAATCGCGAAGAAGATGCCGAAGGTCACGAGGGTGACCACGAGCAGCATCACAATGACGGCGATCAGCCGCCTGACGATATAAGCGAACACTGCGGTCGGCCCGGCGGCGGCCCGGGAACCCCTTGGGTCAAGGGGCGCCCGGGCCGCCACGCGCGGCCCTCACCTGCCCTTCGGGCCTAGCGGCGGGTGCGCCGGTGGAGCGGACGGACTGTCACTTGACGACACCGAGGGAGGCGTAGTCGTAGCGGCCGTTGTAGGAGTCGGCCGTGTAGACGTTGGTCAGCCGGGAGCTGCGCCAGATGATGTTCTTCTCGTAGGTGAAGGGCAGGTACCAGGCGCCCTCCATGACCTTCTTGTTGGCCTCCTGGTAGATCTTCCCGGCCTTCTCGGGGTCGGTCTCGACGAGGGCGTCGTCGAAGAGCTTGTTGATCGCCGGGTCGTCGAGCTCGGGGTAGTTCTGGTTACCGCTCTGCTGGATGAAGCGGCCGTCCGCGATGGGCTTCAGGAAGCCCTGTCCACTGGGGAAGTCGGCACCCCAGCCCATGATGATGATGCCGTAGTTCTTGGCCTTGACGTTCTTCGGAGCACCGATGATGCCGGTGGACTGCGCACCGTCGTACTGGTCGATCTGCGCGTCGATGCCGACCTTCTTCAGGGCCGCCTGGAGCGACTCGGCGGTGGCGACCTCCGGCGGCTTGTTGTTGCGCACCGCGATCGTGGTCTTGAAGCCCCCGGGCTTGCCGCAGGCCTTCAGCTCCTCCTTGGCCTTGGCCTCGTTGGGCTTGCCCTGCTTGACGTCGTACGGGTCGTAATTGGCGTCGAAGCCCTTGACCGACGGCGGGAGCATGCTGGTGCCGATGTCGCCGCCCGCCTGCGGGCCGCCGCGGGCGGTCTGCAGCGAGGTGTGGTCGGCGGCGTGGATGACGGCCTTGCGGCAGTGCTCGTTGTCGAACGGCGCGACCGTCTTCGGGAAGGCGGCGTAGCGGATGAAGCCGGTCTCGGGGTTGTCGACGTTGGTCTTGTGGGACTGCAGCGCCTTCTGCCGGCCGGCCGAGCCCATGCCCGTCGCGTTGATGTCGAGGTCGTAGTCACCGGCGATCAGCCGGTTGTCCATGTCGTCGGCGTTGGTGGTGAGCTTGACCGTGATCTTGTCCGGCAGGGCCTTGCGGACCGGGTCGCTCTCCTTCTTCCACTTGTCGTTGCGGACGAGCTCCAGGCCCTTGTTCGGGGTGTAGGAGACCCACTTGTAGGGGCCGTTGGAGAAGGGTTTGCTGCCGTACTTCTCCGCGGTGTCCTTGTCCGGGCGGACCGGGCCCGCCGCGGGCAGGGCCAGCATCTGGAGGAAGTCACCGTTGGGCTTGGGCAGCTTGAAGATGATCGTCTTCTCGTCGGGCGTCTCGATCGCCTTCAGGCCCAGCTTGTCCTTGGAGGTGTCCTTGTACGGACCCTTGTACTCGTTCCCCGGGTCCAGGGTGTCCTTCAGCCAGGTCGGGCCGCCGGAGATCTTGTCCGTGGCCCAGGTGCGCTCGATGCCGTACTTGATGTGCTGGGAGGTGACGGGCTGGCCGTCCTCCCAGGTCAGGCCGGAGCGCAGCGTGAAGGTGTAGGTCTTCTTGTCGGCCGAGATCCGGCCGGTGTCCGTGGCCATGTCCGGCACGAGCGTGGAGCTCTGCGCGCCGGGGGCGGCCTTCGGGGTGACGAGGGTGCGGACGTAGTAGCGGGCGAAGTCCCACACGAAACCGTAGTAACCGCGTTGCGGATCCCACGAGTCGGCGTCCTGGGTGCCGATGAACTTCAGCTCGCCACCCTTCTTGTCGGACGGGCTGGCCACCTTGCCGACACCGGCGTTGAAGCCCGCGGCCTTGCCGCCCTTGCTGTCGCCGCTCCCGCCGCCGCCACAGGCCGCGGTGCCGACGAGGGCCGCGACCACGAGGGCCGACCCTGCGGCCAGTCTCCGCCTCGAAGTGCTCTGAGTTGTCAAGATGTCGCGACCTCCGTGATCGACGCGGCCCGTGGGACGGACCGGCTTGTTTCGGGAACGGCCTCCTGACGGAACGACAGGGGCGGTGTACGACAGCGGACTTGGGCTGTTGGGATCAGCGCGAACCCTTCGGGTCCAGCGCGTCACGCACGCCGTCGCCGAAGAGGTTGAACGCCAGTACGGTGACGAAGATGGCGAGGCCGGGGATGATCATGAACATCGGGTCGGACTCGTAGGTGCTGACGGCCTTGGAGAGCATCTGCCCCCAGGACGCGGTGGGCGGCTTGACGCCGGCGCCGAGGAAGCTCAGCGCGGCCTCGGTGAGCACATTGGTGGGGATCATCAGCGTGGCGTACACGGTGATCGGCGCCACCAGGTTGGGCAGTAGCTCGCGGAAGAGGATGTACAACTGTCCGGCGCCCAGGCTGCGCGCCGCCTCGACATACTCGCGCTCCCGTAGGGACAGCGTCTGACCTCGCACGATGCGCCCCACATAGGGCCAGCCGAAGAAGCCGATCACCATGATCAGCACGGCCATGCGCACACCTGAACCAGACATTCCCCACAGCGAGTTGGGCACCACGGACACCAGTGCGATGATGAACAGCAGCTGCGGGAAGGCCAGCAGCAGGTCCATGACCCGGCTGATGACGGCGTCGACCCAGCCACCGAAGTAGCCGGCGACGATGCCGACGACCGTACCGACCACGACGGCGACGACCGCGGAGAGGAAGGCCACGAGCAGCGAGATCCGGGCCCCGTAGACGACCCTGCTGAAGACGTCACGGCCGTTGCCGGGCTCGACGCCGAAGAGGAAGTCGCCGCTGATGCCGCCCCAGTCCCCCTTGGGGGTGCTGAACAGCGGATCGATCTGCTCCTCGTGGAATTCGTTCGGCGGATGTCCGAACGCGCTCACGATGAGCGGGGCGAAGACCGCGACCAGTATGAGCAGCAGCACCACGATGCCCCCGGACAGGGCCACCTTGTCGCGCTTCAGCCGGATCCAGGCGATGCGCCAGGGGGAACGCCCCTCGATCGCCTTCGCCGGGACGCCGGCGGCGACATCGACGGCTGCGGTCTCCGCCGCGCTCGTGTCGTGCAATGGTGCCGTCATCGTCTGGTGGACCCCTCTCGGCCGGCACAACCGGCCCAACGCCCGCCGCCCGAAAGGCGGCTGGATCACATCACTGGTGCATCACTGGTGCATCACTTGGTGCAGATGGTGCATGGATGGTGCGATGGTGCGGGAAGTTCACGCGGAGCAGGTCGTACGCAGGGCCGATGGCCCGAAGAGCGAGAGCCGACGGCCCTTGATGCGGGAGTCTTCAACGCGTTCACGATCACCCGCCAGACCTGACCGGCAATGGATGCGCAACCGTGATGTGTAGAGGAGGGTTCCGTTATACGGACATCCGTGATCCATCAGCGGATGCGCCAACCTGCTGAAACGTTTGGTCAGTTACCGTCGACGGGCCCGGCCGCATGGATGAACACCCCCTGAGCGGGGCGTTCAGGCGGGAAGGGGCAGGAAACCGGCGGGCCCGGCCGGGGGCAGCCCGAGGGCAGCCGGGGTCAGCCCGGGTCAGTACGCCCCGGCCTGCCAGCCCTGTTGCGGCGGATAGCCGTAGCCGGCCGAAGGAGCGGGCGCGGCGCCGCCGTAGGCGTCACGGTCGAAGAAGGGCCGCGCGTTGGCCCGCATCCACATCGCGACCGGGTCGTACTCGTCCGACATCGCCACGGTGGACACCGGCAGTCCCTCGGGCACCACACTGATCGACTGCTGCATCATCAAGCGCACGGATTCCACGGCGGCTTGCGAGGTGTCGTACAGATCGAGGCCGATCGCCAGATACGGGGTGCCCAGCGCGGGCTGCACCCAGGCCCGGCGCAGTGCCCGGACGGCGGGCGTGCGGTGGGCGTTCTGCCCGAGCAGGGCGTAGAACTGCGGAATGTCTATGGCCGGTTCGCTCAGCCGCAGGGGGCCGGCGGGCAGCCGGTCGAGGCCGCCGGTGATCCGCCGCAGGTCGAGCCACGGGATGCCGACACCGCCGCCGGGGGCGTGCGGATTGAGCCACAGGCCCCAGCGGTCGGGGAAGAGGGAGGCGGCGATGGACCGCCCGGGGACGACCTCGTGGGCGCGGTTCCAGCCGCTGGCGGCGAGCTCCTGCGCGGAGGTCACACAGGGCGCGTAACCGAGCCCGTCGACCTCCATGTTCCCGTACTGGGCGTCGGGCGATCCGGCCTGCCCGTGCCACAGCAGCATCCAGATCTGCCCCTCGGCGAGGGCGTGCAGCAGCGCCTCATAGGCGTCGTACCTGCCGGGCGCCACTTGGCGCAGCATCTGCTCCACGCCGCTCTCCGCGCCCGCGCTCACCTGGGTCCGCCTCTTCTCTCGGCCGTCTCTCCACCGCAGGGGGGCGTGACTGCGCGCCCCCTGTCGTCATCCAACCAGCTTACGAGCCCGCGGCGGCGGGCACGGGAGGAGTCACAGGTCACGGTCGTAGAACGGGCGGACCCTCTCCCGCAGCCAGTCGCCGACGGGGTCCTGTGCGACGTCGAGGAAGACCAGCTGTACGGGCCAGGGCACCGGCACGGTGCCCAGCGCCCGGCCGAGGGCGTCCAGGGCGGCGGTGCGGCTCCCGGGGTCGGGCAGGTCCAGCTCGACGCCGACGAACAGCGCCGGGGCGCCGCCCTCGACACTCGCCAGGGTGCGGCGCGCGGTCCTCACGACGGCGGCGGCCGCGAATTCCAGCCCGGCAGCGGCGAGGAAGGCGGTGGGCTCGTCCTGCCAGTCGGGCTCGAAGAGCCTGACCCGGCCGCCGGTGGCGTCGCCGTCCAGGGCGCTGCGCCCGGCCCGGCACAGGGCGGCCACCGCGGCGGGCGGCAGCGGAACGCCGACCGCGCCCTCGGGGTTGACCACGATGCCCACCTGCGGGGGCAGCCCGCGGGCGAATTCCACGGCGGGCGCCACGGTGAAGGACATCAGGTCGCCGGCGACGCTCCGGAACTGTGCCTCGGAGCTGAACACGGGGACGAACGCCGCGCCGTCGAGTTCGAGCGTGGGGAGATCGAGGTCCGGGCTGTCCGGGCCACCGCCGTTCGGCAGCGGTATCCACAGATGGCTGCGGCCGAGGGCCTCGACGATCGCGGGGCCGGCGCCGGGGTCGCCGAGGGAGCCGGCGAGCACCGCTTCGAGTTCATTGGCGGGCCACCCCTGCGGGAGACCGGGGCCGCCGCCCTGGGGACCGTCATTGAGGACACTGCCCTGAGCGGGGGTCCAGCCGTACTGCTCGGGGATGCTCATCTCGTCCAACTCGCCCAACGCCGTCCAACCACCGTATCGACAAAGCCGCATCCGAACCCTAGCGGCTCCGGGCCCCGCCGCTCTCGTCGGCCGCCGAATTCGGTGCCGATCCGGGCGTTCGGCGCGGGTGGCGACGTCCGTACCGATATAGGGCGCGAGCCTCCGCGGTGCGGTCGCGCGCACTCTTTCGGCGGGCAGCGCGGGCAGGAGGCGGCGACTCCTGGGCGGCCCATGAAGGCGCAGGTCAAAGGGGTGGAGCGGACGCACCACGGCCACCACTCACGGTAGGTGATGAGTTGCGCACGGCTACCGGCCCGGCACACGGTGAGCGGACAGCTCCCCGGCAGCCTCACCGAACTGAAGGGACACACCCCGCATGCGCGTCAACAAGCTCGTCTCCACCGCCATAGCCGTCGTCGCCTGCGGCTCCCTCGTCGTGGGTGCCGCCGGTCCCGCCCTCGCCGCCGCACCGGCACCGGCCCTCACGGCCGCGGCCCCGGACCCGAAGGCGGCCACGGCACAGCAGCTGGAGACCGTGGCCAATCTGGGCGAGCTGCTCTCGCTGGCCGCCAAGATCGCGACCGAGGCGCAGTCCAAGACGCCGAACAAGGCCGTGCTCGCCGATCTGCGCCAGCGGTACCAGGCCTCGGCCGACAAGCTGCTGAAGTCCGTGAAGGCCAGAGCGGCCGCGCCCGGCGGACTGCCGGCGGACGCCGTCAAGGACATCCAGGACGCCCTCGCGAAGCTGACCAAGGACCTCACCGATCTGCTCGCGGCCGTGGTGGCCGTCGACCTGCCGAAGGTGACGGCGGGCATCACCAAGGTCGTCGCGGATCTGCAGGCCCTTCTCACGGCGGTGCCGAAGCTCGCTACCGGCGCGCTGCCGCTGCCGGTTCCCGGCGTCTAGGGCCTGTCCGGCCCGGTGCGCCCGGCCGTCAGCCGTCGAAGACGATGCCCTCGAGCGCCCGGGCGGCGGCGCGGTCGAGCAGCGTCGCGGACACGCACCCGTCCGGCAGCCGCCCGGCGGCGGTGTCCGCGACCAGCCGCGCCATCGCCCGGCGGTGCCGCCCGAAGGCGTACGCGGAGACGGTGCGGCCGCGCGCCGCCTGACCGGCGAGGGCGGTGGCCGGGTCCACGGCCAGCACCAGCAGATGGACCGAGCTGCCGCGCCGCCGCGCGTCCCGGACGAGCCAGCGGCGGACCCAGCCGCGCTGCCCGCAGTCGTGCACGACCGCGCTCGCGTCCGAACGCAGGGCCCGGCGCAGTCCGGCGTAGTGGGCGATCCGCACGAGCGGGCGGTAGACCCCGTAGGGCAGCCAGGACGGGGTGCGGCGCTCCAGACGGTCCCGGGCGTCCTGTGAGTCGACGCACCAGACCACCGCGTCCCGGCTGTCGAGGGCGGCCACGGACCGTCGGATCAATGTCGACTTGCCGCTTCCGGGCAGCCCGGAGACGACGAGCAGATCTCCGGCCGGATAACGCAGGACCGCGGGGGCCGCACCCCCGCGGAGATCGCGCACACCCGTCGGCCCCACGTCCCGCCCTGCCCCCTGTGCCTGCTGTGGCCCAGGCGGCACGGATCCCGCCCCTCTCGCGTCCGTACCCCGCGCCCGCACCGTGGTCCCCCTCCTCTGGCCTCCCCTGTCCGGCCCCTGAACCCCCTACCCATCGAACGTAAAGAAAAGGTAATCCAATTCAGGGGGTCTCGGGCCGTCCGTCGCACGCCTGTACGTGCAATGATGTGCGCGCCAACTGCATACCGGCCGCTCGAATCCGCGCGGGAGAGTCCCAGCACTATGTGTGCTGGGCGCCGAAGGAGCAAGTTCCTCCCTTGAATCTCTCAGGCCCCGTACCGCGCGGGTGAGGCAGATCTGAAAAGCGAGGCGCCCCCGGGCGACCTCCACCCAAGGTGCAAGCCGGGGACTCGCTCGTTTCGAGGCTCTCGGTGAACCTCTCAGGTTCCGATGACAGATGGGGAGGCCGTGACCCCTCTTTCGCGAGCCTTCCGCGAGTCTCGCGACCACGCCTGGGAGCCTGAACCATGACCGAAGCCCCCCGCCGCACCGCCCTCGACGCGCTCCACCGCGCGCTCGGCGCGACGATGACCGACTTCGCGGGGTGGGACATGCCCCTGCGTTACGGGAGCGAGCGCGACGAGCACGTCGCCGTTCGGACCCGTGCCGGTCTCTTCGACCTGTCGCACATGGGCGAGATCACCCTCACCGGTCCGCAGGCGGGCCGGGCGCTGGACTTCGCGCTCGTCGGCAATCTGTCCGCACTGGCCGTCGGCCGGGCCCGGTACACCATGATCTGTGACGCCGCGGGCGGCATCCTGGACGACCTGATCGTCTACCGCCTGGCCGACGAGGAGTTCATGGTCGTCGCCAACGCCTCGAACGCGCAGGTCGTGCTGGACGCGCTGACCGAGCGCGCCGCGGGCTTCGAGACGGCCGTCCGCGACGACCGCGAGAACTACGCGCTGCTCGCGATCCAGGGCCCCGAGTCCCCCGGCATCCTGAAGTCGCTCACCGACGCCGACCTCGACGGCCTCAAGTACTACGCGGGCCTGCCGGGCACGGTGGCGGGCGTTCCCGCGCTGATCGCCCGTACGGGTTACACCGGCGAGGACGGCTTCGAGCTGTTCGTCGCCCCGGCCGACGCCGAGCGGCTGTGGCAGGCGCTCACCGACGCGGGCGCGGACGCCGGTCTGGTGCCGTGCGGTCTCTCCTGCCGCGACACGCTGCGCCTGGAGGCCGGCATGCCGCTGTACGGGCACGAGCTGACCACCGCCACGACGCCCTTCGACGCGGGCCTGGGCCGGGTCGTGAAGTTCGACAAGGAGGGCGACTTCGTCGGCCGCGAGGCCCTCACCGCCGCCGCCGAGCGCGCCGCGGCGAAGGCGCCCCGCAAGCTGGTCGGCCTGATCGCCGAGGGCCGCCGGGTGCCGCGCGCCGGGTTCCAGGTCGTCGCCGACGGCCAGGTCGTCGGCGAGGTCACCTCCGGCGCCCCCTCCCCCACGCTCGCGAAGCCGATCGCCATCGCGTACGTCGACGCGGCGCACGCCGAGCCGGGCACCAAGGGTGTAGCTGTGGACATCCGCGGCACCCACGAGCCGTACGAGGTCGTCGCCCTGCCGTTCTACAAGCGTCAGCGCTGACCCTTCTCGATCAACTCTCGTCCCACCTGTCAAGACCCGTTGCAAGAGCATCAACGCGCATCCAGGAGAATCAAGCCATGAGCAACCCCCAGCAGCTGCGTTACAGCAAGGAGCACGAGTGGCTGTCGGCCGTCGAGGACGGTGTGGCGACGGTCGGGATCACCGAGTTCGCGGCCAATGCCCTCGGCGATGTCGTCTTCGCCCAGCTCCCCGAGGTCGGCGACACCGTCACCGCCGGTGAGTCCTGTGGCGAGCTGGAGTCGACCAAGTCGGTCAGCGACCTGTACTCCCCGGTGACCGGCGAGGTCGTCGCGGCCAACCAGGACGTCGTGGACGACCCCGCGCTGGTGAACTCCGCCCCCTTCGAGGGCGGCTGGCTGTTCAAGGTGAAGATCACGGACGAGCCGGCGGACCTGATGTCCGCCGACGAGTACACCGCCTTCGCCGGCTGAGCCCGTACCCCGCCTCCGCCCCACCCAGGAAGAACTCATGTCGCTTCTGAACAGCTCCCTCCATGAGCTCGACCCCGACGTCGCCGCCGCTGTCGACGCCGAACTCCACCGCCAGCAGTCCACCCTCGAGATGATCGCCTCGGAGAACTTCGCTCCGGTCGCGGTCATGGAGGCGCAGGGCTCGGTCCTCACCAACAAGTACGCCGAGGGCTACCCGGGCCGCCGCTACTACGGCGGCTGCGAGCACGTGGACGTCGTCGAGCAGATCGCGATCGACCGGATCAAGGCGCTCTTCGGCGCCGAGGCCGCCAACGTGCAGCCGCACTCCGGTGCGCAGGCCAACGCCGCGGCGATGTTCGCCCTGATCAAGCCCGGCGACACGATCCTGGGTCTGAACCTCGCCCACGGCGGGCACCTGACCCACGGCATGAAGATCAACTTCTCCGGCAAGCTCTACAACGTGGTCGCCTACCACGTCGACGAGCAGACCAACCTGGTCGACATGGAGGAGGTCGAGCGCCTCGCCAAGGAGCACCGTCCGAAGCTGATCGTCGCCGGCTGGTCCGCGTACCCGCGCCAGCTGGACTTCGCCGCCTTCCGCCGGATCGCGGACGAGGTCGGCGCGTACCTGATGGTCGACATGGCCCACTTCGCGGGCCTCGTCGCCGCCGGGCTGCACCCCTCCCCGGTGCCGCACGCGCACGTCGTGACCACCACCACGCACAAGACCCTCGGCGGTCCGCGCGGTGGTGTGATCCTCTCCACGGCCGAGCTGGCCAAGAAGATCAACTCCGCGGTCTTCCCCGGTCAGCAGGGTGGCCCGCTGGAGCATGTGATCGCGGCGAAGGCGGTGTCCTTCAAGGTCGCGGCGAGCGAGGAGTTCAAGGAGCGCCAGCAGCGCACCCTGGACGGCGCGAAGATCCTGGCCGAGCGCCTGATGCAGTCCGACGTGGCCGAGGTGGGCGTCTCCGTTCTCTCCGGCGGCACGGACGTGCACCTGGTCCTGGTCGACCTGCGCAACTCCGAGCTGGACGGCCAGCAGGCCGAGGACCGTCTCCACGAGGTCGGCATCACGGTCAACCGCAACGCCATCCCGAACGACCCGCGCCCCCCGATGGTCACCTCGGGCCTGCGGATCGGCACCCCGGCGCTGGCCACCCGCGGTTTCCAGGCCGATGACTTCCGTGAGGTCGCGGACATCATCGCCGAGGCCCTGAAGCCCGTCTACGACGCGGAGGCCCTGCGCGGCCGCGTCACGGCCCTGGCGGACAAGCACCCGCTGTACGCCGGCCTGAAGTAACGAAGGCAGTTCGGATTCACCCGCCGGTCCGGGGCATCGCGCACACTGAGAGGTGTGTGCGGTGCCCCGTACCGTGTGGCGCAGCGCACGCCCCTCGCCCCCCAGGAGTGGCGTGCACACAGCGCACACTGGACATACGGCAGTAGAACAGTGCACAGTGCCCGTCCGGTATGTCGGCGCGTTCGCGCCCGCCCCGTGCGTCACCGCACGTCCCCCCAGTACCACCCACCAGCAGACAGGAAGCCGCCACCGTGGCCATCTCCGTTTTCGATCTCTTCTCGATCGGCATAGGCCCGTCCAGCTCCCACACGGTCGGCCCGATGCGCGCCGCACTGATGTTCACGCGGCGGCTGAAGAACGAGGGCCTGCTGGCGCACACCACGTCCGTGCGGGCCGAGCTCTTCGGCTCGCTCGGCGCCACCGGGCACGGCCACGGCACCCCCAAGGCCGTCCTGCTGGGCCTGGAGGGCCACTCCCCCCGCACGGTCGACGTCGAGACCGCCGACGACGAGGTCGAGCGCATCCGCACCACGAAGCGGCTGCGGCTGCTCGGCGCGGAGATCGGTGCGGACCACGAGATCGACTTCGACGAGTCGACCCAGCTGATCCTGCACCGCCGCCGCTCCCTGCCGTACCACGCGAACGGCATGACCCTCTTCGCGTACGACGAGGCCGGCGCCCCGCTGCTGGAGAAGACCTACTACTCGGTCGGCGGCGGCTTCGTGGTGGACGAGGACGCGGTCGGCGAGGACCGGATCGTCCTGGACGACACCGTGCTGAAGTACCCCTTCCGCACCGGTGACGAGCTGCTGCGCCTCTCCCGCGAGACCGGCCTGTCGATCTCCGCCCTGATGATGGAGAACGAGAAGGCCTGGCGCACCGAGGAGGAGATCCGCGAGGGGCTGCTGGAGATCTGGCGCGTCATGCAGGCGTGCGTCGCGCGCGGCATGTCCCGCGAGGGCATCCTGCCGGGCGGCCTCAAGGTCCGCCGCCGGGCCGCCGGCACCGCCCGCCAGCTGCGCGCCGAGGGCGACGCGCAGGCCCGCGCGATGGAGTGGATCACGGTCTACGCCATGGCGGTCAACGAGGAGAACGCCGCCGGCGGCCGGGTCGTCACCGCCCCCACCAACGGCGCCGCCGGCATCATCCCCGCCGTCCTGCACTACTTCCTCGACTTCGTGCCCGGCGCGAACGAGGACGGCATCGTCCGCTTCCTCCTCGCCGCGGGCGCGATCGGCATGCTCTTCAAGGAGAACGCCTCGATCTCCGGCGCCGAGGTCGGCTGCCAGGGCGAGGTCGGCTCGGCCTGCTCGATGGCCTCCGGCGGTCTCGCCGAGGTACTCGGCGGCTCCCCGGAGCAGGTCGAGAACGCCGCGGAGATCGGCATGGAGCACAACCTGGGCCTCACCTGCGACCCCGTGGGCGGTCTGGTCCAGATCCCGTGCATCGAGCGCAACGGCATGGCCGCCGCCAAGGCCGTCACCGCCGCGCGCATGGCCCTGCGTGGCGACGGCCGCCACCACGTCTCCCTCGACAAGGTCATCAAGACCATGAAGGAGACGGGCGCCGACATGAAGGTCAAGTACAAGGAGACGGCGCGCGGCGGCCTCGCCGTCAACGTCATCGAGTGCTGATCCGGCCGTTCAGCGCCGCGACCGCCTGAAACCTGCCCCCTGCCACCCCGTGGCAGGGGGCAGGGCCGTTTCCCGGGCACGCCGTCTCCGGGGCATGATCATCACATGCCTCATCTCGGACTGGTGACCCTCGTCGTGCGGGACTACGACGAGGCCATCGCCTTCTACGTGGACGCCGTCGGATTCGAACTCGTCGAGGACACCCGCATCGACGACCGGAAGCGCTGGGTGGTCGTCCGCCCGCCGGGCGCCCGGGAGACGGGGCTGCTGCTGGCCCGGGCGGCGGACCCCGCGCAGGAGGCGCGGGTGGGCGATCAGACGGGCGGCCGGGTCGGGCTGTTCCTGAACACCGACGACTTCGCGCGTGACCACGCGCGGATGCGGGCGGCCGGGGTCGTGTTCCAGGAGGCTCCCCGCCGGGAGCCCTACGGGACGGTGGCCGTCTTCCAGGACCTGTACGGGAACCTGTGGGACCTGATCGAGCTCGACGCCCCCGCTACGGCCCCGTCTCCCCCGTCCCCTGCGTCTCCTCCGTCAGCCACCTGAGGTACTCGGCGCTGCCCGCCGTGACCGGCGTGGCGATGATCTCGGGGGTGTCGTAGCCGTGCTCGGCCCGGAGGTGCGCCTCCAGCTCGGGGTAGCGGGCGGCCGTGGTCTTGTAGACCACGCGCCACTCGGGGGCCGTCTCGACCTGGCCGCGCCAGCGGTAGACGCTGGTGACCGGGCCGTCGATCTGGGCGCAGGCGGCGAGGCGGCGGGCGATCGCGGTCGTGGCCAGGTGGTGCGCGTGGTCGGCGCTGTCGGTCGTGGTCGTCACCGCGAGGTACTGGGCGTCCGGCATGGCGCCGACCGTATCGCAGCGCGCCGGGGGCGTTGTCAGTGGCGCCGCGTACGCTCGCGAGCATGAGTTACGCAGATCTGCGCGAACTCCAGAGCGCGCTCAATACCGCTTCGGACATCGCCTTCTCGCTGGACGCCGCGCCCGCGGCGCACGAGGCCGACCAGCTCGTGGACGCCCTGCGCCGGGCACTGGCCGCGGCCAACGCCCTGGGAGCCGGGTTCGGTGCGACGGGCTGCGCCGAGCATCCGCGGGGAGCGGTCGACCCGCTCTACGGCGACAAGGACGATCCGCTGCCGCCGGGGTGGGGTCGGTGTCTGTTGTGCAACGACCGCCGGCGGCGGGCCAGCGCGCAGCGGCGGGGCTGGCGCTGACCCGGCGGCCGGGCTCGCACGGTTCTCGCGGGCCGGGTCAGGCGTTGTAGGAGGTCCAGAACTCCTCGAAGGACAGCACGCCGTCGCCGTTGCCGTCCTTCTTGTTGATGATGGCCTGGGCCACGGTCTCGGTGACGTTGAAGTCGCCGAGCTCGGCCATCACGCTCTTGTACTCGGCGGCGGTGATGAAACCGTCCCCGTCCACGTCGAACCGGTCGAACGCCTTGCGCGCTGCATCCATGCTGGCCACGCGGGCCTCCCCTTTTGTGTGCTGGTGTGACCGGCACAGATTAGCCGTCGCCTGCGGGCGCCAATCCGGGGGTTCAGCCGTCGGCCACCAGCTCCATGTAGCGGGTCCAGTCCCAGTACCGTCCGGGGTCGGTGTGGGTGGCGCCGGGGACCTCGTGGTGGCCGATGACATGGGCGCGGGTCCTGGGGATGCCGTAGCGGGCGCAGACGGCGGCGGTGAGCCTCGCGGAGGACCGGTAGAGCGCGTCGGTGAAGTACTCGGGGCGGTCGGTCCAGCCCTCGTGCTCGATGCCGATGCTGCGGGTGTTGTAGTCCCAGTTCCCGGCGTGCCAGGCGATGTCCTTCTCGCGGACGAACTGGCCGATGTAGCCGTCGGCGGAGGCGACCATGTAGTGCGCCGAGACCTTCGACCGCGGGTTCTGGAAGATCTTCATGGCGTCAGGGAACGTCTCCTGGGTCACATGGATCACGACGTAGCGGACGGGGTACGCGGCGGGGCGGCCGGAGACCGTGTAGTTGGCGCTGCTGGCCGGGATCCAGTGGGTGGCCGGGTAGCCGGCCGCGGGGGTGGCGGGGTCGGGTAAGGCGGGTTGTGCCATGGGGGGCTCCATCGGTCCGTGGCGCGGGAAGCGCCGGATGGTGCCATGACACCCGCCGGGCAGGCGGACCGCAAGGACCGCGACACCGCCCTCCATTGTTACGCACAGTAAAGGCGCATAAAGATAAGTGGCCACGGCGAATCATTCATGGAATGCAAGGCGGGTGGCATAGCTCACCTTTGATTACCGAACGGTATTGCCTGCGATATCCCCTTAGGGGCGATTGCCCTTTTGGCTCCCGACCACTCCGCGTGACATAGTCGGGGGCAACGACCCCCATTGACCCGGGCCAGGTCGTCACTACGCCGCGGGATACACCCCAATTCATTCCGCGGCCCACGAAGAGGCCTCCGGCCCGTCGCAGACCGACGGATGGAGGCCTCTTCGTTTTGGGGCGAACGCAGTCGCTTTGGGATGAACGCGCCCGCCACCGGCCACGCTCCCCTGCCACCGCTCAGCGGTCGGCGACCCGCATCTCGAACCAGGTCGTCTTGCCGCGCGCCAGCAGATCCACGCCCCAGCGGTCGGACAGCTTGTCGACCAGGAACAGCCCCCGGCCGCTCGTGTCGAGCTCGCGCACGGGCAGCAGACACGGCAGCCCGCGCGAGGGGTCGCGCACCTCTATCCGGAGCCAGCCGCGGCGGCGCAGCATCCGCAGGCCGAAACAGCGGGCACCGGTGTGCCGGACGGCGTTGCCGACGAGTTCGGAGACCAGCAGGACCGCGTGCTCGGTGAGTTGGGCCGACAGGCCCCACTGGCGCAGGACGACGGTCTGGGTCAGCCGCCGGGCGGCGGCCGCCGACTCCGGACGCGAGGGCAGCCGGACCTCGCCGAGTGTGGGGTTGCCGAACAGTTCGAGCGCCTTCAGCGCCAGTTCATCCTCAACGGTCGGGCTCCACCGCACAGCGGCCGTACCGACCCGCTGCCGCGGTTGCTCCGATCCCTCCAGGCCCGCCATGCCCCCATCATGGCCGCCGTAAAGCCGCCACGGAGGGGAACGTAGGGATTCACCGCACCGGAACCTACGATTCCACGCGCCCCTCCCGACATATGCCATGGGCAGCGAGGCCCCTGGGAAACGTTCACCGACCTGCGGCGACGCCCGGTGTCCGACAGGCCTGAGACGGCCCGCGACCGGGTCAATCCAAGGGGTACGCACGCCGGAGGAAATTCCCCCACAAGAAGCAACCCTCCGGCGTGCGCCCCCGACAGGGTGTCGGCGGCCGGCAACCCGGCGCGGGTCAGCCGAACTTGGCCTTGCCCGGACCGTCCTGGACAAAGCTGCGCATACCGATCTCCCGGTCCTCGGTCGCGAACAGCCCCGCGAACCAGTTGCGCTCGATCGCGAGCCCGGTGTCGATATCGGTCTCCAGCCCCGCGTCCACCGCCTCCTTGGCCGCGCGCAGTGCGATGGCGGGACCGGCCGCGAGCCTGGCCGCCCACGCGTGTGCCTGCTCGTACACCTCCTCGGCCGGTACGACCCGGTCGACGAGCCCCAGGGAGAGCGCCTCCTCGGCCTTGACCTGACGACCGGTGAAGATGAGGTCCTTGGCCTTGGACGGGCCGATGAGCCGGGCCAGCCGCTGGGTGCCGCCCGCACCGGGGATGAGCCCGAGCAGGATCTCGGGCTGGCCGAACTTGGCGTTCTCGGCGGCGATCCGGAAGTCGGCACACAGGGCCAGCTCACAGCCGCCGCCCAGGGCGTAGCCGGTGACGGCGGCGACAACGGGCTTGGGGATGCGGGCCACAGCCGTGAAGGAGTCCTGGAGTCCGCGGGACCGCGCCACCATGGCGGCGTGGTCCATGTTCTGCATCTCCTTGATGTCCGCCCCGGCCGCGAACACCTTCT
The DNA here is from genome assembly GCF_041283565.1 of Streptomyces sp. QH1-20. NCBI lineage: Bacteria > Bacillati > Actinomycetota > Actinomycetes > Kitasatosporales > Streptomycetaceae > Streptomyces > Streptomyces sp. QH1-20. Next base: position 5,565,449 of record NZ_CP166299.1, on the reverse strand, counting down.
CCCCGCCCCACAGCACGACGGCCCGTACGTCGTCGCGGCGGGTCGTCTCCTCGGCCAGCTCCCGGATCCGGTCCTGGGAGGCGATGTCCAGTGCGTTCATCGGCGGACGGTCGAGCCGGATCGTGCCGACGCCCTCGGCAACCTCTAGATGCACAGTCATGGCAGCAGGTTAGTACCGGGGTGTTCGGGGGTGTCCCCCCGAAAAGACGCAGCACCACGTGGGGCCCGGGGCACGGGTTTACCGTGCACCGGGCCCCACAGGGACGACGTCAGGCGTCAGCTGCTGCTCTTGCCCCAGTCCGCCCACGGCATGTTCCAGCCGTTGAGGCCGTTCTCGGGCTGGATCGTCTTGTCGTCGGAGTTCTTCACGACGACGACGTCACCGATGAGGGAGTTGTTGTAGAACCAGGCGGCCGGGGTGGACGGGTCGCCGCCGCCGCGCTGGTCCTCCAGGCCCACGCAACCGTGGCTGGCGTTCTCCGAGCCGAAGGTGGAGGAGCCGGACCAGTAGTTGCCGTGCAGGAAGGTGCCGGAGGTGGACAGGCGCATCGCGTGCGGCACGTCCGGGATGTCGTACTCACCCTTGCCGTCGGCCTTGGTGAAGCCGACGGTGGCGCCGTTCATGCGCGTCACCTCGTGCTTCTCACTGATGACCATCTGGCCGTTGTACGTGGGGCTGGCAGGGGAGCCGGCCGAGATCGGGATGGTCTTGATGACCTTGCCGTCCCGCTCGACCGTCATCCGGTGGGACTTGGCGTCGACCGTGCTGACCTGGCTGCGGCCGACCGTGAACTTCAGGGTCTTCGTCTGCGAGCCGTACACACCCTCGCGGCCCTCGACGCCGTCGAGGTTGAGCTGGACGGTCACCTTGGTGCCGGCGGCCCAGTACTTCTCGGGGCGGATGTCGAGGCGGTCGTTGCCGAACCAGTGGCCCTTGACGGGTACGGACGGCTCGGCGGTCACCTTGACGGCCCGCTCGACGGCCTTGGGGTTGGTGATGCCACGGCTGAAATTGATCGAAACGGGCATTCCCACGCCGACGGTGGTGCCGTCCTCGGGCGTGAAGTAGCCAACGAAGGTGTTCTTCGGAGTGAGGGTCGTGAACGCCGCGTGCTTGGCGGACGTCCGGCCCTCCTTGTCCTTGGCGATGGCGTCGACCGTGTACTTCGTGGAGCCGGCCAGGTGACTGGTCGGCTCCCAGGCCGCGCCACCGCCGGTTATCTTGCCCTCGACCGTTCTGCCCTTGTCGTCGGCGACCTTGACGGACGTGATGCTGCCCTTCTCGGCGGTCACCTTGAGGGCGCCGCTCGTCGCGACGTCCTTCGCACCGTCCTTGGGGGCGATGGTGACGACGGCCTGGGAGGGGCCGCTGACACTGGCACCGGCCTTCTTCGCGTCATCCGACCCGCCACAGGCGGTGACCAGCAGCAATGTGGCCCCGAGCAGCGCGGCGAGCGGTGCGCTGCGGCTCCCCCGCCGACCCGGTATCGGCTGCGTCTTCAAAACGGTTGTCTCCCCTCACACGGCCCGCCCACGCGGCGCCCATCTGAGCGCGGCACGCGCGCATGGCGATAGATAACCACACGCCCCGGACTGCTCCGCCCCCCGCGTATGTCACCGTTCGGTCCCAAATGGGAGTGGTGATGCGAGCCGTGTGCTTGGTGACTGACCAGTGGCTCGATCGGGGCAGCATATTTCAGCCATGCGGACCGGACGACCGGGGCCCGGCCCGAGGCCGTCGAGGGGGCCGGGCGGGGCCGGGTCCGCCGGTGCACTCGTTTGCCGGTCCCGATCACGCGTGTGAGCGCACCCGTGGATCTGGGCAGAACTGGGGGAAGGACGCGACCGCCGACGCCCGGCACGGGAGCCGGGTGCCCGGCGCGCCAGCCGAGCCGCCGGAGGCGAACACGTGTCGAGCGCACCCGAGCAAGAGGCGGAACAGGGCGAGAGCTTCGCGCGCGGTCCAGGACGTCCCGGCGCGGGGGCCGGGCCGGCCCCCGTCACGGCCGGGGCGAACGGCCATCGGCCGACGGCCTCGCCGCCCCCGCCCCACGCCCCCGTCCGGCCGGGCAGCCCGGAGCCGCTCGGGGCCCGCTTCACGGTGGGCGCGGACGGGGTGGCCGGGACGAACTTCGCCCTGTGGGCGGCCGGGGCGGAGGCCGTGGAGCTGTGCCTGTTCGACGACGAGGAAGGCGGGGAGGGCGCCGAGGGGGCGACGGGGGCGGGCCCCGGCGGTGCCGTGCGGGAAACCCGCTGCCGGCTGACCGAGTTGACGCATGAGATCTGGCACGGCTTCGTCCCCGGCGTGCTGCCCGGCCGCCGCTACGGCTACCGCGTGCACGGCCGCTGGGACCCCTGGACGGGCGCCCGGTGGAACCCCTCGAAGCTGCTGCTCGACCCGTACGCGCGCGCGGTGGACGGCGACTTCGCCCTCCCTCCCGAGGTGTACGGGCACGTCCGCGACTGGCCGCAGCAGCACATCGCCGACACCGTGCGCGACGAGCGCGACTCGGCCCCGTACGTCCCCAAAGGGGTGGTCGTCGCCGATGACGACGACTGGGCGGACGACCACCGCCCCAAGACCCCCTGGCCCGACTCGGTCATCTACGAGCTGCACGTGCGCGGCTTCACCATGCGCCACCCCGGCATCCCGGAGCGGCTGCGCGGCACCTACGCCGGGCTCGCGCACCCGGCGGCCGTGGAGCATCTGGTCCGGCTGGGAGTGACGGCCGTGGAGCTGCTGCCGGTGCACCAGTTCGCGCACGAGGACCATCTGTTGCGGCGTGGTCTGCGTAATTACTGGGGCTACAACTCCATCGGCTACTTCGCGCCGCACGCCGCCTACGCCGCCTCGGGGTCGCGGGGACAGCAGGTCGGCGAGTTCAAGCGCATGGTGCGGGCCCTGCACGCGGCGGGCATCGAGGTCATCCTCGACGTCGTCTACAACCACACGGCCGAGGGCGGCGAGCTGGGCCCGACCCTGTCCCTGCGGGGCATCGACAACCGCGGCTACTACCGGCTGCAGGGCGACGCCCGCCGCTACACCGACTACACGGGGTGCGGGAACACCCTTCACGTGGTGCAGCCGAACGTCCTGCGGCTGATCACCGACTCACTGCGCTACTGGGTCACGGAGATGGGCGTCGACGGCTTCCGCTTCGACCTGGCGGCGGCCCTGGCCCGGTCGATGCACGACGTGGACATGCTCTCCCCGTTCCTCGCGGTCATCGCCCAGGACCCCGTGCTGCGCCGCGTCAAGCTGATCGCCGAGCCCTGGGACGTGGGCTCCGGCGGCTACCAGGTCGGTGCCTTCCCCCCGCTGTGGGCGGAGTGGAACGACCGCTACCGCGACGCGGTGCGCGACTTCTGGCGGGGCGCGCTGCCCGACGTCCGGGACCTCGGCTACCGGCTCTCGGGCTCCAGCGACCTCTACGCGTGGGGCGGCCGCCGCCCGTACGCCTCCGTCAACTTCATCACCGCGCACGACGGCTTCACCCTGCGGGACCTGGTCAGTTACGAGCAGAAGCACAACGAGGCCAACGGCGAGGGCAACCGGGACGGCACGGGCGACAACCGGTCGTGGAACTGCGGCACCGAGGGCGAGAGCGACGACCCGGCCGTCCGGGCCCTGCGTCAACGGCAGTTACGCAACCTGCTGACCACGCTGCTGCTGTCCACCGGGGTGCCGATGCTGGTGGCGGGCGACGAGATGGGCCGTACCCAGCGGGGCAACAACAACGCGTACTGCCAGGACAACGACACCAGTTGGATCGACTGGTCGCTGCTGGACGACACCGCCGACCCGGGCTGGCGGACCCTGACGGACCTCTGCTCCCGGCTGCTCGCGCTGCGCCGGAGCCACCCGGTGCTGCGCAGCCACGCCTTCTTCTCCGGCCGCCCGCAGAGCGCGGACGGCCTGCGGGACCTGGCCTGGTTCAGCCCGCGCGGCACGGAGATGACCGAGGCCGACTGGTACGCGCCGGCCCGCACCCTCGGCATGTACCTCTCCGGCCGGGACATACCGCAGCGCGATCCGAAGGGCGACCCGGTCACGGACGACAGCTTCCTGGCCGTCCTGCACGGCGGCCACCGCCCGCAGCGTTTCACCCTTCCGGGTCCTCCTTGGGCGGACGCCTACGAGCTGCTGGTGGACACCTCACGGGAGGACCAGCGCACGGCACCGGGCACCCGCCGCAGGGCGGGCGCCCGGATCACGGTGCCGCCCCGGACGGTACTGCTGCTGCGGGCGGTGCCCCCACGGGGTGGGAAGGCCGGGGAGCCCGGTCAGGAGCCGGGGGTGGAGGTGCGGATGTAGCAGGTGATGTGACCCTTGAGCTTGCTGTGGCTCTCACCGCTGGCGCCGTAGTGCCCGGTGAAGCGGGAACCACCCGCCATGCGGTACAGGCCTGCCGGGACGGCCTCCTGCCGCCACTCCTCGGGGGCCGCCCGGAACTTTTCACGGCACCCCTCTCCGGCCCTTTTCATCGCCGCTTCGCCGTCGACGGCTTCCGAGCCGCGGACGTCCACGGGCAGTTGGCCGAACACCCGGAGGTCGTGCTGCCGATCGCAGGAGACCACGCGCACCATCGACACGGAGGAAAGCCCCGGAGCCGTCAGCGCGCAGTCGCCGGGGGCCAGTTCGCCTGTCAAGGTCAATGTCTTGGTCGCGTCCTGCGCCTCGGACGGATCGGGCAGGGCACGGCCGACCCTGCTGCCGTAGCCCGACAGCTCGTACGTGGCCCGGACGCTCTTCACTCCCTCCACCTCCCGCATATGGGCGAGCAGGGGTGTCAGGTCCATCGTGGCCCGGGTGACCCGGCCCTGGGAGTCGAGCCGTACGTCCAACGGGTACGAGGCGTTGTTGCCCTTGCCCCTTTCACTGTTCCAGCCGTCCTTCATCCGCCCCAGACCTCTGGGCAGGGCGGCGGCCGCGACCCCTCCGGGCACCACGGCCCGGTAGTCGCGCCCGCCGTCCTCGCGTCCCACGGACCGGCCCTGGGGGCGGGCCGAGCCGATCGCCTCGGCCAGGGTGCCGCCGTACGGTGCCGTCTCCCCTTTGAATCGCCTCAGCGAGCGCATCGCGTCGGCGACCGGGCCGACTCCCGTGGGCCGGTAGTGCAGCCATGTGACCCCGTCGCGGACGAGCACCTGGCGCGCCACGATCGCGAATGTCTCCGTGCCGGGAGGGCCGAGCCGGTCGGCGGCTCGCTCGGGGAAGTCGTCCGGGATGCTCACGGTCCGCTCCGCGTAGGCGGTACCCCTGCCGAAGTCCTGTTCGCCCCGGCTGGTTTCGACCGCGTCGCCTCCGGTGGAGGCGACGACGACGGTCGAGGTGAAGCGGGCCAGGCCCGACTGCCGTGTCACCTCGCGGGCCTTGAGCAGCTGCATCGACTGCTCGGCGTCGAACACCGGGTGCCGGATCGTCGTTTTCGGAGGCGGGGCGCCGCCGGGGCTGCCGCAGGAGACAGCCCCCATCAGTAAGACCAGTAACGCCGCCGCTCTTCGACCACCACGGCCCCCACGAACACCACGCATCGCGTCCCACCCTCAACTCACTTGGAAATCCCCCGGTCGAACCCAACCCGGCCTCTACCACGGACGCAAGTCCTAGGTACAAGAACCGGGTGGGCCTTGTCAGTGGAGAACCGTACGCTCGCCGGTGATGACTGAGACGACCACGACCCCGGAGACCCGTCCACGGCGCTCCGCCGTGCGCTCGCTGTTACGCCTGTGGCCGTATGTACGGCCGGTGCGGGGGCGGCTGGTCGGGGCGGCGCTCGTGGCCGTGCTGGCGTCGTGTCTGGGGCTGGTCATTCCGCTCGCGCTCAAGTGGATCGTGGACGGGCCGGTCGCCGATCGCGATCCGTCCGGGGTGTGGCTCGGCGGGGTGGTGCTGCTGGTGCTCGGGGCCGCCGAGGCGGTGTTGTTCTGGGTGCGGCGGATGTTGGTGGCGCGGCCCCTCGCGCGGGTCGAGGCGGACATGCGGGCGGCGCTCTTCCGTCATCTGCAGCGGCTGCCCGTCGCCTTCCACGACCGCTGGTCCTCCGGGCAGTTGCTCTCGCGCGGCACGACCGACCTGATGCTGATGCGGATGTTCCTGGCGTTTCCGTTGACCTTCCTACTGGTCAACGCCACGACGATCGTCGTGGGCTTCGCCATTCTGCTGGCGCAGCAGTGGACGCTGGGGCTGGTGCTGCTCGCGCCGGTAGCCCCGCTGGTCGTGCTGTGCTGGTTCTTCGAGCAGCGCTATTCCCTGGCCGCGCGCACCGCGCAGGACCAGGTGGGCGATGTGACCACGATCGTCGAGGAAAGCGTCCTCGGTATCCGCATCATCAAGGGGTTCGGTCAACACCGGGGACAGGAGCGGGCCTTCGGATCCCTGTCCGAGCGACTGCGGTCGACGGAGCTGCGCAAGGCGGGCCTGCTGGGGACGCTCTGGGCGTTGATCATGGTGTTGCCCGAACTGGCGATCGGGGCGGCGCTGGTGCTCGGGGTGGTGCAGGTCGCGGACGGCGAGCTGTCGGCGGGCACGCTCGTGGCGTTCCTTTCCACGGCGCTGGCGCTGCGCTGGCCGGTGGAGTCGCTCGGCTTCCTGCTCGCGATGACCAATGAGACCGCGACGGCTTCGGACCGCTTCTTCGAGGTGATGGACGTCGCGGAGGCGGACCCCCGGCCGAGGACCCCGGCAGGAGAGCCCGGGCAGCCGGGGGCCGAGGACCGCGGACTGCGTCTCGAAGGTGTCGCGTTCCGCTATCCCGACGCACCACCGGACGCCCCGCCCGTTCTCCGGGGGATCGATCTGCACATCCGGCCCGGCGAGACCATGGCTCTCGTCGGCACCACGGGCAGCGGCAAGACCACGCTGACCGCGCTGATTCCCCGGCTGCACGAGGCGACCGCCGGCCGCATCACCCTCGACGGCCAGGACATCACCGCGCTGCCCCGCGAGCGGCTGCGGGAGCTGGTCTCCGTCGCCTTCGAGGAGCCCACGCTCTTCTCCGCCTCCGTCGGCGAGAACGTCCTGATGGGCGCGGAGGGCGCGGACGAGTCCGATCTGAAGCGCGCTCTGGCCGTCGCCCAGGCCGACTTCGTGGACGGCCTCCCCGCCGGGCACCGCACCCAGGTCGGGGAGCAGGGGCTCAGCCTCTCCGGCGGCCAGCGGCAGCGGCTGGCACTGGCTCGGGCGGTCGTCGGCAGCCCGCGCTTCCTCATCCTGGACGACCCGCTGTCCGCGCTCGACGTGCACACGGAGGCGGCGGTCGAGGCGGCGCTGCGCGAGGTGCTGGCGACCACGACGGCCCTCGTCGTCGCCCACCGCCCGTCGACGGTGCTGCTCGCCGACCGCGTCGCACTGCTCTCGCGGGGCCGTATCGCGGCGGTCGGCACCCACCACGAACTGCTGCACGGCAACGAGGAGTACGCGTCGCTCATGTCCGGCCACGACGGCTCCGAGGACACCAAGGACTCCAAGGGCAACGCGCGGGACGGAGGCTCTCCGCGATGACCACCGATGTTTCCGGCCCCGATGTCTCCGGCCGGCCGCCCGCCGAGGAGCAGGAGAAGGGCGCCGAGCCCGCCGGCGACCCCTTCGACCGGGATGTACTGCCCACCCCCAAGGGCGCCTCCCGCGCCCTGCTGCGCTCGCTGCTCGCCCCCGCCCGGGGCCGGGTGCGGATCGCCGTCGTCCTGCTGCTGCTTCAGCAGGCGGCGGTGCAGGCGGGCCCGCTGCTCGTCGCGTACGCCATCGACCACGGTGTGCCCGCCGTGCGCCGCCACGACCACGGCCCGCTCGTCGCCGTCGGCGTCGGATATGTGATCTGTGCGCTGGCCGCCGGGCTCTTCCAGCTCGCCTTCATCCGGCTCGCGGCCCGCATCGGCCAGGGTGCCCTGCTGGATCTGCGCGGCCGGATCTTCCGGCACGCGCAGACCCTCGGCGTCGACTTCCACGAGCGCTACACCTCCGGCCGGATCGTCTCCCGCGCCACCACCGACGTCGAGTCGATCCGCGAGCTGCTGAACGACGGCCTCCAGGAGCTGATCGGCGTCGCCCTGTCCGTGGTGTACGTCTCCGCGATGCTGCTCTATCTGGACTGGGGTCTGGGCGCCGCGGCGATGGTCTCCTTCGGTCCGCTGTATCTGTTCGTGCGCTCCTACCAGCGGCGCTCCCGGCGGGTGTACAGCAGGCGGTCCACGGCGATCGCGGCCGTCATCGTGAAGTTCAGCGAGACGATGAACGGCATCCGGCCGGTCCAGGCGTTCCGTCGTGAGCGGGTCAACGAGGCGGACTTCCGGCTGCTCAACGACCGCCATATGCGGGCCAACGGCGACGTGATGCTGGAGATGGCCCGCTATGTGGTCTCCGCGCGGCTGGCCGCCAACGCCGCGCTGGCCGCGATCGTGCTGTGGGGCGCCTACCGGGTGGCGTCCGGTGGGCTGGCGCTCGGGGTGCTCGCGGCGTCGGTGATGTATCTGCGGCGGCTCTACGACCCGATCGACCGGCTCGGGATGTTCCTCAACGCCTATCAGTCCGCGGCGGCCTCATTGGAGAAGATCGCGGGGCTGCTCGCCCAGCAGCCCTCAGTGCCCGAGCCGGCAGACCCCCGGCCCCTGCCGGAGCGCCCGTCCGGCCGGCCGGGCCGCGAGGTCGTCTTCGAGGGGGTGCGTTTCGCGTACCGCACGGGCGGTGAGGTGCTGCCCCGCTTCGACCTCACCCTCACCGCGGGGCGGACGGTGGCCGTGGTCGGCTCCACGGGCGCCGGCAAGTCCACGCTCGCCAAGCTGCTCGCCCGGTTCTACGACCCCACCGAGGGCCGTGTCCTGCTGGACGGCGTCCCCCTGCCCGAGCTGTCGGGGGCCGAGCTGCGCCGCGCGGTGGTCATGGTGACGCAGGAGGCTTTCCTGTTCTCCGGCACGGTGGCGGACAACATCGCCATCGGCCGCCCCGGGGCCACCCGCGAGGACATCGAGAGGGCGGCGAAGGCCATCGGTGCCCATGACTTCATCATCGCTCTGCCGGACGGCTACGACACGGACGTCCGAAAGCGTGGCGGCCGTATCTCGGCAGGCCAGCGCCAATTGGTCAGCTTCGCCCGGGCCTTGCTCGCCGACCCGGCGGTCCTCATCCTCGACGAGGCGACATCCTCACTGGACGTTCCCGGTGAGCAGGCGGTGCAGCGCGCGATGCGCACGGTCCTGCGCGGCCGTACGGCGGTGGTCATCGCGCACCGGCTGTCGACCGTGGAGATCGCGGACCGGGTCCTGGTGATGGCCGGCGGCAGGGTCGTGGAGGACGGCACCCCCGCCGAACTGACCGCCGGGACCGGCCGCTTCGCCGCACTGCACCGCGCGTGGCGGGACAGCCTGGTCTGACCGCCACCCTTCCCCTACCGTCTCCCGTCCCTGGCCGCGGTCAGTGCCCAGGGGTGCGGGTTTGCTCCTTCTGCCCGGTCGGCGCTTGGCAGGTCACGTCCTTGGCCGGGAGCCTGCCCGTGGTCAGATAGGCCGTGGCGCTCTTGTCCGCACAGGAGTCAGTGCCGTAGACGCCGTGTCCCTCCCCTCCTGCGACAGTGATCATCCGGGAGCCACCCAGGGCCCGGTGCATGGCCCGGCCGCCGGCCAGGGGTGTTGCGGGGTCCCACTCGTTCTGCAGGATCAATGCACTGACGTCGTTGTTCACCGTGGTCGCGGGCTCGCTGCCCGGCTTCCAGAAGGCACACGGCTTGATGGTGGCAGCGAAATCGCCGTACAGCGGATAGCGGGACTTGTCGCGGATCGCGTCGCGGCGGTACTGCTCGGGGTCGCTCGGCCACGTCATACGGGTGTCGGCGCACAGGACGGCCCAAGCCATCGCGGTGTCATTGTCCGCGGGAACGTCACGGGCGAACGCCGACGGGCGGGGGCTCGGGTCCCGCTCAGGCGTGCCGGACGGGGCCTGCTTCTTGCCTTCGGCCGCCTTCTTCAGCCCGGCGACCCATTCGGCGGCCTCCTGGGCGTGGAAGAACGTGGAACGCTGGGCGCGTATGCCGTCACCGGTAAGGGGCTTCCCATCGGAGTCGATGGGCTTGCGGTCGGCCTGGGCGACCAGCTTCCAGAAGGCCGCGCGGACTTCGGCCGGGGTGGTGCCCAGTTGGTACGTCGTGTGTCGCTGGGCGGTCCATTCGCTCCACCGTATGAAGGCGGGCTCGGTGCCCTCCGCCATCGCCTGGAACATGCCCCGGCCATACCGAGCGGGATCGACCGCGCTGTCCAGCACGAACCGGTCGGTGCGCCGGGGGAACATCTGGGTGTAGACGGCGCCGAGGTAGGTGCCGTAGGAGTACCCCAGGTAGGAGATCTTCTTCTCTCCCAGCACGGCACGGATGACGTCCATGTCGCGAGCGGTGTTGCGGGTGGTGAGGTGCCGCAGCGTGTCACCCCCCTTGGCCTGGCACTTGTCGGCCACCGCACGGGCCCGCTCCACGTCCTTCGCGAAGGTCTCGGCCCTGTACGCGGGGTCCGCGTCCTGTTCGTCACGCGTCAGACCGCAGCTGAGGGGAGAGCTCTGCCCGACGCCCCTCGGATCGAATCCGATGAGGTCGTAATGCCTCTTTATTTCATCGGGGAATTTCATCATCGGGTCGACCGGCATATTCAGACCCGGGCCGCCGGGGCCGCCGGGGTTGAGCAGCAGAACGCCCCGACGCTCTTTCGTACTGCTCGCCTTCAGCCGGGATACCGCGATGTCCATCTTCTTTCCACCGGGATCGCTGTAGTCCAGCGGCACCTCGAGAGTCGCGCACTGAAAGGTGGCAGGGCTTCCGGCGTCGCAGCGCTGCCACCGGGGCTGCTGCTCTGTGTACGGCCGCAGAGGGTCCTGGACTGCGGAGGCCGGAGCGGCCGCAGATGCCTGAGAGGAGGAAAGGGCCGTTGCGGGTGTCAGCGCCGAGACGAAAGCCGCCGCGATACCGATGGCCAGAAGAGAAGCTGTTCGTGTGTTTCGCACCATGATGCTCGTCCTTGCCGAGGAGTGGTAACTGGGCAGGGCACGATCCTGGCTTCCGGGGCCTTGGATACGCATCGCGGGAAGGCGGGAGAAAATACTCCCCCGATCGGGGGAGGCCGCCGGTGAGCCGCGCGGTCATACTGGCCCATCATGATCAGGGGAATCCGGCCGCTGCTGCGCGGCTCCACGTATTCGGGTGCGCTGTTCGCCTTTTGCGGGGCGTTGGTGAGCCTTCCACTGCTGCCCGTCGCCATGCTGCCGGCACTGGCGTGGCCCACCGCTCCCTATGGGGTGCGGATAGCTCTGGTCCTGCTGTCCTGGGCGGCGCTGATCGGCGTGGTCGGGCTGGCCCGCGCCACGCGGCGGGTACTGATCGCGGACGCCCGTCGGCTGCTGAGGGTGCCGTTGCCGGACCCTGCGGGCGCACGTCGGCCCACGAGCTCACCCGGCACCTCACCCGACACCTCGCCCGGCACCGAGCCGACTACCCCCGCGCCGGCCCCCGCGGCCCGGTGGCGGACCCCTCTCTGGCTGCTGCTCCACGTGGCACTGGGGTGGACAGGCGCGCTGGTGAGCGGCGTGCTGATCATCGCGGGCCTGACCCTGCCGGGGAATTGGCTGCGCGCCGAGGCGGGGCTGAGTCTGTTCGGCTGGTCGGTGCGGGTGGCCGGTGGCTGGGCGAGCTGGGTGGTGGCGCTCGGCTGCCTGCTGCTGGCGGCGACCGTGTGCGTGGTGGTGACGGGCGCTTTGCGGTGGGCGGCGCCGAAGCTGTTGGGACCGTCGTCGGCCGAGCGGCTCGCGCTGGCGGCCGAGCGGGAGCTGCGGTTGGCCGAACGGAACCGGCTGGCCCACGAGTTGCACGACTCGATCGGGCACACGCTGACGGCAGCCACGATCCAGGCGGCGGTGGCGGGTGAGGTGCTCTCCGCCGACCCGGTGGCGGCGCGGGCCGCCATGCGCAGCATCGAGGAGTCGACCCGGGCCGCGCTGGTGGACCTGGACTACGTGCTGGGCGCGCTGCGCGAGGAAAAGGCGGGGACAGCGCCGACCCGGACCCTGGCCGACCTGCCGGAGCTGCTGGACCGGTTGCGGCACGCGGGCGCGGTGGTGGAGCCGGAGCTGTCGGGCGAGTTGGCGCAGGTGCACGGGACGCTCTCCCGGGCGGCCTACCGGATTCTGCAGGAGGGGCTGACGAACGCGTTGCGGCACGGGGCGGGCGGTCCGATCGAGGTCCGGGTGGCGGCCGCGTCGGACGCACTGGAGATCGATGTGGTCAACCGGACCGGGGTGGGGGCGAGCACGGGCAGGGGCGCGGGCTCGGGTGCCTTCCCGACGTCCGGGCATGGCCTGCCCGGGCTGGCCGAGCGTGTGCGGCTGCTGCACGGTGAGGTCGAGGCCGGCCCGGACGGGCCGCGGCACTGGCGACTGGCGGTCCGGCTGCCCGTACGGTTGTCGGCATGATCGTCTCCGACGCGGACACAGCCGTCACGACCGGCCCTGACGCGAGCTCAGCCGTCATACCCGGCGTCGACGCCGACACCGCACCCGCCACCGCCGCCAACCCCGGCGCCCCCAGCGCCCCCGTCACCCTCCTGATCGCGGACGACGACGAGGTGACCCGCAGTGGTCTGCGCACCTTGCTCGCGGCACAGCCGGGAATCGCGGTGGTCGGGGAGGCTGCCGACGGCGTCGAGGCGGTCGAGCAGGCACGGCGGCTGCGGCCGGACGTGGTCCTGATGGATGTGCGGATGCCGCGTCGCAACGGGATCGAGGCCACCCGGCACCTGCTGGCCGAGTCGGCCGAGCCGCCGAAGGTCGTGGTGATCACCACCTTCGAGAACGACGGTTATGTCACCGCCGCACTGTCCGCGGGGGCCAGTGGATTCGTGCTCAAGCGACTGCCGGTCCGGCAGATCGCGGAGGCGGTGCTGGTGGTGGCGGCGGGCGAGGCGATCCTCTTCCCGGCGGCACTGCGCCGGATGGTCGCCACCCGCCCGCTGGGCTCCGCCGAGGCGTTGCCGAAGGCGGCGCTGACGGGGCGGGAGGAGGAAGTGCTGCGCCTGATGGCCACCGGCCTGTCCAACCCGGAGATCGCGGAGTCGCTCACGGTGAGCCTGGAGACGGTGAAGACCCACGTCGGGAACGTCCTGACCAAGCTCGGCGCGCAGAACCGCACCCACGCCGTAGTGATCGCGTACGAGTCCGGTCTGGTGGTGCCGGGGTTCGCCGACTGACGCCTGACCGTTACACCTGACCCTGACGCCTGACCGAGCGCCCGGTCCGAGGCTCCGACCGTGAACGCAACTCGCCGCCTGAGGCACGGAGTTCACCGCAACGCGGCGTTCATAGCACTGAAACACACCGCCTCCGGACCACCGAAGCGGAACCACCCCCCGACGGCGGCGAAAACGCGCCACCCATGCGTGACGGCGCCCTCCACGCGGCCATGGCCGGTTCGCACACCTGGACGGAATGCGGTCCGGGATGTTTACCGAGGGTGATCAAGGGGTCCGGTGCCGATCAGGCAGAGCGGCGGCCGACCGGCATCCGCCCGCTATCCGGACCGCGGTCTTTTCTCAACGGACGGATTTTGGCCAACTTGGTTCCACAGTCCTGACACGTACATGCCTGCGATGGCACTCTTCCCTCCACTGACGCACGGCTTCCCCACAGCCTCTCGGCCTCGCGTCGGCCTTCCGTACCTGCGCCTGCCCCCACACCCCCGTTCACCGCGGCCACCGCCCGCTCGCCCGATGGGCGCCGGGCGGCCACCTCGGCGTACGGAGACGTTCCACGTGTTCCGCCTCGCTCTGCCCGGTCGGCCACTTGGGCCGCCCGGTCACCCCCGGCCACGCCCACCGTGGCCACCGCAGAAGGAGCCAGCGTGAGACCCACCCCCCATCGACGCGCCGTCGCGACCGGCGCGCTCGTCGCCGTCACGGCGATGCTCGCCGTCGGAGTACAGACCGGTTCCGCCAACGCCCGCACCGACGACGCGGGCTCGGGACAGCAGATCCTCGCCAAGGCCGACCCCGGCGCGCTGCCGGTCAAGCTGTCGCCGTCGCAGCGTGCGGAGCTGATACGCGACGCGAACGAGACCAAGGCGACGACCGCGAAGTCCCTCGGCCTCGGCGCCAAGGAGAAGCTGGTCGTCCGCGACGTCACCAAGGACGCCGACGGCACCACCCACACCCGGTACGAGCGCACGTACGACGGGCTGCCCGTGCTCGGCGGCGACCTCGTGGTCGACGCGGCCAAGGGCGGCAAGCTCAAGACCGTCGCCAAGGCCACCAAGGCGCGGGTGACCGTCGCCACGACCTCCGCGTCCTTCGCCGCAGCCACCGCCGAGAAGGACGCCGTCAAGGCGGCCAAGGCGCAGGGCTCGAAGGCCACCAAGGCCGACCGGGCGCCGCGCAAGGTGATCTGGGCCGCGAACGGCAAGCCCGTCCTCGCCTACGAGACGGTCGTCGGCGGCCTCCAGCACGACGGCACGCCCAATGAGCTGCACGTCATCAGCGACGCGAAGACCGGCAAGAAGCTCTTCCAGTTCCAGGGCGTCCAGCAGGGCACCGGCAACAGCCAGTACAGCGGCAAGGTCACCATCGGCACCTCCGGCTCGTACCAGCTGAACGACAGCACGCGCGGCGGCCACAAGACGTACAACCTGAACAAGGGCACGTCCGGCACCGGCACGCTGTTCACGGACACCGACGACATCTGGGGCAACGGCACCACCACCGACCCGGCCACCGCGGGCGTGGACGCGCACTACGGCGCCCAGCTCACCTGGGACTACTACAAGAACGTACACGGCCGCAACGGCATCAAGGGCGACGGCGTGGGCGCGTACAGCCGGGTCCACTACGGCAACAACTACGTCAACGCCTTCTGGTCCGACGCCTGCTTCTGCATGACCTACGGCGACGGCAGCGGCAACGCCAAGCCGCTCACCTCGATCGACGTGGCCGCGCACGAGATGACGCACGGCGTCACCTCGAACACCGCCAAGCTCGTCTACAGCGGTGAGTCCGGCGGTCTCAACGAGGCCACCTCCGACATCTTCGCCGCGGCCGTCGAGTTCTGGGCCAACAACCCCCAGGACGTCGGTGACTACCTGGTCGGCGAGAAGATCGACATCCGGGGCAACGGCACCCCGCTGCGCTACATGGACAAGCCCAGCAAGGACGGCCAGTCCAAGGACGCCTGGTACTCGGGCATCGGCGGCATCGACGTGCACTACTCGTCGGGCCCGGCCAACCACTGGTTCTACCTGGCCTCCGAGGGCAACGGACAGAAGGAGATCAACGGGGTCAAGTACGACTCCCCGACCTCCGACGGACTGCCGGTGACCCCCATCGGCCGGGACAACGCCGCGAAGATCTGGTTCAAGGCGCTGTCGCAGCGCATGCAGTCCAACACCAACTACGCGGGCGCCCGGGACGCGACGCTGTGGGCCGCCGGTGAGCTGTTCGGTGTCGGCAGCGAGACGTACAACAACACCGCCAACGCCTGGGCCGCCATCAACGTCGGCCCCCGGGTCTCCACCGGTGTCTCGGTCACCAGCCCCGGCGACCAGGTGAGCGTGCTGAACCAGGCCGTCTCCCTCCAGGTCAAGGCCACCGGCTCCGGTGCCCTGAACTACACCGCCACCGGGCTCCCGGCCGGTCTGTCGATCAACGCGTCCACCGGCCTGATCTCCGGCACCGTCACCACCGCCGGCACCAGCAACGTGACCGTGACGGTCAAGGACGCGAGCGGCAAGACGGGCACCGCCACCTTCAAGTGGACGGTCAACACCTCGGGTGACGGCAACGTCTTCGAGAACACCACCGACGTGGCGATCCCCGACGCCGGTGACGCCGTGACCTCGCCGGTCCTCGTGACCCGCAGCGGCAACGCCCCGACCGCCCTCAAGGTGGACGTCAACATCAAGCACACCTACCGCGGTGACCTCCAGATCGACCTGGTCGCGCCCGACGGTACGGCCTACCGGCTGAAGAACAGCGACGCCTGGGACTCCGCCGCCGACGTCGTCGCCTCGTACACCGTCAACGCCTCCGGCAAGGCGGCCTCCGGCACCTGGAAGCTGAAGGTCCAGGACGTCTACTCCGCCGACGACGGTCACATCGACAGCTGGAAGCTCACGTTCTGAGACCGTGATCCAGGGCCACCCGCACAGTGGCCGATAACCAACTGAACCAGGCGCCGTCCGGGGTGAGTTCGACTCCCCCGGGCGGCGCCGTTGCACTACTTTGTCCGGTATTTTCCGCCCGCAATGCCGCACTGAAGGAATCTTTACCGGACAGTAATCCCCCAAGCCTCAATAATCCCAGCGGAACGCACGCAAGTTCGAGCAGACTGTGCGCAGTTGGGCGTGATCTCCGACGCCCGGCACCCCACAGCCAGAGGAGTACCGCGTGCGCCACACCTCCCGCATATCCCGCTCCGGTCACCGCCGTGCCGTCGCCGCCAGCGCCGCCACGGTCGCCGCTGCCCTGCTCGCCGCAGGCTTCAGCGCCGGATCGGTCCAGGCCGCCGACGCCCCCGGCGCGGGCGACCACACCAAGACCCTCGGTCTCGGCGGCCAGGAGAAGCTGATCGCCCGTGGCGTCATCACCGACGCGGACGGCACGGTCCACACCCGGTACGAGCGCACCTTCGACGGTCTGCCGGTGCTCGGCGGCGACCTGATCGTCCACCAGGCCAAGAACGGCAAGGTCGAAGAGGTCACCAAGGCCACCGACGCGGACATCAAGGTCCCCACCACCACCCCGAAGGTCAAGGCTCCCGCGGCCGAGAAGCACGCGCTCGCCGCGGCGAAGACGGCCGGCGGCAAGGCGGCCGAGACCGACAAGGCGCCGCGGAAGGTCATCTGGGCGGCGAGCGGCAAGCCCGTCCTGGCCTACGAGACCGTGGTCACCGGTGTGCAGCACGACGGCACGCCCAGCAAGCTGCACGTCATCACCGACGCCACGACCGGCAAGAAGCTCTACGAGTTCCAGGCCGTCGTGACCGGCACCGGCACCGGCCAGTACAGCGGCAAGGTCAAGGTCGGCTCGGTCAAGAGCGGCAAGTCCTTCCTGCTGAAGGACAACGCGCGCGGCGGCCACATGGTCTACAACCTCAAGCACGCCGAGGACGGCCGGGGCGCCACCTTCACCGACGCCGACGACATCTGGGGCAACGGCAAGCCGACCATCGCCCAGACCGCCGCCGTCGACGCCCAGTACGGCGCTGCCGTCACCTGGGACTACTACAAGAACGTGCTGGGCCGTAAGGGCATCAAGAACGACGGCAAGGCCGCCTTCTCCCGCGTCCACTACGGCAAGGAGTACGTCAACGCCTTCTGGGACGACGACTGCTTCTGCATGACCTACGGCGACGGCGAGGGCGACAAGAAGCCCCTCACCTCGATCGACGTCGCGGCCCACGAGATGAGCCACGGCGTCACCTCCGCCACGGCGAAGCTCAACTACAGCGGTGAGTCCGGCGGTCTCAACGAGGCCACCTCCGACATCTTCGCCGCCGCGACCGAGTTCTACGCCAAGAACGCCGCCGACAAGGGCGACTACCTGGTCGGCGAGAAGATCGACATCAACGGCGACGGCACCCCGCTGCGCTACATGGACAAGCCCAGCCGGGACGGCGGCTCGCCCGACTACTGGAACTCCAAGCTCGGCGAGCTCGACGTGCACTACTCCTCGGGCGTCGCCAACCACTTCTTCTACCTGCTGTCCGAGGGCAGCGGCAAGAAGACCATCAACGGCGTCAAGTACGACAGCCCGACCAAGGACGGCAAGGCCGTCAAGGGCATCGGCCGGGCCGCCGCCGAGAAGATCTGGTACAAGGCGCTGACCACATACATGACGTCCACGACCAACTACAAGGGCGCCCGCGCGGCGACCCTGAAGGCGGCCAAGGCGCTGTACGGGCAGAACAGCGCCCAGTACAAGGCCGTCGGCGCCGCCTGGACCGGCGTCAACGTCAAGTGACGCGCTGACGACCGCACACCTCATGAAGCGCCCGGTGCGCACGGCGAAGGCCGTGCCACCGGGCGCTTCGCGTTCATCGCATCAGCACGCCCGCCTTCTCGCCGGAGGACTCCGGCGGCAGTGCCACGAGGCCCAGCTCGGCGCCGCTGGCCAGCAGCCGGTGGGCGGGCAGGATCCGGACGGTGTAGCCGAAGGGGCCTGTGCTGTCGAGGGTCAGCGAGCCCTCGTACTGGCGGCGGCCGTCCATCGCCGGGGCGCCCGTGGGCTTGAGCGGGACGGCGGCGGTCCGGGAGAGCCGGTCGGCGGGGTCGACCCGGCCGGCGACGGCCTGCACCTCCACGTCCGAGGGATCCAGATCGCCGAGGGTGACGCTCACCCGCAGACAGATCGTGGAACCCAGCTCGGCCGTGCCGTTCAGCGGACTGTCCGCCACCGTCTCCACATGGTCGACGGCCACCGCCGGCCACGCGGCCCGTACCCGGGCCTTCCAGTCGGCCAGCTCCCGCGCCGCCTCCGGGAACAGGGCCCGCTGGGCCTCGGCGGCCGGTCCGTAGAGCCGCTCGACGTATTCGCGCACCATGCGCCCCGCGAGCACCTTCGGGCCGAGCGAGCCCAGTGTCCGGCGGACCATCTCGATCCAGCGGCCGGGCAGCCCGCCCGTGCCCCGGTCGTAGAAGCGCGGCGCGACCCGGTCCTCCAGCAGCTGGTAGAGGGCTGCGGCCTCCACGTCGTCGCGGCGGGTCTCGTCCATGGCCGTACCGTCGGCGGTGGGGATCGCCCAGCCGAAGTCGGGCTCGTACCACTCGTCCCACCAGCCGTCGAGGACGGAGAGGTTCAGACAGCCGTTGAGCGCGGCCTTCATGCCGGAGGTGCCGCACGCCTCCAGGGGGCGCAACGGGTTGTTCAGCCAGACGTCACAGCCGGGGTAGAGCTTCTGGGCCATCGCCATGCCGTAGTCCGGGAGGAAGACGACGCGATGGCGCACCCGGGGGTCGTCGGTGAAGCGGACGAGCTCCTGGACGAGCCGTTTGCCGCTGTCGTCGGCGGGGTGGGCCTTGCCGGCGACGACGATCTGGATCGGCCGCTCGGGGTGCAGCAGCAGCCGGGTCAGGCGCTCGGGGTCGCGGAGCATCAGGGTCAGCCGCTTGTACGACGGGACGCGGCGGGCGAAGCCGATGGTGAGGATGTCGGGGTCGAGCACTCCGTCGATCCAGCCGAGTTCGGCGGTGCCGGCGCCGCGCTGTCGCCAGGAGGCGCGCAGCCGCTCCCGTACCTCCTCGACGAGCTGTTCGCGCAGGGTGCGGCGCAACTCCCAGATGTCGGTGTCGGGGATGTCGGCGACGGTGTCCCAGCGCTGTTTGCCGCCGACGGTCAGGGCGTCCTCGGCGCGGCTCGCGCCGATCTGGCGGGCGCCGAGCCGGAAGACCTCGGGGGCGATCCAGGTGGGGGCGTGGACGCCGTTGGTGATGGCGGTGATCGGCACCTCCTCGGCGTCGAAGCCCGGCCACAGCCCGGCGAACATCTCCCGGCTCACCTGCCCGTGGAGGGTGGAGACGCCGTTGGCGCGCTGGGCCAGGCGCAGGCCCATGACGGCCATGTTGAAGAGGTTGGGCTCGCCGCCCGGGTAGGTCTCCAGGCCGAGCTCGAGGATCTTGCCGACGTCGATGCCGGGCAGCTCCCCGCCGTCGCCGAGGTGGCGGGCGACCAGCTCGCGGTCGAAGCGGTCGATGCCGGCGGGTACGGGGGTGTGGGTGGTGAAGACGGCGCCGGCCCGGACGCTCTCCAGTGCGGAGTCGAAGTCGGCGCCTTGTTCGGCCAGTTCGCGGATGCGTTCCAGGCCGAGGAATCCGGCGTGGCCCTCGTTGGTGTGGAAGACCTCGGGGGCGGGGTGGCCGGTCAGCCGGCAGTAGGTCCGTACGGCGCGGACCCCGCCGATGCCCAGCAGCATCTCCTGGAGCAGCCGGTGCTCGCTGCCGCCGCCGTAGAGCCGGTCGGTGACGTCGCGCTCGCCCGGTCCGTTCTCCTCGACGTCGGAGTCGAGGAGCAGCAGGGGCACCCGGCCGACTCTGGCCTGCCAGATGTACGCGCGCAGGGACCGGCCGCCGGGGAGGGCGAGGGCGACCCGGCTGGGGGTGCCGTCGGGCTCGCGGAGCATCGACAGGGGCAGCTCGTCGGGGTCGAGGAGGGGGTAGGTCTCCTGCTGCCAGCCCTCGCGGGAGAGGGACTGGCGGAAGTAGCCGTGGCGGTAGAGCAGCCCGACGCCGATGAGGGGGACGCCGAGGTCGCTGGCGGACTTCAGATGGTCGCCGGCGAGGATGCCGAGGCCGCCGCTGTACTGCGGGAGGGCGGCGGTGATGCCGAACTCGGGTGAGAAGTAGGCGACCGCCTCGGGCAGCCCGGGGGGCTGTTCCTGGTACCAGCGTCGGCCGGTGAGATAGTCGTGCAGATCGTCGGCGGCCGCGGCGAGCCGCCGCCGGAAGCGACGGTCGTCGGCGAGGGCGGCCAGCCGGGTGGCGGGCACGGCGCCCAGCAGCCGCAGCGGGTCCCCGCCTGCGGCCTGCCAGCCCTCGGGGTCGACGGACTGGAAGAGCTCGCGGGTCTCGGGGTGCCAGGACCAGCGCAGATTGCGCGCCAGCTCACTGAGCGGTCGTAGGGACTCCGGAAGGACGGGGCGCACACTGAATCGACGAATGGCCTTCACCCCCACGACGGTAGCGGCGTGGCCCCCCGGGTTTCCGGCAGTGACGCCAACTGCCTGCCACTGACAGGGGCAGGCAACGGGCGTGCGCCCTGTTGTTGACTGGAACGTATGAACACACCTGGCGAGTTGGGAAGCTTCCTCCGTACGCGCCGAGCCCGGCTGCAGCCGGAGGACGTGGGTCTCGTGTCGTACGGGGCACGCCGGCGCGTGCCCGGGCTGCGGCGCGAGGAGCTGGCGCAGCTGGCGGGGGTGAGCGTCGCGTATTACACCCGTTTGGAGCAGGGCCAGTCGGGCAACGCCTCGGACGGTGTCCTGGACGCGATAGCGCGGGCGTTGCGGCTGACCCCGGACGAGCACGCCCACCTGCGGAATCTGGCCCGGCCGGGGCGGGCCGGGCGGCGGCCGGCGCCCCGGGTGGAGACGGCCGGGCCGGGGGTGCGGCAGCTGGTCGCGGCCATGGAGGGAGTGCCGGCGGTCATCGTCGACCTCCGTTACGACGTGCTGGGGTGGAACGCCCTGGGGCACGCGCTGCTGGCGGGGCATCTGGCCGCCGACGCCCCGGCGCGCCCGGCCGACCGGCCCAATACGCAGCGGCTGTTCTTCCTGGACCCGCACGCGCGCGAGCTGTATCCGCAGTGGGACACGGAGGCGCGGCGGGCGGTCTCCGCGCTGCGGCTGGCGGCGGGCGAGCACCCGGAGGACCGCGGGCTGGCGGAGCTGATCGGGGAGCTGACGATGAAGAGCCCGGAGTTCGCCGCGCTGTGGGCCCGGCATCCGGTGCGGGCGTGCACCTCGGGGGTGAAGGACTTTCATCACCCGTTGGTGGGACGGCTCAGTCTGTCGTTCGAGATGCTGCGGTTGCCGGACTCGGGCGGTCAGGGGGTGGTGGCGTTCAGCGCCGAGCCGGGTTCGGCGTCGGAGGCGGCGCTGCGGCTGCTCTCGTCCGCGACCGGGCCGGGATCCACCGCGCCCACCGGGGCACATGCCGGGAGCAGCGTCGAAACAAGCGCGGAGACAGGCACCGGTCCGCATGGTGGACAGGGCCCGTCGGCCGGACGGAAGAGGCCGATCACCGGCTGATGCGTTGGTACGAGGTGGATCTACGCCGCGCGTACAGCAGGAACGCGCGCGGCGAAATCCCGCTACGGCTGTCGATGAGAAGGCCGGGGCACCGATTCTCCGACCGGCCGCCGCTTACCCCGTTTCGTCACATTGCACACGATCGGCCGCGCGAGGAGACTCCCTACGGGTGACGCGATCCGGCCGCCCTCCTCAGCTGGTGCCACGGGATCTACGCACCGGCAGTTCGCACGGTCCGGGCATGCCCGGCCGGGGCTGGTGGGAAAGCTCAACCGGTATGCAGCCCGTCACGCGTCCACCGGCTCGGTCACGGCTCCGTTCTCCTCGCCCTTGCTTCCGTCCACCCGAGTGAACCCGGGCCAGCGCGGACAGGAGCAGTCATGCGCGCAGCCAGCCGACTGCCGACGGAGCAGATAGAAAGTACAGAACCCGCCACACCCTCAGATTCCGTCGAACTTCCAGGTGATCCCATGATCGGTCGCATCCCCGTCCTGGACCTCGGGCCGCTCGTCGACTGCGGTCGCAGACCGGCCAAGGCGGTGGTGGGCGAGACCTTCCAGGTCACGGCCACCGTGTTCCGCGAGGGCCACGAGGCGTTGGGCGCCAATGTGGTGCTGCGCGACCCGGCGGGCCGCTCCGGGCCCTGGGCGCCGATGCGGGAGCTGGCGCCGGGCACCGACCGCTGGGGCGCGGAGGTCACCCCGGACACCGAGGGCCGCTGGACGTACGCGGTCGAGGCGTGGAGCGATCCGGTGGCCACCTGGCGGCACCAGGCCCGGATCAAGATCCCTGCGGGCATCGACACCGAACTGGTCCTGGAGGAGGGTGCCCTGCTCTACGAGCGGGCCGCCGCCGGGGTGCCGAAGAGCGACGGCCGGGAGGCGGTGCTGGCCGCGGCCGACGCGCTGCGCGACCGGCACCGGCAGGTCGCCGACCGGCTCGCGGCCGCCCTCACCCCGGCGGTGACCGCGGCCCTGACCTGCTACCCCTTGCGTGAACTGGTCACCAGCTCGCGCTCGCTGCCGCTGCTCGTCGAGCGTGAGCGGGCGCTGTTCGGCTCGTGGTACGAGCTGTTCCCGCGCTCGGAGGGCGCGACGACGGTGGACGGCAAGCCGCGGTCGGGTACGTTCCGTACGGCCGCCCGGCGGTTGCCCGCGGTGGCGGCCATGGGGTTCGACGTGGTGTATCTGCCACCGATCCACCCCATCGGCACCTCCTTCCGCAAGGGCCCCAACAACGCGCTGTCCGCGGGACCGCACGATGTGGGCAGCCCCTGGGCGATCGGCTCGGCCGACGGCGGGCACGACGCGATCCACCCGGACCTCGGCACGTTCGAGGACTTCGACCACTTCGTGTCCTGCGCCCGCGATCTGCGCATGGAGGTCGCGCTCGACTTCGCCCTCCAGTGCTCCCCCGACCATCCGTGGGTGGCGAAGCACCCCGAGTGGTTCCATCACCGGGCGGACGGCTCGATCGCGCACGCCGAGAACCCGCCGAAGAAGTACCAGGACATCTACCCCCTCGCGTTCGACGAGGACTTCGACGGTCTCGTCACCGAGACGCTGCGGGTGCTGCGGGTGTGGATGGACCGCGGCATCCGGATCTTCCGGGTCGACAATCCGCACACCAAGCCGGTGGTCTTCTGGGAGAAGGTCATCGCCGAGGTCGGGCGCACCGACCCCGATGTCGTCTTCCTCGCCGAGGCGTTCACCCGCCCCGCGATGATGCGCACCCTGGGCGCCATCGGCTTCCAGCAGTCGTACACCTACTTCACCTGGCGCAACGACAAGCGTGAACTCACCGACTATCTGCGGGAGCTGTCGGGCGAGTCCGCCGCCGTCATGCGGCCGAACCTCTTCGTGAACACGCCCGACATCCTGCACGCCTATCTCCAGCACGGCGGGCGCGCGGCCTTCGAGATCCGGGCCGTGCTCGCCGCGACCCTCTCCCCCAGCTGGGGTGTCTACGCGGGCTACGAGCTGTGCGAGAACACCCCGGTGCGCGAGGGCAGCGAGGAGTATCTGGATTCCGAGAAGTACCAGCTGCGCCCGCGCGACTGGGAGGCCGCCGAGCGCGAGGGGCGCTCCCTGGCCCCGCTGCTCACCGCGCTGAACCGGCTGCGACGGCGGCAGCCGGCCCTGCGCCAACTGCGGAACTTGCGCTTCCATGACGCCGACAACGACTCCGTCATCGCCTACTCGAAGCGCACGGCAAGCTCCTGCGTCCTCACGGTCGTCAACCTCGACCCCCACCACACCCAGGAGGCCACGGTCTCGTTGGACATGCCGGAACTCGGCCTCGAATGGCACGAGTCCGTCCCGGTGCGCGACGAGCTCACCGGAGAGACCTATCACTGGGGCAGGGACAACTATGTGCGCCTCGAGCCGGGCCGTTCCATCGCGCCCGCGCACGTGTTCTCGCTGCGACCGTCCTCACCGATCGGAGGGTCACCCACATCATGATCGTCAATGAGCCCGTACAGGACACGTTCGAGGACACACCCGCGAAGGACCGGGATCCCGACTGGTTCAAGCGCGCCGTCTTCTACGAGGTGCTCGTACGTTCCTTCCAGGACAGCGACGGCGACGGCGTCGGCGACCTCAAGGGGCTGACCGCCAAGCTGGACTATCTGCAGTGGCTGGGCGTCGACTGCCTGTGGCTGCCGCCGTTCTTCCAGTCGCCGCTGCGCGACGGGGGCTACGACGTCTCGGACTACACCTCGGTGCTGCCCGAGTTCGGCGATCTCGCCGACTTCGTGGAGTTCGTGGACGCGGCGCATCAGCGGGGCATGCGCGTCATCATCGATTTTGTCATGAACCATACGAGCGATCAGCACGAGTGGTTCCAGCAGTCGCGCACCGACCCCGAAGGCCCCTACGGCGACTACTACGTCTGGGCCGACGACGACAAGCAGTACCAGGACGCGCGGATCATCTTCGTCGACACCGAGTCGTCCAATTGGACCTTCGACCCGGTGCGCCAGCAGTACTTCTGGCACCGCTTCTTCTCCCACCAGCCGGATCTCAATTACGAGAACCCGGCGGTACAGGAGGAGATCCTGGCCGCGCTGCGGTTCTGGCTGGACCTCGGCATCGACGGCTTCCGGCTCGACGCGGTGCCGTACCTCTTCGCCGAGGAGGGCACCAACTGCGAGAACCTGCCGCGCAGCCATGACTTCCTCAAGCGGGTGCGGGCCGAGATCGACGAGCACTACCCGGACACGGTGCTGCTGGCGGAGGCCAATCAATGGCCCGAGGACGTCGTCGACTACTTCGGTGACTACGCGGCCGGCGGCAACGAATGCCATATGGCCTTCCACTTCCCGGTCATGCCGCGCATCTTCATGGCCGTCCGCCGGGAGTCCCGCTATCCGGTCTCGGAAATCCTCGCCAAGACCCCGGCGATCCCCGCGCACTGCCAGTGGGGCATCTTCCTGCGCAACCACGACGAGCTGACGCTCGAGATGGTGACGGACGAAGAGCGCGACTACATGTACGCGGAGTACGCCAAGGACCCGCGGATGCGCGCCAACATCGGCATCCGCCGCAGGCTCGCCCCGCTGCTCGACAACGACCGCAATCAGATCGAGCTGTTCACCGCCCTGCTGCTGTCCCTGCCGGGCTCGCCGATCCTCTATTACGGCGACGAGATCGGCATGGGGGACAACATCTGGCTCGGCGACCGCGACGGGGTGCGCACCCCGATGCAGTGGACACCCGACCGGAACGCGGGCTTCTCCTCCTGCGACCCGGGGCGGCTGTATCTGCCGACCATCATGGACCCGGTCTACGGCTACCAGGTCACCAACGTCGAGGCGGCCATGAGCAGCCCCTCCTCGCTGCTGCACTGGACCCGGCGGATGATCGAGATCCGCAAGCAGAACCCGGCCTTCGGCCTCGGTTCGTACACCGAGCTGCCGTCGAGCAATCCGGCCGTGCTCGCGTTCCTGCGCGAGATGCGGCTGCCCGGGCAGCGGGAGGACGACCTCGTCCTGTGCGTGAACAATTTCTCGCGCTTCGCACAGCCGACCGAGCTGGATCTCCAGACGTTCAACGGGCTGCACCCCGTCGAGCTGATCGGTGGGGTGCGCTTCCCGGCCATCGGTGAACTGCCCTATCTGCTCACCCTGGCCGGACACGGCTTCTACTGGTTCCGGCTGCGGCGCGGCGCGCCACCCGCCGGGCACTGAACCCGCCCCCGTGCGCGGCGGTCACGGCTCGTCCGACCGCGCACGGACGGTTTTCCCTTCCGGGCCCGGGGCACCCTCACTACTACGCACGGACCCGGATCGACCGCTTCTACACCGCTCGATCCCTCTCGATACGGCTCGACACCGCTCCACGGCACGACTCCGCCACATGTGGCCGCACAGTCCGCAGAAGCCACCGACACCGCACACAGGGGCCTCAGGCGCTGACCGTACGGACGATCCTCGCCCGACACGTCCCGCACCGCGCACGGTCAAAGCCGCAATCCGGGACACTTTGCCCTACCTGTCGTGTGCCCGGGGAAAGGACGCGACGCCATGTCGGACGCTGCACCGTCCCGCCGGGGGGCGCCTCCCGGACCTCTGCCGTCCGCGGCCCGGGCCACCGCCGCACGGCCGGCGGCGCCCCCCGCCGACGGGGGGCTGCTCGGCTCGCTCGCCCCGCTGCTGTCGGAATGGCTGCCCCGGCAGCGCTGGTTCGCGGGCAAGGGCCGCCCGATCACCGGCTTCACCCTCGTCGCGGCCACCGAACTGCTGCCGGCCCCGGCCGGCGGCACCGCCCCCGGACTGGTCCATCTGCTCATCCGCGCGCAGCAGCTGGGGTCCCCGGGCCCCGGCGGCGCCCCGGCGCGCGGCACCGACGACTGCTATCAGCTGCTCCTCGGCGTCCAGGACGTCCTGCCCCCGCAGCTCGCACCCGCCCTGATCGGCCGCCCCGCGGGCGGCCCGCTGCACGGCCGCGTCCTCTACGAAGCCCTCGCCGACCCACGGCTGGCGGCCGTGGTCCTCGAACGGCTGCGGCTGCCGGGGCGCCTGGGGCCACTGCGCTTCGCACGGGAGGAAGGGACCGTCATCGCCGCGGGCCTCGCACCCCGGCTGCTCGGTGCGGAGCAGTCCAACTCCTCGATCGTTTACGGCGAAACGTATATCCTCAAGCTCTTCCGCCGCGTCTGCCCCGGCACCAACCCCGACCTGGAACTGCCGCGCGCGCTCGCCGGGACGGGCTGCCGACGGGTGCCGACGCCCGCCGCCTGGTTCGAGGCGGACCTGACCGGGCTGCCCGGATCGGCCGAGCCGGCCGGGCTGTCCCACGCCGACGGCGAGCCGATGACGCTCGGTGTGCTCCAGCCCTTCCTGCCCGGCTCCGCCGACGGCTGGCAACTGGCCCTGGGCGCGCTGGCCGTACGGGCCGACTTCACCGCCTCCGCCCGGGCCCTCGGGCACGCCACGGCCGAGGTGCACGGCGCGCTGGCGGAGGCGCTGCCCACCGTCGTCCTGCGCCGCCCCCAGCTGGAGCGGCTCGCCGGTGCCATGACCCAGCGCCTGGACGCCGCCGCCGACGCGGTCCCCGCCCTGCGTCCCTACCGGGCCGCGCTGCGCGGGGCGTACGAGGAGCTCGCGGCGCTCGGCCGGGCCGGGCGCACTTGGTCCGCGCAGCGCATCCACGGCGATCTGCATCTGGGGCAGGCGCTGCGCACGGCCTCGGACGGCCGCTGGTCCCTCATCGACTTCGAGGGCGAGCCCGCCCGCCCGCTGGCCGAGCGCCGCAGGCCGCAGCCGGTAGCCCGGGACATCGCGGGCATGCTGCGCTCCTTCGACTACGCGGCGGCGGTGGGCCGGGCGGCCGGCACCGCCTGGTCCGACCGGGCCCGGGCCGCGTTCTGCGAGGGCTACGCCACGGTCCACGACGACCCGCGCGAGGAGCCCCGGCTGCTGCGCGCCCACGAGACGGACAAGGCCGTCTACGAAGTCCTCTACGAGGCCCGGCACCGCCCCGACTGGCTCCCGGTCCCCATGGCCGCGATCCGGCGGCTCGCGGAGCTCCCGGCGGAGGGCGGCGCGCACACCGGCCCGCCCCCGGGCGGCGGCGAGCTGCGGCCCGACCCGAGGAATCCCGTATGACCCACCGACCCGCACGACAGATCCGCCCCCGGCCGACCGTCCGGGGGACACCGAGGAGGACCGCCCCGTGACCGCTCGTCCGCCGTCCAGCCGACCGTCCCGCGAGCCCGGGGCCGACCGCCCCGGCGGTCCTGCCCCGGTCCCGGCCACGTTCCTGCCCGCGTTCCCCCCACGCGCGCGTCCGCCGAGGGAGGCGGAGCCGGAGGCGCCGGTGCCGGACCAGGCGTCCAGCCCGGAATCAGCGTCGGAAGCGGCACCGGAATCGCCACGGGGCGACGATTTCGTGCCGGAGGCCGCACCGGACGCAACGGAAGCGACAGAAGCAGCGCATGTACCGGACGTCGCGCCCGTCACCCCCGAAGCCCCCGCAGCGCCTGTAGCCCCAGCAGCCCCCGAAGCACCGGCCCCCGCGCCGTCGATGGCCCGCGCCGCGACCCGCCGGGGGGTACGCCCGGCCGATCCGCTGGACGCCGGGGAGCGTGGGCGTCTGCTGCACGGCGCGCACCACGATCCGCACGCCCTGCTCGGGGCGCACCCCGTGCCGGGCGGCGTGGCGTTCCGTACGCTGCGCCCCTACGCGCGGGCGGTCTCGGTCACCGCGAAGGGGCTGCGGGCGGAGCTGTACGACGAGGGCGACGGGCTGTTCGGGGGCGTGCTCCCGCTGAAGGAGATCCCCGACTACCGCCTGGTGGTCACGTATGAGGACGCCGAGCTGGAGGTGCACGACCCGTACCGCTTCCTGCCCGCCATCGGTGAGCTGGACATGCACCTCATCCGCGAGGGCCGGCACGAGGAGCTGTGGCGGGCGCTCGGCGCGCAGCCGATGACGCACGAGGGTGTGATCGGCACCCGCTTCACCGTGTGGGCGCCGAACGCGCAGGGCGTGCGGGTCGCCGGTGACTTCAACTACTGGGACGCCACCGGGTCCCCGATGCGCTCGCTGGGCTCCTCCGGGGTGTGGGAGCTGTTCCTGCCGGGCATCGGCGAGGGGGCGCTGTACAAGTTCCAGATCACCCGTCCCGACGGTTCGCACACGCTGCGCGCCGACCCGATGGCGCGGCGCACGGAGGTCCCCCCGGCCAACGCCTCGATCGTGCACACCTCGCACCACCGGTGGCGCGACGAGGAGTGGCTGGCCCGCCGCGCGGAGCGGCATGTGCACGAGTCGCCCTTCTCCGTCTACGAGCTGCACCTGGCGTCCTGGCGCCCGGGGCTGACCTACCGGCAGCTGGCCGAGCAGCTTCCCGCGTATGTGAAGGATTTGGGCTTCACGCACGTCGAGCTGATGCCGGTCGCCGAGCACCCCTTCGGCGGCTCGTGGGGTTACCAGGTCACCGGCTTCTACGCCCCGACCGCGCGGCTGGGCACGCCCGACGACTTCAAGTACCTGGTCGACGCGCTGCACCGGGCGGGCATCGGGGTGCTCGTGGACTGGGTGCCGGCGCACTTCCCCAAGGACGATTGGGCGCTGGCCGAGTTCGACGGCCGGCCGCTGTACGAGCACGCGGACCCGGCGCGGGCGACGCACCCGGACTGGGGGACGCTGGAGTTCGACTACGGCCGTACGGAGGTCCGTAACTTCCTGGTGGCCAACGCCGTCTATTGGTGCGAGGAGTTCCACATCGACGGGCTGCGGGTCGACGCGGTCGCCTCGATGCTCTACCTCGACTACTCCCGCGAGGACGGCCAGTGGACGCCCAATGAGCGCGGTGGCCGGGAGAACCTCGACGCGGTGGCGTTCCTCCAGGAGATGAACGCGACGGTCTACCGCCGCTGCCCCGGCGTCATCACCGTCGCCGAGGAGTCCACCGCCTGGGACGGGGTCACCCGGGCCACCCATCATGTGGGGGTCAGCGGCTTCGGCGGTCTCGGCTTCGGCCTGAAGTGGAACATGGGCTGGATGCACGACTCGCTGGAGTACGTGTCGAAGGAGCCGGTGCACCGCAAGTACCACCACGGCGAGATGACCTTCTCCATGGTCTACGCCTACAGCGAGAACTACGTGCTGCCCATTTCCCACGACGAGGTGGTCCACGGCAAGCGGGCGCTGGTCTCCAAGATGCCGGGCGACTGGTGGCAGCAGCGCGCCAATCACCGTGCCTACCTGGGCTTCATGTGGGCCCATCCGGGCAAGCAGTTGCTCTTCATGGGGCAGGAGTTCGCCCAGGGTGCGGAGTGGTCCGAGGGGCACGGCCCGGACTGGTGGCTGCTCGATCCCTCGTACTCGGCGGAGGCCGACCACCGGGGCGTGCGGGATCTGGTGCGCGATCTGAACGCGGTCTACACCGCGACGCCCGCGCTGTGGCAGCGCGACACCGACCCGGGTGGCTTCGAGTGGGTCGAGGGCGACGCGAGCGAGGACAACGTCTTCGCGTTCCTGCGCTTCGACGCGGACGGCTCCCCGCTGCTGGCCGTCAGCAACTTCTCCCCCGTCGTCCGGCACGCCTACCGCCTCGGCGTCCCGGCGCGGCACGCCCTGTGGCAGGAGGTCCTCAACACCGACGACGGGCGCTACGGCGGCAGCGGTGTCACGGACACGGAGCCGATCAAGTCCGAGCCGACCCGGCGGCACGGCCGCCCGTCGAGCATCGTGGTGACCCTGCCCCCGCTGGCGACGGTCTGGCTGCGGCCGGTCTGAGCTCGTCTTCCGACCTCCGTCTGAGTCGTACGGCGCAGACGGAGGTCGAAGCGGCCTACCGTCAGCGGGACGGCTTCGGCGCCTCCCAGACGGGCCCGACGGAGAGGTACGTGGTGCGGTGGAGGAGGTCCCCGGCCCGGAGCTGCTGCGTCCCCCACTTCAGGCCGTCGTCCCGCGCCGTGTCCACGGCCTCCAGCGTGTGGAACGCCTCGGTGTCGATGATCAGCCGCCGGTGCCAGGTGTCGGCGTCCAGGTCGACGGCCGTGCCGACGCGCCCGGTGCTGTCCTTGACCCGCTCCGTCACCCGCACCCCGGGAATCCTGGTGAGGACCTTGAACAGCGCGGCCCGCAGCTCCGGTTCGGCGGGTGACCGGGCGAGCAGTTCTTCGACGCCGTCGAAGAGCCCCTCCTCGACCCCTTCCCCGGTGGCCTTCCCGACGAGCCGGGCCCGCAGCGCCGCCGGGTCGGTGGGCAGCGTCTCGAGCTCGCGCCACATGATCGGATTGCGGCCGACCATGTAGGCCGTCCCCGCCATCTCCACCGGCGTGTACTCCCGGACCGGACCGTCACCGAACTGCCCGCGGGTGCCGCTCCGGCTCAGCCAGACGGTCTCGTACGAGTCGTCCGGCCGCTGGGCGCTGGTCCGGTTCCACTGGTGGATCCGCACCTTCCAGTACGGTGCCGTCCCCGTCCGCTCCGCCGTCCGCTCCGCCGCCGGGGAGCTCTGCCCGTCCCCGGAGCCCGACCCGGGCTGGAACGCGACACCCAGCGCGATCGCCACGACCGCCGCCGCCGAGACCAGCGCGGGAAGGCGCCGCCGCCACGTATGCACCGGGACGACGGGGGCCACCGGCTCCCATTCGAGCTCGATGGCCTGCCCGTCCCCCTCCGCCCGGTCGGCCGCCGACCGCACCGCGGCCAGCGCCGCGGCGACGGCGTCCGCCGAGGGCGGCGCGACCTTGCCCGCGGCCTTCAGCCGCCCGGCACCGGGGAAATCGAGGAAGTCCGTGCCGTCCGTGTTCCTGTCCTGTCCGGTCATGCGAGGTCTCCTGTCAGGGAAAGCGGGGCGGAGGGGCCGAGCGCCGCGCGGAGCCGGGTGCGCGCCCGGTGCAGCCGGGATCTGGCCGTGCCGGCGGGGATGCCGACGACGGCCGCGGCCTCGGTGGGGCTGAGCTGCTCCCAGGCGATCAGGAGCAGCAGTTCCCGCTCCACGGCCGGCAGCTCGGCCAGGGTCCGGCGGATCAGCGGCGCGACCGCCGCCGCGTCCAGCCGCCGGTCGACGGCGTGCCATGGGTCGCTGCTCGCCTCGCCGACGAGCGCGGCGGCGGCCGCGGGCCGTTCCTGCCCGCGCCAGTGCGCGGCCAGCACATTGCGGGCCACGCCGAAGAGCCACGCCCGGACCGGCCCGCGGGCCGCGTCGTAGGTGCCGCGCCCCGCGTAGGCCCGCAGCCACGCCTCGGCCAGCAGATCGTCCGCCGCGCCGGGCGCCCGGCGCGCGAAATAGCCGTGCAGCGCCCTCGAATGGCGCTCCACGAGCGGTTCAAAGGCCGACGCGTCGGTTCCCGAGCGCGCCAGCACTTCCTCGTCGGTCGCCACGGACCTCCCCTTCCACGGGCCACGCCGTCCGCGGCCCCTCCCCCTTCTTGTGCCGGCCCCGCAAAAGCGTTCGCGGCGCCGGGAGCCGGTCGCGGGCGAGCACCCGGCGCGAAGGGGGCGCCCCTTGGCCATCGGCATCGGCATCGGCATCGGCGGGGAATCGCCGGGACGGAACGGTCCCGGACGCAGTGAAGGCCCGGCAGCTTGGCTGCCGGGCCTTCACCTTTTGTAGCGGGGACAGGATTTGAACCTGCGACCTCTGGGTTATGAGCCCAGCGAGCTACCGAGCTGCTCCACCCCGCGTCGGTAGGTTGAACAGTACGGCACCACACCGGATCGGCCCAATCGGTACCGGTCTCACGACACCGTTGCCTCATGGGAGAGGCCGCCGGTGGTGACCCGGAGCGCGGCTTCCAGCCGGTCGCGGGCCTCGGTCTGGGCGGCGATCCGTTCGTTGAGGACCGCCAGCCGTTCCAGCGCGACGCGCAGGCCCTTGTCCGACGGCGGGGCGGCGGTCACGTCGCCGTCCAGGCAGGGCAGGAAGACGCGCACGTCGTCGAGGGTGAGTCCGGCGGCCAGCAAGTAGCGGATGTTGCGGACCCGGACGACTGCTCGTTCGTCGTAGACGCGGTAGTCGTTGGCGGCCCGCTCGGAGGAGATCAGTCCGGCCTGCTCGTAGTGCCGCAGCGCACGGGCCGTCGTCCCGGTCGCCTTGGCCAGCTCGCCGATCCTCACTCGTTCCACCTCACGGGCCACTCCTATCACGCCACGACTGCCCCACCGTCGACCGGGAGGACGACCCCGGTGACGAACGACGCGGCCGGTGAGGCGAGCTGGGTGATGGCCCAGGCCACCTCCTCGGGCCGGCCGATCCGGCCGAGCGGGGTGTGGGCCAGCTGCCATTCCCGTACGGCGGCCATCGCCTCCGGCGTCAGGCCCTGGTGTTCGCCGATCGGGGTGTCGATCGCTCCGGGGGCGACCGCGGCCACGCGGATGCCGCGGGGTGCCAGCTCGACCGCCCAGCTGCGGGTCAGCAGCTCCAGCGCGGTCTTGGTCGCGGCGTAGAGCGAACTGCCGGGCCACGCCCGCTGCCCCACCGATGTGCTCACGTTGACGACCACGCCGCCGGCCGCCTCCAGGAGCGGCAGCGCGGCCTGGGTCAGCAGGACGGGGGCGATGAGGTTGGTGGCGAGCTGGGCCGTGATCGTCTCCGGGGTCAGCGTGCCGAGGGGGCCGCCGCGCACGATGCCGGCGTTGTTGACGAGGACGTCCAGCCGGCCGTGGGTCTCCAGCACGGCCCGGGCGATCCGCTCGGGCCCGTCCTCGGCGGTGATGTCGGCGGCGAGCGGCGTGATCCGGTCGTCCCCGGCAGCGGTCTCCCGCAGCGGTTCGGTCCGCCGTCCGATCGCGACCACGCGGGCGCCCTCGGCGGCGAAGGCGCGGGCGGTGGCCCGGCCGATCCCGGTGCCGGCTCCGGTGACGGCGACGACCCTGCTGTTCTGCGATGCGGTGCTGTTCATGCCGCCGATCGTGCAACCCTGCCGCCAACGGCAAGGTCAAACAGCGGGGTCGTCACCTGACCTCGGCCGTGGACGCGCTGTGCCCCGCACCCCACCGGGGCACGGGGCACAGCGGCCTTGTCGCAGGGTCAGACGCGCTCGTCCGCCCGCTCGTTGTCCTTCGCGGCCGGGGCCTCGGCCGGAGCGGCCTTCGTCGACTTGCCCGCGTCGCGCGGGAGCAGGGTGACGACCAGGACCGTGCCGACGCCGAGGATGATCGCGCCGATCATGCTGGTGTGGGCGACGGAGTCCGCGAACGCCTTGTGTACGGCTTCCACGACGGACTGCGCCTGCTGCGCACCGTACGCGGCCGCCTTCTCGGCGCCCATCTTGGGCGTGGCGCCGGCCGTGACCTGCTTGCCGACCTCCTTGGCGACGTACAGGCCCGCGCCGACCGAGTCCTGCGCGGCGGTCAGGGCCTTCTCCGGGAGCTTCGGGCCGCCGCCGGCCGCCACCTTCGCGGCGGTGTCGGCGAGGTTGGAGGAGTAGGTCTTGGCCAGCACCGTGCCGAGGATGGCGATGCCGAGCGAGCCGCCCATCTCGATGGAGGTGCTGTTGACCGCGCCGCCGACGCCGAGCTGGTCCTCGGGGAAGGAGCCCATGATGGCGTTGGTGCAGGGCGACAGGGACAGCCCGATGGCCAGGCCCAGGATCATCAGCGGCACGAGGAAGTCGCTGTACGTGGAGCCCGCGTCGACGCGTGTGAGCAGCGCGATCGCGATCGTGCCGACGGTCATGCCCAGCGCGACCGTGATCTTCATGCCGAACTTCGGCGTGAGGAAGGCGGTCAGCGCGCCGCCCACGAAGACGGCTCCGGCCAGCGGCAGCATGCGCACACCGGTGTCCAGCGGC
Source organism: Streptomyces sp. QH1-20 (assembly GCF_041283565.1). Classification (NCBI taxonomy): domain Bacteria; kingdom Bacillati; phylum Actinomycetota; class Actinomycetes; order Kitasatosporales; family Streptomycetaceae; genus Streptomyces; species Streptomyces sp. QH1-20. Next base: position 5,530,941 of record NZ_CP166299.1, on the reverse strand, counting down.
GAGTAGCCGAGGACGAACTGCAGGTGCTGGGTGAGGTAGTAGAAGGCGCCGAAGACGGCGAGGAAGAACAGCGCGACGGCCAGCGTGGAGCCCGCGAAAGCGCGCTGCGCGAAACGGCGGACGTCCAGGATCGGGCGCGGGTGGCGCAGCTCCCAGAGGACGAAGCAGACCAGGCCGACGCCGGCGAGCACGGCGGCGGTGACGGCCTTGGCGCCCCAGCCGAAGTGCGGGCCCTCGATGATCATGTAGATCAGCGAGCCGACCCAGATGACGGAGAGCAGACCGCCGATGTAGTCGATCCTGTCGACGTCGGCCGCCTTGGACGGCGGCACGAGCAGCAGCGCGCCGACGATGCCGAGGGCGGCGATCGGCACGTTGATCAGGAACGTCGAGGCCCAGCCGTGGTCCTCCAGCAGCGCACCGGCGACCAGCGGGCCGACGGCGATGGCGAGGCCCGCGGTGGCGGTCCAGATGGTGATCGCCTTGGCCCGCTCGGCGCGCGGGAACGTGGCGGCGAGCAGCGACAGCGTGGCCGGCATGATCATGGCCGCGCCGACGCCCATCACGGCGCGGGCGGCGATGACGGCGCCCGAGCTGTCGACCAGCGAGCCCGCGACGGAGGCGGCGCCGAACACGAAGAGGCCGAGGACGAGCGCGCCACGGCGGCTGTACTTGTCACCGATCGCACCGAGGATCAGCATCAGCGCGGCGTAGGGGACGGTGTAGCCGTCGATCACCCATTGCAGGTCCGAACTGCCGAGGCCGAGGTCCTGGACCATGTCCGGGGCCGCCACCGTCAGCGACGTGTTCGCCATGACGATGATCAGCAGACTCAGGCACAGGACGGCCAGGGCAGGCCAGCGTCGCTTGTACGGACCATCCATCTCGTCGACCGGTGTCGACATCACGAGGCCCATCGGCCCCCCTTTCCAGATCTTGCACACTACTGTGCAATTACACACTGCTGTGCAATTTACGCGTCTGCCCAGCCGTGTGCAAAATGAACCCAGCGGACCGCCGCGAGTTCGTCGGTGACGTCCGGGGGACGCCCGATCGAGAAGAGAGCCAATGGCCGGCAGAGCCGACGCCAATCGCCGCCGCATCATGGACATCGCGCTCTCCGAGCTGCTGCGCGACGCGGACGCGAGCATGGATCAGATCGCGCGCGCGGCAGGCGTCGTCCGCCGCACGGTCTACGGACACTTCCCCAGCCGCGACGCGCTGATCGTCGCGCTCGTCGACGACGTGGCCGAAACGGTCGGCGCGGCCCACGCGGCGGCCCTGCACGGGGTGGACGACCCGGCCGAGGCGCTGGCCCGGTCGGTGCTGGCCGTCTGGGAGATCGCCGACGGCTACCGTCTGCTGATCTCGCTGGCCCAGCGCAGCGTCACGGTGGAGGGCATCCACCGGCGCCTGGAGCCGGTGCGCCTGGAGACCGCGACGGTGCTCCAGCGCGGCCTGGACGCCGGGCAGTTCACCTCGCCGCTGCCGGTCACGGCCCTGGCGTATGTACGCGAGCAGGTGATCTTCGGTCTGATGCAGGCCGTCAACGAGGGCCTGCTGGCCCCCGAGGACGCGGGCCGCTCCGCCGCGGTCACCGCCCTGGCCACCCTGGGCGTCCCCGTCGCCTCGGCCACCGAGCTGGTGGCGCGCATCCTGGCGGACGACGGCCCGGCGCACACCGAAAACGCCGCAGCGCCCGACGCGAGGGCGTCGGACGCTGCGGTGCCGGGAAGCGGGGACATTGGGGTGTAGGACTCCGGTCCACCCCGCCCTCCGGCGGCTTGGGGTGAGCGCTCGCGCTCACATCGGTGATCAGACCCCGGCGGGCTCCTTCGCGTCGTCGCGCTGCTCGGGCAGCTCCGGGCCGCCGTGCCCGTCGCCCACCAGCGTCGTCTCGTCGAACGGCAGCCGTCCGGCGAGGACTTCCCCGACCCGCTCCTTGTCGATCTCCTTGGTCCAGGTGCCGACCAGGACCGTGGCGACCGCATTGCCCGCGAAGTTCGTCAGGGCGCGCGCCTCGCTCATGAAGCGGTCGATGCCGACGATGAGGCCGACGCCGTCCACCAGCTCCGGGCGGTGCGACTGCAGACCGCCCGCGAGCGTCGCGAGTCCGGCACCCGTCACGCCCGCCGCACCCTTCGACGCGATGATCATGAAGACGAGCAGCGAGATCTGCTGCCCCACCGACAGCGGCTGTCCCATCGCCTCGGCCACGAACAGCGAGGACATCGTCAGATAGATGGCGGTGCCGTCGAGGTTGAAGGAGTAGCCGGTCGGCACGGTGATGCCGACGACCGGCTTGCTCACGCCCAGGTGCTCCATCTTCGCGATCAGGCGCGGCAGCGCCGACTCGGAGGAGGACGTGGAGAGGATGAGCAGGAACTCCCGGCCGAGGTACTTCAGCAGCGCGAAGATGTTCACCCCCGCCACCAGCCGCAGGATCGCGCCGAGCACCAGGAAGACGAAGAGCGCGCAGGTGACGTAGAAGCCGATCATGATGACGGCCAGGGACTTGAGCGCGTCCATGCCGGTCGCGCCGACGACCGCCGCGATGGCGCCGAAGGCGCCCACCGGCGCCGCCCACATGACCATCGCGAGGATCCGGAAGACCAGCCGCTGGATGTGCCCGATGCCGCGCAGCACCGGCTCGCCCGCCGGGCCCATGGCCTGCAGCGCGAAGCCCGCCAGCAGCGCTACCAGCAGGGTCTGGAGCACCTCGCCGCCGGTGAAGGCGGACACCATGGTGGTCGGGATGATCCCGAGCAGGAAGTCGGCCGTCGACTCGTGCGCGCCCTTGGCCTGGGCCTCGCCCGCGTGCCGGAGCGACTCCGTCAGCTGCAGCCCGCTGCCCGGCTCCAGGAGATTGCCGACGACCAGGCCGATGGCGAGCGCGACGGTGGACATGAGCAGGAAGTAACCGAGCGCGAGCCCCCCGACCGCGCCGACCTTCGCCGCCTTCCGCACCGAGCCGACGCCCAGCACGATCGTGCAGAAGATGATCGGGGAGATCATCATCTTGATCAGGTTCACGAAGCCGGTGCCGAGCGGCTTCAGCTCGACGGCCACCCCCGGGGCCGCGAAGCCCACCGCGATGCCGGCCAGCACCGCCGCGATCACCGCGAGATAGAGATAGTGCGTCCGGTCCGGCTTTCTGCGTGCCGTGTCCGTCGGCGGTGACTGCGCCGCTGCGCCTGCCATGGGGGGACTCCTCGTCGTCGCGGCTCGTGGGGGTGGTGACCCCTTCCTCCCGACGAGTGGGGTCCCGGCGACTATGCACCCCGCTGTGACCGTGGTCACGATTACGTGCATTACGTTCACGAACCCGCCGCAGTGCAGACTGTCCGCCATGCGCAAACCCCGCATACGTCGCCCCCACAGCCTGGCCGGCCGGCTCTTCGCGGTACAGATCGTGCTGGTCGCCGCCGTGGTGACCGGCTGCGCGGTCTTCGCGTACCTCACCGACCGCTCCCAGGCCGAGGCCGCCGCGCGCCGCCAGGTGACGGCGACGGCGACCGCCGTCGCCGCGTCCCCCGCCGTACGCGAATCCATCCGTTCGACGGACCCCACGTCCACGCTCCAGCCGTACGCCGAGCAGGTGCGCCGCGACACGGACGTCGACTTCGTGACGATCATGCGGCCGGACGGCAGCCGCTGGACCCACCCGGACTCCACCCGAATCGGTGAGCGCTTCCTCGGCCACACCCGCCCCGCGCTCGACGGCGTCACCTTCTCCGAGACCTACACCGGCACCCTGGGCCCGTCCGTACGGGCAGTCGCCCCGGTGCGCGACACCGACCAGCCCGACGGCCGGATCGTGGCGCTGGTCAGCGCGGGCATCAAGGTCGACTCGATCAGCGCGGACGTGCGCCGGCAGCTCACCGGGCTGCTCGGCGTCGCCCTCGCCGCGCTCACCCTCGGTGGCATCGGCACGTACCTCCTCAACGCCCGGCTGCGCCGGCACACGCACGGCATGAACGCCGCCGAGTTGAGCCGGATGCACGACTACCACCAGGCCGCGCTGCACGCGGTGCGCGAGGGGCTGCTGATGCTCGACGGGCGGAGGTGTGTGGCCCTCGTCAACGACGGCGGCCGTGAACTGCTCGGTCTGCACGGTGATGTCGTCGGCCGCCGCGTCGACGCGCTCGGTCTGCCGCCGGCCCTGACCGAGGCCCTGCTGGCCACCGAACCGCGCGTCGACGAGGTGCATCTGACCGCCGACCGGATCGTGGTCGTCAACACCTCGCCGGTCTCCGGCGGGGAACGGCGCGGCACGGTCGTCACCCTGCGGGACCACACCGAACTCCAGGCGCTGTCGGGGGAGCTGGACTCCGTGCGCGGCTTCGCGGAAGCGCTGCGCTCCCAGTCCCACGAGGCGGCGAACCGGCTGCACGCCGTGGTCTCGCTGATCGAACTCGGCCGTGCGGACGAGGCCGTCGACTTCGCGACGGCGGAACTCGAACTCGCGCAGGCCCTCACCGACCGGGTCATGGCCGCCGTCGCCGAACCGGTCCTCGCGGCCCTCCTCCTCGGCAAGGCCGCCCAGGCCAACGAACACGGCGTGGAGCTCCTCCTCACCCCCGACACCCGCATAGACGACGGCCTCCTCCCGCCCGCCCTCACGCCCCGCGACCTGGTCACGATCCTGGGCAACCTCATCGACAACGCCATGGACGCGTCCGCGTCGGAAGCGAACCGGCCTGCGGCCGAAGCCGGACCGACGGCCTTCGGTGCCGCCGGGTCCGAACCCGCACCCAGCGCGGGCGCGGCCACCGCCGAGCAGGCCGCGGTCTCCCAGCCCGGCCGGCCGGGCGCGCCCGACCCGGCTCGGCCGGAGGCGGGAAGCCACGGCACGGCAGCGCCGCAGGCGAACCCGGCGGGCGCGCCGGACGAACCGACATCCCGGCCGACGACACACACCGCGCCGCCGCAGACGCAACCGCACCCCCCACGGCCGGAGGCCCACGCGCCCGGCGCGGCAGCACAACACGCGGGCCGCGGCACCGGACTTCTCCTCGCGCCCGCGCATGCGACACCGCACGCGGCACACCGCCGCCCGCAGGTCACCGTGACCGTGCGGGCGGACGGCGGGGAGTTGCTGTTGCGGGTCGGGGACACCGGGCCCGGGGTGGCGGCGGAGGTGGTGGACGAGGTGTTCCGCCGGGGGTGGTCGACCAAGTCGGCCGGGCCCGCGCCGCACGGGCGTGGGCTCGGGCTGGCGCTGGTCCGGCAGGCCGCCCGGCGCAACGGCGGCACGGTCACGGTCGGCGAGTCCCCCGCCGGGGGCGCCGAGTTCACGGTCCGGCTGCCCCTGCTCGTCACCGCGAGTGCCACCGCGAGCGCATCCACGAGCGCATCCACGAGCGCATCCACCCCAGGAGCCACCCCATGAGCACGCCGCAGGCGACCCCACTCCCCATCCGGGTCCTCGTCGTCGAGGACGACCCCCTCGCCGCCGACGCGCACGCGCTCTACGTCGGGCGCGTACCCGGTTTCACCGTCGCCGGTGTCGTCCACTCGCGCGCGGACGCCTCGCAGTTCCTCAAGCGGACGGCCGTCGATCTGCTGCTGCTCGATCTGTACCTCCCCGACGGCCACGGGCTCCAGCTCGTGCGCTCGCTGCGCAGCGCCGGGCACACCGCCGACGTCATCGCGGTGACGTCGGCGCGCGATCTGGCCGTCGTCCGGGAGGGCGTCTCGCTGGGCGTCGTCCAGTACGTGCTGAAGCCCTTCACGTTCGCCACCCTCCGCGACCGGCTCGTCCGCTACGCGGAGTTCCGTGCCGTCGTCGGCGAGGCGAGCGGTCAGGACGAGGTGGACCGCGCGCTCGCCGCGCTGCGCGCCCCGCAACCCGCCGCGCTGCCCAAGGGGTTGAGCCTGGACACCCTCCAGGCGATCACCGAAGTGCTGCGCGGGGCGGGCCCCGAGGGCGTCTCCTCGGGCGCGGCCGCCGCCACCGTCGGGATCTCACGGATCACCGCCCGCCGCTACCTGGAACACCTGGTCACCGGCGGCCGGGCCGCCCGCGCCCCGCAGTACGGGCAGATCGGCCGGCCCGAACTGCGCTACCGCTGGCTGAGCCGGCGGTAGCGACGGTAACCGGCCCCGACGCGTGCGACGGCGCCAACCAGGGAACGTACGACTTCATCAGGCCGCCGACCGTCCATATCGAACGGACCGAGCGCTCACGGACGGCCGCCGGCCAGCCCACGAGGTTTGCAGGAGGTCGTGCCCGTGCGTCCCACCGCCCCTCTGCTCCTGGTCACAGCCCTCGCCGCGGCATCGCTCACCGCCTGTGGCGGGGGCTCCGGCGGCGACCCCGACACCGTGAAGGTCGCCTATCCGCGCAGCACCGACAACAAGGTGCGGATCATGGACGAGTACCTGGCCATGATCAAGAAGCAGTTCGAGCAGCGCCACAAGGGCAAGAAGCTCCGACTCGTCCCGATCCAGGCTTCGCAGGACGACTACTACACCAAGATCCAGCAGATGATGCGGTCGCCGAAGACGGCACCGGACGTGGTGCACGAGGACACCTTCCTCATCAACTCGGACATCAAGAGCGGCTATCTACGGCCCCTGGACGACAAGCTGGCGGCCTGGAAGGACTGGGCGCGGTACGCGGAGACCGCGAAGGCCTCGGCGAGAGCGGAGGACGGGAAAACCTACGGCGTCCCTGACGGCACGGACACCCGCGGCCTGTGGTTCAACAAGGAGATCTTCGCCAAGGCCGGGCTCCCCGCCGACTGGCAGCCGAAGAACTGGCAGGAGGTCCTGGACGCGGCCCGCACGGTCAAGCGGAAGGTCCCGGGCGTCATCCCCTTCAACATCTACACGGGCAAGGGGCCGGGCGAGGCGGCCGTCATGCAGGGCTTCGAGATGCTGCTGTACGGCACGGGGAAGGACCCCCTCTACGACCCGGCGGCGAAGAAGTGGGTGGCCGGCGGGAAGGGCTTCACCGACTCCCTGGAATTCGTCCGGACCGTCTACGGCGAGAAGCTCGGCCCCGACCCCGCCGACGCGCTGGATCCCAATGTCGGCACCCGCGTCACTGCCGAGTGGATCCCGGGCGGCAAGCTCGCCATCGCCCTCGACGGCAACTGGCTCGCCAAGAACTGGCTTCCCAAGGGCGCCCGGCCCTGGCCGCAGTGGTCGAAGGTGATGGGCCGGGCCGCCTTCCCGACCCGGGACGGCGCGGCACCGGGCAAGGTGAGTCTCTCCGGCGGCTGGACCTGGGCGATCGGTGCGAAGTCCACGAAGCCGGACCTGGCGTGGCAGCTCGTCGAGTTGCTGCAGACGAAGGAGAACGCGCTGGAGTGGACCGTGCGGGACGGGCAGATCGCCGTGCGGGACGACGTGGCGGCGGACCCGAGGTACCGGAAGTCGATGCCCGGCATCGATTTCTTCACCGGCCTGGTCGAGTACACCCACTACCGCCCCACCCTGCCCGTGTACCCGCAGGTGTCCGGGGCGATCGGGGAGGCCATGGAGTCGGTCACGACGGGCGACGCGACGGCGGCGGAGGCGGCCCGGGGCTATGACGAGCAGCTGAAGTCGATCGCGGGTGACGGCAACGTCCGGGACGGGGAGCGGTGACGGGCACGACGAGCGCACCGCCCGCCTCGCTCCCGGGCGGCGGACCCCGCCGGGCCGCCCGCTGGCTGCCGCTGGCCCCGGCGACGCTCCTGCTGCTGCTCTTCCTCGCCGGGCCGATCGCCTATTGCGTCTACCTCGCCTTCACCGACACCCAGCTGACCGGCCAGGCCTCGGCGTCCTTCGTCGGCCTCGCCAACTTCCGCCGTGCGTTCGGTGACGACGGCTTCCGCAACGCCGTCGTCCTCACCCTCCTCTTCACGGTCCTCTCCTCGATCGTGGGCCAGAACAGCCTCGGCTTCGCCCTCGCCGCCCTGATGCGGCGCGCGTCGAAGCCCGTGCGGTCCCTGACCGGCTCGGTCGTGATCGCCGCGTGGGTGCTCCCGGAGATCGTGGCGGGCTTCCTGCTCTACACCTTCTTCAACCGGCGCGGCACGCTGAACGCCGTGCTGGAGTGGCTCCATCTGCCCGCCCAGAACTGGCTGTTCACCCTGCCCATCCTCGCCGTCTCCTTCGCCAACGTCTGGCGCGGCACGGCCTTCTCCATGCTCGTCTACTCCGCCGCCCTCGCCGAGATCCCCCGGGACGTCACCGAGGCGGCCGAGGTGGACGGCGCGAGCGGCCTGCGCCGCTTCTGGCACATCACCCTGCCGATGATCCGGCGCTCGATCGGCACCAACCTCATGCTCAACACCCTCCAGACTCTGTCGGTCTTCGGTCTCATCTGGGCCATGACACGGGGCGGCCCCGGCAACCGCAGCCAGACGCTGCCGGTGTTCATGTACGACCAGGCGTTTTTGAAGTCGCTGATCGGCTACGGCACGGCGGTGGCGCTGCTGCTTCTGCTCGTGGGGGCAGTGTTCTCGGTGGTGTACCTGCGCATGATGCGGGAGGAGGTGTGACAGGGGATTGTCGGACCCCGCCCTTACGATCAGCGCATGGAAGGCACGTACCACCTACGCAATGTCCACAGCGGTCTGCTGCTGGAGGTCGCCGACGGTCGCAAGGGCAGCGGAGCCAATGTGCGGCAGGGCAAGGACGACGGCACGCCCGCGCAGTTGTGGCGGGTGAGCCCGGTGCACGCCGGCGGCGGCGTGCACCACCTGGAGAACGTGGGCAGCGGCAAGCGCCTGGACGTCACCGGCGCCTCCACGGAGAACGGGGCGAACGTCCAGCAGTGGAAGGCCAATAACTACGGCGCCCAGGAGTGGCTGATCGAGCAGCACCTGGACGCGCCGGGCACGGTCACCCTCGTCAACCACGTCAGCGGCCTCCTCCTGGAGGTCGCCGACGCGGGCACGGCCCCCGGGGACAACGTCCAGCAATGGGAGGACAAGGACAGCCCGGCCCAGTGGTGGCTCATGGAGCCGTTCAGCCCGTCCGGCGATTGAGGACGCGCCCGCAGGGCGCCCACCGCCGCAGGCGGCAGCACGGCCACGGCACGACACACCGCCGGCGGCAGAACGACCCGCCGTCGGCACGACAACCCGCACGGAGGTGCCATGCTCACCCGCCGCACCCGTCACCGTCTGGCCGCCGACCTCGCACTGCTCGCCGTGGCCGTCTCCTTCGCCGTTCCGCTCGTCTGGCTGCTGGTCTCCTCCGTCGACTCCGAGGCGGGGCTGCGCGTCGCCGTCCCCGCCTCGCCGACGACGGACAACTTCTCGGCGGTGCTGACCGACGAGATCACTTTCCGGCCGATGCTCAACAGCCTGCTGCTCTGCGGCGGGGCCACCGTCTTGACCATCGCGTGCGCCGCACTCGCCGCGTACCCCCTCTCCCGCTACCGGTCGCGCTTCAGCAGGCCGTATCTGATGGGCGTCCTGTTCACCACGTGCCTGCCGATCACCGCCGTCATGGTGCCGGTCTACGGGCTGTTCGTGCGGATCGACCTCATCGACACGGTGTACGGGACGGCCCTGTTCATGGCGACCGCCCAACTGCCCTTCGCGATCTGGCTGATGAAGAACTTCATGGACGGGGTCCCCACCGTCCTCGAGGAGGCCGCCTGGACGGACGGGGCGAGCCGGCTGCAGGCGCTGGTCAGGGTGATTCTGCCGCTGATGGGGCCGGGGATCACGGTCGTGATGATCTACAGCTTCATCATGATGTGGGGGAACTTCTTCGTCCCCTTCATGCTGCTGCTGTCCCCCGAGCAACTGCCCGCTTCGGTCAGTATCTTCACGTTCTTCGGCAATTACGGGCAGGTCGCCTACGGCCAGCTCGCCGCCTTTTCGATCCTCTACTCGACGCCCGTGATTCTGCTCTACGCCCTGATCTCCCGCCGTCTCGGCGGCGGCTTCGCCCTCGGCGGCGCCGTAAAGGGGTAGCCACGGTCGGGGTGGCCCTGCCAGTGACCTGCGAAAAGCCCCCCGGGCATGGAAAGGCCCCGCCGTCCGTGCCCAGACGGCGGGGCGTGCCACCCGATGTCGGATGGCCGGCCCTGAATCTCCCCCGTTAACCCAAGGCCGGGTCCGCGGACCGCGCCGGCCTGTCCCGAAACCGATGTGGGATTTGCCGACGCCTTGACTGCGAACAAGCAGAACGGTACTAACGGGGCCACCCGTCGGCTACTCGCGAAACGCGGCTGTCGGCCGGATAACGCGGTCATCCCGGGAGGAAGCCCGATGAGTGAATCCGACGCGGGATCCATCAGTCCCGATAGCCCCAATGACCTCATTAACAACAGCAATATGCGCACGCTCGTGCTCAGCAACGATCTCGACGAAACGCAGGAAGCCATCAGCTCCGCGTACAGCCCGTACCGGCTGAGCTGTCTGGGCGATCCCGAGGACTTCTCCGCCTGGTACGCGGAAGGCGGCTTCCCGGGGGTCACCCTCTCGGGGCTCCAGTACGGCGCCGAGACGCTCGTGGACCCCCAGCCCCTCGGCTCGTACCTCCTGGTCTGCCGGCTCGTGAACGGCGGGGTCCGGGTGTCCTCGCCGGGCCGCGAGGAGCGGTTCGTCGGCACGGGCCAGACCTATGTGCTCGACCCGTACCGCAAGTTCCAGGTGCACTGGACCCCGGGCGCCCGGATGACGACCGTGCGCCTCTCCCGGGAGACCGTGGAGCAGGCCGCGGCCGACGCGCTCGGCGTCGAGGGGCCCGTCCGGGCGCGGTTCACGCTGGAGGGCACGGTCTCCGGGAAGGCCGCCAGGAGTTGGGAGGGGATCTCCGAGGCCGTGCACCGGGAAGTGCTCGGCGAGGGCATCGCGCGCAACAGCCCCATCCTGGCGTCCCATCTGACCCAGACGACGGCCGCGATGCTCATGGAGACCCACCATCTGGTCACGGCGGGCATCGACGCGCGGCGCACCGGCGTCGTCGCGCATCCCGCCGTGCGCCGGGTCATGGCCCTGGCCGAGGAGCGGGCGGACGAGCCGCTCACCCTGACCGAGCTCGCGGCGGTGGCGCGGTGCAGCCCACGCGCGCTGCAGGAGGCCTTCCGCCGGTATCTGGACACCACGCCGCTGGGCTATTTACGCGAGGTCCGGCTGGGCCGGGCCCACGAGGAGCTCGTCGCCGCGCAGGGGAACGGGGACGTCACCGTCTCGGACGTCGCCTACCGTTGGGGTTTCTCCAACCTGGGCCGGTTCGCGGCCTATTACCAGCAGCGGTACGGCCATGCGCCGTCCCACACGCTGCGTACGTGAGCCGCACGGCCACGTCGCACGAGCAGCGCGAGCAACATCAGCAACACGAGCAGCGCAAGAGAGGCACCACCGACATGACCTACCAGCAGCCCGAGCCCCTGGCGTTCACCGCCGGGCGGCTCACCGGGCGCGTCATATTCGTGACCGGAGCGTCCAGCGGCATCGGTGCCGCGGCCGTACGCCGGTTCGCCGCCGAGGGCGCGCTCGTCGCCGCTGCCGCCCGCCGCGCCGACCGCGTCGAGGCGCTCGCCGCGGAGCTGCGCGCGGCGGGGCACGAGGTGCTGGGCCTGGAGTGCGACGTGACGGACGAGCGGTCGGTGGCCGACGCCGTCGCCGGGACCGTGCGCGCCTTCGGCCGGCTCGACGGGGCGTTCAACAACGCGGGGGCGGGCGGCGCGCGGGCGCGGCTGCACGAGCTGGACACGGATCACTTCGACACGGTCATGGCCACGAACGTACGTGGCGTCTTCCTCTCCATGAAGCATCAGATTCCGGCCATGCTCGACAGCGGCGGCGGGTCCGTCGTGATCTCCTCGTCGGTGGCCGGCCTGGTGGGCAGTGCGCTGAACACCGACTACTCCACCAGCAAGCACGCCCTCACCGGTCTCGTGAAGTGCGCCGCGCTGGACTACGCCCGGGACAACATCCGGGTCAACGCCATCGCGCCCGGGCCGACCCGCTCGGAGATGTTCGACCGCTGGATGCCGACGGACGAGGCGCGGGCCGCGCTGGCCGACCGCTTCCCGATGAACTACGTCGCCGACCCGGACGACATGGCACGGGCCGCGCTCTTCCTCCTCTCCGACGAGTCCCGCTGGACGACGGGCACGGTGCTGCCCTGCGAGGGCGGTCTCACCGCCGGCTGACCGCACCCGGCTCCTCGGTCCTTGAGGATGACGGTGTCCGTCTGAAGGACTACGGCCGAGCACCCCCACGGACCTAAAGTCCGACGCCGGGTTCAAGCCGTACGGCTGAGGCGGCGGCGGGTTGCGGCTCAGAGAATTGGAAGCGTTGATTCCCCCCGGTCTCGACGTCTCGACCTTGTCGGCCGGTCGGTCGCCCCTTCCTTACCGACCTCGTCGGCCTTCTCGACGCATCCCGCCCCTCCGGAGGAGCCCCCGTGTCCCATGCGACGCCTTTTCCCGTTTCGTCCGCCCCCCACGCGCCCCACGGCTCCATCGCCGCCCGCGCCACCGACCTGAGCAAGGTCTACGGGCAGGGCGAGACCCGGGTGGCCGCCCTGGACTCGGTCTCCGTCGAGTTCCGCCGTGCGGAGTTCACGGCGATCATGGGCCCGTCCGGTTCCGGCAAGTCGACGCTCATGCACTGCATGGCGGGCCTGGACTCCGTCTCCTCCGGTTCCACCCGGATCGGTGACGTGGAGCTGGCCTCCCTCGGTGACCGGCAGCTGACCCGGCTCCGCCGCGACAGGATCGGCTTCATCTTCCAGGCGTTCAATCTGCTGCCGACGCTGACCGCGCTGGAGAACATCACGCTGCCGATGGACATCGCGGGCCGTAAGGCGGACCGTGCCTGGCTGGAGCAGATCGTGACGACGCTCGGCCTGTCCGGCCGGCTCGCGCACCGCCCCAGCCAGCTCTCCGGCGGCCAGCAGCAGCGCGTCGCGGTGGCCCGCGCGCTGGCCTCCCGCCCCGAGATCATCTTCGCGGACGAGCCGACCGGCAATCTCGACTCCCGCTCCGGCGCCGAGCTGCTGGGCTTCCTGCACGAATCGGTACGGGCCCTGGAGCAGACGGTCGTCATGGTCACCCACGACCCCGTCGCCGCCTCCTACGCGGACCGCGTGATCTTCCTGGCCGACGGGCACATCGTCGACGAACTGCGCGAGCCCACCGCCGACGCGGTGCTGGACCGCATGAAGCGCTTCGACGCGAAGGGCCGCACGAGCTGAGGCCGTACGAGCCGAGCAGCGGACGGCCCGCGTTCCCCGAGGCCGCGTCCCCCGCGCCCGAGTCCGCCCGGCCGTAGGCGCTGACCACCCGCGCCCGCGTCCGTAGCCGCCGAACGCCCGCACGCGGCGACGCCCGGCCCCCTCGCCACCGCCACCCGACTTCCCCCCGCCCCTCATCAGGGCGTGGGAATCCCACCCTGGACCCGCCATGTTCCGTACCGCCCTGCGCAATCTCCTCGCGCACAAAGCCCGGCTGATGATGACCGCCCTCGCGGTCCTCCTCGGCACCGCCTTCGTCTCCGGCACGCTCGTCTTCAGCGACTCCGTCGGCAGCGCCTACCGCGACAAGACGTCCAGGAGCCTGGACGACGTCGCCGTCTCCGTGACGGGGTTCGGCCCTACCAAGACCGATGCGCGCGGGCACCGCCAAGTCCTCGACGACAAGATGGTCGCCACCGTCCGCGCGCTTCCCGGCGTGACGTCCGTACGCCCCTCGGTCGTCGGCGTCGCCACGGTCGCCGACAAGAACAACGACCCCGCGGGCAGCGAGTGGGGCAGCAGCGCCGCCAACTACGTCGCGGGCAAGGACGGCAAGGACAGCCGATACCCGCTGCTCAAGGGCCGGGGCCCGGCCGCCGCGGGCGAGATCGCCCTGGATGTGAAGACCGCCGGCAAGACGGGCGCCAAGATCGGCGACACCGTCCGGCTGGCCGTCGACGGCCCGGTGATGACGAAGAAGCTCGTCGGCATCGTGGAGACCGACGACCCGCGCGTGAGCGCGGGCGGCAGCCTCGCGCTGTTCGACACCCCGACGGCGCAGAAACTCTTCGGCAGGCCGGGCGAGTACGGCGAGCTCGTCGTCTCCGCCACCCCGGGCACCGACCAGAACGAGCTGACCCGCAAGGTCGGGGCCATCCTGCCGGAGGAGGGCTTCAAGGCCCAGAGCGGCAAGCAGCTGGCGGCCGAGGAGTCCAAGCTCATCGACGAGCAGACCAGCTCGATCCGGAACACCTTCCTGGTCTTCGCGGGCATCTCCCTCTTCGTCGGCATCTTCATCATCGCCAACACCTTCACCATGCTCATCGCCCAGCGCAGCCGTGAGATCGCCCTGCTGCGCGCGGTCGGTGCCTCCCGCCGCCAGGTCGTGCGCTCGGTGATGATCGAGGCCGGGCTGCTGGGCCTCGTCGCCTCCGCCGTCGGCTTCGTGCTGGGCCTCGGCATCGCCACGGGCCTGTGGTCGGTGCTGAACTCGTCCGGCGCCGCGCTGCCCGAAGGCCCGCTGGTCATCGAGCCGACGGCCGCGCTGTCCGCTCTCGCCGTCGGCGTCGTCGTGACCGTGCTGGCCGCGTGGCTGCCCTCCCGCAAGGCCGCGAAGATCGCCCCCGTCGAGGCGCTGTCGGCCGTGGACCAGGCGCCGACCACCCGAAGCCTCGTCGTCCGCAATTCCATCGGCGCGGCCCTGACCGCGCTGGGCGTGGCCGTCATGCTGTACGTGACCACGCTGCGCGACAGCGGTGGTCTGACGACCGCCATGGCCGGCTCGGCCCTGACCCTCGCGGGCGTCATCGTGCTGGCCCCGCTGCTCTCCCGCCCGTTCGTGAACCTCTTCGGCCGCCTCGCCGTCCGGCTCTTCGGCGTCAGCGGCAAGCTCGCCACCCAGAACGCGCTGCGCAACCCGCGCCGCACGGCCGCCACCGCCTCCGCGCTGATGATCGGCCTGACCCTGATCACGGGTCTGACGGTGGCCGCGGTCTCGGCGAACCAGGGCATGGACAAGATGGGTGCCCAGGACCTGACGGCCGACTACAAGGTCTCGTCGAACAGCTACCTCGGCCTCTCCCCCGACGTCGCCAAGAAGCTCGCCGAACAGCCCGGCGTCACCGCCTCGGTGCCCATGCGGATGACCGGCTTCCAGTCGAAGGGCGAACCGGCGGGGATCCGGGCGACGGACCTCTCCAAGCTCTCCCAGGTCACCGACCTGAAGATCACCGGCGGCTCGCTCTCCGAGGTGCGCGGCACGACCGCCGTCGCGGTGGCCGAGGACTACGCGAAGAAGAACCGCCTGGCGGTCGGCTCCACCCTCCCCATGGACTTCTACGACGGCAAGAAGGCCACCCCGCGCGTCGTCGCGGTCTACGCCGAGAACGACGTCCTCGCCGATGTCCTCGCCGCCCCGGCCCTCGTGGATCCGCACCTGGAGAAGGTCCGTGACGACGAGGTGCTGATCAAGGCCGCCCCCGGCCGGGCGGGCAGCCTGCCCGGCAAGATCAAGGAGACGCTGGGCGGCAACCCGATCATCAAGGTCCAGAGCCAGGACGACCTGCGGCGCTCCGAGGCGGGCGACATCGACGACATCCTCTACCTGATGTACGGGCTGCTGGGCATGGCCGTCGTCATCGCGGTCATCGGCGTCGTCAACACCCTCGCGATGTCGGTCTTCGAGCGGACCCGCGAGATCGGGATGCTGCGCGCGATCGGCCTGGCCCGCACCGGGATCAAGCAGATGGTGCGGCTGGAGTCCGTGATGATCTCGATGTTCGGCGCGGTGCTCGGCGTCGGCGTGGGCATCTTCCTGGCCTGGTCGGGCGGCCATCTGCTGCGGTCCTCGTTCCCGCAGTACGAGATGGTCGTGCCGTGGGCCCGGATCGGCCTGTTCCTGCTGCTCGCCCTCGTCGTCGGCGTCCTGGCCGCGGTCTGGCCGGCCCGCAGGGCGGCGAAGCTGAACATGCTGGAGTCGATCGGGGCGCAGTAACCGGGGCCCCGGGTACGCAAACGCCGGGCGGGCTGGAGAAATCCAGCCCGCCCGGCGTGTGTGCGTTTTCCTGGCCGGCCCCTAGAAGACCGACTCCGCCTCGTCCATCCGGTTCTCCGGGACTCGCTTCAGCTCGGTGACGGCCTGCGCGAGCGGCACCATCGTGATGTCCGTGCCGCGCAGCGCGGTCATCTTGCCGAAGTCGCCGCGGTGGGCGGCCTCGACGGCGTGCCAGCCGAAGCGGGTGGCGAGGACGCGGTCGTAGGCGGTCGGCGTGCCGCCGCGCTGGACGTGGCCGAGGATGACCGGGCGGGCCTCCTTGCCGAGGCGCTTCTCGAGCTCGACGGCGAGCTTCGTGCCGATGCCGGCGAAGCGCTCGTGGCCGAACTGGTCTATGGCGCCCTTGGCGTAGTCCATGGACCCCTCGGCGGGGTGCGCGCCCTCGGCGACGCAGATGACGGCGAACTTCTTGCCGCGGGAGAAGCGCTCCTCGACCATCGAGACCAGGTCGGCGACGTCGAAGGGGCGCTCCGGGAGGCAGATGCCGTGGGCGCCGCCGGCCATGCCGGACTCCAGGGCGATCCAGCCCGCGTGGCGGCCCATGACCTCGACGACCATGACGCGCTGGTGCGACTCGGCGGTGGTCTTCAGCCGGTCGATGGCCTCGGTGGCCACGCCGACGGCGGTGTCGAAGCCGAAGGTGCGGTCGGTGGCGGAGATGTCGTTGTCGATGGTCTTCGGGACACCGACGACGGGCATGCCCGCGTCCGACAGCATCCGGGCGGCGGTCAGTGTGCCCTCGCCGCCGATGGGAATGAGGACGTCGATGCCGTATTCACGGGAGAAGTCCTGGGCGCTCTCGCACGCCTCGCGCAGCCGGGCGCGCTCGAGGCGCGCGGAGCCGAGGATGGTGCCGCCCCGGGCCAGGATGCCGCTCACGGCGTCGAGGTCGAGCTTGCGGAACCGGCCGTCGAGAAGGCCCTTGAAGCCGTCCTCGAAGCCGATGACCTCGTCGTTGTGGCCGACGAGTGCCCGGTGCACCACCGAGCGGATGACAGCGTTCAGGCCGGGGCAGTCGCCGCCTGCGGTGAGGACTCCGATGCGCATCGTGCTGTTTCTCCTGCTCGCTACTGGTACATGTGAGCCAGAACCGATTGTTTCACGGGCCGGGCGGTACTGCCGCACCCCTAAGGACGCCCCTCCGACATCCCGTCGACGTCCACCGCCGAGCGCCCTACCCACGGGCGCAGGTATTGTCAAGAGGGAAAGGCCACCCTAACGGCTATTTTTTCAGCAGCAGCACTCGGCGAGAAAACAAGCGACGGAACAAGGAGAGCACGCGTGACGCGCAGCGTGTACGTGACCGGGACCGACCGGGGCGACGGCCGCCAGGTCATCGAGCTGGGAGTCATGGAGCTCCTGACCCGCCACGTGGACCGGGTGGGTGTCTTCCGCCCGCTCGTTCACGACCACGGACCGGACCGTCTCTTCGACCTCCTGCGGTCGCGCTACCGCCTCGGGCAGTCGCCCGAGTCCGTCTACGGTCTGACCTACGGCGAGGCCTCCGCCCTCCAGGCCGAGCGCGGCATGGACGAGCTGGTCTCGGCCCTCGTCGAGCGCTTCCTCGCGGTCGCCCGGGAGTACGAGTACGTCCTGGTGCTCGGCACCGACTTCGCCGCCACCAACGTCCCCGACGAGCTGGCCCTCAACGCCCGGCTGGCGAACGAGTTCGGCGCCTCCGTGATCACCGTCGTGGGCGGCCAGGACCAGGCCGCCGAGGCCGTGCGGGCCGAGGCGGCCAACGCCTACCGCGCCTACGAGGCGCTGGGCTGCGATGTCGTGGCGCTCGTCGTCAACCGTGTCGCGCCCGCCGACCGCGCGGCCGTCGCCGAGGGGCTCGCCGCGCATCTGCCGGTGGCCTGCTACGCGCTCCCCGAGGACGGCTCGCTGTCCGCGCCGACCGTGGCGCAGATCGTCCGCAAGCTGGGCGCCGAGGTGCTGCTCGGTGACGACGCGGGGCTCAACCGCGACGCCCGCGACTTCGTCTTCGGCGGCGCGATGCTCCCCGCGTTCCTGCCCGCCCTGACCGAGGGCTGCCTGGTCGTGACCCCCGGGGACCGCACCGACCTGATCATCGGCGCGCTGGCCGCGCACAGCGCGGGCGCGCCGCCGATAGCCGGACTGCTGCTCACCCTCGACGAGCGCCCCGGCCCGAGCATCCTGGCCCTCGCCGGCCGGCTGGCCCCGGGCACCCCGGTGATCTCCGTGCCCGGTGGTTCCTTCCCCACCGCGGCCGAGCTGTTCGCGATCGAGGGCAAGCTGAACGCCGCGTCGCCGCGCAAGTCGGAGACCGCGCTCGGTCTGTTCGAGCGCCATGTGGACACCGCCGAGCTGACCAACCGCATCTCCGTGGCCCGCTCCAGCCGGGTCACGCCGATGATGTTCGAGCACGAGCTGATCGAGCGCTCCCGCTCCGGGCGTCGCCGGGTGGTCCTGCCCGAGGGCACCGAGGAGCGCGTGCTGCGCGCCGCCGATGTGCTGCTGCGCCGCGACGTCTGCGATCTCACCCTCCTGGGTGAGGAGGAAGCGATCCGCAAGCGCGCCGCCGAGCTGGGCATCGATCTGACCGAGGCGCAGCTCATCGACCCGCAGACGTCCCCGCTGCGCGAGCGCTTCGCCGAGCTGTACGCGCGGGTCCGCGCCCACAAGGGCATGACGGTGGAGCTGGCGCACGACGTCGTCGCCGATGTGTCGTACTTCGGCACCCTGATGGTCCAGGAGGGCCTGGCCGACGGCATGGTCTCGGGCGCGGTGCACTCCACGGCCGCCACCATCCGGCCCGCCTTCGAGATCATCAAGACCGCGCCGGGCGCCCAGATCGTCTCCTCGGTCTTCTTCATGTGCCTGGCCGACCGGGTCCTCGTCTACGGCGACTGCGCGGTCAACCCGGACCCGAACGCCGAGCAGCTCGCGGACATCGCCATCCAGTCCGCCGCGACCGCCGCCCAGTTCGGCGTGGAGCCGCGGATCGCGATGCTGTCGTACTCCACCGGTACCTCCGGGTCCGGCGCGGACGTCGACAAGGTCCGTAAGGCCACCGAGATCGTCCGTGAGCGCCGCCCGGACCTCCTGGTCGAGGGCCCGATCCAGTACGACGCCGCCGTGGACGCGTCCGTCGCGGCGACCAAGCTCCCGGGCTCGGAGGTCGCCGGCAAGGCCACCGTGCTGGTCTTCCCGGACCTGAACACGGGTAACAACACCTACAAGGCCGTCCAGCGCTCGGCCGGCGCGGTCGCGGTCGGCCCGGTCCTGCAAGGCCTGCGCAAGCCCGTCAACGACCTGTCGCGCGGCGCGCTCGTGCAGGACATCGTCAACACGGTCGCCATCACCGCCATCCAGGCGCAGGGCGAGCAGCGCCCCTGACGCCCGTACGGCCGTACGGGGACCGCCCGGTTCCCGTACGGCCGCGTCCCGCCCCCCTACGACGCCCAGCATCGCCCCCAACCCGGAAAGCCCTCCATGACTGCCAACGCCACCCGAGTCCTCGTCCTCAACTCCGGTTCCTCGTCGGTGAAGTACCAGCTGCTCGACATGGCCGACGGTGCCCGGCTGGCCGTCGGGCTGGTCGAGCGCATCGGTGAGGAGACCTCCCGGCTGACGCACACGCCGCTCGCGACGGGCGGTGCCAAGCGCGAGCGCGAGCAGCCGATCGCCGACCACGAGGCCGCGCTGCAGGCCGTCGCCGGGGAGCTGGCGGCGGACGGGCTGGGGCTGGACTCCCCGGAGCTGGCCGCGATCGGCCACCGGGTGGTGCACGGCGGCAAGAAGTTCACCGAGCCGACGGTGATCACCGACGAGGTGACGGCGGAGATCGAGCGGCTGGTGCCGGTCGCGCCGCTGCACAACCCGGCCAACATCACCGGCATCCGGGTGGCCCAGGCGCTGCGCCCCGACCTCCCGCAGGTCGCGGTCTTCGACACCGCCTTCCACACCACGATGCCCGAGGCCGCCGCGCGCTACGCGATCGATGTGGAGACGGCCGACGCGCACCGCATCCGCCGTTACGGCTTCCACGGCACCTCGCACGCCTATGTCTCGCGCGAGACCGCCAAGCTGCTCGGCAAGGACCCCTCCGAGGTCAACGTCATCGTGCTGCACCTGGGCAACGGCGCCTCCGCCTCCGCCGTCCGGGGCGGTCGCTGCGTCGACACCTCCATGGGGCTGACCCCGCTGGAGGGCCTGGTCATGGGCACCCGTTCCGGTGACATCGACCCGGCGGTCATCTCCCACCTGGCGCGCAACGCGGACATGTCCATCGACGAGATCGACTCGCTCCTCAACAAGAAGAGCGGTCTGATCGGACTGTGCGGCGACAACGACATGCGCGAGATCCGCCGGCGGATCGACGCGGGCGACGAGCGGGCGGCGCTCGCCTTCGACATCTATGTGCACCGGCTGAAGAAGTACATCGGCGCCTACTACGCGGTCCTCGGCAAGGTCGACGCCGTGGCCTTCACGGCGGGCGTCGGCGAGAACGCGGCCCCCGTGCGGGAGGCCGCCGTGGCCGGTCTGGAGGAGCTGGGCCTGGCCGTGGACGCCGATCTCAACGCCGTCCGGGGCGACGAGGCGCGGCTGATCTCCCCCGAGTACGCCCGGGTCGCGGTGGCGGTCGTCCCCACCGACGAGGAGCTGGAGATCGCCACTCAGACGTACGCCCTGGTCAGCGCTTGATCGACGGCCGGCTCCGGTCGTTCCCCCCGCTCGAATATTCCGCTCCGAAACAAACCGATAGGATCTGCCCCATGCGCCGTTCCAAAATCGTCTGCACCCTGGGCCCCGCCGTCGACTCCTTTGACCAGCTGAAGACGCTGATCGAGGCCGGTATGAACGTGGCCCGCTTCAACATGAGCCACGGGACCCACCAGGAGCACGAGGAGCGGTACGACCGCCTCCGTAAGGCCACCGAGGCGACCGGCCGCGCGGTCGGCGTCCTCGCCGACCTCCAGGGCCCGAAGATCCGTCTGGAGACCTTCGCGGACGGCCCCGTCGAGCTGGTGCGCGGTGACGAGTTCACCATCACCATCGAGGACGTCCCCGGCGACAAGACGATCTGCGGCACGACCTACAAGGGTCTGCCGGGCGATGTCTCCAAGGGCGACCAGATCCTGATCAACGACGGCAACGTCGAGCTGCGCGTCACCGAGGTCCAGGGCCCCCGGGTCAAGACCATCGTGATCGAGGGCGGTGTGATCTCCGACCACAAGGGCATCAACCTGCCCGGCGCGGCCGTCAACGTCCCGGCGCTGTCCGAGAAGGACATCGAGGACCTGAAGTTCGCCCTGGACATGGGCTGCGACATGGTCGCGCTGTCCTTCGTCCGCGACGCGAAGGACGTCCTCGACGTGCACCGCGTGATGGACGAGGTCGGCCGCCGGGTGCCGGTCATCGCCAAGGTCGAGAAGCCGCAGGCCGTGGCCAACATGCAGGACGTCGTCATGGCGTTCGACGGCGTGATGGTGGCCCGTGGCGACCTGGCGGTGGAGTACCCGCTGGAGAAGGTCCCGATGGTGCAGAAGCGCCTCATCGAGCTGTGCCGCCGCAACGCCAAGCCGGTGATCGTGGCGACCCAGATGATGGAGTCGATGATCACCAACTCGCGGCCGACCCGCGCCGAGGCCTCCGACGTCGCCAACGCGATCCTCGACGGCGCGGACGCGGTCATGCTGTCCGCCGAGTCCAGCGTCGGCGCGTACCCGATCGAGACCGTCAAGACGATGTCCCGCATCGTCGAGGCGGCCGAGGAGGAGCTGCTCTCCAAGGGTCTCCAGCCGCTGGTGCCGGGCAAG
The DNA here is from genome assembly GCF_041283565.1 of Streptomyces sp. QH1-20. Lineage (NCBI taxonomy): Bacteria > Bacillati > Actinomycetota > Actinomycetes > Kitasatosporales > Streptomycetaceae > Streptomyces > Streptomyces sp. QH1-20. The sequence goes on along the minus strand of NZ_CP166299.1, from coordinate 5,509,185 downwards.
AAGCCGCGCACGCAGGGTGGTTCCGTCGCCCGCGCGGCCTGCGAGATCGCGGACTTCCTGGGCGCGAAGTCGCTGGTCGCCTTCACCAAGTCCGGTGACACGGCCCGCCGTCTGTCCCGCTACCGCACGGCCCAGCCGATCCTGGCCTTCACCACGGACGCCTCGACCCGCAACCAGCTCGCGCTGAGCTGGGGCGTCGAGACCTACGTCGTCCCGCACGTGGAGAACACCGACGCCATGGTCGACCTGGTCGACGCCGAGCTGCTCAAGCTCAACCGCTACGGCGAAGGCGACACCATGATCATCACGGCCGGTTCGCCCCCCGGCATCCCCGGCACCACCAACATGGTGCGGGTGCACCACCTGGGCGAGAACCGCTAGGTCTCCCGCTCACCGCACGAACGGCCGTGGCCGCCACCCCTGGAGACAGGGGTGGCGGCCACGGCTGTTTCGGTTCCCACGGAGTCGTCCGCACCTCCGCTGCGCGGCGATGTCCTCAATCGCCGGACAGGCCCTGCACCGGTCTACGGATACGTCCCATCCGTCAGGTACTGGTGCAGATTCGGGATGGCGAGGGTGCCGCCGAACTGACCCGCCTGCCGGATCTTGACGTCGGTGAAGACGAGCTCCGGCAGGGACAGCGGGGGCGGGCTCTCCGGGCTGAAGGTGACCTTGAGCGTGGGGATGCCCAGGAGGTTGAGGGTGCCCTTGAGCTCCTCGGTGTACATGGTGACCTTGCTGTTGCGGATCGTGGACGTCTGCCCCATGCCCGTGACGTGGTACTGCTTGCCGCCGCTGTTGACGATCTGATGCAGGTCCTTGATGTCCAGTGCGCTCGCGGTGAACTTCAGGACCTTCTTCCGCTGCCCGTTCACCATCGTGATCTCTTTGATGCCCTCGTACTTGAGGCCGTGCAGGGAGAGTTTGCTGGTCTCCAGGTACCAGGGCTGCGTCGGGAAGGCGTGCTGCTCGTTCTCGTCCGTCACGGCCCGGCTGGGGCAGGGCGTCTCCTCGGACCCGTCGGCATCCGCGTCCGCGCTCGCGCTGGTGCTCGGCGAGGGGGACGGCGACGAGGTGGCGGAGCCGGACGGCGTGGGCTCCTTGGTCGGCGTGGGCTTCTTCGACGGCCGGGCCTTGTCGGCCGGCGTCCCGGTGGACGGAACGGGCTTCCCCGGCTCGGCGGGCTTCGAGGCCGACGGGCCGGTCGACGTGCTCGGCGGCGTGACGGGCGCGGCCTTGTCGCCCTGGTCCGACTTGCTGCCCGTGAGGATCTCCCCGAGCTTCTCGCCGAGGCCCAGGGGATCCAGCGGGTTCGTGGCCTTGGAGGCCGACGGGGTGGGGGTGGGAGTGGGAGTCGCCGAAGGGGACGTCTTGGGCTCGGCGGGGCGCTTGCGGGGCACGGCGGGAGACGCCGGCGGTGAGGGCGTTCCGGGCTTCGTCGCCTTCCCGTCCGGCTTCTCGGCGTCCTTCCCCGTGTCCTTCTCGGCGTCCTTCCCTGCGTCCTTCCCCGCGTCCTTCGCGGAGCCGCTCGGGTCGGGACGGGGAGTCGCCTCGGCCGTGCCGCTGGGCGTCCCGCTCGGTGTCCGGTCCGGTGCCGTGACACACGGTCCGTCCAGGAAGGGGTTCTTGGGTACGGGCTTGGCCTGTGCCAGCTGGGGTGTGAAGCCCATTCCCATCAGCACCGCGGTGGGCATCGCGGCCAGTGCCACAGCCTTGCCGGCGGGCATGTGCAGCCGGTTCAGCAGCGGCTTCCTGGGCGCGGCGTGCCGCGGCCCGGTTCTCGACCGGCCGGCCGGCCCGGGGGCCGCGCCTTCTTCGCGAGCGTCGTCAGTCGCCACGGTGCCCCCCGTCGAATTCGCCACCCGGCGTCGTTCCTGACACCTCACCCCGGGGGGAGGTGTCCTTCGTCAGCCGCACCGGCTCGTCCGAAGGCTCGGTCGCGGCCGGGGCGGCGATCGGCTTGCCGGGCATCCAGGACACGCTGAGCGCGCCGCCGATCAGAGCCAGCAGGAAACCGATCAGGAACGCACCGATGTTGGAGACGACCAGGGAGACGAGCGCGAGCAGGATGGCCGCCACGCCCGCGAAGATGCGCGACTGCTGCTGGAACCACATGGTCAGGCCCAGCACGACCAGCAGCACACCGATGATCAGCGAGCCGGCGCCCGCCGTGGTGGCCATGCGGATGCTCAAGTCGCCCAGCGTCATGGTCTGGTACGGGATGTACATGATCGGAATCCCGGCCAGCAAGGTCAACAGCCCGGCCCAGAAGGGGCGCTGCCCGCGCCAGTGCCGGAACGAATGACGGAAGCGGCGGAAATTGTCGATCGGCTGGGGGCGCGTGTCGGCGCTCATGGCGTACAGCTCCTCGGAACCGGCGAATCGGTGGAACCTGAACTCGGCGCCACTGCTCCGACGGTGCGGGGCGCGGCGCGGTACGGGTACGGGGGCGCGAAGAAGGGCCCCCGTACCCGCCCGTTCAGTGCGTCAGTTGTTCTTGCAGTCGGCTTCGCCCATGTTGACGCCCATCTTCAGGCCGGGAAGCGTGAACGATCCGGCCGAGGTCGCCCAGGCACGCTGGTGGACATTGGTGAACTCCACCTCGTCGGCCTGCTGGGCGAACGAGCCCGGTACATAGCCGCCGCGCTCACCGTGCGCACCACCGGGCTTGGCCGGGCCTGGGCCCTTGGTGGTGTCGGTCACCGAGACGCCGATGTCCACATTGGTGAACTTCGCGTTGGCCTGGAGGTCGTCGGCGTCGATGTAGAGCTTCTCCGCCTGGACCTTGTCCTTGCCGGTGCCGGCCTGCAGCTTCATCGACACCCTGCCGAACGGGGTGGGGATGGTGACCGCCTGGCAGAGCTTGGTGATCTCCGCTTTCTCGATACCGACCACCGCGACCGGCTTGTTTCCCTGCTTGGTGACGTCGTTCGCCCCGTACTGGACGAAACCCCAGCCGTGCAGGCTCTCGGCCGCCACTTCGAATTGCTGCCCCGACACACTGAAGGACGCCGCGAGGGCGCCCTGTGCGAGGGCCACTCCGATGGCGGCCGTCGCCGCGACGCTGGGCACCATGACGACGGCGAACCGCTTCCATCTGGTGCCGCCGCGAGTCGTCATCGACTCCATGACTTTCCTCCTTCTCGGACGTACATCTCCGGCAAGGGCTGGGACCCGTGCCCGGGATGGGAGAAGTGCTACGTCCTCGGGAAGGAGCGCCGTCGCTTCGGTGGCGCCAACCGCTCCGCACCCGACACTCCGGCGATCACCCCCGAGCGACAACCACTGGCCACGCCTTCGCGCAACCTCGGGGACAGGCACCGCCGTTGGCGACGGAGACCCCCCTGTCCCAAGGCCGGCTGATGGTGCCGCCGGCCACCCGGTGGGGACCCATCACCCCCGGGCGCGGGCCAGTTGGGGCCGTGCCGGGGGAATGGACCGAGCTTGGCCGATCGTGGTCCATTCCCGGCCGGGGCACAAGAGGTTCGTTACTAGCGAGTAACGGGGGGATAACCGAAGGGCGACCGACCCGCATCGGCCGGGCGTGCGAGAGCGCCGGAGTGTGGCCGGACAGAAGGGGTGCGAAAGAGAAAACCCGGGCGAAGGGCCCGGGTTTTCTTACTGCCAGTAACAGCAGCGCGGTTTATCAAGTTTTGGTAAAGCGCCGCCGTCGCCTCGTTGGTGGTGCGGGAGGTACGGGAGTCCGTCAGAACAGCGCGCGGGAGAGCGCGGTACGCGCTGCGGCCACCCGCGGATCATCCGGACCGATCACCTCGAAGAGCTCCAACAGCCGCACCCGCGCCGCGTCCCGGTCCTCGCCGGCCGTCCGCTTCACCGCGTCGATCAGACGACCGAAGGCGTCCTCGACATGCCCGCCGACCAGGTCGAGATCGGCGGCGGCGAGCTGCGCCTGTACGTCGGCGGGGCGCTCGGCGGCGTCCCGGCGGACCTTCTGCGGGTCCAGGTCCTGGACGCGCTGGAGCAGTTCGGCCTGGGACAGACCGAGCTTCGCCTCCAGGTTGCCCGGGTCGTCGGACAGCACGTTCTTGTACGCCTGGAGGGCGCCGCCCAGGTCACCGGCGTCCAGCGCCTCGTGGGCCAGGGCAAGGGCGCTGTCGTGCGGGCCCGCGGGCGGCTGCGGCGCGGCAGCGGCCGCCGACTCGTCGGCCGCACCGGGCTGCACCGGCGCGCCCACGATCCCGAAGCGCTGCTCCGAGACCTGGATGAGCTGGTCCAGCACCTGGCGGATCTGCCCCTCGGGCGCGGCGCCCTGGAACAGCGGCAGGGCCTGCCCGGCCACCACCGCGAAGACCGCGGGGATGGACTGCACGCCGAACTGCTGGAAAAGCATCTGGTTGGCTTCGACGTCGACCTTGGCGAGCACGAACCGGCCGGCGTACTCCGCCACCAACCGCTCCAGCAGCGGGCCGAGCTGCTTGCACGGCTCGCACCATTCGGCCCAGAAGTCGATGACGACCGGCACCTCGGCGGAGCGCTGGAGGACTTCGAGCTCGAAGCCCGCCTCGTCGACGTCGAAGACGAGGCCGGAGGCCCCGACGGGCGGCGTACCGCCCTGGCGCGCCGCTTCGGCGCGCGCCTGCTCGGCCTTCTGCTTGGCTTCCCCGGCCGCCTTCACCGCGGCGAGGTCGACCACTCCACTCATGGACATGTTCCGTGGCTGCATGGGCCTATCCTCCCCCCTCCGCGCGGCGATCGGAAAAACGCACGTCGTCACGTGATCCCATAGCGCTTCGCAATCGACACCGGGTCCCCACCCGGCATCCGTGGTTGTCGCTCTTTCGCTACGAGTCGTAGCGTAACTGCAACCCCATATCCCTCCGCAAGCATTTCCGGTGATCTGCCTCACGGACAGGCGCACACAGGGGCGCACGAAGAGGCGCACGAGGGGCACGCTTCCTCGGTCGTACTCATGGGTAAGGTCGCGGGCATGACTTCCGCCTCCCCCTCCGGGCGCCGGACGGGCCGCCCGCGCAGCGCCGAGGCCGACCGCGCCATCCTCGACGCGACGCGCGCGGCGCTGGTCGAACTCGGCTGGGGAAAGCTGACGCTGGGCGACGTGGCGGCCCGCGCCGGGGTCGCGAAGACCACCCTCTACAGACGCTGGGCGGGCAAGAGCGAACTCGTCGTGGACGCCGTGGCGGCCCTCTTCGACGAGCACTTGGAGCTCCCCGACCGGGGCAGCCTCCAGGCCGACATCGAGGGGGTCGTCCTGCAGTTCGCCGCCCTGCTGGAACGCCCGGAGACGAAGACGGCCCTGATGGCCGTGGTGGCCGAATCCACCCGGGACGACGCCCTGCGCTCCCGGATCCGCTCCGCGATCGTGGACCGGCAGAAGACCCTGGTGCTCCTGGGACGGGAACGGGCACAGGCCCGGGGTGAACTACCCCACGAGCCGGACCCGGCCACGGCCGGCCGCAACACCGACCTGATCTTCGACGTGGTCGCGGGCACGGTGCTGCACCGCACGCTGGTCAGCGCGGAGGCCGTGGACGGGGAGTGGGCGCGGAGCTTCGCGGCGCTGGTGGTGGGAGGACTGGCGTCGGTGGGCACTCCGTACCCACCCAGCCCGTCCGGCGTTTGAGGACGGGTCCGGGGCGGAGCCCCGGGTCAGAACCCGTCAGAACCCCGCCGGCTCGACGTACGTCCCCCACTCATCCCGCAGCACATCGCAGATCTCCCCCAACGTGGCCTCGGCGCGCACCGCCTCCAACATCGGCTCGATCATGTTCGAACCACCCCGCGCAGCGTCGAGCATCGCGCTCAGCGAAGCCTTCACCTTGGCGTCGTCACGGCCGGCCTTCCGCCCGCCCAGGACCCGGACCTGCTCCCGCTCGACCTCGTGGCTGACCCGCAGGATCTCCAGATCGCCGGTCACCGACCCGTGGTGGCAGTTGACGCCGACGACCCGCTTGTCCCCCTTCTCCAGGGACCGCTGGTACTGGAAGGCGGACTCGGCGATCTCGCCCGTGAACCAGCCGTCCTCGATGCCGCGCAGGATGCCGGACGTGATCGGGCCGATGGGGTGCTCGCCGCCGTCCCGCACGGCACGGGTGCCGCGCTCGCGGATCTGCTCGAAGATCTTCTCCGCGTCGGCCTCGATCCGGTCGGTGAGCTGCTCGACGTACCAGGAACCGCCGAGCGGGTCCGCGACATTGGCGACGCCGGTCTCCTCCATCAGCACCTGCTGCGTGCGCAGGGCGATCTCGGCGGCCTGCTCGCTCGGGAGGGCGAGGGTCTCGTCGAGGGCGTTGGTGTGCAGGGAGTTCGTGCCGCCGAGGACGGCGGACAGGGCCTCCACGGCCGTGCGGACGACGTTGTTGTACGGCTGCTGCGCGGTCAGTGACACGCCCGCCGTCTGGGTGTGGAAGCGCAGCCACTGGGCCTTGTCGGTCTTGGCGCCGTAGACGTCCCGCATCCAGCGGGCCCAGATGCGGCGGGCCGCGCGGAACTTGGCGATCTCCTCGAAGAAGTCGAGGTGCGCGTCGAAGAAGAAGGAGAGCCCCGGGGCGAAGGTGTCGACGTCGAGGCCCCGGGAGAGCCCGAGCTCCACGTAGCCGAAGCCGTCGGCGAGGGTGTACGCGAGCTCCTGCGCGGCCGTGGCCCCGGCCTCACGGATGTGGTAGCCGGAGACGGAGAGGGGCTTGTAGGCGGGGATGGCGCGGGCGCAGTGCTCCATCAGGTCGCCGATCAGGCGCAGGTGCGGCTCGGGCGGGAAGAGCCACTCCTTCTGCGCGATGTACTCCTTGAAGATGTCGGTCTGGAGCGTGCCGTTGAGCACGGCGGGGTCGATGCCCTGCCGCTCGGCGGCGACCAGGTACATGCAGAAGACGGGCACGGCCGGCCCGCTGATCGTCATCGAGGTCGTGACGTCACCGAGCGGGATGTCCTTGAAGAGGACCTCCATGTCGGCGGCGGAGTCGATGGCGACGCCGCAGTGGCCGACCTCGCCGAGGGAGCGGGCGTCGTCGGAGTCGCGGCCCATGAGGGTCGGCATGTCGAACGCGACCGAGAGCCCGCCGCCGCCCGCGGCGAGGATCATCTTGTACCGCTCGTTGGTCTGCTCGGCGTTGCCGAAGCCGGCGAACTGGCGGATGGTCCAGGTCCGGCCGCGGTAGCCGGTCGCGTGGAGGCCCCGGGTGAAGGGGTACTCACCGGGCCAGCCGATCCGCTCGAACCCCTCGTAGGAGTCACCGGGACGGGGCCCGTAGACCGGGTCGACCGGGTCACCGGAGAGCGTGGTGAAGTCCGCGTCCCGCTTGCGTGCCGCGTCGTAACGGGCCTGCCACCGACTGCGCCCTGCCTCGATCGCCTCTGCGTCCATAACGCTGCCTGCCGCCTCTCGCGCTGCCCGCCGCCTCGCGGGGCCAGATTTACTAGGACGTCCTAGTAAATGGTCGCGCACAAACGCCCCGGACACAAGGCTTGTCCGGGGCGGTGGTGTGGGATGCGGGTCGAGGAGCGGCGGCGCTCAGGCGCCGACCGGCTCCGCGGTGCCCTCGATCAGCGGCTCCAGCTCCCGGGCGACCTTGCGCTCGACGAAGAACGCGGCCGTGGGGATGGTGCCCGCGAGCAGCACCCACACGAGCTTGCCGAACGACCACTTGGCCTTGGAGCCCATGTCGAAGGCGAAGATCAGGTAGAGGACGTAGAGCCAGCCGTGCGCGATACCGACGAGGCTGACGAAACCGTCCGCGCCGTCCATCGTGAGCAGGTACTTGGCGATGACGCCGATCGTCAGCAGGACCAGCAGCACACCCGTGACGTATGCCATCACGCGGTAGCGGGTCAGCACGCTCTTCTTCACTGAGGGGTTCCTCGCATTACCGTCTCGGAGCAGCCGCCTCCCGGGGCGGAAGACCGCGGCAGTAGTCGAGCGTAACGCCATCTTCCGGGGCGATCTTCGCCGCCCCTGGCCCAGCGGGCGGCTCGCCGAATCCAGCCCGTCCGGCGATTGAGGACACCGCCGCGCAGCGGAGGTGCACACGCCACGGCCCGCAGGGGCTAGCCCTCGGCCGGCTCCTCCGCGAAATCCGCCGCCGCCACCCGCAGTGGCCTCAGCATCGTGAAGATCTCCGTGCACTCCTCCGCGTCGTACGCGCCGAGGCCGAAGTCCATGGCCATCAGATCGCGCGTGGCCGACTCGACGACCTCGCGCCCCTTGTCGGTGATCGAGGCGAGCGTGCCGCGCCCGTCGTTGGGGTTGGGCCGCTTGTCGACGAAGCCGGCGGTCACCAGCCGGTCGACGGTGTTGGTGACCGAGGTCGGGTGGACCATCAGCCGCTCGCCGATCTTCGACATCGGCAGCTCGCCCGCCTTGCTGAATGTGAGCAGCACCAGGGCCTCGTAGCGCGCGAAGGTCAGCCCGTACGGCTTGACGACCGCGTCGACCTGTCCGAGCAGGATCTGCTGGGCGCGCATGATCGAGGTGATCGCGGCCATGGACGGCACGGATCCCCAGCGCTGCTTCCAGAGCTCGTCGGCTCGGGCGATGGGATCGAAGGGGAGGCTGAGGGGCTTCGGCACGGCACCGAGCCTACCCGGCGGCCATATCCTGGTCGCCGGTATCTCGCACTCCGGACGCGCTTGCCGAGTCCTCGGCTGCGGCCCGTCGTTGCCGCCTGCGGCGGCGAGCGCCCTGCGGGCGCGTCCTCAATCGCCGGACGGGCTGATTTCGGAACCGCCCGGTTCCTACTTCGGCTTTGCCTCTCTCACCAGCTCCACCGCCGCGAGCAGGCTCAGGCCCCGCTCCGCGTCCCGTACCGCCTTGACCGCGCGGACCTCGTGCTTGACCGGGTCCACTCCCGCCTCCGCGAGGACACCGCGCACCCACTCCACACGCGCCTCCGCCGCCGGGCGGCCCCCGTACTCGGCGACGATCGCGGCGGCGCGCTCCAGGCCCGGCCGCTCCGCGTCACTCGCACCGGCCAGCGCCTCGCGTATCGCGTCGGCGACCGCCTCGGTGTCGCGCAGCACGAGGACCTCGTGCTCGAGCCCGGTCTTCTTGCCACCGCTCAGGAAATCCAGCATCCGGCCACTCCCCCGGTTGATTCGATCTTGATCAGGCAGCCGAGCGTACGACAAGCCGCACCACGACACCCACCGCCACCGTCCCCGACAGCCCTACCCCCGCCACCACGACGTGCACCGGCGCGAACTCCGCGGCCACGCCCGCGAGTGCCATGCCCAGGCCCTGGATCGTCATCATCCCGGCCGTCTGGAGCGTCATCGCCCGCCCGCGCAGCTCTTCGGGCACGGCCGCGATGAACCACTGGTCCAGGCCCAGCGTGTACGCCATGCCCGTGCCGGCCAGCGCCACGATCAGCAGGGCCCACCCCAGCGACGGCCGGAACGCGTACGCGAGGAACGGCAGCAGGGTCGCCGCCGCCACCGGCAAGGTGATCCGCTCCCGGGCCCGCGCGCTCAGCACCGACCCCGCGAGCATCTCCCCCACGATCGAACCCACCGGCATCCCGCACATCAGCAGCCCCAGGCCCACCGGGCCCACCCCGATCGCGTCCGCGTACGGCGCCGCGAGGGCCTCCGGGGCGACGAGGAGGAACGGCGGCACCCAGGTCAGCAGCAGCAACGCCCGTATGCGCCGGTCGGCGAAGAGCTGCCGGGCGCCGGACAGCGAGGACTTCACCAGTGCCCCGCCCGCGCCCGCACGCGACGGTCGCCGCCGCGTCCCGAAGCGCAGCAGTGCCGCCGAGCCCAGGAAGCCGACGACCGTGGCGACCAGCACCTCGCGCGGCGACGCCATCGTCAGCAGCACCCCGCCCGCCGCGAACCCGGCGAGCTGCGCGCCCTGCGAGACGATACGGATCAGCGAGCGCCCCAGGACGAAGAGTTCGCCCTCGCCGAGGATGTCGCCCAGGGTCGCCGCCCTGGTCCCGCCGAAGACGGGTGCGACGGCGGCGAGGACGCAGCGCAGGGCGAGCAGCCCGGCGATCGGTGTCGCGGGCAGCGCCATGGTCGCGGCGGCCCCGGCGCACACCAGGTCGCAGACCACCAGCACCCGCCGGGCGGGATATCGGTCGGCCATGCCGGACAGCAGCGTGCCGCCCGCGACGTACGGCAGGAAGCCGAGGGCGAAGGTCAGCGCGGTCAGCATCGGCGACCCGGTCAGCCGGTAGACGAGCACGGACAGTGCGATCTCCCCGACGACGATGCCGAGCAGGGACAGCAGATGGGCGGCGAAGACGGTACGGAACTCACGCACGGCGAAGACGGCGGCGTAGCCCGCGGGGGCGACGGCAGGGGCGGAAGACATGCCGGTCAGCGTGCCGAGGGCGACCGAGGGGAACTAGTGTTTCGGCTGGATCCGAAAGAAAGACTGCAAGATGCCCTTCCATATGCGGTTCGGCGCCGACGATCTGCTGCGCTGCCGGTTCGGGATCTCCCCTCTGTGGGAGACCCACCAGGCGCTGTACACCTTGCTGCGCCCGGAGCGGCACGGCTACCACCTGCCGTGGCTGCGCCGGATGCGGGAGGCGGTCGAGCGGCTGGACCTCGCGCGGATGGCGCTGCTGGCCCCCGCCGCTTCCGGCGGCTACCACCCGGACTTCCTCTGCCCGCCGCCCGTCGGCCCCCTGTCGTCGTTCGAGGACGAGCTGGCGCGCGTGAGGGCCACCGACCCGGCGGTCGTCCACGCCGAGCTGGCCCGGTCCATGGCCGATACCCCGGGCGCGGCCGAGTCCGTGCCCGGCCGGGCGCTGCTGGCCGACCCGGTGCGCGCCCTCGGCGAGCTGACCGGTCTGCTGGAACAGGCCTGGCTCACCCTGCTGGCCCCCGACTGGCCGCGGCTGCGCGCCCTGCTGGAGGCCGATGTCGCCTTCCATACGCGGCGGCTGGCGGAAGGCGGCCTGGAGCGGCTCTTCGCGGATCTGCATCCGCGGCTGGTCTGGTCGGACGGCACCCTCACGATCACCAATCGCGGCGATCACGTCCGGGAACTGGGCGGTCAGGGGCTGATGCTGGTGCCGAGCGTCTTCGCGTGGCCGGAGGTGATCGGCGGTTTCGACGCTCCCTGGCAGGCGACCGTGATCTACCCGGCGCGCGGCATCGGCGGCCTGTGGGCCGAGCCGGACGCGGAGACGTCGGACGCGCTCGTCCGTCTCCTCGGCCCGAACCGCGCCGCCGTCCTGTCCGCTCTGGACGAGCCCGCCTCCACCACCACCCTGGCCCACCGCCACGGCCTCGCCCTGTCGTCGGTCTCCGCGCACCTGTCGGTACTGCGGGCAGCCGGCCTCCTGACGTCCCGCCGCCACGGCCACCAGGTCCTGTACGAACGCACGCCCCTGGGCATGGCGCTGGCGGGGAGATGAGAGGCGGGGCCACCGGGGCCTGGAGGGAGCCTCCCGTACTTCGGGGGGATTCCCCCCGATCACACCCGGGTGCTGGTCCCGTGGGAACGCGGTCGCGCGATTCCTAGGTTGGTGGCCATGAACACCCCCCTGACCGCGGCGACCGCCGCGACCCTGGCCGTCCTCGTCCTCGCGGGGTCCGCGGAAGCCCGCGCCGACCAGCCGCAGTCCACGCCGAAGCCGGGCATTTCCGCGGCCCCCGCGGCCACCGAGGCGCTCGACCGCTTCTACCGGCAGGACGTCTTATGGGGGCCGTGCGAGGCCCCGGCCCTGGCGAAGTCCGGGACCGAGTGCGCGAAGGTCACCGTGCCGCTCGACTACGCCGCTCCTGACGGCCGCACCCTCTCCCTCGCCGTCTCCCGGATCAAGGCCACCGGTCCGCGCACCGCGCGCCGGGGCATCATCCAGACCAACCCCGGCGGCCCCGGCGGCCGTGGCCTGGACTTCCCCGCCACGCTGCGCGCCAAGATGACCCCGCAGGTGGCGGCGGCGTACGACGTCATCGGCATGGACACCCGCGGCCTGGGGAAGAGCGAACCGCTCGACTGCGGGCTGAACAGCCTCAGCTGGATGCGGGGCACCGGCTTCGACCGTGCCTCATTCGACCGGGTCTCGAAGCAGGCCATCGGCGACGCCGCCAAGTGCGACGCCAAGTACGGCGACTCGCTGCGGCACTACTCCACGCGCAACATCGCCCGCGATGTGGACATCGTGCGCGGTGCCCTGCGCGAGCGGAAGACCTCGTGGTTCGGCCAGTCCTACGGCACCTACCTGGGCGCCGTGTACGCGCAGATGTTCCCGGGCAAGGTGGACCGGCTGGTCCTCGACAGCGCCCTGGATCCCCGCAAATACGGCCCCGCGACGATCCAGGCGATGGGTCCGGCCAATGAGAAGGCGCTGGACGACCTCGCCGCCTGGGCCGCCCCGCGGGACGCGGTCTACCACCTGGGGAAGACGCCCGCGGCCGTGCGCGCCACGGCCGAGGGCCTGGTGCGCCGGGCCGCCGAACGCCCGATCGCCATCGGTGGGTACCGGCTCGACGAGCAGACCCTGCCGTTCATCCTCTTCGCCATGGGCACGGACGACTTCGACAACAAGGAGTACGCCGCCATCCTGCGGCAGCTCGCCGACGCCGCGGCGGGCCGGAAGGTGGAGCCGACCGAGCGGCTGGCCGGTCTGCTGGCCGCCGTGTTCCGCACCGCCGCCGACGAGACCGGCACCGGGCCCGACTACGCCTCGCAGCTCGCCGTCCTCTGCGCGGACACCACGATGCCGGGCGACCCCGAGAGCTACCGCAAGACCATCGAGCGGGTCCGCCGCACACAGCCGGTCTTCGGCCCCCTCGTCAATGCCCCGATGCCGTGCGGCTGGTGGAAGCACAAGCCGCACGAGCGGCGCACCGAGATCGACAACACCGTCCCGGCCCTCCAGCTCCAGGCCACCGGCGACACCCGCACCACCTACGAACAGGGCCTCGGCATGCACAAGGCGATGCGCGGCTCCAAGCTCGTGACCGTCCCCGTACGGACCCACGCCGTGTTCGGCTACTACCCCAACGCCTGCGCCAACAAGGCGGTCAACGACTACTTGCTGACCGGCAACCTGCCCACGGCCGACACCACGTGCGAGCGCGACTGATCCGGCAGAAAAACGGCTCGGCCCGGGACGCACACAGGTGTGCGTCCCGGGCCGAGCCGTTCGTGATTTCGGGTCACCCCTCGGAGAGATACCGCTCCACCGTGTCGACCTTCGACGTCAGTCCGTTCGTCACGCCCGGCCGGATGTCCGCCTTCAAGACGAGCGACACCCGCCCGCACCGCGCCTCGACGGCGGCCACCGCGCGCTTGACGACGTCCATGACCTCGTCCCACTCGCCCTCGACGGACGTGAACATCGCGTCCGTGCGGTTCGGCAGGCCGGACTCACGCACCACGCGCACCGCGTCGGCCACGTACTCGCCGACGTCCTCACCCACGCCCAGCGGGGAGACGGAGAAGGCGACGATCATGCGTTGACCACGCCTTCCTTGCGGGCGCGGGCGGCGATGACGCTCGCCTCGGCCTCACGGCGCAGCATGCGGTCGGCGAAGAAGCCGCCGGTCGGCAGGACGGAGAGGACGAAGTAGAGGGCGGCGGTCTTCAGGCCCCACTTGGTCTTGTTCCAGGCGTCCAGCCAGAAGAGCACGTAGATCACGAACAGCACGCCGTGCACGGCGCCCATCACGGGCACCGCGTTGAAGTCCGTGGTCCGCTTGAGCACCGAGCAGAGCAGCAGCAGCAGGAAGGAGACGGCCTCCGGGGCGGAGACCAGGCGGAGTCGGCGCAGGGCGGATGCGGTCGTCATGTCCACGGGGGCACGCACCTTCTATTAGCGAGTGGCGGATCGGCTACGGCTTGTGACGGCATTCACAAACCACCCCATTGTTGCAGCTCGCGAGTTGATCAAGCCCGCCGGGTCCGCCCCGAAGCGCCCCCGGATGTCCGCCGCTCTCCCGTCGGCCTCCCGGCGGTCCCCCGCCGGCCTCCCACCCACCTCTCGTTGATCTTCCTTCGGGACTTCTTCGGGCCGGTTCCGGGACCATGGGGCCTGTTGGAGCGGTATGTCCTGCCGCTAGCGTCTGATCCGTGGCTCAGTTTCGGCTCCAAGGGAGCAAAGTCCTCGCCGTCGACATGGCGGGTGACGCGGTCAAGGCCAAGAACGGCGCCATGGTCGCGTACGAGGGCGAGATGACGTTCAAGAAGATGACCGGCGGCGGTGACGGCCTGCGCGGCATGGTCACCCGTCGGCTCACCGGCGAACAGATGGAAGTCATGGAGGTGAAGGGACACGGCACCTGCTACTTCGCCGACCGCGCGAGCGAGATCAATCTCGTCACGCTGCACGGCGACACGCTGTACGTCGAGTCGAGCAATCTGCTCTGCACGGACAGCGGCCTCCGCACGGGCACCTCGTTCACCGGCCTGCGCGGCGCCTCGCAGGGCACCGGGCTGTTCACGACCACCGTCGAGGGCTCCGGCCAGGCCGCGATCATGTCGGCCGGCACGGCCGTCGTCCTGCGGGTGACGCCGAACATGCCGCTCCAGGTCGACCCCGGCGCCTACATCGCCCACACCGGCAAGCTCAAGCAGCACTTCCAGTCCGGGGTGAACTTCCGGACGTTCATGGGCGAGGGTTCCGGCGAGGCCTTCCAGATCCGCTTCGAGGGCGAGGGGCTCGTCTACGTGCAACCCAGCGAGCGCAACACCATCGGGGGTGACGTCTGATGCCCTTCCGGCTTCTGAACTCGCGCATGGTCGAAGCCAGCGTCCTGCCGGGCCAGCGGCTCTTCAGCCAGCGCGGCGCGATGCTCGCCTACCAGGGCGACGTCTCCTTCACCCCCAGCATCACCGGCGGCCAGGGCGGCGTCATGGGGATGATCGGCCGCCGGATCGCCAATGAGGCCACCCCGCTGATGACCGTCGAAGGCAGCGGCACGGTCATGTTCGGCCACGGCGGCCACCATGTCTCGGTGATCGAGCTGTCCGGCGACACCCTCTACGTCGAGGCCGACCGGCTGCTCGCCTTCGACGGCACACTCCAGCAGGGCACGATGTTCATGGGGTCCCAGGGAGGTGTGATGGGCATGGTGCGCGGCCAGGTCACCGGCCAGGGGCTCTTCACCACCACCCTCAAGGGCCATGGCGCGGTGGCGGTGATGGCCCACGGCGGCTTCATCGAGCTGCCCATCGCCCCGCAGCGCCCCGTCCACGTCGACCCGCAGGCCTACGTCGCCCACCGCGGCGACGTCCGCAACAAGCTCTCGACCGCCCTCGGCTGGCGCGAGATGGTCGGCCGCGGCTCGGGCGAGGGCTTCCAGCTGGAGCTGTCCGGCAGCGGCACGGTGTACGTACAGGCGTCGGAGGAAAAGCTGTGAACGGCCCGGTCATCCATGACGCGACCACGCTTCCGGTCGACGACAACGTCAATCCGTACGCGTTCTCCGTCGATCTCAACGGCCAGTGGTTCCTGCAGAAGGGGAAGATGATCGCCTACTACGGGCGCATCGACTTCCACGGCATCGGCCACGGTCCCCTCGACCGTCTCATCCGCAGCAGCTTCCACTCCCCGCTGCACGCCTCGGACTGGGTCGTCGCCGAGGGCCAGGGCAAGATGCTCCTCGCGGACCGTAGCTTCGACGTCAATTCCTTCGACCTCGAAGACGGCAACCTCACCGTTCGCTCGGGCAATCTCCTCGCCTTCCAGCCCTCGCTCTCGCTGAAGCAGTCGATCATCCCCGGCTTTCTGACGCTGATCGGCACGGGCAAGTTCGTGGCCGCCTCCAACGGCCCGGTCCACTTCGTCGAACCCCCGATCCGCGTGGACCCCCAGGCCCTCGTCGGCTGGGCCGACTGCCCTTCCCCTTGCCACCACTACGATCACCAGTACCTGAAGGGCGTCCTCGGTGGCATCCGCTCCCTGACGGGCCTCGGCGGCACATCGGGCGAGGAGCATCAATTCGAGTTCGTCGGTGCCGGTACGGTGCTCCTGCAGTCCACCGAGCAACTGATGGACGAGCAGAACACGGGCGTCACGCCACAGCAGGCCGGCGTTCCGAACGCAACACCGGCAAACCAGCCAATGACACCCCGGATGCCCGGCCAGCTCGGAGACCTCCAGCGTCGCTTCGGGCTGTGAGCGGTACCCTGCGGAGTGTGACGCCGAACGCGTGACTTCTCAGTCCCGATCGCTCCGCAAAGACCATTGGTTCATCTTTCAACTTTCTTAGGTAGAATCCATCTATGGACACCGAGAACGGCACCCGTTGGCTCAGCGACGAGGAACAGCGCGCCTGGCGTGCCCACCTGGAGGTCAGCCGACTGCTGATGCACCAGCTCGAACGGGACCTCCAGCCGTTCGGACTCACCAATAACGACTACGAGATCCTGGTCAACCTCTCGGAGTCCGAGGACCACCGGATGCGGATGAGCGACCTCGCCACCGCGACCCTCCAGTCCAAGAGCCGTCTCTCGCACCAGATCACCCGCATGGAGACGGCGGGCCTCGTCCGCCGCGAGAACTGCGAGTCGGACCGGCGCGGCCTCTTCGCCGTCCTCACCGACCAGGGCTGGGAGACGATGCGCGAGGTCGCTCCGCACCATGTCGCCTCGGTGCGCGAGCACTTCATCGACCTGCTGTCCCCCGAGGACCTCAAGGCGCTCCACGCCGCCCTCGCCCCGATCGCAAAGCGGCTGCGCACGACGCGCGGTCGCGTCTGACCTCTCCCCTCTCGGGGCCCCCGGTCACTCCGTCGCTCCCGTCACTCGGGAGCGGGGAGTTTCCCCGAACCCGGCTCATATGCCCCTTGCCCGGCAATAGCGTCGCCAGTAACGACATGGGTACGGGAAAGGCGGGGTGCCGTGACCGGAGAGACCTCCCAGCCGCCGATGGCATGGCGGTATTGCGGGAACCAGATCAAACTGTGGCGAACTCAAGCGGGTATCTCCCGCGAGGAGTTGGGCAAGGAAGCCGGGTACGAGTACGAGTCGGTCAAGTCGATGGAGCAGGGGCGGCGGAAGCCGCAGCTTCGACTCCTTGAAGTGGCGGACCAGATGTGCGGGGCGCGGGGGTTGTTGCTCGCGGCGCAGGATTATCTGAAGCCGGAGAAGTTCCCGGTGCGCACGCAGGAGTTCATGACGGCCGAGGCCGAGGCCATTGCGCTGCACTCGTACGAGGCCGTACTCATCCCAGGCCTCCTGCAGACCGAGGAGTATGCGCGGACTCTCATGACCAACCGCTGCCCGCCGCTGGATGACGAGACGGTAGAGGAGCGAGTGTCGGGCCGCATGGAGCGCCAGGAAAAGCTGGCGGGCAAGCCAACCGTCCCGTTCAACTTCGTGATCTACGAAGCGGCCTTACGCACCATGGTGGGCGGACCGGAGCTAATGAAGCGCCAGCTTGACCAGCTCCTGCACGTCGGCAGGTTGCGCAATGTGACCATCCAGGTCCTACCCGCCGACCGAGGCGCCCACGCAGGGCTGAGCGGTCCGCTAGTGCTGTTGGAGTCCGCCGATCACGAGCAGCTTGCCTACGTGGAAGGCCAGGAAACAGCGGCTCTCTACGAAGACCCTGAGAAGATCAGCCTCCTCTCGCAACGCCATGGCATGATCCGCATGCAGGCGCTCAGCATTGAGGAATCGGCGGAGTTCATCAGAAAGCTGGCGGAGGAGATATGGACACCGAGCTGACGTGGTTCAAGTCCAGTCACAGCGACGACGAGGGCGGCAACTGCGTCGAAGTCGCCCTCGCCTGGTGCAAGTCCAGCTACAGCGACTCCGGCGGCGGCGCCTGCGTGGAAGTCGCCGCCCCGCACCCCCACACCATCCACATCCGAGACTCGAAGCTCGGGTCCGGACCGGAGGTCCGCGTAACGGCGGCGACCTGGGCGAAGTTCATATCTCATATAGCCGAGGCTTGAGCGTCGGGCTTCGGGGGTCGGGATCCGAGCTCCTTACCAACGGAATGGTGGGAAAGAGATAACCCACCCACCCTCCCAACTCCCGCATGCACTCGTACAGATGACTTTTTCGCGACGAGGTCACGGCGACGCGCAGCGCCCGGTAGCGTGCGGAGCAACAAACAACCCCCGCTGGTGTTAGCGCACCGAACGGGGGTCTGACCACCAAGATCGAGGACACGATCCCGTGGCTGTTGCCAACCTTATCGCTGCCCCGCCCATGGCCGCACCGGGCTACGGAAAACGCTCCGCGCCCGGAGAAGCTCCCCGCCGTCGGGACGACTTCACGCACTTACCGGCCCGTGAGGCGTCCATCGCCACGCACATCGACCGCCTGCCGGACGGTGCGGCGATCGACACGAAGACGCTGGCCAAGGAGCTGGCGGCCTACGGCCAGCAAGCGATCCGCACCGCGCTCAACGCCCTTTCCGTGGCTGGCCACTTGCGCCGCGTACGGGAACCGGTCGGGGACGGCCGGACGCAGTGGGTGTTCCGTACGTACTTCTCGCGAACCGCCCGCAGCGATGCCTGGTGGAGCCGCTTCCTGGCGGGAGACGTACCGGAGACGGAGGCGGAACCGCAGGCACCTGCGCCACAAGCTCGGCAGCCGAAGCGGACGGACGCCTACGAGGCGCTGGCCGCACTCGGCCGGACCGACGCCCGCCTGACACTCTCGGCGGCGGACTGCAAGGCCCTGGAACCCCTGGCCGCCGAATGGCTGGCACGCGGGGTGCGGTCGGCGGACTTCGCGACGACCCTCACCGCCGGACTTCCGGACGTCATCCACTCCCCCGGAGCGTTCACCCGAAAGCGGCTGGTGGACAAACTCCCACCCGAGCCACCCCGAACGCCATCAGCTGAGCCGACCCCGCGCAGCCGCATCATGGAATGCACGGGTTGTGGGATCGCGGGCCGCCCGGAAGCCCTCCCCGGCGGCCTCTGCCGAACCTGCCGAGGTGAAGTGCCCAACGACCCCGCCCCGGCGGCCGACTGGATCCACTCCCAAGTCGACCGCCTACGCGCCGCCGCCCGGCACGCCCGCTGACGCGGACTCCCAGCGGCAGTGCAACGCCGTCGATTCCGCCCGGCACCCGCCGGACGGATTGCCCGGCCGACGATGGTCGTCTAGGAGAAGCCGTTGTACAGCAGCAGGTTGGGGGTGCTGCTGGGCAGACCTGTCACCGCATTCTTCGTGGCTGCGGAAAGGATCTTCGCGTTGGTCTGGGCGTTGGTCAGGTTCTGGGAGGAAAGGAAGATCGCCGCGACGCCGGCGGCGTGAGCGGCGGCCATCGCGGTCCCCGACTTCGTGGCGGCCGTGCCGACGCTGCCGGGCCATGTGGACACAATGTCCTTGCCGGGGCCCAGCACGTCGACGCATTTGCCGAAGTTGGAGCTGGGGAGGAGCTTGTCGTCCGGTGTCGTGGCGCCGACCGTCACCGCGTTGGGCGCGCTGGCCGGAGTTTCGGTGCAAGCGTCGGCCCCATGGCCTCCGGAGCCGACGACGACCACGAAGCCTTTCGAGTAGGCAGTCTGCACCGCATTGTTGATTGTGGTGCTCTTGGCCCAAGAGCTGCCGATGAGGATGACGTTGCCCTTCGTTCCCTTCTTGTCATTGACTGCCCAGTTGATGGCGGAGAGGAGGCCGGAGCCAGTGGAGGTGCCGTCGCAGTCGGCGACCTTCACGGCAACGAGACTGGCCTTCTTCGCCACGCCGTACGTCTTGGCACCGACGGTGCCGGCCAGGTGCGTCCCCAGGCCGTTGCAGTCCCTGTCGCTGCTCCCGGCGAACCTCGCCCCGAAGCGAGCCCTGCCCTCGAACTCCGGGTGTGTGCTATGGACACCCGTGCTCAGGACGTATACAGAAACGCCCTCACCTGCGGCGTTGGGCGCCCTGTACTTCCACGGCCCGGGCCCCACAGGCTCCCGTTGCGAGATGCGCGCCAGACCCCAGCCGGCCCCCTCCTGCTCACCCGCCCAGACACTTCCCACCGCGCACATCATCAAGACGAGCGCTCCAGCCACCCCACGACTCCACGTCCCTCGTGCCACCACGTCTCCTCACTGCCGTCAGCCGCGCGGGACGGCCGCCCGCCCCTGGCAAACGAACCCACGCATCGGCGGACACTGGTGAGGCTGCTTCTTG
This sequence comes from Streptomyces sp. QH1-20, assembly GCF_041283565.1. NCBI lineage: Bacteria > Bacillati > Actinomycetota > Actinomycetes > Kitasatosporales > Streptomycetaceae > Streptomyces > Streptomyces sp. QH1-20. Next base: position 5,489,165 of record NZ_CP166299.1, on the reverse strand, counting down.
AGCACTGCCACTGCGGGGTTGTGGCGGTCGAGCTCCTGAGCTCAGTCCGAGCGCGTCTGACGGTCACGGACCCACGTCGCCACGACCAGGCTCGCGGTGACGTACATGAGGACGGCGGCTGTGGACACGGACTCGACGTACTGCTCGTAGCCGTCTGCGCGCAACTCGACCGCGAGGTAGCCCAGCGCGGTCCCGAGCCCCGCGAGCGCAGCGGACAAGGCGCCGAAGGGGGTTTTTGCCATTCCATTTCCTCCAGACAACAAGACGACCCGGCCACGGCCGAGCCCACAGACACCTCGTCAACTACCCCCATCTGCCCGGAGCATCGCAACTCACGCACGTGGCGAGGGCCACATCGACCGAGGGCTCCAAGGGTCATCGACCTGCACCTGGCCGCGACGGCATTCCTGTCCTGAACCACTCGGCCAGGCCGTCGAGCCGCTCCGCGCGGCGACCGAACAAGTAGAGCCGGTACTTGGTGCGCTCCACTTCGTGGACCAGGGTGAAGCCCTGACTCTCGTAGTAGCGCACCAGGTCCGGCCACAAGCAGTCCCGCCGCACCCACTCCCGGCCCTCGCGCGCGGCGCGGTTCACCGCCCACAAAGCCATCAGCGTGCCCGGCCGCAGGTGCCTCACTGACGGATCCGTCACCGAGGTGTTCAAATACAACGCAGGCTCAGCCTGCTCCTGCGTTGTCCATCCCCAGGGCGGCCCCTGCTCCTGCACGGTCGTACGCCCTACGACCCTGCCGTCCAACTCCAGCAGCCACACGTCCCCGAACTGGTTATCGCACTGAGCGGCAAGGTCCGCTGCGCTATCGCGCCAGCTCGGCAGCCCTTTCCCCTCCATCCACTCGCATCGGGCGCGGATCACCTCCTCCACTGAGGCGCGATCCCCCGGCTCAGCACGTCGCATGGAGAACACCTGGGCTCCTCACATGAGGTTGGGGGCGGGGAGGCCACCAACTGACAGTGGTGCAGCCAGCCCGACGCTTCTGCCGTTCAATCTAGGCGACCGTACTCCCCGGGCCCGCTGACCGCCCCTCGTCGGCGCGGGCGCTGACGCGCGTCCGTGCGAGGGAGACCCAGGTCACATCCACTCATGTCACAGGGCGTCGGGCTGCCCCGTCTCAAGGGGCGTAGGCACTGACGATGACGGAGGAGCACACCATGGACGCACGACTGGACTTCTTTGCCGACCCGACCACCGGCAAGGCCCTCAAGCAATTCATAGCACTGGGCAAGTCGTTCAGGGAGTCGTCGCTGCCGGCCGCGACGCAGGAGCTGGTGTCACTGCGCGTGAGCCAGATCAACGGCTGCGCCGTCTGCATCGACATGCACACCAAGGAGGCAGCCGCCGCCGGTGAGACCTCGGTGCGGCTGAACCTGGTGGCGGCATGGCGGGAGGCCACGGTCTTCACGGACGCCGAACGGGCCGCGCTGGAGCTGGCGGAGGAGGGGACCCGGGTCGCGGACGCGGCCGGTGGGGTCAGCGACGCGGTGTGGGCGAATGCCGCCGAGCACTTCGACCAGGAGCAGCTCTCCTGCCTCACCCTCCTGATCTCCGCCATGAACATGGCCAACCGGCTGAACATCATCACCCAGCAGCCGGCCGGTGACTACAAGGCCGGGCAGTTCCACTGAGCGGCATCAGCTCCCCGGCCGACGGGCGTTAGTGTGGCCTGCCGGTGGTCCGGATGATCACCGGGGGCCACCTGCGTCGGCGAGTACGGCCAGGTGGGCGGGGATGAGGGGGAGGAGAGTCGGCGTGAGCAAGGTCGAGGAGTTCGAGGAGCTGCGGCCGCTGCTGTTTTCGATCGCCTATCGGATTCTGGGCAGTGTGGGTGAGGCCGAGGACGCGGTGCAGGAGACATGGCTGCGCTTCGACGGCTCGTCGACACAGCCCACGTCGACCAAGGCGTTCCTGTCGGCCACGGTGACGCGGATATCGATCGATGTGCTGCGCTCCGCGCGGGTGCGGAGGGAGCAATACGTGGGCCCGTGGTTTCCCGAGCCGCTGCTGAGCGATCCGTATCAGGATCCGGCGCGGGCGGCGGAGCTGGCCGACTCCGTGTCGATGGCGGCGCTGGTACTGCTGGAGCGGCTCAGCCCACTGGAGCGGGCGGTGTTCGTGCTGCGGGAGGTGTTCGGCTTCGGGTTCGACGAGATCGCCACGGCGGTGGAGCGTTCGGAGGCGGCCTGCCGACAGCTGCTGGTGCGGGCACGGCGGCACATGCAGGCCGGACGGCCACGGTTCGAGGCGGACCGTCAGGAGCGGCAGGAGCTGGCGACGCGGTTCTTCGAAGCTCTCCGCGAAGGCGACGTCACCGGTCTGCAGGAACTGCTGGCAGCCGACGTATCGCTGGTCGGCGACGGCGGCGGCAAGTCCCCGGCGCTGGCCAGGGCCATCGTGGGCGCGGACAAGGCGGCCAGGTTGCTCGCCTCGATCTTCCCCTGGCTGCTCCGGGTCGACGTGACGTTCGAGGCGCGCGACGTCAACGGCCAGCCGGGCGCGATCTTCCGCGACCGGGACGGCAAGGTGCTCTACGCCATGGCCCTCGATGTGCTCGACGGGCAGATCCAGACGATCCGCTCGGTGAGCAACCCCGACAAGCTCGGCCACCTCGGACCGGTCGCCGACGCCTGGGCCACCGACCGCGAGCTGAAGCAGGCCCGTCGGCGGACGAGCTGACCTCGGGACGGCCGACTCCCCCCTGAGCAGGCGGGGAGTCGGCTCGCGCCTGAGGCTACGGACAGATCACCGTACGTAGAGGTCGTACGTGCCGTCTCCCCACGGGACGCACTTGTACTCGCCGGCATAGCCCCGGCCCTCCGCGTGGCATGCCCTCCTCGTCGGGAAGTTGCCGACGTAGTCCCAGGGCGCAAACGCCACACTGGATGCCGTGGTGGACTCGGAGGACGCGGGTGCCGCCTGCGCGGTGCCTGCGGTGGCGGCTCCACCTGCCAGCAGCGTGGCGGCCAACGCGACACCGGCGAGCCGGACTCGTGTGTTCATGGTTGCCCCTCGGATCGAAGTGGTTCGACTGCTCCGAGCGTGCTGGCGCGGCTCGGGGCGGGGCAACAGCGATATCCGTCCCGGACGGCGCACTGCCTGTCCGGCCTGGTCAGCGCCTCGTCCGGGTCCTGTCCGGACGCAGCGCGGCGGCCTCACCCACCCGACGGATGCGGATCGTCCCGCCGAGGGACGTGCGTCGGCCACAGCGGATGCGACGTTCGACGCATGACCGATGTCGTACGAATGACGAGCACGTCCTGGCGTGAGCGACGGCAGGCGTGGCCGCGCTGGGTGGGGTACGCGACGCTCGGCTGGGCCGTGGCTTATGGCGGGTTCGGGCTGGGGGCCGTGCTGAGCGGCACGTCCCTCTTCTACCGGGGTGACGACCCCGGTCCCGTCGAACTGGGTTGGCTGATCGTGGGGTTGGGCGTACTGGCCGCGCTCGCCGCGCTGACCCGGGCGCGGGCGTTGCTCTGGGCGGCTTGCGTGCTGTCCACCGTCTGCGCGTTCGGGCTGCTCATGGACGTGATATCGCTGATGATCAATCAGGAAGTCGACAGCAGCGCCGGTTTCGTCAAGAACGCGCTCGGCGGGATCGGCGCCGTGCTGCTCGCCGCCACCGCCCGCGTCGGCGGCGCACGGCCCGCGACGGGTGCCCGGCCGGCACCGTCCCCGGCGTCCCGCGACGTCCACCTCGCCGCCTACGCCGGTACCGCAGCCTTCGTTCCGTACGCGGCGATGAAGGTGACCTGGGCGGTGGGCGGGACCTTCGCGGGCGTGAGCGGCGCGGAGATGCTCGCGAAGTCCGAGGAGAACGGCGCTTCCGGGCTGTGGCTCACCCTGGCGTCCTGGGGTCTCGACGCCACCGCGCTGCTCGCCGCGCTCGGGGTGTTCCTGCTGTTCGGGCTGATCCGGCCCTGGGGCCAGGTCTTCCCCCGCTGGACCCTCGTCCTCGGCGGCCGCCGGGTGCCGCGCTGGCTGCCGCTCGCCCCGGCCCTCATCGGCGCCGCCACGCTCGCGCCGTACGGTGTGCTCGGGATCGGCTACTGCGCCCTGGCCACCGTCGGAGTGGTGCGCGTGCGGCCCGGCGACTTCCCTTCCCCGGCCGACGCGCTGCTCGTCAGCTGGATCGGCCTCGGCGCCTTCGCCGTCTACGGCGTCGCCCTGACCGTGGCCGCCCGCTCGTACTGGCTCCGCACCCGGCCCGCTTGACCGTGCGCACCGGGCACCGACCCGGGCCCGCTCCCAGTGGAGCGGGCCCGGAAGAGGCCGGCGTCCGGTGCGTCGAAATTCGGCCGACGATATCAGCTGAGCGCGGGCTCGATCTTTCCGTGGGCACTCGCGGGCATGTACTTCTTGCTCCCCTGGTAGTGGACCTCATAGCCGGAGCTGACGGCGTGGAACCACAGCAAGGGGTCGAGAAGATTCGAGCCACTGTCGAGATGCGCGACGCCGGTGGCATCGGTTACCGCGGTGCCGATCTGCCGGCCGTCGGAGACGGTGAAGGTGATCGGCTGACCCTTGATCGGCTCACCGTCATTGCTGATGAGCTTCGCACTGATTTGGGCCTGCGCCTGGCCGAGAACCGTTCCCTTCACCGTCGCCGCGGTGAGTTGCGGGTATTCCTTTTCCACGTCCGGCTGGGGCGGCGGCGGGTAGTAGTACCCGTACCCCGGCTGGGGCTGCGGCGGGTAGTACCCCTGCGGGGGGTAGTAGCCGGGCTGGGGTGGGGGCTGGGGCTGGTAGTAGCCCGGTTGGGGCGGGTAGTACCCCGGGGGCTGCTGCGGCTGCGGCGCGTACGGCTGTGTCACCAGAGAACTCCTAGCGGTCGTGGGCCTTGAGTTTCTTGGTCGAGCCAGGGCACAGAGATCGGCGGCTCGGGCACCGGGGCTTCCGCTCATCCGGATATCCCGCTATGGCGCCTTATTTCGCCGCCGTACGGCAAAGGTACGGCCCTGTCCGACTCGCCCACATCGGCCCTATCGAGTCACCGGCGGGGAATTGCGGAAATGAGTCACGGCGGCCCTTTACCAAAGGGCAGCCTGACCCGCCCACGACGGCGGCGGAAACCGTGGAGGCACTCCCGGCCCCACCCTCCCCTACCAACCCCGCGGTCCCGGCCGGAATGCACCCGACAACCGTTTCTGCTGATTTCTGCTGACGGCAAACGGGCCACGAAGGGCCGAAACCGCGAAACACCGGGCATGGGGCACCGGGCATGGGGCTTGGGCCGAACGGCGCACCCCGAGGCGTGGAAAGCGGACCGCCCGGGTACCGATGCCGCACTGATCGACAGGGTCGGCCGTCGGACCAGCGGCTTCGCGGCCCGGCCAGGTGAGCGAGGTGACCGGTGACCGGGCGATGGTTCGGCGTGGTGATCGCGGTGGCGGCCGTGTCCGCGGCGAGCGGGTGCGGCACGGTCTCCGAACGTCGTGAGGGAGCCACCGCCGCAACCGCCTTCTTCGAGAAGGCCCTTGGGTCCCGGCAGTACGCGAAGGTATGTGCCGTACTGGCCCCCGCCACCCGCGAGGAGCTCGCGCAGTCGGCACGCGCGACGTGCGAGGAGGCCATGGGCCAGGAGGAGGTGCCGGCCGGTGGCCCGGTGCGGCACGTGGACGTGTACGGCAACCAGTCCCGTGCCGTACTGGCGACGGACACCCTGTTCCTGTCGCGGTTCCCCGACGGCTGGAAGGTCACCGCGGCGGGCTGCGAGGAGCGCCCGGACAAGCCGTACCGGTGCGAGATCAAGGGCGGGTGAGAGCGGGTGAGGGTGATGTTCATCGGAATCCTGCTGATCCTGGCCGCCGGCCTGGCGTACTTCACGACGCTGGGCCTGATGTACCGATGAAGGGGCCGACGGGCGATGAGGAGCAGCGGCAACACACGCCGCAGAAACGGAGCTTCCTGCGCGACAACGGCCTCGGACTCGCCTTCGGTATCGGCTTCTTGCTCACGCTCGTAGGCCAAGCGGTGGCCGGGCACGCGGAGTTCAACAACCAACTCGTCGACGAGGGCCTGGCCCGTGTGGACTTCGGCGGCTATGTGACGTCCTCGGACTTCGCGGTGGACGTCACCGAGAACTGGCAGTCCGAGTACCTGCAGTTCTTCCTCTACATCTTCGTCACCGTGTGGCTGGTGCAGCGCGGTTCACCGGAGTCCAAGGAACCACACAAGGCCGGCACCGGTTCGGACAAGGAGCAGATGATCGGCGAGCACGCCAAGGAGGACTCCCCCCGCTGGGCCAAGAAGCACGGCTGGCGGCAGACCAACTACGCCCGCTCGCTGGGCATGGTGATGGGCACCATCTTCCTGCTGTCCTGGCTGGCCCAGTCCGTCACCGGCGTGGCCGCCTACAACGAGCGTCAGCTCAGGGAATTGCAGGCCCCGAGCAGCTGGAGCGAATACCTGATCCTGCCGGACTTCTGGGCCCGCACCCTGCAGAACTGGCAGTCCGAACTGCTCGCCGTCGCCTCCATGGCGGTGCTGTCGATCTACCTGCGCCAGCGGGGCTCCCCCGAGTCGAAGCCGGTGGGCGCGGCCCACACCGCCACGGGAGTCGAAGGCTGACGGCCTCAGCCCTCCGTGATGCCCTCCGCAATGCCCGCCACCAGCTCGTCCGCCGCCGCGTACGGGTCCAGGTCGCCGGCGACGATCCGCTCCGCCAGTGCGTCCAGGCGGCGGTCGCCGTGGAGGTCGCCGATGCGTTCGCGCAGGGCGGTCACCGCGATGGTCTCCACTTCGCGGGCCGCTCGTGCCACGCGTCGCTCCGACAGGACGCCGCGCTCCTCCATCCACGCCCGGTGCTTCTCCAGCGCCTCGACGACCTCGTCGAGGCCCTCGCCGCGCGCGGCGACGGTCTTGACGATGGGGGGCCGCCAGTCGCCCGGGCCGCGGGACTCGCCGAGGCCCAGCATGTGGTTCAGCTCGCGGGCCGTGGCGTCGGCGCCGTCGCGGTCGGCCTTGTTGACGACGTAGACGTCGCCGATCTCCAGGATGCCCGCCTTGGCCGCCTGGATGCCGTCGCCCATGCCCGGGGCCAGCAACACCACGCTCGTATCGGCCTGGGAGGCGATCTCCACCTCGGACTGCCCCACGCCCACCGTCTCGACGAGGATCACGTCGCAGCCCGCCGCGTCCAGCACCCGGATGGCCTGGGGGGCGGCCCAGGCCAGGCCGCCGAGGTGGCCGCGGGTGGCCATCGAGCGGATGTAGACCCCCGGGTCGGAGGCGTGGTCGGACATCCGGACGCGGTCACCCAGCAGGGCGCCGCCCGAGAACGGGGAGGACGGGTCGACGGCGAGGACGCCGACCCGCTTGCCCGCCCGGCGGTAGGCGGAGACCAGGCCCGAGGTGGAGGTGGACTTGCCGACGCCGGGCGGGCCGGTGAGGCCGACGACGTACGCCCCGCCGGTCAGCGGGGCCAGCGCCGCCATCACCTCGCGCAGCTGCGGGGACGCCCCCTCGACCAGGGAGATCAGCCGGGCCACGGCACGCGGCCGGCCTTCCCGTGCCTGCTCGACCAGCGTGGGGACGTCCGCCATGACTGCTCCGTTCGATCTGAGAAAGCCCGAGCCCGCGCGTCGGAATCCGGGGAGGTCAGTTCCCCGGCACCCGGATGATCAGCGCGTCGCCCTGACCGCCGCCACCGCACAGCGCCGCCGCGCCCACGCCGCCGCCGCGCCGCTTCAGCTCCAGCGCGAGGTGCAGCACGATGCGGGCGCCCGACATACCGATGGGATGCCCGAGCGCGATGGCTCCGCCGTTGACGTTCACCTTTTCCGGGGACACCCCGAGGTCCTTCATTGACTGCACGGCCACCGCGGCGAACGCCTCGTTGATCTCGATGAGATCGAGGTCCTCCACCGTGAGGCCCTCCTTGCCCAGCGCGTGGTTGATCGCGTTGGACGGCTGGGACTGGAGGGAATTGTCCGGCCCGGCCACATTGCCGTGGGCGCCGATCTCGGCGATCCACTCCAGGCCCAGCTCCTCGGCCTTGGTCTTGCTCATCACGACCACCGCGGCGGCGCCGTCGGAGATCTGCGAGGACGTACCGGCCGTGATCGTGCCGTCCTTGGCGAAAGCGGGCCGGAGCTTGGCCAGCGACTCGACGGTGGTCTCCGGGCGGATGCCCTCGTCCTTGCTGAAGATGACCGGCTCGCCCTTGCGCTGCGGGATCTCCACGGGGGTGATCTCCGCCTCGAAGAGGCCGTTCTTCTGGGCGGCGGCGGCGCGCTGGTGGGAGCCGGCCGCGATCTCGTCCTGCGCGACGCGCGCGATGCCGAGACGGGTGTTGTGCTTCTCGGTCGACTCGCCCATGGCGATGTTCTCGAACGCGTCCGTCAACCCGTCGTGCGCCATCGCGTCGAGCATCTCGATCGCGCCGTACTTGTAGCCCTCACGGGACTTGGGCAGCAGGTGCGGGGCGTTGGTCATCGACTCCTGGCCGCCGGCCACCACGATGTCGAACTCGCCCGCGCGGATGAGCTGGTCGGCCAGCGCGATGGCGTCGAGGCCCGAGAGGCAGACCTTGTTGATGGTGAGGGCGGGCACGCTCATCGGGATGCCGCCCTTGACGGCGGCCTGGCGGGCCGGGATCTGCCCGGCGCCGGCCTGGAGCACCTGGCCCATGATCACGTACTGGACCTGGTCGCCGCCGATGCCTGCCCGGTCCAGGGCCGCCTTGATGGCCACCCCGCCCAGGTCGGCACCGGAGAAGGTGCGCAGCGATCCGAGGAGGCGGCCCATGGGCGTCCGGGCGCCCGCGACGATCACGGAGGTCTTGTCGGTGGAACCGTTCGTACCGGTCATGAGGCGCGGCCCCTTCGAGCGGAGGAGGTTAACGAGGGTTTCCGTCAATGTACTGAGCGGTACCCGCCCGGTCACCGGGCAGCGGGTGTGATCGCGCGCACGTTGCGTAACCACGCGTACGGCGGTGCACTGGAGCCATGCTGACGCGAATCGACCACATCGGGATCGCCTGTTTCGACCTCGACAAGACTGTCGAGTTCTACCGTGCCACGTATGGCTTCGAGGTGTTCCACAGCGAGGTCAACGAGGAGCAGGGCGTGCGCGAGGCCATGCTCAAGATCAATGAGACGTCCGACGGCGGGGCGTCGTACCTCCAGCTCCTGGAGCCCACCCGGGAGGACTCCGCGGTCGGCAAGTGGCTTGCGAAGAACGGGGAAGGGGTCCATCACATCGCCTTCGGCACGGCCGACGTGGACGGCGACGCGGAGGCCATCCGGGGCAAGGGCGTACGGGTCCTCTACGAGGAGCCGCGGATCGGTTCCATGGGCTCCCGGATCACCTTCCTGCACCCCAAGGACTGTCACGGCGTTCTCACCGAACTGGTCACCTCGGCGACCACCCCCGGGACGGAGCACTGACCACTGCCTCCCCCGGCCGGTAGAGTGCAGGCTCAGCCGGGGTACGGGTGGGGCCCGGCCCAGGCTGTACCGATGATCTGACACCATTTCTTCGGAAGGGCGGGCTCCGGGGTTCCACCAGTACGCAGGACGGGGCCGGCCGCCAACGCGACCAGGGGACGGATGGGACCGCGCAGTGCGGGGCAACGACCGCTACGAGGCTGACGACCACCTCTCGCAATTCGAAGCCGAGATGGAGCGGCTGAAGAAGGAGCGGGAGAAGGCGGTCCAGCACGCCGACGACCTCGGCTATCAGGTCGAGGTGCTGCGCGCCAAGCTCCACGAGGCGCGCCGCACTCTCGCCCACCGTCCGGCATACGACACCGCCGATATCGGGTACCAGGCGGAGCAGTTGCTCCGTAATGCCCAGATTCAGGCGGAACAGCTGCGCACGGACGCCGAGCGCGAGCTGCGCGAGGCCCGGGCCCAGACGCAGCGTCTCCTCCAGGAGCAGGCCGAGCGCCAGGCCCGGATGGAAGCCGAGCTGCACGCCGAGGCCGTCGCGCGCCGACAGCGGCTGGACGAGGAGCTCAACGAGCGCCGCCAGACCGTCGAGTCGCACGTCAACGAGAACGTGGCCTGGGCCGAGCAGCTGCGGGCCCGCACCGAGTCGCAGGCGCGGCGGCTGCTGGAGGAGTCCCGGGCGGAGTCGGAGGCCGCGCTGGCCGCCGCCCGCGCGGAGGCCCAGCGGCTGACCGAGCAGGCCCGGGCCCGGCTCGGGGCGGCCGCCGAGGAGGCGCGCGCCGAAGCGGAAGCGATACTGCGCCGGGCGCGCACCGACGCGGAGCGGCTGCTGACCGCCGCGTCCGCGCAGGCCCAGGAGGCCACCGACCACGCCGAGCAGCTGCGCACGGCCACGAGCGCGGAGTCCGACCAGGCCCGTACGACGGCGGCCGAGCTGACACGCGGCGCCGAGGCGCGGATGCAGGAGGCCGACACGGCGCTGCGCGAGGCGCGCGCCGAGGCCGAGAAGCTGGTCACCGAGGCGAAGGAGTCCGCCGCCCGCCGGCTGACGTCGGCGGAGTCGGAGAACGAGCAGCGCACCCGTACCGCCAAGGCCGAGATCGCCCGGCTGGTGGGCGAGGCGACGAAGGAGGCCGAGGCCCTCAAGGCCGAGGCCGAGCAGTTGCGCGCCGATGCCCGGGCGGAGGCCGACCGGCTGCTGGCCGAGGCGTCCGACAACGCCCGCAGCGCCGCCGCCGAGGACTCCGCGGCGCAGCTCGCGAAGGCCGCCCGGACGGCGGAGGAGATCCTGACCAAGGCGTCCGAGGACGCCCGCGCCGCCACGAAGGCGGCCGCCGAGGAGGCCGAGCGGATCCGCCGGGAGGCGGAGGCCGAGGCCGAGCGGCTGCGTGAGCAGGCGGCGGACACCGCCGAGCAGCTCAAGGGCGAGGCGAAGGACGACACCAAGGAGTACCGCGCCAAGACCGTCGAGCTCCAGGAGGAGGCACGGCGGCTGCGCGGCGAGGCCGAGCAGCTGCGGGCCGAAGCGGTCGCCGAGGGCGAGCGGATCCGGGGCGAGGCGCGCCGGGAGGCGCTCCAGCAGATCGAGGAGGCGGCCAGCACCGCCGAGGAGCTGCTCGCGAAGGCCAAGGCCGACGCGGAGGAGACCCGGGGCGGCGCGAACGCCGAGAGCGAGCGGGTGCGCACCGAGGCGGCCGAGCGCGCGGCGGGCTTGCGCAAGCAGGCCGAGGAGGTGCTGGAGCGGTCCCGGGCCGAGGCCGAGGAGATGGCCGAGGAGGCCGAGGACCACGCGACGCGCACCCGTGCCGAGGCGGCGGAGGCCGCCCGACAGCTGCGCGAGGAGGCCGAGCGGGCCGCGAAGGCGCGCCGCGAGGAGGCGGACGCGGAGCTGACGCGGCTGCACACCGAGGCCGAGCAGCGGGTGGAGTCCGCGGAGACGGCGCTGCGCGAGGCCCGTACGGAGGCCGAGCGGCTGCGCCGGGAGACCGCCGAGGAGACCGAGCGGCTGCGTACGGAGTCCGCGGAGCGGATCCGTACGCTCCAGGCGCAGGCCGAGACGGAGGCCGAGCGGCTGCGCGCCGAGGCCGCCGAGGAGGCGGCCGCCGCGCGTGCCGAGGGCGAGGCCGTGGCCGTGCGGCTGCGGACCGAGGCCGCCGCGGAGGCGGAGCGGCTGCGCGCCGAGGCGCGGGAGAAGGCCGACCGGGTGCGGGCCGAGGCGAACGCCGCGGCCGAGCGGACGGCCGCCGAGGCCGCCGAGGCCCTGACGGCCGCGCAGGAGGAGGCCGCCCGTCGGCGTCGCGAGGCCGAGGAGCTGCTCGGTGACGCCCGTACGGAGGCGCAGGCCGAGCGGGCCGCCGCCCACGAGCAGAGCGAGGAGCTGCTGGCGTCGGCCCGTAAGCGGGTCACGGAGGCGCAGGAGGAGGCGCGGCGGCTGGTCGAGGAGGCCGAGCAGCGCGCCACCGAGCTGGTGGCCGCCGCCGAGCTGACGGCCCAGCAGGTGCGGGACGCGGTCGCGGGGCTGCACGAGCAGGCCGAGGAGGAGATCGCCGGGCTGCGCTCGGCGGCCGAGCACAACGCCGAGCGGACCCGTACCGAGGCGCAGGAGGAAGCGGACCGGGTCCGCGCCGACGCCTATGCCGAACGGGAGCGCGGCGGCGAGGACGCGGCCCGGATGCGGGCCGAGGCGCAGGCGGCGAAGGACGCCGCGAAGGCGCTGGCGGAGCGGACGGTCGAGGAGGCCGTCGCCGAGGGCCAGCGGCTGGAGGCGGAGGCCGCCCGCACGCTGGACGAGGCGCGGGAGGCCGCGGGCGCCCGGCGCACCGAGGCCGCCGAGCAGGCGGACCAGTTGCTCGCCGAGGCCATGGCCGAGGCGGAGAAGCTGGTCACGGAGGCCGAGGAGACGGTCGAGCTGGCCCGGGCCGAGGCGGCCCGGACGGCGGACGAGGCCCGCAAGGCCGCCGACGCCAAGCGTGCCGAGGCCGCGGAGCAGGCCGACGCCCTCGTGATCGAGGCGACGATCGAGGCGGACCGGCTGCGTGCCGAGGCCTCCCAGGTGCTCGATGACGCCCGGGACGCCGCGAACGCCCGTCGCACGGAGGCCGCCGGTCAGGCGGACGCGCTCCTGGCCGAGGCGACCGCGGAGGCCGAGCGGCTGGTGGCCGAGGCCACCGCGACGGTGGACACGGCCCGCGAGCGCGCCGAGGCGCATCGCGCGGAGGCCGCAGGGCGGGCCGAGGCTCTCGTGGCCGAGGCGACCGCGGAGGCGGAGCGGCTGCAGGCCGAGGCCGCCAAGGCCCTCGACGAGGCACAGGAGTTCGCCGAGACGCACAAGGCGGAGGCCACGGCGGAGGCCGAGCGGCTGGTCGCCGAGGCCGAGCGGACCGTGGACGAGGCCCGTGAGGCGGCGAACGCGCATCGCACGGAGGCCGCCGAGCAGGCCGACGAGCTGATCGCCAAGGCGACGGCCGAGGCCGAGCGGATGGTCTCGGACGCGTCGGCCAAGGCGCAGCAGATGCGCATCGACGCCTCCGACGCCCTCGCGTCGGCCGAGCAGGACGCGGCGCGTGCGCGCGCCGAGGCCCGCGAGGACGCGAACAAGATGCGGGCCGAGGGCCACGCCGAGGCCGAACGGATCGTCAACGCGGCGACCGAGCTGACCTCTTCCGCGCAGGACGACGCGGATCGCATCGTCGACGAGGCCCGCGAGGCCGCGGGTGCGCGGCGCACGGAGGCGGCCAAGCAGGCCGACGAGCTGATCGCCGAGGCGACGGCTCAGGCCGAGCGGATGCGGGCCGAGGCCGAGGAGAGCCTGGAGACGGCCCGGGCCGAGGCGGCCCGGACGGCCGAGGAGGCCCGGGAGGCCGCCGACGCCCGGCGCACGGAGGCCGGCGAGCAGGCCGACGCGCTCATGGCCGAGGCCACCGCCGAGGCGGAGCGGCTGCGTACCGAGGCCGCCAAGGCCCTGGACGAGGCCCGGGAGGCCGCGAACGCCCGCCGCACGGAGGCCGCCGAGCAGGCGGACGCCCTCGTCGCGGAGGCGACGGCGGAGGCCGAGCGGATGCGGCTGGAGGCCGAGGCCGCGCTCAACTCCGCGCAGGAGAACGCGAACAGCACGCGTGCCGACTCCGCGAAGATCAAGGCCGATGCCGTGCTGGAGGCGGAGCGGCTGCGGTCCGAGGCGCGGGCCGAGGGCGAGCGGACCATCGACCAGGCGCGGGACGCGGCGGCGCAGAAGCGCACGGAGGCCGCCGAGCAGGCGGACGCCCTGATCGCCAAGGCCCAGGAGGAGGCTCTGCGGGCCGCCGCGGCCGCGGAGGAGCAGGCCGACACCATGGTGGGCGCCGCCCGCCGGGAGGCCGAGCGGATCGTGAAGGAGGCCACCGGCGAGGGCAACGCGCTGGTGGAGCAGGCCCGTACCGACGCGAACACCATGCTCGCGGAGGCGCGCGGGGACGCGACGGCCATAAGGGAGCGGGCCGAGGAGCTGCGCTCGCGGCTCGAGGGAGAGGTCGAGGAGCTGCACGACCGGGCCCGCCGGGAGGCGGCCGAGGCGATGCAGTCGGCGGGTGAGCGCTGCGACAAGCTCGTCGCGGCGGCCACCGAGCAGCTGGCGGCGGCGGAGGAGAAGGCGAAGAAGCTGGTCTCCGACGCCGGGGCCGAGGCCAACAAGGTCCGGATCGCCGCCGTGCGGAAGGCCGAGGGGCTGCTGAAGGAGGCCGAGCAGAAGAAGGCGGCCGCTGTACGCGAGTCCGAGCGCCTGCGCACCGAGGGTGCGGAGGAGGCCAAGCGGCTCGTGGAGGAGGGAAAGCGGGAGTTGGAGGTGTTGGTGCGCCGTCGGGAGGACATCAATGCCGAGATTTCCCGTGTCCAGGACGTGTTGGAAGCGTTGGAATCATTTGAGGCCCCGGGGGCAGGCGGCACCAAGGACGGTGGGGTGAAGGCGGCTGCGGGCGCGGGGGCAACTCGATCGAGTGGCAAGCAGTCCCAGAAGTAGCCACTCAAACGGGGGGACATTCTCCAGTTGTCCTTCCCATCCTCTCGTTGACACGCCGCTCGCACCCCTAGGATTCCCTCTATCACCTCACCGGTCTCTTTCGACAGGAACCCCATGAGTGACACTTCCTCCCCCTTCGGCTTCGAGCTCGTGCGGCGTGGCTACGACCGCGGCCAGGTGGACGACCGCATTTCGAAGCTCGTTGCCGACCGTGACAGCGCACTGGCTCGCATCACGTCTCTGGAAAAGCGGATCGAGGAGCTGCACCTCGAAACGCAGAACGCTCAGGCCCAGGTCAATGACGCGGAGCCGTCCTACGCGGGTCTCGGGGCACGGGTCGAGAAGATCCTGCGGCTGGCCGAGGAAGAGGCCAAGGACCTGCGCGAGGAGGCCCGTCGGGCCGCCGAGCAGCACCGTGAGCTGGCGGAGTCGGCGGCGCAGCAGGTGCGCAACGACGCCGAGTCGTTCGCCGCCGAGCGCAAGGCGAAGGCGGAGGACGAGGGCGCCCGGATCGTCGAGAAGGCGAAGGGCGACGCCGCTTCCCTGCGGGCCGAGGCGCAGAAGGACGCGCAGTCCAAGCGGGAGGAGGCGGACTCCCTCTTCGAGGAGACCCGTGCCAAGGCCGCCCAGGCCGCGGCGGACTTCGAGACCAACCTGGCCAAGCGCCGCGAGCAGTCCGAGCGCGACCTGGCGTCCCGCCAGGCCAAGGCCGAGAAGCGGCTCGCGGAGATCGAGCACCGGGCCGAGCAGCTGCGACTGGAGGCGGAGAAGCTGCGCACGGACGCCGAGCGCCGGGCCCGCCAGACGGTGGAGACCGCGCAGCGCCAGGCCGAGGACATCGTCGCCGACGCCAACGCGAAGGCCGACCGGATCCGCAGCGAATCCGAGCGTGAGCTGGCGGCGCTCACCAACCGCCGCGACAGCATCAACGCCCAGCTGACCAACGTCCGCGAGATGCTGGCCACGCTGACCGGCGCGGCGGTGGCCGCGGCCGGCGTCCCCGGCGACGACGAGCCGATCTCCCGCGGCGTCCCGGCCCAGCAGAGCCGCTGAGCCCGTGAACGACGCCCCGTAGCGGGCTGAACGTACCCAGCGCGTCGTGCGCGAACCCCTGTGGCGCACGGGGCGCTGGGCTGTTCTCAGCCATAGTTTCGGCCATACATCCGGCCCGGTCCGCCGGTGTTCCGGACCCGCCGCCACCGGTGGCGAGGCGCCCCGGGCCCCCTTAGCGTGGGTGAATGATCGAGCTTGAGGGGCTGACCAAGCGCTACGGCGAGAAGCTCGCCGTGGACCACCTCACCTTCACCGTGCGCCCCGGGATCGTCACCGGCTTCCTGGGCCCCAATGGCGCCGGCAAGTCCACGACCATGCGCATGATGCTCGACCTGGACAACCCCACCAGCGGCTCGGTGCGGATCGACGGCAGGCACTACCGCTCGCTGAAGGATCCGCTGAAGGTCGTCGGCGCCCTGCTGGAGGCCAAGGCCTGGCACGGCGGCCGCAGCGCCCACAACCACCTGCTGTGCCTGGCCCAGAGCAACGGCATCCCCCGCGCCCGGGTGCGTGAGGTGCTGGACACCGTCGGCCTGACCTCGGTGGCCAAGAAGCGCACCAAGGGCTTCTCGCTCGGCATGGGCCAGCGGCTCGGCATCGCCGCCGCACTGCTCGGCGACCCCGAGATCCTGATGTTCGACGAGCCGGTCAACGGACTGGACCCCGAGGGCATCCACTGGATCCGCAATCTCATGAAGAACCTGGCGGCCCAGGGCCGTACGGTCTTCGTCTCCTCGCACCTGATGAGCGAGATGGCGCTGACCGCCGAGCACCTCGTGGTCATCGGCCAGGGCCGGCTGCTCGCCGACACCTCCATGGCCGCCTTCATCGCGGAGAACTCACGGTCGTACGTACGGATGCGCTCGCCCGACCACGAGCGGCTGCGGGATGTGCTCTCCGGGGCCGGGATCACCGCCCGGCCCGCGGCCGACGGCTCCCTGGAGGTGGACGGCGAGGACGCGCCGCACCTCGGCGAGCTGGCCGCGCGGCACCAGCTCACGCTGCACGAGCTGAGCCCCCAGCGGGCGTCCCTGGAAGAGGCCTTCATGCAGCTCACCGCCGAGTCGGTGGAGTACCACGCGCACGACGGCCGCCCGCCGGAGGAGGCCCGGCAGGACACGTCGGCCGCGCCGCCGGGCGGGCGCCCCGGCTGGGGAGCCGACTGGCGGAAGAAAGGGGCCTGACGATGGCGGTGGTGACGCAGGTCCTGCGCTCCGAATGGACAAAGATCAAATCCGTGCGTTCCACGGTGTGGACGCTCGGTCTGGCCGTGGTGGTGACGGTCGCGCTCGGCGCGCTGATCAGCGCATTGTCCAAAAATGAGTTCGACAAACTCTCCACGCGGGAGAAATTGACCTTCGATCCGACCTTCACGAGTTTCGCCGGGATGGGTCTCGGACAGCTCGCGATGATCGTTTTCGGTGTGCTGGTGGTGTCGAACGAATACAGCACCGGAATGATCCGCACTTCACTGGCGGCCGTTCCGCAGCGCGGCACCTTTCTCTTCAGCAAGATCACTATTGCCACGCTGCTCGCCCTCGTCGTCAGCATGATCACGAGTTTCGTCGCCTTTTTCGTCGGCCAGGCGATGCTCGGCAGCCACAAAGCGGCCCTCGGCGATCCCGGAGTTCTGCGCGCGGTGATCGGCGGCGGGCTCTACATGACGCTGATCACGGTCTTCTCGATGGGCGTCGCGACGATGCTGCGCAGCCCGATGCTCTCGCTCGGCATCCTGATGCCGTTCTTCTTCCTCATCTCCGCCATCCTCGGCAACGTCTCCGCCACCAAGAAGGTCGGCCAGTACCTCCCGGACCAGGCGGGGCAGAAGGTCATGCAGGTCGTCACCTTCGACGACGACGCCCCGTACGGGCCGTGGGGCGGGTTCGCGATCATGGTGGTCTGGGTGGTCGCCGCGCTGATCTGCGCATATGTCCTGCTGAAGAGGCGGGACGCATGAGCGCTCGGTGATCACTCCCTGACCCACCGCCGACCCTGGAAATCCCACAAATCGGGAACCGTCAACCCTCGTCTATCCTCCTAACCCTCACGGGGGCTTATTGCCCCGACCAGCTCGCGAGGGGCGGAGAATGATCGAGGCAGTCGGCCTGACGAAGCGCTACGGCGCCAAGACGGCCGTGTACAACCTGTCGTTCCAGGTGCGGCCAGGCGCCGTCACCGGCTTCCTGGGGCCCAACGGCTCCGGCAAGTCGACGACGATGCGCATGATCCTGGGCCTGGACAACCCGACGGCCGGGCAGGTGACCATCGGTGGCCACCCGTTCAACAAGCTGCCCAACGCCCCCCGCCAGGTCGGTGCCCTCCTCGACGCGAAGGCCGTGCACGGCGGGCGCAGCGCGCGGCAGCACCTGCTGTCCCTCGCCCAGCTCTCCGGCATCCCGGCCCGCCGGGTCGACGAGGTGCTCGGCGTCGTGGGTCTGCAGGACGTGGCCCGCAGGCGCTCCAAGGGCTTCTCGCTCGGCATGGGCCAGCGGCTCGGCATCGCCGCCGCGCTGCTCGGCGACCCGCAGGTGCTGCTCTTCGACGAGCCGGTCAACGGCCTCGACCCCGAGGGCATCCTGTGGGTCCGCAATCTCATGAAGCGGCTCGCCGCGGAGGGCCGCACGGTCTTCGTCTCCTCGCACCTGATGAGCGAGATGGCGCTGACCGCCGACCACCTGATCGTCATCGGGCGCGGCCAGCTGATGGCCGACATGAGCGTCACCGACTTCATCTCCGCGAACTCGGCGGACTTCGCCCGCGTCCGCACGCCCGAGGGTGAGCAGGAGAGCCGCGAGAAGCTCACCGCCGCGCTGGTCGAGGCGGGCGGCCAGGTGCTGCCCGAGCAGGACGGCGCGCTGCGCGTCACGGGCCTGGCCCTCCCCCGGATCAGCGACCTCGCGCACGGCGCGGACGTCCGTCTGTGGGAGCTCTCCCCGCACCAGGCGTCCCTGGAAGAGGCATACATGCGCCTCACCCAGGGCGCGGTCGACTACCGCTCGACCGCCGACCAGATGTCCGGCTTCCAGCAGTCCGCCCCCGGGTACGGCCAGCCGGGCGCCCCGCAGGGCTGGGCCCCGCCGCAGGGGCAGCCGCACGGGCAGCCGCAGGGCAACCCCTACCCCGTGCTTCCGGGCGAGCAGCCCAACCCGTACGCGCAGCAGCACCAGCAGCAGTTCGCCGCCGCGCCTGCCGCTCCGCAGTACCAGCAGCCTCAGCCGCCCGCCGCGGCTCCGGCCGCTCCCCCGGCGCAGCCGCCCGCCGCACCGGCTTCCGCACCCGCCCCCGCCGACCTCACCAAGCGCGACAGCGAGGACGCCCGATGACCACCCCCCAGCACCCCGCGCCCCCGCAGTCCGCCCCGCAGGGCCCGCCGCAGGGACCCCCGCAGGCCGCCCAGGCCTACGCCCAGCCGCAGCAGCCCCAGCAGCCCCAGCACGAGCAGGGCTACTGGCCGGGCACGGCGCCCGCCGGCGGCTACGTCTCGCCGATCCCGGTGCGCAAGGCCACCCTCGGGGACGCGCTCGCCTCCGAGTGGACCAAGATCAAGTCGGTCCCCTCGACGATGTGGACGCTCGGCGTCATGGTCGTGCTCGTGGTCGGCATCGGCATCCTGATCGGGACGATCTTCAAGGCGGTGAACAAGGAGGTCGACGCCTCCGCGCTGGGCCTCGGCGTCTTCGGTCTGCTGCTGGGCTCGATCTGCGTGATCACCCTCGGGGTCCTGACGATCGCCTCCGAGTACGCCACGGGGATGATCCGCACGACCCTGACCGCCTGCCCGAACCGCGGCCGGGTGCTGGCGGCCAAGGCGATCGTCTTCTTCTCGCTGACGTTCGTGATCACCTTGGTCTCCACCGCGCTGGTGAGTGTGATCAACACGGCGATGGTCGGCGATCTGGCCCTTGAGGCGACGGGCGCGGAGTGGCTCCAGGCGACCGTCGGCGTGAGCCTTTACATGGGTGCGCTGGGGCTGCTGGCGCTCGCCGTGGGCACGCTGCTGCGGCACTCCGCCGGGGCCATCACGACCATGCTGGGTCTGGTGCTGCTGCCCGTGGTGGTGGCGATGTTCATGATGTCCGAGAGCCTCTCGGACGTCCGTGAGTGGCTCTTCGAGTACTCGATCCCCAGCCAGCTCGTCGGCATCTTCGCCACCGAGGGCGGCGACGGCCTGACCGGCTGGGAACCGCTGTGGGTCATGCTCGTCATGGCGGCGGTCGCCCTGGGCGGCGCGTACGCGGCACTGGTGAAGCGCGACGCGTAACGCTGGGCGCTGAGCCTTTGCACGGACCTCGGGCCGATCCGGCCTCGCAGGGGGCTTCGCCCCCTGAACCCCGGAGAGGGGAGAAGCCGGGTCGGACCTCGCTTCACCCCCGCCCCGGCGGGCCGAGGGGGCGGCCCCCGAGGGGCGGATCTCGCACCGATCCGGCCCTCGCAGGGTCACCCTGAAACCCCGGAACGCCGGGCGGCGGGAGCCATCAGTACCGCGGTGCGTTACGAGACCGCTGGAGCCTCGCGCTCCGGCGGTCTCTCGCGTTCCAGCAGGCCTTGTGCCAGTGGCGGCGGTCCTCGACGCCGCCGCCGTACTGCGGCCAGGCGACGAGGTGCGGGACGCCGGGCGGGATCTCCTGGTCGCAGCCGGGGCAGCGATAGTGCTTGGCCGCCGAGCCGCCGCCGATCATGCGGACGTTCCACTCCTCGCCCTGCCAGCTCTCCGTGCGCTCCAGCCCGTAACGGTTGCCGACCGGTTCACGCTCGTCGCGCGGGTCGGCGGCTTGCTTGTCGGCGCCGCCTCGCGGGCGGTTTCGGCGCGGGGACACGGAACACCTCGGAGGTCTGGAAACACGGGCCGTGACCAGTATTACGCGCTGCGGCGGCCCGCCCGGGCACCCGCACCCCGGCACCACCCCCGCCCGCTCTCCGATCATCATGAAAACTTCACGCGCCGCCGTGCCCTTGGCACGTGTCGGGCGTTATTGCCTTTGGGGGGAGGCCGCGTCGGTCGCTTAGGAGGAGTCAGAGCGATGCGCGTTGGAGCTTTTGTCCTAGCCGCCCAATTCCCCGGTCAGGGCCACGGAGAAGCGCTGTACCGAGCCGTGCGGTCGGCGGAGGTGGCCGAGGAGGCCGGGCTGGACGCCGTCTGGGTGGCCGAGCACCACTTCGTACCGTACGGAGTCTGCCCGTCCGCCGTCACCCTGGCGGCACTGCTGCTGGGGCGCACGCATTCCATCGAAGTGGGCACGGCTGTCAGCGTGTTGCCGACCGTGCACCCGGTGGCCCTGGGGGAACAGGCGGCACTCCTGCATCTGACGTCCGGTGGCCGATTCACCCTCGGGGTGGGGCGCGGCGGGCCGTGGGTGGATCTGGAGGTCTTCAACTCCGGCCTCGCGGCGTACGAAGAGGGGTTCCCCGAGTCCCTCGAACTGCTGATGCGCTGGCTGCGCGAACCCCGCGTGAGCGCTGACGGGAAACGATTCGCCTTCCGCGAGGTCCCGGTCGTCCCGCGCCCGGACGAACTGCTCGACCTCTCCGGTGCCGACCGTCCCGGCCCGCCGGTCATGGTCGCCTGCACCTCGCCCGACAGTGTGCGGCTCGCGGCCCGGCAGGGGCTGCCGATGCTGCTGGGCATGCACATCGGGGACGAGGAGAAGGCGGAGATGGTGGCCGCGTGGCGCAAATGCGCCCTGGAGTACGGGAGTTCGCCGGAGGAGGTCGCGGCGGCGGGCCATGTGGCGGCCGGGGTCGCCCAGGTCGCGGACAACCGGGCCGCCGCGACCGAGACCCTGCTGAAGGCCATGCCGGGCTGGCTGCACAAGGGGCTCACGGCGCATGTGACGGTCGACGGCCGTGAGCGGCGGATGCGCGACCCGTACGCCTACACGGAGCTGCTCTGCGATCTCCATCCGGTGGGGCCGCCCCGGCTGTGCGCCGACCGGCTGGCCGCGACCTCCGAGCGCACGGGCATCAGCCGTTTCGCCCTGCTGACCGAGGGCTCGGGAGATCTCGCCGCCACCGAGGACAATCTCCGTCGGCTCGGCGGGGAGGTACTGCCGCTGCTCGCCTGAGCCGGTACGGCCGGTACGGGCCTCCTGCCCCCGGCCGTGCGCCCCCTTGTGCCCATGCCCTTCGCCCGGCTTCCCCCACCCGGGCCCCTGCACCCCTGTGCCCCCGTGTCCCCCGTGTCCCCGCGAATCGTGCGGAGCTGCCGCCCACTACTCGTCGCACACCTCCCCCCGCGAGGAGCGGCAGCATGGGCGGATCAGCAGTCCCGCAGCTCCGGGGACTGGTTCAGCAGCTGGCCCCGGATCGAGGTGAAGCGGGCCAGGCGGTCGTCCACCGCCGGGTCGAGCGGGAAGACGGCCACCCGATGGCAGTTCTGGAACGCCAGGCGTACCCCGAAGTGTCGCTGGAGCGCACCGCGAATCGCGTCACTCGCAAGGGCGCGCAGCAGCTGACCGCGCGCATGCTCGTCCGGCGGCGGCGTCCGGTTGTCGGCGAATGCGCCGCCTTCGACCTTGAGCTGGACCACCAGAGAGCTGACCATTTCCCACGCGTACGGCAGGGAGTTCCGGACGCAGTCGACGAATTCCGCTTCGTCGACCTCGCCTCGCTCGGCCTGTTCAAGGAGGGCCGGTGAGACGTCGAGCGACATGGGTTCTCCTCTCGAGGACCCCGCGAGCGGGGTCACAGGGATGGGCGGGCGGACGACGACGCCCTGTGCCCGTACGGCGACCGCCCGCTTCAACGGTAATTCGGCCACTGCTGCCGCACCAGGAGAACGCACATACAACTGGCCATCCAGCGCCCTCCATCGAACGGGTTCTTCCGGGGCGAATCGCGTCGAGCGGCAGGAGTCGAGTAGCGTGACCCACCATGCGTCTCGTCATTGCCCGTTGCTCCGTGGACTACGCGGGCCGGCTCACCGCCCACCTTCCTTCCGCCCCGCGTCTGATCCTGGTCAAGGCGGACGGCAGCGTCTCCATCCACGCGGACGACCGGGCCTACAAGCCCCTCAACTGGATGTCCCCGCCCTGCACGCTGAAGGAGGGCGACGGCAGCGTGTGGACGGTGGTGAACAAGGCGGGCGAGAAATTGATCATCACCATGGAGGAAGTCCTCCACGATTCCTCGCACGAGCTGGGTGTCGATCCCGGTCTGGTGAAGGACGGCGTGGAAGCACACCTTCAGGAGCTGCTCGCGGACCGCATCACCACGCTCGGTGACGGATACACCCTGATCCGTCGCGAATATCCGACGGCGATCGGCCCCGTGGACATCCTCTGCCGGGACGCCGACGGCGCCACCGTGGCCGTGGAGCTGAAGCGGCGCGGCGACATCGACGGCGTCGAGCAGCTGACCCGCTATCTCGAGCTGCTCAACCGCGACCCGCACCTCGCCCCCGTACGAGGGATTTTCGCCGCGCAGGAGATCAAGCCGCAAGCACGCGTTCTGGCCACCGACCGCGGCATCGGCTGCGTCGTCCTGGACTACGACGCGATGCGCGGCATCGAGGACGACAAGCTGCGGCTGTTCTAAGGACCGGGCGCCCTGCGGGGTTGTCCTGCCGACGGCGGGCCGTCTTGCCGCCTGCGGCGGCGGGCGCCCTGCGGGCGCGTCCTCAATCGCCGGACGGGCTGATTTCAGCCCGTCCGGCGATTGAGGACACCGCCGCGCAGCGGAGGTGCACCCGGCACGGCCTACACAGCGGGAGCGCTACCGCTGCCCGATCCGCCCGGCGCGGGGCCGCTCGCGGAGTTCGAGCTGCCGGCGGGGGACGAGGGAGGCGTCGGATTCTGCGTCGGCGGCTCGGGGTCCTTCGTGGGCTCCTGCGTCTTCGTCGGCGTCGGCTTCTGCGTCGGCGGCGTGGGATCGCCACCGCCCGGCGTACGCGTGGGGCTCTTCGTCGGCCCGCTCGACGACGACGGCGTGCCGGACGGCGAGCCGCTGTCGCTCGGGCTCGGCGAGGTGCTGCCGGAGGCGCCCGGCGAGGACGGCGTGGCACCCGGGCTCTGCGACTGGCCCGGCTTCCCCGTGCCGCCCGGCGCCTGCGGGCGGCCGGTGGCGCCCGGCGCCGGCTGATCGGCGTTGAGGGTGTTGTCGCCGTCCTGCTGGGACGCCGACTGGTCCGGCTTCACCTGGTCCGACGGCTTGTGGTTGGGGCCACCGGAGGCCGCGCCGAGCGTGACGACCGTGCCGAGGACGCCCGCGAGGAGCGCGCCCGCGCCCGCCGCGATCAGATTGCGCCGGGCCCGGCCCGCCATGAGTCTCCTGGCCCACGGCTCGCGGTGCGCCGGGCGGCCCGGGCCGCTCTGCGCGACGGGCCCGGAGGCGGATGCCCCCGCGGGCCCGGTCTTGCCGCTGTCCGCGCCGAAGCGGCCCACGACCGTGGTCGCCCCCGAGTCGTGGGAGCGGGCCGCGGGCACGGCGTAGGGCGGAGTGAGGGACTGCTCGCTCCGCGCGGCCGGGATCTCCTCGGCCGCCGGGGCGGGCCCGTCCTCGCCGGGCAGCGGCGGCAGCGGGGGCACGCCGGGGACGCCGCGCATGCCCATCGCCAGCCCGGAGCGGTCGGCGACCAGCGCGAGCGCCCGGCGGCCGGCGACCGCGCCGCGCTTGTCGGCCATCACACCGCGCAGCCCTATCGAGGCCTCCAGCTCGGCGCGGGCCCGGTCGAGGTTGCCGGTGCACAGCGCCAGCACGCCCAACTCGTGGTGGAAATACGCTTCTTCGCCGACCTCGCCCGACATGCGCGCGGCCGCCTGGCCGTGCCGCAGGCAGCGCTCCCAGGCGCTCCAGTGGCAGGCGGCGGCGAAGGCGGGCGCCGCCGTACGGGCCAGCAGCACCGCGGCCGCCGGGTGTCCGGCCTCGCCGTCGGCGACCAGCACGGCCATCGCGGCGAGGATCGCGTCGGCCTCGGCGGCGGCCCGCTCGGGGGCGACGGAGGGGTGCCCGGCCCACCAGGCGTAGTGCTGCGCGGCGGAGTGCGCGCGGGCGGCGGTGTCGGTGCCGTAGCCCTCGGCGAGCAGCTGGTCGGCGACGCCGGCCGCGAGCCGGTAGTGCGCGCCGACGGCGGTGATCAGCCCGCTGGCGAGCAGCTCGCCGACGGCGGCGTCCGCGTGGGTGTCACCGGCCAGCGCGGGCAGGTGGGCCTGGTGGGGGACCTCGCCGCCGAGGGCGAGGGCGAAGCTCAGGGTGTCGCGGGCGACGTCACTGAGCCGGGAGGCGAGCACGCCGACGGGCGCCGCGCTGACGGCGAGGCTCGGCAGCGGCGGCTTGACGTCGCCGCCGGCCTCCTCGGGCCCGCCGGCCGCGTCGGCCACGTAGGGCCGCTCGGCGAAGACGCCGAACTCGTCGACGGCGGCGGGGTCGGCGCCCGTCCGGTCGCGGTGCCGCAGCAGGGCCCCGGCCTGGACGAACCGCAGCGGCAGCCCCTCGGACTCGAACCACAGGTCCGCCGCCCAGTCGGCTTCCTCGTCCGTGAGCGGTCGCTCCACGGACCGCTCCAGCAGCTCCAGGCAGCCGGTGCGGTCGAGGCCACCGAGGAAGACCTCTTCGAGGTGCGAGTCGGGGGAGGGCGCGGCGACGTCAGGCGTGGCCGCGAGGAGGAAGGCGCACTCGGGGGTCGCGTCGAGCAGCTCGTCGAGCGCGCTGCCGCCGAATTCGAGGTCGTCCAGGACGACGATCGCGCCGATCTCGTGCACCGCCGCCAGGACCCCGGCCCGGTCGGGGCGGTTCAGGGGCGCGTGGTGGACGGCGGCGAAGAGCTCGTAGAGCAGATCGGCGGGGGTGCGGTGGTAGCCGCTGAGGCGGACGACGCCGTCGGGGGCCAGGCCCTCGACGTCGGTGGCGACGGCGTCCAGCAGGGCGGTGCGCCCGGAACCGGCGGGGCCGGTGAGGCGCACGGAACGGCCGCGGGAGAGCAGCCGGGTCAGCCGCTCGCGCTCCTCGTCCCGCTCGACCAGCGGCAGCTCGGGGCCGACGGGGCGGGCGGGCGGCGGCGGGGCCGCGGCGCGGCGCAGCTCGGCACGCTCGTCGGCGCCGTGCCGCTGGGGGCGGGCGGGCAGCCGGCCGGGCGGGCAGGGCTCTATTTCGCTGCCGTCGACGGGGTTGACGGTGAGCAGATAGTCGCCGGTGACCAGCTGGACGACCCGGACGGGGCCCTGGCTCGGGGAGTCGGGCGCGCTCGACGACGCGGCCGCGGGCTCCGTCCGCGACGGCTGCTGCGGGCCGCCGTCGGCGGACGCGCGGACGTCGTCGTGGAAGTCCTCGGATCCCGGGTTCGTCGGGTCCATGGTCAAAAGCCCCCCAGATGCGTGGCGTGCCGTCCTGCCCTTTCGGCCTGACCTTCGCTTCTGGTCCGGTGCCCGCCGTGGGCGTACTTATGCGGCCTTTTCGTGTGCGGCGGGAAAACCGAACCTCAGACCTGCGCCCAGTATCTACGACCGCCGGGGGCGGATGCCGCCGGGGCAGATCACAGTCTTATGAGGATCTGATGCCGGAGGGGGTCGGAGGGGAACGAGGGACGGCGGACCGGGGTGACGTCCTGAAGGGGCGGGCAGGTCAGACGCGGGGCAGGGACTCCGCCTCGATGCCGCCCTCGATGGCGAGGATGCGGTGCAGCCGGGTGGCGACCAGGAGCCGCTGCATCCGGTCGGGGACCCCGCGCAGGACGAGCCGTCGGCCGGTGCGGCCGGCCCGGCGGTGGGCTCCCATGATCACCCCGAGTCCGGTGGCGTCCCAGGAGTCCAGCTCGGTCAGGTCCAGGACGAGGTCGCCCCGGCCGGCGTCGAGCGCGGAGTGCAGCAGGCTTCGGGCGTCCGCCGCGTTACGGACGTCGAGGCGCCCCCCGACGACCAGCTCGGCGTGGTCGCCCCTGATATGCATATGCGCTCCCGGGAGTGGTCGATGATGTGGGTGTGGCCGTACTGAACTGACTGCCTCTCACACGACAAAGTTGCCGCCTGTAAGCGAACCGATACCGAATTCACCCCGGAGGGTGAATTCGATTGGGCGTTACAGGCTCAGTGCTGGTAAAAGCCCTGCCCGCTCTTGCGGCCGAGGTCACCCGCGTCCACCATGCGGCGCATCAGCTCCGGCGGTGCGAACTTCTCGTCCTGGCACTCGGTGTAGATGTTGTCCGTGGCGTGCATCAGGATGTCGACACCGGTCAGGTCGGCGGTGGCCAGCGGCCCCATCGCATGACCGAAGCCCAGCTTGCAGGCGATGTCGATGTCCTCGGCGCTGGCCACCCCGGACTCGTACAGCTTGGCCGCCTCGACGACGAGCGCCGAGATGAGGCGCGTGGTGACAAAGCCCGCGACGTCGCGATTGACGACGATGCAGGTCTTGCCGACACCCTCGGCGAACTCCCGCGCGATGGCGAGCGTTTCGTCACTGGTCTTGTACCCGCGAACGAGCTCGCAAAGCTGCATCATCGGCACCGGCGAGAAGAAGTGCGTCCCGACGACGCGCTCCGGGCGCTGCGTGGCGGCGGCGATCTTGGTGATCGGGATGGCGGAGGTGTTGGAGGCGAGGACCGTCTCGTCCTTCACCAGCCCGTCCAGGGTGCGGAAGATCTCGCGCTTGGTGTCGACGTCCTCGAACACCGCCTCGACGACGATGTCGGCGTCGGCGGCCGCGTCCAGGTCGGTGGTGGCCGTGATCCGGGCGAGGGCCGCCTCGGCGACGTCCGCGTCGAGCTTGCCCTTGGAGACGAACTTGTCGTACGAGGCCTTGATGCCGTCCGTACCCCGCGTGAGCGCCGCGCCGGTGACGTCCCGCAGCACGACGTCCCACCCGGCCTGGGCGGAGACCTGTGCGATCCCGGAACCCATCAGACCGGCTCCGATGACGGCGAGCTTCTTGGCCACTGCTGTCCCCTTAATCCCTGTTCACTTACGGTCTCTGGCCCGGACCTTAGCGTCAGTGGGCGCGCCGTTGGGAAGGAAGAGATGCGCGTCACGTCCCAAATGACGGACGTCACACTGGACAGCCCAGCGGCCTGACCACACCCCGCAGTTGAGCCACTCCAGCCCCAGGATTCACACGGTCGGCCGTACGGTCCCACCGGCGTAGCCGAGCAGCTTCTCCCCCATCAGCTCCTCCATCTCGTCCAGCAGGACGAGCGCGTCGCGGGAGGCGTCCACCGCCGTACGGCCCGTCAGCAGCGCGCGTCCGATGTGCTCGGTGAGCCGGGCCAGCACCCAGGTGAGCTGACCGGCCACCAGTTCCGGCAGTACGTCACCGGGCGCGGCCCCGGCCTCCTCGGCGAGGGTGACCGTGAGCGCCTCGGTGGCCTGCCGGTCCATGGCAGCGAGACGGGACGTCAGGGCCTGCGAGTCCCCGATGACCCGCAGAAAGCGGTCGTATCCGTCGATCAGCCCGAGGCGCGGCGACACGGCCACGGCCTCGGCGCGCAGCGCGCGCAGCACGGCCCGGGCGGCCGACTCGCCCTCGGCCCGGCCCCGGACGACGGACGGCAGCCAGTCGACGACGTCGTCCTGACGGTCGAGGAAGAGGTCTTCCTTGGCCGGGAAGTAGTTGTACACGGTGTTGACGGACACGTCGGCCGCCGCCGCGATCTCCGCGATCGTCACGGCGTCGAATCCGCGCTCCAGGAACAGGCCGGTCGCGACATCGGAGATGTGCTGCCTGGTCTGCCGCTTCTTCCGCTCCCTGAGCCCCTCGGTCATGGCCCCATCATAGCTTCGCTGGACTCCATGAAAACTTGGGGTCATTGCAAACTTTAAGAGACTCTGCTTTTCTTGCGGCCATGGACGCACCCGATCGGCTCAGCATCAGCGCCACCGGGCTCACCCGGACCTTCCGCACCGGGCGAGGCCCCGTCGAGGCCGTACGCGGCATCGACCTCACCGTCCGCGAGGGCGAGATCCTCGGTCTCCTCGGCCCCAACGGCGCGGGCAAGACCACCACCCTGCGCATGCTCACCACGCTCCTCTCCCCCACCGGCGGCACCGCGACCGTCGCCGGCCACGACCTCGCCCGCGACCCGGCGGGCGTACGGCGCCGCACCGGGTACGTCGCCCAGTCCGGCGGCGTCGACCCGACCGTGTCCCTGCGCGAGGAACTGCTCACCCAGGCCCGCCTCTACCGGCTCCGCAAGGCCGAAGCCGCCGCCCGGGTCGAGGAACTCACCCTCGACCTCGGTCTCACCGGGCTCCTGGACCGCCCCTGCGGCGCACTCTCCGGCGGCCAGCGACGCCGTCTCGACCTCGCCATGGCCCTGACCCACCGCCCCGAGGTGCTCTTCCTCGACGAGCCCACCACCGGACTCGACCCCGGCAGCCGCGCCGACCTGTGGGACCTCCTGCGCCGCGTCCGGGCCGAGTGGGGCACCACCGTCGTCCTCACCACCCACTACCTCGACGAGGCCGACGTGCTCGCCGACCGGCTGGTCGTCGTCGACCGGGGCGCCGTCGTCGCCGAAGGAACCCCGGCCGCCCTCAAGACCCGATACGCCGGCTCACCCGACGCGAGCCTGCAAGCCGCCTTCCTCGCCATCACCGGGCGCACCGCCACGCCCCGGGAATCCGCCCCCGTAGCCGTCTAGGAGCCACCGCGATGCCCCCTGTCCCCGCACTCCTGTCCGACACGGCGCTGGTCTTCGGCCGCTACGCCCGGCAGACCCTGCGCTCGAAGATGGCCGTCACCTTCGGCATGCTGATGCCGCTGCTCTACCTCCTCCTCTACGGGCCCCTGCTCACCGACGTGCCGCTCGGCGCCTCGGGCAGCTCCTGGCAGATCCTCGTCCCCGGACTGCTGCTCCAACTCGCGCTGTTCGGCGCGGGCTTCGCCGGGATCGGGCTGCTGATGGAGAAGCAGCACGGCGTCGTCGAACGCATGCGGGTGACCCCGGTCAGCCGACTGGCCCTGCTGCTGGGGCGGGTGCTGCGCGACGCGGTGCTGCTGACCTTCCAGGCCGGGCTGCTCGTCCTCGCGGCCGTCGCCATGGGACTGCGCGCGCCGCTGCCCGGCGTGCTCATCGGCTTCGCCTTCGTCGCCCTGCTGGCGGCCTCGCTGGCGGCGCTGTCCTACGCGCTGGCCATGAAGGCCGCCGCCCCCCAGGCCTTCGCACCGGTCGTCAACGCCGTCAATCTGCCCGCGATGCTGCTGTCGGGCCTGATGCTGCCGATGTCGCTGGCGCCCGGCTGGCTCGACGCGCTCTCCCACCTGATGCCGCTGCGCTATCCGGTCGACGCGGTACGGGCGGCGTTCATCGGCGACTACACGGCGCCCGCCGTGCTCCACGGCACCCTCGCGGCGGTCGCCCTGGCCGCCGTCTCCGTGGCGGCGGGCACACGGCTCTTCCGTGCGGCCGGTGCGTAGCTAGGCTCGGACCCATGGTCAATCTGACGCGCATCTACACCCGCACCGGGGACGACGGCACGACCGCCCTCGGCGACATGAGCCGCACCGTGAAGACCGACACCCGCATCGCGGCGTACGCCGACGCCAACGAGGCCAACGCCGCGATCGGCGTGGCCATCGCGCTGGGGCAGCTGCCGCAGGAGGTCGTCAAGGTACTCGTCCGGGTGCAGAACGACCTCTTCGACGTCGGGGCGGATCTGGCGACGCCGGTCGTCGAGGAGCCGAAGTACCCGCCGCTGCGGGTCGAGCAGTCCTACATCGACAAGCTGGAGGCGGACTGCGACCACTTCCTGGAGGACCTGGAGAAGCTGCGCAGCTTCATCCTGCCCGGCGGCACGCCCGGCGCGGCCCTGCTGCACCAGGCGTGCACGGTGGTCCGGCGCGCCGAGCGCTCCACGTGGGCGGCGCTGGAGCTGCACGGCGACATCATGAACCCGCTGACGGCGACGTACCTCAACCGGCTCTCGGACCTGCTGTTCATCCTGGCGAGGACGGCGAACAAGGAGCTCGGGGACGTCCTGTGGGTGCCGGGCGGGGATCGCTGAAGCCCGGCGTGTCCCGGCCCTACCCCCGTCGAGGGCCGGGACACGAGGTCAGAGCTTTTCGAAGGTGCGGGTCCCTTCCTCGGAACCCGCTCCGCCCTTCGGCTCCTTGGGCCAGATCGTGTAGCTCGCCGCGATGAGCAGGTTGATGCCGATCACGAAGTACATCTTCGTCTGCCAGGCACGCAGCGAGCTGATGTCGCCCGAGTCGCCGACGTACCAGATCGCGCCCTGGAGCAGGCCCATGGCGACAACCGCCGCCAGTACCCAGCGGCCGGCTGTCTTCCACTCGTGGACCGCGCGCGCCCTGCCGTACTTCGGCGCCTTGACCGGCGGGGGGCCGCCCGCGAAGCGGTAGGCGAAGCGCTGGTCGACCCACTTGATCGTGGAGTGGCCCAGACCGACCGACCAGCCGATGTAGACCGCCGCCAGACCGTGCTTCCAGTCGGCCTCCGCGCCATTGCGCAGGTCCATCGCGGTGGCGACCAGCAGCACCAGCTCCAGCACGGGCTCCAGCAGCAGCACGGCCGCGCCGGTGCGGGGCATCTTCGCCAGGTAGCGCAGGCTCAGGCCGACGGCCAGCAGCACCCAGAAGCCGACCTCACAGGCGATGATCAGCGTCACGATCACGGGTCTCTCCTTCCCTTACCGCCCCCTTCGTTCGGGACCCCTCCAGCGTCGCCGCCGACGGCTTCCGTTTCGTCGTCGCGCGTGACGATCCCGCGCTGCATCCTTCGATGTACCGAAGTCCGTCACGAAGCGCCCCGCAGGGGACGTCCCCACCCGCTCCGACGTGCTGTGATGGACCCATGCCGGTCCGCCTCCCCAGCCGTCCCCACCGTGACGACGTCCTCATCGCGGCCGTCGGGCTGCTCGGCGGGCTCACCCTGTGGTTCCTCGGGCTGAGCAACAACCCGCCGATGCTCGGGCTGCCGAAGTGGCTGTGTCTGGTCGCGCTGGGCATCATGTGCGGCACCGAGCTGCTGCGCCGCAGCGCCCCGCTGACCGGGCTCGCGATCGGCACGGTCACGATCGTGCTCGACATCTGCACGGGTTCGCTCGTCGCGACGATCGCCATGTACACGGACGTCGTGTACGCGGCCGCGCTGTACGGGCGGCTCTCCGTCGCCCGGCGCATCCCGCGCGCCTGCGAGCTGGTGACGGGCATCGCGACGCTGCTGGCCCTGGCCGTCATCCGGAAGCCGGAGGCGCTGCTCATCGGCTTCGGCATCGGCGTGCTGACCATCGCCCCCGCCTGGACCGGTATCGGGCTCCGTGCACATCGGGACGCCGCCCACGCGGCGCGGCTGGAGGCCGAGCGAACCGCGCTGCTGGCGGAGCTGGACCGGCGCGAGGCGGTCGGCGCGGAGCGCGCACGGATGGCGCGCGAGCTGCACGACATGGTCGCGGGGCATCTGTCGGCCATCGCGATCCACTCCACGGCCGCGCTGTCGATAGGCGATGCGAAGGCGTCCGGTGAGGCGCTGACCGTGATCCGGGAGAACAGTGTGCAGGGGCTCGCCGAGATGCGCCGTCTCATCGGACTTCTGCGGGACGCGGGCCCCGACGAGGAGCCCGCCGCCTCGCCCCGGCTCGACGGCGTCGACGCGCTGCTCGCCCGGGCCCGTACCACCGTGCGCGACGACCGCTTCGTCTTCGTCCTGCGGGACGCGCGCGGCCCGGGCGCCCTCCCGGCGCCGGTGGAGCTGGCGGCGTACCGCATCGTGCAGGAGTCGCTGACCAACGCCGTCAAGCACGCGGCGCCGGGCGAGGTGGCAGTGGAGCTGTCCCGCGACGGGCACGGCGGCGCGGCGGGCGCCGGGCCGCTGACCGTGCGGGTGACGAGCGCCCTGAGCGGCGACCAGCACGGCCCCCGGGCGCCGGGTGCGGGAGCCGGGCTGGTCGGCATGCGGGAGCGGGTCGCCCTGCTGGGCGGGGAGTTGGAGGCCGGCCCGGTGGCCGGATCCGACGGAGAGAAGTTCTGGGAGGTACGGGCGGAGCTGCCCGTGGAAGAGGAGGGGACGCCATGACGGACCGCGAGACGGGCAACGGGCACATCCGCGTGGTGGTCGCCGACGACCAGTCCGCCGTGCGGTCCGGGCTGGTGCTCATCCTGCGTTCGGCGCCCGGCGTCGAGGTCGTCGGCGAGGCCCCGGACGGCGAGGAAGCCGTACGGCTGGCCCGTGAGCTACGGCCCGATCTGGTGCTGATGGACGTCCAGATGCCCCGCCTGGACGGGGTGTCGGCGACCCGGCTGATCGTCGCCGAGGGGCTGGCGGACGTCCTCGTGCTGACCACCTTCGACCTGGACGAGTACGTCTTCGGGGCGTTGCGCGCGGGAGCGGCCGGGTTCCTGCTCAAGAACAGCGAGGCCGCCGATCTGGTCGCGGCCGTCCGGACCGTCGCGCGCGGCGAGGGGCTGATCTCCCCGGCCGTGACGCGCCGGCTGATCGCGGAGTTCGCCCGCCCCGTGCCCTCGCGGTCGGCGAACGCACCCGACCCCGCCGTCCTCGACGTCCTGACGCGCCGCGAGCGCGAGGTGCTGGCGGCACTCGGGGCGGGGCTGTCGAACGCGCAGATCGCCGAGCGGCTGGGGATGGCGGAGGCGACGGTGAAGACGCACGTCAGCCGATTGCTCGGAAAGCTGGAGCTGCGCAGCCGGGTGCAAGCGGCCGTGCTGGCCCAGGAGTTGGGCCTGGTCCAGACCTCTTGACCGTTGGTCCAGACCTTCTTACTCTCCCCTCACAACTGTGGTGAGGGTGTTCAAATAACGCACACTCACCGGGCTGCGCACTGGTTCCGACGTTCGTCCCCCACCAGTCAAGGAATCCCCCAGCCCACCGCTGGGAGGTGCCCCCACACTCAAGGAGTTTCCCTTGAGCACAGGAACCTCAGGACGTAACAGACACACCAAACGCATCGCTTCCGGAGCCGTCGTGGTGTTCGCCGCACTGCTGCTCCCGCTCGCCACCCTGGTCGGCCTGGCTGCCGCACCGGCCCAGGCGGCGGCCTCCGCGACGGCCTCCTTCACCAAGACCTCCGAGTGGGGCAGCGGCTTCCAGGGCCAGTGGACGGTGAAGAACACCGGCACCACCACCATCAACGGGTGGACCGTCGAGTGGGACTTCCCCGCGACCACCACCGTCGGCGCCTACTGGGACGCCCTGGTCACCTCCTCCGGCGGGCACCACACCGCGAAGAACCGCGAGTACAACGGCACCATCGCCCCCGGCGCCAGCGTCTCCTTCGGCTTCGTCGCCTCCGGGGACGGCGAGCCGAGCGGCTGCAAGCTGGACGGCGGCCCCTGTGACGGTTCCTCCGGCGACGACCCGCCGAGCGCGCCCGGGCAGCCCACCTCCACCGGCGTCACCGAGAACAGCGTCTCGCTGAGCTGGACGGCGGCCACCGACGACAAGGGCGTCAAGAACTACGACGTCCTGCGCGG
Organism: Streptomyces sp. QH1-20; assembly: GCF_041283565.1. Taxonomy (NCBI): domain Bacteria; kingdom Bacillati; phylum Actinomycetota; class Actinomycetes; order Kitasatosporales; family Streptomycetaceae; genus Streptomyces; species Streptomyces sp. QH1-20. The sequence continues at coordinate 5,455,346 of NZ_CP166299.1, read as the reverse complement.
CACCACCGTCGTCGGCACGGTCTCCGGCACCACCTTCACCGACACCGGCCTGACCGCCGACACCGAGTACACCTACACCGTCGTCGCGCGCGACACCGCCGGTCAGACGGGACCCGCCTCCCCGCCCACCACCGTCCGTACGGGCACGGGCGGCGGCACCGACAAACCGCCCTCCGCCCCCGGCACCCCCCAGGCCACCGCCGTCACCGACACCTCCGTCGCGCTGAAGTGGACCGCCGCCACCGACGACAAGGGCATCAAGAACTACGACGTCTACCGCGGCACCACCAAGGTCACGACCGTGGCCAAGCTCGCCTGGCAGGACACCGGGCTCACCCCCGGCACCGACTACGCCTACACCGTCGTCGCCCGCGACACCGCCGACCAGACCGGCAAGGCCAGTGCGCCGCTGAGCGTCCGGACCACCGGCGGGGGCGGACAGCCCGGCGAGTACGCCAAGGTCGGCTACTTCGTGCAGTGGGGCATCTACGGGCGCGGCTACACGGTGAAGTCCCTGGACACCACGGGCGCCGCCGCCAAGCTCACGCACCTCAACTACGCCTTCTCCAACATCGACCCGATGAACCTCACCTGCCTCAACGGCGTCACCAAGGCCACCTCCCCCAACCCCCAGGACCCCAACCAGGGCGACGGCGCGGGCGACGCCTGGGCCGACTACGAGAAGGGCTTCGGAGCGGGCGAGTCCGTCGACGGGGTGGGCGACACCTGGAACCAGCCGCTGGCGGGCAACTACAACCAGCTCAAGAAGCTCAAGGCCAAGTACCCCAAGCTCAAGACCCTGATCTCGCTGGGGGGCTGGACCTACAGCAAGTACTTCTCCGACGCGGCGAAGACCGACGCCTCCCGGCAGAAGTTCGTGAAGTCCTGCGTCGACATGTACATCAAGGGCAATCTGCCGACCACCGGCGGGCGCGGTGGCGCCGGGGCCGCGGCCGGCGTCTTCGACGGCTTCGACCTCGACTGGGAGTGGCCGGGCTCCGAGGGCCACGCCGGCAACCACGTCTCGAAGGACGACAAGGCGAACAACACCCTGCTGTTCGCCGAGTTCCGCCGCCAGCTCGACGCCCTGAGCACCACGACCGGCAAGAAGTACCTGCTCACGGCCTTCACCCCGGCCGACCCCGGCAAGATCGAGGCGGGCTGGGACATCACCACCAAGGACGGCACGCCCAGCGTCTTCGACTACATGGACTTCGCCAACGTCCAGGGCTACGACTTCCACGGCTCCGGCAGCGACAACAGCTGGGAGCCGAACCGCACGGGCCACCAGGGCAATCTCTACACCGACGCCCAGGACCCGTACCCCACGAAGTTCAGCGTCGAGTCGACCGTCCGGGCCTACCTCGACGCCGGCGTCGATCCGCGCAAGGTCGTCCTCGGCCTCGCGTTCTACGGCCGCGGCTGGCAGCAGGTCGCCGACGGCGGCGCGCGCGGCGAGTGGCAGACGGCGGGCGGCGCGGCTCCTGGCCAGTTCCCGGAGGAGGCCGGCACCCGCGGCTACGACAACCTGCTCGCGTCCGTCCCCAACCTGACCGTGCACCATGACGAGCAGTCGGTCGCGACGTACGGCTACACGGGCGACAAGGGCCAGTGGTGGACCTTCGACGACGTCTGGTCCATCAGCAAGAAGACGACCTGGCTCAAGACCCAGAAGCTGGGTGGCGTCATGATCTGGGAGATGTCCGGCGACAGCGGCACGCTGATGACCGCCGTCGACAGCGGCCTGAAATAACAAATCGCCGGCCGGGCTAGAACGAGCCCGGCCGGCGTTCGCCACACGCGACTACGCCACGTTGACCCGCTGGCCGGGAGGCGCCGCCTCCAGCCACGCCAGGAAGCCCGTCAGGGCGTCCTCGCTCATCGCCAGCTCCAGTCGCGTACCGCGGTGCATACAGACCAGGACGACGGCGTCGGACAGCAGGGCCAGCTCCTCCTCGCCCTGCGGCGTACGCCGCTCCAGCACCTCGATCGAGGCACGCTCCAGGACCCGACGGGGCCGGTACGCGTACGAGAAGACCCGGAACCACTCGATCCGGTCACCGTTGTACCGCGCTACGCCGTACACCCACCCCTTGCCCGCCGGCTCCGGGTCGTCCTCGGGGACGTTCCAGCGCAGGCTGCAGTCGAAGGTTCCCCCCGACCGCTGGATGAGCCGTCTGCGCAGCCCGAAGACGAAGAGTCCCACCAAAACCAGCAAGACGACGATGCCGCTCACGAGCAGAGCGAGGACCATCTCCACCGACCTCCTCGCATCATCTAGAGCAACCGCACCTGTATTGCCTCAGCCGCGGACCGCCCTGGAGAACTCCAGTGCGGTCCGCGGCTGAGGGACGAACTCAGTGAGTCGCGGGGTTCAGTGAACGCCCGTGACCGAACGCAGCCGGACATCCGCACGACGCTCGGCGTGCGCGTCGGCCTCGGCCTTCGCGCGCTCCAGCGCCCGCTCCGCGCGCTGGACGTCGATCTCGTCGGCCAGCTCCGCGACCTCGGCGAGCAGCGAGAGCTTGTCGTCCGCGAACGAGATGAATCCACCGTGCACCGCTGCGACGACATTGCCGTCCGCGGTCTTGATCGTCACCGGGCCGGACTCCAGCACACCGAGCAGCGGCTGGTGGCCGGGCATGACGCCGATGTCGCCCGATGTGGTACGCGCGATGACCAGAGTGGCCTCGCCGGACCAGACGCTTCGGTCCGCCGCGACCAGCTCGACGTGCAGCTCAGCAGCCAACGTGGCTCCTCGGGTCTCCACCTGCCGGGTCTGACAGGTGTTGGGTCAAAGAATAGGGGACGTACGGTCCGGGGGCGGGAGAGCCCCGCCCCCGGACCGCTGATCACAGGGCTCGACGAGCCCGTGGATCAGGAGACGCCCAGCTCCTTGGCGTTGGCCTTGAGGTCCTCGAGGCCACCGCACATGAAGAACGCCTGCTCGGGGAAGTGGTCGTAGTCGCCGTCGCAGATCGCGTTGAACGCGGCGATCGACTCGTCCAGCGGCACGTCCGAACCGTCCACGCCGGTGAACTGCTTCGCCACGTGGGTGTTCTGCGACAGGAAGCGCTCGACGCGACGGGCACGGTGGACAACGAGCTTGTCCTCCTCGCCCAGCTCGTCGATACCGAGGATCGCGATGATGTCCTGGAGGTCCTTGTACTTCTGCAGGATCGTCTTGACGCGCATGGCGGCGTCGTAGTGCTCCTGCGCGATGTAGCGCGGGTCCAGGATGCGGGACGTCGAGTCCAGCGGGTCGACCGCCGGGTAGATGCCCTTCTCCGAGATCGGACGCGACAGCACGGTCGTCGCGTCGAGGTGCGCGAAGGTCGTGGCCGGGGCCGGGTCGGTCAGGTCGTCCGCGGGGACGTAGATCGCCTGCATCGACGTGATCGAGTGACCACGCGTCGAGGTGATGCGCTCCTGCAGCAGACCCATCTCGTCCGCCAGGTTCGGCTGGTAACCCACCGCGGACGGCATACGGCCGAGCAGGGTGGACACCTCGGAACCGGCCTGGGTGTACCGGAAGATGTTGTCGATGAAGAAGAGCACGTCCTGCTTCTGCACATCGCGGAAGTACTCCGCCATGGTCAGACCGGCCAGGGCGACGCGCAGACGGGTGCCCGGGGGCTCGTCCATCTGGCCGAAGACGAGCGCCGTCTTGTCGATGACGCCCGAGTCGGTCATTTCCTCGATGAGGTCGTTGCCCTCACGAGTGCGCTCACCGACACCGGCGAACACCGACACACCGTCGTGGTTGTTGGCCACGCGGTAGATCATTTCCTGGATCAGCACGGTCTTGCCGACACCGGCACCACCGAACAGACCGATCTTGCCGCCCTTGACGTACGGGGTCAGCAGGTCGATGACCTTGACGCCGGTCTCGAACATCTCGGTCTTCGACTCGAGCTGGTCGAAGTTCGGGGCCTTGCGGTGGATCGGCCAGCGCTCGGTGACCTCGACCGTGGACGGGTCCACGTTCAGGATCTCGCCGAGGGTGTTGAACACCTTGCCCTTGGTGACGTCACCGACGGGCACGGTGATGCCCGCGCCGGTGTCGGTCACCGCGGCCTGGCGGACCAGACCGTCGGTGGGCTGCATGGAGATGGCGCGGACCAGGCCGTCACCCAGGTGCTGGGCGACCTCGAGGGTCAGCGTCTTGAGCTTGCCGTCCTCGGCCGGGTCGGCGACCTGGACGTGCAGCGCGTTGTAGATCTCCGGCATCGCGTCGACGGGGAACTCCACGTCGACGACCGGGCCGATGACCCGCGCGACGCGGCCGGTGGCCGCAGCGGTTTCAACAGTCGTGGTCATAGTGGTCAGTCACTCCCCGCGTTCGCGTCGGCCAGGGCACTGGAGCCACCGACGATCTCGCTGATTTCCTGGGTGATTTCGGCCTGGCGGGCCGCGTTCGCAAGCCGCGAGAGCGACTTGATGAGTTCGCCGGCGTTGTCGGTCGCCGACTTCATCGCACGACGGCGGGCGGCGTGCTCGGAGGCAGCCGACTGCAGCAGCGCGTTGTAGATCCGGCTCTCGACGTACCGCGGCAGCAGCGCGTCGAGGACACCCTCGGCCGACGGCTCGAAGTCGAAGAGCGGAAGGATCTTGCCCTTGCCCGCCTCCTCGGCCTGGTCCGTCACGTCGAGGCTGAGCGGCAGCAGCCGCTTCTCGACCGGCGACTGCGTCATCATCGAGACGAACTCGGTGAAGACGATGTGCAGCTCGTCGACGCCGCCCTCGGCGGTGTCCCGCTGGACCGCCTCGATGAGCGGACCCGCGACCTTCTTGGCGTCCGCGTAGGTCGGGCTGTCGGTGAAGCCGGTCCACGACTCGGCCACCGGCCGCTCCCGGAAGCCGTAGTACGCCACGCCCTTGCGGCCGATGATGTACGTCACGACGTCCTTGCCCTCCGAGCGCAGGCGCTCGGTGAGCTTGTCCGCGGCCTTGATGGCGTTGGAGGAGTAGCCGCCGGCCAGACCGCGGTCGCTCGTGACGAGCAGCACCGCGGCGCGGACGGGGTTCTCGACCTCGGTGGTGAGGGCGTGCTTGGTGTTCGAGCCGGTGGCAACCGCCGTCACCGCGCGGGTGAGCTCACTCGCGTACGGCGTCGATGCCGCCACCTGGCGCTGCGCCTTGACGATGCGCGAGGCGGCGATCATCTCCATCGCCTTGGTGATCTTCTTGGTCGCGGTGACGGAGCGGATGCGACGCTTGTAGACCCGGAGCTGGGCTCCCATGGATCAGGTCCCTTCCGTCGTCGTCACTTCGCGGAGCCGGCCGTGGCGTCGTCACCGAGAAGCTTGCCGTCCGAGGTCTCGAACTGCTTCTTGAAGGTGGCGATGGCGTCGGCGAGCGCCTGGAGGGTGTCGTCGGACATCTTGCCGCCCTCGACAATGCTGTCCATCAGGCCCTTGTGCTCGCGGCCCAGGTAGTCGAGCATCTCGCGCTCGAAGCGCTGGATGTCCTCGACCGGCACGTCGTCCATCTTGCCGGTGGTGCCGGCCCAGACGGAGACGACCTGGTTCTCGACCGAGTACGGGGCGTACTGGCCCTGCTTCAGCAGCTCGACCATGCGCTTACCGCGCTCCAGCTGCGACTTCGAGGCCGCGTCCAGGTCGGAACCGAAGGCGGCGAACGCCTCCAGCTCGCGGTACTGGGCGAGGTCGACACGGAGTCGGCCGGAGACCTGCTTCATGGCCTTGTGCTGGGCCGAGCCACCGACGCGGGAGACCGAGATACCGACGTTCAGCGCCGGGCGCTGGCCCGCGTTGAACAGGTCGGACTCCAGGAAGCACTGGCCGTCGGTGATGGAGATGACGTTGGTCGGGATGAACGCCGACACGTCGTTCGCCTTGGTCTCGACGATCGGCAGACCCGTCATCGAACCGGCGCCCATGTCGTCGGAGAGCTTGGCGCAGCGCTCCAGCAGACGCGAGTGCAGGTAGAAGACGTCACCCGGGTAGGCCTCACGGCCCGGCGGGCGGCGCAGCAGCAGGGACACGGCGCGGTAGGCGTCGGCCTGCTTCGACAGGTCGTCGAAGACGATCAGGACGTGCTTGCCCTGGTACATCCAGTGCTGACCGATGGCCGAGCCGGTGTACGGGGCGAGGTACTTGAAGCCGGCCGGGTCGGACGCCGGAGCCGCGACGATCGTCGTGTACTCGAGGGCGCCGGCCTCCTCCAGCGCACCGCGCACGGACGCGATGGTGGAGCCCTTCTGGCCGATGGCGACGTAGATGCAGCGGACCTGCTTCTTCGGGTCGCCGGAGCGCCAGTTGTCGCGCTGGTTGATGATCGTGTCGACGGCCAGCGCGGTCTTGCCGGTCTGACGGTCACCGATGATCAGCTGACGCTGGCCACGGCCGATCGGCACCATCGCGTCGACGGCCTTGAGGCCGGTCTGCATCGGCTCGTGCACCGACTTGCGGACCATGACGCCAGGAGCCTGCAGCTCCAGGGCGCGGCGACCTTCGGTCGCGATCTCGCCGAGGCCGTCGATCGGGTTGCCCAGCGGGTCGACGACGCGGCCGAGGTAACCCTCGCCTACCGCGACGGAGAGCACCTCACCGGTGCGCTGCACCGGCTGGCCCTCCTCGATGCCGCTGAACTCGCCGAGGACGACCGCACCGATCTCGCGCTCCTCGAGGTTGAGGGCGAGACCGAGGGTTCCGTCCTCGAACCGCAGCAGCTCGTTCGCCATGGCCGAGGGAAGACCCTCGACCTTCGCGATGCCGTCGCCGGCAACGCTGACCGTACCGACCTCCTCGCGCGAGGCCGCGTCCGGCTTGTACGCCTGGACAAAGTTCTCCAGCGCGTCCCGGATCTCCTCCGGCCGGATCGTGAGCTCCGCCATCTGGGTTCCCTGCTCTCCTTGTTGGGCCCGAAGTATTTCTTCTCTGGAGGAAGCCCTCCAGAGGACACCGTCGGCCCAACTCGGGCCGTCAGTCATGCTCTTGAGTTGGTGGCTGTCAGCCGGCCATCCGGCGGCTCGCCTCGGCGAGCCGGTCCGCGATGGTGCCGTTGATGACCTCGTCACCGATCCGCACCTGGACACCACCGAGAACCTCGGGGTCCACGTCCAGGTTGAGGTGGACACGCCGTCCGTACAGCTTGGCGAGCGCCTCACCGAGGCGCTGCTTCTGCTGATCGTTCAGCGGCACCGCGGACCTGACCTCCGCGACCATCCGGTCCCGGCGGTCGGCGGCCAGCTTGGAGAGGGCGGTGAGCCCCGACTCCAGGCTACGTCCACGCGGGTGCGTGACGAGTCGGATCACCAGACGCTCGGTGGCCGGGTTGGCCCGGCCGCCCAGCAGGCTGTGCAGCAGCTCGGCCTTGGCCGAACGGCTCGCGACCTTGTCGGTCAGCGCCGACCGCAGCTCGGCGTTCGAGGTGACGATCCGGCCGAAGCGGAACAGCTCGTCCTCGACGTCGTCCAGGACACCGGTCCGCTGCGCCGCGATGAAGTCGGCGCTGTCGGCCAGCTCCTCGATCGCGTCCACGAGGTCACGCGAACGCGACCAGCGGGAGCGGACCATGCCGGCCACCAGATCGGCGGTCTCGCCGCCCACCTGGCCGCCCAGCAGCCGCCGGGCAAGCTCGGCCTTGGCCTCGCCGGACTGCGCCGGGTCGGTCAGGACCCGACGCAGCGACACCTCGCGGTCGAGCAGCGCGGTGACGGCGGCAAGCTCCTCGGCGAGCTTCGCCGCGTCCACGGACGTGTTGTCCGCCAGCGCGTCGAGGCTCTCGCGTGCGGAGGCCAGGGCCTCGCGGCTCGCTCCGCTCATCGGGTCACCTCTGCCTTCGCCGCACCGGCCGACTTGTTCTCGAGTTCGTCGAGGAAGCGGTCGATGGTCCGGCTCTGCCGGGTGGCGTCCTTGAGGGACTCACCCACGAGCTTGGCCGCCAGGTCGCCGGCCAGCTGGCCCACGTCCTGTCGCAGCGAAGCCGCTGCGGACTTGCGGTCGGCCTCGATCTGGGCGTGGCCGGCCGCGATGATCTCCTCGCGCTGACGCTGACCCTCGGACCGCATCTCGGCGATCATCGCGACGCCCTGCTCCTGCGCCTCCTGGCGCAGACGCGCGGCCTCGTGGCGGGCGTCGGCGAGCTGTGCCCGGTAGTCGTCGAGCACCTGCTGAGCCTCGGCCTGCGCGGCCTCGGCCTTCTCCAGGCCGCCTTCGATGGCCTCGCGGCGCTCTTCGAGAACCTTGTTGATCTTCGGAGAGAGCTTCTTGGCCAGGAAGAAGAAGACGATGGCGAAGGCGATCAGACCGATGACGAGCTCTGGGATCGGCGGCAGGAGGGGAGCTTCCACTTCCCCCTCGCTCGCCAAGAGCAGGGCTTTCACATCAATGCCTTCCGTCGAAAACAGTGGTCGTCGGACCGTGATCAGGCAGACGGGTAGACGAACGGCATGACCAGGCCGATCAGGGCGAGCGCCTCACAGAAGGCGAAGCCGAGGATCTGGTTGGCGCGGATCAGGCCGGCGGCCTCGGGCTGACGGGCCAGCGCCTGGGTGCCGTTACCGAAGACGATGCCGACGCCGACGCCGGGGCCGATCGCGGCGAGGCCGTAGCCGATCGAGCCGAGGTTGCCCTTGATCTCGACACCAGCGGCGATGGTCTGGAGAGCAGCAGACATGCTCGTTCTTCCTTCTCTTTCACGGACCGGTGGGGGTTGGCCACCGGACGATTGTTGGACTGGGAGGCGAGGGCACTCAGTGGTGCTCGGCGAGCGCGCCCTGGACGTAGTTGGTGGCCAGCAGCACGAAGACGTACGCCTGGACGGCCTGGATGAACAGCTCGAAGGCGGTCATCACGATGGTCATCACGAACGAGACACCCGCGTAGGCGATGCCGATGCCGTTCAGCAGGTACCAGCTGGCGATGGTGAACATCAGGATCAGCAGGTGACCGGCGAACATGTTGGCGAAGAGTCGCACCGCGTGGGTGAACGGCCTGACCAGCACGTTCGAGAAGAACTCCAGGGTCACCGCGAGCGGGAGGACGCCACCGAGCGACTTGTCGTAGCCGGTGATGTTCTTCAGACCGCCGACGAAGCCGTGCTTCTTGAACGTCAGGTACATCCACAGGACGTAGACGATCAGCGCGAGCGCCGCCGGGAAGGCGATGATCGAGGTCACGGGGAACTGGGCGACCGGAATGATCGACCAGAGGTTCATGATCCAGACGAAGAAGAACAGCGAGACCATGAAGGGGACGTACTTCTCGCCCTCCTTCTTGCCGAGCGCCTCGTAGACGATGCCGCGGCGTACGAAGTCGTAACCCGCCTCACCGACCATCTGCAGCTTGCCCGGGACCACCTTCGCCCGGCCGAACGCCGCCCAGAAGAAACCGATGATCAGGAACGTGCCCAGCACGGCCAGCAGCATCGGCTTGTTGAAGTCGAAGCCACCGATGCTGAAGATCGGTTCAAACAAGAACGAGTGAAGGCCTGGGGCTGGGAAGCCGCACCCATCGAAGATGTGGCAATCGGTCTCGAAGGCGAGCATCTGTTCAGCACTCACCGCGAGCTCCTTCAGCGTGGCGCATAGGTACGGCAACCTCGTTGTGTCGGCGCGGCGCACAGCCGCGGAACGGCACTGGACTGGTCTTGCGGATGGGGGGGCAGGTGACCGGTGCGGGACCGGTCGGCGTAAGCGGCATCAGCTGCATGGACCGCCGATTCCGTCCCGGGATACTCGGGAGTTCAGCTGCCTGCGCCCACTGTGCCTCAGATGGCACCGGACGATAGCAGGTGAGCACCGGCACCTTTATGGCGGCCCTACCGGTCACGACGGAGACCCTGCGGGCGCGGACTTCTTCGCCTCGGAGGATTCCGGTTCCACATAAAGGATCTTGGCCTTCATGTAGGCACGCGTCTGGGCCGCCGTCCACACGAGGACGGCGGCGAGCAGGGCGAAGGCGAAGGCCCGGGTGTTGAAAAGCGAGGTGTCCCGGAAGACCGCCAGCACGACGGCGGAGATCAGGAACTGGGTCACGTACAGCACCAGACCCATGGCCTGGAACAAGTGCGGGAACGACTTCGCGGTGCGCTGGAGCACATAGAGACCCAGGGCCATGACGCCACCCGCGACGGCTGTGCCGACGGCGGCGCCGATCGCACCCTTGCCACCGGCGAGGACACCGCTGACGGCGACAGCGACCACACCGGCGAGGGCGGTCGGGACGGCGCAGCGCAGGAGTGTTCGAGCGTCGTTGGACTGCATGAAGGGTTTCTCCGGCGAGAGGTCGGAAGCAACGATTCGTCGTGGACGAGCGTATCCCCGGGAGTGAGACGTGACTCGCGACGAAGGGCCGCCGCACTACGGTCCTTCGGCTCTAGCACCGGGTTTAGTGAACGGTATCACAAACTATTTGATGAGGTCTTTACCTACATCGTGTGCTGGCCCTCACACACAAGGGTGAATGTGCTGGTTGCAGGGCTGACGGGCCACATATTTCTCTGCTAAAAGCCCCCGCGAAACCCTGCTTCCGTCCGGGGCACTCCCTGCCCCGGACGGGTCAGCGGTGGCTGCTGATCTTCCTGGTGTGCGGGAAGCGCGACCGGTCGCCGATGGCCGTCGCCCCGTGCAGCCCCGCCGGAACGGGCTCGCGCTGCTCCCCGATGCCCGCGCCCTCGCCCGTCCCTCCTGCCAGAGCCACCACGACCGACTTACGGCGGCGGTAGCGCGGCGGCACGAAGGCCTCGGCCCAGCGGGGGGCGCGCGGGGTGAAGCGCGGCAGCAGCAGAAGGACCAGGCCGACCGCGCTGAGCGCCACGATGACCAGCAAGATCCAGACACTCGCCGAGTGCACGGAATAGGCGACGGTGCCGAAGGCGATGAGCGCCGACCAGAAATACATGATCAATACGGCGCGGCTGTGCGAGTGGCCGATCTCCAGCAGCCGGTGGTGCAGATGCCCGCGGTCGGCGGCGAACGGCGACTGGCCGTTCCAGGTCCGGCGCACGATGGCCAGCAGCAGGTCCGCGACCGGCACCGCGATCACCGTGAGCGGCAGCAGCAGCGGAATGTAGACGGGCACCGTGGCGTGCACGGCCGCCCGCTCCGAACCGACGAAGAGACTGAGCGCGTCCGGGTCGAGCTGCCCGGTCACCGAGATGGCGCCCGCCGCCAGCACCAGGCCGATCAGCATCGAGCCGGAGTCGCCCATGAAGATCCGGGCGGGGTGCATGTTGTGCGGCAGGAAGCCCAGGCACATGCCCATCAGGACCGCCGCGAACAGCGTCGCGGGCGCGGCCGCCTCCAGCCCGTACCCGAACCAGATCCGGTAGGTGTACATGAAGAACGCGGCGGCGGCGATGCAGACCATGCCCGACGCCAGCCCGTCCAGGCCGTCCACGAAGTTCACGGCGTTGATGGTGATGACGACCAGCGCGACGGTCAGCAGCGTGCCCTGCATCGGCGTGAGCGAGACCGGGCCCACACCGGGCACCGGGATCCACAGGATCGTCAGACCCTGGAGCACCATCACACCGGCGGCGATCATCTGCCCGCCGAGCTTGACCAGGGCGTCCACGCCCCACTTGTCGTCCAGCACACCGAGCAGCCAGATCAGCCCGGCCCCGGAGAGCAGCGCCCGGGGCTCGTTGGACAGCTCGAAGACACTCTTGAGGTTCGACAGGTGCGCGGCCACCAGCAGTCCCGCGCACAGCCCGCCGAACATCGCGATACCGCCGAGCCGCGGCGTCGGTTCGCGATGCACGTCCCGCGCGCGGATCTCCGGCATCGCCCCGGCCGCGATGGCGAACTTCCGCACCGGACCCGTCAGCAGATAGGTGACCGCTGCGGTGACGCACAGCGTCAGCAGATATTCACGCACGGGCTGCCCCAGAGTTTTCGCTGGACATCACAGCCCCACACCATATTCGCGTCCGCCCCCGATCTGTGAATGTGGCTGGAGACGTTCGCCACGCCCCCGCGGTTGCGGAGGGTCAGAAACGGGCCGGATAGGGCGGGAAGTCCGCTGCCAGGCGCAGCACCGCGTCCCGGACGGCGCCGCCCGGCCCGTCCCCGCGCAACGCGCTGCCCATGAGGGCCGCCAGACGGCCCATCTCGGCCTCCCCCATGCCCTGGGTGGTGACCGCCGCGGTACCCAGCCGCAGGCCGCGACCGGTGCCGTGGGGCAGCCCGCAGGTGTCCAGGACGATGCCCGCCGCCGCGAGCCGGCCACGGGCCGCGGCGGCGTCCGGTGCGAGCGCCCCGAGGTGGGCGGTGATCAGGTGGGTGTCGGTGCCGCCCGTGGTCACGGTGAGTCCCTCCGCGGCCAGCGCGGCGGCCAGCGCACGGGCGTTGGCCACCACTCGATGGGCGTACGCGGTGAACGCCGGGGTCGCGGCCTCGCCGAAGGCGACGGCCTTCGCCGCCACGGTGTGCATCTGCGGACCGCCCTGCGTGAGCGGGAACAGCGCCCGGTCGATCCGGTCGGCCAGCTCCGCGCCGCACAGCAGCAGCCCGCCGCGCGGGCCGCGCAGCACCTTGTGCGTGGTCGCGCACACCACGTCCGCGTAGGGCACGGGGCTGGGCGCCGCTCCCCCGGCGACCAGACCGATGGGGTGCGCGGCGTCGACGACGAGATAGGCGCCCGTCTCGTCGCAGATGTCGCGGAAGGCGGCGTAGTCGGGGTGCCGGGGGTATGAGATCGAGCCACAGACGATCACCTTGGGCCGGTGCTCACGGGCCAGGGCCCGGACCCGCGCGTAGTCGATCAGGCCGGTCTCCTCGCGGACCCCGTACCCGACGAAGTCGTACCAGCGGCCCGAGAAGTTCGCAGGTGAGCCGTGGGTGAGATGCCCGCCCTGGGTGAGGGCCATGGCCAGGACGGTGTCGCCGGGGCGCAGCAGGGCGGCGTAGGCGGCCATGACGGCGGCGGTGCCGGAGTGCGGCTGGACGTTGGCGTGCGCGGCGCCGAAGAGATCCTTGGCGCGGTCGACGGCGGTGCGCTCGGCGGCGTCGACCAGCTCGCAGCCGCCGTGGTGGCGGGCGCCGGGATAGCCCTCGGCGTACTTGTTGGCCAGCGGGGAGCCGAGGGCGGCGAGGACGGCGGGTGAGGTGAAGTTCTCGGCGGCGATGAGCTGGATGCCGGTGGCCTGCCGGTTCGCCTCGCCCAGGAGGATTTCGGCCATCTCGGGGTCCTGCCGCAGCAGCGCGTCGAAGCCGGGGCCCCATGCGGGGTGGCCGGTGGCGCCTTCCGCGCTGGCGCCCCTGGTGGGAGTGGGGGTGACGGTCATCGCTGGCTCCGGGCTGTGCGGTGCGATGGTCTCCACCCCAATGTAGGCCCGTGCCGGCCCGCCTGCCCGGTGTGCGCACCGGACAGGCCCAGGGCAGGCCCTAGGCCCGGGCGGGGACCCCCGTGAGCGCGGTGACGACCGGGTCGAGTGCCTGGTTGATCTCGTCACCGATGGAGCGGAAGAAGGTGATCGGGGCGCCGTAGGGGTCGTGGACCTCGTCGGCCTCCGCGTTCGGGGCGAGCAGCCAGCCGCGCAGCGCGGCGGCGGCCTGCACCAGGGCGCGGGCACGGTCGACCACCCCGCCGGCCTGCTCGGGGTCCGGGAGGGTCGCGTGGTCTATGGCCCGTACGAGCCGGGTGAACTCCTTGAGCGTGAACGTCCGCAGCCCCGCGGAGTGGCCCATGGAGATGACCTGGGCGCGGTGGTCGCGGGTCGCGGTGAGCACGAGATCGGCGCGGATGACGTGCTCGTCCAGCAGCTCACGGCCGATGAACCCGTCCGGGTCGGCGCCGAGGTCGGCCAGGACGGTCGCCGCGTGCGCCTCCATCGGGGCTCCCTCGTGGCCCCAGGTGCCGGCGCTCTCCACCACGAGACCGCCCGTGAGGGGGTCGCCGAGGCGGTCGGAGAGGGCATGGCGGGTCAGCCGCTCGGTGATGGGCGAGCGGCAGACGTTGCCGGTGCTGACGTGGAGGATGCGGAAGGTGGGGACCCCGGACCGGCCGGGGTCATGGGTGTCCGGTCCCGCTATGCCACGCCCCTGCGGGGCGATCAATTGGCCACCTCGAGATCGGGGACTACCTCGCGCAGCTGCTCGGCGCTGAGCGCACCGGCCCGCAGCAGCACGGGCACCTTGCCGGTGACGTCGACGATGGAGGAGGGCACGTTGTCCGGGGTGGAGCCACCGTCGAGGTAGACCGAGACGGAGTCGCCGAGCATCTCCTGCGCGGAGTCGCAGTCCTGCGGGGCCGGGTGGCCCGTGAGGTTGGCGCTGGAGACGGCCATCGGGCCGAACTCGGTGAGCAGCTCGATGGCGACGGGGTGCAGCGGCATCCGCACGGCGACGGTGCCGTGCGTCTCGCCCAGGTCCCACGTCAGCGACGGCTGGTGGTTGGCGACCAGGGTGAGCGCGCCGGGCCAGAAGGCGTCGACCAGCTCCCAGGCCTGCTCGGAGAAGTCCGTGACCAGCCCGTGCAGGGTGTTCGGAGAACCGACGAGTACGGGCGTGGGCATGCCACGGCCACGCCCCTTGGCCTCCAGGAGGTCGCCGACGGCCTCGCGGCTGAAGGCGTCCGCACCGATGCCGTAGACGGTGTCGGTGGGCAGCACGACCAGCTCGCCGCGGCGGACCGCGGCGGCGGCTTCGCGCAGACCGGTCTTGCGGTCGGTCGCGTCGCTGCAGTCGTATCGCCGTGCCATCACATCTCCTTCGCGAAGCGGTTAGGTGCCGTTGCCCCGCTCACGCCGTCGCCCTACGGGCCGTCGCGAAGCGCGGGCGGTTGTTGAGGTCGGGGTGGTCGGCAGCGTCCGCCCAGCCCTTCTCCTCGGTGAAGATCCACGGCACCTGGCCGCCCTGGGTGTCGGCGTGCTCGATGACGACGACGCCGCCCGGGCGCAGCAGCCGGTGGGCGGTGCGCTCGATGCCGCGGATGGTGTCGAGGCCGTCCTCGCCGGAGAACAGCGCGAGCTGCGGGTCGTGGTCGCGGGCCTCGGGCGCCACGAACTCCCACTCGGTGAGCGGGATGTACGGCGGGTTGCTGATGACGAGGTCGACCTGGCCGTCCAGCTCCGGCAGCGCGGTCAGCGCGTCGCCGTGGTGCAGGGACACCCGGGAGCCCTCGACGTTCTTGCGGGCCCAGCCGAGGGCGCCCTCGTCCAGCTCCACGGCGTGCACACGGGAGCGCGGCACCTCCTGCGCGAGGGCCAGGGCGATGGCCCCGGAGCCGGTGCACAGGTCGACGATCAGGGGCTCCACGACGTCCATGGCCCGTACGGCGTCTATGGCCCAGCCGACGACCGACTCGGTCTCGGGGCGGGGCACGAAGACTCCGGGGCCCACCTGGAGTTCGAGGTAACGGAAGAAGGCGCGGCCGGTGATGTGCTGGAGCGGCTCCCGGGCCTCGCGGCGGGCGACCGCCTCCCAGTAGCGGGCGTCGAAGTCGGCGTCGGCCACGTTGTGCAGCTCACCCCGCTTGACGCCGTGCACGAACGCGGCCAGCTCCTCCGCGTCGAAGCGCGGAGAAGGTACGCCGGCGTCGGCCAACCGCTGGGTGGCTTGCGCCACCTCGGCGAGCAGCAGGTTCACGTTGATCCTCTCGCGCTTTCGTCGCGGCGGCTGTCCGGGTCCGTCGTACGGGCTCGATGGGTCGAGCCCGCCCGGCGACCGCGGACGCGTCGCACGCCGCATTGGGGCATTGTCTCAGTCGGTCAGCCGGCGTCAGCCAGTTTGGCGGCCGAGTCGGCGTCGACGCACGCCTGGATGACCGGATCCAGCTCGCCGTCGAGCACCTGGTCCAAGTTGTACGCCTTGAATCCGACGCGGTGGTCGGAGATGCGGTTTTCCGGGAAGTTGTACGTACGGATCTTCTCGGAGCGGTCCACCGTGCGGACCTGGCTGCGGCGGGCGTCGGCGGCGTTCTTCTCCGCCTCCTCCTGGGCCGCGGCGAGCAGCCGGGAACGCAGGATGCGCATGGCCTGCTCCTTGTTCTGGAGCTGGCTCTTCTCGTTCTGGCAGGAGGCGACGATGCCGGTCGGCAGGTGCGTGATGCGGACCGCGGAGTCGGTGGTGTTGACGGACTGGCCGCCGGGGCCCGACGAGCGGTAGACGTCGATCCGCAGGTCGTTGGCGTGGATCTCGACGTCGATCTCCTCGGCCTCGGGCGTGACGAGCACGCCGGCCGCGGAGGTGTGGATCCGGCCCTGGGACTCGGTGGCGGGCACGCGCTGCACGCGGTGCACTCCGCCCTCGTACTTCAGCCGCGCCCAGACGCCCTGGCCGGGCTCGGTGGCGCCGTTGCCGCCCTTGGTCTTCACCGCGACCTGGACGTCCTTGTAGCCGCCCAGCTCGGACTCGGTGGCGTCGATGATCTCGGTCTTCCAGCCGACGCGCTCGGCGTAGCGCAGATACATCCGCAGCAGGTCGCCGGCGAAGAGCGCCGACTCGTCGCCGCCCGCACCCGCCTTGACCTCGAGGATGACGTCCTTGTCGTCGCTGGGGTCGCGCGGGACGAGCAGCAGGCGCAGCTTCTCGGTGAGCGCCTCGCGCTGCTTCTCGATCACCTTGACCTCGGCGGCGAAGTCCGGGTCGTCGGCGGCGAACTCGCGCGCGGTCTCGATGTCCTCGCCGGCCTGCTTCCAGGAGCGGTAGGTCCCGACGATCGGGGTCAGCTCGGCGTAGCGCTTGTTGAGCTTGCGGGCGTTGGCCTGGTCCGCGTGCACGGCGGGGTCGGCGAGCCGCTTCTCGAGGTCGGCGTGCTCACCGATCAGTTCCTCGACTGCCTCGAACATCAAGTTTCCCTAGCTGGAAGTGACGGGCCTGCTGGACGACAAAGCGCCGGTCCGGTCACCCCTCGCGCGCGAAGGGCGACCGAGAACCGGCGCCTGCGGGTCGCTACTTCTTGGCAGCGGCGGCCTTGCCGAAGCGGGCCTCGAACCGCGCCACGCGGCCACCGGTGTCGAGGATCTTCTGCTTGCCCGTGTAGAACGGGTGGCACTCGGAGCACACGTCGGCACGGATGGTGCCGTCCGCGACGGTGCTACGGGTGGTGAACGAGGCGCCACAGGTGCAGCTGACCTGGGTCTCGACGTAATCCGGGTGGATGTCGCGCTTCAAGGGATCTCCTAGGTTCGGGAGGGCACCGGGTCGCAGAGGCGGGATTGCCTTACGTGAACCGGGGCCGACGTACCAGTTTGCCAGTACTGGCCGTATCCCCCAAAACGTGGGGTGGCGGCCAGGTATTCCCCCGATGTCCCGGCCGGGGGCCGGGAGCCGGCCCGGGGGAAAAGGCGCAGGTGGGAGCCGCGGTGGCGGCCAGCAGGGGGGCCACTACGGCCCACGCGGCCGATTACCACCTGGCCGACCGGCTACTTGACGGGGCTCTTCTCGGCGGCTTCCTTCTCGGCCTTCCCGTCGGCGCCCTTGCCGGCCGAGACCTGCTTGACGGCGTTGTCCGCGTCGGTCTTCGTGCCCGCGCCGTCCTTGAGCGCGGACTGCGGTATCTCCCGGTCGGCGCGGAGCGCGTCCCAGACCTCGGCGGACTCGGCCTCGAGCGGCACCACCCGGTTGGGGTCCCGGGGGTCGTACGTCACCGGCAGCGTGACCATGTGCATGTCGTTCGACTCGATGCTCTTGAGCCCGTTGGCGAAGCTCATCAGCTTGTCGAGCGAGGCCAGCTCCCGGTCGGTGGTGACGGCCTTGGTGGCCGTGTCGGCGAGACCGTAGAGCTTGGTGGGGCTGGTGAAGAGGCCCACCGACTTGATCTGGTCCAGCAGCGCCTTGATGAACGTCTGCTGGAGCTTGATCCGGCCGAGGTCGCTGCCGTCGCCGACGCCCTTGCGGGTACGGACGAGCGCGAGGGACTTCTCGCCGTTGAGGGTGTGGGTGCCCGCGGCGAGGTCGAGGTGGCTCCACTTGTCGTGGATGGGCTTGGCGGTGGTGACCTCCACCCCGCCCAGCTTGTCGATCATCTTCTGGAAGCCGGCGAAGTCGACCTCCACGAAGTGGTCCATGCGGATGCCGGTCATGCTCTCGACGGTCGCGACCGCGCAGGCCGGGCCGCCGATCGAGTACGCCTCGTTGAACTGCGCGCGCTTCACGGCCGGGCTCGTCCTGCCTTCCGACGTCTTGCACTCGGGGCGGGAGACGATGGTGTCGCGCGGGATGCTGACGACGCTGGCCTTCTTGTGGCCCTCGTAGACGTGCAGGATCATCGCGGTGTCGGAGCGGGCGCTGCCCTCGTCCGTGCCGTACTTGGCGTTGGCACCGGCCCGGGAGTCGGAGCCGAGGACGAGGATGTCCTGCGAGCCGTTGTCGACGTCCTTGGGACGGTTCTTGCCCAGCGCCGCGTTGATGTCGACGCCGTGCAGATTGCCGTTGAACTTGAAGTAGAGGAACCCGAGGCCGCCACCTCCGAGCAGAATGACCCCCGCGAGGGCCCAGGCGGCTATTCGCCAGCCCTTACGACGGGCCGGAGGCTTACGGCGCCGGCCGCGTGACCCGCCGGCACGCCGACGGCGCGATCCCGCCCTCGTGCCCTTGCTGTCGTCAGCCATACGTCCTCAGTCCTCCGCTGCTCTCCGGCTACCCCCTGCCGCCTTGGTCAGGCATGGTGTCCCGTCATCCGGTCAGACGGGAGAGCCTGCGCCAGGGTTGCACAGCGGTTTCTGAGGACCTTCTTAGAAAGAGCGCGGGCCACCGCCCTCGCGCGAACCGGCCACGACCCCGCCCACCTGCGATTTCGGCCAGAAAGAGGCAAAAGTTCAAGCCAATGTCGGACGGCGGCGCTGTGGTGCAAATCTCAGCCGGTCACGAGGCGGACTCGGGATGATCACGACTGCGACACGGCACGGGCGTCCGGTGCCGGCGCCGGACACACGACCGCCCCGCCACACAAGTGGCGGGGCGGTCGTGGTGATGCGTGGGTGACGCGTCGTGCGTCAGCGAAGATCAGTCGTTGCCGTTGCCCGAGGAGGGCGTGGTCTTCGCGATCTGCATCAGGAACTCGGCGTTGGACTTCGTCTGCTTCATCTTGTCGAGAAGCAGCTCGATGGCCTGCTGCGAGTCGAGCGCGTGCAGCACCCGGCGGAGCTTCCAGACGATCGCCAACTCATCGGCACCCAGGAGGATCTCCTCCTTGCGGGTACCGGACGGGTCGACGTCCACGGCCGGGAAGATGCGCTTGTCGGCGAGCTTCCGGTCGAGCTTGAGCTCCATGTTGCCGGTGCCCTTGAACTCCTCGAAGATCACCTCGTCCATGCGCGAGCCGGTCTCGACGAGCGCGGTGGCCAGGATGGTCAGCGAGCCGCCGTCCTCGATGTTGCGCGCGGCACCGAAGAACTTCTTCGGCGGGTAGAGCGCGGTCGAGTCGACACCACCGGACAGGATGCGGCCCGAGGCCGGGGCGGCCAGGTTGTAGGCACGGCCCAGACGGGTGATCGAGTCCAGCAGGACGACCACGTCGTGACCCAGCTCGACGAGACGCTTGGCGCGCTCGATGGCCAGCTCGGCGACGGTGGTGTGGTCCTCGGCCGGGCGGTCGAAGGTCGAGGAGATGACCTCGCCCTTGACCGACCGCTGCATGTCGGTGACCTCTTCCGGACGCTCGTCGACCAGGACGACCATCAGGTGGCACTCGGGGTTGTTCGTGGTGATCGCGTTGGCGATCGCCTGCATGATCATGGTCTTGCCGGTCTTCGGCGGGGCCACGATCAGACCGCGCTGGCCCTTGCCGATCGGCGCGACCAGGTCGATGATCCGGGTCGTCAGCACGCCCGGGTCCGTCTCCAACCGCAGGCGGTCCTGCGGGTAGAGCGGGGTGAGCTTGCCGAACTCCGGGCGGCCACGGCCGGTTTCGGGCGCCATGCCGTTCACCGAGTCGAGGCGGACGAGGGCGTTGAACTTCTCGCGCCGCTCGCCGTCCTTCGGCTGCCGGACCGCACCGGTGACGTGGTCACCCTTGCGCAGGCCGTTCTTACGGACCTGGGCGAGGGAGACATAGACGTCGTTCGGACCCGGGAGGTAACCGGAGGTCCGGATGAACGCGTAGTTGTCGAGGATGTCGAGGATGCCCGCGACGGGGATCAGGACGTCGTCGTCGGAGACCTGCGGCTCATTGCCGAAGCCCTCGTCCCGACCCCGACGGCCACGGCGGTCGCGGTAGCGGCCGCGACGGCCACGACGGCCGCCCTCGAAGTCGTCGTCGTCCTGCGGGCCGCCCTGGCCGCCGCCCTGCGGGCCGCGGTTGTCGCGCTGCTGCTGACGGTCCTGGCGGTCGCCGCCGGCCTGGCCGGCGCCGTCGCGGTTGCCACGGCGGTCGCGGTCACGCTCGCCGCGCTCGCCACGGTCACGCTCACCGCGCTGGCCGCGCTCGGCACGCTCGCCGCGCTCACGGCGGTCGCCCTTGCCGGCACGCTCGCCGCGCTCCTGGCGCTCGCCGCTCTTGGCGGCCTTGCCCTCGGCGGTGTCCACGGCCGTCTCGGCCTTGGCCTCGGCGCGCTCCTCGACCTTGACCTCGGTCTTGGTCTCGGTGGCCGTCTCGGGGCTGCCCGAGGGCGCGGTCGCACGACGGCGACGGCGCTCGCCGGCCGGCTGCTCGTCGCTGCTCGGCTGGCCCGGGATCTCGATCTGCTGCTGGGCAGCGGCCTTCTCGGCGGGCTTCTCGGCGGCCGCCTCACCCGTACGGGCCTTGGAGGTCGCACGGCGCTTCGGCTTGGCCTCCGCGGGGGCCGCCTCGGCGGCCTTGGCGGACGCGGCGGAGCCGGCCTGCTTCTCCTTGATGACCTCGATCAGCTGGCCTTTGCGCATCCGCGCGGTGCCCTTGATGCCGAGGCCGGAGGCAACCTGCTGGAGCTCGGCCAGGACCATGCCGTCGAGGCCGGTGCCCGAGCGGCGCCGCTTGGGGGCGGTAGAGGCACCGGTGGCAGGCGCGGCGGGAGCGTCCGTGGCGGGCGCGGAGGCATTGCCGGCGTCACTGCCCGCAGTGCCGGCGGCGTTCACGCCCATCAGATCGGTGGTGTCGCTCACGAAGGGTCCTTCCCTGGAGCGGGCGTCGGCCTGTCTGGCTCGGCGACCGGTTGTGCTGTCCGGCTGCGGTCCTGGTATGCGGACCGGGCCTGGGCGGTGGTCCGCCGGTACGGCGGAAGAATCAGGTTCATTGGTTTCGGCGTGAAGGAATCAGTGAAGACATGGCGTTTACTTCACTCATGTCACCCACGCCGATTCCGGAGCGTGCTCGAAGCTGCTCAGGCAGGCTGCTCAGGCAGTTTGGGAGGCTCCCGGAAGAAAAGCGGTCCCTGATCGGGACACAGAGCACCGAGCCGATGTGGCTACGAGTGCAGACTTGAGGTTAACACTACCGGATCCCACAAACATTCCCCCTCTCAAAGACCGGCAACCGCAATTTTCGGGTGCCTGGGGTTACCCCCGGACACCGCTGGTCAGGACAGCGGCAGCACGCTCGTCCCCCCGGCGTCGAGAGTCAGCCGATTGGCCGCCCACCCCTCGCCCGCCAGTCGTGCGACCTTGTCGGCCGCACCGTCCTCGACCAGCGCGAGCACCGTGGGGCCCGCGCCGGAGATGACCGCGGGGACGCCGTCCGCGCGCAGTCGGTTGACCAGGGCCACGCTCTCCGGCATCGCCGGAGCGCGGTATTCCTGGTGGAGCCGGTCCTCGGTGGCCGGCAGCAGCAGCTCGGGACGCCTGGTCAGGGCCTCCACGAGCAGCGCCGCGCGCCCGGCGTTGGCCGCCGCGTCCACATGGGGGACATTGCGCGGCAGCAGCCCGCGCGCGGTCTCGGTCAGTACGGCCTTGGAGGGCACGAAGACCACCGGAACGACGGAATCCGCCGGATCCATCCGAATGGCCCGCGCGGCCCCCGCCTCGGTCCAGGCCAGGGTGAATCCGCCGAGCAGACAGGCGGCGACGTTGTCCGGGTGGCCCTCGATCTCGGTGGCCAGCTCGAGCAGCGCGGCGTCGTCGAGCCGCTCGGCCCCGCCTATCGTCACGGCGCGGGCGGCGACGATGCCCGCGCAGATGGCGGCGGAGGAGGAGCCGAGGCCCCGCCCGTGCGGAATGCGGTTGGCACAGACGACCTCGAGGCCGCGCGGCTGGCCGCCGAGCAGGTCGAAGGCCGTACGCAGGGACCGTACGAGCAGATGACTCTCGTCACGCGGCAGGGTTTCGGCACCCTCGCCGGCGATGTCGATGTGCAGCCCGGATTCGGCCACCCGGACGACGACGTCGTCGTAGAGCCCCAGGGACAGGCCGAGGGCATCAAAGCCGGGACCGAGATTTGCGCTGGTGGCAGGGGTGCGCACTCGGACGGCGGCGGCGCGGAACGCGGGACCGGCCATCGCTCGAAGACTCTCCTTGGTGTGGCCTCGGTGGGGCGTGCAACGTCCGCAAGGGCCGCGACGGCGATGCCGCATGGGGGGCGACAGGGGTCTGCGACGGGGCGGAGTGAGTACAGCCTATCGAAGGAAGGTTCTGCGGCGACATAGGGCGCACGGGAGGCGCACGAAGCGTGTCGCCTGCGGCGCGCCGCTATGGCACGAGCTGGGTTGATTTGGCGTGTCCCGAGTCGCCGGACGGGCTGGGAAACGCGGCCCGTCCGGCGACTCGGGACCCGTGGCCCGGGGGCGGAGCCCCGGGTACGAGCCGTCAGACGAGGCCGAGCTGCTGCGCGGCGGCCGTGGCGTCCACCGGCACGGTGATGGGCTGCGGCGCGCCGGCCACCGCCCAGTCGGGGTCCTTGAGGCCGTTGCCCGTGACCGTGCAGACGATGCGCTGGCCCGGGTCGACCAGGCCCAGCTCGGCGGCCTTGAGCAGACCGGCGACGCTCGCCGCCGAGGCGGGCTCGACGAAGACGCCCTCCTGGGAGGCCAACAGACGGTAGGCGGCCAGGATCTGTCGGTCGGTCACCTCGTCGATGAGACCGCCGGACTCGTCCCGCGCCTCCTCGGCGAACTGCCAGGAGGCGGGGTTGCCGATGCGGATCGCGGTGGCGATGGTGTGCGGGTCCTTGACCGGCTCGCCGCGCACGATCGGGGCGGAACCGGAGGCCTGGAATCCCCACATCCGGGGGTTGCGGGAGGAGATCCCGTCGGCCGCGTACTCGCGGTAGCCCCGCCAGTAGGCGGTGATGTTGCCCGCGTTGCCGACCGGCAGGACGTGGATGTCGGGCGCGTCGCCGAGCATGTCGACGATCTCGAAGGCCGCCGTCTTCTGGCCCTCGATCCGTACCGGGTTGACGGAGTTGACCAGCGCCACCGGGTAGTTGTCGGACAGCTTGCGGGCCAGCGTGAGGCAGTCGTCGAAGTTGCCGTCGACCTGGAGGATGCGGGCGCCGTGGACCAGCGCCTGGCCCATCTTGCCGAGCGCGATCTTGCCTTCCGGCACCAGGACGGCGCAGACCATTCCGGCGCGGACGGCGTAGGCGGCGGCCGACGCGGAGGTGTTGCCGGTGGAGGCGCAGATGACGGCCTTCGCGCCCTCCTCCTTGGCCCGCGTGATGGCCATGGTCATGCCGCGGTCCTTGAAGGACCCGGTGGGGTTGGCGCCCTCGACCTTCAGGTGCACCTCGCAGCCCGTGCGCTCGGAGAGCACCTGGGCCGGTACGAGCGGGGTGCCGCCCTCGCGGAGGGTGACGACCGGCGTGTCGGCCGAGACCGGGAGCCGGTCGCGGTACTCCTCGATGATGCCGCGCCACTGGTGGGTGCGGGAGGTCTGGCGACCGTTGTTGGCAGACATTGCTTTCGTAACTCCCCTACTCGCCTTCAACGCGCATGATGCTCGCGACGCCGCGGACCGTGTCCAGCTTGCGCAGCGCCTCGACGGTCGCCGAGAGGGCGGCGTCGGGTGCCCGGTGGGTGACGACGACGAGGGACGCCTCGCCGTCCTTGCCCGTCTGCCGGACGGTGTCGATGGACACGTCGTGCTCGGCGAAGACCGTGGCGACCTGGGCGAGGACACCCGGCTTGTCGGCCACGTCGAGGCTGATGTGATAGCGGGTCACGACCTCGCCCATCGGGCTCACGGGCAGCCGGGTGTAGGCCGATTCGCCGGGGCCGGTGGCCTCGCCGAGCTTGTTGCGGCAGACGGCCACGAGGTCGCCGAGGACCGCGGAGGCGGTCGGCGAGCCGCCCGCGCCCGGCCCGTAGAACATCAGCTGTCCGGCCGCCTCGGCCTCGATGAACACCGCGTTGTAGGCCTCGCGCACGGAGGCGAGGGGGTGGCTCAGCGGGATCATCGCCGGGTGCACGCGGGCGGTGACGGACTGCCCGTCGGCGGCCCGCTCGCAGATGGCGAGCAGCTTGATGGTACAGCCCATCTGCTTCGCGGACGCGAAGTCGGCGGCGGTGACCTCGGTCATGCCCTCGCGGTGCACGTCGTCCAGCCGGACCCGGGTGTGGAAGGCGATGCCGGCCAGGATCGCGGCCTTGGCGGCGGCGTCGAAGCCTTCGACGTCGGCGGTCGGGTCCGCCTCGGCGTAACCGAGGGCGGTGGCCTCGTCCAGCGCCTCGGAGTAACCGGCGCCGCTGGTGTCCATCTTGTCGAGGATGAAGTTGGTCGTGCCGTTGACGATGCCGAGCACCCGGTTGACCTTGTCGCCGGCGAGGGACTCGCGCAGCGGCCGGACGAGCGGGATGGCGCCCGCGACGGCGGCCTCGTAGTACAGGTCGGCGCCGTGGCTCTCGGCGGCGGCATGCAGGGCGGCCCCGTCCTGGGCGAGCAGCGCCTTGTTCGCGGAGACGACGCTGGCGCCGTGCTCGAACGCGGTCGTGATCAGCGCGCGGGCGGGCTCGATGCCACCGATGACCTCGACGACCACATCGATGTCATCGCGCTTGACGAGCGCGGTGGCATCGGTGGTGATCAGCTCGGCGGGCACCCCGGCGCGCACCCGGCTGGGGCGGCGGACGGCGATGCCGGCGAGCTCGACGGGCGCGCCGATGCGCGCCGCGAGGTCGTCCGCGTGCGTCGTCATGATGCGCGCCACCTCTGAGCCGACCACTCCACAGCCCAGCAGCGCCACTTTCAGCGGACGCGTACGCATCATCCGACCTCGTTTCTCATACATCTTCGGTAGTTCACCAGTCTCACTCACTGGACCGGGGTTTCCTCCCCCGGGTCCAGTATTCGAGATCTTTGTTTCCGTGGGCCGACATCTGTCCGTCAACGGAATCATCTGTCAGCTAAATGCCAGCCGGGGTATTTCGGCCGACACGGGGTGGCCCGCGCGGTTTAGCCGACGTCGAGGCGGAGAAGGTCCTCCTCCGTCTCGCGCCGCACGATGACCCGTGCGGCACCATCCTTCACCGCTACGACCGGCGGGCGCAGCGCATGGTTGTAGTTGCTGGCCATCGAGCGGCAGTACGCGCCGGTGGCGGGCACGGCGAGCAGATCGCCGGGCGCCACGTCGGCGGGGAGGAAGGCGTCGCGGACGACGATGTCGCCGGACTCGCAGTGCTTGCCGACGACGCGGGAGAGCATCGGCGCGGCGGTGGAGGTGCGGGAGACCAGCGCGACGGAGTACTCGGCGTCGTAGAGCGCGGTGCGGATGTTGTCGGACATGCCGCCGTCGACGCTCACGTACGTCCGCAGGCCCGGCAGCTCCTTGATGGTGCCGACCTCGTACAACGTGAAGGCCGTGGGGCCGACGATGGCGCGCCCCGGCTCGACGGACAGGCGCGGTACGGCGAGCCCGGCGGCCGCGCACTCGCGGGTGACGATGTCGCCGAGCGCCCTGGCGATCTCGTGCGGCTCGCGCGGGTCGTCCTCGGGGGTGTAGGCGATGCCGAGGCCGCCGCCGAGGTCGATCTCGGGCAGCTCGATGCCGTGCTCGTCGCGGATCTCCTTCAGCAGCCCGACGACGCGGTGGGCGGCCACCTCGAAGCCGGAGGTGTCGAAGATCTGCGAGCCGATGTGCGAGTGGATGCCGATGACCTCCAGCCCGTCGAGCTTGAGCGCGCGGCGGACGGCCTCGGCCGCCTGGCCGCCGGCCAGCGCGAGGCCGAACTTCTGGTCCTCGTGGGCGGTGGCGATGAACTCGTGGGTGTGCGCCTCGACGCCGACGGTGACCCGGATCTGCACGCGCTGGCGCTTGCCGAGCCGCTCGGCGATGTGGGCGACGCGGACGATCTCCTGGAAGGAGTCGAGGACGATCCGCCCGACACCGGCCTCGACGGCGCGGGTGATCTCCTCGGTCGACTTGTTGTTGCCGTGCAGCGCGATGCGCTCGGCGGGCATCCCGGCGTCGAGGGCGGTGGCGAGCTCCCCGGCGGAGCAGACGTCGAGGTTGAGGCCCTCCTCGTGCAGCCAGCGCACGACGGCCCGGGAGAGGAACGCCTTGCCGGCGTAGAAGACGTCGGCGTCGTCGCCGAAGGCATCGCGCCAGGCGCGGCAGCGGGCGCGGAAGTCGTCCTCGTCGAGGAAGTAGGCGGGCGTGCCGAACTCCTCGGCGAGCCGCTTCACGTCGAGCCCGCCGACGGTGGCGACGCCTTCGGCGTTCCGCGTGACGGTGCGGGACCACACGCGCGGGTCGAGCGCGTTGAGGTCGGTGGGCGGCGCTGTGTAGTGCCCCTCGGGGAGGACGTCGGCGTAGCGGGGCCCGGCGGGGTGGGCGGAGCGGCTCATGGGCTCTGATCTCCTCAGAGGTGTGCGGGTGCGGTGATGCCGAGCTGGTGGAGGCCGTCGGCGAGCACCTTGCCCGAGGCCTCGGCGACGGCCAGTCGGGCGCGGTGAACGGCCGAGGGTTTCTCGTCGCCGCGGGGCAGCGTGGGACACGCCGCGGTCCAGCGGAGGAAGGCGTCGGCGAGCCGTTCGAGATGCCGGGCGAGCCGGTCGGGCGCACGGGTGGCGCTGACGCGGGCGTGGTCGGCGAGGACGGCCAGGAGAGCTCCGGCGTCCTCGCTTCGGATGTCCCCGGCCTCGGGCGAGAAGCCCAGGTCACGGGCGTTGCGCAGCAGTGCCCGGCTACGGGCGTGGGCGTACCGGACGCGGAAGAGGGGGTTGCTCTCGCGCTGCGCGAGCAGCAGGTCGCGGTCGAGGCCGGGCGGGCAGAGGAGGCTCCACCGGGCGGCGTCCGGGCCGAGCCGGCGCAGCAGTGCGGGGTCGGGTTCGGGGAGCGGGAGGGGCCGGCCGGTCTCCCGGTCGCCCAGCAGCCCGCGCACCAGCTCCGCCTGGGTGGCGCCGGCGAGGGTGATGTTGAGGAATCCGGGTCCGGCGATGTCGACCGCCGCGATCCCCGGCTCCCGCACGAGCCGCCGGCGCAGTACCTCGGCGATGTCGAGGGCGGGGCGGCCGGTGTCCTGGGCGATCCGCAGGGCGACGTTGGTGGCGTAGTCCCCGCATCCAGGCCGCGGCGGAACCCGCACGGTGACCCGCTCCGGCACGACGGCGCACAGCTCGTCGGCCTCGACGGCGCGACGCACGGTGTGCAGCACGGTGCGGGTGAGATCGGCGGGGGTCACAGGGTCAAGCCTAGGGGAGGTGGGGGGCCACTCCGCGAACAGGTTTCACCAGGCGGGACGGAACGAGGGACGGCCGCGGCCACCACGGCTACCCGGCGGGCCGCGCGGCCGGCTCCACTTCCCCGGGGGTGCGGATCCCCGGCAGCCCCTCGCCGCCCTCCACTTGACCGCACCCCATGAGCCGCCGGACGAGCCGCACCATCTCCGCCGGCTCGAACGGCTTCGCCAGGAACGCGTCCACTCCGGCGGCCCGGCCGCCGTCGACTTCCAGCTGGGTGCAGGCGCTGATGATCGCGATCGGTATGTCCCGTGTGCGGACATCGGCCCGGAGCCGGGCGGCGGCCTGCAGTCCGTCGAGTCGCGGCATGACGACGTCCAGCGTCACGACATCGGGACGCACCCGGTGCACGATCTCCAGGCACTCGGCACCATCGGCCGCGGTCACGACCTCGAAGCCTTCGAGCTCGAGGTTGACCCTGATCAACTGCCGGATGACCTTGTTGTCGTCGACAACGAGGACCCGGCCGGACAAGCCAGGCACACCCTGAGAGTAGGCGCGCCCGCCGCGCTGCGTCCGGGTTTTCCCCACTTCCACCCCGTGCGAGCGAGCTTTCCCGGACCGCGCCACCCCCCACCACCCCATGCGCTAATCCCCCGCCCCGACGGCCCCCGACCACCCGTTACTTCCCACCCGACAAGAGCTGGTAGGGTTCTACCCGTCGCCGCGAAACGCGGAAGACACGCCCCCGTAGCTCAGGGGATAGAGCAACGGCCTCCGGAGCCGTGTGCGCAGGTTCGAATCCTGCCGGGGGCACTCACCGGGAAGCAGTCGGATCACTCGCTGATCCCGGTAAGTGCCAAGTCGAAGGGCCGGATCCAGTTCACTGGGTCCGGCCCTTCTGCGTTGCCGTCACACCCCGGCCGCACGGCTCAAGCCGGTGCGCTGCCACGGCGGTTGCCTGCCCGGTGGCGCGTCACGCGCCGCGAAGGAAGCTGTCCCCGTGGGCGGTGATGTGGGCCTCCAGGTCGGACAGGGCGCGCTGGGTCGCCTCGGGGGTGCCCGCGCCGCGCTTTTCCGCGTAGTAGGCGGCGCCGAGTTTCTTCAGCAGGTCTCCCCCGGCACGCTGGGCCTGGACCTCCTCCAGTTTTTCCTTGCCCTGCGCCATGCTGCGCTGCGCCTGCTCCTTGGCCCGGTCGAGAAAACCTGCCATGTGCGCCTCCTGTGAAGTCGGAATGTGCGGTCGGGACGTGCGGTCGGAAGGTGAGCCGGACGACGTCGCGATTCGTGGCGAAACAACGAGGCGCGTGATCGGGAGACACGCGGTCGGGGCCGACAGGGGGACCGGCGTGGAACGCGCCCGAGCCCCGCCGTCGGCATGGGGGGTGCCGACGCGGGGCTCGGGTGGGGGGCAGCCGGGGTGCCGCGGGGGTCAGCCGCCCCAGCTGCTGTCGGTGGGCTTGTTGCCGCCGCCGGGGCGGGTGGTGGTCGTGGGGAGGACGATCACGCGGGGCGTCTCGCCGGCCGTCACCCGCGGGGCGGCGGGGGTGGTGGGGGCGGTGTCCGCCTGGGCGGGGGACGCCAGGGCGAAGAGGGCCGCGACGACGGGGGCGGCAACCAGGGCGAAGCGCTTCATGAGGTCCTCTTGGAGTAGGGGGCGGGCCGGCGGCGGCCGGTGGGATCAATATGCCGAGTCGTCCGGTCCGGTCTCCAGTAGTCACCCATGTCACCAAACTGCCGCGCACGAAAGGGAATGGGGGATAAGACCGGACAGAACTGGCTATAGCCGGTCTTAGGCGGCCTGCGCCCGGGGCATCCCCACCACCCGGGGCTGGTGGAACGACACCGCCAACACCGCCAGCTGCGTGCGGTTGTTGACACCCGTCTTGCCACGGATCCGGCGCAGGTAGGTGTCGACCGTGTGGGCACTGACGCCCATGCGGCGCGCGATGGCCGCGTAGGTGTGGCCGTCGGCGAGATGGCCGAGCACCTCCCGCTCGCGCTCGGAGAGTGCGGCGAGGGCTTGGGGGATGGCCTGGTTCACGCTGACTTCACTGCCTTCCTGGGAGGGGACGACGCGTCACATGACAGCAACGGTGGTTACCCCCGAAACCGCAGACATTCATCTTAAAATCCCCACGGTGGCCCGGGGGTTCGAACAGCCGCGGTGGGGGGGTCTGCCGGCTGTGACTGACCTCGACCGGCATGACCAAGCCTGGTGGACAACCGGCGCCATCACCACACACGGGACAGATCACCAAGCTGCCTGGCAGCAAGGCGAGCAGGGGATGAGTATGGACATATGCGACGACCGCGCCTCTGATGCCTCGTGCACCGCTCTGAGTGCGGACGAGATGGCCGCGTACGGCTGGGTGCTCGACCATCGGTGCATCGATCCCGGGCGGGCCGCCGCCGAGCTGGGGCTGACGCGGGGACAGGTCGACGCGGCGTTCGTGAAGCTGACCACGCTGCGGCTGGTGGTCCCGGACGCGGAAGCCGGCCCGGAGGTCCCCGACCGGGTGCGGGCGGTCGATCCGGACGCCGTCCTCGGCGGGCTGACGGAGTCGTTGCGGGAGTCGATCCAGCAGCGGCAGTCGCAGTTGCAGCGCGTCCAGGAGGACTTCGACCGGCTGCGGGAGAGATTTCTGCGCGGCCGCGGCGAGACCTCCCCGGCCGGACTGGAGGTCATCCCGAGCCTGGAGGAGGTCCGTGCCGCGCTCAACCGCGCCTCCGCCGAGTGCCGCAGCGAGCTGATGACCAGCCAGCCGGGCGGCAACCGGGTGCCGGCGGCGATGGAGGAGGCCCTCGCCCGGGACACGGCCCTGCTCAACCGCGGGATCCGGATCCGTACGCTCTACCACCACACCGCCCGGTTCAACGGGCCCAGCCAGGCCTATGTGGCCGCCGCCTCGGCGCTCGGGGCCGAGTACCGCACCGCGCACGAGCTGTTCGGGCGGATCATCGTCTTCGACCGTGAGCTGGCGTTCATCCCCGACCACATGGGCACCTGGGGTGCGGTGGCCATCCGTGAACCCTCGGTCGTCGCCTACCTCTGCGAGATCTTCGAGCAGGCCTGGACCCACGCCACCGTGTTCTCCGAGGCCGGGCAGGACGGGCTGGAGCGCGTGGCCAAGGAGCTCGACCACACCATCGTCCGGCTGCTGGCCGCCGGGCTGAAGGACGAGTCGATCGCCCGGCGGCTGGGCATGTCCCTGCGCACGGCCCGGCGGCACATCGCGGACATCATGGAGACGCTCGGCGCCGAGAGCCGCTTCCAGGCGGGCATGCTCGCCGCCCGGGCCGGGATGACCGACGACGCCCCCGCGGAGGCCACGGGACCGTGAACACGTGACTGGCCCTCCGCCCCGCGGCGGGTCAGGATTTCCGGGACAGCAGGCACGGGGACGCACCGCGCCGTACGCCGGAGGGGCCCATGCGCAGCGAACCAGCCGACCCCGACGCCTGCGCCCCGTCGGCCCTCGCCGCCTTCGTCACGGACATCGCCCTGTCCCTCGCCGTCCACCGCGGCCGCAGCGCCGCGCTCGTCTGGCCGGAGCACGAGCCCACCGGCCTGCTCGACGCGCTGGCGACCGCGGCGGGGAAGGCCACGGGCACGGTCCCGGCAGGCCCCGAGGCGGACGGGCTGGCCGGGCTCCTGCACACCGCGCTGGGCGGCAGCGCGCCCGTGCGGGCCTTCTACGCCGCTACCTCGCCTCCGGTACCCCCCGGCGAACTGCTCCTCGTCCCGCTCGCCCGGGGCTGCGACTGCCGTGTCACCTCCGCCGTCCGGCCGCCGCTCCGGCTGCGGCTGCGCAAGGGCGACGTGCTCTACGTGCCGGAGTCCTCGGCCCTCGACATCGTCTCCGGGCAGCCCGCGCCCTGCCCTCTTCTCGTCCTCGCCCTCCCGGGCGGGGCTGGTCAGTCCTGCGCCGCCCCCTCGCCCTCCGCGATCGTCGCCGCCACCTCCGCCGTGCGCGCGGCCTCCTCCGCCGCGAACCTTTCCGCGTCGTAGGCCTCGGCGATCTCCTCGTCCTGCGCCATGAGGAGGTCCAGGCTCGTGTCGCCCATCTCGAAGACGCCCATGTCGACGTAGGCGCGCTGGAGCCGCTCGCCCCACAGGCCGATGTCCTTCACGCACGGGACGATGCGGCTGAAGAGCAGCTTCCGGAAGAGCCGGAGGTATTCGGCCTGCTCGCTCAGCTCCCGGGCGTCCTTCGCGGGGATACCGAAGTCGGTCAGGACCTCGTCACCGCGCAGCCGGTCGCGCATCAGATAGCAGCCCTCGATGACGAATTCCTCGCGCTCGCGCAGCTCGGCGTCGGTGAGCTCTTTGTAGTAGTCGCGCAGGGCCATCCGGCCGAAGGCGACGTGCCGGGCCTCGTCCTGCATGACGTAGGTGAGGATCTGCCGGGGCAGCGGCTTGTCGGTGGTGTCGCGCAGCATGCCGAAGGCGGCGAGGGCGAGGCCTTCGATGAGGACCTGCATGCCGAGGTAGGGCATGTCCCAGCGGGAGTCCCGCAGGGTGTCGCCCAGCAGCGACTGGAGGTTGTCGTTGATCGGGTAGAGCATGCCGATCTTCTCGCGCAGGAACCGGCTGTAGATCTCGGCGTGCCGGGCCTCGTCCATGGTCTGGGTGGCGGAGTAGAACTTCGCGTCCAGGTCGGGCACGGACTCCACGATGCGCGCGGCGCACACCATGGCCCCCTGCTCACCGTGCAGGAACTGGCTGAACTGCCACGAGGCGAAGTGGCGGCGCATGTCGCGCCGCTCGGCCTCGCCCATCCGGTCCCAGTACGGGGAGCCGTAGATGGTCATGTTCTCGTCGGGCACGCCGAGCGGATCGTACGGGTCGACCTCGAGGTCCCAGTCGATGCGCTTGACGGAGTCCCACTGCTTGTCCTTGCCCTTCTGGTACAGGGCGAGAAGCCGGTCGCGGCCACTGTCGTAGTCCCAGCCGAACCGGGCGGCGCCGCTCACCGGAACCTCCCAGGCGCCGGCACCGGGGTCGTGTGCGTAGAGCTTTCGCGTCGTCATCGACGCCTCCTGTCCCTCGCGCGCATGGCTGATTGGCAGGCTCACACGCCGCTTACCGCCGGGTCAATGAGGGGGTGTCAGCTCGTTGGGCCTGTCGTGCGACTTGTCGCACCGGAGGGATTGACGTCCTTGCTGACAAGCAGTCTCATAAGGACGAACCAAAGTCGTACCACGGGTAACTCATAGACGAGGTGTCCTCAGCCATGACCACGGTGACCGAAAAAACCGCGCTCCGGGACGCGCTGGGGCTGCTCAAGGACCGCGAGCAGGTCGCCGGGCGACTCCTGGAGTCCTCCGCCAGGCACTCCTTCGACCCGGACGCCGAGCTGGACTGGGCCGCGCCGCTCGAAGAGGGCAAGTGGTTCTGGCCCCCGGAGCTGGTCTCCCTCTACGACACCCCGCTGTGGCGGCGGATGGCGGAGGAACAGCGGATGGAGCTGGCCCGGCACGAGGCCGCGGCCATCGCGTCCCTCGGCATCTGGTTCGAGATCATCCTGATGCAGCTGCTGGTCCGGCATATCTACGACAGGCCCGTGACCAGCGCACACGTCCGGTACGCGCTGACGGAGATCGCGGACGAGTGCAGACACTCCAAGATGTTCGCCCGCATGATCGAACGGACGGGGTCACCGACCTACCCGGTGCGCCGGCTGCACCACAACCTCGGCCGGGTCCTCAAGACGGTCTCCACCACGCCCGGTTCGTTCGCCGCCACGCTGCTCGGCGAGGAGATCCTCGACTACATGCAGCGTCTGACCTTCCCCGACGAGCGCGTGCAGAGCCTCGTCCGCGGCGTCACCCGCATCCACGTCGTCGAGGAGGCGCGGCACGTGCGCTACGCGCGGGAGGAGCTGCGCCGCCAGATGGTCTCCTGCCCGCGCTGGGAGGCGGAGCTGACCCGGGTCAGCTGCGGCGAGGCGGCCCGCGTCTTCTCCATAGCCTTCATCAATCCGGCCGTCTACACGAACGTCGGCCTCGACCGCCGCGAGGCCGTCGCCCAGGTGCGGGCCAGCGGCCACCGGCGTGAGGTCATGCAGGCCGGGGCGAAGCGGCTCACCGACTTCCTGGACGACGTCGGGGTCCTGCGGGGCGTCGGCCGACGGCTGTGGCGGAGCTCCGGACTGCTCGCCTGAGCCCCGCGGCCGAAGGCCGCCGCGCACACCCACCAGGACCGTTACGCTGCGCATCATGAACGGCAGCGGAACCGCCTCGGCAGCACCGACCCCGGCCGTACCGACTCCCGCAGCGCCCCCGTCCCCCGGGCCGGCCCCCGCTCCCGCCGCCCGTGGCGCCTACCGCAGGCTCAGCGTCGAGGAGCGCCGCACCCAGCTCATCACCGCCGCGCTCGGGCTGTTCGGGCACCGGACGCCGGAGGACGTCTCGCTCGACGACGTCGCGGCGGCCGCGAAGGTGTCGAGGCCGCTGGTGTACCGCTACTTCCCCGGCGGCAAGCCCCAGCTCTACGAGGCCGCCCTGCGCAGCGCCGCCGACGACCTCGAACAGTGCTTCGCCGAGCCGCAGAGCGGCCCCGTCACCGGCCGGCTGGCCGCCGCGCTCGACCGCTATCTGGCCTTCGTCGACGGGCACGACGCGGGATTCAGCGCGCTGCTCCAGGGCGGCAGCGTCGTCGAGACCTCCCGGACGGGCGCGATCGTGGACGAGGTGCGGCGCGCAGCGGCCGAGCAGGTGCTGGCGCATCTGCAGGTGGCGGAGCCGGGGCCGCGGCTGCGGATGATGGTCCGCACGTGGATATCGGCCGTCGAGGCCGCGTCGCTGATCTGGCTGGACGAGGGCAAGCAGCCCCCCGTGGAGGAGCTGCGCGACTGGCTGGTCGACCACTTCATGGCCCTGCTCACCGTGACCGCGGCGAGCGACCCGCAGACCGCGGCGGTCGCCCGCGACGCGCTCGCCCTGGAGCGGTCGGACGGCCCGGTGGGGCAGCTGGGCCGCCGGGTGCTGGAGGTCGTCGCGGACGCGGAGCACCTGCTCTGACGCGCTCTGGCGTGCTCCGGCCTCGCCGTCTCCACGCCCAGGGGCCGTTGTCACACCCCGCCCCTAGGCTCGTACGCATGCTCGTGGACCGCGCTTTCGTACCTCCCGAGCTCGTCGACGACGGCGAGCGCGACGGCTGGCCCTGGTCGGTGCCCTGTGTGAAGGAGCTGCTCGGTGACGGGATCGCCTTCGAGGCGCCCGTCACCTTCCTCGTCGGGGAGAACGGCTCGGGCAAGTCGACCGTCGTCGAGGCGGTGGCGGAGGCGTTCGGGCTGGACGGGCGCGGCGGCCGGGCGGGCCGCAAGTACGCCAACGACCGCCCGCAGTCCCCGCTCGGGTCCGCCCTGCGGCTGGACCTCACCTCGGCGGGCTCGCGCATGATGACCGGCTCCCGGACGCGGAAGAAGGGGTACTTCCTCCGGGCCGAGACGGCGTTCGGCCTGATGGAGACCGTGTGGGGGCTGCCGGGGTACTGGGACGAGAACACCTCGGAGATGAGCCACGGCGAGGGCTTCCTCACCGTCTTCGAGGCGATGTTCCGCCATCCGGGGCTGTATGTGATGGACGAGCCGGAGGCCGCGCTGTCCTTCGCCTCCTGTCTGCGTCTGGTCTCGCTCATGCACCGGCTCGGACGGACCGGCGCGCAGGTGATCTGCGCGACCCACTCCCCCGTCCTCGCGTCGACCCCGGGGGCCCGGATCCTGGAGGTGGGCGAGCACGGCATCCAGCCGGTGGAGTGGAGCGAGCTGCTGCTCGTGGACCACTGGCGGCGGTACATGAGCGACCCGGAGGCGTATCTGCGCCATCTCATCCCGAAGGACGAGCGCGGCTGACGCGCGCCCGGTGCGGCCGACGCGTCCGCGACGACGGAGACTGGAGGGGTGAAAAGCGAAGAGACGCCCTTCGTGGGCGGGCCGCTGGACGGCCGCGTTCTGCCGGTGCTCCTGGGACCCACCGGTCATCCGCCGAAGACGTACGAGATCCCCGTGCCGGACGCGGAGGGCGGGGAGCCGACCGTGCTCGTGTACCGCAGGGTGCAGGGGGCCACGACGCGGCGGCTCGGGCTGCACAAGGGCTGGAAGTACGAGTACGACCCCGAGGGCCGGCGGAGCACCGGCCTCAAGTGGCCGTGGTCGCGGCCCGACGCCCGGCCGTAACGCCAGGTGCCACGCCGGGTGGGCAACGAAAAAGTCCACCGGAGGAGTGACCGGGTTAGGCGGATTCGCCCACCGGACTGCCATTAGTACTACTGGCATGACACGATCCTCCTGGGGCTGCCGACACGCCCCATTACCGGAGGTGAAGCTGTGTCAGGACGGTCAGGACGCTTCGTGCAAGCGGTCTGCACAGCGGCGCTCGTCACGAGTGCCACGCTCGTACTGCCCGCGCCGACGGCGGCCGCCGCGCCCTCCGACCCGCCCGACCAGTCGGTCAGCGCCCTGCTCAGCCGGCTCCAGACGCTCTACCAGAAGACCGAAGAGGCCACCGAGACGTACAACGCGACCGAGGAGAAGCTGAAGAAGCAGCGCGCCAAGGTCAAAAAGCTCAACGAGGAACTGGCCGACGCCCGCGTCGCCCTCGACGGCAGCCGCGACGACGCGGGGCGGCTGGCCCGGGAGCAGTACCGCGGCGTCGGCGACCCCCTCTCCCCGTACATGCGGTTCCTGCTCAGCGGCGACACCCGGCAGGCCCTCGACGAGGGGCACGAGCTGAAGCGCGCCGCGGGCCGCCGCGCCGCCACGGTCGAACGCCTCACGGGCACCGAGAAGCGGGCGGCGGTCCTCGCCTCGCAGGCGCGCGACGCGCTCAATGTGCAAGAAGCCCTCGCCGCGAAGCAGAAGCAGCAGCGCGACACCGTGCGGAAGCGGCTGGCCGCCGTCGAGCGGCTGCTGGCCTCCATGACCGGCGAGCAGTTGGAGCGGCTGCGGAAACTGGAGCAGCAGGGCATCACCGAGGCACAGCGCAAGCTCGTCGACTCGGGGAAGCTCGGCGGCTCGGTCAACCCCTCCGAGATCGGTGGTAAGGCGGTGCGGTACGCCTTCCAGCAGGTCGGCAAGCCGTATGTGTGGGGTGCGTCGGGGCCGGACTCCTTCGACTGCTCGGGCCTGACCTCCCAGGCGTGGGCGCACGCGGGCGGCTCGATACCCCGGACCAGCCAGGAGCAGTGGAAGTCGCTGCCGAGGGTGCCGCTCAATGAGCTGCGCCCCGGTGACCTGGTGCTCTACTTCGGCGGTGCGACGCATGTCGCGCTCTACATAGGCAATGGCCAGGTCATACAGGCGCCCCGGCCCGGGGCGTATGTGAAGGTCTCCCCGATCGCGGCGAACCCGCTGCTCGGCGCCGTACGCCCGGACGCGGGCAGGGCCCCGCTGCGCGACTACGTCCCGCCGAAGGTGCCCAAGGGCGCCGGGGCCGGTTCGGACGCCGGCTACGGCTCGGCGAACGCGCCGGGTCGCTAGCCGCGCCTCAGTCCGCGCCTCCCCTCTCCGCCCCGGCCCCCACGGCTTCCTCCGGGTCCCCCTCCGCCTCGGCCGTGTCCCGCACATACGCGTCGGCCTTCGCGGAGTCGAAGAAGAAGTGCTCGAAGTCCGCCGGGTCGTCGAAGCCGTTCGCGATGCGGTCCGCGACCGGCTGCAGCCGGCCCGCCGCGCCGATGAGGTTCAGCACGTGCGGGGGCGGGGGCGCCAGCATCGCGTTGGTCCACTTCGTCGCGGGCCGGGCGGTGGCCCAGAACCGCTCGAAGGTGGCCTGCATCCACGCCGCGTCGAAGGGCGCGCCGCCGCGCGCGACGATCGCTTCGAGGTAGGAGGCCGCGCACTTGGCCGCCAGATTCGCCCCCTGGCCGGTGACCGGGTCGTTGGCCACGACGACATCACCGGCACCGAGGACCACCCCGCCCGACGGCAGCCGTCCGACGGGGTGCCGGACGGTCGGGGCGTAACGGCCGACGAGGGTGGCGTTGGCGTCGGTCAGCTCCACCTTCGTGGCGCGCGCGTACTCCCAGGGGGTGAAGCGCTCCAGCAGTTCCAGGGTGCGCACCAGATGCTCGCCCGGGTCCCTGACGTCCTGGAAGACATCGATCGGTCCGCCCGGTATGCCCTCCCAGAAGAGGATGTCGGCGTGGCCGGAGGTGGTGAGCGTGGGCATCACGAACAACTCGCCCGCGCCGGGCACGAGATTGCACCGCATGGCGTCGTACTCCGGGTGCTCGTGGCGCGGGCCGAGCCCGTGGACGTAGGCGACGGCCAGCGACCGCTGGGGGGCGGCGTAGGGCGAGCGGGCGGCGTCCCGGCCGAACATCGACGCCAGCTCGCCCTTGCCCGCCGCGACCACCACCAGTTCATAGCGGCGGGAGAGGAAGTCCAGGTCGGAGACGGCCGCGCCGTGGATGACGAGCCGGCCGCCGCGCTCGGCGAAGACGTCCATCCAGCCGGCCATCTTCATCCGCTGGTCGACGGACTGGGCGTAGCCGTCGAGGCTGCCGGCCCAGTCGACGGTCCGCTGGTAGCCGCCGGGCGCGCGGGCGGGCCCGGCCACGGACATGCCGAGGCCCTCGATGCGCGGGGCCCGGTTCTCCCAGAAGTTCAGCTTCAGGTCGCGCTCGTGGTCGAGCGCGGTGGCGAACATGACCTGGGTGGACATGACCCGGCCGGAGCGCGTCTCGTCGGCCGTGCGGTGGGACATCAGGGTCACGTCGTACCCCTTGGACTGGAGCCCGAGGGCCAGCTGGAGGCCGGACTGACCGGCTCCGACGATGAGGATCCGTCGCATGCTCTGTCTCGCTCCCGCTCTGGCTCGGTACCAAGTCCTTGCCCGGTGGCGCCTCCCGCACGTCGGTGCCGGCCGGTCCCGCGGGCCCGCGGCTACGCGGGGGCGGCGTCGAGGGCCTGCCGGACCAGCGTCAGCAGCGCGTCGACGACGCTCTCGCGCCGCCGGGCGTCGATGTCGACGACCGCCACGTACGACGGCAGGGACAGCGCCTCCCGCACGTCCTCGGGCGCGTACCGGGCGGTGCCCTCGAAGTGGTTGACCGCGACGATGTACGGCAGCCCGCAGCTCTCGAAGTAGTCGAGCGCGGGGAAGCACTCCGTCAGCCGCCGGGTGTCGGCCATCACCACCGCGCCGATCGCCCCGCGCACCAGGTCGTCCCACATGAACCAGAAGCGCTTCTGGCCCGGTGTGCCGAAGAGGTACAGCACCAGATCGGCGTCGAGGGTGATGCGGCCGAAGTCCATGGCGACCGTGGTCGTGGCCTTCTCCGGGATGGCGACGAGGTCGTCGAGTCCCTCGCTGGCGACCGTCATCACCGCCTCGGTGCGCAGCGGGGTGATCTCGGAGACCGATCCGACGAAGGTCGTCTTCCCGACGCCGAAGCCACCGGCCACCACGATCTTCGTGGCGGCGGGGGCGCGCGACCGGTCGGTCTGCCAGCTCTGCGGCTCCCCTTCGTCGCCGGGGGCCGCGGCCTTCGCGGCTATCGTGTCAGAGTCCGGAAAGTCCACTCAGCACCCTTTCGAGCAGCGCGCGGTCGGGCCGGCAGCCGCCGTACCCGATGCCGTACACGCGGATCCTTCCCTGGTCGGCCAGATCGCCGAGGAGTACGCGCACGACGCCCAGCGGCATCTTCAGCAACGCGGACACCTCGGCGACCGACCGCAGTCGGCGGCAGAGCCCGATGACGGCACGCACCTCGGGCATGAGCAGGGCGGCCAGTCCGCCGGTGACCGGCTCGGGCCACTCGCCGGGGTCGTCGAGCGCCGCCACGAACGTCTCCACGCGCAGGACGTGGCCGTAGCGGTGCCGCCCACCGGTGAGCGAGTACGGACGTACCCGCGCCGGTCTCCTGCCCGTCGCGGCCCGCTCGGGGACGCGCACGGG
Source organism: Streptomyces sp. QH1-20 (assembly GCF_041283565.1). Lineage (NCBI taxonomy): Bacteria > Bacillati > Actinomycetota > Actinomycetes > Kitasatosporales > Streptomycetaceae > Streptomyces > Streptomyces sp. QH1-20. Next base: position 5,416,006 of record NZ_CP166299.1, on the reverse strand, counting down.
CAGGGGGTGAGTGAGGGTCACGTAACCGCCTCCACCGACATGCGCAGCTCCCTGCGCAGTTCGGGGGTGAGTACGTGGCCGGCCCGGCCGACGAAGAGGGCCATGTGATACGCGACGACGCTCATGTCGCAGTCCGGGGAGGTGTGGACGCCGAGCAGCGAGCCGTCGCTGATGGTCATGACGAAGAGGCTGCCGCCGTCCATGGCGACCATCGTCTGCTTGACGAAGCCGCCGTCCATCAGGGCCGCCGCGCCCGTCGTCAGGCTGCCGAGACCGGCCACGATGGTGGCCAGGTCGGCGGTGGAGCCCCGTGGGCTCTCCGGCTGTTCGGCTCCGGCGGCGGGGGCCGGCGGGTCGGAGGAGAGCAGCATCAGACCGTCGGAGGAGACGACGGCGACGGACTCGACGCCGGGCACCTCCTCGACGAGGTCGGTGAGCAGCCAATGCAGATTGCGGGCCTCGTTGCTCAGCCCGTAGCCCGTGGGACCGGCGGGGGTAACGGGGGTCGCCCCCCGGGAAAATGCAGTCAACCGCGTGCCTCCTCGACAGTGCCACCCTCGTCCCGCGCCCCCGCTTGGTGTTGATCAGTATCCCGGTCCACCAGCTCGGCTTCCACATCCCGCCGCCCGTCGCGCGCGCCCTGTTGGAACCCGGCGAGCTTGCGGCGCAGCGCCTCCGCGTCCACGCCTTGGCGCACCCGCGGTGCGGGGGGCTTGCGCGGCACCGTCTTCGGCGTCCGCTTGGGCAGTCCCGTACCGGTGAGGCCCACCGCGGGTCCGGGCGCCGGGGCGGCGGGCCGGTCGGGGGGCGGGGCGGGGGCAGCCGGCGGGGGTGGTGACGGGGCCGGCGGCGGGGCCGCGTGGCGGGCGTGCCGGCCCGTGGCCGTGGGCTGGCCGGGGATGGTCGGCTGACCGGGGAGCACCGTGGGCTGCTGGCCGGGGATCGCGTTGAGCCGGATGGCCCGCTCGGCGGCCTCGATCAGCGGGTCGGACCGCCGGGGGCCGACCGTGTGCTGTGAACGCGGCGGCAGCTCGTGGGAGTTGGCCTCGGCGATGGAGCCGGGGAGGTGCACCGGCGGTGGCGCCGAGGCGCCCGGCACGGGCGGCGCGGCCGCGAAGTCGGTGACGACGGGCGGGCCGTCCGGCAGGAGCGTCCTGGGCAGCACCACGACCGCCGCGACACCGCCCGGCCTCTGGTCGCGCAGCTGGACGCGCACCCCGTGCCGGGCGGCGAGCCGGGCGACCACGTACAGCCCGAGGCCCAGGGCCGGGCGGTCGTGCTGGTCGCCGCCGCCGGGCCGGGGCCCGCGCGGATCGGGGTCGGCCAGCAGGGTGTTGAGCTCTTCGAGGCGCTCGGGGGCCATGCCGATGCCCTCGTCCTGGACGGAGAGCATCAGCTCGCCGCTCTCCAGCAGCCAGCCGGAGACCTGCACCTGGACGTCGGGCGGCGAGAACGCCGTGCCGTTCTCCAGGAGCTCGGCGACCAGGTGGCTCACATCGTCCGCGGCGAACCCGGCGAGCTGGGCGCCCGGTGGCAGGGAGTGGATCCGGACCCGCTCGTACCGCTCGATCTCGCTGATGGACGCCCGCAGGACGTCGAGCAGGGGGACGGGCCCGTGGTGTCCGGAGCTGTGCTCGGCGCCGGCGAGGACGAGCAGGTTCTCGCTGTGGCGGCGCATCCGGGTGGCGAGGTGATCGAGCTTGAAGAGGACTTCCAGGCGGTCGGGGTCCGCCTCGTTGGCCTCCATGGACTCGATGACGCTCAGCTGACGCTCGACCAGGCCGAGGGTGCGCAGCGACAGGCTGACGAACGTGCCGTGCACCCGGCCGGAGAGTCCGGCGAGCCGCTCGGTCAGGTCCTGGGCCTGGGCGCGCAGCGCGTCCCGCTCCTCGGCGAGGGAGCGTCGGGCGCCGATGAGGCGGGTGCGCTCGGCCTCCAGGGTCGCGATCCGCTCCCGGTCGCCGCCGACGGTCTCACGGAGCGCGTCGAGGGACCGGGCGATGTCCGCGAACTCGTCGTCACGGCGGCGGCCGGTGGCGAGCTGCTCCTTGGCGGCCGGGTCGGCGGCCACCCGCCGGGCGCCGTCCCGCAGCGCGGTGAGCGGCCGGGTCACCGAGCGGGCGGAGCCGAGGCCGAGGCACAGGGCGAGCAGCAGGCACCCGGCGGCGACACCGCCGCGCAGCTCCAGGGCCCTGAGGTCGTCGTCGCGCAGCTGCCGCGCGGCCGGGACCTGGTCGGCGGCGAGGGAGGTCTCGACGTCGCGCATCCGGTCGACACGGGCGGTCAGGGCCGTGCGGACGCCGTCCTTGGGCAGGGCCAGATCCGCGGCGGTGAGCTGCGGGTGGGCGGCGAGCCGGGCCAGATACTCATCGGCGGCGGTGATCTGCGGGCCGGTGACCGTGTCGCGGAAGGTGTCGCGGACGGTGGCGGGGGCACGGTCGGTGAAGTCGGCGCGCGCGGCCCGCTCGCGGAGCTCCGCCCGCTGGGCGGCGGCGCCGAGCGCGGGCGGTTTGCCTCCCGTGGCGAGCGCGGCGAGCAGCAGGCCGCGCGTGGCGGCGGCCTCGTCGACGGCGCGGCCGAGCGGCGCCAGGGCCGCGGCCCCGCCCGGGCCGGGCAGCCGCGCGGCGAGGGTGCCGGGGACGCCGTGCAGGGCCCGGATGGCGTCGCTGTAGGCGGTGAAGGCGGCCTCGGCGTCGCCGGGACCGGACAGCGCCCGACGGCGCACCTCGGGGAGCGCGTCGAGCCGGTCGCGCACGGCGACGGGGACGGCGGCGCGGACGGCGGGGAGCTGCCGGTCCACGCGGTCGCGCAGCTCGTCGGTGAGGCCGGACCCGGTGGTGTCGGAGCGCCCGCCGGCCACGTAGAGCACCATGGCGTCGCGCTCGTCCGCGAGGGAGTGCGCGAGCGTCACCGCGTCGCCGCCGGCCTCCGCGAGGCCGACGAGCCGCCGGGAGTCGGTGAGGTCGCGCGTGGCGTCGACGATGCCCAAGGCGCTCGCCCCGAGAACCGTGAGGGCCACGGCCGCGAGGGAGGCGACCAGCCGGTTACGTACGTGAGCGGTGCAGTCCGGCACCGCCGTGGTCTGCTGTTCGCGCTTCCCGCCCCGAAGCCGCTTCTTCCGCACCGGTGCTCACAATCTTCTCTCGCCGGTCCCACCCCTGGTACTCATTTGACCTTTTCAGCACCTCTGAAGGGCAGGTGCGCTTCGCCTGCCCGGCCACTCGAAGGAGTGAATGTCGGTGGGAAGTTGAACCTCCCGAAAGGCGGCACGCTTCAAGAACGGCCGGACCGGTGGGGAGGATGCGCGTCCACGGCCCCCGATTTCGCCCGTCCGGCACACTGGCCGCATGCGCATCGAACTCGCCACCGAGCCGGGCGGCCCCCGGCGCCCCAACGAGGACTTCGCGTCCGTGGCCCTGCCCGCCTCCGGCCGGGGCGGCGCGCTCGTGCTGCTGGACGGGGTGACGCCGCCACCGGCCGGCGGGGACGGCTGCGCGCACGGCGTGCCGTGGTTCACGGCCCGCCTGGGCACGGCCCTGCTGGAACTGGCCGTCACCCGCCGGGATCTGACGCTCGGGCAGTGCCTGGCGGAGTCGGTCGTCCGGACCGCCGACGCCCATCGCGGGACCTGCGATCTGGCCCACCCCCGCACCCCTCAGGCGACCGTCGTCGCCGCCCGCTGGGACGACGAGCGGGTGGAGCATCTGGTGCTGTCCGACTCGGTCCTGCTCATCGAGGACCCGGCCGGGGAGGTGACGGCCGTGCTGGACGACCGTATCGACCGGCTGTGCGCCCTGGGGCCGGTGACGGACGCCCAACGCAACGCCGAGGGGGGCTTCTTCACGGCCGCCGCCGACCCGGACGTCGTCGCCCGCGCGGTCACGGGGGTCACCGCGCGGGCGGACGTCCGGGCGCTGGCGGCGCTCAGCGACGGCGCGACGCGCTGGGTCGAGATCTTCCGGGAGGGCGACTGGGCCGACTGCCTCGGCGTCCTGCGCAAGGAAGGCCCGCAGGGCCTGATCGACCGGGTGCGGCTGGCGGAGCGGGCCGATCCCGAGGGTGTGGCCTTCCGGCGCGGGAAGGTGCATGACGATGCGGCGGTGCTCTACGCCGAGCCGTAGCCTCCGGCGGTTCGCCGGGGACGGTCCGGCCTGCGGCCCGTCGTGCCGCCTGCGGCGGCGGGCGCCCTGCGGGCGCGTCCTCAAGCGCCGGACGGGCTGGTTCGCGCCCTACGACTCCGCGCTCACATTGAGCTGGTGGAGCAGCCGTGCCAGTTCGGCGATCTCGGCGCGGTCCCAGTCGGCGAGCTTGTGGACGTACTGGGCGCGCCGGGCGTTGCGTACGCGGGTGAAGCGGGCGCGGCCCTCCTCGGTGAGCTGGACGAGGGAGGCGCGTCCGTCGGCGGGGTCCGGGGCGCGGGTGACGAGGCCGAGGTCGGCGAGGGCCCGCAGCTGGCGGCTCATGGTGGCCTTGCCGACGCCGAAATAGGCGGCGAGGTCCGTGGCGCGCTGGGTGCCGGCGTCCTCCAGGCGGACGAGCAGGCCGTAGGCCGCCGCCTCCAGGTCGGGGTGGACCGCGCGGGCCATCTCACCGGAGGAGGCGCGGGCGCGGCGCAGGAAGACGGCCAGCTCACGCTCCAGGGCGAGATACGCCTGGTCCACACCACTGCCGCCGAGGGTGTTCGAGCCGGCGTCCTCGGGGGGTGGAGTACTGATCTGGTGCACGTCAGTGGCCCTCTCCAGCTTTTCAGCCGCTGAAATTTTCGCGGATCCACGGTCATCGCCGCAGCTCCGACAGTATTTCGCAGGAATAGACCAACGGAAGCACTGCGGGGGCCTATCCGGAGCGTGGCAGCGGCCGTACTTTTGTTGATGAGTGACCTAATGACATGACCACACCAATGGCACTTCTCTCTCCCCCCACTGCATCACGGAGGCACGCCGTGCCCACCCCCATGCCCCGCATCCCGAGACCGGGCGGTCACCCCTCCGCCTCCTCACCGCTCTCCGCCCTGCTCTACGCCCTCTCACTGCTCTCCGCGCTCGTCCTCCTCGCCGCCTTCCCCGGCACCTCGCTCGCCTCCGCCGGTGATCACGAGCGCCCCCACGGCTCGTGCGCCCGGCACCACGCGCTCGTGGACGCCTGACGCGGCGGCACGGAAGAACGCGGCACGGCGCCTCGCGCCACGCCGCGTCCACGCACGCCGGGCCCCCGGCACATCGGCACCGGGGGCCCGGCTCGGTCCGCTATCGGCTCACCGTCAGCCGCAGGCGCCCGCCGGGCGGGTGCGGGTCACCAGGTCGGAGGTGCCGGTGGTGCCGTCGATCCACACCACCTGCTTGCCGGCCACGGCCGCCGCCGAGGACTGCTCACCGCGGTTGCAGGAGACGCGGCCCTTGCCCGAGCCGTCCGCCTGGAACTGCCACAGCTTGGGCATCGTCTCGTTGCGGTAGGTCGAGTCGGGCTGCTGCGTGGTGACCGTCACCGCCTCCTGGGAGGCCGTGAGGTCGTAGGGGAAGAGCGCGTCGGCGCCCTTCTCCTTGCTGAGGTCGACGGCGCCCGTGCCGTCGAGGTTCGCGCGGCGCACCGCCATCTGCCCGGCGTCGTCGCCCACCTCGTCCGCCAGCCAGAAGACGTGGCTGCCGTTGACACCGGTCTGGCCGATGGCCTCCGGGTTGCCGATCTGGCCCATCAGGGTCCGGGTGCCGCTCGCCAGGTCCAGCACCTCGGTGCCGGCCTTGTACGTGTCGCCCTCGGCGTAGACCTTGGCGTAGGCGATCCGGCCGCCGGACAGGGACGGAAGGCCCGTCGCCAGCTCGGCCCGGCCGCCGTCCACCCAGGTCGGCTGCTTGTCACCGGCGCGCAGATAGCCGACGTGGCGGCCCGCGAAGAACTCCATCTTCTCGAAGGCGACCACGCCGCCCTCGACCCGCACCCCGGCGAGGTCGGACTGGCTGGAGTACAGCTTCTTGATCGGGCCGCCGGCGAGCGGCCGCGACAGGATGTCCACGCCGGTGGAGCCGTACGCCGTCCAGACCACGGACTTGCCGTCCGTCGCCGGGTTCACGTGGTAGCGCCCGTCGTTGGGGCTGATCAGCTTCGGGCTGCCCTTGCCGTCGGCGCGGCCCGCGTAGACCGAGTACGGCTCGGAGCCGTCGTCGTTGGACTTGGCCGCCGTCCACCAGCCGCCGCCCGCGCCCACGCCCGAGCCCGAGGTGTTGAGCTTGCCCAGCAGGCGGTCGGTGTCGACGCCGAGGGCCAGCTCCCAGTTCGGGACGACGCCGTGGGCGTTGAAGGAGCGCTTGACGACGTTCAGGTCCTTGGTGGAGACCTTGAGCGCCTTGGCGGCGGCGAGCACCGCGTTACGGCCCTCGGTGAAGCCGTCCAGCGGGGTCATGAACTCCGTCAGCGCCTTGTAGACGATCTTGTCGGCGAGGGTCCGGCCGATGTCCTCGCGGATGTCCCACAGGGCGCCCGAGAAGATGGTGGAGTTCAGGTGCACCCCGCCGCTGTCGGTGCCGAAGCCGACACCGAGGAAGTTCTTCGAGGTCGTGGCGCCGTCGTTGAGGTCGCGGATGGCGCAGTCGCGCGGCGACTTCGTACGGCACAGGTTCTCGCCGAGCAGCCCGGCGGCCGGGTCGTCCATGGCCATGCCGGAGGCGTCCACGTCGAGGGCGTTGCCGAAGTAGTCGGCGACCGCCTCGTTCAGCGCGCCGGACTGGCCCGCGTAGACGAGGTTGGCGGAGTTCTCGACGACGCCGTGCGTCATCTCGTGGCCGACGACGTCCAGATCGGCGGAGAGCGTCTTGTATTCGTCGTCACCCCCGCCGTACACCATCTTGGTGCCGTCCCAGAAGGCGTTGACGTACGCGTCGCCGAAGTAGGTGACGCCGACCAGCGAGTTGATGGTCATGCCGCGGCCGTCGAGGCTGTCGCGGCCGTGCACCTTCTTGTAATAGTCGTAGACCTTGCCCGCGGCCCAGTGCGCGTCGACCGCGCCGGCCTGCGTGGCCTCCTTGCCGAAGGTCGGGGTCTCGGAGCCGAACTCCTTGATGCCCGAGGGCCAGCGGCCGGACACCTCACCGACGTCCTTGCCGCGCGCGTCCCAGGTGGAGAGGGTGTTCTTGCTGCCGCCCGCCATCCGGAAGGGGTCGCGCATGATGTATTGGTTGCGCGCCTTGTCGTGGGTCAGGCCCAGCTCGACGGCGGTGCCGTCGTAACGGATGCCCGAGCCCGTCACCCCCGGGTCGGCGGCGCCGTCGCCGGGGCCCGCCCCGGCGCCGCCCGCCCGGCCCGGGGCTCCGCTGCCGCCCGCCGACTTGGGGGCACCGAACGTCTTGATGCCGCTGTATTCCAGGACCGGGAAACCGGCCTTGGCGTCGATGTAGACCTCGCGCAGCACCGGCTCGCCCGTGCCGGGGTGCGTGCCGCGCACGGTGATGTGGTGGGTGAGCACACCGGGGCCCTTGGGCAGGACGACCAGCCCGCGCGCGGTGCCGGTCAGCGGTGCGGCCGCCGCGGCGCCCTTCTTCGGGGCGTCCTTCGTGGCCAGCTTGTTCCCGCCGAGCCGGGCGGCGGTCGCGGAGACCGCCCGCCGGACGGCCAGCTCTTCGCCGACCTCGGCCTCCGTGGCGACCTTCAGCCCGGTGAAGTACTTGCCGGAGGTGCCGGTGACGACCCGCTTGCCGTCCCTCTTCTCCATCCGCACGACGTACTGGCCGCCCAGGACGTCGACACCGCGGTGCTTCTGCTGCAGCCGTACGGTCTCCCCCGCGCCGCTGTTCAGCGTCTGCACGGGCTTGAGGTCGCGGCGCGGGTCGGCGATGCGGTAGCGGCTCTCCTTGTCGGCGAGGTGTCCGCGCGCGGCGTCCGCGGCGCTGCCCGTCGACTTCACCGCCTCCCGGATGCCGTCCACCAGTGCCGGGGTCGCGGTGTCCGTCCCCGGGATCACATCCGCCGGGCTCTGGCCGGGTGCCGCCGCGTGGGCGGGCACCGCGGTGACGACGAGCGCGGCAGCACCGAGCAGCGCCGCCGCGCCCGATATTCCGCTTTTGATGCTCGATCTTCCTGAACGTGCTCTGGGCTTACGCAAGGATTTCCCTCCGTACATGCCTGACCGCCGGGACATCTCCGGGCAGCGCCATGCAACTGGGTGGGGCGCGAACTCATCAATGGGGCGTGGGGGTTCAGTAGTGAACATGCACACTTGTGTGTGTTCCAGACCCGGGGTAACAATCACTCACATGATCGAGGGGGCGGAACTGCACGCCCTTGGCCTGGGGGAGGCCGAGGAGCGGGTCTATGAGGCGCTGTTGAGCGACCGGGCGCCCGATGCGGCGGCACTGGCGGATGAACTCGGCATGGCGTATGGGGAGTTGGAGGCTGCCCTGGCCCGATTACGGGACCACGGCTTCACCCTGCCCGGCCCGCCGTCGGGTCCGGGGGGCCGGCGGCCGTTGCCCCGGCCGGTGGCTCCTGCCTCGGCCATCCGCACGCTGATCCACCGCAGGCAGGCGGAGTTGCATCTGAAATCGGCCGAGCTGGAGCGATTACGCCTGTCGGCCGACCACATCGCGGGGCGGCTCGGTGCCGGCGGCACGGCCGTCGGCGGCGGCGTGGAGGCCGTCAGCGGCGCGGAGGCCATCGCCGAGCGCACGGCGTATCTGCTGGCCTCGGCCGAGCGCGAGGTCGTCGTCCTGGACCGCCCGCCCTGTCCGGGCGGCTCGGCGACGGACCCGCTGTTCGAGGCGCTCGTCGAGGCGCTGCCCGCCCGGGGGGTCGGGGTCCGGATGGCCGTCCGGCGCGACGGCCTCGACGCCGACCGGCTGCGCACCCTGACGACCCTGGCGGGGCGCGGGGTGCGGGTCCGGACCGCCACCGAGGTCCCCACCCGGCTGATCGCCGTCGACGGCCGGGTGACCCTGCTGCCGCCCGCCGACACCACCGACCCGGCGGCCTCCGCCCTGGTCATCGGGGAGACCCTGCTGCGCGACGCGCTGCTCCCCCTCTTCGAGACGGTGTGGGACCGCGCGGTCCCCCTCGGCGCCTCCGGCGGCGACGGCCGGGTCTCCGAGCACCGCCGGGAGCTCCTCGGTCTCCTCGCCGCGGGCCTGAAGGACGAGGCCATCGCCCGCCGGCTGGGCGTCCACGTCCATACCGCCCGGCGGCGCATCAGCGGGCTGCTGGACGCGCTGGGCGCGGACACCCGCTTCCAGGCGGGCGCGCAGGCGACCTTGCGGGGGTGGCTGGAGCGCTGACCGCCCCGCGCGGGTCAGCGCATTTTCGCCGCCGCGCTGTGGATGGCCTCGCGGATGCGGAAGTACGTGCCGCAGCGGCAGACGTTGGCGATCGCGTCGATGTCGGCGTCCGTGGGGTTCTTCGTCCGCTTCAGCAGGGCGACGGCGGCCATGATCTGGCCCGGCTGGCAGTAGCCGCACTGGGCGACGTCCTGCTCCAGCCACGCCTCCTGGACGGGGTGCAGGGTGTCGCCGTCGGCGAGGCCCTCGATGGTGGTGACGTCACGGCCCGCGGCCTCGGAGACCGGTACCACGCACGGTCGGACGGCCTCGCCGTCCAGATGGCTGGTGCAGGCCTTGCAGACGTCGATCCCGCAGCCGTACTTGGGCCCGCGGATGCCGAGCAGGTCGCGCAGCGCCCACAGCAGGGGCAGGTCGTCGGGGGCGTCGACGGTGACGGACCGGCCGTTGACGGTGAAGGTGTGGGAGGGCATGGAAGCTCCTGGTCTCTGGCTTCGGCCCGCGCCGGGCCCGGTGGTAGCTCGTGACGTGAGCTAGCGGGGGAAGGGGGTGAAGTCGACGTCGAAGTTGACCGGAAAGCGCCGGGGGCTGGTGCCCGTGGCCCGGGCATAGGCGTTGGCGATCGCGCCGACGGCGGCCGGCACCCCTAGCTCCCCCGCGCCGCCCGGTTCCCCGGTGGCGGGCATGATGAAGATCCGGACGTCCGGTGGGGAGTCCTGCTGGCGCGCGTAGTGGAACTGCGAGTAACTGCCCTCCAGCGGCAGTCCCTCGTCGATGTGCAGCCCCGCCCGCAGCGTGGTGGAGATGGCGTCCGTCAGCCCGCCGAGCAGTTGGGCCTCCAGCCCGCGCGGGTTGATCGGCCGCCCCACGTCGGCCGCGATCACGGCCTTGGTGACGCGCGGCTTCGCAGGATCACGCGCGTCGATCTCGACCAGGCAGGCCGTACGGGACTTGTACTCCTCGTGGTAGCCGACCCCCTGCGCGTGCCCGGCCGGCATCGGCCGCCCCCACTCGCCCTCCCGTGCGACCTTCTCGAGCACGGCGCGCTGCGCCGGACTCTTCAGGCACGCGCGGCGGAAGTCCACCGGGTCCTTCCCCAGCTTCGCGGCCAGTTCGTCGACGAGGATCTCCTCCGCACCCCGGGTGTTCGCCGAGTACACCGACCGCCAGGAGGCGGTGGGCATCTTCAGCGGCACCTCGGTCAGATGCTGGGTGGTGACGCCGAAGTGGTACGGGCACTTGACGGTCGTGTGGAAGAGGGTCTGCGCGAAGGCGGCGTTGCCGAGGCCGCCGGGCAGCTTCGTGGCGGTCGCGCTGAGGATCTCGCCGAGGCCGTGCCGGAAGTCGGTCTCGACGGCGGCCACCCGGTGGTCGAAGCTCAGCACCTTGCCCAGGGCGTAGGTGGCCCGGATCCGGTGGTGGGTGGCGGGCCGCATCCGGCCGTGCCGCATGTCGTCGACGCGGGACCACATCAGCCGCACCGGCCGCCCGCTGCGCCGGGACACCCGGGCGGCCTCCAGGGCCGCGTCGAAGAACAGCCGCCGGCCGAAGGAGCCGCCCGCCTGCACCACGTGGACGGTGACCTTGTCGACGGGCAGCCCGAGTTCCTTCGCGATGGTCTGCTGGGCGACGATCGGCCCCTTGAGCCCGGACCAGATCGTCGCCCGGTCGGCCCTGACGTCCGCGACCGCGGAGTTGGTCTCCAGCGGCGCGTGACTGGCGAACGCGAAGTCGAACTCGGCGTCGATGTGCCGGGTCAGCGGCGGCAGGTCCACCAGGGGCGCGGCCGCGGCCTTCAGCCGGGCGCGGATGTCGTCGTCGGAGAGGCCGTCGACGGTGCCCGGGCCCCAGGCGACGTCGAGCTTGTTCTTCGCGTCGAGCGCCTGTCCGAAGGTCTCGGCGACGACGGCCACGCCGGTGGGGATGGTGACGACGTCGAGGACTCCGGGCATGGCCCGCACGGCGGCCTCGTTCCGCACGGACCGCACGGTGCCGCCCAGGGTGGGCGGTCTGCGCACCATGCAGGGTTTGGCGCCGGGGACGTCGAGGTCCAGGGTGTACCGCTGCTTGCCGGTGACCATGGCCCGGGCGTCGATGCGGGAGGTGGGGGTGCCGACGAGGGTGTGCGCGGACTCCGGTTTGGGTGCGGCGGTGACCGCGCCGAGGTCACGCGCGGCGGCCTCGACCGCGAGGGACCCGTACGGGGCGCTGCGCCCGTCCGGCGCCACGACGGCGCCGCCCCGGGTGCGCAGCCCGCCCGCCGGGATGCCCCACCGGGCGGCGGCCGCCCGCACCAGCCGGGCCCGGGCCGCGGCGGCGGTGTGCCGGACCGGGCCGTACAGCGAGCGGATGGAGTTGGAGCTCCCGGTGAACTGGCCGAAGAGCAACTCCGGCCGCGCGTCCTCCAGTCGGATGTCGATCCGGTCGACGGCCATGTCCAGTTCCTCGGCCACCAGCATCGCCACGGCCGTCGTCAGTCCCTGCCCGACCTCTTCGCGCGGCAGCCGGAAGGAGACCCGGCCGTCCTCGCCGACGGTCAGCACCAGCATGTGGGCGGTGGGGGCGCCGGCGAGGATCAGGATGTCCCCGAGATCGACGAGGTCCGCGGTCGCGGGCAGGCTGGGCACGGGGGCGCCGGCCGCGGCGTCGGCGACGGCCGGGGCGGCGCCGGCCGCTCCCGCCGTGCCGAGGCCGGTGGCCACGGCGAGGGTGGGCGCCGCGACGAGGTAGGTGAGAAAGCCGCGCCTGCTGGGTTCCGCCATGAGAGCTCCGTCCCGCCCGGCCCGCCGCCGGTGCCGGACCCTCCGAAGATCATTACCGGCGGGTAGGGCGAGGGCAAGAGGCGACCCGGCCAGACCTCGCTCACCGCTCGGCGGCCACCGTCCGCCGCTCCCGCAGGACGCCGGCGACCCGCAGGCACCAGTCGCGGTTCTCCCGCTCGAAGGCGAGACCGCGCAGACACGTCAGATACGGGCCGATCCGCTCGCCGCGGAGGAGGAATTCCTCCTCGTCCACCTCGCCGCGCATCTGCCGCAGCAGCTCGCCGAAGAGCTCGGTCTTGGCCGTGGCGACGGCCGCCCGCTCCTCCAGCTGGGCGATCACCGCCGTGGTGCCGACGCGGTCGGCGGCCCGGACCTTGACGAGCAGGTCGTCACGGATGAAGGAGGGCTTCGACGCGGCGCCCGCGAACCGCTCCAGCTCGGCGGCGCCGACGTCGGTGACGTGGAACAGCCGCTTGTTGGGCCGGGTCTCCTGGACCACCTCCCGGCCCGCGACCAGCCCTTCCTGCTCCAGCCTGGCCAGCTCGGCGTAGAGCTGCTGGGGCAGCGCGTGCCAGAAGTTCGCGACGCCGACGTCGAACGCCTTGGCCAGCTGGTATCCGCTGCGCTCGCCGTCCAACAGCGCCGCCAGCACGGCATGTCGCAAAGCCATCGGCTCGACCCCTTCCCCTTCGCGGCCCGGGACCGCAGGATATCTACTCAAGAAAGTGACTAGTCAGATCCTTGAGTATCCCGTGCGTGGGAGAAGGAGCAGTCATGCCGATCGCCGAACGTTTCCGTACCGCCGTGGAGAAGCGTGATCTCGCGGGGATGGAGGGCCTGTTCACCGAGGACGTCCGCTTCTACAGCCCGGTGAAGTTCACCCCCTTCGAGGGCCGGCCCATGGTGCTGGGCCTGCTCGGCGTGCTGCTGCGCACGTTCGAGGACTTCCGCTACATCGGAGGGTTCGAGGGCACGGCCGAGACCAGCACGGACGGCGACGAGGCCGCGTCGGAGATCCTGCTCTTCCGGGCCACGGTGGAGGGGAAGGAGATCCACGGCATCGACATGCTGCAGTTCAACGAGGAGGGCCGGATCAAGGAGTTCACCGTGATGGTCCGCCCGCAGTCCGCGGTGCAGACGCTGGGGCGGGCGGTGTTCGCGGGCCTGGTGGCGGACGGTCTGGTCCCGGCCCCGGCCGCCGCCTCGGCGGAGGGGTAGGGCGTGTCTTGTGGATCAGGCCGGATCAGGGAGCGGGGTCCGGTGCGTGCGATCGCAAGGCGGAGGAGGGAGCCACTGCGGAGCATTGGCGACTGACGACAACGCGGCGAGTGTGCGTGCCGGGGCACGCGAGCCCGGCAAGATCCACAAGACACGCCCTGCGCACCTGGGGGACAATAGGGGCCGTACCCAGAGCCTGGCGGAAAGTCGCCGTGCTCATGTCGTCAGTGGAGAACAGAGACCTTGCCGAAGCAGGACGCCCCCTCCCCCGCCCCGGACCGCGCCGATCTGCAGGCGGACTGCGGAAGCTGCTTCGGGCTGTGCTGTGTCGCGCTGCCCTTCGCGGCCTCGGCGGACTTCGCGGTGAACAAGGACGCGGGCAAGCCGTGCTCGAACCTCAAGACGGACTTCACCTGCGGCATCCACACCCGGCTGCGGGAGAGGGGCTTCTCCGGCTGCACCGTCTTCGACTGCTTCGGCGCGGGCCAGAAGGTCTCCCAGGTCACCTTCCTCGGCCGGAACTGGCGGGAGGCCCCTGAATCGGCCCGGCAGATGTTCGACGTGTTCCCCGTCATGCGGCAGCTCCACGAGTTGCTGTGGTACCTGACGGAGGCCCTGTCGATGCCGGCCGCCCGCTCCCTGCACGGCGACCTCCGCCGCGCCCTGAACGACACCGACCGCCTCACGCGCGGCAGCGCGGAGGAGCTGGTGAAGGTGGACGTGGCGGAGGTCCGGCACGGCGTGAACACCCTGCTGCTGCGCGCCAGCGAGCTCGTACGGGCCGACGTCCCCGGCCGTAAGAAGAACCACCGGGGGGCCGACCTCATCGGCGCCAGGCTGGGCGGCGCCAATCTGCGGGGCGCCACCCTCCGGGGCGCCCTCCTCATCGCGGCCGACCTCAAGAAGGCCGACCTGCGGTCGGCCGACCTGATCGGCGCGGACTTCCGCGACGCCGACCTGTCCGGCGCGGACCTGACCGGTAGCCTCTTCCTCACCCAGGCCCAGCTCAACGCGGCGAAGGGCTCCCCCACGACGAAGCTGCCGCCGGCGCTGAACCGTCCGGCGCACTGGTAGTCCGCGGCGGGGCCGGCACACGCCGGCCTCAGTCCCGGGGGAACGCGTCCGTGGTGATCGTCAGTCCGAGGACGGTGTCGGTGAGGTCGATCGGGTCGCCGAAGTCGAGGGTCAGGCTGCCTCGGTACTCGCCGTCCTTCGGCAATGTGTGCACGTGGCACAGGCGGGTGTACGGGTCGGCGATCACGTACACCGGAATCCCGCCGACGGCGTAGGCGGCCATCTTGGTGCCGTAGTCGTTACCAGCGGTCCCCCGCGAGATCACCTCAAGGACGAACTCGACGTCCTGGTAGCGCCATCGGCCCTTCCCGTCCTGTTCGGCGTCGTCCGACAGCTTGAAGAGGTCCGGGGCGAAGGCATTGCCTTCACCCGGGAGGTCGAGGCGGACGTCGGACATGATCCTGCTCCGGCGCCCGAAGTGCTGTTTCAGCTGCAGGAACGCATCCCCGATGATTTCCCAGTGCGTTCCCCTTTGCGGCGCCATGTGGACAGCTCCCCCGACGATCTCGCCCTTGTAGCCCTCGGGGACGATCCCGCAGAGAAGCTCGAACATCTCGTCCGAACTCGGCTCGCCGTTGTCGGCCATCTCGGTCCTGTCGGTCAGTGCGATGGTCACCGTGGCGCTCCTCCCCGCTGCCACTGGTTTCAGCAGCCGCGCGGTACAACGATACGCACGGGGGGCCGGACACGCCCGGGCCCCGGCCCGGCCCCCGCACCCCTACGCCGCGGCCACGATCTCCGGTGCCGGCTTCGAGGCCGAGGCCGACGTCGCCGGCTCGAGGGCCAGCTCCAGGACCTGGCGGACGTCCGAGACCGGGTGGACGTCGAGTTTGGCGAGGACCTCCGCCGGGACGTCGTCCAGGTCGGCTTCGTTCCGCTTCGGGATGATCACCGTGGTCACCCCCGCCCGGTGCGCGGCCAGCAGCTTCTGCTTGACGCCGCCGATGGGCAGGACGCGGCCCGTCAGCGAGACCTCGCCCGTCATGGCGACGTCCGGGCGGACCCGGCGGCCGGAGAGCAGGGAGGCCAGGGCCGTCGTCATCGTGATGCCCGCGCTCGGGCCGTCCTTGGGGACCGCGCCCGCGGGGACGTGGAGGTGGACGCCGCGCTCCTTGAAGTCGCCGACGGGCAGTTCCAGTTCGGCGCCGTGGGAGCGGAGGAAGGACAGGGCGATCTGCGCGGACTCCTTCATCACGTCGCCCAGCTGACCGGTCAGGGTCAGGCCCGCCGCGCCCGTTTCGGGATCGGCCAGGGACGCCTCGACGAACAGCACGTCGCCGCCCGCGCCGGTCACCGCCAGGCCCGTCGCCACACCGGGTACGGACGTGCGGCGTTCGGCCGGGTCCTGGGCGGACTCGGGCGTGTGGTGCGGGCGGCCGATCAGGGCACGCAGATCGTCCGCGCCCAGGGTCAGCGGCAGTTCCCGCTCGCCCAGCGCGTGCTGGGCCGCGACCTTGCGCAGCAGCCGGGCGATCGAGCGCTCCAGGGTGCGCACGCCCGCCTCGCGGGTGTACTCGCCCGCGAGCTTGCGCAGGGCGTCGTCCGCCAGCCCGACCTCGCCCGGCTCCAGGCCCGCGCGCTCCAGCTGCCGGGGCAGCAGGTGGTCACGGGCGATGGTGACCTTCTCGTCCTCGGTGTAGCCGTCGAGCCGGACCAGTTCCATGCGGTCGAGCAGCGCCTCGGGGATCGCCTCCAGGACGTTCGCCGTCGCCAGGAACACCACGTCCGACAGGTCCAGCTCGACCTCCAGGTAGTGGTCCCGGAAGGTGTGGTTCTGCGCCGGGTCGAGGACCTCCAGGAGGGCCGCCGCCGGGTCGCCGCGGTAGTCGGAGCCGACCTTGTCGATCTCGTCGAGCAGCACGACCGGGTTCATCGAACCGGCCTCCTTGACCGCCCGCACGATCCGGCCGGGCAGCGCGCCCACGTAGGTGCGGCGGTGGCCGCGGATCTCCGCCTCGTCGCGTACGCCACCGAGCGCGACGCGCACGAACTTACGGCCCATGGCCCGGGCGACCGATTCGCCCAGTGAGGTCTTTCCGACCCCCGGCGGGCCGACGAGCGCCAGCACCGCGCCCCCGCGCCGCCCGCCGACGACGCCCAGCCCCCTGTCGGCGCGGCGCTTGCGCACCGCCAGGTATTCGGTGATCCGCTCCTTCACGTCCGCGAGGCCCGCGTGGTCCGCGTCGAGCACGGCCTTGGCGCCGGCGATGTCGTAGGCGTCCTCCGTGCGCTCGTTCCACGGCAGTTCCAGCACCGTGTCGAGCCAGGTGCGGATCCAGCTGCCCTCGGGGCTCTGGTCGGAGGAGCGCTCCAGCTTGTCGACCTCCTTGAGGGCCGCCTCGCGGACCTTGTCCGGCAGGTCGGCGGCCTCGACGCGGTCGCGGTAGTCGTCGGACTCGTTCTCCGGGTCGCCGTTGAGCTCGGCCAGCTCCTTGCGGACGGCTTCCAGCTGACGACGGAGCAGGAACTCGCGCTGCTGCTTGTCGACGCCCTCCTGGACGTCCTTGGCGATGGACTCGGCGACGTCCTGCTCGGCGAGGTGGTCGCCGAGCCACTTCACGGCGAGCTTCAGCCGGGCCACCGGATCGGCGGTCTCCAGCAGCTCGACGCGCTGGGCGACGGTGAGGAAGGGGGAGTAGCCGGAGTTGTCGGCGAGCTGGGCGACGTCGTCGATCTGCTGGACGCGGTCCACGACCTGCCAGGCGCCGCGCTTGCGGAGCCAGCTGGTGGCCAGCGCCTTGTACTCCTTCATCAGCTCGGTGACCGCGCCGGGCAGCGGATCGGGGGTGATCTCCTCGATCTGGGTGCCCTCGATCCACAGGGCGGCCCCGGGGCCGGTCGTGCCGGCCCCGACGCGGACGCGGCGGACACCGCGGATGAGCGCGCCGGGGTCGCCGTCGGAGAGCCGGCCGACCTGCTCGACGGTGCCGAGCGTGCCGACGCCCGCGTACGTCCCCTCGACGCGGGGCACAAGCAGCACCCTCGGCTTGTTGTCGCCGGTGGCGGCGGCCTGGGCGGCCTCCACCGCGGCCCGTACCTCGGTATCGGTCAGATCGAGCGGCACCACCATGCCGGGCAGCACCACCTCGTCGTCGAGCGGCAGCACGGGCAGGGTGAGCGGTGTGGACGTCGAAGCCATGATCTCCCCTTCGGCAGGCAAGTTGAGTTATACCGACTCAATGCTTCTGATGCCGATGGTGTTCCCCGAGCGTCCTGGGTTTCTGTTCGCTCTCAGCGATCACGTGGCAGGGGGTCACCCCGCCGCCGGGAAGGCCCGCCGGTAGTCCGTCGGCGTGATGCCGAAGTGCAGGGTGAAGTGGCGGCGCAGATTGGCCCCGGTGCCCAGCCCGCTCAGCTCGCTGATCCGCTCGACCGGCAGCCCGGTCGACTCCAGCAGCGACTGGGCCCGGGCGAGCCGCTGGGTGAGCAGCCATTGCAGCGGGGTGGTGCCGGTGGCGGCCTGGAGACGGCGGAAGAAGGTCCGGGGGCTCATCCCGGCGCGCCGGGCCAGGTCGTCGACGGTCAGCGGCCGGTCCAGGTGGCCGGTGGCCCACTGGAGTACGGGCGCGAGGCCCTCGTCGTCGGCGGCGGGGACGGAGAGGTCGACGTACTGCGCCTGGCCGCCGGGCCGGTGCGCGGGGACGACCAGACGGCGGGCCAGTTGGTTGGCGACGTGCGCGCCGAGGTCGCGGCGGACCAGGTGCAGGCACAGGTCGAGCCCGGCGGTGACCCCGGCGCTGGTGAGGACGTCGCCGTCGTCCACGTAGAGGACCGAGTCGTCGACGTCGACCTCGGGGTACCGCCGCGCCAGCTCCTCGGTGTGCAGCCAGTGGGCGGTGGCGCGGCGGCCGTCGAGGATCCCGGCGGCGGCGAGCGCGAAGGCGCCGGCGCACAGGGACACCATGCGGGCGCCGCCGTCGGCGGCCCGGCGCAGCGCGGTGAGGAGTTCCGCGGGGAGCTCGCGATCGCCGTCGACGCAGGCTTCCGGCACCGAGGGGACGATCACGGTGTCCGCGCCGGCCAGGGCGTCCAGCCCGTGCGGGGTGCGCAGCGCGAAGCCGCCCGCGCCGGTCGCGGCCTGGGCCGAGTCACCGCCGGCCGAGCAGAGCCGCAGGTCGTACCAGGGGTCGGCCAGGTCGTGGTGCGGGATGCCGAAGACCGTGCAGACGACCCCCAGTTCGTACAGGTCCCAGAAGGGGACATCGTCGTCGATCACGGCCACGGCCACGGAACCAGCGCTCATGACCGGCAGCGTATGGCAGGAATTTTTCGACAGCCGTCAGTTCTGCCACTGTCGGGGTCCGGCGGGCGGTGCGAGCGTGGTCCCACTTGATCGACTTCTGCGACACACGGGGAGCAACACATGAGTGTGACCGTTCTCGGCCTGGGTTCGATGGGCACGGCGCTGGCCGACGCCTTCCTGAAGGCCGGTCACCCGACCACCGTCTGGAACCGCTCGGCCGCCAGGGCCGACGCCCTCGTCGCACGGGGGGCCGTCCGCGCGGAGTCGGTACGCGACGCGGTCACCGCGAGCGAGCTGGTCGTGATCTGCGTGACGACCTACGACGACGTCCACGCCGTCCTCGACCCCGTCGTGGGCGACCTCGCCGGCCGCACCCTCGTCAACCTCACCTCCGGCACGCCCGAGCAGGCCAGGGCCGGTGCCGCGTGGGCGGCGGAGCACGGCGTCGGCTATCTCGACGGGGCGATCATGACGACCCCGCCGGGCATCGGGAGCGCGGAGTTCATGCTGCTCTACAGCGGCTCGCCGACCGCGTTCGCCGCGCACCGGGCCACGCTGGCGAGCCTGGGCGACCCCCTGGACCTCGGCGCGGACCCGGGCCTCGCCTCGCTCTACGACACGGCTCTGCTCGGCCTGATGTGGTCGGCGCTCAGCGGCTGGCTGCACGGCGCCGCGCTGACCGGCTCCGAGGGGGTGCCGGCGGGGGACTTCACGCCGGTGGCGATCCGCTGGCTGACCGCCGTCACCGGGTTCATGAGCACCTACGCGCCCCAGATCGACGCCGGTCACTACCCGGGCGACGACGCCACCTTGGACATCCACCTCGCGTCGATGGACCACCTCGTGCACGCGAGCGAGGCGGCCGGCCTGGACGTCGGGCTGCCGCTGCTGCTGAAGGCGTTCGTCGCCCGTGCGGTCGCCGCGGGCCACGGCGGCGACAGCTACGCGCGGCTGGTCGAGGTCGTCCGCGAGGGGGGCCGGGCATGAGCGCACCGGAGTCCACCGCGGCGTGGGCCTCTCTTGTCGTCGCGGCGGCCGAGGAGTGCACCGCCGTCCTGGAGGGGGCCGCGGCGAAGGACTGGTCCGTGCCCGCCGGGGGCCTGGACTGGTCCTGTCACGCGACGCTCGACCACCTGGCGCTCGGCCTCGTCGGCTACGCGGGGCTGCTCACCGCGAAGCCGGCCGACCGCTACATCGCGCTCTTCGCCTCGCTGGACCCGAAGGCCCCGGTCTCAGCCCGTCTGGAGGGCATCCGCATCGCGGCGTCGCTGCTCGCCGGCACCGTCCGGGGTGCGGGGGCGGGGGACCGCGCCTGGCACCCGTGGGGCCACTCCGACGGGCCCGGCTTCGCCGCGATGGGCGTGGTGGAGACCGTCGTCCACACCCATGACGTGGCGCGCGGCCTCGGGCTGGACTGGAGCCCGCCCGACGGCCTCTGCGCGCCCGCCATAGGACGGCTCTTCCCCGACGCCCCGGAAGGCCATGCCCCCGGCCGCACCCTCCTGTGGTGCACGGGCCGGGGCGTACTGCCGGGGCAGCCACGGCGGGAACAGTGGCAGTGGGACGGCGCGGTCCGCTGAGAGCGCGGCGCCCGGGCCGGCACCCTGACCGGCACCGGCGCTCTTGCGCCCGGCCGCGTCGCGGACCAGGGGCACACAGGCCAGCCCGGTCAGCAGGGCGATGGGGTGACCCCAGCTCGCGAGGGGGTCGACGAGTTCGATCAGGTCCTGGGCGCACATCGCGCCCGCCGCACCGAGCAGGGGCCACTTCCACCGGGGCCGCAGCAGCCCGGACAGCGCGCCGACGCACGCCATCAGCCCGAAGCTGATGCCGTAGTCCAGGCGGTGCATCGAGGCCGCGGGCAGCCGGCCCATGGCGACGGCGCCCGCCACCGGAAGCTCGGTCGCGAGCGTGGCCAGCACATGGCCGAGCAGGAAGACCCCGGCGGCACGCGCCCCGCCGACCCGCCGCTCCAGCGCGGTGACGACGAGCAGGAAGGCCACGCCGTAGAACGAATAGATCCCGCCCGCGATCCACAGGGCGCTGGCCACGAGGACGAACAGTGGCTGCTCGGCGAGGTGCGCCGCGTCGGTGCTGGACTCGCGGAGCAGCCGGTCGACCGTCGCCTGGTCACCGAAGTCGGTGTAGAGGGCGGTGCTGAGCAGGATCACGCCGTAGCCGAACGTGAACGGCGTGCCGACGGGGGTGGGCAGCAGCCGTGCGAGGCGGCGGAGGCGGGACGGCTGCCGGGAACGTGCCCCGCCGCTCGCGGTCCGCGCGCCGGGGGCCGAATCATCGGCGGGATCCACCACGGTCACTCGGCCGGGCCCCTTTCCACCGGGCTCTCCTGGGTATGCGCGGCGGCCGTGCGGCAGGCCCCTCGGAAAAGGCCGCGCATCGGTCGCCCCATGAACACTAAGGTGCGCCGTGGCCTGCCGGATCACCTCCGGCAGTGACCCCTGTCACCCCTGTCAACCGAATAACCGCGCACTGCGTCCGCCGAGCATCACCGCCCTCCCGGAGGCCCGCATGACCGTCCCGTACGTCCGGTACGACCACGACAGCGAGACCGCGCCCGTCACCGTCGAGCGCCGTGAGGGACCGTACGGCGAGGTGGTGCTCAGACGGCGCGGCGGCGGTGGCGGGGCGACCGGCGCGGTCTACGAGATCATCGCCAACGGCTGCTTCCTGATGGACACCTCCGACGGCCGTTCCGAGCGGCTGCTGGTCGACGCCGCGCTCGCCGCCCTGCCCGCCGGGCGCCCGGACCCGGCCGTCCTGATCGGCGGGCTCGGGGTGGGCTTCTCGCTCGCGCACGCGGCCGCGGAGCCGCGCTGGGGGCGCGTCACGGTCGTCGAGCGGGAGGGCGCGGTGATCGACTGGCACCGCACCGGCCCGCTCGCCGCGATCTCCGCCGACGCCCTCGCCGACCCGCGTACGGAGCTCCTCCACACCGACCTCGTCGCTCACCTCCGCACCGCCGACGCGACCTACGACGCGCTGTGTCTCGACATCGACAACGGCCCCGGCTGGACCGTCACGGAGGACAACGGCGGTCTCTACTCCCCCACCGGTCTCGCGGCCTGCCGGGCGCGGCTGACACCCGGCGGGGTGCTCGCCGTCTGGTCCGCGCAGCCCTCCGCGGAGTTCGAGAACGCCCTCCGGAATGCCGGGTTCGCCGGGGTTAGAACCGAAGAGATCACCGTTGCCCGGGGCGTCCCCGACGTCGTTCACCTCGCGGTCAAGGCCGCGTAGCCGTCCGCCGTCACCTGCCCGTACCCTGCTTGCCACAGTCGCAACGAGGCACAGGAAGACGCTAGGGGCGGGGCGCATGGAGCACACACACATCGGCCCGAGCGGCACCACAGCCTCCGCCGGGGCACAGCGGCGGGTCCTGGTCGTCGAGGACGACCGGACGATCGTCGACGCGATCGCGGCCCGGCTGCGGGCCGAGGGATTTCAGGTACGGACCGCCGGCGACGGCCCGGCGGCGGTCGACGCCGCCGAGGCCTGGCAGCCGGATCTGCTGGTGCTGGACGTGATGCTGCCGGGCTTCGACGGCCTGGAGGTCTGCCGCCGGGTGCAGGCACAGCGTCCGGTACCGGTACTGATGCTCACGGCCCGGGACGACGAGACCGACATGCTGGTCGGGCTGGGCGTGGGCGCCGACGACTACATGACCAAGCCGTTCTCGATGCGCGAGCTGGCGGCGCGGGTGCACGTCCTGCTGCGGCGGGTGGAGCGGGCCGCGCTCGCCGCGCACACCCCGCGCAGCGGCATCCTGCGCCTGGGCGAGCTGGAGATCGACCACGCGCAGCGAAGAGTGCGCGTACGGGGCACGGACGTGCATCTGACGCCCACCGAGTTCGACCTGCTGGTCTGTCTGGCCAACACCCCGCGCGCGGTCCTCTCCCGCGAGCAGCTGCTCGCCGAGGTGTGGGACTGGGCCGACGCCTCCGGCACCCGGACCGTGGACAGTCACATCAAGGCGCTGCGCCGGAAGATCGGGGCGGAGCGGATCCGCACCGTCCACGGCGTCGGGTACGCGCTGGAGACCCCGGCGGCATGACCGGCCCCCGAGTCGGCGACGGCCGTCGGCCGGGCCTGTGGAGCCGCGTCTGGGCGGCGTTGCGCCCGCTGGACCCCTACCGGTCGGTGAAGGCGGCGCTGGGCGCGCTCGTCATCGGCTCGGTGGTCATCACGACCTTCCTGGTCTTCGTCGCGATCCACTCGGCCACCGAGCTGCGGGTCATCACGATCTTCTCGATCATCGCCTCGCTGCTGATAACCCAGTTCGTGGCGCACGGGCTGACCGCGCCGCTGGACGAGATGACCGAGGTCACCCGGTCGATGGCGCACGGTGACTACACCCGGCGGGTCGGCGGCGGGCGGCGTGACGAGTTCGGGGACCTGGCCAAGGCCTTCAACCGGATGGCGGCCGACCTGGAGGCGGTCGACACCCACCGCAAGGAGCTGGTCGCCAACGTCTCGCACGAGCTGCGCACCCCGATCGCGGGGCTGCGGGCGGTGCTGGAGAACGTGGTGGACGGCGTCTCGGCCGCCGATCCGGAGACGATGCGCACCGCGCTGCGCCAGACGGAGCGGCTGGGGCGGCTGGTGGAGCAGCTGCTGGACCTGTCCCGGCTGGACAACGGCGTGGTGCCGCTGCACGCGCGGCGCTTCGAGGTCTGGCCGTATCTGGCGGGGGTGCTGAAGGAGGCCAGCATGGCGGCCGGCACCTCACCGCGCGCCCGCAAGGACGTGCATCTGCATCTGGACGTCCAGCCGCCGGAGCTGACCGCGCACGCGGACGCCGAGCGGCTGCACCAGGTGGTGGCCAATCTGGTCGACAACGCCGTCAAGCACAGCCCCCGGCACGGCCGGGTCACGGTCCGCGCCCGCCGGGGCGAGGGGCCGCAGTCGCTGGACCTGGAGGTCGTGGACGAGGGTCCGGGCATCCCCGAGTCCGAGCGGCACCGGGTCTTCGAGCGCTTCAACCGGGGCAGCTCCGGCCAGCAGGGTCCGGACAGCGACGGGGGTACGGGCCTGGGCCTGGCCATCGCCCGCTGGGCGGTCGATCTGCACGGCGGCAGCATCGGCGTGGCCGAATCACCACGCGGTTGCCGCATCCGGGTCACTCTTCCGGGCGGACCTTGAGAAGCGACTTGACGTAGGGTCGGTGGTGGAAGCACACATTCAGCGGAATGTGGGCAGGACTCGGCGAACCTGGAAGCCAGCGGGAGAAGCGGAACCCCGTCTGCTTCCCGCCATGTCATGCCCCGAAACCCGTCGATGAATGTGACTTAGGCGACGACTGGCCGGGGTGGCCTGCATAGAGTGCCCTGACAGGCGTAGCCTTTATTCCCGCTGTCCATCACCTTGTGAAGCGGAAGAGGGCGGTTGCCGCCGTGTCGCCACAGTCCCCCAACACCTCGAGCGTCTCGACCGACCAAGACGGGCAGGGCAAGAGCCCTGCCGACGTCTTCGGTCCCAATGAGTGGCTCGTCGACGAGATCTACCAGCAGTACCTCCAGGACCCGAACTCGGTCGACCGAGCCTGGTGGGACTTCTTCGCCGACTACAAGCCCGGGAAGGACACGGGGTCGGCAGCCGCCGCCCCGCCCGCCCCCCCGGGTGCCGCGCCCGCCGCGCCGGCTGCCCCGCAGGGCAAGCCCGCCGCCGCTGCCCCGGCAGCGCCTGCCGCGCCTGCTCCGCAGGCCGCCAAGCCCGCCCAGGCCGCTCCGGCACCGGCTGCCCAGCCGGCCGCGGCGAAGCCCGCCGCGCAGGCTCCCGCCAAGGCGGCGCCTGCGAAGGCTCCTGCGTCCGAGGCCCCCGCGGCCGAGGCCCCGCAGGGTCCCGAGTTCGTGACGCTGCGCGGTCCGTCCGCCGCGGTCGCCAAGAACATGAACGCCTCGCTGGAGCTGCCGACGGCCACGTCCGTCCGCGCCGTCCCGGTGAAGCTGCTGTTCGACAACCGCATCGTCATCAACAACCACCTCAAGCGCGCCCGGGGCGGGAAGGTCTCCTTCACCCACCTCATCGGCTTCGCGATGGTGCAGGCCCTCAAGGCCATGCCGTCGATGAACTACTCCTTCGCGGAGAAGGACGGCAAGCCGACGCTGGTCAAGCCGGCGCACGTCAACCTCGGCCTCGCCATCGACCTGGTGAAGCCGAACGGCGACCGCCAGCTGGTCGTCGCGGCCATCAAGAAGGCCGAGACGCTCAACTTCTTCGAGTTCTGGCAGGCCTACGAGGACATCGTCCGCCGGGCCCGTGTCGGCAAGCTGACGATGGACGACTTCACCGGGGTCACCGCCTCGCTGACGAACCCCGGCGGCATCGGCACCGTGCACTCCGTGCCGCGTCTGATGCCCGGCCAGGGCCTCATCCTCGGCGTCGGCGCGATGGACTACCCCGCCGAGTTCCAGGGCACCTCCCAGGACGCCCTGAACAAGCTGGGCATCTCCAAGGTCATGACCCTGACCTCGACGTACGACCACCGCGTGATCCAGGGCGCCGCCTCCGGCGAGTTCCTGCGCGTCATGAGCCAGCTGCTGCTCGGCGAGGGTGACTTCTACGACGAGATCTTCGAGGCGCTGCGGATCCCCTACGAGCCGGTCCGCTGGCTGCGTGACATCGACGTCTCCCACGACGACGACGTCACCAAGGCCGCCCGGGTCTTCGAGCTGATCCACTCCTACCGGGTCCGCGGCCACGTCATGGCCGACACCGACCCGCTGGAGTACCGCCAGCGCAAGCACCCCGACCTCGACATCACCGAGCACGGCCTCACCCTGTGGGACCTGGAGCGCGAGTTCGCGGTCGGCGGCTTCGCCGGCAAGGCGATGATGAAGCTGCGCGACATCCTCGGCGTGCTGCGCGACTCGTACTGCCGCACCACCGGCATCGAGTTCATGCACATCCAGGACCCCAAGCAGCGCAAGTGGATCCAGGACCGTGTCGAGCGCGGCCACTCCAAGCCCGAGCGCGAGGAGCAGCTGCGCATCCTGCGCCGGCTGAACGCGGCGGAGGCCTTCGAGACCTTCCTGCAGACGAAGTACGTCGGCCAGAAGCGCTTCTCGCTGGAGGGCGGCGAGTCCGTCATCCCGCTGCTCGACGCCGTGCTCGACTCGGCCGCCGAGTCGCGCCTGGACGAGGTCGTCATCGGCATGGCCCACCGCGGCCGGCTGAACGTGCTGGCCAACATCGTCGGCAAGTCGTACGCGCAGATCTTCCGCGAGTTCGAGGGCAACCTCGACCCGAAGTCGATGCACGGCTCCGGCGACGTGAAGTACCACCTGGGCGCCGAGGGCACCTTCACCGGTCTCGACGGCGAGCAGATCCAGGTCTCGCTGGCCGCCAACCCGTCCCACCTGGAGACCGTCGACCCGGTCGTCGAGGGCATCGCCCGCGCCAAGCAGGACGTCATCAACAAGGGCGGCACGGACTTCACGGTCCTGCCCGTCCAGCTGCACGGCGACGCGGCCTTCGCGGGCCAGGGCGTCGTGGCCGAGACGCTCAACATGTCGCAGCTGCGCGGCTACCGCACCGGCGGCACCGTGCACATCGTGATCAACAACCAGGTCGGCTTCACCGCCGCCCCGGAGTCCTCGCGCTCGTCGATGTACTGCACCGACGTCGCCCGGATGATCGAAGCGCCGATCTTCCATGTGAACGGTGACGACCCGGAGGCCGTGGTCCGCGTCGCGCGGCTCGCCTTCGAGTTCCGCCAGGCGTTCAACAAGGACGTCGTCATCGATCTGATCTGCTACCGCCGCCGGGGTCACAACGAGGCCGACAACCCCTCGTTCACCCAGCCGCTGATGTACGACCTGATCGACAAGAAGCGCTCGGTGCGCAAGCTCTACACCGAGTCCCTCATCGGTCGCGGCGACATCACCCTGGAAGAGGCCGAGCAGGCCCTGCAGGACTACCAGGGTCAGCTGGAGAAGGTCTTCACCGAGGTCCGCGAGGCGACGTCCGCGCCGACCGCCGCCGAGGTCCCGACCGCGCAGGCCGAGTTCCCGGTCCCGGTGAACACCGCGATCTCCCAGGAGGTCGTCAAGCGGATCGCCGAGTCGCAGGTCAACCTGCCCGAGCACGTCACCGTGCACCCGCGGCTGCTGCCCCAGCTGCAGCGCCGCGCGGCCAGCGTCGAGGACGGCACGATCGACTGGGCCATGGGCGAGACCCTCGCCTTCGGCTCGCTGCTGATGGAGGGCACCCCGGTCCGGCTCGCCGGCCAGGACTCCCGCCGCGGCACGTTCGGCCAGCGTCACGCGGTGCTCGTCGACCGGGAGACCGGCGAGGACTACACCCCGCTGATGTACCTCTCCGAGGACCAGGCCCGGTACAACGTCTACGACTCGCTGCTCAGCGAGTACGCGGCGATGGGCTTCGAGTACGGCTACTCGCTGGCCCGCCCGGAGTCCCTGGTGCTGTGGGAGGCCCAGTTCGGTGACTTCGTCAACGGCGCCCAGAGCATCGTCGACGAGTTCATCTCCTCCTCCGAGCAGAAGTGGGGCCAGACCTCCGGCGTCACGCTGCTGCTGCCGCACGGCTACGAGGGCCAGGGCCCGGACCACTCCTCGGCCCGTGTCGAGCGCTTCCTCCAGCTCTGCGCGCAGAACAACATGACGGTCGCGATGCCGACCCTGCCGTCGAACTACTTCCACCTGCTGCGCTGGCAGGTCCACAACCCGCACCACAAGCCGCTCATCGTCTTCACCCCGAAGTCGATGCTGCGTCTGAAGGCCGCGGCGTCGTCGGCGGACGAGTTCACCAGCGGCAGCTTCCGCCCGGTCATCGGTGACGACACGGTCGCCACCGACGACGTGCGCAAGGTCGTCTTCTGCTCCGGCAAGGTCTACTACGACCTCGTCGCCGAGCGGACCAAGCGCGGTGCGAACGACACGGCCATCATCCGCATCGAGCGGCTGTACCCGCTCGCGGGTGCCGAGCTCCAGGCGGAGATCGCCAAGTACTCGGGCGCCGAGAAGTTCGTGTGGGCCCAGGAGGAGCCGGCGAACCAGGGTGCCTGGCCGTTCATCGCGCTCAACCTGATCGACCACCTGGACCTGGCTGTCGGCGCCGACATCCCGGCCCGGGAGCGACTGCGGCGGGTCTCCCGCTCGCACTCCTCCTCCCCGGCGGTCGGCTCGGCCAAGCGCCACCAGGCGGAGCAGGCGGCCCTGGTCGCCGAGGTCTTCGACATCTGACCTCGACCGCCCCTGGGGTAACGGACACCGGGCCCCCACCGCCGACCGACGGCGGTGGGGGCCCGGTCCCGTTCCGGCAGCTCAGGCGGCCGCGACGCCGAGTGCCGCCGGTCTCGGCATCCACCGGCTGAGGTGGTGGGCCGTCCGCGAGATCAGCAGGGCCGCCGAGTGGTCGGACCGGGCGCGGGCCTTGTCGGAGGGGGTGCGGGCCTGCGGGAGGCCGGGTGGCAGCAGGGCGCCGTAATCGGTGAAGCGGCGGGTGCCGCAGGCGTCGCAGCGCTCCTCGCCGCCGACGGAGGTCCAGCCGTCGGCGTGGGCACAGTTGTTCATGATCCGGCCGATGGTCCTCATGCGTCCGCCCTGACGGTGGCGTGGGTGGCGAGCCAGTGTGCACGGGCGTCGGCGCTCGCCTGGGGCCGTTCGACGTCCGATGCCTTGCGCCAGGCGTCCTCCAGCGCGGCGCAGTCGGGACACCCGCTCAGGTACGGGCGCAGCCCGGCGGCATTGCGCTCGTCGCGGGTCGCGAGCCGTAGGGCGGTGACGGGGACCTCCCACGCCGTGCCGCCGCCGGGCGTCCGGACCCGTACGCGGGTGTCCGTCCCCCCGATGACCTGGGCGATTCTGTTGTCGCGGATGTCCACGACGTAGGCACCGTTTCTGTACGTCATCACGCAACGCCTTCCGTTCGCTGGCTCACGAAGGAAACGTACGGATGCCAGAAATCCCGGACCAGCCACGGAACGTGGTAGTTCGCGGAGACCGCGACGCCAACTACCACGCTACGTAGTAGTTAGCTGCTGACGCCCAGGTGGGAGGCCATGTCACGCATGTCCTGAGTCAGGGTGCGCTTCCGTGACGCAAGGAGGTCGCTCATGACGTAGCGAGCCATGGGCTGGTGCTTCAGCCACTCGCCGGAGGTGTGCCGGAGCTGTTTGAGTTCCGCCAGGGCGTCCTCGTGGGAGCCCAGGGAGACGTGTGCTTTGGCCACGTCGAGACGATGGCGCGACCAGCCGTTCACTCCTGGGCTGCCATATGCGCCGATGGCCCGCTGACTCAGCGGTCCTTCATCGGCGCGGCGTAGCACCCCTCGCGCGTCGCCCGCGATCGACAGGTCCTCGACAACCTTCAGTTCCGTTGTCACGGGGCCGAAGTTTCCCCAGCTCTGACCGAAATTCGAGAATTGCCTACCGAGCGCGCTGGCAGCGGTGCCCGCCATTCTGCGCGCTTCCTTGGCCACGTCAGGGCGGTTGTTGCGCACGGTTGACGATGCGACCCGTAGCCACAGCTCTCCCCAAACGGCCAGATGGCCCGGACTGGCATCCGAGATGCGGGGTTCCAGCTCTGCTGCGGTAACGCCGGCGAGTTCTTCGCTCTCGTCGAATCGGTCCTGGCGCAGCAACAGCCAGCACATGCCGACCACGCCTGTGGCGGTGGTGAGTGTCCGGCCCGTCTCACGGGCGAGCCGGATGCCCTCGACAAGCGCGTAGTACGCCATGTCGTATTGCCGGACCTGTGTGAGGTATTTTCCCGCCAGCAGCAGCGCGTGTGCCCGCACGATCTTTGCCTGCAGCCGCTGCTTGCCCTCTGCGACGACCACGGACGCTTCGCTGGCCCGGAGCAGACCGGGAAGCTTCTTCGCGACAGAGCCGTACCGGTCCGCCTGATAGAGCGCGTCGCCATCCGCGATCTCCCGTCGCAAGACGGACAGTTCGGCAGCCGCCCCCAGATCGGTGACAGGCGTGCCACCGAGTCCGACCGGCGGCATCAGCGCCTTCCGCAGTTCCACCAGATAGCGCCGGTTCGCCTCATCGCCGACGACCGGCTCCGGCGCCTCCGTCGTGAACAGTGCCGAGGTCGTCACGCCGAGCGCACGCGCCAGCGCGTGCAACGTCTCGACGCGTGCGTCACCGCCCTGCTCGATCTTGCGTACGACGCCGACGGAGAGGCCCGACTCGTGGGCCAGCCCCTCCTGGCTGAGGCCCGCCGCGCGGCGGAACTTGCGGATGTTGTCTGCCAACCCTGATGACATAACCCTCACCATCCCTCCCCAACGAGGCTACGCCGACAGGGCACTTGGCCGTACCGAGTCGGCGTTCGAGTCACCCTGGCCCTCCCGGTCGTAGCGGCGCAGCGAGGTCCTGGCCGAGGGTGCCGGGTGCACGCCGCCTATCCTGGGCGGGACCGTCCGCCCACCCCTGACCATCACTGACGGAGATCACGTTGTACTTCACGGACCGCGGCATCGAGGAGCTGGAGAACCGGCGGGGCGAGGAGGAGGTCTCCCTCGGCTGGGTGGCTGAGCGCCTGCGTGAGTTCGTCGACCTCAACCCGGACTTCGAGGTGCCGGTGGAGCGCCTGGCGACCTGGCTGGCCCGCCTGGACGACGAGGACGACGACGACCTGTAGGGACAAACCGGGAGGCGGGGCGGAGCCCCGGTTCTACATCCGCTCGCGCCACCGGTCGTAGGCCAGGGTCAGTACCCCATCCGCCGCCAGCGCCCAGCCCGCCGCCGCCCAGCCCCGGCGCCCGGCGCGGCGGGCGCAGAGGGCCAGCGAGA
Organism: Streptomyces sp. QH1-20; assembly: GCF_041283565.1. Classification (NCBI taxonomy): domain Bacteria; kingdom Bacillati; phylum Actinomycetota; class Actinomycetes; order Kitasatosporales; family Streptomycetaceae; genus Streptomyces; species Streptomyces sp. QH1-20. The sequence goes on along the minus strand of NZ_CP166299.1, from coordinate 5,385,676 downwards.
CACCCGCCGCTATCTCCGCCGCGCCGCGAACCCGCGCCTTGGGGCCGCGCGACCACGCGCCCAGCGCACCCCGCTCGGACTCGTCAAGCCCAGTCCGCAGGGCCTCCCGCCAGCCCGGCCATTCGACGGTTTCGGTGGCGGGCAGCGCCGCGGCCGCCTCGCGCAGCAGGGGGGCGTCCGTGCCCGGCGCGAGGCCCGTCGCGAGGTGCAGGCCCGCGCGGGCGAGGACCGCCACCAGGCCCAGTGCGCGGGCGGGCGCGTCGAGGTCCGGGTCCGGCGCGGTGAGCCGGTCGAGCGCCGCCCCGTCGAGCACGGGGTCGAGGCCGAGCCGGGCGCGCAGGGCCGTCATGGCCTCCTCCGCGCCGGGCGGCTGTGTGCCGTCCGCGTGCCAGGTGTGCGAGACCGTGCGGCGGAAGGCCGCCGCCACCACGAAGCCCGCTTCCGCGCCGTCCCACCACAGGCCGACGACCGGCCATGATTCGGCGACGGTCAGCGCCTGCGCCCAGTCGGCCGTCAGTACGGACAGCTCCTCGTCCTCGTCCCGCCAGGAGTCCGCGCCGGGGACGAGCGCGCTCCATTCCTCGCCCGCCGGGGCGAGGAGCAGGGACATGCCGAGGAGCTGGGCGGAGGGGCGGACGCGGTCGGGCTCGGCCCGGCAGAGCAGCAGGACCCCTGCCGCCGGACGGTGATCGGTAGCTGACATGCGTCAACGCTATGCCACCCGGGTGACACTTGACTTCCGCTAACCGCGATATATCGTGTTGGCCAATAGACGCGATATGTTGCGAGGAGGCCCGGGATGCCGGATGGGTCAGACCGAACGGACCAGTCGCACTGGTCACTCGACGCCCCACGGACGCTCACCTTCGAGGAGCCGGTCACGGCCCTGAACGTGCGGCTCGTGGGCGGCACGGTCAATGTCGTCGGCGCCGGCACCGGCCCCGCCCGGCTGGAGCTGTCCGAGATCGACGGCCGGCCACTCGTCGTCAGTCTCCAGGAGGGCACGCTCACCGTCGGCTACGAGGACCTGCCGTGGCAGAACTTCCTCACGTGGTTCGACCCCCGGGAGTGGAGCCGCTCCGCGACCGTCACCCTGACCGTCCCCGCCGCCACCCGGGTCGAGGTCGGCGTCGTCACCGCGAGCGCCGTCGTCTCCGGGATCTCCGGGCCCACGGACATCCGCGGGGTGGGCGGCGACACCACGCTCGTCGGGCTGACCGGGGCCGTACGGGCCGAGACCGTCACCGGGCGCCTGGAGGCCCAGTCCCTCGGCGGCGATCTGCGCTTCCACTCCGTCTCCGGCGATCTCACGCTCGTCGACGGCTCCGGCGGCACCGTCAAGGCCGAATCCGTCAGCGGTGACGTGGTGGTCGACCTCTCCCCCACCGCCCAGTGCCCGGACCTCGACATCACCAGCGTCTCCGGCGAGGTCGCCGTCCGGCTGCCGCACCCCGTCGACGCGGAGGTGGACGCGGGCACCGCGAGCGGCAAGGTCTCCTGCGCCTTCGAGGACCTGCGGATCAGCGGCCAGTGGGGCGCCCGGAAGATCACCGGCCGGCTCGGCACCGGGCACGGCAAGCTCAAGGTCACCACCGTCTCGGGCTCGGTCGCGCTGCTGCGCAGGCCCGTGGACCCGGGCAACGGCCCCGCCGATGTCCCCGCTCAGGGAAAGGTCCTCTGATGCCTCCCGTCTTCGCCCACGGCCGACTGCGCCTGTACCTCCTCAAGCTGCTCGACGAGGCGCCCCGCCACGGCTACGAGGTCATCCGGCAGTTGGAGGAGCGCTTCCAGGGCCTGTACGCGCCGTCCGCCGGCACGGTCTATCCGCGGCTGGCCAAGCTGGAGGCCGAGGGCCTCGTCACCCACACCACCGAGGGCGGCCGCAAGGTCTACTCCCTCACCGACGCCGGCCGCGCCGAGCTCGCCGACCGCCGGGGCGAGCTGGCCGAGCTGGAGCTGGAGATCCGCGAGTCCGTCTCCGCGCTCGCCGCCGACATCCGTGAGGACGTCCGCGGCGCCGCCGGTGATCTGCGGCGCGAGATGCGGGAGGCCGCGCTCCGGGCCCGTACGGCCGCCCCCGGGGCGGCCGAGGGCCAGCCCACCGACTACTTCGCGGGGGCGAAGGAGGAGTTCCGGCGCGCCAAGGAGGAGTGGCGGGAGCAGGCCCGCCGGGCGAAGGAGGAGGCCCGCCGCGCCCGCCAGGACGCCCAGCAGGCCCGCCACCAGGCCCAGCAGGCCCAGGACCGCACCCGCGAGGAGGTGCGGCGCGTCAAGGAGCGCGTGGAGGAGCAGGTCCGCGAGCACATGCGGCACGGCGACTGGCCGACGGGCCTGGTCGAGGGCGTCAACGCGCTCGCCAGGGAGCTCGGTGCCCTCGCCGGCCAGGGCCGGACGCACCGCGGTCCGGACGTCGCGCCCGACGTCACGGCGGAGCGGGAGGACGGGCCCGGCCGACAGGAGCCCGCGTGGGCCTCGGCCGACGACTCCCTCTCCAAGGACCCCGCCCGCGACCTCGACCGGCTGCTCGACCGCTTCCGTGACGACGTCCGCGACGCGGCCCGCGACCACGGCGTGACCCCCGAGCAACTGGCCTCGGCCCGGCGGCACCTGGCGGTGGCGGCCGCCCGTATCGACGCGCTGCTGAAGCCGGAGTCTCAGGGCTGAGCCGACCGCGCGCCGGCCCGTACGCGTACGGGCCGGCGTCGGTGTCCTACTCGTCCCGCACGCAGGGGAACGCGCCGCCCGGCCCCCAGGACGTCCGCTCGTCCTGGCTGGCACGGAACCCGCACTCCAGCGCCACTTCCGGCCCCGAATCGGTGTCGTGCAGCATCAACAGCCGCTTGTTCACGGGCACTTTGCCGTTGCGGTCGAAGGCCAGCACCCCCGTGGCACCGCGCTTGCCGTCCGGGCCGCCGACGCCCCGCACCAGGGACTGCTGCACCGTACCCAGCCCGAACGGCGCCGAACCCGCGTCCTGACGGGCCGAGTTGACGGCGGAGCCCAGCAGCCGCAGCGCGTCCCAGGCGAGCGGGGCGTGGCCGTCGTTGCCCCACAGGTCGTCCGCGCCGTAGGCCTTGCGGTACTGATCGCGGAAGCGGTCGCCCATGACATTGGGCGAATGGCTCCTGGGCAGCGCGTGCGCCGCGTAGTACAACCGCACCCGGGGGTGCAGGGCGCTGGGGTGCTGCGCGTCGACGACCGCGTTGGTGATGTCGTTGCCTCCGACGACCGTCAGCCGGCCGTCACACCCCGTGCCACCGGCGAACTCCTCCAGGAACGCGCTGAATTCGGTCGGCCGTGCCGCCCAGTACACCACCGTGCGCGGATCCTCCTGGATGCGCTCGCAGACCCTGAACGCCACCTCGGCCAGCGTGCTCGCCGACTCGACCCGGTCGCCCGACGCGGGCGGAACGGGCTCCCGGCCGGGCTCCGCGGTGTACCGGATCGTCCGCGCACCCGCGAACTCCGCCATGAACAGCTCGCTCAGATTGGCGCTGTAGCTGTCCGTGGGGTCCGCGACCACGACCGCCGAGCGGGCCGGAGCGCACGTCCCGGCCGAGGTCTCCACGATGTTGCCGCGGCGGGCGAGGTCCGCGGCGATCCGGGCCTCGCGCCGGTTGTCGGGCGCCACCTGTCGGTACATGCCGTGCTGCTGCATCTCCAGCGCGGTCGCCGTGGTGCCGATCACGGGCAGTCCCGCGTCGCCGAGGATGTCCCGGGCAGCCATGGTGTCGGCGCGGCTCTGCCCGAGGCCGACCACGCCCATGATCTCCTGATCGCCCTTCCGCTCCGCCATCTCCCGTACGAGCTCCCCGGCCACCTTCGGGGCGTTCGAGAAGCGCGGGCCCGCGTCGAGGACCCGCACCCGGAGCCACACCTTGCGGTGCACGTCCTTGGCGGCCTCGCTGTTGAGCTGTTCCTGGGCAAGGGCGATGCCGCGCAGCTCGGGGATGGCGCCGCTGTACAGACCGTCGTTCCAGTTGTCGACGGTCACCGGGATGCCGAGGTAGACGACGGTCCGGATCACCGTGTCGGCCCGCTTGGCGGCCTTCTCGGCCTGCTTGTTCTGCTCGTCGATGGCTTCCCGCGCCCGCGCGTACAGCTCCTTGGGGCTCTGCTCGGGGAGCCGGCCCGGCGCGGCCGACTCCGGCATGCTCACCGACGCGCCGAGGCATCGGTCGCTGGCCGGGTCGACGAGGTACACCACCGCCAGGTAGGCCAGCAGCGACAGTGCCACGACCCCGGCCACCGCCATGACGGACGCTTCCGCCCGCGGCGCCAGATCGGAGTACACCCGGCGGGGCTGGATCTCCGGATAGCCGCGCAGCCGGCCCTCGGCCTCCTGGTCGGGCTCCCCGGCCAGCGGTTCCACGCCCACGGCGACCGCCCGCCCGCGCCCCCGGCCGGGGCTTCGCGCCCAGGAGTCGATCGTGGTCGTCGCCATGGCGAGGCTCTGCGGGGTGTCCGGACCGGCCCGGCCCACCGCCAGCAGGACGACGGCGGTGCTGCCCGTCTGCTCGACCGCCTGCGGGAAGCCGCGCACCACGCTCTCGGTGACCGAGCCGGGTGCGCCCTCGCGCGGGAGGACGAGGACGAAGCGGCTGCGCCGGCGCCTGGCCCAAGGGGAGAGCCGGGGGCCGCGCGCCGCCGCCTCCAGATCGTCGAGCAGCGCGCACAGCAGCGCGTCCTCCCGCTCCGCGACGACCGCTTCGTGGTGGCGGAAGAAGTTCCCGCGGCCCGAGGGGACCCGGGCCCAGCGGCGGAACCAGCCGCCCTTGCGCATCATGCGGCGCCCCGCGCGGAAGCCGTACAGCCAGCGCGGCAGCAGCCCGAACAGCGGGTGGCGGGCCCAGTGCCAGATCCAGGCCGCGATGTTTCCCGGCGTCTGGTCACGGCCGCCGATCGCGTGCAGCGCCTTGAGGACGTGGGAGTCCTTGCGGCGTTCCGCGTAGCACTGGTCGCGCAGCTCCCGGGCCCGCACCGGCGCTTGGTCCTCCAGGGAGGAGGCGGCCGCGAAGGCCCGCATGAGCCGGTAGCGCGGCAGCTTCAGCCGGCCGAAACCGCCGGGCCGGTTGTCGCGCAGGCCGTCCTCGATCTGCTCGAAGACGTCCCGGGTCCGCTGCCGGTCGCCGCGCGGCCGGGACTCCTGGATCCGGGCGTACGGGACGAGCGCGCGGCCGCGGACCCGCAGCCGCAGACACTCGCCCTCCGCTATCTGCTCGGCCTCGTCGCCCCGGCCCTGCTGGACGAGGACGATCCTGGCGGAGGGGCCGCGGCGCCCGGGTGGCACCAGGATGAGCTCTTCGAGTGCGGTGACGAAGTCCCCTACGGAAGGGACAGGTGGAATCGATGAGGACATGGCTTCACCCCCGAACGGCCCGTCGCCGGGCCGCCACAGTCCTTGAGCACCGATGTACGAGTACGTGCACGACTACGCGTGCGATGACGCTTGTATGACTACGTCGATTGACGGGGCGCTCGCCCCGAGCCTTCCATCATCCTCAGCGCCCGGGCGCAGCGCCACCGCACCGGCTCACTCCGCTTCGCGTCCTGCCGTGACCACCACCGAGATCGGCGCACCGTCGCGCGGCGCGCCGTGCACGCGCACCGTGCCGCGCTCCCCCGGCGGGATGTCCCGGGTCCTGGTCCGGGCCGGGCCGGTCACGGTGATGTGCCAGCCGCGCGGGGCGGGCGGCAGGGACAGTTCGGTGGTGCCCGGCCGACGCGGCAGATACGTCAGGCGGTAGGCGGGGGCGGCCGGTTCGTAGGACTCGGTGATGACGGTGCCGGCGACGCCGGGGGCGTACGGGCGGGCCGTGCGCTCCTTGTTCGTACGGAAGCGGCCTTCGGCGTCCAGGGCGCAGTAGCCACCGCCGTAGCACCAGGTGTAGCCGGCCCAGCCGGAGGTGTAGCGGGCCAGGGAGGCGAGGGCGTCGTCGTAGAAACGGCCCATGTTCGGCAGGGAGTTGTTGAGCGGTCCCCATTCGCCGACGACGACGGGGACGCGCCGCTCACGGGGGTAGCGGGTCACGGCCGCCTCGTAGTTCTCGATCCACTTCGCGGCCGGGTCGTAGTCCCGCCCCGCCTCCATGGCGGCGTTGTAGAAGTGCGGGGCATAGACGACCTTGGGGTCGGCCACACGGCCGAGGCCGGTCGGTACGCCCTCGCCGACGATGGGGGTCGGCTCGACGAACAGCCAGTGCCGGCGGTCGACCTGCCGGATGGCGGCGGCGAGCCGGTTGTACATGGGGGTGATCTGTTCGGCCTCGATCCGGCGGGCGGCGGCCGGCAGGTCCTCGCCGGGGCGGAGCCTGCCCATCGGCTCGTTGATGAGGTCGTAGCCGAGCACGGCCGGGTGGTGGGCGAGGCGCCCGGCGAGCACCCGCCACATCCGGGCCTGGGCGCGGCGCAGGTCCGCGTCCTCGTAGAGGTGCTCGAAGGCGGCCTGCACGGCGGGTTCGAAGTACTCGGCGAACCAGTCGTCGGGGTGGGGGGTGTAGGGCAGGCCGTCGGTGCGGGTGGCCCACTCGGGGATGCCGCGGTGGCTGCCGAAGGCGGGGCCGAAGACGTCCTGGTGGGCGTCGATCACCACCCGGACGCGGTGGGCGTGTGCCCAGTCCAGGACCCGCTCGATCTTCGCGAGGTAGCGCTCGCTGTAGTGGCCGCGGCGGGGTTCGAGGTCGTCCCAGAAGACCAGCAGCCGCGCGGTGTTGAAGCCCCGCGCGGCCAGGTCACGGAAGTGCCGCTCGGTGATGTCGGACAGGGCCGAGGCACCGCGGTGGTTCTTGTCCTCGACATTCCAGCCGCGCAGGGTGAGCACCCGGCCGCGCTCGTCGGTCAGCTTCGGGATGTCGGCCTGGCGGGCCGCGGCGGGCACGGGGGCCGTCGCGGTGAGAATCGCGGTGAGAACGGCGAGAACGGTGAGTTGAGCCCCGGGCTTGCGCATGACCCTCCGGAGGATTCCGGACGGCCCGGGCAGCCCTAGACCGTCAGCACGATCTTTCCGAACACGTCTCCGTCGGACATCTTCTCGAACCCTTCCCGCGCCCGGTCAAGGGGCAGGACGGAGTCGATGACGGGCCGCACGCCCGTCGCGGCGCAGAAGGACAGCAGGTCGGCCAGCTCGTCCTTGGTGCCCATCGTCGAGCCGACGACCTTCAGCTCCAGGAAGAAGATCCGGTTGAGCTCGGCGGCCTTGGGGCTCGGCCCGCTGGTCGCGCCGGAGATGACGAGGGTGCCGCCGGGCCTCAGGGACTTGACCGAGTGCGACCAGGTGGCGGCGCCGACGGTCTCGATGACGGCGTCCACGCGCCGCGGCAGCCGTGCCCCCGGCTCGAACGCGTCCTCGGCGCCCAGCTCCACGGCCCGCTCCCGCTTGGCCGCGTCGCGGCTGGTGGCGAAGACCCGCAGCCCGGCCGCCGCGCCCAGCGCGATGGCGGCGGTGGCGACACCGCCCCCGGCGCCCTGCACGAGGACGCTCTGGCCGGGGCGCACCCCGGCGTTGGTGAACAGCATCCGGTACGCGGTCAGCCAGGCGGTGGGCAGACAGGCGGCCTCCTCGAAGGACAGCTCCTTCGGCTTGGGCAGCACGTTCCACGTGGGCACGGCGACCCGCTCGGCGAAGGTGCCCTGATAGCGCTCGGTGAGGATGGAGCGCTGCTCGTCCGGCCCCACGCCGTGGCCGCTCTGGCCGATGACGGAGTGGAGGACGACCTCGTTGCCGTCGTCGTCGGTCCCGGCGGCGTCGCAGCCGAGGATCATCGGCAGCGCCTCCTCGCCGAGCCCCACGCCCCGCAGCGACCACAGGTCGTGGTGGTTGAGCGAGGCGGCCTTGACGTTGACGGTCGTCCAGCCCGGCCGCGGTCCGGGCTCGGGGCGCTCCCCCAACTCCAGGCCGCTGAGCGGCTGGTCACGGTCGATGCGGGCGGCATAGGCGGCGAACATGATCCGAACCTAGCCCCGGGGGCGTCCCCGGCGGAACCACGCGACGGTGTGACACGCGCCGCGTCCCTCGCGCACCGTCCACGGCTCCCTCACACAACGACCGTATCCGCGGCCGAGTGCGGCCGTTCCGCGTTGACCCCGGGGCGGGTGGGGGGATTGGCTTCGCAGGTCCGTACAAATGCCGTACGGGCTTTCGCGAGGGGGGAAACATGCGTCGTCTCAGACGTACCGCCGTACTGGCGGCGATATTAGGCACCTGCGCCACAGCTCTGCCCGTGGCGCAGGCCGCGGCCGCCGGGGAGGGGCGGCGGGCGACGGGCGCCGAACGGGTGAGCGTGACCGCCGCCGGCGAGCAGGCGGACGGCGAGTCCTACGGGCCCGTGATCAGCGGCGACGGGCGCTTCGTCGCCTTCGTGTCCTGGGCGGCCAATCTGGCGCCCGGTGGCAAGGCCGAGTCCCAGGTCTATGTGAAGAACCGGTCGACCGGCAGGCTCCAGCAGGTCAGCGTGACCACGGACGGCACCCGGGCCGACGGCGCGTCGGGCGCCCCGTCGATCAGCGCCACCGGGCGGTACGTCGCCTTCGAATCGTTCGCGCGGAACCTGGCCCCCGGCGGGAATCCGGATCCGGGATCCGATGTCTACGTCCGTGACCTGTGGACCGGACGCACCGAGCTGGTGACCGGGGACAAGCCGTCGACGCGCGGCTCGTCCTCCGCGCCGGCCATCAGCGCCGACGGCCGCTACGTCGCCTTCGCCTCGACCCGCGACGACCTCGTCCCTGGCGACACCAATCTCCGCTCGGACGTCTTCGTCCGGGACCGCTGGAAGGGCACCACCAAGCGGGTCAGTGTCAGAAACGACGGCACCCAGGTGCGTCTTGCCTCCGTCCAGCCGGTGATCAGCGCGGACGGCAGCAAGGTCGGCTTCCGCGGCAGGGGGCTGACGGACGCCCCCGAGCCGCCGTTCGAGCCGCCGTCCGATTCGACGTCCGAGCCGACGGCCACCGGCTTCCGGCCGCCGTCGTCCAACGAGTTCTATGTGCACGACCAGCGCACCGGGCGGCTCGAACTGGCGGCCCACGACCGCGACGGCCGGCCCGCACCGGTCGGCGGCTTTCAGCTGAGCCCCGACGGCCGGCACGCGCTCTTCACCAGCCGCTCGGCCACGGTCGTGGAGGGCGACAGCAACAACCGCGCCGATGCCTTCGTCAAGGATCTGCGCACCGGCGTCACCCGGCGCGTCAGCCTGGCCCACGACGGCGCGCAGGCCGACGGCCACACCTATGGCGACCCGGTCATGAGCGCCGACGGCCGACGGGTGTTCTTCGTCTCCACCGCCACCAACCTGGTCCCCGGCGACACCAACGAGGGCGTCGCCGACGTCTTCGTCCGCGATCTGCGCACCGGTGCCGTCGAACGGCTCAATGTGGCGTCCGACGGCTCCCAGGACAACGGCGGCGTGGTCACCGTCGCCGCCGATCTGCCGGGCCGGACCGCCGTCTTCGAGAGCTCCGGCGACAGTCTCGTCCCCGGCGACACCAACAAGGTGACCGACGTCTTCCTGCGGCGCGTCCGGTGACGCCGTCCGCAGCACCCCGGAAGGAGCAGATCATCATGGACTGCCTCAGACGCGCCACCGTGGTGGCGGCGATCGTGGGCACCTGCGCCACGGCCCTGCCTGCCGCCTCGGCGGCGGCCGCGGGCACAGCGCCCCGGCCGCACACCGAGCGGGTGAGCGTCGCCGCCGACGGCACCCAGGCGGACGAGGAGTCGCTCAGCGGGGGCGTCAGCGCCGACGGCCGCTTCGCCGTCTTCGAGTCCAGGGCGAGCACCTTGGTGCCGGGCACGACGCCGGGCAGCCGCCATGTGTACGTCAAGGACCTGCGCAAGGGCGGGATCGAGCTGGTGGACGTCGCGAGCGACGGCACCCCGGCCGCCGCGCCGTCCTACAACGCCTCGATCAGCGGGAACGGGCGGTACGTCGTCTTCTCGTCGGAGGCCGCGAACCTCGCCCCGGGCCAGAACCCCCCGGGCGGGCTCGATGTCTTCGTCCGTGACCGCAGGACCGGCCGCACCGAGGTCCTGGTCAGGAACGACGCGCAGGTGCGCGCCACGAATTACGACCCGTCCATCAGCGCCGACGGCCGCTACGTCGCCTTCGCCTCCAGCCGTGACGACCTCGTTGCCGGCGACACCAACGGGGTGACGGACATCTTCGTCAAGGACCGTCAAAAGGGCACCGTCAAGCGGGTCAGCGTCGCCACCGACGGCACCCAGGCGGACGCCTTCTCCGCCCAGCCGGTGATCAGCGCGGACGGCAGCCGCGTCGGCTTCAAGAGCGCCGCCCACAATCTGTACCCCACGCCGCAGCCTCCCGAGCTGCGCCGGCCGCATCCGCGGGCCCGCGCCTTCTACACGCACGACCTGCGGACCGGGCGCACCCACCTGGCCGCCCACGCGGCGGACGGCGGGACCGTGGCGGTCATCGGCGGCATCGGACTCAGCCCCGACGGGCGGTACGCGCTGTACTCGTCGATCTCCTCGTCCATCGTGCCGGACGACACCAACGGAGCCACGGACGCGTTCCTCAAGGACCTGCGCACGGGCGCCACGCGGCGGATCTCGCTCGCCCCCGGCGGCGCCCAGGCCAACGGCGGCTCCAACGACGGCGCGGTCATGAGCGCCGACAACCGGAGGGTGTACTTCACCTCCGCGGCGAGCAATCTGGTCCCCGGGGACACGGGTGGCCAGCAGGACGTGTTCGTCCGCGACCTGCTGACCGGCACCGTCGAACGCCTCAATGTGGCGCCCGACGGCGCCGAGGACACCGCGGGAGCGAGCGGCGTCTCGGTCGACCGCACGGGCCGGACGGTGCTCTTCGGCAGCCGCGGCGACAATCTGGTGCCCTCCGACACGAACCGTCTGCACGACGTGTTCGTACGCCGACTGAAGTGACGCGAGCGCCCTGCGGGCCGTCTGTGCCGCCTGCGGCGGCGAGCGCCCTGCGGGCGCGTCCTCAATCGCCGGACGGGCTTAATAAGCCCGTCCGGCGATTGAGGACACAGCACAGCAGCCCGTCCGGCGCTTGAGGACACCGCCGCGCAGCGGAGGTGCACCCGTCAAGGCCGCCGGCGAGGCGCTAGCGGCGCGCCACGCCCTCCGCGCGCGCGGCGGCCGCGACGGCGGCCGTCACCGCGGGGGCGACCCGCTCGTCGAACGGCGACGGGATGACGCACTCGGCGCTCAGCTCGTCGGCGACCACCGCGGCCAGCGCCTCGGCGGCCGCGAGCTTCATGCCCTCGGTGATCCGCGAGGCGCGGACCTGGAGGGCGCCCGCGAAGATGCCGGGGAAGGCGAGCACGTTGTTGATCTGGTTCGGGTAGTCGCTGCGGCCGGTCGCGACGACGGCCGCGTACTTGTGCGCGACGTCCGGGTGGATCTCCGGGGTCGGGTTGGCCATGGCGAAGATCAGCGCGTTCTTCGCCATCCTCGCGACCGCCTCCTCCGGGACCGTGCCACCGGAGACGCCGATGAAGACGTCCGCGCCGTCCAGCGCGGCCGCGAGCGTCCCGGAGCGGCCCGCCTTGTTGGTGAAGCCCGCGAGCTCCCGCTTGACGTCGGTGAGGTCGTCGCGGTCCTGCGAGACGACGCCCTTGCGGTCGCAGACGGCGACGTCGCCGATGCCCGCCTCCACCAGGATCCTGGCGATGGCGACCCCGGCCGCGCCCGCGCCGGAGATGACGGCGCGCAGCTGGCCGAGCGCACGGTCGGTGACCCGCGCGGCGTTGCGCAGGGCGGCGAGCGTGACGACGGCGGTGCCGTGCTGGTCGTCGTGGAAGACCGGGATGTCCAGCCGCTCCTGGAGCTTGCGCTCGACCTCGAAGCAGCGCGGCGCGGAGATGTCCTCCAGGTTGACGCCGCCGAAGGAGGGCGCGAGCCGGACGACGGTCTCGACGATCTCGTCGACCTCCCGGCAGTCGAGCGCGATCGGCACCGCGTCCACGCCGCCGAACTGCTTGAAGAGGATCGCCTTGCCCTCCATCACGGGCAGGGACGCCTCCGGCCCGATGTCACCCAGCCCGAGCACCGCGCTGCCGTCGGTGACGACGGCCACGACCTGGGACTTCCAGGTGTAGTCGTGGACGAGCTCGGGGTGCTCCGCGATCGCGCTGCACACCTTGGCGACGCCCGGCGTGTAGGCCAGGGACAGATCGTCCTTGTCACGCACCGGGACGGTCGACACGACCGCCATTTTGCCGCCTCGGTGCAGCGCGAAGGCCGGATCGAAGAACTCGTCCCGAGTCTCGTCCGTGCTCTTGTCGCTGGGAGGATTCACGATCTCCGCTGCCACTTTCTTGACCCCTTTGTCGAATTGCAGTCGAGGGTAGCCGCCCCTGGTTTTGAGGGCGGGTCGGGCATCACGTCCGTACCGGTCCGGCGGATGGGCCGCACGGGCGGTGTCGCGCGGGGGGTGGTGCCGCGCGAGGGATACGGACGCCGGGCACGCGCACCGCGCACGCGCCCTGAGCCCCGGGTGAGGGGTGTAACTGGCTTTTCTATCAAATGAGCGCTACGGCCGACGAGTGAGATCGGCCGCTGTGTGCCACGGCACGCCCACCTCTCGGCGAAAACCGTGTCAACTGGTGCCGGAAGTCCACGGAGTGAGACAAGCGGTGCGTGATGTGCGTCTCATGCCTGTCTCAGACCAAAGGGGAACACGGTCGTCCACTCGTAAGAACACCCCGGTACCGCACGTCGATCACCCGTTATCCGATTTTGACCTGGCTAGCCCCCCGAACGGTGCAGTCCAGATGGCAAGATGCCCCAACCGCACGAGGTCGCGACACCCGCTGTCGTGTGCTTGTCGATCTCGGCGCCGATCCCATGTGACCAGCGAGAACATTCGGCTATCCCCTCACCCGCAGGAGGAACCAGCAATGACCGCAAGCTCCATCCATCGCCCGGCTGCCGCCAGGAGTCGTTTGGCCGCCGCCGGCGCGATCGCGGTCGCCGGCGCTCTCCTGCTGACCGGTTGTGGTGATCAGCGGAACAAGACGACCGCCGGTGGCGACCAGACCGTCAAGGGCTCCTCGGCCCCCCTCTTCTCGAAGCTGCCGAAGAACATCCAGGACGCCGGGGTCGTGAAGGTCGGCTCCGACATCGCCTACCCGCCGGTGGAATTCAAGAAGGACGGCAAGGTCGTCGGTCTCGACCCCGACATCGCCGCCGCGCTGGGCAAGGAACTCGGCGTGAAGTTCGAGTTCAACAACGGCACCTTCGACTCGCTGCTGATCGGTATGCGCTCCAAGCGCTACGACATCGCGATGTCCGCGATGACCGATTCCAAGGACCGGCAGAACGGCGTCGACTCCAAGACCGGCAAGAAGATCAGTGAGGGCGTCGACTTCGTCGACTACTTCACCGCCGGTGTCTCGATCTACACCAAGAAGGGCGACACCAAGGGCATCGACTCCTGGGACGACCTCTGCGGCAAGAAAATCGCGGTCCAGCGCGGCACCGTCTCGAACGACCTGGCCAAGGCCGAGTCCGAGAAGTGCGAGAAGGACGACAAGGACGCCATCGAGATCGAGGCCTTCGACACCGACCTGGAGGCGCAGACCCGCCTCAAGGCCGGTGGCGTCGACGCCGTCTCCAGCGACTTCCCCGTCGCCGCCTACGCGGTGAAGACCTCCGGTGGCGGCAAGGACTTCGAGACGGTCGGCGAGCAGGTCGAGGCCGCTCCCTACGGCATCGCCGTCTCCAAGGACAACACGCAGCTGCGGGACGCCATTCAGGCGGCCCTCGACGCGATCATCAAGAACGGTGCGTACGAGAAGGTCATCAAGACCTGGGGCGTCGAAGCCGGCGCCGTCAAGGAAGCCAAGATCAACGGCGGTTCCTGACCCTTACCCTCCCCTCGTACGGCACGCTGAAAGGCCATACCCGTGACTGCTTCTTCCGATAAGCCAGAGCCCGAAAAGCCGGGTCCGGACTCCCCCGAGCCGGAGAACAAGGACGCCGCGAAGGCGGCTGAGAAAGCCGCCGACAAGCCCGCCGGCAAGCCCGCTGACGAGGCTGCCGACAAGGACGCCGCCGAGACGCCCGCCGACGAGACGCCCGTCGACGCGAAGCCCGCCGACGCGGCTTCCGACGAGAAGGCTTCCTCCGACGGCAAGGCCGGCGAAGAGAAGGCCACCGAGGCGAAGGCCGCCGACAAGCCGTCGCTCGACAAGAAGAGCGGCGACGACGCGAAGTCCTCCGCCGGCAAGCGGACCGCCGCCGACACCCCGCCGCCCGGCAAGGGCACGGGCACGGCCAAGACGGCCGCCGCCACGGTGCCGGAGGCCATCAAGGCCATCCCCGTCCGGCACTACGGCCGCTGGGTCTCCGCCGTCCTCGTGCTCGGTCTGCTGGCGCTGCTGGTGAACGCCTTCGCCACGGCGAACGTGAACTACAGCGCGATCCCCGACTACCTCTTCAATTCGACAGTCGTCGAGGGCCTCGGCAAGACGATCCTGATCTCGGTGCTCGCGATGGTGCTGGGCCTCGTGCTCGGCATCCTGCTGGCCGTGATGCGGCTGTCGAAGAACCCGGTGACGTCGTCCGTCTCCTGGGCCTATATCTGGTTCTTCCGGGGCACGCCGGTCTATGTCCAGCTGCTGCTGTGGTTCAACCTCGCGCTGATCTTCCCGTACATCAATCTCGGTTTCATCTACCGGGACGAGATGAGCGACTTCATGACCCCGTTCATGGCCGCGCTGCTCGGCCTGGGGCTCAATGAGGCCGCGTACATGTCGGAGATCGTCCGTGCGGGCATCCAGTCGGTCGACGAGGGCCAGACCGAGGCCTCGCACGCGCTGGGCATGAACCAGAGCAAGACGCTGCGCCGGATCGTGCTGCCGCAGGCGATGCGCGTGATCGTGCCGCCGACCGGCAACGAGTTCATCAACATGCTCAAGACCTCGTCGCTGGCGGCGAGCGCGGCCCAGTACCTGGAGCTGCTGCGGTCCACCTCGGACATCGGCCAGACCACCGGCGCCACCGTGGAGATGCTGTTCCTCGCGGCCACCTGGTACCTGATCCTGACCAGCGTCTTCAGCGTCGGCCAGTACTACCTCGAGCGGCACTACGCCCGTGGCTCGCTGCGCAGCCTGCCGCTCACCCCGTGGCAGAAGGTCAAGAAGAACCTGGCGACCGTCGGTCACCGTTCCCCCGGAGGTATGAGCGCATGAACGCGATGGTGAAGGCCGAGGGCGTCCACAAGTCCTTCGGCGCCGCGCACATCCTCAAGGGCATCGACCTCGAGGTCGCCCCGCGTGAGGTGTTCTGTCTGATCGGCCCGTCCGGCTCCGGCAAGTCCACCTTCCTGCGGTGCATCAACCACCTGGAGAAGATCAACGCCGGTCGGCTGTCCGTCGACGGCGAGCTGGTCGGCTACCGCCAGAAGGGCGACAAGCTCTACGAGCTCAAGGACAGCGAGGTCGCTCTGAAGCGACGGGACATCGGCATGGTGTTCCAGCGCTTCAACCTCTTCCCGCACATGACCGCGCTGGCCAACGTCATGGAAGCGCCCATGCAGGTCAAGGGCGTCAGCAAGTCGGTGGCCCGCGAGCGGGCGATGAAGCTGCTGGACCGGGTCGGTCTCGCCGACAAGGCGGGCAACTACCCCTCCCAGCTCTCCGGCGGCCAGCAGCAGCGCGTGGCGATCGCCCGCGCGCTGGCCATGGAGCCGAAGCTGATGCTCTTCGACGAGCCGACCTCCGCGCTCGACCCGGAGCTGGTCGGTGACGTCCTGGACGTCATGCGGGGCCTGGCCGAGGACGGCATGACGATGATCGTCGTCACGCACGAGATGGGCTTCGCCCGCGAGGTCGGCGACGCGCTGGTCTTCATGGACAACGGCGTGGTGGTCGAGTCCGGCCACCCGCGTGACGTCCTGACCAACCCGCAGCACGACCGGACGAAGTCGTTCCTGTCGAAGGTGCTCTGACGGATCACCGCGATACGCACAGCGCGGGGGTACGGGCCGTGAAGGCTCGTACCCCCGCGCTGTTCTGCGGTGCGGCGGAACTCAGTCGGTGTGGATGTGCACCGCGTTCTTCGAGCCGGCCTCGGTGGGCCTGAAGACGGCGCCCTTGGTGAACGACACCTTGCTGCCGTCCGCGAAGACCACATAGCCGGAGTGGTCACCGGCCCGCATGTAGAAGATGTAGTTCACGTTGATGTCCAGGTCCCCGGAACCCTTGAAACAGCCCATGGGCCACGGCTGGACGAAGCCTTCGAACTGAAACTGGGTGGTGTTCTCGCGGTCGCACGTGACCGGCGCCAGCGGCGTGGTGGCGGCGTTCGCCGGAGCGGACGCGAGGGCCGCACCCGCAGCCGCGGCGAGCGCCACAGCGGCGAGCTTGGCCGACTTGACGAAACGCATGGGTTCTCCTTCTCTCAGTGGTGGGCCGGGCTCAGTTGGTGTGGATGTGCACCACGGTCTTCCAGTCCGGGATGCTGATGTCCCCGCCACTGGTGAAGGACGACTTGGTGCCGTCCGCGAAGACCACGTAGCCGGAGTGGCTGCCCGCCCTGCCGTACATCGCGTTCTTCACGTTGACGTCCAGGTCCCCGGAACCCTTGTAACAGCCCAGGGGGAACGCCGAGATGAAGCCCTCGAACTGCAGCTGAGTGGCGTCGGAACGGTTGCACGTGACCGACGTCAGCGACGTGGTGGCGGCGTTCGCCGGAGCGGACGCGAGAGCCGCACCCGCAGCCGCGGCGAGCGCCACAGCGGCGAGCTTGGCCGACCTGACGAAACGCATGGGTATCTCCTTTTCGCAAAGGTGAGGAACCCGCTCATCGTCCGTGGCCGCTTGATCCCGACACCACCCGGATTGCAGCTAACTGCCAGGAGAGAAAGGGGCGTTGGCCGCTTCGGGCGCCCGGCTCACTTGAGTGCGAGGACCATGGCGTCGGAGGGCGAGCGCCACACCGTG
Source organism: Streptomyces sp. QH1-20 (assembly GCF_041283565.1). Lineage (NCBI taxonomy): Bacteria > Bacillati > Actinomycetota > Actinomycetes > Kitasatosporales > Streptomycetaceae > Streptomyces > Streptomyces sp. QH1-20. Next base: position 5,368,747 of record NZ_CP166299.1, on the reverse strand, counting down.
CGGGCCTCCGCGAACCCGGCTTCGCGCAGGGTCGTCGCGTGCCAGTCGGCGGAGGGTGTCTCGCCGTCGGCGTGCTCGCCGTAGATCTCGAACCGCTCGGCGGTGGGCCCGGCCAGCACCGGGTCGGCGGCGGCCAGCTCCCACCAGGCACGCCAGTCGAGGGCGCCCTCGGCCTTGGCGCGGTCCATGCGGGCGTGCCGCTGGGCGCGGTCGGCGGCGTTGATCCGCGGCGTCGACTCGTCCGGCATGTGGTCGGCGTTGAGGAAGACGCCGCCCTCGCGGACGAGCCCGGCGAGCTGTCCGTACAGCGCGCGCAGCGGTTCGACGCGGAGCCAGTGCAGGGCGGTGGCGGTCAGGACGGCGTCGTAGGAGTCGTACGGCAGCTTCGCGGTCCAGGCGGGGTCGGTGAGGTCGGCGGTCACGAACGTCACGCGCGGCTCGTCGGCGAAGGTGCCGCGAGCGATGGCGAGCAGGGCGGGGTCGAGGTCGACGCCGACGGAGACGGCCTTGGGGAAGCGCTCCAGCAGCCGGCCGGAGATCGAGCCCGTGCCGCAGGCGAGGTCGAGCACCCGCGCCTCGGCGCCGGCGAAGGCCTCGACCATGTCGAGCATGACGCGGAACCGCTCCTCGCGGTCGGGGAGGTACCACTCCTGCTGCCGGTCCCAGCTGGTCTGCCAGGCGTTCCAGTCCGTGTTGGGGGTCTCGGTCATGGTGGTGCCTCCCACGCGCGCAGTCCTGTAATACCCTCGGCACTGAACCGACCATTACTGATCGACACCCGCGACCATAGACCGCCTCCGTAAGGACCACAAGTGGAACTGGCCTATTACTCGGACTACGCCGTGCGGCTGGTCAACAGCGAGGAGCCCACACGAGGCACCGACGCGCTCACCTCCGTCGAGGCCGTACGGGATCTTTTCGGCGCGGGCTCCCAGGGCGCGCGGCGCGCGACCGACAGCGACGTCACCCGCCTGCGATCGGTGCGGGCCCGGCTGCGCGCGGTGTTCGAGGCGGCCTCCGAGGGCGACGAGGTACGGGCCGTGGACCTGCTCAACGCGCTGCTGATGGAGTTCCCGGTCAGCCCCCAGGTCTCGGGCCATGAGTTCCGCGACGAGGACGGCCGCCCCAAGTGGCACATGCACATCGCCGACCACGCGGTGAACGCCGGCGCGTCCTACACCGCGACCGCCTGCATGGGCCTCGCCGTGCACCTCACGGAGTACGGCGTCGACCGCCTCGGCATCTGCCAGGCCAGCCCCTGCCGCAACGCCTACCTCGACACCTCCACCAACCGCTCGCGCCGCTACTGCTCCGACCGCTGCGCGACCCGCGCCAACGTCGCCGCCTACCGCGCCCGCAAGCGCCGCGAGAGCCAGGAAACGGTGCGCCCGGAGGACGGCTCGGCCGTCAGCGGCCGCACGGCCGAGGCGATCCAGGACAGCAGCGCGACCGCCGACCGCTGACCCGCCCCGGGCGGCCGCCGCAGCCGCAGCCGGGCGCGGGCCACCACGAACTCGTCCGGCACGGTGCCGAACTCCCGACTGTCGTTCTCCACCAGCGGGTTGTCCCCCACCACCCACCACCCGCCGGCCCGCCGCTCGACCGCGCGCTTGACGATCAGCAGATCCTGCCGGAACGGGTGCCGCAGCACCACCACGTCACCCGGCCGGACGGTCGCCCCGTACTGCACGACGATCTGATCCCCGGGGTTCAGCGTCGGCACCATCGACGGGTTGTAGACCTCGGCGAGGCCGATCCGCAGCAGTCCCCGACGCTCGCGCTCCAGCTCCTGACCGCGCTCGTCCACCTGCTCCTGCACCACGGCACCTCCCGGTCCGTTCCGCCACCGGTCCCAGACTGTCACCGGTCTTTTGTCCTAAGCCCCCCGGGGCACCCGAGAAAAGCCTTCCCACACCGAGTAATCTCGCACCTGAGAAGACGATCACGAGGAAGGACAGCACATGCTTTCCCGCCTGTTCGCCCCCAAGGTGAAGGTCAGCGCCCACTGCGACCTCCCCTGCGGCGTGTACGACCCTGCCCAGGCCCGCATCGAGGCCGAGTCGGTCAAGGCAGTCCAGGAGAAGTACCTGGCCAACGAGGACGCGCACTTCCGCGCCCGCGCCACGGTCATCAAGGAGCAGCGCGCGGAGCTGGCCAAGCACCACGTCTCGGTGCTCTGGAGCGACTACTTCAAGCCCCCGCACTTCGAGAAGTACCCCCAGCTCCACCAGCTGGTCAACGACACCCTGAAGGCCCTGAGCACCGCCAAGGCCTCGACGGACCCGAAGACCGGTGAGAAGGCGCTGGAGCTCATCGCGGAGATCGACAAGATCTTCTGGGAGACGAAGAAGGCCTGACCCCGGTTCCGGGTCATCCGGCCCGAACTTTATTTCGCCCGCACCCGGCTCGTCGGGGCTCCCTTTCGGAGCCCTCGACGGGCCGGGTGCGGTCGTTCGGCGGGCGATCCGCGGGGGTGCCCTCACACCATGGTGAGCAGCGCGGCGAACCGGGCGTTGCTCGACCGCGCGGCGACGGGCCCGACGGCGGTCTCCCACTGGCGGCAGGTCGCCGTGACGAACGCCGCCACGGCTCGGGGATCCGCCGAAGTCCAGCAGTCAAAACGGGTGGCCCATTTCCGGACGTCATCGGGGGCGCAGTCGGCTTCGAGCAGCCGTACGGCCGTGTAGGCGATGTCCACCCAGGCGGGGCCGAGGGCGGGCGTCGCCCAGTCGACGAGGTACGCCCGGTCGTCGGTGACCATGAGGTTGTGCGGGTTGGTGTCCGTGTGCAGGAGCGTGTCACCGTCCAGGAGGCGGAGGTCCCCGGGCCCGAGGAACCGCGTCCAGCGGTCGGCGAACCTCGGCACGGCGGTGTGTCTCGGGGCGCGGAGGGCCTGGGCCGTACGGAGTGTCTCCGCGACCAGCGGCAGGTCGGCCGACCCGGCCGACAGATCCGCGTGCCGCCCCTCGATGTGCTCGAACCCGAGCAACTCCCAGCCGTCGGCCACGATCCGCCAGCGGAGCCGGGGGCCGACGTCGAGTACGTACGGGTTGACTGCCGCTTCCCACCGCTGCGCGGCGCACGCCCCGGCGTCGTGCAGGGGCACCCCCTTCACGAACGTCGAGCCCCGGGCCGTCGTCAGGCTGGTGGCCGTGGCGCAGTTGAGGCCGTGCGGGACGGCGCCCACGGCGATGACGGGCCCGGTGCGGGCTTCGACGGCAGCGCGGAGGGAACGGGGGAGGTCGTTCCAGAGGGTGCGGGCTGTCATGGGGTTCTCCCCGGGTGGGCGGGGGTCGTCAGCCCCCACCCACGGTCGGCCGAACTACTGCGGGCTTCCGCACTTACGGCACCGCGTCGCGCCACTCCATTGGACCCAGTCGTGATCGCAATCGTCGCTCATGGTGCCCTCCTCGCATTCCGGTGATCGAGTGAAGGATCATCCGACGTCCTCGCTCCGGGGAAAGCGGCTCGCTTGTGCCGCGTCCGCGGCCAAGAGGTTCAGCCGTTCGACCGAGTTGGCGGCCCGGAGGTGTGCCGGTCGTCGGAGAAGCGCGCCCGGGCTTGCGCAGGTCCCAGCTTCATGGCTGCACCGTACGCGAGGTCGGTGGCAGGTCGGTCGCCGCCCAAATCCACCTAACCATTAGCCCCCAAAGGCCATCTCACTGTTGGATGTGGGCATTCATCCACACAACCGGGGGACTCATGTTCGATGTCTTCGCCCTGGCGCTGCCCAGTCTGCTGGCCGTCGGCGGTATCGCGGCGATGGTCTGGGCGGTCGTCCGGTTACGGCGGCTCAGATCCGCCTGGCGCAGCGGGCTCACCGCGCACGCCGTCTGTCTGCGTTCGTACGCGACCACGCGGACCCGGCGGAACGGCATGCACCGCAGCAGTTCGACGACGCTGACTCATCTCTACGAATTCACGACCCCCGAGGGGCAGACGCTGCGCTTCGAGGAGTCGGGCGGGCCGTCGTCGGTCGTCCCCGGGGACACGGTTCCCGTGCGCTATCCCGCCGGACGGCCCGACCGGGCGACCGCGGTTCCGCCCGGTGACACGAAGGCCCTGGTGGGCACCGGGGTGTTGCTCGCGTTTCTCACCGTCTTCGTCACCGCTTGTGTCGGGTTCGGCATCTTCTATCTGACCGTATTCAGCGGTCTGAAGGACAAGGCGAAGGACGTCATCGAACGGTCGGAGGACGGGGTGAACGCCCCCGCCCACAGCCCCAGTGCCCCCGCCCTGCCCACCGGGCCGCCGGATGGTTTTCCCACCGGGCCGCCCGAGGGCTTCCCCACCGATCTGCCCACTGACATGCCCACTGACATGCCCACCGGATTCCCGAGCGGGTTCCCCGGCCGGCGGTAGTCGGCCGACGCGGTCACGACGGCTCCGTGGCAGCGGCCACCGCGGCCGCGAAGGCCCGTAGGCGGGCGGTGTCGGCGTCGCGGCGGCGGACCAGGCCGAGGGCCGAGTCCGGCAGGCCGGTGACGGGAACGAAGGTGATGTCGCCACGGCCGTGGTAGTCGGCCGTCGGCCGGCACAGCAGCATTCCGCCACGGTTCGCGGCGACCTGCGTCAGGCCCTCCTGGAGCGTGGTCACCAGCGGCCCCCGGGGTACGGGCCGCCCGCCGGGCGTCACCGCCGGGGCCTGGGCCTCGCGCCAGTAGGCCGGCGCGGTGCCGGCGGGGGCGACGAGGGGGCAGTCGGCGAGGTCCTCGGCGGACAGCGAGGAGCGGTCGGCGAAGGGGTGGCGCAGCGACACCGCGAGGGTCTGGCGCTGCCGGGAGAAGACCGGGCCGAGCGCGAGGCCCGGCTCCCGTACGGGCAGCAGCACGATGGCGGTGTCGACCTCGCCCCGGTGGACCGCGCCGAACGGGTCGGACAGCGGGATCTCCGTGATGTCGACCGCGCACCCGGGATGGTCCCGCTGGAAGGTGTCGATGGCCGCCATGACCCGGCCGTCGGCCGTGCCCTGGAAGCCGACCCGCAGCCGGCCCGCCACCCCCCGGGCGGCTTCGCGGGCCTCCTCGACCGTGCCCTTGAGCGCGTCGTAGGCGGGCCGCAGCCCGGCGAGGAAGCTCTCGCCGAGCGGGGTGAGGGCGACCCGTCGGCTGGTGCGTTCGACGAGGCGGGCGCCGATACGGGTCTCCAGCGCGCGCAACAGTTGGCTGACCCGGCTCTGCGTCAGATACAGCCGCTCGCCGGTACGACCGAAGTGCAACTCCTCGGCGAGCACCAGGAAGCACTCCAGCTCCCGCAATTCCACGCGTCCCACTCCCCAGCCGTGATCGATAAGCCTCGCTCATGGAAGGGTGAGACATCCGGCGTTGTTCCCGGGCGCGCGGCTGCCGAGGCTGGGCGCATGTCGAAGATCAACGAATCCGCAGGCGGCTGGCCCGCCGTCGCGGCGGTCGCCGCCGCCACGTTCTCGGTCGTCACGACCGAGATGCTGCCGGTCGGACTGCTCACCCCGATCGGTGCCGGCCTCGGTGTCTCGGCCGGCACGGCCGGGCTCACGATGACGGTTCCCGGGCTGGTGGCCGCGGTGGCCGCGCCCCTGGTCACGGCGGCGGCGGGGCGCTGGGACCGGCGGTGGGTGCTGGTCGCCCTGATGGGACTGCTGGCGGCGGCCAATCTGCTGTCGGCATGCGCGACGGACATCACGGTGCTGGTGGCGCTGCGGGTCCTGGTGGGCGTGTGCATCGGCGGCGTCTGGGCCGTCGCGGCGGGGCTGGCGGTACGCCTCGTGCCGGAGAGGTCCGTCGGGCCCGCCACCTCACTGATCTTCAGCGGGATAGCGGTGGCGTCGGTGCTGGGCGTACCGGCCGGCACACTCACCGGCGAACTGGGCGGCTGGCGCGCCTCCTTCGCCGTCATGGGAGCCGTGTCCCTGGCCGTCGCGGCCGCCCTGGCCGTGACGCTGCCGCCGCTGCCCGCCGAACGGGCGGCCCGGCTCGGTGACGTCCCGGAACTGCTGAAGCACGCGCGCGTACGGGTCGGGCTGCTCGTCATCCTGCTGCTGGTGACCGGGCACTTCGCCGGATACACCTTCGTACGCCCCGTGCTGGAGCGGGTGCCGGGGACGGACGCCGGGCTGATCACCGCGTTGCTGCTGGCCTACGGAGTCGCCGGCGTGGCCGGGAACTTCCTCGCCGGGGCGGCGGTCGTCCGCGGCCCCCGCACGGTCCTGGTGGTGATCTCCGCGGTGCTGGGTCTGGTGATGCCCGCGGTGACGGTCGCCGGAGGCGGCACGGTGGGGGCGGCCGTGTTGATGGTCGTGTGGGGGCTGGCCTACGGAGGGGTGTCGGTCAGCACGCAGAGCTGGCTGCTGGCGGCCGCTCCCGGGGCGCGGGAGACGGCCTCGGCGCTGTTCGTGGCGGTGTTCAACGTGGCGATCTCGCTGGGGGCGCTGCTGGGCGGGCGGGCCGTGGACACGGTCTCGCTGTCCGGCGCGCTGTGGCTGGGCGGCCTGCTGGCGGCGGGGGCGCTGGTGACGACGGCCTCGGCGCGGGCGGCACGGCCGTCGTCACGGGTGTGAGGTGGCCGTCACACGTACGGCCGGTGGACGACCCGTACCGATGCGCGGTAATGAGCCGCTGATCGCTGGGTAAGCGTCGGGGTGGACCGAGAAGGAGCCGCCACATGGTTGTCATCGAATCCCCCGAGGGGGACGCCGCCGGGGCCCGCCACGCGACGGCGGAGTTCCTGGCCCGGCACTGCCCGTGGGCCGACCTCGAGGCCGTTGTGCTCGTCGTCTCCGAGCTGGTCGCCAATGCCATCCGGCACACGGACGGCTGGTGGCGGCTGTGCGTACGGGCCGCCAGAGGCCTCCTCGTGGTGGAGATCGCCGACGCCAGCCCCCAGCCACCGGAGCCGCGTACGCCGAGCCTCACCGGCGGCGGCGGCTTCGGCTGGCACATGGTGCAGCGGCTGGCCACCCGGGTGGAGGTCGACCAGCGCCCGGAGGGCAAGACGGTGCGGGCCACATGGCTGCGGCCCGCACCGTCCATGCCGACACCGACAGGGCCGTCGGCCACGGCACTGTCGGCGGGCTGAATCGGCTGACCGGGCTCGGTATCGGCTGAGTATCGGCTGACCGGGCCTCGGTCGCCTGAGTCGGCTGACGAGGAACGGCGGCACGGAACCTGGCGAGGATGACACCCGGGGCGACCCGGCCGACGGGGCCGCCCCGGCCGGCCCGATCCCGTCAGCCGGGCTCAGTCGCCACAGGCGGTCGCCTCAGTACAGGCGGTCGCCTCAGTCGCTACACCCGCCCGAGCAGTCCCGCCCGTAGCTTGGTCAGAATGCGGGCCAGCAGCCGCGAGACATGCATCTGGGAGATCCCCAGCTCGGCGCCGATCTCCGACTGCGTCATCTCACCGCCGAAGCGCATGCGCAGGATCTCCCGGTCGCGTTCGCTCAGATTGGCGATCAGCGGCTTGAGCGCGTGCACGTTCTCCACGCCCTCCAGGGCGGGGTCCAGTTCGCCGAGCCGGTCGGCGTAGGTGGCGCCGGACTGTTCGGAGCCCTCGTCGACCGGGGCGTCGATCGATCCGGCGGTGTAGCCGTTGCTCGCGACTATCCCCTCGATGACCTCTTCCTGGCTCAGTCCGAGGTATTCGGCCAGCTCGGCGGCGGTCGGCGCGTGATCGAGGCTCTGGGAGAGTTCCCCGGTGGCCTTGGCGAGGTCGACGCGCAGTTCCTGAAGACGGCGGGGCACGTGGACGGACCAGCTCGTGTCCCGGAAGTGACGCTTGATCTCGCCCACGATGTAGGGGACGGCGAAGGTGGTGAACTCCACCTCGCGCGCCAGGTCGAACCGGTCGATCGCCTTGATCAGACCTATGGTGCCGACCTGGACGATGTCCTCCATCTGGTCACCGCGGCTGCGGAAGCGCGACGCCGCGAAGCGCACGAGCGAGAGATTGATTTCGATCAGGGTGTTCCGCGCGTACTGGTATTCGTGCGTGCCCTCTTCGAGCTCCTGGAGCCGGTCAAAAAAGATCTTTGACAGATCTCGGGCGTCGCGCGGGGCCACGGCAGTCGCGTCCTCGATATACGGCAGCCCCCCGACCGCTTCTTCGGACCGCTGCGTAGCAGCCGCAGAAAGCTCTGTCGCAGATGCCGTGATGGTCACGTCGTCCTCCCCGGGTCCGTGTATTGGCTCAGGTCCGCCTACCCGACCCCAACGCGACCATGCCTGCTTGTTTCGCCGGAGGCGGAATTAACGGAATGGGGGGATTCGCGAGGGAAGCTGAGGGGCCGTCGGAGGCGTGACGACCCGGCGGGACGAACGGGTTGGGTGAGGCGGGCAGAGACAGGAGCGAGCGAGAGGGGCGGGAGAGGGAAGCCAACTGTTACCCGCCGGTCAGTTCGCCTTCCCTTTCCGGTCACCACCGAACGTGAACATGCCACGCATGACCGCATCGATCCGGGCCCGCCGCGCCGCCGTCGCCACGGCCGTCACCACCCTGGCCCTGGGCGCGACCCTCGCCTCCGCCCCCGCCCAGGCCGCCACCACGAGCACCGTCGGGAAGGCCGCCGAGAACACCGCCACCGCGCGGACCTCCGGCACCGCCGGGCTCAAGGGCGTCGACTACGACACCTGGCAGCGCGACGTGAAGGCCGTCATCGACCAGGCGCGCCCCTACGTCACCGAGCGCACCCGTGACCCGCGCGGCCGGAAGCAGGCCGTCGTCCTCGACATCGACAACAGCTCGCTGGAGACGGACTTCCACTGGACGACGTTCCCCACCCCGGCCATCCAGTCGGTCCTGGAGCTGACCCGCTACGCGCACGAGCGCGGCGCCGCCGTCTTCTTCGTCACCGCGCGGCCCGGCATCCTCGAGTCCGTCACCGCCTACAACCTGCGCGCGGTGGGCTACCCGGTCAGCGGCGTGTACGTACGCCACCTCCCGGACCTCTTCCAGGGCGTGAGCACGTACAAGACGGCGAAGCGGGCGGAGATCGAGGCGAAGGGGTACACGATCATCGCCAACATCGGGAACAACACCACCGATCTGGTGGGCGGTCACGCGGAGCGGACCTTCAAGCTGCCGGACTACGACGGCAAGCTGTCCTGAGCCCCGCCGGTGCCGGGCGCGGCGGACGCGGCGGCGGGGGCGGAGCCCAGGACAGCACGGGGAGCGCCGATCAGTAGGGGTCAGGCACGGGACTTGCTGCGGTCCAGGGCGTACACGCCCAGCGCGGCCAGGGCGATCTGGATGAGCCACTTGATCCAGTCCACGCCCTTGGTGTCGCCCACGCCCAGCAGATGGGCGAGGTAGGCACCGACGAAGGCGGCGACGATGCCGACGGCGATCGTCCACAGCACACCGATGTGCTGCCGTCCCGGGACCACCAGACGGCCCAGGACGCCGATGATGATGCCGATCACAATCGCACTGATAATGCCTGAGATTTCCACGACTTCCCCTTTGCGGCCGGTTTCCTCGTGTTAGGTCTGCCCAGCCGCGACGGGCGCATGTCAGCCCGTTGTCCCCGGTCGGGGTGCCTAGACTGGTCCTTCCCGGGCGCCGTGACGCCCGGGAGGGACGGGAGATCAGACAGTGGCCGCAGGCGCCGGGAGCTTCGAGAGCTTCGAAGGGGGCTTCGACGACCCGTCGGTCGATCCGTCGGGCGATCCGTCGCCGGAGGTGCTGGCCGAGGCCGCCGCCGCGTTCGGGCTGCTCGCGTCCTCCGCCCGGCTGCACCTGGTCTGGGCGCTGGCCCAGGGCGAGAGCGATGTGAGCGGGCTCGCCGAGCGGGTGGGCGGAGCGCTGCCCGCCATCAGCCAGCATCTGGCGAAGCTGAAGCTCGCGGGGCTGGTGCGGTCCCGGCGCGAGGGGCGCCGCGTGGTGTATCTCGTGGACGACCCGGATGTGGTGACGATCGTCCGTCTCATGGTCGGCCAGCTCGCCGACCGCAGGGCCGAGGGCGCCGGTGCGCACCCCGGTGCCCGGGCCGGGCGCCTTCGTGGCCTGGGCGCCTGAGGCCCGTACGGCGGCCGTGCGCGGCGCGGACGGCACGACGCTCGAAGTGCTGCGCGCGCTGGGGAGCGGGCCGCGCGGGCTGGTGGAGGAAGAGGCCGAGGAGCGGCTCGTCCGGCACGGTGAGAACACCTTCCCCGGGCGCCACCCGGACTCCTGGCAGCGCCGGTTCGCCCGCAGCCCGCGTGACCCCTTCACCGCCGTCCTCCTCGTCCTCGGTCTGGTCTCGGCGGCCGTGGCGGCATGGGGCACGGCCTGCGTCATCGCCGTCCTGGTCCTGGTCAGCTGTGTGCTGCGCACCACGGGCGAGCACCGCGCCGACCGCAGTGCGGCCGCGCTCCGCGACCTCCTCGCCACCACGGCGACCGTCCGCCGCCGCGCCACGGCCGCCGCGCCGCCGCTGACCCGCGAGCTGCCCGTCGACCAGCTCGTGCCGGGCGATGTCGTCCTCCTCGCCCCGGGCGACGTGGTCCCCGCCGACCTGCGGCTGCTGCGCACCACGGCCCTCACCGTGCACGAGGCCACTCTGACGGGCGAGTCGGCGCCGGTGCGGAAGTCCGTGGACGCCGACGGGCCGGGGGACGGCGGGCCCCCCGCGCTACCCCTCGGCCACCCGCACCTCTGTTTCCAGGGCAGCAGCGTCGTCTCCGGCAGCGGCAGCGGCGTGGTCGTCGCGACCGGGGCCGACACCGTGCTCTCCGGTGCCCTGCCGCGCGCCGGCGGGCGGCCCCGGCCGCCGAGCCCGTTCGACCGCTCGGTGAACGGCATCGCGTGGACGCTCATCCGCTTCACCCTGCTCACGGCGCCGCTCGTGCTGATCGCGAGCGCCCTGCTGCGCGGGCGGGGGCTGGAGACGCTGCCGTTCGCCGTGACGGTGGCGGTGGGGCTGACGCCCGAGATGCTGCCGGTCGTCGTGACGACCGCGCTGGCGCGCGGCGCGGCACTGCTCGCGCGCGGCGGGGAGGTGATCGTCCGGCGGCTGCCCGCGCTGCACGACCTCGGCGCCGTCGATGTGCTGTGCGTCGACAAGACCGGGACGCTCACCGAGGACCGGCCCGTCCTCGCGTTCTGCGAGGGCCCGGACGGCCGCGCGGACCCCGAGGTGCTGCGCTGGGCCGCCGTCAACGCCCTGTGGACCCTGCACCTCTCCGAGCTGCCGGTGCCCGACGCCCTGGACGAGGCGATCCTCGACGCGGCCGAGGGCGCGGCGGGGGACGCAGGCGAGGTGAGCGCGCCGGACGCCGGCCGCTTCGAGGAGTTCGAGGGGGTCGAGGCCCTGCCCTGCGGGCCCGGCCGGCGGCTGTCGACCGCCGTCGTGCGCCCGCCGGGCGACCCCCGGTTCACCCTGGCGGCCCGCCACACGCTCGTCGTCAAGGGCGCGCCCGAGGACGTGCTGAACCGCTGCGCCCGGGCGGCCGGTGCGGAACTGGGGGCCGACGGGTGGGAGCGGCTCGCCCGCCGGGCCGGGGAGCTGGCCGCCGAGGGTCTGCGCGTGCTCGCCGTCGCCCGCGCCACGTGCCCGGCCCGTAGTCGCCCGTACACCCCGGCCGACGAACGGGATCTGGACTTCGTGGGCTTCGTCGCCCTGAGCGACGCGCCCGCGCCCACCGCCGCTGAGGCGCTCGCCGTCCTCGCCCGGCACGGGGTGGACGTGAAGGTCCTCACCGGCGATCACCCGGGCACCGCCGCCCGCGTCTGCCGTGAGCTGGGGCTGGCCCCGGGCCAGGTGGTCACCGGCGAGCGGATCGACGCCCTGGACGATGCGGAGCTGGCCCGGCTCGCCGTGCGCACCACGGTCTTCGCGCGGTGCGCGCCCGAGCACAAGGCCCGGGTCGTCCGGGCGCTGCGGGCCGCCGGCCACACCACGGGGTTCCTCGGCGACGGGGTCAACGACCTGGCCGCGACGGTCGCCGCCGACGTGGGGATCTGCCCGCGCGACGGGGTGGACGTGGTGCGGGAGGCCGCCGATGTGGTGCTGGCGTCGAAGGACCTCACGGCCCTCGACCGGGCGATCGTCGCCGGGCGGCGCAGCACCGGCAATATCGCCGCCTATCTGCGGATCGCCCTGTCGTCCAACGTCGGCAATGTCATCGCGATGCTGGTGGCCGGGCTGCTGCTGCCGTTCCTGCCGATGCTCCCGGCGCAGGTGCTGGTGCAGAACCTGTGCTTCGACGCCGCCCAGCTGGCGCTCGCCTTCGACCGCCCCGGGCCGGGCGCCCATCTGCGGCCGGCGCTGCTGCGGCCGCGCGCGCTGCTGCGCTTCGTGACGGGTTTCGGGCTGCTCAACGCGGTCGCGGACCTGGCCACGTTCGGCGTACTGGCGCTGGCCCTGCGGTCGATGGGGGAAGCGGAGGGGCAGTCCGCGTTCCACGCGGGCTGGTTCACGGAGAACCTGCTGACGCAGGCGCTGGTGATGCTGCTCCTGCGGTCGGGCCGGCACGCGGCCGAGGGCCGGGTGCCGGGTCCGATCCGGCTGGCGACGACGGCGCTGGCGGTGGTCGGTCTGCTGCTGCCCCTGTCCCCGCTGGGCCCGCCGCTGTCCATGACACCGCTGCCGCCCTTGTATTACGGACTGTTGGCGCTGGTGCTGGTGGTGTACGGGTTGCTGTTGGCGGCTGCACGGGCCCGCCAGCCAAACCCGTCCGGCGATTGAGGACGCCGGACGGGCTGGATTCCGCTGAGCTCAGCCACAACAAGCCCGCCCGGCGATTGAGGACGCGCCCGCAGGGCGCCCGCCGCCGCAGGCGGCAAGACGGGCCGCAGGCCAGACCGTCCCCGACCGGAGGTCAGAAGTCGCCGCCTCCGAAGCCACCCCCATCCCCGAAACCACCACCACCGCCGTCCCCGAAGCCACCGCTGAAGTCGTCCGGGTTGTAGTCCGAGCCGGTGTAGTCGCCGCCTTCCGGTCCGCCTCCCCCGTCGCCCGAGGACGCGTACGCGGGGCCGCTCATCATGCTGCCGAGCATCGTGCCCATGAGCAGGCCCGGCAGCAGTCCGCCGCCGAAGTAGCCGCCCGCCCAGGGGGCGTAGGCGGGGCCCGCGTTCCAGTACGGCTGGGGGCCGTTCGCGGTCTGGACCGTGCGGGACATCGGCTCCTCGCCGTCGGCGAGCCGGGCCGCGTCGGCGGCACACGCCGGTACGGTCCGGGTCGCGCCGCCCGGGGGCGCCCACTCGACGTCGGAGACGGACGGCCCGTGGCGCGGGTCGAAGAAGCAGGGCATGCGGCGCTCGGGCAGCGGGGCCCCGGTGCGGCGCGCGGCGAGGGTGGCCAGGGCGAAGCGGCCGTCGTCCAGGGACTCGGTGACGCCCTTGACGTCCTGAGGTTTGTCCGCCGCCGCCATCTTCGACTTGGCGTCCTCGTACGCGTCGAGGGCCCGTTCGTAGTCGGCGCGCATCGCGTCGTCGGCACCGGCCTCGCCGGGGGAGAAGTCGAGCCGGTCCAGTTCCTCGCCGAAGGCGGTGATGTCCTCGTCGACCACGACCCGCAGGGCGTCGAGCTCCGCGCGCTCGCGGGCCTCCCTCCTCTTCTTGTTCCGCCGGTAGAGGGCGTACGCGCCCGCGCCACCGGCGACGACGACCGCGCCGCCCGTGATCAGCCCGCCCGTGTCGACGCCGTCGGATCCGGCGCCCCAGGCATCGGGCGCGTGGCCCCTGGCCACCCGGTCGGCCTGGTCGACGAAGCCGTTCAGCATGGTCGCGGTGTCACCGCCGGACCGCTGGACGGATCCGACGAGGTTGGTGACGGCGTTGCCGGACATCACCGAACGGTCGGCCTTGGCGCTGAAGGCCTTGTCACCGAGGTGCACGGCGTAGACGCCGGCGATGCCGACCTTGGTCCGCAGGTCCTGGATGACGGTGGCCCGGGGGAAGTCCGCGTTGTCCGGCAGGACCGCGACGAAGACCGGCTTGTCCGCGTCCTTGATCTTCTGCGCCAGTGCCTCGGCGTCGGCCGCCGGGAGCTGCGCGGACACCCGGGGGTCGACATAGACCGGGCTCTTCTTCAGGGCCTCCGCCACGGTGTCCACTCCCGTGGCGGCGTGCGCCGCCGGGGCGAAGAGTCCCGCACCGGCCAACGCGAAGAGGGCGACGAGCAGGGCCAGCAGCGGCCTGGGCAGCGCCCGTGGGGTGGCGGACATGGCGGTTCTCCTCGGACAAGAGAGCGGAGCACGGGAGAGACGGGCTGTACGGCAATTACTCACTGGTACTCATCACGTACGGATCGGGCACACTTCGCATAGGCGTCGGCTCACTCAGCGTCTACCACGAAAACGGATCAATCGGTCACTCTGTTCCCCCGGATCTCCCCCTGGCCCGGCCTCGCCCGCCCCGCCGCCGCCGTCAGCCATACGAGAGGTTGGCGCACGGGTCGTCGTCGGCCGACCGCGCCGTACCGGCGACGCCGGAAGGCACCGGGCCGGGCGTCGCCTCGGCGGGGGCCGCCGCGACGGCGGGCGGCCCGCTGGGCGCCGCGGCGAAGTCATGGCCGACGGTGACCGCGAGCCCCTTGACGGACGTTCCCCTGACGAACGCGCCGGGGAACAGCCGGGCCAGCTCCCGCGCGTGCCCGGCCTCGCCGGGACCGAACTCGATCACGGTGACGCGCTGGTCCCGGGCGCGGGCGGTGGAGGTGTCGGCGACGGTGAACCCGTGCTCCTTGAGCGAGGCGGCCGCGCGGGCGGCGAGGCCGTTGACGGTGGTGCCGTTGGCGACGGAGACGCTGACGCCCCCGCCCGAGACCGGCTGCGAGGGGGACGGGCCGGAGGTGGTGGCCTTGCCGCCCGCCTGCTTCTTCGCCGCGTCCTTGCCGTCGAGCGTGCGGTCGGCCCGCAGTGAGGCCCACAGCGCGTCGGCCTCGGGCTGGACGAGGGCGACGCGATTGCCCGCGTAGCGCCAGGGCACGGTGATGAACTTGGTGTCGTGCAGGTCGATCTTCTTCAGCGACATCGCGAAGGAGAGCAGTTTGTCGGCCGAGCCGAGTCCGGGGTCGACGGTCATCGACTTGGTGGCCGCGTCCGCCAGCGGCAGCAGCGTGCCGGGGCTGAACCCCTGCGAGCGCACCTTCTTGATCATGGCGGCGACGAACGCCTGCTGCCGCTGGATGCGGCCGATGTCGGATCCGTCGCCGATACCGTGCCGCACGCGCACGTAGTCCAGCGCCTTCTGCCCGGAGACGCTCTGCGAGCCCTTGCGGAAGAGCAGCTCGCCGCGGGCGCCGCGGTTCGGATTGAGGTCGCCCTCGTAGACGTCCTTCGGCACGCACACCTGGACGCCGCCCACCGCGGAGGTCATCGCCGAGAAGCCCTCGAAGTCGACGACGACGGTGTGGTCCACGCGCAGCCCGGTGAGTTTCTCGACGGTGTTCTGGGTGCAGGCGGGATTTCCCTTGGCCGACTCCCCCACGGAGAAGGCGGAGTTGAACATCGCGTCGGTGCGCGGAGCCGTCCAACTGCCGTCGGGCAGTTTGCACGGCGGGATGTCCACCAGGGTGTCACGGGGGATGGAGACGGCGACGGCGTGCTCGCGGTCGCCGTAGACGTGCAGCAGGAACGCCGTGTCCGAGCGGCCCACGTCGCCCTCCCCGCCGCCGAGCCCGCTGTTGCCGCCGGAGCGCGAGTCCGAGCCGATGACGAGGACGTTCTGTCCGCCCGCGCCGGCGCCGGGCCGGTCGCGGGCCAGGCCGTCGGCGTCGAACACGTCGATGTTGCCGTTCAGCCGGAGGTAGAGCCATCCGACACCCGCGGCCAGCAGTACCAGGAACACCACCCCGACGGAGGTCACCTTCCGCGTCCGGTGCGTCGGCTTGCCTCGGGTGCCCGTCATATCCGTGCCCTCATCCACTCCCCCGGTCCGTACTGGTTCACCGAGCTAGACGGCCCACCGGGCCTTTTGGTTGTCCAGTTGCGCAATCTAGCAAGTATGGTGAGGGCGAATTCTCTGCGTATTTCCTCGCATATGACGCACAAGGAAGGTGGGCCGCCGATGCTGCGCAACGCCCTGGAGCCCTGGCACATACTCGTCGTCGTCCTCGCGATGGTGGTCCTGTTCGGCTCCAAGAAGCTGCCGGACACCGCCCGCGCGCTCGGCAAGTCCATGCGCATCCTCAAGAGCGAGGCCAGGGCCATGAGGTCCGACGGGACCGACGCCGCCGGAACCGATACGTCCGGTGAGCCCGCCGCTGCCCCGGGGAGCCCCGCCGACAGCCGCCGGTGATCTTCACTTCACCTGGGCGTCCCCTCCGGTACACCCGCCCCTGGTGAGCTTCCTTCCGCCGGGCAGTCCCGCCCGGCGCAGCTAGGAGGAAAAACCATGGGTTCTCGTCCGTACCGGCGCCGTCTCGCCTGGAGCGCCGCCGCACTGCTCGTCGCCGGTGTCGCGGTGCCGGCCACCGCCGCCGCCGGGCCGGACGACACGTCGGACGCCCCGTCGCAGATCGCCGCCCAGAGCGGCAAGCAGAAGGCCAAGAACGTCATCCTGCTCATCGGTGACGGCATGGGCGACTCGGAGATCACCCTGGCCCGTGACTACACCGTGGGCGCGGCCGGCCGGCTGAACATGGACAAGTTCCCGATGACCGGCTCGTACACCACGTACTCCGTCGACAAGAACGGCAAGCCGGACTACGTCACCGACTCAGCGGCCAGCGGCACCGGCTGGGCGACCGGGCAGAAGACCGTCAACGGGCGGATATCCAAGACGCCCGGCACGGACAAGCCCATGACGACGATCCTGGAGCTGGCCCAGCGCAACGGCCTCGCCACCGGCAGTGTCACCACCGCCGAGCTGACCGACGCCACCCCCGCGGTCCTCGCCTCGCACGCCACCGACCGCAGCTGCGCGGGCCCGGCCGACATGAAGGCGTGCCCGAACGACACGATCGCCAAGGGCGGCCCGGGCTCGATCGCCGAGCAGAGCGTGAACCACAAGGTGGACGTGCTGCTGGGCGGCGGCAAGGCCCGCTTCGACCAGAAGATCACCGAGGGCCGCCACAAGGGGCTGACCGTCACCGAGCAGGCCAAGAAGCTCGGCTACCAGGTCGTCACCGACGACAAGGGCCTGAAGAACGCCCGCGCCGGCAAGCCCGTCCTCGGTCTCTTCGCCCCCGGCAACGTCCCCGTCGAGTGGACCGGCAAGGCCGCCGCCCAGGGCGGAACCGAGCCGCAGCGCTGCGTGACGAACAACCCCGAGCGCAAGGCCGGTACGCCGAGCCTGGACGAGCAGACCCGCAAGGCGCTCCAGCTGCTGGAGGCCAAGCAGAGCGGCAAGGGCAAGAAGCCCGGCTTCTTCCTCCAGGTCGAGGGCGCCTCGATCGACAAGCGCGACCACGCCGCCGACCCCTGCGGCCAGATCGGCGAGACCGCGGCCCTCGACCGCGCGGTGAAGGTCGCCCGCGCCTACGCCGCCAAGCACCCCGACACCCTGGTCGTCACCACCGCCGACCACGGCCACACCAGCCAGATCGTGCCGCTGGAGGCCACCCCGCCCGGGCTGTCCTCCACCCTCGTCACCAATGAGGGCCAGCAGCTCAAGGTGAACTACTCCACGAACACGCCGGGCGAGGCGCAGGAGCACACCGGCACCCAGGTCCGCATCGCGGCCCAGGGCCCGCAGGCCCACCGCGTCCTCGGCGTCACCGACCAGACCCAGCTCTTCGGCACCATCCGCACGGCGCTCTCGCTGCGCTGACCCGTCCGGTAACGGTTCGCACAACGATTCGCACACCACCGCAGGGCCCGGCCGCTCACACGGCCGGGCCCTGCCGGTTGTGCCAGTTATCGAGCCCGAACATTGGCGGATCACACACCCGCTGGCAACGCTCCAGCGTCAAGACTGTGTCATCCGTACTACAGCCGCTCGCGCAGGAGGACCGATGACCGGGTCACGCGTACTCGCCCTCGGCCACTACCAGCCCGCCAGGGTGCTGACCAACGACGATCTGGCCGCCATGGTCGACACCAGCGACGAATGGATCCGCTCCCGCGTCGGCATCCGCACCCGCCGGATCGCCGAGCCGGACGAGAGCGTCGCCTCGATGGCCGCCGAGGCCGCGGCCAAGGCCCTCGCGAACAGCGGTCTCGATGCCGCGGACATCGACCTCGTGCTCGTCGCCACCTGCACCGCCGTGGACCGCAGCCCGAACACGGCCGCCCGCGTCGCCGCCCGGCTGGGGCTCAGCGCGCCCGCCGTCATGGACATCAACGTCGTCTGCGCCGGCTTCCCGCACGCCCTGGCCACCGCCGACCACGCCATCCGCGCCGGGTCCGCGGTCAACGCCCTGGTCGTCGGCGTCGAGAAGTTCACCGACGTGGCGGACTGGACCGACCGCACCACCTGCGTCCTGGTCGGCGACGGCGCGGGCGCGGCCGTGGTGACCGCCGCCGCGGAGCCCGGCATCGGCCCGGTGGTCTGGGG
Organism: Streptomyces sp. QH1-20; assembly: GCF_041283565.1. NCBI lineage: Bacteria > Bacillati > Actinomycetota > Actinomycetes > Kitasatosporales > Streptomycetaceae > Streptomyces > Streptomyces sp. QH1-20. Next base: position 5,350,352 of record NZ_CP166299.1, on the reverse strand, counting down.
CTCGGTGCCCGAGATGGGGCACGCCGTCCGGATCGAGGGCAACCCCTCCCGGTTCGCCCAGGAGGGCCAGTCCGTCTACCGCTGGGCCACGACCCAGCTGCCGCCGATCGCCCGGAAGGTGTGCGAGCGGGCCGGGGTCGCGCCGGAGGAGTTGGCGGCGGTCGTCCTGCACCAGGCCAACCTGCGGATCATCGAGCCGGTCGCGCGGAAGATCGGCGCGGTCAACGCGGTGATCGCCACCGATGTGACCGAGTCCGGCAACACCTCGGCCGCGAGCATCCCGCTCGCCCTGTCCAAGTTGGTGGAGCGCGGCGAGATCGCCTCGGGCGCGCCCGTCCTGCTGTTCGGCTTCGGCGGCAATCTGTCGTACGCCGGTCAGGTCATCCGCTGCCCGTAGCAGCCACACCAAGCCCGTCCGGCTTCTACGGCACCTCGCGGAGGTACAGCGCCCCGCAGGAGTGGCACAGCGGCAGCCCGGACGTGCCCCAGTCGTCGGCCGTACGGGTGGCCGAGCCGGGATCCAGCTCGCGCCCGCACATGGCGGTCATGCCGTCCTGCCGGACCACGTGCCAGGCCTTGACCTGGGCGTCCGGATCCTGCGGGGTGCTTCCGTCCGCGTACTCGGCACGCAGCTCGTGCTCCATGGGGGCACCACCTCCGGGATCAACGATGGGGTACCGACGGGTACCCCGCCAGCCCGCCCTCAGAACACCGACCACCCGGTGAGAGTCGTGAAGTGGTCCAGCGCCGCCACGCCCGCGACCGAGTTGCCGCGGGTGTCGAGGCCGGGGCTCCAGACGCACAGCGTGCAGCGACCCGGTATCACCGCGATGATGCCGCCGCCCACGCCGCTCTTGCCGGGCAGGCCCACGCGGTAGGCGAAGTCGCCGGCCGCGTCGTACGTCCCGCAGGTGAGCATGACGGCGTTGACCTGCTTGGCCTCCCGGCGCGGCAGCAGCCGCGTGCCGTCGGCGCGCAGACCGTGCCGGGCCAGGAAGCCGCCCGCCAGGGCGAGATCGCGACAGCTCATCTCGATGGAGCACTGCCAGAAGTAGTGCTCCAGGACAGCCGGCACGGGGTTGTCGAGGTTGCCGTAGCTGGCCATGAAGTGCGCGAGGGCCGCATTGCGGTCGCCGTGCTCGGACTCCGACGCGGCGACGGCCGGGTCGAAGGAGACGGACGGGTTGCCGCTCTCCGCGCGCAGGAACTCCAGCAGCGTCGTGCTGGCGTCCCCGGTCAGCGTCTGGAGCCGGTCGGTGACGACGAGGGCGCCCGCGTTGATGAACGGATTGCGCGGAATACCGTTCTCGTATTCGAGCTGCACCAGGGAGTTGAACGGGTTTCCGGACGGTTCCGTGCCGACCCGCTCCCAGATCTTCTCGCCGCCCTCGGCCAGCACGAGCGCCAGGCCGAACGCCTTGGAGATGGACTGCACCGAGAACGGCCGCTCCCAGTCCCCCACACCGTGGACACCGCCGTCGACATCGGCGACGGCCATCCCGAAGTGACCGGTGTCCACCCCGGCCAGGGCCGGAATGTAATCGGCCACCTGCCCGCGGCCGACCAGCGGGCGCGCGAAGTCGGCGACCTCTTCGAGTACGGCCTGGTAGTCCACTGCTGCGCGCCTTCTGTTCCGGTCGTCCCCGAGCGGGTCCGTTTCGGCCCCGCCCCGTACCGACAACACGCTTTTCAGCCTGAGGCCGGATCGGCTCGCACGATATCCGAACGCCCGGCCCAGCTGCGAACTTTTGGGTACAAGGGGGTCATTCAGTCGTGCGCGGTCGGCGTACGTCACAGACACGGCAAGGAGGCGGTCATGGCCTCACCCATGTCCGCGGGAACGTTTCTCAGAGCACTCAGAGCGGAAGGCGTGCGCGTCATCGAGGTCGACGGCTGGCGCACCCACAACCGCGCCGGACGTGGCGCCTGGGGGCCGGTCCATGGAGTGATGATCCACCACACGGCCACCACCGGCACCACCAAGAGCGTGCAGCTGTGCTGGAACGGCTACGCGGATCTGCCCGGCCCGCTCTGCCACGGCGTCATCGCCGACGACGGCACCGTCCATCTCGTCGGCAACGGGCGCACCAACCACGCCGGGCGGGGTGACGGCGATGTGCTGCGGGCCGTGATCGCCGAGAAGCGGCTGCCACCGGTCCGTGCGGCCGACACCGACGGCAACGTCCACTTCTACGGCTTCGAGTGCGTGAACCTCGGCGACGGGCGGGACACCTGGCCCGAGGAGCAGCTGGAGGGCATCGAGCGCGCGGCGGCCGCGATCTGCCGCCACCACGGGTGGACCGAGCGGTCCGTCATCGGTCACAAGGAGTGGCGGCTCGGCAAGATCGACCCCAAAGGCTTCGCGATGGACGCGATGCGGGCCCGGATCCGCGACCGGCTCAAGTAGCCGCCCGAGGTGACAATGGGGGTGTGACCAGCGACCTCCCCCGTGGCCCCGCCGCCCTCGCCGCCCTGGACCCGCGGCTGCCGTCCCCGCTCGAAGAGCTGCGGGACGAGCGGTTCGCCCGTCGCGGGCTGCGGCTGCTGCTCAAGCGGGACGACCTGATACACCCCGAGCTGCCGGGCAACAAATGGCGGAAGCTGGAGCCGAACCTGGGCGCCGCCTCCTCCGGACGGCTCACGCTGTTCACGTTCGGCGGTGCGTATTCCAACCATCTGAGGGCGACCGCGGCGGCCGGCCGCCTCCTCGGCCTCGCCACCGTCGGCGTCGTCCGCGGCGACGAGCTGGCGGACCGTCCGCTCAACCCCTCCCTCGCGCGCTGCGCGGCGGACGGGATGCGGCTGTTGTTCGTCGACCGCGCCACGTACCGCCGGAAGGCGGAACCCGAGGTGCTGGCCCGGGTGACGGCACGGGCGGGGCTGACCGCCGACGACTGCCTCGTCGTCCCCGAAGGCGGCAGCAACGCCGCGGCCGCGCGCGGCTGTGCCGGGCTCGGCGAGGAGCTGCGGGGCGTCGCGGACGTCGTCGGGGTCGCCTGCGGCACGGGCGGCACCCTCGCCGGTCTCACCGCCGGACTGACCGAGGGCCAGCGGGCCATCGGCTTCCCCGTACTCAAGGGCGGCTTCCTCGAAGCGGAGGTCGAGCGGCTCCAGACGGAGGCCTTCGGCGCCCGGCGCGGCGACTGGCGTCTGGACGACCGCTTCCACGGCGGCGGCTACGCGAAAGTCACCCCCGCGCTGACCGCCTTCGCCGACGACTTCACCACCCGCCACGGCCTCCCCCTGGAACGGCTGTACGTGGCGAAGGCCCTGCACGGCCTGACGACCCTGGCGGAGGAGGGCGCGTTCGCCCGGGGCATGACGGTGGTGGCGGTGGTAACGGGGGCACCGGCCCCACCCGGCCCGTCCGGCACCTCCAGCCCGTCCGGCGCTTGAGGGCCGGGGTGCGGGGCGGAGCCCCGGTTCACCCCTCCCGATAAGCCGCGGCCTCCTCCAGATCCAGCCGCCGCAACAACGTACGAAGCATCTCGTCGTCAATACGCCGAGCATCCCGCAGCGCCACGAACACCTCCCGCTCCGCGTCGATCATTTCCCGCGCCAGCCGGCGATACGTGTCGTCCGCCGACTCCCCGGTCGCCTCGTCGACCGCACCGAGCCGTTCCCAGACCGCGTTCCGGCGCCGCTCCAGCACCGCGCGAAGGCGGTCGACGAGCGGGGACGGCAGCGCGTTGCCGCCCTCGGCGAGGAGTTCGTCGAGGCGGCGCTCGGCGGCCTGGGACGCCTCGCTCTGGGCCTGGGCCTCCGCGAGCGTCTCGGCGCTCGTGTCCCGGGCGGGCAGCCGCAGCCGGCGGATGAGCGGGGGCAGGGTGAGGCCCTGGACGACGAGGGTCCCGATGACGGTGGTGAAGGTGAGGAAGAGGACGAGGTTACGGGCCGGGAAGGGCTCCCCGCTGTGCGTGGTCACCGGGATCGAGAAGGCGATGGCGAGGGAGACGACGCCGCGCATCCCGGCCCAGCCGACGACGAGCGCGCTCTTCCACGTCGTGTCGGTCTCCCGCGCGCGGATCCGGGTGGACAGCGCGCGCGGCAGGAACGTGGCGGGGTAGACCCACACGAAGCGGGCCGCCACGACGGTGACGAAGACGACGGAGGCGTACCAGACGGCGGCCTCCCGGAAGCTGTACTCCCCGAGCCCGCGCAGCACCACGGGCAGTTGCAGCCCGATGAGCGCGAAGACCGCCGACTCCAGCACGAAGGCCACCATCCGCCATACCGCGGCCTCCTGGAGCCGGGTGGCGAAGTCGACCTGCCAGGAGTGGTGCCCGAGATAGAGGGCGACGACCACGACGGCGAGCACTCCGGACGCCTCGACCTCCTCGGCGGCGGCGTAGGCGGCGAAGGGGATGAGCAGCGACAGGGTGTTCTGCAGCAGTGGCTCGCGCAGCCGTCTGCGCAGCCAGTGCAGCGGCACCATGAGGACCAGGCCGACGCCGATCCCGCCGACCGAGGCGACGGCGAACTCCCGGATGCCCTCGCCCCAGGTCGTGCCCACACCGACGGCGGCGGCGAGCGCCACCTTGTAGGCGGTGATCGCGGTGGCGTCGTTCACCAGGGACTCGCCCTGAAGGATCGTGGTGATCCGCGAGGGCAGCCCGAGTCGGCGGGCGATGGCGGTGGCGGCGACCGCGTCGGGCGGGGCGACGATCGCGCCGAGCACGAGGGCGGCGGGCAGCGGCAGACCGGGCACCACCAGATACGCCACATAACCGACGACGAGGGTCGCGAAGAGGACATAGCCGACGGAGAGCAGGGCGACGGGCCGCAGATTGGCGCGGAGGTCGAGGTAGGAGCTCTCGAGTGCGGCGGTGTGCAGCAGAGGCGGCAGCAGCAGCGGCAGCACGATCTCCGGGTCGAGGGTGTAGTCCGGCACGCCGGGGACGTACGAGGCGACGAGCCCGGCGGCGACGAGCAGCAGCGGGGCGGGCACGGGCGTGCGGCGGGCCGCGCCGGCGATGGCGGCCCCACCCGCGACCAGCATCAGCAGTGGCATTACGTCCATCGGTCCCCGCCCGTCTCCATACGTGCCTCCCGCGCCGTCCGTCGCGTCGCCACCATCCGTCACCGTCCGTCAACGGCAGCGAGGGCCGACGGCCGTTCGGTGATCGTCGGCAGGGCGATCTAATCTGGCAATCATGAGCGAGTGCCCGCACGTTCCCGAGCTGCCGCGCCCCGAGCCGGCACCGCTGCACACCACCTGCCCGGAGTGCGCGGCCGCCGGCAGCCACCCCGTGCAACTGCGGCTGTGCCTGGAGTGCGGACACGTGGGCTGCTGCGACTCCTCGCCGTACCGGCACGCCACCGGGCACTTCACGGAGACCGGGCACGCGGTGATGCGCAGCTTCGAGCCCGGGCAGAGCTGGCGCTGGTGCTACGTGGACCTGCGGATCGTCTGACGACGGCCGTCAGTTGCCCTCGACGCGCCGCCCCGCTCCCCTTTCCACCCGCTCCCGTCGAGCCGCGCGCGGACCGCGCGCCCCCCGTTCCGGGGAGGCTGTCGGTCCGGCCCGCTAGCATGCACCCATGATCCGACCCGCCACGCCCGCCGATGTTCCCCTCATCCATGCGATGATCCGCGAACTCGCCGAGTACGAACGGGCGCTGGAGGAAGCGAAGGCGACCGAGCAGCAGTTGCGCGAAGCCCTGTTCGGGGCGGACCCCGCCGTCTTCGCCCTGATAGCGGAGAGTGACGAATCCTCGGCCGACGGCACGATCGCCGCCGGGGAGCCGGTCGGCTTCGCCCTGTGGTTCCGTAACTTCTCCACCTGGACGGGTACGCACGGTATCTATCTGGAAGACCTCTACGTCCGCCCGCAGGCACGCGGCGGCGGGCACGGCAAGGCACTCCTCGCGGCCCTCGCCCGGATCTGCGTGGACCGCGGCTACCAGCGTTTCGAATGGTCAGTGCTGGACTGGAACGAACCCTCGATCGCGTTCTACAAGTCGCTCGGCGCGGAGCCGATGAACGAGTGGACGATGCAACGCATGTCCGGAGAACCGCTCCGCACCCTTGCGGGGTTCGCGCAGAGTGACGAAAATCCCAACAAGGCGACTTCTCTTTCGATTTGAGACCGCACGCCCCTACCCACTGTCCGTACTCATGGGTTTACCATGAGTGACAGTCGTGGGGCTGCGGCACGGAACCTCGGATCGCGATAGCGTCGCATCCGAACCATGTGCCGCGCCGGACCGCCCCGCCCCTCATCCGAGAGGCGCGCGACCGGCGCTCGTAACAGCTCAAGAAGCTTGTGCCACCTTGGAGGTGAGGGTGTCCCCAATCGCAGGCGAGCCCGGGACCCAGGACTTCGTGGAAGTCCGGCTGCCCGCTGCGGGTGCCTACCTGTCGGTGCTGCGGACGGCGACAGCCGGCCTCGCAGCCCGCTTGGACTTCACCCTCGACGAGATCGAGGACTTGCGCATCGCCGTGGACGAGGCGTGCGCGATCCTTCTGCAACAGGCCGTTCCCGGCTCTGTTCTCAGCTGCGTCTTCCGCCTGGTCGGTGACGCGCTCCGGGTGACCGTCTCGGCACCCACCACCGACGGTCGCGCGCCCGAGCGCGACACCTTCGCCTGGACGGTGCTCTCCGCGCTGGCCGGCGAGGTCGACTCGACCGTCGCCGACGACCGTACGGTCAGCATCAGCCTGCACAAGAAGCGCGGCGCCGGCCCCGGACAGCCGTGACGGAAGAGGGGGCTCCGTGAGTACTGCATCGTCGCGGGGAGTGCGCACCCCGGCCATCCCGCAGCAAACCCCCCGGCCGCATCCCTCGGATGCGGAGCCGGAGCGGGCGAGCGACCCACCAGAGCGGGCGGACCACATGGACCAGCATCAGCAGTGGCACCAGCACTCCCCTGCGCAGGATCGCAGCGGTGCCCGTGCCCTGTTCATCCAGCTGCGGGCGCTCCCGGACGGCTCGCCCGAGCGGGCCGAGCTGCGCAATCACCTCGTGCGGATGCATCTGCCGCTGGTGGAGCACCTGGCGCGGCGGTTCCGCAATCGTGGTGAGCCGCTCGACGACCTGACCCAGGTCGCCACGATCGGCCTGATCAAGTCGGTGGACCGGTTCGACCCGGATCGCGGGGTGGAGTTCTCGACCTACGCGACCCCCACGGTCGTCGGTGAGATCAAGCGGCACTTCCGGGACAAGGGCTGGGCGGTGCGGGTGCCGCGTCGGCTCCAGGAGCTCCGGCTGGCCCTGACCACCGCCACGGCCGAGCTGTCCCAGCGGCACGGTCGCGCGCCCACGGTCCACGAGCTGGCCGAGCACCTCGGGATCTCCGAGGAGGAGGTGCTGGAGGGGCTGGAGTCGGCGAACGCCTACAGCACGCTGTCCCTGGACGTGCCCGACACGGACGACGAGTCGCCGGCCGTCGCGGACACCCTGGGCGCCGAGGACGAGGCGCTGGAGGGCGTCGAGTACCGCGAGTCGCTCAAGCCGCTGCTGGAGGATCTGCCGCCGCGCGAGAAGAAGATCCTGCTGCTGCGCTTCTTCGGCAATATGACCCAGTCGCAGATCGCCCAGGAGGTCGGCATCTCCCAGATGCACGTCTCCCGGCTGCTGGCCCGCACGCTCGCCCAGCTCCGCGACCGGCTGCTCATCGAGGAGTAGGCCGAGGAGCGAGCGGACCCCGGGCAGCGCATCGCCTCATCGGCCTATCGGAGTGCACCGGGCCGTATCGAAAGGCGCCGGCCGAAAGAACGGCCGGCGTCGGCTCACGTCTCCCGCGGGCCGATGCCGAGCGCCTCGGTCGCCGTCGGGTTCACCACGAGCCCCAGGGCGGCCACGGCGACGAGCGCGAGCACCACGGCGCCGGCGATCAGCAGGCCGCCGCCGTTGAACAGCGTCCACGCGACGGGCATCGCCATGATCTGCGTGATCATCGCGGGCCCGCGGCTCCAGCGCCGCCGCAGCCACAGTCCGCGCGCCGCCGCCAGCGGCAGTGCGGCCAGCGCGAGCACGGTCAGTCCGCCCGTCACCGCCTGCCGCATGCTGTCCGGCTTGTCCGTCAGCACCAGGACCAGCAGCGTCACCCCGCAGACGACGAGCGCCACCCCTTCCAGGGCGGTGAGCACCGCCGCGGCCGTCAGCCTGCGCGGCCGGGGGCCGGTGGGCTCGGGGGCCGTGCGGGACGGGCGGGAAGGCGCCGCGGCGTCCTTCGCCGTCGGCCGGCTCGCGCGGGTGGTCTTGCGGGCGCCCTTGGGCGCTGACTGCTTGCTGCTCACCCATGCAGGGTAGCCCCGCCGCCCGGGAACGGACGGCGGACGGGGAGGGGACAGGACCGGGGCTGGGACCGAGGCTGTACCGACAGGTAGGTAGGCTGGCGGTCATGCGTGCGCTTCTCGTGGTCAATCCGTCGGCCACCACCACCAGTGCCCGTACCCGTGATGTCCTGGCACACGCGCTCGCCAGCGACCTCAAGCTGGAGGTCGCCACCACCGAGTACCGGGGACATGCCCGCGATCTGGCGCGCCGGGCGGCGGAGGACGGCAACACCGGGCTGGTGGTCGCCCTCGGCGGCGACGGCACGGTCAACGAGGTGGTCAACGGTCTGCTGCACGCGGGCCCCGACCCCGAGCACCTGCCCCGGCTGGCCGTGGTCCCCGGCGGCTCCACCAATGTCTTCGCCCGCGCCCTGGGCCTGCCCAACGACGTCGTCGAGGCGACCGGGGCACTGCTGGACGCCTTGCGGGAGGGGACCGAGCGGACGGTCGGTCTGGGCCTCGCGGCGGGCACGCCGGGCACCGACGACGAAGCCGTGCCGCCCCGCTGGTTCACCTTCTGCGCGGGCTTCGGCTTCGACGCGGGGGTCGTCGGCCGGGTGGAGCAGCAGCGGGAGCGCGGCAAGCGTTCGACGCACGCGCTCTATGTACGCCAAGTGATGCGGCAATTTCTCGGCGAAGCGCACCGCAGACGGGGCACGATCACCCTCGAACGGCCTGGCGAGGAGCCACTCGCGAATCTCGTCATGTCGATAATCTGCAACACCGCGCCGTGGACCTATCTGGGCAACCGGCCGGTCTACGCATCGCCGCGGGCATCCTTCGACACCGCCCTTGACGTGCTCGGATTCACCAAGCTGTCGACCGCGACGGCCGGCCGCCACGTCACTCAGCTGCTGACGTCGACTCCGGAGCGTGGCCCCCAGGGCAAACACGCTGTGTCATTGCATGACCAGACCGCGTTCACCTTGCATTCGCAGGCCCCACTGCCCTTCCAGATGGACGGTGACCACCTCGGACTGCGTACGAGCGTGACGTTCACAGGCGTACGCCGTGCACTGCGTGTGATTGTGTGAGTGGTAGGGCCTAAAGTCCTTCCACTCGAACGTTTAGACTGGGTTCCACCCCCTGGAAGTACGGCTGTGACCTAGCCGACACCGAGGAATCAAAAAAAACTTTCCAGAAGGGGTTGTATCCGCAGCCGAGGTTTGCGAGTCTCTTCATGGCGATCGGGACGGCCGCTCATTCGGCCTCCTTCGAAAGCCCGAACCCCCTCCTCATTTACCTGGACCGCACCAGTCTTCCGACTGGGCGTCGGCCCTTCCCTTGCGGGGGGATTCGTGAAAGCGTTCACATTCACAAGCAACGTAGCCGCAATTACGAGGAGATGGAGCAGCCATGGACTGGCGTCACAACGCCGTTTGCCGCGAGGAAGACCCGGAGCTCTTCTTCCCCATCGGCAACACCGGTCCTGCGCTGCTGCAGATCGAGGAAGCCAAGGCCGTCTGCCGCCGCTGCCCCGTCATGGAGCAGTGCCTGCAGTGGGCGCTCGAGTCCGGCCAGGACTCCGGCGTCTGGGGTGGCCTCAGCGAGGATGAGCGCCGGGCGATGAAGCGCCGCGCCGCTCGCAACCGGGCGCGTAACGCTACCGCCTGACGATGCCCCTCGGCTCCCGAGCCGCAGCGCGCAGTACCCCCCATATGCGCTAAGCAATAAAGCTTTGAGCCCCGGACCTGGATCAGGTCCGGGGCTCAGTGCGTTTTCGGCTCCGCCGGGGTTCCGTCGGCCGCCGGGCCGCTGTGGCTACTTCTCCGCCCGTACGGGGATGTCGAGCACCACGCGCGTGCCCTGCCCGGAAGCGGGCACCATGTCGAACGTACCGCCCAACTCCCCCTCGACCAGGGTTCGTACGATCTGCAGGCCCAGATTGCCCGCGCGCTGCGGGTCGAAGCCCTCGGGCAGCCCCCGGCCGTCGTCCTGCACGGAGATCAGCAGGCGGGCGTCGGTCCGGCCGCCGCCGCGCACGGCGGTGATCTCCACCGTGCCCCGCTCCCCCGGGCCGAAGCCGTGCTCCATGGCGTTCTGCAGCAGCTCGGTCAGGACCATCGACAGCGGCGTCGCGACCTCGGCGTCGAGTATTCCGAAGCGGCCCGTGCGGCGGGCGGTGACCCGGCCCGGGGAGATCTCGGCGACCATCGCCAGCACCCGGTCGGCGATCTCGTCGAATTCGACGCGCTCGTCCAAATTCTGCGAGAGCGTCTCGTGCACGATCGCGATCGACCCGACCCGCCGGACCGCCTCCTCCAGCGCCTCGCGCCCCTCGGGCGAGCCGATCCGGCGGGCCTGGAGGCGCAGCAGGGCGGCGACGGTCTGGAGATTGTTCTTGACCCGGTGGTGGATCTCCCGGATGGTCGCGTCCTTCGTGATCAACTCGCGTTCGCGACGACGCAGTTCCGTGACATCGCGCAGCAGCACGAGCGAACCGATGTGGTTTCCCTTGGGTTTGAGGGGAATGGCCCGCAGGTGGATCACCCCGTCATCGCCCTCGACCTCGAACTCGCGCGGCGCCCAGCCGCTGGCGAGCTTGGCCAGGCCCTCGTCGACCGGACCGCGTGAGGGTGCCAACTGAGCGGTGGTGTCGCCCAGATGATGCCCCACGAGATCGGCGGCGAGGCCGAGGCGGTGGTAGGCGGAGAGGGCGTTGGGGCTGGCGTACTGGACGACACCGTCGGCATCGAGCCTGATCAGACCGTCGCCGGCGCGCGGGGAGGCGTCCATGTCGACTTGTTGCCCCGGGAAGGGGAAGGCACCGTTGGCGATCATCTGGGCGAGGTCGGAGGCGCTCTGCAGGTAGGTGAGCTCCAGCCGGCTCGGCGTCCGCACGGTCAGCAGGTTCGTATTGCGGGCGATGACACCGAGCACCCGGCCGTCCCGGCGGACCGGGATGGACTCGACCCGGACCGGGACCTCCTCCCGCCACTCCGGGTCTCCCTCGCGCACGATCCGGCCCTCGTCGAGGGCGGCGTCGAGCATGGGGCGGCGGCCGCGCGGCACGAGGTGGCCGACCATGTCGTCCTGGTAGGAGGTGGGGCCGGTGTTCGGCCGCATCTGGGCGACGGACACATAGCGGGTGCCGTCGAGGGTGGGGACCCACAGGACGAGGTCGGCGAAGGAGAGGTCGGAGAGCAGCTGCCACTCCGAGACCAGCAGATGCAGCCACTCGAGGTCGGAGTCGTCGAGGGCGGTGTGCTGGCGTACGAGGTCGTTCATGGAGGGCACGGTGTGAGCCTACCGGCGCTTGATGTGGCTGAGCTCAGCCACATCAAGCCCGTCCGGCGTTTGAGGACGCGCCCGCAGGGCGCCCGCCGCCGCAGGCGGCAACGGAACTAGCCGTCCACCGCCACGCCGAACGTCCGCCGCAACCCCTCCGCACCCGCCTCAGTCAGATGCACCACCCGCGGGCTCACCCCATACCGCAGCCAGCCGAGGTCGAACAGACGAGCGGTGATGGCCGCACCGAGCGCACCCGCGAGGTGGTGCTGGCGCTCGCTCCAGTCGACGCAGTAGCGGATGGCCGGCCGCCGCCCGGGCAGTCGGTCCGGGTCGACGCCGAAGGCGACGAGGTCATCACGGCCGGTGTCGGTCAGCCGGTAGACGGTGTCCTGCCCGTACGCCGAGGGCCGGTCGCGCACGGCCCGCTCGGGGCGGTGGATGCCGTCGTGCCCGGTGAGGACGTCACCGTCGAGCAGGGCCCGCATGAGGGCGACGCCGAGCCGACCGGCGAGATGGTCGTAGCAGGTCCGGGAACGGTACAGCGCGTTGGTGACGCCGCTCTCGCGCAGCGAGGTGACCGGCAGCGGCGGGGCGATGAGGGCGAGCGCCTCCAGCGCGGTGCTGATCTCGGGGCCCCGCAGCCGGTAGAAGCGGTGCCGGCCCTCGCGGACGGCGGTGATGAGCCCGCCCTCGACGAGTTTGGCCAGATGGGCGCTGACCGTCGGGGCGCCGACGCCGGCCTCGGTGGCCAGGGCGCCGGCGGGCAGGGCGCGCCCGTCGCAGAGGGCTTTGAGGATCCGGGCGCGGGAGGGGTCCGCGATCAGGGCGGCGGTACGGGCGATGTCGGTCTGGCGGTTCAGCCGGTCGGCGGCCCGGTCGGCACGCCGCCCGGCCGACGGGGTGATCTCGTCGCTCATGACCTCACCGTATGCCGACGACACTTCGTCCACGGGCGAAGTATCCGGGCCCGAGACTGCCCCCATGACCGTCTCCGAGACCACAGCCGATCGGCGGCAGCCGCACCGCGCCGGTCCCGACGCGGCGCCCGCGCGACCGCCCCTGGCCCTCGCCCCCCTGATCGCGCTGAGCCTGGGCTACTTCCTGGTGATGCTGGACGTCACCGTGGTGACCGTGGCGGTGCCGGACATCCGCGACTCCCTGCACGCCGGCCCGTCCGCCCTGCAGTGGATCGTCGACGGCTACAGCACCCTCTTCGCTGGACTGCTGCTGCTCGGCGGTGGCCTCGGCGACCGGCTCGGCCACCGCCGGATGTTCCTCACCGGCCTCGCCGTCTTCACCGCCGCCTCGGTCGGCTGCGGTCTCGCCGGCACCACGGCCGTCCTGGTGGGTGGCCGGCTGGCACAGGGCGCCGGAGCCGCCTTCCTCGTCCCGGCCTCGCTCGCCCTGCTGCAGGCCACCTACCCCGACCGGGCCGTCCGCGCCCGGGCGATCGCGATCTGGGGCGCCGTCGCCTCGATCGCGTTCGGCGCCGGTCCCGTGGTCGGCGGCCTCCTGATCGCCGGTCTGGACTGGCGGGCCGTGTTCTGGCTGAACCTGCCCGTGGGCGCCCTCGCCGTCGTACTGACCCTGCGTCATCTGCCCGCCGCCACCCGTAGGCCCGCCGCCCACCGGATGGACCCGGCGGGCCAGGTCCTCGGCGTGGTGGGACTGGTCGCCCTGGCCGGCGGTATCAACGAGGCCGGTTCGCAGGGCTGGGCCTCTCCCCGCGTCCTCGGCTGCTTCGCCGTGGGCGTGGTGGCCCTGGCCCTGTTCATCGCGGTCGAGCGCCGCCTGGAGGTCTCGGTGCGGACCCGGCCGAACGGCCGGGCCCCCCTGCTGCGCCTGTCGCTGTTCACGACCGGCGCCTTCTCCGCCACCGCCGTGATCGGCCTGCTGATCAGCCTCGGCTACTACGGCATGCTGTTCCTCTCCACCCTCTACTTCCAGCAGGAGCGCGGCTATGACGCGCTGACCACGGGCCTGGCGCTGCTGCCCTCGGTCTGCATGGGCCTGATCGCGGCCCCCGTCTTCAGCCGGGTGGCCGCCCGCACCGGCCCGTACGTCCCCATGACCCTCGGGCTCTTCCTCGGCGCCGTCGGCTTCCTCGGCTGGCTGCTCGCCGGGCCCGGCACCGCCTACCCCGTGCTGCTGTTCGCCCTGATCGCCACCGGTCTCGGCCAGACCATGACGGCCCTGGCCTCCATGGCCGCGATCATCGAGTCGGCCCCGACGGACGGCACGGGCGTGGCCTCGGCGGTCTTCAACGTCTCCCGTCAGGTGGGCAGCGCCGTCGGCGTCGCCCTCTTCGGCACCCTCGTCGCCACCTCCGACCACCTCACCGACGGCCTCCACCTCTCCGCGGCCCTGGCCGCCACGGCCTTCCTGACCGGCGGATTCCTCGCCATCGGTGCCCGGCGCAGGACCGCGGCGGCGGTCGGTGCCACGGCGTGACCCCCGGGCCGGGACCGACCGCGCCGCCCGGCGCACACCTACCTTGCCCGTTCCGCCCGCTCTGCTAGATTGGTCTATACCACCAGCCCATTCTCCAGATCGGCAGGCCCAGCGTGGAAGTTGTCATCGTCCAGGACGCCAAGGCAGGCGGCGAACTCATCGCGGAGGCCATGGCCTCCCTGCTGAGCCGCAAGCCCGACGCTCTGCTCGGCGTGGCCACCGGCTCGACCCCGCTGCCCATCTACGAGGCGCTGGCCGCCAAGGTCCGTTCCGGGGCCGTGGACGCCTCGCGTGCCCGCGTCTGCCAGCTCGACGAATACGTCGGACTGCCCGCCGACCACCCCGAGTCCTACCGGTCGGTCGTGCTGCGCCAGGTCGTCGAGCCGCTCGGGCTGACCGAGGCGTCGTTCATGGGTCCCGACGGCACCGCCGAGGACGTCCAGGCCGCCTGCGAGGCATACGACCGCGCGCTCCCGGAGGCCGGCGGTGTGGACCTCCAGCTGCTCGGCATCGGCACCGACGGGCACATCGGCTTCAACGAGCCGTGCTCCTCGCTCGCCTCCCGCACCCGGATCAAGACGCTGACGGAGCAGACCCGCGTCGACAACGCGCGGTTCTTCGACGGTGACATCGACCAGGTGCCGCACCACGTCATCACCCAGGGCATCGGCACCATCCTGGAGGCCCGCCACCTGGTGCTGCTCGCCACGGGCGAGGGCAAGGCCGACGCCGTGGCGCAGACGGTCGAGGGACCGGTCTCCGCACTGGTGCCCGCCTCGGCCCTCCAGCTGCACCCGCACGCGACCGTCGTCGTCGACGAGGCCGCGGCGTCCAAGCTGAAGCTGGCGGACTACTTCCGCCACACGTACGCGAACAAGCCTGCCTGGCAGGGGCTGTAAACGAGGGCTTACGTCAAAACGCCGGACGGGCTGGCTATCCAGCCCGTCCGGCGTTTGGCGTGAGCGGAGTCCTAAACCCCCGCGATCACCTCGGCAGCAGCCAGGCCGCACACCCGCGCCGCACCATGCGTAGCGATGTGCAGCGCACCCACCGACGGCGCCTGGTTCAGCCCCATCTCCACGACGACCGTGTCCGGCCGCGCGGTGACGAGCGCGCCCAGCGCCTGCGCCATCCACGGGTGCCGGTGCGCGTCACGCACCACGGCGACGATCCTCCGGCCCCCCGCGGCCCGCAGCACCTCCTCGGTGCCGGCCGCGTCACGCCCGTACGTCCCCGTCTCCGTGCCCGGCAGCAGCCGGGCCAGCTCGGCGGCCACGCCCCACGGCGTCTCGTCGCCGACGGCGATGTTCGCGACGGGGGTGAACGCGGCGACGTACGCGGGCCCGGCGATCGGCTCGTACGGGCCCGTCGCCGTCACGCGCAAGGCACGCCGCGCGGCCGTCAGCCCCACCTCGGGGGCGGATCCGGTCCCCTCCTGCTCCGCACCCGCCCCCGAGGTCCAGCGCGCCAGGGCGCGCACCCGTGCGGCGGCGTCGGCGAGCCGCTCCTCCGGCAGCTCGCCGGACCGTGCGGCCAGGACGAGCGCGTCGCGCAGCCGCAGCACGGTGCCCTCGTCGGCCAGCCCGCCGCCGACGCAGATCGCGTCGGCGCCCGCGGTGATGGCCATGACGCTGCCGCGTTCGATGCCGTACGTACCGGAGATGGCCCGCATCTCCATGCCGTCGGTGACGATGAGCCCGTCGAAGCCGAGGCCGCCCTCGGTGACCGGTCCGCGCAGCAGGCCGTGCAGGGCGGCCGGGCTGAGCGTGGCGGGCAGCGCGGCGTCCAGCGCGGGCAGCAGGATGTGCGCGCTCATCACGGCCTTGGTCCCGGCGGCGATGGCAGCCCGGAAGGGCACCAGCTCGCGGGCGTACAGCGTGGTGAGGTCCGCGTCGATGCGGGGCAGGTCGTGGTGGGAGTCGACGGCGGTGTCGCCGTGGCCGGGGAAGTGCTTGGCGCAGGCGGCGACCCCGGCCGCCTGCATGCCCTCGACGTAGGCGGTGGTGTGCCGGGCGACCAGGGCGGGATCGGCTCCGAAGGACCGTACGCCGATGACCGGGTTGTCGGGGTCGGAGTTGACGTCCGCGGAGGGCGCCCAGTTGAGGTTGACCCCGCAGGCGGCGAGGCGGCGGCCCAGTTCGTGGGCGACGGCCCGGGTCAGCCGGGTGTCGTCGACGGCGCCGAGCGCGAGGTTGCCGGGGAAGGAGGAACCCGTACGGACCTCCAGGCGGGTGACGTCGCCGCCCTCCTCGTCGATGGCGACGAGCACGTCCGCCCGCTCGGCGCGCAACTGCGCGGTGAGCGCCGCGAGCTGCTCGGGCGAGGCGATGTTGCGGCCGAAGAGGCCGACGGAGGCGAGCCCTTCACCGAGCCGGCGCAGCAGCCAGTCGGGAGCCGTGGTGCCGGTGAAGCCCGGCTGCAGGACCGTGAGGGCGTCACGGGTGAGCGTGTCCATGGAAGTAGTGCTAGCCCTTCACTGCGCCGGACGTGAGGCCGCCGACCGCCTTGCGCTGGAGGAACAGGAAAAGGAGCAGAACCGGTAGAGCGAAGATCGAGGACGCGGCCATCGTGGCCCCCCAGTCGTCACCGAAAACCGACTGGAATCTTGAAATCCACAAAGGCAGCGTTTGAGCCTCTGGGTCCTTATTCAAGATCATCACGATAGGGAATTCATTCCACGCCGTAATGAAACCAAAAAGCGAGGTGGACATGAGGCCCGGAGCAAGAAGCGGAAAGATTACTTTGATGAACGCCTGACTTCGACTGCAACCGTCAACCATTGCCGACTCTTCCAACTCCCTGGGAATCGCAGCAATGAATCCACGCAGCGTTAGAACGGTAAAAGGAAGCACCATGACCATGTAGATCAAAGTCAACAATGGGAGGCTGTTCAGGATGTCGCCGTCGCGAGCGATCATATACAGCGAAATAACCATGACTTCCCACGGAGCCATCTGGGCAATCATGAAGATGAGAATAAAGCCCTTGCGCCCCTTGAACCGCATACGAGCGATTGCGAATGCGGCCGCGAGCGCCAAGATTAGACAGAGCAGCACTGCAATAATCGTCACCGTCAGCGAGTTCCGCACCATAATCCAAAAATTCTCGGCACGCACCGCCGTCTGGAAATGTTCGAAGGTTGGGTCACGCGGGAACCAGACCGGCTCCTCACTGATTATTTCCGTCGTCGGCTTAACAGCCGTCGCGAACATCCAGTACACGGGGAACGCGAAACCGACAAAGAGGATGACCGCAACCGCATTAGGCCATGCGCGGCCAAAGAATGAGCGGATCAAAGCACGCCCTCCTCTTGCTTAAGTACGATACGGAGGTAGTAGGAAACCAGCCCGAGAAGGATAAGAATTGTTAGCACAGATATCGCGGCACCCATTCCATAGTGCTGATTTCCGCCACCTTCAACAAAGGAGTATATCGGCAAGGTTTCAGTACGACGATCAGGACCGCCGCCATTGATTGCAAACACTTGCGGAAACGCCTTGAATATCCATATGACTTCAAGGAAGGTAGTCGCATAGAAAAATGGTCGCAAGAATGGGAAAGTCACCGAGGTGAAACTCTTCAATGGCCCGGCCCCATCCAATTCAGCAGCCTCGTACAGTTCTTTAGGGATCGTGGTAGTCGCCGCATAGAGATTGAACGCCACAAACGGGATCGATTGCCACACTACTACCAGGGTGATCACAAAGAAGGTGGAAATCTGACTGCCGGTCCAGTTAAACCCGGCCATGGAATGCCACCCGAGGGAATCCAGGAGCCAGTTGACAACCCCGTAGCGAGAATCAAACAGCCACTGGAAGACAGTAGTTGCCGCAATCACGGGCATCGCCCAGGAGAGTATGAGTCCGACAGACAGGAGCAGTCGCATCTTGTTCCCGAGGCGAGCCAGCAAGAGGCCCACTAGACAGCCCAAAAGCATGATCAGAGCGACATTGGTCGCCGTGAACAGGACGGACCGTCCGACAACTCGCCAAAAGTCAGAATTACTCAGCACTTCTCGGTAGTTCTCGACCCCATTCCACTCCGTCAGATGCTGAATGATCTGCTTCATGTTGAGGTTCTGGAACGACAGTATGACATTCTTCACCAGTGGCCAGCCGAGGAATATCGCCGCTGCAACTATCGAGGGAAGAAGAAGCAGGTAGGGTACCCCCTCGGCTGCTCTGCGGTCCCTGCCAGGTGAGGGCGGGACATCTCCCTTGCGGGCCTCCGGCGCGCGGTGCGCGGCTTTCTCGGACTGAACTGACATGTCCGCTCTTCTCCTGATCAAGTGCTACGTGTGCAGGGCTCCGTCCAATCGCCCGTCCAGGCGACTGAACGGAACATCGCGGCTACTGCTTCTGCGACAGACGCTTGTTGATCTCGCCCTCAATCTGCTTGGCGGCACCGTCAGGAGACTTGCCGTTCAAGACTGCGGTCAAGTAGCTCTTGATCGGGTTCGGCGCATTCTCTACTGCGGCCCACTCGGGGATCAGCGGGGTGGTACCGCCTCCCGCAACAGCCGGCGCGGCAGCTGCAGCAGCCGGACTCTCCTTGGCCAAGGACGCCGAAGACGGAGTCTTGGGTGTCCAGCCGGCCTCCTTGACCATCTGCCCGTCGTTGTCCTTGGACAGCGCGATCCTGAGGAACTCCTTGGCCAGTTCCTGCTTCTTACTTCCACCCGCTACAGCGAGGTTGGATCCGCCCAGGAAGACACCCTCGGGCTTCCCTGGCGTCTCACCCGGGATCGTGAAGTAGCCAATCTGGTCCTGAATCTGCGGGTTGGCCTTGATGGCCGTTCCTGCCTCGTAGCCCATCGCAATGATGGCACCAGTCTTACCCTTGGCAAATATGTCAGCCTGCTGAGGAGTGGCTTCATCCTTGTCCTTAGGCGCCTTGCTGAAGGACTGATATTTCTTGTAGATCTGAGCGGCCTTGGCAACCTTGCTATCAGCAAGATTCGAAACCCACTTCCCACCCTCGTTCTTCACCAACTGTGCCCCCTGACCGATGGTCAGGCCATCAAAGAAGTACCAGTTCTGCCCAGGAAGGTAGAGAGGCTCTGCCTCTGTCTTCTTGCTGATGGCGTCCAGGTCGCTGAAGAACTCGTCACGCGTCTTGGGGGTGTCCTTGATCCCTGCGTCAGCCCAGATCTTCTTGTTGTAGATGACCACGCGGTTGCCTACATACCAGGGAAGGGCAACTTGCTGATCGTCAACGATGGCCGCCATATTGATCGACTCGGACCAGTCAGCACCGATCTCTTTCTTGAGGTCACCAAGGTCGGCGAGCGCTCCAGCCTTGGCATAGGCGGCTGTCTGCGTGTTGCCGATCTCGACAACGTCTGGTGGGTTCTGCTCGGACAGGGCGGTGGTCAACTTTTGCTGGATGCCGTTCCACTGCTGGATCTCGACCTTGAGCTTGGCCCCAGTCTTCTTCTCGAACTCGGCCTGGACTTTCTTCGTCCACTCTGGCGGGTTCGAGCCGGACATGAACCAGACCGTCAGAGTCTTGCCCTTGCCGCCCGAGCCGGCGACATCGCTGCCGTCACCGCTGGCCCCGCAGGCAGCAACACTCACCAACATGGCCGCGACACCCGTCGCCGCTATGAGCCCACGCTTCACAGCACTCTCCTCAAGGACCGAATGTGGTCTTTAATGGTTTAGACCAGTGCCCCGCAGCTTGGCCTAGACCTTTGGGGGTGTCAAGGGTGTATAAGAGTCGCTGTCGGCTCCGTTACCGGACCGACACCTCGAGGTCGGCCTGGGCGTCTCCGGGTTCCTCGGGCTCTGCCCGTGCCACGATGTGACCGCGATTTACGGAGGAGCCGGTGACGGCAGCAGGATCGGAGTCGGTGAGGCGCACCATGGTGACCGAGGGCCGTACGGCGGAGAGCGGCAACGCCGCGGGGAGCGGGCGGACGGCGCGCGTTCCCAAGTACTACCGCCTTAAACGGCATTTGCTGGAAATGACCGAAACCATGCCTCCCGGCACCCCGGTGCCACCGGAGCGGACGCTGGCGGCGGAGTTCGACACGTCGCGGACGACGGTGCGCCAGGCGCTCCAGGAGCTGGTCGTCGAGGGCCGCTTGGAGCGCATCCAGGGCAAGGGCACCTTCGTCGCGAAGCCCAAGGTCTCCCAGGCGCTGCAACTGACCTCCTACACAGAAGACATGCGGGCCCAGGGCCTGGAACCCACCTCGCAGCTCCTCGACGTCGGCTACGTCACCGCCGACGACCGGCTCGCCGCCCTGCTCGACATCGCGGCGGGCGGCCGCGTCCTGCGTATCGAGCGGCTGCGGCTGGCCAGTGGTGAGCCGATGGCGATCGAGACGACCCATTTGTCGGCGAAGCGGTTTCCGGCGCTGCGCCGGAGCCTGGTGAAGTACACCTCCCTCTACACGGCGCTGGCCGAGGTCTACGACGTCCGCCTCGCCGAGGCCGAGGAGACCATCGAGACCTCCCTGGCCACCCCGCGCGAGGCGGGCCTGCTGAGTACGGACGTGGGCCTGCCGATGCTGATGCTCTCCCGCCATTCGCTGGACGCCCAGGGCGAGCCCGTGGAGTGGGTGCGGTCGGTGTACCGAGGAGATCGATACAAGTTCGTGGCCAGGCTGCAGCGGCCGTCGACCTGAGGAGTCGCCGGAAAGGTGGGGACCGCCAAGCTGGCTGATTAACGCCTTACATAAGGCGCTAATCAATGCATTAAAAAAACCCAAACCCACCTTGACGCTGGGCGTTGGTATGGACCAGGATGGCCGCAGCAAGACCACTGGCGTATCTGCCGACGCGCCTACTCTCTCCAAAGCAGCTCAGCGTCGGCCAGCACTCCCCGCATCGATCACTTGCCTTCACGATGCACCAAAAGAGGTTGCTTCCCAATACACTCATCGACTAGGTTCCACACGAGCCGGTGAAACTCAAGAGAAAAGAACTTCAACGAGGAGTTTTTATGAGCACTCGTAAGGCATTCGCCATGTTAAGCGCTACTGCTGCGCTGGTAACCGGAGGGATGGCGCTGGCGTCTCCGGCCAGCGCTACGCCGACCGAAAACATGCCGAATATTTCCTGTCAGACCTGGAAGTCAGGAGGCGGCAAGGTCGCCAATGCGACGTGCCGCGGCACAGCGGTAAACGCATACAAGATAGTAGCCACGTGCCTCATGGGCAACAACAGCGGCACGTTCGACAGGTACGGCCCGTGGAGGGCCGTAGGCGCCCCCGATACATCTACTGCAGACTGCGGTGCCCCTGTCGTATCCATGCGCGTCGAGTTCCGACTGCATCCCTGACCTGGCCCAGATCTCCAGATCAAGATTTGATCGATCTTCCAGAAGGTAGAGAGACATGCGGAACATTCGACAGGCTGCGATCTCAACAGCCCTATCTGTTGCATTTTTCGCTACAGGCATCACAGTAGCGACCTCAGCGGCTGCTCTGCAAGGTCCAGATCCGAGCTGCAACGCTTGGAAGGACTCTCCCTACACGGCTATCGCCAACTGCGTCAACAACTACAACGCCAAATATAGGGTCCGGGCCACCTGCGTCAGAAACAATGGCTCCGAGTGGACCCTGTACGGGCCGTGGCGGACCTCCGGAAATTCAGTCGCTACATGCTCCACCAACGGATCATCCGGACTTTCCGGATATGTCGAGGTGGAACTCGCGCGCAAATAATACCCACGGTTAGTGGGATGGTTCGGCAAAGTGTGTAGCGCTCCCTTTTTCACGTTCTGGCCAGGTGGCGGAAAGCGCCTGGCCAGAACGCGCATGAACGACCACTCAATATGGAATCACGGCTTGGCTTGGCTTCCCCTCGGGCGGGTTAGAAACTAGTCATAGGTTCTCCAGCGCCACACTAAACACCTCGTCCTCACACTCCACCCGCTCCGCCAAGAACGACTCCCACGTCCGAACCCCCACCACCGTCCTGACCAGCGACAGGTTCTCCCCGGCCCGATACGCCCGCCCAACCCGCACAGGCATCAACAGCCGCCGCTCCCCGCTCGCCCGCAGATACCCCCAGCTCAGCTCGCCCGTCGCGTACACCTGCGGCCCCGCCAGGTTTGGCGCCAGCCCGGTCGGCTTGCCGAGGGCCAGTTCCATCAGCCGGGCCACGGCCTCGCGCGAGTCGACCGTCTAGAAGCGCAGCCCGCCCGGGACCGGTACCACCGAGCTTCCCCACTTCCGCACCACGATCAGGACCAGGTCGTGGAACTGCGCGGCACGCAGCGTCATCCAGGGCAGACCGGACTCGTCGATGGCCCTCTCCGCGCCCAGCTCGGACCGGAAGTAGCCCAGCGGGACCGCATCCCGCCCCGATAACCGAGATGTACATCAGGTGCCGCGCCCAGGCTCGCGACGCGGCCCGGACGAGGTCCCGGTGGCCTCGTCGTCACCCCTAGAGCTGCCCGCGAGGCGCAGGACGATCTCGACCCCGTCCTCCGCGGCGTCGAGCCCCTCGGCCTTGAGCAGGTCATCGGTCACGTACTCGACGCCGTCACCGGACGGGTGGCCGTGCCGGCTGAGGATCCGTACGTCGCGGCCGGCCGCCCGCAGGAGCCGAACCTGCTGGAACGGGACAGCGCGGTCAGGACCGGCCCCCACCCGTGGTTCCCGTGGGACGGCGTCACGGCCGTACGCCCCTGGACGCCGGAAGCGGAGCGGAGAAGACGCGGAGGGCGCCGTCGAAGGCGTCTACTGAGCGGGGAGAAACACCATGACGACGCTGTCCTCGAACGACCTCCCGCTCGCCTTCGACGAGGAACTATTCACGCCACTGCGGGACAGCACGAAGCTGCGGGCCCGGCCGTCCTTGTGATGGCCCGGCTGCGCGCCGAGGGCTGTATGCAACTGCGCGGGGCTCGGCTCGCGGCGGCGGTCGAGGAGGGGGACCGGCACATCTGGATCGACTACCGCTTGGGGTCGGGTGACGAGGCGCCCCCGGCCGGGACACCGGCGACGGCTTCGGACCGGGCCTCCGGCCCCGCCGTGGTCCACATCGTCATCCCGTTCCGGGACCGACATCGCGGCGGGCGGCCGCGTCCTGCGTATCGAGCGGCTGCGGGCTGGCCAGTGGTGAGCCGATGGCGATCGAGACGACCCATTTGTCGGCGAAGCGGTTTCCGGCGCTGCGCCGGAGCCTAGTGAAGTACACCTCCCTCTACACGGCGCTGGCCGAGGTCTACGACGTCCGCCTCACCGAGGCCGAGGAGATCGATACAAGTTCGTGGCCAGGCTGCAGCGGCCTGCGGACTAGGAGGCCCGGAGCCCACGCGCGGCTGGGGGTCCGCGGGTTGTCCCCCGGGAGATCACAGCACGGGCCGAACCGCCCCCTCCCCCGGGAGGGGGCATTCGCGTTTTTCCGCCCGGGTCTAGACCTATTGACGCCCCCGACGCGGACTCATAGTGTCGCCACGCCGAACCTCTGGCCTTGCGAGAGCTGCGAGAGGAACACCATGAACGACACCGCAGGCATGCGGAGTTATGACGCGGCCGCCCCCACCAACAACCGTCCCGGACTGCCCGTGGTCAATCTCGACCGGGCGCACTCCCCGCAAAAAGTCCTCGCCCACGGCGACCTGTTGCGCCGTTTCGTGGCGGGTGAGGAGATCCGGCCCGTCCATATGCGCATCGGCATCATGGGCGCGTGCAATATGCGCTGCAACTTCTGTAACTTCCACTCCCCCAATGAAGAGCAGTTCTACGACCTTTTCTCCTTCAAGGACTCCATCCCGACGGAGAAGGCCGTCTTGCTCATGCGCCAGTTCGCCGCCAACGACGGCCGCGCGGTGACGTTCTGCGGCAGCGGTGAGTGCACCATCCACCCGGGCTATTCCGCCATCTGCGACGCCGGGCACGAGGCGGGGCTGCGCATCGGTCTGATCACCAATGGCTCCCGGCTCGGCAGGCCGGCGCTGGCGGAATGCGTGGCCTCCACCCACACCTGGGTGCGGATCGGGCTCAACGCGGGCACCGAGGCCACCTTCGACGAGATCACCCGCGACCGTGAGCACACCTTCACGTCCTTCCTGCGGAACGTGAGCCGGCTGCGGGAGTCGGCCATCGACCCGGACTTCCGGATCGGCTTCAACTACGTGATCACCGAGCGGAACCACCGGGAGATCCTGGCCGCCGCCCGCGTGGCCCGGGAAGCCGGGGCGCACTACGTGCGGTTCGAGCCGGAGTTCTACAGCGCGCTCGGGCACGAGACGATCGAGGCGGTCATGGCCGAGGTCGCCGGGGCGCTGACCGAGGCGGCGGCGCTGGCGGACGACGGCTTCGAGGTGTCGGTCCCGAAGCTCGACCGGGGGCCGATGGACCAGGTCGAGGCCGTCGAGGGCGACTTCGACCGCTGCCACTACAGCCGCTTCGTGACCGCCGTCGGCGCCGACGGGCATCTCTACCCGTGCCCTCAGGTCCACCTCAACAGCCGCTACCGCATCGGCGATGTGATCGGGACCGGCTACGCCGAGGTGCTGGAGGGCGGCCCCCGGGCCGAGTGGGAGGCTTCCAACCCGCTGCGGACGGACCTGTGCAAGTCCTGCTTCTACCGCCCGCAGAACGAGCTGCTCGAACTGCTGCGACGCGGCCGGATCCGGCTGGACGACGCACTCGCCTCGTACGCGGTCGAGGTGCCCAGCACCCTGCACGCCGACTTCGTCTGACACCCGGCGAGGCCCCGGCCCCCGGCCCCCGCCCGTCGGCCCCGGCCCCCCGGACAGAGCCCGCCCTACCGCCGACGACGTACCTCCTCCCCCCGCGAAGGGCTCCATGCAGATCCATCGTTTGCGTCAACTTCTCTCCGTGGAGCGGGCACTGGGTCCCGCCCCCGGCAAGGCGGCCGGGCCGGACGGGTTCACCGCGTGGTCCCGGCGGGTGCGGGACGTCGTGGACCGGCTGGCGCGCGCCGAGCGCGGACCGGTCGCGGCGACGAGCGAGCGGCCGCCCGAGACGGCGGACGGGCTGGTGCGGGAGAGGCTGCTGTTCGACAGCCCGGCCCGGGGCCGGTTCCGGGCCACCGCGCTGGCCCCCGCCGGGAGCGGGCCGCTGCCGGCCGTCCTCGTCGTCGGGGGCAAGAACGCCCGGCTCGACCAGCTGACCGGCGACGAGCCGCCCGACCACCCGGACCGCAACGTCGCCGAGCACCTGGCGCGCTCGGGCTTCCTCACCCTCGCCGTCGATCACGGCATCGACGGCGGTCTCGACCCGGGCCGGCTCGCCGGGCGGGACGAGGGGACGCTCCTGGCGCACGCCTTCGCGCTGCGCGGCCATTCGCTGCTGGGCGCCCTGCTCGGCGACGCGACCGCCGCCCTCGACTGGCTGCGCGCCCACCCCCGGGCCGCGCCCGGCCGGACCGGGATCTTCGGGCACAGCCTCGGCGGGGCCGTCGCCCTGCACACGGCCCTCCTCACGGACAGGCCGACGCCCGTCTGCGTGGCCGGTCACCTCGGCAGCTACCCCGCGCTCTTCGCCCGGCTGCTGACCGGCTTCGAGGGGGCGGTACTGCCGGGCATCCTCGAATACGCCGACCTGCCCGAACTGCTCGGCGCCCTGGCCCCCGCCCCGCTCCAGTTGCAGTACGGGCTGCGCGACCCCTACCTCGACCCCGCCGACGCCCGCGAGGCCGCCCGTACGATCCGCCGCGCGTACACCGCCGCCGGTGCGGCGGACCTGCTGGACGTGCTGGAGCTCGACATGGGCCACGGCACCGACCGGGAGCGGGCGGCCGCGTTCTTCACCCGGGCCCTCGCCGCGCCCACCGCGCCCGCCACCACCCCGGTGCCCGCGCAGCGCGTCCGCTTCACGGCGGAGGAGCGGCGGACGATCGCCGACCGGGTGGACGACGCCCTGGCCTGCGGGGTGCTCACGCAGGGGCCACAGGTGACCCGGTTCGAGGCGCTGGCCCGCACCTGGACCGACGGCCGGGAGACGGTCGCCCTCTCCTCGGGCACCGCCGCCCTGGAGATCGCGCTGCGCGTCCTCGACGTCGCGGGCCGTACCGTGCTCGTCCCCGTCAACACGTTCTTCGCCACCGCCGCCGCTGCCGTCCGGGCGGGGGCGCGGGTGGGCTTCGTGGATCTGGAGCTCGACGGGCTCGGCATGGACCCGGGCGCCCTGCGGGCGGCGCTCGCTGCGGCCGGTCCGGTCGCCGCCGTCGTGCCGGTCCATATCGGCGGGGTCGTCTCGCCCGCCCTCGAACCGCTCCTGGAGGAGTGCCGGGCGCGCGGCATCCCCGTTCTGGAGGACGCCGCGCACGCCTTCGGCAGCACGCTGCACGGGCGGGCGGCCGGGGCCTTCGGGCGCTTCGGCGCGTTCTCGTTCTTCCCGACGAAGGTGGCCACCAGTGCCGAGGGCGGTCTGCTGACCGGCGCCGGGCCCGCCGACCTGGAGAGCGCGCGGCGCTGGCGCGACCACGGCAAGAGCGCCCCGGGCTCCACCCTGCACGACCGGCCCGGCGGCAACTGGCGGCTGAGCGAACTGCACGCGGCCGTCGGCACGGTCGACCTGGAGCGCTTCGCCCCGGCCCTCGCCGCCCGCCGGGCGCTGGCCGCCCGCTACGACGAACTCCTCGTCGGCGTCCCGGGTTTACGTCCGTACGTCCCGCCCAAGGCGTCGGAGAGCAACTTCTACAAATACCTCGCCTACCTCGACGATCCCGTGGTCCGGGGGCGGCTCAAGGCGAGGCTGCGGGAGCGGCACGGCGTCGCGCTCGCGGGCGAGGTCTACGACACGCTGCTCTGTGACCAGCCGTTCTTCCGCGAGCGGGATGCCGGGGCGGCGACCTTCCCGCGAGCGCGCTGGTTCGCCGAGCGGCACATCGCCCTGCCGCTCTACCCCACGCTGACGGAGGCCGAGCAGATCCGGGTGGCGGCCGCGCTGCGGAGCGAGCTGTCGTGACCGCGCGCCCGGTCACGCTGCCCGCCTTCCGCCGGGCGGCCTGGCACACCTCGGCGGACACGCTCCGGCTGCCCGGGCCGCCCGCCGAACTGGCCCTGGTGCCCGAGGTGGTGGCGGCGGCCGACCGGCGCTGGTGGGAGACGGAAGCCCTCGCGCGCGAGGGGGAGTTCCGTCCCGCCGACCGGCGGAAAATGCTGGCCGAGGCGCTGGACCTGTTCGCGGACGGCACCGTGACCATCGGCGATTCCCTCGTCCAGGGCGCGGCGGAGTTCCGCGCGGCGATGTGGGCGACGGCGGGCGTCCCGGCCGCGCTCGTGGACCGCTGGTGCACTCTGCTGCGCGAGGCACTGCCCGAGGCCGGGGTGCCGGACGAGGGAGTGCCGGACGGTGCTCTGTCCCTGGTGTCGCTGCCGGGCAACACCTTCTCCTGCCTGGAGTCCGTGCTGTCCGAGGCGGCCCGCGGCGCGGCGGTCTGGGTGCGCCCCAGCCGCCGCGAACCCTGGTCCGCCGCCCGTCTCGTGGCGGCCCTGCTGGCGGTCGGCTGGCCCGCCTGGCGGCTCGGCCTGTACCCGTCGGAGCGGCGGACGCTGCGCGGCCTCATCCGCCTTACGGATCGTCAGATCGTCTACGGGGGCGCGGGGCTGGCGGCTTCCGTGCGCGGCGCGCCGCACCTGACCGTGCACGGCCCGGGGCGCGGCTGCGCGCTCGTACCGCCGGGGACGGTCCCGTCCGAAGCCGTGGCGTGGCTGCTGCCGCTGGTGGCGGGGGACGGGGGCCGGTTCTGCACCAATGTGCGGACGGTCGTGTGTCCGGGGGCGGGGGCGGACGCGCTGGCCACCGCCCTGGCCGAGGCCCTCGACGCCCTCCCCACCGATCCCGCCGCCCCCTGGCCGCTGACCGCCTGCCGCGCACCCGGCGAGGCCGAGCGGGCGGCTTGGGGCGTGCGGGAGCGGCTGCGCCCCGGCGACCGGCTGCTGACCCGGCGCCCTCCGACGGCCCGTACCGGCGCCGGCGACTGCGACGTGTACGCCCTGCCCGCTCTCGCGCTGCTGGCCACCGACGACCCCGGCCACCCGCTCGTCGGTCATGAGGTGCCGTTCCCGTTCGCGGCCGTGGTGCCCACCTCGCCCGCCGGCGCCGAGGCGATCGCCGCCGGCTCGCTGTTCGTCCACAGGCCCCCGGAGGGACCGGTATGACCTGCGACCTCTACGCGACGATGCGCGAGCGTGTGCCCGAGCTGCGGATCGGGCTCGACGCGTGGACGCGGCGGATGATGCGCTGGCACTTCTCCCCCGCGACCGGCTCCCCGTTCTGGCTGTCCCGCCGCTCCGGCCTGGGCTTCGGCCCGCTCACCGATGTCGACGGGTTCGCCGCTCTCGCGCTCTTCGGCCTGTTCGACAAGGCGGAGCTGAGGGCCGCGAGCGCCCGGGAGCTGCTGCCGCGCGGGTACCGGGACCGCCCGTTCCGCGTCTTCGAGACCGGTGGCACGACCGGGCCGCCCTGCCGGATCGTCAAC
Organism: Streptomyces sp. QH1-20; assembly: GCF_041283565.1. Classification (NCBI taxonomy): domain Bacteria; kingdom Bacillati; phylum Actinomycetota; class Actinomycetes; order Kitasatosporales; family Streptomycetaceae; genus Streptomyces; species Streptomyces sp. QH1-20. The sequence continues at coordinate 5,321,978 of NZ_CP166299.1, read as the reverse complement.
GTCTCCCGGCTCGCGTACGACGTGGCTCTCTACCGGGCGATGCTGGAGGCCCGGGGCGTGGCCGGTGGCGACGTCCTCGCGATGACCCCCTCCGGGCCGCATGCGTACGGGCACTTCGTGGAGGGGCTCGCCGACAGCTGGCGCGGGGCCGTCTTCGCCGTCGACTTCGATCCCCGGTGGGTGAAGGCGGAGATCAGGGCGCACGGCGAGGCCGACGCGTACACCGACCACCTCGTGGCGCAGACGGAGGCGCTGCTGACCGCCGAGCGGCCCGCCCTGCTCTTCACCACGCGCGGCTGCTGCTCGCCCTCGCCATGCGGCTGCCGAAGCCGATCGACGCGTACGGGCTGCGGGCGGTGTGCACGGGCGGTACGTCCTGCACGGCGGCGGAGGCGCGGTACCTGCGCCAGGAGCAGTTGCGGGACGTGCGGTGGATCGACACCTACGGCAACACGCTGGTCGGGCACGCGCTCCAGGCGGACGGGCCGGAGCCGGGGAGCCACTCGTACCACCTGCCGCCGCCGTTCGCCGTGATGGCGGTCGTCGACCCCGACGACCCGTGGCGGGAGGTGGCCGTCGGCGAGCGGGGCCGGGTGCGGGTGACGACGCTGCTGGAGGACCTGTTCCTGCCGAATCTGCTGGAGCGGGACAGCGCGGTCAGGACCGGCCCCCACCCGTGGTTCCCGTGGGACGGCGTCACGGCCGTACGCCCCTGGACGCCGGGGGCGGGCGGAGAAGACATGGAGGGCGCCGTCGAAGGCGTCTATTGAACGAAGGCGCCCACTGAACGGGGGAGAAACCTCATGACGACGCTGTCCTCGAACGGCCTTCCGCTCGCCTTCGACGAGGAGCTGTTCACACCGCTGCGGGACAGTACGGAGCTGCGCTCCCGGCCGTCCTCGTTACGGGCCCGGCTGCGCGCGGACGGCTGTCTGTATCTGCGCGGGGTGCTGGCGCGGGAGGACGTACTGCGGTTGCGCGAGGCGTACTTCGCGTCCTGCGATCCGGTACTGCTCGCCCCGGGGACGACCCACCGCGAGGGGATCTTCTCCGGCCAGGTGCCGCCGGGGCTGCCCGCGCACGGTGTCCCCGGCCATCCGGCGCACGCGTTCGTCCGCTCCGAAACGTTTCACCGCTTCCTGGCCGACCCGGCGCCGGCCGCGCTCGCGGAGTCCCTGCTGGGCGGCCCGGTGCAGATGCTCCCCCGCCGGATCCTGCGCCACTTCCACCGGGGCTCGCGCCTCGCCTCCCGCGCCCATGTCGACCGCGACTACATGGAGCGGGGCTCGGACCGGGTGCTGACCCTGTGGATACCGGTGGGCGACTGCCCGCCCGCCACCGGCGGCCTGGTCTACCTGGAGGGTTCCCACACACTGCCGCCCGCCGCGTACGCACCGCTGCGCGCTGCGGGTGACCGCCCCGGCGACCGTCGGCCCATCAGCCACGACCTGGCCACGACGGCCCGGGCGCTGGGCCGGCGTTGGATGTGGGCGGACTACGCGGCGGGGGACATCATGGTCCACCAGCCGCACATCGTCCACGCCTCCCTGGACACGACGACGGACGCGATGCGGCTGTCGGTGGACGCCCGGTTCGTGCGGCGCGGTGACACACCGGATCCGCGCTGGCTGCGGACGTGGTCGGGGGACGACGGGGCGTGAGGAAGGATTTCCGTGGTGGCCCCCGACGCCGGAACGACCGGCCCACCAGGCGTCCTTGGCCCCGCACCCGTCCGCGCGGGCTGTCAGCCCGGTTGCTTGATGCTCTCGATGATGCGGGCGAAGCCTTCCTTTCCATGGCCCGCGTCGATCTGGCGCTGGATGAGCCGCTGGACCATGGCGACCACCTCGGTGCTGATGCCCTGGTCGGAGCTGGCGGCCAGGAGGTGGCCGAGGTCGGAGAACTCGAGGCTCTGTTGCCCTTCGACGGTGTAGTCCCCGCCGTCGATGACTGCGGCGAACCCCTCGAAGCCGCCGGTCATGGCGGTCAGCCACGGCGCGGCCATGGCGGCGAACTCGCCCGCCGTCACGCCGGCCGGGGCGACCATGGCGGCGCCGTGCAGGAACCCGGCGAACATGACGTACATGCCCGCGAGCAGGGCGAGGTCGTACAGGGACGCCAGCCCGGCGTCGTCACCGAAGTAGGTGCTGGTTCCCCACAGATCGAGCATCGGCTTGTACTGATCGAAGACATCGGCCGATCCGCTGTAGAGGATCGAGGATCCCGGCCGGCCGATCATGTGCGGGACGGCCATGATGCCGCCGTCCAGATACGCGATCCCGGCCTGGGCGGCCCAGGCCGCCAGTTCCCGTGACTGAGCCGGTGACGTCGTGGTCACGTTGATCAACGTGCGTCCGGCCAGCTCATGGGTGAGCGGGTCGAGCACCTCGTGGACCGACGCGTGGTCCAGCAGGCATGCGATCACCACCCCGCTCGCCCGGACGGCGTCGCCCGCGGTGGCAGCGGCCTGTGCACCCTGCGCGACGAGGTCGTCCGCCTTCCCCGGTGAGCGGTTCCAGACTGTGGTCGCGTATCCGGCCTTCACCAGGGCGCCCGCGAGAGCGCTGCCCATCGCGCCCAGCCCGAGAACACTCACCTGGACGTTGTTGCTGGTTGCCATTCCTGGAACTCCTCCTCGTGTTCATCGTTCGACTGAATCCTCTGCGCTGCCAGTAGAGTTGACCAGTACGGACTAATTAGTCAGGTACTCACCCGCGGGTAAGTACGTCTTGGAGGGCGGATGGCGACATCAGCACGACGCGGTCCCTACTTCTGCGGCATCGACGCGGCGATGGACGTGGTCACCGGCAAGTGGAAATCGCTGATCCTCTGGGAGCTGCACCACCACGGGATCCGCCGGTTCGCCGAGCTCCGGCGCGGGTTGCCGGGCGTCAGCGAGAAGATGCTGATCCAGCATCTGCGGGAGATGGAAGAAGACGGGCTCGTGCATCGTGAGGTGTACCGCGAGGTGCCGCCGAAGGTGGAGTACTCCCTGACGGAGCACGGCGTCTCGCTCAACGCGGCCCTGGCCTCATTGGGAACGTGGGGTGCCGAACGCATGCGGCGGATCGGGGCCGAGAAGGTCTCCACCGACGTTGCCGGAACAGTTTCGCGCTAGCACGCGACAGAAGCGGACGCGGCCGACCGGGCGCTTTGCGGCGGCGCCGCGCGTGGGGCTGACGAGAAGGAGTCGTACGTGCCGAGCAGGACCCTTTCCGAGCGACTGACGGCCTACGCCGTGCTGGCCCACGACCCTGCGGTCCCGGGGATCGCCGCCGACTACTGGGAGCTGAGCGAGCCGCACTACCGGGCGGTCGACGCGCTGCTCTCCGGTTTCCTGGCGGCCCGGCCGGAGGCGGCACAGCCGTACAAGGACCTGGTCGCCGACCCGACAGCGCTCGCGCCGCAGCTGGAACTGCGGCAGCGTCTCGCCCGGTCGCTGGCGACGGCCGACGGCAAGGAGCGGGCCCGGCTCGCGGCGGCGGTCGAGGAGGCGGACCGGCACATCTGGATCGACTACCACGTGGGGTCGGGTGACGAGGCGACCCCGGCCGGGACACCGGCGACGGGTCCGGACCAGGCCTCAGGTCCCGCCGTGGTCCACATCGTCATCCCCTTCCGGGACCGCGACGCGGACGGCCTGCGCACCCGTAATCTCCTCGCCTGTCTGCTCGCCCTCGCCGACCAGGGACCGGGCCCCGCACACCACGTCACAGTGGTCGAGACCGACGACCGCCCGCGCTCGCGCGCCCGGCTGGAGCCGCTCGTGGACCGTTACGTCTTCGCGGAGAACCCGGGGCTGTTCAACAAGTCCTGGGCGGTGAACGTCGGCGCCCGCACCGTCCCGGACTCCGTCCCGTACCTGTGCGTCCTGGACGCCGACATCCTGGTGGACCGCTCCTTCGTCCGCCGCAACGTCGACCGCATCGCCACCGGCGCCCACGGCACGCACCTGCCGTTCCGCTGGTCGCTGTCCCTGGACGAGCCGTCCAGCCTGCGGGCCATCCACGCCCGCACGGCCCTCGGCCTGCCGGACGTACCGGAGAGCACGCTGCGCGGCCTGCTCCTGCGGGAACCGCCGGGCGGCTGCGTCTGGGTCCGCACCGAGGTCTTCCACGGTGTCGGCGGCTTCGACGAGCGCTACGAGGGCTGGGGCGGCGAGGACGACGACGTCATCGCCCGCCTCACGGCCGCCGCCGGGGTCGTGCGCTTCGAGGACCCGCTGCTGCATCTGAACCATCCGCGCCCCCGGATGACGCGGGAGGGCGTGCCGTTCAACGCCCATATCGAGCCACTGAGCTGGACGGCGGAGGCGGGGTACGGGGACCCGTCGGCGTTCGCCCGCCGAAAAGATCGGCACCCCGACGGCGGTCCCGCCTAAGGGTTGTCCCGTAACTACTGATCAGGGTCAGGAGATCTTGCTGTGGCTGGTGTGATCGCGGCCCGAGATGTCCTGGATGGCTCGCCGTCACGACGGCTTGGCTTGATAATCTGCGGCGATGGACGAGGTATTGGACGAGGGGCCGTTCTTTCACGGCACAAAGGCCGAGCTGCGGGTCGGAGATCACCTCACCGCTGGTTTCCGTTCCAACTACCGGCCCGAAATCGTGATGAACCACATCTACTTCACCGCGTTGCGCGACGGCGCGGGACTCGCCGCCGAACTCGCCACCGGCGACGGGGCCCCGCGAGTGTATGTCGTCGAACCGACCGGGGAGTTCGAGAACGACCCAAACGTCACCGACAGGAAGTTCCCTGGCAATCCCACCCGCTCCTATCGCAGCAGGGAACCGCTCCGGATCGTTGGCGAGGTCACCGACTGGACGCGACAGACACCCGAAGCCCTCCAGATGTGGCGAGACCGGCTGGCCGCAATCCGTCTGGACGACCGCGCCGAAATCATCAACTAAAGAGTGTCCCGTATGGGATGGGGCAACTCACGCCCCATCCGGGACAAACCAGACGGGCAGCTCGGGCAGGCTGTCGATGGGCAGCTTGGGCAGGGTGCCGCAGACAGCGGCCGTACGGCAGGCGTTCCGCAACGTCAGGTTCGTGCGCCAGTACGTCGCCACCAGCAACACTCGGTTCTCCAGCGACAGCCGCCAGGGACGGCCGCGCCGGATGTCACCACCGCGACGCCGTACCCACGCGACCAGCCCGGTGAACTGCGACTCGATCAGACCTCTAGGCTGCCGTCCATGCAGGCACATGACGACGAATCCTTCCTCGCCCATGTCACGCAGCGACTCGCGGCACTGCCGTGTGTGCACGCGGTCGCGCTGGGCGGCTCGCGGGCCACGGGAACGCACGGGCCCGACAGCGATTGGGACTTCGCCATCTACTACCGGGGCGCGTTCGATCCGGAGGACGTGCGCGCGCTCGGTTGGCCGGGCGAGGTCTCCGGGATCGGCGGGTGGGGCGGCGGGGTGTTCAACGGCGGCGCCTGGCTGACCGTCGAGGGCCGGCGCATCGACGTGCACTACCGGGACCTGGACGACATCGAGCACCATCTCGCCGAGGCCCAGGAGGGCCGTTTCCACGTCGAGCGGCTGCTGTGCCACCTGGCGGGCATCCCCACCTACATCGTCCTCGCCGAACTGGCCGTCAACCAGGTGCTCCACGGGGAGCTGCCGCGCCCCGCGTACCCCGAGGCCCTACGGCGGAGCGCCCCGGAGCGCTGGTGGGGCGACGCCCGGCTCACCCTCGCCTACGCCCGGACCGCCCACGCCGAACGGGGGCACCTCGCCGACACCGCCGGGGCCGTCGCCACCGCCGCCTGCCAGGCGGCGCACGCGGTGCTGGCGGCGAAGGGCGAGTGGGTCACCAATGAGAAGAGGCTGTTGGAACGGGCGGGGCTGCGCGGCATCGATCACGTACTCAGCGGCCTGTCGCCCCGGCCCGAGGCTCTGACCGGGGCGATCGACAAGGCGGAGGCGTTGCTGGAGGCGGCCGTCAGGGCTTCCTGAGCCGGTACACGACGTTCGGCCGCAGCGGCCCTTCGGGGAAGTCGAGGTCGTCGAAGTCGTCGGCGGGGTCACGGGTCATGCCGAGCCGGGCCATCACCGCCCGGGAACGGGTGTTGGTGGCGGTCGTCACCGCGAGGATCTCGGCGAGCCCGAGCGTCTCGAAGCCGAACGCGAGGACGGCACGGGCGGCCTCGGTGGCGTACCCGTGCCCCCAGGCCGAGCGGGCGAGGCGCCAGCCGATCTCCACGCCGGTGAACGGCGCCCAGTCCTCCACGTCGTCGAGGCCGGCGAAGCCGATGAACTCACCTGTGGCGGTCACCTCGACGGCCCACCACCCGTAGCCGCGCGCCGCGAATTCGGCCTGGAAGACAGCCACCGAGGCATCGGCCCGCTCCCGCGTGAGCGGCTCGCCGAGGAATTCCCGGACCTCGGGATCGGCGTTCATGGCCGCCCACGGGGCGAGGTCGGCTTCCCGCCAGGGGCGGAGCGTGAGGCGCTCGGTGCGCAGTTCGGTCATGCGGCCAAGGAGACGCCAGCGGTGGCCGAAACGTCCACCGGATTTCGGGGCCCGGGCCGGCAACTGCCGGGAGCCCCGGCTAGAGCCAGCTGACGCGGGCATTGGTGACCGGCTCGTCACCGCTCGGCGGCCTGCCGAGTTCACCGGCCCGCACCCCGGCCAGCAGTCGGCTGACGGCGTCCATGATCTCCGGTACGGCACGCCGGAGACCGGCCGCGTCCGCCGCCCCGACCTCCTCCCGGGCCACGCCCGCCTCGACGAGCACACTGTCGAGGTCGCCGAGCCGCTCGGCCAACCACCCCAGGGGATCGGCGGACAGCTTCTCGTCGAAGACTCGCGCGCCGGGGCTCCACCCCTCGAACCGGGGGTGGTGATGGGTCCGGTCGAAACTCCCGGCCGGCCCGGCCACCGACTCCAGCAGGTCCACGCGCCACAGCGGCCGGTCGATCGCGATGGGCCGGGCGGAGTAGATCGACCCCTTCAGGGCCCCGCTTTCGACGTGCCGCAGCTCCAGGCGCACACCGCGCTCGGCGCCTTCCTGCCCGGGTGTCGGGTCCGGGTCGACGAAGTAGAGGTCGCTCACCACTACCCCGACCCGCTCAAAGCCGTATGCGTAGAACACGAGACCGTCCTCACGTTCGTATCAAGTGGCGCTGCGTCGGGCGGTGTTCACCGCTTTCGTACGCCAACGGTACCGCCGCGGGGTACGGGCGCGCCGTGCGGTCGACCACCCCGCGCCACCACCGGATGATGGAGTCCAAGGGCTCGTAGCCGTAGGCCGCCGACGAGCGGTGTCGCATGGCCTTGAGTCTCCAGTGACTGGAGACAGCAGAGTGAGGGTCATGGACGTTACGACCCTCTACTCGATCGGGGAGCTTTCCCGGCGGACCGGCTTGTCTGTGAGGACCATCCGGTTCTACTCCGATTCGGGGGTGGTAGCGCCGACCACCCGTAGTCCCGCCGGCTATCGGCTCTACGACCTTGACGCACTGCTTCGTCTCGAACTCCTCCGCACACTGCGCGAGCTGGGCATGGACCTGCCCACGATTCAACGGGTGCTGGAACGCGAGCTCTCGGTGGCGGAAGTCGCCGCGGCGCACGCCGACGCCGTGGACGTCCAGATCCGGATGCTGCAACTGCGTCGGAGCGTCCTGCGAGTCGTGGCCAGCCGCGGGGCCAACCCCGAGGAGACCAAGCTCATGCACAGGCTCACGCAGTTGTCCGGCGAGGAACGCCGACGTCTGATCGACGATTTCGTGGAAGGCACCTTCGGCACAGGGGCTGCCGACCCGGCCGCGGTGGCCATGGTTCGCGCTGCCACTCCCGACCTCCCCGATGATCCGACCGGCGAGCAGGTCGCCGCGTGGGTGGAGCTCGCCGAGCTGGTGGGCGACGAGGATTTCCGTGCCCGGATGCGCCGGACGGCCGTACGCCAGGCCGCCGGGCGCCCGCTCGACATCGAGCGCGATGCCGGCGAGGAACTGATGGAGTTCACCCGCCAGAAGGTGGCCGAGGCCAGGAAGTCGGGCATCGACCCGCTCAGCGACAGGGGCGCACCCGTCATCGACGACCTCGTGCACCGCTTCGCCGCGGTGCTCGGGCGCACCCCTGACACGGAATTCCGGCACTGGATGGCGCAGCAGTTCGAAGAGGCGCACGATCCCCGGGTGGACCGGTACTGGCGGCTGGTGTGGATCGTCAACGGCTGGCAGGTAGTACCGAACCTGATCCCGGTGTACCCCTGGCTCATCCAGGCCCTGAGAAATGACCGCGCCGCATAGATCGCCTGCGGACCTCAGACGAGGGCGCCCAACGTCGATGTGTGACTCACGACCTGGACGCCCTCACATTGCAACAACTGCTGAGCCCGCGCCCCCTGCGCGCCAGCCGGCCCGGCGTCAGGCACAGCCGGAGGTGCCCGAGGGCTGAGGGCCACGCCGGGAGATCATCCGAAGGTTCGCGACATTTCGGTGGTGTTCTTCGGATGGCAGGAAATGCCCTCCCGCTCCGACATGTCGGATGACACGCTGCCTGGGGTCAGATTCGGGCATTGCCCGGAGTTCACGTCGGAAAGGGGAAGGGTTCCATGCGTCGTGCCATTCCGTTCGCCGTGGCGTCTGTGATCGCTCTCAGCACCGCTCTCGTCGCGCCCAGCGCGGTTGCTGCCCCCGGCGGAGGGCCTTCCACGCTGGGCTACCCATGCTCGCCTGGGAACTTCTGCATCTTCTCCGACTGGAACGGCGGCGGGGAGAGGTGCGAGTGGTCCGTGAGCAAGAAGGCCAACACCGCAGACGACTGCGGATTCATCCAAAAGGGATGGAACGTCCGTTCCGTGCGGAACAACACCGGTCACCGCGTGCAGTACTACACGCAGACCAACTACAAAGCACGGGTGGGCTCCACCCCGAAGGGCGGGGAGGGAAACCTCCAGGGGAGCTACCAGATTCGTTCCTTCAAGCCGCAGTAACCGCGTCCCGAGCATTCCGCCGAGACGAATAACAAGGGAAAGGGTGCCCCGCCCGGTATCTCGGGCGGCCCACCTACGCGTTCGGCCGACGACCACGAACGCGAGCATTCCTGCGTGTTGATGGAGCAGGGTTCCGTGTTCCGTTGGCGGCAGCGGGCGGGAAGCCCCCGCATCGCCGACGGGGATGTCCGGTGTCGACTGCCGGGGCGGTCCGGCAAAACTTCCCCGTCCTGCGGGAACAGGACAAGGGACGGGCCCGCCAGGCCCAGGAGCCCGAGGCAGGGCGCGGCACGGCCCTCGCTCACGTGGCCACCCCGCCCCGGCTGTTGTCGCTCACCAGGCCGAGGAGCATCTGGCAGCTGCGTGCCATCTCCTGGCACCACACGTGCGCGGCGTCCACGTCGGTCCCGGCGTCGGGACAGTCGGCGTGGGTGAGCCGGTAGCGCACGTGCGTCAGCCCGTGTCCGGTAAGACCCGGCCCCGCGACGAGCGACGCGTGCCGTGGGCAGCGGCGGCCTGCGGCAGCAGGGCTTGCGCGTACTCGGCCGGCCGCTGCGCCGTGGTGGTGACCACGGCCGGGTCGAGGCGGTCACCGACGGGCAGAGGCGCGAGTGCGGCTGCGATGGTCTGCCGAACGCGGTCGACGTCGAGTTCGCCACCCCTCGCAGCCGAGGCCGGGCGAGCCGATGGGTTGTTCGCCGCGTTCACCGGGCCTCCTCGCTCGTGGCGTCGGCTGCCGCCTCGAGGACCTGGGCGAGACGGGCCGCGACCTCCGCCCGGCAACCGCCGAGTTCGACGAAACCTTGGTGGTTCACCGGCTCGGAGCTGCGCAGTGACGGGATGACCAGACCGTGCCGCGCGAGCGCCGCCCGCAGTTCCGCGGCCGCCGCGTCACTGGCGTCGAGCGCGGCGTGCCGCTGCTTCCAGTACTTCTTGGCCGCCTCGGTATTGATCCCGGCCGGCCGGCCGGGATGGGACTGCGTCATCGGTTACGACGACACCGAGCCGGTCGGATTCGCCTACGGAGCGCCCCTCCCCACAGGCACCCCCTGGTGGTCGAAGATCAGCGGCCTCGCCCCCGAGTTCACCCACGAGACCGACAGCCGTACCTTCGCCGTCAGCGAGGTCATGGTCCGCCCCCGCTGGCGCAAGACCGGCACAGCCGAACTCCTCCACCACGAGCTGCTCACCGGCCGCCCCGAAGCCCGCGCCACGCTCTTCGTCGACAACTCCCACCCCAAGGTCGCGGCGCTCTACGAGAGCTGGGGCTATACCGGCGTCGGCGAGTCACAGCCCTTCGCCGACGCACCGCTGATGATCGCCATGGTCCGTCCGCTCCACCGCCCGACGTGACGGCCGCCAGCCTGCCGAAGCCGACGGACGGCCGTCTCCCAGGGGGAGACTCCCCCGAGCCCTGCACCCGGACCACAGCTCGCTCCACCAGCGGGCAGCGCAGAGGACTCTGCCGCACCGCCAGGCCGCCAGGCTCGGCCCTTACCCGCGAACAAGAGCTAGTCGGCGAGGACCCCCGTGTTCTGGCAGGCGGTCAGCAGCCAGCGGCCGTCGGCTTGCTTCGAGATCACGTACAGCGGGGCGCCCTCGCTCTCCTCGCCCGGGGCCAGGTAACGCTGACGGACCTTGACCGCCGCGACGTCGGGGCGGATGAAGAGCACGTGGACCACCTCGTAGGTGACCTTGCCGTCCCAGCTCGCCGCGGGGAGGACCTTGCGGGTGAACTCTGAGATCGCGTCGAGACCGATGAGGACCTTGCCGTGAGCCGTCGTCCAGATCGCGTCCGGGTGGAAGAGGCCGAGGAACTCCTCGGGGTCCTTGTTCTGCTGGGAGTGCTCGACGGTGGCGACGAGCCGGCTGATCGCTTCGATGTCTGCCGCGTGGGATGTGGATTCCGTGGTCATGTGGATCAGCGTCACACCTCAAGCGCGGCTGAGGTCAAGCGGGTGATCGCATGGCGATATGAGCATGACCGGATGTCCGGCCCGGTTCCGGCACATCGGCCGGGCCGCCGAACAGCGACAGGTAGCGGCGGGAGGACTCCACCGGCACAAACGTGTCCTTCGTCCCGTGAACCACCAGCGTCGCCCACCCGACGAGCAGCCATTACCAGAATGGGGTCAACTGACACCAATCCACACGGGAGTTCACCATCCGTGCGCTACCTTGGCGAAACAAAGCGGCCCCCGGCGGTGCTACCAACACCGGCCGGAGGCCTTCACCCACGAGGACTGAAGAGGAGTCCGCGGGATGCTTCGGCATGTTATCGCCCCTGAGCGTTTCTTCACTCAGGTATCGAACGAGATCATCCGCCACCCGCGCCTGTCGGCGGCGGCCGTACGCATGCTCATGTGGCAACTTTCGCTCCCGGCCGGCGTGGACGAGCCGCTGTGGGCGACGGCGAAGAACGCGGGGATCAAGAGGGGCGCGTTCACCGTCGCGAAGCGGGAGCTGAAGGCGGAGGGCTACTTCCACGAGTGGAAGCTCCAAGTCGCGGGCGGGGAGTGGCACACGAAGCAGATGGTCTCCAACGTCGTCCTGTCCCCCGAGGAAGCAGCGGCCTTACGGGACGGGTACCAGCAGGTCACACCGACTGCCCCGGAACCGGCCGTCGGTGAACCGACCGACCCGCCCGTCGGCCGTTACCCAACAAACACGGAGGGGAAGAAAGACAACCCTCCCTCCCAGCCCTCCCACGTCCCCGCTCCGCTCATCGAGCGCGGGGGACTGATCCTCGCCTCCGTCTCCCACCAGGAACGCCGCCTGCGCCTCAACGGCCGCGACATCCAGCACCTCGCCGCCCTGGCGGGCGAATGGCTCCTGCGCGGCGCAACAGCCAAGGACCTCCGCGAAGCCCTCACCGACGGCCTCCCGGCCCGCGTCCACTCCCCCGCCGCCCTGGCCCACAACCGCCTCACCCGCAAGATGCCCGAGATCCCGCCCTTCACGGCCCCCGTAACCGCCCCACAACCACTACGCACCTGCGCAGGCACCTGCGACCGCGTCTTCCGACCCCTCGCGGACGAAACCAAATGCCGCGACTGCCGCCAGGACGACGCACAGGCCGCACACGCGCGGAACCGGGGCCTGAGCCACGGACAAGGACCCCACCGGGCCCGCTGGGTCTAAAGCTCAGGCCCAAGCTCGCCGCGCGGAATGTCAGTGGTGTGGGTCACAGTAGGGGGAGACGTGGGCGCACGCGGCGGCCGCGGCATCAAGGGGACGTCCGATGGAATTCGCGATCCAGGCGGAAGGCCTGGCGAAGAGCTTCAAGGAGACCCACGCCCTGGCCGGCGTGGATCTCGCCGCCCGTACCGGCACCGTGCTCGGGCTGCTGGGTCCCAACGGCGCGGGCAAGACCACCGCGGTGCGCATCTTCGCGACGCTGCTCACGCCCGACAGCGGATGGGCGCGCGTCGGCGGCCACGATGTCGTACGGGAAGCGGGCCTGGTCAGGGCCATGATCGGGCTGACCGGGCAGTACGCCGCGGTCGATGAGAAGCTGACCGGCACCGAGAATCTGCTGATGATCGGCCGACTGCTCGGCATGGGCCGGACCGAGGCCCGGGCCCGGGCCGGAGAGCTGCTGGAGCGGTTTCACCTGGAGGACGCGGCGGGCCGCGCCGCCAAGACGTACTCCGGCGGCATGCGGCGGCGCCTGGACCTCGCGGCGAGCCTCGTGGGCAGGCCGCAGATCCTCTTCCTCGACGAGCCGACCACCGGCCTCGACCCGCACAGCAGGGGCGAGCTGTGGGACATGCTGCGCGGCCTGGTCGCGGAGGGCGTGACGGCGCTGCTGACCACCCAGTATCTGAACGAGGCCGATCAGCTCGCCGACGAGATCATCGTGATCGACAAGGGCCGGGTGATCGCCGAGGGCACGCCCGATGAGCTGAAGTCGCAGGTCGGCGGGCAGGTGCTACAGCTGCGGCCGGTGCACTCGGCGGATCTGGACAAGGCCCATGCGCTGGTCAGGGAAGCGGCCGGACGGGCGAGGATCGAGGGCGAGGAGATCACCGCCCCGGTCAATGACCTGGAGCTGCTGCCGTCCGTGGTGCGCCGCCTGGACCAGGCGGCGATCCCGGTCGGCGAGCTGACCTTGCGCCGCTCCTCCCTCGACGAGGTGTTCCTCGTCCTGACCGGCCACCGCGCCGAACCGCAGCAGCCGGACGAGGACGCCCCGGACGCGGGCGACGAGCAGGAAAAGGTGGGGACCCCGTCATGACCGCCGCGACCGCCACCGCACCCATGGGCAGGAAGGGCAACGTACGGCCGCTGGCCGCGCTCCGGCAGACCGGCACGATGGCCTGGCGCAGCCTGGTGTCCGTCAAGCACAATCCGCTGGAGCTCGTCGACTACAGCATCACGCCGATCATGTTCGTGTTCCTCTTCACGTACGTCTTCGGCGGGCAGATGGCCGGTACTCCGAAGGCGTACCTCCAGTACGCCCTCTCCGGGATCATCGTCCAGAACACGCTGTTCATGAGCATGTACACCGCGATGTCGCTGAACACGGACCTCACGAAGGGCGTCTTCGACCGGCTGCGCAGCCTTCCGATAGCCCGCTCGGCGCCACTGTTCGGCCGGATCGCGGCGGACCTCGCCAAGCAGCTCTGGGCGATGCTGCTGATGCTCGGGCTGGGCGCTGCGCTGGGCTTCCGGATCACCGGTGGGCTCGGCGGATTCCTGGGCGCCACGCTGATGTTGATGATCTTCGCCGCGGCGGTGGCGTGGACCGCGGTGCTGATCGGCATGCTGGCGGGCGACGTCGAGAAGGTGCAGGTCTTCGCGTTCGTGCTGATCTTCCCGCTCACCTTCACCAGCAGCGCGTTCGTCCGTGTCGACACCATGCCGGGCTGGCTGCAGGCGTGGGTGAACGTGAATCCGGTGACCCATCTGTCCGATGCCTTCCGCGGGCTGCTGCTCGGCGGCGAGGCGGCCCGGCCGGTGCTGTGGTCCCTGCTGTGGGCGGCGGGCATCGCGGCGGTCTTCATCCCCCTGGCCATGCGCTCGTACCGTTCACGCGCCTAGAGCCTGTTCCGACGCGGAGCGGGCCCGGCCGACGCACCGACCGAGACTGAGCCGCCCCATCGGCGGCCGGCGGCTCAGCCCGGTTGTCGCGCTCGTGGTGGGTCGGTGTTACCCGATGCAGCCGGGGACGGGAGAGGGGCTACCGGTGCAGTTGGTGGGGGTGTTGGCGGTCACCGAGGAGGTGTTGAGCGTTGCGGTGCCGGCGACGTAGTAGATACCACCGGGGTTGATGGCGGCGGCGTTGCCGCTGACCACGCTGCTGGTGAGGGTGAGTGTCGCGCGGTCGCTGGCGATACCGGCGGCCCGGTGGGCGGTGTTGTTCTCGACGTTGCTGCTGGTGAACGTTGCCGCCGCCGCACCGCCGGTGCTGTGGATGCCACCGCCGGTGCCATCGGCGGCATTGTTGGACAGCTCGCTGCCGGTGAGGGTGACCGCACCGAAGTTGAGGATGCCGCCGCCGTTCGTGGCCGCGTGACCGCCGCTGAGGGTGACCTCCTTGAGAGTGAGGCCGCCGGTGGTGCTGACCTGGGCGATGCGGAAGTTGGTCGCCCCGGCGCGGGTGATGGTGTTGGCGTTGCCCTCGAAGGTGATGGGCGTGGTGATGATCGGCAGCCCGGTGGGGCCGTTGACGCCGTCGTTGCCGTGGGCGGCGGTGAGAGTGTAGGTACAGCCCGGGGTGAGGGTCACGGTTCCGCCGCCGGCGGCGTTGGCCTCGTTCACGGCGGTGATCAGCGATGTCTCGTCGCACGCGACGTCCATGATCCGGGCCTGGGCGGTCGCGGGCAGAAGGGCGGTCGTGCCGGTGGCCAGAACAGCGGCCCCGGCAAGGGCGAGAAGGGCACGGCGAAATCTCATGGGACCCCCTGGAAATAGCTCGGCTGCCTCGCTGATGCGGGCACTGCGTCGATGCGCAGCGAGCCCAGACGTACCCCCTCGGCTTCCAGGGGATGCGCGGAGAAGCTTTTCCCTTCATACCGAAATGCGTAGTAGTGAACATCCGTTGGAAGGATCGCCAGGCCCTCACTCTCGAATTTCCCACCGATCGCTCGACGTGAGTGCGGGCGCCCCTTCGGCGGCGGCGCCGGCTTCGGGCACAGCAGCACGTCCCCCGTGCGGGTGAGCCTTCAGCCATGCCGTCATGACAGTGAAGTGCCTTGGGAACCATGGGAGTTACCTAACCCAAGGAGCGTTCATGGGCGTGCCCATTGTTGGCGGCATGATCGACAGCGTGATCGGCATCGTAGCTGGCGCAGGGGCCGGCATCGTGCCTCAGGCTCTGGCCCTCGTGCGTGGTCTGGGCGTGCCGGTGTGAGTGACTCGGGCATGCCGTGACGGCTCGACGTCATTGAGCGGGGTCCTACTCCGGATCAGGAGTAGGACCTCGGCGTTTGAGCGGGCACGGCGGGCTGTCACGCCGTTCAGGCACGCGGGAGCTGCGCGAGCATCTGGGCGCCCAGCTTGTCCGTCCGGTTCGGGGAGCCGCCGAGCCGGTGGAGCAGCAGCCATCTGCCGTCGGGCAGCACACCGGTGAAGACCGAGGCGCCCTTGGTGGCGCCGTTGTGCCAGACGAGCCGGCCGGTGGTCTGCCAGGAGGGCGCGGGCGGGCCGAGCTCGCGGTCGACGACCAGTTTGGTGACCACCTCGGCGGCGGCCCGGGGGGTGGCCCACATGCCCCCGGCAGGCATGATCGCCGTGTCCATGGTCCATGGCCGCCGCTGCCGCCCGAGGAGCCCGGTGGCGTGCAGCCGCCTGCCCGCGGGCGGATCGACCGTGACGTCCTGGATGTTCAGAGGGCCGAGGACGTACTCGTGGATCAGCTCGTCACAGGGCTTCCGCGCGGCGGCCGACAGCGCCGCGCCGAGTACCGCGTATCCGAGGTTGGAGTATTCCTCCGCCTGCCCGACGGGCGTGGTGGTGAGCTGGTCGAGGCGCCGCAGATGTGCGTGGAGGTCGGCGTCGTCGAAGGACAGATAGGGGTCCTTGCGGGGCAGCCCGGTGGGTTGCGCGGGAAGACCCGAGGTGTGGTCCGCCAGGTGCCGCAGGGTGATGCCCGTACCCGGCGGGACGTCGAGCCAGCGCTCCAACGGGTCGTCCGCGTCGAGCACTCCGGCGTGGGACATGCGCATCAGCGCGGTGCCGGTGAGGACTTTGGTGAGGGAGCCGATCTGGACGAAGCGGTCCGGATCGTGACCGTGGACGGCACGTGGGGGGCCGGCGCTGCTGAGGACACACATCGGCGTGCGGAACAAGGTCGGACGTCCTTTCGGGAACGGTGTGCCGTCGCACCTCTACCGGGACGGCTCGGCGGCGACGACCTCGCCCGTCGGCACCGTCGATGTCGTCGAAGCCGTCGAGAGCTGGGCGGCGGGCTCGGGATCATTCTCCGTGCCCACGGGGGCGGTTGCCCCGCCGGGAAGCTTTTCCGGCCGCCCTCGCTCCCGTCGGCCATGGGACTGGAGTCGACGGAGCACCGGCGCGGTTCGGGCCATGGCGGCGCCGAGCGCGCCGCTCAGGAAGATGAGGTCGCAGGCCACCATGGTCAGGGCGAAGCCCGTCAGTCCCATGAGCACACCGATGGAGACGTGGAAGCCGATCGACGCCACGGCGGCCCAGGGCCGCAGCTGTGGCACGAGGACGCCCAGCGGGAAGTACACCAGGAAGATCGTGGTGGAGTACGTCCCCAGGAACACCAACATGTCGTTCTCGTAGACCAGGTTGGACACTCCGGGAAGGCTGAACTCAGAGACCCGGAGGACATAGAACAGGGCGGTTCCGTCCTGCCACATCTTCCCTTGCACCTTGTACAGTCCGCTGACCACGTACACCAGGCAGATCTGCAGGGCGATGGCGACGACGCCCAGATTGTGCAGGGGCGCCGACAGCGACCGCAGCACCGACGGAACGCGCGGGGCGATCTTCTTGGCGAGACCGCCGGACATGGCGAACCGGTCGTAGCAGCGGGTCAGCAGAAGCATGGGGATCACCAGATAGGCCAGGTTGTCCCCGCCGTCCAGGAGAACGGGCTGGCGCTGGTAGATCGACCACAGGAAGACCCAGTGGACGGCCAGCCCGAGCCGGCCTCCGAGGCCGAGGGTGACCGCCAGGGCGGCCAGCATTCCCGTGTGGAAGACGAGCTCGAACCACACGCCGGAGCTGCTGACCGTATAGAGGCTGAACGTTCCGGCCTCCTGCACCTTGCTCGTGAACTCGCCCCAGGGGAAGACCCCTTCGGGGCCGAACAGATACCGCCGGTCACCGTACTGGCTCGCGTAGTACATGAAGCCCACGAACCCCAGGAGGAGCCGGGTACCGCTCATACCGAGCACACTGATGTGGCGGGCGGCCGCACCGTCCACGGCATCGACGAGTTTCCTCACGGCAGCGTTCACAGCAGCGATCCCGCCTTCAGCCACTTCAGGTCCTGAACGGTGACCTTGTCCTCGGCCTTCGGGTCCTTCCGCTTGGACCAGGGCGGCAGCTCCTGGATGTACACCCGGACCTGGACCTGGTCCGGTTTTCCGCCGCAGACGCCGGACATCTGCGTCAGGGAATACCTGGACAGGAAGCGGATGGCTTCCTCCTGCGAGGTCTTCTCGAAGGGCATGAGCGGAATTTCCTTCTTCTTCTTTTCCTTCTCGGCCTCGCGCAGTCGGTTCAACACCGGGTCCCCGCCGTTGATCTGCTGGACGTTGCCGGTGACCAGCCGCGACATACGGGACGGGAAGAAGCGGCTGTTCTGGGCCTGCTCGACATATTTGGTCGTCACGTCGTAGTACTCGGTGGTGGAGCCGTCCGCGCACTTGGCCCGGGCCAGGATGCCGCGGTTGTCGGCCAGCGGATCCGGGGCGAAAAGCATCCAATTCTGAGTGAAATAGGGGTCGAGATAGCCGCTGACCGTCTCGAAGTGCCGCAGCTTCACCGGATTGAGCGGCATCTGGGAGAAGGAGGCCGCGAGGAAATGGAGGCCCAGAAGGGCGGCGCCGACGAGCAGCGCCACCCTCCTGGCTACAAGGTGATCCCTCACTTGTCGAAAACCGTCTCGACGGAGGCCGCGTCGGGGACGTTGGCCGAACGGACGGTGCCGACGTTGCCCGCCGCCTCCAGGGCCGCGTTGGCGACCGACGGGCAAGCCGCCTTGGCGTGGACGTAAGCCTTGCCGGCCGCCTTGCCGACAGCCTTACCGGCCTTGCCGGCGAGCTTGCCCAGGCCGCCGATCGCCTCCGGCCCCTTGCCCGAGTCCTGGGCGGACACGGTCTCGACGGGCGCCACGGGGGTGGCCGCGGCCTGCGCCGAGCCCTGGCTGGTCAGGACGAGGGCGGTGCCGCCGAGAGCCACGCCCACGGCTGCGATGATCTTCTTCATTGTTTTCTCCTTGGTTACTGCGCCGCATCCGGGATGAAGGCGCGGAATTCATGGCAAGAGAACTTCACTGCCGCCGGAACGAAAAGCGGCAGCACGAGACCGCAAAAGGGCGGCCGAGCCTGTTCGATGACAGCTGGGAACCGGCCGGGAAGGAAATGGGGGCGATACGGAATTACTCCGTTGCCGCACGCACAATAATCGCCCCCGTTTTACCGCGGCCCCCTTGCGGGGCCTCCTTGCGGATTACGTAGGGACAGTTTCATGCGAACGTCCGTGCGTCCACGGTTGAGCAAAGGAAAGGTAACGTCCGCCGCAGACCTGAAATCACCCATGCGGTCTCCGCCTACCGTCCGGTAGACGGTGACCGGGTAGCGGTATCCGGGGCTCCCCTTCCCTGTCGACCTGGGAACGTCACGGAGGGCGACCGGCCGATGCGGCGACGGAGTGACGGATACGCGCCGCCGGCTCCCCCCACGTTCCGGCCAACTCCGGCTTGATCAAGGTGACTTGATATCGCCCACTCCACTTGAACACGTGGACGACAGGCTGAACTCACCTATGCGGTAGGCGACTTGACCTGATCGGGCAAACCGCGGGTCATGAACCGTTGGGGCGGCAGCGACGTACGTAGTAGGCGTAGGTCAGCACCAGGACCAGCGGGCCCCACAGCATCCCCGGGGTGATGCACACCTTCGCCAGCATCCCCCACCAGTCGTTGGCGTACCCGGCGGGCTCCAGGCCGAACGCACCGAACCAGGACAGCAGAGTCGGCGCCCAGAAGACCGTCGCGCACAGGCCGCCGATGGTGGCGATGGTGATCACGACGCGGGGCGCGAGGTGCTTGCCGCCGATGACCGGGAGCCACGAGGGGGCGACCTCGCCCCAGCCCCGCACCAGCCCGAAGCAGAGCAGCGCCAGCCCTTCCGTGAGCACGCTGAGGCCGAAGACGTAGGGAATGGACACCCACGGCGACGACGGCATCTCCCCTTCGACGTTCAGCCCCATTTCGAAGTGGAAGGCGAAAGGCAGCCGCCACAGGCACTGGGGCAGCAGGAGGAGCGGGATCGCGTGGGCGGTGAGGTTCGCCCATCTCGGGACGGGCCGCTCGGTGCGGAGGGCGGTCCCCGCCGGCTTGGGTTCGCTGATCGTGGTGGTGGTCACGGGAACCAGCCTCTTCGATCCCCACCGGCCGGGCGTCTGCTCCGCGGGCGATCCGCCTCCCCCTTACGGCGGAGGCCCCGATCACCCTGCGGGAGCAGAGGTTCGCCGAAAGACCCGGCCCCGGGCCTCGCGTTGGGGCCCCGCCTGCCGCTCACGCCAGCGCGGCCGCGATGACCTCGTCGACCAGGGCCGCCTCCACGATCGGGCAGACCGGTGCCCGCCCCTCCCCCGCCGCCGCGACGAAGTCGGCGATCAGCGGGAGGTGCGGATTGGGCACCGCACCGGCATCCAGCGGGTCGAGCACGTACGACCGCCCGGCGCCCTCGGCCTCGAAACGGTCCCGCACCGGCCCCTCCGCCCAGGCGAAGCGGCACTCGGCCGTCGCCCCCGAAGCCCACACGAGCGTCAGCCGGGCCCGTCGCTCGCATCCCGCCGGGAACCGGCGGTCCACCCGGCTCCCGACGTGCGACGGGCGCCCCAACGCCCGCAGCAGCAGGTCCAGCCGGTGGCTGCCCGCGTCCGCGAGGACCCCGCCCCCCGCGACGGCCGGATCGGTGCGCCAGCGCATGGGGTGATCCGGCCCCGGGTCGAAAGGGGCGCGGAAGTCGACCCGTAGCCGCGAGGCGCCGTCCCGCAGGACCGATGCCAGCCACCGGGCCGCCGGTCCCAGCCGTCGGTAGTACGCCACCCCCGCGCACCGCCGCGCCGCGCGCGCCCGCGTCTCCAGCGCCGCGCCACCGCCCAGCGCACCGGCGAGGGGCTTTTCGACCAGGACGTGGCAGCCCGCGTCGAGCGCCCGCGCCGCCAGCGGTACGTGCGCGACGACGGGCGTCGCCACGTACACGGCGTCGACGCCCGCGAAGAGCCGGCCGGTGTCGTCACCGCCTCGCACGGCGCCGTGGGCGGCGGCCGTACGGGCCGCCCGCCCGGCGTCGCGCCCCCATACGTACGCCACCTCCTCGCCCGAGGAGCCGAGCGCGGGCAGGACGCGGCGCGTCACCACGTCCCCGTACCCGGCGACGGCCCACCTCACGGGCGGATCGCGACCTTGAGGACCTTCGACGGCGGCCCGGCGTACGGCGCGGGCTCGCCGTCCGGGTACAAGGCGCGGCTCGCGGAGAGGAGTTCGACGGCCCGGGGCAGTTCGGTCAGCGGCAGCACGTGGGTGAGGAGCTCGTCCAGGCGCAGCTCGTCGGCGCGCTCGGCGGCCAGCCGTTCGGCGACGGCCATCGCACCGGCCCGCGCGGTGTCCGTGGGCTCGGCGGAGCTGTGCACCCGCAGGCCCTTGCGCTCCCACGTCACCAGGTCCACGGTGACCTTCGTGTCGACGTGGTGCGTGCCGAGCATGACGACCAGCCCGTTCTGCCGGACCAGTCCGACGCAGGCGTTCAGCGTCGTGGGCGTGCCGACGGCGTCGATGGCGACGTCGAACTCCTCACCGACCCCGGCCAGTTCCCCCGTCGTGCCGTCCACCCGGCGGCACACGTCCGCGCCCAGCCGCCGGGACCTCTCCAGCCGCCATTCGTCGAGGTCGACGGCCGTCACCGCGGCCGCCCCGCGCGCGGCCGCCATGCGGAGGGCCATGAGGCCTACCGGCCCCTGGCCGATGACGGCGACCCGGTCGCCGAGGGTGACGCCCCGGGTGGCGTGGACGGCCAGCGGCAGCAGTTGCAGGATGGCGCCCTGCTCGAAGGGGATCGTGTCGGGCAGGGCGCCGACGCTCACCTCGCGGGCGACGGCGTAGTCGGCGTATCCCGTGGTCAGGGGCGTGCGGACGAAGACGCGCTGCCCGGGGCGCACCCGGGTGACGCCGGGACCGACGCGCTCCACGACCCCGGCGATCTCGTGTCCGAAGCAGCCTTGGGCGCAGTGGTCGCGCAGCCCGTAGTAGTGGTAGTAGGCGAGATCGCTGCGGTTGCAGACGGTGCAGGCGCGCACCTGGACGAGCACTTCCAGCGGCCCGGGGACGGGTACGGGGACGTCGTCGGCGAGCCGGATCTCCCGGCGTCCGACCAGGTCATAGCGGCGCATGCTCCTTCTCCTCCGCACGGGGATCCGAGGTGGTCACGGCGGTGACCCGGCCGGCGAGCAGGCACGCGCCCCCGGCCACGGTCGCGGCGACCGCGAAGACGAGGGCGAAGGCGCCCGCGTCGTGTCCGGCCCGGGTGTGCGCGGCGTTGAACGCGGCCCCGCAGGCACCGACGAGCAGGACGCTGCACAGGTTGTCGGCCAGTTGCAGGGCCGCCGAGTTGGCGCCCTGCCGGTCGGGCGCGGAGCGGTCCAGGGTGAGGACGCCCACGCCGGGCAGCAGCAGCCCCATCCCGAACCCGGCGACGACCAGGCCCACGGCGGCGGTCACGGCGGGCAGGGCACGCAGCACCCCGGCGATGGTGAGGGCGGCCGCGCAGAAGTGGACGAGAGCGCCGACGAGGACGACGCGCTCGCGCGTCAGGGGCAGACGGGGGCGGCCCTGGAGCCAGGCGGCACCGGCCCAGCTGAGGGCGGCCCCGGTCAGGGACGTCCCGGCGGCGGTGGGCGAGAGGTCGCGCTCGTTGACGAGCATGAGCGGGATGAACGACTCGACGGTGAAGTACGCGGCGGCCGCCACTCCGCGCAGCAGCACCAGGGACGGGAGCCCGCGCCGGGCGCGCAGGGTGCCGGGCGGCAGGAGGGTCCGTACGCTGACGGCCAGGAGTGTGAGGCCGAGCGCGGCGAGGGGCAGGGCCTGCCATCCCTTGGCCGAACCGGCGTAGCCGATCAGCCCCGCGCCGACGGCGACCGTCACGGCGGCCCGGACCTGCCCGGCCTGAGCGGACTGCCCGGCCTGGCCTGTCGTGTCGTCGTTCGTTGTTCCGGGTGGCCCCACCTTCCGCAGGGGCCGCACCAGCACCGCCATGGCCACCACGGAGAGCACGGCGATCGCGTGGAACACCCAGCGCCACGAGAGCCGTTCGGTGACGGCGCCCGCGACGGGCGGGCCGAGCATGGACGGCAGGATCCAGCAGGCGGTGATCAGCGAGAACATCCTCGGCCGCAGCGGCGCCGGGTAGGCCCGGCCGACCACCACGTACAGCGCGACGGTCACGGCACCGCCGCCGAGGCCCTGGACGCAGCGGCCCAGCAGGAACGGCGGCATCGCACCGGCGGTTCCGGCGAGCAGCGTGCCGATGGCGAAGCAGCACAGCCCGGCGAAGAGGGCGGGGCCCGGGCCGCGCCGGTCGGCGTGGCCGCCGCCGACGACCGTGCCGATGATGGACGCGGCGAGGAAGCCGCCGAACGCGAGGGCGTAGAGGGAGAGCCCGCCCAGTTCCTGCACGGCGACGGGCATGGCGGTGCTGAGGGCGAGCCCGGCGAAGGCCACGAGCACGAAGGTGCCGGCGACGGCGGTCGTACGGGCCCGGTGCGGCCGGGAGAAGAGGCCGTCCACGCACCCCACCCCCGTTGGATCAGACCAATCGGAGACTCGCACAGCCCTTCGGGGGCCGTCAACCGCCTTTGACCGACCGGGGGATGACCTCAAGCGATCTCCAACTGAGGCTCCAGAACGGCCTATTCGAACAGCTCAGGCACGCAGTCCGGCCTTGACACCCCCATTGGTACAGTCCAACATCCCGATTGTCCCGTCCCGTTCTCGCGGGCACCGGCACCATCGGAGGTACCCACCCATGCTGTCCCACGGTCGCGGCGAGCCACTGACCCGGCTGACGCACGCGGTGCTCCAGCCCGGCTTCGAGGGCACCGAGGCCCCGGACTGGGTCCGCCGCCGGATCGCCGAGGAGGGCTTGGCCGCCGTCGTGCTGTTCGGCCGCAACATCGTCGACCCCGAGCAGGTCGCCCGGCTGACCTCGGCGCTGCGCGCGGAGAACCCGGACCTGATCATCGCGATCGACGAGGAGGCGGGGGACGTCACCCGCATGGAGGCGTGGACGGGCGCCTCGCGGCCCGGCAATCTGGCCCTCGGCGCGGTGGACGACCCGGCGCTGACCGAGTCCGTCGCCCACGACATCGGCCGCGAGCTGCACGCGGCCGGCGTCTCCCTCAACTACGCGCCGAGCGCCGACGTCAACTCCAACCCCCGCAACCCCGTCATCGGCGTGCGGTCCTTCGGGCCCGCCACCGATCTGGTCGCCCGGCACACCGCCGCCTGGGTCCGGGGCCTGCAGTCCGCCGGGGTCGCCGCCTGCGCCAAGCACTTCCCCGGCCACGGCGACACCGCCGTCGACTCCCACCACGACCTGCCCCGCGTCACGGCCTCCGCCGAGGAGATCGCCGCGACCGCCCTGCCGCCCTTCACCGCCGCGATGGAGGCGGGCGTCCGGGTCGTGATGACCGGCCACCTGCTCGTCCCCGCCCTCGACCCCGAGCTCCCGGCGACCCTCAGCCCCCGCATCCTGGACGACCTGCTCCGGGGCACGCTCGGCTTCGACGGCCTGGTGGTCACCGACGGCATCGAGATGAGCGCGGTGACCGGCCGCTACGGCATCGACGGCGCGACCGTGCGGGCCGTGGCGGGTGGCGCCGACGCCGTGTGCGTCGGCGGCGAGAGCGCGGACGAGACGACCACCGAACTCCTGACGACCGCACTGGCCAAGGCCGTGCACGACGGCACCCTCCCGGAGGAGCGACTGGCCGAGGCGGCGGCCCGGGTCGCGGAGTTCGCCGCCTGGTCCGGCCGCCACGCCCGGTCCCGCACGGCGGCCGACGGGGTGCGCTCCGACATCGGCCTGGTGGCGGCCCGGCGCGCGCTGCGCGTCGCCGGCCGCGTGGACGGCACTCTTCCGCTGCCGGCCGACCCGCACGTGGTGGAGCTCGTCCCCACCTCGACCCTGGCCATAGACCGGCAGACCCCGTGGGGCGTGGCGGGCCCCCTGCGCGAACTGCGCCCCGGCGCCACGTCCGTCCGGCTGGCACAGCCCGACCTCGCCGCCGACCCGGACCTCCTGGACCGCACCGCCCTGACCCCCGCCATCGGCCGCCCGCTCGTCGTCGTGGTCCGCGACGCCGCCCGGCACACGTGGATGTCGGACGCGCTGAACCGTCTGCTGACCGGCCGCCCGGATGCCGTCGTGATCGAAATGGGCGTCCCCGGCAGTACGTCCCCCGGCGCCGTCCACCTCGCCACCCACGGCGCGACCCGCGTCTCGGGCCAGGCGGCAGCGGAACTCCTCGCCGGAGTAGCCGATTCGACGTCCCCGGCGAATTGACCCGGTCCGGCCGCCGGGAGGAACGCACCAAGGAATTCCCGCAGCGGAAAGCAAGGGGGGAATCACGGGAAAGGCCGAATGGAATGCGAATCCGGCTGCCGTGAATCCGGTGCGGAGTGCAGGCGATGAAATGGCTGACGCCGTGCGGACGCGAATCCCGGATCCCGTCGGGCGCGACTTCGAAAGGGTCACACCACTCCGGGAAACTCCCATAGCGGAGGCCCGCACCCAGAGGGGTGCGGGCCCCAGCCGCAAAGTACGCGTCAGCGTCAGGCGGGAACGATGTTCTCGGCCGTCGGGCCCTTCGGGCTCGGCACGATGTCGAAGGTGACCTTTTGGCCTTCGAGCAGCTCACGGAAGTCTTGAGCTGCGATGTTCGAGAAGTGGGCGAACACGTCGGCACCGCCGCCGTCCTGCTCGATGAAGCCGAAACCCTTGGCCGCGTTGAACCACTTCACGGTGCCTGACGCCATGCCGTATCTCCTATGGTGCAGTACGCCGGCACCCGCGATGTACGGATACCGGGTCGCCGCGATGAGGCCCGCCCCAAAAAATGACCGGCAGTACGAAAGCGCTTTCCAGTGGCTGAAAGTGCCGAGGAAGGCGCTTGAAGTTCGGGAACACAACTACAACTGAGCTCGACAGTAGCATGCCGGCAACAGCCCACGTAGGGTACGTAATTCCACTCTGTTAGTTGCGGTAAAAACACTCCGCGCGCGACGTGCTGAACCCTCACCTCGCGGCCATAGATATTGGTCTACCCGAAGTGCAAACTCTCAGGAAGTGCGGTCGCTCTTCGGGCGCGCACGACCTCAGACCGCGGGTGGTGGATTCACCGACTCGGCGGCACGCCGGTATTCCGCATTGAGGCGCTGGGCTTCCTCGAGCTGATCCTCGAGGATGACGATGCGGCAGGCGGCCTCGATCGGGGTGCCCTGGTCGACGAGTTCGCGGGCGCGGGCGGCGATGCGCAGCTGGTAGCGGGAGTAGCGGCGGTGACCCCCCTTGGAACGGAGCGGGGTGATCAGGCGGGCTTCGCCGATGGCGCGGAGGAAGCCCTGGGTGGTGCCGAGTAGCTCGGCGGCCCGGCCCATGGTGTAGGCGGGGTAGTCGTCGTCATCGAGACGGCCGAACGAGTCGTCTGCTGTCATCTGCACCTCTCCGTGGAACGCATGGAGGGGCCCTGGTGCCATATGGCACCAGGGCCCCGAAGGAACTGCTACACCATCTGCCGACCCTAGTACTGCGTCGGCCTTCCGTTTCCGCAGACCCGACCGAGATGCTGCCGGGGGTGCGGGGATCGCGGTTGCTTGACCGGAGACCACCTCACTGTCGATGTCCTGCGGTACCCGGACTCAGCGATCCGCCCGGGCGATCCTGATGGCGCGGGGCTCCTCCGTTCTTCCCTCTGTATGAGCTACTACTTGCCGAACTGCCCGATGCGCGCGTCCGCAGCCGACGCCTTCACCGGGGTGCTGCTCACTGACTGCACTGCTGGGTACTGCGAACTGCACTTACTGAACCGCTACCGCGGTCCTGTCCACGGCGGCCCCTGATCACTGCGGGCCACCCGGTCCGGTCGTCAGTCCCGTCGCCGTCCTGCAACAACCCTGGCTTCGAAACTCCACCACCGCACCGTCCTGCGAACTACGGTGCTGCTGCCCGGCAGTTCATCTCTGCCGGGCCTTGCTCGATCTCGGCTACAAGAGAAACCATAACCACACCGGCACCCAATGTCTACTCTGACCGACATAGATTTTTGTGTGCCGATCGGAGAGATAGTCGCCTTCGATCACAGACGGGGCACGTGGCGACCGCTCCAGCCCGGGGCCCCGCTTCGAGCAGCGCCGTGACGCCGGCCTCGGGGCCGCGTACGAACGCGTGCGGGCCCGACGTCACCGCCTGCCGCATCGCTCTCGGGCCTGAAATTGCCATACCGATATGCGGACAGGGGGTGACGCCCAGTAGCACCCTCCCCTAGATTTCCTGCGCATCACGCAGTGATCACACAGGGGGGAGTCACCACCATGACGGAACCACCGACCGAACCACCCGCCGAGCCTCTCGCCGGGTCGGCAGCGCAGCTGCCCCAGCAGTCGACGACGTCACCGTCCACGGTGTCGTCGGAGGGCGGCCCCAAGGGTGGGCGTACGGCATCCGCCGTCACCGTGCCCATGGTCGTCGCGGGGGTGTGTCTGGCCATCCCCTTCGGCGCGATGCTGTGGGTCGACTCCTACTCCCGGCTCACCCCCACGTTCATCGGCATGCCGTTCTTCTACTGGTACCAGATGCTGTGGGTGGTCCTCTCGACCGCGCTCACCGTTGTCGCGTATGTGATCGTCAGGCGCCAGGAGCGCGCCCGCAAGGGTGGTGAGCGGCGGTGAAGGACGGCGTGAACGGCGTGGCGCTCGCCGTCTTCATCTTCTTCTTCCTGGTCGTCACCGTCATGGGCTTCGTCGCCTCCAGGTGGCGGCGCGCGGAGAACGCGAACAATCTCGACGAGTGGGGGCTGGGCGGGCGCTCGTTCGGCACCTGGGTCACCTGGTTCCTGCTGGGCGGCGACCTCTATACCGCGTACACCTTCGTGGCCGTCCCGGCGGCTATCTACGCGGGCGGCGCGGCGGGGTTCTTCGCGGTGCCGTACACGATCCTCTGTTATCCGCTGGTGTTCACCTTCCTGCCCCGGCTGTGGTCGGTCTCGCACAAGCACGGCTATGTCACCTCGTCGGACTTCGTCCGCGGCCGGTTCGGGTCCAAGGGGCTGTCGCTGGCCCTCGCGCTGACCGGCATCCTCGCGACGATGCCGTACATCGCGCTCCAGCTCGTCGGCATCCAGGCCGTCCTGGACGTGATGGGCGTCGGCGGCGGGTCGAACTGGTTCATGAAGGACCTGCCGCTGCTGATCGCCTTCGGCGTGCTCGCCGCCTATACCTATTCCTCCGGGCTGCGGGCGCCGGCGCTGATCGCCTTCGTCAAGGACGCGCTGATCTACATCGTGATCATCGTGGCGATCGTCTACATCCCGATCAAGCTCGGCGGCTTCGACGACATCTTCGCCAAGGCGGGCGAGGCGTTCGCGGTCGAGAACCCGGCGACCGGCAAGCCGCGCGGTTCCCTGGTGACCGGGCCGGAGGCGCAGTGGGCGTACGCGACGCTCGCCCTCGGGTCGGCGATGGCGCTCTTCCTCTATCCCCACTCGGTGACGGCGGTCCTCTCCAGCCGCAGCCGCAACGTCATCCGCCGGAACACCACGATCCTGCCGCTGTACTCGCTGATGCTCGGGCTGCTGGCGATCCTCGGCTTCATGGCGCTCGCCGCCGGGGTCAAGGTCAAGAACGGCCAGCTGGCCATCCCGCAACTCTTCGAGAACATGTTCCCGGACTGGTTCACGGGCGTCGCCTTCGCCGCGATCGGGATCGGCGCGCTCGTCCCGGCGGCCATCATGTCGATTGCCGCCGCGAATCTGTTCACCCGCAACATCTACAAGGACTTCATCAGGCCGGACGCCACGCCCGAGCACGAGGCGAAGGTCTCCAAGCTCTCCTCGCTGCTGGTGAAGGTCGGCGCGCTGGCCTTCGTGCTCACCATGGACAAGACCGTCGCGATCAACTTCCAGCTGCTCGGCGGCATCTGGATCCTGCAGACCGTCCCGGCCCTGGTGGGCGGGCTCTTCACCCGCTGGTGCCACCGCTGGGCGCTGCTCGGCGGCTGGGCGGCCGGAATGATCTACGGCACCTGGCGGGCGTACGACACGCCGAGCGCGACGCAGGACCACTTCGGCAACACGAA
Organism: Streptomyces sp. QH1-20; assembly: GCF_041283565.1. Lineage (NCBI taxonomy): Bacteria > Bacillati > Actinomycetota > Actinomycetes > Kitasatosporales > Streptomycetaceae > Streptomyces > Streptomyces sp. QH1-20. The sequence continues at coordinate 5,293,469 of NZ_CP166299.1, read as the reverse complement.
CCTCATCCCGCTCATCGGTGAGAAGGGTTACATCGGCCTCACGGCCTTCGTCCTCAACGTCATCGTGGTGATCGTCCTCACCTTCGTGCTCAGGAAGCTCGGCGCCCCGGACGGCGTGGACCAGACGAAGGCGTCGGACTACACCGCCGACGCGGGTGACCCGGGCGTGGTGGAGAAGCTCCCGGCGGCCACCGCGGGAGCACCCGGCGGCCACTGACCCCCACACCCCCGACCGCGCCTCTGAGGCCGCCGCTCCCCGACGAACAGGGGGGCGGCGGCCTTCGCCTTGCGGGTGCCGCCCCGACGCTCGCAGAGGCCCTTCGGGGGGCTTCGGGGGAGGCCTCCGAGGGCCGTGACGGGGGCTCAGGCGATAAGCGATTCGAGGTCCAACACCCGGGCGCTCTAGCACATTCCGCACCCAGCTCATTACCGCGCGACACAACATGTGGGGGCGCGTACGAGTGGCAGCACTAGATGTATGCTCGTCCTCGCTGTCGCCGCAGGGGAATCCGGTGGAAATCCGGAACTGTCCCGCAACGGTGTATGTGTGCGGTTTTACGTACCCAGAGTCCGAGGACCTGCCGACAGCGCGCCCGCCTCCGAGCCTCCGCTCGGAACAGGGCGTCGAATTCGTCCGGGTCTCGCGGGTTGGGCCGGTGGACGCTGCGTGGCATGCCCTGGTGCAGGGGTGTCCCCGTACGCGCCCGTCGCGCCCGCCCGCCCGGCCCACACCACTGCCGAGCGAGGGAGAGCCCCACGTGACCATCGCGCCCGCCGATCCGGTCTCAGCGACAGCGGAAGCGACCGGCGGCCCCGGGACCGCGCTGCTGCGCACCCTGACCGACCTCACCGCCGATCTGCCCGCCACCGACCCCGGCAAGGTCGCCGCCGCCGCACTGCGCGGCCGGCACCCGGGCTCGGACGAGGCCGAGTTGCGGTCCCTGGCCACCGAGGCCGCCGCCGGGCTCATCGCCGAGGAGCCGGAGTACTCCCGGCTCGCCGCGCGACTGCTCACGCGTGCGATCGCCGACGAGGCGGCCGGACAGGGCGCGCTCTCCTTCTCCGCCTCCGTCGCGGTCGGCCACCGCGAGGGCCTGATCGCCGACGAGACGGCCGCGTTCGTCGTGACGCACGCCGAGCGCCTGGACGCCCTCGTGGACGCCGCGCTCGCCGACGGCGCCGACGACCGCTTCGGCTACTTCGGTCTGCGCACCCTGCACAGCCGCTACCTGCTGCGCCACCCCATCACCCGCCAGGTCGTCGAGACCCCGCAGCACTTCCTGCTGCGCGTGGCCTGCGGCCTCGCCGAGGACCACTCGACGCGGGCCCTGGACGACGTGGCCGAGCTGTACCGGCTGACCAGCACGCTCTCCTACCTGCCGTCCTCCCCCACGCTCTTCAACTCCGGCACCCGGCACCCGCAGATGTCCTCCTGCTACCTGCTGGACTCGCCGCTGGACGAGCTGGACTCGATCTACGACCGCTACCACCAGGTGGCGCGGCTGTCGAAGCACGCCGGCGGCATCGGCCTGTCGTACTCGCGCATCCGCTCGCGCGGCTCGCTGATCCGCGGCACCAACGGCCACTCCAACGGCATCGTGCCGTTCCTGCGCACGCTGGACGCCTCCGTCGCCGCCGTCAACCAGGGCGGCCGGCGCAAGGGCGCGGCCTGTGTCTACCTGGAGACCTGGCACGCGGACATCGAGGAGTTCCTGGAGCTCCGCGACAACACCGGTGAGGAGGCCCGCCGCACGCACAACCTCAACACCGCGCACTGGATCCCGGACGAGTTCATGCGCCGCGTCGAGGCGGACTCCGACTGGTCGCTGTTCTCCCCCGCCGACACCCCCGAGCTGGTCGACCTGTGGGGCGACGAGTTCGACGCGGCGTACCGCAAGGCCGAGGCCGACGGCAAGGCGATCAAGACGATCCCCGCGCGCGTGCTGTACTCCCGGATGATGCGCACCCTCGCGCAGACCGGCAACGGCTGGATGACCTTCAAGGACGCGTCCAACCGCACCGCGAACCAGACCGCCGAGCCCGGCAAGGTCGTCCACTCCTCGAACCTCTGCACCGAGATCCTCGAGGTCACCGACGACGGCGAGACGGCCGTCTGCAACCTCGGTTCGGTCAACCTGGCGCAGCACCTGGGCGCCGACGGCGAGATGGACTGGGAGAAGCTGGACCGCACGGTCCGCACTGCCGTGACCTTCCTCGACCGCGTCGTGGACATCAACTTCTACCCGACCGAGCAGGCCGGGAACTCCAACAGCCGCTGGCGTCCGGTGGGCCTGGGCCTCATGGGTCTCCAGGACGTCTTCTTCCGGCTGCGGCTGCCCTTCGACTCCGCCGAGGCGAAGGAGCTGTCCACCCGGATCTCCGAGCGCATCATGCTCGCGGCGTACGAGGCGTCCGCCGACCTCGCCGAGCGGCACGGCCCGCACCCGGCCTGGTCCGCGACCCGCACCGCGCGCGGCGTGCTGCACCCCGACCACTACCCGAACGCCGAGCAGCGCTGGGCCGACCGCTGGGACGCGCTGCGCGCCCGGATCGCGAAGACGGGCATGCGCAACTCGCTGCTGCTCGCCATCGCGCCGACGGCCACCATCGCCTCCATCGCGGGTGTGTACGAGTGCATCGAGCCGCAGGTCTCCAACCTCTTCAAGCGCGAGACGCTCAGCGGTGAGTTCCTCCAGGTCAACACCTACCTGGTGGAGGACCTGAAGCAGCTCGGCGTGTGGGACCGCACCACGCGTGACGCGATGACGGACGCCAACGGCTCGATCCAGGACATGAACTGGATCCCCAAGGAGGTGCGCGACCTCTACCGCACCGCCTGGGAGATCCCGCAGCGCGCCCTGATCGACATGGCCGCGGCCCGTACGCCGTACCTGGACCAGAGCCAGTCGCTGAACCTCTTCATGGCCTCGCCCACCATCGGCAAGCTCAGCTCGATGTACGCGTACGCCTGGAAGCAGGGCATCAAGACGACGTACTACCTGCGCTCGCGTCCGGCGACCCGGATCGCCCGCTCGGCCGGCGCCGCCGCCACCATCCCCGTACAGCAGGTCGCGACCCCGGACGCCGACGCCGTCGCCTGCTCCCTTGAGAACCCCGAGTCCTGCGAGGCATGCCAGTAATGTCGTCCGAACAGAAGAACCTGCTCGACCCCGGGTTCGAGCTGACGCTGCGCCCGATGCGGTACCCGGACTTCTACGACCGCTACCGCGACGCGATCAAGAACACCTGGACCGTCGAGGAGGTCGACCTCCACTCGGACGTCGCCGACCTCGCCAAGCTGTCCCCGGGTGAGCAGCACATGATCGGCCGCCTCGTCGCGTTCTTCGCGACCGGCGACTCGATCGTGGCGAACAACCTCGTCCTCACGCTGTACAAGCACATCAACTCCCCCGAGGCGCGGCTGTACCTGTCGCGGCAGCTCTTCGAGGAGGCCGTGCACGTCCAGTTCTATCTGACGCTGCTGGACACCTACCTCCCCGACCCGGAGGACCGTGCCGCCGCCTTCGACGCGGTCGAGAACATCCCCTCGATCCGTGAGAAGGCCCAGTTCTGCTTCAAGTGGATCAATGAGGTCGAGAAGCTGGAGCGGCTGGAGACGAAGGCCGACCGCCGTCGCTTCCTGCTGAACCTGATCTGCTTCGCGGCGTGCATCGAGGGCCTGTTCTTCTACGGCGCCTTCGCCTACGTGTACTGGTTCCGCTCGCGCGGTCTGCTGCACGGCCTGGCGACCGGCACCAACTGGGTCTTCCGTGACGAGACCATGCACATGAACTTCGCGTTCGAGGTCGTGGACACCGTCCGCCAGGAGGAGCCCGACCTCTTCGACGACGAGCTCCAGCAGCAGGTCACCGACATGCTGCGGGAAGCCGTCGAGGCGGAGCTGCAGTTCGGCCGCGACCTGTGCGGCGAGGGCCTGCCGGGCATGAACACCGAGTCCATGCGCGAGTACCTCCAGTGCGTCGCCGACCAGCGCCTCCAGCGCCTGGGCTTCGCACCGGTCTACGGCTCGGAGAACCCTTTCTCCTTCATGGAGCTGCAGAACGTCCAGGAGCTGACCAACTTCTTCGAGCGCCGCGCGTCCGCGTACCAGGTGGCGGTCGAGGGCTCGGTCGCCTTCGACGACGAGTTCTGATCAAACCAAGCCCGTCCGGCGATTGAGGACGCGCCCGCAGGGCGCTCGCCGCCGCAGGCGGCAAAGAGACGACGAAGGGCCCCGCTCCTATCGAGCGGGGCCCTTCGTCGTACGTAGCCGTACGTACGGATCAGTCGTTCGGGACGATCTCGTAGCGCGGGGTGCCCTCGGCCATCTGCTGGAGGGCGTCCTTGCGCTCGCGCTTGGAGAGGCGGTCGATGTAGAGCCGGCCGTAGAGGTGGTCGGTCTCGTGCTGGAGGCAGCGGGCGAAGTAGCCGGTGCCCTCGATCGCGATCGGGTTGCCCTTCGCGTCCTGGCCGCGCACGACCGCGTAGTCGGGGCGGGCCAGCGCGGCGTAGGCGGTGGGGACCGACAGGCAGCCCTCGTTGGAGTCATCGAGGACGCGGCGGTCGGCCGGCAGCTCGTCCAGGACCGGGTTGCAGATGACACCGGTGTGCCGGACGCCCTCGTCGTCGGGGCAGTCGTAGACGAAGACCTTGAGGTCCACGCCGATCTGGTTCGCGGCGAGGCCCACGCCCTCGGCGGTCCGCTGGCTGGCGAACATGTCGTCGATCAGCTGGGCGAGCTTGTCGTCGAACTCCGTGACGTCCTTGCACTCCCGGTGCAGAACGGGGTTGCCGACGACGGTGATCGGACGGGAGGTGCCGCGCTCGCGGTACGCGAGCTCGCGCGCCTCGCAGTCCTCGGTGTCCACGATGAACTCGCCGTTCACCGGCTGCTCGCTCTCTTGCTGCGCCATGTCCGCCGTATGCCTCTCTCAGAACCCGGAAAACTCATATCCCACAGGATCCCTACAGAGTACGGGGGACGCGGCGGCCCCAGAGGCCCACTGGGGGCCTCCGGCTCAGCAGACGGCTCAGCAGACCTCTTCGAGATCCCGCCATTCACGGGAGTCGGGGCTGTCGGCGACCCAGCCGTCCAGCAGGCCCCGCACCAGCCCGGCGGGCGCGGCGATCCCGGCCTCGCGCTCGGGCACCCACAGGGAGCCGGAGCCCGCCGTGCGGTGGCCCAGCGGGCCCGGGTGGCCCGGCTCGCTGTGGTCGTGCGGGTCCAGGTGCTCCCCGTCGCCCTCGTCACTGGGCATCCGGCTCTCCGAACACGTACGGCACAGCAGCCGCACCGAGGAGGACCAGTCCTCCGCGGCGAAGCCCGCGTCGGCCGCGAGCCGCTCCAGGGCGTCCCGGTCGGCCTCGGTCGCGGCCTCCAGGAGCACCACCCAGGTCGGGACGGGTGAGGGGGCCCACAGCTCGATCTCGTCGAAGACCGGGTACGCGGGGCCCGCCGCGGTGACGCGCTCGCCGTGCGGGACGCCGTCGTGCAGCACGACCTCGCCCCAGCGGCGGCCGGACGACGGCAGCGGGATCGACAGGACCTCCATCCGGGCCGGGTCCAGCCGGCGGCCCCAGACGACCTCGGCCTCGCCCTCGGGGGACAGCCGCACGGCCGCGCTGCCGAGCTCCATGCCGACCGGCTCACCGGCCGGGCTGCCCTCGCCGGGCACCCGCAGCCCGTACGCCTGCCAGGCGCGCCGGGCCAGCGGCCAGTCCTGGAGTGCCGTCGCGGCGATGCCCACGTTCCACCAGTCGGGAGCGCCCGTCTCGCGGTCGAGCAGCGCCACGGCGCGCAGCCCGGCGGCCCGGGCCTGCTCCCAGTCGTGCCGGAACTTATGGAGCAGCGCGAGATTGAACCAGGACTCGGACAGCCACGGCTCCATGTCGGCGGCCCGCGTCAGCAGCGCGCCCGCGTCCTCGTACCGGCCGTCGCCGATGAGTGTGAACGCGCGGTCGGTGGCCTGCCGCCACGAGGCGGAAGGCCGGTGCCGTACCTTGCCGAAGATCCTCACGATTCCCGCCTGCCGGTTTCTGCGTGCAACCACGCCGGATCGCCCTGGTGGCGGCCGCCGTCCTCCCTGACGACAACCTGCCACACCTCATGTGCTGCGGGGAGCGGCGCCCACCACACCTCCTTGCCGACGGCGGCGCGCATGACACCCCCCGGTTTCCCGCATTTTCTTCGTCTCTCGCATCCAACCATGCCCCTTTGGACGCCCGCTCATTACCCGTGGGTTCAGCGGGCTAGTCAGCGTTTCCCGGACTATCGGAGGTCGGCGGGTGCAGGGGCGCACCGGGAGAGCACCCGGGCGAGCGCCTCCACCACCCGGGGCTCGTGGTCGTACGCGGTGGCCAGCCGGAGCCGCTCCAGCGCGCGCAGGGGCCCGCGCGCCTCGGCACCGGTCGGATCGTCGTAGTCGGCGGGGGTGGCGAAATCGTCGTAGGCACGCACGGTGGCGACGATCCTGGCGGCGAGCGGCTGGGCCCGGTACGGCTCACCCTGCCGCTCCACGGCCACGGCGACCGCGGCGGGCACCCCGGCCCGCCGGGCCACGACCCCGGCGAGCAGTGCGGCGCGCCGCCGCTCGGCGGGCGGCGCCACGTCGGGAAGGGCGAGCCGGCCGACGTCGCGGAGCAGGGCCGCGTGCTCCACCGCGTCGAGCTCGGCCGCGCTCAGGCCGAGCTCCCGCCCGACGGCCCGGCCGAGCGCCGCGACACGGTGGGACCGCCCGCTGGGGACGTGGCCCGCGATCTCCGTGGCACGGGCGAGGGCGGCGACGGTCTGGTGCCGGACGACCCGTGCGGCCTCCGGGCGACGGGCTCCGAGCTGGACGAACAGCAGCGGCAGGCCGAGGGCCGGCAGCGCCCAGAGCCCGGCGGCGCCGACGGCCGGTGCCATCACCACGCCGGTCGCGTGGATCGCGGTGCCCGGCCCTTCCACGGCCCGCAGCTCCGTGCGCAGGGCCCGCCCGTACCGGCCGCCGGTGCGGGCCCGGGCGAGCGCGGCGGCGAGCAGCGCGTCCCCCAGGGTGCTGAGCACGAGGAGGGACAGGAGGTAGATCACGTAATACGGGCCGTGGCCGGGCCACCGGTCCAGGACGCCGGTGTGGTGCGGTGGCTGGAAACAACCGGCGACGAAGGCGGTGGTCAGCACGCGGCGGGCCAGTTCGTCGAGCGCGGGCGGCCGTCCGATCGCTCCCGCGAGGGTGGCGGCGAACACGACGGCGACGACCTGCGGCACGCCGTGCACGGCTTCCCGGCCCCCGATCTGGCCGAGCAGCGCGTAGGCGAGCGCCCCGGCGGCCCCGACGGGCGCGGGCGGCCGGGGCGTCTGCCCGTCCCGCCCGCCCGGGTGCGGCCGCCACGTCGCCTCACCGAGCGCGATCAGCGCTCCCCAGGCGAGCGCCACCTGCGGTTGCGCCACCCCGTGCCACGCGGTCCACCCGACCGCCAGCACGGCGACGGCCCCGGCGACGGCATGCACCCCGCGGACGAACCGCCGACCGGTGAGGGTGTCGCTCCCGGCGGGGGCGGCGGGCCAGGCCCGGTGCCGGGCCCAGGGCCCGTCGGCCCGGCCGGCCGGATCGCGCCGGGTGCCGCTCGCTTCGCCGGGGCGAGGTGCGTACCCATCGGGGCCCCACCGATACGGATCCGGCCACGGTTCGCCCCCGGGCCACTCCCCACGACCGAGGCCGGGGGCCGGGGCCACCGGGTGGCCGGGCGGCGCCTTGGTGCCCTCGGCGTCGGCCGGGTGGACGTCGGCGCCCGGGCCACGGGCCGCGCGAGGGGTCATCGCTCGCCCCCGCGGCCCACGGCGGCATCCGCACTACAGCCCGAAGGGACGTTTCGGCTGACGGGAACGGCCAGGTCGGAGGCGTCCGCGGGGACCACGAGGCCCCAGCCCCGGCGGTCCAGGGCGCGGGTCAGGGCGGCGACCATGCGGGGGTCGAAGTGGGAGCCCGCGCACCGGTGGAGTTCGGCGAGGGCGACGGGGACCGGCCGGGCGCGGCTGTAGCTGCGGTTGGAGGTCATGGCGTCGAAGGCGTCCGCGACGGCGACGACGCGGGCGGACTCCGGGATGTGATGCCCCGTCAGGCCGTGCGGGTAGCCCGTGCCGTCCAGCCGCTCGTGGTGGTGCAGGATCGCCGCCCGCGCCTCGTCCAGGAAGGCGATGCCGCGCACGATCTCGTGCCCGTACTCCGGGTGGAGCTCGATGACGCGGCGCTCCTCGGGGGTCAGCGGCCCGTCCTTGCGCAGCAGCCGGGTAGGGACGCCGATCTTGCCGATGTCGTGCAGCACGCCCGCGAGGCGCATCGTCTCCAGTCGTTCACCGGTCATGCCCAGCTCGCGGGCGATCAGCACCGAGGCCCGCCCGACGCGCTCGCAGTGCGCCCGGGTGTAGCGGTCCTTGAGATCGACGGCCTGCACCAGTGCCCGTACCGCTTCCTGCTGGGCGGCGCGCTCGCGCCTGCCGCTGTCCAGGAGCCAACCGGACAGGGCCATGGGCAGCAGCACGAGCAGTGCCGCCGCCGGCCCGTACGCGCCGCGCCACAGGATCGCGGCCAGCAGCGCGGCCGGCCCGTGGACGAGCGTGGGCCCGAGCAAGCCGGTCGGCAGACCGCTCAGGAGCGCGGAAAAAGGGCGGTGCTCGGCGGCGACCTGGATCGCCCCGTCCAGGACGGTGAGGACCAGAGCGCAGACCAGGGCGGCGGTGAGGGCGGGAGGCAGCGCGTGAAGGCCGGGGAGCGGCGAGAAGGCGGCGAAGACGGAGGAGGCGGCCCACACCGCCAGCGACTGCTGGGCCGCGTGCCACAGGCGGCGCGTGGCCACCGGGGGCCGCTCGACCCTGCCGACGAGCGCGCCCGGCACGGCGACGAGCGCGGCGGCGGCCGGTGGCAGCACGAACGCGGCGGTGAGCAGCACGGGGAGGGCGAGGGACCGGCGGGGCAGCCGCTCGGCGGCCGCGCCGACGGCGGCGAGGAGCGCGACCGCCGCCCAGGGGACGCCGGCACCGGCCCGCAGCGCGGGGGCCGCGCACAGCGCCGCGGCGAGTACGGCGCCCATGACCAGGGCGCGCGCCGTCGCCGGAAGTGCCCACATGGCGCGTCCTCCCCGTCCATTCAGGCTTGCCTGTGGATGGGGAGAATAGGCTCATATACGGCCGGAGAACGGCGCATCGAGGGATTGCCCGGCCCGTATCTGCCGGATGCACACCTTCGGGTGATGATCTGGGGCGCGGTGGTTTGCTCCGGCCCGATCCGGGGCGCGAAGCGGAACGGGCCGAGGGAAGCCGGGCGGGAGCCGAGCGGGAAGGGGCGCGCGGGAAGGAACGGCGCCCGGGCGGGCTCAGGGCCGGCCGGGCTCCCGGCTCAGTCCCGGGAGACCGCGTCCGCCGCCTCCGCCGCCCTGGCCTCGGCCACGACGTCCTGCTCGGGCAGGGCTTCGCCGGCGCGGATCATCTCGATCCGGCCCATGACCTTCGACCGGAGGTCGGCGGGGACGTCGTCGTGGCCGCAGCAGCGCTTGACGAGCTTCTTCACGGCCTGCTCCAGCCCGTACTTCTCCAGGCACGGGGAGCATTCGTCGATGTGCACCTCGAACTTGGCGCAGTCACCGTCGGGCATCTCGTGATCGAGGAACTCGTAAAGATGGTCGAGGACTTCAGAGCAGTCCGTCTCGTGCGGGTCTCCGCAGCTCATGAGTCCGAGCCTTTCCGATTGTGCGACTCGTCGGAGCCCTTCGCTCCGGGGGTGGCCCCGGCCGGAACCAGTCCCCGCTCGCGGGCGTAGTCCTCGAGCATTCCGCGCAGCTGACGACGGCCCCGGTGCAGTCGGGACATGACCGTACCGATGGGCGTACCCATGATGTCCGCGATCTCCTTGTACGCAAAGCCCTCCACGTCCGCGAGGTAGACCGCTATGCGGAATTCCTCGGGAATGGCCTGCAGGGCCTCCTTGACATCGGAGTCGGGGAGGTGGTCGAGCGCCTGGGACTCGGCGGAGCGCAGTCCGGTCGACATATGCGACTCGGCGCGCGCCAGCTGCCAGTCCTCGATCTCCTCGGAGGCGCTGCGCAGCGGCTCACGCTGCTTCTTGCGGTACGAATTGATGAACGTGTTCGTCAGAATGCGGTACAGCCACGCCTTGAGGTTCGTACCGTCGCGGAACTGGTGGAAGGACGCGTAAGCCTTCGCGTACGTCTCCTGGACCAAGTCCTCCGCGTCAGCGGGATTGCGCGTCATGCGCAGGGCGGCCGAGTACATCTGGTCGAGGAAGGTGAGGGCGTCCCGCTCGAAGCGGGCATTGCGCTCGGCAGCGCTCTCCGTGGGCTGCCGCTCCTGGCTGTCATCCGTCCCCGCGTCGGTCCCAGTGACCGGACCCACCTCCTCCAGCACAGTGGCGGAACCGGATACGGACCCGCTCGAATCGGAGAATAGACGACGATCCGGTGCGCCCGCCGCTCCAGCCAGGGCCGGACGGGCCACGCGCAGCACCGACCATTCGAGGTCGGCCGACTGCGGGCGGGACGGGCAAGCGATCGAACCCATGCGGGGAACTCCCAATCCTCTGCTCTACCGGTACGTATCTACGACTGACACAACAGCGACAACGGATGTCGCATTCCCCACCGGCCCACCCATTGTCGATCTTTGAACGATCTTTGCCCATCGAACGGTTCCTGCCGATCGAACGGTCCTTGCCGATCAGCCATGGAGCCGTCAGCCGACGACCAGTCATCGACCGACCGGCATCGACCGGCCGTTCGTCAGCGCGGCAGCCCGTCCAGCCATCCGCCGACGGCGTCGGTGATCACCGCGAGCGCGTCCTCCTGTGTGAGGTCCGCCTTCTTCGGCACGGCGAAGCCGTGGTCACCGAACGGCACCGCGACCGGCTCGGTGCCCGGTGGGAATTCCTCGGGCCGCCCGAAGGGGTCACGGGCGCCCTGGACGACGAGCGTCGGCAGCCCGGCGCCCGTCAGCTCCTCGGCGCGGGACTTCTCCGGCTTGCCCGGCGGGTGCAGAGGGAAGCTCAGCGCGAGGACGGCGATGGCACCCAGCTCCGCGCCCGTGCGGCACGCGACCCGGGCCCCGGCGCTCCGGCCGCCCGCGACGACCGGCACACCCGGCGCGGCGAGCGCGGGCCACAGCGCGACCCAGGCCGCGTCGAGTGCCTTCGGGGCGGGGGCCACCTTCTTGCCCGCGACCCGCCACGGTTGCTCGACGAGCGCGACGTCCACCCCTCGGCCGGGCAGCGCGGCGGCGAGCGCCCTCAGGTCACGGGCCTCGATGCCGCCGCCCGCGCCGTGCCCGAGGGCGAGCGTGAACCGCGCACCGGGCACGGAGTACCAATGGATACGGGCATCCCCGGCCGGGGTCGGCACCGTCTCGACAGTCGCTTCGGCCACTGGGCCCTCCGTGGTCTCTTCCGTCACCGATTCGATCATCGAATCGCTCACCGGCCATCCTGCCGCCCCCAGAACAGCCCACCCGAGGAGCCTCTCCGAACAGTCTCGGAACGACCGCGGAACAGCCCTCAGAAGAGCGTCGTCTCCTCCGGCGCCTCGAGCTCGGTGAGCAGCTCCGGCCCGTTGTTGCGGACGTCGCTGACCGCCGTCGCCACCGGGTAGGCCCGTACGAGACCGGCGGCCGGCGGGGCCAGCAGCGCGCGCAGCTCGGCGGGGTCGGTGCGGGCCGGGTCCAGCCACGCGTCCCACCGGTCCGGCGGCAGCACCAGCGGCATCCGCGGGTGGATCTCCGCCAGCGAGCGCGGCCCGGCCTCCTCCTGGGCACCGCCGGGGGCGAACGGCTCCGGTTCGGCCTCGGTCGTTATCACCGAGCAGGTCACCCACCACGCCTGCGGGTGGTCGCCGGGCAGCGCCGGGTCGCGCCAGAACTCGTAGATCCCCGCCAGTGCCATGACCGAGCCGTCCGCCGGGGTGACGAAGTAGGGCTGCTTGCGGGACCGCTTCCGGCGGCCCTTCTCCTCCAGCTCGCGCTCACCGGCCCCGGTGACCCACTCGAAATAGCCGTCGGCCGGGAGCAGGCAGCGCCGCGACTCGAAGGCCTGGCGGAAGGACGGCTTCTCGTGGACCGTCTCCGCCCGCGCGTTGATCATCTTCGCGGCGCCCTCGGGCGATTTCGCCCACGACGGCACCAGGCCCCACCGCAGCGCCCGCAGCTGACGAACCGGACGCCGGTCGACGGCGTCTTTCACAGGACGCATCAGCACCGCGTGGACGCTCTTGGTCGGCGCCACGTTCCAGTCCGGAGCCAGCGTCTCCGTCGGTTCCCATTTCTCCACCCCGAAGAGCCCGACCAGATCCTCCGGCCGCCGGCTCGCCGCATATCGCCCGCACATGAGTGCCACACTGCCGCGACGACCCAAGGAGCCGCTCACACATGGACAGCACGAACGCCACCGACCTGTGGGACCGCGTCGTCGGCACCCAGCCCGACCCGTCGACGTGGCTGGTGGTGCTCACCGCTGTCGTGGCGCTCGCGGCGGTCGCCCCCTACGGGGTGTGGCGGGTGACCCGTAACGCGATCACCATTGCCCACGAGGGCGGCCACGGGCTCGTGGCCCTGCTCAGCGGCCGTCGGCTGGACGGCATCCGGCTGCACTCGGACACCTCGGGCCTGACCGTCTCGCGCGGCAAGCCGACCGGCATCGGCATGATCCTGACCGCCGCCGCCGGCTACACCGCCCCCTCGCTGCTCGGCCTCCTCGGCGCCTGGCTGCTGGCCGCCGGGCACATCACCGCCCTGCTGTGGGGCGCGACCGGGCTGCTCGCCGCGATGCTGGTGATGATCCGCAACGCCTACGGCGTCCTGACGGTCGTCCTCGCCGGAGCGGCGTTCGTCCTTGTCTCCTGGCTGACCGGCCCGGCGGTGCAGGCGGCGTTCGCGTACGGGGTGGTGTGGTTCCTGCTGCTGGGCGGGGTCCGGCCGGCCTTCGAGCTCCAGCGGAAGCGGCGGCACGGCGGGGCGCCGGATTCCGACGCGGACCAGCTGGGGCGGCTCACGAACGTGCCGCCGGTGATCTGGCTGGGCTTCTTCCATGTGGTGTCGCTGTGCTCGCTGACCGGCGGCGGGCGCTGGCTGCTCGGACTGTGACCCGGACGAGCCACTAAGGTAAAGGCATGACCGAGAGCCCCGCGCACACCGACCTCTGGCCCGCCCCGACCGCGACCGGAGCAGTCGACGCGACCGTCACCGTGCCCGGATCGAAGTCGGTCACCAACCGCGCCCTCGTCCTGGCCGCCCTCGCCTCCGAGCCCGGCTGGGTCCGCCGCCCGCTGCGCTCCCGGGACACCCTGCTGATGGCCGAGGCACTGCGCGCCATGGGCGTCGGCATCGAGGAGACGGTGTCCTCCGCCTCCGCGGACTCCGAGGGCGAGGCCTGGCGGGTGATCCCCGCCCGGCTGCACGGCCCGGCCACCGTCGACGTCGGCAACGCCGGCACGGTCATGCGCTTCCTGCCGCCCGTCGCCGCCCTCGCCGACGGCCCGATCCGCTTCGACGGCGACCCGCGCAGCTACGAGCGCCCGCTGCACGGCGTGATCGACGCGCTGCGCGCCCTCGGCGCCCGCATCGACGACAACGAACGCGGCGCGCTGCCGCTGACCGTGCACGGCGGCGGTGCCCTGGACGGCGGGCCGGTGGAGATCGACGCGTCCTCGTCCTCGCAGTTCGTCAGCGCCCTGCTGCTGTCCGGGCCGCGCTTCAACCAGGGTGTCGAGGTGCGCCACATCGGTGGCGTGCTGCCCTCGATGCCGCACATCCGGATGACCGTGGACATGCTGCGGACGGCTGGTGCCCAGGTGGACACCCCCGAGTCCGGCGGCGAGCCGGACGTCTGGCGGGTCTCCCCCAGCGCCCTGCTGGGCCGGGACATCGTGGTGGAGCCCGACCTGTCCAACGCGGCGCCGTTCCTGGCGGCCGCCCTGGTCACCGGCGGCAAGGTCACCATCCCCGACTGGCCCGAGCACACCACCCAGCCGGGCGACGCGCTGCGCGACATCTTCACCGCCATGGGCGGCAGCTGTGAGCTGACGGAGGCCGGTCTGACCTTCACCGGTACGGGCCGGATCACCGGCATCGACGCCGATCTGCACGAGGTCGGCGAGCTGTCCCCGGTGATCGCGGCGGTCGCCGCCCTCGCCGACTCCGAGTCCGTCCTGCGCGGCATCGCCCATCTGCGGCTGCACGAGACCGACCGGCTCGCGGCCCTCGCCAAGGAGATCAACGAGCTCGGTGGCGATGTCACCGAGACCGAGGACGGGCTGCACATCCGCCCGCGCGCCCTGCACGGCGGTGTCTTCCACACCTACGAGGACCACCGGCTCGCCACCGCGGCCGCCGTCATCGGCCTGGCCGTCGAGGGCGTCCAGGTGGAGAACGTGGCGACCACCGCGAAGACCCTCCCCGACTTCCCGGCCCTGTGGACCGGCATGCTCGGGCCGGTCGCCGGGGCGGCCCCGGCAGGCAGAGTCTGAGAGAGCGGAAGAGCACCATGCGCCGCTACGGCAAGAACCCCGACGAGGACGACATCCGCGTCCGGCCCAACCGCAAGGGCAACCGCCCCCGCACCAACATCCGCCCCAAGCACGAGGACGCCTCCGAGGGCTTCGTCCTCACCGTCGACCGGGGCCGGCTGCACGTCCTCGTCGAGGACCGCACCATCATCGCGATGAAGGCACGCGAACTGGGGCGCAAGGGGGCCGTGGTGGGCGACCGGGTCGCCGTCGTGGGCGACCTGAGCGGCGCCAAGGACACCCTGGCGCGGATCGTCCGGGTCGAGGAGCGCTCCTCCGTGCTGCGCCGTACCGCCGATGACGACGACCCCTTCGAGCGGGTCGTCGTCGCCAACGCCGACCAGCTCGCGATCGTCACCGCCCTCGCCGACCCCGAGCCCCGGCCCCGGCTCATCGACCGCTGTCTGGTCGCCGCGTACGACGCGGGGCTGGAACCGCTGCTCGTGCTGACGAAGTCGGACCTGGCCTCCCCGGACAAGCTCCTGGAGTCCTACGGGGCACTGGGCGTGCCCTATGTGGTGACCAGCCGTGAGGAGCTGGCCGCCGGTGCCGCCGCCGAGCGGGTCCGGGAGCGGCTGACGGACCGGGTCACCGCGTTCGTCGGGCACTCGGGCGTCGGCAAGACCACCCTCGTCAACGCGCTCGTCGAGCGGCAGCGGGCCACCGGCCACGTCAACGCGGTCACCGGCCGCGGCCGCCACACGACGACCTCGGCACTGGCCCTGCCCCTCCCGGGCGATACGGGCTGGGTGATCGACACCCCGGGCGTCCGGTCCTTCGGGCTGCACCACGTGGACCCCTCGCGGGTCATCCTCGCCTTCCCCGACCTGGTGCCCGGCACGGAGGACTGCCCGCGCGCGTGCAGCCACGACGAGCCGGACTGCGCGCTGGACCAGTGGGTGACGGACGGTCACGCCGATCCGCAGCGGCTCTACTCCCTGCGGCGGCTGCTCGCGACCCGGGAGCGGCGCGAAGGCGACTGATCGCCTACGTTTGCGAGTGACCGCCAGTGGCAAGGGCATGCAAGAGCACCGGATTGCCGGCGCGGTCGCGAATACGGGAGGCAATCTGATGGCGTGGCTGCTGGTCGTGGTCGCCGGACTGCTGGAGACCGGCTTCGCCGTCTGCCTCAAGCTCTCCCACGGCTTCACCCGGCTGTGGCCCACGATCGCCTTCGCCTGCTTCGCGCTCGGCAGCTTCGGCCTGCTGACGCTCGCGCTCAGAAGGCTCGACGTGGGCCCGGCCTACGCCGTCTGGACGGGCATCGGCGCGGCCGGCACGGCCATCTACGGCATGGTCTTCCTGGACGACCTGGTCTCCACCCTCAAGCTCGTCTCGATCTCCTTCGTGATCGTGGGCGTGATCGGGCTCCAGCTCTCCGGCTCCTCCCACTGACGCCCCGTCGGCCGCCGGGCCGTGTGCCGCCTCCCGCCCGTCACCCGTCGGCGAGGAGGGCGCGGGCGAGACGCGCGACGTCGACCGCCACCGCCTCGTCGGAGTCGCCCGGGGCGAGCACATAGGACAGCGTGAGGCGGACCGCGGCCGCGCAGGCCCGCCGGGCGGTCTCCGGGGCGGCCGGGGCCGTGATCGCACCGGCCACCCGGTCCGTGATCCGGTCGGCCATCGCCGTGGGGGTGGGCGCGCCCCGCAGCACCGGCGTCTCGGGCCGGGCGCGCTGCGCCGGGACGGCGGCGGGCACGGTGGCCGGGAGCCGCTCGCTGCGGCAGCCGGTGAGCACGGCCCGTACGAGCGGGTTCGTCCGGGCCGTGCGCAGGGTCCACAGGGCCACGGCGGCGCAGTGGTCACCCGGATCGCCGATGCCACGGGCGGTGGCGTCGGCGAGGGTGCGCTCCACGCCGGCGAGGAACACGTCCGCCTCGCGGCGCACCAGGGCGCGCCCGAGGCCGTCCTTGCCACCGAATTCGTTGTACAGCGTCTGCCGGGACACCCCGGCGGCGGCCGCGACGTCGACCATCCGGACCCCGCTCCAGGGCCGGGCGGCGAGCGCCACGAAGGCCGCGTCCAGCAAGAGTTCTCGTGCCGCGGGCATCGTCGCCTCCCCGGCCGTGCGGCCGCACGACGGTCTGGGCTCAGAATTGACGCACCGCCAGACGGTGTCAAGACCCGGGCGGGCCGCACGGGACTGCGGGGTACCCCCGGGTACTGTGCAGTCATGTCCGACTACCACGATGATCTGCGCCTGGCCCACGTCCTCGCGGACGCCGCCGATGCGGCGACCATGGACCGGTTCAAGGCCCTCGACCTCAAGGTCGAGACCAAACCGGACATGACTCCGGTGAGCGAGGCGGACAAGGCCGCCGAGGAGCTGATCCGCGGCCATCTCCAGCGGGCCCGCCCGCGGGACGCCGTGCTGGGCGAGGAGTTCGGGGCCGAGGGCACGGGTCCGCGACGCTGGGTCGTCGACCCGATCGACGGCACCAAGAACTACGTCCGCGGGGTGCCGGTCTGGGCCACGCTGATCTCGCTGATGGTGCAGGTCGAGGGCGGTTTCGAGCCGGTCGTCGGCGTGGTGTCGGCGCCGGCGCTGGGCCGCCGCTGGTGGGCGGCGAAGGGCGCGGGGGCCTTCACCGGCCGCAGCCTGCTGTCGGCGTCGCGGCTGCAGGTCTCGCGGGTGGGCCGGATCGAGGACGCGTCGTTCGCGTACTCCTCGCTGTCCGGCTGGGAGGAGCGCGGCATGCTGCCGGGCTTCCTGGATCTGTCGCGCGACTGCTGGCGGACCCGCGGCTACGGCGACTTCTGGCCGTACATGATGGTCGCCGAGGGCTCGGTGGACATGTGCGCGGAGCCGGAGCTGTCGCTGTGGGACATGGCGGCGAACGTCGTCATCGTCGAGGAGGCGGGCGGGCGCTTCACCGGCCTGGACGGCCGCCCCGGCCCGCACAGCGGGAACGCCGCCGCGTCGAACGGACTGCTGCACGACGAGCTGCTGGGCTACTTCAGCAAGTAGGCACGCCACCGGGAGCCGTTCACCGTCAGGACGCGCTCCCGGCCCAAACCTCGATATCGAAGCGCGCGGATCGGTGCTTCCACCTCCGCACGACCCCTTGTTGTGCCCGCTCGGCCGTGTGACGATGACAGCCCCATGCTTGTGAACTTGTGAATCCTTTCTCGGACTCACGGTCCACCAAGGAGGTGGCTCCGACCATGCTCGTCCGCGACGCCATGAGCACGGTGGTCCTCACCATCGGCCCCGCCCACACCCTCAGGCAGGCCGCGCGGATGATGTCCGCGCGCCGAATAGGAGCGGCGATAGTCCTCGATCCGGACACCAGCGGGCTCGGCATCCTCACCGAGCGCGACATCCTCAACTCGGTCGGCGCCGGTGAGGATCCGGACCGGGAGACCGCGCAGGGCCACACGACGACGGACGTCGTCTTCGCGGCCCCGGAATGGACACTGGAGGACGCCGCGTGCGCCATGGCCCACGGCGGCTTCCGGCATCTGATCGTCCTCGACGGGGACGGGCCCGTGGGCATCGTGTCGGTCCGCGACATCATCCGCCGCTGGGCACCCCTGCGCGCCGGACGGCGGCAGCCGGGCGTGCTGGCGGGCTGAGCGGAAAAAGCCGGAGGGACCGGAGCCCATTGGCGTCCGGTCCCTCCGGTGGGTACGGCAAGCGGCTGTTGGGACCAGCCCCGCGGCGGTCGGGCCGCCGCGGGACTCAGCCGCGCAGGGCCTGGACCGCGGCTTCGAGCCGCTTGCCGTAGTCGGGGTCCGCCTGGCGGAAGTTGCTGATCGCGCGCTCGGCGATGTCGTCGCGCGAGACCTTGGCGATGAAGTCGGCGAGGTTGTCGATCAGCCGGCCCTTCTCCTCCTCCGACATCAGCCGGTAGAGGTTGCCCGCCTGGACGAAGTCGTTGTCCTCGGCGTGCGAGGGAGCCTCGGGGCTACCGGTGTAGCCGGTGACCTCGGTGGGCTGCCACAGCGGCCGGCCGGTCTCCTGCGGTCCGCCGAAGCTGTTGGGCTCGTAGTTCTTGGCCCGCCCGTGGCGGCCGTCGTAGGCGTAGCCGTCACGGCTGTTCGTCCGCGCCTCGGTGGCGTGCGGACGGTTCACCGGCAGGTGGTCGGCGTTGATGCCGACGCGGTAGCGGTGGGCGTCGCCGTAGGCGAAGAGCCGGCCCTGGAGCATCTTGTCCGGGGACGGGCCGATGCCCGGCACGAAGTGCGCCGGAGAGAAGATCGACTGCTCGACCTCGGCGAAGATGTTCTCCGGGTTGCGGTTGAGCTCCAGCTTGCCGATCTCGATCGGCGGGTAGTCCTCGTGCGGCCACACCTTGGTGAGGTCGAACGGGTTGAAGCGGTAGGTCGCCGCGTCGGCCGCCGGCATGATCTGCATCTGCACGGTCCAGCTCGGGAAGTCCCCGCGCTCGATGGACTCGCGCAGATCGCGCTGGTGACTGTCGGGGTCCATGCCGGAGATCTGGTTGGCCTCCGCGGTGGTGAGGTTCTTGATCCCCTGGTCGGTCTTGAAGTGGTACTTGACCCAGAAGACCTCGCCGGCCTCGTTGTTCCACTGGTAGGTGTGGGAGCCGTAGCCGTTCATGTGGCGGTAGGAGGCCGGGATGCCTCGGTCGCCGAAGAGCCAGGTCACCTGGTGGGTGGCCTCGGGCGACAGCCCCCAGAAGTCCCAGACGTTGTCCGCCTCCTGCGAGCCGGTGTACGGGTCGCGCTTCTGGGTGTGGATGAAGTCGGGGAACTTGATGGCGTCCTTGATGAAGAACACCGGGGTGTTGTTGCCGACGAGGTCGTAGTTGCCCTCTTCGGTGTAGAACTTCAGCGCGAAACCGCGGGGGTCGCGCACCGCGTCGGCCGAACCCAGGTTGCCCGCGACGGTGGAGAAGCGCAGGAACGTCTCGGTCTGCTTGCCGACCTCGGAGAGGAACTTGGCCCGGGTGTACCGGGTGACGTCCGCCGTCACGGTGAAGGTGCCGTACGCCCCGGCGCCACGGGCGTGCACCACGCGCTCCGGAATGCGCTCGCGGTTGAAGTGCGCGAGCTTCTCGATCAGCGACTGGTCCTGCACCAGGACGGGGCCGCCGAGGCCCGCGGACTCACTGTTCTGGTTGTCCGCGACCGGAGCTCCGGACTCCGTGGTCAGCGGACCCGTTCCCGAAATGGCCTCGCCCTGAACCGACACGTGCGCCTCCGTCTTTTTCGTCCTGTCACCGGGCCCGCGTCACCGTCTCCGGAGGCCCGAGCCGAACTCGATCCTACATTGGACTTTGTCTAAGTCAAGATGGATCAGACATAAATACGCGATCCATTGATGGACAAGCCTCGCTGCTACGCTGGTCCTATCTGACTGATAGGTGATGGCATGAGTGACCTGCTGGAACGGCTCCGGGGACGCGGCTGGCGGCTGACCGCGCAGCGACGCGTCGTCGCCGAGGTCCTCGACGGGGACCACGTGCACTACACCGCGGACGAGGTGCACGCCAAGGCGGCGGACCTCCTGCCCGAGATCTCGCGCGCGACGGTGTACAACACCCTCGGCGAGCTGGTCTCCCTGGGCGAGATCCTCGAGGTGAGCACGGACGGGCGCGCCAAGCGCTACGACCCGAACGCACACCACGCGCACCAGCACCTGGTGTGCTCGCAGTGCGGCACGATCCGCGACGTCCACCCCTCCGGGGACCTGCTCGCCGACCTCCCGGCGCACGAGCGCTTCGGCTTCCAGGTCTCGGCGGTCGAGGTGACCTACCGCGGCATCTGCCCGAACTGCTCGACGGCGTGACGCGACGCCCGTGACGGACGGCGGCGGCCATGGCCGCCGCCGTTTCCCCGGGACGGGCCAAAGGGCGCGCGAACGGCTCCGGACATACAACAAAGGCCCGGATCCTTGAAGGATCCGGGCCTCGTCTTCGAGTAGCGGGGACAGGATTTGAACCTGCGACCTCTGGGTTATGAGCCCAGCGAGCTACCGAGCTGCTCCACCCCGCGTCGTTGACCCAACTGTAACCCGGCGGTAGCCCTTCAGGCAAACGGGTATGCAAACACCCGTGCGAACGGCCTCGGGACGGCCACGGCCGGGACGCCGCAGCCCCGGGGCCACTGGGCCGACGAGGGCGCCCGCCGGCTCTACGCCGACAGTTCCTGCTGCAACGCGTCCCGCAGCCGCGCCGCCCGCTCGGCGACCTCGGCCGGGCCGAGCTCGACAGCGCGGGCGCACCAGTGCTGCCCCTCGGCCAGATTGCCGCGCCGGGCCGCCAGCAGGGCGAGCCGGAGCGCGGCCCGCCCGTGGCCGGCCTGCGCGGCCCTGGCCCACCACAGCGCCGCCTCGGGCTCGCTGCCCTCGCGCGCGAGCAGCAGCCCGAGGTTGAAGGCGCCGTTGCGGCTGCCGGCCTCGGCGGCCTGGCGGTACCAGTGCGCGGCCTCGACCACGTCACCCCGTGCGGCGACGAGCATGCCGAGCCGGACCTGGGCCCGCCGGTGGCCCTGCCGGGCGGCGTGCCCGTACCACTTCTCGCACTCCTCCCACGTCTCGTCGTCGCGGTCGAGCAGCGCGCCCAGCCGGAAGGCCGCCTCGGCGCTGCCGCCGCGCACGGCGACCCGCAGATGGCGCTCCGCCTCCTCGTCCTCGCCGTCCCGCAGCAGGACCATGGCGACCTGGAGGGCCGCGTCGGTGTGCCCGGCGGCCGCGGCGCGCTCGTACCACTCGAAGGCCGACCGCTCCTCGTCCCGCCCGGCGTAGAGGATGCCCAGGTTGAACGCGGCGTCGACGCTGCCCGCCTCGGCGGCCTTGGAGAACCACGGCTCGGCCCCGGCGGAGTCGCCGCCCTGCAGCAGCAGCACGGCCAGCGCGTTGGCGGCCTCCTGGTGCCCGGCGTAGGCGGCCCGGCGGTACCACTGCTCGGCCTGCGCGGTGCGCCCCTGCTCGGCGCAGAGCAGGCCGAGGTTGTAGGCGCCGTTGACATCACCGGCGTCGAGCGCGGCGCGGTACCAGCGCTCGGCCTGCTGCGACTCGCCCCGGTCGGCGTGCAGGGCGCCCAGTGCGTTGGCGGCGTTGCCGTCGCCGTCCTGGGCGGCGCGGCGCCACCAGATCGCCGCGCTCTCGGTGTCACCGGCGTCGCGCAGCAGGAAGCCGAGGGCGCACGCGGCACGCGACTCCCCGTCCTTGGCGGAGGTCAGATACCAGCGCCCGGCCTCCTGGATCTCGCCGCGCGCCTCCAGCAGGGTGCCCAGGTGCAGGGCGGCGCGCCGGTGGCCGCGGGCGGCGGCCTGCCGGTACCACTGCTCGGCCTCACCGGCCGCGCTCTCGTCGCGGCGGCCGGCCGCCGCGGCCCGCAGATCACGGACCGAGGTGTCGACACCGCCGGCCGAGGCGTAGCGGGTGCCGGTGGAGGGGCCGAGGCCGCCGGGGCCGTCGCCGAGGCCGTCCAGCCCGGCGAGGCCGCCGGGACCCGTGCCACGGCGCGGCGCCCGGCCGTCGAGGATGCGCGCGAGGCGGTAGGCGGCCTCGCGGTGCCCGCGCTCGGCGGCGGAGCGGAACCACCGCTCGGCGCCCACGTCGCTGCGGTGCTCCAGCAGATCCGCGAGGGCGTACGCGCCGAGGGCGTGCCCGGACTCGGCGGACTGCCGCAGCCAGTACTCGGCGGCGGGCTCGTCGCCGCGCTCGCGGTGGTAGCGGCCGAGGGCATGGGCCGCGGCGGCCGAACCGGCGACGGCGGCGACGCGCCACCAGGAGGCGGCCTCGTCCGCGTAGCCGCGCTGGTGCAGCAGGACGCCCAGATTGTTGGCGGCGGAGCGGTCGCCGTCGGCGGTCGCGGCCCTCAGGTGGCGCTCGGCGCCGTCGAGGTCGCCGCGGCGCAGCAGCAGCGCGCCGAGCATGCTGAGGGCGGCGGGGTCGCCGGACTCCTCGGCCCGGCGCCGGGCGGTTTCGAGTTCGAGGTCGGCGGCGTCGGTGGAGAGGTCGCCCGTGTCGGCGCTCCCGCCGGGGCCGGCCGCCTCCGAGCCGAACGCCTGCGGTTCCTGATCGCTCCCGTCACCGGGAGCCTCCACAAGCCGACGTGTCCCCAACAACCTCGTCCTGTCCCCCATAAGACCCATCGTCGCACCACCCGCAACCCGCGTACACCTGGTATACCGCAGCCGATGAGGTCACTTCAGCGTTTTGTCGACTTCCCGACTTCCCGACACGGCCGTGCTGCAAACTCTATTCAGAAGCCCCGCACACAACCCCCACAGGCCACGGCGCGCCGGGGTACGGTCACCAAAATTTCGGGACGCCCTGCCCCGGACACACGACAAGGCCCGGAGTCCGAGGACTCCGGGCCTTGTCTTTGAGTAGCGGGGACAGGATTTGAACCTGCGACCTCTGGGTTATGAGCCCAGCGAGCTACCGAGCTGCTCCACCCCGCGCCGTTGTGAAACAACCGTACCACGGCGCGGGGTGGGGCCTCACCGGACTTCTCAGCTGCCCGGCTTCGTCGCCTTCTCGGCAGCCTTGGCCTCGGCCTTGGCGGCCCGGTCCAGGGCCTCCTTCAGGCTCTGCTGGGCCTTGCCGTAGGCCGCCCAGTCCTTGTCGTCGAGCGCCTTCTGGCTCGCGTCGAAGGCGTCCTGGGCGTCCTTCAGGGCCTGCTTGACCGTGGGGTCCTGGGACGGCGGCTTCGTGGGGGTGTCCGCCGGCGGCTCGGTGCCGGTGTCCGGACTCCTGACCCCGAAGACCACGTCCAGCGCCTTGGTGAGGTCGTCCTCGAAGGCGGTCTTCTCCCCGTAGGTCACCAGGACCTTCTTCAACCGGGGGAAGTTCGTGCCGGCACCGCGCACATAGACGGGCTCCACGTACAGCAGCCCGCCGTCGAGCGGCACGGTCAGCAGATTGCCGTACTCGATCTCGGAGTCCCCGCGCTTCAAGATATTGATCTTGTTGGCGATCTCGGGGTCACCGTTGAACTTGCTCTGCACCTGCTGGGGGCCCGACACCGTGGTCTCGGACGGCAGCTTCAGGATTCTGATCTTGCCGTAGCCGGGGCTCTTCGCATCTGCGTCGACGGCCATGAAGGCACCGAGGTTCTCCCGGCTCTTCGGCGTCAGCGTCGTCGTCAGCGAGAACGACTGCTCCTGCTGGTCCGGCATCTTCATGCTGAGGTAGTACGGCGGCACCGCGTTCTTCGACTTGGTGGTCGGGTCGTTCGGCACCTCCCAGCGCTCACTGCCGGTGTAGAACGTGCCCGGGCTGGTGACGTGGTAGCGGGTGAGCAGCTCGCGCTGGACCTTGAAGAGGTCCTGCGGGTAGCGCATGTGGTCCATCAGGTCCGAGGAGATCTGGCTCTTGGCCTTCACCGTGCCCGGGAAGGCCTTCATCCAGGTCTTGAGCACCGGGTCCTTGGTGTCCCACTGGTACAGCTTCACCGTGCCGTCATAGGCGTCCACGGTCGCCTTCACCGAGTTGCGGATGTAGTTGACCTGATTCTGCTGGGCCACCACCGCCCGCTGTCCGGTGGTCAGCGAGTCCGCCGTCGTGTCACCGAGGGTCGTGCGGGACGCGTACGGATAGCCGTTGGTCGTGGTGTAGGCGTCCACGATCCACTGGATGCGGCCGCCGACGACCGCCGGGTAGGCGTCGCCGTCGATGGTCAGCCACGGGGCGACCGCCTCGACGCGCTCCTTGGGCGTGCGGTTGTACAGAATCCGCGAACCCTCGCCGATGGCACCCGAGTAGAGGATCTGCGGCTCGCCGAAGGCCACCGCGTAGGCGGCCCGGTTGACCGGGTTCGAGAGGTTCACACCGCTCTTGCCCCGGTAGCTGTAGCTCTTCTCACCCCGGTCGCCGGAGTAGTCCAGCTCCTTCTGCGGCCCGCCGACGATCGAGTACTGCGTCGTCTTCTCGCCGTAGTACACCCGCTGCTCGTACGAGCCGAGCTTGCCGGTGGTCGGCAGGTTCTTCTCGGTGAAGTCCGGGTCGCCCTCACCGACGGTGGCGGTGCCCTTCGCGGTGATGGCGCCGTAGCCGTGGGTGTACTTGAAGTGGTCGTTGATCCAATTGCGCTCGGGGATGCCGTTGATGTTCAG
Organism: Streptomyces sp. QH1-20; assembly: GCF_041283565.1. Lineage (NCBI taxonomy): Bacteria > Bacillati > Actinomycetota > Actinomycetes > Kitasatosporales > Streptomycetaceae > Streptomyces > Streptomyces sp. QH1-20. The sequence goes on along the minus strand of NZ_CP166299.1, from coordinate 5,268,899 downwards.
CTCGCGCAGACCGACGACCGTGTCCGTCTCCTTGCCGTCGACCTTGTAGCGGTCGACGTCCAGGGTGGACGGGAACTGGTAGTACCCACGGACCTGCTGGAGCTGCTGGAACGTGGGCGAGACGATGTTCGGGTCGAGCATCCGCAGACTGGCGGTCGAGTCGGCCGCGTCACGCAGCTTCTGCTTGTCCTTGCCCTTGAGATCGCTGGTGCCCGCGTAGTCCGTCACCTTCGAGCCGTCGATGCCGTAGGCCTCGCGCGTCGCGGTGATGTTCTTCTTGATGTACGGGGCTTCCTTGGCCTGCTCGTTCGGCTGGACCTGGAACTTCTGCACGATCGCCGGGTAGAGCCCGCCGATCAGGACCGCCGAGAGCACCATCAGACCGAAGCCGATCACCGGCAGCTGCCAGGTGCGCCGCCAGAGCGTCGCGAAGAACAGCACGGCGCAGATCAGCGCGATGATGAAGAGGATGGTCTTGGCCGGCAGATAGGCGTTGGCGTCGACGTACCGCAGACCGGTCCAGCCCTCGGTGGACTTCAGTCCGCTGGACTTCACCGCCAGGCCGTACCGGTCGAGCCAGTACGCGACGGCCTTGAGCGTGACGAAGATGCCGAGCAGCACCGACAGGTGCCCCGTGGCCGCCGCGGTGGCCCGCGCGCCCGGGCTGGTGGGCCGCAGACCGTTGTAGAGGTAGTGCACCAGGGTCGCGGCGATCAGCGACAGGACCGCGGCCGCGAAGCCGAAGCTCAGCAGGAAGCGGTACCAGGGCAGATCGAACGTGTAGAACGCGATGTCCTTGTGGAACTGCGGGTCCGTCTGGCCGAAGGACACGCCGTTGATCCACATGAGCCAGGTGCGCCACTGCCCGGCCGCGGACGCGCCGGCGACCAGCCCGACGAGCGAGGCGATGGCCAGCAGCACCCACTTCTTGTAGGGCGCGATGCTCATCCGGTAGCGGTCGAGGCTCTCCTGCTCCCCCGACATCGCGCTCAGCGGCGGCCGCAGCCGGTGCGCCAGCCAGATGTTGAATCCCACCGCGAGGGCCATCAGCAGTCCGAAGACCGCGAACAGACCGATCTTGGTGCCCAGGGTGGTGGTGAAGACGGAGGAGTAGTGCACGGAGCGGTACCAGAGCCATTGCGTCCAGTACCCGGCGAACATGACGAAGAGCATGGCCAGGACGGCCAGCACTCCCAATGTCATGAGCAGGGTCCGGACACGCCGGGACGGGCGGCCGACTCTCATCCGTGGCCTCGTCGGGCCTCCGCCGCGGTCCGGCATCTGGAAAGCCAAGGTGCGCACCTCGAAGTTCGCTGTCGATGAAGCTGTCGATCAGGCCCAGCGATAGTAGGACCCAGTGTGGCAACTTACCGAGGCTTTACTCAGTTCCCGTTTTTGGTCACTCTCAGGGCACGATTGTGACCATGTCCAGCTTTCCCAGCTTCCCCAGCCCTTCCGAACCCGGCACCCCGATGGCCGCCAGCCCGCTGACCCGAGCCGTGCTCGAAATCGACGAGTACGCCTCCGGCCTCGGCTGGGACCAGCCCGCCCGTCTCTTCGCCCTGGTCGACACCGCGAAACTGCGCGCCCAGGAGCCCGGCCTGGCCGCCCAGCTCGGCCTCGACGAAACCCCCGGCAACGCCACCTCGCTCACCCCGATCGAGCAGGACGAGCTGCCGCGCGGCACCGCTCTCGACAAGTTCCTCGGCACCATCGCCTGGCCCGACGCGGTGGTCGGCTGCGCCCTGACCGTGGAGCGGCTGATGCTGCCGCCGTCCGCCGAGGGGACCGTGCCCAACGGGATGAACGAGAAGCAGCTCGCCAAGTGGGTCGCGGCGCACCCGGACCGGCAGGAGGTCCGGATGACCGTCGCCGTGCTGCGTGACGGCGCGCGCGAGTCGGCGCTGCGCCTGCGGGAGAAGGACTCGCCGAACGAGGTGCTGACCGGGGCCGACCTCGTACCGGGCCTGGCCGAGGCCCTCGCGGCCACGTTCGAGGGCTGACGCCCGCCCGCGTCCGCGGGGGTGGCGCCTAGCGGCCTGCCGAGCAGCTCGGCAGGCTCGCCGCGTCACCCTTGCGGATCTTCTCGAGGGCCTTCGTCGCGTCACCTATGGTGTCGACCTTGACGAGCGTGAGGCCCTTGGGGGTGTCCCTGGCGGCCGCCGCGCAATTGTCCTTGGGCGTGAGGAAGAACCGGGCGCCCTTGGACCGCGCGGCGACCGTCTTCATCTCGATGCCGCCGATCGGCCCGACCTTGCCGGTGTCGTCGATCGTGCCCGTGCCGGCGATGAACTTGCCGCCGGTGAGGTCTTCCGGGGTCAGCTTGTCGACTATCCCGAGGGCGAACATCAGCCCGGCGCTCGGCCCGCCGACGTCCGTCAGCTTGATGTTGATGGTGAACGGGAACGTGTGGTCGATCCCGGCCTGGATGCCGACTACGGCCCGCTTGTCGGGGGCCTTGCCCGTGACGAGGTTGACCGTCCGCTCCTGCCTCGGCGCCCGCTTCTCCTTCTCCGCCGCGGCCGCCTCCTTGGCCGGGACGACCCGGAAGGAGACCTCCTGGCCGGGCTGGTGCTTGGTGACGAGCTTGGCCACGTCGCCGGGCTGCTTGATCTCCGTGCCGTCGACGGCCTTGATCACATCGCCCGCGTGCAAGGCGCCCTCGGCCGGGCTGCCCTTGACGACCGACGCCACGACGACGCGCGTGCCGACCGGGATCTTCAGCTCCTTGAGCGCCGCCACCTTGGCGCTCTCCTGGGACTGGCTGAACTCCTCGGCGGTCTCCTGGTTCAGCTGGTCCGGAGTCTTGTCGTCCGGATAGAGCGTGCTGTGCGGGACCACCAGATTGTCGTGCGCGAGCCAGCCGTAGACCGCTTCGACCAGATTCATCCGGTACTGCGAGCCGGTGACGCGGACCGTCGTCATATTGAGATTGCCGCTGGTCGGATACGTCTTGTGACCGGAGATCTGGAGCACCGGCTCGCCGTCGTGCTCACCGAGGGTGTTGTACGTCGGCCCCGGCGACATCTCCGCGTACGGCACGGGGATCAGCACGCCTGCGCAGAGCAGCGCGATCAGCATCAGGAGGGAGGCGAGCATCGTCGCGGTGCGGCGGGGCATGGAACGACAGTACGGGACGGGTCCGACAGTCCACCCCCGGGGCGGTCCGTACGGGGCAGCGCCCGCTAGGCCGCGTCGGAGCCCGACGAGGCGCCGGAATCCGGGCGTTCCATGGCGGCGCGGAACCGCTCGTAGCCCGCCAGTTCCGCGACATCGCCGACCTTGCGGTTGCGGGCCGCCCAACTCCCCCACAGGGCGGCGGCGACGGCCGCGGCCACGGGGATCAGCAACCATGCAAGTGCCGCCATGCCGGCCTCCCGACCCCTTCCGAAGCGCAACTGACTGATGAGCAGATTAAACGTCCGCCGTCTCAACGCTTACGTCAGGGGCCCGGTTACGCAACCCGGGTCAGCCAATAGGGGGCTGGCCTGCGGAGACGACCTAAGCCCCCACCCATTCCTCTGTCCCGTCCGTGAACTTCTGGTGCTTCCAGATCGGGACCTCCGCCTTGAGGTCGTCGATCAGGCGGCGGCACGCGGCGAAGGCCTCGGCCCGGTGCGGGCAGGAGACGGCCACCACGACCGCCAGGTCGCCGATGGCGAGCTCCCCCACGCGGTGCACCGCGGCGAGCGCCCGGACCGGGAAGTCCGCCGCGATCTTCTCGGCGACGCGGCGCAGCTCGGCCTCGGCCGTGGGGTGCGCGGAGTAGCCGAGCCCGTCCACGTCCGCACCGCCGTCGTGGTCGCGCACCGTGCCCACGAAGAGCGCGGTGCCCCCCGCGGCGTCGTCGCCGACCGCCGCGAAGACCTCGTCCAGTGACAGCGGGGTGTCACGGACGGCGAGGAGGCGGATCGGATCCAGGGCGGCGAGCTCACCGGGGTGGCCGCCGGGGCGGTCATACGTACGGGCCATGCGGTCCATCGTGCCGCACGCGGGGCGGCGGTGGTGAATGGTGTTTCACCAGGCCGCCCGGAACGCCGCATGGAGGGTCCTACAGCGGCCCCGGCGGGGTCTACAGGCGGCGGCGCGCCTTGCGGGCACGGCGGACCAGCGCGGCGGTGCCCACCAGGGCGACGGTCGCCCCCGCGGCGCCCAGCGTGGTGGCGTCCTTGCGGCCGAGCCGGCGGCCCGCGACCGTGTGCCGGCCGGCGACCTCCTCCAGCAACTCCGCGAGGACCTCCTCATTGGTCCAGCGCGGCCGCCAGCCGGCGTCGTGCAGCCGGCTGCCGCTGACCACCCACGGGTGCATCGTGTACTCGAGGTCGCCCGCGGGCGAGGGGGTCAGACCCAGGCGGTGCAGCCGGGAGGCCGCGCCCAGCGCGACCGCCGAGGGCAGCTCCATGCGCCGGATGCCGGTCAGCTCCTCGACCTCCTCCTGCTCCAGCCAGCCGTCGCAGCCCACCGCGAGGTCGCCCTCCGCCTTTTCCAGGGCGGCGAACTCCAGGGCGCTCACCAGGTCCTCCACGTGGCAGAACTGCCAGGTCGGCCGGGAACCGGCGACCACCAGGAGGCGGGGCGACTCGAAGTAGCGGGTGAGGGCGGTGTCGGTGCCGCCGACGAGGACGGCGGGCCGCAGCACGGTGACGTTCAGGCCGGGGTGCGCGCGGGGTGCGCGCTTGGCGAGCCGCTCGATCTCCAGCAGGTCGCCGACGCCGGTGGCCTCGGCGGTCGCGCGCAGCTCGGCGTCCTCGGCGAGCGGCACGGCGTTGTCGGGCCGGGCCCCGTAGACCATCGCGGAGGTGCACAGCACCACGCGGTGCACGCCGGCGGCCGCGGCGGCGGTCAGCACGGTCTGGGTGCCACGCACGTTGTAGGCGGTGCGGGCGGCGGGGTCGGTCTCCAGGTCGAGGTCCAGGGCGAGGTGGACGACGACGTCGGCACCGCGCAGCTTCTCCGCGATCGCCGGGTCGCGCACGTCCAGCACATGCCACTGTGCCTCGGTGACGTCGCCACGGCGCTCGTCTATCGCCACGACCTGCTTGATCTCTTCTGATGCGGCCAGCCGCTGCGTGAGCAGCGCGCCGACGCCGCTCGCGGCACCGGTGACGGCGACGACGGGTCGGCGGCCGGGCAGGGCCGTACTGTCTCGCGCGGAACCGTTTCGCGCTGCGCGAACTTCTCGGTCGGGGGAACTCACCGGGCGTCTCCAGCGGTTGTCTTCAGTACGTAAGTGTGATGACGCGTACGTACCAGGTGACGTCCATCCTGCCGCAGGCCCCGGGTCGGCGAAGCACCAAGCCCGGATACCGCAGAGGTGTCTACGCTGGGTAGTGATGTCGGGCATTCGCCGCCGGTTCCACGCCGGCGGCCCTACGAGCCGAGGAAACCCGTGAGTGACACCCCATTCGGATTCGGTCTTCCGCCGGAGGAGCCGGAGAACGGCGACGACGGCAAGAAGAAGGACGGCAGCCAGGGCGGCGGCCAGGGACCGGCGAATCCGTTCGGGTTCGGCGGGGCCGCGGGCGGTGGGGACAACCCCTTCGCCGCGATGTTCGGCTCCATGAACCCGGGCGATCTTGGCGCCGCGTTCCAGCAGCTCGGCCAGATGCTCTCGTACGAGGGCGGTCCGGTGAACTGGGACATGGCCAAGGACATCGCGCGGCAGACCGTCGCACAGGGCACCGCCGACGGCGGCAAGGACGCCAGCGTCACGCCGGGCGAGCGGGCCGCCGTCGAGGAGGCCGTGCGCCTGGCCGACCTGTGGCTGGACGGCGTGACGTCGCTGCCGTCGGGCGCGGGCACGGCGGTCGCCTGGAGCCGCGCGGAGTGGGTCGAGGCGACCCTCCCGGTGTGGAAGGACCTGGTCGACCCGGTCGCCGAGCGCGTCGGCGCCGCCATGGGCGATGTGCTTCCCGAGGAGATGCAGGCCATGGCGGGCCCGCTGCTGGGGATGATGCGGCAGATGGGCGGGGCCATGTTCGGCCAGCAGATCGGCCAGGCCGTGGGCGTGCTGGCCGGCGAGGTGGTCGGCTCGACCGACATCGGTCTGCCGCTCGGCCCCGCGGGCAAGGCCGCCCTGCTGCCGGTGAACATCGCCTCGCTCGGCTCCGGGCTCGGTGTGCCGCAGGACGAGGTCCGGCTGTACCTGGCCCTGCGGGAAGCCGCCCACCAGCGGCTCTTCGCCCACGTGCCGTGGCTGCGCTCGCACCTGTTCGGCGCGGTCGAGGGCTACGCCCGGGGCATCAAGGTCGACACCTCCAAGCTGGAGGACGTCGTCGGCCAGCTCGACCCCTCGCACCCCGAGCAGCTGCAGGACGCCCTTCAGCAAGGCATGTTCCAGCCGGAGGACACCCCGGAGCAGAAGGCCGCCCTCGCCCGCCTGGAGACCGCGCTGGCGCTGGTCGAGGGCTGGGTCGACGCCGTCGTGCACGCGGCCGCCTCGCCGCACCTGCCGTCGGCCGACGCGCTGCGCGAGACGCTGCGCCGCCGCCGCGCGTCCGGTGGTCCGGCGGAGCAGACCTTCGCCACCCTGATCGGCCTGGAGCTGCGGCCGCGCCGCCTGCGGGACGCCTCGCGGCTGTGGGCGTCGCTGACCGACGCCCGGGGTCTGGAGGGCCGCGACGCCCTGTGGGAGCACCCCGACATGCTGCCGACGGCCGCCGACCTGGACGACCCGGACGGCTTCGTGCACCGCGAGCACCTGGACTTCTCCGAGCTCGACAAGATGCTGGGCGAGGCGGCCGGGAGCGGCTCCGCGAAGCCGGACCTCAAGAAGGACTCCGCCGGGGATTCCCCCAAGGCCGGGGACTCTCCCGAGGACTCTCCCAAGGACGGGGAAAAGGGCGAGGACAAGGGCGAAGGCGACAAGTGAGCCTCCATGAGAGCGCGGTCCTCGTCCTGAAGGAGTACGGGGACCAGGAAGAGCTGCGCGATCTCTATCTGGATCACCTGGCCGAGCACCCGGACGGCATGTGGAAGCCCTGCCGGGCCGGGCACATCACGGCGAGCGCGCTGGTGATCGACCCGGCGCGCAGCAAGGTGCTGCTGACGCTGCACCGCAAGCTGCGGATGTGGCTCCAGATGGGCGGCCACTGCGAGCCGGGCGACAGCACCCTCGCGGAGGCGGCGCTGCGGGAGGCGACCGAGGAGTCCGGCATCGAGGGCCTGACCCTGCTGCCGGTCGGTCCGGTCCGGCTGGACCGGCATCCGATCCCCTCGCCCTGCAACTGGCACCTCGATGTGCAGTACGCGGCGCTGGTGCCCGAGGGCGCGGTGGAGGCCATCAGCGACGAGTCGCTGGACCTGCGCTGGTTCGCGTACCACGAGGTGGCCGCGGTGGCCGACGAGTCGGTCGTCCGGCTGATGGAGCGGACGCTCGCCCACCTGTGAGCGCACACGGGTAAGGGGCGTCACCCCGAGGGTGACGCCCCTTACCCATCGCTCAGCGGTTGGACCAGATGTTGCCCTGGTTCTGACCGTGCGCGCCCTGCTGGCCGAGGCCGTACTGGGCCATCGCCCCCTGGCCGATCTCCGCGCCCTGCGGCGGAAGCAGCTCGCTGGGCTGCACGAGGGCGTAGCCGTGGCCCTGGAAGTTCAGCTCCCAGCCCTCTCCCGTGCTGCCGCGCCGCCGCCAGACGCTCGACGAGGACGTCGGCGCCTGCATCTGGACGACGAGCGACGTCGACCACGCCACGACGGCGTCCGCGTCGGCATTGACGTACTTGTCCGGGGTCACCTGGAGCATCAGGGGCTGGCCGGAGGTCATGAGCGCGACCTTGCCCTGCCCGGAGATGACGAGGTTGTACGCACCCGAACCGGAGATGCCGAACTGGCTGTCCACCGCGATGGTGTCCCAGTGCAGGGTGGAGTCCATCGCGAGGACGTAGGCGGCGTCCACGGTCAGACCGTTGTGGTCCACGTCGACAATGTGGACGTACTGCGCGAGGTTGGCGAAATAGACCGTGCCCTGCCCCGAGCAGCGCATCAGGTCCAGGACCTCACCGGTGTGGGCCCGGGCAGTCTGCTGGCCGCGCGTCAGATACTCGCCGTCGAACTCCATCATGCCCTGGTAGGCGACCATCGAGCCCTTGCGGGCGAGGATGTCGTCGTGGCCGGTGAGCAGGACCCGCAGCAACTGCGGGTTCTGGAGCGCGTAGCGATCCTGGGACTGGGCCTCGGTGTGGCCGAAAAGCGGGCTCTGCATATGTCTTCGCTCCCCCTCAGCCCCGGGCCCGGAGCCGGTCAGTGCTGTCCTCGCTGGGCTGTACGACCACGAAACCCTGGCCCGAGAAGCCCAGCTGGTACGCCTCGCCGCTGCCCCGGCCGATCATCGAGGAAGCCTTGAAGCTGCGCTTCCCCTTCATCTTGAGGCCCGTGGACCACGCCACGAGGGCGTCGGGGTCCACATAGGTCTCGTCCTCACCGCGGCCGCAGTCGACGACGATCGGGGTGCCGCGCGAGGTGAGCGCGACCCAACCGGTGCCGGAGATGGCCACATTGAACAGGCCCTGGCCCGCGAACTTCGCCATGCCCTTCACCCGCTGCACGCCCCACTGCAGATGCGCGTCGAAGGCGAGGATGTTGGTGCCGTTGACGGAGAGCGAGTCCCCGTTGAGCTGGAGGCAGACGACGTCCGCCCCGTAGTCGGCGAGGTAGAGCAGCCCGTCGCCGTGGCACTTCATGAGCGGCATGCCCTCGCCGGTGACCCACTGCGAGGCCATCTGCCGGATGGCGGGCGGGTTCGCCTCGTACTGGACGAAGCCCTCGTAGGCGATCATCGAGCCCGTGCGGGCGAACAGGTCGTGGCCGGACTGCATGGCCACCTTGAGCATGCTGCTGCCGTGGTTCTCCATCCGGGCCGCGACGGGGGTCGGGGCGTAGCCCGAGATCGGAGTCTGGTTCATGGTCATTTCGGGCTCCCTCAGACCTCGTAGGGCTGGACGACGATGAAATTGCCGGGCGCGCCGCGGAATTGGAGGTTCACGGTCTCCCCGCTGTGGCCCGGGTAGGCGTTGCGCCGCAGCCGCACCTGGCTGGAGACGACCACCTGGGCGGCGGCGGACCAGGCGACGATGGCGTTGCTGTCGGCGTAGGTGGTCGGGGTGACCGGCAGGACCACGGGAACGCCGTTGGTCTTGACGACCACAGTGCCGTGCCCCTGGAACTGCATGGTGAAGAGCGCGCCGCCGGGGATGCCGTGGCCCTCGATCCGGCGGACCTCATGCTGGAGCGACTCGTCGAAGGCGAGCACCGACTCCGCGGAGACGCAGATGCCGTCGCCCTGGAGCTCGATGGGGTGCACATGGGCGGAGTTCTCCGCCAGGAACACCTGTCCCCGGCCGGTGCAGCGCATCAGCTGCATCTCCTGGCCGGTGGCATTGCCCATGATCCGGCCGGCGAACCCGGCGCCCTTGTAGCCGAAGTCGACCTTGCCCTGGTAGAGCACCATGCTGCCCTGGCGGGCGAGCACGGGCTGCGGGTCGGTGCCGAGGTCGACGCGGATGAGCCGGGGGTTCTGCAGGGTCCACCGCTGCCCGGTGGGCGCCTCGCGGTACTTCTCGAGCGCGGCCTGGACGCCCACGGGGGTGCCGCCCTGCGGCGTGCCCTGGGGCGCCGCGGGCGGAGGCCCGCCGTACGGCGCCGGCTGACCGGGCTGACCGGGGTACGGCGCCGGCTGGCCGGGGAACGGCTGACCGGGCTGCCCCGGCTGTCCGTAGGGCTGCTGCTGGCCGGGGTGCTGACCGGGGTGCCCGTAGGGGGCCGGCTGCTGCTGGCCGTACGGGGCCGGCTGGCCGGGCAGGCCGGGCGGGGGCGGGACCGTGCCGCCGGGCGGGGTCTGCTGGCCCGTGCCGGGCTGGCCGGCGAAGAAGCCGGGCGGGGCGATCGGCGCGGCGATCGTGGCGGCCGCGTGCACCGCGGGGGCGGCCGGCGGCGGGGTGCTGCCGGGCGGGGGCGGGAAGCCCTGGGCGGGCGGCGGGGTAGGCGCGGCGGGCGCGGGCTGTGGGGCCTGCGGCGGAGCCGCGGCCTGCGGCGCGGCGAAGGCCGGGGGCGCGCTCGCCTGTGCCGCCGGGGGCGCGAAGGCGGGGGCGGGCGCGGCGGGGGCCGGAGCCGGTTCCGGTTCCTCCTCCAGGACCTCGCCGCCGAAGTTGGTGAGCAGCGCTTCCAGGCCGCCGTCGAAGCCCTGCCCGACAGCGGCGAACCGCCAGACGTCCTTCATATAGATGTCGCCGAGCATCACCGCACGCTCGGTGCTGAATTCCGCACCGGTGAAGGAATACCGCGCGACTTCCTCACCGCCCGCGACGATGCGGACATAGCCGGGGCCGATCTGCGACATCTGGCCCGCGCCGTCGACCGTCGCCGTGAAGGAGAGCTTCCGGACATGAGCCGGAATGCGGTCGAGCGTGACCCGGAAGGACTCCGTGTCACCGGCCTGCGCGCCGAGCTGCTGAATGGACTCCTCGGGGGACTTCGGCTGATTGAAGAAGATGAAGTACCGGTCGTCGGACAGTCGCTCCTGGGCGTCGAGCCCGAAGCAGCTGATGTCGAAGGACAGCCCGGGCCCGGAGATCTGCACACCGATGTACAGATCGGTCCCCGCTGTCAGGTCACTGATCTTGGCCTTGTGGCCGCGCTGGAATTCCCTGGCCATGCGTAACGACCGTCCCCCATCCGAACCTGCGATGAATGCGTTGCGTCAGGCTAACGGCTGACCCTCACAGCCAGCGATTCCGGGGCGTGCGGGGGCCCGGGGCGGCGCGGAGGCGAACGGGCCCGCCCGCCCCGGGCGCGGGCGGGCGGGGTGTCACGCGGCCGACGGCGTCATTCGCTGCGGGCGGCGGGCAGATGCGGAAGCCGGTCGGCGGCGACCACACCTTCGAGGTAACCGCGGGCCCGCTCGGTGCGCGGATAGGCCTCGAGGAGCTCCCAGAAGCGCGGGCCGTGCCCGGGGACCAGGAGATGCGCCAACTCGTGGAGCAGGACGTAGTCCACGACGTACTCGGGCATGCCCTGGAGCCGGTGGGAGAGACGGATGCTGCCCTCGGCGGGGGTGCACGAGCCCCACCGGGTGTTCTGATTGGTGACCCAGCGGACCGTGGCGGGGCGGGCGCGGCCGTCGAGGTACTGGGCGGAGAGCCGCTGCGCCCGGTCGGCCAGCTCGGCGTCGCCGAGCATCCGCTTGCTCTCCTGCGCGGCGAGTCTGTCGAGCATCACGCCCACCCACCGCTTCTCCTCCGCCTCCGACATCCGGGCGGGGATGAGGACGACGGTGCGCTCACCCTCCCGGTAGGCGGAGACCGTTCGGCGGCGGCGCGAACTCCGGCGGACCTCCACCGCGTACGCGTCCGAGCCACTGGAGAGCGGGCTCGGGGCGCTGCGCGGTGGTCTTGGGGCACTGTGCAGTGGGTCGACGGGCACGGCCCCGACGTTACCCGCTGGCGGCGCGTGAAGTCCCGCCCCTCGCTCGGTTGCCGGGGAAACACCCGCAGAGCGCACGGCTTGTATGACAATCACCCCGTGCTTGTGGACAACTTCGTACGGTGACGAGGCGGGGCGCGCATGCTGAAGGCCGACCGAGGGGGAAGCCATGCAGAGGAACTCCGCACACCGAGCCGCCGTACCGCACGCCGCGCACCGCGACGACGAGGGATCCCCGGCCCCGGGACGGGCCCGGCCGTTCGCCGTACGTCCCCGCACCCGCCCGGCCGGCGAGCCGCCCGCCTCCCCCCATCCGATGCTCAAGCCCGCCCTGCGCCGGAGCTGGCGCGACCGCGAGACGGTGCAGTTCGGGGTGGCCCCGGCCCACGCGGTGGTGGTCGGTCCGGTGGACACCGCGACCGGCAGCTTTCTGGGCCTGCTCGACGGGACGCGCGGGCTGCCCTTGCTCCGTGAGGCGGCGCGTGATCTCGGGTTGCCGGACGGGCGGACGGATGCCCTGGTGGAGCGGCTGAGCCAGGCCGGGCTGCTCGACGACCCCCGGGGCGGCGGGGACGGGGCCGCCGCTCTGCGCGGCCGGGGCGCGGGCCTGGAGCGGCTGCGCCCGGACCTGGCCTCGCTGTCGGTGCTGCACCCCGAACCGGGGGCGGCGGCCCGGCTGATGAGCGCGCGGCAGGCGACGCGGGTTCAGGTGCGGGGCGCGGGGCGGGTGGGAGCGGCCGTCGCGGCGCTGCTGTCGGCGTCGGGGGTGGGCCAGGTCGATGTGCTGGACGGCGGCTGTGTCGAGCCGTGGGACGTGGCGCCCGGCGGGGTGGGCGCCGAGCGGGCCGGGGAGCGGCGGGACGTCGCCGCCCGCCGGGTGGTGCGACAGGCCGCGCCGCTCCCCCGCCCCCGGACCCGCGGCGGCGCGGGCCCGGGCCGGGACGCCGGCGCGGCCGCGGAGGGCGGCCCGCCGGACACCGGCCCGCCACCGCTGGCGCTGGTGGTCTTCGCTCCGCGCGACGGGCTCGCGGCCTACGCACCCGAGCCCGCCGCGGCGAAGGAGCTCATCGCGTCGGGGACCCCGCATCTGTACGCGGGGGTCCTGGAGGCCACCGGGCTGGTGGGGCCGCTGGTGCTGCCGGGCGGGTCGGCGTGCGCCGGCTGTATCGAGCTCGGGCGCGCCGAACGGGACGCCGCGTGGCCCCGGATGCTCGCCCAGTGGAGGTCGGGCCGGAGCGCGGGGGTACCGTCTTGCGACATGGCACTGGCCACGGTGGTGGCGGGGCTGACCGTGGCGAGGGCTCTGGCCTTTCTCGACGGTGGGTCCCCGGCGAGCGCGGGGGTCCGTCTGGAGCTGGCTCTGCCGGGTCCGGCCTGGTCTCCCCGGCCCGTCGAGCCGCATCCGCGGTGCCCGTGCGGCGCGGCGGGATCTTCGTATCCCGAATATGCCTCGGCCGCGGGGGCGTCGCACGGGACAATGAACGGGTAACCGCCGTCCACGGCGTGGCCGTTCAGCGAGTTGGAGGGGCGCATGTCTGATCTACCCCGCAAGGCGGTCACGCGTACCGCCAAGTTGGCCGCGCTGCCACTGGGGTTCGCGGGGCGCACGGCGCTCGGACTCGGCAAACGCATCGGCGGACGGCCCGCGGAGCTGATCGCGGCGGAGTTGCAACAGCGCACGGCCGAACAGCTCTTCGCGACCCTCGGTCAGCTGAAGGGGGGTGCGATGAAGCTGGGTCAGGCCCTGTCCGTCTTCGAGTCGGCGCTCCCCGAGCAGATCGCCGGTCCCTACCGGGCGGCGCTCACCAAGCTCCAGGAGGCCGCGCCACCGCTGCCGTCGAAGTCGGTGCACGCGGCCCTGGCGGAGCGGCTCGGCGAGGACTGGCGGGATCTGTTCGAGGAGTTCGACGACCAGCCCGCGGCGGCGGCGTCGATCGGGCAGGTGCACCGCGCGGTCTGGCACGACGGGCGCGAGGTCGCGGTCAAGGTGCAGTACCCGGGAGCGGGCGAGGCGCTGCTCTCCGATCTGACGCAACTGGGCCGCTTCGCCCGGCTGCTGGGTCCGTTGGTCCCCGGCATGGACATCAAGCCCCTCATCTCCGAGCTGCGCGACCGGGTGTCCGAGGAGCTGGATTACGAGCTGGAGGCCCGCGCCCAGGACGCGCACGCGACGGAGTTCGCGGGCGACCCGGATGTGACGGTGCCGGCCGTGGTGCACCAGAGCGACCAAGTGCTGGTGACGGAGTGGCTCGAGGGGGTGCCGCTGTCCGAGGTGATAGCGGACGGCACTGCGGAGCAGCGGAACCGGGCGGGCCAGCTGCTGGCGCGGTTCCTCTTCTCGGGCGCCGCCCGGACGGGGCTGCTGCACGCCGATCCGCACCCGGGCAACTTCCGCCTGATCACCGGGGACCACCCGGACGGCCCACCGGAGAAATGGCGGCTGGGCGTGCTGGACTTCGGCACCGTCGACCGGCTGCCGCAGGGACTGCCGCCGGAGATCGGCACCGCGCTGCGGCTGACGCTGGACGGCGAGGCGGAAGCGGTCCACGAGCTGCTGCGGGAGGAAGGGTTCGTCAAGCCGGGGATCGAGCTGGAGCCCGGTGCGGTGCTGGATTATCTGCTGCCGATCATCGAGCCCGCGCAGGCGCAGGAGTTCACCTTCACCCGGAGCTGGCTGCGCGCCCAGGCGGCCCGGATCGCCGATCACCGCTCCCCCGCCTACCAACTGGCCCGGCAGCTCAATCTGCCCCCGGCGTATCTGTTGATACACCGGGTGACGATGAGCACGATCGGTGTGCTGTGTCAGCTGGGCGCGACCGTGCGGTTGCGGGAGGAGATGGAGGCGTGGGTGCCCGGTTTCGCGGCGGTCGACGAGAGCCGGGAAGCACCCGCCTGACGGCCCCCGGCGGGGTGGGGGTCACCACCAGGAGGAATCGAGACGGCCTTCGATCGATCTGATGTTGGCGCGAGCGCAGTCGTCGCAGAGATAGCTGCGACGGCCGTTCTCGACGGAGAAGGTCCAGGTCGGCGGCGTACCGTCGGCGGTGATGCCACAGCGAGCGCACACGGCTTTCTCGGTGGCCTCAGGGTCCGACTGCACTGATTCATGCGTGTTCTGCTGGTCCACCTCCCAGACGATATCCCCGCGAACAGGCCGCGAGGGCACAACGCACCCAATGCGGCGCGGGGCCGGTCCGAATGGACCGGCCCCGCGGGTGTCTCGTGGTATAGCGGCCCTGCCGCCGCCACTACCGCCGACTGGGCTTCCGCTCAGTGCATGACGGCCATGGCGAGGGCCCGGCGGGCGCGCAGCGAGGCGCGCTCGGCGCGCCGCTGCATCCGCCGGGCGGCGGCCAGCCGAACGGCACCGCGTTCGGCCTCGGCCTCCCGGAGGCGTTCATGCATATGAGCACGGGCCAGGGCTTCTGGGATGAGTTGCATTTCGAGGTTCCTGTTCTGGCGCGAAGCGGTCGCGCTCGAGGTGTCACGGGTGGGGGTCTTCGAGCCGGCCGGCTCGTGGGACGGGCGCTGCATCGTCGGATCCTGCTTCTTGGGGTCGTGCGTGGTGGGGCGGTCGATGGTGCCGAGGAGGGTGTTCATGCGGCGACCGGGTTCTTGCGCGGGCGACCACGCGGACGCTTGCGGGCCACGACCACGCCCTGGACGAACAGCTCGCCGCCCCAGACGCCCCACGGCTCACGGCGGTCCTTGGCGCCGGCCAGGCAGGCCTCACGCAGCGGGCAGGTCTGGCAGAGCGACTTGGCGTACTCGACGTCGGCCGGGGTCTCGGCGAAGAAGACCTCGGGGTCATAGCTGCGGCACGGGACCGGGACGCCGAGGTTCTCGATGGCGTCGTCGAGCTCGGTGAGGGCGGTGAGGGGAGTCAAGGTGTCCTCCGTGGGGACAGGCGGGGGGATCAGGTCGGTCGCTACTGACGGGGTGTGTGCCTTGAGTTGCACGGTGTTGTTTCCTCGTCTGTTGTTCCGGCTGGTAGCCGGGCTGGCGCCCCGGTTCGGGGCAAACAAAAGGGCCGCGGATCCCGGTGTGGGTTCCGCGGCCCTGGAAGGTGCCGACCTGATCATGCCGATCAGGCTGGATCTCTCCAGGGTTCGAGCCCACGGAAGGCCCACATCGTGTGGTGCAGGTGCTGCTGCGCGTTCAGGGATCCGGCGCCATTGATCGTCGCTACGGAGGCATAGGCCTGGGCCTGTGCCGTTGCCGCTGCCTTAATCGCAGACGCCTTGCTCGGTCGCTCCTCGATGAGTTCCGCGCCGCCGAAGGGCAGACCGGTGCCCCGGAGGGAACCGCCGAGCGGGCAGGTGGCGACGACCGAGCGATCGGTCATTTTGTTGAAGCTCATGAAGCTGATCATTGGTCTCCGCCTCCTCTCGGCGTCTCGGGGGACCGGTGAAAACCCGGTCCGGGACAGTTCAGTACAGCACGGAACCAGCGACTCTTGGAAGAACCGCGGTTTCCCTGCTCGGAAGGCTATGGGTATGCCGTCCGCGCGCGCAAACTATTTTTCGGGAGAGTCTTCGGTCGCGTCCGTAGGCGCGTCCGACGACGTCGGCTCACGGCCGGAGCAGAGAGCCAGGACATCGGCACCGAACTTGTCGAGCTTCCGTCCTCCCACACCTGAGATGCAGGAAAGCTCCGATTCGGTTCCCGGAACGGCCTCGGCGATCGCGAGAAGTGTCTTGTCGGTGAAGACGCAGTAGGCGGGCTGGCCCAGCAGCTCGGCCTGTCCGGCCCGCCAGTCGCGCAGCCGCTCGTAGAGCGCCTCGTCCAGCTCCGAGGGACAGTCCTCGCAGCGCATCAGCTTGATCTCGCCCGCATCCGTCAACGTCCGCCCGCAGACCCGGCACAGGGCCGGTCCGCGCCGCTTGCGCCGGGCGGCGGCACCGCGCTCCACGCCCCCCTGCCCTGCCGCCCCGGCCGTGCCCGGGCGGGGCGCGGCGGAGCCCGGTCGCAGGCCGTTCAGGAAGCGGCTGGGGCGCCGGGACGCCCGGCCGCCGGGAGCGCGGGAGAGCGCCCAGGAAAGGGAGAGGTGACGGCGGGCCCGGGTGACGCCGACATAGAGGAGCCGGCGCTCCTCCTCGACCTGCTCATCGGTCTTGGCGTAAGTGATCGGCATCATGCCTTCGGTGAGCCCGACCAGGAAGACGGCGTCCCACTCCAGGCCCTTGGCCGCGTGAAGTGAGGCGAGAGTCACACCCTCCACCGTCGGCGCGTGCTGGGCGGAGGCCCGCTCGTCCAGCTCGGCCACGAGATCGGTGAGGGTGGCGGTCGGCTTGGCCCGCACGAAGTCCTCGGCGAGCCGCACGAGGGCCGCGAGGGACTCCCAGCGGTCACGGACCGCGCCCGACCCGGCGGGCGGCTCGGCCGTCCAGCCACGGGTGCCGAGCACGGCGCGCACCTGGGAGGGCACGTCATCGGCGTCGGCGAGCTGTGCGTCCGCACCGCCGGCCCGGGCCGCACCTCGCAGCAGCAGCCCGGCCTCGCGCACCTCGGGCCGCTCGAAGAACCGCTCCGCGCCGCGCAGCTGATAGGGCACCCCGGCGTCGGCGAGGGCCTGCTCGTAGACCTCGGACTGGGCGTTGATGCGGTAGAGGATCGCGATCTCGCTCGCGGGCACCCCGGAGTCGATCAGATCCCGGACCCGGCGGGCCGTGCCCTCGGCCTCGGCCGGCTCGTCCCCGTAGGCGCAGTAGTGGGGCTCGGGGCCGGACTCGCGCTGGGAGACCAGCTCCAGGCGGTGCTCGGCGGCCCGGCCGCGGGCCTGGGCCAGCAGGCCGTTGGCAAGGCGCACCACCTGGGGGGTGGAGCGGTAGTCGCGGATCAGCTTCACGACCGTGGCACGCGGGTGGCGGACGCGGAAGTCGAGCAGATAGTCCGGGGTGGCTCCGGTGAAGGAGTAGATGGTCTGGCTGGCGTCGCCGACGACGCAGAGATTGTCCCGGTCGCCGAGCCACAGCTCCAGCAGCCGCTGCTGGAGCGGGCTGACGTCCTGGTACTCGTCGACGACGAAGTGCTGGTACTGGCGGCGGACCGTCTCGGCGATGTCGTGCCGGTCCTGGAGGACGCCGACGGTCAGCAGCAGCACATCCTCGAAGTCGATCACTCCGCGGTCGCGCTTGAGCTGCTCGTACATGCCGTAGATCCGGGCGATCTCGGCGGGATCGCGGGGGGCCTCGCGGCCGGTCTTGGCGGCGGCGGCCGGATAGTCCTCGGGGACGGTCTGGGTGACCTTCGACCACTCGATCTCGCCCGTCACATCGCGCAGCTCATTGCGGTCGAGGCGGACCCGGCAGCGGGCGGCGGACTCCGCCACGAGCTGGATCTTGCGCTCGACGAGGCGGGGCACCTCGCCGCCGACGGCCTTCGGCCAGAAGTACTGGAGCTGCCGCAGGGCGGCGGAGTGGAAGGTGCGGGCCTGGACGCCGCCCGCGCCGAGCTGGCGCAGCCGGCCGCGCATCTCGCCCGCCGCGCGGTTGGTGAAGGTGACCGCGAGCACACTCGACGGCTGGAGCAGCCCGGAGCGGACGCCGTAGGCGATGCGATGGGTGATCGCCCGGGTCTTGCCCGTACCGGCTCCGGCCAGCACGCACACCGGTCCGCTCAGGGCCGTGGCCACCTCGCGCTGCTCGGGGTCGAGCCCGTCGAGCACCGCGTCGGCAGAGTCAGGGACCTGCGGGAAGAGGGAGGAGTGCGTTGCTGCTGTCACCCCGCCATGCTGCCAGGTCGGCGGAGGCGACCGGGAATGTTGTCCACAGGCGTGCACCGGCAGTCGTACTAATGCCGGGAATGGTCGGGGGTAGGTGCGCGTTCTACCACCGGAAAACCACCCATGAACGAAGGAGCGCGAGGTCGAATGTCGGGCACCGTGACGATGTACAGCACCACCTGGTGCGGCTACTGCCGCCGGCTGAAGAGCCAGATGGACCGCGAGGGGATCACCTACAACGAGGTCAACATCGAGCTCGACGCCGACTCGGCGGCCTTCGTGGAGAAGGCGAACGGCGGCAACCAGACGGTCCCCACCGTTCTGGTCGTTCCCCCGAACGGTGGCGATCACATCGTCATGACGAACCCGAGCCTCGCCCAGGTGAAGCAGGCCCTCGCGGTCTGACGCTCCGGCGCCCTAGCTCCAGCTCTGGCCCTGCGGCAGCGGTTCGCCGTACCAGAGCTCGATCAGGCGGGCCGCGATCGAGATGCCCGTGGGAGGCAGCACCTCCCCGGACTCGAACGCGGCCCGCAGGTCCGCCCGTGAGAACCAGCGGGCCTCGTGGATCTCCTCGCCGTCCACCTGGATGTCGGAGGACGTGGCCCGGGCCATGAAGCCCAGCATCAGGCTGGACGGGAACGGCCACGGCTGGCTGGCGACGTACTCCACGTGACCGACCACCACGCCCGCCTCCTCGGCGACCTCGCGGCGCACGGCCTCCTCGATGGACTCGCCCGGCTCGACGAAGCCCGCGAGGGTCGAGAAGCGGCCTTCGGGCCAGTGCATCTGCCGGCCCAGCAGCGCCCTGTCCTCGTGGTCCGTGACCAGCATGATCACGGCCGGGTCGGTGCGCGGGTAGTGCTCGGCGCCACAGGCCGGGCAGCGGCGGATGTGGCCCGCGGCCGCGACGACCGTGCGCTCGCCGCAGCGCGAGCAGAAGCGGTGCAGCCGCTGCCAGTTCTCCAGGGCCACCGCGTGCACCAGCAGCCCCGCGTCGCGCTGCGACAGCAGCAGGCCCGCCTCGCGCAGCCCCGCGGCGCGCGCCGACTGGTCCATCCGGCCGGGCAGGGTGTCCTTCTGCAGGGCGAAGTAGGCGACGCCCTTCTCGTCCTGGCCGAGGAAGTAGCGGTGCGTCTCGGTGACCGGCGCCTCGAAGGCCGGGGTCATCACCAGCTCGGTGCGGCCGTCCGGGGTGTCGTCGATCAGGACCTGGCCGCCGGAGACCACGAAGACCCGCGTGGACGGGTGGCTCCACGCGGCGGACAGCCACGCCTCGTCCAGCCGGTGGTGCGCGGCACGGTCGATGCCGCTCGCACCACTGAGCGTGATGGGCCGGACGGCTGAGAGATCGGTCCAGGTGGTCACTGCTGCTTCCAACTCCCCCTACGAATGGTGGTTTGCATCACGGACGCGAGCGAAAGCCGCAGCTATCGCGCGCGCCCGTGCTCGGCGAGGTCGCCCCACAGGTAGGCGGCGGTCTCGACGCCCTTCATGAGCAGGTCCAGCTCGACCTTCTCGTTCGGCGCGTGCCAGCCGTCCGAGGGCACCGAGATGCCGAGGAACAGCACCGGGACGCCGAGCACGTCCTGGAGGTCGGCGGCCGGTCCGGAGCCGCCCTCGCGCGTGAACCGGACCTGCTGCCCGAAGGCGCGGCCCATGGCGCGGGCGACCGACTGCAGAGCCGGGTGGTCCAGCGGGGTCAGGCAGGGGCGGGTCGCGCCCCAGAAGGTGATCTCGTGCCGGATCCCCGCCGGGAGCAGGCCTGCGACCCAGTCCCGCACGGCCTGCTGGACGCGGTCTCCGTCCTGGCCGGCGACCAGCCGGAAGGACAGCTTGAGCTGTGCGGCGGACGGCACGATCGTCTTGCCGCCGGGGCCCTGGTAGCCACCGCCGATGCCGTTGACCTCGGCCGTGGGCCGCGCCCAGATGCGCTCCAGCGTGGTGTAACCGCTCTCGCCGAGGGCGCCGTGCGAGTGGGCGGTGCGCAGCCACTGCTTCTCGTCGAAGGGCAGCTCGGCGAAGAGTTCGCGCTCGCGGTCGGTGAGCTCCACGACGCCGTCGTAGAAGCCGGGGATCGCCACCCGGCGGTCCTCGTCGTGCAGGGCGGCGACCAGCCGGGCGGCCTCGGTGGCCGGGTTGGGCACGGCGCCGCCGAAGGAACCGGAGTGGATGTCCTGGTCCGGTCCGTAGAGGTCGATCTGGCAGTCCGTGAGACCGCGCATGCCGGTGCAGACGGTCGGGGTGTCCTCGGACCACATGCCGGTGTCGGAGACGATCACCGCGTCGCAGGCGAGGCGGTCCGCGTGGGCGCGGACGAGGTCGGGGAAGTGCGCCGAACCCGACTCCTCCTCGCCCTCGATCAGGAGCTTGAGGTTGACGGCCGGGGCGGTGCGGCCGGTCGCCGCCAGGTGGGCGCGGACGCCCAGGGTGTGGAAGAAGACCTGGCCCTTGTCGTCGGCGGCACCGCGCGCGTACAGCCTGCCGTCCTTGACGACGGGCTCGAAGGGCTCGGTGTGCCAGCCGTCCTCGACGGCGGCGGGCTGGACGTCGTGGTGGCCGTAGACCAGGACCGTCGGGGCGCCCTCGTCACCGGAGGGCCACTCGGCGTAGACCGCCGGGGCGCCGTCGGTCTCCCAGACCTCGGCGGTGGGGAAGCCGGTCTCGGTGAGCTTCGCGGCCAGCCAGTCCGCGCTGCGGCGGACGTCGGCGGCCCGGCCGGGATCGGCCGACACCGAGGGGATGCGGAGCCATTCGACGAGGTCGTCGAGGAAGGCGGCGCGGTGGCCTTCGATGTACGCGCGGACGGCGCTGTCCGGGGTGTAGCTCATGGCATCGAGCCTAACCGGCCACACGGTGTGACCATGACCGGGTTTCTCACCCGTCCTCCCCGAGCAGGAGCCGCTCCAGGCCCGCGCGGTCCGGGAGGTCCGGGGGGCGGACGGTCTCGCCGTCGCGGACGTACACGAAGGCGGCGGCGACGGCGGACAGCGGCAGGCCGTGCTGTTCGGCCCAGGCGAGGCGGTAGATCGCGAGCTGGAGGGGATCGGCGTCGTGGTCGCGGTTCGTCTTCCAGTCGACGATCTCGTAGGTGTCGCCGTGCGGGCCGCGCTCGCGGTACACCGCGTCAATCCGCCCGCGGATCACTCGGCCCGCGAGAGTGAGCTGGACGGGCACCTCCACCCGGTACGGGGTGCGCCGGGCGTAGGCGGTGCGCTCGAACGCGTCCTTGAGCTCGGCGAGGTCCCGCTCGTCGGCGATCTCCGGGGCGAGGCCGTCGGCGTCCTCGTCGTCGGCGCCGCCCGGCAGCTCCTCGGGGCCGAGCAGCGGGAGCGGCAGCTCCTCGAAGCGGGACTCCACCCAGGCGTGGAAGCGGGTGCCGCGGCGCGCGGCGGGCTGCGGCGGGCGCGGCATGGGGCGGGCCAGCTCCCGTGCGAAGCCGTCCGGGTCGGCGGCCAGCCTGACCAGCTGCGAGGCACTCAGCGACGACGGCACGACCACGTCCCGCACGCTCGCGCGGGCCCGGCGCAGCTCGCCCGCGAGCGCGTCCAGGTCGCGGTCCCAGGAGCCGACGAGGCGGGCCTCCTCGGGCAGCAGCCGCGGCGGTCCGCCGTGCGGCTCCGGGTGGGGGCGGCCGCCGGCCTCATCCGGGTGGGAGGCGGCGTGGTCGGGGCCGCCCGGTGCCCGCCGGGGGCCGGGCAGGGCGCCGTGCGCGGCCGCGTTCCCGGCGTCCTCGGCGTCCTCGGCCTCGGACGGCTCGTCGGCCGGTGCCGGGCGGGTGGTGGGCAGCGTGTCCCACGCCGCGAGGTCGTCCTCGGACACCTCGTCGAAGGCGGCGTCGTCGAAGGCAGCGTCGTCGAACGGCTCGTCCTCCGGCGGTGGGGGCCAGTCGGGGTCGTGGGCGGTGGTGGCCGGGTGCGGGGCGTCGTGGACGGCGGCGGCGGGGTGGTCCTCCGGGTGGTCCGCCAGGCGGGCGAGGTGGGCGAGGACGGCGTCCGCGGCGGTGCGGCGGCGGGCGAGGGACGCGGGATCCAGGGGCAGCGGCCAGGACCGCTCCGCGGCCGACTCCTCCAGGGCCGGGTTCTCCTCGCCCTCCTCCGGTGCCGACGCCCAGGCCTCGATCTCTCCGTGGCCCGCCTCGCAGTGCTCCCGGAGGGCTTCGAGGAAGGCGGACGGGCCGCGCGGCTTCTTCTGGCTCGGTCCCCACCAGTGGCCGGAGGCGAGGAGCAGCGACCGGGGCCGGGTGAAGGTGACGTAGCCGAGGCGGAGCTCCTCGATGCGCTGGTGTTCCTTCATGGCCGCCTTGAAGGCGGCGAGCCCCTTGGCGTCCCAGGCGCCGACGTCGGGGAGGGTGTCCGCGTCGCCCCGCAGCGCGTGCGGCAGCACCTTCGCCTGGGCCGTCCAGGACTCGCGGGACTGCTCGCTGGGGAAGGTCTTCGTGACGAGGCCGGGGACCGCGACCACGTCCCACTCCAGGCCCTTGGACTTGTGGGCGGTGAGGACCTTGACGGTGTTCTCGCCGCCGGGCAGGGAGCTGTCGAGGCCCTTCTCGTACTGGGCGGCGGTGCGCAGGAAGCCGAGGAAGGCGAGCAGGGTGGCCTCGCCGTCGACGGCGGCGAACCCGGCGGCGATGTCCAGGAACGAGGAGAGCGTCTCGCGGCGCCGGGCGGCCAGCGCGTGCGGCGACGCGGAGAGCTCGACCTCCAGGCCGGTGGTGGCGAGCACCCGGTGCAGGACGTCCATGAGCGGATCGGCCAGGGAGCGTCGCAGCTCGCGCAGCTCCCTGGCGAGCCGGGCGAAGCGGACGCGGGCCGCGGCGGAGAACGGCAGTCCGTCGTCCGGGCCGGCGGTCAGGAACGTGTCGAGGGCGTCGGCGAGCGACACGGCCTCGGCCGGGTCGACGCCTTCGACCGCCTCGGCGAGGCGCCGGTCGGGGTCCGAGCCCGCGCTGCCGTAGGGCACGAGCGTCCGCGCGCGGCGCCCGAGCAGCGCCAGGTCACGGGGGCCGATGCGCCAGCGGGGACCGACCAGGAGCCGGACGAGCGCGGCATTGGCCGTGGGGTCCTGGAGCACCTCGCAGACGGCGACGAGGTCGGCGATCTCCGGCAGGTGCAGCAGCCCGGACAGGCCGACGACCTCCACCGGGACGTCCCGCTCGACGAGGGCGCCCTGGATCTGCGCGAAGTCGACGGCGGTGCGGCACAGTACCGCGATGTCACCGGGCCGGGTGCCCGTGCGCACCAGGTGGGCGAGGGAGTCCGCGAGCCAGTCCAGCTCCTCGGCGTGGGTGGGCAGCAGGGCGCAGCGCACCACGCCGTCGCGCTCGGCGCCGGGGGCGGGCCGCAGGGCCTCGACACCTTCGTGGCGCTCCCGCAGCGGGGCGGCCAGGCCGTTGGCCAGCTCCAGGAGCCGGCCGCCGCTGCGGCGGTTCTCGCTGAGCGCGAAGCGCTGGGCGGGGCGCCCGTCGGCGTACGGGAAGTGGCGCGGGAAGTCGTCGAGGTTGGCCACGGAGGCCCCGCGCCAGCCGTAGATGGCCTGGCAGGGGTCGCCGACGGCGGTGACGGCGTGCCCGGTGCCCCCGCCGAACAGGCCCGCGAGCAGCAGTCGCTGGGCCACGGAGGTGTCCTGGTACTCGTCGAGGAGGACGACCGCGAACTGCTCGCGCAGGATCCGCCCGACCTCCGGCCGGGTGCCGGCCAGCTCGGCGGACAGGGCGATCTGGTCGCCGAAGTCGAGGAGGTCGCGCGCCCGCTTCTCCTTGCGGTAGGCGGCCACCAGGCCGAGGAGCTCGAGGCGGGCGCGGGCGGTCTCGGGCACCTGGCGCAGCTCGGCGTTGGAGAGCTTGGCGCTTTCGAGGGCGGTCAGCAGCTCGGTGTCGTAGGCCCGGAGGTCCTCGGGGCCTACGAGGTGCTCGGCGAGTTCGCCGTCGAGGGCGAGGAGGTCGGAGACGAGATCGCCGAAGGAGCGGGTGAGCGCGGGGTACGGGCCGGGCGAGGTGCGCAGCACGCGGGCGGCGAGCTGGAAGCGGGTGGCGTCGGCGAGCAGCCGGGAGCTGGGCTCCAGGCCGATGCGCAGGCCGTGCTCCTTCAGGAGCCGGCCGGCGAAGGCGTGGTAGGTGGAGATCTGCGGGTCGCCGGGCGCCCGGTCGGGGTCGCTCGGCTCCGGGTCGGTGACGCCCGCCTCGACGAGGGCCTTGCGCACCCGCTCGGACAGCTCGCCCGCCGCCTTGTTGGTGAAGGTGAGGCCGAGGACCTGCTCGGGCGCGACCTGCCCGGTGCCGACGAGCCAGACCACGCGGGCGGCCATGACGGTGGTCTTGCCCGAACCGGCTCCGGCCACGATGACCTGCGGGGCGGGCGGCGCGGTGATGCAGGCCGTCTGCTCCGGGGTGAACGGAATGCCGAGCAGCTCCTTGAGCTGCTCGGGGTCGGTCAGGCGCGGGGTCACACGAAAACGCTAACGGCCCACACTGACATCACTGAACTCCGCAGGTCAGAGCCCTCGACCGGGCAGCGGACCTCACTCCACGACCTGACGGCCCTCCGGCCGGGCCGTGCAGGAGGCGCGGAAGGAGCAGTGGGTGCAGTGCCGGCCGGGGCGGGGGGCGAAGCGCTCCTCCAGGACCCGGCCGGCGGCCTCGGCGAGGAGGCCGCTGATCCACTCGCCCTCCCCCAGCGGGTCCTGCGCCTGCACCTTGGGGAGGGCGTCGCCGCCCTCCTTCTTCGCGGCCCCCTGCCGCAGCTGTACGAGCTCCGCGCCGCCCGCGATCGGGCGCACCCCGTCGAAGAGGTCGTCGACGGCGCCCTGCTCGACCGCGAGCTGGTAGACGGCGAGCTGGGGGTGGCGGGCCACGTCGTTCGCGGAGACCGCGCCCTTGCCGGTCTTGAAGTCGACGACGTAGGCGCGGCCGTGGGCGTCCGTCTCCACCCGGTCCATGGAGCCCCGGACGCGCACCCGGTAGTCCCCGGTGGCGTTCAGGGTGACGTCGAAGGAGTGCTCGGTGGCGACGGGGGTGCGGCCGCCGCGCTCCATCACGTGCCAGCGCAGGAAGCGTTCCAGGGCCGCGCGGGCGTTCTCCTTCTCCTGCGTCGACTTCCAGGGCGCGTCGAAGGCCAGCGCGTCCCAGACGGATTCGAGGCGTTCCATGAGGACGGCGAGGTCGGCCGGGGTGCGCCCGGAGGCGACCTCGTCGGCCAGGACGTGCACGACGTTGCCGAAGCCCTGGGCGGCGGTGGCCGGGGCGTCCGCCTTCACCTCGCGGCCGAGGAACCACTGGAGCGAGCAGGTGTTGGCCAGTTGGTCGAGGGCCGAGCCGGACAGCGCGACGGGGTGTTCCCGGTCGCGCAGCGGGGCCTCGCTGTGCGTCGGCTCGTCCAGGCCCCACCAGCGGTAGGGGTGAGCGGCGGGGACGAGGGGCTGGCCCTCGTCGTCGCTCAGCGCCGCGAGCCGGGCGAGCCGCTCGGCCGCCGCGGCCCGCAGGGCGTCCGAGGCGTCGGGGTCGACGGTGGTGGCGCGCAGTTCGGCGACGAGCGCGGCGACGGCCAGGGGGCGGCGCGGCCGCTGGGTGACGTCGACGGGCTCGGTGCCCAGCTCGGTCAGGAACCGGGAGGGCTGGTCGCCGTCCTCGGCGGCCGCCTTGACGGCGGTGACGACCACGCGCTCGCGCGCACGCGTGGCGGCCACGTAGAACAGGCGGCGCTCCTCGGCGAGCAGCGCGCCGGGGCTGAGCGGCTCGGCGAGGCCGTCGCGTCCGATGCGGTCGGCCTCCAGGAGCGAGCCCCGGCGCCGCAGGTCCGGCCAGAGGCCTTCCTGGACCCCCGCGACGACGACCACCCGCCACTCCAGGCCCTTGGAGCGGTGCGCGGTCATCAGGCGTACGGCGTCGGGCCGCAGGGCCCGGCGGGTGAGGGTGTCGGCGGCGATGTCCTGGGCGTCGAGCTCGTCCAGGAAGTTCAGGGCACCCCGGCCGCCGGTGCGCTCCTCCGCGCGGGCGGCGGTCTCGAACAGCGCGCACACCGCGTCCAGGTCCCGGTCCGCGTTCCGTCCGCCGGCCCCGCCGCGCCGGGCGGCCCGCTCCAGCCGCTCCGGCCAGGTGGTGCCGTTCCACAGCGCCCAGAGCGCCTCTTCGGCGGTGCCGCCGCCTTCGAGGAGTTCGCGGGCGGTGCGCAGGAGCGCGCCCAGGCGCTGCGCGCTCCGCGCGTAGGACGGGTCGTGCGCCACGAGGCGCTCCGGTTCCGCGAGGGCCTCCGCGATCAGTACGTCCGAGGGGCGCGGCACGGCGTGGCCGGCGGCGCGTTCCTCGTCCCGCAGGGCACGGCCCAGCCTGCGCAGGTCCGCGGCGTCCATGCCGCCGAGCGGCGAGGTGAGCAGGGTGAGCGCGGTCTCGGGGTCGAGGTGGGCCGCCGGGTGGGAGGCATCGGAGGGGGCCGGGGGTTCGGCCACCGCGCGCAGGGCCGTCAGCAGCGGCGCGACCGCGGGTTCGTGGCGCAGCGGCAGGTCGTCGCCGTCGACCTCCACGGGCACGCCCGCCGAGGTCAGGGCGCGGCGCAGGCCCGGTATGGAGCGGGCGCCCGCGCGGACGAGGACGGCCATGTCGTGCCAGGGGACGCCGTCCTCCAGGTGGGCGCGGCGCAGGATGTCGGCGATGTTGTCGACCTCCGCGCCCGGCGTCGGGTAGGTGTACGCCTCCACCCGGCCGCCCTCGCGGACGGCCGTCAGCTCACGGTGGGCGCGCACGGCCCGCGCCGGCAGGCGGGTCAGCGGCATCCGGCGGGTGAGCAGCCGGGTCGCGGCGAGGAGGGCGGCGCCGGAGCGGCGCGAGACGGTGAGGACCTCGACCGGGGCGGCGGACCCGTCCCGGCGGGGGAAGGCGTCGGGGAAGTCGAGGATGCCGTTCACGTCGGCGCCCCGGAAGGCGTAGATCGACTGGTCGGGGTCGCCGAAGGCGACCAGGGTGCGCCCGCCGCCCGCGAGCGCGCGCAGCAGGCGCACCTGGGCGGCGTCGGTGTCCTGGTACTCGTCCACGAAGACCGCGTCGTAGCGCAGGGCCAGCTCGGCGGCGACGTCGGGCTGCTCCGCGAGCAGCACGGCCCGGTGGACGAGTTCGGCGTAGTCGAGCACTCCGCGCATGTCGAGCACGTCGAGGTACTCGGCGAGGAAGGACGCGGCGGCCCGCCAGTCGGGGCGGCCGGTGCGGGCGGCGAAGGCGTCGAGGGCCCCGGGGCCGAGCCCCAGCTCGCGGCTGCGCGCGAGGACCGCGCGGACCTCGTCGGCGAAGCCGCGCGTGGTCAGGCACGCGCGCAGCTCGTCGGGCCAGCCCACCGCCTCGCGCCCGGCGCGCTCCAGCTCGGCCTGTCCGGCGAGCAGCTCGCGCACGACGACGTCCTGCTCGGGTCCGGACAGCAGCCGCAGGGGGTCGATGAAGAGGTCGACGTCCTGGTGGGCGCGGACCAGGGCGTAGCAGTACGAGTGGAAGGTCGTGGCCCGCAGGCCGTGGGCGGCGCCCAGCCGGGCGGCCATCCGGTCCCGGAGTTCGACCGCGGCCTTGCGGCTGAAGGTGAGGACGAGGATCCGCTCGGGGTCGGTGCCCCGCCGCACCCGCTCGGCGACCGCCTCGACGAGCGTCGTCGTCTTGCCCGTGCCCGGCCCGGCGAGCACCAGCAGCGGCCCGTCCCGGTGGTCAACCACGGCGCGCTGTCGTGCGTCCAGCTCAGGAGGGCCCACCGGGCCCGGCCGGGTGCGCACGAGGCGGTACGCACCCGAAGAGGGCCGTCGCAGCTGCTGCTGCGGCGGGCGGGACGATACGGAGGAGCTCACGTGGGTTGCCGGTCCTGGTGGAGGTGCGGGGTGACGTACGGCCGTACGGGCCGGGAAGCGGCCTGGGGGTGAGGCGGGGCAGACGACGGAGGGCGGTCCCCGACGCTACGCCAGGAGGCACCCCGGGCGCAGGGCGTCCCGGGTGCCGCCGAACCGCCGCAGCCACCTCATCCGTTCGGATTACGCCCAGGCGTCATGGGCTCCGGCGGGGTCGGGCGGTACCCGGACGGCCGGGGCCGTCAGGTGTGCGGATTCACACCCGGCGCGGCGTCGTCGGCGCCGGTGCCGTCCCAGCGGGCCCGCCGCATGTCGAGCCGGGGCAGATGCCCGTCGGCGAAGCGGCCGGCCTCCCGCAGGGGGGTGTCCTCGTCGCGGTAGTGGTCCAGGGCGCGCAGCTCGTGGCCGGGCAGCAGCGTGCCGTCCGCGCGGACCACCCGCCACCAGGGCACCGGCCCGCCGTAGAGCGCCATGACCCGGCCCACCTGCCGCGGCCCGCCTTCCCCGAGCCACTCGGCGACGTCCCCGTAGGTCATCACCCGGCCGGGCGGGATCAGCTCGGCGACGGCCAGCACCCGCTCCGCGTACTCGGGAAGCCCGGCGGCCGGCCCGTGGTCCGTCGTCACGTCCTCGCTCATCCGGTCCATACTGCCGCACCGCACCGACAACGCCGGGGCCCTCTTGCGCGGACCCCTCAAGATCACCGAGAGTGCGTCTTTGCACTACAGGGCGTACGATCCGGAGTCCGCGCCCCCGAAATGCACCCTGATGCCCCCTTGCCCGGCGGGGTCATGCCACCATCTTCCGGGCGGTGAACTGGTGATACGAGACCAAGAAGAGACGGACGAGCAGGGCGCGCAGCCTCCCGAGGGAGCCCGCGCCCCCAAAGAGCTGCCCCGCCACGGGGGCGACCCCGGTGACCGCCCCGGCGCGGACCTCGGCAAACCGCCGTCCTCCAGCCCCTACGGCTGCGAGAGCGGCGAGTCCGGCCGCGGCTGCGAGGCGCACATCGACCAGGTCTCCGGCGACGAACCGCTGCTGCCCGCCCGTGTGCACCGGCCCGCCGACCTGGTCCGGCTCTTCCTCGGCATCCTCGGCATCGCCCTCGTGCTCGCCCTCGCGGCCTTCGCCCACGGCACCACCGCCGGCCTGTCGAAGGACATCGGCGACAGCACCGGCCGGGCGCCGCAGCTGCTGGCGAACTTCGCGGGGCTCGCCGCCAACATCGCCATCTTCATCGTCCCGGTGGCCTTCGCCATCGAACGGCTCATCAAACGGGACGGCCTGCGCATCGCCGACGGCGTCCTCGCGGCCGTCCTCGCGCACGGCGTCTCCCTCGCGACCGACCTGTGGGTCGCCGAGACCGCCCCGGAGACCATCCGCGCGGCCCTCACGCGGGCCGCCCCCACCGGCGGCTTCACCGACCCCGTGCACGGCTATCTGGCCCCCGTGATCGCCTATATGACGGCCGTCGGGATGTCCCGCCGGCCGCGCTGGCGGGTCGCGATGTGGGCCGTGCTGCTGCTGGACGCCTTCGCGGTGCTGGTCAACGGCTACACCACACCGTTCTCGATCGTCACCACCGTGCTGATCGGCTGGACCGTCGCCTACGGCACGCTCTACGCCGTCGGCTCGCCGAACGTCCGCCCCACCGGCCAGAACCTCCTCGCCGGGCTGCGCCGCGTCGGCTTCAAGCCGGTCACCGCGCTGCGCTCGGAGGACCCGGCCGACACCGAGCCGGACCGCCACCACGACCGGGGGCGCCGCTACATCGTCACCCTGGAGGACGGCCCGCCCCTCGACGTCACGGTCGTCGACCGCGAGCAGCAGGCGCAGGGCTTCTTCTACCGCCTGTGGCGGCGGCTCGCGGTGCGCGGCATCAACCAGCGCCGCAGCCTCCAGACCCTGCGCCAGGCCCTGGAACAGGAGGCGCTGCTCGCCTACGCGGCCATCGCCGCCGGCGCCAACGCCCCCAAGCTCATCGCCACCTCCGAACTCGGCCCCGACGCCGTGATGCTCGTCTACGAGCACATCGGCGGCCGCACCCTCGACGCCATCCCGGCAGAGGAGATCACCGACGAGCTGATGGCCGGGGCCTGGCGTCAGGTCCGGGCGCTGCAGTCGAGGCGGATCGCGCACCGGCGCCTGGACGGTGACGCCCTGCTGGTGGATCGTTCCGGCAATGTCGTCCTGACCGACCTGCGCGGCGGTGAGATCGCGGCCGGCGACGTGGTGCTGCGGATGGACGTGGCACAGCTGCTCGTCACGCTCGGCCTGCGGGTCGGTGCCGAGCGGGCGGTGGCCGTGGGCGTGGCCGTCCTCGGGCCGGACGCCGTCGCGAACAGCCTGCCGCTGCTCCAGCCGCTCGCCCTCACCCGCGTCAGCCGCGCCACCTTGCGCCAGCTGGCGCGCGAGCGCGCCCAGCGGGAACGCGAGAAGGTCCTGGAGGCGGCACGCGCCGCCAAGGAGAACGCCGCGAGCGGGGCCGAGGCCGAGCCCGCCGAGTCCGAGAGCGCGGGCCGCAAGGCGCTCAAGGCCGAGCGGCAGGCGGAGAAGAAGGCGATCGGCGAGGCGCTGGAGGAGGCCCGCGAGGAGGACCTGCTCGCGCAGATCCGCCGGCAGGTGCTGCTGATCCGGCCGCAGGCGCCGATAGAGCCCGTACGCCTGGAGCGGATCAAGCCGCGCACCCTGGTCACCTTCGTGGCGGGCGCGTTCGCCGCGTACTTCCTGCTCTCGCAGCTCACGCACATCCAGTTCGGCGATCTCGTCGACAAGGCCAACTGGGCGTGGGTGGCGGTCGCGGTGGGCTTCCAGGCCCTCACCTACGTCGCCGCCGCGCTGAGCCTGCTGGGCTTCGTCCCGGAGAAGGTGAAGTTCGGGCGGACGGTCCTCGCGCAGGTCGCGGGCTCCTTCGTGAAACTCGTCGCTCCGGCGGCGGTCGGCGGCGTGGCCCTCAACACCCGCTTCCTGCAGCGCGCGGGCGTCCGGCCGGGCCTGGCCGTGGCGAGCGTCGGCGCGTCCCAGCTCTTCGGCCTGGCCTGCCACATCATGCTGCTGCTGTCCTTCGGCTATGTGACCGGCACCGAGCGGAGTTCGTCGATCGGCCCCTCCCGGACGGTCATCGGCGGGCTGCTGACGGCGGCGGTGCTGGTGCTCGTCGTGGCCGCGATCCCGGTGCTGCGGAAGTTCGTGGCGACGCGGGTGCGGTCGCTGTTCGCGGGTGTCGTACCGCGCATGCTGGACGTGCTCCAGCGCCCGCAGAAGCTCGCCTCCGGCATCGGCGGCATGCTGCTGCTGACGGCGGCGAACGTGATGTGCCTGGACGCCTCGATCCGCGCCTTCGGCGGCGAGCTGAGCTACGCGAGCATCGCGGTGGTCTTCCTGACGGCCAACGCCCTGGGCTCGGCGGCCCCGACACCCGGCGGTGTCGGCGCGGTGGAGTTCGCCCTCACCGGCGCCCTGACCTTCGCCGGCCTCCCGGCGGAACAGGCGGCTCCTGCGGTGCTGCTGTTCCGCTTGATGACGCTGTGGCTGCCGGTGCTGCCGGGGTGGGTGTCGTTCTCGCACCTGACGCGCAAGGGAGCGATTTAGCAGGCTGCTGCCCCTGCCACGGGGGGTGGCGGCCTGCTGGTCGGGTGCGGCCCGCCACCCCAACGCCCGCCCTCCGGGCGGGGGCCGTCCCGCCGACAGCGGGTCCGTTTTCGCCCTCCGGGCGGGGCCTACGGCGGCCAGGCCGCAGCCAGTATCCGGGCGGCTGCCCATTCAAGCCCGCCCGGCGATTGAGGGCACACGTACCGCAGCCCCCGCCGCGCCGCGGACACCTGCAAGGCCCGCCCCATCAAGCCCGCCCGGCGATTGAGGGCACACATACCCGCAGCCCCCGCCGCGCCTCAAGGCACAGCCATCATCAGCCCGCCCGGACGGGCCACAGCATTTGCGAGGCAAATAACCAAACCCACCTTGCACCTGCGGGCCGCATGGCCATACCGTGCCGCGTATGCGGTCATACACCATCGGGCGGGCGGCCCGGCTTCTCGGGGTCAGTTCCGATACCGTCCGGCGCTGGGCGGACGCCGGGCGGATCCCCACCCGGAGGGACGACGCGGGCAAGCGGATCATCGACGGGCCCGACCTCGCCGCGTTCTCCGTCGCGCTCGCCGCCGAAGCGCACAGCGCCGAGGGCGACGAGGGGACGTACACCACCGCCCGTAACGCCTTTCCCGGCATCATCACCGCCGTCAAGCTCGGCGACGTCGCCGCCCAGGTCGAGGTCCAGGCCGGACCGCACCGCCTCGTCTCGCTCCTGACGCGCGAGGCCGTGGAAGAGCTGGGGCTCGCCGTCGGCATGGAGGCCGTGGCCAGGGTGAAGGCCACCAATGTGCACATCGACCGCGTCTGACCGCTGACCGCCCGGCCCCCTGGAGACCCCGATGCACCGCACCTTCGTACGTCGCGCCGCCCTGCCCGTGCTGGCCGGCGCGCTGCTCGTCCCCCTGGTCACCGCCTGCGGCAGCGGCGACAAGAACGACGACGAGGGCAACGGCGGGAAGAAGCCGACCACGCTGACCGTGCTCGCCGCCGCCTCCCTCACCGACGTCTTCAAGAAGGCCGGGGCCGCCTACGAGAAGGAGCACCCGGGCACGAAGGTGCGGTTCTCCTTCGCCGGGTCCCAGGAGCTGGCGGCGCAGGTGCGCCAGGGCGTGCCCGCCGACGCGCTCGTCACCGCCGACACCAAGACCATGGACGGTCTCAAGGCCGACACCGGCGCCCCCACCGTCATCGCGAAGAACCGGCTCACGATCGCCACCGCCAAGGGCAACCCGAAGAACGTCAAGGGGCTCGCGGATCTCGCCAAGAGCGACCTCAAGGTCGTCCTGGCCGCCCCCGAGGTGCCCGTGGGCCGCTACAGCCGCAAGGTTCTCGACCAGCAGCACGTCACGGTGAAGCCGGTCTCCCAGGAGCCGAACGTCCGGGCGGTGCTCAGCAAGGTCACCCTCGGCGAGGCCGACGCCGGGATCGTGTACCTCACCGACGCGGCCTCGGCGAAGGACAAGGTCGCCACCGTCACCGTCCCCGACGCGCAGAACGCGGTCGCCTCCTACCCGGCCGCCACCCTCAAGGGCTCCAGGAACGCCGGGGAGGCCGGTGACTTCGTGAAGTGGCTGGCGTCGGACGAGGCGCAGAAGCTGCTCCGTGCGGCGGGGTTCCAGCAACCGTGACAGCAACCGCGACCGCGACCGGAGCCCGTACGCGCCGGGGGCGCACGCCCTTGGCGCTCGGGCTGCCCGCCGCGCTGGGGGTGGCCTTTCTGCTGCTGCCCCTGGCGGGCATCCTCGCCCGTACCCCCTGGAGCACTCTCCCCTCCCGCCTCGGATCGCACGAGGTCACCGAGGCGCTCGGGCTCTCGCTGCTCGTCTCCGGCTGGGCACTGCTGCTCTCCCTGACGCTCGGCGTGCCGCTCGCGTGGCTGCTGGCCCGGGTGGACTTCCCCGGCAAGGCGGCGGTGCGGTGCCTGGTGATGCTGCCGATGGTGCTGCCGCCGACGGTCGCCGGTGTCGCGCTGCTCCAGGGGTTCGGGCGGCGGGGGATCCTCGGGCCGTGGCTGGAGTCGTGGTTCGGCGTGACCCTGCCGTTCTCCACGGCGGGAGCCGTGCTGGCGTCGGCGTTCGTGTCGATGCCGTTCCTCGTGATCAGCCTGGAGGGGGCGCTCGCGGGGCTCCACCCGCGCTACGAGGAGACGGCGACCTCGCTCGGCGCCGCCCCCTTGCGGGTGTTCCGCACGATCACCCTGCCCATGGTCGGGCCCGGGCTGATCGCGGGCGCCGCCCTCTGCTGGGCCCGAGCCCTCGGCGAGTTCGGCGCGACGATCACCTTCGCGGGCAATCTGCCGGGGACGACACAGACCCTCCCGCTCCAGGTCTATCTGCTCCTGCAGGAGGACCCGGAGGGGGCGACGGCGGTCTCGCTGCTCCTGCTGGCCATCGCCACCACGGTTCTGCTGGCGCTGCGCGGGCGCTGGCTGACGACCGGACGGGACGAAACAGCGCCGACGGGCGGTCTCCCCGAGCCCACCGCACCGAGTGAGCCTCATGTGGCCGCGCCCACACCGGCAGGCCCGACGGACGGGCCACGTCCCTTGCGCGCCACCGTGACCGGCGCGACCGCCGCGGACCTCGACGCGACCGCCGGCACCACCATCGCCGTCGTCGGCCCCAATGGCGCCGGCAAGACCACGCTCCTGCGGGCCCTCCTCGGCCTCACCCCCCGCGCCACCGCGGCCGCCCTGGCCCTCGGCGGGACGGACGTGTCCGACGTCCCCGCGCACCGGCGGCGCATCGCCTGGGTCCCCCAGGACGGCGCCCTCTTCCCGCATCTGACCGCTCTCGCCAACACCGCCTACGGTCTGCGCGCCCAGGGCGTCCCCAAGGACGAGGCGCGCCGCGAGGCGCGGCGCTGGCTCGACCGGCTGGGCGTCGGGCAGTTCGCCCACCGCAAGCCCGGCCGGCTCAGCGGCGGCCAGGCACAGCGCGTGGCGTTGGCGCGCGCCCTGGCCGCGCGCCCTCGACTGCTGCTGCTCGACGAGCCGCTGGCCGCCCTCGACCCGTCGACGCGGGCTCATGTCCGGCACACCCTGCGCACCCACCTCGCGGACTTCCCCGGCGTCTGTCTGATCGTCACCCACGACCCGGTGGAGGCCGTGTCGCTCGCCGACCGGATCCTCGTGCTGGAGGACGGCCGGACGGTCCAGTACGCGTCACCGGCCGAGCTGACCCGGCATCCCCGCTCCCCCTGGGTGGCCCGCATGCTCGGGCGCAACGCCTGGCCGGGCAAGGCCATGGGCGGGCGGACGCTGCTGCTCGACGGCGGCGCGAGCCTGGTCGTCGCGGACCCGGTACCCGGGGAGGCCACCGCCGGGCTGGCCGTCGTGGGCCCCGAGGCGGTGTCCCTGCACACCACCCGGCCCACCGGAAGCCCCCGGAACGTCTGGCGGGGCACCGTCCGGGAGATCACCGCTCAGGGCGGCCGGCTGCGCGTCCTGGTGGACGGCGAGCCGGACGTGGTCGCCGAGATCACCCCGTCCGCCGCCGCCGATCTGTCGTTGGCCGAAGGCGTGCCGGTGTGGGTGAGCGTCAAGGCGACCGAGGTCACGTTCGTCGCGCTGTGAGGCGGCCCGTCCGGCGTTTGAGGGCACAGCACAGCAGCCCGTCCGGCATTTGAGGACGCGCCCGCAGGGCGCCCGCCGCCGCAGGCGGCAGGACGACCAGCCGTCGGCAGGACAACCCGTAGCCCACGATCCGCCGGACACGGCTAACCCGTACGCCCCGCACGCCGCGCGCCCCTCTCACCCCCGGCCGGAGGATGGAAGCGCCTTCTTCCCCCGAGCTCCGGGAGTGCCACCGTGTCCAGACCGCTGAGGGTCGGCGCCCTGCTCTGCGCGCTACTCCTGACGGGCGCGGTGGCCGGCTGCGACGGCGGCGGCGCCGACCGTGCGGAAGCCGCGTCCTCCGCCTCGGCCGCGCAGCGGCTGGACTGGAAGACCTGCCCGGCGCCCAGCACCAGCCAGGGCACCGGCAAGGCGCCGGGCCGCGACTGGGAGTGCGCGACGCTGCGCGCTCCCCTGGACTACGGCCGCCCCGACGGGGGCAGCGTCGGCATCGCCATGATCCGCGCCAGGGCCACCGACCGGGCCCGCCGCATCGGCTCGCTCGTCTTCAACTTCGGCGGCCCCGGCGGCTCCGGCGTCGCCTCCCTCCCGGCCTTCGCCGACGACTACAAGACGCTGCGCACCCGCTACGACCTGGTGAGCTTCGACCCGCGCGGCGTCGGCCGCAGCGACGGGGTGACCTGCCTGGGCGACAAGGACCTCGACGTCTACTACGCGGCCGACGGCACACCCGACGGCAAGGACGAGGAAAAGGCCCTGGTGGAGCGGGTCGGGAGATACGCCTCCGGCTGCGAGAAGAACTCCGGGAAGGTCCTGCCCCACGTCGGGACGCAGAACACGGCCCGCGACATGGACCTGATGCGCCAGGTGCTCGGGGACGACAAGCTGCACTACTTCGGCATCTCGTACGGGACCGAACTGGGCGGCGTCTACGCCCACTTGTTCCCGAAGAAGGTCGGCCGGGCCGTCCTCGACGCCGTCGTGGACCCGTCCGACGACCCCGTGCAGGGCGCCCTCGGCCAGGCCAAGGGATTCCAACTGGCCCTCGGCAACTACATGGACGCCTGCGCGGAGACCTCCGACAACTGCCCCACCAAGGACCAGATCACCGATCTGCTCAAGCGCCTGGACAGCGATCCGGTGCCCGCCGGCGACACCCGCGAACTGACCGAGTCCCTCGCCACCGGCGGCATCGCCCAGGCGCTGTACTCCAAGGACTTCTGGGACTACCTCACGGAAGGCATCGAGGACGCCGAGAACGGCGACGGCAAACTCCTGCTCGCCCTCGGTGACTCCATGAACGGCCGGGGTGAGAACGGCCGCTACAGCTCGCTCCAGGCCTCCCTCGCCGCCGTCAACTGCGCCGACTTCGCGCAGCGCTACACGGCCGCCGAGATCGAGGAGAAGGTGCCGGAGTTCCGCAAGGCGTCCCCCGTCTTCGGGGACTTCATGGCCTGGAGCCTCACCCAGTGCACCGGCTGGCCCGTCAAGGGCGCCTGGCAGAACCCCGACGTGAGCGCCAAGGGTTCCGCGCCGATCCTCGTCGTCGGCAACACCGGCGACCCGGCCACGCCGTACGAGGGAGCACGCGAGATGGCGCGCGAACTGGGCCCGGGCGTCGGCGTGGAGATGACCTTCCGCGGCCAGGGGCACGGCGCCTACGACAGTGGCAACGCGTGCGTCACGAGGGTGGTCGACGCGTATCTGCTGGACGGCACGGTGCCCGCCTCGGGCACGGTCTGCTCATAGCACACATAGCACATCACACCGGCGCTTCGGACACACCGGATCGAATGTCAGTGGCCCGCACTACGATTCCCCGCACTGAAGTTCCGCACTGGGCAGGCGAGTCGACGAGCGGGGTGACGAGGTGCCGTACAGCACGTCACGGACCACCGGGCGCACGACACGGCTGCTCACCGGGGCCCTGGCCATCGCGGCCCTGGTGGCCGCCCTGGTGGCCCTGTGGCAGACGCAGTTCAGACCGATCGCACCGCCCGGGTACTGCTGGGGCACCTGGCCCGGGGAGGCCCGGGACGGCGGCCTCTTCCAGCGCGGCGTCCGCCACCGTACCGCCGACGAGCGCGCCCCCACGCCCGGACGGCCCAGCGGCCACTGCGCCTTGAGCTGGCGCGGCGGCCGGGGCCCGGAGGCGTACGAGCAGCGCGTCACGGTCCGGCTGGACACCGGTCCACGCGGCGTCGACCAGCGGCGGAGCTGGCTGGATGGGCTGTTCGCGGGCGGCGGCACGGCCCTGCCCGGCGGGCTCCCCGGGTTCGCCTCGGCCGGGTCGGGTGCGCTGGTGCTGCCCGAGAGCTGCGACGTGGCCGGCCGCCCCTCCGTCCTGTCCCTGACCGGCACCTTCACCGGCTCCACCGCCCGCACCGGCCACCCCGGCTTCCCCCAGGGCTCGGCACCGGAGATAACCGGAAAACTGCTGATAGAAATAGCCAATCGAGCGATAAACGTCAGCAGTTGCGCTTCCGGACCACCCCTGCGGTTGCCTCACGCCACAGCCGGAGACGGACCGGACGGCGAGGGCGGGGGCGCGGACGCGGGGACGGGTGACGACTGCGCGATACCCGCGCTCGCGGCCGCCGAGGCCAAGGGCACCAGGCACCCCGCCAGGACGGCGGGCAGCTCCCCCGGCACCCTGCGGACCTGCACCGTCCCCGCCGCCGACGGCCGGCCGGCGATCCGGTGGGCGGCCATCGGCATACCCCGGCTCGTCACCCTCTTCGACGGCCTCACGGGCGACCGGCCGCCCGCGCCCGGCTGGCGGGCCACCGGCCGTATCGAGGCGACGCGCGCCCTCGTACGGGCCGACTGCGCCGGCCGCCCCACGGTCTTCGTCCTGCGCACCGGGCCGGGCCGCACCCACACCCCGCTCGACGACGCGCGCGTCGCCTTCCCGGCCCTCGTCGACGGGGCGGCCGAGCGGGCCGGCTGCGCGCGCCTGCGCACCTGACCCGGCTCGCCGCCGGCGCCGCGCTCCGCCGCCGGCGGCGTTTCCCGGCGGCCCCGCCACCTCCCCCGCGGCCGGTCCGTAGAGTTTGAGCCATGAGTCCCATACGGCTACGGGCCACCGCCCTCGCCTCCGCCGCCCTCGCGATCGTCCTCGCCGCCACGGGGTGCGAGAACGGCAGGCCCATCGACGGCAAGAACAGCTCGGAGGACCGCGCCTCCGATGACGGCTCCCTGCGCTGGAAGAAGTGCTCCGCCCCCACCGCCGCCCAGGGCGGCGACGGAAAGGCGCCCGGCAGGGCGTGGGAGTGCGCGAAGCTGCCCGTACCGCTGGACTACGCCAAGCCGGACGGCGAGAAGATCGACCTCGCGCTGATCCGCATCAAGGCCAAGGACACCTCGCGCCGTATCGGATCCCTCGTCTTCAACTTCGGCGGCCCCGGTGGCTCCGGCGTGGCCACCCTGCCGGGTTTCGCCGACAGCTACGACAAACTGCGCGGCCGCTACGACCTCGTGAGCTTCGACCCGCGCGGGGTCGGCGAGAGCGCGGGCGTACGGTGCCAGAGCGACGCGGAGCTGGACGCCGCCGCGCAGCTCGACTTCACCCCCGACGACGACGCCGAACTCCGCACGGCCCTGGCCTCCAACAAGGCGTACGTGGACGCCTGCCGACGCAATTCGGCCAAGGTGCTCCCCCATGTGACCACGACGAACACCGCCCGCGACCTGGACCGGCTGCGGGCCGCCCTCGGTGACGCCAAGCTCCACTACTTCGGCATCTCCTACGGCACGGAACTGGGCGGCGTCTACGCCCACTTGTTCCCGAAGAAGGTCGGCCGGGCCGTCCTCGACGCCGTCGTCGACCCGACGCAGGACCCCGTGGGGGGCGGCCTCGGCCAGACGAAGGGCTTCCAGCTCGCCCTCGGCAATTACCTGAAGGACTGCGCCTCCCAGGGCGCCCCGGGTTGCCCGACGCAGGACCGGATCACCGACCTGCTGAAGAAGCTCGACGCGAAGCCGCTGCCCACCTCGCAGGGCGGCCGCAAGCTCACCCAGGACGAGGCGGTGAACGGCATCGCGGCCGCGCTGTACTCCAAGGAGACCTGGAAGTACCTGACGGTCGGCCTCCAGGAGGCCATGGGCAAGGGCACCGGCGACACCCTGCTGCTGCTCTTCGACTCCCTCGCCGGCCGTAACCCCGACGGCCGCTACAGCAACCTCCAGGCGGCCAACAGGGCCATCTCCTGCGCCGACGCCGAACAGCGCTACAGCGTGGACGACGTGAAGGCGAACCTGGCGGAGTTCCGCAAGGCGTCGCCGGTCTTCGGCGAGTCGGCGGCCTGGTCGCTGCTCGGCTGCACGGACTGGCCGGTCAAGGGGCAGTGGAAGGCGCCGGACGTGCGCGCCGAGGGCGCCGCCCCGATCGTCGTCATCGGCAACACGGGCGACCCGGCCACCCCGTACGAGGGCGCGCGGAAGATGGCGCGGCAGCTCGGCGAGGGGGTCGGCATCGAGGTGACGTACCGGGGCGAGGGCCACGGCGCGTACAACAGCGGCAACGCCTGCATGACCCGCGCGGTCGACGGCTATCTGCTGGACGGCAAGGTCCCGGCCGCCGGATTGAGCTGTTCGTAGACGCATCCGTCAGGACGCGAGCGAAGGGCCGGTCCGCATCCGCGGACCGGCCCTTCGTCATGAGCGCGACTGCATGAGCGCGACGGAGTGAGCGCGACGGCGTGAGCGCGTCTAGTAGACGGGCTTCTCGGGCTCGATCTGGTGGACCCAGCCGATCACGCCGCCGCCGACGTGGACGGCGTCGGCGAAGCCCGCGGCCTTGAGGACCGCGAGCACCTCCGCGGAGCGGACGCCCGTCTTGCAGTGCAGGACGATCTTCTTGTCCTGCGGGAGGCCCTGGAGGGCGCTGCCCATCAGGAACTCGTTCTTCGGGATCAGCCGGGCACCGGGGATGGAGACGATCTCGTACTCGTTCGGCTCGCGGACGTCGATGATGTCGATGTCGTCGCCCTCGTCGATCCACTCCTTGAGCTGCTTGGGAGTGATCGTGGACCCGGCGGCGGCCTCCTGGGCCTCCTCCGAGACGACGCCGCAGAAGGCCTCGTAGTCGATGAGTTCGGTGACCGTCGGGTTCTCTCCGCAGACCGCGCACTCGGGGTCCTTGCGGATCTTGACCTGGCGGTAGCTCATCTCCAGGGCGTCGTAGATCATCAGCCGGCCGACCAGCGGCTCGCCGATGCCCGCGAGCAGCTTGATGGCCTCGTTGACCTGGATGGAGCCGATCGAGGCGCAGAGCACCCCGAGCACGCCGCCCTCGGCGCAGGAGGGCACCATGCCCGGCGGCGGGGGCTCGGGGTAGAGGCAGCGGTAGCAGGGACCGTGCTCGCTCCAGAACACCGAGGCCTGGCCGTCGAAGCGGTAGATGGAGCCCCACACGTACGGCTTGTTGAGCAGCACGCACGCGTCGTTGACGAGATAGCGGGTGGCGAAGTTGTCGGTGCCGTCCACGATCAGGTCGTACTGGGAGAAGATCTCCTTGACGTTGTCCGCCTCCAGGCGCTCCTGGTGGAGGACGACGTTCACATACGGGTTGATGCCGAGGACCGAGTCGCGGGCCGACTCCGCCTTGGAACGGCCGATGTCCGCCTGGCTGTGGATGATCTGGCGCTGCAGGTTCGATTCGTCGACCTCGTCGAACTCCACGATGCCCAGCGTGCCGACACCGGCCGCGGCGAGGTACATGAGGGCGGGCGAGCCGAGACCGCCGGCCCCCACACAGAGCACCTTGGCGTTCTTCAGGCGCTTCTGCCCGTCCATCCCGACGTCCGGGATGATCAGGTGGCGGGAGTACCGACGGACCTCTTCGACGGTGAGCTCGGCAGCCGGCTCGACCAGGGGTGGCAGCGACACGGGGTCTCCAGGGTCATCCCCGCAAGCGGGGAACATTCAGGCGACGTACGTACTTCCCCTGTAACCCTGCCACGCCCCGTCTCATTCCGAGACACCCGGTCCGATGCGCGAGACGATTTCGTCCCAGTAGCCGGGCATGGACTCCCAGGGGTCCGCTTCGTCGCGATCCGTCCGGTCCGTGAGGTAGACCGTGCCCGCGCCCTGCCAGCGGGCGATGCGCAGGGCCTCGTCCAGGTGCGGGCGCGGCACGCCGTGCACGAGGTGGCAGAAGCGCTCCGGCGGGTGGTCGGCGGTCCACTCGGCGACCTGGGACCAGCGGTAGCGGGACCAGGGCCCGGCGAAGGTGACGAGTTGGTCGGCGAGGGTGGCGTAGCCGGAGCACGGGTGCGTGCCGTGGACGAGGACGACGTAGGCGTTCTCGCGCAGGGTGCGCAGGGTGGTGACCACCCGCCGGATGCCGGGGAGGGCGCCGGCCTCGGTCGGCGCGCGGTCCAGCGAGAAGCCGTCGACCTTGTACCAGTTGAGGAAGCGCTGGGCCTCCGACACCAGTTCACCGAAGGGGCGCGAGCCGAACCCCACGTCCAGATGACCGAGGACGCGGACCCCCGCCTCGCGCAGCCGGGTGGCGGCGGTCAGACAGTACGGGTCGGGACGGCTGCCGGGGCCGCTCGCGACGTTGAGCACGGTCCAGTCCAAACGGACTTCGGCACGGGCCAGTTCACCCCATTCGAGGGGGGCGACCAGGGGGTGGGCGAAGCCGGGGACGCCGAAGCGGAGCGGTGATTCGCCCGGCGGCGCGGAGCGGCGGTGCCCCGAGGAGATCAGATGCGACATGCCGCCTCCATCCAGATGTCGGCGAGCGACTCCTCCAGACCGATCCGGGGACGCCAGCCGAGCCGGTCGCGGGCGGTCCGCACATCGGCCTGCTGCCAGGTGCCGCAGCCGTCGGGATAGGGGTACGCGGGCGGGCTGCCCAGATGCGGGTCGTCCAGCTCGTGCAGGGCACCGCCGAAGCCCGCGACCCGGGCGAGGAGCGAGGCGGCGTCCCGCAGCCGGACGGCGCGGCCGGTGCCGATGTTGACGGCGCCCTGGGCGGCGGAGAGGGAGGCCGCGTGGACGGCCCGGGCGATGTCGCGGACGTCGACGAAGTCGCGCTGGACGCCGAGGCCGCTGAGCTTGAGTTCGTTGTCGCCGCTCTGCATCGCGCGGCGCATGGACTCGGCGAGCCGGCCCAGCGGCGAGCCGGCGGGGGTGCCGGGGCCCACCGGGGAGAAGACCCGCAGCACGATGGCGTCCAGACCGGAGCCGAGCACCAGCTCGGTGGCGGCGAGCTTGCTCACCCCGTACGGGCCGCCGGGGCGCGGCACGGCGTCCTCGGCCGTGGAGGAGCCGGGCTGCGAGGGCCCGTACTCCGAGGAGCACCCCACCTGCACCAGCCGGGCGCCACAACCGCTGCGGCGCAGCGACTCGCAGACCGTGGCGACGGCGACGGTGTTGTGCCGCGCCAGATCGCGGGCGCCGCCGCGGGTGGCGCCCGCGCAATTGATCACCACGCCGGGGTGGACGGCGTTCAGGAACCGGGTGAGCGCACCGGGGCTGCCGGTGGCCAGGTCGAAGCGGACGTCCGCCTCGTCGCCCCGGCCGAGGGCGGTGAGCTGGACGGCGGGGTCGGCGAGCAGCCGGTCGGCCACATAGCGGCCGAGGTAGCCGTTGGCGCCGAGAAGAAGGACCCTCATCGGTCGCGCCCTCGCTCTCGCCCGGCGGTGCTGAGGGGGTGAACGGTCATCTTTCTTGCTCCTCTAACGGGGTGTGCGGCGTGCCGCGTGGCGGCGGATCGAAGGTCACCGGGCGAGGGCTCCTGCGCTATGCCTCCGGCGCGGGGGCGTAGGGGGAGGAGCCTGGGCGGAAGTGACCCGGCGCGTACGCGGGATCCCCGCGGCCATGGGCGCAGGCGCGGGACAGGGCGGAGAAGGAGTGGGCCAGCAGGGCGAGCGCGGGGACGGCGCAGGCCACGAGGGGGAGGGCGGCGGCTCCGTACGCCTCGACCGCCCGGGCGACGGGCTGCTCCAGGCCCGCGCAGCCGGGCAGCCGTGCCACCAGGAGCATGCCGAGCGGGGTGGCCTCCGCCGCGCAGGCGGCGAGCGCGGCGGTGACGGCCGCCTTGCCGTAGCCGTGCGCCGCCAGCAGCCGGCCGACGAACAGGAGCGCGCCGAGGGCCGCCACGGCGCCGTAGGCGAGGGCGGGCGGGGTGGTGGGCGCCGGGGCGGCGAGCTGTCCGGCGGACTCCAGGGCGGCGGCGAAGGGGCCGCCCAGCCGGGTGCCGGGCGCCGTGACCCCCGAGGGCACCGCCGTGCGCGCGGCCCACAGGAGCGCGAGCAGCAGGGCGACGAACAGTCCGACCGCCGCGAGGAGCAGCGGCCGGACCCGCGCCCCGAATTCCGCCAGCCCCCGGCTGGTCGCGAGCGCGCGGCACGCCCGCGTGCCGAACCAGTAGCCGCACCAGGCCGCCGGGGCGACGGCACAGGCCAGCGCGACGGCGGTCGGCGCGGCGGCCGCGGCGACGGTGGGCGGGGTGATCCCTTGGCGGCTGCCGAGCAGTTCGAGGAGCAGGCGCTCGCCGACGAGGGCGTACGCGACCAGCCAGAGGCAGCAGATCCAGCCCAGGAAGCCCCAGCCG
Source organism: Streptomyces sp. QH1-20 (assembly GCF_041283565.1). Taxonomy (NCBI): domain Bacteria; kingdom Bacillati; phylum Actinomycetota; class Actinomycetes; order Kitasatosporales; family Streptomycetaceae; genus Streptomyces; species Streptomyces sp. QH1-20. The sequence continues at coordinate 5,225,216 of NZ_CP166299.1, read as the reverse complement.
TACGGGCTGCGGTCGTACGCCCGCCGGTCGAACGCACCGGGCCCGTGGGCGTCCGATCCGTCGGCGGCCCGAGCCTCGGACTCGACCGGCAGCGGACCGTCGGCGCGCTCCACGCGTGCGTGGATCTCTTCCGCCAGGGAGAACACATCGCGGTGCCGGCACTCCGCCGCCACCCGGTCCGTGACGCCGCGCGCCTCCAGGGCGGCGGCCAGTTCGAAGGGGTCCGCGGCGCGGGCGCACAGGAGGTGGTGCCGTTGGATGAGCGTCTTGACCGGATCGGCGGGACCGGCGTACTCCGCGGGACCGGCGGGGCCTGCGGGTATGCCGGCGGCGGCGGTCGGGGAGTTGTCGTCGGCGAGGGGAGTCGTCATGGGCGGCCCGCCCAGGTGGGTGAGGTGGAGCGGCTCCAGGGCAGCGGCGGGTGGGCGTCGGCGGCGTGGGCGAACGGCACGGACGGGTCCGGGGTCTCCTGCCGCACCGGGGCGCGGGAGAGGACTTCCAGATGGATCCCGTGGTACGCGGCCACGTTCCGCTCGACGGTGAAGAGTTCGAGCGCCCGCGCCCGGGCGGCGGCCCCGAGCCGTGCCCGCCGCTCGGGGTCGCGCAGCAGCGCGAGAGCGGCCTCGGCGAGCGCCCGGGCGTCACCCGGCGGGACGACCGGGCCGGTCCCGCCGATGACGTCCCGCACCACGCCGACGTCGGGCGAGACGGTGGCCCTGCCGCAGAGCATCGCCTCCACGAGCGGTGCCGGGAAGCCGTCCGCGGACCCGGCGAGGAGCACGACACTGGCGGAGGCGTAGACGTCCGGGTCACCGGCTTCGTCGAACGACGCGGCCTGCTCGAACGAGACGGCCGGGGCCAGGGCCGAGGGGGGCCCGGAGTCCGGTGGCGGCCCCGGGTCCGGGGGGCCGACGACGCGGAGGCGGACATCGGGCTCGGCCTCGCGCAGCTCGGCGAGCGCCTGCCACAGGGCGGGCTCGGGGCGGCCGCCCACCCAGACCAGGGTGCGGCCGTCGTCCGTGCGGGCCGCACCGGCCCGGCCCACGCCCTCGCCCACCGCGTCGTAGCGGCTCGGGTCGACGCCGGGGTGGACCGTGCGCAACCGCTTGCGGTCCGCGCCGCAGTGCTCCTGCCAGCGCCGGTCCCGGGCGTCGCCGTGGGTGACGAGCGCGGCCCGGTCGTAGACCTCGGCGGTCAGCCGCCGGTGGAAGGCGGAGAGCAGCGTCCGGACGGCCAGGGACAGCCCCGCGGCCCCCTCACCGCCCGTCCCGTCCGCGGTGCGCCCCGCGCCGCCTTCCCGCAGGTAGTACGCCCGGAGCCGGACGCCGTACTCGGTGACGAGGAGCGGTGTCCCGAAGAAGCGTTTGGCCAGCAGTCCCGGCAGCGCGGCGACGCCGCCCGAGGTCGCGTGGCACAGGTCGACGCCGGCCAGGCCCCGCTCGTCGTCGGCGCCGCTGCCGGACGCGCCGTACCAGTCGAGGGACAGCGGTCTCAGTGCCCGTTCCAGGAGCCCGGAGACGAGGAGGAGATCGGCGACCCGGGTGCCGTAGGCGGCCGGGTGCGCACCCGGTGCCCGGCAGGCTCTCTCCAGGGCGCGCAGGGCCTGTTCGGAGCGGAGCGCGCCCGCCAGCCCGCCGACCTCGCGGGCCAGCTCGGCGAGTCCGTACAGACCGTCGGCGAAACGGTACGCCAGATCTGCCGACGAGGGCTCCCCGGGTGAGCTGATCGCCGCGACCAGCTCACCGAAGTGCGTGTCGAACGCGCGCCGTTCGCGTCGCCCGTACGCGCCGTAGGCGCGCCCCCCGGCCCGGGCGGCCGGGTCGCCCCACAGCGGGGCCGTCCGCACCCGCCGCACCTGGGCCGGGAGTTCGGCCGGCTCGCCCTGTTCCTCGCGGGCGTCGCGGCTCAGTGCGTAGATCTCGAAGTCGTGTCCGTCGAGCCCGCGGACCAGTCGCTCGCACCACCGGCCGCTCTCGCCCGCGCCGTACGGGTACCCACCCTCGGTCAGCAGTCCAACGCGCACGAGCGCACCCCCGTCTCTCCCTGATGGCCACGTCGGCAACCGCCGAACGGCAGCGGGAGCACGCTATGCGCGGTCCCCGGTGGCGCGATGGACGGTTGTCCGTCGCGCCACCGGAAGGGGTGAACGCACGTGACTTTCCGGGAGATGCGGCGTTACTCCGCGCTATGCGACGGCTTCCGCCGGTTCGAGCAGGGGTACGGCCGCCAGCAGACCCTGGGTGTAGGGGTGCCGGGGCTGCTCGTAGACGGAGTCGGCGGGGCCCTCCTCGACGATCCGCCCGCCGCGCATCACGACCAGCCGGTCGCTGACCTGCCGCACCACGGCGAGGTCGTGCGCGATGAAGACGAGCGCCAGCCCCAGATCGCGCTGCAGCTCGCCGAGCAGCCGTACGACCTGCGCCTGGGTGGTGACGTCCAGGGCGGAGACGGGCTCGTCGCAGACGATCAGCCTGGGCTCGGGCGCGAGCGCCCGGGCGATGCCCACGCGCTGGCGCTGGCCACCGCTGAACTCGTGCGGATAGCGGTGGTACGCGCCGGGGTCGAGCCCCACCCGCTCCAGCAGTTCCCGCACCCGCGCGACGATCTCGGTGTCGCCCAGCTTCCCGGCGGCCCGCAGCGGGTCGGCGATCGACTCCCCGACGCTGCGCCGGGGGTTGAGCGAGGAGACCGGGTCCTGGAAGACCATCTGGAGCTCGCTGCGGAAGGACCGCAGCTCCCGTTCGCGCAGCGCCCCGATGTCCCGGCCCCGGTAGCGCAGCTCCCCGCCGGTGGGCTCCAGGAGCCGCACCAGCATCCGGCCGAGCGTCGTCTTCCCGCTCCCGGACTCACCGACGACACCGACCGTCTCCCCGGCGCGCACGGTCAGCGACACCTCGTCCACGGCGGTGACGGCCCGCTTGCCGCGTCCGAACTCCCGGCGCAGGCCGGTGGCTTCCAGCAGCGGGACGCCCTCGGAAGAGCCGCTCGAAGGGCCGTTGACGGACGGCTCACGAACGCCCGTCCGCCGGACGTTTATCCGCGGGACGGCGGCCAACAGGTCACGCGTGTACGGCTCGCGCGGCGCGCCCAGCAGCGCGCGGACCGGGCCGCGCTCGACCGCGCGGCCGTCCTTCATCACCAGCAGGTCGTCGACGCTGCCGGCCGCCACGCCCAGGTCGTGGGTGACGAGGATCAGGCCCATGCCGGTCTCCTCGCGCAGCTCGCGCAGCAGACCGAGGATCTGGGCCTGGACGGTGACGTCGAGGGCGGTGGTGGGCTCGTCGGCGACGAGGAGGCGGGGCTCGCAGGCGAGCGCCATGGCGATGAGGGCGCGCTGGCGCATGCCGCCGCTGAACTCGTGCGGGCGGGAGCGGGCGCGGCGGGCCGCGTCCGGGATGCCGACCCGGCCCAGCACCTCGGCCGCCCGCGCCCGCGCGTCCCGCCGGGAGGCGCCCGGGCGGTGGACGCGGTGGACCTCGGCGATCTGGTCGCCGACGGCCTGGTACGGGTCGAGGGAGGAGAGCGGGTCCTGGAAGACCATGGCCGCCACCCCGCCCCGCAACCGGCGCAGTTCGGCGTCGTCCGCGGCCGACACGTCGTGGCCGGCGACCCGCACCGAGCCGGTGACCCGCGCGCCCGTACCGCGGTGCAGACCGAGCAGCGCGTACGCGGCCGTGCTCTTGCCCGAACCGGACTCGCCGACGATGGCGAGCGCCCCGCCGGGGGCGAGCTCGAAGGAGAGACCGTCGACGGCCCGTACGACGCCGTCCTCGGTGGGGAAGGCGATGGACAGGTCGGCCACGGACACCAGGGGCTGGAGGTCGGCGGTCATCGCAGGGCCACCCTTCGGTCGGCGACGGCGTACAGCACGTCCGCCACGATGTTGGCGATCACGACGGCGGCACCGGTGATCACCACGACGGCCACGACGACCGGCAGGTCGATGGTCTGCGTGGAGCGCACCAGCAGCTGGCCGATGCCGGGCAGGCCGAACATCGTCTCGGTCAGCACCGCGCCGCCGAAGATCGACCCGAAGTCGGCGGCGGTCAGGGCGATGACCGGGGCCAGCGCGCCCCGCAGGGCGTGCCGCGCGACCAGCGACCGCTCGCGCACGCCGTAGGCGCGGAAGGTGCGGATGTGGTCCTCGGCCAGCGTCTCCAGGGTGGAGCTGCGGGTCAGGCGCGCGTACTTGGCGGATTCGAGCAGGCCGAGCGCGACCCAGGGCAGCAGCATGTTCCACGCCCACTGCTCGGGGTCCTCGGTCAGCGGCACGTAGGACGGGAAGGGCAGCCATTCCAGATACGCGCAGAAGATCATCAGCAGCACCAGACCGCTGATGAAGACCGGGGTGGCGGTGCCGGCGAGGGTGAGCCAGGTGAGGAGCCGCTCGGTCACCCCGCCGCGCCGCAGCGCGGACAGCAGACCGGTGCCGATGCCCACCACGAGCCAGACGACCATGGCGCCGACGGCCAGCGAGGCCGTGGCGGGCAGCCGCTCGACGAGGAGATCGGTGACCTGCTGGTTGTTCTGGTACGAGAGGCCGAAGCAGGGCGCGTCGCAGTGCAGCACGGTGGTGCCGGCGGAGTAGTCCGAGCCGACGAAGACGCCCTGCAGGAAGTGCCAGTACTGCACCAGGAGGGGGTCGTCGAGCGCGAGCTGCTCGCGGACCTGCCGGATCTGCTCGGGGTTGCAGCGCGGGCCGCACGCCAGGCGCGCGGGGTCGCCGGGCGCGACGTAGAACGTCACGTAGACGACGGCCGAGAGCACGAGGACGACGGCGACCGCGCCCAGCGCGCGGCGCAGGAAATAGGTGATCACGCCAGGCCTCCCGGACGGGTCTTGCGGGAGGTGCGCCCGCCCCTGCCGACCCGCAGCCGGGACGCCTCGCGCGGGTCGAGCGCGACGCGCACGCCGTCGGCGAGCACGGTGAAGGCGAGCGTGGTGACGAACAGCAGCAGCGCCGGCAGCAGCACGTAGGCGGGGTCCGAGCGGAACCACGTGGTGGCCGTGGAGAGCATCTGCCCCCAGGAGGGCGTCGGCGGCTTCACGCCCACGCCGAGGAAGGACATGCTCGCCTCGACGACGATGTTGCTGGGCAGCAGGATGGCCGCATAGGTGATCACGGGCGCGGCGAGCGCGGGCAGCAGCTCGCGCCGGGCGACCCGCCAGGACGAACCGCCGGTCAGCCGGGCGGCCGAGACGTAGTCGAGCTTCTTCAGGCTCAGCGTCTGACCGCGCACGAGCCGCGCCATGGGGCCCCAGGCGAGCAGGCCGATGGCGAAGACGAGCAGCAGCGGCCGCGGGAAGTCCGTCGGCACGACGGCCATCAGCGCGATGGCGAAGACGAGCAGCGGCATCGCGACCATCACATCGGTGAGGTGGCTGAGCGCGCTGTCGAGGAACCGGTTGCCGAGCGCGGCGGCCAGCCCCACGGCGAGGCCGATGAGCACCTGGACGACAGTGGCGCCGAGGGCGACGAGCAGCGAGACGCGGGCGCCGTAGAGGAGCCGTACGAACATGTCGCGGCCGGTGCCCGGTTCGACGCCGAGCCAGTGGTCGGCGCTGATGCCGCCGAAGTCACCGAGCGGCACTCCGCCGCGGGCGGAGTCGACGAGCGTGTCGTGGTAGGTGTTCGGGTCCTGGCCCTCCAGCGCGGCCAGCAGCGGCGCGGCGAGGGCGAGGAGGACGAGGAGACCCAGCACGGCGGCGGCCGCGACCGCGGACTTGCGCGCCCTCAGCCGCCGCCAGACCTGCCGGGCGCCGGAGGCGGGAGCGGCTCCCGCCTCCGGTTCCGAGGTGATGAGGAGGTCCGTCACTTGACCGCGACCTGCGAGACGTCGAGGACGCCGGTCCAGTCGCTGATGACGACGTTCTTGACGCTCTTGCCGTAGAGGCGCTTGTAGACCGGGTGGAAGAGCGGCACGGTCAGCGCCTGCTCGCCGATCTGCCGGTCGAGGGCGCCCCAGCGCTTGGCCGCGGCGGCGTGGTCGGTGACCTTGTTGATCGCGTCGATCTCGTCGTTGACCTTGGAGTCGTCGAGGCGGGAGGCGTTGAAGTTGCCCGCGCCCTCCTTGACGATCTGCCGGCCGTCGAAGATCGGCGCGAGGAAGGGGCCGCCGGAGGGCCAGTCGGCACCCCAGTGGGCGAGGAAGAGGCCCGGCTGCTTGTCGAGGCTGTGGGTCTTCTCTTCGTAGTCGTTGGTCTCCAGGCCCTCGAGCTTGACCTTGATCCCGGCCTCCTTGAGCGCGGCCTGGACGGCGGTGGCGATCTCGGGGCTGGTCTCGAAGTCCTGGGCGGTGGAGTGCGTCAGCGTGATCTCCAGGCCGTCCTCGTGACCGGCTTCCTTCAGCAGTTCCTTGGCCTTGGCCGCGTTGCCGGTCTTCCCCGCCGGGAAGTGGTCGTAGGGCGTGAAGCCGAAGGACTTCTGGTTCGGCAGGAAGGTCGTCGCCGGCTCGGCCAGCGAGGAGCCGCCCGCCGCGTTCACCACGCTGGTGCGGTTGATCGCGTAGGAGATGGCCTCGCGCACCTTCGGGTCGTCGAAGGGCTTCGCCTCGGGGTTGAAGGCCAGGTAGTTGGTGTAGCCGAAGTGGCCGGTGCCGACCCGGCCGGCGAGCTTCTTGTCACCGGTGACCTGGGCGAGTTCGGCGGGGCCGAGGTTGGTGTCGGTGGTCACGGCGGCGGCGTCCGCGCCCTGGCCGCTGGAGAGGCGCTGGTTGATGACCGCCGAGGACAGACCGGACTTGACCTCGATCCGGTCGGGGTACGCGTGCCGCTCCTTGTCGGTCTCCTCCGACCAGTGGGTGTTGCGCTCCAGCACCAGTTGCTCGCCGTCGCCGACGTTCTTCACGACCTTGTAGGGGCCGGAGGAGACCGGGTGCTCGGCGTACTTGACGCCGGTGTCCTTCGCCTTGGGCACGGGGGCGAACTGGGTGGAGGTGGCGAAGTAGGGGAAGTCGCCCACGGACTTGCGCAGCTTGAAGACGAGGGTCTTCGCGTCGGGCGTCTCGATCGAGTCGAGGCCCTTCTTCTCCTTGTACGGGCCCTGGTAGGAGTCGCCACCGATCAGCCAGTCGCGCAAGTAGGGTGCGCTGCCGGAGAGTTCGGCCGCGAAGGAGCGCTCGACGCCGTACTTGATGTCGGCGGCGGTGATGGGCGAGCCGTCCTCGTACTTCAGCCCGTCCTTGAGCTTGTACGTCCACGTCTTCGCGTCGTCGCTCGGCGTGCCGGTGTCGGTGGCGAGGTCGGGGACGACCTCGGTGCCCTTGGCGCCGTCCTCGCGGTTGCGGGTGGTGAGGGTGCGGTAGACGAGCGAGGGGATGTTGCCGCCGCCGGAGGTGTAGAGGCGGGCGGGGTCGAACTGCTTCTGCGGCTGCCGGTTGAGGACGGTGAGGGTGCCGCCCTTCTTCGCGGAGCCCTGGGCTCCGCCGTCGCCCCCGGCGCCGTCGTTGCCCTCCGGGCCGCAGGCCGCCGCGCCTCCGATCAGGACCACACTGACGGCGGCCGCGGCCACGCGGCGGGATATGACGGACATGTGACGCATGACGGGGTATGCCTTTCGCGGAAGCGAGAGAAGGAGAGCGGAAAGCACCCACGGAAGGCGGTTGGAGGAGCGCAGCGGAGCGCGGACCGCCCCCGGCGGGCGCGGCCCCGGAGGGCAACGCGGAAGTACGCGGGGGAAGGGCGGTCTCAGCGACAGAGGATGTCGGCGACTGCGTGCGCGGCCACGCCGATCAGCGCCAGCTCGAAGCCGGCGATCTCGGAGGCGTGGTGGTGCGACATGGCCAGAACATTGAACGAATTTTCGGCCCCTGGCAAAGCTGTCTCAGCATCAGAGACCGAATGTCTCACCTATTGAGAAGATAACGGGACGGCATCCCCCGCCCGCTCCCGGCCCGTCAGCCGCCCTTGGGGAAGGGCCAGGCGTTGGGGCGGCAGGTCACCCCGTCGGTGGTCAGAAACTTGGTCTGCTGCATCATCACCGGCGCCAGGGCGCCCTGCGTCTCGCAGGACTCGTGGTCGCGCCCGAGGCGGTGACCGACCTCGTGGTTGATCAGCATCTCCCGGTAGGCGTGCATCTGGTCGCCGTACGTCTGCGCGCCCTGCGCCCACCGATAGGCGTTGATCATCACGCGGTCGGTCGCGGCGGAGTCGCAGGAGACGTTGTCCTGGGTGGTGTCCAGACCCGATTTGGCGCACCAGGTGTGCGTCGTGCCGGGGCTGGCCAGGGTGATGACGAAATCGACGTCCTTGGAGGGGACGCGCTCGAACGTCCGCTTGCCGCCGTGGCCCCAGCTGCGGTCGTCGTTGAGGGTCCGGTGCACGGCCTCGGCGAAGAGCGCGCCGTCGAGCGGCAGCCCCTTCTCCACGTCAACGCGGTAACGCAGGACTTCACCCTTACCGGTGCCCCGGTCGTGGCCGCCCACGGGCTCGAACGTGCCGGACGCCTTCGCCTTCGCGTCCAGCGGGTACTTCTTCGCCATCTTCTGTTCGTACGAGAGGGGGACGGCTGCGCCGCCGTTCGGCGTGGGCCGGCTGTCGGAGCGCGAGGCTGCCTCGGATCTGTGCCGCTCGACGTCCGCGGACCGCGCCTGGGCCTTGTCCTCCGCCGTGTCCTCGACCTGGCCCGTGACGACGACGGCCAGCACGGCCGTCACCACGGCCGCGGCCACACCGGTCACGGTCCGCGCCGGTCCGCCGGTTCTCGGCGCGGCGACGCGCCGATTGCCACCGCCACCCGTGCCCCGCGGAGTGGGCAGCGGATTCCGGTCGGGGCCGTCGGAGCCGTAGTCCCCGGAAGGGACGTACACCGGCGGGACGTACGCGGCGGGAGCGGGTGCCCGGCCGGAGGGGCCGTACCCGGAATTCTCATACACATCTGGATCATGCCCGGAAGATCCATGGCCATGATCCTCGAACACAGTGGAGCCGTACCCGTGCGGCGCACTGTCGTGCCCCGCGCCCCGGGTGCTCTCCCCGCGCTGCGGGCCGATGAAGCCCCATCCGAGCCCCGGCTCGGCAGGCGCGGGATGCCCGCTCCGGGCGGACGGCCGAATGGCCTCATCGGCGGGGCCGACGCCGTCGGCCGCCGCACTCCGCTCGGGAGCGGCACGGTGGCGCACCCGGTCCGGTGCCGGTGTCTCCGAGCGCGGGGCCGGCGGGACCTGGCCGGCCGGTGCGCGCCTGCGGCCCGTGCCGGGGCCGGCCGGTGCCGCGGGCTCCTGGGCGGCCTGGGGGGCGCGTGCGCTGTGTTTACCCACGGGGCGGGGCGCTCCGTTCAGACGTGCTCGCGGGGACCGCGAGGAGTTCGCGGAAGGCACGGGCCACCGCGTCCGGATCCTCCATCATGGCGACGTGACCCGCGTCCAGCAGCGTCAGCAACCGCGAGTCGCGGAAAGCCTTGGCCGCGCGGTGCGCCATGCGGTAGGAGACGAGCTGGTCGCGCGTTCCGTACACGAGCAGCGTAGGGGCAAGGACCTTCTCCGCCTGGCGCCACAGCGAGTGCTGGCCGCCGAGGGTGTACGCGTCGACGATGCCGCGCGCCGAGCGCGCCATGACGTCCCAGAAGTACGGCAGCTCCAGCCGGCGCTCGTACTCCGCGACGGCCAGGGCGAATCCTTCCGGCGAGACCCGCGCGGGGTCGCCGTAACAGAGGGCCAGCACCTCGCGGGTCCGCCGCTCGGGTGTCCAGTCCTTGGTCATCCGGGCGAAGAGCGAGACGATGCCCGGCACCGCGAGCAGCCCGGTCGGCACGGCCGTGCGCTGCGGGCGGAGCTCGGGCAGGGCGGGTGAGACGAGCGTGAGCGTGCGGACGAGGTCCGGCCTGACGGCGGCGACCCGGGTGGTGATCGCGCCGCCCATCGAATTGCCGACCAGGTGCACCGGGCCGCGGCCGGCCGCGTCGAGGTGGCGGATGACCACGCGGGCGTACGCGGTGATGGAGTAGTCGCCGTCGTCCGACGGGGGCGAGTAGCCGAAGCCCGGCAGGTCCAGCGCCTCGCCGTCGACGGTGTCCGTGAGCCGCTCCATGAGCGCGGACCAGTTCTGCGAGGAACCGCCGAGTCCGTGGACGTAGAGCGCGGGCGGCAGTCCCGGCCGCGCGGCGGGACGGGAGCGCACGGCCAGGGTGGCCCCGGGCAGGGCCACGGTGCGCAGTTCCTCGCCCTCGCTGACCTGCGAGGACCGCGTGGGTGGCACCACGGGTACGGCGCGGGCGTCCGGCGACTGGGTCGATGACATGCGGGCAATGTTACGAGACGATCACGCCCGGCCCCCTATGGCGGCCGTCACAGATCGCCTGGCGGCGGGAAGCCGCCTCTCCTAGGCTCATAACCACAAGGGCGTGAGGGACCCTGGAAGAGCAGGGAAAAGCGGCAGCGCAGCGCGGAACACCGCACGGGACACCACGACGACAAGGCTCGATCAGGCAGACCGGGAAAGAGGCTCCGTATGACCATCGACCCGTCCGACCCCGCGACGTTCGAGGACGACGAGGAAGTCACGGAATTCGATGTCGAGGCACCGGAGGCCGACGCCGCGGAACAGCACGCGGACATCGCACCCCGCCGGGACGGCCCCCAGTCGCCCCCCGACCCCGACTCCGCCAATGAGGCGGACCTCCTGGAGCAGGCGCGGATCGTGGAGGAGGACGAGGACGACTACCGGTGACCGCGACCGCCATACCACCGGGTAACCCGAGGTCACCTGGGGTGACCTGCACCGATTGTCGGGTATTTGTCGGCTTCCCACAGCGTCCGGTACGTGAAATTCTCCGCTCCGACCACGCACGGCCCGGTTACCCAAAAGTACGATGGCGGGCGCGGTGCACACCGTGCACGGAACAATCATGGGAGGCGGCGTGACAGCCATCGAGCAGACCGAGGCGCGCCCGCGAGGCACGCGCCTGCCGCGCCGAGCCCGACGCAATCAGCTCCTGGGCGCGGCCCAGGAGGTCTTCGTGGCGCAGGGGTACCACGCGGCGGCGATGGACGACATCGCCGAGCGCGCCGGCGTCAGCAAGCCGGTGCTGTACCAGCACTTCCCCGGCAAGCTGGACCTCTACCTGGCCCTGCTGGACCAGCACTGCGAGTCCCTGCTGCACGCGGTGCGCACCGCGCTCGCCTCCACCTCGGACAACAAGCTGCGCGTGGCGGCCACCATGGACGCCTATTTCGCGTACGTCGAGGACGAGGGCGGCGCCTTCCGGCTCGTCTTCGAGTCCGATCTGACCAACGAGCCGGCCGTGCGCGAGCGGGTCGACAAGGTCTCCCTGGAGTGCGCGACGGCCATCAGCGAGGTCATCGCCGAGGACACCGGCCTGTCGAAGGACGAGGCCATGCTGCTGGCCGTGGGCCTCGGCGGCGTCTCCCAGGTCGTCGCCCGCTACTGGCTCTCCAGCGAGAGCACGGTCCCGCGCGAGACGGCCGTCCAGCTCCTCACCTCGCTGGCGTGGCGCGGCATCGCGGGCTTCCCGAAGAACGCTCCCGAGCTCTGAGGCGGCGCCGGCCGGTCCTCGGGGATCCGCCCGTGTTCGCTGCGAGCGAGCGGGGACCGGCTCGGCTCGTCCCCGCACCGGGCTAATGTGTGGAAGGTACGGCGCGGTTGACCGCGTACCCCTCCCCCGGGCTTCGCCCTGGGGGACCCCACATCTTCGGAGGGACATAAGCCGTGGAGGTCAAGATCGGCGTGCAGCACGCACCCCGCGAGATCGTTCTGGAGAGCGGGCAGTCTGCCGAAGAGGTCGAGCGCCTGGTCGCCGACGCCCTCGGCGGCAAGACGCCGCTGCTGAGCCTGGTGGACGACCACGGCCGCAAGGTCCTGGTGCCCTCCGAGCGACTGGCGTACGTGGAGCTCGGCGAGCCGACCGCCCGTCGGGTCGGTTTCAGCGCGCTCTGAGTCCAGTCGGACGACAGTGACGAACGGCGGGGCCCCGGTGCGGAATTCACCGGGGCCCCGCCGTCGTCGTACCCGACGCGTCCGCAGGGACGAGGGTTGCCGCGGACGGGCATGGGGTAAGACCGCTACGACCGATTTGCACCTGCTCCTCGGCCCCCGCACGGGAGGGAAGTGACCATGATCCTCTGGGAAGCGCTCGGCTCGGTCCTCATCGGCCTCGCCGTCTCCTACGGAGCCCTGCGCTGGCTGCCCGAGCGTTACGGGCAGTTCCGCTCCCGGCTCCTGGCGCTGACCACCGGACCGGTCTCCGCGCTGTTCGGCGCCCTGCTGACCCATTCGGTCCTCGGGTCCGGCCATGCGGTGGCCACCCTGATCGCCTCCCTCTGCGTGGCCGTCGCCCTGCAGTCCCTGCTGCTGCGCCCGGCGAACCGGGCGCCCCGCCGATCAGCCACTGCTTGAAGCGGACCCGCCCGGCGCCGCGCGCGGTCGCGGCTACGCCGCGAGGCCGAGCGCGGCCATCCGCTTGGTGTGCGCCTCGGTGATGCGGGAGAACATCTTCCCGACCTCCGCGAGGTCGAAGCCGTCGGCCACCCCGCCGACCAGCATCGTGGAGAGCGAGTCGCGCTCGGCGACCACGCGCTGCGCCTGGGAGAGCGCCTCGCCCATCAGCCGCCGGGCCCACAGCGCCAGCCGGCCGCCGACCCGCGGCTCGGCCTCGATCGCGGCCCGGACCTTCTCGACCGCGAAGGTCGCGTGGCCGGTGTCGTCCAGCACGGTCAGCACCAGGGCGCGGGTGTCGGAGTCCAGCCGGGCCGCCACCTCGCGGTAGAAGTCACTGGCGATCGAGTCGCCGACGTATGCCTTGACCAGGCCCTCCAGCCAGTCCGAGGGCGCCGTCTGGCGGTGGAACTCGTCCAGCGCCGCCGCGAAGGGCTGCATCGCGCCGGTCGGCTCCACGTCGATCGCGGTCAGCCGGTCACGCAGCCGCTGGAAGTGCTGGAACTCGGCGGTGGCCATCTTGGCCAGCTCGGCCTTGTCATCGAGCGTGGGCGCCAGCTTGGCGTCCTCCGCGAGCCGCTCGAAGGCGGCCAGCTCGCCGTAGGCGAGGGCACCCAGCAGGTCCACCACCGCGGCGCGGTACTGCGGGTCGGCGGAGGCCTGGGCCCAGTCCTGGGCGGCGATTCCGGTCAGTGCTTCGTCGGCGGGCTCGTTGGCCTTGTCGGGCGTCTCCATGAAAGGCACCCTAGCCCGCCCCGCTACAGGGGGAAGGCCCTGGTCAGCCACTTCATCCACATCCGTCCGAAGGATTGTCCGGACACACATGCGCGTTTCCGGGGTACAGTGGTAATGCGCCTGCCGAGTATTCGGTGGGCTGTTCCAATGCTGTGTCTTCTGGAGACGCCACACATCAGTCCCCAGAGTTCCAGCGGATGCCCGGTCGGTGGCCCGATCGGCTTCCACAAAACCGACCGCCCTCCGCGCGGTGCGTACGAGACGTACGCACATCTGGAGGGATCCGCTCGCGGCACGAGAGCTCGAGCGAAGGCAGTGGTCCCGCGCCTTCCGGCTTCCCCAGGCCGGACAGTACCCCGGCGCGGTACGTACGACCCCCTTCGCCGCCTCGCGCCGCGTCTCACAGAAGAGGCAATCCGCTGACATCTCAGCCCACTTTCCGAGACCTCGGGATTCTCCCCGAAATCGCCGAAGCCCTCGAAGCCGTCGGCATCGTGCACCCCTTCCCGATCCAGGAGATGACGCTCCCGGTGGCCCTCTCGGGCTCCGACGTCATCGGCCAGGCCAAGACCGGCACCGGCAAGACGCTGGGCTTCGGCCTGCCCCTGCTGGAGCGCGTCGTCGTCCCCGCCGACATCGAGTCGGGCCGGGCCAAGCCCGAGCAGCTGACCGACGCCCCGCAGGCCCTCGTGGTCGTCCCCACCCGCGAGCTGTGCCAGCAGGTCACCAATGACCTCCTCACCGCCGGCAAGGTCCGCAATGTGCGGGTCCTGGCGATCTACGGCGGCCGTGCCTACGAGCCGCAGGTCGAGGCGCTCAAGAAGGGCGTCGACGTGATCGTCGGTACGCCCGGCCGGCTGCTCGACCTCGCCGGCCAGCGCAAGCTCGACCTCTCGCACGTGAAGGCCCTCGTCCTGGACGAGGCCGACGAGATGCTCGACCTGGGCTTCCTGCCCGACGTCGAGCGGATCATCACGATGCTGCCGGCCAAGCGCCAGACGATGCTGTTCTCGGCGACCATGCCGGGCGCGGTCATCAACCTCGCGCGCCGCTACATGTCGCAGCCCACGCACATCCGCGCCACCGCGCCGGACGACGAGGGCCAGACCGTCGCCAACATCACGCAGCACGTCTTCCGCGCCCACAACATGGACAAGCCGGAGATGGTCTCGCGCATCCTCCAGTCGGAGGGCCGCGCGCTCGCGATGATCTTCTGTCGGACGAAGCGGACGGCGGCGGACATCGCCGACCAGCTCGCGCGTCGCGGCTTCGCCTCCGGCGCGGTCCACGGCGACCTGGGCCAGGGCGCCCGCGAGCAGGCGCTGCGCGCGTTCCGCAACGGCAAGGTCGACGTCCTGGTCTGCACCGACGTCGCCGCCCGCGGCATCGACGTCGACAACGTCACCCACGTGATCAATTACCAGACCCCCGAGGACGAGAAGACCTATCTGCACCGCATCGGCCGCACCGGCCGCGCGGGCAAGTCGGGTACGGCCATCACGCTGGTCGACTGGGACGACATCCCGCGCTGGAAGCTGATCAACAAGGCGCTCGACCTGCCGTTCGACGAGCCGGAGGAGACGTACTCCACCTCCCCGCACCTCTACGAGCTGCTGGGCATCCCGGCCGGCACCAAGGGCATCCTGCCGCGTGCCGAGCGGACGCGCGCCGGGCTCGCGGCCGAGGAGATCGAGGACCTCGGCGAGACCGGCGGCCGTGGTCGCGGCCGTGGCCCGAAGCAGGCGTCGGCGCCGGTGGCCGAGGAGCGCCCGGCCCGTACCCGCACCCCCCGTCAGCGCCGTCGCACCCGCGGTGGCTCGGACCCGGTCGCCGAGACGGCCGCCCCGACGCAGGCCCCGGCCGCGACGGAGCAGTCCGCCCCGCAGACGCCCGCGAAGCCGCGCCGTCGCCGTCGCACCCGCAGCGGTTCCGGCTCCGGCTCCCCGGCCGCCGTCACGCCTGTGACGACCGAGGCCGCGTCCACCGAGGCCCCGGCCGCGAAGGCCCCGGCGTCGGAGCAGCAGGCCGACCGCCAGCCGCGCCGTCGTCGTACGCGTGGCACCCGGCCGCAGGGCGCCCTCGCGCCGCTCGCGCCGCTGGAGGCCGTGCGGAAGGACCCCGAGCCCGACTTCCAGACGGTCCAGACCGTTGTCGCGGCCGCCGCCGCCCCGGTCATTCCGGCCCAGGCCACCGAGGCGGCTCCGGTCGCCCCGAAGCGCACCCGCGCCCGTAAGGCCGTCGTGGCCGAGCCCGAGGCCGACTTCCAGACGGTCGCACCGGCTCCGGCCGTCGAGACCGCCCCGTCCAAGCCGGTCCGCCGCACCCGGGCGAAGAAGGCCGCGGCTCCGGTCGAGACCGCCGCTGTCGTCGAGGCCCCGGTGGCCGAGGAGGCCGCCGAGGTCAAGCCGAAGCGCACCCGCGCCAAGAAGGCCGTCGCCCCGGCCGCCGAGGCCGTCGTCGAGACGGCTCCGGTCGCCGAGGTCGCGGAGGTCGCGGAGGTCGCCGAGGTCAAGCCCAAGCGCACCCGTACGGCCAAGAAGGCCGTGGCCGCGGTGGAGACCGTCGCCGCCCCGGCCGCCGAGGTCGCCGAGGTCGCGGAGACGAAGCCCAAGCGCACCCGGGCGAAGAAGGCCGCCGCTCCGGTGGAGACCGCCGCTGTCACCGAGGCCCCTGTCGCCGAGGAGACTGCCGAGGTCAAGCCGAAGCGCACCCGCGCCAAGAAGGCCGCCGCCCCGGCCGCCGAAGCCGTCGCCGAGACGGTCGAAGCCGCCGAGGCCGAGGTCAAGCCGAAGCGCACGCGTGCCAAGAAGGCCGTCGCCGCCGAGCCCGTCGCCGAGACGGCCCCGGTCGTCGAGGAGAAGCCGAAGCGGACCCGCACCACGAAGGCCGCCGCCGCCAAGGCGGAGGCCGCGGTGGAGACCGCCGAGGCGGCCGAGGCCAAGCCGAAGCGCACTCGCGCCAAGAAGGCCGTCGCCCCGGCCGCCGAAGCCGTCGCCGAGACGGTCGAAGCCGCTGAGGCCAAGCCCAAGCGCACCCGCGCGAAGAAGGCCGTCGCCGCCGAGCCCGAGGCCGCCCCGGCCGCCGAGGTGAAGCCGAAGCGCACCCGCGCCGCGAAGCCCGCGGCCGAGGTGACGGACGAGGCCCCGGCCAAGCCGAAGCGCACGCGCACCACCAAGCCCAAGGTCACCGCCGAGGGCTGACGCACCACCACCGACGGCCGGTCACCCCACGCGGGGTGACCGGCCGTCGGCGTATCCGGGATCCGAACCCGCGGGTCCGGCGGCTGTCGGACGTGGCGTTAGCCTCGTGCCATGAGCCGGCCGCCCTTTCTCACCCTCCCCGCGTGCGCACGCGCGTACCGCCTCGCCACCTCGCGCGGAGAGTTCGCCGTGCACGACGCGCGACCCGCCGCGCCGGCGCGCGGCACGGTGTTGCTCGTCCCCGGATTCACCGGCAGCAAGGAGGACTTCGTCGCGCTGCTGGAGCCCCTCGCGGACGCCGGGTACCGTGCCGTCGCCGTCGACGGCCGGGGGCAGCACGAGAGCGGCGGGCCGCGTACGGAGGGCGCGTACGAGCAGGGTGAGCTGGCCCGGGACGTCCTCGCGCAGGCGGTCGCCCTGGGTGGTGACGTCCATCTGCTCGGGCACTCCCTCGGCGGGCTGATCACGCGCGCCGCCGTGCTCACGGACGCGGCGCCGTTCCGCTCGCTGACCATCATGAGCTGCGGTCCCGCCGCGATCTCCGCGGTACAGCAGGACCGGACCCGGATGCTGATCCACGCCCTGACCACGCTGGACATGGAGGCCGTCTGGCAGGAGATGCGACGGGTGGACGCGGAGAACGGCCCCGCCGAGGACACGCCGCCGGAGCTGGACGCGTTCCTGCACCGGCGCTGGATGGGCACGACGCCGGAGCAACTCATCGCGACCGGGCGCCAGTTGACCGTCGAGCCGGACCGCACGTCGGAGCTGGCCGGGGTGGCGCTGCCCAAGCATGTGATCTCCGGGGCGCTGGACTACGCCTGGCCGGTGCCGTCGATCGACGCGATGGCCAAGGAGCTGTCGGCGGTGCGCACCGTCGTCCAGGGCGCGGGCCACTCCCCCAACGCCGAACGCCCGGCCGCCACGGCGGAGGCCCTCATCCGCTTCTGGGACGTCGCGGACTGAAGGCGCGGTGTCGCCGCGGGCGATGTCCAGGGCGCGTCCGGCGGGTCTGGGGCTGCGGGCCGTCTTGCCGCCTGCGGCGGCGAGCGCCCTGCGGGCGCGTCCTCAATCGCCGGACGGGCTGAAATGAGCCCGTCCGGTGATTAACACTCGGCCTGGGCCGTCACGGTGAAGAGCCCGCCCTCCGGGTCGCGCAGGGTCGCCTCGCGGCCCACCGCCGACCTGCCGGGCTCGGCGGCGACCGTGCCACCCGCCGCGAGGGCCGCCTCCACGGCCTTCTCCACGTCGTCGACGCAGAAGTAGACGTGCCAGCGCGGCCGGACCCGGGGGTCGGGGGCCGCCTCGACGCCGCCGCCGCGCAGACAGGCCACCGTCTGCCCGCCGGCCAGCACCATGACCGCGTCGTCCTCGTAGCGGACCTCGATGCGGCCCGGCCGGTCCGTGGCCCATTCGAAGACCTCGCCGTAGAACATGGCGGCGGCGAAGGCGTCCCGGGTGCGCAGCTCCAGCCAGGCGGGCGCGCCGCCGCTGCCGATGTGCCACCCGGGCAGGAGCTGGCCCTCCCAGAAGCCGAAGACGGCTCCCGCCGGGTCCGCCGCCAGCGCGGCCCGGCCGCGGCCGACGGCGATCGGCCCGACCGCGACGGTCGCGCCGCGCTCGCGGATCCGCGCCGCCACGACATCGGCGTCGTCGACGGCGAAGTAGGAGGTCCAGGAGACGGGGACGCCCATGGACTTGGCGACGTTGCCGAGCCCGGCGACGGGCTTCCCGTCGGCGAGCGCCACCGAGAAGTCCTCGCCCAGGCTGCCCGCCCGGAAGGTCCAGCCCATCACCGCACTGTAGAAATCCTGGGCCGCGGTGAGGTTGCTGGTCAGCAGGCTCACCCAGCAGGGCGCCCCGCGCCCGGCACGGTCGGAGGCCGACATGGCCGATCGCCTCGTTTCTCTTCCGCACTTCGCCGACGGTCATGGGCGGTCGCGACGTCCGCGACCACGCCCCTAGTCAGGGTTCCACTCGCTTACCCGGCGCGCATTCCGGCACGCGCGGGCACGCACGGTGATGGCACCGGGCGCGGGCCCTACCTACGACCGTACGACTGTCTCCCGGCGACCGCGGTTCAGTACTGCGTGCGCAGGTGGTCCCAGAAGCCGTCCCGCAGCGCCCGGCGCAGATCCGCGTGGCCGCGCAGGGACAGGCCGAGCAGCGCCTCCGCCTCGACCAGCAGCTCCTGGTCGACGGAACCGGGCAGATAGGGGTGGCCGGGCAGCAGCTCGGCGAGCGTGGCCCGGCCGCGCGAGCCGAGCCATTGGGCGGCGACCCGGGCGCCGACGAACCGCACGTCGTCGCGGGTGGGGGCGGGCCCCTGGTGGACGGGGGCGTCGCCGAAGGGCTCGTAGACGGCGCGCCGGGTCACATAGGGCTTGCAGAAGTCGAGGTCGAAGGTGCGCTGGCTGTCGACCTCCCACAGCAGCGGCTCGGCCTGGTTCCGGCCGCCGACGGCCTCGATGCCCCAGAGGTGGACGCGCGCGCCGTAGCCCTGCGCGGCCTCGACCGCCGAGACGAGGTCCTCGTCGCCGCCGATGAGCGCCGCGTCGCTGATGGCGCGGTGCCGGGCGAGGGATTCGAGGTCGGTGCGGATGAGGGAGTCGACGCCCTTCTGCTGGTTGTTGGCGTTGAGGTTGCCGAGCCGGACCTTGACGTCGGGGAGCTCGGCGATGCTCTGCTGCTCGGTGGTGTGGATCCGGCGGCGGGCCCCGTCGTACCAATAGACCCGCAGCAGCCGGCTGTCGGGGAAGATCGTGCGCGCCCGGTCGATGAAGGCCTCGATCAGCCCTTCGGCGTCGAGGTCGAAGGTGCGCCGGTCCTCGGTGCCGGTGACGAGCCGCCCGGCCGCGGCGTAGACATAGCCGGCGTCGACGAAGATCGCGTGGGTGGAGGGGGTGGTCGCGACCTCGGCCAGCACCCGGGTGAGCAGCTCGTTCGTCCGCTCGACACCGGCGGCGATCGCGGCGAGGTCCAGGGGGCGGGGGTGCTCTTGGGGGCCGGTGAGGCCCTGTGTGTCATTCATACACATCTCATTGTCGCGGTGGTCACGCAGCGGACACAAGCCGTCACACTACTGACCAGTAATTAGTCAAGTTAAAAATTTCCTTAGCGTAGGGAATGTTTGCAGGTACCACCTCGTTGGACACATGTAGAACGCGCCGCACTGTCGCCGCGCGCGTCACTACTCATTGAAGTTCTCCTCAGGAGGATCAGACGAAGGGAGAAGCCTTGCGCTTCGAGATCATGCGCCTGGACGACGTCGACGGCTCCGCCGTGGACAGCACCGTCGTGGACGCCGCCTCCGTCAACCGGATCGTGCAGCAGGCCGCCCAGATCGGCCAGCGCATCTATATCCGCCCGGCCAGCACCTCGGTCCGGTAACGCCTTACGTTCGGCAACGGCCGACGCCCCCGTACGCTCGATCGTACGGGGGCGTTTCGTATGTCCGGGGCGGTTCGGCCGAGACGTCAGGTGCCGTTGATGACCTGGGTGACACCGTTGATGATCTGCTGCACGGCGAGCGCGGAGAGCATCATGCCCGCGAGCCGCGTCACGAGCACCACGCCGCCGTCCTTGATGACACGGATGATCAGCAGCGAGTAGCGCATCACGAGCCAGAGCACGATGTGCATCGCGGCGATCGCGGTCCACACCGACACCTGCCCGGCGAAGCCGTCCGCGTGCTGCACCGCGAGAATCACCGAGACGATCGCACCGGGGCCGGCGAGCAGCGGCATGCCCAGCGGCACGAGCGCGACGTTGACGTCCTTGGTCTGCGTCGGCTCCTCCGACTTGCCCGTGAGCAGGTCCAGGGCGATGAGCAGCAGGAGCAGACCACCGGCGATCATCAGCGCGGGCGTCGTGATGTGCAGATAGTCCAGGATCTGCTGACCGCAGATGCCGAACACGGCGATCACGCAGAACGCGACGGCCGCCGCCTGCCAGGCCATCTTCCGCTGGATCTTGGCGGGACGGCCGGAGGTGAGGGCGAGGAAGATCGGCGTGATGCCGGGCGGGTCCATGATCACGAAAAGCGTGAGGAAGAGGGATCCGAAGACAGCGATGTCGAACACAGTGAGGGCCTTGCAGGAGTGGTGCGAGCGGGGAGGTGGGGAGCGCGAAGGAGCGCGGGTGCCGAGGGCGTAGGGGTGGGTACGGGCGTACGGGCACGGTCGGGGCCGTACGGGAACCCGGAGGGCAGGAGGGCGGGTCCGGGGAGCGGGCGAGGCCCGGGGTGGGTCAGCCGCCCGCGCCGGGGACGGGGAACGCGCCCGTCGCGCGACGCGTGATCTCGCCGTAGATTTCCGGGTCGGTGGTGTACTCGCCGAGCTCGCAGGTCTTGCGGCTGCCGTGGTAGTCGCTGGAACCGGTGGTCAGCAGACCGAGGTCGGCGGCGAGGCCGCGCAGCCGGGCGCGGGTCGGCTCGTCGTGGTCCATGTGGTCCACCTCGATGCCGTCCAGGCCCGCCGAGGCCAGGGCGGCTATCGCGCTCTCCGGGACGCACCGGCCGCGCTTGACGGCCAGCGGGTGCGCGAGGACGGTGACCCCGCCGGCGGCCTTGACCAGCCGGATGGCCTCGAAGGGGTCGAGTTCGTGCTTGTCGACATAGGCACGGCCGTCATTGGCCAGCCAGTCGGAGGTGAAGGCGTCGGAGACGGTGTCGATCACACCGAGCTCGACCATGGCGGTGGCCACGTGCGGCCGGCCCACGGCGCCGCCGGCGGCGAGCTCCGCCACCCGCTCCCAGGTGATGGGCACGCCCAGCTCACGGAGCTTGGCGACCATGCCGCGGGCGCGGGGCACCCGGTCGTCGCGCACCAGCTCGCGCTCGCGGGCCAGCTCCGGCTCCAGCGGGTCGAAGAGGTAGGCCAGCATGTGCAGGCCGACGGCCGCTTCCCCGGACGGGGAGGGGGCCAGGCGGCAGGAGAGCTCGGCGCCGGTGACCAGGGTCAGCCCCGCGGGGAGGGCCGCGATGGCCTCCGCGTGGCCGCCGACCCCGTCGTGGTCGGTCAGCGCGACGACGTCCAGCCCGGCGGCGGCCGCGTTGCGGACCAGCTCGGCGGGGGTGTCCGTGCCGTCCGAGGCCGTGGAGTGGGTGTGCAGATCGATGCGCACGACACGGCTCCCCACAGCAAGCGGTACGGACAGGACCGGTTCAGGATAGCCGTCGATTGAATACGGCCTGAATACGACCGGGTCCGGCCCGGTCAAGAGGCATGCACGATCACTTACGGAAGCCTGACGTATGTCGCGGGCGTCCGGACCGCCTCGGCGCGCCCCGGGCGGGCCTCAGCGGGGCCCCGGCGACAGGATGCGCGGCGACAGCGCGCCGCACGGCAGCAGATCGACCTCCGCACCCGCGTCACGCAGATCCGTGAGCACCAGCTCGTCGTACATCAACAGCCCCGACCGCTCCGGCCAGACGACGGCCCACAGCCACAGCCCGCGCGCCTCGCCCGCGAACACGGCCCGGTCGTGGGGCGCGCCCTCGACGTGCCAGAGGGGGGTGGGACGGCCGGCGGCGTGCACTTTGGCGGCCGGCGGGCGGTCCACGCACATATGGGGGCCGGGGTCCGGGCCGTCGATGCCCGCGTAGCGCGCGCCGAGGCCGACGCCCAGCTCCTCGGCGACGAGCAGCAGCTCACCGGGGCCGCCCAGCGGGCCGGGTCCGGAACAGGCGACGGCGGTGGCCCGCCCCCCGCTGCGGTCGTCGCCCGCGCACGCCACGCCGGTGAAGAGCCAGCCCACCGGCAGGGGCCAGGGCATCCACACGGGGACCCGGGCCCGGTTGACCACGACGGCCAGCGCCTCGACGCTCGGCGGGACGACAGGCTGCAAGGGGTGCACAGCTCCGTGCACGCCGCACTGCCAGGAGTCGGCGAAGAGACCGGGCGCCCGCACCCGGCCACCGCACTTCGGGCAACTGGGTTCGCCCCTCATAGGGTCCAACGGTCCTCCGCGGTCGGCGCCGCGTCAAGGACGATCACCCGTCCGGGCGGAGTCATGGCGCATTCCCACGGGCGGCCCGTCGCTCTGGTCCCGTCCGAGTCGTATCCGGCACGGGGGTGGGGCGCGGAAGCCGTCGCGCGCCCCACGGCGGCCGCGGTCGGTCGCGAGTCGCGGAGAGCCTTGATCAGCCCAGCGGGACCCCGGCGCGCATCGGATCGCGCAGATCGGTCCCGTGCCGCAGCCACCGCTCCTCCAGGGCCGCCGCGCCCTGCACCCGCTTCCACGCCGCCTCATTGGGCGTCATCGGCAGCAGCGGGAGGAAGCGGACCGGGTCCATCGGCTCGTCCAGCTCCAGATCCTCGACCAGCCCGCCGGACTCGGCGACGAGCACGGAGGTGAAGGGGGCCTCCGGCCAGAGCGGCTCACCGGTGTCCAGCGACGCGCCCGGCGCCACGATGACGCCCTCCACCTGCGGGGACGCGGCGAGCACGGCCAGCGGGCGGAGCACCTTGTCGGTGTCCGCCCGGCCCGTGCGGACGGTGAGGACCAGCTCGGCGCGGGGGCCGCGCAGCGGGTCGACCAGGGTGGCCGTGGGGTCGGCCATCGGTTGGGCGGACATCCCGAGGGTGGCGTAGCGGACGACCTCGCCGCCGGCGTCGGAAGCGGTGAAGCGGAGGACCTCGATGCGGTCCGTGCCCAGGAAGGTGACCGCGGCGCGTGCGTCGGGCTCGCCCAGGGCCGTACGCAGCCGGGCCTCGACCAGTGCGAGAACGTCTGACATGCAGCGAGCATAGAACGCGTATCGAACGGGCAAAGGCGGGGTCCGGTACGCCACGCGGCTGCTAGCCTTGACCTCTGGTCAGGGAATTACGTTCGTCCCTCAGCGGGGACCGGCCGGAGGAGGTGGGGCTGCGGTGGATCCTAGTCGACCGTGCAGTACCGACAGTTCTCCCGTCCCTCCGCTCCGGACGCGCCCTGTGTGACCCAAGAGCCTTCTGCGACCCGGCCGCCGTTTCGGCCGTCCCGGCCCCGGAAGTCCTTTCGCGCCCGCAGTACTTGACGGAAGAGCGCCTTCGTCTCGCTTTGTTCCGTGTTCTCTGCGAAGTTCTCTGCGAACTGCCGTCAGCCTCCACGCACCGCACGAAGCGCCGCCCGATTCGCGGACGTAGCCCCCTGCCCAGGCACTCACGTCCACGTTCCCGGCCGCGTTGCGCCCGCGCCCGTGGCTGACGGCCGGCCCGTGAAGGAGCCAGCCATGTCGATGATCCGCGACCTGCGTGCAGCCGTCCGCCCCGCCCTCCGCCGGGGGGACGCCCCTTACACCTATGACACGACCCGGGACCCTGCCACCAACAGCGCCGTGGTCGACTGCGCCGTCTACCGCGACGGCAAGCGGGCGAGCGCCCACATCAGCCCGGCGGAGGCCATGCGGCGCGTACGGGCCGACGGCGGCTTCGCGTGGATCGGGCTGCATGAGCCGACCGAGCGTGAGTTCTCCGGTATCGCCCGGGAGTTCGGGCTCCACCCGCTCGCCGTGGAGGACGCGATCCACGCCCACCAGCGGCCGAAGCTGGAGCGCTACGACGACACCCTCTTCACCGTCTTCAAGACCATCCACTACGTCGAGCACGCCGAACTCACCGCCACCAGTGAGGTGGTGGAGACCGGCGAGGTGATGTGCTTCACCGGCCGGGACTTCATCATCACGGTCCGGCACGGCGGCCAGGGTTCGCTGCGCGCGCTGCGCCACCGCCTCCAGGACGACCCGGTGCTGCTCGGCAAGGGCCCCTCGGCCGTTCTGCACGCGATCGCCGACCAGGTGGTCGACGGCTACATCGCGGTCGCCGACGCGGTGCAGGACGACATCGACGAGGTGGAGATCGATGTCTTCTCCGCGCCCAGCAAGGGCACTTCGCGCGGCGGCGACGCGGGCCGGATCTACCAGCTCAAGCGTGAGGTGCTGGAGTTCAAGCGAGCCGTCACCCCGTTGATGCGGCCCATGCAGCTGCTGAGCGAGCGGCCGATGCGGCTGGTGGACCCGGACATCCAGAAGTACTTCCGCGACGTCGCGGACCACCTCGCGCGCGTGCACGAGCAGGTGGTCTCCTTCGACGACCTGCTCAACTCGATCCTCCAGGCCAACCTCGCGCAGGCGTCGGTCGCGCAGAACGAGGACATGCGCAAGATCACCTCGTGGGCGGCGATCTTCGCCGTGCCGACGATGATCGCGGGGATCTACGGCATGAACTTCGACCACATGCCGGAGCTGAAGTGGAAGTACGGCTACCCGACGGTCATGGTCGTCACGGTCACGATCTGTGTGGCGATCCACCGGGGGTTCAAGCGGAACGGGTGGCTGTAGAGGCGGGGGGCGACAGCGGAACCGGCCGGGGGCCCGGGGGTTGCCCCCGGGAAAACACAGCAAGAGGAACGGGTGGCTGTAGGGGCGGGGCCCTCACAAGGCCGTTGAAGACCCCGCCCGTCAGACACCCGTTTCGACCTGCGGCTTCCGGGTGCGGTCAGCCATGATCACCAGGGCCAGGCCCGCCATGATCACCGCGAGCGCCGGGTAGGCCGCGGCGGACGGCAGCTGGCCCAGCCAGACGGCCGCGATCAGGGCCGCGCCCGGTGTCTCCAACAGGATCGCCGTCGAGGTGACGGACGGGCCGAGGCCCTTGACGACCCGGTTGATGAGGGAGTGCCCGAGCAGTTGGGCGCAGACGGTCAGCACGGCCAGCTTGAGCCACGTCCCGCCGCTGTAGCCGCCCAGGGCGGAGCCCGAGACGAGACAGGTGACGAGCAGCAGCACGGTCGTCGTGGCGTAGCAGACGTAGGTGTACGCGAGGGTGCCCACCGTCCGCCGCACCTCCGCTCCCAGCAGCACGTACCCCGCCGCCGCCATGCCGCCCGCGAGGGCCAGGGCGTCCCCGGCGAGGGCGCGCGGGGAGAGGGACAGGTCCACGCCCGTGAGGATCACGACGCCGAGGAAGGCGAGGGCGGTGCCCGCCCAGACGAGCGCGGGCGGGCGGTGGCCGCGCAGGCGCAGCAGGAGCGTCGTCCAGATCGGGGTGGTGGTGACCAGCGCGGTCGAGGAGGCGACCGAGGTCATGTGCAGGCTCGGCAGCCACACCGCGAAGTGCACGGCGAGCAGCGCCCCCGCGGCGACGGCCAGCAGCAGCGCGCGACGGCCCATGCCGAACAGCTCCGCGCGGTGCCGGAACAGGGCGAAGGGGGTGAGCGCGCCGACGGCCATGGCGTTGCGCCAGAACGCGATGGCGAGCGCGGGGGCCGCGGTGGCGGCGATGAGTGGGGCGGAGAGCGAGACACCGGCGATGGCTGTCGCGAGCAGCACCAGATCGGTACGCATCCCGGGTCGCATGCCTTGCCCTTCGGGCCCCTGCGGATCGGTGGATATCGCGGGGGACGGGTCGCCACGACGGGCACGGGCTGCTCTCACGCTTCCCAGCGTATGCGCTGCGCTGTGCCCTACAGCGGGCCTGGTGGGCTTAGGCCGTCGGCCCGGTGCAGCGCTGTTTCGCCTGCGGCGGGCTGTGGGGGTTCGGGCCGTCGGCGCCGCCGGGCGTTCATCGTGGGTCGGGCCCGTCCCGCTCCGGTGGGTCGCGGGGCTGCTTCGCTTTACGCCCCGCACCCCACCTGCGCGTCCCGAGCCCTCAGGCCGGTGAGCCTGCGGCGCCTCCGCCCCTGGGGGAGGATCGGTTACCCGGCACGCCATCACGCCAGTGGACCGGTATGCCCGCCGCTTAAGGTAATCGCATGACGCTGACGCAGGCCCTGATCGAAGAGGCCACCAAGAAGTCCGGTCTCATCTGGGTGGAAGGGCCCACCGGCCCCAGCCGTGCGCTGTGGCATGTGTGGCACGAGGGTGCCGTGCATCTCGTGGGCGGGCCCGGGGAGCAGCCGTTGGAGGGGCTCGCGCTCGAGGACGGCGGGGTGGCGACCGTGACCGTGCGCAGCAAGGACAAGGGCGGGCGGCTCGTCATGTGGGTCGGCCGGGTCACCGTGCTGGAGCCCCGGGGCGAGGCGTGGGAGGGGGCCGTGGGCGAGCTGAAGGGCAAGCGGCTCAACGCGCCGGACGCCGAGACGATCGAGGAGCGGTGGGCCCGCGACTGCCGGGTGCTGCGGATCGAGCCGAACGGGGCGACCGGTGAGCTGCCCGACGGTTCGCTGGCCGCCAGGCCGCTGCCGACGTCCGCCACGACCCGGCAGCCGATGCCCGCGGCGCTGCCGAGGCTGCTGCGCAAGGGCCTGGGGCGGAAGAAGCGGCGTTAGCCGGTCCGCGGGATCTGCTTCCCGTAGTCGACCATCTGCTTCTTCTCCGGCACGGCCAGCGCGAAGTCCTGGCCCCAGCCGCCCAGTTCCAGCTGGCCTCCGCCACCCGCGCGCTGCACGCGCAGCGGGTAGGGAGTGCCGTTGAGCGAGACGTCGAGCTGGCCGCCGTTGCCCGCGCCGCCGCTGATGCGGATCGTCCGGACGCCGCCGACGGTGCCGTGCTCGCCGCGGGCGAGCTTGCCGTGCAGTCCGAGGAGGCCGTCGAGGAGCACGTCCTTGTCGGTGAAGCCCTTGAACTGCTGGTAGGAGGGGTCGCCGGTCGGGACCTTCACGTACTTGTCGTCGAGCTTGTCGGCCGCGGCCGCGGCGTCGCCCTTGGCGGCCGGCTTCCCGGTGGCGGCACCCGGGGTGCCCGCCGCGCCCTGGCCCGGGACGGCGTCGTGCGACCAGAACGCCTTGTTCGCCTTCAGGAACAGGGCGTCGCCGACGCGTAGCAGCTCGAAGGTGCTGCCGTTGGAGGAGACCCGGCCCATGCCGCCGTCCTTCTTCAGCCGCATGTCGAGCTTGTACGTGCGGCCCTGGCTGACGACGTTGCCGGAGAGGTGGACCGCGGCGGCGCTGCGGGCGGCCGCGCGGGCCTTGGTCTGGATCACCGTGGCTTCGAGCTTGCCGACACCGTTGGTCCCCTTGTCGGGGTCCTCGGGGGTGCTGCCGCCGCAGGCCGTGAGCGTCGCGGCCAGGGCGGCGCACACTGCCCCTACGAGGGCCGCGTTCCGGGTTCGCACCTTGGCTCCTGCCTCCTGTTACCGATGGGAGTACGGCAGCGTACCCGCGCCGCCCGGAGCGTACGCGGGGAGACCGTACGGGCGCACCCTCGCGGCGGGGCGCAGCCGGTCACGTTAGCCTGAATCGCAGATCGGCCGGTGACCGGCCGGGGAACGGCCAGGGGTCAGGAGGTTCGCGGCATGGCAGCAGGCGCCCCCCGGGTCTTCGTCTCGCACCTCTCGGGCGTGGCCGTGTTCGATCCGAACGGCGACCAGGTGGGCCGGGTGCGCGACCTGGTGGCGATGCTGCGGGTCGGTGGCCGCCCGCCGCGGGTCCTCGGGCTGGTCGTGGAGGTCGTCAGCCGGCGCCGGATCTTTCTGCCCATGACCCGGGTGACCGGGGTGGAGTCCGGCCAGGTCATCACCACGGGCGTGGTCAACATGCGGCGCTTCGAGCAGCGGCCGACCGAGCGGCTGATCCTCGGCGAGCTGCTGGACCGGCGGGTGCGGCTGGCCGACGCGGATCCGAAGGACGCCGAGGTCACGGTCCTCGATGTGTCGATCACCCAGCTGCCGGCCCGCCGTGACTGGGAGATCGACAAGGTTTTCGTGCGGCGCGGCAAGGGCGGGGCGTTGCGCCGCAAGGGCGAGACGCTGACGGTCGAGTGGTCGGCCGTGACGGGCTTCTCCATGGAGGAGCAGGGGCAGGGCGCGGAGAACCTCCTGGCGACCTTCGAACGGCTGCGCCCGGCCGACCTGGCCAATGTGCTGCACCATCTGTCGCCCAAGCGGCGCTCGGAGGTGGCGGCGGCGCTGGACGACGACCGGCTGGCGGACGTGCTGGAGGAGCTGCCGGAGGACGACCAGATCGAGATCCTCGGCAAGCTGAAGGAGGAGCGCGCCGCCGACGTCCTGGAGGCGATGGACCCGGACGACGCGGCCGACCTGCTCTCGGAGCTGCCCGAGGAGGAGATGGAGCGGCTGCTGACGCTGATGCAGCCGGGCGACGCCGCCGACGTACGGCGGCTGCTGGCGTACGAGGAGCGGACGGCCGGCGGGCTGATGACCACCGAACCGATCGTGCTGCGCCCGGACGCCACCGTCGCCGACGCGCTGGCCCGGGTGCGCAACCCCGATCTGTCCCCCGCGCTCGCCGCGCAGGTCTACGTCTGCCGGCCGCCGGACGAGACGCCGACGGGCAAGTATCTGGGCACCGTGCACTTCCAGCGGCTGCTGCGCGACCCGCCCTTCACGCTCGTCGGCTCGATCGCCGACACGGATCTGCGGCCGTTGCCGCCGGGCACCCCGCTGCCGGCCGTCACCAGCTATCTGGCGACCTACAACATGGTCGCCGCGCCCGTCGTGGACGAGAGCGGCTCGCTGCTGGGCGCGGTGACCGTCGACGACGTCCTGGACCATCTGCTGCCCGAGGACTGGCGGGAGACCGAGCTGCACCACGGCGCGCTGGACATGAGCGATCTGCGGGAGAGCGTCGATGGGCACTGACCGCGGCCGCGACTTCGGGCTCACCCCGCGCGGGGAGCGCGGCGAGTCCAAGGACCGGGCCAAGGAGCGGGCCAAGGCGCAGTCCGCCGCCCCGCAGCGGGTGCGGCTGGACCAGCCCCGCCTCAAGCGGCGCAGCTGGCTGCCGACGTACGACCCGGAGGCCTTCGGCCACGCCTCGGAGCGGATCGCCCGGTTCCTGGGCACGGGCCGCTTCATCGTGTGGATGACGATCGTCATCATCCTGTGGGTGGTGTGGAACACGTCCGCGCCCGCTCATCTGCGGTGGGACACGTACCCGTTCATCTTCCTGACCCTGATGCTCTCGCTCCAGGCCTCGTACGCGGCGCCGCTGATCCTGCTGGCGCAGAACCGGCAGGACGACCGGGACCGGGTCAATCTGGAGCAGGACCGCAAGCAGAACGAGCGGTCCATCGCGGACACCGAGTACCTCACGCGGGAGATCGCGGCGCTGCGGATGGGGCTCGGCGAGGTCGCCACACGGGACTGGATCCGCTCGGAGTTCCAGGAGCTGGTGAAGGAACTGGAACAGCGGCGGATATTCCCGGAAGAGAGTGAGGAACGCGACCGCTGACAGCCCTTTCCGCGGCCCTGGTCGGGCGCCGTACCATCGACCGTATGGCTACCGACACTGCACCGGGCTCCGCGCCGAGCGAGGACGCGATCCGCGCCGCGCTCGCGACGGTGAACGACCCCGAGATCCACCGGCCGATCACCGAGCTGGGCATGGTCAAATCCGTCGGGATCGCCGCGGACGGCACCGTCGCCGTGGTCGTCTACCTGACGGTGTCCGGTTGCCCGATGCGCGAGACGATCACGAAGAACGTACGGGACGCGGTCGCGGGCGTCGCCGGCGTCACGGGCGTCACCGTCGAGCTGGACGTGATGAGCGACGAGCAGCGCAAGGAGCTGGCCTCCGCGCTGCGCGGCGGCACGGCCGAGCGCGAGGTCCCCTTCGCCCAGCCCGGCTCGCTGACCCGCGTCTACGCGGTCGCCTCCGGCAAGGGCGGCGTCGGCAAGTCCTCCGTGACGGTCAACCTGGCGGCGGCGATGGCGGCCGACGGGCTGAAGGTCGGCGTCGTCGACGCGGACATCTACGGCCACTCGGTGCCGCGCATGCTGGGCGCCGAGG
The DNA here is from genome assembly GCF_041283565.1 of Streptomyces sp. QH1-20. Classification (NCBI taxonomy): domain Bacteria; kingdom Bacillati; phylum Actinomycetota; class Actinomycetes; order Kitasatosporales; family Streptomycetaceae; genus Streptomyces; species Streptomyces sp. QH1-20. The sequence continues at coordinate 5,195,223 of NZ_CP166299.1, read as the reverse complement.
GCAAGCCCACCCAGGTCGAGAACATGATCATGCCGCCGTCGGCGAACGGCGTGAAGGTCATCTCGATCGGGATGTTCACTCCGGGCAACGCCCCGGTGGTGTGGCGCGGCCCGATGCTGCACCGTGCGCTCCAGCAGTTCCTGGCGGATGTCTACTGGGGCGACCTCGACGTCCTCCTGCTGGACCTGCCGCCGGGCACCGGTGACATCGCGATCTCCGTCGCGCAGCTCGTGCCGAACGCCGAGATCCTGGTGGTGACGACCCCTCAGCAGGCCGCCGCCGAGGTCGCCGAGCGCGCCGGTTCGATCGCCGTGCAGACCCACCAGAAGATCGTCGGCGTCGTGGAGAACATGTCCGGGCTGCCCTGCCCGCACTGCGACGAGATGGTCGACGTCTTCGGTTCGGGCGGCGGTCAGCGGGTCGCCGACGGCCTGACCCGGACCACGGGCGCGAACGTGCCGGTGCTGGGTTCCATCCCGATCGACGTGCGGCTGCGCGAGGGCGGCGACGAGGGCAAGCCCGTCGTCCTGACCGACCCGGAGTCCCCGGCGGGCAGCGCGCTGCGCGCCATCGCCGGCAAGCTGGGCGGCCGCCAGCGCGGCCTGTCGGGCATGTCGCTGGGCATCACCCCGCGCAATAAGTTCTGACCGGCCGCGGAGCCGGACGGTAAGGGGCGGTCTCCCTCGGAGGCCGCCCCTTACCCATGACCGGATGCCGGTCAGTGCTCGTAGGAGGCGATCTCCTTGATCACCGAGAAGCCCATGCCGTACGCGCTCATGCCACGCCCGTACGCGCCCAGGTGGACCCCTCCTTCGGCCGACCCCGCGAGGACCCAGCCGTACTCGGACTCGCGGTAGCGGAATTCGGTCGGCACCCCGTCCACCGGGAGCGACAGCGTCGACCACGCCGCGTCGTCCAGATGGTCCGCGAGCTCCCAGGCCAGCGCCGTCTGCTGGTCCAGCCAGTCCTGCCGCAGGGCCCGCTCCATCTGCGCGGGCCACGTGCACGACAGCAGCCCCGAACCGGCGAGCCAGGCCGCCGAGGAGACCGAGGTGGCCTCCAGCACGCCCGTACCGTCGGCGCTGCGCCGCAGCGGGCGGCTCGCGACGGTCACCACGACCGCGAAGCGCTGCCGGGAGCCGTGGCCGCCGATGTGCTCGCCGCGCAGCGAGGGCTCCTCGCCGTGGCCCGTCGCCCCGTGTTCCACCGTGCCGTCGGCGGCGGCGCCCACCTGCATCAGCCAGCGCCGCCCCGTGTACGCCTCGTCCAGGCCGTACCACGGGAACGAAGCCATCAGATAGCCGTCGACCGACCGCCGGGTACCGGTCCCGCCCTGTGCCGCTTCCTGCACCGCGGACGCGGTGTCCACGGCGGACGCATCGGTTGTACCGGCCCCCTGGGCCCCTACCCGACTCGTCGTCTCCATCTGCGTGGCGCCTCCTTGTTGCCCTGCCGGCCCGGGCGAGCACGCCCCTCAAGGACGACTTCACCCCAAACACAGGGAGGATAGCCACCCCCGTCAATGGCGCCCGGCATACGCGAACTCAGGTGGCGTCGGAATCGAACGGCGGAGGTGTGCCGACATCCCGCGTGGCCTGCTTCTTCAGCAGGTCCGGGGTGTCCGAGCCGCCCGCGGAAGGGGCCGGCCGGGTGGATTCGCGGCCGTGCACGGCGTCCGTGACCTCGGCCATCTCCGACTTGAAGTCGAAGCCGTTGCGGATCTCCTTCAGCCCCAGCTCGTCCTTGTCCAGGACGTGCTTGCGGACGAAGGTCTTGGGGTTCAGGTCCTCGAACTCGAAGTCCTTGAATTCCGGGCCCAGCTCGGAGCGGATGTCCTCTTTGGCGCTCTCGGAGAACTGCCGGATCTTGCGCAGGGTCCGGGACACGTCCTGGATGACCTTGGGCAGCTTGTCCGGGCCGAAGATGAGCACCGCCAGCACGGCGAGCGCGACCAGCTCGAAGAATCCTATGTCGAGCACGTGCAGCTCCTTGATGCGTCAGTGGCCGACGGGCCAGGCCATCTATCACGGTACCTGGCCCGGAGCGGGCCGAGGGAACAGCCGGGCCAACATCGGGCCAAAGCCTGTCAGCCCGCGTCCGCCGATCCCAGGGTCAGTTGCACGGTGCGCTCCCGGCCGCCGCGCTCGACGGTCAGACCGAGCCGGTCGCCCGGGCGATGACTGCGGATCTTGACGATCAGTTCCTGGCCGCTGTGCACCGGAACGCCGTCGACCTTGGTGATCACGTCCCGGGGCTCGATGCCCGCCTTGTCGCCCGGCCCGCCGGGTGTCACGGCGGGGCCCTTGGCGCCCTGGGTGTTCACCCGCGCGCCGTCGCCCGTGAACTCCATGTCGAGCGTCACGCCGATGACCGGGTGGGTGGCCTTGCCGGTGTTGATCAGCTCTTCGGCGACCCGCTTGGCCTGGTTGATCGGTATGGCGAAGCCCAGGCCGATGCTGCCGCCCTGGCCGCCGCCGGGGCCGTCCTCGCTCCCGGCGGAGCGGATGGCGCTGTTGATGCCGATCACGCGGGCCTGGGCATCCATCAGGGGGCCGCCGGAGTTACCCGGATTTATGGGCGCATCGGTCTGCAGCGCGTCGACGTAGCTGACGTCGCTGCCGTCGCGCTTCTCGCCGCCCGCGGTGATCGGGCGCTCCTTGGCGCTGATGATGCCGGTCGTGACCGTGCCCGCGAGGTCGAACGGCGCCCCGATGGCGACGACGGAGTCACCGACCTGCACGGAGTCCGAATTGCCCAGGGGCAGCGGGGTCAGCCCGGAGACCCCGGTGACCTTGATGACGGCCAGGTCGTAGCCGCTGTCCCGGCCGACGACGGTGGCCTTGGCGGTCTGGCCGCCGTTGAAGGTCACGGATATGGAGCCGTCGGCCCCGGCGGGCTCCACGACGTGGTTGTTGGTGAGGATGTGGCCCCGCTTGTCGAGCACGAAGCCCGTGCCGGTGCCCTGGTCCTCGCCGCCGCGCACATGGATCGTCACCACGCCGGGCAGCGCGCGGGCGGCGATGCCCGCGATGCTGCCGGGGGCGCGGCTCGCCTGCTCCGCTGACGCCTGCGGCAGCGTCACGTTCCCGCCGATGCCGCCGTCCCGCTCCAGGTGGGCACCGATCGCGCCGCCGATCCCACCAGCGGCCAGGGCCACCAGAGCGGCCCCTGCCACGAGCCTGCCGCGCCGGGCCCGCTTCGCCGGTGCCTCGACGGGGTGGGAACCCGGCGCGCCCTGCGGCCGGGCTGCCCAGGGGTCGTACTGCCAGGGACCCGGCTGGGGCCCGGCCGGGGGCGCCGCGGCCGGGAAGGGGGTGCCGTGCGCGGGGGTGACGCCCGCCGGCGGCAGATGGGTGCCGTGCGCCGGGGTCACCGGGCGCTGGACGGGCGGTGCGGGGGCCCAGGGGCCCGGACCGCCGTACGGGGGCGTCCCGTACGGATCGGGGGCGTGCAGGGGGGCCGGGGCGGCGTCGTGGCCGGGGGCGGGGGTGACGGGCGGGGCCACCGGGTCCGCGGGGGTCTGCTCGGCCGGGTGCGCGGGGTGCGCCTCCCGCGGTGCGTCCTGCGGCAGGGGCGGCGCCACGGGCCGCGCCTCGGCACCCGCGTACTGCTGCGCCCCCGGGGGTACGGGCTGCTCGCCCGCCCCGTCCGGCCGGTCGGCCTGCGCCCGGCGCGGACGGCTCCACCACTGCGGCTTGGGCCCGGGAGCCCCCGCCTTCCCCTCGTCCATCTTCTCCCCACGGTTCGCCTGAGGGCGCGCGGCATCGCCCGAGGCATGCCCGGCCCACTATGGATTCAACCAGGTCTGCCCGGTTGTGCGCAGTGGGCCTCGGTTGTCAGTGCGAAGTGGACGAGCCCGCCGCGGGCGGGGACGGGAGGGCCGTCGGGACGGCGAGCGTGGTGCGGATGAGCGGCGGCAGGAGCGGCGCCCCGGAGGGGCGCAGCAGGGCCACGCTCAGCGAGGTGGGCACCACGGGGGCGCTCATCGCGGTGGGCCGGTCCTGCGAGGCGGCGGCCATCCCCCGCTCCCGGCGGGTGTCCTCACGGACCCGGCCGGGGGCCATGGCGAGCGGGCTCGCGATCCGCCGGGCGTTCTCGGCCCGGGCCCGGGGGCTGTCCACGGTCGTCTCCAGCGGCTGGGAGCCGCCGAGGGCGAACGCGGCGAGCGAGACGGCACCGGCCGCGGCGAAGGCGAACCGGCGCCCGCGCACACTGCCGCGCTCCACGTCGTGGGTGCGGAAGCCGCGCTCAAGGGGCCGGTGGTCGACGCCCGGGAGCAGAGCCAGCTCCTCCGCCCGTACGCCGAAGGCGCCTTTTCCCGGACCGCCCGGGCCCTGCCGTCCGTCCGGCCCGTCATCGCCCCCGGTGGCCGGCAGGCCCTGGAGCCGCGCGAGCAGGCTGTCGGACAGCGGCGGGGGCGCCGCCTGGGCGAACACGCTTTTGAGCCGGCGCTGAGCGTCGGCTTCCGCTTTACATGTCCAGCAGGTCGCCAGGTGCGCGAGCACCCGCTCCCGAGAGTCGTGTCCCAACTCCCCGTCGACCAGGGCCGCGAGGCGGTCGCCGAGATGGTGCTCGGCGGGGGACTGACCGCCTGAACCGGTCACGCGATCCCGACCTCCCTACCCAAAGGAATGCCGGGAGCCACACCCGCCACCGCGCGCTGCTCGGCCCGGGCGGCGGGCGAGCGGTGCTGCAGGGCCTTGCGCAGATGGGAGCGGCCACGGTGGATACGGCTGCGCACGGTGCCGAGCTTCACGCCGAGGGTCGCGGCGATCTCCTCGTAGGACAGTCCTTCAATGTCGCACAGGACCACCGCGGCGCGGAACTCCGGGGCGAGGGTGTCCAGCGCCTGCTGGACGTCCGCGTCGAAGTGCGTGTCGTTGAAGTGCTGCTGCGGGGAGGGCTCGCGGCTGGGCAGCCGCTCCGCGGCGTCGTCGCCCAGCGCGTCGAAGCGGATGCGCTGACGGCGCCGGACCATGTCGAGGAAGAGGTTGGTGGTGATGCGGTGCAGCCACCCCTCGAACGTGCCCGGGGTGTACGTGGACAGCGATCGGAAGACACGGACGAAGACCTCCTGCGTGAGGTCCTCGGCATCGTGCTGGTTACCGGTCAGGCGGTAGGCGAGACGGTAGACCCGGCCACTGTGAGTGCTGACGATCTCCTCCCAGGTGGGAGGGGTCCACGCCTGAGCATCCGCATCGGTGGCGAAAGTCGCGGTGGATGCGTCTGCGGTGCGGGTGGGGTTGTCAGCAGTGTTGGTCACGGATTTCGGCTCGACGGCGGACCTGCGAAAGCGCCGCAGCGCTCTCCGACGGTCTCCGGCCGCAGCCGCACCTCCCCTGTCGGCTCTGGCGGTCTCCAGTAGAGCCCCTACCATATCCACCCCGCCCGTTAGCTCCGGATAAGTATTTTTGACCTGCTTTTGGTCTTGGTCCGCCAACTGCCTCTGCTCCTCTCAACGCCCGGTCCCATCTGCGGGTTCCCGTGGTCAGCGGATACAGTCACGGGTGCGTCGACTACGGGGACAGGAGAGGGCCATTACCGGCAACCGGCAGACGAGCTGGGCGTTCGCCGATGCGTTCGTCGCCGAGGACGAGGCGCTGCGCTGGGCCCGTGACCGGGCCCGTGAGGCAGGTCTTCGCTCGGTGTCGTCCGGCACCGGCGCCGCGCTGCGCCTGCTCGCCGCGGCGGTGGACGCCAAGGCCGTCGCCGAGATCGGCACCGGCACCGGGGTCTCCGGTATCCACCTCCTGCACGGCATGCGGCCCGACGGCGTGCTGACGACGGTGGACAGCGACCCCGAGAGCCAGCAGTTCGCCCGGCAGGCGTTCCGCGCGGCGGGCTTCGCCGGCAACCGGGCGCGCTTCATCCCCGGCCGTGCGCTGGAGGTGCTGCCGCGCCTCGCCGACGGCGGGTACGACCTGGTCTTCTGCGACGGCGACCGGCTGGAGTGCCTCGACTACCTAGCCGAATCGTTGCGCCTGCTGCGGCCCGGCGGCCTCGTCTGCTTCGAGGGCGTCTTCGCCGACGGCCGCACCGTGGACTCCGCGGCGCAGCCCGCGGAGGTCCAGCGGCTGCGCGAACTGCTCCGGGCGGTACGCGAGTCCACCGTGCTGCTGCCGTCCCTGCTGCCGGTCGGCGACGGACTGCTGTGCGCCGTGCGGCGCGGCTGAGCGGTGCGACGGGGCGGGAAAGCGGCATGACGGGGGCCTGGGCAGGCCCCGGACATGCCACTGCCCCGGTGCCGGTGATCCGGCTGCCGGGGCAGTAAAAGAATCGTGGGCCTGCGTCAGCCGACGACCTTCTTCAGGGCGTCTCCGAGGGCCTCGGCCTCGTCCGGTGTCAGCTCGACGACGAGACGACCGCCGCCTTCGAGCGGAACCCGCATGACGATGCCCCGCCCCTCCTTGGTCACCTCGAGCGGGCCATCGCCCGTCCGCGGCTTCATGGCCGCCATGCTCGTTCCCCTTCCTGAAACCAGCTCATCGTCAGCCGACGGGTCCCTGGCAGGGCTCCGCATCACCGGCATCGAACACATTGCTTCCAGGCCATTATCCCGCATCGCGCGACCCGATGACCAACATCGGTCCGCATCCCTTCGACAACGCTCTCGCGCAAAACCACCCAATTCGGGGATCCGGCTGCGATACTGCTCCGCCACCACACCCGCACAGAGTCCCGATTCTTTGACGCAGGTCACATATCGACTGCGGATGATCTCCGGCATGCTGAGCCTGGACCACAGCCGACCGAGGGAGGGACCGCACCATGGCCGACACCGTGTTGTACCAGGTGAACGACGGACTCGCGACGATCACACTGAATCGTCCCGACGCCATGAACGCGCTGAACATCGAGACCAAGGTCGCGCTGCTCCGGGCCCTGGGCGAGGCGGCGGGCGACCCGGCCGTACGGGCCGTGCTGCTCACCGCCACCGGCCGCGCCTTCTGCGTCGGCCAGGACCTCAAGGAACACGTCGAGCTGCTCGGCCACGACGCCGAGAAGGTGATGAGCACGGTCGCGGAGCACTACAACCCGATCGTCACCGCGATCACGAGCATGCCGAAGCCCGTCGTCGCCGGGGTCAACGGGGTCGCGGCGGGCGCGGGCGCGGGCTTCGCCTTCGCGGCGGACTACCGCGTGGTCGCGGACACCGCGGGCTTCAACACCTCTTTCGCCGGGGTGGCGCTCACCGCCGACTCGGGCGTCTCCTGGACCCTCCCCCGCCTCATCGGCCACAGCCGCGCCGCCGATCTGCTGCTCTTCCCGCGCAATGTCAGCGCCCAGGAGGCGCAGGAGCTGGGCATCGCGAACAAGGTCGTCCCGGCCGCGGAGCTGGCCGCCGAGGCGAGCGCCGTGGCCCGCCGGCTGGCGGACGGCCCGACCTTCGCCTACGCGGCGATCAAGGCGTCCCTGGACTTCGCCGCGGGCCACTCGCTGACCGAGGCACTGGACAAGGAGAACGAGCTCCAGGCCAAGGCGGGCGCCTCCGACGACCACCGGATCGCGGTGGACGCCTTCCTGAAGAAGGAGAAGCCGAAGTACGTGGGGCGCTGACGCCAGGCGCCGCCGGGCGGGCTGCTGCGCTGTGTCCTCAATCGCCGGACGGGCTTGTTGTGGCTGAGCTCAGCCACAACAAGCCCGTCCGGCGATTGAGGACGCGCCCGCAGGGCGCCCGCCGGCCGGGCGCCGGACACATCAGGCTGTCGCAGACCCCCGCGGCGGCAGCCGCCTGGCGTGGCAGTCCGCGAGGTGGTCGTCGACCAGGCCGCAGGCCTGCATCAAGGCGTACGCGGTCGTGGGGCCGATGAAGCGGAAGCCGCGCTTCTTGAGCTCCTTGGCCAGCGCCGTGGACTCGGGGGTCGTCGCGGGCACATCGGCCCACGTGCGCGGGACGGGCCGGTCGGGCCCGGGGGCGTAGGACCAGATGAGCGCGTCCAGCTCACCGGGCTCCCACTGCGCCGCGACCTTGGCGTTGCCGATCGCGGCCGCGATCTTCGCGCGGTTGCGGATGATGCCCGGGTCGGCCAGCAGCCGCTCGGCGTCCGCGTCCGTGAAGGCCGCCACCGCGGGGATGGAGAAGCCGGCGAAGGCCGCCCGGAAGCCCTCCCGGCGGCGCAGGATCGTCAGCCACGACAGCCCGGACTGGAACGCCTCCAGGCACATCCGCTCGTACAGCGCGTCGTCACCGCGCACCGGGAGGCCCCACTCGGTGTCGTGATAGACGCGGTAGTCCGCCATGGACTCCGCCTCCAGGCCCCACGGACAGCGCGCCAGCCCGTCCGGACCTGCGACCGCACCCACGCTCATGATCCCGATCCCCCGTCCCGGCCGTCCGCCGTCGCGTCCCCGTCGGCACGCCCGTCGGCACGCCCGTCGGGGTCGTACTGATCCGACTCCTGGCCACGGCCTTCACCCTGCCCGGCCCGAGCCGGGTGACCGGAGTCGCCCTTGAGCAGCCCCGGCCCGCTCATGGCCGACGCCTGCGCCCCGGCGAGCGCCGCTTCCAGCTCGGCGATCCGGGCGTCGCGCTCGGCCAGCTCGGCGGCGAGCCGGTCCAGGGCGTCGTCGGTCTCGACCATGCGGTAGCCGCGCAGGGCGACCGGCAGCCGCAGCGCGTCGACGTCGGCCCGGCCCAACGGGCGCTCGGCGGGCAGCTGCGGGCCGATCCGGTCGGGAGCCGCGTCGGCCAGGGCACCGCCGCTGCCGCCGCCGACGGCGAGCGTCACCGCGCCCACCACCACGAGCAGCGTGATGAGAAAGAACCAGAACACGACCATCTCCCCGAGGTGCGCCCGTCACGCGGTGCGTCGGTATTCCGCAAGCCAAACCGTGCTCCACGATCGTGCCATGCCCCACTGACGGTTATGGTCGCTGGCGGACCACGGAGAGGGAGTACGGAAAATGCTGCGGCTGGGACGACGCGAGTTCGACGAGCGTGAACCGGTGATCATGGCGATCGTGAACCGGACGCCGGACTCCTTCTACGACCAGGGCGCCACCTTCCACGACGAGCCCGCGCTGGACCGGGTCGAGCAGGCGGTGTCGGAAGGTGCCGCCATCATCGACATCGGCGGTGTGAAGGCCGGTCCCGGCGAGGAGGTGACCGCCGAGGAGGAGGCGCGCCGCACGGTCGGCTTCGTGGCCGAGGTGCGCAGGCGCCACCCGGACGTGGTGATCAGCGTGGACACCTGGCGGCACGACGTCGGCGAAGCGGTCTGCGAGGCCGGCGCGGACGTGCTCAACGACGCGTGGGGCGGGGTCGACCCCAAGCTCGCCGAGGTCGCCGCCCGGTACGGCGCGGGGCTCGTGTGCACGCACGCGGGCGGTGTCGAGCCGCGCACCCGGCCGCACCGGACGGAGTACGACGACGTGATGGCCGACATCCTGCGGGTGACCCTCGGGCTGGCCGAGCGGGCCGTCGGGCTCGGGGTCCGCCGCGACGGCATCATGATCGACCCGGGCCACGACTTCGGGAAGAACACCCGGCACTCGCTGGAGGCGACCCGTCGGCTCGGCGAGATGACGGAGACCGGCTGGCCGGTGCTCGTCTCGCTGTCGAACAAGGACTTCGTGGGCGAGACGCTCGACAAGCCGGTGAAGGAGCGGGTGCTGGGCACCCTCGCGACGACGGCGGTCTCGGCGTGGCTGGGAGCCCAGGTCTACCGCGTGCACGAGGTCGCGGAAACCAAGCAGGTGCTGGACATGGTGGCCTCCATCGCCGGTTACCGCGCACCTGCGGTGGCCAGGCGGGGACTCGCCTAGCGCGCATCGGGCGCCGGACGGGCCGGAAGGCGGCCCGTCCGGCGCCCGAGGACCCCCGTTACGTCCCCGCTTCCTTCGTCACCAGGCCGATCGCCTCGTCGACGTCATCCGTGAGGTGGAAGAGCTGGAGGTCGTGCGCCCCCGCCTTGCCCTGCGCGATCAGCGTGCCGCGCAGCCAGTCGACCAGGCCCTGCCAGTACGCGGTGCCGAAGAGCACGATCGGGAAGCGCGTGACCTTCTTCGTCTGGACGAGGGTCAGCGCCTCGAACAGCTCGTCGAGGGTGCCGAGCCCGCCGGGCAGGACGACGAACCCGCTCGCGTACTTCACGAACATCGTCTTGCGGACGAAGAAGTAGCGGAAGTCCACGCCGAGGTTCACATAGGGGTTGAGCCCCTGCTCGAAGGGCAGCTCGATGCCGAGGCCGACCGAGACGCCGCCCGCCTCCGTCGCGCCCTTGTTCGCCGCTTCCATCGCCCCGGGCCCACCGCCCGTGATCACCGCGAAGCCCGCCTCGACCAGCCCGCGCCCGATCGCCACCCCGGCCTCGTACTCCGAGGAGTCACGGGGCGTACGGGCCGAGCCGAACACGCTGATGGCGGGTGGCAGTTCGGCGAGGGCGCCGAAGCCCTCGACGAACTCGGACTGGATGCGCATGACCCGGAAGGGGTCCTCGTGCACCCAGTCCGCGGTGCCTCTCGTGTCCAGCAGGTGCTGGTCGGTGGTCCCCTGCTGCATCTGACCGTGCCGGCGTGTGACCGGCCCCCGGCGCTGTTCCCGCTGCGCGCGCCTGCCGTCGGGACTGTCCATACCGTGCTCCCTCCGCATGGGGCCTCCCCGCCGGAAGCGGGGGAAGGATCTTCCGATCAGCCTAGGCCCCCGCGCGGGGCGCGCAGCGGAATTCGCGATTGCGGAGGGAGCTGACGGACCGGCGGGGGCCCGAGGGGCCGTCAGCTCGTCAGCCAGGCACGCAGCCGCTCCGCGCAGTCGTCGACGAGGGAGGCCAGCACCCGCTCGTCGCGCTTGTGCGCGAGCAGCGGGTCGCCGGGGCCGTAGTTCACCGCGGGCACCCCGAGGGCGCTGAAGCGCGAGACGTCCGTCCAGCCGAACTTGGGCTTCGCCGTCCCGCCGACGGCCGCCATGAAGGCGACGGCGGCCGGGTGGGACAGCCCGGGCAGCGCGGCGGCCGAGTGGTCGTCCACCACCAGCTCCGCCACCCCGCAGTCCGCGAAGAACTCACGGACGTAGTCGAGCGCCTCGGCCTCGCTGCGGTCGGGCGCGTAACGGAAGTTGACGGCGACGGTGCAGACGTCGGGGATGACGTTGCCCGCCACGCCGCCCTCGATACGGACGGCGTTGAGCCCCTCCCGGTACTCCAGTCCGTCGATCACCGGGCGCCGCGGCTCGTAGGCCGCCAGCCGGGCGAGGATCGGCGCCGCCGCGTGGATGGCGTTGCTGCCCATCCAGGAGCGCGCCGAGTGGGCCCGCTCGCCCTGGGTGCGCAGCAGCACCCGCAGGGTGCCCTGGCAGCCGCCCTCGACCTGGCCGCTGGAGGGTTCCAGCAGTACGGCGAAGTCCCCGGCGAGCCAGTCGGGGTGCGCCTCGGCGACGTGGCCGAGGCCGTTGAGGTGGGCGGCGACCTCTTCGTTGTCGTAGAAGACGAAGGTCAGATCGCGGTTCGGCTCGGGCACCGTCGCGGCGATGCGCAGCTGCACGGCGACGCCGGACTTCATGTCGCTGGTGCCGCAGCCCCACAGATAGCCGTCGTCGTCCAGCCGGGAGGGGACGTTGTCGGCGATGGGGACGGTGTCCAGGTGGCCGGCCAGCACGACGCGCTCGGCGCGGCCCAGGTTCGTACGGGCCACGACGTTGTTGCCGTACCGGTCGACCGTGAGGTGGGGCAGGGTGCGCAGCGCTTGTTCGACGGCGTCGGCGAGGGCTTTCTCGTCACCGCTCACCGACGGGAAGTCGACGAGCCGAGCGGTCAGGGTGCTCGCGTCGAGGGACAGGTCAAGTGCGGCATGGTCCATGCCGCGACTCTAACTCTCGCGGTCGTGTTCGAGGAGTCCCGGGGCGATTTCGGGCACTTCGGGAAAGGAGCTCGAAAGGCATGGGACCGGGAAAGGCACGGTCCGGCTCAATCGATTCTTATGTCTCTCCAGTAACGTGGCCCGCATGTCCCGGATCTCCCTCGCCCGCCGTGGCCGACTGCTGCGTACCGTGGCCGCCTGTGCCGTGCTGCTGGCATTGATCGGGTATCTGGTGGCACATTTCGTGACAGCCGGGCCGGGTGCGCCCCGGTGCGTCGTCCGGGATCACGGCGAGGAGTATTCGCTCGACCCCGAACAGGCGGTCAACGCCGCGACGATCTCCGCCGTGGGCACCTCCCGCGTACTGCCGGAGCGGGCGGTGACGATCGCGCTCGCGACGGCCATGCAGGAGTCGGGGCTGCGCAACATCCACCACGGCGACCGCGATTCGCTGGGGCTGTTCCAGCAGCGGCCCACCCAGGGCTGGGGCACCGCACGGCAGATCACCGATCCGGTGTACGCGTCGGGGAAGTTCTACGCTCATCTGGTCGAGGTGCCGGGCTACTCGCGGCTGCCGCTCACGGTGGCCGCGCAGAAGGTGCAGCGCAGCGGATTCCCGCAGGCGTACGCCAAGCACGAGCCGCGCGCGGCGCTGCTCGCCTCGGCGCTCACCGGCCGCACGGCGGGCGCGTTCAGCTGCGCGAGGAGCCCCGGTGACGGAAAGCCGGGCGACCCCTCGGCGGTACAGGCGAAGCTGACACGCGAGTTCGGCGCGCTGGTGCGCCCGGTCGTGGGCGCCGGGGCCGGCGGCGGCGCCAAGGGTGCCGCGGGCGCCCGCACGGTGACGGTCCCGCTGCGGGCGGCGTCGACGGAGGACGATCTGCCGCGGCGCGGCTGGGCGTTGGCGTCGTGGGCGGTGGCGCACGCCGCCGAACTGCGCATCGAACGCGTCTCCTTCGACGGCCGGGTATGGACGGCGGAGGATTCCGCCGCGGGCTGGCGGAAGAACGCGGGGCACGCCGGGGAATCCGGTGCGGATACGACTCCCACCGTCCGGATCACCACCGATCAGTAGTGCGATCACACCCTCTTCCGGGGGATGCCCGGCGTACGCGAATGCCGTGCTCACCGCATGCCCGGGAGGGCGGCGGGATTTACCCGAATCCCTTGTGACTAAAGGCTTGTAAGCCTTCCGCACCGCATCGCGGGCCGTCACGTTTGCCCGGGTTTTCACAGAGCTGATAATGCGACGCATTACGAACTCTTTACCCTGGGGCACCGCAACCTTCAAGGGATTCGCGCGGTAGTCACTGCGTCCGCTCGCCAGCCAGCAAGCCGGACAGCAAACCTCCTCCACTCCGTCAAAGGAGCAACATGTCCCTCCCCCTCACGCGTCGGATCGCCCAGGCGGCACTCCTCGTCGCAGCGGGTGCCGCCGGCGCCGTCGGCGCGGCCGGCGCCGCGAGCGCCGCGGACGTGACCCAGGCCCCCCTGAGCGCCCTGGACACCGCGAACGTGACCAACAACGTGAGCGCGGTCACCGACCAGGCCGGTGGCACGGCGACGAACCTCGGGGGCAAGGCCGTCGAGGGCGTACCCGCCGCCACCAAGACCGTCGGCAAGGTCGGCAAGGAGGCCACCCCGGTCGTCCAGAAGGCCGCGGGCCAGGTCGGCTCCTCCGCCGGCAAGGTCGTGGGTGAGACCGCCAACACCGCGACCAAGGGCGGGCTGCCCAGCACCCCGCTCGGCGGCTGATCCAGCAGCGCGCCGCTCACGCGAGAGGGCCCGGGAGTCACCTCCCGGGCCCTTTCGCGTGTCTGCCGCCGCGGCTATTGCGCGAGCCGGCTGACCGCCGCCGCGACCCGCTCGTCGGTCGCGGTGAAGGCGATCCGCACGAAGCGCTCGCCCGCCGTGCCGTAGAAGTCACCGGGGGCGACAAGGATGCCGCGCTTGGAGAGCTCGCCGACGGTGTCCCAGCACGGCTCGTCGCGCGTGGCCCACAGGTACAGCGACGCCTCGCTGTGCTCGATCCGGAAGCCCGCGCCCTCGAAGGCCGCGCGCAGGGCGGCCCGGCGGCGGGCGTAGCGCTCGCGCTGCTCGGTGACGTGCGTGGTGTCGCCGAGGGCGGCGACGGTGGCGGCCTGGACGGGGGCGGCGACCATCATGCCGCCGTGCTTGCGGATCTGGAGCAGCTCGCCGAGGACGGCCGCGTCACCGGCGAGGAACGCCGCGCGGTAGCCCGCCAGGTTCGAGCGCTTGGAGAGGGAGTGGACGGCGACGATGCCCTCGTAGGAGCCGCCGCAGACCTCCGGGTGCAGCACGGAGACCGGGTCGGCCTCCCAGCCCAGCTCCAGGTAGCACTCGTCGCTGAAGAGCAGCACGCCGTGCTCGCGCGCCCAGGCGACCGTGCGCCGCAGCTCGTCCGCCGACAGGACGCGGCCCGTCGGGTTGGACGGGGAGTTCAGCCAGAGCAGCTTGAGGCCGGTGGGGTCGAGCTCCGTCGGGTCGTCGTAGACGACGGGCTCGGCGCCCGCGAGCCGCGCGCCGACCTCGTACGTCGGGTAGGCGAGCCGCGGGTAGCCGACCTTGTCGCCGGCGGTGAGGCCGAGCTGGGTCGGCAGCCAGGCCACCAGCTCCTTGGAGCCGACGACGGGCAGCACATTGGTCTCGGCCAGTCCCTCGGCGCCCAGGCGGCTCGCCGCCCAGCCGGTCAGGGCCGCGCGCAGCGCGGGCGTCCCCCACACGGTGGGGTAGCCGGGGCTGTCCGCCGCGTCGGTCAGCGCCCGCTGGATCAGCTCCGGGACGGGGTCGACGGGGGTGCCCACCGACAGGTCCACGATGCCGTCCGGGTGGGCCGCGGCGGCGGCCTTGTAGGGCTCGAGCCGGTCCCAGGGGAAGGCGGGGAGGCGGGAGGAGACTGCGCCCACGATTCTCTCTCTTACGTCAGTCCGAAGTCGGTCTTGGGTCGGCGGTCCGCCGTGGAAACGCCGCGGCCCCGTACGGCGGAAGTGCCGTACGGGGCCGCGGCGGCGCTGGCGGGGCGATCAGTGCTCGCCCTCGGCCTGCGGCGGCAGCGCCGCGATGAAGGGGTGATCACGCTCGATCAGGCCGAGCTTGGAGGCACCACCGGGCGAACCGAGCTCGTCGAAGAACTCGACGTTCGCCTTGTAGTAGTCCTTCCACTCCTCAGGAGTGTCGTCCTCGTAGAAGATCGCTTCCACGGGGCATACCGGCTCACAGGCACCACAGTCGACGCATTCGTCCGGGTGGATGTACAAGGACCGGGAGCCCTCGTAGATGCAGTCGACGGGGCACTCCTCGATGCACGCCTTGTCCTTCACGTCGACACAAGGCTGCGCGATGACGTAGGTCACGCTGTCGTTCCTCCTCGGTAGGGCTCATCTCGCGCGGGAGCGCGGCGTCGTCGATGCCCACACCTAGTATCTCCGTTTCCGGGCACATGACGAACAGGAGGGGTGGGGAGAGCTGTGGAATTCACCACGGGCGGACGACTGGAAGTCCGGATCAATACCGCTGATGTAGGAAAAAGGGTATCTGTACGTCTCCTGAACGACCGCGAGCGTTCACCGGAGCGCTTCACCGACGTGGTGGGGGTGCTCGCGTCCTGGGACCACGGTGTGTTGCGGATCACACGCCGGAACGGGGAAACGGTCGAGGTCAAGGAGTCGGCGCTCGTCGCGGGGAAGGTCGTGCCGGACGCCCCGGCGCGGCGGCGCGGCCCGGCCACGAGCACGCGCGAGCTCCAGGAGGTCGCGGCGCGGGGCTGGCCCGCGCGGGAGACCGGGCGGCTGGGCGACTGGACCCTGCGGGCGGCGGGCGGCTTCACCGCCCGGGCCAACTCGGCGCTGCCCCTCGGCGATTGCGGACTGCCGCTGCCGGCCGCCGTGGACCGGGTCACCGCGTGGTACGCCGAGCGCTCGCTGCCCGCGTCGGTGCAGGTCACCACGGGGGACGCCGCGGCGGACGCGATGCTTGACGCCGAGCTCGCCGGTCGCGGCTGGACGGCCGAGCGGCACGCGGTGATGCGCACCGCCGCACTGGCGCCGATCGCCGACCGGGCGGACCGCACGGCCACGGACGAGGTCCTGCTCTCCCGCGAGCCCTCCGAGGCCTGGCTCGGCGCGTACGGGCGGGCCGCGACGGCCCCCGGGAGCGCCGACGACGCGTTGGCGGTGCTGGCCGGCGGGCCGTCGGTCTGGTTCGCGACCGTACCGGGCGGGCCGGGCGAGACCGGTCCGGCGGCGATCGGCCGCTGTGTGGTGGACGGCCGGTGGGCGGGGTTCGCCGCGCTGGAGGTCGGCCCCGCCCACCGTCGGCGGGGGCTGGGCACCCTGGTGATGGCACGGCTGGCCCAGCGGGCCCTCGCCGAGGGCGCCTCCGCCGCGTACCTCCAGGTCGAGACGGACAACGGCGCCGCCCACGGCCTCTACGACGACCTCGGCTTCACCACGCACCACACCTACCACTACCGCCGCGAGCCCCAGCGGTAGGCACGGTCGCGGCCGCATCATGGAAACCGGCGATGGGCTTGTCGTCCACCGCCCCGAGCGGGTACGAGGCACGTATGCACGAGACGACTGGCCGACGGCAGCGGTTCACGGAGGCGGCCCGGGAGGTGCGCCCGGACCTCGCCCTGCTCTGTCTGCTGGTCGCCGCCGAAGCGCACGCCGGGTCCCGGTCCGGGGCGAAGGCCCCGCCGGAGGAGGCCCCCTCCGAGGAGGACCGGATCGATGCCGCGCAGATAGAGCTGGACCGGCTCGCCGGCCTGCTGCCGGCGCTCGGCCGCCAGGCCGGACCGAGGCGGTGGGCGGAGGCGCTCGCGCAGCTGCTCGGCGAGCGCTGCGGCTTCCACGGCTCCGCCGCGGACTACCGCAGGCTGGAGTCCTCGCTGCTCGACGAGGTGCTGCTGCGCCGCCGCGGCCTGCCGATCCTGCTGTCCGTGGTGTGGCTGGAGGTGGCGCGGCGGGCGGGCGCGCCGGTGTACGGGGTGGCGCTGCCCGGCCACTTCGTCGTCGGCTTCGGCGACCCGTACGGGGAGAAGGTGCTGGTCGACCCCTTCGACGGTGGCCGGCCGCTGTCCGACGAGGACGCCGGGCTGCTGGTCGCGGGCGCGACCGGGGCCCCCTTGTCACCGTCGATGTTCGCCCCCGCGGAGCCGCTGGACATCGTGCTGCGGGTGCTGAACAACATCCGCGCCTGGGCCGCCGCCCGGCCCGAGCGCAGCGACGTCCAGCTGTGGGCCCTCGAACTCTCCCTGCTGCTCCCCCGCCACCCCGCCCGGCTGCGCTACGAGCGCGCCGAGCTGCTCGTGGAGCGCGGGGACTTCCTGCGCGGCGCGCGGGAGCTGGAGGAGTACGCGGAGGTGATCGCGGCGGTGGAGCCGGGCACGGCCAGTACTGTGCTGGGCCAGGCGCGCGCGGCGCGGGCGATGCTCAACTGACAGGCGCGTCGACCGGGGTCAGAGCCAGCCCTTGTCCCGGGCGATACGGACGGCCTCCGCGCGGTTGCGGGCGCCGGTCTTCTGGATGGCCGTGGAGAGGTAGTTGCGGACCGTGCCCTGGGAAAGATGCAGGGCCGCGGCCAGTTCGGCGTTGGTCGAGCCGTCGGCGGAGGCGCGCAGGACGGCCCGCTCGCGGTCGGTCAGCGGATTGGCGCCCTCGGCGAGCGCGGCCGCCGCGAGCGTCGGGTCGATGACCCGCTCCCCGCGCAGCACACGTCGTACGGCGTCCGCGAGCTGGGCGGCGGGCGCGTCCTTGACCAGGAAGGCGTCCGCCCCGGCCTCCATGGCCCGGCGCAGATACCCCGGCCGCCCGAACGTCGTCAGGATCACGATCTTCAGCCCGGGCAGCTCGCGGCGCAGCAGCGCCGCCGCCTCCAGCCCGGTCATCCCCGGCATCTCGATGTCCAGGAGCGCCACGTCGACGGCCGTGCCCCGGGCGGCGTCCAGCACCTCGTCGCCCCGGGCCACCTGGGTGACGACCTCGATGTCCCCCTCCAGCCCGAGCAGCGCGGCGAGCGCCTCGCGGACCATGGACTGGTCCTCGGCGAGGAGCACCCGGACGGTGCTGACGGGGCCGGTGGTGTGGTCGTCGGGGCGCACGGGGAGATCGTTCACAGCGACAGGTTAGGCCGTTCGCCGGGGGCCGTGGCCGGCCCCGCGGGGTGCGCCTCGGCGGGCCCGGGTTCCGGGAGGCGGGTGAGGGGTACGCGCGCCCGCAGCCGGAAACCGCCCCGCGGTCCGCGCCCGGTCTCCAGCCGGCCGCCCGCCAGCGCCAGTCGCTCGGCCAGGCCCGTCAGGCCGTTGCCGTGCGGCCGGGCGGGGCCGTGGCCGTTGTCGGTGACGGTCAGGCACAGCTCGTCCCTCCGCTCCTCGATCGTCACCTCGCAGCGGCTCGCGCCGCTGTGCCGCACCACATTGGTCACGGCCTCGCGCAGCGCCCACGCCAGCGCGCCCTCCTCCTCCGCCGGCAGACCGGCATGGCCGCCCGCGCCGTCGACGGCGGCGGCGACGCCCGCGGCGGCGAGCGCGGTGCGGGCGCCCGCGATCTCGGCGTCCAGCGTCGGACGGCGGAAGCCGCTCACGGCCTCCCGGACGTCCACGAGCGCCTGCCTGCTGACCCGCTCGATGTCCGCGACCTGCTGGGCGGCCTGTCCGGGCCGGTCGGGCAGCATCCGCCCGGCCAGCTCGCTCTTGAGCGTGATCAGGGACAGCGAGTGCCCCAGCAGGTCGTGCAGGTCACGGGCGAGCCGCAGCCGCTCCTCGTTGGCCGCGAGATGGGCGACGGTGGCGCGGGCCTCGCGCAGCTCGCGCATGGTGCGCCCCATCTGGACGATGCCCATCATCGCCGCCCCGCCCAGCAGCGTCGGCAGCACCAGCGTCAGCTGTCGCGAGATGCCCGCCCCGTCCGCCAGACCGATCAGCAGCTCGGAGGCGGCGACGAACGGGATGACCCGCAGCGCCCACTTCATGGGCAGCATGACACCGGCCGAGACGGCGACGTAGACCAGCAGTACCAGCCACACCGAGCCGAGCGTCAGCGCCAGCACCACGGCCAGCGCGTACAGCCCGGCGAGGGCGGTCAGCTGACGGCGGGAGAGCCGGCCGCGGGGTCGCCGGCCGAGGACCATGGAGAGGTAGACGACGACGAAGACGGTCAGCCCCGCCCAGCCCAGCACCGTGGCGGGGCCCGTGTGGTGGCCGTCGGTCAGGTCCCCCACCACGACGGCCAGGTACAGCATGTAGAGAAGGGTCCAGCAGCCCTTGGCCAGCATCTGCCGCCAGTCCTCGGGCGCCTCGCCGATCCGGATGAATCCCCTGTCCACGGCGTGGTCCTCGCGCTCCGTCATCCCCGCAGTGTCTCCCGCCCGTCGGGCACCGCCTGTCCGCTCACGCCTTGTGGGTGTCCTTGCGGTACAGCCAGGTGGCCGCGCCGGTGAACAGCACCAGATAGCCGACCAGGATCGCCACGTCCTTGGCGTGCGGCGCGCCGCCCAGCTCGATGGCCTGGCCGAGGGCGGCGTAGGCGTGGGTGGGCATCCACTCGGCGATGTCCTGCAGCCACCCGGGGAAGGCCGCGGTCGGCATCCACAGACCGCCCAGCATCGACAGCCCGAAGTAGATGATCATCGTGAGGGGCCGTACGGCGTCCCCCGTGGCCAGGTAGCCCACCGCGACGCCGAGGGCGGCGAAGACGATGCTGCCCGCCCAGATCGCGCCCGTCAGCGCCAGCCACTGCCAGGCGTCCAGCCGCACGTGCTTGACGGCCGCGGCGATGACGAAGACGAAGACGATCGACGGCAGTGACACCACGGCGGCCGAGGCGATCTTCGACAGCACATAGCCGCGGCCCGGCAGGGCGGTGAGCCGCAGCTGGCGCACCCAGCCCTTCTCCCGCTCCTTGGCGATCTTCTCGCTGTTGCCGACGAGGACGGCGGTGATGGCGCCGAAGGAGGCCATGGAGACCATCATCAGCAGCGGCAGCGTCAGCTCGCTGTCGCCGACGACCTCGGTGCTGCTCGCGCCGCCCGCGATCAGCAGATAGAGCGCGGCGGGGTAGATCACCGAGAAGAACATGAACTTCTTGTTGCGCAGCGTGCGCTGGATTTCGAGCTTGATCAGGGTGTTCATGCTGCCGCCTCCTCGGCGGTCGCGGCGTCGGTGATGGCGATGAAGGCCTGCTCCAGGCCGAGGCCCGCGACCTCGAGGTTGCGCGGGAAGAGTCCGAGCCCGTACACCGCGTGCACGGTCGCGTCGGCGTCGTGCGACTGGATGCGGACCGTGCGGCCCGATATCTCCAGGGCGGCGAGGAACGGCAGCTCGCGCAGCGCGGCCTCGGAGATGTGCCCTTCGAGGTCGAAGACGATCCGCCGGGCCCCGGCCTTCGCCTTGATCTCGGCCGCCGAACCGTCCGCGAGCACCCGGCCGCGGTGCAGCACGACGACGCGGTCGGCGATGGCGTCGGCCTCCTCCAGATAGTGCGTGGCGAACAGCACCGCGCGGCCCTGGCGTGCCTGCTCGCGCATGACGCTCCAGAACGCCTGGCGGGAGGTGACGTCCATGCCGGTCGTCGGCTCGTCCAGCACGATGAGGTCACTGGCGCCCGCGGTCGCCATCGCGAACCGCACCCGCTGCTCCTGGCCGCCGGACAGCTTGTTGACCATACGGTCGGCGATCTCGGTGATGCCCGCGTGCTCCATCACCTGCTCGACGGGGTACGCCCGTGGATGCAGATCGCACGCGAGCCGTACCAGCTGACGGACCTTCACGTCCTCCATGAGGCCGCCGGTCTGCAGCATCGCCCCCACCATGCCGCGCGCGATGGCCTGCTGCGGGGTGGTGCCGAACAGCTCGACGCGGCCCGCGTCGGGGTTGCGCAGCCCCAGGAGCAGATCGAGGGTGGACGACTTGCCGGCGCCGTTGGGGCCGAGGAGGGCGACGGTCTCGCCCGGGTGGAGCTGAAGGTCCAGATCGGCGACCGCGCGCACATCGCCGTAACTCTTGCTGACGTTCTCAAAACTGACCACGGGAGCGCCGGCGCGGCGCCCGTCCCCCGTGAACGTATTGCCTGTGGTGGTCATGACGGCAATCCTCACCGCCCGGACCCCCTCGGCGGCAGTGTCAGCCGTCGTGAACCTCGGATGACAGATGTCATGGGTGCCGCCGGGCATGCGCGAGCCCCCGCGCCGGGTACGGCGCGGGGGCTCTGGCGGGACTGCGAGGATCCGCGCGATCAGCTCGGGTTGAGCGGGATCACGCCGACGCGCTCGGCGGGCGTCTTGCCGATCAGCGCCTTGCGGAGGGCACCGACCACGTCCTGGGGGGTGACGGCGGTCTTCGTGCCGTTGCCCCGCTGGATGAGGACGCCGTTGAAGCGGCTGCCGTACAGCTCCTTCAGCGCCTCCAGGTTGTAGTTCTCGACGAGCTTCCCGTCGACCTCCTTGACCGAAAGGATCTTCGGCAGCGAGAGGTCCGGACCGAACTGGATCGAGTGCGCCGGGCCGGCCTGGATCGTGACCTTGCCGGACATCGCGGGCTTCGCGAAGGCCGCCATCATCCGGTCGACCTCGGCGTTTCCGATCTTGGGCGTCTGGGGTGCGCTCGGCAGCTCGACGGTCTTGCTCGCGCCACCGGCCGCGCGCTCGCGGTAGGCGTCCGAGACGGCCTTGACCGCCTTGGCGTTGTCCAGGCCCTGGTACGGCTTGCCGTAGACGGGGACGGCCTTGCCCGGCTCGAACTTGATCGTGCCGTCCTTGGCCGCGCCGCTCTCACCGGCCAGCGTCTTGAGCGCGGCGGCGACCTTCTCCTCGTCCACGTTCAGCACGGGATCGGCCTTGCGGCTGCCGCCGATCAGCGAACCGAGGACGGTGACCGGGTTGTAGTCCCGGCCGGCCGCGGCCCGCACCGTGGCCTGGGTGTCGATGGACAGGCCCGCCACGGACGGCTTGAGCTGCGCCTCCTTGCCCGCGATGGACACCGACAGGGGCGCGGTCGCCCGCTCGCCGAGGGCGGAGTCGAGCTTCTTGACGGCCTCCTCCTTCGAGGTGCCGCCGATGTCCACGCCGAGCACGGTGGTGCCGTTCGGCACGTCCGCGTGGTCGAGCAGCAGCCCGGCGCCGTACGCGACACCGACCAGCGCGACCAGACCGCCGCCCAGCAGGACGAGCTTGGAACGGCCCTTCTTCTTGGGGGCGCTCTTCGCCGCGGCCTTGGGCGCGCTCTTGGCCGCGGGCGCGGCCGGCTTCGGCGCCGGAACGCCCGGCTTGGGCTTCGGCACCGGCACACGGGGCGCGCCGCTGTCGACGGGCTTGGGGACCGTGCCACCGGGCGACACCGGGGGCACGCCGCTCACCAGCGTCTCGCCGGGCATCTGGCCGACGGGAGGCGTGGGCGCGGGCACCTTGGCCTTGCGCTTCTTGGACTGCTTGCCGGACGTTGCCTGCTGGCCCTGCTGGCCCGGCTGGGTCTGACCCGGCCGGCCCTGGCCCTGCTGCTTGCCCTGGGGCGGCCGCGGGGCACCGCCGACGGGGGGCGGCGTCTGTATGGCCGGGAAGCCCTCACGCGGGGTGTCCGTACGACCCGGCGCGAACGCGCCCGCGGCCGTGCTGCCCTGGGGGTACACGAACGGGTCGTCGAGGCTCGGCGCCTGGAACTGCTGGGTGGTCTCGGGCTCGGCCCACGGCGGGGCGCCGGCGGCATTCTGCCCGGGGACGGTCGGCTGCGCCATGGCACCCGTGACGGAGGACTCGCCGGGCCACGGCGCGGCGGAGTTCTGCCCGTCCTGCCAGGGGGCGGCACCGGCCGGGGCGGCGGTGCCCGACGTGTCACGGACCCACGGCGCACCACCGGACGCGGCGGGGGCGGCGCCCTGCCACGGAGCGGAGCCCGTCGTGGAGCCCTGGCCCGGGGCGGGCGGCTGCCCGGAGCCGGCCGAGGTGTCGCGGACCCACGGCGCGCCGCCACCCGCGGCGGGCGGCTGCGGGGTCACCGGCGGCGGGGCGCTCTGACCCACCTGACGGCGGGGCAGACCCGGCGCGGGAGCCGCGGCGGGGGCGGCCGGGGCCGACTTGCGCGGGGCGAACCAGTCGCTGGTCTTCTCGCCCTTCCCATCCCCGCGGTCCGCCTCCGCCGCGGCCGGCGGCGTCGCGGACGGCTCCGGGCGGCGGGGCAGGCTGGGCTTGGTCCTGGGCGGCTCGGCCCCCCGGTCGGATCCGGCGGCCGAGGGCGCGCCGGGACCGGCGGGGTCCGGGGTGGCGGAAGCCTTCCCGGCCGTGCCGTCCTCGACGGGCGTGCGCATGATGACCGGCGGAATGGGTCGCGAGCCCGGGATGTTGATGCGGATCCGCGTCGTCATCGTGGTCTCGGTCTTGGGCTCTTCCGGCATGGGCGGCCCGGCGGGCTCGTCTTGGCCGGCGGCGCCGGGCGGCACATCGCGGGTGCCGTAGGGCGGGGTGCCCGACGGGTACGCGGCGCCACCGCGCCCCTGGGGCCCAGAGGACGAAGTGTCAGATTCACGGCTCAAAGCAGGTTCTCCCGGTTACTCTCCGCCGCCCTCGATGACCTCGCTCGGGGTCGCCCATGCCGAAGGCCAGGGGTAGCTCGGCGGCGCGCACCACCATACTGGGCACCACCGGCACGCACTTGACGACCGTCGGATCACCCCGGCGGGCGGGAGCGCGGTGCGTGCCTTCGTGCCTCGGACGCGTCAGGCAGAAATCGTCACGTCACTTCCCAAGTCGGACCGACGGCCCGCCCGGTTGCGACAGTTTGGGCACCGTGGCGCAGATCACAGCCACGGCCATTCCGCCCAGCAGAAAGGCGTACGAGCCGAGTCCGGCCCCGAAGAGGAAATCCCCCTCCGGGCGGCTCGCCGTCAGCATCAGCACGGCGAGCAGCCAGCCGATCCCGGGTGCCACACCGCCGGATCTGCTGCCGGTGGCCGTCACTCCGCCGTAGCAGAGCGCGGCGATGCCGAGCAGCGCGAGCAGCAACCCGCCGGGGAACCAGCCGCCTTGCACCAGCGACCCGGCGATACCGACCAGGGCCCCTAGCACGGCAAGTCCGACGAACGCCACGATCCGGCCGATACCGAGCTCCGGAGTGAGGCCCTTCATCAGGCCACCCCCGCGAAGAGGTCGTCCTCGCGGCCGGCCGCGGACGAGCCGCGGACGAGCCGGTAGTACTCGTCGCCGAGCAGCGGCTGTCCGAGGTCGTTGGAGAGCGCGAAGAAGGGGCCGTCCACAGCGATCTGGGTGGCGTGGGCGCGCATCGCGGCGGCCTTCGCCGAGGCGTAGGGAGCGCTGTCGACCGCGGCCGTCACCTCGCTGTCGGGCACGACACCGGGCACGTCGGAGGGCGAGGCGATGCCCGGGAAGGGCATGTCCTTGCCCTGTTCGCGCAGCCGTGCGAAGCCCTCCTCGACGACCGAGAGCGGGACGCAGTTCCAGTAGACCTTGGGGATGCTGTGCGGGTCGCCGAGGTCACGGCGGAAGACCGGCTCCGCCGCCAGCTCGACGGCGCGCATCGCGACGCGGTGGGCCTGGATGTGGTCGGGGTGGCCGTAGCCGCCGTCCGGGTCGTAGGTCACGAGCACCTGGGGCCGGACCTCGCGGATCACCTCGACGAGGTGCGCGGCCGCCTCGTCCACCTCGGCGCGCCAGAAGCAGCCGGGGTGCTCGTTCTGCGGGGCGCCCATCATCCCGGAGTCTCTGTACCGCCCGGGTCCGCCGAGGAAGCGGTGGTCGGTGACGCCCAGCTCCTTCATCGCGGCGGCGAGTTCGGCGACGCGGTACGGGCCGAGGGTGTCGTCGCGATCGGCCGCGAGATGGGCCAAATCGGGCGGGATCACCTCGCCCTCCTCGCCGAGCGTGCACGTCACGAGCGTGACGAGGGCGCCCTCGGCGGCGTACTTGGCCATGGTCGCGCCGTTGTTGATCGACTCGTCGTCCGGGTGCGCGTGCACCAGGAGCAGCCGGCGGCCTGGCAACAAGGAGCTGTCGGTCATGGGGCAAGCCTACGAGCCCGGCGGCGCGTGCGGGGCGCCGCCCGGACAGCGAACGTCAGAACTTGATGTTGCTGATCATCCCGGTCACGCTCGTGGTCAGACTGTGCAGCGTCGGGGCTACCGACGAACTCGCGAGGTAGAACCCCAACAGCACACAGACCGCGGCGTGGCCCGCCTTCAGTCCGGACTTCCGGACCAGCAGGAAGACGATGATCGCCAGCAGCACCACCGCCGAAATCGAGAGTGCCACAGCGGTTCACCTCCAGTACGCGCGGTCGGATGGATCACATACAGATGCCTCAGAAGCCATACCCACTATGCGCGAGTGATCATAACTTTCCGTACGTGCCAAGACTCGGTGCACAGGAGCAAATGTGGGGCGCACGGCGAGATCTCGCCGCCCCCGGCCGTAGGCTCCCGGCATGACCGGACAGCTCTCTTTCCCTCGTCAACACGCCCGTACCCAGCGCTTCTCCCTCGGCGCGCCGCGCGCGTTCACGGTGTCGCCGGACGGCTCGCGTGTCGTCTTCCTCCGCTCCCGTTCCGGCACCGATCGGGCGAACGTCCTGTGGGTGCTCGACCTCGACGCGGGCCGGGAGTACCCGGCCGCGGACCCGGCGGTGCTGCTGGGCGGCGCCGACGAGGAGCTGTCCGCCGAGGAGCGGGCCCGCCGCGAACGCAGCCGTGAGGGGTCGGCGGGCGTCGTGGGATACGCGGTGGACAACGCCGTGGAGTTGGCGGCGTTCGCCCTGTCCGGGCGGCTCTTCGTCGCCGAACTGCGTGGTGGGACGGCCCGTGAGCTGACCGTGCCGGGCCCGGTCGTCGACCCCCGCCCCTCCCCCGACGGCCGCCGGGTCGCGTATGTCGCGGGCGGCGCGCTGCGCGTGGTGGAGGCGGACGGCAGCGGCGACCGCGCATTGGCCGAGCCGGAGAACGACACCACCACGTGGGGGCTCGCCGAATTCATCGCCGCCGAGGAGATGGACCGCTCGCGCGGCTTCTGGTGGTCGCCGGACGGCACCGCCCTGCTGGCCGCCCGCGCCGACGACGCGGCCGTCGGCCGCTGGTGGATCGCCGACCCGGCCAACCCCGGCCGGGAGCCCGCCGAGGTCGCCTACCCGGCGGCGGGCACGGCCAACGCGTCGGTGTCGCTGTCCCTGCTGCGCCTGGACGGCTCCCGGACGGACGTCCGCTGGGACCATGAGCGCCACCCCTACCTGGCACGCGTCCACTGGTCGGCGGACGGCGCCCCGCTGCTGCTGGTGCAGTCGCGCGACCAGCGTTCGCAGGTCTATCTGGCCGTGGACACCGATTCGGGTGACACCCGGGTGCTGCACCTTGACGAGGACGCAATCTGGCTTGATCTTTTCGCTGGTGTGCCCGCATGGTCGCCGCAGGGTGATCTCGTACGGATCGCCGAAGAGGACGGCGCCCGCGTGCTCGTGGTCGGCGACCGGGCCCTGACCGGTCCCCACACGCATGTGCGGGCCGTGCTCGACGTGGGCGACGACGACGTGCTGGTCTCCGCCTCCGCCGGACCCGGGGCGGACGATCCCGAGACCGGCCAGGCGCATGTGTACCGCGTCGACGAGCGGGGCGCGGAGCGCCTTTCGGAGGGCGAGGGCTGGCACTCGGCGGTGCGTTCGGGCGCGGTCACCGTACTGGTGTCGGCGTCGCTCGGCCGCGCGGGCGCCGAGGCCCGGGTGCTGCGGGACGGCAAGCAGATCGCCGTCGTGGCCTCGTACGCGCAGCAGCCGGTGCTGACCGCTCACGTCACGCTCACCGAGGCGGGCGAGCGGCGCGTGCCGTGCGCCGTCCTGCTGCCGACCGGCTACACGGAGGGCGACGGCCCGCTGCCGGTCCTGATGGACCCCTACGGCGGTCCGCACGGACAGCGGGTGGTCGCCGCGCACAACGCCCATCTGACCTCGCAGTGGTTCGCCGACCAGGGCTTCGCTGTCATCGTCGCCGACGGGCGGGGCACCCCGCACCGCTCCCCCGCCTGGGAGAAGTCCATCCGCGACGACTTCGCGGGGGCCACCCTGGAGGACCAGGTCGAGGCCGTACGGGCGCTGGCCGGGCGCTACCCCCTGGATCTGACCCGGGTGGGCATCCGCGGCTGGTCCTACGGCGGCTATCTCGCGGCGCTCGCCGTGCTGCGCCGCCCGGACGTCTTCCACGCGGGCATCGCGGGCGCGCCCGTCACCGACTGGCGGCTGTACGACACGCACTACACCGAGCGCTACCTCGGGCACCCCGACGAGCAGCCGGCGGTGTACGCCCGTAATTCCCTGGTCACGGACGAGGGCCTGTCCGAGCCGGCCGAGCAGGTCCGCCCGCTGATGGTCGTCCACGGTCTGGCGGACGACAACGTGGTCGCCGCGCACACCCTGCGGCTCTCCTCGGCCCTGCTGGCGGCGGGCCGCCCGCACGAGGTGCTGCCGCTGTCGGGGGTCACCCACATGACCCCGCAGGAGCAGGTCGCGGAGAATCTGCTGCTGCTTCAGGTCGACTTCCTCAAGAGGAGCTTGGGCGTCGCCTGATCGCTCTTCGTCTCTCGCCGGACGGGCTGCACATGCAGCCCGTCCGGCGATTGAGGACACCGCCGCGCAGCGGTGGTGCACCCGCCACGGCCCGCAGGGCGGATGCGGAAGGACACCAGGCATTTCACCCAGGCCCTCTTGACCGCGCTGTGAGTCCATTGCCACAGTCCGCTCAACCCACCGCGTGCGCGCCCTGTGCGCCGGGTTGACGAGACGACAGTGCGGGGGATCCACGCGATGACGAGTCCTTCCCCGGCCGCGACGGCCGAAGCCGGGCCGGTGGGCCGGTCGCCCGGGCAGCTGATGTGGCGCCGCTTCCGACGCGACCGCTCGGGGGTCCTCTCCGCGTACGTCGTGGCGTTCTTCTTCACCGTCGCCATCGCGGCGCCGGTGATCTCGAAGCTGTACGGGAAGAGCCCGACGACGACCTACGGTCTGAACGAGCAGGGCCTGCTCAACGAGTTCGGCTACCCGGTCGCGCCCAACGGCGGCATCTCCGGCCGGTTCTGGTTCGGCATCGAGCCCACCCTGGGCCGGGACGTGCTGACCCAGCTCGTCTTCGGCATCCGCACCTCCCTGCTGATCGCCGTGGCCGCCACCGTGCTGTGCGTGCTGACGGGCGTGGTGGTCGGGGTGACGGCCGGCTATATGGGCGGCCGGACCGACTATTTCCTGGGCCGGTTCATCGATCTGCTGCTCGCCTTCCCCTCCCAGCTGTCCTTCATCGCCTTCACCCCCGTCGTCTACTCCCTCTTCGTCAGCCCGGAGAAGGAGACCCCCACCTATCTGCGGGTGGTGACGCTGATTCTGGTGCTGTGGGTGCTGGGCTGGATGGGACTCGCGCGACTGCTGCGCGGCCAGGTGCTCAGCCTGCGGGAGCGGGAGTTCATCGAGGCCGCGAAGGTGACCGGCGCCTCGCCCTGGCGGATCATCACCAAGGAGTTGCTGCCCAATCTCTGGACCCCGATCCTGGTGCAGTCGACGCTGATGCTGCCCTCGTTCGTGACCGTCGAGGCCGGGCTCTCCTTCATCGGGGTCGGCATCCTGGAGCCCACGCCCGACTGGGGCCGGATGTTCGCCAACGGCGCCCAGTACTACGAGAGCGACATCACCTACATCTTCTTCCCCGGCCTCGCGATGATCATTTTCGTGGTCGCCTTCAACCTGCTCGGGGACTCGGTCCGGGACGCCTTCGACCCCCGGACCACCCGCTGAACCGCACGCAGCCGCACGTCATCGTCACAACGGACAGGCAGGTGCATCGACCCATGACCCCCAGGACGAGATCTTCCAGGAGAAGGGCCCCGCTCGTGGCCACGGCCCTCGCGGCCGGTGCGCTGGTGCTCTCCGCGTGCAGCGACGGAGGCGGTGGGAGCGGCGGAGACAAGGACAGCGGTCCGGGCGACGACAAGACCACGGCCTCGAACTATTCGATCGGCACCAAGGCCGACTCGGCCGGCCCCGCCCCGGAGATCCCGGGCGCGAAGAAGGGCGGCACGGTCGGCGTCCTCCAGCGGGACGCCTTCAACCACCTCGACCCGGGCCAGATCTACTACGCCGACGTGCTGGCCAACCAGATGCTCTACAACCGCTCCCTGACCTCCTACAAGGTGGACGGCAAGGGCAGGGTCAAGGTCGTCGGCGATCTCGCGACCGACGCCGGTACCGCCTCGGACGGCGGGAAGACCTGGAAGTTCACCCTCAAGGACGGACTGAAGTTCGAGGACGGCTCGCCCATCACCGCCAAGGACGTGCGGTGGGGCATCGAGCGGCTCTACGCCCCCTTCGAGACCGACGGTCCCCTCTACATCCCGCAGTGGCTCTCCGGCGACGGCAACGACTTCCGCAAGGCCCTGCCGGACGGCCCGTACAACGGCAAGCACCTGCCCGCGTCGGTGCTCGACACCCCCGACGACAAGACGATCATCTTCCACTTCCGTCAGCCGCACGCGGACACCCCCTTCGCCACCGCGATGCCGAACATCGGCGCGGTCAAGCAGGCGAAGGACACCAAGCAGAAGTACGACAACGCCCCCTTCTCCTCCGGCCCGTACAAGGTCGGCTCGTACAAGGTCGGCAAGTCGCTGACGCTGGTGAAGAACGAGAACTGGGACGCGAAGACCGATCCGATCCGCCACCAGTACGCCGACCGGTTCGAGATCAGCTTCGGCCACCAGTTCGCCGACTCCACCCGGCGCTTCCTCGCCGACCAGGGCGGCGACAAGAACGCCCTGTCGTTCAGCAACGCCGTGGCACCGGAGATGACCGAGAAGGTGCTGAAGCAGACCGACACCAAGGCCCGCCGCTTCGTGGAGATCCAGCCCTACGTCGACTACATCAGCTTCAACACCGACCGCCTCAAGGACGCCAAGGTCCGCAAGGCGCTCGCGTACGCCATGCCCAACGGGCAGATCCTCCAGCAGAACGGCGGCGCGACCGCCGGGGTGGTGGCCACCAACTACCTCTCGCCCGCGATGGACGGCTACCGGCCGACCGACCCCTACGGGAAGAAGGCGAACCCGGCCGGGCAGCCCGAGAAGGCCAAGGCGCTGCTGAAGGAGGCCGGCAAGCTCGGCCAGGAGATCGTCTACGCCTACGCCAACACCGACGTCCAGCAGAAGGTCGCCGTCGTGGTGACGCAGGCTCTGGAGCGGGCGGGCTTCACGGTGCAGAAGAAGGAGATCGACGCCAACACCTACCGGACGGCGATCGCCGAGGTGAAGAACAAGTTCGACATCTACCGTTCGTCCTGGGGAGCGGACTGGCCGGTCTCCTCCACCGTCGTACCGCCGCTCTTCGACGGCCGGCAGGTCTCCGACGGCGCCCAGAACTACGGCCATCTGAAAAACCCCCGGATCGACTCCGAGATCGACCGGATCAACGCCATCCCGGATGTGAAGAAGGCCGCGCCCGAGTGGCAGAAGCTGGCCGACAAGATCCTCGAGGAGGACGTCCCGGGCGTGCCGGTCTTCTACAACCGGCAGTTCTCGCTGTGGGGTTCGAACCTCGGCGGCGTCCGCTACCACCCCGTCTACGGGACGGTCGACCCGACCTCCGTCTACGTCAAATAGCGCCGACGGGTCAGGGCGGGTGAGCGCGCCCGCCTCACCCGCGCCACGTCCGGCCGGGGCCACCACGGCCCGGCCGGCCCCCGCCGCCCGGCCGGAATCCCCGTCCGCCCGGCCGCTGCCTCCCGCTACCCGGAAGACCGCGACGACATGCTCAGATTCCTCGTCCGCCGCTCGCTCGGCGCGATCGTCATCATCCTGCTGATCAGCGCGATCACCTTCTTCCTCTTCTTCGCCCTGCCCTCCGAGCCCGCCCTGATGTCCTGCGGCAAGAACTGCACGCCCGACGCCCTCGCAGTCATCAACAAGAATCTGGGCCTCGACCAACCGGTCCCCGTCCAGTACTGGCACTACATGCAGGGCATCTTCATGGGCCGCGACTTCACCGTCGGCCACTGCCCGGCGCCTTGCTTCGGTTACTCCTTCTCCAACCAGCAGCCGGTCTGGGGCACGATCGTGGACCGCTTCCCGACCACCTTGTCCATCACCCTCGGGGGCGCGGCCGTCTTCCTCGTCGTCGGTGTGGGCATCGGCATGATCGCGGCGGCCTTCCGGGGCACCTGGATCGACAAGTTCTTCAGCTCCCTGTCGCTCGTCGGCGGCGCCCTGCAGATCTACTTCGTCGGCGTCATCGCCCTCGCCGTCCTGGTCAGCGGGCTGCACTGGATGGACAACCCGGCCTATCACCCGATCACCGAGGACCCCGTCAAGTGGTTCACGGGCATGCTCATCCCCTGGCTGGTGCTCTCCATCATCTTCATCGCCAACTA
The DNA here is from genome assembly GCF_041283565.1 of Streptomyces sp. QH1-20. Lineage (NCBI taxonomy): Bacteria > Bacillati > Actinomycetota > Actinomycetes > Kitasatosporales > Streptomycetaceae > Streptomyces > Streptomyces sp. QH1-20. Next base: position 5,164,027 of record NZ_CP166299.1, on the reverse strand, counting down.
CAGCCGGATGACCCGCTCCCAGATGATCGAGCAACTGGGCGAGGACCATGTGCGCACCGCCCGCGCCAAGGGCCTCGGCCGTCGCACGGTCTTCTTCCGTTACGCCTGGCGGGGTGCGCTGGCGCCCATCGTCACCATCTTCGGCATCGACCTCGGCTCGCTCTTCGGCGGCGCGATCATCACCGAGTTCACCTTCAGCCTCCACGGCCTCGGCCGGCTCGCCGTCTCCTCGGTGAGCGAGACCGATCTGCCCACGCTCATGGCCGTGATGCTCGTCGGCTGCACGGCGATCGTCGTCGCCAACATCGTGGTGGACGCCGCCTACGCCGTCATCGACCCCCGCGTACGCCTCGCCTAGCAGCCGGGAGAACCACCGCCGTGACCGCGACCACACCCTTTCTGTCCGTGCGCGATCTGTACGTGCGCTTCGCCACCGAGGACGGCACGGTCAGGGCCGTCGACGGGCTCTCCTTCGAGCTGGAGCGCGGCCGTACGCTCGGGATCGTCGGCGAGTCCGGCTCGGGGAAGTCCGTCACCAACCTCGCCGTCCTCGGGCTGCACGACCCGCGCACCACCGAGATCGAGGGCGAGATCCTGCTGGACGGGCAGGAGCTGACCGGTGCCCCCGAGTCCACGCTGGAGAAGCTGCGCGGCCACAAGGCGGCGATGATCTTCCAGGACTCGCTCACCGCCCTCTCCCCGTACTACACCGTGGGCCGCCAGATCGCCGAGCCCTTCCGCAAGCACACCGGGGCCACCCGGCGCGAGGCACGGCTGCGGGCGATCGAGATGCTGGGGCGCGTCGGCATCCCCAACCCCGCGCTGCGCGTGGACGATTACCCGCACCAGTTCTCCGGCGGCATGCGCCAGCGCGCGATGATCGCGATGGCGCTGGTCTGCGACCCCGAGCTGCTGATCGCCGACGAGCCGACGACCGCGCTGGACGTGACCGTGCAGGCGCAGATCCTCGATCTACTCAAGGACCTTCAGCAGCAGACCGGTTCGGCGATCATCCTCATCACCCACGACCTCGGCGTCGTCGCCCACACCGTCGACGAGCTGCTGGTGATGTACGCGGGCCGGGCCGTGGAGCGCGGCACGGTCCGCGAGGTGCTGGGGGCGCCGCGGCACCCGTACACCTGGGGGCTGCTGGGCTCGATGCCCCGGCTGACGTCGGACGTCGAGGAGCCGCTGAACCCGATCCCGGGCGCCCCGCCGAGCCTGCTGGCCCCGCCGCCGGGCTGCCCCTTCCACCCGCGCTGCGGCCAGGTCGCGGCCGTCGGGGGCGACCGGTGCCGGACCGAGCGGCCGGAGCTGCCGGGAGGCCGGGGGGCGGCCTGTCATCTGACGCCCGAGCGGCAGCGGGCCACCTTCGCCGAGCAGATCAAGCCCCGATTGCGCTGAGGAGTTCCCACCGTGACCGACAAGGTTTCGCTGCCCGCGCCGCGCGAGGCGGCCCCGGACGGGGCCCGGGGCGAGCCGCTGCTCGTCGCCGAGGGACTGACCAAACACTTTCCGATCATGGGCGGCTTCCCGGTGAAGCGGCGGATCGGGGCCGTACAGGCCGTCGACGGCCTGGATCTGACCGTACGGGCCGGGGAGAGCTTCGGGCTGGTGGGCGAGTCGGGGTGCGGCAAGTCCACCACCGGCCGACTGCTGACCCGGCTGCTGGAGCCGACCGCCGGGCGGATCGTCTACCGGGGCCGGGACATCACGCACGCGGGGCGGCGGGAGCTGGCGCCGTTCCGCGCCGAGATCCAGATGATCTTCCAGGACCCGTATGCCTCGCTGAACCCCCGGCACACCGTGGGGAAGATCGTTTCCGGGCCGATGGAGATCAACGGCATCGATCCGCCTGGCGGCCGGGAGGCGCGGGTACGGGAGCTGCTGGAGACCGTGGGGCTGAGCCCCGAGCACTACAACCGCTTCCCGCACGAGTTCTCCGGCGGCCAGCGCCAGCGCATCGGCGTCGCCCGCGCGCTCGCCCTCGAACCCAAGCTGATCGTCGCCGACGAGCCGGTCTCCGCGCTCGATGTCTCCATCCAGGCCCAGGTCGTCAATCTGCTCCGGGACGTGCAGCGCGAGTTGGGCATCGCGTTCGTCTTCATCGCGCACGACCTGGCCGTCGTACGGCACTTCTCGCAGCGCGTCGCCGTGATGTACCTCGGCAAGATCGTCGAGGTCGGCGACCGGGACGACATCTACCGCCGGCCGCGCCACCCCTACACCCACGCCCTGCTCTCCGCCGTCCCCGAGGCCGCGGACCTGATCGACGAGGGGGAGGCGGGGGCCGGCTCCGGTCGCGTGAGCCGTGAGCGCATCCGGCTCGCGGGCGACGTGCCGTCGCCGATCCGGCCGCCGTCCGGCTGCCGGTTCCGTACGCGCTGCTGGAAGGCGCGGGAGGAGTGCGCCACCGAGGAACCGCCCCTGCTGCGCGCCGAGGGCAGCGGGCCGGGTCATCTGTCCGCGTGCCACTTTCCCGAGCCGCCGACGGTGGAGCGGGCGACCGAAGTCATTCTCGATCCGGCCCTGCGGGCGGCGGAGGGACATACGGAATCCCAGCCGCCGAACCATGCACCGTAAATTCTGTCAACTCTTGTGATTACAGGGGCACATGCCTACTGTCAATTCCACGCGACGCGGTATTCACACCGCGGGCGGACCTGACGAGAAGGAGGTGTTTGCCATGCGCAAGATGATCCTGACCGGTGCGCTTTTCGCCCGGCTGACTCGCAAGGACCGACTCACCCTGCCGTACTCGTACTACTAAACCGGCGCGGTGACGCACCCGGTGGCCGCGGCAGCGATGCCGCGGCCACCGTCGTATCCCCGCATGAACCCCTGCCCGTACGAACCCCTGCGAGGCACCCGTGACCGCCGCCGCTCGCCCGCGCAACGATCTTCCCGGCCCGTCCGGTGACAAGTACTTGGGCAATCTGCACGCGTTCAGCACCGACCCGCTCGGCTTTCTGACCGCTTGCTCCCGGAATTACGGTGACGTGGTGCGGCTCGGCGCGAACAATGTGCTGCTGACCTCCCCCGGTGACGTCGAGAAAATGCTCGTCGACCGGAACGCGAAATTCTCCAAGGCCAGCGCCGACACCCGGCGCGGTTCACGGCGGCAGGGCTTCCCCCGCTCGACCATGAACAGCGACGGCGCCGAGTGGCAGGCCAAACGGCATCGGATGCAGCCCGCGTTCGGCCGGTCCCTGGCCACCAAGGCTGCCGAGATCGTCGACGCGCAGGGCGAGCGGATGCTCGCCCCCTGGCGCCCCGGCCAGGCCCGCGACCTCCAGGACGACGTCTCCGTACTGACCCTGCGGCTGGTCACCTCGCTGATGTTCGGTGACGAGTTCAGCGACGCGGACACCGCCGAGGTGGCCCGGCTGGTCGCGCCCATCATGGACCTCTCCACCTCGCCGGTGCTGCTGCCCGAGTGGGTGCCCACCCTCCGCAAGCTCCGCATCCGGCGCTCGATGCGCCGCGTCGACCGCACCCTGCACGCCCTCGCCGCCTCGCCCGCCGCCGGTGACCCGCAGCGCGCACCCGTGCTGCACGCCCTCGTGCACGGCGACCCGGCCCCCTCGCCGGACGAACTCCGCGACGAACTCGCCACCTTGATCATGGCCGGGTTCGAGACGACCAACGACTCCGTCGTCTGGGTGAGCGTGCTGCTCGCCCAGCATCCCGAGGCCGCCGAGCGGGTCCGGGCCGAGGCCGAGGCGGCCTTCGCCGGCACCCCGGCCGGACTCGCCCGGATGGAGGCGCTGTCGTACACGAACGCCGTGGTCCGCGAGGCCCTGCGGCTGTACTCACCGGTCTGGCTCACCAGCCGCGACGCCACCGAGGACATGGAGTTCGGCGGCTACCTCATACCGGCCGGCACCACCGTGACCGTCAGCCAGTGGGTCAACCACCGCGACCCCCGCTACTGGGAGGACGCCGAGGAGTTCCGCCCCGAGCGCTGGCTCGGCAGCGGGCCCAAGGCCGTACCGCGCGGCTCGTACTTCCCCTTCGGCCTCGGCCCCCGGGTCTGCGTCGGCGCCGCCGTCGCGACCACCGAGACCGTGCACATCGTCGCCGACATCTGGCGCCGCTTCCGGCTGGAGCTGATCCGCCCCGAGCGCATCACCCCCCGCCCGGCCCTCGCCCTCCAGCCGATGGGCGTGGAGGTCGTGCCGCGCGCCTGGTGATCAGGCGTCGTCCCGCCCCTCGGTGCCCTCCGGCGGCACGACCCGGCGCTCCTCGGCGAAGTGACAGGCCGACGGATGCGCGGGCGGGCCGCCCTCCTGTCGGAACCACTCCGGCACCGCCAGCTCCGGCACCTCCACCACGCACCTCTCCTGCGCCTTCCAGCAGCGGGTGCGGAAGCGGCAGCCCGACGGCGGATGCGCGGGCGAGGGCACGTCCCCCGACAGCAGGATCCGCTCCCGCCGCGCCCGCGCCGCCGGGTCCGGCATGGGCACCGCCGACAGCAGTGCCTGGGTGTAGGGATGCGTCGGGTGCTGGTAGATCTGAGTGTCGGTGCCGATCTCGGCGAGCCGCCCGAGGTACATCACCGCGACCCGGTCGGAGATGTGCCGCACCACGGACAGGTCGTGCGCGATGAAGACATAGGACAGCTCGAACTCGTCCTGGAGCTTCTCCAGCAGATTGACCACCTGTGCCTGGACGGAGACGTCCAGCGCCGAGACGGGCTCGTCGCAGATGATGATCTCCGGGTTGAGCGCCAGGCCGCGCGCGATGCCGATGCGCTGCCGCTGACCGCCGGAGAACTGGTGCGGATACCGGTTGATGTACTCCGGGTTCAGACCCACGACGTCCAGCAGCTCCTGGACCTTGCGACGCCGGTCGCCCTTCGGCGCCACCTCGGGATGGATCTCGTACGGCTCCCCGACGATGTCCCCGACCGTCATCCGGGGGTTCAGCGAGGTGTACGGATCCTGGAAGACCATCTGGATGTTTCGCCGCACGGCCTTGAGCGCCTTGCCCGACAGATCGGCGATGTCCTCGCCCTTGTACAGGATCCGCCCGGACGTCGGCCGCTCCAGGTTGACCAGCAACTTCGCGACCGTCGACTTGCCGCAGCCGGACTCCCCCACGATGCCCAGCGTCTCGCCCCGGCGCAGCTCGAAGGAGACCCCGTCGACCGCCCGGACCGCGCCCACCTGCTTGCGGAAGACGATCCCCCGGCTCAGCGGGTAGTGCTTGACGAGGTCCCGTACCTCCAGAATCTCCTCGCCTTCAGCTCTCATCGAGGGTGTCCTTCCAGAAGTGGCAGGCGCTGGCCCGGCCCGGGCCCACGGTGAACAGCGGCGGCCGGTCCGTACGGCAGATGTCCTGGGCGCGGGGGCAGCGCGGGTTGAACGGACAGCCGGGCGGGATGTCGGTCAGGCTGGGCGGCAGGCCCTTGATCGCGTAGAGCGCGCGGCCCTTCTGGTCCAGGCGCGGGATCGAGTCCAGCAGGCCACGGGTGTACGGATGCGCGGGCGCCGCGTACAGCTCGTGGACGGGCGCGGTCTCCACGATCCGGCCCGCGTACATCACCGCGATCCGGTCGGCGACGTCCGCGACCACGCCCAGGTCGTGGGTGATGAGGATCAGTCCCATGTTGTACTCGCGCTGGAGCTCCGCGAGCAGATCCATGACCTGCGCCTGCACCGTCACATCGAGCGCGGTCGTCGGCTCGTCCGCGATGATCAGGTCCGGCTCCAGGGCCAACGCCATCGCGATCATGATGCGCTGGCGCATACCGCCCGAGAACTGGTGCGGATAGTCCCGCAGCCGCTCCTGCGCGGCCGGGATCCGCACCCGGTCCATCAGCTGCGCGGCCCGCGCGCGGGCGTCCTTGCGGGTCATCCCCTGGTGCACCACGTACATCTCGGCGAGCTGCGCGCCCACGGTCATCACGGGGTTCAGGGACGACAGCGCGTCCTGGAAGATCATCGCGATCTTCGCGCCGCGCAGTCTGCGCCGGGACTCGGCCCCCATCGTCAGCAGGTCCTCGCCCCGGAAGAGCACCTCACCGCCGGTGACGAACCCCGGCGGCGAGTCGAGGATGCCCATCACCGCCTGGGCGGTCACCGACTTGCCCGACCCCGACTCGCCGAGCACGGCCAGCGTCTCGCCCGCCGCCACGCTGTACGTCACGCCGTTGACCGCCTTGGCCACCCCGTCCCGGGTGCGGAACTCCACCCGCAGATCGCGCACGTCCAGCAGATTCTTCGGCTCCGCCGGGGTCTCCTGGGTCAGCTGCTGATCCATCCGTCGCTCCATCCCGCCGGGTCTCAGCGCAACTTGGGGTCGAGGGCGTCGCGGACCGCGTCGCCGAGCATGATGAACGCGAGCACCGTGATGCTCAGTGCTCCCGCCGGCCACAGCAGCATGTGCGGGGCATTGCGGATCTGGGTGGAGGCGTTGGAGATGTCGATCCCCCAGGAGACCGTCGGCGGCTTGAGACCGACGCCCACGAACGACAGCGTCGCCTCCAGGGCGATGTACGTCCCCAGCGCGATGGTCGCCACGACGATCACCGGGGCCACCGCGTTGGGCGCGATGTGCCGCAGCAGCATCCGCCGGTTGCCGGCCCCGAGCGCCCGCGCCGCCTGGACGTAGTCGTGCTGCTTGGCCGTGACCACCGAGCCGCGCGCGATCCGGGAGATCTGCGGCCAGCCCAGCAGCACGATGAAGCCGACCACCGGCCACACCGAGCCGCTGGTGACCACGGAGAGGAAGACCAGCCCGCCGAGGATGATCGGGATGCCGAAGAAGATGTCGGCGATCCGGGACAGCAGCCCGTCCCACCAGCCCCCGAAGAACCCGGCCAGCCCGCCCAGCACACTGCCGAGCAGCGCCGCCCCGGTCGTGGCGCAGACGCCGACGGCGATCGAGGCGCGTGCCCCGTGGACCGTGCGGGTGTAGACGTCGCAGCCCTGGGTGTCGAAGCCGAAGGGGTGGCCGGGCTGGGAGCCCTGGCCGGCCTTGGCCAGATTGCAGCTGAGGGGGTTGCCGCTCGCGATGAGGCCGGGCCAGATCGCGATCAGTACGAGGAAGACGATGACCAGCCCGGAGACGAGGAAGACGGGGTTGCGCCGCAGGTCGTGCCAGGCGTCGGACCACAGGCTGCGGGCCTTGCCGTCGGCGCCGCCGGGGGGCGGCTCCTTCTCCAGCGACTCGCCCTCGCTGGTGGCCAGCGTCATCGCGCCGCCGTCGCCGGGCGTGATGGCCGCCTGGGGATCGAGCTTCGGGTCGAAGGGGTCAGGCATAGCGGATCCTCGGGTCGAGCACGGCGTAGAGGAGGTCGACGAGCAGGTTCGCCAGCAGGAAGACGATGACCAGGACGGTCACGAAGCCGACGACGGTCGGCGAGTTCTGCCGCAGGATGCCCTGGTAGAGCTGGTAGCCGACGCCGTGGATATTGAAGATCCGCTCGGTGACGATGGCGCCGCCCATCAGCGCGCCGATGTCGGTGCCGATGAAGGTGACGACGGGGATCAGCGAGTTGCGCAGCAGATGCCGGGTCACGACCCGGCGCCGGGGCAGCCCCTTGGCCACGGCCGTACGGACGTAGTCGGCGCGGGAGTTCTCGGCGATGGACGTGCGCGTCAGCCGGGTGACGTAGGCGAGCGAGGTCAGGGCGAGCACCAGGCCCGGCAGGATCAGCTCGTCGAACGGCGCGGCCGGGGAGACGGACGGGGAGACCCACCCCCATTTCACGCCCAGCAGGTACTGGAGCACATAGCCGCTGACGAAGGTGGGGATCGAGACCACGATCAGGGTGAGCAGCAGCACGGAGGTGTCTACCGAGCGCCCGCGCCGCAGCCCGCTGAGGACGCCGAGGGTGATGCCGACGAGGATCTCGAAGAGCAGCGCGACGACGGTCAGCCGCAGGGTCACCGGGAAGGCGCTCTTCATCAGCTCGGTGACCTTCATGCCGTTGAAGGCGGTGCCGAAGTCACCGGTGAGGATCTGCCCCATGTAGTGCAGGTATTGCTTCCACAGCGGCTCGTCGAGGTAGAGGTCCTTGCGGATCCGCGCGGCGGTCGCGGGGTCGGGGGCCTTGTCGCCGAACAGTGCGGCGATGGGGTCACCGAGGGCGTAGACCATGAAGAAGATCAGGAACGTGCTGCCGATGAACACCGGGATCATCTGGAGCAGCCGCCGGATCACATACCGTCCCATGGGGGCTCCGGGGGTTCGGACGTAAGGAAGGGGCTTCCGGGTACGGTCAGCCGACCTTGATCCGGTCGTAGACGGGCACGCTGAAGGGATTGAGCATCACGTCGGAGAGATTGGCGGAATAGCCGGCGCTGCCGTTCTGGTACCAGAGCGGGATGGCCGGCATCTGCTCGGCGAGGATCTTCTCCGCGTCCTGGAACTTCCCGACCGCCTTCTCCTGGTCGCTCTCGGCATTGGCCTCGTCGACGAGCTTGTCGAAGTCCGGGTCGCTGAACTTCCCGTAGTTGGAGGAGGCGTTCGAGTAGTAGAGCGGCTGGAGGAAGTTCTGGATCAGCGGATAGTCCATCTGCCAGCCCGAGCGGAACATCCCGGTCATCCGGTGCTGGGAGATCTGGTTGCGGAAGTCCGCGAAGGTGCCGACGGGGTTGACGACGCAGGCCTTGTCCATGCCGAGGGCGTTGTTGATGCTGTTGCAGACGGCGTCCATCCACACCCGGTGCGAGCCGGTGTCGACGTTGGAGGTGATGGTCACCTGCCCGCCGGGCAGCCCGCCGCCCTCCTGGATCAGCTTCTTCGCCCGCGCGGCGTCGAAATCGCAGGCGTCACCGCACACCCCCTCCTTGTAGCCGCCCTCGGACTTCAGGACGGGCGAGGTCCAGTCGGTCGCCGGGGTGCGGGTCTTCTGGTAGATCTGCTCGGTGATCTCCTTGCGGTTGATCGCCATGGAGATGCCCTTGCGGACCTTCTCCATCCCGGCCTTGGACCACTTCGCGTCGTACATCGGGAAGACGACGGTCTGGATGATGCCGGCGGGCTGATTGATGTAGCGGTCACCGAGGTCGTTCTTGACGTTCTTGAGCTGGGCGGCCGGAACGTCGTCGACAAGGTCGAGATTGCCCGCCTGGAGATCGGTGTAGGCGGTGTTGTTGTCGGTGTAGACGCGCAGCTCGACGCCCTCGTTCTGCGCCTTGTCGTCGCCCGGGTAGCCCTCCCACTTCTTGAGGTGGAGAGCGGACCCCTTGGCGTACGAATCCACCATGTACGGACCGTTGCCGATCGGTTTCTTCAGCCAGTTGTCGTGGTCGTCGAAGAACGCCCGGGGCAGCGGGGAGAAGGCCTGGTAGCCGAGGGTCTGCGGCCAGGTGGAGAACTTCTGATCGAGCTTGACGGTGAAGGTCCGCTCGTCCTTGACCACCAGCCCGGACATGGTCTTGGCCTTGGCCGAGCCGCTGGCGGGGTGGACCTCGTCATAGCCCTCGATGGTGGCGAAGAAGGGGGCGTTGTTCTGCTTGTTGTCGACGAGGGCCGCGTAGTTCCACGCGTCGACGAAGGATTTGGCGGTCACCTTCTCGCCGTTGGAGAAGGTCCAGCCGTCCTTGAGGGTGACGGTGAAATTCTGCTGGTCGGACGTGTCGATCTTCTCGGCGAGCACGTTCTTCGCGGCACCGGACTTGGGGTCGTACTCCTTGAGCCCCCGGAAGATCATGGCCAGCACCTTGCCGCCCTGCACCTCATTGGTGTTCGCCGGCTCCAGCGGATTCTGCGGATCCCCCCAGGAGGCCCGCACCACCCCGGCCCCGCCGCCGCCACCCCCGCCGCATCCCGACGCCACGAGCGCGACCGCGAACGTCGTCGCCGTCGCACAGACGGCCCACTTGGCGCGCGTGCCTCCACGCATGGAGTGCCTCCCTCAAGGTCCCGAGCCAAATCCCAGCCATATCCCAAGCCACGCTTAGGCCCACATAACACCCCATGAGGTGACGAAAAGCGCCCTTCTGGCGGCCGTCCGCGCGCGATCCGACGCGGAATCCGCCCGAATGCGTGAGCGCTCGCCGGGCGGGGCTCGCCGTGTGGGGCTCGCGTGCGCGATGCCGGGCGGCCACCGGGGGGCGGTGGACTACTTTCAGCCCGTCAGTTCGCAACAACCCTGTCCTTGTTCTGCCACAAGCCCGTGACACCTACCTGCCCTGACCTGCATCTCCTTTGCTTCTCATACGCATCTTCGGTAGACAGGAGTGCTAGTGACGATGTGACAGTCGGCCGAAACGCACCGGGCCGCTGGCACGTCAGCAACGGGGGCAGGGGGACTTTCGTGTCGGCTTGGGACATCAATCCGTCCGGGGTGAGTGGCGTGCTCACCAAGTGCGGGACGGCCGCCGAGGGGTTGTCGAAGGCGGGTCAGGCGGTGCAGAAGTCACTGCCGGCCGCCGCGACGGCGGCGGGCACGATCAGCGGGATGTACTGCGGTGAGGCGCCGAGCGGCCCGGTCGCGGGGGCGCTGGCCGAGTTCGCCAACGCGTGGGGCAAGGACGTCGCCTACGTGGCACAGCGCACCGCCAACTCCCTGACCGGGGCCAAGACGGCCACCGAGGAGTACATCAAGGGCGACCTGAAGATGGCTGCGGACGCGCACAACGAGGCGCTCAAGGAGCCCAAGATCGACATGCCGGGTCAGGGGAAGAAGTGAGCGACAAAGACCTCATCGTCCCGTCGGGCATACCGCAGTTCACCGGAGACCTGGAGACCCTGGACACCGAGTCCAAGTCCTTGGCCACCAACGCCAAACTCTTCCGTGACTCCGGTGCCGCCGTCCACACCCAGTTCCAGGGGCTCTCGGCCTGCTACAAGGCCCCCGAGGCGGACAAGCTGTTCGCCACCACCCAGCCCGTCGCGACCAAGTCCGACGGCTTCGCCGACGACCTCGAAAAGGTCGCCTCGGCGCTGACCGCCTACGCCGGCGAAGTACGTCCCCTGAAGGACAAGCTCAAGAGCCTCAAGGACGACGCCTTCGCGTTCGTCGAGAGCATCGAGGGCGACGACGACTGGCGCGAGGACCAGAAGAAGGTCGACCGCAACAACAACCTCTGGCACAGCGTCAACGCCACCGTCGCCGCCTTCCACGCCGCCGAACGCGCCTGCCACGACAAGATCGTCGCCCTGGTGAAGGGCACGCCCCTCATCCCCGACGACGGCTCCCACCAGCCGAACATGTACGGCTACAAGGCCAGCGACCTCGACCATGCCGAGGAAACACCCTGGGGCAAGATGGCCGAGCGCGAATACACCGGCATCGCGTGGCTGGGCCACCAGATCAAGAGCTTCGTCTGGGACGGCTTCATCGTCGACGGCGTCTGGGGCACGATCAAGGGCCTCGGCACCCTGGTCGGCACCGACGGCTGGGACGCCGCGGGCCAGGCCTGGACGGGCCTGGCCAAGCTGGCCACCGGTCTGGCCATCACGGCCACCCCGCTCGGCGCGGCGTACTGGATGGCCCCCGAGGACAAGCTGCCGAGCTGGCTGCGCGACTCCCGCACGGCGGTGAAGGAGACCGGCAAGGCGCTCATCGCCTACGACCAGTGGGGCAAGAACCCCGCCCGCGCGGCAGGCGGCGTCACCTTCAACGTCCTCACCACCGTCTTCACCGGCGGCGCCGGAGGCGTCGCGAAGGGCGGAGCCGCCGCGAAGGCGATCTCCGTGGCCGGCAAGGTGAGCCGCGTGGTCGACCCGATCACCTATATCGGCAAGGCCGGGAAGTTCACCTTCGTCAAGGTCGGCGACCTCATGGCGGGCCTGAAGTCCCTGAACCCGGCCGCCTCGTTGCGCATCGCGGGCGAGACGTTCAAGCTGGCCGACGAGCTCGCGGCGGCCAAACTGCCGGAACGCCCCGCCGGCGTGCCCGACGACGCGGCGCCCTTCGTCGACAGCAAGGGCCGCCCGGTCTATCTGAACCCGAAGACCGGCGAACTCTTCGACCAGCACGGCAAGGTCAAGCAGGCCGTCGAGGACGTCCCGAAGGAGCCCTCGGCAGCGGAACGCGCCGCGGAGGCCGAGCGGGCCCGTACCGCCGAGCCGGAGAAGGTCCTGGTCGGCGCGGGTGCCCGCGCAGGTTCCGAGGTCACGGCCTCGGCCGGGCGCACCGGCGACAACTCCGCGGGCGGCGCGGCACGCGACGTCCCCGGCGGCGGCACGGGCAACCGGGCCCCCGGTGGCTCGGCCCACGACGTGGGGCAGGGCCCCTCCGCGAGTCATGGGACTCCGGGCACGGGTGGTGGCGGTGGCCACGGGTCTGGTGGCCACGGGTCTGGTGGACATGGCTCCGGTGGGCATGGATCTGACGGGCACGGCTCCGGCGGCCACGGCTCCGGTGGGCATGGCGACACCCCGCCGCGCGACGGCGACCACGGCAACGGCGGCGGCCACGACACGCCCTCGGGCAACCCGCACGAAGCGGACGGCGCACACGGCTCCAAGCCCGAAGGCGCGGACAACTCCGGCCCCGGCGGTGCTCACGGCGCCGACGGCGGCACGCCGCCGCACACCCCCGCACCGGCTCGCCGCCCGGTCGGCGACTTCGTCCCCGGATCGGGAAAGGATCTCACCCCGGAGCAGCTCCAGGAGGGCCTGCAGCAGGCCCTCGACGGCGACTACGCGGGCCTGCGGATCAAGGTCGACGGCGTATTCCCCATGGACAACCAACTGGGCTGGAGCGCACAGATAGTCGACCAGGCCGGGAACCCGGTGGGCAGGATGGACCGCGACTTCATCCGCAAGGAAGACGGTACGCTGGCCGTCAAGCACAACATCATGAAAATCGACGACCCCGCCTATCGCGGAAAGGGCGTCGGTTCGGCCATCAGCAGGGACCTGGAGAACTGGTACCGGAAGTCCGGTGTATCGGAAATCCAGCTCACGGCGGCCAAGGAGAACGGCGCCTACACCTGGGCCCGACGGGACTACGACTGGGTGCAGGAGAAGTCCGCAAAGAAGATCTTCAACCGCATCAATGTAAAGATGAAGGATCCCGAGTGGGACCTCTCCCCGGAGGAGCTCGCGGCCGCACAGGACATTGTGAACCGCGCGCGCAACAACCCGTTCGGAAGCCCCGACTACCCCACCCCGCGAGAGATCGCGAACATCGGGCGTGGGAGCGGCCGGGAGAACCCCTTCGGGAAGCGTGTACTCGTGGGTCAGCGTTGGGAAGGTAGGAAGCTGCTATGACGGAGCGCGAGCCCGGCAAGCTGGAGCCGTCGGAGCCGGTGCACCCTCTGGTGGCCAAGCGGCACCGGCTGTCATCGGAATGGTTCTACGAATTCTGCGCCAAGTACGGCGTGGACTACCCGGACGAAGCCACTCCCGAGCAGGAAGCGGAATACGAAGCGGGCCTGGACGCGATCCATGCGCAGATCCGCGAGGAGTACGCCGCCGAGAAGGCGAAGCAGGGCGACTGATGGTGGTCGGGCGCGGCTCGGTCGAGCCGCGCCCGACGACTCAGGGGTTGATCACGGGTACTCGTGCGCCACGCGCAGATGCACCCCCATGGCCGTGGTCAGCGCGGCGGCTTCCTGCACATCCCCGGCGGCCAGCGCGCGGGCGCGCTCGCGCTTGATGTCCCGGCAGCCCTCACACGTCTTCGCGGACGCCGTCGCAACGGCCTCCTCATTCACAGCCGACTCCGCGCGGCCTGATCATTGGCGTGGGCCACGCGTGAGCGCAGCGCATCACCGGTGGTCGCCGGCCGCAGGTCGCACGGGAAGGCCTCCCACTCCCGACCACCGGCAGGGTCTCGCAGTAACACCCGCCCGCAGATGACGTCCATCACCTCACCGACCCGATCCCGCCGGGCGTCCAGCATCAGCGCCCCGACGTCGGGAAGCGGTGACTGCGCGTCCCCGCTCACCGAGCCGCCGCCGGCGGCCGGGTGACGATGTCGATGCCGTGCGCGGACATCCGCGCGACGACGGCCGGGGCGGGCGGTCGCGGCGGTTCGCTCGGCCGATCGGGACAGCGGACCGGCAGCGCAGGGTGGTTGGCCTTCACCCCACGTAGGGCTCTCGCCCATGCGAACCAGCGGAAGATAAACTTCTCCACGTTGACGCTCCTTAACCAGCGTTGGCCATGCCCCGGGACTGGTCGCACAGTCGCCGGGGTCCCTGTTTTGGGCACACGGGTGCCCTACGACTCCTCCGTCACGGCCGCCGAGCACGACCGGATGAGGGCACGCCACGCAGCATGCCGACCGGACCAATGCGTCGCAACGCAATCTCTGAATGTGCATACGCACGGGTGAACTCGCGGCTATGGACCGCATTTACATGCGGGACACTGTGCGCCAAGACTCCTCCGCCATACCCAGGAGACTGGAACATGCCTGCGATTCCCACCATTCGTCGCCGCATGCTCGGCACCGAACTCCGCGCACTTCGGGAAGGTTTGGGGCACACAGCAGATCAGATGGCCAGACATCTCGGCTGGCACCAGACCAAGGTGAGCCGCATCGAGAATGGCCGCTCCGGAGTTCGTGTCCACGAGCTGGAAGCCATGTTGGATCTCTACGGGGTGAAGGATCCCGAGGCGCGAGAAGGTCTTGTCGGCCTGGCGCGGGAGAGCAAGGGCCGGATGTGGTGGACGCCCTACTCGGACGTGATCACTCCGCGATACGCGTCGTACATCGCGCTGGAGACGGAAGCCGCATCCAAGCGGACCTTCGAGATGACGCTCGTCCCCGGCCTGCTCCAGACGCCGGAGTACACCCGTGCGGTCATCACCGCGCTTGCACCAGAAACCACACCGGAGGCACTCGATGCCCTGGTCAACGTCCGGCTCGCCCGGCAGAACGCCACCCTCCGCCGATCCTCCCCGCTCAGGTTGTGGGCTGTCGTGGATGAGGCTGCCCTGCGGCGATCAACCGGCGGGGCTCAGGTCATGGTCAAGCAGCTTCACTGCCTGCTGGACGCCTCCGAGGAACCCAACGTCACCCTTCAGGTGTTGCCCTTCGCGGCAGGCGGGCATGCCAGCATGCTGGGATCGTTCTCCATCCTTCAGTTCCCTATCCGCAGCGACCTCGACGTGGTGTGTACCGAGTCCTATGTCAGTAGCATCCAACTCGAGCGACGAACCGACCTCGCGACCTACAGCCAGTTGTTCGATGGGCTCCGTGCGACCGCGCTCGATGAGGCGCAGTCGCGCAAACTCATCTCGCGCACCCTGAAGGACTTCCAATGAGGCACATCACCTGGCAAGGCACGGGCCGGAACGGCCTCGTGTGGCGCAAGAGCAGCTACAGCGGTCACCAGACGGATTGCATACAGGTCGCGGACGGCCACCCCGACCAAGTGCCGGTCCGCGACAGCAAGAACCCCCACGGCCCCACCCTCCTCTTCCAGACCGCCGCCTGGTCGGCGTTCATCACCGGCCTGAAGCGCGGCTCCATCCCGGCGGAGTGACGTCCCCACGTCCGTAACACCGTTACGGGGGCAGACCCCCCGGCGCATACGGGGGATCAACCCATGGAGCGGAGCGCCCCCGCTCCATAGCGTCGGGGCATGAGAAAACGGAACGTACTCACCGCCCTCACCCTCACCTTCGCCACCGTCGCCACAGGGACCGGCTTCGCCGCGAGTCCCAAGAAGCCGGCTCCGGCGCAGCAGGACGGGTTGGAGCGGTTCAGAGAGCAGAAGGTCGTCTGGGGTGCCTGCCAGGACGAGAAACTGGCGGCGAGCGGGACCGAGTGCGCTCGGGTCACCGTCCCGCTGGACTACCGCAACCCGGACGGGCGGACGTTACAGATCGCGATCTCGCGCATCAAGGCCCGCGACAACGGCAAGGGCAAGGGCAAAGTCAAAACGCGGCGCGGAATACTCCAGACCAACCCCGGCGGCCCCGGCGGCCCCGGCCTGTCCATGCCCGCCGAATTGCGGGAGCGGCTGAGCCCCGAGGTGGCGGCGGCCTACGACATCATCGGCATGGACCATCGCGGGGTCGGGGAGAGCAATCCGTTGGACTGCGGGCTGTCCCGTACGGCCTGGATACGCTCGGCCGGAAACGACCGGGCCGGGTTCGACGAGAACGTACGGCTGGCGCGGCAGGACGCCCGTAAGTGCGCCGACAAGTACTCCGGCACGCTCGCGCATTATTCGACCCGCAATATCGCCCGCGATGTCGACATCGTCCGCGCGGTGCTGGGCGAGCGCAGGACCTCGTGGTTCGGGCAGTCGTACGGCACGATCCTCGGCGCAACCTACGCGCAGATGTTCCCGGAAAGGGTCGACCGTCTGGTGCTGGACAGCGCCCCCGACCCGGTCAAATACGGTGGCATGCGCCTGGCCCAGGACATGGGGCCCGTCAATGAGAAGGCTCTGGACGAATTCGCCGCATGGGCCGCGCCCCGCCACAGCCGGTATCGCCTCGGCGCCACGCCCGCCGCCGTCCGTAGCACCGTCGAGGGGCTCGTACAGCGGGCCATGGACGAACCGGTCAAGGTCGGCCCGTACCGGGTGGACGGGCACGAGCTGCCGCTCTTCCTCTTCGACTTGGGAGTGGACGCCCAGAAGAACACGGAGTACGCCGAGGTGGTGCGGAACCTCCTCGACGCTGCCGACGGCAAGGCGAACACCCCGCACCCGTACCTGCTCGAGCAGCTCAAGGTGATGTCCGATCCGGCGGGCTCCGGGATGAGCGCGGGCATCTCCGGTCAGCTCGCGGTGCTCTGCGCGGACACCACCATGCCCAGGGACCCCGAGTGGTACTGGCGAGCCGTCGAACGTTCCCGCGCCGAGCAGCCGGTCTTCGGCCCGGCCCTCAACGGCCCTCTGCCGTGCGCCTTCTGGAAGGACCGCCCCAGCGAGAAGCTGACGGAGATCAACAACAAGGTGCCCGCGCTGCAGCTCCAGGCGACCGTCGACACCCGCACCTCCTACGAGCAGGGGCTCGGCATGCACCGGGCCATGCGCGGCTCGGTCCTGGTGACCGTCCCGACCCGTACCCACGCGGTCATCGTCTCCCGCCCCGGCACCTGCGCGGACAAGGCCGTCGACGACTACCTGCTGCGGGGTGCCCTGCCCGCGCGGGACATCACCTGTAAGCCCGCCGCCTGATCCGAGACACCGGCCCTGGGTTCAAGGCCCGCCCCGCCCCATGTGCATCAATCAGGCCACGCAGCACGTAACCACTTTGCGCATACAACATGTTTTCGATAGACATGGATGCCATTCAGTGGGGGCTGTGCGGCAAGAGTGCACATGGGTGCGGGGATCGGGGATCTGGGGGATTCCATGACGGCTTGGGACATTGTTCCGTCCGAAGTGGGCGCGGTGCTCACGAGATGCGGGAAGGCCGCTGAAGGGCTGTCGAAGGCGGGTCAGGCCGTGCAGAAGTCGCTGCCGGCCGCTGCGCTCGCTGCCGGCACGATCAGCGGTATGTACTGCGGGAGCGCGCCTCCCAAGGGGCCGGTAGCGGCGGCCCTGGCGGAGTTCGGCTCGAAATGGGGCAAGGACCTGGCCTATATCGCGCAGCGCACCGTCAATTCCCTCAACGGAGCCGGGGCGGCCACTCAGGCCTACGTGGAGGGTGACTTGAAGATGGCGGCGGACGTACACAACGCGGCGCTCAAGGAGCCCGTCATCAGGATGCCCGGGCAGGGGAAGAAGTGAGCGACCTCATCATCCCGACGGGCATACCGCAGTTCGTCGGCGAATTAAGCACGCTGGAGAAAGAGGCCAAGTCCCTGGCCTCGAACGCCAAGCTGTTCCGGGACTCCGGCTCGTCCGTGCACTCCTCCTTCCAGGGCCTGTCGGCCTGCTACAAAGCCCCGGAGGCGGACAAACTTTTCGCCACCACCACCCCCGTCGCGACCAAGTCCGACGGCTTCGCGGACGACCTGGAGAAGGTCTCCTCCGCGCTGGACACCTACGCGAGCGAAGTGCGCCCGTTGGCTGCCAAGCTCGCGACCCTCAAGGAACAGGCCATCGCCTTCGTCGCAAGCGTCGAGGGCGACGACGACTGGCGCAAGGACAAGAAGAAGACCGACCGCAACGACGAGCTCTGGCGCAGCGTCAACGCCACCGTCGCCGCCTTCCACGCCGCCGAGCGCGCCTGTCACGACAAAATCGTCGCGCTGGTGGGCGGCAAGTCGTTGATTGCCGATGACGGCTCCCACAAGTCCAACATGTACGGCTACAAGGCCAGCGACCTCGACCGCGCCGAGGAGACCCCTTGGGGGAGCATGGCCGAGCGGGAGTACACCGGTCTCGCTTGGCTGCGCCACCAGGCCAAGAGCTTCCTGTGGGACGGCATCGTCATGGACGGGATCGTCGGCACCGCCAAGGGCGTGGCGACCCTGTTCGGCTCCGAGGGCTGGGACAAGGCCGGTGAGGCGTGGACGGGACTGGCCAAGCTGGCGACGGGCGCGATCATCAGTATCTCGCCTCTGTCGGGCGCCTACTGGATGGCGTCCGACGACCAGCTACCGGGCTGGTTCCGTGACTCCCGCACCACCTTGAAGCAGACCGGCAAGGCGTTCGTCGCCTACGACCAGTGGGGCAAGAACCCCGCCCGCGCGGCCGGTGGGGTCACCTTCAACGTCCTCACCACCATCACGGGCGGCGCCGGAGCAGCCGCGAAGGGCGGGGCCGTGGCGAAGACGTTCGCCGCGGCGGGCAAGGTGGGCCGGCTCATCGACCCGATCACCTATGTCGGCAAGGCCGGGAAGTACACCTTCGTCAAGGTCGGCGATCTGATGTCGAGCCTGAAGACGTTGAACCCCGGTACGTCTTTGCGTATCGCTGGCGAAACGTTCCGTCTTGCGGACGAGGCCACGGCGGCCAAGCTGGCGGAGCGCCCCGCCGGCCTGCCCAAGGACGTGGCGGAGTTCGTCGACAACAAGGGCCGACCGGTCTACATGAACCCGAAGACCGGCCAGCTCTTCGACGAACACGGCAAGGTCAAGCAGCCCGCGGAATCCGTCCCGAAGGAGGGCTCGGCGGCGGAGCGCGCCGCCGAGCACGCACGCGCGTCCCAGCCGGAGAGGGTTCCGGTGGGCGCGGGCGCCCGTGCGGTTTCCGACGTCACGGCCTCGGTGGGCCATGTCGGCGACAACACCCCCGGCCGCGCGGCCGATCATCCGCCGGGCGGCTCTGCGAGCCACCAGCCCGGAGGATCAGCCGACGACCTCAGGCGAGGCCCGTCCGGTAGCCACGAACCACCCACAAGCCCGCGCGATACGTCCTCGTCCCATGGGGGCAGCCGCGGTGCAGACGATGCCGCACGCACAGGCGGTCGCGCCACGGAGACGTCAGCTCACACTGGTGGTTCCCGTGATTCAGCGCTGGGCGGCAACCACGCCGCTTCACCGCATCCAGCCCATGACGGTCGGGGCAGCGACGCGGAGCACAGCGTGCCGCACGAACGGCTCGGCGAGCATGACGGGGCAATCCCTCACAACCATGCCAACGACGGTACTGATGTACCCAGTGCTGCCCACGACGGGCCAGGTCTTGAGAACAGGGGAAACCCCATCCCCACCCCTCAGACCCACCCACTCGGCGAGGGCCGTAACGGCTTCTCCGTGATGGCCGAGGGCGATGCGTTTTACCAGGCCGCGCTCAAGGCCAAGCCATTCCCCGGGCATTACGACATCGTGGCTCACGGGACCCCCCACAACACGCTGATGGACACTGCGGGGGGACGGGAGCTCACTCCACGCCAAATGGCAGACGTCATCCGTCGACGCCCGGACTACTCCCCCGGCACGCCAATCAGGCTGCTCTCCTGCAACACAGGCCACGTCGACGGGACATTTGCACAGCAACTGGCGCGCGACCTGGATACCACAGTCATCGCGCCGGATGGCTTCCTGTACGTGGATGCGTGGGGTCGGTTCGGCGTCGACAGAAGGTACCTGCTCTTCGCGCACAACGTTCCGGGACTACCGGATTCGTTCTACCGGTACCATCCGGGTGGTTACGTTGAGAAGATTCCGCGCTCCGACTGGACCGTGGAATAGCAAAAGGAGGGGCCTCCGTGCGACTGCTGCCTGCATTCAGTGAGATCAAAACAGCGGACCTGGGGAAATTCGACCAGGTATCCCTGAGCGATGGCGTTGATCATCTCGAACCTTCTCTGCGTGAACCCATTTTCCGTTATCTGATGGACTCGACCTCGCTAATCTCGGCAGGCAACACCAGCGATCCCCTGGCCCCAGGAAAGGGCCCCGTAGTGCCATTCGGATTTTCAACGGATGGGACTTGGGCCTGGCCGGCGTACTGGAGTTACTTCGTACGTGAATACGGTATGGCGCTCCCAGAGGAGTTTGTCGCACACGTACGATCCCTCGACTTCACCCCGCCAAATTTGAGCTCCGAGCAGATCGAGCAAGCATCGGCTGAGATCCAGGAAGCCCTGTATGAGTAAAAGGCGGGAGGCCCCCGCACCCGATCCCAGCCTGGCCGACCCCGTTGAAGTGCAGGACCACAAAATGACAGCGGGCAGAAGCCTGGAGCCATCGGACCCGGTTCACCCTTTGGTAGCCAAGGCGGACCGACTGTCGTCGGAATGGTTTTACGAATTTTGCGCCAAGTACGGCGTCGACTATCCAGACGAGGCCACCCCCGAGCAACAAGAAGAATACGAAGCCGAACTGGACATCATCCACTCCCGAATTCGCGAAGAGTACGCCGCCGAAAAGGCCAGGCAGGGCGTCTGGTCCTACTGAAGGCCCTCTCCCCGCAGCCACCCGACCACCACTCTCCGGCAAACTTCCTCTCCACCGGACACCAGGACATCGCATGAAAGACGTCATAGCCCTCACCCCCAACATGCCCGACTCCTGGGCCGTGTTGGCCGGGCTCTACGCGGGTGGGCCCGATCTCGAGGTCAGTTCCGGGCACGACGGTGCCGTCATCCAGCTGCATGCCGCGGACGGCCGGCCGCTCGTCTCGCTGGAGGCGCCGCTCCTCGTGCACGTGGCCGGCGAGGCCGAGCGGCTGCTCGGGGGTGATGTCGAAGCACCCCCCGTGCCGTACTGGTGGTCCGAGGTGCGGGCCTCTACCGCCGTGCCGGAGGCAGGGCCGCTGGCCGGGTCCGTCGCGGGGCGGCTCACCGCGCTGCTCGGTGGGAGCGTGTGGCCCGCCGGGGCCGCCACCACCGAGGTCGTCCGGACCGCCGCCGCCGAAACCGCCACCGCCACCGCCACCGGTGACGACGACGCCCTCACCGTGGACGTCCTCACCGACTCCACCGCCGTGGTCCTGGCCGACCGGCCCGTCCTCGCGCTGACGGCCTGGCTGTCCGCGATCCTGCGGAAGGTCACCGACGCCGGGCTCGCGCTGCACATCGTCACCCCGGCCCACGTGCGCCTCAGCCTGCCTCTGCGCACCGCTCTGGCCGGGGCTCCCAACCGCTGGGTCGTACAGGACCCCGAGTGCGGTTACTACGACGGGCTCTCCGGTGCCGTCCTGCACTGGCACGGCGGCACCTTCACCCCCGTCGTCGACGAAGCCGGGGAACGATCCGCGGCCAAGGCCTTCACCGAACACGCCCCCGCCACCGAGCGACAGCTCGGCGTCGCGTTCCGCGTCACGCACCGGCCCGACGACAGCCTCGTGCTCGGCCGTTCCCTGGAAGCCGCCTGGACCGCGCTCACCGGTGCCGCGCCCGCCGGGTGGGGGACCGCCGAACCCGTCAACCTC
The DNA here is from genome assembly GCF_041283565.1 of Streptomyces sp. QH1-20. Classification (NCBI taxonomy): domain Bacteria; kingdom Bacillati; phylum Actinomycetota; class Actinomycetes; order Kitasatosporales; family Streptomycetaceae; genus Streptomyces; species Streptomyces sp. QH1-20. Next base: position 5,142,386 of record NZ_CP166299.1, on the reverse strand, counting down.
CGGTGGTCCACCGGGCAGTTGACGGATCTCGCCCGGGACCGCGCCCCCGAGCCCACGCAGCTGCTGGCCGTCGGGCACCCCGACCGCCCCGCCATCGCCACCCACCGCGTCACCCGCACCCCCGACGGCGTCGCGGAGGACATCACCCTCACCATCGGCTACGGCGAGAACGAGGCCCCGCCCCTCGACGCGATCGAGCCCCTCGCCCGGACCCTCGTCGCCGAGCACGGCCTCACCTCCATGCTCGTCACGCTGCGCCGGGCCCGCCGGGACCTCGCCGTCCCGCCGCGCTTCGAGGCGCCGCCCATCCCTGTCTCGTTCACCCTCGGGGCCGGCGACGTCCACACCATCGGCCTCGACCACGCCCGTCGCCCACCCGTCGAGCTCCGGCCCGTGCCCCTCGGCCCGACGGCCCGGCCCGCCCTGTACTACCCCCTCGGCGACGGCACGGACGCCCAGGCATGGACCGTCCTCCAGCAGCTCTCCGCCCACCTCCAAGTCGCTCCCGCGAACTGAGCAAGGGGCACCGCCCGTTGCTCATGCACCAGGCGGGTAGCCACACCCCCTCTGACATACTCATGCACACTGAAACTTCTTCGTATCAGCGGTTCAGCGGTGAGGACTTGGTGGGCACATGAAGTCGGACGAGACGTACGAGAAGCTGATCGCCCTGCTCGACGAGCACGGCGCCACGTACCGAACCATCGATCACGAGGCCGAGGGCGGCACCGAGGCCGTGAGCCGGCTGCGTGGGCACGAGCTCGCGCAGGCGGCCAAGTGCATCGTCATCATGGTGAAGTTGGGCAAGAAGACGAAGCGCTACGTGCTCGCCGTGGTCTCCGGCGAGCAGCGCGTCGACCTCGGCGCGGTCAAGGGGCTGCTCGGCGGTACCTATGCGGGGTTCGCCTCGCAGGACGTCGCCGAAGAGCTCTCGGGCTGCGCGAGCGGGACGATCCTGCCGTTCTCCTTCGACCCCGAGCTGGAGCTCATCGTCGATCCGGCACTGCTCGAGCACCCCGAGTTCTTCTTCAACGCCGCCCGCCTCGACCGCTCCCTCGCCCTCTCCACCAGCGACTATCTCAAGATCGCGGAGCCGCGCGTCGAGGCCATCGCGGCCAACGGCTGACCCGCCGCTTACGGTCTACGTCGTGCTCGGCGTGAGCGCCAGCGCCACGCCGAGGCCGACGAGCACCGAGCCGATCACCCTGTTCAGCACCACCTGCTTGGCCAGCATCTTCGCGCGCAGCCGGTCGTTCGAGAAGAAGAGCGCCGCCATGCCGAACCAAACCAGGTGGGCAAAGGACATGAACATCCCGTAGCCGATCTGGCGCCATAGGGGCGTGTCCTGGTGAATGACCTGGGTGAAGGTGCTGAGCACGAAAAGGGTGGTCTTCGGGTTGAGCGCATTCGTCAGAAAGCCGGTCCGGAGCGCCTGGGCGCTGGTGATCACCGGGCCATTGGAAAGGTCGACGTCCAGCTGGGTGCGATTGGTGAACGTCTTGATGCCGATGTAAACGAGATATCCGGCACCGATCAGCTTGATGACCGTGAATGCCGAGGGAGTGTGGGCGATCAGCAGCCCCACGCCCAGAATGGTGTAGGTCACGTGCACCAGCACGCCGAGCGAGATTCCCACGGCGGAGAGCAGCCCCGCGGTGCGCCCGTACAGATAGCTGTTGCGGATGGTCATCGCGAAGTCCGCGCCGGGACTGATGACGGCCAGGACGGTGATGAGGGCGACGGCGAGAAGTTCGGCCATGGTTCCTGATTCCGGCGGGTCGGAGCGGACGGTTCGGGGAGCGGGCAACTCAGGGGCGGGCGGCAATGGGCCGGGGTCGCCTCACAGGACGGCAACGGGTGGGACCGCCTCGCAAGGCGGCCCCACCCCTTGGCTCAGGGCTTGTGACGGTAGGTGATCACCAGGACGTCACGGACCGCGGGTCGGTCGCTGTCCAACTGCTCGATGGGGCTGACACCGTGGAAGACACGCTCGTCGTTGACGATCGCCATGTCGAGCGGATCGGTCAGCGTGAACTTCTCGAGCGGGTTCCTTTCGAGGTTGTAGATGGTGCTTTCACCGTTGACGGTGTTGGAGCGCTTTGCCATCAGCATCATCACGAAGGTCACACCGTCCCGGTGGATGCCCTCTGGGGTGGGCTTGGCGATCTCCCGGCCGGCCTCGCCCCCCGTGACCTCGATGCGGAACTGGTGGGCTTCGATGTGCCAGGCCGAGTACGGCGCCAGCCGTCCGAAGAGGTCGCAGCCCAGGGTGAGCAGGCTGCTCATGGTGGGGCCGTGCAGCGCCGCGTCCTCGAACGGCTCGTAGTGGCGCGCGATGCCACCGTTCAGCGTGTTGTAGTCGACGGTCTGGTAGTGCGGCTGGTGCGGCTCGACCTGGAAGCGGTTGTCCGCGCGGGGAGCGCTCAACGTCGCGTGGCGGCGCCTGCGGTAGCGACCACCGTCGGCCATATAGCCGTCCAGCGGCATGTTGTCCCAGCTGCTCTGGAAAGAGTCCCAGTCCTGCAGGGCATTCGCGTCGCGGCGGCGCAGCAGCTCGCCGACACTTTCACCGGCTAAGCGGAAGTAGCTCTTACTCGAAACGCTTTCACATATTTCTTCGACGCCGTCGATGTAGGACGACTTGGAAGCCGTTGCTTCGACGGACTGCGCTGTGCTGACCATTCCTGTGGAACCCATCCCGTTGGCCATGACAAGTACTCGACAAAGCATGTGCGTTGCACTCGAAGTCGTCAAGATCAACCAGGAATTCAAAACAAGACAGATGCCGGGAGGTGTGGCCGAAATCTTTCGTCAGGCAATTATGCGTCAATATTCCGTCTCGAAATGCGGGACACCTCTTGCATTCGCCACGAAGGAGAATTATCCCGGTGAGTCCGGAACGCACCGTCCCGCGCAACGACAAAGCGGGGGCTCCCCCCGGACATCACCTCCGGAAAGAGCCCCCGCCACAGCCGAACGCCGAGCGTGAGCGACTACGCCACGCCCACCACCTGCTTCTCCTCCGCGAAGTGGCACGCGGACTCATGCGCCGCCGGGGTCTTCTTGCCCGCGAAGACCTCGGGGATCGCCAGCAGCGGGGTCTCCTCCGCGCAGCGGTCCTCGGCCTTCCAGCAGCGGGTGCGGAAGCGGCAGCCCGACGGCGGGTTCGCCGGGGAGGGCACGTCGCCGGTCAGGATGATCCGCTCCCGGCGCTCGCGGGCGTCGGGGTCGGGGACCGGGACGGCCGACAGCAGCGCCTGGGTGTAGGGGTGCGTCGGGTGCTCGTAGATCTCCGTGTCCGTGCCGATCTCGGCCATCTTGCCGAGGTACATCACGCCGACCCGGTCGGAGATGTGCCGCACGATGGACAGGTCGTGCGCGATGAAGAGGTAGGAGAGGTTGAACTCGTCCTGCAGCTTCCCCATCAGGTTGATGACCTGTGCCTGGACGGAGACGTCCAGCGCCGAGACGGGCTCGTCGCAGATGATGATCTCGGGGTTGAGCGCCAGGCCGCGCGCGATGCCGATGCGCTGCCGCTGACCGCCGGAGAACTGGTGCGGATACCGGTTGATGTACTCCGGGTTCAGGCCCACGACGTCCAGGAGTTCCTGGACCTTGCGACGCCGGTCGCCCTTCGGGGCCACCTCGGGGTGGATCTCGTAGGGCTCGCCGATGATGTCGCCCACCGTCATACGGGGGTTGAGCGAGGTGTACGGGTCCTGGAAGACCATCTGGATGTTGCGGCGCACGGCCTTCAGGGCGCGCCCGGACAGCTTGGTGATGTCCTGGCCCTTGTAGAAGACCTCGCCCGACGTGGCGGTCTCCAGCGTCATCAGCAGCTTGGCGACCGTGGACTTGCCACAGCCGGACTCGCCGACGATGCCGAGGGTCTCGCCCTGGTAGAGGTCGAAGGAGATCCCGTCGACCGCCTTGACCGCGCCGACCTGCCGGCGGAAGAGGATGCCCTGCGTCAGCGGGAAGTGCTTGACGAGGTTGCGGACCTGGAGGATCGGCTCGCCGCGCTCGACCGGGGCGTCGAGGACGGCCTCGACCTCGGCGGTGGTGCTGGCGTCGGTGTGCACCACCTCGGTGACGTTCGGCGTCGCGTCGGCCACGGCCTCGCCCTTCTTGCCGGACTCGCTGCTGGGCTCAGCCATGGATCGTCTCCTTCCAGAAGTGGCACGCGCTGCCGCGGCCCGGCATCGCCGCGCCGTCCGGCTCCGTGACCTGGTGCAGCTGCGGGACGTCGGTGTGGCAGACGTCCTGCGCCTTGACGCAGCGCGGGTTGAAGGCACAACCGGCGGGGATCCGCGTCAGGTTGGGCGGCAGGCCCTTGATCGCGAAGAGCTCCTGGCCCTTCTGGTCCAGGCGCGGGATCGAGTCGAGCAGACCACGGGTGTACGGGTGCGCGGGGCGCTTGTACAGCTCGTGCACCGGCGCGGTCTCGACGATCCGGCCCGCGTACATCACCGCGATCTTGTCGGCGACGTCCGCGACGACACCGAGGTCGTGGGTGATGAGGATCAGGCCCATGTTGAACTCGCGCTGGAGCTCGGCGAGCAGGTCCATGACCTGGGCCTGCACCGTCACGTCCAGGGCCGTCGTCGGCTCGTCCGCGATGATCAGGTCCGGCTCCAGGGCCAGCGCCATCGCGATCATGATGCGCTGACGCATACCGCCCGAGAACTGGTGCGGGTAGTCGCCCACCCGCTCCTTGGCGGCCGGGATGCGCACGCGGTCCATCAGCTCGATCGCCTTGACCTTGGCGTCCTTCTTGGACAGGCCCTGGTGCACCCGGTACATCTCGCCGAGCTGGTAGCCGACGCTGAGGACGGGGTTGAGCGAGGACAGCGCGTCCTGGAAGATCATGGCGATCTTCCGGCCGCGGATCTGCCGCCGCTCCTCGCCGGACATGGTGAGCATGTCCTGGCCGCGGTAGAGGATCTGGCCCTGCGGGATCTTGCCGGGCGGCATGTCGAGGATGCCCATGATCGCCTGCGCGGTCACGGACTTGCCCGAGCCGGACTCGCCGAGCACGGCCAGGGTCTCACCGGAGTCGACGGTGTAGTTCACACCGTTGACCGCCTTGGCGACACCCTCGCGGGTGTGGAACTCCACGTGCAGGTCGCGGACTTCGAGCAGCGGAGTGCTCGCGTCGTCGGCCGAACGGGGTTCGGGGACGTTCGCGGTCTTCTCAAGAGTGGTCACGGTTACGCCTCCCTCAGCGCAGCTTGGGGTCGAGGGCGTCGCGCACCGCGTCGCCGAGCATGATGAACGCGAGCACCGTGAGGCAGAGCATGCCGGCGGGGAAGAACATGACGTGCGGGGCGTCCCGCAGTGCGTCCTTGGCGTCCGAGATGTCGATGCCCCACGAGATCGTCGGGTCGGCGAGGCCGAGACCGAGGTACGAGAGCGTGGCCTCGGCGGCGATGTAGCCACCCAGGGCGATCGTGGCGACGACGATGACGGGGGCGATCGCGTTCGGCAGGATGTGCCGGAACAGGATCCGCCCGGTGCCCGCGCCGAGCGCGCGCGCGGCCGTCACATAGTCGGACTGCTTGGTGGTGATCACCGAACCGCGCATGACGCGGGCGATCTGTGTCCAGCCGAGGAAGGCCATGGACCCGGCCACCACCCACAGCTCCCGGTCGGTGAACGAGGTCAGGATGACCATGGCGCCGAGGAAGAAGGGGATGCCGAAGAAGATGTCGGTGAAGCGGGAGAGCACCGAGTCGATCCAGCCGCCGTAGTAGCCGGCGAGCATGCCGATCAGTCCGCCGAGGAGCGTGACCGCGAGGGTGACGAGCACGCCGACGCTGATCGAGGCGCGGGCGCCGTAGATGACACGCGCGTAGATGCTGCGGCCCTGCTTGTCGTAGCCGAACCACTCGGGCGAGAAGACGTGGCCCCACTCCGGCTTGGACATGAAGTGGTTCGTCAGATCGCCGCTGCGCGGGTCCACGCTGGTGAAGAGCGTCGGGGCGATCGCCATCACCAGCAGCAGCACGATCAGCAGCGCGGAGATGACGAAGAGGGGGTTGCGGCGCAGCTGCTGCCAGGCGTCGCTCCACAGGCTGCGCGGCTTGCCGGTGGCGGGCACCGCGGGCACGTTCGCCGCGACCGTCTCGTCCGAGGTGAGGACGGTGTCGGAGGCGGCCGGGGTCTTGGTCACGTCAGGCATACCGGATCCTCGGGTCCAGGACCGCGTAGAGCAGGTCGACGATCAGGCTGGTGAACAGGAAGACGATGACCAGGACGGTGACGATCCCGACGGTGGTCGTGCCCTCGCCCTGGCTGACCGCCCGGTACAGCTGCATGCCGATGCCCTGCACATTGAAGATGCCCTCGGTGACGATCGCGCCGCCCATGAGGGCGCCGATGTCCGTACCGAGGAAGGTGACGACGGGGATCAGCGAGTTGCGCAGCAGGTGCACACCCACGATGCGGCGCCGGGGCAGGCCCTTGGCGAGCGCGGTGCGCATGTAGTCGGAGCGGACGTTCTCACTGATGGTGGTGCGGGTCAGCCGCGCCACGTAGGCCAGCGACAGGGAGCCCAGCACAGCGCCCGGGAGGATGAGTTGGGTGAAGTCCTCGGAGTCCTGGACGCTCGGCGTCACCCACCCGAGTTCGGTCGCGAAGACCGTCTGGAAGATGTAGCCGAGGACGAAGACGGGCACCGAGATCACCAGCAGGGTGAAGATCAGTACGGCGGTGTCGACGGCCTTGCCGGCCTTGAGCCCGGCGAAGACGCCGAGGGTGATGCCGAGGATCACCTCGATGACGAACGCGACGAGCGCCAGCCGGATGGTGACCGGGAAGGACTCCGCCATGAGGTCGGAGACCTGACGGCCGCCGAAGGTCTCGCCGAACTTCCCCTGGAAGAGGTCGGCCATGTAATTGGTGTATTGCTGCCACAAGGGCAGGTCGAGCCCGAACTTATGGCGCAGCACCGCGACCTGGGCGGGGTCCGCCGCCTTGTCGCCCCACAGCGCCTTGATCGGGTCGCCGGGCAGCACATGCACCATGAGAAAGATCAGCAGAGTGGTCCCGATGAACACCGGGATCATCTGGAGCAGTCGCCTCGCGACGTAGCGCCCCATGTCGCCTCCATGTCAGTCGCATCCGCGGCGTCGGACGCATGTGCCCCTGCGGGTGGAGGAGGATGGCGCTAACGCTCGCGGGTGCGCCGGTGCCGCCGACGTATGCGGCGGCACCGGCCTCAACGGTTGTCCCTGGGTTACTTCTGCTTCACCTGAACGTCGGTGAGGATGGGGTCACCGTCCTGGCCGTACGGCATCTTGCCGTAGACCTTCGTGGACTGACCGGCGTTGGTCGCGTAGTACCAGAGCGGGATGACCGGGAGCTTCTTGGCCAGGGTCTTCTCAGCCTCCTGGTAGAGCTTCACGGTCTCGTCGAGGGTGTTCGCCTGGTCGGCCTTGGCGGCCAGCTCGTCGAACTCCTTGTTCTCGTAGGCGCCCTGGTTGCCGTCGGCCTTGGAGCCGTAGAGGTCACGCAGGAAGTTGGCGTTGACCGGGTAGTCCAGCACCCAGCCGGACCGGTACATCGACTTGACCTGCTTCTTCTCACGCTGGTCGAGGTCGGCCTTGAAGTTCGGCTTGGAGTCGCCGACGCACTCGATACCGGTGGACTTGCGGATGCTGTTGCACACCGCGTCGACCCAGGTCTTGTGCGGCTGGTCGGCGTTGTACTGGATGGAGATCTTGTTGCCGGGGACGCCGCCGCCGTCCTTGATGTACTGCTTGGCCTTCTCGGGGTTGAACGTGCAGGCCTCGCCACAGGAGTTGGCCTGGTAGCCGATGACGCCCTTGGCGACGAAGCTGGTCGCCGGGACGCGGGAGCCGTGCAGCGTGGTCTTGGTGATGGTGTCGCGGTCGATCGCCATCGACAGGCCGGTGAGGACCTTCGGGTTGATGCTCTTCCACTGGTCGGTGTAGAAGGCGAACGCGATGTCCTGGATCGCCGAGTACTCGTTGGTGATCGCCCGGTCGCCGAGGTCCTGCTTGTAGTTCGTCAGCGAGGTGTCGGGGATCTGCTCGACCCAGTCGAGGTTGTTCGACCGCAGGTCGTTGTAGGCGGCGTCGGCGGTCGTGTAGTTCTTGAAGGTGATGCCGCCGTTCTTCGCCTTGTCCGGGCCCTGGTAGCCGTCGAAGCGCTTCACAACGATCTTGTCGTTGTGGTCCCAGGACTCGAACTTGTACGGGCCGTTGCCGACGGGCTTCTGGCCGTACTCCTTGGGGTTCTTGAAGAACGCGTCGGGCAGCGGGTACCAGACCGAGTAGCCGAGCTTGTAGTTGAAGTACGAGACCTTCGACTTCAGCGCGATGGTGAACTCGGTGTCGCTGACGACCTTGAGGCCCGACATCTTGTCGGACTTCGGGTCACCCTCGGCCGGGTGGACGTCGTCGTAGCCCTCGATGTCGGAGAACCACTGCGAGTTGATCTGGTTGTTCTTGGTGTTGGCCGACCAGTTCCAGGAGTCCACATAGGACTTGGCGGTCACGGGCTCACCGTTGTGGAACTTCCAGCCCGGCTTGAGCTTGACGGTCCAGTGCTTGGCGTCCGAGGAGGTGACGGACTCGGCGTTGATGTTCTTGATCTTGCCGGTGCCGGGTTCGTAGGTCACCAGGCCGGAGAAGAGGCTCTTCAGGACGCGGTGGCCCTGGCTCTCCTTGGCGTTGGCGGGCTGCAGCGGGTTCTGCGGCTCACTGGTCTGAATGACCAGCGTGCCGTTCGGGTCGACCTTGCCATCGGTCAGACCGCTTCCGCTGTCGCTCTTGTCGCCGCCGCAGGCGGTCGCAGCCATGGCCACGACTATCGCGCCCGTGACCCACTTGGCGCTCTTGGCACCGCGCATGGGAATGCCTCCTCAGGAGTCCACTTATCACTACAAGAGAGGCACCGGCCCCACGCTGACACCCCTGACAGCGGAGACGGAACCGGCACCCCGAGTGTGCTCGTGAGTCGGCGCTCCCCACAGCGCGTGACCCGTTGACCCGAGCTCAGTGAACCCAACTATTAAGTAGGTCCGCCTTGTAAACCACACTTAAAGGGTCTCGCTTTGGTCACATCGATCACCTCCGGAGGCTTTAAATCCGGACAAAGTGATCACAGACAGACACACGCGAAACGGACTGTTAACACGAGTTACGGATTTTCCCGTCCGCTCACCGGACGTACGGAGGGGTAAACCTGACGGATAATCCGTTGCCATCCGGCCCCCGGGCATGCCATCCGTTGCCAACCGGACCCCGAGCATGCCAGAGGCCCGGGACCACCGCTACGAACAGCGGGGTCCCGGGCCTCGGGTCAGATCAGCTCACCCGGCCGGACCGGGCGTGGCTCACGAAGCGTCAGCGCTTGGCGCGCGAAGCCGTGCGGCCGCGCTCCTTCTGGTCCAGGACGACCTTGCGGATGCGGACCGCCTCCGGGGTCACCTCGACGCACTCGTCGTCGCGGCAGAACTCCAGGGACTGCTCCAGCGACAGCTTGCGCGGCGGGACGATCGCCTCGAAGGAGTCGGCGGAGGAGGAGCGCATGTTGGTGAGCTTCTTCTCCTTGGTGATGTTGACGTCCATGTCGTCGGCGCGCGAGTTCTCGCCGACGATCATGCCCTCGTACACCTCGGTGCCCGGGTCGGTGAAGAGCACACCGCGCTCCTGGAGGTTCGTCATCGCGAAGGCGGTGACGGCGCCGGCGCGGTCGGCGACCAGGGAGCCGTTGTTACGGGTCTTCAGCTCGCCGAACCACGGCTCGTGGCCCTCGTGGATGGAGTGGGCGATACCGGTACCGCGGGTGTTCGTCAGGAACTCCGTACGGAAGCCGATGAGGCCACGGGACGGGACGACGAACTCCATGCGGACCCAGCCGGAGCCGTGGTTGGACATGTTGTCCATGCGGCCCTTGCGGGTGCCCATGAGCTGCGTGACCGCGCCCATGTGCTCCTCGGGCACGTCGACCGTGAGGCGCTCGACCGGCTCGTAGGTCTTGCCGTCGACCTGCTTGGTGACGACCTGCGGCTTGCCGATGGTCATCTCGAAGCCCTCGCGGCGCATCTGCTCGACCAGGATGGCCAGCGCCAGCTCACCGCGGCCCTGCACCTCCCAGGCGTCGGGGCGCTCGGTGTCCAGGACGCGCAGCGAGACGTTACCGATCAGCTCGCGGTCCAGACGGTCCTTGACCTGGCGGGCGGTGACCTTGCGGTCCTTGACCGCGGACTTGGCGTCCGCGCCCTTGCCCGTGCCACCGCGGCCGACCAGCGGCGAGGTGTTGGTGCCGATCGTCATGGAGATCGCGGGCTCGTCGACCGTGATCAGCGGCAGCGCGATCGGGTTCTCCGGGTCGGCCAGGGTCTCGCCGATCATGATGTCGGGGATACCGGCGACGGCGCAGATGTCACCCGGGCCGGCCACCTCGGCGGGCTTGCGGGTGAGGGCCTCGGTCATCATCAGCTCGGTGATGCGGACGTTGGAGACCGTGCCGTCACGCTTGATCCACGCGACGGTCTGGCCCTTGCGCAGCTCGCCCTGCTCGACGCGGAGCAGCGCGATACGGCCGAGGAAGTTGTCGGCGTCGAGGTTGGTGACGTGCGCCTGGAGCGGCGCCTCCTCCTCGTACGTCGGGGCCGGGACGTGCTCCAGGATGGTGGAGAAGAACGGCTCCAGGTTCTCGCTGTCGGCGGGGACGGTGCCGTCCTCCGGCTTGGTCAGCGAGGCGATGCCGTCACGGCCACAGGCGTAGACGATCGGGAACTCGATCTGGTCCTCGTCGGCGTCCAGGTCGAGGAAGAGGTCGTACGTCTCGTTGACGACCTCGTCGATGCGGGAGTCCGGGCGGTCCGTCTTGTTGATGCACAGGATGACGGGCAGCCGCTTGGCCAGCGCCTTGCGCAGCACGAAGCGGGTCTGCGGCAGCGGGCCCTCGGAGGCGTCGACCAGCAGCACGACCGCGTCCACCATCGACAGACCACGCTCGACCTCGCCACCGAAGTCGGCGTGACCGGGGGTGTCGATGATGTTGATCGTGATCGGGTCGCCACCGTCCTTCGGGTGGTACTTGACCGCCGTGTTCTTGGCCAGGATCGTGATGCCCTTCTCACGCTCCAGGTCGTTGCTGTCCATCATGCGGTCGTCGAGGGACTCGGCGGCGTGCGCGGCGAAGGCGCCGGCCTGCTTGAGCATGGCGTCGACGATGGTCGTCTTGCCGTGGTCGACGTGGGCGACGATGGCGACGTTACGAATGTCGTGGCGGGTGGGCATACTTGCGGCGCTTCTCCCGGGTTGAGGATGGCGTCGCGTACGGTCCGGTACGCGAGCCCGCCGGGCAGAACACGCCACGGCCACTCTCCATGGTACGGGGCCGAGCCGAGTACAGCCTCCCCAGCCCGCTCGCAGTACCTCTGACCTGGGGTTACTCGGGGAAAGAAGCTATCTACCCAGCCGCTTGTCCCCGGAAACCGAGGTCCTGGTACCGGGGAGTGGCGAGGCCGAAGGCGCCGGCGTTGACCACCGTCTTGCGGACCCCCGTCAGCTCGGGGCGCTGGAAGAGGGGGATCGACCCGGCCGCGGCCCAGATCCGGGCGTCGGCGCGGGCGATCAGATCACGGGAGGCGTCGGCGTCCAGCTCGGTGGAGGCCTGGTCGAAGAGCTGGTCGATCTGGTCCGTACCGACCCGGGTGTAGTTCTGCTCCACCAGCAGCGAGCCGTCGGCGGCGGGCTGCGGCTTGGCGAAGACCGGGCGGGCGTCGGTGGCCGGGAAGGCGGTGGCGGGCCAGGAGTAGAGGGCCATGTCGTAGTCGCCGGCCGCGATGTGGTCCTTGAAGTAGCTGCCGCCGTCGACCTTGGAGATCTTCGTGTCGACGCCGACCGCGGCCAGCTGCCGGGCGATGCCGTCGGCGACCTGGTGCAGGGGCTCGGTCCCGGCGCCGTCCGGCACCATGAAGCGCAGGGTGAGCTTCTTGCCGTCCTTGATCCGGGCCGGGGCGGGGGCCGCCTTGCCGCCGTCCCGGTTGCTCTTCGGGTCCTCCTTCTTACCGGCCGTGTCCTTCCCGGCCGCGTCGGCCGGGTTGCCGGGAACCTTCGTGCCGCGTGCCGCCCCCTTCTCCCGCCAGCCCGCGTCGGCCAGCAGCGACCGGGCCGCCCCGGGGTCCTTGCCGCCGATGGCGTCGCTGTTGTCCTCGTAGCCGTCCTGGCCGGCCAGCAGCACATGGCTGCCGAGCGGCTCGGCGGGCAGCCCCAGGGGGCCCAGCACGGACTCGGCCAGCTTCCTGCGGTCGATGGCCCGGGCCACGGCCTTGCGCACCCGCTCGTCGGCGAGCGGGCCGGTGGAGCCGTTGAGCGCGAGCTGGGTGTAGGCGGGCTCCAGGGACTTGCGGACGGTCACCTTGCGCAGCCCGGCGGTCGCGGCGTCCCGGGGCGGGTCGTCCAGGGCGGGCTTGCCCTTGGACGCCGCCGTGTCCTTCTTCGGCGGATTGTTGGCCAGGGCGATCCGGGTGGCGTCCGCCGGGGTGATGTCGGCCAGGTCGAGCAGGCCCTTGGCGAGCGCGTCGGCCCGCTCCCCGCGCGGCACGGCCCGCAGGACGAGCTTGTCCAGCCGCGCCCGGTCGCCCCACCACTTCGGGTTCCGTTCGAGGACGAGCGTGCCCTGCTTGTTGTCCCGCGCGCCCACCTTGAAGGGGCCCGCGACGATCTTCAGATCATTGCGGGCGCCGTCGTTGAAGGCATTGCCGTTGCCCATGACGCTCTTGGGGTACAGAGGGGTGAAGAGCGCGGGCCAGTCGGCGTAGGGCTTCGCGAAGGTGACCTTGACCTCGTGGGCGTCCGCACCGCGCTCGACGCGGTCGATCCGGTCGTAGCCCGCGTTCCGGGCCGTCCAGTACGCGCTGTCCTTGCCGCGCAGGGCCTTCCACTGCGCCTCGAAGTCCTCGACCCCGATCGCCCGCCCGTCGCTCCACACCGCCCTGGGGTTGAGCTTGTAGACGACGACCTGCCGGGGCTCGCGCTGGACGACCTCCGCCGATCTCAGGAAGTCCCCGTCGCGCTGCGGGCGCCCCCGCTCGTCCATGGTGAACAGGGCGGGCAGTACGGCCCCCGCGACCCGCTGGGTGGCGTCGTCCGCGTCGGCCTGGAAGGCGTTCAGGGTGCCGGGCAGGGCGTCCACGGCCCAGTTCAGCGTGCCACCCCCGGCGGTCTGGGCGGGCGGGAGCGCGGCGATGTCCCGCGGCGCTCCCGCCCGGTCGTCGTCCCTGTCCCCCACTCCGCAGCCGCCGAGCACGGGCAGCGGGAGCAGCATGCCCGCGAGCAGAACGACGGAGCGGCGGGGACGGGACCGGGGGCGGGTCGAGAGGGGGGCCATGGTGATACCTCCGCCGGACTGGGCCGGGATCGTTCATTCGGCGTAATGCGCCGCTGATCGCATCTACTGCCCACCACTGAAGGCGACGGTCCGCGGGAAGCCGGGCCGACACGGCGCCGACGGCGAACACGCCACTCGCCTGGTCGAACGGCTCGGCGAAGGGCGGTCGCACGGCGAATGGTCCCGCGAAGGGCCGATCGGGGCGGCTATCTTCCCCTGGAGGGCTGTGACGCGCGACACTCTCAGTCGCATCAGCGTCTCCACCCGCAACAGCCGACCGCCGACCGCGGAAGTGAGGGCAAATCATGTCCTTGAATGACGACTTGACGGCCGTTCAGCGCTCTTTGGATGATCTCGACCGCTCGCTCGGGCTGCTGGAGAAGGACCTGGACGCCAGCGGCCTGGACATGCGACGGGTACGCACCGACGCGAACCATCTGCGCGAGAGCTTCGCGCTGCTGCGCGGCTCCCGGCCGGCCGAGCGGCCGCCCGTGGAGAAGGTGACGATCCCCGACACCCCGTACGACGCCTCGCTGTGGGCCAACGCCGAGGACGACGAGGGCCTCGGGGCCCGCGACCGGCGCGCGCCCTGACGGCCGCGGTCCATCCCGGCACGGAAGGCACCGACCACCCCTCGCTCCTCCCCGGAGTCCCCCTTGGCCACTGGTACCGAGCCCGAAACCGACGCGGCCCCCGCCGTCACCGACGGTGACCGCGCGCGCGGCGGCGTCCACCATCCCTCGCGCGCCGCGATCCCGGCCCGCCATCTGCGCCGTGACCGCTGGTGGCTGCAGCCCGCCGGCACGGCCGCCGGGCTGTTCGCCTTCATCGTCTACTCCACCTGGCGCGCCTTCGCCGACACCGACTACTACGCGGCGCCCTACGTCTCGCCGTTCTACTCGCCCTGTCTGGCGGAGAACTGCGTGCCGATGCGCGGCGGCCCCAACTGGGAGATCTTCGGTGCGTGGTGGGGCCTGTCCCCCGCCCTGCTGATCCTGATCTTCCCCCTCGGCTTCCGGCTGACCTGCTACTACTACCGCAAGGCGTACTACCGGGGCTTCTGGGCCTCGCCGCCCGCCTGCGCCGTCGCCGAGCCGCACCGGACGTACAGCGGTGAGACCCGTCTGCCGCTGATCCTCCAGAACGTCCACCGCTACTTCTTCTACTTCGCGGTGCTGGTCGCCGGGATCCTCACCTACGACACCGTGCTCGGCTTCCGTGACGAGCACTACGCGTGGGGCCACATGGGCCTGGGCACCCTGATCCTGCTCGTCAACGTCGCGCTGATCTGGGCGTACACCCTCTCCTGCCACTCCTGCCGGCACATCGTCGGCGGCCGGCTCAAGCACTTCTCCAAGCACCCCGTCCGCTACCGCATGTGGGGCTGGGTCTCGAAGCTCAACGCACGGCACGCGCTGCTCGCCTGGGCCTCCCTGATCAGCGTGGCGGTGGCCGACTTCTACGTCTATCTGCTCGCCACGGGCGCCTTCGACGATCCGCGCTTCTTCTAGGAGAGGGACACATCTGATGACGCAAGTCGACCGGCAGTCCTGGGACGTCGTCGTGGTCGGCGCGGGCGGCGCCGGCCTGCGCGCGGCGATCGAGGCACGCGAGCAGGGCGCGCGGACGGCCGTCATCTGCAAATCGCTCTTCGGCAAGGCCCATACGGTGATGGCCGAGGGCGGCATCGCCGCCAGCATGGGCAACGTCAACGCGGGCGACAACTGGCAGGTCCACTTCCGCGACACGATGCGCGGCGGGAAGTTCCTCAACCAGTGGCGGATGGCGGAGCTGCACGCGCAGGAGGCCCCCGACCGGGTCTGGGAGCTCGAGACCTGGGGCGCGCTCTTCGACCGCACGCCCGACGGGCGGATCTCCCAGCGCAACTTCGGCGGCCATGAGTTCCCCCGGCTCGCGCACGTCGGCGACCGCACGGGCCTGGAGCTGATCCGCACCCTCCAGCAGAAGATCGTCTCGCTCCAGCAGGAGGACGAGCGGGAGTTCGGCGATCACGAGGCACGGCTGAAGGTCTTCCAGGAGTGCACGGTCACCCGGGTGCTGAAGGAGGAGGGCGGCGAGCGGGTCTCGGGCGTCTTCGGCTACGAGCGGGAGTCCGGGCGCTTCTTCGTCATGGAGGCGCCCTCGGTGGTCCTGGCCACGGGCGGTATCGGCAAGTCCTTCAAGGTGACGTCCAATTCCTGGGAGTACACCGGCGACGGGCACGCGCTGGCGCTGCTCGCCGGGGCGTCGCTGGTCAACATGGAGTTCGTGCAGTTCCATCCCACCGGGATGGTCTGGCCGCCGTCGGTGAAGGGCATCCTGGTCACCGAATCGGTCCGCGGCGACGGCGGTGTGCTGCGCAACAGCGACGGCAAGCGCTTCATGTTCGACTACGTGCCGGACGTCTTCAAGGAGAAGTACGCCCAGTCCGAGGAGGAGGGCGACCGCTGGTACGAGGACCAGGCGAACAACCGCCGGCCCCCCGAGCTGCTGCCCCGTGACGAGGTGGCCCGCGCGATCAACTCCGAGGTCAAGGCCGGGCGGGGGTCACCGCACGGCGGGGTGTTCCTGGACGTGTCGACCCGGCTGCCCGCCGAGGTCATCAAGCGCAAGCTGCCTTCCATGCACCACCAGTTCAAGGAGCTGGCGGACGTGGACATCACGGCCGAGCCCATGGAGGTCGGCCCCACCTGCCACTACGTGATGGGCGGCGTAGACGTCGATCCGGACACCACGGCCGCCGTCGGCGTCCCGGGGCTGTTCGCGGCGGGCGAGGTCGCGGGCGGCATGCACGGCTCCAACCGGCTCGGCGGTAATTCCCTCTCCGATCTGCTGGTCTTCGGCCGCCGCGCGGGACTGCACGCGGCGCAGTACGCCACCGGGTACGCGAGCGCGGACCGCCCCGCACCCGGCGGGTCCGACATCGACCTCGCCGAGGCGGAGGCGCTGCGCCCCTTCAGCGCGGAGGGCTCCCCGCCGGGCACCGAGCCGGGCCGCCCGCCGGAGAATCCGTACACCCTGCACCAGGAACTCCAGCAGACGATGAACGACCTCGTCGGCATCATCCGGCGGGAGGCCGAGATGCGGCAGGCGCTGGAGAAGCTGGCGCAGCTGCGGGACCGGGCCGGGCGCGCCGGGGTCGAGGGGCACCGGCAGTTCAACCCCGGCTGGCACCTGGCCATCGATCTGCGGAACATGCTGCTGGTCAGCGAGTGCGTGGCGCGGGCGGCCCTGGAGCGCCGGGAGAGCCGCGGCGGGCACACCCGCGACGACTACCCGGACATGGAGCGGCGCTGGCGCCGGGTCAATCTCGTGTGCCGGCTCTCCGGCGGCCCGGGCGACCCGGCCGGTGACCCGGCGCTCGGCCGGATCCGGCTGGAGCACCGGGAGACCCGGCCGATCCGCCCGGATCTGCTCGGGCTGTTCGAGAAGGACGAGTTGGCGAAGTACCTGACGGACGAGGAGCTGACCTGAGTGAGCTCGTACAAGGCCCACTTCAAGGTGTGGCGGGGCGACGCGGAGGGCGGCGGACCGGCCGACTTCACGGTGGAGGTCAATGACGGCGAGGTCGTCCTGGACATCATCCACCGCATCCAGGCCACCCAGGCCCCGGACCTGGCCGTGCGCTGGAACTGCAAGGCGGGCAAGTGCGGTTCCTGCAGCGCCGAGATCAACGGCAGGCCGCGGCTGCTGTGCATGACGCGGATGTCGGTCTTCGACCGGACGGAGACGATCACGGTCACCCCGCTGCGGGCGTTCCCCGTGGTCCGGGACCTGGTCACGGACGTGTCCTTCAACTACGCCAAGGCGCGGGAGATCCCGTCGTTCGTGCCGCCGGCGAAGCTGGCGCCGGGCGAGTACCGGATGCGGCAGGAGGACGTGAACCGCTCACAGGAGTTCCGCAAGTGCATCGAGTGCTTCCTGTGCCAGGACACGTGTCATGTGGTGCGTGACCACGAGGAGAACAAGACCGCCTTCGCCGGGCCGCGCTTCCTGATGCGCGTCGCCGAGCTGGACATGCACCCCCTGGACGCGGCGACGGAGGTCGGCCTCGACCGCAAGCGGACGGCGCAGGACGAGCACGGGCTCGGCTACTGCAACATCACCAAGTGCTGCACGGAGGTCTGCCCCGAGCACATCAAGATCACCGACAATGCGCTGATCCCGCTGAAGGAGCGGGCGGTGGACCGCAAGTACGACCCACTGGTCTGGCTCGGGAACAAGATCCGCCGGCGCGAGGCCTGAGGGAGCCGGGTGAGCGGGGCGGGTGCCGCCCCGCTCACCCGGCCCCGCCACGGTCCGTGGACGGCCCGGACCTCCCGGTAGCGGGCCGAACGATACGGCCATACGCTCCGAAATGTGACGCAGCTTTCGAGGCGGGACGGGCCGAGGGCGGCAGGCTGGGCCGTCGTCGGTGCCCTCCTCGCGCTGTGCGTCCTGCTGCTCCCGCCGATGGCGTCCGCACGCGCCGACACCCCTCTCGACCTGGACTCCCCGGGGCGGATCACCGACACCGTCGGCGCCCTCGGCCAGCGCCGCCACCAGGTCGAAGCCGCTCTGAGCCGGCTGCACGCCGAGCACCGGATGCGGCTGTACGTGACCTACGTGCGCGACTTCTCCGGCCGCGACGGCCACGACTGGGCGGACGCCACCGCCGACCGCAACGGCCTCGGCCCGCGCGATGTGCTGCTCGCCGTCGGCACCCATGTGCGCCGCTACGCCGTCTCGGCCGCCACGGACTCCGGCTTCCGCCAGGACCAGCTCTCCGAGGTCGCCGACACCGCCATCGCCCCCGCCGTCAAGGGCCACGACTGGGCGGGCGCAGCCATCGGCGCCGCGGACGGCTACCGGGCCGTGCTGCGCGGGGAGCGGGTACGGGCGCCCGTCATCGTCCCCGGCGACAGCGACCCCGGCGGCGGCCTCGTCCCCGGCAACCACCGGGTGTGGCTGCCGACGGTCCTGGCCGCCGGGGCCTGCCTGGCCGGGTTGTACGTCTGCTCCCGGCGCGCGGCCCGCCGCCGCGCCGACCGGCGGCCGCAGGTCCTCGCCACGAGCACCCCGCCCGGCCTCGCCCGAATGGCCCAACCGCTGACCCCGCTGCCGGAGCTGGAGGCGGAGGCCGCGCGGAACCTCGTCGGGACGGACGACGCGGTCCGTACCAGCGCCGAGGAACTCCTCTTCGCCAGAGCCCAGTTGGGAGTCGCGGTGACCCGCCCGTTCGCCGAGGCCGTGGCCTACGCGCGGAGCGAGCTGGCCGACGCCTTCCGGCTGCGGCAGTGGCTGGACGACAACCCGTACGAGGAGGAGGAGATCCGCCGCCACGCGCTGGACGAGATCTGCTCCCGCTGCACCAGCGCCAACCGGCGCCTCGACGCCGAGTCCGAGTCCTTCGACCGGCTGCGCGACATCAAGGTCAACGGCGCCGGGATACTCGCCCGGGCCGAGGCCGCCGCCAAGGCCCTCACGCCCCGCCTCGACGCCGCCGAGGCCGCACTCGCCGCCCTCACCCAGCGCTGCGCCGACAGCGCGATCGACACCGTCGCCCGCCATCCCGCCGAGGCCCGAGACCGTCTCGCCTTCGCCACCGCCGCCCTCACCGAGGCCCGCGACGCCCTGGCCGCCCGTGACGGCGACCGGGCGGCGATCTCCCTGCGGGCCGCCGAGGCCGCCCTGTCCCAGGCCCGCACCCTCGCCACCGCCGTGCTGCGGCGTGCCAACGAACTCACCGGGGCGACCGCACGGCTGCGCGCCGCCCTGGCCGACGCCAAGGCCGCCCCGGTCCCGGGAACGGCGGACCTCGACCGGCAGACCGCACGGGCCGCCGAGGTGCCGACCGAGGCGGAACGGGAGATGGCGACCGGGCGCTACGACCCCGGGACCCTGCTGCGCCGGGTCGAGGAGGCGGCGGCACTGCTCGACGCGGTCTCCGGGATGCCGCCGGGCCTGAGGGAGCAGCGCCGACGGGCACGACTCGCGCGGGCGATGCCGGCCACGCGGGGCGAGGTGGCGGCGGCACGGGACTTCATCAGCACCCACCGGGGCGCGATCGGCAGCCGCGCCCGCACCCGGCTGGCCGAGGCCGAGCGCCATCTGGGCCTGGCCGAGTCCCTGGCCGCCACGGACGGAGCCGCCGCCCTGCACGAGACGGGGGAGGCGGACTCCCTGGCCCGCCAGGCCCGGGCCCTCGCCGAACACGACGTCGGCAGCTACGGCACCCCCTACGATCCGCAGACCCCCCGCCCCACCCGCGCCCTGGGCGGGGCCCTCCTCGGCGGCATCATCCTCGCGGGCCTCCTCCCCGCCTCCTTCGGCGGCGGGGCGACCCGGGGGCGGCTGGCGGGCTGAGGCGGCGCGGGAGGCGGTTGTTTTCAAGTACAGGTGTTTCGGTACAGGTGTTTTCAGTACAGGCTCAGCAGTGCCTCCACCGCGTCCGGCGGCGGGGATTCGCCGTCCGGGAGGGCGAGTTCGAACCAGACCGTCTTGCCGATCGGGGTGCGACGGCTGCCCCAGGCCGCGCTGAGGAGGCCGACGAGCTGGAGGCCCCGGCCGCCCTCGTCCGTGTCACGGGCCCGGCGGCGGCGCGGCTGGACGAGACCGCCGTCCCACACCTCGCACACCAGGGTGCGGTCCAGCAGCAGCCGGAGCCGGATCTCCCCCTCCCCGTACCGCAGGGCGTTCGTGACCAGCTCGCTGACCAGCAGCTCGGTGGTGTCCACCAGATCTTCGAGGTCCCACGCCTGCAGCATGTCGCGGGCCATCTCGCGGGCCCGCGACACCGAGCGGGCCTCGGGCGGGAGCGTCCAGTCGCCCACATGGGTCTCGGGCAGCCCCCGCAGCCGCGCCATGAGGAGCGCGATGTCGTCCTCGCCGTGGTGGGTGTCCAGTGCGCTCAGCACGTGGTCGCACACCTCCTCCAGCGGGCGGGTCGGGTCGGTGAGGGCGTCGCGGAAGGCCTGGAGGCCCTCGTCGAGGGGGTGGTCACGGGACTCGACCAGGCCGTCGGTGTAGAGGGCCAGCAGCGCGCCGTCCGGCAGCTCGATCTCGGTCTCCTCGAACGGCTCGCCCCCGACACCGAGCGGCATGCCCGGCAGGACGTCCAGCAGCCGGGCCGGCCGGCCCTCCTCGACCAGCACCGGCGGCAGATGCCCGGCGTTGGCGACCGTGGCCCGCCTCGTCACGGGGTCGTACACGGCGTAGACGCACGTCGCCAGATACACCTCGGAGAGATCCGCGGCGCGCACGCTGCCCCGCACCCCGCGCGAGGCGGACTGCTTGCCGCCGGGCGTGCCCAGACCGTGGGCGATCTCGTCCAGCGCGGAGAGCACCTCGGCGGGCTCCAGGTCGAGCATGGCGAGGGTCCGTACGGCCGTCCGCAGCTCGCCCATGGCGACGGCGGCCCGCAGACCGCGCCCCATGACGTCGCCGACGACGAGGGCCGTGCGGTGCCCGGGCAACTCGATGACGTCGAACCAGTCGCCGCCGACCTCGGTGGCCGTATTGCCGGGGAGATAGCGGGCGGCGATCTCCAGCCCGGCCGCCTCAGGGGCCCCGGGCGGCAGCAGGCTGCGCTGAAGGATCAGCGCCCGCTCGTGCTCGCGCCGGTACAGCCACGCGTTGTCGATACAGACCGCCGCGCGCGCCGCCAGCTCCACGGCCAGCGCGGTGTCCCGCTCGCCGAACGGCTCGCTGCCCTTCGTCCGGGCGAACTGCACCAGCCCCACGACCGTGTCCCGGGCGACCATCGGCACGACCAGGGTCGACTGCACGACCGCCCCCAGCTCCGGCCCCTCCTCGCTCTCCCGGCGCGGAACGGTCTGGACGTGCGCGGTCCGCAGCGCCCCGGCACACGGCGAGTGGAAGGGGTAGCGGTGCACCTCGCCGACCTGGATGGGCTTGTCCGTCCCGTCGACCGGTGCCCCGGACACCGCGCTGGCGTACGCGACGCGCCGCAACTCGCCGCTGCCGTCGGCGAGGCCGGGCGGCGCCTCGTCACCGACGAGCAGGCCCTGGTAGAGGTCGACGGAGGCCAGATCGCAGAACTGCGGGACGGCGACGTCGAGGAGCTCACGCGCCGTGGTCTCCAGGTCCAGGGAGTTGCCGATCCGCGCGCCGGCCTCGTTGAGCAGCGCCAGATTCCGCCGGACGCCCGCGGCCTCGCGCTCCGCGCGGCGGCGGCCGGTGACGTCCGTGGCCAGCGCGGCCACCCCGATCGGCCGTCCGCTGCCGCTGTGCAGCCGGTACAGCGACACCGACCAGCGGCGTCGCTCACTGCGCCCGGGCACGGGCCCGACGAGCTGAATGTCCGACACCGGCTTGCCGCTGTCGAGGACTTGGCGCAGCGCGGAGGTCAGCCGGTCGGCCTCGTTGCGGGGCAGGAAGTCGTGCGGGGTGCGGCCGCGGTGCCAGCCGGCCGGGCGGCCGAAGGTCTGGGCGAAGCTCTCGTTGACCCGAAGGAGCGTCAAATCCGTACCGAAGAAGAAGAAGCCGAGGGGAGATTGGCCGAAAACGGCCTCCGACGCGGCGATGTCGGTCTCTATCGCCCGTAGGGCCCGTACATCAACGGCCACACAGAGCGCGGCCCGCTCACCGTGCTCGTTCTCGGTGGGCATCACATAGATCTCGGCGAGGCCCTGCTCCTGGCCCTCGCGCCGGTAGGGCACGAGGCCCGTCCACTCGCGGCCGTCGAGGCCGCCCTCGCCCAGGAAGGGGGCGCCGGTCCCCCGCCGTTGACCCGGCACGGCGGGGGCGAACACTTCGAGCGGGTCCTTGCCGACGGCCTGCCGGGCCTCTATGCCGAAGAGCTCGGCCGCGCGCTCGCTCCATTGCTCGATCCGCCCGTCGGGCCCGAGGGAGAAGGACGCCACGCGAATGTAGTCGTAGAGGGATCCGGGCGGACTGTTCTGCCACATCGCTGCGGCGTCCGTTTCCCCCGGCGTTCCCGCTCCCGCCGTACCCGCTGGCTTTTCGCTCACGTGCCCGTCCCCTCCGGCTCATGTGCTCGCACCGGCATCAGAAGGCCGAGTATCCAGCACAGGGGCCCTTCGGAACACGGACTTCACGATCACAGCACGGTCTCAACCCGCTATGTCTCCTCCCCGGGTTCCTAACCGGGCAAGCCCAGCTCGAACCACACCGTTTTGCCGGTGTTCCCGCGACGGGTCCCCCAGCGGCGGGAGGCGAGGGCCACCAGTTGCAGTCCGCGGCCGCCCTCGTCGTCGGGTTCGGCGACGCGCTCGCGGGGCGGGTCGGGCAGCGGGTCGGAGACCTCGACGAGGAGCACCGGGCCGGCGTGCGAGTACATCCGTACGCCGATCGGGCCGCTCGCGTACCGCAGGGAATTGGTGACCAGCTCGCTGACCAGCAGGACCGTCACATCGGTGACGCCCGCCATCCCCCACTCCTCCAGGGTGTCGCGCACCAGGGTGCGGGCGGTCCGTACGGCGCCCGGCTCGGCGGGGAAGCTCCACTCGGCGAATCCGGGCGTGGATGCCAAGGTCCCTGCGCTGTCGCTCACGCCGACCACTTCCCAGACCGCTGCGACCCCACCGGTATGCCCGGATTAGGGGAGAATAATCAGCACATACCCGGATCTGGGGTCTGACTATCTTCCTCAGTGGTCCCGGACCGTCTCCTGTGGCACGGATGGCGTATCGGAATCGGTCACTCCAGCGGTGAGCAACCGAGCGGCGGCGGCCACCGCGGGGCGGTCCTGGTCCAACCAGTCGACCTCGTCCACCCGGTCCGGGGGGAGCCAGCGCAGCTCGTCGTGGTCCTGGAGCGGGCGGGCCTCGCCCGCCAGCAGCCGGGCCGTCCAGACGTGGAGCACATACGGCGGCTTCAGGGGCCACTCACCGTCGATGCGCGCGAGCGGCTCGACCTCGACGCCGAGCTCCTCGCGCAGCTCCCGTACGAGCGCCTCCGGGGCGCTCTCGCCGGGTTCGAGCTTGCCACCGGGCAGCTCCCACCGGCCTGCCAGCTCGGGCGGGGCGCTGCGCCGCGCGGCGAGCAGCCGCCCTTGGTCGAAGACCGCTCCGCCCACCACCACACGTACCGTCGTCATGGGCGGAGCCTATGTGCCACGGGAGCACCCGCGCGTTCCGGGAGACCGCGCGCGACGTGCCCTTGGACGAGCCCTTAAGAGACCGCCCGCCCCACGCGCTCGACTATGTAGAGCTGGGGGTGACCGTGGGTGTCCAGCCGGTCGGCCACCTTCTCGGCCTCGGTCTTCGTGGCGTAGCGGCCGACGCGATAGCGGTTGCCGTTCTCGTCCTGGCGGATCACCAGCCAGGGCAGGACCGGTCCAGTCTCATTCATCGTCCCGCCCTTCCGCTGTGGCGTCGCACACCGGCGTACGCCCGTCGGCGCCTTCCGAAGAAACCGCAGTCCGCATATGCCCGAGCGTACGCCCGACCTTTACGCAGCGGATACGGGTTTTCACGAAGAGGTACGCATTTGGCCACCCACGGGCGACCGTGGGTGGCCAAATCAGCGTTCGGCAACGGGAAGGCTACGCCTTCGCCGCCTCCTTCTCGGCCGCCTTGGCGAGTTCCGCCTCTTCGCGCTCCTCGGCCTCGGCCATGACCGTCATCTCCTTCTCGACCTCCACCAGGGTGGGGTTGCGCCAGGCGCTGCGCACGCCCCACGCGTAGAAGACGAGGGCGATCAGGCAGACCACGACGATGTCCCAGCCCTGGGCGAGGTAGCCCTTGCCACCGAACTCGGTGCCACCGGCCCACGACACGAAGGCCATGACCAGCAGGTAGGTGACCATCCAGGCACCGGCCTTCAGGTGCGGCTTGAGCTCGGCCCACGGCTTGCGGAGCTCGTACCAGGCCCAGATCGGCAGACCGATGGCCATGATGAAGATGACCTTGCCGGTCAGCGGCCAGCGCGCCCAGTACATGACCAGGGAGCCGAAGATCATCGCTATCGGCGCGATGACCGGCATGGCCTTCAGCTTGACCGGGCGCTTCATGCCGGGCGCGATGCGGCGCAGCGACATCACGGCGACGGGGCCGGTGATGTACGAGATGACCGTGGCCACACCGACGATCTCTGCTATCGAGCCCCAGCCGCGGAAGACGGCCAGGAAGATGAAGGAGATCACGAGGTTGAGCAGCAGCGCCGGCTTCGGCACACCGGTCTTGGGGTCGACCTTGCCGAAGACCTTGGGCAGGTGGCCGTTCTCCTGGACACCGTTGATCATGCGCGAGGTGGTGGCCGCGTAGATCATGCCGGTGCCGGACGGGGAGACGAAGGCGTCCGCGTAGAGCAGCAGCGCCAGCCAGTTCAGACCCCAGGCGATGGAGAGGTCCGCGAGCGGGGACTTGTAGCCCAGCGCGTTCCAGCCGCCGGCCGCAGTGAGGTCCTGGGCCGGGACGGCCATCAGGAACGCGACCTGGAGGGCGATGTAGATCACCAGGGCGATCAGGATGGAGCCGATGACGGCCTTCGGCAGCGACTTGCCCGGGTTACGGGCCTCGGCGGCCATGTTCAGCGGGGACTGGAAGCCGTTGAAGGCCCAGACGATGCCCGCGACGGCGACGGCGCTGAAGACGGCGCTCCAGCCGTTCGGCGCGAACCCGCCGTGGTCGGTGACGTTGCTCGTGTCGAAGTGGGCGAAGATCAGCGCGCCCGCCGTGAGCACCGGCACGACGACCTTGAACACGGTGATCGCGTTGTTCGTCTTGGCGAACAGGGTGATCGCGAACCAGTTCAGGAAGAAGTAGAAGACCACCAGGACGCTGGCGCACACCAGACCGGAGCCGGTGAGCTCCTTGCCGTCGAACAGACCCTGCGCCCAGTCGAAGTCCCACGAGCTCATGTACTGGATGGACGCGGTCGCCTCGCCGGGAATGACGGAGACGATGGCGATCCAGTTGGCCCAGGCGGCCATGTACCCGGCGAGCGAGCCGTGCGAGTACTGGCCGAAACGCACCATGCCGCCGGCCTTCGGGAACATCGAGCCGAGCTCGGTGTACGTCAGGGCTATGGTCAGCGCCACGATGGCGCCGATGACCCAGGCGAGGATCGCGGCCGGACCGGCCAGCGCGGCGGCTCGCTCGGCTCCGAAGAGCCAACCGGAGCCGATGATCGACCCGAGACCGACGGCCGTCAGGGCCGCCGTGCCCAAGCTCCGGCGGTAATTCGAGTGGGAACCCTGTTCGGTACTCAAGCCCCGGATCTCCTTTTCTTCCTACTCCCCCACGGCACGACACAAACCGCGCCATCGTACGAGCGAATTGGCACGGTCCGTTCCGCAAAAACGCTCTGACCTGGGCGTATGTGAGGTTTGCAACACAAAGATCCACCTCGCCGAATCAGGACAAGATGGGCCAAAGTGCGCATATTCTTCCATGGGCGCAAGCCGACGTAGGGCACATTTCCGGACGTCAACTCTCCGCCGCCGCCTCCGAATCGCTATCGAGACGGCGGCGTCACCTTCACGTCATCTTCACTTCACCGGCAGGTGGTAAGCGACCCGGTGCCGCTCGGCAAGCATGACGATGTCCGCCGTCTCGACCGGACAGCCCCCCGCGAGATACGTGCGCGAGACGACCAGCACGCAGTGACCGGGCACCCCGCCGAGCGCCAGCGCCTCCTCGGCCAGCCCGGGGCGCGCGCTGACCTCCTCGGTGACGTTGTCCACGATCAGATCGATGGCGGCCATCCGCTCGACCACTCCCTTGCCCGCCAGCGGCCCCTCCTCGGGCAGCATCACGGGCGTCCGCCCGGTGACGGCCAGCGGCTCCCAGGAGGTGGAGAGCATGGCCGGCTCCCCCGCGGCCCGGAAGAGATAGCCCGTGCGCATCACCCGGTCACCGACCGCGATCCGCAGCCGCCGCGCCACCTCGGCACCGGCCGCCACCTGCTCACTGCGCGACTCCCAGGTCCCCTTGACCCGGTCGTCGGCCTGCTCCTGCCGGAACGGCGTGGAATCCCCCACCGACCGGTACCCCGTCCGCACGAGCGCGCGCGGCACGGGCTGCTCCCGCACATACGTCCCCGACCCGGACCGGCCCTCGACCAGCCCCTCGGCCATCAGCACCTTGCGGGCCTCCAGGGCGACGGTGTCCGAGACCCCGTACTGCTCGCGGATGCGCGCTTGTGAGGGGAGTCGGGTATGCGGCGGCAACTCGCCTGCGACGATCTTCTGGCGAAGATCACCGGCGACGCGGAGATATGCGGGCTGGTCACCGAAGGCCACGTCCACTCCCATCAAGTTGACAGTCCGCAACAGCTTGGCAACCGATGGTTGTGATCCGCAACTCAAGGCCAAGGATTCACTAGATGTGGTGAATTGCAGCTCAGCGGCGCGTGATCGGGCGACGCACGCACATGCACGCAGCACTGCCCCGGGGCACATCCCCTCATACCCCGCGGAACGCCCGGATACGGAGCGTGACCCCGCGCGGGGCGGGGTCGGGGGTGCGGGAGCCGAGGAATGACGTCGCAGAGATCCACTGACCGGACGTCCGACAGCTCGCTACGGTGGAGCCATGACCGCCCTGCCCGACTGGATGATCCCGCCCCGTCCCGAGGGATGGTTCGCGGAGGATCTGGACCGCCTGCCGGAAGCGCCGCGCCACACCGAGCTGATCCACGGGGCCCTCGTCTTCAGGATGCCGCCGCAGCGGGCATGGCACGGCCGCCTCGTCACCGTGCTGGCGGTCGCCCTCATGGAGCAGGTACCGGAAGGACTCGCAGTCGGCCGGGAGGCGGCCATCCGGCTCGACGAACGCAACCGCCCCGAGCCCGACCTCCTGGTGGCCACCACCCCTTTCGACCCTGACCGCACCTGGTTCCCCCCGAAGGACGTCCAGCTCGTGGTCGAAGTGGTCTCCCCTGAGTCCGCGCACCGCGACCGCACGGTGAAGCTGCGCAAATACGCGCAGGCCGGGATCCCGCACTACTGGTGCATCGAGGACGAGGACGGCGCGCCTGTCGTCCATGTCTACGAGCTGGACGAGCCGACCGGCGCCTACGCCCCGGCGGGGATCTTCCGCCACGCCCTCCACCGTGAGCTGCCTTTCGAGATCAGCCTCGATCTCGACAAGCTCACGCCGCGCAAGGGCGTATGAATCGACGTGAGAAGGGGCCGCACTCCCAGGAGTACGACCCCTTCTCACGTATGCGTTCGCAATCAGACGTTGAAGCGGAATCTGTAGTGCAGAGCTCCCGCCTACGAAACGCGGGTTTGGCGGGGGTTATCCCAGCACCATCCCAGCACGGGCGTTCCATCCCAGCATCACGCAGCCCAGACGCCTCTCCTGCCGCTTACGCAGCTCAGATGCCAGCACTCCAGCGCTCGCCCACTTCGACGGCACGGACGTTGCATCCAAGAAGACAGGCCGCATGGTGTGCTGCAGAACTTCCCGGCAACGGTCCCACGCGCTGGGCAGCAGATGCCCGTAGATGTCGACCGTGGTCTTGACCGAGTGCCCAGCCAGCGCGATACCTCGTGGATCGGCACGCCGTTGGCCAGGGCAGTGGAGGCGAGGAAGTGCCGCAGGCTGCGAGGCGTGTACTAGGCCTTGCCGTCCAGATCGACCAGACCAGCTGACACGCATGCCGACCTCTACGGCCCGATTTCGAGGGCCGACCGGGAGGGCACTAGGCCGGAGCTGAACACGCTCACTGGCCGTTGCGGAGGCCGCGACGACCGGCTGTACGACTGGGCTACGGCTGTCAGCGCTCTCCGGTACTGAACTTCGCGAACTACCCATCGTCGCACTTTTGAACAACAGGGTGTGCCGTGAATGGACTTACCCGAGAATGACCACGTCAAACTGCTTCATCATCGGGAGATTTTCGTGACATCCATCGCCCTGGTCCACTGCACCACCCTCATGCTGCAGCGCCTCCCGGAATCCCCACCACGCTGGCTTCAGCGAGACGAGCGGAGCTTCGCCTACCCGTACAAAGAGTGGCGAAAGCCCCGAGGATGGTGTCTGACCTTCTTCACCGACCGGGACCCCGATTTCGGCAAGCGCACTGTCATCGGCGTCGGTGGCGCTTTCCCCGGGAGACGGTCAGGAACCTACGAACGCTCCTTGCTCTCCAGGGATTTCACCCCGCTCACTCGGCCGCTCCCACTCGCGGATCTTGAGATGCCGATGGGAGCAAGCCGGCGGTTCCTTCAGGACGACGGCCGCATGTCGGAAGTAGCCGGCCAACGACTGCTCGAATGCGTACGTCAGCTACGGCCCGAGCTGGCCTCGACACTTTCCGGTCTGGAGCAGTCCCTTGGGATGCACCCACCAGCGGGCGCCGTCGGCGAGAAACTGAACCTGGAGAAGGATGCCGTAGGCATGCTGCTCGAGGCCGCGGGCATGGAGCGTGACGTGGTCGAGTCCTGGCAGTCTCCCGTTGCGTCCGAAGTCCTGGAGACCCGCTCTGTTCCATTTCTCGCGGGGCTACCCGATCTCCGACAGATCGAGGACCAACAGATCGTGCACGACTACCACCGCTTCCCGGGGATGACTGGCATGGACGCGATCGAGGTGGGGTGGCGCATCTACCGTCGCAGCGGCGGACCGTCTGGTCATCGTCTTTTCGTGTACAACGCCAACCGCCACAACGTGGAGACCGTCACCGGGGTCGACATGATCTACGTGAACGAGTTCACGGGAAGTCTTACCACAGTCCAGTACAAGAGGATGCGCAAGGAGGCGGGTGGCCTCTGGACATACCGGTACGACGCGACCGCAGAGCGCGAGCTGGAGCGCATGGCGATGGTGGACAAGGAATGCGAACAACTCGACGACGGCTTGGATCCTCGGCTCGTCACCGCTCCGAGCATGGTCAAGCTGTGCCGGAACGTGCCCTTCGTCATGAGCTCCACTGCACTCATCCCCGGCATGTACCTCACCCGCCCTCATTTCAAGGCGCTGATCGACAGCCCGCTCGCTCGGGGTTCTCGTGGTGGCAGGCGCCTTCGGGAAGGAGATGTGCCCAGGTATCTGAACAACACCACGTTCGCCACGCTCCTCAAGGACGGATGGCTTGGTACGCGAGGTGCCAGCAGCGACTACGTCATCGACTTGATCCTCCGCGCTCTTTCACCTGACGGCCCGGGGTCCGTCGCGGTCGGTCTCCACGGGAGCTCCATAGCTCCTGGGAATCGACGCACCTCGTGGTGATTGCGCCTTGCACGGTGGGGGGAGGGCAGTACCTGGTTCCCGACCTTGCATGCCGTCATGGAGATGAAACCTCGGCGGCACGCCCTCCTCCGCGCCTACGGTGTGCGCCGGTTCGGGCCGCGGAACAGGAGCGTTGCTTCGCGGATCGACTCCAGGCAGAGCATCACCATCAGCTCCCGCCCCAACTGCCATCTGCCTCGCTGGCAACGGTGCAGCTTTGATGAGCACGAGCCAGTCGGTGACGAGTTCGCAGGTCCCCATGACGACCACTCAGTCGATGTGCAGCTGATCACCGCCTGGCGCTTCCAAAGCCCCAGCCGAAGCCGGATTCCCTGAGGCCTCGGACGCGACCTACCAATGGCCGCACCTTGGACGCTCACACGGATAGTTCCGATCCCGGGCGTCTCGCTTACACCTCGGAAAGACACTCGCCACCCAAGTCCCCGATCTGCAGCCAGACCCAGCGCATAAGATCGTCGCCAGCACCGCACGACCGGACAAGACGATCGTCATTAATCCGCCCTTTTCAACGCACGTGACCCTTCAGCCGCAGGCCGAACCAGCCCCATGCTCATCTGGCCTTTGCTCCCAGACGGCGGGGGGCAACACGGCTTCCTACGTGCCGACGTACGCGAGTCAGGAGACGCCAGTCGCCGAACAGCAACCCGGAGCAACAAGAGCTGCGCGGCGACACCCAACCTGGATGGTCACAGTGAGCCCGCTGAGCTGGGACTGTCTTGCATTAAGGGGCCTTCGCAGTAGAGGTCATCGGCTGCGAGTGTCCGGTATGTGACGCCTTCGCAGCTGTTGAGGTCTACGGCGAACCGGCTTTCCGCTTGGTCCTCCAGGTAGTAACGGACCATGCGTGCACCACCACGCTTGCGCTGCCTCTCTACGCCGTACGTCACATCGGAGATCGCGCGATTGGCTTCTATGGCGTAGCGCTTCCCCAGCTCGAAGAGCCTGAAGTGGTTCTTGATCCGCGCAGTGAGCGTGTCATCCCAAGATGCCGGCGGGCTGACAAAAAAGCGCAGCCGCACCGTGCCCGAATCGTGAATCGAGCGTGCGTCAAGCCAACTCTCATTGGATACCCGGTCGAGATATGGATGCAGGAGGGTGCTCTCGGCGCTGTCCGGACGCTTGTTTCCCTTGATCAAATTGCACCGCTCGCAAACGGGGACCAGGTTCAGCGGATCTACACACAGCGCGGGGAAGAAGCTCTTCGGCATGAAATGATCAAGCTGCCGGACGGTGCCCTGCCTGCATAACGGGCATCGTTCGTTGGGTGGAGCGGCCATCAGCTCGTCGCGTATCACCCGCCCCCCGACGGTCTGCATGCCGTTCTCGTACGCCCAGTCCACGAAGGTTGCACCAGTAATCTCGGGAACCGTGAAGCACTTCGTGTCAAGGTCATGCAGGTTCCTGGCAGCCGCGGCCTCACGCAGCGCCTGGCCAGCCTTCTGCACAGTGTCGGCTGCGTTAAGCAGCCGCTCACGCCGGCCTTCCGCCTTGGTGCTGCGGGCGACGCATGCCTGGTAGCTGTCACTCGCCTTCCGCATGGGAACCTTCAGGGGCCACATCAAAGGTGCCCATCCGTTTTCTCTGCGAGAAGGATCCGGACCAACCCCTTCGCCTCTCCGCCCAGCTTACCGTCGAAGTGGGCAACAACCTCTTCGTATGTGTCCAGTGCGGCCACCGCTCTGCCGATCTCCGCATAAAAGCCGGACTCCATCACCTCCAGCCCGAATACCTCGTGGGTCAGCACTCCCACGTTCTCTCCGTACGTCTCAATCAGCGGGCGCTCGGAGCGGCTACTCTCTCCCCGGCGTATGAGCTTGTAGACGCAGGACTGCGGCACCGTCTGGAGTACGACGGGCGAGTGTGTGGCAACTACTGCGACTCCGTTGCGCGCGGACAACAGGTTAGACAGCGCCTGCATGAAGGAAGCCAGCAGCGGCGGATGCAAGTGGGCTTCAGGCTCGTCCAGTAGGACTAGAGACTGCTCAGCCACGAGATGCACGAGCTGTGTCATGGTCAGCGTCACGATCGCGTGACCTGAGCTCATCCGCCCGAAGGCAGAGGTCAGATCCCGTACATGGGATTCCGTAACTTTCATGCCGGCTTGTATGTCGCGGGCGTAGGCCGCGATGGCGGAGTTCGCGAACTGCGGGTCGCGACTCAACAGCATGATGGCCTCGCGCCAGCGCATGAGGTCGCGCGAGTTGATGACGGCATGGATTCCAGCGTTGAAGGCCGCTTGCAGTCGTTGCTGCTGGGTGCCGGTGGACGGATCATCGAGCGAGGTGCTTTGCAGGCCGACGTAGGTGTACTTCACCGCTCGGGGGTCGTTCTCCTCGACTACTTCGACGAAGGGATCGAAGGCACTGAAGGTGACCGAGACCACGTTCACGAACCGCTCGCCGGTTGCGGACGTGGGCGTCGGGAGCACATCGACGCGACCAAACTCCGCGTGCCGCTCCGGCCAGACAACCGCAGCGGCAAGATTCCGAAGCAAGGTCGTCTTGCCCACTCCGTTGCGACCGATGAGGACGTGGATGTTGCTAGACGGCGTGGAGTCAGGGTCGATCTCGAAGTCAAGAGTGATCTCAGCCCTGTGCCGCGGTTCTGTGTAGCGGAATCGATACTCGGTCAGCCGGACTCCGCCACGTGCGATCCGGTTGAACTGGGCCCTGACTGTCTGTTCCTCGACCGTCCGCAACAGCGATGAGCGTGTCACTGAGTACTGCATGGCGGTCTCAAGAAGGTCGGGGTTGTAGGCCACGTCACAAAGCCCTCGGAGGATTTCTTCGCGCCTGTCGTGTCCAAGCTTCTTGATGTTGTCGTAGTAGCGATCACTCTGCCCGAGGGAGAAGAGTTCACCTGGTGGCGAGCCATCGTAGACCCCGGAACGAATGGGGCTGGGGCCGTCTTCCTGCCCAGCGACGGCGACCTTGACGAAGCCTAGGTTTGTCTGCGTCTGCGAGTCTCTATACCAGAGCATGTAGCTGGTGCGGTAGCCGAAGTCATCCCAGTCATCGGCTACTAGGACCACAGCTTCGGGGCCCGAGCGCACCGGCGTGTTTTGGGGCAGGACAATGAACTTCACCGGGTCGAGCCTCCGGATCTGCGGCGGACACCCGCACTACGATCGCACTGAGATTGGACCCTATCGCCTCGCTCTGACAGGACGATCACGATGCCTTCGACTCAAGGACGTGCACCCGCCTGGCAGCTCACGCCGCCGTCTGCACTATCGACCTGTTTGCACGAGTTCACCCCGAAAAGAGCTCTTCATCCCACTCCTCAGGGCCACTCTTCCTCTGCGAGTGGCGCGTCGTTTAGCTGGTCACGAAGGGTCCGCCAATTCGGCATGAACCTTTCCATCAGGTTGGTGAAGCGCTCATCGTGGTTGCGTTCAAGGTAGTGCGTCATCTCGTGGACGACGATGTACTCGAGGCAGCCCGGAGGCTTCTTAGCAAGCTCGACGTTGAACCAGATGCGCCCGCTCTCGCGATTACACGAGCCCCACTTGGTCTTCATTCGCTTGATATTCCACAGCGGCACAGAAACTTCGAGGACGGCTCCCCACTTGGAAATCAGACCCGGGAGCACATGTCGAAGCTGCTCCCGATACCAGCGGTCCAGCAAGTCCCGTCGCCGTTCAGCTGTTGTGCCGGCCGGGACGTACAGCAGCAGCCTCTCGCCGTCTAGTTCGAAGTGAGCCCGCCCGGGACGCTCCACGACCTTCATCCTGCGACGAACGCCCCACACATAGTGGGACTCGCCTGTGACCATCTCTCGCGTGGACTGCCGCTCGGCAGATCTAAACCGCTCCCGCTGCTCCTTGATCCACGGTAGGCGTTGGATTACAGCGAGCCGCACCTGCTCATCGTCAAGCTGGTGCGGCGCTGCTACACGGACGCGCCCCAGCGGTGGGTAGACACCGATGTGCAGGTTCTTGATGTTCTTGTAAATGATGTCAACATCGATGCCACGGACGTTGAGAGAGGCACTAGCGGTACTCATGACGTGCCTTCAGCAATTCCATTAGCTCATCAAGCTGGTCGAAGTCGGCAGCCAATTTCTGAGCGAGAGCGCGCCTGACCTTCTTTTCCTTCATCGTGTTACCCACCCACGAGTCGGGCTTGGTATGGAGAATGGTGGTGTCCACAACCACGGCCAGGTCCGGTGACGGACCGAAGAAATCAATCAGAGCACGGCGAGCACCATTGTCAGCCCACTCCGGGTACTGGGTATCTGACTCGCCCTGGCCGAGCTTGGACGCATGCTCCAGGAGCTTCCCGAGATACTCCTTGTAGTCCAGAACACCCTGCCGATGTTCCTCGAGTATGGCGTCGAGCAGCTCCGACATTTTGTCGTAGTACTTGGGGTTCATCGGGCGCTCGTCAATGATCACCGTGCGCATATTGTTGGTGATCGTTTCCGCCACCGCTTCCGGGTCCTTCTTGATACCCTCAGGAAGCTTGTCGAGCGCACCGGCTCCCATCTCGACGATCAACTGAACCAGCCCAGTTTCCTGGAAGTCAGAGATCACCTCGGAGGGACTAGCGCTGATGTACGTGTCCAATAGGTGTCGCATGCCGGCTTCGTGCTGCTTGAAGTCAACATTCTCGCCAGCACCGAGCTTTACCTCTTCACGCACGTTGGCGTAGTGAGCTATCTCTTCCTTGATCGCTGCAGCTTCAGTGTCTTTGTACCCAGCGGCTCGCATTTCGTTGGCGAGGTTGCCGTACGCGCGGGTCACGGCCGCCACAGACTTGTAAAGTTCAACCCGCTTGGGTTCGTTGGCCTTGAGCTGCTCGGCGTCGCCTTGCTCCCGAGCGCAGAAATACTGCTGGTACTGGAGGGTGTTCTTTGGTGGTCCGACCGGCTCGCAGAGCGCTCGGATCTTCTCTAGAGTCTCATCGAGGTCATCACGGGCCTTCTCGAGCCGGTCCGGCAGCAGCCCCTCGATGTCCTTCTTGTCGTAACCCTGCAGAGCAGCACTGGTGTAGTCCTTGATCGCGGACTCAAGGGAGTTGAACAAGTCTCGATAGTCGACGATATAGCCGTAGTCTTTATCTTCGCCGTCGAGGCGGTTGACTCGACAGATCGCCTGAAACAGGCCATGGTCCTGCATCTTCTTGTCGATGTACAAGTACGTCGCACTCGGGGCGTCGAATCCGGTCAGGAGCTTGTCAACGACGATGAGCAGCCGCATCTGGGCCGGATCATTGATGAAACGGTACTTGACGTCCCTCTCGAACTGCTCGACCTTACCCATCGCCTTGTCTGCGGGCTCGTTGAAGTGATCCGCGAGCATCTGCCGGTAGGTCTCGTACTGGCGCAGGCGCTCGGTCGCGCCGTGGCCTGAGTCTTCCTTGGCGATGTGACTCGCCTGCGGTGTGTACGACGTGATGATGGCGCACTTGCCCTTGAACCCGGCCTGAATGAAAAGCTCGTAGAACTTGCACGCCTGGTAGATACTCTGACTGACGAGCATGGCATTGCCTCGGCCATCTATCAACCGCGGCTTGGTCTCCATGTCGAACAGGATGTCGTTGACTATCTCTCGAGCTCGCGGTTCCGAGCTGGCGACCTTCTGCACGGTGCCCCAGCGCTTCTTGAGCTCGGCGCGCGAAAGGTCCGTCATGCCGCGGGTCTTGGCCTCAAACCACTGGTCGACCTTCGTTGGTGAGGTCAGGTCCTGATCGATGTTGCGAGCCTCGTAGCGCAAGTCGAGCACGACACCATCGGCAACTCCCTCGTTGAACCTATAGGTGTGAATAAAGCTGCCGAACCGCTGGACAGTGGTGTCCTTGTCCTCTTTGAGGAGAGGTGTGCCGGTGAAGCCGATGAACATGGCGCCAGGCATAATTGCTTTCATGGCGTCGTGCATCTTGCCCGACTGAGTACGGTGGGCTTCGTCAACAAAGACGAATAGGTTACCCTTTGCCTGGAACCCCTTTGGCACGGTCGCTGTGAGTTCACGAATAAATTCACTCTGAACTTCATCGCGGACGTTCTCGTCTTCCGAACCGCGGAACTTGTGAACCAGCGAGCACATCAGCCACTCTTCGCTCGCATTCAAGGTGGCGAGGAGATCAGCACTGCTCTTGGTCCGGTATATCGGCTCTTTGGCTCCCTGGAATACCTTCTGAATCTGATCATCCAGTTCGGTCCGGTCAGTGATCAGCACGACCCGTGGGTTTGTGCCAACTTGAGATTCCCGGATCCACTTAGCCAGCCACACCATAGTCAACGACTTGCCGGAGCCCTGGGTATGCCAGATGATGCCGCCCTCGCGCTTGACGATCCGCTCCTGAGCCGCCTTGACGCCGAAGTACTGGTTGTGCCGACAGGTTTTTTTCTGCCCCGCGTCGAAGATCATGAAGTCGTGAACCAGCTCAAGGAAGCGCCCCTTCGAGCAGAGCTGCGTCAAGGACCGATCGAGGGGGGCGGCGATGTCGGACGGTTCACGCCATGCGAGCCAGTACTTCTCCGGCGTATCGATAACGCTGTAACGCAGCCCCTCCACGTCGTTGCCGGCCATGACGAGCTGCACCGTCGTGAAGAACGAACGGATGAACTCGGGACGCTGGTTCCCGATGCTCTGGCGGATGCCTTCAGAGACGGCGACCTTCGAGCGCTTGAGCTCGATCGTCCCGAAGGCGATGCCGTTGACGTACAGCACGATGTCTGGGCGCTTCGTGTGCTGCCCCAGCACCGTCACTTCTTCGGCCAGCGCGAAGTGATTGGCTTCGGGGTGCTCCCAATCGACCAGCTTCACCGTCGCCGTCTGCTCGCCAGCACCAGGCTTGACCTTCACCCCGTACCGGAGCAGTCCATACACATCCCGGTTCGCCTCGTACAGATCGCGGCCGCCACCAAGCGAGGCGTCACTCTTCAGCTTGTCGATCGCCCTGTTGATGATGTTGTCGCTGTAACCCCGGACACGGAGATTTTGAGTGAGCAGCTCCACATCTACGTTGGAGTTTTCCGCACGGCGTTCCCAGTTGCCGAGGTACTCGTAGCCCAACGAATTTCGGAACAGCTTTACGATGCGGTCTTGCGTTTTGCGCTCCGACTGACCGACGTTGCTCATGCTGCACTCTCCTTAGCGGGAAGGCGAGTGCGACCAGTCAGGAGTTGTTGCATCAGGCCAGTCTTAACAGCGCGAACCTTGGCGAGTCGATCCTCTAGTTTGTTGACCTCCATGTCTACCTGGTCGAGAATCGAAGCGATTGCGCGCTGCTCGTCCTCGTCAGGCACCTCGACCTCAATCTTGCTGTATTCTGCGATCCAACGTCGCTTGTGATCGACAACAATGTAATCGATCAACTGCATCCGTTCGTACGCGTAGCGAAGATCTACGCCCGAGCGAGCACTCAGGATCTTCATTGCCGACGACTTCGCCTTAAAAGGAAATGTGACAAGTTTTGACGCCGTCGTGAAGTCGTCGAAGATTATTACTGGCACCGCATTGTAGATGCCGTACGTTTCTGCTGTGCGGCCAAGGATAAATGTCTTACCAGCCGTCAGAACCGGCGTGCCTACATCGCTATACTCTGCACTCGAGACTAGATAGCGACCAGGCTGTTCGTATGCCAGCAATTCGCCGAGCCGCTTCATTCCCCAGGGTTTCGCGAAACCAGGTAGGCGCGTACGACCGGTGAGAAGCTGCTGCATCACACCTTGCTTGATCTGCCGCTTTTTGGCAAGCATCCTCTCCAGCGCGACAATTAGATCATCGGCATCGCGAAGCGCCTGGGCGATCAGGCGCTGCTCTTCAATCGGCGGCAGTGGAATCTCAAGCTGCCGAAAGTATTCGAGCCCAATGGTCTTGATCGTGCTTCCGTTGGAGATTCTCTCCAACTCAGGCTTCATATACTGGAGATAGTAATAAAGATACCAGTTATCGAGACGGGGGCCGCAGTTCCAGGCCATGAAGTGTTGACTGACAGCCATGTCAGTCCCGAGGACGGCGCTCTTCCCGATTCCAGCATCCCGCAGGAGGACAACTGAACCCTTGGAATGGACCACTGCTGACGAGTTAGCCAATCCCATACATGTGATGGTCTCAGTTGTTGTCGAAACTAGACCCTGGTCCAGCCTAAAAGTGTCCTTGAGTGAAACCCAAGGGATACTACCGTTCCAATAGTCCTCACGCTTCTTATCCGGCGTGTGTCCGCTGCCTCGGGTGGCAACGTCGTCGAGAGCTACCCGGCTCCAAGGCAGACTTTGAACCCGAGCGCTCTCACCATCGGTCACGACTCAATCCCCATGTTGGCGAGGCAGCCGACGACCTTTGCCCCAAGCATCTCGAGAGCGATGTCAAGGCTGCCTACTGTCTCGGCGTATCGTTCGCCGAGCTGCTGGATCCGTGAGACGAGTGCGCGCGTGAGCCACTCAGCCTCAGACGCCACGCGACTGGTGACCGTCGTTCGCCACTTGTCGTCAAGCACAAGCTGCTTGATCTCAGGCTCGGTGAGGTCGCCGTATTTCTTGAGGGTCGCGAGATCGAGGGCGGCCTGGGCTTCCTTGGCGGTCCTCTTGGCGACAGCCTCTCCGTTGTACAGCTTGATCAGGTGCTGCAGCGCTTTGAGCTCCTCCGCGTCAGCTCCCTCATGCCGGGCCACCTTGAGCCGCGTAGTAGCAAGCGGCTTGGAGATCTTGCCATCGTCCATTGCCTCGGCAAGTAGGCTGTCTTCCGCGGCGTGCTCCTCGATGTACTCCTCGACAGCGCGGCTTGCCTTGTCCGCTGCCGCGTGCAATGCGTCGACCTTGGTCTGCTCATCCGCAAAGTAACGGGCGACTACGAGCGCTGGCGGGATGAGGTCCATCTTGTACTTGGTGGCGCTGCGCCCGGAGCCAATAACCAGGTCCGGGGTCTCGGAGAGCTTGCGCTCCTTATCCTCAATTGTCTTGCGGGGCTTCGCCGCCTCACACCACCCATCGTTCATGACGAGGAAGACGTCGTCGTGCATCACGCCGTGCCAATAGGTCATGAGCTGCTCGTAGACGTCGTACTCGTCGACCAGAGGGGTGTTCTTGAACCGGGCCAGCAGATCGTCACTGATACCAGCGATCAGATCCTTGGGGACAGTGTCCGGGTTGAGCG
This sequence comes from Streptomyces sp. QH1-20, assembly GCF_041283565.1. Taxonomy (NCBI): domain Bacteria; kingdom Bacillati; phylum Actinomycetota; class Actinomycetes; order Kitasatosporales; family Streptomycetaceae; genus Streptomyces; species Streptomyces sp. QH1-20. The sequence goes on along the minus strand of NZ_CP166299.1, from coordinate 5,103,752 downwards.
CCTGCAGGACTGGCCGGTGCACGGCGAACCAGTCGTCAACCTGGCCGCGGACGTCCATAGCGAACTTCTGGAACTCATCGGAGTCCAGGATGGCCTGTTGTACCTCAGCCAGGCCAACAGCCAGGTCACTGTAGCCGGGGCGGCGCGGCTTGAAGAGCGTGGCACGAAGGCTCGGGAACGCCTCCCAGTACCCGTTGAGTGTGTCCAGGTCGTGGTCCGGGATCCCGCCGTGAAGGTGGGCGTGGAGGTCCTGGATGTCTTCCGGCTCGGAGGAGTCGATGTACCGCGGGATGTTGAGGTTGTAGTCGTTCTTCGGGTCGGCGATCTCGTGGAGAGGCACCATCCGCGAGTAGCGCTCGATCGCGGTCTGCTTGTTGAAGACGTCGACGATCTTGTGGATGTCCTGGCTGCGGAGGCGGTTCTTATTGCCGTCCTTCATGAAACCCTTGGAAGCGTCGATCATGAAGGCGCCAGTTCGCGCCTGGGCGTTCTCCTTGTCGAGGATGATGATGCAAGCCGGGATGCCGGTACCGTAGAAGAGATTCGCGGGAAGGCCGATGATCCCCTTGATGTAGCCACGGCGCAGCAGTTCCTTACGAATGTTGGCCTCGGCGTGACCACGGAACAGTACGCCGTGCGGCAAGATGACTGCGGCCTTACCTTTGCTTTTTAGGGACTTAAGAATGTGTAGGAGGAAGGCGTAATCACCGTTCTTCTCCGGCGGCCGGCCGAACTCGAAGCGACCGTAGTCGTTCTCCAAGCCGTTGCTCCACGACTTGATCGAGAACGGCGGATTGGCGACAGCGAAGTCGAAGGTCTGTAGCCGTGCGCTCTGGGTGAATTGTGGGCTGGTAATCGTGTCACCCTTGCGGATGTCACGATCCTCGTAGCCGTGAAGGATCATATTCATCTGGGCCAGCGCCCAGGTGGCGTTGTCCTTCTCCTGGCCGTAGATGGTAAGGCCGCGTGGGGCCTCGTCAGCGACCTTGAGCAGCAAGGAGCCAGACCCGCACGTGGGGTCGTAGACCGTGTGATCCTGCCGGGTGCCCGCTCCAATACCGACGACCTTGGCGAGTACCCGCGAGACCTCGGCCGGCGTGTAGAACTGGCCCTTCGACTTGCCCGAATCCGTTGCGAAGTGCCGCATCAGGTACTCGTAGGCGTCGCCCAGCAGGTCATCGCCCTCAGCGCGGCTACCCCGGAAGTCGAGGCCAGCAAAGATCGTTACCAGCTTGGAGAGGCGATCCTGCATCTCCTTGCCCTTGCCGAGCTTCTCCTCGTCGTTGAAGTCGGCCAGGTCGATGACCTTCTCAAGTCCGTTAGCCTCGGCGAGCTTGCCAATGATCTTGTTGATCCGGTCGCCGATCTCCTTGTGGCCCTTGAGGGCAACCATGTCATCGAAGGATCCGCCGACGGGGACGTCGATCAAGGAGTCCGGATCGGACTTGGCCTTGTCCGTCACGTACTTCACGAACAGCAGCGTCAGGATGTAGTCCTTGTACTGGCTAGCATCCATGCCGCCACGCAGTTCGTCGCAGCTCCGCCACAGGGAGCTGTACAGGTCCGACTTCTTGAGGGCCACTAGCACGCCACCCCCTTGCCAGCGCCGAGCCCAGAGCCTGACCGCGACCCCGCGGTGAGGTGTACGTGCGACCTGTCCATTCTTCGGCGCCCATCCTTCGTATGTCAGTGCGCGACAGCCTTGCCACTAGAGGCAAAACCCAAGCTAAGTGCACCAACCATAGCGCCGGGTTCTCACGCAGGGTGCCGTTAGACCGCGGCACTCATGACAGAGTCCGTGTCACATGCAATGAGTTGGACGAGCCGCCTTCACTGACCCAAGGTGTGGTGGTCAGCCTCTGATCGAGGGACGTGGGCCGCAGTGTGAGTGGTGGTCCGGCTGGGCCAGGCGGCCGCTCTCCCGCCATGAGGTGTAACTCTTCATGTTCCGCGCTACACATGCCCCAGCGTCCGCCTGCATCAACCCTCGGCCTGGCCAGCCGGCGGTCGTACGGCACTGCTGATGAGGTCGAAGTTCGGGTGGAATCTGACCCGGGGCCGGGTTGACACAGCGTCTCCATAGCTCTGCGAGCTCGGCCTTGGGAACTGCAGGAACTGCAAAGCACGATGTCAGCACGGGACAGCATCCCGGGGGGCCGCAGGTACCAACAGGTGGTCAGATCCGGCCGCCCGGGACAGCATCCAGCACTAAAGCGCCGTCCGACCTTCGGTGGGGCCGCAAGAGGGGCCCGTCTTGGATTGGCGGACCCCTCTTGACCTGATGTTTTATCGAACGAGGAATTTAGTTGAACTTCAATTAAACGTTGAAGCGGAACTCCACCACGTCGCCGTCCGCCATCACGTACTCCTTGCCCTCCATGCGGGCCTTGCCCTTCGCGCGGGCCTCGGCTACCGAGCCGGTCTCGATCAGGTCGTCGAAGGAGATGACCTCGGCCTTGATGAAGCCCTTCTGGAAGTCGGTGTGGATGACACCGGCCGCCTCGGGGGCCGTGGCGCCCTTCTTGATGGTCCAGGCGCGGGTTTCCTTCGGGCCTGCCGTCAGGTAGGTCTGCAGGCCCAGGGTGTCGAAGCCGACGCGGCCGAGGGTGGCCAGGCCGGGCTCCTCCTGGCCCATGGACTGCAGGAGCTCCAGCGCCTCGTCGTCGTCCAGCTCGATCAGCTCGGACTCGATCTTCGCGTTGAGGAAGATCGCCTCGGCCGGGGCGACCAGGGCGCGCTGCTCGTTCTTGAAGTCCTCGTCGACCAGCTCGTCCTCGTCGACGTTGAAGACGTAGAGGAACGGCTTGGTGGTCAGCAGGTGCAGCTCGTGCAGCAGGTCGCCCTGCTCGGTGCCCTTGGTGATGCCGGCCGAGAAGAGCGTCTGGCCGGACTCGAGGATCTTCCGGGCGGACTCCACGGCGGCCAGGACCGCGACCTTCTCCTTCTGGAGGCGGGACTCCTTGGTCAGGCGCGGGACGGCCTTCTCGACGGACTGGAGGTCCGCGAGGATCAGCTCGGTGTTGATGGTCTCGATGTCGTCCTTGGGCGAGACCTTGCCGTCGACGTGGACGACGTTCTCGTCCTTGAAGGCGCGGATGACCTGGCAGATCGCGTCGGACTCACGGATGTTCGCGAGGAACTTGTTGCCCAGGCCCTCGCCCTCCGAGGCGCCGCGCACGATGCCCGCGATGTCGACGAAGTCGACCGTGGCGGGGAGGATCTTCTGCGAACCGAAGATCTCCGCGAGCTTCTGCAGCCGGGGGTCGGGGACACCGACGACACCGACATTGGGCTCGATGGTGGCGAACGGGTAGTTGGCCGCCAGTACGTCGTTCTTGGTCAGGGCGTTGAACAGGGTCGACTTGCCGACATTCGGCAGACCGACGATTCCGATCGTGAGCGACACGTGGCGACTTCCCGTAGCGAGATTCCCGTAGCGGCGCGGGCGGCGGTTCGCCGTGCGTCGTCCGGGAATGGTGTAAAGGGTCCCGGCCCCCGGCGGGGCCGGTCAACCAGTCTACGGGTCCGCGCCGCGACCCCGCCCCGAACGGGCAGTCCTTCGAACGCTTGGGCAAGGTGGCTCAAAGCGCGTGTCCAACGCCGGATTCCTCCCGCTTCCCGACCTACTTTGGTCGGGTGGAGCAACCCAGCACACATACCCCGCAGCGCAAGGCCCGCCGCACGCCCCCCGTGCCGCGCCCCGCTGCCCCCGTAGGACAGGGCGAGCACGCGACCGTCTACCGGTCGGGGCCCGGGCCCAAGCTGCCGCCGCTGCGGCAGGCGCTGGAGCGGATGCCCGCGGCCCGGCTGACGGGGCTCGGCAGCGGGCTGCTCACCGCGCTCGGGATGCTGGCCATCGGCGCGGGCGACGCGGCGCTGCTGGACGGCTCCCCCGCCGTCTACGGCGTGTTCTTCATCATCGGCAGCGCGGCCTGCGCGCTGTGGGTCCGGCCCGCCGATCTGGTCACCGCGCCGATCAGCGCGCCCATCGCGTACGCCGTCGGCGGGGTGCCGATCAGCGGCGGCGGGGGCGGCTTCGGCACCCAGCTCATGGGGCTGATCACCCTGCTGTCACTGAACGCCGGGTGGCTCTACGCCGGCACCCTACTGGCCGCGCTGATCGCCCTGGTCCGCAGGATCGCGCTGATCAGAGCGCGAAGGCGGGAGCGGAACCGGCAGCGGAAGCGGCCATCGCGGCCCCCACGATCCCCGCACTGTTCTCCAGCCGGGCGGGAACGATCTCCGCGCTGACCCCCTTGATCAGCGGCAGGAACTTGTCCGCCTTGCGGCTGACGCCACCGCCGATCACGAAGAGCTCGGGCGAGAAGAGATTCTCGACGTGCAGCAGATACCGCTCGACCCGCTTGGCCCAGCGCTCCCAGCTCAGGCCCTTGTCCTCCTTGACCCGCGTCGAGGCGCGCGTCTCCGCGTCGTGCCCGCGCAGCTCCAGATGGCCGAGCTCCGTGTTGGGCACGAGCCTGCCGTCGATGAAGACGGCACTGCCGATGCCCGTGCCGAAGGTGAGGACGATGACGGTGCCCTTGCGGCCGCGGCCCGCGCCGTAGTGCATCTCGGCGAGCCCGGCGGCGTCCGCGTCGTTCAGCAGCGTCACCGGCGCCCCGAGCCGCTCGCCCAGCAGGGCCGCCGCGTCCCGGTTGATCCAGTCCTTGGAGACGTTCGCGGCCGTGCGCGTCGTCCCGTCGACCACCACTCCGGGGAAGGTCGCCCCGATCGAACCGCCGGACCAGCCGAAGTGCTCCACGACCTCGCGGACACAGTCCGCCACCGCGTCCGGGGTCGCCGGATGGGGGGTGAGGACCTTGAAACGCTCCTCCGCCAGCTCGCCCCTGGCCAGATCGACCGGTGCGCCCTTGATGCCCGATCCGCCGATGTCCACGCCGAATACGTCCATGACGACCACGCTAAGGGGTGCCGCCGCGCGACACCCCCCGTACGGTCCGGGCGGACGGCTCAGGCGGCCTCAGGCAGTACCGGACGAGTCGGACGACCCGGACGACTCAGTCGAAAGCTCCGCCGCCTCGGCCCGCAGGTCCCGGCGCAGCTCCTTGGGGAGCGAGAAGGTGATGGACTCCTTGGCGGCCGTGATGACCTCGACGTCGGCGTAGCCGCGCTCGGCGAGCCACTCCAGGACGCCCTCGACGAGGATCTCGGGCACCGACGCGCCGGAGGTCACACCGACCGTCTGCACGCCCTCCAGCCACGCCTCGTCGATCTCGTCGGCGAAGTCCACCAGGTGGGCGGCGCGGGCGCCCGCGCCGAGGGCCACCTCGACGAGACGGACCGAGTTGGAGGAGTTCTTGGAGCCGACGACGATCACGAGGTCGGCGTCCGCGCCCATCTGCTTGACCGCCGTCTGACGGTTCTGCGTGGCGTAGCAGATGTCGTCGCTGGGCGGGCTGATGAGCTGCGGGAACTTGGTCTTCAGCGCGTCCACGGTCTCCATCGTCTCGTCGACGGAGAGGGTGGTCTGGGAGAGCCAGACGACCTTGGACTCGTCGCGGACCTCCACGTTGGCGACGTCCTTGGGGCCGTCGACGAGCTGGATGTGGTCCGGGGCCTCGCCGCTGGTGCCGATGACCTCCTCGTGGCCCTCGTGGCCGATGAGGAGGATGTCGTAGTCCTCGTTGGCGAAGCGGACGGCTTCCTTGTGCACCTTGGTGACCAGCGGGCACGTGGCGTCGATCGTGGCGAGCTTGCCGCGGGCGGCCTCGTCGTGGACGACCGGCGCGACACCGTGCGCCGAGAAGATCACGATGTTGCCCTCGGGGACCTCTGCCGTCTCCTCGACGAAGATGGCGCCCTTCTTCTCGAGGGTCTTGACCACGTATTTGTTGTGCACGATCTCGTGGCGCACATAGACCGGCGCACCGTACTGCTCCAGGGCCTTCTCGACGGCGATCACGGCGCGGTCGACACCCGCGCAGTAGCCACGGGGGGCGGCGAGCAGGACCTTACGGGCGGGCGTAGCAGTCATGCCGTCCATCGTACGGGCCCGGCCCACCGGCGCGTCCCGGCCGGGCGGACCGGCGTGGTGGCCGAAGCTGGGGGAACGATCCGCCGCACCAGCGAGGGGGCCTCCATGTCCGCACCACCCTCCGAAGGCGGCGGCACGCTGCGCCGGACGCTGTCCTTCCGGGACCTCGTCGTCTACGGCCTGCTCTTCATCGCCCCCATGGCGCCGGTCGGTGTCTTCGGCACGCTGGACGCGAAGTCGCACGGGGCCGTCGCGCTGGTCTATCTCGTGGCGACGGTCGCGATGGCCTTCACGGCGTTCTCGTACGCGCAGATGGTGCGGGTCGCCCCGCAGGCGGGGTCGGTGTTCGCGTACGCGCGCCTGGGGCTCGGCGAGGGCGCCGGGTTCATCGCCGGGTGGATGGCGATGCTGGACTACCTGCTGATCCCGGCGGTCGCGTATCTCTTCTCCGGCATCGCGATGCACGCACTGGTGCCGAGCGTCCACCAGTGGGTGTGGACGGCGATCGCCGTGGTCGTGACGACCGCGCTGAACCTGTCGGGCGTACGGGCCGCGGCGCTGGTCGGCTTCCTGGTGCTGGCCATGGAGATCGTCGTGCTGCTGGTCTTCCTGGTCGCCGCGGTCGTCGCGCTGGCCCAGGACGGGGCGCGGCGCGGCTGGCTGTCACCGCTGACCGGCGAGGGCGGCTTCTCCACGACGGCCGTGCTGGGGGCGGTGTCCGTCGCGGTGCTCTCCTATCTGGGCTTCGACGCGATCGCCTCCTTCGCGGAGGAGGCGACGGGCGGTTCGGAGCGGGTGGCCCGAGCGGTGCTGACGTGTCTGGTGGTGGCGGGCGTGCTGTTCGTCGCGCAGACGTACCTCGCCGCCCTGCTCGCACCGATGTCACCGGCGGAGCTGGCGGCGAAGCCGGAGAACCAGGGGTCGGCGTTCTACGACACGGTGGACTCGGCGACGGGGACCTGGCTGCACGACCTGGTGGCCGTCAGCAAGGCGATCGGCGCGGCCTTCGCCGCCCTGGCGGGCCAGGCGGCGGCCGGCCGGCTGCTGTTCGCCATGGCCCGCCGGCGGCGGCTGCCGAACCTTCTGGCGAAGGTGGACCGGGGGTCGGGGGTGCCGCGTCTGGCCCTGCTGGCCGCGGCGGCGGTGACGCTGGTGGCGGCGGTGTGGGCCGCCCGACGGGACGACGGCCTGGACCGGCTGGTGTCGGTGGTGGACGTGGGCGCGCTGGTGGCGTTCGCGCTGCTGCACCTGTCGGTGATCGGCTGGTTCGCGGTCCGCAAGCAGGGCGGGGCGCTCCGGCCGGTACGGCATGTGGTGCTGCCGCTGCTGGGGCTGGTGGTGACGATCGCGGTCGTCGTCGAGGCGGCGGCCACGGCCCGCTTCGTCGGTGCGGTGTGGCTGGCCGCCGGCTTGGGTGTGTTGGGCGCGCAGGCGCTGCGGCGTACGACGCCGGAGTGAGGCCGCCTTGAGCCGCCGGTCGCGCTTGAGCCGGCTGTCGTGCCGACTGCGGGCCGTCCTGCCGCCTGCGGCCCGTCCTGCCGCCTGCGGCGGCGGGCGCCCTACGGGCGCGTCCTCAAGCGCCGGACGGGCTTGAGGTGGCTGAGCTCAACCGAGACCGATCCCGTCCGGCGCTACGCTCACCCCCATGGCTCTCAACACGTCCCCCGAGGCCCCGATCCCCGTCGGTCAGGTGTCCCGGCTGATCGGCGGCTGGATCGACCGGCTGGGTGCCGTGTGGGTGGAGGGGCAGATCACCCAGCTGTCGAGGCGGCCCGGCGCGGGCGTCGTGTTCTTGACGTTGCGTGATCCCTCGCACGACATCTCCCTGTCCGTCACCTGCTACCGGAGCGTCTTCGACCAGATCGCCGACGTCGTCTCGGAGGGCGCGCGCGTCGTCGTGCACGCCAAGCCCGAGTGGTACGCGCCGCGCGGCTCGCTGTCGCTGCGGGCGACCGAGATCAAGCCGGTCGGGGTCGGGGAGCTGCTGGCGCGGCTGGAGCAGTTGAAGAAGTCCCTGGCGGCGGAGGGGCTGTTCGCCGCCGACCGCAAGCGGCCGCTGCCGTTCCTGCCGCAGCTCATCGGGCTGGTCTGCGGGCGGGCGTCCGCCGCCGAGCGCGATGTGCTGGAGAACGCCCGGCACCGCTGGCCCGCCGTGCGGTTCGAGGTGCGCAACGTCCCCGTGCAGGGCGTGCACGCCGTGCCGGGCGTCGTGGCGGCGATCGAGGAGCTGGACGCCGCGCCGGACGTGGACGTGATCATCGTGGCCCGCGGCGGCGGCAGCGTGGAGGATCTGCTGCCGTTCTCGGACGAACAGCTCGTGCGGACCGTGGCCGCGTGCCGGACGCCGCTGGTGTCGGCGATCGGCCACGAGCCGGACTCGCCGCTGCTCGATCTCGTCGCCGATCTGCGCGCGTCCACGCCCACCGACGCGGCGAAGCGGGTCGTGCCGGACGTGGGTGAGGAGCTGGTCCGGGTCGGGCAGTTGCGCGAGCGCGCGCTGCGCTCGGTCACCGCGCACCTGGACCGCGAGGAGCGCGGTCTGGCGGCGGCGCGGGCGCGGCCGTGCATGGAGCGGCCGCAGCGGATGGTGGACGAGCGGGAGCAGCAGATCTCCGCGCTCGCGGACCGGGGCCGGCGCACGCTCGGGCACCTGCTGGACCGGGCGGACTCCGAGCTGGCGCACACCCGGGCGCGCGTGGTCGCGCTGTCCCCGGCGGCGACCCTGCGGCGCGGTTACGCGGTGCTCCAGCACGCGGACGGCTCGGTGGTGCGCGACGCCGACGAGGTGACGCCGGAGGAGGAGCTGCGGGCGCGGGTCGCGGAGGGCGAGTTCACGGTGCGGGCCGTTGCCGCGGCCCCCGCCGTCACACCGCCCGCATAGGCTGGGGCACATGGCGAAGACGGGTGCGATGGACGGCAACGAGGGTGCTCAGGGGGCCGGGGACGATGCCCTGGGGTACGAGCAGGCGCGGGACGAGCTGATCGACGTCGTCCGCCGCCTGGAGGCCGGTGGCACGTCGCTGGAGGAGTCGCTGGCCCTGTGGGAGCGGGGCGAGGCGCTGGCGAAGGTGTGCCGCCGCTGGCTGGACGGTGCGCGGGCGCGGCTCGACGCGGCGCTGGCGGAGTCCGAGGGCGGGCAGCCCGCCGGGGACGGCTGAGCGGTCCCCGGGAAGAGCCGAAGAGACCCGAAGAGAGCCGATCGCCCGTACCGGCGGGATGTGAGGCCTGTCACGGACCCCGCATTTTTAGTTGAAACTTCATACACCTCGCGTACAGTGGTCACCACCAGCCCGAAACCCTGTTCGCAACAGAAGGTGTGTCCCGCATGACTCTCGCACTCGACGCCGCCGCCCAGGACCTGCTCTTCCGAGCGGCTCACACGGCCAACACCTTCACCGACGAGCCGGTGTCCGACGAGCAGGTCCAGGCCATCTACGACCTGGTCAAGTACGCGCCGACCGCGTTCAACTCGACGCCGCTGCGCGTGGTGCTGGTCCGTTCCGAGGAGGCCCGCGAGCGCCTCGTGTCGCACATGGCCGAGGGCAACCGCCCGAAGACCCGCACCGCGCCGCTGGTCGCGATCCTCGCCACGGACAACGAGTTCCACGAGGAGCTGCCGCACCTGATGCCGCACTTCCCGCAGGCGAAGGACGTCTTCTTCTCCGAGCGCCCCGCCCGCGAGGGCTCCGCCGCGCTGAACGGCGCCCTCCAGGCCGGTTACTTCATCCTGGGCATCCGCGCCGCCGGTCTGGCCGCGGGCCCGATGACCGGCTTCGACTTCGCCGGCGTCCAGAAGGAGTTCCTGGACGACGACCACACGCCGCTGATGGTGGTCAACATCGGCAAGCCGGGCGTCGACGCCAGCCACCCCCGCTCGCCGCGCCTGGCCTACGACCAGGTCGTCACGACCGTCTGACCGTCTCCCCCCGACGGCAGACCCGCGCCCGTCCGCCTACCCCCCCCCAGGCGGACGGGCCGTTGGCCGTCGCGCTCAGTTCGAAGGACCGGAGCTCGATGCCCCGGCCTTCGGGGCCTTCTCGGCCTTGAGCGCGGCGGCCATCTCCACGAGCCGCTCGTGCGAGGCGGTGCCCGTGACCACGGTGGTCACCCCGCGCTCCTCGCGCACCAGGGCGTTGTACTTCTCGCCCTCGTAGCGCTGCCAGGTGGCGTTCCCCACCCGCTCCGTCTTGCCGGTCTTCTCGGCACGCTGGCTGACCGTGTTGATGAAACCGCGTGCCGGACCGTCGCTCTGCTCGACCGCGACGTACTGCCGCTGCGGGTCGAGGAAACCCAGGTGCCAGACCGAACCGTCCTCGGTGCGCGCCTGGTACGACACCGAGGTCGCGCGCCAGTCCTTGTCGAGCCCCTCGGGGGCGGCCACCGCGTACGGCGCCGCACGCCGGGCCTGGTCCAGCTCCACGTGGTAACCGACCGTCTTGATGGGGTCGTGGTCCTCGTTGTGCGGGATGAAGAGATAACTGACTACCGCCACGGGGATGACCACCGCCATCGACAGCATCATGTTCCGGATGGTCTGCGTCTTACCGTTCCTACCTGCCACGCCCCCTATCGTCCCCCATGCCCCCGCCGATCTTGACGGCGGTGCCCGGCCGGGCGCCCGGCGACGGCCGGCCCGGCGAGGCCGGACGAGGGCTGACGAGGGCCGACGGCGTGGCGGATGCGTGTCGCGCGTCATCTGGCCATCGTTCGCAACCGCATCGCCACCTTGACGCCGCTCATGCGTGGGGCGCTCTGCTCACTCTCGCAATGAACCGATAAAGTCATCAGCACCCTCACCCTCCTGGCCCTTACGGGACAGAGGTCCCACGGCCGTCGCCGTACAGAAAGGTGCGTTCCGATGACCGATCATCACCTGCCGTCCCAGCTCGAGGTCAGCCCCGAGGCCCCCGACCGCAACCTCGCACTCGAGCTCGTCCGGGTCACCGAGGCGGGCGCCATGGCGTCGGGCCGCTGGGTGGGCCGCGGTGACAAGAACGGCGCCGACGGTGCCGCGGTCAAGGCCATGCGGGCCCTGATCGGCACTGTTTCCATGAACGGTGTCGTCGTCATCGGCGAGGGCGAGAAGGACAACGCCCCGATGCTCTACAACGGCGAGCGGGTCGGTGACGGGACCGGCGCGGAGTGCGACGTCGCCGTGGACCCGGTCGACGGCACGACGCTGACCGCCAAGGGCATGGCCAACGCCGTCTCCGTCATGGCCGTCGCCGACCGCGGCTCCATGTTCGACCCGTCCGCCGTCTTCTACATGGACAAGCTGGTCACCGGCCCCGAGGCGGCCGACTACGTCGACATCAACGCCCCCGTGGCGGTCAACATCCGTCGCGTCGCGAAGGCAAAGCACTCCTCGCCCGAGGACGTGACGGTCGTCGTTCTGGACCGCCCGCGTCACGACGGCATCGTCAAGGAGATCCGCGAGGCGGGCGCCCGCATCAAGTTCATCTCCGACGGCGACGTGGCCGGCGCGATCATGGCCGTCCGCGAGGGCACCGGCATCGACCTGCTGCTCGGTGTCGGCGGCACGCCCGAGGGCATCATCGCGGCCTGTGCGATCAAGTGCCTCGGCGGCACGATCCAGGCCAAGCTGTGGCCCAAGGACGACGAGGAGCGTCAGCGGGCGCTCGACGCGGGCCACGACCTCGACCAGGTCCTGCACACCAACGACCTCGTCAGCGGCGACAACGTCTTCTTCGTCGCCACCGGCATCACCGACGGCGAGCTGCTGCGCGGCGTGCGCTACCGCGCGGAGACCGCGACGACGCAGTCGCTGGTCATGCGCTCCAAGTCCGGCACGATCCGGCAGATCGACTCCACGCACCGGCTGTCCAAGCTGCGCGCGTACAGCACCGTCGACTTCGAGCGCCCCAGCTGATCGCGGCGGACCGACCGGGTCCGACGCCCCGCGCACATACGGGCCGGGCCCCGCCGCTTCCGGCGGGGCCCGGCCCGTATGTGTCCGCGCTCAGCCCGCGGCGGCGACCCGTGCGGAACGCTGGAGCTCCGCGTCCCGCCGCCGGCGCCTCGCGAGCACGACCCTGCGCTCGGCCGCGGTCAGTCCGCCCCACACCCCATAGGGCTCGGGCTGGAGCAGCGCGTGCTCCCGGCAGGCGACCATCACCGGGCAGCGGGCGCAGACGCGTTTCGCGGCCTCTTCCCGTGACAGGCGCGCGGCCGTGGGTTCCTTGGATGGTGCGAAGAACAATCCGGCTTCATCCCGGCGGCACACCGCCTCCGAATGCCAGGGGCCGGCCTGATCCCGAGCGGCGATCCGCTGAGACGGTACGGCGGCTTCCTGCCGGGGCTGATGCGGTAGCAGCACGGTCTACTCCTGACGACGGCTTTGCTGGGCCGATTGAGTCACCTTTGCCCGTCTCACTGCGCACGACCATTCGCACCCGCAGCCGTACGAGAGACGATGCACCAAGCTTTACCCGCTGTGCGCGCTCTTATTCACACCGTTGTCATGACCGGAACGCGATAAGCCGCGTAGCGCGCCCGCCGGCGCCCGTCGGCCCACGTCACAGGGCACGCCCGAGCCGTGCGATCAGGTCGTGCGATCAGGCGCGCGCGAGGAGGTTCCTGACCCGCTTGCCGCGCCGCGCCCTGGCCTTCACCGCGCCGAAGAGGGCGAAGCCCGTGACGAGCACCACCGGCGCGTCGGGCTCGTCGGCCTCGTGGGTCCGGACGTCGAAACCGCCGAAGACGCCGGTGCCCGCGGAGCGCACCGAGACGTTCTCCGGGACCTTGATGTCGACGCCGCCGAAGACCGCGGTGGCGTTGATCACGATCTCCCGCTGGGTGAAGAGCGCCTCGGACAGGTCGATCTCCACCTCGCCGAACAGCGCGAAGGCGTTCGTCCGGGGCCCGACCCGCCAGCGGCCCTTGCGTGCCGCGCCGCCGAAGACGGCGACGAGGTTCTCGGTGGCGGCCGACGGGACGGGGTAGGGGTACGGGAGCGGGCCGCCCGGCGCGGGACGCCGCCCCTTGGGCAGATCGCGTACCAGCGGCTCCAGCTCGGCGTGGGTCCTCGCCCGGTACACCGCGCCGATCCGCTCGGCGTGCTCCTCGGCGGTAAGCCGTCCCTCCGCCAGCGCCTCGCGCAGGATGTCCGCGGTCCGGTCCCGGTCCGCGTCGGAGGCGCGCAGCGCGGGGGCGGGCTCGGCGCCCTTGGTCACTGACACCGGCTTTTCGGCAGACTCGTCCACGGCCGCCACCCTAGCCAAACGCGATAGGTCGCGACAGGGGCGTTACGAGGGCGCGTCCGCGCGGTGCGCCGCGAAGTGAGCCTTACCTCACCAACCGGTCAGCGGCGGAGCGTCCTAGTCTGGAGAGCGCTGTCGAGGATGCCAGCCACCGTTGCCTGCCCAGTGAGGAATCGCCGCAATGTCTGCCCAGTCTGAGTTCGCCTATACGGATCTCCTGCCCCTGGGCGAGGACGACACGCCGTACCGTCTGGTGACCGCCGAGGGTGTGAGCACCTTCGAGGCCGACGGCCGTACGTTCCTCAAGGTCGAGCCGGAGGCGCTGCGGAAGCTGGCCGCCGAGGCGATGCACGACATCTCGCACTACCTGCGCCCGGCGCACCTGGCGCAGCTGCGCCGGATTCTCGACGACCCCGAGGCGTCCCCGAACGACAAGTTCGTCGCGCTCGACCTGCTGAAGAACGCGAACATCGCGGCCGCGGGCGTGCTGCCCATGTGCCAGGACACCGGCACCGCGATCGTCATGGGCAAGCGCGGCCAGAACGTGCTGACCGAGGGCGGCGACGAGAAGGCCCTCTCGCACGGCATCTTCGACGCCTACACCAAGCTGAACCTGCGGTACTCGCAGATGGCCCCGCTGACCATGTGGGACGAGAAGAACACCGGCTCGAACCTGCCCGCCCAGATCGAGCTGTACGCGACCGACGGCGGCGCGTACAAGTTCCTCTTCATGGCCAAGGGCGGTGGCTCGGCCAACAAGTCCTTCCTCTACCAGGAGACGAAGGCGGTTCTCAACGAGGCCTCCATGATGAAGTTCCTGGAGGAGAAGATCCGCTCGCTGGGCACCGCCGCGTGCCCGCCGTACCACCTGGCGATCGTCGTCGGCGGCACCTCCGCGGAGTTCGCGCTCAAGACCGCGAAGTACGCCTCCGCCCACTACCTCGACGAGCTGCCCACCGAGGGCTCCCCCACCGGTCACGGCTTCCGTGACAAGGAGCTGGAGGAGAAGGTCTTCGAGCTGACGCAGAAGATCGGCATCGGCGCCCAGTTCGGCGGCAAGTACTTCTGCCACGACGTCCGCGTGGTCCGGCTGCCGCGCCACGGCGCCTCGCTGCCCGTCGCCATCGCCGTCTCCTGCTCGGCCGACCGCCAGGCGGTCGCGAAGATCACCGCCGAGGGCGTCTTCCTGGAGCAGCTGGAGACCGACCCGGCGCGCTTCCTGCCCGACACCACCGACGAGCACCTGGACGAGGCCGGTGAGGTCGTCAAGATCGACCTCACCCGTCCGATGGACGAGATCCTCGCCGAGCTGACGAAGTACCCGGTCAAGACCCGGCTCTCGCTGACCGGCCCGCTGGTCGTGGCGCGCGACATCGCACACGCGAAGATCAAGGAGCGGCTGGACGCGGGCGAGGAGATGCCGCAGTACCTGAAGGACCACCCGGTCTACTACGCGGGCCCGGCCAAGACCCCCGAGGGCTACGCCTCCGGTTCCTTCGGCCCGACCACGGCCGGCCGCATGGACAGCTACGTCGACCAGTTCCAGGCGGCGGGCGGCTCCAAGGTCATGCTCGCCAAGGGCAACCGCTCCAAGCAGGTCACCGACGCGTGCGACGCGCACGGCGGCTTCTACCTCGGCTCGATCGGCGGCCCCGCGGCGCGCCTGGCGCAGGACTGCATCAAGAAGGTCGAGGTCCTGGAGTACCAGGAGCTCGGCATGGAGGCGGTCTGGAAGATCGAGGTCGAGGACTTCCCGGCGTTCATCGTCGTGGACGACAAGGGCAACGACTTCTTCGTCGACCCGGCCCCGACGACGCCGACGTTCACGGCGATCCCGGTGCGTCAGAAGTAACCGGGCCCGATCGCCGGACGGGCTGCAGCCAGCCCGTCCGGCGATTGAGGACAAGAAACTACGCGAAGCGCTGGTTCGCCGCGCCGTCACACTTCTGCAGCCGCAGCGCGTCCTTGGCCGACCCGAGCGTCAGACACAGGTCCTGCGCCGCCGCCGGGCGGATCGACTCGGCGGACCGTACGAACTGCTGGTTTCCACCACCGTGGCAGTTCCACAGCACCACCGCCATGCCCGCGCGATACGCGCCCCCCGGCACATCCACACACCGGTCGTGCGTCAGCGCGGAGTGCAGTGACTTCTGCCCCGCGTCGTACCACCACTCCTGGTTGCGGCTGCCGCCGCACGGCCAGCCGCCCACCTGTGTGCCGTTGGCGGTGGCCGCGCCGTAGGCGTCCACGCACGCGCCCGTCGCCGCGTTCTTCAGTGGCCGGTATGCGTCGTCCCACCCGCCGGGGTACAGCGTGGGCGTCCCCGTGCTCGCCGGGTCCGCGCAGCCGGCCTCCCGGTGACCGGAGCGGTAGAGCTGGGTGAGGCAGGACGCGAAGGCGCCGTGGCCGCGCGCGTTGGGGTGGAAGGACTGCCGTACGGAGTTCGCGTTCGGCGGGAAGGGGTTGGCGAGGTCGACGTAGAGGCCGCGCGCCCAGGTGTCCTCCATGCACACCTCGTGGCCGTGGAAGAGGCGGGAGTTGTCGAGGTAGAGCGCGCCGGTGTTCCTGGCGACGCGTCGCATGCCGCGCTCGAAGGCCGGGACGGCGGTGTTGCGGCCCCAGGCGGAGTCGGAGGTGTGGCCGACGCAGCCGCCGGGGAGCTTGCCGGGGAAGTTCGGGTTGTCCTCGAAGTCGGGGCCGATGGGGCTCGGGTAGCCCATGACGACGAGCTTGTAGTCACTGTCGGCGTAGCCCGCGTCCTTCATGACGGTCCGCAGGTCCCGTACGGTCTGCTCGACCTTGGGCACGAGGGCGTCGACGCGGGACTGCCAGCCGGGGGCGTACTTCGGCTCGCAGGGGCCCTGGAGGGTTAGATAACGGGTGACGCAGTCGGTGATGACGGGCCCGAACTGCAGGTCGTCGTTGGCTCCGGCGACCAGCAGCACCATCTTCACGCGTGTGTTGCGGGCCTTGACCGCGAGGTTGTCGCTCTGGACCAGCTCGTCCGCGTACTGCTTGCTGCCGCCGATCCGGATGTTGCCGGTGTAGGCGCCGGAGCAGGCGACGTTGTAGGTGACGTCGGCGGGTATCGCCGTGCGGTGGATGGCGGCGTCCGGCGAGCGGTGGCACCAGTTGTCGGGGCCGTTGGTGCCGGGCTCGTACGTGCCGACCCCTTCGCCGGAGATCTCGCTGTCGCCCAGCGAGACGAGTGACGTCTTGCGCTGTTCGAACGGCCGCTCGGCGGCGCTGCCGTAGAGCTTCGTGGCCTCGGCCGCGCGGACCTTCTCGAGCTCCGGCGAGAGGGGGGTCGAGGCGGTGGTGCGCGGGGCCGCTTGCGCGGTGGGCCCGGTCGCGGCCACCCCGCCGAGCGCCGCGGCGAACGCGGCGACGGCGGCGAGGGTACAGCGCAGGGTGGGTCTGCGTGTCATGAAGCCTCCCCGGTTTCAGTTGTTACTCGCGGTATTTACTAGTCGGTAAGTGCTTTTGGGAACACTGTGAACGAGACAAACGCTTGGTTTGTCAGGAGGTAAGCAACGATGACCGACAGTGATCAGTACCGGATCGAGCACGACTCCATGGGAGAGGTCCGCGTCCCCGCACACGCCAAGTGGCGGGCCCAGACACAGCGGGCGGTGGAGAACTTCCCCCTGAGCGGACAGCGGCTGGAGCGCTCGCACATCGAGGCGCTGGCCCGCATCAAGGCCGCCGCGGCGAAGGTCAACGCCGAGTTGGGCGTGGTCGACAAGGACATCGCGGAGGCCATCGAGGCGGCCGCCGCCGAGGTCGCGGAGGGCCGCTGGGACGACCACTTCCCCGTCGACGTCTTCCAGACCGGCTCGGGCACGTCGTCCAACATGAACACCAACGAGGTCCTCGCCACCCTCGCCACCGAGCGGCTCGGCCGTGAGGTGCACCCCAACGACCACGTCAACGCGTCGCAGTCGTCCAACGACGTGTTCCCCTCCAGCATCCACATCGCGGCGACGGCGGCCGTCACCGGTGATCTCGTGCCGGCGCTCGAGCATCTCGCTGCCGCGCTGGAGCGCAAGGCAGCGGAGTTCGCGGAGGTCGTCAAGTCCGGCCGCACCCATCTGATGGACGCCACGCCGGTGACGCTCGGCCAGGAGTTCGGCGGTTACGCCGCCCAGGTGCGCTACGGCGTCGAGCGGCTGCGCTCCTCGCTGCCGCGGCTGGCCGAACTGCCCCTCGGCGGCACGGCCGTCGGCACCGGCATCAACACCCCGCCCGGCTTCTCCGCCGCGGTCATCGCCGAAGTGGCCCGCACCACCGGTCTGCCGCTGACCGAGGCCCGTGACCACTTCGAGGCACAGGGCGCCCGTGACGGCCTGGTGGAGACCAGCGGCCAGCTGCGCACCATCGCCGTCGGCCTCACCAAAATCGCCAACGACCTGCGCTGGATGGCCTCCGGCCCGCGCACCGGCCTCGCCGAGATCAACCTCCCCGACCTCCAGCCGGGCTCCTCGATCATGCCGGGCAAGGTCAACCCGGTGGTTCCCGAGGCCGTCCTCATGGTGGCCGCCCAGGTGGTCGGCAACGACGCGACCGTGGCCACGGCGGGCGCCGCGGGGAACTTCGAGCTCAATGTGATGCTCCCGGTGATGGCGAAGAACCTCCTGGAGTCCGTACGGCTGCTCGCGAACGCCTCCCGGCTGCTCGCCGACCGCACGGTCGACGGCATCACCGCCAACGTCGAGCGGGCCCGCGCGTACGCCGAGTCCTCCCCGTCGGTGGTCACCCCCCTGAACCGCTACATCGGATACGAGGAAGCGGCCAAGGTGGCCAAGAAGTCACTGGCCGAGCAGAAGACGATCCGGGAGGTCGTCCTGGAGTCCGGCTACATCGATCGCGGACTGCTGACGAGGGAACAGCTCGACGCGGCGCTCGATGTGCTGCGGATGACCCGCCCGTAGCCCTCACCTGCCACGATGCCCCGGCGCCAGGCGTCAACCCGGACGCTTGGACCGGACCTTTTGCGGCGCACATCACGGCGCATCGGCGGGCGGGGCACCTAAGATCTGCGCATGACAGCGGACACGGTGGAGACGACGGGCACGGCAGGCACCGCCCCCTGGGCGCCGGGGGACCACATCCTCTGGCGCTATCGGGGCAATGCCACCGACCGTGTCCACATCTGCCGTCCGGTGACCGTCGTCCAGGACACCGAGGATCTGCTCGCCGTCTGGATGGCCCCCGGCACCGACTGCGTCAAGCCCCAGCTCGCCGACGGCACCCCCGTGCACCGGGAGCCGCTGGCCACCCGTTACACCAAGCCGCGCACCACCACCACGTCCCGCTGGTTCGGCACCGGCGTCCTCAAGCTCGCCCGGCCCGGCGAGGCCTGGTCGGTCTGGCTCTTCTGGGACCCCGGCTGGCAGTTCAAGAACTGGTACGTGAATCTCGAGGAGCCCCTCGTCCGGTGGGCCGGCGGAGTGGATTCCGAGGACCATTTCCTGGACATCGCCGTCTACCCGGACCGCAGTTGGGAATGGAAGGACGAGGACGAGTTCGCGCAGGCACAGCGAGCGGGCCTGATGTCCGCCGCCCAGGCCGAGCGGGTACGGGCGGCCGGGCGGTCGGCGGTCGAGCGGATCGAGACCTGGGCCGCGCCGTTCGCCGCCGGCTGGGAGGGCTGGCGGCCCGACCCGGCGTGGACGGTGCCGGCGCTCCCCGACGACTGGGACCGCACCCCGGCGCGTCTGGGCGCGTGAACCGCTTGATGTCTCCCCGTGGGACAACCGTAGGATCGGCCTCCGCGATACTGCACAGCAGCACGGCACGATCAGAGCACGGCATGTGACACCTGGTCACAGACAACAGTCGCAGAAAGGGCGGAGCCGTGAGCGGTGACGACGAGCGGGACTACGACGGTTACGCCCGGTTAGGGCTGGACCGCAGCGGACAGGCCGAGGCGTTCGACAACATCGGCGTCCGCTACGACGATGCCTTCCCGCACAAGGAGGGCCAGCTCGAGGCCGGTGCCTGGCTGGCGGCCGAGCTGCCGCCCGGCTCCCGGATCCTCGACCTCGGCTGCGGCACCGGCCTGCCCACCGCCCGCCAGCTCACCGACGCCGGCCACCACGTCATCGGCGTCGACCTCTCGCCCGGCATGCTCAAACTCGCCCGCGACAACGTCCCCGGCGCCGACTTCCGGCTCGGCGACCTGGCCGAGCTGCGCGACGGACGGCTCGGCACCTTCGACGGCATCGCCGCCTTCTTCGCCCTGCTGATGCTGCCGCGCCCCGAAATCCCGCACGCGCTGCGGATGCTGTACGGAATGCTGAGGCCCGGGGGGCTGCTGGCGCTCTCGATGGTGGAAGCGGACGTGGACGACTTCGCGATTCCGTTCCTGGGCAACACGATCCGGGTATCCGGTTACCTGCGGGACGAATTGCGCCAGGTCGTGCGCGAGGCGGGTTTCGAGATCACCGGGGAGAGCTCGCCGGCGTACGCCCCCGCGAGTACGGACGTACCACCCGAGATCCAGCTCTTCCTCAATCTGCGACGCGCCTGATCCACGGTGCGCCCCCTGCGAGGGGGCGTACGGCCCCGACGGATGGAACCCCACACGTGACGGAGCATCCCAACTCCCACGGAAGACAGCGGACCGCGCAGGTCCGGCAGTCCGCTGTCCCCGCCCCGGAACCGGGCCGCGCCCGGGCGGTCGCGGACGAGCCGGAGGGCACGCGCCGCGCGGAGTCCCCCGCGCTCGACCGGCTCCCCGGCCACGACGGCCCCGAGCCGGCCCTGCCGCGCCCGGCGCGCGAGCCCGGCGCGGCGGCCTCGGCCCCACGCGCCAGGGCGCGCGGTGAGGCGCACCCCGAGCCGGGCGCGCCCCGCCGTGCCATGCCCCGCCCCGGCGGCCCGGAGGCGGCCGCGGACGGCCCCGAAAGACCGGCTTCCGGTGGTGCGGACGGGCCCGGGGACGGGGGTGCCGGCAAGGGCCCCGCCGGGACGACCGGCGGGGAGCGGCTGCGGTTCGTGGGCGCCGCCACCCGGCGGATCGCCCGCGGCATCGACCTGGACGAGATCGTGCTGGGGCTGTGCCGGGCGACCGTGCCGACCTTCGCGGACGCCATCCTGGTCTATCTGCGCGACCCGCTGCCGGTCGGTGACGAGCGGCCCGTCGGGCCCGTCGTGCTGCGGCTGCGCCGCACCGACCAGCTGCCCGAGCATGTACGCGGCCCGGAGGACCCGGACGCCCCGCAGGAGCGGGCCGAGCCCGTGCCCGACCTCGCGGGCGCCGCGGCCGAGCGCTGCGAGGTACGGATAGGCGGGCCGCTCGCGGAGGTGCTGCGAGGGGTCAGGCCCGTATTCGGCGACTCCTCCGCCGCCCGGGCGGCGCTCCCCGAGCTGCTGGGCGACGAGCAGGACGTCCCCGACCGGCAGCGCACGATCCTCGCGCCGCTGCGCGGCCGCCGCCGCGTGATCGGCGCGGCGGTGTTCATACGCCGGGCGGACCGGCCCGCCTTCGAAGGCGACGACCTCCTGGTCGCGGCCCAGCTGGCGACCCACACCGCCCTCGGCGTGGACAAGGCCGTGCTCTACGGCCGCGAGGTCTACATCGCGGACGAGCTCCAGCGCACGATGCTTCCCGACTCCCTCCCCCAGCCGACCGGGGTCCGGCTCGCCAGCCGCTATCTCCCGGCGGCCGAGACCGCCCGCGTCGGCGGCGACTGGTACGACGCGATCCCCCTCCCGGGCAACCGGGTGGCGCTCGTCGTCGGTGACGTCATGGGGCACTCCATGACCTCCGCCGCGATCATGGGCCAGCTGCGCACCACCGCGCAGACCCTCGCGGGGCTGGACCTGCCCCCGGCCGAGGTGCTGCACCACCTCGACGAGCAGGCGCAGCGCCTGGGCAGCGACCGCATGGCCACCTGCCTGTACGCGGTGTACGACCCGGTCGCCCACCGCATCGTGATCGCCAACGCCGGTCATCCCCCGCCCATCCTGCTGCACCGCGGCGGCCGGGCCGAGGTGCTGCGCGTCCCGCCGGGCGCGCCGATCGGCGTGGGCGGGGTGGACTTCGAGGCCGTGGAGCTGGACGCGCCGGCGGGGGCGACGCTGCTGCTGTACACGGACGGCCTGGTGGAGTCCCGGATCCGGGACGTGTGGACGGGCATAGAGCAGCTGCGCGAGCGGCTGATCGACACGGCCCGGCTGACGGGTCCGAACCCGCCGCCGCTGGAGCCGTTGTGCGACGAGGTCCTCGGCATGCTCGGCCCCGGTGACCGGGACGACGACATCGCGCTGCTCGCGGCCCGCTTCGAGGGCATCGCGCCGAGCGACGTGGCGTACTGGTTCCTCGACCCGCGCCCGCAGACGGCCGGTCAGGCCCGGCGGCTGGCGCGGCGGGCGCTGACCCGCTGGGGGCTGGAGGAGCTGACCGACAGCGTGGAGCTGCTGGTCAGCGAGGTCGTCACCAATGCCGTGCGGTACGCGGAGCGGCCGGTGACCCTGCGGCTGCTCCGCACGGACGTGCTGCGCTGCGAGGTCGGTGACGACGTGCCGCAGCTGCCGCGGCTCCGGCAGGCCCGGCCCTCGGACGAGGGCGGCCGGGGGTTGTACCTGGTGAACAAGCTGGCCCGCCGGTGGGGGGCCACCCGGCTGAGCACGGGCAAGGTGGTGTGGTTCGAGCTGGCGCTGCCCGGCCATGCGCGCTGAGCCGGCGGCGCGGTGGAGTTCTGGACAGTGTCCGGACTCCTGTTGCCGACAGCTCGTCGGCGGGGTTGACTGCTGAGGTGGAGGGCGGAACGACGCCCTCACCATCTGGCATCGCCCCGCGATGGGAGGCGTCGCATGACCGACTCCGCGCAACCGGTCCCGTACACCACCAACAACGCCGGCATCCCGGTGGAGAGCGACGAGCATTCGCTCACCGTCAGCCCGGACGGCCCCATCCTGCTGCAGGATCACTACCTGATCGAGAAGATGGCCCAGTTCAACCGCGAACGGGTCCCCGAGCGGGTGGTGCACGCCAAGGGAGGCGGCGCCTACGGCGTCTTCGAAGTCACCAATGACGTGAGCCAGTTCACGAAGGCCGATCTGTTCCAGCCCGGCAAGCGGTGCGAGATGCTGGCCCGCTTCTCGACCGTGGCGGGCGAGCAGGGCAGCCCCGACACCTGGCGGGACCCGCGCGGCTTCGCGCTGAAGTTCTACACCGAGCACGGCAACTACGACCTGGTCGGCAACAACACCCCCGTCTTCTTCGTCCGCGACCCGCAGAAGTTCCAGGACTTCATCCGCAGCCAGAAGCGCCACCCGCAGACGGGGCTGCGCAGCAATGACATGCAGTGGGACTTCTGGACGCTGTCGCCGGAGTCCGCGCACATGGTCACCTGGCTGATGGGCGACCGCGGCATCCCGAAGACCTGGCGCCATATGAACGGCTACAGCTCGCACACCTACATGTGGGTGAACGCGGGCGGCGAGAAGTTCTGGGTCAAGTACCACATCAAGACCGACCAGGGCATCGACTTCCTCACCCAGGCCGAGGCGGACGAGCTGGCGGGCTCGGACGCCGACAAGCACCGCCGTGATCTGTTCGAGGCCATCGACAGCGGCAACGCCCCCTCCTGGACGATGAACGTCCAGGTCATGCCCTTCGAGGACGCTCCGGACTACCGCTTCAACCCCTTCGACCTGACCAAGGTGTGGCCGCACGGCGACTACCCCCTGATCGAGGTCGGCCGGATGACGCTCAACAAGAATCCCGAGGACTTCTTCGTCCATATCGAGCAGGCCGCGTTCGAGCCCTCCAACCTCGTACCCGGCATCGGCCCGTCCCCCGACAAGATGCTGCTCGGCAGGCTGTTCTCCTACCCGGACACCCACCGCTACCGCATCGGCCCGAACTACGCCCAGCTCCCGCCGAACCGGCCGCATTCCCCGGTCGGCTCGTACGCGAAGGACGGCCCGATGCGCTACGAGCCGGCCCGTACGGGCGCGGTGTACGCCCCGAACTCCTACGGCGGCCCCGCCGCCGACACCGCGCGCTTCGGCGAGCCGGCGGGCTGGGAGACGGCGGGCGAGATGGTCCGCGAGGCGTACCGGCTGCGGCGCGATGACGACGACTGGGGCCAGCCGGGCACGATGGTCCGCCAGGTCCTCGACGACGCCGCGCGCGCCCGGCTGGTCTCCAACGTCTCCGGCCATCTGCGCCAGGGCGTGAGCAGGCCCGTACTGGACCGGGCGCTGCAGTACTGGCGCAACATCGACAAGAACATCGGTGACCGGATCGCCACCGAGGTCAACGGCGGCTGATCCTCCCTGGCCCCTCAGAACACACCACCGGCCGCCGACCTCGTGACGAGGTCGGCGGCCGGTGGTGTGCTTCCGCTGCGGAGGATCAGGGCTTGACGCCGCCTGTCTCCGTGCCGCCGTTGGGGCGGGTGCCGCCGCCGCTGGGCGTCGACGTCGGAGGTGTCGTCGGCGGCTTCGGCGGAGTCGGGGTGATCTTCGTCGGGTTCGGCGTCGGCTTGCCCGTGGACCCGCCGGTCTTCGTCGGGCCCGGCGAGGGCTTGCCCGTGGCGCCGCCGCTCTTCGTCGGCGTCGGGGTCGGGGTGGCGCCCTTGGTGGGCGTCGCCGCGGGAGCCGTGGCCGGCGCCTGGATCGACCCGGCGCTGATGTCGGTGTCCAGGTCGAACTCTTCGTCGCCCTCGCCGCCGAGCACGGCCGCCGTGTAGGCGGACCAGATCTGGGCCGGGTACTTACCACCGTTGACGCGACCGCCACCGCCGGTGCCCTGCAGGGTCACCTGCTTACCGCCGGGGCCCTCACCGAAGAGGCCGACGGTGGTGACGAGGCTCGGGGTGTAGCCCGCGAACCAGGCCGACTTGTTGTCGTCGGAGGTACCGGTCTTGCCCGCCACCGGGTAGTTGGCGCTGGCCACCACGGTCGCCGTACCGTCGTTGACCACGCCCCGCAGGACGCGGGTGACGCCGTCGGCGGTGTTGCGGGAGACGGCCTGGTCGCCGACCGCGCTGTCGCGCTTGAGCTCCACACCGTTCTGGGACGCGGACTTCAGGATGGTCGGGGTGACCCTCTTGCCGTGGTTGTCCAGGGTGGCGTAGACCGCGGCCATGTCGAGCGGGCTCGCGCCCATGGAGCCCAGCGACATCGCGGGGGCCTCCACGAAACCGGCCTGCTTGCCGTTCATGCCCAGGTCGACGGCGGTCTGCTTGACCTTGGCGAGCTTGACGTCGATGGCCATCTGCGCGAACACGGAGTTGACCGAGTCGTTCATCGCCTTCTGCACGGTGATGGCCTTCTCGGAGTACCCGTCCTCGTTCTCCGGGGCGAAGTGCACATCGCTGCCCACGACCGGCCGCTCGCTGGTGCCGTCGTAGATGGTGCTCGGCGTGATCGGCTCGTTGTCCTGCGTCCTGGACTTGTTCTGCAACGCGGAGGCGAGAATGATCGGCTTGAAGGTCGACGCCGGCTGGAAGTCCTCGCGGGTGGCGTTGTTGGTGTAGTGCTTCAGATAGTCCGGACCGCCGTACAGCGCCTGGACGCGACCGTTCTTCGGGTCCACCGACACGGCGCCGACCTGGACGTTCTTGTCCACCTCGCGGCTCTTGGTGTCCAGGTCGTCGAGCAGCTGCTCCTTGACCGCCTTCTCCAGCGCCGCCTGCTTCTTGGGGTCGATGCTGAGCGTGACGGTCCAGCCGCCGGCGGCGAAGTCGCTCTCCTTGCGGCCCTGCTTCTCCAGGGCCTTGATGACCTCGCGCTTGGCCGCGTCGATGAAGTAGCCGTTCTGACCCGACAGACCCGGGGCCGCCTTCGGCGCCTTCGGGTCCTGGAAGGACATGCCCTGCCGCTGGTCCTTCTTCAGCCAGTCCTTCTCGACCATCTTGTCGAGGACGTAGTTCCAGCGCCGCTTGGCGTTCTCCTTGCCGGCGTCGGTGGCCGCCGGTCCGAAGTCGTACTGGCTCGGGGCCTGGAGCAGCGCGGCCAGGTAGGCGCCTTCCTCGGTGGTGAGGCTGCCGACGTCCTTCTGGTAGTACGCACGGGAGGCGGCCTGGATGCCGTAGGCGCCACGCCCGTAGTAGCTCGTGTTCAGGTAGCCCTCGAGGATCTCCTCCTTCGAGGTCTCCTTCTGCACCTTGAGCGAGATGATCAGTTCCTTGACCTTGCGGGTCACGGTCTGCCGCTGGTCGAGGTAGTAGTTCTTCACGTACTGCTGGGTGATGGTCGAACCACCCTGCTTGCCCCGCCCCATGACGGTGTTGAAGATGCCTCGGGCGGTGCCCTTCACATCCACACCGGGGTCGGTCCAGAAGTTCTTGTTCTCGGCGGCGACCACGGCGTGCTGCACATGCTCGGGGATCTTCGCGAGCGGAACTTCCTCGCGGTTGACCTCACCGATACGGGCCAGCACCTTGCCGTTGCTGTCCTTGTAGACGTTGCTCTGCAGCTTGGCCGCGCCGTTGCCGTCCTTCGGCACGTCGACGTAGAAGTAGAGCGCCAGGAAGGCGCCCATCCCCAGCCCGATGACCGCCACGAAGTAGGCAAGCAGCATCTTCCATGTGAAGAACCGGCGTATGCCGGTCTTCTTGGGCTTCTTGCCCTTTGCATTGCGGGTGCTGTCCTGCGCCCGTCGCGCTTCCGCTCGGCCCATCTCTCCCGTAGCTCCAGTCTGTCCGCCCCCAACCCAGCTCACGAAGCTAACACCGCAACTGGCACCAAACGCCCATCGATCACGGCTTCGACACACGTGACATACAGCACCCCGGATGGCGGGAACCCGGGCACGGTGTAGTGCGGGAAACCGTACAGGGCGCTAAAGTGATATCACTTTGCTAGACAGCGTTAACCGCGCGTCGAGCCGGCCTGGGCTGTGCGCGCGCCATCAGATACGGGGGACCCACCCATGACCGACACCATCGGCACCGCCGAGACCGCCCCACCCGAGACGGTGCCCGCCATGCCCGATCCGCTGGTGCGGGAGACCCCGGCGCGCGACATCGGCGGCGGCCTCGCCCTACTGCTCGGTCTGGCGGGACTGCTCATCGGGGCGGGCGCGGTGGCCCTCGGCGTCGTCTTCGGCAACGACGGCAAGTCGGGCCTGTGCGCCGCGTTCGTCGCGGCCGGCATCCTCATCGGCCTCGGCGCGATCATCGCCATGAGCGGACTGAACACGATCTCCCCCGGTGAGACCCGTGTCGTCCAGCTCTTCGGCCGCTACCGCGGCACGATCCGCAATGAGGGCCTGCGTTGGGTCAACCCCTTCACCAGCCGCGAGACGGTCTCCATCCGGGTGCGCAACCACGAGACGGCCGTACTGAAGGTCAACGACGCGTACGGCAACCCGATCGAGCTGGCGGCCGTGGTCGTGTGGCGGGTCGAGGACACCGCCCAGGCGACGTTCGCGGTCGAGGACTTCCAGGAGTTCGTCGCCACCCAGACCGAGGCGGCCGTGCGGCACATCGCCATCGAGTACCCCTATGACGCGCACGAGGAAGGCGGCCTCTCGCTCCGCGGGAACGCCGAGGAGATCACCGACATGCTCTCGGCGGAGCTGCACGCCCGCGTCGCGACCGCCGGTGTCCACATCATCGAGTCGCGCTTCACGCATCTCGCCTACGCTCCGGAGATCGCTTCCGCGATGCTCCAGCGCCAGCAGGCGGGCGCCGTCGTGGCCGCCCGCAAGCTGATCGTCGAAGGCGCCGTCGGCATGGTCGAGCAGGCGCTGGAGCGGATCAGCGAGCAGGGCATCGTGGAGTTGGACGAGGAGCGGAAGGCGGCCATGGTGAGCAATCTGATGGTGGTGCTGTGCGGTGACCGGGCCGCCCAGCCCGTCCTCAACACCGGCACTCTCTACCAGTGACGGACGACGCACCGCCCAAGGGCCGGCCGCGGCAGCGCAAGCAGGTGCTGCTGCGGCTGGACCCCTTGGTCCACGACGCGCTGGCGCGCTGGGCGGGCGAGGAACTGCGCAGCGCCAACGCGCAGATCGAGTTCCTGCTGCGCAAGGCGCTCGGTGACGCGGGACGGCTGCCGAAGGACACCGGCGCGATGCCCCGCCGGGGCCGCCCGCCGAAGTCCGACCGGCCGCGAGAAGGCACCGACGGGCAGTAGGGGCCGCCTGGCGGCGGCGAGCGCCCTGCGGGCGCGTCCTCAACCTCCCCCAGCTACCGCTGGGAGGTGCCCCCAGCGGGCTTGATGTGGCGGAGCTCAGCCACATCAAGCCCGTCCGGCGATTGAGGACACCGCCGCGCAGCGGAGGTGCGACCCGACAAAGCCGTCAGCCGACGATCCGCACCGGCAGGCTCCGGAGAGCCGTCCGCAGCGCGACCGCGAATTCCTCGAACTCGCCCTGCCGGGCCGCCCCGGCACGCATGGCCAGGGCGATGCGCCGGGAGGGCGCCGGGTCGGCGAAGTACCCGGTGGAGAGCTGGTCGTTGCGCCCGGTCTCGACGCGCAGGGCGGTCCGCGGCAGCAGGGTGACCCCCAGGCCGCCGCCCACCAGCTGCACCAGGGTGGACAGGCCGGCGGCGCTGGTCGTCACCGGGGCGCCGTCCGTACGACCCGCCTCCCGGCAGATGTCGAGGGCCTGGTCCCGCAGACAGTGCCCCTCGTCCAGCAGCAGCAGCTCCAGCTCGCGCAGCGCGGCCCGCGGGATGTCCCCGCGCCCGGCCAGCCAATGGTCACTCGGTGTGACGAGCACGAAGTCCTCGTCGAAGAGCGGGATCTCCGTGACGCCGGGCGCGCCGAGCGGCACGGCCAGCAGCAGTAGGTCCAGCCGCCCCTGGGTGAGCCCGTCCAGCAGCGAGGAGGTCTGCTCCTCGTGGACCTGGAGATCGAGGGCGGGATAGGACTCGTGGACCAGGCGCAGGACGGAGGGGAGAAGATAGGGCGCCACGGTCGGGATGACGCCGAGCCGGAGCACACCGGTGAAGGGCGCGCGGGCCGCGTCGGCCTCCTCCATGAAGGCGCCGACCGCGTCGAGGACCGTCCGGGCGCGCGCCGCGAGCCGCTCACCCGCGGGACTGAGCAGCACCTTTCTCGTCGTACGCTCGAGGAGCTGCACTCCGAGCGCGTCCTCCAGTGCCGAGACGGCGCCGGAGAGAGCGGGCTGGCTCATGCCGATGGCGGTCGCCGCGTCACGGAAGTGGAGCTGCTCCGCGACGGCGGCGAAGGCCCTCAGCTGGGCGAGGCTGGGCTGCCGGGGCCGCGCCTGCGACACCTTCCCGGCGCCCCTCGTGGGTCCGCCGCCGGGGCCGCGCGACGGGCCTCGGCCGCCGCCGGACGGCTGGGATATGGGCTTCACTGATAGCCACCTCCGATCAACACCACTCAGTCTAGCTATTTCCGCTATCAATGCCTCCTGTGGCACTGTGGAGGCCGTCCAACCCCGCAGGAAACCCCTGAGTGGGATTTCCCGTTGCAAGGAGAGCGCGTGCTCACTGTCGGTGACAAGTTCCCCGAGTTCGACCTGACCGCCTGTGTGGACCTCGACGCGGACAAGGCCTTCGCGCAGATCGACCACAAGACCTACGAGGGCAAGTGGAAGGTCGTCTTCTTCTGGCCGAAGGACTTCACCTTCGTCTGCCCGACCGAGATCGCCGCGTTCGGCAAGCTGAACGACGAGTTCGCGGACCGCGACGCCCAGATCCTCGGCGTCTCCGGCGACTCCGAGTTCGTCCACCACGCCTGGCGCAAGGACCACGCCGACCTGCGTGACCTGCCCTTCCCGATGCTGGCCGACGCCAAGCACGACCTCATGCGCGACTGCGGCGTCGAGGGCGAGGACGGCTACGCCCAGCGCGCCGTCTTCATCGTGGACCCGAACAACGAGATCCAGTTCACCATGGTGACCGCCGGTTCCGTCGGCCGTAACCCCAAGGAGGTCCTCCGGGTCCTCGACGCCCTGCAGACGGACGAGCTGTGCCCCTGCAACTGGAGCAAGGGCGAGACCACCCTTGACCCGGTCGCGCTGCTCGCGGGCGAGTGATCTGACATGGCCCTCGACGAGCTGAAGTCCGCGATACCGGACTTCGCCAAGGACCTGAAGCTGAACCTCGGCTCGGTCATCGGCAACTCCGACCTTCCGCAGCAGCAGCTGTGGGGCACCGTGCTCGCCTGCGCGATCGCCTCGCGTTCGCCGCGCGTGCTCAAGGAGCTGGAGCCGGAGGCCAAGGCCAACCTCTCCCCGGAGGCGTACACCGCCGCCAAGTCCGCCGCCGCCATCATGGCGATGAACAACGTCTACTACCGGACCCGGCACCTGCTGTCGGACCCGGAGTACGGCAACCTGCGCGCGGGCCTGCGGATGAACGTCATCGGCAACCCGGGCGTGGAGAAGGTCGACTTCGAGCTGTGGTCCCTGGCCGTCTCGGCCATCAACGGCTGCGGCATGTGCCTCGACTCGCACGAGCAGGTGCTCCGCAAGGCCGGCGTGGACCGCGAGACGATCCAGGAAGCCTTCAAGATCGCTGCCGTCCTCCAGGCCGTCGGCGCGACCCTCGACTCCGAGGCCGTGCTGAACGACTGAGGCCGTCAGGCATCACCGCATGACGAAACCGCCCGCCGACCTTCTGGTCGGCGGGCGGTTTCGTCATGTACGGCAGGTCCGGGGGGGTCAGCCCCGGCCCTCCCCCGGTGGGCCCGCGCTGGCGGCCGGGACGTCCTGCCCGGCGGCCTCGGGCGCGGACTCCCCGGCGGCGGTCCGCAGCGCGTTCTCCCGCGCGTACGCCCGGAGGTATCCCACGACGGCGTTGGTCACCGCGACCAGCGGGACGGCGACCACCGCGCCGCCGATGCCCGCCATCAGCGAGCCGGCGGCCACCGAGAGGACCACCGCGAGCGGGTGGACGCGCACGGCCCGGCCGAGGATGAACGGCTGAAGGATGTGGCCCTCGATCTGCTGCACCGCGAGCACGACCGCCAGCACCATCGTCGCCGTGAACATGTCGCGCGTCACCAGCGCCACGACGACCGCGAGCGCGCCGGAGACGACGGCACCGACGAGCGGGATGAAGGCGAAGAGGAAGATGAAGACGGCCAGCGGCACCGCCATCGGCACATCGAGGAAGAACAGCCCTATACCGATGAAGATCGCGTCGATGAGGGCCACTATCACCGTGCCGCGCACATAGGCGGTGAGCGTCGCCCACGCGCGCGGACCCGCGCCCGCGACACCGTCGCGGGCCGCCGCCGGGAAGAGCTTCAGCAGCCAGCCCCAGATCTTGGGGCCGTCGTAGAGCAGGAAGAGCGTCGAGAACATCGCCAGCAGGATGCCGGTCAGCACCTCGATGATGACCGTGACGCCCTCGATGCCGGCCGAGGTGATGTCCTTGGTGTTGGTACCGATCGCCTTGCTGAGGTTGTCGGCGATGTTGTTGATCTGGTCCTCGGTGACATGGAACGGGCTGTTCAGCAGCCAGGTCTTCAGCTCGGTGATGCCGTGCTGCACGTTCTCGGTCAGGTCGTCGAGGTTCTCCGTCACCTGCCAGACCACGAACCAGCAGACCAGCCCCATGATGACGAAGCCGGAGATGAAGGTCATCGCCGTGGCGAGGCCCCGGGGCACACCGTGCCGCCGGAGCAAAGCGACGGTGGGCTGGAGCAGCGCCGTGATGAGCAGGGCGGCGACGAAGGCCAGCACCACCAGCTGCACGGCGCTGATCATCCGCATCAGCACCCACAGCGAGGCGGCGAGTATCAGCAGCCGCCAGGCGACCTCGGCCGCGACCCGTACGCCCCAGGGGACGGCGGCCACGGGATCCGGCCGGGGCGCGACGGAGGGTGCGTAGCCGGGCGGCGGCGGCACGTGCTCGTGCTCGGAGACGGCCACGCCGACGCCTGCACCGACGGGGGTCTGCCCGGCCGCGGCTTCAGCCGTCCCGGACGGAACACCCGTACCGGAGGACGTGGGCGCACCGGATGAACCGTGTGTATCGGAGGAAGCGCTCATACCCGCCGGAGTCGGCGCAGACGCCTCCCCCGACGCGTCCGCGGCACCCGACGTCTGCGCTTTGCGTTCGTCGAGCCGCTGGGCGAACCGCGTCAGGCCCGCCCCCAAGCCGCCGACCCATTGTGGCAATCTGGACATTTCTCTTCCTCTACCCCACTCCCCCGTGGTCATCGTGACGACGTTACCTGTGCCCGGCCGCTTCGAACGCGCGGCCCGTCGTCGGGCAAGACACACAAAGCCCCCGACCGGTTGAGGTCGGGGGCTTGGTGAAGGTGAAGACGCGGCCTAGTACCACTGGTTGGCTTGCCAGAACGACCAGGCGCCGCAGGGGCTGCCGTAGCGCTCGTTCATGTAGCCGAGGCCCCACTTGATCTGGGTGGCCGGGTTGGTCCGCCAGTCGGCGCCGGCGGAGGCCATCTTGGAGCCGGGCAGCGACTGCACGAGTCCGTAGGCGCCGGAGGAGGGGTTCTCCGCGGTGT
Source organism: Streptomyces sp. QH1-20 (assembly GCF_041283565.1). NCBI lineage: Bacteria > Bacillati > Actinomycetota > Actinomycetes > Kitasatosporales > Streptomycetaceae > Streptomyces > Streptomyces sp. QH1-20. The sequence continues at coordinate 5,072,120 of NZ_CP166299.1, read as the reverse complement.
AGTCCCAGGTGCTCTCGTTGTTCACGATGTTGCTGAAGCACTGGAACTGGTCGCCGGGGACCATCTGCCGGGCCATCGCCTGGACCTCGGCGGTGGTGTAGGAGCCCTTGGCCTCGAAGCTGGAAGCGTCACGCGTGGCCGAACGGCTGCTGACCTCTTCCTTCTTCTCGCGCTCCTTCTCGGCCTTCTCCTCGGCCTCTTTCTTCTCCGCCTCCTCGGCGGCTTCCTTCTTGGCGGAGGCGTCCTCGGCGGCCTGCTTGCGCGCGGCCTCCTCGGCTTCCTTCTTCGCCGCCGTCTCGGCAGCGGCGGACTGCGTGTCCGCCTGCTCCGTGAGGGACGCGGTCTGGGCCTGGAGCTTCTGTCCGGCGGGGATCTCCGCGAGGATCGTCGCGTCGGCGGCAGTGGCCTCGACCTGACCGGTCGTGCTGCCCTGCTCATTGCCCGAGGCGACGCCAACGACGGCGCCGACGGTGGTGACCGCGGTGGCGGATGCCACGGCGAATCCCCGGACCGAAATCCGGCTCACACGGTTTCCTTCCAGCATCGCCCGCATAGGTGACCTCGCGGGCGCAATCGTGCCCCTGGCACTGGCCTCCACTCGGACCGGCCCCGGGAACCGAGGGACCGGATGGTCACGGAAGGCACTGACCCGGTGGGCCCTCCCGCGAAGGAGGTCCGCATGGTGCTCGGGTGGCATACGACAACGCTGTTGAGTTCTGTGGTGCAGCATCCCTGAGGATGCAGGTGTGCCGTATGCGGGGCCTGACAGGCCCCAGACTTTGCCCGACGGGGATGCCCCGAAGCAATTCTTCGTTGCGTGGGAAAGCTCACACGCCGTTTACTCCAGGGGTTTTGCGGAAACCTTGGCGCCGCGCCACAGCGCGCGGCTAAGCTCTGTCGCTTTGCCGCGCACTGCCCTGGGCGGAACGCACACCGGGTTGTACGGGCTTGGGCCGAGATGCGCGGAGATCCTGCCGCGCGCCCCATCCGTACACCCCGTCCGTACAACTGACGGCAGGCGCCTCAGATACGGCCGTCCTCCAGCATTTCGGTCACCAGGGCCGCGATGGGCGACCGCTCCGAACGCGTGAGGGTGACGTGCGAGAAGAGGGGATGCCCCTTCAGCTTCTCGACCACGGCGACCACACCGTCGTACCGCCCGACGCGCAGATTGTCCCGCTGGGCCACGTCATGGGTGAGGACCACCCGCGAATTGGCGCCGATCCGGGACAGAACGGTCAGGAGAACGTTCCGCTCGAGTGACTGCGCCTCGTCGACGATCACGAACGCGTCGTGCAGCGACCGGCCGCGGATGTGGGTGAGCGGCAGCACCTCCAGCATGCCGCGCCCGACGACCTCCTCGATCACCTCGGCGCTCGTCACCGCCGAGAGCGTGTCGAAGACCGCCTGGGCCCAGGGGCTCATCTTCTCCGACTCGCTGCCCGGCAGATAGCCCAACTCCTGCCCGCCCACCGCGTACAGCGGCCGGAAGACCATCACCTTCCGGTGCTGGCGGCGCTCCAGTACCGCCTCCAGCCCGGCGCACAGCGCCAGCGCCGACTTGCCCGTACCCGCCCGGCCGCCCATGGAGACGATCCCGATGTCGGGGTCCAGCAGCAGATCGAGCGCGACGCGCTGCTCGGCGCTGCGGCCGTGGATGCCGAAGGCCTCCCGGTCGCCCCGCACGAGCCGCACCGAGCCGTCGGCGCAGACCCTCCCCAGCGCCTTGCCGCGCTCGGACTGCAGCACCAGACCGGTGTGCACGGGCAGTTCGGCCGCTTCGGGCACGTGGACCCGCTCGTCGGCGAAGAGTTCGTCGACCTGCTCGGCGGTGATGGCCAGCTCCGCCATCCCCGTCCAGCCCGAGTCGGTGATGGCGAGCTCGGCGCGGTACTCCTCCGCGAGCAGCCCGACCGCCGACGCCTTGATCCGCAGCGGCAGGTCCTTGGAGACGACGGTGACGTCGTACCCCTCGGCCTGGAGATTGCGGGCGACCGCGAGGATCCGCGAGTCGTTGTCACCGAGGCGGAAGCCGGCGGGCAGTATGCCCGGATCGGAATGATTGAGCTCGACCCGCAACGTTCCGCCGAGCTCACCGATCGGAATCGGTGAATCGAGACGGCCGAATTGCACCCGGTATTCGTCCAGCAGGCGCAGTGCCTTCCGGGCGAAGTAGCCGAGCTCCGGGTGGTGCCTCTTGGCCTCCAACTCCGTGACCACCACGACGGGCAGCACGACCTCGTGCTCCTCGAAGCGGGCCATGGCTCCTGGGTCGGCCAGCAGGACGCTGGTGTCGAGGACATACGTGCGCCGGTCGTTCTCACGGCGATTCTTGCTGGTCACCACGGGTGGACGAACCCCCTCGGGAAGAGGTCGGGGCGCGACGGCGTCGCGGCGTAAGGGGCCGGGTGCTCGCCCTTCGAGGGCCGGACACCGGCCCTCCGCGTCGACCGCGCGACCGCGTGGGTCCGCTCGATCCGCACGGTCGTCGTCCGTGTGCAAAGGGCCTCCCGGGCGGGCGGCCCCATGCCGCCCGCTGGCAGAGCGACGGTCTTAGGACAGACCGTCGGCCTGGAGGGGATATTCCCTTCCAGGCGCTTGCCCATGCAACGGCATATGCGACGACCAAGTGAACGATCGATCCGTCAGCCGCCGTACCCCGAGCGGCACGCGGTGCGCCCGCGCGCCGTCGTTCCCGCCCGGCCCCTTCGCAGGTGTCAGAACCCGTACCGCCGGTGGCGGGCCGCGTAGTCGCGCAGGGCCCGCAGGAAATCGACCTTGCGGAAGGCGGGCCAGAAGACCTCGCAGAAGTAGTACTCCGAGTGCGCGCTCTGCCAGAGCATGAAGCCGGACAGCCGCTGTTCACCGCTCGTTCGGATCACGAGGTCCGGGTCGGGCTGGCCGCGGGTGTAGAGGTGCTTGGAGATGTGCTCGACGTCGACGGTCTCGGCCAGCTCCTCGAAGGAGCTGCCGTTCTCCGCGGCCTCCAGCACGAGGGAGCGCACCGCGTCCGCGATCTCCTGCCGGCCGCCGTAGCCGACGGCGACGTTGACCAGTATCCCGGCGACGTCGTCGGTCGCCTGCTCGGCTTCCTTCAGCACCCGCTGGGTGCGGGCCGGGAGCAGATCGAGGGTGCCCACGTGGTGAACGCGCCAGCGGCCGTCCTCGGCCAGTCCGCGCACGGTGTTCTCGATGATGCCCAGCAGCGGGTTGAGCTCCTCGGCGGACCGGTCCAGATTGTCGGTGGACAGCATCCAGAGCGTCACGACCTCGACGTCGGTCTCGGCGCACCAGCCGAGCAGCTCCTGGATCTTGTCGGCACCCGCCTGATGGCCCTGTTCCGTCGTACGGCCGTCCGCGCGCGCCCAGCGGCGGTTGCCATCGAGGATGACGCCGATGTGCTTGGGCACCTGCGCATGGTCGAGGCGGCCTTCCACCCGGCGTGCGTAGAGCCTGTACACCAGGTCGCGCAACTTCACGTCTTCCCAGCCCCTCCATGTCATGGCGGTCGCCCCGAAGGCGCCACCCTACTGCCCGCGTGTCACCGGGACCCAACTCGGTCTGTCACAAGAGCGTGATAGTCAGGTGGACATGACCGATTCCACGCATTTCCGCGCGGCCGAAAGCCGATACGACTCCATGGAGTACCGGCGTACGGGCCGCAGCGGACTCAAGCTTCCCGCCATTTCCCTCGGACTGTGGCACAACTTCGGCGACGACCGCACCCTGGAGTCGCAGCGCGCCATCCTGCGCCGCGCCTTCGACCTGGGCGTCACGCACTTCGACCTGGCCAACAACTACGGCCCGCCGCCCGGCTCCGCCGAGCTGAACTTCGGCAAGCTGTTCGCACAGGACTTCCGCCCCTACCGGGACGAGCTGATCCTGTCCACCAAGGCCGGCTACCTCATGCACCCCGGCCCGTACGGCGAGTGGGGCTCGCGGAAGTATCTGCTGTCCTCGCTCGACGCGTCCTTGGGCCGAATGGGGGTGGACTACGTCGACATCTTCTATTCGCACCGGTTCGACCCGGAGACCCCGCTGGAGGAGACGATGGGCGCGCTCGCGTCCGCCGTCCACCAGGGCAAGGCGCTGTACGCGGGCGTCTCCTCGTACAACGCGGAGCAGACCCGCGAAGCGGCCCGCCTGCTGCGTGAGATGGGCGTCCCGGCCCTCATCCACCAGCCGTCCTACTCCATGATCAACCGGTGGACGGAGGACGACGAGCTGCTCGACACCCTGGAGGCGGAGGGCATGGGGTGCATCTCCTTCGCGCCGCTCGCGCAGGGGCTGCTGACCGACAAGTACCTGAAGGGCGTCCCGGAGGGCTCGCGCGCGGCACAGGGGAAGTCGCTGGACCCGGGGCTGCTCACCGAGGACGTCGTACGCCGGCTGCGCGGGCTGAACGAGATCGCGCAGCGCCGCGGCCAGTCCCTCGCCCAGCTCGCCCTGACCTGGGTGCTGCGCGACGAGCGGATGACCTCGGCGCTGATCGGGGCGTCCGGCGTGGGCCAGCTGGAGGCGAATGTGGCGGCGCTCGGCGCCGCGAAGCTGACCGAAGAGGAGCTGGCGGAGATCGACGCCCTGGCGGTGAGCACCGAGGGGGTCAATATCTGGGCCCGCCGCTCCTAGATCAACTTTCGGTCACCGTTGATCGACTTCCCGGTCATCCGGTGCGTGGCACATGAATGCACACGGAGAGTAAGGGCCGGGAAAGAAAAACGGGCCGGTCCGTGGGGGGGATACGGACCGGCCCGAGGGGGGGTTTCCACCATAACCGGTCGGAGGGCATGCTTCGCGCATCCTCGGGGGTGACAATGCGTGGCGTGCTGACGGGCAACAGCCTTATTGATCTTGAAGAGTTCGGCGGTCGCGGCCCCCGGAAATCCCCCTGGGCCCACCAGCACTAGGCATACAGCGTAGAACGCTCTGCGCCTTCCGGCCGGAATGGCGTCCGCCGCTCCTTCCCCGAACGTCCTACAAATTCGTCACCGGTTTGACGTCATTGACGCCACACGGGCGACGTCCTCCCGGATCGGCTCCCGTCGGGGCTCCGGAGCCGCCCCCTCGCGCGGCCCCTGCCCCGGTCCGGTCGGGGTGTCGACACGGTCGCGCCGCTCCAGCGCGGCGGCCAGGGCGGTCGCGAGCAGACCGGCCACGCCGATCGCCGCGCCGACCCAGGCGACGGAGCGGTAGCCGAGACCCGCGTCGATGGCCAGGCCGCCCAGCATCGGGGCCACCGTGATGCCGACGTTGAACGCCGAGGTGTTCACCGCTCCGACCAGGGTGGGCGCGTCGCCGCCGAGGGCGAAGACGCGGGCCTGCACGGCCGGGTTGGTCACGAAGCCCACGATGCCGAGGAAGAAGACCAACACGACGGCGAGCACCGTGTGGCCCGCGGCCCACCACAGCGCCAGCGAGAAGGCCACGACACCGCCGAGGCCGATGAAGAGCGTCGGGAAGGGCCGGGCGTCGGCGGTACGGCCACCGATCGTCAGGCCCACCAGCGCGCCCAACCCGTACAGCGACAGCACGGCCGGGACCCAGCCCTCCGGCACGCCGCTCACCTCCGTCAGGAGCGGGGCGAGATAGCTGAAGGAAACGATGACCCCGCCGATGCTGAGCGCGGTGATGCCGTACGAGAGCCACAACCGCGGCCGGACGAACGCCACCAGTTCCTGCCGGACGGTACGCGCCGGGCCGTCCGCGCCCAGGCGGCCCGGCAGGAACAGCATCACCGTCACCAGGCTCGCGGCGGTGAGCACGGCCACCGCCCAGAACGCCGCCCGCCAGCCGGCGTGCTGCCCCAGTACGGTCCCGGCGGGCACACCGAGCACGGTGGCAAGGCTGAGTCCCGTGGCGACCACGGACATCGCCTTGGCCCTGTTCTCCACGGGCACCATGCTCACGGCCGTGACGGCCGCCACCGCCCAGAAACCGGCGTAGGCGACGGCGGTGACGACGCGGGTCGCGAACAGCAGCTCGTACGAGGGTGACAGCGCGCCCACCACATGGCCGGCGATGAAGACGGCCTGGAAGGCCACGAGGGCGGTGCGGCGCGGCATGCGCAAGGTGGCCACGGCCAGCAGGGGCGCGCCGACGAGCATGCCGACGGCGAAGGCCGAGATCAGCAGCCCGGCGTCGGGGATGGACACCCCCAGGTCCTCGGCCATGGTGGGCAACAGGCCGGACAGCATGAATTCCGAGGTGCCTTGGGCGAATATGCCCAGGCTCAGGATGTATACGGCGACGGGCACAGCGGGTCCCCCTGTGAGTTCTCGTTGACGTCGACAGTTTTGTATTGATCAGTTCAAAACGAGCTCATGCGGAAGCCGGGCGGGCGCCGGGTGGCTGCCGTGCGGAAGTCGGGCGGCACGCCGATACGACGGGGGCCCGGGCCGTCCGGGGCTCAGATCGCGTCGAGCGTGGTGCGCACGATCCCTTCGAGCGCGGCCCGTCCCGCGCCGGCGCGGGCGGAGACCCGCATGCCGCCGACGGACGCGATCAGGAAATGCGCGAGCGTGCGGGCGTCCTTGGCGCGGTCGATATCGCCGTCCCGCTGTCCGGCCTCGATGGCGGCGGCGAGTGCGTCGAGCCGGCGTCCGTAGTCCCGCTCCAGGTCGTGCGCCACCTCGCGGTCGCGCGCGGCCAGTTCGATGGCGGTGTTGACGACCAGACAGCCACGGCCGAGGTCGACGTACTCCGACTCCTCGTCGACGATGCGGACGAGTGCGGTCCGGAGCTTCTCCCGGACAGGCAGGTCACTCTCCAGCAGCTCGATCAGCTCGCCGGTCTTGCGCTCCATATAGAGGAGAAGGGCGCGCTGAAAGAGATCGCGCTTGCTCTTGAACGTGTTGTAGATGCTGCTCCGGCCGAGACCGGTGGCGTCGCACAGATCCTGGGTCGAGGTCGCCTCGTACCCGGCGGTCCAGAACGCCTCCAGCGCGGCGTCGACCGCCCGCTCCTCGTCGAACTTCCTCGGTCGGGCCATGGTGTGACCGTAGCATGTTTTGGATCGCTCGGTACATAAACTTCTACGGGACATCACCATCTGTGGGGCATCCCCCCGGCGGGCCGACTTCGCAGACCGGAGAGGCTCGCACCAGGGCTCGCGCCGGGCTCAGCCACTCGTCGCCCCGCCTATCAGCACCCCCAGCCAGGCCCCTGCGATCATGAACGGCCCGAAGGCCAGCGCCTCCCCGCGCCGCGCCCGCCGCGTCACGAGCAGCGCCACCCCGTACAACGACCCCAGCAGCAGCCCCGCGAACGCCCCGAGAAACAGCACCGCCCAGCCGTACCACCCCAGCACGCACCCCAGCCCGACCGCCAACTTCGCGTCCCCGAAGCCCATCCCACCCGGATGGACGAGGAACAGCCCGAAATACCCACCCCCCATCACCAGCCCGCCCCACAACGCCCCCCACCACGAGCCCGCCGCCCCGGGAATCAGCGCCGCCACCCCCAGCAGCCCCGCCGCCCCCGCCGCCAACGGCAGGGTCAGCACATCCGGCAGCCGGCGCACCGATACGTCAACCCCCGCCAATAGCACTGCTATCGGCGCCGCCGCCAGCCACACCACCAGCTCGGGACGTATCCCCACCACAGCCGCGAGACTCGCGCACACCAGGGACGTCAGCGCCGCCGAAGGCAACGCCCCCACTCCGTATCCCCCCGCACACACCGCACAACGCGCCCGCCCGAGCCACCCGCCGACGGCATGCCCGCACGGACCCGCCGACCGCCATTCCTCCTCGGGCTCGACGGACAGGCGATAGCGGGCGCGCGGCACCAACAGCCCCGCCACACAGCCGAATACGGCGGCGAGGACGATCAGCAGCGAGTACATGCTCCGAGGCTACGCACGGTTCGGAATCCCCGCTGAAGCCTGTGGATAAAGTGGCCGGCGACGCGCCGCGCGCCTTGTACGGGCGACCGGCCGAAGGGAGCGGTACATGCCTCACCGGCGGGACGGCAGGGCCCAACTCCACGTACTGCCAGGCACGATGGCGGATAAAACGGCGCCGGACGACAGGCCACGACACGGGCCCGTCCCGCTGGAGATCGCCGCCTCCTACCGGGCCCGCACCCGGGGGCTGCTCGGCCGGGACGGTATCGAGGGCGCGCTGCTGCTCACGCCCGCAGGCAGCGTTCACACCTTCCGGATGCGCTTCGCCATCGATGTCGCCTATCTGGACCGGCACATGACCGTCCTGGCGGTACGGACCATGGCACCCGGCCGTCTCGGCCTGCCGCGGCTGCGGGCCCGCCATGTGCTGGAAGCGGAAGCAGGCGCCATGGCCGGCTGGGGGCTGCGTCCGGGCGTCCGCGTGGAGATCTCGCCCTGACCCGGCGCGCGGATCGCGCATTGCGGACGTGGATCGTAAACCGTGGATCCGGCGGCGGCCGGCCCTCCCGTCAGCTCTTCCAGCGACGCGCGGCCAGCGACCATCCGCCGAGTCCGAGCAGCAGCACGGACCCCGTACCGACACCGGCGTATCCGACCAGCCGCAGCCGGTCGCTCCGGCCGGAGCCGCCGCCCTCCCGGACCCCGCCGGGCCCCATGCCGTCGCCCGCGAGCGGCAGCATCCCGCCGCCGAACTCCCCCGGGTCCTTCACATACTCCGGGCCCTTGGCGGGCTCGCCCTCCACACCGATGCGCAAGGTGAACGGCACGCTTCCGGAGACCTTCCCGGCCACGGCCGGATGGACGCTGACCTGGAGGTAGTAGGCGCCCGCGAAGCGCATCGCCTTGGCGGCCGCGTCCAAGCCCGCACCGAAACGATTGGCGTAGGCGACCGGGGCGGTCTCCAGGGAGACGGACTTCGACTTGCCCTGATAGCCGCCGTTCCGGTTGGTGACCAGGCCGCGCGCGGTGTTGCTCAACGCCAGCCGCACGCCGTTCGCCGCGTGGAACGCGGACCCCGAGGGCGCCGCCCCGAATTCCGCGGTGACCCGCAGCCGTTGGCCCCACCCGACCGGCACACGGTAGAACCGCGTGCCGCCGGGCTCCACCGATCCCTTCACCGAGCCGGCCCGCACCTCGGCGGCGTCATTGAAGCCCGTGCCGCCCTCCGCGCTCTGCTCCGCTCCGCCCGAGGCCGCGGGCGGGGACGCCGCGGGCGCCTGGGCGGCCCCGGGCATTCCCTTGCCGCCGGCCGCCGGGGAGCCTTCGGTCCCCTTCCGCACGGCGGGCTCGGAGAGGTACGCCAGCTCGATCGGCAGCGCCGCCGTGCTCCCGCCGCCGGTGACCTCCCCGCGCGTCACGGTGACGACATAGCGCCCGGCACCCCGGCACACACCGCTCGGCTCGACCACCCGCTCCGCGTAGTCCCCCGTCGGATACGCACCGCCCTGCGCCGCGAAGGTGCGCTGGTGCCCGAGGCCGCACCGCCTGCCGTCCGCGGTCCGCATCGACACACCGATGCCGTCCTGGGCCCCCGGCACACTGCCCTCCCGGGGCACCGCGATCGCCGAGACGTACGCGCTCGACGCGTCGTCCAGCTCGACGCTGTAGTACTTCGTCGCACCAGGCTTGATGCTGTCCGTGTACATCCCTTCGGCCAGCAGGGGCGCGTCACCCGCGTTCGCCGCGCCTTTGACGGGGTTCGCACCGGGCGCCATCCGGTACGCACCCCCGTCCTCGGCATTCCCGGCCGCTCCCGCGGGAGCGGCCGTCATCAACGCCCCCACGGCTATTCCGACGAGCCCGCCCCTGGCTGTCCGCCGGCCCCTCATCTCCCGCCTCCCTCAGCTCTCCCCCAACCTTCGGGCTGCCCCATCCTGCCCCGCCGAACACTCCCGCACACCGGCCTGGAGAGCGGGAGTCGAAGCGCGGCGGCGCGGCGCGCGCCTCTTGGCCCAAGGCGCGCGCTACGCCGCGGACGCGGTACGGGGATGCCGCGCCGGACGTCCGGGCCGTCGCCCTACGGCCGGCGCGGGAAGCTGACCTCCACGCGGCGGTTCTTCCTGCGGCCCTCTTCGGTGGAGTTGTCGGCGATCGGATACTGCTCGCCGTAGCCGCGGATCTGGTAGCTGATGCGCGACGACCCCGCCGACGATCCGACGTTCTGGGCGAGTTGGCGCTGCACCGCGTCGGCCCGTTGCTTGGAGAGCACCATGCCGTGCCCCGAGGAGCCGAGGCTGTCGGTGAAGCCGAAGACGCGCACGATGGTCGCGCGGTGTCGGGTGGCCTCGTCGGCGATGGTCCGGATCCGGGCGTTGGCCTCGCGGTTGAGGGTGGCGCTGTCCTTGTCGAAGAGCACTTCGGCCTGGAGGGCGAAGGTCACGTTGACGTTGGTGGTCTCGCGGCGTTCGTCGCCGTCGTCCGTCTCGACCACCGATTTGATGTCGAGGACCCGGCCCGGCGCGAGCTTCGCCCCGGCGCGCATCTTGAGGTCCGGATCACCGTTGTCGATCTTCACCGGTGGCGCGGTGTCGGCGGGCCCCCCGGGGCCGCCCGCGGCGCGGGCGGGCGTGGGGGACGGCGCGAGGGCCACGAGCGCGGCGAGCACGGTGGTGGCGACGGCCGCGCCGCGGCGGGTCCGATGCGTCGGCATGGGACGGTCACCCCGAGATCTTGATGCGGACGGTCGGCATGGTGGGCAATTGGAAGTCGATGTCCGTGACGCTCTCGGGCGGCGCGGGGAACTGCGCGAAGACGGGTCGGCTCTCGTCGGGCCGGATATTGACCAGGCCCGTGGTGCACAGGCACTCACCGTCCGTGTCCCGGAGCACGAGGTACCGCTTCTTGCCGGCCCGGTCCACGAGCGACGCCCCGGACACCGACGACTGGGACTTCATCTCCGTCTCCTTGGAACGCCAGGTCAGCGGGGTGTAGGGCTTCGAGCCACGGTTCGCGACCACCCCGCTGACCGTGACGAACCCCCCGGTGTCGCGCACGGCGGAATGGAGGACGACTACCACCCCCTCGGGCCCCTTGATCTCGCCGATGGTCTCGCTCGGCGCCGGTGCGGGCTTGTCCCCGGCCGTACGGGGGGCACCGGACGGCCGGGGGCCACCGGCGTCGTCCTTCTTCTCGCCGCCGCTCCCGCAGCCCGCCACGGCCAGGGCTATGACGGCTGCCAGCGCCGCACCGGCCGCGCCCCTCCGGGCCGTCGTCGTCTGCCGAATGCTCATGGGCAACTTTCCTTCGCTGGTCAGTCGGCGAGGTGCACGGCGAACAGCTCCGCCGTGTCCGGAAGCCGGTCGGGGTGACCCGGGTCGATCGTCACGTGCTTGCCGTCGCAGTCGAGGAAGAGGACGGCAGGCCTCTCAGGGGGCTTCTCACCGCCCTTGCCCTCGTCGTCCTCGCCGCCCTTTTCCTTCGACGGCGAAGGCTTCGGCGCCTGCTTCGGCGGTGAGGCGTCCGGCACACAGAGCGGGGTGACGAGCGCCCTCGCCGTCGCGGTGGCCTTCTTGCCCTCCGTCCCGGGGATCACCGACTTGCCCACCCCTTTGAGGGACTCGACCGCGACGGTGAAGGACGGCGGCGTGTACGCCGGGGCGCAGTCGCGTACCGAGGCGCCATTGCTCTTCGCGAACCTCAGCGCCGCGCCGCAGACATCGACCGGCGCGGTCAACTGCCCGTCGAGGACGATGCCTTGCCACGCCGCGTCGGTGCGGAGGGCGTTCAGGAAGCTCGCGCCCAGCTGGTCGCGGTAGCTCTGCGCCGCCGCGAGGGCCGCGGCGTCCGCCGCCGTCTGCGCGCCGTTCTTCGTGGCTCCCGCCCGGCCGACCGTGAAGAAGGCCAGGGCGAGGAAGAGCAGGCCCGCCACCGCCGTGATGTAGAGGGGGAAGGCCTGCCCGGCGTCGGTCACCTGACGCGCGGAGGGCGCGCGCCTCACCCGGTGATCTGGGAGATCTGGTTGGTGATGGCCGTCGCGATCATCGTGCCGAAGTCGGTCGTCGTCAGCACCAGGATGATCGCCACGACCACGGCGATGATGCCCAGGTACTCGATCGAGGTCTGCCCCCGGTCGTCGTACCGGCCACCGCCGGGCCCTTGGTCCGCCGCGCCGCACCGGCCCGTTCCCCGCCCCGTCCTCCTGCCTGCGTCCCGGACGTCTCCCGGGCGGTGCCCCAGGCCGTCTTCCCAGAACCGCTTTCCCATCGTCTTCCCCTCCGTGGGCAGCCGGGCCCGTCCGGTCCGGCGGGTGAATCTCCGTGATACGACCCGCGTCCCCGTTCGCGGCACCAGAAAAGTACGCCGATTCGGCGGTGGCGGAACAGGTCACGTGGCAGCATTCCCTTCCTCTGTGGGGGAGTTGGGGCACCATGCGCCTCTTGAACCTCGCCCACCCCGCGCGACCCATAAGCCTCACCACCGCTCCGTCAGGCCCGTGGCGGACCCGTCGACGGGCGCCTCCGGGGACCCGTCGGAGGATGGCCATCCCCTATCCGATTGCAGAAGCGAAGACTCTTCGCGTATCCCGAACCGGGTACCGAGCCGCTCCGCCACAGCTCCCGCCCCCCGTTCGGCCTCCGTCGGGCGGGCTCGCTCCGAGCACGGCGCGGCGTGGTGCGGAGAGGTGTGCTGGGAGGCGTGCTGGGCGGCGCCGGGGTCGTACGGGGGCTGCCGGGGAGTGCCCTCCGGTGGCCGGGAGGGGCGGGGCGGGGTGTCCATGGGGTCTCCTTGTGCGGTGGTGCGGGCGAGGTGTGCGCAGCTCAATCCCCCGTGATGGAGCCGAGATCCGTGCCCGAGCCGAGGAAGAACCCCGCGATCAGCAGGATCATCGTGCCCGGAACCATGAAGGTGGTGACGACCATGGTCGCCTTCGGTACGGCCCGGGCCGCGCGGCGGCGGGCCTGCTGGGCGTCGGTGCGACGCATGTCGTTGGCGATGTCGATCAGCGTGTCCACGATCGGGGCGCCCAGCTCCTCGCCCTGCTGCAAGGCCGTGACGAACTGCGCCACCTGCTCGGAGTCGTTGCGTTTGCGTAGCTCGTCGAACGCCTGGCGGCGGCTGACACCCATGTCCAGCTGGCGCAGGGTGATCCGCAGCTCGTCGGCCCACGGCCCCTCGTACTTCTCCGAGACACGGTCCAGGGCCTGCCGGAAGCTCAGCCCCGCGCTCACCACCACCGCGAGGACGTCGAGGAAGTCCGGCAGGGTGCGCTCGATCGCGTCCTTGCGTTCACGCACCGCCACCCAGATGCCGACCTCGATCCAGAAGAGACCGAAGGCGACCAGCAGCAGCGCCATGAGGACGTGCCCTTCGAGCAGCATCACCAGCGCGCCGCCGAAGCCGAGGAAGCCGTAGACCGCGCGGCGTGCCGCGTACCGGTCGACCGTGAGGCCCCCGGGGTTGCCGGCCCGGTCGATGCGGGTGCGGACCTTCGCGACCCGTTTGCCGCCCATCATGCGCAGCACGAGAGGTGCGTAGCGCATGCCGAGCCGGTCGACGGCAGAGCCCACGGCGGTCGTCCGGGTCGCGCCGACCTCCAGGGCCAGCGCCAGGTCGGCGGGCAGCTTGGCCTCGCTGCGGCTGAGGGCGATGCCGTAGCAGGCACCCGCCACGGACAGCCCGATCAGCAGCGCCAGCAGAAGTCCCATCTTCGGCCGCCCCTCAGACGTCGATCTTGGACATGCGGCGGATGAGGAAGAAGCCGAGCCCGTACAGCCCGAAGGCGGCGACCACGGCCGCCCGCCCCGGGAAGCCGGCGGTCATCCGCTCGATCGACCCCGGCGCGATGCGGTCCATGAGCAGCAGCGTGCCGATGCCCATCAGGGGCACGACGTACGCCGTCACGGTCACCTGGGAGAGCTGGGTGCGGACCTCCCGCCGGGTCTCCTTCCGCTCCTCCAGGGTCGTCGTGAGGTTGCGCAGCGAGCTGACGACCGTGCCGCCGGCCGTGTGCGACAGCACCAAGGTCGTGACCAGGACGACGAGTTCACGCGACGGCAGCCGGTCGGCGAGTTCGTCGAGCGCCGCGTCGACGGAGTGGCCGACGGCCAGTTTGTCGGCGACCTTGGCGAGTTCCTCGCCCGCCGGGGCCTCCATCTCGTCCGCCGCCATGCCGAGGGCGGTCCGCAGGGCGAGTCCCGCCTGGGTGGCGTTGGCGAGGATGCGGGACAGCTCGGGGAGCTGGTTGATGAACTTCTCGATGCGTTTGCGGCGCTGCCAGGCGAGGAAGGCGGACGCGGACCAGACCGCGACGACCCCGGCCAGCGGGCCGAAGAAGGGCGCGAGGGAGGCGGCCGCGACGAGCCACAGCCCGGCCGCGGCGGCGAGGGTGCACAGGACGAACTCGGCCGGGGCGACGTCCAGCCCCGTCGAGGCGATCCGCGACTCCAGGCGAGCGCCGAAGCGGGTGCCGCGCAGCCTCCGGTCCAGGCCGGTGAAGTACCGCCCCCGCCCGGCGGGCGGCAGGCCGGGGGCGTCGGAGAGCCGGTCGACCAGCGCCTGGTGGCGGGCCCGCCCGGTGACGTACAGGTGCACGCCGGCGATGCCGAGGGCGCCGCACACCAGGGTGAGTCCGGCGGTGACGGTTGCGAGATTGTCCATACTGTCCATGTACGGCGTTACCTCTGTCCGGCCTCTCGGGGGCTGCGTTCGGTGGGTGACCCGGCGACGCCGAAGGCCGGTGGCACGGCCTCGTCGGCCAGCCGCAGCCGCTCCGCGACCCGCCCGGGAACGGGGAAGTGCGTGAAGTGCCCGCGGACGACGCGGTCCGCGCCCATCGGCCGGGCGTCGAAGCGGCAGACGGTGGCGAGGCGGTAGTCCTCCCGGCCGTGCGAGTCGAGGAGGGCGACCTCGGCGACACGGCGCGAACCGTCGGCGTTACGGGTGAGCTGCACCAGACAGTCGACGGCACTGTTGATCTGGTCCCGCAGGGCCTCGTACGGGATCTTGACCTCGGACATGGACGCCAGGGTCTGGAGCCGCATGAGCGCGTCCTCGGCGCTGTTGGCGTGGACGGTGGCCAGCGAGCCGTCGTGGCCGGTGGACATGGCCTGGAGCATGTCGAGGGTCTCACCGCCGCGCACCTCGCCGACGATGATGCGGTCCGGGCGCATCCGCAGGGAGTTGCGCACGAGGTCGCGGATGGTGATGCGGCCCTTGCCCTCGACGTTCGGGGGCCGGGATTCGAGGCGGATGACGTGTGTCTGCTGGAGTTGCAGCTCGGCCGCGTCCTCGACGGTGATGATGCGCTCGCCCTCGGGGATCAGCCCCGAGAGGGCGTTCAGCAGGGTGGTCTTGCCGGAGCCGGTCGGCCCGGAGACGACCACGTTGAACTTGGCGCGCACGAGGGCTGCCAGCAGCAGCAACGTCTGCTCGTCCAGCGTCCCCATGCCGATGAGTTCCCTCAGCGTGTAGGCGCGCGGGAAGCGGCGGATCGTCAGGGTCGCGCCGTTCAGCGCGAGGGGCGGAATAATCACGTTGACGCGCTCGCCGCTCGGCAGCCGGGCGTCGACCATCGGATTCGACTCGTCCACCCGGCGGTTGACCGTGGAGACGATGCGTTCGATGGTCTGCATCAGCTGCTCGTTGGAGGCGAACCGTACGGGGACGAGTTCGACGCGGCCCGCGCGCTCGACGAAGACCTGGTCGGGGCCGTTGACCATGATCTCGGTGACGGAGGGGTCCTCCAGGAGGGGTTCGAGGACCCCCAGGCCCAGTGCCTCGTCCACGACCCGGCGGATCAGCCGGTCGCGTTCGGCGGTGGACAGCACCGGCCCCTCGCGGCTGATGATGTGGCCGAGCACCCGCTCCAGCCGGGTGCGCCGCTCGGCGGCGGCCAGGGCGGACATCTCCGCGAGGTCGATCTCCTCCAGCAGCTTCGCGCGGTAGACGGGGACGAGATGGCTCGACTCCCGCCCGTCGGCCGGTGCTTCCGGTGCGACGATCCGCGCCCGTAGGCTCATGGCGCACTCCTCGCGGACGAGGGTGGATAGGGGAACCCGCCGGATTCCAGGGAGGCGGGGCACGGCATGGTGGCGCGGCGCGTGGTACTGAATCCGGTGCCGGGAATGAGCTCCGGGACGGTGACGGTGACGGTCGCGGTGACCTCACCGCCGTCCGGGCACGTCGGCGCGCCGACCTCGGCGCGGTCCGCGACCCAGCCGGTCATCGCGGACCGCGCCGCGGCCTCCGGGTCGGGGGGCTCCTCGCCCGGTGTCCGGTCCAGCGTCGCCGTCCGGGCGGCCGTCCGGGCTCCGCTGCCCGCCTGCTGGGTGGCGAAGGCGGCCAGCCCCAGCTGGATGGCGGCGAGTGCGACGATCAGCAGCAGGGGCAGGAACCCGAGGAACTCGATCGAGGCGATGCCGTGGTCCCGGGCGGGCGGACGGGCCACCGGGGGCGGCCGGCCGACGGAGCCGCCCTCGCCGGTGCAGCGGGACCGGAATCGCGCGCGCATCGCTCAGTCCTCCCGCGCCGCGCCGGCCGAGCTCTCCACCTGCCAGGGCCAGCTCACCGCCCCCGGAAAGAGCACGGGGACGTCCAGGGAGACCGTCGCCCGGTAGACGCCGTTCTCCTCGCCGCAGCCGATGCCGTCGCCGCCCCAGGCGCCGGGTAAGTCGGCCTGTGCCGCGGCCGCGCAGTCGCCGCCGACGGCTCCGGTCCGGGCGCCCTTGTCCGCCGCGTTCCCGGCGAGGGAGTAGGTGTAGCCGACCAGGACGCACTGCCAGACCACCGCCAGCACCACGAGGATGAGCGGCAGTACGCCCGCGAACTCCACCGCGACCTGTCCCCGGTCACCGCCGCCCCGTCTGCGGAAGCGGCTGGTCGGCACGGGGGCCAGCTGGTCCGGGCCGGTGCCGCCGCCGGTGGGAGCGGGGCCCCCTATGGCCCGCCGTCGGCGCGGTCCGCCCCCGAGCGGGCGGGCTGCGTGGGCGGCGTGGGCTCCGCCGTGCGCGAGCCGGGCGCCGGGGGCGTCGGCCAGCCCCAGCTCGCCCGCCAGCGTCCACAGGGCCCCTCGGACGGAGGACTTGGCGTCGAGGTCCTGCATCCGGCCGGAGTCGACGGCGGCCTGGAGCTCCTTGTACCCGGCGGGGATCGTGGTCCGCGCGGTCCTGGTGCCCGTGGTCCGTTCGACGAGGGGCGGCTGGATCTCGGCGGTGCGGGTGTGGCGGTTGATGACGGTCGTCGTCTCCTCGGCCTTGCGGATCTGGAGCCGGTCCCAGAGCCGGACCATGCGCTTGGCGGCCCGTACGGACACCACGTCCGGTGTCGTGACCAGCAGGGCGGTGTCGGCGGTCTCGACCACCGCGGCACCGGCGGCCGTGATCTGGGTGCCGCAGTCGACGACGACGAGTTCGTAGCGGCCGCGCAGCGCGGCGGCGATCTGGCGGGCGGCGAGGTCGCCGACGTCCTCGCCGCGCTCGCCCTCCGCCGGGGCGAGCAGCAGCCCGAGCCCGGTGGGGTGGGGGAAGACGGCGTCCTGCAGGACCCGGGGGGAGATGTCGTTGATGCCCGCCAGGTCGGCGATGGACCGGCGGAACTGGACGTCCAGGTAGGAGGCGATGTCACCGGACTGGAGGTCCATGTCGACCAGGGCGACCTCACGGCCCGCGGCGCACGCGGCGAGCGCGAGCTGGACGGCGGTGACGGTCGTCCCGACGCCGCCCTTGGCGCCGATGACGGCGACGAGCCGGCCGCCGGGCCCGCCCCCGGGGACGAGGTCGCCGGTACCGCCCAGATGCCGGCGGACCCCCCTCGCCCACTGCGCGGCGGCCTGGACGCGGGCCCCCAGTTCCTCGTAGGACAGCGGCGTTCCGACGAGGCCGCGCGCTCCGGAGTCCATCGCGGCGGCGTACAGCGCGGGCCCGGCGTCGGCGGCGGCCAGGACGACCCCGGTGGCCGGGAACCGGAGGGCCACCTCGCGGATGAGTTCGAGGGCGGGCACCGGTCCGATGCGCTCGTGCACGAGGACGACTTCGGGGAGTTCCTCGAGGGAGGCCGCAGCCAGGACGGCGAGCGTGTCGAGGAGCCGGGTGGTGTCCCCGACGGTCGGCAGTGGCTCGACGCCGGGGAGCTGCCCGAGCAGACCGCCGATGGAGCGGGCGGTGTCCGGATCGCCGATGGCCGGCAGGATTCTGATCGTCACCGTGGCCCCTTTGCCTCTCTTGTGCCGCTACTTGTCGCCGTCGAGGGTGTAGGTGCGGTCGCCTTCGCTGACCGTGTCGTCGCCTCCGGGTGCGACGAGGGCGAGCCGGACGTGCGAGGCGAACGACTCGGCGTACGCGACGCGCTGGGCGTCCTTGGTGCCGAGGGCGAAGGTGATCGGCACCGCGTCGCCGGCCGCCTTGCGCGTCGTGCCGCCCCCTCGGCTGCCGCCGTCGCGGTCGAGAGGGGTGAGCTTGCCGACGTCGATGACCTGGGCACCGCTGACGATGACCTTGGAGACGGGCTTGGTGCCCTGCTCCTTGGCGTCGAAGGTCGCATAGATGTTGACCTTCGCCCCCGGATTGATCTTGCCGGCGACCCCCGTCGCCGCGTCGATCATGATGGCGATCTCCTGCTGCCCGGCCGTCAGCGCCGGACGGGCGACGATCATGTCGCTCTGCAGCAGCGAGCCCTTGCGCAGCGGGGTGACGGCGATCTTCCCGCGCACCCGGGCGAGGTCGGTGACGGCGGTGGCGGGGAGCCAGCGCCTGGGCATCGAGACCTCCTCGAACTCGTCCTCCTCAAGGGTCCGGTAGGCGGGGACGTCGCCTTTCAGCCGGTAGGCGGTGACCTCGGGGCCCACCTTGGATTCGACGTCGTCGATGACCGAGAACACTCCGGCGAACGCGCCGACGGCGCAGAGGACCGACAGGAGCAGCAGGATGATCCCGCGGCGCTGGCGTGAATTCATGGGGCGGCGGACCTCATTCGTGGGCGTTCGTCGGCATGCGTCGGATGTGACCGGGGGTGCGGCCCGGCAGGGCCGGCGGCGACCGGGCTCACGGGCCGGGTGCGGCGGTGATCAACGGTGGCCGGGCGGGGCGCCCGCCCCGGCCCGTACCGGCGGGTCGAGGGCGCCCGCGGCGGTACGCGGCACGGCCGCCCGGCAGAACCCGCAGCGGTCGCCGATGAGTTCGAGCCCGCACCAGCGGCACTCCTCCCGTCGCACGGACGTGACGAGCTGATAGAGCACGGAGGGGTCCCCGATGGCGGCGGCGAACTCGACGGCCCGGCGGGTGCCCCACCAGCGCGCGGACTCGGCGGGGAGGACGGTCTCCTGGACGCCCTGGACCCGCCAGTGGGGGGCGACGGTGTCGAGGACCCAGTCCTCACCGCCGACGGGCCTGCCGCGGGCGAGGGTCAGCCGGGTGCCGAAGCCGGGGCCGTCGGGGGGCTCACCGGCGCCGATCCGCAGCAGCCGGGGCACGGGGTTGACGAGGACCCCGAAGCGGGCGCCGGGCAGCAGGGACGCCAGGTGGTCGCCGAGGCCGACGTCGGCCCTCTCCAGCCGGGTGACGCTGGAGAGCTGGGCTCCCGCGTAGATGTAGTGGGCGAGCAGCCGGGCGGCGGAGGCGAGCACGCCGGGGCCGAGGTCCGACACGGACAACTGCCGTAACTGGCGGGCCAGTACGCCGACGGCGAGCGGCGGCAGCGCGATGGGCAGCAGGGCTACCCGGTCGCTCTCCAGGACGGAGCGGATCGTGTGCAGGCGCCGGACGTACGGGCCGGGGAGCGCGTCGGGGTAGAGCACGATCAGATGGCCGCACTGGTCGAGCAGAACGCCCGCCTGGGTGACCGCGGTCTCCAGCGGCTGCGCTTCGGGCGGCTGGAACACAGCGGAGTGCGGAGTCTTCCCGTCGGGGGGCGGGAGCACCAGATCGGAGCTGGTGACTGCTATCGCGATGGGCACGTCGGCTTCCCCGTTCACTCCGGCCGCGGGGGGCTCCGGCGGACGCGGATCGATACTGCCCGGTGCTGGTGCCTCCGCACTTTATCCACGAATGGAGCGGCTGAGAACCGTTCTTCGGGCTTTGCCACCGGCGCCCCGGCGCGACGTGGACGGGAGTTCACCGACCCGTTCCCTGCCCTTGACGGAAGCATTGGTCTGGACCATCTTTACGCGCATACGGAGCCCACCACCCCCACGGCCATACCCCCAGGGCTCCGACCCACCCCCGCCAACTCCCTTCCCACCGGAGGCATTCGTGGATCGGGTACGTCACATCGGCCGCACCGGCTTCATCGGAGGAAGACGCCGACTCGGCGGCGTCCTCGCCGCCCTCGCCCTCACCACCGGCACGCTTCTGACCGTCGGCGGCGCGAACACCGAGGCGGTCGGCGCGCACGCGAAGGCCGCCACGACCGACCAGGCCAACCTCGTCAGGAACCCGGGCTTCGAGTCGGGGATCGCCGACTGGACCTGTTCGAACGGCAGCGGCCAGGCCGTCGCCTCCCCCGCGCGTTCCGGCTCGGCGGCGCTCAAGGCGACCCCTGCCGGATCCGATCACGCCCGATGCGCGCAGACCGTCACCGTCCGGCCCGGTTCCTCCTACACGCTGAGCGCGTGGGTCCAGGGCAGCTACGTCCATCTCGGCGCGAGCGGCACCGGCACCACGGACGTATCCACCTGGACACCCTCGGCGAGCGGCTGGCAGCAGCTGACCACCCGCTTCACGACCGGCGCGGACACCACCTCCGTCACCCTCTACACCCACGGCTGGTACGGACAGCCCGGCTACTTCGTCGACGACGTCGAGCTGTCCGGTCCCGGCGGCACCGACCCCGGCGACCCGATACCCGGCGCCCCGGACGGGCTGAAGGCCGGCGCCACGACGTCCTCGTCCGTCGCCCTGTCGTGGAACCCGGTCGGCGGCGCCACCGGCTATCACGTCTACCGGGACGGCACCAAGGTGCAGAGCGTCAGCGGCACTTCGGCGACCGTGACCGGACTCGCGCCCTCGACCTCGTACCGGTTCGAGGTGACGGCGACGAACGCCAAGGGCGAGTCCCCGAGGTCGGCGGCCGTCACCGGCACCACCACCGCCGGCAGCGGCAACGGCCCCGGCGTGCCCAAGCACGCCGTCACGGGCTACTGGCAGAACTTCAACAACGGCGCCACGGTCCAGAAGATCAGTGACGTACAGGATCAGTACGACATCATCGCCGTCGCCTTCGCGGACGCGACGGCCACTCGCGGGGCCGTCGACTTCACCCTCGACCCCGCCCTGAACTACACGGAAGAGCGGTTCAAAAGCGATATCGCCGCCAAACAGGCGGCGGGCAAGTCCGTGGTCATCTCCGTCGGCGGCGAGCGGGGAACAGTCACCGTCAACGACGCGGCCTCCGCGGCCAACTTCGCCGACTCCGTCCACGCCCTGATGCGGAAGTACGGCTTCAACGGTGTCGACATCGACCTGGAGAACGGGATCGACCCGACGTACATGACACAGGCGCTGCGCGCCCTGTCGGCGAAGGCGGGCAGCACGCTCGTCATCACCATGGCCCCGCAGACCATCGACATGCAGTCCACCTCGGCGGGCTACTTCAGGACCGCCCTGAACATCAAGGACATCCTGACCGTCGTCAACATGCAGTACTACAACAGCGGTTCCATGAACGGATGCGACGGCAAGGTCTACTCACAGGGTTCGGTGGACTTCCTCACCGCGCTGGCCTGCATCCAGCTCGAAGGCGGCCTCGCCCCGTCGCAGGTCGGTCTCGGCCTGCCGGCCTCGCCCCGCGGCGCGGGCAGCGGCTACGTCCCCCCGTCCGTCGTCACCAACGCGCTCGACTGCCTGGCCAAGGGCACGGGCTGCGGCTCCTTCAAGCCCGCCAGGACCTACCCGGACATCCGGGGCGCGATGACCTGGTCGACCAACTGGGACGCCGCGAACGGCAACGCCTGGTCGAAGGCAGTGGGACCGCACGTCCACGGGCTGCCGTAGCGGCCTCGCGGGAACGCGCGGGCGCCGGACGGGCCGCAAGGGTCCGTCCGGCGCTCGGGAACGCGGCGGTTACGGCTTGGGCAGCGTGCAGCCCGGCCGACCGAGGTCGATCTTGTTGCCGGTGCCGACGCACTTGGTTATCTGGTAGGTCTGCTGGGCGTAGTTGATGCCCTTGCGGACCGTGACCTGGCCCTTCTCGTCCACCTCGCACGGGTTGTTGACCGTGCAGCGCTCACCGCTCTCGTTGCCGGTGTTGTTGATGGCGACGACCTTGCCGGAGTTGACGTCGATCACCGGCGATCCGGACGTGCCGCCTATGGTGTTGCAGGCCGAGGTGTAGCGCAGGGAGTCCTTCCAGGTCCAGTCCCCCTCCTTGAGCCGGTACACGAACGCGTCGGCGTTGCAGGAGTAGATCCGCTTCCAGTAGCCGGAGACGACCTTGATCGCGGTGCCCGCGGTCGGGTGGTCACCCGACAGGGCGAGCGCGTTGATGTTGTACCGCTGCTTGATCTGCGCGTACGTGGTGTTGAGCTCGTAGAGCGCGACGTCCGTGTCGGTCATCGTGCCGTACGCGAGCTTGGTGGCGCGCAGTGTCGCGACCTTGCCGGCCGTGGAGTTGAGCAGGCTGAACGTACGGCTGGAGGGCTTGTCGGTGAGGACCTCGCCGGGGCCCGGCATGCCGCTCTCCAGACAGTGGCCGTTGGTCATGACGAGAGCGGGGTCGTTGTCGGCCGAGCCGGGCATGCGGATCAGCGAGCCGGAGCAGTTGCTGAGCGCGACCGTACCGGCGAAGTCCACTGCCTTGGGCTTGACTTCGGCCTGCGGGGCCGCGGCCGTCACGGCCACCGCGCTGTCCGCCTTCTCCTGCGAGGTCGCGAAGGCGGAGGTCGTGCCGACGCCGACGGTGGCTCCGGTGAGGAGGAGCGTCGCGAGCGCACCGACGAGAGGTCGTCTCATGGGGGGTGGTCCTCTCTAGACCGACGTGCTTTCGGTTTTGACGTGTTCATTGTTGGTACGGGTGGGGCCGATGAGCAATCAACCGGACGTAAGTGCGAGCGAAGTTGGCTGGATTCACCCACCACCGGCGTATTGACCGTTGCATGCCAACTCTCGAACACTGGGAAGGCTCACACCCCCCACCCGTCGCACTAACGGACCCTCCAGGAGACCGCATGCGACTGCGTTCCCAGGGCAGATGGGCCACCGCCCTCGCGGCCCTGCTCACCCTGGCCCTCGCCGCCCCGGCATCCCCCACCACCGCGGAACAGGCCCAGGAGTACGAGGTCACCGGCGCGCGGACCGCCGCCGAGCGCACCGCCCTCGCCGCCACCGGCGCCTCCGTGGACGCCGTCCGCGAGCAGTCCGTCGTCATCACGGCGGACGACGCGCAGGCCGACGCCGTACGACGGCTCGGCTACCGGCTGAAGCGACTGGCCGGTCCGCCGGAGCGGAGCGGCGGCGGCAAGGTCAAGCCGTACGACTTCCCGCCCGCCGACTCCGGCTACCACAACTACAACGAGGCCCTCGCGGAGATCAACGCCGGGGTCGCCGCGCACCCCTCGATCATGTCGAAGAAGGTCATCGGCAAGTCCTACGAGGGCCGGGACATCATCGCCATCAAGATCAGCGACAACGTCGGCACGGACGAGGCCGAGCCGGAGGTGCTCTTCACCCACCACCAGCACGCACGTGAGCACCTGACCGTGGAGATGGCGCTCTACCTGCTCAAGGAGTTCGGCACTAAGTACGGCAGCGACGCGCGTGTCACCAAGATGGTCGACAGCCGGGAGATCTGGATCGTGCCCGATGTCAACCCCGACGGCGGGGAATACGACATCGCTACGGGGTCGTACCGCAGCTGGCGCAAGACCCGCCAGCCCAACGCCGGCTCCTCCTCGCGCGGCACCGACCCCAACCGCAACTGGGACTACAAGTGGGGCTGCTGCGGCGGTTCCTCCGGCAGCGCGGGCTCCGAGACCTACCGCGGCGCCGCCCCCGAGTCGGCGCCCGAGGTGAAGGTCGTGGCCGACTTCGTCCGCGGCCGGGTCGTCGGCGGGAAGCAGCAGATCAAGGCCGCGATCGACTTCCACACCTACAGCGAGCTGGTGCTTTGGCCGTTCGGCTACACGTACAGCGACACCGCTCCCGGCATGACCAAGGACGACCGCGACGCCTTCGCGGCCATCGGCAAGTCCATGGCCGCCTCCAACCGCTACACGCCCGAGCAGTCCAGCGACCTCTACATCACCGACGGTTCGATCGACGACTGGCTGTGGGGCAACCAGAAGATCTTCGCCTACACCTTCGAGATGTATCCCGGCCCGAGCGGCTCCGGCGGTTTCTACCCGCCCGACGAGGTGATCGGCCGCGAGACCGCCCGCAACCGCGACGCGGTGCTCCAGCTCCTGGAGAACGCGGACTGCATGTACCGGGCCATCGGCAAGGAAGGGCAGTACTGCGCCCAGTGAACGCACGACGCGGAACGCTCCCGCCCCGCCGGATCGACGGATCCGGCGGGGCGGTTCGGCGTCGGTGCCCGGCCCGGCTCAGCCGAGGACGGCCAGGGCGTCGATCTCGATGAGCAGCCCCTCGGGCAGGCCGACGTACACGGTCGTACGGGCCGCCGGAGCCTCCTTGAGGTCGGCGAAGTAGTCGTCGTAGAGCGCGTTCATCTCGGCGAAGTGCGCGGTGTCGGTGAGGTAGACGCGCAGCATCATCACGTCCTCCCACGTCGCGCCGCCCGCTTCGAGGACCGAGCGCACATTGGCGAGCGTCTGCAGGGTCTGCTCGCGCAGGGTGGGGCCGGCCACGGTGGGGGGCTGCCCCGGGACGGCGGGCAGGAAGCCGACCTGCCCGGCGACCTGGAGGATGTTGCCCTTCCGCACTCCGTGCGAGAACTTCGCGGGCGGGGTGGTGTGGGTGGCCGGGGTGAGGGCGGTCTTCACGGTCATGACAGTGCCTTCGCAGGGTTGGCGGGTGGGGTGCTTCCGGAGTACTCGGCGCTGATGGCGTCGGCGGTACGGCGCAACAGCGGGAGCAGGGCGAGGAGTTCCTCGGCGGTGACGACGACGTTCGGCGCGGAGATGGAGCAGGCGGCGACAACACGTCCGTCGGTGCCGCGGATGGGAGCGCCCACGCAGTTGATGGACTCCTCGTGGCCGCCGAGGTCGGTGGCCCAGCCCTGGTCCCGCACGGCGGCCAGTTCCTTCAGGAACGCGGCGGCGTTCGGCGTCGACCGGGAGGTGTAGGCGGGGTAGTCGAGCCGCTCGGCGACGGCACGCCGCTCGTCCTCGGGCAGGTCGGCGAGAAGCAGCTTGGCGACGGCGGCGACGGTGATCGCGACGGGCTTGCCGATGCGGGAGTACATGCGCACCGGATAGCGGCTCTCGACCTTGTCGATGTAGAGGACCTCGTTCTCCTCGTACACGGCCAGGTGGACGGTGTGCCCGCACCGTTCGTTGAGGGCGGCGAGATGGGGGTGGGCGATCTCCCGGACGTCGAGGTTCTCGACGGCCTGCTGGGCGAGGGCGAACAGCCGGGTCCCGAGCCGGTAGCGCTGGTCCTGCTGGCGGTAGACCATGCCGTGTTCGTGCAGCGTGCGCAGCAGGCGCAGCGCGGTCGACTTGTGGACCCCGAGCCGGCCCGCCACCATCTCCAGGTTGGCGGGCCCCTCGGCGAGCAGCGGCAGGATGCGCAGGGCGCGGTCGACGGTCTGGCTCATACGGTGTGGTCCTCCACCTTCGCGGACCGGTCCTCGGCCTCGGCGGGACACCCGGTCCAGCCGGGGCCGAGTCGCAGTCTCTCCCAGCCGTCGGCATCGAGGGCTGCCCATCGGTCGGCGTGTGCCCGGCCGGGCGGCTCGCCGAGATCACCGGGCGCGGTGAGGGCCGCGGCGGCCATGAGGTGGCCGTGCCGCAGCCGCTCGTGGAGCGACAGCCCCCGCAGCGTCCCGGACAGGAATCCCGCGGCGAAGGCGTCACCGGCCCCGACGGGGGCGACGACGTCGACGCGGAGCGCCGGCGCCGAGACGACGACATCGGCGTCGGCATCGGCATCGGCATCGGCATCGGCAGGGCGCGGGGTCGCGGCCCGGGGGCGCGCGGCGTCCCGCCGCGCGAACACCGTGGCGCCCGCCGCGCCCCGTTTGACGACCAGCACCTCGGGCTCCGGGAGGGCGGCCCGGACGGCGGCGGCGTCGCGCAGGCCCCAGGCGGCGGCCGCCTCGTCCTGGCCGACGAAGACGAGGTCGCAGCCCCGGGCGAGTTCGGCGAGGACCTCCGGGCCGTTCGTGGTGCCCTGCCACAGGCCCACCCGGTAGTTGACGTCGAAGGAGACCACCGGGCGGCCGGGGTGCCGGGTCGTCAGTTCACGCATCAGGGCGAGGCAGCCGGCGGAGAGCGCCGCGGTGATGCCCGTCAGGTGCAGAAAGCGTCCGGAGCACGCGGCGGCGCGGATGTCCCGGCCGGGAGCCATGGCCGAGGCCGCGGAGCCGGACCGGTAGTAGACGACTTCGGCGAGGCGCTCGTCCGACGTCGATCCGGGGCCCGGTCCGCGTGGCGGTGCCACATCGACCGCCCGTTCACCCGACGTACGGAAATAAACGCCGGTCGGCCGGTCGGGATCGCGCCGGACCGCGGAGGTGTCCACGCCGTACGCGGCGATCGCCGCCAGGAGGTGGTCGCCGAAGCCGTCGGCGCCGACCCGGCTGACCCAGCGGGTGCGGTGGCCCGCCCGGGCGAGCACACAGGCGACGTTCGATTCGGCGCCGCCGATGCCCCGGTCGAAGGACGGCACGTCGGCGAGGCGCCCCGGGCCCGAGGGACGGAAGGTGACCATGGACTCGCCCAGGCACACGACATCGACATCGTGGGACCGGCTGTCCAGGGGCGGTGCCGGGGCGACTGCGGTCACGGCCCTCCGCTCCTTGATCCGCGCTTTACACGCATTCTGTGACGGTCTCCCAAGGAGTCCCGGACACCGTTGACCGGGCGCTTGCCCGGATGTTAGACAGCACCGAGCGCTACACGCAATGGGTGTTGCACATGCTGCAACCTACTTCTCTGGAGGCTCTCTTGGCCGCCCACGACGCCGTCACCCGCCTCGCCCAGGACCGGGTGGACCACCGCTTCAAGGGGCTGCCCCCGGACGCGGAGGGGCTGACCGTCGGCGAGCTGGCCGCCGAGCGCCGCTCGCTGTTCACCGGCGGCTTCACCACGCCCGTGCTCGCCCTCTCCGCCGAGGCGCTCGCGCACAACCTCGCCCTCATGGAGCGCTACTCCACCGAGCACGGCCTCGCCTTCGCCCCGCACGGCAAGACCACGCTCGCCCCGCAGCTCTTCGAGCGGCAGATCGACCACGGCGCCTGGGGCATCACCGCCGCCGTCCCCACCCAGGTCCGCGTCTACCGCGCCTTCGGCGTGCGGCGGATCTTCCTCGCCAACGAGGTGGTGGACGCGGCCGCGCTGCGCTGGATCGCGGGCGAGCTGGCCGCCGACCCCGGCTTCGAGCTCATCACCTACGTCGACTCCACGCGCGGCGTCGAGCTGATGGACGCCGCCCTGCGGGACGCCGGCGCCGGGCGCCCCCTCGACGTCGTCATCGAGCTGGGCGTCGCGGGCGGCCGCACGGGCGTACGGACCGAGGCCGAGAGCCTGGCCCTCGCCGAGGCGGTGGCGGCCACGGACACCCTGCGCCTGGTCGGCGTCGCCTGTTACGAGGCGGAGGTTCCGCAGGCCGACGGCGAGAAGGTGCGCGCCTGGCTGCGCCGGCTCACCGCGCTCGCCGTGGAGCTCGACAAGGCGGGCCACTTCGCGGGCGTGACGCAGATCGTCGTCAGCGCGGGCGGCAGCGCCTGGTTCGACGCCGTCGCCGAGGTCTTCGCGGAGATCCCGTCGCTGTCCGCACCGGTGCTCAAGCTGCTGCGCTCCGGCGCGTACGTCACCCACGACGACGGGCAGTACCGACGCAAGACCCCCTTCAACCGCCACCCGGAGGAGGGCGCCCTCCAGCCCGCCTTCCGGCTGTGGGCGCAGGTCGTCTCGCGGCCCGAGCCCGGCCGGGCCTACCTCAACGCGGGCAAGCGCGACGCCGCGTACGACCTCGACCTGCCGGAGGCCCAGGTCGTACGGTCCGCCCGGGACGGCTCGCTGCGCCCCGCCGAGGGGCTGAAGGTCACCGCGCTCGCCGACCAGCACGCCTTCGTCGAGGTGGCGGAGGGCACGGAGATCGAGGTCGGGGACTGGGTCGGGCTGGGCCTGTCGCACCCCTGCACGGTCTTCGACAAGTGGCAGATGATCCCGCTGGCCGAGGCGGACGGAACGGTCACGGACTACATCCGCACGTTCTTCTAGCCCTCTGCGCCCCCTCGCCGGACGGGCTCGCCGTTTCCGCGGCCCGTCCGGCGGGAGGAGACGACGGAGGACAGGGAACGTGAACGGCAAGCCCGTCCGGAGCCAGTCCGGAGCCCGTCCGGCCAAGAGAAGGGCACGCACCTATGGACCTCGTCATCCGTGACACGCGCGTCATCGACGGCACCGGCGGCGCCTCCTACCGGGCGGACGTGGCCGTCGCGGACGGCCGCATCGCCGCGATCCACCGGGAATCGGACGGTCACCGCCCCGGTGGCACCCGTGTCCTGGACGC
Organism: Streptomyces sp. QH1-20; assembly: GCF_041283565.1. Taxonomy (NCBI): domain Bacteria; kingdom Bacillati; phylum Actinomycetota; class Actinomycetes; order Kitasatosporales; family Streptomycetaceae; genus Streptomyces; species Streptomyces sp. QH1-20. The sequence goes on along the minus strand of NZ_CP166299.1, from coordinate 5,043,653 downwards.
CGACGGCCTGGCGCTGGCGCCCGGCTTCATCGACATGCACGCCCACAGCGACCTCGCCCTGCTGCGCGACCCCGGCCATGAGGCGAAGGCCGCGCAGGGCGTGACCCTGGAGGTCATCGGCCAGGACGGGCTGTCCTACGCGCCGGTCGACGACCGCACCCTCGCCGAGGTCCGTACACAGATCACCGGCTGGAACGGCGACGGTCACGACATCGACTTCACCTGGCGGAGCGTCGGGGAGTACCTCGACCGTCTCGACCACGGCTTCGGCGGCGAGGGCATCGCGGTCAACGCCGCCTATCTCGTGCCGCAGGGCAGCGTCCGGATGCTCGCCGTGGGCTGGGAGCGCCGCGCCGCCACGGCCGAGGAGACCGGGCGGATGAAGCACCTGGTCGCCGAGGGCCTGGAACAGGGCGCGGTCGGGCTCTCCTCGGGGCTCACCTATACGCCGGGCATGTACGCCACCGACGCCGAGCTGACCGAGCTGTGCCGGGTGGTGGCCCGCTACGGCGGCTACTACTGCCCGCACCACCGCTCCTACGGGGCCGACGCGCTGCGGGCGTACGAGGAGATGGTCGCCCTCACCCGCGAGGCGGGCTGCGCCCTGCACCTGGCCCACGCCGTCATGAACTTCGACGTGAACCAGGGCCGCGCCCCCGAGCTGCTGGACCTTCTCGACACCGCGCTCGCTGCGGGCGCCGACATCTCCCTGGACACCTATCCGTACACCCCGGGCTGCACGACGCTCGTCGCGATGCTGCCGAGCTGGGCGGGCGAGGGCGGGCCGGAGGCGGTGCTGGCGCGGCTGCGCGACGACGCGACGGCCGAACGGATCCGGCGGGCCGTGGAGGTCGAGGGCGCGGACGGCTGCCACGGAGTGCCGATCGACTGGGACACCATCGAGATCTCCGGTGTCGCGGACCCGGGACTGGCCGACCACGTCGGCCGGTCCGTCGCCCGCAGTGCCCGCGAGCGTGGCGAGGAGCCGTGGAGCACGGCCCGCCGGCTGCTGATCGAGGACCGGCTGGGGTCCACGATCCTCCAGCACGTCGGACACGAGGAGAACGTCCGGACGATCATGCGGCACGCGGTGCACACCGGCGGCAGTGACGGCATCCTGCACGGCGAGAAGCCGCATCCACGCGCGTACGGCACCTTCCCGCAGTACCTGGGCCGGTACGCGCGGGAGCTGGGCGTACTGCCGCTGGAGGAGTGCGTGGCGCATCTCACGTCCCGTCCCGCCGCCCGGCTACGGCTGCCGGATCGGGGTGTCATCCGCCCGGGATTCCGTGCTGACCTCGTTCTCTTCGACCCGGAGACGGTGGCCGCCGGTGCCACTTTCGAAGCCCCTCGGACGCTTCCGACCGGCATTCCATATGTCCTGATCGATGGTCGCTTTGTGATGGAAGACGGGCGGCGTACGGACGTCCTGGCGGGGCGCGCGGTGCGGCGCACGCCGGTCGGCTGATCCGGTGCGCGTGGGCCCCGCCGGTGTGAGGCACGCCCGCCGAGAAACAGTGCGCGCCTGATTTCGTGCCCCCGTATGGTGGCCGTCATGCAGGTGATCCAGTCAACGAAGCTCGCAAACGTCTGCTACGAAATCCGTGGCCCGGTGCTCGAGGAGGCCATGCGGCTGGAGGCGGCAGGTCACCGCATCCTCAAGCTCAACACCGGCAACCCCGCGATCTTCGGGTTCGAGTGCCCGCCGGAGATCCTCGAGGACATGCTGCGCAATGTGGGTGACGCGCACGGCTACGGCGACGCCAAGGGGCTGCTCTCGGCCCGGCGCGCGGTGGTGCAGCACTACGAGACCAAGGGCATCGAGCTGTCCGTCGAGGACGTCTACCTCGGCAACGGCGTCTCCGAGCTGATCCAGATGTCGATGCAGGCACTGCTCGACGACGGCGACGAGGTGCTCGTCCCCGCCCCGGACTATCCGCTGTGGACCGCCTCGGTGTCCCTGGCGGGCGGTACGGCCGTGCACTACCGCTGTGACGAGCAGTCCGACTGGATGCCGGACCTCGCCGACATCGAGCGCAAGGTCACCGACCGCACCAAGGCCATCGTCATCATCAACCCGAACAACCCCACGGGTGCCGTCTACGACGACGAGATGCTGCGCGGCCTCACCGAGATCGCCCGCCGCCACAATCTGATCGTCTGCTCCGACGAGATCTACGACAAGATCCTCTACGACGGCGTGACCCACACCCCGACCGCCGCGATCGCCCCCGACCTGCTGACGCTGACCTTCAACGGTCTGTCCAAGTCCTACCGGGTGGCGGGCTACCGCAGCGGCTGGATGGCGGTCTGCGGCCCGAAGGCACACGCCGACAGCTACATCGAGGGTCTGACGATCCTGGCGAACATGCGGCTGTGCGCGAACATGCCCGCGCAGTACGCGGTGGCCACGGCCCTCGGCGGCCGGCAGACGATCAACGACCTGGTGCTGCCGGGCGGTCGGCTGCTGGAGCAGCGCGATGTGGCGTACGAGTTGCTGAGCCAGATCCCGGGCGTCAGCTGCGTCAAGCCGAAGGGCGCGCTCTACGCCTTCCCGAGGCTCGACCCGAAGGTCTACAAGATCAAGGACGACCGGCAGATGGTGCTGGACCTGCTCCGGGCCGAGAAGATCATGGTCGTGCACGGCACGGGCTTCAACTGGCCGGAGCCCGACCACTTCCGTCTGGTCACCCTGCCGAACGCGAAGGATCTGGCGGACGCGGTGACGCGGATCGGCACCTTCCTCGACGGCTACGGCCAGACGTGACGGGCGATTACAGCCCGCCGCACGCCGAACCCAATCTGTAAGCAAAACAACTTTAGACGCCGTCTAAGTTAGGATGGCCTTCTGAGACTGTTCAGGAGGCCATCCATGTACGAGCCGATCCGTACCAAATCGGTCCACACCATGGCCGAGACCCGTGTGAACCGCGGTCCGCACCGCTCCCGCGAGGAGGAGCTGGACATCCGGCTGGCCGGGCATCTGACCGCGCTGCTGACCGTCACCGACGAGCTGCGCGCGCTCACGCCCGACGCCTCGCTGGACGACGCGGCGCGTCGGCTCGCCGAGCGGGTGGCGCGGCTGAGCGGCGGACACCCGCCGCTGCGGGCCATGCCGTCGGCCGGCACCTCCGCCTGGACGGCCTCCCGGGTCGCGTCGCTGCACCAGCGCGCGCACACCCTCGCCGGGCAGGCCCTGGTGGTCGCCACGTCCCGCGGTGACGTCGCCGGCTCGGCGCTGGCCGCCGAGCGGCTGCGCGCCCACGCGACGACGCTCGGCATCGCCGAAGCGGCCTGACGCCCCCTGCGGCCGTGCTTCCCCTCGCCTCGCGTGCGTACGCCCATGGGCCCGGTCCGAGACAGGTCGGACCGGGCCCCCGGGGGTGTGCGGGGAGCGATCAGCCCAGGCGCTGGACCAGCGCGCGGTACTCGTCCCACAGCTCCGGCGGGGTGTGGTCACCGAAGGTGTTGAGGTGCTCGGGCACCAGAGCTGCCTCCTCGCGCCACACCTCCTTGTCGACCGTGAGCAGCAGATCGAGGTCGGCGTCGCTGATCTCCAGGCCGTCGGTGTCGAGGGCCGCACGCGTCGGCAGCACGCCGATCGGGGTCTCGACGCCGTCCGCCTTGCCCTCCAGGCGCTCCACGATCCACTTCAGCACCCGGCCGTTCTCGCCGAAGCCCGGCCACACGAAGCGGCCCTCCGCGTCCTTGCGGAACCAGTTGACGTAGTAGATCTTCGGGAGCTTCGCGGCATCTCCCTTGCGTGCGGCGTCCTGGCCGACCTTGACCCAGTGGCCCATGTAGTCGCCCATGTTGTACCCGCAGAAGGGGAGCATGGCGAACGGGTCGCGGCGCAACTCGCCGACCTTGCCCTCGGCGGCGGCGGTCTTCTCGGAGGCGACGTTGGCCCCGAGGAAGACGCCGTGCTGCCAGTCGAAGGACTCCGTCACCAGCGGCACGGCCGAGGCGCGGCGGCCACCGAAGAGGATCGCCGAGATCGGCACGCCCTTGGGGTCCTCCCACTCGGGCGCGATGATCGGGCACTGGGAGGCGGGGGTGGTGAAGCGGGCGTTGGGGTGGGCGGCCGGGGTCCCGCTCGCCGGGGTCCAGTCGTTGCCCTTCCAGTCCGTCAGATGCGCGGGCTGCTCCTCCGTCATGCCCTCCCACCAGACGTCGTTGTCGTCGGTGAGGGCGACGTTGGTGAAGACCGAGTTGCCCCAGAGGGTCTTCATGGCGTTGGCGTTGGTGCTCTCGCCGGTGCCGGGGGCGACACCGAAGAAGCCGGCCTCGGGGTTGATGGCGTAGAGACGGCCGTCCTCGCCGAAGCGCATCCAGGCGATGTCGTCGCCGATGGTCTCCACGGTCCAACCGGAGATGGTCGGCTCCAGCATGGCGAGGTTGGTCTTGCCACAGGCGGAGGGGAAGGCGGCGGCGACGTACTTGGACTCACCGACGGGCGGGGTGAGCTTCAGGATGAGCATGTGCTCGGCCAGCCAGCCCTCGTCGCGGGCCATGACAGAGGCGATGCGCAGGGCGTAGCACTTCTTGCCCAGCAGGGCGTTGCCGCCGTAGCCGGAGCCGTAGGACCAGATCTCGCGGTCCTCGGGGAAGTGCGAGATGTACTTGGTGCTGCTGCACGGCCACGGGACGTCGGCCTCGCCCTCGGCCAGCGGGGCACCGAGGGTGTGCACGGCCTTGACGAAGAAGCCGTCGGAGCCGAGCTCGTCGAGGACGGGGCGGCCCATCCGGGTCATGGTGCGCATCGAGACGGCGACGTACGCCGAGTCGGTGATCTCGACGCCGATCGCGGACAGCGGCGAGCCGAGCGGCCCCATGCAGAACGGCACGACGTACATGGTGCGGCCGCGCATCGAGCCGCGGAAGATGCCCTGCTCACCGGAGAAGATCTCCCGCATCTCGGCCGGGGCCTTCCAGTGGTTGGTCGGGCCCGCGTCCTCCTCCTTCTCGGAGCAGATGAAGGTGCGGTCCTCGACGCGCGCGACGTCGCTGGGGTCGGAGGCGGCGTAGTAGGAGTTCGGGCGCTTGACCGGGTCGAGCTTCTTGAAGGTGCCCTTGGCGACGAGCTCCTCGCACAGGCGCTCGTACTCGGCTTCCGAACCGTCGCACCAGACCACCTGGGCCGGCTCGGTGAGGGCGGCGATCTCGTCGACCCAGGAGAGAAGCTCCTGGTGGTTGGTGAGGCTGGTGGGAGCCGCATTGCTGCGCGCCACGATCGCTCCGTCCCGCCGGAACCGCGGTGCCCGGCGTCAGATGTTGAGGATGGAACGGACCTTGCCTTCTGACCGTTCTGCCGGCGAAGTCCGCTTCGTGATGGTTGCCCCTTGGGAGCTGCGACCCAGACGCTTCGTGACCGCTCATCCGGTGCCGCCCGCACTCATTTGATCATCCGACTCCTCCAGCGATCTGTCCAGGGGGCGCCCCCGTGACCATCGCCACGTGATACCGGTCCGTAACCTACGGTGGCGTAGGTAGCATGTCGGGCATGACATCCGCGCCCGACGCAGCGCACAGCGCGCCCCTCGCTCCCGCCGGCGCCGCGACCGCCGTACTCCCCGACGACGCGCCGCTCGCCCCGGCGATTCCGGTCAAGCCGCGCCTGCGCGGCTGGCTGCACGCCGGCATGTTTCCCGCCGTCCTGATCGCCGGCGTCTTCCTGACCGCCCTGGCCGACAGCACCCGCGGCCGGATCGCCTGCGCGGTCTACGTCCTCACCGCGTGCCTGCTGTTCGGCATCAGCGCGCTCTACCACCGGGGCGACTGGAGCCCGCGCGTCAGCGGCCTGCTGCGCCGCCTCGACCACGCGAACATCTTCCTGATCATCGCCGGCACCTATACGCCGCTGACCATGCTGCTGGTGCCCGGCGGCCGGGGTCAGGCACTGCTGTGGGCGGTCTGGGCGGCCGCCGTGGCCGGCATCGTCTTCCGGGTCTTCTGGGTCGGTGCTCCGCGCTGGCTCTACACCCCCTGCTACATCGCCATGGGCTGGGCCGCCGTCTTCTTCCTGCCGGACTTCCTGCGCAAGGGCGGCATCGCCGTGCTCGTCTGCGTGATCGTCGGCGGACTGCTCTACAGCGTGGGCGGCGTGATCTACGGCATCAAGCGCCCCAACCCGTCACCGCGGTGGTTCGGCTTCCACGAGGTCTTCCACTCACTCACGCTGGCGGCCTTCGTCGTGCACTACGTGGGGATCTCTCTGGTGGCCTATTCGCACGCCTGAGACACCCGGCGCGAGACGCGCCTGTCGGCTCCTTCGCGGTGGCCGTGGCCTCGATGCCACGGCCACTCGCCATGTCAGGGCACCGACACCCGCCAGGACCACGGCCAGCACCGCGATCTCACCCGCCACCAGGAAGCCTCCGACGCATAACGCCGCGACCAGCGTGGCCATCAGCTTCGCGACGACACCTATCAGCATGTCCCCTCCGATCGTCACCGAGTGAACCCTTGCCCTCCACTCAGCGTGACACACCCCACTGACAATCAGCGTGCCATCACGACAGCGGGATTGAGGGCCGCATGCCGGTGAAAGCTGCCTTCCTTCCGCACCAACTCCCGCACGCGGACGCTGTGGTCCCTCAAAACACACATGCCTGAGAATGCTCTTCATGGCCTCAGCTCAGACATCGTCCGCGACGCAGCCCCAGCCCAGGCTCGGGCTGCGCGAGCGGAAGAAGATCCAGACCCGGCAGGCGATCCGCCGCGCGGCCTACCGGCTCTTCGAGAGGCAGGGGTACGACGCGACACCGGTCGACCAGATCGCGGAGGCCGCCGACGTCTCCCCCAGCACCGTGTTCCGGTACTTCCCGACCAAGGAAGACCTCGTCCTCACCGACGAGTACGACCGCGTCGTGGAAGCCGCGATCAGGGCCCGCCCGCCGCATGAGTCACCGCTGGAAGCCGTCCGGCACGGCGTCATGGACGCCCTGCGCCACACCATCGAAAACGACATCACCGAACTCATGCAGCGCACCAGACTCATGAGGGCGGTCCCCGCGCTGCGCGGCAGACGGGCGGAGGGCACGGCGGAGTCCTCCCGCATGCTCCGCGTGGTGCTGGCGGAGCGTACGGGACGCCACCCGGACGACCTGGAGCTGCGGGTCGCCGCCGTGGCGATCCTCGCGGCGATACAGGAGGCCATGATGACGTGGGTGGACCGCGGTCAGGGCGAGGACCTGATGGCGATCATCGGCCGCGGCCTGGACGTACTGGCGCGCGGCCTGGCTCTCTGACCCACGCCCTCGGGGCCGCCCGCCGCCTCACTCCTGTCCCGACAACTGCTCCTGAAGGATCTCGGGGTCGGACGTCGGCGCGTCACAGGTGAAGTGGCGGCACACATAGGCGGCCGGACGGGCGTCGACCAGCGAACGACCGGCCAGCAGCGGGACCTCCACCTGCTCTCCCTCCGCGCCCGACGGCGGCTCGCCCACCGCGACGACCAGACCGGGCGCCGTGGACAGCAGGGCGGTGCGGTGCAGCGCACCGGTGGAGGGGTGGTCGTGCGGGCCGACGACGGCGACCTCGCGGGGGCCGTCCAGCAGCGCCTCCGTCACGGCCAGACCCCAGCTGATGAAGCGGGGGACCTTCGGGCCGAGCACCCGCACCACGCCGAGCGCGCGCTCCGCCGCCTCCCGGTGCGGGGAGCTGCCGGTGTAGGCGGCGTAGGACAGCAGCGCCCCGGCGGCCGCCGTCCATCCGGAGGGGGTGGCGTTGTCCGTGGGGTCCTGCGGGCGGCGGATGAGGGCCTCGGCATCGTCGGCGGTGTCGTACAACGAGCCGTTCGGGGCGGTGAAGTGCACCAGGACGGTGTCCAGGAGCAGCCCCGCGAAGTCGACCCACACCCCTTCGCCGGTGACACCGGAGAGCGCGAGGAATCCCTCGGCCACGTCGGCGTAGTCCTCCAGGACGCCGGCGTTGGCGCCCGCGACACCGTCGAGGGAGGTGCGGAACAGCCGCCCCTGCCAGTCCATGTGGGTGCGTACGAGCAGGTCCGCGGCGTCCGTCGCGGCCTGGACGAGATCGGGGCGGTCGAAGTAGGCGCCGGTCTCGGCGAGCGCGGCGATGGCCAGTCCGTTCCAGGCGGCCACGACCTTGTCGTCACGGCCGGGCCGCGGCCGCTCCGCGCGTGCCGCGAGCAAGCGGGCCCGTACGGACGCGATCTTCCCCGCTTCCATGAGCTGCTCGGTGTCGGGAAGCTGAAGGACGGAGGCGCCTTCCTCGAAGGTGCCGTCCTCGGTGACCCCGAAGTGGGACGCGGCGAGCGCCGCGTCCTGCTCCCCCAGTACCTCCCGCAGCTGGGCGGGGGTCCAGACGTAGTAGGCGCCCTCGACGTGCTTGCCGCTCACGTCGCCCGGCACCGCGCTGTCGGCGTCCAGCGCGGAGGCGAATCCGCCCTGCTCGGTGCGCATTTCGCGCACCAGGAAGTCGGCGGTCTCCAGAGCCACCCGCCGGGCGAGCTCGGAGCCGGTGGCACGCCACAGGTGCGCGTAGACCCGGCACAGCAGGGCGTTGTCGTACAGCATCTTCTCGAAGTGCGGCACGACCCAGGAGGCGTCGACGGAATACCGCGCGAAGCCGCCGCCGAGCTGGTCGTAGATCCCGCCGCGGGCCATCGCCTCGCAGGTGGCCTGGGCCATCTGGAGGGCGGCCGTCGAACCGGTGCGCGCGTGGTGGCGCAGCAGGAACTCCAGCGTCATGGACGGCGGGAACTTCGGCGCGCCGCCGAAGCCGCCGCGCACGGCGTCGAAATCGCGGGTCAGCCCCATCAGGGCCTTGTGCGGGTCCTCGACGGTCGGCGGCTGGGGTGCGGCCGGGCCGCCGTCTTCCGCGGTCGGCACGCCGAAGGCCAGGGTGCGCTCGGACAGCTCCCGCACGATCCGGCCGGCGACCTCCCCGACCTCCTCGCGGCGGTCGGTCCACGCGACCTTGATCCCCTCCAGCACCTGCCGGAACGACGGCATGCCGTGCTTGGGGGCGGGCGGGAAGTACGTGCCGAAGTAGAAGGGCTCGGCCTCAGGCGTGAGGAAGACCGTCATCGGCCAGCCGCCCTGACCGGTGGCGGCCTGGACGGCCTCCATGTACACCGCGTCGATGTCCGGCCGCTCCTCGCGGTCGACCTTGACGGACACGAAGTGCTCGTTGAGGAAACCGGCGGTCGACTCGTCCTCGAACGACTCGTGCGCCATGACGTGACACCAGTGAATCAACAGAAGCCGTAAGTGGCAGGACGCATACCCCACACTCAAGAGGATGGGTACGTCCCGCCGCTTCGCTTCTGTCATCGCCTCCTCTCCCCATGGCCACCAGTCCACTGGATTGGAGGCGTGCTGGAGCAGATAAGGCGACTGGGAGTTGGCCAGTCGATTCATATCGGCATCGTCGCACGATCCGGAGCGTCCGGCCCTGCAATCGAGGGCCGGATCCGGAAGTAATGAGCAGCACACGGGCCGTAAGGCGAGGCGCCGAGCCGTCAGGCGGCCTGGACGGCGACGGTGCACAGGCGCTTGGTGGCCCGGGTCAGGGCCACGTACAAGTCCCTTTCCCCACCGGGGCGGGTCGTGATGATTTCCTCGGGGTTCATGACGACGACCCCGTCGAATTCCAGGCCGCGTGCTTCGGACGCCGGCACGATGCGTGCGTGGTGGGCGACGCCCTGGGCCGTCAGCTCGCTCACCCTGCTGTCCGCGCAGATCACTCCCAGCAGCTCTCCCGGGTGTGCGGTGCTCTGGGCGCGGAGTTCCTGAACGACGGCGGTGACCAACCCGTCCGGAGGTGCGGTCACGGTGCGAGGGCTCTCACCGCTTCGCAGTGACCGTGTGGGCTTCTGGTCCGGATCGATCCGCGCGAGCAGGCCCCGGACGCTCTCCAGAATCTCCTGCGTCGTGCGGTAGCTGACGGTCAGGTTGTGCAGGGTGAACCGCGGTCCGACATGCGGGCTCAGCGCTTCCTTCCAGTCGCGTGCTGTCGCGACCGGCCCTGCCTGGGCGAAGTCACCCACCAGCGTCATCGCCCTTGACGGGCAGCGGCGGACGATCATCCGCCACTGCATGGCGGTCAGTTCCTGCGCCTCGTCGACGACGACGTGCCCGTACGTCCGCTCGGGGGGTCCGTCGACCAGGCTCGCCGCCTCGTCCAGCAGCGGCACATCGGCATCGGTCCACGGGTCGTCCGGACCGCGCAGCAGAAGGGGGCGCTCCTGCGCGGTCAGGCGGGGCAGGAGCTCGGCGAGAGCGTCGGCGTTCGTCAGGAGCGCCTGCACGAGATCACCGGGTACCAGCCGCGGCCACAACCCCTCGACCGCCCGGTCGACGCCGGCGTCGTCGAGGAGGTCGGCTCGGATGGCGTCCAGGTCCAGCTCGTGGACCGGACCCGGGTCGGCCGCACCTTCGGCACGGCGCCGGGCGGCTCCCGTGAACCGGTCGAGGTTGATACCCGTCATCCTTTCGGCATCGGCGTCGATCTGCTCCAGGAGGTCGCCCATGTCTCGTCGCATCGCGTCGGTGACGGCGTCGGCCAGGAGCTCTTTGAACACCTGGCGCGCGGGGTTGTGCCCCATGACGGCTGCCACGGCGGCGTCGCGTGCCGCGGCCACTTCCTCGCCGGAGAGGTGAACCAGCTCCTGTCCGACCCGCACGGTGAAGTCACCGGCGGGGGCTTGGTGGACGCGCAGCAGGCCGGCCAAGGCGTCGGCGAGGTCGGCGCTGCCCTTCAGACGTGCCGTATCGAACGGTCCCACCGTGTCCGTGAACACTCCGGCCAGTTCCCGGCAGGTCGCCAGAACGACGTCGTTCTCTCCGAGCGAGGGAAGGACCTGGGAGATGTAGTCGAGGAACCGAGCGTTGGGGCCCACCACCAGGACGCCCTCCTCCGCGGCGCGCGGGAACGCGTACAGGACATAGGCCGCCCGGTGCAGGGCGACCACCGTCTTGCCGGTGCCGGGCCCGCCCTGCACCACGGTCACCCCGCGGTGGGCGGAGCGGACGATCTCGTCCTGCTCGGCCTGCAGCGTCGCGACGGCCGCGTGCATCCTGCCCGTACGCCGTGCCGACAGAGCCTCGGTCAACGGGCCGTCCCCCACGACGTCCTCGTCGGTCGGGGCGGTGCCGTCCAGCAGTTCGTCGCTCACCGAGATGACCGTGCGCTCCTCCAGACGCAGGTGCCGGCGCCGCCGCAGGCCCATCGGGTGGACCGGTGTCGCCTCGTAGAAGGGCCGCGCCGCGTTCGCACGCCAGTCAACGAGCAGAGGCAGATCGTCCTCTTCCGTATGCAGTCCGATCCGCCCGATGCGCAGGGCCATGCCGTCCGTCCAGTCGATGCGACCGAAGACCAGCCCCTTTTCGGCGCCCTCCAGCCGACTGATTTCCTTGGCCAGACCCTCGGCAGCGATTTCTCTCTCGTATGCCTCGCCGGCGCTTTCCGCCGGGGCCTTCAGCACCCTCGCTCGCTGTATTCGCGCCTCGGAAATCCGCTCGGTGAGCAACTCGTACAAGGAGGACACATAATTCTGCTCCGCTTCAACCGCGCGCCCAACGGGATCATTGATTTTCGACAACAGGGGTCTCCCCATCACGCGGTGGATCGAGGCTCGGGGCTGCGGGTCTCTTCGTGGTCCGGCTCCGGTGTCGGACCCTTCTTCTTTCCGGCAGCAGGCAAGGCGATGAGCAGCACAGCCGCCCCGAGGAGTACGACGGCCGCGATCCAGCCCGCGCCGACGTGCATCGCGTGGATAAACGCCTGATCAGCGGCCTGGGCAAGAGAGGGCCTGTGGACGGTGGCGGCGACGTGGCGGGCCTGTTCGGCGGAAACTCTCACCTGATCCCGTACCGGCCCGGACGCACCCTCCAGTGAAGGTTCGATCGCACGGCGGTACATGATCGACATGATCGTGCCGCCCACCGCGATTCCGATCACGCTGCCGGTTTGTCGCACGGTGTTGGTGACGGCCGATCCCGCACCAGCCTGTTCCAACGGCAGATCGCTGATCAATGCGGCGGTAACGGGGCCGATCACCATGCCGACCGAGAGGCCCTGTACCGACAGGAGGATCTCGATCCAGACGAGTGGAGTTTGCAGTCCGAGGAACGCGTACCCACCCATGGTCAGCGCGGCCATGGTCAGCGCCGGCACGGTGACAAGGCGTAGCGGCAGACGGCGAACCAGGCGCGAGGCAAGGGGCGCCGCCGCGAGCGCGCCGAGTGCGGTCGGGATATTGGCCAAGCCCGCCTTCATCGGCGAAAATCCGAGCGCGCCTTGCAGATAGAACGCGTTGTAGAAGGTGATGGCGGCCACGCCGAAGAGCAGCAATCCGAGCGCCGCATTGCCGCCACCGAATGTGCGTTGCGCGAACAGTCGCGGATCGAAGCTGGGCACCTTGAGGCGCAGTTCGACGAGTACGAAAACGGTCAGCAGAACCAGGCCGACAACGATCGGCGCCCACACGTCGGTACGACTCCACGCCGCCACCTGTCCCGCCCGGATCAGCCCGTAGGCCAACGCCACGAGCCCACTGATCGACAGCAGCATTCCAGCGGGGTCCAGTGGCCGCGGAGTGGGGCTGCGGAAATTCGGGACCAGCACGGCAAGCCCGGCCAACGCCAATGCCGCGACCGGAACATTGATCAGAAATACCGAGCCCCACCAGAAATGATCGAGCAGGAATCCCGCCAGCACCGGGCCGGCAGCCATTCCGACACCGGCCGATGTCGAGAAAATGCCGATCGCGGCAGCCCGCGCGGGGCCGGTGAAGGTCCACATAAGGATGGCCATCATGGCGGGCGTGATCAGCGCACTGCCCACCCCCATCGCAGCCCGAGCCGCGATCAGCTGGCCCGCATCGCTTGCGTACGCCGACCACAGCGAGGAACCGGCGAAGATCACCAGCCCACTGGAAAACACAGTCCGGTGACCGAACCGATCACCCAACGCGCCTGCGGTGAACATCAATGTGGCGAAGGCCAGAGTGTACGAACCGGTCGCCCATTGCAGCTGACCGGGATCGGCCCCCAGTCCACGGACCGGGTCCGCAAGGGTCTCCAGCGTGGTGCTCAGGACGGTATTTTCCATCCATATCAGCAGTGAGCACAGCATGAGAATGGCAAGGATCAACTGCTGCCTGGACTTCGGTAATGCCAGAGGCGCGGCCATGTACACCTTCGGATATCGATCGGCGGGAACTTGACCGACTGGAATATAGGCAGGCTCCACAACGCTGTCAAGCTTCGGAATTCTCGCCAAAACCATTGCGGCCGAGCGAACCATATGCCTCTGCCAGATTTGCGGACTGGGCACTTTTATGCCTCTGACGGATTTGTGAGGTGAAGGAATTCACGTCCGGAGGATTGCGGCTGAGCGGATTTCATGCCTCGGTGAGCCGGCGCACCGCGTCGCCCGCCGCCACGCCCCGGCACTCCCTCGGTCGGCTCCCTGGCATCACCGGCGACCAGCAGCCAGTCGTCGGGGCCGCCGTCGGCCGCCGTCAGCCGCAGGTTCTCCGCGGTCTCCGGTGCGTTGTCCACAGGTGCGGTCGGCCGGTTATCCACAGGGCTGCCGGAAATCTTGTCCAGGCGGAACACTTGGGGTGCACACGTGAGGCACAGAGCAATCGCTGGTGAGGGGGAAGCACATGCCGGGTTCGCTGGCCGTGTTGCGAGAGGTCCACCGCACGGATGTCGAGGGCTTGTTGGGGCGCGCCGTGGAGGAGGAGGTGCGCCGTTCGGGTGGCCGGGCCGACGGCGTGGCGTTGCTGCGCCGGGCGCGCGAGGAGCTCGATGCCATAGCGGCCACGGCGGCCGAGGAGTACGGCGCGTATGTACGTGCCCTCGATGAGGAGGCGGTGTCGGAACGGCCGCTGACGGCCCGTCTGTCACGTGCCTCGCTCAGCACTCCGCTGCTGGTCACGGCCGTGGCGGCGGCGACGGCGTTCGGTGTCGACCTGGGGTACGGGACATCGGCCGGGACCGCGCTCGGCACGGGGGCCTTGGTGGCCGTGGCGGGCTCGGCCGCCACCCTCCTCAAGCTGACGGCCGGGCACTGGCCGGCCGCGCACCGGCGGGCGGGCTTGCGGGGGCAGCCCGGCGGCGCCGAGCAGTTGCGTCTGCAGTGGCTGACGGCGGTGGAGGTGCGCGGGATCCGCCCGTTCCTGGACCAGCAGCGCATCCTGTCGGCGGCGACCCGCGCCAACGGCACGGGTGGGCAGCCGAGCACGGAGACCGTGGGCCACGACCCGCTGCGACGGGGCACGGACCGCAGTGCCGCCGCCTTGCGGCGCAGCGTGCTGGAGCAGTCCTTCGATCACCTGCCGGCCCCGGACGGCCTGTTCGCGGGGCGCAGAGCGCAGATCACACAGATCGCCCAATGGGTCCATCAGGCGCGGGCGAGCACGGAGACCAGACCGACGGTCGTCCTGCTGTACGGGCCGCCCGGGTCCGGGCGTTCGACGCTCGCGGTGCGGGCCGCCCACCATCTGCGCGACCAGTTCCGGGGCGCGTGCGTGGTCGATCTGCGCGGGGAGACCCAGGGCGCGCCACCCCTGCCGACCCGGGACGCGCTGCTCCATCTGCTCAACAGGCTGGGCGCGCCGCGCGATCAGCTGCTGTTCCGGGAGCGCTCCCCTCAGGAGCGGCATCTGCGGCGGCTGTCCGAGCTCTACCACCAGCACCTCACGGGGCTGCCGGTGACGGTGGTCCTGGAGGACGCCTCGGACGCGGAGCAGATCCGCACGCTGATCCCGGAGCGCTCCGACAGCCTGGTGCTGATCACGGCCCGCGCTCCGTTGCCCCTGCCCCCGGACCTGGTGGCCTGGGTGCACGAGCTGCCGGTCGAGCCGCTGGACGAGGCGGGCGCGGCGGAGCTGCTGCGTTCGGCGGCCGAGGAATCTCCCCCGGTCGCCGCCCCGACAGGCCCCGAGGGGCCCGGGGAGTACGCCGGTCCGGTCGCCGCCGGGTCGCAGGACGCCGGCCTGGAGGGCGCCGGGCCGGAGGACGAGAAGGCCCTGGCCCGGGTGAGGGAGCTGTGCGGTGGACTGCCGCTCGCCCTGCGCGTGGCGGGCTCCTCGCTGGGATCACGCAGCGCGCAGTCGCTGGCGGCGGATCTGGAGGCGCACAGCACCACCGACCCGGTGGAGCGGGCCTTGCGACTGCGCTACGCCGACCAGGAGGACAGCGCCCGTCGGCTGCTGCGCCGGCTGGCGCTGGCGGGGCGGGCCTCGCTCGGGGCGGCCGCCGCGGCGGCGCTGCTGGGGACGGACGAGCAGGAGGCAGCCCATCAGCTGACGGCACTCGCCCGGGCCGGGCTGATCGAGAACGTACGCGCCAACCGGTACCGGATGCACGACCTCGTCCGGGACTTCGCCCACGTCCGGCTGCTCGACGAGGAGGAGCCGGGCGAGCGGGCGGCGGCGCAGGAACGGCTGATCCGCAGCTACGCGGAGCTGGCCGACACGGTGATCCGCATGGTCGACGGCAAGACCTCGACCCGGGCGGACATGTTCACCCAGGGCGCCGCCGGGGGCCACGGCTTCTCCTCACTGGCCGCGGCACTGCGCTGGCTGGACGACGAGTCGAGTTTCATCACCGCGGCGCTGCGCCACGCGGAGGGCGTCGACCAGGCGGCGGTGCTGCATCTGCTGGGCGCCCTGTGCGACTACTGCCTGCTGCGCGGCGATCTCTACCGGCTGGGTGAGCTGAGTGAGCTGACACAGGCCACGGACCGGGGCCTGCTGTCGCGTTCGGTGCAGTGGCGCACGGGTGTCGCCGCCCGGCAGCTGGGCGAGCTGGACAAGTCCCGTACGACCCTGTCCTCCGTCGTCGATCTGTACTTCGACGCCCAGCATCCGGCGGGGGCCGCCCGGGCGCTGCGCGACCTGGGTGTCACCTTGCAGCATCAGGGCAATCTCCAGGAGGCGGCGGTGAAGCTCCGGGAGGCGCTGGAGCTCCAGTCCGCGCCGGAGCTGAGCGGGGACCGGGCCTGGACCATGCACGCCCTGGCGGCGGTCGAGCGGGACCGGGCACGGATAGCGCCGGCGCTCGACCTGCTGAACGAGGCACTGGAGCTGCACCGGCGGAGCGAGAGCGTGCACGGCCAGGCGTGGGCGCACTTCCAGCTCGGCCAGGTGCGGCTGCGGATGGGCCAGGTGACGCGCGCGGAGGCCGAGCTCCGCGAGGCCCTGGAGAGCTACGGGCGGACGCGGGACAGCCGCGGTGAGGCCTGGGCCCTGACCCAGCTGGCGCGGGCCCGCCTGGTGGCCGGGGATCCGGCTCGGGCGGCGGATCAGCTGCGGCGGGCGACGGCCCGCCACCGGGAGAACGAGGACGCGCGCGGCGAGGCCTGGTCGCTGTACTACCTGGGCCAGTCGCTGGAGGAGTGCGGGGACCAGGCGGCGGCAGTGCGGGCCCTGGAGCGGGCGCGCACGATGTTCAACCGGATGCGGGACAGCTACGGCCTGGCCTGCGCCCGGCACCACTCGGGGCGGGTCACCCGTGATCAGCGGGCGGCGCAGACGGGTGGGCTGCGCAACAGCGGATTCGCCCGGCAGTTGCTGCAGGACGCCCGGACGGACTTCCGTCGGCTGGCCGTCCCGCACGGCGAGGCGTGGTCCTGCATGGAGCTGGCGGTGATCGACGCGGGCAATGGCCGCGCGGTGCAGGCCCTGACGCTGCTGGAGGAGGCGGCGCGGCTGTTCGCGGAGTACGGCGACCGGCGCGGTGGGAGCTGGGCCCGGTTCCTGCGCTGCACGCTGCTGCCGTACGCCTCGCCGGGAGGCGCGGTGGTGGGGGCGGCGGTGGCCGAGGAGGAGCTGGCCGCGCTCCTGCGCGAGCTGCGGGACGCCGACTGGGCGGGCGACCCGGCTCTGGAGGACTACGTGGAGGCGTACGCCGTGATGCTGGAGAGAGGCGCCTCGCCGGAGACGGGATGGCCGGCATGGCGGCTCGGCATGGTGCCGAACCGCCGGGCCCGCGAGGTCATGGCGGTGCTGCCGCGGGAGGCCTGAGCCACCCGCGGCAGGTTGTGCGACCAGGAGCCGGGGCGCGGACCGAGGCGTCGTCCGGGCATGCCGAACTCACCCACCGGTCGGCCGGTCGCCCGTCGGGCGACCGGCGTCACCGGTCGGAGTGGCCGAGCCGGCCGGTCAGGTGGCGGGCTCACCCTTGGGCGCGGCGCCCTTGGTCACGGTGGTGGTGGTCCGGGCAGCCTTGCCGCCCGAGCCCGTACCACCCTGCTCCGGGCTCGCCGGGGTCTCCTCGAAGTCCACCTTCTTCATGTGCTTGTTCATGCTCTTCATCAGCAGCCATACGGCGCCACCGATGAGGGCGAAGACGATGAAACCGAGCACACCGGGAGTGACCTTGTTCTTGTCCAGCTCGTCGGCGGCGAACGGCACCAGGTGGGTGGCGGCGAGGGAAGCGGTCGCGCTCATCATGGGGTCAATTGTTGCGGATGCCCGCGAAGAGGTCGTCCTCGGGGAGGGAAGTGCCGACGCGGGACTTCGCCAGCTCGTACTCCTCGGTCGGCCAGACCTCCCGCTGGAGGTCCAGCGGCACGCGGAACCAGCCGCCGTCCGGGTCGATCTGCGTGGCGTGCGCGATCAGCGCCTTGTCACGGATCTCGAAGAAGTCACCGCACGGGACGAAGGTGGTCAGGGTCCGCTCGCGACCGGCCGTGAGCCACCGCTCCAGCCACTCCCCGTACGGGGACTCCATGCCGCGCGCCAGCAGCGCCTCGTGGAGCGCCAGGGTGCGCTGCCGGTTGAAGCCCTGGTTGTAGTAGAGCTTCAGCGGCTGCCACGGCTCGCCGGCCTCGGGGTAGCGGGTCGGGTCACCGGCCGTCTCGAAGGCCAGCATCGAGATCTTGTGGGTCATGATGTGGTCGGGGTGCGGGTAGCCGCCGTTCTCGTCGTACGTGGTGATCACGTGCGGCTTGAACTCGCGGATCAGCTTCACGAGCGCGCCGGTCGCCTCCTCGACGTCCTGGAGCGCGAAGCAGCCCTCGGGCAGCGGCGGCAGCGGGTCGCCCTCGGGCAGCCCGGAGTCGACGAAGCCCAGCCACTCCTGCTTGACGCCGAGGATGTCGCGCGCCTCCGCCATCTCCTTGGCGCGGACCTCGTGGATGTGCTCCTCGATGTAGGCATCGCCTTGGAGCTTGGGGTTCAGGATGGAGCCACGCTCACCACCCGTGCAGGTGGCGACCAGCACGTCCACCCCCTCGGACACGTACTTGGCCATCGTGGCCGCGCCCTTGCTCGACTCGTCGTCGGGGTGGGCGTGAACGGCCATCAGTCGGAGCTGCTCAGTCAAGGCTCGATCCTCAGTCACTGGTCACGGGAGACGCCTCCTATAGTGACCGAAGCAGGGGTCGATTCATTCCGGCTTCCACTACCGGCCTTCCACCGGCCCCCGACCAGGAGGAAAGATCATGGCTGCGGTGCGTGACGGACTGCCCGAGGGTCGGTACGGCCGTACGGCGGACGAGCGCGCGGACCGCAAGCTGAAGATCGTCGGTGCGGTGCTGGGCACGGCGCTGCTCGGCATGGTCGGCTGGTTCGGCGTGCACTACGTCACCAAGACGGACGTCAGTGGTGAGCTCGTACGGTCGAAGTCGATGTCGGACACCACCGTTCAGGCGGTGCTGGAGGTCCGCAAGGAGAAGAACGCCACCGCGGTCTGCACCCTGCGCTCGCTGGCCGGGGACGGCTCCGAGACCGGGCGGAAGGACGTCAGGTTCGACCGCCGCGAGACCCATTTCACCGAGCTGGTCACGCTCCGTACGACCCAGTGGGCCGCCGCGACGAAACTCGAAGGCTGCACGGTCGTTTCAAACGGCTGATCGCACCGCGCTGACCTGCACTGACGCGATTCTTGCGCAGTATCGCCCGCTTGCTCCTTCCCCCTTCCCGTGCGGAATTGTTAGGCTCGTGGTTTCGCCCACCTCTGAAGGCGCACCCTTCTGAGTAGGGCGTTCATTTGTATCGCGATGTATCCCCAAGCATTCCCAGTACCGACGAGGAGCACCTGTGACCCAGACCAGCGACAACGTCACCTGGCTGACTCAGGAGGCGTACGACCAGCTCAAGGCCGAGCTGGAGTACCTGTCTGGTCCCGCTCGCACCGAGATCGCGATGAAGATCGCGGCGGCCCGCGAGGAGGGTGACCTGCGAGAGAACGGCGGGTACCACGCGGCCAAGGAGGAGCAGGGCAAGCAGGAGCTCCGTGTGCGTCAGCTCACGCAGCTGCTGGAGGCCGCGAAGGTCGGCGAGGCTCCTGCCGCGACCGGCGTGGTCGCCCCCGGCATGGTCGTGACCATCGCCTTCGACGGCGACCCGGACGACACGCTCGACTTCCTGCTCGCCTCGCGCGAGTACGCCAGCTCGGACATCGAGACGTACTCCCCCCAGTCCCCGCTGGGCACCGGCGTGAACGGCAAGAAGATCGGCGAGGACGCCGAGTACGAGCTGCCGAACGGCAAGAAGGCCAAGGTCCGCATCCTGGAGGCCAAGCCCTACCAGGCCTGATCCGAGCGCGCCCGGCCCCGGGCGTGACCGAAGAGCCCCGGACCTCATTCGAGGTCCGGGGCTCTTCGCCGTCCACCCGTTCGGGTTCTTCTCCTGCTCAAGCCGTCGCCGAGCGGTATTTACGGACCGACAGGGCGCGGAAGACGGCGATGATCACCACCGACCAGATCAGCGACGCCCACACCGGGTGCTGCATCGGCCACGCCGCCGGCACCGGATAGCCCTCAGGCAGATTGCCGAAGAGCTGCCGGGCGGCCTGCACGGTCGCGCTGAAGGGGTTCCACTCGGCGATGTAGCGCAGCGCCGTCGGCATGTTGTCGGACGGCACGAAGGCGTTCGAGATGAAGGTCAGCGGGAAGAGCCAGATCAGCCCGCCCGAGGTGGCCGCCTCCGGGGTCCGGACCGTCAGCCCGATCAGCGCGCCGATCCAGGAGAAGGCGTAGCCGAGCAGCAGAAGCAGCGCGAAGCCCGCCAGCGCCTTGAGGACGCCCTCGTGGATGCGCCACCCCACGATCACCGCGACGATCGCCAGCACCACCAGCGTCAGCGCGGTCTGGACGAGGTCGGCGAGCGTACGGCCGGTGAGGACGGCACCGCGCGCCATGGGCAGCGACCGGAAGCGGTCGATGAGCCCCTTGTGCATGTCGTCGGCGATACCGGCGCCCGCACCCGCCGTGGCGAAGGTGACGGTCTGGGCGAAGATGCCCGCCATGAGGAACTGCCGGTACGTGGAGGGATCGGTGCTGCCGCCCACCGCGATCGAGCCGCCGAACACATAGCTGAACAGCACCACGAACATGATCGGCTGGATGACCCCGAAGATGACCACTTCGGGGATGCGCGCCATGCGGATGAGATTGCGCTTGGCGACGACCAGGGAGTCCCGCCCGGACTGGACGACCCCGCCGCGCGCTCTGGGGGCCGCCGTCCCGAGGGCGGTGTTGCCGATGGTGCTCATGAGGCGGCCTCCTCGTCCTCGCGCGTCGCCCCTCCGGTCCCCGGACGACGGCGCTCCCGCTTCCCGTCCCGCGCTCCCTCGGACGCCCCTTGCGCCCCTTCCCGCGTCCCGCCGCCGTTCTCCCGTTCCTCCTCCGCCTCGGCCGCGTGGCCGGTGAGCGAGATGAAGACGTCGTCCAGCGTCGGGCGGCGGAGCCCGATGTCGTCGATCTCGATGCCCCGCCCGTCCAGCTCGCGGATGACCTCGGCGAGCAGCTTCGCGCCGCCCGAGACCGGGACGGTGACCTTGCGGGTGTGCTCCTCGATCTTGGAGCCGCCCTTGCCGAAGGACCGCAGGATCCCGTCGGCCACGGAGATGTCGCCGGGCTCGTGCACGACGACTTCGACGCGCTCCCCGCCCGTACGGGCCTTGAGCTGATCGGATGTGCCGCGCGCGATGACCCGGCCGTGGTCGACGACCGCGATGTCGTGCGCGAGGTGATCGGCTTCCTCCAGATACTGCGTGGTCAGCAGCAGGGTCGTACCGCCGGCGACCAGTTCCTGGATGACCTCCCACAACTGCTGGCGGTTGCGGGGGTCGAGCCCGGTGGTCGGCTCGTCCATGAACATCACGGGCGGGCTGACGACCAGGGCCGCCGCGAGGTCGAGGCGGCGGCGCATGCCGCCGGAGTAGGTTTTGGCGGTGCGGTCGGCGGCGTCGCCGAGATTGAAGCGCTCCAGCAGCTGTCCGGCCCGCACCTTCGCGTCCCGGGCACTCATCTGGTAGAGCTGACCGACCATCTGAAGGTTCTCGCGGCCCGTCAAATATTCGTCGACAGCGGCGAATTGGCCGGACAGACCGATGTGGCGGCGGACCTCGGTGGGGTTCTTCAGGACGTCGATGCCCGCGACGACGGCCCGTCCGCTGTTGGGTTTGATCAGGGTGGTGAGTACGCGCACTGCGGTGGTCTTGCCGGCGCCGTTGGGGCCCAGCAGTCCTAGAACGGTTCCTTCCGGAACGTCGAGATCGACGCCGTCCAGAGCCCTGACGTCGCCGAAGGTCTTGACCAGGCCTTCGGCGTAAATGGCGCCTGGCATGGAGGTTCTCCCCGTTTCGGGTGACGTATTACAGGATTTTACGTTCGCCGAGCCCGAACCGCCTTGGGAATGAACCACCCCACTTGTCACAACATGACGAGATAACCCGCATTCCGCAGGGCTTCTCCCACCTCAGTACAGTGCTCCGGCCCCTTTGTCTCCAGATGCAGCTCCACCTCCGCCTCCGTGAGCCGGAGCCGCGGATCGGTGCGCACATGGCTCACGTCGAGGACGTTCGCGTCCAGCTCCGACAGCACCTCCAGGAGCGCGGCCAGCGCGCCCGGACGGTCCGTCAACCGCAGCCGCAGGGACAGATACCGGCCCGCCGCGGCCATGCCGTGCCGCAGAATGCGCTGCATCAGCAGCGGGTCCACGTTGCCGCCCGACAACACCGCGACGACCGGCCCCTCGAACGAGTCGGGCGTGGCAAGCAGCGCCGCCACCGGGCTCGCCCCGGCGGGCTCCACCACGAGCTTCGCCCGTTCCAGACAGAGCAGCAGCGCGCTGGAGAGATCGTCCTCCGTGACCGTGACGACCTCGTCCACAAGGTCGTTGACGATCTTGAACGGGACGTCGCCCGGGCGCCCCACCTTGATGCCGTCCGCCATCGTGACCGGAGCCGGTAGCGACACGGGATGCCCGGCGGCCAGCGACGGCGGGTACGAGGCGGCGCCCTCCGCCTGCACCCCGACGATCCGCACATCGGGCCGCAGGGCCTTGACCGCCACCGCGATCCCGGCCGCCAGCCCACCGCCACCGATGCCCACCACAATGGTGCGCACCTCGGGGCACTGCTCCAGGATCTCCAGCCCCACCGTGCCCTGCCCCGCGACGACATCGGGGTGGTCGAAGGGGTGGATCAGGACCGCGCCGGTCTCCCGCGCGTAGTCCTGGGCGGCCCGCATCGCGTCGTCCACGATCTGTCCGTGCAGGCGGACTTCCGCTCCGTAGTCGCGGGTGGCGGCGACCTTCGGCAGGGGCGCGCCCTCCGGCATGAACACCGTGGAGCGCACGCCCAGCAGGGAGGCCGCGAGCGCCACGCCTTGCGCGTGATTGCCCGCGCTGGCCGCGACGACGCCCGCCGCCCGCTCCCGCTCGGTCAGGCCCGCGATCCGGACGTACGCGCCGCGCACCTTGAAGGAGCCGGTGCGCTGGAGGTTCTCGCACTTGAGGTGGACGGGCGCGCCGACCAGCCCGGACAGATAGCGGCTGCCTTCCAGCGCGGTGACCCGGGAGACCCCCGACAGCGTCTTCTGCGCATGGCGCACATCGTCAAGAGTCAGGATGGACGGGGCGGATGAGACGGAAGCACCTTCCGGCGCTCTACCGGACTTTCCGGGCGACCCCGCCACCGGAACGGAAGACCTGGCCGCCCGAACGGACGTCCCTGGCGTCGGCACGGACGGCCCGGCCGCCGCAACAGTCGCCCCAGGCACCGAAACAGTCGCCCCAGGCACCGAATTGGGCGCCTCAGGCACCGAATCCGGTGCCTCGGCCGTCGGAGCAGAGGTACCCGCCTCGTCACCAACTCGTGCAGCCATGGTGCCAAGTCTCGCAGCTCGCCCCCGTCCCGGCCGCCGCAGAGCCGCACAAACCGACCGGTTTGCGCAGCACCAGTACGGCCGCCCGCCCGGCCGCGTACTCTGTCCCCCATTCCGCAGCGTTTTCCGAGCTTTTCCCCGCCCTTTTTCCGTCCCCGCCGCACGAAGTGAGTCCCAGGCCATGCCCACCCCTCCGGACATGACGACCGACCTCGCACCCGGTGTCCTCGACACCCTCCAGCACCAGGTGGCCGTCTTCGCCCGCCGCGCCGAACAGACCCGGCTCGGTGGCGTAGGCCAGGTCCGCAACTCGATGGACCGCGCCGCCTACCTCCTGCTCAACCGTCTCGACCAGGAAGGCCCGATGGGCGTCAAGGCGCTCGCCGCGGGCATGGGTATCGACTCCTCGACCGTGACCCGCCAGGTGGCGCCGCTCGTCGACACCGGCCTGGTCAAGCGCACCTCGCACCCCGAGGACGGCCGGGCCGTCGTCCTGCAGCTCTCCCCGCGCGGCAAGGCCCGCCTGGAGGAGGTGCGCGCCTCCCGGCGCGAGCTGATGGCGCTGGTGACCGAGGGGTGGACCGAAGCGGAGCGGGACTCCTTCTGCACCCTCCTCACCCGCTTCAACGTGGCCCTGTCCGACCTGCACACCGCGCTTCCCCCGGTGCCGCCGACCTCTTGACCCGGCGCGGGTTGCTGCCGTGTCCTTGAGGGCACGTGCCCGTACGGGCACGTGCCACGGAGGCCCCGGTGAACGAACGGCGTGCGGCCAGGGAGCGCCGTCGCGCCCAGGAGTTCGAGTTGTTCGTCGCGGGCGCGGGCGGCCGGCTGCTGCACGCCGCGCTCCTGCTGACCGGTGAGCCCGGCCGTGCCGTCGGCAGCGGTGACGGCGCCGACGGCGACCCTGGCAGCGAGGCCGCCGAGCGCCTGCTGACGGCGGCCCTGGCCCGTACGTACGCCGACTGGGAACGGCTGCGCGGCGAGGATCCGTACGCCCGCACCCGCCAGGAGCTGGCGGCCCGCTTCGCGCGGTCCGCCCGGCGCTACCGCCGCCCCCGGGGCGGCGTCCTGGACCGGCTCTCCCCACGGGAGCGCCTGGTGCTCGTCCTACGGCTCCACGAAGGCGTCCCCGAGGAACAGACCGCGGCCGCCCTCGGAATGTCCGTGGAGCGCGTGCGGGTCATCTGCACGCGTGCGGTCAGCGCCCTGCGCTCCCGCCCTACCGCGACCCCGTACCGGGCCGCGCCGTGAGCGCGCAGGACCGCAAGGAGGACGAGGTCCGGCGGATGATGGGCCCTGCGCACCCGCAGGTCCCGCCGGGGCTGGCCGCACGGGCCGCTGCCCGGGGCCGGCGGATCCTGCGCACCCGCCGGGCCGTAGGAGTCGTGACGTGGGCGCTGCTGCTGATCGCGGTCGTGGCCTTCTGGGTCTGGGCCGCGATCGAACAGCCCTGGTCGGCGCCGCCGCGGGACCCGTGACGGGCCCCGTGGCGTACGACTCGACCGGCTGTGGGCGACTAGCCCAGGGCCTGGGTGAGGTCGGCGAGCAGGTCGTCCGCCGACTCGATGCCGACCGAGGCCCGCACCAGGTCCGCCGGGACCTCCAGCGCGGAACCGGCCACCGAGGCGTGCGTCATCCGGCCCGGGTGCTCGATCAGCGACTCGACGCCGCCCAGGGATTCACCGAGGGTGAACAGCTTGGTGCGGTTGCAGACCTCGACCGCCGCCTCCTCGCCGCCCGCGACGCGGAAGGACACCATGCCGCCGAACGCGCGCATCTGCTTGGCCGCGACCTCGTGCAGCGGGTGCTCGGGCAGACCCGGGTAGTAGACCTGCGTCACCTTCGGGTGCGCGATCAGCAGCTCCACCACGCGCTCGGCGTTGGCGGTGTGGCGGTCCATGCGCACGGCCAGGGTCTTGATGCCGCGCATCGTCAGCCAGGAGTCGAACGGGCCGGCGACGGCACCCATCGCGTTCTGGTGGTAGGCCAGCTCCTCGCCGAGACCGGCGTCGGCGGTGATCAGCGCGCCGCCGACGACGTCGGAGTGACCGCCCATGTACTTGGTGGTGGAGTGGACCACGACGTCCGCGCCCAGGGCCAGCGGCTGCTGGAGGTAGGGGCTGGCGAAGGTGTTGTCCACGACCAGCTTCGCGCCGGCCTCGTGGGCGACGGTGGCGATGGCCGCGATGTCGGTGATGCCGAGCAGCGGGTTCGAGGGGGTCTCGACCCACACGGCCTTCGTCTCCGGCCGGATGGCGGCGCGTACGGCGTCCGGGCTGGAGGTGTCGGCGACCGACCACTCGACGCCCCAGCGGCTGACGACCTTCGCGAACAGCCGGAACGTTCCGCCATAGGCGTCGTTCGGGATGACGACGTGGTCGCCGGGCGAGAGCAGCGTGCGCAGCAGGCAGTCCTCGGCCGCCAGGCCCGACGCGAAGGCGAGGCCGCGGGTGCCGCCCTCGAGCGCCGCCAGGTTCTCCTCCAGCGCGGTGCGCGTGGGGTTGCCGCTACGGCTGTACTCATAACCACCACGCAGGCCGCCGACGCCGTCCTGCTTGTAGGTGGAGACTTGGTAAATGGGCGGGACGACGGCTCCCGTCAGGGGATCCGGCTCCTGTCCGGCGTGGATGGCGAGGGTTTCGAAGGAATGCTGGTCGCTCATTGAACCGAGGGTAGTACCAGGTTCACCGAAACACTCCTGTTCACTTGTAACCGGCGGATGAACGATCCGCCGGTTCCCCGCGTTGTCCCATCGTCGGCCCACGTTCTCTGCTCTCAGGACACCTCATGGAGTTTCTGTTCATCCTGCTCGCCCTCGTATTGATCTGCGGGGTCCTGGTGGTGCCCGCGATGCGGCGCCGCCGCGCCGGGCAGGACGCCGTACGGGGCCACCAGGTCGCCGTCGATCCGGCCGGTGCGTACGGCTTCGTCCCCGTCGAACAGCTCGACGTACGGCTGCCCGGCCCGGACCCGGAGCTGCTCGCGGCCGTCACGGAGGCGCGCCGCACCCAGGACTGGAAGCCCGCCTCCGAGCTGCTGGCCCGCACCGACGCCACCACCGCCGCCGAGCTGCGCTGGCAGCGGGTGCAGACCCTGGCCGGTGCGGCGGTCCAGGAGCTGGCCGAGGCGCCCGGCACCGGCGGGATGTGGCTGCGGCACTGGCGGGTCGTGGCGCCCAAGGACGCGGGCGGCGCGGCCGTGCAGGCCGAGTTCCTGGTCCAGCAGGCGCTGCGCGACCCGTCCTCGCAGGACTACCGCATGATCCTGGAGGAGGCCCGCTCGGTCTGCGCGGAGGCGGCCCTGCTGGCCCCCGGCGACGCCGTCCCGTACATCGTCCGGCTGGGCGTCGAGCGGGGTCTGGGTTCGAGCGAGGCGGAGTTCCAGTCCGTCTGGGAGACCGTCGTGGCCCGCGCACCGGGGCACATGGGGGCGCATCTGGCGGCCCTGCGCTACTGGAGCGCGAAGTGGCACGGCTCGCAGGACCGCGCGGACGCCTTCGCGCAGCGCGCGGCGGGCGCGGCCCCGGCGGGCAGCCTGCTGCCCGCGCTGCCGCTGTTCGCCGTGTACGACCATCTGTCGGACGTGAACCTGGTGCGCGGGCTCTACCAGAGCGCGGTCGTCTCGCAGGCGATCGAGGCCGCGCGCTTCGCGGTGGCGCACGCGCCGGCCGACCACCCGGTGCTGCCGCACGTACGGCACCTGCTGGTGTGGTTCCTGGTGCGCGCCGAGCGCTTCCAGGAGGCGATGGACCAGCTGCGCAAGGTCGACGGCCACATCGGGGCGGTGCCGTGGACGTACGAGTCGGACCCGGTCGGGGCGTACGCGACGTACCGTGCGCTGGCCGTGGCGGGCTGGGAGGCCCAGGGCGGAGCAAGGGGCTGAAGCACGCGGGGGCCGGAATGCGTTCCGGCCCCCGCACGTTCTACGGACGCCGCCCTCATCACCGCTTGGAGCCGAGATGCTGTTCCACCGCCGCGAAACCCGTCTGCCGTCCCCCGACGAAGCACTCAAGGGCCGCCCGGAACCGGAATTCGCCCTCCCCGACCGCCACACCGTCCTCGGCAACCCCCTGGCGGGCCCGTACCCCGAGGGCCTGGCCGTGGCGGACTTCGGCCTGGGCTGCTTCTGGGGCGCCGAGCGCAAGTTCTGGCAGACCCCCGGCGTCTGGACGACCCTGGTCGGCTACCAGGGCGGCCACACCCCGAACCCTGCCTACGAGGAGGTGTGCAGCGGCCTGACCGGCCACACCGAGGCGGTCCGCGTCGTCTTCGACCCCTCGGCGGTGTCGTACCCGTCGCTCCTCAAGCTCTTCTGGGAGTCCCACGACCCCACCCAGGGCTTCCGCCAAGGCAACGACACCGGCACCCAGTACCGCTCGGCGATCTACACCCACTCCCCCGCCCAACAGGCCGAGGCCGAGGCCTCCCGCACGGCCTACCAGTCGGTCCTGCGCGCCTCCGGCTACGGCGACATCACCACCGAGATCCTCCCGGCGGGCCCCTTCTACGCGGCGGAGCCGCACCACCAGCAGTACCTCGACAAGAACCCGGCGGGCTACTGCGGCATCGGCGGCACGGGCGTGAGCTGCCCGGTTGGCGTGGGCCAGGCCGACAGCTGACGGGCTCCCGCCCGAGTGTCGTTTGCCGCCGGAGCCGTCGCCCCGAGCCGGCGCCGGCGTCCGGGGCGACGGCAGCACTACTGCGCCGCGTCCCTGCGGGCGTTGGTCAGGAGTTCGTGGGCCAGGGACGTATGGGGGTGGGTGGGGCCCAGGAGGCGTTCTCGGGCGGTCAGGACGTGCACGAGCAGCGGGACGGCCCTCGCCAGGTCGCCGGCCTCGCGGTACGCGCTGGCGAGGATGCTGCGCGAGCTGAGCGTGTGCGGGGCGTCCGGGCCGTACAGCCGCTGTGAGGCCGCCATGGAACGCTCGGCGAAGTCGACGGCCCGGTCGAGTCGGACTTCGCTCTGCAGGAACGCCGAGGTCAGGAGCCAGATGGCAGCGGTCTCCTCGTCGTCCCGCGCGGGCGGGACATGGTCGGCGAGGGCTTCGACGTGCGGGAGCAGTGCCCGCCAGCGCGGTCGGCCGGCCACGTTGAACAGCGGGTCCCCCGGGAGCGCCGCGACGAGCAGACCGATCGCCCGGCGGCGGGCCTCCTCGATCGTCCCCTCGGCGCGGTGGGGGTCCGCGGGGTCGGC
This sequence comes from Streptomyces sp. QH1-20, assembly GCF_041283565.1. Taxonomy (NCBI): domain Bacteria; kingdom Bacillati; phylum Actinomycetota; class Actinomycetes; order Kitasatosporales; family Streptomycetaceae; genus Streptomyces; species Streptomyces sp. QH1-20. Next base: position 5,015,363 of record NZ_CP166299.1, on the reverse strand, counting down.
GGTGCGGGCCACGGCCTGGACGAGGCGGTGGACGGTGAAGGTCCGAGGGGTGAGCGTGATCATGCTGTACGCGTGCAGCAGCGCCAGGGCCTCGTCGACGGCGATCGGATCGTCGTCGAGGGCCTCGGCCGACTCGCGCGGCACGTCGTCGGGGCCGAGCCAGGCGAAGGTCCGCAGGATATCGACCGCGAGCGGGGTCCGGGCGGCGATGGCCTGCAAGGTCAGCTGCCAGACACGGGCGATGGTGCGCTCGTGGTTGTCCGTGGCGGACGCGGCGAACATCCGTGCCGGATGGCGGCGCAGCCGCGCCAGGTACGAGGCCGGGGTGATGGCGGTGTGCTGGATGTACGCGGCGGCCTGGGTCAGCGCGAGGGGGAGGTGGCCGAGTTCGGCTGCCAGCTCCGCCAAGGCGGGACCGTCGTCGGGCTCGCCCGGCTCGCCGATGATGCGCATGAGCAGATCCGTCGAGGCGTCGGGGTCCAGGGTGCGCAGGCCCAGGGGCTGGGCGAGGTGGTGCCAGCCGGTGGCGCGCCGGCTGGTGATCAGATGCTGCCCCGTCGTGAGGGGGCCGATCAGCGGGGCCAGATCGTCGGAGGTCTCGGCGTTGTCGAGGACGAGCAGCCAGCCCTCGTGCGACTGGAGCCATGCGGTGGCCCACGCGGCTCCTTCGGCACTCGCCGAAGCGGTGAGGCCCGCGTACGGGTCGAGGTGCGCGGCGAGGGAGGTGAGCGCGAGGGCGATGCCGTCGGGGGTTTCGGCGGGCACCCACCAGACGGGGTTGTAGCGGTCGCGGTGGCGATGGGCGTAGTGCAGGGCGAGCGTGCTCTTGCCCATGCCGCCGAGACCGTGCACGACGGTCGGGGCTCCCCCGCCGTCCATCGCGGCGCCGAGCCGTGCCAGGTCCTCGTCGCGGCCGACGAAGACGGCGCTGCGCGGTGCGGGCAGATTGTTCAATCCGGGCGGCGCCGGCACGTCGGCGGGTGCTCTGAGCGCCTGGGCCGGAAGGTGCAGGATCGTGGCCGCGTCGCCGGTGCTGATGATGCCCTGGTTGCTGCCGACGGCCACCGCGCCGGGCCCGGACGCCTCCGCCGGCATCTGATGCTGGCTCGTCATCGCTGGATGGTGGCGTCGCTTCCGGTGCTGATGATGCCGGAGTTGTGCTGCACGGCGACGGCGCCGGCACCGGAGGCGGTGAACGCCGGCCCGGCGGGCGGCAGCAACCGCGCCAGTTCGGCGGTGAGTTCGGGGTCCGCCAGCAACGCCCGCTTGAGCTGCGCCCGCAGCAGGGCCTGGAGATCCTCGTCCTCGGGCGCGGCGGCGAGCGCGTCGACCGCGCCCTCGATGTCCTCGCGGCTCTCCTCCCGCCGCCAGACGCGCTGCAGGATCCGCTGCCCGAGCGACACGGTCGCGTCGGCTCCGGCATCATTCACACGCGTCACCACGGCCGTCCCGTACGCACCGACCGCCGCCGTGACGTACGGCGCTACCTGACCGGCCACCAGCAGAGCGTCCATGACGCGACCTCCCCCGTTCCGCCCGCGCGGAGTCCCAGGCGGCTCAACTTACCCGTGGAGCAAGCCGAACGGCAGCCCGATACGCCGTCAGTCCATGACGCCCAGGTCCTCACGCATGAGACGCCGCATGGCGGACAGCCGGGGTTCCGCCTCCTTGAGGTCGAGCAGGACCTGCCGGGTGTCCTCGCCGTCACGGGCCCGCCCCCGGTCGATCCGCTTCACGGCGGCGTCGCTCGCGGAGAGGACCTTGTTCAGATGGCGGGACGCGTCCAACACCGCCTCCGGAACGATCATTTGCGCCTCGGCATAACGATCGCGGTGATCGAGCCGGGCCTCTTCGAGCTGCGCGCGCTCCTGGTCGGTGTAGACACCGTCCCGGATGCGGTGCAGGGCGTCCTTGAGGAGGGTGTGGAACTGCCCCGTCGCCCGGTTCATCGCCGTGTACGCGGCCCGGCGCTCCTCGAAGCGCCGCCGCGACTCCTCCGCCCGCGCTTCCTCGGCACGCTGCCGCGCGGTCACCCGATGGGTGACCAGCGGTGCGAAGAGGGTGCCCAGCACCCCCACCACGGCGGTGAGCATGGCGGCTATGACGGCGCTCATGCGCAGACCCTAGCGGGGCGGACGTCGTGCGCCATGACTACAGTCCACGGGATGGACTGGATGGAGCGGGTGAGGAATCTGCGGCAGTGGTCGCAGAACGGGGTGCGTGCTCCGCACAAGCCGTTGTTGATGCTGTATGCGCTGGGGCGGTTTCAGCAGGACGCCGACGCCGCTCTCCGTTTCACGTCCGTGGAGGGCGATCTGGCCCGGCTGCTGGAGGACTTCGGGCCCAACCGGAAGACGAGCGCGGCGTATCCGTTCCACCACCTGACGAGTGACGGCGTCTGGGAGGTCCGTACCGACACGGGCTCCGGAAGCCCTGGGGCCGCCGTGGGCAAGCTCCGGTCGAGCGGTGCGGCGGGGCGGCTGGCGCCCGGCCTGCGAGCGGCTCTGTCGTCGGAGCCCGCCCTGCTCGGACGCCTCGCGCACCTGCTCCTGGACAGCCACTTCCCGCCGTCCCTGCACCCGGACATCACCGCCGCCGTCGGGCTCGACCTCGAGACGGCCGACGGAACGGTCGTACTCCTCGGCGAGGCCGCCAAGGAGACCCGGCGCCGTAACGCCGAACTGCGCGCCAAGGTGCTCGTGGCCTACGAATACCGTTGCGCCTTCTGCGGCTTCAGCGGGTCGATCGGGCACACTCCGGTCGGGCTGGAGGCCGCGCACGTGCGGTGGTGGGCGTTCGACGGGCCGGATCACCTGGCCAACGGCCTCTGCCTCTGCTCGCTCCACCACAAGCTGTTCGACCAAGGGGTGCTGGGTTTGAGCGAACAGCGCCGGATCATGGTCTCCCAGGAGTTCGTCGGCCACGGTCGCGCCGCGCGCGGACAGGTCCACGACCTGTCCGGTCAACCGCTCATGGGACCCCAGCCGGGCAGCGATCCGGTAGACCCGGAGCACATAGCCTGGCACACCCGCCAGGTCTTCCGTGGCGAACCCCGCCTGGCAGCCTGACGCCGCCCGCGCACTACTTCCTACCCCTCAGCACCGCCGCGTCCGCCGCCTCCTCGCCGCGCGCCCACCCCTCCGCGTCGCGTCCCTTGAGGCGGTGCGCCGTCGTCGTCGGGAAGAGCCGCTCGGCGGTCTCGCCGACCGCCACCTCGCGCGCCGCCAGCACCGGCAGCACCTCCCGGTCCTCCCGCTCGGCCTCCGCCGCGACGTCGCGCGCCGCGTCCGACAGCCGGTCGCGGATGCGGGCCGCGTAGGCGATGAGGAAGGACTGACGGAAGTCGCGGGTGCGGCGGGAGCGGGCGTGGTGGGCGTCGCCGGCCCGGCGCATCGCGGCGGTGGCCTGCACCAGCAGCGAGGTGTACATCAGCTCCACCAGCTCCAGGTCGGCCTCGAAACCGACGACCGTGGAGAAGTCGTAGTCGCTCGACCACACCGCCCGGCAGTGGTTGGCGGCGGCGACCGCGTCCAGGAGCAGCGCCTTCGCGGACTCGTACGGCCCCTCGACGCCGATCCGGCAGGCAGTGGGCCCGTCGACCGGTTCCGTGGAGTGGGCGGCGACCAGCGCCTCGTCGATGGAGTGCTGCGCCATGAGCTCCTGGGCCTTCGCCGACAGCGCCTCGGCCTCCTCGGCGAACTCCGTGGACTCCGCCTTGGCCAGCAGGGCCCGGACCCGGGCGAGCATCCGGGGCGCGATGGCGCCGGTCCGGGCTTCCGCGCGCCCCACAGCCGTCGCGTGCGCGGTGCCCGTCCCGTGCACGGCACCCGGCAACGGGCCGGCTGCTCCGATCTTCGGCAGCGTGCCGATCAGCCGCAGTGTCCCGAGCGCGCACGCCGTCGTCTCGAACCGGCTCAGCCGCTCGCGCCCCGCGAAGCCCTTCAGGAAGGCGTCGTCCGCCTCCCACCACACGCGGGCATCCGCGTCCGCCAGCTGCGCGGCCCAGCGCGCGCCGATCGTGTCCGGCGCGTACCGCCGCGCCTCGGCCGCGATGGCGTCCACCGCGAACCGCACCTCGGCGGCGGTCAGCTCCCGCCGCACGAGCCGCAGGACGTCGGCGGGCTGCCAGCCGTACTCCCAGGCACGCCGTACGGTCGCCCCGGCGACCCGCAGCACGGACCGGCTCACGGCCTCCCAGCCGGCCGGGGCGGCGCTCAGCGCCGAGGCGGCGGCGTACAGCGCGTCGTCGAGGTCCTCCGGTGCCTGGGCGCGCAGGCCGCGCAGGGCCTCCTCCACGGCCTCCCGCAGCCGGGCCTCCTCCGGCAGCTCCCGCTGCCGCTTGTCGCGCTTGGCCACGGAACTCTCTTCCCTCGGGGTGTCTGGGCTGTACACCCCATTTTCCCGCACGCCTCCGTGGACGGGCCCATGCCTCCGCCGTGCAGGCCTACGCGGACGGCAGTCGCACCTGGTAGATCCCGATCGACCGCTCGGGGCGGTAGCCGAGCAGCTTGTTCACGGCCCGCATCGGGCCGTTGTCGTCGGCGACGGTGGTGGCGATCTCACGCACCGGCAGCCCCTCCTCGGCCAGCAGCTCCAGCATCCGCAGCTTGACCGCCCGCCCGAGCCCGAGCCCCCGGTAGGCGGGGGCCACGGCGGTGTCGTACTGCAGGGCCCGTACGTCACCGGGCGCGCGCTGCACCAGCTCCGAATAGCCCGCGTGCGTCCCGTCGGGCGCGACCGCGACGACCGTGAGCATCACCCCGCCGCGCTCGACGACGGCGTTCTGCGCGGCACGGATGCGGTCGGCGTCCCACTGGAACGGCTTCTCGTCCACGTCACCCATGGGGCTGTCGGCCATGGCGCCGTGCGCGACCGCGAACGGCTCGGCGTGCTCGTCGGGCACGACGCCGTTCCAGTGCACGAACCGATAGCCGTCGGGGAGCCGCGGCGGCTCGGCGGTCTCCTCGGTGATGCGCAGCACGTACATGACGAGCGGCAGCGCGCAGGTGGCGCCGTGCGCGACCGCGAACTGTTCGCCTTCCCCGCCGAGTTCGATCTCCAGGCTCACGGAGGTCCGCTTCTCCTCGGCGAGCACCTCCCGCAACTCCCGCCACAATCTCGCACCGATCCCGCGCCGCCGCTGTTCCGGCCGTACGACGAGCCGGTCGATCCAGGCCGTCGCCCGGTTCTCCTCGTCGTCGAACAGCCGCAGCGAGGCGACGCCGGCGTATCCGTCGCCGTCCGGCATGGGCACGGCCAGCCGCACATACCGGCTGCTCGCGGCCGGTACGCGCAGCGCGCCCGCCGTCTCCACCCGGTCGGGCGCGGGCACCGCGGCGGGCAGGTCGCGCGCGTGCGCGTCGGTGACGACGGCGTGCCACGCGTCGATCTCGGCCTCGGTCGGGCTCGCGGTCAGCCGCAGCAGGTCAGTCATCCTCCGCACGGTACGGGCTGTGGTCTGTGCTGTCGTCGGGTTTTCCGATCAACGGGAGGTTCCGGGCGTCTCTGATCGAACGGGTCAATTCACCTGGTCGTCCCCGGCCTTGCGCAGGGCCTCCAGCACGGCCACGCCCCCCGTTCCGGGGCCCGGCGGAGTCACCCGCCGTTCCGGTCCTGCGCGGCCATGACCTCATCACCGTGCTCGAAGGCCCAGGCACCGAACGCGTCGATCGGCCCGAGCAACGTGCGTCCCAATGCGGTGAGTTCGTACTCGACGCGGGGCGGCGCTTCGGCATGGGCATGCCGTTCCACCAGACCGTTGAACTCCAGCCGCCGCAGCGTCTCGGTCAGGACCTTGGGGCTGATGCCGCCGATGCGCTCGCGAAGTTCGCCGGGGCGCCTGGGACCGTCCCGCAGGACCCAGATCAGCACGGGGTTCCAGGTGTTGGAAAGCAGGTCGAAAGCGAGGCGGGCGCGGCAGTCGGCGAGGTAGGCGTCGGTCGTCACGTACCGAATGGTGCCTGACGGTTTTCCTAGTGTCGCCATGTCGCCCGGGAAGCGGTGGCAACAAGCGAGGAGAGGGGCGGGATCAATGAAGATCGGCGTGCTGGGCACGGGGAACATGGCGGACGCACTGGCCACGCACTGGGTGCGGGCCGGGCACGAGGTGTTCGTCGGAGGCCGGGACGAGCGGAAGGCCCAGCGGCTCGCGACGCGCATCGGCGGCGGCGCGGGGCACGGGAGTCTGCACGCGGCGGCGGACTTCGGCGAGGTGGTGCTGGTCGCGCTGCCCTATGGCGCCGGGGCGGACGTCGTCAGGGAGGTACAGGCGACGCTGAGCGGGAAGGTCCTGCTCGACTGTGCCAATCCGGTCGGCCCCGGCTTCAGGCTGCTGACGGAAGACGGCCCCTCGGCGGCGGCCCGCCTTGCCGTGGCGGCACCGGGTGCGCGGGTCATCAAGGCGTTCAACCTCTGCCACGAGGACGTGTGGCGCATGACCCCACCGGTCTTCGACGGTCAGCCCCTCATGGTCCCGGTCTGCGGGGACGACGAGACGGCAGTCGCGTCGGTGTACGAACTGGTGCGGGACGTGGGCTGTGCGCCGGTGGCCGGGGGCGGATTGGAACGCGCCGGACTGCTGGAGGCGACCGCGGCGCTGTTCATCGGGCTGTGGGTGGAGGAGCAGGCGGACGCGCGGGCGATCGCGCCGCCCTTGGCCTATGCGACAGGCCCGGGGGCCGAGAGCGTGTGAGACCCCCTTCTCCCGGCGCCTGATCACGCACCAGCGCGCCTGCGCACCCATCACCACACAGACCGCCGCAGCACTGGCCGCCCCCGGACCCCCGGCCTAGGCAGTGTCCGGGGCGTCGGCCTGTCGCACCGGCTCCACCTCGACTGCCGCCCGCCGGTCATAGCTCCGGCGGGCGGCGAGTACCTCGTGCTGGTGTTCCTCGGACCAGCCCTGAATCGCCGTCAGCAGGCCGGTGAGGCTGTGACCGAGCTCGGTGAGTTCGTATACGACCTTGGGCGGGATCGTCGGGTAGACGGTGCGGGTGACCAGGCCGTCGCGCTCCAGGGTGCGCAGTGCCTGCGTGAGCATCTTTTGCGTGACGCCATCCAGGCTGCGGCGCAGCGCGTTGAAGCGCAGCGGCCCCTGTTGCAGGGCACCCACGGTGAGCAGGGCCCATTTGCTGGTGAGCAGTGACAGCACCGGGCGGGACGGACAGGCCTGGAAGTAGGCGTCGGCACCACCGTATTGCCGCAGGTCATCGCAGGTATCCATAGGGAACCTGGATATCAGGAGGGTGCCTTCTTCTCAAGAGTCAGTGCCTGGCGCAGGCTGGTGTGTGCCGCGCGGCGACCGTGAGAGATCAGCTGGACGATCAGTAAGAGGGGTACGTCATGGGTGTGCTCATGCGCGCCGTCCGTCAGCTTGCCTTCGGTGGTCCCGAGGAGCTGCGCGTGGCGGAGGTGGAGCGTCCGGAGCCGGTGGCCACCGAGGTGCTGGTGCGGGTCCAAGCAGCCGGCGTGAACCCGGTGGACGCGAAGTTCCGGGCGGGCACAGTCCCTTGGGCAAGCCTGCCGTTCGTTCCCGGCTGGGACGTGTCGGGGGTGGTCGAGGCGGTGACGCCCGGCGTCACCCGCTTCGCGCCGGGCGACACGGTGTACGGGATGGTGCACTTCCCGTGGCGCGGCGGCGGCTACGCCGAGTACGTCACCGCCCCACCCCGCCATCTGGCCCGCAAACCCGCCGCCCTCACACACGCCGAGGCCGCGGCGCTGCCGATGGCGGCGCTCACCGCCTGGCAGGGCCTGGGGGACACGGCCCGGGTGTCGAGCGGGCAGCGGGTGCTGATCCTCGGGGCGGCCGGCGGGACGGGCCACCTGGCCGTACAGATCGCCAAGGCGCTCGGGGCGTACGTCATCGGCACCGCGCGGGCGGAGAAACACGCGTTCGTGCGTGGTTTCGGCGCGGACGACGTCGTCGACTACACCACGACGGACGTCGCCACGGCGGTACGGGACGTCGACGTGCTCTTCGACTTGGTCGCAGGTGACGACGCGGCGCGCGCGGTGGAGGTGCTGCGCCCCGGCGGGATCCTGGTGAGCGCCACCCGCGCGGCGGCCGTCCCGGGCCTGGCGGAGCGAGGGGTGCGCTTCGCCGCCCTCGGCGTCGAGCCCGACTATGCCTCGTTGGAGAAGCTCAACGCCCTCATCGAGCAGGGACGGCTCCGGGTGCACGTCGAACGCAGCCTGCCGCTGACGGAGGTGGCCGAGGCTCACCGTCTGATCGAAAGCGGGCGGGTAAAGGGAAAGATCGTTCTCGTTCCTCCGGGCGGGGATCCCGGGAAAGCGGGCAGGTGACGCCGAACGGGTGGCCGGCGAGCTGCCCGGCATGACCGGCCGGGCACGGCCCCTGCTCCGCCCAAGCCGGCTGCCGGGGCGGAGCGGGGGCCGTACGGGGTCGGGCTCAGCCGGTGCTTGCGTCGCGCAGGCGTCGGCGTCGGCTTCGGCGGAGCGCGGCGGCCCCGCCCACGAGGGCGAGCGCCGCGCCGGAACCACCGGCGAGGAGCGGGGCGGAGAAGGAGGCGTCGTCCTCCTTGTGCTGGGGGCTGTAGCCGCTGGAGTACCCCTTGGTGTCGTACTCCGAGCCGGCCTGCTTGTCGGCGTAGCGGGCCTTGACCAGCTTCTGGTAGTCGCTGAGCGACACCGACGCCTGGCCGCCCAGCCCCTGCCGGGCCTGCTCGTTGAGCGGCTCGACGGTGGTGAGCTTGAGCTGGTACCAGCCGCGGATCTGCGGCTCGGTGAAGACCAGCGTGCCCACGGTGGCCTTGGCGGCGTACGAGGCGTCGGTGTCACCGTCGCGCACGGCCGCCAGGTGCCAGCCGCCGCCCTGGGTGGGGGCGAGCATGACGGTGGCGTTGCGGCCGTTGACGGTGGCGCTCAGCGAGGAGACCAGTTGCGTCAGCTTGACCGCCTCGGTGGGCAGCGGCTGGGACGTGCCCGCGACGAACCCGGGGGTGATCTCGTTCAGCGCCAACGGGTCCTTGATCGTGAAGGCCGGGAGGCCCTGGCACGGCTCGGCCGTCTCGGGGATCGCCTGCACCGGCCCGCCGACGCCACTGGGCACCGGAGTGCGCAGAAAACGACAGACGGCGTTGCGGACGGCCGGGGACTTCACCGCGTCGAGGGCGGCCTGGTAGTCCGGGATGTCCGCCGGGAGCGGGTCCTTGGCCGGGGCCGCGTGGGCCGGGCCGACGACGGACAGCAGTGCGGATGCGCTCAGTGCGAGGACGATGGACAGGCGGGAGGAGCGAGAGCCCGCCCGCTTGCTGGACGTTCTGGTACCGCTGGTGTCGCGCATGTCGCCTGCCTTAGCGGGAGATGCCGATGCGGGAGTGGGTCCACTTGGACGAGCTGTTGCTCACGTAGTCGTTGTAGTTCCACCACGTGTACGTGGCGGTGTCCGGCCACGGGTCGGCCACGGCGATGGTGTTGTTCGACGTGTCGAAGCCGTAGACCACGTTCATGTGGCCCCCGCCGGACGTCCACCCGATGCGGGCCCCGATCGGCCGGGCCGCCTTGACGTCGGTGTACACCTGGTTGAACGTGGCCGCGCTGTTCAGCCCCGAGCCGGTGTGGGCCAGGCCGAGGCTGCCCCAGCCCCTGGCCATGTCGTCGAGCGTGGCGGGCTGGTTGTTGCAGCCGTAGTAGGGCTGGGCCCGGCTGCAGAAGTCCGTCTGCGTGGAGCCGTAGCCCTGGTACTTGGCGATGGTCAGCCCGGAGGCGACCCAGCACCACTGGGACTTCTCCTGCTTCAGCATGGTGATGGTGTCCTGAGCCGCTTCCGCGTGAGCCGTTCCTCCCGCGACCGCGAGCAATCCCGAGGCGGCCAGCACGATGGCCGACGCCGAGGTTCCGTACCTGAATCTGCCCATGTTCCTGCCTTCCCATGATGGGTGCGACGAGACGAGTGGGGCGATCTGGCACGGATATGACAGCGCATCGTGCCAAAGTCATATAGGGGTCATGCGGGGATTTAACCCTTACTGATTATTCGTCGGGTAATCGTGCAACTCGGGTAGCGCACTGGGCGGCCCGGTCGAGGATCTTGTCGTTTCCGGAACGCCCGGTGCCGGGCCGAAGCCATCCCCGGCAGCGGCCCTACCGAGGCACCGGCAGGAAGAGGAGTGGTTCACGTGATGGTGCTGGCCGAGTTTCTTCCCCAGTTTCTTCCGAGCAGCGTCAGGACCCGGCGCGCCTATCTGATGTCGTGCCTGCTCGCGGCTGCCTTAGCGGGCCTCGTCACCGCTTCCCTGATGCGCTTCTTCGCGCAGCCCGCCCCACGATCCACTCTCTGGTGGGCCGCGGGCACCGCCGCCTGTGCGGCCGCGGGATACCTCCTCGCGTACCCGTTGGCCAAGAAAAGGCTGCTGAAGGACGAACAGTGAGCCGGGCCGTACGGGTCGGGTTCAGTCGAGGCGGGAGATCTCCGGCCCGACCACCGGATCACCTGCGATATCAACGCGGTCAAGCCCAACCACAGCGGAACCACGGTCACCGGCGTCGGTTGCATGAGCATCTGCAAGCCCACTACGCCGGAGACCTGCCGGACGGAAACGGACCTTCTGCGGTACTACCCCGGCCCCGGGGCGTGGGAGGTAGTGGCGTCAGGCAAGGTGAGCTATTCGTGTCCGACGCCGAACCGCACGAGTACCGCTGTCCTGAGGGACTGCGAACCCAACCCCGTCAACTGGACCTGTATGACCCGTTCCTACGGGACCATCGTCCATGACGGCTAGCCGAAGGTCGGCCACGTGGACATCTCCCTGCTGAACGTCAGATGCGTCCGAGGCAGAGGCTGGCTCTCAGATGGTTACGGCTCTGTTCACAGAGTGTGCAGCTACGCCGGCCTGTCACTGCATACCCCGTGGAGAGGCCGTTGCCCCCGGGAGGAAGGGCAAGAATGACAGGTGATCAACGCGAAAGCGCCTGGCGGTTCTGCACGACCGTGAGTACACGCGGCGGCATGCCGGGCACAGGCGCTCACCCGCTACCGGGGTGAACAGGCGGGGCTGCGTGTGCTCACCCCGGCATTCCCGCATGTCCGCCGCCCTCGGTGCCGCGCACGCCAAAGGCATACGTTCGACACCGTACGCGTCGTCGATCACTGGCCGCCTTCACCCTGCGACTTCCACTCGAACACATGGCCTTCGACGACCAGTTGACGCTTTGCCAGGGTGAAGGACCTCTTCCCGATCCGCGCCCTGCGGCAGCGACAGGCTCCCTCGCTGGTTGCACCCGCCGACGGGGGGCCGCTTCGTTCACCGTACGAAGCCGCCCGATTACCCGCCCCGTAGCGCACGAAAAGGCCCTCCCGGCGATGTTCCGCCGGAAGGGCCCCTTCTGTGCTATAGGTGCTACAGGCTCAGGATCACGCGCCCGTCGCGCTGCCCGCGACCCACGCGTTCCAGTCCATGTTCCAGCCGTTGAGGCCGTTGTCCGGAGCGATCTTCTTGTCGTTCGAGTTCTTGACCTCGACGACGTCACCCAGCTGCGAGTTCTCGAAGAACCACGCGCCCGACGTCGACGGGTCGTCGGCGCCCTGCTTGTCCGCGAGACCGATGCAGCCGTGGCTGGTGTTCACCGAGCCGAAGATGCCGCTGCCCCAGTAGTTGCCGTGGATGAACGTGCCCGACGTGGACAGGCGCATCGCGTGCGGCACGTCCTTGATGTCGTACTCGCCCTTGCCGTCGCCCTTGGTGAAGCCGACGGTCGAGCCGTCCATCCGGGTCTCCTTGAACTTCTCGGAGATCACCATCTTGCCGTTGTACGTCGGGTTCTCGGGGCTGCCCGCGGAGATCGGGATGGTCTTGATGGTCTTGCCGTCGCGGACCACCGTCATCTGGTGGGTCTTGACGTCGACCGTGGAGACCTGGGCGTGGCCGATCTTGAACTTGACCGTCTTCTTCTGCACGCCCTTGATGCCCGGCGCGCCCTCCACCCCGTCGAGGTCCAGCTTCAGGGTGACGTCGGAGTTGGCCTTCCAGTACTCCTGCGGGCGGAAGTCGATCCGCTGGTCACCGAACCAGTGACCGACGACCTTCTGGCCGCTGGTGGAGTTGACCGTGATGGCCGACTGGACGGCCTTGCGGTCCTTGATCGGCTTGTCGAAGTTGATCGACACGGGCATGCCGGCGCCGACGGTCGAGCCGTCCTCCGGCGTGAAGGAGCCGATGAAGCTGTTGGCCGGCGAGACGGTGGAGAAGGAGGAGTGCTCGGTCGCCTTGCGGCCCTCGGAGTCCTTGGCCTCCGCGACGACCTTGTACTTGGTCGACCGCTCGAGCTGCTTCGCGGGCTTCCACGACTTCTTGTCCGGCGATATTGAACCCTCGACCGGGGTGCCCTTTTCGGTCGTCATCTTGACGCTCGTGAGCTCGCCGTCACTGACGGTGACCTGGGTCGCATCGCCGGTGATGCCGGCGTTGGTGGTCCCGCCCTTCGGCGTGATCTTGATCTGCGCCTTGGACGCGTCCTTGGCAGCAGCGGCGTCGACCTGGTTCTGCGACTTGCCGGAGCCGCCGCTCTTGGCGTCGTCGTCGCCTCCGCCGCACGCGGCGAGAGTCAGTACACCGCCGAGCACGGCGGCCGCGGCCACCAGGCTCTTGCGGCGCTTGCCGTACGTCATCACACGCTTCTCCATTGCTCCTGGACCCCGAAATCCCGAGCCGAATCGTGGGGCAACACGTATCCCGGCTACTGCTTAAGGAACGCCTGCACCGTTTCGTCCGTTCCACACCTCGGGAAAGTGTGGGCAAGACCACGCGGAACCACGCCAGTAAAGACCCTCCGGCGCCCAACGGGGAAACCGGTGAGGCCGATCCGGACGGTGTCCACGCGGACAGGTCGGTGGGGGCCACGACTTCCCCCGGATCCATCTGTATCACTAACATCGGGTCAGTCGGGATTCACACAAGATCCACGACCCCCAACTCTTCGTCACTTCAAGGGGGATCATCCCGTGACCGCACGCCGACCGCTGCTGACCGCCGTCGCCGCCGGTTCGCTGCTGTGTGCGGTGTGGTTCGTACCGACCGCCAATGCGACGGCAGAACGTTCCACCCACGCTTCCGCGGCCCCGCAGGACCGCGCCGCGTCGGCGCCCCGGCACTCCACCGGTTCATCCGCCTCCGGCACCGTCGCCGGTGGCGAACAGCTCGCCCTCGCGAAGACGGGCGGCTTCGACACCACCCCGTACGTCGTCGGCGGTATCGCCTTCGTCGGCGCGGGTGGCGCCCTGGTCACCGTCGCCGTACGCAGATCGCGCCAGGCGGTTCGGTAGCTTCGTTCGACATCTCCATTCGACCGCGGAACACCTCCGGGGCGAAAGAGTCGAAAGGCCCTGCCGGGCGGGGGCCGGGGGCCCCTCACCCCGGCAGGGCCGGGTCAAGCAAAGGTAAAGCCGCAGGTCGCTGGGGGCGCGCTAGGCCAGCGGGCCCGTCACCGTCTCCGCCGCCTCGACGAGCTTCCCCGCACGGACGAACGCGTCGGCCGCCGCCAGGTCGGGCGCGAGGAAACGGTCCTCTCCCGGGCCCTCGACCCCCGCCGCGCGCACGGCGCGCAGCACCGCCCGCGTGGCGGGCGCGGGCTCCAGGCCCTCGCGCAGCTCGATCGCGCGGGTCGCGGCGACCAGCTCGACGGCGACGATCTTGGACAGGGCGTCAACGGCCGTACGCAGCTTGCGTGCCGCGGACCAGCCCATGGAGACGTGGTCCTCCTGCATCGCGGAGGAGGGGATCGAGTCCGCGGAGGCGGGGACGGCCAGCCGCTTCATCTCGCTGACCAGGGCGGCCTGCGTGTACTGGGCGATCATCAGGCCCGAGTCGACGCCCGGGTCGCCCGCCAGGAACGGCGGCAGGCCGTGCGAGCGGTTCTTGTCCAGCAGCCGGTCCGTGCGGCGCTCGGCGATGGAGCCGAGGTCGGCGGCGGCGATGGCGAGGAAGTCCAGGACGTACGCGACGGGGGCGCCGTGGAAGTTGCCGTTGGACTCCACGCGGCCGTCGGGCAGCACCACGGGGTTGTCGACGGCGGCGGCCAGCTCGCGGTCGGCGACCAGCCGGGCGTGCGCGAGGGTGTCCCGGCCCGCGCCCGCGACCTGCGGGGCACAGCGGATCGAGTACGCGTCCTGGACGCGCGGCGCGTCGTCCTGGTGGTGCCCGGTCAGCCCCGAACCGGCCAGCACACGGAGCATGTTGTCGGCGCTGGAGCCCTGGCCGGGGTGCGGGCGGATGGCGTGCAGCTCGGGGGCGAGGACCTTCTCGGAACCGAGCAGGGCCTCCAGCGAGAGCGCGGCGGTGATGTCGGCGGAGGTGACCAGGCGGGCGAGGTCCGCGCAGGCCATGACCAGCATGCCGAGCATGCCGTCGGTGCCGTTGAGGAGCGCGAGGCCCTCCTTCTCCCGCAGCTCGACCGGCTCGATGCCGTGCGCGGCGAGGAGCTCGGCGGCCGGGCGCAGCACCCCGTCGGGGCCCTCGGCGTCACCCTCACCCATGAGGGTGAGCGCACAGTGGGAGAGCGGCGCGAGGTCACCGGAACAGCCGAGGGAGCCGTATTCGTGGACGACCGGGGTGATGCCGGCGTTGAGGATCGCGGCCATGGTCTGGACAACGAGGGGGCGGACGCCCGTATGGCCGGAGGCCAGGGTCTTCAGCCGCAGGAACATCAGCGCCCGGACGACCTCGCGCTCCACGCGCGGGCCCATGCCGGCGGCGTGCGAGCGCACGATGTTGCGCTGGAGCTGGGCGCGCAGGTCGGGGCTGATGTGACGGACGGCGAGGGCACCGAAGCCGGTGGAGACGCCGTAGACGGGGTCGGGCTTGGCGGCCAGATCGTCGATGATCTGCCGCGCCGCGGCGACGGCCTCGATCGCCTCGTCCGATACGACGACCCGGGCGCCGTCGCGCGCCACGGCGATCACGTCCTCCGCGGTCGTCCCGGCCGTCCCCACCACCACAGTGTGCATATCCATATTCAGGCACCCTAGAGACTGAATCGCTTACTGTCACTAGGTCTCGGCCAATCCCTCGCCGGGGCCCCGACGAGGGCGTTTGCGTGCCCTGACGCCTCCACTCCGTAACAACGCCAGGCGGTGGCTCCGGCATGCCCGGCGCCCACGCGGCACTCCGGCGCTGGTGGCAGCCCCGTCACGGTCTGCGGCCCCGGAAGCGGCGGCGCTCGGCCTGCGGGGGCGCGGGCGGGCGGTCGGCGAGGCGGACGACCGGGTCCTCAGGGCCGCCCTCGCGGCCCGCGACGACCGGTTTCAGCTCGCGGGCCGCCTTCGCGCGGTACTGGGCCGCGTCCGCGAGACGGAAGAGGCGGCGGGCGGAGCGCACGTCCCCGATCGGGTCGCCCGTCGAGGCGATCCCGCAGGCCACCCCCTCGCCGAACTCCAACTCCGCCGCCCGGCGGCACAGTTCCTCGGCCACCCGCACCACGTCGTCCGCCGGGTGGCCCACCGTCAGAAGACAGAACTCGTCACCGCCGAGCCGCGCCGCCAGCGCCCCCGGAAGCTTCGCCCCGCACAGCGACAGCACCGAGCCGAACCGTTCCAGCAGCCGGTCGCCCACCGCGTGGCCCAGCGTGTCGTTGACCCGTTTCAGCCCGTTCAGATCGCACACCACCAGGCTGACGACCACACCGTCCGCCAGGTGCCGCTCCACGGCCTCGTCGAGCCGCGCGTCGACCGCCCGGCGGTTGGCGAGACCGGTCAGGGGATCGGTGAAGGCGAGCTTGCGGACCTCCTCCAGCCGTTCGGTCTGCGCGATCCCCGCCGCCGCCACGGCGGCCAGGACGGTCGCGAAATCGGCGTCCGCGCGGTCGAACGCGGGCACGCCCGGCGGGCGTGCCACATACAGCTCGCCCCACGCCCGCCCGTGCAGCACGATCGGGGCGACGACACAGCTGCCGCGCCCCCGCCGCCGCAGGCCGTGCGCCCGTCCGGGACCGTACGTACCGAAGCCGCCGGCCGCCTCTTCCGGGGCCTCGGCGGTCTCCACCCAGGCGTGCGGCTCGCCGCCGCCCACCCATTCGTCGTGCAGGAACTCCGCGATCTCCGGGAAGTCGTGCACGGGGTAGGACTCGTCGACCGGGAACCGCTCCTCGCCCTCGGCCCGCTCACCGGCGTTCACCAGCACCCGCAGCCGCCCGCGGGCCCGCTCCCACGCGGAGACGGCCGCGAACGTGCCCTCCAGGGCACGCCGCGCGCCCTCGGCCGCGGCGTCGACGGTTTCCAGCGGGGTGCGCGCCGCCGCCATCGCCTGCGCCAGTTCCACCACGGCGCGCAGCCGGCCGTCGCACTCCCCGTCACCTGCCACCCGAGCCTCACAATCCGTCGCCGTGTGCAGCCTCGCACTCCAGCGTAAGAATTGTGGACCCGTTCTGCCCATTCCGCTTAGCCGCGAAGCCATCGGATATCTCCGACGTCGACGCTGATGAGCCGGGCTAAGGGCTTACTACTCGCCCGGCCAGTTCGGCGTCCGCTTCTCGTTGAACGCGGCCACGCCCTCGGCCCGGTCACCGGAGAAGGCCACGGACCGCCATGCCGCGTCCTCGACCTCCAGCCCCGCCCGCAGGTCCAGCCCGTGCCCGAGCCGCAGCGCCCGCTTCGCGGCCCGCAGCCCCACGGGCGAGTTGGCGGCCATCCGGTGCGCGAGCGCCAGCGCCTCCGTGCGGTCCTGGCCCTCGGGGACGAGCTGGTCCACCAGGCCCAACTCCCGCGCCTCCTCGGCCGGCACGCGCCGCGCGGAGAAGATCAGCTCGGCGGCGCGGGCGGCACCCACCCGGCGCGGCAGCAGCTGCGTCCCGCCGCCGCCGGGGATCACCCCCACGGACACCTCGGGCAGGCCCACCACGGCCGTACGGTCCGCCACGATCACATCGCAGGACAGCGCCAGCTCGAAGCCGCCCCCGAGGGCGAAGCCGTGCACGGCCGCGATGGCCGGTACGGGCAGCTCCAGGACGCCGGTGTAGGCGGCACGGGCGTGCGGGCGCTGGCGCCCCAGGTCGGCGTCGGAGAAGGAATTGCGCTCCTTGAGGTCCGCGCCGACACAGAAGGCCCGCTCGTGGGTGGAGGTGAGGACGACGACCCGGACGTCCGGGTCGGCGGCGAGGGCGGTGGTGGCCTCCGCGATCCGGCGGCCCATCTCCGTCGAGACGGCGTTCATGGCCTTGGGCCGGTCCAGGGCGAGCTCGGCGACGTGGCCGTGTTTGATGACGGCGACCCATTCGCCGAAGCGTTGCTCACTCATGTGATGACCTCCGCGGGGTTAACGACCGTGAACCTGTCGCGTTGGATCATCGCATCGGTGGGGGGTGTCCTCAATCGCCGGACGGGCTTGATTTTGCGGACCCGTCAAAGATGCCCTCAATCGCCGGGCAGGCTTGGTTTGCGGGCGGGCTTGATTCAGTTGCCCCTGCGCGTGAGCAGCCAGGGTTCGACCACTCCCAGGCCTCGGACCGGGCGTTGCCACATCGGCTGGAGGGCGAAGCGGTACTTCTCCACCTCCTCCGGGGACGCCGACGCCGCGGCCTCCGCCTCCGACTTCGGGGCGTCGCCGTTGCGCGCGAGCTCCTCCGCGAAGGCGCCGTCCACCAGCACCGCGTCCTTCGGCGCTATCGACGTCAGCCGGGACGCCAGGTTCACCGTCGTGCCGAAGACGTCGCCCATCCGGGTCGTGACCGTCCCCAGGGCGATGCCGACCCGCAGCTCGGGCATCGTCTCGTCATGGGTCAGGGTTTCGATCAGCCGCAGCCCGATCTCGGCGGCGGTGCCGGCGTCGTCCGCCGCGTAGAGCACCTCGTCTCCGAGGGTCTTGATCAGCCGGCCGCCGTGCGCCGCGACCAGGTCGGCGGCGGTCGTCTCGAAGGCCTCGACCAGCTCGCCCAGCTCCTCCTCCTCCAGACGGCGCGTCAGGCGGGTGAAGCCCACCAGGTCCGCGAAGCCGACCGCGAGCCGCCGGTCGACCATCTCCGCGTCGTCCTGGGCCTGGACGACACGGCCGGTGGCGGCGGCCAGCTGGCGCCGCCAGACGTAGATGAGGAACTCCTCCAGCTCCGGCAGCAACAGCTCGACCAGCGGATAGGTGATCTCCGTGCGGGTCATGCCCGGCTCCTGCGGCTCCGTCAGACCCTCCAGGAAGGAGTCGATCTGCCAGTCGGCGAGCCGTGCCGTGGTCTGCCCGGTGGACCGGGCGACCTGGACCGCCATGGGCTCGCTCAGCAGGCCCGCCTCGACCAGGCCCGCCAGCCGGCGCAGCGCGAGGACGTCCGCCTCGGTCAGGGCCTTGGCCTGGCCGATGTCGGCGAAGCCCATGGCGCGCCAGAAGCGGGAGGCCAGATCCATGGACACACCGGCCGCCCGCGCGGCCTGGAAGGGGGTGTAGCGGCGCTCGGCGCCGAGGATCAGCGCTTCCAGCCGGAGCGCGATGGGGTCCCCGCCCTCGTCGGCGGCGTCCCCCTCCACGCCCCGGTGCGGTGCGTCCTTGTGCGAGGCGTCCCGGTCCGACCGGCCGGCCGACGCGTCGGCCCCGCGCGCACCACTGCTGTCCTCCCCCGTAGCCCTGACGGCACGGGAGGTGCCCCCATCGTCGGCGGTCACCGCCCGCCCCCTGTCCGATCCGTGCGCACTGCCCTGCCGATCGCTGCTCGCCTAGGTTCTGGGCACAACGATACGGCAGGTGTGCCGTAGCTCACTCTCTTGACGGTATCGGCTCACTCTTCCCGCCCACTCTTCCGGCCCCTCTTCGGCCCGCCCCGGTGAAGCACTCGGGCCCACTCGCGGCGCGCGGTTCACTCCTCCGGCCGCGCCGGGCGCAGATGGACGATGTCGCCCGCGCCGACCGGTTCCTGCACACCGTCCTCCGTCGCGAGCACCAGCCGGCCGTCGCCGTCCACGGCCACCGCCTCCCCGAGCAGCTCGCGTCCGCCGGGCAGTTCGGCCCGTACGGTCCGGCCGAGCGTCGCGCACCCGGCCGCGTACGCCTCCTGCAGCCGGCACGCCCCCGGGTCGCCCCCGGCGCGCCGCCACTCGCCGTACCACTCCTCGACCGAGCGCAGCACGGCCCGCAGCAGCGGATCGCGGTCCAGCACCTTCGCCCCGGCGAGCGCCAGCGAACCCGCGGTGGGCACCGGAAGTTCGTCGGCGCGCAGCGAGACATTGAGGCCGATGCCGATGACCACGCTGTCGCCGGTCCGCTCGGCGAGGATGCCGCCCGCCTTGCGCTCGGCACCCTCGACGTCGATGAGCAGGTCGTTGGGCCACTTCAGCGCCATGTCGACGCCCGCCGCACGGGCCAGCGCCGTCGCCGTCGCGACACCGGTGAGCAGCGGCAGCCAGCCCCACCGCTCGGCCGGTACGTCCGGGCCGGGGGTGAGCAGGAAGGAGAAGAACAGCCCGGAGCGGGGCGGTGCCGACCAGGTGCGGTCGAGCCGGCCGCGCCCGGCGGTCTGCTCCTCGGCGACGAGCACCGCGCCCTCGGTGCCGCCGGAGGCGACGAGGTCCGAGTTGGTGGACCCGGTGGTCGTGACCACGTCCACGGACGTCCACAGCCCGTCGGGGCGCAGCAGGCCACGCCGCAGGGACGTGGTGTTGAGCGGGGGGCGGCCGAGGTCGGACCAGGGGTTGCCGGAAGCGTCGGAGGGCGTCATAACAGCCACCATAGGAGGGAAACCACAGCGAACCGGTGTGGCCAACGACGCACTTCCGCAGCGCAGCCGCGCCGATACGCTACGAACCGGTAGCCAGTCGGTAGCCAGTGACCCCCGCCCCTCAGGACGAGCAGGAGCCGCATCCCGATGTCCGAGCCAGACACCAGTGGAATCGACGGTATCGACATCCACACCACCGCCGGGAAGCTCGCGGATCTTCAGCGCCGGATCGATGAGGCCACTCACGCCGGCTCCGCGCGGGCGGTGGAAAAGCAGCACGCCAAGGGCAAGTTGACGGCACGCGAGCGCATCGAGCTGCTGCTGGACGAGGGCTCGTTCGTCGAGCTGGACGAGTTCGCCCGGCACCGGTCGACCAACTTCGGCATCGAGAACAACCGCCCGTACGGCGACGGCGTCGTCACCGGTTACGGCACGGTCGACGGCCGTACGGTCTGTGTGTACTCGCAGGACTTCACCATTTTCGGCGGTTCGCTCGGTGAGGTCTACGGCGAGAAGATCGTCAAGGTGATGGACTTCGCCCTGAAGACCGGCTGCCCGGTCGTCGGCATCAACGACGGTGGCGGCGCCCGGATCCAGGAGGGCGTGGTGGCCCTCGGACTGTTTGCCGAGATTTTCCGTCGAAACGTCCACGGCTCGGGTGTCATCCCGCAGATTTCCCTGATCGTCGGCCCCTGCGCGGGCGGCGCGGTGTACTCCCCCGCGATCACCGACTTCACCGTGATGGTCGACCAGACCTCGCACATGTTCATCACCGGCCCCGACGTCATCAAGACGGTCACCGGCGAGGACGTCGGCTTCGAGGAGCTGGGCGGCGCCCGGACGCACAACACCACCTCGGGCGTGGCGCACCACATGGCGGGGGACGAGAAGGACGCCATCGACTACGTCAAGGCGCTGCTGTCCTACCTGCCCTCCAACAACCTCTCCGAGCCCCCGGCCTACCCCGAGGAGGCCGATCTGGAGATCTCGGAGACCGACCGCGAGCTGGACGCGCTCATCCCGGACTCGGCGAACCAGCCGTACGACATGCACACGGCGATCGAGCACGTGCTGGACGACGGCGAGTTCCTGGAGACGCAGGCGCTCTTCGCGCCGAACATCATCACCGGCTTCGGCCGGGTCGAGGGTCACCCCGTCGGCATCGTCGCCAACCAGCCGATGCAGTTCGCCGGCTGCCTCGACATCAACGCGAGCGAGAAGGCCGCGCGCTTCGTGCGCACCTGCGACGCCTTCAACGTCCCGGTGCTGACCTTCGTGGACGTCCCCGGCTTCCTGCCGGGCACCGACCAGGAGTACAACGGCATCATCCGGCGCGGCGCCAAGCTGATCTACGCCTACGCGGAGGCGACGGTCCCGCTGATCACCGTCATCACCCGCAAGGCGTTCGGCGGCGCGTACGACGTCATGGGCTCCAAGCACCTGGGCGCGGACCTGAACCTCGCCTGGCCCACCGCGCAGATCGCCGTGATGGGCGCCCAGGGCGCGGTCAACATCCTGCACCGCCGCACGATCGCCGCGGCGCCGGAGGTGGAGCGGGAGGCGCTGCGCGCCAAGCTGATCGCGGACTACGAGGACGCGCTGCTCAACCCGTACGCGGCCGCCGAGCGCGGTTACGTCGACGCGGTGATCATGCCGTCCGAGACCCGCCGCCACATCGTGCGCGGTCTGCGGACGCTGCGTGACAAGCGCGAGACGCTCCCGCCGAAGAAGCACGGCAACATCCCGCTGTGAGCAGCCAACACCGCCGTCCTTTCGAGGAAGGGATCCACTCGTGATCAAGGTCGTACGGGGCAACCCCACCCCGGAGGAGCTGGCCGCCGCACTGGCGGTGGTCCAGGCCCGCGCGGCGGCCCGCGCCGCCGCCGCGCCGGAGGGCGAGGCCCGGCCGGAGTGGGCCGCCCCGGCCCGCCTGGTCGCATCCCGCCGCACCCCCCACCCGGGCCCCAGGGCGTGGCGGACCACGTACTGGCCCGCGTAGTCCTCCCGCCCGGCGCGGCTGAGTACGGGTACTCAGGCGCGCCGGGCATTCCGGGCGGACCATGGACAGCATGCTCTGGTCCGACCCGTCCGACGAACCGCCCGAGGAGCTGCGCGAGGCGCAGGCCATGCTCCGGAGGGCGGGTGTCGTCCTCGCGGTCGGCATGGTGATCCTCTTCTTCATGCTCGGCGTGGCCTGATCGTGGGCTGACGCACACCGGGCCGCCGCAGGGGTCACAGCGGACACACAGGTGCATTCCACCTGCAACCAAAACCTCCCCATTGGCATCACTACCAGTGATATGCCGCGAACCGGGGAGTGCGTCGAACCATGAACAGGCCCGTACGCCACATAGCGATATTCGTCGGGGTGCTGGTGTTCGCCCTGCTCGCCCAGGCCACCTGGGTGCAGTTCGCACGCAACGGCGAGCTCTCGAACCACGAGAAGAACCACCGGGTGACCATCGCCCGGTTCGCCCAGCCGCGCGGCAGCATCATCGTCGGCGGCCAGCCCATCACCGGTTCCATCGCGACCGACGGCGACCTGAAGTACAAGCGCACGTTCAAGGACGGCGCGATGTACGCCCCCGTCACCGGTTTCTCCTCGCAGGGCTACGGCAACACGTTCCTGGAAGGCGTCAACGACAAGCTGCTCAGCGGCAAGGACGACCGGCTCTTCTTCCAGCACACCAGTGACATGCTCACGGGCAAGAAGTCCCGCGGCGGCGATGTGGTGACGACCATCGACCCCAAGGCGCAGAAGGCCGCCTACGAGGGCCTCGGCAAGTACAAGGGCGCGGTCGTCGCGCTCGACCCGCGCACCGGCAAGATCCTCGCCCTGGCCTCCACCCCGTCCTACGACCCGTCGCTCATCGCCGGGCAGTCCGCCAAGGACAAGGCGGAGTGGAAGAAGCTCCAGGACGACAAGGACAAGCCGATGAACAACCGGGCGCTGCGCGAGCGGTTCCCCCCGGGCTCGACGTTCAAGATCCTCACCGCGGCGGCGGCGCTGGAGCACGGGCTGGTTTCGGACATCGACGCCAAGGGCGACGCCCCGGCCCCGTACCAGCTGCCCGACAGCACCACGAAGATCGGCAACGACATCAAGACCGCGCCCTGCGACAAGGCCTCGCTCAAGACCGGTCTGCAGTGGTCGTGCAACAACGTCTTCCTCGACCTCGCGGCCAAGCTGGGCAAGGACAAGATGCGGGAGACGGCGGAGAAGTTCGGCTTCAACTCCGAGGTGTTCACCCCGGTGCGGGCCAGCGAGAGCCTCTACCCCAAGAAGCTCGACCGTCCGCAGACCGCGCTGACCGGCATGGGCCAGGGCAGCCTGGACAGCACGCCGCTGCAGATCGCGATGATGACCGCCGGCCTCGCCAACGACGGCAAGGTGATGAAGCCCTACATGGTCGAGGAGCTGCGCGGCCCCGATCTGTCCGTCCTGGAGAAGCACGAGCCCGAGGTCCTGAACCAGGCCGTCTCCGCCGAGACCGCCAAGAAGGTCCAGGCGATGATGGAGAACACCGCCGAGAACGGCACCGGCAAGAAGGCGCTCATCGACGGCGTCACGGTCGGCGCGAAGACCGGCACCGCGCAGCACGGCGTGAACAACGAGAAGCTGCCGTACGCCTGGTTCGTCTCCTACGCCAAGCAGGGCGACGGTTCGCCGGTCGCCGTCGCCGTGTTCATCGACCCCGAGGGCTCGGGCATCGACCGCGAGGAGATCTCCGGTGGCGGGCTCGCGGGCCCCATCGCGAAGAAGGTCATGGAGTCGGTGCTCAAGAAGTAACAGACCCTGTCGCAAAGGGCGTTCGAACGGCCGTCATCTACCCACCAAACACCCACCGAAGGAAAATCGTACGATCTTCGGACTTAACTGAGAGGTAATCACTCCGCCCCTGCGATGACACCTCGTGTGGCTAGAATCGATCTCCACAGTCACTCGAACGAGGGAAGGGGGATGTGATGCGCCACCGGTCCGCCGGCTTCGTCGGCACGCTCCTCACCCTCCTCCTGTCTCTGTTACTGCTCGCCCAGGCGGCGCCGTGCGGGGAACCCGCGATGGCGCCGTCGTCGGCCTCCTACGCGGCTCAGGCCGCCGAGACCGACCGCCTCCACACCGACGAACGCGGCGACGACGATCAGGTCCGTCGCGGCCGGGTCCCCAGTGGCACCGGCGTCATGTCGCAGCTCAAACAGCGGCCCACCCCCACCGCGCCCACCGGGAACTCCCCGGACGCCGCGCGCGTTGGAACGGGTGCGGGGCAGCCCGATTGGCGGATGCCCGCGTCAGCTCGCGGATCCAGCCATCAACTCTCCACCGTGTTCCAGGTGTTCCGGCACTGAGCGTGCCCAGGCACTGAGCACGGCGGCTTCGCCGACTTCTCGGCCGCACCGATCTCTTCGGTGCTTCACACCCATATCCACATAAGTCCATACGAGACGTACCGACGACGCAACGTCTTCGATGTCCGACCGACAACGACGACCTCCAGGAGGTCAGCCGTTCATGCAGTCCCTCATCGACCACGCCCGCGCCTTTTCGACCCGCGCGCCTCAATCCACCGGGGAACTCAGCAGCCTTGAGCTGGGCCAGTCCCCCGAAGCACTGTTCATCACCTGTTCCGATTCCCGTGTCGTGCCGACACTCATCACCGGGACCCGACCCGGAGATCTGTTCGAACTTCGTACAGCGGGCAACATAGTCCCCGAATACAACACCGAACACCCCTCCGGCGAAATGGCCACCATCGAGTACGCGGTTTCGGTCCTCGGCGTCCGCGACATCATCGTCTGCGGGCACTCCCACTGCGGCGCCGTGGGCGCCCTGGTGCGCGACGAGGACCTCACCCAGCTGCCCGCCGTCCACGGCTGGCTGCAGCGCGGGGCATCGGCCGAGCTGAAGGAACCGGGCACCGGCACCGACGGCCCCGACGTGGCCGAGCCCGTGCAGCGGCACGCGCTCGACCAGCTCGAACGGCTGCGCGCCTACCCCTGCGTGGCCGAGCGACTCGCCAAGGGCGAACTCGGGCTGCACGCCTGGTACTACGAGGTCCACACCGGGGCCGTCCTCGCCCACCAGTCCGCTGGCGACGAAGCCGAGTTCCTGCCCCTGTGAACCGCCGGCGGTGATCCGCGGCATCGGATCACCGCAGCTCGCCTTCCCCACCTACGTGAGGAATCCATGCAATCCAGATTCCGTCCCGCAGATCTGCGGCGGGACTTCACCGCTTCACTCGTCGTCTTCCTCGTGGCCGTCCCGCTGTGCGTCGGCGTCGCCGTCGCCTCGGGGGTGCCCGCCGAACTCGGCTTGGTCACCGGCATCGTCGGCGGCCTCGTCGTCGGCCTGCTGCCCGGCAGCTCCTTGCAGGTCAGCGGACCGGCCGCCGGTCTGACCGTACTCGTCTACGAGGCCGTCCAGACCCATGGTCTGGGCACCCTCGGGGTGATCGTCCTCGCCTCCGGCGCCATCCAACTCGCCCTCGGATTCCTGGGGTTCGGGCGCTGGTTCCGGGCCATCTCCGTCGCCGTCGTCCAGGGCATGCTGGCCGGCATCGGGCTCGTCCTGATCCTCGGCCAGTCCTACGCGATGGCCGGACTCAAGGCCCCCAGCAGCGGGCTGGACAAGATCGCCGGGCTCCCCGGCCTCGTCGGCGACATCGCCGCCGACCGGGACGCCCTGTCCGCCTTCGCCCTGGGCGCCGGGACCATCGCCGTCCTGGTGCTCTGGAAGAAGCTGCCCGCGCGGATCTCGGGCATCGTGCCCGCCCCGCTGGTGGCGGTGGCACTCGCCACGGCCGCCACGGCCCTGTTCTCCCTGCCCGTCGCCAAGGTCGAGGTGAAGGGCCTGCTGGAAGCCATCCAGCCGCCCGGCGTCGACGCCTTCTCCGAACTGGGCAATGTGGCCCTGCTCGGCACGATCCTGGCGTTCACCCTCATCGCCTCCGCCGAAAGCCTGTTCAGCGCCGCGGCGGTGGACCGGATGCACGACGGACCGCGTACCGACTACGACAAGGAGCTGATGGCCCAGGGCGCGGGCAACGCCGTCTGCGGGCTGCTCGGCGCACTGCCGATGACCGCGGTCATCGTGCGCAGCGCGGCCAACGTCCAGGCGGGCGCCCGTACCAAGGCCTCGCGCGTCCTGCACGGCGTGTGGCTGCTGCTGTTCGCGGCACTGCTCCCGGCGGCGCTCGGTGTGATCCCGATCGCGGCCCTCGCGGGTGTGCTGGTGCACGCGGGCTGCAAGCTCGTCCCGGTCCGTGAGCTGGTTCCGCTGTGGCGCGAGCACCGCGGCGAGGCCGTGGTGCTGGCGGTCACCGCCATCGCCATCGTCACGACGAACATGTTCGAGGGCGTCCTGATCGGTCTGCTGCTCGCGGTCGCCAAGACGGCGTGGACGATCTCGCACATCCAGATGAACGTCAAGGACGACGACGAGAAGGGCCCCATCCACGTCCGGCTCACCGGCAACGCCACGTTCCTGCGGCTGCCGCACATGCTCGACACCCTCGAAGCGCTGCCGAAGGACCGGCCGATCGAACTCGACCTGTCCGGGCTGCGGCACCTCGACCACGCGTGCCTGACCGCCCTGACGAACTGGGCGGACCGGCACAACGAGGAGGGCACGGACCCGGTCCGGATGAGCGGGAAGGTGGCCTCGGCCGTCGGCTGAGCCACCAGGAGGCGGCGGACCTCTTAGGCTGGCCCGTATGAACGACAGCCCCGAGCGCCGCCGCCTCGTCCTCGCCTCCCAGTCCCCCGCCCGACTCGGCCTGCTGCGCCAGGCCGGGCTCGCGCCCGAGGTGATCGTCAGCGGTGTGGACGAGGACGCGATCACCGCGGCGACCCCCGCCGAGCTGGCGCGGGTGCTCGCCGAGGCGAAGGCCGCGGCCGTGGCCGCGCGGGCGGAGGCGGCCGGGGCACTCGTCATCGGCTGCGACTCGGTGCTGGAGCTGGACGGCGAGGCCCTCGGCAAGCCCCGCGACGCCGAGGACGCCACCGCCCGCTGGAAGTCGATGCGTGGCCGGTCCGGAGTGCTCCGGACCGGCCACTGCGTCATCGACACGGCCACCGGCCGTCAGGTCTCCGCCACCGCCTCCACCACGGTCCGCTTCGGCGAGCCGAGCGACGCCGAGATCGCCGCGTACGTGGCCTCCGGCGAGCCCCTGCACGTGGCGGGCGCGTTCACCCTCGACGGCCGGTCCGCGCCCTTCATCGAGGGCATCGACGGCGATCACGGCAACGTCATCGGTCTGTCGCTCCCCCTGCTCCGCACGCAGCTCGCCGAGCTGGGCGTCGTGATCACCGACCTGTGGGCCTGACGAACCGCTCCGGGGCGGGGCGCCCGCCGACCCGCCCTTGCGAGCGGCCCGGCCCTAGAGCGGCAGGATGCCGACCACCGGGGTCAGGACCCCGGTCACCTGGTTGAGCTGCCCCAGCTCGTTCAGCTTCTCGAGCTGCTGCAGCTTGCCGAGCTCGTCGGTGGCGCCCGGGTAGACGCTGGTCTGCGGATTGCCGTCCTTCGCCATGCCCGGCGGCGGGGTCACGACGTCGCCCGCCGTCGAGTTCGGCGGGGGCACGGGCGTGGGCACGGCGGACGCGGAGGCGGCGGTCATCGTGAGAGCGGCGCCGGCCAGAACGGCGGCGGCTGCAATGCGCTTGATCATGACTTCACCAACGATGTCGTGTCATCTCGGTCACCGACGCTTCGGCCACTCGGGGGCTCCTTCCGGGAAACCCCCATGGTGCTCCGCGGAGCTGGTAGAGAAGGCGGACCGGGCGGCGCCGGGGCCGGTCGTGCCAAGCTGGTGGGTCCGCCCGCCGAAGACTCGTGTCCACCGACGACCCTTCACCGAAGATCCGACCCACCCCCGAGGAGCCGTTCCGTCATGCCGCAGTCCGTCGACCGCGCTCTGGACGTGCTGGACGCCGTCGCCGCGTCCGACGGGCCGGTGCCCGCCAAGGCGCTCGCCCGGCAGCTGGGCTGCGGGCTGTCGACGGTCTACGACCTGCTCGGCACCCTCACCGCGCGCGGCCATCTGGTCCGCGGCTCCGGCGGCTACACCCTCGGCTATCGCGTCCCCTCCCTGCACAGCGCCTTCCAGCGGCAGATGCGGATGGACGAGCGGGTGCACGAGCTGCTCGCCCGGGTACGGCGGGCGGCCGGGGCGGACACCTACTTCAGCACCTACCGGGACGGGGACATCGCCGTCCTCGCCGGAGCGGCCGCCTCCCATCCGGCCACCGGGGGCTTCTCCGTCGGCCGCGACACCGACGGACACGCCACCGCCCACGGGAAGGTCCTGCTCGCCGCCCTCCCCCGGGCCGCCCGGCTGCGCTATCTCACGGACTCCGGAATGCGGGCCATCACCCCCCGCACCATCACCTCGCCGGAACGGCTGGATCTGGAGCTCCGACAGGTGCGCCGCAGCGGCGTCGCGGTGGAGGTGGAGGAATGCGCACCCGGCGTGGCCTGCATCGCGGTGCCCGTGCCGGGTGCGGGCACCGGTCCGGCGCAGGCCGTATCGGCGGCACTGCCACTGGCTGATTTCCATCGGCGCAGACACCAGGTGACCGAGGTGATGCGCCATGTCGCGGCAGAGGCCGGAAAGTTGGCCGACTCGGGGACACTACTGGTGGGTAAACCAACCGTTGAGGGGCCCGGAACCGTCTGAGGCCCACCCCAACGCCCCGGGCGAGAGCGCAAACTTTGTGTCACCCGTTCGTAGGGACTCCACAAAGAATCAGCACCGCCACTCCCGGGTACCCATCGAGACCTTGACCACATCGTCACGCGCGCAGCACTCCAGGAAACGCGGCGTACCGTGGGGGATCTGGGAACTTCAGTCCATAGGGCGCTTCCGTTTAACGCTCCGTGTGGGCAAGGTCACCCTGGAAGTCGGGTCGGCACAGAGTGTTGCCAGTACCTAAACTCACCTTGTTTCAAGGAGGGAGCCATCGTGCGCAAGGTGCTCATCGCCAACCGTGGCGAAATCGCTGTCCGCGTTGCTCGTGCGTGCCGGGATGCCGGGATCGCGAGCGTGGCGGTCTATGCCGACCCGGACCGTGACGCGTTGCATGTCCGCGCGGCCGACGAGGCCTACGCGCTGGGCGGTGACACCCCGGCGACGAGCTACCTCGACGTGGCCAAGGTGCTTGCCGCGGCAGCCGAATCGGGCGCGGACGCCATCCACCCCGGATACGGATTTCTGTCCGAGAACGCCGAATTCGCGCAGGCCGTCCTCGACGCCGGCCTGACCTGGATCGGCCCGCCCCCGCAGGCCATCCGCGACCTCGGTGACAAGGTGGCGGCCCGTCATATCGCGCAGCGGGCCGGTGCCCCGCTCGTCGCCGGCACCCCCGACCCGGTCTCCGGGGCGGACGAGGTCGTCGCGTTCGCCGAGGAACACGGCATGCCGATCGCCATCAAGGCCGCCTTCGGCGGTGGCGGTCGCGGCCTGAAGGTCGCCCGCACCCTCGAAGAGGTACCGGAGTTGTACGACTCCGCCGTCCGCGAGGCCGTCGCCGCCTTCGGTCGCGGCGAGTGCTTCGTGGAGCGCTACCTGGACCGGCCGCGCCACGTCGAGACGCAGTGCCTGGCCGACAAGCACGGCAACGTCGTGGTGGTCTCCACCCGCGACTGCTCGCTGCAGCGCCGCCACCAGAAGCTCGTGGAAGAGGCCCCGGCCCCCTTCCTCACCCCGGAGCAGAACGCGGAGCTCTACCGCGCCTCCAAGGCCATCCTGCGCGAGGCCCGCTACGAGGGCGCGGGCACGTGCGAGTTCCTCGTGGGCCAGGACGGCACGATCTCCTTCCTGGAGGTCAACACCCGCCTCCAGGTCGAGCACCCGGTCACCGAAGAGGTCACCGGCATCGACCTGGTCCGCGAGATGTTCCGCATCGCCGACGGCGAGGAGCTCGGCTACGACGACCCGCCGATGCGCGGTCACTCGTTCGAGTTCCGCATCAACGGCGAGGACCCGGGCCGGAACTTCCTGCCCGCCCCCGGCACGGTGACCCGCTTCGACCCGCCGTCGGGTCCGGGCGTGCGCCTGGACGCCGGCGTCGAGAGCGGCTCGGTCATCGGCCCGGCGTGGGACTCCCTCCTCGCCAAGCTCATCGTCACGGGCGCCACGCGTGAGCAGGCGCTCCAGCGCGCGGCACGGGCCCTGGGCGAGTTCACCGTCGAGGGCATGGCCACGGCGATCCCCTTCCACCAGGCGGTCGTCACCGACCCGGCGTTCACCGCGGACCCGTTCACGGTCCACACCCGCTGGATCGAGACCGAGTTCGAGAACACCATCCCCGCCTTCACCGGCGCGGTGGCGGACGAGGACGAGGAGGCCCCGGGCCGCGAGACCGTGGTCGTCGAGGTCGGCGGCAAGCGCCTGGAGGTCTCGCTGCCCTCCTCGCTCGGCATGACCATCGCCCGCACCGCCGCCGCGGGCGGCGCGAAGCCGAAGCGCCGCGCGGCCAAGAAGGCCGGCTCGGCGGCCTCCGGTGACGCGCTCGCGTCGCCGATGCAGGGCACCATCGTGAAGGTCGCGGTCGAAGAGGGCCAGGAAGTGGCCGCGGGCGATCTGATCGTGGTCCTGGAGGCCATGAAGATGGAGCAGCCGCTGAACGCGCACCGCGCGGGCACGGTCAAGGGCATCACCGCGGAGGTCGGCGCCTCGGTCTCCTCCGGTGCGGTCATCTGCGAGATCAAGGACTGACCCCCGGCTCAGCACCGACCGCGGGCCCCGACCGGAACGATCCGGCCGGGGCCCACGGTTTTGGCCGCGCACCTTTGGCTGCGCCAAGCGGCACCCTGCCCAGCTCCCCCGGCGGTCGAGGGTTCCAGCCCGTCCGGCGATTGAAGACACCACCGAGCCGCAGGCTCACGCCGGCCGTCGGCCACCCGTAGGAGCCCACCCACCCGCCGGGAGGGCAACTGGCATCCTTGGACCCGCGAGGACCAGGACCGTACGCGGCCATGTGAGCGCACCGAGCGGGAGGACGACGCAAAATGGCGACCGATACGGCGCAGACGTCACCACGACCCATGCGCGCGGACGCGCGGCGCAACTACGAGCGGCTGCTCGTGGAAGCCCGCACCGCCTTCACCCGGCACGGCACGGACGCCTCCCTCGAGGACATCGCCCGGCGGGCCGGCGTCGGCATCGGGACGCTCTACCGGCACTTCCCCAACCGCACGGCCCTGATGAGCGCGGTCTTCCAGGGCGAGGTCGACTCCCTCCTCGCCCGCTCGCGGGAGCTGCTGGCGGCACCCGAGCCGTGCCGGGCGCTCGTGGACTGGCTGCGGGCCATCGTGGCGCACGCCAGCACCTACCGGGGGCTGTCGCGGGCCCTGATGGCCGCGCAGAGCGACGAGGCGTCCGCCCTGTCGCGGTGCAGCCTGCCGATGCGGGAGGCGGGCAGCACGCTGCTCGCCCGCGCCCAGCGGGCCGGGGCGGTCCGATCGGATGTGGACATCGTCGATCTGATGCAGCTGACGAACGCCATTTCCTTGGCGGTCGAACAGTCTCCGGACGATCCGGAGTTGGCCGACCGCCTGCTGATGTTGACGCTCACCGGTCTCAAGGCGTCCTCGGACCCCGGGCGGGACTGAGGTCAGCGCCGCCGGGGTGCCAGATCCGCCACGCGGGCCGTGGGCTGGTCGCCCATGCCGGACGCGCTGCGGAGCTGAGGCGCGCCCGGCGGGCCGCCCTGGCCCCGTCCGGGGTCCTGGCCGGGCCCCAGCGGGATGCTGCGGCGCTGCCCCGGCAGGGGCGGCACATCGCGCACCTCGCGGCGGCGGGATCCCTGGGCCTCACCGCCGGCCACCCCGCCCGGTCCCGAGCCCGACCCCGCGCCGGGCCCGGCGACCGAGATGTGCACGCCCTGGTCGGCGAGCGCCTGGAGCTCCGTCGCGGCACGGTCGTCGTGACCGGGCGGCTCATCGGTCACGAGTCTGGTGATGACGTCCGTGGGCACCGTCTGGAACATCGTGTCGGTGCCCAGCTTCGTGTGGTCCGCGAGCACCACGACCTCCGCGGCGGCCTGCACCAGCGCCCGGTCCACGCTCGCGGAGAGCATGTTGGACGTGGAGAGCCCGCGCTCGGCGGTCAGCCCGCTCCCCGACAGGAACGCCCGGGTCACCCGCAGGCCCTGCAGGGACTGCTCGGCCCCGCTGCCCACCAGGGCGTAGTTGGACCCGCGCAGGGTGCCGCCGGTCATGACGACCTCGACCCGGTTGGCGTGCGCGAGCGCCTGCGCGACGAGCAGGGAATTGGTGACCACGGTCAGACCCGGCACCCGCGCGAGCCGGCGGGCCAGCTCCTGCGTGGTCGTACCGGCGCCGACGACGACGGCCTCGCCCTCGTCGACGAAGCTCGCCGCGAGATCGGCGATGGCCGTCTTCTCGGCGGTCGCTAGATGGGATTTCTGCGGGAAGCCGGACTCCCTGGTGAAACCGCCCGGCAGTACCGCACCGCCGTGCCGGCGGTCGAGCAGTCCTTCTGCCTCCAATGCCCGCACGTCGCGCCGTACGGTCACTTCGGAGGTCTGGACGACGCGGGCGAGCTCCCGGAGCGAAACCGCTCCGTTGGCGCGCACCATTTCGAGGATCAATTGACGACGTTCTGCAGCGAACACGAAACCGACAGTAACGCCAACGCGCATCCGTTTTCAGCAGGTTGCAGCAATTAACGGAAGTTGTCCGCTACGCAACCCGCCAAGTGATATAGGGGAACCGGAAGAAGAGGCCCCGGCTCCCCTTCCACGGGGGCGGGGCCTCTCGCACCGGCGCTCGCGCTAGCCCTCCCGCTGCGTCTTGCGGGTGTGCAGCTGACGGGCCACCTCGGCGATCGAACCGGACAGCGACGGGTACACCGTGAACGCGTTCGCGATCTGCTCCACGGTCAGGTTGTTGTCGACCGCGATCGAAATGGGGTGAATCAGCTCGCTGGCCCGGGGCGAGACCACGACGCCGCCGACCACGATGCCCGTGCCGGGACGGCAGAACATCTTGACGAATCCGTCCCGGATGCCCTGCATCTTCGCCCGCGGATTGCGCAGCAGCGGCAGCTTCACCACGCGGGCGTCAATACGGCCGGCGTCGACATCGGCCTGCGTATAGCCGACCGTGGCAATCTCCGGATCCGTAAATACGTTCGCGGATACAGCCTTGAGATTCAGCGGCGCGACCGCGTCGCCCAGGAAGTGGTACATGGCGATCCGGCCCTGCATGGCGGCGACCGACGCCAGTGCGAAGACCCCGGTGCAGTCGCCGGCCGCGTAGACGCCGGGCGCGCTCGTGCGCGAGACCTTGTCGGTCCACACGTGCCCCGAGTCCTTGAGCCGGACGCCGGACTCCTCCAGCCCGATGCCCGCCGTATTGGGAATCGAGCCGACCGCCATCAGGCAGTGCGTACCGGTGATGACCCGGCCGTCCGCCAGCGTCACCTCGACCCGGTCGCCCACCCGTTTGGCGGACTGCGCCCGGGAGCGCGACATCACGTTCATGCCGCGGCGCCGGAAGACGTCCTCCAGCACGGCCGCCGCGTCCGGGTCCTCACCCGGCAGCACCCGGTCGCGCGAGGACACCAGGGTGACCTTCGAGCCGAGCGCCTGGTACGCGCCGGCGAACTCGGCACCGGTGACACCCGAGCCGACCACGATCAGCTCTTCGGGCAGCTCCTCCAGGTCGTAGACCTGGGTCCAGTTCAGGATCCGCTCGCCGTCCGGCAGCGCGTCCGGGATCTCCCGGGGGTGCGCGCCCGTGGCGATCAGCACCGCGTCCGCGACGAGCGTCTCCTCCGAGCCGTCCGCGGCCCGTACGACGACCTTGCGCGA
Organism: Streptomyces sp. QH1-20; assembly: GCF_041283565.1. Lineage (NCBI taxonomy): Bacteria > Bacillati > Actinomycetota > Actinomycetes > Kitasatosporales > Streptomycetaceae > Streptomyces > Streptomyces sp. QH1-20. Next base: position 4,981,883 of record NZ_CP166299.1, on the reverse strand, counting down.
GCCGTCCGGGGCCTGGTTCGGCTCCAGGCGGCCGCGGCCGCGCATGACCCGGCCGCCGGCCCGCGTCACCGAGGCGGTGATGTCGTGCGACTGGGCCAGCGCCAGACGCTTCACACGCCGGTTCACCTTGCCCAGGTCCACGCCCACCACGCGCGCCGCGTGCTCCAGATGCGGCGTGTCGTCGGCGACGATGATCCCCAGCTCCTCGTAGGAGGAGTCGAAGGTCGTCATCACCTCAGCCGTCGCGATAAGAGTCTTCGAGGGCACGCAGTCGGTGAGCACCGACGCCCCGCCCAGACCGTCGCAGTCGACGACGGTCACCTCCGCGCCGAGCTGCGCGGCGACGAGCGCCGCCTCATAGCCGCCGGGTCCGCCACCGATGATCACGATCCGAGTCACGTATTCCATTGTCCCGCACCCATCAAAGCGAATCCTTCCGGGGCCCGTATACGCGATTTCGCACGTAATACGCCGTGATCCAGGCGATCCCGTCCGGGGCGGCATCCGAGGATCCGTACGAGGTTCGGCAGCAGGTTCCGCGCGAACCCTCCTTCGAGACTGCCACCCCAAATGCCGTCCCGCCTCACTCCCGTACCCTCAGAACCATGTCGCTCTACGCCGCGTACGCCGGCAACCTCGACGCGCGGCTGATGTCCCGCCGCGCACCGCACTCGCCGCTGCGCGGCACGGGCTGGCTCGCCGACTGGCGGCTGACCTTCGGCGGTGAGCAGATGGGCTGGGAGGGAGCGCTCGCCACGGTCGTCGAGGCACCGCGCTCCCAGGTCTTCGTCGCCCTCTACGACATCGCCCCGATGGACGAGGACTCGATGGACCGTTGGGAGGGTGTCGGCCTCGACATCTACCGGCGGATGCGGGTCCGGGTCCACACCCTGGACGGCGAGGAACCGGCGTGGATCTACGTCCTGAACGGTTACGAGGGGGGCCTGCCCTCCGCGCGCTATCTCGGCGAGATCGCCGACGCCGCGGAGTCGGCGGGCGCCCCTCACGACTATGTGATGGAACTACGCAAACGACCCTGCTGACCCGGTAGGGCCGAACGGTGGGAAAGGATGAGAAATCGGTCTCGTCCAAAACCACAAGGCAACAATCAGAACACCGTCACCAGAGACATCTACGCGCGTAGGCCATTAGCGGTTACCCTCGTCCGCGTGAACGCATCAGTTACTCCGGACATCCAGGCCGACCCGTACACCGCGGCCGACGCCGCCGCCGCCCGCCTGCGCGAGCTCACGGGCGCCGAGACCCACGACGTCGCGCTGGTCATGGGCTCCGGCTGGCTCCCCGCCACCGAGGCGCTCGGCACCCCCGAGGCCGAGTTCCCCGTCACCGAGCTGCCCGGCTTCCCGCCGCCGGCCGTGGCCGGGCACGCGGGCACCATCCGCTCGTACAAGGTCAACGACAAGCGCGTCCTGGTCTTCCTCGGCCGCACGCACTACTACGAGGGCCGTGGCGTCGCCGCCGTCGCCCACGGTGTCCGCACGGCCGTCGCCGCGGGTGCCAAGACCATCGTCCTGACCAACGGCTGCGGTGGCCTCCGCGAGGGCATGCGCCCCGGCCAGCCGGTGCTGATCAGCGACCACATCAACCTCACGGCGACCTCGCCGATCGTCGGCGCGAACTTCGTCGACCTCACCGACCTCTACTCGCCGCGGCTGCGCGCGCTGTGCAAGGAGGTGGACGCGACCCTCGAGGAGGGTGTCTACGTCCAGCTCCCCGGCCCGCACTACGAGACCCCGGCCGAGATCAAGATGGTCCGCGCCATCGGTGGCGACCTGGTCGGCATGTCCACCACGCTCGAGGCCATCGCGGCCCGCGAGGCGGGCGCCGAGATCCTCGGCATCTCCCTGGTCACGAACCTGGCCGCGGGCATGACGGGCGAGCCGCTCAACCACGAAGAGGTCCTGCAGGCGGGTCGCGATTCCGCTGCGCGGATGGGAACGCTGCTGGCCAGCGTCCTGGACCGGCTCTGACATTTCGCCGGTGACCGCACGGGGTGACCTACCCGGTGCGGCACCGTCTCCCGCCTTCGGCGGGAGTGGGGGTTCGGGCCGTAGGCCCACAGCGCGGGCCCGGCCATAGGTCGGGCCCGCGCCCGTGTGCCTGGCAGCACCCCCCGCCCCTGGGCGGGGAGGGAATGAGCGCCGGCAGCCGCGCGGGGACGGGAGGGGACGGGGTGGGGTGGGCCCGGCAAGGGGCGTAAGGCGTGATTTGCGGGCCCGATCTCAGGGCACCGATGCAACACCGGGTGACGGGCCCGTAAATCATGCAGCCCCGTAGGGCCCGCCCCACCCCGGCACCGACCCACCCACCCACCGGCACCCACCCACCGGCACGCGCACCCCGGCACCGGCCGCCGCACCCCCAGTTCGTACCCCCTGACCACTCCGGAGGAGAACCCGTGGAGCGAGACCTCATCACGCTGGCCAAGTCGTGGCTGGCCGAGGACCCCGACCCCGACACCCGCGACGAGCTGGCCAAGCTCATCGACGCCGAGGACGTCACCGAGCTGACCGCCCGTTTCGGCGGCACCCTGCAGTTCGGCACCGCCGGTCTCCGCGGTGAGCTCGGCGCCGGGCCGATGCGCATGAACCGCGCCGTCGTCATCCGCGCGGCCGCCGGTCTCGCCGCGTACCTCAAGAAGCAGGGGCACGCGGGCGGCGTGGTCGTCATCGGCTACGACGCCCGTCACAAGAGCGCCGACTTCGCCCGCGACACGGCCGCCGTCATGGTCGGCGCGGGCCTGCGTGCCGCGCTGCTGCCGCGCCCGCTGCCCACGCCCGTGCTCGCCTTCGCGATCCGCCACCTCGGCGCGGTCGCCGGTGTCGAGGTGACCGCCAGCCACAACCCGCCGCGCGACAACGGCTACAAGGTCTACCTCGGCGACGGCTCCCAGATCGTGCCGCCCGCCGACGGGGAGATCGCCGCCGAGATCGCCGCGATCGCGAACCTCGCCGACGTGCCCCGCCCGAGCGCCGGCTGGGAGACCCTGCGCGACTCCGTGGTGGAGGCGTACCTGGAGCGCACCGACGCCGTTCTGACCGCCGGCTCCCCGCGTGACGTCCGCGTGGTCTACACACCCATGCACGGCGTCGGCCACGACACCCTGACCGCCGCCTTCGCGCGCGCCGGGTTCCCCGCGCCGACCGTGGTGGCCGAGCAGGCCGAGCCGGACCCCGACTTCCCCACCGTCGCCTTCCCCAACCCGGAGGAGCCGGGCGCGATGGACCTGGCGTTCGCCACCGCCCGCGAGGCGGCGCCGGACATCGTCATCGCCAACGACCCGGACGCGGACCGCTGCGCCGTCGCCGTCCCCGCCCCGGACAGCGTCGTCGGCTGGCGCATGCTGCGCGGCGACGAGGTGGGCGCGCTGCTGGCCACGCACCTGGTGCACAAGAAGGCGACCGGGACGTTCGCCACGACGATCGTCTCCTCCTCGCTGCTCTCCCGTATCGCGGCCGCCGCGCCGGGTGCCGCGTACGAGGAGACGCTCACCGGCTTCAAGTGGCTGGCCCGCGTGGACGGCCTGCGCTACGCCTACGAGGAGGCGCTGGGCTACTGCGTCGACCCCGAGGGCGTCCGCGACAAGGACGGCATCACCGCCGCCCTGCTGATCGCCGAGCTGGCCGCCGAGCTCAAGGCCTCCGGGCGCACGCTCACCGACCTGCTGGACGACCTCGCCGTCGAGCACGGCCTGCACGCCACGGACCAGCTCTCGGTGCGCGTCGAGGACCTGTCGCTGATCGCGAACGCCATGCGGCGGCTGCGCGAGCAGCCCCCGACGACCCTCGCCGGGCTCCGGGTCTCCTCCGCGGAGGACCTGTCCGAGGGCTCTGCGGCCCTGCCGCCGACCGACGGTCTGCGGTACCACCTGGCGGGTGACGCCACGGGCACCGTCTCCGCGGCGCGCGTCATCGTCCGCCCGAGCGGCACCGAGCCCAAGATCAAGTGCTATCTGGAGGTCGTCGTCCCGGTGACCGACGCGAGCGCCCTCACCGCCGCCCGCACCCAGGCCGAAACGGTCCTCGCCGCCATCAAGGCCGACCTCTCCAAGGCCGCCGGTATCTGACGCACAGGGGTGTTGCGGGACGTAAAGCGAAGCAGTCCCGCAACACCCCTGTTCCTCTACGCCACAGCTACGCCACAGCGAAGAGCACCACGAGCAGCACCAGCCCCACCACGGACGGCACGATCAGCTCGAAGGCCCATCGCACCTCCGGCTCCCCCTGCGCCCCCGGACGCGAAGCGTTCCGCTCGGCGAGTTCGCGCAGGTCGTCGATCGCCTGGTCCGCGGGGGCCCGGGTGAAGCCGGAGACTCCGACCGAGACCGTGCCGGTGACGTCCTCCGAAGCCGCCCGCGCCTGCCGTCGCGCAGCGGACTTGCGCTGGCGGAGGGAGACGGGGATCGCCCAGAGCTGGTACTTGGCGCCGCCCGCCAGGACCTCGCTGGAGTAACCGGCGCGGACGCCGGCCACACTCGCCCAGGGCAGCGTGATCGTGCGGAAGGGGTTGCGCACCCGGAGGGCGTCCTCGCCCGCCCATACCGCGGGGCGCAGCGTGAAGGCGATGACCAGCGGCACCCCGCACAGCAGCGCGGCCAGCGTGAGCCAGGGGGTGCGGCCCGCGCCGCGCACGATCGCGTCGCCGCCCAGCCAGGCTCCGATCAGAAGCAGCAGCACGCCGCCGCCGATGCCTGCGGCGGAGCGGTAGCACCGCTCGGCGTACCCCTGGTCCGGTGTGTTCTCAGGGGGCCGTGGTGCGGATGAGTCGTCCGGGCTCGTCATGCCGCCGATTGTGCACCACGCCCGCAGGAGGCAGTGTGGTGCAGGGGACGCCACCCTGGGGGGTGACACGCGCTACGCGCGTAGATATGCTCATCCGGTGACCATGCCCACTGTTCCCTCAAACGGCAACGAAGCCGCCGAGCGACTGGCGTCGATGGCGGACGTGACCGCCTCCGACGGTGCGCTGCGCCGCTTCCTGCACGGCCTGCCGGGTGTCGACACGGTCGGGCTCGAGGCCCGCGCCGCCATGCTCGGCACCCGCTCGATCAAGACGACGGCGAAGGCGTACGCCATCGACCTGGCAATCTCCATGATCGACCTGACGACGCTCGAGGGCGCGGACACCCCGGGCAAGGTCCGGGCGCTGTGCGCCAAGGGCGTCAACCCCGATCCGATCGACCGCACCACGCCCAAGGTCGCGGCGATCTGCGTCTATCCCGACATGGCGGCCACCGCCGCCGAGGCCCTCAAGGGCTCCGGCGTCAAGGTCGCCTCCGTCGCCACCGCCTTCCCGGCCGGCCGTGCCGCGCTGCCGGTGAAGCTGGCCGACACGCGCGACGCCGTCGCCGCCGGCGCGGACGAGATCGACATGGTGATCGACCGGGGCGCGTTCCTCTCGGGGCACTACCTCTCGGTGTTCGAGGAGATCAAGGCCGTCAAGGAAGCCTGCCGCCGGGAAGACGGCAGCGCCGCCCGGCTGAAGGTCATCTTCGAGACCGGCGAGCTGTCGACGTACGACAACATCCGCCGTGCCTCCTGGCTCGGCATGCTGGCCGGCGCCGACTTCATCAAGACCTCGACCGGCAAGGTCGCGGTGAACGCCACCCCGGCGAACACCCTGCTGATGCTGGAGGCGGTCCGCGACTTCCGCGCCACCACGGGCGTCCAGGTGGGCGTGAAGCCGGCCGGCGGCATCCGCACCACGAAGGACGCGCTGAAGTTCCTGGTCCTCGTCAACGAGACCGTCGGTGAGGAGTGGCTGACCAACACCTGGTTCCGCTTCGGCGCCTCCAGCCTCCTCAACGACCTGCTGATGCAGCGCCAGAAGCTGAGCACCGGGCGCTACTCCGGTCCCGACTACGTGACGGTGGACTGATCATGGCCTTTGAATACGCACCCGCGCCGGAGTCGCGCGCGGTCGTCGACATCGCCCCGTCCTACGGGCTGTTCATCGACGGCGAGTTCCGCGACGCCTCGGACGGCAAGGTCTTCAAGACCCTCTCCCCCTCCTCCGAGGAGGTCCTCTCCGAGGTCGCGCAGGGCTCGGCCGAGGACGTGGACGCGGCGGTCAAGGCCGCCCGCAAGGCGTTCGAGAAGTGGTCGGCGCTGCCGGGCGCCGAGCGCGCCAAGTACCTGTTCCGGATCGCCCGGATCATCCAGGAGCGCTCGCGCGAGCTGGCCGTCCTGGAGACCCTGGACAACGGCAAGCCGATCCGTGAGACGCGCGACGCCGACCTGCCGCTGGTCGCCGCGCACTTCTTCTACTACGCGGGCTGGGCCGACAAGCTCGACCACGCCGGCTACGGCCCGAACCCGAAGGCGCTGGGCGTCGCGGGCCAGGTCATCCCGTGGAACTTCCCGCTGCTGATGCTGGCCTGGAAGATCGCCCCGGCGCTCGCCACGGGCAACACGGTCGTCCTCAAGCCCGCCGAGACCACCCCGCTGTCGGCGCTGTTCTTCGCGGACATCTGCCGCCAGGCCGGTCTCCCCAAGGGCGTCGTCAACATCGTCACCGGTGAGGGCTCCACCGGCGCCGCGCTGGTCGAGCACCCGGGCGTCGACAAGGTCGCCTTCACCGGCTCCACCGCCGTCGGCAAGGCCATCGCGCGCAGCGTCGCCGGTACGGACAAGAAGCTGACGCTGGAGCTGGGCGGCAAGGGCGCGAACATCGTCTTCGACGACGCGCCCATCGACCAGGCCGTCGAGGGCATCGTCAACGGCATCTTCTTCAACCAGGGCCAGGTCTGCTGCGCGGGCTCGCGGCTGCTGGTCCAGGAGTCGATCCAGGACGAGCTGCTGGACGCGCTGAAGCGCCGGCTGTCCACGCTGCGTCTCGGCGACCCGCTGGACAAGAACACCGACATCGGTGCGATCAACTCCGCCGAGCAGCTGGCCCGGATCAAGGCCCTCGCCGACAGCGGCGAGGCCGAGGGCGCCGAGCGCTGGGCCCCGGCCTGCGAGCTGCCCTCCGCGGGTTACTGGTTCGCCCCGACGCTCTTCACGAACGTCACCCAGGCACACCGCATCGCCCGCGAGGAGATCTTCGGCCCGGTCCTGTCGGTGCTGTCCTTCCGCACCCCGGCCGAGGCCGTCGCGAAGGCCAACAACTCGCAGTACGGGCTGTCGGCGGGCATCTGGACCGAGAAGGGTTCGCGGATCCTGTCGGTGGCGAACAGCCTGCGCGCGGGCGTCGTCTGGGCCAATACGTTCAACAAGTTCGACCCGACCTCGCCCTTCGGCGGCTACAAGGAGTCGGGCTTCGGCCGCGAGGGTGGCCGTCACGGTCTGGAGGCCTACCTCGATGTCTGAGCGACTCAGTGTCTTCAAGACCTACAAGCTGTTCGTCGGGGGCAAGTTCCCCCGGTCCGAGAGCGGGCGGGTGTACGAGGTGACCGCAGCAACATCAGCCGCCGGCGCGGCGGGCAAGGGCAAGTGGCTCGCCAACGCCCCGCTGTCGTCCCGCAAGGACGCGCGTGACGCGGTCGTCGCGGCGCGCAAGGCGTTCGGCGGCTGGGCGGGCGCGACCGCGTACAACCGCGGCCAGATCCTCTACCGCGTCGCAGAGATGCTGGAGGGCCGCCGCGACCAGTTCGTCGCGGAGGTCGCCGACGCCGAGGGGCTCTCGAAGTCCAAGGCGGCGGCCCAGGTGGACGCGGCGATCGACCGCTGGGTCTGGTACGCGGGCTGGACCGACAAGATCGCGCAGATCGTCGGTGGCGCGAACCCGGTCGCGGGTCCGTACTTCAACCTCTCGACGCCGGAGCCGACCGGTGTGGTGGCCGTGCTGGCCCCGCAGGAGTCCTCCTTCCTCGGTCTGGTGTCCGTGATCGCCCCGGCGATCGCGGTCGGCAACACGGTCGTGGTCGTCGCCTCCGAGCAGGCCCCGCTCCCGGCGCTGTCGCTGGGTGAGGTGCTCGCCACCTCCGACGTGCCCGGCGGTGTGGTCAACATCCTGTCCGGCAGGACCGCGGAGATCGCTCCGTCCCTCGCCGCGCACCAGGACGTCAACGCGATCGATCTGGCCGGTGCCGACGCGGAGCTGTCCAAGGCGCTCCAGATCGCCGCGGCCGACAACCTCAAGCGCGTCCTCCGTCCACAGGCTGTGGACTGGTCCGCCGACCCCGGCACGGAGCGGATGACGGCGTTCCTGGAGACCAAGACCGTCTGGCACCCGACCGGTTCGCTCGGCGCGGGCGGCTCGGCCTACTAGCCGACGGCACCAGGACATACGACGGCGGCGGCTCCCCGGACCGGGAGCCGCCGCCGTCGCGTACGCGCGGCCATCGGACGACGGCCGTCAGCCGGCCGTCAGCCGGGCAGGAACTGCGCCGCGTAGCTCAGCAGCGGCAGTTGCTCCAGGGCGCCGCCCTGGGAGAGCGGCGCGGTGAGCATCGCGGTGCTCACCGGCTGGAAGTCGGCGACCTGGGTGCCGACCGCGTTGTCCGTCGGGTCGCTTCCCGTGCCGGCGAGCGGGTTGAGCCGCAGCACCTTGAGCGGGCCGAAGGCGCCCGCGGAGGAGTGGTACAGCGACTGGCCGAGGGCCGTCCCGGCCGACTCCGCCGAGATCTCGCCGAGCGAGACGCCGACCGGCTGGGCGCTGTCCTTGGCCGGCGCGGCGTTCGCGCTCGCCGCACCGCCCGCGACGATCGCAGCTCCCGCCGATACGGACACCCCGACGCGCACGAGGCCGCGCGGGAGCCCCGGACGGGGAGACTTGGAGCGTGCGTGTCGTGCGTGCGAGGCCATGGCCACCTGCCGGGTCGGGGGATGTCGGAGGACGACAACGCAACGTAGTGGAATAGTGACGTTTCGCGCACGTTTCGACCCGGGGGGATCCCCCATGCGGCCCAATGCCTCACACTGGTGTCCCGTGACTCCCCACCTGACTGAAGCGCGCGTCATCCTGCTGACCGGACCCTCTGGTTCCGGAAAGTCGTCCCTCGCGGCCCGCACCGGACTGCCCGTGCTCAACCTCGACGACTTCTACAAGGAAGCCGGCGACCCGACCCTGCCGCTGCTCGCGGACGGGGCCGGCGCCGACTGGGACTCGCCGCTGTCGTGGGACGCGGAGGCGGCCGTCGCCGCGATCGACGCCCTGTGCCGCACGGCCCGGACGCCGGTGCCGCTGTACGACATCTCCACCAGCTCGCGGACCGGGCAGAGCACGCTGGACATCGGGCGCACCTCGCTGTTCATCGCGGAGGGCATCTTCGCCGCGGACATCATCGAGCGCTGCCGGGAGCTGGGCGTCCTCGCCGACGCGCTGTGCCTGCGGGGCCGCCCCTCGACGACCTTCCGCCGCCGGCTGGTGCGCGATCTGCGGGAGGCCCGCAAGCCCGTCCCGTACCTGGTGCGGCGCGGCCTGCGGCTGATGCGCGCCGAGCGCGGCATCGTGGCCCGGCAGACGGCGCTCGGCGCGCACGCCTGCGACAAGGACGCGGCCATGGGCCGCATAGCCGCCGCGGCCGCCGGACGACGAGAGACGTGCGCCCCCGGCCCGGACCCCGTGCGGGTGGCCTGAGCTCAACCCGTCAACGGCCGGGGACCCGGAAAACGGCGAGAGCGGGCAGGACAGACCCCCCGGCTGTCCGCCCGCTCTCTCCCCCGTGGTTCCCCCGTTGGTCCCCGGCCCTGGCTGCGGGCCGTCGTTGCCGCCTGCGGCGGCGAGCGCCCTGCGGGCGCGTCCTCAATCGCCGGCCAGGCCTAGGCCACCAGCTCGCCGAAGGACTCGACGGCGCCACGGCCGGAGCCGATGACCTCGTCCTCGCGCAGCCGGCGCAGCGAGCGCCAGATGCTGCTCTTGACCGTGCCGACGCTGATGTCCAGGATGTCCGCGATCTCCGGGTCGGTGCGGCCTTCGTAGTAGCGCAGCACCAGCATCGTGCGCTGGAGTTCGGGCAGCCGGGCCAGCGCCTGCCAGAGCACGGCGCGCAGTTCGGTGCCGCGCATCGCGTCCTGGTCGCCCACCGTCTCCGGCAGCTCCTCCGTCGGGTACTCGTTGAGCTTGCGCCGACGCCAGGCGCTGATGTGCAGATTGGTCATGGTGCGGCGCAGATAGCCGCCCACCGCCGCCTTGTCGGCGATCCGGTCCCAGGCGCGGTAGGTGGAGAACAGCGCGCTCTGGAGCAGGTCCTCCGCCTCGTAGCGGTCACCGGTCAGGTGATAGGCGGTCGCGTACAGGGAGGCGCGGCGCTCCTGGACGTAGGCGGTGAACTCCGCCTCCGTCCGGGACTCGGCCCTGGGTTCCCCCGAACCCCCGGGCTTTTCCCCCGTGCCCCGGCCGGCCTCCCCGTACACGCTCGCGTCGATGGCCGCCAGGTACATGGCCTGCGACCGTCCACGTCCGGTGCCGCGGGCGCACCCCCGTCCGCCCACGGCACCGGACTTCTCCGAACCCCGCCCGGCGTCGTGCAGGCGCGTGCGAATGACTGCGCTGGTCGTGGTGCTGTGCAGTGTGTTCATCTCGCGCCCCCCGTCGGTGGAGCCAGCTCGGTCCGATTGCGTCCGAGCCCTGGTACCGCTCGGTGAAACCAAAGCCTGCCGGGCCAGTTTCATCGCGCTGTCCCCCGACTGTCACAGCCCTGCAACAGGGCACGGAGCACTCCGGACACACTTCGGCCGCACTCCGGACGACGCCGTCTGTCGAACTGAGGGCCACTCTTAGGCCAGAATGACCACCGTGCCTTTCCTGTTGCTGATCGAGGACGACGACGCCATCCGCACGGCCCTCGAGTTCTCCCTGTCCCGCCAAGGTCACCGAGTGGTGACCGCGGCGACCGGCGAGGACGGCCTGAAGCTGCTGCGCGAGCAGCGGCCGGATCTGATCGTGCTGGACGTCATGCTGCCCGGGATCGACGGTTTCGAGGTCTGCCGCCGGATCCGGCGCACCGACCAGCTGCCGATCATTCTGCTGACCGCGCGCAACGACGACATCGACGTCGTGGTCGGTCTGGAGTCCGGGGCGGACGACTACGTGGTCAAGCCCGTGCAGGGCCGGGTGCTCGACGCCCGGATCCGCGCGGTGCTGCGCCGCGGCGAACGGGAGTCCAACGACTCGGCGTCGTTCGGCTCGCTGGTCATCGACCGCTCCGCGATGACCGTCACCAAGAACGGCGAGGATCTGCAACTCACCCCGACCGAGCTGCGGCTGCTGCTGGAGCTCAGCCGGCGGCCGGGGCAGGCGCTGTCCCGGCAGCAGCTGCTGCGGCTGGTCTGGGAGCACGACTACCTCGGCGACTCGCGGCTGGTCGACGCCTGTGTGCAGCGGCTGCGCGCCAAGGTCGAGGACGTTCCGTCCTCCCCGACCCTGATCCGTACGGTCCGCGGGGTCGGCTACCGCCTGGACACCCCGCAGTGATCACTTCGAACCGCCACAACAGCACAAAGAGCGCACCGTGAATCAAGAGCCCGGTCGGGTACGGGGCTGGGCGGCGGCGAAGCGGGTCGTGCAGCTCAGCATGCGGTGGGTGAGCCTCCGGCTGCGGCTGATGCTCGTCTTCGCGCTGGTCGCGCTGGCCGCGGCGGTGTCCGCGTCCGCCATCGCGTACTGGCTCAACCGCGACGCGGTCCTCACCCGCACCCAGAACGCCGCCCTGGACGACTTCCGCAAGTCCCTCCAGGACAACACGGGTTCGCTGCCGCTGACCCCGACCTGCCCGGAGCTGCAGGAGGCCGCGGACCGGATGGCCGCCACCTCGCAGAAGTACGAGGTGCTGCTGATCGACAAGGTCACCGGCGGCGGCAGTTGCGCGGCGCCCTCGGACCGGGACCTGTTCACGCTCGAGGTCGTGCCCGAGTCGCTGCGCAAGGCCGTGAACCGCGAGCGGCCGGTCACCGAGTCGAACCGCTACCCGTACCACCTGTACTGGCAGCGGATCACGCTCGACGGCAAGCCCTATCTCGTCGGCGGCGCCAAGGTGATCGGCGGCGGGCCCACCGGCTATCTGCTGAAGTCCCTGGACAACGAGCGGGCGGACCTCAATTCCCTCGCCTGGTCCCTGGGCATCGCCACCGGTCTGGCCCTGATCGGCTCGGCCCTGCTCGCCCAGGCCGCCGCCTCGACGGTGCTGCGGCCCGTGCAGCGGCTCGGTGACGCGGCGCGGCGGCTCGGCGAGGGCAAGCTCGACACCCGGCTCCAGGTGTCGGGCACGGACGAGCTGGCCGATCTGTCGCGGACGTTCAACAGGACGGCGGAGTCGCTGGAGAAGCGCGTCGAGGAGCTGAGCGCCCGGGAGGCCGCGAGCCGGCGCTTCGTCGCCGACATGTCGCACGAGCTGCGGACCCCGCTCACGGCGATCACCGCGGTGACCGAGGTGCTGGAGGACGAGGCGGAGAACCTCGACCCGATGATCGCGCCGGCGGTGCAGCTCGTGGTGAGCGAGACCAGGCGGCTGAACGACCTGGTGGAGAATCTGATGGAGGTCACCCGCTTCGACGCGGGCACCGCCCGGCTGGTGCTGGACGACGTGGACGTCGCGGACCAGGTCACCGCCTGCATCGACGCCCGTGCCTGGCTGGACGCGGTCGAGCTGGACGCCGAGCGCGGCATCATGGCGCTGCTCGACCCGCGCCGCCTGGACGTGATCCTCGCCAACCTCATCGGCAACGCCCTCAAGCACGGCGGCTCGCCGGTGCGGGTGGCCGTGCGGACCGCGGACGACTCCCTGGTGATCGAGGTGCGCGACCACGGCCCCGGCATCCCCGAGGACGTCCTGCCGCACGTCTTCGACCGCTTCTACAAGGCGAGCGCGTCCCGCCCCCGCTCCGAGGGCAGCGGCCTGGGGCTGTCCATCGCCCTGGAGAACGCCCATATCCACGGCGGCGAGATCACCGCCGCCAACTCGCCCGACGGCGGCGCCGTCTTCACCCTCACCCTCCCCCGGGGCACGGCCACGGAGAGTGAGCCGGACGACGGGGACGGCAGCGGGGCGGACGGCGACGGGGACGGCTCGTCGCCGGGTACGGCTGAGGGGAACGCGCGATGAGGACCGTGACCGCGAGGACCGCGGCCCGGGCCGCCACCCGGGCACTCGCCCTGACGCTCGGGGCGGGCGCCCTGGCCGGGTGCGGGATCCGGGGCACAGCCGTGCCGGTGGACGCCGGCAGCGCGCCCTCACGGGCGACGTGTGTCGTGCGCTCCGGCGCGCAGAGCCTGCCGCCCGCGGGCAGCGTCGCGATGTCCGCGCAGCTCGTGTGCGGCTCGCAGCTGCTGCCGGTGTCCCGGGTCATGCCGCTGCCCGAGAAGACGCCCGAGGACGCCCTGACGGTCGCCCAGGCGCTCCTTGAGGAGCTGCGACGGGCTCCTTCGTCCACGGAGGCCGCCGCCGGGTTCTCCACGGACGTCCCGCTGCGGCTGTCCGTCAGCGGGCCGCGCAAGGACGATCCGGCCGGGACGCTGCGGCTGAGCCGCGCCCCGGAGGAGCTGCCGCCGCTCGCGGTGGCGCAGCTCGTGTGCACGTTCGCGGGCACCGCGGCGACGGGCGGCAAGGCCGCGGTCGTCCTCGGCGGGCCGGGCGACGAGGCGCCCAAGCGCTTCGTCTGCACCGACGAGGTCCGCACCCGGCCGGAGACCGTGCGGGGCACCGCCGTCCGAGGGGGCGCGGCGGCGTAGCGCCGGGGTGTTGACGCTCCGTTGCCGACCGGCGGAACCGCGCGGGGCGCGCGCCGCGTCCTGTGGGGCGTGCAGGGTCATGGTTACGGCGGTACGACCGCCCTCCGATACCGCTACCGCGTCGCGGGCTGCGTCCTTCTGGCCGTCCACCTTCTCGTCGTCGGCTGGCTGGCCCTGCGCCCGCTGACCGCGCCGTGGGTGACCGCCGCGCAGGTCGAGCCGCTGGCCACCATCCGCGCCGACCTGGCGCTGGCGCCGTGGGACGCGGCCCGGGCGATCGGCGCGATGGTGCTGACGTTCGCGCCGCTGGGCGTGCTGCTGCCGTGGGCCCGCGGCCGGCTGGCGGTGTCGTCGCTGGGGTCGCTGACCCGCACGGTGTTCACCAGCGCGATGATCGCGCTGGTGCTCCAGGTGGTGCAGAGCGGCGTCGTGGGCCAGGTGCTCAACGCGGACGCGTTGTTGCTGAACGTGACGGGCGTGGCCCTCGCGCATCTGGCGGTGGTCCCGGCCCTCCGGGCCCGGCTCCGTCGCGGGGGTGAGGTGCGGCCCCGCAAAGCCCTCCGCCGGGATGAGGTGACTCAGGGTATGACCCCGACGATCCCCAGGGTCGGTATCGCCCCTTAGAGTGACGCTTTGCCCGGGGCGCGGTCGTAGCGTGGAGTCATCAGGGAAACCCCCGCGGCCGCCGCGTCACCATCGCGTCGCCGCACCGACGACGAGGAGTCGCCACCATGTCCGCTCCGCTGGTCCGCCCCCGGAACAACAGGATGATCGCCGGTGTCTGCGCGGGTCTGGCACAGCGCTTCGGCGTCTCCCGGACGACGATGCGGGTGATCTTCCTGGTCTCGTGCCTGCTTCCCGGCCCGCAGTTCGTGCTCTATCTGGCGCTGTGGCTGCTGCTGCCGAGCGAGAAGGCGCACAGCGAGGCCACCGCGTGGTGACCTACGGTCTGTTCCTTGGATCGTCGCCGATGGCCGTCCGTGCCGCCTGCGGCGGCGGGCGCCCTGCGGGCGCGTCCTCAAACGCCGGACAGGCTGATTCCGGCTGAGCTCAGCCGATTCCAGCCCGCTGGGCGCCTCCCGGACATCCCACAGCGTTCTCACACGCACGGCGGGCCGCGCACCCCTTACGGGGGCGCGGCCCGCTCGTCGCGCGCTACGGGCCTCAGCCGGTGAGGCCGCCGACCGGGAGGCCCTTGGTGGGCAGCTTGCCGGCGAGGGCGCCGGGCTGCAGGCCGCCGAGCAGACCGCCGTTGCCCTTGGTGTCGGTCGGCAGGAGGTGGGGGGCCGCCGCGGTGTCGACGGCCTTGGCGGCGCTCGTCACGACACCGGTGGCGATGGCCCGGTTCACGGCGGAGACGACCGGGCCCCCGGCCGGAGCCAGATTGGCGACCTGCTCGACGGGGAGGCCCGCCATGGTGCCCTGGGCGGTGGTGCTGACCGACTCGAGAGTTCCGGCGGTACCGGCCGCGGAGGCGGTGCCCGCCGCCGTGACGGCGAAGGCGGCACCGACGGCGGCGACGCCGAGCGTCTTGATGGTTCCCTGCTTCATCAGAAATCTGTCCTCGTGACGGGGGGATTTTGAGCGGCACTGCAACCTAGTCACGAGTCCGGGGAGCCCGCAAACAATGACACGGCCGGGACATTGAAGTCCCGGCCGTTTTCACTGTATTCGACGCTGATGGACCGTCAGCCCTCGGTGGAGTCGGAATTGCTGGTCACAGCGGTCGCGGCGGCCGTCTGGCGGAACAGCCACTCCGACCGCAGCTCCGCGTAACCCGGCTTGATCACGTCATTGATCATGGCCAGACGTTCATCGAATGGGATGAACGCGGACTTCATCGCGTTGACGGTGAACCACTGCATGTCGTCGAGGGAATAGCCGAACGCCTTGACCAGGTGCTCGAATTCGACGCTCATGCTGGTGCCGCTCATCAGACGATTATCCGTATTCACCGTCAGACGGAAATGCAACTTCCGCAGAAGACCGATCGGATGGTCCTCGTACGAGCTCGCGGCGGCGGTCTGGAGGTTCGAGGTCGGGCACATCTCCAGCGGAATGCGCTTGTCCCGGACGTACGACGCCAGCCGGCCGAGCGTGACCGTGCCGTCCTCGGCGACCTGGATGTCGTCGATGATGCGCACGCCGTGGCCGAGCCGGTCGGCGCCGCACCACTGCAGGGCCTGCCAGATGGACGGCAGACCGAAGGCCTCGCCCGCGTGGATCGTGAAGTGGTTGTTCTCGCGCTTGAGGTACTCGAACGCGTCCAGGTGACGGGTGGGCGGGAAGCCCGCCTCCGCGCCCGCGATGTCGAAGCCGGCCACGCCGCTGTCGCGGTAGCGGTTGGCGAGTTCGGCGATCTCCAGCGCACGGGCGGCGTGCCGCATGGCGGTGAGCAGCGCGCCGACGCGGATGCGGTGACCGTTGGCCTTGGCCCGGCGCTCGCCCTCGCGGAAGCCCTCGTTCACGGCCTCGACGACCTCTTCGAGGGTGAGCCCGCGCTCCAGGTGCTGCTCGGGGGCGTAGCGCACCTCGGCGTAGACGACACCGTCCTCGGCCAGGTCCTCGGCGCACTCGGCGGCCACCCGGAACAGGGCCTCGCGGGTCTGCATGACGGCACAGGTGTGCGCGAACGTCTCCAGATAGCGCTCCAGCGAACCGGAGTCGGCCGCCTCCCGGAACCAGACGCCCAGCTTGTCCGGGTCGGTCTCGGGGAGGTTGGTGTAGCCGATCTCGCGAGCGAGATCGACGACGGTGCCGGGGCGCAGGCCGCCGTCCAGGTGGTCGTGGAGCAGCACCTTGGGCGCGCGCCGGATCTGATCGGGGGTGGGCTGTGAGGTGGTCTCGCTCGTCATCTCGGCACTCTAGCCCCTACGCGCGTAGATGGCGGCGAACGATACGGAAAGGTGACCCGTCGGCGGGGTGGACACCACCCGGCCTTCTGCCATGGTTTCTGCCATGGCTCAGCAAGCGTTGCCGCAGCGGGACCCGGAGAGAACGGTCCGCCTCGGAAAACCGCTCGGTGCCGGGCACACCGTGCACGGTGTGGCCCTACTGCTCCCCGGCGGCCGGGCCGCCGGGACCCGGCGCCCCTCCCCCCTGACGCTCGCCGCGCAGCGCCCGCTGGCTCGCCGGCTGACCCGGGCGGGTGAGACGGAGGGACTGGTCACCCATGTGGTGCGCTACCGCTACCGCGGCTGGAACGGCGCCGCGGCCCACCCGGTGCGGGACGCGGAGTGGGCCGCGGACGAGGTCGTGCGGCGCTACGGCGACGTGCCGGTCGTCCTGATCGGTACGGGCATGGGGGCGCGCGCCGCGTTGTGCGCCGCCGGGCACACGGCGGTGACGTCGGTGCTGGCGCTCTCCCCCTGGCTGCCGGAGCCCGAGGCGGTCATCGACCCCGACCCCGTCCGGCAGCTCAGCGGCCGCACGGTGCTGCTCGTCCACGGCACCGACGACCAGCGCACCGACCCCGACCTCTCCTACCGGCTCGCCGAGCGGGCCAAGAAGGTCAACCGCGACACCTGCCGGTTCGAGGTCCACTCCGACGGTCACGACCTGCGGCAGCACCGGTCCGAAGTGCTGGCGCTCGCGGCGGACTTCGTACGGGGTGCGCTGTTCGGCCACCACTACGCCCGGCCGCTGGCCGACGCGCTGGCGGCGCCGCCGCCGCTGGGTTTGCGCATGCCGTTGGCCTGCGGCTTCGGGGAGTCTTTGGGGCACTGAGCGTCGTGGGTCCGCAAAGACCGGACGGGCCTGTTGTCCTACGTCCTCAAGCGCCGGACGGGCTGGATTTCCAGCCCGTCCGGCGCTTGAGGACCGGGGTCCGGGGCGGAGCCCCGAAGGCCGTCAACCGTGCAGCAACTGCCCGCGCCGTGACAGCAGGAACTTCTTGAAGGCCGCCACGGGCGGGGTGTCGGGATGCCCGTCGAGCCAGGCCACACCGATCTCGCGGAACGCGCGCGGGGCGGTGACGGTCAGCTCCACGACCCCGGGGCGGGGGACGGCCGGGGGTGGCAGCAGCGCGACGCCGAGGCCCGCGGCCACCAGGCCGCGGAGCGTCTCGGCCTCCTCGCCCTCGAAGGCGACCTTCGGGGTGAAGCCCGCCTCGGCACAGACCGCGTCGGTGATCCGGCGCAGCCCGTAGCCCGGTTCGAGGGTGACGAAGAGTTCGGCGGCGGCCTCGGCGAGCCGGACGCGCTTGCGGGCGGCCAGCGGGTGGTCCTCGGGGACGACGAGCCGGAGCTTCTGCTCGTCGAGGCGGCGGGCGACCAGATCGGGGGCATCGGGCACGGGCGAGGTCAGACACAGATCGAGGTCGCCGGTGCGCAGGCGTTCGAGCATGGCCTCGCCGTAGTTCTGCACGAGCTGGAACCGTACGCGCGGGTGATCGACGCGGAAGGCGCGGATGAGACCGGGGACGGTCTCGGGGCCGAGGGTGTGCAGAAAGCCGAAGGCGACCTTGCCGGCCGCCGGGTCGGCATCGGCCCGTACGGACTCGGCGGCGCGGTCGACCTCCGACAGGGCACGCTCGACGGAGACGAGGAAGGTGCGGCCGGCGGCAGTGAGGGAGACGGTGCGGCCGTGCCGGGCGAACAGGGCGACGCCCAGGTCGTGTTCGAGGCGGGCCATCGCGCGGCTGAGGGTGGACTGCGGCATGGCCAGCTGCTGCGCGGCCCGGGTGACGTGCTCGTGGCGGGCGACGGCCACGAACTGCGCGAGGCGCGGGGTGAGGGTGACCGCCCAGGAATCCACCTCGATGTCAGGTGTGTCGGGTGTTACCGGGATGTCAAAATTCTTGGTAACTCTCGTGTTGCCACTTGGTGACAGAGCCCTGGCTGACCTGCGCTGATGCTGCATGGGAACGATTATCGCGATTTTGTGCATTGGACGCATGAGCGGTGCGTGCATACGGTCGGTACATGCCTCCTGCGGATACCGGGGCATCCGACGTGATCACGCGTCCGGATGCCTCTGCCTCGTCGTCCCCGACTCCTGTCTCTCCCTCCTCGCCCTGCGACACCAAGCTGGCTCCCGGCGGGCCCGGCTACCGCCGGATGAGCTTCGCGCTCTTCGCCGCCGGTGTCGCCACCTTCGCGCTCCTCTACTCCACGCAGGCCCTCCTGCCCGCGATCTCCGCCGACCTCGGGGTGACGCCGGATCAGGCGAGCTGGACCGTGTCCGCCGCGACGGGCGCGCTCGCCGTCGCCGTCGTCCCGCTGAGCGCACTCTCCGAGCGCTTCGGGCGCCGCGCGATGATGACGGCCGCGCTCTGTGTGGCCGCGTTCGTGTCGCTGCTCGTGCCGTTCGCCCCGGACCTCGGCTGGCTGATCGCGCTGCGCGCCGTGCAGGGCGTGGCGCTGGCCGGACTGCCCGCCTCGGCGATGGCGTTCCTGGCGGAGGAGGTGCGGCCGAAGGCGCTGGTCGGTGCGATCGGGCTGTTCGTCGCGGGCAACGCCATCGGTGGCATGTCCGGACGGATCGTCACCGGCTGGGTGGCCCAGGCCTGGGGCTGGCGGGCCGGGCTCGCCGCGGTCGGGCTGATGGCCATGGTGTGCGCGGTCGTCTTCCGGCTGCTGATCCCGAAGGCCCGGCACTTCACGCCGGCCAACGTCTCGCCGCGCGCCCTGGCCCGTACGGTCGGCGGTCACCTCTCCGATCCGCTGCTGCGCCGGCTGTACGCGATCGGCGCGCTGTTCATGACCGTCTTCGGCGCGGTCTACACGGTCATCGGCTACCGGCTGGTCGAGGCGCCGTTCTCGCTGCCGCAGGGTGTCGTCGGTTCGATCTTCCTGGTCTATCTGGTCGGTACCGTCTCCTCGGCGGCGGCCGGAAAGCTCGTCGGCCGGCTGGGCCGCCGGGGTGCGCTGTATCTGGCGGTGGGCACGACGACGGCCGGACTGCTGCTGTCCCTGTCCGAGTCGCTGGGGGCCGTACTGCTCGGCCTGGTCCTCATCACGGCGGGTTTCTTCGCGGGCCACGCGGTGGCCTCGTCCTCGGTGAGCCGCGCGGCCAAGACGGGCCGGGCGCAGGCGTCGGCGCTCTATCAGACGGCGTACTACCTGGGCAGCTCGCTGGGCGGCACGGTGGGCGCCCTCGCCTACAACTGGGGCGGCTGGGACGGCACGGTGGTGCTGGGTCTGGTGGCCATGGTGAGCGCGGCGTCCATCACCCTCTACGCCACGCGTAAGGCTCTCGCCGAGCAGCGGATGATCGTGGCGGCCCGCCGCTGAGGCCTCAAATGCCGGACGGGCTTGATGTGGCTGAGCTCAGCCACATCAAGCCCGTCCGGGCAACCGACGGCGGTTACGCGATGCGGTCCAGCACGATCGGGTTCGCGGTGAACTCCGTGCCGGCCGGGGCGTAGTCCGCGGCGCCTTCCAGGGCCTGGAGGGCGTAGTCGAACTTCTCCGGCGTGTCGGTGTGCAGGGTCATCAGCGGCTGGCCCGCCGTGACCGTGTCGCCCGGCTTGGCGTGCAGCTCGATGCCCGCACCGAACTGGACCGGGTCCTCCTTGCGCGCGCGGCCGGCGCCCAGGCGCCAGGCGGAGACGCCGACGGCGTAGGCGTCGAGCTTGGTGAGGACACCGGACTCGGCGGCCGTCACGACGTGCTGCTCGCGGGCGACCGGCAGGGCCGCGTCCGGGTCGCCGCCCTGCGCGATGATCATGCGACGCCAGTGATCCATCGCGGAGCCGTCCGCGAGGGCCTTGGCCGGATCGGCGTCGGGCAGACCGGCCGCGACGAGCATCTCGCGGGCCAGTGCGACGGTCAGCTCGACGACATCGGCCGGGCCGCCGCCCGCGAGGACCTCGACGGACTCGCGGACCTCGAGGGCGTTGCCCGCGGTCAGGCCGAGCGGGGTCGACATGTCGGTGAGCAGCGCGACGGTCTTCACCCCGTGGTCCGTGCCCAGGCCCACCATGGTGGAGGCCAGCTCACGGGCGTCGGCGAGGTTCTTCATGAAGGCGCCGGAGCCGACCTTGACGTCCAGGACGAGCGAGCCCGTACCCTCGGCGATCTTCTTCGACATGATGGACGAGGCGATCAGCGGGATCGCCTCGACCGTGCCGGTCACGTCGCGCAGCGCGTAGAGCTTCTTGTCGGCGGGGGCGAGGCCGTCGCCCGCCGCGCAGATGACGGAGCCGACGTTGCGCAGGACGTCCATCATCTCGTCATTGGAGAGCAGCGCGCGCCAGCCGGGGATGGACTCCAGCTTGTCGAGCGTGCCACCGGTGTGGCCGAGGCCGCGGCCGGAAAGCTGCGGCACGGCCGCGCCGCAGGCGGCGACGAGCGGGGCCAGCGGCAGGGTGATCTTGTCGCCGACGCCGCCGGTGGAGTGCTTGTCCGAGGTCGGGACGGGCAGCGAGGAGAAGTCCATGCGCTCGCCCGATTTGATCATCGCGGCGGTCCAGCGGGCGATCTCCGCGCGGTCCATGCCGTTGAGCAGGATCGCCATCGCGAGCGAGGACATCTGCTCGTCGGCGACCTCGCCGCGGGTGTACGCGTCGATGACCCAGTCGATCTGCGCGTCGGTCAGTCGGCCGCGGTCACGCTTGGTGCGGATAACGGAAATGGCGTCCATCAGCACATTTTCCTTAAGGTTCGTGCGTCCTCAGTCTTCCCGGGGCCGGAAAGTGACCCGGACGGGCTGAACATCAGCCCGTCCGGCGCTTGAGGACATCTTTATCGATTCAGGTCGGAGGGCCCAAACGCGTCCGGCAGCAGCTCCGCGAGCGGGCGGACCCCCTTGGCGGTGTCCACGGCCAGCTCCGGGCCGCCGTGCTCCCACAGGAGCTGACGGCAACGGCCGCACGGCATGAGGATGTTGCCGTGCCGGTCGCAGCAGGTGAACGCGGTGAGCCTGCCGCCACCCGAGGAAATGAGAGCGGAGATCATGCCGCACTCGGCGCAGAGGGTCACGCCGTAGGCGGCGTTCTCCACGTTGCAGCCGGTGACGGTGCGCCCGTCGTCGACGAGGGCCGCCGAGCCGACGGGGAAACCGGAGTACGGAGCGTAGGCCCGGGACATCGCGTCCCGGGCCTGCGTCCGCAGGTTCTCCCAGTCGATGGGAGAGGTCACTTTCCTTCACCCTTCCGGTAGGGCTTGCCGTTGGCCTTCGGCATTCGCAGGCGTTGCGCGGAGAAGGACAGCACGAGCAGCGTGGCGACGTACGGGGTGGCGTCGACGAGCTCCAGCGGCACGGTCTTGGTCATCGTGTACCAGACGATGAGCGCCACACCGAAGGCCGCGCTGACGATCGCGGGCCGGGTCTTGCCGGCCCGCAGCCGCCAGGCGGCGAAGCCGATCAGCAGCACCGCGACGAGCAGCAGCAGCGCGTGGACGGTCGGGCCGCCGGAGCGCAGCTGGAGGCTGTCCATGAAGCCGAACAGACCCGCGCTCATCGCGACGCCGCCCGGCCGCCAGTTGCCGGAGATCATCGTGGCGAGACCGATGTAGCCGCGGCCGCCGGTCTGGCCGTCGGAGTACATGTGCGTGCCGATGGCGAGGAACGCGCCACCGAGGCCCGCGAGACCGCCGGAGACGACCACGGCCGCGTACTTGTACTTGTAGACGTTGACGCCGAGGGACTCGGCCGCCACCGGGCTCTCACCGCAGGACCGCAGGCGCAGACCGAAGGAGGAGCGCCACAGCACGAAGAACGTGAGGACGAACAGGCCGCCCGCGACGATCGTCAGCCAGGACACGTCGGTGACCAGGCCGTCGACGATGCCCGCGAGGTCGGAGACGAAGAACCAGTCCTTCTTCTCGACCGTGTTCAGCCAGTCGGAGAGACCGGGGATCGAGAAGTGCGGCATGTTGTCCATGACCGGCGACTGTTTGTCGTTGCCGCCCGCCTGCTGGGCCTCGCTGCCCTCCGCGCCGAACCAGAGCTTGGCGAGGTACTGCGTGACGCCGAGCGCCAGGATGTTGATCGCCACACCGGAGATGATGTGGTCCACGCCGAAGGTGACGGTGGCCAGCGCGTGCACGAGGCCGCCGAGCGCGCCGCCGAGGATGCCGGCGGCCGCCGCGGCCCAGGGGCCGTGCTGCCAGCCGATCCAGCCGGCGCTGAAGGTGCCGAGCATCATCATGCCTTCGAGGCCGATGTTGACGACGCCCGCGCGCTCGGCCCACAGACCGCCGAGGCCCGCGAGGCCGATCGGCACGGCAGCGCCGAGGGCGCCGCTGAACTGGCCGGAGGAGGTCAGATCCTCCGCGCCGGTGATCATCCGCAGTACGGAGAGCACCAGCAGCCCGCCCGCGATGAGCAGCAGGATCACGGGGTAGGAGAGCTTGCGCCGCTCGCCCTTGTTCTTGCCGGACAGGCCCTTGGCAAGCGCGTCGGTGAAAGTCGTACTCACGCGGAAACCTCCGCCTTGTCGCTCTTGGCCTGGGCGGCGAGCTCCTCGCCGACCTTGCGCTGCTGCATCTTGAGGCCGTACCGGCGCACGACCTCGTACGCGATGACGACGCACAGGACGATGACGCCCTGGATCACTCCGACGATCTCCTGCGCGTAGCCCTCGAACTCGAGCTGCGTGCCGGTGCGGTCCAGGAAGCCCCAGAGCAGGGCGCCGAGCGCCATGCCGATGGGGTGGTTACGGCCCAGCAGCGCGATGGCGATGCCGGTGAAGCCGATGCCGGTGGGGAAGTCGGTGCCGTAGTTGTACGAGACGCCGAGCAGGGTCGGCATGCCGACGAGGCCGGCCATCGCGCCGGAGAGCACCATCGAGGTGATCACCATGCGCTTGACGTTGACGCCGCTGGCCTGCGCCGCGGACTCGGAGCGGCCGACCGTGCGCAGGTCGAAGCCGAACCGGGTGCGGTTCAGACCGAACCAGTAGACGACGCCCGCGAGGGCCGCGATCACGACGAAGCCGTAGATCGGCTTGGGCATGGTCGGGATCTCGAAGAAGTGGGCCGAGTCGGGCAGGTAGGGCGTGTGGATCAGGTTGCCCTCCTTCTCCGCGAGCCGCCCGTCCTGGAGCAGATAGCCGATCAGCGAGGCGCCGATGGCGTTCAGCATGATGGTGCTGATCACCTCGCTGACACCGCGGGTGGTCTTCAGCAGACCGGCGATACCGGCCCAGATCGCACCCACGATCATCGCGACGAGGATCATGACCGGGATCTGGATGATGCCCGGCAGCGCCATCGCGCCACCGACGACGGCGGCGAAGAAAGCCGCGATGCGGTACTGCCCGTCGACGCCGATGTTGAAGAGGTTCATCCGGAAGCCGATGGCGACGGCCAGCGCGGCCAGGTAGTACGGAGTCGCCTTGTTGACGATCCAGACCTGGCTGTCGCTCTTCGACCCGAAGTCGACCATGACCTGGTAGGCGTGGAACGGGTCCTTGCCGGTGGAGACGATGATCAGCGAGGTGATCACCAGCGCGGCCACGATCGCGAGGACCGGGGCGGCGAAGCCCAGGACGATCTTGTCCTTGTCGAACTTCTTGGTGAGGCTCATGCGGAATCGCCCCCTTCCCGCTGTGTGTCGTTGCTGTCGGCGGCGGTGTCGGTCGCGGCGTCCCCGCCGTCCTCGACGTGCTCAAGGTGGCCGGTTGCGGCGCCGGTCATGGCCGAGCCCAACTCCTCCGGGGTGATGGTGGCCGGGTCCGCGTCGGCGACCAGACGGCCGCGGAACATGACCCGCAGGGTGTCGGAGAGCCCGATGAGCTCGTCCAGGTCGGCGGAGATCAGCAGCACCGCCAGGCCCTCGCGGCGCGCCTCGCGGATCTGGTCCCAGATCTGCGCCTGCGCGCCGACGTCCACGCCCCGGGTGGGGTGCGCGGCGATGAGGAGCTTCGGCTGGTGGCTCATCTCGCGGCCGACGATCAGCTTCTGCTGGTTGCCGCCGGACAGCGAGGCCGCGGTGACCTCGATACCGGGGGTGCGCACGTCGTACTCGCGGACGATCCGCTCGGTGTCGGTGCGGGCGGCCTTGTTGTCCAGGAGCCCGCCCTTGCTGTTGGGCTTCTCCGTGACGTGGCCGAGGATACGGTTCTCCCACAGCGGGGCCTCGAGGAGCAGGCCGTGCCGGTGGCGGTCCTCGGGGATGTAGCCGATGCCGCCCTCGCGCCGCTTGCGGGTCGGGGCCTTGGTGATGTCGGCGCCGTCGAGGGTCACGACGCCCTCGCTCGGGGTCCGCATGCCCATGATGGCCTCGACCAGTTCGGCCTGGCCGTTGCCCTCCACACCCGCGAGGCCGAGGACTTCGCCCTTGTGGATGGTGAAGGTGATGCCGTCGAGCACCGCGCGGACGACACCGTCGGGGTCGGTGGCGGACAACCGCAGCCCCTCGACGTTCAGCATCGGCGTGTCGGTGACCGTCGACTCCCGGGTCTCGGGCGAGGGCAGCTCGCTGCCGACCATCAGCTCCGCGAGCTGCTTGGGGGTGGTCTCACTCGGGGCCACGGAGGCGACGGTGGTGCCGCGCCGGATGACGGTGATGTCGTCGGCGACGGAGAGCACCTCGCCGAGCTTGTGCGAGATGAAGATGACGGTCAGGCCCTCGGCCTTGAGCTCGCGCAGGTTGTCGAACAGGGCGTCGACCTCCTGGGGCACCAGGACGGCGGTCGGCTCGTCGAGGATCAGCGTGCGCGCACCGCGGTAGAGGACCTTGAGGATCTCCACCCGCTGGCGGTCGGCGACGCCGAGGTCCTCGACGAGGACGTCGGGACGCACGCCCAGGCCGTACGCGTCGGAGATCTCCTTGATCTTCGCGCGGGCCTTGTCACCGATGCCGTGCAGCTTCTCGGCGCCGAGGACCACGTTCTCCAGGACGGTGAGGTAGTCGGCGAGCATGAAGTGCTGGTGCACCATGCCGATACCGCGCGCGATGGCGTCACCGGGGCTGTGCAGGCTGACCTGCTCGCCGTCGAGCGTGATGGTGCCCTCGTCCGGCTTCTGCATGCCGTAGAGGATCTTCATCAGGGTCGACTTGCCGGCGCCGTTCTCACCACAGAGGGCGTGGACGGTGCCGCGGCGGACGGACAGGTGGATGTCGTGGTTGGCCACGACACCCGGGAACCGCTTGGTGATGCCCGCGAGTTCTACGGCGGGGGCGGTACCAGCGGGTGCGGTACTACTGGACGCTTTGATGGCGCACTCTCCTCGGGGAAGGGAGCGGGGAAGCCTGGTCGGCAGGACGGGGCTACCGGAAGATCTCCGGTTGAGCGGGGGCGAGGCTACCGCGTTCAACGCCGCGCTACGCGCGTAGCGTTGGCTCGCATCGCGGGCCCGGCACGAGAAGAACGCTTCTCGTGCCGGGCCCCATGACCTACTGGACCGGTCGAAACCGGTCATGGATCACGGAGAGGTCTTGACCTTGACCGAACCGTCCGCGATCTTCTTCTTCGCCTCTTCGATCTTGGCCTTGATGTCGTCGATGTGACCACCGGAGGTGGCCAGCGAGACGCCGCCGTCCTTGAGCAGGTAGGCGTGCGGGCCGGTCAGCGGCTTGCCGTCCTTGACGCTCTTGGCCAGGTCGAACACCGCGACGTCGACGTTCTTGACGACCGAGGTGAGGATCGAGTCCTTGTACTTGGCGAGACCCGGCTGCTGGTACGCGTCGGAGTCGACGCCGATCGCCCAGGCACCCTTCTGGCCCGCGACGGCTTCGATCGAGCCGTTGCCGGAGAGGCCGGCCGCGGTGTAGATCACGTCGATGCCCGAGTCGAGCATGCCCTTGGCCTTGTCCTTGGCGGCCGCCGGGTCGTTGAAGCCCTTGTCGTTGTTCGGGTACAGGTACTGCGAGGTGACCTCGATCTTCGGGTCGGCCGCCTTGGCACCCTGCTCGAAGCCCGCCTGGAACTTCTGGATCAGTGCGTTGTTCACACCGCCGATGAAGCCGACCTTGTGGGTCTTGGACTTCAGCGCCGCGGCGACACCCGCGAGGTAGGAACCCTCGTGCTCACCGAAGGTGATGCTCTCGACATTGTCGCCCTTGGCAACCGAGTCGACGACGGCGAAGGTCGTCTTCGGGAAGTCCTTGGCGACCTTCTCGATGGACTTCGAGTAGTTGAAGCCCACGCCGATGACCGGGTTGTAACCCGCCTCGGCGAGGGAGTTCAGCCGCTGCTCGCGCTCGGCCTCGGTCTCGCCGTTCTTGGCGGTCAGCATGCGGGCACCGACGCCCAGCTCCTTCTCCGCCTTGTCCACGCCACGGGCGGCGGACTCGTTGAAGGAGTGGTCGTCACGGCCGCCGACGTCGAACGCGAGGCCGATGCCCTTGTCCTTGCTGCCACCCGACTCCGTCGAGGACTCGCCACAGGCGGTGAGAGAGAATGCGAGAGCCGCGGTAGCAAAACCCGCGACAGTGATTGTGGATACCCGGCGCACGAGGGGCCCCTTCACTCGAAGCGCCTCCGTCGGCGCTGGTTCGCGGGAATCGTAACGCGCGTAGATGGAGATAAAAGGGGTGCTTCAAAGCCGTTATCGGATCGTCGCGAACCTGTCTTGACCCGAATGGCTACATTCGCCCTCCATCCAGCAATGCGGCGGCGGTGAACAGTTCCACGGCGACCTGGATCGCGCCCTCGTCCACGTCGAAATCACCGCAATGCAGGTCACGGCGGGTCGTATCGCCGACGGGACGCACTCCGAGCCGGGCCATCGCCCCCGGCACGCGCTCCAGGTACCAGGAGAAGTCCTCGCCGCCCAGGCTCTGCTCGGTGTCCTCGATCGCGAAGGTGCCCCGCCGGGCCGTCATGGCCCGCCGCAGCAGGCCCGTGACCTCGGCGTCGTTGACCACCGGGGGCACGCCCCGGACGTAATTGATCTCCGACTTGGCGCGGTGCATCGTGGCGACCTCGTCGATCGCGGCGTGCACCAGGTCGGGGGCGTCCCGCCAGGCGTTCAGATCCAGGCAGCGAACAGTTCCGGACAGCTCCGCGTGCTGCGGGATGACGTTGCAGGCGTGTCCCGCCTCCATCCGTCCCCAGGTGACGGCCAGGCCCGAACGGGCGTCCACCCGGCGGGCGAGCAGGGCGGGCACGTCGGTGGCGACCCGAGCGGCGGCCGTGACCAGGTCGGTGGTGAAGTGCGGCCGGGCGGTGTGGCCGCCGGGGCCGTCCAGCGAGACCTCCAGCCGGTCGCACGCGGAGGTGATCGGGCCAGCCCGCAGCCCGAGCCGGCCGACCTCGACCTTGGGGTCGCAGTGCACGGCGATGATCCGGCCCACCCCGTCCAGCGCCCCGAACTCGATCGCGTCGAGCGCGCCACCGGGCAGCACTTCCTCGGCGGGCTGGAAGATCAGCCGTACCGGGCGCGGCAGCAGGGCCCGCTCCGCCAGCTCGGCGAGGACGAGACCGGCGCCGAGGACGGCGGTGGTGTGCACGTCGTGACCACAGGCGTGCGCCATCTTGGGGACGGTCGAGCGGTACGGGACCGTCTTGGTGTCCGGGATGGGCAGTGCGTCGAGATCCGCGCGGAGCGCGAGCATCGGCCGCCCGGCGCCGGCCCACGCCCCGGTGCCGGTGTCGATGTCCGGGCCGATGTCACAGATGAGCCCGGTGCCCATGGTCAGCGTGCGGGGTCTGAGCCCCGCTTTCTCCAGCCGCGCCTTGACCGCCGCCGTGGTACGGAACTCGCGGTTCCCCAGCTCGGGGTGCATATGCAAGTCCCGGCGGAAGTTGATGAGTTCGGCGCGCAGCCCCGAGGGCAGCGCGCCGGGCAGATCGCCATCGGCGGTGTCGGGCTCGGCTTCGCAAGGCATCAGATGGTTCACCCTGCGAAGGGTAGAGCCCCGAATGGGGCAACTGCCGCCCGATCAAGAAAAGTTCAGCCGCATGGATGGGTTCCCTATGGGGTATGACCCGTATTTACGGCCTGCGTCGTTGAAAGAGGGGCATACGGCAGCCTGCGCACATCGCGGGCCGTGTCGGTGACGCCGGAGAGGAAGCCCTCGGCGCGCGGCGAGGCGGTGTCCGTGAGCCACGCGGGGTCGATGTCGCAGACCACGACGGTGACGCCGGTGCCGGCGAGGGCGAGCGGCAGGGTGTGCACCACGGTCGAGGGGAAGCTCAGCACCGTGCGCCCGATGGGGCCGCGGCGCGCGATCAGTTCCAGCGGCAGTTCGGGCCGTACCACCTCCAGGCCGAGCCGGGCGCCGATGCGGTGCAGCTTGTCGGTGTGCTCGCGGCGGTGTGCGAAGTAGCGGGTGGCGCCGTGGGTGCGGGCCAGCGCGGCGACGGCCTCCAGATAGGCCTCCGCGTCCACGACACCGGTCTCGACGAGGGACGTTCCGACCAGGTCCGTGCCGCGGGTGAGCCGGGGCGGGCCGAACGTGGCCCGGGTCCAGGCGAAGTCGTTGGCCGTGACGGTCACCCCGGCGGGTGCCTCGACGGGCATCGAGGTGAACACCTCGACGCTTCGGCGGGTGTTCGGGGTCAGTTTCCGGCGCGCGGAAGCAGACACAGGCGCGAAGACGACATCGCGCGCCCCCCGGCCGCCGCGCCGGTGCCAGCGCACGAGGCGTTCACCGCGCGCGAGTTGGGAGACGAACTCCATGGTCGCCGTGCCGTCGTCCACCACGACCAGCTCCCGGGCCCGCGTGATCATCAACAGCAGCTGGACGTACCGCGAGAACGGATCGCCGATGACGACGCGACGCGCCTTGCGCAGCGCCCCGGCGAGCCCCCCGATCGTGTGCGCGGGCGCCCCGGGGCCGCCCCGTGCCTCCTCCCAGCGGACCCGGTACCCCTGCTCCCGGGCCAGTTCGGCCATCCGGCGCAGCTGTCCCCGGGTCATGGGGTCGTGCGGCGCGAGGACGACGAGGAGCAGACCGTCGGCGTCGTCCGGGAGGGGCGGCGTCGACTCGCCGGGGTGCCGCCCTGAGCTCTGGCGCGGTACGCCGTCGCACAGCGGGCTGTGGTCCGGGCGGGCCGCACCCGTGTGGTGGTGGGCCCATTCGAGGACGTTCAGCAGCTGGACCGGGCTCTCGACGAAGGCCAGCGTCGGTGCCGTGACCCGCTCGGCGGCGGGCCCGCGCCCCCGGAAGCGGCCGGGCGAGGCGGCCGGGGCCGCCTCCGGGGGTGGGCCGGGGACCGGCCCTTCGGAAGGGGTCACCGTGGTGGCCGTCAGACCGCTACGGGCTTGCGGTCACCGGACCCGGCGGCCTCGGCGACGACGCCCGGCACCCGGCGCAGCTTCTTCATCGGACCGAGCTCGCTCTCGTACACCTTCTTGACGCCGTCGCCCAGCGACTCCTCGACCACCCGGATGTCGCGCACGAGCCGCTGGAGCCCGCCGGGCTCGACGGACGCGGCCTGGTCGGAGCCCCACATGGCCCGGTCGAGCGTGATGTGGCGCTCGACGAA
This sequence comes from Streptomyces sp. QH1-20, assembly GCF_041283565.1. Classification (NCBI taxonomy): domain Bacteria; kingdom Bacillati; phylum Actinomycetota; class Actinomycetes; order Kitasatosporales; family Streptomycetaceae; genus Streptomyces; species Streptomyces sp. QH1-20. The sequence goes on along the minus strand of NZ_CP166299.1, from coordinate 4,951,927 downwards.
ACCGGCGCCGAGGGCGACGGCGGCCAGGGTGGTCTGCAGGCCCGTCTCGTGGCCGGAGTAGCCGATCGGCACGTTGGGGTACTCGGCCTGGAGGGTGTTGATCACCCGGAGGTTGAGCTCCTCCGCCTTGGCGGGGTAGGTGGAGGTGGCGTGGCAGAGCACGATGTTCTCGCTGCCGAGCACCTCGACGGCGTGCCGGATCTGCTGCGGGGTGGACATCCCGGTGGACAGGATGACGGTCCGGCCGGTGGCGCGCAGGGTGCGCAGCAGCTCGTCGTCGGTGAGCGACGCGGAGGCGACCTTGTGGGCCGGGACGTCGAACTTCTCCAGGAAGGCCACGGCCTCGGTGTCCCACGGGGAGGCGAACCAGGCGATGCCGCGGCGCTCGCAGTGCTCGGAGATCCTGCGGTACTCCTCCTCGCCGAACTCGACGCGGTGGCGGTAGTCGATGTAGGTCATGCGCCCCCACGGGGTGTCGCGCTCGATGTCCCACTGGTCGCGCGGGGTGCAGATGTCGGGGGTGCGCTTCTGGAACTTGACGGCGTCGCAGCCGGCGTCGGCGGCGGCGTCGATGAGGGCGAAGGCCTTCTCCAGGTCGCCGTTGTGGTTGATGCCGATCTCACCGGTGATGTAGACGGGGTGGCCGGGGCCGACCGCCTTGTCGCCGAGGATGCGGGTGTTCCGGACGGTGCCGGTGGACAGCGTGGGGCTCATGGAGGCCGTTTTCCTTCGGGTTTCGGGTGAGTGTGCGGGATTCGGTGAAACGGTCAGAGGGACGGGCCGAGGAGCCAGGAGGCGATCTCGCGGACGGCGCCGTGGCCGCCGGGTGCGGAGGTGACGGCGCGGGCGGCGCCGCGTACGACGTCGTGCGCGTCGGCGACCGCGACGGGCCAGCCGACGAGGTCGAAGCAGGGCAGGTCGTTGACGTCGTTGCCGACGTAGAGCACGCGTTCGGGTGCGACGGCGTGTTCCTCGCACCACTGCTTGAGCGCGAGGTCCTTGCGGTCGATGCCGTGCAGCACGGGCACCCGCAGCTTGCGGCCCCGCGCGGCGACGACCGCGTTCACCTCGGTGGACAGGACGAGCAGGGCCAGCCCCGCCTTCCGCAGGGCGGCGACGCCGAGTCCGTCGCCGCGGTGCACGGCGACGAGTTCGCGCCCGTCGGAGTCGATCAGCACCCGGTCGTCGGTCTGGGTGCCGTCGAAGTCGAGGACGACCGCGTCGATGTCGTCGCGGGTGGGCAGCGCGCCGGTCCCGGGGGTGTCGAGCAGCGGGGCGAGCGCGCGGGCCCGCGCGAGATCGTGCGGGTCGTCGATCTCCAGCACGCGGGCGGTGTCGGTCCGCACGAGCTCGGTCCGCCCGAAGAACCGGTGCCCGGCCCTGCGGAACCCGTCCGCGCGCATGGCGTACGCGGCACCGGTCTCCAGCAGGTCCTGGGGGCGGTCCTGACGGCGGGGGCGGTGGGACTTGTCGTGGTTGACGCCGTGGCCTCCGGCGGCGGGGGGCGTGGATTGCGTGGCCGCGGGCCGCGACGGGGCGCGGAGGGCCCGGGCGGTGGCCGGGACAGGTGTGGGTCCGCCGGCGTCCGCCGATGCCGGGACACGCCCGTCGGCAGACGCGGGCACCACGGCGAGCTCATCCCCCGGCACCGGCCCGGCGCCGCCCCGCGCGTCCGTGGCTGCCTCCTGCCCGGCGGGCCGATCGCCCCGCGCGAGCGGAACCGCGGCTGTGAAGCCGTCCTCCTCCCGCCACACGAAGCCGTGGAAGGGGGCCACCGTCAGCGCGCTGTCGGCGCCCTGTTCGAGTACCGCGGCGGCCACGCCGTCGATGTCCTCGCCGGTGAGGAAAGGGCTGGTGCACTGGACCAGCAGGACCGTGCCGACCCGGGTGCCGTGCATGGCCTCGTACGCGTCCATCGCGTGCAGCACCGCCGCCTCGCTCGTCGCGGTGTCGCCCGCGATCACGGCGGGGCGCTGCACCACGACCGCGCCCGCGCCGCGCGCGGTGGCCGCGATGGCTGCGTCGTCGGTGGACACCACGACATCGGTGACCAGGCGGGCCGCCCGGCAGGCCCGTACCGCGCGGGCGACGAGCGGGACGCCGCCGACCGCGGCGAGGTTCTTGGCGGGCACGCCCTTGGACCCCCCGCGGGCGGGGATGACGGCCAGCACGGCGGCGGGTCCGGACGGGGCGGCGGACATGACGGTCTCCTTGCGGTCGCGGGGTGTTCCGGCCCTCACAGCTCCCCCAGCCGGCGGATGGCGGGGGCGACGCGCTGGACGCCGTGGCGGTACGCGCCGCGCGCCGCCTCGCGCACCGCGCGCCGCACGGCGCTCGGCTCGCCGGGCTCCCGGGCGGCGCCGGGCAGCGGCCGGCCCTGCGGGTCGAGGCCGTGGCGGGCGAGGATGGCGGGCAGATAGTGAGGGGCGGTCTCGGTCGTGTAGTACGGGGCGAGCGGGGGCAGCGTGTCCGCCGCGACCAGCTCCGTGATCCGTCGCCGCGCCGCATCGAAGGCGGTGGCGTACGAGCCGTCCGCGGCGACGCCCTGGCGGGCGGTCCACGCCGGGTCGGCCACCGGCAGGTGCCCGGCGTCGAGTTGGTCCCAGGAGGCGAGGCAGCCGGAGCCGAGGAAGTGGTGGTTGCCGAGCGGTTCGCGGATGCCGAGGTCGGTGAGGACGGCGGTCGGGATGCCCCGGTGGAGGGATTCCAGGGCGGCCGTGGAGCTGACGGTCACGAGCAGGTCGGTCCGGTCGAGGACCTCGCCCATGTGCCCGTAGACCAGGCGGCAGTTGGGCGGCAGCCCGCCCGGCAGCTTGGCCGCCAGCTTCTGGTACGGGAGTTCCTCGATGTGCGTGGTGTGCTCACCGGGCTTGCTGCGCAGCTTGATGAGCACCTCCCGGCCGGGGTGCCGCCGGGCGTGCCGGACGGCGCGGCGCAGCAGGTACGTGCGGTCGGCCCGGTTGTCGGGGACGGAGGGCTGGGCGGCGAACACCACGGTGCGGGGTTCCTCCGAGGCGGCCTCGGCCGCGTACCGTGCGCCGCCGAGGAACGGCAGCGCGCACTCCGTGACGCTCTCCCCCGAGACGCCGACGCCCGCGTACACCTCGCGGAACCGCTCCGCGTCATGGCGGGAGTTGGCAAGCACCACGTCCGCGCCGTGCCGCAACAGCAGTCCGTCGGCGAGCTTCTCGTAGACGACGCCCACGTACCCGGTGGCGACGACCGGCCGCGCTGCGGCGCCGTCCCAGGCCCGGCCCAGGCCGTGCAGCATGGCCTGGACTGCGCCGCCGACGCAGGCCAGTACGGTGAGGTCGTACCGCGTGCGGTCGATCGCCCGGACGAACTCGGTCCCCGTGACCTCGCGCAGGGCGTCCGCCCGCACGCCGACCTCGGCGAGCTGCCGGACGGTCGGCGTGGCGCGCCCGCGCAGCAGATAGCCGTCGAGCCGGGCGGCGTCCGGGGCGAGGCGGTGCGCGGTGAGGGCACCCCATTTCCACCGGGTGTCGGAATCGGCGAGCACGGCGACGCGCGGCGGGGATTCGGTTCGTTGTGGCACGTGGCCGACGATAGGAATCCATTCCGTTTCGTTGCCCAACGCGAGTTCAACAACCGGTAAACAGCACACCGCCGGACGGCGAATCGACTGGCGTCCGTGGCGGGTTCACCATTCCGCCGTTCTTCGTTCACCTCCGCGTACGCCTTAGGTCAAGACGAATGCCGGGGGGCCACCTAACGTCACCCGAGTGGTTAAGCTCTCCGTCATCGTGCCGTTCTTCAACGTGCAGACCTACGCGCCCGACACACTGAGAAGTCTGCGTGCGAACGCCCGCGCGGACTTCGAATTCATTCTCGTCGACGACTGTTCGACCGACGAGACCCCGGACATCCTCCGGCGCGCCGAGCGCGAGTTGCCCGGGGCCGTGCTCGTGCGGCACGAGAAGAACGGCGGCCTCGCCACCGCCCGCAACACCGGGCTGGAACGGGCGCGCGGCGAATACCTCACGTTCCTCGACGGCGACGACTGGCTCGCGCCGGGCTACTACGAGCAACTGCTCGATGTGATCGAGGGGTTGGGGGTGGAGTTCGTCCGCACCGACCACGTGCAGTGCACGGGCCGCGCCCGGACGGTGCACCGCGTGCCGCACGGCAGGCGCGGTGTGGTGCTGAGCCCGCGCGACGCGATACTGCCCGCCGACCGCTCCACGTCCGTGGACTACGCCTACGCCTGGGCCGGGATCTACCACCGGCGGCTGCTCGACGAGGGGCTGCTGCATTTCCGGCACGGGCTGCGGACGGCCGAGGACCGGCCCTGGATCTGGCGGCTGCACCGCGAGGCGCGCACGTTCGCGGTGGCCGGGCTGCTCGGCGTCTTCTACCGGCGGGGGGTCGCGTCCTCATTGACCCAGATCGGTGATGTGCGGCAACTCGATTTCCTTCGCGCATTCGATCAGGTAATCGACGAAACCTCGCACGACGCGGATGCGGAGATTCTGCTCCCGAAAGCCGTACGCACCTATTGCGCGATCATTTCCCACCATCTCGGTTCCATCGAACGATTCGAACCGGCCGTGGCCCGAACATTGCGTTCGAAGAGCGCGGCCGCCCTGCGGCGGATGCCCCAGGATCTCCTCAAGGACGCCCTGAATTCCATGGACGACGATCGCGCGGCCCGGCTGCGCAGGCTCCGCCGCCGCCCCGCCCCGGCGGAGGTGACCGGCTGATGGCCGAGCGCCGGCGCACCCAGATCTTCCTCGCCTCGACGCTGTACGGGGCGGCGACGCTCGCCGCCGCCCTGGACGCCGAGCAGTTCCCCCGCGCCGACCGCCGGCTGCTGCTGGTGGCCAACAACGCGGCGACGCCCGAGACCACCCCCGCCTTCGACGAGGCGCCCGGCTTCGACCGGCTGCGTGCCCGCTTCGACGGGGTGCTGTCCTGGAACGAGACGATCAGGCCCTTCCACCCCGGCGGCTGGTCGCCCCGCCCGGACGACGTCCCGCTGTGGGAGCGGCACCTGCGGCTGCTGTGGGGGCTCGGCACCGACGACGTCGAACTCGTCGTCGAGTCCCTCCAGGTCAACCCGGCCCTCGCGATCGCCCAGCTGTTCCCCGACGCACCGCTGGAGGTCTACGCCGACGGTCTGATGAGCTACGGCCCCACCCGCAACAAGCTCGATCCGCTGGTGGGTGGGCGGGTGCGGCGGCTGCTCCACCTCGACCTGGTGCCGGGGCTGCGGCCGCTGCTCCTCTCGGAGTTCGGCGTCCCGGCGGAGATCGTCCCGGCCGAGGCCTTCACCAAGGTGCTGGCCGAGCTCTGTGACGCCTCCCCGCTCGTCGAGGCCCCCGAGGGGGCCGCGCTGCTGCTCGGCCAGTACCTGTCGGCGATCGACATCCTCACCCCCGAGGAGGAGGAGCGGCTGCATGTGCGGATGCTGCGCGGCGCGGCCGCCCTCGGCCACCGCGAGCTGGTGTTCAAGCCGCACCCGAGCGCCCCGGCCCGCTGGTCGCGGATGCTGGAGGCGGAGGCCGGACAGCTCGGTGTCGCCCTGACGGTCCTGGACACCCCCGTCCTGGCCGAGGTGGTCTTCCGCCGGTCGCGCCCCGCGCTCGTCGTCGGCTGCTTCTCGACGGCGCTGCTCACCGCGAGCACCTTCTACGGGCTGCCCGTGGCGCGGGTCGGCACGGATCTGCTGCTGGAGCGGCTCAGCCCGTACCAGAACAGCAACCGGGTGCCGGTCACGCTCGTCGACGCGCTGCTGCCCGACCTCGAACGGCCCGAGACGGTGGCGGGCTGGAGCCCGGGGAAGCTGCCGGGCGAGGGGCTGTCGGGGCTGCTGGCCGCCGTGGGCTTCGCGATGCAGCCGCAGATCTACCCGGCGCTGCGCCCGGCCGCCGAGCGCTATCTCGCCGACCACCTCGACGCCGGCACCCGGCGCTATTTCAAGCGCCGTCGGCTGACCGCCCTCGCCCTGCCGGGCGCCGTCCCCTCCCAACTGGCCTTCCTGCCGCGCAATCCGACCGTGCGGAAGGTGGCCCGCCGGGCGCGGTCCGTGCAGCGGCGCCTCGCGCTGCGGCTTCCCGGACAGCGGGCCTCGGTGCCGGGCCGGACCCGGAACGGAAACGGGCGGTGACGTCCGAAGCGGTGCTGCCCGCCGCACTGCCGGACGCCCGGACGGGCCGCCCGGCGACCGTCTCCCCGCCCGCTCGCGGCAAGGGCCGCCTCCGGGCCCTGGACGGCCTGCGGCTGCTCGCCGCCCTCATGGTGGCGCTGTACCACTACGGCGGCCGGGGCGGGGAGGTCGAGCAGGCGTGGGGTGCGTCGCCGCGCCGGGAGTTCCCGACCCTGTCGGGCGTCTTCGCGTACGGCTGCCTCGGCGTGCAGATCTTCTTCGTCATCAGCGGCTTCGTGATCTGCATGAGCGGCTGGGGGCGCCCGCTGCGCTCCTTCTTCGCCTCGCGCGTCGCACGGCTCTACCCCGCGTACTGGGCGGCGATCGCGCTCGTCACGCTGGCCTTCGCGCTGCCGTGGGTCGCGTACCGGACGGTCTCCCCGAGCGACCTCCTGGTGAACCTCACCATGCTGCAACAGCCGGTCGGCGCGCAGCGGGTGCTCGGGGTGTGCTGGACGCTCTGGGCGGAGCTGCGCTTCTACGCGCTCTTCGCGCTCTTCGTGGTGCTCCCGGGCGCGACCCGCCGCCGGGTGGTGCTCTTCTGCGCGGTGTGGACGCTGGCGACGGTCGTCACGACCGCTTCGCACGTGGAGGTGCTCCGGGTCGTCGTCATGCCCGAGCACTCCTCGTTCTTCATCGGCGGCATCGGCCTGTATCTGATCCACCGGTTCGGTCACGACGCGCTCGCCTGGGGCATCGTGGCGGTCAGCTTCCTGATCGGCCAGCACTACGCGGTCGCCGGCCTGTGGCATCCGCCGGGCCCGCAGTACTTCTCCTACCGCTCCCCGTACGTCATCATCGCCGTCGTCGCCGTCGGCTACGCGGCCGTCGCCGCCGTCGCCGTGGGCAGGCTGCACTGGGCGAACTGGCGCTGGCTGACCGTCGCGGGCGCGCTGACGTACCCCTTCTACCTCGTGCACGAGCACCTGGGGTGGGTGGTGATCGGCGGCCTCCACCGGGGCCTGCGCATCCCCTCCTACGCGGCCTTCCCGCTGACGATCGCGCTGATGCTGCTGCTGGCGTGGGTGCTGCACCGCTGGGTGGAGCAGCGGCTCACGCCCCTGCTGCGCGGCTCACTCCTGCCCGGCCGGGGCCGGTAGCAGCGTCACCCCGACGCCCGCGATGACGGCGCGCAGCCCGTCCTCGAACCCCGCCTCCAGGTCGTCGAAGAACTCGTGGCCCGCCTCGACGGCGAGCGGGGAGTCGCCGAGGCGGCCCTCCCGCAGCGCCTGGTCGTAGGCGGGGTCGCGCTCCCCCGGCACGGGGTGGACGGACTGCTCCTCGATGACGTAGCCCATCGTGTAGGTGTTCACCGTGAACCAGGCGCGGGCGGCGCCGCGTGAGGTGAAGCCCGCGTCGAGGCAGGCCTGGAGGAACGACTCCAGGGTGCCGGCGTAGGAATCGTCCGTGAAGCGCGTGCCGCCGAAGACCTTCGCGCCGTCGCGGTAGCCGAGCAGCTCACGGCGCAGCACGTGGGCGGCGTGTGCCATGCCCTCCTGCCAGGTGGCCCCTTCGGACGGCGCCAGCTTCGGGAGCATCCGACGGAACATCTCCGTCGCCATCTCGTCCAGCAGCTCCTGCTTGTTCTTGAAGTGCCAGTACAGGGCGGGAGCCTGGACGTTCAGCTCCTTGGCGATCCTGCGCAGTGTGAGCCCTTCGAGGCCCACCTCGTTCAGCAGGCGCAGAGCGGTGTCCGCCACCAGGGCGCGGTCGATTCGAGTTGCCACCTTGACAGCTTAACGCTGTTCAGTTCAGGCTGGGGGCACAGCGAACTTAACGACGTTAAGGAGGCCTCTCATGGGCCTGCCCCCGACCACCCCTCCCACCGAGGTCCTGATCTCCGGTGCCGGGCCGACCGGTCTCGTCCTCGCCATCGACCTCGCCCGGCGCGGCATCCGGCACCGCGTCGTCGACCGCTCCGAGCGCGGCTTCCCCGGGTCACGAGGCAGCGGGATACAGCCGCGCAGCCAGGAGGTGCTGGACGACCTGGGCGCGATCGACGCCCTGTGGGCCGCCGGCGGACCGTGCCCGCTGGTGCGGATCTGGGAGGGCACCACCCCCCTCGGCGAGCGGCGGATCGTCGAGCCGGCCGAGCCGTCGCCCGGTGTGCCCTACGGCGAGACCCTGATGGTCCCGCAGTGGCGCACGGTGGAGATCCTCACCGCACGGCTCGAAGAGCTGGGCGGCCGGGTGGAGTTCGGCACCGAGCTGACCGGCTTCGAGCACGACGCGGACGGCGTCACGGCCACCCTGCGGGACGCCGAGGGCGTCGAGCGGACCGTACGGGCGGAGTATCTGGTCGCGGCCGACGGCGGACGCAGCACCGTCCGCAAGGCGCTCGGCATCCCCTTCAGCGGCGAGCAGGTCGACGCGCGCCCGATGCTGATCGCCGACGCGATCGTGGAAGGCGAGCTGCTGGACCGCGACGTCTGGCACATGTGGCCCCGGGCCGAGGGCGGTTTCCTCGCCCTGCGGCCGCTGGAGAACGTGGAGACCTGGCAGGTCATGGCCGGCTTCAACGACGCCTCCCACGAGCCCGACCCGGCCCGCGACGCCACCCCCGAGGCCCTGGCCCGCCTCATCTCCGAGCGCACCGGGCACCCGGGGGTGCGCACCGGCGAGGTGCGGTGGGCCTCCGCCTTCCGGGCGCGGGCCGCCATGGCCGAACGGTTCCGCACCGGCCGGGTCCTGCTCGCCGGGGACGCGGCGCACGTCCACTCCCCGGCGGGCGGCCAGGGGCTGAACACCAGCGTCCAGGACGCGTACAACCTCGGCTGGAAGCTGGGCGCGGTACTGCGGCTCAGCGCGCCCGACGCGCTGCTCGACACCTACGACACCGAGCGGACGCGGGTCGCCGCCGACGTTCTCCGCCTGTCCACCAGCGTCCACCAGGCCGACCAGACCGGCGGGGGCCCGAGCCTGCGCGGCCGCGAGACCCACCAGCTGACCCTCAACTACCGCGAGAGTCCCCTCACCCGGGAGCTGCGCCGGGATCTGCCGGAGGGCGCCCTGCGGGCGGGCGACCGCGCGCCCGACGCGCCCTGCGTGGACGCCTCGGGCACGGCCGTCCGGCTCTTCGACGCCTTCCGGGGCCCGCACTTCACGCTGCTGGCGCTGGGCGACGTGGAGTGCGCGGCGCCGGACGTCGCGTGGGTGCGCACGTACCGCGTGGGCGGTGGCCCGGCGGCGGACCTGCTGGACACGGAGGGGCACGCCAAGGCGGCCTACGGCTCGGGGCTGTTCCTGATCCGCCCGGACGGCTACGTGGGCCTGGCGACGGACGACCCGGCGGACATCGCGCCGTACCTGGCGCGGGTGGCGGGCTAGGCGGGACCCGGCATCCCCTCACCAGTGGAGCAGGACGAGTTCGCTGGTGAGGCCGGGGCCGACGGCGAGGAGCAGGCCGTGCGATCCGGGCGCCGGTGGGGCGGCCATGGTCCGGTGGAGGACGTCGAGCACGGACGCGGAGGAGATGTTGCCGCGCTCGGCCAGCGAGGTCCGGGTGCGGTCGAGCGCGCCGGGCGGCAGGTCGAGGCAGCGGTCCAGGACCTCGATGATCTTCGGGCCGCCGGGGTGGCAGACCCAGGTGGCGATGTCCTTCGTGGCCAGCCCGTGACCGGCGAGGAATCCGTGGATCTCGCCGGGGAGGTGCTTCTCGACGAAGTCGGGGATGTGCGGGGAGAGGAAGACGACGAAGCCGTCGGTCCCCAGCCGCATGCCCATGAGGTGCTCGGTCTCCGGGTGCAGCCGGCTACGGGTCGCCACCAGCGCGGGTCCGGCGACCTCCGGGGCGCGGTGGGCGCCGAACACCACGGCGGCGGCCCCGGCGTCGCCGAACAGGCCGGTCGCGACGAGATTGGCGACCGAGGCGTCCGTGCACTGGAAGTTCAGCGAGCACAGTTCGACGGAGACCAGGACGGCTATCTGATCCGGGTGACCCCGCAGATAGTCGCGCGTCCTCGCCAGGCCCGCGGCGCCTCCCGCGCAGCCGAGTCCGAGCATCGGCATCCGGGCCACATCACGCGGCAGGCCGACGCGCCCGATGAGTCCGGCGTCGAAGGACGGGACGCAGGCCCCGGTGGTGGTCGTCGTGACGATGGCCCCGACCTCGTCGGGCCGTACGTTCGCCGCGTCGAGGGCCCGGGCGAGCGCGTCGTGCCCGACCTGGTGTGCGGTGACGGCCCACGCCTCGTTGTACTCGGTGAAGGTGCGCGGCCGGCGGTACTCGGCCAGGGGCAGGGAGAGGTTGCGGTACTCGATGCCCGTGTGCGCGGCGATGCCGGTGAACTGCCGGCGGACGACCGCGTCGGCGGCGAGGAACGCCCCGGCGAACACGGCGGCGATGTCCCGCTGACGGTGCCGGTGCGGCGGTACGGCCACCGCGACGGAGGCCACCCGGGGAGCCGTGGGGCGCGCGTCGCTCATGGGGCCTCCCCCTCGCAGTCGCCCGCGCGGCCGCCCTCACGGTCGGATCCGTTCGGCACCGGGCACCCCACGGTGACGCGGGCGCGGCCCGGTCCGGCAGGGCGTACGGCCGGGCGTGAGGGCGCGTCCTGCGGCGCGGGGGGCCTGCGGCGCTTTCGGTCGCGCGGGGAAAGCGGTGGAACCGGAGGTGCCCGGGGTAGCCAAGTCGCCGTCAACCGCGCCGGGGTCCGGCGCACGCGCGGCAGCGAAGGGGTACCCCCATGATCGGCAAGCGTGGCATCGGAATCGCTCTGTCCTCCCTCACCCTTCTCGCGGCGAGCATCGGCTGGGCGCCGACGACACAGGCCCACACCGCCGGAGCCCACACCGTCCAGGACTGCACGGGCCGGGAGAACATCACCTACGGACCGGGGCTGGGCCTCTCCTCCGAGCCCGCGACCGTCACCGTCGACGGCGTCTACCACTGCGTGGACGCCTCGGGCCGCGGCGTCACGGCGGAGTACCACACCGAGGGCACCACAGCGGGCACCTGTCTGCTCCTCGCGTGGAACAGATCAGAGGAAACGCTGCGGTACGCGGACGGCGGGAAATCGGTCATCGCCTATCGCTCCGGCCCCTCCGTACGGGTGCTGGGGCTCAACACCGCGAAGCTGGAGGGCGTGGTCGTCGCCGGGCGCGGCAAGGGATCGGCCGCCGAGAAGATCATTCAGACGGTGCCCGGCAGCCTGCCGACCGACTGCGTGCTCGCCGACGGCATCAAGCGCACCACCGCGTTCACGCATCTGAGCATCCACCCCTGACCGAGGCTTTCGGCTCCCGGGCGGGCCTGTTCTCCGGCCCGCCCGGGACTCCGCTGCACCACCGAGCTCCCTTACAACACCAGCGACAGCAGCATCACGAAGCCGATCCCGACGACCGAGATGATCGTCTCCATGACCGACCACGTCTTGATCGTCTGACCGATGTCCATGCCGAAGTACTCCTTCACCAGCCAGAATCCGGCGTCGTTGACGTGGCTGAAGAACAGCGAGCCCGCACCGACGGCCAGGACGAGGAGGGCGGAGTGGGTCGTGCTCATGTCGGCGGCGAGCGGGGCGACCAGTCCCGCGGCGGAGATCGTGGCCACCGTCGCCGAGCCGGTCGCCAGCCGGATGCCGACCGCGATCAGCCAGGCCAGCAGCAGCGCGGAGACGGACCAGTCCTCGGAGAAGTCCAGGATCATCCGGCCGACGCCCACGTCGATCAGCGTCTGCTTGAAGCCGCCGCCCGCGCCGACGATCAGCAGGATGCCGGCGATGGGCACCAGGGACTTCTCGACGGTCACGGCCAGCCGGTCGCGGCCGAAGCCCGCGGCCCGGCCGAGGGTGAACATGCCGACGAGGACGGCGGCGAGCAACGCGATCATCGGTGAGCCGATGACGTCGGTGACCCGCTGGACGTGGTCCTTCGGGTCGTCGACGACGATGTCGACGAGCGCCTTGGCCAGCATCAGCACCACCGGCAGCAGCACGGTCGCCACGGTGGCCGCGAAGCCCGGGCGGCGTTCGAGGTCCTCCGAGGGCCGCTGGGGTATGAGCTTCTCGGGCGGGGTGATGTCGACCCAGCGGGCGGCGACGCGGGAGAAGAGCGGGCCCGCGATGACCGCGGTCGGCACGGCGACGAGCACGCCGAGCGCGAGCGTCACGCCGAGGTTCGCGCCGATGGCGTCGATGGCGACCAGCGGGCCGGGGTGCGGCGGCACGAGGCCGTGCATCACGGACAGTCCGGCCAGCGCGGGAATGCCGATGCGCATCAGCGAGTAGTTGCCGCGCTTGGCGACCAGCAGCACCACCGGGATCAGCAGCACGATCCCGACCTCGAAGAAGAGCGGCAGCCCGATGACGGACGCGATCAGCACGATCGCCCACGGCATCGAGCGGGGGCCCGCCTTGGCCAGGATCGTGTCCACGATCTGGTCGGCGCCGCCGGAGTCGGCGAGCAGCTTGCCCAGGATCGCGCCGAGCGCGATCAGCACGCCGACGCCCGCGACCGTGGCGCCGAGCCCGGTCGTGAAGCCGGCGATGACCTTGTCGAGCGGTGCGCCCGCGACGGCGCCGAGCACCAGCGAGCCGATGGTCAGCGCCAGAAAGGCATGCAGCTTGAAGCGGGTGATGAGGAGGACGATGACGGCGATGCCGATGAGGACGGCGATGCCCAGCTGTGCGTGACCTGCCGAAGTGATCGGTCCGGCGGGGGCCGCGGCCAGCATCTCGACGCTGAGAGTGCTCACGGGGCTTCCTGGGGAGGTGGGAGGGGAATGAGGGGCGAGAAAGGTGTCAGAGGTGCCGCAGTGCGGCGGTCGCCCGGCGGGCGATGGCGTCCGGGCCGGGCGCGACGTCCACCGCGACGCCCGCCTCGTCCGCGTCCAGTGGCTCCAGGGCCGCGAACTGCGAGTCCAGCAGCCGGGTGGTCATGAAGTGCCCCTTGCGGGCCTCCATCCGCTCGGCGATCAGCGCGCGGTCGCCGGTGAGATGGAGGAAGACGATGCCGGGGGCCGCGGCGCGCAGCCGGTCGCGGTAGGCGCGCTTGAGGGCCGAGCAGCTCACCACTCCCCCTCGTCCGGCGCGCCCGTGCGCCCAGGCGCCGATGGCGTCGAGCCAGGGGGCGCGGTCGGCGTCGTCCAGCGGGGTGCCGGCGCTCATCTTGGCGATGTTCGCGGGCGGGTGGAAGTCGTCGCCCTCGGCGTAGGGGACGCCGAGGGCGTCCGCCACCAGCGGGCCGACCGTGGTCTTGCCCGTACCGGACACTCCCATGACGGCCACGACAGGGGGGTGGGGGGCCTGCATCGCTACCTCGCTGTCCTCGTTGACCTCGACGCCATTGGCGATGCGGACACTCAAGCTCATAAGTACGACGTATTCAAGACCTCGTGACTTAAAAGTCATACTTAATTGGCCCGCTGGATCTACCCCCGGCCGCACTCCGGCCGCGGCCCGGGCAGCGACCCGGCTGGGCCCGGTCGAGCCCGGGCGGCGGGGGCCATGCGGCGGAAACCGTAGGCTGAGCCCATGGAGAACCAGGGGCAGGGGTTGCACGCGCGCGTGCTGCAATCCCTCGGGCCCGCGATCACGGCCGGCGAGTACCCGCCCGGCACCGTGCTGCGCACCGACGAGCTGGAGCAGCGCTTCGACGTCTCGCGCACGGTCATCCGCGAGGCGATACGCGTACTGGAGTCCATGCGGCTGGTCGCCTCCCGGCGCCGGGTCGGGGTGACCGTCCTGGCCACCGAGGAGTGGAACGTCTACGACCCGCAGGTCATCCGCTGGCGCCTCGCGGGCGCCGACCGCCCGCGCCAGCTGCGCTCACTGACCGTGCTGCGCTCGGCCGTGGAACCCGTCGCGGCGGGACTCGCCGCCCAGCTCGCGACGCCCGCGCAGTGCGCGGAGCTGACGGACCACGCCCTGGGCATGGTCGCCACCTCGCGCGGCCAGCAGCTGGACGCCTATCTGGTCCACGACATCGCCTTCCACCGCGTCATCCTGCGCGCCTCCGGCAATGAGATGTTCGCCCGGCTCGGCGACGTCGTCGCCGAGGTACTGACCGGCCGCACCCACCACCAGGTGATGTTCACCGACCCCGACCCGGCCGCCGTCACCCTGCACGTCCGCGTCGCCGAGGCCGTACGGGAACGGGACGCGGCCCGCGCCGAGGCCCTGACCCGCGAGATCGCCAGCGGGGCGATGGCCGAACTGGACATCCTGGCGCCGTAGTCGGCCACGCGTGGGGCGCCGCCCGCGCATGATGGTGATGTCCCCGCTACGTGACGGCCTTGCCACAAGCTCCCGCCCCGGCCGTAAAACTGACGCGTCATCGAACAGACGTCCGTAGGCTGGCTCCATGAGTCGCCACCACGACAGCGAACCGCTCCTGGTCCGCCAGCGGTACGGAAACCGCTGGGTCTACCACCACCGCAATCCCGGGGGCCTCGCGCTCGTCGTCATCACCCCGATCGTTGCCGTCCTCACGCTGTGGGCCCTGTCGAGCGGCATCCCGCGCTGAGCGGACCGCTCCGCCCGGCCCCGTCCGGCCACCGCTCGTACCACCGCTGGTCCGCCTCCAGTTGCGCGGCCAGCGAGATCAGCAGCGGCTCGCTGTTCGCCGGGCCGAGGAGCTGCGCGCCCATCGGCAGCCCGCCCGCGGTGAATCCCGCGGGCACGTTCACCCCCGGCCAGCCGAGCACGTTCCAGGGCCAGGCGTAGGGGCAGGCCGCGATCATCGTCGCGTCCGTCCGGTGGCTGGACAGCTCCGCCAGTTCCCCGGTGCGCGGCGGAGGGACCGCCGTGGTGGGGGTCAGGACCACGTCGAACCGGCCGAAGAGCTCCCCCGCCCGCCGCCGCAGCGGCCCCTCCGCCGCCCGCGCCGCGCGCAGCACCCCGCCGCCGAGCAGCAGCCCGCCGCGCGCGTTCACCCGCGTACGGGCGTCCAGCAGCGACGGGTCGGGCACCCGCCCGACCCAGTCCCGGATGCCGGCCATCGACCGCGGCACGAACGACAGCCCGATCAGCCCGTAGCGCGGCTCCTCCTCCACGACCTCGTGCCCGAGCGCCGCCAGCCGCTCCGCGGTCCGCACGGTCGCGGCCCGGACGACCGGATCGAGCCGCTGCCGGACCACCGCGAAGGCGGGCCGCAGCGAGAGCGCGATCCGCAGCCGCCGCGGCTCGCGGCCCGCCGCCGTCAGCAGGTCGACGGACGGCGGCCGGTGCAGATCACCGGCGTGCGAACCGCTCGCCGCGTGCAGCAGCAGCGCGGCGTCGGCGACCGTACGGGCCAGCGGACCGTCACAGGTGATGCCCCGGAACGCCTCCGCGTCCGGCCAGGTCGAGATCCGGCCCCGCTGCGGCTTGATGCCCACCAGATGCGTCCAGGCGGCGGGGATACGGATCGAGCCCGCCCCGTCCGACCCCAGCGCGGCCGGTACGAGCCCGGCGGCGACGGCCGCGGCGGAGCCGCCCGACGACCCACCGGGGGTGTGCGCCGGCTGCCAGGGGTTGCGCGTCACCCCGAAGGCCGGGCCCTCGGTGAACGGCCATTGCCCCAGCTCGGGGGTGTTCGTCTTGCCGACGATCACCGCGCCCGCGGCCCGCAGCCGCCGCACCGCCTCACTGTCGGCGCGCTTCGGCGGAAACGGTCCGGGGCACCCGAAGGCGGTCGGCTCGCCCGCCACGTCCATGTCGTCCTTGACCGCCACCGGCACGCCCAGGAGCGGCAGCCGCTCCCCCGCCGCCAGCCGCCGGTCGGCCGCGTCGGCCTCCTCCAGTGCGGCCTCGGCCCGCACCCTGCGGAAGGCGTTCACCGTCGCCCGCGTCTGCTCGATCCGCTCCAGCGCCCGCTCGACGAGCATCCGCGAGGACACGTCCCCGTCGGCCAGCGCACGGGCTTGATCCGCCAGTCCGTCGCCCATGAACCCGGTCACCCGATCCCCTCCCGTCGGTCGAATACACGGTAGGGGAACGCGAGTTGCTCGCACATCCGTCTGGCGGTGGTGGAGGTGCGGTGGGCCGACGGGCGCCAAAGGGGAGCCGGGGGCTACCCCCACCCTCCGGGGAACGGCTGGCCGGATGGGCAGGCCGCCGGGCGTCAACCACCCTTTCCCCATGCCACTTTCGAACCGGACGCACCGCAAGGCCCTCCTGCTCACCCTCGCCACCACGGCGGTCGCCGCGACACTCACCACCCCCGTACAGGCGTCCTCCGCCGCACCCGCCCTCACCTGGAAGCCGTGCGAAAGCCCGGCCGGCGCCACCGAGTGCGCGACGCTCTCCGTCCCGATGGACTACCGCGACCCTGGCGGCCGGCGGGTCGACCTCGCCGTCTCCCGGCTGCGCGGCGACTCCCATGCCAGACGCGGCACCCTGCTGGTCATCCCGGGCGGCCCCGGCGGTTCGGGCGTGGCCCGCCTGGCGTCCAAGGGCGCCGAGCTGCGGAAGCAGACGGGCGGGGCGTACGACATCGTCGCCTTCGACCCGCGCGGCGTCGGCGGCAGCACCCCGGCCGACTGCGGTGTCCTTGACGACGACCGCGAGCTCACCCACCTCCGCCCCTGGCCGGGCCCCGGCGGCGACATCACCGCCGGGCCCCGGCGGCGACATCACCGCGAACGTCGCCCGCGCCCGCCGCGTGGCCGCCGCCTGCGAGGCCAACGGCGGGGCCATGGTGCGCAACATCTCCACCGCCAACGAGGTCCGCGACATCGAGAGCCTCCGCCAGGCTCTCGGCGAGCGGAAACTGTCGGCGTGGGGCGTCTCCTACGGTACGTACGTGGCGGCGACGTACGCGCAGAAGTACCCGCACCGCACGGACCGTTGGGTGCTGGACAGCAATGGCGACCCCGACCCGAAGCGGGTCGCCCGGGGCTGGTCGGCGAACATGTCCGTCGGTACCGACGACCGCTTCCCCGACTTCGCCGCCTGGGCGGCCGACCCGGCCCGCGGCCCCGCGCACCGCCTGGCCGAGCGCCCCGAGGACGTCCGCCCGATGTTCCTGGAACTGGCGGCGAAACTGGACGCGGCGCCCCGGACGTTCGCCGATCCCGCCCACTTCCCCCTCACCGGCAACCGACTGCGCCAGGCCCTGCAGCAGACCCTCTACAGCAAGAACGCCTTCGCCCCCCTCGCCGAACTGATCCTGGCCGCCCGCGACACGACCGGCCCGCTGACCGTCCGCGACGTCCTGCCCGGCGGCCCGTTGAGCCAGCGCGATACGGCGGTCCTGGTCGGCACCCTCTGCAACGACGTCGGCTGGCCGCACGACGTCTCTTCCTACGCCCGCGCCGTCACCGCCGACCGCGCCCGCCACCCCCTCACGGCGGGCATGCCGGTGGGCGTCATGCCCTGCGCCTTCTGGAAGACCACCCCCACCGACAAACCCGTCCGCCTCACCCCCCACGGCCCCTCGAACATCCTCATGATCCAAAACCTCCGCGACCCCGCCACGCCCCACCACGGCGCCCTCAAAATGCGCGAGGCCCTCGGCGACCGCGCCCGCCTCGTCACCGTCGACTCCGGCGGCCACGGCGCCTACTTGGCAAACGGCAACACCTGCGGCGACCGCACGGTCACCGACTTCCTGACGACGGGCCGCCGCCCGGCGGGGGGCGTGGTCTGCCCGAAGGAGTGACGTGATCTTCACGGTTGCGGCTGCGAAATCGCGCGTGCGAGCATCGCAGTCATGACCATGACGGGGGATCAGGCAGGCACGCGGGCCGACGAGGGGAACGCGGCGGCGTTCGACGAGGCCCGCCGCACGTTCGCGGCCGCGCTCGGCGGCTTCCGCCGCTCCCCCGTGCTGGTCCCGCTCGACGACCGGGGCGGGCTGTGGACCACGTCGTACGGGGGCGTGTGGTGGATCCACGCCTTCTCCGACGAGGATTCACTGGCCGACTTCGCCCGGGCGCGGGACGAGCCCGCCGGGAGGCAGTGGGACTACGTCACCGTCCTCGGCGCACGACTCCTGGACGTGGTGATTCCCGGCATGGGGGAACCCGCGGGCATCGCCCTCGACCCGGGAGGGGCCCACCCAGCGCTGTTCCCGCCGCTCAAGGGAGTCGTACCGGACAGTGCCGCGATCGACGGCTACCCGCACGCGCATGAGGAGGGGGCGCGGTGAGCGACCAACCGGATCTGAAGGCCCACGCGCACGACCTGTCCCTGATCGCGAAGGGGCTGACGGACGCGCTCTCCGAGCTGGGCGAACTCAGCCCCATGGGCGGGGCCGCCGCGGGCCGCGGCTTCGAGGACATCGCCCTGTCCGGCCTGGAGCTCGGACACACGGGCCTCGCCGCGCAGTTCAAGGAGTTCTGCGAGCGGTGGGAATGGGGAGTCCGCACCCTCGTCCACGACGGGAACGAGTTCGCCCGGCGGGTGGGGCTGTCGGCCGGCACGTACTACGAGCAGGACAAGTACGCCGAGGGAACGATGAAGGTGGCCGGTGCCGCGTTCGGCGCGAATCCGAATCTCAAGGACGAGGACATCGAGAACATGTCCTGGGACGAGCTGAAGGCGAACGGGAACTTCGCGGACGTCGACTACAGCGGGAAGTCGTTCGAGAAGGCGTGGGACCACGGCAAGGAGACGTGGGACGGGGTGACCAAGGACATGGAAGCCACCCGGAACGAAAGGCTCCGGATGTTGCTGGAGCAGGCCGCGCAGCACGCTCCGCGGTCGGCCGGTCAGCAGCCGGGTGACCGCTGATGGGCACCTATGACATGTTCAAGGACGTCGTCAACGCGGCGGCCGACAAGGCCGGCGACCTCGTCGACAAGGGCAAGGAGAAGGCCGGCCAGGCCGTCGACTGGGGCACCGAGCAGATCGGCGCCGGCCTGGACCGGATGGGCCTGCACGACGCGGCCGACGTGATCGAGGACGCCGGTGACTTCCTCGCGGACCGGATGGGCGCGAAGGTCGCCGAGCAGCAGCTCGGGCAGACCGAGCAGGCCGCCGAGCTCATCCACGGGTCGCCGGGGAGGATCCGGGCCTCGGCACTGCACCTGAAGGACTTCCACGCCGCGTTCGACCGCGTCGGACAGGGGATGAAAGGCCTGGACTCCGACCACTGGCGCGGGGAGGGAGCGGAGGCGTTCCGCAAGAAGTTCGCCATGCACCCCCAGCAGTGGCTGAAGGCGGCGGACGCGTGCGAGGAGGCCTACAAGGCCCTGGAGTCCTACGCGGAGACGGTGACCTGGGCCCAGGGCCAGGCGAAGGAGGCCATCGCCGCGTACAAGGCCGGCAAGGAGGCCACCAAGAAGGCCGTCGCCGCGCACAACGCGCAGGTCCACGCCTACAACGCGGCGGTCGACGCCTACAACGCCCGGCTGGGCGAGGGCAAGGACCCCGGCGCGAAGCCGACGGGCGCGCCCGGGGCGTTCAGCGACCCCGGCGCGGCCAAGATCAAGGAAGCCCGGGAGATCCTCGCACGGGCCCGTTCGCAACGCGATTCCGCCGCCGAGAAGGCGCGGGAGTCGGTCGGCGGGGCACTGGCCCACGCACCGCAGAAGCCGGTGTTCACCGACCGTGTGTCGGACGACTTCGCCGACTTCCGCACGGCGTCCGCCGACACCGGCCTCCATGTGCTGGGAGGCGTGACCAAGGGGGCCGCGGACGGAGTGAAGTTCGTCCGCGGCGTCTTCCCCCTCGACCCGTACAACGTGACCCACCCCGCCCTGTACCTGGACCACCTCAACACCAGCGTGGCGGGCCTGACCACCCTGGCGAACCATCCGGACCGGGCGCCGCAGGCACTGCTCGGCGAGGGCTGGGGCAAGGACCCGAGGGAGGCGAGCGGACGCCTCGGTTTCGACCTGACCGCGGCACTCGCGACCGGCGGCACGAGCACGGCGGGCAGCGCGGGACGGCGAGCCGTCGCCTCCGGGACCAAGGAAATGGGCAAGGAGGGCGCGGAGAGCCTGGCCCGCAGGGAACTCGGCGGGGACGCACGCGAACCCGCGCGCACGGACGGCACGAAGTCCACCTGCGAGACCGACCCGGTGGACCTGGCGACCGGCAAGATGTTCCTGTCCCAGACCGATGTCGCGCTGCCCGGCACGCTGCCCCTGGTGTTCCGCCGACGGGTCCAGTCGGGGTACCGGCTGGGGCGATGGTTCGGCCCCTCCTGGTCGAGCACGGCCGACCAGCGGCTGGAGATCGACGCGGCCGGTGTGGTCTTCGTCCACGAGGACGGCCTGCTGCTGGACTATCCGCACCCGGCTCCCGGTGTCCCCACCTTGCCGGTCGAGGGCCCGCGGTGGCCGCTGGAGAACGCGGCGGACGGCGGGTACGTCGTCACCGATCCGATCGCCGGTCGCACCTGGCACTTCACACCCCATGGCGACGAGCTGGCCCTGCTGGACCAGATATCCGACCGTGGCGGCCACTGGATCACCGTCGAGTACGACACCGACGGCACCCCTACGGCTCTCGCCCACGACGGCGGTTACCGCATCCGCTTCTCCACGGACGCCGGTCGCGTCACCGCCCTGCACCTGGTCGGCGCGGGACCGGGCGGCACCGACACGGAGATCGTCCGCTACGGCTACACCGACGGCGATCTGACCGAGGTGATCAACTCCTCCGCCCTGCCCCTGCGGTTCACGTACGACGAACGCGGGCGGGTCACCTCGTGGACGGACCGCAACGACAGTCGCTACGACTACGCCTACGACGACGAGGACCGGTGCGTCCACCAGTCCGGCGTCGCGGGCCATATGCGCAGCACGGTGGAGTACGGACCACGCGACCCGGCGAGCGGGCTGCGGGTCACCAGCGTGACGAACTCGCTGGGCCACACCAGCCGTCTCACCTTCAACGCGGCCCATCAACTCCTCGCCGAGACCGACCCGACCGGTGCGACCACCCGCTACCGGTGGGACCGCTACGACCGCCTCCTGTCACGCACCGACCCGCTCGGCCGCACCACGCGCTTCCGCCATGACGAGGACGGGCGGCTGGTCGCGGTCGTCCGCCCCGACGGGCGCGAGGCGACGACCACGTACAACGCGCTGAGTCGGCCGGAGACGGTGACGCACGCGGACGGCACGACCTGGCGGCAGACCTTCGACGACGCCGGCCGCCGGACCTCTGTCACCGACCCCTCGGGGGCGACCACCCACTACGCCTACGACGCGCTCGGCCATCCGGCCTCGGTCACGGACGCCCTGGGCAACACCACCCGTGTGCGGTGCGACCGGGCGGGACTCCCCGTCGAGACCACCGACCCCCTGGGCGGGGTGACCACCTACCTCCGTGACGCCTTCGGCCGTGTCACCACGGTCATCGATCCGCTCGGGGCAACGACAAGGCTGTCGTGGTCGGTGGAGGGCAAGCTGCTCCGCCACGTCGCTCCGGACGGGTCGGAGCAGTCCTGGACGTACGACGGCGAAGGCAACTGCACCGCGCACACCGACGCCCTCGGCGGCGTCACCCGTTCCGAGTACACCCACTTCGACCTGCTCAGCGCCCGGACGGGCCCCGACGGCGTACGTCACGAGTTCACCCACGACACCCGGCTGCAACTGGTGGAGGTCACGAACCCGCAGGGCCTGAAGTGGAGTTACAGCTACGATCCGGCGGGCCGCCTCGCCGCCGAGACCGACTTCGACGGACGCACGCTCACCTACGCGCACGACGACGCGGGCCGGCTCACCGCCCGTACCGACGCGTCGGGCCGGACCATCGCCTACCGGCACGACGAGCTCGGGCGGGTGGTCGCCAAGGACGCGGACGGCAAGGTCACGACGTACGCGCACGACCCGGCGGGCAGGCTGCTGGAGGCCTCGGGGCCGGACGCAACACTGCTGTACAGCCGCGATCGGCTCGGCCGGATCACGTCCGAGACGGCAGGCGGCCGCACGACCGTCTTCACCCACGACGCACTGGGCCGCCGCACACGCCGTGTCACCCCCATGGGCGCCGTCAGCACCTGGACGTACGACGCCGCAGGCCGCCGTACCTCGCTCACCGCTTCCGGCCACGCCTTCACCATGGAGCACGATGCGGCGGGCCGCGAGATCGCCCGCCACTTCGGCGCGACGCTCACTCTGGCGCACGGTTGGGACGCGACGGGCCGCCTCAACTCGCAGACGCTGACGGGCGAGGGCGTGGGAACGGTCCAGTCGCGGACCTACACCTACCGCCGCGACGGCAACCTCACGGCCGTGGACGACCGCCTCTCCGGCCTCCACACCTTCGACGTGGACGCGGTCGGCCGCGTCACCGCCGTATCGGCACCCGGCTGGTCCGAGCGCTACGCCTACGACGAGGCGGGCAACCAGACCGAGGCCGCCTGGCCCGCCGAACACACGGGCCCGGAGGCCCTGGGCTCCCGTTCGTACACCGGCACCCGCATCCACCACGCGGGGCGCGTCCGCTACGAACACGACGACCTCGGCCGTGTCGTCCTGCGCCAGAAGCCCCGCCTTTCCCGCAAGCCGGACACCTGGCGCTACACATGGGACGCGGAGGACCGTCTCGTCGGCGTCGTGACCCCGGACGGCACGCGCTGGCAGTACCTGTACGACCCGTTGGGCCGCCGTATCGCCAAACAGCGCCTGACCGACACCGGGGACGTCGCCGAGCGGGTGGACTTCACGTGGGACGGCCCGACGCTCGTCGAACAGACCACGACGACGACGGGCCTGCCGAACCCGGTCACGCTCACCTGGGACCACGACGGCCTGCGCCCGGTCTCCCAAACGGAACGCATCACGGCCGCGGACGCGTCCCAGACGGAGATCGACAGCCGCTTCTTCGCCATCGTCACGGACTTGGTCGGCACGCCCAGCGAACTCGTCGACGAATCCGGCACGATCGCATGGCGAAGCCGCGCGACGCTGTGGGGTACGACGACATGGGCGGCGGACAGCACGGCCTACACGCCCCTGCGTTTCCCGGGCCAATACTTCGACCCGGAATCGGGCCTCCACTACAATTTCCACCGCCACTACGACCCGGAAACGGCCCGCTACGCCTCCCCGGACCCGCTGGGCCTGGCGCCGTCACCGAATCCTTCGACGTATGTCCATAATCCGCTGACGTGGGCGGATCCGCTGGGGCTGGCGCCGTGCCCGGTGGGGACCAGTTCATCCGGTCAAGCATCGAGCAACACCGCGTACCACTACACAACTGATGACGGCATACAGAGAATACTGGACTCAAACACGCTCAATCACTCGACCGGATCTGTGCACGCACGGTTCGGAGAAGGGCAATACTTCACCGATATTGCACCGGACAGAATCCAGGGGCTAAAGAAGGCCGACCTCACCCCGGACCAGATCGCTGAAGGCGAGATATCGAGATACCAGTTGGTCAGACAACTATTCGGACGTCCATCCCGATGGGGATTGACGAGAACCTCACATTTTCTTGAGATCGATCTGACCGGGCTGGAGATAGTCGCCTGCCGCCCCAACGTTCTCCTGCATCAGAATGGGGCTCCCCTGGATATAAGCGAACGAATCGTCAACCACGGAAAGACTCCGTTCTGATGGCAGAATATTTTAAGCTTGACATCGAGACCCTGGACTACCAGGACGGCATTACTTATATCGAATTCATCGACCGCGTTCCGACTCGGCAAGTGACTCATGTCGGTGAACGCTGGTTGAGCTCTCTCCGGGAGCACGACACGGCGGTTGGCCCCCTGCTCACAGACCAGCCCCTCCAACCGGGAGAGTTTGACGACAGCGATCGAGTATCAGCAGCCGAGTTTGAAGATGCTTGGACCCTCGCGATCACCCAGGAAAGAGACCAAGCAATGATCGAGCACCGGATCGGGGACCTGTTCACAGCTGACGATGCCGACGCACTCGCGCATGGCTGCAATTGCGCAGGGGCCATGGGACGTGGCATCGCTGTCGAGTTCAAGCGACGCTGGCCTCAAATGTATGAGGAGTACAAAGCCCTCTGCCGCGCAGGGAAGCTCACTCCTGGCGAAATTTTTCCCTGGCAGGCTGGCGAACGCTGGATCTATAACTTGGGCACACAGGCTCACTGGCGCACACGTGCAGAAATGCAGGCAGTCGTGTCGTCGGTCGATCGCATGCTGGCCCACGCCGGCGCACACGGCGTTCGCCGCATCGCCATGCCTCGGATTGCAGCCGGGCTCGGGGGCCTGGAGTGGGCCCACGTCGAGGATGCTCTCACCCCCATAGTCTCAGCTCATGGAATCAGCGTGGCCGTCTACCAGCTTCCGTAGATTCACCGCTGAAGTCAGTTTCCGCAACTTGGGGGCTACCGCTCCGAGGACGGCCGTACGCTGCGGTAGGGGCGTCCCTATCGGTCCGACACGCTCTCCAAGCTTCAGGGACTGGGAACGCTTCCTCGCGCCTGACGTGCACACCGTCCCCAATCTGCGCTACCCCTGGGAGATTGCGCGGAGCGGCTACGTTCCCGCGCACGGCCAAGTCGCCTGTCGCGACCTTGGCGTTGAGCACCGCCCTACGACCAGGTGGCGATCAACCCCGCCCTCGGCCCCTGGCGCTATCTCACCGACCGGTCCCTCGACAGGCCGAGGAGCTCCGCCAGGCTCTCGAACGACTGGCGGGGCACGCATCCCACGCAGGCGCTCACCTGGCCGGGATACGGGCGGGCGCCGGGGAAGGTCATGCGATTGTTCCCGGCCGATCTGGCCGCCGAGTACGGGTTCCGTGCACGGGTTCGCCACAGGGCGGCCGGGGGCCGACAACGCCCCCTCTCACAGTTGCGGCGCAGCCACCCGCTCACCGGTGGTACAGCCCCCGCGCCCTGTCCCCGTCCACAGAGCCGTCCTCCGGTATAGCCAGGAAGTAATGCGTCTGCCACTTCTGCGTGGTGCCCGCCTGGCGGTTGGTCGTGGTGACCCACGGCGGGTAGACGCGGAACGCGCGCTTCCCGCCGACACCGTCCGTCGACACGATGTCGCGCTCGCGCAGCACCTCCCGGGGGAAGACGAACTGACCGAAGCGGTCGCCGTCGCGGGTGCTGATGACGAAGAGGTCGACCGGGTCCGATGCGTCGAAGGGCTGGATCGGGCCGCCCGGGGATCGCTTCCAGACCGTGACGAATTGGCCCACCTTCGTGGGCGTCGTCTTCGCCACCCGGAATCGGACCGACCGGCCGTCCACCGTGAATGCGTGCGCCGCGTACTCGGCGCTCTCCGCCTCGGGCACCGGCTCCGAGCAGGTGAACCCGTTCGGGTCGTACACCAGCGTCCTCGCCGCGATCAGGTCGTCGTGGGTCGTCGTCATCACCTCATCCTGTCATCCCGCCGAAGGCACGGGATGCGGCCTTTGGCCCCTCGTGTCAGCCTTTCCGCGAGACCCGGGACCCGATCCGTGTCACCCCCAGGGAGTGATCAAGCATGGGCAATGAAGAGAAATCGCGGGGCAAGGCGCGGCAGAAGTCCGACGACGCCGCGTCCAAGACGTCCGGGGCCAAGGAGCAGGCCGAGGAGCGGGCCCGTAAGGCCAAGCTGAAGGCCGACGAGGAGGACCAGCGGGCCCGGGAGACGTTCGACCGGGACTACGACGCCTGACCCGGGCCGCACCCGGCCGCGACCCCTTATGCGACCGTTCGGGTCGATTTTATGTAAAGAATCCCGCCCGGCCGCGTGCCCCACCCCGCATTCGCCACGATGCCTGGCGCCCTTTTCTCAACAGGAGCGTAAAGAAGGGGCTGATCGCAGTGTTGATGTACAAGGTCAGGATCGCCGTCGCCGACATCAACGAGGCCGGCACCGACGAGAAGGTGCAGGCGCGCCTGGTTTTCCGGGACGGCTGCTCGACGGTGTGGACCATGCTCGGCACGTTCCAGCGCGGCACCAGCCCCGCCTTCGACATCGTTCTCGAGCAGGACCTCGGCACGCCGACGGGGATCGAGCTGATGAAGAACGGCCCCGACAACCTCTGTCTGACGGCGATCGAGGTGATCTGCCCCGGCGGAGCCGTCGCCCGGTGGATCGGCGACGGCAGCGTCCGTGAGTGGCTGGCCCACGAGACCAGCGACCGCTACGACACGTACTTCGGCGTCCGGAGCCTGTTCGACCTCAGCCCGGCGGACCCGACGACCGCCATCGCCCGGCCGGCAGCACAGCCGCCAGCCCAATCGGCGGCACAGCCAGCAACACAGCCCGTATCCCCATCCACCACGCCGCCCGCCGCGCGCGCCGCCGCCGTGCACGCCGTGCTGCCCGTCCCCGACCATCAGCGGGTCGACGGCAAGAGCCGCTTCTGGGCGTTCAACGGCGACCACTACCGGCTGATCGAGATCTCCGACGGCCCCGACCGCACCGCCTCCATCGTGGCTCGCGACCGGCCGATCTCACAGTGCCCGGCGCTCGTCGGGCTCCCCGCCCTCGACACCATCTGGCCGGTCCCCGACCGCCAGCGGATCGGGCCCCTGGACGGCGGGGAGGGCACGGAACCCACCAGTGAGTTCTGGGTCTTCTCCGGCGACCGGTACCGGAAGATCGCCATCGAGGACGGCCCCGCCCACACCAACCGTGCGCTCGGCGAGGACCACCCGATCCGTGACTGGTCGGCCCTCGACGGGTTCTCGTTCCTGGACGCCGTGCTGCCCGTGCCCGGCCACCAGCGCATCAACGGCACCAGCCGCTACTGGGTGTTCAGCGGTGACCGTTACCGGCTCATCGAGATCGAGGACGGCCCCGCCCACGCGAACACCATCATCACGCCCGACCGGCCGGTCGGGCAGTGGGCGGCGTTCGAGGGCTGGACCCACGTGGACACCTTCCTGCCCGTCCCCGACCACCAGGGCGTGTTCGACAAGAGCCGCTTCTGGGCGTTCAGCGGTGACCATTTCCGGATCATCGAGATCGACCACGGCGTGGGACACGCCGACAACCTCGTCGCCGGCGACCGGCCGGTCTCACAGTGGGCGACGCTCACGTAAGACGCTCACGTAAAGCGAGAAGACGGCGAAGGGGGCGAGCCACCCGGCGCGCTCGCCCCCACCCCCTCACCCCTCCAGTACCGCCCTGAGCTGGTCCAGCCCCCAGTCCAGGTCCTCCTTGCTGATCATCAGCGGCGGCGCGATCCGGATCGTCGAGCCGTGGGTGTCCTTCACCAGCACGCCCCGGTCCATCAGCCGCTCCGAGATCTGCCGGCCCGTGCCGTGGGAGGGGGCGATGTCGACGCCCGCCCACAGGCCCCGGCCGCGGACCGCCTCGACCGCGCCGGTGCCCGCCAACAGCCCCAGTTCGTGGTGGAGGTGCTCCCCCAGCTCCGTCGCCCGCTGCTGGAACTCGCCGGACTTGAGGATCGCCACGACCTCCAGGGCCACCGCGCACGCCAGCGGGTTTCCCCCGAAGGTCGAACCGTGCTCGCCCGGGCGGTAGACACCCAGGACCTCCCGGGAGGCCGCCACGGCGGAGACCGGCACCACGCCGCCGCCGAGCGCCTTGCCCAGGATGTAGACGTCGGGCACCACGTCCTCGTGCTCGCACGCGAAGGTCTTCCCGGTGCGCCCCAGCCCCGACTGGATCTCGTCGGCCATGAACAGCACGTTCCGCTCGGCGGTCAGCCGTCGTACGCCCGCGAGATAGCCGGCCGGCGGCACGAGCACCCCGGCCTCGCCCTGGATCGGCTCCAGCAGCACGGCGACGGTGTTCTCGTCGACCGCGGCCTCCAGCGCCGCCAGGTCGCCGTACGGGACGATCTCGAAGCCGGGGGTGTACGGGCCGTAGTCCGCGCGGGCCGCGGGGTCGGTGGAGAAGCTGACGATCGTGGTCGTGCGGCCGTGGAAGTTGTTGTCGGCCACGATGATCTTCGCCCGGCCGTCCGGCACGCCCTTGACGCGATAACCCCACTTACGAGCGGTCTTCACGGCCGTCTCGACCGCCTCCGCCCCGGTGTTCATCGGCAGCACCATGTCCTTGCCGCACAGCGCGGCCAGCTCGGTGCAGAACTCGGCGAACCGGTCATGGTGGAAGGCGCGCGAAGTGAGTGTCACCCGTTCCAGTTGTGCCTTCGCCGCGTCGATCAGCCGGCGGTTGCCATGGCCGAAGTTGAGCGCCGAGTAGCCGGCGAGCATGTCCAGATAGCGACGCCCTTCGACGTCGGTCATCCACGCGCCCTCCGCGGTCGCCACGACGACCGGCAGCGGGTGGTAGTTGTGGGCGCTGTGTTCCTCGGCGGCCGCGATGCTGTCTTGCGTGAAGGTCAACGTGTGCTCCGTTCGGTGTCGGGGCATGCTGCTGCTCACTTTCTACACCCCCACCCGTACCGCCGGACCGAGTCCGGTTCCGCACCTGAGAGAATGTGTGCATGGCCCTTGATCGTCCGCGCGCTCTCTCCGGTATCCAGCCCACCGCAGGCTCGTTCCACCTCGGGAACTACCTCGGTGCCGTCCGGCAGTACGTGGCGCTGCAAGAGACCCACGACGCCTTCTACATGGTCGTCGACCTGCACGCGATCACCGTGCCGCAGGATCCGAAGGAGCTGCGGGCGAACACCCGCATCGCCGCCGCCCAGCTGCTGGCCGCCGGCCTCGACCCGGACCGCTGCACCCTCTTCGTCCAGAGCCATGTGCCCGAGCACGCCCAGCTCGGCTGGGTGATGAACTGCCTCACCGGCTTCGGCGAGGCCTCGCGCATGACGCAGTTCAAGGACAAGTCCGCGAAGCAGGGCGCCGACCGCACCACCGTCGGCCTGTTCACCTACCCCGTGCTCCAGGTCGCCGACATCCTGCTCTACCAGGCCGACTCCGTGCCGGTGGGCGAGGACCAGCGGCAGCACATCGAGCTGACCCGCGACCTGGCTGAGCGCTTCAACACCACCTTCGGCGAGACGTTCACGATGCCGTCGGCGCACATCGTCCGCGAGACCGCGAAGATCTACGACCTGCAGGACCCGACGGCGAAGATGAGCAAGTCGGCGTCGAGCACCAAGGGCCTGATCAACCTGCTCGACGAGCCCAAGGTCTCCGCCAAGAAGATCAAGAGCGCGGTCACCGACACCGACACCGTGATCCGCTTCGACGCGCAGAACAAGCCGGGCATCAGCAACCTGCTCACGATCTACTCCACGCTCACCGGAACGGGTGTAGCGGAATTGGAGCAGAAGTACGAGGGCAAGGGTTACGGTGCGCTGAAGACGGATCTGGCCGAGGCCATGGTGGAGTGGGTCACCCCGTTCCGGGCCCGCACCCAGGAATATCTGGACGACCCCGAGACGCTGGACTCTGTCCTGGCCAAGGGTGCCGAGAAGGCCCGCGCGGTGGCGGGCGAGACCCTGGCCCGGGTCTACGACATGGTGGGTTTCCTGCCCGCCAAGCACTGACAGCACCGGTCACGGGGCCGGTGCGGACCGGCCCGTACCACCGGTGACGGGACGGTCACGGAGCGCGCGGGGCCTTCCGGTCCCGCGCGCGAAGGACCGAGTGACCTGGCGACAGGTGTGGCTCAGCCGCCACACTGGCCACGGGGACGTACAGGCTGCACAGGAGGGAGAACGCAATGGGGACCGTAACGCTCGGCGTTTCGATCGCGGTCCCGGAGCCGTACGGCAGCTTCCTCCAGAAGCGGCGCGAGGGCTTCGGTGACCCGCACGCACACGGCATCCCCACGCACGTCACCCTGCTGCCGCCCACCGAGGCCGACGACTCCTGCCTGCCCGCCATCGAGGCCCATCTGGCCGAGGTCGCGGCCGCGGGCCGGCCCTTCCCGATGCGGCTGTCCGGGACCGGTACGTTCCGCCCCCTCTCGCCCGTCGTCTTCGTCAACGTGGTCGAGGGCTCCGCCGCCTGTGCCTGGCTGCAGAAGCGGATCCGGGACACCGCCGGCCCCGTCGCCCGCGAGCTGCTGTTCCCCTATCACCCGCACGTCACCATCGCGCACGGCATCGCCGAGGAGGCGATGGACCGGGCGTTCGACGAGCTGGCGGAATTCGAGGCCGCCTGGACCGTCGGCGGCTTCGCGCTCTACGAGCAGGGCACGGACGGCGTATGGCGGCTGGAGCGTGAATACCCTTTCGGCCAGGGTGAGCAGGACGCGCCGCCCTTGGCAGCCGGCGTACCTCATCAGGGTGTGGTGCGCCCTTCCGCGCCCTCCCGCTGACGCGAAGCCGACGCACCCACCCGCGCTCCGGCCCGCGCTTCTTCCCGCCCCTCCCCCGCGCCCCGCTCCGCCGTCACACCCTCGGGATGCTGCCCGCTCACGCTTTCGGGGGACAGGGGTGTCCGGCCGTGAAGTGGTTAGGTGTCGTCCATGGACTGGTTGACCCGGCTGCCGTGGATCGGACCCCTGATCGCCCGGCTGATGCGCACCCATGTGTGGCGCTCGTACGAGACTCTCGACCGGGCGCATTGGGCCCGGCTGGCCGCCGCGATCACCTACACCAGTTTCCTCGCGCTGTTCCCCCTGATCACCGTCGGCGCGGCGATCGGCGCGGCCGTCCTCGACGACGCGCAGCTGAAGAAGCTGGAGGAGAAGGCCGCCGAGCAGGTGCCCGGCATCGCCGGCCAGCTCGACCTCAGCACCCTCGTCGACAACGCGGGCACGGTCGGGGTCGTCGCCGGTGCCCTGCTGCTGGTCACCGGTGTCAACTGGATCGGGACGCTGCGCGAGTGCCTGCGCGCCGTGTGGGAGCTGGAGGAGGCCCCCGGCAATCCCTTCCTGCTCAAGGGCAAGGACGCGGCCGTGCTCGTCGGCCTCGGCGGAGTGGCGCTGGTGTCGCTCGGCTGCTCGGCGTTCGCGTCGGCGGCGGTGGGCTGGGTCGTCGAGAAGACCGGGCTCGCCGACGGCGGGGCCGGTGCGCCGCTGCTGACGGCGGCGGGTTTCGGCGCCGCCGTGCTCGCCGACTTCGTGATGATGCTCTACGTCCTGTCGCGGCTGCCCGGCGTGCTGCCCGAGCGACGGCCGCTCGTCGTCGCCGCGCTGCTCGGCGCGGTCGGCTTCGAGCTGCTCAAGCTGCTGCTGAGCGGCTATCTGCAAGGGGTGGCCGCGAAGAGCATGTACGGGGCGTTCGGCACCCCGGTCGCGCTGCTGCTGTGGATCAACTTCACGGCCCGGCTGGCGCTCTTCTGCGCCGCCTGGACGGCCACCCCGCACGGCGAGGTGCCCGCGGCGCAGGACGGGGCCGAAGAGGTCTCCCCCTCCGGCCCCGTATCCTCCGGACCCGAATCCTCCGGACCCGGCCGGTCCTCCGGGGCGGTCAGCCCTGGCGTCGGCTCCGGTCCGGCAGCGGCCAGCGACGATGCACGGCGAACCCCGCCACCGCCACCGCCACCAGCGAGGCCAGCGTGATGCCGACCGCTGTCCACATCCCGCCGCCCGATCCGGCGACCGAGGCCTGCGAGCTGTCCGCCGTACCGGGGACACCGCTCTGGCCCGTCCTGTCGGCCACACCCGGCGGCGGCACCAGATGGCCCACCGGCTTGACGTGCCCGGCCGCCTCGAAGCCCCAGTCCAGCAGGCGCGCGGTCTCCTTGTAGACCTCGTTGGCCTCCCGGTTCTCCGGGTTCATGACGGTGACCAGCAGCTTGCGGCCGTCGTGCTGGGCGACGCCGGTGAAGGTGTTGCCGGCGTTGGTGGTGCTGCCGTTCTTGACGCCCGCCATGCCCTTGTAGGCGGCCATCCCGTTCGCCCCGGTCAGCAGCCGGTTGGTGTTCATGATGTCGAACGTGCCCCGCTTGCCGTCCTTCTTCAGCTCACCCGGGAACTTCGCGTACGCCGTGGAGCAGTACTCGCGGAAGTCCGCCTTCTGGAGCCCGGAGCGGGCGAAGAGGGTCAGGTCGTACGCGCTGGAGACCTGCCCCTCCGCGTCATAACCGTCGGGGCTGACGACATGGGTGTCCTTCGCCTGGAGCGCCTCGGCGTGCGCCTGCATGTCCTTGACGGTCTGCGGGATGCCGCCGTTCATGGAGGCCAGCACGCGCACCGCGTCGTTGCCCGAGCGCAGGAAGACGCCGAGCCACAGATCCCGGACGGAGTACGTCTGGTTCTCCTTGACCCCGACCAGGCTGCTGCCCTCGCCCATGCCCGCCAGATCGGCGGGCTTGACCTTGTACTCCCGGTTCTTGGGGAACTTCGGCAGCACGGTGTCCGCGAAGAGCATCTTCAGGGTGGAGGCGGGCGGCAGCTGCCAGTGGGCGTTGTGCGCGGCGAGCACCTCGCCGGACTCGGCGTCCGCGACCAGCCACGAGCGGCCGGTGAGCTCCTTGGGCAGGGCGGGCGCCCCGGGGCCCAGCCGCACCTGGGTGCCCGGCCTGCCGAGCAGCTCACCGCCGACGGTGGACATCCGGGCGGGCGGCTGGGCCGGCGGGCGGCCCTTGTCGTCCTTCTTCTCGTCGGCCAGGGCCGGGGAGGCGGTGAGCGCGGGGAGCAACAGGGCTGCGACCAGAGCGGCGGCGCGGCGGCGCGGCGTGGCGCACCGCGGGGAGTGTGATGTCGTCGTCGGCACGTTCGTGAACGTACCTCCAGGTCCACGCCCACAGGAGGGCGCCTCACCGGCGCGTGCCCCCGGCGTGGACCCGATAGGACCAGTGCGCGGGGCCGAACGCATACTGAAACCCATGCCGAACTCTTCCGAGGACTCCCCCCGCGCGGGTTTCACCCTCTCGCGCCCCGTGGCCTGGTTCCTGCTCGCCTTCGGGGTGTGGAGCTGGTTCATCTGGATCACTTTCGTCAAGAACCTCTGGAAGGACGGCAGCGGGCTCGCCTTTGACGACGCGGGCGATCCGACCGCGTACTTCTGGGTCCATCTGCTGCTCGCGATCACCTCGTTTCTTCTGGGGACGGCTGTCGGGGTCATCGGGTTGCGTGGTGTCAGGGCGTTGCGGCGCAGCTCATAGCCGACCGCCCGGGCACACTTGGCGATCACTTGGCCGATTCCCGGGACGTACGTCCGTTCGTGTGTTTAGGTGATGCGCATCACTGGGCGGAGGGGGCACGGGGTGCGCGGGGTCCGGGTTCGGACGGCTACATCGAGTGCGGTGGGCGTTTTATTGCTGGCGGTCGGCGTCGGAGGCTGCTCGCTCCTGTCGCCGGAGACGAAGAAACAGGAGCCGATCTCGGTCGGCACGACCGACACGGTCAGCTCGCTGGACCCGGCGGGAGCATACGACGCGGGCTCATGGGCGCTGTACAGCAACGTGTATCAGTCACTGTTGACCTTCGCGGCGGGCTCCAGCTCCCCGGTGCCGGACGCGGCGGAGCGCTGCGACTTCAAGGACCAGTTACGCACGTACGAGTGTGTGCTGCGGCCCGGGCTGAAGTTCTCGAACGGGCGGGGGCTGACCGCGAAGGACGTGAAGTTCTCCTTCGACCGCATCCTGCGCATCAAGTCGGACCAGGGTCCCCGGTCGCTGCTGGAGACCCTCCGGTCGGTCGAGACGTCGGGCGACGACCGGGTGACCTTCCGGCTGAAGGTGCCGGACGCCACCTTCCCGTTCAAGATAGCCACGGGCGGCGGGGCGATCGTCGACAGCACCCGCTACCCCGCGGACCGGCTCCGCACGGGTGACGAGGTGGATGGCTCGGGCCCGTACGTCCTCAAGAAGTACCGGCCGGGGGCGAGCGCCGAGCTGGCCCCCGCCGAGCAGTACCGGGGCGGCATGAAGCGCAAGGGCTCCCCGGTGGTCGTGCGCTACTTCGCCGATTCGGAGCGGATGAGCCAGGCGTGGCAGCGGCGGTCCATCGATGTCGCCACCCGCTCGATGCCGCCGACGGACATCGCGGCGCTCTCCCCCGCCGACTCGGACGTGAAGGTCATGGAGTCCGCCGCGGCCAGCACCCGGAATCTGGTCTTCAATCTGCGGGACGGCTCACCCGTGAAGGACGTCGCGGTGCGCCGGGCCGTCGCCTCGGTCGTCAACCGCGAGGCCCTCGCCCGTGATGTCCACCGCCGGACGGTCGAGCCGCTGTACTCCCTCGTCCCCACGGGCCTCACGGGCCACACCACGTCCTTCTACGAC
This sequence comes from Streptomyces sp. QH1-20, assembly GCF_041283565.1. Taxonomy (NCBI): domain Bacteria; kingdom Bacillati; phylum Actinomycetota; class Actinomycetes; order Kitasatosporales; family Streptomycetaceae; genus Streptomyces; species Streptomyces sp. QH1-20. Next base: position 4,917,895 of record NZ_CP166299.1, on the reverse strand, counting down.
CGCTATCCCCGGCCCGACGCGGCCAAGGCCCGGCAGTTGCTGCGGGAGGCCGGGATCCGGGTCCCCGTCCGCTTCGACCTCGCCTATTCGCAGGGCGCCGCCACGGACCAGGAGGCGAAGCTGCTGAAGAAGCAGCTGGAGGCGAGCGGACTGTTCGAGGTGACCACCCGGCGCGTGGGGTGGGCGGAGTTCCAGAAGGGCTATGCCCGTGGGGCGTACGACGCCTACTGCGTCAGCTGGGTCGCCGACTTCCCCGACCCGGACACCTTCACCAGCCCCCTGGTCGGTGCGGGCAATGCCCTGCACTCGGGCTACTCCAGCCCCCGCGTCGACCGGCTGATCGAGGCGGGCCAGCGGAACGAGCAGCGCGGCCGGGTCGCGGGCACCTTCCGGGACATCCAGAAGATCGTCGCCGAGGACGTGCCCCTCCTGCCGCTGTGGCAGAAGAAGGACTACGCCCTCAGCGACTCCACCATCTCCGGCACGCAGTACCTCTCGGACGGCACGGGCACCTGGCGGCTGTGGCAGCTGGGACGCATCTGACGCACCTGATCGGCCGTCAGAGCGCCTGTCACAGGCCGTGCTTGTCCAGGAAGCTCGTGATCAGCTTCTGCCACTCCTCGGGCCGCTCGGCCATGGGGACGTGCCCCGTCTCGATCTCGGCGTACTCGGCGCCGGGGATCCGCTCCGCGAGCACCCGGGAGTTGGCGGGCGAGACCAGCGTGTCCAGGGTGGTGGCGATGACGAGGGTGGGGACGGAGATCCCGGCGAGGTCCCCCGTGGTGTCGGCGGTCTGCACGACGCCCGCCTGGTCGGCGGCACCGTCCGGGACGCCGGCGGCGAGCATTCCGTAGAAGGAGTCGCGCTGCTCGGTGGGCACGGCGTTGAAGAACGGCTCACCGAAGCCGCTGAGGGCGACGAAGCGGGCGAACGTCTCCCGGTCCCCGTCGGCCAGCAGCTTCCGCCAGATGTCCAGGGAGGCCAGCAGCCGGTTGTCGGCCTTGGCCGTACCGGCCGTCAGAACGAGCCCGCGCACCCGCTCCGGGTACCGGGCCGCCGCCCGCACGGACACCAGGGTGCCCAGCGAGTAGCCGACCAGGGTGAACGTCTCCAGGCCCGCCTCGGTGGCGGAGGCGACCACGGCGTCGGCGAGTCCGTCGAGGGTCAGCGGCTCGGTGGCGCGGGGCGTACCGCCGGAGCCGGGGTAGTCGGGGGCCACCACGGTGTGCCGCTCGGCGAGGGCCGGGATGATCGGCAGGTAGTTGCCCTCGATGCTGCCTCCCGCGCCGTGCGCGAGCAGGAGGCCGGGGCCGGAGCCGTGGACGGTGGTGGCGAGGGGCGTGAGAATCTGTGTCTGTGTCATGGGCGAGAGGTTGCCGTATGACATCAGTGTCAAGGTCAAACGCGGGTGGGGGTAGTCGCGCGATGCGGATCGGTGAACTGTCACGGCGTACCGGGGTGAGCCCCCGGCTGCTGCGCTATTACGAGGGCCAGGGCCTGCTCGTCTCCGAGCGGGACTCCAACGACTACCGGCGCTACGGGCCCGACGCGGTCGAGCGGGTGACCCGCGTCCGTGAGCTCCTCGCGGGCGGTCTGACGACGGAGGCCATCCGGGACCTGCTGCCCTGCACACAGGGCGGGCCGGGCCTGCTCGCCTGCGAGCACTCCGTCCAGGTGCTGGACGGGCAGCTGTCCCGCGTGGAGGAACAGTTGGAGGAGCTCCTGCGTAAGCGCGAGGCGCTGCAGGGAGTGACGTCGGCCATGCGGCCGGAGTAACCGGGGCTCCGCCCCGGACCCCGGCCCGGGGTCGCCGGACGGGCTGAAATTGCAGCCCGTCCCGGGAATGCCCGAGGGCCCCGCCCCCGTCGTATCGACGGAAGCGGGGCCCTCGGGCGTACAGACCCGACCAGGGGTCAGAAACGACGCGTGATCAGCGCGCGCTTGACTTCCTGGATCGCCTTCGTGACCTCGATGCCACGCGGGCAGGCGTCCGTGCAGTTGAACGTCGTGCGGCAGCGCCAGACGCCGTCCTTGTCGTTCAGGATCTCCAGCCGCTGCTCGCCGGCCTCGTCACGCGAGTCGAAGATGAAGCGGTGGGCGTTGACGATGGCCGCCGGGCCGAAGTACTGGCCGTCGTTCCAGAACACCGGGCAGGACGACGTGCACGCGGCGCACAGGATGCACTTGGTGGTGTCGTCGAACCGCTCGCGGTCCTCCGCCGTCTGCAGGCGCTCACGCGTCGGCTCGTTCCCCTTGGTGATGAGGAACGGCATGACGTCGCGGTACGCCTGGAAGAACGGCTCCATGTCGACCACGAGGTCCTTCAGGACCGTGAGGCCCTTTATCGGCTCGACGGTGATCGGCTTGGCGGGGTTGATGTCCTTGATCAGGGTCTTGCACGCCAGGCGGTTCTTGCCGTTGATGCGCATCGCGTCGGAGCCGCAGATGCCGTGCGCGCAGGAACGCCGGAACGTCAGCGTGCCGTCGTGGTCCCACTTGATCTTGTGGAGACCGTCGAGGACCCGCTCCTTGGGGTCGATCTCCAGCTGGAAGTCCTGCCAGGTCGCCTGGTCGGAGATCTCCGGGTTGAACCGGCGGATCCGGAAGGTGACCGTGATCAGGTGCGCGGGGGCCTCGGACTCGGCCGAGGCCGCGCTCTTCTCGAGCGTCGGGGTGCTCATCAGTACTTACGCTCCATCGGCTGGTAGCGGGTCTGGACGACCGGCTTGTAGTCGAGGCGGATCGAGTCCTTGCCGTCCGCGTCGACCTCGCGGTACGCCATGGTGTGCCGCATGAAGTTGACGTCGTCGCGGTTGGGGAAGTCCTCGCGGTAGTGACCGCCGCGGGACTCCTTGCGCGCCAGCGCGGACACGGCCATGACCTCGGCCAGGTCGAGCAGGTTGCCCAGCTCGATGGCCTCCAGCAGGTCGGTGTTGAACCGCTTGCCCTTGTCCTGGACGGAGACGTTCAGGTACCGCTCGCGCAGCTCGGCGATCTTCTCGACGGCCGTCTTGATGGTCTGCTCGGTGCGGAACACCATCACGTTGGCGTCCATGGTCTCCTGCAGCTCCTTGCGGAGCTCGGCGACCCGCTCGTTGCCGGTGGAGTTGCGCAGCCGCTCGACCTGGTCCGCGACGAGCTGCGCCGGGTTGTCCGGCAGCTCGACGTAGTCGGCCTTCGCGGCGTACTCGGCGGCCGCGATGCCCGCCCGCTTGCCGAAGACGTTGATGTCCAGCAGCGAGTTGGTGCCGAGGCGGTTGGCGCCGTGCACGGAGACACAGGCGACCTCGCCGGCGGCGTACAGGCCGGGGACGACGGTGTCGTTGTCGGCCAGCACCTCACCCGCGACGTTGGTCGGGATGCCGCCCATGGCGTAGTGCGCGGTGGGCTGGATCGGGATCGGGTCCGTGTAGGGCTCGATGCCGAGGTACGTGCGCGCGAACTCGGTGATGTCCGGGAGCTTGGCGTCGAGCTGCTCCGGCGGCAGGTGGGTGAGGTCGAGGTAGACGTGGTCGCCGTCGGGACCGCAGCCACGGCCCTCGCGGATCTCCGTGTAGATGGAGCGCGAGACGACGTCTCGCGAGGCGAGGTCCTTCATGACGGGCGCGTACTTCTCCATGAAGCGCTCGCCGTCCTTGTTGCGGAGGATGCCGCCCTCACCGCGGGCGCCCTCCGTCAGCAGGATGCCCATGCGCCAGATGCCCGTCGGGTGGAACTGGAAGAACTCCATGTCCTCCAGGGGCAGACCGCGGCGGTAGCAGGCGGCCTGGCCGTCACCGGTCAGGGTGTGGGCGTTGGAGGTCACCTTGAAGAACTTGCCGGTGCCGCCGGAGGCGTAGATGACGGCCTTCGCCTGGAAGACGTGGATCTCGCCGGTGGCGAGCTCGTAGGCCACCACGCCGGCCGACTTCTTGACGCCGTCGACCTCGGTGATCAGCTGGTCGAGGACGTAGAACTCGTTGAAGAACTCCACGCCCTCCTTGACGCAGTTCTGGTACAGCGTCTGGAGGATCATGTGGCCGGTGCGGTCCGCGGCGTAGCAGGACCGGCGGACCGGGGCCTCGCCGTGGTTACGGCTGTGACCGCCGAAGCGGCGCTGGTCGATGGTGCCGTCCGGGGTGCGGTTGAACGGCAGGCCCATCTTCTCCAGGTCGAGGACCGCGTCGATGGCCTCCTTCGCCAGGATCTCGGCGGCGTCCTGGTCGACCAGGTAGTCGCCGCCCTTGATCGTGTCGAAGGTGTGCCACTCCCAGTTGTCCTCTTCCACGTTGGCCAGCGCGGCGGCCATGCCGCCCTGCGCGGCACCCGTGTGGGAGCGGGTCGGGTAGAGCTTCGTCAGGACCGCGGTGCGGCTGCGCTTGGTCGACTCGATGGCCGCGCGCATGCCGGCGCCACCGGCGCCGACGATGACGGTGTCGTACTTGTGGATCTTCATGGTCGCGTCAGCCCCGGGCTCTAGCGGATGTTCGGGTCGAAGGTGAAGATCACCAGCGTGCCCAGCAGGACGGTGAACACCGTGGCCGCGTACAGCAGGTTCTTCAGCCAGAAGCGGGTCTTGGGCCGCTCCGCGTAGTCGTTGATGACCGTGCGCAGGCCGTTGGCGCCGTGCAGCATGGCCAGCCACAGCATGAGCAGGTCCCAGCCCTGCCAGAACGGCGAGGCCCAGCGGCCGGCCACGAAGGCGAAGCCGACCTTGCTGACGCCGCCGTCGAGGACGAGCTGGATCAGCAGGTGGCCCAGGACCAGGACGACCAGCACGACGCCGGACAGCCGCATGAACAGCCAGCCGTACAGCTCGAAGTTGGTGCGGGTCGACTTCGGGGTCTTCTTGGTGCGCTTGCGGGGCGGCTCGATGACCGGCGCCGGATTGTCCACGTCGTACAGGCTCACGCCCTCGACGGGATCGACCGCGGAAGAGGTGTCAGCGGACATCAGGCGTCAGCTCCCGAACAGTTCGCGTGCGGCGTGCCCGAGGACGGGGTAGACAGCCCCGGCCATCAGCACGATCCAGATGGCCATGACGGACCAGAGCATCTGCTTCTGGTACTTCGGGCCCTTGGACCAGAAGTCCACGGCGACGACGCGGAGGCCGTTGAGCGCGTGGAAGAGGATGGCGGCGACGAGGCCGTATTCCATCACGGCGACGATCGGTGTCTTGTACGTCGCGACGACGTCGTCGTATGCCTCGGGAGAGACACGGACGAGCGCGGTGTCGAGGACGTGCACGAACAGGAAGAAGAAAATGAGGACGCCGGTGACTCGATGAGCCACCCAGGACCACATGCCTTCCCGGCCGCGGTACAGCGTTCCAGCCGGCACGGAAAACCCTCCGGGAGCGGGGATTGGGGCCTGCCGGCTTCACTGTCAGCGGGCCCGGCCGGGTACGGTCCACCGGCCCTGGCCATCGTAGCGACGCCTTGTCGGTTCGGTCTCGCGGGGTATGTCAGGTGTGATCAAACAGGCACGTACGGCCTAGCTACCGGGGGGCCGATGCCTCGTCGAGGCGTCCGGTCCGTCCCAGCGTGTCCGATACGGGTGGGGCTTTTGTCAGGATAGATGCGACTTCCGTCTTCCGCTCATACGAGTCCGATCTTGCGACCAAAACGTCACCGCCGACTCCCCTGACGCTCCCGCAGTTCCCGGGCCGGTCCGCCGCGGCCCGGCGCGAGGGTGCCTTCGGCCAGTCGGGTGAGGCGGCCGCGGGCGATGCGGCGCAGTTCCCCGGCGGCGGTGGCGTGCTCCTCGTGGAGGGTGCCGGCGAGACGGGCGGCCAGGGCCGAAAGCAGCCGGCCGAGGGCCTCCTCGGGGCGGCAGCCGTCCAGACAGATCACGAAAACGTGGCCGAATCTGCGCTCGTAGGCGGCGTGCGCGGCTCGTAACGCCCCGGCGGCGCGCGCCTGCGAGGGGGTGAACGCCGCGGCGGCCTCCGCGGCGAAGGCCTCGGAGAGGTCGGCGCGGCCGAGGGCGCGGCCCGCGGCGTCGGCGGCGGCCAGCAGGGCGTCCGGTCCGGGGTAGGGGCGGTGGGCCGCGACCCGCCTGGCCCAGCGGCGGCTGCCGCAACAGGCGAGGAGGGCGGCCTCGGCCTCGGCCTCGTCCGCGGCGTTGAGCCGGTCGAGCCCGTCGAGCCGATCAATCCGATCGAAGCGGTCGAGGTCGTCGTGCAGCGTGAGCTCCTCGCAGAGGGCTGGCGGGAGGCGGCGAAGAGGAGTAACGAGAAACGAGAAAGGGGGGCAGAAAGCGGCAGGACCGGGCAGTACGGGGCGGGAGTGACGAACTGCGGCGGGAGCGACGGCCGGGACGCCAAGCTGAGACGTCATCGACGCCAACCCGAGACGTCACGACGTCAAGGTTTACGCCACGGTAACGATGCATCTCAGCCACTGTCCGACGGATGCGCGAATTTCATTCGGACGAGAGGGGTTTCGGGCGCGTAGTCGACGCCGGGAGGGGCAAAGGGCAATACCTTCGCCCCAGAGTCGCACCAAATAGGAGATTTGCTCCATGGGACTACCTGGCAGGATCACCCGCGCTCAGCTCATCCGCACCCCGATCGCCCGCACTCCGATCGCGCGGGGACTCGTGGCGAGCCTCTCGCTCGTCGCCACCCTGAGCCTCGTGGGCTGCCCGGGGAACGGCGACGGTGCCAAGGACGTCCCGACCAGGCTCGACTCCCGCTCCCCGGCGAGCGCGGCGAGCTCCCCCGGCACCTCCGCCGCCGCGACCTCCTCCGCCCCGGCCTTCGCCGCCGTCCCGGCCGGGCCCCCGCGCACCATTCCCTCCGTGCGGTCCTTCACCGCGGGCAGCGGCCCCGGCTGGCGGCCCACCTCCGGCGCCCGGGTCGTCACCGACCCCGGCGGCCCGCTCGCCGACGAGGGGCGCCGGCTCGCCCAGGACCTGGGGCTCACCTCGGCCGGCGGCCCCGCCCGCCCGGGCGACGTCGAGCTGGCCCTGCGCCCGGGCCAGAGCGGTGGCTCCGAGGGGTACGAGCTGACCACCCGTGGCCGCAAGGTCCTGATCACCGGTGCGGACCAGGCGGGCGTCTTCTACGGCACCCGGACCGTCGTCCAGGCCGTGCGCTCCGGCGGCGGGGTCCCCGAGGGCGTCGTGCGCGACAGCCCCGACCGGCCGCAGCGCGGCCTCAACCTCGACACCGCGCGCAAGCACTTCCCCGCCGCGTGGATCGAGGCCCGGCTGCGCGAGATGGCCGACCTCAAGCTCAACATGCTGGGGCTGCACTTCTCCGACGACCAGGGCTTCCGCATCGCGAGCGACTCCCACCCCGAGGTCGTCTCCGCGCAGCACCTCACCAAGGCCGAGGTCCGCCGGATCGTCGCGCTCGCCGGTGAGCTGCACATCACCGTCGTCCCCGAGCTGGACTCCCCCGGCCACCTGGGCGCGGTGACGGACGCCCACCCCGCCCTGGAGCTGCGCAACCGGTCCGGGTCGCCCGCCGAGGGCGCGGTCGACGTCACCAAGCCCGAGGCCGCGCGCATCGTGGACGATCTGCTGCGCGAGTACGCGCCCCTCTTCCCCGGCCCGTACTGGCACCTGGGGGCCGACGAGTACCGCGCGCTGCTCGCGAAGGACCCTCAGGCCTCCTATCCCGGCCTGGCCCAGCAGGCGCGGGCGAAGTACGGCCCCCAGGGCCGCGTCCAGGACCTGGCCACCGGCTGGCTCAACGACCGGGCCGCCGTGCTGCGCGGCCTGGGCAAGAAGGCCAAGGCCTGGAACGACGGCTTCTTCCGCGGCGGTGTGGTCACCGCCGACAAGGACATCGAGGTCGAGTACTGGACCGGCAAGGAGCTGGGGGCCCGCGAGCCGCTGGAGTATCTGAACGAGGGCCGGCCGGTGGTCAATCTCAACGACGAGTACCTCTATTACGTCCTCGGCGAGCCCAATGAGTTCCGCTACCCCACGGGTGAGCGGATCTACGAGCAGTGGTCCCCGGCGGTGCTGCGCGGTACGACCGCCGTACCGGCGAACCTCGCCGGGCCCTCGCGGATCCTCGGCGGCCGGCTCGCCGTCTGGTGCGACCGGGCGGGCGCGCAGACCCCGCAGCAGGTGGCGAACGGCATCCGGCTGCCGCTGGCCGCGCTCGCCCAGCGGCTGTGGGACCCGCGCCCGCCGACCCTGCCCTGGAGGGACTTCTCGGCACTCGCCGGGCGTGTCCGGGCGCCGGGGGCTTAGCCTCCGGGGGTGAACCACGTGGGCCGTCCCTTCGTCGCACGGATACGGAAGGACAGATTCGGGATGCCCGCGTACTCTCCACGGCGGAGTGCGCGCACGCGCGCCCGCGCATCTGAACGAGGGCCCGATGAAGATCGAATTCCTGCTTCACAACGCGTACGGGATCGGCGGCACGATCCGCTCGACCGTCAACCTCGCCGCCGCCCTCGCGGACCGGCACGAGGTGCGGATCGTCAGCGTCAACCGCCCCGTGGACGACCCAGAGCTGGCCATCGACCCACGGGTGCGCCTGACCCCCCTCGTGGACCTGCGCGAAGGCACCGAGGGCGACGAGTACGCGGCCCCGCGGAACCAGCTGCCGAGCGAGATCTTCCGTGACGAGCGCATCGACAACGGCCGGATGGCCGCGACCGCCCTCACCGACGAGCGCGTCGCCGCCCACCTCGCCGCCACCGACGCCGACGTCGTCATCGCCACCCGGCCCAAGCTCATCGGCTATCTCGCGAAGTACGGCAGCGACCGCTATCTGCGCCTGGGCCAGGAGCATCTGACCCACGAGGCGCACGTGCCCGAGCTGCACGCCGTGATGGACCCGGCGATCGCCGCGCTGGACGCCTTCGCCACCGTCTCCGAGGCCGACGCCGGGCACTACCGGGACGCCCTCCCCGGCGCCCACTCGAAGATCCTCTCCATCCCCAACGCCGTGCCCGCCCCGGCCGCCGAGCCCTCCACCGGCGACTCGAACACGATCGTCTCGGCCGGCCGCCTCGTGGGCGTCAAGCGCTACGACCGGCTCATCGCCGCCTTCGCGAAGATCGCCGCCGAGCGCCCCGAGTGGAATCTGCGGATCTACGGCCGCGGCCCCGCCAAGGCCAAGCTGCGCAAGCAGATCGAGGAGCTGGGCCTGTACGAGCGGATCACGCTCATGGGCGCCCGCTCGCCCATCGAGACCGAGTGGTCCAAGGGTTCCGTGGCCGCCGTCGCCTCCGACGCCGAGTCCTTCGGGATGACCATCGTCGAGGCCATGCACGCGGGTCTGCCCGTCATCGCCACCGACTGCCCCTACGGTCCGCGCGAGATCCTCACCGACGGCACCGACGGCGTGCTCGTCCCGCTCGACGACGCGGACGCCGTCGACGCCTACGCCGACGCCCTGCTGAAGCTCACCGGCGACGCCGAGCAGCGCCGCCGTCTGGGCGCCGCCGCGCGCGAGACCGCCCACCGCTACGAGCCCTCGCGGATCGCCCAGCGCTACGAGGAGCTCTTCGAGGAGCTGCGCCCGGGCTCGACGGCCGAGAAGAAGAAGGGGCTGCTGCGCGGTCTCTTCGGCGGCGGACGCCCCAAGGCCGCCCCGGCCCCCGCGCCGCAGGCCGACATCGCCCACCCCGTGGCCCGCTGCGCCGTCGAGGCCGACGGCACCCTGACCGTCCGGCTGCGCGCCGAGCAGCTCACCGCCGCCGACACCCATGTGCTGCTCCGGCACCGCGGCACCAAGGGCAAGGAGAGCGTGCGCGCCGAGCTGACCGGCCGCCGGGAGCCGGGCGGCTGGGCCGAGGCCCGCTTCGCGTGCGCGCCCATGCCCGAGGGCCGCTGGGACAGCTACGTCGAGCGGCCGGGCGAGAAGTCCCGCCGCCGGTTGGCCGCCGGGCTCGTCGAGCAGAAGGCGCTGCTGACGCTGCCGCTGGCGGCGACGGCGGACGGCGTCGCGGCGCGCGTCCCGTACGAGACGAGCGACGGCTTCCTCGCCGTGCGCACCTGGCTGCGCCCCGAGCACGCCGAGGTCACCGAGGTGCGGGTCGGCGAGGACGGCGTCACGCTCACCCTCGCCGCATACGGCACGGCGTTCGGCGAGGGCGCCGAGCTCGTCGCCCGGCTGCGCGGCGGCGACGGTTCGGTGGGGGATGTGCGCGCGCCGCTCACGGGCGGCACGGGCCGTCTGCCGTACGGGCCGATGGAGACGCGGCGCGGTGCCGAGCAGGATCTGTGGGACCTGTGGGTGCGCCCGGCGGCGGGGGCCGCGCTGGTGCGCGTCGGCCGGATCGGCGGGGACTTCGCGGACCGCAAGGGCATCGACACCTTCCCGGCGGCGACCCGCGGCGCGGCGGGAGGGGTGCGGCTGCGCCCGTACTTCACGGTGACCAACGACCTGACGATCACCGTCAAGGACGTCACCGACGAAGCGGCCGAATAGCGCGGGGGCGGCTCCGGACGGAGGACGGCCGGAGCCGCCACCCCCCACAGGAGAGGCTCCGGCCGCCGTCCGGTGCGAACCATGGAGTGGCCCGCACTTCCTACAGCGCCACGACCCGCGATTTCGTCACACCCGCCGGTGGAATCGCTCGCGCCCAGGAGGCGGGGGGCGGTGTGGACGCGGCCGGGCCCCAGCCCGTAACGTGCCCTTTTCCGCGCCTGGTGGGCGCGATCGTCACTGCCTTTTCCCGGTGGCCGGGGTCACGGCCACATCCCCTGGGGGCTGAAGAAGATGTATCCGTGCGGTCACTGCCGCGCTGTCGCCGTGGGTCCGGACGGCCGCTGCGCGGCGTGCGGCTCCTTCCAGCAGCCGCAGCCGATGGGCATGCCGGCACCGCCGTACCCGTACGCCGGGGCGCTGCCCGTCGGCGGTGTGGACCTGCGCCGCGGGGTGCGTACCGCGCTGACCGTGCTGCTGTGGGTGAACGTCCCGATGCTGCTGCTGGTCATCGGGGCGCGCGGCAAGCACCGGGCGGCGATGCAGGACTTCCTCGACTCGGGCCTGTCGCTGTCGGCCGGGCGTGAGCTCGACGACGCGGAGGCTTTCGCCGTCGGCATGGACCTCGTGTACCTCCTGGTGTTCGCCGCCACGGCGGTGCTCTGGGTGATCTGGTTCCGGCGGGCGCGGCTGAACGCGGAGTACTTCGCACCGGGCACGCACCGCTTCGGCTCCGGCTGGGCGGTGGGTGCGTGGTTCACGCCGGTCGTCAATCTCTGGTTCCCCAAGCAGATCGCCAATGACATCTACCGGGCAAGCTCCCCGGCGGGCCCGCACAACGTCCGCAAGGGGCTGCTCAACTCCTGGTGGACCCTGTGGGTCGCGGCCATGGTGATCAGCGTCATGGGGTCCGTCACCTACTCGGGCGCCGAGACGAAGATCCGGGCCCGGGGTTACGACGCCTCCGACATCGAGGGCGATGTCCACACCCTGATGACGGGCGTCTCCTTCACCGTCTTCTCCCGGCTGCTGCTCCTCGTCACCGCGGTGCTCGCGGTGCTGCTCGTGCGGCAGCTGACGAAGATGCAGGAGCAGCGCGCGATGGCCGGCCCGCAGGCCGCCTTCCCCCAGCCCGGATACCCGCAGGCCGGTTTCGCGCAGCCCGGCTTCCCGCCCGCCGGCGCCCCGCAGCCCGGCTTCCCCGGTTACCCGCCCGCACAGCCCGGTCCGCAGCCTGGTTCCCCGTACGGCCCCGGCGGCCCTGCGCAGAATCCTTTCGGCAGCGGTCCGGCGGGCTACTGAAGTTCGGTTTCCGCCAGTGGGGCAGGATGAGGGCGTGCAGGGGGACGACGCTGAGCTGACCGTCGCGGTGCGTGCGGCGCAGGACGGGGACGAGACGGCATTCCGTACCGTCTACCGGTCCGTGCACCCTCGGCTGCTCGGATACGTGCGATCGCTCGTCGGTGACGCGGACGCCGAGGACGTGGCGTCCGAGGCGTGGTTGCAGATAGCCCGGGACCTCGCCCGGTTCTCCGGGGACGCCGACCGCTTCCGCGGCTGGGCGGCCCGGATCGCCCGCAACCGCGCGCTCGACCACATCCGGATGCGCGGGCGGCGCCCGGCCGTCGGCGGCGACGAGAGCGAGCTCGCGGGCCGCCCCGCCGACGCGGACACCGCGGGCGAGGCCCTGGAGTCCCTCGGCACCGGCCGCACCCTCGCCCTGATCGCCCAGCTCCCGCAGGACCAGGCCGAGGCCGTCGTGCTGCGCGTCGTCGTCGGACTCGACGCGAAGAGCGCGGCGGGCGTACTCGGCAAGCGCCCCGGCGCGGTGCGCACCGCCGCGCACCGGGGCCTGCGACGGCTGGCCGAGCTGGTCACGGCCGGTCCCGGCCAGCAGTCGGCCGACCAGATCCCCGGACAGCGGCAGTCGTCCCCCGGAGCCAACGCTTCTGCGGGTGTGACGCAATTGCGGCCGCGGACGCAGAAGGACATGTGATGGCGGACGACCACCGGTACGACTGGCTGGATGACGACGCCGTGGAGCGGTTGCTGCGCGGCGGAACGGTCGACTCCGCAGCTCTGGACGAAGACACCCGGCCCGCCGCCGAGCGGCTGGCCGCGAGCCTCGCCGACCTGCGGCACCCGGTGCTGCCGGAAGCCGGGGCCGACGGGCCGCTGCCCGGCGAGGAGGCGGCACTCGCCGCGTTCCGCTCCGCCCGGGCCGAAGGCGCCCCGGGTATACGGGCGTCCCTGCGCTCGGTGCGCGGCGGCGCGTCCGGTGTGTCCGGTGTGTCCGGTTCCGGTGCTGCCGCGGACGCCGACGGGCCCGTCGTGCGGCTCGCCGCCCGGAGCGGCACCCGGTCGTTCCTGCGCCGCCCCGTCAAGGGGGCGCTGGCCCTGGCCCTGGCCGGGTGCGCGCTCGGCGGGGTCGCGGTCGCCGCCGGAACGGGCGTGCTGCCGGGCCCCTTCGGGAGCGCGGGCAGCGCACCGGCTCCCGCCACCAGCGTGTCGGCGGCCGAGGACCGTGACACGCGGACCCTGGCCCCCGGCATCGGCGATCACGGCGCCACGCCCTCGCCCGGCGCCACCGGCACCCTGCGGCCGAGCGAGAGACCTTCGGCGTCCGGCTCCGCGACGCCGGGCCACGGCTCGCCCAGCGGGCGGGACGGCAAGCACGACGGGCCCGGCGAGAGTCCCTCGGCCACGACCGGCCCGGGTGACGACCGCGCCGGGACCGGCAAGGACGGCGGCGCCAAGCAGGACCCCAAGGCCTACGCCCGGGTGTGCCGCCTGCTGCTGGCCCGTCAGCGCGTCGACGAGGACGAGGTCCGCACCCTGGAGCGCGCCGAGGGCGGCGCGGCGCAGTTGCGCGCCCTGTGCGAGCGGATCCTCAAGAGCGGCACCGTCCCCGACTGGGACGACGTCCACCGCACCACACGGCCCGTGCCGCACTCGCGCAGCGGCTCGCACACCCGGCCGCCGACGCTTCCGGTGCCCCTGCCGCCGGCGCTCCCGGCGCCCACCGCGGCGACGCCGGTGCTCGACGTCCTGGTCCGCTGACCGCGCTCCGTCCCCCACGGATTCGCCGGATTCTTCCGACGGTGTGACGTTCGGTGTGACGTTTTTCGACCCGGTGACGCAGAAGGAAGTGGGCCGACTGGTCATCGGCCGCGCATGAGCTGGAGTTCCCCCAACAGCCGGCTCTGCGCACCCGGCGCGGGCGGGGCTCTTTCCCCCGGCCCTGCCCGCGCCCCCCTCCCTCCCCGACCCGGGGTGTGCCCGTGCGCGCCCCCGCCCCCGCCCGCTCCCCCGCCGCTACAGTCGCGTTGCACAGGCTCTGGTGGTTGCCGGTGACGGCGGCGGGAGGCGTGAAGACATGGCACGCGAGTCGGACGGCACATGGACGAACGAGTCCCGACTGCCCGTCCAGCCGGTCTACGGACCGGGGGCGCTGGAGGGCTGGGACCCCGAGGAGAAGCTGGGCGAGCCCGGCGCGTTCCCCTACACCCGCGGCGTCTACCCGACGATGTACACCGGCCGCCCCTGGACCATGCGGCAGTACGCGGGTTTCGGCACGGCCGCCGAGTCCAACGCCCGCTACCGGCAGCTCATCGACCACGGCACCACGGGCCTGTCGGTCGCCTTCGACCTGCCCACCCAGATGGGCCACGACTCGGACGCCCCCCTCGCGAGCGGCGAGGTCGGCAAGGTCGGGGTCGCGATCGACTCGCTGGAGGACATGCGGACGCTGTTCGACGGCATCCCGCTCGACAAGGTCTCCACGTCGATGACGATCAACGCCCCGGCGGCCCTGCTCCTGCTGCTCTACCAACTCGTCGGCGAGGAACAGGGCGTCCCGGCACACCGGCTGAACGGCACCATCCAGAACGACGTCCTGAAGGAGTACATCGCGCGCGGGACGTACATCTTCCCGCCCAAACCGTCGCTGCGGCTGACCGCGGACATCTTCCGGTACTGCGGCGCCGAGATCCCCCGGTGGAACACGATCTCGATCTCCGGCTACCACATGGCCGAGGCGGGCGCCTCGCCCGCGCAGGAGATCGCCTTCACCCTGGCCGACGGCATCGAGTACGTCCGCACCGCCGTGGCGGCGGGCATGGACGTCGACGACTTCGGCCCGCGGCTGAGCTTCTTCTTCGTCTCCCGGACGACGCTGCTGGAGGAGGTCGCGAAGTTCCGGGCGGCACGGCGGATCTGGGCGCGGGTGATGCGTGAGGAGTTCGGCGCGCGCGACCCCAAGTCGCTGATGCTGCGCTTCCACACCCAGACGGCCGGGGTACAACTGACCGCGCAGCAGCCCGAACTGAATCTGGTGCGGGTGGCCGTCCAGGGCCTCGCCGCCGTCCTGGGCGGCACGCAGTCCCTGCACACGAACTCCTTCGACGAGGCCATCGCCCTGCCCACCGACAAGTCCGCCCGCCTCGCCCTGCGCACCCAGCAGGTCCTCGCCCACGAGACCGACGTCACGGCGACGGTCGACCCCTTCGCGGGCTCGTACGCGGTCGAATCGCTGACCGACGACGTCGAGCGGGCCGCGCTGGACCTGATGACCCGCGTCGAGGACCTCGGCGGCGCCGTCGCCGCCATCGAGCACGGCTTCCAGAAGGGCGAGATCGAGCGCAACGCCTACCGCATCGCCCGGGAGACCGACAGCGGCGAGCGGGTGGTCGTGGGCGTCAACCGCTTCCAGCTCGCCGAGGAGGAGCCGTACGAGCCGCTCCGCGTGGACCCGGCGATCGAGGCCCGCCAGGCCCGGCGCCTGGCGGAGCTGCGCGCCGCGCGCGACGGCCGGGCGGTCCAGACGGCGCTGTCGGACCTGAAGCGCGCGGCACAGGGCACGGACAACGTCCTCTATCCGATGAAGGAGGCCCTGCGCGCTCGCGCCACCATCGGTGAGGTGTGCGGCGCGCTCCGCGAGGTGTGGGGCACCCATGTGCCGACGGAGTCGTTCTGACGCGCCCACGCGCCGGTGGCGCCCGGACGCCGGCTCGCGGGGGCGCGGCCGCGCTGCGTCACACTGGTGTCATGTCCTCTCCCCGCCGTACGTGTCCCGTCTGTGCCCGTGAGATCGCCGTCGTCGGCGGTCGCTTCGCGCGGCACGATCCGCCGGGCCGCCGTTCCTCCTTCGAGCTCATCTCCTGTCCGGGGTCGCGCAAGTCCGCGCCCCTGCTGTCGACGGCCCCCCGGCTCTTCGACCCGGACGAGCCGCCGACGCCGGGCCAGCAGCAGCTGTTCTGAGCCCGGACGGGGTGCGTCAGAGGATCACGTGGGGCAGGAAGCGCGCGTAGCCGTCCGTGACCAGGCCGGAGGACTCCCGGATGCCGAGCCCGGCCGCCTCGTCCTCGACGACCCACGCGCCGAGCACCACGCGGTTGCCGTCGAAGTCGGGCAGCGGCGCCAACTCCTGGTAGCAGCAGGCCTCGTCGCGGGCGGGCGCGGCGGAGCCCGGTTCGTGGACGGTGACGCCCGCGCCCTCGCGGCCGAGCAGCGGCTTGGCGACGTAGCCGCGGCCGTGGGCCAGCTCGCGCGGGCCGTCGAGGTAGGCGGGCAGCAGGTTGGGGTGGCCGGGGAACAGCTCCCACAACACCGCGAGCAGGGCCTTGTTGGACAGCAGCATCTTCCAGGCGGGCTCGATCCACAGGGTGGAGCCGGTGCCGCCGCCGTTGTCGAGGGTGTCCAGGACGTGCGGGCCGAAGCGGTCCGTGGCCAGCCACTCCCACGGGTACAGCTTGAAGCAGGCCCGTACGAAGCCGTACCGCTCGTCGACGAAGCGGCCGGAGAGCCGGTCCCAGCCGATGTCCTCCATCGAGATGGCCCGGGTGTCGAGCCCCGCCTGTTCGGCCGTCTCGCGCAGGTAGGCGACCGTCATCAGGTCCTCGCCCAGCTCGTCGTCGGCCGAGTGCGCGAAGTACAGCGGCGCGCCGGGCGGCAGCAGCGGGGCCTGTCGCTTCCAGGAGTCGACGAGCCGCTCGTGGAGGGAGTTCCACTGGTCGGCGTCGGGGAAGCGGTCCTCCATCCAGAACCACTGCGGGCTCGCGGCCTCCACGAGCGAGGTGGGGGTGTCGGCGTTGTACTCCAGCATCTTGGCCGGGCCGTCGCCGTCGTAGCGCAGGTCGAACCGGCCGTAGAGGGACGGCAGTTCCGCGCGCCGCCGCCAGGACTCGGCGATCAGGGCCGCGAGGCGCGGGTCGGTGATGCCGAGGTCGGCGAAGCGGCCGGTGTCCACGATGTGCGCGGCGGCCGTCAGGCACATGCCGTGCAGCTCCTCCACGACCTCCTCGAGCTCCTCTATCTCCGCCAGCCCGAAGGAGTAGTAGGCGCTCTCGTCCCAGTACGGCCTCAGGGAGCCGTCCGGGTAGCGGGTGAGGGGATAGATGAGCCCCTGCTCCTCGACGGTGGCCTGCCAGCCGGGCCGGGGCTCTGTGCGATGGCGGCGCATGCTCGCTCAGCCACCGCCCGAGCCGGAACCGGAGCAGCCGAAGCCGCCGCGGTCGACGGCCTGGCTCTTGCTGAACGTGCCGCGGTCGGAGAAGCCGCCGGACTTGTCGCCGTCGTAGTACCAGCGCCCGGACGAGGAGCCGCCGCTGCTGCCGCTGCCGCCGCCCTTGCCGCACGCCTTGGAGTCGACGACCTTGTAGCCGCGCGAGACGTCGTAGCTGTTCGGGTCGACGCAGCGCTTGTCGGGTTCGGAGCCGCAGGAGGTCAGGGCGGTGGCGAGGACGCCCATTCCGCCCAATACGACCGTACTGGACCGCAGTCGTCGTCGTTCCTTCGCTGCCATGTGGCTGACCCCCGTCAACTCGGACCGATTGAAGTCCGTTCACCCTAAGGGGCGCGTCCCGGCATCGGAACTCAGGGCGTTCTACAGTCGGTATGTGCTTTTGGGGATGATCTGCGCGCTCGGTTCCGCGGTCTGCTTCGGCACCGCGTCCGTTCTCCAGGCCGTCGCGGCCCGGGCCGTCGCGCCCGGCAGCGGCTCGGGCGTGGACACGGTGCTGCTGATGCGCGTGCTGCGCCAGTGGCGGTATCTGGCGGGCCTGGCGCTCGACGCCCTCGGCTTCGCGCTGGAGCTGTTCGCCCTGCGCCATCTGCCCCTCTACGCCGTCGGCGCCGCGCTCGCCGCGAGCCTCGCGGTGACGGCCGTGGTGGCCTCATGGGTGCTGCGGGTGCGGCTCAGCGGTGTGGAGTGGGCGGCGGTGGGCGTGGTGTGCGGAGGCCTGGCGATGCTGGGCCTGGCCTCCGGCGCGGAGGGGGACGAGACGGGCTCCCTCGCCCTGCGCGTGGGCACCCTGTGCGTCGCGGCCGGGGTGCTGGGCCTGGGCGCGTTGGCCGGACGGCTCCCGGGCCGGGCCCGGGCGGCGGCCCTCGGCCTGGGCGCGGGCATCGGCTTCGGGGTGGTGGAGGTCGCGGTCCGGCTGACCGACGACCTCTCGCCGGGCGCGCTGGTCACCGACCCCGCCGCCTATGCCGTACTGCTCGGCGGCGGCGCGGCGTTCCTGCTGCTGACGTCGGCGCTCCAGCGCGGTTCGGTGACGGCGGCCACCGCCGGCATGGTCATCGGGGAGACACTGGGTCCGGCGTTGGTGGGCGTGGTCTGGCTCGGCGACCGCACCAGGCCGGGCCTGGCCCCGCTGGCGGTGGCGGGCTTCGTCCTGGCGGTGCTGGGCGCGCTGGCGCTGGCACGCTTCGGGGAGGCGCCGGTGGTCGAGGAGCACGCCCCGTGAGGGCGCCTCACATCATTTCGGCGAAGGTCTCCACGACCTGCGTCCGCCCGGTGACGATGATGATGTCCCCGGGCCGTACGACCGTCTCGGCCGTGGCGTACGTGAAGTCCTCGCCGGCCCGCTTGATGCCGACCACCGTGATCCCGTACGTGGAACGGATCTTGAGCTCACCGAGCGGCCGCCCGGTGGCGCAGGCGGGGGCGACGGTCTTGGCCAGGGCGTAGTCGTCGTCGAACTCGATGAAGTCGAGCATCCGCCCGGTGACGAGATGCGCCACCCGCTCCCCCATGTCATGTTCGGGCAGCACCACATGGTGGGCGCCGACCCGCTCCAGGATCCTGCCGTGCTGACGGCTGACCGCCTTGGCCCAGATGCGCGGGACGCCCGCGTCGGCGAGGTTGGAGGTGATCAGGATGCTGGACTCCAGGGCGTCACCGATGCCCACCACGGCCCTCGGGAACTCCGGCACCCCGAGCTGCGCCAGGGCCTCGGGGTCGGTGCAGTCCGCCGCGGCCGCGTGCGTCAGCTCGTCGCGCAGCCGCTGCACGAGGGCCGCGTCGCAGTCCACGCCCAGGACGTCCCAGCCGCGGCGCATCAGTTCGGTGCCGAGCGAGATCCCGAAGCGCCCCAGCCCGATGACCGCGACCCGCAGGTCTCCGGCGCCGGAGCCGTCGGCGGCGCCCCGGCGGTGCGTACGGCGGATGCGGCGCGGGCCGCGGCGCAGTCGGTCCATGTGACTAGCCAATGACGGGTCGCTCCTCGGGCAGCTGGTAACGGCGGCCGCGCACGCGCAGCGCGAGCGCGGAGGCGAGGGTGATCGGGCCGAGCCGGCCGAGGAACATCAGCGCGATGAGGATCAGCTGCCCGGCGGCCGGCAGATCGCCGGTGATGCCCGTACTCAGCCCGCAGGTGCCGAACGCCGAGGTGGCCTCGAAGAGGACGGCTTCCAGGGGCTCGTCGGTGATGGTCAGCAGAACGATGGTGGCGAGCATGACCGCGCCGACACCCAGCAGGGCGACGGTCAGCGCCTGGCGCAGGACGGAGGGCGCGATCCGGCGGCCCATTACCTCCACCGCGGTGTCGCCGCGCGCCTCGGCGAGGATCGCCGCGGCCAGCACGGCGAAGGTGGTGACCTTGATGCCGCCCGCGGTGCTCGCGCTGCCGCCGCCGATGAACATCAGCACGATGGTGCCGAGCAGGGTCGCGGGCCGCATCTCCCCCACGTCGACGCTGTTGAAGCCGGCCGTGCGGGCGGTGACGGCGTTGAAGAAACCGTTGGTGAGCTTGTCGGGCCAGGTCAGCGGGCCGAGGGTGCCGGGGTTGCCCCACTCCAGCAGCAGGGTGAAGGCGCCTCCGGCGACGAGCAGGACGGCGGTGGTGAGGAGGGTGAGCCGGGTGTGCAGCGACCAGCGGCGGGCGGACCGGAGGAAGGCGCCCGAGCGGGCACCGCGCAGCACTTCGAGGAGTACCGGGAAGCCGATGCTGCCGAGGAAGCAGGCCAGGGCGATCGGCAGCATGACCCAGACGTCCATGGCATGGCCGACGAGATTGTCGGAGCGGAGCCCGAAGCCGGCGTTGTTGAACGCCGACACCGCGTGGAACAGCCCGTGGTACACCGCTTCCCCGATCGGCTGCCCGCGGCCGAAATGGAAGCGCAGCGTCAGCCAGACGCCGGTTGTGATCTCCACGGCGGCGGTGATGACGACGACGCCCAGCAGGACCTTGCGGAGGTCGCCGATGCCGAGGCTCTGCGTCTCGGCCTGGGCGGTCAGCTGCAGGCCGAGCCGGAGCCGGCCGGAGACCAGCAGGCCGAGGAGGGAGGCGAAGGTCATGATCCCGAAGCCGCCGAGCTGGATCATTCCCAGCACCACGAGCTCGCCGAACGTGCTCCAGTGCCGGCCGGTGTCGACGACGGGCAGTCCTCCCGACATCGCACTGGCCGCCGTGAACACGGCCGTCAGCAGGCTCGTGGACCGCCCGCTCTCCGTCGACACGGGCAGCATGAGCAGCCCGGTCCCGAGCACGATGACCACGGTGAAGGCCCCGACCAGCACCCGCGCCGGATGGGCCAGCAGCGCTGCCCACCGCGTGCGGTCCATGCCGTGCCCCTTCGCCTCCGACGCCGCGCACCAAGGTACTGGCAAGACGGGACGAAGAGGGCATATGACGCCGTACGGCGGGGCCTGGATGGCGGCGGATACATGACGGGCACCAACCCGCCCATTACCCGGGCACGCCTTTCCGAATGACAGCTGTTTCAGCAGCCACGTAATCGGCGTACGGCTTCATTGCCGCCCGTATAAGCGTTGCATAAAGGGCCCGTCCATAACGTATCACCCGGCCACCCCGACGCATAATCAAGTCCGTTGCCCCAGACGGAATTTCGCCTTCCAGATATACCGAGTTGACGGCCCCTCACCAGCGCTTATGCTCAGCCAGCCCATACATGGGCATCTCACAGCACGTTGGAAAGGCCGACTCGGTGAAGAGAAGTGTCTACTCCGCGAGAGCGAGAAGGCAGACGAATACCGGCATGCGCGGTGCGTGCCTGACCGTGGTGTCCCTGGCCCTTGTCGCGGGATTACTCGGTACGAGCCCCGCAGCGGCCGACGCGGCGGATGACGTCACTATCGTCAACCCCGTTCCGGCGACCGAACGCGGCCGAATAGTCGACCTGTGGAAGACCGGCGGCCCGGGCGTCAAGGCGGCTGCGGAAGCGGCCCTGTTGGGCAGTGACGCGGACGTCCGTCGCTTCCTCGACAGCGAGAAGGAACTCGCCGAACTGCACGACGACCGCGTGGCCACGGTCCAGGTGTTCACCCTGGGCGGCCGTGGGGTGCGCGAGGCCGCGAAGCAGGCCCTCGCCGGCACCCGGGAGGAGCTGCGGACGTTCCTGCGGAGCGGCTGGCAGGCTCCGATGGAGCAGGACCAGCGGGTCCGGGTCATGCAGATCGTCAGCGCGGGCGGCAGCGGCGTCCAGGAAGCCGGCAAGGCCGCACTGGGCGGCACGGCGGAGGACGTCCGCAGGTTCCTCGACGAGGGCCAGTACCCGGCCCGGGAGGCCGACGACCGGGTACGGCTCATGCAGATCATGAGCTCCGGCGGCCCCGCGACGAAGGAAGCCGCCAAGGTCGCCCTCGCCGGCTCGATCGACGACATCCGTGAGTTCCTGGACGTCGGGCAGAACGTGGCCCGCGCCCGGGACGAGGAGCGCTCCACGGTCGCCCAGCTGGCCGAGCGCGCCAAGGAGGCCGGGAAGCTCGCCAAGCGGGAGACCGACGCCGCCAAGGAGGCCTCCGAGCGCGCGGTGATGGCCGCGAAGCTGGCCAAGGAGGCCGCACAGAAGGCGGCCAAGGAGACCGACGAGGCCCGTAAGGACTCCAAGCGGGCGGCGAACGCGGCGGGCCGGGCGGCGGAGGCCGCGACCGGTGCCGCCGAGGCCGCCCAGGAGGCCATCGGCGCGGCCCGCGCGGCCAACACCTCGGCCCGCATCGCGGCGAGTGCCGCCTCGCAGGCCGCCGAGGCCGCCGCGGGTGCCGCCGAGGCGGCGGCCCGCGCACGGGGTGCCGCGGCGAACGCGGCGACCGACGCGGGCCAGGCCGCGGCCGCCCGCAAGGCCGCCGAGGACGCCCGCAACGCCGCCAAGGGCGCACGGCTCGCGGCCGACGCCGCCGTGGCGGCGGGCGAGGCGGCGACCCAGGCCGGTGAGGCGGCGGCAGCCGCCGCCGGTGCGGGCGCCAACGCCACCGCAGCCGCGGACGCGGCCGACGAGGCCGGCAACTTCGCCGACGCCGCCGGTGCGCAGTCCGCCGTCGCCAGGTCGGCCGCGGCAGCGGCCCGCCGCCACGCACGCGAGGCGACCCGCGCGGCCAACGCCGCCCAGTCCCTCGCCCAGCAGGCCGCGGGCGCCGCCTACCAGGCGCGCGACGCCGCCACCTCGGCGGCCGAGCACGCGGAGAAGGCGGCGGCAGCCGCCGAGGAGGCCGCGAAGCACGCCGGTGAGGCGGCGAAGGCCGCCAAGGAGTCCACCGCCCACGCGGAGGCCGCCAAGAAGGCCGCCGACGTGGCGTCCGGCGCCGTGGACAAGGCCCGTACCGTCCAGGAGATCGCCCGCAAGGTCGAGGACGAGGAGCTCAAGTCCCGTACCGCCGGGGCGATCGAGCAGGCCAAGGACCTCAAGGCCGCCGACAACGAGCGCAAGGCCAAGGCCGCCGAGGGCGTCAAGGAGGCCAAGGCGCTCGACGAGGAGGCGACCCGGCTCGCCGCCGAGGCCGCCAAGCCCGGTACGGACACCAAGCAGGTCGCCGAGAAGGGCCGTCGGGTCGCGCTGCTGGCGATGAAGACCCGTGGCCCCTGGAGCCGCACCGCCGCCGAGTCGGCGCTCGCCGCGTCCGACGACGCGGTCCGCGCCTACGTCCGCTCGGGCTGGAAGACGGCCGCGCAGCAGGACGAGCGCGCCCGCGTCGAGCGGTTGGTCGACGAGGCCGACTCGGAGTCCGTGCGCAAGGCCGCGGCGGAGGCCCTCAAGGGCGACGCCGCGAAGGTCAGTGAGTTCCTGCGCACCGGCCAGCACCAGGCGGCGGTCGACGACTACCGCGTGAGCGTGGTCCAGATCGCCAACAACAGCAAGCGGGGCATCCAGGAGGCGGCCAAGGCGGCGCTGAAGGACGGCTCCCCGGCGAAGCTGCGCGAGTTCCTGGGCGAGGGGCAGTACGCGGCCCGCGAGGCCGACGAGCGCGTCGAGGCCGTGCAGCTGATGAGCACCGGTGGCGCCGAGCTCAAGGCAGCCGCCCGGGTCGCCCTGGAGTCGCCGCCGCTGCTGCTGCACGCCTTCATCCAGAACGGGCAGTTCAAGGCCGCGCGCAAGGACCAGCTCACCGCCACCCACGTGGCCGAGGTCAAGAGCCTCATCGCCGGGGCCTCCGTGGTCGCGGCGACGGCTCAGCAGAACGCGGCGGAGGCGGCGCGCGTCGCGGCCGTCGCCCGTAAGGCGTCCGCCGAGGCCGACGGCTGGGCCAAGCAGGCCGCGGACTCCGCCAAGCAGGCCAAGGGCTACGCGGTGGACGCGCTGAACTCCGCCAAGCAGGCCGCGGCCTCGGCGGCCGACGCCGCCAAGTCCGCCAAGGTCGCCCGTGAGGCCGAGGCCGCCGCCAAGCGCGACGCCCGTGACGCGGAGCACTCCGCCGCCCGCGCGGCCGTCTCCGCCTCCTGGGCCCGCTCCTCGGCCGACGAGGCCTACGCCGCCCGGGACGAGGCCCGTGCCTCCGCCACGGCCGCGGGCAAGGACTCCGAGGCCGCGAACAAGGCCGCGGAGGAGGCCTACGAGGTCGCCGTCGCCAAGCAGCGCGCCGAGGACGAGGCCCGCCGCCGCGAGGAGCAGCTCCGCAAGGAGCGCGAGGAGGAGCTCCGCAGGCAGGCCGAGAAGGAGGAGGACGACGGCTGGGGCTGGGGCGACTGGGGTCACCTCGCCCTCGACGTCGTGGGCGCCGTGCCCGGCATCGGCACCATCGCCAACGGCGTCAACTGCGCCTGGTACGGGGCCGAGGGCGACTACGGCAACGCCGCCCTCTCCTGCGCGGCCGCCATCCCGATCGCCGGTGAGGCCGCCACGGCGGCCAAGCTCGCCAAGTACGGCGACAAGGGCCTCGGATTCATCAACGGCCTGCGGAAGGCCTGCAAGAACAGCTTCACCCCGGGCACGCCCGTGCTGATGGCCGACGGCTCCGTCAAGCCCATCAAGGACGTACGGACCGGCGAGAACGTCCTGTCGACCGATCCCGCGACGGGCCGGACGGAATCACAGCCCGTCGACGGCGTCATCGTCGGCAACGGCGTGAAGCAGCTGGTGAACCTCACCGTCGACACCGACGGGGACAAGGGCGACGCCACCGGCACGGTCACCGCGACCGCGGGTCACCCCTTCTGGCTCGCCGACCGGCGCGCCTGGGTCAAGGCCGGCGACATCAAGCCGGGCGGGATGCTGCGCACCGCGACGGGGGCGACGGTCAAGGTCACGGGCACCGACGCGCGGACGGCGACGCAGCAGGTCTTCAACCTCACCGTCAATTCGATCCACACGTACTACGTGCTCGCGGGCCGGACCCCGGTCCTCGCCCACAACGCCGAATGCAAGATCGACACCATCGCCAACGACTGGGCCGCCAAGGGCTTCCACGTGAAGCTGCCGGGCAAGGGCAGTGCCGGTGAGGTCTCCGTCTCCGCCGACAAGTCCGGGGCGATCACCTACCGGTCCACGTTCTCCGGCAAGGCGGGCAAGGAAGCACTGGCCGCGGCCAAGAAGAGCTTCTCGAACGCCGCGTTCCAGAAGAAGGCCCTGGAGGCGGCCGAGAAGGGACTGAAGTACCTCAAGGAGAATCACAGCTTCAGCAATGAGATCCCCGGCCTGGAGCGGCTGGTGGAGACACTGAAGAAGCTCACGACTCCGTGAGTGCGGACCGATGATCGAAGAACCGATGAGTGAGGAGCGACCCTGATGAATGCCCTCCTGCGCTTCATGCGCACGGGAGAGCTGGGCGCGGCCGTCCCCGGAACCGACTACCGCGACCTCGTCGCGCTGTGGGGCGAGCCGGACGGCCTTGCCAGCGAGGACCCGGTCTTCTGCCTGTACGGGGACGTCCAGCTGGGGTTCTCCGCCGAGGGCTCGCTCCACCACATCGCGGTCGAGCCCGACGGGGACACGGTCTCCGTCCCCGGTGACGGGGGCGCGTTCTCCGACGAGCGGGTCCCCCGCCTGTCGGAGGCGCTGTCCCGACTGGCCGAGGACGGCTACGGCGCGACGAAGTGCGCGCCGTTCGTCCCGGACGAGACGTGGTGGCGGATCGACCGCTCGGGCGTCCTCGTCCCGGACGACCCGGACGACCGCCTGACGGCGATCCACCGGACGCTGCCGTAGGCGTGTCCCGCACCTCGTAGCCGGGGTTGTTCACCCGGAGCACCACCGAGCCGACCGCCGGTCGGCTCACCCACCGCAGGCCCTGCCGGACTCCCCGGACAGGGCCTGCGGCTTGTGCCCCTCCCACGCTGCTCGTTCACCTCGCCGGGGTGGTCAGCAGCAGGTCGGCCACCCCGGGGCGGGGACGGCCGCCGGTCTCCTCGAAGCGGCGGATGTGGTCGGCGACCCAGGGGATCGAGTTGTCGTGGACCGTGACGGTCATGCGGCGGACACTCCCGCGTGGGTCCGGTGCAGGGTCGGGGCTTCGGCCTCGTCCAGCAGCGCGCGGGCGAAGTCCCCGGCCGTGATCCGGCTGTCGGCGGCCGCCGGGGCGGGCAGGTACCCGCCCGAGGGCTCGCCCTCGTGGTCGAAGTCCCCCGCCGGGCTCAGCACGACCCAGTCCAGCGCCTCCGGCGCGGCCGCCCGCAGGGCTTCGGTGCCGGCGCCGTGGCCGACGTAGAACTCCCGCCACTCCTGCGGGTACCCGGGGGTGTCCATCAGCAGATCACCGGACGCGGTGGCCAGTACGGACGCCAGCCCGACCGACACCAGCCGCTTCACCCCGGCCGCCGGGAGCCCCTCCGCGAGGGCGCGGGCGACGGCCGGGAAGAACTCGCCGGGGCGCGCCCCGGCGTCGTACACGGCGACGATCGCCGCATCGTGCCCCGCCGCGAGCCGCGCCACGGCCGCCGGGTCCGTCACGCTCCCGTCGCCCCGCCCGGCCTCCGTGACCTCATGGCCCCGCCTCCGGGCCTCTGCCACGGCCGCCCGGCCGACCCGGCCGCCCGCCCCGAACACGATGATCCTGCTGCTCTTCGCTTCCATGGGCAGGAGCGTAGAGAGAGGGCTGGTTTCCGATCGGATACCGCCCTACGGTGTGGATCATGACGAAACCGCAGGCCGGACGGGCCCCTCTGGACCCCGAGATGTTCGACCCCGTCTGCCCGTCCCCGCTGGTGCCGTTCCGCGTGGGCGACAAGTGGGCCACGCTGATCCTGCGCTGCCTCCAGGACGGCCCGCGCCGGTTCTCGGAGCTCAAGGTCCCCTTGCGCGGCATCACCGCCAAGTCGCTGAGCCAGTCGCTGCGCAGGCTGGAAGGGGACGGCTTCGTCGCCCGGCAGGAGTACGAGGGCGCGGAGCGCCGCGTCGAGTACGCCCTGACCCCCCTCGGCCGGGGCCTACTGGGCCCCCTGGACACGGCCTGCGAGTGGACGCGGGAGCACTGGGACGAGCTGATCGACGCGCAGGAGGCGGGGCTTTCGGGGAGCGCCTGACGGGGGAGGCCGTGCGCGCCGGCCGTCAGCCGTCAGCCGGGGCCGTCGAGAGGGGCGACTCGCAGTCGAACTCGAACGTCTCGATGGCGGCTTCGGCGGGGAACTCCGGGTGGTCCTGCCAGACTTCGGCGAGGGCAACCAGAAGGTTCCATGAGGCGGTGGCGTGCAGCTCGGTTTCCGTCGCGCGCTCCGGCGGAGAGTTCCGGTGAAAACGCACGGCCGCGATCTGCTTGAGCGCGGCCACACGCAGGGCTGTGGCCGTGCGACGGGCTTCGCCCTGGAGCGGCTCTGCATCAGGGATGCGCGCCATCACAAAGCTGACCAGCTGCGCCACCTGCTCCTCAG
The DNA here is from genome assembly GCF_041283565.1 of Streptomyces sp. QH1-20. Taxonomy (NCBI): domain Bacteria; kingdom Bacillati; phylum Actinomycetota; class Actinomycetes; order Kitasatosporales; family Streptomycetaceae; genus Streptomyces; species Streptomyces sp. QH1-20. The sequence goes on along the minus strand of NZ_CP166299.1, from coordinate 4,891,204 downwards.
TGATCCGTTCCATTCTCGCCCTCCGGCCGCGGTGAAGAAAATTTACGTCAAAAAATCCGGGCAGACGAGCCCGAAAAAACAGGCCACCCGACAGGCCGACATATAAGGGCGACATAAATGCGCCGCCCACAATCTACCATCACCGTTGACTTTGCGACTTCTTGACGCTCATCCAGGTTCACATCCCCCTGATTTCCGGGGCGTACCGCAAGTAACTGAATGACGCGAGCATGACATCAACCCGGTCCCATTCCTGAATCTGGAACAGGTAACTCCGGTTAACGGCAACCGAGTTAACGAACCCAGCTATGGATATGCTCCGTCGGCCGAAATTCGGCGCACCCGACCTGACCGTGCGGGTTGCATTCGATGGGAAACACCAAAGTGAACAGATCTGGGGGGAGATGGGGGCGCGGCATACGCACGTTGTGCGCGGGCGCCCTTTCGCTCTCTATCGCCGCGGGGGCGCTGGGCGCCAGCCCGGCGGCGGCCGATGACGCCGTCACCAGCCCGATACCCGCTACCGACCGCGGCCGCGTCGTCGAGCTGTGGCGGTCGGGAGGTCCGGGTGTCCGGGCGGCGGCGGAAGTCGCGCTCATGGGCACCGACGAGGACGTACGCCGATTCCTCGACAGCGAGAAGGACATCGTCCAGCTGCACGACGAGCGGGTCGCTCTCACGCAGCTTTTCGAGGTCAGCGGCCGTGGCGTGCGCGAAGCCGCCAAGGCGGCGCTCAACGGCAGCCGCGACGACCTGCGGACGTTCCTGAAGGACGGCTGGAAGGCCCCGCTGGAACAGGACCGTCAGGTCCGCGTCATGCAGATCGTCAGCGAGAACGGCGGCGCCACCAAGGAGGCAGGCCGGGCCGCGCTCAACGGCGGTCCGGAGCAGATCCAGGAGTTCCTCGAGGAGGGCCAGTACCCGGCCCGCGAGTCCGACGACCGGGTCGAGCTCACGCAGATCGCGACCACGGGCGGCCCGGCCACCAAGGCCGCCGCGAAGCTCGCGCTCAGCGGCACCATCGAGGACGTACGCGAGTTCCTCGCGGTGGGCCAGCACGTGGCCCGCGCCCGCGACCAGGAGCGCGCGTCCGTCGCGCAGTTGGCCGAGCAGGCCAAGGCGGCGGGCATCCGGGCCAAGCGGGAGACCGAAGCCGCGCAGGAGGCCTCCGCCCGCGCGGTCGAGGCCTCGAAGCTGGCCAAGGAAGCCGCCCTGAAGGCGGCCAAGGAGACCGACGAGGCCCGTAAGGACTCCAAGCGCGCCGCGAACGCCGCGGGCCGGGCCGCCGAGGCCGCCCGTGGCGCGGCAGCCGCCGCGCAGCAGGCCATCAGCGCCGCACGGTCCGCGAACCACTCCGCTCGGGTAGCGGCCTCCGCCGCCTCCCAGGCCGCCTCCGCCGCCGCCGGTGCGGCCGAAGCCGCCTCCCGGGCACGTGGCGCTGCAGCAGCCGCCGCCAACGACGCGGGCCAGGCGTCCACCGCACGCAAGGCCGCGGAGGAAGCCCGAAACGCGGCCAAGGGTGCCCGCATGGCGGCCCAGGCCGCCTCACAGGCCGGTGTCGCCGCCGACGCCGCCTCGGGTGCGGCCAGGGCTGCCGCGTCTGCGGGCGCGAACGCCAATGACGCCGCAAACGCGGCCGGCGAGGCCAGTGGCTATGCCGACGCGGCCGGTGCGCACTCGGCCGAGGCGTCCGCCGCGGCGGCATCCGCGCGTCGTCACGCACGCGAGGCGACCCGTGCGGCCAACGCCTCCGAAGCGCTGGCACGGGAGTCGTCGGCTGCCGCCTACGAAGCGCGGGACGCCGCCAACGAGGCCGCTGAGCACGCCGAGAAGGCGGCCGACGCTGCCGAGGAAGCGGCCAAGCACGCGGGCGATGCGGCAAAGGCCGCAAAGGAATCGACCGCCCACGCCGTTGCGGCCAAGAAGGCCGCCGACACCGCCACGAACGCGGTGGCCAAGGCCCGCAAGATTTTCGAGATCACCCGCAAGACCGAGACCGAAGAGCTCGCCGCACGCACCGCCGCCGAGATCGAGCAGGCCAAGGACGCCAAGGCCGACGACGACGCGCGCAACGCCAAGGCCGCCAAGGCGGCTCAGGAGACCAAGGACCTCGACGCCGAGGCCGCACGTCTCGCGGACGAGGCCACCAAGTCCGGCGCGGACACCAAGCAGGTCGCGGAGAAGGCCCGCCGGATCGCGGTCATCGCGATGAAGACCCGTGGCCCTTGGAGCCGTGCCACCGCCGAGGTCGCCCTCGCCGGTTCCGACGGTGTCGTCATCGACTACCTCCGCACCGGCTGGAAGAAGGCCGCCGAGCAGGACGACCGCGCACGCGTCCAGCGCCTGGCGGACGAGCCCCGCACGGTCGAGCTCCGTACGGCGGCCCAGCAGGCGCTGACCGGCGACGCCGACCAGGTCCGCACCTTCCTGGAGTCCGGCGCGGACAAGATCATGCTGGACGACTACCGCGTCCGCGTCACGCAGGTCGCCACCTCCAGTGGTCGCAGCGTGAAGGAAGCGGCCATGGCCGCCCTCAAGGACGGCAGCGCCGCCAAGCTCCGCGAGTTCTTCACCTCGGGCCAGTACACCGCCCGCACCACCGATGAGAAGGTCCAGGCGACCCAGCTCAGCAGCGGGGGCCCCGAGCTCAAGTCCGCCGCCCGCGTCGCCCTCGAAGGCACGCCGCAGCAGCTGCACCGGTTCATCGCGACCGGCCAGTACCAGGCCAAGCGCAAGGACATGCTCGCGGCGGCGCACATCGCCGACGTCCAGCACCTGATCGCCGGCGCCGCCGGTATCGCCGCCGGAGCACAGAAGAACGCCGCGGAGGCCGCCCGGGTCGCCGCCATCGCCCGCAAGGCCGCGGACGAGGCCAAGGACTGGGCCAAGAAGGCCGACGAGTCCGCCGGCCAGGCCAAGAAGTACGCCGCCGACGCCAACAAGTCGGCGAACGAGGCGGAAGCCTCCGCCGCCCAGGCCAAGGAGTCGGCGAAGTCCGCCCGCCAGGCGGAGGCCGACGCCAACCGCGCCGCCGCCGACGCCATCGACTCCGCGGCCGCCGCGCAGAGTTCGGCCGATTTCGCACGTGGCTCAGCGGACGTGGCATGGACCGCCGCCAACCAGGCGCGCAGCTCCGCCACCGCCGCCGGTAAGGACTCGGTGGCAGCCGACAAGGCATCCGCCGAGGCCTTCACGATCGCCGTCACCAAGCAGAAGGAAGAGATCGAGCGGCGGCAGAAGCTGATTGAGGCGTATAAGAAGAAGTACGCCGAAGCCGAGAAGGCCGCCCAGGACAAGGACGACGGCTGGATCCCCGACTGGCTGGAGAACGGCGCCAAGACGGTCGGTAACTACGCCACGGAGCTCCTGAACCCCGACGTCGTCATCGGCGCCGGCGAAACGGCTCTCGGCATCGTCATGATGGGAGTCGGCGGCTCGGGTGACATCGCGGGCGGCGCCCTGTGCATCACCGGAATCGGCTGCTTCGCGGGAGCCCCGGCCATTGCCGTCAGTACCGGCCTCATCGTCGGCGGCGGGTACACCGCTGCGGACGGAATACGCCGCATCGACGAAGGCGTCGGAATTGCACTCCGTAACGCTCGCAGCAAGGGGGGCGGCGGCGCCAACAAGGATCCGGAACCGCATAACATCGTCCATGAAGGCGTCGAGGCCATCCGGAACGGACGCCCTCAGCGCCTCAAGCCCGACGGGAAACCTGACTTCTTCGAGGTACGCACGGGCGGGAACAATCCGACTCCGAAACGAATCGCGGACAAGTGGGGCGGCGCCGAGATCTACGACATCGACGGCGGTGGGGACTCGTACCGGATCCTCATCAACAAGTACGGCGACATCGGCTGGGTGGTAAACCACAACTACAACAAGATCATCCCGTACAAGCCGCGCCCCTGATCCCGAAGAGAGAGGAATTTTCGTGGAGGCCACTGAAATTGCGCACCACCTAGCAGCGTCAGGCTTGCGGCTGTGCGGGATAGAAGAGCCGGGCACGCATCTGCCCGTGTGGGGCGCGTGGGTCGCCACCGGATGCCGCCCCGACGAGGGGAGGCGGGACGTCGTCGTCACCAAGGACGACCCCGACTTCCCGGACTCCGCGAATTCTGCGTGGTTCCGCCTGGCGGAAGATGAGGGATTGCTCGACGAGAACGGCGAGTTCCTTCTCGCGGTCCCGGGCGGACCAGGCAATAAGGCGTCCAGAATGCAGTGGGCGAGGGTAAGCCTCATGGACGGATGGGACATATTCGGAAGCCGCTCCGATGCGGATTCCGAGTTCTTCGGACCGGAAGGCTTCCCAGAATTCGCCATGCTGTCCACCGACGGAACGCTCGTCCTACGGGCCACCACCTGGGGCGATGGCACCATCGGCCTGCTGATGCTGCCGGACCCTCGACGCATGGAGACGATCAGCCGCTACGTCGAGCGCCGCAGCGCCAACCCGACGTCGCCTCCGCACGAGCGCACTGAGGGTATGAACTGGCTGAGCTCGCCCGCGTAGTCCCTCTGGGGATGAACGCTATGCAGCCCCCTTTCCGGCTTTGCCGGGGAGGGGGCTGCTCACTACCCAACAACCAACCTCAACGGGAAGGGACTTCGTGAAGTTCACCGTCATCTCATATCCGAAGGGCTCCGATCACCCGGATGGCGAGACGGATGTGTCGGAGGTCGGAGTGGAAGCTCTCGCCAACCTGCTGGGCATCCCGGCCGACAGCCTCATCGACGTCTACCCCTTGGGCGAGGTCCAACTGGTTGCCCTCCACCGGATCTCCAGGATCAGTTTCGATCTGAGCTCTCACGAATACTTCCTGGAACCGCAGGGTTCTGAAGGAGAGGACGCCAAGCAGTCATTTGGCTGGCCGACGGTTGCCATGGCCGTCGGCACTCGCGTCACGGTCGTCCGCGACAGCTCTTGGGACGGGCCGTGGCAGGTCGAGTTCCAAGGGACGATTGGCGACCTCTACGCCCCCGAACCTGTGCGGCATTCCATGGCGCGGGACGGCGAGTTGGAGTACTGGGTCGTCTTCGACGAGCCGCAGTACGACAGCAGTGGGGAAGGCCCGTACCGAGGGGCGCAGATCTGGGACCGCTACCTGATCCCCGAGGTGTAGCAGCTGTCCTTCCGGACGGCGGTGACGAAGGTGTGCCACGCGGCGGGGTGGAATGTGAGGGCGGGGCGGTGGGGGTGCTTGCTGTCGCGGACAGCCACGATGCCGGTGGGTATGTTGTCGGCGATTTCGAGGCAGTCTTCCTGGTCGTCGCTGTACGTCGATTTACGCCACTGGACGTTGCTTGGGCTCACTCGTATGGCTGGCATGTTCCGATCTCCTCCATTGCCTTCTCGATCCATCTGACAGAGGCGGCTGGCGAGAGCGCCATGGCGTGCACCCGATCGTACTTGTGGGAATACCGAGCCACCCGTTTGCGATCCTTCACCAGATCCGTCAAGGCACCACCTTCGAGGTAGACCAGGTTCGGCCCGGTATCGAAGGACAACACGGTCACCGAACTGCCCATGGCGGCATGGCCTCCAGCAGCGAAGGGCAGCACCTGCACCTCGATGTTCGGAGCGGCTGACGCCTCCAAGAGGTACCTCAACTGTTCACACATGATTGACGGTCCACCCACCGGCCGCCGAATGACCGCCTCGTCCAACACCACCCACAGCAGCGGCGGAACGGACTTCGCCAGCACGTCCCTCCGGGCGAGTCGTGCGGCTACCTTCTCCTCGATTTCGTCCTCAGTGCACCATGGCAACGCGTGGCTCATCATCTCGCGCGCATACGCCTCGGTCTGCAATAGACCCGGCACGGAGTGCGCCAGGTACTTGTGCATAGCAGCAGCCTTGGCCTCGAGCTCCTTGAACTTGAGGAACGCATCCGTGTGCGGGAACCGCTCTACGTGGACCCACAGGTCGGACAGGTCGCCGTCCGCGCCAAGGAGCTTGTCCATGAGGTCAGAGATGTCCTTGGACGGCGTCTCGTTGCCGAGCTCGAACTTGGCGATCAGGCTGTGGTGGACCGGGATCTTGTCCCCCAGCTCTCGCTGGGTCCAACCCGCCCGGATACGCAGTTTGCGGAGCTTCACGCCGTAGAGGGAGGCCAGCGAGGCCGAGGGATCAAGTTCCTTTGGTGGAGGCACCGTTGTCACCAGGTTTCACTTTGACTCGCCGAAATCAGCTACTCCTGGCGAGCGTAGCTCTGGAGTCCGAAGCCCGTAACCGAAAACGGGACAACCACCCTGAACGAGTGTCGGAGCACCGAATCCGCCTTCCCGGCCCCGCCCGCAGGGCTAGCGTGCCGTAAACGAAGCGACCCCCGACGCCGGAGGCAACCGGCGGCAGGGGTCTACATCCCCCAGGAGAAAAGGGCTCCCCGAGAATGCTCAGGCATGTTATCGCTCCCACGCGCTTCTTCACCCAAGTATCGAACGAGATCATCCGCCACCCCCGGCTGTCGGCGGCAGCCGTACGCCTGCTGACCTGGCAGATCTCCTACCCCGCCGGCACAGACGAACCCCTGGGTGCGACGGCCGCCCGAGCCGACATCAAGAAGACGGCGTTCACCCAAGCCAAGCGCGAACTGGTCGCCGAGGGGTATCTGCACGAGTGGAGCGAGCAGGTCGAGAAGGGCCAATGGGTGACCATCCAGCTCATCTCGAACGTGCCGCTGACGGCGGAGGAAGCGACGGCCGCGCGGAACCCGGGTGCTTCACCGGCTGCCGCCGAACCAACTGCCGTCGAACCAACTGCCATCGAACCGACTGCCGCAGAACCGACTGCCGCAGAACCGACCGTCGGCGAGCCGACCCCTCGGTCCGTCGGCCGCTCCCAAGAAGAAACAACGGGGGCCAACACGTCCCACCCTCCCCACCCGCTGGCCGAACGCGGCGCTCAAGCCCTCACCGCGGTCTCGCGGGGCGAACGCAAACTGCGGCTGTCGCCCCGCGACATCGCCCGACTCGCCCCGCTCGCAGCGGAATGGCTACAGCGCGGGTCCACCTTGCGGGAGCTGCGTGAGGCGCTGACCTCCGGGCTTCCGGCTCGGATCAACTCACCGGCGGGCCTGACGCGCGACCGGCTGGTGCGGAAGATGCCCGAACCGCCGTCGTTCGCCGATCAGCGAGCCGTGGAGCCCACGGCACCCCGCGTGGCGAGCATGCGGGAGTGCCGGGGTGATCACATGCATCCGTACCTGTTCCGGCCGGTGGACGGGGAGACGCTGTGCCGCGACTGCCGCCAGGAACAGGCAGCCGAAGCCCAGGACGACGCCTCCGGCGCCATTGGTGCCGCGCTACGCGGCGGCAGCCTGGTGCGGGCGGCGCTGCGGGGCGGGCAGCGGCAGCCGTCGTAGCCCCCAGGCGCAGCCGAGCGGCTCGCCGCGCGACCGGGGTGGCGCGGGCCTAGCCTGGTGCTGACGCACTGGTCCTCGTACGGCAGGAGGCCATGCCGTGAAATCGACCCGCATTCGGCTGCGCCGGGCCTGCGTGGCCACTGCCGCCGCAGGTGCGCTCATCGCCCCGGCCGCCGAGGGCTCCGCGTACGGGGCGACCGCTCCGGCGCTGCCCGTCCCCGCAGCCGCCTCCACGGATCACGACAAGGACTTCCGGCACCTCACCCCGGCCGTCGCGGCGAAGCTGGACGCGGCCGTACGCCAGGTCATGGACGAGACGCAGGTGCCGGGCGTGAGCGTGGGGCTGTGGACCCCCGACAAGGGGAGCTACGTGCACACCTTCGGGGTGGCGGACAAGGCGACCGGTGCGCCCATGGCGACCGATCTCTACACGCGCATCGGCAGCGAGACCAAGACGTTCACGGTCACCGCACTCCTCCGGCTGGTCGGCGAGCGAAAGGTCGGCCTGGACGATCCCATCGGCACGTACGTCAAGGGCGTTTCGAACGGGGACCGCATCACCCTGCGCCAACTGGCTGGGATGCGCAGCGGTCTCTTCAACTACAGCGAGGACTCCGACTTCGACAAGGCACTGGAGACCGACCCGAGACGCCCGTTCACGCCACAGGAGTTGCTCGACTTCTCCTTCAAACACCCCGTGCAGTTCCAGCCGGGCGCACAGTTCGACTACTGCAACACCAACCTGATCCTGCTGGGCCTGGTGGTGGAGAAGGTCACCGGCCGTCCGCTGCACGAGGTCATCAGGCAGGACGTCCTGAAGCCGGCCGGGCTGCACCGCACGCTCTTCCCCACGGGCGCGGAGATCCCGGACCCGCACGCGCACGGCTATACCAACCAGACGGCCTCGGGGAAGATCGAGGACGCGACGGACTGGGACCCCTCCTGGGCCTGGGCCGCCGGAGCGATGATCTCCGACCTTCAGGACCTGCGCCGCTGGGCCCATACCCTCGCCACCGGCAAGCTGCTGACGCCCGCGACTCAGGCGGAACGCCTGAAGACCACGCCGATGGACATTCCGGGTGACGGCTACGGGCTGGGCATCTTCAACGTCCAGGGCTGGATCGGCCACAACGGCTCGCTGCCCGGTTACGAATCGCTGACCGTCTACCTGCCGGAGGCGCGAGCGACCCTGGTCATTATCCTCAACACCGACGTCCTGCACGACGGCCAGGAGCCCAGCACGCTCTTCGGCGAGGCAGTCACCCGCATCGTGAGCCCCGATCACGTCTACCCCGGCCACAAACCGGTCGCGCCCCGCCACGACTGACGGGCGCACGCCGCCGGCCCAGAACTGTCCGAGTTGCCACGGGCACATGTCCTGCTTCTGCCTTCGCGCCACGACGTCCTACGCATAGCCTGACACTCCGTCATCGCCCTTGCGTTGGAGGCCTCGTGCGAAACGTCATGCCCCGCCCCTCTCTGCGCCGCGTCGGAGCACTGACCGCCATTACGGCCGTCATCGGCCTGGGCCTCGCCGCCCCGGCCCAGGCGGGCCCTGGCCCCATCCCACCGCTGACCGCCTCCGAGCAGGCCCTGCTCAACTCCAGTGCCCCCAAGGCCGTCGCGCTCGACCCGGCCACCGGCCGGATCCTCTCCGTCAAGCCGCAGTCGACCGACCAGAGCATCAGCCAGCGCAGCGGCTGCAACTCGGGCGACGGCTGCTATCTGAGCGGGCGCGTCCCCTACGCCCATCGGGGCTTCTACGGCTCACGAGGCACCGCACGCGGCAGCTGGCCCTACCGCATCGCCTACAACACCGGCCGGTACACCGCGTCCGCGTGCTGGGTACAGGCCTGCGCCCAGCGCTCATTCCCCCCGAACACCCGTGTGGACTTCAACGGCGCGCTCGTCACCGGGACGTCCTTCCGCATCCACTGAGGCAGGGTCTTCGGCAGCCCCTAACCGGCCGCGGCGAACGCTCCGTTCGTGAGGACGGGGACCACTTCACAGGCATCCAGCTCCGTCGCGATGGCGACATCGTCGGCATAGCCGTCGTCGATGAGTTCCCGGCCCGAGGCGCTGGTCGCGACCGTCGTGCCGACGTCCGTGACGCCTGCGAAGGCTGCTGCTGCCACGGTGGCCTCCGGCGAGAGCCGGTCCCTGCCGTGGCGGCGCAGTGAGGCGATCACCGCTCCGGCCCCGAGGAGATCCTCAAGCGCGGGCCGGAGACTGCTGTCGGGCCAGCGCTCGCCCGAGGCGATCACGGCGACGGGCCGTTCAGTCGTTCCGTAGCCTCGATCCGCCAGCCATTGCCCCACGGCGGTCGCGTTCCGCAGCGAAGCAGCGACCACGGTGGATTCGCCCGCAGCGGCGGCGATGGTGGAGCCGTTGGGCGACGGAAGCACCAGACGAGGGGTGAAGGGCGCCCTTCGCAGCGCGGCCGGTGACAGCGACCATGGTGATGTCGCGGTGGCCGCGCGGCGCCCTACGGCGAGGTCGGCGCCCATCTGCTCGGCGAACGTCGCGGCGGTCTCATCACGCCAGCGATACGGGATGACGTGGGTCCCCGCCTCCACCGCCACCGTCACCGACGTGGTGAACGAGAGCACGTCGACGACGACAAGACAGGCGACGTCCTCCGCGAGACGAGCCGCGCCGACGGGGCCCCATTCGAACCGCACCCCGTGGCCTGCCTGCATGAACCAATCCCCCATGACCGGTGATCATGCCAGTACCGACGCGCCCGGAGGTCAGTGGGTGAGCCCCCGAACCCTTGGCGGACACGGCGCCCCTCACCCGAATGGCGGAGCCGAAATGCCGGATGGACTAGACCACCCTACGGTTGTGGGTCCAGGTGCCCGATCCGTCGAACACCTGATCCCCCTCATGGAGGTCACCATGAACCGTCTTCGCACCCACGCCATCGCCCTCGCGGCGGCCCCCATCGCCCTGCTCATCGGCGTGGCGGGCACAGCGTCAGCCGCGGACGACCCGGCACAGACCAAGCCCACGACCTCGCGCGCGGCCTGTGACACGCCCGCCACCGACGCCGTCCTCACCAGCCAGGAAGGCATCGCGCTCAGGAACTGCACCACCTCGAAGGCCGCCCAGACCAAGACCTGGCACTGGATGGGCAACTACGGGTCGGTCTACGACGTGGCCAACGCCGCCAACGGCGGCGGGATAGGCGCCGGCGAGGTCATCACCCAGTACCTCAACGGGCTGTACCCGACGTTCATGTACTACTGATCGTCAGTAGGACACGGACGGGCACGACCGCCCCTCCCGCAAGGCCGAGCGACGATCGTCAACCGCACGCCGTCATGGCGTGCGGTTGACGACGCTCGTGGGCTGAAGACCAGCGGGCACGCACAGCCGAGTTCATCGATCAGGCGACCGGCCCGCCCGCGTTGTGGATCAGCCGCTGGAGCACCTTCATCGTCGTGACGTAGTCCGCGTCGTCGATGCCCTCGTGGAGGGCGGCGCGGATCGCGGGAGCGTTGCGCGCGAGGTCGACGCGGGCCTGTTCCCCCTCCTCGGTGAGCCACAGCCGGTCCTCGGCGTCGCGGGTCAGCCAGCCGCGCTCAAGAAGCGGCTCGGCCTCCGCCGCCAGGTCGTCCTCGGGCCGGATGTAGGAGGCCATGGCCTCCCGCAGCTCGGGGACGGTCATCCCCTGACCGTCCGGCGAGATGTCGTTCTCCGACAGATTGCGCAGCAGCCAGAACTGAGGCTGGGTGTAGCCCTTTGCGGCCTGCTGGGCCCGGGTGTACGCGATGAGCGCCTCGTAGGCCATACCGGTCCAATATGCGGCGGGCTGTCCTGCGAGCTCGGCGTCCGACATCTGCTGGGTCGTCACGGGATGCCCCCTGGTACTTCGGTTCGGAGCCTGCACACCGTGCAGGTCATGCACAGACCGTAGGACCTCAAGTGCGGTTGAGGGCAAGCGCGTGATCTCCGGACCGCACACGCCCGTCCCGGGATCTCACGGCGTGCCCTTCGCCTCGGAGGCGAGGCCGTCACGGCGGGCGCGGCGGGCTCCGATCAGCAGCAGGGCGCACGCGAGCGCGAAGAGGGGCCAGGGCGTGAAGGGGAGGACTACGGCGTCGACGACGGTCCAGATCCCCAGCGTCCAGGCGATGAACGCCGGCGGGGTGATGCCGCGGCGGTCCAGCCACAGCACCGTCAGGCCGATCAGGACGAGCGGCACCCCGAAGCTTTCCAGGCTCAGAAAGTACGCGCTGCCCGCCGGGCTCATATCGGCAAGGTCCTCGCTCCACAGTCCGCCGCTGAACCATGTCCCGGCGTGACGCGCGGCTTTCTCCACCGTCAGGGCGCCGACCGTGTGTACGGACCCGCATAACGTGATGATCCAGCCAGCCCACTTGATCATCCGAGTACTCCGTCCCGGGTTGGAGGTTACGAGACCGTGGTTTCGATACTCGCGTTCCGTATCATGCGGGCATGACAGCGAGAAGGCAACGGGTTGGACGCCCCCGGGACAGCCGCGTGGACGACAAAATCCTGCGGGCCACCCGTGAGCTGATCGACGAAGTCGGCTACCCGGCCCTGACCGTCGACCAGGTCGCGACGCGCGCCGGGGTGGGCAAGGCGGCCATCTACCGCCGCTACGCCTCCAAGGCCGAGATGGCGTTCGACGCCACCCTGCACGAGCAGCCGCTGCCTCCGTTCACCGGCACCGGCTCCCTGCACGGGGACCTGCTGGCACTGGTCCGCGCGTTCCACGTCCGCATGGCCACCCCGGCCGCGCGACAACTGACACCGGCCCTGATCAGCGAACTGGCCGGCAATCCGGAACTGGACGCCCGGTTCCAGGACACCTTCCTGGCCGCCGAACAGGCCTGCTTCGCCGAGATCATCGAACAGGCCGTGGCCCGCGGGGAGCTGGCCGGGGCCGTCGACCCCGCGACGGCCCACGTGCTGCTGCTCGGCTCCCTGGCGTCCGCCCTGTACATCCTCAACCTTCCCGTCGACGACGCGATGGTCACCGACCTCGCTGCCGCCGCCACAGCAGGGATCACCGCCCTGGCCGACCTGCGCCACAGGAACCCCGGTGGAACCGCCGAGCCACGCTGACAGGGCGGCTTCCCCTGGGGGGCGGCCGTCCGGCCCTGCAAGAACCCCACTGGCCGTTGCCAACGATGCGGCCAGCGGTTAACGAGACATGACGCGCAATTCGATTCTCCGGACGGTCAAGAGCAGCCGCCCCCTCCGGCAGGCCGGACGGTCCCTGGCGGCGCAGTGGCATCGCGTCACCGACCGGCCCGTGGCCGACATCCGCGCGCGGCGGATCGCGGCCGTGCCCCTGACGTTCGCTTCGCTGGTGCTGCTCACCTTCTTTCACGTGGCGGCGCTGCACCACGCGGGGGCGCGGCTGGTGTGGCTGGTCGGAGGGATCCGGGCCGATGTGCCGCTGGCCCTGGTCGCGGCACGGCTGCCCCTGTCGATGTTCGTCCCGGCTCCGGACCTCCCCTTCCTGCTGGCGCTGTTGCAGGTCGCCGTGGTCTTCGCGCTCGCCGAACGGGTCCTCGGCGCGGGACACACCGCCGCCGTCGCGCTGCTCACCACCCTCGCGGCGACCCTCGCCGTCCGGGTCCTGAGCCACCTCGGACCCGGCCACCCTCTCGGCCTCCCGACCGACGAGGCACTCGCCCTGGACACCGGGCCGTCGGCCGCCGTGGTGGGGCTGCTCATCTGCGTCGCGTGGAAGTGCCGGTCCCCGGTCCTGCTGACCGGCACGGTGGCGGCCATGGTCCTCGAAGTCGCCGTCGTCCCCAACATCGCCAGTCGCGGACACCTGGTGGGCATCACGGCAGCGCTCGTCTACGCCGCGGCGACCCGCTCCCGGCTGGCCGCGACGGCCTGAGGCGTGGCCGGCCCAACTACGCGTTCAGGGGGCCTTTGTCCTTGAGGACGTAGCCGCCCTTGATCACCGCCGCGTCGGCCGCCGGGGCCATGCACTTGGCGATCTGCGTCTCACCCGCCTTCGGGAACCCCGACAGCCCGATCCGGCTGGGACCGCCGCCCTTGCCCGCGACGTAGAAGCTGATGCCCATGCGGGCGTGCCGGTCGGCGAACTCCTGCCAGGGGCCGCCGGGGACGGTGCGGACGAGGGTTCCGGTGACGGTCGCGGTGGGGCCGCCGGTGGTCAGGCAATCGACGGTGAAGTCACCCCAGTTGACGAAGGCAGGCTTGCCCTTCCCCTGGTCGATGCGGTGGTACACGCGGAACGTGCCCGAGGAACGGGTCGGGAAGGACGGGCTGTCCTTGGTGTAGGTGCCGTGGGCGTCGACGGAGATCTGGACGTCGTTGCCCGGTGCGGGGAAGTCCATGCGCCCCCAGCCCTTGATGGAGGCGGTGGTGGTGGCCGGGGCCGGGGCGTCGTCGGCCGATGCCTCCGCGGGCATCGCCAAGGCGGTCAGGACGAGAAGAGAGGCGACCGGCAGAGCCTTCTTGATCACGAGGATGCTCCCCTTCGAGGGTTCGCGGATTCCGTTTCGAGGATTCCGGGTTCAAGGGATGACGTCTGTCCCCTCGATCCTCGCGATCAGCGACCCCGCGTTCGTCGCCCTGACGGCCGAGACGCCTCCGCCGCCCGAGCGAGGCGCCGGGGGCACTGCCGCGCCGCGCGACGGGCCGGGGCCTCCCCCACCTGGGGGAATGCCGGGCAGCCGGGGAGAGCGGGGGCGGCGGAGCGGCCGCGCCACAGAGCTTTCGTGTACGACGTAGACTTACTGCACGGCGTTCAGTGACGGCACGGCGGAGAGTAACCCAACGCTGTAAGGTGACAACCGTGGGAGACCAGACGCAGAACCGACGGGCCAGGCTCCGGGCGGAAACCGCCCAGGAGATCAAGACGATCGCGCTGCGGCTCATGGCGGAGGGCGGGCCGGACGCGATCTCGCTGCGCGCCATCGCCCGTGAGATGGGCATGACGGCCGGGGCCATCTACGGCTACTACCCGACCCGGGACGACCTGGTCACGACGCTGATCTCCGATGTCTACACCTCACTCGTCGACCGGGCGGAGGCAGCCGTCGCACCCCTGCCCGCCGACGACGTGGCGGCCCGCACCCTCGCCTGGGCGCAGGCCTTCCGCACCTGGTCCGTGGCCAACCCCGAGGGTTTCCGGCTCATTTACGGCGACCCCGTCACCGGCTACCAGCCCCCCGAGGGCGGTCCGGCCGCCGAAGCCGCGCAGCGCGCGTGCGCGGGCCTGACCGCCCTCGTCGCCGGTGCCTGGCCGCGCGCCGAGAGTCTGGAGGCGGCGGACGGGCATCTGTGGTCCGACTTCCAGCCCGCCTTCGCCGCCGACATCCGGGAGCGGTTCCCCGAACTCCCGCCTGCCGGGGTCGCGCTCGCGATCCGCGTCTGGGGCCGGATGCACGGCCTGGTGGCCCTGGAGATCTACGGCCACCTCCGCCCCCTGACCCACGACCCGGCCAAGCTCTACCGCGCGGAAATGCTCGACCTGGTGCGGTCGTTGGGGCTCACGCCGCACGCGTAGCGGCACCCGGCCCTTCGAGCGGGCCTCAGCGCTTGCCCGTGCGTACCGCGCCCGCGCTCGCCGTGACCACCATCGCGATCGCGACCCACTGCGACAGCGACAGCCCCTGGTCCAGCACCAGATAGCCCGCCGTCGCGGCAAGGGCCGGTGACAGACTCGTCAGCACCGCGAACGTCGCCGTGGGCAGCCGCCGCAGGGCGAGCAGCTCCAGGGTGTAGGGCACGCCCGAGCTCATCACCGCGATCGCCAGTCCGAGACCGAGCACTGCCGGTTCCAGCAGCGTCCCGCCCGACGCCCCGACGCCCAGGGGCAGACTGACCAGCGCGGCGACGGACATCGCGATGGCCAGGCCGTCCAGCCGGGGGAAACGGGCGCCCGCACGGGCGTTCAGCACGATGTACGCCGCCCACATCGCCCCGGCGCCCAGCGCGAAGGCCACGCCCGCGACGTTGAGTTGACCGAATCCCCCGCGGCCCAGCAGGAAGACCCCGGCCAACGCGAGCCCCGCCCACAGCAGTCCGGCGGCGCGGCGCGCGGCGACGACCGACAGCAGCAGCGGGCCGAGCACCTCGACGGCGACCGCCGCCCCCAGCGGTATGCGGTCGATCGCCTGGTAGAAGAGGAGGTTCATACCGCCGAGCGCCAGGCCGAACCCGCCGGCCACCGCCCAGTCGGCGCGCGTGTACCCGCGCAGCCGGGGCCGGGCGACGACCAGCAGCAGCACCGCGGCGAACGTGACCCGCAGCGCGACCGTGCCGAGCGCCCCGGCCCGGGGGAACAGCAGCGCGGCGAAGGCCGACCCGAACTGGACGGACACCGCCCCGGCCAGCACCAGGCCGACGCCGCCGAGGGTGCCGCGCCCCGGGGCGCGGCGGAGGAGAACGGGCGTGGCCGTCGTCGTGGATGAGTCCTGCACCGTGGAAGTCATGGGGTTCACGCTAGGCAGCCGACTACGCCCTGTGAAATGCCGATCGCGGCACGGTTATGCTCCTGAGGCATGACCATCGAGCTGCGGCACCTGCGTGCCTTCCTCGCCATCGCCGACGCCGGCAACGTCACCCGCGCCGCAGCCCGCCTCCACCTGAGCCAGCCCGCACTCTCCCGCACCCTGCGCCAACTCGAGGACCACCTCGGCGCCCGCCTCGTGGACCGCTCCACCCACCACCTCGCACTCACCACCGAGGGCCACACCTTCCGCGACAAGGCCGCCGCCGCCCTCGCCGCCGTCGAGACCGCCCTCGACCCCCGAGGGCTGCGCGGTTGGCCGCTGCGCCTCGGCCACACCTGGGCCGCGCTCGGCGACCACACCATCCCCCTGCTGCGCCGCTGGGACGAGACACACCCGGGCACTCCCCTGGAGCTGCTCCGCATCGACGACCGCACGGCGGGACTCACCCGGGGCGAGGTCGACGCGGCCCTGCTGCGCGGCGCGGTCACCTCGCCCGGCCTCCGCATCGAGCCGCTGCTGTCGGAGACGAGGGTGGTGGTCATGCCGGCGGACAGCCCCCTGGCGGCGCTCCCCCGGGTCACCCTCGCGGACCTCGCCGGCCGTCCGATCGCCGTCAACACCGTCTCCGGCACCACGACGATGGACCTGTGGCCGCCCACCGCCCGGCCCGTCGCGACCATCGAGGTGACCAACACCGACGAGTGGCTCATGGCCATCGCCGCGGGCCGTGCCCTCGGGGTCTCCACCTCGGCCACCCCGAGCAACCACGCGCACCCCGCCCTGGTCTACCGCCCGCTCGCGGACGCACCGACCGTTCCCGTCGTCCTCGCCTGGCGCGAGGGGCCGGGACACCCGGCCATCCCCGACCTGGTGGCCCTCGCGCACGAGGTCCTCGCGGCCGGACCATTGGGGCTCACGCCACAAACGTAGGGGCGTCCGGCCCCTTGTGCGCCCTCAGCGTCGGCTGCGACAGTCGCTGACATACCGGGTGGTCGCAGCCAGCCCCAGGCCGAAAATGATGACTGCCAGCGCACCGGCAACAAGGGAGTCGCTGGCATGCAAGGGCCACATCCATGCGTACGGCCGCCCTCCCGGGCCCAGTCCGATCAAAGCGCAGGCCACGGGGAGGACCGCCACTGCGACGGAACCGTATTGCGCGTGGGTGAATCGCTGCACGATCAAGCCCACGCCCAGATATCCCAAGAAGTTGCGGGCAACGGCGAAGGCCAGCGAAAAGTCGAGGAGAAGCGTCTCCAGCAGAGCGACAAGCACAGAGAGGGCACTGGCAGCGGCCAGAGCGACCATCCACCACGAGGCCGCGGGTCGCACCGCGGATGCCTCCGTCTCCCAGGGTGCGCGGTTCAGCCCATAGAGCATCGCGCCGGCAGGAAGCACCGGCAGCACAAGTGGCACGGGAACACCACCTCCTAGCCCGCTGAAAAAAGAAGGCAAGGGGACCGCCGACGTCGACAGAAGCGGAGCCGCCACAAAACACAGAGCCAACGCCCCTGCCCAAGTCGAGACGGCATGCACACGTAGCCACCAGGTCATGTCGTCTGCCCTGCCGCCCTCGCATAGGACGCCGGGTCGAGGTCGGGCTCCACGGAGCAGTCGCGGACCGCCCTCATGTTCTGCTCGAACCACCTCTTCTGCGCCTCCGCCGGCAGTCGGCGGACCTCTTCGCCCAATGCGACGGCCGGGGCAGGCCACTGCCTCTGCAAGGCAGAAGGCTCAGCGCCCGCCGTCAGGGCAAGCCATGAGTGGACAGCCGAGACCGCCTCATCGCCGGGGTAACGGGCATTCGGCCTCTGTGCACAGGCCGGCGGCTCAGAGGGCATCGACCCGGCCGAAATGGCGGTGAGGACAGAGTTACGGTTCGGGATGGTGGCACCGAACTCGACTCGGGACACCGGTTTGATTCCTACGGCACGAAGGTTGCGGTCCGCGTCGTGGGACCAGCGGAGGAAGTCAGCCTCGTTGGCACGTTGTTCAGGCCACAGGCAGACCTGGGGCCTGTTGCCGACGCACTGGAACAAAGACCGGTCCCGCGCTTGGGCTCCCTTGAAACCCATCGGGTGGGCCATTGCCACGCCCGCCGCGATACCGACGAAACCGGCTGTCCAGGCCAGCGCCAGTCGAGCCTTGCTCTTGCGCATCACCAGCACGATCAGCGCCAGGATGATCAGTCCGGCCGAGAAGGCAGCGGCCGACCCCAGACTGCGCAGTGAAGGCTCCTGATCCAAGCCGCAGCATTCCGTGACCCCCTGGCCGTTCAGATGCCGCAGCCAGGAGGGGCTGTCGAGGGCAGCGGGCCAGAACCCCCAGAAGTAGCCGACGATGAGCATGAGCGCCGCGCTGATCAAGCGGGGCAGTCGACAGCCCAGCAGGAATCCCACCGCCATGTGGGAGAGCACGATGAGGTAGGCGGTGGCCAGGACGAGGACGTCCGGATGGCCCGGGGTGCCAAGGGCAGGGCCGGAGAAGGCCACCAGGGAAACGAGCAAGCCGACGAGCCCTAGGACGGCGACCGGGGCAAGGTGGACGGCGGCAACATGCAGCCGAGGCCGCACAGGTGCCCAGCTCTCGATGCCCGCGTCGGTCAGGCGACCGGCTTCCCATGCGGCACAGGCGCCACAGGCTCCGCTGACGAAGCCCAGGACGACAAGGGACTGAGTGCTGGCGGATGCCCAGTACTCCACGGTGGTGTCGGCGTTGCGGGCGCTGAACCACAGCAATGCGGGAAGGAGGACCAAGGCGGCCCACAGGGCGGGGCCGGAGCGCAGAAGCGTCTTGATGCGCATGGCTGGGGTCAGACCTCCCCGCGCACCAGTGACCGGTAAGCGGTCTCCGCGCGCCGATCGCCGGGTACATCGCCGGGGGCGTGAGCCAAGAAGCCGTGGGTGTTGCCCTCGTACGCCACTCGCCCCTGGTCGAAGACCACAACGGAGTGATAGATGTCCGCCAGGTCCTCGGTCTGGTGGGTGGATACCACGAAGTGGACCCTGTCCGAGAGGTCTGCGAGCAGTTCCCGGAAAACTCTGCGCTGTTCCGGGTCCAGACCGGCTGTGGGTTCGTCCAAAAGGACCACCTCCGCCCGGTGCACGATCGCTTGGGCTATTCCCAGGCGCCTCAGCTGACCACCGGAGAGCTCGTGGCTGCGTCGGGATGCGAGCTGGGTGAGGCGGACCCGATCAAGGGCGTCGGCCGAACGGTCCCAGGCCCGGCGCCGCGACATGCCCTTGAGCCAGCCGGCGTAAGCGGCTTGCTCCCGGACGGTGAGCCCCGGCACCGGGCTGATGCGTTGCGGCAGCCAACCGACACGGCGACGGAATTCTCTTCTGTCCTTCCGCCTCACACTGTCGGCTGATCCGAGGCGTACGGTGCCGGACGAGGGCGACAGGACAGAGGCGCCTAACGACAACAGCGTGGACTTCCCAGCGCCGTTCGGGCCCAGGAGTACCGTGTTGCCCAGCGGGAACTCGAAGGTCAGCGAGTCGAGGACGGGGACGCCGGCCCGGTACCCGAAAGTGCAGTCTGTGTAGCGCAGTGGCACGTGGCTTCCCAGATGAAGACGGCAGGGGGAGGAAACAGGGCCGCCCGGCCCGCCGCTCCAGGACGACAGGCCGGGCGGGAGCTCCATTTCGATCAGTACCTGACGGCGATGCTACTGACGTTCAGGTACGAGCGGGGAGCGTCATCCCCGTTGAGGTTGGAGTAGTTGAAGTAGTACGTGCCGCCGGACTGGCGCCCGAAGTTGGACGTGTTGCAGTAGTTGTTGCTTCTGTCGACCACCGGGTCGGGAAGTCCGCTGCGGTCCCTCTTCAGCTGAATCCCGGCATACCTGAAGGCCGAATTCGACGCGGAGCATCCGGAGAACCTGACGGTCGTAGACGCGCCGTCACTGTTGTTGTCGTCCCAATGGCGCGATTCCTTACCCGTGACCCAGTTACTGGCGTAGGAGTCGAAGCCGCCTTCGGCATGGGCTATCCCGGCCGTGAGAGCGAACGCCGCGACAGCCGCGGAAGCTATCGCGCCTACCTTCTGTGCTGCACGCATGGGTACCTCCTCAGTAGGAGGGCCGCGTTACACAGCGACCCAAATCGATCTTGTGTTCGAAACGCGTGCCGAGCATCACCCATCACACACGGGTGGTCAACAAGGGGCGGCAAGATCGGGGCATGCGAGAAGGGCGATGACACTCCGATGGCGGAAGCAGTGATTCAGGACGCAATCATGTAGCCCCCGACGCCGCCTTGAGCCTCGTCAACACGGCGCCATTGGCGGGGAGTTGGCTACAGCAGCTACCTGAGCTGTGGGCATCCACCCATCTGGCACGAGGGCGGTGCCACCGCCCGGCTCCGACGCCGACGGTGATGTGCGGCGGACGGGTTCTCAGGCCAGATCCTTACACGAGCCCTAGGCTCTGGTTGCCCGCGACCGACGGGAAACAGCCACTCCTGCCCTCGGGTAACGGCGACCCCACTGCCCCGTTCCGCCCCATTCCCCCTCCCTGACCTGCCGCCGCTCACCCCGCCGACAGCGCCCGGCGCAGCGCGTCCTGGGTGCGGCCGTGAAGGCGCGGTCCGGGGGTGTGCCGTACGCGATGACCAGGCCGTCGGAGATCCCGCAGCCACCCGAGTGGTGTCCTCGCCGGGACACCCGGCCATCCCCGACCTGGTGGCCCTCGCGCACGAGGTCCTCGCGACGGGTACGGCCTGACCTCGCCGCACCCGCCACGGCGATCCGGCTCGTCACCCTGACGCACCAGACGTCCGGCGGAGCCCGTCACCCCCGTTCGGGCACGATGTGGGTTCACGCAGTCGACCGGCCGTCAGGCCCCCCGCACACCCGGGACCCGACGGCAGAGCCCGTCCGGGCGCGACAGCCACCGCGGGTCCGCACCCCGATCGCCCCACGGGCCGCGCCCCCGGCGAGGAGGACGACCGATGGACACGGAACAGGCACCCCTGCCGCCCCACGGGACGGACTGGCGGATGTTCGACCCCGCCCCGGTCGCGGTTGCGGTCACCCGCGGACCGCGGCACATCCTGGCCTACACCAACGACCTCCACGGCGAGCTGTTCGGTGACCGGCCCGTCGGCCTGCCCGTCTCCGAGGCATTCCCCGAGCTCCGGGAGCGCCGGTGCTTCGACCTCTTCGACCAGGTCCTGCGCTCGGGTGAGGCGGTGACCGTCACCGCCGCGCCCGTACGGATCGGCTCCCCGGGCCCCGGCGGAACCCGCTTCTTCACCTTCAGCCTCTCCGCGATCCCCGGCGGCACGGGCACAGCCGGTGTCCTGGTCGTGGCCGTCGAGGTGACCGAGCAGGTCAAGGCCGCCGAACGGGCGCGGCTGCTGTCGGAGGAGCGGCTGCGGGCCCTGCGCCGCTACGAGAGCCTCGCGGCCACCGGCCCCCGGATGATGTGGGTGACCGCCGCCAAGGGCGGGACCATCGAGCCGAGCCCGGGATGGGAAGAGGTGACCGGCCAGACGTGGGAGGAGTTCCGCGGCGACGGCTGGCTCGACGCCCTCCACCCCCACGACCGCGCCCCGATGACGACCGCGTGGCGGCGCGCCCTCGACGAGGTGCCCGACCAGTTCGAGTACGTCTACCGGCTGCGCACCCGGGACGGCAGCTACCGGCACTTCGACGTCAAGGCCGTACCCGTCCGGGAGCACGGCACCGTCGTGGAGTGGGTGGGCACCTGCACCGACATCGAGCAGCAGTGGCTGGAGCAGCGCCGCAAGGACCTGCTGGCGCGGGCGGCGGCCGTCCTCGCGGGGGCCACCAAGCCGCGCGACGCGCTCGCCGCTCTCGGAGACGTGATCGTTCCCGCGCTGGCCGACAAGTGCGGGATCTATCTCCTGCCGGCCACGGACGGCCACATCGCCGCCGACGGGCCGATCACCGTCGAGCGGATCTCCTCCCGCATCCGCGAGGGCCTCCCGTCCGACCTTCCGGCGCGCCGGGAGGAGCTCCTCGAAACGGGCAGCGCGCTCGCGCGGGCCGTCCGGGAACGACGCGTCATCCACGCCACCTTCACCCCCGACACCATTCCCCCGGACACCGCCCCGGCCGCCACCCTCTCCTGGCTGTGCCGGGCCGGCGCCCACAGCATGGTGATCGTGCCCATCGTCATCGACGGCACCCTCGCCGCCGTCGTGGACGCCTTCGCGTGCGGGGACCGCGAACCGATCGGCCCGGCCGACGTGGCCCTGATGCACGAATTCGTCGAGCAGGCACATGAACCGCTGCGGCACATCGCCGAGTTCCAGCGCACCCGGCGCGTCGCCCTCGCCCTGCAGCACAGCCTGCTCAGCGACCCGCCCCGGTACGACCGGCTGCGCATCGTCGCCCGCTATCTGCCGAGCCCGACGGCCGCCGAGGTCGGCGGGGACTGGTACGACTCCTTCGTCCTGCCCGACGGCGCCCTCATCCTCGTCATCGGTGACGTCGCCGGCCATGACATCGCCGCCGCCGTGACCATGAGCAAGATGCGCAACATGATGCGCGGCCTGGCCGCCGACCGTCAGGAACCGCCCGGCGACATCATCCGGCGCCTGGACGTGGCCACCCAGACCCTCAACCCCGAGGAGGGCACGGCCACCTGCGCCATCGCCCGTCTGGAGCAGGGCGACGACGGCGGCTGGCAGACGCACTACAGCGTCGCGGGCCACCCGCCGCCGCTGCTCGTCACCAAGGACGGCTGCACCCGCTTCCTCGACCGGGCCGCGTCACCGATGCTGGGTCTGCCCATGCAGGACGACTGGCGCGACAGCGCCATCGAACCCCTGCCCGCCGGGAGCACCCTGCTGCTCTACACCGACGGTCTGGTCGAGCGCCCCGACGAGGACATCGACCAGGGGCTCGACCGCCTCCGTCGCACCGCCGCCGTCCTCGCCCGGGAACCGCTCGACGTCTTCTGCGACACCCTCCTCGCCGAACCCGCCGCCACCGGCCGCGACGACATCTGTCTCATCGCCCTGCGCGTCCCCGCGGCGGAACCTGCGGGCGTGCGAGGCGACCGCTAGGACCGCGTCGCCGTCGCGCACTCGTCCCCGGAGGAGCCGCCCCGCCCGACCGGCGTGCTGCGGTCGTACGGGTCGACCACCGTGCCGGCCTCGTCCGCCCGGCGGTCCGTGCCGAAGGGCGGGGTGAGGTAGCCCGTGGGGGCGCCGCAGCCGCCGTTGGTCATGTCGTACTTGTTGGAGACGATCGAGAACGTGCCCGGCTCGGTGATCACCTTGTCGGGATCGTCCCAGCTCAGGATCAGCTCGCGCCGGACAATGGTGCGCACGATCTCGTCGTCGCCGCCCGCGTCCGCGCGGGTGACGGGATAGACGAAGGTGACGTCGGCGGTCACCTGGAGCGCACCGCGCTCGCCCTCCCGGTAGGTGAGCCGGCCCCGGGTCTTCACGACGTCGCCGACCAGCCGGGTGCGGGAGGGCTGGAAGCGGCTGAAGAGGAGGAGGGGGTCGTTCTTCTCGCTCGGGGTGCGGAAAGCGGTCGTCAGGAAGTCCTGGACGTCCTTCTGCTTCGGGTTGATCAGTGCGATCGCCTTCTCGGGGCGCTCGCCCCGCAGCACCCCACGGTCCAGGCCGGACGCGACGAGGAAGTCCCGGCTGCGGGCGAGAGCCCGCTCGACCTCGGCCGCGCTCATCCAGCCGACCGCCCGGGCCTCCGGCACGGTGATCCCCGCCGCTCCGCTCGCCCAGCTCGCCGCCGGGGACCCGCGGAACGGCTCGTCCATGGTCGGGCGTTGGCCTGCCGCCGCCGGTGGGCCCGCCTCCGCCGGGGAGTCGGGGTCGTCGCCGGCGAACAGGTCCACCACCCGTCCCGGCGCGAGGGCCACCACCAGCAGCACCAGCGAGGCCAGCAGCCCGACCACGTACCAGCCCGTGCGCCGCTTGGGCCGCGCGGGCGTATAGCTGCGCCAGCCCTCCGGGCCGCCGTCGGGCTGTGCGCGCAGCCGCTTCGCCACGTCGCGGGCCCGCGCCGACGGCTCCTTGGGCGCGTCGGCGGCACCCGCGACCGACGCGCGCAGAAACCGCTCCCACTCCTCGTCCGATCTGGACGAGCCGTCCGGCTCCGTACCCGCGCCCATCCCCGACCCCCTGGCAATCAGTACACCGCGACCCTCCCCTGGGGCGCGTCCGCATAATGACACAGCGCGCTGACAGCGAGTCCGGCCGGCCCGACCGCCGCTCACGCGGGCGGCAGCGAGCGGAGGAGGGCCTCCAGGACGGACGGGAAGGCGTGGTCCGCCGCGGTGCCGTAGGCGACGACCAGGGCGTCGGGGGCATCGGGCGCGCCGGGGGCGTCGGGGTGCCGGAAGCGGCTCAGGCCCTCCAGGGCGAGGCCGTCCCACGCGGCGGCCTGCAGGGCCGTGCGTTCCGTGCCCGGCGGGAGTTCGAGCACGGCGTGCAGTCCGGCGGCGATGCCGGTGACGCGGACGTGCGGGGCGTGTTCGGCGAGGGCGGCCACGATCTGGTCGCGGCGGCGGCGGTAGCGCAACCGCATCGCGCGGACGTGACGGTCGTACGCGCCCGAGGTGAGGAACTCCGCGAGCGTGAGCTGGTCGAGGACGCCCGACCCCCACTCCCCCGTCCGTTTGAGCGCCAGCACGTCACCGACCAGGTGTTCCGGCAGCACCAGCCAGCCGAGTCGCAGGGCCGGGGCGAGGGCTTTGCTCGCCGTGCCGCAGTAGACGACGTGTTCGGGGCCAAGGCCCTGGAGGGAGCCGACCGGCTGTCTGTCGTAGCGGAACTCGCCGTCGTAGTCGTCCTCCAGGATCAGCCCGCCGGTGCGCGAGGCCCAGTCGACGACGGCGGACCGCCGGTCGGGGTGGAGCGGCGCGCCCGTCGGGAACTGGTGGGCCGGGGTGAGGAGCACCGCCCGGACGTTCTTGTGCGCGTCCAACTCGCCGACGTCCGCGCCACGTTCGTCGACCGGTAGCGGCCGGCCGCGCAGTCCGACGCGGGCGATGACGTCGCGGTGGAGCCACAACCCGTACTCCTCGACGCCCAGTTCGCGCACGCCCCGCTGCCGCAGCACCCTGCTGAGCAGGGCGAGTCCCTGCATATAGCCCGCGCACACCACGATCCGGCCGGGGTCCGCGCGGACGCCCCGGGCCCGTGCGAGGTAGTCCGCGAGTGCGGCCCGCAGCTCGGGGCGGCCCATGCCGTCGTTGTAGCCCAGTGCCTCGTTCGGCGCCTTGGCCAGGGCGCGGCGGGCGGCGGAGAGCCAGGCCGCGCGGGGGAAGGCGGAGACGTCGGCCGAGTTGGTGCGCAGGTCGTACGTGGGGCGGGCGGGCGGCCGGGGCGGGGTGGCGCGGCGCTCGGGGGCCCGGGGCGTGGCGCGCTGGGCGACGCGGGTGCCGGAGCCCTGGCGGGCGGTGAGCCAGCCCTCGGCGACCAGCTCGCCGTACGCGTCGGCGACGGTGTTGCGGGCCAGCCCCAGATCGACGGCGAGCGAGCGGGAGGAGGGCAGCCGGGTGCCGGGCGCGAGGCGGCCCGTCCGGACGGCGTCACGCAGGGCGCGGATCAGATTGGCCCGTACGCCGCCCGGCCCGGTGAGGTCCAGATGCAGATCGGCGCCGCCGGGGGGCGGTGTGGCGTCCTGAGAAGTGGCCCATGATTTCCGCATGGAAATGGACCATACCCGTGGGCTAACCCGGCCGTAGTGTCATCGGTATGACGAACAACGCCACTCCCCACAGCCACGGTCCCCGGATGCACTTCCACAAGCTGGCACCCGAGGTCCAGAAGGCGATGTACGGCCTGGAAATGGCCTCCCGCAAGGGCCTCGAACCGACCCTGATCGAGCTGGTCAAGATCCGCGCCTCGCAGCTCAACCACTGCGCGTTCTGTCTCGACATGCACATCAAGGACGCCCGCAAGGCGGGCGAGACGGAGGAGCGCATCTACCTCCTGGGCGCCTGGGAGGAGGCGGTCGGCTACTACACGGAGAAGGAGCAGGCGGCCATCGCCCTCACCGAGGCCGTCACGGTCCTCACCGACGGCTTCGTCCCGGACGCGGTCTACGACCGGGCCGCCGCGCAGTTCGAGGAGCAGGAGCTGGCCCAGCTCATCGCCCTCATCACCACCATCAACGCCTGGAACCGCATCGGCGTCACCACCCGCATGACGCCGGGCCTGTACGAGGCCTGACGGCACCCGACGCAGACGGCCCCGGGCCGCCGGACACGTGCGTGTCGGCGGGCCGGGGCCGTCTTCGGAGATACGGCGAGGTGCGGCGGGCCTTACGGCAGCCACGCCTTCCACACGTCCGGGTGCCGCTGCACCCAGCGCTTCGCGGCCTCCTCCGCCGGGAGCTTGTCCTCGGCGATCATCTGCGAGACCTCGTTCTGGTCCTTCTTCGACCAGGTGAAGTTCTTCAGGAAGCGGGCCGCCTTGCCGCCCTTCTCCGTGAACTCCGCGTTGAAGAACTTCTTCAGCGACGACGTCGGATAGGCGCAGTCGACCGTGTCGGGATCGGCCGCGCCCTTCTCGGCGCACGCGTCCGTGTACTTCGGCAGCTTCACCTCGACCATCGGCACCTCGTTGAAGAGCCACTGCGGCTCGTACCAGTAGGTGAGGAAGGGCTGCTTCTTCTTGGCGAACTGCTTGATCTGCGTGATCTGCGCCGCCTCGGAGCCCGCGAAGACGACCTGGTAGTCCAGGTTCAGGTTCTTCACGAGCGCCTTGTCGTTGGTGACGTACGACGGGGAGCCGTCGAGCAGCTGGCCCTTGCCGCCGCTCTCGCCCGTGCGCAGCTGCGACGCGTACTTGTTGAGGTTCTTCCAGTCCAGGACGTCCGGGTGGGCGTCGGCGAAGTACTTGGGGACGAACCAGCCGATGTGCCCGGTGACCCCGAGGTCACCGCCGGGCGCGATCGTCTTCTTGTCCTTGACGTACCGCTGCTCCTGCTCCGGGTGGCCCCAGTCCTCCATGATCGCGTCGACGCGGCCCTGGCTGAGCGCGTCCCAGGCGGGCACCTCGTCGACCTGGACGGTGTCGACGCGGTAGCCCAGCTCGTGCTCCAGCAGGTACTGGGCGACGGCCGTGTTGGCGCGGGCGCCCACCCACGACTGGACGGACAGGGTCACGGTCTTCGCCCCGGCCGCGTTGGCGTAGGGCGAGGCCTGCTTGGTCATGTCGGCCGCCCCGCAGCCGGTGGCGGCGAGGAGTCCGAGGCTGCCCGCCAGGGCGGCCCCGATGGTGATGACGCGCTTGCGAGCCATGTCAGGCCCCCTTTCCGGCACGGGCCTTCGTCGGCTGGGTGACCCTGTCGAGCATCAGGCCCAGGCAGGCGATCGCCACACCGGCCATGAGCCCGGTGGCCAGGTCGCCCTGGGCGAGGCCGAAGACGACCTCGTAGCCGAGCGCGCCGCCACCGACGAGACCGCCGATGATGACGACGGACAGCACCAGCACCACGGCCTGGTTGACCGCGAGCAGCAGCTCCGGGCGGGCCAGCGGGAACTGCACGTGCCGCAGCTGCTGGCCGCTGGTCGCGCCGAGCGAGCGGGCGGACTCCATGGCGCCCGGGTTCACCTGGCGCAGGCCCTGGCTGGTGATGCGGACGACGGCCGGCAGCGCGTAGACGATCGCGGCGGCCGCCGCCGGGGCCCGGCCCACGCCGAACAGGGCGACGACGGGGATCAGATACACGAACTGCGGCATCGTCTGGAAGACGTCCAGGACCGGTCGCAGCAGCCGCTCCGTGCGGCGGCTGCGCGCGGCGCCCACGGCGATGGCGAAGCCGAGGACGAGGGTCACGGCGACGGCCGCGAGCACCTGCGACAGGGTGTCCATGGAGCTTTCCCAGCGGCCGAGCACACCGATCGCGCCGAGCGCGAGGACGGCCGTCAGGGCGGTCCGCCAGGTGCCGATCAGCCATGCGAGGGCGGCGACGATCAGCAGCGCGCCCCACCAGGGCAGACCCAGCAGACCGTCGCGCAGCGGGTCGAGGACCCAGCCGGTGTAGTGCGCGGCCCAGTCGGCGGTGCCGCCGATGCCGGGGATGCCGGAGTAGAGGTGGTCGACCATCCAGTCCTTGGCGTCGTTGACCGGCGCCGCGATGGCCACGGTCCAGCCGTCCGGCCAGCTCAGGGCGCCCATGGCGCGGGTGATGACGGCGACGGCCGCGGTGGCCACGGCGACGAGCGCCCAGCGCTGTCCGCCCTTGCCCCGGGACTCGGTGCCCATGCGCTCGCCCGCGGCGGCGGTCGTCCGGTCCAGCACGATCGCCAGCAGCACGATCGGGATGCCCGCGGCCAGGGCGCTGCCGACGTCCACGGTCGACAGGGCCTGGTAGACGCGGTCACCGAGGCCGTCGGCGCCGATGACGGAGGCGATGACGGCCATCGACAGGGCCATCATGATGGTCTGGTTGACGCCGAGCAGCAGCTCACGGCGGGCCAGCGGCAGCCGCGCGGTCAGCAGCCGCTGCCGCCCGGTGGCGCCGAGCGACGCCACGGCCTCCAGCACCCCCTTGTCGGTGCCGCGCAGCCCCAGCGCGGTGAGCCGCGCCATCGGCGGGGCCGCGTAGACGACCGTGGCCAGCACGGCCGGCGCCACACCGATGCCGAAGACCAGCACGATGGGCAGCAGATACGCGAAGGCGGGCAGCGCCTGCATGGTGTCGAGGACGGGCCGCAGTCCGCGGAACATCCGGTCCGACAGCCCGGCGGCGAGGCCCAGCAGCGCGCCGATGACGACGGACGCGGCGACGGCCACGGCCATCAGCGCGAGCGTCCGCATCGTCGGCACCCACATGTCCAGCAGCCCGCACACGGCGAGCGACGCCAGGGTGGTCGCGGCGACCTTGACCCCGGCGACCCGCCAGGCCAGCAGCGTCGCCGCGGCCGTCACGCCCGCCCAGCCGAGGGCGAGCAGCACGACGTAGACGGCGTGCACGGAGGTGACGATGGCGTTGCTGATGTGGCCGAAGAAGTACAGGAACACCCAGTGGCTGTCCCGGTTGTCGATGATCCAGTCGCTGACCTTGTCGAGCGGCTCGTCCAGGCCCACCGTCAGCGCGTCGGGCCAGCTGCCGCTGCCCCAGCGGGCGTGGGCGAGCGGCACGAGGACCGCCGCGGCGACCGCGAGCAGCAGGAGCTTGCGGGCGACGGGGTGGGTGCTGAGGAAGCTCAGGACACTGCGGCCGCTCGTCGCCGCCGGAGCCTCGGCGGCGGTGGCTCTGCCGGGCGCGGGAGCGGAGGCCCTGCCGGAAGGGGCGGGCTGGGCGGGCTTGGCCGTGGTGACCTTCGTGGCCGGCTTCGCCGGGGACGTGGCGGCACTCATGCGAGCCTCCCGTCCGGTCGGGCGGGGCGGCCCGTGGGGCGCGCCTCCGCGAGCGGGGCCGCGGGGGCCGTCGTGCGATACGTACCTTCGCTCATGCCGCCGCCCTCTCCACGCGGTCCAGCCCGGCGACGACACGCAGCAGGCTCTTGTGGTCGACGACGCCCAGGCAGCGCCCGGCGTCCACGACACGGGCCGGGGAGCCGGTGCGGGCCACGGCCTCGATCGCGTCGGCGACCGTCGTGGCGGGGGCCAGGGCGGGGCCCGACTCGGCCTCGCCGCCGGTGGCGGGGCGCATCGCGCGGCGGACGGTGATGACCTGCTCGCGGGGGACGTCCCGGACGAATTCGCGGACGTAGTCGTCGGCCGGGGAGCCGACGATCTCCTCGGGGGTGCCGCACTGCACGATCCGGCCGCCGCGCATCAGCGCGATGCGGTCGCCGACGCGCAGCGCCTCCGACAGGTCGTGGGTGATGAAGACCATCGTGCGGCCCTCGTCCTCGTGCAGGCGGACGACCTCTTCCTGCATGTCCCGGCGGATCATCGGGTCGAGCGCGCTGAACGGCTCGTCGAACAGCAGGACTTCGGGGTCGGCGGCGAGTGCGCGGGCCAGTCCGACGCGCTGCTGCTGTCCACCGGAGAGCTGGGTGGGGCGGCGGCCCTCCAGGCCGGCGAGGCCGACCTTCTCGACCATCTCCATGGCCTTGGCGCGGCGTTCGGCCTTGCCGACGCCCTGGATCTCCAGGCCGTAGGCGACGTTGTCGAGGACGGTGCGGTGCGGGAGGAGCCCGAAGTGCTGGAAGACCATGGCGGCGCGGTGCCGACGCAGATCGCGCAGCCGGCCGCGGTCCATGCCGACGACGTCCTCGCCGTCGATGGCGATGGCGCCGGAGGTCGGCTCGATGAGCCGGGTCAGACAGCGGACGAGGGTGGACTTGCCCGAGCCGGACAGGCCCATGACGACGAACACCTCGCCCTGCCGGACGTCGAAGGAGACATCACGGACGGCGACCGTGCAGCCGGCTTCCCGGCGCAGGTCGTCGGGCGACAGCTCGGCCAGCGGGCCGTCCGGGACGCGGTCGGCCTTCGGACCGAAGACCTTCCACAGATTGCGCACGGAGAAGACGGGCGGGGCCTCGGTGCTGCTACCGGCCTCCATGGTCTGTATACCGTCAGCGCTCATCACGCATCACCACCTAGGCTCGTGGCCGCACCGAGCAGTTCGGCGCACTTCTCCCCCACCATCAGTACTCCGATCATCGGGTTCACCGCGGGCATCGTCGGGAAGACGGACGCGTCGGCGATGCGGACGCCGTCGAGGCCGCGAATCCTCAACTCGGGGTCTACCACGGCCAGTTCGTCTGTGACAGCACCCATGCGGCAGGTGCCCGCCGGGTGGTAGACGGTGTGCGCGACCTTCCGCGCGTACTCACTGATCTCCTCGTCCGAGGTGATCTCCGGGCCGGGGCACACCTCGCGCTTGAGCCACTTGGCGAGCGGCTCGGCCTTGGCGATCTCCCGGGCGATCTTGATGCCGTCGACGAGCGTACGGGCGTCGTAGTCGTCCTCGTCGGTGAAGTAGCGGAAGTCCAACGCGGGCTTGACGGCCGGGTCGGCGCTGGTCAGGTACAGCCGGCCGCGACTGTGCGGCTTGGGGATGTTCGGGGTCATCGACACGCCGTGCTCGGGCTTCTCGTAGCCGAGCCGCTCGGGGTTGTCGGTGAAGGGGATCTGGTAGAAGTGGAACATCAGATCGGGCCCGTTGGCCGCCGGGTCGCGGCGGACGAAGAGACCCGCGTCGGAGTCCATCGCCGAGTTCTCGGGGATCGGCCCGTCGGTCTCCCAGACGATCACCGACTCGGGGTGGTCGAGCAGGTTCTCGCCCACACCCGGCAGGTCGTGCTTCACGGGGATGCCCAGCGCCTCCAGATCGGCCTTGGGGCCGATGCCGGAGTGCAGCAGCAGCCGCGGGGTGTCCACCGCGCCGGCGCACAGCAGGACTTCCCGGTCCGCCTCGACGATCATCTCGGTGCCGTCCGCGGTGCGGACCCGCACGCCGGTCGCCCGGTTGCCGTCGAGCTGCAGCTCATACGCCCAGGTCTCCAGCAGGATGCGGAGGTTCGGGCGGTCACCGGCCTCCATGTGGGGGTGGAGGTAGGCGACGGACGCGGAGGAACGCTTGTTGTTCTCCGGGTGGTACGCGAGGTCGAAGAAACCGACGCCCTCGTGGAAGGGCTTCTTGTTGAAGCCCTCCACACGCGGCACGTCGATCGCCGCCTGGGCGGCCTCGACGAAGTCGCGGGCGATGGCGTTACGGTCCTTCTCGTCCACCGGCACGATGTTGTTGCGCAGCCGGGCGAAGTACGGGTCCATCGACTCCGCGTCCCAGCCCTCTGCTCCCGCGGTCGCCCACTCGTCCCAGTCGCCGGGCAGCGGCTTGAAGGAGATCAGGGTGTTGTGCGAGGAGCACCCGCCGAGCACCCGCGCCCGGCTGTGCCGGATGTGGGAGTTGCCGCGCGGCTGCTCGGTCGTCGGGTAGTCGTAGTCCAGCTCGCCGCCGAGCAGACCGAGCCAGCGGCGCAGGGTGAGCACCTCGGGGCGGTCGACGTCGGACGGACCGCCTTCGATCACGACCACGGACAGGCCCGGGTCCTCGGCGAGCCGGGAGGCGATCACCGATCCGGCGGTGCCTCCGCCGACGACGACGTAGTCGGCGGTGATCTTCTCAACTGCGGGGGGCATGGGGGGTACTCCTCGGGGGCGGAAAGTTCTTCGCTCGTACGGCACCGGCCCGGTCGGGCGGTGGCTTCGGTCATCGGCCGTCGGTGTCACCGACCGGCTGCGCGGGGCTCAGCCTCCGAACCAGCGCACCGGCTTCGGTGCGAGGTTCTGGTAGATGTGCTTGGCCTCGCGGTACTCGGCCAGTCCGGACGGCCCCAGCTCGCGCCCGATGCCGGACTTGCCGAAGCCGCCCCACTCCGCCTGCGGCAGGTAGGGGTGGAAGTCGTTGATCCATACGGTGCCGTGGCGCAGCCGGCCGGCGACACGGCGCGCGCGGCCCGCGTCCTTCGTCCAGACGGCGCCCGCGAGCCCGTACTCGGTGTCGTTGGCGAGCGCGACGGCCTCGTCCTCGGTGCGGAAGGTCTCCACGGTGAGGATGGGGCCGAAGGTCTCCTCGCGGACGACCTTCATCGTGCGGTCGCAGCGGTCCAGGACGGTCGGCGAGTAGAAGTAACCGGCCGCCGGTCGCACGGCGTTCGGCTCCGGCTGGGATCCGCCGCAGCGCAGCGCGGCGCCCTCGGCCAGCGCGGAGGCGACGTAGGCCTCGGTCTTGTCAAGCTGCTGCGCGGAGACGAGCGGGCCGCACTCGACGCCGTCCTCGGTGCCCCGGCCGAGCTTGATCTTCTCGGCGCGGCGGGCGAGTTCGGCGACGAAGCGCTCGCTGACGGACTCCTCGACGATGAGCCGGGAGCCGGCCGAGCAGACCTGGCCGCTGTGGATGAACGCGGCGTTGAGGGCCTGGTCGACGGCGGTGTCGAAGTCCTCGTCGGTGGCGCAGGCGTCGGCGAAGACGACGTTGGGGTTCTTGCCGCCGAGTTCGAGGGCGACCTTCTTCACGGTCGGCGCGGCGGCCTGCATGACCTTGGTGCCGCTGGCCAGTCCGCCGGTGAAGGAGACGAGATCGACGTCCGGGTGCTCGGAGAGACGGGCACCGACCGGGTCGCCCGCGCCGGTGACGAGGTTCGCGACGCCGTCGGGCAGGCCCGCCTCGACCAGCAGCCGGACCAGCTGCACGGTGGTCAGCGGGGTGACCTCGCTGGGCTTGATGACGAAGGTGTTGCCCGCGGCGAGCGCCGGGGCGATCTTCCAGCTGGCCTGCAGGAGCGGGTAGTTCCAGGGGGTGATCAGCGCGCACACGCCGACCGGCTCGTGCACGACGACGCTGTGGACGTCGGCGGAGCCCGCGTCGACGACGCGGCCGGGGCCCTCGCCCACGACGAGATCGGCGAAGTAGCGGAAGGCATCGGAGACGCAGTCGACATCGGTGCGGCCCTCTTCGAGGGTCTTGCCGGTGTCGCGGCTCTCGGTCAGCGCGATGGTCTCGCGGTCGCGCTGGAGGAGGTCGGCCACGCGGCGCAGCAGCGCGGCGCGCTCGGCGACGGGCGTGTGCGGCCAGGGGCCGAAGTCGAACGCGCGCCGGGCCGCGGCGACGGCCGCGTCGGTGTCCTCGGTGCCGCCCTCGGACACCACGGCGAGTGTCTTGGCGTCTGCGGGGTCGAGGACCTCCCGCTGCGCGCCGGACGCGGCGGCGCGCCACGCCCCGTCCACATGGATGGTCTCGACTGACGACATGTCTCTTCTGCCTTCCGATTTCCGAAACGTCCCGTTACCGGCCGAGCAAAGTCGGACTCGGCAACGGGACGCCCCTAACCGGTGGGGCAAAACCTATGCCACTTCTTTCACAAAGAGTGACCCGAGTCACGTCACCCGGGACTCTCCGTGAGGATTTCCGGTCGCTCCGTGAGCAACCCGGCCTGAGCTACGACGAGCAGTAGCCCGCGGGACAGAACGACCGCAGGAGCACCTTGAAGATCTCCAGATGTGCGTCCCAGACGTGCACGGGCCCGGCGACCAGCAGCGCGTACTGCCGCCGGTCGGGCCCGGTGAAGGCGTGGATGATGATGTGCCGCACGCTGCCGTCGTCCCGCTCGTAGGTGTACTCCAGCTCCGCCGTGTCACCCGCCCTTCCACTGACCCTTGCCAGGCTCAGCCGTCGGTAGTCCTTGTTCTTGGAGACCGTCTTCTCCGTCGCCACCAGCGATTCGTACGGAGTGCCCTCCGGGCCGTTGAGCGTGAAGACCTGGATCAGGCTCTTGTTGTCCGGCGTCTTGTAGAAGACGCTGGCGCCCTCCGTGCTGCGCCGCCAGTTCCGGGGCACGTCGAGGCGGAACCCGGCCGGGTCGTCCGTCCGCAGATATCCCGGCGGCGCTCCCGCTCCGGGGGTGCCCGACAGGGTGCCGGGGCTGGTGGGCGACGGGGTGTACGGATAGCCACCGGTGCCGCCCGTCGTGGTGCCCCCGGTACTCGTGCCCCCTGTCGTGCCCCCGGTCGTCGTGCCCCCGGACAGGCTCGAACCGTCGGACGTCGGGCCCGGGGTCGCCGGGGCACTCAGGCTGGGTACGGACTCACCGGGCGAGGAATCGCCGTCGTCGTCCCGCAGCAGCGCCCAGGCCCCGATGCCGATGCCGCTCGCCAGCAGAACCCCGGCCATCACCCCGGCCAGGATCGACGCGTGCGAGGGGCCTCTGGGCAGGTCCTCCGGCTCGTCCGGGTAGTACGGCCCCTCCGGCGGCAGCCCGTCGGAGGAGAACCCGTCCGGGGAGAACCCGTCCGGGGGGACCGGCCCCAGGCCCGTCTCGGTCTCGGCCTCCGGCGAGGGCCGGCGGGCAGGGCGGGGCGGCAGAGGTGTGGGCGGTAAGCCCTCGACCCATTGCTGCCGGTCCGCGTCCCAATAACTCATGTTCCCCGCCCCCTCACCCGAGCAGCCCGCTGATCGCCTGGACGACGGCTATGGCCGACGCCAGTCCCCCGGCGGTCGTGGCTCCGCCGGTCAGCAGCGCCCGCAGCCGGACCAGCCGCCCGCGCTCGGCCCGGCCGGTCCGCACCACCTCCTCCTCCAGCTCCGCCAACTGCCCGTCACAGCGGTCGAGCCCGTCGCCCTCCGCCCGTGCGAGCAGCGGCAACTGCTGCCGCAGCAGCCGCACGGCCGCCAGCAGTTCCGGAGACGCGGACAGCAACTGCCGGGAGGCGTACACCGCTTCGGCGTCGGGGCCCGTGGCGACCGCGCCGCCCGACATCTCCCCGACGGCCACCCCGCCGTCCTCCGGCACCGACTGCGGTACGGCCGCAGGGCCGCTCCCCTGCTCGGCGCCCTGTCCGACGCGCTCCGAACGGTCCTCGGCACGGGAGCCGTCACCGGTGGCGATGGCGCCGCCGGAGAACCGCCCCACGGCCACCCCGCCGACCTTCCCGCGCCCCTCACGCACCTCACGCTCGCGCTGGTCGCGCTGTTCGTCCGTCATTGGCCGACGCCTCCCGCCACGTGCTTGGCCTGCGCACCACTGCCCGTGGCCACCGCACCGCCGCTCATCGAGCCGATGAAGACACCGCCCTCGCTGACCTGCACGATCTGCTGCTCGAACTGATCCGTCTCATATCCCTTGGAACGCAGCGCGTCCCGCACACCGCTCGCGATCCGGTCCTGGACCGTCTTCACGTAACGGCTGATGTCCATCTCCTGGAACAGCGAGACGGTGCGCACCCCGGCCAGCTCCCGCACCGACCCCGCCGGGCCGTCCGGCACCGCGCGCCGCGGGTCCGCCAGCCAGGTCCGGAAGAGGGTGATGCCCGTACGGACCGCCGAGACGGCCGCGGCGAAGCCGGCGGCGGGCCCGGTCAGCAGCGCCCGCGCGCCGTCGCGCAGGATGTCCTCCTCGCCGCGCGCCGCGATCACATCGACCGCGCGGAACTCCGGCCGGATCGGCGTCAGGACGTGCGGCACCACTTCCAGCACCAGCATGCCGCCCTGGGTGTGCACCCTGACCAGCACGGACACCACGATCTGCTCGTCCCACGCACCGACGCGCACCCGCAGGAAATGCCGCCGTGCCTCGCCGCCCTCGTCGACGGACTCCCGCAGATGCGCCCGCACGGTCGGCTCGTCGTAGCGCACGGCGGGCCGCTGCGGGCCGACGGGCAGATAGACGAACTCCTCGATCTCCAGGTCCTTGAGCCGGTCGCGGCTGGTCTCGGCGGCCGAGTCGCGCAGCGCCTCCAGCCGGGGCCGGATCAGCTCGACGACCGTGCGGCCGGTGAACGGCTCGTCGTCGGACTTGGCGAGCCCCGAGCGCTTGAGCTCCAGGGCGAACGACCACGGCTCGTACGGCTGGCCCATGCCGATGAAGGGCCGGAAGGGGTCGTAGATGGTCAGCCCCGCGTACTGCTCGCGGTCGATGGAGGCGCCGATCCGCCGGTAGCGACCGGCCGGCACGGCCCGGGGCCGGTGGTGGAAGGCCTGACGGCCCAGCTCCAGCCGCATGACGGCCGCGACCCGCGAGCGGTGCAGCCACACCGGCAGGACCAGCAGCAGCGGGAAGAGCACGGCCACCCAGTCGTTGCCGCCCTGGAAGAGCGCGACGACGGCGAGCAGCCAATAGCCGATCATGAGCACGGGCGGGCCGACGGGCAGCAGCCTCTTCAGACCGCCGCTGCCCTTGAGGGCCTGGCGGAGGGTCGACTTGTCGACGACGTACACCGCCGTCCCGCGCCCGGCGGCGGCCCGTGCGGACCAGGCGCCCAGGCAGACCACGGCGTACATGAGCGCCCACATCCCCGGCACCCCCAGCATCCCGCCGGTGCCGGTGGACAGGTCGACGGCGAAGAAGGCGACCCACAGAGCGAGCAGGAGGAGCGCGGTCAGCACCTCCTGCCCGCGGGCTCTTAAGGCGTGGGCGAGCACCGGCACGACGTCGATGCCGAGCGACGGTGCGATGGGTCTTTCCTCGTGTTCCACCAGCTCTTCGATGACGCGGCGGCGGAAGTCCGCGTCGAGATAGACACCCGCGCACAGCAGCCGTGTGGCCTCCGTGCGGGAGTCGTGTGGACCGGACTGGGTCATGCGTCCCCCGATCGTCGAACTCACCTGCGAAGGTGCAGGAGTTGACGGATTTTCGGAGAATCCAGAATAAGCCAGAAGGCCCGCCATCGACCCCCTGCCGGAGGCAAATGACGGGCCGAAAAGCACCCCGTACGGACGTACGTCAGTACGCCCGTACGAAAAGCGGGTTGATCAGATCAGGACCGGCTCAGATGAGGCCGAGACCGCGGACCGCGTCGCGCACTGTGCCCAACGCTCCTCTCGCACCGCTCGGCCCCGGAGGGCCTCACGGGCTTCGAGAGAGCTGCGCCGGCCTCCGGCCGACGGGAGTTCGGCTCAGATGAGGCCGAGACCGCGGACCGCGTCGCGCTCCTCCGCGAGCTCCCGCACCGAGGCGTCGATACGGGCGCGGGAGAACTCGTTGATGTCCAGGCCCTGGACGATCTCGTACTTGCCGTCCTTGCAGGTGACGGGGAAGGAGGAGATGAGGCCCTCGGGCACGCCGTAGGAGCCGTCCGAGGGGATACCCATGGAGGTCCAGTCGCCGACGGCGGTGCCGTTGACCCAGGTGTGGACGTGGTCGATGGCGGCGTTGGCGGCGGAGGCGGCCGAGGACGCGCCACGGGCCTCGATGATCGCGGCACCGCGCTTGGCGACGGTCGGAATGAAGGTGTCGCCCAGCCACTTCTCGTCGTTCACGACCTCGGCGGCGTTCTTGCCCGCGACCTCGGCGTGGAAGATGTCCGGGTACTGGGTGGCGGAGTGGTTGCCCCAGATCGTCAGCTTCTTGATCTCGGAGACCGGGACACCGGTCTTCTTCGAGAGCTGCGAGAGCGCGCGGTTGTGGTCCAGGCGGGTCATCGCGGTGAAGCGCTCGGCCGGTACGTCCGGGGCGGCGGCCTGCGCGATGAGCGCGTTGGTGTTGGCCGGGTTGCCGACGACGAGGACCTTGATGTCGTCCGCGGCGTGGTCGTTGATGGCCTTGCCCTGGGGCTTGAAGATGCCGCCGTTGGCCTCGAGCAGGTCGCCGCGCTCCATGCCCTTGGTGCGGGGGCGGGCGCCGACGAGGAGGGCCACGTTCGCACCGTCGAAGCCGACGTTCGGGTCGTCGGTGATCTCGATGCCCTGGAGGAGCGGGAAGGCGCAGTCGTCGAGCTCCATGGCGGTGCCCTCGGCGGCCTTGAGGCCCTGCGGGATCTCCAGCAGCCGCAGCTTGACCGGCACGTCCGCGCCGAGGAGGTGACCGGAGGCGATGCGGAAGAGCAGCGCGTAGCCGATCTGACCGGCCGCGCCGGTAACGGTGACATTGACGGGAGTGCGGGTCATGGCGGTCTCCTGCTGCGAACTGGGGTTGGGTGTCCCTGCCCATTTGTGGGGATCTCTCTCGGTGTCAAGAGACCCGGCGTCAGGCTATCCGACCGCGCACCCCGTGAACCGCCGACCCTGTGTGGGACGCCTCACGAGTGTCTGTCCGACGGATCGTCCTGCCGACGGCGGGCCACCTGTACCGCCTGCGGCGGCAAGCGCCCTGCGGGCGCGTCCTCAAACGCCGGACGGGCTGGTTCGGGCTGGGATCAGCCATATCCAGCCCGTCCGGCGCTTGAGGACACCGCCGCGCAGCGGAGGTGCACCCGACACGGCCCCAGGGGGCTGATCCGGCGTCCTAGCCCGCGGCGGACGCCGCCCGCGGCACGGTGCACCCCTTGCGGCCGGTCGTCAGCGTCGCGCAGGCCGAGGCACGCTCGGGGCCGGCGACCGGGACCATGCGGGTGTAGCCGTCGGCGTCGCGGTCGACCCGGCCGTCCTCCGAACGGGCCGGCACCCCGCCGCCGGCCGCCGCGCTGACCCGCAGCGTGTCACCGGGGACGGCCTGGGTGATGCGGGCCCAGGCCGCGCCGCAGACCTTGCTGTAGCGGACCTCCAGATAGGAGGTCCCTATGGTCGCGGAACCGGCCGTGGTGGCATGACGGCCACCGCAGCCCATGGTCTCCGGGTCCTTGCCCGCGCAGTCGCCACCCGAGCACTTCACCCCGGCGGGCAGCCCGACGACACTGCCGCTCGGCGACGTGCCCGGACCGGCCTGCCCGCCCGTCTCGCCCTCGCCCATGCCGAAGAGCAGCAGCGCGGCGGCGACGACGAGCAGGGCGCCGAGGACACCGGTCAGGAACAGGGCGACATGGGCACGCGGCCGCCGGTCGTCCGGGATGGCGGCCGACCGCACGTCGGGCGACTGTCCGACCCTTGCCGGAGGCAGCGCGGCGGATCGTATCTGCTCCGGCGGGCCCTGCCGCGGTCCTGTGCGCGCGCCTATCTGCGGGCCTATCGGGTCGGCGTGGTAGCCGCCGGGCTCACGGGGCACCGCCCCCTCGGCCGGCGGGCCGAACTCGCCCAGCGCGGCCCGGGCCTGGGCGACCCGCATCCCGTCGAGGGTCGTGTCGTGCCGCAGCTCCGAACGGCTCCAGGAGCGCTCGGCCAGCTCCCACATCGTGCTCAGATGGCCGACGTCGGTGCCCGTCGCCTCGGCCAGCGCCTCGGCCGCCGCGCGCGGCGGCAGCAGCCGCCCGTTCAGATAGCGCTCCCACGACGACTTGCTGTATCCCGTGCGGTCCGCGACCGCGGCGACGCTCAGACCACTGCGTTCGACGAGTCTGCGCAGCTGCTCGGCGAACTCACGCACCTGCGGGTCGAGTTCCTCCGGTAGCGCCTTCCAGCGAGGCATTGCCCTCCCCTGTCCCCCGATGTCTACGGTGAACCTTGCCCTGCCCTTCCGGTTACTTTTCCGTGCCCTTTCCTACCCCTCGCGCGCCCTCTCCACAGCTTCGGTGCTGACTGTCCACAGGGATGCCGCGACTCGGCATATCAGTTCCCAACGCCGGGGCGCACGGAGGTATTTGCGGTTGATCACATACGTCACGCGCACGGGCGCACGCCCCCTTGACGCCACCGGAACCGCTCCGCCCCGGCGTGCGCCGCGCTGCGCTTTCGTCACATCCTGCGGACATCCGGTACGCGACGGGGACCTCGTAGCGAAACGGTCACCTCCGCGCCACAGAGCGCCATCGGACCTTGATCGGAATCGGCGCCGTCATGATCCTCAAAAGTGACGACGGCCGGTCCTCCCACGGGGGTGGAGGACCGGCCGTCGCCTTGCGCGCGTCTGCGGCTGTGCCTGCGTCAGCGCACGGTGAAGTGCAGGATGTCGTCCAGGAACGGGATCTTCAGCCACGCCTTCGGCTGCGCCATCAGGGCGAGCAGCACGATGGCCACCCCCAGACCGCCGTACGTGAACATGTCGGTGAACCGCGACCGTACGGCCAGCATGCCCACGGACGGCAGCGCCCAGCGCAGCGCGGCGCCGCCGATCATCGCCAGGCCGATCAGGAGCGTGCCGACCCGGAACGCGTCGAACGCGACAAGCAGCAGCCCCAGTCCCGTCGCGCCCAGCACGGCCAGCAGCGGCCACTGCCGTGCCGGTGCGGGCGCGTCCCCGGGCGCGGCCCGGCCGCCGCCCTCGGGACGCGCTGTGTCCCGCGTGACCGCCTGGAAACGACGTGACTTCCGGGGCCCCGGGCCGTGGCCTTCGGTGGCTTCCGGGGCCTTCCCGGACCCGGGTCGCCCACCGGGGCCGGTGCGCGTCGCCGCGGCGCGGGAGGCCTTCCCGGCCTCGGGGCGCTGCGGGGACGCGGAACCGTTCACGGCCCCGGCCCCCTTCCCGGGCGCGGAACCCTTCCCGGCCTCGGACCGCTTGCCGGACTCCGGACGCTTGGAGGACGCGGCACCGTTCACGGCCCCGGCGTCCTCTCCTGACCCGGCACTCTTTCCGGCCTCGGACCGCTGTCCGGAAGCCGAAGGCCCGGGGCGGTCGCCCTCGGAACCACGTGCCGACCCGGAGGGTCCCCGCTCAGGACTCATCGGCGCTTCCGGCCGCGCGAGAGGCGGCCTCGGCCGCCTCCGCCGCCTCCACCACGTTCACCAGCAGCTGCGCCCGCGTCATCGGGCCCACACCGCCCGGGTTCGGGGAGATCCAGGCGGCCACCTCGGCCACGCCCGGGTGGACGTCACCGACGATCTTCCCGTGCTCGTCCCGGCTGACACCGACGTCCAGGACGGCCGCGCCCGGCTTCACGTCCTCCGGCTTGACCAGGTGCGGCACACCCGCCGCGGCGACGATGATGTCGGCCTGGCGGAGCTGCGCGGACAGGTCACGGGTGCCGGTGTGGCAGAGGGTGACCGTGGCGTTCTCGGACTTGCGGGTCAGCAGCAGGCCGATCGAGCGGCCGACGGTGACACCGCGGCCGACGACCACGACGTGCGCGCCGTTGATCTCGACGCCGTGGTGGCGCAGCAGCTGGATGATGCCGTACGGGGTGCAGGGCAGCGGGCCCGTCTCGTTGAGCACGAGGCGGCCCAGGCTCATCGGGTGCAGCCCGTCCGCGTCCTTGGCCGGGTCCATGAGCTCCAGCACCCGGTTGGTGTCGATGCCCTTGGGGAGGGGGAGCTGGACGATGTAGCCCGTGCACTCGGGGTTGTCGTTCAGCTCGCGGACGACCGCCTCGATCTCCTCCTGCGTGGCGGTGTCGGGCAGCTCGCGCTGGATCGACCCGATGCCGACCTGCGCGCAGTCGCGGTGCTTGCCGGCCACGTACCACTTGCTGCCGGGGTCGTCGCCGACGAGAAGAGTGCCCAGGCCGGGGGTGACGCCCCTGGCCTTCAGCGCCTCCACGCGGACGGTGAGTTCGGACTTGATCGCGGCGGCGGTGGCCTTGCCATCGAGAATCTGGGCGGTCATGGGTTCATCCTCCAGGATGGGGCGGCCCTCGTTCCAATCCGGGCGGGGCCCGCCCCGGTGATGTGCACGGTGGTTTTCACGGACCGTGGTCCTTGTACAACGCATACGGGTATCGGCTGGACAAATGTCAAGAGCCCAACAACGATGATCCGGCAGTGCCGCGGGCTGTGACGGGGGGCGGACCGCTCTGCAATCTCTCCTCCTGATGTCCGCGCCGTCCCCGCACGACTACGGAGGAACTCCCTCACCATGAGCTTCGGCGACCAGAACAACCCGTACGGACAGCAGCCCCCGCAGGGTCAGCCCGGCTACGGCTATCCGCAGCAGGCCCCGCAGGGCATCCCGGCCCAGCCCGGCCAGCCGTACGCCCCCTTCCCGCAGGACCAGGGCGGCGGGTACAACGGCGCGCCCTACGGCCAGCCCTTCGCGATGCCCGGCCTCACCAAGGCCGCCCGCATCCTGATGTACGTCATCGCCGGCATCCACGTGGTGCTCGCGGGCCTCTTCGCCGCCGCCATCGCCGCGATCGACGACGCGGTCGAGAAGGAAGGCACGAACGGCACCGTCCGTACCGCGAACGGCGAGGAGGTGGACGTGGACACGGTCATCGACGCCGGAAAGGGCGTCATCGCCTTCTTCGTCCTGCTGGCCGCCGTCTTCGCGATCATCGGCATCATCCTCGCCGTGCGCTACGCCAAGGGCCGCAACGGCGTCCGCGTCGGCTCGATCGTCTACTGCTCGTTCGGCATCATCAGCGGTCTGCTCACCTCGGTGGTGTACGGGCTGGGTCTGGTGACCCTGGTCGCGTCGATCCTGGTGATCGTCTTCGCGGCCAAGCGCGTGTCGTCCGAGTGGTTCCAGCGCCCCCGCTACTGAGCGCCACGGACCGCCGGAGCCGGAGGCCGCACCCGCACGGGGTGCGGCCTCCGGTCGTACCGGCCGCCGACGAGGCGACCGGTCAGTGGAAGAAGTGGCGCGTACCGGTGAGGTACATCGTCACGCCCGCCGCC
The DNA here is from genome assembly GCF_041283565.1 of Streptomyces sp. QH1-20. Classification (NCBI taxonomy): domain Bacteria; kingdom Bacillati; phylum Actinomycetota; class Actinomycetes; order Kitasatosporales; family Streptomycetaceae; genus Streptomyces; species Streptomyces sp. QH1-20. The sequence goes on along the minus strand of NZ_CP166299.1, from coordinate 4,848,606 downwards.
TTCGCGGCCTCCACGACCTGCTCGTCACGGACCGAACCGCCCGGCTGGACCACGGCCTTGATACCGGCGGCGGTCAGCACCTCCAGCCCGTCCGGGAAGGGGAAGAAGGCGTCCGAGGCGGCGTACGAGCCCTGGGCGCGCTCCTCGCCCGCCCGCTGGACGGCCAGCTTCGCGGAGTCGACGCGGTTGACCTGGCCCATGCCGACGCCGACGGTCGCGCCGCCCTTGGCCAGCAGGATCGCGTTGGACTTCACCGCGCGGCAGGCGCGCCAGGCGAAGGCCAGCTCGGCGAGCTCGTCGGCGGACAGCGCCTCGCCCGTGGCGAGCGTCCAGTTCGCCGGGTCGTCGCCCTCCGCCTGGAGCCGGTCCTTGACCTGGACCAGGATGCCGCCCTCGACGGGACGGGTCTCGCCCTGCGCCGCGGGGGCGTCGGTGCAGCGCAGCACGCGGATGTTCTTCTTGCGGGCCAGCACCTCGACCGCGCCGTCCTCGTAGGCCGGGGCGACGATGACCTCGGTGAAGATCTCCGCGACCTGCTCGGCCATGGCGACCGACACGGGGCTGTTGACGGCGATCACACCGCCGAACGCCGACAGCGGGTCGCACTCGTGGGCCTTGCGGTGGGCCTCGGCGACGTCCGAACCGATGGCGATGCCGCACGGGTTGGCGTGCTTGATGATCGCGACACACGGGTCGGTGTGGTCGTACGCCGCCCGGCGCGCGGCCTCGGTGTCGACGTAGTTGTTGTACGACATCTCCTTGCCGTGCAGCTGCTCCGCGTACGCGAGGCCCTTGCCCGTGCCGTCGGTGTAGAGCGCGGCGGGCTGGTGCGGGTTCTCGCCGTAGCGCAGGACCTGCTTGCGGGCGTAGGAGACGGCGGTGAAGTCCGGCCAGGGGCCCTCGTCGGCCGCGTAGTCGTCGGCGAACCAGTTCGCCACGGCCACGTCGTAGGCGGCCGTGTGCTGGAACGCCTCGGCGGCCAGCCGCTTGCGCTGCGTGAGGTCGAAGCCCCCGTCGGAGGCGGCCTTCAGCACATCGGCGTAGCGGTCGGGGTTGACGACCACGGCGACGGAGGGGTGGTTCTTGGCGGCGGCGCGGACCATCGACGGGCCGCCGATGTCGATCTGCTCGACGCACTCGTCGGGGGCGGCGCCCGAGGCGACGGTCTCCCGGAACGGGTAGAGGTTGACGATCACCAGCTCGAAGGGCGCGATGTCCAGCTCGGCGAGCTGCTCACGGTGCGAGTCGAGCCGCTGGTCGGCGAGGATGCCGGCGTGCACCCGCGGGTGCAGGGTCTTGACCCGCCCGTCCAGGCACTCGGGGAAGCCCGTCAGCTCCTCGACCTTGGTGACCGGGACCCCGGCCGCCGCGATCCGGCCGGCCGTCGAGCCGGTCGAGACGAGCTGGACGCCCGCCGCGTGCAGCCCGCGGGCCAGCTCCTCCAGCCCCGTCTTGTCGTAGACGCTGACCAGCGCGCGCCGGATGGGCCGCTTCGTACCTTCGGCGGTCGTACCTTCGACGGTCACGGGATTCTTACCTTTCGTCCCTCTATGCGGTAGCCGTTACGGGCCAGGCGCCCCACGACATCGACGAGCAGCTCTCGCTCGACTTCCTTGATCCGCTCATGCAGCGCGGATTCGTCGTCCTCGTCCCGGACCTCGACCACGCCCTGGGCGATGATCGGGCCGGTGTCGACGCCGTCGTCGACGAAGTGGACGGTGCAGCCGGTCACCTTCGCGCCGTAGGCGAGCGCGTCGCGCACGCCGTGGGCGCCGGGAAAGCTCGGCAGCAGGGCCGGGTGGGTATTGACCACGCGGCCCTCGAAGCGGGCGAGGAACTCCTTGCCCACGATCTTCATAAAACCGGCGGAGACGACGAGATCGGGTTCGTACGCCGCCGTCGCCTCGGTCAGCGCGCGGTCCCACGCGTCCCGCGTCGGGTGGTCCTTCACCCGGCAGACGAACGTGGGCAGCCCGGCGCGCTCGGCCCGCTCCAGCCCGGCGATGCCGTCCCGGTCGGCGCCCACGGCCACCACCTCGGCGCCGTAGCCGGCCGGGTCGGCGGCGATCGCGTCGAGCAGGGCCTGCAGATTCGTCCCCGAACCGGAGACGAGCACGACGAGACGGGCGGGGACGGGGTGCCGCCGGAGGCCGGGAGACGCGGGAGGTGGGGAGGCCACAGCGGGGCCCTTTCTCGCGGTGATGCGGTTTGTATGGTCGTACGAGACGGAGGGGTCCCCGAATACGGGGGACTCTACGAAGCCGCCGACCGCCAGCAACGATACCGGCACTCCGAACGGCCCCCACGGGACGGGGGCGCGCGCGGAAGGTAGCGTCTGGAAGCAGCGCACGAAGTGATGTGCGGAGGCGATGTACGGATTCGGCACCACGCGGTAAGGGCGTGCGGCCGCGACGCGCCGGGGCGACGCGCGGAATCCGGGCGCGGAATCCGGGCACGCCCCCGTACGTTCGATGTGCGGGAGTCGCGGGACCTGCGGTGTGCGGGGCTCGCGGAGCCCGCGGGGTCCGCCGGAAGGCCGGCGGACGCCGGCACATCCGACACCGCCGACGCAGCAGCCGAAGCCGACACGCCGACCGACGCGACGGACGGCGACCGACGCCGACACCGCCCGACACAAGGGGAAGACACACTCCACATGCCGGACCGACGCCGCCACGCGGCTCACCGCCTCTCGCTGCCCACCGCGCCCACCGCGTCCGCCGCGTCCACCGGAGGGCAGTGATGAGGAACGCCCGCATGTCGCACGAGCGCGATGCACAGAAGCCGTCCTCGCCGTCTCCGTCGCCGTCCGACGAGCAGCGGGACAACCCCTTCGCCGCGCCGCCCGAGGGCCGGCCGGACCGGCCGTGGCAGCCGCGGCGCGGGCCGGAGGGCGACTCCTCCGGATCCGGGGAGGGATCCGAGGACGGCCGCGAGGACGGCCGCGAGGGCCAGGACCCGCCCCCGGCGTGGGGCAGTGAGTGGAGCAGCCGCCAGCCGGGCCGCCAGGGCGGCGGCTTCGGCGGCGGCAAGGGCCCGGGCGGCCCGAACCCCTCCGGTGGCGGCCCGGGCGGGGGCGGCCTCCGCTGGGACCCCACCGACCCGGCCCAGCGGCGGGCCCGCTACGCCCTGCTCGCCGGCATGTGGGGCTTCTTCTTCGCCCTGTTCAGCATCCCCCAGGTGGCCCTCCTCCTCGGCGCCCTCTCCGTCTACTGGGGCATCACCGCCCTGCGCGCCAAGCCCAGGCCCCAGCGCACGGACCCGGACATCCCACCCCCGCCGAACGGCGCCCCCACCGCGACCGCCTCCCGCCCGCAGACGACGGCGGCTGTGAGCGGCCTGGTCACGGGCGGCCTCGCGCTGGCCATCGTGGCGGCGACGTTCACCTTCCAGTTCGTCTACAGCGACTACTACACCTGCGTCGACGACGCCCTCACCCAGACCTCCCGCCAGGCCTGCGAGAACCACCTCCCGAAGCAGTTGCGTCCGCTTCTGGGCGAGAAGGACTGACCGCCGCCCCGGCGGAGCCGGGGTGGTAGCGCGGCGCCGCGCCCGGCGCTGAGGGGACTGGCGCGGGCCGCGCGGGTCGGGGAGAGAAACCCGCCCGGCCGGGCGGGCCCGCGCGCCGCCGGTTCGGTCGCGCTACGTATGCCGCTCGCCGCCAGGCGAACGTCACAGGCCGTCGGTCGGCCTGGTCAGGTCGTGGGGTTCGAAGTCGGGCATGAGGCCGCCGCCGCTGTCCTTGAGGGCGGCCCAGCGGAGTTGCCGGGCGCGGGTGTCGTGCCAGTCCGGTGCGCCCGGGTGCGTGGGGGAGAACGTCAAGGTGGGCGGCGCCGCGTGGCGGGGCCTGCGTTTCTTGCGGTCCCCCCGCCCCTTGCCGCCTTCCTCCTTGGTCTCGCGGTCTCCCCCGCTCCTGCGGTCCGCCCGGCTCCTGCGCCCGGCTCGCACCTCACGGCCCACGCGCTCCGCCGGATCCGCCCGGCCCGACCGGACCTTGGCGTCCCCGGCGGCGTCCTTGCCGCCTTCCCGCGCCTCGGGGCCTTTGCTGTTCCGGCCGCCGGTCCCGGCATCGCGGCCGAAGCGCTCGGCCAGACCGCCCCGAAGCGCCCGAGCCTTGCCGCCGTCCTTGGGGGCCTCCTTGGCGTCGTCCTTGGCGCCATCCTTGGCGCCCCCACCGACCTCCGGGGCCTCCCCCTCCGTACGGATCCGCCGACGCTCGCGGTCGGCCTTCTCGCCGCGCTTGCGCTCCTTGCGGCTCGGGCGGCCCTTCCCCGGCAGCATGCCGGGCCACCACGACCGCCCGGCCGCCGCCTGCGGCTCCGCCTCCGGTTCCGACGCGGGCCCGGCGGCGCGGGCCGGGCGTACCGGCAACGCGGCCACGAGGGCCTTCGGCTCCGCCGGCTTCGGCGGCGTACCGGCAGCGGGCACCACGGGGACCGCAGTCGCCCCGTCCTCCCGGGCCGGCCTCACGCCCGGCAGGGCCAGCGCGGGCAGCCCGGGGCCGACGACAGGGGTGACGACGGGCTTGGCCGCCGTGCCGTCGCCGCCGGCAGGCTGCGCACCGAAGCCCAGCCAGCCCGCCGCGCCCCGGACGAGCGCCCCGCCCGTCCACCACCGGGGCCCCGTCTCCTTGGTGGTCGCCGGCTCGGGCCGGGCAGCAGCGGCGGCGGCCGCGGCCGGGGAGCGTTGCGGCCGGAGCCGTTCCACCACCGCACCCCGCCGGAGCCAGCGCAGCACCAACGCCCCCGGGACGCCGATCGAGAAGGTCCAGGCAAGTGCCGCCCCGCCGGCGAGCCACCACGGCGGCCCGAAGGTCGCGAGCGTGCCCGAGCCGAGGGCACCGGAGGCGGCGAACGACAGGGCGGTGGTCACCACCGCACAGACGACGGCGGCGAGGGCGGCGATCACCGCGACCTCCCACACGCCCACCACGGCGGGAGGCCGTGGCACGGTGAAGCGGGCGACCGCCGCACCCGTCGCGACCGACAGCAACGCCGCCACCACCAGCATCAGCGGCCCCGCGTCACCCGGCGACGGAACGGCCACGAGCAGCGGGAAGCTCGGCAGCGCGGGATACGCGACCGCCCCCAGCGGAGCGACCACACTGCCCGCACCGACCGTGAACCCGGGCCCCAGCCCGTACGCCGCCGCCCAGACGACCGCGTTGGGCAGCAGTGCCGCGCACAGCAGCAACACCGCCACCCGCCCCGACCAGTCCTCGGTCAGGTGGACCAACGCTTCCTGGGCCTCCGCCGCGTGCCACACGAGCGAACCCGTCAGCAGCAGCGCGGCACCGCAGAACAGCACAGCCGTCGCGGCCGTTCCGGCCCGTACCGCCGCGACCATCCGGCGGCGGGTGAACCACCGGCGCAACCGCGCGGGCAGCACGTCCACCAACCGGCGCACGCGCCCCGACCGGGGCCAGCCGGGGCAGCCCGCAGCGGTCCACACACCCGCCGCGACGGTCGCCACCGCGAACACCGGCAGATGCAGCAGCGCGCTCCAGGGCGCGACCCGCAGGGTCCCCGAGGAGGCGAAGAGCACGGCACACGCGCCCACCAGCAGATAACCACCGGCCATGGCCAGGATCGCCGTACGCGGTGTGAGCCCGGTGGACGGCTCCGCCCCGGCCGCCCGGTCGGGCACGTCCGGCCCGTCCGGCGCATCCGAGGCCTCGGAGCCGTCCGGGGCGTCCGGCGCACCCGAGGCACGGGGCCCGTCCGCCATGTCCATCACGTCCGGCATCCCCGGCACCGTCACCGCCCGCGCCTCGTCGTCCCCGCACGGGACGTCCAGCGCGTGCCGCGCCGTTCGGTAGAGCAGCCAGCACGGCAGTGCCGTGAGCAGCAGCGGCGTCAGGCCGAGCGGCGCGGGCGCCCCGGAGAGCGTCTCGGTCCGGACGAGATCGGCGCCGTGCGCCAGCAGCCACAGGTCGGCGGCGATGCGCAGCGCCGCCCCTGGCCCGCCGTCGGGGTACGGCGACGAGATCCACAGCGCCAGGACGCCCACGGCGAACGCCCCGAGGCCCAGGCCCGCGGCGATCATCCCGTCGAAGAAGGCGGTGCCCACGACGGGCGGAACGCTTGCCGCGGGCCGGCCGCGCGTCGGCGACGACGTGCTGCGATCGGCATTTTGGGTCACGGTGCCATGCTGCCAACAACAGGGCTTTCGTCCTGGTAGCGGGCATATAGCCGTCGTGTCGCCCAAGATACGCTTATGCACCTTTTCGAGCCGAAGGGCAGAAAAGTCGGTGTCCCCGCCCTGTCAGTGGCGGTGTCCACACGCCCCGTCAGCGGCGGGGAAACAGGCGTGGGCCCGCACCCCCAAGGGGTGCGGGCCCACGGCCGGGATCCGTGAGGATCAGGCGCTGAGCGCGGCGCGCGCGAGGCGAGCCGTCTCGGACGGGGTCTTGCCGACCTTCACGCCCGCGGCCTCAAGGGCCTCCTTCTTCGCCTGCGCGGTGCCGGACGAACCGGACACGATCGCACCGGCGTGGCCCATCGTCTTGCCCTCGGGCGCGGTGAAACCGGCCACGTAGCCGACGACCGGCTTGGTGACGTTGGCCTTGATGAAGTCCGCGGCCCGCTCCTCCGCGTCGCCACCGATCTCGCCGATCATGACGATCAGGTCGGTGTCGGGGTCGGCCTCGAACGCGGCGAGCGCGTCGATGTGCGTGGTGCCGATGACCGGGTCGCCACCGATGCCGACGGCCGAGGAGAAGCCGATGTCACGGAGCTCGTACATCATCTGGTAGGTCAGCGTGCCGGACTTGGACACGAGACCGATGCGGCCGGGCTTGGTGATGTCGCCCGGGATGATGCCGGCGTTGGACTGGCCTGGGGTGATCAGACCGGGGCAGTTCGGGCCGATGATCCGGGTCTTGTTGCCCTTGGCCTTCGCGTACGCCCAGAAGGCGGCGGAGTCGTGGACCGCGATGCCCTCGGTGATCACGACGGCCAGCGGGATCTCGGCGTCGATCGCCTCGACGACGGCGGCCTTCGCGAAGGCCGGCGGCACGAAGAGCACCGACACATCGGCACCGGTCTTCTCCATCGCCTCGGCGACGGAGCCGAAGACGGGCACCTGGGTGCCGTCGAAGTCGACACTCGTGCCGGCCTTGCGCGGGTTGACGCCACCGACGATGTTGGTGCCGTCGGCCAGCATGAGCTTGGTGTGCTTCATGCCCGTGGCGCCGGTCATCCCCTGGACGATGACCTTGCTGTCCTTGGTGAGGAAGATAGCCATGGTTGTGGAGTCCTCGTCCTTTACTTAGCCGCAGCCAGCTCGGCGGCCTTGTCGGCCGCGCCGTCCATGGTGTCCACGCGCTGCACCAGCGGGTGGTTGGCGTCGGAAAGGATCTTGCGACCCAGCTCCGCGTTGTTGCCGTCGAGGCGCACGACCAGCGGCTTGGTGACGGCCTCGCCCTTGGCCTTGAGCAGCTCCAGCGCCTGGACGATGCCCTTGGCGACCTCGTCGCACGCGGTGATGCCACCGAAGACGTTGACGAAGACGGACTTGACGTCCGGGTCACCGAGGATGATCTCGAGACCGTTCGCCATCACCTCGGCGGAGGCGCCGCCACCGATGTCGAGGAAGTTGGCGGGCTTGACGTTGTCGTGCTTCTCACCGGCGTACGCGACGACGTCCAGGGTGCTCATGACGAGACCCGCGCCGTTGCCGATGATGCCGACCTGACCGTCGAGCTTGACGTAGTTCAGGCCCTTGGCCTTCGCGGCCGCCTCGAGGGGGTTGGCCGCGGCCTTGTCCTCGAGCGCCTCGTGCTCCGGCTGGCGGAAGTCGGCGTTCTCGTCGAGCGAGACCTTGCCGTCGAGGGCCAGGATGTCGCCGTTGGCGACCTTGGCCAGCGGGTTGACCTCGACGAGGAGCGCGTCCTCGGCGACGAAGGTCTTCCACAGGGTCACCATGACCTCGGCGACCTTCTCGGCCACCTCGGCCGGGAACTTCGCCTGGGCGACGATCTCGCGGGCCTTCTCGATGGTCACACCGGTGTTGGAGTCGACCGGGACCTTCGCGAGGGCCTCGGGGGTCTTCTCCGCGACCTCCTCGATGTCCATGCCGCCCTGCACCGAGGCCATGGCCAGGAAGGTGCGGTTGGTCCGGTCGAGGAGGTACGAGACGTAGTACTCCTCGAGGATCTCGGGAGCGGTCTCGGCGATCATCACCTTGTGGACCGTGTGGCCCTTGATGTCCATGCCGAGGATGTCCGTCGCGCGAGCGACGGCCTCGTCCGGGGTGGCAGCCAGCTTCACGCCGCCGGCCTTGCCGCGGCCGCCGACCTTCACCTGCGCCTTGACGACCGAACGGCCGCCCAGCTTCTCGGTGGCCTCGCGCGCCGCCTCAGGCGTGTCGATGACTTCACCGGCCAGCACCGGTACACCGTGCTTGGCGAAGAGGTCCCTCGCCTGGTACTCGAACAGGTCCACGCGCGTCAGTCCCTTTTCCATGGATATCGCGGTTCGTTGTCTGCGCGGGCGTGCCGCAGGCAGCGTGAGGACGCGATCTTTGACGAGGGCGGCACACGTTCACCGTTGACGCGGCATGTCCGTCTCGCAGGTTATCCCCGAGGGAGGGAGGTCCCTAAATCGCAGGTCACACTCGGGCCGTGATTACGCTCACAGATCGCGACAGCGCCCGTACTCATATGGGTATACAGCGGTCCGCCCGGCGGGGCCGCGTTCCGCCCGGCGACACCGCGCGTCCTCGTCAGCCCGCCACCCCCGATCCGCCGTACGGGGCAAAGGATTCGGGCACCGGCAGCGGCCTCTTCTCCAGGGCCGCCGCCATGACCTCCGGGAAGAGATCGGGCGTGCAGGCGAACGCGGGCGCCCCGAGGGCGGCCAGTGCCGCCGCGTGATCACGGTCATAGGCGGGGGCGCCCTCGTCGGACAGCGCGAGCAGCGTGACGAACCGGACCCCCGCCGCCTTCATGGCCGCGACCCGCTTGAGCATCTCGTTCCGGATGCCGCCCTCGTAGAGATCACTGATGAGGACGACAACGGTCTCGGCCGGCCGGGTGATCCGCGACTGGCAGTAGGCGAGCGCGCGGTTGATGTCCGTGCCACCGCCGAGCTGGGTGCCGAACAACACGTCCACGGGATCGGACAGCTGGTCGGTGAGGTCCACGACAGCGGTGTCGAAGACGACCAGACGGGTGTCGAGGGACCGCATCGAGGCGAGGACGGCACCGAAGACCGAGGCGTAGACGACGGAGGCGGCCATCGACCCGGACTGGTCGATGCAGAGGATCACCTCCTTCTTCACCGACCGCGCCGCCCGGCCGTAACCGATCAGGCGCTCCGGCACGACGGTGCCGTACTCGGGCAGATAGTTCTTGAGGTTGGCCCGGATGGTGCGGTCCCAGTCGATGTCCCGGTGGCGGGGGCGGCTGATGCGCGCCGAGCGGTCCAGGGCACCGGCCAGCGTGGCCCGGGTGCGGGCCGTGAGGCGCTTCTCCAGGTCCTCGACGACCTTGCGGACGACGGCCCGCGCCGTTTCCTTCGTGGTCTCGGTCATCACCTTGTTGAGGGACAGGAGCGTCCCCACCAGGTGGACGTCCGCCTCGACGGCTTCGAGCATCTCCGGCTCCAGCAGCAGGGCGGACAGACCGAGCCGGTCGATGGCGTCCCGCTGCATCACCTGAACGACGGACGTCGGGAAATACGTCCGGATGTCCCCCAGCCACCGTGCGATCTGCGGTGCCGACCCGCCGAGCCCGGCCGCGCGCCGGCCACCGCCCGCGCCCTGGCCGGAGCCAGGACCGGGCCCCGAGCCGTAGAGGGCTTCCAAGGTGCGGTCCATGGCGGCGTCGGTGCCCCCGAGCGCGCACCCGGTGCCGTCGCCGCCGCCCTCCCCGCCGAGCACGAGCCGCCACCGCCGCAACCGCTCGGCGGCGGGATCCGTGCCCTGGCTCGCGCCGGGTCCCCCGACCGTCCCGTCCGCCATCGTCGCCGTTGTCGCCGTCGTCATTGCCCCGCTCCCCCTGCCCGCGCCATGGCGGGCGTCCATGCGTCGATGTCCCTGCCCGTCCCCGTGTCCCCGCCCGGGTCCTCTCCTGTCGCCGGCCCCAGCAGCAGACGCATCGTCGGCAGCACGGCCGCCGCCCGCTCGGGGTCGAGGTCCGGGCCGAAGCCGGGGGCGCCGCCCGCGCCCCGGGCCGCCGTGCCGTCGGACGTGCCGCCCCTGCGGACGAGCTCGCCCAGCGTGCGGCGCACACTCGCGTCGTACGCGGAGAAGGTGCGGCGCAGCAGGGGCAGGACGTCCGTGAACGCCTCGGCCGGCACCCCGACGAGCCAGTCGTCGACGAGGGCGAGCAGCCGCTCGTCGTGGATCAGCAGCATGCCGCCGGAACCGCCGCTGCCGACGAATCCCTCGATCCAGGCCGCCGCCTCCGCCGGTGCGGTGCCGACCGAGAGGGCGAGGCCCATCAGCCTGGCCGCCCGGTCCTCGGCGAGCCGCCCGTCGTCCAGCAGGAGTCGCGCCGCCCGCCCCCGGATCACCCCGGGCAGCCCCTCCCGCTCTGCGAGCACCCCGAGCACACCGGCCCAGCGCCCCCGCAGGCCGGACGAGTCGGGCTCGGTGGGGTCGTTCGCCGGGGTGGGGTCGTTCGCCGTGGTGGGGTCGTCGGTGCGGTCGGCCGGGGCCGCTTCCGCCAGGAGGGCCACGGACCGGTGCACGGCGTCCAGATGGCCCCGCATCTCCTCCGCCGCGTCCGTGTCGAGCCCGGCACAGGCCGCCGGGAGGCCGACGAAGACACGCTCCGCGAGGCCGGTGGCCACGTCGCCGAGGGCGGCGGTGTCGGTGCGGCGGACGTCGCCGTAGCGCACGGAACGGACCAGCGCGGGCAGGGCCTGCGCCAGGTGAGCCACGTCCGCGTCGAGGGCGGCGCGGTCGGCGAGGACGCGCATCACGACGGGGAGGGCGTCGGGGAGGTCGGCCAGCAGGCAGCGCTCGGCGAGGGTGGTGACCTCGGCGAGGGCCGAGGACGCGACGGCCTCGGACTCGGCCTTGGCGGTGGCCGCGCCGACCACGGTCGTGCCCCACACACCCGCCTCGGCGACCCGTACGGACAGCTCCGGCTCCCATTGGAGCCGCCATGTCTCACGGAAGGTGCCCAGCCCGCCGCACGAACGCAGCGGTTCGCCCCAGTCGACGCCGAGCAGCCGCAGCCTGTGCAGCAACCGGCTGCGCGCGGCGTCGGTGTCCTTGCGCAGATCGAGCTCCCACTCCCGCTCCCGGCCCTCGGGTTTGAGGCGCAGGGTGCGCTGAAGGCGGGACAGGTCGCGCTGGAGGGGGGTGGCCGGCGCCGATTCGGGGACCTCGCCGAGCACGTCACCGACGACGAGCCGGTCCCGTACGAGCGCGAGGGGGACGTCCGAGCCGTCGCACATCACCGCCCGGACCGCGTCGGTGGTCTCGGTGAGCCCGGCCAGGGGGCGGCCCCGCATGGCGGCGAGGGTGCCGGCGAGCCGGACGGCCTCGATGACGTGGGCCGAGGAGACGGGGTGGTCCTCCTCGCGCAGCAGCCGGGCCACGGTGGTCATCCACCGCTCGACGGGCCGGTCCGGGGCATGGAAGAGATGGCTGTACCAACCGGGTGAGGCGATACCCGCCCCGTATCCGCTGTGGCGGGAGAGCCGGCGGCTGGTCCATGGCACCCAGCTGAGCTGCGGCTTGACCTTCGGCAGCCCCTTGAGGGCCTGCCGGTCGGCCGCGACGGTCCGCTTCTCGGTGAGGGCCGGCACGTGCCAGGCCCCGCAGACGACGGCGATCCGGTCCCCGAACTCGCGGCGGGCTTCGCGCAGCTTGAGCCGCATGTGCGCCTCGCGCGCGGCGTCGCTGCCACCGTCGCACCCGCCGTCGCAGCCACTGTCGCCGTCGGACCCGCCGTCGCACCCGCTGTCGCCGAAGGTGGCACGCAGCTCGCCCATGGCCTCGGCGATGGCCTGGAAGGGCGCGAGGGCGTCGCATCCTGACGGGCCCCCGTCGCGGCGGTGCTCGACGGCGTCCTCCCACCACAGCTCCGCGTCGTCGTACCCGGCGGCCGCGGCGAGCGCGGCCAGCGGATCGAGGCGGGGCGCCGGGCAGGGTACGGGGAGATCGTCCGGGGAGCCCGGAGCGTCGTCGGCGGGCACCGGCGAAGGGCCCCCGCCCGCACGGTTCAGCGCGAGCGAATGCGCGGCGGGCAGGTCGATGAAGCGGACCGGCACGTCGTGGGCCAGGGCCCACCGGATGGCCACCCACTCCGGGGAGAAGTCGGCGAACGGCCAGAACGCGGCCCGTCCCGGGTCGTCCGTGGCGTGGGCGAGCAGCGCGACCGGCGGGCGCATCCCGGGGTCGGCCGCCAGGTGCACGATCGCGTCCGCCTCGGGCGGGCCCTCGATGAGCACCGCGCTCGGCGCGCACTGGTCGAGCGCCGCCAGCACGGACCGCGCGGAGCCCGGGCCGTGATGGCGCACGCCCAGCAGCGCCGGGGCGGTCCCGCTCATACGGAGACCTCACGGCACGCGCGGTAGAAGTCCTTCCAGCCGTCCCGCTCGCGGACGACCGCCTCCAGGTACTCCTGCCAGACGAGCCGGTCCGCCGCCGGGTCGCGGACGACCGCGCCGAGGATCCCGGCCGCCACGTCGCCCGCGCGCAGCACGCCGTCACCGAAGTGCGCGGCGAGCGCCAGGCCCCCGGTGACGACGGAGATGGCCTCGGCGGTGGAGAGCGTGCCCGAGGGCGACTTGAGCTTCGTACGGCCGTCGGTGGTGACCCCGTCGCGCAGCTCGCGGAAGACGGTGACGACCCGCCGGATCTCGTCGAGCCCCTCGGGGCCCGCGGGCAGGTCGAGCGAGCGGCCGATCTGGTCGACGCGGCGGGCGACGATGTCGACCTCGGCGTCGGCGGTGGCGGGCAGCGGCAGGACGACGGTGTTGAAGCGGCGGCGCAGCGCGCTGGAGAGTTCATTGACGCCGCGGTCCCGGTCGTTGGCCGTGGCGATCAGATTGAATCCGCGCACGGCCTGCACCTCCTGGCCCAACTCGGGGATCGGCAGGGTCTTCTCGGACAGGATGGTGATGAGCGTGTCCTGCACGTCGGCCGGGACCCGGGTCAGCTCCTCGACGCGCGCCGTCCTGCCCTCGGCCATGGCGCGCATGACGGGGCTGGGCACGAGCGCCTCCCGGCTGGGCCCGTGGGCGAGGAGCCGGGCGTAGTTCCAGCCGTAGCGGATCGCCTCCTCCGGCGTGCCCGCCGTGCCTTGGACGAGGAGGGTGGAGTCGCCGCTGACGGCGGCGGCCAGGTGCTCGGACACCCAGGTCTTGGCGGTGCCGGGCACGCCGAGCAGGAGCAGCGCCCGGTCGGTGGCGAGCGTGGTGACGGCGACCTCGACGATGCGGCGCGGGCCGACGTACTTCGGTGTGATGACGGTGCCGTCGGGCAGCGTGCCGCCGAGCAGATACGTGGCGACGGCCCACGGCGACAGCCGCCAACGCTCGGGCCGGGGCCGGTCATCGGCCGCCGCCAGGGCCCTCAACTCCTCGGCGAAGGCGTCCTCCGCGTGCGGTCGCAGGGCTTCGGTCTCAATTCCGGGCACGGTCACAAGTCCCCCTCGTCGTGCGCTTCCGGGATACGTGAACCACCTTGCACCCACCCACTGACAATCGGTCTGGGCAGCAGGAATCCGCTGGTCAGAGCGATTGTCAGTGGGTGGGCCTAGCTTCGTGGTCATGAATTGGCAGGGGGAACGCTGGACGGCGGAACAGGTGCTCGCGCTGGCTCCTGACGCCGCATCACGCAAGGCGGGCGCCAAGCTCGCGGCGCCCGGCCCGTGGTCGGCCGCGGGGGCGCGCACGGAGGGGGGCGGCGCGGTCTGGGGGGAGTGCGCGGGCAGTGGGAGCAAGCCGTACCGGACGGTCGTCGACCTGTCCGGGCACGGCGGGGGGCCCGGCTTCCACTGCTCGTGCCCGAGCCGCAAGTTCCCGTGCAAGCACGCCCTGGGCCTGCTGTTGCTGTGGACGGAGGGCGAGGACGCCGTCCCCGCCTCGGGCGCCGAGCCGCCCGGCTGGGCCGGGGAGTGGCTGGAGCGGCGGCGGCAGCGCGCGGAGCGTGCCGCCGAGCCACAGCCACCGGCCGACGGCCCGGCGGCCGTGGACACCGACGCGGCCCGCCGCCGCTCGGAGCGCCGCGCGCAGCGGATCGCCGCCGGGGCCACGGAGTTGGAGCAGCGGCTCACCGATCTGCTGCGCGGCGGCCTCGCCGCCGCCGACGGCGGCTCGTACGGGCCGTGGGAGGAGACGGCGGCCCGCATGGTCGACGCCCAGGCCCCGGGACTGGCCGCGCGGGTCCGGGAGTTGGCGTCCGTGACCGGCTCCGGCGCGGACCGGGCGGCGCGGTTGCTGGAGGAGTGCGCCTTGCTGCACACCCTCAATCAGGGCTATCTGCGTCTCGACCGGCTGCCCGAGGCGCTGGCCGCGACGGTGCGCACCCGGGTCGGCATCACCTCGGACGCGGCGGCCCTGCTGGCGACCGCCACCCCCGTCCGCGATCTCTGGCTCGTCCTGGCCCAACAGGACAGTGACGACGGTCGGTTGATCACCCGCAAGATCTGGCTCCACGGCCGGTCCACGGGCCGGACGGCCCTGCTCCTGTCCTACGGAGCGGGCGGACGGGCGCCCGAGCTGTCCCTGCCCACCGGGCTCGCCCTGGACGCGGACATCGCGTACTACCCGGCCGCACGGCCCTTGCGTGCCGTGCTGGGCACCCGCCACGCGGCGCCCACCCCCAGCCCCTTGCCACCGGCGGGCGGCGATGCCGCGGCGGCCCTCCGCACCTACGGCGAGGCCCTGCGGGACGACCCGTGGCTGGAGGCGTGGCCCACGATCCTCTCGGTCGTGACCCCGGTCCCGGGCCCGGAGCAGGGCTGGCAGTTGGCCGACGCGCACGGCGGCACGGCGCTGCCTGTCGACCCCCGGTGCGCCGACCGCACGGGCCTGTGGCGGCTCGCGGCGATATCCGGCGGCTCCCCGGTGACGGTCTTCGGCGAATGCGGCCACCGGGGCTTCACTCCCCTGACCACCTGGGCGCCGGAGCCGGTCGCGCTCTGACGACGCCCCACCCGACCGGACGACCCGGCGGTCGGCGGCATTCCAGGCCACATTCCACAGGAAGGGCAAGCTCATGATCAGCACCTGGGACGAGCTCGTCACCGCGGCCCTGCTCGGCACCGAGCGGCGCACCCCGCCCACTCGGCCGCGCCCCGGGCAGGACGCCGCCGCGGCGCTGCTGGACGCCGCAGCGCTGCGGACCGTGCAGCGGCGCGCCGGGCTGTTGCCGGTCGCCGCCAGGGAGCTCCCCGAGGCCGCGCCCGAGGACCCGCGGCCGTCGCTGCCGCCCGCCGCACGGCGGCGGCTGGAGCTGCTGCTCGCCGACCGGGCCGGACCCGGCGGCGGTGCCGGACGGCGCGGCTCCGCACCCGATCTCGTCGAATTGTTGCCCCAGTGGCTGGCCGCCGCCAACGGCCACGGATACCGGGCGCCCGCCGCGCTGCTGCCCGCCCTGCTCGAAGCGGCCCGGGCCCGCTCGGACCTGCGGCCGCAGGCGCTCGCCCTGGCCGGGCCCCGCGCCCTGTGGCTGGCCCGGCTCAACCCCCAGTGGAAGTACGCGCTGCGCGGCGGCCCGGCGCCCGCACCCGGCACACACGCCGCCGACGTGGGAGCGGCGCAACGGGTGTGGCAGGAGGGGCTGTTCTCCGAGCGGGTCGCCCTCCTGTCGTCCGTCCGGCGCCGCGATCCGGCCGGTGCGCGGGAGCTGCTCGCCACGACATGGCCGACGGAGCGGGCAGAGGACCGGCTGATGTTCCTGGACTCCCTGCGCGAGGAACTGTCCCTCGCCGACGAACCCTTCCTCGAACAGGCCCTGTCCGACCGCAGCCGCAATGTGCGGGCCACCGCGGCCGAGCTGCTGTCCGCGCTCCCCGGCTCCGCGCTCGCGGCCCGGATGGCCGAGCGGGCCCGCTCCTGCGTCGGCCTCGACCGCACGGGAGCGGCCGCGCCGCGCATCGCCGTCGAGGCCCCGCACGAGTGCGACAGCGGCATGCAGCGGGACGGCATCGTCGCCAAACCGCCGTCGGGGCGGGGCGAGCGGTCGTGGTGGCTGAGCCAGCTGGTGGAGGCGACACCGCTGCACACCTGGTGCGAGCGGTTCGGGGTCACGAGCGCGGCCGAGGCCGTCGCGCTGCCCGTCGCCGACGGCTGGCAGCCGGACCTGCACGCCGCGTGGTGCCGGGCTGCGGTCCGGCAGCGGGACGGGGCGTGGTCGCGGGCGCTGCTCGGCCCGGCGACATCACCGCCCGCCACCGAGGGCTCCTCGTGGCGGGACCCGGCGAAGCTGCTGTCCGCGCTGCCGGCGGCGGAACGGGCGGAGTGGGTGGCGGAGTTCATCGCCACCCACGGGCTCTCGGAGGCGTTCCGGCTGCTCGGGGTCTGCACGGTGCCATGGGCGGAGCCGCTGGGAAGGGCCGTCGTCGACGCCCTCGACATCGCCCGGGACGCGGGCAGCTACCCGTGGAGCTTCAGCGGCGTGATGGGCCTGGCCGAGCGCTGCCTCGACCCGGCCGAAGCCGATCGCCTGGAGGTCCTCACCGCCCTCCCCGACGATCCCGAGGACGGCACGGGCGCCCCCGGCGCCGTCGGCTACTGGGCCGAGGCCTTCCAACGCCTCGTCGGCACGCTGCGGCTACGCGCCACGATGCGAGCGGAGCTCGCGGGGTAGCGGGCTTGTGCGCCCGCCCCCCGCCGGGCGCCGCCCGGGTGACGCGCAGGACGACACCACAGGCTCCGCTTCGGCACGGCGCCCGGCGATCACGCCGGCTGGCGGACGTTCGCGTTGACCCACTCCACGATCGACGTCGTGGTCGCGCCGGGGGTGAAGATCTCCGCGACCCCCTGCGCCTTGAGCGGGGCGATGTCCGCCTCCGGGATGATGCCGCCGCCGAAGACCTTGATGTCCTCCGCCTCGCGTTCCCGCAGCAGCTCGATCACCTTCGCGAACAGCGTGTTGTGCGCGCCGGAGAGGATGGACAGGCCGATCGCGTCGGCGTCCTCCTGGATCGCGGTGTCGACGATCTGCTCGGGCGTCTGGTGCAGCCCGGTGTAGATGACCTCCATGCCGGCGTCGCGCAGCGCACGCGCGATGACCTTGGCGCCGCGATCGTGGCCGTCGAGCCCCGGCTTGGCCACCACTACGCGGATCGGACCGGTCACTCCCATCACTGCCTCCATCTACGACTGCCGTCACCGGCCGAGGTCCCGGGCCCGGAGGCCGGGTAAGTGAACGAACGTTATCGCCAGCATCCCGCAACCCGCCGTTTCACGGAGGAGAGGGAGGGGGAAATCACACGTGGGACAAAACGTTCGACACGTCCGCTACGCACCGCGCCCGCGCCTCCGCGTCCGGTGGGCCGTCCGGCCGCACGGATCGCCGAGGAGGCGGGCGCGGTGGTCGCGACGGTAGCCGCGGTGCGGTCGCAGTGGCACCCGCCCCGCCCGGCCGCACGGCGGGCGGTGCGACGAGCGGCGCCGCGCAGCCGCCAGGAGTGCACACGGGGGACGGAGCCGCCTGCTGTGCGCAGTTCAGGAGGTCGGCCATGGGGGCCCTGCCCTTTTCCTTCCCCACCCTCGTTCGCCCTTCGGCGGCGCTGGTGCGGTCCACGGTGTGGGAGCTGTTGATCCTCGCGGGTCATCTGCTGCTCTATCCGACCGGCCTGACGCAGGAGCGCCGCCCGCCTCCCCTGCCCGTCCCGACCGCGCCCCCGCCCCCTCCCCCCGCACCAGCCCCACCGGCACCAGCGACCGCACCCGCACCCGCCGAGCCGCACCACCCACCAGTGCTCCTCCTGCACGGCTTCATCGACAACCGCTCGGTCTTCGTCCTGCTGCGCCGTTCGCTGCGGCGGCACGGCTGGTCCCAGGTCTCCTCCCTCAACTACTCGCCGCTGACCGGTGACCTCCGCACGGCGGCCGCGGTGCTCGGAGGGCATGTCGAGGAGATCTGCGGGCGCACGGACCAGGAGCGGATCGACATCGTGGGGCACAGCCTCGGCGGGCTGATCGCCCGTTACTACGTCCAGCGACTCGGCGGGGACACCCGGGTCCGCACCCTCGTCACGCTCGGCACCCCGCACCGCGGCACGACCGTGGCACCCCTGATGTCCGCGCACCCGCTCGTGCGGCAGATGCGTCCCGATTCGGAGGTCATCGCGGAGTTGTCCCGGCCCGCCCCCGATTGCGGTACGCAATTCATCGCCTTCTGGAGCGACCTGGACCAAATCATGGTCCCCGTGGAGACGGCCCGAATCGATCACCCGGATCTGTCGGCGCGCAATGTCCGGGTGAGCGGCGTCGGTCATCTCGCACTGCCGGTCCACTGGGCGATCGCGGCCGGCATCCGGCAGGCGCTGGCCGCCGAGGAAGCGGTGGCCGACGCGACGGGAACATCCTCGGTCGCCTGACCCGGTCCACCCGGCCGGCCGGGTGTTTCCTCGCTCAATCGGCCATCATTTCGAACATATATCGAACGCCAAACCTATTACTCGGGGTTCAGTCCACCGAAAGGCGGCCAAATGCCCGGACCCCGAGGGATCGAAACGTGACGAAGATTGTCGCCGTCCCGTACCGCCGGGTACAGTCGCCGCTAATTCACCTGCTGCCGAGGCGAAATGGAAGTGGTGGTGAACGACCGTCACCCGTCGGCGGGCCCAACCCCGACCGTTCCCACTCCCGATGCCTACGGGCATTACCCGGCGTATGAGCAGCAGGGCACCCAGCAGGGTTATGCCCCCTATGGCGGCTATGACACCGGGCAGTGGGACACCACAGGCCAATGGGACACCACCAGTCAGTGGGGAGTCACGGGCCAGACCCAGACCTGGGACTTCAGCGCCGTCACCGCGCAGCAGACCGGGCAGTGGGACACCACCACGACCGGCCAGTGGGACGCGAACGCCTGGGGTGCGGGCAGCTCGTACGACACCTTGGGCCAGTGGGACACGGCCGGGCACACACAGGACCAGTTCCAGCCCCAGTCGGCGTTTCCGGGCCAGGAGCACCCCCAGACCCAGACGTGGGACACGTCCGGGCAGTTCCAGGGCTGGGACACCTCCGGCCAATGGGACATGAGCGGTCAGACGCAGACGTGGGACACCAGCGCGTACGCGACACCTGACGACACGCACGGCGCCGGCCACGGCCACGAGGCCCCGCACCAACCGCCGCACGAGACCCCGCACGACGCGACCGTCATGACCGATCTCGGTCTCGCGGAGCTGAACGCGCCGGGTCCCGACACCGGCTTCGACGCCGGTTTCGACAGCGGCTTCGACTCCGGCCCCGACAGCACGGCGGGCACGGAGCCCGGGCCGCGCGTCGTCGCCGACGCCGAGACCCGGACCATGGAAGCGGTGACCGCACCGCCGCGCCGGGACGAGCCACAGGACGCACCCGGGGAGACGCGCAGCGGCCAGGGCCGCAGCCGCCGCAAGGGCGCGCCCGCCAAGGCCGGTTACCGCCCGCGCCGCAAGGCGCTGCTGACCGTCGCCGTGCCCTCGGTCGCCGTCATGGGCGTCGCCGGCATCGCCGCCGCCTCCGTCTCCACCGGCGGACAGAGCGACACCAAGCAGACCCAGGCGGCCACCGCCCCGGATCCCTCGGCCATAAAGCCCGCCATGGCCAACAGCAAGCTGGACACCCAGCTCGCGAGCCTCAGCAAGGGCGCCGACGACTTCGCCAGCCGCGCCAGCCGCACCCAGGAGCGCATCGACCTCAAGGCGCGCCAGGAGGAAGAGCGCAAGCGCAAGGCGGAGGAGGCGGCCCGCAAGGAGGCCGAGCGGCCGAAGTTCGCACTGCCCGTCGCCCAGCACGGCCTCAGCGCCTACTACGGCCAGGCGGGCATCAACTGGATGTCGACGCACACCGGCATCGACTTCCCGGTCGGCTACGGCACCCCCGTCATGGCCGCCACCGACGGCACCGTCCGCACGCAGTACAACGTGGCCTACGGAAACATGGCCATAGTGACCTCGCCCGAGGGCGTCGAGACCTGGTACTGCCACCTGAGCAGTACCAAGCTGCGGTCCGGCCCGGTCAAGGCCGGGGACGTCATCGCCTACTCCGGCAGCTCCGGCAACTCCACCGGACCGCACCTGCACTTCGAGGTACGGCCGGGCGGCTCCGCCGTCGACCCCCTGCCGTGGCTGCGCGGCCAGGGCCTCGACCCGACATAGGCGCGATGCCCCGTCCGGCGCAACCGACACGCCCGGCCGGCCGACCGATTTCCGTCGATCGATCAAGGGGCCCGTACGCACGTACGGGCCCCGGCATCGCTTGCCCCTCCGGACCGGAGTCCGGGCTAGAGCTTCTCGACCGGTGCGTAGCGCAGCAGGAGCCGCTTCGGCTTCTCCTCGCCGAAGTCGACCGTCGCCTCGGCGTTGTCACCGCTGCCCTTCACACCGACGACCGTGCCGAGCCCGAACGAATCGTGCGTGACCCGGTCCCCGATGGTGAGGGCCACCACCGGCCGGTCCTTGGTGCGCCGCGTCGCGAAACCGCTCGGGCCCGCCTTGGTGCCACCACCGCGCGAGGACGAGAACCCGGACGTCAGACCGGAGACCGCGCCCATCGACGCCGACGGTGTCGCCGGGCCGGTGCGGCGCCACTGCACGTACTGCTCGGGGATCTCCTCCAGGAAGCGCGACGGCGGGTTGTACGCGGGCTGGCCCCACGCGCTGCGCATGCTCGCCCGGGTCAGATACAGCCGCTCGCGCGCCCGCGTGATGCCGACGTAGGCCAGCCGCCGCTCCTCCTCCAGCTCCTTGGTCTGGCCGAGGGCCCGCATGTGCGGGAAGACGCCGTCCTCCATGCCGGTGAGGAAGACGCAGGGGAACTCCAGGCCCTTCGCCGTGTGCAGGGTCATCAGCGTGATGACGCCGGTGCCCTCGGTGTCCTCGTCGGGGATCTGGTCCGAGTCGGCGACCAGCGCGACCTTCTCCAGGAACTCCGCCAGCGTGCCGGGGCTCTCGGCGCCCTCGACGGACCGCTCCTGTTCGAACTCCAGGGCCACGGCGGCCAGCTCCTGGAGATTCTCGATGCGGGTCTCGTCCTGCGGGTCGGTGGACGCCTGGAGCTCGGCGAGATAGCCCGTGCGCTCCAGGACCGCCTCCAGCACGGTCGCGGGACCGGCCCCGGACTCCACGATCGTGCGCAGCTCCTCCATCAGGACGTTGAAGCGCTTGACCGCGTTGGACGAGCGGGCGGCCATGCCGTACGCCTCGTCCACCCGCCGCAGCGCCTGCGCGAAGCTGATCTTCTCGCGCAGCGACAGTGCGTCGATCATGGCCTCGGCGCGGTCCCCGATGCCCCGCTTGGGCACATTGAGGATGCGGCGCAGCGGCACGGTGTCCTCGGGGTTGGCGAGCACCCGCAGGTAGGCCAGCACATCGCGGACCTCCTTGCGCTCGTAGAAGCGCACGCCGCCGACGACCTTGTAGGGCAGTCCGACGCGGATGAAGATCTCTTCGAAGACACGGGACTGGGCGTTGGTCCGGTAGAAGACGGCGACGTCCCCGGCCTTGGCGTCCCCGGCGTCCGTCAGCCGGTCGATCTCGTCGGCGACGAACTGCGCCTCGTCGTGCTCGGTGTCGGCCACGTAGCCGGTGATGGTCGCGCCGGCCCCGGCCTCGGTCCACAGATTCTTCGGGCGGCGGTTCTGGTTCCGCTCGATCACCGCGTTCGCCGCGGAGAGGATCGTCTGTGTGGAGCGGTAGTTCTGCTCCAGCAGGATCGTGGTGGCGTCCGCGTAGTCCTCCTCGAACTGGAGGATGTTGCGGATCGTGGCGCCGCGGAAGGCGTAGATCGACTGGTCGGCGTCACCCACGACGCACAGCTCGGCGACACCCTCCTCGGGGGCGTTCTCCGCGGTGCCCACCAGCTCGCGCACCAGGGTGTACTGCGCGTGGTTGGTGTCCTGGTACTCGTCGACCAGCACGTGCCGGAAGCGGCGGCGGTAGTGGTCGGCCACGTCCGGGAACGCCTGGAGGAGGTGGACGGTGGTCATGATGATGTCGTCGAAGTCGAGGGCGTTGGCCTCGCGGAGCCGCGACTGGTACATCGCGTACGCCTCGGCGAGCGTCTTCTCGAAGCCGTCCGCCGCCTGCGCGGCGAAGTCCTCCTCGTCGATCAGCTCGTTCTTCAGGTTCGAGATCTTCGCGCTGAACGACTTCGGCGGGAACTTCTTCGGGTCGAGGTCCAGATCGCGGCAGACGAGCGCCATGAGGCGCTTCGAGTCGGCCGCGTCGTAGATCGAGAAGGAGGACGTGAAGCCCAGCTTCTTGCTCTCCCGGCGCAGGATCCGCACGCACGCACTGTGGAAGGTCATGACCCACATGGCGTTGGCGCGCGGGCCCACGAGCTCCTCGACGCGCTCCTTCATCTCGCCCGCGGCCTTGTTGGTGAAGGTGATCGCGAGGATCTGCCCCGGGTGGACGTGGCGGGAGCCCAGGAGATGGGCGATGCGGTGCGTGAGCACCCGGGTCTTGCCGGACCCGGCACCCGCGACGATCAGCAGCGGCGAGCCGGTGTGCACCACGGCGGCACGCTGCTGGTCGTTCATCCCCTCCAGCAGGGCGACCGGGTCCACGACAGGCCGGGCCGCCCCGTCGCGGTAATACGCGTCGCGGGGGACGGGAGCGTCGAAAGCGCCCCCGAAGAGGTCGTGCGGCACCGGCTCCGGGGCCGCTTCCTCCGGGGGCGGTGGGTGCTCCTCGCCCGAGGGGCCGAGGTCCGCCAGGAAGCTGTCGTCAAAGAGGCTGCTCATCGCCTCCCGAGTCTAGGCCGCCCCACTGACAGCCGGTCCCGCTTCGGCCGAGCCGGACGCCCCCGGGGCTGTGACCTACGTCTACGTCCGCTCCGTCCGCGGGGACGACGGCGGGGACGGAGAGGGGCCCGGCGCCGTCGCCCGCGCCCGCCCAGGACGAGCGCGGTCGCTACGTCCAGAGCACGGCGACGAAGACGTTCGCCGTGGTCAGCGCGCCCACCGTGCCGAAGGCGGCGGCCGGGACCTTCTCGTCGTCGCGCTTGACGTAGACCAGGCCGAGGATCACGATCAGCAGCGCCAGCTTCACGCCGATCTTGACGGTGTTGACGGTGTTGTCGTCGGCCTGGTTGAGGCCGACCAGCGCGACACCGGTGACCAGCATGGTCAGCGCGCCGTGCAGCATCGCCGGGACCATGCGGGCCTCGCCCTTGCCCATGGCCTTCATCTGGGTCATGAAGCCACCGAGCAGGGCGGCGATGCCGATGATGTGCAGGCCGACGAAGGCGTGAATCAGTACGTCCATGGTGACCGACCCTAGCCGGGGCCATAGCACCCGACCGCAGCCAGGTAGGGCGCTATCGCCACATCGGTCACACGCTGGCCGCTTCCCTCCGTACGGGCCCGAGCCGCGCGGTCACCGACGGTCACTGAATAGCTGATTCCGGGCATTACCGGTCAAGCCCGTATCCACGTGACCCCGCGGTTTAGCGTCCTCCTCCAGACGGCGGTGGTCCGCTCACTCTCCCCCCTCGCGCGGACCACCGTCGTCCGGAACACCGCATCGCAAGGCTCCGGAAGGGAGTGACGACCGACGTGGCGTCGCACCGCAAGCCCAAGCAGTACCCGCTGGCCGGGAACACCGCCCGGACGGCGGCCACCCTCGCCCTCGCAGGCGTCGCCACCGCGACCGCGCTCGACGGCACCGGCAACGCCACGCCACCTCCCACCAAGGACCAGGTCAAGGCGCGGGTCGGCCAGTACTACCGGGAGGCCGAGGTGGCCACCGAGCGGTACAACGGCGTGCGGGAGAAGGCCGACCGGGCCCGGTCGGCGCTGGACGGGCTGCAGGACGAGGCGGCCCGCAGGACCGAGCGGCTCACCGCCGCCCGCAACGCCCTGGGGTCCTTCGCCACCGCCCAGTACCGCGAAGGCGGCCTCCCGCCCGCCGTGCGGCTCCTGCTGTCCTCCTCGCCGGACCGGTATCTGGAACGGGCGTCGCTGGCCGACCGCGCGGGCAGCCTGCAGGCCGTCGCCCTCACCCGGGTGCGGAGCGAGCTGCGGGGCGTGGAGCAGGTCCGCACCACCGCGGCGGCCCGGCTCGCCGAGCTCAAGGACGAACAGGCCGCGCTGGCCCGGCACAAGCGGACCGTCGAGGCGAAGCTCGACGACGCCCGGCGGCTCCTGAACCGGCTCACGGCCGAGGAGCGCGCGGAGTTCCAGGGCGGCGGCGCAGCGGCAGACGCCCCGGCGGGCGAAGCCGAGCGGGGCGCCGCCGCGAGCACGGCGCCCCTGGGGCGGGCGGGCCGGTCGGTCTCCCACGCCGGCGCGCAGGCCCCGACGGAGCGCGCCGCACGGGCCGTGGCCTTCGCGTACTCCGCGCTCGGCAAGCCGTACGTGTGGGGGGCGACGGGCCCGGCCGGGTTCGACTGCTCGGGGCTGACGCAGGCGGCCTGGCGGTCGGCGGGGGTGTCGCTGCCGCGTACGACCTATACGCAGATCAACGCCGGGCGGCGGATCGGACGGTCCCAGCTGGCCCCCGGCGACCTGGTCTTCTTCTACTCGGGCGTCAGTCACGTCGGCCTGTACATCGGCGGCGGGAAGATGATCCACGCCCCGCACCCCGGGGCGCCGGTGCGGGTCGCCCCCGTCGACCAGATGCCGTTCGCGGGGGCGGCCAGACCGGCCTGACGGGGGCTACGGCCGGAGCTGCCGGGTGAGCCAGCGGAAGACGTCCGGGACCTGCCGCTTCCAGACCGCCGTGCCGTGCCCGCCCGCGCCCGCGGGGATCATCGACACATGGACGGTCGTCGGCGCCTTCGCCGACTTCTTGATCGCCAGCCCGCCCTGGTAGCCGTCGCCCTCCGCACCGGAGATGAACAGCGCGACGCGCGGCGGGGTCTTGGCGCGCTGGAGCATCTTCCAGGGGTTGTTCGCCTCGCGCAGCTCGGGGGTCTTCGCGGTGAGCGAGGCGGGCTCGCCGATCGGGTCGTTGTAGCCGGACAGGCTCACCCCGGCCCGGTAGCGGTCGGGGTGCGCGACGGCCAGCTTCGCCGCGCAGTGCGCACCGGCCGAGTAGCCGGCGACGGCCCAGCCGTCGGCCTTCTCCTCCGCCCGGAAGTTGTCGACGACCATCTTGCGGACGTCGACGCTCAGCCAGGTGTCGGCGTTGACCTTGCCGGGGATGTTGGCGCAGCCCGTGTCGACGTTCCCGAGGAGGGTCGTGCGCGGCGCGACGATGATGAAGGGGGCCACCTCGCCCTTGGCCATCAGCGGCTTGAGCTGGGTGTTGACGTTCAGGCTGCCGAACCACGCCTTCGCCGAGCCGGGGAAGCCGGGCAGCACCTCGACCACCGGGAACTTCTTGTCCTTGTACGCCGGGTCGTCGTACTGCGGCGGCAGCCAGACGTAGACCTCGCCCTCCACTCCCGATATCCGGCCCTTGAGCTGTGTCTCGCGGACTCCGGGCCCCATCCGCCCGTCCGAGGCGGGCTTGAACGTCTGCAGCACCTTCGGCTCGCGGTCCAGCGACTTGCCGCCGGTGCCGTCCGGCCCGAGGTCGGCCGCCTCGGTCACGTGGTCGCCGGTGCCGAGCAGGTCGTCCCAGTTGTCGAAGAGCGCGTTGGAGTTGTTGACGATCACGAAGACCATGACGATCGCGGTCACCTGCGCGAAGAGGATCATGAACAACCGCGTGACCAGGCGTACGACCTTCGGGCCGCCGATCCGGCTCCACAGCGCGAGCGGCAGCACCAGGGCCACCACGACCAGGACGATCGTGGTCAGGAAGAAGGGCGTACCCGTCAGACTCATCGGGCTCTCGTTTCCGGATCGCGGGCCCGGCGGGCCCCGGCCCTGCGTGAGTGAGAGCCTCTCGTCCGTTCAAGATGCCATGGGAGGCGCGAAGGTTCCGCCGCCGTTTCTCCCGGCGGCCGGGGGCCCAGGCGGCACATACTGTCGGTGATCGTCGCACTCCGTTCCGCACTTCAGGGGGCTTTCGTGCCGTCGTCCACCACCCCGGGCCTCGCATGGTCGTCGGGATACGACCTCGGCAAGAACAACTGCAGTGAGTTCGGGGCGGCACCGCAGGCCGACGGTTGTCTGTGGGTGTTCGTCCGCAGCAGTTACCCGAACGACTTCTACGGGCGGCTCCGACGGCGGGACGACTCATGGGCCCCTTGGAGCAAGTTCGCCCTCGGCCCCACCACCATTGACGGCGTTCCCACCGCCCTGCGCGGTTCCGACGGGATCATCGGCGTCTTCTGGCGCAGCCGGGACGACGGCCTGTGGGGCGTGCGCCAGACGGCGCTCAACACCGACGGCTGGGGTGCGCCGGAACGGCTCGCCTCACAGGTGGCGAGCGACCCCGCGGTCGCGCTCGGCGCGGACGGCAGGGCCTGCGTCTTCTTCCACGGCACCGACCGTGCCCTGTGGCTCGTGCGGCAGGAGCGGGCGGACGCCGCGGCATGGGCCGAACCCCGGAGCCTGGGCGGGGACGCCGGCGGGAGCGCCACGTCGGCCCCCGCCGCCGCCCGGGGCGGAGACGGGAGGCTGCATGTGTTCACACACGACGCGGCCGACGAGCTGCGGGTGATCGCGCAGGACCCGGCGGACCCCTCGGGTGACAGCTGGGACGGGTACGCGCGCGTGTCGGCGCCCGGGACCACGGTGGCCGTAAGGCCGTTCGCCACCACCGACGCGGATCAGCGCGTCCGGGTCTTCTGGCGGGTGGGCACGACGGGGTGGCACGCGGTCCAGGGCCCGGGGTACGCGGGCTGGACCGCCCCGCGGGCCCTGCCGGGGAACACCCAGGAAACACCGGCGGCGGTCCTCGCGCTGGACGGGCGGCTCGAGGTGTTCCTGGTCGGCACGGACCGCCGGCTGTGGATCGCCTCGCAGAAGCGGCCCAACGCGGACGACTTCGCCGGCCCCGAGAGCCTGGGCGGCGGCTACACGGGCACCCCGGCTCCGGCCAGGGTCCAGGACAACCGCGTCACGGTGGCCCTCCGGGAGCACGGGAGCGACAGCCGCGCCTCGTTCCGGACGCAGCAGTGGACGTCGTAGCGCTCCGTCACCGAGGCCGCTACACTGTGTAATCATCGCAGTGCGCACCGTTTCCGCAGGGGGTTAGCGTGCCACCCACCACCACGCCCGGCCTTGCCTGGCCGAACAGTCCCATCAGCCTCTCCGGCACCACTACGAACGCCCCCTGCGCATCGCCCCAAGCCGACGGGCGCATCCACGCGATCACCCAGTTCAGCAACGGCGGCCTCGGCCACCGATGGCAGAACAGGGACGGGAGCTGGGCGGGCTGGGAGCAGTTCGGCAACGTCTCCAACCAGGTGGACGGCGTCCCGGCCGCTCTGCGGGACGCCCGTGGCCTCCTCCACATCTTCTGGCGCGACACGAAGAGCAGCCTGTGGTGTCTTTCGCAAAAGACCGTCAACACCGACTGGGCCAAGCCGGAGGAGATCGTCACCAAGACCGCCGGTGACCAGGGCGGGACGGCCGTCGGCGTTCAGGGCGACCCCGCGCCCGTCCTGAACGCCGACGGTCGGATCTCGGTCTTCTTCCACGGCACCGACGGCGCCCTGTGGCACGTGCACCAGCAAGGGGTGGACTACGCCTCCTGGAGCCGGCCGCGGAGTCTGCGCGGAAATGTGGGCCAGAGCAGAAGGGCCCCCGCCGTCGCCCGCGCCGGGGACGGCCGCCTGCACGCCTTCGTGACCAACGCCGCGGGCGAAGTGGACGCCATCACGCAGACGGAGGCCGACGCCACCGACGAGTGGGGGCCGTACGTCCGCGTCTCACCGCCCGACGCCGGGGTGACGGCCGGCCCGTCCGCCACCACGGACGCCAACCAGCGCGTCCGCGTCTTCTGGCTGTCCGGCACGACGGCCCACCACGCGGTCCAGTGCGCGGGCTACACCGGCTGGAGCGCCTCCCGAGCCCTTCCGGGGTCCGTCTCCACCACGCCCAGGGCGGTCCTCGCCCAGGACGGGAAGCTGGAGGTGTTCGTCATCGACTCCGGCAGAAGCCTCTGCGTCGCCCGGCAGAAGTCGGTCAACGGCTCGGACTTCACCTCCTTCGAGTCCCTCAACCTCACCGGCTTCGCCGGCTACCACCCGGTCACGACCACGACCTCCGACAACCGGGTCGCCGTGCTGGCGCGCGGGTCGGACCACGCCACATGGGTCGCCATACAGCAGTGACCGTGAGCGACTTCGTGAACAGCTTTGTCGGTATCGCAGTGTGCGCCTGAAGGAGAGTCGTGCCGCCCCCCACCGCCTCCGGCCTCAATTGGGCCTCGCAGAGCGTGTCCATCGGCCCCGCCCAAGGCCTTATCGGCCACCCCGCCCTGGCGTCCCACGCCGACGGCCGTCTGCACATGTTCATCCGGACCCCCGACAACGCCCTGGCCGGCAGGGCCTCGCAGCGCGACGGGACCTGGGCCGAGAACGGGAGCTGGGACACCGCGCCCGGCACGGCAGGCAGCGTCGCCGGTGCCCCGGCCGCCGTGCGGGGCGCGGACGGCCGCGTCCACGTCTTCTGGCGCGGTGCCGACGGCAGCCTCCGGCTGTACCGCCAGCAGGTCGTCAACACCGGGGACTGGTCGGCCGCCATGGAGATCGTGCCCCACGGGGTCGCCGGAAACCCGGCGGCCGCCCTGAACGCCGACGGCCGGATCTCGGTGTTCTACAACGGCACCGACAGAACACTGCGGCACGTCACCCAGCACGAGACGGACCCCGACGGCTGGGCACCGCCGTACGCCCTGAAGGGGACCGTCCTCCATACGAACCTGGCCCTGGCACCCGCGGTGGCCCGTAACGGCCAGGGCCGGCTGCATGTCTTCGCGCACGGCTCCGCCCGCGAGGTGTGGGGCACGGCGCAGAAGGCCGCGGGCAGCACCACGGGGTGGGGCGACTACGTCCAGGTCTCCGCCCCCGGGGCCAAGGTCGCCGACGGTCTCTGCGCCGTGACCGACGCCGATCAGCGCATCCGCGTCTTCTGGCGGTCGGGCGCCACGGGCTACCACTGCGTCCAGTCGCCCGGTTACCGCGGCTGGGAGCGGCCCCGGGCCCTCCCGGGCAGCACGGACACCACACCGATGGCCGTCCTGGCGCAGGACGGCCGACTGGAGGTGTTCCTGCTCAAGGACGGTCAGCTCGCGGTCACCAAACAGGAGGAGGTCAACGGCGCCACGTTCTCACCGCCCCAGAGCTTCGGCCGCGTGTACGGCACGTTCCCGGCGGTGCCGGCCAGGACCCACGACCACCGCGTCGTGGTCGCCGCCCGCAACGGCTCCGTCTTCGTCCACCCGCAGGTCTGGGCCTAGCGGGCAGGGGCCTTGCGGGGCCGACCGGTCAGACCAGCCTGCGGGCCGTGGCCCAGCGGGTCAGCTCGTGACGGTTGGACAGCTGGAGCTTGCGCAGCACCGCCGAGACATGCGACTCGACCGTCTTGACCGAGATGAAGAGCTGCTTGGCGATCTCCTTGTAGGCGTAGCCGCGCGCGATCAGCCGCAGCACCTCGCGCTCGCGCTGGGTCAGCCGGTCGAGGTCCTCGTCGACCGGCGGGGCGTCCGTCGACGCGAAGGCGTCCAGCACGAAGCCGGCCAGCCGGGGCGAGAAGACGGCGTCGCCGTCCTTGACCCGGAAGACCGCGTCGACCAGGTCCGTACCGGTGATGGTCTTGGTGACGTAACCGCGGGCGCCACCGCGGATGACACCGATGACGTCCTCGGCGGCGTCGGAGACCGACAGGGCCAGGAAGCGGACCGGGGACTCGGGGTCGGCCATCAGCGGGGCGCAGCGGCGCAGCACCTCCACCCCGCCGCCGCCGGGCAGATGGACGTCCAGCAGGACGACCTCGGGGCGGGTCGCCGTGATGACCGTCACCGCCTGGTCGACATCGGCGGCCTCGCCCACGACCTCGACGCCCGTCCGCTCGGTGGCCCCGATCTCGGCCTGCACACCGGTGCGGAACATCCGGTGGTCGTCCACGAGCACGACCCTCGCATGGCGCTCCGTCACTTCTTCGGTCGTCATGACGCCTTCTCCGCCCTCTCCATTTCCAGCTCCACTTCGGTCCCCCCGTCGGGCGCGGAACGCAGTCTCGCCGTGCCGCCGTTGCGCTGCATCCTGCCGATGATCGATTCGCGGACGCCCATCCGGTCCTCGGGGACGGCGTCCGGATCGAAGCCGGGCCCCCGGTCCCGTACGGAAATGAAGACCGTACGCCCCTCGACCTCGGCATAGACCTGGACGGCGCCGCCCTCGCCACCGTACTTGGCGGCGTTGACCATGGCTTCCCGGGCGGCCTGCTGCTGCGCGGCCAGCCGCTCGTCCAGCGGGCAGTCGCCGACGACGACGACCTCGATCGGGACCCCGTGGTAGTCCTCGACCTCGGCGGCGGTGGCCTTCACGGCCTCGGCCAGGGTGGTGGGCTCCTCGGCCTCGTCCTTGCCGCGCCCCTCGGGCCTGTAGAGCCAGGCGCGCAGCTCCCGCTCCTGGGCGCGGGCGAGGCGGGCGACCTCGCGGGGGTCGTCGGCGTTGCGCTGGATGAGGGTGAGGGTGTGCAGGACGGAGTCATGGACGTGGGCGGCGACCTCGGCGCGCTCCTGGGCGCGGATGCGCATCGTCCGTTCCGCCGAGAGGTCCTGCGTCATCCGGACGACCGAGGGGCCCGCCAGCAACGCGATCCCCACCACGACGGCCAGCGAGGCCTGGAGGACCGTGCCCAGGTGCCGGGCCGAGCCCTGGAGGACGACCATGCCGGTGACCCCGGCGCCGACCAGCAGCACGCCCGCCGCGCCGCGCGCGAGCGGCAGGACCCGCTTGCGGCGGCTGACCTCCATCCAGTGGGCACGCCGGGCGTTGTCCGCCTGCCGCCACACGAGGGCGACCCCCGCGCCGATCAGCAGCAGCGGCCAGATGTAGGCGTTGGCACGGCCGAGCTGAAGCGTGTCGACGAAGATCGCGACACCGATGATGACGGCGATGAGCGCGAAGACCTGACCACGGTCGGGCCTACGGGCCAAGCGCCTTCTGCGCCCGTCCGGGGAGGTCTCGGTGGCGGTCGCCGCGCGCGGTGCCTCGACCCCGCCGACGCCGAGCGGCACCACGAACCAGAACACCGCGTAGAGCACGGCACCCATGCCCTGCACCATGAACAGCGCGCCGAACGCGACCCGCACCCACGACACCGGCATGCCCAGATGCCCCGCGAGCCCCCGGGCCACGCCGCCCAGCAGCCGCCCCTCGGCACTGCGGTACAGCTTGCGCAGCGGCGGGGCGTCGGGGTCGGGCGGCGCGTAGGCGCCCCCGGCACGGGGCGGCGTCGTCGATGCGCTGGTCATGCTCCGATCGTCACATGCCCGTGCCCGCAGGGGTATCAGGGTCGTCCCTGACCGGACCCGGGAAACCCCCCGGGAAGAACCCGCCGCTTTACGAGCCCGGTCCGCCGGGTCCCGGCCGGAAGCCGTCGCGGAGCACGTTGAAGACGGAGACGTGCCGGTTCCACTCGTCCTTCGGCGCGGAGAGATAGAGGGCGTACTCATTGCCGCCCTCCCGGCCGAACCCGAGGTCGATGGCCCGGAACTCACGGACCCGGCCCTTGAAGGTGAACTCCCATACCGCCGCGGGCTCGCCCCGGAACTTGGTCTCCTGCATCCGACCCAGCCGGTAGCCGTCGACCTCCGTCTTGAGCTGCTCCTCGACCTCCTTCCAGTGCTGGAGGTGGTCGGGGCTCGCGAAGTCGAGGACGTTGACCTTGAGGCCGACGAGTCCGCCCGGGGCGATGTAGTCGACCTCGACGGGCGACTTCTCCTTACGGGTCCAGCCGTTGGGCACGGGGAAGGAGACGCCGAGCCGCTTCTCCTCCACCAGGTGGTAGCCCGTCGGCACGGGCGGTGGTTTCCAGGCGGCCTGCGACGGGTCGGCGGGCCGGCCGGTGTGCTGCTCACCGCCCTTGGGCGCGGTCGCCCGGGGGTCGGTGTCCTGGCCGGGGCCGGCGTCCCACGTCATGAAGAACGCGCCGGCCGCGAGCCCGGCGACGACGACGGTGGCCGTCGCGCCCCACAGGAGCCTGCGGGTCCGGCGGCCGCCGCCTTCGCGCGCGGCAGCGGCTGCCGGCTCCCCCGCCGCGTCGGAGGACCGCGGCGGAGCGACCGTCCCCGCGGTGTCCGCGGCCTCGGCGGGCCCCGGCGGCTCGGCGGGCTCGTCGCGCCCGGAAGGTTCAACGGCCGTGGGCGCGCAGGTGGTGGCCATCGTGCGCTCGGTCCGCCGCTCCGGTATGCGCAGATACGCCGTCTCCACCTCGGCCACCGGCTCGCGCAGGATCTGCTCGGCCAGCTCGGCCGGCGGACGCAGGTCCGGTTCCTTGGCGAGCAGGGTCTCGATCAGCCGGGTCAGCGGCCCCGCCCGCAGGGGCGGTTCCAGCGGGTCCATGGCGATGGCGTAGGCCGTCTCGACCGCGGTGTCCTTGCGGAACGGCGGTCGCCCTTCCAGCGCCTGATACAGCGTCGCGCCGAGCGCCCACAGATCGGACGCGGGGCCCGGCTTGGCCCCTTTGACCCGCTCGGGCGCGATGTAGTCGATCGAACCGACCATCTCGCCCGTCTTGGTCAGCGTCGACGTACCGGTGGACTGGGCGATGCCGAAGTCCGTGAGCACGACGCGCCCGTCCTCGCCGAGCAGCACATTGCCGGGCTTGACGTCGCGGTGCAGCACCCCGGCCGCGTGGGCCGCCCGCAAGGCCGCGATCATGCCGCGCCCGATGCGGGCCGCCTCGTCCGGCGAGACGGTGCCCTGCCGGAGCACGTCGCCGAGCGTCCTCGACGGCACGTACTCCATCACGATGCACGGCAGTCCGTCGTGCTCGACCACATCGTGGACGACCACCACGTTGGGGTGGTTGATACGGGCCGCGCTGCGCGCCTCGCGGCGGGTGCGCTCGTAGAGGGTGGCGAGTTCGTCCTCCTCCAGATACGGGGAGACGTGCAGCTGCTTGAGCGCGACCTGACGGTCCAGCAACTCGTCCTCGGCACGCCAGACGGTGCCCATGCCGCCGCGGCCCACACGCTCGAGGAGCCGGTACCGCCCGGCGATCAGCAGACCGCGATCCGGCCGCGATCCGGCCGCCTCGGGCCACCCGGACGCAGCCCCGGACACTGACTCAGACACCGTGCGCCCCTCCGGTTCCCACATGGGTGTTCGATGCGCCACGATATCCGCCACCGTCTCAGGGAAAATCTCAGGGAACGAGCAGGGTCCCCACGGATGCCTTTCGCACCGCCCGGTTGACACCATGTCCGTATGACCGACGCACCAACCGCCCAGGGCTCCCGGCCCGCGAACCCGGCGCCCCACCCGCCGCCGGGCGCCAGGCCGCCCTTGCGGCGCAGCCGTGAGCACAAGGTGCTCTCCGGTGCCTGCGGGGGCCTCGGCCGCTGCTTCGACCTGGACCCGGTCGTCTTCCGGGTGGTGCTGGGCGTGCTCGGGGTCACCGGCGGGCTGGGCCTGATCGTCTACGGGCTGGCGTGGCTGCTCATCCCGCTGGAGGGCGAGGAGGAGAACGAGGCCCGGCGGATGCTGTCCGGCCGGGTCGAGGGCCCGGCCCTGACGGCGTTGCTCTGCGCGCTGGTGGGCTGCGGTCTGTTCCTGTCGATGCTCAACAACAGCGGGGCGATGGCCTTCTCGCTGGCGCTGACCGTCGCGATCGTCGGCGCGGCCTATTGGTCGCAGCACCACCGCCCCGCCGACGGCGAGGAGGACGCCCCCGCCACGCAGAAAACGGTGGAGGCCCCGCCGGAGACGAAGGCGCCGCCCACGCCGGGCACCCCCTCCTGGTGGCGCGACCCGATCGTCAAGGACGGCATGACGGGCCCGGCTCCCATGGGCACGGGCTATTTGTGGGGTCCCGACGACGGCCTGGGCGCCGCCCCGGCCCCCGGTCCCGCACCCGGCCACGGCACCGGCCACGGCCGGTACGGCGGCCACGGCCCGTTCGACGGCCTGTACGAGCCGAAGGCCACGGCAGCCCGTCCGCCCGCGCCCCGCGCCACGCCGCAGCCGGCCGGGCGGGCGCTGGGCGGCTGGCTCTTCCTGCTGGCGCTGGCCGCCTTCGCGCTCGGCGTCGGTCTGACCCGGCACGACCGGGCGCTCGGCACCTCCCTGGAGATCGGCCTCGCCTGCGCGCTCGGCGTCTTCGGCCTCGGCATCGCGACGAGCGCGCTGTACGGGCGCACGGGCGGCGGGACCGTCTTCGCGGCGATGCTGACCGGCGTCCTGCTCACGGGCGCCGCCGCGCTGCCGGAGTCGGTGACGGCCGACTGGACCCGCAGGACCTGGCGCCCGGCGAGCGCGGCGGAGGTCCGGGACCACTACGCGGTGGGCAGCGGCGTGGGCGTGCTCGACCTGTCGGGTGTCGCTTGGCCGAAGGACAAGCCGATCGGCACGAGCGCCGGGGCGGGGGCCGGACAGCTCAAGATCATCGTGCCGCCGGACGTCACGGCCCGGCTCGACGTCAAGGTCGGCCTCGGCGACATCCAGCTGCCCGGCGAGCAGCGCGAGGACATCGACATCAGCCCCGGGCAGCGCAAACGGATCAGCCTGCCGCCGCTCGCCGGACACACCTCGCGCGGCACGCTGGAGATCCGGCTCGAGGTCGGTATCGGCCAGGTGGAGGTGACCCGTGCGACGCCATGACTTCGAACCGGGCAAGCTCGTCATCGGACTCGTCCTCCTGGGCGGCTGCGCGGCCTATCTCGCCGCCGCCGCAGGCCGGTGGCACTTCCCCGCCTATGTGCTGCTGCCGGCCCTGGGCATCGCCCTCTGCGTCTCCGGCGCGGTCTCCGCACTCGCCGTCTCCGTCCGCCGCCGCCGCGAGCCTGCCGGCCGGGATGACCGGGATTGAAGCCGTGGAGTGCGCACCTCCGCTGCGCGGCGGTGCCCTCAAACCCCGGACGGGCTGCTGTGCTGTGTCCTCAAGCGCCGGACGGACTGCTGTGGCTGAGCTCAGCCCCCATCAAGCTCGTCCGGGGCTTGAGGACGCGCCCGCAGGGCGCTCTCCGCCGCAGGCGGCACGACAGCCGGATCAGGCCGGCAGCCCGCCGCGTCGGCCGCGCCGCCCCCGGAAGGCCCGGCGGCCCCGGCGACCGCGCAAGGCCGCGTCGGCCGAGAATATGGGCGCGCCCGCGAGGACCAGCGGTAGCCAGGCCATCAGATAGGCGAGGTCATTGCCGTAGTAGTAGGGCGTGGTCGCCCAGCTCACGGTCAGCCACAGACTGAGGGAAATGAGAGCGCCACCGACCGCCGCCACCCGGGCGAACAGCCCCAGCAGGGTGCCTATGCCGACCGCCAGCTCGCCGATGCCGATGGCGTAGCCGAAGCCGACGGGGTTCTTCAGCGCCAGGTCGACGAGCCCGGGGAGCGCGGCGCTGTCCCGCACCGCGCGCATCAGCTCACCGAGGGAACCCGGGCCGCTGCTCGCCAGGAAGGCCGAGTCTGTGAGCTTGTCGAGCCCCGCGTAGACGAACGTGACGCCCAGGAAGACGCGCAGCGGCAGCAGCGCGTACCGCGAGAGGGCGGACCGCCGGTCCGCGCCGCCGCTCGTGTCCGTTCGGCCTGAGAAAGCCATGCCACCCGCCACCTCTCCGCCATCGCCCCGCCCACTGCCCACACCCCGACCATACGGACGTCGAGCGGAACGCGTTCAGCCCTGTGGACAACCACAGGGTTGTGGACAACCCCGCCACCCAGGTCAGGGACGGCTCAAGGGCGCCGAGCGGGCCGGTCCGCCGTCAGCCGTCAGCCTGTGCGGGCGCCGAGCGCGCTGCCCTTCAGCCACTGCTCCCAGCTGAGGTTCCAGTCGCCGTAGCCGTTGCCGAAGGTGTCCATGGGCTTGCCGGAACTGCCCGTGACCTGGACGACGTCGCCCTTGAGGCTCAGCCCGTACAGCCACTTGGCGTCGGCCGTGGACATGCCGATGCAGCCGTGGCTGACGTTCTCCTTGCCGAAGGACTCCGCGTTGTCGGGCGCCGCGTGCACGTACTCACCGCTGACCGTCTCGCGCATGCTGTAGTCGTACGAGCCGTAGAAGCCGTCGGGGTGGTTGCGCGGGATGCCGATGGAGCGCGAGTCCATGACGACCCGGCCCTCCTTGGCGAGGATGGTCTTGATGCCGTCGCGGGTCTTGAACTTCTTCTCGTCGCCGCCGCTGACGGGGATGCTGCGCAGCGTCCTGCCGTCGCGGACGACGGTCATCCGGTGGGCCTTGAGGTCCACCGTGCTGATCATCGCGGCGCCGATGGTGAAGTTGATCTGCCGGTCGCGGTCGACGGCCGTGCCGGGGGCCAGCTTCACCTTGCCGAGGCGCGCGTCGAGGGAGACCTCGGTCCCGGCGGGCCAGTACTTCTCGGGCCGGAAGTGAAGGAGGGTGTCGCCCTTGGACTCCGCCCAGTGCCAGGCCCCGGCGGTCTTCGTCGAGGTCCGGACCTTCAGCCGTCCCTCGATGCCCGCGCGCAGCCCGGGCGAGACCTTCTGCTGTTTGAAGACGATGGCGACGGGCTGTCCCACGCCGACCTTCTCGCCGTTCGCGGGCGCGATCTCGGGCCGTACGACCTTGGCGGCGCCCGGCAGCTCCACGGCGGGCGGGGCGGGCTTCTCCGGGGCGGCCACGGAGGCCGGCGCGGAGGGCCCGGACGAGGACGGCGAGGACGGCTTGCCGGAGCCGGACCGCTCCTCGGCCTCGGCGCCGCCGCCGCATCCGGTGACGGCCAGGCCGGTCAGGGCCAGGGCGGCGGACAGCCCGATGCAGCGGGAGAGGCGCATGTTCCTACCAGTCTTCTTCCGAACCGTTTCTTCCAGGCGTGACAATGCCGAGGCGGCGAGGCCCCGGCATCGCATTCATCGTAGGCAGCACGAAAGCGCCTCAAAGGCGCCCGGAAGGACGAGCCACCCCCGCCCCCGGGCGGGGGTGGGGGCCGGGGTGGCCCGGGCCGGAAGTCACCCCGGCCGGAGGCTCAGCCCAGCAGCTCCGGCTCACTGCGGGTGATCTGCTGGTACAGCGGCTGGTAGTTGATCCACGCCACCAGGTCGTTGCCGAGCTGCTCGCGGGTGTGCAGCGCGCTCTCGGGGTCGATGAGCACCGGCTTCCCGGCGGCCTTCGCGACCAGCTGCACCTGGCAGGAGCGCTCCATCGTGATGAACCACCACGCCGCCGCGTCGA
This sequence comes from Streptomyces sp. QH1-20, assembly GCF_041283565.1. Lineage (NCBI taxonomy): Bacteria > Bacillati > Actinomycetota > Actinomycetes > Kitasatosporales > Streptomycetaceae > Streptomyces > Streptomyces sp. QH1-20. The sequence continues at coordinate 4,811,289 of NZ_CP166299.1, read as the reverse complement.
CGGAGTCCCCGACGGTCAACAGCCCGTGGTTGCGCAGGATCACGGCCTTGTGCGGCCCGAGGGAGGTCGCGATCCGCCGCCCCTCCTCCTCGTCGAGGACCACGCCCGTGTAGTCGTCGAAGACCGCGTGGTCCTGGTAGAAGGCGCAGACGTCCTGCGTGATCGGCTCCAGCGGCTCCCCCAGCGCGGCCAGCGCCCGCCCGTACGTGGAGTGGCTGTGCGCGGCGGCCACGACGTCCGGCCGGGCCCGGTGGACCTGCGAATGAATCGCGAACGCAGCCTGGTTGACGTGGTAGCGCCCCTCGACGACCTGCCCCTGGTGGTTCACCAGGATCAGATCGGAGACGGTGACGTGCTTGAAGGACATCCCGAAGGGATTGACCCAGAAGCAGTCCGTGAACTCCGGGTCCCGCGCGGTGATATGACCCGCCACGCCCTCCTCGAACCCGAGCCGTCCGAAGAGCCGCAGCGCGGCCGCGAGCCGCTCCTTGCGGTGCCGCCGCTCGTCCTCGACGTTCTCGTGCTGGGGCGGCATCGCGAAGTGGAGCCGGTCGGTGGGGATGGGCTCCGGCGGGGTCGGCTGCGGCATGACGGTCTCCTCGGGCGGCTCCGTGGCTACGCAAGGGAAGCTACCGCCGGGTACCCGAGGAGAACAGAGCCCTGGCCCGGGAGGTTACAGCTGGTCGATCTCCGTGAGATCGATATCGAGATCAAAGGGGACAGTCAGCTTGAGGTGATCGTGATAAATACCGGTGACGGCATAGGACTTCGTAGCCGGGTCGAGCTCGTACACATAGGCCACCGGCCGGTCGTTCTCCCCCACCATCTCGACACGCCAGAAGTGCCGGATACCGGCCTTGGCGTACTTGTGCGGCTTGGCATCCCGGTCGCGAGCCTCCGAATCGGGGGAGACCACCTCGACCGCCAGAACGACATCCTTCACGTCGTAGCGGGTCTGGCGGCGGTCGGTCACGGCCTCCGCCCGCACGACGGACAGGTCGGGCTCCGGAGCATTGCTGCGATCGATCACCACCGTCATTTCCCGCTTGACCCGTAGGCTGTCGGGCACACTCCTACGCAGACCCCTCTCCAGCAAATAGAGGGTCAGCGTATGGAAATCCCGCTGAGGACTCACGAAGACCAGACTCCCGTCGATCAGCTCAGTGTGCGGCGGGAGGTCGGGCAGGCTGAACAGATGGTCCACGGTGAAGCCACCGGGCGGCGGCACCGGCCACCGCGGCCCAGTCGGCTGCTCGGGCTCCGGCAGCGATTCGGGCATCGGTTCGGCAGTCATGAGTCCTCCCATGGACGGGATTCTGGGCCGTACAGCCAGCGTACCCACCGCAAACGCCGATGCCGCCGCTCAAACGAATGAGCGACGACATCGGCGTTGACCGTACAAAAGGCCTATCGGGAGGCCGGTGGGATCACTCCCACTCGATCGTCCCCGGCGGCTTGCTCGTCACATCGAGCACCACGCGGTTGACGTCCTTGACCTCGTTGGTGATCCGGGTCGAGATCTTCGCCAGCACCTCGTACGGCATCCGGGTCCAGTCCGCCGTCATGGCGTCCTCGGAGGAGACCGGGCGCAGCACGATCGGGTGACCGTAGGTGCGGCCGTCGCCCTGGACGCCGACGCTGCGGACGTCCGCCAGCAGGACCACCGGGCACTGCCAGATCTCCTTGTCCAGACCGGCGGCCGTCAGCTCCTCGCGGGCGATGGCGTCGGCCTCGCGCAGCAGGTCCAGGCGCTCCTTGGTGACCTCGCCGACGATGCGGATACCGAGACCGGGGCCGGGGAAGGGCTGGCGCTGGACGATCTCGTCCGGCAGGCCCAGCTCGGCGCCGACCATGCGGACCTCGTCCTTGAACAACTGGCGCAGCGGCTCGACGAGCTCGAACTCGAGGTCCTCGGGGAGACCGCCCACGTTGTGGTGGGACTTGATGTTGGCGGTGCCGGTACCGCCACCGGACTCGACCACGTCCGGGTAGAGCGTGCCCTGGACGAGGAACGCGACGTCCTCGCCGTCGGCCGCGCCCTCGGCGACGATCTCGGCCTGCGCCTGCTCGAAGACGCGGATGAACTCACGGCCGATGATCTTGCGCTTGGTCTCCGGGTCGGAGACGCCGGCGAGCGCGCTCAGGAAGCGCTCCTGCGCGTCGACGACCTTGAGCTGCACACCGGTCGCGGCGACGAAGTCCTTCTCGACCTGCTCGGTCTCGCCCTTGCGCATCAGTCCGTGGTCGACGTAGACGCAGGTGAGCTGGGAGCCGATGGCCTTCTGGACGAGGGCGGCGGCCACGGCGGAGTCGACGCCGCCGGACAGCCCGCAGATGGCGCGCTTGGTGCCGACCTGCTCACGGATCGAGGCGATCTGCTCCTCGATGACGTTGCCGGTGGTCCAGGTGGGCTCGATGCCGGCGCCGCGGTAGAGGAAGTGCTCCAGGACCTGCTGGCCGTGGGTGGAGTGCAGCACCTCGGGGTGGTACTGGACGCCGTAGAGCTTCTTCTCGTCGTTCTCGAAGGCGGCGACCGGCACGACGTCCGTGGACGCGGTGACGGTGAAGCCCTCGGGGGCGGCGGAGCAGGCGTCGCCGTGCGACATCCACACCGACTGCTCGGCCGGCGTGCCCTCGAAGAGGGTGGAGCTGACCTTGGAGACGGTCAGCGGGGTGCGGCCGTACTCACGGGCGCCGTTGTCGTCGACGGTGCCGCCCAGGGTGGTGGCCATCAGCTGGAAGCCGTAGCACATACCGAAGACGGGAACGTCGGCTTCGAAGAGGGAGCGGTCGATGCTCGGGGCACCGTCCGCGTAGACCGACGACGGACCGCCGGAGAGGATGATCGCCTTCGGGTTCTTGGCGAGCATCTCCTCCACCGGCATGGTGGACGGGACGATCTCGCTGTAGACCCGGGCCTCGCGGACGCGGCGGGCGATGAGCTGGGCGTACTGCGCGCCGAAGTCGACAACGAGGACGGGGTCCGCGGCGTTGTCGTGGGCGGCAGCAGGGGACGCTGATGGCACTTCGGCGGCCTTCCGGCGGTGAAACGGGGGGTTGGACTTTCCATTCTAACGGGCTCATACTGAGCCCCATGTTTAAGCAGCTCACCTTCGCGTTTACCTATGGCACCGGCCCGACCGGCTGCCATGGCTGTGCTGCTTGAAACACTGATCAGCGACTTCCCAGGCGCCCCGGGCCGACAAGGCCCGGGGCGTCCTGCGTTTTCCGGGTCCGATGACCGGCCTGGGGGCTCCAGAACCCCCGAGACCCCCTTAAGACCCCAGGAGACACGGACATGAGCACCCCGACCGCCGCACCCAGCACCGCCCCGGCCCCGATCGCCGCCGAGACCGGCGCCCGCACGGACGAGGCCGTCCATCTGATCACCGACGCGCGCGGGCGGATCGATGATCTCGACGGGCGGATCATCGGGCTCGTGCAGGAGCGGATGGCCGTCTCGGCGGTGATCCAACGCGAGCGGATCGCCTCGGGCGGTCCCCGGGTGAGCCTGGCCCGCGAGATGGAGATCCTCACCCACTTCAGCGACCAGCTCGGCAAGCCCGGCACCACGCTGGCCATGACCCTCCTGGAACTGTGCCGCGGACGGATCTGACCGCGGCTGCGGGCCCGGAGCCGATACAGGTCTGACGCGGACCTGACGCGGATCCGAGTTCGGGCGCCGTCACCCGTACGGCGCGTGACCGCCTCCCGACGCCCTTCGTTGGACTCGTTGTCCGCGCCAGCCAGGAGCGGCCCACTTGAAATCCACGCGTGGCTTCCGTCCCTGTTCACCTGGGCGCCCGGCAACGACAGGGCGGATCCACCGGAGTGTGAGACGTACGAGCACGTACGTCGTGGGACCTCACTCCGGTGACACGGCGACCGGTCAGCAGGGGACAGCAGCCCGGCCGCCACCCAAGATCGGTCGGTTCCAGGGACGCCTGGAACCGACCGTATCCGGTCGAAACGGTTGCGCCCGGCGAGGGACATCCCCCACGATGCCAGAGGGACACCAAATCCCTTGGCCCGCACCGTCATTGGTTGAACCAGTGGCCCGGGTCGACACGACCTCTCGAACCTGCGGCGCTTCCCCCGGCGCCGCTCCGCGGCACCGACCCTGCCCTGACTCCGGTGCCGGCAGTCAAGGGCCCCGTGGCCGCCCGCGCCCCCCGCGGAGGCGGCCACGGGGCCCTTCGCCGATCCCCGCCCGCCCTGTGAGATCAATCACGGGCGTCGGCCCCGGGGGGTGGCGCAACCATTCGCGTCGATCACTGGTCATGTACCTGCAATCGCATGGGCCATGACCGCGTTCCACACCCCCCACCGCGACGGCCCCTTCACTTCGGACCCCGAAGAGGTCTCCATGAAGCTTCGCCGCGCTCTTGCGACCGCCGCCGCCACGGCTGTCATCGGCCCCACCGCACTGCTCGTCGCCCCGTACGCCTTCGCCACCGGCGAGGCGACCGTGCCGAGCGCCTCGCCGGATCCGTCGCTCACGCCGTCCGCGCCGTCGACCCCCGGCACCTCGTCCTCGCCCGTTGTGGAGCCGCCCGCCTCGTCCGCGCCCCCGAGCCCGGCCGCGCCGTCCTCGGCCGCCTCGGCCACCACCTCGACCGGTGAGCCGGACCCATCGTCCACCTCCGGCTCCCCGACCGCCGAAGCTTCGAGCACGACGACGGGCTCCCCGGACGCCTGCGACGTGTACGCGGACGAGGCACGGATCAGGACCGAGCTCCTCGGGCTCCCCAGCAAGATCGTGGCCGGTTCCGGCTGGCAGGACTTCACCTACCGGACGACCAACACCTCCGACAGGGAGCTGCGTTCGGTCGTCGCCTATATGGACGTCTGGACCTGGGACGGCAGGGGCGAGGGGAAGGAGACCAGCCAGTACCTCGCCGTGGAGTGGTACGACGTGCGGAAGCAGGCCTGGCAGCCCCTGCCCGAGGACTTCGGCGACTTCGCCGAGACGGAGAACCTGGGGCCCCGGCAGTACGCCGACGCCAAGCTCCGGCTGAAGATCGACGCCAAGACCCCCGCCGGATACGGCTCGGCCTTCCAGGCCGGGTCCTACACCGGTCACGACGGCAAATGCGGGGACGCGGAAGGCTCGATCTTCTACTTCGACGTCCTTCCCGTCGGCAGCAGGCCCGGCAAGGTCGACGACGCCAAGGGCACCACCGCCAGGCCGGGCAAGCCCCAGCACACCAACCGGCCCGCCGCGCAGGGCAGTCTGTCCACGCTGCCCGTGACCGGTGAACTCGCCCGGACGGGCTCCTCGTCCGGGCTGCCGACGGTCGCCGCGCTCAGCGGGGCGGCGGTGGCCGTGGGAGCGGGCGCGGTCTTCGTCGTACGCCGCCGCCGTAAGGCGGACTCCGCCGCGTAAACCCGGGGAACAGCGACGGGTAAGCCCCGCTCCCCTGGAGCACGGGGCTTACCCGTGGACCTACACCGGTTCGACACCCCGCTCGGCGCGCTTCGGTACCTCCGGCACCGCCAGGAACGGCAGCCGCAACGCCCCGAAGGCGTCCTTCGGGACCGCCGGGCTGCGGGGCTCGACGGCGGCCACGCGCGTGTACGAACTGCCTTGCTCCGGACGGGGATCCGCCTCACCCTTGTTCGGCCAGAACGACATCGCACGCTCCGCCTGGGCCGTGATGGTGAGCGAAGGATTGACGCCCAGGTTCGCGGAGACGGCGGCGCCGTCGACGACGGAGATGCCCGGGTGCCCGTACAGCCGGTGGTACGGGTCGATGACCCCCTGGGTGGCGTCCGACCCGATGGGGCAGCCGCCCAGGAAGTGGGCGGTCAGCGGGGTGCCGATCAGCTCGCCGACGTTGCTGCCCGCGAAGCCGTTGATCTCGCGCGCGATGAGCGTCGCCGCCTCGGCCGCCTCGGGGATCTGCTTCGGGTTGGGCGCGCCGTGCCCCTGCCGGGCGGTGAGCAGCCCCTTGCCCGGGCCGCTCCGCTTCCGGTACGTGGTCAGGGAGTTGTCCAGTGACTGCATGACCAGGCCGATGATGGTGCGCTCGGACCAGCGGCGGTTGGAGAGCGACCGCAGGGCCGTCACGGGATGCCGCACACAGTTCGCGGCGAAGGCCACCACGCGGGGCGCGCGGGTGCCCACCGGCACCTGGCTGACCGACAGGAAACCCATCGCGTTGGAACCCTTGCCGTACCGGACGGGTTCGATGTGGGTATCGGCGTTGGGGTGGACGGAGGACGTGATCGCGACGCCGCGCGTGAAGTCGACCTCCGGCACCCCGTGGGCCTTGCGGTAGCGCCGGTTGTCGGTCATGGCGCCGACGAGGGCCTCGGAGTTGGTACGGGTGAGGTGCCCGAGACGGTCGGGGATCCGGGGCAGCAGGCCCTTGTCCTTCATCGTGTGCAGCAGCGTCTGGGTGCCGTACGTACCGGCGGCGACGACCACCCGTTCCGCGCGCAGCACCCTCGGCCGGGCCTTGCGCCGCTGGTCGGTGGGCACGGTCACGACCCTGAACCCGCCGTCGCCGTGCTCGGTGACGGCCACGACCGTGGTCATCGGGTGGATGACGGCCCCGGCCCGCTCGGCGAGGTGGAGGTAGTTCTCGGTGAGGGAGTTCTTCGCGCCGTGCCGGCAGCCGGTCATGCACTCGCCGCACTCGGTGCAGGCCCTGCGGGCCGGGCCCGCGCCGCCGAAGTACGGGTCGGGCACCTCGGTGCCCGGCTCGGCCCGCGCGGTGCCCGCCGTGCCCTCGGCGTCTCTCCCGTCCCCGAAGAACACGCCGACCGGTGCCAGATGGAAGGTGTCCCCCACGCCCATCTTCTCGGCCGCCGCCTTGAGGTGGATGTCCGAGGGCGTCATGGTCGGGTTGAGCCGGACGCCGAGCATGCGCCGGGCCTGGTCGTAGTACGGCCGCAGTTCCTCCTGCCAGTCGGTGATGTGTGCCCACTGCGGGTCGTCGAAGAACGGCTTCGGCGGCACGTACAGCGTGTTGGCGTAGTTGAGCGAGCCGCCGCCCACGCCGGCGCCCGCGAGCACCATCACATTGCCGAGGAGGTGGACGCGCTGGATGCCGTAGAGGCCGAGGGCGGGGGCCCAGAGGTAGTTGCGCAGGTCCCAGGAGTTCCTGGGCAGGGTGTCGCGGGTGAAGCGGCGGCCCGCCTCCAGTACGCCGACGCGGTATCCCTTCTCGGTCAGGCGCAGGGCGGACACCGAACCGCCGAAGCCCGAGCCGATGACGATCACGTCGTAGTCGAACTCTGCCACCGGTACCTCCGTAGGGGGTGCGGACCGTAGAGGCGGACCCGTAGGCGGCCCGTAGAGCGTGCGGGGTGTCAGCGCACGCGCAGGGCCTTCATCGCGCGAAGGCCGCGCGACATGAGCGCCGTGTACTGCTCGTCGTCCAGTCCGAACGCCGGGGCGAGCGGCAGGATCCGCTGCTGGGCGACGGTCTGGGCCTCGGTGTACTTGAGGATGCCCTCGGAGCCGTGGCGGCGCCCCAGCCCCGAGTCGCCCATGCCGCCCATGGGTGACTGCGCGCTGCCGTAGGCGGCCGCGTAGGCCTCGTTGACGTTGACGGTGCCCGCGCGCAGCCGGGCCGCGACCGCGCGGCCCCGCCGCCCGTCCCGGGTCCAGACGCTGGCGTTGAGCCCGTAGGGGGTGTCGTTGGCCCGTGCGACGGCCTCGTCCTCGTCACGGAAGCGGTAGACGGAGACGACCGGGCCGAAGGTCTCCTCCGCGCAGACCGCCATGGGTGCCTCGACGCCTTCGAGGACGGTCGGCTCGTAGAACAGCGGCCCGATGTCGGGGCGGGGGCGACCGCCCGCGAGGACGGTGGCGCCCTTGGCGACGGCCTCGTCGACGTGCCGGGTCACGGTCTCCAACTGCCGGCCGGAGACGAGCGAGCCCATGTCGGCGCCGTAGGCGAGGCCCGTGCCGAGCCGCATCGCCTTCGTACGGGCGACGAACCGCCGGACGAAGTCGTCGGCGACCGACTCGTGGACGTACAGCCGCTCGATGGAGATGCACAGCTGACCGGCGGAGGAGAAGCAGCCGCGGATCGCGCCCGCGGCGGCCTTCTCGACGTCGGCGTCACGCAGGACCAGCATGGCGTTCTTGCCGCCGAGCTCCAGCGAGCAGCCGACCAGGCGGGCGGCGGCGCCCTGGGCGACCTCACGGCCGGTGCGGGTCGAGCCGGTGAAGGAGACGTAGTCGGCGTGGGCGACGACGGCCGGGCCGACGACCGGGCCCGCCCCGAGCACGACCTGCCACACCTCCGCGGGCAGACCCGCCTCGATCAGCAGCTCACGGGCCCACAGGGCCGTGAGCGCGGTCTCGGTGTCGGGCTTCATCACGACGGCGTTGCCCGCGACGAAGGCGGGGAGGGCGTCCCCGACGGACAGCTCGAAGGGGTAGTTCCAGGGGGCGATCTGACCGACGACGCCACGCGGTTGGCGCAGTTCGGTCACCTTGGTGAAGGCAGGGACGACACCCGTGTGCCCCTTGGGCCGCAGATACGCCGGTGCCTTGCGCCCGTAGTGGCGGGCCGCGATGGCGACGGCCTGCACTTCCTCGTGCGCGTGCAGCCTGGCCTTGCCGGTCTCCAGCTGGATGAGGTCCAGGACCTCGGCCTGCCGCGCGAGCACCAGGTCGTGGAAGCGCAGCAGCACCGCCGCGCGCTGCCGGACGGGCACGGCGGCCCAGCGGCGCTGCGCCTCACGGGCCCGGTCGAAGGCGACGGCGACGTCCTGCGGGCTCGACTCCGGCAGATCGGCCAGCTTCTGCCCGGTGAAGGGCGTGTGGTTGGCGGTCGTGCCGCTGCCGAGGACACCGGTGCTGAGCCGGGCGACGAGGGCCGGGGTGACGACGTCGGCCGCGGTACGGGCCCCCGCGGGGGCAACCGGGTTTCCGCCGGGCTCCGTTGACCCCGTCGTCGCCTCTCCCGTCTCCGCTGTGCCTGCTATCTCTGCTACGCCGCGCCGCGAGTCCGTCATGAGGGCGAGCGTAGGCGTGGGCCGACACTTTGGGTACCCGCCAGTAGCCTGATTTCACCCGTCCCTGGGTGTTACTTCTCCTGGAGCTTCAGGTATTGGCGGACGTTCTCGAAGAGCTTGTCGCCGTCCTTGCGGGACTCGCCCTTCTCGGGCATCCGCACTTCGAGCTGCCAGGAGACGTTCTTGGCCTTGTTGACGATGATCTGGGTCCGGATGAGCCGCTTGGGATCCGCCGCGTCGCTCCCGGACTTGCGGTAGACGGTCTGTACCTCCGCCGAATCCATGCCCTGGTAGGCCGCCTCGCTCTTCTTCGCCACGGGGTCGTTGAGCCCCGGGGCCGTGCCGCCCTGGTAGTAGGCCTTGAGCTTGTCGGCCTCGGCGTCGGCCGAGCCGATGTCGGGCTTCGCCTGGGACGATCCCGGCTTGGGTTCCTCCGTCGCCCGGGTCAGATAGATGACGAACACGCCGCTGGGGTCGCTGAAGCCGACCCATCCCTTGTCGGCGTCCGTGGTCTTGATGTAGTCCTCGGGGACCGCGAGGGACGCCCGCACGATCTCCGGCTCCTCCCGGACCTTCCAGTGCAGGGGTATCGCCGGACCGACCGCGAACGGGTTCACGATCAGGAGCGCCGCCGCGACGCCCAGGGCGAGCACGCCGCCGCCGAGGCCCCACTGCGCCTTGCGGTTGCCCTGGAGCACGGGCGGCACCCAGCGGCTGCCCGTGCCCGACGTCGCGGACGGGGCGAACGCCGTCGGCTGCGGGGCCGTCGGACGGGCCACGGACTCCAGCGTCTGCCGGGCCTCGGCGCTCGTCGGGCGAGCCGCCGGGTCCTTGCGGAGCAGCTGCATGACGAGCGTTCCGAGCGCTCCCGAGCCGCGCGAGGGGGTCTGCGGCTCGGCGGACAGGATGCTCTGGAGGGTGGCGGGGGTGTTGGTGCGGCGGAAGGGGGAGACGCCCTCCACGGCCGCGTAGAGCACGACGCCCAGCGACCACAGGTCGGACTCCGGCCCGGGCACCTGGCCCAACACACGTTCCGGCGCGACGAATTCGGGCGAGCCGACGAAGGCACCGGTCTCGGTCAGGCCCTGCTCGCCCTCGATCTGCGCGATGCCGAAGTCGGTGAGCACCACGCGCTCGTCGGGGCCGAGGAGGACGTTGTCCGGCTTCACGTCGCGGTGCAGCACGCCGGCCGCGTGGGCGGCGGACAGCGCGCCCAGGACCGAGAGGCCGATCCGGGCGGTCTCGCGGGGGTCCAGGGTGCCCTCGGTGAGCCGGTCGGCGAGGGAGCGCCCGCGCACCAGCTCCATGACGATCCACGGGCGGCCGTCCTCGATCACCACGTCGTGGACGGTGACGACCGAGGGGTGGTCGATGCGGGCGGCGGCGCGGGCCTCGCGCTGCATGCGCTGGTAGACGGTCTGCCGCATGCTCTCCGGCAGGTGGTCGGGGACGCGCGGCTCCTTCACGGCGACGTCGCGGTCGACGACCTCGTCACGGGCCTTCCACACGGTGCCCATGCCGCCGTGGCCGAGGCGGGAGACGAGCCGGTAGCGGCCGCCGATTCTGCGGCCACTCCCCGGCTCGGCCGTGCCGTGAGCGGCCGCGGGCTGCGGGGGCGGGGTGTGGTGGGCCGTCGGCTGATACGTACCGTTCGCCCCGTTCGGTGCCGCGAATTGGCCGGAATAGGGATTGGCCGGCGCGCCGAACGCAGCCGGAGCACTCGGCGGCTGGAGCCCGTAGCTGGTGGGCTCGTCGGCCCGTCCCCCGTGGTTCGTCATGTACCAATCATTACCAACCGGGGGACCGTGGGCGCACCTCGGCCACTCGGCCCCGCCCCAGGTCAGGGCGACGAAACCGGCCGGGTGCGCACAAAGGTGTCCAGGGCGGTGTCGAAATGCCGGCGCCCCTCGACCGACTTGGTGGCCGGGCCCGAGACCCACACGTCGTACATCTTCCCGGCCTCGTCCCAGCCGAGGTCGAAGGTGTGGCGGGGCCCCGCGTCCTCCTCGAAGCCGTTCCAGGTGAACTCCCAGGACGCGGCCGGGTACCCCTTGTGGGTCGTCTTCTCGACGCGGCCGTCGCAGTAGCCGGGGTAGCGGTCCGGGGCCCGGGCGGCGGAGTCGCGCATCGCGCCGATCGGACCGCCGGGGCGGGCGTCCTGGATAAGGATGCCGATCCGGAACTCCTTGCCGGGCGAGTAGTAGAAGACGCGCGGTGGTTCGAAGGAGCGGGTGTAGCCCTCGGGTACGGCGAGCGCGAACCCGGCCGGGTCCCGGACGACCTGATACCCGGCGGGTGCCTTGACGCGCGGCGTGCTGGGCGGCGCGGAGGCCACGGCCTGGTTCGAGGGCATCGACGCACGTCCCGGCTTCGGGTCCACCGGCTTCGACTCCCGGTCGACCAGGACGACGGCGAGACCGGCTCCCATGCCGGCCAGGGCGGTGAGGGCGACGGCCGCCGCCACGACGGTACGCGCGCGCCCGCCCCGGGGGCTTCGGGGCGGGCAGGTGGGTGACGGATCACCGCTCGTGCTCTGCGGCGTCTCGCTGGAGACCGGCACGGGCGGTGGTACGGGAACGCTGCGCTGCGTCGGGGTGTAGCGGGCGGACGGCGCGAGCCGCCCGGTGTCGAGGTAGCCGCGCAGCAGCCGCTCCGCCTCGTCCGCGCTCATCCGGCGCGCCGGGTCCCGCTCCAGCAGGCCGCGCACGACCGGAAGCAGCGGGCCCGCGTCGGCGGGTGGCCGGATCTCGTCGTAGACGACGGCGTGCAGGATCCCGCCGAGGGAGTCACGGTGAAAGGGGGACGCACCACTGAGCGCGGTGCACAACAGCACCCCCAGGGACCACAGATCGGATTCCGGACCGGCGCGACCGCCCGACATCCGCTCCGGCGCGGTGTACTCGGGCGAGCCGACGAACGCACCGGTCTCGGTGATCGTCGTCGCCCCCGACACCTGGGCGATGCCGAAGTCCGTCAGCACGACACGGCCGGTGCCGGCCTCCAGGAGGACGTTCGCGGGCTTGATGTCCCGGTGCAGCACCCCGCGCGCGTGGGCGGCGCGCAGCGCCCCGAGCAGCGCGACCCCGATCCGGGCCGCCTCCCGCACCGGCACCGGGCCCTCCGCCGACAGCCGGTCGGACAGCGCCCGGCCGTCCACCAGCTCCATGACGATCCAGGGACGCCCGTCCTGCTCGACGATGTCGTGCAGGACGATCACATTCGGGTGCTTGATCTGCGCGACCGTACGGGCCTCGCGCAGCGTCCGGTCGCGGTGCGCCTGCGCCTCGGTGGCGCTCAGCTCGTCATCGACGTGCAGCTCCTTGACCGCGACTTCACGGGCCAGCAGCTCGTCATTGGCACGCCAAACGGTGCCCATGCCGCCACGCCCGATCCTCGGCCCGAGCCGGTAGCGACCGGCGATCAACCCTTCGGGTGCAGCGAAGGTCCCCATGGCCCCATCTTGCCCCACCCCTCCGGCCCGATACCGGCGGCGTCCCCCATCCAACAGCCCGAATTCAACCGGCCTGGCTCCGTTCGATCACCACCAGCACCCCGTGACTCCCCCGTCGCACGGCGTGCGAGGTATTGGGCGGTACGACATACAGCTCACCTGCCCGGACGGCCACCGGCACGCCTGCCACGGTGAGTTCGAGGCACCCGTCGAGCACGAACAGCGCCTCGGCGCTGTCGTGCGCCTCGTCCTCCAGCCCGCCGTCGTCCATCCGCAGCACCTTCACACAGGCCCCGCCGGCCTCGCCGAGCACGCGTGAACTCCACGCTCGGGGGAGGGCTGCGGCCACGTTTCGTACGTTGATCGTTTCCATGGACGGTGACGCTAGTGGCGCGGGGCGCGGCGTTGGCTGACCGTTGGGTAAAGCTTCGCGGCAGGGCGGCGGGTCGCTGTCACGCCCCACCGGGCCGTTGCCCCCACCACGCCGGACGCCGGACTGTCCGCGACACCACCCGAGCCGCACTGCGGTCCGCCCGACGAGCGCTCCCGACCGGAGTGACCACCTGAGGCAGCCCCGGAGGCCGCAGCGCCCCGTACTCCGTGAACCGCACCACCCCGCACGCCCCGCAGCGGGCCTCACCACCTGTGTGCCTCCACCCCGCACCGTGCCCGCACTCCCGCGAGAGAACCGCCACGGTCACTGCCCCTCCTCCAGCAAGTGCGACGTCCGCCGATGCCGACGCAACGCGACCAGAGCATCCCCGGCCTCCACCTCGTCCTCCCCCGCCACCGCCTCCCGCCACGCAGCCGTCAACTCCGCACACTCCCCACAGCCGAGCAACGGCCTGGGCCCCACCGGCCAGAGACCCGCCGCCACCCGCTCCTCCCGCGTCGCCAACCGCAACACCGAACACGGCACCTCCCACTCCAGCCCACCCCCCGGACGCCGCACCTGCACCCGCCGACCCGCGTTCCCGATCACCTGCGCGATCCGGTTCTCCCGCGTATCCATCACGAACGCACCGTTCCTGTACGTCATCGCACTGAAGCCTCTCCGAGTTCCATGGGGTCCCGTCCCGGCCCGCACATCGGCGGGGCCCCTGCAGCGTGTCCGTCGGCATGGGTCCATCTCCACCGTCATTTCGACCCCGAATTTTCCTCAAGGGGCGCGACGTGACCTCGAATCACCCCCATATCGCCTTCACTTCGCCCAAAGGACGCTCTTTGCCGGGGCGTTGGGCGCGTTCGCCGTTACCGTCGGAGTCACGTGCTGGACACCTAGGAGGGGGCACGATGCGCACGCTGCTCCGGGCACTTGTCGACCAGCGGGAATGGCAGACGTACGACGTCTTCCGCCTTCATTTCGAGCGGGCTGCCAGTGAACTGGCGGAGATCGAGAACAACCCGGGGCTGGCCAACCTCTCGGTGTCCGACAGCACGTACCAGCGGTGGTACTACGGATCGGGAAGACCCCACCCGGGGTCGCGTCGCGTGCTCCGCCATCTGTTCGGGTATTCAGTCGATGAACTCTGGGCCGCGGAATCGGTTCCTGTATGCCCGGCTGACGAGGTCAGCGCGTCTCACACCGAGCACTGGGCCGGCCCCGGCACGGACGACCTGAACGAGATGGGGAGGAGCGCGGCTATGGCTGCACGACGTGCGATGGCATTCGCCATGGGAGCCGAGCGAGGCGAGGTCGGCCCCGAGACGTTGGGGTTCCTCCAGGACCAGGTCCGCCGAATCGCGGAGACCTACGTCCGGGTCCCTCTGGGGACGATCCTGGATGACCTCGTGGATGTGCAGGATGAGACCTTCCGCCTGCTGGAGAGCGGTCGAACCAAGCCTTCGCAGGCCCGCGACCTGTATCTACTGGCCGCACTGGCGTCCGGAATGCTCGCCAAGGCCGGACACGACCTCGGGGACCCGTCCTCGGCCATGATGCAGGCCCGTACGGCTGCCGTGTGCGCCGACAAGGCAGAGCACAAAGGTATGGGCACATGGGTACGCGGACTCCAGTCCCTCATTTCCTACTGGGCCGAACGCCCCGAGGACGCGCTGCACTACGCACGTCAAGGAGCCGCCATGGGTGAAGGCTTGCGCGGCAGCGTGAGCGTGTGGCTGGCAGGCCTCGAAGCCCGCGCGGCAGCGCTCCTGGGCGACGAGGACATCGTGCGCGCGGCCAGCGAGCGCGCCTCTGACCTGCGCGACCAAGTGATCCCCGACGACCTCGACGCACTTGGCGGACTTCTCGTGTTCCCGCAGATCCGACAGGACTATTACGTGGTCGAAGCAGAGGTACTGATCGGCGACGGCGATTCTCAACTGACGGAGCGCGCTGAGCGAGTAGTCCACGGCTACAGCGACATCAGTGATCCACACTGGGCCTTCAGCGACGCGGCTGGGGCACAGACGAGCCTGGCGCTGGCACGCCTCCACCATGGCGACCTGGAAGGTACTGCCGAAGCCATGCGGCCCGTGCTTGACCTCCCTGCCAATCGACGCAACGCCGGAATCATCTACTCCGCTGAACGCGTACGGGAAGCCCTGCTGCGCGGGCCGGTCCGCAACGCGCTCGCGGCTCGGGAAATCCGCGAGGAGATCGCGATGTTCCGCCGTCCCACGCTCGCCCTGCCTCGCTGAATCGTGGGAGTAAAGTCCCCTGCCATGTATCCGGTCAACCGCGTCAGCCAGCGGCTCGCTCTCCGTGAACTCACCCACGACGACGTGGACTCTGTGCTCGCGATCTACGGCAGCGCAGAGGTGACCGAGCACCTTTCGTTCACGCCTCGCTCGCGGGACGAAGTCGGTGGGATCGTCACTCGATCCATCGCCTCGGCAACGGCGACTCCACGCGATGAGTACGCACTCGCGGTCGTCCAGCGTGACACCAACAGGCTGATCGGCTTCGCCCGCCTGGCCACCGACCCTCATCAACAGCGCGCAGCCACTATTGGCTTCGCCCTGCGCACCGACGCATGGGGAGTGGGATACGGCACCGAGACGGTCCGGCTACTGCTCGCGCTCGCCTTCGTTGACCTCGGCCTCCACCGGATCTGGGCAGCCCGTTCTCCGCTGAACATCGCATCGGACAAGACGCTGATCACAGCGGGTATGACAGAGGAAGGAAGGATCCGCGGACACGTCCAGAAGAACGGCGTCTGGAGGGACTCCATTACCTACTCGATCCTCAGCGAGGAGTGGGAGGCTGGGCCTTTCGCGCGTGACGCGTAGAGGGAGCGCAGTGCGTGGAACGGGAAACGGTCACAGTCGAGCCCGTGGACGGCCGGGCCGCCGCGCAGGTCGAGGACGCCTTCCAGTTCGTCTACGCCGAGGTATTCGCCGAGCCGCCCTACCGCGAGACGGCAGCCGATGTGAAAGCGACCTTCCGGCGCTTCCGCTCGCAGACCCGTCAACACACCTTCCGAGGCGCTCTCGCCCACACCGGGACGGGCGAGCCGGTGGGCATCGCCTACGGCTACAACCTGGGCCCCACCACAGGCTGGTGGGATCAACTCACCGCACCCGTGCCTGACGAGATGCGCCGCGAGGACGGCCACCGGACCTTCGGACTGATGGAGCTGGCCGTACGCGCGCCCTGGCGCGGGCGCGGCATCGCCCGCCGACTGCACGAAGCCGTGCTCCAGGGCAACGACGCCGAGCGCGTCTTGCTGAACATCCACCCCGAAAGCGAGGTTGCAGTCGCCGCGTACCGCTCCTGGGGATATCGGAAGATCGGCGACGCCTACCCCTGGGAAGGCGCGGATCTTCATGATGTACTCCTGCTCGACCTGACCGATTGCGGGCGCTGATGGCTGCAAGGATTCGCGCAGGATGGGATCCGCACCCCACCCGCCTCACGCTCGATCGGGTCGACCGGCGCCAGTGGCGCGACGCCCAACTGCTCTGGGACTACCAGCAGCTCGGTCACGCCTTGCGGCCCTGTTCCGCGGCAATCGTCCTCGGCAGCCATGATCTCGGGGTGGCGACAGCCGCCGCCGGTCTCTACCGCGCCGGTCTGTTCCCCGTTCTTGTCTTCAGCGGTGGCAACAGCCCGGGCACCGCAGCCCGCTTCCCGCGTGGAGAGGCGGTCCACTACCGCGAGCACGCGCTGGGCCTCGGCGTCCCGAGCGAGGTGATCGTGCTCGAGACGAAGGCCGGGAACACCGGGCAGAACATCACGTTCTCCCGCGAGGCGCTGCGCACGGCCGGGGTCCAGGTCGAGACGGCCATGCTGGTATCCCTGCCGTACATGGAGCGTCGCGCCTATGCCACATGCCGCAAGGTCTGGCCCGAGATCGACATCGTCTGCGCGTCAGCCCGGATGAGCTTCGGCGACTACGTCCAAGGCATCGGCGACGCGAAGCTGGTCATCGACACGATGGTCGGCGATCTGCAGCGGGTGATCGAGTACCCGAAGCGCGGCTTCGCGATCGAGCAGGATGTCCCGGACCACGTCCACGTCGCCTACGAGCGCCTCGTACGTTCCGGTTTCGACAGCCGGCTCCTGGACCCGTCGCAGTGAGACGGGCGCTGCCCCCACCCCCCGGACGCGGGCCCCGCTCACGGGTGTGCGAATACTCCGGAAAAAATCCTGTAAGGTTGCTCCCGCAACGCCCCGCACTCGTAGCTCAACGGATAGAGCACTTGACTACGGATCAAGAGGTTGCAGGTTCGAATCCTGCCGAGTGCACAGCCCGAGAGGCCCCTTCCGACACCGGAAGGGGCCTCTCGCGTATGCCGCAGCAACAAGGGCAGGCTACGGCCGCCAGACGTAGCGGACGTCCGGCTCGCGCTCCTCGTTCGTCGAGCCGTCCGTGCGCTCCGCCTCCGTGAAGCCGTGGCGTTCGTAGAAGCGGTGGGCGGGGGTGTTGATCTGGAAGGTCCACAGGTCCAGGCCGGACGGGGAGCGCTGCTTGGCCAGGGTCATCAGGCGGTCGCCCAGGCCGCGGCCGCGCCAGCCGGGGGCGAGGTAGAGCTGGTCCAGCCAGTTCTCGTGCAGGACCATCATTCCGACGATCTCCCCGGCCGCCTCCGCGACCCACGTCTCGCGCTCCGGGATCACCACATAGCGGAAGTAGTCGCGGACCTCGTCGTCCGTGTGTGCGCGGCGCACGGTCGGCAGGGCCGCGTCGTACGAGCGGAGCCACGTTTCGGCCGTACCGGCCGCGTCGGCAGAGGTGGCGCGGCGGATCAGGATCTCAACGGCAGCGGCAGGGGCAGGGGTGTCCATGCTGCGCAACCTCTCAGCAAAGCCCTCGCGGCGCACCTGAAATAGCGCCCCATCGAGGACAGGAGCCGACCTACTCCGCCCCTACCCTCTCCCCCATGAAGAGCCACCGCATCAGCGACGAGCAGCGCCGTGCCCGCCTCGGGCGGCGGCATCTGCTCGCACCCGGCCACCGGGCGACCACCGTCGAGGACGCGGCGGACGCCCTCGTCGCCCTGCACGCCACCGACGCCGCGACCGTGTATCTGTCGGCCTGCGCGCGGCTCGCCGAGCCGTCGACGGCGGAGGTGGAGCGGGGGCTGTACGAGGACGTGACGCTGATCAAGCTGCTGTCCATGCGGCGCACCCTCTTCGCCGTGAGCCGGGAATTCGCCCCGTACGTCAGCTCCTCCACGGCGCGGGCGATCGCGGTGAAGGAGCGGGCCGCGTTCGTGAAGTTCCTGCGGGACGGCAGCGACGGGGGCTGGGACGAGGAGCGGCTCGCGCGGACCGAGGCGGAGGTGCTGGAGGCGCTCGGCGCGCGGGGCGAGGCCACGACGGCCGAGCTGGCCAAGGACGTGCCCGCGCTGAAGGAAACGATCGTGGTGTCGCCCGGCAAGCCCTACGAGGGGCGGCAGAGCGTCGGCAGCCGGCTGCTGCGGCTACTGGCCTCGGACGGGCATGTGCGGCGCGCCCGGCCGCGCGGCTCGTGGACCAGCAGCCTCTACCCGTACGCGCGCGTGCCGCAGCTGCCGGAGATCGACGTCCGGGAGGCCAAGGCCGAGGTGGCGCGGCGCTGGCTCGCCGCGTACGGGCCGGCCACGGAAGCGGATCTGAAATGGTGGACCGGCTGGACGCTCGGCGATACGCGCCGGGCGCTGGCCGATGTGGGGGTGACGGGCGTCGAGTTGGCCCACGGGGCCGGGGTCGTGCTGCCGGACGATCTCGACGACGAACCCGCCGCCGAGCCCTGGATCGCCCTCCTCCCCGGGCTCGACCCCACCTCCATGGGCTGGCGCGGCCGCGACTGGTATCTCTCACCCGATCACGTACCCGCCCTGTTCGACCGGGCGGGCAACGTCGGCCCGACCGTCTGGAGCGACGGGCGCGTCGTGGGCGGCTGGGCGCAGCGGGCGGACGGGGAGGTCGCCTGGCGTCCGCTGGCGGACGTGGGCCGCGAGACGGCCGCCGCGATCGACGCGGAGGCCGCCCGGCTGGCCGCCTGGCTGGGCGGGGTGCGGGTCACGCCCCGTTTCCGCACTCCCTTGGAGCGGGAGCTCAGTGCGTGAGCGTCACGCCGGCGTCGGCCGCGACTCCGGCACCTCGGCGTACGGCTTCGTCATGAACTCGATCGCGCAGGTGCCGCCCGGGTCCAGCAGGTAGATCGAGCGACCGCCGTAGGCGAGGTTGATCTGTCCCTCGGCCTTCATCGCCGGGTCGGCCCAGAAGCGCACCCCGCGCTTCTCGACCCGGCCGAAGATCGCGTCGAACTCCTCCTCGGTGACCAGGTACGCGAGGTGGCTGAGGTTGATGTCCTCCGGGGCCACCATGTGGTCCGCGAAGTCGATGCCGACGCCGTTGGACGAGGTGATCTGCGTGAAGTGCGCCCAGTCGACGGGCGCGTCGGCGCCCAGCAGTCCGGCGAGGAACTCGGCACTCTCGTGCCGGTCCTTGACGTGGACGATGATGTGGTTCAACTCCAGTGCCATGACGTTCCTTCCTTCAAAACACGCGGACGTGCGGACGTGAGGAGGAGCAGGGGGAAGAACTCACGATCGTTCCGTACGGTTCCCGCCCGGCAGGGCCAGCGCCCCGAGCGCCGCGCACGCCGTGAACACGGCGGCGATCAGCAGCGCCCTGCCGTAGCCGTCGGTCAGCGCCACCCGCAGGTCCTCGTGGGCGGCCAGCCGGCCGGCCGTGGTGTGGGAGGCGACCGTGGCCAGCAGGGCCAGGCCGATCGCGCCGCCCACCTGGCGGGAGGTGTTGACGAGGCCGGAGGCGAGGCCGGCCTGGGCCCGGTCGGTGCCGCTCGTGGCGGCGACGGTGGCGGGCATCATCGCCAGGCCCGCGCCGAAGGTCGCCAGGGTGAACGGCACGACGACGTCGGTCGCGAAGCTCCCGTCCGCGCTCAGCCGGGAGAGCCAGACGAAGCCGACGGTGCTCAGCGCCATGCCGGTGACCAACAGCGGCCGTGGTCCGGTACGGGCGATGACCCGGGTGGCGAGCTGGGCGCCCACGATGATCGCGATCGAACCCGGCAGGAAACACAGGCCGGCCTTCACAGCGCTGTGGCCGAGGATCTGCTGGAAGTAGAGGGAGAGCAGGAACCACATCGAGAAGGTCGCCGCGCCCATACCCAGCACCACCAGGTTGGCGACGGCCAGGGTGCGGCGGCGCAGGATGCCGAGCGGCACGAGCGGGTGGGCGACCTTGGCCTCGATGGCGAGGAAGGCGGCGAGCAGTACGGCCGCGGCGGCGAGCGGGCCCCAGACCGCGGCCTCGCCCCAGCCGTGGGTCTCGGAGGCGATGATCCCGTAGACGAGGGCGGTCAGGCCCCCGGTCACGGTCACCGCGCCGGGCAGGTCGAGGCGGCGCAGCCCGCCCTCCCGGGCCGTCGCCCGCGGGACGTAGACAAGGGCGGCGGCCAGCAGGGCGACGCCGATGGGGACGTTGACGAACAGCACCCAGCGCCAGCCCGCGTACTCGGTCAGCACTCCGCCGACGACGGCGCCCGCCGCGCCGCCGGCCGCCATGACGGCACTCCAGGCGCCCATCGCCCGGGTACGGGCGGTGGGTTCGGTGAACGTCGTCATGATCAGCGTGAGGGTGGCGGGGGCGAGGATCGCGCCGCCCAGGCCCTGGACCGCGCGGGCGGCGATCAGCAGGGCGCCGCCCTCGGCGAGGCCGCCCGCGAGGGAGGCCACGGTGAAGGCGGCGAGGCCGGTCATGAAGGCCCGCTTGGTGCCCACGAGGTCGGCGGCCCGGCCGCCGAGCAGCAGCAGCCCGGCGAAGGCGAGGGCGTAGGCGTTGACGATCCACTGCTGGCCGGCGGCGCTGAGGTGGAGTTCGGCGCGCATGGCCGGGAGGGCCACATTCACGATCGACACATCGAGGACGACCATGAACTGGGCCGCGCAGGCGATGACGAGGATCGCGGCGGGGGAACGGGGCGTGCGGGACGACGGGGACAAGGCGTCGGCGGGCCCTGGTATCGGATGCGTCGGTGGTGACTGGGCGGCGGCTGTGCGCATGGCGGGGCGTCCTCACAACGGATGGCGGCACCCGAAAGTAGAGGTGCTCTAAAAATGTAGCACCTCTAATTCTGGCGGGGGAGCGGTTATCCTGAACGCATGACGACGGCCCACGCCCACACCGCCCCCGACGCCACGCCCTGCGCCGCGCCCCCGGCCGGGCTGCGCGGCCGCAAGCGGGAGCGCACCCGGCGCGCGATCTCCGAGGCCGCTTTCCGGCTGTTCGCCGAGGAGGGGTTCGAGGCCGTCACCCTCACCCGGATCGCGGCGGCGGCGGAGGTGGCACCCGCCACCGTCTTCACGCACTTCGCCTCGAAGGAGGACATCTTCTTCGGGCGCGGCAGCGAATTCGACGCGGCGCTGCCGGAGGCGGTCCTGCCGGCCGCCGACAGCGCCGAACTCCTCGACCGGCTGCACCGGTTCTACGTCGACTGCTACGGGATGGTGCTGACCGAGGAGAACGACTCCCTCGGTCAGGCCCGCGTCTTCGCCCGCATCCTCCTGGGCAGCCCGGCACTCCGCCGCAGCTATCTGCCCGTCTCGCGCGCGCGGCGGCGGCTCCTGCTGGAGCTTCTCGTCGAACGCGCCGGACGGAAGGCGGAAAGCCCGGAGGTCCGGGCCGAGCTGGAGCTGTTCGCGTCCTTCGCGAACGCCGTCCGTGAGCAGGCCTTCGAGGCCCTGCACGCGTCGCTTGCCGCGGGCGAGCCGGCTTCGCGGACGCATGAGGTGATCGCCAGCGTGCTGGCCTGCGGCTTCGATCGGCTTGCCCTCGCGTATGGCGGCTGCGCCGTCTTGGATGCGGGCTAGGGTCCGGCCGGCGGATCTTCGACTACCGGCCCGTCTTGCCGGCTGCGGGCCGTCTTGCCGCCTGCGGCGGCGTGCACCTCTCGCCTGGCCGGCGGATCTTCGGCTACCGGCCCGTCTTGCCGCCTGCGGCGGCGAGCGCCCTTCGGGCGCGTCCTCAATCGCCGGACGGGCTTGATTGGCTGGGCTCAGCCTTCAGCCCGCCCGGCGATCGGGGACACAACACAGCGCCCGTCCGGCCCTTGAGGTCACATCACCGCAGCCCCTCCGGCGATTGAGACCCCGTCCGGCCCGGATCGGTCCTAACCCGTCACCTTCCACGTCAGCGAGCCCGACAGCCGCTTGCGCAGTTCCGGGTCCACCACCGCGTTCGTGCGGTCGACGGCCTTGGCCGTCAGGGTGTGCGTCTTGCCGTCCGGCTTCACGCCCAGGGAGCGCGGTGTCACGCTCGTCCGGCCCCGGCCCGCCTGGACCTCGTGGCCGTCCACGTACCAGCGCACGGTCGTGGTCGCGGCGGGCAGCCGGACCGTGACCTTGTCGCGGCCGCCGACCTTGCCGGACGTGCTCGTCGTGCTGGTCAGCACCTTCGCGTGGCGGTAGAAGCCCGCGATCATCGCCTCGCGGCCCGGCAGGTTGAACTCACGCCCGAGCGACCGCATGATCGAGTCGTCGGTGGGGCGGTAGAGGCCCTTGGGGTAGTAGCCCGCGCCCTCGAACGCGCCGACCTTGCCGCCGTCCGGCGAGGTCTTGCCGATCCAGCGGTACCACTTCTTCTTCTGCGCGGAGAGTTGCGCGGCGGTCAGCTTGCTGGTGTTGACACTGTCCGGCTCGGCACCGGTGTACGTGCCGTACTCCTCGTACTGGTACTCGTCGGCGAGCTTGCCGAAGGAGTGACCCGTCTCGTGCACGGCGACCTGGTCGGAGTCGTCGTTGTCGGACGAGGCGGTGGCGATGCCGTCGTAACCGACCTTGGAGACGATGTCGTTGTAGCCCGCGCCGCCGTACTTGGTGGAGTTGGACAGCACCACCACCAGGTCCGCGGCGGGCGCCTTCGCGGCGTACGACTCGACGCGGCCGGTGTCGACGCACAGCAGCCGCTCGATGCCGTCGCAGAAGAAGCGGGACTTCAGCGCGGTGTCCTTGACGACACCCTCGCCCGGGTCGCCGGAGACGCCGGACTGCCGCGAGACGGCGTCGACGGCCCAGACGTTGAAGAGCTTCTTGTACGAGGCGTAGGGCTCGACGGCCGACATCTTCGCCCACTTGGCGCGTACGTCGGCGTGGAAGTCGCCCTGCTGGGCGGCGGTGTAGCCGTCGCCGATGAAGACGACGTCGACCTTGGTCCGCACCGTTCCGTTGCCGATGACCTTCGTGACGGCACCGTCGCCCGCGGCCGAGGGGCGGAGCGACTGCGGCGGGGTGGTGGAGGCGGGGACGGTGGTGTGGCGGGGGTGGCCGCCGGGGCCGGTGAAGTACTCGACGTGCTGGGTACGTTCACCCTTCGGCTCGGGTGCCGCCGCCTTCGACGCCTTCGTGGACGTCTTGGTGGACGCCGTCGTGGCCGTCGCGGTCACCGTCGTCGCCGTGGCGGCCAGCGCGGCCGTGAGGGCCACGCCGGCCGCGAGGGATATTCGTCTGCGCATGGGGGGTCCTCCCTGAGCCCGCCACTTAAATGGCGGGTTAAGTCGCATTGAGGTGCGGCTCAACGTAGGGGCTCAGAGGGACCCAAAGCAATGGATGAGGCTGAAGTTACCAGTGTGACGAACTATGTGACGAACCGTGAAACCGGCCGCCCGCCGGAGGCCTCGTTCGGGCCGGGCCACCGCCGTGGACCGCGCTACGCCTCGTCCCGTACGAGCCTCAACAGCCGGTCCAGCACCACGCGTCCGCCCGCCCGCACGCCGTCGTGCTCGTACTCGTCCGTGACCCACGTCCGCAGCCCCGCGATCGCGCGCGCGGTGCGCAGCGAGTGCGCGGTGTCGACGTAGAGGTCGTCGTGGTAGATCGCGGCTGCCACGGGGACGGTGTTGCGGGCGAGGCGCTCGGGGTCGTAGAGGGGGGTCCAGCCCCGGCGTTCGGCGAGGAGTTCGGCGGTGTGGCGCAGGGGGCGCAGGGCCGGGTGTGTGCGCAGCATCCAGGGGTGGACGCTCTCCCCGGTGAAGAGGAAGCGCGCTCCTGGCTCGATCCCCCGTTCGAACTGCGGGTATTCGCCCCTCACCCGATCGGCTGACCAGTGCGTCGCGCGCTCGTCCTGGGCATAGATGGCCTCATGGAGGATGGCGTAAAGAGGGCTGTCGGCGTGGGAGAGGACCGCCGCGACCTGTTCGGCGAAGGCGTCGGACAGCCGCGGGCCCGCGACGGTGTCCACGAAGGCGTCCTCGAGGAGGTAGTGCAGTCGGTGGGAGCCGTCGCCGGTGCCGAGGAGGATGCCGAGTTGCTGGAATGCCGGGACCGTGAGGAGGGTGCCGTCGGGCAGCACCTCCTCGTGGTCGGCGAGGTGGCGCGCGATGCGGCGGGCGGCGGCCTCGTCGCCGGGGTACCGGGCGTAGTGCGCCAGCGACTTGCGTTCCATGCGCGGGTAGGCCGCGCGGTAGACGGTGTCCGCGTCGGCGTCGAGGGACGGCAGACCGCCGGTGATCAGGACCTCGGCGAGCCCCTCGGGCGCGTACGAGAGGTAGGTGACCGCGCAGAAGCCGCCGAAGCTCTGCCCGAGCACGGTCCACGGCCGGCCGCCGGTCAGCCGGGCACGGATCAGCTCGCAGTCGCGGACTATGGAGTCGGCGCGGAAGTGCGCCAGATACTCGGCCTGTTCGGCCGGGGTGCCGCGAAGCGGGAGGGTCTGCCGGGTGGCGGGCGTGGAGCGGCCGGTTCCGCGCTGGTCGAGGAGGAGGACGCGGTAGTCCTCCAGCGCCCGGTCGAGCCAGCTCTCCCGGCCCACGGGCCGCCCGGCCCGGCAGCCGGGTCCGCCCTGGAGGTAGACCAGCCACGGCAGTTCGTCGCGCTCGCGGCGCGTGGCGACGACCTCGCGGGCGTAGACGCGTATGTGTTCGCCGTCGGGCACACGGTGATCGAGGGGGACGTCGAAGAAGTGGTCCGTCATGACGAGACCGGGCTGTCGGACGACCCCCGTACCCGTGGTATCTATCGATTCCGCCGGTCCGGCCGTCCGCGCGGCAGCAGCCGCCTTCCCCAGGGTTTCCGGCATCATCCGTCCTCACGTCAACTCAAACAGATTTAACTCACGACTTAAGTCACGGCGTAACTTACCGAGGGGCACAAGTGGCCGAGAACAGCACCCACGGCATACGGGCCGACGAACCCGCCGACATCGGCCGACGCGTGCTCCGGATGCGCACGGAACGTGGTCTGACCCAGAAGCAGCTGGCCGAGCCCGCCTACACCGCCGCGTACGTCTCGACCCTGGAGGCCGGGAAGGTACGCCCCTCCGAGACCGCCCTGCGGCACCTCGCCGGGCGCCTCGGCATCACCCTGGAGGAGCTGGCCACCGGCCGTCCCCCGCATCTGGCCACCGAGCTGCGGCTGCGGCTGACCGACGCCCGGCGCGTCCTCGCCACCGGCGAGGCCGAGGACGCGGCCGTGCGCTACCGCGCCCTGCGCGAGGAGGCCGCCGGGCACTCCCTGGTGGCCGAGGAGGCCGCCGCGGTGCAGGGGCTCGGTGACTGCGCGCTGGAGACCGGCGACCTCGTCGCCGCCCGGGACCACTTCGCCGAGGTCGAGCGGCTGCTGGCCGACGAGCCGCTGCCGCGCCGCGTCCCCGCCGTCCGCGGCCGCGCCACCGCGCATCTGCTCGCGGGCGAGCTGCGCTACGCCTGCTATCTGCTGGAGTCGACCGTCGACGAGCTGAACGCCGCCGGGCTGCACGACCCCGATGCGCTGCTGCTCCTCTACACCGCCGTCATCGCCCCCTATATGGACATGGGGGCGCACGCGCGGGCGGCACACGCCGCCGAGCTGGCGCTCGCGCTCGCTCCGAAGGTGGACAACCCGGCGCTCGTCGCGAGCATGCACCGCGGGGTCGCCCGCACCCTCATCGCCGAGGGCCGGATCGCGGAGGCCGACGCCTCGCTCGCCAAGGCCCAGGAGCTGTACCAACAGCTCCACATCCGCACCGAGCTGGCGCACTGCCACTGGATGCGCGGCTACGTCCACGCGCAGGACGGCGATCTGCGGAAGGCCGAGAGCGAGCTGCGCATCGCCCGCGACATGCTGGCCTCCAAGAAGGCCCCGCTGTTCACCGTGCAGGTCGAGGTGGAGCTGGCGGACGTGCTGCGGCGGCGCGGCAAGGCGGCCGAGGCGGAGGAACTGCTGCGCCCGCTGCTGGCGCCCTCGGCGCTGGGCGCCGAGCGCGGCGCGGTCCACGCGGGCGGCGCGCACCGGCTGCTGGGGCTGATCGCCGAGGAGCGCTCCGACACCGAGGCCGCCGAGGAGCACTACTGCGCCGCGCTGTCCCTGCTGGAGCGCACGGGCGCCGCGGGCGATCTCGCCGATCTGTGCCGGCTGCTGGGCGACCTGCTGCGGCGCACCGGCCGCACGGACGCCGCGCTGGACGCGTACCGCACCGGCCTCGGACACCGCGCGGCGCCCGGGACGACGACGCTGGGCCCCGCCCCCGCCGCACCCCCGCTGTGGCGGCCCTGATTCCCGCGCCGCTGACCGGCCCTCCCCTCCAGAGGCCGGTCAGCGGTCGGTCTTGTACGGCGCGAGGAGGCTGCCCCAGCCGCGCCGCAGATCCTGGTACTCGTCGGCGCACAGCTCGGCGCGCTCCTTGGTGAGCAGCGTGCCGTCGACGAGTTTCGCGCTCTTCTTCGGCGCGGCGCCGTAGAGGTAGCAGCGGTAGTTGGCCGAGCGGGTGGCCTCCGGGGGGTGCTCGGCGGAGAAGTCGATCTCCTCGGGGTCGATCTCGCGCGCGTACTGGGCGTAGTTGTCCGCGGCGGCCAGCACCGCGGCCCGGCCCTCGGTGCCCTGCGGGATCAGGCTGTACGCCGCGAACTGGTCGGCGACGTCCTCCTCGCGACCGGTGGTCGCGAGGTGCAGCGTGTCCTTCAGGGCGTGCGCGGCCTCGTGGTAGAGCGTCTCGGTGATCACGCCCGCGGTGCGCTCGTCCGGGTCCGGGCTGTCGGCGTCCTCGAACATCGACCGGACCTCGCCGATGAAGTCGTAGCAGAGCTCGATGCGCCGGGTCTGCTGGTCGTAGGTGGGGACGTCGTCCTTCTCGTCGCAGGTCCGGCCGACGACATCGATGGTCTTGGGCAGCCGCAGGGTGTCGTTCAGGTGCTCGGCGACCCGCTCCGGCAGCCGCCGGTCCTTCAGGAACGACCGCTCGTCGGCGCCGCCGCGCCGGGGAGCCTCGTAGGACACGGACAGGCCGCCGCTTGTGGGGGACGCGGCGGCCTGAGACCGGGTACAGCCGCACGCGGTCGCCAGGGCGACGCAGACGCCGGTCGCGACGAGGGCGCGGGCGCGCCACGCGCGATCGGGCGTCCGGGGGTGGGCCCCGGCATGGTGCAGCATGGACACACTCTGCCGGTCGGGGTAACCGGAACGGAATCCCCCGTGGGTCCCGGCCGACCCCCGCCGATCGGCGGGGGTGTCCCCTCCCGCTGGGTGGAGCGCCTGGCTCCGCTTTTGCCCGAGCCGTACGGCAGGCTGGAGGGCGCCGGGGGCCGACAGGTGGCACCCGGCTTTTGAACAGGGAAGAGGGAGCGGCCCGTGATCCGTGTGGCGGTGGTGGACGACGAGCAGCTCGTCCGGTCCGGGCTCCGGATGATCCTGGGCACGGCCCAGGACATCGAGGTGGTCGCGGACTGCGGCGGCGGCGCGGCCGTGGACACCGTGCGCGGCTGCGCACCCGACGTGGTGCTGCTCGACATCCGGATGCCGGACGTCGACGGACTGACCGTCCTCCGCGCGCTCCGCCGCCTCCCGCACCCGCCCGCCGTCGCCATGCTCACCACCTTCGACGCCGACGAGTACCTCGCCGCCGCGCTGCGCGCCGGAGCCTCCGGGTTCCTGCTCAAGGACACCGACCCCGAGCAGCTCGTACGGGCGGTACGGACCCTCGCCGCCGGCGCCAGCGTGCTGGACCCGGGCGTCACCCGCGCGGTCATCGGCGGCTATCTCGCCGCCGAGGCCGAGACGACCGCCGCCTCGGCGGTCCAGGCGCTGACCCCGCGCGAGCGCGAGGTGCTGGCCCACCTCGGCGCGGGTCTCGCCAACCCCCAGATCGCCGAGCGCATGGGGCTGGCCCCCAGCACCGTCAAGGACCACGTCCGGGCCGTCCTCGGCAAACTCGGCGGCGTCAACCGCGTCCAGGCCGCCGTCGTCGCCGACCGCGCGGGCCTCGTCGCCACCCGCCGCCCCGCCACCCCGCCGAACGGCGGCGCCCGATGAGCGTCTCCCCCCGGGCCGGCCGGCTGCCCGCGGCCCTGCCCGTCGCGGTGCCCGTGCTCTTCGCGGTCATGGACGCGCTGCTCGTCAACGGCACCGGACTGGGGCTGGAGCTCGGGGTGTCACTGCTCGCCGCGGTCGCGCTGCTGTGGCGCCGGCGGTTCCCGCTCACCGTCTTCGCGGCCACCCTGCCCGGCATCTACATCGGCTACATCTGGTTCGCGCCCATGGTCGCGCTCTACACGATCGCCGTCCGCCGGCCCGACCGGCGGCTGCTCGTCGTGTGCGGGGCGCTGCTGGCCACCGCGCACTTCCTGCCCTACCCGATCTCCGACCTGTCCTTCGACGACCGCCGCGAGACCGCCCTCTTCCTCGTCGACGCGCTCGTCACCGCGGCCACCCCCATCGCCGTCGGCCTGCTCACCCGCACCCGCCGCGAACTCGCCGCCCGCCTCGACGAGCTCACCCGCAGCCGCGCCCGCGAGGACCGTCTGCTGTCCGACCAGGTCCTCGCCACCGAGCGCGCCCGGCTCGCCCGCGAGATGCACGACGTCGTCGCCCACCAGGTCAGCCTCATCAGCCTGCAGGCCGGGGCCGTGCAGATCAGCACGGCCGACAACGAGGCCCGCGCCGGGGCCCGCACGATCCGCGAACTGTCCGTGCGCACCCTGGACGAGCTGCGCCACATGGTCGGCATCCTGCGCGCCGCGGGCGCCGACACCGAGGAGCTGACCCCCCAGCCGCGCCTGGCGGACCTGCCCCGGCTGATCGAGCTGAGCGCGCTGAACGTCGACTTCGAGGACACCTCCGACCGTGACGCCGAACGCTCGGAGGCCGTGGAGCGCGCCGCCTTCCGCACGGTGCAGGAGGCTCTGACGAACGTGCGCAAGCACGCGCCCGGGGCGTGGGTACGGGTCCGGGTCAGCGAGGAGGCGGGGCGGGGCCTGCGGGTCGAGATCCGCAACGGCCCGGCCGACGCGGCCGTACCGGCACCGGAACTGCCCGGCGGGGGCCACGGTCTGGTCGGGCTGCGGGAGCGGGCGCAGAGCCTGAGCGGGACGCTGACCGCGCACGGGACGGCCGACGGCGGCTTCCTCGTACGGGCGGAATTCCCCGCGGCGGAGTTCCCCGCGGCAGGGTGAACGCGCTACGCCGACAGCGGGTTCGCCCGTTCGTCGGTCGCGCTGTCCAGGTCGGGGAAGACCTCGAAGAGGCGGCGCACCCCGAGGGCGCCCAGCACGCGGTTGACGTGCGAGCCGTCGACCGCGCCCTGCGCGGGCAGGATCAGCCGCAGCCGCCCCTGGCAGGACCGCATCAGCCGGCGGGCGGCGATCAGCACGCCCACCCCGCTGGAGTCGCAGAAGCGGACCTCTCCGAGGTCGAGCACCAGGGAGCGCCGCCCCTCGGCCACCGCGTCGTGCACATGCTGCCGGACCGCCGGCGAGGTCACGAGATCCATCTCTCCGGAGACCCGGAGCACGGCCCAGTCGCCCTGCTCACCCTCCGTCACCTGCAATGTCACGTGCCCGCAGCCCTTCACTCGGTCCCGCGCTCCCACGGACGTCTTCCTCGGTGGCCCCTGCCCGGCCGCTCCTGCGTGAAACACCACCTGGCATACGCCGACCGCCAAGGAGCCTATGCCCGGTCCGAAGCCCTCTCCCCCACAGATCCGGTCACACCCGCATAACACATCGGCACATTCGCGCACGTACGATCTGTACCGATCGGCGAAACATGCACAAAGTGAACGTACCCATATCATCCATGGCCGTTCCCGGACGGTGATTTGCCGCAAAGGCGACTGCGCCACCGGGCCCGACCACTACATTCGACGAGTATGTGACGGTGGGCACAAGCAGTTTTGGGCAGCAGTACGACGTACGCGCGTACGGACACGTGAGTGAGGCGCCACCGGGGGCCACCTGCGTGGCGGTGCGCACGGAGGGGGCCGCATGACGAACGACGCACCACCCCGCTGGGACCGGAAGATGCAGCAGCGCCTCGCGAGCGGCGAGGCCGCCGCGCTCGGTGAGCTGTACGACCGCTTCGCCTCCCTCGTGCACGGCCTCGCCCACCGCGTCCTCGGTGACGAGGCCGCCGCCGACCGCGTCACCCGCGAGGTGTTCGGCTACGTCTGGGAACACCCCGACGCCTACGACCCCAAGCAGGGCCCCCTGCGCTCCTGGATCGCGACGGTCACCCACCGGCAGGCCGTCAGCAGGCTGCGCCAGTCGGAGAGCGACCGGGAGCGCGCGCCCGAGGAGATCGAGGAGAAGGTCCGCGCCGCGTCCGCCGCCGCCCGCGCCGACTACATCGTCACGTCCATGCCCGCCCCGCTGCGCGCCGCCCTCGACCTCGCCTACTTCCGCCGCCTCGACTACCGCAGGGCCGCCGCCGACCTCGGCGTCACCGAGGACGAGGCCCGTCGTCGGCTCCGCCTCGGTCTGCAACTGCTCTCCACGGCCCACCCCGGGCCCCGCGCGATGACGCCGCCCCACGGCGGGAGCGGGAGGGCCGGCCGGTGAGCGGCACGAACGACCCCGCGGACCCCGGCCGCCGACTGCCGGACGGCGGGAACGGCACTCCGGGCAGCCGGCCGCGCATACCCCCGCCCCGCTCCCCCGCCGAGGACGCGCCGCGCTGGCCGTACGCACCGGACCCGGCGCCGACGTCTCCCCCGCCGCCTCCCCCGGCACCGCCGAGGGCCGATCCCGAGCCGCCCACGCCACCGACGCCGCCGATGTCCCACGGATTGCTCAAGTCACTGCTCGGTGCCTGGGCGTTGGCCGCCTGTTCCGCCGAGGAGACGGCGGCGGTCGAAGCGCATCTGACGGACTGCGCGAGCTGCGCGGAGGAGGCCGTCCGGTTGCGCGACGCGGTCGCGCTGCTGCACCCCGAGGACAATCTCGACCTCGACCCCACCCTGCGCTCCCGCACCCTCGCCACCTGTCTGACCCGCCGCCCCGCCCGTATCCCGGTGCCCGAATGGGCCGCCCCCTACGACGCGGAAACCGCCCGCCTCGACGCCCTGCTCCGCGACATCGGCGAGGCGGAATGGCGGGCCCCGGTCCGGCTGCACTGGTTCGACGGCCGGCGCCCGGCCGGACGGGACACCACCGTGGCCGAGGTGATCGGCCATCTGATGGCCGTGGACGGCATCGTCGCCGACGCACTCGGACTCCCCACCCGACGGGGCTGCGAGGGCCCGGGCACACCCGCGGAACGCACGGAGGCGTTCTGGGCCTCGACCGCCGCGGAACAGCCACCCGGGGAAACACGGGCCGCCTGGCGCACCCAGGGCCACTCGCTGATCCGGACCGCGTCCTTCGCGGGCTGCGGCGCCGCCGAACTGGCCGTACCCTACGATCCGTTCACCCTGCCGCTGCGGGATTCCTTCCTCGACCGTGCCTTCGAGTGCTGGGTGCACGCCGGGGACATCGCGGAGGCCGTCCACTACCCCTACGCCCCACCGGCGGCCGGCCACCTCCACCACATGATCGACCTCGCGGCCCGGCACCTGCCCGCCACGATCGCGCACCGCCGCCGCACGGGCCTCTCGGGCCCACCCCGCACCCTGGTCGCCGCGGGCACCCCGGGCCGCACCCTCCACCTGGAGATCGAAGGCGACGGCGGCGGCCACTGGCACATCCCCCTCGACTCCCCCGCGGCCCTCCCCTCACCGGACGAGGAGGTCGCCCACGTCGCCCTGGACGCCCTGGAGTTCTGCCGCCTCGCGGCGGGACACGTACCGCCGGAGGAAGCGGCGGCGGGGCAGCTCGGGGACCGCGAGGCGATCCGGGATGTGCTGCGCGCTACGGCGTCGCTTTCGCGGTTGTGACGAGTCGGGGCCCCGTATCTCGGATACGGGGCCCTGATCCGGCGAGAGTCCCGCGGCAACGGGTGGCTCTCGAAAGCTGCGGCAGACCGTCCGGACCAACGGAACAGATATCTGGATCGCATCTTTGATTGAGTTTCTCCCACTCGGTTGGGCGTTGCAGGAAGGGCCGCAACGCTTTCCGGATGGATCCGGATGGGTTGTGAACAACTCCAGGGGGCTGACCAGGCGGAAGGCCGAGACGGACGTCATTGTTCACATGCGTCCCGGACGCTCCGAAAACAATCCGCGTTGCAGTTCATTCCGGCAAAGAAAACGCGGGCCCGGAAACCAGTGAACAACAAGGCAACGTGACCGGGTGCCTTCGCGCCCCGCGAGCTGGGAGAGTGAAGCCGCGCCCCGGGCGGCAACCCGTGACGCGCCGTCAATGACCGTCCGGACCAAGGGAAGTGGTGTCCATGTCACCCGTGCCGCACTCGCTGTGCGTCAGCCTGCCCGGAGGCAGGTCCCTCACGATGCCGCCGGTTGTTCCGGTGCTGGTGGTCGTCATCGTGCTCGTTGCTCTCGGCTATGACGAGACCGCCGCACTCGCGACGATCCTCGCCGCCGGCACGGCGGCCCGCGAGCTCCAGCGCACGCCCTGACCCCCTGGACGACCCGCAGGGAGGCGCGAGTGGCACGCCCGGAAAACCCCATCGACCCCATGGCCCCGTACGCGACGTTCGCGCTACAACTGCGAAAGCTGCGGAAGGCCGCCGGATCCCCGACCTACTCGACTCTCTCGCGGCGGACGAGGTATTCGGTGTCCGCCCTTTCCCAGGCAGCGACGGGCTGGAAGCTGCCGAGCCTCGACCTGACTCTCGCGTATGCCACGGCCTGTGGCGGCGACCGCGAACACTGGAACGAGCAGTGGCTCATCGCCCACCACCGGACTACGCCGACGGCGCCCGAAGCCCCGGCCACTGCCGAGGTGCGCCCGTGGTCGACGCGGCCACCCGTCCCGGCTTCGGCGGAGACCCCTCAGGAGTTCATCGCCTGCCTGCGGGAGCTGAAGCTCTGGGCGGGCAATCCGTCGCTGTCCCGGCTCGAAGGCATCGCGAGCGAGATGGGCTTCCGGCTGCCACGCAGCACCATCGGCGATGCGCTGAACCGCAACCGCGTCTCGCGGCCCGACCTCGCCAGGACCACCGCGCTCGTACTCGCATGCATGAGGTTCGCGACACGCCAGCGCCGCGTCCGCGCGGAGGAAATCGCGCCCGTCGGCGCGCAGTGGCAGCAGCACTGGGTGCGCCTGTACGCGAGCGAGCCTCCGCAGCGGCCCCCACGGCCCGGGCAACAGCCCGCGGCCACCATCTGGCCGGCCCTCGTCGAGAGAACCGTCGAGGTCGTCGATCTGCCCCCGCGCCAGGATCGTGCCCTGGCCCCCCTCGGCGAGGTGCCGCATGACCGGCGCCTGTTCGTCGAAGCGCTGCGGGAGCTCTTCGGCGAGCTCGGCGTCTCGCTGCGCATGTTCGCCGCACGTTATTCCATGGACCCGAGCACCGTCTCCAGGTATCTCTCGGGCAACCGCATCCCACCACGGAAATTTCTCGAGCTGCTGGGGCGGGAGGCATCGTTGCGTCGAGGCCGGGAGATGGCACCGGACACACTGCGACGTCTCTACGCATTGCACGTGGCCGCTCTGCGCGAGGCTCTCGACGACACCCTGGACCGGCTATGCCAGAGCATCGAGCTGGAGACCGCGCTGAAGACGCAGCTGCTCTCCCGGCAGCAGGCGCTCGCCAAGCTGGAAGCGCGACTGCGGGAGCTGCGAGGCTCCCGCAGCCCGCAATCAGCCTGACCCCCGCGGGAGGCGACTACGCGAAAACGACCGTCCGCCGCCCGTTCAGCAGCACCCGGTGCTCGCTGTGCCACTTCACCGCGCGCGCCAGCGCCTGGCACTCCACGTCGCGGCCGATCGCGACGAGCTGGTCGGGCGTGACGCCGTGGCCGACGCGCTCGACCTCCTGCTCGATGATCGGGCCCTCGTCGAGGTCGGCGGTCACGTAGTGCGCCGTGGCGCCGATCAGCTTCACGCCGCGCGCGTGCGCCTGGTGGTAGGGCTTGGCGCCCTTGAAGCTCGGCAGGAAGGAGTGGTGGATGTTGATGATCCGGCCCGACAGCGCCTTGCACAGGTCGTCGGAGAGCACCTGCATGTAGCGGGCCAGTACGACCAGCTCGACGCCCTCGGCGCGGACCAGCTCCAGCAGCTCCGCCTCCGCCTGCGGCTTGTTCTCCTTCGTCACCGCAATGTGGCGGAAGGGGATGCCGTAGGAGCCGACCAGCTCGGCGAAGTCGGTGTGGTTGGAGACGACCGCCGCGATCTCGACCGGAAGGGCGCCGATCCGGGAGCGGAAGAGCAGGTCGTTGAGGCAGTGCCCGAACTTGGACACCATCAGCACGACGCGCATCTTCTCGTCGGAGCGGTGGATCTGCCAGTCCATGTGGAAGGTGTCACCGATGGCCGCGAAGCTGGCCCGCAGCTTCTCCACCGTCACCGGCGGGTCCGCGGTGAAGTGGACCCGCATGAAGAAGAGCCCGGTGTCGTGGTCGCCGAACTGCTGGCTGTCCTCGATGTTGCAACCGGTCATGAAGAGATAGCTGGACACCGCGTGCACGATGCCCTGCTTGTCCGGGCAGGAGAGGGTGAGGACGTACTGTTCGGGGGCCCCTTCGGTGGCGGGGGGCTGCGAGGCGTTCATAGCCCAATAGCGTCGCACACCCGTCGGGCCGATCGGACCGCCCGCCTCCGCGAGGCCCCCGAACCGCGCTTCGCGCGCGTCAGGCGATACGGGTGAGCTGCGCCAGCACATCCAGCGGGCGGGGCGGTACGTCCGGTTCGTCCCCGTCGTTCGCCGCCAGCCGGACATGCGCCTCGCGGGCGGCCCGTACGGCCTCGGGCCAGGCGTGGTGCTCCAGGTACGCCGAGACGGGCGCGTCGGCCCCGACCTGGTGCATGATCCGCAGCACCCGCAGAACGGCGACGTCGACGAGATTGGCCTCGGCCGGGTCCCGGAAGATCGTCCCTATGTACTTCTCCGCCGACCAGTTGTCCAGCCAGGTGTCCTCGACGAGCCGGTAGACGGCGTCGGTCACATCCCCGTACCCCGGGAGCCCGGGCAGCCAGCACTCCCGCTGGAAGACGGGGTCCGAGAGCATGTGCAGCGCGGAGCGCACATTCACGCGCCAGCGCCACCACGGCATGTCATTGAGCGGCATGCCGTCCATGGTGGTCGAGCGGCGGCCGCGACGGGAAGACTTCTCCGAACCTTGCACAGCACTCGATCGTACGTTCCCCATCGGCCGTCCACATCAGGCCCCCGCAATTCACTCCGGTGTCACCCGTCGTTGCGCCGCGATCACACATCTGTTCCCCGGCGGCCGGGAGAGTGCGGGCCATGACCGGACGGCGTCGCCTGACCATCCGCCCCTTACGGACCACCGCGATATCCGCGGTGTGCGTGGTGGTGAGCGCGGCACTGCTCGCCGGTTGTGATGGGCTCCCCGGTGCCAGGGGGGACTCCGGGGGCCCCATCACCGTCATGACCTGGGCCCCGGAGGGAACGAGGGCCACCAACATGCCGGGCATGCCCGCGATGGCCGCGGCCTTCGCCCGCTGGGGCAACGCGCGGGGCGGCATCCATGGCCGCGACCTCAAGGTCATCACCTGCAACGAGCGCAACGAGTCCGTCGCCGCCTCGCGCTGCGCGCGGCGCGCCGTCGAGGAGGGGGTCGTCGCGGTCGTCGGCTCCTACAGCCAGCACGGCCGCGCGATGATGTCCCCGCTGGAGGCGTCCGGCACCCCCTTCATCGGCGGCTACGGCCTGACCGACGAGGAGCTGAGCAGCCCGCTCTCCTACCCGGTCAACGGCGGCCAGGCCGCCCTGCTCGCGGGCAACGGCCGCCAGCTGGCGGGCGTCTGCAAGCGCGTCGCCCTCGTACGGCCCGACACGATCTCCGGCGACCAGACGCCCGGTCTGCTCGACGCGGGACTCGCCGCCGCGGGCCGCCCGCCGGCCGCCGACCTGCGCGCGCCGGAGGACGCCACCGACTACGAGCGGACGAGCACGGAAGCCCTCAAGGCCGTGGGCACCGACGGCGGGGGCTGTGTCACCGCGGCGCTCGGCGAGCGGACGGGCACGTTCTTCGATTCCTTCCGACGGCAGCCGGAGGCCGGTGCCCAGGTGCGGATCGCATCGGTGCTCGGCAGCGTCAAGCAGTCCCTCGTCGACAGCACCGGCGGTGCGAAGAGCCCGCTGGAGGGCGCGTTCGCCACCGGCTGGTACCCCGCCGCCGACGACCGCCGCTGGTCGTCCATGCGCGAGGTCATCGACCGGCACGCCTTCGGTGACAACCGGGTCGACCCCGCCGACCCCGGTGTCCAGACCACGTGGGTCGCCTACACCGCCCTGCGGTCGGTGCTGATGGCGCTGGACGCCGACGACATCAGCGCCCACTCCGTCCGGACCGCGCTCGACCGGGGGCACCGCGTCGGCACGGGCGGGCTGACGCCCCCGCTCTCCTGGCGCTACCAGGATCTGCTGGCCGTCCCGGACTATCCGCGGATCGTCAACGCGAACGTCACCTATCAGGTGGTGCGGGACGGCCGGCTCGTGGCCGTGCGCGAGGGGTTCACCGACGTCACCAGGACGCTGGAGCGCCGCCGCAAGCACCCGTGACCCGGGTGCCGCTCACAGCTGGGACCACGAGTGCTGGCTCAGCCCGTACTTCTTCGCGATCGGGTTCCACAGGGCCGCCGCCTTCTTCTTCGCGGCGGTCGCTTCACCGCTCGCCCGGTCGCCGGCGGCGCTCTCCCGGGTCGGGCGGGCATGGCCCTTGACGCAACCACGCTTGCCGTCGACCTGCTTGGCCCACTTCGCGTAGTGGCTGTCCGCCGAGGCGGACGACTGCCAGGCCTTCTTCAGCTGCGCCGACAGCTCCGCGTGGTCGGGGAGCTTGTCGATCGGCGTCCGGCCGAGGCGGGTCACCAGGCCGTTGCGCTGGGTCGCGGCGGCCCGCAGATCACTCGCGGACGAGTCGAGGTTCTTGCAACTCTTGGTGGAGTCCACGGCCTTGCTGACCGACTCCCGGCTGTTGTTGCTGTCCTTGAGCAGTGCGTCCAGCGCCTTCGCCTGCGCCAGCGCGGGGTCGGCCGACGGGGACGCCGGCGGGCTCGACTTCTTGTCGTCGTCCTTCGCCGGCTCGCTGGGGGCCGTGCTCGCGGAGGTGTTCTGCTTGTCGCTGTTGTCCTCGCCGCCTCCGCTGCTGAGCAGCGCGCCCGCGCCGAGGCCGGCGATCGCGCAGACCGCCACGACCGCGCCGATCAGCACGGCCGGGGACTTCCTGCGCCGGACCGGCGGCTCGTACGGGTCATACGGCTCGGGGGCCTGGTGCGCCTCGTGCGGCGCTTGCCGGCCGGGGCCGCCCGGGCCCTGGTGGGACGGCACGGGCCCGTGGCCGGGCGGCGGGGTCTGCTTACGGATCGGCGCCTGGACGGGCGGCAGCTGCGCCGTCGGCTCGGCCGCGCGGAAGAGCCCGTCGAACTCGGCCGGCGGCGGGCGTTCCGCCTGCCCCGGCCGCATCGCGAAGACCGGCGGGCCGCCGGCGGCGGGCTCGGCGGGCCGGGCGGCCGGTGCCGGGGACTGCGCGGAAACGGGCGGCAGATGACGGGTGGCCTCGGAGTCCGCCGGGGCGGGCGGCTGCGGGGACAGCAACTGCGTGGCCTCGGCAGCCGATTCGGCCGCGTGCTGCCTGTAGGACTGATCGGCCCGGTCGGTGTCCGCCGGCCCGGGTATGCCGGTGCCGGATGTGCCGCCGGGTATCCCGCCGCCCACCGGCGGCAGGTACTGGGTCGCCTCGGCCGGCGAGTCGGGCGAACCGCCCGGCTCCAGGTACTCGGGGGTCACGGCCCCGGGGTCGGCCGCCCCGCGCGCGAAGGACGCCGTCGGCGTGGACGTGCCGGGCAGCGAGCCGGTGCCCATCGACGGCAGGTACTGCGTCGCCTCGGACACCGAGTCACCGGCACCGGGGGCGGGGCCGGTGGCGGCCACCGGCGGGAGGTACTGCGTGGCCTCCGACACCGAGTCGGCGGCCGGCTGCGCGAAGGGCGCGGGCGGCACCGGGGCGCCGGGGAGGGGGGTGTTGCCCACGGGCGGCAGGTACTGCGTCGCCTCGGACACCGAATCACCCCCGGGCATCGGGCCCGGCGGGACGGGCGGCAGGTACTGGGTGGCCTCGGAGCCCCCCGGGCCCGGCGGTGTGCCCGGCGCGTGCGCGGGCGGCGGCGGCACGCTCACAAAGGCCTCGGTGATCTGCGTGACCGGCATGGGCGGCTGAGCCGGCGGAGTCTGCGGCGGGGTCTGCGGTGCCTGCGGCGCGTGCTGAGGACGCTCCGGGGGCAGCGGCGCGCGCTGCGCGTCGGCACTCCAGGGCTCGCCCCAGGACTGGTCCGATGCCGCGTTCCGCTCCCGGTCGGCCGACCACGGCGCGCCGTGACTCCTGCGCGAGGGCAGCACGACGCCCTCGTGCACGGGCTGCTCGGGCTGCGCGGGCGGGGCCGCAGGGAACTGCGGCTCGTCCCCCTGTCCGCTCTGCGTCACCGGGACTCCTCAAGCTGTACGGGACTGACTCGAACCGGCGGCTCACGCTACCGGTTCGCACTGGCGGTCGGCCATGCACCGCCCGCCCAGCCCCGTACGACGCTCCTGTCACCCGGTCCGGTTCCGTGCCGAACCCTGCCGGTCCCGCCCGTTCGCGCCCGTGCGCGCGGATCGCGCAGGTCGGTGCCGAGCCCACCCGGTCACGTCCCCACGGCACCAAGCCCTCCCCGTGCCGGTGCCATGGGTCGTGACTCCCCTCCGATCGGCGGCGCCCGTACGACCACTCGTGATCCGCGCGTCCCCTTTGCCCTACAGGGCTGCGGTCCCCCTAGGCCGCCTGCACCTCCAGCCTGGCCCCGAACTCCCGCACCACGGACTCCTCCCGGTACGGCGCCAGGCGCTGCTGGAAGTCCTCCAGGTACTCCGCGCCCCGGTTCGAACGCAGCGAGCCGAGGAGCTCCAGGGCACGGGTGCCCGTGGCGCAGGCCTCTTCCACCTCGCGCTGCTGGACGTGGGCGGTGGCCAGCAGCAACAGACCGATGGCCCGGCGGCGGACGCGGCCCTCGGGGTGACCGGCTACGGCCGCCTCGGCCTGACGGCGGGCCGGCTCGGCCTGGCCGAGGTCGCGGTGGCAGTGCGCCAGCTCGTCCGCGAGATAGGCCTGGTCGAAGTGGCGGATCCACGGCGGGTCGTCCCCCGAGTCCCCGTCGCCGTCGGCCTGTTCGAGACAGGTCACCGCCCGGGTCGCGACGGACTGGAAGGCCCGCGCGTCACCGAGCAGCGCGTGACCGCGCGCCTCGGCCGCGCAGAACATCGCCTCGGCCCGTGGGGTGACCTGCCCCCGCGCCCCCTCCTGCGCGGCCTTGGCAAGCTGGGCGATCTCTCTGGGGTTGCCCAGCGACGCGGCGAGGTGACTCATGCTCGCGGCCAGTACGTAGCCGCCGTAGCCCCGGTCCCCCGCTGCCTGGGCCAATCGCAGGGCCTGGATGTAATAGCGCTGGGCGAGGCCCGGCTGGCCGGTGTCGACCGCCATGTATCCGGCCAGCTCCGTCAACCTGGCGACCGCCGCGAACAGTTCACGGCCGACCACCTCGCGATACGAACCGGCCAGCAGCCCCGAGACGACGCTGTTGAGGTAGTGGACCACCACCGGGCGGACGTGCCCGCTGCCGTACCGGTGGTCGAGCTCCACCAGGGCGTCGGTCGTGGCCCGGACGGCCTCGACGTCGGAGACCCCGACCCGGGCGCCCGCGCTGCGCGCGACCTGCGCGTCGGCACTGGTGATCAGCCAGTCCCGGCTGGGCTCGACGAGCGCGGAGGACGCCACGGACGTACCGCTGAGGAAGTCCCGGCGGCCCACGTCACTGCGCCACAGCTCACAGACCTGCTCGATGGCACCGAGCACGGTCGGGGAGAACTGGAGCCCGACACCGGAGGCCAGATTCTTGCCGTTGGCCATGCCGATCTCGTCGATCGTCACCGTGCGGCCCAGCTTGCGGCCGAGCGCCTCGGCGATGATCGCCGGGGCGCGGCCCCGCGGCTGCTGGCCGCGCAGCCACCGGGCTACGGACGTTTTGTCGTACCGAAGGTCGAGACCGTGCTCGGCGCCGCACATATTGACCCGGCGTGCCAGACCGGCGTTGGAGCAGCCTGCTTCCTGAATGAGCGCCTGCAACCGTTCGTTCGGCTGCCGCGCCACGAGTGGCCGTGCGGCCATGCTGTACCCCCTGAAACTGCTATGCCTTCGCGACGGCTGCCGCGAAGCGCGGAGAAGCTGAGCCGGCTGTGAACGCGTTCTCCTGTGATCTTTGCCCCCTGGTGTCCGGAGAATGCGGGACTTGCCGGTAATGACCGGCAATTGCGGTAATGACGCGGTGCCGTCTGCGGTACGTGAAGCGGTGACGACCGCGTCCGCGACCGCCAGGCAGGTGGCTACCCCTTCGCGGCGGCGAACCCGCGCCTGCGCCCCCGTGCATGCTCCCGTGCGCCCCATATGCATGGCCGGGGTCCG
The DNA here is from genome assembly GCF_041283565.1 of Streptomyces sp. QH1-20. Lineage (NCBI taxonomy): Bacteria > Bacillati > Actinomycetota > Actinomycetes > Kitasatosporales > Streptomycetaceae > Streptomyces > Streptomyces sp. QH1-20. The sequence continues at coordinate 4,770,709 of NZ_CP166299.1, read as the reverse complement.
GCGAGGAGGCTGTGTCCGAGCCGTAACCCCTGGTGACAAGGGGAGTTGTGATGAACGTGGAAAAGACCATCGGAGTAGGAGCCCCGCTTATCCCCCAACAACGCGGCGAGCAGGTCCTCGACGCCGCGGTTCGGTACGCGGAAGAGCGGCACTGGGACGTATTCGCCGGGACCTGGCTGGAAGTCGACGCGGGCAGGGAACGCTGCTCGTGCGGCGACCTCGACTGCCCGTCGCCGGGCGCGCATCCGGCCCGTCCCGACTGGGCCACCCAGGCCACCGGCAGCGCGGTCGCCGCGCGCCGGATGTGGGCGAAACAGCCCAACTCCTCGGTTCTGCTCCCGACCGGCCGCACCTTCGACGCGCTCGACGTACCCGAGAGCGCCGGCTGTCTGGCGCTCGCCCGCATGGAGCGGATGGAGATCCAGCTCGGGCCGATCACCTCCACCCCGCACCGCAGGATGCTGTTCTTCGTGCTGCCCGGCGGCGCCCTGAAGGTCGCCGACCTGGCCCGGAAGCTGGGCTGGCCGCCCTCCTCCCTCGACCTGGTCGCGCGCGGCGAGGGCGACTACGTGGTCGCGCCGCCGACCCGGATGGGCGCGCGCGGCGCGGTCCAGTGGGCCCGCCAGCCCACCGCCGCCAACCGCTGGCTCCCCGACGCGGAGGAGCTGGTCAGTGCGCTCGCCTACGCGTGCGGACGCGAGACCGCGGACACCCGCGGCCGCTGACCAGGCCGCACCGCGGCGGCCGTAGCGACTGCGAACGACTGCCCTGGCCGTGACCGGCGGCGCATCGGGCGAACGGCCCTGCGGGCCGGCTCCGCCGCCCACGGGAGCTCGGCCGCGTCAAGCCCGCAGGCGGCCGGACGGCCTGGCCGGCCGAGGATCCGCCGGCCAGGCGAGGGGCTGTCCCGGGTGTGTACCCCCGTCTCACACCCGGGACAGCGGAACGGCGCCGACCGTCGGCACGGGCCCGGTGGCGCCGTCATCGGAAGCCCAGGCCACATATCCGTCGGGCCGCACGAGCAGGCTCTGCTGCCGCGCGTCGGCGCGCGTGACGGTGACGACGTCCGTCTCGCGCTCCGCCACCGGATCCCGGGGAGCCGCACCGCGCGGAAGGACCTGAACGTAACGGCCGGCACGCAGCGCCTCGTACAGACGCGTGGGGCCGTCGGGGACCTCGACCAGGGGCAGGTCGGGGGCGCGGCTCCCGGTGAGGGGGTGGGCGCCGGGCGGCGCGGTGTAGCGGATGCCGAGGCCGGAGACGAGCAGCGCGGGACGGCGGGTCATCCGCGGCACGTACCGGAGGACGGCGGCCGCGCCGCGCCGCAGCCCCCGCACCACGGTCGAATCGGCCACCGCCACCCGCAGGAGGGCTCCGCTGAGGCGCACAACCATGGCGCCCACCGGGTGCCGCTCGTCGTGGTAGGTGTCGAGGAGGGCGTCGTCGGCGCGCCCGGCCAGCACTTCGGCGAGCTTCCAGCCGAGGTTGGCGGCGTCCTGCATGCCCGCGTTCATCCCCATGCCGCCGGCGGGCGAATGGACGTGCGCGGCGTCGCCCGCGAGGAAGACCCGGCCGTCGCGGTAGCGCGGCGCCTGGCGTTCGTCGCTGTGGAAGCGCGAGGTCCAGCGGGCGTCGTGGGCGCCGAAGTCCGTACCGAACGCGGCCCGGGTGATGGACCGCAGGTCCTCCAGCTCGACGGGCGCGTCGGCGGGCACCTCGCTGTGGCGCTCCCAGGCGATGATGCGGTACCAGCCGTCACCGAAGGGAAGGATGAGGCAGATGCCCTCGGCGACGTTGCTGAAGACGGGCATCTCGCGGGGAGGGGCGGCGAGGCGCACGTCGCCGAGCATGATGGACCGCAGGACGGACTTGCCGGGGAAGGGGATGCCGAGCGCCTGTCGCACGGTGCTGCGCACCCCGTCCGCGCCGACGACATAGCGGGCGCGGAGGGTCGCCGTCCCGCCGCTGCCGGAGGCGTCGCCCGAGGGCTCGTCGGTGGTGTGCGTCCGGACGTCCACCTCGACGCCGTCCGCGTCCTGCCGCAGGCCGAGGACCTCGGTGCCGCGCCGGATCTCGGCACCGTGCTTGACGGCCCGCTCCTCCAGGACCCGCTCGGTCTCGTACTGCGGGGTGATGAGGACACCGGGGAAGCGGCTCGGCAGTCCGGACAGGTCGAGCCTGGCCTTGCCGAAGAGCCGCGCGGAGGAGACGAGCACACCGGTGGCGAGCAGCTGCTCGGCGACCGAGCGTATGTCCAGCATCTCCAGGGTCCGCGCGTGGACGGCGAAGGCCCGGGTGAGGTTCGACTCCCGCGCCCGGCGCTCCAGCAGCACGACCCGCACCCCGGCGGCGGCGAGATCGCCGGCCAGCAGAAGTCCGGTGGGGCCGGCGCCGATGACGAGGACGTCGGCGGTGGGATCGGTACGAGAAGTCATGGCAACTCCAGGTGTCTCGGTCCTTCCAGTGCACACCCGGTCCCGGAGTTATGTCAACGGTCGTTGAATTAATTCAGGCCATGCCGATCCGGCTAGGGGCGGTGGGGAGAAGGGGGGCGCCTCGGACCGGCGATCAATCGGCTTCGGCGGGCCGCCCGCCCTTCCCGGCTACGGTCGGACCGGCAGGACCGAGGCGAGAAACGGCTCGACGACGCGGCGCCAGCCGTCGGGCTGGTCGTAGTGGACGAGATGACCCGCGTCCGGCACCTCGGCGTAGACGCCGCGCGGCAGGACGCGGACCATCTCCTGGGCCTCGGCGCGGCCCAGCTCGCCGTCGAGACCGCGCACGACAAGGGCCGGGCACTCGACGAGGGCCAGCTCCTCCCAATGCGCGTCGTGGACATAGGTCTCCCGGGCCAGGAGCATCTGGCGGCGGGAGAACAGCGGACGCCAGCCGTCCGCGCGCTCGGCCGCCACCTCGGCGTAGAAGTCGCCACGGGCCGGATTGGGCCGCTCCAGCGTGGGGTCGTCCTCGCCGAACCACTTCCGGACGTCCGCGAGCGTGGCGAACGGCACCGGCCAGGACCTGAACCACTCGCCCCACTCCCGCTGCGTCGCCGCGCCGAGCGCGGAGGCCCGCATGTCGCAGACGACCAGGGCGCGGACGAGGTCGGGGCGGCGGGCGGCCAGCTGCCAGGCCGTCAGGGCGCCCATGGCGTGCCCGACGAGGGTGACGGGCCCCAGCCCCAGCTCCTCGACGGCCGCCTCGGCGTCGGCCACATAGGCCTCGCGGGTGTACGGGCCGTCGGCGGGCTTCTCGCTGCGCCCGTGCCCCCGCTGGTCGAGGGCGACCGCGCGGTGGCGGGTGGAGAGCCAGCGGGCGGTCGCCGCCCAGTGGGAGGCGCGGCCCATCAGCCCGTGGAGCAGCAGGACGCCGCTCGGGCCGCCGCCGCCGAACGGCCCGCCGGCCTTCGGGGGGTCGGCGAACTCCCAGGCCGCCAGCCGTACTCCGCCGCTTCCGCTCACGTCGATACGCCGCACCATGAGTCCTGGCACCCCCACTTCTCCCCCGAGCAGCCCTACTTTATAGAACTCGCATTCGAACGAACCGCTTTCGCGCGCAACACCCCTCGTTCGAGTGACCATGCAGCAGGATTGGCCGCCCGCACCCAGGGGAGACATCGATCTGGGCGCGGACCGCTCGGGGAAGAAGGTCCGCGAGGCGCACCCTGGGAGCTCGGGGCTCCGGGTCGCCGCGGGGGAGCACGGGGAGGTGGGGCCCCGGCGGTCTGAAAAGCCGCCGGGGCCCTTGTCATGACCGTCGCGCCGACTGACGCCACGACAGGTGCCACGACGGGCACCGGGGTGCCACGTGGTGGCCGTGCGGCCCGCTGGCCCCATCGAGCCCCTCCCCAGGTCGGTGGCGCGTGGGCATATGCGTCAGCGCCAGCGTGGCATGCCGAGGGGCCGGGCGTATCGATTCCGCGAACACCGGCCGGAACGAGGGGAGTTGCCACGGCTTCCTGTGCCGCCACTTGCCCGTCCGGCGGACCTTCACCTACCGGCCCGTCATGCCGCCTGCGGCGGCGAGCGCCCTGCGGGCGCGTCCTCAAACGCCGGACGGGCTTGTTGTGGCTGAGCCCAGCCACAACAAGCCCGTCCGGGCGCATGAGGTCACTGATCCGCCGGAAGGGCTACCGCTTGGCGACGAAGACGTGCGCGGCGATGTCCGCCTCGAGCTCCGCGGCCTCGCCGCCGCTGCCGACCAGGACACCGCCGGCCGACTCGGTCACGCTGACCACCGCGCCCGGCTGGACGCCCGCGCGCCGCAGTGTGTACATCAGCTGGGCGTCCGTCTGGATCGGCTCGCCGATGCGCCGGACGACGACCGTCTTGCCCTCGGTGCCCGGCTCCAGGTCCATCAGGCTGACCATGCCGGCGTTGAGGAACGGATCGGCCTCGGACTTCTCGCCCAGCTCCTCCAGGCCCGGGATGGGGTTGCCGTAGGGCGACTCGGTGGGGTGGCGCAGCAGCTCCAGCACGCGGCGCTCCACCGCCTCGCTCATCACGTGCTCCCAGCGGCACGCCTCGGCGTGCACCTGCTCCCACTCCAGGCCGATCACGTCGACCAGCAGGCACTCGGCCAGCCGGTGCTTGCGCATGACGCGGGTCGCCAGCCGGCGGCCCTCCTCGGTCAGCTCCAGGTGGCGGTCGCCGGCGACCGAGACCAGGCCGTCCCGCTCCATGCGGGCCACGGTCTGGCTCACCGTCGGGCCGCTCTGGTCGAGCCGCTCGGCGATGCGGGCGCGCATGGGGACCACGCCTTCCTCTTCCAGCTCGAGGATGGTGCGGAGATACATCTCCGTGGTGTCGATCAGTCCGGACATGTGTGCCCCTCGATATGTCGTGCGCTGGCCCTGGACTCAATTCTGACGCATACCACCGACAACGGTGCCGCGTGCGGCGTCGGCGCGGACGCCGTATTGACAGGGCGCTGGTCAAGACCGCAACGTGATCCGCGCCACGAGCGTACGCACCGACCGTGCGCACTCCCCACGCACCACCGGATTCCGAGCTAAGGAGCCCCGCAGCGATGAGCGAGAACAAGCTGGCCGGGCAGTTCTTCGACGCCGCGATCGGACTGCTCCAGCGGGCTCGCGACGAGGAGGCCGACCACATCACCGCCGCCGGGGCCATGCTCGCCGACACGGTGGTGGACGGCGGCCGGCTCTTCGTCTTCGGTGCCGGGCACTCCTCCCTCCCCGCCCAGGACGTCGTCTACCGGGCGGGCGGCCTCGCCCTGATGAACCTGCTCGCCGTCCCGGGCGCCGTCGGCATCGACGTCATGCCCGCCACGCTCGGCAGCGCCCTGGAGCGGGTGAACGGCCTGGCCGGCGCGGTCCTGGACTCCAGCCCCGTGCAGCCCGGTGACGTCCTGATCGTCATCTCGCTGTCCGGTCGCAATTCCCTGCCGGTGGAGATGGCCATGAACGCCCGGGCCCTCGGGCTGAAGGTCATCGGCGTCACCTCCCTCGCCTACGCCGAGCAGACCAGGTCACGGCACGTCTCGGGCACCTTCCTCAAGGACCACTGCGATCTGGTCATCGACAGCAAGATCCCGCCCGGTGACGCGGAGCTGACCGCCGACGGCATCGCCGCCCCCTTCGCCCCGGCCTCCACCGTCGTCACCAGCGCCCTGCTGCAGGCCGTCGTCGCGACGGCCGCCGGTGAGCTGGCCGCCCGGGGCATCGACCCGCCCATGCTGCGCTCGGGGAACGTGGACGGCGGCCACGAGTGGAACGGCCGGGTGATGGCCGAGTACGGGGACCGCATCTTCTTCCGTCACTAGGGCCCGTCCGTCACTAGGGCCCGTCCGGGCCACGGCTCAGCCGACGGGCTTCCCGCACCAGCCGACCGTCCCGGCCTCTGCCTCCGCTTTCGCCGCCGCCTCGGCCGTCAGCGCCAGATCGATCGACGCGGCCACCCGCGAGGCGACGTCCTCCGCGTAGGTCGCGTCCGCCCGGTCGAACGGGCGGCGGGAGGGCCCGCGCAGGAAGGTGACCGCCCCCAGCGTGCGGCCCCGGCTGCGCAGCACCGTGGCCAGGGCGTGCTCGGTGCCGTCCGGCCACTTGCGGGCGGGCGCCCAGCCGTCCGTACGGTCCGAGCCCGCCCGGACCGAACCGCAGCGCTCGACCGCCTGCAACGCCGGGTGCCCGTCCGCGTAGGGCACCGGAAGCCCGCTCAGCGCCGCCACCGGGCACGGCCCCGGGGCCCCGGCGGGCGTCGCGGCGGCCCGCAGCAGCCGCACGGTCCCCTCCGGGGCGGCCACCGGCTTCGGCAGCAGATCGATCACGGCGTGGTCGGCGAAGCCCGCGAGGGCGAAGTCCATGTAGAGCGCCGCGCCCTCCATCGGGTCCTCGCACTCCGCGACCGCCCGCCCCGCGCGGTGCAGCTGATTGCCCCGGAACCGCAGCCGCGCGCTCTCCTGTTCGGCCAGCCGCGTCTTCGTCACGTCCAGGAACAGCCAGGCCACGCCCAGCGGCACGGGCTCCTCCGCGAGCGGGGACGCCAGCCGCAGGAAGCCGCTGCGCCAGCAGCGTCGCTCCGAGGCCGCGCCGGTGGCGTCCCGCAGCGTCACCCACAGATCGGTGGGCGCGGGCGGGGCTCCGGCGGCCAGTACGTGCTGGAGAGCGCCCTCCAGCTCCTCCACGCCCTGGTCCAGGAGATCACCCAGCGGCCGGCCGAGCAGTGCCGTCCGGCCCGTGCGCAGCGCCCGTGCGGCGTGCGCGTTGGCGAGGGCCGGGCGCAGATCCGCGTCGACCAGCACCACACCCCAGGACGCGTCCCCGAACAGCCCCTCGCTCAGGGCGATCGACCGCTCCAGGTCGATCTGCGTGTGCACCTCGCTGAACGCGCAGTACACGCCCGTCGGCCTGCCGTCCGGGCCGGGGACGGCCGAGGTCTGGAGGCGGACGAGGACCCGGCCGCCGTCCTTGGTGAGCAGGGCGAACTCGTGCACCTGCCGCCCGGGCGTCTCCATCACGTCCAGCAGCCGCGCGGTGACCTCCTCGGCGTCGGCCTCGCGCACGGCCCAGCCGGCCAGCCCGTGCCGCCCGACGGCTTCCTCGGCGGACCAGCCCAGTATCCGCTCGGCCTCGCGGTTCCAGTGGGTCACCGTGCCGTCGGCGTCGAACGCGCACAGCGCGGCGTCCATACCGTCGAGGAGCGCCGCGAGGAGGCCCGAGTCGTCGCTGTGAGCGGCGGCGGCCCCGTCCCCGGTGCGGGTTCCGCGACGGGCAGGGCCGGACGGGTGTGGAGCGGTCACGAGGTACCCCCTGCTGGACGCGTCTGCATGTCCTGCACGACGGGCCATTCAACTCGACCGTGCCCGGCACCACACCGTCTTCGGCGAAATCGGTACCCCGGGAAATTCGCTTGTCGTCCCGGGGGCCGTTTTTTACGCTGGGGGTACACGAGAAGGGAGGTGGTTCGGGACATGATTTCAGTCCGGACGCGTGAGGTGACTGCGGGCTAGCGCCCGTCGTCGCGCAGAGCGCAACGCCGGCCACGCCGGCCAATCCCAAGCAGTCACCCGATCCGTGGGCCGCCGAGTCGTCCGCTCGGCACCGCCGCGCCGCCAGGCGCGGCGGTAACCGGCCCACGGATCGTCTGCGTTCTGCCGTACCGCTACGGGCAGAGCCGCTCGACCCGCCAGCCCGGGCCCTCGGCGGCCCGCAGGTACCGGAGCCGGTCGTGCAGCCGGTTCTCCCGGCCCTGCCAGAACTCCACGGCCTGCGGCGTCACCCGGAAGCCGCCCCACCCCGTGGGCACCGGCACCGGCTCGCCCTCCGGGTAGCGGGCCGCCAGCCGCTCGTACACCTCGTCGATCTCGGCGCGCGAGGAGACCACCGTCGACTGCGCGCTGGCCAGGGCGCCGAGCTGCGAGCCGTGCGGGCGGGAGCGGAAATAGGCGGCCGTCTCCTCGGGCCCGACCCGCTCGGCGGTACCCGTGACGATGACCTGGCGGGCGATGGGGTGCCAGGGGAAGAGCAGCGAGATGTTCGGGTTGGCCGCCAGTTCGACGGCCTTGCGGGAGCCGTAGTTGGTGTAGAAGACGAAGCCGCGCTCGTCGTAGCTCTTCATCAGCACGGTCCGCGAGCTGGGCCGCCCGGCGGCGTCCGCGGTGGAGACGACCATCGCGTTCGGCTCGTGCAGCCCGGCGGCGACCGTCTCCGCGAACCAGCGTGCGAACTGCCCGTACGGGCTGTCGGCGAGGTCCGTCTCCAGCAGACCGCCGAAGCGGTACTGCGCGCGCATCGCGGCGGGGTCGAGATCATCGGCGTGGGACACGCGGACATCTTGCAACACGGGCCGCCCGCGCCGATACGGCGCACGGAAGCGGAAATCGCGACCGGAGCCGCTCATCCTCCCCCGTGCCGGGCTTCTCTAACCCCGCGGCGGACGAAACCCGCACTGTGCCGGACATCACCCTTCCCCGCATCTGAGGAACCCACCAAAATCACTTCGCAGGAAGCTGTGGCGCCCACACACCACCGGCTATCGTGTCCGGCCTGAGCGGACCCCGGCTTCCCACCGAAGCCCGGTGCGCCGGCCGGGCGGGTACCGGGCGAAGAACCGGGCGTCGAGCCGGGTGAAGAACAGCCGCACGGGGCATGACCGGGTTGACCGAATCGGACCGCGAGCCGCGCCGAGCAGCCGCGTAACCGCTTCGGGGCCGCCAACCGCAGCCGTAGAAGCAGTGACGGCCACCACCGTGGCCGGCAGCCGCTTGTCACACATCATGAGGAGCCGCCTGATGTCCGACTTCGTACCCGGACTCGAGGGAGTCGTCGCGTTCGAGACGGAGATCGCCGAACCCGACAAGGAAGGCGGCTCTCTCCGCTACCGAGGCGTCGACATCGAGGACTTGGTGGGCCAGGTCTCCTTCGGGAACGTCTGGGGCCTGCTGGTCGACGGCTCGTTCAACCCCGGGCTGCCGCCCGCCGAGCCGTTCCCGATCCCCGTCCACTCCGGTGACATCCGGGTCGACGTCCAGTCGGCGCTCGCGATGCTCGCACCCGTCTGGGGCCTGAAGCCGCTCCTCGACATCGACGAGGCCACCGCGCGCGACAACCTGGCGCGGGCCGCGGTGATGGCGCTCTCCTACGTCGCCCAGTCGGCACGTGGCCAGGGCCTGCCGATGGTGCCGCAGAAGGAGATCGACAAGGCGGAGACCGTCGTCGAGCGTTTCATGAAGCGCTGGCGCGGCGAGCCGGACCCCAAGCACGTCAAGGCCGTCGACGCGTACTGGACCTCCGCCGCGGAGCACGGCATGAACGCCTCCACGTTCACCGCCCGCGTCATCGCCTCGACGGGCGCGGACGTGGCGGCGGCCCTGTCGGGCGCGGTCGGCGCGATGTCCGGCCCGCTGCACGGCGGAGCGCCGTCCCGCGTCCTCGGCATGATCGAGGAGATCGAACGCACGGGCGACGCCACGGCCTACGTCAAGCAGGCCCTGGACCGCGGCGAGCGCCTCATGGGCTTCGGCCACCGTGTCTACCGCGCCGAGGACCCCCGCGCCCGCGTCCTGCGCCGCACGGCCAAGGAGCTCGCCGCACCGCGCTTCGAGGTCGCGGAGGCCCTGGAGAAGGCCGCCCTGGAAGAGCTCCACAACCGCCGCCCGGACCGGGTGCTGGCCACGAACGTCGAGTTCTGGGCGGCCATCGTCCTGGACTTCGCGGAGGTCCCGGCGCACATGTTCACGTCGATGTTCACCTGCGCCCGCACGGCGGGCTGGAGCGCCCACATCCTCGAACAGAAGCGCACGGGCCGCCTGGTCCGCCCGTCGGCCCGCTACGTGGGGCCGGGCTCCCGTGACCCGCGCGAGGTCGCGGGCTACGAGGACATCAAGGGCTGACGCCCGTCGCCACGGCCCGCTCCCCAGCCCGGGGGCGGGCCGTTCGCGTCAGCGCAGCACCCCGTCCAGGATCCGCGCCCACTGCTCCACCACCCGGTCCCGCCGCGCCGAGTCGTCCGTCAGCAGATTGGCGAGCCCCAGCCCCCGCGCCATGTCCAGCAGCCCCTGCACCGTCTCGCGCACCCCCGGACGGCCCTCGTCCGCCCCCAGCAGCTCCACCGCCATCCGGTGCGACTCCCGCCCGACGCGCGCCTCCAGCGACGTCACCCGGGGCCGCAACTGCTCCTCGTGCGCGGCCGCCGCCCACAGTTGCAGCGCCGCGCGGAACAGCGGACCGGTATAGAGGCCCACCAGTGCGGTCACGACCGCCCGCGTACGGTCCGGGCCACCTCGCGGCATCAGCGTCCGCAGCGCCGCCGAACGCTCCTCCGCGACGTACTCCACGGCCGCCGTGAACAGGTCCTCACGGGTGGGGAAATGATGCTGCGCCGCACCCCGCGACACCCCGGCCCGCTCGGCGACCACCGCCACCGTCGAACCCGCCCACCCGTACTCCGCCAGACACGCGATGGCGGCCTCCAGCAGACGCTGCCGGGTGGCCCGGCTGCGGTCCTGCTTGGGGACGCTCACCGTGCCCATACGGGGTCCCGCCGCTCCAGGAACGCCGTCATGCCCTCCCGGGCCTCCGCCGACGCGAACAGCCGCGCCGACTGCTCGGCCAGCGCCTGCGTATCGCGGTCGAAGGTCCGCACCACCTCGGCCGTCACCAGCCGCTTGGACTCGGCGAGCCCCTGCGGCGAGGCCCGGCGCAGCCCGTCGAGCACCGGACCAAGGAGCTCATCCGGGTCCCCGGCCAGAGTGATCAGCCCGATCCGGGCCGCCTCCCCGGCATCGAACCGCTCGCCGGTCAGGTAGTACCGGGCAGCGGCCCGCGCGTCCAGGCGCGGCAGCAACGGCAGCGAGATGACGGCGGGCGCGAGCCCCAGCCGGGCCTCGGTGAACGCGAACGACGCCCCCTCCCCCGCCGCCGCGATGTCACACGCCCCCAACAGCCCGAGCCCCCCGGCCCGCACATGCCCGGTGACCCGGGCGACGACCGGCTTCGGCAGTTCCACCACCGCACGCAGCAACCGCGCGAGCCCGAGCGGGGCCGTCGCGTCCGACCCGGCCTCGCTCAGGTCCGCGCCCGCGCAGAAGGTGTTGCCGGTGTGCGTCAGGAGCACGGCCCGCGTGTCCGCGTCCTCGGCCGCCCACGCGAGGCCCTCGTGCAGTTCGCCCACGAGCCGGGCCGAGAGAGCGTTGCGGTTGTGCGGGGAATCCAGGGTCAGGGTGGTGATGCCGTGCTCGTGCGAGCGGTGAACCAACATCCGCGAATCACCTTTCCTCAGTACGACTTGGGCAGGCCCAGCGTCTGATGCGAGACGTAGTTGAGAATCATCTCCCGACTGACCGGCGCCACCCGCGCCACCCGCGCGGCGGTGATCAGCGAGGCCAGCCCGTACTCCGACGTCAGACCATTGCCACCGAGGGTGTGCACCGCCTGGTCCACGGCGTGGACGGCGGCCTCCCCGGCCGCGTACTTCGCCATGTTGGCGGCCTCGCCCGCACCGGCGTCGTCACCCGCGTCGTACAACGAGGCGGCTTTCTGCGTCATCAACCGCGCCAGTTCCAGCTCGATGTGCGCCTGCGCCAGCGGGTGCGCAATGGCCTGGTGGGCACCGATCGGCCGGTCCCACACCTCACGGGTACGGGCGTAGTCGACGGCCCGCGCCACGGCGTACCGGCCCATCCCGATCGCGAACGCGGCCGTCATGACACGCTCGGGGTTGAGCCCGGCGAACAACTGCAGCAGACCCGCGTCCTCATCACCGACGAGCGCGTCGGCAGGCAGCCGCACATCATCCAGCACCAGCTCGAACTGCTTCTCCGGAGCGGCGAGTTCCATGGCGATCCGCCGACGCGAGAACCCGGGCGCGTCACGCCCGACGATGAACAGGCACGGCTTGAGCCTGCCCGTCCGGGCGTCCTCGGTCCGCCCGACAACGAGGGTCGCATCAGCGATGTCCACACCGGAGACGAACACCTTACGACCGGTGAGTACCCAGTCGCTGCCGTCCCGACGGGCGGTCGTGGTCAGCCGGTGGGAGTTGGACCCGGCGTCCGGCTCGGTGATCCCGAAGGCCATCTTCGTCGCACCACTCGCGAGCCCCGGCAACCAGGCACGCTTCTGCGCGTCCGTACCGAACCGGGCGATCACCGTCCCGCAGATGGCGGGCGAGACGACCATCATCAACAGCGGACTCCCGGCGGCGCCCAGCTCCTCCAGCACGATGGCGAGTTCGGCGATGCCACCGCCCCCGCCCCCGTACTCCTCGGGCAGGTTCACCCCGAGATAGCCGAGCTTGCCGGCCTCCGCCCACAGCTCGTCGGTGTGTTTGCCGTCGCGCACGACGGAGGTGAAGTACTCCCGCCCGTAGCGAGCGCCGAGGGCGGCGACGGCGGCGCGCAGATCGCGGTGTTCCTCGGTATCGACGAGGGCATGGCTCATGGCGTGGTCTCCTCGGTGGTGACGACGGCGAGCAGGGCTCCGACCTCGACCTGACGACCGGGGACGGCTTGCAGAGCGGTGAGCGTGCCGTCGGCGGGCGAGACGACGCGATGCTCCATCTTCATCGCCTCCAACCACATCAACGGCTGCCCGGCCTGTACGGGCTTCCCCACCGCGAGCCCGTCCGCGACCCGCACGACGGTGCCGGGCATGGGGGCGAGCAGGGAGCCGGGCTCGGTGCGGGTGGTGGGGTCGGGGAAGCGTGGCAGGGCGGTAAAGGCGAAGGAACCGAGGGGAGAATCGACGTAGACACTCCCACCGGAGTAGGCGGCCACCTCGAACTCCCGCAGAACTCCGTTCACTTCGAGGCCGACACACAAGGGCGCGGCGGCCACCAACCGCACCCGGTCAAACCCGTCCGCGACGAGCCCGTCACGCCCGAGCCGATACCGGATCTCGACCTCGTCGTCGCCGGCGCGATAGCGCTTGACCTGCGGCTGGGAGGGAACGTTGCGCCAGCCGCCGAACCGGGACGGCGAGGAGGCCGCGTCGGCGAGAGCGGCCGCAAGGGCAGCGAGCCGAATACCGCCTTCCCCATCGGCACTGGTCAGCGCGGCCAGATGCCGCTCGTAGAACCCGGTGTCCATCTCCCCCGCCAGGAACTCCGGGTGCCGGAGGGACCGTACGAGAAGCGAGCGGTTGGTCACGGGCCCATGGATGCGGGCCCGCTCAAGCTCGTAGGCGAGGCGCCGCACGGCCTCGACACGCGTCGGGGCCCAAGCGATGACCTTGGCGAGCAGGGAGTCGTAGTGAACGCCGACGACATCACCGTCATCGACGCCGGAATCAACGCGCAGCCCGGCAGCCGGGACACCACGGGAGGTGACGGGGGCGCAGGGGTGGGGGTCCTCGCTCGGGGTCACCCATGCCGAAGGCCAGGGGCGTATTTGCGGGCCCGAGTGCGGGGCTCCCAAAGGATTCCGGTCCAGGGGCCCGTAAATATACGGTCCCGGGCCCCCGCCCCGGAGGCCCCGGCGCCGTACCCCGAACGCACCGGCCCCCGCCTCCGCCCCCACCGACAGCCGATGCACCACACCCGCCCAAGGCCGCCACGAACGCGCCGGATCCTCCGCATACAGCCGAGCCGACACCGCATGCCCCACCGGCGACGGCGGCGCGCCCAGCGCGTACCCCTCCGCCACCCGGATCTGGAGCGCCACCAGGTCCACCCCGTACACGCACTCCGTCACCGGATGCTCCACCTGCAGCCGGGTGTTCATCTCCAGAAACCAAGCACGTTCCCCCGACACCAGGAACTCCACCGTCCCGGCCCCCCGGTAACCAACGGCGGACGCCGCCGCGACAGCAGCCGAGCGCAACGTTTCCCGCAGCTCCTCCGACAGTCCCGGCGCCGGCGCCTCCTCCACCACCTTCTGGTGCCGGCGCTGAAGCGAGCAGTCACGCGTCCCCAGCGTCCACACCGTCCCGTGCGCGTCGGCGAGGATCTGCACCTCCACATGCCGCCCGCCCTCGACGTACGGCTCGACGAACACAGAACCATCACCAAAGGCAGCAGCAGCCTCGTCCCGAGCGGAGGCCAACTCACCTTCCAAACAAGCGAGCTCACGAACGACCCGCATCCCCCGCCCACCCCCACCGGCCGAGGCCTTCACCAACAAAGGCAAATCCGCGGCGGAGACCGAAGCCGGATCCACAGACGAAAGCAACGGCACCCCCGCCGCCCCCATCAGCTCCTTGGCCCGCACCTTCGACGCCATCGCCGAGATCGCCGACGGCGGCGGCCCGATCCACACCAGCTCCGCCTCGGACACCGCCGCCGCGAACCCCGCGTCCTCGGACAGGAAGCCGTACCCGGGGTGGACCGCGTCCGCCCCCGCCGCGAGGGCGGCCCGGACCACCAGCTCGCCCCGCAGATACGTATCGGCCGGCGCCGACCCCGGCAGCCGGACGGCGGCGTCCGCCTCACGGACGTGCGCGGCGGTCGCGTCGGCGTCGGAGTACACGGCCACCGTGCCGATGCCGAGCGACCGGCAGGTACGGAAGACACGACGGGCGATCTCGCCACGGTTGGCGACAAGCACAGAGCGGATCACGGGCACGAAACCTCACATCCGGAAGACACCGAAGCCACCGCGCGCACCTTCGACGGGCGCCGTGTGGATCGCGGACAGGCACAGTCCCAGCACGGTCCGCGTGTCACGCGGGTCGATGACCCCGTCGTCGTAGAGCCGGCCGGACAGGAACATCGGCAGCGACTCCGACTCGATCTGCGCCTCGACCACGGCCCGCAGCCCGGCGTCGGCCTCCTCGTCGTACGGCTGCCCCTTCGCGGCGGCGGACGCGCGCGCGACGATCGACAGGACCCCGGCGAGCTGCTGCGGGCCCATGACGGCGGACTTGGCGCTGGGCCAGGCGAAGAGGAAGCGCGGGTCGTAGGCCCGCCCGCACATCCCGTAGTGCCCGGCCCCGTAGGAGGCGCCCATGAGGACGGACAGGTGCGGCACGCGCGAGTTCGACACCGCGTTGATCATCATCGCGCCGTGCTTGATGATGCCGCCCTGCTCGTAGTCGCGGCCGACCATGTAGCCGGTGGTGTTGTGGAGGAAGACCAGCGGAATATCGCGCTGGTTGGCGAGCTGGATGAACTGCGCGGCCTTCTGCGACTCCGCGCTGAAGAGGACGCCTTGGGCGTTGGCCAGCACGCCCACGGGGTAGCCGTGCAGCCGGGCCCACCCCGTCGCGAGACTGGGCCCGTACAGGGGCTTGAACTCGTCGAAGTCCGAGCCGTCCACGATCCGGGCGACGACCTCGCGGGGATCGAAGGGAACCTTCAGGTCACCGGGAACGATCCCGAGAAGCTCGTCCTCGTCGTACTCGGGCGGATCGACGACCGACCCCGGATCGGGATGCGCCTTGCGCCAGTTCAACCGCGAGACCACCCGCCGGGCCTGCCGCAGCGCGTCACTCTCGTCGACGGCGAAGTAGTCGGCGAGGCCCGAGACGCGGGCGTGCATGTCCGCGCCGCCGAGCGATTCGTCGTCGGACTCCTCGCCGGTCGCCATCTTCACCAGCGGCGGCCCGCCGAGGAAGACCTTCGCCCGGTCCTTGACCATGATCACATGGTCGGACATGCCGGGGACGTACGCCCCGCCCGCCGTCGAGTTCCCGAAGACCACCGCGACGGTCGGGATCCCGGCGGCGGACAGCCGTGTCAGGTCCCGGAACAGCGCGCCGCCGGGGATGAAGATCTCCTTCTGGCTGGGCAGGTCCGCGCCGCCGGACTCGACGAGGCTGACGCACGGGAGCCGGTTGGCGTAGGCGATCTCGTTGGCGCGCAGGGCCTTCTTGAGCGTCCAGGGGTTGCTGGCGCCACCGCGTACGGTCGGGTCGTTGGCCGTGACGACGCATTCGACGCCTTCGATGACGCCGATGCCGGTGACGAGGGACGCGCCGACGGCGTAGTCGCTGCCCCAGGCGGCGAGGGGGGACAGCTCCAGGAAGGGCGTGTCGGGGTCGAGGAGAAGCTCGATGCGTTCACGCGCGAGGAGCTTGCCGCGTGCGCGGTGCCGGGCGGCGTACTTCTCGCCGCCCCCGGCGACGGCGCGGGCGTGCGCGGCGTCGAGCTCGGCCAGTTTGGCCAGCATCGTCTCGCGGTTGGCCGTGTACTCGGGGCTCGACGGGTCGAGCCCGGACGCCAGCAGGGTCACAGCAGCACCTCCGGTATCTCCAGATGGCGGGAGCGCAGCCATTCGCCCACCGCTTTGGCCTGCGGGTCGAAGCGCGCCTGGGAGGCGACGCCGTCGCCGAGCAGCCCGTCGACGGTGAAGTTGAGCGCGCGGAGGTTCGGCAGGAGATGCCGTTCGACGGCGAACCCGCCCACTTCCGGCAGGAGTTCGACGAACCGTGCCACGGTCAGCTCGTGCGCGAGCCACCGCCAGGCGTCGTCGGTGCGTACCCACACGCCGACGTTCGCGCTGCCGCCCTTGTCGCCGCTGCGGGCCCCGGCGACGAGCCCGAGGGGGGCACGGCGGGTGGGGCCGGCGGGAAGAGGAAGAGGGAGGGGACCTCCGGTGGCCACGGAGACAGGGGCGGTGGCAGGCGCCGGCGGCAGAACGGGCACGCACGTGCCGTCCGGGAGGACGGCGGTGTGCGGCACGTCGCCCGCGTCCACGTACGCCGCCTCGAAGACGCCGTAGGGCGCGCCCTTGCCGGGCGGGGCGGTGAGATGGAAGCCGGGGTAGCCGGAGAGGGCCAGTTCCACGGCGGCGGCGCCGACGGCCCGGCCCACGGCCTCCGGGTCCCGGTCGCGCACGACGAGCCGGAGCAGCGCGCTCGCCTCCTCCTGCACTGGCGCGTCGGCCCGGTCCGTACGGGCGAGGGTCCACCGGACCTCGGTGGGCCGGGCCTTCGCGAAGACGGCCTCGAACTGATCGCGCACCAGCCGCGCCTTGGCCTCGATGTCGAGGCCGGTCAGCACGAACACGACCTCGTTGCGGAAGCCGCCGATCCGGGTCAGCCCGGCCTTGAGCGTCGGCGGCGGGGCCTCACCGCGCACCCCGGAGATCCGCACCCGGTCCGGGCCATCGGGGGTCAGCCGGACGGTGTCCAGCCGGGCCGTGACGTCGGGCCCCGGGTAGCGGGGGCCGGCCGTCTCGTAGAGCAGTTGCTCGGTGACCGTGCCGACGGTGACGGCACCTCCGGTGCCGGGGTGCTTGGTGATGACGGCCGAGCCGTCGGCGTGGATCTCGGCGAGGGGGAAGCCGGGGTGACGGACGTCGTGCTCGTGGAAGAAGGAGTAGTTGCCGCCGGTGGCCTGCGCGCCGCACTCGAGTACGTGCCCGGCGACGACCGCGCCCGCGAGGGGATCGAGGTCGGCGGCGGTCCAGCCGAAGTGGGCGGTGGCGGGCCCGGTGACCAGTGCGGCGTCGGTGACCCGGCCGGTCACGACGACATCGGCACCGGCCCGCAGGCACGCGGCGATCCCGGCGCCGCCCAGATAGGCGTTGGCGGTGAGCACGCCCGTACCCCAGTCGCGCTCCCCCAGCAGATCGTCCCCGGTGACGTGCGCGACCCGGACGGGCACGCCGACGCGGTCCGCCAGCTCGCCGATCCGCCGGGCGAGACCGGCGGGGTTGAGCCCGCCCGCGTTGGTGACGATCTTGACACCTCGGTCGGCGGCCAGCCCGAGGCCTTCCTCCAGCTGTGCGAGGAAGGTCTTCGCGTACCCGAGGCCGGGGTCCTTCAGCCGGTCGCGGCCGAGGATGAGCATGGTGAGTTCGGCGAGGTAGTCGCCGGTCAGCACGTCGAGGGGGCCACCGGTCAGCATCTCGCGCAGGGCGTCGAAGCGGTCGCCGTAGAAGCCTGAGGCGTTGCCGATGAGGAGCGGGCGCGGCACGGTCATCGGCCGCCTCCCCCAGGCGCGCGGCCCCCGGGCTCACGGCCCCCGGGCTCACGGCCCGCGCCCGGCGGGCCCGCGAAGGCCTGGGCGATGTCCAGCCAGCGGTCCGCGTCGGGTCCGGTCGCCCGGAGGGCGAGGTCGGCGCGGTGGGCGCGCTGGGTGGCCAGCAGACAGAAGTCCAGGGCGGGCCCGGTGACGCGCTGGGCCGCGTCCTCCGGCCCGTACGTCCACAGGGTCCGCCCGTCGGGGGCGAGGAGTTCGACGCGGAACGCCTCCGTCGGCACCGGGAGTCCGCGCACCGCGTACGCGTAGTCCCGGGCCCGCACCCCCATCCGTGCCACGTGCCGCAGCCGGTCCGTCGGGGCGCGCCGGGCGCCCAGCGCGTCGGCGACGTCCTGGCCGTGCGCCCAGGTCTCCATGAGGCGGCCGGTCGCCATGGAGGTGGTGCTCATGGCCGTCCCGTACCAGGGCAGCTTGGCCGCCGTCGGCATCGCCGCCAGCACCCGGGCCAGCTCCGCGCGCCCGGCGCGCCACCGCGCCAGCAGCTCGCCGGGCGGGGCCTCGGCCCCGGCCCGCGCGGCCTCGTCGACGAAGGTCTCCGGCGACGCGAGGGCCTTCTCGGTCTCCCCGGCGAAGCCCTCGGGGTCGGTGGCGGACTGTGCGGCCCGCTCGTCGGTCCACGCCAGGTGCGCGATCTGGTGCGCGACGGCCCATCCGGGGGCGGGTGTCGTCCGCTGCCAGTCCTCGGCGGTCAGCCCGCCCACCAGCGCGTCCAGCTCCTCGCCTTCCGCCCGCAGATCCGCGAGTACGTCCGCGAGCACTTCCGCCGGGTCGACCACACCGCGCTCCCCTCGAAGGGTATGTCCGTGCGTTGCTGTCCGTGCGTGCATCCGTTCAGACAGGGCGAGTTGGCGGATCGGCGAACGGTCCGGCGCGCCCGGTCAGAGCGTGGCAGCGGCCGGAGAAACAAGCAAGCGTGCTTGCATTATTTTCGGCCGTCCTCCCACTCCGGCATCCCGAGCGCCTCCGCGAGGACCTCCGCCAGGTGGCGCCCGCGCCGCCCGGCGAGCTGTTCGAGCTGGGTCCGGCAGGAGAACCCGTCCGCCAGCACCTCCGCCCCTTCCGGCGCCTCCCGCACCGAGGGCAACAATTGCTCCTCGGCGCACGCGACCGACACGTCGTAGTGCCCCCGCTCGAAGCCGAAGTTCCCGGCCAGACCGCAGCAGCCGCCGCTCAACCCGCCGGTCAGACCGACCCGTTCCCGCAGGCGGCGCTCGGCCGCGTCGCCCAGGACCGCGTGCTGATGGCAGTGCGTCTGGCCGACCACGGGCCGGTCGAGACGCGGGGGCTCCCAGTCGGGGACGTGCTCCTCGATGACCTGGGCGAAGGTCCTCACAGCCGAGGCGAGGCGTGCCGCGCGCGAATCGTCGGGCAGCAGCTCCGGCAGATCGGTGCGGAGCGCGGCCGTACAGCTCGGCTCCAGCCCCACGACGGGCAGCCCGGCGGCGAGGGCGGGCGCCATGACATCGAGCGTCCGGCGCATGACGGCCCGGGCTCGGTCCAGTTGCCCGGTCGAGACCCACGTCAGCCCGCAGCACACCGCCTTCGGCGGGACGACGACGCGCAGCCCGGCGGCCTCCAGCACAGCGACGGCCGACCGGCCGACGGCCGGGGAGAGGTAGTTGGTGAAGGTGTCGGGCCACAGGACGATGGTGCGCTCGCGCGCCGGGCCCGCGCCCGGCCGGGGTGGGGCGGCTTCTCCGGACCCGAGGTCGCGACCCGCACCACTGGTGGCACGGCCCGCGTCCGGCATGGTCGGCCCTCCGGGCCCTGCCGCGCCTCGCACCCCCAGCGGCCCCCGCGCCCGCCACCACCGGAGGAACGGTTCCGGAGCGAGCTCCGGCAGCGCCCGTTCCGCAGCGATACCCCCGACCCGCTTGGCAAGGGAGGCCAGCGGTCCCACACCGAAGGCCGCATTGACCACCGGACCGAGCCGGACAGCCGCCGCCACCCGCAGCCACACCGGCAGCCACCCCATGGCGTAGTGACCGGCGGGCCGCAGCCGGCCCGCGTAGTGGTGGTGGAGGAACTCCGCCTTGTACGTGGCCATGTCCACCCCCACCGGGCAGTCGCTGCGGCACCCCTTGCACGACAGGCACAGGTCGAGCGCCTCCCGCACCTCCTCCGAGCGCCAGCCGTCCGTGATCACTCCGCCCCGCTCGCCCGCGAGCATTTCGTGCAGCAGCCGCGCGCGCCCGCGCGTGGAGTGCCGTTCCTCGCGCGTCACGCGGTACGACGGGCACATCACTCCCGTGGCAGCCGTAGTGTCCCGACACTTGGCCACCCCCACGCACCGCCGCACCGCCGCCGTGAAGTCCCCGCCGTCGTGCGGGTAGCCGAACTCCACCGGCACCGGTCGCCTCGGCAGCACCGCGAAACGCAGGTTCTCGTCCAGCCGGCGCGGGCGGGCGAGGACGCCGGGGTTCAGTCCGCCCGCCGGGTCCCACAGGTCCTTGACGCGCTCGAAGAGGGCCACCACCTCCGGCCCGTACATCCGGGGCAGCAGCTCCGCCCGGGCCTGGCCGTCGCCGTGCTCGCCCGAGAGCGAGCCGCCGTGCGCGACCACCAGGTCGGCCAGATCGCCGGAGAACGCCCGGAAGCGGCGCACCCCCGCCTCACCGAGCAGATCGAAGTCGATGCGTACGTGCACGCAGCCGTCACCGAAGTGTCCGTACGGCGCGCCGCGCAGCCCGTGGTGCGCCAACAGGGCTCGGAATTCCCGCAGATACGCGCCGAGCCGCGCCGGTGGAACCGCGCAGTCCTCCCAGCCCGGCCAGGCCTCGCTGCCGTCGGCCATCCGGGTCGCGATACCGGCCGCGTCCTCCCGCACCCGCCACAGGACGCGCTGTCCGCGCGGATCCGTGACGACGGTGTGCCCGGCCGCGCCGTCCGCGACCGCCGCCCGGCACAGCGCGGCGGCGCGGGCCGCCGCCTCCTCCGGCGTCGCCCCGCCGACCTCGACGAACAGCCACGCGCCGCCCTTCGGCAGCCCGGGGACGTCACCCACGTCGCCCACCAGGTCGGCCGCCATGCCCTCGACGGTCAGCGGCCCGTACGGCAGCAGCAGGGGCGCCGCGTCGGCGGCGGCGCTCTCGTCGGCGTAGCCGAGCACCGCCAGCACCCGGGCGCCGGGCGTCTCCACGAGCCGGAGCGTCGCTTCCGTCAGCACCCCGAGCGTGCCCTCGCTGCCGGTGAACGCCCGCGCCACGTCGGTGCCCCGCTCGGGCAGCAGCGCGTCCAGCGCGTACCCCGAGATGCGCCGGGGCAGCTCGGGAAAGCCGGTCCGAAGCCGCGCCAACTCCCCGTCCACCAGCGCCCGCAGCCCGTCGGCGAGCCGTGGCGGCAGGCCGTCCCACCTCTGCCCGAGCCGGGCCCGCTCCCCCGCATAGGTGAGCACGTCCAGCGCGCGCACGTTGTCGGCGGTGGTCCCCCACGCCACGGAATGGGCGCCGCACGCGTTGTTGCCGATCATGCCGCCGAGCGTGCAGCGGGCGTGCGTGGACGGGTCGGGACCGAACGTCAGCCCGTGCGCGCCCGCCGCCGTCCGCAGCTCGTCGAGGACCACGCCGGGCTGTACGACGGCCGTACGGGCGTCCGGATCGATGCGGACGATCCCGTTCATGTGCCGGGTGAAGTCCAGCACCACCCCCACGCCCGTGGCCTGCCCGGCGATCGACGTCCCACCGCCGCGCGCCACGACCGGCACCTTGTGCTCCCGGCACACGGCGAGGGCGGCGGCGACATCGTCGGCGTCCTTCGGGGCGACGACGCCGAGCGGGACGCGGCGGTAGTTCGACGCGTCCATGGTGGTCAACGCACGGGCGGTGATGTCGAAATCGACATCTCCACGGACGGTGGCGCGGAGCGCGGCCGGCAGTCCTTCGTGATCAGCCATGGGATCAGCCTGCCCGAGCGGAACGCCGGGACACGGGACCGGACACCCCGTCCGCCCCTCCCACCTCCACCGTTACCTGCGTCTCATCCGGCGGACAGCCTCCCGTGAGCCGCGCCGCGACGGATTAGGCTGCCCCCGTGGCTGATATCCAGATCCCCGCTGACATCAAGCCCGCCGACGGTCGCTTCGGCGCGGGCCCGTCCAAGGTGCGTACGGAGGCGCTCAGCGCCCTGGCTGCCACCGGAACCTCTCTCCTCGGCACGTCCCACCGCCAGGCCCCGGTGAAGAACCTGGTCGGCAAGGTGCGCGACGGCGTCCGGGACCTCTTCTCCCTCCCCGAGGGCTACGAGGTGATCCTGGGCAACGGCGGCTCCACCGCCTTCTGGGACATCGCGACGCACGGACTCATCGAGTCCAAGTCGCAGCACCTCAGCTTCGGCGAGTTCTCGTCGAAGTTCGCCAAGGCCGCGAAGCTCGCCCCGTGGCTGGCCGAGCCGACCGTGATCTCCTCCGAGCCGGGCACCCACCCGGAGCCGGTGGCCGAGGCGGGCGTCGACGTCTACGCCTTCACCCACAACGAGACCTCCACCGGTGTCGCCGCGCCGATCAAGCGCGTCGCGGGCGCCGACAAGGGCGCGCTCGTCCTGGTGGACGCGACGTCCGGCGCGGGCGGTCTGCCCGTGGACATCACCGAGAGCGACGTCTACTACTTCGCTCCCCAGAAGTCCTTCGCCTCCGACGGCGGCCTGTGGCTGGCGGCCTTCTCCCCGGCGGCCCTGGAGCGCGCGGCCCGCGTGCACGCCTCCGGCCGGCACATCCCGGAGTTCTTCTCGCTGCCGACCGCGATCGACAACTCCCTCAAGAACCAGACGTATAACACCCCGGCCCTCTCGACGCTCTTCCTGCTCAACGAGCAGCTCGAATGGCTCAACGGCCAGGGCGGCCTGGACTTCGCGGTGCGCCGCACGGCGAAGTCCGCGCGCACCCTCTACGGCTGGGCCGAGGCGTCCAAGCACGCGAACCCGTTCGTCGCCGACCCGGCGAAGCGCTCGGCCGTCATCGGCACGATCGACTTCTCCGACGACGTCGACGCGGCTGCCATCGCCAAGGTGCTGCGGGCCAACGGCATCGTCGACACCGAGCCCTACCGCAAGCTCGGCCGCAACCAGCTGCGCGTGGCGATGTTCCCGGCGATCGACCCGGCGGACGTCGAGGCGCTGACGGCGTGCGTCGACTATGTGATCGAGCGCCTGTAAACAGCCAGGACGTGGGCCCGGGCCCGGCGGGCCCGGGCTTCAGCCACTCTCGCGCATACGGGCGCCGAGGCGCCTTCCATCCATGGTCGCCGATGAGTTCTCCCTCCCGGGCGTATCTGTATCCGATCCCGTAACCAGATAATTCTCCTTCGCGTTACAGGGCTGACCTCGGTGTTCTCCCATCGCCCGGCCGCCGGAGCCGGGACGTGGGACGCGACATGTCCCGTGGGGCAGCGACGCCGGGGCCGTCGGTTCCTACAGGAGGGGTTCTTCCATGAAGCGCATGACCGCTCACCGGTGTGCCGCAGTACTGGCCGGTGCGCTGCTGACGACCGGGGTGTTCGCCTCCGCCGCTCAAGCGGCCGATGGCGGGCGAGGACACGAGAAGACACGGCTCAACGCCACCGCCTACTACGGCAGCCTCGACCCCCTGGCACGCCAGACCCACGGCCTGAAGGCGCGGTTCGTCAAGACCGACGGAACCCCGGTCGAGGGTCTGCCGGTGAAGTTCACCGTCTCCGGCGAGAAGACGTTCCTGTGCAACGCGACCACGGACAGCGACGGTTACGCCGAGTGCAAGAACTCCCCGCTCCCGCTGGGAGTCCCCACCGTCAAGGCGCTGCTCTATGGCTACGACGCCACCTTCGAGGGAAACGCCCACTACGCACCGGTCAACGCCCACAACTCCATCGGGGTCCCCTGACCGTCCCGTAGGACTGGTCGCGGTCCGTCCTCCGGCAGGACGACGGACCGCGACAGCCGCCCGAAGTGCAGGACACCGCGTCGTGGCCCGGGCCCTACCGCCGCCGGAACACCCGCCGCAGGGCCACGACCAGCAGTGTCGCGACCGCGAAGGTACCGGCGCCGATGGCGAGGTTGCGGTTGCGGTCGTCGCCTCCGCCGTCACCCAGACCGCTCTCGGTCCGGCCGTCGCCCTTGTCGTCGGCGGGCGCCTTCCCGGCGTGGTCGGGCAGCAGATCACCGTCCAGCGGGACGGGCGAGACCTGGCTGCGGACGCCCTCCGTGCCGTACATCAGCGTCCGGCCGTCCGGAGTGAACGTGACGGATTCGCCCTGCCGTTGCAGCGGCACGTTCGGCCGTCCGATCTCCTTCGGCCGGCCGTCCTCCCATCGGTACTCGCGCACGTCGAAGTAGCTGCGCACCACGAGCCGCGTACCGTCCGGTGAGAACGCCCCGTCGGTCGCCCACAGTTTGAGGTCGGCGACGCGCCGGAAGACATTGGTCCCGGACGCGGACAGCTTCTCGGGACCGGCGAAGAGACCACCGCCCGAGCGGTGCTTGCTGGCGATGTAGACCCGCCCGGTCTTCGGGTGCACCATCAGCGATTCGGCATCGCGCGGACCGCCCTCGTACTGGACCGCGTACCGGACCGGGGTGACGGTGACGTCCTTCAGCTCCTTCGGCTCGGCAAACCTGTAGATCCACACCTTCGGCCAACTGCCCCCGAGGTTGTCGCCGATGTCGCCCACGTAGACGTTCCCCTCGGGCCCGATGGAGATGGCCTCCACGTCACGGGGATCGACCCCGCTGAGCGTGACGGTCGCGACCGTGCGGCCCGTGCGGCTGTCCACGGCGTAGACGTACGGGCCGTCGTCGCTGTCGTTGTGCGTCCAGTACACGCCGGGGTGCGCGCGGCTCGCCGCGAGACCGCTGGACTCCTTGATCCGCGGGTCCTGGACGGTGAACGCGGAGGGCGTCCCCCCGTCGGCCACGGCGGGCGTGGCGGCGGGCAGCACGGTGAGTGCGGCGAGCGCGGTCAGCGCGGCGAATCCGGGGGCACACAGGAGCGGACGCATGGCCCAAGCCTGCCATCACGGGCGGCGGAGGTGGGGAGGGCACCCGGGGCGGGCTCGTCGCTCCCGGAAAAACGGTCGCACGCCCGGCGCGTGGGTCGCTACGATCACCGCCATGAAGCGCGCTGCTATGTGCATGACGACGACGCCGGAGAGTGTCCCGGCGCGCTGACAGCTGTTTTTGTCCGAAGCCCCGGGGCGAGTGCCCCGGGGCTTCGCCGTGTGGTCACTCGCCTCACCGCCCGTGAGGAGATCACGATGCCCGACCGGATGCCTGACCGCCTGCACGACCACCGCAAGCTCGGCCGCGAGCTGGACCTGTTCGACACCGATCCGCTGATGGGCGCGGGCCTGCCGTACTGGCTGCCCGACGGCGCGGCCGTCCGCCACGCCCTGGAGGAGTACGTCCGCGACGCCGAGCGGCGCGCGGGCTACCGCCATGTGTACTCGCCCGTCCTCGGCAAGCGGGAGCTGTACGAGATCTCCGGCCACTGGGCGCACTACAGCGACGACATGTTCCCCCCGATGGACCTCGGCGGCGAACAGGTCGTCCTCCGCCCGAGCCTGTGCCCCCACCACGCCCTGATCTACCGCTCCCGCGCCCACAGCTACCGCGAACTGCCCCTGCGGATGGCGGAGCTGGGCGGCATGTACCGCTCCGAACTCTCCGGCGTACTCGGCGGGCTCACCCGCGTCCGGTCGATCCAGCTGAACGACGCGCATGTCTTCTGCACCCCCGACCAGGCCGCCGACGAGGCGCGGGCGGCCCTGGAACTGATCGGCGAGGCCTACGCCGCCCTCGGCATCCGCCCCACCCGCTACCGCCTCTCCCTCCCGGGCGCGGGCGGGAAGTACGTGGCCGACCCCGCGATGTGGCGCCGGGCCGCCGACCTGCTGACCGAGGTCCTCGACGCCTCCGGCGTGCCGTACGAGGCCGCCGAGGGAGAAGCCGCGTTCTACGGCCCCAAGATCGACGTCCAGGTCACCGACGGCGCCGGCCGTGAGTTCACCCTGTCCACCGTCCAGATCGACTTCCACCAACCCGAACAGTTCGACCTGCACTACATCGGCCCGGACGGCGCCAAGCACCGGCCGGTGATGGTCCACCGCAGCGTCATCGGCAGCGTGGAACGGGCCGTGGCCCACCTCATCGAACTGCACGGCGGCGCCTTCCCCGCCTGGCTGGCCCCGACCCAGCTGGTGGCCGTCCCGATCTCCGAGGCGGAGGTCCCGCAGGCCGCCGCGCTCGTCCGCCGCTGCGTCGAACAGGGCCTGCGCGCGGAGCTCGCCGGCCCGGAACACGGCACCCTGGGCGCCCGCATCCGCGCCGCCCGGCTCGTCCCCTACCAGGCGGTGATCGGCGCCCGGGAGGCGGCGGACGACCGGATCGCGCTGCGCCTGCGCGACGGACGGCGACTGGACGCGATGCCTGCGGCGGAGGCGCTGGCGCGGATCGGCACGGTGGTCGCGGCCCGCGCTGGCGAGCTGTGGGCCGGTGCGGCCGAAGCGTAGCGGGGGTCTGACGGTCGGGCGCCGCGCCAAGATCGGTGATCCGGGAACTGTGGAGGTGGATGCGGGGCCGATGACCAGCCCGCCCCCAGCTGTACTAGGGGCGGACCAACTGGTCACGGCTCGGTCCTCGCCCGTGATTCTTGCCGGTCCCGGGCGGGGACACTCCACTGCCCACAGTAGCGCCCGAAGATCGCCCCGGGTGACGGGACGCGCGTCGTCACTCCCCGGCGGGCCGGTAGTCGAGGATCAGGGCGCCGGAGGCGAATGTGGTGGTGCCGCCCAGCTTCCACGTCGACGTGGGGGCGCCCTCCGGGAAGAGTCGCTTGCCCTTGCCGACGACGACCGGGTGCACCCACAGCTTCAGCTCGTCCACCAGGCCCTCGGTGATGAGCGAGCGGATCAGGGCGCCGCTGCCGTATATGAGGATGTCCCGCTCGTACGTCTCCTTGAGCGCGGTGACCTGCTCGCCCAGGTCACCCTTGATGACCTCCGCGTTCCACTCGGCCGACTCCAGGGTGGCACTGGCGACGTGCTTGGGCATCGCGTTGATGCGGTCCGCGAAACCGTCCTCGTCGGTCATGCCCGGCCACGCCTGGGACATGCCCTCGTACGTCTCGCGGCCCAGCAGCAGCGCGTCGGCGGCGAAGAGCGCCTGGTGCGCGTACTGCCCGTGCTCCTCGTCGAAGTAGGGGGCGGTCCAGGCCGGGGCCTCCATGACGCCGTCCAGCGACACATAGACCAGTGCGACGATCTTGCCCATTGCAACCCCCGTGGTGTGTTCCGTCAACGCGACTCGGGCGCGGGCACGGGCACGGCGACATGGCAGGAGCCGTGCCGTGAAGGCGCCCTACTGCCGATCAACTTAGGGCACACCACTGACAACGGACCGGGCCCCGTGCCCACGCCACATGGCGATGATCACCCCGGCCATCGCCACCCAGCACGCCGCCACGAGCAGGGGAAGCAGCACCATGATCAGGCCGGTCGGCGAGGACTTCAGCCAGCCGTTCCCCGCGGTCTCCGTCTGTCTGCCCACTATCCGCTGGCCACCGTGCCAAGCCATGTGCTCTTCCAGGTCGATGACCGCGCGCTTGCGGGCCAGCAGATAGCGCCGGCCGAACCGCAGCATCTGCGAGAAGGCCACCGAACACGGCACCGTCCTTGCCCAGGGTCACCGCCACGGCAGCCGCCATACCGGCCGTGATGCAGAAGAAGCTGTTCAACTTGTGCCAGTTGGTGGTGTCCTCGTGCTTGTAGAGGTCCACCGCCACCGCGTATTGGATCTGGAGCATGGACTCGCGCGGCTTGCGCCGGACCCACGCCGTGCGCTGCCGGCCGTCGGGCGGCGTCAGCCGGGTGAGCTCCTCGAAGCCGAGCTTGCGGTGGAACTGCGACGAGGCCTCGTTGTACGGCTCGCTCACCACCGCGGCGATCACCGGACTGCCCGGCCACTGCTCCAGTACGTGATGGTAGAGCCGCGAGGCAACGCCCTTGCGGGCAGCGTTCCGCGAGACACAGACCTGCTTGATCACCAGGAACGAACCGAGGGCCGTCTTGATGCGGTGATTCAGCCACTCCTCCGGCTCCAGCCGCTCATCGCTGTACGCGAGGAGGAAACCGAGCACCTCGCTGCCCTTGATCGCGACCCCAGAAGTGCTCGGCACTGATGAGCCGCCCCCGGTAGTCGTCCAGCGTGTAGTCCGAGACGAGAAAACCGTCACGGCCTGCCGCGACGGGGTTGGACGCGTCCAACCGCCGGGACTCGGCGAGCGCCACGACATCCGCCAGGTGTGTCTCGTCCGCCCGGACGATCTCTATCTTCTCCGTGTCCACCCCCACTTCCATCTCCCTCGCCCTCGGGCCGCTACCGGTCGACAACCGGCCCAACCCTCCCTCGGACCAGCGGAGTTGGGCTGAAATCGCGGACGAATGTCTGTAGGTATCAGATGACATGGTGCTGCCAACGCAGCTCCGGCTTGTCGCCGATCCAGTACGTGTGAGCCTTCTCGGTGATGTGGAGCTGTACAGCGGTGATATCGGGGCTTCCCTCGTCCTGCCACGCGATGACGGCAGGCTCGATGCTGTCCCACAGGTCCGCCGGGCCGCCCTGCCGGACGGTCCAGTCGTCGCCGCTGGCGATGAACTCGGCGAAGGACTCGCGCTCAGGATCGAAGAGGTACAGGAGCTGGGCACCGTCGCTCGTAGCAGCGCGGACGAACTGTGCGCCGGGGGCGGCAAGCTGGGCGAGGAAGGCCGGCATCCACTCCTCCAGGAGAAGGGGCGGCACCTTCGACTCCCGCTCACTGTCGGCGTATGCGGTGCGCGCGGACAGGTCACCGGTCACCGGCACCACAGCCTGGGAACGCGCCTGCATGAACGAGGACCGGTCGATGATCCGGCCTTCGGCCCTGCCACCCTCGCCCACGGTGACCTTCGCGAGGCCGGTGCCGTAGGACCACGCACCGCCGACTGTGGCCAGGATGGTCCCGCCGGGCTTGGTCTGCCTGATCCAGGTGTAGGGGATACGGCGGACGGCGCAAGTGGCGATCACTCGGTCATACGGAGCGCGGCGCGGGTGTCCAAGCAGTCCGTCCCCGGTGACGGTCCATGTCGAGAACCCAGCAGCTTCCAGCGCGGCATCCGCGCGGGCTGCCACCTCCGGGTCCACCTCGACGGTCGTCACGTTGTCTTCGCCGAGGCGATGGCACATCAACGCCGAGGAGTAGCCGGTGCCCGTGGCGATCTCCAGAACGCGGTGCCCGTCCTCCACGTCGAGGTGCTCGATCATGTCCACGACGGTGACCGGCGTGGTGGACGAAGACGTGGGCGCACCCGTCACGGGATCGCTGACCTGGTCGGCGGTCAGGTGTCCGTCGAGCTGAGTGGTCAGAGACTGGTCGCTGTAGGCGATCCGAGCCCACTCAGCCGGGTCGGCGCCTACTGCGGTGACCGGCCGCCATCGGCCGCCGTCCACGGGCAGGAAGACACCGGGGTTCAGGAACAGCTCACGCGGCACAGCCTCCACCGCGGCCCGCCACTGGGGAGTTTTGAGGACACCGGCTTCCTCCAGCCGGTCAGCGAGGGCACGCCTCTCGGGCGCGGTATCGGTCATGGGCCATCTCCTCGTGTCAGCAGGTCAGCGAATGCGACGGACATCTTCAGCCCGGTGTTCTCCTCCAGCCACCCCCATTGGCCGTTCGGATTCAGCTCCAGCCACCAGTAGTCCCCCGCCCGGTCCACGGCGAGGTCGAAGCTCCCGGACGCCAGACCGAAGTGGTCCAGGTAGGCAAGGAGCGTCTTGCCCAGCCGGTCGGGCAGATCTACCACGGTGTAGGAGAGGGCGGAGTAGTCCTTGCGCCAGTCCAGCAGGCCGGAGTCGATCCGTACGGCGAACACCTGCCGACCGACCACCAGAACCCGTAAGTCGGCGACCTTGTCCACACGCCCCTGGAACAGGTGCGGCGCAACGCGCACGCCGTCATCGATCTCAGCTGCCGTGACCGGCTCCGCCCACCCGGTCACCGGAACTCCGTCTCGCTCGTATGGGGTCCACCGCAGCGTCTTGTAAATCACCTGACCGTGAGCGGCGATGAACCCCCGCGCTTCGTCCGGATCATTGGTCACGAGCGTTGGCGGCACGGTGAGTCCGAACTTCTGGGCGACAGCGAGTTGAGCAGGCTTGTAATCGGCGGCAGCGTTGCGTAGCGGGTGGTTGACCCACAGCGCGCTGTCGAGGGCGTAGAGCGTTCCTCCGAGCCCATAGCGGACCTGCGCAGCCGCGAACCGCGCATCGTCGTCGCCCAGGTGCTGGAAGGTGGGCCAGACAGGGCGGCGCCAGTACACCGCCCGCAATTGAGCCAAATCGGTGGTCCTCGACAGGGTACGAACCTGCCCGGTCACGGGGACCGGGCAGGTGCCGAACCGAGCCGAGACCGTCAGGTCCGCGCCGATGTCGGCGGGGTTGAGCCTGACCACCGGCACACTTCGCCGGTTGAGTTCCGTGATCACCATGTCGGCGGTGATGTCGTCCACCTCGGTGGCCACCAGGACCGGCCTCTTCTCGGCTGCGGTCATCAGTCCTGCTGGCTGTCCTGGTCATGGCCCTGGTCGGGTGCGGAGTCAGAGTTCGTCGTCGTTTTGGTCTCGGTGCCGGAGCTGGTGCCGTGCTTGCCCATTTCGAGCACCTGACCGAGACGGTCGCGGTACACGCCGGTCTGCGTGACGGGGTCGATGGCGACCGTGGCGTGCGGGCGGCGAATGGTGGTGGGGTACGGCGCGAGTCGATCAGCACCCCACGGGCGTGCAGGAATGGGCTGTGCGGCGGAGGTTGTCACGGCAACTCCTCTGGGTGAGATTCGGGTGGACAGGTGGCGCTCGGTGATAGCGGGCATCGTGCGCCCCCCTTTCCTTTCGTCGATCCCGGCCCGGCTATCGATCTCAGTCATGTCGATGGGCTCGGCCTTCGCCGTCGGATCGCCCGATTCGGCAACGTCGGCGGCCTGCGCGGATGAGTGGGCGGCCACGGGGCGCCTCTCGACAGCGGCCGGTAGCGGCATGGCTCATAAATAACGGCTGGAGGGAGCCGATGGGAAGGAACTTTTGCTGAACTTACTAGCGATCTAGCGGTAGTTCGCGAGCTCACAAGGTGACACCTGCGAGAGACTGTGGAGCATGATGGAACTCAACGGGCACCCCATAGGGGCCGACGCCCTGAAAAGCCTCGCCCTCACCGGATACGGGCACTTCACCTCGATGCGGGTCGATGACCAGCGCATTCGTGGGCTCTCTCTCCATATGGAGCGCCTCGCACGCGACAGTCGAACACTGTTCGGTGCGGAGCTCGACCTCGACGAGGTGCGCGCCCTCGCTCGGCGTGCCGTCGAGGGGACAAGCGGTGCACTCATCGTGCGGATCACCGTCTTCGACCCCGAGTTCGACATGGGGCATCCAGCCACCTCAGGGACACCCCAAATCCTCGTGAGCAGCAGGTCGGCCGGGCCTCAACCGATGCCGCCACTGCGTGCGAAAATGACCCCTTATACGCGTGATGTTCCAGCGGTCAAGCACGTCGGCCTGCTGGGCACGCTGCACGCCCGCCGTTCCGCGCAGCTCGCCGGGTTCGACGACGCGCTCTTCAGCGGCCCTGACGGCCTCATCTCCGAGGGCGGGACATGGAACGTGGGCTTTATCGACCACGACGGCAAGGTTGTGTGGCCGAAGGCCGAGGTTCTCGCCGGCGTGACAATGGCACTGCTCCAGGCAGGCCACGAGCACGCCGTCATGCCGGTCACCGTGGACGCCGCACACAGGATGCAAGCGGCATTCGCCACCAACACCACCATCGGTGTTCGGGCGATCAGTGCTATCGATGGCACCCAGTTCCCCACGGAGCACCCGACGCTCACCGGGTTGCGCGACGTGTATCTCAGCCGGCCCGGTGAAACCCTCTGATGGAGCGACCATGAGCGTGAAGCGCTGGACGGGCAAGGAGTCGCAACTCCTTCGCCTGGCCGTGCGTAAGACCATTCGTCAATTTGCTTCTGATATCGGGGTGAGCGGTCGAATGGTCTCAAAGTGGGAGGCGGGTGGCATCAAGGTCGTACCGCGACCATCAAACCAACTGGCTTTGGACACCGTGCTCAGCTGCGCCGGCCCTGAAGTGCAGGAGCGGTTCGCGACCTCACTCACCGAACAGGCCGCGATCGATGCAGACCCGCGCACGGAAACCCTTCTCGCACAGAAGGCCGCGTACCACCGACACCCGGTCGACGGCAGGTTGATGGCGCTCGTAGGAGAGGGGATGTACCTATCGGGCGAGACGGGCGAGGCGCAATGGCTAGACGCGTTCTACATCGACGTATTCCCGACCACCAATGCTGACTACGGCCGTTTCGTGGCAGCCACAGGCCGGTCGGCACCGAAGCATTGGGGTGTCACCGGTCGATGCCCAGATGACCTATTCGATCACCCAGTCGTCTGGGTCACCTGGCACGATGCTCAAGCGTATGCGGGGTGGGCCGGCAAGGCCCTTCCCACCAGCCATCAGTGGGAGAAGGCGGCCCGAGGCGCCAAGGGAAACATCTACCCCTGGGGCGACAGAGCGACCGCAGCCAAGTGCAACGTGCGTGACTCCGGAATCGGCCACACCACACCCGTGGGTCGATATCGGAGCGGAGCCAGCCCGTACAACGTCTACGACCTGTGCGGGAACACCTGGGAGTGGTGCGCTACCCGATCCGTACCTGGGCGGTACGAACTCAAGGGGAGCGCGTACACGAGTCCGTTCGAGCGGGCCGCACCTTCGTCATTCAATGACGCCAATTCGGATATGTGCGATGACGATACGAGCTTTCGCTGTGTGGCTGAACATCCGTGGAGCCGCATGGACGTGAAGCCGTAGGTCGGATCGCCACCTCGACTCCGTGGGCGCCGGCGTCCTGTCCGGAACGGCGCTCTGGCCTCCCCCTGCCTGTTCCCTCATAACTGAAGGCATGTCGACGACATACGAGCAGATCACCGACCGACGCCCCCTGCACGAGCGCGTCGCCGCCGACCTGCGGGACGAGATCCTGTCAGGAGCCGTGCTGCCGGGCGCCGTCCTGTCACCAGCGGAACTTCAACAGCGGTTCGCCACGTCGAGCGCGACCATGGAACAGGCGCTGGACATCCTGCGCGAGGAACGTCTGATCACCAGGCGCACCGACACGGCGAACTCGACGCCGGCCACCGTCGTCCTGGAGCACCGACAGCGGACCATGCGGCCCGCGCGGAGCCTGGCTCCGGCCGATCCGGGGCAACCCTTCCGCTGGGTGATCGAGGCACGCAAGCGCGGGGTACGCGCCAACTGCGCCTTGCTGGAGGTCAAGCACGTGCCCGAGGCTCCGACCCACGTGGCTCAGGCGCTCGGGCTGAGCGCGGGTACCCCGGTCCTCCTGCGCTCCCAGGTCCTGACGTTCGACGACGAGCCGGCCGGACTGGTCAAGGCCTATTTCCCACTGGAGATCGTCCGCGGCACCGCGATGACGGAACACCGCAAGATCCGCGGAGGCACCTCGACACTCCTGGCCCAGCTGGGCTACCCACCCCTCCGGTGCGTGGACTCCGTGTCCGCCCGCATCCCCACCCAGGAGCAGCAGGCCCTCCTGAAACTGCCGCACAACGTGCCGGTCCTGCGCACCTTCCGCGTGGTCTACAGCGACCACGACCGCCCCGTTGAGGCCCATGACACGGTCGAGTCCGGGCACCTCTACGAGTTGCAGTACGAGTTCTCGCAGGCGCGGTAGGGGCACCCGGCCCCGGCCGCAGGCGGGTTCTCAGTCCTCGGAGGAAGCCGTCCGCGCGGCGACGAACGACCCCATGCCGTGCGTAGTGACGATCAGGCCCTCTTCGCGCAGCTTGGCTGTCACCTTGCGCACGGTTACTCGTGCGACGCCGAAC
Source organism: Streptomyces sp. QH1-20 (assembly GCF_041283565.1). NCBI lineage: Bacteria > Bacillati > Actinomycetota > Actinomycetes > Kitasatosporales > Streptomycetaceae > Streptomyces > Streptomyces sp. QH1-20. The sequence goes on along the minus strand of NZ_CP166299.1, from coordinate 4,736,916 downwards.
TCCTGCTCCAGCTTCGTCTCCGAGATCAGGTGGTTCACCGGGTACTCGCCGCTGGCGATGCGCCGCCGAATCACGTCGGCGATCTGTGTCCACTTGGGGAGCGTCGGGTCGAAATCCATCACGGCCGGGACTGTAGGTATTGACACCTACTCGAACATAGTAGCTGGCATCCCTATACGCCTATAGACATCTGCATCTGACCCGCTCTAATGTGGCGCTCAGCACAAGACCCCCGCGACCGTGCGACCGGTCCGGGGGCATGGCCACCAGCCTCAGGAGCTGACGACATGAGGAACCCTATCGCCCGCCTCTACGCATGGACGAGGGCCCGTTTCTCGCCCAGCCGCCCCACACCACAAATCCCCACCGGCCCCGCCCCGACGCCCCCGGAACCAAGAAACCCGCACCCCCTCGACGGCTCCCTCACCGGTGGTGACACCGCCGCCCTGTGGGTCACCCCGCACGGCATCGACATCAGGCCCCGGTCGACGAGCCGCCCCCAAGTGGCCGAAGCATTCGACATCACGCCCGGGACCATGGTGGTCGACACCGTCACCGGCGGCATGGGCAGAGTCCGAACCGTCGACGCCAACGGAATGATCAGCGTCGAGCATCCCAACGGCCACGCCTGGAGGACGTGCGCGGTCCGGGCCGCCAGCTCCGTCGAGCGGCTGAACCTCCTGGCGGCGGATGCCGCCCAGGCCAGCCGAGCCCACCGACGTGCAGACTCGCCGACGCCGTAGGCCCCACCCAACGCACGGGTTTATGCGACAACGCGCATAGTCGCGAGAACGCATGGACGCGAAGCCGGGCCCCTCCGTACCGTCATGGCCTGCGGCTCAAGCCGAGGCCGCAGAGGAGGGGTTCCGCATGACCGAGCGTGCACAACTCACCCGTTTGACCGGCAGTGGCAATGGCGAGTGCGGCGAAGACGACTGTCCTCATGTCTACCGCACCGACAAGGGATCGTTCATCGTCCCAGGGAGACCTGTTCGACGGCTTCACGCCCCCCGAAGGAGAGGGGCTCGTAGAGATCCCCGAGAGCGTGCTGCGGGAGGCTGTTCGTGTTCTTGGATGGTGACGAGTGGCGGGGGATGCTCCAGGATTTCCAGTCCGAGGCATGGCGTTTGGAGACCCTGCCCCAGTACCTCGTTCCACAAGAGTCCGAAGAGCTGGAAGCGTTCCGGGCCGGCAAACGGGTCGACCCGCACACGTACTCGTCCAAGTACACGGAAAGCCTCCGGCTTCTGCGAGAGGCGGGCAAGCACAAGGGCCGTGTTCACGTGGTCTCACGACCACTGTCCGAGTACTTGCAGTTCGAGTTCTCCCGCTACTACGCCCCCCACGTACTGGCGGGCGAGGACGTGCGAATCCTCGACGTGACCGACCGGCCGAATCCGCTGCCGGGTGTCCAGGACTTCTGGATGTTCGACCGGTCAACAATCGTGCTCATGCACTACGAGGCAGACGGCAAGCAGATCAGCCGTGAACTGTACGAGGGCGATCCCGCACCGTTCGTGGAGTATCAGCGAATCGCCGTGGCAGAGTCCGTTCCCTTCCTGGAGTACGTGAAGGGGTGACATTCGAGCCGGAGCAGCTGGGCCAGTCGCAGCAGGACCTGGCAGCCATGCTGAAGGCATTGCGCAAGCGGGCCGGTCTCTCCGGGGATCGGCTCGCCGGGCGTTGCAACATGTCTCAGTCCAAGGTCAGCCGGATCGAAAACGGCAAGGTGCGCCCCTCTCTCGTGGACGTGGAGCAGATACTCAAAGCCCTGGATGCCTCGCCTGAGGTGGTGGCAGAAGTTGCGGCGCTTGCAAGGATCGCCAACACCGAGTGGCGCAACCTCCGCGACCTGAGACGGAAAGGCCTGGGCACCAGGCAAGCGGAGTTGAAGGCACTCGAAGCCTCCTCCACCGACCTCCGGTACTTCTTGCTGTCCATGGTCACTGGCCTTCTGGCGACTCCCGAATACGTGCGCGCCAGCCTCGCCCACTCCCCCGCCGATACCAGTAAGGCAGTGGCCGGCAAGCTGGAACGACAGACCGTCCTGTACGACACTTCCAAGAAGTTTTCGTTCCTCCTCACCGAGCAGGCGGTCAGATGGCCGGTAGTGGGGGCGCTCGCGTTGGCCGAACAGATGGACCGGTTGTCCTCCCTCACCTATCTACCCAATGTTCGGATCGGCGTGATTCCTATCGGAACCTCCACACCCACCACACCACTCAACACCTTCACGATCTATGACACGTCGCTGATCACGGTCGAGACCACGACAGGAAGCCTTGTGCTGCGCGACAGCCGTGATATCCGCAGCTATCTGACCTCATTCGCCGGATTCGAACGATGTGCTCTGTTCGGAGAGCAGGCAAGACAGAAGCTGGCCGAGTGGGCAGCAGCCTGCCGTTCGTGATCTTTAGTCCTCAACGTGAATTTTTCCGGGGACAGCCCTCGCGCCGGGAGAGCATCGACGCATGGCGGTCAGGAACAGCGAAGAAGAGTGGGTCTATTTCCCGCACTACGGATACAACGCGGGTGTGGTGACCGAAAGCCTCGGGTTCGACTTGGTGCGTGTGGTGTTCGCCAAGGGTGGGGCCACGGTCCGGCGGTCGAACCTGCGCCCCGCGACGGAGACGGAACAGGAGAAGGCGCGCCTCGCCGTGAACCGGTGGATGGAGTACCGGCAGGCCTTCAGCCTGAGGAAGAAGGGCCGATGACTACTTGGGAAGCAGCACCGAGCATCGTACGGTCCGGCACCGGAGCCGAGGCGCTGGGCATCACCCCCGGCATGGTGGTGGTCGACACCGTCACCGGCGGCATGGGCAGAGTCCGAACCGTCGACGCCAACGGGATGATCAGCGTCGAGCATCCCAACGGCCACGCCTGGAGGACGTGCGCGGTCCGGGCCGCCAGCTCCGTCGAGCGGCTGAACCTCCTGGCGGCGGATGCCGCCCAGGCCAGCCGGTCCTACCGGCAGGCGGACGCACCCGCTCCCTGATCGAGGCACCCGGGGGTGGGGGCCGATCGGCGCCCCCGCCCACCCGGTCGGACGAACCAACCGGTTCGCAGCCCGGTTTTCCCGCCCCGAGGAAGAAAACTCGTACCGCGAGCGACCGACCGACAGCGGCACGAGCGACGGGAATCCGAACATGTTCACGAACACCAGGGCGTTCAGCAGCTTCGCGGTGGACGACATGCAGAAGGCCAAGGGCTTCTACGGGCAGACACTCGGGCTGCGTCTCTCCGAGGAGTACGGGATGCTGACGCTCCACATCGAGGGGGGCGGGGAGATCCTCATCTACCCCAAGGCCGACCATGTTCCGGCGTCCTTCACCGTGCTCAACTTTCCCGTGACGGACATCGACAAGGCCGTGGACGAGCTCGCCCAGCGCGGGATCACCTTCGAGCGGTACCCCGAATTCACCCAGGACGAGAAGGGCATCATGCGTCAGGAGGGCCCGTACATCGCCTGGTTCACGGACCCGGCCGGCAACACCCTGTCCGTGCTCCAGGAGCGATGACCCAGCACCCGACGCGCCGCTCAACGTCGGGACCCTTGCTTCGAGCGCGCTCCAGGGCCTTTGCTACGGGCATGGAGTACACGCAGCTCGGACGCACGGGACTCAAGGTCAGCCGGATCGTTCTCGGGACGATGAACTTCGGGCCTCAGACGGACGAGGCCGACGGTCACACCATCATGGACGTCGCGCTCGGCGCGGGCGTCAACTTCTTCGACACCGCCAATGTCTACGGCTGGGGCGAGAACAAGGGCCGTACCGAGGAGATCATCGGGACCTGGTTCGCCAAGGGCGGCGACCGGCGCGACAAGGTCGTTCTCGCCACCAAGGTCTTCGGCAACATGGGCAGCGACGGCGCCGACTGGCCCAACCAGGACCGGCTGTCCGCCCTCAACATCCGCCGCGCCGTCGACGCCAGCCTCCGGCGGCTCCAGACGGACCACATCGACCTGTACCAGTTCCACCACGTCGACCGGACGACACCGTGGGACGAGATCTGGCAGGCAGTCGACGTCCTCGTCCAGCAGGGCAAGATCCTCTACGCGGGCTCGTCCAACCACGCCGGCTGGCACATCGCCCAGGCCAACGAGACCGCGCGCCGCCGGGGCTCGTACGGGCTCGTCAGCGAGCAGTGTCTGTACAACCTCGCCGAGCGGCGTGCCGAGATGGAGGTCATCCCGGCGGCCGAGGCGTACGGGCTCGGGGTCATCCCCTGGTCGCCGTTGCAGGGCGGGCTGCTCAGCGGGGCGATCCGCAAGGAGCGGGCAGGTGGGGCCGGGCGGTCGGTGGAGTCGCTCGCGAACACGAAGGTCCGCGAGCAGGTCCAGGCGTACGAGGACCTGCTCGACAAGCACGGTCTCGCACCCGGCGAGGTCGCGCTGGCCTGGCTGCTGACCCGGCCGGGGGTGACCGGGCCGATCGTCGGGCCGCGCACCGCCGATCAGCTCGGGTCCGCGCTCCGTGCCGTCGAGCTGAAGCTCTCCGACGAGGTGCTGGCCGGGCTTGAAGGGATCTTCCCCGGGCCGGGGCCGTCCCCCGAGGCGTTCGCCTGGTAGGCCGGGTAGGGCAGACGCGTCAGGGGGTCACTTCACCGCCGCGACGACAGCGATGACGACGAGCATGACGGCGAGCACACCGGACACGATCCGGTTTCTGGTCTTGGGGTCCACCCTTCGAGCGTAACCGGCGCCGAGGAGTGCGGACGCGACCGGATCAGTGGCCCAGGCCCCAGGACCGGAGCACCTCGTACCGTGGACGCTCCCCGGGGACGCCGGAGACCGGCGGGTGGCTGCGCATGAGCGCCAGCCGGTCCACCGTCCATGCCGTGCCGGTGAAGTCCGCGAGGGCCGCCGCGTACGGCTTGAGGTCCACCCGGCCCGCGGCCCTGGCCACGGTGAGGTGGGCGTGGAAGGAGTGCGTACCGTCCACCTCCACCCCGGCCCTGCGGGCCCCGGCCGCCGTCGAGCGGGCGAGGTCGCGCAGCGTCGTACGGTCGCCGTCGGCGCCCACCCACAGGATGCGGTCCCCGAAGCGTCCGCCGCCCGCGAGCCGCAGTTCGTGCGGCGGGTGGCGGCGCGCGGCCCGCTCCAGCCGTTCGGACAGCTCGGGGAGCAGGTTCTCGTCCACCTCGCCGAGGAAGGCGAGCGTGAAATGCCACCCGGCGTGTTCGGTCCAGCGGAGCCGGTCTGCGTCCGGCAGGTGCCGTAGGGCGCCGACCACGGCCGTGAGTTCGGCGAGGGCGGATTCCGGCGGAATGATCGCGGCGAACAGTCGCATGTGGCTAGTCTCACCCGGATGGAGACCAGCCGGTTGGAGATCAGGAAGGGCGGGGAGGACGACGTCCCCGCGATACTCACCATGCTCGACGGCGCCGTCGAGTGGCTCGTCGCGCACGGGCGCACCGGGCAGTGGGGCACCGAGCCGTGGTCGGCCCGGCCCAAGGCCGTCGAGCGGGTCGGGGAGATCGTCCGCTCGGGCACCCCGTGGCTCGCGATGATCGACGGCGTCGTGGCGGGCGCGGTGACGCTGACGCCGGACCCCGCGCCGTATGTCGCGCGGGCCGACGAACCCGAGGTGTACGTCCATCTACTGGTCACCGACCGCCGCTTCGCGGGCCGGGGCGTGGGCGCGGCCCTGCTGGCCCACGCGGTCGAGGAGACCCGGCGGCAGGGCATCTCCCTGCTGCGCGTCGACTGCTACGCGGGCAGCGAGGGACGGCTGGTGGACTACTACCGCCGCAACGGCTTCACGCCCACGGAAACGTTTCTGGCGGGCCCGGACGGCGACTGGCCGGGGCAGGTCCTGGCCCAGCGGGTGTGACACCCGCCGGCTCCCCGGACCCGACGACGGCGGAGGGCGACGGGGTCGCAGGGGGCGTCCCGGAATGCTGCCGGATATTTGTGGGCGGAAGTGCCGGGCGCCGATGCGCTTGAGGGCTCCCCGCCCGTAAATATCCGATTCCGGGATGCCCCCGGAGGCCCCGGCGCCCGGCCCGGCCCCACCGAGCCGCACCACCGCGCCGGAACCCCGGCACCCGAGCCGCACCCACCGGCCCGCATCACCACGCCGGAACACCTCAGGCCGTCGCCGCCAGCTCTTCCTTCCGCGTCGCAGACTCACGCGGAACGAACTCCACACGCCGATGCCCCCGCCGCAGGTCTATCCGCAGGCGCAAGCCACCCACCCGGGCCAGCGTGAAGCCGATCGCCGACGCGGCGAGCAGCGACACCACACCACCGGCCAGGAAACCGACTCTCGCGCCGTAGGCATCGGTGACCCAGCCCACCAGCGGAGCGCCCAGCGGCGTGCCGCCCATGAAGACCATCATGAACAGGCTCATGACCCGGCCACGCATCGCCTGGTCCGTCGCCAGCTGCACACTCGAGTTGGCGGTCACATTGATCGTCAGGCCGAACATACCGATCGGCACCAGCAGCGCCGCGAACACCCAGAACGTCGGTGCCAGCGCCGCCGTGATCTCCAGCAGCCCGAACAGCGCGGCCGCGCCGACCAGCAGCCGCAGCCGGGACGTGCCCCGGCGGGCGGCAAGCAGGGCGCCGATCAGGGAACCGGCCGCCATCAGGGTGTTGAGCAGGCCGTACGTACCGGCGCCCGCGTGGAAGACGTCATTGACGAACGCCGTCAGCCAGATGGGGAAGTTGAAGCCGAACGTGCCGATGAAGCCGACCAGCACGATCGGCCAGATCAGATCCGGCCGCCCGGCCACATAGCGCAGGCCCTCACGCAACTGGCCCTTGCCGCGCGGCGCCTGGTCGACCTTGTGCAGTTCGCTCGTGCGCATCATCAGCAGCCCCGCGAGCGGGGCCGCGTAGGAGAGGCCGTTGAGCAGGAACGCCCAGCCGCTGCCCACGGCAGTGATCAGCACGCCCGCGATGGCGGGGCCGACGAGCCGGGCCGACTGGAAGTTGGCGGAGTTGAGGCTGACGGCGTTGCGCAGGTCGGCCGGGCCGACCATCTCGACGACGAACGCCTGGCGGACGGGGTTGTCCACGACCGTGACGAGGCCGAGGGCGAAGGCGGTGAGGTAGACGTGCCAGACCTGGACGTGACCGGAGAGGGTGAGGACCGCGAGCGCCAGGCCGGTGAGGCCCATGGCGAGCTGGGTGATCAGGAGCAGCCGCCGCTTGGGGTAGCGGTCGGCGATGACACCGCCGTACAGCCCGAAGAGCAGCATGGGCAGGAACTGCAACGCCGTGGTGATGCCGACGGCGGCGGAGGAGCCGGTCAGGCTGAGCACCAGCCAGTCCTGGGCGATGCGCTGCATCCAGGTGCCGGTGTTGGACACCACCTGTCCGGTGGCGAAGAGCCGGTAATTACGGACCTTCAGTGAGCTGAAGGTGCCTCCCTTGGGCTTCAGGGAGGTGGTGCGTGCGTCGTCGTGGGTGTTCGGTGCGGGTGCGGAGTCTGCTCCGGGTCCCGAACTCAAAGTGCGTTCGCCTCCTTCTGGGCGGGCCTCAGGCCGTCCTTTTGGCACCCACGGGCGACTGCGTATCCGCGTACGCCTACAGGTGCGCGAGTTTCTCCAGTACGGGCGCGGCGGCGCGGAGCGTCGCCCACTCGTCCTCGTCGAGCTGTCCGACCAGCTCGGCGAGCCAGACATTGCGCTTGCGCCGGCTCTCTTCGAGCATGGTCTCGGCCCGCTCGGTCTGGGTGACCACCTTCTGGCGGCGGTCCTCCGGATGCGGTTCCAGCCGGACGAGGCCCTTGGCCTCCAACAGCGCGACGATGCGGGTCATCGACGGCGGCTGCACATGCTCCTTGCGAGCCAGCTCACCGGGGGTGGCGGAGCCGCAGCGGGCGAGGGTGCCGAGCACCGACATCTCGGTCGGGCTGAGCGACTCGTCGACCCGCTGGTGCTTGAGCCGCCGTGACAGACGCATCACGCCGGACCGCAGGGAGTTCACGGCGGCTGTGTTGTCCGGGGTTTCCAGCATGTTAGTTAGTTTATCTTATTACCCGCGCTAATTAAAGTGGACGGTGAGGACGCCCGCACCACCCCACCGCTATGCCCGTTGCCTGACAAAAGTCATGGTCAGCCGCTGATCCTCGACCCTGCCGCCCACCCCGCCCCGACCGCGAGGCTGGACCCACCGAGCACGGACACGGGAGGGACCCGATCATGAGCAGCAGCACCACCACCGGCACACCGACGGCGGAGGCCGCCGCCACCGACAACCGCAGGGCGCTGCTGCGGAGCCTGGCGCCGCTGATCGTGGACGCCCTCGTCCCGATGGCCCTGTACTACGTGCTCAGCAAGGGTTTCGGCATGGGCACCGTGGCCGCGCTGGCGTGGAGCAGCGTGGTGCCCGCCCTCCGCACCGTCTGGAGCCTGGTCAAGGACCGCCGGCTCAACGGTCTCGCCGCGCTGATCCTCGTGGTCAACCTCGCGGCGCTGGCGTTCAGCACGGTGTCGGGGGACGCCCGGCTGATGCTGGCCAAGGACAGCGGCGTGAGCAGCGTGATCGGCATCGTGGTGCTGATCTCCGCCTGCACCGGACGGCCGCTGATGACGACGGCCCTCAAGCCGTGGGTGACCAAGGGGCAGCCGGCGCGAGTCGCCGCCTGGGAGCGGCTGTCTGCGGGCTCCGAGCCGTTCCGCCGGGCCGAGCGCACGTTCTGCGTCGTGTGGGGTGGGGCGCTGCTGGCCGAGTGCGTGGCCCGGGTCGTCGGGGCGTACGTCCTGCCGGTCGACACGATGGTGTGGCTGGGCAACGTGATCCTGGGGTTCGCGCTCGTCTTCGCGATGCTGGTGGCGGGCGCCCTGGCCGCCGGTCCGATGGAGAACATGGTCGACACGGAGGTCCACAACCTCGCTTCCCGGAACGACGAAGCCGCCCACGCCGGGAAGGCGTGAGCGGCTCGTCGAGGCCAGGGGCCGGGGTCGTGCTACTTCACACCCAGCGCCTGCTCGATCGGGTCGAGCAGGAAGTAGACGAGGAAGCACAGCCCGACGACGTTGAGCAGCCAGGGGATCTCCCGGCCCCGCTTGTCCGCGACGCGCAGCAGGATGAACGCGAGCACGCCGATGCCGATGCCGTTGGTGATGCTGTACGTGAACGGCATCGAGATGATCGTCAGGAACGCCGGGATCGCGATCGTGAAGTCGCTCCAGTCGATCTCCTTGACGTTGGCCGCCATGATCAGGAAGCCGACGACGAGCAGCGCGGGGGTGGCCGCCTGCGAGGGGACGATCTTGGCGAGCGGGGTGAAGACGAGGGCGAGCAGGAAGAGCCCGCCGGTCATCAGGTTGGCGAGGCCCGTACGGGCGCCCTCGCCGACACCGGCCGTGGATTCGACGAAGCAGGTGTTCGCGGAGGCAGAGCCGACGCCGCCCGCCGCGACGGCCACGCCGTCGACCATCAGGATCCGGCCCATGTTGGGCAGCTGGCCCTTGTCGTCGGTCAGCCCGGCCTCCTCGCCGACGCCGATGATCGTGCCCATCGCGTCGAAGAAGCCGGAGAGCAGCACGGTGAAGACGAAGAGGCAGCCGGTCAGCAGGCCGACCTCGTGGAAGCCGCCGAAGAGGCTGATGTCGCCGACGAGACCGAAGTCGGGCGAACCGACGACGCTGTCCGGCACCTGCGGGACGCTGAGGCCCCAGTTCGCGTCGGGGATGTCGGCGAGCGTGTTGATGACGATCGCGACGAAGGTCATCACGACGATGCCGATGAGGATCGCGCCCCGCGTCTTGCGGACGAGCAGGATGAAGGTGAGCGCGAGGCCGACCACGAAGATCAGCACCGGCCAGCCCTGGAGCTGACCGCCCTGGCCGAGGCCGAGCGGGACGGTGGTGTGCGCGGCGTCGGGGTTGCGGGTGACGAAGCCGGAGTCGACCAGGCCGATCAGCGAGATGAACATGCCGATGCCGATCGCGATGGCGCGGCGCAGTCCGCTCGGGATCGCGTCCATCACGCGCTGCCGCAGACCGGAGGCGACCAGCAGCATCAGCACCAGACCGGCGAGGACGACCATGCCCATCGCGTCCGGCCAGCTCATCTTGGGGGCGAGCTGGAGCGAGACGACGGCGTTGATGCCGAGGCCGGCGGCGCAGGCGATCGGCACATTGCCGATGACGCCCATGAGGACGGTGCTGAGGCCCGCCATCAGGGCGGTGGCCGTGACCAGCTGACCGTTGTCCAGCTGGTGACCGAACTTGTCCTGGCCTGCGCCGAGGATGATCGGGTTCAGCACGATGATGTAGGCCATCGCAAAGAAAGTGGCCAGACCACCGCGCATCTCGCGGGAGACGGACGAGCCCCGCTCGGAGATCCGGAAGAACCGGTCGAGGGCGTTGCCGGGGGGCGGCGTGGGGGACGGCTGCTGGGCGTCGACCGGGGAGGTGGCCGAGGAGGGCATGCGGAACCTCAGTCGTACGGGCCTGCGGGAGGCGAGCGGGGGATGCGGGGCAATACGGGGGGCAACTGTCCGCGAGGGGCCGTGCGGGTGATCGACGGTGATCGACAGGCCCGGACGCAGACGAACGGATCATGAACGCTGGATCATGAATGCGATCATGAATGGTAGATCGCATTTGGATGATCAGACGAAACATCGCAGTCAGATCCGGTCGGTTTCAGTATGAATAAACAAGACGTGAATTGCTATCTCCGCGCGTAGACCCTTATGGGACAAGGGCCCCGACCGGGAACGCGGCGCCGAGGGCGCACGGACTAGGCTTACGGCCATGACGAAGTGGACACCCAGACACGAGGCACCGGAGCCCCTGGAAGGCCCCGTCGTCGCCACCATCACCGGCGGCACGATCCTCTGGTTCGTCCTCTTCCTCGCACAGCTGCCCTTCTACGGCTGGTTCGAGGACCACGGCCACGCGTGGTGGGTGTGGACCTGCCTGGCCGGGGCCGGTCTCGGTCTGATCGGCATCTGGTACGTCCGTGGGCGCGAAGCGGCCATCCGACGCCACGCGGCGAACGCGAGCGAGCGCTAAAGCGTCATTTCGGAAGGTGAACCGGGCTGACCGCCCGTACCGTCGGAGGCATGAGCGATCCGGCGCACACCGCAGTCGAGGAGCCCGTACCGCCGGCCGCGCACTGTGGCCTCACCGCCCGCGAGGTCGCCGAGCGCGTGGCCCGCGGCGATGTCAACGATGTGCCCGTACGGTCCTCGCGCTCCATGACGGAAATCGTCCGGGCCAACGTCTTCACCCGCTTCAACGCCATCATCGGCGTGCTGTTCCTCATCATCCTGATCGTCGGCCCCATCCAGGACGGCCTCTTCGGCTTCGTCATCGTCGCCAACACGGCGATCGGCATCATCCAGGAACTGCGCGCCAAGAAGACCCTCGACTCCCTCGCCGTCATCGGCGAGGCCAAGCCGACCGTCCGGCGCGACGGCGTCCCCACCGCCATCGCCACCGGCGAGATCGTCCTCGACGACGTCATCGAACTCGGCCCCGGCGACAAGTGCGTCGTCGACGGCGAGGTCCTGGAGGTCGACGGGCTGGAGATCGACGAGTCGCTGCTCACCGGCGAGGCCGACCCCGTCCTCAAGCAGCCCGGCGACCCCGTCATGTCCGGCTCCTTCGTCGTCGCCGGCGGCGGCGCCTTCACCGCGACGAAGGTGGGCCGGGAGGCCTACGCCGCCCAGCTCGCCGAGGAGGCGTCCCGCTTCACCCTCGTCCACTCCGAGCTGCGCAGCGGCATCAGCCAGATCCTCAAGTACGTGACGTGGATGATGATCCCCACCGCCATCGGTCTGATCATCAGCCAGCTCGTCGTCGAGAAGGACGACTGGAAGGAAGCGGTCCGGCGGATGGTGGCCGGCATCGTCCCGATGGTGCCCGAAGGCCTGGTGCTGCTCACCTCCGTCGCCTTCGCCATCGGCGTCATCCGGCTCGGCCGCAAGCAGTGCCTCGTCCAGGAACTGCCCGCGATCGAGGGCCTGGCCCGCGTCGACGTGGTCTGTCTCGACAAGACCGGCACCCTCACCGAGGGCGGCATGGACGTCAAGGAACTGCGGCTGCTGAACAGCGCGGACGAGAGCTACGTGCGCCAGGTGCTCGGCGCCCTCGGCGAATCCGACCCCCGGCCCAACGCCAGCCTCCAGGCCATCATCGCCGCCTACCCCGACAGCGCCGACTGGCGCTGCACGGAATCGCTGCCCTTCTCCTCCGCCCGCAAATACAGCGGCGCCGCCCTCAACGGCCCCGACTCCGAGAGCAGCCGCTGGCTGCTGGGTGCCCCCGACGTGCTGCTGGCGGAGGGCGACGCGGCACTCGCCGAGGTCGAGGACCTCAACGCCCAGGGCCTGCGCGTCCTGCTCCTCGCCGGCGCCGACCGCGAGCTGGACGACCCGCGCGTCACGGACGGCGTCCGGCCCACGGCCCTCGTCGTCCTGGAACAGCGCCTGCGGTCCGACGCCGGTGACACCCTGCGCTACTTCGCCGAGCAGAACGTCGCCGCGAAGGTCATCTCCGGCGACAACGCCGTCTCCGTCGGCGCGGTCGCCGGGAAGCTCGGGCTGCCCGGCGCGGACGCCCCCGTCGACTCCCGTCGGCTGCCCGCCGAGCGGGACGCGATGGCCGAGGCCCTCGACCGCGGCGCGGTCTTCGGGCGGGTCACCCCGCAGCAGAAGCGGGACATGGTCGGCGCGCTCCAGTCCCGCGGCCACACCGTCGCGATGACCGGCGACGGCGTCAACGACGTGCTGGCCCTGAAGGACGCCGACATCGGCGTCTCCATGGGCTCCGGCTCCGAGGCCACCCGGGCCGTCGCCCAGATCGTGCTCCTGAACAACAGCTTCGCGTCCCTGCCGTCGGTGGTCGCCGAGGGCCGCCGCGTCATCGGCAACATCACGCGCGTCGCCACCCTGTTCCTGACGAAGACCGTCTACTCCGTCCTGCTCGCCGTCCTCGTCGTCTGCTCCCAGGTGCCGTATCCGTTCCTGCCCCGCCATCTGACGCTGCTGTCGACCCTGACCATCGGCGTCCCCGCCTTCTTCCTCGCCCTGGCCCCCAACAAGGAGCGCGCCCGGCCGCACTTCGTGCGCCGCGTCATGCGGTACGCCGTCCCGGCGGGGATCCTCGCGGGTCTCGCCACGTTCGCCGCGTATCTGCTGGCCCGGCAGCACTACGGCGGGACGGGCGCGCTGGCGGCGGAGACGAGCGCGGCGACGCTGACCCTGTTCCTGATCTCCATGTGGGTGCTCGCGATCATCGCCCGCCCGTACACGTGGTGGCGGATCGCCCTGGTGCTCGCGATGGCGCTGGGCTTTGTGGTCGTGCTGGTCACGCCCTGGCTCCAGCACTTCTTCGCCCTGAAATTGGTCGGCACCACGATGCCGTGGGCCGCCGTCGGCATCGCGGTGGTGGCCTCGGCCGCGCTGGAGCTGATGTGGCGCTGGGTGGGCCGCCGGTTCCCTGTCTGACGGCTGGGGTCAGGACGTCAGGCGTTGGACTTCTCGTCCTCCAGCGTCTCGCGGATCTGCTCCCGCAGCGCCGGGCTGTCCTGGTGCTGGTGGACGGAGACGGCGTGCTCGGCGGCGGCGCGGATGACTTCGTCCTCTTCACCGGTGATGGTGAGGGAGCAGTCGGTTTCGCTGGGGAACCTGCGGCAGTCGGCGACTTTCCTGGTCATGACGGCCTCCTCACTCCCAGAATAAATCCGGCCCGGTCCCTCGCCGGGCGGGATCGACGACCCCGCCCGGCGAGGGGCTAATCGAACCAGCGGGCTCGCGCCAGCTCACCCGTGCGGGAGGTGTCCTCCAGGAGGGCCGCCGCCTCGAAGCGGCGGGACCAGTGGCCCGCCGCCCAGGCGAGGCCCGCCGCCACGCCCTCCAGCGTCGTCGCGTGCAGCACGCCGTCCGGCCCGTAACGCCAGTCCAGCTCGATGCCGCCGACGACGAGCTCGCCGTGTTCGACGTACGACGACGGCGCCCCCGGCAGCAGCACCCGCACACCGTCCGGGACCTGCCGGACCTCGCCGTCACCGGCGGGCACGACCACCGGGAAGACCTCGCTGACCCGGCGGACCTGCAACAGCTCCGCCAGCTCCGCCGCCCGCGCCGGCCGTACGGGCAGCACCGGGTGGCCCTCGGCCAGCGGCATCAGGTCCGGCGCGTCGGCGACGAGCGCCTCCGCCGCGTCCACGACCGTCACCTCGCCGTCGACGACGGCCCGCAGCTCGTCGGGCAGGGTGACCTGTTCCGGATCGAGGTCGGCCAGGGCGCCGTACAGGGCGTGCAGTTGCGCCTCGCCCACCGGCAGCCGGTCGTCGGCCAGCCGCGCGAGCAGCTCCGCCGCGCCGCCCGGCTCGTCCAGCAGGGCGGCCACGGACGTGCGTACGCCCAGCGCCCGCAGCACCTGCTCGTCCGCGAGCCCGGCCGCGTCGGCCGCCTCGTACAGGCCCGCCAGCAGCGGGTCCCCGCCCGCGGCACGCAGTCCGGCGGGGCGGCGGCCGCCCAGGACGGGGTGGCCGCGCAGCCACCAGGCGGTGTACGGGCGCACCGACTCCGTCGTGCCGTCCGGCAGCAGGATCCGTACGGGCGCGGTCAGCGCGTCGCGCAGCGGCGGGCGGGACAGCAGGGCGAGCGCCTGCGGCCAGGCGTCGTCGTCGACGAGGTCCAGGTCCCGTACGGCCACGATCTCGGTCGCGACCGGCGGCACGGGGGTGTCGGGCAGCTGGTCCAGCACGTCCTCGCACCACACGTCGACGGCGTCGAGCAGGCCGACGTCGTCCGGCTCGGCGTAGTCGCCCTCGCGCGGGTCGAGCTCCTCGGGGTCGAGGACGACGTCCGTGGCGCGGACGAGGGCGAAGTCGGCGAGCACGCCGCACGCGGTGAGGGGCTGCTCGCCCCAGTGGTCGGCGAGCGCGGCGTCGCAGGCGGCGAGTTCGCCGGGGCGGATGACGCGCTCGAAGGGGCTGCCGGGCAGCACGAGTTCACCGGCGGGGGCGAGCTCGCCGTCCTCGTCGGGCAGGGCGAGCGCGCCGAGCCAGGGCTCGTCACCGGGCACCAGACCGGCGTCCCTCACGAGCGTGAGGACGGTCTCCGCCAGGGCGTCGGCGTCGAGGGCGTCCTCGTCCCAGACGTCCTCGGCGTCGAGGGAATTCGCGACGGCGGCCCGCACCTGGGGGGTCGTCAGAATGGCGCGGGGCGAGGCCGGGGTGGCGCCGAGCTTCTCCAGCAGGGGGTGGGCGGCGTCGGGGTGGGCCACCTTCAGCCCGAGGCGGGAGAGCCGCTCGGTCTGCTCGGGATCCGTGCCGTCCGGCGGCGGCAGCAGCACCTGCCGGGGGCCGATGGCCGTGCGCCCGTCCGCGAGCGGCACGGGCAGTCCGCTCAGCCGGTCCGGGTCGACGCCGGCGAGGCTGTCGTAGAGGCGGTGCCACCACGCGGCGGCCCGCTCGACGCCCGCCAGGCGGTCGATGGCCTCGCCCAGCGACACACGGGCCACGCCGAGCGCGCGCAGCTCCTGGCGGCGCTCCAGCCCGGCCGGCAGCAGGCTCGGGAACAGCTCGCCCAGCACGGCGACGGTCTCCGCGCCCGCGCCCTCCACGATCTCGGCCTCGACGGGCCGCAGGGCGTACGCCTCGCCGCCCGGGGCGGTCGCGAAGGCGTCGTCCCAGGTGTCGGCGGGGGTGCGGCCGGTGGCCGGGGCGGGCTGCGGGGTCTGGGTGGAGGCGTCGGGGCCCTGGGTCCAGGGGATGCCCTCGATGCCACCGGACGGGGCGGGCTCTTCGGCGCCGCCGTTGGAAGCCGCGCTCGAGAGGAAGGGGACGCGGGGCAGCCGGTCGAGGACCAGCCGTCGGAGCTCCGCGTCCAGGGCGCCCTGCGCCAGCGGGGCCGGGACCAGATCGAGGGTGCCGGTGCCGACGGGGTGCCAGTCGCGCAGCAGCGCGGTGTACGCCTCGGCCGCGCGCTCGACGAGGAAGTCCGTGAGGGGGCCGGGCGCGGCGTGCCGGCGGGTGGGTTCGAGCGGGAACGTGGCGATGAGCAGGGCCGGCAGGCCCAGCGGCTCGTCGGTGGGGGTCGGGGCGTGCACGACGGGCGCGGTCCGGGGCCGCTCGGGCGCGCCGTCCGTGCCCACCGGCACCGCCCACGTCACCGCCCACGCCGGGCGCAGCCGCTCCTCCACGGGCCGGTCGGCGAGCAGCGCGGCGTCCAGCCGGCCGCCCGCGCGCTCGACGCGCCAGCGGGTGGCCGCCCCGCGCGCGGAGTCGTCGATGAGGACGTACGGGCCTTCCTGGCGGCGCGTCAGGGTCCGTACGGTGCCGTCCGCCGTCTCGATGACGACCTCCGTCAGACCCGGCAGGGTCAGCAGCAACGCGTCGTCGACCCCGGCCAGCAGACGGGCGGTCAGGTCCTCGGCCGCGCCGTCGCGCAGCGGCAGCACGACGACGGTGTCGTAGCCGTCGGGTGCGCTGCCCTCGGCGGGCAGCGGGAGCCGCAGCAGCGGCACATGGCCCTCGCGGCGGCGGATCTCCTCGCCGAGGGCGGGGGCGCCTGCCGCCGCCTCTTCCGCGAGCGTCCGCGCCTCGGCGAGCGACCACCGGACGCCGCCGGTACGGGCGATGACGGCGGGCTCGTCGCTCACGGCCAGCACGGCCGAGAAACCGACGCCGAACCGGCCGACGGCACCATCCTCGCCGCCCCCGCCGTCCCCTGCGTCCGGGCCCGGTCGCGGCTCGTCGTCGCGCTTGGCGGAGGCGCGCAGGGTGGCCAGGGACTCGACGCCCGCGGCGTCGAGGGGGGCGCCGGTGTTGGCGGCGGCCAGCACGGCGGGCTCACCGGCCCGGGCGGGGTGCAGGGTCAGCCGCAGCCGGCCGGGGACACCGGCGCGCGCGGCGGCGTCGGCGGCGTTCTGGGCGAGCTCGACGACGAGACGGTCGCGGTAGCCGCCGAGCGCGAGGTCCTCCTCGGCGTTGGCGTCCTCCCGGAACCGGGCGGGCGACGCCGCCCAGGCGTCGAGCACGCCACGCCGCAGTCGCGCGGTCCCGAACGGATCCGTGCCGTCGGCCGTGCCCCGCACCATTGCCGTGCCGCTCACGTGTGTCTCCCTGCGCTTTCGCTGACCGCGGTGGCCCCGGCCGAACCGCTGCCGTTGCCTTTGCGGCGAACGTACCCCCCTGCGGGGGCGCTCCGCGCCAGGGGGTGTTCCGCCGCCTTCCGCCGTGGGGGGGGTGCCGCTACCGCGGCGGGTTTCCACCCTCCCGCCCACCCGTTACACCGCACCGCCGGGCGAACCCTCCCGTAGGGGCTTGCCACCGTCGGCGGCCGACGGCCCAAACCCCATCAGCCCGCCGCAGGCGAAACCGCGCCGCACCCCGGCATCGAACGCGCAACCCCCGACACGCAGGGGCAGCAGCCTGCTCAGGCGTGCCCGAGATCCTCCGCCGACGACTCGTCCTCCGAGTCCGCCGCCTGGCGGAGCGGCAGCGGGTCCACCAGCGTCTCGTCGATCACCGGCTCGGACGGCCGGGGCGGCTTCGGCATGACCGCGGCTTCGGAGTGGCCGCCGCAGCCGTAGGCGAGGGAGACGACGTGGCCGTCCGCCGGGCCGAATTCGTTGGCGCAGACGCCGAACGCCTGGCCCAGGGAGCCGCCGATACGGGCCAGGAAGCCGCAGCTCTCGCAGGACGCGGGGGCCGCCTGGGCCATGGGGGTCTTGGCGCCGTGCGTCTCGTCCCAGCGGTCGGCCGCGGTGTGCAGGCCGTAGCGGGAGAGGACGCGGGCGCGGCGCAGGCCGAGTTCCTCGGCGACCGACGCGATCGTGCCGCGCAGGGGCGTGGTGGGCTGCGCGGAGGGCGGGCCGGCCGTGACGTCGGCGTCCTCCGCCTCGGCGAGCTCGGCCATTTCCTCGGAGACGGCGGAGTTCGGCGGCGGGACGTCCTCACCGGTCCAGCCCGGCTCCAGGCGCAGATCGTCGGCCTCGGTGGGCAGCAGGTCGCCGGGGCCCATGTCGCCGGGGCGCAGCCGCTCGCTCCAGGGCACCCATTCGGGTGCCAGGAGGGCGTCGGGGCCCGGCAGCAGCACCGTCTCGTCGAGGGTGACGACCTTGGCGCGGGAGGCCCGGGTGACGGTGACGGCCCAGCGCCAGCCGCGGTACCCGGGGTCCTTGCAGGCGAAGAAGTGGGTGACGACGCGGTCCCCGTCGGCGACGGCCTCGACGTGCTCGCCGACCATCCCGGGCAGCGCGGCCTCCTCGGCCGCCGTACGGGCGAGTTCGACCGCCTCGGCGCACAGGCGGTCCGGGGTACGGCTTCGCATCGCAGCACTCACAAGAATCTTGTCTCTCTTCCACGCCGTCTCACGAGTGCGCCAGCCGAACGGCCGGGTCGGCGGACGGAGCGGACCGCAGGACCGCGTCGACGTCCGCGCCCGAACGGCCTCGGGCGCACCTAGTCACTCCCATTCTGCGGGATCGAGACTCGGAGCGCGGCCAAGAACGACCGCCGGTGGCGCGCTACGCACGCTACCCCGCGCGGCCGTGCGGGGGATAGCCGGGCTGCGGCGAGCCTCGTCCCGGTCTGCCCCGAGGCCGGGCCGTCGCGGCCCGGAGCCGAGCCGCAGATGCGCCGAAAGTGCCATCGTCGGTGTGAGTTGGGGCAGTATGGCGTGGTGGGAGCCATCCGGTCAGCCGAAGGCGGTCCGCTCCGCCGTGCCGGCCGGGGCGTCGGCCGGGTCCTGCGCAGCCCTTTCACGGGGGCGGCCCGCGGGGTCCGAAAAGCGACGCACGCGCACGGCGCGGGCGAGTCCGGGCTCGGCAAACTGATCGAGCTGCACGCGGTGAATTCCGCCGGCGACATGATGATCACGATCGCGCTGGCGTCCACGGTCTTCTTCTCCGTCCCCACCGACCAGGCGCGCGGGCGGGTGGCGCTGTACCTGGCGGTCACCATGGCACCGTTCGCGCTGCTCGCCCCGGTGATCGGGCCGCTGCTGGACCGCATCCCGCACGGCCGCCGGGCGGCGATGGCGGGCGCGATGCTCACCCGGGCGCTGCTCGCGCTGACCATGTCGGGCGCGGTGGCGACGGGCGGCCTGGAGCTGTATCCGGCGGCGCTCGGGGTGCTGGTGGCCTCGAAGGCGTACGGGGTGGTTCGGTCCGCCGTGGTGCCCCGGCTGCTGCCACCGCGCATCTCGCTGGTCAAAGCCAATTCCCGGGTGACGCTCGGGGGCCTGCTGGCCACGGGACTGGCGGCCCCGCTGGGTGCGGGGCTGCATCAGCTGGGGCCGGAGTATCCGCTGTACGGGGCGTGCGCGGTGTTCGCGCTCGGCACCTTCCTGTCCTTCTCGCTACCGCACAAGGTCGACTCGGCGAAGGGCGAGGCCCGGGCGCGCCTGGTCTCGGGCGAGCACCGGCCGATCTCGATCCGCCACCCGCGGGCCGGGAAACAGGAGAGGAACGGGAAGCCGGAGAAGAACGGGAAGTGGGGAAAGAACGGACGGCTGGGGAAGAAGGACAGGAAGCCCGGGCTGCGCACGGTGGGCAGCTCGGTGCTGCACGGTCTCCAGGCGAACAGCGCGATGCGCATGCTGTCGGGCTTCCTCACCTTCTTCCTGGCCTTCATGCTCCGGGTTCACCCGCTCGGGGGGCTGAGCCCGGCCATGTCGCTGGGTGTCGTCGCGGTCGCGGCGGGCGGGGGGAACGCGCTGGGCACGGCCATCGGCGCGCTGCTGCGCTCGCGCGGGCCGGAGGCGATGATCGCGCTGGTGCTGTCGGTGTCCCTGGCGATGGCGGTCACCGCGGCCGTTCTCTACAGCCCGGTCGCGATCGGTGCCGTGGCGGCCGTCGCGGGCATCTCGCAGGCGCTCGGCAAGCAGTCGCTGGACTCGCTGATCCAGCGGGACGTGCCGGAGGAGGTGCGGACGTCGGCGTTCGCCCGTTCCGAGACGCTGCTGCAGATGTCCTGGGTGGTCGGCGGGGCGATCGGCATCCTGCTGCCGCTCAATGGCGTACTGGGCATGTCGGTCGCGGCGGGGTTCCTCGCGCTCGGCGTGGCGACCGCCGTGCGGGGCCTGCTGACGGCCGCCCGGCGCGGCTCGCCGCACCCGCGCGTGGCGTGAGCGGGCGGGCCCGATAGCCTGCCCGTATGACCGCTGCGTTTATCCGAGGCAAGCGCCGCCGTGCCGCTGCCGCCGTCGGTGCCGTGACCTTCGGGCTCGTCGCCCTCTCCGCCTGCGACAAGCCGACGCCGCTGGCGACCGTGACCGTGGGTACGAACACGGTGACCACCGAGGCCGTCTGCCTCGACGAGGGCACCAAGCTCGACGAGGCCGCGCTGACCAAGTGCCTGTCGAGCAAGGCACCCAAGACCATCAAGGTGAAGCCGGGCGAAAAGGTGCGCATCGGCGTCGAGCCGAAGATCGCCGAAGAGGGCTGGATCGTGGCCACGCGCGGCCAGCAGAAGACCGCCCAGACGAAGCAGACCTACACGTCCCTGGACGGCCAGTCGCTCTTCGTCAACCAGCAGGCCCAGCGTATGGAGGAGACCACCGTCCTCTCCGTGGTCACGAGCGACGGCGTGTGGAACGTCAAGCTCGAACTCGACAACGACTGAAGCCGCCGGGGCCCGCTGATGCGCGTACTCGTGGTGACGGCCGTACCCGCCGAGCGTGACGCGGTGACGGCCGCTTCGCCACGCCACACCGAGGTCCCGCTGCCGGGCGGTGCGACCCTGCACCGCACGGCGCGCTTCGACGTGCTGGCCGCCGGTGTCGGCCCCGCCGCCGCGGCGGCGGGGACCGCGACCGCGCTGACCGCCGCCGAGCTGGCCGGGGACCGCTACGACCTGGTGGTCTCCGCGGGCATCGCGGGCGGTTTCCAGCCCCGCGCGCCCCTGGCCTCCCTCGTCGTGTCCGACGCGATCGTCGCCGCCGATCTGGGGGCGCAGACGGCCGACGGCTTCCGCTCGGTCACCGAGCTGGGTTTCGGGTCGACCGGTCACCGGTCCCCCGAGGCGCTCGTACGGGCCGTGGCCGAGGCGACCGGGGCGGCGACCGGTGAGGTGCTGACCGTCTCCACGGCGACCGGGACCGCCGAGCGGGCCGCGGAGCTGACGGCACGCCACCCGCAGGCGCTCGCCGAGGCCATGGAGGGGTTCGGGGTCGCCGAGGCCGCCGCCGCGCACGGGGTGCCGGCGCTGGAGCTGCGGGCCGTCTCCAACGCGGTCGGCCCGCGCGACCGGGCCGCCTGGCGGATCGGTGACGCACTGGCCGCGCTCACGGACGCGTTCCGGCGGATCCCGTCCGCACCGGTCGTGCCACCCGCCGAGAAAGCCGAGGTCACCCGATGAGCGAGCCGCTGAAGATCGCGTATTCGCCCTGCCCGAACGACACCTTCGTCTTCGACGCCTGGGCGCACGGCCGGGTGCCGGGCGCGCCCGCCCTGGACGTCACGTTCGCGGACATCGACATCACCAACGGCATGGCCGAGCGCGGCGAGTTCGACGTGCTGAAGGTGTCGTACGCGGTGCTGCCGTGGGTGCTGGAGGAGTACGCGCTGCTGCCGTGCGGCGGTGCGCTCGGCCGGGGCTGCGGGCCGCTGGTGCTGACCACCGGCGGCGGGAGCGCCGCCGATCTGGCCGGGAAGACCGTCGCCGTGCCGAGCGAGCGCTCGACCGCGTATCTGCTCTTCCGGCTGTGGGCCGCCACCGAGGTGCCGGGCGGCGTCGGCGAGGTCGTGGTGCTGCCGTTCCACGAGATCATGCCCGCGGTCCGGGACGGCAAGGTGGACGCGGGTCTCGTGATCCACGAGGCGCGGTTCACGTATCAGGACTACGGGCTGGTCTGCCTCGCCGACATGGGCGAGCACTGGGAGTCCACCACCGGGCTGCCCATCCCGCTCGGCGCGATCATCGCCAAGCGCTCGCTGGGTGCCGCGCGGCTGCGCGAACTGGCCGAGGCGGCGCGGACGTCGGTGCGCATGGCCTGGGACGACCCGCTGGTCTCACGGCCGTATGTGCTGGAGCACGCCCAGGAGATGGATCCGGCGGTCGCGGACCAGCACATCGGGCTGTACGTCAATGAATTCACGGCCGGCCTCGGCGAGGCCGGCTACGCGGCGGTGCGCGGACTGCTCACGCGTGCCGCGGCCGAGGGGCTCGTACCTCCCCTCGGCCGTGACGCGCTCGCTTTTCCGTAAGCCGCGGAACCCCGCTCGGACGTCTCAGACGTCCATCTGGTCGGCGACCGCGCGCAGCATGCCCGCGATCTTGGCGCCGTGCGCCTTGTCCGGGTAACGGCCGCGCTCCAGCTGCTGGGTGACGTTCTCCAGGAGAGTGGTGAGGTCCTGGACGATCGAGGCCAGTTCGTCGGGCTTGCGGCGCTGCGCGGCCGCTACCGAGGGGGCGGGGTCGAGGAGCGTCACGGTGAGCGCCTGGTCGCCGCGCTGGCCGGCCACGACACCGAACTCCACCCGCTGGCCGGGCTTGAGGGTGTCGACCCCGGCCGGAAGCACCGAGGAGTGGACGAAGACGTCCTCGCCGTCGTCACGGGAGAGAAAGCCGAAGCCCTTCTCACTGTTGAACCACTTGACCTTGCCGGTAGGCACGTCTGTCCTCGTCCTCGTATCTCGTCGGGAAACGCCGGAAACTGCAAAAAACAACCGCAAAACAGCTCTGGATAGCACGACAGCGGGTCGCAAGACCCGCTACCCCCAAGGCTAATGGTCCCGGGCCCGGTGACAAGACGTCCCCGGGTGGTACCTCTGCGCATCTGGCGTCTGTCCGGTCCGTACGGCGATGGAGTCCACGCCGACCGCTAGGGATCTACCCTGGTCGGGTGAGCAACGAAACGCCCCGGGCCGGGGATCTGCTGGTACGCGTCGGCGCCATCGTCTTCCTCGTGGGCGCGGTCGCCACGCTGGCGACGGTCGCGCCGCTCTTCCTGGGCGTCGATCCGCTGCCCCCGGCCGCGTACTTCGTGTGCATGCTGATGGGCGTCGGCTTCCTCGTCGCCGGGGCCGGGGTGCTGCGGTCCATCGCGGAGCAGCGCCGTCAGGCGCGGGAGGCCGCCGGGTCCGTCGCCGCCCGGTAGTCGCGCAGCCAGGCCGGGAAGGCCGTGAGATCGGCGAGCAGCACATCGGCGCCCGCCGCGCGCAGTTCCTCCACGTCGCACGGCCCGGTCGCGACCGCCACGGACAGCGCACCGGCCGTACGCGCGCCGCGCACATCACCGACGTGGTCGCCGACGTAGACGCTCGCGCCGTGCTCGCGCAGCGCCAGCGCCTTGTCCTCGGCCCACAGGTCGCCTATGAGGACGTCGGGCGCGAGGCCCAGGTGGTCGAGGTGGAGACGGGCGTTGACCGGGTACTTGGCGGTGACGACGATCGCCCGCCCGCCCAGCTCCTGGACCGCGGCGATGGCCTCGCGGGCGCCGGGCATGGCGGGTGACGGGGCGATCCCGAGCTTCGGGTACGCGGCCCGGTAGATGTCGGCGGCCCAGTCGACCTTCTCCGCGGGGAACCAGTTGAGCAGCTCGTGCTCGAGCGGCGGGCCGAGCCGGCCGCAGACGAGGTCGATGTCGATGGGCGTCCCGGTGGTGGCGACCAGGGATTCGTACGCGGCTCTGATGCCGGGCTTGGAGTCGACCAGCGTGAGGTCGAGGTCGAAGCCGACCGTGAAGCGGTGCGTGCGCGGGAGCGAGGTCATGCCCCACATTCTGCCGCCGGCCCCACCCGTACACTGAGCCTCGCCTAAGTTGGGGCCTCGGTCCGCCCGCCCTCAGCGTTGTCGGCATTTACGACCGCGAAGTTTTCGAGCGCGAAGTGGAAGCGATGTCAGCCGCCGTCCCGATCAGCAGCCCCGGGTCCCCCATGATCCGCCGCCGCGTCGGCTGGACGGCGGCCGCGGTCGTCGCCCTGCTGACCGCGGTGGCGCTCAGTCTCGCCGTGGGTGCCCGCCCGACCCCGCCGTCCGAGCTCCTCGACGTGCTGCTGCACGGCGGCACGGACACCACGGCCACCGTCGTCCGGGAGATGCGGCTGCCCCGCACCCTGATCGGCCTGATGGTCGGCGCCGCGCTGGCCGTGGCGGGCACGGCCATGCAGGGCCTGACCCGCAACCCGATCGCCGACCCCGGCATCCTCGGCATCAGCCAGGGCGCCTCGGTGGGCGTCGTCCTGGCCCTCTCCGTCGCCGGGGTGCACTCCCTGACGGGCTTCGTGTGGTGGGCCTTCGCGGGCGCGGGGATCGCGGGCGTCGCCGTGTACGCCATCGCCTCCCGCGGCCGGGGCGGCGCGGCGCCGGTGAAGCTCGCGCTCGCGGGCGCCGCGATCAACGCGCTGCTGGTCTCGGTCATCCACGCGATCCTCACCACCCACGCGCGCGTGCTGGACGATTTCCGCTTCTGGCAGGTCGGCTCGCTGGCCGGCCGTAAACCCGAGATCGTCGAGCAGATCTGGCCGTTTCTGCTGGTGGGCCTGGTGATGGTGGTGTCCGTGGCGCGTGGGCTCGACGCCCTGGCGCTCGGTGAGGACGTCGCCAAGGGCCTCGGGCAGAACGTCGCGACCGTACGGATCGTCGGCGGTCTCGGCGCCACCGTCCTCACCGGCGTGGGCGTCGCCGCCGCCGGACCGATCGCCTTCATCGGCCTCGCCGTGCCGCACATCGCCCGCGCGATCGTCGGCTCCGACCACCGCTGGGTACTGCCCATGGCCGCGCTCATCGGCCCCGTCATGCTGCTCGTCGCCGACGTCGTCGGCCGGGTCCTCTTCCCGCCGAGCGAGGTCCCCTCGGGGGTCATGACGGCCCTGATCGGCGTGCCCTTCCTCGTCACGCTGGTGCGCCGCAAGGCGGTGGCGGCATGACGTACGCCGTGTCCCCGGCAGCGGCTCCGGCGAAGGCGCGGCAGCGGCCCGCCGGCTATCTGCTCGTACGGGCCGGTCGTGGCTCGTTCCTCGTCCACCGGCGGGGCGCGGCCGTCGCTCTCGGTCTCGCGGCGCTGCTCGCCGCCGTGTGCGTCGCCTACCTCTGCGTCGGCAAGACCTTCGTCACGCCCGTCGAGGCCGTGAAGGTCGTCCTCGGGCAGCCGTCGTCCGAGGAGCTGGTCGTGGGCACGCTGCGGCTGCCCCGGATGACCGTCGGGCTGCTGATCGGCGCGGCCTTCGGCGTCGCGGGGGCGCTGATCCAGACTGTCTCCCGCAACCCCCTGGCCAGCCCCGACATCATCGGTGTCACCCAGGGCGCGAGCGCCCTGACGGTCGGCGCGATGACCTTCGGCGTCACCTCGTACGCCTTCCTGCCGTATCTGTCCGTCATCGGCGGGCTGCTCGCCGCGGCCCTCGTCTACGCCTTCGCGTGGCGGCGCGGGCTGCACGCCGCGCGCTTCGTGCTCATCGGCATCGGCTTCGCGGTCGCGCTGCGCTCGGTCACCCATCTGTTCATGACCAAGGGCGACTACCTCGTCGCCCAGCAGGCCCAGGTGTGGATGACCGGTTCGCTCAACGGGCGCGGCTGGGACGAGGCGGGCCCGGTGTTCTGGGCGCTGCTCGCGCTCGCCCCCTTCGTCCTCTGGGCGGCGCGGGCGCAGCGCACGGTGGCCATGGACGACGACACGGCCACCGCGCTGGGCGTGCGGCTGGGCCGGGTGCGGTTCGGGCTGGTCCTGCTGGGTGTCGTGCTCGCCTCGATCGCGACGGGCGCGGCGGGTCCGGTCGACTTCGTGGCGCTGCTCGCCCCGCAGATCGCCCGCCGGATGACCCGTACCGCGCAGATCCCGCTGCTGTGCTCGGCGCTGCTGGGCGCGGTCATCGTCGTCCTCGCGGACCTGCTGGCCCGCAAGCTCTTCGAGCCCACCGAACTGCCCGTGGGCGTGCTGACCGCCGCCGTCGGTGCCCCGTATCTGATCTGGCTGATCATTCGCAGCCGCACCGGAGGCAAAGCATGACCGAGAGCAGGAGCGTGCCCGGGAGCCGGCTCACCGCCCGTGCCCTGACCCTCGCCTACGAGGAGCGCACGGTCGTGGAGGCACTCGACCTCGACGTCCCCGACGGCGAGGTGACGGTGGTCGTCGGCCCGAACGCGTGCGGGAAGTCGACGCTCCTGCGGGCGCTCGGCCGGCTGCTGAAGCCGAAGGGCGGGGCGGTGCTGCTGGACGGCGAGGAGCTGGCCCGCATCCCCACCCGGCGGATCGCCCAGTCGCTCGGGCTGCTGCCGCAGACGCCCGTGGCCCCCGAGGCCATCACCGTCGCGGACCTCGTCGCACGCGGCCGGCAGCCGCACCAGCGCTGGTGGCAGCAGTGGTCGGAGACGGACGAGCGCGCGGTCACGGACGCCATGGCCCGCACGGACGTGTCGGCCCTCGCCGAGCGGTCCGTCGACGAGCTGTCGGGCGGCCAGCGGCAGCGGGTGTGGATCGCGATGGCCCTGGCGCAGGAGACGGATCTGCTGCTGCTGGACGAGCCGACGACGTACCTCGACATCGCCCACCAGGTGGAGGTGCTGGACCTGGTCCGCCAGCTCAACCACGAACGCGGCCGCACGGTCGTCGCGGTGCTGCACGACCTGAACCAGGCGGCGCGCTACGCCGACCACCTGGTGGCGATGAAGGCGGGCCGCGTGATCGCGCGGGGCCGCCCGTCGGAGATCGTCACGGCGGAGCTGGTACGCGAGGTCTTCGGCCTGGACTCGGTGGTCGTACCGGATCCGGTGACGGGCAGCCCGCTGGTGATACCGGGCACTCCGTGGGCTCCTGGGGACGCCGAAGCCGCCTCCGGCGGCGAGCGCCCTGCGGGCGCGTCCTCAAACGCCGGACGGGCTTGATATGGCTGGGCCCAGCCGATGACAGCCCGGGCAGTTTGATGCCGGGCTCAGCCCAACCAGCCCGTCCGGCGATTGAGGACACCGCCGCGCAGCGGAGGTGCAGGCGACACAGCCCGCGCCCGGGCTGCCCGGCGAATCCTCGGCCGACAGGCCATCCGGCGGCGAGCGCCCTGCGGGCGCGTCCTCAAACGCCGGACGGGCTTGACTTGGCTGAGCTCAGCCGCCAAGCCCGTCCGGCGCTTGAGGACACAGCACAGCAGCCCGTCCGGCGATTGAGGACACCGCCGCGCAGCGGAGGTGCAGCCGACACCACGGACCGGCGCCCGGACAAAGCTCACGCAGACCGTCTGGCCCGCCACACCACGAACAGCGCCGAGGCGATGGCCGCGACGCGGACGACCACGGGCCAGGTGGCGGAGAGGGCCGTGCCCAGCTCGCCCGCCGGTATCGGGTCGCCCCAGCGGCCGTGGGCGCGGCCCCACAGCCAGGCGATGCCGCCGGCGACGGTGAGGCCGGGGACGACCATGACGGCCATCTGTGACTCGGTGTGCGAGAGCCGGCGGGTGACGTAGGCGAGCGCCCAGCCCGCGGCGAGCATGAGCCAGTTGCCGAGCACGGCGCCGACGAGCAGCAGCGCGGCGACGAGGATCAGCAACGGACTCATGGCGGTGCCGTCCCCGGAGCGCCACAGCCCGGGACGGCCCACGCCCGGCCCCTCGCTGCCGTCCCCGTCCCGCCCGACGCCTTCCGTGTCCTGTTCCGCCCGCTCGACCGCCGGCCGGGCGGCGGCCTCGCGCCGCTCCAGTTCGGCCGGGGTGGGCGGCGGCTTCAGCATCTCGGGGATCTCGATACCGCCGACGAAGCCGTGCACCCGGTCCCCCGCCGTGAACGGCCCGGGTCCGGCCTGCTGCCACCCGTGCACCCCGTCGCCACCGGCACCACGGCCCAGTTCCTCCTCGGTCGCCAGGTGCGGGGGCGCCGCGGCGGGGAACCGGACGGGCTCGCCCTCGCGGCGCGGCATCGGCACCCGGCCTTTGTCACCGGCTCCGCCGCCGCCCGGGGCCTCCGCGTCGGCGACGGCCTCGTCCGGCGAGCCCAGGTCGTCGAGGATCCGGCGCACCGCGGCCGGGGAGTCGGCCCCCTCGGCGGATCTGCGCCGCTCGATCTCCGTACGCAGCCGGGAGACCAGCCGCATGCGCTCGCCGGAGGTGAGCGGTCTGCGCTGAGCGAGATCCCCGACCTGGCTCAAGTAGTCGTAAACAAGCTGATCACTCTCGATCCCCACCGAATCCCCTAAAACACCCAGCCAAGACCCACCAGCCGTTACCCCCCGAAGGTACCGGTTCCGCACCGGGCCGACGGAGGGAACGCGACGAGGCACCCGAGCGCGCCACGACCGTCGGCGGAGCCCGGGGCCCACCCCCCGGGACCCGGTACCGTAAACAGAATGACCACTGCGCGGCGGGAGACAGGGAAGACGGGCAAAGCGTCCCGCGGAGGCGGCGCGCCCCGCACGGGCGAAGCCGGCCGCGGAGCCCCCCGCACGCTCGCCGACGAGCTGCGCACCCGGCCCGACAGCGACCTCGCCGCGCTGCTGCGCGCCCGCCCCGACCTGCTGAACCCGGTGCCCGGCGACCTCACCCAGCTCGCCACCCGGGCCGGCACCCGCGCCTCCGTGGTGCGGACGCTGGAGCGGCTGGACCGCTTCGCCCTCCAGGTCGCCGAGGCGCTCGCCGTGGCGCCCGACCCGTGCCCGTACGACACGCTCCGCGCCCTGATGACCGGCGACGCGGACGACGACCCCCGCATCGGGCGCGAGCTGCCGCGCGCGGTGGCGACGCTGCGCGAGCAGGCCCTCGTCTGGGGCGGCGAGGACCGGCTGCGGCTGGTGCGTACCGTCCGCGAGGTGCTGGCGCCCAGCGCCGCCCACCCCTCCCCCACCGGCCTCGGGCCGACGGTCGCCGAGGCCACCGCCGGGATGTCGCCGGGCCGCATCCAGCAGATCGTCGCCGCCGCGGGGCTGCCCGCCACCCACGACCCGGTGACGGCCGTCAGCGCGCTCAGCGCGCTGTTCAACGACCGGAAGAGGATGGCCGCACTGCTCGCCCAGGCGCCCGCCGAGGCCACCGCCGTGCTCGGCAAGCTGCTCTGGGGCCCGCCGCACGGCACCGTGACCGCCGACCCCGCCGCCCACCTGCGCTGGCTGCTCGACCGCGGGCTGCTGCTGTCCACCGGCCCCGGCGGTGTGGTGCTGCCCCGCGAGGTGGCCCTGCATCTGCGCGGCGGGCGCGCCCACCGCACGCCGGAGCCCGTCGCCCCGGAGCTGGCGCCCGTCACCGAGCACTCCCCGCGGGTGGTGGACGCGACGGCCGCCGGGCAGGCGTACACGGCACTGACGGTCGTCGAGGACCTCCTCAAGGAGTGGGAGAGCGGCAGCCCGCTGGTCCTGCGGGCGGGCGGGCTGAGCGTCCGCGACCTCAAGCGCACCGCGACCGCCCTGGACACCACCGAGTCCGCCACCGCGTTCTGGGTCGAGCTGGCCTACGCGGCGGGACTGCTGGCCTCCGACGGCGAGGTGGACGAGCGCTACGCCCCGACCCCCGCCTACGACGACTGGCTCCGGCTGCCCGCCGAGGAGCGCTGGACGCGGCTGGCCACGGCCTGGCTCGCGGCCACCCGCACCCCGGGCCTCGTCGGGGAGCGGGACGCCAAGGCCCGTACCCTCGCGGCCCTCGGCCCCGACCTGGACCGCAGCCCGGCCCCCGAGGTGCGCCGCCGGGTGCTCGCCCTGCTCGCCACCCTGCCCCCGGGCGCCTCCGTCACCCCGGGGACGCTCCTGGACCGGCTGCACTGGGAACGCCCCCCGCGCACCTCCGCCGACCCGGGCACCGAGGACCTCCGCACCCGGCTCGCCCGCTGGGCCCTGGCCGAGGCGGATCTGCTGGGCGTCACCAGCCGCGGCGCCCTCGCCGCCCACGGCCGCGCCCTGGCCGGCGCGGTGCCGGACGCCGCCACGCCCGTCGAGACGGCCGCGGCCGCGCTCCTCGCGCCGCTGCTGCCCGAGCCGCTCGACCACGTGCTGCTCCAGGCCGACCTGACCGCCGTCGCGCCCGGCCCGCTGGAGCGGCCCCTGGCGCAGACGCTGGGCGTGCTCGCCGACATCGAGTCCAAGGGCGGGGCGACCGTCTACCGCTTCACGCCCGGTTCGGTGCGCCGCGCGCTGGACGCCGGACAGACGGCGACGGACCTCAAGGCGTTCCTCACCACCCACTCGCGCACGCCCGTGCCGCAGCCGCTGGCGTATCTGATCGACGACGTGGCCCGCCGCCACGGCCATCTGCGGGTCGGCGCGGCCTCCTCCTACCTGCGCTGCGACGACGAGGCGGTCCTCGCGGAGATCCTCGCCGACCGCCGCTCCGCCCCCTTGCGGCTGCGCCGCCTCGCCCCGACGGTCCTGGCGGCGCAGATCGCCCCGGACGCCCTCCTCGACGGCCTGCGCGGCATGGGGTACGCGCCTGCCGCGGAGTCCGCCGAGGGCGACGTCGTCGTCACCCGCGCCGACGCCCGTCGCACCCCGCCCCGCACGGCCCCGGCCCCCGCCCACGACGGCCCGCCCGCCCCGGGCCCCACGCTGCTGGACGCCGCGGTACGGGCGATCCGCGCGGGTGACATGGCCGCCACCGCCGAACGCAAGCCCACCGCCGCCGCCCCGGCCCCCGCCGACGGCGGTCTGCCGCGCACCTCCTCCGCCGACACCCTCGCCACCGTCCAGGCCGCCGTCATGACCGGCGCCGCCGTCTGGATCGGCTACGTCAACGCCGAAGGCGCCGCGAGCCAGCGGGTCATCGCCCCGATCCGGGTGGAGGGCGGCTTCGTCACGGCGTACGACCACACCGCCGACGAGGTCCGCACCTATCCCCTGCACCGCATTACCGGCGTGGCCGAACTCGTGGACGACTCCGTCTGATTCCTCACCCCTGCGGGTGATAAAGCGCATTGTCACGGTGCGACAGGGGCAGCCATCCGACGCCGCGTCACGGCATGTCATCGGACGACAGCAGAAAGTAGGACCTATGGGTCGCGTCGCCACCGTCCTCTCCACCACCGCCCCGGCGGCCCCCGCCGCCGCCCTCGGCATCACCTTCTAGCCGCCCTCGGGCGGTCGGGGGCGGGCCGGTTCCAGCCGCACCGGCCCGCCCCCGACCGCCGACCCGCCCGGCCCCCGCCCACATTTGCCCGTATGCGGCACACTGGAGGTTTGGCCGTGCGGTTCCGACCGGACCCGCACCGGCCCACCGCTAGCGGAAAGGGCCCAGCGCGTGACCGGACCTCTGATCGTCCAGAGCGACAAGACACTCCTGCTCGAGGTGGACCACGAGCAGGCGGACGCGTGCCGTCGCGCCATCGCGCCCTTCGCGGAGCTGGAGCGCGCTCCCGAGCACATCCACACCTACCGCGTCACCCCCCTCGGTCTGTGGAACGCCCGTGCCGCGGGCCATGACGCCGAGCAGGTCGTCGACGCCCTCGTCGCCCACTCCCGCTACCCCGTGCCGCACGCCCTGCTCGTCGACATCGCCGAGACGATGGCCCGCTACGGGCGGCTGAAGCTCGTCAAACACCCCATCCACGGCCTCGTCCTGGAGAGCACCGACCGGCCGGTGCTGGAGGAGATCCTGCGGTCGAAGAAGGTGCAGCCGCTGGTGGGCGCCCGGATCGACCCCGACACCGTCGCCGTGCACCCCTCCGAGCGCGGTCAGATCAAGCAGACCCTCCTCAAGCTCGGCTGGCCCGCCGAGGACCTCGCGGGCTATGTCGACGGCGAGGCGCACCCCATCGAGCTGGACGAGAGCGGTTGGTCGCTGCGCCCGTACCAGCGGCAGGCCGTCGAGGGCTTCTGGCACGGCGGCTCCGGTGTCGTCGTGCTGCCCTGCGGCGCGGGCAAGACCCTCGTCGGCGCGGGCGCCATGGCCGAGGCGAAGGCCACCACGCTGATCCTGGTGACCAACACCGTCTCGGCCCGCCAGTGGAAGCACGAGCTGGTCAAGCGCACCTCGCTGACCGAGGACGAGATCGGCGAGTACTCCGGCACCCGCAAGGAGATCCGGCCGGTCACCATCGCCACGTACCAGGTCCTGACGACGAAGCGGAAGGGCATCTACCCGCACCTGGAGCTGTTCGACTCCCGCGACTGGGGCCTGGTCGTCTACGACGAGGTGCACCTGCTGCCCGCGCCCGTCTTCAAGTTCACCGCCGACCTCCAGGCCCGCCGCCGCCTCGGTCTGACCGCGACGCTCGTCCGCGAGGACGGCCGCGAGTCCGATGTCTTCTCCCTGATCGGGCCGAAGCGGTTCGACGCGCCGTGGAAGGAGATCGAGGCACAGGGCTATATCGCGCCCGCCGACTGTGTCGAGGTCCGCGTCAATCTGACCGACTCGGAGCGGCTCGCCTACGCGACGGCCGAGACCGAGGAGAAGTACCGCTACTGCGCGACGACCGCCACCAAGCGGAAGGTCACGGAGGCGCTGGTCGCCAAGCACCAGGGCGAGCAGACCCTGGTCATCGGCCAGTACATCGACCAGCTCGACGAGCTGGGCGAGCACCTGAACGCACCCGTCATCAAGGGCGAGACGACCAACGCGCAGCGCGAGAAGCTCTTCGACGCGTTCCGCCAGGGCGAGATCTCGGTGCTGGTCGTCTCGAAGGTGGCGAACTTCTCCATCGACCTCCCCGAGGCCACGGTCGCCATCCAGGTCTCGGGCACGTTCGGCTCCCGCCAGGAGGAGGCCCAGCGCCTCGGCCGGGTCCTGCGCCCGAAGGCCGACGGCCACGAGGCGCGTTTCTACTCCGTCGTCGCGCGCGACACGGTCGACCAGGACTTCGCGGCGCACCGCCAGCGGTTCCTGGCGGAGCAGGGGTACGCGTACCGGATCGTCGACGCGGATTCGCTGCTCACGGGCGAGGACGCGTAGGGGAAACCCACGGCCCCGGCGGGGGCGTCACCGCTTGCCGTTGTGCTCCCCGAGGAGGACGACGCTGACGGCCGTCCCCGCGAAGACCTTGATCGCGCGGATGGTGCTGCCCAGCAGATGACGCTGGTGGCCGGGGGACGGGTGGAGGGCGGTGGCGCCCGGTCGGGCGCCCTCGGCAGTGGGGGTGAAGGTCGCGGTGGTCATGTGTCCATGATGGTTTTCCCGACCGGCCCGGACATCGTTCCACCGGCGTAAACGCCCCTGCCCGCCCGTAGGACTCCAGGCCCATGCCGTCCCCTACGGGAGGAGGACGGCGACCCTGAGACGGCACGGAGAAGGCGCGGGAAAGGCACGGAAAATCATTCGCGCCCCGATTGCGTGCTGACTACAATCGCCCGTCCTGCCGCCTCCCGAGTCCTGGGAGCGCCGCCGGCCGGACGGAAACCGGCCGGCCTCCCGCTCGCCCCTCAGCACCCACCCCGGAGGCACCGTCGTGTCCGCGCCCGTCCCGCACACCGCCCATGACCCTCTCGAGCGCGAGCGCGCCCACCTCTCCTCCTCCCGGTCCGCGCTGCGCGCCATGCGCGCCGACGTGGAGTCCCTCGACATCAAGGACGTGACCGCGAACTGGGTCAACGCCGCCGTACTGCAAAGCCAGATCGAGGACCGCATCACCGCCCTCGCCGACCTGGCGCACACCCCGCTGTTCTTCGGGCGCCTGGACTATCTGCACGCGCCCGGCGCCGAACAGGCGGAGGGCGCGGAAGGCGAGCAGTTCTATATCGGCCGCCGCCATGTGCACGACGCGGACGGTGACCCGATGGTCATCGACTGGCGCGCGCCCGTCTCCCAGCCGTTCTACCGGGCGTCCAAGAAGCAGCCGATGGACGTGCGGCTGCGCCGCCGCTTCGGCTACACGGGCGGCGAGTTGACGGCGTACGAGGACGAGGACCTGACCGACGCCGCCGGTGACGAGCAGGCCAGCCGGCTCCTGCAGAGCGAGATCGAGCGGCCGCGCGTCGGCCCCATGCGGGACATCGTGGCCACCATCCAGCCGGAGCAGGACGAGATCGTCCGCGCCGGGATCGGCGGCTCGGTGTGCGTCCAGGGTGCCCCCGGCACCGGCAAGACCGCCGTCGGCCTGCACCGTGTCGCCTATCTGCTGTACGCCCACCGCGAGCGGCTCGCCCGCACCGGCACGCTCGTCATCGGCCCGAACCGCTCCTTCCTCCAGTACATCGAGCAAGTCCTGCCCGCCCTCGGCGAGTTGAATGTCGCCCAGGCCACCGTCGACGACCTCGTCGCCCACGTCGAGGTGCGCGGCACGGACACCGCCGCCGCGGCCCGCATCAAGGGCGACGCCCGCATGGCGGAGGTGCTGCGGCGCGCGGTGCGGTCGGGGGTGACGATGCCGGTGGACCCGGTGGTCGTCGTGCGCGGCTCGCGGCGCTGGCGGGTCCCGGCGTACGAGGTCGAGGAGATGGTCCGCGAGCTGCTGGCCCGCGACATCCGCTACGGCGCGGCCCGCGACGCGCTTCCGCAGCGCATCGCGCACGCCGTGCTGGTACGGATGGAGGAGGCCGGCGAGGCCCCCGACGACCGGGTGCAGGACGCGGTGGCGCGCAACGCCGCCGTGAAGTCGGCGGTCAAGTCGCTCTGGCCGCAGGTGGATCCGGCGAAGCTGGTCCTGCGACTGCTGTCCGATGCGGAGTTCCTGGCGGAGCACGCGGAGGGGATCCTGGACGCCGAGGAGCAGGCGGAGATCCTCTGGCCCAGGCCGGCCCGCGGTGTGAAGTCCGCCAAGTGGTCGGCGGCCGACGCGGTGCTCGTCGACGAGGCGGCGGACCTCGTCGCCCGCACGCCCTCGCTCGGCCACGTGGTCCTGGACGAGGCGCAGGACCTCTCCCCCATGCAGTACCGCGCGGTGGGCCGCCGCTGCACGACCGGCTCGGCGACGATCCTCGGCGACCTGGCCCAGGGCACCACCCCCTGGGCGACGAGCAGTTGGCCGGAGGCCCTGGCCCACCTCGGCAAGCCGGAGGCCACGGTGGAGGAGCTGACGATGGGGTTCCGTGTGCCGCGCGAGGTCATCGCGTACGCGTCCCGGCTGCTGCCCACCATCGCTCCCGGCCTGGCCGAGGCGACCTCGGTCCGTGAGGCGGCGGGCGACTTCACGGTACGGGCGGTGGAGCCGGCGGACCTCGACGCGGCGGTGCTGGCCGCCTGCGTGTCGGCTCTCACCAAGGAGGGCTCGATCGGACTGATCGCGGCCGACGCGCGGATCGCCGCGCTGGCGGACGCGCTGACGGCGGCGGGCCTGCCGTTCCTCTCCCCCGGCGAGGAGACCTCCGCCGACGCCCGCCTCACCCTCGTCCCGGCCACGCTGGCCAAGGGCCTGGAGTACGACTACGTGGTCCTGGACGAGCCGAGCGCCGTCGTGTCCGGCGAACCGGACGAGCGGACGGGGCTGCGCCGACTGTACGTGGCCCTGACACGGGCGGTGTCGGGGCTGACGGTGGTGCACGCGGCGCCGCTGCCGGAGCAGTTGGGATAGCGGGTCCGCTGCGCGGGGCTATCCGGATCTTCCGGCTGCCCCGCCGTTCCCGCTGCGCGGAGCGTCCTCAATCGCCGGACAGGCTTGAAATGGTGCGGTGCCGGGTGGGGAAAACCCCCTGACCTACCGCCCCATCGCCGTCAGCAGCGCGTCCGTGAGGCCGGGGAACCTTGCGTCGAGGTCGGCCTTGCGGAGCTGTACGAGGCGGTTGCGGCCGACCGTGCGCGTGACGGTCACACCCGCTTCGCGCAGCACCCGCATGTGGTGCGAGACGGTCGACTTGTGCAAGTGATCGAGCCCGAGTCCGCTCAGGTCGCAGCCGTGCTCCTTGCCGTCCAGAAAAACCGACAACAGCTGCATCCGCACCGGGTCGCCCAGCGCGTGCATGACCTTGACCAGCTCGATCTCGTCGGTCGCAGGCTGCGGAAGCCACCCGTCCACCACGTTCTCCTCCTTCGCACCCCACTCACGATTGTTTGACAATCATCCACCCTTCCCTATTGTTTGACGAGCATCAAACTGTGATCATGGGAAGGGAACCCGTGCGCCTCCGCCTGCTCCTGCTCGCCCTCGGCACGTTCGCCGTCGGCACCGACACGATGGTCATGGCCGGCATCCTCGGCCGGGTCGCCGACGACCTCGACGTCTCCGTGGCGGCCGCCGGCCAGATGGTGTCCGTCTTCGCGCTCGCCTACGCCCTGCTCGCGCCCGTGCTGGCCACGCTGACCGCCCGCTGGCGCCGCCGCCGGCTGCTGCTCACCGCACTCGCGGTCTTCACCGCGGCCAACGCGCTCAGCGCGCTCGCCCCCGACTACCCGACCCTGCTGGCCACCCGGGTGCTGGCCGCGGCCGGTGCCGCGCTCTACACCCCCACCGCGAACGCCGTCG
Source organism: Streptomyces sp. QH1-20 (assembly GCF_041283565.1). Taxonomy (NCBI): domain Bacteria; kingdom Bacillati; phylum Actinomycetota; class Actinomycetes; order Kitasatosporales; family Streptomycetaceae; genus Streptomyces; species Streptomyces sp. QH1-20. The sequence continues at coordinate 4,700,756 of NZ_CP166299.1, read as the reverse complement.
CCACCGCGCTCGTACCGCCGGAGCGACGCGGCCGGGCGATCGCGACCGTCCTCGGCGGGATGACCGTCGCCACAGCCCTGGGCGTGCCGCTCGGCACGTACGTCGGCCGCGCCGACTGGCGGCTCACGATGTGGCTGGTCGTCGCGCTCGGTGCCGTGGCCCTGCTGGGCCTGGCCGTCTTCCTGCGCGAACTCCCCCCTCCCGCCCAGGCCCTGGGGCTGCGCGAGCGGCTGGCGCCGCTGCGTGAGGGGCGGATCGTGGCCGCGGTGGCGACGACCTTCCTCTTCTTCGTCGCCTTCCAGGCCGTCTATATCTACCTGGCCATCGCGATGCGCCCGGCGACCGACGGCGAGGCGGGCCGGCTCAGCCTGATCCTGCTGGTCACGGGCGTCGCCTCGGTCGCGGGCAGTTGGCTCGGCGGTCGCGCGGTGGACCGCTGGGGCGTACGAGCGGTCCTGCTCGTCGCCGGGTCGGTGGCGGCGCTCGCCTTCACCGCGCTGCCCTGGCTCGGCCTGACCATGACGGGCGCCCTGCTCTACGCCGCGGTCTCCCCGCTCGCCGGCTGGGCCATCTCCGTCGCCCAGCCCCACCGACTGGCCTCCCTCAGCCCGGCCCACGCGCCGCTGTTGATCTCCCTCAACAGCAGCGCCCTCTACCTGGGCATGGCCGCGGGCGGCGGCACGGGCAGCCTGGCGATGACCCTGCTGGGCGAGCGCTGGTTCCCCCTGGTCTCCACAGCCCTGGCCCTGGCCGTACTGACCCTGGCCGCCACCACGACGACCCGGCCCGCTCCAGTTCAAGCCCGTCCGGCGATTGAGGACGCCCCGCGCAGCGGGACACGGCGGTGCAGTTCAAGCCCGTCCGGCGATTGAGGACGCTCCGCGCAGCGGGAAACGGCCGGGCAGCCGACAAACGGCCTCAGCCCCCGAGGGCCTCCCGCCAAACCGCAACCGCAGCCGCGGAAACCGGCGCGGCCCAGCCCGTAGGGCGAGCCGCCCCACCGATGTGGAACGCCGAAATACCCGCGTCGAGCAGCACCGGCACGTGCTTCAACTGGAGCCCGCCGCCGACGAGGATCCGCGGCTCGTACCCCGGCTCGTCCCCGCGTGCCGCTTCCGTGACGAGCGTCGCGAGGCCGTCGTCGACGCCCGAGGGGGAGCCCGCGGTGAGGTAGGTGTCCAGACCGGGCTGGTCGGCGAGCTGCTTGCGCACGGCGTCGCGGTCGGCGGCCCGGTCGATGGCGCGGTGGAACGTCCACCGGGCGCGGGGGCCGACGGCCTCGGCGAGGCGGGCGACGGCCGGCAGATCCGCCCGGCCGTCGTCGGTCAGGAAGCCGAGCACGAACTCGTCCGCGCCTTCGGCGGCCAGCGCCCTGGCGGCTGCGCACAGCGCGTCGAGCGCCGCGGCGCCGCCCGCCGAGAAACCGTCGGTGGCCCGCAGCATGACGCGCAGGGGGATGTCGACGGCGGCCCGTACCGCCGCGAAGGTCTCGAGGGCGGGAGTGAGGCCGTCGGCGGCCATGTCACTGACCAGTTCGAGGCGGTCCGCCCCTCCGGCCTGCGCCGCCACCGCGTCCTCGACGTCGAGCGCGATCACCTCAAGAATTGGTCTAGACATGTAGGACAGCCTGCCATATCCGCCGTGCACGTCGAAAGCCGTGCTCCACAATTGGCCTATGTCAGCTACGCCCGTACACCCGTCCGGCCCCGCCCTGCGTGTCCGCTGGCGACAGACGGTGGCGAGAGCCCGCGCCACGCCGGGCCCGCACACAGCGGCCCCGCACGTGGCACACCCCGATCCCGATCCCTACGCCGACGACCTCCTCGCACGCTGGTCCGAGCCGCAGCGCCGCTATCACACGGTCGACCACCTGCTGGCGGTCCTCGACCGCGTCGACGAGCTGGCCGGGCACGCCGACGACGCCGAAGCCGTCCGCTTCGCCGCCTGGTTCCACGACGCGGTCTACCGCCCCGACCGCTCCGAGAACGAGGAGCGCAGCGCCCATCTCGCCGAGCGCGCGCTGCCCGAGCTGGGCATCGACCCGGCCCGCACGGCGGAGGTCGCCCGGCTCGTGCGGCTCACCGTCGGCCACGATCCGGCTCACGGCGACTGGAACGGCGAGGTGCTGTGCGACGCGGACCTCGCCGTCCTGGCGGGATCGCCGGAGGACTACGCGGCCTACGCGGCGGCCGTCCGCGAGGAGTACGGATTCGTGCCCGACGACGCCTTCCGCGAGGGCCGCGCCGCGGTGCTGCGACAGCTGCTGGAGCTGCCGCGGCTGTTCCGCACCCCGTACGGGCACGACCACTGGGAGCCGGTCGCGCGACGGAATCTCACCACCGAGCTCGGATTGCTGGGCACCGCATCCGAGGGGCGTTAGGACGTGCGCCGGGAGCGCAGGACCGCGAGCATCCAGGCACGGATGCTGCGGACCAGCTCCCGGCCCGGGGCTATGGGTGCCGATTGCAGCACCTTGGAGAAATACTCGTCACTGGATGCCTCGCCGGCCATCCAGCGCCGGCCCGACTCGATGATCTCGCCTTCGCGCACGATCATGCTGACCCCCACCTATGCGTAGCCGTACGTCGACGATAGGGACGCCGCCCTCCGCGGCGTCCGTTTCGCCCACAACTTCACTGCTTCTACCCTGTACTTGCGGTAGTTTCACCTGGACGAATGCCGTAAGCCCCCGGCGGGCACCCGTCAGGACTCCATCGCCCGACGCGCCAGGGCGTGCGCGGTGCCGAGCATTCCGGTAATGACCAGCACATAAGGCTTGCGCACTTTCACCTCGGGCAGATCCCCTGCCTTGGGTGCGTCGATGATCAGCACGCCCTGAGGTTCACTCCCGGCGCACACCGGAGCGACGATGGCGGACTGGTAGTCGTCTCCCAGGTTGATTTTCAGATTTCCGTTCGTATGCCGATTGTCGTGGATATAGATGATCTGCCCCTGGTTCAGGACGTTGAGCAGGGCCTGCTCCGTCCTCGTGTCGAATTGCACCGGAGGCGTCGCCTGTCCATGGCTCACCTCCAGCCTGAAGTGCCCGCCCTCCAGCCCGTAAAAGGCAGACCGCGCCTTGGAGCTCGCACCGTTGGCCACCACGGTGATGAGCCGGTCGTGAATCTGCCCCGAGATCTTGAGCACCTGGGTGGGCGTGGCACCCACCAAAGTGCCCATGTGGTCGACGATCGCCGACATGGCCGCCTCGAATTTAATGCCCGCAATACGTCGATAGCGCTTCCGCAACAGGGACGAGAGGAAGGGAGCCGACATCGCCGAGAGGGCCGCCGCGACAAAGAGGTAAATTTTGGCGGAACCGGCAGACGCATTGGCCCAGGCACCGAAACCGATGGTCAATCCGGGAGAAAGGACGGGCATCACATAAAAGGCGAAATCCTGCAATTTCTTTTTCAAAGACATGGCACCTGCTTTCGACGGACCGAAACGCACCGTGACAGCAGCGATTATCCCGGCGTTCACCCCGGCGTCGACCCACTCGGACCCCACGTTCCCCACGAACCCCGAGCGCATCGGAGCGGCCTGCGGGAGCTTTCCCAGGCATGGCGCCGCCCCGCGATTCAATACGCCCCTCGACGGACGTATCCGCCCTCTTATCCGGGCGGCCAGCAAGGCCGGGAATCGGCAATATAGCCGACGTTGTCCCGACCCCGGGCGCTAATCGGCGGACCCGCCGAAAGCATGCGGAACAACGCCGCAAACCCGTATATCGCGGACCCGGCGGCAGCACCGCCTTCCACTCCCTGAGACGGGCCCCGCCCGCGGGAATACCGTGGCCGGAATACGCGCTGGCACCGGACATGCCCTCCGCCAGCCCGAACCGCATGCCAGTCGCCGTCTACGTCCTCGGTTTGTCAGTATTCGCCCTCGGAACATCCGAATTCATGCTGTCGGGGCTGTTGCAGCCCCTCGCCCGCGACATGGGCGTCTCCATACCCAAGGCCGGGCTGCTGGTGTCCGCCTTCGCGATCGGCATGGTGGTCGGCGCTCCCCTGCTCGCCGCCGCGACGCTGAAGCTGCCGCGCCGTACGACCCTCGTCGCCCTGCTCGCCGTCTTCGGGCTCGGACAGGTGGCGGGGGCGCTCGCCCCCTCGTACGGGGTGCTGTTCGCCTCCCGGGTGGTGAGCGCGCTGGCGTGCGCCGGGTTCTGGGCGGTCGGCGCGGCGGTGGCCGTGTCGCTGGTGCCGGTGACCGCGCGGGCGCGGGCCATGGCGGTGATGGTCGGCGGGCTGTCCATCGCCAATATCGCGGGCGTGCCCGCCGGGGCGTTCCTCGGGCAGCACGCGGGCTGGCGGGCGGCCTTCTGGGCGGTGGCCGCGCTGTCGGCGCTGGGCCTGGTCGGCGTGCTCGCGCTCGTCCCCGGCACCAAGCCGCCGACCGGGGCCGACGCGCCCCGGCTCCGTACCGAGCTGGGCATCTACCGCGACCGGCAGGTCTGGCTCGCGCTCGTGACCACCGCGCTGAACGGCGCCGCCGTCTTCTGCCTGTTCTCCTACCTCGCCCCGCTGCTCACCGACACCGCCGGGATCGACGAGGGCTGGGTGCCGACCGTGCTGGGGCTGTTCGGTGTGGGAGCGCTGATCGGCACGGCCATCGGCGGCCGGATCGCGGACGCCCATCTCTTCCCCACGATGTACGGCGGCATCGCCGCCTCGGCCGCCGTGCTCGCCGTGCTGGCACTGACCGCGCACACCCCGGCCGCCGCCGTGGGCATGGCGCTGCTTCTGGGCGTCACGGCCTTCGCCACGGCACCGGCGCTGAACGCCCGGATGTTCAACGTCGCGAACGCCGCACCGACACTGGCGGGCGCCACGACGACGGCCGCGTTCAACATCGGCAACACGGTCGGCCCGTGGCTCGGCGGCCTGGTCATCGGAGCCGGCTGGGGCTATCCGGGGGTCGCCTGGACGAGTGCGGGCCTGGCGGCCCTGGCCGTGGGCACCACGGCGGTCGCGTCCCGGCTGCACCACGCGACGACCGGCTCGCGCGTGGTCGCGGGATCCAGCGGGACCGTGCCGGCTTCGCCGGCTGAGGCACCGGAATCCGCACCGGCGCGCGCCGAGAACTGAGCGCCCCGGCGCCCGGTCTTTCCACACGCTGGTGGGCGCACCGATCCGCCCCGGCGCGCCGACCATCGGCAAGCGCCGCCTGCGGCGCCGAGCGCCCTACGGGCGCGTCCTCAAGCGCCGGACGGGCTTGATGCCGACCTCAGCCAAAATCAGCCCGTCCGGCGATTGAGGACACCGCCGCGCAGCGGAGGTGCACCGCCACGGCCCGCAGGGCAAAGCGAACACCAACCTCCTAGACCCCGCGAGGCCGCTCATGCTTCGGCCGGCGCAGGCCCGCCGACGTCAGCAGGCGCACCAGCTCCTTGGTGCCCACCTCCACCGCACCCAGCCGGACGGCCTCGCCGTACGACGACGACGGCACGTCGTAGTGGTCCCGGTCGAAAGCGCGTGCCGGAGCGCCGAGCCGCGCCGCGAAGGCGTGCAGCTCCTGGTAGCTGACGTCGCTGACCAGGTGCGACCACATCCGTCCGTGTCCCGGCCAGGTGGGCGGGTCGATATAGAGGGTCATCGCAGCGCCGTCGCCAGTGATCCCACCGGCGCCAGCAGCACCGCCTGCTTCGCGCACGCCCAGTGCGGGTCCGGGCCCAGCTCCGGCTCGACCTCCAGTGCGTGCGGGTCGCCCTCACCCGTGCACAGCGGGCACAGCGGCCAGCGGCCGTGCCGCTCCAGCAGCGCGTCCTGGACGTCCTGGGCGACGAGTCCGGGCAGGTAGGCGGCGCCCTGCGGCCACTGCTCGACCCACCACCGCCGGTGGGTGACCGCGTCCTCGACCAGCGAGACGACCTCCGCCTCCGCCACGTCCCCCGCCGCCAGATCGGCGAGGACGAGCGCGCGTGCGATGTGCAGTGCCTGTTCGAGCTCCATACGGTCCATTGTCGGGGACCGCGAGGGTTGACGGTTCACCGGACCGAAAATACCTTTCAAAAGGTGAGCAGCAAACTGAAGGAAACTTTCGACGCCGCGTCATCGCCCGTCACCCCGGTTCCTCCCGCTCCCGCGGCCCTCGCAGCCAAGGTCCGCACCCTCGCCCCCTCCATGACCCGTTCGATGCAGCGCGTCGCCGAGGCCGTGGCGGGCGACCCGGCCGGTTCCGCCGCGCTCACCGTCACCGGACTCGCGGAGCGCACGGGCACGAGCGAGGCCACCGTCGTGCGCACCGCCCGCATCCTCGGCTACCCCGGATACCGCGATCTGCGGATCGCGCTGGCCACCCTGGCCGCGCAGCAGGCGGCGGGCGCCGCCCCCGCCGTCACCGCCGACATCGCCGTGGACGACCCGCTGCCGAGCGTCGTCGCCAAGCTCGCCCAGGAGGAGGCGCAGTGCCTGGCGGACACGGCCGCCGCCCTCGACACCGCTCAATTGGAGGCCGCCGTCGCCGCGCTGGCCGCGGCCCGGCGCATCGATGTGTACGGCATCGGCGCCTCCCACCTCGTCGGCCAGGACCTCGTCCAGAAGCTGCTGCGCATCGGCCTGATCGCCCACGCCCCCGGCGACCCGCACCTGGCCGTCACCAACGCCGTCCAGCTGCGCGCCGGCGATGTGGCGATCGCCATCAGTCATTCGGGGCGGACCACCGATGTCATCGAGCCGCTGCGGGTCGCCTTCGAGCACGGCGCGACGACGCTCGCGATCACCGGCCGCCCCGACGGCGAGCTCGTCCAGTACGCCGACCACGTCCTGACCACCTCCTCCGCCCGGGAGAGCGAGCTGCGCCCGGCGGCCATGTCCAGCCGCACCAGCCAACTGCTCGTCGTGGACTGCCTCTTCATCGGCGTCGCGCAGCGCACGTACGACAGGGCCGCCCCCGCGCTGTCCGCCTCCTACGAGGCGCTCGCCCACCGGCACGCCCCGCGGAGCCGGCGCTGACCGCCCCTCGCCCGGAAGGAGCCGCCCGCCCATGACCTCCTACGCCGCCTACGCCGCACTCCGCGCCCAGCTCGCGACCCTGACCACCGAGGCCTTCCGCCCCGAACTCGCGGACATAGACCGGCTGCCCACCCTGGACCTCGCCCGGCTCATGAACGACGAGGACGCCACCGTCCCCGCCGCCGTCGCCACCCGGCTCCCGGAGATCGCCGCCGCCATCGACGCGGCCGCCGCCCGGATGGCGGGCGGGGGACGCCTGGTCTACGCCGGCGCGGGCACGGCCGGCCGGCTCGGGGTGCTCGACGCCAGCGAGTGCCCGCCGACGTTCAACACCGACCCCGCCGAGGTCGTCGGGCTGATCGCGGGCGGCCCGTCCGCCCTGGTCCGGGCCGTCGAAGGGGCCGAGGACAGCGCGGAGCTGGCCGCCGCGGACCTCGCCGCGCTCGGCATCGGGCCCGCCGACACGGTCGTCGGCGTCTCCGCCTCCGGCCGCACGCCGTACGCGATCGGGGCCGTCGAGTACGCGCGGCGGGCCGGGGCGCTCACCGTCGGCCTGGCCTGCAACGCGGATTCGGCGCTCGGCGCCGCCGCCGAGCACGCCGTCGAGATCGTCGTCGGGCCGGAGCTGCTCACCGGCTCGACCCGGCTGAAGGCCGGCACCGCCCAGAAGCTGGTGCTCAATATGTTCTCGACCATCACGATGATCCGGCTCGGCAAGACGTACGGGAATCTGATGGTCGACGTCCGCGCCTCGAACGAGAAGCTGCGGGCCCGTTCCCGGCACATCGTCGCGCTCGCCACGGGGGCGTCCGACGAGGAGATCGAGGCGGCGCTCGGCGCGACCGACGGCGAGGTGAAGAACGCGATCCTCGTCCTCCTCGGCCGCGTCGACGGCCCCACGGCCGCACACCTGCTGGCGGAGTCCAAGGGCCACTTGCGCGCCGCGCTCGACACGACGCGGGGCTGACAGCGCCTGTTGTCGGAAAACGCCCGAGGGCGGCACCCCCGCGACGGGAGTGCCGCCCTCGGCACGTACTGCTGGAACAGCTGATCCTCGAAAGGGTCAGAAGTCCATGTCACCGCCCGGCATGCCGCCCGGAGCGGCCGCGGCGGCCTTCTCCGGCTTGTCGGCGATGACGGCCTCGGTGGTGAGGAACAGCGCGGCGATGGACGCGGCGTTCTGCAGGGCGGAACGCGTGACCTTCGCCGGGTCGATGATGCCCTCGGCGATCATGTCCACGTACTCACCGGTCGCGGCGTTCAGACCGTGGCCGACGGGCAGGTTGCGGACCTTCTCGACGATGACGCCACCCTCGAGACCACCGTTGACGGCGATCTGCTTGAGCGGGGCCTCCAGGGCCAGCTTCACGGCGTTGGCGCCGGTCGCCTCGTCGCCCTCGAGCTCGAGCTTCTCGAAGACCGCGGAGGCCTGGAGCAGGGCCACGCCACCACCGGCGACGATGCCCTCCTCGACGGCCGCCTTCGCGTTGCGAACGGCGTCCTCGATGCGGTGCTTGCGCTCCTTGAGCTCGACCTCGGTCGCGGCACCGGCCTTGATGACGGCCACGCCGCCGGCCAGCTTCGCGAGGCGCTCCTGGAGCTTCTCGCGGTCGTAGTCCGAGTCGCTGTTGTCGATCTCGGCGCGGATCTGGTTGACGCGGCCCTGGACCTGGTCGCTGTCACCGGCACCGTCGACGATGGTCGTCTCGTCCTTGGTGATGACGACCTTGCGGGCGCGGCCGAGCAGGTCGAGACCGGCGTTCTCCAGCTTGAGGCCGACCTCCTCGGAGATGACGGTGCCACCGGTGAGGATGGCGATGTCGCCGAGCATGGCCTTGCGGCGGTCACCGAAGCCCGGGGCCTTGACGGCGACGGACTTGAAGGTGCCACGGATCTTGTTGACGACCAGGGTCGACAGGGCCTCGCCCTCGACGTCCTCGGCGATGATCAGCAGCGGCTTGCCGGACTGCATGACCTTCTCGAGGAGCGGCAGCAGGTCCTTGACCGAGCCGATCTTCGAGTTGACGATCAGGATGTACGGGTCGTCGAGCGACGCCTCCATACGCTCCATGTCGGTGGCGAAGTACGCCGAGATGTAGCCCTTGTCGAAGCGCATGCCCTCGGTGAGCTCGAGCTCGAGCCCGAAGGTCTGCGACTCCTCGACGGTGATGACGCCTTCCTTGCCGACCTTGTCCATCGCCTCGGCGATGAGCTCGCCGATCTGGGTGTCAGCGGCGGAGATGGAGGCGGTGGAGGCGATCTGCTCCTTGGTCTCCACGTCCTTGGCCTGCTCGAGCAGCGCGGCGGAGACGGCCTCGACGGCCTTCTCGATGCCACGCTTCAGCGCCATCGGGTTGGCACCGGCGGCCACGTTGCGCAGACCCTCACGGACCAGCGCCTGGGCGAGGACGGTCGCGGTCGTCGTGCCGTCACCGGCGACGTCGTCCGTCTTCTTCGCGACCTCCTTGACCAGCTCGGCGCCGATCTTCTCGTACGGGTCCTCGAGCTCGATCTCCTTGGCGATGGAAACACCATCGTTGGTGATCGTGGGGGCGCCCCACTTCTTCTCGAGGACGACGTTACGGCCCTTGGGGCCGAGGGTGACCTTGACGGCGTCGGCGAGCTGGTTCATCCCGCGCTCGAGACCGCGCCGTGCCTCCTCGTCGAACGCGATGATCTTGGCCATGTGAAGTGGTCCTCCCAGGACGGGGTGGATTGCTCCGGACCGCGCTGGCGCCCGCGACGGACGGCCTGCACACCTGGCGGTTCCTTGCCCCGCCTGGCCTGCGGACCTCACCGACGGTCCAAATCTGTCACTCTCACTCGGAGAGTGCTAAGCCCAATGATTAGCACTCGACCCCTCCGAGTGCAAGCGCCTAGGGCCAAGAGCTACCCGCATGAGGGGGCTCCACACACGGGGCCCGGCCACGCTCCCGAGGCAGGCGTGTCCGGGGAGCACGAAGGGCCCGTACCTCCCCCTGGAGGTACGGGCCCTTCGGCGAGCCGATTGAGCCTAGGTGGTCGATGCGCCGAGATCAGCCGACCGCCAGCTTGACCATGTCCGCCTGCGGACCCTTCTGACCCTGCGAGATCTCGAACTCGACTCGCTGCCCCTCCTCGAGGGTGCGGTAGCCGTCCATCTGAATCGCGCTGTAGTGGACGAAAACATCCGCACCACCGTCGACCGCGATGAAGCCGTACCCCTTCTCCGCGTTGAACCACTTGACGGTGCCCTGAGCCATGCCTAACTCCCCTATTACTGGCCCTTGCGCAGGACCGCACTTCGCGGACCCGGGTCAGACCTCACCCCCCGGCAGTCCCCTGATCTTCGACATGGGGAACCCCGGAAGATGTGCGCCGGAACGCGTCGACCGCGGCTGAATGTATCTGCACGGATGCCGTCTGCAACAGGTCACTCGGACGAGAATTCCGGGCGCGGCCGATTGGCGATAAGCGGTGGATTCCGAGGATTCCCGGGCAAGTCGGGCCGGACATAACGCAACCAACCCGACAATTCGTGCACACGCTCGGCACACAACTTGACGGGTTCTCATATGCGTACGGCACTGACGCAGGAGGGGGAACGCCCCAACTGTATCGCGCTTCAACAGACGGAATCGCCCCGTCCGTTTTTCGGCCGGGGCGATTCACGGGACTTCCGCAGGAAACCTTCGAAAGGGTCAGCCGCCGGCGACTGCCGGAATGATCGAGACTCCGGCGCCGTCGGGGGTCGCCGCATTCAGGCCGCCTTCGAAGCGCACGTCGTCGTCATTGACGTACACATTCACGAAGCGGCGCAGCTTGCCGCTGTCGTCCAGGACGCGGGCGGCGATCCCGGGGTGGTTCTTCTCCAGGTCGGCGATCACCTCGGCGAGGGTCGCGCCCTCGGCGGAGACCTCGGCCCGACCGCCGGTGTAGGTGCGCAGGATGGTGGGGATGCGGACGTTGATGCTCATGCGAATGCGCCTTCCGGCTAGAGAGACGTGAGGGGCCGGCACCGGCCGTCGAGGTGCCGGGGGAGGTGGCGGGCAGGCTCAGCCGGCCAGGCCCGCCGCGCGGAACGCGTCGAGGCTCGGGCGGATGGTCGCGGAGGGCCCGGTGGTCGGGGCGACGGCGTCGAGCGTCTTCAGCCCGTCGCCCGTGTTGAGCACGACCGTCGTCAGGGACGGGTCCAGCACCCCCGCCTCGATCAGCTTCTTCGTGACGCCGACCGTCACCCCGCCCGCCGTCTCCGCGAAGATCCCCTCCGTACGGGCCAGCAGCTTGATCGCGTCGACGATCTGGGCGTCGGTGACGTCCTCCACCGCACCGCCCGTCCGCCGCGCGATGTCGAGCACGTACGGCCCGTCGGCCGGGTTGCCGATGGCGAGGGACTTCGCGATCGTGTCCGGCTTCACCGGCCGCACCACGTCGTGGCCGTCCTTGAAGGCGCGCGAGACCGGCGAGCAGCCCTCGGCCTGGGCGCCGAAGATCTTGTACGGCCGGTCCTCGACCAGACCGAGCGCGATCAGTTCCTTGAGCCCCTTGTCGATCTTCGTGAGCTGCGAGCCCGACGCGATGGGGACGACGATCTGGTCCGGCAGCCGCCAGCCGAGCTGCTCACAGATCTCGTACGCGAGGGTCTTGGAGCCCTCCCCGTAGTACGGGCGCAGATTGACGTTGACGAAGCCCCAGCCCTCGCCGAGCGGATCGCCGATCAGCTCGGAGCAGAAGCGGTTCACGTCGTCGTAGGTGCCCTCGATGCCGACGAGGTCGCCGCCGTAGACGGCGGCCATGACGACCTTGCCCGCCTCCAGGTCGTGCGGGATGAACACGCAGGACTTCAGGCCGGCGCGGGCGGCGGCGGCACCGACGGCGCCCGCCAGGTTGCCGGTGGAGGAGCAGGAGAGGGTGGTGAAGCCGAAGGCACGGGCGGCCTCGACGGCGATGGCGACGACGCGGTCCTTGAAGGAGTGCGTGGGGTTGCCGGAGTCGTCCTTGACGTACAGCCCGCCGCTCACGCCCAGCTCGCGGGCGAGGTTGTCGGCCTTGACCAGCTTGGTGAAGCCGGGGTTGAGGCTCGGCTTGTCCGCGACGTCGGCGGGGACGGGCAGCAGCGGGGCGTAGCGCCAGATGTTCTCCGGTCCGGCCTCGATCCGGCGGCGCAGGGCCTCGGGGTCACCGGTGGGCAGGTCGTAAGCGACTTCGAGCGGTCCGAAGCAGACGGCGCAGGCGAAGATCGGTCCGAGGTCGAAGCGCTCTCCGCACTCCCGGCACGAGAGGCCGGCGGCGGGTCCGAGAGCGACAGTGGTGGCGACGGTGTGCACAGCCATGAGGCGAGGCCCTTTCTCCTCATCTTCCCCGCGGCGGACGTCGCCACGGGACGGAATTGGCACCTTCCCCACCGGGAGCCTCGCGGAGTACGCAAGACCGGCGGGAGGGTTGCCGGGGCTTCAACGGGCCGTATCCCTCTGCCCCTCTGGATGAGCGGTATGGCACTGGGCACAGCCCAGGCGTTTGTTCGCGCGACGACCCCGACATGCGATGGCCGTCCGCGTTGTTCAAGACTGTAACGGAAGGCATGGACGCTCGAACCAGGCGTCCGTACCGCGAGATGGGTCACATCCCCCGAGCCCGCTGAAGGAGTCGTACACGTGCTGGAAGAGGTGGAGCGCTGGCTGGCCCGGCGGTCCTGGTCCGCCGCAGACCGTCCGCTCGACCGGATTCTCGCCGCCAAGCGCGGCGCCGGCACCACCGTCAGCGTCGTTCTGCCGGCGCTGAACGAGGAGGCGACGGTCGGTGCGATCGTGGCGACGATCCGCCGTGAGCTGATGACCGAGGCGGTGCCGCTGGTGGATGAACTGGTGGTGCTGGACTCCGGTTCGACCGACCGTACGGCGGTGGTCGCGGCCGCGGCCGGGGCGCGGGTCGTGCACCGGGACGAGGTGCTGCCGCGGCTGCCCGCGCTGCCCGGCAAGGGCGAGGTGCTGTGGCGGTCGCTGCTGGTGACCGAGGGCGATGTCGTCTGCTTCGTCGACGCCGATCTGCGGGACTTCTCGGCCGACTTCGTCTCCGGCATCGTCGGGCCGCTGCTGACCGAGCCGGATGTGCACTTCGTCAAGGCGATGTACGACCGCCCGCTCGGCGAGGCCGTCGGCCAGGGCGGCCGGGTGACCGAGCTGGTGGCCCGTCCGCTGCTGAATCTGCACTGGCCGCAGCTGGCCGGTTTCGTCCAGCCGCTGGGCGGTGAGTACGCGGCCCGCCGCTCGCTGCTGGAGCGGCTGCCCTTCCCCGTCGGTTACGGCGTCGAGCTCGGGCTGCTGGTGGACGCGCTGCACACGGTGGGCCTGGACGCGCTGGCGCAGGTCGACGTGGGGGTGCGCAAGCACCGGCACCAGGACGGCCGGGCGCTGGGCCGGATGGCAGCCGCGATCTACCGGACCGCGCAGCTCCGACTGGCCCGCGGCCATCTGGTGCGTCCGTCCCTGACCCAGTTCGAGCGCACCCCGGAGGGCTTTGTTCCACGGACGTACGCGGTGGACACCGAGGAGCGGCCGCCGATGGCCGGGATAGCCGAGTACGCACAGAGGCACGCCGCGTAACCGTCCCTCGTGCGTACGTTTGACTGCTTCCCGCACTGGCAAGGCTGGCCACATGGTCGCTGAGCACGTCGCCCCGATTCTCGTCGCCTCCAACCGCGGACCCGTCTCCTACAAGCGACGCGAGGACGGCTCGCTCGCGGCGGGCCGGGGCGGGGGCGGGCTGGTGTCGGGGCTGAGCGCGATCGGTACCGGCGCCGGGGCCCTGTGGGTGTGCTCCGCCCTCGGCGACGGCGACCGCGAGGCCGTCCGGCGTACCGGCGGCAGGCTGGATCCGGCCGACACCGGCGGGATGAGCGTGCGGATGCTCGACATCGCACCCGAGGTCTTCACCGCGGCGTACAACGGCATCGCCAATTCCGTGCTGTGGTTCGTCCACCACCTGCTGTACCAGACCCCCCTGGAGCCGGATTTCGACGCGGACTTCCGCGCCCAGTGGGCGGCCTACGAGGCGTACAACGCCGCCTTCGCGGACGCGCTCGCCGAGGAGGCCGCGCCGGGCGCCGTGGTCCTCGTCCAGGACTACCACCTGACCCTGGTGCCGGGTCTGCTCCGCGAGCGGCGCCCGGACCTGCGCGTCGGCCACTTCTCGCACACCCCCTGGGCCCCGCCGGACTACTTCCGGATGCTGCCGGACGATGTGGCCGAGCAGGTGCTGCGCGGCGTGCTGGGCAGCGACCGCGCCGCCTTCCTCACCCGCCGCTGGGCCGAGGCGTTCGCCGCGTGCTGCGCGGACGTGCTGGGCGCGGAGGTCGTACGCGAGGGCGACGACGGCACGCTGTCGGTGATCTTCGAGGGCCGGACGACCCGGCTCGGTGTGCACGGGCTGGGCGCCGACGCCGACTTCCTGCGCGAGCGGGCGCACCGCGCGGACGTCGAGGAGCGGATGGCCGCGCTGCGCGAGCAGATCGGCCCGGGCCGCAAGGCGATCGTCCGCGTCGACCGCACCGAGCTGTCCAAGAACATCGTGCGCGGCCTGCGCGCCTACCGCAGGCTGCTGGAGGACCGGCCGCAGTGGCGGGGCAAGGTGGTGCACATCGCCTTCGCGTACCCCTCCCGGCAGGACCTGGCGGTCTACCGCGACTACACGGCCGAGGTGGAGCGGGTCGCCCAGGAGATCAACGCGGCGTTCGGCACGGAGGATTGGCTGCCGGTCGTCCTGCACGTCAAGGACGACTTCGCCCGCTCGCTCGCCGCGTACCGCCTCGCCGACGTGGCCCTGGTCAACCCCATCCGCGACGGCATGAACCTCGTCGCCAAGGAGGTGCCCGTCGTCTCCGACCACGGCTGCGCGCTGGTGCTGTCCCGGGAGGCCGGGGCGTTCGCGGAGCTGGGCGAGGACGCGATCACGGTCAATCCGTTCGACGTGGAGGCCACGGCCCGGGCACTGCACGAGGCCCTGCTCATGGAGCCCACCGAGCGCGCGGAGCGCACCAAGCGACTGGCCTCGGCGGCGACGGCCCTGCCGCCCGCGCGCTGGTTCCTGGACCAGCTGCGGGCCCTGGAGGGGTAGCGGCGTACGCCGGAGCACACGCCCCGCGCGGGGGCCCGGCCGGGCGACGCGGCGCGCTTCCGCGCCCGGGCGGGAAGGAGGGCTGAAGCGGGTAGGGCTCCCGCATGCCGATCGCCCACCGCTGGGCCGCACTTGTGCTGACCGCCGCTCTCGCCGCCGCGGGCAACGGCCCCGCGCACGCCCTCTCGTCGGCTATACGCCGCTCACCCGCCCGGCTCCCCCGCGGCCTGTCCCTGCGCGTCCGACGACCCGAGGCATCTGCGGCACACGCTCGCCCACAAGCGGCACCGGCGGTGAGCCGGCCCCGGTGGGCTCAGGAAGCCCGGCCGCCCAGGCGGTCCGCGAGGGCGCCGAGCAGCTCCACGACACCGCTCGGGCCGTCGACGACGAGGTCGGCGCGCTCGGCGAGCTCGGCGACCTCCGAGCTGCCGCTGCACACGAGCGTCCCCGGCAGCCCCTCGGTGCGGAGCTTCTCGACCGCCGCGAAGGCCGCGAGGTCACCGAGGTCGTCACCCGCGTAGAGCACGGCGGACGCGTCGACCTCCCGGAGGTACTCGGCGAGGGCGACGCCCTTGTCCATGCCGGGCGGGCGCAGTTCCA
Source organism: Streptomyces sp. QH1-20 (assembly GCF_041283565.1). Taxonomy (NCBI): domain Bacteria; kingdom Bacillati; phylum Actinomycetota; class Actinomycetes; order Kitasatosporales; family Streptomycetaceae; genus Streptomyces; species Streptomyces sp. QH1-20. The sequence goes on along the minus strand of NZ_CP166299.1, from coordinate 4,685,109 downwards.
GGACCATCCGGCCCGGTTCAAGGATCAGCCCGTTCCGCTCGGCGAGCTCTTCGAGCGGCCCGCGCAGCGCGTCGAAGGCGGCCTGCGGGTCGGGGGCACGGCGGGTGTGGACGGCGATCGCGCGGCCGCCCTTGTTCTCGATGTGCGCGGTCTCGACCCAGGTGCCCCGCCAGCCACCGGAGCGGTCCAGCACCCCGGGCAGCTCCGCCTGCACGGCCGCGACGCCCGGGTGCGGCGCGGGGGCGTGCACGCTGCCGGTGACCGCGTCCCAGCGCTCGGCGCCGTAGTGCCCCAGTACGACGAGGTGCTCCAGGCCGGGCACCCCGGCGAAGCCGCCGTAGCGGACCGCGACCCCGGCCGGGCGGCCGGTGACCACGGCGATGGAGCCGAGGTGGGGGGCGAGCCGGGCGAGGGCGGGCACGGCGCCGGGGTGGGCGCGGGCCTGCTCGGGGTCCGGCACGATGTCGGCGAGCGTGCCGTCGAAGTCGAGCGCGACGACCGCGCGCCCGGGCCGCGCCAGCAGCCCGGCCAGTCCGTCGCGGCCGGCGGGCGTCACGGGATCGGGAAGGGGACCCATAGGACCGACCCTATCGGTGCGACCGCCGCCGGGGTGGTCACTTGTACGGTCCGGGCGCCTTACCGGCGCTCGCGGCGGGCGTCCCGGACGCGGCGCAGCCGGTTGACGGTGACGGGGTCGTGGGCGAGGGCGCGCGGGTCGTCGAGGAGGGCGTTGAGGAGCTGGTAGTAGCGGGTCGGGGTGATCCCCAGCTGCTCCCGCACGGCCCGCTCCTTCGCTCCGGGGCCGGGCCACGTCCGGCGTTCCAGAGCGAGCACGGCACGGTCGCGGTCGGAGAGCCCGCCGCTGTGCGACGCGGGCTCCGCGCCGTCGTCCGGGGCCGGCTCCTCCGGCGGGCTCACGTGCTCCAACCTAACGACCCGCGTTCTCCGTCGCCATGGCCTCGCGCTGGATCTCGCCGAGCACCGCGGCCGGGTCGCCGCCCTTCTGCACGGTCGCGCCGATCTTCTCCTTGATCGACTTGCTGACCTTCGCCCAGGACGTCTTGTCCGCCGGGTAGAACTCGGCGTTCGGCAGCTCCTTCAGGAACGGCCTCAGCTGCTTGTGCTCCTCGTCCTTTGCCATCGCCGCGGACGCGGGCGTGGTCACCGGCAGCAGGTCGTACTGGCTGGTGAAGTCCAGCACGTTCTCCTTGCTGTAGACGAAGTCGAGGAAGGCACCGATCTGATCGCGGTTGCCGTTCTGCTTGAAGCCCATCATCCAGTCGGCGACGCCCATGGTCGCCCTGGCCTTGCCGCTCGACCCGGGCAGCGGGACCATCGTGTACTTGATGCCCTTGGCGTCGGCCTGCTGCATCAGCGTCGGGTGACCGTTGAGCATGCCCACCTCGCCGCGCGTGAACGCGTCGAAGACTTCCTGCCGGTTGGTGCGGGCGGGGTCACCGCCGCCGGTGAGGCCCTTGCCGACGAGCTCGTCGCGCAGCCACTCGAAGGTCTTGATGTTCTCGGGCGAATCGATGGTGTAGGTACCGATGTTGTTGGTGTAGCTGCCGCCGCCGCTGAGCATCCACATCATGGTCTCGGCCGGCGCCTCCTCCGGGCCGAGCGGCAGCCCGTAGGGGATCTTCACCCCCGAGGCCTGGAGCTTCTTCGCGGCGGCCTGGAGCTCGGACCACGTCTCGGGGGCCTTGGCGATGCCGGCCTTGTCGAAGAGCTTCTGGTTGCAGAAGAGCAGGCGCGTGCTGGAGACGAACGGCAGGCCGTACTGCACCCGGTGCACCTCGCCCGCCTTGGCGATCGAGGATATGAAGTCGGCCTGGGTGGGGATGGAGAGCAGCTGCTCGGCGCTGTAGAGCTTGCCGACCGCGGCGAAGTCGGCGTACGCGCCGATCTGGGCCAGGTCGGGGGCCTTGCCGGCCGCGACCAGGTCGGCGACCTTCTTGTCGACCTCGGTCCAGCTGTAGACGCTGACGTCGACCTTGATGCCCTTGTTCTTGGACTCGAACTCGCGGGCCAGGGAATCCCAGTACTTCTTGGAGCTGTTGGTCGGCTTGTCGCCGTAGTCCGCCGCGATCAGCCGGATCTTCTTGTCACCGCCGGTCGCTTCGCTACCGCATGCCGTCAGTGCGGGCGCCAACGCCGCCGTGGCGGCACCTGCCGCCGTCAGACCCAAGAAACGCCGCCGCTGCACTGCTGCTTCCCACCCTTGAGGTTGGTGATTTGTCCGCTGGAGACCGTGAGTCTCTCCCGCTCGCCACCTTACGGTCTACCCGACCGGCGTCTCGCTTCGGTATCACCCTTCCCCCCATGTCACAGGGGGTGCTATCCACGGTGCTGACCGTTACCCGCACGCACCTCGCAAGGAGCACCCGCGCATGGAACAGTCCGCTCGCAGTACCTCCCGCACCGCCGTGGAGATCGCCACCCAGCCCGACTGCTGGCGCCGCGCGGCCGAGGCCGCGGCCGGGGCGCCGGGGCTGCCGCTGCCCGGCGAGCGGGTGGCCGTCACGGGCTGCGGCACGTCCTGGTTCATGGCCCAGGCCTATGCGGCGCTGCGCGAGGCCGCCGGGCAGGGCGAGACGGACGCCTTCGCGTCGTCGGAGTTCCCCGCGGCCCGCGCCTACGACCGCCTCGTGGCGATCACCCGCTCCGGCACCACGACCGAGGTACTGGCCCTGCTGACCGCGCTGCGCGGCCGGACGCCGACGCTGGCGCTGACCGCCGACCCGAAAACGCCCGTGATGGAGGCGGCGGACACGGTGGCGGTGCTGGACTGGGCGGACGAGGAGTCCGTCGTCCAGACCCGCTTCGCGACGACGGCGCTGACCTACCTGCGGGCCGGCCTCGAAGCACACGGCCCGCTGCCGGCCGGGGTGCGCACCGTCGCCGAGGCGACGGCGGACGCGGAGACGGCCGTCGCCGAGCCGCTGCCGCCGGCGGTGCTCGCAGCGGAGCAGTGGACGTTCCTGGGGCGCGGCTGGGCGTACGGGCTGGCGCAGGAGGCGGCCCTGAAGATGCGGGAGGCGGCGTGCGCCTGGACGGAGGCGTACCCGGCGATGGAGTACCGCCACGGCCCGGTCGCGATCACGGCCCCGGGCCGGGTGGCCTGGATCTTCGGCCCCCGCCCGGAGGGCCTGGCGGCCGACATCACCGCGACCGGCGGCACGCTGATAGCGGACGGCTCCCGCCTGGACCCGATGGCGGACCTGATCCGCGCGCAACGCCTGGCGGTAGCGGTGGCCGAGTCCAGCAACCACAACCCCGACCACCCCCGCCACCTCACGCGAAGCGTGATCCTGCCGACGGACTGACGTCTACGGACCGGGTGCCCATCCCTACCCACCCAGGGGCGGAGGCGCCGCAGGCCCACCGGCATGAGGGCCCGGGACGCGCAGGAGGGTCGCGGGGCGTCAAGCGAAGCAGCCCCGCGACCCACCGGAGCGGCACGGGCCCGACCCACACCCAACGCCCGGCGGCGCCGACGGCCCGAACCCCACCACCCGCCGCAGGCGGGAAACGACGCCGCACCGGGGCCGAGGCCCAAACCCCACCAGCCCGCCGCAGGCGAAACGGCGCCGCACCCGGCCACGAACGCGCACCCCGCGACACGCAGGGGCAGCAGCCTGCCGACGAGTGGACTAGACCTTTCACACGCAATCGCGCGAGACTGTTCCCGTGAGACACGTCATCGCGCTCGATGTAGGCGGCACCGGCATGAAGGCCGCCTTGGTCGGACCGGACCACGAGCTTCTGTACGAGGCCAGGCGCCCCACCGGCCGGGACCGGGGGCCGGACGCCGTCGTCGCCGGGATCCTCGACTTCGCCGCCGAGCTGCGCGCCCTCGGGCGGGAGCGGTACGGGCGGCAGGCCGAGGCGGCGGGCGTCGCCGTGCCCGGGATCGTCGACGACGCGAACGGCATCGCCGTCTACGCCGCGAACCTCGGCTGGCGCGACGTCCCCCTGCGCGACCTCTTGAGCGATCGCCTCGGCCACGTCCCGGTCGCCCTCGGCCACGACGTACGGACCGGCGGGCTCGCCGAGGGCCGGATCGGGGCGGGGCGGGGCGCCGACCGGTTCCTGTTCGTGCCGCTCGGCACGGGCATCGCCGGGGCGATCGGCATGGACGGTCGGATCGAGGCCGGGGCCCACGGCTACGCGGGCGAGATCGGGCATATCGTCGTCCGGCCCGGCGGCCCGGTCTGCGGGTGCGGCGGGCGCGGGTGTCTGGAGACCATCGCCTCCGCCTCCGCCGTCAGCCGCGCCTGGGCACAGGCGTCCGGCGACGCGAACGCCGACGCCGCGGACTGCGCGCGGGCCGTCGCTGCCGGGGACGCCACCGCCCGCGCGGTGTGGCAGGAGGCGGTCGACGCGCTCGCCGACGGCCTCGTCACGGGCCTCACCCTGCTGGATCCCCGTACGTTGATCATCGGTGGCGGGCTCGCGGAAGCGGGGGAAACCCTTTTCGCACCGCTGCGCGCGGCCGTCGCCGAGCGGATCACCTTCCAGAGGCTGCCCGGCATCGTCCCCGCGGCGCTCGGGGACACCGCCGGATGCCTGGGCGCCGGCCTGCTCGCCTGGGACCTGCTCACCACCGGAACGGCCGCGAAGCCCCCCGCGCCCCGCCCCACCCCGTCGCCCGAAACCCCGTCCCCCGAATCCACGGAGGTATCCGCCTGATGGTCGAACGAACGGTTCTCACCGGCGCCCGCGTGGTGCTGCCGACCGGCGTGGTCGACAACGGCCGCGTCACGGTCGAGGGTCGGCGCATCGTGGACGACACGGCGCGGGAGGAGCCGTCCGTCGATCTCACCGGTCACTGCATCATCCCCGGCTTCGTGGACGTCCATGTGCACGGCGGCGGTGGCGCGTCGTTCTCGGCCGGGAGCGCCGAGGAGGCGCTCACCGCCATCGCGACGCACCGCGCGCACGGCACGACGACCATGCTCGCCTCGACCGTCACCGGGGACCTGGACGACCTCGCCCGGCAGGCGGCCGTCCTGGCCGAGCTGACCGAGCAGGGCGATCTGGCGGGCATCCACTTCGAGGGCCCGTTCATCTCCCCGCACCGCTGCGGCGCGCACCAGCCGGGGCTGCTGCGCGACCCCGACCCGGCGGACGTGCGCAAGCTGGTCGACGCCGCGCACGGCGCGGCCCGCATGATGACGCTGGCGCCGGAGCTGCCCGGCGGTCTGGACTCCGTGCGGATGCTCGCCGACAGCGGCGTCATCGCGGCGGTGGGGCACACCGACTCCACGTACGGGGCCACGCTGGAGGCCATCGACGCGGGTGCGACGGTCGCCACCCACCTCTTCAACGCGATGCCGGGGCTGCTGCACCGCGAACCCGGCCCGATCGCCGCGCTGCTGGAGGACGAGCGGGTCACCGTCGAGCTGATCAACGACGGCACGCATCTGCACCCCGCCGTGCTGGAGCTGGCCTTCGCCCGGGCGGGCGCGGACCGGGTCGCGTTCATCACCGACGCGATGGGCGCCGCCGGCATGACCGACGGCATGTTCCCGCTCGGCCCGATGCGGGTCGAGGTCAAGGACGGCGTCGCGCGGATCGCCGACGGCCCGACGGCGGGCTCGATCGCGGGGTCGACGCTCACGCTGGACACGGCGTTCAAGCGCGCGGTGACCGTCGACGGGCTGCCCGTCGAGGACGTCGTGCGGGCGCTGTCGGTGAACCCGGCCCGGCTGCTGGGGCTCGCCGACCGGGTCGGCTCGCTGGAGCCCGGCAAGGACGCGGACCTGGTCGTGCTGAACGCTTCGTACGACCTGGTGGGCGTCATGCGCAAGGGCGAATGGCTGATCGATCCCGAAGTGAAGTGATTTGCACCGCCCTTGAAAGGTGGCGGAACAGCGGCGGCGGGTCCCCAGGTCTGGGCCTGCCGCCGCTGTTTTGGCATGATCGCTCGCGCCGGGCGCCCACGAACCCCCGGTACGGACAGCAGGGTTGCCGTCGCACGGTCCGCACGACGTTCCCGCACGACGGCCCCGGGAGGGAGACGCCGGTGATCCTCACCGTCACGCTCAACGCCGCGCTCGATCTGACCTACCGCGTCCCACGGCTGCGTCCGCACACCTCGCACCGCGTCACCCACGCCGCGGAACGCCCGGGCGGCAAGGGGATCAACGTCGCCCGGGTGCTGGCCGCGCTGGGCCACGACACCGTCGTGACGGGCTTCGCGGGCGGCGCGACGGGCGACGCCCTGCGGCGGCACCTCGCGAATGGCTCGGCGAGGATCACCGACGCCCTCGTCACCCTCACCGGCGACACCCGCCGCACCGTCGGCATCGTCGACGAGTCCACCGGCGACTCGACACAGCTCAACGAGCCCGGACCGGACGTCGCCCCCGAGGAGTGGGCCGCGTTCGGTGACGCCTACGGCCGGCTGCTGCGCGACGCCAAGGCCGTCGCGCTGTGCGGGAGCCTGCCGCCGGGCGTGCCGGTGGGGGCGTACGCGCAGCTCGTACGGGCAGCGCGGGCGGCCGGGGTGCCCGTGCTGCTGGACACCGGCGGGGAGCCGCTGCGCCGCGGCATCGCCGCCCGGCCGGACGTGGTCAAGCCCAACGCGGCGGAACTCGCCGCGCTCACCGGCTCCACCGAGCCGCTGCGCGCGGCGCACGACGCCCGCCGCCGCGGCGCCCACGCCGTCGCCGCGTCCCTCGGCCCGGACGGGCTGCTGGCGCTCACCCCGGACGGGGCCTGGCGTGCCGCGCCGCCCCGGCGGCTGACGGGCAATCCGACGGGCGCCGGCGACTCCGCCGTCGCGGGCCTGCTGTCCGGCTGGGCCGAGGGCCTGTCCTGGCCGGACCGTGTCGCCCGCGCGGTGGCCCTGTCGGCCGCGACCGTACGGGCCACGGCTGCGGGCGAGTTCGACCGCGCGACGTACGAGGGTCTGCTGCCACAGGTGAAGGTCACTCCGGCGTGACGGCACGGCGAGCCGGGGCCGGGCGGGCGCGGCCGCCCGTCACCATGGGCCCACGGCGCGGCATCACCCGGCGGATGCCGCCGGCACCGGACCGGCCCCGCCGCCACGCGGGGTCACGAGGGCCGTTACGGCCGGAGGGTTGAGGCAGCCATGCCACTCGTCAGCACCGCCGAACTCGTCACCGGGGCCCGCGCCGCCGCCCGCGCGGTCGCCGCCTTCAACGTCATCACCGTGGAGCACGCGGAAGCCATCGCGGCGGGCGCCGAGGCCGCGGGCACGGGCGCGGTGCTGCAAGTCTCCGAGAACGCGGTGAAGTTCCACGGTGGCGCCCTCGCGCCCATCGCCGCCGCCACGGCCGCCGTCGCCCGTGCCTCGACCGCGCGGCTCTCGCTCCACCTCGACCACGTCGAGGACGTGGCCCTGTTGCACGCCGCGCACGCGCACGGCTTCGGCTCGGTGATGTTCGACGCGTCCAGGCGCGGCTACGGAGAGAACGTCAAGGCGACGGCGGAGGCGGTGCGTTGGGGCCACGAACGCGGCATGTGGGTGGAGGCGGAGCTGGGCCGGGTGGGCGGCAAGGCGGGCGAGCCACCACTGGACGCGCACGCCCCGGGCGTGCGCACCGACCCTGCCGAGGCGGCCGCCTACGTCGGTGACACCGGCGTCGACGCCCTCGCCGTGGCCGTCGGCAGCTCCCACGCGATGACCGAACGCACGGCGACCCTCGACCACGCCCTGATCACCCGGCTCCGGGACGCCGTGCCCGTGCCCCTGGTCCTGCACGGCTCGTCGGGCGTCCCGGATACGGAACTGCGCCGCGCGGTCGCCGCCGGCATGGTGAAGATCAACGTCGGCACGGCCCTGAACACGGCGTTCACGGGCGCGGTCCGGGCCTTCCTCGAAACCCATCCTTCGGCCGTCGACCCGCGCAAGTACCTGGCACCGGCGCGGGAGGCGATGGCCCGGACGGTCGCGGACTTCCTACGGACCGTCAGCGGCTGAGAGCCGCCGACCGTGCCGTCAGCCGTTCTTGGGCGAGATCCACAGCTGGTCGAGGTGCACGTCGCACGAATTGCCGGCCTCGCAGGAGAGCCGGAGAATGTTCGTGCCCTTGTTCAGCTTGACCAGGGACCAGGTGGTCTTCCACCCGTTCTCCCAGTCCTTCGTGCCACCGAAGTTCTTCATGTTGATGGCCCGGGTGTCGGCCTTGCCGTTGGCGGAGATCGTGAGGGCGGCGTCCGTGCCGGGCACGCCGTAGCGCGCGTTCAGCCGGTAGTCGCCCTCCTTCTCGACGTCGACCTTCCACTCGACGCCGGCACCCTGCTTGTTCATCCCGGCGATGTAGAGACCACCGTCGCCCTGCGCACCCGGCACGGTCTTCTCCGTGACGGCGCCGCCGCTGAGCCGCAGGCTCGCCGCGTCCTCCTTGGGCAGCTTGGCGGGCTTGCGCTTCTCCGGCTCGTTCTTCTTCGGCTCGGTGGGCTTGTCGTCCTCTTCCGCCGGGGTCGGCTTGTCCTCGCCGCCGCCGCCGTTCGCGGCGGTGTTCTGCTCTTCCTTCTTCTCGCCCGAGCTGTTGGTGAAGATCGCCACGCCGATGCCGGCCACGACGACCGCGACGACGGCCACGGCGGCGATGAGCGGCCCGCGCCGCTTGGGCCGGGTGCCGCCGCGCCCGCCCGGGGCGGGGTGCTGGGGGGCGCCGCCGGGGAGGGTCTCGGGGGCGGCGTAGTGCGGGGCGGGGCCGGTGCCCGGGGCCTGCTGGCCGTAGGTGACCTGCTGCTGGGGCTGCTGGCCGTACTGGCGCGAGCCGACCGGGCGGACCTGGTTGTACGACGTACGGGGGACGCCGGGCTGGTGCGCCGGCTGACCGCCGTCGGTGCTCCCGTCGCCGCCTTCCGAGCGGTACAGGTAGCCGAACGGGTCGTCGCCCTCCGGCGTGCCCTGGCCGTTATTACCCGCCGTCATCCCCTGTCACTCCCAACATGGTGTTGCCCATCGGCGCCCACCTGCGTACGCGCCTGAACCCGCGGCCGTGGAGGCCGGGGCGGCCCGGCCGGCTACCGCGGGTTCGGATGGCCAAAATTCATGATCGATTCACGGTCGGCGTCGGTGCCGCATCGGCGCAGCCTACCCCGATCGGGGGACAGCACGCCGTGGTCTGGACCTCAGCAGGCGCGCCGCCCGGCCTTCGACCGGGACCGCTTCTCGACGTACATCCGCTGGTCGGCGGAGGCGAGGACTTCCTCGGCGGACATTCCGCACGCGGCCCAGCCGATGCCGAAACTGGCCCCGACCCGAACCGCCCGGCCTTCCACCCTTATGGGCGGAATGATGGCATTACGCAGCCGGACGGCCAGATCCTCCGCGTCCGCCAGCCCCAGCCCGTCGGCGAGGACGACGAACTCGTCGCCGCCGAGACGGGCCACCGTGTCACCGTCGCGCACGCCGTTGCTCAGCCGGCGGGCGACCTCGATCAGCACGGCGTCGCCGGTGTGGTGGCCGAACCGGTCGTTGATCGACTTGAAGCCGTCGAGGTCGCAGAAGAGGACGGCCAGGCCCTTGATGCCGTCGTCGGTCTCCTCGTCGGGCGCGATGGTGTGCACGTGGTGGTCGTAGCCCGTCTCCGGCCCGCCGCGGTACTCGTCGGGGGCGGGCTCGGCGCCGCGCTCCGGCGCGTAGTCCGGGCCGACGTCGGTACCGAAGCCGTGCCCGTAGGCGGCGCTCTCGACCTCGGCGAAGCCGTCGAGACACCCGTACGGCCCGACGGCCGCCGCCGCGTGGGTCTCGCTGCCCGCCGGGCGGTCGCAGAGCCGGCTGCCGAGGCGGGCTCTCAGCTCGGCGCTGTTGGGCAGCCCGGTCAGCGAGTCGTGGCTGGCGCGGTGGGCGAGCTGCAGCTCGTGGCGCTTGCGCTCCTCGATGTCCTCGACGTGGGTGAGCAGGAAGCGCGGCCCGTCGGCGGCGTCGGCCACCACGGAATTGCGCAGCGAGACCCAGACGTAGGTGCCGTCGCGGCGGCCGAGGCGCAGCTCGGCCCGGCCGCCCTCGGCGGAGGTGCGCAGCAGGGTGCCGACGTCCTCGGGGTGCACGAGGTCGGAGAAGGAGTAGCGGCGCATCTGCGAGGCGGACCGGCCGAGCAGCCGGCACAGGGCGTCGTTGGTGCGGTGCAGCCGGCCGTGCTGGTCGCCGCCCATCTCGGCGATGGCCATGCCGCTGGGGGCGTACTCGAAGGCCTGGCGGAAGCTTTCCTCACTGGCGCGGAGCGCCTGCTGTTCGCGTTCCAGTCTGACCAGGGCGCGCTGCATGTTTGCGCGTAGACGAGCGTTACTGATCGCAATCGCGGCTTGGAAGGCATACATCTGGAGCGCTTCGCGCCCCCATGCGCCGGGGCGGCGACCGTTGCGCGGTTTGTCGACCGAGATGACCCCAAGCAGCTCGCCGCCCGAGGCCCCCGCGGTGTACATCGGGGCGAAGAGGCGGTCCATGGGGTGCCACTCGTCGGCGAAGCGCGGGGCGGGTCCGGTGGTGTGCCACTGCGGGACGTCGTCGTCGTCGAGGACCCAGCCCTCGGTGTACGGGATGAAGCGCAGATCGCCCCACTGGTCGCCCATCGCGAGCCGGCGCTCCCAGGACACCCGCGAGCCGACCCGGCCCGCCATCAGGGCCTCCGCTCCGGCGCTGCCCGCGACGGCGGCCACCACGAGGTCCCCGTCGGGGCGTACGAGATTGACGGCCGAGAGCTCGTAGCCGAGCCCGGCGATGATGCCGTCCGCCACGGTCTGCAACGTGTCCGCGAGGCTGCGCGCGGTGTTCAGATCAGCGACCACTTGATGCAACTGCCTCAAGGTCGCCAGGCGGACATACGGCTCCGACTCGGTCTCCATAGCTCGCTCTCCCCCGAGACCCCGACAGCAACTCCAGGCTTCTTGTCGTCCGCTTACCCCGGCCACTGAATCACAGCGAGCTGACCACTCGGTACACAGGGTCAACAATAACCGCCCTCTGTGACCCATGTCACAGAGGGCGATGAAGTCCTACTACTGGCGTTCGAAGGCGTTCTTATGCTTCCTGAACGCAAATACGGAACCCTCACGACCTAGGACCCCCGATCGGCGCGGACTGGTTCCCCGGTCCGATGCGGCACGGCCGAGAGGACGACTAGCGTGCGGAGCGTGTTGCAGACGACTACGGCCCTCGAGACCGCCATAGCCCATCCTGATGGGGTGAGCGCCGACGAATTCCGTGCCGCCCTCGCCCGCCTCGCCGCCGGCGTGGTGCTGGTGACCGCGCACGACCCGGAGGACGGCCCACGCGGCGAGGACGTCGGCATGACGGCGACGGCCTTCCTGTCCGTCTCCCTCGACCCGCCGCTGGTCATGGTGAGCGTCCGCAACGGCTCCCGGATGGACGACCTGCTGGCGGAGCAGCCGCTGTGGGCGGTGTCCGTACTCGCCGAGAGCCAGCGGCACGTCGCGGGACGTTTCGCCATGAAGGGGCGCATCAGCGACCGGCTGCTCTTCGAGGACATCGCGTACACGCGCGGGGAAGCCTCGGGCGCGCCGCTGGTCGGGGGCGCGCTGGCGGTGCTGGAGTGCCGGACCGAGCAGCGGGTCGTGGCCGGGGACCACACGCTGGTCATCGGCCGGGTGCTGACGGCCGCGGCCCCGACCTCGGCGGAGGCCGGGCCGCTGACGTACTTCCGGGGCCGGTACCGGACGCTGGCCTGAACTGGACGCCGGCCTGAACGGACGCCGGCCCGGACCGGGCCGTGGCCTGAACCGGACACCGACCGGGACCGGACACCGGCCCGGACCGGCCCCCGCCCGGCGCGGCGCTCAGGACCAGTCGCGTCCGGAGCGGCCGCGCTTGGTGTCGCCCCGCTGCTTCTTGTTCCGCAGTCGGCGCTCGTTGATGCCGCGCGGGATCTTCGTCGCGCGCCGGGGCCGGGGCGGCGGCGCGGTCGCCTCGGCCAGCAGCGCGGCGAGCCGCACGGCGGCCGTCTCACGGTTGCGCCACTGCGAGCGGTGCTCCGAGGCCCGCACCGTGACGACCCCGCCGACCAGCCGACTCTCCAGCCGGGCCAGCGCCCGCTCCTTCCACACCGGCGGCAGCGCCTCGGTGCGGGCGAGGTCGAACCTCAGCTCGACCTGGCTGTCGCTGGTGTTGACGTGCTGGCCCCCCGGGCCGGAGGAGCGCGAGAAACGCCACATCAGCTCGGCCTCCGGCAGGGAGACCGAACCGCGGATGACGTGTGGACCGGACATGACACCCATGATCCCGTGCCGGGGCCGGGTGCGTCACCTCGTTTTGCGCCCGCCCTCACGACACCCGCATCAGGAATTGGCAAAGAAAGTAAAGAGGGCTGGAACCCTTCGGTCCCCTCCTCGCGTTATCCGGGGTGACGGTAGCTTCGTGCGCGGACCTTCGTTCGTACCTCACGAGGCCCGACGAATCGATAGAAAGGGACCTTTCCCATGGCTGTAAGCCTGTCCAAGGGCGGCAACGTCTCCCTCACCAAGGAGGCCCCGGGCCTGACGGCCGTCACGGTCGGCCTCGGCTGGGACGTCCGCACCACCACCGGCACGGACTTCGACCTCGACGCGAGCGCCATCGCGGTGAACCCGACGGGCAAGGTCTACTCCGACGCCCACTTCGTGTTCTTCAACAACAAGTCCACCCCGGACCAGTCCATCGTGCACACCGGTGACAACACCACCGGCGTGGGCGAGGGCGACGACGAGCAGATCAACGTCAACCTGGCGGCCCTGCCGGCCGACGTCGAGAAGATCGTCTTCCCGGTCTCCATCTACGACGCCGAGTCCCGCAGCCAGAACTTCGGCCAGGTGCGCAACGCCTACATCCGCATCCTCAACCAGGCCGGCGGCGCCGAGGTGGCCCGCTACGACCTGAGCGAGGACGCGGCCACCGAGACCGCCATGGTCTTCGGCGAGCTCTACCGCAACGGCGCGGAGTGGAAGTTCCGCGCGGTCGGCCAGGGCTACGCCTCGGGCCTCGCGGGCATCGCCTCGGACTTCGGCGTCAACGTCTGACATCGCCCTAGCGCGCGGCCGCCGAGCGGCTGAACCCAGGGCCTGACCGGCGGATCTTCGTGGATCAGCGAGCGGCGCGCACCTCCCAGCGCTAGCCGGTGGGGCGTGCGCCCGCAAGACCGAGGATCGCCCTCGTACCGGTCGCACTCGGGTCACTTTCGGCAACGCGGCGAGCGTCGTGCCGGGTGTCGGGAGTCCTCGAAGGTCCGCCGGACAGGCCCGGGAGAGGGTCACCCACCGTGGGTGACCCTCTCTTCATACCCCTTCGCGGCCGTGTCCCCACCGCGCCCCCGGGTGCGTCCATCCGGCGCATTTCCTCTATTGCCGTGCGCCGCCCGGCCCGTACCATCGAGAGCCGCCGGGGGGGCGCGGAACGCCCGACTGTTCATGGGTGAACGGCCACTACCGGTGTCGGCAACCGGCTGACATCATCGCTCGGGAGACGCACATGACCTGTCCCGCATGTGAATCTGCAGACATGAGGCAACTCAACAATGGAAACTGGCAGTGCGGAAACTGCGGCGCAGTCACGTCTGGATAGAGCGGCGTGGGATGCGCTGGACCCCGAGACACGGGAACGGCTGGCGGCGTTCATGTCGCCCGAGGAGTTCACGGTGACGGCCGGCAGCGCGGAGTCCGCCGAGAGCTTCCAGCGCTTCATGGACACCCTGGACCGGGCCGAGCGGCACACGATCCTCTAGCGCCGGGGGCGGCTACTGCCGCAGGACGAGCGACAGCACCTCGGAACCGATGCGCGCGCTGTCCAGAAAACGTTCCACCACGACGGGCTCGTCCTTGAGCCGCATACGGCCGGTGATGCACTCCGCGGCCGTCGCCTTGCGGAAGACGATGACGTAGTTCCACGCCTGCTCGTCGCCGTACGAGGGCTCTTCGTCCTGACCGGACCTCAGCGCCTCGGTGAGCTTCGCCCGGTGCTCCTTCAGCAACCCACGGCGCCAGTAGTAGCAGGGCGGCGGCTTGCCGCCCTCGTCCTCGTCCTCCGGATCCGGTGGGATCGTCAACCCGTGCTGAATGACGTCAAACAGGCTTTCTACGAGCACTCGGCCGCAACCATAGAGATCCTCGCAGGCATTGATGCTGAGTAAGTAGGGTCGCTGCACCGCTCTTTTATAGCGCAGCGCCCCGCACGCCTCAGGCGTACTCTCAAGGCGTCAATCCCAGGTGACGGCGGGCGGTATCCGGATCCAGCAAGGTCTGATTGCCGTCGTCATCGGGCAACGGCGCACGTCCGGCGATGCTTTGGATCGCCGCGTCGATGGTGACGTCCTCCAGTGGGGCGATCGCGGCGAGGAACTTGCCGTGCCGAGTGATGAGCGCAGGCTGACCCGATTGGCAGATCTCCTGGACCACCTGGGACGTCCGCTGCGACAGCTCACGCATCGTGACGATCCGAGCCTCACTCAAGCTGACCTTGGTCATATGTCTCTCCTCATGCCTCGGGTGCGCCCGCCCCAGTGTGCCGCAACTTGTCCATCAAGATGTAGTACATCTGTGGAGCGAAGATGCTGCAAGTTGGATACCCGCCAAAGGGTGGGCACATCCTCGAACTGCGCCAGAACACCTTCCCCGTACGGTAATTGAGCCTGTTGAACACTGCGCTGGAGAGAAGAGGCCAGGTGTCGCTGCCCCAGGGCACACCCCCTGTCACAGAGACCACGCCCGACCGCGGTACCTCGATCCGCGAGGCCGCCCGCTGGCTGACCACGGCGTTCGCCGCCGTCGGTACGGTGCTCGTGGCCGGGCTGCAGCTGGGGTCGCTGGGCGGGCTGGGCACCGAGGAACCCTGGCGGCTGCCGCTGGCACTGGGAGCCGTGTTCGTCGCCCTCCTCGGCACCGGCTGGATGATCGTGCGAGCCGCTCATGTGCTGATCACACCCGACCTGACCTGGACCGACATCTTCGTCAACCACGAGATACCCGCGATCAGACGCCGCGGCAGCACACAGCCGCTGCTGGCCGCCGGCCGCAGCCACCTCTCCTACGACGCGCTGCTGCAACTGCTCAAGGAGGCCAGCTCCACCGAGGCCGTGCCCTTCGAGGGCACCGCCGACATCCGCCGGAAGCTGGAGAGCGCCCGCGCGCGGGCGGCGCACACCCCGACGGACACCGAGGCCCAGGAGCAGGTCGCCGCCCTGGAACACGCCGTCACTCTCTGTCTCACTCGGGCCAACGCCTGGCAGTCCCAGCAGCTCTACCGCGCCCTGATCCGCACACTGCTGCGCACCGGCGTCCTCACCGCGGCCTGCCTCGTCGTCTACGCCTGGGCGGCCAACCCGCCGCCGGAGAAGTCGCCGCAGGTCAAGCAGCCCGTACCGGTGGAGATCCATCTGCGAGCCACCGCGGACAAGCTGCCCGGCACGGAACTGGGCAAGCAGTGCCACCGCCGCACGATCACCGGTGTCGCCGTCGGCGGGCGGCTCGACGAGCCCGTGGTCGCCGTCCCCGCCACCGAGGACTGCGCGGCCGCCCGGTTCACGGTCACCCCCGAGCTGGGCGTGGCGGTGCCCGTCAGGAAACCCTGAGCCGGGGCTTCCGCACGCCGCCCGAGGGCCTCCGCGCGCCCTCCCCCGCGGATGCGGGCCGGGCCGAATGCGGAGATGCTGAGGTACGTCAGACATCCCACGAGGAGGACCACCATGTCCATGCTCGACAAGCTCAAAGGTCTGATCAAGGGGCACCCGGACCAGGCACGCCAAGGCGTCGAGAAGGCCGGTGACGCGTTCGACGCCAGGACGCAGAACAAGTACCAGAGCCAGACGGACACGGCCCAGCAGAAGCTCAATGATCAGCTGGGCAACCGGCCGACCGACGAACCGAAGTAGCCGGCGTCACCGGAGCCGGTCGATCTCACCGAACAGCCCGAGGTCCGCGCCGCTCTCCGCGATCAGCGCACGGGCGGCGGCGACCGGCTGCCGCCCGTAGCCGCGGCGGATCAGCCCAGTGCGGCGACGCCCGCCTGGGCGAACTTCTCGTCCAGGTCACCGCTCGGTGCCCCCGCGACTCCGATGCCCGCGACCGGCGCGCCCTGTGCCTGCACCGGGGCGCCGCCCGGCAGGAACAGCGTGCCGGGGATGTCCTTGAGGTTCGGCGCGCTCTGGAGCCGCTTGACCAGCTCCGAGGTGGGCGCGTTCCACGACACCGCGGTGAAGCCCTTGCGCACGGCGGACTCGTACGACTGCGGGCCCGCGCCGTCGCCCCGCAGCGTGACGAGCGTATTGCCGTTGCGGTCGATGACGGCGACCGAGACCTTCTGCCCCTCCTTCTGCGCGGCGGCGAGCGCGCCCTGCGCGGCCTCGGTGGCGGCGGCCAGTGACAGGTGCGTCGACTGGTTGAGGCTCTTGCCGGCGACAGCGCGCACCGGGGTCTGCTGCCCGGCGGCGGGCGAAGCGGTCGCGGAAACGGCACCGAACGCACCGGCCGCGACGGCGGCGGCAGCCGCGGCGCCGGTGAGTACGCGGGCCCGCTTGGACAGGGTGGGGATCTGCATCATGCGCTCCTCGTGAGATGAACCGTGCCTTCATCCTTGAGCCGCCATGCCCTCCGCACATCGCCGTCCCGGCTGCCCCCGGTGTCAACCGATCGGCCGATGCGGGGTGCGCTCCGCGCGGGTTAGAAGTGTTTCTGGCCATCAGGCCGCTGAGGCTGACGCCGTCCCGCGGGCCGGGTGTTCCGAGTGCCTGACTCTTCCCCACCCAGGGGCGGAGGCGCCGCGGGCCCACGGACGCAAGGGCCCGGGACGCGCAGGTGGGTCGCGGGGCGTAAAGCGAAGCAGCCCCGCGACCCACCGGAGCGGCACGGGCCCGCCCCACAACCAACGCCCGGCGACGCCGACGGCCCGAACCCCCACCACCCGCCGAAGGCGGGAAACGACGCCGCACCGGGGCAAACTGAGGCCTGCCCACAGGCGAAAACCCGACGGCAAGGAGAAGCGTGCAGCACCAGCCCACCGCGCCCGATCCGGACGCCCCCTGGCTGGAAGCCGTCATGCACGCGGCCTTCTTCCTTCTCCTCGGCGCGTCCCTCGTCCGCTTCCTCATCCGCCACCCCGGCGAACCCCGCACCCCCTGGATCATCGCGTTCAGCGTGGCCCTCGCCCTCCTCTATGTACTCGGGCCCGTGCTCGGGCCCGTACAGGGGGCACCCGGCACCGGCCGGCGGTTCACCTGGCTGGGCGCCGTCGTCGCCTCCTGGGTCGTGCTGGTCGTCCTCGCGCCGAGCTTCGCGTGGTGCGCGGTTCCCCTCTTCTATACGGGCCTGCGCACCCTCCCCGCCCGCGCCTCGCTCGTGCTGGTCGCCCTGCTCACCACCCTGGTGGTCGCCGCGCAGCTGCGCCTCGCCGAGGGCTTCGACCCCAATCTCGTGATCGCCCCGCCCGCCGTCGCCGCGATCGCCACCGCCGTCTTCGTCCACACGCAGCGCCAGGCGGCTCGGCAGCGCGCGCTGATCGACGATCTGCTCCGTACGCGGCGCGAACTCGCCGCCACCGAACGGCGCGAGGGCACGCTCGCCGAGCGGCAGCGGCTCTCCATGGAGATCCACGACACCTTGGCCCAGGGCCTGTCCAGCCAGCAGATGCTGCTCCAAGCAGCGGACCGCACCTGGGATTCGGATGCGGAGGCGGCGCGTCGGCATGTTCGTACGGCGGCGGACATCGCCGCCCGCGGGCTGGCCGAAGCGCGGCGGTTCGTACACGATCTGGCGCCGCCGCAGTTCGACGGGGGCGCGGGGCTGGAGGACGCGCTGCGGGCGCTCGCCGCGCCGGAGTCGGCCACCGTCTCCGTGCGCTTCCACGTCGAGGGCGTCCCCGTTCCGCTGCCCGACCGGGTGCGGTCGGCCCTGCTGCGCATCGCCCAGGGCGCGCTGGCGAACGTGACCGAACACGCCGCCGCGACGACGGTCGCGCTGACCCTCAGCTATCTCGGCGACCAGGTGGTCCTGGACGTCGCCGACGACGGGCGCGGCTTCGACCCCGGCGCCGCCACGGCGTCCGGCGGGGCGCCCGGCGGGGCGCGCGGCCACGGGCTGCCCGCGATGCGCGCCCGTGTCCGACAGCTCGGCGGCACCCTGACGATCGAATCGGTGCCCGGCGAGGGCACCGTGCTGTCCGCGTCCGTCCCCCTGGAGAACCCGTGACCCCGACCGATCCCTCCGGACCGGCCCCCGTCCGCATCCTGCTCTGTGACGACCACGCCGTGGTACGGGCCGGGCTGCTCGCACTGCTGGGCAGCGCACCCGGCATCGAGGTCGTCGGGGAGGCGGGCGGCGGTGAGGAGGCGGTCGCGCTGGCGGCACGGCTGCGGCCCGACGTGGTGCTGATGGATCTTCAACTCGGCCCCGGCATGGACGGGATCGAGGCGACCCGCCGCATCGTCGCGGACGCCAAGGCGGCCACGGAGGCAGCGGCCGGCACCGGCGCAAAGGGCATGCAGGGCCCGTACGTTCTCGTCCTCACCACCTACGACACCGACGCCGACATCACCCGCGCCATCGACGCCGGGGCGACCGGCTATCTGCTGAAGGCCGAGCGGCCGGAGGAGTTGTTCTCCGCGATCCGGGCAGCCGCCGAAGGACGCACCGCGCTGTCGCCGCCCGTCGCGGGCCGCGTCATGGCCCGGATGCGCGGTGCGGGGCGGCCCGCGCTCACCGAGCGGGAGCGCGACATCCTCGGTCAACTCGCCCGCGGGCTGGGCAATCGCGAGATCGCGCGGGCGCTGTTCATCAGCGAGGCCACGGTGAAGACGCATTTGGGTCGGATCTACGACAAGCTCGGCGTCGACACGCGCGCGGGCGCCGTGGCGGTGGCGAAGGAACAGCGGTTGCTCAGTTGAACGCTCCGGTAGGCCGTCAAGTGCAGACCAATCGGGCGCAGTTCACCGCATAGCGGATCCAATCAACCGCTGTTAAGAAAACGCTAGATCAAATCCTTGTTGCGCCCCTGTCAATGACAGGGAAGTGATGGCACTCTCTCCTCAATTCGCTCTTGCACCACTCCTGCACCAAACGGGCGGTCCCCACCGGCTGCCCGAACCCCCCTCATTCGGCCGCGCGTTCGCGGCCATGCATTAGGAGCAGAGTTGAGACTCATCACCTCCACCTCCCGCAAGCACACCCTGCGCGCCGCAGCGCTGGTCGCCTCCGCCGCCATGGTCGCCGTCGGCGTCCAGACCGGCTCCGCGACCGCCGCGGCCGACCGCGAGAACGGCGCCACGGCGCTGGCGCTCTCCGCCGGTCAGCGGGTGTCCGCGCTCAAGGACGCGCAGGCGGGAGCCTCCTCCACCGCTGCCAAGCTGGGCCTCGGTGGCAAGGAGAAGCTGGTCGTCCGGGACGTCGTCAAGGACGCGAACGGCACGGTGCATACGCGCTACGAGCGCACCTACGACGGCCTGCCGGTGCTCGGCGGCGACCTGGTCGTGCACCAGGCGAAGGGCGGCTCGCGCAGCGTCACCAAGGCGACCGAGGCCGACATATCCGTGCCCACGACGTCCGCTTCCCTCGCGCCCGCCGCGGCGAAGCAGAAGGCGCTCGGTGTGGCCGCCGCGGAGAAGACCGCCAAGGCCGACGGCCAGGCCCCGCGCAAGGTCGTCTGGGCGGCGGGCGGCAAGGCCGTCCTCGCCTACGAGACCGTCGTCAAGGGCGTCCAGAAGGACGGCACCCCCAGCAAGCTGCACGTGGTGACCGACGCGGCCAGCGGCAAGACGCTGTTCCAGCGCGAGGCCATCGAGACCGGCAGCGGCACCAGCACCTACAGCGGCACGGTCCCGGTGACCACCACCAAGACGTCCTCCGGCTACTCCCTCACCGACGGTGAGCGCGGCGGCCACAAGACGTACGACCTGAAGCAGGGCACGTCCGGCACGGGCACGCTCTTCACCAACTCCAGCGACGTCTGGGGCGCCGCCCGCCAGGCCGCCGCCGTCGACGCGCACTACGGCGCGGCGGTCACCTGGGACTTCTACAAGAACGTCCTGGGCCGCAGCGGCATCAAGGGCGACGGTGTCGGCGCCTACTCCCGCGTCCACTACGGCAACGGCTACGTCAACGCCTTCTGGGACGACGACTGCTTCTGCATGACCTACGGCGACGGCGAGAACAACGCCAACCCGCTGACCTCCCTCGACGTGGCCGCCCACGAGATGACGCACGGCGTCACCTCGGCCACCGCCGGGCTGAACTACAGCGGCGAGTCCGGTGGTCTCAACGAGGCGACCAGCGACATCTTCGGCGCCGCCTCGGAGTTCTATGCCAAGAACTCCTCGGACCCGGGTGACTACCTCATCGGCGAGAAGATCGACATCAACGGCGACGGCACCCCGCTGCGCTACATGGACAAGCCGAGCAAGGACGGCGCCTCGAAGGACTACTGGTCCTCGAGCCTCGGCAACTCCGACGTCCACTACTCGTCGGGCCCGGCCAACCACTTCTTCTACCTGCTGTCCGAGGGCAGCGGCGCGAAGACCATCAACGGTGTGAGCTACAACAGCCCCACCTACAACAACTCCAAGGTCACCGGCATCGGCCGGGACAAGGCCACCAAGATCTGGTACAAGGCCCTGACCACGTACTTCACCTCCACCACCAACTACAAGGCGGCCCGCGCCGGCACCCTGAAGGCCACCGCGGACCTCTACGGCTCCACCAGCACGGAGTACAAGACGGTCGCCGCCGCCTGGACCGCCATCAACGTGAAGTGACCCCCTCGTGACGTGACCGGGCCCCGGCCCGGGACACGGCACGGCGGACGTCCCGGAAGTGATCACCGCACCCGCAGTGCTCACACCCACGCGGTGATCAGCCTCCGGTGACCGGCCCGTGTCCTCGCCACTGACAGTGGCGGGGGCACGGGCAGGCGCGTTTACGCACCCGGCCGACGCCCGTGACACCATCGAGGCGTGATCGACCTCGGCTATTCGCTTTCGAACCGCTTCCCCGACCCGCCGCAGACGGACTACCGCACGGCGGATGTGCGGGCGCTGCGGCACGACCTCTTCTGCGGTGACGTCTATCTCGCCGACGTGAAGACGGACCGGGAGCTGTCCACAGGCTGGGGATGGGTTCCCGTGCTGGACTTCGCGTGGGCGCTCTGCGACGTCCTGGAGCAGGTCGACCGCGACCCCCGGGGCAACCGCGCGTCGATCCCGCAGTACGCGGAGCTGGACTTCACGGAGTCGACCGACCGGCTGATGTTCGAGCGCCGCTTCGGCTGGGTGGAGGTCACCGCCGACTGGCAGCCGGCGGACGAGCCCCCGCTCAGCTTCAACCACCGGGCACTGCGCCGCGAGGCGCGGGACTTCCTCCACGATCTGATCGCGGACCTCTCCGACATGCACGAGGGTCTTGCCGACAACCCGGTCGTATGGAACCTGCAGAGCCGGTTCCCGCGGGTCTGACATCGCGGGGCGCGTTGCGCCTGCGGCGGGCGGGCGCCCTGCGGGCCGTCTTTGCCGCCTGCGGCGGCGAGCGCCCTGCGGGCGCGTCCTCAAACGCCGGACGGGCTTGATGTGGCTGAGCTCAGTCGCATCCGAGCCCACACGGGCTGATGTCGGCCGGGCTCAGCCACAACCAGCCCGTCCGGCGATTGAGGACACCGCCGCGCAGCGGAGGTGCGTACGTCACAGCTCGCGGCCGGCGACCCGTACGCCGATCTGGGCGGCGAACGCGGGGGCCAGGTCCAGGAGTTGGGACGGGCTGATCACCGCGCCCGCCAGCTGTTCGATCCCCCGGGCGATGTCCAGCTCGGCGACCGTCCGTAGATCCACGTCCTTCATCCGCACGGCGGTGAAGTCGACGCGGCGCAGCACGCAGTCCCGGAAGACGACCCGCTCCAGCCGTGCCCCGCCGAAGTCGGCCTCGGAGAGCACACAGCCCTCGAAGGTGACGTCCTTGAGCCGGGCCGTGCGCAGATTCAGGTAGTCGATCTTGCCGCCGCGCACCAGGACCCGCTCCAGCACCGCACCGTGCAGCTGGGTGCCGCCGAGGCGCGCGTCCCGTACCTCCACGTCGCGCAGCGTCGCCTCCGCCAGATCCGTGCCCACCCCGCGTACCCCGTCGAGCACGCAGTCCAGGAGCCGGGCCCGGACCAGCCGCGTCTCGTCCAGCGCGCAGCGCGAGATCCCGCAGTCCATGAATCGGGCACCGGAGCCGGTCTGACCGGCGAGATCGACCTCGGTGAAATCGACGCCCTCGTAATCGCCCTCCCGCTCCAGCTCCGCCTCCGCCCACGGCCGCAGCGGCGGCAGCCGTACCTCCGGGAGCCGGGCCGTCGGCTGTGCCTTGCCTGCCTGCTGCCTGCCGCGCGTCGTCATGACGCCACCGTGGCACACCGCACTGACAACGCCTTTCGGCACGCACCGCCACACCCCTTGACCTCAACCATGGTCGAGATTGAAGACTCAAGGAGTCCACGGAACACCGTTCGAGGAGACCCCATGCACGCCGTCCGGTTGCACGCCTTCGGCCCCGCCGAGAACCTCACCTACGAGAGGACCGACGACCCCGAGCCCGGCCCCGGTCAGGTCCGGATCGCCGTCGCCGCCGCCGGTGTGCACCTCGTCGACACCACCCTGCGCGCCGGCGACCCGAACGGCCCGTACCCGCTCCCCGAGCTGCCCACCGTCCCCGGCCGTGAGATCGCGGGCACCGTCGACGCCCTCGGTGCGGGCACCGACCCCCGCTGGCTCGGCCGCCGTGTCGTCGGGCACCTCGGCACCGACCCCGGCGGCTACGCCGAGCTGGCCGTCATCGACGCGGAGAAGCTGCACGAGATACCGGCAGGGCTGCGCGAGGACCAGGCCATCGCCATGATCGGCACCGGCCGCACCGCCCTCGGTGCCCTCGGCTTCACGGAGCTGACCGGCGAGGACGTCGTGATCGTGACGGCGGCGGCCGGGGGCGTCGGCTCGCTGCTCACGCAGTACGCCAAGAACGCGGGCGCGACGGTCGTCGGCCTCGCGGGCGGCCCGGCCAAGGTCCGGCGGGTGCGCGAACTGGGCGCGGACCTCGCCTTCGACTACACCGCCGACGACTGGGCCGCGGCGGCCCGGACCGCCCTCGGCGGGCGCGCCGCCACGGTCGTCCTCGACTCCGTGGGCGGCCCCGCCGCCCGTGCCGCCGTCGATCTGCTCGGCCCCGGCGGCACACACCTCGTCCTCGGCTGGTCCTCCGGCGCCCCGCTCACCCTCGACCCCGAGGAGCTCGCCGAGCGGTCCCTCACCTCGCGGACGGTCCTCGGTCCGCCGATGCTGGCCCGGTTCGGGGGCGGGCAGGTGGGGCTGCGCAGGCTGGAGGAGGAGTCGCTGGCCCAGGCCGCGGCGGGCAATGTCGTCCCCACCGTGCACCGCTTCCCGCTCGCCGACGCCGCCGCCGCGCACGTGGCACTGACCTCGCGCGCCACGATGGGCAAGGTCGTCCTCGTCCCCTAGGGCCCGCACAGCCCGCCTGCCCCGAGAAGCGGCCCCACGCCATCGCACCTAGGCTGGACGGGCGCATCAGACGCCGTCGTCGGCCGTCGGAAACCGGCCGCGAAAGGCAGGTTCCGATGAGTTCGAGTCCGACGAGCCCGACGAGTCCGGGGGCCCCGGGCGGTCCGGGCGGCGCGCCGGCGGCGGCCGAGCGGCCCGATTCCCGCCGCCGCTGGTGGGGCCTGGTCGTCATCGCGCTCGCCCAGCTGATGGTGGTCCTCGACGCGACGGTCGTGAACATCGCCCTCCCCTCCGCCCAGCGCGACCTCCACATGTCCGACGGCGACCGCCAATGGGTGATCACCGCCTACACCCTCGCCTTCGGCGGTCTGCTGCTCCTCGGCGGCAAGGTCGCGGACCTGGTCGGCCGGAAACGCACCTTCACGGTCGGGCTGGTCGGCTTCGCGGCGGCGTCCGCGCTGGGCGGCGCCGCCCACACCTCAACGCTGCTGTTCGCCGCCCGCGCCCTGCAGGGCGTCTTCGCCGCGCTGCTGGCACCCTCCGCACTCTCCCTCCTGACCACGACCTTCACGGACGTGCGGGAGCGCAGCAAGGCCTTCGGCATCTACGGCGCCATCGCGGGCGGCGGCTCCGCGATCGGACTGATCGCGGGTGGCCTGCTGACGGAGTACCTGGACTGGCGCTGGTGCCTCTACGTGAACATCCCGATCGCGCTGGGCGCCCTGGCCGGGGCCCTGTGGCTGCTGTACGACCACCGGCCCACCCACCGCCCGCGCCTGGACATCCCCGGCGTGCTGCTCGGCTGCGGGGGGCTCGTCGCCGTGGTCTACGGCTGCAGCGAGGCCGAGCCGCGCGGCTGGGGCGATCCGCTCGTCCTCGCCCTGCTGGCCGGCGGAGTGGTGCTGCTGGCGGTCTTCACCTGGTGGCAGACCCGGGCCCGCAGCCCGCTGCTGCCCCCGCACATCATTCGCGACCGCAATCGTGGCGGTGCGTTCCTGACGATGGGACTCGCCGTCGTGGCCATGTTCGGGATGTTCCTGTTCATGACGTACTACCTCCAGGTCGTGCTCGGCTACTCCCCCGTCCGGACCGGCATGGCGTTCCTGCCGCTGACCGCCACGATCATCCTCACCTCGACCCAGATCTCGGCCCGGCTCATGACCCATGTGCCGCCGCGCACCCTGATGGTGCCCGGGGCGCTGCTGGCCGCCGTCGGGCTGTTCCTGCTGACCTTCCTGACCGTCGAGCCCGCCTATGTCTCGCACGTCCTGCCCGCCGAGCTCCTCGTCGGGGTCGGCATGGGCCTGATCTTCATGCCCGTCATGGCCACCGCCACCGCGGGGGTCGCGCCGACCGAGTCCGGTGTCACCTCCGCCACGGTCAACACGGCCCAGCAGGTCGGCGGCTCCGTCGGGACCGCGCTCCTCAACACCATCGCCACCACCACCAGCGCCGGCTACATCGCCGCGCACCTGGAGTCCGCCGCCGACGACGGCCCGCTGACGCCCGCCGTCCGGGATGCCGTCACCAAGGAAGGCGTCGTCCACGGCTTCCACGTCGCGATCGGCTGGGGCTCGGGCATCATGCTGCTCGCCGCCGTCTCCAGCGGTCTCCTCGTCACCGCGCGGGCACCCAAGCACGGCACACCGGCGGGCGCCCCCACCCGGGCCGCCGACGCCGTCGCCCGACGCCGGGCCTGACGCCCGGGCACGGCGGCGGGAGGGCCCGTTATCGCCGGGGCCCTCCCCCACCGCCGTGCCGTCGGCAGGTCGGCCGGATCAGCCGCCGAGCACGCTCAGATCGATACGCGCGAGCCGCTCGGGGTCGGTGAGGATGTCGAGCGTGGTGATCCTGTCGCCCTGGACGGTGAACGCCATGACCGAGATCGCCCGGCCCTCCGCCACCGCGACCACACCGGGGGTGCCGTTGACGAGCGCCGGGTGGGCGGCTTCCGCGAAGCGGGCGAAGGTGATCGCCTGGGAGGCGACCTCGGCCGCGCCGCGGCGGATCACGCCCGGACGCAGCGTCCCGCCGTCGGAGCGTGCCACGATCTCCGGATCGAGGACGGAGACGAGGGCGTCGAAGTCCCCGCCGCGCGCGGCGGCGAGGAAGGCGTCCACGATCCGGCGCCGGTGGGCCAGACCGGTGTCGGGAGCGGGCGCCGCGCCCTGGACCCGGCGGCGGGCGCGGCTGGCGAGCTGCCTGGTCGAGGCGGCCGTGCGGCCCAGTACGGGGGCGATCTCGTCGAAGGGCACGGCGAACATGTCGTGCAGGACGAAGGCGAGCCGCTCGGCGGGAGCGAGGGTCTCCAGGACCACCAGCAGGGCGATGCCGACCGAGTCGGCCAGGAGTATCTCCTGTTCGGGGTCGAGGCCGTCCGGACCGCTGACGACCGGGTCGGGTAGACGGATCTGCCCGTCGTCGTCGTGCAGCGGGCTCTCGCGCCGTGTGGTGCGCGAGCGCAGCATGTCCAGGCACACCCGGCCGGTCACCGTGGTCAGCCAACCGCCCAGGTTCTCCACCCCGGTGACATCGGAACGGCTCAGCTTGAGCCAGGTCTCCTGGACGGCGTCGTCCACGTCACCGAGCGAGCCCAGCATCCGGTAGGCCACCGCCCGCAGATGGGGCCGGTGCTCCTCGAACCGTCGCGCCAGCAAATCCTTCTCGCTCACCCGTCACATCCCCCTCTTCTGAACCGCCTGTGCAGGGAAGGACGATAACCGGCCGGTGCAACGGGCCACGGCAGCCCGCGAGATGGGGACGAGGACCATGAGCGCACCGGACCGACCGGGCCCTCCGGGCGCGCGGAAAACCGGTCGCGCGCGCCCGCCCGAGCGGTCATGCTGGGCCGCATGGAGATCAGAGTCGCCGAGGCTGCCGATTGGCCCGCCATGTGGCCCATCGTCCGCACCGTGGCCTCGGCGGGCGAGAGCTTCACGTTTCCGCGCGACATCGGCGAGGACTTCGCCCGCGAGTGCTGGATGCTGCCCGCGCCGGGCCGGACGGTCGTGGCGGTCGACGACGCGGGGACCGTCCTCGGCACCGCCAAGATGAACCCCAACCACATGGGCCCGGCCGCCCACATCGCCAGCGCCAGCTACATGGTCGCCCCCGAGCACACGGGCCACGGCATCGGCCGCGCGCTCGGTGAGTACACCATCGAATGGGCCCGCGCCGAGGGCTACCGCGCCATGCAGTTCAACGCCGTCGTCCAGACCAACGTCCGCGCCGTCGCCCTCTGGCGCTCACTCGGCTTCACCGTCATCGGCACGCTCCCCGAGGGCTACCGGCTGCCCGACGGCACGTACACCGGGCTGCACATCATGCACCGCCCGCTGTAGCGGCGGGCCCCCGGCCGGAGGGGAGCCGTCAGGACACCACGCGCAGCTCGCGCGCCGTGTTGTTCAGCCGCCGGCCGCCCGTATCCGTGCAGGTCACGATGTCCTCGATCCGGACGCCGAACCGGCCCGGCAGATAGATCCCCGGCTCGATCGAGAAACACATCCCCGGCACCAGCGGCAGGTGCTCCCCTTCGACCAGATACGGCGGCTCGTGCGTGGTCACCCCGATACCGTGCCCGGTGCGGTGGATGAAGTACTCGCCGTACCCGGCCCGCCGGATGACCTGCCGCGCCACGCGGTCGATCTCCTGGCACGCCACCCCCGGCCGCACCGCCTCGAAGGCCGCCTGCTGCGCCTCGCGCACCAGGTCGTGCACCGCGCGCTCCTCACGCGTCGGCTCCCCCACATGGACCGTGCGGGTGGTGTCCGAGCCGTATCCGTCCTTCAGCCCGCCGAAGTCCAGGACGACCATGTCGCCGTCCTCGATCATCCGCTCCCCCGCCTCGTGATGCGGGTTGGCGCCGTTCGGCCCGGAGCCGACGATCGTGAAATCGACCTGACTGTGGCCGTGTTCACGCAGCAACCGCGCCAGGTCCGCCGCCACCTCGTGCTCCCGGCGGCCGGCGAAGCGCACGCCCACGATCTGCTCGTACGTGGCGTCCGCGGCGGCTCCCGCCGCGGCGAGCCGCTCCACCTCGTAGGCGTCCTTGACCGCCCGCAGCATCGGCAGCACCTCCGTGAGGGCGCCGTACGCCACCTCCGGGCGGTTGCGCTGCAAAGCCAGCAGATGCAACGCCCAGGCGTTGTCGGAGACGCCGTAACGGCCCTTCGCCTCCAGGAGCTTGGCCATCAGCGCGTACGGGTCCTCGCCGTCCGTCCAGCCGCTGACCGCCAACGCGCGGGCACCCGGGGCGCGTTCGGCGTCGGGTCGCTCCAGGGCGGGCACCAGCAGCTGCGGCCGGCGTCCCGGGGCCAGCAGCAGCACCGTCAGCCGCTCGGTGGTGGGCGGTCGATAGCCGGTCAGCCACACCAGATCCGGGCCTGGTGTGACGATCAGTCCGGCCAGTCCGGCGTCGGCGGCCGACAGCGCGGCACGCTCCATCCGGGCGGCGTAATCCTTCGGGTCCACCGGGTCATCGGACGACCCCGGGGCGACAGCGGCGGCATCGGTCATGGGGGCAGCGTAATCCGGACGAAGGCGGTCGGCGGGAACTTCTCTACCTCACGGGGGAGAGCCCCTCCTACCGGCGGATGAGGTGTACCCCGACCCAGGACCGATTTCCCCCTGAATCCGTTGTGCGCAAGCAACCCCCCTGCCTAGCGTGTTCATGCCCGTACAAACACTCGGCCACACAAACACGCGACAGGTCGGCGGGCCGCGCAAGATTAAATCTTTTAAAGGAGCACCATGTTCCGACGAGTAGGTCGGTTCGCCGTCCACCGCCCCTGGCTCACCATCGGGGGCTGGATCATAGCCGCCGTCCTTCTGGCCGTGTTCGCGCCCGGGCTGAAGTCCACCACCGATGAAACGGAGTTCCTCCCTTCGCACTATGAGTCGGTCCGGGTCGGCAAACTCCAGGAGGAGGCCTTCCCCAAGACCGAGCAGCCCGCCGCCATCGTGGTCTTCCAGCGCAAGGACGGCGGCAAACTCACCGCCGCCGACCGCAGCGACGTGATCAAGGTGTCGGCCGGTCTCGAGGGCAAGCACCGCGAGAAGATCGCCAAGGTGGTCACCGGCCCCCAGGCCGTCTCCCCCAACGGTGAGGTGGCCCTGGCCAACATCATCGCCACCACCAAGAACGCCTTCGACGAGAAGCTGCCCCAGTCCGTCAAGGACCTGCGCAACGACGGCAAGTCGCTGCTGAACGGCACCCAGCTGAAGATGGGCATCACCGGTCAGGCGGCCAGCGCGCTGGACTCCCAGGAGTCCTCCGGCGACACCGACGCGATGATCATGATGGCGACCCTGGTCCTCATCATCGTGCTGCTGCTCGTCATCTTCCGCAGCCCGCTCATCGCGATCCTGCCGGTCCTGATCATCCTCGTGGTCGCCGCGGTCGCCAACGGCCTCATCGGCACCGCCGCCGAGCTCGGCGGGCTGAAGGCGGACGCCTCCATCTCCGCGATCCTCATCGTCGTCCTCTTCGGCGTCGGGACCGACTACATCCTCTTCCTGCTCTTCCGCTACCGCGAGCACCTGCGGCAGGGCCAGGAGCCGAAGGAGGCGCTGTCCGACGCCGTCGCCAAGGTCGGCGAGACCATCGCCTCCGCCGCCGGCGCCGTCATCGTCGCCTTCCTCGCCCTGCTGCTCTCCACCATGGGCATGATGCGGGCGATGGGCCCCTCGCTCGCGATCTCCGTCGCCGTGACGCTGGTGGCCGCGCTCACCCTCGTCCCCGCCGTGTTCTCGCTGCTGGGCACCAAGGCCTTCTGGCCGTCCAAGGCGTGGAAGAAGACCCCGAAGAACCGGTTCGCCAACGGCGTCGGCAACCTTGTCGCCCGTCGCCCCGGCATCGTCGCGTGCCTGTCGACCGTGGTCCTCGCCGTCCTCGCCGTCGGCGCGTTCAGCTTCAAGGCCGAGTTCGACACCTCCAGCCAGATGCCGCAGAAGCTCGAGTCGGTCCAGGCGATGAAGGACATGCAGCGCGGCTTCTCCGCCGGCCAGTCCGACCCCGCCATGGTGTACCTGAAGTCCAAGGACGGCGCCAAGCTGAACCAGGCCGACCTCGCCGCCTTCCGCACCAAGCTGGCCGGCATCGAGGGCGTCGGCCAGGTGGCCCCCGCCGTCGGCAACCCGGACGGGACCGTCGCCCAGTACGCGGTCGTGCTCAAGTACCGGCCCACCGAGGACAAGTCCATCGAGCTGGCCGGCGGCACCCTGCGCGACACCGCGCACGCCTCCGCGCCGCAAGGCACCGAGGCCCTCGTCGGCGGCACCTCCGCGGTGCTCTCCGACATCCAGAAGGCCGTCAGCCACGACTACAAGCTGGTCTTCCCGGTCGCCGGTCTCGCCATCATGGTCATCCTGGGTCTGCTGCTGCGCAGCCTCGTCGCCCCGGTGTATCTGATGATCGCGGTCGCGCTCGGCTTCAGCGCCACGCTCGGCGCGACGGTCTGGCTCTTCCAGGACATCAAGGGCGAGACCGGGCTGCTGTTCATGCTGCCGGTGATCGTCTACCTCTTCGTGGTCGCCATCGGCACCGACTACAACATCCTCATGGTCGCCCGGCTCCGCGAGGAGGTCCGCCGCGGCGTGCCGCCGAAGGAGGCGATCCGCACCGCGGTCGCCCAGTCCACCCCGACCATCACCTCGGCGGCGATCATCCTCGCGGGCACGTTCGGCGTCCTGATGCTCGCCGAGAACTCCATGCTCCAGCAGATGGGCTTCGCGGTCGCCTTCGGCATCCTCCTCACGGCCTTCGTGATGGCCATGCTGCTCGTCCCGACCGTGACCTCCCTGCTGGGCCACAAGGCCTGGTGGCCGGGCCACCAGGACTCCCCCGTGGAACCCGTCCAGGCCCACCACGACGACGCGGGCACGGCCCCGCAGTGGTCGGCGGGTGAGGGTGCCCGCCGGTAAGTAACCGACCGACGGCTCCACTCATGGACAAGGCCCTCCGGGAAGCTTCCCGGAGGGCCTTGTCGCTGCGCTGATCAGCGCTTTTCTTGAGCCGCCTGTCGGATTCGAACCGACGACCCTCGCTTTACAAGAGCGACGCTCTGGCCAACTGAGCTAAGGCGGCAGCCGTTGCGGGACCTCGCCCGCGAACGCGGCACCACTCTACACAGCGCCCTGTTCCGTCAGCCACAAACGCCGGGGGCTGACAACCGCCCCCCGCCCGGGTACCGTCACCCGCAACCCCGTCCAATTGGACTGGACCACTCCTTTTACTCGGATCGTCCGGCACGTTCCTGCCGGTGAAGGGACCGCATCACCATGGCCACGGTCACGTACGACAAGGCGACCCGCATCTACCCGGGGTCCGACAAGCCCGCCGTCGATCAGCTCGACATCGCCATCGAGGACGGTGAATTCCTCGTTCTCGTCGGCCCCTCCGGCTGCGGGAAGTCCACCTCGCTGCGGATGCTCGCGGGGCTGGAGGACGTCAACGGCGGCTCCATCAGGATCGGCGACCGCGACGTCACGCACCTGCCGCCCAAGGACCGGGACATCGCGATGGTGTTCCAGAACTACGCGCTGTACCCGCACATGACCGTCGCCGACAACATGGGCTTCGCCCTGAAGATCGCCGGGGTCAACAAGACGGAGATCCGGCAGAAGGTCGAGGACGCGGCGCGGATCCTGGACCTCACCGAGTACCTGGGGCGCAAGCCCAAGGCCCTGTCCGGCGGACAGCGGCAGCGGGTGGCGATGGGGCGCGCGATCGTGCGCGAGCCGCAGGTGTTCCTCATGGACGAGCCGCTGTCGAACCTCGACGCCAAGCTCCGGGTGCAGACCCGCACCCAGATCGCGGGCCTCCAGCGCCGCCTCGGCATCACCACCGTCTACGTCACGCACGACCAGGTCGAGGCCATGACCATGGGCGACCGGGTCGCGGTGCTCAAGGACGGGCTGCTCCAGCAGGTCGACTCGCCGCGCAACATGTACGACCGCCCCGCCAACCTCTTCGTCGCCGGCTTCATCGGCTCGCCGGCCATGAACCTCGTCGAGGTGCCGATCACCGACGGCGGCGTGAAGTTCGGCAACAGCGTCGTGCCCGTCTCGCGCCAGGCGCTGACCGCCGCCGCCGACCGCGGCGACCGCACGGTCACCGTCGGCGTGCGGCCGGAGCACTTCGACGTGGTCGAGCAGAACGGCGCCACCGCCAAGACGCTCTCCAAGGCCGCCGACGACGCCCCGGCCGGCCTCGCCGTCACGGTCAACGTGG
The DNA here is from genome assembly GCF_041283565.1 of Streptomyces sp. QH1-20. Classification (NCBI taxonomy): domain Bacteria; kingdom Bacillati; phylum Actinomycetota; class Actinomycetes; order Kitasatosporales; family Streptomycetaceae; genus Streptomyces; species Streptomyces sp. QH1-20. The sequence goes on along the minus strand of NZ_CP166299.1, from coordinate 4,653,444 downwards.
TCGAGGAGCTCGGCGCGGACGGCTACGTCTACGGCACTGCCGAGGTCGGCTCCGAGCAGAAGGACCTCGTGGTGCGCGTCAACGGCCGCCGGGTGCCGGAGAAGGGCTCGATCCTGCACGTGGTGCCGCGCCCCGGCGAGCTGCACGTCTTCTCCACCTCCTCGGGCGAGCGCCTCAGCGACTGAAGCCCCGCCCGCACACGACGACGGCCCCGCACCGAACGCCACCGGTGCGGGGCCCGGTCGTCCCCGGGCCCTCGCGGAGCGCATTGCACAAGTGGACATCCGCATCGCACCCGCTGCCGATAAATACCCACGCACAACGCGCTTTTCGATCCCCGTGCGTCAACATCAGTACCGCACTCACGCGCTGTCGCGTCGCTCAACCGGGTGACTAAATGTCGCCATATCATTACCCCTCGCTACCATCTGCGACATGAACCAGGCCGCCCGCCACATCGGCAGAACTCTCGCCTTCGTCCTCCCCGTCGTTCTCGTGCTCTCCGGGACCCTCGCGGTCACCCGCGTCCCGTGGGCGGCGCCGAGCGACCGGACGCAGGTGCTCACCGCTTCCTCCCATACCGCCTCCACTCAGGCCAAGGCCGCGCGCGCCCCGCACGAGGTGCTCCGCGACCGGCTGCTCACCGAGCTCCAGGAGAAGAACCCGGGCGTCGCGCTCACGCACCTCCAGCAGGCCAGCGAGGGACGCCCCTCGCTGGCCCGCCACTGCGCCGACATCGCGCGTGCGCTCGGGCGGGCCGCGGTCGCCAAGTACGGCTCCGTGAAGCAGGCCCAGGTCTTCTCCCGGCCCGTCTGTGACACGTCCTTCGCCACCGGCGTCGCCCAGAACCACTGACCGCCCCCCGCGGGCGTTGCCGTGGCACCGGTCGCCGGGCGACCGGTGCCACGGCATATCGTCGTACGCATGACCGGCATCCACGCCCATCCGCACCCCACGCAGGCCGTCGTCCTGGCCGGCGGCCAGGGGTCGCGGCTGCGCCCGTACACCGACGACCGTCCCAAGCCGATGGTCGAGATCCCCGGCACGGGGACCCCGATCATCGGCCATCAACTCGCCTGGCTGGCCGCCGAGGGCGTCACCGATGCCGTGGTCTCCTGCGGCCATCTGGCCGAGGTGCTCCAGGACTGGCTCGTGTCGGCCGACCTGCCGCTCCGGGTGACCACCGTGGTCGAGAAGGAGCCCCTCGGACGAGGCGGCGGCCTCAAGCACGCCGCGGCGTCGCTCCCCCACCCGGACCAGCCCTGGTACGCCACCAACGGCGACATCTGGACCCGCTTCTCGCTCCGCGAGATGGCCGCCTTCCACCATGAGCGCGACGCCACGGCCACCCTGGCGCTGGCCCGCCCGCGCATTCCGTGGGGCGCGGTGGAGACCGACGAGTTCGGGCACGTCCTCGACTTCATCGAGTCGCCGCCCTCGCCCTATCTGATCAACGCCGGTGTGTATGTCTTCTCCGCCGGCTTCGCGGATCTGCTGCCGGAGCGCGGCGACCACGAGCGCACCACCTTCCCGCGGCTGGCCCGTGAGCGCCGGCTGGCCGGCTTCCCGCTCCCGCACGGTGCGTACTGGCGCGCCATCGACACGGCCAAGGACCTGACCGAGGCGGCCAAGGAGCTTGCCGCTCAGCGCGGTTCCTAGACCCTGCGGCCCGTCTTTGCCGCCCGCGGCGGCGGGCGCCCTGCGGGCGCGCCCTCAAACGCCGGACGGGCTTGTTGTGGCTGAGTTCAGCCACAACAAGCCCGTCCACCGCCGATGACGGTGTCAGCCCAGCAGACCGCCCAGGGCGCCTCCGCCGCGGGAGCTGCCGCCGGTCGAACCGCCGGTCGAACCGCCCGTGCCGCCCGTCGTGCCACCGGTGGAGCCACCCGTGGCCGAGGAGGGGCTGCGCGGGGCGGCGGGGGCCGCCGGCTGGCGCGGGCTCTGCGGTGCGGGACGGACGCCACCCGGGGTGTTGCCGGGGTGCCCCGCGGTGCCCGCCGAACTCGTCGGCGTACGGGCGGCGCCCGGCGCGGCCGGGCCGGTGGGGGTGGGGGTCGCCGTCTTCCGCCCGGGGGCGGTGGGCTTGGGGGTGCCGGGGGGCACCGCGCTCTGGGAGCCGCGCGGGCTGGCCGGGGATCCGGGCTTCCGCGGGAGCGGCGAGCCGGGGAGGTGGTTGGTGGGCGGGTCGGCCGGGCCAGGCATCCGGGCGACCTCGGAGGAGCGGACGGCCCCGCCGAGCGTCGAGCCGATCAGCAGCGAGAGACCGATCAGGACGGTCGCCATGATCGTGCCGCGACGCAGTACCCGCCGTCGCAGCTCCCACAGTTCGGCGCGCGGGCCGAGCCGCCGCCAGGCCTCGCTCGCGAGCCGGCCGTCGATGGAGTAGAAGGGGGCGCCGGCGATGACCAGGGGGCTCCATGCGGCGAGGTAGATGATGTCGGGGGCGTCGTACGCCGGAACGCTCCGCCAGCTCACCGTGACCAGCAGGGTCGCGGACAGCAGGACGCCGATGGAGGCGGCGACGCGCTGCCAGAGGCCGAAGATGGTGAGCACGCCGACGACGACCTGGAGGAAGGCGACGGTCAGACCGGCGCCGACCGGGTGGCTGAGCGCCAGGTCCCGCAGCGGCGAGGCGACGGGCCAGGGGTGCAGGGAGGTCAGCCAGGTGACCATGGAGCCGCGGCGGCCGCCGTCGAAGTAGACGGGGTCGCAGAGCTTGCCCATGCCGGCGTAGATGGAGATGAAGCCCAGGAAGACGCGCAGGGGGAGCAGGACGACGCCGAGATTCATCCGGCGGCCGGGGTAGTAGGCGTGCCGGACGGAGTCGCCGGGGCGGCGCGGTGTGCCGTCCTCGTCGTACCCCTCGTCGCGGCCGTCCCGGCCGTCGAACTCGGAGTGGTCGTACGCCTCTTCGTCGTACGCACTGTGGGTCGGGCGTACGCCCTGCAGCAGTTGGGTCCCGGGGCCGGTGGGACTGCGGGTGCCGGTGGTGTCCGTGGGCTCGGCGGGTCCACGGGGGCCGATGACGGTGGTCGGGGCGTCGTCGACGCGGATGCGCGGCAGCACCTGGGTGGAGCCCGCGTCATGGCCCCCGGCGGTCACCGGATCCGGGCCGGCCGCGCCGGAGTCTCTTATGGCTTGGAGGAGTTGGGTGGGCGCGGACTCGCCGGGCTCGGTCCGCCCGCTCCACACCACCGGGGCGCGCCGCTTGGCCGCGCTCCTGACGGTCGGCAGCTGCGCCGTGTCGGCGATCCCGGCGAACTGCCGGGCGGCGCGCGGGGGCCGGGCGAGCTGCACGCGGAAACTCACGTGGTTGACGACGACCTGCGCGGGGTCGGACGGAACCTTCACCGTACTCAGCGCGGGCTGGTCGTCGTACCCCGAAGAGCTTCCCCCCGTAGGTGTGCGGGGTGTTCTGGTGTCCACACTCATCTAACCGAGTGACTTGAGATTAGGACACTGCCTTGACCGACCCGAACTGTCCGAGACCCGTCAAGATCACCAACTGCCCTTCGGGGGCACGCCCGAATGATCCGCGACCGCCCCGAAAAGTCCGGGCGGTGACGGGTTCGTCCGGCCCGGCGGGGAGATTCCGGCGGGCCGGGACGGGTGCGGCGGCGGCTGCCCCCGCGGCCCGTCCCGGTCCGCCGGTCACGGCTTACGCGCGGCGGCGGGAGGCCTCGTAGAGCACGACACCGGCCGCGACACCGGCGTTCAGCGACTCGGCGCCACCGGGCATCGGGATGCGGACGCGGAAGTCGCAGGTCTCGCCGACGAGGCGGGAGAGGCCCTTGCCCTCGCTGCCGACGACGATGACGACGGGACCGGCGAGGGCCTCCAGCTCGTGCAGCTCGACATCGCCGTCCGCGGCGAGGCCGACGACCGTCAGACCGGCCTTCTGGTACGACTCCAGCAGCCGGGTCATGTTGGTCGCGCGGGCCACCGGGGTGCGGGCGGCGGTACCGGCGGAGGTCTTCCAGGCGCTGGCGGTCATACCGGCCGCGCGGCGCTCGGGGACGACGACGCCGTGGCCGCCGAAGGCGGAGGCCGAACGGACGACGGCGCCGAGGTTGCGCGGGTCGGTGATGCCGTCGAGCGCGACGATCAGCGGGTCCTCGCCGGCGTCGAAGGCGGCGGCGGTGAGGTCGTCCGGGTGGGCGTAGTCGTACGGCGGCACCTGGAGCACGAGGCCCTGGTGGTTGAGGCCGTTCGTCATCCGGTCCAGCTCCGGGCGGGGCGCCTCCATGAGGTTCAGGCCCTTTTCGGAGGCGAGCTGGATGGCCTCGCGGACGCGCTCGTCGTTGTCCAGGTACTGCTGGACGTAGAGCGTGTTCGCGGGAACGCCCTCGCGCAGCGCCTCGACGACCGAGTTACGGCCGACGACCAGCTCATTGGTGCCCTTGGGGCCGCCGCGGCGCGGGGCCGGACGCTTGGTCTCGTGCCGCGCCTTGGCATTGGCGAGGCGGTTCTTCTTGTGTCCCTTGCGCTCGGACGCGGGCGGGGTCGGGCCCTTACCCTCCAGGGCCTTACGTCGCTGGCCTCCGCTGCCGACCTGCATGCCCTTCTTGTTGGACGTGCGGCGGTTCCTGCGCTGAGTGTTGCCGGCCATGGGTCACCTTGTTTCTTCTACTGCTCAGGGCCGATGGGGACGGCTCAGAAAACGTACGTACGAAAAGTGTCTCTCAGGACGCCCGGCGGTGCCGGGCGTCACTGATCAGGACAGCGACCAGCGGGGGCCGGACGGGGTGTCCTCGATGGCGAGACCGGACTGCTGGAGCTGGTCGCGGATGGCGTCGGCGGTGGCGTAGTCCTTGCGCCCCCGGGCCGCCTGCCGCTGCTCGAGCACCAGCCTGACCAGCGCGTCCACCACGCCGTGCAGATCATCGCCGCGGTCCGCGCCGGAGCCGGCCCACTGCTCGTCCAGCGGGTCGAGGCCCAGCACGCCGAGCATGGCGCGCACCTCGGCCAGCCGGGCGACGACGGAGTCCTTGTCGTCGGCGGTCAGCGCGGAATTGCCCTGCCGGACCGTGGTGTGGACGATGGCGAGCGCCTGCGGGACGCCCAGGTCGTCGTCCATCGCCTCGGCGAAGGCGGGCGGCACCTCGGCGGCGGGCTCGACCTGCTGGCCGGCCAGCTCGCAGGCGCGCTGGATGAAGCCCTCGATCCGCGCGAACGCGGACTCGGCCTCGCGCAGCGCTTCCTCGCTGTACTCGATCATCGAGCGGTAGTGCGGGGTGCCGAGGTAGTAGCGCAGGACGATCGGGCGCCAGTGCTTGACCATCTCGGAGACGAGCACCGAATTGCCGAGCGACTTGCTCATCTTCTCGCCGCTCATGGTGACCCAGGCGTTGTGCGCCCAGAACGCGGCGAAGTCGTCGCCGAAGGCCTTGGCCTGGGCGATCTCGTTCTCGTGGTGCGGGAAGATCAGGTCGAGGCCGCCGCCGTGGATGTCGAAGGACTCGCCCAGGTACTTGTGCGCCATGGCGGAGCACTCCAGGTGCCAGCCCGGGCGGCCGCGGCCCCAGGGCGTCTCCCAGCTGGGCTCGCCCGGCTTGGACGCCTTCCACATGGCGAAGTCGCGCGGGTCGCGCTTGCCGGCCTCGACGTCGCCCGCCGCGCGGAGGTCGTCCAGCTGCTGGTTGGAGAGGGCGAGATAGCCGGGGTAGGAGCGCACGTCGAAGTAGACGTTGCCCTCGGCGGCGTAGGCGTGGCCGCGCTCGATCAGGCCGCGCATCATCTCGATCATCTCGGGCACATGGCCGGTGGCGCGCGGCTCGTAGGTCGGGCGCAGGCAGCCGAGCGCGTCGTACGCCGCGTTGAAGGCGCACTCGTTCTCGTAGCCGATCGACCACCAGGGGCGGCCCTGCTCGGCGGCCTTGGCGATGATCTTGTCGTCGATGTCCGTGACGTTGCGGATGAAGGTCACGTCGTAGCCGCGGTAGGTGAACCAGCGGCGCATGATGTCGAAGTTCAGGCCCGAGCGGATGTGGCCGATGTGCGGTGCGGCCTGCACGGTGGCACCGCAGAGGTAGATCGAGACACAGCCCGGTGTGAGCGGGGAGAAATCACGGATCTGCCGGGCGCTGGTGTCGTACAGGCGAATGGTCACGGAACCAGGGTAGTGGGCGTAAGGGAGTGCCCCGGGCAGTAGGGGCTTTCCGGCCGGGGGGAAGACCAGGTCCGGACAGGGATTGCGCCTGTCGGCGGGGTTGTGGAGGCTTCCGTACCGGTTCCGCCGGGCGCCGGATCCGGACCCTCGCGGCACGTTTTGCCCGTTATTTGCCTTTTGCGTCAAAAATACAAATACCCGTGGTAGCTTCCCCGGCACGCCTCATCATCTTCTCGGTGAGGTGCCGCGGAACCCAGGAGGGGCGTTGCACTCCACTCTGCCGGTACAGCAGGAGCACCCGGAACCGCCGGCCCCCATCCGGCCCCTGCCGGAGCCGGACCGGGCGCCCGGCAGGCTGGCCGCGCTGGACGGGCTGCGGCTGCTGGCGGCGCTGATGGTGGTGGCGTACCACTACATCGCGTTCGGCAGCGGCGCGTGGGAGGGGCCGTCGCGGTCGCTCTTCCCGACGGCCTATCTGCCGGCTTCGTACGGCTGGCTGGGTGTTCAGCTGTTTTTTCTGATCAGCGGCTTCGTGATCTGCATGAGCTGCTGGGGCAAGAGTGTCGGACGGTTCGCCGCCTCGCGGGTGACCCGGCTCTACCCCGCGTACTGGTTCGCGGTGCTGGCCGTCTCGTTCGTCCTCTATCTCTGGCCGGTGGTCAATGAGACGCCCACGCCGCAGGACGTCGCCGTCAACCTCACGATGCTCCAGGACCCCCTGGGGGTGGCTCCCGTCGACGGCGTCTACTGGACGCTGTGGATCGAGATGCGCTTCTACCTGCTCTTCGCGCTCGTCGCCTGGAAGGGGCTGACGTACCGGCGGGCGGTGGGCTTCTGCGTCCTGTGGGCCGTCGCGGCGGTGATCGCCAGGGGCGTGGACGACCGGACGCTCAGCGAGATCCTGCTGCCGCAGGACTGCTGGTACTTCATCGCCGGTATCGCCTTCTATCTGATGTACCGATTCCGACCGAATCTGGTGCTCTGGCTGATCGTCACGGGCAGCTTCCTGATCGTGCAGCACGATCTGCTCGCCGCCCACGCACGAGCGGAGAGCCATATGGGGCACAGCGTCCCGCGGTGGCCGACCCTGCTGCTGATGGCCGTGTTCTTCGCCGCGGTCATGGCGGTCGCGCTCGGCTGGACACGCCGCCTCGACTGGCGCTGGCTGGCCACGGCCGGGGTGCTGACCTACCCCCTCTATCTGCTCCACGAGCGCATCGGCTGGGTGGTCATCAAGCACGCCGACGGACACGTGCCGCGCTATGTCCTGCTGCCCGCACTGGTGCTCGGGATGCTGCAGGCCGCCTGGCTGACGCACCGCTATGTGGAACGCCCGCTGGCACGGGCGATCAAGCGTGGTCTCGAACGCGCGATGGCGGACATTCGAGGAGGTCAAGCGACCATCTCGGGGAATTCAAGTGTGCAGAAGTGAAGGAAGTGAAGAGAGTGATCACGAGAGAACCGTCACGGCGACGCAGACAGGTTCCTATGTCAACATGCCTGCGAATAGCCCCTGCATACTATGAACCGACTGCACAACGGGAGAGGACGACATGCGTTTCGCCAGCCGAGGTGATCTCGATGGCGGCCGGGTAGCCGTCCGGCGCTCCGCACCCAGGCTCTACGTCCTGGACGGGCTCCGTCTGATAGCCGCCCTCATGGTCGTGCTGTTCCATCTCGTCTCGCTGCGCGGCGGCTGGGACCGGCCCGCGGCCGAGATATTTCCCGCCGCGGAGCCCATCGCCCGCTACGGCTGGCTCGGCGTCGAGGTCTTCTTCCTGATCAGCGGCTTCGTGATCTGCATGAGCACCTGGGGGCGCTCCCTGGGCGATTTCGTGGTCTCCCGGGTTTCGCGGATCTACCCCGCCTACTGGGTCGCGATATTCCTGACCGCCGGCGTCATCACCATGTGGCCCCAGGTCCGCGATGTGAAGAACTGGGACGTCGTCCTCACCAACCTGACGATGCTCCAGCAAGGCCTGGGGGTCTGGGATGTCGACGGCGTCTACTGGACGCTGTTCATCGAGCTGAAGTTCTACGTCCTCTTCGCGATCGTCGTCGCCACGGGCGTCACCTACCGCAAATGCGTGCTTTTCTGCGGAATCTGGACGGTGGTCTCGATCACCGCCCCCACGGTCGACAACAAACTCCTCGACATGTGGGCGATGCCGATCTATTCGCCCTATTTCATCGCGGGCATCGCGTTCTATCTCATGCACCGCTTCAAGCCCACGGCGGTGCTCTGGGGCATCGTGATCATGTCCCTGCTGCTCGCGCTGCACCAGGTGCCGCGCCGGGTCTCGGACAACGCCAGCGAGGTCATTCCGACCTGGCCGGCCACGCTGATCGTCTTCATCGCCTTCGTCCTGATGGCGCTCATCTCGCTGGGGTACTGCGACCGGTTGCAGTGGCGCTGGCTCGCGACGGCGGGCGCGCTGACCTACCCGCTCTATCTGATCCACCAGTACATCGGCATGACGCTGACCTACTGGCTGCGCCACACGGTCCCCGCGCCGCTGCTCGTCGGCGGGATCATCGTGCTCATGCTGGGCGCCGCCTGGGTCCTGCACCGCTGTGTCGAACGCCCGCTGGGCAAGTGGCTGCGCCGGGTGCTGCAGAAGGGCATGGAGGAGATGCGCCAGCAGTCGGCGGCCGACGACGACCGGCGCGGCCCGGCACCGGAGGCACCACTGCGCAGCACGGTGGACGTCCCGCCGGCGGCACGAGCGCAGCGCCCGTACGAGCCCAAGGAGCCCGACCGCGTGGGCGTGGGGGCCCCGGGCGCGTCCGACGGCTCCTGACGGCCCCGTCCAGCCGCTCCCGTCCGGAGCGGCGGGACGGCCCCGGCTCAGAGCGAGCCCACGACCTTGCGCGGGGTCACGCGGACGACGACGCGCTCGGCGTCGTCCTTCGCGGCCGGGTTGAACTCCGCGTAGGCCTTCCCGGTGTACTTCCGCGACAGCTCATTGATCAGCTCCTGGCCGCCCTCGGTCGTGAGGGTGGCGCTCCCGCGGACCTCGGCGTAGGTGTAGGGCGCGTTGGACGGGTTGATCATGACGGTCACCCGGGGGTCGCGGCGGAGGTTCTTCTCCTTGCGGCGGCCGACGGTCGTCGAGATCAGCAGGTCGTCACCGTCGCGCTTGACCCAGGTGACCGTCAGCTGAGGGCTGCCGTCGGGCTGCACGGTCGCCACGGTCGCGAAGACGGGGCTGTCGTCGATGAGCTTCTTCAGGTCGTCGGAGAGTGCGGCTGACACGGTGGGGTCCTTCCCTCGGTGACGGCGTCGCTTTCACCGTATTCGCAGCGCGCGCTCGGCCGAGGGACCTTTGCCCGGCGCCCTGCGGGCGCGTCCTCAATCGCCGGACGGACTGCATGTGCAGCCCGTCCGGCGATTGAGGACACCGCCGCGCAGCGGTGGTGCGGACGGGACGTCCTCAGGCCGCGCCGGCGGCGGAACGCACCACCAAGGCCGTGGCGATCGCCGCCAGACCCTCCGCTCGGCCCGTGAGGCCCAGACCGTCCGTGGTGGTGCCGGAGACGGACACCGGGGCGCCGATCGCCGCCGAGAGGGCCTTCTGTGCCTCCTCGCGCCGCTTGCCGATCTTCGGCCGGACGCCGATCACCTGGATGGCGACGTTGCCGATCTCGAAACCGGCCGCCCGTACGATCCGGGCGGCCTCCGCCAGCAGGGTGACGCCGGCCGCGCCGGACCACTCGGGGCGGTCGGTGCCGAAGTGGGCGCCGAGGTCGCCGACGCCGGCCGCGGAGAACAGCGCGTCGCAGGCGGCGTGGGCGGCGACGTCACCGTCGGAGTGCCCGGCGAGGCCGTGGGTGGCGTCCTCCCAGAGCAGGCCCGCGCACCACAGCTCGCGGCCCTCCTCGAAGGCGTGCACGTCGGTGCCGATGCCCACCAGGGGCAGCACCAGGGGCTCAGAAGCCATCGTTGGCCCTCCTGCGGGCGAGTACGGCCTCGGCCAGGACCAGGTCCAGCGGCCGGGTCACCTTGAAGGCCTCTTCATGGCCGGGCACGACGACGACCTCGGTGCCGAGCCGCTCGACCAGACCGGCGTCGTCCGTGGCGCCCTCGCCCTCGCGGGCGGCGGCGGCGAACTTCTCGTGGGCGGCCACCAGGGTGGCGCGGTCGAAACCCTGCGGGGTCTGCACGGCCCGCAGCAGTGCCCGCTCGGGCGTGCCGACGACCGGCTCGGGCTCGCCCGCGGCGTCGCCGGTGCGCGGCTCGACCTGCTTGACGGTGTCCGCGAGGGGCAGCGCGGGGACGACGGCGGGCGCGCCGTCGTGGACGGCCGCGACGACGGCGTCGACCGTGTCGACGGGCACCAGGGGGCGCGCGGCGTCGTGGACGAGGACGGTGGTGATGTCGTCGGTGAGGGCCCGCAGGCCCAGCCGCACGGACTCCTGACGGGTCCCGCCACCGGGGACGACCAGCACCTCGGTGGGGTCGTGGTCCGCGAGGGGGTGCTCGTCGAGAAGGGTGCGGACCTCGGCGGCGCCGTCCGGCGGGGCGACCACGACGACGAGCGAGACGGCACGGGAGGCCGCCATCGCGCGGACCGCGTGGATCAGCATGGGCGTGCCGTTGAGGGCGCGCAGCGCCTTGGGCGTACCGGGGCCGAGCCGCACTCCGCGACCGGCCGCGGGAATGACGGCGGCGGTGCGTCCGGATGCGTCGACGGTGACTCGATCGGACATTGCGTTGGCGTTCAGGTTTGCTTCCTCGGCCGAATTGGGTATGGCCTCAGCGTGCCGGGCACGATGCCCCGACCAGCCCCTTCCGTGACGACTGGTCGGGCCGGCTGCCCGGGCCCGGCACACCAAGTACGGCGTGAACGTACGGCGCGAACGACCTCGGCGTCGTAAAAACGCCGCCGGAGCAGAGATGCCGCAGCGCCCGGCGGATGACTTTCGCCATCACGCGGGCACCGCGGCACTTCTTTACGTCCAGCACCTGCTGTGGATCCAGCGCGCGGATCCCGCACTACGTCAGGACGCGAGAACCTCGTCGAGCAGGGCCTCGGCCTTGTCTTCGTTGGTGTTCTCCGCGAGGGCGAGCTCGCTCACCAGGATCTGCCGCGCCTTGGCGAGCATGCGCTTCTCTCCGGCGGAGAGCCCGCGCTCGCGCTCGCGACGCCACAGGTCGCGCACAACCTCGGCGACCTTGATCACGTCACCCGACGCGAGCTTCTCGAGATTTGCCTTGTAGCGACGGGACCAGTTCGTCGGCTCTTCCGCATACGGTGCGCGGAGCACCTCGAAGACCCGGTCCAGCCCGTCCTGGCCGACCACATCGCGCACGCCGACGAACTCCGCATTGTCCGCTGGCACGCGAACCGTCAGGTCACCCTGGGCAACCTTCAGCACCAAGTAGGTCTTGTCCACGCCTTTGATCTGGCGAGTTTCGATGGCCTCGATCAGCGCGGCCCCGTGATGGGGATAGACCACGGTGTCGCCAACCTTGAACGTCATGTGACAGGTACCCCTTCCGTGACTATCCAGTCTAACACGAGAAGAGGGCGTTCTGAATGGCGTTTTCGCAGGTCAGGGCATATCTCGGGGCTTGACAACAGCAACCGGAACGTGCTGCGGGAGGCTTCCGGAAGCGGGTATTCGCAGGTCGGAGCGGTTGTCCGGGCGGGGTGAAACGGGCACGTTACACCCGTCCGACAGGCCCCGCGAGCGACTGAACGTCCCGGTTTGCCGGGGTCCGGTCGGCGGACTTCCCCTACTCCGTTCGGGGTGCACCCACCTTCCGTGCGCGTAATCCCGAATTGATCACTTGGAACTTGATCAATTGGGGAACGCCTTCCGCGACCCCTCGCATTCCTTAACCGATAATCCTCCGTACCGCTCCGAAGCCGGTTCCGGACGCGCACACGGGCGATATTCGGCCGGTCGCACAGAGAGTGTGTGATCGACTACGGCGACCGGGTGAGTGACGGCGAGTAACGACGAGTAACAGGGCCCGTTGGCCCGGTCGAGTGGACCAGCCGAGTGGCACCGAGTTGACCATGGGGGCGGGTCGGGTGCGGAGGCTCTCCGACGGCTCGGTAACCTAAGGCCCGCTGACACATCCTTTACTTCGTCCAAGGAGATGCCGCCGCCGTGAGCAGCAGCCTTCGACGCGGCGCTCTCGCCGCTACCGCCCTCGTGCTCTCGATCGCCTCGCTCTCCGCCTGCGCGGCGGGCAACGATGCCCAGACGCTCGAGGTGAAGCCGGACAACGCCGCCACCTCGGTGGGTGACATCAAGCTTCAGAACATCAACGTCATCACCCAGCCGAAGCAGGAGGCCACCGGCCCCGCCGTCATCACCGGCAAGGTCTTCAACAACGGCCGCAAGGACCAGACGCTGACCGCGATCTCGCTGCCCGGCAAGGGCGCGACCGTGAAGCTCTCCCCGGCCAAGGGCACGGGCCCGCTCGTCATCCCGGCCGGCGGCTCCGTGACGCTCGGCGGCCAGGGCAACCCCTCCGCCGTTCTGCCGAACGGCCGCGAGGCGCTGAAGGACGGCGACTCGCAGCCGCTCACGTTCGACTTCAGCTCCACCGGTGACGTGAAGGTCTCCGCGTTCGTCTTCCCGGCGAAGAGCTACTTCAAGGAGTGGGGCCCCGCCGAGCCCGCCCCGGCGAAGCCCGGCAAGCCGGCGCCGGGGAAGCCCAGCGGCACCCCGAGCGGTACGCCGTCCGGTACGCCGGGCACGCCCGGCACGGACGCCGGCCGGCAGTCCGGCGGCAACACCCCGCCCGCGGGCCAGCCGACGCGCCCCGACGGCCAGCAGCAGCACGGCCCGGGTCACTGAGACGTGTGACATACGCCGAGGGGCCCGGAAGCGGAAGCTTCCGGGCCCCTCGGCATATGCGAGCGCCCTGCGGGCGGCCTCGGGCCGCCGGTCCGTGCCGCCTGCGACGGCGAGCGCCCCGCGGGCGCGTCCTCAAACGCCGGACAGGCTGGTTATGGCTGAGCTCAGCCCAATCAAGCCCGTCCGGCGATTGAGGACACCGCCGCGCAGCGGAGGTGCACACGCCACGGCCCGCAGGGGCCGACGCATGGCCGTGATGATCCGCCCGACGGGCCTACGGCTCGAACTTGTAGCCGAGCCCCCGGACCGTCACCAGGTAGCGCGGAGCGCCCGGGTCCGGTTCGATCTTGGCGCGCAGGCGCTTGACGTGGACGTCGAGCGTCTTGGTGTCGCCGACGTAGTCCGCGCCCCAGACGCGGTCGATGAGCTGCATACGGGTCAGGACCCGGCCCGCGTTGCGCAGCAGCATCTCCAGGAGGTCGAACTCCTTCAGCGGCAGGTCGACCTTGCCGCCGGAGACGGTGACGACGTGCCGGTCGACGTCCATCCGGACCGGTCCGGCCTCCAGCGCCGCCGGGGTGACCTCCTCCGGCTCGCCCCGGCGCCGCAGCACGGCCCGGATGCGGGCCACCAGCTCGCGCGAGGAGAAGGGCTTGGTGACGTAGTCGTCGGCTCCTATTTCCAGACCGACGACCTTGTCGATCTCGCTGTCCTTGGCCGTCACCATGATGACGGGCACGTTGGAGCGCCCCCGCAGCTGCCGGCAGACCTCCGTGCCGGGCAGGCCCGGCAGCATCAGGTCGAGCAGGACCAGGTCGGCGCCATTGCGCTCGAACTCGTCCAGCCCGTCGGGCCCGGTGGCGGCGATGGCCACCTCGAAGCCTTCCTTGCGGAGCATGTAGGACAACGCGTCGCTGAACGATTCTTCGTCCTCGACGACGAGCACACGGGTCACGGATGGACCTCCGGTCGGGTCTCTGGGTCGCTCGGGGCGGAGTGGCAGGGGCTGGTGGGGGTCACGGAAGGACCTCCGGGGTGGTGAGGCGGTCGTCGGTGTAGGAGTCCTCGGCGCGGACGTCGTCGGGCGCTGCCGTGCCGCCGGTGCGCTCGATCAGTGTGCGCCCCCGGTCGCGGTCGCGGACCGCGCCCGCCTCGGGGAGCCGCAGGGTGAACGTCGAGCCCTGGCCCTCGGCGCTCCAGACCGTGACCTCGCCGCCGTGCGACGCGGCCACGTGCTTGACGATCGCGAGGCCCAGGCCCGTACCGCCGGTGGCGCGGGAGCGCGCGGGGTCGACGCGGTAGAAGCGTTCGAAGACCCGCTCGCGGTCCTTCTCGGAGATGCCGATGCCCTGGTCGGTGACGGCGATCTCGATGAGGTCGCCGCCGGGGGCGGTGATGTGGCGGGCGGCGATGCCGACACGGGTGCGGGCCGGGCTGTAGTTGACGGCGTTCTCCACGAGGTTGCCGAGGGCCGCGGCGAGCTGGCCGCGGTTTCCCCAGACGTGCAGGTCGGCGGTGCCGCCCGCGGCCATCGTGATCTGCTTCGTGCCGGCCTGGTGGCGGCAGCGGTCGATCGCCTCGGCGACCAGTTCGTCGACCCGGACGGGCTCGGAGTCCTCCAGCGGGTCGTCGTTCTGCACCCGGGAGAGATCGATGAGCTCCTGGACGAGGTTGGTGAGCCGGGTCGCCTCGATCTGCATGCGGCCCGCGAAGCGGGTGACGGCCTCGGGGTCCTCGGAGGCGTCCATGACGGCCTCGGAGAGCAGGGAGAGCGCGCCGACCGGGGTCTTGAGCTCATGGCTGACGTTGGCGACGAAGTCACGGCGCACGGCCTCGATGCGGCGGGCCTCGGTGAGGTCCTCCACCAGGAGCAGCACCAGCCGGGAGCCGAGCGGCGCCACCCGGGCGGAGACCGCGAGGGCGTCGCCGCGGCCGGTGCCCCGCCGCGGCAGATCGAGCTCGACCTGGCGTATCTCGCCGTCGCGGCGGGTGTCGCGGGCCATCTGGAGCATGGGTTCGACGGCGAGCTTGCCGCCCCGGACCAGCCCGAGGGCGTACGCGGCGGAGCTGGCCTTGACGACGGCGTCGCCCTCGTCGAGGACGACGGCGGAGGACCGCAGCACCGACAGCACGGTGTCCACACCGGGTGGGAGCACGGCGTCGGTGTGCAGGGAGCTGCGGCTCGGGCGGGCCTGGTCGCGCTCGCTCCAGCGGAACGCCAGCATGGCGATCACGCCGGTACAGACCCCGGCGATGGCTGCCGCTGCGGCGACGGCCGCGTCCACGTTCATGAGTCAAGGTTATGCGCGTCCCCCGGCCGCTCCACAGCCAAATGGGGGGCGCCTCGAACACACGTTGCCGAGAGTTCACCTTCATGTCGGTGCCGGTTCACTCCGGAGGCCGTTCGCCGTCGCGTTCCGGCCCGAACGTGGGACCGTGGGCGGGCGGAGAATCCCCCCGGCCAGCGTTACTCGGAGTGAGAGAAGGTCAGGCAATGCGGGACGCGTACCACGAGGAGCTGGATTCGATCGGCGAAGGACTCGTCGAGATGGCCCGGCTTGTCGGCTCCGCGGTCGGGCGCGCCACCACGGCGATCCTGGACGCGGACCTCAAGCTCGCGGAGTCCGTCATCGCGGCGGACGCCAAGGTGGACGACCTCCAGCGGGACCTGGAGGCGCGGGCCATCGCCCTGCTCGCCCGTCAGCAGCCGGTCGCCACCGATCTGCGGATCGTCGTCACCTCCCTGCGCATGAGCGCGGACCTGGAGCGCTCGGGCGATCTCGCCCAGCACGTGGCGAAGCTGGCCCGGCTGCGTTTCCCGGAGACGGCGGTCCCGCGCGACCTGCACTCCACGGTCCTGGAGATGGGCCAGCTGGCACAGCGGCTGATGGCCAAGGCGGCCGAGGTGATCATCACCAAGGACGTCGACCTGGCGCTCCAGCTGGAGCACGACGACGACGCGATGGACCTGCTGCACCGCGCCCTCTTCCAGCACCTGATGGACGACCGCTGGAAGCACGGCATCGAGACGGCCGTCGACGTGACCCTGCTGGGCCGCTACTACGAGCGCTTCGCGGACCACGCCGTGTCCGTCGCCAAGCGCGTGGTCTATCTGGTGACCGGTGAGCACGCCGACGAGCTGACCCAGGCCAACGCGCAGTCCGGGCCGGGCGAGGGCGCGTAGGCCCCGGCGCGTGCGGCCGTGCGTGCTTCCGCGCGCCCTCGATGCGCCCGTACACCTGTGCGCCCCGGCATTGACGGCCGGTGCGCCCGGTCCTTGACTGGTGGCAGGTAGACCAACCTTCGAGGAGGTACCGCGTGGCAGATGCATTTGAGTCCTCTCCTGCGAACCTCGCCGACCGCGCGTCCGCGCCCGCGCTGAGCGGTTGTCAGTGCGGGCCCGGATGCTCGTGCGGTTGCCAAAGCGGCGGATCGTGCCAGTGCGGCGGCGGTTGCGGCTGATTCACCGCGGCTGATTCACACACGCGCGTCACTCACGGGAAGGGCCCCCGACCGGTCACCGGTCGGGGGCCCTTTCACGGGTGGGGATGCTTACGTCGCCTTGCCGGTCAGATAGGCGGAGACGACGACGTTGGCGGTGTACGTGCGCTTCTCGCGGTCGTAGGTGCCGCCGCAGGTGATCAGGCGGAGCTCGGCGCGGTCCTTCTCGCGGGGCTCGTAGACCTTCGCGGCGTCGAAGCGGTCGTTCTCGACGACGGCGACGTCCTCGACGGTGAACTCGGCGGTCGAACCGTCCGTGCGGGAGACCTGCACCGTCTCACCCCGCTTGAGGGTGCTGAGGTCGAAGAACACGGCCCGGGTCTGCGGGGTGTCCACGTGTCCCACGAGGACGGCGGCGCCGGCGCTGCCGGGCTGCGGGCCGTCCATGTACCAGGCGACGGCGTTGGGCCGCTCGTACGGGGGCGGTTCGACGCCGCCCGCCTGGTCGAGCCCGTGGCCCTCGATCGGGGCCTTCAGGCCCCGGTTCTTGATGACCAGTTCCTTGGGGCCTGCCCCCGGCAGTGGTTCATGTGCCGGGGGCAGGCCGTGCGCAGGGGGGCGACCCGCGGCGACGCCCTTCTTCGGAGCCTTGGCTGCCGGCTCCTCGATGGTGTCGCTGCCGCACAGGCACAGGGCGAGCAGCAACGCCACCCAGGCCACCCCTGTCAGCAGACGGCCGAGGCCACCTCTGCGCTGTTCTGACATGACGCCCGTTCTCTTCCCGTCACTGCTTCACGGTGCGGCGGCGGTACCAGAACATTCCACCGGCCAGGCCGGCCGTGGCACCGGCGGCGAGGAGAATGATCGGGACGTCGGACGAGGACTCCGTCGAGGACGAGGCCAGCTGCGCGGTGGCGCCACCGCCCGCGTGCGCGGGAGCGTGCGGCTTGCCGTGCCCGTCGTGACGGCCGTCGTGGTCCTTCTTGTGGCCGTCGTGACGCCCGTCGTGGTCGTGACGGCCGTGGTCCTTCTTGTGACCGTCGTGGTCGTGGCGGCCCTCGTGGTCGTCGCGACCGTCGTGGTCGTGGCGGCCGTCGTGGTCGTGACGCCCGTCGTGGTCCTTCTTGTGACCGTCGTGACGCCCGTCGTGGTCGCCGCGGCCGTCGTGGTCGTCACGCCAGTCGTCGTCGCGCCAGTCGTCGTCGTGGTCACCACGGCCGTCGTGGTCCTTCTTGTCGTGGTCCTTCTTGTGACCGTCGTGGTCCTTGCGACCATCGTGGTCACCACGGCCGTCGTGGTCCTTCTTGTCGTGGTCCTTCTTGTAGCCGTCGTGATCCTTCTTGTGACCGTCGTGGTCCTTGCGACCATCGTGGTCCTTGCGCCCGTCGTGGTCGTGGCGGCCGTCGTGGTCGCAGTCGTCACGGCCGTCGTGATGCTTGCCATGCTCGTCGTGGTCGTCGTCGTGGTCGGTGGC
The DNA here is from genome assembly GCF_041283565.1 of Streptomyces sp. QH1-20. Taxonomy (NCBI): domain Bacteria; kingdom Bacillati; phylum Actinomycetota; class Actinomycetes; order Kitasatosporales; family Streptomycetaceae; genus Streptomyces; species Streptomyces sp. QH1-20. The sequence goes on along the minus strand of NZ_CP166299.1, from coordinate 4,635,604 downwards.
GGGGCTGTTCTCGCCGGTGGCCACGACGGGGGCCGTGACGGGGCTGTCGACGGCGTAGGCGGGGACTGCGGAGACGCCGCAGACGGCGACTACGGTGGCTGCGCCGCATATGACGGAGCGGATTGAGTGCATGGTGTTACCTCCTTGCTTCGAGGCTCACCCGCACATCCGTTCCTCGCATCCGGAGCGTATTCGCACTACTCCATTCGGTGACCGATCCATGGTGACGGCAGGCCCTCCCGGGGCAGCACAAAGCCCCCTTTCCGCGGTAAAACCGCAGGCAGGGGGCTTGGTGGTGCGCGCGAGGGGCGGGTTACTTCTTCTTGCCCTGGTTCTTCACGGCCTCGATGGCGGCCTTGGCGGCCTCCGGGTCGAGGTAGGTGCCACCGGGCTTGACCGGGTTGAAGTCGGCGTCGAGCTCGTAGAAGAGCGGGATGCCGGTCGGGATGTTCAGGCCCGTGATGTCCGCGTCGGAGATGCCGTCGAGGTGCTTGACCAGTCCGCGCAGGCTGTTGCCGTGGGCGGCGACCAGGACGGTGCGGCCGGCCAGCAGGTCCGGGACGATGCCGTCGTACCAGTACGGCAGCATCCGCTCGACGACGTCCTTGAGGCACTCGGTGCGCGGACGCAGCTCGCTCGGGATCGTCGCGTAGCGCGGGTCCTCGCTCTGCGAGAACTCCGTGCCGTCCTCGAGGACCGGCGGCGGGGTGTCGTACGAACGGCGCCAGAGCATGAACTGCTCCTCGCCGAACTCGGCGAGGGTCTGCGCCTTGTCCTTGCCCTGCAGAGCGCCGTAGTGACGCTCGTTCAGCCGCCAGGAGCGGTGGACCGGGATCCAGTGGCGGTCCGCGGACTCCAGCGCGAGCTGCGCCGTGCGGATGGCGCGCTTCTGGAGCGAGGTGTGCAGTACGTCGGGGAGCAGGCCGGCGTCCTTCAGCAGCTCACCGCCGCGGACTGCCTCCTTCTCGCCCTTCTCCGTCAGGTTCACGTCCACCCAGCCGGTGAACAGGTTCTTCGCGTTCCAGTCGCTCTCGCCGTGGCGGAGGAGGATCAGCTTGTACGGTGCGTCGGCCATGCCCAAGAGCGTAATCGACGCCCGGGACCGGCCGAACCCCCGCCGCGCCTGGCCGCGCGGACGCCCCCGAGGCGGTGGACGGTTGACGTTGATCGTCAATTCAATGGCGCGGACACGCCAACCATGTGTAAGTTGCGATGACGGATTGAGACACTTACACATCGGGGGTAGCGGGGATGTCGGTAGCGAGCATGAGGCGGGCGGCGAGAGAGAGCGTCTCGGGGCTGCCCCGGGAGTTCTGGTGGCTGTGGACGTCCACCCTCGTCAATCGGCTCGGCGCGTTCGTCGCGACCTTCCTGGCCCTCTATCTGACCCTCGAACGCGGCTACTCGGCCTCGTACGCCGGTCTCGTCGCCGCCCTGCACGGGCTCGGCGGGGTGGTCTCCTCGATCGGGGCGGGCGTGATGACCGACCGGCTCGGCCGCCGGCCCACGCTCCTCATCGCACAGACCTCGACCGCCGCCTCGGTGGCGGTGCTCGGCTTCATGCAGCACCCGGTGGCCATCGCGGGCGTCGCCTTCGTGGTCGGCATGGCGAGCAACGCCTCCCGGCCCGCGGTGCAGGCGATGATGGCGGACATCGTGGCGCCCGAGGACCGGGTGCGGGCGTTCGCGCTCAACTACTGGGCCATCAACCTCGGCTTCGCCTTCTCCTCGCTCGCCGCCGGGCTCATCGCCGAGCACAGCTATCTGATCGGCTTCCTCGGCGAAGCGGCCATGACGCTGGCGTGCGCGATCCTCGTCTTCCGCAAGATCCCCGAGTCCCGGCCCACGGTGGCGCCGGGCGCGGCCGACGCGGCCGAGGCCGAAATCGGCATGGGGACGGTACTGCGCGACCGGCGCTTCATGGGCGTCGTCGGGCTGTCCTTCCTGATCGCCCTGCTCTTCATGCAGAGTTCGGTGTCCCTGCCGGTGGCCATGGGCGCGGACGGCTTCTCCAGCAGTGACTTCGGCATGGCCATCGCCGTCAACGGCGTACTGATCGTGGCCCTGCAGATCCCCGTGACCCGCTTCATCGAGCACCGCGACCCGCAGCGACTGCTGGTGATCTCCGCGCTGCTGGCCGGCTACGGCTTCGGGCTCACCGCCTTCGCCGGGTCGATCGCCGTCTACATGCTGACGGTCTGCGTCTGGACCCTGGCGGAGATCATCAATTCCCCCACCCAGATGGGCCTCGTCGTCCGCCTCTCCCCCACCCACGGCCGCGGCCGCTACCAGGGCGTCTACACCCTGTCGTGGTCGGCGGCGGCCCTGGTCGCCCCGCTGGCGGGCGGCGCGGTGATCGACCGCTACGGGGCGGACACGCTGTGGGCCGGGTGCGCGGTGATCGGCACGGTCGCTGCGGCGGGGTACTGGCTGCTCATGCGGAACCTGCCGGCGGCGGAGCGGGTGGAGACGGCGGGCGCGTCCCCGGCGACGACGCCGGACGTCGAACCCACGGCAGCCGCCTGACCGGACGTCAGGCCGGGGTCCGCCCCGGACCCCGGCCCTCAGTCGCCGGACGGGCTCGGACTTCCCGACTCCTCGCGCGTCAGGTTCGCGAACGCGTCCAGGTTGCGCGTCGACTCGCCCCGCGAGGTGCGCCACGCGTACTCCTTGCGGATCGCGCTCGCGAAGCCCATCTCCAGCAGCGTGTTGAAGCTGCCGTCGGCGTTCTCCAGCACCGTGCCGAGGATCCGGTCGATCTCCTCGGGGGTCACGGCGGCCAGCGGCAGCCGGCCGACGAGATAGATGTCGCCGAGATGGTCGATCGCGTAACTCAGCCCGTACAGGCGGGTGTTCCGCTCCAGCAGCCAGCGGTGCACCGCCTCGTGGTTCTCGTCGGGGCGGCGCACGACGAAGGCGTTGACCGAGAGGGAGTGCTTGCCGACGATCAGCGAGACGGTCGTCGACAGCTTGCGGGTGCCGGGGAGCTTCACGACGTACGTACCGTCGCTCGGGCTCTCCCATTCGAGGTCGGCGTCGCTGAGCGTCCGCTCGAGGGTGGAGTTCGCGTCAGACATGCGTCGAGCGTAGGCGACGGCGCCGCTCGTGGATCGCCGCGGCGTAGACGTCGGCCGTGGCGGCGGCCGCGGTGTCCCAGCCGAAGGACCGCGCGTGCGTGGCCGCGGCGGCGCCCATCCGGTCCGCGAGCGTGGCGTCGTCGGCGAAGCGGTTCAGCGTCCGGGCGTAGTCGACCGGGTCGTGGCCGTCGACGAGGAAGCCGCTGACGCCGTCCCGCACCGCCACCGGCAGTCCGCCCACGGCGGCCGCGACGACCGGTGTGCCGCAGGCCTGGGCCTCGGCGGCCACCAGGCCGAAGGACTCGCTGTAGGAGGGCATGACCAGCACGGACGCGGCCCGGTACCAGTCCGCGAGCTGCTCCTGGCCGACCGGCGGGCGGAAGCGGACGACATCGGCGATGCCGAGCCGGGCGGCGAGCTTCTGCAGGCCCTCGGGCTTGGCGAGACCGCTGCCGCTGGGGCCGCCGACGACGGGGACGACGACGCGCGAGCGCAGCTCGGGACGCTGGTCGAGGAGATGGCCGACGGCGCGCAGCAGGATGTCGGGGGCCTTGAGCGGCTGGATCCGCCCGGCGAAGAGGGGGACGAGCGCGTCGGCGGGCAGTCCCAGCCGGGCGCGGGCGGCGGCGCGTCCGTCGGCGGGGGTGAAGCGGTCGAGGTTCACGCCGGGGTGCACGACGGCGACCTGGGCGGGGTCGGCCTCGTAGTGCCGCACCAGCTCCTCGGCCTCGCCGTCGGTGTTGGCGACGAGCCGGTCGGCGGCCCGGACGATCTGGGTCTCGCCGATCACCCGCGCGGCGGGCTCGGGGGTGTCGCCCTCGGCGAGGGCGGCGTTCTTGACCTTGGCCATGGTGTGCATGGCGTGCACCAGGGGGACGCCCCAGCGCTCGGCGGCGAGCCAGCCGACGTGGCCGGAGAGCCAGTAGTGCGAGTGGACGAGGTCGTAGTAGCCGGGCCGGTGGCCCGCCCAGGCCTGCATCACGCCATGGGTGAAGGCACAGAGCTGGGCGGGCAGCTCCTCCTTGGCGAGGCCTTCGTAGGGGCCCGCGTCGATGTGGCGGACGAGCACGCCGGGGGCCAGCTCGACGGCGGGCGGGAGGGCGCCGGTGGTGGCGCGGGTGAATATCTCGACCTCGATGTTGATCGCGGCGAGTCGCTTGGCCAGCTCCACGATGTAGACGTTCATGCCGCCCGCGTCGCCGGTGCCCGGCTGGTGGAGCGGGGAGGTGTGGACGCTGAGCATGGCGATGCGGCGGGGTCTGCGGGCTCCCCCGAGCCGTCTGCGGGGGGCGCCCGTGAACGGGCCGAGTGTGCGGCCGCGGCGGTTGCCGAGCCGGGCTACGTACTGGCTCACCGTGCGGGTCCTCCGTCCACCTTGTAGGGCGCCTCGGCAGCGCGCCTTTGAGGGCGTCCACCACCTGTCAACGGAGTGCAACGCTACGGAGGACGCCTCCCATTCCCTGTTCCTCCGCGTGAATTATCACCGGATGTATACCCGCATAAGGCCTTTTATGGTGGTGCACGAGCGGAGGAGCGCGGTCCGGGGGCTGTGATAGACGTGCGGTGTGTGCGGAGAGCCCGCTTGCACCGGGCTCTCCGCACACACCTGCTCTCATTCCTCGACGGTCACTTCCCCGGCGGGTTACTCCCCGGCGGCGCGGGCGTCGAGGCGGCGACGGCGGATCGAGGCGGCGTAGGTGGCCAGGCCACCGCAGACCAGGGCGACGCTCGCGGCCAGGATCAGCTGCGAGGTGGACGAGGACCCGGTGGCCGCGAGGGTGGCGCCACCCGTCACGACGCCCGCGGCGCCGCCGGCGGTGTAGTTCATTTCGTTCCCCTTCTCTATTTCCAGGCGCTGACGCGCGTGGAGTAGGACTTGATGACAGAGGTGATCAGCCAGTAGTTGCGCACGGTGGCGAACACCAGCCCCGGGAGCATCAGGACCTCGACCACCACGGCCTTCCAGCCGAGGTGGCGCACCCTGAGTCCCGCGAACACTGACCAGAACGCGATCAGTGAGAACCAGATCGGGTCGAAGAGGAACCCGTGCCGGGCCATCACGCCCAGCCAGACGGCGAGCCAGCCGACGGTGTAGAGGAACCCGGCGAAGCCCAGCACCATCGTGACGATCGAGAACCACGTGTACCGGGTCCAGCCCCGGCGGCGGAGGGTGTCCACGGTGCCCCGCCCCCAGCGCTCGCGCTGCTGGATCAGCTCGCGCAGGGTGGGCATCAGATCGGTGTAGGCGATGCAGAGCTGGTTGGCCGTGACCTTCCAGCCCGCCTCCTTCAGGGCGATCGTCGTCTCGTAGTCCTCGACGAGGTTGGCGTGGTCCTCCCAGAACACATCGCCCCGCCAGCGGACCACGCTGAGCAGCGCCTCGGTGCGGTAGAAGGAGCCGGCGCCCGACATGCTGTGGATGCTGCCGCGGTACCGGCTGCGCGCGTAGCGCCCGTACTCGATGATCTGCATCCCCGTCAGATACCGCTGCCAGGGGCTCTTCCAGAGGTCCGTGCGGCCCAGGCAGGTGGCACTGAGGCCGCCGATCTTCGGATCGGACTGCATGACGCGGCGCGCGCGGGCGAGGAACTGGTGGTGCAGGCTCGTGTCCGCGTCCATGACCAGCAGATGCCGGGCGGCGGCGGTCAGCCCGCCCTCGACCTGGCTCAGCCACTGGATGCCGTGGTTGAGGGCGCCCGCCTTCTTGTGCGGGTTGTCCGGCAGATTGAGCACGACCGTGTACGGCGCGTCCGGGCGGCTCGCGAACTCCCGGGCGATGGACTCGGTCCGGTCGGTGGAGTTGTTGACCACGACCACGACGAGATCGGGCCGGTAGGTCTGGGCCGCCAGCGAGTCCAGGGCCATCAGGACCCCGACTTCCTCATTGCGCGCCGGGACGACCACCACGGTGTCGAACATGACGGTGGACGGGGTCGTCAGCACCCGCCGTCTGCGATGCCCCTGCCCCCGCCTGCGCTTTCCCCCCGGACTTCGACGCGCTGAACTCTTCGCACGTCCTGCACGCCTTGATGCGCGCGTGTCTAACGCGTCCACAGGTGACCCCCCGCCCCCTTTGCGCACCGCCCGACGCCCTGCCCCCCATGGCGTTCATCGGACATATCAGTGCACATGTGTTCGAGGTGATCTTTACATTCCTTGGTCCGTACTTGCAAGCAAACAATGAGGTTTTTGTGAAGGCGACGTAAGTGCCCGCTCCGGCGTACCGCGCGTAACGCCGTCCGCCGACGTGCCCCGCACCGCTTAGGCTCTGTGACATGCCGCCCCGCTCCGCCCCGCACCGTCGTCCCGTCGGTTCGGCGACCCGTGGGACGACCAATCCGAACCGGCTCCGGCGCATGGACCGCTGGATCGCCGACGCGCACGGCGCCGCACTGCGCCGCAGCGCCGACCCCGTCGCGGTCGACCTCGGGTACGGGGCCGCCCCCTGGACCGCGGTGGAGCTGCTGGACCGGTTGCGGACCGTGTGCGGCACGGCGGAGGTCGTCGGGGTGGAGATCGATCCGGCGCGGGTCGCGGCGGCGAAGCCGTACGAGCGGGAGGGGCTGTCCTTCGCGCACGGCGGGTTCGAGGTGCCGCTCGGTGCCGGGCGGCGGCCCGCGCTGATCCGGGCCGCGAATGTGCTGCGGCAGTACGACGAGGACGAGGTGGCCGCCGTGTGGGCCCGGCTGTGCGCCCGGCTCGCGCCCGACGGGCTGCTCGTCGAGGGCACGTGCGATGAGATCGGCCGTCGTCACGTATGGGTCGCGCTCGGCCCGGAGGGCCCCCGCACGGTCACCTTCGCAACCCGGCTCGGCTCCCTGGCCACCCCCTCCGACCTGGCCGAACGGCTGCCGAAGGCGCTCATCCACCGCAATGTGCCGGGCGAGCCGGTGCACGCGTTCCTGCGCGACTTCGACCGCGCGTGGGCGGCCGCGGCGCCGTACGCCGCGCTGAGCTCGCGGCAGCGGTGGATCCGTACGGCGTCGGCCCTGAAGGCCGACTGGCCCCTCACGGACGGGCCCCGGCGCTGGCGCCAGGGCGAGGTGACGCTGCGCTGGGAGGCGCTGGCGCCTCGCGGCTAGGCGGTGAGTGGCGGCCTGCGGCCGCGGGCGCCCTGCGGGCGCGTCCTCAATCGCCGGACGGGCTTGATTTGGCTGAGCTCAGCCGAAAACCAGCCCGTCCGGCGATTGAGGACAAACAGGCTCAGCTCGCAAGCTGCTTGCGTCCGCTGCCGCCAGAGATCGTGATCTTGCGCGGCTTGGCCTCTTCCGCGACCGGGATGCGCAGCGTCAGCACTCCCAGGTCGTACGAGGCGTCGATGCGGTCGGTCTCCAGCGTGTCGCCCAGGAACAGCTGGCGGCTGAACGTGCCCGTGGGGCGCTCCTCGACGATCAGCTCGGCGCCCTCGGGGGCCGTCTTGCGGCGCTCGGCGTGGATCGAGAGGACGTTGCGCTCGATGTCCAGGTCGATCGATTCGGGGTCGACGCCGGGGAGGTCGAACTGGACCACGAATTCGTCGCCGACGCGGTAGGCGTCCATCGGCATGGCCGCAGGGCGGGCCTCGGTACCGAAAACCTGACGGGTGAGGCGGTCGAGGTCCCTGAACGGGTCGGTCCGCATGAGCATCACAGGTCACTCCTTTTCTCTGGCACTCGGTGGGATGCCCTCGCCCTTCTTATATAGCGCGCAAGAGAAAAGTTGACAAGCCTGGGCTCAAGCTTCGTGCGCCCCCGCCCGCAGGACGGCCAGGAGCGCGTCGACGAGCCGCCGGTCGCGGTCGTGGGTGAGGCGGTTGCGGGCGGCGGCCGGGGGCAGCCACAGGATGCGGTCCACCTCGCGGTTGGGCGCGAACGCGCCGCCCGTCGCCCGCGCCGCCCAGTACCGCACTTCCTTGGGCCGGCCTTCCGTCAGATAGTGCGCGGTGGGCAGGGCCGGCCCCGGCTCGCACGTCATGCCGGTCTCCTCCAGCACCTCCCGCAGCGCTCCGGCCAGGGCCTCCTCGCCGCGCTTGAGCTTGCCCTTCGGCCACGACCAGTCGTCGTACTTCGGGCGGTGGACGAGGCCGAGCTCCAGCCGCCCGTCGTAGGGGGACCGGCGCCACAGCGCGCAGCCCGCCGCCAGGACCGGCGGCCGCTCGTCCGCGTCGCCCGGGCCGGGGCCGCTCACGGCGTCGTCACCGCCAGCCGCTGCCAGAGCCGGCCGAAGGTGAAGCGGGCGGCCTCCACATCGTGGCGCTGATCGGCGTGCAGCACCCCCAGCGCGTACGCCGTGGCGGGGGCGATGCGGGGCGTGCGGGCCGCGGCCGCGGCGGCCGCCGCGGCCTCCGCCGCGTCCCGGTGCCGGTCCAGGGCCTGGCTCGCACCCAACAGCCGTACGGACAGCGTGGGTTCGGCCTCGGTCTGCTCCTGCTCGTCCAGCACCTCCTGGCCGTACCGCCGCAGCCGCACCAGCCGCCGCACCTGATGCCAGGGGGCGTCCTGCCGCCCCTCGGCGGGCGGGGCGTCGGCCGTCGGGGTCGCGGCGAGGCCGTGGGCCAGGGCCTCGGCGTTGTACGGGTGGCCCGCGACGGACAGCGGCAGGGTCTCGACGGCCTCGGCCAGCCGGCGGTGCGCCTGGTCGACGAAGTGCGACAGGGCCTCGCGGGCGAGCAGGTCGTGGGCCGCGGGGTCCAACGGGACCTCCGAGGCGAGCACCGCGACATTGTCGGCGACGGCGTGGAAGCGCGAGGAGCCCAGCGCCTGGAGGGCCGCCGAGTGCGCCCGTGTCCGCGCCAGGGTCAGCCGCCGCTCCAGCAGCGCCCCCGCCCGGGCCGCGCCCACGGTCAGCCCGCCACCGGCCCCCTCCTGCGTCCGCGCCCGGGCGGCGGACTCGCCGCGCGGCGCGACGACCGCCGTGCCCGGCTCGGCTTCTTCGGCGCCCGCGCCCGACAGCCGGTGCAGCGCCCCGCGCAGCCGGGCCAGCCTGGCCGCGTAGGCGTGCTCCCGGGCGAGGGTCTCCGACAACCACACCAGCTCCGAGCGGAGTTGGTCCGTCCACGCGGTGTCGGTCAGCGGGCGGTAGACGTGCAGGACACCGGAGAGACGCCGGGCCGAGCGGCGCAGCAGCCGCGCGGCCTCGGTCGCGTCCTCGGCGTCGGCACCGCTCTCGCCGTGCGACCGCAGACTGCGCAGGAATTCGGTGGCCTGGGTGTGCAGATAGCTCGCGAGTACCTCGCCCGCTGTCGCGTCCCCCACGCGGTGGGCAGCCGATCCGGAAGCAGGCAATCCGGAAGCAGGGGGCGGGGATCCGGGGGCCCGGGTTCCCGCAGGGGATTTCGTCGTCATCGTGTCCCGCCCGCAGGGAGCGCCGACCGTAATCGGCGGATCATGTCGCTGAACCACGCCGGCGCCTCCGGGCGTCTATGAGCATCTCCTGAACGTTCCGCAGCGGCTGCCCGTCGGCGTCCGTCGCGCGCCGGGTCCAGCCGCCGTCCCCGCCGAGGTGCCAGGACTCGGTGGTGTCCGACATCCCCAGTTCCAGCAGCCTGCCGAGGGAGGCCCGGTGCCCGGGGTCGGTGACCCGCACCAGCGCCTCTATGCGCCGGTCGAGGTTGCGGTGCATCATGTCGGCGCTGCCGAGCCACACCTCGGGTTCGCCGCCGTTGCCGAAGGCGAACACCCGGGAGTGCTCCAGGAAGCGGCCGAGCACGCTGCGCACGCGGATGTTCTCCGAGAGCCCGGGGACCCCCGGCCGCAGGGCGCAGATGCCGCGCACCCACACGTCCACCGGCACCCCGGCCCGCGACGCCCGGTACAGGGCGTCGATGACGGCCTCGTCGACCATCGAGTTGACCTTGATGCGGACGTACGCGGGCCGCCCGGCGCGGTGGTGCGCGGCTTCCTTCGCGATGCGTCCGACCAGCCCGTCGCGCAGCGATCTGGGGGCCACCAGCAGCCGTCGGTAGGTCTCGCGGCGCGAGTACCCGGACAGCCGGTTGAAGAGGTCGGAGAGGTCGGCCCCCACCTGCGGGTCCGCGGTGAGCAGGCCGAGGTCCTCGTACAGCCGGGCGGTCTTGGGGTGGTAGTTCCCCGTGCCCACGTGGGAGTAGCGGCGCAGCGTCTCGCCCTCCTGGCGGACCACCAGCGACAGCTTGCAGTGCGTCTTGAGCCCGACCAGGCCGTAGACGACGTGGCAGCCCGCCTCCTCCAGCTTCCGCGCCCATTTGATGTTGGCCTGCTCGTCGAAGCGGGCCTTGATCTCCACGAGGACGAGGACCTGCTTGCCCGACTCCGCGGCGTCTATCAACGCGTCCACGATGGGCGAGTCGCCCGACGTCCGGTACAGGGTCTGCTTGATGGCCAGCACGTCCGGGTCGGCCGCGGCCTGCTCCAGGAACGCCTGCACGGAGGTGGAGAAGGAGTCGTAGGGGTGGTGCAGCAGCACGTCCCGCTCGCGCAGCGCCGCGAAGATGTCGGGGGCGGACGCGGACTCGACCTCGGCGAGATCACGGTGGGTGCCCGCCACGAACTTGGGGAACTTCAGCTCGGGCCGGTCCAGGCCGGCGATCCGGAACAGCGCGGTCAGGTCGAGCGGGCCGGGCAGCGGATAGACCTCGGCGTCGGTGATCTTGAGCTCGCGGACCAGCAGATCGAGGACGTACGGGTCGATGGTCTCCTCGACCTCCAGCCGCACGGGCGGGCCGAAGCGCCGCCGCATCAGCTCCTTCTCCAGGGCCTGGAGCAGATTCTCCGCGTCGTCCTCCTCGACTTCGAGGTCCTCGTTGCGGGTCACCCGGAACATGTGGTGCGCGAGCACCTCCATGCCGGGGAACAGCTCCTCCAGGTGGGCCGCGATGACGTCCTCCAGGGGGACGTACCGCTGCGGCGACGCCTCCAGGAACCGCGACAGCAGCGGCGGCACCTTCACCCGGGCGAAGTGCTGGTGACCGCTGACGGGGTTGCGGACGACCACGGCGAGGTTGAGCGACAGCCCCGAGATGTACGGGAAGGGGTGCGCGGGGTCGACGGCGAGGGGGGTCAGCACGGGGAAGATCTGCTGCCGGAACAGCGTGAACAGTCGTCCCTGCTCCTTCTCCGACAGCTCCGGCCAGCGGATCAGATGGATGCCCCGCTCGGCCAGCTCGGGGGCGACGTCCTGCTGGTAGCAGGCCGCGTGCCGGGCCATGAGCTCGCGCGAGCGGGTCCAGATCAGGTCCAGCACCTCGCGGGGCTGTAGGCCGGACGCCGAGCGGGTCGCGACACCGGTCGCGATGCGCCGCTTGAGGCCGGCGACGCGGACCATGAAGAACTCGTCGAGGTTGCTGGCGAAGATCGCCAGGTAATTGGCCCGCTCCAGCAGCGGGGTCGCCGGGTCCTCCGCCAGTTCCAGCACCCGCTCGTTGAAGGCCAGCCAGCTGCGTTCCCGGTCCAGGAAGCGCCCCTGGGGCAGTTCCTCGGTGTCCTCGGCGTCGTCTCCGTACTCCCCCGCCGCCTGGCCGCGCTCGTAGCCGTCCCCCCGGCCCGCATCGGACTCAGGTCCGTACCCGTCGAGCCCGGCGTCCAGGTCGGGCTCCAGCCCGGGCCCGTCCGGGGAGGTGGCCGTCCGTGGCCGGTGCGCCGTGATGGACCCCACGGAGGGCTGCGGCCGGGGGGTTCCCCACGGGTCCAGGGAGCGGTCCGGATGCGGATCGTCGGCTGCCTGAGCGCTGGGAGGCCGGTTCATACGTCCATGGTGCCGCGCCGCGGGCACGGTGGGCTCGTCGGAGACGGGCGCCGGGGCTGCGCGTAGTCTCCGGCCGGGGGTTTGTGGCACGGCGGGCTGCATTCGGCAAGGTTCGCAACCGCGGTTGAATCATGGGTAACGCGCACATGGCGCGCAGGAAAGCGGGACCCTACCCCGAGGGGGCGTCCGGCCCCGCAGGGCGGCCGGACGGGCCGGGACAAGACCGTAACGCCCGCACCACGAGGTGTACGGGCGTACGGCAGGGGCGCCCGGTCAGCTGTGCGTGCGCCGCATCCGCCACAAGGCGCCGGCCGCGAGGAGCACCGCGAGCACGGTGACCCCGCCCGCCTGGACCCACTGCATGGGCCACAGGTGCGTGTACGGGTGGGAGTCGACGTACCAGCCGCTCGCGCCGCGGTCGACGAGGCACTGGGCGGGCGAGACACCGACACCGCAGTCGGGCTCCACGATGTGCCCGCCGCTGGGCCCGACCATGCCGCGCTCGAACCACCAGGTGCGGTTCCCGAGCAGGCCGGGCATGTCGGCGGACATCGTCGTCACCGGGGTGACCAGGTACTGCCGCAGGGCCGCGGTCAGCGCCGCCACCGCGCCGGTGGCGAGCAGGGCGACGATCATGGCCCGGAGCGTGCGCTTGAGCAGCAGACCGACGAGCGCGCCGACGGCCACCCCGGCCAGGGCGAGGACGACGGGCGCGGGCCCGAGCGCGTTGAACGACTGGTGCCAGGGCTGGCCGGGCAGCAGCACGTCACCGCCCTCGCGGTCACCCACGACCCGCCAGCACCAGGTGTAGAGCGCCGCGAGCACCGAGACCCCGGCGAGCGCCGCCACGGCGGGCAGCGCGAGCTTCGCCGCGAACCAGCGCATCGGCGAGACGGACTGCGACCACGCGACCTTGTACGTACCGCTCTCCAGCTCGCGCGCCACCATCGGGCCCGCGACGAACGCCGCGAGCAGCGCCGGCAGGAACTCCAGCAGGAGGCCCGCGTAGTGCAGGTAATCGCCGTACGAGGACCGGAAGTCGGCGACCTTCCCGGGCGAGGCCGCGCAGTCGACGGCGTCACAGGCGGCCAGCAGCCGGTGCGTGTCGATGAAGTCGCTCATGGCGCCGTGCAGCCACACCAGCGATCCGGCGAACGCGAGGAACAGCGCCAGCGCGATCCATGCCGTGGTGCGGTGCTGACGGACGACGAACCAGCCGAGGGCGCGCACGCCGGGCGCGCCGGTGGTCGCGGCAGGGGTCCCGCCACGGGTGGTCGTACGGGTCGGGGGTATCGACGTCATGGTCATGCCGCCGCCTTCCGGGAGTGCGAGGTGGCCGCCGGGGCCTGGGAACGGTGGCGCAGCAGCCAGACGGCAGCGGCGGCCAGGAGCACGGCGACGCCGACGAGGATGCCGGTCTCGGCCCACTGCATCGGCCACAGGTGCGAGCGCGGGTGGAGCTCCGCGTACCAGTCGGTCACGCCGTTCTTGGCCAGGCACTGCCGGTCGGAGATCTCCATGTCGCACCAGAGCGACTTGATGCGGCCGACGTCGGGGCCGATACCCCCGCGCTCGACGACCCAGGCGTTGTCGGGGGGCGTCGGACGTCCGGGGTAGAACGTCATCACCGGGCTGATCACATACGGCCGGAACACGTCCAGTGCCCAGAGCACCAGGGCGGTGAGGGCCACGGTGACGCCCATGGCCGCGATCGTGCGCCGGACCAGCAGTCCGACGAGCGTGCCGAGGGCGATCGCCAGCAGGGCGTGCGCGACGGGGACGGGGCCGATCATGTCGAACGAGTACTGCCATTCCTGGACCATCAGCACGTCGGCGGGAAAGGACTGCCAGACCCAGGTGTGAACCGCCGACAGCAGCGAGAACCCGGCGAGTGCCGCCACGGTGACCGTGACGAGCTTCGCCGCGAGCCAGCGCAGGGGCGAAGCCGACTGCGACCACGCGAGCTTGTACGTACCGCTCTCCAGCTCGCGCGCCACCATCGGGCCGGCCACGAACAGACCGGTCACCCAGGGCAGGTACTGCGTCAACCAGCCTATGCGGTAAAGGATTTCGCCGTACCGGGCGCGGAAGGCGCCGAGAGCCTGCCAGTCGGCCTCCCCGCAGGTGACGTCCCCGTCGCACCCGGCCCGTAGGCCGTGGTCGTCGAGGTAGGCGTGGCCCGCGAACTTCAGCCACACCAAGGCGCCGACGAGCACGACGAGCAGGCCCAGCGCGATCCAGCCGGTGGTCCGGTGCTGCCGCCGGACCAGCCAGGTCATGCCCCGCAGCCGGGGCCGCGGGACGGCCCCGACCGCTGCGGTGACGGTGCTCATTCCGCCGCCTTCGCCGTGGCGCGCGGCTCCGCGCTGGGCGTGAGCAGCGCCGGGGCGCCGGGCGAGCGCAGATGCGCGAGGAGCAGCTCCTCCAGGCTCGGCTCGGCGGCCTCCCAGCGGCCCGCGACCGGTCCGTCGGTGCGGACGAGGGCGCTGAACTGCCGCCCGGTGGTGCGTGACTCCACGACCGTGTGCCCCGCCAACTCCGGCGGCAGTGCCGGGCCTTCGTGGCGGCCGACGAGCAGGGTGTGGGCGGCGATCAGGTCCTCGACCTCACCCGCGAGCCGGACCCGGCCGTCGGATATGAGCAGCAGGTAGTCGCAGACGCCGTCGAGTTCGGCGAGGACGTGCGAGGCCATCACGACGGTGGTGGCGTGCTCGGCGGCCTCGGTCATGAGGGCGGCCATCATCTGGTGGCGGACGAGCGGGTCGAGGTCGCTCATCGGCTCGTCCAGCAGCAGCAGCTCGGGCTTCTTGCCGAAGGCGAGGGCGAGGGCGACCCGGGTGCGCTGACCGCCGGAGAGCGAGCCGACGCGGGCGCCGAGGGGCAGGTTCCCGTCCCGCACGAGCCGCTCGGCGGCGGCCTGGTCCCAGCCGCCGGGGTTCAGCTCGCGGCCCAGGCGCAGCGTGTCGGCGATGGTGAAGTGCGGGTACAGCGGCTTCTCCTGGGCGACGAACGCCACCCGGGGCCGGACCGCCGGGTCGGTGGGACCGGCGCCGAAGGCGGTGAGCGAGCCGGTGGTGGGCCGCCGCAGACCCGCCGCGAGGGAGAGCAGCGTGGACTTGCCCGCGCCGTTCGGCCCGACGAGGGCGCAGATCCGCCCGGCGGGCAGCCGGAAGGAGCAGTCGCGCAGCGCCCAGCCGCGCCGGTGCTTCACCCCGAGGCCGACCGCCTGCAGGGCGGTCCGGTCGGGCTGGAAGGTCAGGTCGGTCATGCGGTCCCCTTGTTCCCCTTGTTCACGTCGTGCGCTGCCGGTCGCGCGTGGTCGCCGAAGCTCTCCTCCAGCACGGACGCGACCAGCGCGGCCACGTCCTCACGGTCGAGCCCGGCCGCGCGGGCGCGGTCCGCCCAGTCGGCCAGTTCGGCGCGCAGCGGCGAGTCCGCGGCGGCTCCGGGCCGCGCCAGCGACCGCCGTACGAAGGTCCCGAGCCCTGGTCGCGGCTCGACCAGGCCCTCGCGGTCGAGCTCGCGGTAGGCCTTCAGGACGGTGTTCGGGTTGATGGCCGTGGCCGCGACGACTTCCTTGGCCGTCGGCAGCTTGTCGCCGGGAGCGAGCAGACCCAGCCGGAGCGCCTGCTTCACCTGCAGGACGATCTGCAGATAGGTGGCGACTCCGCTGCGCCGGTCGATGCGGAATTCGACCACGCGCATCACCCTTTCACTACTTGATTAGTGAAAGGGTGATGGAAGGGTGGACCGGCTGTCAACCAGCGCCGGCAGGCGCGGACACGCGAAACCGCCCCCCAGGGCGACCCTGGAGGGCGGTTCGTGTACCTGCCGCGGAGCCGTGCGGTCAGCTCTCCGACCGGTACATCAGGTCCGTCTCGTAGACCTGGAAGCCGAGCCGTTCGTAGACGGTGACGGCGGGCTTGTTGTCCGCGTCGACGTAGAGCATGGCCGTCGGCAGGCCCTGGCCCGCCAGGTGCCGCAGCCCGATCGTGGTCAGCGCCCTGCCGAGGCCGCCGCCCTGCGCACCGGGCCGCACGCCCACCACGTACACCTCGCCGATGCCCTGGTCGGCGTGCACCTTCGTCCAGTGGAAGCCGACGATCTCGCCGTCCTTCTCGGCGAGGAAGAAGCCCTCCGGGTCGAACCAGCTCTGCGCCTTGCGGTCGTCCAGGTCCCGCTGGGTGAGGGAGCCCTGCTCGGGGTGGTGCGCGAACGCCGCGGCGTTCACCGCCAGCCACCGCTCGTCGTCCTCACCGGGCCGGAAGGTCCGTACGCTCACGCCTTCGGGCAGCACGGGCTCCGCCAGGTCGAGTCCGGCCAGCGGCCTGCGCATCTGGCGCAGCTCACGGAAGAGGCTCAGCCCGAGCACCTGCGCGAGGTGCCGGGCGGCCGGATGCCCGCCGTGCGCCCAGACCCGCAGCCGCTTGCCCGACTCGGCCAGCAGTGCCGTCCCGAGCGCCCGCCCGTGCCCGCGGCCGCGCCGGCCGGGACGGACGACCAGCTCGCCCGCCGGGGCCTCCACGGGGTCGCTGTCCTCCAGCTGGGCGTAGCCGACGAGTTCGTCGTCGGCGTCCCGCAGCAGCAGGTGCCGCACCCCCGGCCGTGCCCCTTCGAGCTGGAGCCGGCCCTGCTCGGAGACGGCCGGCTGGCCGTCGGCGTCGGCGGCCTCGGCCACCAACGACAGCACGTCCCGGACCAGCTCGGGCGTCAGCTCGACAAGGACCTCGATCGACCGGGGCCCGCCCGCGTCGTACACCACCACGTCACTCATGGCCTTGAGCCTACGACCCGCACGGGGGCTACCGCGGGTACGCCGTGGCGTGCCCCCGGCCGGTGGAGAACCGACGGCCCGAAGCTACCAATTCGTCACCTCAACCCTCCTGACGTGCTACGCGCGTTGACCGTAAGCTGCCGCCGACCCACCTGACGCGACATCTGACGCGACACCAGCACCACATCATTACAAAGGGGAACAAATGCCCGCGACGCCTCACGCGACGCCGCCACGGAAGCGCCTCGCCAGACGGCTGACCGCCACCGCGGCCGCGCTCGCCGCCACCGCCGGAGTGCTCTCCGCCGCCGCCCCGGCGGGCGCGGACAGCGCGGCGGCGGCCGACAGCGCGCAGAGCGGCAAGCAGCGCCACGGCCGCACGGTCGATGTGCAGCTGCTCTCCTTCAACGACCTGCACGGCAACCTGGAGGCCCCGCAGGGCTCCTCCGGCACCGTCACCGAGACGCAGCCCGACGGCACGAAGAAGGTCATACCGGCGGGTGGCGTCGAGTACCTCGCCAACTCGCTGCGCACGGCCCGCAAGGGTCACGAGTACTCGATCACCGCGGCCGCCGGCGACATGATCGGCGCGAGCCCGCTGATGACCGGCCTCTTCCACGACGAGCCGACCATCGAGGCGCTCAACAAGATCAAGCTGGACGCGAGCTCGGTGGGCAACCACGAGTTCGACGAGGGCCGCGCCGAGCTGCTGCGCATGCAGCGCGGCGGCTGCCACCCCAAGGAGGGCTGCTTCGAGAAGGGCAAGAAGTTCCGCGGCGCGGACTTCCCCTACCTCGCGGCGAACGTCACCGACGAGAAGACCGGCAAGCCGATCCTCAAGCCCTACACGGTCTGGAAGCACAAGGGCGTGAAGATCGGCATCATCGGTCTCACCCTCGAGGGCACCCCCGACGTCGTGACGGCCGAGGGCGTCAAGGGCCTCAAGTTCCACGACGAGGTCGAGACGATCAACAAGTACGCCAAGGAGCTCGACCGCCAGGGCGTGAAGTCCATCGTCACCCTCATCCACGAGGGCGGCATGCCGGCGTCCGGCTCGTACAACTACGACTGCGACACCCCGGGCGCGGGCGCGGGCATCTCCGGCCCCATCGTCGAGATCGCCAAGAAGGTGACCCCGAAGGTCGACGCCCTCGTCACCGGCCACACCCACCAGGCGTACGCCTGCACCATCCCCGACCCCTCGGGCGCGCCGCGCACGGTCACCTCGGCCGCCTCCTTCGGCCGGGTCTACACCGACACGACGCTGACCTACGACCGGCGGACGAAGGACATCGTCCGTACGAGCGTCAAGGGCCCCCGCGCCACGAACCACGTCGTGAACCGCGAGCAGCCCAAGGCCGCGGACATGACCCGGCTCATCGACCGCTGGAAGACCCTGGCGGCGCCGGTCGCCAACAAGCCGGTCGGCTACATCTCCGGCGACATCAACGGCCGCGGCTCGGAGGCGTACGAGAAGCCGCTCGGTGACCTGCTCACGGACGCCCAGCTGGAGGCGCTCGCCCCGGCCGACAAGGGCGGCGCGCAGATCGCGTTCATGAACCCCGGCGGCATCCGCTCGGACCTCGCCTTCAAGGCGTCGGGCGCCGAGGGCGACGGCGTCGTGACCTACGGCGAGGCGTTCACGGTCCAGCCGTTCACCAACATGATGAACGTCGTCGACCTCACCGGCGCCCAGGTCATCGCCGCCCTCCAGCAGCAGGTCAGCGGCCCGAACGAGCCGCAGCCGAAGATCCTCCAGGTGAGCCGGGGCCTGACCTACACGCTCGACCTCACCAAGCAGGGCGCGGACCGCGTCGTCGCGTCGTCGGTGAAGCTGAACGGCACCGCGATCGACCCGGGCAAGACCTACCGCGTCGCGATGAACGAGTTCCTCGCGGGCGGCGGCGACGGCTTCCCCGCCTTCAAGGAGGGCAAGAACAAGCTGGTGGGCGCGTCCGACCTCGACGCCTTCACCTCGTACCTCACCGCGCGCTCCTCGGCGGCCTCGCCGCTGGCCCCGCCGAAGGCGGACCGCATCACGATCGTGAAGTGACCTGACGTAGGAGTCTGCCGCTGCGGGCCGTCTGTGCCGCCTGCGGCGGCGAGCGCCCTGCGGGCGCGTCCTCAAACGCCGGACGGGCTGCATGTGCGGCCCGTCCGGCGTTTGAGGACACCGCCGCGCAGCGGAGGTGCGCACGCCACGGCCGGCCAGGCCTAGCGCAGCGTCTGCGCCTCCGCGTTGCCCTTCGCCGTGAGCTGCTGGGCGATGTCCATCAACGCGCGGCCGCCCGCGAGTTCCTCACCGATCCGGCGCTCGTCGGGGTCCGCGGGATTGCGCGTGGCATGGCCCTTGCCCCGCAGTTCCGTGTCGTCCCGCAACCGCAGCAGCGCGGCCGCCCGGGTGTGCGTCTCGTCCTCGTCGAACTCGACCTCGACATGCCAGCCCGCAACCTGCATGACCACTACCTCCACGACGATGCCCGACCGGGCACAAATCAGCCCGTATCCCCTTCCTTCCTCGTCCGGACCGAACACCAGCGCGCCCGCATCGAAGATCACCCATCCGGGGTCTGTCGCTTTTGTGAGGATGTTGTGGCCATGGCCGGAAAGGGGCCGGGGGCTCTTGTCCGTGCCCGGTGCGGCTGCGACGGTTCGGGTCGGTTCGGCGCAGCCGGCCGTCACAGCGAGGGAGAGTCGACCGTGTCGAAGAGGCTTTACGTGGGCAACTTGAGCTATCAGACGACGGAGGGCGATCTGACCGCGCTCTTCCAGGAGGCGGGCTCGGTGCAGAGCGTCAGCATCGTCACCGACCGCGACACGGGTCGCTCCAAGGGCTTCGCCTTCGTCGAGATGAGCGATACCGACGCGGCCAGGGCCGTCGAGCAGTTCAACGGCACGGAACTCAACGGACGCAGCCTCAACGTCAATGAGGCCCGGCCCCGTGAGGAGCGCCCGGGTGGCCGCGGCGGGTACGGCGGTGGCGGCCGCCGGGGTTGATCCCTCGCCGTCCGGCGGCCGGTCCCGGTGCCTCCAAGTCGGCCGGAAATCGCGCCCCTTCGGCTTCGCGGCGTGAGACGGTGATCACCGATCGCACCAACTGGAGGAATCGCGATGGCGAAGATCAAGGGCCAGGTCAAGTGGTTCAACGAGTCGAAGGGGTTCGGCTTCATCACCCCCGCCGACGGGTCCAAGGACGTCTTCGTCCACTTCTCGGCGATCCAGGGCAATGGCTTCAAGACACTCGCCGAGGGTCAGAACGTCGAGTTCGAGATCGAGAGCGGCCAGAAGGGCCCCTCCGCCGTGAACGTCACCGCGATCTAGCACTCAACAGACGCCCCGGGCGGCCTCGCGAGGCCGCCCGGAGGGCCGTCACCGGAAGTCGGCCACGTGGTCCCGCGCCCACTGCTCGAAGGAACGGGCGGGGTGGCCCGTCACCCGCTGGACGGCGTCCGTGACCAGCGCCTCATGGCCGACCGAGGCCCCGAAGTACCGGATGATGTCCTCGGCGGCGACCCTCGGGGCTCCGGCCCGCTCCATGGCGGCGACGGCCTCCTCGAAGGAGACTTCCTCGAAACGCACCTCCGGGCGGCCGAGGGCGGCTCCGATGGCGTCGACCTGCTCCGCGATCGTCAACCCCGCCGGGCCGGTCACCACATAGGCCTGGCCGAGGTGCGCGCCCGTCGTGTCCAGCAGGGCCGCGGCGGCGATGTCCGCGAGATCCGCCTCGTGCACGGGGGACCCGACGGCTCCGGCGTAGGCACCGCGCACGACCCCCTCGCCGCGGATCTGCTCCGCCCACTGCAAGGCGTTCGTGGCGTACATGCCGCCGCGCACGAAGGTCCACTCCAGCCCCGAGTCGCGGATCGCGCGCTCGGCTGCCGCGTGGGCGCGTGCGATGAAGCCCTCCTCGTCGGCGGGGGTATCGGTCACGGACATCGACGAGTTGAAGACGATCCGCCGCACTCCGGCCTTCGCCGCCGCCTCGATCAGGCCGCCCGCCTCCAGGCCCGTGGCGGCGATGTTGAGGAACAGCGCCCGCGCTCCCGTGAAGAGCCCGTCCGGCTCGGCCCCACCGGCCAGATCGGCCCGCACCACCTCGACACCCGTCGGCAGCCCCGCCCGCTCGGGGTCACGGCTCACCGCCCGTACGCCGACGCCTGCCGCCACCAGCCGGTCCACCAGCTCGCGGCCGATGTTTCCGGTCGCTCCCGTCACCACGATCATGGGTAGGTTCTCCCGTCAGGTCGGTCATGAGATAAACGGAACTCGCCGGTCGGGCGCGTGCCATACGGCCACGCTAATCGGCCGGATCACCGTGGGCGAAAACACATCGGCTCAACGGCCGGAAATAGCGCAGGATTTACGCGTAACCGGCAGTAGGCCTTGCGTCCGAGGGCCTCACGCGTGGTGGGATGTGGTGATGCGAACCCCCACGCGCATACCTGACCGTCCCCCCAATCCCTATGACGAACTCGCTTCCCTGGCCGATCCGGAAGAGACGCTGGAAGAGATTCCGGTCCCCGTCGGTGTCCCCCACGACCCGGCTGCCGAGACCGACGACGACACCTGCACCACCCCCGGCCCGGTCGAGGACGACCCCCTCGGCCTGGGGCTGAAGTACGACGACCCGAATGACCGACTCGGCGAGGAATCCGCCGAGGAAGAGGCCTGGTCGCCGCCCGACCACCGCCGTGCCGGGCGCTCCCGCTCGCGCCGTCGCCGCCGTCGCTTCTCCGCCGTGCCCCGCACCGCCAAGCTGCTGTTCGGCGTCGTGGCCTGCGCCGCGTTCCTGGCGCTCGCCGACCGCTGCGCGGTGATGTACGCGGAGAAGAAGGCGCAGCAGACGCTCCAGCGCCAACTCCGTCTGGAAGCCGCTCCCCAGGTCGACATCCACGGCTTTCCCTTTCTCACCCAGGTCTTCGCCAAACGCCTCTCGCGGGTCGATGTGACCGTGCCGGACGTCGCGGCGGACCGGGTGTCGCTGGCGAAAGTGAAGGCGAGCGCCCAGGACGTCCGGCTGACCGGGAATCTCCCGGCCGATGTGCGCGGTGCCGTCATCGGAAATCTGGACGGCGAGGTGCTGCTGGCCTTCGACGATCTGAACCGGGAACTCGGCGCCTCGCAGGTCAGATTCAGTGACCACGGCGACAATTCGATTCGCGCGGTCGGTAAGTTGTCCGTCGCCGGTGAGGAGTTGCGCGTACGGGCGCAGGCGCGGCTGCGGCGGGACGGCGACCGCGGGATCTCCACCGACATCGACGGCATGAGCGTCGACATTCCCCGTGTCGCCACCTACCGCCCGGGCAAGGACAAGGGGCTCGTCCTGCACCGCGAGACGGCCGACCGCATCAGCCGGGACGCCGCGCGGGCGAAGGCACTGCTGTCGGTGCCCGCCGTGGCCGAGCGGCTCGGGGTGCCGAAGGAGGCCGCCGCCCTCGCGCTGCGCGACGAGGACCGGCTGCGCGAGATCACGGGCGCGCCCCGGTTCGTGGAGCGGCTGATGCGGGTGAACCTGGTCGACGTCGTGGTCGACCACCCCTGGCTGCTGAAGCGGATCGGCATCGACCCGAAGTTGGTCACGGCCCTGATGGGGCTGCGCCCGCCCGAGCTGTCCGACCGGCTCTCGCTCTCCTTCCAGCTGCCGAAGCAGGCGAAGGATCTGCATCTGCGGCATGTGACGGTCGAGCGGGACGGCATCCGGGCGGATCTGACCGGCGTGGAACTGCCCATCGGCAAGGGCCGGTAGCGGCCCGGCCGCTCTGGCCCGTCGGCCACTTTTTACCCCCGGGACCGATCATGTAATATTCATTCCGCGCCGCTAGCTCAGTTGGTTAGAGCGGCTGACTCTTAATCAGCAGGTCCGGGGTTCGAGTCCCTGGTGGCGCACGGAACGAGGAAGGCCCCCACCGATGGTGGGGGCCTTCCTCGCGTCGCCGTCCCGGACCCGACCGCTACGGGAACACCTGCGGGGGCGCCGTCGGCGCGCCCGGCAGCCGTACGGACGCCACCGTGCCGCCGCCCTCCGCCGCGCGCAGCGTCACCTCGCCGCCCGCCTGCCGCACCGTGCGGGCCACGATCGACAGGCCCAGGCCACTGCCCGGCAGGCTGCGGGCGGTGGGCGAGCGCCAGAAGCGGTCGAAGACGTGCGGCAATTCCTCGGCCGCGATGCCCGGGCCGTGGTCGCGCACGGTCAGTTCCCCGCCTGCCAGCCGGACCTCGATGCCGCCGCCCGGCGGGCTGAACTTGACCGCGTTGTCGAGCAGATTGACCAGCGCCCGCTCCAGCGCGGCGGGCTCCGCACGGACGAACCACGGATCCAGCTCCGCCGTGATCGTCAGCCCCACCCCGCGCAGCCGGGCCCGGCCGACCGCCCGCCCGGCGATGTCGTGCAGGGCCAGCACCTGCACCGGGCCGCCGGGGGCGCCGTCCGGGCGGGACAGCTCCTGGAGGTCGCCGATCAGTGCGGCCAGCTCCGTCATCTGCGCCTTCACGCTCGCCAGCAGCTCCTTGCGGTCCTCCGGCGGGATCGCCCGGCCCGTGTCCTCGCTGCGCGCGAGCAGATCGATATTGGTGCGCAGCGAGGTCAGCGGTGTGCGCAGCTCGTGCCCGGCGTCCGCGATCAGCTGCTGCTGGCGGTCGCGGGAGGAGGCGAGGGCGGCGGTCATGGAGTTGAAGGAGCGCGAGAGACGGGCGATCTCGTCCTCGCCCTCGACGGGGATGCGCACCGCCAGGTCCTCGGTGCGGGCGATGTGCTCGACCGCGCCCGTCAGCCGGTCCACGGGCCGCAGCCCGGCGCGGGCGATCCACAGACCGGCCGTCGCCGCGCCCAGCACCCCCACCCCGGCGGTGATCACCAGCAGCAGCGCGAGGGTGTTGAGCGGTTTCTCGGTCTCGCTCAGCGGCTGGGCGATGGACACGGCGGTGTTCGGCAGTGGGCCCGCGGAGGTCGCGACGCGCATGCGCGTGCCGTCCTTGGCGGTCGCGTTGTGCAGCGTGTCCGACAGCCGCCCCTGGGCGACGGCCAGATCGGCGTCGTCGACCTGGACCGGGGACTTGCCGAGCGTGGTGCAGACCAGCCCGCCGGCGGTGACGATCTGCACGGTGTACGAACCGGGCGGCGCCGGCACGCCGGTGGGGTTGGCGTCACAGGTGCGCAGCAGCCCGCTGAGGTAGTCCTTGTCAGCCCGGGCGCTGGTCAGCGTCTCGTCGCGCTGGTGCCCGAGCTGCTGCTTGGTGACGAGCCAGCACGCGCCCGCGGCGAGTGCCACGGCGACGGCGACGGCCACCGCCGTCAGCAGGGCGAGCCGGGAGCGCAGGGGCAGCCGGCCGAACCTTCGGATCACTCGGCGCCGCCGTCGGCCCGCAGGACGTACCCGACGCCCCGCACGGTGTGCACGAGACGCGGCTCGCCGCCTGCCTCGGTCTTGCGGCGCAGGTACATCACGTACACGTCCAGGGAGTTGGAGCTCGGTTCGAACTCGAAGCCCCACACCGACTTGAGGATCTGCTCACGGGTGAGCACCTGCCGGGGGTGGGTGAGGAACAGCTCCAGCAGCGTGAATTCCGTCCGGGTCAGCTCCACCGCCCGCCCGCCGCGGGTCACCTCGCGGGTCGCGAGGTCCATCCGCAGGTCGGCGAAGGTGAGGGCGTGCTCGTCGGCCGGCGCCGGGCCGCCGGCGGCCGCGTAGGAGCTGCGGCGCAGCAGGGCGCGGATGCGGGCCAGCAGCTCGTCCAGCTCGAAGGGTTTGACGAGGTAGTCGTCGGCGCCCGCGTCGAGGCCCGTGACGCGGTCGCCGATGGTGTCCCGGGCGGTGAGCATCAGGATCGGCACGGTGGTCCCGGCGGCACGCAGCCGCCGGGCGGCCGTCAGCCCGTCCATGCGGGGCATGAGGACGTCCAGCACGATCAGCTCGGGGTCGTACGCGTCGACCTTGTCGAGGGCGTCGAGGCCGTCGACGGCGAGCTCGGTGCCGTAGCCCTCGAAGGCGAGGCTGCGGCGCAGCGCCTCACGGACGGCGGGTTCGTCGTCCACGATCAGGATGCGGGCGGGCTGGTCGCCGTGCTCGGCGGGGCTCATCGCGGGTACCTCACGGGGTTCACGGGTCACTGAGGGGATGCGGAACGGGGGGCGTGCCGCACCCCCTCAGCGTGGCACGGCGGCGGGGCGCCGCCGTCACGCGACGCCATCACTCGCCGCTGCCGCCGGCGCGCAGCTTGGTGAGGTCCGCCTTGACGTCGTTGATGGGGATGGCGAAGCCGAGGCCGACGCTGCCGGCGGAGTCACCGCCGCCGGCGCCCGACCCGGAGGCGTACATCGCGGAGTTGATGCCGATGATCTGGCCGCTCATGTTGATGAGGGCGCCGCCGGAGTTACCGGGGTTGAGCGAGGCGTCCGTCTGGATGGCCTTGTACGTGGTCTTGGACGAGCCCGTGTCGCCGTTGTACTGGTTGCCGCCGAACTCGAAGGGCCACTGGGGGATGCCGCGGTCCTGCCGGTCCTGGCCGCCCTGCCCCTGGCCCTGCTCCTTCGAGACGGTGACGTCGCGGTTCAGGGCGGAGACGATGCCGCTGGTGACCGTACCGGTCAGGCCCTCGGGCGAACCGATGGCGACGACCTCGTCGCCGACCTGCACCTTGCCGGAGTCGCCGAGCTGGGCGGCCTTCAGAGAGCCGGCGCCCTCGACCTTGATGAGGGCGAGGTCCTTGCCGGGGTCGGTGCCGACGACCTTGGCGGTCCTGGTGGTGCCGTCGCTGAGGTTGACCTTCACGGTGTCGGAGCCGGCGACGACGTGGTTGTTGGTGACGATCTCGCCGTCACTCGTGATGATCACGCCGGATCCGGTGGACTGGCCGGAGGAGGTGGCGGCCTTGATCTCCACGATGCTGGGCTTCAGGGCCTTGGCGACGGCGGAGACGCCGCTGCTCTTGGAGGCCACGTTCCGCACGGGCGTCGACTGCCCGCCGCCGCCCGACCCGTCGGTCAGCTCCCCGACGAGCGCGGCCGAGCCGCCGCCGACGACCGCCGCGACGATGGCGCAGGCGGCCAGCAGTGCCACGGGCCGGCGGGCACGCGGGGCGGCATGCCCGGCGGGCGGGCCACCGGCGGGGGCGTGCGCCGCGAAGCCGGCGTAGCCGCCACCGCTGCCCCCGCCGTACGCGGCCCCTGCTTCCGGGCCGTGCGAGTCGTACGAGCCGTAGGGGTCACCGCCGCCCGGCCGGACGGTGACGCCGCTCGCGGTGACGACCGGCGGCTGCGGCGCGTACGCCGGAGGGGTCGGGTAGGCCCCGGGCTGCTGCTCGGTGCGGGGGTCAGGGTCCTGGTCGCCGCTGCGGCGGTGCGTCTCCGTCATGGGTACGACTCTCCTCCGCCTTCATGAGAACTGTCTGAGCGCGGCGTAAGAAGCCCGGCAGAAGTCGGTATGCCCGGTATAAGGACGGCAGGAAGGTGAGCCGCCCCACCCGGGAAGGACTCCCCATTTTAGAATTCTTTCGTTTCCGCAGGGAAATAGGGTGGGCGGGACGAGGCGAGCTGAAGGGAAGCGGGACATGACGGATGCCGACGGCGGCCGCTGGGCGGGGGGCGCGTCGCTGCCCGACAAGCTGGACCGGCTCGTCGCCATGGTCACCCCCGACGGCGAGACGCCGCACTACAAGGAGATCGCCCGGTCGATCAACGAGGCCGCGGGCGAGCGCGTCATCTCCTCCAGCTACATCTGGAAGCTGCACAAGGGTGAGGCGACCAACCCGCGACTGCGGCATCTGGAAGTCCTCGCCCAGTACTTCGACGTACCGACGGAGTACTTCCTCAACGACGACGTCGCCGACCGCGTGGACGAACAGCTCAAGCTGCTGAGCCTCCTGAAGACGGGAGCGGTCCGCAATCTCGCGCTGCGAGTGGGCGAGCTCTCGCCGGAAAGCCTCCGCACGATCAACGGAATGATCGATCGGCTACACGCCCTGGAACGGCCGGATCGGGACTGATCTTCCGCGCTCCCCCGCATAGACTGTCCGGGTCTGTCCGTCGTGGGGGCGAGGGCCGGCGACGTGGGAAATCGAGGGGGATTCGGTGCGCGTACCGCGGCGGTGTCCGACAGCCCGCAAGGAGCTACGTCGGGTCCGGCAGCGCTGCGAAAGCGTCCTGGACGCCCTGGATCTCCCGCGGCCCTTCACGATGAACGCCCTTCTGGACCACCTGTCCCGCCGACGTGACCGACCCGTCGTGGTGCAGCCGTTGCCGGGCGTAGGCGGGCCCGGCGCGCCCTGCGGACTGTGGCTCGCCACCGGGACCACCGACTACATCTGCTTCGAGCCGAGCACCTCGCCGCTGCACCGGGAGCAGATCATCTTCCACGAGTGCGCGCACGTGCTGTTCGGACACCGGCTGGGAGCCGATCTGCCCGGCATCGGGGAGCTGCTGCCCGACCTCGGCCCGTCATTGATCAGGCGCGCGCTGGGCCGCACCACGTACACGAACACACAGGAAGCGGAGGCGGAGATGCTCGCTTCGCTCCTGTCCCTGCACAGCACGGGGCACACCACGCGCGCACCCGACGCGGACGACGACATGGCCGCCCGCGTCGTCGACAGCGTCCGCCGGCTCCTGCGGGGCGGGCCGTGAACGGCGTCCTCCGGACAGCGGACGTGGTCCTGCTGTGGACCGTGGCACTCCTGCGGTCGCCGGGCGCGTGGAGATCCACCGCTCCCCGCTCGCTGTGGGGCTTCTTCTTCGCTCTGGCCGCCGCTTTCACCCTGCGCGTCACCCCGGCCCGGGGTCTGGTGGAGGACGCCACCGGGATCCATAACCTGACGCTCCTGCTGATGCACGTCATGGGCGTCGTCGCGGTCGGCTTCCTCTCCCACTGGGTGTTCCTGATGCTCTTCGGCGAGCGTGTCGGCGCCGCCGTCCACCGCGCCGTCGCCGGCCTCACCGTGCTCGTCGCGGCGGTCGTCCTCGGTATCTTCTGGCTGTCCTTCGACGACATCACCCAGGCGGACCCGCTCCTCCCCCACCGCCCCGGCAACGGCGGCATCGCCGCTTATCTGGCGGTTTGGTACGTATGTCTGGGCGTCGGCATGACCGCAGCCGCCTGGGTGTTCACCTCCGCCTGCCGGCGCTCCGCGGTGGCGGTCGTGCGCACCGGCCTGGCCATGAGCGGCGCGGGCTGCGCCCTGAGCGGCGCCTACTGCGCGGTGCGCCTGCTGGGCCTGACGGGCGACTGGGAGGTAGGAGACCTCGACGCCGAGCTGTCCGTGGAGGACAGCGTCGTGGCCATGCAGTTCCTGGCCGTCTTCCTGCTCCTCGTGGGCAGCTCGCTCCCGGTCATCGGCTCCCTGAAGCGGTACGCGGTGCAATACCGCCGACTGCATCAGCTGCGACCGCTGTGGCTGTCACTGACCGCCGCCGTCCCCGATGTCGTCCTCGGCCCACCGCCCCGGCTGCGCGACGACCTCCTCCCGGGTGGGAACCTGCCCCTGCGGCTGCACCGACGGGTGATCGAGATCCTCGACGCCGAGCTGGTGCTGCGTGCCCACGCGCCACGGGGCCTGCGGGACCGCGCCCTGGCCGCGGCGGCCGAGGCCGGGCTGCGGGAGCCGGAGCGACAGGCCGCGGCCGAGGCCTTCTGGCTTGGCTCGGCAGTCGAGGCCAAGCGGGCAGGGCGGCGCCCCGCCAGCGCCGACGGCCCCGGCCTCACGGTCGACCGGGGGGCGGTCGAGGCGGACTGGCTGGCGCGGGTCAGCGCTGCCTACCGCTCCCCCGCCATGTGCGCCGTCGGCGACCTGGCCAACCCTGACTAGCGGGCCTGCTTGACAGGCCACGCGGTCATGGACTCCCGGGGCCCGCAGTTCTTGGTGTCCTTGTCGCCCTTACAGACGAACAGGTCACCGGTGGTGGTGAAGCTGTAGTTCGGCCACGTGTAGTCGATCGACTTGATGCCGGCGCCACAGAGCGTGGCGTGCTTGAACGGGGGCCCGGGGACGAGGTCGAGGTTCCACTGGACCCACACCGAATAGCACTCTTTGCCGGTGTTCTTGAACTCACCCTTGATCTTGAGGTCGGGGAAAATGCCGGAGCCTTTCTCCGTCCACCGGGTGCCCGACGCGGTGGCCGTCCCGTGCTGCGCCGCCCACGGGACACCCTTGACGGCGGTGAGGGCGCCCGCTGCCTCGGCGGCCGTGGCGGTCTGCTGGGTGAGGCCGAGGAGTGAGACGGCGAAGGCCAGGGCCGCTGCACCGTAGGAGAGTCTGTGTATGCGCATCGTGCTGATTCCCTTGTCTCGTCAGTCGGCGGTCGGTCGTTCAGTGGTCTGCGGGTGCGGGCCGCGGCGCCAGCGACGGTGGGGTGCGGATGCCGAACTCGCGGCGCAGCGCCGATAGGGCCGCCAAGTAACCGGACATGCCGTGGACACCCGGCCCGGGCGGGGTGGCCGCCGAGCACAGGTACACGCCGGGCAGCGGCGTGCGGTACGGGTCGAGGCGCGGGACGGGCCGCAGGAGGCCCTGGGTGAGGTTCAGCGCGCCGGTGTTGATGTCCCCGCCCACGTAGTTGGGGTTGTAGGCCTCGTAGTCCCGCCCGCTGATGCCACGCTCGGCGATGATGGTGTCGGTAAAGCCCGGTGCGTAGCGTTCGATGCGGGACCGGACCAGCTCGACCGGGTCCCGGTCGTCGCCGTTGGGCACGTGGGCGTAGGCCCAGACGGGTCGCCTGCCGGGGCGGGCACGGCCGGGGTCGGCGGCCGTGGGGTCGACGACGAGTACGAACGGCTCATCGGTCGGGATGCCGCTCGCGGTCAGGGTCTCCTGGCGGAACATTTGTGCCTGGGTGCCGCCGAGGTGCACCGTCCCGGCCCTGGAGACGGCTGGGTTGGCCCAGGGGATCGGTTCGGAGACCAGGAAGTCGGCCTTGGCTGCGGCCGGCCCGTGGCGGTAGCGGGCCAAGGCGCGCGCGTAGCGGACGGGCAGTCGGCTGCCCGCGATACGCGCGAGGCCCTTGGGAGCGGTGTCAAGGAAGACCGTGCGCGCCCGACCCAGCTCCCGCAGGTCGTTGATGCGGGCCCCGGTGTGGATCACTCCGCCGTGGGAGGTGATGTCGGCGGCCAGCGCCTCGGCGATCCGGGCGCTGCCGCCGCGTGGGACGGGCCAGCCGGTGCCGTGCGCGAGGTGGCCCAGCAGCAGGGCTATCGCAGCGGAGGGCAGGGTCGGCAGTCTCCCGACGGCATGCGCGGCGACCCCCGTCAGCAGCGCCCTGGCCCGTTCCGTAGTGAACTGCTGGGAGGCGAGCGGGCCGCCGTGGGCGAGCACCCGGGGCGCGAGCAAGACCGGTGCGACGAGGTCGCCGGGCACGCCACGCTGTCCGGACAGGAGCAGGTCTACGACACCTTCGCTGTGGGCCAGCAGAGGGCTCATGAGCCGCCGCCAGCGGGCCCCGTCGGCGCCGAGGTGCGCGCAGGTAGCGGTCAGGTCGTGGTGGGCGAGGGCCGCGTCGCCCCCGTCGAGGGGGTGCGCGTAGCTGATCTCGGGGCGCAGAAAATCGACGCCCCGGGCAGCGAGGTCGAACTCGCGCAAGAACCGCGAGGCCGGGGCCATCGGGTGCACGGCCGAGCAGATGTCGTGCACCACATCGGCGTCGAAAAGGGCCTCCGTACGCAGCCCACCGCCGATGGTGTCGGCGCCCTCGTACAGCTCGACACGCAACCCGGCGCGGGCCAGGGTCACCGCGGCGGCCAGGCCGTTGGGCCCGGTGCCGACGATCGCGGCATCGGGTGCGGCGCTCATGAGGCCAGCGCCTGACGCCAGCGCAGGGTGGCCCCGACGTGCAGCACCGAACGGCGGTAGACCCGCCCGGCCACCCAGGCGGCGACCGCCGTGGCGAGAAGCATCAGGGCGGCGGCAAAGAGCTGCTGCCAGATGGTGACTTCGTGGACGCTCACTTCGAGCGGCATCAGCAGACCGGAGAAGGGCGGGATGTAGCGGATGACAGTGACCCAGGGAGCCGCGAGGTCCTGCGCCGCGGCGATCACCACGCCCAACGGGAGCATCGTGGTCATCATGACGGGCATGAGGACGGACTGGAGGTCCTCCGGCCGGGAGACCAGCGATCCGGCGGCGGCGTAGAAGAAGGCGAAGAGGAAGAAGCCGAGGACGAACCAGACCAGGGCCGCGACGATCGCCCCGGTGCCCGGGAAGGACACCGCGTCGACGTTGCCCAGCCGCCCGGCCAGCACGACGGCCAGCCCCAGCGCGGCGGTCTGCCCGATGGCGGAGATGCCGATGCCGACCACCTTCCCGACCATCAGCCGTAGCGGGGTGAGCGTGGAGAGCAGTACCTCGACGACGCGGGTGGCCTTCTCCTCGACGACGCCCTGCGCGACGACCATGCCGGCACTGAAGATCTGGAAGAACAGCACGGCGGTGACGATGATGGCGGCGCCCAGGGAATCGCTGTCGCTCGCGGTCCCGCTGACGGCGACCACCCTGGGCTCTGCCGCGGCCACCCGCCCGGCCAATCGGCGGGTGTCCACACCCTGTTCCTTCAGAGCGTGCTGCGTCGCCCAGCCGCGGACGAGCGTGAGAGCCTGCGTCCGTACGCTGTCGGGGGTGTTGCCGCGGACCATCATCTCGGTGGAACCGTCGGCGCGGACGACGATCGCCGCGTCGACGGTGTCGTCGTGGGTCTGACGACGGGCGGTGTCCGCGTCGGCCACCTGGTGGATTTCATATCCGTCGGGAGCCGTGCCGAAGGCGGCGACCGGGGCACCGGTGACGGCCAGGTCGTGACCGCCCGAGGAGCCTCCGCCCACCGAGAACATGATCCCCACCACCGCGATGACCGTGAAGAGAATCCCGGTGACATAGCCCTTGGAAGCCATGCGGGATTCCACTTCGCGGGCGATGACCAGGCCGACCGAGCGCCACGCGCCGGCACGTCGTGAGGTGTCGGGCTTCACTCGGTAGTCCTTTCGCCGTCGAGGTCCGGGTCGGCGACCAGGGAGCGGAACATCTGGGTGAGGGTGGGCTGTTGGCGCCGGAAGGCCCGCACTCTCCCGGCGGCCATGGCCGCTTCCAGCAAGAGGTGTTCGTGGACGCCGTCGGCGAGTTCGACCAGCAGCCCCTCATCCAGGGGATGAGCCGTCCGCACGCCGTCGACCTCCGCGAGCCACCCGGGCGGTGCGCCCTCGACCTCCACGTACAACGAGTTCCGCTCGTCCGAGCGCAGTTCCTCGACGGTCCCGGAGGCGACCAGGGTGCCGGCCCGGACGACGCCGACGCGGTGGCAGAGGCGTTCCACGAGGTCCAGTTGATGGCTGGAGAAGAGCACGGGTACGCCCGCGGCCGCCGTCTCCTTCAGTACCTCGCTCATGTCGTCCACCGCGAGGGGGTCCAGCCCGGAGAACGGCTCGTCCAGGATCAGCAGGCACGGGTCGTGGACGAGGGCGGCGGCCAGTTGGACGCGCTGCTGGTTGCCCAGGCTGAGCTCGTCGACGAGGCGGTCGCGGTGCTGCGCGATGTTGAGCCGCTCGGTCCAGCGTTCCATGACCGAAACGGCCGCGTCGCGGGAGTGGCCGTGCAGTCTGGCGAGATAGACCAATTGCTTGGCGACGGTCATCTTGGGATACAGGCCGCGTTCTTCCGGCATGTATCCGAATACGGACGCGATGGCTGGGGTGACTGGCTCACCTCCCCAGCTGACGGTACCTGAATCAGCAGAGAGCACACCGACCGCAATGCGCATCGTGGTCGACTTACCGGCGCCGTTGCTGCCGACGAAACCGAATATCTCCCCGGCCGGCACCGTGAAGGACATTTCGTTCAGCGCGAGGTGGTCGCCGTAACGCTTGGATATGGAATCGATGGCGAGTGCCGTCATGGCTGGGAGCGTTCTACTTTCCGCTGTTCTTGTCCTTGGACATCACCGCTATGGCAATCGCCACCGCACCGCCCACTACCACGACCTGCCCAAGGGCCGGGTTATCCGGATAGATCTTGGACGAGAACGTAATACCCAGGACAGTGGCCAGAGAAAGAAACGTGTATACGACAATTCGGCGCGCAGGCTGCATTCGCTAATCCTCTGCTATATGGGGGGAGTGGAGTGGCTCAGCCTAGGGCCTGCCGAATCCGAGAGGGTGCAGTTTCAGCCACTCTTGCTTTGCCTCGCTGGTCGATGACATAGAGCACGGCGGGATGCGTCGCGCCGAATGCCAGTACGAACCGATTCAGCCCCATGAACTGCCCGATACCGATATGGAACAGCGTCATCGATCCCAGATAAGCGCGCGCCAGCGGCTTGGGCAGCACGAAGACCAGCGGGAATCCGCACTCCACGGCGACGGTCGCCCAGGACACCAGCTTGCCGAGCAGGGGATAGCGCTCGACGAGCTCGAAGACTCGTTGGTCCCCGTAGTTGCGGGTGCGGATCACACCGGTGAACGCGTCCCCCTTGAGCCAGACCGGCGAGACGGCCTTGACCACGCCGGAGGCCAGGTAGGAGATCGTCGTCTCGATCGCGAGGGCTCGCATCGCGACGTCCCGGCCCTTGCCGGGATCCTGGAACGTCGCCGTCGAAGCGAGCACCACGTTGAGGACCTGCTGAAGCTGGTCCGCGCCGTCCCCACCGAACGGAGTGCGCAGCCGGTTGGCCGAGCCCGCCACCGCCAGGACCGCGCCGCCGGCCGCCTGCACGGAACGCTTCTGCGGCCAGATCATCGTGCAGGCCGAGGCACCGGCCTGCACCGAGTACAGGGCCAAGGCGGCCTGCTTGGAGTCCAGCGCCCGAGTCAGTCGCGGAAAGCGCTTGGCCAGTTTGGGGTACATGTTTTCGAACTGACCGCTGAGCAGCTCGCCCTTGTCGAACCTGCGGGGCTGGCTCAGCATCTCCAGGGACGCCACCAACGTCCCCAGGGACGCCAGGCGGCGGGAGGTGACCTCCGGCGGAACGCGGCGGAACATACGGGTACGGCTCCTTGGCATCTTCGGGCACGGCGGGCCCCCTTGCGGGGAACCACGCAGGGCGGGCACGGTTGAGGTAGCTTGCCCATTGACGGGGCACGGTGTGAGCGCAACGCACACCGTGCCCCGTCAGTCGACTCAGTGGCGGCCGTTGAGGTTGTTCGCGACGGCGGCGGTGGCGTTCACCGTCGCGGCGGTGAGGGCCGCGGCCTCCGGGGTAGCCAGGGTGGCGAACGGAGTGATGAGCGTCGGGACCGCGCTGTCCACCTCGAAGTGGCCGGGGGTGACGTCGGCCAGGTGGGCGTTGGCGAACTCTGCGACCGAAGCCTGCATGGTTCCTCCTTGTGTGATGTGGTTCTCCAGACCGTTCGGCTGGAGGACGCGTGCTCACGCACCTTGCTGGGAAGGTGGTTGAGCACGCGGCTTCCGGCCGAGCAGTTCGTGTCCGCCTAAGCGGCCACGGCACTGTGCAGCGGAATCTCCGGCGAGGCGAAGACCGGCTTCATCTCCCGTTCCGTGAGACTGGTGGGGTAGGACTCCATCAGCAGGAACTGGGCCGCGGAGGCGCCCTCGGTGTGCGTGAGGTGCTGGCGGATGTAGTCGGCCAGACACCGGTAGCCGGGGGTGCGGCCGACGACATCGAGGTTGTTGGCGTAGGCCCGCGCGACCAGGGAGATGTCCTGGCAGGCGTCGAACAGAGCCTTGGGAGCGCGATTGCGGGCGTTCCACGCCAGGGCGTACCAGGGGCGGTCCTGGGTGACAGGCACCTCCTGCCAGGCGCCGGGCTTCTCGTCGGCAAGGTTCCGATACAGCAGGTGGATGTCCTTCACGCCAGGATTCGGCCCGAAGAACCGCCAGTTGGGAACCGGAATACGCAGTCGGCCGCGGCGCAGCAGCGCGTCGAAGCGCTGGTCGGGGCATTGCGACACGGTCGTGGCCAGCAGCCAGCCGGTCAGCCCCGCCGTCACGGCGGCCACCTTGACGTGCTCGCGATTCACGGGCGCACCCCTTCCCAGCTCTCCTCGCTCTTCGGTTCCGGCTCCGCATCGCGGAACGGTTCGGCGATAACGCGGCCCACCAGCGCGGCGTGGTGCTCGAACGACAGCACCGACTCGTGGTCCGAGCCCTCGATCACGTGGTGACGGGAGCGTTCGGAGTAGGCGAGGAACTCCGCTTGTACGGACAGGTGGTCGGTGTTGCTGCCCTGGTTGTCCTGCGCGGTGATCACATCGAGCGGGACCTTGATCCCCGTGGGCTCCGGGTGCTCCATCGCGGCGCGGTACTCCCGGTAGGCGGTCGCCCATACCCGGCGGTGCGCCAGGAACGCACGGGTGCTGCGGTTGACCTCCGGCCGGAAGGTCTTCTGCCGGTTGAGCGAGGGGATCAGGGCCGAGAGCCCGGTGACCGCGTAGGCCTGCTCGGTCAGCAGGATCTGGCAGTACCAGAGGTCGGTCTCCTGGCCCCGGGAGGCGCCGAGTTGCCGGACGTTGGTGGCGTCGACCATCACCACCCGTTCCACCCCGGTGCCGGCTCCATGGAAGGCCGCGTACGCCGCCACCAGATAGCCGCCCAGGGAGTGGCCGACGAGGGTCACCGGCGCGTCGGAGGGCAGGAAGCGCGCGCGTAGTTCGTCGATGAGGGCGAAGTGCGCGGACAGGTCGTGGCCGGGCACCGGGGAACTCAGCCCGTAGCCGGGCCGGTTGAACCGCAGATATCCGATGTCCGCGGGAAGCGCGGAGACCACCCAGTCCCAGTACTCGTGCGGAGTCCCCAGACCGTTGTCGAACAGCACAATCCGCCGGGCGTTCGGGGGCAGGTGGACGTCCACCTCCACGACGCTGCCGTTCGGCCTGGTGTGGGCCAGGTAGCGGCGGGCACGGTCACGCCTGCCCCGCCGACGTGTCACCGCACCGGCGAGCACGCTCGCACCGGCGAGCGCGGTCAGCCCCACGGCAAACTGACGGTCGATGGACGGCACTTTCCCCCCTGCAAGTCGAATTGATGATTTTCTGCGGTTTTTTCGACAAGTAAATTTCTAGCACGCCCGGCAGCCACTAAAGAAAGGCGTTGCTTTATGCTCGCCGCGCTGCAGATCAGGCCGTTTCTTTCACATAGGTGGAAACAAACGTCGGGGCCTGCTCGTGATATGCGGTACCGTCCCAGTCCGCCCAGCGGCTTTCCGGCTTCAGCCCGGCGTCGCGCGCGTACGCGTCGACCTCGTCGGGGTGCGTCATACGGGTCGTCTCTGTGCCCACCCGGGTGGTGCCGTCAGCCTCGTACCAGATGTGCGAGCAGTGCCACAGCGCCCCTTCGGGCAGCAGAGTGGAGTGGGTCTGCACCCCCGTGCCCGGCTCGGGGTAGGGCACGAAGTAGCTGGTGCGGGTGCGGCCCTCGTGCAGCGCGACGACGGCCGGCTTGTTGTGGGTCTCGACGACCAGCCGGCCACCGGGGAGCAACAGGTCCGCCGCCCGCCGGACGGCCTGCCGCTGCTGGTCCGAGGTGAGCAGGATCGAGAGGGTGCCGCACACGCAGTACACGAGCCCGTACCGGCGCTTCTCGCTGTAGGTGCGGATATCGCCGTGCACCGGCTCCACATCTCCGCCGTCCGCCAGTTTGGCGCGCAGTCCGGCCAGCATCTCCGGGGAGGAGTCCACGCCCGTGACCCGCCCGACGTGACCGGACAGCGGGAGGGCGATGCGGCCGGTGCCCACACCGAACTCGAGTGTCCCGGTGCCGGGGCCGGGGTGGAGATCCGTCAGCCGCCGCGCCGTTCCCGCCGCGCGGCCGTCCCTCGGGAACAGCCGGTCGTACCAGCCGTCGAACTGACGGCCGTAGCCGATGTCCTCCACCAGGCCACTCATCGGGCACCTTCCTCACGCGGCGGTATCGGCGGCGGTACGGCGTGCCGCCATTTCCTCCCCCGCCGAATCGGTAATGCCATTTCTAACACCCGACCGAGCCGCTAAAGAAAGGCGTTAATTGACTACCCGGTGGTTCACCCGGAGTCCGTCCGGCGTGCCGATGCGGCGGCGCGACTGGTCCCGGTGACGGCGCAATTCCACATACAGCTCACCGATGGTGGTCTTCAATGTGGATATCTCCTTGGACATGTCATCCGCCCGGGCGGCGTCACGCGTCATGACCTCGCCCGTCAGCCCCAGCCGCCCGGCCTCGATGAATTGCCGCCTCCAGTTCCAGACCGATTGCTCGGAGACTCCTGCCCGCCGCGCGGCCTCGGCCGCGGTCTCCTCACCCGTGAGCACCCCGAGGACGAGAGTGAACTTCTCGTCCGCGGGAAGTGCCGGCGGACGCCCCATAACCGCTCCCCCTTCAGTCGCATGACAGCCGACCGCCCCGCGCGGCACCACCGTCTTCACGAAGGAGGGGTGCCGACCCGGAACGGCTGGTCCCGGCCGCCCCTACGCTTCCGTTTCCGCACGGAAACGGAAGCGTAGACAACCCAACGCCTCGAAGCGGAGTTCGTCAACCCGTGACCACTGGTCACCTGCCCTTGCCGACGCCCAAGGTGCCCCAAGAAGCCTTTCCCGCAGGGCTTCGAGCGGTGACGTGTGATCACTGTCACGTCGTTCACGCGCAGTTCGTCAGGCTACCCACGCCTGCGAGTGCACCAGCTCCCGGTACACGCCACAGCGCGCCATCAACTCGGCGTGCCGCCCCGCATCGACGACCCGGCCGTGGTCCATCACCACGACTTGGTCCGCGTGTTGAACGGTCGACAGCCGGTGCGCCACCACGACCACCGCCTGTTCGCGGGCCACCCGCGTCATGACATCGCGCAGCCGCTGCTCGTTGACACTGTCCAGCTGCGAGGTCGGCTCGTCGAGCAGCACCAGGGGGGCCGACGAGAGCACCACCCGGGCCAGGGCGAGGCGTTGGCGTTGGCCGCCGGACAGGTCCGTCGCCCGCCCGAGCTCGGTATCCAGCCCGTCGGCCAGGGCCGCCACGTCCTCGCGCAGCCCGACCGCCGCCAGCGCCGCCCACAGCTCGTCGTCCGGCGCGGTGTCGCTCCGGCCGAGCGTCAGGTTCTCCCGGACCGTGCCCTCCAGAAGAGTGAAGGCCTGGTCGGTGAAGGCGATCCGCTCGCGCAGCGCTCCGAGCGGCCAGTGCCGCACCTCCCGCCCGAGCACCGCGACACGTCCGCTGTCGGGCTCCAGGAAGCGCTCCACGAGGCTGAGGACGGTGGTCTTCCCGGCGCCCGAGTGGCCCACTACCGCGGTCAGCCCCGTCCTCTGCACGGTGAACGAGACGCCCCGGAGGACCGGGTCGCCGCCGTAGCCGAAGTGGACCCCGTTCAGCTCCAGGGCAGGCCCGGGCAGGATGGCGCGGCCCACCGAGGCCACCGCGTCCTCCTCGGCCGGCAAGGTGAGCAGGGAGGTGAACCGGTCCCGCGCGGCGAGACCGGACTGCAGCCGGTTGACGCCCGTCACCATGAGCATCACCGGGCCCACCAGCTGCATCAGATACAACAGGAAGCCCGCGAACTCCGCGATGCCAAGGTCGCCGGAGGTGATCCGCGCACCGCCCACGACGATCACACTGACCAGCGCGGCCTGCTGCCCCAGGCCGAGCACCGGGGACAGCAGCGACTGCAGTCGCGCCCCCTTGAGCGCCTTCTCCCGCAGGACGGCCGCGTCGCCGGAGAGCTGCTCGGCGGTGCGCTCCTCCGCCCGGTAGGCCTTGATGGTCGTGAGCGAGCCCAGCGCCGCGGTGAAGCGCTGGGACAGCACACCCAGGAAGGTCTGCTGCGCCATGAGATTGCGCCGCACCCGCACCACGACCCAGCCGACGGCCAGGCCCACGAGCGTGAAGACACCGACCGTCAGGGCTGCCAGCACCCAGTCCAGGTAGGCCATCACGCCAAGGGTCAGCAGTACGGTCGCGGCGGCCACCGGGAGCTGCACCACGCCGACGTCGACCACCGAGCGCAGCAGCACCGCGTCGGAGGTGATCCGCGCGACCAGCGTTCCGGAGCCCTCCGCGCGGATCGTGCGCAGCGGCAGTCGCAGCCCGTGGGCCATCGCCTCGGACCGCAGCCGGAAGATCATCCCCTCGCCGATCCGCTCCAGCAGATAGGCGGACACGGCCGAGGCCACGGCCCCGCCGAGGGCGAATCCGGCCATGATCGACACCGGCCCCACCAGGCTGCCACCGTCGCTGATCCGGGCGATGAGCTCCTTGACCGCCCAGGGCACGGCCAGCGTCCCCACCGTGGACGCCAAGGCCAGGACCAGGGCCGCCGTCAACGCGCACCCGTTTCCCCTCGCCATCCTCCGGACCAGCCCGAAACCCCGCTGAACCCCGTGCGTCGCCATGCGGCCTCCCGTCGTACACCGGATGCCCACTATCCGGGGACGACAGGCCGTCACAGAAACGGGTTACTTACCATGGAGACCCACCTGACCTGGCCTTTTGGCGAGTGGGGCCAAGAAATCA
Organism: Streptomyces sp. QH1-20; assembly: GCF_041283565.1. NCBI lineage: Bacteria > Bacillati > Actinomycetota > Actinomycetes > Kitasatosporales > Streptomycetaceae > Streptomyces > Streptomyces sp. QH1-20. Next base: position 4,596,652 of record NZ_CP166299.1, on the reverse strand, counting down.
CGCGGCGACGAGCAGGGGGCGGGGGGCGTCAGCCGCCGCAGCCGCACGAGCGTCGGACGACCAGCGCCGACGGGAACTGCTTGAGCCGCTCGCGCCGGGATCCGGCGACGCGCAGGGCGTCGTCCAGGACCAGGTCCACGGCCGAGCGGGCCATGGCGATGCGGTCGGAGGCGACGGTGGTCAGCGGCGGGTCCGTGAGGGCCGCTTCCTTCACGTCGTCGAAACCGGCGACGGCCAGCTCGCCGGGGACGTCGATGCGCAGCTCGCGCGCGGCCCGCAGGACGCCGATCGCCTGGTCGTCGGTGGCGCAGATGATGGCCGGCGGCCGGTCGGGGCCGGACAGCAGGCCGAGGGCGACCTTGTAGGCGTCGTAGCGGTTGTAGGGGGCCTGGAACAGCCGGCCCTCCAGCGACTTCCCGGCCTCGCGCATGGCCCGCCGCCAGCCCTCGACGTGGTCGGTGACCGGGTCGCCGATCACCGGCGTCTCCTCGGTCCCGCCGAGACAGGCCACGTAGGGGTGCCCGTGCTCCAGCAGATGACGGGTGGCGAGCTGGGCGCCGCCGACGTCGTCGGTCACGACGGCGACATCGTCGATCGCGTCCGGTCTGCGGTGCATCAGCACCACGCGGGCGTCCCACGCGTCGATCTCCGTCGCGGCGTGCTCGCTGGGTCCCTGGCTGATCAGGATGAGCCCGGAGACCCGCATGCCCAAGAAGGCCCGCAGATAGTGCACTTCGCGCTCGTCGAGATAGTCGGAGTTACCGACGAGCACCATCTTGCCCCGCTCGGCCGCGGCCTGCTCGACCGCGTGCGCCATCTCCGCGAAGAAGGGCTGGCGCGCGTCCGGGACGATCAGGCCTATGAGGTCCGTCCGTCGGGACGCCATCGCCTGGGCGACCCGGTCGGGCCGGTACCCCAGCTCCTTGATCGCGGCCAGCACCCGGTCCCGCGTGGCCGGGGCGACCGGCCTCGGCCCGTTGTTGATGACATAGCTGACCACCGCGGTCGACGTCCCCGCCAGTCTCGCCACATCGTCCCGCGTCACCTTGGCCACGGGCGGCAGTCTACGCGGGTCCACTCACCTCTTCGCCGGGCGTGCGGCCTGCGGTCGGGCGGCCTCCGGCTTCTCCGTTCGTGGGGTGTCCGCGGGGCCTTCTCGCTGGGGATCCTCGGCCTGGCGCTCGGTCTTCTCCGGCTTCTCCGGCACCACGAAGCGGTAGCCGACATTCCGAACCGTGCCGATCAAGGACTCGTGCTCGGGACCGAGCTTGGCGCGCAGCCGCCGCACATGCACGTCCACCGTGCGGGTACCGCCGAAGTAGTCGTAGCCCCAGACCTCCTGGAGCAGCTGGGCGCGGGTGAAGACCCGGCCCGGATGCTGGGCGAGGTACTTCAGCAGCTCGAATTCCTTGAAGGTCAGATCCAGTATCCGGCCCTTGAGCTTCGCGCTGTACGTCGCCTCGTCCACGGAGAGGTCGCCCGTACGGATCTCCATGGGGGAGTCGTCCATCGAGATCTGCCGGCGTCCCATGGACAGCCGCAGCCGTGCCTCCACCTCGGCGGGGCCCGCGGTGTCCAGGAGGACGTCGTCGATGCCCCAGTCCGCGGTGACCGCGGCCAGACCGCCCTCGGTGACCACGAGGATCAGCGGACAGCCAGGACCGGTGGACCGGAGCAACTGGCACAGACTGCGCACATGGGGCAGATCGCGGCGGCCGTCGATCAGTATGACGTCGGCCCCCGGGGTGTCCACGAGGGCCGGGCCCTCGGCGGGAGCCACCCGCACGCTGTGCAGCAGCAGACCCAGCGCGGGAAGCACCTCCGTCGACGGCTGGAGGGCATTGGTCAGGAGCAGCAGAGAACTCATCGGCTGCCACCCGCTTCGGTCGAACTACGGTCGTCCTTGCTGTCCTGCACGCTTCGCTCGCCCATAACGTCGGTTCCTCCTCGGTCCCTGCGAGGACGTTGCGGCACTCATTCGTACGGTTTGCGGTCTCCGCGCCCTAGGAGCACGCGCGCTCTCAGCCGCGGGTGACGCGTCTGAATGCACAAAAGGACCCGGGGGCGACTCTGCCCGGATCCTCTCTGCCCAGCAGAATAACCCACATGACTTTCGGAGGTACGGACGATTTTGCACGACCTTGTGTTTCGTCGCTCACTTCGAGTGGTCATCGCGCCGCGCTCTTGACAGCCGACGGAGTGCGCGTGGAGGCCCGTTACGAGCCCGGCCCGGACCCTTCGCGGCGGGCCGCCGATCACCCGGTCGTCGTGCTCGCGCACGGCTTCACCGGTGCGCTGGAGCGCCCCGGCCTGCAACGGGCCGCCCGGGTGTTCGCGCAGCACACCGCCGTGATCACGTTCTCGTTCCGGGGCCACGGCGGCTCGGGCGGCCGCTCCACGCTCGGCGACCGCGAGGTGCTGGATCTGGCGGCCGCGGTGGGCTGGGCCCGCTCGCTCGGCCACCGCCGGGTGGCGACCGTCGGCTTCTCCATGGGCGGCTCGGTGGTGCTGCGACACGGCGCCCTGTACCTGCCGCCGAACGGGGGAGGGCACGGGGGGCGCACCGACGCACACGCCGACACGATCGTCTCGGTGAGCGCGCCGGCGCGCTGGTACTACCGGGGCACGGCCCCCATGCGCCGGCTGCACTGGGCGATCTCCGGCCGCACGGGGCGCGCGATCGCGCGATGGGGGCTGGGCACGCGCATCCACCCGGAGGACTGGGATCCGATCCCGCTCTCCCCGACGGAATCGGTGCCCTTGATCGCACCGCGGCCGCTGCTGATCGTGCACGGGGACCGGGACACGTACTTTCCTCTGGACCACCCGCGGATGCTCGCCGCTGCCGCGGACCCGTCCTCCACGGAGCTGTGGATCGAACGGGGCTTCGGCCATGCGGAGAGCTCCGCGGGTTCGCTGCTGCTGAGCCGGGTGGCGGAATGGATCACAGATCAGCCGTAACGGCGCCCGGAACCGGGCCTCGGTTGTCCTCAATCGCCGGACGGGCTTGATTCGGCCGGCCCGGAGCCGCACCCGACGGCAGCACCGGGCCGAGGCCAAAACCCGCTACGCCTCAGCGGCAGCGAATTGCGCTGAGTACAGCCCCGCATACGCCCCCCGCGCCGCCAGCAGCGACTCGTGCGTGCCCTGTTCCACGATGCGGCCCGACTCCATCACCAGGATCACGTCCGCGTCGCGGATCGTGGAGAGCCGGTGGGCGATGACGAAGCTGGTGCGGCCCGTGCGGAGCTGGGCCATTGCGTGCTGGATCAGCACCTCCGTGCGGGTGTCGACCGAGCTGGTGGCCTCGTCCAGGACGAGGATCTCCGGCTCCGCCAGGAACGCCCGCGCGATCGTGATGAGCTGCTTCTCGCCGACGGAGACGTTGGCCCCCTCCTCGTCGATCACCGTGTCGTAGCCGTCGGGCAGCGTACGGACGAAGCGGTCGACGTGGGTGGCCTTCGCGGCCTCGACGATCTTGTCCATGGAGGTGCCGGCAGGCGCCCCGTAGGCGATGTTCTCCGCGATCGTGCCGCCGAAGAGCCAGGTGTCCTGGAGGACCATGCCGATGTGGCCGCGCAGCTCCTCGCGCGACATCTCGGCGACGTCCGTGCCGTCCAGGGTGATGCGGCCGCCACTGACCTCGTAGAACCGCATCAGCAGATTGACCAGCGTGGTCTTGCCCGCGCCGGTCGGGCCGACGATGGCGACGGTCTGGCCCGGGCGCACGGTCAGGGAGAGGCCCTCGATCAGCGGGGTGTCCGGCTCGTAGCGGAAGGAGACGTCCTCGAAGGCGACCTCGCCGCGCACGCGCTCGGGGCCCACCGCCGCCGTGGCGTCCGGCGACTGCTCCTCCGCGTCCAGCAGCTCGAAGACCCGCTCGGCGGAGGCGACCCCGGACTGGACGAGGTTGGCCATGGAGGCGACCTGGGTGAGCGGCTGGCTGAACTGCCGCGAGTACTGGACGAACGCCTGGACGTCACCGATGGACAGCCCGCCCGAGGCGACCCGCAGTCCGCCGACGACGGCGACGAGGACGTAGTTGAGGTTGCCGATGAACATCATCGCGGGCTGGATGACGCCGGAGATGAACTGCGCCTTGAAGCCCGCCTCGTAGAGGTCCTCGTTCTCCTTGCGGAAGGTCTCCGCGGACTCCTTCTGCCGCCCGAAGACCTTCACCAGGGAGTGCCCGGTGTACATCTCCTCGATATGGGCGTTGAGCGTGCCGGTGGTCTTCCACTGGGCGACGAACTGCGGCTGAGCCCGCTTGCCGATCTTCGTGGCGACGACGATGGAGACGGGCACGGTCACCAGCGCGACCAGGGCCAGCAGCCAGGAGATCCAGAACATCATCGCCAGCACGCCGACGATCGTCAGGGCCGAGGAGACGATCTGGCTCAGGGTCTGCTGGAGGGTCTGCTGGATGTTGTCGATGTCATTGGTGGCGCGGGAGAGGACCTCGCCGCGCTGCTGCTTGTCGAAGTAGCCGAGCGGCAGCCGGCCGAGCTTCTCCTCGACCTGTTCGCGCAGGCGGAAGACCGCCCGCTGGACGACGGCCGTGGCGATCCGCGCCTGGACAAGCATCAGGAGGGACATGCAGAGGTAGATCAGCGCCACCCACAGCAGCACCACCCCGATGGCGTCGAAGTCGATGCCCCGGCCGGGGGTGAAGTCCATCGCGCCCAGCATGTCGGCGAGCTTGCCGTCGCCGTCGCTCCGCAGCCGGGCGATGACCTCGGCCTTGGTCTGCCCGGCGGGGAACTGCCGGCCGACCACACCGGAGAAGATCAGGTCGGTGGCGTGGCCGAGGATCTTCGGCCCGATGACGGACAGCGCCACGGCGGCGACGCTGAAGAAGAGCGCGACGGCGATGATCGCCCGCTCCGGGCGGAGCGTGGCCAGCAGCCGGCGGCTGGAGCCGGCGAAGTCCATGGACCGCTCGGTGGGCTGGCCGCCCATGTGGCGGGCCATCCCGGTGGCCGGCGCCGGACCCCTGCGAAGGGCGGCGGGCGCGGCGCCCGGCTTCGGCGCGGTGGAGGACGGCTTCTCGGTGGACGTCACGCTGCCTCCTCCTCGGTGAGCTGGGAGAGGACGATCTCCCGGTAGGTGTCGTTGGACGCCATGAGCTCGGTGTGGGTACCGCTGCCGACGACCCGTCCCTCGTCGAGGACGAGGATCCGGTCGGCGTCACGGATGGTGGACACCCGCTGGGCGACGATGACGACCGTCGCGTCGCCCGTCTCCTGGGCCAGCGCGGCCCGCAGCCGGGCGTCGGTGGCGTAGTCGAGCGCGGAGAAGGAGTCGTCGAAGAGATAGATGCCCGGTCTGCGGACCAGGGCCCGCGCGATGGCCAGGCGCTGCCGCTGCCCGCCGGAGACGTTGGAGCCGCCCTGCGCGATGGGCGCGGCCAGCCCCAGCTCCATCCGTTCCACGAACTCCCGGGCCTGCGCGGTCTCCAGCGCCTGCCACAGCTCCTCGTCGCTCGCGTCCGGCCGTCCGTAGCGCAGGTTGGAGGCGATGGTGCCGGAGAAGAGGTAGGGCTTCTGCGGGACGAGGCCGACGCTCTCGGCCATCAGGGCCGGGTCCAGGTCCCGTACGTCCACGCCGTCGAGCAGCACCGCGCCGTCGGTCGCGTCGAACAGGCGCGGGATCAGGCCCAGCAGCGTGGACTTGCCGCTGCCCGTGGAGCCGATGACGGCCGTGGTCTCGCCGGGCCGGGCCGTCAGGGAGACGTCCTTGAGGACCGGCTCCTCGGCGCCCGGGAAGCGGAACTCCACTCCGCGCAGCTCCAGATGGCCGGCGCGGCGCAGCTCGGTGACCGGCTCGGCCGGGGGCACCACGCTGGAGTCGGTGGCCAGGACCTCCTGGATGCGCTCGGCGCACACCTCGGCGCGCGGCACCATCATGAACATGAAGGTCGCCATCATCACGGCCATCAGGATCTGCATGAGGTAGCTGAGGAACGCGGTGAGCGCACCGATCTCCATGTGCCCGTCGTCGATGCGGTGCCCGCCGAACCACAGGACGGCGACCGAGGACAGATTCACCACCAGCATCGTCGAGGGGAACATCAGCGACATCAGCCGCCCGGCGCGCACGGAGACGTCCATCAGGTCGGTGTTGGCGCGCGCGAAGCGCTTCCGCTCGTGGGTGTCGCGGACGAAGGCGCGGATGACGCGGATGCCGGTGATCTGCTCGCGCAGCACGCGGTTGACGGTGTCGATGCGGTCCTGCATGCCGCGGAAGAGCGGCCGCATCCGCCAGATGATCAGCGAGACCACGGCCCCGAGCACCGGCACGATGATCAGCAGCAGTGCGGACAGCGGCACGTCCTGGTGCAGGGCCATCGCGATACCGCCGACGCACATGATCGGCGCGGAGACCATGAGGGTGAAGGACATCAGGGCCAGCATCTGGACCTGCTGCACGTCATTGGTGGTGCGGGTGATGAGCGACGGTGCCCCGAAGTGGCCCAGCTCGCGGGCCGAGAAGGACTGCACCCGGTCGAAGACCGTGGCGCGCAGATCGCGGCCGACCGCCATGGCCGTGCGGGCGCCGTAATAGACGGCGCCGATCGCGCAGACGATCTGGCCGACCGTGACGGCCAGCATCCAGCCGCCGATTTCGAGGATGTACCCCGTGTCCCCCTTCACCACGCCGTTGTCGATGATGTCCGCGTTCAGCGTGGGGAGGTAGAGCGTGGCCAGCGTCTGTATGAGCTGGAGCAACACCACGAGCGCGATCGGTTTCGAATAGGGCCTCAAGTACGCCCGTAGAAGTCGTACCAACACATAGGCAGCGTAAGTGACCGCACTGACAGCGGGCCTCTCCTTTTGGCGGGTGGCGGACCGGGGAACCCGCGGCACCCGTCATCATGGAGGCGCAGGAAGAAGGAAAGGGGTCGCCGTGGCGACGACAGACTCGGCACGTCCGGCACTGCCGGAGCAGCCGGCCCGGCCGGAACCGGAAGGCACGATCCGGTACTGGGCCGCGGCGAAGGCCGCGGCCGGCACGGCCGAGGAGCCGTACGCGGCGCGGACGCTGAAGGACGCGCTCGACGCTGCCCGGCACCGCCACGCGACCCGTCCGGAGTTCGCGCGGGTCCTGCTGCGCTGCTCCTTCCTCGTGGACGGCGATCCCGTCGGCACACGCGACCACACGACGGTCCAACTGGCCGAGGGCGGCACTGTCGAGGTGCTCCCGCCCTTCGCAGGAGGGTGACCCCGACACCATGAGCAATCAGCACCGCAATCCGTATGAGCCGCATGAGGCTCATGAGACGTACGAGTCGTACGACGAGCGCTACGCGTCCCAGCCGTACGAGCAGCGCGAGGGCTACGGGCCGTACCACCCCCAGGCCGCCGCGCAGCCCGACCGGCCGCAGGCCGCCCCGGGCCCCTACGACGCCTACGAGCCGTACGCGCAGCAGCAACCGCAGCAGTCGCAGCAGCAGCCCCAGCCCACGGCGTGGCCCTCGCACACGGACCAGCAGGGCTATCAGCACCAGCAGGATCCGGCCACCCAGACCTGGGACACCCGGACCTGGGAGCAGCGCGGCTGGGAGCCGTCCCCGGCGGCGGAGCCCGCGTACCGCACGCCCTGGCCCGGCGAGGCCCTGCCGCAGCAGACACCGGGCCACGCCCAGGCCCCGGCCGACCACGCCACGCCGCGGCACACGGGCAACGGCGACACCGGCGCGGGCCCGTACGGTGACTCCTCGTACGGGAGCACCGTCGGACGGCACACCGCGGTCCCGGGCACGAGCCCGGCGCCCTGGCCCGCGGCGCTCGACGAGCCGGGACCGGACCTCGGCTCCGGCCGCGACGCCGCCGCCCCGGCCGGAGCGGCAGCCCCCGACCGGCCGATGACCGCGGCCGAGAAGGCGAAGGCCGAGGGACGGCCGCAGATCCTCTCGCCCGGCTTCAAGCCCGCCCTCGTCACCGCCGTCCTCGCGGCGATGCTGGCGCTCGCCGCGCCGCTGGGACAGTTCGCGCTGGTCGTGCCCGTGGTGCTCCTGCAGGCGGTCACGGCGGCCGGATGGTTCCGGCTGAACGGCATGTGGCCCGCCCGGCAGGGCATCGCGCTGGCGTTCCTCGGCGGCGTGGCCGCCGACATCGGGCTGCTGGCCACCGACGCCCTCGACGCGCCGACGGTCCTCATCGGCACCCTCGGCGTGTGGGTCCTGCTGACGCTCGTGCTCCAGCTGCGCAGCCACGCCGCCCCCGACGAGCGGCTGTACGGGCTCACGGCAGCCGTCGCCTCGGCCGGTGTCACGGTCCTCGCGGCCGGGCATCTGGCCGCGGCCGACGACGCCGTCGTGGTGGGCGGTGCCGCCGTCGCCGTGACGGTCCTGGCCCGTGCGCTGCCGCTGCCGTCCGTGGCCTCCCCGGTGATCGCTCTGATCGCGGCGGCCGGCTCCGGCGTCGCCACCGGCGGCCTGACCGGCATCGGCCCGTCCGCGGCCCTGCTGGGCCTGGCGGCGGGCGCCTGCGCCCTGATCGGGCTGCGGGTCGCGAGCTACGACTACCCCTCCCGGTTCGTGCACATGACGGCGGGCGTCGCGCTGCCGCTGGCGGCCGCCGGACCGGTGGTCTACGTGATCGGCCGGGCGCTCGTCTGACGTCCGTGCCCCCGCCGGACCGGCGCCGGACGGGCGTCGGCCCGGCATCCGGTCCGACCGGTCCGGTTAGGCTCCCCTGAAACCCGACAGGGAGCCCGATCGAAAGCTGGGGGAACGACAGCAGATGCGTGCCATACGAATACTCCTGATCGTCGCCGTGGTTCTGGGGGCCCTCTTCACGGCCGCCGACCGCGCGGCGGTCTGGTTCGCCGAGAACGAGGCCGCGGAGAAGATCCGCAGCAGCCAGGGCCTCTCCGGCACCCCCGAGGTCTCCATCAAGGGCTTCCCGTTCCTCACCCAGGTCGCGGGCTCCAGCCTCGACGAGGTCGAGATCAAGCTGGACGGCGTCACCGCCAACGCGGGCGACCGCTCGATCCGCGTGACGAACTTCAAGGCGAAGCTCAACGACGTCGAGATCGACAGCAGCTTCTCCTCCGCCGTCGCGCAGCGCGCGACCGGCACCGCGCACATCTCGTACGAGGACCTGACCAAGGCCGCCCAGGACCCCGGGGTGAGTGTCGGCCACGCCAATGCGGGCAGTAACAAGGTCAAGGTCACCGGGAAGGTCTCGGTGTTCGGCCAGATCGTGGAGCGCAGTGTGGTGTCCACGGTCACGGTGGTGGGCAAGGACACCATCCGGGTGCGCGCGGACCAGATCCCCGCCACCGGCTTCCCGGGGGCGGAGGAGATGATCCGTGCGAAGACCGACTTCGACCGGCAGCTCAGCGGGCTGCCCAAGGGCGTCAAGCTCGAAAAGGTCGTCGCGGGCGCCGACGGTGTGGACATCACGTTCAGCGGCGAGAAGGTCAACCTCGCGGGCTGAGCGGGCAATCGGCGGGCGGGCGGGCCTCGGCGCCCGCCTTCCGCGACACATCACGTCCACGCTGCGAGACGCCCCCGTCCGCAGAGCAGAATCCCCGGCCACGCAGGGACTTCGGGGTCTCCGGCGTGGCTGGATCACGTCGTTACCGTCCCACTCTCCGGACGATCCTGTCTCATCATTCGACATACCGGTGACACGCCCGCCTGTCCGTCCCTACGATCGGACGCATGAAGCGACAGGCGGATCTCACGAAGCGGCGGGCAGTCGACCTGTGCCGCGTCGCCGCCATGCTCTGTCGCCGTGTCTGACGGGGACCGCTCCCCCGGTTTCCCTCCCGGCCGTCTCAAGGCCGCATCGAACTCCCCGCATCACACGCTGCGCAGCGCCGCGCACCCATGCCGCCGCGCACCGCACAGCACGCGCACATCCGCAACTGCCCCGGAGGAGAACAGCATGAGCCGCCGCAGCGAGGTCCTGGTCGACGCCGACTGGGTCCAGGCCCGCATCGACGACCCCAAGACCGTCATCGTCGAGGTCGACGAGGACACGTCCGCGTACGACAAGAACCACATCAAGAACGCCGTCCGGATCGACTGGAAGCAGGACCTCCAGGACCCGGTCCGCCGCGACTTCGTCGACCAGGCCGGCTTCGAGAAGCTGCTGTCCGCCAAGGGCATCGCCAATGACGACACCGTCGTCCTCTACGGCGGCAACAACAACTGGTTCGCCGCGTACGCCTATTGGTACTTCAAGCTCTACGGCCACCAGGACGTCAAGCTCCTCGACGGCGGCCGCAAGAAGTGGGAGCTGGACTCCCGCGACCTGGTCGCCGAGGTGCCCCAGCGGGCCGCGACCACCTACAAGGCCAAGCCGCAGGACCTCTCGCTGCGCGCCTTCCGCGACGACGCCGTCAAGGCGATCGGCTCCCTGAACCTGGTCGACGTGCGCTCCCCCGACGAGTTCAGCGGCAAGCTGCTCGCCCCGGCGCACCTCCCGCAGGAGCAGTCGCAGCGCCCCGGCCACATCCCGAGCGCGCGCAACATCCCCTGGTCGAAGTCGGCCAACGACGACGGCACCTTCAAGTCCGACGACGAGCTCAAGGAGATCTACGAGAGCGCGGGCGTGGATCTGGCCAAGGACACCATCGCCTACTGCCGCATCGGCGAGCGCTCCGCGCACACGTGGTTCGTGCTGCACGAGCTGCTCGGCCAGCAGAACGTCAAGAACTACGACGGTTCCTGGACCGAGTACGGCTCGCTCGTCGGCGTGCCGATCGAGCTCGGCGCCAACTGACCCTCCCCCCTCGCGACCCGAAGGAAGAACCATGTGTGGAGCAAAGGCAGGCGGCCCCGACGCCTCGAGCGCCAAGCCCGGTGAGACCACGATCCAGGGCTCGGTGACCCAGAACGGCCACCCGGTCACCGGCTACGTGCGCCTCCTGGACAGCACCGGCGAGTTCACCGCCGAGGTGCCCACGTCCGCGACCGGACAGTTCCGCTTCTACGCGGCCGAGGGCACCTGGACCGTACGGGCCCTCGTCCCCGGCGCGACCGCCGACCGCACGGTCGTGGCGCAGAAGGGCGGCCTGGCGGAGGTCGCCATCGCCGTCTGACGGCGGACACGAACGGCCGGAGGGCCGCACCCAGGGGTTGGACGCCTTGATGGGGGTGCGGCCCTTCGCGCTGCGCGGAGGCCGGTCGTACGGTGGAGCTATGTACGCGCGGAGGCGCCATGTGTACTTCGCCATGATGGGCACCTGCATCGGCCTGTTCGTCCTGGCGTGGTCCGTGGTGCGGCTGTGGTCCGTTCCCGCCGCCGTGGGCATGTGCGTGGTCGCGATGCTGATCCCGCCGGTCGCGGCGATCATGGCCAACCGCCGGGGCCCGGACGACCGCTGGTGGGACGATCCGTCCGGCGACCCGAAGTCCGACGAGTGGTGGGACGAGCTGGACGGCAAGCGGTAAGAACCAGCCCGTCCGGCGATTGAGGACCGGGTCCGGGCGGAGCCCGGTTCGGGAAGGGGCGGGTAGGGGAAAAGAACGTCAGTACACGAGCGCCTGCACGCCGTCCCCCATCGCCTCCGACACGAACACCTGCGCCCCCGCGATCCGCGCGCCCTCGATCAGATCCTTCTCCTCGATGCCCCGCCGCGCCGCGCACTGCGTGCAGACCGTGATCGTCCCGCCGCCCGCCTTGATGCCGTCGATCAGATCCGGCAGCGGCGCCGCGTGCGGCAGCTCGAACTCCGCCGCCCGGCCCGGCAGCGCGAACCACGACGACTCGCCGGTCAGCCACAACGACACCTCGACGCCGCTCGCGACGGCGACCGCCGCCACCGTGAACGCCTGCGAGCACCGCTCGGGCGCGTCCGCGCCCGCCGTCACCTTGATCACGAGCTTCTTCGCCATGCGGCACAGCCTATGCGCGGGGCGGCCGACCTCACAGCGCCGCCCGCGAGGCGTCCGACTAGACTCGAAGCGGTCCGTACACCCTCACTCCGACCGAGGAGCGCGCTCGTGCTTGAGGCATTCTTCACCGCCCTGCTGGTTCTGGTCGCCGTCGGCATCACCGCATTCGCCGGGCTGACCTGGAAGAAGCTGTACCAGGGCCAGCGCTGACCGCAGGTCTCCCCGCGCCTCCTTCCTCGTTCTCCTACAGATCGCCTGAGCCCATGATCGAGATTCCGTCCGACCTTCACCCGAGCCTCGTGCCCCTCGTCTTCCTCCTCGGCAAGTGGGAGGGCGCGGGTGTCGCCGACTTCCCCGGTGCCGAGAAGTGCAACTTCGGGCAGGAAGTCACCTTCACCCACGACGGCCGTGACTTCCTCGAGTACACCTCGCACAGCTGGGTGCTCGACGAGGAGGGCAAGATGGTCCGCCCCCTGGAGACCGAGAGCGGCTACTGGCGGATCGACAAGGACCGCAAGCTCGAGGTCGTCATGATCCGCGACCAGGGTGTCGCCGAGGTCTGGTACGGCGAGCTGGCCGACAAGAAGCCGCAGATCGACCTGGCCACGGACGCCGTCGCCCGGACCGCGGCCTCCGGCCCGTACACCGGTGGCAAGCGCCTCTACGGCTACGTCAAGAGCGACCTGATGTGGGTCGGCGAGAAGGCCACCCCCGAGGTGCCGCTGCGCCCCTACATGTCGGCGCACCTGAAGAAGGTCGCCGACCTGGCGGAGTGGGCGAAGAACCTGCCCGACGACATGCCGGACGGCGTCGCCTTCTTCAACCAGGACGGCACGCCCTACACCGGCTGAGCACGACCTACGAGAGCTTCGCTCTCACCACGCCCCGCGGGGGAAGTCCGGTCGAAGTCCGGCGCTGACCCGCAACGGTAGGCGGGAGGACCTGCACGGTCCCCCCGCGAGCCCGATCACCCGCGGCGGCGTCAGCTCCTGACAACTCGCCGTGGACTGCGAGGGGACGCCCCCGCGGAACGCGCTCGGGGCCGCTCCTTGGGACGCAGGGACGCGGCCCGAGCCGAAGGCGTCACCCCGTGGGGATCCCCTCCCAGCTCATCTCTCCCAGCACGACGGGCCCGCCCGGCAGGCCGCCGGCTCCGCGGAGGCTGCCGCTGCCACCCCTGCTGGCCGGGCTCGGGGCCGCCCTGATCTGCTCGCTGCTGGCGTGCGTCGGCCTCGGCTCCTCCGGGGTGACCTGGGCGGCGACGCTGCGCTATCTGTGGGCGGGGCTGAGCGGCGGGACCATCGCGCCCGACGAGGTCTCCGCCTACACCATCATCTGGGAGCTGCGCTTCCCGCGCGCCCTGCTCGCCGCCGTCGTCGGCGCCGGGCTCTCCGCGATCGGCGTCGCCGTGCAGGCCATGGTCCGCAACGCCCTCGCCGACCCCTTCGTCCTCGGGATCTCCTCCGGTGCCGCCGTCGGGGCGAACGCGGTGCTGCTCTTCGGGGCGCTGGGCTCGCTCGGTGTGTGGGCGCTGTCCGGGGCGGCCTTCGCCTCCGCGCTCGCCGCCATGCTGCTCGTCTACGCGGCGGCCCGCACCCCCTACGGGCTGACCCCGCTGCGGCTGGTGCTCACCGGCACCGCCATGTACTACGGCTTCTCGGCCGTCACCACCTTGATGGTCTTCAGCGCCGACCGCGGCGAGTCCGCCCGCTCGGCCATGATGTGGCTGCTCGGCAGCCTGGGCGGGGCCACCTGGGCGTCCGTGCCCATCGCGGCGGCCGCCGTGGCGGGCGGGCTCGGCTATCTGCTCTGGTCGGCGCGGAACCTCAACGCCCTCGCCATGGGCGACGAGACCGCGACCGCGCTCGGTGTGGACCCCGACCGGCTGCGCCGGCGGCTCTTCGTCGTCGCGGCGGCCGTCACGGGCGCCGTCGTCGCCGTCAGCGGTGCGATCGGCTTCGTCGGCCTGATGGTCCCGCACGTCACCCGCATGCTCGTCGGCGCCGACCACCGCCGGGTCCTGGCCGTCGCGCCGCTGCTGGGCGCGGTGCTGCTGCTGTGGGTCGACATCGTCTCGCGGCTGCTGCTGGCGCCCGTGGAACTGCCGGTCGGTGCCATCACGGCCGTCATCGGCGTGCCCTGCTTCGTGCTGCTCATGCGGCGCCGCGGCTACACCTTCGGAGGGTCATAGAGCATGCGCGTCGACATCGAGGACCTGTCGGTCGAGATCGCGGGCGCCCGGCTCGTCACGGACATCGCGCTCCGGGCGGACAGCGGACAGTTCGTCGGCCTGGTCGGGCCCAACGGCAGCGGCAAGTCCACCCTGCTGCGCTGCGTCTACCGGGCCCTGCGGCCGGCCGCGGGCAGCGTCCGGCTCGGCGGTGACGACCTGCACGCGCTGAACCCCCGGGAGGGCGCCCGCAGGCTGGCGGCGCTGCCGCAGGAGTCGGCGAGCGAGTTCGACTTCACCGTCGGCGAGATCGTCGCCATGGGGCGGCTGCCGCACCAGAGTGCCGCCGGGCGCGTCACGGCGGCCGACACCGAGGTCTGCGCGGACGTCCTGGAGCGGGTCGGCGCGACCCACCTCGCCGAACGGGGCTTTCTGACCCTGTCGGGCGGCGAGAAGCAGCGGGTGCTGATCGCGCGGGCCCTGGCACAGCAGCCGAAGGTGCTGGTGCTGGACGAGCCGACGAACCATCTGGACATCGCCCAGCAGCTGGAGGTCCTGGCGCTGGTGCGCGGCTCCGGGCTGACGGTCCTGGCCGCGCTGCACGACCTCAATCTGGCCGCCACCCACTGCGACGCCCTGTACGTCATCGCCGACGGCCGCATCGTCGCCTCCGGGCCGCCGCACGACGTGCTGACCGCCGAGCTGCTCGCCGACGTCTTCGGCGTACGGGCGCACCGGGTGCCGCACCCCGAGTCCGGCGCCCCGCAACTGCTCTTCGACCGCCTTCCCGCCAGCTGAGGCCTCCCACCCCGTTGAGGCTTCCCCCCGATTAAGGACGCGCCATGGCCACCGCCGCCGCCCGTACCGCCCGTACCCTCACCGCCCTGGTCGCCGCCGTCGCCCTCGCGGGCTGCGGTGCCGAAGTCGACGACTCCAAGGGCGAGAAGAAGACCGAATCCAAGGGGGACGGGGTCAGGAGGGGCGCCTCGGCGCACTACCCCGTGACCATCGAGAACTGCGGGGTGAAGACGACGTACGACAAGGCCCCGCAGCGGGTGGTGACCAACGACATCGGCATCGCGGAGATCATGTTCGCGCTCGGCCTGGAGGACCACATGGCCGGGTATGTGGCCCCGGACTACAAGGGCGACCGGGACGACGAGGCGGCGGCCGCCTGGAAGGACGGCTACAAGAGAGTGAAGTGGCTGTCCAAGAAGGAGATCACCAAGGAGATCGTCCTCGACGCCAAGGCCGACCTGGTCTTCGCGGGCTGGAACTACGGCTTCGGCGAGGGCAACGGCTTCACCCCTGCGGCCCTGGAGAAGCTCGGCATCGGCTCGTACGTGCTGACCGAGTCCTGCCGCAACAACGGTGACGCCAAGTCCCGCGGCGTGATGCCGCCCTTGGAGGCGCTCTACACAGACCTGGAGACGCTGGGGAAGGTCTTCGATGTCGAGGACCGGGCGGCGAAGCTCATCGCCGGGTTCAAGAAGCAGGTCGCCGACGCCCAGGCGCAGGTCCCGAAGGGCGGCGAGCGGCCCAGTGTCTTCCTCTACGACGACGGCCGGGACAAGCCGCTGACCTCCGGGATGTACGCCGGACCGCACGACATCATCACCAAGGCCGGCGGCGACCACGTGATGAAGGACCTCAAGGACTCCTGGGTGTCGGTCAGCTGGGAGACGGTCGTCGAGCGCAACCCGGACGTCATCGTGATCAACAACTACGGCGATGTCACGGCGGAGCAGAAGAAGAAGTTCCTGAAGTCCTACGCCCCGCTCGCCAATGTGTCGGCCATCAAGAACGACCGCATTTTCGTCCTCGACTACGTCGATCTCGTCGAGAGCCCCCGCAACCCGGCGGCCATCGCCGCGCTGTCCCAGTACCTGAAGGGGGTCCGCAAGGGCTGAGCCTGCCCAGGGGTGTCTTGTGGATCTTGCCGGGCTCGCGTGCCCCGGCACGCACACTCGCCGCGTTGTCGTCAGTCGCCAATGCTCCGCAGTGGCTCCCTCCTCCGCCTTGCGATCGCACGCACCGGACCCCGCTCCCTGATCCGGCCTGATCCACAGGACACGCCCTAGACTGGGGACGTGGTGGACACCGACTGGCAGAGCGATCTCCGTAAGCGCGGCTACCGGCTGACCCCGCAGCGCCAGCTCGTGCTGGAGGCGGTGGACCGGCTGGAGCACGCGACGCCGGACGACATCCTCACCGAGGTCCGCAGGACCGCGGGCGGGGTCAACATCTCCACGGTCTACCGGACGCTGGAGCTGCTGGAGGAGCTGGGGCTGGTCAGCCACGCCCACCTCGGCCACGGCGCGCCCACGTACCACCTGGCCGACCGGCACCACCACATACACCTCGTCTGCCGGGACTGCACGGACGTGATCGAGGCCGATCTGTCGGTGGCGGAGCCCTTCACGGCGACGCTGCGCGAGACCTTCGGCTTCGAGACGGACATGAAGCACTTCGCGATCTTCGGGCAGTGCGCCAAGTGCTCCGCGAAAGCGCCGTCCGCCGGGTCGTAGGCTTGTCCGCATGCTGCGTCATACGAAAGCCAGCCCCTTGCTGTCGCTGCCCGGTGCCGTGCCCGCCGAGGGCCCGGACGAGGGCGTCGCCGCACACTACGGCGACCTGTTCCGCGAGCAGCGCGCGCTCGCCGGCGGGTCCGGTTTCGTGGACCTCTCGCACCGCGGAGTGGTCACCGTCACCGGCGCCGACCGGCTGAGCTGGCTGCACCTGCTGATCACCCAGCATGTGAGCGCCCTCCCGGCCGGGCAGGCCACGGAGGCACTCGTCCTCTCCGCCAACGGCCACATCGAGCACGCGCTGTATCTGGTCGACGACGGCGAGACGACCTGGGCCCATGTGGAGCCCGGCACCCAGGGCGATCTGATCGCCTACCTGGAGAGCATGAAGTTCTTCTACCGGGTCGAGGTCGCCGACCGTACGGACGACTTCGCCGTGGTCCACCTCCCGGCGGGCTCGATCGCCGAGTCCCCCGAGGGCGTCGTGGTGCGCGAGACGCCGCACGGCCGGGACCTGTTCCTGCCGCGCGCGGAGCTCACGGCCTTCGCGGACTCGCACGGCCCGGCGGCGGGCTCCCTCGCCCACGAGGCGCTGCGCGTCGAGGCGCACCGCCCGCGGCTGGGTCTGGAGACCGACCACCGCACCATCCCGCACGAGCTGGGCTGGCTCGGCACGGCGGTCCATCTGCAGAAGGGCTGCTACCGCGGCCAGGAGACGGTCGCCCGCGTCCACAACCTGGGGAAGCCGCCGCGCCGGCTGGTCTTCCTGCACCTGGACGGCAGCGATGTGAAGCTGCCGGGCCACGGTGCGCCCGTCCGCCTCGCGGCGGACGGCGCGGAGGGCCGCCAGCTGGGCTTCGTCACCACCTCGGCCCGCCACCACGAGCTGGGCCCGATCGCCCTGGCCCTGGTGAAGCGGAACGTTCCCGTGGACGCGGCGCTGGTGGTCGGCGAGGGGACGGCGGCGGCGCAGGAGGTCGTGGTCGAGCCGTAACGCCTGCCGCTGGGCTTGTCGGGATACGGCCTGGCCCCGGACGGGCCTTTCAGCCTTCGGCTGGTCTTCTGTGCGGCCGGTTCGGCACGGTTCGGCACCGCCGGGATGCGCCGTCGGGGCGGGGCGCCGTCGCGGCGGGGTGGAGGGGCTGGGCCCCTCCGGCCCGGCCGGCACGCCCCAGTGTGCGCTGTCGCGGCGGAAGGGAGGGGCTGGGCCCCTCCCGGCCAGCAGGCTCCGGGGGGACGGCGGGCCCCCGCCGCCCCTCACACCTCCAGCAGAACCGTGAACGGGCCGTTGTTCGTCAGGGAGACCTTCATGTCCGCGCCGAAGCGGCCCGTTGCCACTTCGGCGCCCAGGGCGCGGAGCTGGGTGACCACCTCGTCGACCAACGGTTCCGCCACGGGACCCGGCGCCGCGGCGTTCCACGTGGGGCGGCGGCCCTTGCGGGCGTCACCGTAGAGAGTGAACTGAGAGATCACCAGCAGGGGTGCGCCCACGTCCGAGCAGGACTTCTCCTCGTCGAGGATCCGCAGCGACCACAGCTTGCGCGCCAGCTGCGCGGCCTTCGCCTCAGTGTCCTCGTGTGTCACTCCGACAAGCACACACAACCCCTCGCCGAGGATCTCGCCGACCACCGCACCGTCCACGACGACACTCGCGCCGTCCACTCTCTGCACCACTGCACGCATACGGACCATGATGCCCTGCGTCCATCCAGGGCTGTTCGGGTGCGGAGGCCCTGCGGGCGGGGCGGACACAGTGGCACGATGCGTACAGGCGGTGCGCATGCGGGCAACGTGATGTGACCGCACACCGCCCGAGGGGACGGATACGCATGCCCACACCCACCGAGGACGGCCCCATGCTCAAGGCAGTGGACAGTCTGAACCCCCGCCCGCCGAGCCAGCGTTCCGGCAGGCTCGCGGACGTCCCCGTGCGGCGGCTGGGCGATCTGCGGCTCGCGGAGCTGCGCGAGGTACGCCGGGACGCCCAGCGCGACGAGGCGGACCTCAGCTATGTGCGGCGGCTGCTCCAGGGCCGCATCGACATCCTGCGGGCCGAGCTGGCGCGCCGCGCGGCCCCGGGCTCCCCCCTCATGGAACGGCTCGTCGTCGACCGGCTGTCGGAGATCCTCGCGGACGTGCCGTCCGCCCACCGCTCCTCCGCCCGCCATGTGACGCTCGGAACACCGCACAGCGAGGAGTTCCGGCGGCTGGCCGAGGACATGCTGTCCGAGGTGGAGCTGTCCGACCTGGCCGCCCGGACGGACCACGAGCTGCACGAGGGGATGGCCCGCCTCGTGGCCTACGAGCGGCAGGTCTCCGGCCGCCGCCAGCAGCTGCAGCGCACGACCGACGATTGCAGTGCCGAGATCGCCCGCAGGTACCGTGAAGGGGAAGCACAAGTAGACGACCTCCTCTCCTGAGACCTCCGGGGGGCGGTCCGCACCACCTCCCCCCGGAAAGCCGACGATGACCACCTCGCTCCTCGCGCCCCCGCCCGCCGCCACCCACGGCATACCCCCGGTCCTCGCCGAGGTCGTACGTTCCGGCTTCGTCGAAGGCCACCACCGAGGCTCGCTGGTGCTGCTGGCCGCCGACGGAAGCGTCGAGCTGGCGCTCGGCGACCCGGCGGCCCCGGTCTACCCGCGCTCGGCCAACAAGCCCATGCAGGCCGCCGCCATGCTGCGGGCCGGGCTGGAGCTGTCCGGCGAGCGCCTGGCCCTGGCGGCGGCCAGCCACTCCGGCGAGGGCTTCCACCTGGAGCTGGTGCGCACGATGCTCACCGAGTTCGGCCTCCGGGAGAGCGATCTGCAGACCCCGCCCGACCTGCCGCTCGACCCGGTCGAGGCGGAGTCCTACCTGGCGGCGGGCCAGGTCCGCGAGCGCGTCACGATGAACTGCTCCGGCAAGCACGCGGCCATGATCGCCACCAGTGCCGCCAACGGCTGGCCGCTGGACTCCTACCTCGACCCCGCGCACCCGCTCCAGCGCCTGGTGCTGGACGTCGTGCAGGAGGCGAGCGGCGAGAGCGTCGCCCACGTGGGTACGGACGGCTGCGGGGCCCCGCTGATGGCCCTGACCCTCACCGGGCTGGCCCGGGCCTACCGCGCCTTCGTCCTGGCCGCGCCGGGCACCCCCGAGCGCCGGGTGGCGGACGCGATGCGCGCACACCCGGAGTACGTGGCCGGCACCCGCCGCCCCGACACCTGGCTGATGCGCGAGGTGCCCGGCGTGCTGTCGAAGATGGGCGCCGAGTCCGTCCAGGCCGTGGCCCTCCCGGACGGCCGTGCCCTCGCCTTCAAGATCGACGACGGCGCCCCGCGCGCCATGGGCCCCGTCCTGGCCCGCGCCCTGGAGCTGCTCGGCGTCGACTCCCCCGTCGTGGCCCGCATCGGCGAGATGCCGCTGCTGGGCGGCGCGGAGCGGGTGGGCTCGATACGAGCGGCGTTCTGAGGGCCCTCGGGCACGCCGAACGTCGCACACTCCGGGCCGCACGGAGAAATTCACGTGCGGCCCGCGCCACCCGCTGCCTAGCGTGACGGCATGAGTCTCGAAGTCCGCGCGCTCGAAGTCCGCGCGATCGACGAATCCGACCTCACCGACTGGAGCCGCGCCCTGCGCACCGGCTTCCTCATGCCCCCGGCGGTGACCGAGAAGGAGCTCGAGTACACCCGCGCGGGCATCGACATCGAGCGCGCCCAGGGTGCCTTCGACGACGGGTGCTGCGTCGCCACCTTCCGCAGCTTCGCGCAGCGGATCACCGTGCCCGGCGGCGCCGCGGTGACCGCGTCCGCGGTCTCCAATGTCACCGTCTCCCCGACGCACCGCCGGCGCGGGCTGCTCAGCCGCATGATGGACCGCGATCTGCGGGCCGCCAAGGAGCGCGGCGAGGCCGCCTCGACGCTGATCTCCGCCGAGTACCCGATCTACGGCCGGTACGGCTACGGCCCGGCCGTCTGGACCACCGAGTGGGAGATCGACGTCCCCCGTGCCGGGCTCGACCGGCGCTACACGGGCCCGGCGGAGGGCGGGCGCGTCGACCTCGTCGACGGCGCCGACGTCCGGCGCCTCGGCCCCGCCCTGCACGAGCGGCTGCGGGCCGTACGGCACGGCGTCGTCGACCGCGACACGCGGTGGTGGCAGAGCCGCACGGGCGAGCCGCCGCACCCCAGCTACCCCTGGACGGAGCCCTTCTACGCCGTCCACCGCTCCGCCTCCGGCAGCGTCGACGGCCTCCTCGTCTACACCGCCGACGATGTGTGGGAGGCCAAGAGGTCGCAGACCACGGCCACCGTCCGCGACTGCTTCGCGGTCACCCCCGAGGCCGAACGCGCCCTGTGGCACTTCCTGTTGTCGGTCGACTGGGTCGTCAAGGTCCGCACCGGCCACCGCGCCCCCGACGACCTGCTGCCGCTGCTGCTGCCCGACCCCCGCGCGGCCCGGACGCTCACGCACGCCGACTTCCTGTGGCTGCGCCCCCTCGACGTGCCGGCGCTGCTCCAGGCCCGTACGTACGCCACCACGGGCTCCCTCGTCCTCGACATCGCCGACCCGGCCGGGCTCGCCGCCGGCCGCTATCTCCTGGAGGCCGGACCGGACGGCGCCTCCTGCACCACGACCACGCGTCCGGCGGATCTCTCGCTGCCCGTCGGCGAATTGGGCACCCTGTACCTCGGCGACGAGTCCGCCACCCGGCTCGCCGCCCTGGGCCGGGTCACCGAGGAACGCCCCGGTGCGCTCACCCTCGCGGACGCAGCTCTGCGCACGGCGCGCCGGCCGTGGTGCCCGGACATCTTCTGATCCGGCCCTCAGGACCGCCACACCGGCCCCAAGTGCCCCGGGAAATAACGGACTTCCCGGGGCACTTGCCCTGAGTGGATGAACGGTCCACCAATAACGCTTGACCTCAACCATGCTTGAGGTTGGAAGCTTCTTCTCAGCGGCCCCACCGGCCGCCGCACGATCCAGAGATTTCCCGTAGCCAGGGGGGACCCCATGTCCGACAGCCCGTACCGCCTCGCCGTTGTCGTCGCCTCCACCCGCGAGGGCCGCTTCGGCCCGACGGTGGCCGGCTGGTTCGCCGAGCAGACCGCCCAGCGCGCCGACATCGAGGTGGACGTCATAGACCTCGCCGACCACCCGCTGCCGGTGAACCTGTCCAGCGACCCCGGCCCGGAGGCCGCCGCCCTGCTCGCCGAGGTGTCCCCGCGGCTCGCCGAGGCCGATGCCTTCGTCGTCATCACCCCCGAGTACAACCACAGCTACCCGGCCTCGGTGAAGAACCTCATCGACTGGCACTACACCCAGTGGCAGGCTAAGCCGGTCGGCTTCATCTCCTACGGCGGCCTCTCCGGCGGTCTGCGCGCCGTCGAGCACCTGCGCCCGGTCTTCGCCGAGCTGCATGCGGTGACCATCCGCGAGACGATCAGCTTCCACAGCCCGTGGGGCAAGTTCGACGACAACGGCCGCCACCTGGACGAGGAGGCCGGCACGGCCGCCGCCGGTGCCGCGAAGGTCATGCTCGACCAGCTGACCTGGTGGGCCCTGGCGCTGCGCGAGGCGCGCGCGACCCGCCCGTACGGCAACTGAGTCCCGTGCCCGCTTCGACGTTGTCCGCGCAGGTACGGGGGTCCCGCGCGGATTGTCCTGATGGCGGCGGGCCGTCCTGCCGCCTGCGGCGGCGGGCGCCCTGCGGGCGCGTCCTCAATCTCCGGACGGGCTGAATGGGTCAGTCCTGCGGAACGGCGACGTGCTGGCCGATGCCGCCGTCGACGTACAGCCTCTCGCCCGTGGTGAACGTCGCGTCCACGGCCAGGAACAGCGCGGCGCGGGCCACCTCGTCGGCCGTGCCGTGCCGCCGCATCGGGGTGGCGGTGTCACCCCACTGCTGCATGGCCTCGAACTCCTCGGGGGTCAGGCCCTGCACGCCACCACCAGGGGTGTCGATGAAGCCGGGCGACACCGCGTTGACGCGGATGCCCTGCCCCACCAGCTCCGAGGCGAGCGTCTGGGCGAAGGACCACAGGGCCGACTTCGTACCGGAGTAGACGCTCATTCCGGGCGGCGCCGTGATGTCGGCGACCGAGGTGGTGAAGACGATCGAGCCGCCCTCCGCGATCAGCGGCAGCAGGCGCTGCACGGTGAAGAACGCGCCCTTGGTGTTCACCGCGAACTGCTTGTCGTAGCTCTCCTCGGTGACCTGCGCGACCGGGGCCAGCTCCGATATGCCCGCGTTGACGAAGAGGTGGTCGATCCGGCCGAGCTTCTCCTCCACCGTGTCACCGAGCGCCGCGATGGCGGCCATGTCGGAGATGTCGGAGGCGACCACATGGGCCGACGAGCCGAGCTCGGTCCGCGCGTCCTTGAGGTTCCGGGGGTTGCGGCCGGTCAGCAGGACCTCCGCGCCGCCCTCGACGAGCCGCTTGGCGATGGCCAGTCCCATGCCCATCGTCCCACCGATGACGACGGCCTTCTTACCCGCATACGTGGTCATGTCCCGTTGCTCCCTGGGGTGTTCCGGCGGCTTCCGCGCACCGCCGGGTTCGTGGTGCCCACTGTGCCGAGGGGCGCTGTGGGTTTCCTGACGGTCCGCTGTCGGTGGGGCGGGTTACGGTTTCGGCATGGGGTTCGGGGGACGGTTCGGGGTGCTGGGCCCGCTGGTGGTCCGGGACGGCGCGGGAAAGCCGGTCAGGGTGCCGGAGGCCAAGGTCCGGGCGCTGCTGGCCGACCTGCTGGTGCACGAGGGACGGCCGGTCTCCGCCGACCGGCTGATCGACGATCTGTGGGCCGCGGATCTCCCGGCCCACCCCGCCAACGCCTTGCAGAACAAGGTCTCCCAGCTGCGCCGCGTACTCGGCCGTGACAGCGTGCTGCGCCAGCCCCCCGGATACCGGCTGCGGATCGACGACGGCGACGTGGACGCGGACCGCTTCCAGGCCCTGGTGGTCCGCGCCCGCGCCACGGACGACCCGCGGGCGCGGGCGGCCCTGCTGACCGAGGCGCTCGGACTCTGGCGCGGCCCGGCCTACGCCGACTTCGCCGACGAGGAGTTCGCCCGTACGGCGGCACTGCGTCTGGAGGAGCAGCGGCTGACCGTCCTGGAGGAGCAGGCCGAGGCACGGCTGGCGGCGGGTGAGCACGGCGCCCTCGTCGGGGAGCTCACCGCGCTCGTGGCCCGCCACCCGCTGCGCGAGCGGCTGCGCGCCGCCCAGCTGCGGGCGCTGTACCGCGCGGGGCGGCAGAGCGAGGCCCTCGCCTCGTACGACGAGCTGCGCGTCCGGCTGGCCGAGGAGCTGGGCCTGGACCCCGGCCCCGAACTGACCGCGCTCCACCGGTCGATCCTCGGCCAGGCCCCCGACCTGGCCGCCACGCCGGCCCCCGCCGCCGGCCCGCGCGCACAGCTGCCCACCCCGCTCACCCCCCTGGTCGGCCGGGAGCGGGCGGTGGCCGAGGCGAGCGCCCTGCTCACGGCCGGGCGCCTGGTGACGCTCACCGGCCCCGGCGGGGTCGGCAAGACCCGGCTCGCGATCGAGACCGCCGCCCGGCACGCCGACGCCTTCCCCGACGGGGTCCATCTCGTCGAGCTCGCCGGGCAGCGCGGTTCCGTCACCGAGCTCACCGAAGTGATCGCCACCGCGCTGGGCCTCCGCGACGACGGCGCCTCGGGCATGCCCATGCCCGCCGCGGCCACCCCGCCCGCCGACCGGCTGGCGGCGGCCCTCCGCGACCGCCGGGCCCTGCTCGTCCTGGACAACTGCGAGCACGTCGTCGAGCACGTCGCGCACCTCACGGCCCTGCTGCTGCGGGCCGCGCCCGGGCTGCGGGTCCTGGCCACCAGCCAGGAGCCGCTGGGGCTCGCGGGCGAGACCGTGCGGGCGGTGGAGCCACTGCCCGCCGCCGAAGCGGTACGCCTCTTCGCCGCCCGCGCGGCGGCCGCCGCCCCCGGCTTCGTCCTCGACGACACGACCACCGGGGCCGTCGAGGAGATCTGCCGGCGGCTCGACGGCCTCCCCCTCGCCCTGGAACTCGCGGCCACGCGCGTACGCGCGCTGGGCGTCCGCGAACTGGCCGACCGCCTCGACGACCGCTTCCGCGTCGTGACGGGCACCCACCGCGGCGCCCCACCGCGCCAGCAGACCCTCCGCGCGGTGATCGACTGGAGCTGGGAGCTGCTGACGGCCCCCGAGCGCATCGTGCTGCGCCGCCTCGCCGCGCACACCGACGGTTGCACGCTCCGGGCCGCGGAGGCGGTCTGCGCGGGCGACGGCGTACAGACCGAGGAGGTCCTCGATCTGCTGGCCCGTCTGGTCGACCGCTCCCTGGTGGTCATGACGGACGGCCCCCGGGGCCCGCGCTACCGCCTCCTCGAATCGGTCGCCGCGTACGGCACGGAACGCCTGCGGGAGATGGCGGACCTCGCGCCCGTACGCGCCCGCCACCTGCACCACTACACGGAACTGGCCGAGCGCGCCGCGCCCCGCCTCCGCGGCCCCGAGCAGGACCACTGGCTCGCCGTCCTCGACACCGAGACCGCGAACCTGCGCACGGCCCTCGACACCGCGCTCCGGCAGGGCCCGCCGGGATCGGCGCTGCGGCTGACCGCCGCCCTGTCGTGGTACTGGCTGCTGCGCGGCCGGCTGGGGGAGGCACGGCGGTCGCTGGAGAGCGCGCTGGCTTCTCCTGCCGGCGAGGCCGCGCTCCCCCTCCGGGCGGAAGTCCGTTCCCTGTGGGGCAGCTTCGCGTTGTTGTCGGGTGCCCGGCGGCCGCTGCCCCCGGCGGAGGAGACGGCGGACGCGGGGCCCTGTCCGCAGGCCCTGTGGTTCCGTTCGTACGCCCTGGGCAACGCGGGCGACCAGGCGGGCGCCGAGGCGCTCGTCGAACTCGCCCTGGCCGGCTTCCGCGAGCGGGGCGACCGGTGGGGCGTCGCGGCGGCACTCGGCCGGCGGGCGGTGGACGCCCTGATCCGCGGCGACATGGCGACGCTGAAGCACGACGGCGAGCGCAGCGCGGAGCTCTTCCGGGAACTGGGTGATCGTTGGGGCCAGTTGCAGAGCGTCTCCCCGCTGGCCGCGCTCGCCGAGATCGGCGGCGACTACGAGCGGGCCGGGGGCATCCAGCGCGACGGGCTGCGCCTGGCCGAGGAGCTCGGCCTGCGGGCCGAGGTCTCCTCGCGGCTGTCGGGCCTCGGCCGGCTCGCCCTGCTGGCCGGGGACCTGGACGGGGCGCGCGAGCTGCACGAGCGGGCCCGGCGGATCGCCGCCGAGCAGAGCTTCAAGTTCGGTGAGATATACGCCGAGATGGGCCTCGCCCTGGGGGCGCGCCGGGAGGGGGACCTGCCCACCGCCGAGACCTACCTCCGCCGGATCCGGGAGTGGTACGAGGAGGTGGCGCCGGAGCCCTCGGGCAACGCGCTGATCCTCGCCGAGCTGGGCTTCGTCGCCGAACAGCGCGGCGACGCGGACACCGCGCGGGCCCTGCACCTCCAGGGCCTGGAGACTGCCTGCCTGAACGGCGGTCCGCGTGCCATCGCCCTGGCCCTGGAGGGGCTTTCGGGGGTCGAGGTCCTGTCCGGGGACCCCGGGCGGGCCGCCTTCCTCCTCGGCGCGGCGGCGGCCACCCGCGAGTCGGCGGGCGCGCCCCTGCCGCCCGCCGAACGCGGCGACGTCGACCGGATCACCACGGCGGCCGAGGCCGCCATGGGAAAGGCGGCCTTCGCGGAGGCGTACGAGCGCGGCGGTTCCCTGTCGGGGACGGTGCCGCTTTCTGTCGGCTCGGGCCAGTGGCCGACGGCGTAGGCGTCGGGAGCCCGCGAAGGTCCGCCGGACAGGCCCTAGTCGACGAGTGCCAGTTCCGCGACGACCGCCCGGTGGTCGGATCCCCGCAGGGTGTGTTCGCTGACCGAGACCGCCGCCAGCCCACTGCCGTGCAGCACGTGGTCGAGCTGGAGCAGGGACGGCATGCCCGAGGCGTCGGCCGGCCAGGTCGGCGCCCAGCCGCGGCCGAGCTCCGCGTGGGAGTCGGTGAGTCCCGCGGACAGCAGCTTCCGCATGGGCGCGTGGTCGAGGGTCGCGTTGAAGTCCCCGAGGAACACCGTGTCCCGCCCCGAGTCCACCGCCTCGTCCCGCAGCTCCCGCATGTCCCGCGCCCAGCGCCGGGCATCGCCCAGCGGGTAGAGCGTGTGGACCGCCACCAGCCGCACCGTGCGCCCGCCGACCCTGACCGCGGCCGTCGTCTGCGGCCACACCGTGGCCCGGCCGCGCAGCAGACCGCCGCCCGTCAACGGCAGCCGGGAGTAGAGCGAGGAATCCGACTCCGGGTGCAGCTCGCGGTGCGGCATCAACTCGGCCATGCCCGCCTTGTCGAGCGCCGCGATCGCCTTCGGCGTCATCTCCTCCATGGCCAGCACGTCCAGCCGCTCGGCACGGACGAGCCGGACGATCGCCTCGGGATCGACCGCGCCCACATGCGCGTTGCTCGTGGCCACCCGCAACCGCGGCGCGCCCGCCGGCACGGTGTCCCTGTCGGGAACGAACCGGGGCACCGTCCAGGCAAGCTCCGTCACGACCAGCACAGCCGCCACCGCCGCGACCCACCACGACCGCAGCGCCAGCAACACCACCAGAACGACCACGGTGCCGACCACGGCGTACGGGAACCCGGCCATCGGCATGGCGAGCCAGGTCCCGTCGTCCAGCGATGTGGCTCGCGCCGCGATGAGGACGGCTGCGCCGGCCAGGGCTGTCGCGCAGGCGATCTGTAGGGCTGTCCGCACGGGACGTGGCATTCTCACGGCTGCCATTTTGCGGGGTCCCCTGCGCGGGGCCGTTGCCGCACCCGGCAACGGGTCAGTACCCAGCCGTGAACCTCGTCCGCACGTGACGCGGTCGTTCCACCTCGTCCAGGAGGACAACCGCCAGGTCCTCCATGGAGATCGAAGAGTTCCCCTCCGCATCAACCAGCAGCTCATCGCCGCCCAAGCGATACGTACCGGTCCGCACACCCGGCTCCAGGACCGCCGCAGGGCTCAGGTAAGCCCAGTCCACCTCGGTCTCCGCGCGGCAAGCGGCAAGTTGCGCGTTGCAGGCCAGGGCGATGCCCCGCCAGTCCGCGGGGAAGTCGGGGCCGTCGATCACGGTGGTGCCTCCCGTGCCGGGGATGATCAGGCTGCCCGCGCCACCGACGACCAGCAGCCGCACGCCGGTGTGGGAGAGTCCGGCGAGCAACCCCTCCGTGGCTTTGACGAGTTCGCCCTCGCTGCCCGGTGCCGGGCGGGTCGCGCCGATCACGACGTCCTGGCCGGTGCTCAGCCGGGCCACGTCGTCAGGGTTCGAGGCGTCGCCGACGCGGGCCTCGGCCCCGGCGGGCAGTTGGGGGAAGCGGGCGGAGTTCCGTACGACGGCGGTGACCTCGTGGCCCCGGGACAACCCTTCGGTCACCACTCGGCTGCCGACGTTGCCCGCTGCTCCGAAGACGGTGATGCGCATGATTTTCGAGCTCCTTGTGAAGAGGGGGCGGATCAGCGGGAAGAGGAAACCGTCGGGGCCGGTTCAGGGGTCGCCACCGGGGTCTTTGGTCGCGCCGCCCGGGGGGCCATCTGCGCCACGACGAGGGCGCCGAGGACGACGATTCCGCCCAGTGACTGGCCGACGGTGAGTTCCTGGTCGAGCACGAGCCAGCCGAGCGTGGTGGCGACGAGGGGGCTGAGCAGTCCGAGGAAGGTCACGTTCGTCGGGGACAGGGCACGGATGCCCCGGAACCACAGGACGTAGGCGAGGGCCGCGCCGATGATCGCGAGGTAGCCGTAACCGGCCAGGTTCGCGGTGCTGAGCGTCGTCGGCGGGGGGCCTTCCACGGCGAGGGCGACCGGGAGCAGCAGCAGACCGCCCGCGACGAGCTGCCAGCCGGTGGTCGCCAGCAGGGGTGCGGGGGAGGTCCACCGCTTGCTGAGGACGATTCCGGTGGCCATGACCACCGCACTGGCGGCGGCGGCCGCGACGCCTATGACGTCCAGCCCGGCGTCGGCCCGCAGGACGAGCAGGCTGACACCGCCGACCCCCGCGACGCCGGCGAGCGCGGTACGCGTGGACACCCGCTCGCCGAGCAGTCCGGCGGACAGGCCGACGACCAGCAGGGGTTGCAGGGAGCCGATGGTGGCGGCGACCCCGCCGGGCAGCCGGTAGGCGGCGACGAACAGCAGGGCGAAGAACGCCCCGATGTTGAGGGCGCCGAGCACCAGCGCGCGCCACCACCACACGCCCCGCGGCAGCCGCCGGGTGATCGCCACGAGCAGGAGGCCTGCCGGGAGGGCGCGCGCCACGGCCGCCAGCAGGGGGCGGTCCGGCGGCAGCAGTTCGGTGGTGACGAGGTAGGTGGTGCCCCAGATGACGGGCGCCAGCGCGGTCACGAGGATGATGCCGATCCGATTGCTTAGCACTAAGACAACATATCTCACCGCTAAGAGAATTGGCTAGAGTGGAGTCATGGCAGACCATGTGGACCGAGTGCTGGAACAGTGGGCCGAGCGCCGCCCCGACCTGGACGTATCGCCGATGGCGGTGATCGGGCGGCTGTCCCGGCTGCACCGGCTGATCGACACCGAGCTGGGCCGCACCTTCGCCGCGCACGGCCTCGACAAGGCGTCCTTCGACGTCCTGGCCACCCTGCGCCGCAGCGGACCGCCGCCGTATTCGCTGACCCCGGCCGGGCTGATGCGTTCGTCGATGGTCACTTCGGGTGCCATCACCCAGCGCCTCGACCGGCTGGAGGCCCGGGGCCTGGTGACCCGCACGCCGAGCGCCTCGGACGGCCGCGTCGTGCACGTCACCCTCACCGAGGAGGGTCTCGCCCTGATCGACCGGGCCCTGCCCGACCACGTCGCCACCGAGGAGCGCATCCTCGCCGCGCTCTCGCGCCCCCAGCGGGACGCACTCGCCGAGGGACTCCGCGATCTCCTGGAGTCCCTCGACGGCACCGTGTGATCAGGCGGCGATGACGTGCTCGTCGACCTTCCGCTCCGCGGGGACCCCCCGGGGGCGGCGCAGCACGGTGAAGGCGACCGCGAAGGCGACGACGAGCAGCCCGGCGCCCACGGCGAAGGCCAGGTGGTAGCCGCCGGTCAGCGCCTCGGCCCGGCTCCGCCCGTCCGCGAGGAGGGCGTCGGTGCGGGAGGCCGCGAGCGTGGAGAGCACCGCGACGCCCAGGGCCATGCCGATCTGCTGGGTGGTGTTGAAGAGCCCGGAGGCGAGCCCGGCGTCCTCGCCTCCCGCGTCCGACATGCCGAGGGTGGTCAGCGCCGGGAGGGCGAGCCCGAAGCCGGCGGCGAGCAGCATCACCGGGAGCAGGTCGACGAGGTAGTTCGCGTGGACCGGGAGGCGGGTGAGCCACCCGAGGACCCCGATCAGGAGGGCGAGCCCGGCCAGCAGGACGTTGCGCTCGCCGAAGCGGGCGTTCAGACGGGCGGAGACGCCCAGTGACACCGCGCCGATGACCACCGCCGCGGGAAGCATCGCCAGACCGGTTCCGGCGGCGCCGTATCCGAGCACCTGCTGCATGTAGAGGGCGACGAGGATCTGGAAGGAGAAGAGGGCGGCCACCATGAGGACCTGGACCAGGTTGGCGCCCGCGACGCTCCGCGAGCGGAGGATCCGCAGCGGCATGAGCGGCGCCGCGGCGGTGGCCTGACGGGCGACGAACGCGGCGAGCAGCACGCCGGCGAGGGCGCCGAGGCCGAGCGTGTGCGCCGACGTCCAGCCGTACTCCGCCACCTTGACGACGGTGTAGATCCCGAGCATCAGCCCCGCGGTGACGAGGACGGCGCCGAGGACGTCGGCCCCGGCCCCGCGCCCGGCCCCGCGGTCGGCGGGCAGCGCGGGCACGGCGAGGGCGAGGGCCGCGAGCCCGATCGGCAGGTTGATGAAGAAGATCCAGTGCCAGTCGAGCGCGTCGGTCAGGACACCGCCGAGCACCTGGCCCAGCGAGGCACCGGCCGCGCCGGTGAAGCTGAACACGGCGATCGCCTTGGCGCGTTCGGCGGGCCGGGTGAACAGCGTGACGAGGATGCCCAGGCTGACCGCGGAGGACATCGCGCTTCCGACCCCTTGCAGGAACCGGGCGGCTATCAGCGTCGCGGGGGACGCGGCCACGCCCGCCAGCAGCGAGGCGGCGGTGAACACGGCGGTGCCGGCCAGGAACATGCGCTTGCGGCCGATCAGATCGCCGAGCCGCCCGGCGAGCAGCAGCAGACCGCCGAAAGCGATCAGGTAGGCGTTGACGGTCCAGCTGAGGCCGGCGGGCGAGAAGCCCAGATCGCTCTGGATGGCCGGCATCGCCACCGTCACGATGCTGCCGTCGAGGACCGTCATCAGCATCCCCGCGGCGAGGACACCGAGGGCCGGCCAACGCGACTGCCCTCGCTCTCGCGGGAGGGGAGCGGCGGAGGGAAGAGCGGGTGCGGCAGGCATGGCGGTCTCTCCTGTCAGTCGTGGCGACAGGAGAGACCGTAGCAGATAGTTTTGTTGTAGACGATCTATTTCGGAGCGGTTCCTGACCTCCGGACCCCTTACCGACCCGGGGCTACCGCGCCCTCACTTCTCGCGCTGACGCGCGCGGCGAGCCGGCCGGGGCCCCTCGACGGGAACGGCGAGATGCCCGGTGACCAGGAGTTTCAGGGCCTGCAGCAGGGCCTTGCGGTCACCCTCGGGGAGCGCCGACAACGCCTCCTCGTGCACCCGGTCGACGATCTCCTGACTGCGCGTGGCAACCCGGGCCCCCTCCTCGGTGACCGCGATGATCCGGGCCCGCCGGTCCCGGGCCGACGGCCGCCGCTCGGCGAGCCCGGCCTTCTCCAGGGCGTCCACGGTCACCACCATCGTGGTCTTGTCCATGTCCCCGATCTCGGCGAGCTGGGCCTGGGTGCGCTCCTCCTCCAGGGCATGGACCAGCACGCAGTGCATGCGCGCGGTCAGCCCGATCTCCCCCAGCGCCGCCGCCATCCGCGTGCGCAGCACGTGACTGGTGTGGTCGAGCAGGAAGGAGAGGTCGGGTTCGGTGCGGGCGGGCGCCATGGCAGTCATGCGCGTCAGCGTAACAATTCGATCCGTGACGGATGATCCGGAAATTGACCTTCTCGGGGTCGGGGCCCTGCCGCGCGCGGCGCGCGACCGGCGAAAACACGAAACCCCGCCCCGGCGAAGGCGCCGGGGCGGGGTCGTGGTGTCGGTCCGGGAGCTGCGGTGTCAGCCCGGGAAGGTTCAGCCGAGCTTGCCCAGCTGCGCGTCGGCGACAGCCTTCGGCTGCTCGGCCTTGCCGGCGAGGCTCATGGCGAAGAGGGTCGCGAGCGTGCTGCCCTTGCGCGACGCCACCACGTGGGTCGCGTTGGTGGCGCCCTCCGCGTCGAGCGTCAGCGTGAAGGCGACCGCCTCGTCGCCACCGCTGAAGGTGGCGGGCTCGACCTTGGAGATCTTGGTCTTGTCCGAGCCGACGATCATGGTGAAGCCGCCGGTGCAGGCCTTGCCCGCCGCGGTCAGCTTGGCGAGGGCCTCCTGGGCGCCCTTGCCCTCGTAGGAGCCGAGGACATCGGAGGTGATCGTCGCGCCGAGGGCGTTCAGACCGGCCTTCGCCTTCTCCTCGGGGGAAGCGTTCTCGGCGGGCTTCGCCGGCATCGCCATGATCTTGCGCACCGCGGTCGCGGCGGGCTTGCCACCGGACTGGAGCGTCATGGCGTCGAGGAGCGGCTTGCACTCGGCCTTGTCGGTGGTGGCGGCCTTCACCGAGGCGAGGTCCGCCTCGCTCGCGTTGGTGACCTTGTGGTCCTTCAGGTCGCCGTCGACGAGCATGAGCTTGTCCAGCTCGGCCTTGGTGAGGACCTTGCCGGCGGACGCGCTCTCCTTGCCCTTCTCCTTGCCCTCGGAGGAGGCATCGGCGGCGGGCTTGTCGGACGAACCGCAGGCGCCGACGAGCAGCGCGAGCGAAACGGCCGAGGCGGCGACGGCGGTACGGCGAACGATGGTGCGGCGCATGAAACGGCTTTCCTTCTGTCTCGGTGAACAACGCTCCCCACGCGAAGTTCACTCGACCGGTGACACGCGGAATTTGTTGTGGACACTGAAAATAAGGCCTGTTCCCGCCTTGCGATCAGGGGAATGCCCCTGTCCACGTCAATCGTGACGCCCACGCAATCCCAGGGCCATCCAATCGAGACGCATTCACGTACAACCTTTACCGGCGTGACCGACGCCACTCCGGGCGGACCGCCGGCTCGACCCGGCGGTCCCGGGCCGCTGACCGTCAGGAGGCGACCGGGACGGCGGCCGGGGCGGCGGCCATGACGGGGTAGTCGGTGTACCCGGCCTCTCCGCCCACGTACATCAGGCCCTTGTCCCCCACCGGATTGAGCGGCGCGCCGACGCGCAGCCGTTCGACGAGGTCGGGGTTGGCCAGAAACGCGCGGCCGAGGGAGATCAGGTCGGCTCCCGCGGTCAGCAGCCGCTCGCCCGCCTCCCGGCCGCCGTCGGCGGGCAGCGGCACACCCCAGCCCAGCACGGGGTTGGCCATCAGGGTGCCCGGCCAGGCCTTCCGGATCTCCTGGAAGAGGGGCTGCTCCGGGTCGGCGAAGACGATGTGCAGATAGGCCAGGCCGAGGTCCGCCAGCGCCTCGACGAGGGCCGGGTAGATGCTCTCGGTGTCGCCCTCGTCGACGCCGTTGAAGGTCACACCCGGGGAGATCCGCAAGCCCACCCGGTCGGGACCGATCGCGTCGGCGACGGCCCGGACCACCTCGACGGCGAAACGGATACGCCCGGCGACCGAGCCGCCGTAGGCGTCGGTGCGGTGGTTGCTGCCCTGCGCCATGAACTGGTGCAGGAGGTGACCGTTGGCGCCGTGCACCTCCACTCCGGCGAAGCCGGCGGCCACGGCGTTACGGGCGGCGGCGGCGAAATCGGCCACCGTGGAACGGATGTCCTGAAGGGACATCTCCCGGGGCACCACGGCCTCCTGGCGGCCGCTGGGGGTGTGGATCGTCTCCGGGAGCGGTATCGGCGAAGGCGCGACCGGCGTCAGCCCGCTGTTGTCGGGGTGGCCGGCCCGGCCGCCGTGCTGCAGTTGCAGGAACATCCGGCCACCCGAGGCCCGCACCGCGTCGGTGACGTTCCGCCATCCGGCCACATGCGCGTCGTTGTAGATCGCGGGGATGTTGGGATAGGTCTGCCCCACGGCGTTCGGCGTGGCGGCCTCGGCGATGATCAGGCCGGCGGAGGCGCGCTGCGCGTAGTACGTGGCCATGATCGGCGTGGGGACGCCGTCGGCACCGGCACGATTGCGGGTCAGCGGCGCCATCACCAGACGGTTCGGCAGCGCCAGAGGGCCGAGGCGGGTGGGCTCGAAGAGGCGGGAGTCAACGCGGGCGTTCGTCATGCCCGTACGGTAAAAGTTGACACTGGTGTCAGGTTCAAATGAGCACGGCGGCGGACGGGGTGGGGCATGCGGATCGGTGAACTGGCTGAACGCACCGGCGTGAGCGAGCGTTCGTTGCGCTATTACGAGGCGCAGGGCCTGCTGAGGGCCGAGCGCACCCCCAGCGGCCACCGCGTCTACGGCGACTGGGCCGTCGACCGGGTCATCCGCATCCAGGCGCTCTACGCCGCAGGGCTGAACAGCAAGAAGATCGCGCTGCTGCTCCCGTGTATGCGGGACACCGACGGCGGCCCGTCCGAGATCGCCACTCCTCAGCTGGTCACCGAACTCGCCACGGAACGGGACCGCATCAATCGAATGATCACCGATCTGATCCGCTCCCGCGACGTCCTGGACGAAGTGATCGACACGGCGTCGGACCGCCTCCGGCCCGCCCGGGCCGAACCGTAGCGGCGGGCACGGGGAGGAGGCGGCCCGGCGGTCACGGCTTCCCCGGCCCGACGCATTCGGCCAGCACGTCGGCGATCACGCAGCTGACGTTGTCGGGACCGCCGGACTCATTGGCCAGGGCGACGAGCCGGCGTACGGCCTCCTCCGGATCGTCGACCGTGGTGAGGACCCGGCACACGTCCTCCGTCGGCACCACGGCGGACAGCCCGTCGGAGCACAGCAGATAGCGGTCCCCGGGCCGGGCGTCATGCAGCCGCAGGTCCGGGCTTGCGCCACCGCCCCCGGCCAGGGCTCGTATCAACAGCGACCGCTGCGGATGGGACGCGGCTTCCTCCGGGCTGATGCGTCCCTCGTCGACCAGTGACTGCACCATGGTGTGGTCGTGGGTGATCTGGAACAGCTCTCCGTCACGCAGCAGGTAGGCGCGGGAGTCGCCGATGTGGACGAGGGCCAGCTGCGATCCGGTCCAGAGCATCGCGGTGAGCGTGGTGCCGATCTCTTGCGGGGAAGGGTCGGTCCCGGCGACGCCGCGCACGGCCCGGCCGGCGTGTTCGACGGCGTCCTCGAGGGCGTTCAGGAGATTGCCTGCCGGAATGCCGTCGGATTCCAGGCACTTGAGGGCCTCGATGGCCGCGGCGCCGGCGGGCGCGCCGCCGCGGCCGAACCCGTCGGCGACGGCGAGCAGTCGGGAACCGGCGTAGACGGTGTCCTGATTGCTCTCGCGAACCAGGCCGGCGTCGGACAGCGCGGCGTAACGGATGCCCAGGGGCTGGGTGTTCGGGGACATGGCAGGGTCCTTCCAGGACAGATGGCCGATGAGGAAGGTGGCCAGATCCCGCCGTGCGGCGGTGTCGGCCTCGACCTCGGCCCAGAAGGCGCGGACCTCCCGCGCCGCCGCGTCCGCCTCCAACCCGCAGACATGCTGGATGCGGGCCAGGGGCATCCCCAGACGGCGGAGCCAGGCGACCAGGCGGGCCTGGTCCAGCTGCTCCGGGGCGTAGAGGCGGTAGCCGGTCACCGGGTCGACGCGGGCGGGGGTCAGCAGGCCCAGTTCGTCGTAGAGACGCAGTGCCTTCGGTGACAGCCGGGACGCCTTCGCGAACGCCCCGATGGTCAGCAACCCCATGCTCGCTCCTCATCGTGCCGGGCTCTTCGCCCGGCTCCTGTGATGCTGTGGCCTCCCCCAAGGTGAAGGTCAACCGGCGGCTTCCCGAGCCGCCGACCCGGTGTGCCGACTAGGGACGTCGGGCCAGTGCGGCATCGGCGGCGGCGAGGATGTTGCCGAAGGTGCGGGTGATGATCGGCCGCGCGACGCGCCGGGTGAGGAAGGGGCCCAGCAACGGGACGGGGATCTCGGCGCGGGTGGTCCAGCACACCCGGGTGCCGCCGTCGGTCTCGGTGAACGTCATACGGCCGACTTCGTGCCTGGCCGGCGGCAGGCTGCGCTCGACGACGTACTCGGTGGCGTACGGCGGGTCGTAGTGGCTGATGCGCTCCCGGAACCAGCCGATCATCCACAGGTGACTGCGCACCGCGCCGAGACCGTACGGCGCGGTCTCACCGCGCCGGGTCAGACGGCAGCGCAACACCAGAGGTGAGGCGGTGTAGTTGGTGGTCGTGGTGAGCCAGGCGAAGACGTCGTCGATCGGGGCGTCGATGGTGCGCTCGACGATCATGGTTTCCATGGCTGGCGTTCTCCCCTGTTGAGTGGGCGCACCGCATCGGCGCGGTGCAGCTTGTCCGGGTTGCGCATGACGTAGAGGCCGGTGATCTGTCCGTCGTGGATCTCGAAGGCGAGCAGCCAGTCGAGTTCGCCGTCGGTGAGGGAGCGTGCCGCGGGCATGCCGTTGTAGGTGGCGTGCTCGATGCGGGTCGTCGCGGTGACGCTGGTGCGGGCCACCCCGAGGACGAACCGCGCCACGTCGGCGCGGCCCGTGATGGGGTAGCGGGCGGCGGACACCTTCCCGCCGCCGTCGGAGACCTGCACGACGTCGGGTGCCAGCAGGTCCATCAGCGCCTGGACCTCGCCGGTCGTCGTCGCGTGCAGGAACCGGTGGACGATCTCCCGGGTGGCCGCGGAGTCGGGCTCGAAGCGGCGGCGCCGCGCGTGGACGTGCCGGCGTGCGCGGTGGGCGATCTGCCGGACGGTGACCTCGGTCTTCCCGATCGAGGCGGCGATCTCGCCGTGGGTGTAGCCGAACACGTCGTGCAGCACGAACACCGCGCGCTCGGCCGGGTTCAGCGTCTCCAGCACGAGCATCATGGCCATCGACACCGACTCGCTGAGGATCACGTCCTCGCTCACCTCGGGTGCGGTGCGGATCGGCTCGGGCAGCCAAGTGCCGACGTATTCCTCGCGCCGCGCCTTGACCGCGCGCAGGTGGTTGAGGGCCTGTCGGGTCACCACACGGACCAGGTAGGCACGCGGGTGCTCGACCGCGGCCTGATCGACCGCGCTCCACCGCAGATAGCTCTCCTGCAGCACGTCCTCGGCGTCGGTTGCACTGCCCAGCATCTCGTAGGCAATGGTGAACAACAGCGAACGGTGCTCGGTGAAAGCGTCCCCCACCATCGGCTCCTCTCTTCGGCCACCCATGAGACACACCATGCCCGCGAACCGTGACAGCCCGCCGCTGTGATCCGCTTCACACGGGCGCGGCGGGGGCTGCGGACGCGGCCCTGTGTCGGTGAACAACCCGACGCGGCTACCGTTTTGGCCATGCCCGAACTGAAAGCGCGGAATGTCGGCCCGTTCGGAATCGAGATCGCCTACGAACGTCTCGGTGCACCCGACGCACCGCCGGTCCTTCTGATCACGGGGGCCGGGGCACAGATGATCAATTGGCCGGAGGGCTTCTGTCAGGCACTGGTGGACCGTGGCCTGCAAGTGATCCGGTTCGACACCCGCGACAGCGGCCGGTCGACACACTTCCCCGACGCGCCCGTGCCGGACTTCCCGGCGGCCCTGACCGGTGACCTCTCGACGGCGTCCTACTCGCTCTCCGACCTGGCGGCCGACACCGACGGTCTGCTCGACGCGCTCGGCCTGGACGGCGTGCACCTCGTCGGCACCTCGATGGGCGCGATGATCGCCCAGATGGTCGCGATCGAGCACCCGGACCGGGCCCGCTCGCTGACGTCGATGATGTCCACGACCGGTGAACCCGGCGTGGGCGAGGCCGACTTCTCGGTATTCGCCGAGCTGGGAGCACCGCCGCAGGACCGGGAGGCGTTCGTCGAGTGGCAGGTGCGCGCCCTGCGCCTCGCCGCGTCACCGGGATTCACGTTCGACGCGGCCGCCGCGGCCGAACGGTCCGGCCGGGTCTTCGACCGCGGCTACGACGCCCTCGGCATGCGACGCCAGGCCCTCGCGGTCATGGCAACGGGCGACCGCACCGCACGGCTGCGCACCCTGCGGCTGCCCACCCTGGTGATGCACGGCGCCTCGGACGTCGTCTGCGATGCCAGTGGCGGCCGGGCCACGGCTGCCGCGGTCCCCGGTGCCGAACTGGTGATCCTGGAGGGAATGGGCCACCACCTCCCCCAAGAGCTATGGCCCGAGCTCGCCACGCGCATCGCCACGCTCGTCCACCGCGCCGAGGGCTATCCGTCTCGCTGAAGCTGCGGCGGCACGGATCGATCTCGACCCCACGTCACCCATTCGTACCGACCGTGCGGGGCAGGGACGTCCCCTTTCGGCGTTCCAGGCGGCGCGTATCGTCGCTGGTCAAGGTGGGTGTCACCGTTCTACCGTCCCGAAGTGGGGGGAGGGTTCTGGTGATGGGGACGCTCTCGTCCTTACGTTCGGGACGTCAAGGCGCCGCCCCGCCGGTTCCGACCGAACCAGCGGGTGAGCGGGCCGAAGTCTCAGAACCAGGGAGGTCGCCTTGCGTCGTCTCGTGCGCACACTCGGCATACTCGGCGGGAGCACTCTGCTCACGCTCGGTCTCACTCAGTCGGCCAATGCCGCAGTCGGGAAATTGCACCTCGGGCAACGCGTCATCACCGATCCCGCCCGGCAGTCGTGCCATACCGCACCCGCGTTGAACTTGATGGTGACCAACTACACCAACTCCCCGGTGGCGGTCTTCGACCAGCCGGGATGCGGAGGCAACGTCATCGGCATGGTGTGGCCGGTCAACAACGGCTTCTTCCCCAGGGGATGGAGCGTCCGCGTCATGCAGTGAACAGGAAGCTCAACTGATCCCGGTGGCGATGCGACCGAGCCCGGACCGCCGGTCCGGGCTCGCGGTCCGGGGGCAGCCCGCCAAGGCCGACGGCCGCTGAGCCTGAGTCCTCGTTCCATCGCTCCTCGTGATCGATTCACCGCGCAAGGCATTTGGCACCAACGCCTCCGACCGGCAACGCGCAGCCGAGATCTACAGTCGATTCAGGACGCTGGCTGACGCATATGGCGAGCGCTTGCAACTGATCATCGCCGACAATGCCCCCCGCCCATCACCAGCGACTCCTTCGGCAAGGTGGAATTCGACTACGAGAACCCCATGGTGCCCGGCGTGGATCACCCCGGTCCTGATCAGGTCACTCGCATCGAGAGCCAGTCAGATAGCTGACGATCTGGGTGTCTCGCGAGAGACGGTACGCAAGTGGCGGTCCCGGTACGCCGCGAACCGGCTGGAGAGCCTGGCGGACCGACCGTGTTCGGGGCCACCGCGAAGGATCACCGACGAGCAGGTCGAAGCCCTAGTCGCCAGGACGCTCGGCCAGGCGCCACCGACGGGTGATTCGCCCTGGTCGACACGTTCAACGGCCGAGGCGGAGGGCATGTCGCAGTCAGCCGTCTCGCGGATCTGGCGGGCGTTCGGCCTCAAGCCGCACATCGTGGAGACCTGGAAGCTGTACCGACCCTCAGTTCGTGACCAAGGTCCGCGACGTGGTGGGCATCTACCTCGCCCCGCTGGAGAACGCTTTGGTCCTGGCGGCAATTGGCCGACGTCACCGCCCCGAGGGTCAGTAGGGTGGATTCATGCCGAAGAATGAACCGTTCATCATCGACGGAGTCACTTACGACCGCGATTCAGCTCCGGGAGAGGGCGGATCAGCCGTGGTGTGGAAGGTTCGCCGTAAGCCCGACGGTCAGGTGTTCGCAGTCAAACGGATTAAGAAGAACCGCGACGCGGACTCCGCTCGCAACAAGCGTTTCAAGCAGGAGATCGAGTACGGGCAGACATCGAGCCACCCGAACGTCGTGAGTATCCACGCGCGCTCAGAGGACGCGAACTTCTTCTACTACGTCATGGACTTCTACCCTATGACGCTGCGAAACGTGATCAACGCCGAAACCGATGCTGACGTGCTTCTCGACTACGCGCGCCAGCTCTGCGATGCGCTCGCGTACGTGCACGGCGACGGCATAGTGCATCGCGACATCAAACCTGAGAATGTCCTCGTCGACCCTGATGCGCGTCGGCTCGTCCTGGCCGACTTCGGCATCGCGCATTTCAAGGACTCCTTGCTCACGAATCGCGGGGACCTCTTGGTGAACCGGAACTACCTCGCTCCCGAGCAGATGGTGAGGAACAACGCCCTCGGTATCGGCAAGCCGGCGGATATCTTTGCGCTCGGCCTCGTCATAACCGAGATGTTCACGAAGCAGAACGCCCGAGGGCGCCGACACGTGCTTGTGCGCGACCGCTACCCCTTCCTGGCCGACCTCGACCTGATCATTGAACAGATGCTGCTCCAAGACGAGGCGCAGCGGCTCCGAATCGACACCGTACGCGGCATGCTTCGGGTAACCCTTCAGCGGCTCGACTCGGCAATCGAGGAGATCTCCGATGATCTGCGCCCCAACGAAGCGCCCGCCGACAGCTCGTCCGGCGAGGTCGAGCGGATCCTCGGCCGTGCCGCGAGAGACGTGCTGTCGGCGAAGCATGTCTTCGAGCGGGTGGCCGACGGAGAGCTCGACCGATTCAACCTCAACTATCACTGCGAGGTTGCGTACCGGGTGAGCACGGAGCTGTTCAATACGTGTGCTCAAGCCGTTGTGTATGCCTCGTGCAAGGCGAAGTTCGACTATGAGGGCGCCGGGCGGTGGGACGAGAACGACGACGCTCTCGTGGTGTCGGCCGCCAAGCCGGGACTCCAACGCGAGCTGGAGACGATTCTGGCTGATTTCCCCCTCCCTCGGTCTTCGCGCTGGGGCGGTCTGCCACGGCGGTCGGCTCACTTGTTCCGGTTCTGCAAGGACTACCACTGCGAAGAGCTGCTGACGAGCATCCGTGAATCTGTCTATGGTGAAGGCAATCGCTCGTTGCGGGCGAATCTGATCAACGCCCCGATCCTCTGGATCACCCGCTGGATGCGTACGAATCTGGACACCGACTACCTGGAGTTCGACAAAACAGTTCGCGAGGACATCGGTTTCGAGCGCCACCTCTCGGTGCTCTGGGACGAGACGCTTCCGTTGAATTCGGCCCGAGAGGCGGTGGGAGCGGATCTGTTGACCGGGCCGCTCAACGCCGACCGCGTCGCCGGCACACTGCAGGCGCTTGAAGCGAAGTGGGATGTCTCGGTGGGAGAGCTCGTAGACGGTGGGTACTCGGTCATGTTCCGGTCACGCAACACCTACCGCTGCTTCCGCGACGAGGCGCTCGACCTCGCTGAACCGGGCTCAGTATTCGAAGCCGACGTCCTCGATCTGCTCCGTCCTGAGGCGGAGTTCGACGACCTCGTCGCGCTCACATGGGATCGGGACTTCGACGTGGCCGTCACGCTCGGGAAGGTCCTCGGCACCCTGACGCGCTAGTGTCCTGAGTCCAGAGTTCAAGGGCGGTCATAGGACGGGGTGGTGCCTGGTCCGAAGCCGTTGTCGCTGGAGTTGCCTGATCACGAACGTCAGGTGCTGCGTGGCTGGTTGCGTAAGCGGACGGCGTATCAGGCGTTGGTGTTGCGGTCGAGGATCGTGCTGGCGCCCGCGCCGGGCGGGACGACCGCACGGCTCTCGATCTGGGTGTCTCGCGGGAGACGGTGCGCAAGTGGTGGGCCCGATTCCTGGCGAATCGGCTGGAGGGTGGCTCAACCTCGTCGAGCGCTGGTTCGCCGAACTGGCCTGCCGCAAACTCCGCCGCTCGGCCCAGCACAGCGTCGCCGAACTCGAACGGGACATCCGCGGCTGGATCAACGAGTGGAACAAGAACCCCAAGCCGTTCGTCTGGGCGAAGACCGCCGGCCACACCCCTCGACACCCTAGCTGCATACTGCACACGAATTAACGACTCAGGAGACTAGAGATCTCTAAGGGCTGGGGGTAGGGGGATTGGAGGTCGAATCCGATCAGGCCGGTCCGGCCGGGTTTGGCTGGCTCGATCAGTGCTGGACACTGGCCGGATCGCCGGGATTGTGCGCCGCCGTTTCGGCGTCGACGGCACCCGGGCCGGGCTGCACTTGCTGCCACGTTCGAAGCTCCAGCCGGACAGGGCGATGCGGCCGCTGGGTCGGGTTGCGACTGCGACCTGGAGGATCGGCTGGTGAGGCGGCGTCGATAGGCGTGCCCTGAGATGGCGCTATCACGCCGTGGCGACGGGATCGGCATCTTGCTCGCCGAAGCTGGGCGTCGCCCACGTCAGTTGGCGGCGTCCCGGCGAAGACGACGCCGAGGGACGATGTCCCCAGAGATACCGAGGTGCGCGGTGGCCTGGTCAAGCTCCTCGGCCAGCAACTGCTCGCTGAGGATGGAGTCAAGGATCCGGCCGGCCTGGATCAGGCAGACGACCGTCCAAATGACGTCGTTCAGGCCACTCTCCCTGGGCCTGTTGCGCAGTTCCCAGCCGCCGGCCCGTGTGCGATGGAGATACAGCTGCGCTGTCTCTCGTGTGGTGTGGGAGTAGGAACTGAGGTGCCGGTAGGGCAGATAGCCTTCCTGCTCTCCGAATGCCGCCATCAGGTCGGCGGTGTTGCGGATCTCGTTCGTCAGCCGGACAACCTCAGGGGCCGGGTGGGCGGTGCGTTCGTCGACAGCGGCACGGACCTTTGCCTCGACCTCGTCTCCCTCGACATCCCACCCAGCTCGCTTCGCGTTAGTGATCAGCTTGAGGAGCTGGTCGTCGCTGTAGGCGTCAACGGCCTGCACCGCGGCGTCGCCGCCGTCGACGAGCCAGGCCATCGCCACCGCGTGCGTCATCAGGTTCCGCATCACCGGTGCGACGACGAACCCGTTACCGTTCTTGGCCGTCTCCGCCACCACGCGGGCGGAGTCCGAAATGAGCATCCACCAGCTCCACGCCACTGGTGCCACTGCCTCGTGTTCGCGGAGGAAGCCGATGCCGCCCACTCCGGAGGCCATCCTGTCGCGGGTGGCCAGCAACTGGTCGATGACGTCGAGAGCGCGTCGGGCCGTGGCCTCGTCATGCGCAAAATCGGGCATAGCGCCAATCTATGGCGCCGTAGCCCGAAACCGCCCCACAATTTCCGACTGGACCTGGACGGCGACAGTTGTCGCGCAAATACGACACCTACCGTGCTCGGTCACACTCAGTCACCCTGGGGGCGGGCGCACTTTTGCAAGCAGGTGCTTGCAAAAGTTAGCAAGGTGCGGCAGCATCGACTCCATGGCATCACTCAACGTCGGCAACCTCGGTGAGTACCTGCGGGAACAGCGCCGCAGCGCGCAGTTGACCCTGCGCCAGCTCGCCGACGCCGCGGGAGTGTCCAACCCGTATCTCAGCCAGATCGAGCGCGGCCTGCGCAAGCCGAGCGCCGAGATCCTGCAGCAGCTGGCCAAGGCGCTGCGGATCTCCGCCGAGACCTTGTACGTGCAGGCCGGGATCCTCGACGAACGGGACAGGGGAGAGGCGGAGGTCCGCAGTGTGATCCTCGCCGACCCCTCGATCAACGAGCGGCAGAAGCAGGTGCTGCTCCAGATCTACGAGTCCTTCCGCAAGGAGAACGGGCTCGCGACGGACGACGACGGCAAAGACGCCGGCACACCTTCGAGCTGATCCGGGAGACCATCGTTATGGCCATCGCCCAAGACATCCGCAAGGCCGCCACCGACACCGCCTACGCCGCGGCCGGCGCGGCCGATCTGACCGCCGAGAAGATCGGGCAGCTCGTCAACGAGGCGCCCGAGCGCATCGAGAAGCTGCGCAAGACCGACCCCAAGGCCGTCCAGGAGAAGGTGACGCAGCAGGCCAAGGAGGTGCAGACCACGGTGAGCACCAAGTTCACCGAGATCATCGGGACCTTGGACACCGATGTGAAGAAGCTGAGCCAGACCGCGCAGGACCTGGCGCTCCAGGGCGTCGGGCAGGCCGTCGGCCTCGCGGCCGCCGCCGGTGAGAAGTTCGAGCAGCTGGCCGACCGCGGCCGCGGGGCCGTGAAGACCTGGCGCGGCGAGGCCGCCGAGGAGGTCGCGGAGATCGCCGTGGCCATCGAGCCGGACAGCGAGCCGCAGACGGACGGCCAGGCCGCCAAGGGCGAGCAGACCGAGGCCGCGCAGGCCTCCGACGCCACGGCCCAGGACGACACCAAGCCCGCTGCGAAGAAGCCCACCGCCCGCAAGCCCGCCGCGAAGAAGACCGACCCGAAGCCCGGCGAGTAGCACTCCACAGCGGTCCGGGGGCGCGTGCCGCGTGCCCGGACCGCTGTTGCGGGTACGGTGGCGCGCAAGCGTCCGCAAATGAATCGACCTTGAGGTGAGCCGCGTGTTGGTGGACGGGTTCGGCAGCGCACTGGACTGGCTCGGGGAATGGCTCCCCCGCGTGCTATGCCTGTTCGCCCTGGCCGCGGTCGTCGACGCCGCGACCACCCGCGAGGACGCCTTCCGGGCGATCGGCAAGCAGACCAAGCGGTTCTGGATCGTCGTCACGGCCCTCGCCGCCCTCGTCTCCGGGCTGCCCTCCGCCCGCTACCTGGGCGGCGGCTGGG
This sequence comes from Streptomyces sp. QH1-20, assembly GCF_041283565.1. NCBI lineage: Bacteria > Bacillati > Actinomycetota > Actinomycetes > Kitasatosporales > Streptomycetaceae > Streptomyces > Streptomyces sp. QH1-20. The sequence continues at coordinate 4,552,356 of NZ_CP166299.1, read as the reverse complement.
CCTCGCTGGCGGGGATCTTCGGCGGGCTGGGATTCCTCCTCATCCTCGCCGCCCTCATCGCCACGATCGTCTACTACGTGGACGTCCGCGCGTCCCTCAAGCAGATCAACGGCCGTCGCAGCTGGCCCAAGCCGCGCCGCTAGCCACTGGGCGTGTCCGGCGGTCGGCCAGGGCCTAGCCCCAGTCGAGCAGCAGAACGGCCAGGTCGTCGGTCAACTCGCCGCCGTTCAGCGCCCGCACCTCCGTCACGGCCGCGTCCAGCAGTTCCTCGCCGCGCAGCCCCTCCTTGACCTGGCGGGTGATCAACTCCACCACGCCCTCCTGGCCGAGCCGCTGCGTGCCCTCGCCGACCCGGCCCTCGATCAGGCCGTCGGTGTACATCATCAGGCTCCAGGCAGCGCCGAGTTCGACCTGACGGCGCGGCCAGCGGGCGTGCGACAGCAGACCGAGCGCCGGGCCGCCGTCCTCCTGCGGAAGCAGATACGGGGCCTGCCCGGAGCGGACCACCAACGGGGCCGGGTGCCCGGCCAGGCACAGCCCCGCCCGCCGACCGTCCGGCGCTATGTCGACCGTGCACAGCGTCGCGAAGATCTCCTCGTCCGCGCGCTCGTACTCCAGCACCTGCTGGAGCGTGGACAGCAGTTCGTCGCCCGACAGTCCGGCCAGCGTCAACGCACGCCACGCGATACGGAGTTCCACACCGAGTGCCGCCTCGTCCGGGCCGTGGCCGCAGACATCGCCGATCATCGCGTGCACCGTGCCGTCGGGGGTACGGACCGTGTCGTAGAAGTCACCACCGAGCAGCGCCCTGCTGCGGCCCGGCCGGTAGCGGGCGGCGAACCGCAGATCGGAACCCGCCAGCAGCGGCGTCGGCAACAGACCGCGCTCGAGCCGGGCGTTCTCCTGCGCGGTCAGCCGTGACTGGGTGAGCTGCCACTGCGCGAGATCCGCGCGCTTGCGCTCCACGGCGTAGCGAATGGCCCGGCTGAGCACCCGCGCGTCGAGTTCGTCGCGGAAGAGATAGTCCTGCGCCCCGACCCGCACGGCCTCCGCCGCGCGCTCGGCGTCCCCCTCGGGGACCAGCGCGAGCACGGCCTGGCGCGGCGCGAGCCGCAGCACCGCGCGCAGCGTCTCGAACCCGTCGTCCGTCTCCCCCGGCAGGCACTCCACGCCCGCCAGGTCCAGATCGAGCAGGATGCACTGCACGTCATCGGTGAGCAGCCGCTCGCCCTCGGTGAGATTACGGGCCGTACGGACCCGGACCGGCTTGCCCGCCGTGCCCCGCAGCTCGGAGAACGACAGTGACCCACCGGGATCGTCCTCGATCACCAGCAGGGTCAGCCCGCCGTCGGGCAGCACGGCGGGCTGCTCCGCCGGGCTCGGCGCGGGTACGGGCATCGTTTCGGCTTCCTTCCCACCCCCCGAGGCACGGCCCCCACCGACCGGCGGGCGCCGAACGCGACACTAGCGGCAAGGCTTGGGCCAAAGGAATGGTGCGGAGCCACGGACCGCTGTCATATGCCCTTTGCCTGGCGGCATTTGGCGCGGGCGGGGCGAAATGACCAATGACAAACATCACGCTTTCCACTGCGCGGTGCTTTGACGTCTGCCGGGTGCGGGTCCGCTGCCGCCGACGTGGGGTGGTGTCCGCTGCGCGCAGCGGGTAGCCACCCCCACTACCCCGGCCGCACCACACCCAGAATCGGCATCGACCCCGCCCCGGCCAACGTCACCTGGCGGCCGGGCCGCGGCGCGTGGACCATCGTGCCGTCGCCCACGTACATGGCCACATGGCTGGCGTCCTTGAAGTAGATGACCAGGTCACCGGGGCGCATGTCCTTGACGTCGACCTTCGGGAGCAGGCGCCACTGCTCCTGGGACGTGCGGGGGATCGCGCGGCCGGCGGCTTCCCAGGCCCTGAGGGTCAGGCCGGAGCAGTCGAAGGTGTCGGGGCCCACCGCGCCCCAGACGTAGTTCTTGCCGATCTGCGCCGTCGCGAAGGCGACCGCCCGACCACCCTCCGTGGTCGACGCAGAGGACGCCCCAGAGGCATTCGTCCCCGCCTCCTTCAGCGTGACCGTCTTCACGGCCTCCGTGGCGAGCCACGCCCGCTGGGCCTCCCGGGCGCGTTCCTCCTCGATGCGGCGCAGCCGCTCCCGTTCCTTCGCCTCCAGCCGCTCCTCGAGCCGCTTGGCGTCCTTCAGCCGGGTCTCGATCTCCTTCTTGGCGTCCTCTTTCTTCTTCCGCTCGCCGTCGAGCTTCTTCCAGCGCTCGTCGGCGGCCTTCGCATAGCCGTCGAGCTTCTTCTGGGTGGCCGCGACCTGGGCGAGCAGCCCTCGGGTGGCCTGTTCGCCCTTGTGGGCGAGGGAGACGCCGTCGAGGAAGGAGTCGGGGGCGGCGTCGAAGAAGAGCCGCGCGCCGTCCGGCATGCCGCCGGCGCGGTACTGGGAGCGGGCGAGGGCTCCGGCCTGGTTCTTGAGGCGGGCCATGCGTGCCTGGGCCGCGGTCACCGAGCGGGCGATCTCCACGATCGACTTCTCCTGACGGGACTGCGCCTCGCTCGCCGCGTTGTAGGCATCCGTGGCGGATTCCGCCTTGCGGTAGAGGTCTTCCACTTCCCTGTGGACATCCTCCAGGCTCCGCTGCGGGGGACTGGGGTCCGCGTGGGCCACGCCCGGCGTGACGATCACACCCGTCACGACCGCACACACGAGCGCGGTCGCCACGGCCGTACGTCTGCCCCGGGTGCGGCCGAAACCCGTCACAGGCCCCACACGAACCGCCGTCGTACCCGCGATCCCGCCGCCGTTCCGCCTCACAGGACACCTCCGCGACTTCCGCCCCCACGCCTGACTTGCCGTCACACGAGGAACGGATGGTGCCACGGAGGATCGAAAACCGATAGAGATCTCTCACGGACTCGGCCGGAAACCGGCCTTTGGCCAGGGCCACCACACTGACGGCCGAGGTTCACCTCCCGTTCACTCTTCCCCATCGACCGCTTCACCTGTTCTGCCTAATTTCGACCGTGGAAGGTGCGAGCCGAACGGCCGAACAGGCCCCGCCCCCGTGCCGCCGAACACTATGAATCAGCAGGTCAGCCCGCAGGATCAAGTGCGGCGCAGGCTCGCTGGCCGCTCAGCGGAACAGCACCCCCGACCTCTCGCACGCCGCCTCGCGGCGGCTCCCGAAAGGAACACCCGAAAGTGAAGCTTCAGCGTAAGAACCGACTCCGCGCAGTCGCCCTCGGCGCCATCGCCGTTTCCGGTGCCCTGGTACTCACCGCGTGCGGCTCGGACGACAACAGCGGCGGCGGCTCCACCGGCGGGGGCACCACCCAGGGTGCGGGCAAGATCAAGTGCGAGGGCAAGGGCCAGCTGCTGGCCTCGGGCTCGTCCGCGCAGAAGAACGCCATGGACCTGTGGGTCAAGAACTACATGGCGGCCTGCAAGGACGTTCAGATCAACTACAAGCCCACCGGCTCCGGCGCGGGCATCCAGGAGTTCCTCCAGGGCAAGACCGCCTTCGCGGGCTCCGACTCGGCGCTCAAGCCGGAGGAGGTCGCGAAGTCCAAGCAGGTCGTCAAGGGCGGCCAGGGCATCAACCTCCCCCTGCTCGGCGGCCCGATCGCCATCGGCTACCACGTCCCGGGCGTGGACAACCTGGTCCTGGACGCGGACACCCTCGCCAAGATCTTCGACTCGAAGATCGAGAAGTGGAACGACGAGGCGATCAAGAAGCTCAACCCGGGCGCCAAGCTCCCCGACCTCAAGATCCAGGCGTTCCACCGCTCGGACGAGTCGGGCACCACGGACAACTTCACCAAGTACCTCAAGGCCGCCGCCGACAAGTCGTGGCCCTACGAGCCCGCCAAGGCGTGGAAGGCCAAGGGCGGCCAGTCCGCCGATGGCTCGGCCGGTGTGTCCTCGCAGGTCAAGCAGACCGCGGGCGCGATCTCGTACTTCGAGCTCTCCTACGCCGGCGCCAACTCGATCAAGACGGTGAAGCTCAACACCGGAGCCTCCGCCCCGGTCGAGGCCACCTCCGACAACGCGTCCAAGGCCATCGCCGAGGCGAAGATCGTCGGCACCGGCAAGGACCTCGCGCTCAAGCTCAACTACGCCACCAAGGCCGATGGTGCCTACCCGATCACCCTGGTGACGTACGAGGTCGTCGGTGACAAGGGCAACAAGGCCGAGACCCTGCCCGCCACCAAGTCCTTCCTGACCTACATCGCGAGCGAGGACGGCCAGTCCGTCCTCAAGGAGATGGGCTACGCCCCGCTGCCCGCCGAGATCGCGACGAAGGTCCGCGAGAACATCGCGAGCCTCTCCTGACCGTGTGCGGCCGGCCCTCGCTCACGGGGCCGGCCGCACCATCCGGTGCACCGCCGCGCCAGGAGCCGAAGCCGGCTCCGCAGACCGGAGAACCCGTGGATACAAAATGGACATAACCCCCGCAACTTCAGCAGCCCCGCCGCCCTTGTCAGGCGCCCCGGCCCCGGCCGAGCAGGCGAAGTCGGCCACCCGCCCGGGCGACCGGATCTTCCTCGGACTCTCCCGTGGCTCCGGCATCCTGCTCCTGGTGATCATGGCCGCGATCGCGGTCTTCCTCGCCGTGCGGGCCGTGAACGCCCTCTCGCACAACGAGGGCAACTTCTTCACGACCTTCGAATGGAGCGCCAACTCCACCCCGCCGGCCTTCGGCATCGCGGTGCTGGCCTTCGGCACCGTCGTCAGCTCGCTGATCGCGATGCTGATCGCCGTGCCCGTCGCCATCGGGGTCGCGCTCTTCGTCTCGCACTACGCACCGCGCAAGCTCGCGACACCGCTGAGCTACGTGATCGACCTGCTGGCCGCCGTCCCGTCCATCGTCTACGGCCTGTGGGGCGCCCTGTTCCTGGTGCCGCACCTCGGCGGCCTGTACAGCTGGCTGAACGACTACCTCGGCTGGACCGGCATCTTCGCGTACCACGACGGTGCCGCCCGCTCGCTCTTCACCATCGGCATCCTGCTGGCGATCATGATCCTGCCGATCGTCACCAGCGTCAGCCGCGAGGTCTTCCTGCAGACCCCGAAGATGAACGAGGAGGCAGCGCTCGCGCTCGGCGCGACCCGCTGGGAAGTGATCCGGATGTCGGTCCTGCCGTTCGGCCGCTCGGGTGTCATCAGCGCCTCGATGCTCGGCCTCGGCCGCGCCCTCGGCGAGACCATGGCCGTGGCGACGGTGCTCTCCCCGAGCTTCCTGATCGGCAAGAGCCTGCTCGACCCGGGTGGCGGAACGTTCGCTCAGAACATCGCGAGCAGTTTCAAGGAGTCCGGTGAGATCGGCAAGGACGCCCTGATCGCCTCGGGTCTGGTGCTGTTCGTGCTGACCCTGCTGGTCAACGGTGCCGCCCGGATGATCATCGCGCGCCGCAAGGAGTACACGGCATGAGCGTGACCATGGACAAGCCGCCCGTCGCCGACGGCGCCCCGCGCCCGTACACCCTGCACCAGCCCCGGCTGCCGCGCTGGACCCCGCCGGCCCTCGCGCTCGGCGCGGTGGCCGTGGCCGTCGGCATCGGCCTCGGCGCCGGGCTCGGCAGCCGGATCCAGTGGGGCCTGATCGCCGGACTGCTCTTCGTCATCGGGATGTACGCCCTCGCCACCCGCGTCGAAGGCCGCCGGCAGGCCAAGGACCGCCTCGCCACCAGCCTGGTGTGGGTCTGCTTCCTGTGTGCCGTCGTCCCGCTGATCTCCCTGGTCTGGGAGACCGTCGCCCGGGGCATCAAGGTCCTCGACGGCGACTTCCTCACCCACTCGATGTCCGGTGTCCTGACCATCCAGCCCGGTGGCGGCGTCTACCACGCGATCATCGGCACCCTGGAGCAGGTCGGCATCGCCACCGCCATCTCGGCCCCGATCGGCCTGCTGACCGCCATCTACCTGGTGGAGTACGGGCGCGGCCGGCTCGCGAAGGCCGTCACGTTCTTCGTGGACGTCATGACGGGCATCCCGTCGATCGTCGCGGGTCTGTTCATCCTCAGCTTCTGGATCATCATGCTCGACTTCGGCTACTCCGGCTTCGCCGGTTCGATGGCCCTGTCGATCCTGATGATGCCCGTGGTGGTCCGCTCCACCGAGGAGATGCTCAAGCTCGTCCCCAACGAGCTGCGCGAGGCCTCCCTCGCCCTGGGCGTACCCAAGTGGCGCACGATCCTCAAGGTGGTCCTGCCCACCGCCATCGGCGGCATCGCCACCGGTGTGATGCTGGCGGTCGCCCGCATCGCCGGTGAGACCGCCCCGATCGTGCTCCTGGTGTTCGGCTCCCAGGTCATCAACAACAACCCCTTCGACGGAGCCCAGTCCTCCCTGCCGTACTACATCTACGAGCAGTGGGCGGCCGGCAACGAGGCCAGCTACGACCGCGCCTGGGCAGCGGCCCTGGTCCTCATCGCCTTCGTCATGATCCTGAACCTGGTGGCCCGCGGCATCGCCCGCTGGAAGGCCCCGAAGACCAGCCGCTGACGCGGTCACGAAAGAAGTTGATTCACATGGCCAAGCGCATCGACGTCGGCGGCCTGAACGCCTACTACGGCAGCCACAAGGCCATCGAGGACATCTCGATGACCGTCGAACCCCGCTCCGTGACCGCCTTCATCGGCCCCTCCGGCTGCGGCAAGTCCACCTTCCTGCGCACCCTGAACCGCATGCACGAGGTCACCCCCGGCGGCCGTGTCGAGGGCAAGGTGATGCTGGACGACGAGAACCTCTACGGCCCCGGCGTGGACCCGGTCTCCGTGCGCCGCACGGTCGGCATGGTCTTCCAGCGGCCGAACCCCTTCCCGACCATGTCGATCTACGACAACGTCGCCGCGGGCGTCCGGCTCAACGGCGGCCGCGTCCGCAAGGCCGAGCTGGACGGCATCGTCGAGAAGTCCCTCCAGGGCGCCAACCTCTGGAAGGAGGTCAAGGACCGGCTGAACAAACCGGGAGCGGGCCTCTCCGGCGGTCAGCAGCAGCGTCTGTGCATCGCCCGCGCGATCGCCGTCGAGCCGCAGGTCCTGCTCATGGACGAGCCCTGCTCGGCGCTGGACCCGATCTCCACCCTCGCCATCGAGGATCTGATCGGGGAGCTGAAGGAGCGCTTCACGATCGTCATCGTGACGCACAACATGCAGCAGGCGGCCCGCGTCTCGGACCGTACGGCGTTCTTCAACCTCGCGGGCGTCGGCCAGCCGGGCAAGCTCGTCGAGATCGACGACACCGAGCGGATCTTCTCCAACCCGTCGGTGCAGGCCACGGAGGACTACATCTCGGGCCGCTTCGGATAGACCGGTCCCCTCCCCAGCCGCCTTGCGGCGCTGCATGGCGGTGCCGCCGCAAGGCAACGGGCCCGCCCCCTGTGACTACCAGGGGGCGGGCCCGTGTCCTTCACGCGCCGCTCAGGCGCGGGATCGGCTCACCCGAAGGCGAGGTACACGATCCAGTAGCTGAACGCGGCGACCGCCGCGGCAGCCGGCATGGTGATGAACCAGCCGAGCACGATGTTCTTCGCGACACCCCAGCGCACCGCGCGCGAGCCCTTGGTCGAGCCCACGCCCATGATCGCGGAGGTGATGACATGCGTGGTCGAGATCGGCGCGTGGAACATGAACGACGCCGTGTACATGACCGACGCCGCCGTCGTCTCGGCCGCGAAGCCCTGCGGCGGGTCCAGCTCGATGATCCGGCGGCCCAGCGTCCGCATGATCCGCCAGCCACCCGCGTAGGTGCCGAGCGACAGCGTCAGCGCACAGGCCACCTTGACCCAGACCGGGATCGCGGCGCCCGCGTCCTGCACATCGGCGATGACCAGGGCCATCACCACGATGCCCATGGTCTTCTGCGCGTCCTGGAGACCGTGGCCGAGCGCCATGCCCGCCGCCGAGACCGTCTGCGCGATCCGGAAGCCGCGCTTGGCCTTGTGCGGGTTGGCCTTCCGGAACATCCACATGATCACGACCATCACCAGATAGCCGAGGAACAGCCCGACGAAGGGCGACAGGAACATCGGGATGACGACCTTCTCGAGGACGCCCGACCAGATGACGGTCGTGCCTCCCGCGAGAGCCGCGCCGACCATGCCGCCGAACAGCGCGTGCGAGGACGACGAGGGCAGCCCGAAGTACCAGGTGATGAGGTTCCAGGCGATCGCGCCGATCAGCGCGGCGAAGAGGATGCCCATCCCCTTGTCGCCCACCGGCGTCTCGATCAGGCCCTTACTGACGGTCTTGGCGACCCCGCTGCCCAGGAAGGCACCGGCGAGGTTCATCACCGCCGCCATCGCGAGGGCCGCGCGCGGGGTCAGCGCCCGCGTGGAGACCGAGGTCGCGATGGCGTTCGCGGAGTCGTGAAAGCCGTTGGTATACGTGAAGCCGAGCGCGACCGCGATGGTCACGACGAGTGCGAACGTGTCCACCGGGGGTCAGGACTCCTTGACCGCGATGGTCTCGACGGTGTTGGCGACGTGCTCGAACGCGTCGGCCGCCTCCTCCAGCACATCGACGATCTGCTTGAGCTTCAGCACCTCGATGGCGTCGTACTTGCCGTTGAAGAGCTGGGCGAGGAGCTTGCGGTGGATCTGGTCCGCCTGGTTCTCCAGGCGGTTCACCTCGATCCAGTACTCCGTGAGGTTGGTCATGGTCCGCAGGTTCGGCATCGCCTCGGCGGTCAGCTCCGCGGCCCGCGCGAGGACCTCGATCTGCTGCTCGACGCCCTTCGGCAATTCCTCGACCTGGTAGAGGACGACCAGGTCGACCGCCTCTTCCATGAAGTCCATGATGTCGTCGAGCGAGCCGGCGAGGGTGTAGATGTCCTCGCGGTCGAACGGCGTGATGAAGGAGGAGTTCAGCTGGTGGAAGATCGCGTGCGTCGCGTCGTCACCCGCGTGCTCCGCTGCCCGCATCCGCTCGGCGATCTCGGCCCGGGCGGAGGTGTCCGCTCCGAGCAGTTCCATGAGGAGCTTGGAGCCCGTGACGATGTTGTCCGCGGACGCGGCGAACATGTCGTAGAAGCTCGTCTCCCTGGGGGTCAGACGAAAGCGCACGTGGGATCCTCGGGGTGCAGCGGATTCGGTCTCGTTGATGCTAGGCGCATCATCCGGCCACAGCTAACTGGCATTCCCTCAGTGTCGCCCATCGGGCAGAGTGCTTGCCCAGGCGGTACCGCCTCCTGGCCGTCTTCCGGCCGTCTTCGTCGATAAATTTCGGTACCATATACCCGTCGGGGGTATACACCGGGGTATGCGAACCGTTATACGCACCGCATAGTCGTCGTATACAGAGTGCGTGCACCGTGGGTAAGCGCCGCACAGCGCTCCGCGACACCTTTGTCCGCGACGCGGGGATACATCCGCGACGGGACGCATCCGCGACGGGCAGAACGACGGAGGACGCCATGACGACCACGGAAGCCGCAGTGACCGGCACCACCGAACCGTCGGACACGGTGCCCTGCCACGGCGCTCCCGCCGAGCAACCCGTGGGCCCCCACGGCTACAGCAAGCAGAAGGACCAGCACCTCAAGCGCCTGCGCCGGATCGAGGGCCAGATCCGCGGCCTCCAGCGCATGGTCGAGGAGGACGTCTACTGCATCGACATACTCACGCAGGTCTCGGCCGGCACCAAGGCCCTGCAGTCGTTCGCCCTCCAGCTGCTGGAGGAGCACCTGCGCCACTGCGTCGCCGACGCGGCCCTCAAGGGCGGCGCGGAGATCGACGCCAAGGTCGCCGAGGCCAGCGCGGCCATCGCCCGCCTGCTGCGCACGTAGCACCTGGGGAGGGCGAGCCGATCAAGCCCGTCCGGCGCTTGAGGACCGGGGTCCGGGGCGGAGCCCCGGGGAGCTCCCGCCGGGGGTCAGCCCGAGGGGCCACTTGCCGGGGGCTCAGCCCCCGTCCGCATCCCCGCGAGTCCGCCGGGGGACGACGCGGAGCACTTCATCGATACGGTCCGGGCTGAGCCGCTCCTCGTCCACGCTCGATGCGGCGATCATCAGCTCACCGTAGAGATCGATCTCGATGAGGGCCACGGGATCCTGCCCGCCGGACGAACCGGGTTGCGAAACCACGTGTTCACCTCCTCGGGTCGTCGGTCTTCCGCTCTGCTCTTCATTGGTCTCTTTACATATTCTTTGCTTGCGGCCCAGCACTCGGTTTACCAGCGTAGTGATCGGTACACACTCCGCGCATGGCACAGATGGACCATTTCCATGGCCAACTACGCCCTGCCGCACTATTTCTGCGGCGAACCGACCTTCCCCGCATAGATATCGCCGGGCGCCGGCAGAACGACCCTGACCCCCGTACCGAAGGCGGAGAGCCGGACGGTGGAGACGACGACCATCGGGGTCGCGGCGGGCGAAGGGCGCACCGCCGTGGCCGTGGCGGCAGCGATCGCCGTGGCCGTCGTGGCCCCGCCATCGGCCTCGCTCCTGGCCCCGCTCCCGTCGGCCGCCGGATCGCCGCCCGCGCCGCCGTCCCCGGTATCGCCCCTTCCGCTCTCGACGCTGAACCGGTAGCGCAGCTCGCGCGGTCTGCCCTGCGCGTCGATGAGAACGTCGAACGCCACTGTGCCGCTGGAGAACCCTTTCGCCGCCGCGGCGAGCGGCCCCCGGTCGCGAACCGGCGCCGCGCGCGCGGCGCGGCCGAGATCGATCGTCCCCCAGTAGTGACCCACACGCACCCCGCCTACCCGCTCGTCCCGCATGTACGTCACCTCGCGCGCGCCTCCGAGCAGTCCGGCCGCGGCGAGCGGATCGGTGGCCCCGCTCGTGAGGAGATTCCCGTCGGGGAGCGCGGCCGTGTCCAGCCGTACCCACTTGTCGGCGGGCACCCCCGCGCCGCGGTTCTTCATGTACAGCCCGCCGGGGGTGAAGACCTCGGTGATCGGCCGGTGTTCGGCGGCCCCGGTCGCGTCCTCGGGCAGCAGCACGGTCAACTCGCCGACGGGCCGGGCGAAGTCGTAGACACCCGAGCCCTGAATCGTCAGCCGGGTGCCGCCGCTGACGGTCTCCATGGACGTGACGACCTTCGCGCCGCCCTCCCGGGCGAGGGCGGCGGCGGCCCCGCGCACGGTGGCGAGCGCCCGGCCCGGGTCGATCACGGCACCGGTCCCGTGGACCGGCCGGGCGGAGTGGGGCCGCCCGGCCCGGCCGGCCTGCGGCTCGTAGGCCGCGGTCATCGGGGAGCAGCCGGACACCAGCAGAGCGACGGCGACACCGCCCGCGACCGCGGTGGCGACGACCGCGCCCCTGCGTCTTTGCCCTCGCACCACCATGACCGCCAGCCCCCTACCGAAAACGCTGTGGACCCCGATCGTTCAACGACTGCGTGGGTGTCACCGTCACGGCCGGGTAGCGTGGTCACGTGTCCGACGCAGCCCCCGCGAACCAGTCCGCGCTCCCGCCCGCCCGACGAGCGGCGCGGCACCCCGCCGAGCACCACATCAGCACGACCGAGAGAGGGTCGTTCTGCACGGCCCGCTGCAGCTGCGGCTGGTCCGGACCCGCCCGCCGCGCCCGCTCCCTCGCCCGCGAGGACGGCGCCGGCCACCTCGCAGCCACGGACGACCGATAGCAGGCCGATAGCCGGCCGATAGCTGCCGTCTACAGGGAACCGCCCGCCCATGTGCGTCATCTGTCCAGGCAGGTACAGCACGCATCACGTACCGCGCGAAGCACGTACAGGGCGACAAGGGGCGGGCAGGCGACATGGCCATGGACAGGCGCAAGCTGTTGGCGACGGGGACGGGACTGGCGGCGGCCGGCGTATGGGCGGCGTCGTGCGCCGACGACACCTCCCAGGCGACCCCGGCCCGGATGACGAACGCGAGCCGGTCCACGTCGGTGACCGCCGCCTCCAAGGCCAAGCCGGCCGACTGGACCGCCCTCGGCAAGGGCCTGTCCGGCGGCATCGTCCGCCCCGGCGACGCCGATTACGCGGCCGCCCGCCAGCTCTACAACACCCGCTTCGACAGCCAGCGCCCCGCCGGTGTCGCCTATGTCGCCGGCACCGGCGACATAGCGCAGTGCCTCGCCTTCGCCCGCCGCCACTCCATACCCGTCTCCATACGCAACGGCGGCCACAGCTACGCGGGTTGGTCCAGCGGCACCGACCGCCTCGTCATCGACGTCTCCCGGCTGAAGTCGGTCCGCACCCCCACCGCCTCCACCGCCGTGATCGGCGCGGGCGCCAAGCTCATCGACGTCTACACCGGCCTCGCCAAGCACGGCGCCACCATCCCGGCCGGCTCCTGCCCCACTGTCGGTGTCTCCGGCCTCACCCTCGGCGGCGGCCACGGTGTGCTCTCCCGGGCCTACGGCCTGACGTGCGACAGTCTCACCGGCGCCACCCTCGTCACGGCCGACGGCAAGACCGTCGAGTGCGACTCCTCCCGCAATACGGACCTCTTCTGGGCGCTGCGCGGTGCGGGCAACGGCAACTTCGGCGTCGTGACCGAGCTCCGCTTCCGCACCCGCAAGGCATCGGACTGCGTGACGGGCTATCTCTCCTGGCCCTGGGCGAAGGCCGCCGACGTGATCCGCGCCTGGCAGGAGTGGGGCCCGACCCGGCCGGACGAGATCTGGTCCGCGTGCGACCTGGCCGTGGCGGCGGGCGGCACCCCCCGCGTCTCCGTCGTCGCGTACTCCCTGGGCACGTACGGCGATCTGGAGAACGCCCTGGACGAGCTGGTGCGCAAGGTGGGCAGCGCCCCGAAGAAGGGCCTCGGGCTGCGCCGCCGGGGCTACCTCGACTCGATGCGCGCCTACGCGGGCTGCGGCGACAAGACCCAGACCCAGTGCCATCTGCCGGGCAAGACCCCCGGACGGGAGTCCTCCGGTGCGCTGCAGCGGGAGACGTACGCGGCCCGCTCCGACTTCTACGACCGTTCGCTCCCGGCGGCCGGCATCCGCGCGCTGCTCGACCAGGTGGAACGATTCGGCAAGAGCGGTGGCAGCGGCGGCGGCTCGATCCAGCTGACGGCGCTGGGCGGCGCCGTCAACCGTGTGCAGCCCCTGTCGACGGCCTTCGTGCACCGCCGGTCGCGCTTCCTCGCGCAGTACCTGACCTCGTGGGCGGCGGGCGGCTCGGGGACGAAGCAGACCACGTGGCTGGACGGCACCCACACGGCGATGCGCCGCTTCGCCTCGGGTGCCGCGTACCAGAACTACGCGGACGCGAGCCTGAAGGACTGGCGCAAGGCGTACTACGGGGACGCTGCGGACCGGCTGACGAAGATCAAGGGGAAGTACGACGCGGGAAGGCTGTTCACCTTCCCGCAGGCACTGTGACGGCGTTTCGTCAAAGGGGCTCAGGCCGCGAGGTCGTTGTCCCGGTGCCGGGGGTGCTCGGGGAATCCCGCGTCGGCCCCGGCACCGCTCCCGGTCCGTGCCATCACGGGCCGGGGCGCCTTGGCCGACCGTACGAGCCAACCGGCCCGCGAACCGCCGACCGTCCTGGCCAGCGGCGTGAGCAGCATCATCGCGAGCGGTGCGAGCAGCAGGGCGACGGCCGTGCCGAGGGCGAGGCCGCCCACGACGTCGGTCGGGTAGTGCACGCCCATGTAGACGCGGCAGAAGCCTTCGAGCAGCGCGAGGCCGATCCCGACGAGCCCGTACTTGCGGTGGGCGACGAAGAGGCCGACGCCCAGCGCCATGGTGAGCGTGGCGTGGTCGCTGACGAAGGAGAAGTCGGTCTTGCCCTTGACCAGTACGTCGAGCCCGCCGTGATCCACGAACGGGCGTGGTCTTTTGACGAACCCTCGGATCGGGATGTTCACGAGCAGCGCGATCCCGGCGGCGAGCGGCGCCCACACCAGCGCGGCGACCCCGGCGGGCGCGTCCTCGCTCTTACGGACGCTCCACCAGGCGAAGAGCATGAGCACACCGAGGCCGAGGACGATGCCGAACTCGCCGACGAACTCCATGGTCCGGTCGAGCCAGTTGGGCGCGTCCTTGGCGATGCCGTTGATCTCGTAGAGCAGGCTGACGTCGGGGTTCGATCCACCCCTGGCCTCTGGCATGGGGTGCCCCATCACGAGTCCAGCCATGTCCCACGGCCCCTATCTGTCGCCTGTTTCCACGTCCAGCTGCCGACCCCCGTGGTCCGTGCGCCCAGCCCCGGCGCTGCTTCCCCACTCCCCATGGAACGCCCTGATCCAGCCAGGCGTTCCACCCTCAACCCAAAGATCACCAGGACGTTATCTAAGGGTGACCCATCGTCGCAGCTCAGGGTGCGGCGTTCATGCGTTGTTCGTACGAGGCAACGCTTTGGCGCCGTCTTCGGTCACTCTCGTCGCACCGATGTAATCCGGTGTGTCGATTTTGTCGAACCGGATCACCGCCCCCGTATACGGCGCGTTGATCATGTACCCGCCGCCCACGTACAGCCCCACGTGGTGGATGCTGCGCGGATCCTGCAGGTTGTGCGCGAAGAACACCAGATCACCGGGGAGCAGCTCGTCCCGCTTGGGGTGGGCTCCCGCGTTCCACTGGTCGTTCGCCACGCGCGGCAGCTCGATCCCCACCGACTCGTAGGCGGCCTTCGTCAGCCCTGAGCAGTCGAAGCGCCCGTTGTCCTCCTTCGTGCCGTTGCCGCCCCACAGATAGGGCGTCCCGAGCTTCTCCTGCGCGAAGTAGATCGCCCCGGCCGCCCGCTGCGAGGGCGCCACCCGCCCGACGGGACGCGCGAAGCTCTTCTCAAGGTTGCGGATGGATTTCACATAGCCTTGGGTCTCTCTGATGGGCGGCACACCGCCCGCCTTGATGACGCGGTACGGGCCCGCGTTGTAGGCGGCGAGCATGTTGTCCGTGAGGTTCCCCGGAACGCCCTTCACGTCGCCTGACAGCGTGCAGTCGTACTTGGCGGCGGAAGGGATCGCATCGGCTGGATCCCATACGCTCCGCTTACCGTCCCCGTTACCGTCGATACCCTGCGTCGCCCATGTCTCCGGGATAAATTGCGCAATGCCCTGAGCCGCGGCGTGGCTCTCCGCGGTGGGGTCCCAGTTGCTCTCGGTGTAGAGCTGGGCAGCGAGGATCGCGGGGTTGAGCGCGGGGCACAAGTTGCCCCATTTCTGAACAATTGACTGATAAGCGGCCGGAACGGAGCCTTCGGCGAGCCCAATCGCACCCGAACCCGGGCTGCCGAGCTTCCAGGCAGCCGAATACACCCCGAGAACGAGCAGCCCGATGAAGCTCAGGCACATCCCGATTCCAACACCCACGCCCACCCAGAGCTTGCGCACCCGTCAACCTTGCCCCATCCAGCCGTGATTCACCCCCGGTTCCGGATTCGCGCCCGGCTACTTTGCGACAAACCCATGGCACGCGATGCTCGTGTACTCCTTCGCGCTCTTGACGTGCTGAAAGAGCACCGTCCAGTTGCCGGGGTCGTTCGAGAGGGGGATGGCTGCCGAGTACGGCTTGCCCCGGAACATCTGCTGAAAGTCGTCGGGGTAGGTGAGCTCCACAAAATCCGAGCCGTAGCCGCCCGGGTCCTTCGGGATGATGTCCACCGGCTTGCTGGTGTAGCCCAGGCTGAGGTTGCCTTGGCGCAACCCCTCGAACGGCTTCCCCGTCTCGCGATCGATCTCATGCGGCGGCTTGACGGCCACCGAAAGGTAGTACGGCTTCCGCTCGGCGACCTTTGCGTACTTGAAGCGGAATGAGATCTTCACTTTGCCGGACATCTCTGTGGCAGCCGGATCCGCCGGGTCCGCGATCGCGAACTGAAATTGTTCGGCTCGTTCCTCGGCCGGCAGGGCGCATGAACCCTCGCCATGACTGGCCCCCTCCTGGGGTGTCCAGAAATCACGGACAGGAGCAGTGGCTTCGATGTAGCCGGGCTCCTTGTCGCTGCCACTGGGAGTCGCAGCGGCAGTGGATGCGGACGTCGGTCTGGTCTCCCTCGTGCCCTTGTGCGAGGAGTCGCTCCCCCGCCCTCGGTCGCCCACCACTTGGGTCGCGATCCCGGCCCCTGCCGCAACAGCCGCCACGGCGACTGCAACCGTGATCCACACGGTTCGCCGGGATCGGTGCCCCTGTGGCTCAGGCTGTGGCGCGCTGGGCGCCAGCGTAGGTACGTACCCCCGCACCGGAGGCACGCCCTTCGCCCCCAACCCCGTGAGGAGCCGATAGACGGGGTCGTCAGCCAACGAAGAGGTCACGGCGCACCGGTTAATGATGCCGACGGGATCGGGCCGCCGCCCCGGATCGCCGTCCACGCACTGCCGAATAAGCGCCGCCAGCCCGGGCTCGACTCCCTCCACATCGATTTCTCCGTGGACCACCCGGTAAGTGACGGACTCCATCGCGCCCTCGCCGTACGGCGGGCGCCCCGTCGCCGCCGCCGCCATAGTCGCGCCCAGCGCGAACACGTCAGCGGCGGTGCTGACATCATTCCGCGTGATGACCTCGGGTGCTGCGAACCCTGGCGTACCAGGTGCCGTTCCGACCTGGGTGAAGGCGGCCTGCCCGGCCACGCGTGCGATCCCGAAGTCGATGAGCTTGGGCCCCACTGAGGAGAGAATGACGTTATGGGGCTTCAGGTCACGGTGCGTCACCCCGTGTGCATGCACGTTAGCCAAGGCCTCGGCGAGCGCCGCGAACAGCCGGAAGCACGTATCGGACGGGAGCGGGCCCCGCTCGGCTATCGCCTGGACCAGGGTGGGCCCGGGCACATACTCGGTCGCGAGCCAGTATGGAGTCGTCTCCAGCGAGGCGTCGATGAGATTGGCGGTGTACGCGCTCCGTACCGCCCGTACCGTCTCGACCTCACGTCGGAACCGCGACAGGGCCTCGGCGGACTCGGCGAAATCCTCCCGGATCAACTTGATCGCGAGCTGCCGTCCACCGGGTGACCTCCCGAGGTAAACCTGTCCCATGCCACCGGCGCCGAGCCGGGCAAGTACGGTGTGCGCACCGATGCGCGTGGGGTCTTGGGGGCGTAATGTCTCCACGGAGCGGAACTTTAGCCCCGGGTCCGGACAGCTCAGCGCAAGAGCCGGTACCAGAACGCCTTACCTGATCCCAGCCGTCCCCGGTACACACCCAGACGGCGACGCAGGCTTCGATACGGAGAAGCCTGCGACCGGATCCGGCGCCGCCCGCGTGACCCGCCCGCCGAGTAGAGGGTCTGGGCACTCCGCCATGGGCGAGCACCCGCCAGAAGTCAAGCCGCAGCCGAATCAGCGCAGTAGCGAACGCGTAGGAGCTGCAGACACAGCCGGACCGGGTCCATCAGCTTGCAGAGCATCCTCGTGCCCGACCTAGCGTATGGCGCTCGCTGCTCTCCCATGCTCGAAACGGCGCACTGGGCAAGCCGGCGACGCGGTCATCATGAGCGACCTGGACGAGCAGGCCCCGGGGCACCGGCTACCAGGCCGCTCCATGCCTACGGACACTGATCGCGTCGCCCACCCGTCCGTTCACCGGATCGCTCCGCCTCCATTCGGGCAATCGGCCACCTACGGCCGAGCCCTTCGATGAAGTAGAAGTGCTCGGGAAAGTGGTCGAATTAGAAGCAACTTCCGTTGCTGCTGGTCACCGTGACGTCCAGCTATCCGTGACGCGACGCCGGTGGATGAGGACGTCGCCGACGCGGAGACCGATCGTCACGGCCAGGCCGATGCCGCAAACCCACCGGGCCGTACCACCGTCGGAGACGTCACCACCCGGGACCGGCCCCACCCGCCCGTCGGGGTCGTAGGCGACGGTGAGCCGATCCCCTTTGTCCGCGATGCGCCGGCTCGTGGTCATGGCCCGGGTCCGGCCTCCGACACAGTCCAGCCGGTGATCGTAGGACGTCGTGGTCGTGGTGTTCGAAAACCCCTGGGCGTCGGTCGTCGTGTGTCTCTCCACGCGCTTGTCGACGTCGAGAACCGCGCACTGGGCCCGCACCCCCCGCGAGTGCAACACCCATTTGTCGACGCCTGTGTACGCGCCGCCGAGGGCGATGGCGAGCGTGACCGCAGACACGAAGAACACCACCCCGCTCTCGGACAGCGACGGCGAGAACACCCAGATGGCCATCGCGGCGAGCACCATCACCACGCCCAGCACACCCGCGATCACGCCCCCGGCCCCATAGGCGTTGAGCCATCGGGCCCCGATCACCAGCCCGACCGCCGATACCGGCAGCCCCACAGCCGCGGCCAGTCGCAGAGAGGAGATATGTCCTGCCACCACTCCCCCGTCCCCCTTCACGGGCGGCGGATCATGGGCCGCCCGAAATCCATCGCACACGGGAGCATTCACCCACCCATGGCTTGGGTATCGCTCGGGCGTTTCGCGAGCATTCGCTCGGGCGGGCTACATTTCGTTGAGGAACTCGTATACCCGTTCGTTGTCGACCTCCGCCAGGTAAGCGCCGAACCACCGCTCCTGTGGGCCCCGGCACGAAATGCGATGGAGACAACGTGCACCATGACCTGTCCGAAGGACGCGAGGTCCAGCACACTCATCGCGAAGGCGACGGGGCGCGGCCCGTCGATCAGCGCCACCGCGACGGCCAGGTGGCCAGTTGCAGGTCCTGAAGACTTCGTCCGCAGAGTAAGAATCCCCCCTTCGTTCGCCACGGGGTCGTTCATTAACGCAACGAGCCCGGGGGCCGTTCCCGGTGTCGGAGCGGCTCATCGAAGCCCCCAGACCACATCGTCGACGTCCAAGGTCGGCCTGCCGTCGAGGTCCGTACGGAGCGACTCACAGGGAAGCAACTTGAGGGCGTCCAGGACCTAAGGAGACAGCGCGAGACGATCGACTCCGCCTCGATATCGGCCACAACGAGCCGCAGGAGCTTGCCTTACTCGCCCACGAATAGGGCCCGCTCGACCGCCGGGCCCCCGCCCTGGGCGGGAGGTGTCGATGGCTCCTCCTCGTGAGGCGGTCACGCTGTTCCGCCGACGGAAAATCACCACCAGAGCTCGTCGCCCGCGCAGCAGCGAGACTTCGGAGCGGGTACCCACCCGGGATCCCTACGCGCCATTGATCACCAACCGGTGCGTATGAGTACTGATACTCATGCAGTCGCACCGTCTGGCTTGTAGAACCAATCTGGTAGCTGTGTAACGCACGAGTGTGGTGGGGTGAGTTCATGGGGTTCGAAGGCGGCGATGGCCGACTCCAGGCCGACGGCGTCTCGGACGAGTACCACGGCAAGGAGCAGCGCTGGGACAAGGCGCCCGCCGAGGTTCGCTCCATCATCAAGCTGCTGCGCTCGACGTTGGACAAGAACGACGGCACGGTGCACCAGACGCTGGCCGGGGCCAAGGCCGCCGTCGGCAACGTCGGCTAGAAACCGGGCGCCTTGCGGCGAGCCGGCAGCGCACGGGGGGCGTGGCGCGAGTGGCAGCGGACCGGCCCACAGGCCGGCGAGGTGAGCGCTGCCGCATATCCAAGGAGAGGTTCGGAGAAGGGTGGGGCGTGTCATGTCCGGGTGGGATATCCAGCCTGACGGAGTACGAAGTGTTCTGGCCAGCATCGACGATCCGATGCGTGACCTTGTGGAAGGATCGACGGCCTACCTCGGCTTCTTGACCAGCGCGTGCACGTCGACGGGAACGCTCACGTTCGGCGACCATGTGCCACCGATGGGGCTGGTGGGTGTAGCTCTCACCCAGTACGCCCAGGCAACACAGCAGACACTGCCGTACCTGGTAGGGCGGACACGTAACTCAGTGATGGGCGCGAGGACAGCGACCACGGAGTACCTCAATGGAGCCACGGAGATGGCGGCCAACGCTCAGCGGGAAGCACTGAAAGCTCCAGATGTTTCGCAGTTACTCGCAAACGGCAAGGAAAAGGGCCATCACAAGTGATCAAGCCCGAAGGGATACCTCGTTACACCGGGAACCCGGAACAGCTGGAAAAGGATGCGTCAGGGATCCGGGCAATGGCCGGGAAGATCCGCACAGCAGGCGCGGCGATTGATACAAACTTCCAGGGCCTTTCAGCTTTCTACCACGCTCCGGAGGCCGAACAACTCTTCGCTACGACCAGGCCGATACGGGACAAGTCCAATAAATTCGCGGGCGATCTGGAGAAGATCCAATCCGCACTGAGCGACTACTGGGAGGAAATCCACCCCCTCGTCTTGAGACTCAACAACCTTAGGGAGGAAGCGAAGCGTTTTGTAGAATCCGTCAAAGGTGACGATAACTGGCAGGAAGACTCCAAGAACACTGACAAGGACAAAGCCCTGCGGATCGCGGTCGACGCGACGGTGGCCGCCTTTGCCGCTGCGGAAATCCGCGCCGCAAACCGTATCGTGGCACTGTCCTGCGGCATTCCCTTCGAGGTGGGGGACGGGTCCAAGGATCCGCATAAGTATGGATATAAAGCCTCCGATCTCGACAGGGTGAAGGATCTCCCCTGGGGTCATCCGGAGCAACAAAAACACTCCCTACTGGACGGTGAGTACTGGTTCCGGAGCTTCGTCCAGGGCTTCGTTATAGACGGAACATGGGGCAGCATCAAGGGGCTTCTCACCCTGGTCGGTTTTCAGGGAACAGACCAGATGCAAGAGGCATGGAAGGGCCTCGCCAAATTGGGTGTCGGCCTCACGATCGGCGGCGTTCCCGACGAGAAACTGCCGCCTTGGATGCGGGAGAGGAAGCAGCAGGGCCAGGAGGCGGTAAGGGAAGCCGGTAAATCTCTCGTGGCCTTGGACCAATGGAAGGAGAACCCAGCCCGGGCGGCGGGAGCTGTCAGCTTCAACGGGCTGACGTTATTGACCGGCGCGGGTAATGCCGGCAAGGCCGGAGCGATCGCCAAGAGCATCAGCGTGGCGGGTAAGGCCGGCACCTACGTGGACCCCATGGCGTACGTCCTGAAGGGCGCCGGCCTGGGCAAGGTCAAGGCCGCCGAGCTGATGGCCAAGATGCGAAGCCGCTACGGGACCCAGTTCGCCGAAGCCTTCAACGATGCCTCGCGAGGGCGGCACCTGCAGTTCCAGCCCAACGGCGAGCTGGAGTTCACCAGGCCCGACGGCAAATCCGCCACGATGGACCGCAACGGTGTAATCCGCGACGAGCACGGCAACCCGCTCTCCACACCGGCCCGCGAACCGTCAGGCCATGACCTGGCCACCCACGAGACGCTTCCCGCCAAGGACCGGGTACTCGTCCACGCGGGAGCGGCAGGAGACACCGGCCCTACCGGCGGACACCATAGTTCTCACACCGGCCACGACGCGACCAACCATTCCCCCGGGCGAGAGAGCGAACGCCACCCCGATAGGAACTCAACGGGCGGCGGTCACGCGACGGCGGACCACGGAACCGGCAGGGGCACGCACGCAGACGACGGACATACCGCTGGACGGGATCACGGAGCTGTTGACGGGAACGGGCAGCACCAGGGGAGTGATACCCATGGTGCCGATCACACGCCGGGGCGTTCCGGTGGCGCGTCTGAGGCTGGCGCGCCGCCCGCTTCCCAAAGGGGAGTGTGGCCAGCCAGAAACGACATCCCGGGCCCTGCCGCTGGGGAAGAGCTCAAACGGCCACACCCCCGGCACACCCCTGGCGGAGCCGCACATAACAAGCAAGTCGCAGCCAAGAACAGTATTATCCTGCGCGACTACAGTAGCGCCATCGATGATGATATCGCCGCCATCGCGGATGGCCGCGCCAAATTGGTGGACAGCGGCAATCGATACGAGATCAACGGGCGCACCTACGGCGTGGAACTCGGCGGAAGGATTTATCCGGACTCCGGCCCGGGTATCGTCAATCTGGACCGAAACGAATACGCCGCCCTTCAGCAGATAGCGCGAGCGAAGGGAGACATCAGCGGGGCACCCCAGTTGACCAAAAATCCTCGATTCGTCAACAACCCCCAAGCAGTCCAAAAGGCTCTGGAAATCTATAACGGGACGTATCTGTGAGCTACAATCTGTTCACCCTTAACCCTCTGTCGGCGATTGCGATCTCTGAGGCCCTGGCAGCCTGCCTGTCCGTCGACCCTAAGGAGGTCGACGCCGCCGATGAAGACGGTGACCAGGAAGGTCGCAACTGGGACGCCCTCGTACTATGTGGATTTTCACACGTATCTGGTGATACCTCACTTGCTCTGGACATTTACGTCCAGGATGAAATGGCCACGCCACCGACCGAATCAGACTTGGCGCAGAGGTTTGCCGCGGTCACACAGACCGTAGTTCTCTATCCGGCAGAAGAGGAGATCCCAAGTGCGTACTGGCTCGTCACACCTGCTGGCATGACAACGCGCGCACGACTAACAGCCTCCGGTGACGAGTATCCCGTCTACTCAATTGATGCTGTCGAGGCCCCAGTACCCCAGCTGCCCCACGTTCAAGTGATCCAGATTCCGGAAATCATTCGCGAACAAAGAGTTTCTACACCGATCGCAGATAACTTTTCGCGTGCGGTAGATTCCCTTCGGGAGTCGCAACAACTGCCTCCCGACCCAGAACTGAGCGACGAATCGAGAACCGCTCTCTACAATGCTCGCATCCATCTAGCCGCGTGGGAGAGGCTGGTGCGGCGCATGGAGTCGGGATGGCAGCCAACGGGGCGCTATCCAGTAGACATGTATCGGAGTGATCTAAAATCCCGTGACCAGCTGGAGCGATGGGCACAAGAATTGCCCCGGCTGGTGACACCCATCCTGCGTGAGTCGATCAGTCAACTCGACGAGGCGTTCACGGCATCCACTGAGCAACACCACCCCGCATCACCCCGAGTGGGAAACCAAGGATGGTGGTGGATTCGGCAACCCCAACATGTGCCCTGGAGTGAAGGCGAACAGTGAGGCGCTCATTCTGCCTTCCCACGCCTTCGCCCTGGCCCTCAGGACACGCGAGTCTGATACACGCACAGCCACTCGTTTGAGCAAGCTGAGTCGGCGGATACGACACAGAGCCCCGTGCGTGCACTGACGAACGCCCAGCACCTCCTCATCACCGGCACCCACTCCCTATCGTGGACGCCCAGCGCGCAGATGACACGCCTCCCCCGAGGGGGCACCGTGACGGAACTCAACTGAATTCCGGCGACCGACGACGCCCCCTGTTCGTAGCACTCGGAAGTCGTCTTCGGGGACGACGGCAGCGCCTATATCCGGGAGAGCCACAAGCTCAATGAGATCGTCGTGACCGTCAGCCCGGGTGGGGCGGGATCGCGCAGTTCGTCGAGGGGGTCGGCCGGCAGGCTGTGGCAGGCGCGGAGCCCGCCACAGCCCGGAGGGCGGTTCAGTCGTCGTCGCCCTCGTCGCCGACCTCGGCGATGTCGTGGTCGTCGTGCCCCGACTGATGCTTCGGCTTCTCCGACTTGGGTTGCTCCTTGGGCGTCCCTGCCGACGCATTCGGCTTCGGGTCCTCGGACTTCTTGGACTTGGCCTGCTTCGACGGTGCCTTCGGCCGCACCGGTGAGGGTGCCGCCGGGGTCGCCTCCGCCGGGACCACGTTCGGCGCGTTGCGCGTGGGGCCGGGGCCCGGGCCACCCGGCTGCTGCTGTGCCGACTCCGAGGGCTGCGCCTCGGGCTTCTGCGAGTCCCGGCCACCGTCCGGCGGGCCGCCGAACACCGACGAACCGATCAAGGCGGCCACCACGAAGACCGCCGCCCCGGCGACCACACCGATCAGCACCTTCGGGCTGCGTCCGCCCCTGCCGCCGCCACCGCTCCGCCGTCTGCCGGCAGCCGCCGCGGGCGGTACCGACGAGTGCACCGGCGCGTACGCCGCAGTCGGCGCGGCCCCGGGAGCAGCCGCCGGGGCGCGCATCGGCTCCGGAGCACGCATCTGCGCTGTCGGCGGCGCGGGCATCGGCATCGGCATCGGCTGCGCGATGTCCCGCCAGGAGTCGCCGGCGAACCAGTCCGCCGCCTCCTCCGCCGAAGGCCGGTCCTCCGGCTCCTTGGCCAGCATGCGGAGCAGGTACGCCTCGAAGGCGTACGGCATGTCGACGCCGTGCTGCCGCGGTGGCACCGGCTCCGCGTCCACGTGCAGATAGAGGAGCGCGGTCGGGCTGTCCGCCCAGAACGGCGGCTGGCCGACGAGCAGCTGGTAGAGAACGCACCCCAGCGCGTAGACGTCCGAACCCGGGCCCGCCATCCGGCCCAGGGCCCGCTCCGGCGCGAGGTACGTGCTGGTGCCGACGATCTGGCCGGCCCGGGTCAGGGCGGCCGAGGTCTCGTCCACGAAACGGGCGATGCCGAAGTCGCCGATCTTCAGGGTGCCGTCGGCGTCCAGCATCAGGTTTCCGGGCTTGACGTCCCGGTGGACCACTCCCTGCCGGTGGGCGGCGGCCAGCCCGGAGGCCGCCTGCGCCGCGATGTCCGCGACGCGCTCCGGGGCGAACGCGCCCCGCGCGGAGAGGTCCGCCAGGCTCGGCCCCTGGACCAGCTCCATGACCAGATAGAAGCGCCCCTCCCAGGCGCCGAAGTCGTACACCGCGACGACCTGAGGGTGATTCAGGCGCGCCGCGGTCTGGGCCTCCATCCGGAACCGGGCCGCCGACGACTCGTCGGCGTCGTCGCCCAGCAACAGCTTCACCGCGACCTGACGCCCCAGCACCTCGTCGTGTGCACGCCAGACTTCGCCCATCCCGCCACGGCCGAGCAGATCCCCCAGCCGGTACCGATCGGCAACCAGCACCCGTACCACCCTTGTTTTCGGCGCACCCGAAGCAGGTGACGAGTGCGATGCGTGCAATGAACGCGATGAAAGCGATGAACCGGCCCGGCGGCCACGAAGTGCGGCGAACGCGAGGACGGCCGCCCCAGCGTACCGACCGAACACATTGTCGTTTGAGCATCCTCGGGCCCCCCGCCCTCGCCAATCATTGCTCGGCGTCCACACGCGTGATACACAGAGTCACCATAGGTCCCCCCACTGACAACGGTCCGCGCCGCAGGTCAGGGCAGTACCGCCGACGGCGCATACGGGTTCCGGCAAAAAATGCCGCCAAGTCGACATGCTGAGCGGCAACGTCAGCGAAGATAGGTCCTGACCTTTGCCATGCGGCGGAGGAGACGCAACTACCCATAAGGGGCGGTGAGTTACAAATGTTTTTGGCAGCCGGCGACAAGGGTGACATCAACACCATCATTGGCGGAATCGCCCCGAAATGGGGGCCGTTCGGTAGCCTGGGCACGGAAGCTCGAGTGATGGTCGAGGTCATCATGGCCGTGGCCATTCTCCTGTGCCTCGCCATCGCGATCTGGGGCGCGGCGAAGCAGCGGATCGGCGCCACGGCCCTGCGGGACACCTTCAGCGCGGAGCAGGGCAAGGGATTGATCGTCGCCGGCCTCACCGGCGTGTTCATCATCGGCTCGCTGGGCACCCTCTTCACGATCGTCTACGGCATGGCCGTCTGAGCCGTTCGGCCACGCCCGACGCCCACGCGCCCCCCAGCCGCCCCCCTCCCGTCACCCGTTCCACCGCGCATCGACCCGCGCAGACCCTCTCGTCCCCGAGTCCCCCCGCACCGAGGCTGCCACCTGATGCCCCCTCACACCCCCTTGTCCTCCCCCCTGAAACCGTTCACACCGCTACCGTCATATACGGGCGGCAAGCCAGCGACGACGCATGTAACGGATGAGGGGACGGACGCGCGATGAGCCTCGGCGACGACGGCTACGGCGGCGGGCACGACTCGGGCCGCGCGACCGGTGACCCCGGCGGCTACGACGACCGCCACCTGACCCGCACCCGCCTGCCGGAGGGCGAGGGCGACGCGTACGGCCCCTACGGCCAGCCCCGCCGCGGCGGCCGCCCGGGCGGCGGCAGACCGGGGATGTCCAGCCGGAACCTGATGACGGTCGTCGGTGTCGTGGTGCTCCTCCTCGCCGCGATCGCCTTCGCCAACAGGGGCGGTGACGATTCGTCGTCCGTCGGCTCCGACGCGAGCACCGACAAGGCGGCGAGCAGCGGGCCTACGGCGGCGTCCGGAACGAGGCCCGTGACCGGGAAGACCGGTGGTATCGCTTCGGGGTTCGCACATTCGGAGCAGGGGGCGCAGTCGGCTGCGGCGAATTTCGCGGTGGCGCTGGGTGGTGACGGGATGTTCAAGACGGACAGCCGTCACGCGATCGTCGCGTCCGTCTATACCGCTGAAGCCGCAGCCAAGCTCACAGGGCCGCAGGACCAGGCCTACTCAGGGGACTTCCTCAAGAAGCTCGGCCTCGACGCGTCCGGTAACCCGCCGAAGGGCAAGACGTTCGTCTCTCGCACTATCCCCGTGGGCACCAAGGTAGAGGCCTACGGATCCGACAGCGCCAAGGTCTCTGTCTGGTACACCGGTCTCATCGGGATGGCGGGAACCGGCTCCACTGATCCGGTTCGTACAGCCTGGAAGACCTGGACGTTCGATCTGAAGTGGGTCGACAACGATTGGAAGGCCGAAGCCGACTCCCAGAAGGACGGACCTGCACCAGTCTCAGGGGACGTTCCCGTCTCCGGTTCCGACGAGATCACTAAGGCTGTCCAGGAGTTCGGAGGCTTCACTTATGCCAGGTAGCCGTCGGCGCTGCGCAGCCTCGATCACCACTGCCGTGGTCGGGTTGCAGGCCCTTGCTCTGACGTTCGCAACGCGTGCTGCTTCCGCCCCCTCCCCCACTCCGACACCGACACCCACGCCGACACCCACGCCGACGCCGACGCTTACCCCGACTGCTACGCCATCACCTGGTCAGAGCAACAACCCATGCGACCTTCTGATTGGTCCGGCGAAGCAGTACTGCAAGTCGCCAGGCGAAAAGGGCGCTGCGCCGTCCCCCAACGACCCCCAAACCGCCCTCGACCCCCTGGCCTCCCTCTCCAAAGGTTGTGCCGACGCCGCCGCCTGGATCGTCGGGAAGCTCTCCGAAGCCGTCAAAGCCACCGGGACCGTCGACTTCACCAATTCCACCTTCCTCCACCAGTACGCCGTCGTCTTCGCCGCCTCGACCGTCCTGACCCTCGTCCTGTGGCTGCTGGCCGTCGCCAAGCGGGCCGTGCGGGGGGTGCCGTTCACGGAGGCGTTCACCGAGGCCGTGGGGTTCCTGTGGCTGACCGTGCTGGCGTCCGCGTTCACGCCGTTGATCCTCTATACGGTCGTCTCGGCCACCGACGCCGTCACCGAAGCCATCGCCTCCGGTACGAATTCGAACAACGATGCCTTCTTCGGCGGATTCGCGGACGCCCTCAAGAAGGGGGACGGCATCGGCGGCGGCCCGATCATGCTGATCGTCGTGTCGCTCGTCTCCGTGCTCGCCGCAGGCGTGCTGTGGCTGGAGCTGGTGATCCGGGCCGCCCTGCTGTACGTGGGGGCCCTGCTCGGCACCGCCGTCTACGCGGGGCTGGTCGACAAGAACATGTGGGGGCACGTCCGGCGCTGGGCGGGGATCATGATCGCGGTGATCCTGATCAAGCCGATCATCGTGGTCGTCCTCGGGCTCGCCGGGGCGCTGTCGGCCGACAAGGGGCCGAACGCGTTCTCGGCGGTCGTGTCCGGCCTCGCCATCATCATTCTTGCCATTTTCGCCAGTGCGATGATCTACCGGTTCGTTCCCGGCTTCGGCGACGAGATCGTCAACACCCGCAGTGCCAGCAAGGACGCGGCGTCCCGCCAGGCCGCCGCCGTGATCTCCTCGCCCGCCGCGCTCGTCAAGCAGGGCATCAACACGCACAGCGCCCGCGGTTCCGACGGTGGTGGGGGGCAGCAGGCCAGGCCCGCCAGTGCCGTGTCGGGCGGGGTCGCCGCCCACAGTTCCCGGCCCGCCGACCGCAACGGCGGCGGCAAGGGCGGCGGCGGAGGCTTCTCCGGGCACTCCGGCCCGGGCGGCTCCCCCGGCTCCTCGGCGTCCCGCGCACAGAACCGCAGCAATACCCGAGGAGGTGAGCGGAGTTGACGATCCAGGCCCAGTCCCAGCCGATCGCGGCCCGCCGTACGTATCTGATCGGCCGTGCGCGTCCCAACGCGGTCGTCGGCAAGAACCGGGAGACCGGCGAGATCGCGCTGATCATCGCGGGCGCGTTCCTCGGCATGATGTGCGGCCTCCTGGTGCCGAACCTGCCGCTGCGGATCCTCACCCTCGCCGGGTTCCCCGTGCTCGCGCTGGCCGCCGTGTACGTGCCGTACAAGCACCGCACGTTCTACAAGTGGTTCGAAATCAATCGCTCGTACAAGAGGACGCTCCGGCGCGGCACCACCTACCGGTCCTCCGTCGTCGAGGCCGGCACCCGGCTGGACGGGCGGGAGGTCGAGGTCGGACCGCCGCCGGGCATCGGGCGGATCAACTGGCTGGCCGCGCCCTTCGGGCCCGACGAGATCGCCGTCCTGCTGCACGCCGACCGCCGTACCGTCACCGCCGCGATCGAGATCGAGGGGCCGGGCGTCGGCCTGCGTGACTCGGAGGACCAGGAGGCGCTGGTCGACCGGTTCGGGACGCTGCTCAAGCACGTCGCCAACGGCGACGGGTACGTCACCCGCATCCAGATGCTGGCCCGTACGCTCCCCGCCGACCCCGACGCGCACGCCAAGGACGTCGAGCGGCGTGGTGACGAGAAGGCGCCCGCCTGGCTCAAGGAGTCCTACGAGCAGCTCCAGTCGATGGTGTCGACCTCGTCCGAGCAGCACCGGGCCTATCTCGTCGCCTGTATGCACTACACCCGCGAGCTGGCCGCCGAGGCGCAGGCCATCGCCCGTGCCTCGCGTCACGAGGCCGGCAAGCGGAGGCTCGACCGGGACGCCGGGCTGGCCGTCGTCATGGCGCGTGAGCTGACCGACATCTGCGCGCGGCTCGCCGAGGCCGACATCCGGGTCCGGCAGCCGCTCGGGCAGGGCCGGCTGGCCTCGCTCGTGCACTCCATGTACGACCCGGACCACCCCATCGACCACCTCCAGGCGATGACGAAGCGGAACGCCTGGCCGGCCGAGCTGGACGCGATGGAGCCGACGTACCTCCAGGCCAAGACCCGCGAGTCGAGCACCCGTGAGCCCTGGTGCCACGCCACCGCGTGGGTGAAGGAGTGGCCGATGACGCCCGTCGGCGTCAACTTCCTCGCCCCGCTGCTCGTCCACACCCCCGATGTGATCCGCACCGTCGCGGTCTGCATGGATCTCGAGCCCACCGACGTGGCCATCGAGCGCATGCTGACCGAGAAGACCAACGACGACGCGGACGCCTCCCGCGCCGCCAAGATGAACCGGGTCGTCGACCCGCGCGACGTCGCCCACCACTCCCGCGTCGACCAGCGCGGCGAGGACCTGGCCAGTGGCGCGGCGGGGGTGAACCTCGTCGGGTACATCACCGTGTCCTCGCGCTCCCCCGAGGCGCTGGCACGCGACAAGCGGACCATAAGAGCCTCGGCCGGCAAGAGCTACCTGAAACTGGAGTGGTGCGACCGCGAGCACCACCGGGCCTTCGTCAACACACTGCCGTTCGCGACCGGCATTCGACGATAGGGGCAGTGCCGTGCTCGACCCGCTCGCCGCAGTGACCGATGCCTTCACCAGCTTCGTCTTCGGGAAGGTGGAGACCACCCGGCTGCCCGTACGGACCTCCACCGGCCAGGCGCAGGCCGTCTACCTCCCCACCGCCGCGCCCGGCCTCGGTGACTCGGGCGTGATCATCGGGCGCGAGGTGTACTCCGGCAAGGGCTACATCTACGACCCCTTCCAGCTCTACGGGCAGCAGCTGCCGGCCCCGCACTGGCTCGTCCTCGGCGAGTCGGGCAACGGCAAGTCGGCGCTGGAGAAGACCTACGTCCTGCGCCAGCTGCGCTTCCGCGACCGTCAGGTCGTCGTCCTGGACGCCCAGGGCGAGGACGGGGTCGGCGAGTGGAACCTCATCGCGCAGCAGCTGGGGATAACCCCCATCCGGCTCGACCCGACCGCCGCCATGAACGGCGGCATCCGGCTCAATCCGCTCGACCCGTCGATCACGACGACCGGGCAGCTCGCCCTGCTGCGCACGATCATCGAGGTCGCGATGGGGCGCGGCCTGGACGAGCGGGCGGGCTTCGCGCTCAAGGTCGCGCACGCGTACGTCAACGAGACGATTCTCGACCGGCAGCCGGTGCTGACCGACATCGTCGAGCAGCTGCGCCACCCGGAGGCCGAGTCCGCGGAGTCGATGAACGTCGACATAGACGATGTACGGGCCTGGGGCCTGGACGTCGCGCTGGTGCTGGACCGGCTGGTCGACGGTGACCTGCGGGGCATGTTCGACGGGCCGACGTCGGCCGGGATCGACCTCGATTCCCCCCTGATCGTCTTCGACCTCTCGCACATCGACCGCAACTCCATCGCCATGCCCATCCTGATGGCCATCGTCGGAGTCTGGCTCGAACACACCTGGATCCGCCCGGACCGCAAGAAGCGGATCTTCCTGGTGGAAGAGGCCTGGCACATCATCAATTCGCCGTTCGTGGCCCAGCTCTTCCAGCGACTGCTGAAGTTCGGCCGCCGGCTCGGCCTGTCGTTCGTGGCGGTGGTCCACCATCTGTCCGACGTGGTCGACGGCGCGGCCGCCCGGGAGGCCGCCGCGATCCTCAAGATGGCCTCCACCCGGACGATCTACGCGCAGAAGTCCGACGAGGCGCGGGCCACGGGGCTGGTCCTCGGCCTGCCCCGGTGGGCCGTCGAGATCATCCCGACCCTCACCCCCGGCATCGCCGTCTGGGACGTCAACGGCAACGTCCAAGTCGTCAAGCACCTCATCACGGAGGCCGAGCGACCTCTGGTCTACACCGACCGTGCCATGACCGAGGACGGGGACGTGGCCCGCGAGCTGGCGGCGGAGGCGGCGGCCGCGAAGCGGGCCGCCGCGGCGATGGAGGCGCATCTCGCCGACGAGGCCTACGGCTCCTCCGAGCCGACGGTGGCCTGACGTGACGGGCGGGGCGAGACCCATGCGGGGCGAACGACCGGACGGCAGACTTCCGGAACGAGGAGTTCCGGATGGCCTGCTGGTCGGCGTTCTCGCGTTTCTGCTGGGGCTGGCCGGGCTGGTGTGGTCGGCGACGGGTCTCGCGGCCTTCTTCACCCACGGCGCCTGGCCGGAAGGCGTGACGTTCCTGCGCACCCCTCTGGCCCTGCGGCACCTGCTCAGCCGGCCGCAGGACCTGCCCGCCGCCTGGCCCGACACCCCACCGGATGCCCTCTCGGGCTATGGGCTCTTCTGGGGCATCCTGGTCAGCCAGCTCCTGGTCCTCATCGTCCTCACCGTCTTCGTCCTCGGCACGCTCGCCCGCTGGCGCGCGGTGCGGGCGCAGCGCCGGGAGCAGGGCCGTACGGACACGGCTACGGACACCGCCCCGCCCGCGCCCCTTCCCGCGCCCGCCCCCTCAGCGATTCCCCCTGCCTCGACCGCTGCCCCTCCCGCTTCGGCTTCCCTCGCCCCGGCCCCGGCCGTGGAGCACAGCAGGGCGGAGATCCCCGCCCCGCGCTCCCCCGCCGCCCAGCGCGTCCGCTACGGCGCCGACCGGCGGGACAGCGCGGCCCGCGTCCTCCTGGAGGCCGCAGGCCCGGCGCTGGTCACCACCAGCGACCCCGGCCTGTGGGCGGACACCAAGGACTCCCGCGCCAAGCTCGGGCCCGTCCACGTCTTCGACCCGGGCCATCTCCTCGACACCCCCGCCCGCCTGCGCTGGAACCCCACCGCGGGCTGCGAGACCCGCGACACCGCCGCCGCCCGCGCCGCCGCGCTCCTCGCGCCCGTACGGCCCATGAGCGCGCTCGACTCGGCCACCGCCGACACGGCGGAAACGCTGCTGCGCTGTTGGCTGCACGCCGCCGCCGTGGACGGGCGGCCGTTCCGCCAGGTGCACCGCTGGGCCCAGGGCGCCTCGGCGCACGAGCCCGTGCGGATCCTGCGTACGAACACCAAAGCGGTCGGCGGCACGGCGGGCGAGCTGGAGTCGGCGCTGACCGGCCACCCCGAACGGCGCGACATGGCGCAGGAACTGACGACCCGTGCCCTGGAGGCGCTGTCCTCCATCCACATTCGCGACGCCTGTAACCCCAATCGAGCCGATTCGCTCGCGTTGGAATCATTCATCGCCGAGGGGGGAACGCTGTACGTGGTGGGTGAGGCGATTGAGGATCCCCGCACCCGCCCGGGTGCGATGCCGCTATTGACCGCACTCGTCGCAAACGTGGTCGAGCGCGGCCGGGGCATGGCCGAACGGTCATCTTCCGGTCGGCTCGACCCACCACTGACGCTGGTGCTGGACGACGTGGCCGCCGTCGCGCCCCTCCCGGCCCTGCCGGACCTTCTCGCGGACGGCGAGCGGTGCGGCCTGCCCACCCTCGCGCTCATGCGCTCCGAGGAGCAGGCACGCGCCCGCTGGCCCCACCGCACCCTCGTGGGCTAGCCCGCCCGCACCCGCCCTACCGGCCGAAACCCGCCTCGATGATCCTGCCGACGACGGGGCTCGGGGTCTCGCTCTTCGCGTCCGTGGAATTGACCGAGTAGACGACCGTGCGGGAACGGTCGGGGGTGGCGCCGAACCCGTTCACATAGCCGTACCGCCCGCCCGTCTTGCCGTAGACGACGGTCTTGCCGACCTCCACGCGCGTCAGACCGCTGGTGTACGTGGCCTTCCTGACCTCGGCTGCGTCCCCGCCGGGGTTGTAGGCGGGGACGTCGGGGACGGTGAACATCAGCTTCAGCTCGGGCTCCGGCACCACGCGGCCCCGGAAGAGGGCCGACGAAAACCTCTCCAGATCGGCCGTGGTGGTGATCAGATCACCGGAGGCCCAGGTGATGGACTGGTTCCACTCGGTCACATCGACCAGCCGCGACGAGCCGTCCTTCGCCTTCACCGCCTGGTACCCGCGCGTGTGCCGCCCCTGGATCCTGGGATCGTTACCGGCGCTGTACGTGTCCTTGAGACCCGCCGGGATGATCACCCGGTCCCGTACCTCACGCTCGTAGGACCGGCCGGTCACCTTCTCGACGATCAGGCCCAGCACGTTGTAGCCGATGTTGGAGTAGTGCTGCTTGGTGCCCGGCGCGAACTCCATGGGCCTGCTGACGGCCCTGCTGACCAGCTCCTTGTGGTCCCACGTCGTGAAGCGGTGCGCGTACTGCCAGGCGAAGTCGGCCGGGAAGTCGGCGCTCGGCAGTCCGCTGGTGTAGTTCAGCAATTGGCCGACCCGGATCTCCGGGTAGTGGACGGGCAGCAGACCGGGCAGGTAGTGCTGAACGGTTCCGTCCAGTCTCACCTTGCCCTCGTGCACCAGCTGGAGCACGACCGCGGCCGTGAACGTCTTGGTGATGCTTCCGGCCCGGAAGCGCTCGTCGCCCTTCGGCGCCCGGTGCGTACGGATGTCGGCCTCCCCCGACGTGCCCAGCCACCGGCCGTCCGCGCCGCCCAGCCGGACCTGTGCGGCAGTGGCGTCCGCCGACGGCAGCCCGGCTATCGCCTGCCGCATCGCCTCGGCGTTCGGCGGCACCCGCCCGGCGACCGCAGCGGCCGACCGGGCCGGGGACGGTGAGGACGCGATGGCGGGCGAGATCGTGACGGCGACGCTCATGGCGGCGACCGCGGTCGCGAGGACGGCAATTCCCTTACGGCGCATGGTGAGACTTCCCCAGGTGATCGACAGACGACGGGTGACGCATCGGACGCGTCCCACCCATCCTGAAGATCGGCGCGCCCGCGCGAATCGCCGACGCGAGCGGTCTTACGCCCCACGCCCTCCCCCGCGCGAGGGAGGGAACGCCGCCCCGCCCCTCAGCCACCGCGGGCGATCAGCCCCGTCTCGTACGCGCAGATGACCGCCTGGATCCGGTCCCGCAGCCCGAGCTTCGACAGCACATTGCTCACATGCGTCTTCACCGTGTGCTCACTCACCACCAACTCGGCCGCGATCTCCGCGTTCGACAGCCCCCGCCCCAACAGGACGAGCGTCTCCCGCTCCCGCGCCGTGAGCGCCCCCAGTTCCTCCGACGGACCGGCGGCCGGCACCGCCACCGCCCGCCGCGTGAAGTCGGCGACCAGCCGACGGGCCACCGACGGGGCCAGCAGCGAGTCACCGGCGACGACCACCCGCACCGCGTGCACCAGATCGTCGCGGCGTACGTCCTTGAGCAGGAACCCGCTCGCCCCCGCGTGCAACGCCTCGTACACGTAGTCGTCCTGGTCGAAGGTGGTGAGCATGACGACCTTGCAGTCCGACTCCGAACAGACCGTCCGCGCGGCCTCGATGCCGTCCACGCGCGGCATCCGGATGTCGAGCAGCACCACATCGGGGGCATGCCGCCGCACGGCCTCGACCGCCTCCGCCCCGTCGCCGGCCTCGGCGACCACCTCGATGTCCGGCTGTACCTGCAGGATCATCGCGAAGCCGCTGCGCACCAGTTCCTGGTCGTCGGCCACCACCACACGGATCGTCACGTCCCCACCTCCGCCCCGGAGGAGATCATGAGCGGCAGCCGTACGGCAACGCGGAACCCCACCCCCTGCGGCCCGGGCCCGGAGACGGCCGTTCCGCCGTGTGCGGCGGCCCGCTCCCGGATGCCGATCAGCCCGCGCCCGCTGCCCGCGTACGGACGCGGCACCGCCGCACCCGCACCGTCGTTCTCCACCGTTACGGCGAGGGTCGCGGGCTCCCACACCAGACGCACGGTCACGGACCGGGCATCGGCGTGCTTGAGGACATTGGTCAGCGCCTCCTGCACCACCCGATACACCGTCACCTGCACATCGGGCGACGGCTCCTGAGGCTCGCCCGATACCGCCAGGCTCACCTCCAGTCCCGTCCGCCGCACCTCGTCCACGAGCGCGCCGAGCCCCGCCAGCGTCGGCTGCGGACTGCGCCCGGCATCCGGGTCGTCCTTCAGCACCCCGAGCATCCGGCGCAGCTGTGCCATCGCGTCCCGCCCGGCTCCCGAGATCGCGTCGAAGGCCGCCTCCGCGCGGTCGGGATCGGACCGTACGACGAGGGGCCCGGCCTCCGCCTGAACGATCATCAGGCTCACCGCGTGGGACAGGATGTCGTGCATCTCCCGCGCGATCCTGGCGCGTTCCCACTCGGCAGCCCGCTCGGCCTCCACCACCCGCGCCCGTTCCAGTTCGGCCGCCCGCGCCTCCACGGCCTCGGTGTAGGCCTGTCGGGTACGCGCCAGCACCCCGAGCGCGTACACCATGCTGAACAGGAACAAGGAGAAGAGATGCTCGCGGGCCGTGTTCTCCCGCAGGGCCACACCGAGAGCGATCAACGGCAGGCCCAGGACGATCGTGGTCCGGCGCTGCCACAGCCCCGCCTGCGCGGCGACCGTGAAGATGGCGACGATCGGGCTGTAAGGCAGCGGCTGGCCGGGCCCGTCCACGATCAGGTAGCCGAAGCCCGCCACGGTGATGGCCAGCAGCGACGCGAACGGCGCCCGGGTGCGCCACAGCAGCGGCAGCACCTGGAGCGACGTCAGCCCGTACATGGCCCAGGTGGCGGGCGGCAGGTCCGCCGGGCGCGGCACGACGAAGGGGATCGTCACCGCCGCCTGGACGACGGCGGTGATCACCGCGTCGACGGCCCACGGGCTGGCCCCGCTCAGCCGCCGGCCCAGCGCGCGTCTCAGCACGCCGGACGGGCCAAAGCCAGCTCGTACTCCTTCGCCGAGGGGTCGCCGGGCATGGGAACGACCACCCCGGTCGGCAAGAAGCCCAGCTTCCGGTAGAGCGCCTGGGCGCGCGCGTTGGCCTCGTGCACGTACAGCCGCACACGCTCCGCCCGGGGCTCGGACAGCGCCCACGACCAGTCGAGCGCGGCGCCGAAGAGCGCCTGGGTGAGGCCGGTGCCACGGTGTTCCGGCCGCACGAAGACACCGACGATGTGGGTCTGCGGCACGGTGGCGCCGCCACCGAAACCGCCATCCTCCCCGGGGAGTTCGACCAGGACCGTCACCGTCCCGGCCCACTCGCCGTCCGGGCCCTCGGCGACGAAACCGCAAATGGACTTCCCCTGGGCCGCGCTGTCCGTACGGTCCTTCCAGTACGCGTCGGGCTGGGCGACAGCTCGGTCGTAGGTGTCGAGGAAGGCGATCGGGGCGACGGGATCGGCGAGCGCGGCCAGCCGCAGTTCCTTGACCTTCGCCCATTCACCGGCTCGTACGGTTCTGATGAGGTGCTCCATCCGCCGATGTTCGCCCGTACGAACGACACGGTCAACGAACTTTCGCCCGAATCGGTGTACGCGTTGACGCGCCGGAAGGCCGGTTCTAGCGTCCGTCCGGAAGGAAAGGCGGGGTTGTCTGCCATGAACGATCGTCCAGGGAATCCATCGCCGTTCCCGGCACGGCCGACTGTCGTCATCGCCATGGGAGCGGACGAGGCCGCGGCGTCTTTGCCCGCCGACCTTCGCGCCGAGCTCGGCACCATGGCGAGACTGACGCCCGGGGTACTGACGGGAGACCTCACCGCACCGGAGGAACGTACGGCTCTTGCCGACGCCGAGGTGCTGATCACCGGTTGGGGGACCCCGCCACTCACCGAGGGCGTGCTGGCGTCCGCCCCTCGACTGCGTGCGGTGGTCCATGCCGCGGGGTCCGTCAGGGAACTGGTCAGCTCCGCGGTCTGGAATCGCGGCATCGTCGTTTCCTCGGCCGCCGAAGCGAACGCCGGCCCCGTGGCGGACTACACCTGCGCCGCCATCGTCTTCGCCGCGAAGAAAGCGATTCCCGCAGCCGCCGCCTACGCCACGGGCCCCAAGCCGGTGTTTCTCCACCGTGAGGGCGCTGACGGCCGCACGGTCGGGTTGATCGGCGCCTCCCGTATCGGCCGCCGGGTGCTCACCCGGTTGCGCGCCTCGGACGCGGAATTCCGCATCCTGCTGTACGACCCCTTTGTGTCCGCTGAGGAAGCGGCCGGGCTGGGCGTCGAGCTCGCGGGGGTGGATGAGCTGTGCAGTGCCAGTTCCATCGTGACGGTCCACGCGCCGCTTCTGCCGGAAACGCATCGGCTGCTGAATGCCGAGCGTCTCGCTCTCCTCCCGGACGGCGGCACGGTCATCAATACGGCACGCGGGGCTCTCGTCGATACGGACGCCCTCACCCGGGAATGTCGCACGGGCCGGCTGGACGCCATTCTCGACGTCACGGACCCGGAGCCACTCCCTAGGGGGCACCCGCTGCGCGAGCTGCCGAATGTTCTGCTCACCCCGCATATCGCGGGGGCCCAGGGCAGCGAGGTCCGCCGCCTTGGGGCGTACGCCGTCGAGGAAATCGGGCGGCTGGTGCGGGGGGAAATGCTGCGGGGTCAGGTCCGGGAAGAGGACCTGAGCCGGCTGGCCTGATGATTTTGTCCGGAAACGCAGAATAGCCCCCGCAGGAACCAAATGGCTCCCACAGGGGCTACTCTAAAAATTGTTCGGCGGCGTCCTACTCTCCCACACGGTCCCCCATGCAGTACCATCGGCGCTGAAAGGCTTAGCTTCCGGGTTCGGAATGTAACCGGGCGTTTCCCTAACGCAATGACCACCGAAACTCTATGAAATTAACCAACCGGAACACAACACGGTCGTTACTTCAGAACCTACACAGTGGACGCGAGCAACTGAGGACAAGCCCTCGGCCTATTAGTACCAGTCAGCTCCAACCGTTACCGGTCTTCCACACCTGGCCTATCAACCCAGTCGTCTACTGGGAGCCTTAACCCCTCAAAGGGGGTGGGAATACTCATCTCGAAGCAGGCTTCCCGCTTAGATGCTTTCAGCGGTTATCCCTCCCGAACGTAGCCAACCAGCCATGCCCTTGGCAGGACAACTGGCACACCAGAGGTTCGTCCGTCCCGGTCCTCTCGTACTAGGGACAGCCCTTCTCAATATTCCTACGCGCACAGCGGATAGGGACCGAACTGTCTCACGACGTTCTAAACCCAGCTCGCGTACCGCTTTAATGGGCGAACAGCCCAACCCTTGGGACCGACTCCAGCCCCAGGATGCGACGAGCCGACATCGAGGTGCCAAACCATCCCGTCGATATGGACTCTTGGGGAAGATCAGCCTGTTATCCCCGGGGTACCTTTTATCCGTTGAGCGACGGCGCTTCCACAAGCCACCGCCGGATCACTAGTCCCGACTTTCGTCCCTGCTCGACCCGTCGGTCTCACAGTCAAGCTCCCTTGTGCACTTACACTCAACACCTGATTGCCAACCAGGCTGAGGGAACCTTTGGGCGCCTCCGTTACTCTTTAGGAGGCAACCGCCCCAGTTAAACTACCCACCAGACACTGTCCCTGATCCGGATCACGGACCCAGGTTAGACATCCAGCACGACCAGAGTGGTATTTCAACGACGACTCCACACACACTGGCGTGCATGCTTCACAGTCTCCCACCTATCCTACACAAGCCGAACCGAACACCAATATCAAGCTATAGTAAAGGTCCCGGGGTCTTTCCGTCCTGCTGCGCGAAACGAGCATCTTTACTCGTAGTGCAATTTCACCGGGCCTATGGTTGAGACAGTCGAGAAGTCGTTACGCCATTCGTGCAGGTCGGAACTTACCCGACAAGGAATTTCGCTACCTTAGGATGGTTATAGTTACCACCGCCGTTTACTGGCGCTTAAGTTCTCAGCTTCGCCTGGACGAATCCAAGCTAACCGGTCCCCTTAACGTTCCAGCACCGGGCAGGCGTCAGTCCGTATACATCGCCTTACGGCTTCGCACGGACCTGTGTTTTTAGTAAACAGTCGCTTCTCGCTGGTCTCTGCGGCCACACCCAGCTCAGAGGGTAAACCTCATCACCAGACATGGCCCCCCTTCTCCCGAAGTTACGGGGGCATTTTGCCGAGTTCCTTAACCATAGTTCACCCGAACGCCTCGGTATTCTCTACCTGACCACCTGAGTCGGTTTAGGGTACGGGCCGCCATGAAACTCGCTAGAGGCTTTTCTCGACAGCATAGGATCATCCACTTCACCACAATCGGCTCGGCATCAGGTCTCAGCCTTAACGTGTGACGGATTTGCCTATCACACGGCCTACACCCTTACCCCGGGACTACCACCGCCCGGGCTGGACTACCTTCCTGCGTCACCCCATCGCTTACCTACTACCACCTTGGATCGGCGGCTCCACCACTTTCCTTTCCCCGAAGGGTCCGGAACGGCTTCACGGCCTTAGCATCAATGGATTCGATATTGGGCGTTTCAAAGCGGGTACCGGAATATCAACCGGTTGTCCATCGACTACGCCTGTCGGCCTCGCCTTAGGTCCCGACTTACCCTGGGCAGATCAGCTTGACCCAGGAACCCTTAGTCAATCGGCGCACACGTTTCCCACGTGTGTATCGCTACTCATGCCTGCATTCTCACTCGTGAACCGTCCACAACTCGCTTCCGCGGCTGCTTCACCCGGCACACGACGCTCCCCTACCCATCCACACGGTCGTTGGACCTATTGTATGAATGACACGACTTCGGCGGTACGCTTGAGCCCCGCTACATTGTCGGCGCGGAATCACTTGACCAGTGAGCTATTACGCACTCTTTCAAGGGTGGCTGCTTCTAAGCCAACCTCCTGGTTGTCTCTGCGACTCCACATCCTTTCCCACTTAGCGTACGCTTAGGGGCCTTAGTCGATGCTCTGGGCTGTTTCCCTCTCGACCATGGAGCTTATCCCCCACAGTCTCACTGCCGCGCTCTCACTTACCGGCATTCGGAGTTTGGCTAAGGTCAGTAACCCGGTAGGGCCCATCGCCTATCCAGTGCTCTACCTCCGGCAAGAAACACACGACGCTGCACCTAAATGCATTTCGGGGAGAACCAGCTATCACGGAGTTTGATTGGCCTTTCACCCCTAACCACAGGTCATCCCCCAGGTTTTCAACCCTGGTGGGTTCGGTCCTCCACGAAGTCTTACCTCCGCTTCAACCTGCCCATGGCTAGATCACTCCGCTTCGGGTCTTGGGCGCGCTACTCAATCGCCCTATTCGGACTCGCTTTCGCTACGGCTTCCCCACACGGGTTAACCTCGCAACACACCGCAAACTCGCAGGCTCATTCTTCAAAAGGCACGCAGTCACGACGCACCAAGCAAGCTTGATGCGCGACGCTCCCACGGCTTGTAGGCACACGGTTTCAGGTACTATTTCACTCCGCTCCCGCGGTACTTTTCACCATTCCCTCACGGTACTATCCGCTATCGGTCACCAGGGAATATTTAGGCTTAACGGGTGGTCCCGCCAGATTCACACGGGATTTCTCGGGCCCCGTGCTACTTGGGTGGTTCTCAAGCGAGCCGTACAGATTTCAGCTACGGGGGTCTTACCCTCTACGCCGGACCTTTCGCATGTCCTTCGCCTACCTGTACGGTTTCTGACTCGCCGACCAGCCGGCAGACTGATCAAGAGAACTCCCACAACCCCGCACACGCAACCCCTGCCGGGTATCACACGCATACGGTTTGGCCTCATCCGGTTTCGCTCGCCACTACTCCCGGAATCACGGTTGTTTTCTCTTCCTGCGGGTACTGAGATGTTTCACTTCCCCGCGTTCCCTCCACACTGCCTATGTGTTCAGCAGCGGGTGACAGCCCATGACGACTGCCGGGTTTCCCCATTCGGACACCCCCGGATCAAAGCTCGGTTGACAGCTCCCCGGGGCCTATCGTGGCCTCCCACGTCCTTCATCGGTTCCTGGTGCCAAGGCATCCACCGTGCGCCCTTAAAAACTTGGCCACAGATGCTCGCGTCCACTGTGCAGTTCTCAAGCAACGACCAGCCACCCACCACCCCAACACCAAGGTGTCGAGTTCACTGGGGCCGGCATCGCGAAGGTTCGAAACTTACGTTCCGTACCCTCAGATACCCAACAGCGTGCCCGACCCGACCGATCCGAGATTCACGTTCCACGCCGAAGCAGTACTAGTGACCCAAACCAATCGTGCCGAATAGTCAACGTTCCACCCATGAGCAACCGTGCAGAACATTTGTCTGCAGTCGGCTATGTGCTCCTTAGAAAGGAGGTGATCCAGCCGCACCTTCCGGTACGGCTACCTTGTTACGACTTCGTCCCAATCGCCAGTCCCACCTTCGACGGCTCCCTCCACAAGGGTTGGGCCACCGGCTTCGGGTGTTACCGACTTTCGTGACGTGACGGGCGGTGTGTACAAGGCCCGGGAACGTATTCACCGCAGCAATGCTGATCTGCGATTACTAGCAACTCCAACTTCATGGGGTCGAGTTGCAGACCCCAATCCGAACTGAGACCGGCTTTTTGAGATTCGCTCCACCTCACGGTATCGCAGCTCATTGTACCGGCCATTGTAGCACGTGTGCAGCCCAAGACATAAGGGGCATGATGACTTGACGTCGTCCCCACCTTCCTCCGAGTTGACCCCGGCAGTCTCCTGTGAGTCCCCATCACCCCGAAAGGCATGCTGGCAACACAGAACAAGGGTTGCGCTCGTTGCGGGACTTAACCCAACATCTCACGACACGAGCTGACGACAGCCATGCACCACCTGTATACCGACCACAAGGGGGCGACCATCTCTGGCCGTTTCCGGTATATGTCAAGCCTTGGTAAGGTTCTTCGCGTTGCGTCGA
This sequence comes from Streptomyces sp. QH1-20, assembly GCF_041283565.1. Taxonomy (NCBI): domain Bacteria; kingdom Bacillati; phylum Actinomycetota; class Actinomycetes; order Kitasatosporales; family Streptomycetaceae; genus Streptomyces; species Streptomyces sp. QH1-20. The sequence goes on along the minus strand of NZ_CP166299.1, from coordinate 4,510,842 downwards.
ATTAAGCCACATGCTCCGCTGCTTGTGCGGGCCCCCGTCAATTCCTTTGAGTTTTAGCCTTGCGGCCGTACTCCCCAGGCGGGGAACTTAATGCGTTAGCTGCGGCACCGACGACGTGGAATGTCGCCAACACCTAGTTCCCAACGTTTACGGCGTGGACTACCAGGGTATCTAATCCTGTTCGCTCCCCACGCTTTCGCTCCTCAGCGTCAGTAATGGCCCAGAGATCCGCCTTCGCCACCGGTGTTCCTCCTGATATCTGCGCATTTCACCGCTACACCAGGAATTCCGATCTCCCCTACCACACTCTAGCCTGCCCGTATCGAATGCAGACCCGGGGTTAAGCCCCGGGCTTTCACATCCGACGCAACAAGCCGCCTACGAGCTCTTTACGCCCAATAATTCCGGACAACGCTTGCGCCCTACGTATTACCGCGGCTGCTGGCACGTAGTTAGCCGGCGCTTCTTCTGCAGGTACCGTCACTCTCGCTTCTTCCCTGCTGAAAGAGGTTTACAACCCGAAGGCCGTCATCCCTCACGCGGCGTCGCTGCATCAGGCTTTCGCCCATTGTGCAATATTCCCCACTGCTGCCTCCCGTAGGAGTCTGGGCCGTGTCTCAGTCCCAGTGTGGCCGGTCGCCCTCTCAGGCCGGCTACCCGTCGTCGCCTTGGTAGGCCATTACCCCACCAACAAGCTGATAGGCCGCGGGCTCATCCTTCACCGCCGGAGCTTTCCACCCACCCCCATGCGGAGGCAGGTCATATCCGGTATTAGACCCCGTTTCCAGGGCTTGTCCCAGAGTGAAGGGCAGATTGCCCACGTGTTACTCACCCGTTCGCCACTAATCCACCCCGAAAGGCTTCATCGTTCGACTTGCATGTGTTAAGCACGCCGCCAGCGTTCGTCCTGAGCCAGGATCAAACTCTCCGTGAATGTTTACCGGTTATCCGGTGACACTCGCGTTGAGCGGCACAACCAGACGGAATAAGTCCGGTCGTGCACAGCGTCCTCGCTGTGTTGTTGCCCACCAGACCCACAAGGGGACCGGCAGGACTTTCAAAGGAACCGCGTCCCGATCACAAGTGACCGGAGACGGGGTATTTTATAGTCTGGCGTTGACTTTTGGCACGCTGTTGAGTTCTCAAGGAACGGACGCTTCCTTTGTACTCACCCTCTCGGGCTTTCCTCCGGGCGCTTCCCTTCGGTATTTCGTGTTTCCAACCTTACCAGATCCGTTTCCGGTCCTGGCCCCCTGCTGGAGCGGGGTCCCACCGTTTCGCTTTCGCTTTCCGGCGGTTCCGACTCTATCAGATCCTTTTCCGTGCCGTTCCCGGCTCGAATTCGTTTCCGATTCCCCGTCGGCGGGGATTTGTTTCGCGCCTTTCGGCGTGATCACTACTTTACCGGATTCCCCCGGCGGTTCCTAATCGGAACCCGGTCCCGAATTCCGGCATGCCGAAATCGATCCCGTTCAAGGGCCGTGCAGTAGAGATTGCCGCCAGTGAGGCGTGAAGTGCCGCCTCGCCGTCCTCGCGGACGCCGTGGCAACTCGGAGAACTCTACACGAGCCCCGGGGGTGCTTCACCCCGGGTGCGCCCGGCTCCTGGCCGGACTCCGGGCCCGCCTCCTGGCCTAGCTCTTGCGCTTCTTCTTCCGGGCCGCCGGGTTGCCCGTACGGGTCGTGCGGCGGCGCTCGTAGCGGGTGCGCGCCTCCTCGTACTCCTCGCGGTGGAGCCGCTCGCCCGGCGCCTCGCGCAGGGCGCGGAAGAAGTAGGCGAGCAGCGACCCGATGAAGCCGATCATGAGGATGCTTCGCATCGACTTCTCGGCCGCAGGGTCGGCCGCCGGGTCCGGGCGGCGCTGGAAGCCCTCCCAGGTGCGGCGGAAGGCGAGGGCACTGCACACGGCGAAGGCGACGACCACCAGCATGTTGACCAGGTTGCCGACCTCGGCGACGGCCAGGCCCTCGTAGCCGAAGCGGAGGACGAACGCGCTGGCCGCCGCCGCGGCGAGCGCGCCCACGGCGACACCCGCCCTGCGCAGTGCGTAGCCGCCGTCGTGGTCGACCCAGGTCGTCCCGAAGAACCGGATCGGCTCCGGCTGCGGACCCGCTGCCTCGTGCTCATCGCTCATATGTCGATTATCGCCGTCGGCCGGGGACCCGGGCCGGGAGGATCGGAGCCGGAGCCGTCAGCCCGAGCAGCGGACCGCGACGAAGCCGCTGCTGCCGGTCTTCACATAGGCGTCCGACACGTACTGTCCCGGCGCGATGCTGTCCCAGATGTCCGTGGTGCCGCACGGGCCGGAGACCGTCTCGCCGCGGGTCTGGCAGCGGATCGGCACGCTGGAGCCCTGCGGGAGGACCTTGATGAGTTGGCTGGTCGAGCTCGGGCCGCGGCGGACGTTGACCTGGTAGCCCGGGGCGAGCGGGTAGTAGGCCACGGCCGCGGCGGCCTGCACCGAGAGCTCCGCGCTCTCGTCGTTGCCGCTGGTCTCGGTGAATTCCTCGGTGGCCATCCGGCCCTCCCCCGTGCGCGCGTCGAATGTCGTCGGAAAGTCGTCGGAAACTGGGTCCGCCCGTATGTCATGTGCAGGCTAGCAACACGGCTCGGCATGGCTTCCGGGTCTGTGAGGTGCCATCGACTAGGCTCCGGCACGCCGCCTGACGCGGCCGTAATACAACGGGGGTGGGGGAATGCCGCCGCTGCGCATGTCCGGGACGGGCCCGGAAGCGGAGGAGCCGGAGTATGCCGGCCGGTACCGGTTGGAAGGGCGTCTCGGCTCCGGTGGCATGGGCGTGGTGCACCTGGCGCGTTCCGCGTCGGGGCTGCCTCTCGCGGTCAAGGTGGTGCACGCCGAGTACGCGGTGGATCCGGAGTTCAGAGCGCGGTTCCGGCAGGAGGTCGCGGCCGCCCGACGGGTGAGCGGAGCGTTCACCGCGCCGGTCGTGGACGCGGATCCGGACGACGAGCGCCCCTGGATGGCCACCCTCTGCATTCCCGGGCCCACCCTGGCCGAGCGGGTGAAGCGGAACGGACCGTTGAGCCCCGACGAGGTGCGCCGGCTGGCGGCGGGGCTCGCGGAGGCGCTGCGCGACATCCATCGCGCGGGCGTCGTGCACCGCGATCTCAAGCCGAGCAATGTGCTGCTCGCCGAGGACGGGCCGAAGGTGATCGACTTCGGTATCTCCCGGCCGTACGACAGTGAATTGCGCACCGAGACCGGGAAGCTGATCGGGACCCCGCCGTTCATGGCGCCCGAGCAGTTCCAGCGGCCGCGGGAGGTCGGGCCCGCGGCGGATGTGTTCGCGCTGGCCTCGCTGCTGGTCCACGCGGCGACGGGGCGGGGGCCGTTCGAGTCGGAGAGCCCGTACATCGTCGCCTACCAGGTGGTGCACAACGAGCCGGAGCTGGCCGGTGTGCCGGAGGATCTCGTTCCGCTGATTCTCGCGTGCCTGGCGAAGGAGCCCGCCGACCGGCCGACGCCCGACGCAATCATGGCCATGCTGCCGCACGCGTCCCCTTCTTCCCCCTCTATTACCCCCACGCCGTTGCCGCCCCAGGTCCCTGAACAGCGGAACAGCACCCCCGTCCCGGCCGCAGGGCCCGCCGGGCCCATCGATTCCGCGGAGTCCGCCGAAGCGCCGCTCCCCCGCCAGGCCCGGTTCCGCCGGCGGAACCGGTGGATCGCCGCCGCTGCCATGGCCGTCGTGACACTGGCCGCCGTCGGCGGGTACTGGGCGCTGCGCGAGGTGGACGGGCTGCACCGGCCGTCGGAAGCCCGCCCCACGCCGATGGGTGCCGTCTGGCAGCCGTGGGAGACGTCCGTGCGCGAGGACGCGGCGGGGGACGGTGAGGTGCGGGCCGGGTTCTGTGCATACGGGAAGTCGGCCCTGTACTGCTCCGCGCGCGGAGTGTCGGCGGCCCGGATCCGGCCCGGTGACGGCGAGGTGGCCTGGCGACGGGAGGTGGCGGGCGGGTCGGCGCGGCCCGGTGACGGCGCGCCGAGCGCGCCCGTCGTCTCCGGTGGGCTGGTGCACGTGCTGGCGCCGGACGGGCGGCGGCTGTCGGCGCTCGATCCGGCGTCGGGCGAGCCGCGCTGGACGCGGGACGTGTCGGCGTTCCGGGGCCGGGTGTACCACGCGGGCGACACCGTGCTGCTGGTCGCGGCGGACGGAGTGGTCACCGCCGTCGACGGGGCCACGAACAAGGAGCGGTGGCGCCACGGGCTGCCCGGTCACTCCAAGCCCGTCTTCTCCTCGTACGGGACCGGGCCCGCCTATGCCGTCACCCCGTCGCCCGACGGGCGGCGCACGCGGATCGTCGCGCTCGACCCGGTGCGCGGCACGACGCTGTGGCAGCGGACGGCCGACGGCAATCTGACCGCCGTGGGGGCCGGCCCGGGCGGCGTCCTCCATCTCAGTGCCGCCGAAGCCGACACGCGGATTTCCGCGGTCGTCAGCTATGACCCTGCCGCCAAGCGCGAGCGCCGGGTCCCGCTCGGTACGCCGGTGGCCGCCACGAGCGTCGTCGCGCACGGCGGTTCGGTCTATGTGCTGTCCTCGGACGGCGGGCTCACCGCCTTCACCACCACCGTGGGATCGAAACCCTCGGCCCGGCTGTGGCGGCTGGACACCTCCGTCGCCAACGCGTCGGCGCTCGTCGCCGCCGACGACCGGCTGTACTTCTCGGCGGCCGACGGGCGGCTGCTGGCCGTGGACACCGTGCACGGCACGCTGCTCGGACAGACGTCACCCCGCCTGGCCAGGGCCGGGCGGGGTTATCTGGAGCTGCTCCCGGCGCCGGTCGCGGCGGACGGGAAGGTGTTCGGCGCGGCGCCGGACGGGACGGTGTTCGCGGTGGACGCGGGGTCACCGTCCCGGTGGCGGTAGCGGGGCTCGGGGCCGCGGAGCTTCCGGCCGGGGGGACCGGCTAGCCCAGTCGGGAGACGTCTCGGACGGCGCCCTTGTCCGCGCTGGTGGCCATGGCCGCGTAGGCCCGCAGCGCCGCCGAGACCTGGCGCTCGCGGTTCTTCGGGGCGTACCTGCCGCCGAGTGCCTCGCGGCGGGCCGTCAGCTCCTCGTCGTCGACGAGGAGTTCGATCGAGCGGGCCGGGATGTCGATGCGGATCCGGTCGCCGTCGGCGACCAGGGCGATCGTGCCGCCGGAGGCCGCCTCGGGCGAGGCGTGGCCGATGGACAGGCCCGAGGTGCCACCGGAGAAGCGGCCGTCGGTGATCAGGGCGCAGGACTTGCCGAGGCCGCGGCCCTTGAGGAAGGACGTCGGGTACAGCATCTCCTGCATGCCGGGGCCGCCCTTGGGACCCTCGTAGCGGATGACGACGACGTCGCCCTCCTTGATCTCCTTGCGGAGGATCTTGTCGACGGCGTCCTCCTGGGACTCGCAGACAACGGCCGGGCCCTCGAACGTCCAGATCGACTCGTCGACGCCGGCCGTCTTCACGACACAGCCGTCGACGGCCAGGTTGCCCTTGAGGACGGCGAGTCCGCCGTCCTTGGAGTAGGCGTGCTCCGCGTCGCGGATGCAGCCGCCGGCGGCGTCGGTGTCCAGGGAGTCCCAGCGCTCGGACTGCGAGAAGGCGGTCGCGGAGCGGACACAGCCGGGTGCGGCGTGCCACAGCTCGACGGCCTCGGCCGAGGGCGAGCCGCCGCGCACGTCCCAGGTGCCGAGCCAGTCCTTGATGCCGGACGAGTGGACGGTGTGCACGTCCTCGTTCAGCAGGCCGGCGCGGTAGAGCTCGCCGAGGATCGCGGGGATGCCGCCGGCGCGGTGCACGTCCTCCATGTAGTACGTGCCGCCGGGAGCGACGTTGGGCGCGACCTTGGCGAGGCAGGGCACCCGGCGCGAGACCGCGTCGATGTCCTTGAGGTCGTAGTCGAGCCCGGCCTCCTGGGCGGCGGCGAGCAGGTGCAGGATCGTGTTGGTCGAGCCGCCCATGGCGATGTCGAGGGCCATGGCGTTGTCGAAGGCGGCGCGGGTGGCGATGTTGCGCGGCAGGACCGACGCGTCGTCCTGCTCGTAGTAGCGCTTGGTGATCTCGACGACCGTGCGGGCGGCGTTCTCGTACAGCGCCTTGCGGGCGGTGTGGGTGGCGAGGACGGAGCCGTTGCCCGGGAGGGAGAGGCCGATGGCCTCGGTCAGGCAGTTCATGGAGTTGGCCGTGAACATGCCGGAACAGGAGCCGCAGGTCGGGCAGGCGTTCTCCTCGATGCGCAGGACGTCCTCGTCGGAGACGTTCTCGTCGACCGCGTCCACGATGGCGTTGATCAGGTCGAGCTTGCGGACCGTGCCGTCGACGAGGGTGGCCTGGCCGGCCTCCATCGGGCCGCCGGAGACGAAGACGACGGGGATGTTGAGGCGCAGGGCGGCCATCAGCATGCCGGGCGTGATCTTGTCGCAGTTGGAGATGCAGATCAGCGCGTCGGCGCAGTGCGCCTCGACCATGTACTCGACGGAGTCGGCGATCAGGTCGCGGGAGGGCAGGCTGTAGAGCATGCCGGCGTGGCCCATGGCGATGCCGTCGTCGACCGCGATCGTGTTGAACTCGCGGGGCACCGCGCCCGCCGCCAGGATCGCGTCGGAGACGATCCGGCCGACCGGGGCGAGGTGGGTGTGGCCGGGGACGAACTCGGTGAAGGAGTTGGCGACCGCGATGATCGGCTTGCCGATGTCCTCGCTCGCTACGCCCGACGCCCGCATGAGGGCTCGGGCACCCGCCATGTTGCGGCCGTGGGTGACGGTGCGGGACCTCAGCTCGGGCATCCTGCTCCACTCCTCGAAGTGCGTCGGCGCGCGGCATCGCCGGCGCCGGGTCGGCGTCTTCCGAGCCTACGCCCGTGATCCAAGATCCGGACAGGATCTCCGGGATATGAGACACAGAGCTCAGGCCGCGGGCGGGCGCCACCGGCCGGCCGGTGGTCTGGGGCCGTGGCCGTGGCCGCGCTCAGCCCTCGGTCAGATGGCGCTGGACGACCGGGGCCACCATGGCGATGACCTCCTCGAGGTCCGCCGAGGCCAGCGGCTCCACCTTGATCACATGGCGCAGCAGGGTGACGCCCACCAGCTGGGCCGCGGCGAGCTCCGAGCGCAGCCGTGGCTCCGGGACGTCCAGCTCGACCGCGACGCGGGCCGTCAGCCGGACCGTGACGAGGTCGCGGAAGACGGCGGCGGCGGTCTCGTTGGCCACTGCGGACCGGACGATCGCGAGGAGCGGCTCCCGGGTGACGGGGTCCTCCCACACGCCGAGGATGTAGCGGGTCAGCCGCTCCCCGATGGTGTCCAGCCCGCCGACCGCGGCGATGTCCTTCGCCTGGAGCGCGGGCGCGAAGGCCACCTCGACGGCCGCGCCGAAGATCTTCTCCTTCGGGCCGAAGTAGTGGTGGACGAGCGCCGGGTCGACGCCCGCGCCCTTGGCGATGCCCCGGATGGACGCCTTGTCGTAGCCGTGCTCGGCGAACTCGGCGCGGGCGGCGGTGAGGATCCGCTCGCGGGCGCCGGGGCCGTCGCCCGCGTCCGTACGGGCGGGTCTGCCGCGCTTCCTCGGGGCGCCCTCCCGCGCGTCGCTCACAGGCGGGGCACGCGGGTCGGGGAGGCGAGGTGCAAGCGGGTGAAGGCCAGGGCCTCGGCGAGGTCGGCCTCGCGCTCCGCGCTGGACATCGCGCGGCGGGTGTTGACCTCGATCACCACGTGCCCGTCGAAGCCGCTGACCGCGAGCCGTTCCAGCAGCTCGGCGCAGGGCTGCTTGCCTCGGCCGGGCACCAGATGCTCGTCCTTGGCGGAGCCGTTGCCGTCGGCGAGGTGGACGTGGGCGAGCCGGTCGCCCATCCGGTCGATCATCTGGAGGGCGTCCGTGCGGGCGGTGGACGTGTGCGAGAGGTCGACGGTGAAGTGGCGGTAGTCGTCCTTGGTGACGTCCCAGTCGGGCGCGTAGGCGAGCATCTCGCGGTCGCGGTAGCGCCAGGGGTACATGTTCTCGACGGCGAAGCGGACGTCGGTCTCGTCCGCCATCCGCCAGATCCCGCGCACGAAGTCACGGGCGTACGAGCGCTGCCAGCGGAACGGCGGGTGGACGACCACGGTGGTGGCGCCCAGCTTCTCGGCAGCGGCCCGGGCGCGCTGGAGCTTGACCCACGGGTCCGTCGACCAGACGCGCTGGGTGATCAGCAGACAGGGCGCGTGGACGGCCAGGATCGGGACCTGGTGGTAGTCGGAGAGGCGGCGCAGCGCCTCGATGTCCTGGCTGACCGGGTCGGTCCAGACCATGACCTCGACACCGTCGTACCCGACGCGGGCGGCGATCTCGAAGGCCGTCGCCGTCGACTCGGGATAGACCGAGGCCGTGGACAGCGCGACCTTCGCATCCGGGATGCGCACCACTGGCTCTGTCACGGGGAACAGCGTACGACCGCCTCTCACGGGACGGGCAGGTGGTCCAGCCGCCGGAGGATCACTCCTTCGCGCAACGCCCACGGGCAGAGCACCAGCTCTTCCACTCCGAACAGGTCCATCGCCGCCTCGGCGACGAGCGCGCCCGCCAGCAGCTGGGGCGCCCGGCCCTCCGACACGCCGGGCAGCGCGGCGCGCTGTTCGACGGTCATCGAGGCGAGCTTGGGCACCCACTGCTCCAGGGCGCGGCGGCTCAGCGTGCGCTTGACGTAGAGGCCCTCGGTGGAGCGGGCGGCGCCGGCGATGCGGGCGAGCTGTTTGAAGGTCTTCGAGGTGGCGACGATGTGGTCGGGGGCGCCGCGGCGGGAGAAATCGCCGACGATGCGGGCGATCTGGGCCCGTACGTGGCGGCGCAGCGCGCGGACGTCGGTGGGGTCCGGCGGGTCGCCCGGGAGCCAGCCGGCCGTCAGCCGGCCGGCGCCCAGCGGCAGCGAGACGGCCGCGTCGGGCTCCTCGTCCAGGCCCAGCGCTATCTCCAGGGAGCCGCCGCCGATGTCGAGGACGAGGAGTTTGCCCGACGACCAGCCGAACCAGCGGCGGGCGGCGAGGAAGGTCAGGCGGGCCTCCTCGTCGCCGGTCATGACGGGCAGCGTGATGCCGGTCTCCTTCGTCACGCGTGCGAGGACGGCGTCGGCGTTGGGCGCCTCGCGGACCGCGGAGGTGGCGAACGGCAGGACCTCCTCGACGCCCTTGTCCTCGGCGGCCTGCAGGGCGTCCTGGATGACGGCGATCAGGCGGTCTATCCCGGCGTCGCTGATCGCGCCGTGGTCGTCGAGGAGTTCGGCGAGCCGCAGCTCGGTCTTGTGCGAGTGGGCGGGCAGGGGGCGGGCGCCCGGATGCGCGTCCACCACCAGCAGGTGGACCGTATTCGAGCCCACGTCGAGGACACCGAGTCTCATGGCGTGAACGCTACTGCCGCTCTCGGGGCGCTTAGGCTTGAGGGGTGGCGAAGACGAAGAAGGCGAAGCAGGGCAAAGCGCAGGACAAAGCCTCCAAGAAGACCAAGGTCATCGATGTGAAGGCCGAGATCTCGGACGAGGTGGGGCTTGATTTCGCCCGTGCCTGGGTCGAATTCCCCGACCCGGCGGACGACGAGCAGCTCTTCCGGTGCGATCTGACCTGGCTCACCTCTCGCTGGAGCTGCATCTTCGGCAGCGGCTGCCAGGGCATCCAGGCGGGGCGGGCGGCCGACGGCTGCTGCTCGCTGGGCGCGCACTTCTCCGACGAGGACGACGAGAAGCGGGTCGCGGGCCATGTGGCGCGGCTGACGCCGGACATCTGGCAGTTCCACGACGTGGGCACCGACAGTGGTTGGACGCAGCTCGACGAGGACGACGGCGAGCGGCAGACCCGGCGCTGGAACGGCTCGTGCATCTTCCAGAACCGGCCGGGCTTCGCGGGCGGCGCGGGGTGCTCGCTGCACATCCTCGCCCTGAAGGAGGGCCGCGAGCCGCTGGAGACCAAGCCGGACGTGTGCTGGCAGCTGCCGATCCGGCGTACGTACGACTGGATCGACCGGCCGGACGACACGCAGGTGCTCCAGGTCACGATCGGCGAGTACGACCGCCGCGGCTGGGGCCCGGGCGGCCACGACCTGCACTGGTGGTGCACGTCGGCGACGTCCGCGCACGGCGCGGGCGACCCGGTGTACGTGAGCTACGCGCCGGAGCTGACCGAGCTGATGGGCAAGAAGGGGTACGCGCGGCTGGTGGAGCTGTGCGAGGAGCGGCTGTCCTCCCTGCTGCCGATGGCTCCGCACCCGGCGGACGGCGGGCGGACGGCGAAGCTGCCGGACCGCCGCTGACGCGGTTCGCGCTCGCGGGACGGCTCGCCGGTCACATCACGACGTGAACCGCCGATAGGCCCACCCAGCGGACCGCAGGTCAGTTCGTGGCGCTCGGGGACGGCGCCGGGGGCGGGGCGGTCGGGGTCGCGGGCGGCTGGGTCGCGGCGGGGGTCGGCTCGGGGGCGGCGCCGCGCCCCTCGATCGTCACCACGGAACCGCCCGGCGCGACGGCCACCCGCGCCGTCCAGTGCCCCACCGGCTCCCGGTCCTGGTCGACATAGACCGTGACGGTCACCGACTGGCCCGGGGTGAGGACGCCGCCCACCCGGTTCAGCCGCAGCCACGGCGCGTCGGTCGTCATCGACCAGCGCACCGGCTGCCCGCCGTCGGCGGTCAGCGTGATCAGCGTGGTGGCCCCGCTGGGCTGCGCCTCGACCGTCAGCCGACCGGGGCCGTGGCCCGGTCCGGACGGGGCCGGCAGCGGCCGGGTGCTGTCGCCCGGGGCGGGCGATGCCGTGGCGGCGGCCGCCACCGGCACGGGTCTGCCGTCCGGGCCGAGCACCGCGACCGAGACGTCGGAGGCCCGGCGGCGCACGGCCGAACGCGCGTCGGTGGAGGTGTGGGACCGGCCGACCTCCTCGTACGGGATCCGGCCGAGCCCGTCCGTCTCCCGGGCGGAGACCGACGCCGTGTCCTGCCCCTCCCCGATGACCGGCCCCCCTCGGTAGGCGGCCCACAGGGCCAGCACGGGGGCGGCCACGACCGTCGCGACGACCGTCGTCGTCACGGCTCTGCTGCGCAGCCTGCCGCGCCGCGCGGCCCGGTCCTTGGGGGCCAGCGGGAAGCCCTTGCGGTCGAACCGGGGCATCACCCCCGCCGGCGCCGCGCGCTGCGGGCGTGCGGCCAGGGCGCACAGCATGGCGGCGTGCGCCGCCGCGCGCGGTGCCTCGAGCACGGGCAGCGCGGCGGTGGACGCCGACGTCCCCGGCCAGGGGTCGCCCGCGTTGGCCCGCTCGGCCGTCCGCCGGCAGTCGGCGCAGTCGTCGACGTGTCGCACGAGCTCACGCCGCAGCGCGGCCCCCAGCAGCATCTCCGTGTCACCCGCGAACCGCGCGACGACCGGGCAGCGGCCGGACTCCACGACGGCCAGCGCGGTCCGGGTGCGCTCCACCTCGCACGCGGCACTGGACAGCAGTGCCCGGGTCGCGTCGGGGTCCAGCCGCAGCACCACGCCGACCTCGTGGGGGGTGAGGCCGTGGCGGACGGCCAGTTCGAGGGCCTCGCGCTGCTCGGGGGTGGTGCCGGCGGCCTCCGGCCAGGCCAGCAGGGACAGCTCCGCGCGGCGGTGGGCGGCCAGGGACCCCGTCGGGACGGGGTCGGCGACCTTGGCGCCGCGCTCCGCGAGCCTGCGCAGACAGGCCCAGCGCGCCAGGGCGTACATCCAGGGGCGGCGCATCTCCTCGTCGGCGGGGGCCCGGTCGGCGCGCCGCTCGGCGAGGGCGAGCGCCTCGCCGAGCACGGAGGTGGCGGAGTCGTGCTCGCACAGCACGGACAGGCAGTAGGTGAACAACCCGTCCAGGAACGGCTCGTACCGCACGGGCGGCCGCTGCACGAGGGTGTCGTCGACCGCGCGCGGCGCACGGCGGTGTGGATGAAACGCGCCGGTGGCGTACGTAGGGTGCTCGGGGCCGCTGCTTGTCATCCCGGCGACGGTAGGCGGATGACGCACCCTCCCTCGTCCTGCTCGCACAGGTTTAACCCGTTCGGGTGACCATCTCCCTCGAAGGGGGACAGGAACTGTACGTTCCGGCCGGAGTGCCGGAGTGGGAGAGGCCCGGGGTGGGTCGGGGTGGCGATCGGCTGCGTCCGTCCTGTCGGAAGCACTGTCGGGGCACCGCCGGGGGCCTGTCAGTGGGCACCGCTACGGTGACCCCATGGCTGCCCGTACCGCTCGCTCGTCCGCCAAGGACCGGCCCTCCTACCGCTGCACCGAGTGCGGCTGGACCACTGCCAAGTGGCTCGGCCGCTGCCCGGAGTGCCAGGCGTGGGGCACGGTCGAGGAGTACGGCGCGCCCGCCGTGCGCACGACGGCGCCCGGCCGGGTGACCTCCGCCGCGCTGCCCATCGGCCAGGTCGACGGCCGGCAGGCCACCGCGCGCAGCACCGGAGTGGACGAGCTGGACCGCGTGCTGGGCGGCGGGCTGGTGCCCGGCGCGGTGGTGCTGCTCGCGGGCGAGCCCGGCGTCGGCAAGTCCACCCTGCTGCTGGACGTCGCGGCGAAGGCCGCGTCCGACGAGCACCGCACGCTGTATGTGACGGGCGAGGAGTCCGCGAGCCAGGTGCGGATGCGCGCCGACCGCATCGGCGCGCTCTCCGACCACCTCTATCTCGCCGCCGAGACCGATCTGTCCGCCGTCCTCGGCCATCTCGACTCCGTGAAGCCCTCCCTCCTGATCATGGACTCGGTGCAGACCGTGGCCTCCCCCGAGATCGACGGCGCGCCGGGCGGGATGGCTCAGGTGCGCGAGGTGGCGGGTGCCCTGATCCGGGCCTCCAAGGAGCGCGGCATGGCCACCCTCCTGGTCGGCCATGTGACCAAGGACGGCGCGATCGCGGGTCCCCGGCTGCTGGAGCACCTGGTCGATGTCGTGCTGAGCTTCGAGGGCGACCGGCACGCCCGGCTGCGCCTGGTCCGCGGCGTGAAGAACCGCTACGGCGCCACCGACGAGGTCGGCTGCTTCGAGCTGCACGACGAGGGCATCACCGGCCTCGCCGACCCCAGCGGGCTCTTCCTGACCCGGCGCGCCGAGCCCGTTCCCGGCACCTGCCTGACGGTCACCCTGGAGGGCCGCCGCCCGCTGGTGGCCGAGGTGCAGGCCCTGACGGTCGACTCGCAGATCCCCTCGCCCCGCCGCACCACCTCCGGTCTGGAGACCTCGCGGGTGTCGATGATGCTGGCCGTGCTGGAGCAGCGCGGCCGGATCAGCGCCCTCGGCAAGCGCGACATCTACAGCGCCACCGTCGGCGGTGTGAAGCTCTCCGAGCCCGCCGCCGACCTCGCCATCGCGCTCGCCCTGGCCAGCGCCGCCAGCGACTCCCCGCTGCCGAAGAACCTGGTGGCCATCGGTGAGGTGGGGCTCGCGGGCGAGGTCCGGCGTGTCACGGGCGTGCAGCGCCGCCTGGCCGAAGCCGCCCGCCTCGGTTTCACCCACGCCCTCGTGCCCTCCGACCCGGGGAAGATCCCGGCCGGTATGAAGGTTTTGGAGGTCGCGGACATAGGTGATGCGCTTCGGGTGCTGCCCAAGCGGGTACGCCGGGAGAGCCGGCGGGAGGCCGATGCGGACGCCTGACCGGAGGAGCCCTCTCTAATAGGCTGGGCGCCAGTAGACTTTGCCCTGGTCTCGCCCGTACGTACGCACGTACGCGACAGCCAGGGCGGCCTGCGGCACCGATGACCTTGCGACCGGAGGAGTGCAGTGGCAGCCAACGACCGGGCATCGGGCCCCGGCAAGGCCGGGGGAAGCTCCGGTGCTGACGGTCTGATGCGCGCTTCGCTGAGCGCCGTCGCGCCCGGCACGGCTCTTCGGGACGGCCTGGAGCGCATCCTTCGCGGCAATACCGGCGGGCTCCTCGTCCTGGGCATGGACAAGACCGTCGAATCGATGTGTACGGGCGGATTCGTCCTCGATGTGGAGTTCTCCGCCACCCGGCTGCGCGAGCTGTGCAAGCTGGACGGCGCGCTGATCGTCGACAAGGACATCACCAAGATCGTGCGGGCGGGCGTGCAGCTCGTCCCCGATGCCTCGATCCCCACCGAGGAGACCGGCACCCGGCACCGCACCGCGCAGCGCGTGTCCATCCAGTGCGGTTACCCCGTCATCTCCGTCAGCCAGTCGATGCGGCTGATCGCGCTGTACGTGGGCGGTGAGCGCCGGGTCCTGGAGGAGTCGGGCGCGATCCTCTCCCGCGCCAACCAGGCGCTGGCCACCCTGGAGCGCTACAAGCTCCGTCTCGACGAGGTGGCCGGCACGCTCTCCGCTCTGGAGATCGAGGATCTGGTCACCGTCCGCGATGTCACGGCGGTCTCCCAGCGGCTGGAGCTGGTCCGCCGTATCGCCACGGAGATCGCGGAGTATGTGATCGAGCTGGGCACCGACGGCCGTCTGCTCTCGCTCCAGCTGGAGGAGTTGATCGCGGGCGTCGAGCCGGAGCGCGACCTGGTCGTGCGGGACTACGTCCCGGAGCCGACCGCCAAGCGCACCCGCACGGTCCCGGAGGCGCTCTCCGAGCTGGACTCCCTCAGCCACGCCGAGCTGCTCGAACTGCCCATCGTCGCGCGTGCCCTGGGTTACAGCGGCTCCCCCGAGACGCTGGACTCCGCGGTCTCCCCGCGCGGCTACCGTCTGCTGGCCAAGGTGCCGCGGCTGCCCGGTGCGATCATCGACCGGCTCGTCGAGCACTTCGGCGGGCTCCAGAAGCTGCTCGCCGCGAGCGTGGACGACCTCCAGACGGTCGACGGCGTCGGCGAGGCCCGCGCCCGCTCGGTCCGCGAGGGGCTGTCCCGGCTCGCCGAGTCCTCGATCCTCGAGCGGTACGTATAGCGGTCGCGTCCGGACCGTTCGCTTCGTCCGACGACTACGGCCGGGCCCCTCTTCGCGAGGGGCCCGGCCGTAGTCGTCTGTCCGCGCCTTGGATCACGCCTTCCGATCAGGCATTCCTGTCAGCCTTTCCGATCAGGCTTTCTCCAGCGTGAAGTTCACCGTCTCGGTGACCCCCGCGATCTTGACCTCGACCTTGTAGGTACCGGGTTCGGCGGTCGGGGAGCCGGACGGCGTCGCGCAGCGCGGGGCGCTGCGCTTGCGGTCCCACTCCAGCGTGCTCTTGATCTCGCCCGACCCGGGGAGCTCCAGCAGCACGGGCGCACCGCTCCTGGCGCAGTCATCGGACGCCCAGACGTGGTCGCTGCCCTCGGACTTCACAATCTTGAGGTTGGCCGCGGCCGATCCGAAGTCGACCTTGCAGGCGGAGTTGCCGGTGTTCTTCACGACGAACTCGAACTTCGGCTTCTCGTCGGGCTTGTAGGCGTCCTTCACGCTGCGCACGCTCACCTGTACGGATCCTGACGCACAGTCGGGCAGGTTGGAGCCGGCCGGAACGGCCTTGCCGTCGCCGGTGCCCAGTCCACCGCCGCCACCGGAGCCTCCGGAACCCCCGGGGCCTCCCGCGCCGCCGCCGGTGCCCGTGCCGGCACTGCCGGAACTTCCCGCTCCGCCGTGGTCGCCGCCGCCGGATCCGCCGTTGCCCGATTCATCGCGGCCACCCGGCCGTTGGCTGATATGCGGCCCCGAGGGGGTGGGTCCGGGCGTGATGGTGGTGTCGCCGGGACCCTTGCCGTTCGACCCATTGGACCGGTCGCCGTCGGAGCCGCCACCACCTCCGAGGACGGCCCACAGCACCAGCAGCACGAGAAGGCCGAGCAGGCCAAGCGCAACTGCCCTCCGCCGCCAGTAGATGGAGGAGGGAAGCGGCCCGATCGGATTGCGCAGAGATCCCACGCGAAGACTCTACGAGAGATCGGCCAGGGCACCAGCCAGTACCCGCCGTAGGAGTGCAGACTTTTCTCATCATCTACCCGGTTCCGCGCACCGCCATACGCGCATCGGCGCCCCCCGCACAGCGGAGAACGGCCGCGCCACCCGACGAAGGTCAGGTGATGGCCCTGCCGATGGGCCGATGTGCCGGGTCCCCCGTCGTTCATAACGTCCCCACCATGGACGACGATCTCTATCGCGATATCACCGAGCACGCCCGCAGCACCCCGGAGTGGGTCCACTCCCTCGCGGAAGTCGGCACGGAGGCCGGACTGTTGTTGCTGATGGCGGTGGCCGTCGGCATCTGGTGGCGGGCCAGGCGTGGCGGGGCGCGCGGGGTGGCGCTCGCGGCACTCGTACCGGTCACCACGGCGGTCGCGTACGCCGTGAGCGAGGTGGTGAAGAGCCTCGTCGAGGAGGTCAGGCCGTGCCGGGCGGTGTCCGGGGCCGCCGCGTCCCTCGCCACCTGCCCGGCGCCCGACGACTGGTCGTTCCCCAGCAACCACGCCACCCTCGCGGCCGCCCTGGCCACCGGGATCGCGGTCGCCCGCCGGGTGATGGCGTGGCTGGTGCTGCCGTTGGCGGTGCTGGTCGCCTTCTCCCGGGTCTTCCTGGGCGTGCACTATCCGCACGACGTGGCGGTGGGCCTCGCGCTCGGCGCCGCCGTCGCACTGCTGGGCGCCCGGCTGCTCACGCGCCGGGGCACGGCCCTGGTGGAACGGGCCCGGGCGGGAACGGGCCCGTGGAGCGTCCTGGTCAAAGGGTGACAAGGGGCGCCACAGGTTGCCCAGGTGACCGGCGCGTCCGACCGGACGCGCCGTCAGGCTCCGGCAGGGGTCGGCCACTCCGTCTTGTGGCCGAAGCCCTGACCGTTGTCGACCAGGCGCAGCCAGTCGGGGCGCAGCTCCCACAGGTCCTCGCGCTCCATCGCCTGCCGGAGCTGCTCGGTCTGCTCGACGTACGGGAAGCGGGTCCTGAACGCCTGCCACGCGGCCTCGCGCTCGGCGCCCTCCAGACGGCGGCAGACGCCCCGGCCCTGAATTCCGGTCAGGGTCACCCAGTCCTGGTGGTCGCGCTGGGCGGTGAAGGCGACACGCGTCTCGCCGCCGCTCAGTGCACGGCCGTGCCGGGTGGTGGCGGAGGTGACGAACACCAGCGCGGGCGCGGACTCCTCGGCGGGCGCGTAGAGCACGGCGCACGCCTGCGGGCCGTCCTCGTCGGTGTACGCCAGGGTCATGGTCGTGTGGGCGTCGAGCGCGGCGAGGAGCTCCAGCGAGGGGCGGGAGTGAGTTTCGGTCATGATCCCCATTCCACCCCGATCGGCCCGGGGGTACCAGCCGGGTACCGGCCAGGGGCCGGGCGGTGGGACCGAGGGAGTGGCCGGTCAGCCCTCGGTCACCAGCCCGGCCTCGTAGGCGACGATCGCCGCCTGGACGCGGTTGCCGACCTCCAGGTGGTTCAGGATCGCGCTCACGTACCCCTTGACCGTGCCCTCGACGAGGTGCAGCCGCCGGGCGATGCCCGCGTTGGACAGCCCGGCCCCCACCAGGGCGAGGACGTCCCGCTCGCGTGCGGTGAGCCCGGCGGTCCGGGCGCGGGCGGCAGCGCCGCGCGTCAGCCGTTCGCCGCCCAGCTCGGCGATGACGTGCCGGGCCACCTTCGGGGAGAGGTACGCGCCGCCGTCGGCGACGGCGCGGACGCCGGCCATCAGTTCGTACGGGTCCCCGGACTTGAGGAGGAATCCGGTGGCCCCGCCGCCGAGAGCACGGGAGACGTACGCGTCCTCGGAGAAGGTGGTGAGGATGGCGACGGCCGTGCCGGGGGTGGTGCGGCGGATCTCCTCGCACGCGGCGAGCCCGTCCAGGCGCGGCATCCGGATGTCGAGGAGCGCCACGTCGGGCCGGTGCGCGCGCACCGCCTCGACGGCCTCACGGCCGTCCGCCGCCTCGGCGACCACGTCGATGCCCGGGTCGGCGGCGAGGATGGCCCGTACGCCTGCCCGGATCATGGTCTCGTCGTCCGCGATCAGCACCCTGATCGTCGTCATCTCACCGACTCCTTCGCTTCCTGCTGTACGACTTCCCGCTGTACGCCGTCCCGCTGTACGACACCGGGTCCTCCGGCCCGGGGGACGGCGTGCTTCGACACGAGGCGGCCGTCGCGGAAGCAGAGCCGGAAGTGGTCGACGCTGACGAAGAGCTCGCCGGTCGACCGGTAGTAGCGGCACTGCGCGCCGGGCGGCGGGGGCACGGGGGCCCGATCGGCCGGTGGATCGGTGACGGTCAGATCCGGCAGGACGGGCTCCACGTCCGCGTAGGGCGCGCCGACGCGCAGTCCCGCGTAGGCGGCGGGCGTCAGCACGGAGTGCGTCTTGATGTAGGCGTACCAGCCGAAGGCGCCCGCCACGAACAGGGCGGCGGCGCCACCCGCGACGGCGAAGGGCACGACGACGCGTCGGCGTGCCGCGCGGCGGGCCCGGGCGAACGCGTGGCCGTCGCCCGTGTCGCCGAGGGCGGCGGTCTCCCCGCCCCCGGCGGGCGTGTGAGGCAGCCGCGCCACCACCCGGAAGCCGCCCTCGTGCGGCCCCGCGACGCACTCGCCTCCGGCGAGGGCGGCCCGTTCCCGCAGACCGATCAGCCCGGTGCCTGACGGCGTCGCGGCGGGGGCTGCGTCCGGCGTCGGGCCGTCCGGGGCCGCCGGGCCGTTCACGACCGTCACCACGGTCTCGTGCGGGCCACGCTCGACCGTCACCTCGACCTCCGCGCCCGGCGCGTGCTTGGCCGCGTTGGTCAGGGCCTCCTGCACCACCCGGTACGCGGCACGCTCCGCCATGGTCGGAGCACCGGAAGTGCCCTGCCGGGCACCGGCCCCAGCCCCCGGCACCCCGCCGTCCCCGGAAGTCGCGCGCAAGCGGACACGCAGGCCCGAGGTCGCCGCCCGCTCGACGAGGGCGGGGATCGTCTCGTCCGCCGGGACGAGCGGGGCCGTGGACGGGGTGGGACCGGTTCCGGGCCCCGGGCCGGGTTCGGGGTCGCGGAGGACGCCGATGATGTCGTGCAGGCGGTCCGTCGCGGCGGCAGCCGCTTCGCGGAGGTCCGCGGCCGCCGTGCGGTGGGCGGGGTCGAGGCCGGGGGCGACCTGGAGGGCGCCGGCCCGCAGGGCGATCAGACTCAGCTCGTGACCGAGGGAGTCGTGCATGTCGCGGGCGATGCGGGCCCGCTCACGCAGCCGGGCGCGGTCCGCGACGATCTCCTGCTCGCGCTCCAGCTGGGCCGCACGGCTCCAGCCCGCGGCCACCAGCTCGCGGTACTGGCGCCGGTAGCGGCCGGTCAGCCAGGGGAAGACCGCGCCGAACAGCAGCGTGCCGATCAGAACCAGCCATTCGATCACCGGATCGGCGCCCCGGAGGAGCACGAGCGCGGTACCCACCGCGGCGATTCCCGCGAAGGCCAGCTGGGCCGGGCGCGGCGCCGCCGAGCGACGGCCCAGCAGATAGCCGAGGACCGACAGCGCGGGCCCGTACGAGAGCGTGAAGAGGGACGGCGAGGCGGCGAGACCCAGGCCCGCGGCGAGGAGGAGAGCCAGCACGGGCCGTACCCGCGACACGGCGGCGGCCACGCCGAGCACGCCCAGGGCGCCCGCCTGCCGCCACCAGGACTGCGGCTCGGTCAGGCCGAGCCAGGCGGTGCCGAGCGCGGGCACGGCGAGCCCCGCCCACAGCAGGGCGCCCCGCAGGACCCGCCCGGCCGGTACGGCCCGCGCCGATGCCAAAAGCCGCCCGCCCACCGTCGGAAACCGCCCCGTCCGCGGGGTCGTCGTGCCTCTCACCGCTCGACGGTACAAGCGTCCGTCCATGGCGCGCCCCTGTCGAAAGTCAGGTGTTCGGGGCCCGGCGCGTTTCGCCGTCGTACGCGCCCGTGCCAGGATCGGTGACGCCATGACTGCCATGCCCCAGACGCCCACCGTCCTGCACGCCCCCGTCATCGACTGGTTCGACGAGCACGCCCGCGATCTGCCGTGGCGCCGCCCGGAGGCCGGGCCGTGGGGGGTGATGGTCAGCGAGTTCATGCTCCAGCAGACCCCCGTCAGCCGGGTCCTGCCGGTCTACGAGCAGTGGCTCGCCCGCTGGCCGCGCCCCGCCGACCTGGCCGCCGAGCCGCCCGGTGAGGCGGTGCGCGCCTGGGGCCGGCTCGGCTATCCCCGGCGCGCGCTGCGGCTGCACGGCGCGGCGGCGGCGATCACGGAGCGGCACGACGGCGAGGTGCCGCGCGATCACGCCAAGCTGCTGGCGCTGCCGGGCGTCGGCGAGTACACGGCGGCCGCCGTGGCGTCCTTCGCTTACGGGCAGCGGCACGCGGTCCTCGACACCAACGTCCGCCGGGTCTTCGCCCGAGCGGTGAGCGGTGCGCAGTACCCGCCGAACGCCACCACGGCCGCCGAGCGCAAGCTCGCCCGCACGCTGCTCCCCGAGGAGGAGCCGGTCGCCGCGCGCTGGGCCGCCGCGACGATGGAGCTGGGCGCGCTGGTCTGCACCGCCCGGACCCCCTCCTGCACCCGCTGCCCGATCGCCGGGCGCTGCGCCTGGAAGGCCGCCGGTTCGCCCGCTCACGACGGCCCGCCGCGGCGCGGCCAGACCTACGCAGGTACGGACCGGCAGGTGCGCGGCAAGCTGCTGGCGGTGCTGCGCGAGGCGGTCGGGCCGGTGCCGCAGTCGGCGCTCGACGTGGTGTGGGACGAGCCCGTGCAGCGGGCCCGCGCGCTGGACGGGCTCGTCGCCGACGGCCTGGTCGAGCCGCTCGCCGACGGGACCTACCGGCTGCCGCTGACGTAGCCGGACCCGCAGCCCCGCCGGTTGCCTTTGTTTCGACGCTGTGTGTTCGTTTCGCCCTGCGAAACGGACAGAGCCGCTCTTTCCTCCCCGCTGTTACACAACCTATGGGTAGCTGTGCACCAGTCGAAGGGCTGCTGCACATCACGCCGCAACAGCGTCTCCGTAGCGTCCTACTCGTGCTGGAGGACCACCAGCGTGACGTGGGGACGCAAGCGGAATGGAGGCTGCGAGATGGCCAGCAGCGGCAAGGTTCTGGACTTCGAAGAGTACGTGCGCAACCGTCAGGACGCCCTCCTGCGCAGCGCCCGCCGTCTCGTGCCGGACCCCATCGACGCGCAGGACCTCCTCCAGACCGCCCTGGTGCGCACCTACGGCCGCTGGGAAGGCATAGCGGACAAGTCGCTGGCCGACGCCTACCTCCGACGTGTCATGATCAACACTCGTACGGAGTGGTGGCGCGCCCGGAAGCTCGACGAGGTGCCCACGGAGCAGCTCCCCGACGCCCGCGTCGAGGACGGCACCGAGCAGCACGCCGATCGCGCCCTGCTGATGGACATCCTCGGAGTCCTGGCACCCAAGCAGCGCAGTGTGGTCGTGCTGCGACACTGGGAGCAGATGAGCACCGAGGAGACCGCGGAGGCGCTCGGCATGTCGACCGGCACGGTCAAGAGCACGCTGCACCGGGCCCTGGCGCGACTGCGCCAGGAGCTGGAGAGCCGTGATCTGGACTTCCACGCCCTCGAACGCAGCGAGCGGGGGCAGGAACGGTGCGCGGCCTGAAAAAGGCGGCTCCCCTCAAGCCGGCACTGATCACCGGCGGCGCGGTCGCGGGAATGGCCGCCGTCGCCGGTCTTCTGCTTGCCGGCTGCGACGCGAGCAGTCAGGGCGTACGGAAAGAGGGACCGGCCCAGAGCCAGTCCGCGGCGAAAGCCACCCGTATGCCTCCGGCGTCGGCCACTCCCACCCAGGAGAAGGTCGACGCCGTCAAGCTGATCAAGGGCGATCCCAAGATCGGCGACCAGATCAAGAAGAACCTCAAGCCGTGTGTGAAGAACCAGTACCCGGTCGACATCACCTACGGGAAGCTGACCGACGGCCCCCGTTCCGACCTCGTGGTGAACATTCTGACCTGCGGTGACGGCATCGGCATCGGTTCGTATGTGTACCGTGCCAAGGGCGACGGGTACGAGAACGTGTTCGTGGCCGAGCAGCCGCCCGTCTACGCCGAGATCGACCGCCGCGACCTCCGGGTCACCAAGCAGGTCTACGGCCCCGGTGACGCGGTGTGCTGCGCGTCCGGCGAAGATGTCGTGACGTACCACTGGTCGGGCAAGGAGTTCCGCGAGACCGGCCGCACGCACACCGACTACAGCAAGACGGGGAACGACGGCAAGGCCGATCTCCCGAGCGAAGGAACGGAGGGCTGAGAGCGGCGTGGGCGATACGCATGTGCTCTTCGTCGAGGACGACGACGTCATCCGCGAGGCCACCCAGCTGGCGCTGGAGCGCGACGGCTTCGAGGTGACCGCGGTACCCGACGGGCTGACGGGGCTGGAGAGATTCCGGGAGCGTCAGCCGGACATCGCGTTGCTGGACGTCATGGTCCCGGGCCTGGACGGCGTGAGCCTGTGCCGCCGGATCCGTGACGAGTCCACCGTGCCCGTGATCATGCTCTCCGCCCGCGCGGACTCCATCGACGTCGTGCTCGGCCTGGAGGCCGGCGCCGACGACTATGTGACCAAGCCCTTCGACGGCGCCGTGCTCGTCGCCCGGATACGGGCCGTGCTGCGCCGCTTCGGCCACGCCAGCGGGCCGAACGGCAGCGCCGGGGCCGAGACGCCCGACACCATCGAGGGCGGCGTGCTGCGCTTCGGTGACCTGGAGGTCGACACGGAGGGCATGGAGGTCCGCAAGGCCGGTCTGCCCGTCGCGCTGACCCCGACCGAGATGCGGCTGCTGCTGGAGTTCTCGGCCGCGCCCGGCACCGTGCTCTCCCGGGACCGGCTGCTGGAGCGGGTCTGGGACTACGGCTGGGGCGGGGACACCCGCGTGGTGGACGTGCACGTACAGCGGCTGCGGGGCAAGATCGGCCAGGACCGGATCGAGACGGTCCGTGGTTTCGGCTACAAGCTCAGAGGCTGAGCGCCAGGTGGTGAACCCCCGCATGGCGAAGGACATGATCGCGCACGGCACGATCACCGTCGCAGCTGTGTTCGATTGCAATCCGGCGTGCGCCGCTCCCGCGGCCGGGGCCACGGTCACGCCGTGGTGAAGCTCGCCCTCCGCAGCGGGCTGCGCTGGAAGGTCAGCCTGGCCATCGCCGGCGTCGGCGCCCTGGTGGCCGTCGCGCTGAGCCTCGTCGTGCACAACGCGGCCCGCGTCTCCATGCTCGACAACAGCCGCGACGTGATGGACGAGCGGGTCCAGGTCGCCCAGCGCTTCTACGAGACCACCGGCCGGCTGATGCTCCGCGCGAAGCTGGACGACCCCGCGCTGCCCAAGCAGCTGCGCGACGCCGCCGACATCGGGCTGCGCGCCACCTACCTCCAGGACTCCGGCGACGGCGCCCCCGAGGTGTGGGCCTCCGTGCCGCTGCGCAACGGCAAGGTCCTCTCGATCCACACCCGGTTCAAGGACCGCTTCGACATCCTCGACGACCTCGACAAGGCGCTGATCGTCGGCTCGGTCTCCGTCGTTCTCGGCGGCTGCGCGCTGGGCATCCTCGTGGGCGGCCAGCTCTCACGACGGCTGCGCAAGGCCGCGACCGCCGCCCGCAAGCTCGCCGACGGCGACCCGGACGTCCGCGTCCGCGAGGCCATCGGCGGCCGGGTGCGCGACGAGACCGACGACCTCGCCCGCGCGGTCGACGGGATGGCCGAGGCCCTCCAGGACCGGCTGGAGGCCGAGCGGCGCGTCACCGCCGACATCGCGCACGAGCTGCGCACCCCCGTCACCGGCCTGCTCACGGCGGCCGAGCTGCTGCCGCCGGGCCGCCCCACCGAGCTCGTACGGGACCGGGCCCAGGCCATGCGCACGCTGGTGGAGGACGTCCTGGAGGTCGCCCGGCTGGACGGCTTCGCGGAGCGGGCGGAGATGCAGGAGATCGAGCTCGGCGAGTTCGTGCTCCGACGGGTGCGGGCCGCGGCCCCGGACGCGACGGTCAAGGTCGTCCGCGACGCCTACGTCTCCACCGACCCGCGCCGCCTGGAGCGGATCCTCGGCAATCTGCTGGCCAACGCCGCCAAGCACGGCAAGGCACCCTTCGAGGTCACGGTCGAGGGCCGCGTCCTGCGGGTCCGCGACCACGGCCCCGGCTTCCCCGAGGAGCTGCTGCGGGAGGGCCCGAGCCGCTTCCGCACGGGCAGCAAGGACCGCGCGGGCAAGGGCCACGGCCTGGGTCTGACCATCGCGGCCGGCCAGGCCCGCGTCCTCGGCGCGCGCCTCACCTTCCGCAACGCGGACCCGACGGCGGAGGGCGACGGAGGCGCGGTCGCCGTGCTCTGGCTGCCCGAGTCGTCACCGACGGCGACCGGCAGCTTCCCGATCATCCAGGTCCCGGACTAGACACTCCCGGCGTCGGACCCGCTACATCGGGTCCACGCACTCGCCCCAGTCCTTGTCGAGGTCCAGCCGCTCGCTGCGCTCGGTCAGGGAGAACCAGTTGCCCGAGTCGTCCCGCAGGATCGCCTCGGTGCCGTACGGGCGCACCTGCGGCTCCTGCAGGAACTCGACGCCCTTGGCCTTGAACGTCTTGTAGTCGCGGCCGATGTCGTCGGTGCTCAGCACCCCCGCGCCCAGGATCCCCTTGGAGACCAGCGCCTTCAGCGCCTCCCCCGACTCGGCGTCCATGACGGGCGGTCCGGGGACCATCAGCGTCAGCTCCACGTCGGGCTGGTCCTGGGCGCCGACCGTGAGCCAGCGCATGCCCTTGTCGCCGCCCATGGTCATATCGGTACGGACCTCGAGGCCGAGCTTGTCCGTGTAGAACTCCTTCGCCCGGTCCTGGTCGAGGACCCAGACGGTGGTGATGGCGATTCCCTTGATCATGGTGTGCTCCCGGGGTCTGCGTCCCTCCCCCACACCGTAGGCACGGGCGGCGCCGGTCTGCTTCCCCAGAATTCCGGCGGGATTTCCGCGACGGGCATACGACCGGGATATCCCCGGAGTACGACCGGGATATTCGGCGGACACGGCACGGGCCCCCGAGCCGGTGGTGTCCGGCTCGGGGGCCCGTGGTCCCCGCAGTGTGTGGTTATGCAATATCCGCCTGGATCAGAGGTTCCCGCCGTGGGCCTTCAGGAAGGCCACCGGCTCGACGGCGGTGCCGTAGTTCGGGGTCGTACGGATCTCGAAGTGCAGGTGCGGGCCGGACGAATTGCCGGTGGAGCCCGACAGACCGATCTGCTGGCCGGTGGTCACGGTCTGGCCGACCGAGACCTTCACCTGCGAGAGGTGCGCGTACTGCGAGTAGGTGTTGTTGTCGTGCTTGATCACAATGGCGTTGCCGTACGCCGGGCCGTCGCCGCCGCCGTTCGGGCCGGCCTTCACGACCGTACCGCCGTGCACGGCCATCACGGACGTACCGGTGCCGACGACCAGGTCCTGGCCGCTGTGCTTGTTCGCCCACATGCTGCCGGCCTTGCCGAACGGCTGGCCGACCTGGTAGCTGGCGACCGGCGCGACCCAGGCGTCGATGCTCTTACGGGCGGCCTCGGCCTGCTTACGGGAAGCCTCGGCCTTCTTACGGGCGTCGGCGGCGCGCTTCGCGGCGTCCTGCTGGGCCTTCGCCTTCTCCTTGGCGGCGACCTTCAGCTGCGTCTCGGCCTGCGCGTTCAGCGCGTCGTCCAGGGCCGCGACGGAGGCGAAGGCCGGAAGCTGTGCCTGAGCGGAGGTCGTGTCCGCGGCGAGCGCCGCGCCGGTGCCCAGCGCGACCGAGGCACCGAGACCGACAGCCACGACGACGGCGGTACGGGCACGGAGACGGGTCTTACTGGAATTACGGAAAGTGGTGTGCTTCGACATGTGAAACCTCCAGGCATGAATAGGTCCCGGCTGCGGACCGGGATCGCCATACCTTGGTAACCCGCATTCGCCGCCCAGCCAAGGGCGGCCTCTACTAGCGAATGCCGTAGCGGGGAGCAGGGTGATCTCCGCCTTGTGCGGGGGCATGTCGAGCGGAAATAAAGGATTTCGGGGGGCGGCATTTCTACTAACCGGCTCAGTATGTGACCCACGCCCTATGGGCCGTATCACCGCGAATGGACTTAAGGCCATACCGGTTTTGGGACCTAGGTCCCGGCGCCATTCCGCGTTTCCGTACGCACCAATGGCACCAGCAGCCCCTTGGGCTCACTCACGTCACAGCCCCGCTCGTTCCCGCAGGCCGATGCCCGCCCCGGCGGTACGCTCCCGGGCAGCGGCCGCGGCACGCGCGGCCCATCTGCCGGGGGGCACCACGATGAACGACGACATCGAGCTGGCGGACGCGGTCGAAGCGGTCCGCGCCGGCCTCACCGAGGCCGCCGCCCGGGGCACGGGCCGGGACCTGGGCTTCGACGTCGGCGAGGTCTCGATGGAGTTCACCGTCGAGATCCGCAAGGACGCCAAGGGCAAGGGCGGCGTGAAGGCCTGGGTCGTCAGCGCGGACGCGGAGGCGTCCCGCGGCTCGACCCGCACCCACAAGGTCGCCTTCACCCTGACCCCGAAGGACAGGCGCACGGGCGAGGGCTGGAAGGTCGGCAACGACCGCCCGGCGGGGGTGTCGCGGTTCGGCTCCGCCGATCAGCAGCGTTAGGGCGGCACCATGCCCGTGCGCTCGGTGGAGGACCGGCTCGTGGCGGTCCTGGGGCGGCAGCAGGGCAGCGGGGTACTGCTGACCCCACGACTCGTGCTGACCAGCGCCCACGTCATAGGGCCCGAACCGGCCGAGGTCACAATCCTCACCCTGGACGGGAGACAGCCGGTGAGCTGTGACGTCCTGTGGGTGAGGCACCCCGACGGCTGTGATGCCGCCCTCCTCAAGACCCGGCACGCCGTCGCGCGCGAGGGTGACCTCGCCGCGTTGCGCTGGGGCGAGATCGTCACCCGAGAGCCGGTGCACGGGTGTCAGGCGCTGGGCTTTCCCCAGGTACAGCGCTTCGGCGACGACGAGCTGGAAGCCGTCCAGATCCCGGGCACACTCGTGCCGCTGTCGGGCCGATTACGCGGCCGGTACGTACTCCGCAGTGATCACCACCCGCCCTCGTCCCACGGGGACGGCTCCCCATGGGCGGGACTGTCGGGCGGCCCGGTCGTCATCGGTCAGCTCCTTGTCGGCATCGCGGCCGAGGATCCGATGGGCTGGGACCACTCCTCCGTCGACGCCGTCCCGCTGGCCTCGGTCATGAACGACGCGGGCTTCAGAGCCGCCCTGCTGGACCACTGGCCGGACGCCCCGGCACTGGAGCAGATCCACTCCCCCTTCCCCGAGGACATCGCCTACGAGGAGCGGTACGCCAAGGCGGTCAAGGCCCGCTACGGCCGCCTGGAGATCTTCGGCCTGGACGACCTCGGCACCAACGAGAACAGCTGGGACCTGGACACCGCCTATCTGAGCCTGGAGGCCAGGGCGCCTCGCCGTGCCCTCGACGGCGAGCACGTCCGCCCCGAGACCCAGCGCGTCGAGGACCTCCTCGCCTCCAGACCCCGGACCGTGTTGCGCGGCGAGGCAGGCGCCGGGAAGACCACTCTGGTGTGGTGGCTGGCCTCCCACGCCGCCTGCCGCACCCTGCCCGCGAAGCTGAGCGCGCTCAACGGCCTGATCCCCTTCGTCGTCCCCATGCGCAGCCTCGCGGCACAAGGCACCGTGACGCCCACCCCGGACCGGCTGCCCACCATCGCCCAGCTCCCCGTGGAGGACCCGCCGCGCGGCTGGGCCGGACGCGCGCTGGAGTCCGGCCGCGCCCTCCTGCTCGTCGACGGCCTGGACGAGCTTCCCCAGCCCGACCGCGCCCCCGCCCGCAGATGGCTTGCCGAGCTGTTACGGCTCCACCCCGGGACCCGCTGCCTGGTCACCGTGCGGCCGCTCGCCGTCGGGGATTTCTGGCTGGAGTCGGAGGGCTTCGAAGAGCTCTTGCTGCTCCCGATGAGCGACACCGACATCCAGGCCTTCGTCGCCGCCTGGCATCAGGCCGCCCGGCTGGAGTGCGGGCGCTTCACCGACGCGGCGCACGCCCGGCGGCAACGCAGCCGGCTCGATTCCCTGGCGCGCGACCTCACCCAGGAATTCGAGCGCAACGCCACTCTGCGCGACCTGGCCCGTACGCCCCTGCTGTGCGCCGTCATCTGCGCCCTGCACCGCCGCCGCAGCGGACTGCTGCCCCGCACCCGGTGGGATCTCTACCGCGCCGCGCTGGCCATGCTCCTCGGCAGCCGCGATGACTACCGCCGCATCCACAAGCCGGAAGGCATCACCCTCACAGTCAATGACGGCCAGCAGCTGCTCCAGCGCATCGCCGTGTGGCTCGTCCGCAACGGCCGGGTGGAACTCTCCCGCGACCAGGCTGTACGCCAGCTGGAGCTGGCCATGGGCGGCCTACGGCACGTGCGTGAGCAGGGTTCGGCGGACCAGGTACTGACGCATCTGCTCAACCGCAGCGGGCTGCTTCAGGAGCGGACGACGGATGCCATCCAATTCATTCATCGCACGTTCCAGGACTACCTCGCGGCGAAGGAATTCCAGGACAACGACAGCCTGGACGAATTGCTGGGCCACGCGGCCGAGGAACAGTGGCAGGACGTCATCCGGCTCGTGATCGGGCACTGCGGGCGCAGCGAGGCCCGGCGGGTCATCTCAGGGCTGCTGACAGCGGCGGACGAGGCATCCGATCCGGAGGCGGAATGGCCGCTCCGCACGCTCGCCGCCGCGTGTGCGATCGGCTCGGCGTATGTGGACGACGAGCTGCATGACGCGGTGTGGGGCGGGCTCCAGGTGCTGGGGCCGCCACGTAATGGGCGGGAGGTCGGCTTTCTGGCGTCTCTGGGCCCGGAGGTGCTGCCGATCCTCCCGGAGCCGGACGGACTGGACACCGATCAGGCGTACCTCGTTACGGCGCTTCTGGGCCGGCTGGGGGACTCGGCTATTCCGCTGCTGAGTCGCTACGGGAAGCACAGCTCGAAGAAAGTCCGGAAGCTGGTCGCCGGCAGTTGGGGGGTTCAGCACACTCGGCGATACGCGACGGAAGTCCTCGCCGCGATGCAGCTCGATGACATGCGGCTGCGCATCTCCCTCCCAGAAGAGCTTTCCGAACTGCATCGCCTCGGGCCGATCGCATCACTGCAGATCGAGGAGTACCACAGCTCGGCCGACCTACGCCGGGGCCTGGAAGGACGTGAGGTGCGTGAGCTGTGGCTGAGCGGGAACCCCGCCCTGCGAGACCTGGACTTTCTTCGAGACCACCCGGAGGTCGAGAACCTGTCCGTTATTGGCTGTCCCCGGTTGGGGGACACCTCGGCGCTGTCGGGACTGACATCTCCATCGCTGCGGCTGGTTATGGACAGCACTGGCCTGGGTGCCGTCGTCTCGGAGGGAGAGGAATTGCCACAGGTCACCGATCTCGGTCTCAGCCTCCTCGACAATCCCACGGTGAACGAACAAATGCTCCAGATCTTCCCCAACCTGGCCTTGCTGCGCCTGATGGTGGACGGATCGCTGGACCTGTCCCCTCTACGAGAGGCGCGGACGCTGCGGCTGGAGGTGGGAAGCCCCCTTCTCGGCGGCAAGCTGAAAATCCTCGGCGCCGAGCACTTCGGCGGCCGGCTGCAGATCATCACCTGACCACCCCAAAACAAAACCGGCCCCGGAACCGATCGAACGGTTCCGGGGCCGGCCCTGCTGTTCACGCTGCCTCAAGGGCAGCTACCACTTACGCGTCCTTCGAGAGGTTCGGACCCGCACCACCGGTGGCGGACTCGATCGGCGGGGTGTCCGGCAGGGCTGCCTTCTCCTCGCCGCGGAAGGTGAACTTCTTCTCTTCACCCTCACCCTCGGTGCCGACGACCACGATGTGGCCGGGGCGCAGCTCACCGAAGAGGATCTTCTCCGAGAGGATGTCCTCGATCTCGCGCTGGATCGTGCGGCGCAGCGGGCGGGCGCCCAGGATCGGGTCGTAGCCCTTCTTCGCCAGCAGCGACTTGGCCTCGGAGCTGAGCTCGATGCCCATGTCGCGGTCGCGGAGACGCTCGTCCACCTTGGCGACCATCAGGTCGACGATCTGGATGATGTCTTCCTCGGTCAGCTGGTGGAAGACCACCGTGTCGTCGACACGGTTGAGGAACTCGGGCCGGAAGTGCTGCTTGAGCTCTTCGTTGACCTTGGCCTTCATCCGCTCGTACCCGGTCTTGACGTCGCCCTGGGCGGCGAAGCCCAGGTTGAAGCCCTTGGAGATGTCCCGGGTGCCGAGGTTCGTCGTCATGATGATGACGGTGTTCTTGAAGTCGACCACGCGGCCCTGGGAATCGGTCAGGCGACCGTCCTCCAGGATCTGCAGCAGCGAGTTGAAGATATCCGGGTGGGCCTTCTCGACCTCGTCGAAGAGGACGACGGAGAACGGCTTGCGGCGCACCTTCTCGGTGAGCTGGCCGCCCTCTTCGTAACCCACGTATCCGGGCGGGGAACCGAAGAGCCGGGAGACGGTGTGCTTCTCGCTGAACTCCGACATGTCGAGGGAGATCAGCGCGTCCTCGTCACCGAAGAGGAATTCGGCGAGCGTCTTGGACAGCTCCGTCTTACCGACACCGGACGGGCCCGCGAAGATGAACGAGCCGCCGGGGCGCTTCGGGTCCTTGAGGCCCGCACGCGTGCGTCGGATCGCCTGGGAGAGCGCCTTGATGGCGTCCTTCTGGCCGATGACGCGCTTGTGCAGCTCGTCCTCCATGCGCAGCAGGCGGGAGGACTCCTCCTCCGTGAGCTTGAAGACCGGGATACCGGTGGCCGTGGCCAGGACCTCGGCGATGAGCTCGCCGTCGACCTCGGCGACGACGTCCATGTCGCCGGCCTTCCACTCCTTCTCGCGCTTCGCCTTCGCGGCGAGGAGCTGCTTCTCCTTGTCGCGGAGGGAGGCGGCCTTCTCGAAGTCCTGCGAGTCGATCGCGGACTCCTTGTCCCGGCGCACGTCGGCGATCTTCTCGTCGAACTCGCGGAGGTCCGGCGGCGCGGTCATCCGGCGGATGCGCATGCGGGAGCCGGCCTCGTCGATCAGGTCGATCGCCTTGTCCGGCAGGAAGCGGTCGGA
The DNA here is from genome assembly GCF_041283565.1 of Streptomyces sp. QH1-20. Taxonomy (NCBI): domain Bacteria; kingdom Bacillati; phylum Actinomycetota; class Actinomycetes; order Kitasatosporales; family Streptomycetaceae; genus Streptomyces; species Streptomyces sp. QH1-20. Next base: position 4,479,897 of record NZ_CP166299.1, on the reverse strand, counting down.
GATGTAGCGGTCGGCCAGCTGGGCGGCCTGGACCAGGGCCTCGTCCGTGATGGAGACGCGGTGGTGCGCCTCGTAACGGTCGCGGAGGCCCTTGAGGATCTCGATGGTGTGCGGCAGCGACGGCTCCGCGACCTGGATGGGCTGGAAGCGGCGCTCGAGGGCCGCGTCCTTCTCCAGGTGCTTGCGGTACTCGTCGAGCGTGGTGGCACCGATGGTCTGCAGCTCGCCCCGGGCCAGCATGGGCTTGAGGATGCTCGCGGCGTCGATCGCGCCCTCGGCGGCGCCCGCACCCACCAGGGTGTGCAGCTCGTCGATGAACAGGATGATGTCGCCGCGGGTGCGGATCTCCTTGAGGACCTTCTTCAGGCGCTCTTCGAAGTCACCGCGGTAGCGGGAGCCGGCGACCAGGGCACCGAGGTCGAGGGTGTAGAGGTGCTTGTCCTTGAGGGTCTCGGGCACCTCGCCCTTGACGATGGCCTGGGCCAGGCCTTCGACGACCGCCGTCTTGCCGACGCCGGGCTCGCCGATGAGGACCGGGTTGTTCTTCGTACGGCGGGAGAGCACCTGCATGACCCGCTCGATCTCCTTCTCGCGCCCGATGACCGGGTCGAGCTTGGATTCGCGAGCGGCCTGCGTCAGGTTGCGGCCGAACTGGTCCAGGACGAGCGAGGTCGAGGGCGTGCCCTCGGCCGGGCCGCCGGCGGTGGCGGCCTCCTTGCCCTGGTAGCCGGAGAGCAGCTGGATGACCTGCTGCCGCACCCGGTTCAGATCGGCGCCCAGCTTGACCAGGACCTGGGCGGCGACGCCCTCGCCCTCGCGGATCAGGCCGAGCAGGATGTGCTCCGTACCGATGTAGTTGTGGCCGAGCTGAAGGGCCTCGCGGAGCGAGAGCTCCAGGACCTTCTTGGCACGGGGAGTGAAGGGAATGTGACCGGACGGAGCCTGCTGGCCCTGCCCGATGATCTCCTCCACCTGCTGGCGGACCGCCTCGAGCGAAATCCCGAGGCTCTCCAGGGCCTTAGCGGCGACACCCTCACCCTCGTGGATCAGGCCCAGGAGGATGTGCTCGGTGCCGATGTAGTTGTGGTTGAGCATCCGGGCTTCTTCCTGAGCCAGGACGACAACCCGCCGCGCGCGGTCGGTGAACCTCTCGAACATCGTTAATCGCTCCTCAGAGCGGTCAGGCAGTTAGGGGTCGGTCCCCTCCCTGTCCTTCCGCATGCTAGTCCCGCAGGACGGGACAGCTCATTCCAACTGCCGACATCCGTCCGGATCACCCCGCGTCGGCGGGGAAACCTGCTGCCGAACAGCCGACAACTCCTCCAACCCGATGGTGGGAGACGATGTTCCCGCAGGCCAGGCATATACGCCCACCATCACTACGCCGATGGCGAACGCGCGCCCGGGCCGACACGCCCGCCCGCAGCCCGACCGCCACCCCGGCGACCCGCTCCGCGCGCCGTTATATCGCCTCTCCCCACGGGGAATGTCTTACCCGCGAGCACTGACACTCCATGCCGCGCAGGCCCATCCCATCCGCTACGGGCGAACACCCTCGCACCGCGCGGAGTCTTTATGCGCCCCGCCGGCCCTATACGCAGCGTGCCCAACTATCCACCCTGCGTAACCTCTTGGGGTTTCCACAGTTGCTTCAGTCATGACCGTTGCCCTCCCGCGCCCCTGCGGATCCCTGGACGCCTCGCACCAGGTGGAGGCCTCATACCCATGGTGCCAGTGGCGCCAGTGGTACGAGCACCAGATGGGCTGGCCCACGCTGGGCGGGCGGCCCCTGGAATTGCTCACCGGGGTGCGCTTCGACGTCCTCGAGCTGCCCGCCGACGCCGGTTTCGCGGTGCTCGGCCGGGTCCCGCGCACCGGGCCGGTCGCGTTCGACGGACAGGCCCGGAAAATGCGGTTCCTGACCGCCGCGGGCAGTGCGGACGAATTGCCGGCGCTGCTCGACTGGCTGGAGTGGGGCGGGGTGGCCCTGGAGCTGACCGCGCTGGGGCCGGGCGGCCGGATGGCCGCGCCGGCGCCCGTCGGCGGTGGCCGGGGGCGCTGCGGACGGCTGGGGCCGTCCGGCTCGCGGGAGGCCGTTTGGGTACGGCCTCCCGAGCCGGGGTGCGAGGTCGAGCCGACGCTGCCGGTGACCGGCCTCGGGGGCGATGGGGGCGCCCCCGATCTCGTACGGCTCGTGAGCGCGGCGGCCACGGAGTGCCACCGGACCCGATTGCTGCGTGCCGGAAAGGCGCGCAGGGATCAGCCGACGGGAAATCAGCCGTTGGCCTTCTCGTACGCCTCACGGATGTCGGCGGGGACGCGGCCGCGGTCGTTGACGTTGTAGCCGTTCTCCTTGGCCCACGCGCGGATCTTCGCGGTGTCCTGGCTGCCGCCGGCGGCACCGGCGCGCACCTTGCTGCGACCGGCCGCGGCGCGGCCACCCGTGCGACGACCGCTCTTGGTGAACGGCTCCAGCAGCCCACGGAGCTTGTCCGCGTTCGCAGTCGTGAGGTCGATCTCGTAGGTCTTGCCGTCGAGCGCGAACGTCACGGTCTCGTCCGCCTCGCCACCGTCGAGGTCATCAACAAGAAGGACCTGAACCTTCTGTGCCACGGGGAATCCTTTCAGCAGTGGAAAAGGGATTACGAGGGAATAGCAAACCGCCTTTCTCGAAAAAACACAAACCCCCCGGGAAGGTTCAGCCCGCCTTCCGCGTGGGAACCATGGCTTCCGGAGGCATGTGATAGGGGCGCGATTCGGACATAGGGCCCGCGATCACAGATGCAGAAGCATCCGGCTGTTGCCAAGGGTGTTCGGCTTCACCCGTTCGAGACCCAGGAACTCGGCAACGCCCTCGTCATAGGAACGCAGCAGCTCGCTGTAGACATCACCGTCCACCGGTGTCTCACCGATCTCCACGAAGCCGTGCTTCGTGAAGAAGTCGACTTCGAAGGTGAGGCAGAAAATGCGGCGCACGCCCAGCCAGCGCGCCGTCTGCAGGAGCTTGTCCAGAACGAAGTGCCCGACTCCGCCGCCCCGGACCGCCGGATCCACGGCAAGAGTGCGGACCTCGGCAAGGTCTTCCCACATCACATGCAGCGCACCGCAGCCGATGACCGTGCCGTCCTCGTCCCGCTCCGCGACCCAGAACTCCTGGATGTCCTCGTAAAGCGTCACCGTGGCTTTGTCGAGCAGGATGCGCTCACGGGCGTAGAGGTTGATGAGCCGGCGCACGGCCGGGACATCGCTGGTCCGGGCCCGGCGGACGGTGACGACTTTAGATAGGGCGGCCTTGGCCGAAGGAGTAGACACAGCCGGACGCTATCGCTCCTCGGCCGTCGGTCCGTCCCCGGGCCCGTCCAGTTGCACGATGCGGATGGCGTCCCGCAGTGCTTCGCGTTGTTCGGCCGACATCATGCCGAAGAAGGCGACGAGAGCGGCCGCGGGGTTGTCGCTGACGGACCAGGCTTCGTTCATCAGTGCGGCCGAGTAGGCGGCACGGTTGGAGACCGCCTCATATCGATAGGCGCGCCCTTCGGCTTCCCGGCGCACCCAGCCCTTCTGATACAGGTTGTCCATTACGGTCATCACCGTCGTGTAGGCGATGGACCGTTCCTGCCGAAGGTCTTCCAGGACTTCTCGAACAGTGACCGGTCGGTTCCACTCCCACACGCGCGTCATGACGGCGTCTTCCAGATCACCCAGGCGTCGAACCACAAGTGAATAATAGTGGCAGATGTCTTGAATGCCGGTTTATCTGGGCGGCGCGAAGGCAGCAAAAAGGGCGTGCGGCCCGAGAATTGTCCTCTCGGGCCGCACGCCCCTCACGGGTGCGTCGGGCGCCTCTCGGCGGCCGGTCAGACGCCGGTGCCCTCGGGCGCCTGTCGAACACCTTCGGCGCGGGCGAGCGCGGCGTCGACGAGAGCGTCTTCCTTGCCCTTGTTCGCCCCGCCCTGACTCTTGATGATCGTCATGATCAGCGCGGTGAAAGCGACCGCCATCACCACGGGCGGGACCAGCGCGGACACATAGTCCATGGCCGTCGGCTCCTTCTGAATCCGGATTCTGCGGTTGCTGAACGACGGATCCAGATTACGCGCGCGTCAGGCGGGACGGGCCTCCGGGGCCGGTGACGCGGACGGCGGGGCGGGCTTGCGGCGCGGCGGGAAGACCTCGCCGGGGGTCGGCACCGGGCGGTCGGGCCGGGGGCCGGTGGGCGGCTTGCCGGGCGGCGCGGGCTTCCGGTCGGGCTTGGCCGCGGGCTTCGGTTTGGGCTCCGGCGCGTCGGCCCCCGAGGCCCGGCCGCCGGCGACGGCAAGCAGGCGGGCGCGCCCGCGCGAGGGCTCCGGGGCCCGCTGGGCGGGCGCCGAGGCGGCTGCGCGGCCGGCCAGCCGTGCCCGCACGGACAGCTCGGCCAGGCGCTCGCAGCGGTGCAGCAGGGCGCGGCGGCGGTCGGTCTCGGCGTCGCCGGACGGGACCGCGCACAGGGCGCGGAGCGCCGCGAGGTCCTCCGCGCCGGGCCGGTAGCCCGCCGAGAGGGCGTCCTGGAGCCGTTCCGCGTAGCCGGGCGCGGCGCCCGGCAGGGCGGCGCGGTAGCGGGCGAGGTCGGCGAGGAGGAAGGCGCGCAGCCTGCCGCCTTCCCGGGCCGCCTCGTCCACGGCTTCCACGAGGCGGAGGCAGTCGCGCACCTCCTCGTCCCGCTCGGGACCGGGGCGCCGGGGTGCGGACTGGGGCTGGAGGGCGATGGCGAGGGCACGGCGCAGCACGCGCAGCTCGTCCGCGCTGAACGCCATGCCGCCGCGGGTTCCATAGGGCGTGGGCATGCGCCGACTTTAAGTGCTAAGCGGACAATTTTCGCTTAGCTTAATATTCCGGGCGTGGCATGAAGGGGGCCGGAGCCCGTTCCCGCCCGGTGCGGTGCGCGATCGCGGCGGATCAGCGCCGGCGGCGCGCCACGCCCAGGGCGATGACGGCCGCCGAGAAGGCGGTGCCCGAGGTGGTGGCGAGGAGCAGCGTCCTGGAGGGGGCCGCGTCGGCCGTGGAGGCCGGAGACCTCGGGGCGGGGTCGACCACCTCGACCCGGATGGGTGCGGAGTCGTTCTCCGGGTCCGGGTCGCGGGGCGGGCAGCCGTCGCGGTCGACGATCTCCACGCGGCCCTCGGCGCCCTCGACCTTCTTGTCGATGCGGACGTGGAAACGCAGCGTCTCGCGGTCCCCCGCCGGGAAGTCGTCGCCTATCGCGCAGATGTAGCTGGGCCCGCCCTCGGACCGGTCCTTCTCCGTGCACGGGTGCGCGCCGCCGTCGGCCGGTGTGGCCAGCGAGGTGATGGTGGTGCCTTCCGGGGCCGTCACCTCGTACGCCCCCGGGTCGTGCCCGGCGCGCCCGTCGGCCTCCCGGGCGGCCGGGCCGCCGTTGCGCACGCCCAGCTCGACCTCGACGGTCTGGCCGACCCGGCCCGCGACGGGCTGGGCGATGGCCTGGTAGTCGACGAGGCGCGTCGCCTCCTCGGCCTGGGCCCGGGCGGCGGCCAGCCCGAGGCCGGCCGCCAGCACCGCGGCGGCCGCCACCGCCCGCCGCAGTGTCCGTTTCGAGCCCATACGCCCTCGCCCATCCCTGTCGCACGATCATGTTCCGTGCCTGTCAGGACAGTTGGGGCGACCGGTTGGTTGCCTCGGATCGTGTGGTGTGCAACTTACCCGGCGGGCGGCCCTTCAGGAGGCCAGATGGGGCCTTGGGTCTACGCCCGGGAGACGTTGCGCTCGTACACCAGCCGCAGACCGATGAGCGTGAGCCACGGCTCGTGTTCGTCGATGACGGACGCCTCGCCGAGCACCAGGGGCGCCAGCCCGCCGGTGGCGATGACGGTGACGTCGTCCGGGTCGTCGGCCAGCTCGCGCGCCATGCGGTTGACGACGCCGTCGACCTGGCCCGCGAAGCCGTAGAGGATGCCGGACTGCATGGCCTCGACGGTGTTCTTGCCGATGATGTTGCGCGGGCGGGCCAGCTCGATCTTGCGGAGCTGGGCGCCCTTGACGCCCAGCGCCTCGACGGAGATCTCGATGCCCGGGGCGATCACCCCGCCCACGTACTCGCCGCGCGCGCTGACCGCGTCGAACGTGGTGGCCGTGCCGAAGTCGACGACGACGCAGGGGCCGCCGTACAGCTCGACGGCGGCGACCGCGTTGACGATGCGGTCCGCGCCGACCTCCTTGGGGTGGTCCATCAGGATCGGCACACCGGTCTTCACGCCCGGCTCGACCAGGATGGCGGGCACGTCGCCGTAGTAGCGGCGGGTCACCTCGCGCAGCTCGTGCAGGACGGAGGGGACCGTGGAGCAGATGGCGATGCCCTCGATCCCGTCGCCGAGCTCCTCGCCGAGCAGCGGGTGCATGCCCATCAAGCCCTGGAGCAGCACGGCCAGTTCGTCCGCGGTGCGCCGGGCGTCGGTCGAGATGCGCCAGTGCTCGACGATGTCCTCGCCGTCGAACAGGCCGAGGACGGTGTGGGAGTTGCCCGCGTCGATGGTGAGGAGCATCAGACGGCTTCTTCCCGGAGGTCCAGGCCGATGTCGAGGATCGGCGAGGAGTGGGTGAGCGCGCCGACGGCGAGGTAGTCGACGCCCGTCGCCGCGTACGCGCGGGCGTTGTCGAGGGTGAGGCGGCCGGAGGACTCCAGCTTCGCCCGGCCGGCGACGAGTTCGACGGCCTCGCGGGTCTGCTCGGGGGTGAAGTTGTCGAGCAGGATCAGGTCCGCGCCCTCGGCGAGGACCGGCGGGATCTGGTCGAGCCGGTCCACCTCGACCTCGATCGGCACGTCGGGGAACTCGGCCCGTACGGCCCGGAAGGCCTCGGCGATACCACCGGCGGCGACGACGTGGTTGTCCTTGACGAGGGCCGCGTCCGACAGCGACATGCGGTGGTTGACGCCGCCGCCGCAGCGCACCGCGTACTTCTCCAGGGCGCGCAGGCCGACGGTGGTCTTGCGGGTGTCGCGGACGGCGGCGCCGGTGCCCTCCAGGGCGTCGGCCCACGCGCGGGTCGCGGTGGCGATGCCGGACAGCCGGCACATGAGGTTGAGCGCGCTGCGCTCGCCGGTGAGCAGGTCGCGGGTGCGGGTCCGCACGCTCAGCAGCTTCTGGCCCGCCGTCACCCGGTCGCCGTCCTCGACGTGCCGCTCGACCTCGAACTCCTCGGTGCAGACCACGGAGAGGATCGCCTCGGCGATGCGCAGTCCGGCGACCGTGCCGGGCTCGCGGGCGGTGAAGTCGCCGGTGGCGACGGCGTCGGCGGGGACGGTCGCGAAGGTCGTGACGTCCTTGCCGCCGTCGAGGTCCTCCTCGATGGCCAGGTGGGCGATGTCCTCGATCTGCAGCGGGTTCAGACCCGCGTCGGCGAGGAGCTGCGCGAGCTGCGGGTCGAGGCCGCACTCCATGGCATCGCCGTCGTACTCCTCGCCGCCGCAGCCGCAGGCGTCCCCGCAGCCGCCGGTGGGCGCCGCGGATTCCTCGCCGGGCCGGCCGATCTGGTGCAGGGGGATCTCGGGGGTGCTCACGCGGTTCTCCTTGGGGCAGCGGGCGTGACAAGCGGGCTGACGGGCGGGAAGGCGGCCGTTTCCGTCGTGGAGACCGCCAGGGTACGGTCCGGGCGCAGCGTCACCAGGAGGTGGCGGGACCAGCTGCTGTCGTCGCGGTCGGGGCGGTCCTCACGCCAGTGGCAGCCGCGGGTCTCCTCGCGGCGCAGGGCGGCGGCGACCAGGACCCGGGCGACGAGCAGCAGATTGGTGGTCTCCCAGGCCTCGGTGCCGGGCACGTCCTGCCCGCTGACCTCGGTGTCGATCCGCGCCAGCCGGGTGGCGGCCTGCTGCAGGCTGTCGGCGGAGCGGAGGACTCCGGCGCCCGCGGTCATGATGCGCTGGATCTCGATACGGGCGGACGGGGCCACGAGGAACGTCGCCGGGCTCTCGGCCGCCGCCGTCCGCGCGTCCCAGTGGGGCAGGGCGTCCGGCGCCGTCGTGGCGATGTCCGCGGCGATGCGCTCCGCGAAGACCAGCCCTTCCAGCAGGGAGTTGGACGCCAGCCGGTTCGCGCCGTGCACGCCCGTGCAGGCGACCTCGCCGCAGGCGTAGAGGCCTTCGATCGTGGTGCGGCCGTGCAGGTCGGTGCGGACTCCGCCGGAGGCGTAGTGCGCGGCGGGGGCGACCGGGATCGGCTCGGTCACCGGGTCGATGCCGTGGGCGCGGCAGGCGGCGAGGATGGTGGGGAAGCGGCTCGCCCACATCTCGGCGCCGAAGTGCCGGCCGTCGAGGTACATGTGCTCGGCGCCCGTCTCCCGCATGCGGCGCATGATGCCCTTGGCGACGATGTCGCGGGGGGCCAGCTCGGCCAGCTCGTGGGCGCCGACCATGAAGCGGTGGCCGTCCGCGTCCACGAGGTGGGCGCCCTCGCCGCGCACGGCCTCGGAGACCAGGGGCTGCTGGCCCTCGGCGTCGGGGCCGAGCCAGAGCACGGTGGGGTGGAACTGGACGAACTCGAGGTCGGATACCTCGGCCCCGGCGCGCAGGGCGAGCGCGACGCCGTCGCCGGTGGAGACGGCGGGGTTGGTGGTCGCGGAGAACACCTGGCCCATGCCGCCGGTGGCGAGCACCACGGCCTTGGCCCGGACCGCGCCGACGCCGTCGTGCCGGCCCTCGCCCATGACGTGCAGCGAGACGCCCGCCGCCCGGCCCTCGGGGTCCTTGAGGAGGTCGAGGACGAGGGCGTTCTCGACGGTCTCTATCCCGGCGTCCCGGACGGCCTGGACGAGGGCCCGGGAGATCTCGGCGCCGGTCGCGTCGCCGCCCGCGTGGGCGATGCGGCGGCGGTGGTGGCCGCCCTCGCGGGTCAGCAGGATCTCGCCGGTGTCGTCGTCGGTGTCGAAGGTGGCGCCGGTGGCGATGAGGCGGCGCACCGCGTCGGGGCCTTCGGTGACCAGCGTCCGTACGGCCTCCTCGGAGCAGAGCCCGGCGCCGGCGACGAGGGTGTCGTCGAGGTGCTGCTCGGGGGTGTCCCCCTCGCCGAGGGCGGCCGCGATGCCGCCCTGCGCCCAGCGTGTGGAGCCGTCGTCGAGGCGGGCCTTGGTGACGACGGTGACCTTCGCGCCGGCGGCGGCGCAGCGCAGCGCGACGGTGAGCCCGGCGACGCCGGAGCCGATGACGACGACGTCGGCGTCGACCGCCCAGCCGGGGCCGGGCGCGTGGAGTCGTATGCCGGTCATCGCTGCGCTCCGAGGTACAGGGGGATGTTGTCGATCAGGCGGGTGGTGCCGACGCGGGCGGCGACGGCGAGGACGGTCTCGCCCGTGTGGTCGTCGGGGACCTCGGTGAAGTCCGAGGGGTCGACCAGGGCGAGGTAGTCGAGGAGCAGCGGCGGCTGCGAGCGGGCGGCCCGGTCGAGGACCGCTCGGGCCGCGTCCCGGACGGCCGCCGGGCCGGCCTCGACGGCCTCGGCGCCTGTGAGCAGGGCGCGGGAGAGCTCCAGCGCCGTGGCGCGGTCGGCCTCGGACAGATAGCGGTTGCGGCTCGACAGCGCGAGGTGGTCGTCCTCGCGGACCGTGGGCACGCCGACGATCTCGACGGGGAAGTTGAGGTCGCGGGCCATGCGGCGGATCAGCGCGAGCTGCTGGGCGTCCTTCTGCCCGAAGAGCGCCACGTCCGGCCCGGTGAGGTGCAGGAGCTTGGCCACGACGGTGAGCATGCCGTCGAAGTGCCCGGGGCGCGAGGCGCCTTCGAGGCGCTCGCCCATGGGGCCGGCGGTGATCCGCACCTGGGGCTCGCCGCCGGGGTAGACCTCTTCGACGGCGGGGGCGAAGACGGCGTCGGCGCCGGCCCGCCCGGCGAGCTCGACATCGGCGTCCAGGGTGCGGGGGTAGCGGTCGAGGTCCTCGCCGGCGCCGAACTGCAGCGGATTGACGAAGACCGTGACGACGACCTGGCCCGCCGGGCCCACCAGCTCGCGGGCCGAACGGATCAGGGTGGCGTGGCCTTCGTGCAGGGCGCCCATCGTCATGACGACGGCGCGGCGGCCCTCGCGCGGGAGGGCGTGCAGCTCCTCGGCGGTGCGCGGGATTCGGGTGGTCACTGCTTGCCTCCGTCCGCGAGGACGCCGAGCAGGTCCTCCGCCAGTTCCGGCTTGAGCAGGCCGTGCGCGAGGGCACGGTCCGCGGTCGTACGGGCCATGGCCAGGTATCCGGCGACGGCCTGCGGCGCGTGCGCGCGCAATTCGGCCACGTGGGCGGCGACGGTGCCCGCGTCGCCGCGCGCCACCGGGCCGGTGAGCGCGGCGTCGCCGCTGCGCAGGGCGTTGTCGAGGGCGGCGCCGAGCAGCGGGCCGAGCATCCGGGCGGGGGCGGCGACCCCGGCGGTGCCCAGCAGCTCCATGGACTGGGCCACGAGGGTGACGAGGTGGTTCGCGCCGATCGCGAGGGCCGCGTGATAGAGCGGGCGGGCGGCCTCCTCGATCCATTCGGGCTCGCCGCCCATCTCGATGACCAGGGCCTCGGCGGCCAGCCGCAGCTCCGCGGGCGCGGTGACGCCGAAGGAGCAGCCGGCGAGGCGCTCGACGTCGACCGGGGTGCCGGTGAAGGTCATGGCCGGGTGCAGGGCGAGCGGCAGGGCACCGGCCCGCCGGGCCGGGTCGAGGACGGCGACGCCGTGCCGGCCGGAGGTGTGCACGATGAGCTGCCCGGGGCGGACGGCCCCGGTCTCGGCGAGGCCGGAGACCAGGCCGGGGAGCGCGTCGTCCGGCACGGTGAGCAGCACCAGCTCCGCGCGCGCGAGGACTTCGGCGGGCGGGACCAGCGGCACGTCGGGCAGCAGGGCGGCGGCCCGGCGCACGGAGGCGTCGGAGACTCCGGAGACGGCGACCGGGCGGTGCCCGGCGAGCCGGAGCGCGGCGGCGAGGGCGGGGCCGACCCGGCCGGCACCGACGACGCCGACGGTGAGCCGGGCGGGGCGGTCCTGCGGGCTCTGGTGCTCCGAGGAGTGGTGTGCGTTCACGCGGCGGTGGCCTTCCGTTCCAGTCCGCGGGGGGTACCGGACGATTCCTTCGTCATGCTACGCGAGAGTGCGCGGACGCCTTCTGGGCATCACGGGCCCTGTGGACAAGGTGGCGGGCGGCATGCGCACCCTGTGGATAACTCATGGCCGGTGTCGGGCCCGTGCGTCATGATCGGGACATGGCTGACGAGAACGATCAGACGGACGGCGCCCGCGACGACGGTGTGCGGGAGGTGAGCCGCGACCGCAGGCTGGCAGCGCTGCGCGGCTCCGAGCGGGTCCTTTCGGAGAGCCCCTTCGCCCGTACGCTCGGCGAGCGGCTGGCCCTGCTGACCGCCGAGGCCCCCGGCGTGTACGACCTGGACGGCCGGCTGGACGCCTACGGCGACGGGATCGTCGCCCACTTGGAGGCGCGCACCGCGGAGCTGCTCGGCATGGAGGCCGCGGCGTTCTTCCCCACCGGGACGATGGCCCAGCAGGTGGCGCTGCGGTGCTGGGCGGGCCGTACGGGCAACGACGTCGTGGCACTGCACCCGCTGTCGCACCTGGAGAAGCACGAGCGCAAGGCGTACATGGTGCTGAGCGGCCTGCGCCCGGTGCACCCCACGGACGAGCCGCGGATGCCGACGGCCGCGGAGGTGCGCGAGCTGGACGAGCCCTTCGGGACGCTCTCCCTGGAGCTGCCGCTGCGCGAGCCGGGCTTCGTGCTTCCCACCTGGGAGGAGCTGACGGCGGTGGTCGAGGCCGCCCGCGAGCGGGACGCGGTGGTCCACTTCGACGGGGCCCGGCTCTGGGAGTGCGCACCGCACTTCGGGGTCGGCCTGGCGGACATCGCCGCTCTCGCGGACTCGGTCTATGTGTCGTTCTACAAGTCGCTCGACGGTATCGCCGGGGCGGCCCTGGCGGGACCCGCGTCGATGATCGAGGAGGCGAAGGCGTGGCGGCACCGGTACGGCGGCCAGGTCGCCCAGCAGTGGCCGACGGTCCTCGCCGCGCTGGCCGGGCTGGACCGCGAGCTGCCGCGGCTGCCGTCGTATGTGGCGCACGCGAAAGTCGTCGCGAAGGCGCTGGACGAGGCGTTCCGCGCGGCGCGGGTGCCGTGGTTCCGCGTCAATCCGGGGGTGCCGCACACCCATCAGTTCCAGGTGTGGCTGCCGTATCCGCCGGAGGTCCTGGAAGAGGCGGGGGTGCGGCTCGCGGAGGAGACCCGCACCACCCTTTTCAACCGCTGGTTCCCGGGTGAGGTACCCGGCCTGTCCGTCACCGAGGTCACCGTCGCCTCATCCGCACTGAGCTGGACGGCCGACGACATCGGAGCGGCTGTCGGCGCTCTCCTGGACCGCGTCGCGGCGGACGGCTGACGGGGAGAGCGCGGGGGTACGGACGGGGGCGGCTCCGGTGGTGCGCGCGGCGGGCCGCAGCAGTCGGAGCAGCGCCGCCCAACGGGCGCGGCGGGTCGCGGTGTTCGCGTCGACGACCGCCTGGAACTCCCGCCAGGTGCGGAATTCCCGGACGGCCTGCCAGTCGCCTCGGCCTGGGGCCGGCGGTGCGGGCTCGCCGAGCTGGGCGGCGCGGAAGAGGTCGAGCATGTGCTGCTGAGTGGCGTTCATGGGCATCACCATTGCGCCGGTCCCGGACCGTCGGCGCATGGATTGACGAGGACCGTCAATCGACGGCTCGACCTGCGAGAAGAGAGGCACGATGAGCGCATGAGCGTGGACATCGACATCACCGGTCTGCCCCCCGAGCGCATTCGGTTCAGCCCGTCTCCGCTGGCGGAGCTGGGCGCGATGCTGCACGCCCTGTCCGAGCCCGGCCACCATCCGGGGCTGCACCCCTGGGCCACCGCCACGGCCTCCTCCCTCAAGCCGGATCTCGCCGACCGGCTGACCGAGGCCGACTTCCTGTGGCGCTCCTCGCGCTCGGACATCCTGCTGCCGGCCGTCCCCCGGGCCACGCTCGCCGAGGAGTTGGACGACCTCGACCGGATGGACGACGAGACGTTCACCTCCGCGGCGTTCGAGATCACCTGCACGTCCGGCTACGAGCAGGGCCTGCCCTCCCCGCTGGTCGACGCGGGTCAGCGGGCGCGGGTCCGTGAGCTCTCCGCGGCCCGCGGGCCGCGCCAGGCGGAGTTCACCGACCGCATGCTGGAGAACCCGCGCGCCCTGCGCGCCTGGCTGCGGCGCCTGCTGGAGGACTGCGAGCAGGCATTCTTCGGCGACAACTGGCAGCGCGTCCGGGTCCAACTCGCGGCCGACGCCCGCCACAAGGCGGATCTGCTGCAACGCAAGGGCCTGGCGGAAGCCCTGGCCGCGGTGTCCCCCGCGGTCTCCCTCTCCCAGGGCGAGGACCGGACCCGCATCGTCGTCGACAAGCTGGCGAGCGGCCGGACGACGGCCTACGGGCAAGGGGTCACGTTCCTGCCGACCGCCTTCGGCTGGCCGCACCTGTTCGTCGTGCACCGCTCCGGCTGGCAGCCGGTGATCCAGTACCCCGTGGCCAGCACGGAGCTGCCCCAGCTCACAGCCCCGCAGCTGGTCCAGGAACGCCTGGAGGCCCTCGCCCACCCGGTACGCATGCGCCTGTGCCGCACGCTGGCCCGCGGCCCGCACACCACGGGTGAGCTGGCCGCTGCGTATGGGCTGACACCGCCTGAGGTGTCTCGGCACATAGCGGTATTGAAGAAGGCGGGGTTGCTGAGTACGCGGCGGCGGGGGCGGTATGTGTTGCATCAGCTGGACTTGACGCTGGTCGCTCGACTGGGAAGCGACTTCTTGGAGACGGTTCTCCGCTGATCCGCTGCGCGGGGCTTTGACCGTTGCCAGGTGCGGGTCCGCTGCCGCTGGCGTGGGGTGGTGTCCGCTGCGCGCCAGCGGCAACGGCGCCGCAAAGAGGCAAAGCCTCACGCAGTGAACCTTGTATCGAAGGGCAGCCCTCCGATACCCTCGCGGGAGGCGATCGGAGGGTAACCCTCCGATGTAATTCTTCGCCACGAACCCACTCAGGAGCACCAACCATGAGCAACCGCCTCCTCGAAGGCCGTACAGCGCTCGTCACCGGCGCCAGCCGCGGGATCGGCGCCGCGTGCGCCCTCGCGCTCGGCCACAGCGGAGCGTCCGTCGTCGTCAACTACCTCCGCAACGAGCAGGCGGCGTCGGACGTGGTCCAGCTGATCGAGGCCGAGGGCTCGAAGGCCGTCGCCGTGCAGGGCGACGTCTGTGACCCCGAGGGTGCGATCCACGTGGCGGACCAGGCCGCCGCGATGCTCGGTGACATCGACATCCTCGTGTGCAACGCCGCCGGTCCCGGCGCCGTGACGCACGGGTCGACCATCGAGTCGGCCGCGCAGATCGAGGAGCGCGTACGGACACAGTTACGCGCCACCCTCCAGATGTGCCGCCTGGTCGTGCCCGGCATGCGCGAACGCGGCGCGGGAAGCATCGTGTTCATCGGTTCCACCGAGTCCCGCAGCAGCGCGCCCGCCATCCCCGAGATCGCCATCGCCAAGGCCGCGCAGGACGCGCTGATGCGCTCGCTCGCCGCCGAGGTCGGGCCCTACGGCATCCGCGTGAACACCATCGCCCCCGGCCTCGTCCCCACCGACGGCAGCGCCGAGGCGATGCGGCCGGAGCTCGTCGCGGCCATCGAGAGCAACACCGCCCTGCGCCGGCTCGCACAGCCCGGGGACGTGGGTGACGCGGTCGTGGCGTTCGCCAGCGATCTGACCCGGCACATCACCGGCGCATATGTGCCGGTGGACGGCGGCCAGGCCTCGCACTGACCCGGCTCACCGGGCGCCCACGGCGCCCACCGCACCCACGGTAGAGTCGATGATCGGAGGAAGTCCCTCCGAAGTTCGACCAGGGGGTGCAGGCGCGATGGCCACGGCGCACGGCTCGGAGACGGCACAGCAGAGCGGCCCGCGGTTCCGCGCGGAGGCGCGGCGACGGATCATCGACGCCGCGAAGCAGGTCTTCCAGGAGAAGGGTCCCGAGGCGCCGCTGGAGATGGTGGCCCGGCGCGGCGGCGTCGGCATCGCCACGCTCTACCGGCGCTTCGCCACCCGTGAGGACCTGCTGCGCGAGGTCTGCCTCGACGTCATGCGCGAGGTGACGCACGAGGTGGCCGAGGCCACGGAGCAGGAACCGGACGCCTGGGGAGCGCTGACCCGGGTCCTGCACCACTGCGTCACCACGCACGCGGCCGGAATGCTGCCGGTCGCCGCGGGCCGGTTCGTGAAGACCGACGAGGTCCTGCGCACCAGGACCGAGTACGTGGACGCACTGAACGGCCTGCTCGACCGGGCCCGCGCCGAGGGCTCGCTGCGGGCGGAGGTCAACCACGTCGACATCCTGCTCGTCCTCTCGCTGATCTCCCGGCCGCTGCCGGGCATCGAGGCCGAGCTGGGGCAGCAACTCGCCCACCGGTATCTGCGGCTGCTCATCCAGGGCCTCGCGGCCCCGGAGTCGGGCCGGGCGGCGGGCCCCCGGCTCGACCAGCAGGCGCTGGACGCCCTGTGGAACGGCGGCGACATCGGTGGCGCGACGGAGGACGGCGGGCGCGGCTGAAAAGCGCCCCGGCCTGCGCCGGCCCCGGTACGTGCACCCGCGGTCACGCCCTCACGCCTCCCTGGGAGCGCCCTCCACCGGAGCCGTCACCCACCAGCGCGCCAGCTCGTCGACGCTGCGCAGCAGCTCGCGGCCGCGCCGGGTGAGGCCGTAGCGCACCCGCACCGGCGAGCGTTCGGTGTCGACCATGCGGTCGACCAGCCGCGCGCCCTCCAGACGCCGCAGTACGCGCGTGAGCTGCTTGCGCTCCACTCCCGTGGCGCGGCCCAGCTCCGCGTGCCCGCGGCCCTGCGACCAGAGTTCCACCAGGACCGTCAGGTCCCACTTCCCCGAGATGATGCCGATGACGGCCCGGGCGGACGACACGTCCGGTAAGCCGCCGACGTCCCCGGAGGCCGCCTCCGTCGCGCCGCGCCGCGGCCCCTCGCCGCGCCACGGCGCCTCCCCCGAGGCCCCCGTGCCGGTCATGGTCGCCCCTCCCGTCTCGACAGATTTCTGCGTGATCGAGATTGCCTGTTCGTGTCGCATTCTGATCATTCAACACGTCACGAACGCCCGGTTACCGCTGGCGTCGGTTTTGCCAACTCTTGATGCATCAGCACTGGTCAGAGCCATTTTTCAAGCCAGATCGGCGCAGACTCCCCTTGTTCGGAGGGTTTTCCTCCGATACTGTGAGGGCATGGTTCGGAGGGATGCCCTCCGATCAGTTCGGACTCGTGAATGAGGAAAAGGTCATGGTGGCGTTAGGCACCGGTGTCGTGCGGCGAGAGGTCTTCTCCTGCGTGCGGCCGGTTCGGTTGGATGTCGAGCTGGGCTCGGGCGGGATCCGCGCCCGGCTGGCCGAAGGGCCGGAGCTCGTCGTCGAGGTGCGGCCGGAACCCCGTGGGTACGGGCACGGGGCGTGGCCCGCCGAGCCCGACGGCTCGCCGCGCGGTGACGCCTGGGGCTGGCAGCCCGAATACGACTGGCAGCCGGGCCGGATGCCGCAGGCCCCGTCCGTGCCCGGAGTGCCGCCCGTGCCGTCGCCGTACGGTCATGGGTGGGGCGCGGGTCAGGGTCCGCACGGTCCGATCCCGCCCGGCCACGGCTATGTGCCCGGCTTCGGCACCGTTCCGCCCGGCCACGGCTACGTCCCCGGCCACGGCCTCGTCCCCTCCGCACCCGGAACATCATCCGTACCCGGGACGGCACCCGCCACCGAAGCCGTGCCCGCCGCCGGGGCGCCGGCGTTCACCGACCCCGGTCTCGACGCCATCGAGATCTCCTTCTCCCCCGAGGCCGGGCTGCGCGTCGCGCTCCCCCACGGCCACCCGCTGTGGGCCACCGCGCTCACCGTCGACATCACCGCCCCCGCGCTCTCCCACCCGCACCTGCGCACCGGCAGCGGCTTCGTCTCCGTCACGGGGACCGCCGCCACCGCGCACCTGCGCACCGGGGCCGGCTCCCTCGATCTGCAGCGGGCCGAGGGCGAGGCCGAGCTGGACACCGGCACCGGCAGCGTCTGTGCCGGACGGCTGGCGGGCGCCGCGCGCCTGCGCACCGGCAGTGGTTCCATCGACGTGGGCACGGTCGAGGGCGAGGTCTCCGCGCACACCGGCACCGGGCGGATCTCGGTCGGCTCCCTGGCCGCGGGAAGCCTCGAAGCCGTCACCACCTCCGGAGAGATCCGCGTCGGCGTCTGTGACGGCGTGACCCCCGATGTGGACGCCCATTCCGGGGCCGGCGGGGTGCGCGACGACCTGTCGGACGGCTCCGCGCCGCGGACGGGCGCGCCGCGCGTACGGCTGCGGGCCCGCACCGGCTCCGGCCGGGTCTGGATCACCCGCGCCGTCTGACGCCCCGCAGGTGCCCCTTCCCGACCGCCCCCTCAGGCCTTTCACCAGGGCCGAGAGATCAGGAGTCCTCACGTGAACACAGATGCCGGCCGCCTCCTGGCGGGTCGCACCGCGCTGGTGACCGGCGGCAGCCGCGGGATCGGGGCCGCCACGGCCCGGGCCCTCGGCCGCGCCGGTGCCTCGGTGGCCGTCAACTACCTCCGCAACGAACAGGCCGCCAAGGACGTCGTCCGGGACATCGAGCAGGAGCACTCCAAGGCCGTCGCCGTGCAGGGCGACGTCTGCGACCCGGACGCCGCCGCGGAACTCGTCTGGCAGGCCACCGAGCTGCTCGGCGACATCGACGTCCTCGTGTGCAACGCCATCGGCGGCGGACCGGTCTTCCGCGGCACGGCCCTGGACTCCGGCTTCGAGATCCAGTCCCGGGTGGACGGCCAGCTGCGCGCGACCTTGAACGTGTGCCGGCTGGTCGGCGCGGCCATGCGGCAGCGGCGCGGCGGCAGCATCGTCTTCGTCGGCTCCAGCGAATCCCGCAGCGGCGCGCCCGAGGTGGCGGACATCGCCGTGGCCAAGGCCGCGCAGGACGCCCTGATGCGGGTGCTCGCCGCCGAACTGGGCCCCGACGGCGTGCGGGTGAACACCGTCGCGCCCGGCCTCGTGCCCACCGACGGCAGCGCGCCCACCCGGCGCCTGCCCGTCGTCGCCGCCATCGAGGCCGTCACCCCGCTGCGCCGGATCGCCCAGGCCGAGGACGTGGCCGACGCCATCGTCGCCCTGTCCAGCGATCTGTGCCGGCACATCACCGGCGCCCATCTGCCCGTGGACGGGGGCCAGATCATGCACTGACCCGACCACGGACCATGAACCGCCCCTGTCGTGTGTGCCACCCCCGTGCGCCGCGGCAGGGGCTCCCCCACACCCCTCACCCGACTCACGAAAGCCGACGATCACCGCGACCGAGGGGCCGAGCACCGAGCCGCGATATCGCCATGCCCTTTTCCGGGAAGGAAATTCAAACCATGATGTGAAAACACTGACGCTCTCTTTATGCAGCCGGACGCAGTCCCCACCGGAAGGGGGCAGTCCGTGCCACGTAGGGGCATCATCTCCCCTCTTGCGGCGCCCGTTTGGCATTTGTTTGCATGCTGCACGTGCTCACCGCACCTCACCCCGGTGAGGTGTCATCCGTGCGCTCGTCCCAACGGGTTAAGGAGACAGCCTTGGCGACCATCTGCCGTCCGGCGATCGCGGTTCCGGAAAACGTCATCACCATGGACGAAACTCTCGACATGGCGCGGCGCGTGTATTCCGGGAGCCCGCACCTGCCGCTCGCGCTACGTCTCATCACCAACACCGGCGTACGTAAACGCCACATCGTCCAGCCGCTCGAACGCACCCTTCAGCACCCCGGGTTCGAGATACGCAACAAAATCTACGAACGCGAGGCGAAACGCCGTGTCCCGCCCGTCGTCCAGCAGGCCCTCGCCAATGCCGAGCTGACCGCCCGCGACGTCGACGCGATCATCTATGTGTCGTGCACGGGCTTCATGATGCCCTCGATGACGGCCTGGCTGATCAACTCCATGGGATTCCGCTCCGACACCCGCCAGATCCCGATCGCCCAGCTCGGCTGCGCGGCCGGCGCCGCCGCCATCAACCGCGCGCACGACTTCTGCGTCGCCCATCCGCGCGCGAACGTCCTCATCGTGGCCTGCGAGTTCTGCTCCCTGTGCTACCAGCCGTCGGACGGCGACGTCGGCTCCCTGCTCTCCGACGGCCTGTTCGGCGACGCCGTGGCGGCGACCGTGGTCCGCGGCGAGGGCGGCACCGGCGTGCGGCTGCAGCGCAACGCCGCCTATCTCATCCCGGACACCGAGGACTGGATCTCCTACGACGTGAAGGACACGGGCTTCCATTTCCGGCTCGACAAGCGCGTGCCCGGCACGATGGAGCCGCTCGCCCCCGTCCTCCGCGAGATCTCCGGGCAGCACGGCTGGGACGTACAGGGCCTCGATTTCTACATCATCCACGCGGGCGGCCCGCGCATCCTGGACGACCTCTGCAAATACCTCGGCGTCGCTCCCGAGGAATTCAGGTTCAGCCGGAGCACCCTCACCGAATACGGGAACATCGCCAGCGCCGTGGTCCTGGACTCACTGGCCCGCATGTTCGACGAGAACGAAGTGACGGACGGCGCGCGCGGGATGATCGCCGGCTTCGGTCCCGGCATCACGGCCGAGGTGTCACTGGGCCAATGGACCGCGGGCGGGACGGAATTCGAGTTCGAGGAGGCCTTCTCCGAGGTGGTACCGGCCTGAGCGCCGGGCGTTCCCCTAATTCCGCCGCCGTACCGCCGATATCCGACGGACGACCGCCCGTCCGGCGTGTCCGGTCCGCGATATCCACCGGCGTACGGCCGGCGCGCAAGGACACCACCGCACGGAAAGGCCGCCGCATGTCCCGCATCCTCGCCATCTCCGGGTCCCTGCGCCGGGGCTCGTACAACACCCGTCTGCTCAAGGCCCTGCAGCCGCTGGCCCCCGAGGGCATGGAGCTGGAGATCTTCGACGGGCTCGCCGACGTCCCGGTCTACAACGAGGACCTGGACGTCGACCCGGCGCCGCCGGCCGTGACCCGGCTGCGCGAGGCGATCCGGCAGGCCGACGGCATCGTGATCGCCACCCCCGAGTACAACAACACCATCCCCGGCGTGCTCAAGAACGCCATCGACTGGGCTTCCCGCCCGCACGCCCGGGGCCCGCTCCGCGGCAAGGCCGTCTGTGTCCTCGTCGCCACCCTCGGCCGCCTCAACGGCTTCCGCTGCCTCAGCGACACCAACCGGATCCTGAGCGGCATGGGCAATCTGGTCATCTCCGAGCCGGAGGCCGTGGTCTCCTCCGCGCCCAGCACGCTCGTCGTCGAACCCGACGGTTCGGTGCGGCTCACCGACCCGATGGCCGCCGCGCTCATCACCATCCAGCTCGAAGCACTGGCCGACGCCGTCAAGACGGACGCGGCCGGCCAACTGCGCGACGCGGTGCTGCGCAACCAACCCATGCTGAATCGGGTGCAGTTCTACCCCTTCGTCGTGCGGGCGCTCGGCGAGGGAGCCACCGACGAGGCCATCATCGAGCGCCTCTCCGGGGCCAATATCGACGCCCGGACCGCGACCGCCTGGATCACCGAGGCCCGCGCGGCGTAACGGCACCGCCGACGCCCGCACCCCTCACCCGTCACACCCCCACCACCTTCGAAGGGCTCTTCTCCCATGCCGAACACGGCACAGCTCCCCGGCCTGACCGACCCCGCCGTCCGCACGGTCCTGGACCGGCTGTTCACCGAGGCGTCGGGGGACGACGCCAAGACCCCCCGCGTGGCCGGCACCCTCACCGGCTGGCAGGGCACGCCCTCGGCCGACGAGCTGCGGCAGCTCACCGATCTGGCCGGCGATGCCCTGCTGCCGGTGCCGCCGGAGGTCGGGACGTTCCTCTACCAGCTGGTCCGCGCCACCGGCGCGACCACCGTCGTCGAGTACGGCACCTCCTACGGCATCTCCACCATCCACCTGGCCGCGGCCGTCCGCGACAACGGCGGCGGCAAGGTCTACGGTTCCGAGCTCAGCGAGGCCAAGGCCGCGCTCGCCACCGCGAACATCGCCGAGGCCGGTCTGTCGGAGTACGCGGAGGTCCGCGTCGGCGACGCCCGCGAGACCCTGCCCTCCGTCCCCGGCCCCATCGGTCTGCTCCTCCTCGACGGCTGGACACCGCTGTTCCTCGACGTGCTGCGCCTGCTGGAGCCGAAGCTGACCACCGGCTCGGTCGTCGTCGCCGACGACACGAACCTCTTCCCGGAGAAGCTGAAGGAGTTCTTCGGCCACGTGCGCACCGCCGGGAACGGCTACACCTCCCTGCCGCTGCCCCTCGGCGACGGACTCGAGATCTCCGTCCGTACGCACTGACGGACGGCAGCCGGCCGGAGAGTCCCGCCAACCCCCATCCGCGGAGCTCTCCGGCCCCGCGCCGAACCCACCCACACCACCGCCACGGGGCCCCGATGCGTACCGCCGTCACCGGATCGATCGCCACCGACCACCTGATGACCTTCCCGGGCCGGATCACCGAGCAGCTGCTGCCGGACGCGCTCGCCAGCGTCTCGCTGTCGTTCCTCGTCGACACGCTCGACGTCCGCTACGGCGGGGTCGCCGCCAACATCGCGTACGGGCTGGCCCTGCTGGGCCGCTCCCCCGCGCTCGTCGGCGCCGCGGGCGCCGCCGACTTCGAGGAGTACGGCGCCCGGCTGCGCGCGGTGGGCGTCGACACCGCTTCCGTACGGCTGTCCGCCACCCGGCACACCTCCCGCTTCCTGTGCACCACCGATCTGGACGGCAACCAGATCGCCGCCTTCTACGCGGGCGCGATGACCGAGGCCGCCGACATCGAACTGGCCGCCACCGCCCGCAGGCTGGGCGGCCTGGACATCGTCCTCGTCGGGGCCGACGACCCGCGCGCCATGCTGCGGCACACCCGCGCCTGCCGCGCGCTGGGCATCGGCCACGCCGCCGACCCCTCCCAGCAGCTCGCCCGCCTCGACGGCCAAGAGGTCCGTGAACTGATCGACGGCGCGACCTATTTGTTCACCAACGCCTACGAACACGCCCTGCTGCTGGAGAAGTCCGGCTGGACCCACGACCAGGTCCTCGGCCGCGTCGGCACCTGGATCACCACCCTCGGCGAGCAGGGCAGCCGCGTCGAGCGCCCCGGCGAGGCGGCGGTCACGATCGCGGCCGTGCCGGCCGGGCACGTCGCCGACCCGACCGGTGCGGGCGACGCCTACCGCGCCGGATTCCTCGCGGCCCTGGCCACCGGCGGCGATCCCGTACGGGCCGCGCGGGCCGGATCCGCGCTGGCGTCCCTCGCCCTGACCGAGGTGGGGACGCAGACCTACGCGTTCGACCCGGCCCGCTGCGCGGACGCCCTCACCGCCGCCTACGGGCCGCTGACCGCCGCGACCGTGCTCGCCGCCCTGACCGGCCGCTGACCACGGGGCACGCGCGCCGCACCCCCGACAGACCAGGAGAGACACCCCCGATGAACACCCCGCACGACGACGTCGCGTACGACGTCCACAACGTCCACGAAACGGACCTGTCCGTCGCGGCCCACAAGGCACGGGACATCGCCGCGGCCCACGCCGAGGCCGCAGACACCGAGCGCGAACTGCGGCCGGAGGTCCTGCGCGCCCTCGTGACGGCCGGCTTCCCCCGGCACTTCGTGCCGCGCCGGTGGGGCGGCGGCGGGGGCGGGTTCCTGGAGATCACCGACGCGATCATGACGGTGGCGGAGGGCTGCGCCTCCGCCGGCTGGTGCGCCTCGATCCTCGCCTACGGAAGCCGGGTCGCCGCCTTCCTGCCCGAGGAGGGACAGCGCGATCTGTGGTCGGGCGGCCCGGACACCGTCATCGCGTCGTCCATGCTGCCCGTGGGCCGCCCCGAGGCCGCCACCGGCGGCTGGCGGCTGTCCGGGCGCTGGCCGTACACCAGCGCGGCCGGTCACGCCGAGTGGGCCCTGGTGGCGGGCCCGGCCGGGCCCCCGGAGCCGGACGGCACCCCCCGGAACCTGTTCTTCGCGCTGCCGCGCGAGGCGTTCACCGTCGAGACCACGTGGGACACGCTCGGCATGCGCGGCACCGGCAGCCACACGCTCGTCGCGGACGACGTCTTCGTGCCCGACCACCGCACCTTCCCCATGAGCGACGTCAGCACCAAGTCCCTGGACGGCCGTCCCGTCGTCCCGCTGCGCTCCATCGCGGGAATGACGTTCGCGCCGCCCGTACTCGGGGCCGCGCAGGGCGCGATGGAGATCGCCGGCCGGCAACTCCTCGGCGAGGACGACACGGTGACGCCCGACCGGCTCGGCCTGGTGCGCGCCGCGGGCGACGTGGAGCTGGCCCGGCTGCTGGTGGAGCGGGTCGCCCGGGACGCGGACGGCACGGCGGCCGTACCGCGCCCCGACTGGCCGTCCTGGTCGCCGTGGGACTGCGCCCGGGCGGCGGAACTCGCGACGGAGGCCGTCGACCGCCTCATGTCCGCCGCCGGTACCCGCGGCTTCTCGCAGAGCCATCCCTTCCAGCGCGCCTGGCGGGACGTCCACACCGCCGCCAGCCACGTCCGTCTGCGACCCGAACCGGCGGCGGCCGCGTGGCTCTCCGGGATGCGGGTTGCCTATCGGCTCTGAGGCTACGAGGAGCGCACCTCCGCTGCGCGGCGGTGTCCTCAATCGCCGGACGGGCTGATTTCAGCCCGTCCGGCGATTGAGGACGCGCCCGCAGGGCGCCCGCCGCCGCAGGCGGCAAGACGGCCCGCAGTCGGCACGACTAGGCGGTGCCCCCACCAGCCCGTACGAGACCGCTCTCGTACGCCAGCACCACCACCTGCACCCGGTCCCGCAGCCCCAGCTTCGTGAGGATGCGGCCCACGTGCGTCTTCACCGTCGCCTCGGAGAGCACCAGCCGCGCCGCGATCTCGCCGTTGGACAGCCCCTGGGCCACCAGCAGCATCACTTCGCGCTCACGGCCCGTCAGCCGGTCCAGCTCCGCGCTCGACGGCTCGCCCGCCGCGCTCGGCAGCATCGGCGTGAAGCGGTCCAGCAGCCGTCGCGTGGTGCTGGGCGCGACGACCGCGTCCCCGCTGTGCACCGCGCGGATCGCGCCCAGCAGCTCGGCCGGCGGCACGTCCTTGAGCATGAAGCCGCTGGCGCCGACCTTGAGCGCGGAGAAGGCGTACTCGTCGAGGTCGAAGGTGGTCAGGATCAGCACCTTCGGCGCTCCCTCCTGCCCGCAGATCCGGCGGGTCGCCTCCACCCCGTCCATCCGCGGCATACGCACGTCCATCAGCACCACGTCGACGTCGGTCCCGCGCAGCACCTCCAGGGCCTCGGCGCCGTCCCCGGCCTCGGCGACGACGTCCATGTCCGGCTGGGCTGCCAGCACCATGCGGAATCCGGTGCGCAGCAGCACCTGATCGTCGACGAGCATCACGCGGATCGACATGCGGGGGTCCCTTTCCTCGGCGCGCGTACGAGCGGCACGCGCGTCCTTCCATACTCCGTGAACGAATGCGGCCGTGATCAGCGGCCCGCCCTGATCGGCAGCAGCACGCTGATCCGGAAGCCGCCGCCCGCCCGGGGGCCCGCGTCGAGCGTGCCCCCGACCATGCCCACGCGCTCGCGCATGCCGATCATCCCGTGCCCCATGCCGTCCGCACCGCCCTCCTCGTACAGCTCGTGCTGCGCGCCGCGGCCGTCGTCCTCGACGAGCAGGCCCAACCCGTCGTCGAAGTAGGTGAGCCGCACGCTCGCGGCCGCGTCGGGACCGCCGTGCTTACGGGTGTTGGTGAGGGCTTCCTGCACGATGCGGTACGCGGTGAGCTCCACGCCGCTGGGCAGCGGCCGGGGCGAGCCCTCGATGCGGAAGTCCACCGGCAGGCCCGCGTTGCGCACCTGCTCGACGAGGTCGCCGATCTGCTCCACGTCCGGCTGCGGGACGTACTCGCCGCCCTCGCCGCCCTCGTCGGTGCGCAGCACGCCCAGCAGCCGGCGCATCTCGGCCAGGGCCTGGCGGCCGGTGCCGGAGATCGTCTCCAGTGCCTGCTTGGCCTGCTCCGGCGAGGCGTCCAGGACGTAGGCGGCGCCGTCCGCCTGGACGACCATGACCGAGACGTTGTGCGCCACGACGTCGTGCAGCTCGCGGGCGATCCGCGCCCGCTCGGCGACCACGGCCATCCGCGACTGCTGCTCGCGCTCCTTCTCCAGGCGCGCGGCGCGCTCCTCGAGCTGGGCCCAGTAGGCGCGGCGGGTGCGGATCGAGTCGCCCAGCACCCAGGCGAGGACGAAGGGAACGGTGAGGAACACCGTCTGGATGACCTCGCTCGACAGGCTCCCCTCGTAGGTGCTCCAGCGGATCGTGGCGAGCGCGGGGGCGACGAGTGCGCCGATCAGGGCGTACCGGGACGCCCAGCGGGTGTTGCCGGACGCGACCGTGTAGATGATCACGAGCATGGCGAAGTCGGCCGGGTTCTGGGAGACGTCCAGGGCGAGCTGGGCCACCCCGGCGGCCGTCGCCAGGAGGAGCATCTTCTCCGGCGCGCGGCGGCGCAGCGCGATCACGAGGCACAGCGCGGCGTAGATGAGGATCTCCGCGATCACGGGGCCCCCGCCCGGCCCGCCCGACGAGGACGAGATCGCGATCAGGCCGAGCAGCAGGACGGCCCAGAAGCTGTCCACACCCGTCGGGTGCCTGCGGAGGAAGTCGTAGAGGCGCTGCACGTCACCCAGCGTAGGCACGCGGAGTACGTGCCGGGGTCAACCGGACGATCGATCCCTGTACGTCCCGCCTACTCCGCAAGGTGGAGGCGAGGTGACCGCCGAGGGCGCATAGCGTGTGCGTATGGCACAGGGAACGAGAACCTGGCGGACGGCGGCGGAGACCGCCCTGTACGGGCCCGACGGCTTCTACCGGCGCCCCGAGGGCCCCGCCGGGCACTTCCGTACCTCCGTCCACGCCTCGCCGCTCTACGCGGGGGCCGTCGCCCGGCTGCTGGGCCGGGTCGACGCGGCGCTCGGGCATCCGGCGGAGCTGGCGCTGACCGATGTCGGGGCCGGGCGCGGCGAGCTGCTCACCGGGGTGCTGGCGCAGGTGCCGCCGGAACTCGCGGCGCGGCTGCGCCCGTACGCCGTCGAACGGGCGGCGCGGCCGCCGGGGCTCGACGAGCGGATCACCTGGCTGAGTGACCTGCCGGAGGGCGTGGAGGGCCTGCTGTTCGCCAACGAGTGGCTGGACAACGTGCCGCTCGACGTCGCCGAGGCGGACGCGGAGGGCACGCCGCGCCAGGTGCTCGTGCAGCCGGACGGCGAGGAGCTGCTCGGCGACCCCGTCGAGGGCGAGGACGCCGCCTGGCTCGCCCGCTGGTGGCCGCTGGAGGGCGCGCCCCCCGGCTCCCGCGCGGAGATCGGCCACCCGCGCGACGCCGCCTGGGCACGGGCGGTCCGCAGCCTGCGGGCCGGGCTGGCGGTGGCGGTGGACTACACGCACGGCCGGGACCACCGGCCGCCCTTCGGCACCCTGACGGGCTTCCGCGAGGGCCGCGAGGTGCGGCCGGTGCCGGACGGCTCGTGCGACATCACCGCGCACGTCGCACTGGACGCCTGCGCGGGTGAGGACGGCACGCTGCTGACCCAGCGCCAGGCCCTGACGGCGCTCGGCGTCGACGGCCGCAGGCCGCCGCTGGCGCTCGCCTCCACCGACCCGGCGGCGTACGTCCGGGCGCTGGGCGCGGCGGGCGAGGCGGCGGAGCTGGTGGCCCCGGCGGGGCTGGGCGCCTTCGGCTGGCTGCTGCACCCGGTGGGCGGAGCCTGCGCGGGGCTGCCGGCGGAGCTGGCGGCGGGGTGAGCGACGGGGGTGTGCGGCGGGGTGTGCGGGCCGCCCCGGGCGCCCCGGACCGCCGCACGCGCGCGTGACTGACAAACTACTCCCCATGGCCCCAACCTCTGAGACCACAGTCGGCATCGGCGGCGCGGCGGAAAGCACCGACATGGTGCTCAACATCGGCCCGCAGCACCCGTCCACGCACGGCGTGCTGCGGCTGCGGCTCGTCCTCGACGGGGAGCGGATCCAGCACGCCGAGCCGGTCATCGGCTATATGCACCGGGGCGCGGAGAAGCTGTTCGAGGCGCGCGACTACCGGCAGATCATCATGCTGGCCAACCGCCACGACTGGCTGTCCGCCTTCTCCAACGAGCTGGGGGTCGTCCTCGCCGTCGAGCGGATGCTCGGCATGGAGGTGCCCGAGCGGGCCGTGTGGACGCGCACGCTGCTCGCCGAGCTGAACCGGGTCCTCAACCATCTGATGTTCCTCGGCTCCTACCCCCTGGAGCTGGGCGGCATCACGCCCGTCTTCCACGCCTTCCGCGAGCGCGAGGAGCTCCAGACGGTGATGGAGGAGGTCTCGGGCGGCCGGATGCACTACATGTTCAACCGCGTCGGCGGTCTGAAGGAGGACCTGCCCGCGGGCTGGCTCGGCCGGGCCCGGCACGCGGTCGCCGAGGTCCGCTCGCGGATGGACGTCTACGACCGGCTGGTGCTCGGCAACGAGATCTTCCGGGCCCGTACCCGCGGTGTCGGTGTCCTGTCGCGCGAGGCCGTGCACGCGTACGGGGTCAGCGGGCCCATCGCCCGCGCCTCCGGTGTGGACTTCGATCTGCGGCGCGACGAGCCGTACCTCGCGTACGGGGAGCTCCAGGACACGCTGAAGGTCGTCACGCGCCAGGACGGCGACTGCCTGGCCCGCTTCGAGTGCCTGCTGGAGCAGACCCACAATTCTCTGGACCTGGCGGACGCGTGCCTGGACCGGATGGAGGGGCTGCCGCCGGGCCCGATCAACCAGCGGCTGCCCAAGGTGCTCAAGGCGCCGGAGGGCTCGACCTACGCGTGGACCGAGAACCCGCTCGGGCTCAACGGCTACTACCTGGTGTCCAAGGGCGAGAAGACGCCGTACCGGCTCAAGCTGCGCTCGGCCTCGTTCAACAACATCCAGGCGCTGGTGGAGCTGCTGCCGGGCACGCTGGTCGCCGACATGGTCGCGATCCTGGGCTCGCTGTTCTTCGTGGTGGGCGACATCGATAAGTAGCGAAAAGAAGGGCGGGGGCCTCTGACGTGCCGTTCGGCACGTCAGAGGCCCCCGCCCTTCTTTTCCGTCGCTCGCGCCGCCGTCAGATCGCGCTGCGCAGCCCGGCGACGTCGATCTGCTCGGTCTCGTCGTGCGCCGTCAGATCGATGACCGAACCGTCGGCCGCGGTCCGCGGCTCGCCGTCCTCGGTCTCGTCCTCGGCCTCGGCGTCGGCGGGGTCGGGGTCGGAGTTGGAGTTGGAGTCGGTTTCGGTGTTTTCGATGTCGGTATCGGTGTCGAGATCGGGCACGGCCGTGGCCTCGGCCGCCTGGGCGCGCTCCCGCTCGGCGAGGGCCTCCTCGCCGACGACGTCCGCGAGGTCCTCCTCCTCGACGGGGCGCGCCGGCAGGGCCGGCATCCCCTGGGTGCCGAAGAAGTCGAAGCCGCCTTGCGCCCGGGACGCGGTGCGCGCGGGCGCCTGGGGCAGTACGGCCGCCGCGGCGGGCACCGTGCGCTGGTCGCGCACGACACCGCCCGTGCCGGGCCTGGGAGCGGGCATGAGGCCGGGCGTGCCGGGCCCCGGCTTCCCCGGACCACCCGGCTTCCGCCCGGGCTGGGGGGCCTTGACCGCCTTGGGGTCGGCGGCGTTCGCCGGCTTCTCGGCCTTCTCCAGGGCCTTGGGCGCGGGAACCGCGGCCGCGGGCACGTCCGGGGTCTCGGCGGCGGCCCGCTGCGCGGCACCGTTGCGCTCCAGGTTGCGCAGCGCGTCGGCGGCCTTGATGTAGGCGGCGGCAGCGTTCTGCCGGGCCGACGCCGCGGCCTCCAGCTCCTTGGCGGCCGGCGCGGCCGAGCCCTTGGTGAGCAGCCGCTGGCGCTCCAGGACCCCGGCCCGCTCGGTCTCGGCGGTGGCGTACCGGCGCAGCAGGTCCGCGTGCTCGGTGCGCAGCCGGGCCAGCTCGGACCGCTTGGCGCGGAGCTTGGTCTCCAGCCTGGTGCGCAGGAGGCGCGACTCCTCGAGATCCGTCTCCAGCTCGGCTATGCGCTCCTCGGTCTTCCACTCGTCGCGCACCCGGGCCGCGGTGAGCTGGGCGACGCGCTTGCCGGCGGAACGGTCCCAGCGGCGCATCAGTACGGCGCCGACCACAGAGGCGGCGGCCGCGGCCGCCGCGAGACTGCGGATGAGGACCGTTTCTCCGACCACCCAGGCACCGGCGGCGCAGGCGACCGATGTCGCGGCGACCGTCGATGAGGGAAGGAGCCTGTGCAGGGGCGGCGAATGGCGGTGGCGTCCTCGTGGCATGGCCTGAAACTTACCGTGCGACGCCCGAAGAGTGTGACCCCACCACCAAACTCTTCCCTTGATCTTACTTCGCCCCTCCTTCCCGGCTACTTCGTGAGCAGGCCCTTGTCCTTGAGGTAGCGCGCGGCGACATCCGCGGGCTTCAGGCGCTCCGCGTCGACCTTCTTGTTGAGTTCGGTGAGATCGGCCGTGGTCAGCACCCTGCTGAGCTTCCCGAGCGCGTCCGCGATCTTCTGCGAACCGGCCTTCTCCGCATTCACCACCGGCAGTACGTTGTCGGCGTTCTGGAGCTTCTTGTCGTCCTCGAGGAGAACAAGGCCGAACTGTTCGAGGGTGGCGTCCGTGGTGGTGGTGAGGACCATCTGGTCCTTGCCGTCCTTGACCGCCTGCTTGGCCTGGGTGCTGCCGACCTCCAGCGGGTCGATACCGGTGACGTCGATGCCGTAGGTCTTCTCCAGACCCGGCTGGCAGAAGGGCCGCTGCGCGCATTCGTCGCCCGCCGCGAGCTTGATCTTCTGCTTCGATTTCCCCAGGTCGGAAAGGGTCTTGAGGTCGTGCTTCGCGGCAAAGTCCCGGCTCACGGCGAAGGCGTTCTGATCGACCGCCCGGCCGGGGTCGAGCACCTTCAGTCCGCGCGGCTCGGCGAGTTTCCGAAGAGCCTTCACGGTGGCGTCGGCATCGGCCGAGGCGACCGGGGCGGCGTCCTTACCGTTCTGCTTCTTGTTCAGGAATTCGGCGAGCGTCGCCGCATACTCCGGGACCACGTCGATCTGGCCCTTCTCCAGGGCCGGTTCATACAGCTCGCGGGCGTCGACCGTCTTGATCCGCGTCGAATATCCGGCGTCCTTGAGCAGCCCCGCGTATATCTCCGCGAGCAGCTTGGACGCGGTGAAGGACGCGGATCCGATCACCAGTGAGCCCTGGCCCGGCTTGGCCGAACCACCACCCCCGCCGGACTTCTCCAGACTGTCGCCGCCACAGGCGGCCAGGCCCGCGGCCAGGGCGGTGGCACCGGCCACGGCCAGCAGGGCACGGGTGGTCCGCGCGGGGCGCGAGGTCCAGCTCATGGGGCACTCCATCCACTTCGGCCGAACGTCCACCGGGGCGGACGCGCGGGTGATCAGACGTCAGAACGGCAGCATCGCAGGGGCGCGGCGCCGTGTCAGGCGGGATTCCCCACCGGGGCCGGCCCCTCGGCGGGGGCCGCCGGGCCGTGGCCGCCGGTCTTCCGGTCCGCTATGCGCGTACGGCGGCGGCGCGGGTCCAGCAGCCGCTCCACGGCCACGAACGCCCCCTCCACCAGCAGGGCGAGCGCGGCCACCAGCAGCGCCCCGGACACCACCTGCGCGGTGTCGGTGAGCCGGAAACCGGCGGTGATGATCCGGCCGAGACCACCGCCGCCGGGCAGCGCGGCCAGCGTGGTGGTGGCCACGACCTGTACGGCCGCGGTCCGGACACCGGTGAGGATCAGCGGGAAGGCGAGCGGCAGCTCGACCCGGCCGATCAGCTGGCGGCCCGTCATGCCCATTCCGCGCGCCGCCTCGACCACGTCCCGGTCGACCTCGCGCATGCCCACGTACGCGTTGGTCAGCAGCGGCGGGATGGCGAACAGCACCAGCGCGATGATCGTGGGCCATGACCCGTGCGTACCGAGCGGGCTGAGGAGCAGCAGCACCAGCACCGCGAAGGTGGGAACCGCGCGGCCCGCGTTGGAGATGTTCACCGCGAGCGCGCCGCCCTTGCCCACATGGCCCAGCAGCACGGCGACGGGCAGGGCGATGGCGCAGGAGATCGCCAGGCACACCACGGTCAGGAACAGATGCTCGCCGAAGCGGTGCCAGACGCCGTCCGCGCCGGACCAGTGCGTGCCGGTGGACAGCCACGTCCAGGTGTTCGCGATGACACTCATCAGGCCGCCGCCTTCTTCCGCTTACCGGCCCGCGCCCAGGGCGTCAGCAGCCGCTGCACGAGCAGCAGGGCGAGGTCCGCGAGGACCGCGAGGGCCACGCACAGCGCCGATGCGGTGAGCACCTGCGCCTTGAAGAAGCTGTGCATGCCCTCGTAGATGAGATTGCCCAGACCGCCGTAGCCGATGATCGCGCCGACGGTGGTCAGCGAGACCGTGGAGACCGTGGTGATCCGCAGACCCGCCATCAGGGCGGGCAGCGCGAGGGGGAGCTCGACCCCGAACAGCAGCCGCACCGGCCCGTATCCCATGCCGCGGGCGGCCTCCCGGGCCTCCTCCGGCACCGAGGCGAGCCCGGCCAGGATGTTCCGCACGAGGATCGTCAGCGAATAGAGCACCAGGCCCGTCACCACGACCGCCACCGACAGCCCGAAGACCGGCACCAGCAGCGAGAACATCGCCAGCGAGGGGACGGTGTAGAGAATCGTGGTCAGCCCGAGCACCGGCCCCGCCACGCCACGCCATCTGCGGGCCAGCAGGGCCAGCGGAAAGGCGACGAGCAGCCCGATGGCGACCGACGCGAGCGTGATCCCGACATGCTGGAGAGTGGCGTCGGTCAACTCCTGACCACGGGTGCGCACATATTCGCCGCAGATCCACTCATTGGTGATCAGACAGTTCTGCCCCGCCATCCGCCCTCACCTCCCCCTGGCCCTTGACACTCGGTTACTGGCGACCCTAACCCCGCGCACTGACATTCGACTGCGGCCGCCACACAACGGCAACAATGTCCGTCAGGAGTACGGCCAGAATGGGGAAGCATGATCCGCTTCGAGCACGTCACCAAGCGCTACGCCGATGGCACGACCGCCGTGGACGACCTGTCGTTCGAGGTGGCGGAGGGCGAGCTGGTCACGCTCGTCGGGCCCTCCGGCTGCGGCAAGACCACCACGATGAAGATGGTCAACCGGCTGATCGAGCCGACCAGCGGCCATATCCACCTCGACGGCGAGGACATCGCCACGGTCGACCCCGTGGAGCTGCGCCGCCGCATCGGCTACGTCATCCAGCAGGTCGGCCTCTTCCCGCACAAGACCGTGCTGGACAACACCGCGACCGTCCCGCACCTGCTGGGCTGGCAGCGCAAGAAGGCCCGTGCCCGCGCGGCCGAGCTGCTGGACCTCGTCGGCCTCGACCCGTCCGTCTACGGCGACCGCTACCCCGATCAGCTCTCCGGCGGGCAGCGCCAGCGGGTCGGCGTGGCGCGCGCCCTGGCCGCCGACCCGCCCGTCCTCCTGATGGACGAACCCTTCGGCGCGGTCGACCCGGTCGTCCGCGAGCACCTGCAGAACGAGTTCCTGCGGCTGCAGTCCCAGGTCCGCAAGACCGTCCTGTTCGTCACGCACGACATCGAGGAGGCCGTCCGGCTCGGTGACCGCATCGCGGTCTACGGCAACGGCCGCATCGAGCAGTTCGACCCGCCGGCGGCGGTCCTCGGCGCCCCCGCCACGCCCTACGTCGCCGACTTCGTCGGGGCCGACCGCGGCCTCAAGCGCCTGTCGGTGACCTCCATCGAGCCCGGCGACCTGGAACAGCCCCCGGTCGTCCACCTCGACGACCGGATCGTCACGGCCGCCGCCCGGCTGGCCGCGGAGGGCGCGCGCTGGGCCGTCGTCCTGGACGACGCGGACCATCTGCACGGCTGGGTCTCCGCCGACGCGCTGACCGGCCCCGCCGACGGCACCGTCCGGCAGCACTCACGGCGCATGGACGCCTGGCTGCCCGTGGGTGCCTCGCTCAAGCAGGCGTTCAGCACGATGCTCCAGCACGACGCCGGGTGGATCGCCGTCCTCGACGGCGAGGAAGCCGACCACTTCCTGGGCGTCCTCACCCCGGCGCGTCTCCACGAGGCGCTGCGACGCTCGATCGACGCGGATGCGCGGGGGGCCGCGCGGGGTGACGTGGAGCTGGAGACGATCCCCGGCCTTTGACGCCCGCACCACCGCTTCGCGGCGGTGTCCTCAAACGCCGGACGGGCTGCGTGTGCAGCCCGTCCGGCGTTTGAGGACAAACACAACCCGCGGCTACGCCGCCTTGGCCGCCGTGCCGCCGTTGTTCTCGTCGTCGTCCTCCGGAAGCTTGCAGACCCGCTCCAGGAAGAAGGCCGCGGCCACCACGCACGCGCCCGCGAGCACGGACGCGCCCGCGTAGATCGCCTGGTCCCGGCGGGCCGGGACCTCCAGGCCGTCGATGAGCAGGAAGACGCCCACCCCGCCGTACATCCCCGCGACCAGCGAGGCGACCAGCGCGCTCGCCTGGCCGAAGACGACCGCGCGGGCGGCCAGCAGCGGGTCGACGCCCTTGGCGCCGGGCCGCCGCTCACGCTGGGCCCGCAGCCGGGAGCGCAGCGAGAAGGCGGTCGCGGCCAGGACGACGGCGATGACCGCCAGCACGATGGGCGCCGCCACCGGCACGCTCGGCAGGGTGCCGACCGAGTCCCACAGCCGGGCGCCCGCCCAGGACAGGATCCCGGCCACCGCGAACAGCCCGACCAGCACACTGACCCGCAGTTGCTTCACTGGGTCGCTCCTCCATGATTCCTCGGCGCACCGGAACTACATGGGCCCAACGGCTACTCGGGCAGTCGAAGTTCCAGGTCGACGCGCGGATTGACGCCGTCCGTGCCGACGCCGGACAGCAGCTCGACGACCGGGCCGCGACCGGGCACCACGGCCTCCGGGTCAACGTCGTACCACGGCACCAGGACAAAAGCGCGCTCATGGGCGCGCGGGTGCGGCAGCGTCAGCAGCGGGTCGTCCGACAGAACGTCCTGATAGCTGACGATGTCGACATCAAGGGTGCGGGGGCCCCAGCGCTCGTCCCGCACCCGCTCGAAGGCCTCCTCGATGGCGTGCCCGCGCTCCAGCAGCGACGCCGGCGGAAGCGTGGTCTTCACCAGCACGACCGCGTTGTAATACGTCGGCTGCGAGTCCGCGTCGACGCCCCAGGGCTGGGTCTCGTACACCGGGGAGACCGCCTTGACCCGCAGGCCCGGGGTGTCCTCCAGCGCGTCGATCGCGCCCTGCAGCGTCTCCAGGCGGTTGCCCAGGTTGCTGCCGAGCGAGATCACCGCCCGCTTGGGGTTGCTCAACGTCACATCGGCGGCGTCCACCTGCTCCACCACGGAGGCGGGCACCGGCTGCACGGTCGGGTCGCTGCTGCTCATACTCGGCTCCGGGTAATCGTGATCGTCACGTCGTCGAACGGCACGGTGATCGGGGCGTCGGGCTTGTGCACGACGACCTCCACCTCCCGTACCGCTTCGTGCTTGAGGCACTGCTGGGCGATGCGCTCGGCCAGCGTCTCGATCAGGTCGACCGGCTCACCTTGCACCACGCCGACGACCTCCTCGGCCACCACGCCGTAGTGCACGGTCTTCGCGAGGTCGTCCGCGTCCGCGGCGGGCCGGGTGTCCAGGCTCAGCACCAGGTCCACGATGAAGGTCTGGCCCTCCTCGCGCTCACGGGGGAACACCCCGTGGTGCCCGCGAGCCTTCAAGCCGCGCAGCGCGACACGATCCACACGAATCACTCCTGCTGGTTGTCGGTGTGCGGGAGCGCGCCGGCCACTGCCGGCACATCGCCCGTCCCCCTGCCTTCGGCCGGGTTACCCATCTTCGAATCTACCTGCGCGCACCGACAGTGCCCGCCCACGGGTGCTATGGACAAGGAGCGCATGCGGTGCTAGCCGACTCCCGCCGCGCTTACCCGATGCCCTCGCGCTCCACCCCTACCCCGCCCGCAAGCAGCTCGAACGAGTGATCACATTCCCCTCACACTGACGCGGCGCCGTGACGGACCCCACGCCCCGCACGTGACGCATGCCACTGGCGCGGCACCCTCCTCGCACGCACCGGCGGCCGGATCACGCCCGCTCCGGACCGCCCGGCTCCTCGTCCTCGTCCTCCTCGTCCTCCCGGCCCGCGAGCACCGGTGAACCGTGGTGGGACCAGACCTTCCAGTCCTCCCCCACCCGCCGGAAGACGTTCGTCGCCACGACCAACTGGCCCACCAGCGGCCCCAGCTCGCCCTCGGTCTCCGCCGGGCCACCGCTGAGGATGTTCTCCGTGCAGGTCACCAGCGCCGTGTCACCGGCCACCGCCACCTCGACATCGGTGAGGAAGAACTGGATGTAGTCGGTGCTCGCCATGATCAGCGCGTACGAGCGGAGCACCTCGCCCCGGCCCCGCAGCACCGGCCACCCCGGGTGCACGCACGAGACGTCGACATCGGGGCTGTCCACCCACAGTCGCTCCATGGCCACCGTGTCGCCGCGCTCCACCGCCTCGTACAGCGCGGTGTTCGCCAGCTCGACCCGCTCGCTGTCCGTACGCGCTGTGCTCACCAGGCCCCCTCGGCGCCGGCCGCGGCCGCTGCGCCCTCTACGGCTCTCGCGACACGGACGGCGTCCGCGCTCGCGCCCACTTCGTGCACCCGTACCGCCCACGCGCCCTCGCGCGCCGCGAGGGCGGAGACGGCGGCCGTCGCCGCGTCCCGCTCGCGGGCCGGCGGCGGGCTGCCCTCGTCCCCGGCCAGTACCCGGCCGAGGAACCGCTTCCGGGAGGCGGCCACCAGCATCGGCAGGTCCAGCTCCCGGCGCAGGTGCGCCAGCCGGGCCACCAGCGCCAGATCGTGCTCGGCGTTCTTCGCGAAGCCCAGCCCCGGGTCCACCACGATCCGCCGGGGGTCGACGCCGCCGTCGACGACGGCCTCCACCCGCTCCCGCAGCTCGGCGAGCACCTCGGCGACCACGTCCCCGTAGACCGCGCGGCTGTTCATGTCGGCGCTGAAGCCGCGCCAGTGCATCACCACGAACGGCACCTCGGCCGCGGCGACCACGGGCACCATCTCCGGGTCGGCGAGCCCGCCGCTCACGTCGTTGACCAGCACCGCACCGGCCGCGACGGCCGCCTCCGCGACCGAGGCCCGCATGGTGTCCACGGACACCACCACGCCCTCGCCCGCCAGACCGCGCACCACCGGGATCACCCGGCGCAGCTCCTCCGCCTCGTCCACCCGCGACGCCCCGGGCCGGGTGGACTCGCCGCCCACGTCGACCAGGTCGGCGCCGCCCGTGACCAGGTCCAGACCCCGCTTGACCGCCGCGGCGGTATCGAACCAGTGGCCGCCGTCGGAGAACGAATCGGGCGTGACGTTGACCACGCCCATCACCGCACAGCGGTCCCACTCCGGCAGCCCGACAGGTCCGAAACGACCGCGCAACGTACTCATGCCACCAGCCTAGGGCGTGCGGCAAAGAGAACGCCCCCTGCCCGAAAGGTCGGACAGGGGGCGTTTTCACGCACTTTTCATTCGGTGCTCACGCGGTCAGGCCGCGCGGGTGACCTCGTTCTGCACGGGGGCGCTGTCCTCGTCCTGCTCGAAGGGCTTCGGCGGCGCCGGGCGGCGGCGCAGCAGCCGCGGCAGCTCCAGGAAGCCCTCCGCCTGCATCATCGCGAAGCCGATGCGCGGCAGGTCGCGGCTGGTCGGGAAGACGATGAAGCGCGGCTCCCAGCGCGGCCGGAACTTCTCGTTGAACTTGTACAGCGACTCGATCTGGAACCAGCGCGAGAGGAAGATCAGCACCGTGCGCTGGATGCGCACCACCGGGCCCGCGCCGAGCTTGCCGCCGCGCTCCAGGGCGGAGCGGAAGAACGCGAAGTTCAGCGACATGCGCTTGATCTTGAGCTCGGGCGCCGCCTGCAGGAAGGCGACGATCAGCAGCTCGTTCATGCCGGGGTCGGCGCTGCGGTCGCGGCGCATGAGCTCCAGCGAGCTGCCCTCCGGGCCCCACGGCACGTAGTGCTGCATGGCCTTGAGGTCACCGAAGGAGACGTCCTCGCCCTCCTCCGGGTCCTTGTGGGCGGTGGCGATGACGGCGTCCAGGTCCTTCGGGTCACCGATCCGGCCCAGCGCCATGGAGAAGCCGCGCTCGTCCTCGGTGTCGCGCCAGGCGTTGGCGGCCTTCTGGACGACCTCGAGCTCCTCGGGGCTCAGGTCCCCGACCCGGCGCACCTTGGTGCTGTAGCCGTTGCGCTCGATGCGCTTGACCATCTGGCGGACGTTGCGCATGGAGCGTCCGGAGAGGCTGAAGTCCGCCACGTCGACGATGGCCTCGTCGCCCATCTCCAGGGCGTCCAGACCGGTCTCACGGGTCCACACCTCACCACCGGTCTCACTGCAGCCGGCGACCGCGGGGGTCCAGGAGTGGCGCTTGGCCAGCTCCATGAACTGCTCTATCGCGCCCGGCCAGGCCTCGACGTCACCGATGGGGTCACCACTGGCGAGCATCACGCCGGAGACGACGCGGTAGGAGACGGCGGCCTTGCCCGACGGCGAGAAGACGACGCTCTTGTCGCGGCGGAGCGCGAAGTGGCCGAGCGAGTCGCGCTCGCCGTGCTTGGCGAGCAGCTCGCGCAGCCGGTCCTCGTCCTCCTCGGTGAGGACGGGCGCCGGGTACGCCGGGCGGAACGCCAGGTACGCCGTGGTGGCCACGGTCAGCAGACCGAGGGCACCGAGGGAGTAGCCGACGGTGTAGTCGACGCCGCCGGTGTAGCGGATCGATCCTTCAAAGCCGAAGAGGCCCCAGATGACGTGCTCGATCTGCTCCAGCACCGGCGGGTCGCCGACCATCTGGTCCGGGTGCGAACCGACGATCACCCAGCCGAGGCCGAAGCTGGCCCCGCCCATGAGCACGAAGTTCGCCACGGCCTTCCAGCGGCTGCGCGGGTCCGGCAGCGCGTTGAAGGAGCTCCGGTGGCGCAGCAGGTACGCGAAGAGCAGCAGCGAGAGGATCGTGCCGGTCGGCGAGTGGCGGTAGATCAGCTGCGCGGCGGCACCGATCGGCAGCACCACGACGGCGGCCAGCCAGGCCCGCTGCTTGGCCCGCTTGAGGCCGTGGGCCAGCATCAGCAGCAGGATGCCGACGACGATGGAACCCGCCGCCGCCAACTGCGTCACCGTGCCGGGCAGCACCTCGGCGAGGGCGTGCACCTTGCTGATGCGGAACCGGGGGATGACCCCGGCCGCGATGTCCGCCAGGCCGATGAGGGCGCCGACCGTACCCACGACGACGGGGACATTCTCGGGCTTGGGCCCTCTGAGGATGCGCGCGAGCCCCGACAGTCGCTTGGCCCCCTCGGGAACCCCATCGGACTTTTTGCCATCTACCCTGACAGACATCTCTTCCCGTCGTCCTGTCGAGTGGACCTGCGCCGTCTGGCGGCAGCGCCCGGACTTTATGCGCCCTGTAGGACGACGGTTTCGGGGTTGAGGTTCCGCCGGGGGCCAAGCCCGGAAAGAAGTAACCATTCCGCGACTCGGGCTTCCGGTCGCTCTGGCAGAAAGCACCTCATGGGTCTCACCAGCATGGCGGTACTGCTGCTGGCCATCTCGGCCGCGGTAGTGCTCTTCGCGTTGACCATTTGGCTCTGGCCCCGTCTGGGCAAGAAGAGCATCGGATCGATCCTCGGCCGCGTCGGCATGATGCTCGCCACGCAGCTGACGCTGTTCGCGGCGATAGGCCTGTGGGCGAACCAGTCCTTCGGCTTCTACGGCTCCTGGGCCGACCTCTTCGGTCAGGTCAAGTCGGAGGGTGTCGTCGTCGACCACAGCGCCACCGGCAAGCGGGTGCAGGTCATCGGCACGCAGGCGGTGAAGGTGCCGCGCGGCGACGTGCCGCGGGTCGGCGGCAAGATCGAGAAGATCAACATCGCGGGCGTCGAGTCGAAGATCAACGGCCCGGCCTACGTCTACCTGCCGCCGGAGTACTTCCAGCCGGAGTACGCGAAGAAGAACTTTCCGGCCTCGGTCGTCCTGACCGGCTACCCGGGCACCTCCGAGGCCCTCATCAAGGGCCTGGACTACCCGGTGCGGGCGCACAAGCTCGCCAAGGCGAAGAAGATGCAGCCCACCATCCTGGTCATGCTGCGGCCGTCCGTGATCGGGCAGCGCGACACCGAATGCATCGACATACCCAACGGCCCCCAGGCCGAGACCTTCTTCACGAAGGATCTCCGCAAGGCGGTCTCCCAGCGGTACCGCGTCGGCGACAAGGCCGCGAACTGGGGCATCATCGGCAACTCGACCGGCGGCTACTGTGCGCTGAAGATAGCCATGCGCCACCCCGAGGCCTACAGCGCCGCCGCCTCGCTCTCCGGCTACTACAAGGCCCTGCAGGACCCCACCACCGGTTCCCTCTTCGGCGGCAGCAAGAAGCTGGAGAACGAGAACAACGTGATGTGGCGGCTGAAGAACACGAAGACCCCGCCGATCTCGGTCCTGGTGACCAGCAGCGAGCAGGGCGAGCACAACTACAAGGACACCCTGAAGTTCATCGAGCTGGCCAAGGACGACGCCCGGGTCTCCTCGATCATCCTCGACAGCGGCGGCCACAACTTCAACACGTGGCGCCGTGAGCTGAACCCCACCCTCCAGTGGATGGGCAGCCGCCTCAGCGCGTAGCGCCCCCGGCCCGCCTAGCGGGCCATGATCAGGCTCATCGCCTCCGCGCGGGTCGCGGGGTCACGCAGCTGGCCCCGCACCGCCGACGTCAGTGTTTTGGCACCGGGCTTCCGGATGCCCCGCATTGACATGCACATGTGCTCGCACTCGATGACCACGACCACACCGCGCGGCTCGAGGATCTCCATCAGCGAGTCGGCGATCTGCGTCGTGAGCCGCTCCTGCACCTGCGGGCGGCGGGCGTAGACGTCCACCAGGCGGGCCAGCTTCGACAGGCCCGTTATCTTCCCGCTCGTCGCCGGGATGTAGCCGACGTGCGCCACGCCGTGGAACGGCACCAGGTGGTGCTCACAGGTGCTGTAGACCTCGATGTCCCGCACCAGCACCATCTCGTCGTGGCCGATGTCGAACGTCGTCGTCAGGACGTCCTCCGGCTCCTGCCACAGGCCCGCGAAGATCTCCTTGTACGCCCGCGCGACGCGCGCCGGCGTCTCGCGCAGGCCCTCCCGGTCCGGGTCCTCCCCGACCGCGATGAGCAGCTCACGGACGGCATTCTCGGCCCGCTTCTCGTCGAATTCTCCGACGGGGCCCTCGATGTCCAGCGTCACCGGGTCGGTCATGGGAGTTGCCTCGTTCTCTCGTACGTTCGCACTGCGCGGCCCGGACATGCGAGATGCCGCACCCCCAGGCTAATAACCTGGGCGGTGCGGCATCCATTCCGGGCCCGTGGGGCACCGGTCACATCCTGCTGGTCAGCTCTCCGGGGTGGCGTTCCCGCCGCCGTAGGAGCGCGGGGCGTCCTCGGGGAGGTCGACCGACTCCACCGGCTGGGCGCCGTTGCTCGGTGCCAGCTCCTTGGGGGAGAGCACCGGCGGGCGGGTCGACGGCGTACGACGCGAGGAACCGGTCCACGCCGGGCGGGCCGGGCGCTTCACGATGTGCTTGAAGACCTCGGCGATCTCCTCCTTGTTCAGCGTCTCCTTCTCCAGGAGGGCCAGAACCAGGTTGTCGAGAACGTCGCGGTTCTCGACGAGGATCTCCCACGCCTCGTTGTGCGCGGTCTCGATGAGCTTCTTGACCTCTTCGTCGACCAGCGCGGCGACCTCTTCGGAGTAGTCGCGCTGGTGCGCCATCTCACGGCCCAGGAACGGCTCGCTGTTGTCCGAGCCGAACTTGATCGCGCCGAGCCGCTCGGTCATGCCGTACTGCGTGACCATCGCGCGGGCCGTGGCGGTGGCCTTCTCGATGTCGTTGGCCGCACCGGTGGTCGGGTCGTGGAAGACCAGCTCCTCGGCCGCGCGGCCGCCCAGCATGTACGCCAGCTGGTCGAGCATCTCGTTGCGCGTGGTGGAGTACTTGTCCTCGTCGGGGAGGACCATGGTGTAGCCGAGCGCGCGGCCGCGGGACAGGATCGTGATCTTGTGCACCGGGTCGGAGTTCGGGGACGCCGCCGCGACCAGGGCGTGACCGCCCTCGTGGTACGCGGTGATCTTCTTTTCCTTGTCGCTCATGATCCGGGTCCGCTTCTGCGGTCCGGCCACGACACGGTCGATCGCCTCGTCCAGCGAGTGGTTGTCGATCAGCTTCTTGTCGCTGCGGGCCGTGAGCAGCGCCGCCTCGTTCAGCACGTTCGACAGGTCGGCACCGGTGAAGCCGGGCGTACGACGGGCGACCGCGCCCAGGTCGACGTCCGGGGCGACCGGCTTGCCCTTCTGGTGGACCTTGAGGATCTCCAGACGGCCCTGCATGTCCGGACGGTCGACGGCGATCTGCCGGTCGAATCGGCCGGGGCGCAGCAGCGCGGGGTCGAGGATGTCGGGGCGGTTCGTGGCGGCGATCAGGATGACGCCGCCCTTCACGTCGAAGCCGTCCATCTCGACCAGGAGCTGGTTGAGGGTCTGCTCGCGCTCGTCGTGACCGCCGCCGAGGCCCGCGCCGCGGTGCCGGCCGACGGCGTCGATCTCGTCGACGAAGACGATGGCCGGGGCGTTGGCCTTGGCCTGCTCGAACAGGTCACGGACCCGGGAGGCACCCACACCGACGAACATCTCGACGAAGTCGGAACCGGAGATCGAGTAGAACGGCACGCCCGCCTCGCCGGCGACGGCGCGCGCGAGCAGCGTCTTGCCCGTACCGGGCGGGCCGTAGAGCAGCACACCCTTCGGGATCTTGGCGCCGACGGCCTGGAACTTCGCCGGCTCCTGGAGGAACTCCTTGATCTCGTGGAGTTCCTCGACCGCCTCGTCGGACCCGGCCACATCGGCGAAGGTCGTCTTCGGGGTGTCCTTGGTGATGAGCTTGGCCTTGGACTTCCCGAAGTTCATGACCCGGGAGCCGCCGCCCTGCATCTGGTTCATCAGGAACAGGAAGACCACGACGATGAGGACGAACGGCAGCAGCGAGAGCAGCACCCCGATGAAGGGGTTCTGCTTCGACGTGGCGATGTTGTACCCGTCGGGCAGCGTGTCCTTGTTGTCGTCATCGGCCTTGGCCTGAAGATCCTTGGAGATCTCGACGCCCTGGTCGCCGATGTAGTTCGCCTGGATCTTGGAACTGCCCTTGACCTTCTGGCCGTCCTTGAGTTCGACCTTGACCTTGTTCTCGTCACCGGTCGTCAGCTCGGCCGATTTCACCAGGTTCTTGTCGATCGCGTTGACGACCTGACTGGTGTCCACCGACTTGTAGCCGCCGGACGAGCCGACGACCTGCATCAACACGACCACGGCGAGGACGGCCAGCACGATCCACATGACCGGCCCACGGAAGTAGCGCTTCACGTCCATCCATACGGGGCGCAAGCGCCCCGTCCCTCCTGCCACAGTGAGGCACGGCCGCCCCTGATCGGGGTGCCTGTGCGTACGGTGTTCTGCTCGACCTTGCAGTGCTTGAAAAAGAATGCTTGAAAAGACTGACCTTCGGACGGTACCCCAGCATTGTCACCCGACGCTGCCGGAGACGGTCAACCAAACCGTCTTCGCATGCTCCAACGGCGGGAACCGTCGGTCGGTTCCCGCCCGCCGGAGAGGGGCCCGGCCCGGGGCCGGATGGCTCAGCCGCCGTAGACGTGCGGCGCGAGCGTGCCCACGAAGGGCAGGTTGCGGTACTTCTCCGCGAAGTCGAGGCCGTAACCGACGACGAACTCGTTGGGAATGTCGAAGCCGACCCACTTGACGTCGATGGCGACCTTGGCCGCCTCCGGCTTGCGCAGCAGGGTGACGACCTTGAGGGACGCCGGCTCGCGCGAGCCCAGGTTCGACAGCAGCCACGACAGCGTCAGGCCGGAGTCGATGATGTCCTCGACGATCAGGACGTGCTTGCCCTTGATGTCGGTGTCGAGGTCCTTGAGGATCCGGACCACGCCGGAGGACTGCGTGCCCGCGCCGTACGAGGACACGGCCATCCAGTCCATGGTCACGGGCGTCGACAGCGCACGCGCCAGGTCCGCCATGACCATCACGGCGCCCTTGAGGACACCGACGATCAGCAGGTCCTTGCCCGCGTACTCCGCGTCGATCTCCGCCGCCAGCTCGGCCAGCTTCGCGTCGATCTCTTCCTTGGTGATGAGCACCGACTTGAGGTCGGTGCCCATGTCCTTGTCGTCCACCCGCGCCACTCCGCTTGTTTAGGCTCATCCGGCTCATCCGAGGCGAGCCGAGGCTCGTTCGCTGCTCGTTCGAATCAGCCCTGCCGGAGCACCAGTCTGCCACCCTGCCTGCGAACCGCGACGCGCCCGGGCAGGTTGATGGCCCCCTGGCCGCGCCAACCGGTGATCAGACGGTCGACTTCCTCGATGTGCCGGGCGAAGAGCGAACCGGCCGGGGAGCCCGCCGAAATGGCCGCGCGGCGCAGCACACGGCGGCGGACCGCGGGGGGCAGCCGGTAGAGCTTCGCGGCCTCCAGGGCGCCCGTCTCGTCGCGTACGGAGGGCTCCACGTCGGCGGCCCAGGCGTCGAGGGCGTCCGCGTCGTCCCGGGAGAGCCGGGCGGTACGGGCGAGGGCCTCGACGACGCCCTTGCCGAGCGCCTTCTCCAGGACGGGCAGCGCCTCGTGACGGACCCGGGAGCGGGTGTACGCCGGGTCCTCGTTGTGCGGGTCGTCCCAGACGGGGAGCGACTGGACCATGCAGGCCTTGCGGGCGGTCTGCCGGTCCAGACCGAGGAAGGGCCTGCGGTAGCGGCCGCCGGCGCCGGAGGCGACGGCCATGCCGGACAGCGAGCGGATGCCCGAGCCGCGGGCGAGCCCGAGCAGCACGGTCTCCGCCTGGTCGTCGCGGGTGTGGCCGAGGAGGACCGCGGCGGCGCCGTGGCGCTCCGCGACGGCGTCCAGGGCGGCGTAGCGGGCGTCACGGGCGGCGGCCTCGGGGCCGCCCTCCCTGCCCACGGTGACCGTCACGGCCTCGACGGGGTCGAGACCGAAGGCGGCGAGACGGCTGACGACCTCCGCGGCGCGGAGGTCCGAGCCGTGCTGGAGGCCGTGGTCGACGGTGACCCCGCCGGCCCGGACCCCGAGCCTCGGGGCCTCGAAGGCGAGGGCGGAGGCGAGCGCCATGGAGTCGGCGCCGCCGGAGCAGGCGACGAGGACGAGCGGCCGGCGGTCCCCGGAGGGCACGGCGGCGGGCGGAGCGAGGGTGAGGACGTCGTGGAGTACGCGGCGGACCGCCAGGCGTATCGCGGCGACCGCGGGATGTGGACCCATGTCCCTGTGTCCAATCGTTCCAATGGAGGGGGTTCGGAGCTGTACGAGCTTCGAGC
Organism: Streptomyces sp. QH1-20; assembly: GCF_041283565.1. Lineage (NCBI taxonomy): Bacteria > Bacillati > Actinomycetota > Actinomycetes > Kitasatosporales > Streptomycetaceae > Streptomyces > Streptomyces sp. QH1-20. Next base: position 4,435,320 of record NZ_CP166299.1, on the reverse strand, counting down.
ATCAGTCACGCTGTGTGCGTCGATGGTGACAGAAGCGAGCCTTTACCCGAGCATCGCACGCCCACCCTTGGCTCACGGTCCCTCGGACGGGTGATTACGGGGGCGTTCATCCCACAGGGGGCGTGTTCGAATTACTTCTCGGATTTACGGTGCACTCGCGTGACCCAGTCCGCGGGTTTGGCGATCTCCGCCTTGGTCGGGAGCGTGTTGGGTGAAGTCCATACCCGGTTGAAACCGTCCATACCGACCTCGTCGACCACGGCCCGCACGAAGCGCTCACCGTCGCGGTACTGCCGGAGTTTCGCATCCAGTCCGAGCAGCTTGCGAAGCGCCGCGTCCAGCCGGCCGGCACCGCGCGCCCGCCGCTGCTGGAACTTCTCCCGGATCTCCGTCACCGACGGCACGACCTGCGGCCCCACGCCGTCCATCACGTAGTCGGCGTGCCCCTCCAGCAAGGACATCACGGCCGTCAGCCGGGCCAGGATCTCCCGCTGCGCGGGCGTCTGGACCAGATCCACGATGCTGGGCGCCCCGGTGTCCTCGCCCTCCGGCCGCCCGCCCGCCAGCGACTGGGCGGCCTCGCGCAGCCGCTCCAGCAGCGTCGCCGGGTCGACCTCGGTCTCCCCCAGGAACGACTGGATCTCGCCCTCGATATGGGCGCGCAGCCAGGGCACGGCCGTGAACTGCGTCCGGTGCGTCTCCTCGTGCAGGCACACCCACAGCCGGAAATCGTGCGGGTCCACTTCGAGCTCGCGCTCGACGTGGACGATGTTCGGCGCGACGAGCAGCAGCCTTCCGCCTCCGGCGCCGGCACCGGGGAGATCACCCGTGCCCGGGGCGAACGTCTCGTACTGGCCTAGCACCCGGGACGCCAGGAACGACAGCAGCATCCCCAGCTCGACACCGGTCACCTTGCCGCCGACGGCGCCGAGCACGGCCGTGCTCGTGCCGCTGCGGCGGTCCTGCATCTTCTCCAGCAGCGGCCCGAGGATCGCCCGGAACCCCTCGACGTTCGCCTTGATCCACCCGGCCCGGTCCACGACGAGCACGGGGGTGTCACCCGCGAAGGCGTCACCCTCCTTGACCGGTGGTGCCATTCGCGTGAACGCGCGAACGTGCCCCTCCGACGCCTTCGCGTGCCGCCGCAGCTCCGCGACGATCGCCCGCGCCTCGTCCCGGCTCACGTCCGGCCCCGGCCGCACGAGCCGGGTCGCGGTCGCCACCGCGAGCTTCCAGTCGACCATCTCCGCACCACCGAGGCTTGTCATGTCTTTCACCGTACGTGCTGCGCACGGCTGGCGGTTGGGAGATACGGGTCCCAGTCCCGGCCTGCTTTTCCGCGCAGCGGGAAACGCGGCCGCACCCGGCAACGGTCAAGCCCCCGCGCAGCGGACACGCAACGTCAACGACAACCGCACCCCGCGACGGCAGTCGCAAGGCGGTCCAGGGCCCTCTGCGCCCCGTCAGGGTCACCCGTGCCGGAGGTCAGGAACGCGAAGGCCAGCAACCGGCCATCCGCGTCCACGGCCGTTCCCGCCAGGGAGTTCACCCCCGTCAGCGTGCCTGTCTTCGCACGCACCGTGCCGCGCCCGGCCTCGTCCGCGTAACGCGAGCGCAGCGTCCCGCTGAAGCCCGCCACCGGCAAGCCCGTCAGGACCGGGCGCAGCTCGGGATGGCCGGGGTCCGCCGCGCGGGCGAGGAGCCGGGAGAGGAGGGCCGCCGAGACCTGGTCGGCGCGGTCGAGGCCGCTGCCGTCGGCGATGCGGGCGCCGGACATGGGGAGGCCCAGCTTGGTCAGGCGGTCGGTGACGGCCTTCGCGGCGCCCTCGAAACTCGCCGGTTGGCCGGAGGCGAGCGCGGTCTGGCGGGCGAGGGCCTCGGCGATGTCGTTGTCGCTGTTGGTGAGGGACCGCTCGACCAGGGCGGACAGCGGCGGTGAGGAGACCACGGCGATACGTTCCGCCTTCGCCGGTGCCGAGCCGCCGGACGGGTCGCCGTCGATCTCGACGCCTCGCTCGCGCAGCAGGGAGGCGAACTCGCCCGCCGCGTCGGCTGCCGGATCCGCGCTGCGCTCGGCGGGGCCGCGGTCGGAGTCGTCCTGGCGGCCCTCGTCGACCATGAGCGCGCTCATGGGGGCGATGTTCTCGTTCGGGCCGATGACGTGCTGCGTGGGCCCGGAGTAGCGGGAGGTGTCGTACGTGAGCTTGGTGCGGGCGGTGCCGCGTGCCTTGAGGGCGCGGGCCGTGGCGTCCGCCAGCGTCCGCAGGCTGGCGTCGGCCGTGCCCTGCCGGGCCGTGAGGGTCGGGTCGCCACCGCCGACGAGCACGATGCCGTCCTTGCCCGTCACCACGGTCGTGTCGATGCGGTGGTCGGGTCCGAGCGCGGAGAGCGCGGCGGCCGCCGTGGCCAGCTTGACCGTGGAGGCGGGGGTGTAGGCGGTGTCCTGGTCGGCACCGTAGAGCTGCTCGCCGGTGGCGACGTCGACGACGGAGGCCGAGCGGTCGGGGCCCAGCCCCTCGTCCTCCAGCAGCGGCTTCAGCGTGTCGGTCAGCCCCTCCCGGGTGGGGGCCGGGGCGGCGGCGCGGCCGGACTTTCCGCCCCTGGCGCCGGGCTGCCCGTCGAGGGGGGCGAGGACCGGGGCCGCGAGGGGATGGCGGGGCCCGGCGTGACGCTCGCCACCCGTCGTCGGTACCGCGGCGGCACGGGCCCGCTCGGCCTTACGCTGACCCGAGTCCCAAGGGCCGGCGGCCGCCACCGCGCCGGTCGCGACCACGAGGCCCGTCACGGCGGAGGCCGCGACGAACCGCACGGTCCGGCGCTGCTCCCGTGGGGCGTTCCGCCACCACCTGAACTGCCACGTTCTGGCCTCAGGCACGACGGACCAGCCCCTTTCGCCACCACACACCTGCGTGAGGGACACTTAATCACTGCGCTTCACCGAGAGCACGGCACCCGCACCCGGTAGCGCGAAGCACCCAGACGCATGTGTTGATCATGAAGGAGCCACCCGTGGAGTTCGACGTCACCATCGAGATCCCGAAGGGTTCGCGGAACAAGTACGAGGTGGACCACGAGACCGGTCGCATCCGTCTGGACCGCCGACTCTTCACCTCGACCAGCTACCCGGCCGACTACGGCTTCGTCGAGAACACCCTCGGTGAGGACGGCGACCCGCTGGACGCCCTCGTCATCCTGGACGAGCCCACCTTCCCGGGCTGCCTCATCAAGTGCCGCGCCATCGGCATGTTCCGCATGACGGACGAGGCCGGCGGCGACGACAAGCTGCTCTGCGTCCCCGCGTCGGACCCGCGCGTGGAGCACCTGCGCGACATCCACCACGTGTCGGAGTTCGACCGCCTGGAGATCCAGCACTTCTTCGAGGTCTACAAGGACCTCGAGCCCGGCAAGTCCGTCGAGGGCGCCGACTGGGTCGGCCGCGCCGAGGCCGAGGCCGAGATCGAGGCCTCGTACAAGCGCCTCGAGGCCGCGGGTGGCTCGCACCACTGAGTGTGCTGACCTGGCGCCGGACGGGCTGATCGCAGCCCGTCCGGCGTTCTGGGTTAGAACCCCCTCGTCCGCTTAGCCGCACGGCGCCCCGGCGCCGGCGGGCCCGGGACCTTGAGGAAGAGCCGGGCGATCTCGGAGCCCAGGTTCACCCCGATGGCGATGGCCAGGGCGAGCGCGGCGGCCCTCGTGAGGCTGGCGATGCCGGCGTTCAGCTCGTTCTTCGCGAAGTTCAGCAGCGCGAAGTACGTGGCACTACCGGGCAGCAGCGGGCCGATGGCCGCCGTCACGTACGGCAGCGCGGACGCGTAGCGGTAGCGGGACAGCAACTGGCCGAAGAGGCCGACGACCCCGGCGGCGATGGCCGTGGCGGGCACCGGGTCCATCCCGGCCGTGTCGGCGAGGGCCGCGTAGATGACCCAGGCGACGCCGCCGTTGACCGTGGCCCACAGCACGGTGTGACGTTCCTGCTGGAGCAGTACCGCGAAGGAGAGGGCCAGCAGCATCGCCGCGATGATCTGGATGAGGGGCCGCTCCACGTGCTCCAGCGCGGCCTCGGGGTCGAGTGTCCCCGCGCCGCCGAGGTGCACGCCTCCGTAGAGGACCATCAGCACGCCGCAGACGATGCCCGCGATGAGGTAGCCGACCTCCAGCAATCGGGCGGCGGCGGTGATGTAGTAGCCGGTCAGGCCGTCCTGGACGCCCGCGACGAGTGCCCGCCCGGGGATCAGGGCGAACAGCCCACCGGTGATCACCGCGGACGCCTGGACGTCCGGGTGGCTGGCACTGATCGCGACACCTATCGCGGCGGGCGGCATCGCCGCCGCGACGAACTGGTAGAACTCCGGCAGTCCGCGCCCCGAGGCCAGCCAGGCCAGCCGGTCGCCGAGCACCGCTCCGGCCGCCGCCGCGAGGAAGACCACGAGCCCGCCGCCGACGAGCATGGACGCGGCGCCCGCGAGCAGCCCGGAGGAGACGGTGAGCCCCCAGCCCGGGTAGGGGTGGCGGTTGCGGCGGATCTCGGCGAGACGGCCGTAGGACTCCTCCAGGGTGAGCCCCTGGGACGTGATGTCGTGGACGAGCCGGAAGACGGCGGAGAGCCGGTTGTAGTCGGTGCCGCGACGGCGGACCGTGCGGTTGGCCGTGACCGGGTCGTCGACGAGGGACGGCTGGTAGCTCACGGTCAGCAGGGTGAACGTGACGGTCGGCTCGCAGCGGTCGAGCCCGTAGGCGTGCGCGACGCCGAACATCGCGGCCTCGACGTCCTCGGCGCCCTCGCCGCCGGCGAGCAGCAGCTCGCCGATGCGCAGGGTCAGGTCGAGCACGCGCGGGACGGCGGGTCCGGCCTCGTCGGCCTTCCCGGGCCGCTCGGGGGCCGGCCGCTCCCCCACCGGCATGCGCAGCATGGTGCGCATGCGGTCCTGCCAGGGCACTTCCTTGGTGAGGTTGACCTTGGGCACGCCGTAGGGCGGTGTGAAGGCCGCGTACGGCGTCCCCTGGGTCGTGCTCGGCCCGGCGGTGCCCGGGGGCAGGGTGAAGGCCGAGCCCTCGGGCTCGCTCTCCGGCTCGGGGGCGACGCCCTCGGGCACGGCGAACTCGGAAGTGGGGTGCTCGTCCTCCGGCGGTGCCGGCAGGGGTACGCCCAGCGGCGGGGTGAAGGCGCTGTGCGCCTCGTCGGACTGCGGCTTGCGGTCCTCGCCCGCCTCCGCGTCCGAGGCGCTGCTGCTGCCCCACTGCCGATCCGCCACCACACTGCTCCTCGTACGCCCGCCCTGTTACGGCCACCATGCACGATCAGTGACGCGTGTGCCCAGTGGGGGTCCGCACATGCGAACGAAAGCGCCCCACTGCGGTCGCGACCTGGGTCGGGACCGCAGCGGGGCGGTGTCGGCGGAAGGGTGCCGGCGGGGGTCAGCGCTTGGCGTGACGGCCGCGCTGGGCCGGCGGACGGCCGTCTTCGGGGCCGCCGCCGAGGGCCGGGGCGGCCTTCTTCGCCTGGGAGCGGGCACGCAGGAACTCGATGGCGATCGGGACGACCGAGATCAGCACGATCGCGATCAGGATCGCCTCGATGTTCGTCTTCACGAACGCGACGTTGCCGAGCGCGGCGCCCAGCAGCGTGACACCGGCGCCCCACAGGCAGCCGCCGATGATGTTGAAGATCAGGAAGGAGCGGTAGTTCATCCGGACGACGCCCGCGATGATCGGCGTGAACGTCCGGATCACCGGCACGAAGCGGGCCAGCACCAGGGACTTCGGCCCGTACTTCTCGAAGAAGTCGTGGGCCTTCTCGACGTTCTCCTGTTTGAAGATCTTCGAGTCGGGGCGCTTGAAGAGCGCCGGGCCGACCTTCCGGCCGAAGAGATAGCCCGCCTGGTCACCGAGGACGGCGGCGAGCACGATGAGCAGACAGACCAGCCACAGCGGCTTGTCCAGCGTGCCCGCCGTGACCAGCAGGCCGGTCGTGAACAGGAGCGAGTCTCCCGGCAGGAAGAAGCCGATGAGCAGGCCCGACTCGGCAAAGACGATGGCCAGCACGCCGTAGAGGCCGAACTCACCGATCAGGTAGTCCGGGTCCAGCCACTGGGGGCCGAGCGCGAGGGTGGTCATGGGGGTCACGGGGACAGGCTCCTGGGTCGAGGCGCAGGCTCGTGCGAGGCCCGGGCACAGGCGGGGGGAGGCGTGTGTGCGGCCCCAAGTTATCAACGCCACCGCCCGGCTCCTGGTTCCAGAGGGTTGCCGGGGCGGTACACCCGGTCGGCGCAACGTTCCGGGCCCGGCGTGCGTCTCGGTCAACATCCGGCAAAACTGCACAACACGGAGGTGGAAGCGATGGGCATCGAGGATTTCGGTGGCGGTCAGAGCCAGTCCGATGTGCTGGTGGTCACGACGAACGACGTGCCCGGCTACCGGGTCGACAAGGTCATCGGCGAGGTCTTCGGCCTCACGGTCCGCTCCCGGCACGTCGGCAGCCAGATCGGCGCGGGCCTGAAATCCCTGATCGGCGGCGAGCTCAAGGGCCTGACCAAGACCCTGGTCGAGACCCGTAACCAGGCGATGGAGCGCCTGGTCGAGCAGGCCAGGGCCCGCGGCGCCAACGCGGTGCTGATGTTCCGCTTCGATGTGACGGAAGCGGCGGACGTCGGCACGGAGGTCTGCGCGTACGGCACGGCAGTGGTGATCTCACAAGTATGAGCCTGATCGCATAGGAGGCGACCCCGGCCCGATCAAGCCCGTCCGGCGATTGAGGACCGGGGTCCGGGGCAGAGCCCCGGTGACGAGCTCCCTGGTCCGCCCCCTTAGACCGCACAGTGAGGGGCACGCGCAGACCATGGCACTGCACAAAGGCACGGACGACCGGGCGGACGCCTCCCCGCGGGGCTTCTCCGTCAACCCCTTCTACGGCGAGGCCGACCCGCTCGGCGGCATGGCGTCGGAGCCACCGCGCGACGCCATGCCCGACGGGCCGATGCCCCCGCACTCCGCCTATCAGTTCGTCCATGACGAGCTGATGCTCGACGGCAATTCCCGGCTCAACCTGGCGACCTTCGTCACCACCTGGATGGAGCCCCAGGCCGGTGTGCTGATGGCCGAGTGCCGGGACAAGAACATGATCGACAAGGATGAGTACCCGCGCACCGCGGAGCTGGAGAAGCGCTGTGTGCGGATGCTCGCCGATCTCTGGCACGCGCCCGACCCGGCGTCGGCCGTCGGCTGCTCGACCACCGGGTCGAGCGAGGCGTGCATGCTCGCCGGGATGGCCTTCAAGCGGCGGTGGGCGCTCGCGAACGCGGACCGCTATCGGTCGGGCGGTGCCCGGCCCAATCTCGTGATGGGCGCGAACGTCCAGGTCTGCTGGGAGAAGTTCTGCAATTTCTGGGAGGTCGAGGCGCGGCTGCTGCCCATGGAGGGCGACCGCTTCCACCTCGACCCCGCCGGGGCCGCGGCGCTCTGCGACGAGAACACCATCGGGGTCGTCACCGTGCTCGGCTCGACCTTCGACGGGTCCTACGAGCCGGTGGCCGACATCTGCGCGGCGCTGGACGATCTCCAGGAGCGCACAGGCCTGGACATCCCGGTCCATGTGGACGGCGCGTCGGGCGCGATGGTCGCGCCGTTCCTCGACGAGGAGCTGGTGTGGGACTTCCGGCTGCCGCGCGTCGCGTCGATCAACACCTCCGGGCACAAGTACGGGCTGGTCTACCCGGGCGTGGGCTGGGCGCTGTGGCGGGACGCCGCCGCGCTGCCCGAGGAGCTGGTGTTCCGGGTCAATTACCTGGGCGGGGACATGCCGACCTTCGCGCTGAACTTCTCCCGGCCGGGCGCGCAGGTCGCCGCGCAGTACTACACCTTCCTGCGGCTGGGCCGGGAGGGCTACCGGGCGGTGCAGCGCAACACCCGTGAGGTGGCCCGCACACTGGCCGACGGGATCGAGGCGCTCGGTGACTTCCGGCTGCTGACGCGCGGCGACGAACTGCCCGTCTTCGCGTTCACGACGGCCGACGGCGTCACGAACTACGACGTCTTCGACGTGTCGCGGCGGCTGCGGGAGCGCGGCTGGCTGGTGCCCGCGTACACCTTCCCGGCGAACCGGGAGGACCTGTCGGTGCTGCGCGTCGTCTGCCGCAACGGCTTCTCGCTCGATCTCGCCGAGCTGTTCCTCGCCGACCTGGGCGCCCTCCTGCCGGAGCTGCGGCGACAGCCGGGACCGCTGGACCGGCCCCAGGCCGTCGCCACCGCCTTCCATCACTGAGCGGTCACCGGTCCCCTTACCGCCCCAGCCCCCGGTAGCGCCGCAGGGCGAGCGGCAGGAAGACCGCGAGCAGGAGCAGCGGCCAGGCCACCGCCATCGACAGGGCGTGCTGGGCCGCCCAGGAGCCGCCGTCCGCGCCGGGGCTGCCGAAGAGCTCCCGGACGGCGGCGGCCGTGGCCGACATCGGGTTCCACTCGGCGATGGCGCCGAGCCAGCCGGGCATGGTCTCGGCGGACGCGAAGACGTTGGAGAGGAAGCCGACGGGCCAGATGAGGATCTGTACGGCCTGGACGAGTTCGGGCTTGCCCGCCACCATCGCCAGGTGGATGCCGAGCCACAGCATCGCGAACCGCAGCAGGAGCAGCAGCCCCACCGCGTGGAGGGCGTTGCCGAGGCCGTCGTGCCAGCGCCAGCCCATCAGCAGCCCGACGCCGATCATCGCGAGCAGGCTGAGCACCGACTGGAGCATGTCCAGGACGCTGCGGCCGACGAGGACGGCGGAGGGAGCCATCGGCAGGGACCGGAAGCGGTCGATGACGCCCTTGTTGAGGTCCTGGGTGACGGCGACCATCGTGCCCTCCAGGCCGAAGGCCATGGTCAGCGCGAGCATGCCGGGGACCAGGAAATCCTTGTAGTCGCCACCGCCCGGGACGGTCATGCCGCCGCCGAGGAAGTAGGCGAACATCAGCAGCATCATGACCGGGAAGGCGAGGCCGACGAGCACCTGGACGGGCTGCCGGGCCCACTGCGCGAGGCCGCGCCGGGTCATGGTCCAGGAGTCGGCGAGGACCCAGGCCGAGGGGTGTACCGGCGCGGGGACGTGAACGGGGACGTGGGTCATGCGGCCGCTCCTTCCTTCGCTGCGGCGTCGGCCGGTGCCGCGCCGGTGACGTGCAGGAACACCTCGTCGAGCGTCGGGCGGCGCAGCGCGATGTCCGCCGCCTCGATGCCGGCCGCCGCCAGGGCCCGGACGGTCTCGGTCAGTGCGGCCATCCGGTCGGTGACCGGCGCGCTGACCATCCGGCGGTCGGGGTCGGTGGTGACCGTCGCCGCGCGGGCGGCCATGGCCACGACGGCCCCGGCGTCGGCCAGCCGGCCGGCGTCGCGCACGACGACGTCGATGCGGTCACCGCCGAGCCGGGCCTTGAGCTCGTCGGCGGTGCCCGCCGCGATGACCTTGCCGGTGTCGACGACGGAGATCCGGTCGGCGAGCTGGTCGGCCTCCTCCAGGTATTGGGTGGTCAGCAGCACGGTGGTGCCGCCGCCGACCAGGGAGCGCACCGATTCCCACACCTCGGTGCGGCCGCGCGGATCGAGGCCGGTGGTGGGCTCGTCGAGGAAGAGCACCTCGGGGGCCAGGATCAGCGCGGCGGCGAGGTCGAGGCGGCGGCGCATGCCGCCGCTGTAGCGGCCGACGGGCTTGCGCCCGGCGTCGGCCAGGTCGAACCGCTCCAGCAGTTCTTCGGCGCGGGCGGCGGCCCGGCGGGCCCCCAGGTGATAGAGCCTGCCGAACATGTCGAGGTTCTGACGGCCGCTCAACTCCTCGTCCACGGCGGCGTGCTGGCCGAGCAGGCCGATGCGCCGGCGCACCTCGTCGGGCCGGCTCTGTACGTCGCGCCCTGCCACCTCGGCCCGGCCGGCGTCGGGACGCACCAGGGTGGCGAGGATGCGGACGGCTGTGGTCTTGCCGGCCCCGTTGGGCCCGAGCAGCCCGTGGACGGTGCCGCGCGGGACGGTGAGGTCCAGGCCGTCGAGGGCGTGTTTCTTTCCGTAGGTCTTCCGCAGTCCTTCGACAACGATCGCGTGATCGGTGTCAGTCAATGCGCTCTCCTCCGTATCGGTAGTCAAACTTGACTACGCTCGGGCGAAACTACTCCCCGCGCCCGCGCTAGTCAAACTTGATCACTGAGTTTCGTCAGTGCGACCCGGTCCCGCCCGGGCGCTCAGTGCGCTTCCGGCCGCCGGGTCATTGCTCCCCGCTGGTGACGATGCCCTTCCACTGATCGCCCTCGTCCGCCATGACGTAGGCGCCGCCCTCCAGGCGCTCGATCAGTCCGCGGGTCCACTCCGCCCCGCTCTGCGCGGTGTGCACCCACATGCCCATGATCTCGCCGATGTGGCCCCAGTCCTGGCCCACGTCCGGGGTCCAGTGCCGGCCGATCTCGGACCGCCACGACTCCAGCGACTCCACCCGCTGCTTCAGCAGCGCGATGGCCTCGGCGCGCGGCAGGTCGACGATGAATCCGACGCCCGCGCTGAGGACGTCGACCTTCTGGTCGTAGGAGGAGAGGGCTTCGCGCAACAGCGTGAAGTACTCCTCCTCGCCCTTCCCTGTCAGCTCGTACTCCGTCCGCGGGGGCCCGCCGACCTCGCTCGGGGCGACGTCGTGCGCGATCAACAGCCCTTGCTTGGCCATCTGCTTGAGCGCGTGGTAGATCGATCCGGGCTTGGCGTTGGACCACTCGTGCGCGCCCCAGAACTCCAGGTCGTTGCGCACCTGATAGCCGTGGGCGCGCCCGTGCTGGCGCACCGCCCCCAGCACCAACAGCCGGATCGCCGACATCGTCTTTCCTCATTCCACCCGGTCGTGCCCGTACCGCGGCACACCTGCGCGGCACTGAAGCCAGCCTAGGCGGAACAGGTCCCCCGCCCGGCTCAGCCCTGGCCCGCCGCCCCCTGCGCCTCGGCCACCAGCTCGAAGGCGGTCTTGCCGTCGAGGGACTCGCGGATGACGTCCGCGTGGCCCGCGTGCCGGCCGATCTCCTCCACCAGGTGGAGCAGCAGCCAGCGCAGCGACACCCGCGACGACGGCGGGTACCAGGGGGCGTCCGGCAGCGGGAAGGTTTGCTCCAGGCTGTCGGCAGAACGGATGAACCGCTCGGTCTCCTCGGCCACCCTGTCCCAGTAGGCGAGCGTTCCCTCGACGCTCTCGCTCTCGGTCAGCCGGAAGCTGTCCGCCCAGGTCGACTCGTCCCGCTCGACCTCGGGCGGCAACTGCTGGGCCAGCCGCACCCAGGTGTGCTCGGTCTCGGCGACGTGCTTCAGCAGGCCGCCGAGCGACAGCTCGCTCGCGCTGGGCGTGGCCGTCGCCTGCTCCTTGCCGAGGCCGAGGAGCGCCCGGCGCAGACCGCCGCGCTGGGCCTCCACGAACGCCAGCAGGGTGCCGCGCTCGTCGGCGGGGTTCTTCTCGATCACGTGCGTAACCATGGGGTCCTGCCTTTCGGGCCGTCGTCTCGCGCCGCTCTCTCGCGATGCCTCAAAAGTAGGACCCCATGCGGTCAACTTCTGTCCTCAACCCGCACGCGTCCGCAAACGGATCCGGACGCCACGCGGATCAGAACGACCGGAACGGTCAGAAGGGGAACTGGCTGCGCCCGTGCTGGACCGAGATCCACTTGGTGGTGGTGAAGGCGTCGACCACTGCCTCGCCGTTCAGCCGCCCCACACCCGAGTGCTTCTCGCCGCCGAAGGGCACGATCGGCTCGTCGTGGACCGTGCCGTCGTTGACGTGGATCATGCCGCTGTCGATGCGCTTGGCCACCCGCACACCCCGCTCGACATCACCGGTGTGCACGGCGCCGCTCAGCCCGTACGGGGTGTCGTTGGCGATCCGCACCGCCTCCTCCTCGCCGTCGAACGGGATGATCAGCACGACCGGGCCGAAGATCTCCTGCCCCAGCACCGGCGAGTCGGCCGCGAGGCCGGTCAGCACCGACGGCGCGACGAGCGTGCCGTCGGACGTGCCGTGCAGCAGGGCGGTGGCGCCGTCGGCGATGGTCTGCTCCACGAGGGTGGTGATGCCCTCGGCCTGGCCGGCGTTGATGAGCGGGCCGATGTGGGTGGCCGGGTCGGCGGGGTCGCCGACCTTCAGGGTCTTGACCTTGGCGACGAACTTCTCGGTGAACTCGGCCTCGACCGACCGGTCCACCAGCACCCGGTTGGCGGCCATGCAGACCTGCCCCTGGTGGATGAAGCGGCTGAAGACGGCCGCGTCGACGGCGTAGTCGAGGTCGGCGTCGTCGAGGACGATCAGGGCGCTGTTGCCGCCGAGTTCGAGGATCGTGCGCTTGAAGTGCGAGGCCGCGACGGTGGCGACGTGCCGGCCGACCCGGTCGGAGCCGGTGAAGGAGATGACCTTCGGCACGGGGTGCTCGATGAGCGCGTCGCCGATCTCGGCGATGTCGGTGACGACGACATTGAGCAGCCCGGGCGGCAGCCCGGCCTCCTCGAAGACCTTGGCGACCAGTCCGCCGCCGCATATGGGGGTGTTCTGGTGCGGCTTGAGGACGACGGCGTTGCCGAGCGCGAGCGCCGGGGCGACGGACTTGATCGACAGTAAGAAGGGGAAGTTGAACGGGCTGATCACCCCGACCACGCCGACCGGCACCCGGTAGAGACGGTTCTCCTTGGTGTCGTCCGGGGAGGGCAGGACACGCCCCTCGGGCAGCAGCGCGAGGTGCAGCGACTCGCGCAGGAACTCCCGGACCAGCCGGAGCTCGAAGGCCACCTTGACGGCCGTGCCGCCGACCTCGGCTGTGATCGCCTCGGTCAGCACCTCCTCACGCTCGTCGATGATCCGCAGCGCCCGCTCGAAGACGAGCCGGCGGGTGTACGGATTGGTGGCCGCCCAGGCGGGCTGGGCGCGCTCGGCGGCACGGTACGCCTGGTCGATCTCGGTCACGCTGGCGATGGCGATGGAGGCGAGCTTCTCGCCGTCGTACGGATTGAAGTCGACGATGTCCCAGGAGCCACTGCCGGCCCGCCACTCGCCGTCGATGTACTGGAACGCCAACTCGTCGAAGTAGGACATGCGCCATCCTGTCTGCGGACCGGGGCGCCCGTGACGCCCGTTCGAGGTGCGGCCTCCTGATGGAACGTCATCGTACTGATGTGTCAGACGAGTTGTAGGAGGCGCCTCAAGAGGTCCCTGCTGTGGGAGGGGGAGAGACTGTCGTCGTGCAGCCGCTCCATCACCCGCGCGTACTGCGCCACTTCCTCGGCCTTGTCGACATAGAGCGCGCTGGTGAGCTGCTCCAGATACACCACGTCCGAGAGGTCCGACTCGGGGAAGCGCAGCATGGTGAAGGCGCCGCTCTCCCCCGCGTGCCCACCGTGCGCGAAGGGCATCACCTGGAGCGTGACGTTGGCCTGCTCCGATATGTCGATGAGGTGCTGCAGCTGCTCGCGCATGACCTCAGGGCCACCGTACGGGCGGTGCAGCGCCGCCTCGTCCAGCACGGCGTGGAAAACGGGGGCGCGCTCGGAGAAGAGGAGCTTCTGGCGCTCCATGCGCAGCGAGACGCGGCGCTCGACCTCCGCCTCGTGGGCCTCGGGCTGGCCGCGCACGACGACGGCGTGGGCGTAGCCCTCGGTCTGGAGCAGGCCGTGCACGAACTGCACCTCGTAGATCCCTATGTACGAGGCGGCGCCCTCCAGCCCGACGTACGTCTGGAACCACCCGGGGAGCACATCGCCGTAGCTGTGCCACCACCCGGCGACGTTGGCCTCGCGGGCGAGGCCCAGCAGGGCCTCGCGCTCCGCGTCGTCCGTGACCCCGTAGAGCGTGAGGAGGTCCTCCACGTCACGCGCCTTGAAGCTCACCCGGCCCAACTCCATACGGCTGATCTTCGACTCGGACGCACGGATCGAGTACCCGGCTGCCTCGCGCGTGATGCCGCGTGACTCACGCAGCCTCCTGAGCTGTGAGCCCAGGAGTATGCGGCGCACCACGGAACCGCTCGACTCGCTCGTGGCCATCTCTGCGACCCTTCCTGTCCCGGCCTGACGTTTCCGCACCCTTCTGAGGGCGACCCCCGTTCCCCCGGCGCCGAAGTCTGCCACCTTCAGGCTTCGTTGAGTGCCCATCCGGTTACCGAGACCGGACTCGTACCGGAGTCGGCCAGTACACATCGCCTGGAGGGCGCAGGAAAATTGGGCACCAAACCCCCTGTGCGCCCCCAAAACCCCCGCGTGCACGTGCATCTGCCCTTGCATCCGCCGTGCGCATTGGGAACGATGGTCCTCGCACACGTGCACGTCACGTCCACGAATGCCAGGAGTGCCTCGGATGGGTACCGAAGGATCGACTGTGCTCTCTCCGCTGTGGCGAGGGCTTCCCGCGATCGACTCATCCGCCGTCTCCAATTCGGCGTCCTGTGCGCTGCCACCACGGTTCGAAGCGGTCAGAACGGCTCGGAAGTTCACCAGGACCACGCTGCACCAGTGGGACCTGCACGGACTGTTCGACGATGTCGCGCTGGTCGTCTCGGAGTTGGTGACCAACTCCATGCGGTACGCCCTGCCGGACGACCGTGGTCACGGGGGGTACGAACCGCCGGTGCGGCTGCATCTGATGCGCTGGACGTCGCGGCTGGTGTGCGCGGTGCGCGACCCGAGCGAGGAGGGCCCGGTCGCGAGCCAGGCCGCGGCCGCCGACGAGCGCGGCCGGGGCCTGTTCCTGGTGGAGTCCTTCAGCGACGGCTGGGGCTGGCACCCATTGGCCGGCGCCCTGCACGGCAAGGTCGTGTGGGCGCTGTTCCGCCTGCCACGCGACTGACGCGTGCGACCGCGCCCGACGGGGAGTGCGGTCGCACACGAGGGGCGTCAGTCGCGTGCCAGGTGGTCGAATTCGCCGTCCTTGACCCCCAGCAGCATGGCCTCGATCTCGGCCGGCGTATAGACGAGCGCGGGGCCGTCCGGGAAGCGGGAATTCCGCATGGCGATCCCGCCCTCCGGCAGCTTCGCGAACTCCACGCATGAGCCCTGGGAGTTGGAATGCCGGCTCTTCTGCCAGACGACATCTTCGATGTCCGATGCGGCCATGCCGTTGTACGCCTGGGGCACTGGACTCTCCCGGAGAGTTGCAGGGGCATCCCCGGCCGCGGATTCGGGGATGACAACTGCTCCGGATCATAGCCGCGTTCATGTGCTTCTGCATGAGCCGATGCACGTGCACGCAGGGTGTTCCCGCCGCTACTTCGCGGCAGAGGAAGAGGAATACGGCAGCAGGGCCATCTCCCGGGCGTTTTTGATCGCCCGGGACAGTTGCCGCTGCTGCTGGGCGGTGACACGGCTCACGCGCCGGCTGCGGATCTTTCCGCGGTCCGAAATGAACTTCCGCAGCAGATCGACGTCCTTGTAGTCGATGTACGTGATCCCCGCGGCGTCCAGGGGATTGGGCCGAGGCTTGAGGTTCTTGCGGTGCTCGGGGCGGCGAGCCATGGGCGAGGTCCCTTTCTGGGGGTTCGGGAATGGGCAGGGTGGAGAAAAGGCTCGGTGGAGCGGATCAGCAGACCGGGTCGAGGAGTTCATCGAAGGCGTGCGACAGCCGTCGCCACTCCTCCGGTCCCGCCTCGTATTCCGCGTCCGTGAGCAGGCACGACTCCAGCAGGGACGTCAGCCCGTCGGCGTCGAGCCCCGGCGAGGTGAAGGTGAGGTGCTGGGTGCGGTCGCCGTGCTCGGGGTGCCAGTCCAGCGAGGCGGCCACCCGGCGGGTGGCGGGCACCATCTCCCAGGCGGCGTCCGGCAGGGCGGCGAGCCACGGCCCGACGTCCTCCACCAGCAGCGCACCGCCCGCCGCCTCCCACGACAGCAGCGTGTCGGGCCGGTCGGCGAGCCAGAACCGCCCCCGGCTGCGGGCCGCGGCACAGCTCAGGTCCTCCAGCGCCGCGTACAGCCGCCCGGGATGGAAGGGCCTGCGCCGCTGCCATACGAGCGTGGCGACGCCGTCCGTGTCGGCGGTCTGCGGCAGCAGCGCGCACGCCGGGTGCTGCCGGGCGGCGGCCGCCTCCACGTCGAAGCCGGCGACGGCGGCGGCTGCCAGCTCCACCGAGTCGATCTGTATCTGCCGTGCGGCGGGCGCGAGTTGGGTGAGCAGCGCGAAGTCGGCGGCGTCGGCGGGCCCGACATCCTCCCCTTCCGTCACCCGGTTCGCGTCGGCGGCGGGAGCCTTCGGCTCCCCCTCGCCGTCCTCCGTCAGCGCGAGCACGGAGACGTACTCCAGCTGGCGCGCGAAGGTGTCGGCCACCGTGCGCTGGTCGCTCGCCGCGGCCGCGAGCCCGAACTCCGCGAGGTCGTCACCACACCCCAGGTAGGGCAGGACGAGGGCGGGGTCGACGGCCGTGAACACTCCGGTCAGCCGGACGTCGTCGCCGCCACAGGCCACGACGACCTCCGCCATGGCCCGGGGCTCGACGGAGTCCCACAGCTCGACGACGGCGAGCCGGCAGTCCCCGGCGCGGGCGAGCCGCTCCAGCTCCGGCATCAGATCCTCGCGCAGGGCACAGCACGCGCAGTCGTTGACCAGCGGCGTCTCATCCTCGTCCCGGATTCCGGAGACGTCCCGGACCGTGCGGCGGACCGTCCCCTCCGCGGCCGTCGCCAGGTCGTGGTGGAGCGCGACACTGCCCGGCGCGGTGCGCAGGAGCCGGTCGACGGTGGCCCGCCGGGCGTCGGCGTGCAGTCCGCCGACCAGCACCACGGACAGCGGGTGCGGCGCGGTCATCGGCGGCCCTCGCGCTTGCCGTAGCGCCGCTCGAAGCGCTCCACGCGGCCGGCGGTGTCCATCACCCGGGCGGTGCCGGTGTAGAAGGGGTGGCTCGCCGAGGAGATCTCGACGTCGATGACGGGATAGGTGTTGCCGTCCTCCCACTCGACCGTCTTGTCGCTGGTGGCGGTGGAACGGGTGAGGAAGGCGTAGTTCGCGGCCCGGTCACGGAAGACGACGGGCCCGTAGGCGGGGTGGATTCCGGGCTTCATGGCGCTCAGCGCTCCTCTCGGAAGGTGACGTGCCGGCCGACGACCGGGTCGTACTTCCGCAGTTCCAGGCGGTCGGGGTCATTACGGCGGTTCTTGCGGGTGACGTAGGTGAATCCGGTGCCGGCGGTGGACCGGAGCTTGATGACGGGGCGTAGCTCGTTGCGGGCCATACGGGCTACTATACAGAAATGGTTTCCATTTTCATTAGGCCCCAGGGGGCCGCCCGAGGACCGGAGGTCTGACCCATGTCCGCCCACTGCCAACTCACCGGCCGCAAGCCCGGCTTCGGCAACTCCATCTCCCACTCGCACCGGCGCACCAGCCGCCGCTTCGACCCCAACATCCAGCGCAAGCGCTACTGGCTCGCCAGCGAGGGCCGTCATGTGCGGCTCACGCTGAGCGCGAAGGGCCTCAAGACCGTCGACGTGATCGGCATCGAGGCCGCCGTCGCCCGTATCCGTGCCCGTGGGGGTCGTGTCTGATGGCGAAGAAGAGCAAGATCGCGAAGAACGAACAGCGCCGTCTGACGGTCGCCCGCTACGCGGCCCGTCGAGCCCTGCTCAAGACGGTCATCCGCAATCCGCACACGCCGGAGGAGGAGCGACTGGCGGCCCAGGGCGAGCTGCGACGCCAGCCGCGCGACGCGAGTGCCACCCGCGTACGGAACAGGGACTCGGTTGACGGACGTCCGCGCGGATACCTGCGCACGTTCGGGCTGTCCCGGGTGAATCTGCGCGAGCAGGCACACGCGGGGTACCTGCCGGGAGTGCGCAAGTCGAGCTGGTAGCACGCCCGGTGGGGCCCGCCCCGGCGGGGGCGGGAGCCATGCGCGCATGAGGCGCGTCGGGCAGTCGGGCCCGATGACGCCTGGGCCGCAGGGGATCGGCGCCGACCCGCCACGGCGGGACGGGGCCGGGCCCTGGTCGGTCCACCCACAGATTCCCGCGGCCCTGAGGATCACGACCTGGGGATCGTGCCCTGGGGGTCACGACCTGAGGATCACGACTTGGGGGTCACGCCCTGAGGATCGCGTCCCCCGCGGATCAGGAGCCGCGGATCAGGACCTGCGGATCTCGACCATGAAGCACCCGAACTCCACCGCGCGGACGTGCACCAGCGCCACCTCGGGGTCCGCGAGGACGTCGCGGAGGATGCCGTCCACCTCCGCCGCCCGCTCCCGGGGGATCTCGACCAGGGTTCCGCCGAGGATCCGGCCGTCCCGGCCGTACGCGCGCAGCACCCGGCGCGCGCCGTGCATCCCAACCGGGTAGCCGGGGCCCGAGGTCTGGCCGGCGCACTCCTCGGCGTGGATGAAGACGGGCCCGCGCTCGTCGTACGGGCCGGGCTGGGCGCCCGTTTCGGCCGCCCAGCGGCGCAGGGGCGCGTAGGAGACCAGCAGGATCCGCTCGCCCGGCTCGCTGTGCCGCAGGCAGCAGCGCAAGGGGGCGCCGCCTTCCGGGTCGGTCAGGGGCTGCCTGGTCTCACCGGCATCGTCCCGTGCGCGGAGCTGTCGCAAGACGGCCGGGGCGATGGCCCGGGCCTCATAGGTCGTGTCCATGAGCTCAGCATCCGCAAGCCCCGCGGCCGCTCGCTGGCGGTCATCGGACGTCGAGGTCAGCGACCGCCGCCCGTCGGCAGCAGCAACAGCTGGTCGGCGTAGCACCACGCCCAGTCCTCGCCCGGTTCGAAGGAACGGGCGACATCGTGGCCGCTCTCCCCACGCGCGTGCGCGCTCGCGTGCCGGTTGGGGGAACTGTCGCAGCAGCCCACATGACCGCAGGCGAGACACTCGCGCAGGTGCAGCCAGCTCCCTCCGGTGCGCAGACAGTCCTCGCAGCCTTCCGTGCTGCTCGGCGTCACCTCGCGGACCTCGCCCAGGTGGGCGCAGTCCCGCTGGGTGGGTTTCCCCTCGACGTCCGCGGCGACCTGCCAGTCCTTCGACTCACTCGGCTCGCTCATGGTTTCGAGCGTAGGCCGGACGGCGGGTCGTCGCACGGCGGAGCACGAGGTCAAGGGCCGTTGTCAGACCCCCCTGGCAGACTCACGGACGTGAGATGGGCGGTGGCAGAGGCGGGCGACGGGGGTGTTCGTCTCTGCCCGCTCGACCCTGCGGGCACACCGGCCGGACCGGTGGAATCCGCCCCCGATCTGGCCGCCGCCGTGCGCGCCCGGCCGGATGTGCAGCGGTGGGTGTGGCGGTCCACGGCCGAGGCGTATCCGCAGCTGCTCGCCGCGGGCGTCCACGTCCCGCGGTGCTACGACGTGGAGGCCGCCGAGGCGCTGCTGACCGGCCACGCCGAAGGCCAGTCGGGCCAGCCCCGCTCACTGGCGGCGGCCTGGGCGCGGCTGCGCGGCCTGCCCGTGCCCGCCGATCCGCCCGCCCGCGCGGCCGGTGGCCAGCCGTCCCTCTTCGAGCCGGGCCCGGTCCCGCTGCCCGCGGGCATCGAGCACCTGGACGCGCTCCTGGAGGTCTACGCCGGACAGCAGGCCCGCACGGCCGCCACCGAGCACCCCGGCAGGATGCGGCTGCTGATCGCCGCCGAGTCGGCGGGGACGCTGGTCGCCGCCGAGATGAACCGCACAGGCGTGCCCTGGCGGGCCGATGTGCACCGCGCGCTGCTGACGGAGCTGCTCGGCGAGCGCCTGCCCGGCGGTCTGGAGCCCCGGCGGCTGACGGAGCTGGCGGAGGAGATCTCGCGGGCCTTCGGGGGCGGCGTGCGGGTCAGGCCCGATCTGCCGGCCGACATCGTCAAGGCCTTCGCCCGCGAGGGGATCACCCTGTCGTCCACCCGCGCCTGGGAGCTCAAGGGCATCGACCACCCGGCCGTCGAGCCGCTGCTGCGGTACAAGAAGCTCTACCGCCTGCACACCGCCCACGGCTGGACCTGGCTCCAGACGTGGGTGCGCGAGGGGCGGTTCCGCGCGGAGTACATCCCGAGCGGCGCGGTCTCCGGCCGCTGGACGACGAACGGCGGGGGCGCGCTCCAGATCCCGAAGGTCATCCGGCGCGCGGTCGTCGCCGACCCCGGCTGGCGGCTCGTCGTCGCCGACGCCGATCAGATGGAACCGCGGATCCTGGCCGCCGTCTCCCGCGACCCGGGGCTGATGGAAGTGGCGGCCGACGAGCGGGATCTGTACGCCGCCCTGTCCGACCGGGCGTTCTCCGGCGACCGCGAGCGGGCCAAGCTCGCGCTGCTCGGCGCGGTCTACGGCCAGACCTCGGGCGACGGCCTCAAGCACCTCGCCGATCTGCGCCGCCGCTTCCCCGCCGCCGTCGCGTACGTCGACGACGCGGCGAGGGCGGGCGAGGCGGGCCGACTCGTACGGACCTGGCTCGGCCGCACCTGCCCGCCGGCCTCGTCGGCCGCGCCCGAGGAGGCGGGCCTTCCCCAGGAGACCGCCGATCCGGGGGAGGGCGGCGGCTACGGCAGCACCCCGGCCGGCCGCGCCCGGGGCCGCTTCACCCGGAACTTCGTCGTCCAGGGCAGCGCCGCCGACTGGGCCCTCGTCCTGCTCGCCGCGCTCCGCCAGGAGCTCAGGAACCTCCGGGCCGAACTGGTGTTCTTCCAGCACGACGAGGTCATCGTGCACTGCCCCGAGGAGGAGGCGGAGGCCGTCACCGCGGCCATCCGCACCGCCTCGGACCGCGCCGGGGACGTCGTCTTCGACGGCACCCCGGTCCGCTTCCCCTTCACCACGGCGGTCGTGGAGTGCTACGCGGACGCGAAGGGATAGCAGCCCCGCCCCGCGAGCCCCGTCCGCCGCTCGGCTCCCTCGCCCGATCGGACCACGCCACTCCCCAGACCCTGACAGGACGTCGACCCGTGCGGCGCATCCCAACGGGCGCTTCGGCACGACGCCGCGCACGATGACGGCAGAGCCCGCCGTGCGCGGCGGCACGCAACCCGTCGGCCCCTTGGGGAGGACCTGCCATGACGCTCGGCCTTGAGCAGCTGCGCCGCTGCAATGTCGCCGTGGATCTCGGTGCGGCCAGAACGCGCGTCTACCTCAAGGACACCGGCCTGGTCGTGGACGAGCCGAGCATCGTCGCGCTCAACACCCACACGGGCTCGCTGATCGCGGTCGGCTCCCTCGCCGACGGCATGGCGGGCCGCACCCCCAAGCACATCCGCGTCGTGCGGCCCATCTCGGGCGGCACGGTCGTCGACATCGACATGGCCCAGCGGATGCTGCGCCACCTCGTGAGCCAGAAGCTGCGCAAGGCCTGGCGGCGCAGCCCCGTGCTGCGCGCCGCCGTCTGCATTCCGCACGACTCCGACCCACTCGCGCAGCGCGCGGCCGTCGAGACGCTGACGGGGCTCGGCGCGCGCCGGGTCGAGCTGGTCGACACCCTCATCGCCGCCGCCGTCGGCTGCGGGCTGCCGGTCGAGCAGCCCGAGGCGTCGATGATCGTGGTGTGCGGGGCGGCGTCGACGCAGGTGGCGGTGTTGTCGCTGGGGTCGATCGTGGCCGCCGAGAAGGTGCTCGTGGGCGGGGACGCCATCGACTACGCGGTGGTCCAGCACGTACGCAACCAGCACGAGCTGATGCTGCCGACCCAGGGCCTGCACCCGTTGCACCTGGCGCTGCGCGCGATCCCGTCGCCGGAGAGCACGGAGGTGCGCGGCCGGGACGTGGCGACGGGGCTGTCCCGGACGGTCCGGGTGAACACGGCCCATGTCCGCGAGGCGATCAACACCCCGCTCACCGCCGTGCTCGACGCCATCGGCCGGGTGCTGCGCGAGTGCCCGCCGGACCTGGTGGCGGACCTCGGGGTGCGGGGCCTGACGCTCGCGGGCGGCAGCGCGGTGCTGCCCGGCCTGGACTCCATGATCAGGACCGGTACCGGGATGCCCGTGGAGATCGCCAAGGACCCTGACGTGTGCGCGGTGGTCGGATTGGGCGCGATGCTGGAGGGCAAGGTCGAGCCGCTGCACCTGGACCCGCTGGAAGTCGACCTGTCCTGATCCCTTCTGCCTCCTCCCGCCCCCTTCCCTTCCCCGAAGGCGGGTTGGCCGTAAATCGACGGTGCCATAAATCCAAAGCGCCACATTGGGAACTTCTTTACCGCCCGGAACAGTTCTCTCCTGTGCACCCCTATTTGTTCACGAGGAGATGGCACATGGCGCTCTGGGACCGGCTCAAGGACTCGGCCACCACGATGCAGGGCCAGCTGATGGCGAAGAAGAACGACCTCAAGAGCGGGGCGTTCCGTGACGCGAGCATGGCGATGTGCGCACTGGTGGCGGCCGCTGACGGTTCGATCGACGCGTCCGAGCGGCAGCGGGTCGCAGCACTCATCGCCACCAACGATGTGCTGAAGAACTTCCCGGCCGACGATTTGCAGGCACGTTTCAACGACTACTGCCAGAAGCTGACGGTCGATTTCGACTTCGGCAAGGTCAGCGTCATGCAGACCATCGGCAAGGTGCAGAAGAAGCCGGTGGAGGCGCGTGCCGTCGTCCAGATCGGCATTGTCATCGGCGGTGCCGACGGCGACTTCGACAAGACCGAGCAGGCCGTTGTCCGCGAGGTCTGCTTCGCGCTGGGCATCAACCCGGCGGAATTCGATCTCTGAGATACGCGTGCGCGCCAGGGGACCGGGCCGGGCCCGGTCCCCTGGCGGCCGTCGTGACTACACCGGCATCGTCACTGCCTCGCGCACCGCCGGCTCCCGCTCCTTGCCCCGGTCGGACCAGGTCCCCAGGGCGATCTCGGCGGTGATGCCGGGGCCGAAGCCCGCGATGATGCCCCGGGCGTCGTGGTCGGCGCCGCCGTCCTCGAAGAGCCGGTCGAGGGCGTCGAAGATGACCGCGCTGGCGATATTGCCGCGCTCGGTCAGCGTGGCCCGGCTGTAGCGGAACATCGTCGGCTCCAGGTCCAGGATCTTGCACAGGTCGTCCAGGATCCGCGGCCCGCCCGCGTGCACGATGTAGAAGTCCAGCCCGGAGACGTCCCAGTCGTAGGGCGCCGCCATGTCCCGCATCGCGGGGGCGAGCATGGACATCGTGCCGGGCACGCGCTTGTCCAGCAGGAAGTGGAAGCCGGTGTCCCGGACCCCGTAGGAGATCCACTCCTCGGTGTCGGGCACGAGGTGCGAGCCGTTGCACTCCAGGCTCACTCCCGTGCCGCCACGGCCGCGCACCACGGCGGCGGCGATACCGTCCCCGAAGAGCCCGTTCGACAGCAGCGTCCCGACCGCGAGGTCCGTCGGCTGATAGCAGAGCGAGCAGAACTCACAGCAGACGATCAGCACGTTCGCCTCGGGATAGGCGATGCAGAAGTCATGGGCGCGGTTGATGGCCGCCCCGCCGGCGGCACAGCCCAGCTGGGCGATGGGCAGCTGGCGGGTGTCGCTGCGGAAGTCCATGTTGTTGATGAGCCAGGCGGTCATCGACGGCATCATGAAGCCGGTGCACGAGACGTACGCGATCATGTCGATGTCGCGGACGTCGAGCTCGGCGTTGGCCAAAGCCCGTCGGACGACCTCGGGGACGCGCGCCTTCGCCTCCTCCTCGTAGAGGGCGTTGCGCGCGGTGAACCCCGGATGTTTCAGGGTTTCCTCGATCGGCTGCACGAGATGGCGGGTTTGCACGCCGGTATTGCCGATGAGTCTGAGGGCGAGATCGAGCTGGGGGTGCCCCGCGTGCAGCGTACGGGCCAGCTCCAGGGTCTCGTCCCTGGTGATCACATGCTCCGGAACGGCGATGGCCGGTCTGCAGAGGGTTGCCACGGAGATCCTCCTACCAGGCGACCGGCGGGGTGAGCGTGAGCGGACGACGCCGGATCGATACGGGAATCCACTGCACCTCCCCCACCGGCACGACCAGCCGCGGTTCAGGGGAACGGGTGAGCGGTGTGTCACCGGCGACCTGACGGGGCGGGGAGAAAGGGGTGCGCACGACGTCCGTAATGGTCATCGCAGTACTCCCCTCACGCCCAGGGCCCCGCCGATGGCGCGCCAGCCTATTTCTGACCATCCCGCAATGAACGCCGCGCCACACATGAGAAGCCGCAGTTCACCCGGATAGTGGATTTTTCGGAAAGGTTCGAGCAGGGAGCGCCAGATCGTCGTACGAAGTGCTGTGCGATGCGGGGCGGCGGGGCCGCGCGATTGCGGCGTCTCAGCCGCTCCCGACCGCTCCCGGCGGAATCCGCGCGCCCCCGCTTGCGCCCGCCTACGCCCGCGCGAGGAACCGGTCGATGTCCGCGGCCTCCGCCGCGACCCCGTCCTCGACCCCGGCGGACAGTGCGCCGAACGGGCTGACCATCACCCCGGCCGACCCCTTCACACCACAGCTCCAGGTGCCGACGGCCCAGCCGTCGACGACGATGGACGCACGGATCTGCCCACCGCCGGGCCACACCTGCCCCTCGTGCGCGGCCGGCACGGACAGCTCCCTGCTGCGGTACGCGGTCAGGTAGTTGTCGTAGGCGGGCAGCAGCCGCACGTCGCCTTCCTCGGCAGCGTCCTCGCCTTCCGCGTCGGGCCGGTCGGACGTGGCCGCCGCCCAGGCGCGCTTGGCCGCCGACAGCGGCAGGCCGGACCAGGTGGCGAAGTCCTGGGCCTCGGACGGCCCGTGCCCCGCGCGGTAGCGGCGGGCCAGTTCGACGACGGCGGCCTCGCCCTCCCAGGGCTGCCGCCCGTCGGCGGGCAGCCACGCGTCGAGCAGCGCGAAGCGGGCCTTGGCGGCCGGGCCGTCACCCTCCGGGCCGTAACAGATCTGCCCGGCGAGGGCGGAGCGGCGGATGAGGTGGAAGGCCGCCTGCCCTTGCGTGGGGACGCCGATCGTCGCGAGCCGCTCGGTGAGTTCGGCCCGGGTGAGCGGGCCGTCGGCGGCGATCGCGAGACCGATGAGACGCTCGGCGCGGGCGCACAGCTTGGGATCGAGGCCGAGTTCACGCAGTCGCCGTTCCCCCGACCGGAGGAACACCGGACCGAGGAGATCCAGCAGCCAACGCACGTCGGAGGCGGCGACGAGGTGCAGCGTGCCGCGCATGAACCAGCCGCGCACCGCCGCCCGGTCCTCCACCGCCCACCGCACGTCCCCGGCGGTCAGCCCGGTGGACCGGGCCCGCACCCCGAGCGCGTCCGACGCCGGGTCCTGGGCCTGCACACCGACGACCCGCTCCAGCACTTCGACCACACCGCCGCAGCGGACACCACCCCCGATGGCCTGGGCTCGGGCTCGCTGCGCGCGGATGTGTCGCTGTTCTGCCACGACTCGGCAGACTAGACCGGATCGCGCCCAACCCCTACGCACCCGGCACTACGGAGGGATAACCTCCGTTACTGTCACGCCCTGTACCTGTATGGATTCGCACCCGGACGACCGACCGAGCGAGGACGACAGCCATGAGCAACGAGAGCACGCAGAGCGGCCGGAACACGACGGCCGCCGCGAACGCCGCGAACGCCGCTGAAGCGGCCCGCCGCTATTACGACACCGGTGACGTCGACGCCTTCTACGACGCGGTCTGGGGCGGCGAGGACATCCACACCGGCATCTACGCCCATGAGCACGAACCGGTGGCGAAGGCCTCCCGGCGCACGGTCGAGAAGGCGGCCGACAAGGTCGCCGACCGCCTGGGCCCGGGCAGGACGGTGCTGGACCTGGGCTCCGGGTACGGCGGCCCCACCCGCTACCTGGCGGAACGCTTCAGGGGCCAGGTCGTGGCCCTCAACATCAGCGAGAGCCAGAACGAGCGCCACCGGCGGACCAACGCCGAGCACGGCCTCGACAACCTCATCCAGGTCGTCACCGGCTCCTTCCAGGACATCCCGTTCCCCGATGCCCACTTCGACGTCGTGTGGTCCCAGGAAGCCTTCTGCCACAGCGGCGACCGCGAAACGCTCCTCCGGGAGGCCACCCGCGTCCTCAAGCCGGGTGGCGACCTGGTGTTCACGGACATCATGGCGACGGATGACACCCCTGCGGAGGCACTGCGCCCTGTCGTGGCCCGCCTGGAGGTGGCCGCCCTCGCGACTCCGTCCTTCTACCGCGAGCAGCTTCTCAAACTCGGTTTGCGGGAGGTCGAGTTCGACGACCGGAGTGAGCAGTTGCTCACCCACTATCTCCGTCTGACCGAAGAGACCAGCCGCCGGGCGGCGGAGCTCCAGGACGTGATCAGCCCCGCGTACGTGAAGAGCCTCCTGGAGAACCTGCCCCTCTGGGTCGACGCCTGCCGGAACAACCACCTCCGCTGGGGCATCTTCCACGCACACCGCCCGGAGGCGTGAGGCCGCCGCCCGGCAACTGGACTTAGAGAGCTACTGGATCAGCCGCCGTGACGACGTACCGGGCTGTTTCCGCGTCACTGCCGACGCGCCGCAGCCCGGCCTTCTCCAGTACCCGGACCGAGGCCGGGTTCGCCAGCTCCACGTTGGCGTACACGGTGTCCACGCCGGGCGCGGCCAGAACGAACCCCGCCAGCGCCCGGGTGGCCTCGGCGGCGTAACCGCGCCCCCGCCGGGACGGCACGATCCCGTACCCGACCTCGATGGCCCGATCGGTGGGCGGCCAGAACAGCCCTATGGCACCGACCACCAGGCCGGTCTCGCGCTCGACGATCTGCCGCTGGCCGTACGTCTCCGGCAGGCATTCCGGGTGCTCGGACATGAAGCCGGCGATGCCACGGTCGCCCTCGGCGGGGAAATCCTCCGCCCAGTGAAGAAGCCGACGGTCGTCGAGGACGGCGGACAACTCATCGGTGGACCACTGCCGCAGTACGAGGCGCTCGGTGGTCAGGTCAGTACCGGTCAGTGAGAAAGAGAAAGACACGCGACACTCCTGTTGGGTTCAAGGGCATGCTGATGAAGGGCGTCGGCGCCAGCCATATTCATCAACCTCCCTTGCCGCAGCAGTGATCACGCACTTCACGTGTGGTCGGAGCCTAGCAAGACCCCCAGTTCGAACCACACGGTTTTTCCGATGCCGTAAGCCCGGGGATGCACGTCCCAGGCATCCGCCAGCGATGCCACCAGCACCAGACCACGGCCGTCCTCGTCGTCCCGCGCAGCGAGCTTCAGACGGGGCAGGTCGCGGCTCGCATCGGACACCTCGACGCGCAGCCTGTCTGCGAGCAGCACACAGCGCGTACCGATCACTCTGCCAGGAGGCACGCGCGCGTGGACGCAGGCATTCGTCATCAGCTCGCTGAGCAGCAACACAGCCGTCCATGTCGTCTCGTCCGGGATTCCCCACAAACGGGACTGCTCCCGCAGGAGCACCCGGGAATGCCCGACGCTGCGCGGCGTGCGCGGCAGCAGCCATTCGGTGTCCTTCGGTGTGACGGTACGGGCGGTCGGTGGCACGGCCATGGGTGAGGGTTCCTTGCTGTCTCACTCGGGAGCGGGAGAGTTCTGCGGTATTGGCTCAACCCTCCTGGCCTCGCATTAACGTCGTGCAGTAGCGACTTAGGTACGGACGGTTGTGTACCTGATCGCCTACCTGGAAGGGCGGGGTGCCAATGACTGGCGAGACCTCTCAGCCACCGACGGCGTGGCGATACTGCGGAAATCAGATCAAGCTCTGGCGGACGCAGGCTGGGATCAGCCGCGAGGAGCTCGGTAAGGAAGCGGGGTACGAGTACGAGAGCGTGAAGTCGATGGAGCAGGGTCGGCGACGGCCGACGGTGAGGCTGCTCGAGGTCGCGGATGAGATGTGCGGGGCGCGGGGGTTGCTGCTCGCGGCGCGCGACTACTTGCAGCCGGAGAGAGTCCTCTCCCACACCCAGGACTACATGCAGTACGAGGCCGAGGCGATCGCCTACAGCGGGTACCACCCTCTGCTCATACCGGGCCTGCTTCAGACCGAGCAGACGATGCGGGCACTATTCAACTGCCACTGGCCACCTGTGGACGACGAGACCGTCGAACAGCGGGTAGCGCAACGTCAGGAGCGCCAGTTGAAGCTGGCCACACCGACCAAAACGTTCGACTTCATCATCGGCGAATCCGCCGTGCGGAACACGCTCGACGACCGCGCGTCACACAAACGTCAGCTGCGTCATCTTCTTGAGGTGAGCGAGCGGCGCAATGTGACCATCCTGGTCATGCCGACCGAGGGCGCCCATCCTGGGCTGAACGGCTCGCTCGTCCTACTGGAGACACCAGAGCACGAGCGTCTCGCCTATGAGGAGGCCCAGCGAACGAAAACCCTGTACGCAGACCCGCAGAGAGTCAGCACCGCCTCCAAGACTTACGCCTTGATCGCCGCGAGATCGCTTCGCACCGAGGAGTCGGTGCGCTTCATCGCAAAGGTCGCGGAAGAGATCTGAGCGCCGAGCCGGCACGGCTTGAGTCCCGCTACACCAGCGCCCATGCCCTCCACGTCCGCGACTCCAAGCACATGGACGGGCCCCAACTCTGCGTCAACGCCGCCCCCTGGGCGGCGTTCGTCGTTTACGCCTCGGGTCACTGATCCCGACGCTTGAGCGTCGGGATTCGGGGGTCGGGTCCCGAGCTCCCTATGTATGGAATGGGTGGTGGGTGATAACCCACCCACCCTCCCAACTGCCGTCCCCACACGCACGGATGACAATTCGTGACCGAGTCGCCACGGCGCGCTGTCGCCGTGTAGCGTCCCCCACAACAAGGCAACCCCCGCCGGTGCTAGCGACACCGAACGGGGGTTTGACCACCAAGATCTCGTAGGGGTCTCAATGGCTACTGCCAACCTTATCGGCGATCCGCGCCCGCCCGCCATGGCGTCACCCGGTTACGGCAAACGTTCCGCACCGGACCAAGCACCCCGTCGACGCGACGACTTCGCACATCTGCCCGAACGCGAAGCGTGCATCGCCTCGTACATCGACCGGTTGCCGGACGGCGCCGCCATCGACACGAAGACCCTCGCGGCTACTCTGCCCGCCTACGGCCAGCAGGCCGTACGGTCCGGTCTCAACGCCCTCTCGCACGCGGGACACCTGCGGCGGGTGCGGGAGCAGGTCGGCGAGGGGCGTACGCAGTGGGTGTTCCGTACGTACTTCTCGCGCACCGCGCGCGGTGACGCCTGGTGGGCGTGCTTCCTGGCGGGCGACGTACCGGACGACGTACCGGATCACGTCGTCGATTCGCCCGTAGCGGCGGCACCGCGCCCGGCGGCCGAGGTTCACCCGGACGAGGGACCGCCGCCGCGCCCGGCGCGGACCGCGCGAGCGGCTCGCTCGGACGCTTACGAGGCCCTCGCCGCCCTCAGCCACGCCGACGCCCGCCTGTCGCTCTCGGCTGCCGAATGTGCCGCCTTGGAGGAACTCGCCGCCGAGTGGCTGGCGCGCGGGGTGACGCCGTCGGACTTCGCGCGGATCCTCACAGCCGGTCTGCCGGACGTCGTCCACTCACCGGGCGCGCTGACCCGCAAACGGCTGATCGACAAGCTCCCGCCCGAACCGGTCCGCACCCCACAGGCCGCAGCCCCGACCCCGCCCCGCCGCCTCATGGAATGCACCGGCTGCCGCACCCCGGGCCGCCCGGAGGCCCTGCCGGGCGGCCTCTGCCGCCCCTGCCGTGGTGACCTGACCGATGACCTGCTCGGCCCTGACGAGGCCGAGATCCACGCCCGGGTCGAGCGGCTGCGCGCGACCCTCCGCACGCGCGAAAGGAGAACGACATGATCACCGTGCAGGACGCGCCGCCCGATGTCGGGGCACCATTGGCCGAGCCATCCCGGACGGCTGTCTCGCGCCCGAGGACCACTTCGTGGGCCAAGGGAAATGGGCCAGTCCCGAAGGTGTACTGATGACCGTCGAGGTCACATCGCACGACCCGGACACCGAACGCCGGGACCGCAGGGAGAAGCGGGACGGATACGCCGCAGCGGACATCCCGATCTACCTCCTCGTCGACCGTGACGCCTGCGAAGTCGTCGTCTACAGCCAGCCGGAAGCGGGCAAGTACCGGAACCGGCGGACCTATCCGTACGGCGAAGCCGCGAAGGTTCCCGAACCTGTCGGGATCAACCTGGATTCCGACAGGTTCAAGAACTACGCCCGCTGACCGGGCGGCCTCGGTGCCCGAGCACGGATCAGCCGCGCACCCCGGGCTCGGCCCCCTCGTCCACTTAACCCCGCAACAACTCCGCCGCGATGAACGAGAGTTCCAACGCCTGGCTCCGGTTCAAGCGCGGGTCGCAGGCCGTCTCGTAGCGGTCCGGCAGGTTGCCCTCCAGGACCTCCGACGTGGTGCCGCCCAGGCACTCCGTGACGTCCTCGCCGGTGAGCTCCAGGTGCACGCCGCCCGGGTGCGTGCCCGCCGTGCGGTGGACTTCGATGAAACCGCGCAGTTCGTCGACGATGTCGTCGAAACGTCGCGTTTTCAGGCCGCCGGCACCGGCGATCGTGTTGCCGTGCATCGGGTCGCAGATCCACAGCACCGGGTAGCCCGCGTCCCGGACCGCGCGCACCAGCGGCGGCAGGGCCTCGCGGATGCGGCCCGCGCCCATGCGGGTGATGAGCGTGAGGCGGCCGGGGTCACGGGTCGGGTCGAGGCGGCGGCAGAGGGCGAGGAGTTCCTCGGGCTCCATGGTCGGGCCGACCTTCACACCGACCGGGTTGTCGATGCCTGCGGCGAATTCGACGTGCGCGCCGTCCAGTTGGCGGGTGCGCTCGCCGATCCACACCATGTGGGCCGAGGCGTCGTGCCAGGCCGATCCGCTGTGGTCCCAGCGCGTCAGGGCCTGCTCGTAGGGAAGGATCAGGGCTTCGTGCGAGGTGAAGAAGTCGAAGCCGTGCTGCTCCGGCGCGGCGGACTGCGCGCCGGGGCGCGAGGCGAGGTAGCGCAGGACGTGGTCCATGTCGTCGAGCAGGGCGGCGTGGCGCGGGTCGGCGGCGGACGCCGCGAGGTGCTCGCGGTTCCAGGCGTGCACCTCGTCCAGCGTCGCGAAGCCGTCCGCGGTGAACATGCGCAGCAGGTTCAGGCTGGAAGCGGACCGGTAGTAGGCGTACAGCAGGCGGTCGGGGTCGGGGCGGCGGGCCTCGGGCGTGGGTGCGCTGCCGTTGACCATCTCGCCGCGGTAGCTGGGCAGGAGCAGGGGGCCGTTCGGGCCGTCGACGGGCTCGACCGGGTTGGAGCGCGGTTTGGCCATCTGGCCGGCGATGCGGCCCACCTTGACCACGGGCAGGCCGCTGCCGAAGGCGAGGACGGTGGACATCTGGAGGATGACCTTGACCTTGTTGTACACGGCGTCGGCGTGGAAGGAGCCGGTGGACTCCGCGCAGTCACCGGCCTGGAGGAGAAAGCCGTCGCCCAGGGCGGCCGCGCCGAGGGCGGCGCGTAACCGGGCGCTCTCCGCCGCGCTGACCAGCGGCGGGAGGAGGGCGAGCTGATCGATGACGGTGTCGAGGGCGGCGGTGTCGGGCCATTCGGGTTGCTGGGCGGCGGGGTGTTCCTGCCAGGAGCCGGGGTTCCAGCCGTCCTGGGGGGTGGGGGTGGACGGGGTGCCGAAAGGGTTCGATACGAAAGTGAACGCGGTCATGTTCCGGTATCCGTTTCCTGTGGGGCAGTTGCCATGTCCGTGGACCCGACCTGCCGTCAGCGTTTCCGGCCGGTGCCGCGCGACACGATCGTCATACGGACGGTGACGACGAGCTCCCCGTCCGCGTCGATCAGATCGCCGCGCACCCCGAGGATGTCGCTGCCGCCCAGTGATTTGGCCGACTCGACGGTGGTGACGACGGAGATCCGGTCGCCCGCCCGCACCGGGCGGGTGTAGCTGAAGTGCTGGTCGCTGTGGACCACACGGCTGTAGTCGAGGCCCAGCTCGGGGTCCTTGACGACTTGGTCGGAGGCCCGGTGGGCAATGGTGAAGGCGAAGGTGGGCGGGGCGATCACGTCGTCGTGGCCGAGGGCACGGGCGGCAGCGGGATCGGTGTAGGCGGGGTGGGTGTCGCCCACGGCCTCGGCGAACTCGCGGATCTTCTCGCGGCTCACCTCGTACGGGGCCGTGGGCGGGTAGGCGCGGCCGGCGAAGGCCGGGTCCAGGGGCATGTCAGGCCCTCCGGTGGTCGAGGTGGGTCTGTGGGGTGACCCCGGACAGCGGGGCGACCTTGACCAGTGGTGTGGCCGCGGCCAGCGGGGTCGCGGCGGCCAGCCACTCGGCCTGCCAGGCGGCGGCCAGCCGGGGCGCGCCGGGCCTGATGTCGGACCCCACCCAGGAGGTGACCGGGCGGATGCCGTGCAGCGCGTTGGTGAACCACGCCTCGCGGCCGGCCAGGTCGGCCGGCACCGCGCGGCGCAGGCGCACCGGGATGCCCCGCTCGGCGGCCAGACTCAGCACCCAGCCGCTGGTGACGCCGGGCAGGACGCGCAGCGTGGGGTCGACGGCGCAGAGCGCGTCGCCGTCCCACCACAGGAGGTTGGCGGTGGCGCCCTCCAGGACCAGGCCGGAGGGGGTGGTCAGCAGTGCCTCGTTCGCCCCGGCCACGATCGCGGCGGCCCGCAGCTCGCCGAGGTGGTCCAGGTCGGGGCCCTTGCGGCGGGGCAGCGTCCGCTGATCGCTCCGCCCGGAGATCCACACCTGCACGGTGGTCGTGCGGGCGGGGGCGGGGCGGAGGCGGAACTGGAGCCGTGCCCCGGCTCCGTCCGCCACCAGCTCCGCCCTGGGGAACCACTCCCCCGTGGAGGGCAGCCTGCTCAGCGCCGCGTCCCAGAACGCGTCCACCTCCCCGGCGGACGGGCCGCCGGCCTCGGCGCAGGCGGCCGCGAACCGCCGCCGGTGGTCCTCGACGGAACGGGCCGCACCGTCCTGGACGAGCCAGGAGTCGGCGGCCAGCAGCCGGGTGGCGACGGGGGTCCTCTCCTCCGTCAGCCCCGAGGGCCCGGCCACGAATACGGTCGGCGTCGCTGTCGTGGTCATCGCAGGCCGGGCGTCTCGAGTGCGCGCTCGGGGAAGGTCGCCCCGAGCAGCCGCAGGATCGGGGTGGCCTTGACGGCGGTCTCCTCGTACTCCTCCTCGGGGTCGGAGAGCGCGGTGATCGCGCCGCCGACGCCGTAGCGGACCCGGTCGGGGGTGATGACGGTGGTGCGGATGGCGATGCTGAGGTCGGCGGCGCCGTTGAGGGAGAAGTAGCCGATCGCGCCGGAGTAGACGCCGCGCGGCCCCGCCTCCAGCTCGTCGATGATCTGCATGGTGCGGATCTTGGGGGCGCCGGTCATCGAGCCGCCGGGGAAGGCGTTGCGTACGCAGTCCACCGCCGAGCTGTCGGCCTTGAGCCGGGCGCGGACGGTGCTGACGAGCTGGTGCACGGTCGCGTAGCTCTCGATGTCGAACATCTTGTGCACCGAGACCGAGCCGACCTCCGCGCACCGGCCGAGGTCGTTGCGGACCAGGTCGACGATCATGAGGTTCTCGGCGCGGTCCTTCTCGCTGGCCCGCAGGTCCTCGGTCAGGGCCCGGTCCTCGGCGGGTGTGACGCCGCGCGGGCGGGTGCCCTTGATGGGCTTGGACTCGGCGACCTTGTGCCGGTCGATGCGCAGGAACCGCTCGGGCGAGGTGCTCAGCACGGACAGCGCGCCGAAGTTCAGCAGCGCGGCGAAGGGCGCCGGGGACGTGCGGCGCAGGAATCGGTAGCTGTCCCAGGGGTCGATCGAGCCCTCGGCGTCGATCATGTTGGTGAGGCAGACCTCGTAGGTCTCGCCGGCGTTGATCGCCTCGTGGCAGGCGCCGATCAGATCGAGGTAGGCGCGCCGGTCGTGCCGCAGGCTCACCTCCAGCGACGCGCCCGGCTCGGCCGCCGTGGCGTCGGCGCTCAGCCCCTTGAGGCGGCCCAGCCGCTCGGCGGTGGCGTCCAGCCAGGTACGGGCCTGGGTGTCGTCGTCGGCGGGGGCGAGGGCGAGGAGGTGGGTGGTGGAGGTGGCGTGGTCGAAGACCACCGCGCGGTCGGCGAAGATCAGGGCGCCGTCGGGGTTGGGCGAGGAGTGCGCGGCACTGCCGCCGCACTCGGCCTTCAGCTCGTAGCCCAGGTAACCGACCCAGCCGAGGGCGAACTCGAAGGGCAGCTCGGGGACGTCGACGTGCCGTGCGCGCAGATCGGCGTCCAGCCAGTCCAGGAACGGGGTGTTCAGGACCTCGGTGGTGCCGTCGGACTTCTGCCGGGTCACGGTGCAGTTCCCGACGTCGGCGAGCACCACCTCGGCCAGCGGGCCGGTGGCATCGCCCATGACGGAGAACCGGCCGAGCCGGTCGTCGGGGCGGCTGCTGTCGAGCCAGTAGGCGTGCGGGGCGGCCCGGAAGAGGTGGTCGTAGGCCACCTCGGGGTCCCACTGGGTGGGCAGGGCGACGGTGTGCACCCGCAGACGCGGCGCGGGTGCGGCCTCCGGGGCCGGGGCGACGGTCGCGGTGGTGTGCCCCAGGGGTGCGGCCGGCTGGACGCCGCGGCGCCCCGGGCGGCCGTGGCGCTCGGACAACTGCGCGAAGTTGGCGAGCAGTTGATGGCCGTGCTCGGTGCATATGGACTCGGGGTGGAACTGCACCCCCCACTGCGGGCGGGTGCGGTGCCGCAGCCCCATCAGGATGCCGTCCGGCGTCCAGGCCGTCGCCTCCAGCTCGTCGGGCAGGGCGCTGACGGCCAGCGAGTGGTAGCGCACCACCTCGAACGGCGAGGGCAGCCCGGCGAACAGGTCCGTACCGTCGTGGAGCACCGGCGAGGACCTGCCGTGCCGGGGCTCGGGCGCCCGCTCCACCGTGCCGCCGTGCACATGGGCCAGGCCCTGGTGCCCCAAGCAGACGCCGAGCAGCGGGACTTCGGAGTCACGGATGATGTCGCGGCAGATCCCGAAGTCCCCCTCCCGCTCGGGGGTGCCCGGCCCCGGGGAGATGATGACGCTGTCGAACTCCGCCAGGTGCTCAGGCCGCCAGAGCGGATCGTCGTTGGTGACCACGACGGGCTCGTAACCCGTGGCCTGCGCCACGTAGTGGGCAAGGTTGTAGGTGAACGAATCGTAATTGTCCACGATGAGCGTACGCATGCAAGGACTCTCCCTGGATGAATCAGCGGGCCGAATCAAGGCCAAAACATCAATGGCGGAGCCGACCTTCGGCCGACTATTCCCGGCGCAGAAAATAATTCACACGAAATTAACGACGGCGACCGTGGCGACGAATGGGACGGGCGCACGGAAGACGACCATCCGGTGAAGTGACGGACCACGACCAAATGACTCTCGGGAAGATCACATCCAGGAGAAAAGAGAAGCCGTACATTCCGCTTCGACGATCCTGGTGATCTTCGCGGCCCGGCGTGTCTCCCCCACCCGCCGGCCCCGCACTTCTCGCTGCTCGCTACTCGTGAACATGGCCCTCATACCCCCGTACCACGGCACTGTCCAAGCGGAGTTGACCCCTCGACCGCCCACCTCCCATGACGGGGCCCGGCGGTGACGGGAAATCAACCTAGCAACATCCGCAGGATGTTTGCCCTAATGTGACGCACGTCATTTGATCCATTCCGCAACGTCCGGAACGATGGCACGTTTCCAGTCGGAGCGGCCAAATCCGTACGTATTACGGACAGGTAACGGTGGGTTACATCGAGCGCCCACGGACAGTTGTTGCGCACTCGCGAGGCCGCGTCTACGGTTGCTTTCGGGTACGGGGGCAACCATGGCCGGGGGACACGGCGTCATGGATCGAGACGGGGGAAGACGGCTCGATCCCGCAAGACGCAGGCGCACCTTCGATAATTCACTCGCGTAAGTCGCCAGCCTCCGTGCAACCTTCTGTGCGGCCCGGAAACGGGCGCCCGCCGCTGCGGGCTGGACACTCTGGAGCATCGATGTATCACGGGGCAGCAACGCAGTTACTCGGCGCCACGACCGGTGCCGATTGGGTCGACGACACCTTACTGAGCGGCTCCGCGGACGACGTCTGCCTCGTCCTCGACCGCGAGATCGACCGCGGCACCCTCCGCCGCGCCGTGCGTGACTGCGAAGTGTCCCTCAGCCAGGCCGGATTGAGGGCCGGCGGCACCGCCGCCGTGCGGCTGCCGCCCTCGCTGGCGTACGTGGTCCACCTCCTCGCCGTATGGCGGCTCGGCGCCCAGGCGGTGCTGCTGGACCACCGGCTCACCGTCCCCGAGACCGATCGCGCGCTGGACACCGCGGCGCCCCAACTCCTCATCTCCACCACGAAGTCCGGCGGCGCGCTGCGCGGCTTCCACCAGGTGGACGTGGACCTCACGCCCTACCCGGGCCGCCCCGCCGCGACCGGGCACATGCTTCTCCAGCTCAGCTCCGGGACGACCGGCCCGTCGAAGGCCATCGGCCGCACGGCCGCGAGCCTGACCGCCGAGCTCGACAGCTACGCACGGATCGACGGCATGCCGGGCCCCGGCGGACGACTGATCGCGCTCACCTCGCTCACCCACACCTACGGCCTCATCGGCGGCCTGCTGCACAGCCTCCACAACAACGTCCGCTTCACCCTCCCGGCCCGCACCACTCCCGCCGGGGTCATGGACACCGTCCTCGCGCACTCCGGGCCGACCATGCTCATGGGCGTGCCCGCGCAGTTCACCCTGCTGGGGTCGGTGGCCGAGCCGCCGCGCATGCCCCAGCTCGTCCAGGCACTGTCGGGCGGCGGCCGGACCCGCCCGGAGCTCGCCGCCACCTTCGCCGACCGGTTCGACGCCCCGCTCGGCGACTGCTACGGCATGACCGAGACGGGCGTCATCGCCACCGACATGAGCGGCGCGATGCGCCCGGCGACCGGCTGGGCCGCCCCGGGGGTGCGCGTCCGGGTCGACGAGGGCGAACTCCTCGTCGCCACACCGGAATCCCCCTACCTCAGCGACCACATCGGCGACCAGCCGTCGGGCCGCTGGGCCGACGGTTGGCTGCGCACCCGCGACGCCGGAGAGATGGACGACGTCACCGGCCTGATCACCGTGCGCGGCCGGCTCGACTCCCAGGTCTCCGTCCGGGGGCTGAAGGTCGACCTGAGCGAGGTCGAGGACGCCCTCACCGCCCTGCCGGGCGTGCGGGAGGCGGTCGTCCTGTACCGGGACGGGATCAACGCCTACGTGGAGCTGGAGGCGGAAGCCGCGACCACGCTCGACGGGATCGAGGAAGCGCTCGGCGGGCAGCTCGCCGACTTCAAGCTGCCGCGCCGCTGGTACGTCATGCCGAAGCTGCCCCGGACGGCGACGGGCAAGCCACTGCACGACCAGGACGCCCTGCGGGCAGCCGCGGAGCGGGACGGGTACACGCGATGAATCACACGGGGGGCAAGGCGTGTTCGGGGGGATGCAAGACCTTAGGTGTCACGGGGGCACGGCGTCGGGTCGGGGCCCGTCAGCACGACCGGCGCGCCTGTCACGGCGGGTCCGGCGGCGGCGACGGCCAGCAGGTACCCGCCGGGTACCCGGCGGGCGGCCGTACTCATCCCCGGATCGCCCGGCACGGGCGCCAGCAAGGTCCGGTCGAGGCGTCGCGGGCCGGCGTCCGACCACGACAAACCCGCCGGGTACGGCACGACGCGGCGCAGACCGCCGTCCGATAGCCCGAGGCCGCGCACCTTCCCGATGGCCTCCTTGTGGGTCCACAGCCACAGGAAGGCGGCGGGCTGCTCCTCGGCCGCCCGCTCCGCGAGCCACCGGGCCTCGGCCGCCGAGAACCAGCGGCGGCCCAGCGCCACGGCCGGCAGCGGCCGCAGGCGTTCCACGTCCACTCCCACCGGGCCCAGCCGGCTCAGCGCCACCGCCACCACACCGGGGCAATGGCTGACGCTCACGTGCAGCCCCTCGGCCGCACCGCCCAGCCGGGGACGGCCCCCGGGCTCCCGCCCGATCCGTATCTCCCCGGGCGGCACCCGCAGGGCGTCCGCCGCCGCCTCCCGCACCAGCGGGGCGCTGACCGGCCGCCGCTCCCGGCTGTGCGTCAGCCGGACGACGACCGCACGGCCCGGGCCGACCGGCTCCGGGGCACCCGACACGACCTCACTCATGCGTCACCCACACGTCAACACCCATAAGTCAGGAGTCAACCAAGTGAGCACCGAAACCCGCGAATTCGTCCTGGACGTGCTGCGCGAGCTGAACTACGAGGTCGACGGCGTCACCGACGCGACCCCGCTCGGCGACGAGGGCCTGGAGCTGGAGTCGCTCACCCTCGCCGAGGTCACGATGCGGCTGGAGGAGAAGTACGACGTCCAGTTCACCGACGAGGAGCTGGAGGGCTTGGCCAAGGTGACCCTCGGCGACTTCGTCTCCCAGATAGTGGACCGCGCGAGCGCGGGTCAGAGCCGATGACCACCGCACCCGCCCTGACCAAGGAACTGCTGGTCGAGATCCTCGCCGAGTACGGGGAGCGGGAGGCCGACGACATCGCCGAGCGCGTCGACTCGCTGGAGCTGGCGTGGCTCGTCCACTCGCTGGAGGAGCGGTACGGCCTGGAGCTGGACCTCGACGACCTCCAGCTCGCCCGGATGACGACGCTGGACGCGACGCTGGCCGTCCTCGGCGAGGTTCTCCCCTCGCCGGAGAACGGTCCGGGCGACGGAACCGGGACAGGGGGTGAGGGGAGTGACCGTAAGGAAGCACAGCCCGCGTAAACCCGTTGTCGTCACCGGGCTTTCCGTGACCACGGCCTTCGGGCACGGTCTCGAAGCGCTGCGGCAGGGCCTCGCCGCCGGGCAGCCGGCCTTCGGGCCGGTCACCCGCTTCGACGTGAGCAAGCGGCGCGTGGACCGGGCCGCCACCCTGCCCGGCGACCCGAACCTCATCGACGGCATCACCGACGCGGTCACCCAGGCGATCGGCCAGGCCGGTCTGGGGGCCGATACGACCGCCCGCACGCCCCTGCTCTTCGCCCGGCACGCCGACCAGGCGCCGCCCAGGCTGGAGCTGCCCGAGCACCACGCCCAGGCGCAGCACACCAGCGGCACCGAGATCGCCGAGCAGTGCGGGCTGCGCGACGCGACCCGTACGTACACCAACGCCTGTGTCGCGGCGAGCACCGCGATCGCGGACGCCGCCGCCCTGATCTCGGCGGGACGCGAGGAGCGGGTCGTGGTGGCGGCGGGCTATTTCGTCGACGCCGACGCCTACGCGCTCTTCGACGCCGGCCGGGCCCTGGCGGCGGACGGGCACCTGCGCTCGTTCAGCCAGGACCGCAAGGGGCTGCTGCTCGGCGACGGCCTGGGCGCGGTGGTCCTGGAGTCCGCCGAGGCGGCGGCCGCCCGGGGAGCCACCCCGATCGCGGGGCTCCTGGGCTGGGGACGGGCCGGGGACGCGTTCCACGTGTGCCAGCCGCACCCCGAGGGGCTCGGCATGGCCGCCGCCATCGGGGCGGCGCTCGGCCGCGCGGAGCTGCCCCCCGACGGCATCGACTACATCAACGCGCACGGCACCGGCACCCCCCTCAACGACTCCGCCGAGACGGCCGCGATCCTGCGGGCGTTCGGCGAGACGGCCCGGAAGGTGCCGGTCAGCT
Organism: Streptomyces sp. QH1-20; assembly: GCF_041283565.1. Classification (NCBI taxonomy): domain Bacteria; kingdom Bacillati; phylum Actinomycetota; class Actinomycetes; order Kitasatosporales; family Streptomycetaceae; genus Streptomyces; species Streptomyces sp. QH1-20. The sequence continues at coordinate 4,395,880 of NZ_CP166299.1, read as the reverse complement.
CCACCAAGTCGCTGCACGGCCACACCCTGGAGGCCTCCGGGGTCGTCGAGTTCGCGGTGTCCGTGCTGACGCTCCAGGAAGGAACCGTCCCCGTGAACGCGGGCTACCTCGGGCCGGACCCGGCCTGTGAGCTGAACCTGGTGCTGGACGCCCCCCAGCGGGTGGCGCCCCGTACCGTCCTCTCCCTCAACGCCGCCTTCGGCGGGGCCAACACGGCCTTGGTGCTCGGGGCGGTGGCGGCATGACGGAACTGTCGACAGCAGGGCTCTCGGTCCTGTCCCGGGCCGAGTGGCCGGAGGCCGGGGACGACCCGGTCAAGGGGCCGCCGAAGCTGGCCGGGTTCGTGGTGTCGTCGTTCGCCCCGCTGGCCGCCGAGGCCGCCGAGCGCTGCCTCCGGCGCGCCTACGGCGAGCCGCCCGCGCAGCCCGGACGGGAGCGGCGCACGGCCGTACTCGTCGTGAGCAAGGCCGGTGACACCGCCACCGACCGGGCCGTCGCCAAGGCCGTGGACGCCGGGCGGTCCGTCCAGCCGCTGCTGTTCTTCCAGTCGGTGCCCAACGCCGTGATCGGTTACGTGGCCAAGCGCTGGGGCCTGGTGGGCCCCGTGGTGTGCCTCAGCCCGGCGGGCGACCCCGAACAGGAGGCGCTGGCGACGGCCGACCTGCTCCTGCTGGACGACGCGGCCGACGACGCGCTGATCGTGCTGCTGGAACTGGCGTCGGAGGACGGCGCGCACGACACGGCCACGGCCCTGCTGGTCGGACCGGACACAGGCAACGAGGTGGAAGCGTGAGTGACGACGGCAAGGAGGCCCCGGACAGGACCCCGGGCCTCAAGAGCGTCCCGGACCTCTCCGAGAACGAACTGACGGCGGCACTGCGGCAGTTCTGGTGGCTGCACGACGCCCGCTGGTACCAGGGCGTGAAGAAGCGCTTCGGACAGGAGGTCGCCAACGAGATCAACGCCGAGGCGCTGCGTTTCGTCGGCCGTCGCGTCGGCACCTGGTACGCGAAGACGCACGGCGTACCGGACGGCTCCTCGCCCGCCGAGCTGGCGGCGGCGGTGGCGGGCCTGACCGGCACGATGATGAACGAGCAGATGATGCGCAGCCACGTCCAGGAGATCGGCGAGGAGAGCCTGGAGACGGTCGTCACCGAGTTCTTCGCGCTGCGGATGCTCAAGGCCGCCCGCTCCCTGGACGGCTATGAATGCCCCTGCCTGGACATGCGGGGCGGCTGGTTCGAGGGCCTCGGGGTGAAGGTCGAGGAGACCACCGTGGAATGCATGCGCACCGGGGGCAGCGCGTGCCGGTTCCACACGGAGGTCCGCAGAGAGGCGCACACCGAGACGTCGACGGACGTCTCGACGCAGGTAGCAGCACAGGTTTCAGCGGAGCTTCCCGCAGAACAGGCGAGTTGACGCGTTCCGGCCCACCGGGCCGGGACGCGAGGTACAGGTCAAGAAAGGTTGCAAGAGTTCCATGTCCGGTTCGGATGCCGCCGCCCAGTTAGTCCCCCCGGAGACCACCACCGCCCCACCACCGGACACCGGACAGGACGCCGCCTACGCGCGCGGCGGGCTGACGCTGCTCATGGCGTGCGGCGCGACGTTCGTCGCGTTCCTCGATGTCTCGGTCACCTACGTCGCGTTCCCCAGCCTGCACAAGAGCTTCCCCGACGCCTCCCTGTCGGCGCTCTCCTGGGTGGTCAGCAGCTACACCGTCGTCTTCGCCGCCGTCCTCGCGCCCGCCGGGCGGCTGGCCGACGTCATGGGGCGGCGGGCACTGTTCCTGTGGTCCGTCGCCGGATTCACCCTGGCCTCCGGTCTGTGCGCGATCGCGCCCACCGTGGAGTTCCTGGTCGGCATGCGGGTGCTCCAGGGCATCTCGGCCGCCGGGATGATCCCGTCCGCGCTGAGCCTGGTGCTGTCCTCGCGCCCGCCGGAGCGCCGGTCGAGCGCCATCGGCCTGTGGGGCGCCAGCAGCTCGGCCGCGGCGGCCGTCGGCCCGCCGCTGGGCGGCCTGCTGGTCGACAGCTTCGGCTGGCCGTCGGTGTTCCTGATCAACTTGCCGCTGGGTGTGGTGCTGGTCGTGGCGTCGTACCGGATTCTGCCGCCCCGGACGGGACCGGCCGGCCGGATGCCCGACCTGATCGGCACCCTCGCGGTGGCGCTCGGCGTGGGCGGCGTGGTCGCCGCCCTGACGGAGGGCAGCAGCTGGGGCTGGACCTCGCCCGCGTTCCTCGGGGCGCTGCTGGGCGGTGCGGTGCTGTTGGCCCTGGCGCTCCAGCGCTCCCGCCGCCACCCGGCGCCGGCCGTGGAGATCTCGCTGTGGCGCAGCCGTAAGTTCCGGGTCGCCAACATCGCGTTCGTGCTGTTCGGCGGCTCGATGTACTGCTGGCTGCTGGCCGCGCCGCTGTTCGCCACCGAGATCTGGGGCTATTCGGAGGTGGAGGCCGGGCTGGCGCTGGCGCCCGGCGCGGTGATGTCCGTGATCGCCTCGGTGCTGGCGGGCCGCTACGCCCGCGCCCACCAGCGGGTGGCGGTCGTCGTGGGCGGCATCCTGTTCGCCGTCCAGTGCGGGATCTGGATGATCGGCCTGGAATCGAAGCCGGACTTCCTGGTGATCTGGCTGCCCGCCACCCTGATCGGCGGTGTCGGCATCGGCGCGGTGATGACCGGCCTGTCCAGCGCCTCGGCCACCGCCCTGCCGCCCCGCCTGTTCGCGGCGGGCGCGGGCCTGGCGACGACGGCGCGGCAAGTGGGCGCGGCCCTGGGCACGGCGGCCTTCGCGGCGCTCATGGCCGTGCTGGGCGGCGAGAGCGGCAAGACCCTCGACGGCTTCCGGCAGGTGTTCGTGATGTGCACGGTCCTCGCGGCCCTGGCGGCCGTGGCGGCGCTGTGGCTGACGGACCCGAAGCGGGAAGCGGAGCACTGATTCGCAACGGAGGAGTGGACGAGATGAAGAGCGACGACCCGAAGCTGCCGGACGGTGTCACGGACGGTGTGACGGCAGGCATCCCGAACGGCATCCCGGACGGGGTTCCGGATCACGACGAGAACGACCCGGCGGAGCACGCGGTCATCGTCCGCCTGGCGGGCAACTGGCACCGCCGGGCGGCGGTGAAGCGCGAGGAACCCGAGCTGGACGAGCTGTTCGACGTCGACAGGCTCGACTACCCCGAGCGCATACTGCCCTTCCGCGAGCACCCCACGTATCTGGCCCTGGACCCCGAGGAGCGCTCCCGGCTGCTCAGCTGGGCGTGGGTCGCCTACAACCGCACGACGGTGCTGCTGGAGGGCCAGGTCGTCAACCCGGCCTTCCAACTGGCCCTGGACGGCTGGTTCCCCAGCCTGGGCGGCGAGAAGCTGCAGCGCTCGGTGGCCCAGGCGATGGTCGACGAGCAGTACCACACCCTCATGCACATGAACGCGAGCGCGGTCACCCGTCGTCGGCGCCGGGAGGCGTTCCCGGACGCCGCGCTGCCCCTGCCCCGCGTCGCCCGCGAACACGCGCGGTTGCGCGACTCCTGGCCGGAGCAGTGGCAGCGCTCGCTGACCACCCTGGGCTTCGCGACGGTCGCGGAGATCTCCATCAACGCGTATCTGAACCTGATCGCGGACGACACGGAGATACAGCCGGTCAACAGCGCCACCGTCCGCATACACAACCGCGACGAGTACTGCCACGCGTCGATATCCACCGTCCTCGCCGAGCAGGTCTACGGCGATCTGGACGAGAAGGGCCGTCGGTTCTTCCTGGACTCCCTGGTCGCGGGGCTGGACGGCTTCGTGGCCAACGACTTCGCCACCTGGCACCGGATCATGGACCAGACCGGCCTGCCGGGCGGCCACGAGATGCTCCACGACATCGAGAACGCCACGGGCAAGCGGCCGCTGATCCACGACTACAGCGGGCTGCGGGGCCTGGCGGAGCGGCTGGGCGTGGAGGACGACCTGGAGTTCGACTGGTCGCGGACGATCACGGATTCGGAGCCGGCACCACTGACGTAGTGGGAGCGGAACGAAAGCGAAAGGAACCCCATGGAACAGCGGGAACCCCGCACGGTGCTGATCACCGGCGGCAACCGGGGCATCGGCGCGGCGACAGCCCGGGCCTTCGTGGCCCTGGGCGACCGGGTCGCGGTCACCCACCGCGGCAGTGAGACCCCCGAGGGCACGTTCGGCGTCGAGTGCGACGTCACCGACACGGCGTCCGTGGACAAGGCGTTCACCACGGTGGAGCGGGAGTTGGGCCCGGTCGGAGTGCTGGTGTCGAACGCGGGGATGACCGCGGACGGCCTTCTGATCCGCATGAAGGAGGAACAGTTCCTGCGCGTCCTCGACACCAACCTCGCGGGCGCCTGGCGCTGTTCGAAGCGCGCCGTCCCCCAGATGCTGCGGCAGCGGGGCGGCCGCATCATCCTGATCTCCTCGGTCGCGGGCCTCCTCGGCAGCGCGGGCCAGACCAACTACGCCTCCAGCAAGGCGGGCCTGGTGGGCCTGGCCCGCTCCCTCACCCGCGAGTACGGCGCCCGCAACATCGCCGCGAACGTGGTGGCCCCCGGCCTCATCGAGACGGACATGACCGCCGGCCTCTCCGAGGCCCACCTCGCCGAACAGCGCGCACAGATCCCGCTCGGCCGCACGGCCACCGCCGACGAGGTCAGCGGCGCGGTGACCTGGCTGGCGAGCGACGCGGCCGCGTATGTGGCGGGCGCGGTGATCCCGGTGGACGGAGGGCTGGGGATGGGCCACTGAGCACCGCGCCCTTGCGCTACTCCCCGGTGAGCACCCTGACCGGCGACCCGCCGAGATAGGCGTTGACGGCCTCGACGGAATCGCCGTACACGAGCGTGAAGTTGTCGCCGGTCACATAGCCGATGTGCGGGGTCAGCACGGTGTTGGGGGCATCGAGCAGCCGGTGCCCGGCGGGGAGCGGCTCCTCCTCGTACACATCGAGCCCCGCACCGGCTATCCAGCCCTCGCCGAGGGCCTTGATCAACGCGGCCTCGTCGACGATCTGCGCGCGAGAGGTGTTGACCAGGAACGCGGTGCGCCGCATCCGCCGCAGATCGTCCTCGGCGACGAGCCCGGTTGTCGACTCCGACAGCCGCAGATGCACGCTGACGACGTCGGAAGAGGAGAACAGCTCCTCCTTACCGACGGCCCGCACCCCAACGGCTTTCGCCCGCTCGTCGGTCATATGAGGACTCCAGGCAACAACGTCCATCCCGAACGCGGCCCCCACAGCGGCAACCCGCGTCCCGAGCTTCCCCAACCCGACCACCCCGAGCGTCCCCCCGGCGAGCGCGGTCCCGACCCCACTCTGCCAACTCCCGCTCCGCAACCCGGCATCCTGCGCCCCGGCCCGACGGCTCAGCTCCAGAATCAACGCCCAGGTCAGCTCGGCCGCCGGGAACGGCGTCATACGCGTCCCACTCACCACAACACCGTGCCGCGCGGCGGCGTCAAGATCGATCGCGGCATTGTGCATCCCGGCGGTCACCAGCAGCTTCAACCGCGGAAGCCGGGCAAGCACCTCCGCGGTGAAAGCCGTCCGCTCGCGCATGGCCACCACGGCGTCGTAGTCCGCGAGCCGCTCGACCACGGCGGCCGGCTCGTCGAGATGATCGGAGAAGAACCGCACGTCAGCCCCGTCGGGCAGCCCCTCCCAGCAGGGAAGAGCGGCGGCGGCGCTGTTGTAGTCGTCGATGACGGCGATACGCATAACGAAGATCCCCTGTTCGAACGATCCGACGTCGGCGCCGCGTATGGGCCCGGAGATCATTCTGACGCCGCCGAATAACAATAACTTTGTTAAACTCCTCACATGGCTGATACCCCCGTCCCCGGCGAAGGCCCCATCCGGCCGGTGTCCGTCTCCCTCCACGAGGGCACCATCGCAGCCCTCAAGGAGCGCACCGGCAGGCGTGGCATGTCCGCGTACGTCGAAGCCCTCATCCAGCGCCAACTGGAGCGCGACCGACTGCGCGAGCTGATCGAGGCCGCCGAAGCGGAGCACGGCCCGGTCGACCCGGCCGCGGTCGAGGCGAAGCGGGCCATCCTGCGCGGTGAAGCACGCAACTCGGCAGACGCCGCGTGAGCGGCACGCTCGTCCTCGACTGCGAAGGGCTGTCCAAGCTCGTACAGCGCTCCCCCGAACTCTCCGAGTGGCTGTCCGCAGCCGAGGCAGAGGACATTCGCGTAGTCATCAGCTCCGTCACGCTCGTGGAAGCGCGCGACCCGAGGGTGAACCAGGCGCAATTCGACTACGCCGTCTCACGCGTGACCATCATCCCGCCCACAGAAGCCATCGCCCGGCACGCGAGCAAACTCCTCGCCGCGGCGGGCCTGCACGGCCACAAGTACGCACTCGACTCAATCGTGGCGGCCACCGCGCTGGCTTCGCCGACCCCGGTCACCGTGCTGACCTCCGACCCGGAGGACCTCCTGATGCTGTGCGGCCCGGGCGTCCACGTCATCGAGGTCTGATCGTGATCAGCACCACCAAGCTGGTCAATCAAGGCGCCAAGGCCGCAGCGCACATGCTTGAGGGCCCAGCCCAACGCAAGCTCCTCGCCTTCGCTGAAGTTCTCGCCGGAAAATGCCACCGGCTGGAGTGCGCTTCTCCTGCGGAACGGGCGCTCCAGAGGCATGCGCCAGCTCGTCTGCCATGGACTACAGGGCTGGACGACTCCGTCTGAGGCTCTTCAACGTCCAGACCGCCGCCGCGACGATGGTGGCCCAACCATTCGGCTAAACGCATTCGTTGACGCGCTCATAGGCACAGCTGGGACAGCTCCGGGCGGTCTGCTCCCGTAGCCAAACCCTGCGATCGAGTGGATCAGCGAGGACACCGCGCGGGCAAGCATGCCGCCATGAACAGCCACTCTCGTCACACAGTCCAACTTCCGCCCAGAGTCTCCGAACAGGCGCCCCGCCAATCGGTCCAGGAAGTGGCAACTGTGGAACACGACAGACTAAGGCACGTGCGTTGACCGCCGGTGCAGTTCTACCGCCCAACGTCATGCCGGGTGCCTGGCCCGACGTGAGCAAGGCCGGTGTCAACGGCCCGCACTACCTAGATCGTTGACACGGCTGCCGAGGGCCCAGTCGGCAGCGCCCGCCAAGGAGAACGGGCGACGCTCCAGGGTCTAGCTGCGAGTGCACGTCGAGAAAGCCACCTCATCCACCAGCACGAAGGAACTTCGGAGACGCTCTTGAACACCACGGTCCAGCACGAGGCTCCAACAACGACGCCTGCCGTCACGGAACAGCGCAACCTCGGCAGGCTGGCGGACACCGTCCTCGGCGCCCTCACCGTGGCTGGCCTCCCGACCGAGGCCATCGGCCAAGCCCGCGAAATGCTCATCCGGGGCATGGTCCAAGGCACCTGGGCCGAGGCCGTCCGCGACATGGGGAACGACAGCCTCATCTCCGTCGTCGACTCCCTCGAGGCCATCGTCGACCGCGTGTACCGGCACCAGTCGCTCAAGCCCCTCATCAACGCAGCCCGCATGGTCGACGAGGTCCTGGCCGCCGAGCCGGGCCACTTCCCGTGGTGCAAGCCCGGCGAATGCGTCACCCAGTATTACGACGACGGCGATACGTACATCGAGCACACCGGACCCAGCATCACGATGGCGGTCCCCAAGGACATGGAGGTCGGACACAACGAACTACTGCGCGCTGTTCTCGGCGCTGATGAAGGCTGCTCCGGTGATCCGCTTGTCTCCATCAACTCGGGTGGCAACGGTGTCCTCCTCGACCCGGGTGAGCTCGACGACGTGATCGAAGACTTCGCCGACTTCCTCTACGGCCTCCGCTCCATGAGGGCGCGTATGACCACTGAGCGGGCGGACGTGCCGGTATGACGACCACCTCTCACAGCCCCGAGGTCACCCGCGCACTCAGACAGTTGAAGGACGCCAGGAGTGAAGCCGTCGCCCGCGGCGCCTCTTCGACCGCTTATGTGCGCATGCTCGACGAGATCGCCGAACTCGTCATCAACACCGGCAACCCCGCCGAGGTCGGCGCATTGGTGCTGGACGTCCTAGCCAAGGCCAGGGCGAACAAGAGCGCGGAACCGTGCTCCGTCTACCCGTGGTGCGCTGAGCGCGGTGACCACGACGACCACATCGGCGCCGTGCACACCATCACCGCTGCCAACGGTGACGAACTCATCTGCGCGCACCTGCTGCACCTCGCAGGCACCAAGCCGCTCATCGGCCTGGAGGGCGCCGACCTGAACGCGGACGAGGCCCGAGTGAAGGCGAGGGAACTCCGGACGCTCGCCGACGGGATCGTCGTGATGGCCGACGCGTTGGACGCCATCACGACGGCTCACTCGTGACCACCTTCACCCAGGAGCACCTGCGCCGAGCATCGGGCTCCTTGGGCACGTCTGCCTTACCGGCCCGAGCGTTGATGCGCAGAAGCCCGCAGGGCGGCAGGAAGGCGAAAGTCAAGAGAAGGGTAAACGGAAGCCCGCAAAGCAAGCCCGGCGGCGCGCGGGGAAGCTCGGGCCGGGGTTCGCGCAATGCCAGGGGCGGCCTGAGCGGCGGCCCCAAAGATCGCGGACAAGCAAAAGCCCCAGGTCACGGCGAGTGAGTCCTGGGGCTTCCACAGAGCCGCCTTCGGGATTCGAACCCGAGACCTACGCATTACGAGCTCAAGAGCGTTCGTGATGTGGGGTGCCGGTCGGTACCGGCAAGTGACAGAACATGCAGGTCAGAGTGCTTCCCTGCTTGTCCAAGTGTCAGCCGGTGCCGACCGCTCCGGAGCAGTCCGGCCACACAATGGCCACACCAAACGGATGCGCCGAGCGTCTCGGGATGCCGAGCGGGACCAACCTCAGCAGAGGGAAGGGTCGCACGTATACGTACGTGCGCCCCTTCCCTCCTGTCACTCCTGACTGCCGCCAGGGTCCTCCCCGGGCGCCCGCGGGCCTGTGGAGCCACCTCGGGGAATGAGGCCGTTCAAGGCCGTTTCGAGGGCGGTTGCGCCGACCTTAGTGATGTGTCGATCGTCGACCGCGAGGTCGAGGTCGTCGGCGGTTGCACGCAGGACGACGGGGGTTCCGTCATCGAGTCGAGTGCGGGTGACTGTGATCACGGGGCCCCCTCTGCCTGCTGGAGACCCGTGGAACGCGTCGTCAGTTCCACGTGGAGTCCAGCGGCACGGGAACCGACCGGGCGGTCTCCTCCGTCGACGGGACAGGAGGGGTTGACGGGTCGACGGCGGTCGTCGCGCTGGCAAGGGTCGGCGTGGGCGGGATGTAGCCCCATGTGGAGTCGGCCTGATTTGCGCGCGTGGGGGTCTGATCAGTGGATATGGCGGTGGTCGAGAGCCCGGTGACGATGCCCGCGGCGATCAGGAGGGCAGCTACATTTCGCCGGACATTCCGAACCTTGGCCACAATCTGCCCCTCTCTGAGACATGCGCGTATCGCATGTGTGTACGAAAGCTGTTCACTACCCGTTACCCTGCTTGCTCCGAGAGTCAAGATCAAGCGACCGCCCGGTTCGTAAATACGCAGTTCTAAGACACGAAGGATCAAGGGACGCAAGGAGCCACGTATGGCTGGGGAGTACAGCCCATCGTCCGAGCCCGCACCGGTGCTGCCGGTGGAGGCTCGGGAGGTGTACCAGCGGATCATCAAGTGCGAGCGTGTGCCCGAGGGCACCGCCGGCCTTGGTTTACTGCTGGACCTCGGGCTGATCACTCCCGATCCGGGAGAGCCGGGCGCCTACGTGATCACGGACCTGCGGCGGGCCGAGACCCTCCTGCGTTCCCGCGCCGAAGGGCAGATCGAGCAGGCCCTCGCCCACATGTCAGGCATACCGGCTCTGTTCGACGAGCTATCCGCCGAGCTGCGCCGTCACGGCAAAGCGCGAGGCGGGGCGGCATCCGAGTTCCTTGATCACGTGGACCTCGTCAATGAGCGGATCGCGCAAGCCATCGTCAGGGCCGAGAGCGAGCTGCTGACATCACAGCCGGGGCCCCGCAGTCGGACGTTGCTGTCGAAAAGCGTTGATCGTGACATGGCGGCGCTTGAGCGCGGGGTAGCCATGCGCACCCTGTACCACGCGAGCGCGCGGGCGAATCCCGCTACGCGAGAGTGGGCACAGATGATGACCGCGCGCGGTGCGCGGGTCCGCACACTCGCCTCCCCTTTTCTCCGCTTTGTCCTGGTGGACAGATCCAGCGCAGTCATCCAGGACTACGCCGACGGACGCGACGCACAGCAGGGGGCATGGCTCGTAAGGGATCACGCTTTGTGCGGGTTCATCGGTGAAGTATTCGATCAGTATTGGACGCGCGCGGACGAGTGGCTTGATGCGCCCACGGGCGACACGGTGACGACCGAAGTTCAGCGAACCATCCTGCGCGACCTGTGCGCCGGCCGGGATCAGGCGCAGATCGCGACACGCCTGGGGGTCAGCGTCCGCACCATCACTGCGCATCTGGCCGATCTGCGCAACCGACTGGAACTGCGGACGCTCCATCAGGTCATCTACTGGTGGGCGACCTCAGAGGAACGGAAGCTCAGTTAGTCCTGGGCGCAGCATCTCTGCGCCCGCCGCACGAGGACGCCCTACTGACCCTTCTCTGCCCCCCTCTCTCCCGCAGCCCATTTGGTGAGCAGGTCCTGCACTCGCGGCATGTCTCCAGCAGTCAGGCCCGGCACATGGGCCATGACGACTGTGGCTTCGGCGGTGCTGGCGCCGATGGGGTCGCCGGCCATTAGGCCGATGTACTGCTGCGCTGCCGCCACCTGCGCATCACGCGCGGGTAGGCCGACTGCGGCTGCTACGGCGCGCACGAGTTGGGGTGAGATTTTGACCTGCTCTCCGTGGCCGATTTTCCAGAGCGTGGAGTGCGACGCCCGGTAGCCGGTGCGCGGGTCGACGGCTCGGTCCGCCAACTGCCTATAGGACTGAGCGTCCGCGGCGTCGCGGACCATGTCGGCAAGCGGAGTGCCTGACTCCGAATCCCACATCTCATCTCCGTTCTCGGTCAGAAACACATACAGAGTCTCATTCAATCAGCAGTCATTCCCCTCGCCTACCCCGCACTTGCCCCGCAAATGCCCGTTGACGTGCACACCTACGGGATCTAGCGTGATCGCTGTTCCGAAACAGAAACGTGCATCTCGGACACACCGCCTGCGGTCTGGGGTGCACCTGTTTCAGTACACATACAGCGAAGGGGGAGGGAATGAACCGCGACGACAGCGACAACGACTTCCACGCAGGTGGTGAGCAGCACACCGAGTGGCCGCTGCCAATCGACGAACAAGTGACCCTGGTCGCAAGGCGGTTGGCTCCCCGCATCCATCGATCTCGCGTCGATCTCGCCGAACGGCGTGCGGCATGAGGAGTCACGTGGATGTCGATTTCGTTGGTCCGCCGCCTCAGCGGCGCCACACCAAGCACGTCCGAATAGCCGGCGTATTGCGAGCGCACCCAACCATGTGGGGCGTGGTGCAGAGGTCGACGTCCCTGCCCCGCGCCACGTCGGCCGCGCAGGCGATCCGCAGCGCCCGGTTACCCGCGTACGAGCCGGCCGGGTCGTACGAGGCCGTGGCTCGCACGGTCACCGAGGGCGGAGTCGTCGAGTTCCGCGTCTACGCCCGGTACGTCGGGGCTTAGTCATGACCCTGCCAACGGCGCACCCGGCGCTCGTGACCCCGACCGGGGTGGTCGTCGCCCCGCCGGGCCTCGACCGCAAGCAGTGGCTCGCCGCCCGCCGCGCAGGGGTTGGTGGTTCAGGCACTGCCGGCATTCTCGGGATGAGCAGGTGCACGTCGCCTCTGGCGCTGTACCTCGGCGTCCGTTGAGCCTCGACGCCACGGATTGGGTATGGACCCAGTCCGCCGCCCGGGGCACCGCTCTGACGGTACTGCTCGCCATCGCTGACAAGGCCGGGGCCGACTGCACCGCCTACGCCGGTACCGCGATGCTCATGCAGCGCACCCGAGCCGCCCGCTCAACCGTGCGGGCCGCGGTCGACGCGCTGCTCGACTCGGGCGAGCTCGTAGTCGTCGAGAAGGTCACCGGACCCGCAGGCGAAACGGTGTACTGCCTGCCGCTCGCCGTCGGTCATACCCGTACGGAGGGGGCCGGATATCGGCCCGGACTGGTTTCCGGCCCGGGTCGGAAACCGGCCCCAGGGGGCTGGATATCGGCCCGGAGGGGGGCCGGAATCCGGCCCCAGGGGGATCGGAATCCGGCCCCCAGAACAGGAAGAACGAGAGAGAACAGGAAGCACAGCAGCAGCCGCGCGCGACTCGCTCGGCGCTCATACCCGAGCTGCACGCGCTCGGCGACGCGCTCGCCGCCGCCGGTGTCGCAGTCCGCTGGAGTCTCGGCCTCAGTGAGCAGCGCGACGTCTACCGCCTGGTGCAGCAGCACGGCGTCGAGGCTCTCGTCGAGCTCGCCGCCCGCCGTACCACCCTGGGCACCGACGCCAAACCCGCCCGCTACTGGCTCCGCGTGTGGGGCGACCTCGACCGCGCCCCGTCCGCCCGCCCCAGCACGAACGTCGTGCCGCTGCGCTCCCCGAGCCCCGCCACCTATACCGACAACCTCGCCGCTGGCCTCGCGCTGCTGCGCTCCCAGAAGGAAGGCACCCCGTGATCGACGAACACATCGCCGCCCTACTCGCCTACGCCGGCCGCCTCGACTCCCGCGTACGCCGGGCCCTCGCCGACACGCAGCAGTCCGCCCGCACTATCGCGGATTGGACGACCGCCCTCGCCGAAGTGCCCGCCACCCTGCCCGACACCGGTTGGGACGCCTCGCACGCCGTGCGGCGCTATTACGAGCAGCGCGCCGGCGACCGTAGCGCGCAGTTCCGCGCCGTCGAGCCGCACGACGTCATCGCAGCATGGGCACCCCACCGGGCCGAGCTCATGAACCGCCACACCGACCCCCTGCCGACCGCCGACCCGGACAACCCGGCGGCATGGCGCGAGGAACTGCTCGGCGCGCGCGCCGCCGTCGCCCACGGGCGCACACCGCCCGCGCAGTACCGCGCCGAGATCAACCGCCCCGGGCAGAAACGTCTCTCCGCCCTCACGTCCTGCGTGGGGCACGGTGCGCGGCAGTACATGCCCCCGCATATCGCGCGTGAACTCGCCGACTACCGGCCGGCCCGTGCACATCGCGAGGCCCTCGTCGCCGAGGGAGTCCCGGACCCGCTCAGCGTTCAGTGCCCCTACTGCCGCGCTGACGTCAAACAGGCGTGCCGCGGCGGTTATCGCCCCCGCGGGAAAGGCCGACGTGCACTGAGCGGCGTCCACCCGTCGCGCCTCGAAGCCCTGATCGCCCAGCCCGGCCGCACACCGGAGGAGCAGGAAGAGGCGCAGATACGCCTCGCCCGCCTCATGTGCCAGCCACCCGCCCCGCGCGAGACCCGCGCCCGCCATACCACCGGAGGCCACCGGTGATCCCGCCCGCCGCTCGCGCTGTCATCGCCGCCCACCTCACGGACGAGCTGGGTGTGCTCCCCCACCGTGCCACCCACACGACCGCAGCACTCGCTGACCGCCTCGCCGCCGAGGGCTGGCACATCACCACCACGCCCCCCGCGCGACCGGTCGCGCCTCGCGCGCGGGAGACCCGGCGCGCTCGGCGCTTCCTCGATCACCTGCTTGCCCGCCGTACCCGGAAGAACGGAGAGACCCCGTGACCGTCCCGCCCCGTCGCCACGTAACCCAGACCCGCGCCGAGCGTGCCCTGCCCCTGCCCGCGCCGCTCAACGCCGTAGCCGAGTTGCTCGACACCGTGCGGGGCGAGCTGCTCGCCGATCGCCGCCCCGAGAGCGACGCCGAGCTGCGCATCGACGGCACCGCGCTCGTCGTGTCCTACCTCCTGCCCGGGAACAAGGTCGACGAGCCGCGTGCCCGGGTGGTGGGGTTCCAGTGAGCCGCCGCGCCCGCGCCGTCGACCGTGAGCTCGCCCGTGCCCGCCGCCGCGAGATCCTCGCCGTTCTGCTGTCCCGCGCCGAGCGGCTGCTGCCCGCCGAGGCAGAGCTGCTGCGCGCCATGGTCGACACCGAGATAGCCGACGGCGATCAGGCACGGCGCAGCCTCGGCGGGCAGTCCGCCGCCGTGCGCCGCTTGCAGAACCGGGTCGAGGCGGCCGAGCAAGCCATCGTCGAGGCCGAGGCCGACGCCCGCCGTGCCGAGCAGGCACTCGCCGACCGCGAACCGCTCGCCCTCATGCCCGTCCAGTCCTGCCGCATCTGCGGTGCCGGATACACCCTCGGGCGCCCCTGCCCCACGTGCGCGTACCGCGCCCGCGCCGCCGGCCTCACTCCCGAGCAGGAGCACCACCGATGACCTACTCCGCCGCCGTGCACGAGACCGTCGCCGCCCTGCGCACCATCCGTGAACACTGGGCCGAGCTGCTGCTCGCGATCGAGACCCCGCCCACCGACGCATGGCCCCCGCGGCAGCTCGCCCACACCATGCGCGTCGACGACGAGCTGCTTGTCGAGGACCGGTCCCCGCTCGTCCTGCGTGAGCACCCCGCCCCGCTCAACGTGACCGCGCTCGACGCCGGCCTCGACATCGAGCGGCAGATGTTCGACCTCGCGGACACCCTCGCCGGCGCCGTCCAGCATGCCGCCCCCGGTGACCCACGCCGGTGGGACTACCGCAGCCCCACCTCGCCCGGCAGCAGGACGCACGGCCTGCACTGGGCGTGCGTGTGGATCGAGGGCCGTCTGCTCGACGAGGACACCGAGCCCGAGCAGCTCGCCGACGGGGCCCTCGCCCCGGCCCCGTTCGACGTCCTGCCCCCGCACCTCCTGCACGAGGCCCGGCGCGGCGTCCGGGCATGCGAGGGGCGGCTGCTGCGCACGCTGGGCCTCGACGCGCGCACCACCCCGGTGTCCGACCGGCCGTGCCCGTGGTGCGAGGGCGAACTGACCCTGCACACCGGACCCGCTCAGACGCCCACGGTGACCTGCTCGACCGGACCGTCGTGCACGGCCCCTGCCACCTTCGACGAGCACGGCCGGCGGATGTGGAGGTGGGCGGACCTCCCCGGTCTCGTTGCCGCACTCGACGCAGCCGAGAAGCGCAGGGCATTGAACTGTCCAGCGGCTTAGTGAAGTTGGAGCCGCTCTCCCCTCGCAGCCCAACCCTGTAATCGTTACAGTAATCATTACTGCATCGATTGCAGGGCCGGCCCTCACCCGGCATTCGCCAGCGACGGGAAGAGACCCCATGCGCTACGCCACAACCACCACGGAAAGCACCGAGCTTCACCGCCAGGACCGCGGGAAAACGAGCACCCATTGCGGCATGGAGGCGCCGTACGACACCGACGCGGACGCGGCAACCTTCGGCCTCATGGTCGGCACCCTCACGGCCTGCCCCGACTGCGAGCCCGCAGACCCCCGCCCGGCCGATCGCGACCACGGCCACCCGGCGCAGAAGGCCGACGGCGCGGACATGCGGCCGGCCATCCCCAGCGATACCCCCGCGGGTCCCATTTCGGCGAGCCTTGGCACCACGGCCGAACCGATCACGGAACTGTCCGCCCCCTGGGCGGCGGTCGTTTGCCGCCGACGCCGGCGCCTTAACTACCGTGAAGCCTGACGCGCCGGCTGAACGCCCGGCGTACTGATCATCAGCGGGTCGGCCGGAGTCCACTCTGGCCGGCCCGCCTTACCGGGATGGAAGATGCCGCAATGGGTGACGCCGAGCCGCTGCTGCTGACCTATGAAGACGCCGTCCGCATCCGTCGTGAGGTCAAGCTGCTTGAGGCGCAGCTCGGGCGCATCATCACGGACGCCCGCGCCAACCGGTCCGCGGCGGAGATGGCTCGCGATCTGCAGCTGACCGAGGGTCGCGTTTACCAGATCTTGCGCGAGCATCGATCGGACGCAGCGGAGAAGTGAGCGCCCCGGCGGCCTCACACCGCCGGGGCCCGGCCGCCGGGGAAGAGACCCCCGAGCGCCCGCCGCACACCCTACGCACATCGCCTGCAATCCCCTCTTGCGCCGTTACCGATTCGTGATCTAGAGTTGGAGGCGCTTCCGGCGTGCCCGGATTCATCCATCAACTTCGCAGCCCCGCCATGGCACCGCATGGTGGGGCTTCTTTATGTCCGCCGGGAGGTGACGCATGCCGACCAGCCCCCTGGCCCTCTTCCCCGACGATGGCGCCGCCGTCCCGGCGACCCTTGGACCGCTGCCAGGCATCCATCCGTTTTCCATTCTTCGAACCGACCTCGGCCCGTGGCGCGAGCGCCGCCGGGCGTGGAACGACCTCGGCATGTCCAGCCAAGCCGGCCGCGAGCACGTCACGACGTACGCGCGTGAGGGCTCTGAGTTCGGCAAAACGCATATGGCCTCGATCAACGGTGGGCTGTCCACCTTCGATCCGGTCCTGTCCGAAGTTTCGTACGAGTGGTACTGCCCCGACGGTGGCGCAATCCTCGATCCCTTCGCCGGCGGTAGTGTTCGCGGCCTCGTCGCGGGCAACGGCGGATACCGGTACACCGGCATTGACCTTTCGCCGGTGCAGGTGGATGCCAACGAGGAGCAGGCCGCCGTGTGGCGGGAGCGTGACCTGCTTGCAGCCCAGCCGCGGTGGATACTCGGTGATGCGGCCGATGTCCTGCCCGAGCTTCCGTCGGCGAGCTACGACTATGTGTTCACCTGTCCGCCGTACCACAACCTGGAGCGCTACTCCGATCACCCCGCGGACCTGTCCGCGATGCGGTGGAAGGAGTTCGCTGCCGTCTATCGCGAGATCACCGCCGAGTCGGTGCGCTGCCTGGCTGAGGACCGCTTTGCTACCTGGGTCGTCGGTGAGGTCCGCAACTCCACCGGTGCCCTGCGCAACCTGATCTCCTTGACCATTGCGGCCCATGAGGACGCCGGCGCCCGCCACTACAACGACGCCGTACTGATGAACACCCTGGGCACCGTGCCTCTGCGGCTCGGCCAGCAGTGGCGCGCAAGCCGGAAGATGGGGCGCCATCATCAGTACGTGCTGACCTTCGTCAAGGGTGATCCGAAGCGCGCTACCGCGCACCTTGCTGAACGCCAGTCCTCATGAACGGGTCCGACCTACTCACACGAGCACTGGCCACCCCGAACTTCGTGCCGGCTGTGACGCCGGTGGAGGAGCACGACGGAGTACTCGTCAAGCGGGACGATGCATGGTGCCGCGGTGGTGCCTCCGGCGCGAAGGCAAGGGCCCTTTTCACTGTGGCGGCTGACAGCGCCGGCATCATCAGCGCAGGCGCTCGCATCAGTCCCCAGCTCGAACGCG
The DNA here is from genome assembly GCF_041283565.1 of Streptomyces sp. QH1-20. Taxonomy (NCBI): domain Bacteria; kingdom Bacillati; phylum Actinomycetota; class Actinomycetes; order Kitasatosporales; family Streptomycetaceae; genus Streptomyces; species Streptomyces sp. QH1-20. The sequence goes on along the minus strand of NZ_CP166299.1, from coordinate 4,378,584 downwards.
CCGCCCTAGTTGCCCGCCACCTTGGCATCCCGGCCCGCCTCCACACGGGGCACGGCAGCGACACCGCCGAGACCGCCTTGGCAGCAGCCGCTGGCGCTGTACTGATTCGGTACCGCCCGGCCCGCATGTCCGTGATACGCGCCCGGTACCGCGCGAACGCCGCGGAGCTTGAGCAACTGGGCTGGGCATGCGTGCCGTTCGCCATGGAACACCCCACCTACCTAGCCCAGGTGGCCGAGCAAGCGGTACACCTGCCGTCGCGTGGCATCGAGCGCATTGTCGTTCCGGTCGGATCCGGGATCACCCTCGCCGCGGTCCTGCGCGGACTCACGACCGCCGGCCTTACGCTGCCCGTCCTCGGCGTTCGTGTCGGCGGCGACGCCGCACCCCATCTCGACCGCTACGCCCCGGATTGGCAGGCCCGTGCCACGTTGGTGACCAGCCCGTCACCGTACGCAAGTACGGTGCCGAACAAGCTTGGCGCACTGTCCCTCGACCCGCATTACGAGGCAAAGGCGCTGCCCTACCTCCGGCCCGGTGACCTGCTGTGGACGGTGGGCGTACGCGCTTCGGCACTGACAGAACCTCCGTGCCCTTCACTGCCAGCGCCGGGCCCGAGGCAGGTGCGTAGTCAAAGGCGATCGTGACGGGGGCACAGCGCGCTCGCCCCGGCGCTTCCCCTCGCGGAGGTCTGCATGACCGCCAGGAGGTGACGCCGTGGCCGAGCCGATCCGCGAAGGGGACCGCGAACAGGTTCGACGGCTGCACGCCGGCGGGAAGAGCCGCAACGCAATCGCCCGGACGATCGGGCGCAGCGCATCGACCGTAAGCAAGATCGCCGCCCAGGAGGGGCTGGCGTTCAGCGGGGGCGCCCGTGTCGCCGCGGCGACCGAGTCGCGACGGGCTGATGCAGCCGCGCGGCGTGTGCTGCTCGCCGACGAGTCCCTCGACGGTGCCCTGCGGCAGGTCGAGCGGGTCGGCGGTGCCGAGTCGGCACGCGATGCCCGCGATCACGCCACTGCCGCCCGCGCCCTGACTGAGGTGCACGCCCGAGTCGCCGAGCTCGCTCGTCAGGGCGGCGCCGGCAGCACGGGCGGTTCGATGCTCGACCGCCTCGCCGATGCCCTGCTCGGGTCGGCTGGAGGTGACGGCGAGGGGGTGTGATGACCGCGCCCCTGCCTCTCTCTGAGAAACAGCTCGGGTCGATCCGGCAGGCGACTGCCCGTATCAACCTGTGGCACGGCTCCGTCCGCAGCGGGAAGACGATCGCTTCCCTGCTGGCATTCCTTCTGGCTGTGCGCCGCGCACCGGCTTCGGGCCTGATCGTCATCTGCGGGCGCAGCTTGCAGACGATCGAGCGGAACATCGTCGAACCCCTCCAAGATTCCGCACTGTTCGGCGATGTCGCCGCCGAGGTCCGGCATACCCGCGGGGCAACCACGGCGACGATTCTCGGGCGCGTTGTCCACCTGATCGGCGCGAGTGACGCGCGGGCCGAGGGCCGTCTGCGAGGGCTGACGGCCGCGCTCGCGTACGTCGACGAGGTCACCCTGCTGCCCGAAGCGTTCTTCGTGCAGCTTCTCGCGCGCCTGAGCGTTCCCGGCGCGCGGCTGCTCGGGACGACGAACCCGGACTCGCCGAGGCACTGGGTCAAGGTCGGCTACCTCGACCGCGCCAACGAACTCGACCTCGCACACTGGCACTTCAAGCTCTCCGACAACCCCGCGCTGTCTGGGGCGTACGTCGCCGCGCTGTCCGCCGAGTACACCGGCCTGTGGCGCCGGCGGATGATCCTCGGTGAATGGGTCGTGGCCGAGGGCGCCATCTACGACATGTACGACCACGTGCAGCACGTCGTCGACGAGCTGCCCGTGATGCGCCGCTACTGGGTGGGCATCGACTACGGCACGACGAATCCTTTCGCCGCAGTGTTGCTCGGCCTCGGCGACGACGACCGTCTGTACGCGTGCGCGGAGTGGCGCTATGACTCGCGTGCCCGGCACCGGCAGATGACGGATGCCCAGTACAGCGCGGCTGTGCGCGGGTGGCTCGACGAGCTCAGGGTCGAGGCCGAGTGGACGTTCGTCGACCCGAGCGCGGCGAGCTACTCGGCGCAGCTCTGGGCCGATGGTCACCCCGGCGTTGCCCGTGCCGACAACTCCGTGCTGGACGGCATCAGGTCCGTGTCGAACGCGCTCGACGCCGGCCTGCTGTACGTCCACAGCTCGTGCGAGGGGCTGCTCGACGAGCTGCCCGGCTACGCATGGTCAGAAGAGGCCGCCGCCCGGGGCGAGGACCGACCGATCAAGGCGAACGATCACAGCGTCGACGCTCTGCGGTACGCCGTGCACTCCACCGCGAACGAGTGGCGTCACCTGCTCGCCGTTGCCGCCTAGCCCCTTCCGCCTCTGCCCCGGCCGGCTGCTGTCAGGCGCCCCGGGGCCTTGCCAGGCCGAGGGGGTGGTGCGCGTGCGTGCTGCGTGGGTCGACCGATTCCTCGCCCGGGTCACCGACACCCCGGCCGGCTGCTGGCAGTGGACCGGCTACCTCATGCCCAATGGATACGCCCGCATCACCATCGACGGCCAGCGGCAGTACGCGCACCGCGTTGCGTTCGAGGCTTTCGTCGCCCCGATCCCCGACGGGCTCGTGATCGACCACCTGTGCCGCAACCGGGGGTGTGTGAACCCCTCCCACTTGGAATGCGTCACGCAGCGGATCAACGTGCTCCGGGGCGAGTCGCACGCCGCGGCCCGCGCGCGGCAGACCGAGTGTCTGCGGGGCCATCGGTTCGACGCCGCGAACACGTATATAGCGGGCAACGGCACCCGCAAGTGCCGACGCTGCCGGACGGTCGCGCGGGAGCGCACTCGCCGCAGAAAGGGGGTGAACTGTGCCTCTGCCTGACGGCAACGCCCCGTGGCCGCCGCCGCAGCTCGCCCCGCTCCATCGCGAGATGCGCATTGATGACGCCTGGTACTCCGGTGATCACGAGCGGCTCGCCGCCGTTTACCGGGACCAGCCGCACCGCGAGGACGGCCGGCGCCGTCTGTGGGGGCGCCACCGTGACCAGCGGCCCGGCCGACGCGACGGCCGCATGCACATCCCTCTCGCTGGCGACATCGCCACCACGAGCGCGGACCTGCTTTTCACCGAGCCTCCGGTGTTCACCGTCGAGGACACCGCCACGCAGGACCGGCTCGACGAGCTCGTCGAGGCCGGTTTGGCGAAAACGCTGCTGGAAGCGGCCGAGGTCGCCTCGGCCCTGGGTGGTGTCTACCTGCGGGTGACGTGGGATGCCTCTCTGGCGCCGCGCCCACTGCTCACCACCGTGCACGCCGACGCCGCCGTGCCCGACTTCCGATGGGGCGTTCTCACCGGCGTCACGTTCTGGCACGAGCTCGCCTCGGACACCGCGACCGTGTGGCGTCACCTCGAACGGCACGAACCGGGGCACGTCCTGCACGGCCTCTACCAGGGCACGCCGGACCGGCTCGGAACCCGCGTGCCGCTCACCGAGCACCCCGAGGTCACCGCCCTCGCCGATTCACTCGGCCCCCAGGGCGACACGATCGAAACCGGAATCCCGGCACTCACCGCCGCGTACATCCCCAACGTCGGGCCCAACCGGCGCCACCGCGGTTCCTCGCTCGGGCGCTCCGACTACGGCGCCCCTCTGTATGACCTCATGGACGCGCTCGACGAGGCGTGGACCTCATGGATGCGGGATATCAGGCTCGGCCGTGCGCGGCTGATCGTCCCGGATGGCTATCTGCGTGATCACGGCCCCGGCCGTGGGGCCAGCTTCGATGCCGACCGGGAGATCTGGCAGTCCCTGAACATCCCGCCGACGGAGAACGGGGCCGGCATCACACTCTCCCAGTTCGCGATCCGGGTCGAGGAGCACACGCGCACGACCGACGCCATCGTTCAGCAGGCGGTGCGCAGCGCCGGCTACAGCGTCCAGTCGTTCGGGCTGGGCGACTCGGCCGCCGTCACCGCAACCGAGATCAACGCCCGCGAGCGCCGGAGCATGACCACACGGAAGAAGAAGGCCCGGTATTGGCTGCCGGCGCTGCCCGACATGCTGCACGTCCTGCTCATGCTCGACCGGCGCCTGTTCACCCCCAATTTGGCCCCGGAGCGGCCCCGGGTCGAGTTCGGCACGGCCGTGAGCGAGGAACCGTCCTCCGTCGCGCAGACGCTCGTCCTGCTCTCTCAGGCTGAGGCGATCAGCACCGACACCAAAGTGCGGCGACTGCATCCCGAGTGGGACGAGACAGCCGTGCGCGAAGAGGTCGACCGCATCCTCGCCGAGACCGGTGCCGCAGTGCCCGATCCCATGCAGACGGGGCAGCTCGTCTAGCTGCTGACCGGCCACCCGCTGAACTTGTCGCCGTCCTCGTAAACGAGTGCCATGCCGCCGGCCTCGACCAGGGCGCACAGGTCGTGATCGGGCTTCTCAGGAAGCAGCACGACGAGGTGTTCCGGCTTGGGGTTGATGTGCCGGCCGTAGTCGATGAGTTGCCCTATCGCCATACGGATGGCGTTCCGGCTGATGTTGCCCTTGATCTCGTACAACACGTTGTCGGTCGCGTCGAACAGGTCCGTGAAGAAGGTGGAGTTCAGCCCCTCTACTCGGATCTTGACGCGCTCGACGCTGTGGCCCTGTCCCGTGAGGAAGGCGAGGAATCGGTCGCTCAGCTCTGCTTCGCGCCGCTTGACCTCGACAGCCTCGGTCGGCTTACGCGTGATCTTCTTTCCGCTGTTCGCCTCCGGCTTGATGGCCTCACTCGATGTCACCTTGGCCGGCTTGAGCTCAAGTGCAGCGAGCGCCGGATCGTTGATCGGCATCGCGGGCACCTTGGTGGTGATCGTTTCATCGGCGACCGGAACGAAGTCCTCGGGAGCCTGCTCGACCCCGGCCACGGGCCGCAGTCGGAAGACGTAGACCCACCGCATTTCCTTGACCGAGTCGAGCACCTGCCTCATGACAAAGGGCTCGTCCTGGTCGAGCGTGAACTCTCCGACGTACCGGTGCGTCCGGGCGCCGGACGTGCCGCCGTCGACGTACCCGACCGCGATGAACAGCCGCAGCGCGCGTCCCTCTTCTACGTGGCGGAGCAAGGAACCGTTGTTACCGCTGAGCGTCTGGTCGCCGAGCGTCCCCTGCCCGGTGTACTCAAAGATCGGCCCCGACTGGTCTTCCTCGGCAAGCCAACCGTCCTGATAGCCAAAGTCCTTGGCGCTCTCGTGGTCGGTGTACAAGAGGATGTTGTCGGTCGTGCGTGACGGGATGATCCCGCCCTGCAAGCCGCCGCCAAAGATCTCTTTCAGCTCCGCACGCGTCTTCACGTCGCCGGGCTTGATCTGCACAGGGGTCATGGGCCAACGGTACCGACGCCCACTGACAACCCGTGCCGTCCAAGGCTGGGGGATGACACGCCCGCATGTCCGCAAGTGCTCTGCTCACGCCGGCCTTGCCGGGGAGGGCGGCATCGCGACGCCAGGCCCGGCGTCCGTCAGTCCTGCTCGAACTTCGCACAAGGGGAGGTGTTCAGTGCCTATCTCCCCGGACATGGCCGAGCAGTTCGTGCGTGCCGTCTCGGTGCTCTACCAGGAGACCGAGTACGCGCTGATCGAGCGGACAGGCCGTGAGCTTGCCGCCGATATGCAGGCTCCGAACTGGGTCGAGCAGAAGCTCGCCGCCGTGCGTGATTTGGTCACCGGGGCGCGGCGCATCCTCGACCGCCTCGACGAGCGGGCGGTGCCCGGTATCCGTCAGTCGGTCGCCGACGCCTACGCGCTCGGGCAGCGTGCCGCGGTGGACGAGGTCGGCGCGCTCACGATCGGCAGCGACGCCTACGTGCGCGAGCACCTGCCCAACGCCGCCGCCCTCGACCGTCTGGCGCTCGCCGTCGTCGACGACACCCGCGCCGCCCATCTGGGCATCCTGCGGCAGGTCACGGACATGTTCCGCGCGGTGATCGCCACAGTTTCCGGCCGGGCACTGGCAGGGGTCGAGGACCGGCGCGCCACCGCGCAGGCCGCTTTCGACCGGCTCGCCAACCGCGGCATTACCGGGTTTGTCGACAAAGGCGGCCGATCGTGGCAGCTGTCGAGCTACGTCGAGATGGCCGTGCGGTCGGCCGTGGGACGTGCCGCAGTGCAGGGGCACACCGACAGCCTGCGCGCGGCCGGCCTCGACCTCGTCATGGTCTCCGACGCCCCGCAGGAATGCCGCCTGTGCCGCCCGTGGGAAGGCAAGGTTCTGTCCCTCGACAACGCGGTCGGGGCGGGGCCGGTCGAGGTCGAGCACGCCACGATCGACGGGCAGATGGTGACCGTGCAGGTTGCCGCGACGCTGGACGAGGCGCGGGCGGTGGGGTTTATGCATCCCAACTGCCGCCATTCCCTGAGTGCTTACCTGCCGGGTGTCACGGTGCTGCCGACCGATACCGAGGACCCTGTCGGCGACGCCCACCGTCAGCACCTGCGCCACCTCGAACGGCAGGTACGCAAGTGGAAGCGCCGGGAAGCCGCAGGACTGGACGAGGGGGCTCGCAAGGCAGCGCGCGCCAAGGTCCGTGCGTGGCAGGCCGCAATCCGTGACCACGTCGACGCAACCGGGCTCATCCGGCAACGTCACCGTGAGCAGCTCATGCAGGTCACCCCGCCCCCCGGGGAGCAACCGCCACCGAAGAAGAAGACGCCGCAACCCCCGGCCCCGGTCACGCCAGCCGGTCCGGCTCCCGCTCGTGCCGAGGTGTCCGCGCAGACGCGCGCCGTCCTCGACGAGGTCCGCGCCCAGTTGCCTGCCGGCCGGGAAGGCTGGACGGACGCTCGTAGCGAGGTCGTCCGGCCCGCCATGCGCCGTATCGACGCGCACGTGCTCGACAAGAAAGCCCGGCTTGCCGAGATGCGCGAGCAGCGGCAGCAGATCGTCGAGGCGACCGAGGCGGAGTTCAAGGCCAAACGCATTCGGCGTTCCCGGCGGCCGGAGATTCTCGCCGAGCGCACCCGTGAGATCGACTCCGACATCCTCATGCACGAGTACGGCCTCGCCGCAAGGGAGCGGCAGGCCGCTCTTCCTCCGGACGAGCTGGAACGGCAGCGCCCGCTCTTGGCTCAGATCGAGCCCGAGAACCGGCGGTTCACCTACCGCAGAGACGAGCGGGGTGCGTTGCTCCCGCCCGAGCAGTACGAGCGGCACCTCACCGCGGTGCTGCGGGCGGGGCGGGCGCTGCACGAGGACATGCAGCGCGCTCTCGACAACGACCCCGAGGTCGTCCGGCTGCGCGAGGAACAGACCAGGCTCGCCGCAGAGCTGAAGGGCAAGGACAACCCCTCGCCCGCCGAGGTCGACCGGGCATGGCAGGTCTACCGTGACCGGGTGCGGCGCGAGGCCGACGTCGCCCATGCCCTGCTGGCAGAAGTGCGACCGATGAACGGCACGGTCGACGCCGTTCTCGACGACCCGGCGAACCACACGGTCCCCGGGAACGAGCTCACTGCGCCGCCGGCGCAGTGGCGGCAGATGCTCGACGAGGCACTGCGCCACTTCCCGGAAGCGTGGCACGAGCGGGTCAGCGCAGCGGGCAGGCCGCTGCACGTCGTCGGCTCCGCGCGCGCCTTCTACCGCGCCGGCAACGCCCGCGACGTAGACCTGTATGCGCTCGACGAGGTGGGTCCCGGCAACTATCGGGGCGCCTTCACCTCGCACGCGGCCGAGGTGGCGACCCACGAAATGGGCCACCGCATGGAGCAATACGTTCCCGGGCTGCGCGAGCTGGAGTACACCTACGTGCGCAGGCGCTCCACTGGTTTCGGCGGCCTCGAAGAGCCTCGCCGCCTGTTGGACCTGTACCCCAACAGCGCTTACGCGGCCCACGAGGTGGCTTACCCGGACGACTGGCGGGACGCCTACACCGGCAAGACCTACGAGCAGTGGGCACCGGACGACCCCGCGAGCATGAGTTCCGAAGCGTTCCAAGTCGGGCTGCAAGACCTCTTCGGCCGGTCCACTCGGGCGTTCGGCGACGTCGGGCTGACAGAATTCACCTTGGCAGTGCTGGCCCTGCTCTAGGGGGTGACCATGTGGCGCATCACGTCCCGGCTGGACGCGTCCCGCTGGTTGGAGCACACCGGCAGCGGATGGACCGCGGACCCGGAAACGCGCTTGATCGTCCTCGACCAGGCAGGCCACCCGCAGCCCATGACCCCCACCGGCCCGCACTACACCCCCACCGGCGCCGATGACCCGTTCTGCCTGTACCTGATCGGCATGGGCGCCATCCCGGCCCCCGAGGTCTCCGGTACTCCCCCCTCTGGTCCCGGCCCGGTGCCGGAGCCTCCCGGCTCCCCCGGCCTCGTCTACTAATCCCCTTCTCCTCATCAGAGCCCGCCCGGCGGGCCTTTTTTCATGCCCGAACGCACCAGAGGAGCGCATCGTCATGCCCGAATCCCAAGGCGACTCCACACCCACCCCGACGCACGCCCCGCCGCCCGCGCCAGCAGGCGACGGCAATCCCGGCGGCACTCCACCGGCCCCGGACCCGGCGGCCGAGCAGTTGCTCGCCGACGCCGAGCAGCGTGCCACCGATGCTTCTCAGCAGCGGGACCAGTTGCAGGCCGCCCTCGACGCGGTGAACAAGGCGCTCAACCCCGACGGTGCGGACGGCGAGCAGGACCCGGCCAAGCTTGCCGCCGCAGTTGCTGATCGCGACAAGCAGCTCGATCAGGTGGCCGCCGAACTGCGCACTGCGCAGGTGGAGCTCGCCGCGTACAAGGCCGCCGGCGAGCAGGGCGCGCGGGCCGACCGGCTGCTGAACAGCCGCTCGTTCCTCGCCGCCGTCGCCGCCCTCGATCCCGGCGACGCCGCGTTCGCTGAGTCTCTGAAGTCCGCCATCACGGCCGCGGTCGATGCCGACCCGGACCTGTACCGGGCGGGCCCGGACGCGCCCCCGCGCGCGGGCGCGGAGTTCAACGGCGCCCCGGCCGGCGACCGCCGCCCAGCCAATCTGCACGACGCTATCGCCGCCCGCCTCGGCGGCTGACCCCTGACAGGAGATCCCGCCTATGGCTATCACTCTCGCCGACGCACGCCTGAACACGCAGGACGACGTCGACGTTCAGGTGATCGACGAATTCCGCAAGTCCTCGTGGCTGCTCGACAACATGGTCTTCGACGACGTCGTCTCGCCCGCGGGCGGGGGCGCGACCCTCAGCTACGGATACACACGGCTGATCACTGAACGGCCCGCACAGTTCCGGCCGTTGAACACCGAGTACCCCAAGGCGCAGGCGAAACGTTCCCGCTTCAGCGTCGATCTTTCCCCGCTCGGCGGGGCTTTCGAGATCGACCGCGTGCTGTCCAACCTGGGCCCGGCCGCAACCAACGAAGTCACGTTCCAGATGAACCAGACGATCAAGTCCGCGAACGCGTTCTTCTCCGATCAGGTCATCAACGGCAAGCGCGTAACCACCCCCGGCGCCGAGGCCGGATTCGACGGCCTCGACAAGGCCCTCGCCGGCTCCACGACGGAGATGGGCGCGGGCACCTCGCTGGACTGGACGGGCGCCGCCATCGCGGACAACCGGGCCAAGGCCAATGACGCGCTCGACACGCTCGACGAGTTCCTGTCGCTGCTCGACGGCACCCCCTCGGCGCTGCTCGGCAACAAGCGCACCATTGCCCGTGTGCGGTCGCTCGCGCGGCGGGCCGGTTACTACGACCGCACGACCAACGGGTTCGGGCAGCAGGTCGAGACCTACAACGGCATCGCGCTGGTGGACCTCGGGGAGAAGGCGGGCAGCACCACCCCGGTGATCCCGGTCGAGTCCCGTGACGTCGACGGCGCGGGAGCGGGCGGGCCGATCACGGGCCTGTCAGACCTGTACGCCGTGCGGCTGGGCCTCGACGCATTCCACGGTGTCTCGACCGTGGGCGGTGCGCTGGTCCGGCAGTGGCTGCCGGATTTCACCACCGCCGGCGCGGTCAAGACGGGCGAGGTCGAGCTCGGGCCCGTGGCCGTCGCGCTCAAGGCCACGAAAGCCGGGGCCGTCCTGCGGAACATCAAGGTGCAGTGACTGATGGCTCGGTACGAGATCACCGCGCCCGGTGGCGGATACGACGAGGAGATCGCCGGCGTCCGCTTCACTGCGGGTCGGGCCACCGCCGAGGACCCCGCCCCGGGCGCCCTGCTGTACTTCCGCCGCCACGGCTACACCGTGGCCCCTCTCGACGACCTCTCGCCGACCAGCCTGCAGAACGCCCCAGGGGATAAAACCGCAGGTCAGAGGCGTTCCCGCGCGAGGAAGGAGTGAGGCTCCGTGCGCCGTGTCTACGCAAGTGCTGAGCAGCTCGCCGCATGGACCGGTGCCCCCGCCCCGCCCGGTGCCGAGAGGCTGCTCGCCCGCGCGTCGGAGGACATCGACTCAGCTCTGCTCACCTCGCTCTATCCGGTCGACGAGCAGGGCGACCCCACCGACCCGCGCATCGCCGCCGCTCTCGCGGATGCCACCTGCGCTCAAACCGAGTTCTGGCTCGCCACGGGCGACGACGGCACCGGGGCCTCGGGCCGGTGGGACTCCGTCTCGATCGGGCCTGTGTCCTTGTCGGGGCGCAGCAGCGCGCCGCCGGCCGCGACCGGCGTCGAGCTCGCCCCACGCGCCGACCGCGCGCTGCGACGCGTCGGTCTTACCCCGGGGCGGGTGATCGAGTGGTGAGCCTGCCCGCTTTCCTCCTGCGCCACCACGTGACGATCACCCCCTATCGCGGCGACTCCGCCTACGGGCCTGCCTACGGCGACGCAGTCGTCGGAGTGCGCGCCCTGGTCGCCGAGTCAGTCCGGCAGGTGCGGGACAAGGACGGGCGCGAGGTCACCAGCACGGCGCAGATCATCGCCGCCCCGGAGCTGGACTGCCCGCCCGGCTCCCGCGTGGTGCTGCCCAGTGGGCGCACGACCACCACGATCAGCACCGCGCGCCACACCGCCCCGGGCCTGCCGGTCCCGGCCTGTACGGAGGTGATGTGCGAATGAGTCCTCAGCGCTCACGGCTGCGCCTGAACGGCGACCAGGCCATGCGCGGCACACGTGCGGGCGCGGTCCGCGGGCTGCGGCTCGCGGCCGAGCACATCCTCGCCGAGTCCCGGAAGATCGTCCCTCTCGAAGAGGGTAGGCTCGAACGTTCGGGGACCGCAACGGTCGACGAGGGCACGCTGACGGCCGCCGTCGCCTACGACACCCCATACGCGGCCCGACAGCACGAGCAGCTCAACCAGCGGCATTCCCCCGGCCGGTCGGCGAAGTACCTCGAACGCCCGATGGGCAGCGAGGCTCAGACAGTCGCCGAACTGATCGCTGCGCAGCTTCGGCGGTCCCTGCGTGGCTGACCTGCTCGACGGCATGGCTCGCCACCTGCACGGCCTCGGCCTGCTCACCTATGACCCGACCGGGACGAGCGGCGACACCTTCGTCGAGACGATGCCGCCCGTGCCGGATGAGGCGGTGTGCCTGTCGCTCTACGACGCCGGCCCGCCCGACGCCCGCAACGCCTACGACGTGCGCGCGCTGCAAGTGCGGGTGCGCGGCACCGCCGACCCGCGCCCCTCGCGCCGCCGCTGTGAGGCGATCTACGGCGCGCTGCACGGGCTCGCCGGAATGGCCCTTCCCGATGGCACGTGGCTCATCCTCGCCGCCGCCCGCAGCACACCCGCCCCCATGGGCACCGACAGCAGCGGACGGCACGAGCACGTCGTGAACCTCGCGCTCGACGTCGCCCATCCCACTACCCACCGCACCGAGTAAGGAGGTACCGCCTTGGGTCGCCCGATCGATGCAAGGGGCTGGATTTTCGAGGTCCGCGACGAGGTCGCCGCCACCGAGACATGGCTGCGCATTGGCAACCTGAACAGTTGGAGCCGGAACGAGTCCGAGAACGAGGAGACGGCGGACACCACCACCAACGACAGCGTCGGCTACTACGAGCAGGACATCATGCAGCGGGGGGCGACGATCGAGGTCGAGGGCCTGTACTCGCAGGTGACCGCCGGCACGCCGGACCCCGGGCAGGCGTACATCGACAACGAATGGGCGCACCGGCTCGGCGCCGACTCCCGCAACCGCGTTCGGTGGCGCCACACCACACAGAAGGTCTGGGTCCTGTGGGATGCCACCGTGACGCCCGGTGAGCAGTCCGGCGGGCACGCCGAGAAGACGAGCTGGGGCGCAAAGTTCACCCGGTGCGGTAAGCCCAGCACTGCTCCCGTGACCGGAGGCACCACTACATGAACCGCCCCACCCCTTCCGCCCCGGGCGAGCAGCACGAGGTCGCCGACTTCGATGCATTTTTCGCCGAGCAGGCCGCGAGGAATACCGGCGCGGTGCTGCGCCTGTACGGGCGTGAGTACGTGTTGCCCGCTTCGCTCCCCCTACTGGTGACCCTGCAAATGGAGCGGCTTAAGGACTCGACCGACCCGGATGACATCCGTCGCCTGCTTGCCTCGCTCTTCGGACCCGATGCGCTCGATACGTGGGCTGATCACGGGATGGAAGACCGGCAACTCGGCATCGTCCTGGTCTGGGCTACCGCCAACTGCCGGGCCCCCGGGTCAATCTCCATGGGCGAGGCGGCTCGCCTGTATGACGAGCGCGAGAACGCGTCGGAGGGAAAAGCACCGAACCGGGCGGAGCGCCGGGCGACGGTGAAGAACCGGGGGCGGAAGCGGCCGACGCAGCCGACCTCTGGGGCGCGGTAATCCGCCACTGGTCGGCCGTCGAGGCAGACCTCGGCCGCGAGTACCACCTCGACGACGTAGCCCTCGCCCGGCTCTCTACGCGCCGCTTCCTCGTGCTTCTCGGGGGGCTGTCTCCCGAATCGCGATTCGCACGCCTGTGGCAGCGCACCCCCCGCACCGTGACCGACCCAGCAGAGATCGCCGCCCTTACGGGAGCGCCTATGGATCACTGAATAACTGAATAGCGCAGCCGAGGGGGTGAGGTTTTGGCCCTCACCATCGGCGAACTCACCGGTTTTATCGACCTCGACGACTCCGGTGCTCAGCAGGGTGTCGCTGGTACCGAAGCCGCTCTCGCCAGTCTTCAGCGCGGGGCCGACGGGCGCCTGAGGGACCTGCGCGGCCGGTTCGTAGCCGAGGCCGCGCAGATCGGTGCCGCCCTCGGGGACGGCATCGGCGATGGGGTTGCAGCGGGTGCCAGCAGGGCCGAGGGCAGCCTAGATGGGGTCGCCGGCGCGCTCGACGAGGTCGGCGACAGCGCCAACCGGGCCGAGGGCGGAGTCGGCGGGGTCGGCGCCACTCTGCGGGACGAGGTCGCCGACGGCGCGGAGCGCGCCGGGGGCAAGTTCACTGGTCTCGCCAAAGCCCTCGTAGGGCTCGGCGCCGGAGCCCCGGCGGTCGCTGCGGTCGGCGTGGCCGTCGGCGGTCTGGCCGCGGCTGGCGCGGCGGCTGGCGCCGGCGTGAAAGCTTTCTCAGCCGCAGCGAAACCTCAGCTCGAATCGGTCACGAGCGCGTACGACCTGTACACCGCTGCACAGGATGCCGCGTCCGAGGGCGGCGAGAAGGCGGCCGAGGCGCAGCAGGCGTATGCGGCCGCGCTCGCCGATATGCCGCCCGCGACCAGGGCGACGGCCAAAAGCTTCATCGGCCTGAAAGAGGACGTCAAGGACTGGTCCGACAGTCTGTCCTCGACCACAATGCCGGTTTTCACCAAGGGCATTGAGCTGTTGCGCGACCTGCTTCCGGCCTTGACTCCATTCGTCAAGGGCGCGGCGACCGCGTTCAGTGGGTTCCTCGACGAGGTGCGCGCGGGTGTCGAGTCCGCTCCGTTCAAGCGGTTCGCGGCAGACATGGGTGAGGCTTCCGGGCCTGCCCTGTCCGGATTCCTTTCTGCGGTGAAGAACATTGTCGTCGGGATCGCGGGCATTCTCGCCGCCTTCATGCCCATGTCGGCGGGCATGTCGGGTGGCCTCGCCGACCTGACAGCGAAGTTCGCAGCCTTTGGGCAGGGCCTGAAGGGCTCGGCGGGTTTCGAGCGCTTCCTCGACTTCGCGCGCACTGGCGCGACCACGCTCGGCAACCTCGGCGCGGCGGTCCTGAAGTTGATCGTTGCCCTTGCTCCGCTGCTGGGCACGACCGCACTCCTGATCAACGCGTTCGCCGAGCTCGTCTCGGCCATCCCGATTCCCGTGTTGACGATCCTGGCAACGGTGTTGACGACCGTAGGCGTCGGCCTGAAGGCATACGCGTTGGGGCAGGCGATCGTGTCCACCGCCACCCGTGCGTGGGCAACCGCCCAAGCCGCGTTCAACGCCGTCATGGCAGCAAATCCGATCGTTCTGGTGGTCGGTTTGCTCGCGCTCCTGGCCGTCGGTCTCGTCCTCGCCTACCAGAAGTCAGAGACCTTCCGGCAGATCGTCCAAGGGGCGTGGGCCGGCATCCAGGCCGCAGCCTCGACCGCGTGGCAGTGGATCAAGGGCGCCTACGACGGGATCGTCTCCGGCGCAGGCGCGGTAATCGGGTGGCTCGGCGCCAACTGGCCAATGCTTCTGGCGATCTTGACGGGCCCGATCGGAATCGCGGTCGGGCTGATCGTCAAGTACTGGGACGAGATCCAGGCCGCCTTTGTGGCCGCGTGGCAGGGGGTGCGCGAGACCGGCGACGCGGCGATGACGTGGGTTTCTGGGCTACCAGGCCGTACGGTCGCCGCTCTGTCGACCCTCGGCTCGCGCCTGTGGAACTCCGCCGTGAGCGGCTTCCGCCGCTTCCGCGACGGGCAGGTCGAGACCGCGCTCGCTGCGGTCGACTGGATGCGCAGCCTGCCGGGCCGGCTCTCCGGCGCCGTCGGTGATCTCGGCTCGCTCCTGGTCGACAAGGGGCGCGATGTCGTGCGCGGGCTGTGGCGCGGCATCCAGGGGATGGGCTCTTGGCTGCGCTCGACCCTGTCGAGCTGGGCACGTGATCTCATCCCGGGCCCCATCGCCAGAGCCTTGGGCATCGCGAGCCCATCCCGCGTCATGGCCCGGGATGTCGGCCGGTGGATTCCCGCCGGCCTGGTGCGCGGGATCGAGTCCGGACAGGGCGCCGTCGATCGCACCATGCGCGACCTCGTCACCCCGCCCACCCCACCGGCCATGCCCCAGCTCGGTGCGGCCGGCGCCTACGGCGGGGCGGCACCCTTCGGCGTAGGCGCGGCGGCCGGTCCGGCCGTGCATATCGAGCACTGGCACGGCGGCGAGCAGTCGCCCGAGCAGACCGCCGTCGCTCTCGCATGGCACATGAAGCAGAGGGGGTGACCCTTGGCAGCAGGAGACAAGGTCACCGCCCCCGGGCACGTGCAGTTCGGCGACGAGCTGCTGCTCGGGCCCGGCACCCCCTATCGGTGGCGTGCCCTCACCGGTTGGGAGGATCTCCCGGCGCTGGACTCCGGCAGCGTCACCCGCAGCGACGCCCACGGTTCGTTTCCCGGGCAGTTGCTCGCGCAGGCGCGCACGATCGGTCTCGACGACGTGATTGTGCGCGCTCCCCAGGGCACGATCGGCGCTGCGGTCCGGGCGCTGAACGCAGCGACGGCGCTCGGCGGACCTGAGCTGCCGCTCGTGGTGTGGCTCGACGAGCGCGGACCACTGCTCGTGCGCGCGCGAGTGCTGCGCCGCTCGGTGCCCGTCGGCAAGGGCTACGCGCTCGGTACCGTGCTCGGCGCAGCGATTCAGTGGGAGGCATCCGACCCACGGCGGTACGGGCTCGCCGAGCTTCAGGTCGGGGCCCGGCTGCCTCAGCCCGAGCCCGGCCTCGACTGGCACCTCGCTCCCGAGGGTCTGTCGTGGCCGCTGGATTTCGGCGCTCCGGGCAGCACGGGCGGGGTGACCATGACCAACGAAGGCGATGCCCCCACCGCCCCCACGATTGAGTTCCGTGGACCGGTCGAACGACCCAGTCTCACCAACGTCAGCACGGGCGACGCCATCGAGTACGACATCACTCTCACTCCCGACGACGTGCTGCTCGTCGATACCGGCGCCGGAACCGTGACGCTCAACGGCCACGCCTCGCGGCTCTATACCGCCACCAACCGCAGCATCCCCGAGCAGGCGTTCACCCTCGCCCCTGGCGTCACTTCGCTGGCGTACCGCGCCGCTCCGGGCTCATCCGATCCCCGGGCGTCCGTGACTCTGCGGTACCGCTCGGCGTACTGGTAGGAGGACAGGCCTCATGACCGTCCGTTCCGCGTGGCTACTCCCCATCGGGCAGACCCGCGAAGATACCCGCCTCGCCCCGCTCGGCGTGATGGCACCCTCTGGAGAGCTGTCGAGCCGCGACGGCGTGATCGCCGGCGCTCAGCCGTTCGCCGCATCGGGAATCTCTGCGATGCAGGTACAGATCGGCATCGGTCGCGCCATCGTGCAGGGCACCGCCACCCAAGGCGCCTACCCCGCAGCGATCACCGCCCCCGAGACGCTCACTATCAGCGACGGCGACGCCCAGCACCCCCGGATCGACTCCGTGGCCCTACGCATCTCCGACCCCGGATACGACGCCTCCCCAAGCGCCCTCGCCCGCGTGGAAATCGTCCAAGGCACCCCCGCCCCGACACCAGCCGCACCGCCGATCCCCGGCGCCGCCCTACGCCTATGGGACATCACCGTCCCCGCCGGCACCTCGGCCGGCACCGGCGGTATCGCGTGGACAAGTGCTCTGGCCGATAGGCGCAGGTACACGGCCTCGTACGGCGGGATCATCCCCCGTGGGTACGGGCTGGGGTTCACCGGCAGCTATGACGGCCAGTACCGCGACTCAGGTACCGGCCTCGAACGGTGGAGCGCTACGGCTGCCACGTGGCAGCCGCTCGATCCCGTCATCGGCTGGACGCCGGTCACCCTCGCCCCCGGATACAGCAACGACGGCAACGCACAGGGGCCTGTGAGGTGGCGCCGCCTCATGATCGGGGGCGTGCCGCACATGCAGTGGCGAGGCGGCGTCGGCTGGACGGCCGCAGCGCCGCCCAATGACTCCTACCCCTTCACCGGAACACTGCCCGCGGAATGCCGGCCCGTGCGGCACACCTCGCTCGTCGCCGCAGCCGGCGGCACCCCGATCAGCGTGGATTTCCAGCGCGGTGGACTAGTGCGGCTCGTCCCGCTGACCGGTGTGCGCACCTGGCTCTCCTTCACCGGGCTCACGTACCCGCTCGACAGCTGACCCCCGGGAAGGGGACCGCGTGAATGATCCTGGCTACAGAGTCCTGCTGTGCGACCTGCGAACCGACCAACTGCTCGACGTCCTGCCCGTTCAGGGCGTGGCCCTCGACGACTGGATCGGCCGATCGGGAGCCATGTCCGGCACCATTCCGATACCGAATGCGGCCCTCGCCGCCCGCGTCCGCAGCGCAGTACAACCCGGACGTACCGCCGTGTGGGTCGAGCGGGGGCGCGAGATCTGGTGGGGCGGGATCGTGTGGACGGCGCGCGTCGCGAGCAGCGACCGCGGATACCTGTCGGTCGCCATTCAAGCCGGGGGCTGGGATACCTACCTCGACCATCGGATCGCTTACGACACCCACAAGACCCCGACGGGTGGTGCCGATCAGTTCGACATCGTGCGGGGCCTGCTGGACTACTGCCAGCGCACCCCCGGCGGGGACATCGGCATCGAGTACGGCACCGAGACCTCGGGGGTCGTGCGCGACCGAACATACCTGCGCTATGACCTCCCCCGCATCCGAGACCTGATCACTCAACTCGCCGCGACCGACAGGGGGTTTGAGTGGCGCATCATGAGCTATCGCGACCCCGAGTCTGGTCGGCGCGTCAAACGGCTCCAGCTCGGCGCCCCGGTCATCCACTCCGGCGTGTCCGACATCGTCCTCGACCACCCGGGGCCGGTCCTCGCCTACGGATGGCCGATCGACGCCACCGTGCAGGCCACCGCGTGGCAGAGCAGGGGCGCGAGCACGAACTCGAATCAGACCGCGGACTCACATCCGCTCATGTCCGAGCTGCTCGTCGACGACGCGGCGATTGCCGCGGGATCGCCGAGGCTCGACGGATCCTCCGACTACTCGACAGTCGTCGAACAGGCCACCCTCGACGCGCACGCCCGCGCCGATTACACCCGCGCCCGCGCACCCGTCACCATCCCCGAGATCACCGTGCGCGTCACCGAGGGGATCACTCCCGCCCTGCTGGGCTCTGCTATCCGGCTGCGCATCCGCGATCTGTGGTGGCCGACGGGGCTTGACCAGCGGTACCGCATCGTCGGTCTGTCCCTATCCCCACCGGAACGCGGGCGCGCCGAGACTGCCCGCCTGTATCTGGAGGCTGTCTGAATGGCTGCGATTCCCCTCGATCTACTCGACCGTATCCGCGAGCTGGAGCGGCAGGTGCGCGAGCTCGCCGGCCGCTCACAGATCCGCCCCGCGCTGACTCAGATCACCCGCGGACAGGTCAGCATCGGCGAGGGCGGAAGCCTCCGCGTCTCTGCCCCCGGCGGTGCCACGACCTTCTACGCCGGCGACATGGGACGGCCTCGCCCCGACGGCACGGCTCAAATGGGCCTGACCCTCAGTCGCGACGACGGGTCGGTCGCCATGGCCGTATGGGCGCCGAGGCCTGACGTACAGCCCCGGCAGTCCATCGAGATGTGGGACCGCGAAGAGAACAGCCTTCTTGCCGAGGACGCGCTCGGCGGGCTCGCCCGTCCCTACATTCCGTACCCCATGCCCACCCCCGAGGACACGCTCGCGTGGGCATCCACGGTCTCTACGTCATGGACCACTCTCTACCGCGGGCATGGCCACGTGCAGCACCCCGGCCTGTACGCCTACGTCGTCGCTGCCACCGGCACCACGCAGATACGGCTCCTGGTCAACGGTGGCCAAGTCGGCCCCGAGTCGAAAGCCGGCGCGGCACTGGAGTTCCGGGCGCCCATCGGCCTGCGGTTCGGCGAGGTCGCCCGGTTCGAGGTGCAGGCCCGCACCACCACGGAGAACAGGCCAGCCGGCTGCTCTCCCCGCATGCTCTACGGCATGCGCGCCCCCACCACCTAGGACGGCCGCACCCTTCCTGCTGCCGGCTCCGAGCTCGCCGACCCCTGCTCGGCCGAGTGTCACCCAACGGATCACCTCCGCCCCGACGCAGAGCGCGGGGCGTTTCTTATGTCTGGAGACACACACCATGGCAACTCCCCTGACCCCCGACCGTCTGCTCGACGCGCTCCGCGACGAGGGCGTGACCGTGATCGAGTACGGCGACTGGCGCAACCACGACCGGGCCGGCCACGGCGGATGGGGCCCGATCAACGGCGTGATCATCCACCACACCGTGTCGAGCGGTACCGAGAGCTCGGTCGAGCTCTGCCACGACGGATACTCCGAGCTCCCCGGTCCCCTGTGCCACGGCGTGATTGCGAAGGACGGGACCGTTTACCTGATCTCGGCCGGCCGAGCCAACCACGCCGGCCGCGGTGACGGCGACGTGCTCTCCGCCGTTGTCGACGAGCGGCCGACCCCGTCCCCGTCCGAGGGCGACACCGACGGCAACGCGCACTTCTACGGCTTCGAGTGCATCAACCTCGGCGACGGCGACGACCCGTGGCCTGAGGCGCAGCTCGACGCGATCGAGCGTGCGTCTGCCGCGATCTGCCGTGCTTACGGCTGGTCGGCCGCGAGCGTCATCGGCCACAAGGAGTGGACTTCCGACAAGATCGACCCGCGTGGCTTCAGCATGCGGACGATGCGCGAGCGGATCGACCGCCGCCTCGGCCGCGCCCCCACCCGCCCGGTGCCGACCCCGGTGTACGAGCCGTTCCCAGGCGGCGACTTCTTCCGGTCCCGCCCGCGGTCCCCGATCGTGACCGCGATGGGGCGCCGGCTCGTCGCCGAGGGGTGCTCGGCTTACGCCGACGGCCCCGGACCGCAGTGGACCGCCGCCGACCTCCGTTCCTATGCCCGCTGGCAGCGAAAGCGGGGCTACAGCGGCTCGGACGCGGACGGCTGGCCGGGCCGCACGACGTGGGACGCACTCCGCGTCCCCAAGGTCTAACCCCACCGAAAGGACTTCCCATATGACCGACGCCGCCCGCCGGACCGTCCGCACCCTCGTGCAGACGGCCGTCGCCCTCGCGCTCCTGCTCCCCGCGATCGTCGATGCCTCGGGCATCCCCTCTACCCTGCCGTGGGTTGCCGGCGCCCTCGCTGTCGCCGGTGGCCTCGCCCGAGTGATGGCCCTGCCCGGCGTCCAGGCCCTCATGCCCTCGTGGCTGCGCACCGAGCCGAGCCGCGACGACGAGCTGCGCGCCCTCGACCGCACCGACGGGGGTGGCGTGTGACCGATCCGCCCCCGCACGATCCGGCCGCGGTCATTCTCGAATTGGAGAAGCTTCGCGGCGCCGTCGAGGTCGGGTTCGCCCGAGTCGATGGCGCGCTCGCGCTGCTAGTCCAGCGCAGTGACCAGACCGATGCCCGCCTCGCCGACCACGAGGCGCGCCTCGACGGAATCGAGCGCGCCCGGTGGCCCCTGCCCAGCCTCGCCGCCTTACTCGCCGTCGCTGGCCTGCTGCTCTCGCTGTGGCAGGCAGCTTCCCACTGAACTCGGGCGTGTCCGAAGGTTCTGTCCGCGCCACTCCGGCTCGGCTACTGACGCTTCGGCGTGGGCGTTCCCCAGGCGGACAGACCCTGGTTCGACATCTCAGTGGCCCTCCGGTGATGCCGGACCGTGCCCGTATCGCTCAGTTGGAGGCGGGGGGAATCTGCTCGTTCTTCTTGAGGTCCTCGATGTAGAAGATGCCCTTCTCGGTGACGACGTGGAGGCCGATGTCATTGATGATGTCCTTGAGGACTGCTGCGCGGGAGCTCTTGCTTTCTCCTTCTTGCGCCTGGGCTGGTGTGGACAGGGCAACACCCCCCAGGGTCAAGAGGGTGCTAGCTGCAAGGGTGGTGGCGGCACGGCGGGCGCGGGTCATCGGGATCCTCCTCAGAGAGCCCCTGCCGGACAGCGGCAGGCGCGAAGAACACGGCTATCGGCGAGTTTCTCGTTATTTACAGCGTATGAATGCCCACCCGCCGGGCGCATGGGAGCGTCCGGCGGCGCGCGGAGGCGAGAGACGCCCCTGCCCTGGTGACCGGGTATCGGTCAGTGTGTCGCCAACCCACCGGACACGCCCTAAGCGCCCCCGTCCCGGCCTTGTGCCGGGACGGGGGCGCTTTTTGGCGTTCTGGGCGCAGGCAGAGACCCCCGTCGGCCACAGTCGACGGGGGTCCGCGGGGGTCACCGGGCGGGTACGCCTACAAGGTCAGCACCGGCGCGGGATGTATTCCCCCCTCCCCTCGGCCGCCCGATCCCGTGCGGGAGGACGACCGAGGGCGCATGCGATGGCGCACAGTGGCCGTTAGGGAGGGGCGAGCGTGCCGGCCGGACGGAAGCTGCACCACTGCGTCGCGCGGGACGACTACCACCTCGATCGGTTCGCTGTGGCACCAGCAGCGGAACCTCACGCCGGGAAAATCGATCGGGGGCGGCATCAGCGCTCGGTGGGGGTCGGGCGTCGACCACCACATGACGAGCAGCGCCAGCCCGGAAACCGAGACCGCCAAGACCAGGGCACCGATGACCACGGGCCACGCGTCACCAACGAGCATGGGAAGACCTCCGACGGGAGAAGGTGTTGCGGACGGCAGTACGCAGGCGCCGCAGGATCCGAGCGGCGTATCTGTCGGACGGGAAGACCGCGAGTCCGACGGTGGCCGCGAGGTCGTAGACCAGTTCCCGGGCGAGTTCTGGCCTCAGATCGACGAGCACGGCCGTGTCGAAGTGGAGCCAGTACGAACGGGTGGCGGGCCGGCGGCCGTAGCGGGTCACGGTCACGCGCGTGGGCTTGATCATCCGTGCACCGCCCCCGCGTTGTGCAGCTCGAACCAAACCTGCGTGGCGATACGGCCGTTGTTCCACGTCCTCGTCACACCCGCCGCGTGGGTCAGCCGGCAGAGGAGCCGCAACACGGGCTCCGCGTCCATCTCGCGCCGCATCGTGCGGCGTGACGAACGACTGTCCCTGCACGCGTCACCCACCGAGATGATCACGCGCGACGGGTGTACGGACATGTCCACGGTTAAGACTGGTCCGGACATGAGGGGCAGGACATGTGCCACCGCGTCGGACACACAGACGCGGGCGGCGTCGATCAGGCGAGGCCGGCGGGTCACGGCCAGCACTGCCCGCACAGAATCGCGAGCGAGTTTCGCCGTCGAGGGAGTGGCCGGACCGGTGATCCGGTAGTGCTCGGCCTGTACGTAGTCGTTGGTGCGGGGACTGTAGAGCGTGGCTGTACTCATGGGTCGTCTCCCATCGGTCGTAGCCGCGCACCTCACGCCGTCCGTGGCTCGGCCACCCCCCGGGATGCCCAACAGGCATGCAGGCGGCTGCACTTCGGGTCTTCCCGGCATGCTGCGCGGTGCTGCCAGGACCATAGGGCTGCGGGATGCACACGTGCAACTGCTAGGGGGTAACTGCTGCAACCAGTAGACCGTGAGAAGGTCGCACGGGAGACTGTGCGTAAAGACCAGGGGAGGACGGTATATGCCACCTAGGGCGGCCCCGACAGCTCGACAGCGGCGACTCGGCGCAGAGCTGCGCAAAATGAGGGAACACTGCGGGCTCACCGTCGCGGACGCGGGCAAGGAGTTCGGTGCGGATCGCACCCGCATCAGCAACATTGAAGCGGGTCGCGTAGGCGTCAGCGCGGATCGAGTAAGAGCGCTTGCCAATATCTATGCGTGCCCGGACTCGGCCTACGTAGGTGCGCTGGCACAAATGACCGAAGAGCGCGGAAAGGGGTGGTGGGAGGAGTATCGCGGCTCCCTGTCAACCGGAGCCCTAGATTTGGCTGAACTGGAACACCACGCCGCACGCCTGACCGTATTGCAAGTTGTCTACATTCCCGGCCTGCTCCAGACTGAGGAGTACGCACGAGCTCTATTCGGTCAGACCGTCCCGGAGCTATCAGCCCTGGACGTCCAGCGCCGCGTCTCGTATCGAATGCAACGCAAGCGAGTCATAGAGAGAAGCCCAGCAACGCCCTGCACCTTCGTGATCCATGAGGCAGCCCTGCGAATGCTGTTTCCGGGGATTGAGGGTCAACGTCGCCAACTGGACAGACTCATCGAGATGAGCGATCACGACGGCATCTCACTCCGAGTAATTCCGTTTGCCGCTGGCGCATTTCCTGGCGCCAATAGTTCTCTAACGTACGCCTCCGGGCCTGTACCCCAGCTAGATACGGTCTCGCTAGACACAGCGCATGGCGCTGTACTTCTGGACGCAGAATCACACCTTGAGAATTACCGGTGCATTCTCCTTCGGACACTAAAAACGTCCCTCACTCCGCAAGAGTCGCGGGATTTCATCCGCAAGACCGTTAAACAACTGTGAAGGCATAGCATGTCTAAGATTACGTGGCAAAAGTCGTCCTTCTCTGGCGATAGAGACGACTGCATCGAACTGAGTCGGCAGGAAGACGCGATCCTGATGCGCGAGAGCGACGACCCGGGCGTAATCGTCACCACAAGCCCGGACAAACTCCGCGCCTTCATCCTGGGCGTCAAGAACAACGAGTTCGATCACTTGATTTAGCTATCTTCGACGCCACAAGCCCCCTAACCGTGCAGGTGGGGGGCTTTTGGCATATGCCGTTGCACGTGTTTAACGTTGCACTCTTGCAACCCCACCCTTGAGGGCGCTACCTTCGCCGTGCGTCACCGATTCGGGTCGGCCTCAGGGCAGGACCACACCCGAACGTCGGCGCAACTCCCCCCTGCTGCTACGGAGAGGGGGGAGGCTCCCCCGAGGAAGTCCTCTCCCGCCCATGCTCCGGGCGGGGGAGGGCGCTACCGTCACGGACGTTGGGAACGCGATGGAAACGGCGTGGTTGGGATCAATGAGGGGGCTTCACGCGGGTCTCGCTCGCATCACCGACGAGTCCGGGCGCATCCTCCTCTTACTGACGGGAACTGACGTCAAGTGGGCGCTACCCGGCGGGAATTGCATTCTCGGGGAGCCGCCGATAGACGCCGCCGCCTACCACGTCCGCCGGGCAATGCGCATCGACGTAGCCCCGAGGCGCGTGGTCGGATATGCACCAGGAGCAGCAGACCACGACCCGACGGTGCACGGCCCGCTAGGTGACGCGTTCCTAATGGAGTTCGCCCCGCTGAGCCCGTCGCAGATCAGGCGCATCACCTTTCCCGAGACACCGCCCCGGGAAAGGCCCGAATTCCTGACCTACGAGTTCTGGGATCCGTTCACTCTTCCCGCAGGCATGCAGCCCCGCGACCGACGACTACTCGGCCGCGAGGCGCGGGTCGAGCCCGCCGTGCCCATCCCTCACCCGTCACGTAGGGCGTATTTCGGCCTCACGGGCTAGGTCTTGGCCACACGATCGGGGAGCAGCCACGCCGTCGATTCGCCTGTGCGGGTGGCAGGCGGACGGTCCGACATCGAACCGCGGAGGACCCATGCACGCAGTCATCGCGAGTCCCCAGGAACAGAAGTACGTCGTGGTCCGCCCCGGCGCGCGGGCCGGTATGCAGATCCCCAGCACCCACTACCGCGAGCTCGCCGACGCGGTCGGTGCCGCCCTTTCGGTTCCTCCGTGGCTCGTCGAGGCCGCACAACGGGCATGGGGGCTCAACCTCGCCAGTGAGCGCAGCGACCGAGCGGTGCTCGTCCGCCCCGTGACGGCCCTTGCCTACAGCCGCGCCACGTGGGAAATCAACTTGGGCTGCAACTTCAACTGTGAGCACTGCTACCTCGAACTGCGCCCCTTCGACGGCCTGTCGCTGACCCAGAAGCTCGACATGCTTGCCATGCTCCGCGACGCGGGGGTGCTCTGGCTCCAGATCACCGGGGGCGAGCCCCTCATCGATCCGCACTTCTCAGACGCTTATCGCCACGCCTACGGCATGGGCATGCTGATCGAGATCCTCACCAACGGCTCGCGCCTGCACCAACACGTCGAATTATTGGCCGAGATGCCGCCGCACAAGGTCACCATCTCTCTCTACGGCGCCACGGCTGACACCTTCGAGAGCCTCACCCGCACCCGAGGTGCGTTCAAGAACACCATCCGTGGGCTCGACGCCGCTCGCGAGGCCGGCCTGCCCATCGAGATCACCATCATCATCACCAAGCACAGCGCCCACGAGGTCGACCAAATGCGGGCCCTCGCCGAGCAGTACACCTCCACCTACGACGAGTTCTCGAACATCTCGCCGACCTACACCGGCGGACCCGACCCCCTCGCCGCGCAGGCCCCCGGGTACCTCGACAAATCCGCCGTCTTCACCGGGTGCCCGGCCGGTCACACCTTCTTCCACGTCGACCCCCACGGCCGCGCCACCATGTGCAAGATCGGGCGCGAACACCCGATCAACCTCATGACCGAGGGACTCGACGGCCTCACGCGTCTGCCCGAAATCGCGGACGCCCAGATGCTTCGCACCGGTGGCTGTAGCGGGTGCGCACTCTCGGCCACATGCCGAGTCTGCCGACCACTCGCGAAGGCATACCAGGCCGCGAAGGCACCACTGAACACCTACTGTCAGCACGGCAACTAAGGAGACAGCGATGACCGCTGTAGCAGTGGAGATCACTACCCGACCGCCGGCACCCGTCCAGCCGGAACCGGAGCCCGCCGGCGTCGTCATCGTCGCCAACGTCGAGGACCTCGCCGACGGCTCCGCGCCCGGCTGCGGCAACGACAACCCGTACCAGTAAGCACGCTCGCACACCCTGAGCGGGCCCTACGGCGTTCACACGCCGTAGGGCCCGTTCGGGTACCAGGATGTGAGGACCGATGGCCACAACACGCACCGCGTTCGAGGACCTGCCCACCTCCGTACACACCGCGATCGAGGAACACACCGGCCCCCTGCTCAAGATTGAGACCACTGCGGCGGGCTTCAACAGCGAAATCTCAGCCCGCGTGCACTCCACGACCGGCACCTGCTTCATCAAGGGACTCAGGACCGACCACCCCCGCGCGTGGACACAGCGCCGCGAGGCCGAGGTGAACCCCTACCTACGGGGCATCGCCCCCGCCCTGTTGTGGCACCTGGAAGCCGAGGGGTGGCACCTCCTCGCGTTCGAGGCCCTCGACGGCCACCACGCCGACTACTCCCCCGGATCACCAGACCTGCCCAAGGTCGCCACCGCCCTCCGGCACCTCGGGGAGATCCCCTGCCCGCAGATCGAGCTGCGGCATGCCGAGCAGCGCCTGCGCGCCTACGTTACCGACGAGGGTCAAGAGCAGCACTTCGCTGGCTCCGCCCTGCTCCACACCGACCTGAACAACGCGAACGTCCTCGTCGACGACGAGCGGGCCCTGCTCGTCGACTGGGCATGGGCCACCCGTGGGGCCCCATGGCTCGACGCCGGGTACTGGGTCATCTGGCTCATCGTCGGCGGACACACTCCGAAGACCGCAGAGGAATGGGCGGCCCGAGTCCCGACGTGGAACACGGCTCCCCGCGCGGGCATCGATGTCTTCGCTGAGGCCAATGCCAATCTCTGGGAAGAGATCGCCGGCCCCGACCCGGACCCGTGGACGAAGCGCATGCTGGACGCCGCGCGACGCTGGTCTGCCCACCGCTCCGCACGGTGATCCACGTCTGAGGAATGCCCGGCCCCGGCCGACCGCCCGAGACGGCGCCGGGGCCTGTTACAGGCAGCGCGAGCTACTCGGCCGGCTGCTGGTCGCCCGGGGCTGTGACCCCGAGGTGGCGGTGCAGGTCGTACCGCGAGGCCCTGTACTGCCGGCCATGGCGCATCAGGCGAATCGGGTAGGCCCCGCGCTTCGCCATGTCGTAGCCGCGGGTGCGTCCGATGCCGAGCGCGCGGTTGGCTACCTCCAGTGGGACCGCCACGGGCAGGCCGATCAGTTCCTCGTGCGACATCTCGTGCTCAGTGCTGGCCATCTCCACCCCTCGTTGGCTCGCCGGCGGGCACTTTCTTCATCAACCGGTCTTGATCGACAACGTACGGCAACCCTCTGGACTTACGCAATCGGCAAAGCTAGCTTTGCCATATGCAAAACAACCGCACGACAAGCGATGTGATCGCGGATCAGGTCCGCCATCACCGAACCCGCCTGAACCTCTCCCGCGAACAGCTCGCCGCCGAGTGCGCCAGGCTCGGCGCCCCCGAGCTCACATACGCCGCCCTGGTGAGCATCGAACTCGGACGGCGCGACAAGAAGACCGGCAAGCGCCGCCGCGACATCAGCGTCGACGAGCTGCTCGTGCTCGGCCTCGCCCTCGCGGTCCCCCCACTCCTCCTGGTGCTCCCCTTGGGCACCGAGGACACGGTGCCCACCGTGCCCGCGGCAGAGCCGCGCGACCCGTACACCGTGTGGCGGTGGGTGACCGGCACCGAGACACCCACGCTCGTCGGCCCCATCGACGGCCGGCACCACGCCGATCACCGGCCCATCGCGGACACCGGCCCCAAGTGGTCCGCAGCATGGGGTGCCGCCGCGTACCCCGCCAGCCTCTATCCCCTGTTCGACCGGCGCCGGCAGGCGGTGTTCAAAGCTCACCGCCTCGTCGAGAACGCGAAAGCCGACCCAGCCGAGGGCGGAAGGGTGCCCGAGTTCCGCCGCGCCTACGTCGAGGAACTCAGCGACCTCGCCCACACCATCAACGAGATGACCCGCGCAGGTCTCACCCTGCCCCTGTGCGCCCCCGAGTGGATCAGGGACATGACCGAGCTCGACATGCTCGACAACCCCAGAGCGCTCACCACACAGGAAGACAACTAGGTGAACGGCACAATCACGA
This sequence comes from Streptomyces sp. QH1-20, assembly GCF_041283565.1. Lineage (NCBI taxonomy): Bacteria > Bacillati > Actinomycetota > Actinomycetes > Kitasatosporales > Streptomycetaceae > Streptomyces > Streptomyces sp. QH1-20. Next base: position 4,350,739 of record NZ_CP166299.1, on the reverse strand, counting down.
AGCGCTGCGGCTGCCGCGACGCAGACGGTAAACAGCTCAACAGCTCTTGCCCGAAGCTGTCGCAGCGCCAACACGGCGTGTGGACCATGACTCAGGAACTGCCGCCCCGCAGGGACGGCAGCCGCCGCCGGTTCCGCCGCAGCGGGTACGCCACCAAGGGCGACGCCCAGACCGACATGGACGCGCTGCGTGCCCTCCTCGACATCGCGGACAAGAAGACCGACCCGGAGGGCCGCGCCCGCATCGCCGACTTACTCGAAACCGTCGCAGCCAGCAAGGAGAACATCCCCGACTACGACGAGACGAAGCGCAAGTTCGCAACTGGACAGCCACTCAGCACGCACACGACCATCGGCGAGTGGCTTGAGCAGTGGCTTGAGAGCAAGAAGGGGCTCCGCAAAAAAGGATGGGACCGATACGAGGTCGACGTCCGCGTGCACCTCATACCGCGACTCGGACACATCCGTCGCGACAGGCTCATCGTTGGTCACCTAGACGAGATGTTCGCCAACATCGCCGAGTCGAACATCGAGATCAACGAAGCGAATGCCCTGCGTCGCGCTGCGCTGGACGAGCTCAAACTGATTCCGTGTAAGGGACTTGAAAACCGTCGCCGACGCAAGGCGCTCAAAGAGACCATCGACGCGATGCCGCCGTTCCGGCGGATCACGGGAGTCTCGACGCAGCACCACATCAAGGCGACGCTACGCGCCGCACTGAACGCAGCCATCGCGCGCGGACTGATCGTGTTCAATGCCGCCGCACACGTGGAACTCGAAGCCGCCAAGCGGCCCAAAGCTCTTGTGTGGACCGAGGAACGCATCGCGGAATACCTGCGGACCGGCGTCAAGCCGTCCCCGGTCATGGTGTGGACCCCGGAGCATGCCGGGCAGTTCCTCGACTTCCTCGCCGACACGGGAGAGCGCCTGTACGGACTCTTCCACCTGATCACCTTCCGAGGTCTGCGCCGTGGCGAGGCGTGCGGCGTCCGGCGCACTGACCGGAACCGCGCCGCGGGCACTCTCACCGTCGCGACGCAGCTCGTGCAGGACGGTTGGGAGGTCATCGAGAACGCGCCGAAGACCGACAGCGGCGAGCGCGTCGTCGCCCTCGACGAGTACACCAATGAGGTACTCGACGAACAAATGCTGCGGCAGGAAGCCGAGCGCCTCGCGTACGGCGAGGCGTGGATCGACTCCGGGCGTCTTTTCACCATGCCCGACGGGTCGTTCATTCACCCCGGATGGCTGACCGACTACTTCGAGCGGCTTGTCGAGCTCGCCGGTCTGCCGCCGATCCGGCTGCACGACCTGCGGCACGTCGCTGCCTCGCTCATGCTCGCCGCCGGCGTCGACATCAAGATCGTGTCCGAGACCCTCGGGCACTCCGACTCCCGGATCACCCGAGACATCTACCAGTCGGTCATGCCCAAGGTTGCTCACGATGCTGCCGAGGCAACCGCCGCCATCGTCCCCCGGGGCACCGTCCGTCGCCCGAAGCCGGTCGAGGCCCAGGTCGAGGCACTTGAAAAACACGATGGCCACACACCGGCCACACATGAGGGCGCGAAGATCATCGCGTTCCGCCCCCGCCGAGTCCCGGCATAAGCAAAAGCCCCAGGTCACGGCGAGTGAGTCCTGAGGCTTCCACAGAGCCGCCTTCGGGATTCGAACCCGAGACCTACGCATTACGAGTGCGTTGCTCTGGCCAACTGAGCTAAGGCGGCAAGCTGCCGAGCGCCGGAGCGGCATCAGCAGCGCGGCCTAGTCTACACAGTTTCCAGGGGTGCTCCGTACCGAGTAAGCGGGAGGGGGAAGCGCAGGTCAGGTGCACTTCCGGGCGGCGGGGGGCGCGGTCGTGGTGAGGAGGTAGTCGTTGATCGTCGTGTCGACGCAGTCGCTGCCCCGGGTGTAGGCCGTGTGGCCGTCGCCCTCGTAGGTGAGGAGGTGGCCCGAGGAGAGCTGGGAGGCGAGGGAGCGGGCCCAGGCGTAGGGGGTGGCGGGGTCGCGGGTGGTGCCGACGACGAGGATGGGGGCGGCGCCCTGGGCCTCGATGCGGTGGGGGCTGCCGGTGGCGGGTACCGACCAGTAGGCGCAGCTCAGAGCCGCCCAGGCGAGGCTCTCACCGAAGACCGGGGAGGCCTCCTTGAAGTCGGCGACGGCGCTGTGGACCTCCGCCGGGTTACGGAAGGCCGGGGGGAGGTCCAGACAGTTGACGGCCGAGTTGGCGTACATGAGGTTGGCGTAGGAGCCGCGCTGGTCACGCTCGTAGTAGGCGTCGGAGAGCTTGAGCAGCGGGGCGCCGTCGTTTTGCCGGGCGGAGCGCAGGGCGGCGCGGAGGAGGGGCCAGGCGCGCTCGTCGTACATGGCGGAGATCACACCCGTCGTGGCGAGGCTCTCGGTGAGCTCGCGCGGGGTGCCCGTCGGCACGGGGTGGGTGTCGATCCGCTTGAAGAGGTCCTTGAGGCGGTCACCGGCGGCGCCGGTGCTCCCGGTGCCCAGGGGGCAGTCCGCGCGGCCGACGCAGTCCTTCGCGAAGGACTCGAAGGCGGTCTGGAAGCCGGCCGTCTGGTCGCGGTTCACCCGCCGGGCGTCGAGGGAGGGGTCCAGCGCGCCGTCGAGCACGAGGCGGCCGACGCGGGACGGGAAGAGTCCGGCGTAGGTGGCGCCGAGGAAGGTGCCGTACGAGGCGCCGACGTAGTGGAGCTTGTCGTCGCCCAGGGCAGCGCGCAGGACGTCCATGTCGCGGGCCGCCTCGACGGTCGAGACATGACCGAGGACCTTGCCGGAGCGCTTGGCGCAGCCGTCGGCGAAGCCCCGGTACGCGTCGGTGAGTTCGCCGACCTCCGACGGGCTGTCCGGGCTCATGTCGACCCGGGTGTACGCGTCCATCTCCGCGTCGGACAGGCAGCTGACGGGCTCGCTGCCGGCCACACCACGCGGATCCACCGCGACCATGTCGTACCGGGCACGGACGGCGGCCGGGTAGCGGGTGCCCGCGTACGCCTGGAGGTAGCCGACGGCCGAACCGCCCGGGCCGCCGGGGTTGACCAGCAGGGAGCCCAGCCGCTTGCCGGGGCCGGTGGCCTTCTTGCGGGAGACCGCGAGCTTGAGGTCGCCGCCGGCCCGGGGCCGGTCGTAGTCCAGTGGGGCCCGCAGCGTGGCGCACTCGAAGCGGTCGCCCGCGCAGGAACGCCAGGTGAGCTTCTGCGCGTAATACGGCCGGAGCTCGACGGGCAGCTCGGTGGGCAGCGGCGCGAACCGCTGCGCCGGGCCGGCGTCGTCCCCCACATCCACTGGACCCTGCGATCTCGCCGACGCGGCCGCCCTCGGCGTCGCGGTCCCCGAAGCGCACCCGGAGATCAGCAGGGCCGCCGTCACGACGACGGTGGAGGAGGTGCGGAGCAGACGGCTGGTGTCCAAAGCTGTTCCCTCGGGGTGGGGGGCGGGTGGACAGTTACGCATAGGACATACACAGGGCCATTGCAGGCATACGGAGCGTATCCGCAGGAATGCCCAAGTTGGCTAATCCCGAGACCTACTAGTCCTCGTACGAGTGAGGTACGCGCCAGTACGGAGCGATCCGCCGCCGGATGCCGTACACCTCTGCCCCTACCGAGCCCCCGCTCACCCCGCCCGCAGCGCCACCGTCATCGCCTCGACCGCCAGCAGCGGCGACACATTCCTGTCGAGTGCGCGACGGCACTCGATGATCGCCTCGATGCGCCGCAGCGTCCGCTCCGGCCTGGAGGCCGACGCTATGCGCTCCAGCGCGTCCCGCGCGTCGATATTGGCGATCTCGACCCGGGAACCGAGCTGGAGTGCCAGCACATCGCGGTAGAAACCGGTCAGATCGATCAGGGCGAGATCGAGGCTGTCGCGCTGCGTCCGGGTGGCGCGGCGCTTCTGCCGGTCCTGGAGCTCCTTCATCGCGCCGGCCGTGCCGCGCGGGAGCCGACCGCCCGTGCCGGCGGCCGCGCCGAGTGCCGCGCGCAGCTCCTCGGTCTCCTTGGTGTCGACCTCCTCGGCGACCTGCTTCGCGTCCTCCCCCGCCGCGTCGATCAGCTCCTGCGCGGCCTTGAGGCAAGCACCGATGTCGTCCACGCGCAGCGGCAGCTTGAGCACGGCCGCACGACGGGCGCGGGCCCGCTCGTCCGTGGCGAGCCGCCGGGCCCTGCCGATGTGGCCCTGGGTGGCGCGGGCCGCCTGCGTGGCCAGCTCGGGCTCGATGCCGTCGCGGCGGACCAGGAGATCGGCCACCGCCGCCGGGGGCGGGGTGCGCAGGGTCAGGAGGCGGCAGCGGGACCGGATCGTCGGCAGCACGTCCTCCAGGGAAGGCGCACACAGCAGCCACACCGTGCGCGGAGCGGGCTCCTCCACCGCCTTGAGGAGGACATTGCCCGCGCCCTCGGTCAGCCGGTCCGCATCCTCCAGGACGATCACCTGCCAGCGGCCGGTGGCGGGCGACAGCTGGGCGCGACGGACCAGGTCACGGGTTTCCTTGACGCCGATCGACAGCTGATCCGTACGGACGATCTCGACGTCCGCGTGCGTGCCCACGAGCGAGGTGTGGCAGCCGTCGCAGAAGCCACAGCCGGGGCCGTTGAAAGCCCGGTCGGGGCTGACGCACTGGAGTGCCGCGGCGAAGGCCCGGGCCGCGGTGGACCGGCCCGAGCCCGGCGGGCCGGTGAACAGCCACGCGTGCGTCATGGAGCCGCCGCTGGTCGCGGGCGCGGGCGCCGGGGACGAGGCGGTGGCCGAGGCGACGCCCGTGACGAGCGCGTCCGCGTCCCGCGCGGCAGCGGCGAGCTGCTCCTGCACCCGGTCCTGGCCGACCAGGTCGTCCCACACCGCCATGGCTGTCCTCCGCGCTGTTGGTCCTGCGGTTACCCATTGTGGGACACGGCACTGACAACGATCCCCGCTGCCGGCAGGGCAGCCACGGCCGGCAGCGGGTCCGTCGGCCGGCCGCCCCCGTCCTACCGGCCCTTGCGCCGGCGGCGGCCCTCGTCCTCCTCGTCGCGTTCGCCGAAGAGCTCGTCCGCGAGGGTGGGAGCGTCCTTCTTCGGAGTCCGGCCGGCCCACCCCGGGCGCCGCTGGTCGGTGCGCGTGGGCTCCGCGCGACCGTCCGACTCGTCGGCATCGGTCCGGCCCTCGCCGACCTGCGGCAGTTCGCGCGTACGCTCACTGTCCGATTCCGCCGGGGACTTGCCCCGCTCGTCGTCCTCAGGCCGGAAGAGCCACGTCGGCACCCGGTCCGCCGGATCCGCCGGGCGCTCGACGCGCTCGGGTCGCGAGGACCGCGTGGATCGTTCGGACCGCTCGCGCCGTTCGGGCTTCACGGGCGGCAGCACCGCCGTGTCGTCCATCGCGCCGGGCGGCACGGACGGCTTCGGCGGGGTGGCGTCGGCGTCGGGCTGCGGAAGGACCGCGGTCTCCTCGGATTCCGACTCGGGCCCGGCCTTGGGCTTACCGGCCGCTCGCCCGCCGCGTCCCCCCACACCCCACGTGATCCGCTGGTCGTCCGGCCCGCCATCACCTACGGCGGGCGGAGTCGCGGGCGGAACGGGCGGAGCAGGAGGTACGGGCGGTACCGGCGGGACAGCCGGCATCACCGCGGTATCGGCGTTCCGCGACCAGTCCTGGTCACGCGGGTCGGCGGGACGGACCGCAGGCGTCTGCACCGTCTGCGCCTCGTCCGAGGCACGCCGCGCGTCAGCGTCCCGACGGGCGCCCGCGCCCTTGCGCGCGTCGGACGGGCGGAACGCCGGCCGCTCGACCGTCGGAGCCTCGGAATCGTCGGCCCCGGAACGGCGCTTCACGGAACGATCCGCCTCGGCCGCCGCGGCAGCCTCAGCGGCGACCCGCGCGGCCTCGGCCTCGGCCGCCGCGTCGGCCGCGGCCTTCGCCTCGGCCTCGGCCCTGGCCTGCTCGGCCAGGCGGGCCTGCTCGGCGGCCCGGGCCCGCTCGGCGGCCCGCTCCTCCTCGGCGACCCGCGCCCGCTCGGCCGCTCGCTCCTCCTCGGCCAGCCGCTCCCGCTCCGCCGCCCGTTCCTGCTCGGCGATGCGCGCCTGCTCGGCCCTCAGCAGGGCCTCTTCCGCCTTGCGCTGCTTCTCCAGGCGCCGTTCCGCGGCCTCGGCGCGCAGGCGTGCCTCTTCCTCGGCCTGCTTGCGCAGCCGCTCCTGCTCGGCGGCGTGGGCGCGCTCCTCCGCCTCACGGCGCTTGCGCTCCTCCTCCGCCAGGCGACGGGCTTCCTCGGCCGCCTGCCGGGCCTCCTCCGCCAGGCGCTCCTCCTCACGCCGCCGGGCCTCTTCCAGCTCGCGGCGCTTGCGCTCCTCTTCCTCCGCCCGCTCGCGGCGCTGCCGCTCCTCCTCCTCGGCGCGGAGCTTGGCGAGCTGGGCCTGGCGCTCGCGCTCCAGCCGCTCCTCCTCCGCCTTGCGGGCGGCCTCTTCCTCGGCCTTGCGGCGGGCTTCCTCCTCCGCCGCCTTCCGTGCCGCCTCCAGGGCCTTGATCTCGGCCTCGGAGAGGGGCAGCACCTGGTCGAGACGGTGGCGTACGACGGTGGAGATGGCCGCGGGCTCCTGGCCCGCGTCGATGACCAGATAGCGCGCCGGGTCGGCGGCTGCGAGGGTCAGGAACCCGGTCCGCACCCGCTGGTGGAACTCCATCGGCTCCGACTCCAGCCGGTCCGGGGCCTCGGTGAAGCGTTCACGGGCGGTCTCGGGCGAGACGTCCAGCAGGACCGTCAGATTCGGCACCAGCCCGTTCGTGGCCCACCGCGAGATCCGGGCGATCTCGGTCGGCGAGAGATCGCGCCCGGCGCCCTGGTAGGCGACGGAGGAATCGATGTAGCGGTCGGAGATGACGACCGCGCCGCGCTCCAGGGCGGGCCGGACGACGGAGGCGACGTGCTCGGCGCGGTCGGCCGCGTACATCAGGGCCTCGGAGCGGTCCGACAGGCCCGCCGACGAGACGTCGAGAAGGATCGCGCGCAGCCGCTTGCCGATCGAGGTGGCACCGGGCTCACGGGTGACGACCACCTCGTGGCCCTTGCCGCGGATCCACTCGGCGACCGCTTCGACCTGGGTCGACTTGCCCGCGCCGTCGCCGCCCTCGAAGGCGATGAAGAAGCCGGTGCCCGAGGGCGTCTGGCCCGGGTCGCCGCCGCGCACCACGTCCAGCAGGTCGCGTCGGAACGGCACACCGTCCCGGTCGTCGATCTTGCCGAGCACCAATGCGGCGACGGGCAGCAGCAGCGCGCCGACGAGCATCAGCGTGAAGGCCGCCCCGCCGTGCGCGAAGACGAAGCTGCCGCTTGCCAGCCGGTGCGGCCCGATGGCCGCCGCGAGCAGGGGCGCCACGACGGCGCTCAGCGCGACGGCGACGCGGACGACGGCGTGCAGGTGCTCGGTCGTACGGGCCCGGCGGGCCTCCTCGGTCTCCTGATCGAGGAGGGAGTGGCCGGTGTTGGCGGCGACGCCGGCGGACACCCCCGCGAGCAGAACGAGCAGCAGCACCGTCGTGGGGTCGGGCACCAGGCCCGCGGCCAGCAGCGCCACGCCCGTCACCGCGATCGCCAGCACCAGCAGGCGGCGGCGCGAGAAGCCGGGCAGCACCTTGCGGGCCGTGCGGATGCCGATGACCGGGCCACCGCCGAGCGCGAGGACGAGCAGCGCGAAGCCGACCGGGCCCCCACCGAGGTCGACGGCCTGGAGGGCGGCGATACCGACGGACGCGGCGATCGCGCCCGCGACGGCCGCGCAGGCCGGCACGAGCACCGGGATCGCGCCCGTGCGGCCCTTGTCGGGGCCCTGGGCGGTCCTGGGGCGGCGCAGCCCCTCGAGCGGGGAACGCGTGCGGGGTGTCTGCGTGGCGGGGAGTTCGAGGGCCTGGAGGAGCGCGATCGACGTCGCGAACAGACCGGCCGCGACGAACGAGCCGAGGGCCGCCTGGTGCAGATGGAACCAGTCGATCCCCGAGCCGAGCAGATTGCCGACGAGCGTGACGACGACGAGCACGGCCGCGGCGACGGGCAGGGCGACGAAGTTCGTACGGATCGAGAGCCGCCGCAGGGCGTCACAGTGGTCCGGCAGCGGCCGCACGGCCGCGCCTTCGGCGGGCGGCGCGGGCAGCAGCGCGGGGGCCGCGCTCTCCCGGGCGACGGTCCAGAAGCGCTCGGCGACGCCGACGACGAAGGCCGAGACCAGCAGCCAGCCGAGCGCCCGGCCCTCGGTCCAGTCGATCCACAGCGGTGCGACGGCGAGCAGCGCGAGCCGCACCCCGTCCGCGCCGATCATGGTCCAGCGGCGGTCGAGGGGACCGGCCGGGGCGATGAGGGAGGAGAGCGGGCCGAGCAGGACCGCGCCGAAGAGCAGGGTCGCGAGCAAGCGCGCGCCGAGGACCGCCGCGACGGCGAATGCGGCGCCTCGGTAGCCACCCCCGAACGACCCTGCGGCGACGGCCGCTTGCAGCGACAGCAGCATCAGGACGAGGAGGGCGAGGGAGTCCCCGATCCCGCCGACGGCCTGGGCGCGCCACAACCGCAGGAGCGGCGGGAAGCGCAGCAGGGCCCGTACGGCGCGCTCGCGGGAATCCGCGGCTAGGGCGCCGGATGTGGGGGTCACCACTGTTGGCTGCTCGGCTCGCGTCATCCTGCCAGCCTATCCGGACTGACCGAATCACAATCCTCTGCCCGAAGGCACCCATATGACCGGGCGACGACCGGGCTTCGCGTTGACCCCGCACACGACAGGGCGGTGAACCGGGTTCCGGTTCACCGCCCTGTGCATCACTGTGTGCGTCGTTCTGTGCGAACGGGCCCGGGTGCCGCCCGCCCGATGTTGCTACTCGTCCGAAGCCGACCCCGCCGAAGCGGCAGCGGTGGTCTTCTTCGCCGCGGCCTTCTTCGTGGTGGCCTTCTTGGCCGTCGTCGTCTTCTTCGCCGTCGTGGTCTTCTTGGCGGCCGTCTTCTTCGCGGCGGTCTTCTTGGCCGTCGTGGTCTTCTTGGCCGCCGTCTTCTTCGCCGGGGCCTTCTTGGCCGTCTTCTTGGCCGGGCCCTTGGCGCGCTTCTCCGCGAGGAGCTCGTAGCCGCGCTCCGGCGTGATCGTCTCGACGTCGTCGTCACGGCGCAGCGTGGCGTTGGTCTCGCCGTCGGTCACGTACGGGCCGAAACGACCGTCCTTGACCACGACCGGTCGCTCGCTGACCGGGTCGGTGCCCAGCTCCTTCAGCGGCGGCTTGGCCGCGGCCCGCCCGCGCTGCTTGGGCTGGGCGTAGATGGCGAGGGCCTCGTCGAGGGTGATCGTGAAGAGCTGGTCCTCGGTCTCCAGCGACCGCGAGTCCGTGCCCTTCTTCAGGTACGGGCCGTAACGGCCGTTCTGCGCGGTGATCTCCACGCCTTCGGCGTCCTGGCCGACGACGCGCGGCAGCGACATCAGCTTGAGGGCGTCGTCGAGGGTGACCGTGTCGAGGGACATGGTCTTGAAGAGCGACGCGGTGCGCGGCTTGACCGCGTTCTTGCCGGTCTTCGGGGTGCCCTCGGGCAGGACCTCGGTGACGTACGGGCCGTAGCGGCCGTCGCGGGCGATGATCTGGTGCCCGCTGACCGGGTCGGTGCCCAGCTCGAAGTCGCCGCTCGGCTTGGCGAGCAGCTCCTCGGCGTACGCCACGGTCAGCTCGTCCGGCGCCAGGTCCTCCGGCACGTCGGCGCGCTGGTGGCCCTCGGAGTCCTTCTCGCCGCGCTCCACGTACGGGCCGTAGCGGCCGACGCGCAGCACGATGCCCTCGCCGACGGGGAACGAGGACACCTCACGGGCATCGATCGCGCCGAGGTCGGTGACCAGCTCCTTGAGGCCGCCGAGGTGATCGCCGTCGCCGTTGCCGGCGTCGGCGGCGGAGGCGACCTGGCTCTCCTCGGTCCCGCCCTCGGAACCGAAGTAGAAGCGGCGCAGCCACGGCACGGCCTGGGCCTCACCGCGGGCGATGCGGTCGAGGTCGTCCTCCATGGAGGCGGTGAAGTCGTAGTCGACCAGTCGGCCGAAGTGCTTCTCCAGCAGGTTGACGACGGCGAAGGACAGGAAGGACGGGACGAGCGCCGTGCCCTTCTTGAAGACGTAGCCACGGTCGAGGATCGTGCCGATGATCGACGCGTAGGTCGACGGGCGGCCGATCTCGCGCTCTTCGAGCTCCTTGACCAGCGAGGCCTCGGTGTAGCGGGCCGGGGGCTTGGTCGCGTGACCGTCGGCGGAGATCTCCTCGGCGGTCAGCTGGTCGCCCTCGGTGACCTGCGGGAGCCTGCGCTCGCGGTCGTCCAGCTCGGCGTTCGGGTCGTCGGCGCCTTCGACGTAGGCCTTCATGAAGCCGTGGAAGGTGATCGTCTTGCCGGACGCGCTGAACTCGGCGTCCCGGCCGTCGCTCGCGCGACCGGCGATCTTGACGGTGACGGAGTTGCCGACCGCGTCCTTCATCTGGGAGGCGACGGTCCGCTTCCAGATCAGCTCGTACAGACGGAACTGGTCACCGGTCAGGCCCGTCTCGGCGGGCGTGCGGAAACGATCACCCGACGGCCGGATCGCCTCGTGGGCCTCCTGCGCGTTCTTGACCTTGCCGGCGTACGTGCGCGGCTTCTCCGGCAGGTAGTCGGCGCCGTAGAGCTGCGTGACCTGCGCCCGGGCGGCCTGCACGGCCGTCTCGGAGAGGGTGGTGGAGTCCGTACGCATATAAGTGATGAAGCCGTTTTCGTACAGCTTCTGGGCGACCTGCATGGTCGCCTTCGCACCGAAGCCCAGCTTGCGCGAGGCCTCCTGCTGCAGCGTGGTCGTACGGAACGGCGCGTACGGCGAGCGGCGGTACGGCTTGGACTCGACGGACCGGACGGAGAACCGGGTCTCCGCGAGGGCCGCGGCGAGCGCACGGGCGTTCGCCTCGTCCAGGTGGAGGACGGTGGAGCCCTCCTTGATCACGCCGGTCGAGCCGAAGTCACGGCCCTGGGCGACACGGCGGCCGTCGACCGAGGTCAGACGGGCGCCGAAGGTGCCGGGGTCGGAGGCGTCGCCGCCGCGGCCCGTCGCGAAAGTGCCGGTGAGGTCCCAGTACTCGGCGGAGCGGAAGGCGATGCGCTCGCGCTCCCGCTCGACGACGAGACGGGTCGCCACGGACTGCACCCGGCCGGCGGACAGCCGGGGCATGACCTTCTTCCACAGGACCGGCGAGACCTCGTAGCCGTAGAGGCGGTCGAGGATGCGGCGGGTCTCCTGGGCGTCGACGAGCTTCTTGTTCAGCTCGCGCGGGTTGGCCACGGCCTCACGGATCGCGTCCTTGGTGATCTCGTGGAAGACCATCCGGCGGACCGGGACCTTGGGCTTGAGGACTTCCTGGAGGTGCCACGCGATGGCTTCACCCTCGCGGTCCTCATCGGTGGCGAGGAAGAGTTCGTCGGACTCGGCCAGCAGGTCCTTGAGCTTCTTGACCTGGTCCTTCTTGTCGTGGTTGACGACATAGATGGGCTGGAAGTCGGCGTCGACGTTCACTCCGAGGCGGGCCCAGGGCTCGCCCTTGTACTTGGCCGGGACCTCGGCGGCCCCGTTCGGCAGGTCACGGATGTGCCCGACGCTCGCCTCGACGACGTATCCGGGGCCGAGGTAGCCCTTGATCGTCTTCGCCTTGGCAGGCGACTCGACGATGACGAGTCGGCGGCCGCCCTGTGCGGTCTCGCTGGTCGGGGACAACTTCGCTCTTCTTCCGGTCGGCACTCGGTGTGGGCGCTGCGGTGACGCTGCGGAGTGTGACGGTACATCCCGCCCCCGTGTCAAACGGAAAAAGCCCGCAACGCCACTCGAACGGTAACCCGACAAGCGTCCTGTCTGCCGCCCGGACCGGCACACCGCCGGTGCGAAGGGGGCGCCGGGGGCCACCTCGGGACCAGGTGGAAAGCGGTGCGTACGGGGGTTTCCGACGGTAAGCGGCACGTTTTATATCGGCTGTACCCGCTCGTGGCGCGTTGCGTGTCGACGAACCGACGGAAGCTCACCCTCCGGAACCGGCCCCGCCCGCGCGGCAGGGCCTCAGACGCCGAGCAGCAGCCAGAGGCCGGTGGCGAGCGTGCCCGCGCCGAAGAGGAGGGAGAGCGCTACCGCGGCGCGTGGGCTCGCCCCCTCCACCACAGGTGCCCCCAGCACCGCACGCGCTCCGGTCCACAGCAGCAGCGCCCCGCCGAACAGCGTGAAGGCGGTACCGGCGAAGCCCGCGGGCGCACTCTCCATGGCGGGCAGCCTGGCACCCGCACGAGGCGTACGGGCGAACCTGAAGTGAACGCGTCGAACATGACGAGAACCCGCCCCCTCCTTTTCCACCCCTCATGAGTCGGGGCGACGCCGGACGCCCGTCGGCGGCGGGGCGAGCGGCCGACGCTCGCGCGCTCGGCCGATCAGCCCCCACGGGCACCACCCCTCAGTCGCCCACGGGCACCCCCCAGTCGCTCACCGGCGTGAGGAAACCCTGCTCGACCAGCAGCCGGATCGACTCGGGCGTACGGTCGCGCAGCAGCACCGCGTCCTCCCCGACGAGCTGGGCGATGGCGTCCAGGATCCGGCCCGCGCTGAGTGAGCCGTCACACACGCCTGCGAAGCCCGCGCCGACCGTGTCCACCTTGGTCGCCCGGCGCATGCCGCGGTTCTGGCGGAGCACGACGTGCTCCGGGTCCTCCGCGCCCGGCAGCCCGACCTGCTCCTGCACGACCTCGTCGGCCAGCTTGAAACGGGCGGCGAGCAGCGACGCGTCGTCGTGCGCGCGCAGGAAGTCCTGCCGCTCGAAATGGGCCCGCACGGACGCGCCGAGCGGCTGCTCCACGGGGTGCGGCCACTCCTCCGCCATCACGGACGGCCGGTCCGAGCCGGATTTACGCAGCGTGATCCAGCCAAATCCGACGCCCTTGGTCTTACGGGCCTCGAATTCGTCCAGCCACGCGTCGTAGCGGGCCGCGTAGTCGGCCGGGGCCGTGCGGTGGTCGCCGGCGTCGCGCAGCCACAGCTCGGCGTACTGCGCGACGTCCTGCACCTCGCGCTGGACGATCCACGCGTCACAGCCCCGGGGCACCCAGGACGCCAGCCGCTCCCGCCAGTCCTCGCCCTCGACGTGCTGCCAGTTGGCGAGCAGCTGGCAGTAACCGCCGTCGTTGAGCCGGGCGGCGGACTGCTGGACGAGGGTGCGGCAGAGGTCGTCGCCGCCCATGCCGCCGTCGCGGTAGGTGAGCCGGGCGCCGGGGGAGATCACGAAGGGCGGGTTGGAGACGATCAGGTCGTACGTCTCGTCGGCGACCGGCTCGAACAGCGAGCCCTCGCGCAGATCCGCCTCGGGCGCTCCGGACAGCGCGAGGGTGAGCCGGGTCATGTGCAGGGCGCGCGGATTGAGGTCGGTGGCCGTGACCCGGGTGGCGTGCTGGGCCGCGTGCAGCGCCTGGATGCCGGAGCCGGTACCCAGATCCAGGGCGCTGGCCACGGGCGTACGGACGGTGATCCCGGCGAGGGTCGTGGACGCGCCGCCGACGCCGAGGACCAGCTCCGAACGGTCCGCCCCGCCCGGGGCGTCCGCGCCCCCGGCGATGCCGCCGGCGCCGCCGACCGCGCAGCCGAGGTCGGAGACGATCCACCAGTCCTGCCCCTCGGGGCCGCCGAACGGGCGGACGTCCACGGTCGCCCGTACGCCGGCCGCGTCGCGGACCAGCCAGCCGTCGGCGAGGCAGTCGTCCATGGGGAGCGCGGCGGCGGCCCGCCCGTACTCGACCGGCCGCTGCAGCAGGAAGAGCCGGACCAGCGTCTCCAGCGGGCTGTCGCCGCGCGTGGCGCGCAGGGCGGGGACGGTCTCGCTGCGGGCGAGCGCGGCGTAGGCGGGGGCGCCGAGCAGGTCGAGGAGGCCGTCGGCGGTGAAGGCGGCGGCGAGCAGGGCATCGCGCAGCCGGGCGGTGCGCGCGCGGTCGGAGGCGGCGGGCAGGTTCGTACTCACGGGACCATTGTCGGGGGCACCACTGACAAAAGGCGAAAGCCCGACGCCGCGCCCTGCCGGGGCGTGGCGCCGGGCGGAGCCAACCGCTGCTGTCTTCCGCACACTTCGGGCCCGGACCGTTCCCGCTCTCCGGCCGGGCCACGTGTGCGTCGGAGCTGTGTCCGCCGACAGCCGTCCGTGCGGCTACTTCTTCGTCGGCGTGGCCGAGGTCGACGTCTTCTGGCAACCGGGCTGCTTCGCCATCGCCTTGCCGACATCACCGGACTGCAGCTTCTTGAGGGCCTCGTCGCTCTGGCTGCTGAGCTTGCCGATGTCGCCCGCGATGCTCTTGAGCCCCGCGGCGAACTTGCCCTTGTCCCCGGTGTCCAGACCGTCCATCCGCTTCTTCAGGTTGGTGTAGGCCGCGGAGAGGTCGTTGAGCGCCTTGACGGCGTTCTGCTGGCTGGTCTCGCCGTCCTTGACGGGCGGCGCGCCCGCGTTCTGCACGGCCGAGCCCAGCGCCTTGTAGGCGTCGGCGTTGGCCTGGAAGGCCTTGGAGTCGGTCTGCTGGATCTTCTTCGAGTCCTCCTCGTTCTGGACGGAGGCGATCGAGGAGTTGGCGTCCTGGATCTTCTTCACCTGGGGCTGCATCTGGTCGCAGACCTTCTTGGCCCAGTCGTCGAGCTTCTTGTCACCGTTGTCGCTGTCGCTGCAACCGGTCAGCGCCATAACGAGCGCCGCACCGCCGGACAGTGCAGCCACAAGCTTCTTGTTCACCGGATTGGTCCCTTCGATGGCTCTCGGCCCGGAACTTACACGGCCGAGCCGTGCGGCCCATGAGCCGAGCACCCCATGCGCCCCCTTTTGAAGCCATTTGCACCAAGCTCGGCGTGGCGTTCGCCGCACCCCTGACGGCCCGCGCGCCACTCGCACGAACGGGCGGACGGCGTGCCCCCGCACGCCGTCCGCCGCCGTTGCCCGCTACCGGTCCGGGCTTTGTCTCCTGCCGTCTCGGGCTTGTCTCCTGCCGTATCCGGCCTTCGCCTGCCCGGGCGCCCCTTAGGACACCACCGCCCGGTCGACGGGTTTCGCCGCTCGTCCGGGGCTCTCCTCGTCGTCGCCCACGACGACGCCGCGCCGCTTGGAGACGTACACCGCGGCCACGATGACCACGATGGCGAGCACCGCGACGCCGATCCGCAGCCCGCTGTTGGCGTCGTCGCCGTAGGAGAACTTCACCACCGCGGGAGCGATCAGCAGTGCCACCAGGTTCATCACCTTCAGCAGCGGGTTGATCGCCGGGCCCGCGGTGTCCTTGAAGGGGTCGCCTACCGTGTCCCCGATGACCGTCGCGGCATGCGCCTCACTGCCCTTGCCGCCGTGGTGCCCGTCCTCCACGAGCTTCTTGGCGTTGTCCCAGGCACCACCGGAGTTGGCGAGGAACACCGCCATCAGGGTGCCGGTACCGATAGCGCCGGCGAGATACGAGCCGAGGGCGCCGACCCCGAGCGAGAATCCGACGGCGATGGGCGCCATGACGGCGAGCAGACCGGGGGTGGCGAGTTCGCGCAGCGCGTCCTTGGTGCAGATGTCCACCACGCGCCCGTACTCCGGCTTCTCGCTGTAGTCCATGATCCCGGGGTGCTCGCGGAACTGCCGCCGCACCTCGTAGACCACCGCGCCCGCCGACCGCGACACCGCGTTGATCGCCAGCCCCGAGAAGAGGAAGACGACGGCGGCGCCGAGGATCAGCCCGACCAGATTGTTGGGCTGCGAGATGTCCAGGCTCAGGCCCAACTCCCCGGACTTGGCGTGTACATCCGCCACGGCCGTGGCGATCGCGTCCCGGTACGAACCGAACAGGGCCGACGCGGCCAGCACCGCCGTGGCGATGGCTATGCCCTTGGTGATCGCCTTGGTCGTGTTGCCCACGGCGTCGAGGTCGGTCAGCACCTGCGCGCCCGCGCCCGTGACGTCACCGGACATCTCGGCGATGCCCTGCGCGTTGTCGGAGACGGGGCCGAAGGTGTCCATGGCGACGATCACGCCGACGGTCGTCAGCAGGCCCGTACCGGCGAGGGCGACGGCGAACAGCGCCAGCATGATCGACGTGCCGCCGAGCAGGAACGCCCCGTAGACGCCGAGCCCGATCAGCAGCGCCGTGTAGACCGCCGACTCCAGGCCGATGGAGATCCCGGCGAGGACGACGGTGGCGGGACCGGTCAGGGACGACTTGCCGATGTCCCGCACGGGCCGCCGGGTGGTCTCCGTGAAGTAGCCCGTGAGCTGCTGGATGAGCGCCGCGAGCACGATGCCGATGGCCACGGCGACGAGCGCGAGGACACGCGGGTCCCCGTCGTGGCCGCTGATGGCGTCGTCGCCGATGCCCTTCAAGTCCGCGTAGCTCGACGGCAGATACACGAACACCGCCACGGCCACCAGGACCAGTGAGATGACCGCCGAGATGAAGAAGCCGCGGTTGATGGCGGTCATACCGCTGCGGTCGGCGCGGCGCGGAGCGACCGCGAAGATGCCGATCATCGCGGTGACCACACCGATGGCGGGAACGAGCAGCGGGAAGGCGAGGCCCGCGTCACCGAAGGCGGCCTTGCCGAGGATCAGCGCGGCGACGAGGGTCACGGCGTAGGACTCGAAGAGGTCCGCCGCCATGCCCGCACAGTCGCCGACGTTGTCGCCCACATTGTCCGCGATGGTGGCGGCGTTGCGCGGGTCGTCCTCCGGGATGCCCTGCTCGACCTTGCCGACCAGGTCCGCACCGACGTCCGCGGCCTTGGTGAAGATGCCGCCGCCGACCCTCATGAACATGGCGATGAGCGCCGCACCGAGGCCGAATCCCTCCAGCACCTTGGGCGCGTCGGCCGCGTACACCAGCACCACGCAGGAGGCGCCCAGCAGACCGAGGCCCACCGTGAACATGCCGACGACACCGCCCGTACGAAACGCGATCTTCATGGCCTTGTGCGATACGGCCGTCAGATCCTTCTGCGGCTCGCCCTCGGCGGGAGTGGCCTCGCGAGCGGCGGCGGCGACCCGCACATTGGCGCGCACCGCGAGCCACATGCCGATATAGCCGGTGGCCGCGGAGAAGAGCGCGCCGATCAGAAAGAATGCCGAACGCCCGAGACGCTGTGACCAGTTGTCCGCGGGCAGCAGCATGAGCAGGAAGAAGACGACCACGGCGAAAACGCCGAGCGTCCGCAACTGCCGGGCAAGATAGGCATTCGCGCCTTCCTGCACCGCCGCGGCGATCTTTTTCATGCTGTCGGTGCCTTCGCCTGCCGCGAGCACCTGACGCACCAGCACCACGGCCACCGCGAGTGCCGCGATCGCGACGGCCGCGATCACCAGCACCAGCGTGCGGTTGCCCTCGGTCAGCTCGACCGCGAGGTTCTGAGTGAAGTCCACCTGTTCAGGGGTAAGGGGCCCCGCCATTCGTCCTCCTTGACGTTTGGCACATGGGCGCGCGGCTGACCCGCGACCGCGGAGCAGCCGCCACGCTCAGGCGTCCTGAGCTCAAGATGGACGGATTGTAGGGAGCATGGCGAGATCAAAACAGAGCGCGGGAAACGGAATGAGCCTGTGCAAGTGAAGGCCGGATGGATGATCCGCCGGATTCCCGATCTACGGGTGAAGATCCGAAGAAGAGATCGGTGAAGGAGATCGTCGAGCGGGCGCGGCGGTAAAGATCCGCGGCGCCGGGAGGAATCCGCGCGACGCCGTCCCGGAGAAAGATCGACGGCTGAAATCACACCCTGAAGAGGGAAGGAATTCGGCCATCGGCAGCGGCGGCGCCAGGGGCTTTAACGGCTCGGGCGGTGATGACATCGAATCAGGCCGAATCGGGGAGGCCGGACTACGACAAACGGGTGACGTGAGGCTACGGCGGCGGTGGAAGAGGGCCAGGATCCGCCGGCGGCACGGGAGAGCCGGGCTACGCCGGTGGCAGGGGTAGGGACGCCAAGGAACCCAGGCACCTGCATGCCGGGCCCCGGGGATCCGTGGTGCCGGGCTAGGGCAGCACGGGGGCGGGGATCGTCGGCCAGCTCATCCGAATGAGGCCGCCGGATTCGTCCGCGGTCACCTCGACGTCGTCGACCAGCCCGCTGATGACGGCGAGACCCATGTCGTCCTCGCCCTCTTCCGGCGCAGCGGAAGCCTCCCCCGCGGCGGCATCGGCGGCGGACGGATGGGGCGCGTCGTCCCCGACCTCGATGGAGAACTTCTTCTCGTCCTCGATCAGCACGACCCGCACCGGGGTGGTCACACCGTGGCCGGCATGCAGCCCCACCGCGCGCGTGCAGGCCTCACCCACGGCCAGGCGCACCTCGTCCAGCACGGCCTCGTCGACCCCGGCCCGGCGAGCCACCGCGGCGGCTACCAACCGGGCGGTGCGGACATGCTCGGGAAGGGCACTGAACAGCAGTTCGACGGTGGCCATGCCATCCCCCTCGGTCGCACGTGCCCTCTTCCCCAGTCCTGGAACAGGGCGAACTCACGGAGGGGCCGGGCCCTCACAGCCCGGTGCCCCCCGCGCGGCAGTGTCGTCCGGCGACCGTCAGTCGGTCGCCTGCACCGCGTCCTCGACCGAGGTGTGAATCGGGAACACCTTGGTCAGGCCGGTGATACGGAAAATCTTGAGAATGCGCTCCTGGTTGCAGACCAGGCGCAGCGAGCCCTCATGGGCACGCACACGCTTGAGCCCGCCGACCAGCACGCCGAGCCCGGTGGAGTCGAGGAAGTCGACGCCCTCCATGTCCACGACGAGGTGATAGCTGCCGTCGTTGACAAGCTCGACCAGCTGCTCACGCAGCTTGGGCGCGGTATACACATCAATCTCGCCACCGACCTCGACGACCGTACGGTCGCCTACGGTCCGGGTCGACAGGGACAGGTCCACGGATCCTCCAGCACCTTGCATCGAGCGGTCGCCCCCCATGGATCGGCAGCCGCGATGGCATTCAATCACTTACCGGCAGGCGCGCACGACGCCTTGAGTCCATTGTCCGTCACGCCAATGACACACTCGATGTCGATGGCCCACGATCAACTCCCGCCGGAGGCGGGCGTACATCCCGCTCCCCGGGTGGTCCTCGACAGACTCGCCACCGGGGCAGGCCGGGCTGCACGCATCACTCATACGGAGCACTTGCCCCCTCGTCCGGGACGTCATGCCCCCTGGCCCGAGAAGATCCGGCCGGAAGTGATCGGCGCGATCCGTGCCGCCGGAATCGACCGTCCGTGGGCGCACCAGGCGCTGACGGCCGAGCACGCGCTGCGCGGCGAGTCGGTGGTGGTGGCCACGGGCACCGCGTCCGGCAAGTCGCTCGCGTACCTCGCCCCGGTCCTCAGCGCGCTCCTGGACGGCTCCGAGGCGCCCAACGGGCGCGGCGCGACCGCCCTGTACCTGGCGCCCACCAAGGCCCTGGCAGCCGACCAGCGGCGCGCCGTACGGGCCCTCGCCGCCCCGCTCGGCAAAGGCGTCCGGCCGGCCGTCTACGACGGCGACACGCCCGTCGAGGAGCGCGAGTGGGTGCGCCAGTACGCCAATTACGCGCTCACCAACCCGGACATGCTGCACCGCTCGATCCTGCCCGCCCACCCCAAATGGGCCTCCTTCCTGCGCGCCCTGCGCTACGTCGTCATCGACGAGTGCCACACCTACCGCGGTGTCTTCGGCTCACACGTCGCCCAAGTGCTGCGTCGGCTTCGGCGTGTCTGCGCCCGTTACGGCGCCGATCCCGTCTTCCTCCTCGCCTCCGCCACCGCCTCCGACCCGGCCACCGCCGCGACCCGGCTGACCGGGCTGCCGGTGGTGGAGGTCACCGAGGACGCCTCCCCGCGCGGCGAAGTCGTCTTCGCCCTCTGGGAGCCCCCGCTCACCGAGCTGCACGGCGAGCGGGGCGCCCCCGTCCGCCGTACGGCCACCGCCGAGACCGCGGACCTTCTCACCGACCTCGCCGTCCAGGGCGTCCGGACCGTCGCCTTCGTGCGCTCCCGGCGCGGCGCCGAGCTCGTGGCCCTGATCACCCAGGAGCGCCTGGCCGCGGTGGACCGCTCCCTCCCTTCCCGGGTCGCCGCCTACCGCGGCGGCTACCTGCCCGAAGAGCGCCGCGCCATCGAGCGCGCCCTGCACACCGGCGAACTGCTGGGCCTCTCCGCCACCACCGCCCTGGAACTCGGCGTGGACGTCGCCGGCCTCGACGCCGTCCTCATCTGCGGCTACCCCGGCACCCGCGCCTCCCTGTGGCAGCAGGCCGGCCGCGCGGGCCGGACGGGCCGGGGCGCGCTCGCGATCCTCATCGCCCGCGACGACCCGCTGGACACCTATCTCGTCCACCACCCCGAGGCGCTTTTCCGGCAGCCTGTGGAGTCCACCGTCCTCGACCCGGACAATCCGTACGTCCTCGCCCCCCATCTGTGTGCCGCGGCCGCCGAGCTGCCGCTCACCGAATCCGATCTGTCACTCTTCGGCCCCGAGACGCCGGGCCTGCTGTCCCAGCTCGAAGGCCGGAAACTGCTCCGCCGCAGGGGCTCCGCCTGGCACTGGACCCGCCGCGAGCGCGCCGTCGACCTGGCCGACATCCGGGGCGGCGGCGGCCGCCCCGTCCAGGTCGTGGAGGAGGGCACGGGCCGGCTGCTGGGCACCGTGGACGCGTCCGCCGCCCACACGGCCGTCCACGACGGCGCCGTCCACCTCCATCAGGGCCGCACCTACCTCGTCCGCCATCTCGACCTGGAGGACTCCGTCGCCCTGGTCGAGGAGGCCGCCCCGCCCTACTCGACCACGGCCCGCGACACCACGGCCATCTCCATCCTGGAGACCAGCGCCGAGATCCCCTGGGGGGACGCACGGCTGTGCTTCGGCTCCGTCGAGGTCACCAATCAGGTCGTCTCCTTCCTCCGCCGCAAACTCCTCACCGGCGAGGTCCTCGGCGAGTCCAAGCTGGACCTCCCGCCCCGTACGCTGCGCACCCGCGCCGTGTGGTGGACGATCACGGAGGACCACCTCGACGAGGCCCGTGTCCACCCCGAGGCCGTCGGCGGCGCCCTGCACGCCGCGGAACACGCCTCGATCGGCATGCTCCCGCTCTTCGCCACCTGCGACCGCTGGGACATCGGCGGCGTCTCGGTGCCCCTCCACCCCGACACGGGCCTGCCGACCGTCTTCGTCTACGACGGCCACCCCGGCGGCGCCGGCTTCGCCGAGCGGGCCTTCCACACCGCCGCGAGCTGGCTCACCGCCACCCGCGAGGCGATCGCCGCCTGCGAGTGCGAGGCCGGCTGCCCCTCGTGCATCCAGTCCCCCAAGTGCGGCAACGGCAACGACCCACTCGACAAGAGAGCCGCCATCCGCCTCCTGACCCGCCTTCTCGCCGACGCCCCCGCCGAGGAGGAGCCGAGCACCCCGCTCCCGTAGCGCCACGGCCGCTCGGGGGCCTTGTTTGCCGGTGGGGCAGGCGCCCCCGAGGCGTCAGGGCCCGATCCCCGGGTGACCCGGACCGTCAGGGCCTGAAGCCGTGGTGGCCCGGGCCGTCGCCGCCCATCGGCTCAGGGGCGGTGAGCGGGCCCGTGAGGTCCGGAGGGCCGGCGCGGGAACTCACCCGGACGGTGTACGGCCCGGCCCGTGCCTCGGCCGCCACTTCGGCGATCTCACCGCTGACGGCGCACCGCACCACCCGCGCCGCCTGGGCCGCGGCCACCTTCCGGGCCAAGCCGCACGCCGTCCGGTGCCCCGACAAGGCGTGGTCGGCCGCCGCCAGCACCGCCAGGTCCGCCGCGCCGCCCGCGCGGTGGCGGGCCACCACGGCCTGCCCCATGGCCAGCGTCGCCGCGAACACCGCGCAGAAGGCCGCCGCGGCGATCGCCACCCATACCGATGCCATGCCCCCGTCACCCCACCGTCTCCTCCGCAAGGGCCACCGCCTCCCCGCCCAGCCGCACCGTCAGCGGTCCCGGGCCCGCGGTCCGGGCATCGACCCGCACCCGCACCAGGTCGCCCTCCCTCGCCACCGCGATCCGGGCCCCGGCCGGAGCGGCCGATCTGGCGGCGGCGACCGCCGCCGACGCCGGCTCCGAGCGGGCCGCCGCCCGAGCGCCCGCGCGGGCCGCGTCCACGCACTGGATCTGCGCGGTCGCCGCCATCAGCCCCCAGAGCAGTGCCATGCCGAACAGCGCCAGCGTCGGGAGGACCAACGCGGCCTCCGCCGTCACATAGCCGCCGTCAGAACGACGCATGGAGGGCCTTCACGATCAGCGACTGCAACGCCGAGCTGACCGCCCCACTGGTGACCACCTTGTAGAGCACCGCCGCGAGCGCGCATGCCGCCAGCGTCCCCACGGCGTACTCCGCCGTCGTCATTCCGTCCTCGCCGGCCACCCTCAGCCGGGCCCAACGCTTCGACCACCACTGCACGACCATCACTTGATCCCCCTGTCGTTTGCCTCAAACGCCTCATGTGCCTGATGCGCCACATGCACCTCATGTGCCTCACGCACCGTCAATTGCCCTCCATGAGCCCGCTCGCCAGACCGATGACCACCGGCACCACACCGACCGTCAAGAACGCGGGCAGGAAGCACAGCCCCAGCGGAGCCGTCGCCAGGACTCCGGCGCGCCGGGCCCGCATGCCCGCCGTCCGCCCTCGCGTGGCGCGCAACTGTCCAGCCAGCCGCGACATGGGCTCCACCGCCGGCACGCCTGTCGCCTGGGCCCGCTCCAGACAGCGGGCGAGCCCCCGGGCGCCGGGAAGGCTCCCCAGCCGGCCCCAGGCCGTGGCCGGCTCCCCGCCGAGCCGCACCTCGGCCGCGGCTTGGGCGAGTCGCTCGCCCACGGGCCCGCCCAGCGAGGCGCCTACCGCCGCGGCGGCCTCCCGGGGACCGGCCCCCGCGGCCATGCAGGCCGCCAAGAGATCCGCCGCGAACGGAAGTTGAGCTTCCGGTCCCTTCCCGGCCGGCTCACCGCGAGTACGCTTGTCGCGTCGCTGCCACC
The DNA here is from genome assembly GCF_041283565.1 of Streptomyces sp. QH1-20. Taxonomy (NCBI): domain Bacteria; kingdom Bacillati; phylum Actinomycetota; class Actinomycetes; order Kitasatosporales; family Streptomycetaceae; genus Streptomyces; species Streptomyces sp. QH1-20. The sequence goes on along the minus strand of NZ_CP166299.1, from coordinate 4,327,753 downwards.
GCCACACGCCGTACGCGGCCCCGAGCCCCACCACACACCCGGCGATCCCCCCGACGAGGAGGAGACCGGTACACCCCGCCCCGACGGCCGGGAGCCCGGCCCGCACCACCGTCGGCCGCCCCGACCACCTCCGCAGTCGACTCCCCGGCCCGGCCGATCCACTCCCCTTCAGCAGCGACGCCGCCCGTCGGCGAACCGAGCGGATCCCGCGCGCCCGGCCCGCCCAGCCCAGGGTGATCATCAGGCCCGCGCCTCCGGCGGCGATCGAAATAAATATCCCCAGGCTGTGGATAACTTTTTCGCTCACGCCCTCCCACCCCCATCCGCTCCCCCAGCCGCCCGTACGATCCGAGCGGTCCACACGAGTCCCGCGCATTCCAGGACGCCACCGAGCGCCAGACAGCCCAGCCCGGCGGAGGTGTGCAGCAGCACCCGCAACGGGGCCGCCCCGAGCGCGCTGCCCATCAACAGGGCGAGCACCGGAAGCACGGCGAGCATCACGCCGGTGGACCTCGTTCCCGCCAACTGCGCGTGCAGGTCCTCCCGTTGATCCCGCTCGGCACTGAGAGCCGCCGCCACCCGTTCGAGTCCGGCGGCGAGCCCCGCCCCGCCATCGACCGAGACCTGCCAGCAGGCGGCCACTCCGTTCAGCCCCTCGGCCCCCGGCTGCCGTGCCACCTTCCGCAGGGCTTCCGGCACATCGCCGCCGAACCTCGCCGCCGCCGGAACGGCCGACCACGCCGCCCCGAGGTCCACCACCAGCCCCACCAGCGCCTCGCCGGGCTGCCGCCCGGCTCGCAGATCACCCGCGACGGCCCCGCACAGGTCGATCACGGCCGCCTCCCGCCGATCCCGCTCGCGTTGGCGCCGCCGGGTGGCGAGTCCACGTCTCACAAGGGGGACAGCGGCCACCGCGCCGATCAGCGGCAGCATCGACTCGCCCAGCAGCGCCACGGCACAACCGACCGGAAGACAGAGCAGCTCACGCCTCTCCCGCCCCCACCGACGCCATCGGCCGAAGCGCTCCCCGACCCACGGAAGAGACGCGCCACCGGACAGCCCTCCTCCCCTGGGAGCGAACAGGGCTCTGGCCCGCCGCGACTCCTGCCCCGGCCACATCGAGCCCCGGAGCGAGACCACCGCGCACCACACCGCCCCGAACACCGGGACCACAGCCCGGTACTTCGCTACGGCAACGGTCACAGCGCACCACCGCCCCGTTCGCACAGGGCTGCCAGCCGGCCCCAGCCACGCGCCGGCTCGAAACCGCTTTCGCCCCATACGGCCGCCGGTGCGGTCGTCACGAAGCCTCCGGCGTCGCGGTCCAGGACGTGGAGCTCCGCGATCCGCCGCCGCCCGCCCCGGTCACGCGCCAGGTGGACCACGACCGACAGCGCGGCCGCCAACTGGCTGTGCAGGGCCCCGCGGTCGAGTCCCGCCGTCGAACCCAGCGCTTCCAGCCGCGCGGGCACATCCGCCGCCGCGTTGGCGTGAACCGTGCCGCACCCGCCCTCGTGCCCGGTGTTGAGGGCGGCCAGCAGATCGGTGACCTCCGGGCCGCGCACCTCGCCGACGACCAGCCGGTCCGGCCGCATGCGCAACGCCTGCCGGACCAGGTCCCGCAGGGTGACCAGGCCCGTGCCCTCCTGATTCGCGGGCCGTGTCTCCAGTCGCACCACATGCGGATGCTCGGGGCGCAGCTCGGCCGAGTCCTCGGCCAGCACGATCCGCTCGTCCGGCGCGACCAGTCCGAGCAGGGTGGACAGCAGGGTCGTCTTTCCCGACCCCGTGCCACCGCTGATCAGGAAGGAGAGCCGGGCGTCCACCACGGCCCGCAGCAGGCGCTGCCCGCCGGGCGGCACGGTACCGGCGGAGACCAGCTCGTCCAACGCGAAGGCCCGGCGTCGCACCACACGCAGCGAGAGACAGGTCGAACCGACGGCCACCGGGGGCAGCACGGCGTGCAAACGCGTCCCGTCCGGCAGCCGGGCGTCCACCCAGGGCCGGGCATCGTCGAGTCGGCGTCCGGCGATCGCGGCGAGCCGCTGCGCGAGTCTGCGCACCGCCGCCGCGTCGGGGAAGGACACATCGGCGCGCTCCAGGCCCGCTCCGCGGTCCACCCACACCTGGTCGGGCGCGGTGACCAGGACATCGGTGACCTCGGGTGCGGAGAGCAGGGGCTCGAGCGGGCCGGTGCCGATCAGCTCGGACCGCAGCCGGGACGCGACACCGAGCACTTCGGCGTCGCCGAGCAGCCGGCCTTCGCGGCGCAACGCCTCCGCGACCCGCGCGGGCGTCGGCTCCACCCCGCTCTCCGCCAGCCGCAGGCGCACCGCGTCGAGCAGATCGGCGCTCATGTCGGCACGCCCGTGCCGTCGGCCGACGTCCGCGCCCAGAATTCCGCGCAGAAGCGCGCCAGCGGCCCGCGCTCGCCGCTCCCCGGTGGCCGACCGGCGAGCAGGGCGTCCGACAGGCCGGGCTCCGGTGGGAGTTCACCCGCCAGGGGCAGGCCGAGCAGGTTCGCGATCTCTTCGCCCCGCAGTCCCGAGCCGGCCTGCGCGCGCGTCACCAGCCGGAGGTCGCTCAGGACCATGCCGACCAACGAGGCGACCCGGTGGGCGGCCGCGACGGCTCGCAGCTCCGCGGGGACGACCAACAGCCCCACGTCCATCTGTTCGAGGGCTTCCACCGCCGCGTCGTCGAGTCGGCGCGGCAGGTCGACGACCACCGCCCCGCCTCGTCTGCGGGCCGCGGCCAGCACGGCCCGCATGGCATCGGACGAGACTGCGAGACAGTCGCCCCGGTCCCAGCTGAGGACCCGCAGCGAATGCAGCTCGGGCAGCGCTTCCTCCAGTGCCCGCCCGGCCACCCGGCCCCGCGAGTCGGCGAAGGCCGGCCATCGCAACCCCTCGGCCTTCTCTGCACCGAGCAGCACATCGAGGCCCCCGCCCAGCGGATCGCCGTCGATCAGCATCGTGCGCCGGCCCGCGCGGGCCGCGCCGACCGCCAGCGCGCAGGCGAGCGTGCTCGCCCCGGCGCCGCCCCGTCCGCCGATCACCCCTACCGTGAGCGCCGGGCGGCCCACGCCTTCCACGGCATCGGCGATCCTGTCGACCAGCCAGCTCTCGCCGTCGGGCAGGAGCGCCACATTGCGGGCTCCGATGCCCACCGCGCGCTGCCAGACGCCGGGGTCGTCCTGGTCCCTGCCGACCAGCACCACCCCCTCCCTGCGCATGGCGCCCCCGAGGCGGGCCGCGCAGTCGTCGCCGACCAGGACCAGCGGCGCGCTTTCCCAGCTCCCCCTGCGCGCGGGCATTCCCTGAGCGACTTCGGGCACGGCCCCGGCTGCGGCGCACAGCCGCAGCAGGTCATCCAGCAGCCCCTCGTCCTCCGTGACGACCAGCGGTCCCCCCGGCCTTCCGGCAACGGCGTCCGTCCGCCAATCGGATGTGATGGATCCGGTCACGGGTCTCCCCTCCCACTACGCGCTCTCTTCCGCGAACATCGCGGAACTCGCGGGGAATCACCGTGCATCGAACTGGAAAACCTTGTGGATCTTGGACAAAAACTGTGGACAACTCAGCGGTTGTGAATATCCCGCTCACCTATACCGGTGACTTCCGGAGAGCGCCAAGCCGATTACGCAGCGTGACGTGTATGAAGGAGGAGAGACCACGGCCGGACGGGCCGAACCAGAGGGAGGAACGCGGGATGAGGGCGCTCAAAATGCATCCGGACATGCGACGACCCCCGCCGGGGGGGAGAGCGGGGGTCGTCCCCACGGCCGACTCGGGGGGGGGAGGAGTCGGACCGGGTTAGACACGGTCGCGAACGATCCGTGACTTCCATGGTGTACCCGAGAGCCTTCTCAGGCAAACCCACACGCCTCAGCTTACGCCGAATGGAGGTCGGCCTATGCTCGGCGACGTGGAAAACCACTCGCTCCCTCGGACAGCCGCGTTCTTTGATCTGGACAAGACGGTCATTGCGAAGTCGAGCACGCTCACCTTCAGCAAGTCCTTCTACCAAGGCGGCTTGATCAACAGGCGCGCCGTGTTGCGCACCGCGTACATCCAGTTCGTCTTCCTGGTCGGTGGAGCCGACCACGACCAGATGGAGCGGATGCGCCAGTATCTCTCCGATCTGTGCCGTGGCTGGAATGTCCGCCAGGTGCGGGAGATCGTCGCCGAGACCCTGCACGAACTCATCGATCCGATCATTTACGACGAAGCCGCTTCCCTCATCGAGGAACACCACACCGCCGGGCGCGATGTGGTGATCGTCAGCACCTCCGGCGCCGAGGTGGTGGAGCCGATCGGCGAGCTGCTGGGCGCCGACCGCGTCGTCGCCACCCGCATGGTCGTCAAGGACGGCGCCTTCACCGGCGAGGTGGAGTACTACGCCTATGGCCCGACCAAGGCCGAAGCCATTCGGGAGCTCGCGGAGTCGGAGGGCTACGACCTGGCGCGCTGCTATGCCTACAGCGACTCCGCGACCGACATCCCGATGCTGGAGTCGATCGGCCACCCGCACGCGGTCAACCCGGACCGCGCCCTGCGCCGTGAGGCGATCGCCCGCGACTGGCCGATCCTCACCTTCAGCCGCCCGGTACGACTCAAGCAGCGCGTGTCGACCCTGCCTATGCCCTCACGCCCTGCCCTGATGGCGGCAGCAGCGGTCGGCGCCGCCGCGACGGCCGGCCTCGTCTGGTTCGCCAGCCGACGACGACCGCCCCACGTCCGCCTTGACCAGTTTTAACGCTAAAAGTAAAGAAACCGCGGCTTGGGCTTCCGCTTCCACCACGACAGGAGTAGAAAGGAGTTGACGGCCCGCGAGACCAGGGACATCCGAGAGGATGCCTTTAACGCAGTAGGCCCCACGGACCGAAGCACGGAAGCCGAGCACCCACGCGACGCCGACCCGTCGATTACGGGCCAGCCGCACCAGGTAACGGGCGAAGATCCCGGCCTGATGGGCAAATCTCGTGCACGCATGGTAACTCGGCCGACGTGCCAGCGGCGGTACCAAAGCTTGACGGTACCGCCGCAACCCTGTCCGCCTGCTGTCGACGTCGGCCGCTCCCCGAGCCCGCCGTGACGGAGACCCGTCAGGCCGCACCGCGTTGGAGCGCCTCGCACACGGCCGTACTCTCCCGCACACCCAGCTCGACAGCACGAGCGCAGTGCGTGATCCAGGCCGCCATGCCCTCCGGGGTCCCGGACGCGTAGCCGTCGAGCGCTCCCAGATAGGCCGCACGCCCCAACTCCGCGTGCCCCACCTCCGACGGGCAGATCGACTTGGGATCCAGTCCGCTGCCGATCAGCACGATCCGCTCGGCGGCCCGCGCGACCAGGCCGTTGCACGAGCCGAACGGGCGCAGGGCGAGCAGTTCGCCGTGCACCACCGCCGCCGTCACCAGCGCGGGTGCCTCACTACCCGCGATCAGCAGTCCGGCCAGCCCTTCGAGCCGGCCTGCCACCTCGTCCGCGCCCGGCAGCGCCAGCTCGATCAGTGGCTCGTCGACCGGCTCGCCCGCCAGCCGCGGGCGCCCCACGGTGTCGTCCGGCCGGGCTCCGCCCGCAGCCACCAGATGCAGTCTGGCCAGCACACGCAGCGGCGACTGCCGCCACACGCTCAGCAGTTGGCCCGACTCGGCGGTCAGCCGTAGCGCGGCGCCCACCGTGCGCGGCTCGCCCTCGACACCGAAGTCGGACCTCCGGCGCACCTCCTCGAGCGCCCAGTCCGCCCCTGACAGGGCGGCCGAGCCCCGGGCGCCACGCAGCGCCGCCTCGGCGGTGACCTCGTTGCTGCGGCGGCGCATCACCCGGTGGCCGTAGACGCGGTCCACCGCCTTGCGCACGGAGTCCACGGAGTCGGCAACGCCAGGAAGCGAGCCCAGGGCGGCGAGCGGATCGGCTGTCGTACTCATGGGTAAGACACTACGCACTTCGGCCTCACACCCCTCGAAGGAGTGGTTTTCTTCACTCACATCTCTCACTTTCCGCGCTTGCGCACCTACGCTTGGTGAACATGAAGATCGCTTTCGTAGGGAAGGGCGGCAGCGGCAAGACCACGCTGTCCTCACTGTTCATCCGCCATCTCGCCGCCGACCGGGCTCCCGTCATCGCGGTGGACGCCGACATCAACCAACATCTGGGCGCGGCGCTCGGTCTGGACGAGGCGGAGACGGCCGCACTCCCCGCGATGGGCGCACACCTGCCGCTGATCAAGGAGTACCTGCGCGGCACGAACCCTCGCATCGCCTCCGCCGAAACCATGATCAAGACGACCCCGCCGGGTGAGGGCTCGCGGCTGCTGCGGATTGACGAGGAGAACCCGATCCTCGAGACCTGCGCCCGCACCGTACGGCTGGACGAAGGCGCCGCCGTCCGGCTGATGGCGACCGGCCCCTTCACCGAGTCGGACCTCGGCGTCGCCTGCTATCACTCCAAGGTCGGCGCGGTCGAGCTGTGCCTCAATCACCTTGTCGACGGGCCCGGCGAGTACGTCGTCGTCGACATGACAGCAGGCAGCGACTCCTTCGCCTCCGGGATGTTCACCCGCTTCGACATGACGTTCCTGGTCGCCGAGCCGACCCGCAAGGGAGTCTCGGTCTACCGCCAGTACAAGGAGTACGCCCGTGACTTCGGCATCTGCCTGAAGGTGGTCGGCAACAAGGTGCAGGGCGCCGACGACCTGGACTTCCTGCGCGAGGAGGTCGGCGAGGACCTGCTCACCACGCTGGCCCACTCCGACTGGGTGCGCGCCATGGAGAAGGGCCGGCCACCGCTCTTCGAGCTCCTCGAGGGGCCCAACCGTGAGGCGCTGCGCACGTTGCGCGCGGCGGCGGACGGCGCGTACGAGCGACGCGACTGGCAGCGCTACACACGCCAGATGGTGCACTTCCACCTGAAGAACGCGGAGAGTTGGGGCAACGCGAAGACGGGCGCGGACCTGGCGGCCCAGGTCGATCCCAGTTTCGTTCTGGACGAGCGGCTGTTGGCCGCTCCGCAGCCCGTCTGAACTCACCGATCAGCCTTCCAGCCGAGGGTAATTGAGGAACTCTTACCGCAGGGAGACCAGAGAGGCCTGGCCGCCGGAATGGCCCTTCCGGCGGCCTTCCGGTGCGACGACACATCCGGCGAGGGGATTTCCCGCCCTTCAAGGAACGGCAGGGGCGGCCCATCCCCGATAGCGGTCCCGCCGCTTCCGCCCTTGACGGGGCGGACCCGCATTCCGGATTTTTCCCGTCCACTTCTCGGCCGACCAGCGACCGGTCCGCCATCGGGCCCACGGGAGGGCGGGACGAAATGGGACCCGTTTTCATCGGTTTTCAGCCTGACCCCAGCAGATTGAGCCACAGATCCGCACACGCCCGGCGCCAACGAATGCGGTTTGCGAACAAGAGCATGTACACGCCATTCACTCGTCGGTAACCCCTTCGCCTCGCCCGAGTGCCGGATGTTCGGTTTTATGCCGACCAAGGGTGAATTCGATCGCGGACAGCAGGCCCGCGCGTCCGCGAGAGGGTGGACGCCGAATCCCTCCCCCTTCGCCTCCAAGCACCCGAGGCCCCCCACCCACCCTCCGGCACCCGGCCGCGCCCAACGCCACTGCCACATGGGTCCGATAGAGGTATGGAACGACAAGCAGATAGACGTACGGATTCACTCGTTGGAAGGAAGTCGCCTTCCGCCAGCCCTGGCGAACTTCCCCATCTCTTTACTCTCCATTACGATTCGTTTACTCAGAGTTGAGAAAAGCCCGCCATCGCAGCCGCTCCCGCCGCTGCACGCCGTGACCACGGCCGCGCCCCATCACCGCTCGGCCGCGCCGCCCCGACGAAGACGGGAACGCCCATGCACGCTCAGCCGACGCAGACGAATCACCCCACGCCCCCGGCCCAGTCGGGCGGCCAGGACCTGCCGGTCCGGCGCCCGCGCAGTTGGCGCCAGGACCTCTCCGCCTCCGTGGTCATCTTTCTGATCGCGATCCCGCTCTCACTCGGCATCGCGCTCGCGACGGGCGCGCCGCTCCAGGCGGGGCTGGTCGCGGCAGCGGTCGGCGGGATCGTCGCCGGTCTGCTGGGTGGGGCCCCGCTCCAGGTCAGCGGCGCCGCCACCGGCCTGGTGGTCGTCACTGCCGAGCTCGTGCAGCGCTACGGCTGGCGGGCGACGTGCGCGATCACCGCGCTCGCCGGGCTGGCTCAACTCGCCCTCGGCGCCGCCCGCGTGGCCCGTAGCGCGCTGGCCGTCAGCCCGGCCATCGTGCACGGCATGCTCGCCGGCATCGGCGTCACGATCGCGCTCGGCCAACTTCCCGTCGTGCTGGGCGACCACCCCAACATCTCCGCGCTGGAGAACCTCGCGGCGCTGCCCTCGCGGCTGGCGGACCCGCACCCGGCCGCGCTGCTGGTCGGCGGGATCACGGTGGCCGTGGTGGCGTGCTGGCCGAAGCTGCCCGGCCGGGCCGGACGGTGGGCCCGTACGCTTCCGGCACCGCTCGCGGCCGTGGCAGCCGCCACCGCGGCCGCCGTCAGCATGGATCTGCCCCGGGTCAACCTTCCCCAGTGGGAATTGCGCGTCCTGCCCGCCCTGCCCGACGGTCCTGTGCTCGGCGTGTTCGCGGCCGTCCTCACCGTCACGCTCGTGGCCAGCATGGAGTCGCTGCTGTCCGCCGTCGCGGTGGACCGCCTGCGCGCCGCGCGGTCGGACGGAGAGCACCCTCCCGCCTCACTGGATCGCGAACTCGCGGGCCAGGGCGCGGCGAACGTGGTGTCCGGGCTGCTCGGCGGGCTGCCGATCGCGGGCGGCGCGATCCGCGGCACGGCCAACGTCGAGGCGGGCGCCGCCACACGGAAGGCCACGGTCCTGCACGGCGTGTGGGTGCTGGTATGTGCGGCGCTGCTCAGCACCGTGCTCGAGCTGATCCCACTGGCCGCGCTGGCCGCGCTGGTGATGGCGGTCGGCGTACGGATGGTGAGCTTCGCGCACATCAAGCACGTACAGCGGCACCGCGAGTTCCCCATGTACGCGGCCACGCTCGGGTCCGTGGTGCTCCTGGGAGTGCTGCAAGGAGTCGCCGTCGGCATCGCGATCGCGGCCTTCCTCTCCCTGCGGCGTCTCGCCCATACCCGTATCACCGTGGACGCGGACAGGGACTGCCATCGGGTCCGCGTCAATGGCCAGTTGACGTTCCTCGCGGTCCCCCGGCTGTCCCGGGCACTCGCCCAGGTGCCCGCCGAGGCCAATGCGGTGGTCGAGCTGGGCGGCTCCTTCATGGACCACGCGGCGTACGACGCGCTGCAGACCTGGTCCAACTCCCATCGGGCGGGTGGCGGCTGGGTCACTCTGCGAGGCCGTCACGGCCGGCCCATCGCGGAGCCCGCCAGCACGCACGTGTGCCGCCCCTGGACCCCCTGGCACAACCACCGCTGCACCCGCACCACCGCAGCCGCGAAGCCCGGCGTCAAGCACAGCGGAGATCAGCAACTCCTCGGCGGGGTGAGCGCGTTCCAGCGCAATACGGCACCCCTCGTACGGGACGAGCTGGCGCGGCTGGCCCGTGAGGGTCAGACCCCCAGCCAGCTCTTTCTGACCTGCGCCGACTCCCGGCTGGTGACCAGCATGATCACCTCGAGCGGCCCGGGCGATCTCTTCACCGTGCGCAACGTCGGCAATCTGATGCCGCCTCCCGGCAGCGACGGCACATGCGACTCGGTCGGGGCCGCGGTGGAGTACGCGGTCGAGGTGCTGAAGGTCGGCACCATTACCGTGTGCGGGCACTCGGGGTGCGGCGCGATGCAGGCCCTCCTCGACACCTCCGCCCCCGAGCCCGGCGCACCGACCCCGCTCGGGCGCTGGCTCCGGCACGGCCGGCCGAGCGTGGCCCGGATGCAGCGCATCGGACGGCTCGGCCGCGGGGAAGTCGCACTCGCCGACCGGCCCGTGTCCGACGACGTCGAACGGCTCGCCCTCGTCAACGTCCTCCAGCAGCTCGACCATCTGAGGGCCCACGCCTGCGTGGCCCGGCGGGTGGCCGAGGGTGCGCTGCGCCTGCAGGGCATGTACTTCCATGTGGCCGAAGCGCAGGCGTATGTACTGGACGAGCGGTCACGCACCTTCACCGCGGTCCGCCCGGAGGTGCTGGACGCCGTGTGACGCGCCGCTGCCGGGCGACGCGGAAGCACGGCCTCGCGCGTGTCCCCGCGCCCCGCCCACCCGTCTGACCTCGTGGAACCCCAACAAAGGACAGGTCTAAACCAATTTTTGTCCACACCCCTTGTCAGGGTGTGCCCCGGGCTGATGAGCTATGGCCGGGACGCAACGGGCACCCTGGGAAAGGGAGATGTCGTGAGCAACGAAAGCCTGGCCAACCTCTTGAAGGAGGAGCGCCGCTTCGCACCGCCTGCCGACCTGGCCGCGAAGGCCAATGTCTCGGCGGAGGCGTACGAGGAGGCGAAGGCTGATCGGCTGGGCTTCTGGGCCGCGCAGGCCCGCCGCCTGAGCTGGGAGACCGAGCCGACCGAGACGCTGGACTGGTCGAACCCGCCGTTCGCCAAGTGGTTCGCGGACGGCAAGCTCAACGTGGCGTACAACTGCGTCGACCGCCACGTGGAGAACGGCCTCGGTGACCGCGTGGCCATCCACTTCGAGGGCGAGCCGGGCGACACCCGTTCGATCACCTACGCAGAGCTGCAGCGTGAGGTCTCCAAGGCCGCCAATGCCCTGACCGAGCTCGGTGTCCAGGCCGGGGACCGGGTCGCCATCTACCTCCCGATGATCCCCGAAGCGGTCGTCTCGATGCTGGCCTGCGCCCGGATCGGCGCCCCGCACTCTCTCGTCTTCGGCGGTTTCTCGGCGGACGCCCTCGCGACTCGCATCCAGGACGCGGACGCCCGCGTCGTCATCACCGCCGACGGTGGCTACCGGCGCGGCAAGGCCTCCGCCCTCAAGCCCGCCGTCGACGAGGCTTTGACCCGCCCCGGCACGGAGGACGTCCGCAGCGTCCTCGTCGTCCGCCGCACCGGCCAGGACGACATCGCCTGGACCGAGGGCCGCGACGTCTGGTGGCACGATCTGGTCGAGCGCCAGTCCGACCGCCACACGCCCCAGGCGTTCGACGCCGAGCACCCGCTGTTCATCCTCTATACCTCGGGCACCACCGGTAAGCCGAAGGGCATCCTGCACACCACCGGTGGCTATCTCACCCAGGCTTCGTACACCCACCACGCCGTCTTCGACCTCAAGCCGGAGACGGACGTCTTCTGGTGCACGGCCGACGTCGGCTGGGTGACCGGCCACTCCTACATCGTCTACGGACCGCTGAGCAACGGCGCGACCGAGGTCCTCTACGAGGGCACCCCGGACAGCCCGCACCAGGGGCGCTGGTGGGAGATCGTCCAGAAGTACGGCGTGACGATCCTCTACACCGCTCCCACCGCGATCCGCGCCGCGATGAAGTGGGGCGACGACATCCCGGCCAAGTTCGACCTGAGCAGCCTGCGGATCCTCGGCTCGGTCGGCGAGCCCATCAACCCCGAGGCCTGGGTCTGGTACCGCAAGCACATCGGTGCCGACAGGACGCCCGTGGTCGACACCTGGTGGCAGACCGAGACCGGCGCCATGATGATCAGCCCGCTGCCGGGGGTCACCGAGACCAAGCCCGGCTCGGCGCAGGTGCCCCTGCCCGGCATCGCGGCGACCGTCGTGGACGACGACGCCAATGAGGTGCCCGACGGGGCCGGCGGCTATCTCGTCCTCACCGAGCCGTGGCCGTCGATGCTCCGCACCATCTGGGGCGACGACCAGCGCTACATCGACACGTACTGGTCGCGCTTCGAGCACAAGTACTTCGCGGGTGACGGCGCCAAGAAGGACGACGACGGCGACATCTGGCTGCTCGGCCGGGTGGACGACGTGATGCTGGTCTCGGGCCACAACATCTCCACCACGGAGGTCGAGTCCGCGCTCGTCTCGCACCCCAAGGTCGCCGAAGCCGCCGTCGTCGGCGCGAACGACCCGCAGACCACCCAGGCCATCTGCGCCTTCGTCATCCTGCGGGGCAACGCCGACGCCGAGGAAGCGGGTCTGGTCGAGGAGCTGCGGGCGCATGTCGCCAAGCAGCTCGGCCCGATCGCCAAGCCGAAGCGGATCCTGCCGGTCGCCGAGCTGCCCAAGACCCGCTCGGGCAAGATCATGCGGCGTCTGCTGCGGGACGTCGCCGAGAACCGCACGCTCGGCGATGTGACCACGCTGACCGACTCCTCGGTCATGAGCCTGATCCAGTCCCAGCTTCCCGCCGCGAGCAGCGAGGACTGACCCGGTCGAGCCACGCGACCGCGGCCCGGAGCAGGGCGCGCGGAAGCAGGCAAACCGATGAAGGGCACCCGGTGACCGGGTGCCCTTCACTCTTTCCGGTTAAGGTAAGTACTCATCGCGTAAAAATTGCGACAAGAATCAAAGGCGCGCCGGGAAGTCTGGTCGGCACACAGCACACGTGTATCCAGTCGCCCCAGGAGGTCCACCGTCGTGGCCGCGCCCAAGAACCGCCGTTCCGTCTTCCTCGGACGGCTGCCGCTGCCCGAGCGCAACTACCTGGCGGAAGCCCTCCGCACCGAAACCGTCGGCGGCGTGCTGCTGCTCGTCGCGGCCGTGGCCGCGCTGCTCTGGGCGAACACCCCGCTGCGCGACAGCTACGAGACCATCCGCGGCTTCCACCTCGGCCCCGGCTCCCTCGGCCTCGATCTCTCGGTGCAGCACTGGGCCGCCGACGGTCTGCTGGCCGTCTTCTTCTTCGTCGCGGGCATAGAACTCAAGCGCGAGCTGGTCGCCGGTGAGCTGCGCGACCCGAAGGCGGCCGCCCTTCCCGTCATCGCCGCGATCTGCGGCATGGCCGCCCCCGCGCTCGTCTACTTCACCGTCGCGAAGACCGGTGGCGGTGCTCTGGACGGCTGGGCCGTGCCCACCGCCACGGACATCGCCTTCGCCCTCGCCGTACTGGCGGTGATCGGCACGGCCCTGCCCTCGGCGCTGCGCGCGTTCCTGCTGACCCTCGCCGTCGTCGACGACCTCTTCGCGATCCTGATCATCGCGGTCTTCTTCACCTCGCAGCTCGATTTCGCCGCTCTCGGCTTCGCTGTGCTGGGCCTGGCCGTCTTCTGGCTGCTGCTGCGCAAGGGTGTGCGCGGTTGGTACATCTACGTGCCGCTGGCGATCGTCAACTGGGCGCTGATGTACAACAGCGGCGTGCACGCGACCATCGCGGGCGTTGCCATGGGCCTGATGCTGCGCTGCACGCGTCACGAGGGCGAGCGGTACTCCCCCGGCGAGCACATCGAGCACCTGGTCCGCCCCCTGTCCGCCGGGCTGGCCGTACCGCTGTTCGCGCTGTTCTCAGCGGGCGTCGCCCTCTCCGGCGGCGCGCTGTCGGACGTCTTCCGCAAGCCCGAGACGCTCGGCGTCGTCCTCGGCCTGGTCGTCGGCAAGGCGATAGGCGTGTTCGGCGGCACATGGCTGGCGGCACGTTTCACGAAGGCCGAGCTGAACCCCGACCTCGAATGGCCGGACGTACTGGCCGTCGCCTCACTGGCCGGTATCGGCTTCACCGTGTCCCTGCTGATCGGCGAGCTGGCCTTCGCCGGCGACCAACTTCTGACCGATGAGGTGAAGGCAGCCGTACTCATCGGTTCGCTGATAGCCGCCGTCATCGCGGGCACACTGCTCAAGCTGCGCGACAACAAGTACAAGAAGCTGTGCGCGGATGAGGAGCGGGACGAGGACCAGGACGGAATACCGGACATTTACGAACACGGCAACCCGGATTACCACCTCCGGATGGCCGCCATCCACGAAGCGAAGGCCGCAGAACACCGCAGGCTGGCCGAAGTCGCCTCCGGGCACACCACCGGCGACGATGGTCCGGCATGATCTAAGGGTCTTTACATCCGCTGAAGACGCGCCCAAGACCCGCAGATGACGAAGCTGATGAAGATGAGGGAGCAGCCGATGAGCGCAGCCGACGACGGTGCCAACCGCAGCCTCGGCCAGCTGGTGGCGACGGCCACCACCGAGCTGTCCGCGCTGGTGCACGACGAGATCGCACTGGCCAAGGCCGAGCTGCGGCAGGACGTCAAGCGCGTCGGCATCGGCGGCGGCGCGATCGCCGCGGCCGGCACCCTGGCGCTCTTCTCGCTGCCGGTGCTGAGCTTCGCGGCCGCATACGGGATCCACAACCTGGGCCTCGGGCTCGCCTGGTCCTTCCTGATCGTCGGCGGGGCGTTCCTGGTGATCGCGGCGGTTCTCGGGCTGCTGGCGGTGGCCAAGTTCAAGAAGGTCAGCAAGCCGGAGAAGAGCATCGCCTCGGCCAAGGAGACGGCGGCCGTGCTGGGCACGGTCAAGCCGCACCCGCGTCCGCTGGTCGGCACGAGCCAGGCGGACGCATCTGTGACACGCTCGTCCGTATGACGGTGCCCGATACTTCCGCAGCGCCCGCGTCCCCCGAACCCGACTCACCGGTCATCCCGCCCGCGCCCACCGGCTCCGCGTCCTCGCCCTCGGCGGTCGTACGCCCCGACGGGCCGTGGACCCACCGGGAGGTCGCGGCCAACGGTGCGCGGTTCCATATCGCCGAGATGGGCGAGGGGCCGCTGGTGCTGTTGTTGCACGGCTTTCCGCAGTTCTGGTGGACGTGGCGGCATCAGCTGCCGGCGCTCGCGGACGCGGGGTTCCGGGCGGTGGCGATGGATCTGCGCGGCGTGGGGGGCAGCGACCGGACACCCCGGGGCTACGACCCGGCGAATCTCGCTCTCGACATCACCGGTGTGATCCGCTCCCTCGGCGAGCCGGATGCCGCGCTGGTCGGCCATGATCTGGGCGGCTATCTGGCGTGGACAGCGGCCGTGATGCGGCCGAAGCTGGTCCGGCGGCTCGTGGTGTCCTCGATGCCGCACCCGCGCCGCTGGCGCTCGTCGATGCTCGCCGACCTCAAGCAGAGCGCGGCGGGCTCGTACATCTGGGGCTTCCAGCGCCCCTGGCTGCCGGAGCGCCAGCTCGTCGCGGACGACGCCGCGCTGGTGGGCCGGCTGATCCGCGAGTGGTCGGGGCCCCGGCTGCCGGACGACGACGCGGTCGACACCTACCGGCGGGCCATGTCGATCCCCTCGACGGCCCACTGTTCGATCGAGCCGTACCGATGGATGGTGCGGTCGATGGCACGTCCGGACGGCATCCAGTTCAACCGCCGCATGAAGCGGCCGGTGCGGGTGCCGACGCTGCACCTGCACGGGTCCCTCGATCCGGTGATGCGCACCCGCAGCGCGGCGGGCTCCGGGGAGTACGTGGAGGCACCGTACCGCTGGCGGCTGTTCGACGGACTCGGACACTTCCCGCATGAAGAGGATCCGGTGGCGTACTCGACCGAGCTGATCAACTGGCTCAAGGACCCGGAGCCGGACCGCTAGCCGACACGGCAGGGGCTGCCCCCGAGGGGAGCGACAGCGCCGCCCCCTGAGCCGCCCCGTCGGCCTCTCTCGCCCCCGGCTCACCCTCGAACACACGGGAACAGCTGTCCGTCGAATGGCCAATTGCCTCCCGCATAGGCCAATTGACGGACCCCCAGGCGATTACGGACCTTTGGGGCCGGGCACAGACCTCGGTATGGGCTGGACGCACGACTACCGTGATGTGACGCAGCAGCGCGGCGCCGAGGGCGATGCCGCGCTGGCCGTGACGGAGGCATCCGAGAGCGCGATGCGGGGTGAGCACGGGCCGGAGGCCTGTCACGACCCCCACATCGGCATTCCGCGCATCATCCGCCGCCGCGCCCGATGGGTGTCGGCGCGGCTGCGCCATCCACGCGGCCGCTGACCACCCCCGGACCGCTCCGGACCGGCAACCACCGCCTCAGAGCGCGCAGCCCTGGCTGTCCGCCCTGCCCGTGGCCGTGCTGCCGACGACGGCGTCCTCACGCACCTCGTCCGCCGTCAGGGCATAGCCGGTGTCCGCGTCGTCCAGGGACTTCGCGAAGACCACGCCGTAGACCTTGCCGTCCGGGGTGAGCAGCGGGCCGCCGGAGTTGCCCTGGCGGACCGTGGTGAAGAGGGAGTACACATCACGCCGGACATTGCCGCGGTGGTAGATGTCCGGTCCGTTGGCCTGGACGCGGCTGCGGACGCGGGCGGCGCGCACGTCGTACGAGCCGTTCTCGGGGAAGCCCGCGACGATGGCGCTCTTGCCGCTCTCCGCGTCGTCCCGGGCGAAGCGCAGCACCGGCGCGTCGAGTGACGGCACGTCCAGGACGGCGATGTCCCGCTTCCAGTCGTAGAGGACGACGGTCGCGTCATAGCGCCGGCCCTGGCCGCCGACCTGCACGGTCGGCTCGTCGACGCCGCCGACGACGTGGGCGTTGGTCATCACCCGGTGCGGTGCGAAGACGAAACCGGTGCCCTCGAGGACCTTGCCGCAGCTGGGCGCGGTGCCCACGACCTTGACGATGCTGCGCTGGGCAGCCGTGGCGACGGGGCTGCCGGCGAGCCTGGGGTCGGGTGCGGGCACGGAGGTGATGGGCTCGTTGGAGAAGGGCGCGAAGACCTGCGGGAAGCCGTTCTGGGAGAGGGCCGTGCTGAAGTCCGCGAACCAGGTGTTGGCCTGGGCCGGAACCACCCGGGCCACGCCGAGCAGCACCTTGGAATTGCGGACCTCCTTGCCGAGGGTGGGCAGGGAGGTACCGGCGAGGGCGGAGCCGATCAGCCAGGCCACGAGCAGCATCGCGGCGACATTGACGAGCGCGCCGCCCGCCGCGTCCAGGGCGCGCGCCGGCGACCAGGTGATGTGCCGGCGGAGCCTACTGCCGAGGTGGGTGGTGGCGGCCTGCCCCACCGAGGCACAGACGATGACGATCGCGACGGCCGCGATGGCCGCCAGCGTGCCCGGTGTGGCCTCGTCGGTGGCGCTGTCCCAGATCACCGGGAGGATGTAGACGGCGACCAGGCCACCGCCGAGGAAGCCGATCACCGACAGCACGCCGACGACGAAGCCCTGGCGGTAGCCGACGACCGCGAACCACACGGCGGCGAGCAGCAGCACGATGTCCAGCACGTTCACCGAAAAATGCCTCGCATTGAAGGGGCCGGCGCGGTCGTCGGCCTCGGGTCGGGTGGCTCGCAGGCCACCGTCTCACGCGGATCAGCCCTGCCAGTCCAAGGAGACCTGGCGCTCGCGGTCCCACGGGCGCTCCCAGCCCGCGAAGTGCAGGATCCGGTCGATCACCCCGGCGGTGAAGCCCCAGACCATCGCGCCGCCGACGCGGAAGGCCGGACCCCGGTGACCGCTCGGGTGGACGGCCATCGCCCGGTTCCCCGGGTCGGTGAGCTCGGTGACCGGGACCGTGAACACTCTGGCCGTCTCCGCCTGGTCGACCGCGCCGACCGGGCTGGGCTCGCGCCACCAGCCGAGCACCGGCGTCACGACGAAACCACTCACAGGGATGTAGAGCTGCGGCAGGACACCGAAGATCTGCACGCCGGACGCGTCGAGGCCGGTCTCCTCCTCGGCCTCGCGCAGCGCGGCCCGCAGCAGCCCGTCACCGGCCGGATCGCCGTCCTGTGGATCGAGCGCGCCACCGGGGAACGACGGCTGGCCCGCGTGCGAGCGCAGCGTCCCGGCCCGCTCCAGGAGCAGCAGCTCGGGGCCCTGCTCACCCTCGCCGAAGAGCACCAGCACGGCGGACTGCCGACCGCCCGTCTCCGGCGGGAGGAAGCGGCTCAGCTGGTGCGGCTCGATCGTTCTCGCAGCCTGGGCCACGGGCGCGAGCCACTCGGGCAGCCCCTCGGAGGTGATGGCGGTCCCACCGCCGTACGTGCTCGTCATGCGTGTCCCCTCGGCGTGTGTGCGGTCACTGGCGGGCGTGCGGTCACTCGGCTCCCAGCGGACGGGCCGGCAGGCCCGGGTAGTCGGGCGGGGGCTTGAGCCGCTGACCGGGCTGGCCGCCCTTCTCGTACTTGAGCAGCTTCCGCGCCTTCTCGGGATCCGTCTCGCCCTCGCCGTAGGACGGACACAGCGGCGCGATCGGGCAGGCGCCGCAGGCGGGCTTGCGGGAGTGGCAGATACGCCGGCCGTGGAAGATCACGCGGTGCGAGAGCATCGTCCAGTCGCTCTTCGGGAAGAGCGAGCAGATTTCCTCCTCGACCTTCTCCGGGTCCTGCTGGTCCGTCCACTTCCAGCGCCGGACGAGTCGCCCGAAGTGCGTGTCGACGGTGATGCCGGGCACACCGAAGGCGTTCCCCAGGACCACATGGGCGGTCTTCCGCCCCACGCCGGGCAGGGACACCAGGTCTTCTATGCGCCCCGGCACCTCGTCGTCGAAGCGCTCGTGCAGCGCGGCGGAGATGCCGAGCAGGGATCTGGCCTTGGCGCGGAAGAAGCCCGTCGGCCGGATGAGCTGCTCCAGCGTCTCGGGGTCGGCCGCCGCCATGTCCTCCGGCGTGGGATAGGCCGCGAAGAGGGCGGGGGTGGTCTGGTTGACCCGCAGGTCCGTGGTCTGGGCGGACAGCACGGTGGCGACGAGCAGCTGGAAGGGGTTCTCGAAGTCCAGCTCGGGGTGGGCGTACGGATAGACCTCGGCGAGCTCGCGATTGATACGACGCGCCCGGCGGACGAGCGCGGTCCGGGACTCCGTCTTCGCCGGTTTGGCGGCAGCGGCCTTCACTGATCTCCTGGAGGTGGGCCCGGAGCCGGATCCTCTGACGGAACCGGTCGGTCCGGAGGCGGAGCCCGGGGCGGGAACGGCGACGGATCCGTCGGCCTCGCCGATCTTCGCGGCCGCTTCGCCACCCGGCGGTTTGGGGCCCGTCGCGGCATTCGTCTTCTTCGCGGACACACGTTCGCCCACAGCGGAATCGCGGGCCGGGATCACCCTCCCGGTTCCCCTGCCCTGTGCTCTCACCGGCGTATTGGACACCCGGCCAGACTAGAGCCCAGCACTGACATCCGCCCCGGCCGCAGGAAAACCGCAGCCCAATCGGACCCCTGCCGTAGGGCTTCGGTCGACGATGCGCCACACTTGTGTTTGATCACACAGTTTTACCGACGGGCATCATGGGGACCACGGTCCTCTGTGCATGTCGACAAGGAGAGAACTCGTGGACGACGTTCTGCGGCGCGCCCCGCTTTTCGCGGCGCTCGATGACGAGCAGGCCGCTGAGCTGCGCGCCTCCATGGGCGAGGTCACCCTCGCGAGGGGCGACGCCCTGTTCCACGAAGGGGACCCCGGTGACCGGCTCTACGTGGTGACCGAGGGCAAGGTGAAGCTGCACCGCACCTCCCCCGACGGCCGCGAGAACATGCTGGCCGTCCTGGGCCCGGGCGAGCTGATCGGCGAGCTGTCGCTCTTCGACCCCGGCCCGCGCACCGCCACCGCCACCGCCCTCACCGAGGTCAAGCTCCTCGGCCTCGGCCACGGCGACCTCCAGCCCTGGCTCAACGCCCGGCCGGAGGTGGCCACCGCCCTGCTGCGCGCGGTCGCCCGCCGACTGCGCCGCACCAACGACTCGATGTCGGACCTGGTCTTCTCCGACGTCCCCGGCCGTGTCGCGAAGGCGCTCCTCGACCTGTCCCGCCGTTTCGGCGTCCAGTCCGAAGAGGGCATCCACGTCGTGCACGACCTCACCCAGGAGGAGCTGGCCCAGCTGGTCGGCGCTTCCCGGGAGACCGTCAACAAGGCGCTCGCGGACTTCGCGGGCCGTGGCTGGCTCCGCCTGGAGGCCCGCGCGGTGATCCTCCTGGACGTGGAGCGGCTCGCCAAGCGCTCCCGCTGACCCCGGGGCGTACGTACGCTCGTACGCACACACGTAAAAGCCCCTGCCGCCCGCTCAGGCGCGTGGCAGGGGCTTTCGCGTACCCAGGGACCCTCGGGCGCCTGCCGGCCCCTCAGATCAACCTGTGCGCCGCCGGAGTGCTGCCCTGTGGTTCACCGGCAGGGCCCGACAGCGCGTTCGACTCCGGCTCGGTCAGATCAGCCCGTGCTCGCCGAGATAGTCCAGCTGCGCCCGCACCGAGAGTTCCGCCGCGGGCCACAGCGAGGGGTCGACGTCCGCGTAGACATGGGCGACGACCTCCGCCGGGGTGCCGTGACCGTTCTCGACCGCGGTCTCGACCTGGGCGAGCCGCTTGGCGCGGTGGGCCAGGTAGTACTCGATGGCGCCCCGGGCGTCGTCGAGCACGGGCCCGTGACCGGGAAGCACCGTGACCACGTCCTCGTCGACCGCGAGCGAGCGCAGCCGGCGCAGCGAGTCCAGGTAGTCGCCGAGCCGCCCGTCGGGGTGGGCGACGACCGTGGTGCCGCGCCCCAGGACCGTGTCACCGGTGAGAACCGCCCGGTCGGCGGGCAGGTGGAAGCACAGGGAGTCGGCGGTGTGCCCCGGGGTGGACAGGACGTGCAGCTCCAGGCCGCCCGTGGTGATGACGTCACCCACGCCGAGCCCCTCGCCACCGAGCCGCAGCGCGGGGTCCAGCGCCCGTACCGACGTACCCGTCAGCTCGGCGAAACGCCCGGCGCCGTCCGAGTGGTCGGGGTGGCCGTGGCTGAGCAGCGTCAGCGCGACGCGCTTGCCCGCCGACTCGGCCGTGGCGATGACGGCCCGCAGATGGGTGTCGTCCAGCGGCCCCGGGTCGATGACGACGGCCAGGTCGGAGTCGGGTTCGGAGACGATCCAGGTATTGGTGCCGTCGAGCGTCATGGCGGAGGGGTTGGAAGCCAGCACGCAGACCGCGCGGGCGGTCGCGGGGCCGCCGATGGCGCCCTCGCGCGGCTTGCCGGGAAGAGCTGCTGCGAACGTCATGCGTCGGCCCCTGAAGAGATGTGTTTGGTGAATTCGCCGTGTCCCGGCCAGCTCAGCACGATCTCGCCCGCGACGAGGCGGGCTTGCGCGAGCACGGGTGTGAGGTCCGCCTCGCGCGCGGCCGCCAGGACCTCGGCGACGGTCCCGTACGGCAGGAGCGCGCGCAGCGTGGAGATGGTCGGCGGCATCATCAGCAGCTCGCCCCGGTCGTAGCCGGCGGCCGCCTCGGCGGGCGCGGCCCAGACCGTATGGTCCGCCTCCGTGGACGCGTTGCGGGTGCGCTGGCCCTCGGGGAGCGCCGCGACGAAGAACCAGGTGTCATAGCGGCGCGGTTCGAATTCCGGGGTGATCCAGCGCGCCCAGCCCCCGAGGAGATCGCTGCGCAGCACCAGGCCGCGCCGGTCGAGGAAGTCCGCGAAGGACAGCTCGCGGGTGACGAGCGCCGCCCGGTCGGCCTCCCAGTCGGCGCCGGTGGTGTCCGCGACGACCGACTCCGGCGTCGGGCCCGCCAGCAGCACGCCCGCCTCCTCGAAGGTCTCGCGGACGGCGGCGCAGACGATGGCCTGGGCGGAGGCGGCGTCGACACCGAGGCGGCGGGCCCACTCGGTGCGCGAGGGGCCGGCCCAGGGCACGTCCCGCTCGTCGCGGGGGTCCACGGAGCCCCCCGGATACGCGTACGCGCCTCCGGCGAAAGCCATGGAGGCGCGTCTGCGCAGCATATGAACGGTGGGGCCGCCGGTGGTGTCACGCACCAGCAGTACGGTCGCGGCGCGGCGGGGCGCGGCGGGCCGGAGCTCCCCACGGGTGAGCGCTCTGATCCGGTCCGGCCACTCCGGCGGGTACCACTGGCCGTTCGAAGTCGACATGGCCGGATGCTATGCGCTCACGCGCGGATGTTCGAGGGGACCGCTCGGGCCCCCTCCCGCGGTCAGTCCCGTACTTCCACCAGGATCTCGACCTCGACCGGCGCGTCCAGCGGCAGCACCGTGACGCCCACGGCGGAGCGCGCGTGCACGCCCTTGTCGCCCAGGACCTCGCCCAGCAGCTCGCTGGCGCCATTGAGGACGGCCGGCTGTGCGGTGAAGTCCGGGGCGGAGGCGATGAAGCCCACGACCTTGACCACGCGCACGATCTTGTCGAGGTCGCCGACGACCGACTTCACGGCGGCGAGGGCATTGAGCGCGCAGACGGCCGCCAGCTCCTTGGCCTGCTCCGCGCTGACCTCGGCACCGACCTTGCCGGTCGCGGGCACGGAGCCCTTGACCATGGGCAGCTGTCCGGCGGTGTAGACGTAATTACCGGTCCGCACGGCGGGCTGGTACGCGGCGAGCGGCGGCACGACATCCGGCAGGGTCAGGCCCAGCTCGGCGAGCCGCTTCTCGACGGCGCTCACGCCTTTTCCCGCTTGAGGTAGGCCACCAGCTGCTCGGGGTTGTTCGGCCCCGGCACGACCTGGACGAGCTCCCAGCCGTCCTCGCCCCAGGTGTCCAGAATCTGCTTGGTCGCATGGACGAGCAGCGGCACAGTCGCGTATTCCCACTTGGTCATGGGCCCGACTGTAATGCCTCCCACCGACAGCCTCGTGCGTAGCCCGCTCCGGGACTGGTTAGGCTCCGAATCATGAGCAGGCTCCATGTCGTAAGCGGCAAGGGCGGCACCGGCAAGACCACGGTCGCCGCCGCCCTCGCGCTCGCCCTCGCCGCCGAGGGCAAGCGCACCCTGCTGGTCGAGGTCGAGGGCAGACAGGGCATCGCGCAGCTCTTCGAGACGGAGGCGCTGCCCTATGAGGAACGCAAGATCGCGGTCGCGCCGGGTGGCGGAGGCGAGGTCTTCGCGCTCGCCATCGACGCCGAGCGCGCGCTCCTGGACTACCTCCAGATGTTCTACAAGCTCGGCAGCGCCGGACGGGCGCTGAAGAAGCTCGGCGCCATCGACTTCGCGACAACCATCGCGCCCGGACTGCGGGACGTCCTGCTGACGGGCAAGGCGTGCGAGGCGGTGCGCCGCAAGGACCGTCTGGGCAACTTCGTCTACGACCACGTCGTCATGGACGCCCCGCCCACCGGTCGCATCACCCGCTTCCTCAACGTCAACGACGAGGTGGCGGGGCTGGCCCGGATCGGCCCGATCCACCATCAGGCGCAGGCCGTCATGCGGGTGCTCAAGTCGCCCGAGACGGCGGTGCACCTGGTGACGCTGCTGGAGGAGATGCCCGTCCAGGAGACCGTCGACGGCATCGCCGAACTGCGCGGCGCGAAGCTGCCGGTGGGCAGCGTGGTCATCAACATGGTGCGGCCGGAAATACTCGACGCGGCGGCCGTCGACGTCGCCGCCAACGGTCGCCGGGCGGCCGTGGCGCGAGCCCTGTCGGACGCCTTGGCCCAGACCGGATTCGCCGGGGCGGACCGCGCCGGCCTCGTCGAGCAGCTGGTCGACCCTCTGGTCGAGCAGGCCCGCGAGCACACCGAGCGGGTCGCCCTGGAGCGTCGCGGCCGTGCCGAGATATCCGGGCTCGGCCTCCCCACGTACGAACTGGAACTGCTCGGCGACGGCGTGCACCTGGCGGGTCTGTACCGCATGGCGCGCGAACTGCGAAAGCAAGGAGTGGCTCGGTGAGTGTCACCGCAGGGGACGCGGTCACGGCGGGCGCCGGCGGCGCCTGGGCGAACGGCCTCGACGCCGCGTCCGTCCTCGACATCGACCCGGTCCTGGACAACCCCCGGACCCGCATCGTGGTGTGCTGCGGTTCGGGCGGCGTCGGCAAGACCACGACCGCCGCCGCGCTGGGCGTCCGGGCTGCCGAGCGCGGCCGGAAGGTCGTCGTCCTCACCATCGATCCGGCCCGTCGGCTGGCTCAGTCGATGGGTATCGACGAACTCGACAACGTGCCCCGCCCGGTAACCGGAATTGATACCTCCGCCGGTGGCGAACTACACGCCATGATGCTCGACATGAAGCGGACGTTCGACGAGATCGTCGAGACGCACGCCGACAAGGAGCGCGCCCGGGCGATCCTGGAGAACCCCTTCTACCAGTCCCTGTCGGCCGGTTTCGCCGGTACGCAGGAGTACATGGCCATGGAGAAACTCGGCCAATTGCGCGCCCGCGACGAGTGGGACCTGATCGTCGTCGACACCCCGCCGAGCCGCTCCGCGCTCGACTTTCTCGACGCGCCGAGTCGCCTGGGTTCCTTCCTGGACGGGAAGTTCATCAAGGTCCTGATGACACCGGCGAAGATCGGCGGCCGGGCCGGGATGAAGTTCCTGGGCGTCGGCATGTCGATGATGAGCGGGCCGCTCAACAAGCTGATGGGGGCACAGCTCCTGCGGGACGTACAGACCTTCGTCTCCGCCATGGACACCATGTTCGGCGGCTTCCGTACCCGGGCCGACGCCACCTACCGGCTGCTCCAGGCCCCGGGTACGGCCTTCCTGGTCGTCGCCGCCCCGGAGCGGGACGCCCTGCGGGAAGCGGCCTACTTCGTCGAACGGCTGGCCGCCGAACGGATGCCGCTGGCCGGGCTCGTACTGAACCGGGTGCACGGCAGCGGGGCGGCACGTCTCTCGGCCGAGCGGGCCCTGGCCGCGGCGCAGGCCCTGGCCGACGGCTCGGGAGTCCCGCGCACCCCGGATTCCTCAGAAAATCTTGATGGCGTCGGCATTGTGGATCGAGACAGCGGGCAGACTGGCTCACGTACCACCGATGACCCCGGCACCCGCACTCCCTCCGACACGTCCTCTCCCAGGAGCGGCTCCCCCCAGCCCGCGCCCTCAGGAGACCCCGCACCATCCGCGCCGTCCACGGACTCCACCGCGCGCCTCACCGCAGGACTGCTGCGTCTGCACGCCGAACGCATGCAGGTCCTCGCCCGTGAGCGTCGTACGCGCGACCGCTTCACTTCGCTGCACCCCGAGGTCCCTGTGGCCGAGGTGGCCGCCCTGCCCGGAGATGTACACGATCTGGCAGGCCTGCGGGCGATCGGTGAACGTCTCGCGGTCCAGTCGGCCCGGCACGACACCGCCCCCGCGGAGCCCACCGCGGACGGCAAGGGTGCCGAGAGCCCGTAGGAGACAAGCCCGTAGGAGACGGCAAAGGGCGCTCAGGGCGCCGCGAGAAGCACGCAACGGTAGGCACGGACGCGCCCCGGTACCGAGTCGGCACGGCACCGGCATCGTCGGCTCCGGCAGCGTCGGCATCGGACGACTGCTCGGGTGCCACCACGCGCGACGTCACCGCTCGACGTCAGCCCGACGTCACCGCTCGACATCGCTGAAGGACGTCGGCGTGCGCGCAACCGCGACCGACGCCGGTACCAACAGGGGTACGGGCACCGGCACGGGCGCCGTCGGCTACCCGCCGTCCACCACCCGTCGGCTACCCGACGGCGGCGTACTCGTCGTACTCCTCGTCGCCCAGCGGCAGGATCCCGGAACCGCGCTCGTACTCCGTACGGGCCGTCTCCAAGAGCCTGCGCCACGACGTGACCGTGGGCCGACGGCGCAGCAGCGCCCGCCGCTCGCGCTCGGTCATCCCGCCCCACACGCCGAACTCCACACGGTTGTCCAGCGCGTCGGCCAGACACTCCGTACGCACCGGGCACCCGGTGCAGACCGCCTTGGCCCTGTTCTGCGCTGCGCCCTGAACGAATAGTTCATCCGGATCGGTAGTGCGGCAGGCTGCCTGCGCACTCCAGTCGGTTACCCAGCTCATGCTGGCGCCGTCCTCTCCCGAATCGAGGCTCCCCCACGGCGGCAGCGGCATATTCACCGTTGCCAGTTGAGGACGTTACGGAAGGCAGACAGGGGGCAACACCCCCTTCGGGCCCAATCTTGAATGGCCCGAACGGACTATGCGTACGCGGCAGATCACCCAACGGAGTGACCTGGCGACATCAGCGACCAACCACCGCATACCGGGACGGTCCGCCCTTGTAGCGGCGGGCACCCGGTAACACAGGCGGCAATACGGACACGTCTCATCACTCACAAGAGTGAGAGCGGCGGTGATGCGGAACCGCACCACAGTTACTGGCGTGAAACAGCGTAGGCGAACACACGGGCGTCTGTCCGCCGAATGAGAACGTAGGCTTCCTCCTATGGCTAAGAAGCGCTCGGGCGAGGGTCCCACCGTGACCCGGCAGGCCGCGAAATTCCTAGGCGTCAGCGTGCTCTCCGGAGCGGTCCTGGCGGGTCTGGCCCTGCCGGCGATCGGGGCGATGGGGCTGGCGGCCAAGGAGTCCGTCGAAGGATTCGACGAGATCCCGGCCAATCTCAAAACCCCGCCCCTGAGCCAGCGCACCACCATCCTCGACGCCCAGGGCGGCGAGATAGCAAAGGTGTACTCCCGCGACCGCACGGTCGTGCCGCTGAGTCAGATCTCGCCGTACATGCGGAAGGCGATCGTCGCGATCGAGGACGCCCGCTTCTACGAGCACGGTGCCGTGGACCTCAAGGGCGTGCTCCGCGCGCTCAACAAGAACGCGCAGTCCGGCGGCGTCTCCGAGGGTGCCTCGACGCTCACCCAGCAGTACGTCAAGAACGTGTTCGTCGAGGAGGCGGGCGACGACCCGGCGAAGGTCGCCGTCGCCACTCAGCAGACCATCGGCCGCAAGGTCAAGGAGCTGAAGTACGCCATCCAGGTCGAGAAGGAACTCGGCAAGGAGCGCATCCTCAACAACTATCTGAACATCACCTTCTTCGGGCAGCAGTCCTACGGCGTGGAGGCCGCCGCCCAGCGCTACTTCAGCAAGCGGGCCAAGGACCTCACCCTCGACGAGTCCGCGCTGCTGGCCGGCATCGTCCAGTCACCGAGCCGCTTCGACCCGGTCAACGCCCCGAAGGAAGCCACCAAGCGCCGCAACATCGTGCTGCAGCGCATGGCCGAGACGAAGAACATCACCCCGGCCGAGGCCGCCGCCGCCCAGGCCAAGCCGCTCAAGCTCAAGGTCAGCCGCCCCAAGAGCGGCTGCATCACCGCCGTCAACGGCGCCGGCTTCTTCTGCGACTACGTGCGCGAGGTGTTCCTCCAGGACCCCGTCTTCGGCAAGACGAAGGAGGCGCGGGCCAAGCGGTGGAACCAGGGCGGCATGACGATCCGGACGACCCTGGACCCGCAGACCCAGAAGTCCGTACAGAAGTCGATCACCGATCACGTCTACCAGTCGGACCCGGTGGCCACCGCCGTCTCCATCGTCGAGCCCGGCACCGGCAAGGTGCTCGGCATGGGGCAGTCCCGCCCGTACGGCTTCGGCGAGTTCCAGACGCAGATCAACCTCTCGGCCGACAAGGCCATGAGCGGGTCGAACTTCGGTTTCCAGACCGGCTCGACCTTCAAGCCGATCCTCGCGGCGGCCGCCCTGGAAGAGGGCATCTCGCCCAACAAGGTGTACTCCTCGCCGTACCAGATGCCCTACCCGGACGAGGTCGAGACTTGCGGCCGCCCCTGGAAGAACGGCGGGGGCGACATGGTCAGCAACGAGAACCGCAGTGAGGTCGGCCCGTACGG
Source organism: Streptomyces sp. QH1-20 (assembly GCF_041283565.1). Classification (NCBI taxonomy): domain Bacteria; kingdom Bacillati; phylum Actinomycetota; class Actinomycetes; order Kitasatosporales; family Streptomycetaceae; genus Streptomyces; species Streptomyces sp. QH1-20. The sequence continues at coordinate 4,300,413 of NZ_CP166299.1, read as the reverse complement.
GATGCGGGAGGCGACCGGGAAGTCGGTCAACACCTACTTCATCCAGATGATCGGCGACATCGGCGTCTGCCCGGTGACGAAGATGGCGACGAAGCTGGGCCTGAAGCCCGCGTCCGGCGCGAAGATCGACCAGGTGCCGTCGATCGCCCTCGGTACGCAGGGCATGTCGCCGCTGAAGATGGCGGCGGCCTACGCCGCGTTCGCCAACGGCGGCAAGTACTGCACCCCCGTCCTCATCGGCTCCGCCACCGGTCCGAACGGCAAGAGCCTGAACGTGCCGAAGTCGCACTGCTCCCGGGCCATGTCCGAGGAGACCGCCGACACCGTCAACACCCTGCTCAAGGGCGTGGTCGAGGACGGTACGGGCAAGGAGGCCGGGCTCAGCGGCCGGGACAGCGCCGGCAAGACCGGTACGACGGACGAGCGCAAGGCCGCCTGGTTCGTCGGCTACACCCCGAACATGGCCGGGGCGGTCTGGGTCGGCGGCTCGGGCAAGGACGTCGAGATGGAGGGCATCACCATCGGCGGCCAGTACCACGACAAGGTCTACGGCGGTGACACCCCGGGCCCCATCTGGCGTGACGCCATGGCCGGGGCGCTGGAGGGCAAGCCCGCGCCGACCTTCGACACCGTCGCGATCGCCGAACCCGAGAAGCCCAAGGGCTCGGACAAGGGCGGCCGGGGCAAGCCCAACAAGCCGAACAAGCCCGGCAAGAACAAGCCGTGGCCCCGGTTCTCCATCCCGCCGGGCGTCATCGGCGGCAACGACGGGCGATAGCCCACGGGAACCCCGAGGAAATCCCCACAGGGCCCTCGGACCACAGCAACGCGGAGGGGCGCCCGGAACCTATACGGTCCGGGCGCCCCTCCGGCGTAGGTATCCGGTGATCAGACCGCGAGGAGCTTCTTCACCTGGGCGGCGACCCGGCCGCCCTCGGCGCGGCCCGCCACCTGCGGGTTCACGATCTTCATGACCGCGCCCATCGCACGGGGCCCCTCGGCGCCGCCGGCCTGGGCCTCCGCCACCGCGGCCGCCACGATCGTGGCCAGCTCCTCGTCCGTCAGCTGCTGGGGGAGGTACTCGGCGAGCACCTCGCCCTCCGCGCGCTCCCGCTCGGCCGAGTCGGCCCGGCCGCCCTTGTCGAAGGCCTCGGCCGCCTCGCGACGCTTCTTGGCCTCGCGCGTGATCACCTTCTGCACCTCGTCGTCGGAGAGCTCACGGGCGGACTTGCCCGCGGTCTCCTCGTAAGCGATCGCGGAGAGGGTGAGGCGGAGCGTCGAGGAGCGCAGCTCGTCGCGCGCCTTGATGGCGGTCGTGAGGTCATCGTGGAGCTTGGACTTGAGGGTGGTCATGGCGCAATCTTCGCACCCGGCCCACGCGTGCGCTCCGCATTAACGGCCGGGGCGGCTGACGAGGGCGCCCCCGCGGGAACCGGCGAGGGCCCGGTCATAGAACCCCCGCCACCCCCTACGGCCACCCTCGCCTCTTGCAACTCCCGCTTTGCCCCCGGCCCGTGACCCGGCGGCCCCCGCGGTCTGCGACCATGGGCAGCATGCGCGCGCGATACGGAGTACCCCTGGGAATCACGGCCGTCGGCGCCGCCGGCATTGCCTATGCCGCCGGCTTCGAAGTCCGTTCCTTCCGACTGCGGCGGGTCACGGTGCCCGTGCTGCCGCGAGGCATGCGGCCGCTGCGGGTCCTCCAGGTCTCCGACATCCACATGGTCGGCGGACAGCGCAAGAAGCAGCGCTGGCTCCAGTCCCTGGCCGGGCTGCGCCCCGACTTCGTCATCAACACCGGCGACAACCTCTCCGACCCCGAGGGCGTGCCCGAGACGCTCGACGCCCTCGGCCCGCTGATGGAGTTCCCCGGCGCCTACGTCTTCGGCTCCAACGACTACTACGGGCCCAAGCTGCGCAACCCCGCCCGCTATCTGCTGGAGAAGGCCAGCGGCCGGCACGGGCTGAACGGCAACGCCCCCGCGGTCGCCGCGATCCACAACCCGTGGGAGGACCTGCGCGACGGCTTCGACTGCGCGGGCTGGGTCAACCTCACCAACACCCGGGGCAGCCTCAAGATCGACGGCTATGAGATCGCCCTGACCGGCCTCGACGACCCGCACATCAAGCGCGACCGGTACGCCCACGTCACGGGCGGCCCGCGCGAGGACGCCGACTTCTCGCTCGCCGTCGTCCACGCCCCCTACCTCCGGGTGCTCGACGCCTTCACCGCCGACCGCTACCCGCTGATCCTCGCCGGGCACACCCACGGCGGCCAGCTCTGCATCCCCTTCTACGGCGCTCTCGTCACCAACTGCGACATCGACACGAAGCGCGTGAAGGGCCTCTCCACCCACCGGGCCGGCGGCAACCGCTCCTACCTCCATGTCTCCGCGGGCTGCGGCACCAACCGCTACACGCCGGTCCGCTTCGCGTGCCCGCCCGAGGCCACCCTGATCACCCTGACCGCGCGCGACTGAGCCCCGCGCGAGCGGCCCCGGGAATCGGATTTCGTCTCCGGGCCCGGGTCCGCTAAAGTAGAGCTCGTTGCGCCGGGGAACTGCGAAAGCAGAAACTCGGGGGCACATCGGGGTGTAGCGCAGCTTGGCAGCGCGCTTCGTTCGGGACGAAGAGGTCGTGGGTTCAAATCCCGCCACCCCGACAGCTGAAACACCAGGTCAGGGGCCTGATCCGCGAAAGCGGGTCAGGCCCCTGAGTGGTTTCCGGGGTCTTTTGGAACCCCGTCAGAGATTTATGGAAGAGGGCGTGTCGCGTGCCTCGTCCATGAGGTGACGGGCTTCGTCCGGCGGTGATTCGGGCGGTACGACCAGCAGGTCGCAGCGGCCGATGCCGTAGGACAGCAGACAGATCTTGTGCCGGCCGGCGGCGGTGCCGCACCGGCTCAGATGCACCACCCGGCCCGCGAGGGTCATCCGGCGGGGGCCGACGGGCCACATGCCGCTGTCCACCGTGACCCGGGTGATCCCGCCCCACCTGGCATTCAGCGCGATGAGCAGAGCGGGCAGTTCGTCCCCCAGGTCGTGTGAACGGGGCCACCACGCGCCGTCGGTCCGGCGCAGGCCGGGGTCCGGCCCTGCCAGGGTCAACCGGGCGGCGAGGAAGGCCTGCTGCGGGGGAAGAGTCGGCTCGCTCATGGTGCCGGTCACGTGGTGGGCCTTTCAGTTCTCGTCGCGGAGCGGGGGGTCGGTGACCAGGCGGGGCCGGAACGGCCCGAGGACCTCGGGGGCGTGGATGGTGTCCACGGTGAGGTGGAGTCCGGTGGCGCCGTCGCCGGGGTCGTAACCGCGCGGTTCGGTGGCGGCGAAGCGGAGGCGGAGCACTTCGGTGATCCGTCGTGCCGTTTCGGGGGACGCGGCGATGATCCGGACCTCCGCGAGACCGGCGGCGGGCAGCGTCTGCCCGGGCGCGGACGCCGCCGGGCGTTCGCGGGTCACGCCCGGCTCCGGGAGTGCGCCCTGCTGCGGAGCCGGCGGCGTGGACGCAGTCGTCCGCGGCCGCCGTCCCGGTGGTCGCGGCGCTCACCGTGGCCGGAACGGTCGCGGGAATCCGGCGCATGGCGTTCGTGGGGAGAGGTCTCGGCGCGTCGGGGGTGCTGTCCGTTGAGCAGATGGATCACGAATTTCTCCCAGGGCGTTCGTTGGGGGCACCATCGCCACGACGGCGGGAGTGCCCATGGAGGTCATGTCTCCGCGTGCCGAGGTACTTGTGGGCCCTTCGCCCGTGACGTGTCGGCGGGGCCGTGCCCGCCCTCGGATTCCCAGGCCGTCTCATCCGTGCTGTCGTCCCGCGCCGCGGCCATGAGGCCGCTCGCCGTGAGGCGGTTGCCCGGGTCTCCGGCCGCGGCCATCAGCCGGGCGGCGGTGTCGGGGGCAGTCTCCGGAGGGATCACCAGGAGGTCCCAGCGACCGACACGGAAGGAGAGCAACAGCAGGTCGTGGGGGTCCTGCTCGACGAACCAGCCCACGTGCACCACCCGTCTGCCCACGGGGACCTTGCTGGGGATGACGGGCCAGTGGACGGGGTTCACCGCGACGCGGGTGATGCGCCCCCAGGGCAGGTCCAATGCCATGGCCAAGGCGGGGAGTTCACGGGTGAGGTCGCGTGAATAAGGCCACCAGGCACCGTCCACCGGGCCTGGACGGGTGGCAGCCGGGTTGAGGAACAGGCGCACCGGCAGCGGCGGCGCGCTCTCGATCAGGGACGTCGTGGGGGTACTGGTCGTCGTCATGACGCGGACCCGTCTCCGGGCGCGTCTTGCGTCTGCCCGGACTGATGGCTCGCCGAGAACGGCACCTGCGTGAAGCCGGTGCGCGAAGAATTCTCGGTGAGCCGAGCCTACTCCGCCATCACCTTGAACGGGTGCCCGCTCGGGCACCGGTTTCCCACGGTCGGCAGGGGTGGTCCAGGACTCGGGCGGGGCGTCACGTCCCGTCCTCGCCTCCCGGGTCCGGACGCGGCGCTTCCGCGGGGCTCGGGTGGACCGGATGGGTGCCGGTCTCGATAAGAATCTGCTCGGCCTGGGTGACGTTGCCGACCCGCACCGCCCGGGCCATCGCGGCGCGTGCCGCGTCCGGCGTCGCCTGCGGCGGGATCACCAGCACGGAGAAGTGGTCGTTGTCGCCTCGGGTGATGAGAACCGTGTCGTCACCGGCCGGAAAGGAGTCGATGTGCACGACCCGGTCGTCGACGACGAGGCGCATCGGGAGTTCGTCCCAGGCGCTCGCGTCCAGGCCCACACGCGCGATGGGGCCGAGGTGCTCGGTCAACGCCATGATCAGACCGGGGAGTTCGGTACGGATATCGCGGGAGCGCGGCCACCACGCGCCGTCGAGAATCCCCTCACGCGAGTGTGTCGTCTCCAGCCGCACGAGAGCCGTCCCGGGTTTCACGGCCCGGTGGATCGCGTCCGGCAGAAGCTTGGGAAGGTCCGGGAATTCGGAGTCGGCCATGATGGATTCTCCCGTCTGCGGGACCGGCATACACCGCAAGCGGAATGCCCTCGGTGGTTTCACCTTACTCTGCGGCCGAAACAGCGGCCCGTTCGCCGAATTCGTCCGGCGAGACGGGAAAGTAGCTGGTCACAGGCCTTCTGGCGTTCTGGCCGGAGTAGAGTGAAAAGGCAACGCCGGATGTGGACAAGGCGGCAGACATGGCAACACTGCGCGAGCGGAAGCACTACCGCGAGATGGTCCTGCAGGCGCTCTACGAAGCCACGGAGGGGAACCGCCTCCTGGGCGTCACCGGGGCGAAGCTCCGCGACGACCTCGATGTCCACGAAGAGGACCTGGCAGCCGCCTGCACATATCTGGCCGGCGAGGGCTTGATCGTGGTCGACTGGGCGACGGGAAATACGCCGTCAATGGTCACACTGACACACCAGGGAATTCGCCTCATGGAGGCCGAGGAGGAGCAGCGCGGCGACTGAGAGGCTGCTTTTCCGCTCCGCATTCCGGTAATCGTCTGGCCGGGATATCGCCTCGGGCGTAGCGTGGGAAGTGGGTCCGCGCACTCTCACGTGCAACGACCTGAAAGGGCGGCCCCGGTATGTACGTGCCGGGGCCGTTGGCACGACCGCGGCGGGACCCCCGCGGACCGCTCCCCCACCGGTCGGCGCGCGATGGTCCGGCCCGGCGGCGAGGAGTTATCCACAGGCTGCGGCAGCTCCGGGCATGTTGTCGCCCGTTCGGCGCAGAATGGGGGGCATGACTGAGAGCAACGGGCCCCAGCGGGGCGACGGGTCCATGGGGGCCGACGGGTCCATGCCGGATTGGGAGAGGCGCTTCCGGGCGCCGCGGGTAGGGCTGCCGAGGTGGGCGGAGGACGCCCCGGACCGGTCGCTGTTCACGTCGAACGTGACGGGCACCTTCGAGCTGTACGCATGGGACCGGGCGACGGGCGCCCAGCGGCAGGCGACCGACCGGCCGAACGGGACGACGGGCGGTCTGCTGTCCCCGGACGGCGAGTGGATCTGGTGGTTCTCGGACAAGGACGGCGACGAGTTCGGCGTCTGGATGCGGCAGCCCTTCCACGGCGGGCAGGACGAGCCCGCGACGCCCGGCCTCGATCCCTCCTACCCCGACGGGCTGGCCCTCGGCCGGGACGGCACAGCTGTCGTGGGGCGGTCCACGGACAAGGGCGGCTCGACGATCCACGTCGTGCGGCCCGGGGCCGAGCCCGTGGAGATCTACCGCCACGCCGAGTCCGCGGGCGTCGGCGATCTGTCCCACGACGGCACACTGATCGCGATCGAGCACACCGAGCACGGCGACGCCATGCACTCGGCGATCCGTGTCGTCAGGACGGACGGCACGCCCGTCGCCGAGCTGGACGACACCAGGGGCGGCACCGAGGAGCTGGGTCTGTCCGCCATGGGCTTCGCGCCGGTCGACGGGGACTCCCGGCTGCTCGTCGGGCACCAGCGGCGCGGCCGCTGGGAGCCCCTGTTGTGGGACCCGGTGACGGGCGAGGAGACGACGCTCGCCGTCGAGCTGCCCGGTGACCTGGGCGCGGACTGGTATCCGGACGGCTCCGCCCTGCTGATCGAGCACAGCTATCAGGCGCGCAGCGAGCTGTGGCGGTACGAGCTGGGAAGCGGCGAGCTGACCCGGCTGGAGACACCGGAGGGCACGGTGTCCGGGGCGCTGCCCCGGCCGGACGGGACCGTGGAGTTCCTGTGGTCCTCGGCCGCGAAGCCGCCGGTGGTGCGGTCCACGAGCGGGCGGGTCGTGCTGGACCCGCCGGCGCCGGCCCACGGGATCGGCAGCGCCCCGGACTCGGTGCCGGTCAGCGACGCGTGGGTGCCGGGCCCGGGCGGCGATGTGCACGCGCTGGTGCAGAAGCCCGCGGGCGAGGGGCCCTTCCCGACCGTCTTCGACATCCACGGCGGTCCGACCTGGCACGACAGCGATGCCTTCGCCGCGGGTCCGGCGGCCTGGGTGGATCACGGCTTCGCGGTCGTGCGGGTCAACTACCGCGGCTCGACCGGCTACGGCCGGGCGTGGACGGACGCGCTCAAGCACCGGGTGGGGCTGATCGAGCTGGAGGACATCGCCGCGGTACGGGACTGGGCCGTGGCGAGCGGGCTCGCGGACCCGCAGCGGCTGGTCCTGGCGGGCGGCTCGTGGGGCGGATACCTGACGCTGCTGGGCCTCGGCACCCAGCCGGACGCCTGGGCGCTGGGGCTCGCGGCGGTCCCCGTGGCGGACTACGTGACGGCCTATCACGACGAGATGGAGGCGCTGAAGGCCCTGGACCGTACGTTGCTGGGCGGCACCCCGGAGGAGGTTCCGGAGCGCTACGCCGCGTCGTCACCGCTGACGTACGTCGACGACGTCCGGGCCCCGGTCTATATCTCCGCGGGCATGAACGACCCGCGCTGCCCGATCCAGCAGGTCGAGAACTACGTGGACCGGCTCGCGGAACGGGGCCATCCGCACGAGGTGTACCGCTATGACGCGGGGCACGGCTCGCTGGTGGTGGAGGAGCGGATCAAGCAACTTCGGCTGGAGATCGCTTTTGCGGAGCGCCATCTGGGCCGCTCGGACCGTTCTGGCCGTCCGGGCGATCCGGACCGCTCGGGTTCTCGGGGGTGATGCCGAGCGCAAGGTCGCGGGCGGCTTCCGTCTCCCGGCGGAACAGCCGGAACCACATGAAGACGATGAAGCCGGCGACGGCGAACCACTCGCCCGTGTAGCCGAGGTTCTGGAAGGCCTTGAGGTCGAGGCCACTGCCGGGGGCCGCCGACGGGGGCACCGGGACCATGGCGCCCGATGCCTCGGGGGTGGTGATCCACGCGTCATACACCTGGTACGGCACGAGGTTGACCAGCGAAGCCGCGCTGATCACACCGAGCTGCCCCTGGGGCAGGCCGCCGCCCGCCCGTACGCCCTTGGAGCCGACGTTCTCCGAGGACTGCAGCGCGCCGGTCACGGTGACGTGGCCGACGGGCGGGGCGGGCACCTTGGCGGCGTCGGCCCGGGAGCTCGCGTCGCCGGGCAGCCAGCCCCGCACGACGGGCAGGGCCTTGCCACCGTCGGTCCGAAGGAGGGTCAGGACGTAGAAGCCCTTGCGGTCCTCGAGGTCCCGGTCCGGGACAAGCAGCTGGTGCGCGGTGTCGTAGCGGCCGGTCGCGGTGGCCTGACGGCCGGAGGTCTCGGTGCTCACCGGCAGCAGATCGCGCAGCGGCTCGGCGGCGGCGGTGCGGGCGCTGTCGGCCTGCGTCTGCTGTTCGCGGTGCGAGTCGACGCGCGACTCGAAGCGGCCGAGCTGCCAGCTGCCCATGAACAGACACACGACCATGGCCAGCACGGCGAAGACGTTGATCCCCCACCAGCGGGGAGTCAGCAGGAACCGATACACACCACCACGGTACGGGCACGGATCCACCGGGCGGCACCGGCCCCTCCCGTTCCGGGCGGCCGGGCCGCGCGCCAGGGCCTGTCCGGCGGATCTTCGTGGATCAGCGAGCGGCGTCCGGGGCGTGCGATCGCACGGCGGAGGGTCGCCCTCGTACTGGGCGTACTCGGGCGCCTTTCGACAACGCGGCGAGCGTGCGTGCCGGGCGTCGGGAGCCCACGAAGATCCGCCGGACAGGCCCTACGGCTTGGTGGCGAGCGGACCGGTGCGGTAGACCGTGCCGGCGCAGGCGTCGTTGATCTTCGCGTCCGCGGCGGTGGGCTCCCCGGTGTCCGGGGTGTGGCTGACCACGACGCTCGCCGGCGGCTTCGGCTCGGGGGTGTCCTGGCCCGTCGGCTGGTCCATGGCCGTGGTGCCGGAGGCCGGTGGGGTGCTCGCGACGGGCGACGGGGAGGCGCCGCCTCCGCCGTCGCTGGCGCAGCCGCTCGGCCCGCCGCCGGACGCCGGGACCCAGGCGAACTTGACCTCGTAGGCCTGGCCGGGCTGGAGGATCACCTCGCTGGGCTCGGTGGACGGGTCGGGCAGCCCGGTCGCGGCGTCACCGGCCGTGTGGTCCACGACGGAGACCCGGGAGGTGTCGGCGCTGCCCTGCCCCGCGACATCGACGGCGCCCGGGCCGCCCACCGTGCACACGGCATGGGAGACGTTGACGACGCGGAAGGAGCCGTAGACGCGGCCTTCACGGTCGGCCACGCCGACGCTGCCCGCGCCGTTGCCGAGCTGGTTGCGGTCGCAGGTCGGCGAGGTCGCGGCGAGGGTGCTGGTGGGGCCGGGGAGGGGGCCGCCCGTGGCACCGCCCGCGTGGCTCTCGGGGCGGGCGTCCTCTCCCTTGCGCTCCTCCTTGTGCTCCTCGTCCTTGCGGTCGGCCGGGTGGGAAGAGCCCACCTCGGGCTCCTCGCCCTCGCCGCCACCGCTGCGCCGCCCCTCGGCGGCGCCCTCCTCGGTCTGCTGGCTGCTCGCGGCGTTGGCCGGACGGTCGTCGGCGGCGCCGCCGGTGGTGGCGACGCGCAGCAGCGCGGGCATGGCCGTACCGCCGAGGATCACGGCCGCCGCCACGCCGACGACAGCCTGGCGACGCCGTGTACGCCGGGCGGGGACGGCACGCCGCAGGTGCTCCAGCGCGTCGGCGGAGGGTTCGAGATCGCCGACGGCGCCGTGCAGCAGCCGGCGCAGCGCCTGCTCGTCGACATCGCTCACGTCGACATCACTCACGCCGCCGTCAGCCGTACCCGCACGCGCGCCCGCATCCGCGCCGAAGTCCTGACCGACCTGACCGAGGCGACAGTCCTGGTCCTGCTGTTGCTCCTGGCCAGGCTCCTGATCCTTACGGACGTCCTGGTTCCGGCGACCGCCCGGGAAGTGGTGGTTCATGCCGGGGCCTCCATGGCCACGCGCAGCGCCGCGATGCCCCGCGAGCCGTACGCCTTGACCGAGCCGAGCGAAAGGCCCAGCGTCTCGGCGACCTGCACCTCGGTCATGTCGGCGAAGTAGCGCAGAACCAGGACCTCGCGCTGGCGGCGCTGCAGTCCACGCATCGCTTGAATCAATTGGTCGCGCTCCAGCTGTTCGTACGCGCCCTCTTCCGCGCTCGCCATATCGGGCATCGGCTTGGAGAGAAGCTTCAGCCCGAGAATGCGGCGGCGAAGCGCGGAGCGGGACAGATTGACGACAGTCTGCCGCAAATAGGCGAGGGTCTTTTCCGGGTCACGGACGCGGTTGCGCGCGGAATGCACCCGTATGAAGGCTTCCTGCACCACGTCCTCACAGGAGGCGGTGTCGTCCAGGAGCAGGGCGGCGAGGCCGAGCAGCGACCGGTAGTGGGCGCGGTAGGTCTCGGTGAGATGGTCGACTGTGGTGCCCGCAGCCATCGCCTCGTCAGCGTCCCCACGCTGCGGGGGGATCTGCGCGGGGCGGGTGGCGGACCAGGGGGCGATCACCGGCATGCCGCCCGACGTGCGCGAACGCGGGCGCGCCGCGGCGCTGCTCCGCCTCGGGGCGGTTGCGATGCTGATGACCTCTGCCACGCCTGTTGGACACGCTTCCCCCCGTCAGGGTTGTACGCGCAAGGCACCGCGTTTGACGACGCGCCGAATGACGATGCGCCATTTGCCCTCATGCGTACCAGCTCTTCCCGAATACCCCGATTTTGGTACCGCCGCGAGAGACGGCAACAAAGACGCTCCCCGCCCTGCTGCGGTTGCAGTGGGCGGGGAGCGAATCGTCGAACAGATCGTCTGCCCAGTTCAAGAGGTCCGGACCAACGACTTGATCACAGGACCTTCACACGTCCCCCAAGTATTACGGGGCCGTCAGCTCCGCCGCCACGACTTCTGCGATCTGGGCGGTATTGAGGGCCGCGCCCTTGCGCAGGTTGTCGCCGCAGACGAAGAGTTCGAGCGCCTTCGGATCGTCCAGCGAGCGCCGCACCCGGCCGACCCATGTCGGGTCGGTGCCCACGACATCGGCGGGTGTGGGGTATTCGCCCGCGGCCGGATCGTCGAAGAGCACGACCCCCGGCGCGTTGGAGAGGATCTCGTGCGCCTGGCCGACCGTCACCTCGTTCTCGAAACGGGCGTGCACGGTCAGCGAGTGCGTGGTGATCACCGGAACCCGGACACAGGTCGCGGTGACCCGCAGGTCCGGCAGCCCGAGGATCTTGCGGGATTCGTTGCGGACCTTGAGCTCCTCGGAGGACCAGCCGTCCTCCTTGAGCGAACCGGCCCACGGCACGACGTTCAGCGCCAGCGGAGCCGGGAACGGACCCGTCGTGTCCCCGACCGCGCGCCGCACATCGCCGGGCTGCGTGCCCAGCTCCGTACCGACGACGGCCGCGAGCTGCGCGCGCAGGGTGTCGACGCCGTCCTTGCCCGCGCCGGAGGCCGCCTGGTACGAGGAGACGATCAGCTCGCTCAGCCCGAACTCGGCGTGCAGGGCCCCCATCGCGACGATCATCGACAGGGTGGTGCAGTTGGGATTGGAGATGATCCCGCGCGGCCGCATCCGGGCCGCGTGCGCGTTCACCTCGGGCACCACCAGCGGCACGTCCGGGTCCATCCGGAAGGCGCCGGAATTGTCCACGGCGACGGCGCCCTTGGCAGCCGCGATCGGCGCCCAGCGCGCGGAGACCTCGTCGGGCACGTCGAACATCGCGACGTCGACGCCCTCGAAGGCCTCCTCGCTCAGCGCGACAACCTCGACCTCCTCGCCCCGGACGGTCAGCTTCCGGCCCGCCGAGCGCGGGGACGCGACGAGACGGATCTCGCCCCAGACGTCCTCGCGCTGCGACAGGATCTCGAGCATGACCGTCCCGACGGCGCCGGTCGCGCCGACGACGGCGAGGGTGGGCTTACGGCCCGTACGCGCGGTACGGGCCGCATGGCCGTCGGTCATCGACCGGTGCCCCCGTAGACGACCGCCTCGTCGCTCTCGGTGTCCAGGCCGAAGGCCGTGTGCACGGCGCGCACCGCTTCGTTCACATCGTCGGCACGGGTGACGACCGAGATACGGATCTCGGAGGTCGAGATCAGCTCGATGTTCACGCCGGCGTTCGACAGCGCCTCGAAGAACGTCGCGGTGACCCCGGGGTTGGTCTTCATCCCGGCGCCGACCAGCGAGATCTTGGCGATCTGGTCGTCGTAGCGCAGCGAGTCGAAGCCGATGCTGTCCTTCGTCTTCTCCAGCGCCGCGATGGCCTTGCGGCCCTCGGTCTTCGGCAGCGTGAAGGAGATGTCGGTCAGCCCGGTGGACGCGGCCGAGACGTTCTGCACGACCATGTCGATGTTGATCTCGGCGTCCGCGATCGCGCGGAAGATCGTCGCGGCCTCGCCCGGCTTGTCCGGCACCCCGACGACCGTGACCTTCGCCTCGGACGTGTCGTGGGCAACCCCCGAGATGATCGCCTGCTCCATCGGCTGGTCCCCTTGCGGTTCGTTGCTGACCCACGTGCCCTTGAGCCCCGAGAAGGACGAGCGCACGTGGATCGGGATGTTGTAACGGCGTGCGTACTCGACGCAGCGGTGCAGCAGCACCTTGGACCCGGAGCTCGCCAGCTCCAGCATGTCCTCGAACGAGATCCACTCGATCTTCCGGGCCTTCTTCACGACCCGCGGATCGGCGGTGAAGACCCCGTCGACGTCGGTGTAGATCTCGCACACCTCGGCGTTCAGCGCGGCGGCCAGCGCGACGGCGGTGGTGTCGCTACCGCCGCGGCCCAGGGTGGTGATGTCCTTCTTGTCCTGGGACACACCCTGGAATCCGGCTACGATCGCGATGTTGCCCGCGTCGACGGACTGCTGGATGCGGCCCGGCGTGACATCGATGATCCGCGCCTTGTTGTGGACCGAGTCGGTGATGACTCCGGCCTGGCTGCCGGTGAACGACTGTGCCTCGTGACCGAGGTTTTTGATCGCCATCGCCAGCAGCGCCATGGAGATTCGCTCTCCGGCGGTCAGCAGCATGTCGAACTCGCGCCCGGCAGGGATCGGCGAAACCTGCGCGGCGAGATCGATCAACTCGTCCGTCGTGTCGCCCATCGCGGAAACCACGACGACCACCTGGTGGCCGTTCTTCTTGGCTTCCACGATTCGCTTGGCGACCCGCTTGATGCCTTCGGCATCGGCAACGGAGGAGCCTCCGTACTTCTGCACGACAAGGCCCACGTGCGCTCCTCGCAGCTATATGTAATGAGGTCGACCCAGTCTAACGAGCAGGCCGAATCCACCTCGCCAATATCACATGGTGAGACACCATGCTCACCACATGACCGGCGCGGCACTGCGTGCGACGTCCCTGTCGCACCCGGCCGCGCCCGTCCGCGACGGTCCCTGCCCGTATCGCCGGAGCGCACACGGGAACGTAAGCCAGGTCACACGCCGAGCGGCGGTGCCGGCTCCCGGCTCAGATCGAGCGCAGTCCCAGCGGGCCCGCGATCTCGGCCGCCATGACCTTGCCCGCCTCCTCGGCCAGCTGCTCCTCCGCCGCGGCGTCGTCCGTGTCCAGCCCGCCCAGCTCGTCCAGCGGCTGGTCCAGCCGTACGTGCGCGACGAGCGACTGCAGCGCGCGCAGCGCGGCGGAGGCGGTCGGGCCCCAGTTGGAGAGGTAGGAGAACTGCCACCACCACAGCGCCTCGCTGACCCGGCCGTCGCGGTAGTGCGCCATGCCGTGCCGCAGGTCGGTGATGATGTCGGCCAGGTCGTCCGAGATCCGGCACGCGACGGGCATGCTGCGCGGCACGTACGGGTCGAAGACCTCCGAATAGACGTCGACCGGGTCAAGCAGCCGTGCGAACCGCTCGCGCAGCTCGTCGACGTCCGGCTCCGGGCCCACGTCCGGCTCGTACCGCTCGTCCGGCAGGAAGTCCTCGTGGGCGCCCAGCCGACCACCGGTCAGGATGAGCTGGGAAACCTCCAGCAGCAGGAAGGGAACAGCGCTGTCGGGCTCGTCGCCTCGGGACACCTCGGCGACGGCCACGATGAAGCTCTCGATCGAGTCCGCGATCTGGACCGCGAAATCGTCCGGATCGCGTTTGGCGTCGTGAAGCGTTGCGTCAGACATCGAGAAGTCGTCTCCCTTCGAAGGCACGCCCGAGCGTGACCTCGTCGGCATATTCCAGATCTCCACCCACAGGCAGACCACTGGCCAGCCTCGTGACCTTCAAACCCATGGGCTTCACCATGCGCGCGAGGTACGTGGCCGTGGCCTCACCCTCAAGATTGGGGTCGGTGGCCAGAATCAGCTCGGTGACCGTGCCGTCCGCGAGCCGCGCCAGCAGCTCACGGATCCGCAGGTCGTCCGGGCCCACGCCCTCGATGGGGCTGATCGCCCCACCGAGCACGTGATAGCGACCGCGGAATTCCCGCGTCCGCTCGATCGCGACGACGTCCTTGGACTCCTCCACGACGCAGATCACCGCGAGATCGCGGCGCGGGTCCGAACAGACCCGGCACCGCTCCTCCTGCGCCACATTGCCGCAGACCACGCAGAATCGGACCTTCGCCTTGACCTCGGTCAGTGCGTGGGCGAGCCGGCGGACGTCGGCCGGCTCGGCCTGGAGGATGTGGAAGGCGATCCGCTGCGCGCTCTTGGGACCGACGCCGGGCAGCCTGCCCAACTCGTCGATGAGGTCCTGGACCACGCCTTCATACACGGATCGGATTCTCCTGCTTCGCTTCTTCGGTTACGGGTCTTCGGTCACGGGTGTTTCAGCGGTCGCGGATCGCCGGTCGGGAACGGTCCGCTGCCGCCGGCAACGGCGAACCGGTCAGAACGGCAGACCGGGGATGCCGCCGCCACCCAGGCCCTGGGCCAGCGGGCCCAGCTTCTGCTGCTGCAGCTGCTGTGCGGTGGCGTTGGCGTCGCGCACCGCGGCGAGGACGAGGTCCGCGAGGGTCTCGGTGTCCTCCGGGTCCACGGCCTTGGGGTCGATGACCAGGGCCTGGAGCTCGCCGGCACCGGTGACCGTGGCCTTCACCAGGCCACCGCCCGCCGTGCCCTCGACCGGGGTCCGAGCCAGCTCCTCCTGGGCCGCGGCGAGGTCCTGCTGCATCTTCTGGGCCTGCTGGAGCAGCTGCTGCATGTTCGGCTGGCCACCACCGGGAATCACGGGTTCGCTCCTGGCTGTCGACGACGATTGCTTCGGTAGCCCGAGCCTACGTGCTCGTCGCGCGCCGCGCCCTACGCCGTCGGAAGAAGTCCGGGAGCGCCCGGGGGTGCGGGCGGCGCCCTCGCGTCGCCCGCAGTCCGTGGCGCCGGGCTCCCACGCGCCGCCTACTCGTTGGCGATCTCCTCGATGACGGTCGCGCCCAGCTCGCGCACGATCAGATCGTGGCCGGTCAGGGCGGTGTCGTCGAGATCCGGGTCGTCCTCGGCGGGCATGTCGTCCTCGATGGCGACATGCCGCGGCTCGGGCTCCCGGGGCGGCTGGGACGGCTGGAACTGGCCCGCCGAGGGCGCTGCCGGGGCCTGCCGTGCCTGCGGGGCGGGGGCCGCGGGCGGGGCTGCGGGGGCAGCGGTGGCGGCCTGCGCGGGCCGGGACGGGGCGGGGGCGCCGCCCTGGCCTCCGGAGAAACCGCCCGAGGCACCCGGGGAGGCGGAGCCGAAGCCGCCCCCGCCGCCGGAGGACCCGCCGAAGCCGCCCGCGCCACCGGCCGGGCCGCCTCCGAAGCCGCCGCCGGGCGCGCTGCCGCCGCCGGAGGGGTCGACGACCAGCTCGACCTTCCACTGCACGCCGAGCGCGTCGCTGAGCGCCTGACGCAGGACGTCCTCGCTGCCGCTGTTGGCGAAGCTGTCGCGCGCTCCGGCGTTGGAGAAGCCGACCTGGACCGTGCTGCCGTCGAAGCCGACGACCTGGGCGTTCTGGCTGAGCAGGATCCACGTGAAACGACGGCGGTTCTTGACCGCCTCCAGGATGTCCGGCCACATCTGCCGCACCTGGGAGGGGTCACCGCCGCTCTGCGGCTGCTGCTGGCCGTACGAGCCGGCGGACGCGGCCGGGGCCGCCGCCGGGGCGGGCGCGGGCGGCGCCTGGCCGGGGGCTGCGGCGGAGGGCCAGGCTCCGGCCTGAGGCGCCGGGGCGGGCGCGGCCGGTAGTGCGGACGGGGCGGGAGTGCCGGGCGCGGCAGCGGACGGCCAGGCTCCGGGCCTACCGCCGCTCGCCGTGCCGTTCTCGGAGCCGCCGGCCGCGGTGGGCCAGGCACCGGCCGCGGCCTGAGGCTGGGGGGCCTGGGACTGGGGCTGGGGCTGGGGCTGGGGCTGCTGAGGCTGTACGGGCTGCGGCTCGGCGGCGGGAGCGGGCGCGACGGGAGCGGCCGGAGCCGCGGCGGGCGTGCCCGAGACCGCCGCGCGGGCGGCGGCGGGGCCGGTGAGACCGGAGGCGGCCGCCGGGTCGTGGGCCTGCGGCCCCGGGGCGTAGCCCATCGCGGGGGCACCCTGCGGCGCGCTCACGAAGGCACCGGCGAGGGCACCGCGCTCCAGCTTGTCGAGCCGGGCCCGTACGGACCGCTCGTCGTCGAAGGCTGCGGGCAGCAGCACCCGTGCGCAGATCAGCTCCAGCTGGAGCCGCGGGGACGTCGCCCCGCGCATCTCCGTGAGGCCCTCGTTGACCAGGTCGGCGGCGCGGCTCAGCTCGGCGGCGCCGAAGACGGACGCCTGCGCCTGCATGCGCTCCACGACGTCGACGGGGGCGTCGATGAGGCCCTTCTCCACGGCGTCGGGCACGGCGGCGAGGATCACGAGATCGCGCAGCCGCTCCAGCAGGTCAGCGACGAAGCGGCGCGGGTCGTTGCCGCCCTCGATGACGCGGTCGACGACCTCGAAGGCCGCGGCGCCGTCGGCGGCGGCGAAGGCGTCGATCACCGCGTCGAGCAGCGAGCCCTCCGTATAGCCGAGGAGGGACGTCGCCATGGCGTATGTCACACCGTCCTCGGCGGCACCGGCCAGCAGCTGGTCCATCACGGACATCGAGTCACGCACGGATCCGGCGCCGGCCCGCACGACGAGCGGCAGCACGCCGTCCTCGACGGGGATGGCCTCGCGGCCGCAGACCTCGCCCAGGTAGTCGCGCAGGGTGCCCGGCGGGACGAGCCGGAAGGGGTAGTGGTGCGTACGCGACCGGATCGTGCCGATGACCTTCTCGGGCTCGGTGGTCGCGAAGATGAACTTGAGGTGCTCCGGCGGCTCCTCGACCACCTTCAGCAGGGCGTTGAAGCCCGCTGAGGTGACCATGTGCGCCTCGTCGATGATGTAGATCTTGTAGCGGCTGGAGGCGGGCCCGAAGAAGGCCTTCTCCCGCAGCTCACGGGCGTCGTCCACGCCACCGTGGGACGCGGCGTCGATCTCGATGACATCGATGGAACCGCGGCCGTTGCGCGCGAGGTCCTGGCAGGACTGGCACTCGCCGCACGGGGTGGGCGTGGGGCCCTGCTCGCAGTTCAGACAGCGGGCGAGGATGCGCGCGCTGGTCGTCTTGCCACAGCCGCGCGGACCGCTGAACAGATACGCGTGATTGACCCTGTTGTTGCGCAGCGCCTGCTGCAACGGGGTGGTGACATGCTCCTGCCCGATGACCTCTGCGAAGGACTCGGGGCGGTAGCGGCGGTATAGCGCGAGGGACGACACACCTACGACGATATCGGGCCGCACTGACAAGTGGTCTCGATCACAGCCCGGACCCCCGCCCTGGGCCCGCCGAGGCCCCCCGGGAAACGCAAGGGCCCCCCACGCACCCGCCAGAGCCCACTTACCCTTGCTGCCTTCCGGCCCTGGGGGAGTTAGGTGAGATAGCGCCACGTGAGGGGCTTGCCCTCAGCCTAGCCGATCCCGGGCGCTGCTCGCGCCCTCCCCCTCCTCCGGATCCTCCCGGGCACCCACCTCCGAGGGAGGTGTTCGCGAGCACCCCTCAACGTCTTGTATTGTTTGCGGCGGAGGATTCGCCTAGTGGCCTAGGGCGCACGCTTGGAAAGCGTGTTGGGGGCAACCCCTCACGAGTTCGAATCTCGTATCCTCCGCACAGTGCCTCACCGGGCACTAACGAAGGCCCCGACCGGGAAACCGGTCGGGGCCTTCGTGATTTCCGGTCTCCCTCAGCCCGCGGCCCAGTCGGCCGCTGCCGCTGTGCCGGGTTCTTCCGGTGCCGTCGGCAGGCCGGTGAGCCGGCTGACCGGGGACAGGACGAGCGCGATCAGTACGGCGGCGGAGCCGATGGCCGCCACGGTCAGGGCGCCGTGGGCGCCGATCCGGCCGGACAGCAGGCCCGCGGACAGGCCGCCGAGTGCGCCGCCGCCGAACAGCAGGGTGCGGAAGACCGCCGTCATCCGGCCCATCATCGACCGCGGGGTGCTCGCCTGGCGCAGGCTGACGATGACGACGCCCGCGACGCCGAGTCCGAGGTAGGTGGTGAAGAAGGAGAGGACGAGCGTCCCCACCATCACCGGCCGGGGGCCGGTCGCGAGGACGATCAGCATCGGGCCGGTGAGCAGGACCGACTGGGCGACGAGATAGACCCGCCCGAGCCGGAAGCGCCGGATGACCTTCCGGGAGATCGCCGCACCGATCAGTCCGCCCACGGAGGCGGTGGCGAAGATGCCGCCGAGGGTCGTCGGGCCCAGGTGCAGGTCGCGTGTTCCGTACAGCAGGAACATCGTCCATACGGTGACCATGGAGAAGTTGCAGCAGAACCCGATCAGGGCCAGCGACCGCAGGACCGGGTTCTTCAGCACCCAGCGCAGCCCGTCCCGGAGTTCCGTCGGCAGGTGCCGTCGCGCGGCGTGCCGCTGGGGACGGGGCTCGGGCGTGCGGATGAGCAGCAGCGAGACCAGGGACACCAGATAGGAGAAGGCGTCGACGATCAGCGCCACGGGCGCGGTCAGGGCGCCGACCAGGACGCCCGCGAGTCCAGGTCCGGCCACATCGGCGGCCGAGGAGCTCATCCCCGTCTTGGCACCGGCTTCGACATAGTGCGCGGGGTCGCGTACGAGCGTGGGTACGTACGCCATCCAGCTCACGTCGAACAGCACCGAGGCGACGCCGACGGCGCAGGCGATCGCCAGCAGGGAGCCCATGCCGAGCGCGTCCGTCCAGTACAGGACGGGTACGAGCGCCATCAGGAGCATCCGGACGAGATTGGCGCCGAGCATGACCGGACGCCGCCGGGCGCGGTCCACCCACACCCCGAAGACCAGGGCGAGACCGAGGTACGGGACGAGCTGCAGGAAGCGCAGCAGGCCGACCTGCTCGTCGGTGGCGTGGAAGGCGGTGATCGCGGTCAGCGGCAGGGCGAGGTTCGTGACCTGGGAGCCGAGGAGCGAGAGTGTCTCGCCGAGCCAGAACGTGAGGAAGTCGCGGTTGTGCCAGAGGCTTTCCTCGGACGGTTCCACGGTGCCTGTCGGTGCTGCGGTGTGTGTCGGCGCTGCGGTCATCGCCGTCCTCGGCCGACGAGGTCCGCGACCGCGTCGGCGACGTGGTCCACCTCCTCCTCGGTGTTGTAGTAGTGCGGCGACAGGCGCAGGCACCATTCGACGCCCTTGTCCGTGAAGTCGAGCTGCGCGAACTCACGGAAGCTGAGTGCGGAGTTGATACTGCGGGCGTCCATGGCCGCCTTGAACGGCTGGGGCTGCCAGCCCTCCACCGCGAAGGTGACGAGCGCGGCGAGGCGCGGGCCGCGGTCGAGCACGCGCACCCCGGGCAGGGGCGCGAGCCGGTCGCGCAGCCGGGCCGCGAGCGCCGGGGTGCGCTGCTCGATGGCCTCGATGCCGACCTCGCGGGCGTAGCGCGTCGCGGCGGCGCTGCCGAGCACTGTGGCGTAGGGGAACTCCCACTCCTCGAACCGGGCCGCCGTCGCCACGGGCGCGTAGTCGCCCGGCCCGGTCCAGCGGGCGCCGTGCATGTCGATGAACAGCGGTTCGTAGCCCGCGCGCAGGACGCGGTCGGAGACGTAGAGGAATCCGGAACCGCGCGGACCGCGGAGGAATTTGCGGCAGGTGGCGGTGAGGAGGTCGCAGCCGATCTCTTCCACGTCGATGACGAACTGGCCCACCGACTGGCAGGCGTCGACCAGGTAGAGCAGATCCAGCTCGCGGCAGTGCCGGCCGATTTCGGCGATGGGCGAGACCAGGCCCGAGTTGGTGGGGACATGGGTGGCGGACACCAGGCGCGGGCGGTGGGTCCGCATCAGCGCGGCCATCGCCTCCACATCGACCCCGCCCTCGGGGGCGTCGGGCGCGTGGACGATGCGTACGCCGAATCGCTTGCGCAGGGACAGGAAGGCGATCTGGTTGGAGACGAAGTCGTCGCGGGTGGTGAGGATGACGTCGCCGGCCTGGAACGGGATCGACGACAGGGCGTTGGCGTAGGCGTGGGTGGCGCTGCCCGCGAAGGCGATGTTGTCGGGCGTGGTGTTGATGAGGGCGGCGATCTCCGTGTAGAAACCGCGGACTTCGGCGGCCTGTGCGGCGGACGCCTCGTAACCACCGATCCGCGCCTCGAGGTTCAGATGGCCGACCATCGCGTCGAGGACCGGGGCCGCCAGCAGGCCGCAGCCCGCGTTGTTGAAGTGGATGACCCGTCGGCACCCCGGGGTGTCGGCCCGCAGAGCGGCGACGTCCAGCTGAAGTGCTTCCCGAGCGGATCCAGTAGCGCTATTCTTGTTTGTCATGAATGACGGTAGCACTTCTGGTGAGTTGGCCGATAGCCTCCGGGCGCTGCTCGCCCGTCTCTCGCCCGGCGACCGGCTGCCGAGCAGCCGGGAGTTGATCAAGGAGTACCGGGTCGGCCCGGCGACCGTGGCGCGGGCCATCGCCGCGCTGGCCGCAGAGGGCACGGTGGTCACCCGCCCGGGCAGTGGGACGTACGTGGCGCAGCGCACCCGGCTCGGTGTCGAAGCCCCCGCCGCCGACACGTCCTGGCAGACGGTCGCCCTCACCGACCGCACCGTCGACACCCATCTGATCGCCGACCCACCGGGCCCGGCGCCGGCCGGGACGATTCCCCTGGACGGCGGTTATGTGCACCGCTCGCTCCAGCCCACCCGGGTCCTGAGCACGGCGCTCGCGCGGGCGGCACGCCGCCCCGACGCCTGGGACCGCGCCCCGGCCGGTGGCCTGCCGGAGCTGCGCACCGTCTTCGCCCACATCATCGGCGGCAGTGTGGCGGCGGAGGACGTGCTCGTCACCGCGGGCGGGCAGAGCGCGCTGTCGATCGCCTTCCGGGCCATCGCCGGGCCCGGCAGCCCGGTCCTCGTGGAATCGCCCACCTACCCCCGGGCCCTGGCCGCGGCCCGCGCCGCGGGGCTGCGGCCGGTGCCGGTACCGCTCGACGCCGACGGCGTACGGCCCGACCTGCTGGCCGACGCGTTCGCGATGACCGGCGCACGGCTGCTGTACTGCCAGCCGACCTACCAGAATCCGACCGGCACCGTGCTGGCGCCCGAGCGTCGCCGCCAGGTCCTCGATGTCGCGCGCGCTTCGGGCGCGTTCGTCATCGAGGACGATTTCGCGCGACACCTGGGACACGGCGGCCCGGTGCCGCGGCCGCTGGTGGCCGACGACCGCGACGGCACGGTCGTTCACGTGACCTCACTGACCAAGCCCGCGGCACCGAGCCTGCGGATCGGGGCGCTGGTGGCCCGCGGGCCGGTGATGGAGCGCATGCGGGCGGTGCGCCTGGTCGACGACTTCTTCGTCACCCGCCCGCTGCAGGAGGCCGCGCTGGAGGTGATCGGCTCCCCGGCCTGGGACCGGCACGTCCGGTCGCTCGGTACGGCGCTGCGGGAGCGGTGCGCCGTGCTGGCCGCCGCGGTCACCCGGGACCTCCCCGGCGCGACCCTGGCGACGCTGCCCACGGGCGGGCTCCACCTGTGGGTCCGACTGCCGTCCGGCGTGGACGACGCCGTACTGACGAGCGCCGCCCGGCAACGCGGCGTCGCCGTGAGCGCCGGCAGCCGCTACTTCGCCACCGAACCACCGGCGGCGCACCTGCGGATCGGGTTCGCTGCCACGGCCGGCCTCGGCGAACTGACCGAAGGGGTACGACGGCTGGGCGCCGCGCTCGCGGATCTCGGCCCCGGGCAGGAGTGAGGCCCGGAGCCCGCGGAGCTCTCCCGGACGGGCCCTACGCGGCCACGGTGACGCGGTGGAACAGCCGTCCGGCGAGGTCGGCACCGGTGATCGCGCCGTTCTCGTCGCGGGTGAAGCAGCCGCGTTGCCCCTTCAGACCGCCGTTGGTGACGAGGTAGTCGTCCGCGTCGCCGGGCAGCAGGCCGAGGTCGGCCGGGGGGAGGTCCGGGGGCAGTTCGGTGTCCGCCGCCGCGCGGATCTCCGGCTTGATCGCGCACTCGATCGTCAGTCGGTCCCCGGCGTCGGCGATGGTGAGCGTCATCAGCTCGTTCTCATAGCTCCCGGCGGCCTCTTGGGCCCGTGCCGCGTCGTAGGGAAGCGGGTCCGGGTCCCGGTCGGCCACTCCCAGGCAGTGTTCGAGGGCCCACTCGACGACGGACTGGTTGAAGGCGAGGCCGCTGTCCGGGCCCGCGTTGGACAGCGCGACGACGGCGAAGTCACGCTCGGGCACGATGAGCAGTTCGGCGAACTGGCCGTTGGCCGACCCGCCGTGGCCGACGGTACGGACGCCGTCCACGTCACGCAGGAACCAGCTGATGCCGAAGGCGTCGCAGAGCGAGCTGCCCCGCAGTGCGACCGTCTGCTCCCGCATGTGCCGCAGGAGTTCGGCGGGCAGCACCCGGGTGCCGTCCTGGGCGCGGCCGTCGCCGAGATGGAACCGCGCCCAGCGAAGCATGTCCGCCACGGAGGACGCGCCGCCCCCGCCGGGGTTGTTGGCGCGGCTGTCCTTCCACCGCCGCGCGGTGACGAGCCCTCCGTCCTCCGTGAGGTGGTGCCCCACCGCGAACCGCCCGGTCAGGGCGTCGGAGGTCGAGAAGGACGTGTGCGACAGCCCCAGCGGCTCCAGCACCAGCGAGGCGACGGCCTGCTCGTAGGTCAGGCCCGTGACCTTCTCCAGGATCCGCCCGGCCAGATTGAAGCCCATCTGGCTGTAGGAGGCCCGGGTGCCGGGCGGCGCGATCAACTCCGCGCCGGACATCTCCGCCACGTACGCGGCCAGGGCGTCGTCGCCCTCGCCGGTGTCGACGCTCATCCTCCAGTCGAGCCCCGCGGTGTGGTTGAGCAGCTGCAGGACGGTGATCTCCGCCGCGGCCCGCTCGTCACGGAGCAGCAGTTCGGGGACGTAGCGGCGCACCGGCGCGTCCAGCTCGACGCGCCCGTCGGCGACCAGACGCATCAGCGCCGTCGCCGTGAAGGGCTTCGTGACCGAGCCCAGCGTGTACAGCGTGTCCTGATCGACGGGCAGCGGGCTGTCGACGTTCGTCACGCCGTGGCACGCGTAGATCTCCCGGCCGCCCGCCCACACCCCGACGGCGACCCCGGGCACCCCGAACTTCCCGGCCGCCGCCTCGACGAACTCCGACAGCGTCTGCTGTGTCCCCTGCGTCATCCCGCTCTCCCCCTCCACGATTCATCACGTCAGCAGCGGGAGCGGTGACACCGCCCCACGACTTGCACTAAGTACAAGTGAGACGTTAGAGGAAGGGTTGAACGCTGTGCAAGTACTTTCTTGAACGCTGTGCAAGAAGGCCCGTCGGACCGTCGGGCGGCGACCCCGAGTGGCGCCCGCGTCAGGCGGTGGTGCCGGGCAGACGGGCCGCCAGGCCGTCGAGGAGGGACTGGAGGCCGAAGGCGAAGGTGTCGTCCGGGGCTTCGGCGTAGTCGGTGGAGTCGATACGGGTCCGCAGGCGCGGGAAGCGGGAGGCGACCTCGGCCGCCTCCTTCATCGTGGTTTCGAAGACCTCCTCGGCGTCGCCGCCCTCGCGCTCGATCCTGCGGGTCAGCGAGGCCGCGGCGGCGGCGCCCGAGGCGTTGCCGAGGACGTAGGTGAAGACAGCGGCGGCGGCCCGGTCGGCCTCGGGGCCGACGAAGCCGGCCTTCTCGTAGACGGCGAGGTTGTGGTCGTCGTGGCGGGACTTGCCCTCGCCGTGGAAGAGATGGGTCGCGAAGGCCTGCACGAGCCAGGGGTGCCGGGTGAACATCGCGTACAGGTCGGTGGCCATGCCGGTGGCCGCCGTCCGCCAGTCGACGACGTCGAGATCGGGCAGCCGGATCTCGTCCCAGACCTGGTCGCCGGCGAGCGTGACGAGGTTGTCCTTGTTCTTGACGTGCCAGTAGACGGCGGTGGCGGCCGAGCTCAGGCGCTGGCCGAGGCTGCGCATGTTGAGGCCTTCCAGCCCGTCCGAGTCGAGCAGCTCGACGGCGGTTCGGACGATCTGTTCCCGGGTCAGCGTGTCGCGTGGCATGCGCTCACGATAAGTCACCCACGACGCGACTTGCACAAAGTTCACGAGGGGACTTGCACATTGTTCAAGTCCGGCTCTACTGTTCTCCACGTCGAGACTTGAACTAAGTAAAAGTCGCCGAGCCGCGAAGAGGCCGCCGAGAACCGGCCCGCCCCCGAGAAGGAGAAGTCCCGTGAACACGCTCACCGCCGTCGCCCAGATCCTCGTCGCCGCCGCCTTCGCCTCCATCCCCCTCCTGCGGCACCGCTTCGGCGGCGTCGCCAAGGCGGCGGCCGTCGCCGAGCTGGAGCGCCAGGGCATCCGCCCGGCCGTCCTGGAGGAGAACAGGCTGCGCTTCGACGCGAGCGGCCACGAGTGGTGGGCGCCCGGGGGGTTCGCCGCCGCGGCGCTCACCACGGCCGTCCTCAACCTGGCCGGCAACCCCTGGGGCACGACCCTGACCTGGGTCTTCTCCTCGATCGCGCTCCTCGCGAACATCGCCATCCTGCAGAGCCAGCTCGGCGCCGTGAAGTCCGTCCAGGCCGCCTTCCGCCGCAAGGGCGACCCCGAGCTGCTGCGGGTCGACGTCGCCGCCTTCCTCAAGGCCGCGGAGGGCGCCTTCCCCGCCTGGACCCGCGTCCTGCAGAACGTCCGTCACACGGTCGTCTTCGCCGGCTCCGCCCTCGCGCTGACCGGCGCGGCTCTTGTCTGACACCTCCGCCCGCCCCGCCCCGACCCGATCGCCCCCGACCCCGCCCCTCGGAGGAATACCGTGCCGCTCGCCGCCACCCTCGCCGCCGTCCTTCAGCTCCTCCTCGCCGCGACCTTCTTCGTCATCCCCGTCGTCGTCTGGTTCCGCGGCGGCGCCGCCCAGGACGCCGCCGAAGCCGAGATACGGCGCCAGGGCCACACGCCCGGCGTCCTCGCCCGGCACGGCATCGCCTTCCGCGAGAAGCCCTGGGAGTTCGCGCTCGCCCTCACCATCGGCGTGATCCTCACCGTGCTCGGGGGCCTCAATCTCGCCGGAAGCCCCACCGGACGTCTGCTGTCCTGGATCGTCGAGCCGCTGGTCTTCCTCGGCGTCGGCTTCATCACCGCCGGCCAGGTCTTCGCCACCGCCTACACCCGGGCCGCCTTCGCCCGTTCCGCCGAGCCGGCCGCACGGACCATCGACGCCCGGGCCCTGATCGCCGCCGCGGACAGCGGCTTCCCCGCCTGGCTCCGCCCCCTGGTCCTGGTCCGCTTTCCGCTCGCGACCCTCGGCTCGGCCCTCGTCATGGCCCTCCTCGCGCTCTAGCCGGAGGCCGGTCCTTCACGCCGATGCCCCCCGAGCGACTCCAGGCCCCGACCGGAAACCCGGCCGGGGCCCTCGTGTGTGCCCGTCTGCGTGGGTGCCCGCCCCAGGGGCGCCGCCGTCAGGCCGCCGCCGCGGGGAAGTCGCCGAGCGAAGCGGCGAGGAGGTCGAAGACGTGCGCCGCCTCCGGGGCCACCGTGGCGGCGATGCTGTCGTTGGAGTGGCCGACCAGGGTGAGTTCCTGGATGCGCTGGAACAGCAGCCGCTGGGCGGCCGCGAGCAGGGCCGCGGCGGCGCGGGGGGCGATGGCCGGGTCCGCGTCGGGGGCGGCCTCCGCGAGGACCGCGGCGAGGGCTTCCTCCCGCTGGTCGTGGAGGTCGCGCAGCCGGGCGGTGAGGGTGGGGCTGTCGGCGATCATGCGGGCGAACTCCGGCCCGGCGAAGCCCGCGACGGGGTCGCGCCGCTCGAGCGCGGTGTCGAACTCCCGGCGCAGCGCGGCGAGGGCGGACTCGCCGTCGGCCCGGTCGGCGACGGCGCGGGCCAGGCTCGCGGTGAACTGCTCGTGGTGGTCGAGGGCCAGGTCCTCCTTGCGCGGGAAGTAGTTGGTGACCGTCTTCTTGGCGACCCGGGCCGCCGCAGCGATCTCGGCGATGGTCGTCCGCTCGAAGCCCTCCTCGATGAAGAGGCGGGTGGCGTGGTCGGAGATCAGCTGCCTGGTCTCCTGCTTCTTGGACTCACGGAGTCCCGGTGTCTCGATACCCATGGAGCAATCTTACATCCGTAGCAAAATTATGCTTGACGGATCTTGCGCAGCGTGCATAAAGTTACGTCCGTCGCAAAAATCGCCTCAGCGAAAGAGAGTCCGTATGCGAAAGATCAACACCGCCAAGCTCGCCGCCGCCCAGGGCACCGGCCCGGCCGCCACCACCCGCCGCCTGACCCGCGAGCTGCCCCGCACCGGCCGTAGGACCGCCGTCCGTGCGCAGCACCAGGCACCGCGCCGCACCTACTGACCCCGCCCCCGCGCCCCGCACACCACCCCCCGCCGAGGAGCTGCCGTGAACGTCTCCGTTTCCACCCTTTCCCTGACCGTCGCCGATGTGGACGCCTCCCGTGACTTCTTCACCAGTCACCTCGGCTACCGGGTGGCCATGGCCGACGACGGCTTCGCGTCCCTGACCCGTGACGACGCGGCCGTCGACATCGTCCTGCTCCGCAAGGGCATGGAGATCCTCCCGGCCGAGCAGCGCGACCAGCACGCGTCCGGGCTGATCGTCGCCTTCACGGTCAGCGACCTCGCGGCGGAGGAGGAACGCCTGCGGAGCGAGGGCGCACCCATCACCATGCCGCTGCGCGAAGAGCCCTGGGGCGAGCGCCTGTTCCAGATGACCGACCCCAACGGCGTCGTCATCCAGCTCGTCGAGTGGGTCCAGGCCTCCCCCGACGCCTGAGCCGCGGGGGCCCGGGCGCCGGGCCCCCGCGCTACGCCCCCGTCGCCGCCTTCAGCGCCGCCCGGGCGAAGGCCCGGACCGCGGTCGTGTTGTCCGCGGCCCGCCACACCAGGCCGTAGCCGATGGGCTCGGCGTCCTCGAACGGGACCCGCGCTCGTCCGCACCGCTCGCCGCGGCCCTGCTGGCCGCGCTCGTCGGCGCCTTCGGCCTGCGGTCCCGGGCGGGCGGCGGGGCGGGCGCGGCCGGCGCCACCGCCGAGCGCGCCGAGGTGTCCGTGGCGTGCTGAACACCGCTGCCGGGCAGCGTGCTTCGGCGCGGGGATCCTCCGTGCCAAAGCGCCCTATACAGTGTTGAGACAGTCGAGTTCGATAAATGGGGGGCCGACATGGGTCTGTTCGGGAACGCGCACACGGTCGATCCGGTGTCGGCGCAGCAGGACTACGCGCGGCTCCTGGGGCACGGCGAGCAGGTGCACGCCGCCTACCTGCTGATTCGCGACACCATGCTCTTCACCGACCGTCGGCTCGTCCTCGTCGACAAGCAAGGGATCACCGGCAAGAAGGTGGAGTACCACTCCATCCCCTACCGGAGCATCACGCACTTCGCGGTGGAGACCGCCGGTCACTTCGATCTCGACGCGGAGCTGAAGATCTGGCTGTCCGGCAGCCCCACCCCGATCCAGAAGACCTTCACCAAGGGCGTCGACATCTACGAGGTGCAGGCCATCCTGACGCAGTTCGTGGCGCGGTAGCCGGTGGTGGGTGGCGTCGGGCCGCGGGGCTCGACACCACCCACCACTGACCGCTCAGCGCCGTCTCGCCGCGTTCCGCTGGAGGTACGCGGCGATGTCGGCCATGTCGTTCAGGATGCCGAGGAGGCCCTGGACGTCGCGGGCCGAGGCGCCGTTCGCCCCGACGAAGAACACGTCGTAGTGGCCCGGGCGCGTCTCGAGATACCCGGCAAGGGTGTCCCCGCCCACGGCCACGCGGTTGTTCAGCTCGTCGGCACCCGCGAAGGTGCCCGGCTTGGCGAAGACCTTGCCCCGGGCGGGGCAGCGCCGGCAGTTGTCCGCGAGGGATCCGTCGACACCGAGAACGGGCAGTGCCTCGCGGAACCGCTTCGCCTGGGACGTGTGCTGCCAGTACGTCAGGATCTGCGTGAGCGCGCGGGGCGTGGCGCGGTCGTTGGGGTTTCCGCCCCGGCCGTCGGCCAGTTGCACCGCCTTGCGGTCCACATGGGCACGGTCCAGGAACTTCGCGAGCACGGGGAATCCGTCCTGGCAGTCGGTGCTGCCCGCGTGCACGGCCATCAGGCAGATCCCGAGGTTCGCCCCGAGGTTGTGGCTGACCTTGAAGATGAGCCGGGCGTACTGCGCGAAGGGCGGGGAGGTGTACCGGGCCACCTTGGGCGCGCCCCGGTAGGAGTGCGGCAGTCTGCCCGTCGGGTTGGGGCCGACGGTCTTCGCGCGGACCTGCACCCCGGCCCGTTCCAGTGCCTGGATCAGGGCGGTACGGCCGAAGGCGTTCGGGTCCTTGATGTCCGACACCCGCAGGACCGGGGCGGAGCGGGCGGCGATGGTGCCGGACAGCCGGATGCGGGTGCCGTCGGCGGAGGTCCGCACGTTGATGTGAGTGGGTTTACCCGCCGCCACCGTCTTAACGGTGGACGTCACGCGGTAGGGCGCGACCTTCGGACGCCAGTCGAGACGGGCGGGCTGACCGGCGCGGCGGCCCGGAGTGGTCAGCAGATCGATGACGTTGTCATTGATGATCAGCGGCCGGGGCGTCGGGTCGAGCGTGACGTCCGGGCGGAACAGCCGGGGGTCGACGACCACATCGCCGTCGACGTGCCGGATGCCCGAGGCGCGCACCTGCCGGGCCAGCCGGTTGATGCCGGCCAGCGGATTCTGCCGGGTGAGCGTCGCGCCCGGAACGTCATTGGCGTAGGTGTGGTCGATGTCGGTGTAGGCGACGCTGCCGTTCGCGCGTGTTCTGCCGCCGAGGGTCAGATCGCCCTGGGCGACCAGGTCCAAATCGCCCTTCAGGGTCGACCCCCGGCGCTTGCCCACGGCGTGCACGGGCGTGACGAAGCGGTGCCCGCTGCCGAGGGTGCTCCAGGCGCCGCTGACGCTGAAGAGCTTGGCGGCGGAGCCGGGGATGAAGAACTGGTCGGCGTTGCGGGAGTGCGTCACCTCGCCGCTCTCCGGGTCCTGCTGGAACAGCCCCCACCGGGCGTGCCGGTAGGACGGCTTGTCCATGATCGAGGCGATACGGGGGTCGAGGTCGTGGTGCTTCCCCGACGGGGCGGGTGTCGCCTGGGCGAGGCCGGTCGCGGTGATGCTGCCGGCCAGCAGGAGGCTCAGGGTGCTGAGGACGCGCCGTCGGCTCCGGCGTCGCGTGGCGGCTGGTGACATACGGACTCCACCGGTGGTGTGAGGATGCGCGAGAGCCCGAAATGGGCGCTTTGAGGGTATGGCTCGCGATCACCGGCGGGCCGCGGCGCGGCGGCCGTATCCCCCGGACGCCCCAACTCCCCGGGCAACGCCCCCAACTCCCCGGCCTGGGGCCTCAGCGCGGCGACGGCCCGGGCCCCCCGCCGCGACGACCGGGCCGTCAGGCGCCCTGGGGCTTCGCGCGGACGTGCATCCGTTCGCCCTGCGGCCCGAACAGGCTGATGATCTCCACCGGCGCCTCCCCGGTGCTCCCGAACCAGTGCGGCAGCCGGGTGTCGAACTCCGCGACCTCCCCCGCCGTGAGCACCGTGTCGTGCTCGGCGAGCACGAGGCGCAGCTTCCCGCTGAGCACGTAGAGCCATTCGTACCCCTCGTGCGTCCGCGGCTCGGGCGTGCTGCGGGCGGCGGCGATGACCATCTTGAACGCCTGGAGACCGCCGGGCTGCCGGGTCAGCGGCACCACCGTCGAGTCACCGCGCCGGATCGGCTTCAGCCGCACGCGCGGGTCGCCGACGGGCGGTGCGCCGACCAGCTCGTCCAGCGGCACCTGGTGGGCGTGCGCGATCGGCAGCAGCAGCTCCAGGCTCGGCTTCCGCTGCCCGGACTCCAGCCGGGACAGGGTGCTGACCGAGATGCCGGTGGTCTGCGACAGCGCCGCGAGGGTGCAGTTGCGCTGCCGGCGGATGTGTTTGAGCCGCGTTCCAACGGCCGCGAGCACGTCTTCCATTCCCCTATTGCAGGAATGGCAACAAGGTTTGTCAATCGTGCGGGACAGGGCGCAGGGTCGGCGTCAGGAGGTGGCCGACCATGGCAGAAGAAGTGGAAGACGTACTGGTCATCGGTGGCGGGGCCGGCGGGCTGAACGCCGCGCTCGTCCTCGCCAGGGCCCGCCGCCGGGTGCTGGTGATCGACTCCGGCACACCGCGGAACGCGCCGGCCCCGCATGTGCACGGCTTCGTCTCGCGGGACGGCACCCCACCGGCGGAGCTGCTGGCCGCCGGGCGGGCCGAGGTCGAGCGGTACGGCGGACGGGTCCGCACGGGCGAGGTGCGCGCGGTGCGGCGCGGTGACGGCCGGACGATCGGTTTCGAGGCCGAGCTGGCCGACCGCACGCTCGTCCGGGCCCGCCGGGTGATCGTCGCGACCGGGCTGCGCGACGCCCTGCCCGACCTCCCCGGCCTGCGGGAACGCTGGGCCCGGGACGTGCTGCACTGCCCGTACTGCCACGGCTGGGAGGTGCGCGACCGGCCGCTCGGGGTGCTCGGGTGGCAGCCCGGAGCCGTGCACCAGGCGTTGCTGGTCCGGCAGTTGTCGGACGACGTGACGTACTTCGCCGACGGCGGTCAGCCGGACGACGCGACCCGCGCCCGGCTGACCGCTCGCGGCGTACGGATCGTGAGCGGCAAGGCCGACGGCCTGGTCGTCGAGGACGACCAACTGCGGGGCGTGCGGCTGGCGGACGGGACGGTCGTGGCGCTGTCCGCGCTGTTCGTGCCCACCCGGCCCGTGCCCCGTGACGCGCTGCTCGACGGCCTGGGCTGTGTGCGGGAGGACGACGGGCGGACCCGGGTGGACGCGAGCGGGCTGACCGGCGTGCCCGGGGTGTGGGCGGTCGGCAACGTGGTGGACTCCGGCGCCCACGTGGTGGTCGCGGCGGCGGCAGGGGCGAAGGCGGCCCTCGCGGTGAACATGGACATGATCGAGGAAGAGCTGAGGGAGTACGCGCGATGAGCGACAAGGACTTCGACTGGGCCGCGATGGCCGATCTGCTGGAGCTCGAGGGCGAGACCCACAGCCCCTACGTACGCCAGGCCCTGGAGGAGCTGGGGGACCTCGCGCCGCGCCGGATCCTGGACATCGGCAGCGGCCCCGGGGTCGCTGCCTGCCGGATGGCCGCACGCTTCCCCCGGGCCGAGGTCACCGCCGTGGACGGATCGCCGGAGCTGCTGGCCCGCGCCCGGGAACGGGCCGAGCGGCTCGGTGTCGAACTGCGGACCCAGGTGGCCGAGTTCCCCGAGGGCCTCGCCGACGTGGGCACGGCGGACCTGGTGTGGTCGGGGCAGGTCGTGCATCACGTCGGCGACCAGCAGGGAGCGCTGGACCGGCTGGCCGGGCTCCTCGAGCCCGGCGGTGTGCTGGCCGTCGTCGAGGGCGGCCTGCCGACCCGCCAGCTCCCACGCGACCTGGGCTTCGGCCGTCCGGGGCTGCAGTCCCGGCTGGACGTGAAGATGGCGGAACGGTTCAACCGCATGCGCGAGGAGCTGCCCGGATCGGTGGCGGTGGTCGAGGACTGGCCCGGCATGCTGCGGGCCGCGGGACTCACCGGGGTCCGCAGCCGGACGTTCCTCGTGGACCACCCCGCTCCGCTGGCCGACGGACCGCGGAAGTCGGTGCGGAGCATGCTGGAGCGCCAGCGCAAGATGTTCGACGAGCTCTTGGACGCGGAGGACCTGGCGACGCTGGACCGGCTGCTCGACCCGGCCGACCCGGCGGGCGTCGACCGGCGCGAGGACCTGTTCCTGCTGACCGCGAAGACCGTGCACTTCGGGCAGCGGCCCTAGGGCTCGCCCTGGGTGCACGGGTCTTCTCCCCTTACCGGCCCGGCGTGCAGGTGGCCGTGGCCGTCCTGCGGGGGTCGCTCTCCGAACGGGCGGTGAGGACGACCTTGCCGTTCCGTTCGGCCCCCGGCTTCGCGGTCACGGCGACGCCGACGGGGACCGTGGCTCCGGCCGCGGCGGTGGTGAGCCGGTTGGGGAGCCAGGCGGACCAGCCACGCCCGGAGGCCGTGGCCGACAGCCGGTAGACGTCAAAGGACAGCCGGGGATCGTCGGAGGTGGCGCGCCCGGTGTTGCGGAGGTCGAAGGTGCACATGGCCCGGCCGTTCGCGGGATCGCCCTTCGCCGTGCCCCGGCCGAGCGCGATCCCGCGCTGCTGCGGTCCCGCGCCGTCCAGGGACTTCACACCGACGTCGTAGGAGAGCACTCCGGAGGCGTCGCGCCGCACGTCGAGGATGTAGAAGTGCAGCCGGTTGGCCTCGTCGACGTACTCGTAGGAGCTGCCGGAGTCGGCTCCCGCGTGGAAGAGCGCGTCGCTGAGCTGCCGGTAGTCGCCCATGGTGATCTTCTGCGGGGTGCCGTCGGGGCGAGTGAAGTCCACCAGGTCGATGTCCTCCGGGTGCGCGTCGACCGCCCAGACGAACGGGGCCCGGTCCGCGTTCTTGGTCTTGCTCAGCAGCACCCCGCTGTCGGGGGTGAACGAGTCCATGCCCATGCGGTCGACGACTTCGACGGTGTAGTTCTCGTAGCCGCCGCCGTCGCAGAGCGGGTCGGTGGCCCGGTCGCAGGCCGGGGAGAGATCGCGGCGCATGGTGATGTTGACGCCGGTGAGCCCCTTCTCGCCGGGCGGCGCGGAACGGGCGGTGACGCGGGCGACGACGAGGCCGGAGTTCTTCAGGGCGTCGCGGTCCAGCCGCAGGACGTTCTTCTCGTCGACGATGCCGAGTTTGAGCTTGTCGCGCAGGACGTGCTGGGCGCCCATCGAGCCGCCGGCCGCGGCGGGCACCTGCCAGCGGGTGTGCGGGCCGCCGGGGCCGTTGAACGAACCTCGCGAGAGCATGCCCCAGATGCCGGTGTAGGCACGGCTCAAGGGCTGGCCGTAGGGGTTGTTGTAGTTGTCCCCGATGCCCAGGATGTGGCTGAGTTCATGGGCGAACGTGGCCATGCCGGAACTCTCGGCCTGGGTGGAGGACCCGTTCGCCGCGTTGGGCCAGATACGGGCCGCCGCCTGCCAGGACGTCCACGGCACATAGCGGGTGCGGGCCGCGTTCCCGCCGCCGGGGACGGGGGACGGCGGCCCCCAGGTGGCCGGCACGTCCTGCGGGGACGCGAACTTCATCTGGCCGAACTCCTGCCAGGCGGAGGACTCGTCGACCCCGGCGGTGAGGTAGAAGACGAAGTCGAAGTCGTCGACCCGGTCGGCGCCCACGTCGGCGGCCCAGGTGCGCTTGCCGTCGGCGCGGATGTCCTTGCCGCAGGTGTCCCCGACCGGGCAGGCTCCGGGGTTCATCCCGGGCTCGATGCCGTACTGGTAGGACTTCCACGGCATGCGGTACACGCCGAAGGCGGTCAGGTCGACGCCGACGCGGCCGCCGGAGTCCTCCATCCAGTACTCGTTGATGGTGTGCCCGCGGTTGAGCGCGCCCGGCTTGTTCAGGAAGTCCTGGTAGAACCTGGGCACTTGCGCGCGGGGGATGTTCGACGCGGCGGGCAGCGGGTTGCCGAAGATGTTGGAGCCGGGCGGCCTGCTGACCGAGAACTCCTCATCGGGGTAGTCCAGAAGCAC
The DNA here is from genome assembly GCF_041283565.1 of Streptomyces sp. QH1-20. Taxonomy (NCBI): domain Bacteria; kingdom Bacillati; phylum Actinomycetota; class Actinomycetes; order Kitasatosporales; family Streptomycetaceae; genus Streptomyces; species Streptomyces sp. QH1-20. The sequence continues at coordinate 4,266,607 of NZ_CP166299.1, read as the reverse complement.
CAGGGCGCCCTTGAACGTGCGCTGTGTGGGCTTGACGTCGGGGTTGGCCCAGTCGGTGCCGGGGACCGGGCGGTATTCGGCCCAGGTCATGTCGTCGGGGTTGCGCCAGCGCTGTGGGTCGATCGGCTGGACGAGGGGCGGTCGCGGCCGGGGGCCGGTGTCGGGTATCGCCCGTGCGGGTCCGGCGGCGACGGCGGCCAGGACACCGAGGAGCAGAGCGAGAACGCTGAGCGCGCGTAACCGACCTGAACGACGGACGCGTCTGCGGCGGAGGAACAAGACTCACCTCTTGTCTGAAGTCATCGGACGAGGAGATGGCAAGCCGTTCGATGGGAGTGCCCCACCGCGGTCAAGGTAGAGCTGAGGGAGACGTGACGCCAGAGTGCCCGCGTGACGTTTGTGAGGACGACGAAGGGCCCCGGCCGGTGGAACCGGCCGGGGCCCTCAAGACACTGTCGGCATCGGACATGCCGCTGCCCGGGGACGGCGTGCCGCTTCCCCGGGCCGCGAACCCCCGGACGTACTCCGCGAATTCTCCTTCACCCCGTGCGAGCCGGGGCGGTGGTGACGAGTCCGGCCGTCAGCCGACCGGCGGCGCGCCGAGCAGAGCCGACGCCGTCTCGAACGGGGTCGGGGCGACGGCGGGCGCCGGCGCGGGGACGTCGTTGCAGGTGAAGCCCAGACGGGTCAGCGCCCGGGTCACCTCGCCCGCGGTGAAGTCACGCCGGTCCTGCCGGGTGATCACTTCCCCCACCTGCTTGACGGGGTAGGTGCGGCGGCCGATGGTCACGGACGGACCCGTGACGGGTTCGGGCTTGACGCCCTTCATCGAATGCTCGACCTCACTCTTGACCAGGTCGAAGGGGAAGCGGGCGATGACGCAGCGCATAGTGCCTCAACAGGGTGGGAGGGAAGACCGGTAGCGGATGCGGACCGGGGGGGATCAGGCGGCGTTACGGGGCGGGGTGCGGCGCTGGGCGGCGCCGCCGGAGCGCTCCCGCGCGGAGGCGGAGGCGGCGGAGCGGCGCGCCTGGGCCGGACGGCTGCGCTGGCCGCGCGCCGAGCCGCGCTTGGGGCGCTCGGCCACCGGCGCGGAGATGGTGACGGGGACGCCCGAGGGTGCCTGGGCACCGGTGATGCGGGTCAGTTCGGCCTCACCCGAGCGGACCTGGGCGATGTGCGGGGTGATGCCGGCGTCGGCCATGAGGCGGGTCATGTCACGGCGCTGGTTGGGGAGGACGAGGGTGACGACGCTGCCGGATTCTCCGGCGCGGGCGGTGCGGCCGCCGCGGTGGAGGTAGTCCTTGTGGTCGCTGGGCGGGTCGACGTTGACGACGAGGTCGAGATTGTCGACGTGGATGCCACGGGCGGCGACATTCGTGGCCACCAGCGCCGTGACGTGCCCGGTCTTGAACTGGGCGAGGGTCCGGGTGCGCTGGGGCTGGGACTTCCCCCCGTGCAGGGCCGCGGCCCGTACTCCGGAGTTCAGGAGGTGGGTGGTGAGCTGGTCCACGGCGTGCTTGGTGTCCAGGAACATGATCACCCGCCCGTCGCGGGCGGCGATCTCCGTGGTCGTGGCGTACTTGTCCGCACCGTGCACGTGCAGGACGTGGTGCTCCATCGTGGTGACCGCACCGGCGGAAGGATCGACGGAGTGGACGACGGGGTCGTGGAGGTAGCGGCGGACCAGGAGATCGACGTTGCGGTCCAAGGTGGCGGAGAACAGCATCCGCTGACCCTCGGGACGCACCTGGTCCAGGAGCTCGGTGACCTGGGGCATGAAGCCCATGTCGGCCATCTGGTCGGCCTCGTCCAGCACGGTGATGTTCACCCGGTCCAGCCGGCAGTCACCACGCTCGATGAGATCCTTCAGCCGCCCCGGCGTCGCCACGACGACCTCACTGCCACCGCGCAGCGCACCGGCCTGACGACCGATCGACATGCCACCCACCACCGTCGCCATGCGCAGCTTCAACGCCCGGGCGTAGGGGGTGAGCGCGTCGGTGACCTGCTGCGCCAGCTCCCGGGTCGGCACCAGCACCAACGCCACCGGCTGCCTGGGCTCGGCACGCAACCCGGCGGTACGGGCCAGCAACGCCAGCCCGAACGCCAACGTCTTACCCGAACCCGTCCGGCCACGACCCAGGACATCCCGACCCGCCAACGAGTTCGGCAACGTCGCCGCCTGGATGGGGAAGGGCTCGGTCACACCGAGGCCGGTGAGCGTCGTCAGCAGCTCGGCGGGCAGGCCGAGCTCGGCGAACGCCTCGACGGGGGGCAGCGCCGGGGTGATGGTCACCGGCAGGGCGAACTCCCCCTGCCGTGCGGCGGGGCGCCGCCCGTAGCCACCGGAGCGGCCGGACGACTGTGCGCGGCCCTGGCCACCCGACCGGCCCTGGGCCTGCTCGCGGAAACCGCGGCCGGAGCCTGCGGAGCCGCCCTTGCCGGAGCGGGCGTAACGGTCGTTCGAACGGGTTGTGCGGTTCAAGTGGAACCTTCCTCGATACGGCACGTATCGAGGAATTCCCGGCGGCCTGCGATGAGCCGCTCAGAGATCGCAAGAACGAACCGAAGAAAAGACGAAATCGAAGCCGGTCGCCTGGGTCGGGACCGGCGTGCGCCCGGCTGTGCGCCGTACGGCGAAGCCATGGGCGGTCTGTGCGGCCGGAGTCACGGGGCGGTTTGTCCGCCATGATCCGGGAAAAGGGGGTTGCCCGTGCGGCGCACCGCGGGGGACCCCTGAAAAAGCAACGAGCTGGGGCCCGCACCCAAGGTGCGGGCCCCAGCTACGTCATGCGTCAGCGCGCTTAGGCGGGGACGATGTTCTCCGCCTGCGGGCCCTTCTGGCCCTGCGTGACGTCGAAGTTCACCTTCTGGCCCTCCTGGAGCTCACGGAAGCCCTGGGTGGCGATGTTCGAGTAGTGGGCGAACACGTCCGGGCCGCCACCCTCCTGCTCGATGAAGCCGAAGCCCTTTTCCGCGTTGAACCACTTCACGGTGCCAGTAGCCATGTCATATCTCCTTCGGGGCAAAATGCCCGAGGTCCGCACTGTGCGGCCCTCGTGTCGCTGTGATGATCGCCCCGGCCGGAAAGCACCGGAAATACGAAAGAGCACTCTCCGGCATGGAATGCCGGGAAGCGCACTTGAAGTCCTTGGGTAACCACAACTGCAACTGGAATCCAGACTAGCACGCTGCGAGCGGTCGGGCACGGGAAGTAATTTCACTCCGCCCGCTGCGCCATAAATCCTTACCGCGCATTGCACTGATTTCTATGGCTGCGGCAATAGATATTCGGCGTCCCGGCCGTCCGCACGGTGCGCGCCTCGGGTGCCCGAGCGTCGGATGTCCCGCGTCAGCCGCCGACCTCGTCCGGTTCCCCGGGGGCGGGGTCGTCGGGGCCGGGCCGACGCAGCTTCTCGTTGATCCGGAGGGCGTCCTCGAGCTGGTCCTCGAGGATCACGATGCGGCAGGCGGCCTCGATCGGGGTGCCGCTGTCGACGAGCTCCCGGGCCCGGGCGGCGACACGTAGCTGATAGCGGGAGTAGCGGCGGTGGCCGCCCTCGGAGCGCAGGGGGGTGATCAGCCCGACCTCCCCGATGGCCCGGAGGAAGCCGGGCGTGGCCCCGATCATCTCCGCGGCACGCCCCATCGTGTAGGCGGGGTAGTCGTCGTCGTCGAGTCGATCGGTGGCGGACGGTTGATTCTCTGGGGGCATTCGCACCTTTTCTGGGACGCGCCGAAGCCCCCGGCGCCGTGTGTGGCACCGGGATCCCGAGGCGTTTTTGAGCACCACCCGTCGGCGATGTGCGCCGAATTCCACCGTTTTGTGTCGACCCAGGAGGGCGGCGTACGTCCCGCCTCCGGCGCTTCACTGCCGGTGCCGGTGATGCTCACACCGGTTACAGGAAAAAGCCTAGCCCCGCACAAAGTCCATGTCTACCGTCACCATGACAGGTTTTCGCGCTCCCCCGGCGGAATTTCTATCCAATTGCCCTGGACATGGGCGCCGGACGAGCACGGGCGGCGCCGCCGCGCCGCCCGTCGGCCACTTCTCAGCCGGTCGCGGCGAGCTCTCCGCTGAGCGTGCCGTGGAGCCTGGCGCTGTGTTCGTCCAGCCCGGTGATCCGGGCGGTCTTGCCCCGCTGCGCGTACTTGGCGGTGACGGCGTCCAGCGCGGCCACGGAGGACGCGTCCCATATGCGGGCGCCGGTGAGGTCGATGACGACCTCGTCCGGGTCACCGGCGTAGTCGAAGCGAGCGGCCAGCTCGTTCGCGGAGGCGAAGAAGAGCGCGCCGGTCACCGCGTAGACGACCCGGCGGCCGTCGGGGTCGGTGACCGAGGTGACGTCCGCGACGTGGGCGACACGCTTGGCGAAGATGACCATGGCGGTGATCGTGCCGACGACCACACCGATGGCGAGGTTGTGGGTCGCGACCACACAGCCGACCGTGATCACCATGACGGCGATCTCCCCGGCGGGCATGCGCCGCAGCGTCCGCGGCGCGATGGAGTGCCAGTCGAACGCGGCGACCGACACCATGATCATGACGGCGACGAGAGCGGCCATGGGGATGTCGGAGACGACCGGGCCGAAGACCACGCACAGCACCAGCAGGAACGCGCCCGCGAGGAACGTCGACAGCCGGGTGCGGGCCCCGGACACCCGTACGTTGATCATGGTCTGGCCGATCACCGCGCAGCCGCCCATGCCACCGAGCAGACCGGTGACGATGTTGGCGATGCCCTGGCCGATCGATTCGCGCTTCTTGTCGGAGCGGGTGTCGGTGATGTCGTCGACCAGCTTCGCGGTCAGCAGCGACTCCATCAGCCCGACCAGCGCCATCGCCAGCGCGTAGGGGGCGACGGTCGTCAGCGTCTGGAGCGTGAACGGCACGTCGGGCAGGCCCGGCACCGGCAGCGAGGAGGGCAGGTCACCCCGGTCGCCCACGGTCGGCACCGCGATCCCGGCGGCCACGGTGATGACGGTGAGGATGACGACGGACACCAGCGGCGCGGGCACCGAGCGAGTGATCCTCGGGAAGCCCACCATCAGCGCGATACCGGCGACGACCAGCGGATAGACGGCCCAGGGCACATCCCGCAGCTCGGGCACCTGGGCCAGGAAGACCAGGATCGCGAGGGCGTTGACGAAGCCGACCATCACGCTGCGCGGCACGAACCGCATCAGCTTCGCGACCCCCAGCGCGCCGAGCGCGATCTGGAAGACACCGGCGAGGACGACACAGGCGATCAGATACCCGAGACCGTGCTCGCGGTTGAGCGGGGCGATGACCAGGGCGACGGCCCCGGTCGCCGCCGAGATCATCGCGGGCCGCCCGCCGACCACCGCCGTTGTGACGGCCATGGTGAACGAGGCGAACAGCCCGACGCTCGGATCCACCCCGGCGATCACCGAGAACGAGATCGCCTCGGGGATCAGCGCCAGCGCGACCACGAGACCGGCCAGCACCTCGGTGCGCAGGAGCTTCCGGGACAGCCGGGGCGGCCGGACGGCGCGCAGCCGGGCGACCGGGGACAGTGCGGGAGAGGGCAAGGGAGGAGAAACCTCATCGTGCTCGGGCGCACCCCGTCGGCGGGGCCGGGGCGGGCGGAGGGGAAGCCGTGCGAGGCCCGGCACGCGGCCGGGCGGGGGGGCGCTCGGGGGTACGGACCGGCCGTCGGCGCCCGTCAACTCTACCTACGAGCCCTTCGAAGCCCCCCGGGCCGAGACGTCAGCGGCCGGGCCCCTGCGTACTGCGCGGTAGTCCCGGAGAGTGATTCCGGGGAAATTTTCCGCGAGGCGCCGAGCGAGGTGTCGAGAACGCGTCGTCGGCCACGACGTCCCCTGTGAGAGTCGCCCGCACGAGGTGACGAGGCAGCCGAGGGAGCGAAGTCATGAAGTATCTGGTGATGGTGCAGGGAACCCAGGCCGACTACGAGGCGATGCGCGGCAAGGAGTCCGCGCACAGCCCGGCCTGGAGCGAGAAGGACGTGCAGACGATGTTCGCCTTCATGGGACAGCTCAATGACGAGCTCGCCGAATCCGGCGAGCTCGTGGACGCCCAGGGCCTGGTCGAGCCGGCCCGGACCCGCACGGTGACCGCGGGCGAGGACGGCCGCCCGGTGATCTCCGACGGCCCCTACGGCGAGACCAAGGAACTGCTCGCCGGGTACTGGGTGCTCGACTGCGCGAGCCTGGACCGGGTCACCGAGATCGCCGCGCGCGTCACCCAGTGCCCGGCCCCGGCGGGCGCCCCCGTGTACCCGGTGGTGATCCGTCCCATCGACGAGAGCGGTTGCTAGGGGTGAGACGTACGACCGAGGTCGAGGACCTGCTGCGCCTGCACGCACCGCAGGTCCTCGGCGCGGTGGTGCGCCGCTACGGTCACTTCGGTCCGGCCGAGGACGCCGTGCAGGAGGCGCTGCTCGCCGCCGCGCGGCAGTGGCCGGAGACCGGACCGCCGGACAACCCGCGCGGCTGGCTGATCAGGGTCGCCTCCCGGCGCCTCATGGACGCGCTGCGCGCCGACACAGCCCGGCGCAGACGCGAGGAGAGCGCCGCGGCGCTCATGCCCCGGGACGCCTTCACCGCCCCGCCGCCCGGTGAGAGCCGCGCCCCGTCCGAGGACGACACGCTCACCCTGCTGTTCCTGTGCTGCCACCCCGCGCTCAGCCCACCCGCGCAGATCGCCCTGACGCTGCGCGCCGTCGGCGGCCTGACGACGGCCGAGATCGCCCGCGCGCTGCTGGTGCCGGAGGCGACGACGGCGCAGCGGATCAGCAGGGCGAAACAGAAGATCAAGGGCCAGCCCTTCCGGCAGCCGGGCACCGAGGACCGCGACCGGCGCCTCGCCGCCGTGCTCCAGGTCCTCTACCTGATCTTCAACGAGGGCTATACGGCGACCTCCGGCCCCGAACTGCACCGCGCGGACCTCGCCCGCGAGGCGATCCGGCTGACCAGGGCCGTGCGCCGGCTGCTGCCCCGGGAGGGCGCGGTGACCGGGCTGCTGGCGCTCATGCTGCTCACCGAAGCCCGCAGTCCGGCCCGCACCGGCCCGAACGGCGAGCTGATCCCGCTCGACGAGCAGGACCGCACCCGCTGGGACCGCGGCGCCATCGCCGAGGGCACCGCCCTGGTGGAGGAGGCCCTGGCCCAGGGCCCCGCGGGCGCCTATCAGCTGCAGGCGGCGATCGCGGCGCTGCATGACGAGGCACCCCGCGCCGAGGACACCGACTGGCCGCAGATCCTCGCCCTCTACGACGTCCTCGTGCGCCGCGTACCCGACCCGATGGCCGAGCTCGGCAGGGCCGTGGCCGTCGCCATGGTGCACGGCCCGAGCGCCGGTCTCGCCGAGGCCGACGCCCTGGAGGACCGTTTGGCGGGCCACCACCGGCTCGACGCCGTACGCGCCCACCTGCTGGAGATGGCGGGGGACACCGAAGGCGCCAGGGCCGCCTACCGCCGGGCGGCCGGGCACACCCTCAGCGTCCCCGAGTCCCACTACCTCCGCGCCCGCGCGGCCCGGCTGACACCCCCGGCCGGTCGTCCGCCGCGCCGAGCGCGTGCGACGGCCCGGGGCCCGGGGGATCATCGACCCATGTCTCCTTCGCTCCGGCTCGCGCAGCAGCCCGAAGCCGACGAGCTGCTCTCCCGCAGCCCGCTGGCCGCCCTGGTCGGGATGCTCCTGGACCAGCAGGTCCCCATGGAATGGGCCTTCACCGGGCCGTACACCGTGGCGCGGCGGATGGGCCACGACGACCTGGACGCACGGGAGATCGCCGCCAAGGACCCCGAGGAGCTGGAGGCGCTGTTCGCGGAGAAACCGGCCGTGCACCGCTATCCGGCCTCCATGGCCAAGCGGGTCCAGCAGCTGTGCCAGTACCTCGTCGAGCACTACGACGGGGACGCGAGCGCGGTCTGGCGCGACGCCGCCACCGGCGGGGAACTGCTGAAACGGCTCAACGAGCTGCCCGGTTTCGGCAAGCAGAAGTCCCAGATCTTCCTGGCGCTGCTGGGCAAGCAGTTCACGGTGACGCCGGACGGCTGGCGGGAGGCGGCGGGCCCCTACGGCGAGGACGGCTCGCACCGCTCGGTGGCCGACATCACCGGCCCGGAGTCGCTGGAGAAGGTCCGCGCCTACAAGCAGCAGATGAAACGGGCCGCCGCCGCGAAGAAGGCGTGAGGCCCCACCACCCCTGGAGCCCGCGATTCGCCGTCCACAGGCTGTGCATAACCTTCCGGCGCGCCGAATCCGAGGAAAAAGGGCTGTCAGTCAGACAAGTGGACCCTTGCATCGCTCCCGGTATGCGGCTGATTGTCGCCTTCGCGCTACCGCGCCATGGCTGCGCTCGGAGCCTGTCGCCCGGTAGGCTTTCCGTGTGATCTTCAAGCGCATCGGAAACGGGCGGCCGTACCCCGACCACGGCCGGGAAAGCACCCGGCAGTGGGCGGACGTCGCCCCCCGCCCGGTGCGCCTCGACCAGTTGGTGACCACGAAGCAGCAGCTCGACCTCGAGACGCTGCTCGCGGAGGACTCGACGTTCTACGGCGACCTCTTCGCCCACGTCGTGAAGTGGCAGGGCGACCTCTATCTCGAGGACGGTCTGCACCGCGCGGTGCGCGCGGCGCTCCAGCAGCGCCAGGTCCTGCACGCCCGCGTACTCGAACTGGGCTGAGCACCGCCCGCAGCGCCCCCGCACCACCACCCGCCCCGGCCGATATTGGCCCTTTTGGGTTGGGGTGCCCGCAACCCGTTGATCATCTAGTAGGCAGCGGCTCCGGCCCGCACTACGCTGCGCCCATGAGCATGCTCACCCCTCCCGGCATGGGCGGAAAGTACCGCATCACGGGCAGCCGGTTCCCGCACATGCGCCGCCCTCGAAGCCGCCGCAGGATCGTGCTCGCCGCGGTCACCGCGACCGTCGTGCTCGGTCTGGGCGGGTGGGGCACGATCCAGCTCGTCGACGTCTTCTCCGGCGGCGGCAGCACCGAGACCCGCGCGGCCCCCAAGGGCGGCGAGGGTGACTGCAAGCCCGCCGACGGCGGGACGGCGGGACGGGCGGCGACCGCCCCCGCGGCCCCGAAGCCGCTCCCCAAGCCCTCCGACATCACCGTCAACGTCTACAACGCCACGCCGCGCGGCGGTCTCGCCAAGACCACCGCGGACGAGCTGGCGAAGCGCGGCTTCAAGATCGGCAAGGTGGGGAACGCCCCCGCCGCGTACGACAAGAAGGTCGCGAAGGCCGGGCTGCTGCTGGGCGGCCCGGACTCCGAGGGCGCGCTGAAGCTCGTGGGCGCCCAGCTCACCGACACGGAGGCGAAGGCCGGCCGGCACGACGACGCGGACATCGATCTGATCCTGGGCACGGCCTTCAAGCAGCTGTCGTCACCGGCGGACGCCGAGCGGGCCGTGGCCGAACTGACCGCGCCGCCGAAGCCGTCGCAGTCCGCGCGGAAGTGCTGAGCGCCGGGCGGGCTGATTCAGCCCGTCCGGCGCTTGAGGACGCGCCCGCAGGGCGCTCGCCGCCGCAAGCGGCAACGAGACGGCCCGGGGGCACGGAAGAGGCAGGCCTACGCGGCCCGGCGAACCGCTCAGCCCGCGGCGGTCCCGTACATGCGGTCGCCCGCGTCACCGAGGCCCGGGACGATGTAGCCCGCCTCGTTGAGCCGCTCGTCCACCGACGCCGTGACGACGGTGACCGGCGCGCCCGCCAGATCCCGCTCCATGACCTCGACGCCCTCGGGCGCGGCCAGCAGCGTGATCGCGGTGACGTCGTCCGCGCCGCGCTCGATCAGCTCGTTGATCGCGGCGACGAGCGTGCCGCCGGTGGCGAGCATCGGGTCGAGCACGTACACCTGGCGACCCGAGAGGTCGTCGGGCATGCGCGTCGCGTAGGTCTCCGCCTTGAGGGTCTCCTCATTGCGGATCATGCCCAGGAAGCCGACCTCGGCCGTGGGCAGCAGCCGCACCATGCCGTCGAGCATGCCGAGCCCGGCACGCAGGATCGGCACCACGAGCGGGCGCGGGTGGGACAGCTTCACGCCGGTGGTGGCGCAGACCGGGGACTCGATGTCGACCTGCTCGGTGCGCACGTCGCGCGTCGCCTCGTAGGCGAGCAGGGTGACCAGCTCGTCGCTGAGACGCCGGAAAGTGGGGGAGTCGGTGCGCTTGTCGCGCAGCGTGGTGAGTTTGTGCGCCACCAGCGGGTGGTCGACGACGTGGATCCGCATGACATCGACATTAACCGAGCTTTCGGGCATCAGCGCCCGCCCGGTGCCCGACGACGGTCTGCCGTCTCACTGGCATCAAACCACCACTAAGGGGGAAAGTGGGCACGTACGCCTGGACTGACGCTCCGGGCGAGGACCTCGGCGCGAGGTGGTGCTGCCCATGGCTGACCGTGACAAGCGCGGACGCGAACCGGCCCCGGAGGCCCGGGAGGCGGGGATACCGACAGAGCCCCTGGACCGGGCGGAGGGTTCGGAGACCGAAGGGGAACGCAGGCGCAGACGCGCCCAGTTCCTCCGCGAGCTGAACGAGGCCAAGGAGCTGCGGGACCGGGTGCAGCCGCGTCGGGCCCGGGCGGCGCGGATGCGGCAGCAGATGCGCATGCGGACGTTCCGCTGGTGACGGAACTGGTGACGGAAAGAGCCCCGGACGGCCCGCGACACGGGCGGGCGGCTCACCCGACACGGCCGGGCTCCCAGGTGAGGCGTACGGGCGACGCACCGGCGCCCGTACGGGCCACGTGAGCCACATCTCTTCGGACTGCTGCACGACGCAGCGCGGAAGACCTCTCGCAACGGCCGGGTTTCTGCCACGATTCCGAGTGGGCGGGGTGGTGTCCCCGTCCGGCCCGGCACCGCCTATGACCAGTGGGAGAGTCACGGTGTACTTCGCCGCACTGCTCGCGCGCACCGAAGACGGGTGGCAAGCGAGCGACACAGACCTCGACAACGTGGAAACCTTGTCGGACTTCGCCGACCTGGCCCGGCAGGCCTCGGTCGACGACGACACGGTCCTGGTGTTCATCGAGCAGGAGGACGCCTGGTTCGGTCTCGTCCGGGTGGATGGCGAGGAGGACCCCCGCATCTACCTCTCGGACGCCGTCGCGGCCAGCCGCAGCTCGTACGGCGCGATGCTCGCCGACGAGCTGCTGGGCCGCGAGGAGAGCGACCTCGACAGCCTGGTCGATCTCGACGGCACGGAGGACGGCGAGCCGGAGGGCACGGCGGACGACGACGCCTCGGGCGACGCCGAGCCGGTGCCGGCCGGTCCGCTGGGCGACCCGGAGATCATGGCCGATCTCGGGATGAGCGAGAAGGAGCTGAAGTCCCTCGGCGGGGACGCGCTCGGCGACATCGCCGACATGCTCGGCTGCACGGATGTCCTGGAGGCCGTCCGCTGACGGCCGCCTGGGCCCCGCTCGCTCACACTGGTGCCATGAGCGCAGCCGCCGAGAACACTCCGCACGACCCCGTACGCGACCCGTGGCGCGGCCCCATGCGGGCCGCGCTGGCGGAGGCCGCACAGGCCCCCGCCACCGGCGACGTGCCGGTCGGCGCCATCGTGCTGGACCCGGACGGCGCCGTCATCGGCCGCGGCCGCAACGAGCGCGAGGCCACCGGCGACCCGACGGGCCACGCGGAGGTCCTCGCCATCCGCGAGGCCGCGGCCGCCGTCGGCGAGTGGCGCCTGTCCGGCTGCACGCTCGTGGTCACCCTGGAGCCGTGCACGATGTGCGCGGGCGCGATCGTCCTCTCCCGCCTGGACCGGGTCGTCTACGGCGCGGTCGACGAGAAGGCCGGCGCGGCCGGCTCCCTCTGGGACGTCATCCGCGACCGCCGTCTGAACCACCGCCCCGAGGTCATCACCGGCGTCCTCGCCGACGAGTGCGCGACGCTCCTGACGGACTTCTTCCGCACCCGCTGACCCCACCCCGGGCCCCCGGCGGGCCCCCTGACGGAGGCCGATTACAAAGCACGGCCAACTGTCCGCTAAGCTTCCTCTCGGTAGCGTGTCCGAGCGGCCTAAGGAGCACGCCTCGAAAGCGTGTGTGGGGGCAACTCCACCGTGGGTTCAAATCCCACCGCTACCGCCATGAACACCCCTCCGACCTGCGGAAACGCGGTCGGAGGGGTGTTTTGCTCGTCCACCGGCCGACACGTCGGCGCAACGGGCGTCGGGCGCCCGACACCCGGACGGCCCCGTCTGCGGAGCAGAGGGGCCGATTCACTCGATCGTTGCGGGCGGGGCGCCGGGCCGGTCAGCGGTCGGCAGAGCCGCGTGCCCCCGTCGGCACCGCTTCCCGCTCGGCGGCGTCGATGCCGGTATCCCCGTCCGCGGCCGTGTCCGTGTCCGTGTCCGTGGAGGGACCGCCGCAGGCGACCGCTCGGGACGGCGTCGGGGGTGCCGGGCGGCGGAAGGCGGCCAGGGCCACTCCTGCCAGCACGATCAGGCCGCCGACGCCGGACATCAGGCCCGGGACGGCGCCGAGGAGGGCCGCGTCCAGGGCGAGGGCCGCCACGGGGACCGCGTAGAGGACGAGGGAGCTGGTCGACGCCGTGGCCGCCGCGAGGACGCGGGACCAGGTGCAGAAGGCCAGGACCGTGCAGGCGAGGCCGAGCCAGACGACGGCGGCGGTCTGCTGCCAGTCGGCCGCGATGAGCTGGGTCGCCGCGTCCGGGGTGAAGACCAGCAGGGGGACGAGGCCGAAGAGGCTGCCGTAGAAGATGCAGTCCATGCCCGAGTACCGGCGCAGCAGGGGCTTCTGCAGGATGAAGGACGTGGCCTGGGCCGCCGCGGCCAGGACGATCATCGCCATGCCGGAGTACGAGCCGCCGCCGTCGCCGCCGGCCGTCGCCACCACGAGCGCGCCGGACAGCGCCACCACGAGCCCGGCGACGCCCCAGGAGCCGGGGCGCTCCCGCAGGACGAGCATGCCGAGGGCCGTGGCGAAGACGGGCGAGGTGGCCACGAGCATCGCGGCCGTGCCGCCCTCGACGTGCCGTTCGCCGGCGTAGAGGAGCAGCTGATAGGCCGTCATGCCGGTGACACCGAAGCCGGCCATGCGCAGCAGGTCGCCCCGGCGCAGTCGGCTGATGCGGCCGGTGAACACGCACGGCAGCAGGAGCACGAGCGCGAAGACAAGGCGCAGAACCGCCATGGCCGTTGGGGAGTACCCCTCCAGCGCGATGCGGATCGCCGGGAAGGCCGATCCCCACAACAGGGCCGTCGCGGCCATGAACTTCCACGGAGTCACTGCTCGGCGCTCGCCCGGCATGGTGTTACCGCCTCACGGTCGGCCGGATTCGGACGCTCCCGAAGCTACCGAGACCCGCTCCATAAGTCGAATAACAGATTCCGACATTGAATCAAAGGATTGCTTTGATGCGAGGTCCCGCGCCCCGATCGGCGGCTTCGTTTCGGCTTCCGTTCACGCGGCGCCGAGTACGACCGTTCCACGGTCGTACCGCGGTCGAAATCCACCACAAGGGCGGGGATTTTACTCCCGGGACCGGCACGCCTGACGGTAAATTCCGGCTTTCCCCCACGCCGGGCGCGATTGTGGTGAAATCGCCCCAGGTCAAAAAGCGGCCTTCTCCGGGTCAGAACCAGCACCCTGAAGAGGACCTCATGCAGGTGCCCACCCAGATCATCTCCGCCCATTGCGTGGTGGCCTTCCCCGACGTGGTCGACATCGAGAACGCCCCCGGTCTCCGCACCGCACTGCAAAGGATCATCGAGGCCCATGCGCATACCTGCGACGCGCTGATCGCCGATCTGTCGGCCTCCCGCTTCGCCACCGCGACCGCCCTGTCGGTCCTGGTGGAGACCCGGCGGCGGACGCGGCGCGAGGGAATGGATCTGTACGTGGTGGTGCCGGCGCCGCTCGCCCGCAAGGCCTTCGTCATCACGGGGCTCAACGAATCGATTCCGCTGTACGCGACCCTCGGCGAGGTCCCCGGGCGCGCGGCACCACCCGTCCCGGTCGCCGCTCCCGTGCCGGCTCCCTCCGCGCGGATGCCCCGTCAGCCGGGCGGCGGGCAGCGGGGTGAGTGCCGCACCGAGGACGGCGGCGCGGCGACGGGAGAAGACCGCCCGGCCCCCTGAAGCCCCCGACCGAGCACCCCGACTGCGCCCCCAGGCCAGCCCGTGGCCGTCGCGCTCCCCCCGCGCCCGCGCGCGCGGCGCACGGGCACCGAAAAGCCCCGGCTCCGAACCCGTGATCGAACGGGCTCGAAGCCGGGGCTCCGGCGTTTGGTACGGGGGAAGCGGCGATCGGGGGGACAAGCCGCTTCCCCCGACGAGGACACGGTCTCCAAGTACGGGCCGCATCAGGGGAAAGCGCGGCCCGGACCCCGCAGCGAGGCCATGTCCCTCACCCTCCGGATTCCTGCCAGACCCGTTGGGCGTAGGGTCCATCCTCCGCCCACCGGGAGGCCCGACGGGCGGGCGAACGACCCTGCTTGCCGGGCCTTTGGTCCCTAAAGATGATGTGAGCACCGCGCGCGCTCCCGATCTTCGACCGTACGTACGGATAGACTCTCGCGACCGCACAGGGGAGCAGCCGGGGAGGCAGCGCGTCATGGCGCAAGCGAGGAAGATCGCCACCTACGTCATCGTCATTTTCGTGGGGTACACGATCATCACCTCCCCCGCACGGTCGGCCGAGCTCGTCCAGCTAGGCTTCGAGGGGATCTCGGACGCCGCCAAGAGCATCGGCGAGTTCATGACCCAGCTGATCAACTGACCGACGCCGCGTCGCTCGTACGGAGGGCAGCCCCGTGATTCGCCATCTCGTCCTGTTCAAGCTCAACGAGGGCGTCGAGCGCGACGACCCGCGGGTCGTCGCCGGCGTGCAGGCGTTCGAGAAACTGGGCGACCTCGTGCCCGAGCTGCGCTCCTGGGAGTGCGCGTGGAACATCACGGACCGGCCGATCGCCTACGACTACGCGATCAACTCCTCCGTCGAGGACACCGCCGCGCTCCAGCGCTACCTCGACCACCCCGAGCATCAGGCGGGCGTCGCGCTGTGGCGTGAGTTCGCCACTTGGGTGATCGCCGACTACGCGTTCTGAGCGGTTCGCACGGGCCGTTCGCGGCGTAGGCACCGCAAGACCCCTCACCACCACGGTGAGGGGTCATTTTTGCGTTCAACACGGTGTTATGGGGTGCTTGCACACAGTGCACATGTCTTGTGATGCTATGACCGCTTTTCCCGGATGAGTTGAGTGAATTGAATGCGTCGACGTGAAGGGGTGGCGTGACCGTGTCGGCCCGTACCGTGCCCGAAGCCCCCCATCAACGCGACAACCCCGGCACCGCCGCCGGACCCGCCGGCCCCCGGGCCGCCGACTCGCCGGCCACCGGCCCCGGCGGCACTCCCGCCACTTCCGGCGCCCCTGCCACGCCCGCCGCCCCCGACGCGACCCCCGACCCCGGCCCGGACCCCGAGGCCCAGAGCGCCCCGCGCACCCGGGAGAGCCGGGGCGCGGACGCCAGGGCGCTGACCCAGGTGCTCTTCAAGGAGATCTCCACCCTGGAGCCCGGCACCCCCGAGCACGCCCGGGTGCGTGCCGCCCTGATCGAGGCCAATCTCCCGCTCGTGCGCTACGCGGCGGCCCGTTTCCGCAGCCGCAACGAGCCGATGGAGGACGTCGTCCAGGTCGGCACCATCGGGCTCATCAACGCCATCGACCGCTTCGACCCCGACCGCGGGGTGCAGTTCCCGACCTTCGCGATGCCGACCGTCGTGGGCGAGATCAAGCGCTACTTCCGCGACAACGTCCGCACCGTGCACGTGCCGCGCCGCCTCCACGAGCTGTGGGTGCAGGTCAACGGCGCCAGCGAGGACCTGACGGTGCTGCACGGCCGCTCCCCCACCACCGCCGAGATCGCCGAGCGGCTCAAGATCGGCGAGGACGAGGTGCTGGCGTGCATCGAAGCCGGCCGCTCGTACCACGCCACCTCGCTGGAAGCGGCGCAGGAGGGCGACGGGCTGCCCGGGCTGCTCGACCGGCTCGGTTACGAGGATCCGGCACTCGCCGGGGTGGAGCACCGGGATCTCGTGCGCCATCTGCTCGTGCAACTGCCGGAGCGCGAGCAGCGCATTCTGCTGCTGCGCTACTACAGCAATCTGACGCAGTCGCAGATCAGCGCCGAGCTGGGCGTCTCACAGATGCATGTGTCCCGGCTGCTCTCACGGAGCTTCGCCCGACTGCGATCCGCAAATCGAATCGACGCCTAACCCTTACGGGTGACACCTTCCTGCGGTGATGGGGCAGATATATCGACTTGACGCTACAGCGTGTTGCCGACATGTGACATTCTGCAGGAACTGCGTTTGCCACAGCGCGGCCTCCGGTATTCAGGTGGAGGTTGAACCCCTCGTCCGTACCCTCGGCAGGGGCACCGCTGTGACCCGTCCGCGACCTCAAGGGGGTGGCATGTCCGTAGACCTGGGCAGCGCGAAGGTGCTCGCCAATGACGCACCGCACGCCGTGCTCGACGACTGCGAAGCCATCGACACCCGCACCCTCTCCCGATCGCTCTTCCTGCGACTGGCCACTCTGGAGCGGGACAGCGCGGAGCGTACGTACGTCCGCGACACCCTGATCGAGCTCAACCTCCCCCTCGTGCGCTACGCGGCGGCTCGCTTCCGCAGCCGCAACGAGCCGATGGAGGACATCGTCCAGGTCGGCACGATCGGCCTGATCAAGGCGATCGACCGGTTCGACTGCGAACGGGGCGTGGAGTTCCCCACGTTCGCGATGCCGACCGTCGTGGGCGAGATCAAGCGCTTCTTCCGGGACACCAGCTGGTCCGTACGGGTGCCGCGCCGTCTGCAGGAGCTGCGGCTGGCCCTCACCAAGGCCAGTGACGAGCTCGCCCAGAAGCTGGACCGGTCGCCGACCGTTCCCGAACTGGCCCTGTGCCTCGGGGTGTCAGAGGAGGACGTCGTCGACGGTCTGGCCGTCGGCAACGCCTACACCGCCAGCTCGCTGGATTCCCCCTCCCCCGAGGACGACGGCGGCGAGGGCTCGCTCGCCGACCGCCTGGGCTACGAGGACACCGCGCTGGAGGGCGTGGAGTACCGCGAGTCGCTCAAGCCCCTGCTGGCCAAACTGCCGCCCCGTGAGCGGCAGATCATCATGTTGCGGTTCTTCGCCAATATGACCCAGTCACAGATCGGCGAGGAGGTCGGCATCTCGCAGATGCACGTCTCCCGGCTCCTCACGCGGACGCTGTCGCAGCTGCGCGAGGGACTCATCGCCGACTGACCCTGCCCTTCCGCTTCCCGGGCATGTACTCCTGACGGTACGTCAGCCACACTGAGCCGATGCGACGGAAGACGATCGTCTCCGCTTCGGCTGCCGCGCGCTGGCTGGCGGGCCTCGGCTGCCTGGGAGCGCTTCTCACGGGTTGCGGCGGTAGTGACCGCGACGGCTATGTCGCGACGGGGGCCGCCGGGCCCGGCACGTCCCGCTCCGGGGTCGTGCCGCCGACGGGTGGCGTGCGGCTGATGCCGCTGGACGGCGAGACGGGCAAGCCGTCGTCCCACGGTCCGCGCCGAAACCCTTCCGGAACGCCGGGTTCTCCGGCTTCACCGACTTCACCGCAGAAGACATCCCGGGCCGCGCCCTCGGTCAGTACGGCCGGCTCCTACAGCCCCGGCAGCCGCATCGATACGGGCGGGACCTGGCCCGGCCCGACGACGGCCCCGGGCACTCCCGGCGGTACGGGCCCCACGTCCCCCGCGACCCCTTCGAGCGCTCCGCCGACGTCCCATCCGCGCCCCTCGCCCTCCAGCGGCACCCCGACCGGCACTCCGGCGGTGCTCGACATCGGCACCCCGCGCCGCGAGCCGGACGACGAACGCCGCTGGTGCGAGAAGGTGACCGTGACCTTCACCAACACCGGCGGACGGCCCGTGACGGGCGGCACGGTCACCTTCGGCACCCACATCATCGGCCCGCTCGGCACCGACTGGGTGACGCTCACATCGTCGGAGCCACTGCCCGTGCCGATCGATCCCGGGCACGTACGGGAGAAGACCTGGACGGTGTGCGTCGATGCCTGGCGGGTGCCGCCGGGCATGCACGTCGAGACCCGGGACGTCTCGGTGAAGTGGACGTGAGCCACGGCGGGTTCGCCCCGTCGGCAGCCTCGTCCTGACGCGGGCTCAGCTGAGCGCGAGCCAGGCCACCCCGGCCACGACCGCGATCGCGACGATCACACCGACGATGACGCCGACGCCCGGTCCGGAGCGCCGGGCGGCGGCGGGCGCGGCGGCACGGCCGCCGGACTGGCCCTCGTCGACGAAGGCACGGAACATCTGGGTGCTGCCCGCGGGGTCGTAATTGCCCTCGGGGCCCTGCTGACGGTGGTTGGCCATAGGCCAGGACCCTAGCGAAACGGTTGCGCTACGCGCGCGCGGGGTGGGGTCCGGTGGCTCATCGGCTGCCGACCGCTTTTGCCGCCTGCTGCGGCGAACGCCCTGTCGGCGCGTCCTCAAGCGCCGGACGGGCTGGTTTGACCCCCCTTTGCCGTCGCCACAGGCGCGCATAACCCGGAGACGGGGAACCCTTGGGGTGAGCTTTACCCGAATCGACCCTATTTCATTTGCCTGCGGCAACCAACCACCTCTATCGTTGCCTTAAGCAACCGATGGCAGCGAGGGGTCGATGGCCGCACAGGAGCAGTACGAGGAGCTCGCCCGGCAGCTCGGCGCCGTCGGGGCGGTGAAGCGCGATCTGGCGCGGGTGCTTCCGCACGACTGTTCGCCCGCTTCGGCCATCGTGCTCACCCTGCTCCACCGGTACGGCGAGATGCGGATGAGCAAGCTCGCCGAGCTGCTCGCCATCGACATGTCGGTGACCAGTCGGCACGTGTCCTACGCGGCCGAGCGCGGCTGGATCGACCGGCAGCCGGACCCCGCCGACAAGCGGTCCCGGCTGCTGCGGCTGCTCCCCGCCGGGGAGGCGCTGCTGGAAGAGGTGTCCGCGCGGTACACCCAAGCGCTCGCCACCTGCCTGGAGGACTGGTCCGACGACGACGTCGGCCGTCTCGTGGAGCTGCTCGGACGTCTGCGCCGGAGCTTCGGCGACTGCCGGGCGCGCGCTCCCCAGCACGCGCTCGCGCCGCACCCGGCCGACTCCCTCACCCGTACGTCCGCGTAACCCGCACCACCCGCACCACCCGCACCACCCGCAGACAGAGAAAAGGAAGTTCATGGCTAAGACCACACCAGCCGGTGTGCGGGGCGGCCACGCCAAGCCCGGGGACCCGCAGGGCTCCGACGCCCCCATGACCCATCGGCAGATCATGGAGGCGCTGTCCGGGCTGCTGCTCGGCATGTTCGTCGCGATCCTGTCGTCGACGATCGTCTCCAACGCCCTGCCCGAGATCATCTCCGACCTCCACGGCAGCCAGTCCTCTTACACCTGGGTCGTCACGGCATCGCTCCTCGCGATGACCGCGTCCACCCCGCTGTGGGGCAAGCTCTCCGATCTCTTCAGCAAGAAGCTGCTGGTCCAGATAGCCCTGGTCGTCTACGTCCTGGGCTCGGCCGCCGCCGGTCTGTCGCAGAACAGCGGCATGCTCATCGCCTGCCGTGTGGTCCAGGGCATCGGCGTCGGCGGTCTGTCGGCCCTGGCCCAGATCGTCATGGCCGCGATGATCTCCCCGCGTGACCGCGGGCGCTACAGCGGCTACCTCGGCGCGACCTTCGCCGTCGCGACCGTCGGCGGCCCGCTGCTCGGCGGTGTCATCACGGACACCAGCTGGCTCGGCTGGCGCTGGTGCTTCTACGTGGGTGTGCCGTTCGCGGTCATCGCGCTGATCGTCCTGCAGAAGACCCTGAAGCTGCCGGTGGTGAAGCGGAACGTCAAGGTCGACTGGCTGGGCGCGTTCTTCATCAGCGCCGCCGTCACGCTGCTGCTGGTCTGGGTGACGCTGGCCGGGAAGAACTACGACTGGATCTCGTGGCAGACCTACGCCATGGTCGGCGGCTCGGTGCTGCTGGGCGCGGTCTTCGTGTACGTCGAGTCCAAGGCGGCCGAGCCGATCATCCCGCTGCGGCTCTTCCGCAACAAGACGATCACCCTGTCCTCCCTCGCGAGCCTCTTCGTCGGTATCGCGATGTTCAGCGGCACGGTCTTCTTCTCCCAGTACTTCCAGCTGGCGCGCGGCGAGTCGCCGACGATGTCCGGTGTGATGACGATCCCGATGATCGGCGGTCTGTTCATCTCGTCGACCGTCTCCGGGCAGATCATCACCAAGACCGGCCGCTGGAAGAACTGGGTCGTCGTCGGTGGCGTGCTGCTCACCGCGGGTCTCGGGCTGCTCGGCACGATGCGGTACGACACCCCGTACTGGCACCTGGCCGCCTACATGGTCCTCATGGGTCTCGGCATCGGCATGATGATGCAGAACCTCGTGCTCGCCGCCCAGAACCAGGTGGCTCCCGAGGACCTCGGCGCCGCCAGCTCCGTCGTCACCTTCTTCCGGTCGCTCGGTGGCGCGGTGGGCGTCTCGGCGCTCGGCGCGGTGCTCGGCAACCGGGTCACGGATTACGTCAAGGACGGCATGGCCGCGCTCGGCCCCAAGGCCGCCGCGGCGATGGGCCACGGCGGTACGGGCGGCGGGGGCATCCCCGACCTCGACAAGCTCCCGCCCCCGGTCCGCACGGTGATCGAGAGCGCCTACGGGCACGGTGTCGGCGACGTCTTCCTCTACGCCGCGCCCTGCGCCCTGCTGGCCTTCATCCTGACCCTCTTCATCAAGGAGGTCGCGCTCAAGAGCCGGCCCGGCGGGCACCCGTCGGCCGAGTCGGCACCGGCCGACGCCGCGCCCGCGACGGCGGCGGCGGTCCGCGACTGACAGACCCCGGCGGAGGGGGCGCGGTTCGAGCGGAGACGCGCCCCCGGACGCCGGCACCGGGACCTGAACGGCATTGACGGTCCCGGAAGACGGGCCCCGGTGGGGGACGTGCGCACAGGCAGGGGACGGCCTGCACGCCACCTACCGGGGCCCCTCGGCGTATGTGGCAGCTTTTTGGCTACCGGCCCGTTCTACTCACTGCGCCGACAGGCGCCACCCGCCTGGCCGGCGGACCATCGGCTACCGGCCCGCTTGGCCCACTGCGCCGACAGGCGCCCTGCGGGCGCGTCCTCAAACGCCGGACGGGCTGGAAGCACCTGCCCGGTCGCTCATGGCACCTGCCCGGTCGCTCATGACCTCGATGCCCGCGATGACCGTGTCCAGGGCGAAGCCGAAGTCCCGCTCCCGTGCCTCGGCGAGCGTCGTCCCGGCCTTCTCCTCGCTCATCGCCATCGCCTCGGGGTGCTGCTCCGCGAAGTCCGAGCGGTCCTTCGCAGCGGTGATGACCTCGCGGTAGTACTCGTCCTCGGTCAGCCCCGCGCCCCGGCAGCGCTCCTTGAACTGCCCCTCGACGGTGCTGAAGCCGTAGACGAACTGGAAGACCGCCGACAGGGCCCCGGTCATGCCCTCCTTCGGCACCCCACTGTTCCGCATCACGGCGAGGATGGCATCGGAGAAGGCCATCGAGCGCGGGCCGATGTTGAGGTAGCGGCCCAGCAGCGAAGGCATCCACGGGTGGGCGACGAGCATGTTGCGGTACTCGACGGCCAGCGCGCGCAGCTGATCGCGCCAGTCCCCGCCCGCGGCGGCCGGGTCGGGGACGACCATCTCGCCGCACACCTCGTCGAGGGCGAACTCGAGAAGGTCGTCCTTGCTGTCGACGTACCAATAGACCGACATCGCGGTCACGTCCAGCTCGTCCGCCAGCCGCCGCATGGAGAACTTGGCCAGCCCGTCGGCGTCCAGCAGCCGGACCGTGGCCTCCACGATCCGCTGCCGGTCGAGCGCCCCGGGCCGCTGCTCCTGGCCCTCGCCCTGCTTGCGCTCCGCCTGCTCCGCCTTGCGCTTCGGGGCCGGCTCCGCCGCCAGCCACACACTGGCCCGGAGGCTTCCGGCGCGCTTCCCGCTCGTCATGACGCGCTCTCCTTTTCCTGCGCCGGTGGTACGTAACCGATGCTATGCCCAGGCCAGGGGCCCGGGCCGCGACCGCAGCGGTGGGCTACACCGCCGCGCCCGCCCCGGTCGCTGCGGCGTCCGGCGCGGCCCGCTCGGCCCGGCGCAGCAGCACCGCCGCGACGATGCCGCCCGCGAGCACCGCGGCCGCGCCGACCAGCTGGCTGGTCTGCACCCCGCTGGCGAAGGCGTCCTCGACCGCGGTCCGCTCCGCGTCCGTACGGGCCGAGGCCAGCGCGGCGGGCAGCGAGCCCGCCCCGGCGGCGACGGCCGGCACGAGGGCCGCGAAGCGCGAGTTGAGGACCGCGCCGAGCACCGCGACGCCCAGGCCGTTGCCGCACTCCTGGAGCGTGCCGTTGACGCCCGCGCCGACGCCCGCCTTCTCCGGCGGGATCGCGGACATGATCGCGTTTGCCATGGCGGGCATCGAAAACGCGATGCCGGTACCCATCATGACCAGGCCG
Organism: Streptomyces sp. QH1-20; assembly: GCF_041283565.1. Taxonomy (NCBI): domain Bacteria; kingdom Bacillati; phylum Actinomycetota; class Actinomycetes; order Kitasatosporales; family Streptomycetaceae; genus Streptomyces; species Streptomyces sp. QH1-20. The sequence continues at coordinate 4,244,081 of NZ_CP166299.1, read as the reverse complement.
AGCAGCATGCCCCCGTAGCCGTGCGCGCCGAGGACCGCGATGGCCGCGAGCCCGGCGGCCAGCATGCTCATGCCGCCGATGATCAGCGTGGGGGTGCCCAGCTTGGGCAGCAGCCGGGCACCGACGCCGGTGAGGTTGAGGGCGACGATGACCAGCGCCAGCGGCGACATCCGCAGGCCCGTGGCCAAGGGGTCGTAGCCGAGGACGAGTTGCAGGTGCTGGGTGAGCAGGAAGAGCGAGCCGCCCATGCCGAAGGCGACGAGGATGCCGCCCGCGACGGCACCCACGAAGCGGCGGTTGCGGAAGAAGTGCATGTCCAGCATGGGGAAGGGGACGCGCCGCTCCCACAGGGCGAAGAGCGCGAGCGCGATCACGCCGATGCCCGCCGAGAGCAGCACCCGCCCGGACGTCCAGCCGTGCTCCGGGCCGGAGATGATCGCGAAGACGACGCAGGTCATGCCGATGGTGGAGAGCAGGGCACCGAGCAGGTCCGGACGGTCCCCGGTGGGGTTCTTGGACTCCGGTACGAGCTTGAGCACGGCGACGAGTCCGAGGAGGGCCACCGGCACATTGATCAGGAAGATCGAGCCCCACCAGAAGTGGTTGAGCATCGCGCCGCCGACGAGCGGCCCGGCGGCGAAGCCGAGCGAACTCACCGCGCCCCACAGGCCGATGGCCTTGGCGCGCTCGTCCTCGTCGAAGACCTGGACGATGACGGCCAGCGTGGTGGTCATCAGCAGCGCGCCGCCGACACCCATGCCCGCGCGGGCGGCGATCAGCTGGCCGGTGGTCTCGGCCAGCCCGGCGAGCAGCGAGCCGATGCCGAAGAGCCCGAGGCCGAGCGCGAGCAGCTTCTTGCGCCCGTAGCGGTCGGCGGCGCTGCCCGCGGTGAGCAGCAGACCGGCCTGGACCAGCGAGTAGGCGTTGATCATCCATTGGATGTCGGAGGTCGCGGCGCCCATCTCCTCGGTGAGGGAGGGGATCGCGACGTTCAGGACGGTGTTGTCGAGGAGGACGGTGAGCTGGGCGAGGCAGATGACGCCGAGAATCACCCAACGGGTGGGATGACGCTGCGGTTTCCGGTCTCCGGCGTCGCGCTGGGCGGCGGTCGTCGCCGTCATGACGGGCTCCCTTGGTGCAGTGTGCGACTAGATGCGTCGTACACCGTACAAGAGCCGTTCTACGCCGTACAACGGCTTATTTCCGTGGAGTCCCGGCGAGTGGGGTCGCGGGCTTGATCAGATAACCGACGCCGCGCCTCGTGTGGATCATCGGCTCCCGGCCGGCGTCGATCTTCCGACGCAGATAGGAGATGTACAGCTCCACGACATTGGCCCGGCCGCCGAACTCGTAGGACCACACCCGGTCGAGGATCTGCGGCTTGCTGAGCACCCGTCGCGGGTTGCGCATCAGGAAGCGGAGCAGCTCGAACTCGGTGGCTGTCAGCCGGATCTCCGTGCCGCCCCGGGTCACCTCGTGACTGTCCTCGTCCAGCACCAGGTCCCCGACGGTCAGCACGGAATCGCTCCGCGGCGCGGCGGCCCGCGACCGGCGGAGCAGTCCGCGCAGCCGGCCGACGACGTCCTCCAGGCCGAACGGCTTGGTGACGTAGTCGTCGCCGCCCGCCGTGAGCCCGGCGACGCGGTCCGCGGAACCCTTCGCCGTCAGGAAGAGCACGGGCAGGTCGGGGTGTTCGCGGCGCAGCCGCCCCAGGAGGGACAGCCCGTCGGCGTCGGGCGGCATCGCGTCCAGCACGACGGCGTCCGGCCGGAACTCCCGGGCGCGGCGCAGCGCCGTCGCCCCGTCGGCCGCCGTCCGCACGTCCCAGCCCTCGTAGCGCAGGGCCATGGTCAGCAGCTCCGTCAGCGGCGCCTCGTCGTCGACGACCAGCACCCGTACGGCACTTCCGTCGTCGTGCGTCAGCTCGGCCCGCCCGTGGGGTGTGGTGGTGGTCATGGTCCCGAGGGTGGTCCCGGCCCGTGAGAGGCCCCTTTCCGTCCTCTGTGAATCGTCTGAGAATCCCGGGAATAACCGGATGACACCTCCGGTTGAGGGGCGCATGGCACTCACGACAGATCTTGGCAGGATCGGCATCTGGAGCACCGCGCTCCGCTCGGACGACGCGGAGAAGTCCGCCGAAGTACGCGAGACGGCGGCCGAGTTGGACGAGCTGGGCTACGGCACCATCTGGCTCGGCGGCAACGCCCGTGTGGACGAGGCGGCGCAACTGCTGGCGGCCACGAAGCGGGTGGGCGTCGGCACCAGCATCCTGTCGATCTGGCAGCACGAGGCGGCCGACGTCGCCGCGCAGTACGCGGCGCTCGCCCCCGCCGACCGGGAGCGCTTCGTCCTCGGTCTGGGTGTCAGCCACGGTCACATGGTCGACGGGTACCAGAAGCCGTACTCCGCGATGAAGGAGTACCTGGAGGCGCTGGACGCCGCCCCCGTGCCGCTGCCCGCCGGGCGGCGCATGCTGGCGGCCCTCGGGCCGAAGATGGTCCGCCTCGCCCGCGACCGCGCGGCGGGCGCCCTGCCGTATCTCGTCACCGCCGAGCACACCGCCCGGGCCCGCGAGGCCCTGGGCGAGGGCGTGCTCCTCGCGCCGGAGCTGAAGGTGGTCCTCGACGACGACCTCGCCCGCGCCCGCGAGACCGCCCGCGGCTATCTCGCCTACTACCTGCCGATGCCCAACTACACGAACAACCTGCTGCGGCTCGGCTTCACCGAGGAGGACTTCGAGGGCAACGGCAGCGACCGGCTGCTCGACGCGGTCTTCGCCCTCGGCGACGCCGCGGCGGTACGGGCGAAGGTGGACGACTTCCTGTCAGCCGGCGCCGACCACCTCGCCGTCCAGGTCGTCCGCCCCGAGTCCCAGGGCGGCATGACCACCCTGCCGCGCCCCGAGTGGCGAACCCTCGCGGAGGCGCTGCCGCTAGGCCGCTAGGGCCTGGCCGGCGGGATGCTCGCTGCCCGGAGCGGGCTCGATGCGCAGCCGTATCAGCCAAATCAAGCCCGTCCGGCGTTTGAGGACGCGCCCGCAGGGCGCCACCGCCGGCCTGGCCGGCGGCTTGCCCGCTGTCCGGAGGACCGGGTGCGCACATCAGCCACACCCAGCCCGTCCGGCGCTTGAGGACGCGCCCGCAGGGCGCTACCGCCGCAGGCGCCGGCCGGGCAGCGGCAAAGGCGCCGGCCGGGCAGCGGCAACAGGCCCTAGGAGCCACCCGCCCGCCGCAGGCGACCCGGCAGAGCGAAGAGCCGCGCAGCGTTGTCGTGGCACACGCCGCGCAACCAGCCGTCGTCCTGGCCCAGACCGGCCAGGACGTCGAGCGCGTGCGCGTAGCCGTAGGGGATGTTGGGGAAGTCGCTGCCGAAGAGGATCCGGTCGCCGAGCGCCGCCAGCCTCGGCCGCTCGGCGGGCGGGAAGGGCGCGGTGCTCTCGGAGAAGTCCGTGAACGCCATCGTCGTGTCGAGGTGGACGCCCTCGTACCGCTCGGCCAGGTCCAGGAAGTCCGTGTACTCCGGCATCCCCATGTGCGCGATCACCAGCCGCAGCCGCGGATGCCGGGCCAGCAGCCGCGCCACGGGCTCCGGCCCGGTGTACGGGCCGGGCACCGGGCCCGAGCCGCAGTGCGTGACCACGGGCGTCCCGGCGTCGGCGATCATTCCCCAGACGTCGTCCAGCAGCGGATCGCCCGGGTCGTACGCACCCACTTGCACATGCGACTTGAAGATCCGCGCGCCCGCGTCCAGGGCCTCGGCCGTGTAGCGGCCGGCGCCCGGCTCGGGGAAGAACGTCGCAGTGTGCAGACAGTCGGGGACGCGGGCCGCGAAGTCCGCCGCCCAGCCGTTCAGCCAGGCGGCCATGCCCGGCTTGTGCGGGTAGATCATCGAGGTGAAGGCCCGTACGCCGAAGCCGCGCAGCACCGCGAGCCGCTCGCTCTCCGCGTGCCGGTAGGCGATGGGCCAGGGGCGGTCGACGAGCGGGCCGGCGGCGTCGAAGTAGGCCCATACCTTCGCCAGCACCCGCTCGGGCATGAAGTGCGTATGGACGTCGATCAGACCCGGCAGTCCCAGCTCCCGCCAGAAGCGGGCCACCTGCTCGTCACCGACCGGGCCCTCGCGCGCGGTATCCGCCACATCCACTCCGGCCGCCCCCGTCTGTCCCCGGAAATGCCACAGGTCCGACACCCTGAGGTGCCGGACCTGTGATCAAAGTAGCGGGGACAGGATTTGAACCTGCGACCTCTGGGTTATGAGCCCAGCGAGCTACCGAGCTGCTCCACCCCGCGACGGTCGAAAGACCGGATCCAACAAGTGGGTACCGGTCCCTCGGCTGTGCGCTCGGCAGGATTCGAACCTGCAACCTCTTGATCCGTAGTCAAGTGCTCTATCCGTTAAGCTACGAGCGCTCGGCTTCCCGGCGGTTTTTCTTGCCGGTCGGCGTTGCGTGGACAACATTACATGAACTGCGCCGGGACGTGAAATCCATTCCCTTCACCCCGCCTGACCTGCACAAACGCCCTTGGAAGCACCTTCTGGAGGCGCCCGGCGAGGGGCCGGGGCGGGGAGCGCGCGGGCCCCACGAAGCGATGATCCGTACGAAGACTTCCCCGCGATCCGTACAAAGGATCCGTACGCAGACTTCCCCGTCGTCCACGCGCGCGTACGCAAGAGCCCCGGCCGTCTCTTCCGAGACGACCGGGGCTCTTGAAGCGAGCGGAGGCTCCGGGATTTGAACCCGGGATGGGGGGTTACCCCAAACCGCATTAGCAGTGCGGCGCCATAGACCAGACTAGGCGAAGCCTCCAGCACACCCCGCGCATGCGTGAGGTGGTGCGTGCCGATGATGACACAGCCCAGCGGCTCGCCACCAATCGTGGTCCACGGTACCGGGCTTCCCGACTCCTGGGCAAAGCAATTCCCCCTGGCAATTTCCCCTTCTTCCTCTCCCCCGTCACTTGGTGCCCTTTCGTGCGCAACGCCCGGCCCTCCGGCGCGTTAGTCAGGTGAAGGGCCCGGCGAACCACGCCGCGGCCCCAGCCCGTCCGTACCTCTGGAGTACCGCGATGCCGCTCCGCCGTCTCACCCTCGCCGCCGTCGCCGCGCTGGCCCCGGCTCTCTTCGCCGCCCCCGCCGTGGCCGCCCCCATGCCGCTGCCCCTCCCCTACGAGCACGGCGACCACCTCACCGTCACGGTGACCGACAGCGGCTCCTTCGACGGCACGTACGAGCTTTACTGCCACCCCGCGGGCGGCACGCACCCGCGCGCGAAGAAGGCGTGCGCCCAGCTCGACGGGCAGACCCGGTGGGGCAAGGACACCTTCGCGCCCGTATCCCCCGACGCGATGTGCACGATGATCTACGGGGGCGACCAGAAGGCGCGGGTGACCGGCACCTGGGCGGGACGTCCGGTAGATGCCAGATTCAACCGGACGAACGGGTGCGAAATCGCCCGGTGGAACAAGTTCTCCGAGCTGCTCGGCGACCCCGGGAGCACCCCCAAGGACTGACACGGGGGGCATGTCGGGCCTGCGCCGAGACGCCCCGGAGGTGCCCCGCGACGTATCCCACCGCACCCGCCATCCGCCGTCGCGCCCGCCTCCACAGCCCGTAGACTCCCCTCAGTGACACGCCAGCGGGCAGCGCCGAGCCGCCCGGAGCGGGTCGGCAAGGTGCGGTAACCCAGGGAGGAAGCGTCGTCGTGAGCAGCAGGCCATCCCGAGGCGCTGCTCGCCTCGCAGCCATACTCGACGCCCTGCCCGACGCCCTGTTGCTCGTCAACTGCAACGGCACGGTCGTCAACGCCAACCACATCGCGCTCGAGACCTTCGAGGTGCCCGGCACCGGGCTCGTCGGGCGCGGACTGCTCTCCCTGCTGCCGGAATTCGACTCCCGGCGCATCCCCGGCTCGATGCGGCTGCCGGACACCGCCGACGCGCGCACCAAGCCGACCCGGATGGTCGCGCACCGCACGGACGGCACGGAGTTCCCCGTCGAGGTCACCAGCGCCAACCTCGAGGACGGCCGCACCCCGTACGCGGACCACGCCAGTTACACGGGCGACGAGCTGCTGATGATCGTCGTGCGGGACCTGACCGGCACGGTGGACACCGAGGCCGAACTGGCCCGGCAGCAGCGCCAGACCGAGATGATCCTGCGCGCGGCCGCCGAGGGCGTCGTCGGCGTCGACACCGCCGGCAAGGTCGTCCTCGTCAATCCCTCCGCCGCGCAGATCCTCGGCTACCGCGCCAGCGACCTCGGCGGCCAGGAGCTGCACCCCCTGATCCAGCACTCCCGCGCGGACGGCACCCCCTTCCCGTACGAGGAGTCGCCGATCTCCGACACGCTGCGCTCCGGGCGCAAGCACCGGGTGCGCGGGCAGGTGCTGTGGGCCAAGGACGGGCGCTCGGTGCCCGTCGACCTCACCACGGCGCCCGTGCGGGACGGCGAGCAGCTCGTCGGCGCGGTGATGACGTTCACCGACCGCCGCGCGTACGACGCCCTCGCCGCCCGCCACGCGCAGCTCCTGGCGGTGCTGGGCGACTCGCTGCGCGGCCCGCTGGAGCGGCTGCGCGGCGAGCTGGGCACGCTGGCCGCCGATCCCGCCGGACAGCTGTGGCCCGAGGCCAATCAGATCCTGCATCATCTGTCCGCCGGATACGCGCGGATGGCGACGCTTGTCGACAATGTCCTGGCCTATCAGGAGTTGGACGCGGGCGAGAGCAAGCTCGTGCGGGAGAAGGTCGCGCTCGACACGGTCGTGGCGGCGGGCGTCGAGGGTGCGATCGAGCTGATCGGTCCGGGGCGCGCGCAGTTCGCGGTGCACGCGCCGCCGATCGAGGCGGAGGTCGACGCGGAGCGGTTCGCGCAGGCGCTCGCGCACCTCATCGCGGACGTGGCGGGTGTCGACGCGACGGGCGGCACGACCGGTCCGGCCGGCGATTCCACGATCGTGGTGGCTGCGGCGCAGCGCGGCGAGGTCGTCCGCGTCGAGGTCCGGGGGCCGTTCCCCGGCGGCGACCCGGTCCACACCCCCCTGGTCGAGGGCATCGTGCGCCGCCACGGCGGCGTGCTGCAGACCCACGAGGTGCCGGGTGCGGCGGGCGGGCACGCGTACGTCCTGGAGGTGCCGGTCTCCGCGGAGGGCGGCCCGGTGCCGGAGCCCACGGAGCGGTCCACGGCCGGGGACACGCAGAACGCGACGACGGTCATGCCGCTGCCCGCGCAGCGCGCGCGGGGCACGGCGGAGGCTCCCGCCGAGGAGGCCGCTTCCGACCGGCCTTCCGGGCGGCGGGCCCGCCGGGACACGGCCGCGCCCGCGACGGACGGCCGGGGCCAGTCGCGGACCGACGCGTTCCTGGCTCCCGCCGAGAAGCCCGGAGAGCCCGCGGAGCCGCAAGGAGGCGGCGAGCCGGCCGCCCAGCAGCCCACCGGGCGGCGGCGGGCGCGGCGCAGCTCCGAGGAGGAGCAGCCGCCCCTGGCGGCGGACGCCGAGGCGCAGCAAGCCGCGCGGGCCAACCGGCACGGCCGCGGCGGCGGTTCGGAAGCGGCGGACCAGGGCACCGACGGTGCCGGGCTGGTGCCCCCGCAGGCGACGGCGCCGACCGGGCGCCGGGCCCGGCGGGAGCCCGCGCAGGCCCCGCAGGCCTCGCAGGCCGAGGGGCCCCGGACGGCGTTCGCGCTGCCGCCCGCCGAGGCCGACCGGACGCCCGAGGCCGAGCACCCGGACGGTTCCGGCGCGGCCGGCGCCCCCACGGGCCGTCGTGCCCGCCGTGCCCTCGCGGAGGCCCCGAACCGCCCGATCCCCGGCCAGACGAGCGCCGAACCGGACGCCCCGCGCCCCGCGTTCGCCCTCCCCCCGGCCGACGCCGACCGCAAGCCCGTTCCGGGGCAGGAAGCCCACGCCGACGCGCGTCGGAGGATCGGGAACGGGCCGGACGCCCACGCCGAGCCGCACGCGGGCCCCGGCGGCTCTCCCCGGGCCGACGCGGCGCCCGGCACCGGGCCGCGCCCGGGCGGCCCGGCTCCTCACACCGCCCCGGACGGTTCCCGGCTCCCGAACACCACGGCCGGTGCCGCCTCTTCTCCGGGCGGACCGTTCGCCATGGGCGGGGCGCCCGGTCAGACCGACCCGGCGGACACCGGCGAAAGCACGGCGCCCCGCCCCGGCCAGGGCAGCCCGGCTCCGGTCGGACCCGTGCCGTTCGGCCTCGCGGGCATCGCGGGCGTCGCCCCGGCACGCCCGTCCGAGCCGGCCCGGGGCGTGGCGGGCGCACCGGGGGACTCCAGGCCTCCGCGACGCCCCGGCACCACGGCACCCGGCGGCCCGCCCGCCACGGGTGCGGCCGGCCGCCCGGCGCAGCCGCACGGGGCGGCACCTGACGCGTCCGAGGCGGGCACGCCTTCCCGGCCCCCCGCCGGGCCGACCGCCCCGCAGGGGACCGCGGGCCCCGGCGGGCCCGTCCCCTTCGGCCTCGGCGGCATCGCCTCGACGCACGCCCCCGCACCCACACCGGGCGCGCGCCCGCAGGGGGCGGCACCTGACGCACCGGGGGCGGGCACGCCCTCCCGACCCCCCGCCGGCCCGAATGCCCCACAGGGCGCCGCGGGACCCGACGGCCCCGCCCCCTTCGGTGGCGCGGGCGTCCCCTCGACGCGCGCCCCCGGAACAGCGCCGGGCGCGCCCACGCCCCCGCAGCGTCCCGGCACCGCGGCGGCGCCCACCGGTCCCGCACCGTTCGCCCTCCCGGGCGCGAACACCGCGCCCCCGCAAGGGGCAACGCCTGACGCGGCCGGGACGGGCACGCCCTCCCAGCCCCGCACCACCCCGCAGGGCCCCGACGGGCCCGCACCGTTCGCCTTCGCGGGCGCCAACGCCCCGCATCCGCGCGGGACGACGCCCGACGTGGCCGCCCCGCAAGGTGTTGCCCGCACCGAGGCTGCCGCTTCTCCCGCGGGGCCCGGCGCGAACACCACCGGTCCGGCCCCGGCCGGGCCCCCGCCGTTCGCCCGCCCGGGCACGGCCGCACCCGCACCGACCGGCCCCGTCCCGTACGGCCCGGCCACCCCGCCGGACGCGCCAACAGCCGCGCCCGGCACGGACGGACCGGCGGCAGCCGCCGGTCCCCCGCCGTTCGCCCCTCCGGGCGCGGAGGTGCCGGGCGCGCCCGCACCCGGCCCGGACGCCACGACAGCCGACCCGCAGGCCGTCGCCGACGCGACGCCGCCCACCGGCCGCCGGCGCGCGCGGCGTGCGCTCGCCGAGGAGCCGGGGGCGGCCCAGCAGGCGCAGCAAGCGCCCGGCGGGGGGTTCAGCGTGCGGACGCTGGGGCAGGGCGTGCCGTTCGGCGGGACGCCCGCCGCGGGGACGCCCGTCGGAGGGTCCGGGCGGCGGCGCAAGCTCGGGAATCCGGCCGAAGGCGAGCGGGAGCCCGCGCAGGCCGACGCGCAGGGCGCTCCGGCGCCCGCCGCGCGGCCACGGCTGCGCGACGCCTCCGAAGGCCGTGCCTTCGCCATAGGAGCACCGGACGAGGGCGCCGCCGAGGGCCCCGAGCCGCTCGACGGGCCCAACGGCGCCGTGGAGGTCACCGGGGCCGCACCGGCCGGACGGCCGCCGATGGACGACGAGTTGCCGCCGGAGCCGCTGGACAACCCGCGGCGCCTCCTCGTGTGGCCGGCGCCCGACGACTCGACGCAGGCGGCGCTGACCGAGCGCGGCTACCGCCCGGTGATCGTGCAATCGCGCGAGGAGGTGGACGCGCAGATCGCGGCGTACCCGGCCGCGCTGTTCGTCGACCCGCTGACCGGGCCGATCACCCGTACCGCACTGCAGTCGCTGCGCGAGGCCGCCGTGGCGGCCGAGGTGCCGGTGCTGGTGACAGCGGGGCTCGGGCAGGCCACGGCGGAGGCGGCGTACGGGGCCGACCCGGCCGTCCTGCTGAAGGCGCTGACCCCGCGCGACAGCGAGATGCACCCACCGCGCGTGCTGCTCATCGAGGAGCACGAGCCGATCGCCGACGCCCTGACGGCGACGCTGGAGCGGCGCGGCATGCAGGTGGCGCGGGCGGCGACGGACGCGGACGCGGTGGCGCTCGCGGCACAGACGCACCCGAATCTGGTGGTCATGGACCTGATGCAGGTGCGGCGCCGCCGCGCGGGCATCGTCGACTGGCTGCGCGGCAACGGCCTGCTGAACCGCACCCCGCTCGTCGTCTACACCTCCGCCGACACCGACCCGGCCCAACTGTCGAGGCTGGCCTCGGGCGAGACGGTCCTCTTCCTCGCGGAGCGGTCGACGAGCACGGAGGTGCAGGGGCGCATCGTGGATCTGCTGGCGAAGATAGGGACCAACTGACGGACGGCCCCGGCCCCGGTGCCGGGGCCGTTCGCACGACACCGGGCCCGCCTCCCCCGTATCGATCGCGCCAACGAGCCGTGGCCGACAGCATGCCGTCTGGACTCGCGAGCCTCACATTCCCGCAGGTCAGCGGTCGTTTACTGGCATCCGCCCGGTCCCGGCGCAGGTCATCTGCCGGCCCACTGACCGATGCGATGACAGATTCCCGAATCAGCCGTTCTCCGTAGCGTCGAATCTCGCCAGGCCGACCCCGATCGGCGAGGACGACGGAGGAGAGACGTCATGAGTGACCGCACCTACGACACGATCATCGTCGGCGGCGGTTCCGCCGGAGCCGTGCTCGCCACTCGTCTCTCCGAGGACCCCTCCCGGGTCGTCCTGCTCCTGGAGGCCGGTCCCGTGTACGGGCCGCACGCCTACCCCGAGGCCGTCGCCTCCAGCAATGTCTTCGGCGGTGCCACCGGTCACGACTGGGGCTATCGCTCCGAACCCGGCTTCATCGGCCACTGCATCGACGCCTCCCGGGGCAAGGTGCTGGGCGGCAGCTCCGCGACGGGCGGCGCGGTCGCCGTCCGCGCGCTGCCCTCGGACTTCGCCCGCTGGTCCGCGGCCGGGCTCAAGGGCTGGTCGTACGAGGACGTGCTGCCCGCCTTCATCGCCCTGGAGTCCACGGACAGCGGCGACGAGGCGCTCCACGGCCGCACCGGCCCGCTGCCGGTCGAGCAGTTCGGTCTCGACGACGTCAGCCCCATGCAGCGCGCCTTCATGGAGGCGGCCCGGTCGGTGGGCATCCGGGCCTGCCACGACTTCAACGGCGCGGACCCCGAGGGCGTCGGCCCGTATCCGATGAACGTGCGCGACGGGGTGCGCGTCAACACCGGCATGGCCTATCTGACGCCGGTGGTCCGCTCCCGGGGCAATCTGATCGTCCGGGGTGAGTCCCTCGTGGACCGGGTCCTCTTCCAGGGCTCCCGGGCGCGGGGCGTCGTCCTCGCCGACGGCACGGAGCTGCGCGCCCCGGAGGTGATCCTCTCGGCGGGTACGTACGGCAGCGCCGCCATCCTGCTGCGCTCGGGCATCGGTCCGGCGGACGATCTGGCCGCGCTCGGCATCCCGCTCGTCGCCGATCTGCCCGTGGGACGGCGTCTGCAGGACCACCCCTTCTCCGGCAACGCCTACGCCGCCGACCCGGAGAGGTTCGGGGCGAGCATCCCCGTGATCGGCGCGAAGGTGTGGACGGCGAGTTCCGAGGCGGGCGGCGGGGAGTTGGATCTGCACATCACCGCGACGCACCTGTACGACCACGACCAGAGCCCGACGGGCATCGGCTTCGTCCTCGCCGTGGCGCTCGTACGGCCCGAATCCCGGGGGACGTTGACGATCGACAGCCGCGACCCCGGGGCTGCGCCGCGCATCGACCTCAACTTCCTCGCCGAGCCCGCCGACCGCCGGCGGCTGCTGGAGGGGGTGCGGCTCGCCCGCCGGATCGGGGCGGCGGAGCCGCTCGCCGGGCTGATCACCGAGGAGATCAGCCCCGGTGCGGGCGCCCGGGGTGACGAGGAGATCGAACGGTCGGTCATCGCGACCCTCGACACGTACCACCACCCCACCTCGACCGCCCCGATGGGCGCCGACGACGACCCGACCGCCGTCACCGACCGGCTCGGGGCGGTGCGCGAGGTCGAGGGGCTACGGGTGGTGGACGCGTCGATCTTCCCGGACGTGCCCTCGGCCGCCACCAACCTCACGGTGATCGCCGCGGCGGAGCACATCGCCCGCCAGATCTGATCCGTACACCTCCACAGACCCCGCGCCCGGCCGACCCCCGCGGCAGGCGGCGCGGCGAACGGCAGGGGCCCTGGGCACATCGGTAACCCAGGGCCCCTGCCCACACCACCTGCTAGCCGAGGACGGTGACGTCCAACTTCCCGTCGGCGTACTGCTTGCGCAGTACCTTCTTGTCGAACTTGCCCACCGATGTCTTCGGCACCGAGGGGACCAGCGCCCAGCGCTCCGGGAGCTGCCACCGCGCGACTCGCTCGCCGAGGAAGGTCCGCAGCGCGGCGTACTCGACGGCCGAGCCGTCCTTCAACACCACGGCGGCCAGCGGGCGTTCGCCCCACTTCTCGTCCGGGACGGCCACGACGGCGGCTTCGGCGACCTCCGGGTGGGCCATCAGATGGTTCTCCAACTCGACCGAGGAGATCCATTCGCCGCCCGACTTGATGACGTCCTTCGCCCGGTCGGTGAGGGTCAGGAAGCCGTCGGGGGTCATCGTGCCGACGTCGCCCGTGCGGAGCCAGCCGTCGGGGCTGAACTTGTCGTCGGGGCGGAAGGGCTCGTTCGCCGCGCCACCGTAGTAGGAGCCGGCGATCCAGGGGCCGCGGACCTCCAGCTCACCGGCCGACGTGCCGTCCCACGGCAGGTACTCGCCGCCGGGCCCTGCCAGCCGGAACTCCACCGAGGCGGGCAGCCGGCCCTGGGTGACGCGGTAGGGCCACGCCTCCTCCTCGCTCAGCCCGGCCGGCGGGCGGGCGACGGAGCCCAGCGGCGAGGTCTCGGTCATGCCCCAGGCCTGGATGAGCCGCATCCCGTGCCGCTCCTCGAACGCCTTCATCAGGGAGGGCGGACAGGCGGAACCACCGCTGATCACAGTGTGCAGGGAGGAGACATCCTGCTGGTTGGTGTCGAGTTCGGCGAGCAGCCCCTGCCAGATGGTGGGGACGCCGGCGGTGACCGTGGGGCGCTCGCTCTGGATCATCGCGGCGAGCGGCGCGGGCTGCAGGAAACGGTCGGGCATCAGCAGCGAGGTGCCCGCCATGAACGCGGCGTAGGGCAGCCCCCACGCGTTGACGTGGAACATCGGCACGACCGGCAGACATATCTCGGCCGGGGTCAGCCCGAAGGACGCGGCGGCGTTGACCTCCATGGCGTGGAGGTAGATCGACCGGTGGCTGTAGAGGACGCCCTTGGGCTCGCCCGTCGTCCCGGAGGTGTAGCAGAGGGCGGCGGCCTGCCGCTCGTCCAGCTCCGGCCAGTCGTAGCCCTCGGTGGGGCGGCCCGCGATCAGCTCGTCGTAGTCGTGCACGCGGGGGCGGCAGCCCTCCAGCGCGGACCGGTCGCCCGGGCCCGAGACGACGACGTGCTCGACGGAGTCGAGGTGCGGCAGCAGGGGTGCCAGCAGCGGCAGCAGCGTGCCGTTGACGATCACGACCCGGTCGGCGGCGTGCCGCACGATCCAGACCAGCTGCTCGGGAGGCAGCCGCAGGTTCAGGGTGTGCAGGATCGCGCCCATGGCGGGGATCGCGAGATACGCCTCAAGGTGATCGCTGTTGTTCCACATGAGGGTCGCGACCCGCTCGTCGGCCGTCACCCCCAGCTCGTCGCGGAGGGCGTGGGCGAGCTGCGAGGACCGATCGCCGACCTCTCGGAAGGTACGGCGGTGCGGCTCGCCGTCCCCGGTCCAGGTCGTGACCTTCGCGTCCCCGTGCACGAGCGCACCGTGGACGAGAATGCGGGTCACTGTCAGCGGTACGTCCTGCATCGTGCTCAGCACCGGGGGCCTCCCGAAAGACCGGGTTACGGACGGGTATTTGTCCGCTGATTGTGCTGTGGTGTCTCCCGGTAAGTCACTACCTGCGGGGTGACGGACGCATCACGCCGCATGGGCCAGTTCGGGGTCCTCGCGCAGCTTGCCGAGGGCGCGCGAGACGGCGCTCTTGACGGTGCCGACGGAGACGCCGAGCAGCTCGGCGGTCTGCACCTCGGTGAGGTCCTCGTAGTACCTGAGGACGACCATGGCCCGCTGCCGCTCCGGCAGCCGGCGCACCGCGCGCCACATGGCGTCGCGCAGCACCTGCTGCTCGGCGGGGTCGGCCTGGGGGGCCGCCTCGCGCTCGGGAAGCTCCTCGCAGGGGTACTCGTCGACCCGGCGTTTGCGCCACTGCGAGGTGCGGGTGTTGACCAGCGCCCGGCGTACGTAGCCGTCGAGGGCCCGGTGGTCCTCGATGCGTTCCCAGGCCAGATACGTCTTGGTGAGAGCCGTCTGCAGCAGGTCCTCGGCATCGCACGGGTTCGAGGTGAGCGCGCGGGCGGTGCGCTGGAGGACCGGTCCACGCGCCCGTACGTACGACGAGAACGACGGGTACACGGCGGTGGATGCGCTGGTGCACACGGACGTGTTCATGTCTTCAACGCTAGGAGTGCGCCCGTCCGCGCGGATCGGCCGCAGGTGCCGAAGAACGGTCAGCCTCAGGTCGTAGTGGTGGGGCTGTCCCCACCTCCTGGAGGGGGATGGGGGTCAGGGTCGGTATTGGGGTACGTCACGGAGCGAATGACCTCATCTGATGATGGCGACGGGTGCGTCGATCTGATTCCGGTCGATGGTCAGCGTGCGGCCGCCGTACGTCTCGGTGACGTTTCCCGCGTACTGGTGGATGCGCCGGTGCGGGGTCCAGGCCCGGGATCCCAGGTTCGGCTCTCCGGCGGTCGAGGGGGAGCCGCCCCAGCGGGCGAACCACATCACCTCCGGCAGGGAGGTGCGCCCGTCCCGCCGCGCGAGGTCCATGTGCCGTACGCCCGCGTTGGCGCTGCTGTAGAAGCCGGCGATGTAGCCCAGGTGGTCGACCGCGCGGGTCCAGCCGCGGATGAAGGACAGGGTGACCCGGGCGCAGTCGGCGTCGCGGTAGTTGTAGGCCTCCATGTCGAGGTAGAGGGGGCTGTGGCGGCCGATGCCGTAGGCGGCGGCCCGGCGCACGGCGTCCTCGCCCTCCTCGATGCCCTGGTCCCACGGCTCGTCGGCGCTGATCGCGTAGCCCCGCTTGTGGACGGCGGAGGCGCACGGGGACTGGGAGCCGACGTAGACGGGCAGGACCCGCCAGCCCAGGTCCTTGGCGCCGGTCAGCCACCTCCGGCTGAGATAGCGCTGGTTCGGGCAGGCGCGGGCACGGCCCCCGAAGTAGACGCCCACCGCCGCGTAGGGGGAGCTCTGCCAGGCGCTGAGGGTGTTCAGTGACGGGGCCTGGCAGGCATCGATGCCCTTGCCACGGAAGATCACCGCCCCCTCGTTCCGGGGGTCGCCGCGATCGCCCGCCGACGCCGGTCCGGCCCCGCCGACCACCTGGGCCGCCGCCGCCGTCAGGGCGACGAGATATCCGATGATCTTTCTTCGTCGGTCCATAACCGCGAGTGAAGGTGCCCGGCTCCGGCCGCCCGCGCCGACACGCCCTCCGTGTCATCCGTCTGCGCGGAGAATCAGCCCGGACGTAGGGACACCCGTGCCCGCCGTGCGTCACCCCTCCGCGCGGAGAATCAGCCCCGACGTGGGAACCCCCGTGCCCGCCGTGACGAGCGCGTGCCGTGCCCCCGCGACCTGGTTGACCGCGGTGCCGCGCACCTGCCGCACGGCCTCGGCCACGCCGTTCATGCCGTGCAGGTACGCCTCGCCGAGCTGCCCGCCGTGGGTGTTGAGCGGCAGCACCCCGGACGCCACGAAGTCGGCGCCCTCGCCGGGCCGGCAGAACCCGAATTCCTCCAGCTGTGTCAGCACGAAGGGGGTGAAGTGGTCGTAGACGATGCCCACGTCGATGTCGCCCGGCGCCAGCCCGCTCGTGCGCCACAGTTGCCGGGCCACCAGCCCCATCTCGGGCAGCCCGGTCAGATCGGCGCGGTAGAAGCTCGTCATCTGCTCCTGCGCCCGGCCGGCGCCCTGCGCCGCGGCGGCGATCACGGCGGGCGGGTGCCGCAGGGTGCGGGCCCGCTCGACGGAGGTGACGACGAGCGCCTGGCCGCCGTCGGTCTCCTGGCAGCAGTCCAGCAGGCGCAGCGGCTCGGCGATCCAGCGCGACGCGGCGTGGTCGGCGAGCGTGATCGGCCGGCCGTGGAAGTGCGCGGCCGGGTTGGTGGCCGCGTGCCGGCGGGCGGTGACGGCGACGTGCCCGAAGACCTCGGGCTCCAGGCCGTACGTGTGCAGATAGCGGCGGGCCGCCATGGCCACCCAGGACGCGGGCGTGAGCAGCCCGAACGGCAGCGCCCAGCCGAGCGCCACCCCCTCGGCGGACGGTTCGCGCCGCTGGACGCCGGAGCCGAAGCGACGGCCGGAGCGCTCGTTGAACGCGCGGTAGCAGACGACGACCTCCGCCAGCCCGCTCGCGACGGCCAGCGCGGCCTGCTGCACGGTGGCGCAGGCGGCCCCGCCGCCGTAGTGCACACGGGAGAAGAACGACAACTCGCCGATGCCGGTCGCCTGGGCGACGGTGATCTCGGGGCTGGTGTCCATGGTGAAGGTGACCATGCCGTCGACGTCGGCGGCCGTGAGCCCGGCGTCGGCGAGCGCGGCCCGGACGGTCTCGGCGGCGAGGGCCAGTTCGCTGCGCCCGGAGTCCTTGGAGAACTCCGTGGCACCGATCCCGACGACGGCGGCCCTGCCACCCAGGCTGTCGGCCTGCCGGGCGCTCACGCGGTGGCCTCCGGCTCCGGGAGGGTGACGGTCACGGTCCCCGACACATGGCGGCCGAGGCGGTTGGCCCCGACGACCGCGACCTCGGCGGTCCGGCCCCGTACGGCGGTGACCGTCCCGGTGAGGACCAGGGTGTCGCCGGGGTGGTTGGGCGCCCCGAGCCGGATGGCGACCTTGCGGAGGACGGCCCCGGGCCCGAGGTGATCGGTGATGTAGCGGCCGACGAGACCGTTGGTGGTGAGGATGTTCATGAAGATGTCCGGGGAACCGGCGGCCCGCGCGGCTTCGGGGTCGTGGTGGACGTCCTTGTAGTCCCGGGAGGCGATGGCGCCCGCGATGATCAGGGTGGCGGTGATGGGGACGGTGAGCGGGGGGAGGGTGCTGCCCGGCTTCATGACGTCTCCACCTCCTCGGGGGCCACTGCCCGGAAGACGGGCAGTTCCTGGTCCGGGGCCACCCGCAGGAATTCCAGCGTGACCGGCATTCCGACCCGCACCCGGTCGGCCGCGACCCCGGTGATGTTGCTGATCATCCGTACGCCCTCGGCGAGTTCGACCAGGACGACCGCGTACGGCGGGTCGAAGGCGGGGAAGGGCGGGTGGTGCATGACCACGTACGAGTGGACCGTCCCGGCGCCGGACGCCTCGACCGCCGTCCACTCCGGCGAGCCGCAGCTCCCGCACCCCGGCAGCCACGGGAAGCGCGGTGTCCCGCACGCGTCGCAGCGCTGGAAGAGCAGTCGGTGGGCGGCGACGCCCTCCCAGAACCCGGCGTTGTCCCGGTTGATCACGGGCCGGGGCCGCTCGGCCGCCCGTTCCTCGACGGCCTTACGAGGCGCGTACTTCAGGATGCGGAAGCGGTGCGTCCCGGCGGGCTCGCCGTCGGCCCGGATCTCCATGCGCGTGGTGACGAAGTGCCCGGCCCCGAGCCGGGTCGTCTTGCGGGGCGAGACCGACTCGATGACGGAGTCGAAGGTGATCGTCTGACCGGGCCGCAGCGCCCGTAGGTACTCCTGCTCGCAGTCGGTGGCGACCACGGCGGTGTACCCCGCGTCGTCGAGCAGCGCGAAGAGCTCGTCGATGGCGGGTGAGCGGCTCTGGTGGCCGGAGAGCCCGCCCATGGTCCAGGCCTGGAGCATGGTGGCGGGGGCGACGGGGTCCTTGCCGGTGTAGGCGGGGTCGGTGTCTCCGAGGGCCTCGCACCAGTGCCTGATCATCGAGGAGTTGACGGGCTCCCTGCCCTCCCCGGAGACGGCGGCGGGACGGCCCTCGAAGGCGCGCAGCCGTTGGTACAGGTCGCTCACGGGGCTCCCTTCGGTCGCGGTCGCCGTATAACTGACTGTCCGTCAGATATACGGCGGCGTCAAGGGTTGCCGGGCCCGTCCGTGCCGCCTCTCGCCTAGCCGGCGGATCTTCGACTGCGGGCCGTCTTGCCGCCTGCGGCGGTGAGCGCCCTGCGGGCGCGTCCTCAATCGCCGGACGGGCTTGATGTGGCTGAGCTCAGCCACATCAAGCCCGTCCGGCGAAAAACAGAAGCGCAGCGGCACACCGTGCCGCCACGCTTCCGGACCCTGTCCACTCTCTCCCCATTGAGCGGCGCCGCCCCGGGGTCACCCCTGCCCCCGGCGGCGCCTCGGGTTCAATCAGTCAGCGAAGATCACCTCGATGTTCTGCTGACGGATCTCGGTGGGGCCGGAGCTGATCACGCTGGCCGTGTTGTTCTGGTTCGAGGCTCCGGTGCCCGTGGCCTGCTGCTGGCCGGTCGTGGAGTTTCCCTCGTTGTCGTCACCGACACCACTGCCCACGATCGCGGCCGCAGCGGCGTTGGAGCCCCGGTTCGCCACCTGGTTGCCGTCGTCGGCCTGGGCGACACCGGAGAACAGCACGGCGGCCATCGGCAGGGCCGCTACAGCGGCGGCGACGCGGGCGGCGGTACGGGAACTTGCCATATCAATTTCCTCCAGAACGGAACTACTGCTTATTGCCGGGCAGTTGGCCGACCGCCAGGCGATGGTTCGACGTCGTCGCGCTCCAAGAGTTGCCCACCGAATCCCCACCGAACCACCCGTCTTTCACCATTCCCTCGCAAGCATGAGCACTCAGGAATAAACCCCGGCCACTCCCTCAAGCCCCCGCCCGAGGTCCTCACCCTGCCCACGGAGCCCGTACACCCCGGGCACTGAAACGTTTCGGCATGATTTTGGCCAATCTCGGACATGCCCCCCGGGCGCTCCCCGCGCAGGTCGAACGATGGGGTGGTCCACGCCGTCCGGCCCCAGGGCATACGGCCCTGCGCGGCCCGCCCGGGAGATCCGCGCCGCCGCCCCCGCTCCCTCGCTGCGGAAACGGGGGACGTCCAGCATGGGCGGCCCGTCGACCGGCCCGCCCACCGCCGGGATCAGCACGCCGACTCGCACTTCGGACGCGCGCCCGACACACGCACCACGCACTCCAGCGGCGGTCGAGACACGCTCGACCGCCGTTCTGCCCGCTTCGCGCAGACTCCATGCCGTCGGCGACGCCGTCGGCCGCCTCCAGGAAGGTGTCAGATGAACCTCATACTCCAGGCCTTACCGATCGCCGTGCCGTCCATAGGCTGGGCCGTCCACGCCTGCTTCCTGGTCCGTCGGCTGCGCAGCGCCCGCAGGGACCCGCTGACCGGACTGATGTGCCGCGAGGAATTCACCACCCGTTCCCTGCGTGCCATCCGGCACCCGCAGGCGGCGGTTCTGCTCCTCGACCTCAACGGCTTCAAGCAGATCAACGACACCCACGGGCACGCCGTCGGCGACCAGGTCCTCGCGGCGGTCGCGAAGCGGCTGGACGCGTGGTGCCGGGCCAGGGGCGGCTTCGCGGCCCGTCTCGGGGGCGACGAGTTCACCGCCATGGTCCGTCTCGCGCCGGACGCCGATGTCGACGCGGAGATGACGTACAGCCTCTCGGCCGCCCTGTCCGCCCCGCTCGACACCGGCGGCGTCACCCTCTCGCCCCGGGCCTCGATCGGCGTGTGCCGCACGGCCGACCGGCCGGGCGCCGGGCTGTCGGATCTGCTGCGCGGCGCGGACGAGGCCATGTACACCGCCAAGCGTCTGGGCCTGCACTGGCAGCCCGCCGGTCCGGCCGATGTCTACGGCACCACGAACGGCCGCCGGGCCGGTCGTCCCGGCACGCATCTGACGCTGCTGGCCCCGACGGCCCGGAGGACCGCTTCATGACACACACCTCGTGGCGGCCGGCCGACGGAGGTTTCGACCGACGGAGCCTCCTGACGGCGGGCCGCCACGGGACGCCGGGTGCGGGGCGGCCGTAGCCGCCCGCACAGTGATCAACGGTTACCCGGACGGGTCACCGGCAGAATTCCGCCTCGACTGCCGCCTGTTCGAGTGTCTGACCGCCCCAGTCGCTGTTCCGGTTGAGCGTGAGGACGTGTTCGCCGTCGGCGGTGGCCGCTGTGCGGGTCAGGGAGCCGGGGATCTCGCTGGAGTGCCCCCAGACCTTCACTCCGCATGCCTCGAGCGTCTGTGACCTGATTCCGAGGCCGTACGACCGGCCGTCCCCCAGGTCGTGGCCGGTGAACATCTCCTTCTGCTGGGCCGGAGGCAGGAGCTTGCCGCGCAGGAGGGCGCGGAGGAAGACGTTCAGGTCGCGCGTGGTGGAGATGATCTCGCCGGAGGCTCCGGAGACCGAGGGGTTGAAGTCGGTGACGTCGTAGGTCCGAGCCGCGGGGTCCTTCACGTAGAGCTTGGAGTAGTGCCGCCCGTGCGGGCCGGGCACCGACGACGACGTGCCGGGGACGGTGGTCCCGCGCAGCCCGAGGGGTCTGATGATGCGCCGTTCCACCTCGGAGGCGTAGCTGTTGCCCGTGGCCTTCTCGATGACCATGCCGGCCAGGATGTAGTTGGTGTTGGAGTAGGACCAGCCTTTGCCAGGAGCGAAGCTCGGCCCGTGGGCGAGGCCGATCCGCACCAGTGACTCCGGCGTGGCGCCGTCGTACCGGTGGGCGAAGAAGGCGGTGCCGGTGAACTTGGCGCGGAATTCAGGGTCCTTGATGTAGTCGTAGAGCCCGCTGGTGTGCTGGAGGAGCTGGCGCAGGGTGATCCGGCGCCCGTCGTTGCCGTTACCGCGCACCAGGCCCGGCAGCCACTTGTCCACCGTGTCGTCGATCGAGAGGCCGTACGCGGGCTCGGCGGCGAGCTGCAGCAGGACGGTCGCGACGAAGGTCTTGGTCAGGCTGCCGATGCGGAACCGGTCCTGCGGCAGGCGCGGGTGGCCGGTGCGAAGGTCCGCCACACCGGAGGTGCCGTTCCAGGCCTCGCCCGCACGATCGGACCGGGCCAGGACGCCGGGCGTCCCCCCGCGGACGATCGCGTCGAGGGCGTCCTGCGTCGCGGAGTGAGTGGAGTAAGGGGAGTGGTGCGAGCCGGCCCGCGGTGCGGCGGGCACCGGTGCCGCCGCGGTCGCGGCGACCGCTCCCGCCAGTGCCAGGACGACCAGAGCGCGAGGTAAGGCGTACGTGGCCATGCGAGTTTCCCCATCCCTAGCTGGATTCGGTATCCAGGAGGACTCCTGATCGCTGCGGCGGGTTGACGTTCTGCCGTGACGCCGCCGCCGCGCGGCGGACGCGGGCTGATTGTCGGCCCGCGAACGCCAGTTGGCGGTTCTGTCACTTTTCCGGGCGGTTTAGGCAACCGAGTGACTACGCTCCGCCCATCACCCTTTCACTCGTTGTGAGGATTGAGACTCCTCCCGCGCCACTCGGCGTGGGGTCGTGCCCTCCGGACTCGTGGTTCCGGCATTCACTCGGGAGATGCCTTGCAACGATCCGCACCACTCCGCCGCGTCGCCGCTCTGGCGGCCACCGCACTCGCCTTACTGGCCGCCGCCACCCTCACTCCGTACAGCGCCTCGGCCGCCCAGTCCGACCCCCGGGCCGGCCGCCTCGACGGCCCCCAGCTGGCCGCCGCCATGACGACGCTGGACTCCAGCGAGCAGATCCCCGGCACGGCGTGGGTCTCGGACCCGAAGAGCAACAAGGTCGTCGTCACCGCCGACCCCACGGTCACGGGCGAGAAGCTGGACCGCCTCAACACGGTCATCAAGCCCCTCGGCGACGTGGTGGAGCTGAAGAGAACCGACACGGAGTTCAAGCTGTTCATCCGGGGCGGCGACGCGATCTACGGTTCCAGCGCCTCCAGCATCCGGGCCCGCTGCTCGCTCGGCTTCAACGTCAAGCGGGCGGGCCTGCCGGACGCCTTCCTCACGGCCGGGCACTGCGGTAACCCGATCAAGAGCTGGGCCGAGACCGACGGCGGCCCGGAGATCGCGCTCGTCCCCGGGAACGGGTCGAGCTTCCCCGGCAACGACTACGCCATCGCGGCCTACCCCGCCATCGGCGCCGTCCCCCACCCGAGCGAGGTGAACCTCTACAACGGCACCACGCAGACCATCACCGGCGCCCGGGACGCGGTCCTCAACGAATCCGTCCAGCGCAGCGGCTCCACCACCGGTCTGCACAGCGGCACGGTCACCGGCCTCAACGCCTCGGTGACGTACAAGGAGGGCCGGGTCACGGGCCTGATCCAGACCAACGTCTGCGCCGAGCCCGGCGACAGCGGCGGCGCCCTCTTCGCCGGCACCCAGGCCCTGGGCCTCACCTCGGGCGGCAACGGCGACTGCTCGACCGGCGGGACCACGTTCTACCAGCCGGTGACCGAAGCGCTCTCCGCCTTCGGCGCGACCATCCCGTAAGCCCTTTCGCCCGAGACAGCGGCCCCCGGACACACCTTCCACGGTGTGTCCGGGGGCCGCCTCACGCGCGTCCCCGGCGGGGGCTCCCGCCAGGCCAGGAAACTGTGGAGACAACGGAAGACTCCGCCTCTATGGTGGACCGATGTCGACGATCAGGCAGATCCAAATCACCTTCGACTGCGCGAACCCCGAGCGCGTCGCTCGTTTCTGGTGCGAGGTGCTGGGGTACGTCGTACCGCCGCCGCCGGAGGGGTTCGCCTCTTGGGACGCATTCAATGACTCACTACCCCCTGAGCAGCAGGGTTCAGCGTTCGCTTGCATTGATCCCACGGGTGCGGGTCCGCGGCTGTACTTCCAGCGCGTTCCCGAAGGCAAGGTCGCCAAGAATCGGGTGCATATCGACGTGCGGGCCGGCAGCGGGCTCGTGGGTGACGAGCGCCTGGCCACGCTCGAGGCCGAATGCGCACGACTGGTCGCGCTCGGCGCGACCTGCGTGCAGGTGCTGCGTGCCGATGGCACCAACGAGTCCTGCATCTCGATGCAGGACATCGAGGGCAACGAGTTCTGCCTGGACTGAGCGGCCATGGACGGGCACCTTGGCGAGCCGCCTGACGCTGCTCGCCAAGGTCGCCCCCTTCGCCGGGTGTGCCAACGGCCCTGACGGGACCGTCAGTCGACCAGCGCCCGCACGACACCGCGAACGCCGCGCCATATCCAGCTCAGAGCACCGAACTCGACGGCTGCGTCCGCCGCATCCCCGACGAGATCTCCCCGGTCCCCCCGCGTCCTCCGGCACGACGTGCACTCACGCCGCCAGAACCGCCGCTCTCCCCCGCAGCGCCCGCAGGCGCCCCTACGACTAGCCATGAGTCACATAATCGCAGGTGACAGCGACGGCCAGGCGGTCCCGTACCGCTCAGCCCTCCCAGTCCTCGTCCTCGCCGCCGCGCATGGTGCGCCATCCCGCGAGGTTTTCCAACGCCGCCCGCGTCAACTGGGCGTACTGCACCGGGCACTCCCACAGTTCGCGGGCCGAGAGTTCGGCGGGCACGGGGGTGTCGGGGTGGTCTTCCGGCGCGTACAGGTGGATCACCGCGCGGTACCGGGACTCCACGTTGGAATCGGCGGTGGACCAGGGGTGCTGCGGATGCCCGCAGGAGACGTCCAGGTCGATGGTGGCGAGCGCGGCGGCCAAGTCGCGCGCGTACGAGGGCGGCAGGCCCTCGTAGGTCTGGGCGATGCCCATCCACAGGCACAGGAACAAGCCGATCCGCTCCTCGTCCCGCACCTGTCCGTTGAGCCAACGGCGGGCGGACCACAGGGCGACCGGGCCGGTGTTGTTCTCCCACGTACGGCGGATCGCCGCCTGCATGGCGACGATGTCGAGGCCGCCGTCGTCCCGGACGAACTGCGCGTCCAGATGGGAGACGTCGATGCCGCCGAAGAGCTCCTGGTGCGCCTCGCGCAAGCGGCCCAGGGCCTCATCGGCGAGGTCCGCGAGGAACCCTTCGCAGTCGAAAACCGCCGTCTCCTCCTCGTCGAGACCGTAGTCCTCGGCGAATGCGGCCCGCCCCGCCTCGTCCAGCATGCTCACCCCGGCCTCGACCTGGTACTCCGAGTCCAGCTCCGTGGGGTGGGCACCGGCGGGGCAGGCGCAGGAGGCCGGGTCCAACTGCGCACGGAACCCTTCCAAGGCCCGTATGTACGACGCGAACACGGACTTGCTGAAGACACGTGCGGAGACGTACCAGCAGGTGGCATGCAGGAGCATCGTGTACCCGGTCCGCTCCCGGCGGCCCTCCGGGGTGGCGTCGCGGCCGAGCGCCTCCGCCGCGTCGTCGGCGAGGACGGCGAGGGTCGATTCGGGGTCGACGTAGGGGTAGTCGCTGACAATCCCGGACAGGTCGGAGATCAGTTCGCGGAGATCGGCAGGCAGCGTGGGCGTCACTTCAGTCACATCGGTAACCGACGATGGCGCACGTCGGACGGTTCCCCCGGCGCGTACGGCCGATGGTCGCGGGCAGCGCGGCGACACACGAACGGGTGACTGCGGCATGCCGCCTTGGCTTCGGGGGAAGCCCTGCGACGACATGTACCGCGCTTAAAAGGGGGGCGTTCATGCGCCGTATTGCCGCAGTAGCTCTCGGGGGCCTCGCGTTCCTCGGCTTCCTCGCCACACCGGCCACCGCCGTACCGGACCCGGTGGCCACGATCGAATGTACCGTTCAGGACGTCACGAGCCTCGTGGACCCGGCCAGCCTCGGGGTACCCACCGAGATCCCGGCCACCGGGTGCCTGGCGCCCTGACTTCTGCCGCGTCCTGAGGGGTCCGCTTGGCAAGCCGGCCAAGCGGGCCTTTGTCATGCGGCCGCGCGGCCTGAACGGCGCTCCGTCGACGACGGTCGCCGAGACCGTGCCGGGGGGCGCGCCGCCGAATCGGAAGCTACCCGCCAGTAGGCACGCAAAGGGCCCTGGATACAGTGGGTTTGACTGGCTGCCAGCGACGTTCGAGGTTGGCGGGGGAACATGCGTGCGGCGGTGTGCCGTCGTGCGCGGGAACGAAGGAAATCATGGGTTCGATACACAAGCGCATCGGCGCGGTCATCGGTTCGGCCGCCCTGTTCGTCGGCGTGGCGCTCACGGCCGGGGCCGGAACCGCAAGCGCCGACGAGACGGGGGACCTCGCGCCCGACATCGACGCCTCTGTGTCCACGACCGGTGTCTCGGGCGTTGCCGCGATGGACCCGGACGGGTCGTTCACCATCAACATCATCAGCCCCCGGGACGGCCACAACATGGGCTTCGCCCGGTGGAACGCGGACCCGCAGCCCGCCCCCAACATCCCGGGCGACTCCCTCGTCGCCAAGGACATCAGCCCCGACGGCTGGGCGGTCGAGGCCGAGCTGAGCACCGGCCGTATCGCCTCCACGCGCGGCCACAAGGCGATCTACATAAAGGTCGCATCCGGCAACCTGCCCGAGGGGCACCGGTACAAGCTGCGTGGGTGCGTCGTGAAGGGCAGCGAGCGCCAGTGCACCCAATGGGCCCCGGTCCGCGCCTGATCCGCTGAAGGGCCGGGCCGCTCAGCGGCCCGGCCGCCGCCCGTGCAAAGGCTCCTGCGCAGTAGCTCCCGGGGCCTCGTATCCCACACGACCGGTGCCGCAGGGCGGCTACGCCAGCAGTCGTTGTCTGATCAGCTCCATCACTTCCGCGCGGCTGCGCTTGCCGTTGTCGGCGGCGGTGAAGTGGTTGCCGATGCGCACCGAGACGGCGATCAGGCAACGGACCTCGACCTCGTCCTCGTCGGGGCAGAAGGCGGAGAAGAGGGAACGCAGGTAGTCCATACGGCGGTTGTCGACGCGGCGCAGGCGCTCGGCGACGGCCGCGTCGCGGCGGGCCCAGTCGCGGATCGCCATATCGGCGGTGATGCCCCGCACCGGCCCGTCGGTGGCGGCGGCGACGATGGCGAACAGCCGCTCCAGCCTGGCCCTGGCGTCTCCGCCACCGCTCTCGACCTGCTCGATCACGCCCTCGGCGACCTCGTACTCCCAGGTGTCGAGCATTTCGGTGAGCAGGGCGCCCCGGTTGCGGAAGTACCCGTAAAAGCCGCCCTTGCTGACGCCGAGCGCCTGCGC
The DNA here is from genome assembly GCF_041283565.1 of Streptomyces sp. QH1-20. NCBI lineage: Bacteria > Bacillati > Actinomycetota > Actinomycetes > Kitasatosporales > Streptomycetaceae > Streptomyces > Streptomyces sp. QH1-20. The sequence continues at coordinate 4,217,885 of NZ_CP166299.1, read as the reverse complement.
CAGCGCCTCGATCCGGACGGCTTCGGGTCCGCCCGCGACCAGCGCCCGCAGGCCTTCCTCGATCCACTTGCCGCGCGGCGTGCGGGTCGCTCCCATGGCGTGCGCCTCCTCACATCCCTGCCGAGTATACGGGAGCGTATACATGCGCCTAGACTCGACTTATACGCCACCGTATAGATATGGGGCCTGCTCATGCGACTTCCCCGAACCGCCCACACCGACCGCCCCTGGCGGATTCACGAGATCGCCTACGACTTCACGGTCGAGGACGTGTGGGCCCTGCCCACCCCCGGCGGACCCGACGACCTTGTGTGGCTGGTGCGCCAGATCGCCGAAGGCATGAAAGACGGGGTGAGCGGAGACGGTCTCGTCTCCCGCGTGCTCTTCGCCGTCCGCTGGAAGCTCGGGGCACTGCTGGGCTGGGACAAGCCCGACACCGGCATCGGCACCCGGCGGCCTTCCCTGCGTGACCGGTTGCCGGCCGACCTTCGCGAGGGCCCTCAGGGCCCCGACCTCGGCTCGTCCCCGTTCACGTCCCTTTACGAGAGGGACGACGAGTGGGCGGCCGAGATGGGCAACAAGACCGTGCACGGGGTGATGCACATCGGCTGGGTCCCGGACGGGTCCGGCGGCTACCGCGGGCAAATGGCCGTCCTGGTAAAGCCGAACGGGCTTTTCGGCACGCTCTACATGGCCGCCATCAAGCCCTTCCGGTACCTGGGGGTCTACCCGGCACTCATGCGCTCCATCGGCCGCGAGTGGCAGACGAACGCCGCCGGGCGAAGCGTTCGCTGACCGGATCCCACAAGGCGCGGCCGCCGTGCGGGCCGTCAGTCGGGAGCCGGCAATGACATGTGCCCTGCCGGAGGTCACCGGCAGGGCACATGACGAACTGCGGTGCGGGATCGCGGCGATCAGCTGCCGTACGCGCCGCCCTGCAAGGCACGGGAGCCACCCGGGCAGGTGATGGTCACACGGTACGAGCCGGCGAACGGGCCGACGGTGTACCGGTAGCCGTTGCTGCAGTCAGCCCAGACGTAGAAGTTGTTGCCGGAACACGAGATGGCGAACGTGGAGCCGGACAGGTAAGCGTCCCAGCACCGCAGGGACTCCGTCGAGGCCGGTGGCGCCGTACCGCCGCCCCCCGACGGCGGTACCGCACCGGTCCGCGGTACCTCGGTGCGGTCGGTGAGGTTTTCGGCGCTGTAACTTCCGTCGTTCGGTGCGGCCTTGGCCGCGAAGGCCGACGGGGCCAGCCCTCCGCCGATGCCGAGGGCGAGCATCACCGTTGCCACGATGACGCCGAGAGACTTGAAGATTTTCACCCGATCCCCCTCCATATCCCGTGTTCGCCCGGTTGCTGAACATTCGGGACAGAGAAGAGCTTTGCGGGTATGTCATGGAGCGGTCAAGGAGAACATTTTTTCAGGTTAATCTACAGATTTTCGTATTCTTTCTGCCCGACATTATCGATCTCAAGGCAACGCACGACGCCCGCCCCGTGGGGCGGTTGGCGACGGAATCGGTCACAGGCGGTCGCATTGAACTACACGTGCGATCAACGGAGTTGAGTGCGCTCGGTGGGCGTGTGGATTGCGCTACGGTGGCCGGGAATCGGCTGCTTCGTCATGAGAACGAGGCGGCCCTCGACGGTGCGGCAAACACCGGTCGAGGGCCTTCACCCACGAGGACTAAGAAGAAGGAGTCCCCGGGATGCTTCGGCATGTTATCGCCCCTGAGCGTTTCTTCACTCAGGTATCGAACGAGATCATCCGCCACCCGCGCCTGTCGGCGGCGGCCGTACGCATGCTCATGTGGCAACTTTCGCTCCCGGCCGGCGTGGACGAGCCGCTGTGGGCGACGGCGGAGAACGCGGGGATCAAGAGGGGCGCGTTCACCGTCGCGAAGCGGGAGCTGAAGGCGGAGGGCTACTTCCACGAGTGGAAACTCCAAGTCGCGGGCGGGAAGTGGATCACGAGGCAGATGGTGTCCAACGTCGTCCTCGCGCCCGAGGAAGCGATGGCGTTACGGGACGGATCCCCGCAGGTCGCACCGACTGTTCAAGAACCGGCCGTCGGTGAACCGACCGACCCGTCCGTCGGCCGTTACCCAACAAACACGGAGGGGAAGAAAGAGAACCCTCCCTCCCAGCCCTCCCACGTCCCCGCACCGCTCATCGAACGCGGGAGCCTGATCCTCGCCTCCGTCTCCCACCAGGAACGCCGCCTGCGCCTCAACGGCCGCGACATCCAGCACCTCGCCGCCCTGGCGGGCGAATGGCTCCTGCGCGGCGCAACAGCCAAGGACCTGCGAGAGGCCCTGACGGACGGCCTCCCGGCCCGCGTCCACTCCCCCGCCGCCCTGGCCCGCAACCGCCTCACCCGCAAGATGCCGGAGATCCCGCCCTTCACGGCCCCCGTAACCGCCCCACAACCACTACGCACCTGCGCAGGCACCTGCGACCGCGTCTTCCGGCCCGTCGCGGACGAAACCAAATGCCGCGACTGCCGACAAGAGGCGGCGGAGAGCTGGACGTTCAGCGGTGGCGGTGCGGGAACCATGACTGTTCAACCGGCATTCTGAGCAGCCGATATGACGAGTACCGCTCGACACCGCACTTCTTGCAGGTGGCTTTGTCGACCGTGCGCGTCCACTCGGCGTGATGCGCGCAGGAGGAGACGACGCGGCCCACCACGCGGGTCACGGGTGGACCTCGCGTTGATGTCGACCCATGAGCACGGCGGCGTCAGTCATGGCCGACTTGTCGCCACGAGCCTCGGCGGCCCGTCGTCCGTCCCTGATCCGCTCACACTCATCACACCGGTCGGCAGGGTCGGCGGCCCGGCACTCCTCGAACGTCGCCAGCCGCAACGCGGTCGGCGGCACCTCCCACTCCCGCCCACCACCGGGCCGGCGTACCTGCACCCGGGGCCCGATCCGGCCCATCACCTGCGCAAACGCCCCGTTGCGCGTATCGACCACGTACGCACCTTCCCGGTACGTCATCACGTCCTGCCTCCGCACGCCCTGACCCGACTTTTCCTTACGAGCATCGGGCCGTAGCGGTACGGTGACCAGGGGTAATGGCTTGAAAGGCTCTTAAGGAAAACGAGAGGAACGATGCCCGCACCCAAGGAACTTGATCCGTCGACGTCCATCGCCGCGCTCTACGGCAACAAGGTCCGCAAGCTGCGTCTTCGCGCCGGGTGGACGCAGCGCGAGCTGGGCGAGAAGGTCCACGTCACGCACAGCCGGATCGCGAAGATCGAGCTGGGGACGGAGTCGCCGCCGAAGCAGTTGTCCGACGCCTTGGACGAGGTCCTCGGGGCGGACGGCGACCTGCGCGATCTGTGGCCGCACATCGGCTGCACGCCGTCCTTTATGAGTCGGGCCTTGCAGTTCTTCGAGTACGAAGCCCAAGCGACGAAGATGTACAAGTTCTCGCAAATGATCCCGGGGCTGGTGCAGACAGAGGAGTACATGCGGGCACTGTTCGGTGCTTGGTTCTGCGACACCCCGGCGGAGCTGGAGGAGAAGGTCTCGATTCGCCTAGGCCGACAGGCTCGGCTCGATGAGCCTGCCCCTCCCTGGCTGTGGATCATTCTCGATCAGGCTGTGCTCTACAGGGTCGTAGGCAGCCACGGGCTCATGGGAAGGCAGCTGGCGCACCTCCTGGCTCTGACTGAACGCCCGCACGTTCACCTGCAGATCCTCCCGTACGAGACCCCCGAGCTGTCTACCACGGGCGGCTCGATGACCATCCTCAAGCTCCCCAACGGGAGCGAGGTGATGTATGTGGAGGGGATTGGATCCGGCGGCATTATCAGAGACCCTGAAGACGTCGGTAAGTACACGGCATCCTATGACCGCATGCAGGCAAACGCCCTCTCGCCTGCGGCGTCCACTGACTTGACCCGAAAAGCAATGGAGGAGCACTTCTCATGCTCCCCATCCCATCCGGCCTGAGCACTGCCATGTGGCGGAAGAGCAGCTACAGCTCCGACGCCGGAGACGACTGCGTCGAGGTCGCCGACCACATACCCGGCACCACCATGGTCCGGGACTCCAAGAACCCCGACGGCCCAGTCCTGGCGATCCCCGCCAGGGCCTGGGCCGTCTTCGTAGCCACGCTGAGCCACTGACCAGGGAACCTGGCCAGCCGCAGGCCAACCGCAAGCCAACCGCGCGCGAAAATCTATTGCCGCAAGCACAGGAATTGGCTCCGCGCACGGTGAGGGTTTATGGGACAGCGGGCGGAGTGAAATTACTTCTCGTGCCCGGCCGCCGACACCGTGCTACTGTTGATTTCAGTTGCAGTTGTGGTTCCCAAACTTCAAGTGCCCCTGTCGGATTTTACGTCGACAGGAGCGCTTTTGCTTTTCCGGCGTTTGCTCTCCGGACGGGGTAATCATCGCGGCGACGCGGGACCGGCACAGTGCGGGTCCTTGCCCCCGAAGGAGATATGACATGGCTACTGGCATCGTGAAGTGGTTCAACGCGGAAAAGGGCTTCGGCTTCATCGAGCAGGAGGGTGGCGGCCCGGACGTGTTCGCCCACTACTCCAACATCGCCTCTTCCGGCTTCCGCGAGCTGCAGGAAGGCCAGAAGGTGAACTTCGACGTCACGGCGGGCCAGAAGGGCCCCCAGGCGGAGAACATCGTCCCCGCCTAAGCGCGCTGACGCATGACGTAGCTGGGGCCCGCACCTTGGGTGCGGGCCCCAGCTCGTTGCTTTTTCAGGGGTCGGCCGCCGACAAGCGGCCCCAGAGACCCCCCGCATCACCCTCGGCGGCCCATACCGCCCAAAACTCCCCGGCCGGACAGCGATCCCGCCCGAGTTCCTGACCAGGCAAATCCGGACCGTAAAAGTCCACACGCCGGTCATCACAGAGCGCCGACGACGGTCGATCTTTTGAGGATCGGGCCTCGTTGCCGCATTTCCTGCGGTTCGTTCTTGCGATTCCCCGTGCTGCGGTCATTACCGCCGGGAATTCCTCGATACGTGCCGTATCGAGGAAGGTTCCGCATGAACCGCACAGTACGTTCGAACGACCGTTATGCCCGTACCGCCAAGGGCGGCTCCGCAGGCTCCGGCCGTAATTTCCGCTCGCAGGGCTCCGGTCGCTCCGGTGGCTACGGACGGCGCCCCGCAGCCCGTCAGGGTGAGTTCGCGCTGCCCGTCGGGACGACCCCGGGTCTGCCCGCCGTCACGACGTTCGCCGAGCTCGACATGCCCGCGCCCCTGCTGGCGGCGCTCGGCTCCCAGGGCATGACCGTTCCGTTCCCGATTCAGGGTGCGACGTTGCCGAACTCGCTGGCCGGCCGGGACGTCCTGGGTCGTGGCCGGACGGGTTCGGGCAAGACACTGGCGTTCGGGCTGGCGTTGCTGGCCCGTACTGCCGGGCTGCGTGCCGAGCCCAGGCAGCCCCTTGCCCTGGTGCTGGTGCCGACCCGGGAGCTGGCCCAGCAGGTCACCGACGCCCTCACCCCCTACGCCCGGGCCCTCAAACTCCGCATGGCCACCGTGGTCGGTGGCATGTCGATCGGTCGTCAGGCCGGTGCGCTGCGCGGTGGCAGTGAGGTCGTGGTGGCGACGCCGGGGCGGCTGAAGGACCTCATCGAGCGTGGTGACTGCCGGTTGGACCGGGTGAACATCACCGTGCTGGACGAGGCCGACCAGATGGCCGACATGGGCTTCATGCCCCAGGTCACCGAGCTCCTGGACCAGGTCCGCCCCGAGGGTCAGCGGATGCTGTTCTCCGCCACCTTGGACCGCAACGTCGATCTCCTGGTCCGCCGCTACCTCCACGACCCGGTCGTCCACTCCGTCGACCCGTCCGCCGGTGCGGTCACCACGATGGAGCACCACGTCCTGCACGTGCACGGCGCGGACAAGTACGCCACGACCACGGAGATCGCCGCCCGCGACGGGCGGGTGATCATGTTCCTGGACACCAAGCACGCCGTGGACCAGCTCACCACCCACCTCCTGAACTCCGGAGTACGGGCCGCGGCCCTGCACGGGGGGAAGTCCCAGCCCCAGCGCACCCGGACCCTCGCCCAGTTCAAGACCGGGCACGTCACGGCGCTGGTGGCCACGAATGTCGCCGCCCGTGGCATCCACGTCGACAACCTCGACCTCGTCGTCAACGTCGACCCGCCCAGCGACCACAAGGACTACCTCCACCGCGGCGGCCGCACCGCCCGCGCCGGAGAATCCGGCAGCGTCGTCACCCTCGTGCTCCCCAACCAGCGCCGTGACATGACCCGCCTCATGGCCGACGCCGGCATCACCCCGCAGTCGGCTCAAGTGCGGTCGGGTGAGGCCGAACTGAGCCGGATCACCGGTGCCCAGGCACCGTCCGGGGTTCCGGTGACCATCTCGGCGCCGGTGGCCGAGCGCTCCAAGCGCCGGGGCTCCTCCTCGCGGGGGCAGCGCAGCCGTCCGGCGCAGGCGCGCCGCTCCGCCGCCTCCGCCCAGGCCCGCTCCGGCGGCTCCCACCGGACGCCTCCGATGAGCAGCGCCGCGTAACAGCGGTCCGCTCAGCCGCCCGTTGATCCCTCGAACACGAAGGTGTCCATTGACCCTGATTCCGGCGGAACCGATGCTGACGGACGGCACCACTTCGACGGCGGGTGACGCCATGGCCTCACCCGGCCCGCAAGTCGGTGAGGACATGGTCGTCGACCTGGCCCTGTCCGTCCTCATCGGCGCCGGGGTCGGGCACCTCCTGGTCTGGGACGAGGACGGCCGGTGCGCCGGTCTCGTCACCCGGGCGCAGCTCACCGCCCACCGCAGCGGCTCCTGGTACGCCGAGAGCGCCCGCCTCCGGGACGTCGGCTACGACCGGGGCCCCTTCACCGCCTCGGACGCGCCGCTGCCCCAGGCGGAACGCGCACTGCGCGACCGGGCGCTGGACGCCTCACCCGTGATCGACGGGGACGGCTACGCCCTCGGCATCCTCACCCTTTCGCACTGATCCCTCTCCTCCCTGGAGGCACCATGCGTTGTGTCATCGCCCGTTTCCCCTTCGACCTCGTCAAAAGTGACGTGCAGGCATCGATGAAGGGCATCAAGCCCGAACCCGTCACGGGTGACTCCGTGAAGATCGGCCGCCGCACCTATCCCGTCAAGCAGGTCGGCGAAGTGATCACCCGGCAGGACCGGCGTGACTTCACCGCGGGCGAAGTCACCCGGGCGCTGACCCGCCTCGGCTTCATCTGCGATGCGGTCCCCACGCTCGTGCCGGCGCGGAGGCTCAGCCCTCTCCAGACCGCGTCCGCCCTGCTGGGAGCGCCGACCGCCGCGTAACGCGCGGTCGCACGACGCGTGCGCGGCGGCGGCTCGTGGGTAGCCGACCTTCAGGGACGAAGCGACTTCCGAAGGTGGTGGCCATGGGACGGCACAGCGACCGTTCGCATCGGCCCGGCCGCGCCCGCCGGGCCTGGTACGACACGTACGCGACGGCCTTGCGGCGCACGCCGGTCACCGCGTGGGACGACAACATCACCGACTGGGCCGCCGCGCTGACGTACTACACCGTGCTGGCCCTGTTCCCGGTGATGCTCGTCATCCTGTCGGTCTTCGGCCTCTCCCAGCCGGCCTCCACCACCGGTCTGATCGACGACATCACCGACGTCGTACCTGCCCAGAGCCGCGAACTCCTGCGATCCACGCTGCTGGAGATGGCCGGGCAGCACTCGGCGGCCTGGCTGCTGACGACCTTCGGCACGATCGGCGCCCTGTGGTCGGGAAGCAGCTATCTGAGCGTCTTCCGCCGCGCCGTCTACGCCATGGAGCGCACCGACAGCGACCGGCCGGTACTGCGTACCGCGCCACGCATCGTCCTGACGGCACTGGTGCTGGTGGTACTGCTCGTCGTCAGCGCACTGGCGCTCGTCCTCACCGGTGGACTCGCCCGCAGGCTCGGTCAGGCACTGCACCTCGGCGGCGGGCCGGTCACCGTCTGGGACGCCCTCCGGTGGCCCGTACTCCTGGTCATCGCCGTGACGCTGGTGCTGGTGCTCTACCGCTCCGGCCCGGCCCATGCCCGGCCCGTCCGGCGCATGGCCCCCGGCGGGGCACTGGCCGTCCTGCTGTGGCTGGCCTCCTCGGCCGGCTTCGCCCTCTACGTCTCGCACGCCGGGACCTACCCCCGCCTGTACGGCTCGCTGGCGGGGCTGGTGGTGTTCCTGGTCTGGTTGTGGATCGCCAACCTGGTGTTGCTGCTCGGGGCCCAGTTCAACGCCGAGCTGGCCAAACAGACCGAGCACGACGGCGAACCAGGCCCCGGGAGCACGTAACGCCTGACGTCAGGAAGCGGGAACGGGTCAGGAAGCGGGAACGGGTCAGGAACCGGCGGGAATCGGCCCCGAGATCTGCTCGCTGATCCACTGGATGGGCCCGAGGCCCAGGTTCGGCGCGTAGGACGCGCCGTCGTGCCTGCCGCCCTCGATCGGTCGCAGGTAGGTGTGGACCGGGCCCTTGCCGGACTGGGCCATGAAGTCCTTGACGCCCTTCATGGTCGCCGCGCCCTCGCGCGTGCCGACCTGGAAGGCGAGGTAGACGTCCGGGCCCTTGGTGTCGATCAGCCGCTTGGCCAGCACCGAGGGGGTGTTCTCCCGCTGCTCCTTCTCGTGGCCGCGCCAGAGGAGGGAGTCCGGGACGAAGTCCGGGCCGTTCGCGATCGCTGCCTTGAACTTGTCCGGGTGCTTCAGGACGGCCTTCAGGCCCGCGAAGCCACCGGTGGAGGAGCCCATGAACGCCCAGCCGTCGCGCGACTTGATCGTGCGGAAGTTGGCCTTCATCAGGTCCGGGACGTCCTCCGTCAGCCAGGTGCCCATCTTCGGCTGGCCGGGGATGTCACTGCCGTCCCAGTAGGTGCCCTTGTCGTCCGGGCCGGGGTTCAGAACCGGCATGGCCAGCAGGAAGGGCTTGCTCTTGCCCTCCTTGTACCACTTGGCCATGTTCTCCTGGAAGTTGAAGCCGGCCCACCAGTAGTTGGTGCCGAAGCCGGGGCCGCCGGGCAGGGCGATCATGACGGGGAAGCCGTGCTTGGCGTACTTCGGGTCGTCCGTGTACTCCTTGGGCGCCCAGACCCAGACCTTGCCCTTGAAGCCGGACTTCTTGCCGTCCAGGGTGACGACGCTGACGTGGGTGCCGTCCTTGAGGGTCCGGGCGTTCTTGAAGGCGGCCTTCGGACCGGTCGGCATCAGGACCTTGGAGTCCACGACCTCCTGCTTCCCACCGCCGGTGGGAGGCTGCGGGTCGACGTCTCCGTAGCTGACGGGGTCGCCCTTGTCCGTGAACGGGGGTATCTCGTAGTGAGTCATCACGGGCCAGGCGATCAGCCCGAGCGTGACTATGGACGCCACGACGATGATCCACCGCCTGGCGCGGGACGGCTGGCGGCGCCCGTGGGGCGTGTGGTGGCCAGAAGGTGAATACGTCATCCGCGTCGCTCTCCGCATGGTTCGGCGGCCCCCGAGGAGGCACATGACAACCTGATGTGCCCTAGGGGATGGCCGAATCGGGCCGCCGCGTTCCCGATCCGGCGGTGAAAAATTCCACGGGTATACAAACCAACCCAAAACGTCCGGCTGTCGTCCGTCGTCCGGACGGCGGCTTCGGGGGAGGTTTGTGCCGATGCCGGTTCAAATGGCGATGCCGCAGGTCAGGGCCGCATCGGTGGGACGGCGCCAGCTCGTCGGCGCGCCCATCCGGGGCAGGGGCCGGGTTGCGGGGCACGGGAGACCCCCACAGGTTGGGCAGACAGTCACCCGAGCACACCGAACCGATGGGGAGCGCCCAGCATGCGCATCACGCTCGCATCCACTGCCATGGCCGCTGTCTGCGGCTCGCTCGCCCTGGGCGTCACCGCCCCGGCACTGGCCGCAGCGCCGGAGACCGGCCACACGGCCGTGGCCGCCCACGCCCCGAGCGCCCTGGCGGAGACCGTCGCCGTGGGCCACCGGATCGTCCGGGAAGCGCGGTCCGCGTCTCCCGACGCGGCGAAGCTCACCGCCCTCCAGCAGCAGCTGGCGGCCTCGGCAAGGCAACTGCCGGCGCCTTCCGCCCTGGACCCCCGCGACGAGCTCAAGCAGGCGCTGGACAAGCTGATCAAGGACGTCACCAAGATCATCGACGAGGTGACGAAGAGGGACGCGGCGGGGACCACGGCTGCCGCCAACACGTTCGCCACGGACCTCAAGGGCGTGGCGGCGAAGGTGCCCGTTCCGCAGAAGGGGCCGGGACCGCTCCAGGTGCCGGTGCCGCTGTAGGGGGCCTCACGGTCGTAGCGCAGCGCGCGGAAGGCGGGCAGGCGCCGGTGCAAAGCAGTGAGCACCGGCGCTCTTCCGCGTGCGGGTGCGGGACGCGCACCACCGCACCCCCGAGGGGGCGCCGTTTGTCGGACAACCTGGCGGAAAGGACTCGTCCGCCCCGCCACGCCTGATCGACAAAGGAGAGTCCCCCATGACCCCCCTCAAGCGCGCCGCCGCCGTCTTCGCCGCCGGCCTCCTGCTCACCGTCGGCTCCGCCGCCCTGGCGGCGCCGGCTCACGCCAACGTCGACCTCAACGTCGCGGGACTCATCGGTGCGACCTCGAACGGCACCATCGACGTCACCGGCCCCGGGGGCATCGTCCTCCTTGAACTGCCGAACGTGGCCGAGCCCGTCCTCTGACCCACACCGGCTGACGCGACCACTCGCACGTCCGGAATTCAAGTCAAGGAGCAGCAGCACATGAGGAACACGTTCCGTACCCTGCTCGCGTCGGTGGCCGTCGCGGCCACCGGCGTTCTGCCGGTCTCCACAGCCCATGCGGCCGACGGGTACGACCGATGCCCCGACGGCTACTACTGCATGTTCTCCGGGCTCGACGGCACCGGCGACATGATCACGCTCCGGGGGAACACACCGGACCTCGCGGCACTCGGCATGAACGACAGGGCCAAGTCGGACTGGAACCGCACCGCTTCGACCATTTACCTCTGGTCCGAGGCGAACTACGCCGGCTGCACGGCCGTCACCTCCGCCGGCCCGACCGGCAAGGGCAACCTCTTCCCCGCCTACCGGGACTTCTTCAGCTCGGTGCAGTTCGACGGCCCGGGCGGGCCGTCCTGCGGGACACCGCCCGGCGAAGGCTAGGTTTCAGTGGATCTCCCGGCCCACGCACGGCCGGGAGGCCCATCGGAAGCCAGGAGGCAGGCGTCGTGAGCAGCGCTGTCGAAGACACCAACCGCCGCATGCTGCGCGCGCGGGACGCGATGGACCGCGCGTACGCGCAGCCGCTGGACGTCCCGGCGCTGGCGCGGATCGCCCACGTGTCACCGGCACACTTCACCCGCACCTTCCGGGCCACGTTCGGCGAGACGCCGCACCGCTACCTCCAGCGCCGTCGCGTCGAACGGGCGATGTTCCTGCTGCGCGAGACCGACCGCAGTGTGACGGACATCTGCTTCGAGGTCGGCTTCGGTAGCCCGGGGACGTTCAGCCGTACGTTCAGCGACATCGTCGGCCGGTCGCCGAGGACGTACCGCAAGGAGGCGACGCCCACGGGCGTACCGACGTGCTTCACGATGGCCTGGACGCGGCCGAGCGCCTGACCACCGCCCCCACCCTCCGCACTGAGCAGTTTTGGATAAGTTTTCGGCCGCCCCGCCCCGTAGCGTCATCCACATGTTCAACGCCATCACGCAATCGCAGATATACGTCCTCGACCAGAACGAGGCCTTCGACTTCTACGTCAACAAGCTGGGCCTTGAGGTCGCCGCCGACGTCGACATGGGCTTCATGCGCTGGCTGACCGTCAGCGTCCCCGGCCACCCCGAGCGCCAGATCCTGCTGGAGAAGCCGGGCGCCCCGGCGATGTCGGAGGAGACGGCCCAGCAGGTCCGCGAGTTGGTGACCAAGGGCGCGATGGGCGGCTGGCTCATCTTCACCACGGACGACTGCCGCAAGACGTACGAGACGCTGCTGGCCCGTGGTGTCGAGTTCACCGAGGAGCCCACCGAGCGGCCCTACGGCATCGACTGCGGCCTGCGCGACCCGTTCGGCAACCGCATCCGCTTCACGCAGCCGAAGTCCTGACGGGCCTCAATAGCCGATCGTGAAGCGGCGCTGGACGAAGCGGGGCAGCTCCACCTCGTCGACGAGCGCGACTGCCGCGTCCTCCATGGAGATGCGGCTGCGCCCGTCGGCGTCGAGGACCAACTGGTCGCCGCCGATGCGGAACCGGCCCGTGCGCTCGCCGGGGGCGATGTCCCCCGCGGGGCTGAAGTAGGTCCAGAGCCGGTTGGACAGGCGGAGGACGTTCAAGGCGTCGCGGTGTCCGCGTACCGCGGCGGCGTACCCCCTCGGCAGCCCGAGCTGATCGAGGGTCTCGTGCAGGAGTTCGTCGGAGTCGGCCGCCACGACCCCGGGCGCGAGCTCGAGACTCCCGGCGCCCCCGATCACGATCAGCCGGGTCCGAGGGTGGCTTTCCAATGCCTTGATCAGTGCCTTCGCCGCGGTGGCGTAGACCGTGGGGTCGGCGATCGAACGCTCGACGGTGTCCATGAAGTCCTGGGCGGCGTTGCCGGGCTGGAATCCGCTGATGAGCACGTCCAGGCCGGGAAGAACCGCGGTGATGCTGTCGACGTCGAGGACGTCGACGCTCCGCCAGGTGACGTTCTCCCGTTCCTCTTCGATGCGCGTGGCGTCGCGGCTGAACGCCGAGACGTGATGCCCCCGTCCGAGGGCTTCGGTGACGACGCGACTGCCGATGCCGCCCGTGGCCCCGATGACTCCGATGTGCATGGCTCCCCCTACTGCCGATACGGTGTGTCGAAACTATACGGCGTGTAGTTTCGACACGGCAATCAGATTCTGGTTGGCTCCGGCTCCGGCTCCGTGGCGGCGGCGTCCCAGGCCTCCCGGGACGCGGCGATCGCCGGGCGATGGGCGATCGACCAGTCCGCCAGGGTCTTCACGAGGTGGGTGAGGCTATGGCCCATCTCCGTCAGCTCGTACTCGACTTGGGGCGGGACCGTGGGATACACGGTCCGCGCCACCAGCCCGTCCCGCTCCAGCCGCCGAACGGTGAGCGTGAGCATGCGCTGCGAGATGTTGCCGGGGATCGCGCGCTGCAACTCCTTGAACCGCCTCACGCCGGAGGCGAGCTCGACCACCACGTAGACGGACCACTTGTCGCCCAGCCGGTCCAGCACGTCCCGCACGCCGCACTCGTCCTGCGGCGTCTCGCAGACGATCACGGGTCCGTCCGGCACGGGGGTGGTTACCGCCGTGTGCCCTACTGACATCAATGTGCCTCCTTACGCGATCGGAACTCGCTCCCGATGATGGAAACACACAGCTCAGAGGGAGATTTCAATGATTCTGGTCACCGGTGCGAGCGGCGCGCTCGGAGCGCTCATCGTCGGCGAACTGGCCGGGCGGGACGACGTCGTGCTCGGTACCCGCACGCCCCGCTCCACCGCCGAACGGCGCGTCGACTTCGACGACCCGGCCTCGCTCGACTTCACCGGCGTGGACACCTTGCTGATCGTCTCCGCCGGATACGGCGAGGACGACGTCGTCATCGCCCGCCACGACGCGGCGATATCGGCGGCCGAGAAGGCGGGAGTGCGGCACGTCGTCTACACCAGCCTCAGCGGCGACGGCGACCACATGACGTACGCCCTGGCCCACCGCTGGACCGAACGCCGCCTCGCGCGCGGCCCACTGGCCTGGACGATCCTGCGCAACGGGCTCTACGCCGAGTTCCTCGCCGGCATCGCCGCCCCGGGCCCCGACGGGACGATCGCGGCACCCCTGGGCGAGGGCCGCCTGGCCGCGGTGGCCCGCGCCGACCTCGCCGCGGTGGCGGCCCGGGTCGTGACCGAGCCGGAGCGGCACGCGGGGCGGGTGTACGAGCTCGTCGGCGAGCGGGCCCTGGGCGGTGCCGAACTGGCGGCCGCGATCGGCGGCTCGTACGAGCCCGGCTCGCTCGGCGCGGCCCGCGAGGCGATCACCGCGGCAGGCGAGGCGCTGCCCTATCAGGTGCCGATGCTGATGAGCACGTACTCGGCGATGGCCGGCGGCTTCCTGGACGGCTCCGGGATCGAGGACAACGCCCTGCGCACGCTCCTGGGCCGCGAGCCCCGCCCGGCACTGGAGGTGTACAAGGCCGCGGTCGCCGCGGCACCACCTGCCGCGTAGCCAAAACTTTTTTCGGGCCGGGTCGCTCCATCCGTCACATTCCTTCGACGGCATCCGTCAGGGCAGTGACAGCAACGCACCAGCCCGAAGGAGCACCACAATGAACGCGCGTTCCCTCACCGCCGAGGTCCCCATGAGCCCCCGGATGGCCCACGACCCGGTGGAGCTCGTCCCCGAGGTGGCCGAGGTGTCGGCGGCCCTGTTCAAGGCCACCGGCAACCGCTCGGTGCCGCGCACCACGATCAGCCTGATCCAGCTGCGCGCCGGTCAGATCGTCGGCAACACGTACCTGACCGTTCTGCACGCGGGTTTCCTGCGCAAGGCCGGGGAGACGGAGGAGCGCATCACCTCGGTGGCGTCCTGGCAGGACTCCCCCTACTTCACCCCGGCCGAGCGCGCCGCGCTGGCCCTGGTGGAAGCCGTGCTCCAGCCCTCCGCCCACGGCGAGCGGGTCTCCGACGAGCTCTACGCGGAGGTGGCCGAACACTACGACCCCAAGGCGCTCGCGACCCTGACGATCGCGATCGGCCAGGTCAACTTCTTCATCTCGATCGCCCTCATAGCCAAGCCCGTCCCGGGCCGCTCCTTCACGGACCCCTGGAACTGAGCGCATCGGGGTTCGTCGGGTTCGGGCCCCGGGCCGAGGCCTGAGCCCGACGCTCCCACACCACCAGCTCGCCCTCAACCGGCCTGGAGGCGACCCCAGAGGGTCGCCCGACGATCACCGCAGTGGGCCGAGAGAGCGCGATAACGGCTCAGCCGAGGTCCTGCTCGATGGCCTCAAAAATGTCTGCGTCGGTCTCCTGCTGCCAGGCCGGAAGGTCGGGCCAGTCGGCCACGTAGCCCGGCTTCGGGTCCTCGAAGTGCTTGAACATCTGAGCTGTCCAGCAGGTCGCGACGAACCGGCTCTTCTGCTCGCGGGACAGCCGCGCCGCGTGCCCACCACTGATCTCGATGAACTGTCGAACCTGCTCGTAGACAGACCCGGCCGCCTCCCGCTCCCACTGCGGGGTGTCGGCCCACGGAGTGATGTAGCCGGGCTTGGGCTCACCAGGGAAGTGACGACGCACACCCGAAATCCACGTTTCCCGGAACAGTCGTGCACCTTCGGTCAGCGACATGCCAGCCCCTCTCGTCACGGCGTGCTCAGCGACGCGATTTCCGCCCCCAGCTCCGCTACGCGGTGGTCCTGGCTGAGGGGGCCGAACTCGTCGCACAGGCCTCGGAGTCTACGGGCGACGTATCCGGAGGATGAGGCTTTGGCCAACTGGACGGCCTCTTCGCCGTATACGACGACTTGTTCGGCGTCGCAACGCCTCGCGCCGATGGCAGAAAGGTCGGTCAGTACCGCGCCCCTTCGCCGGTACGACTGACCAGCGACAAGGGCAATCTCCTCCAGCGCGCCCTTCAAGGTTTGCTCTGCCGATTCAAAGCGACCCAGCCGCAGGTAGCGCGCTCCCCGCTCCTCCGCCAACCGTGTGCCGTCGAACCGGAGCCACCCGACGTCAGCGCTGTCTCCCGTGAGAACTTTGACCTTCTCGGCTCGGTCCAGCGCGCGCTCGCACGCGGTCAGATCACCCAGTCCCGCGTAGGCCTCCGCCTGGACCGATGCGACCCAGTGGCGGGTCGAGAGTCCACTGTCCCCGCGCCCGGCCAGTCGCTCGGCCGCCGTGAGCGTCTCTGCGGCCTGGGGGTAGCGGCGCTCCGACAGGTCCACGTAGGCGTGGCGGACCAGGGCGCAAGCCCACAGGTCGTAGGTCCCGGCTTCTTTACTGACCGATGCTGCGAGTGAGTAGAAGGCAGCGGCGTCGGCGTAGCGGTTGCTGTCGAATGCGACCTCACCGGCCAATTGGAAGAGGTCAGCCGCCGCATTCAAGAGGAGGTGAGACCCGCTCCGGGTTGTTCTCAGCGCCTCGGTCAGTGTCGTCAGTTGGTCCCGGATGACGGGACAGACCGAACGCTTCGACCGGGCAAGTCGGTAAACCTGCCAGAGGTGACGGTTCATCCTCGCGAAGTCGACCGGATTCCCCTTGCGGGCGCCGTCCGTAAGGGCTTCGGCCTCATCGACCGACAGGGCGGTCAACGCCCCACTGACAGTGAGGATGCGAAGAAATTCGCGGCGGATCATTTCGTCGGGGTCTCCCGAGGTCGGATGATCGACGGACTGCTGCTCCGATGTCCTGGGGCCGGCCGTAGGCGGAGGTGTCAGAAGGGAGTCAAGCTCATGGAGGCTGACTTCGAGGGCGATAGCCAAGCCTCGTCGCTGAAGTGGCTGTGGTTCAACCCTGCCGTTCTCCCAACGACCGACGGTTGTGCGATCCACACCGAGTAACCGGGCCAGCTTCTCCTGACTGTAGCCCCGGGCCCTGCGTCGTTCTGCCAGTCCCATGACGACACCTTCCCGCGACTTCGGAGGCCTCGTCTCCCGTGCACGGTTCTGCGTCAAGACTGCCGCATCAATGCCGTGGAGTCCGCTGACTCGAAGCGCTTTCCTGGGAGTTGTCGCGAACGACGTGGTGGCCGGGCCCGGCTCCGTCTTCCCGTCGGGTTTCGGTGGGGAGTCCGCCAAACAGAGAGGAAAGATCCATGGAGAAGGATCACGGTTCGGTGACCGTCGAGGTGGGCGGCCTGCTCGTCGCGAAGCGCAGGATCACGGCCGCCCGCGCGCGTACCGAGCAGGAGTCCGACGTCACCGGTGGCCGCTCCGACGGCAACGACTGACGGGGCCGCCCACGATGCTTGACGCAGCCTCGTGGGCGGGGCGTCTGGGCGGGGACACGTTCCTCGCCCAGACGTACCACCGCTCATACGCCGTACTCCCCGGTGCTGCCGCTGATACACCGGACTTGTTCTCCTGGGACGACCTGAACCGGATCATCGCCACTCAGCGGCTGGAGCCGCCACGCCTGCGGCTTTCGGCCGACGGTGAGATGGTCCCCGTTCACCGGTACGCGGTGCCCACGACGAACCGCCGTTCGGTGACGTGGTCCCGTATCCAGCCGGCCGAACTGCACGCCCGGCTCAGGGAGGGGGCGTCGATGGTCCTGGACTCCATCGAAAAGATTCATCCGCCCATCGGGGAGGCTGCCGAGGGCCTTGAACGATTCCTCGGCACCCCCGTGCAGGTCAACGCCTATGCCTCGTGGACGGAACGGGAGGGATTCGGCCTCCACTGGGACGATCACGATGTCGTCGTGGTCCAGGTCCACGGCTTCAAGCGATGGCGGCTTTACGGGGCCACCCGGGAGGCCCCCACGTTCCGTGATGTCGAGTCGCCGGACAAGCCGGAAGGGGCATCGGTGGCGAACATCGTCCTGGCACCCGGTGACGTTCTCTACCTTCCGCGCGGATGGTGGCACGCGGTCACGGCTGACCAAGGCACGGAGTCGCTTCACCTGACGTTCGGCCTGGTCTCCCATACGGGCGCGGACCTCCTGCACTGGGCCGTTGATCAGCTCCGGTCGTCCCTCACACTGCGCAAGGACATTCCACGGTTCGCCTCGCTGACCGAGCAGTCGAAATTCGTCGCCTCACTCCGACGGGAACTGTTGGATGAGCTGGCGAGCCCTCGCCTGGTGGAGCGGTGGGCGGAGTCGATCGACACCACTCACCACGGACACGCGATTCCCTCGCTGCCGTACGTCAACGGGCTCCCGGCCCATCCGGAGATCGCTGTCAGGCTGACCTGCCCGAGGAGCCGTCTGGTGGAGGACAGCGCACACGACACGGTCACGTTCTCGGCCGCCGGTACCGCCTGGATCTTCAGCACCTCTGCCACGCCGGTCCTTCGTACGTTGCTACTCGCTCGGCCGACCACCCTGCGGGAACTCGCCGACTCCGCCCAGTTGGAGGTGAAGGACGTGGCCGCGCTGGTCTCCGCCCTCATCGACGGCCAAGCCGTCGCCGTCGTGAGGGCCGCCCTGTGACGGCCGCCCTGGCCCTGGGCACCTACCGGGTCCGGAACGTGGAGGAAGCCGCCCGTACCGCTCTACGGGCGGGGAGCCCATGGATCGACACCGCGCCGAACTACGCCGAAGGGCGGGCCCTCCCCCGCCTCGGCCCCGTTCTGCGGGAGCACCCCGGGGCCACTCGGGTGGCCACCAAGGCGGGGTTCTTCACCCACAGCCAGGCCCGATCCGCGCAGGGCCTCGGAGTACTCACCGATCAGGACGCGTCGGCAGGCCACAGCCTGGATCCCGGATTCGTGAGCTATCAGGTGGAAGGAGCAGTGGCACTGCTGGGGCACGTCGACCTGGCCTTCGTACACAACCCCGAACGAGTCGAATGCGGCAAGGACCGGGCGGCACTGCACCGGCGGCTGCGGGAAGCCTTCACCGCCCTCGAAGAGCTGGTGATGCGACGCCGGATCGGCGGATACGGAGTGGCCACCTGGTCGGGGTTGCGCGAAGGTGCGTTCAGTGTCCCTGAGCTGGTGGGACTCGCCCGAGCGGCAGCAGGCCCCGGAGATCACCACCTGATCGCCCTGCAACTGCCGGTAAGCCTGGTCATGGACGAGCCGATCACCCAGGCGCTCAATGACGGCGGACCGCTCGTACAGGCAAAGGACGTCGGAATGATCACGTTCGGCTCCGCACCCTTGCACGGTGGAGAACTGTTGGGCGGCATGACACCGGAACTGGTGGACATGATCCGGCCCGGGTTGTCGGCCGGCGCCGCTGCAGTGCTGGCTGCCGGCTCCTGCCCCGCCCTCGACGTCGTGCTGATCTCCGCCAGTACGCGCGCGCACTGGAACGATGCGGCCAAGGCTCTGGCCGCACCGCTCACCCCAGAACAGCTCAGGAGAGTGACTGATGAACTCGCCACCGGATGAGGCCACGCGGGTCCTGATGGAGGCCGCGCACGAGCACGCCGTCAGGGCCTTGGGACTCACCTGCGCAGGACCCTTGGTGTGGGGCTTCGCGGGCTTCACACTCGGTCGCCGGTCGGGGCCGTACTGGCTGCGGGTCAGCCGGAGCGCCAAGGCGAACGCCGGGCGCAAGCCGGGTGAGGGCCTGGTCGGCGCCTCCGTTCTGGTGCCCCGCGACGTACCCCGCCCGGCCGTGCACGGGGTCCACGACTGGGTCGAAGGCGAGTACGCCTTCGAAGCGGAACTGCTGGACCTGGTGCCGCACCCCGTCGTCTCCCCGCAGCGCCCGGACCTCGTACGGGATCCGGCGCTGCCCGACCAGTGGTGGACGCTTCTGCACCGCTCTCTCGCCCGTCTGGCGGAGGCCGAAGGCGCCAAGGAGACCGTACGAGACACGTGGATCGCACGGGCGTTCCCCCAGTTCCTCGGCATTCCCGCGCCGAACGCGGTCGAGCGCGTCACCGGTCACGGCGACCTGCACTGGGGCAACGTCACCGGCATGCCGCTGACCCTCCTCGACTGGGAACGATGGGGCCGCGTCCCCGTCGGCTACGACCCGGGCCTCCTGCACGCCTACAGCCTGCTCGTCCCGTCCGTGGCGCGTCGCATCCGAGCCGAGTTCGCGGCCGTCCTGGACTCCCCGGCCGGTCGGATCGGTGAGCTGGCCGCGCTCGCGGAACTGCTCCAAGCGGTGGCCCGGGGCTTCTATACCGACCTTGCTCCGCATCTCATGGCCCACGCCCGGGCACTGACAGGTGCTCAGCCGCCTGTTGCGGCGACTGCCGAGGTCACTGTCTGAGGCAACGCGAAAGGGGTGCTCCCGGAATCGGGGCACCCCTTCTCACCTGGCCGGACGGCCACACGGCGGAGGCTGAGGGATTTGAACCCTCGGTGACATCGCTGCCACGACGGTTTTCAAGACCGTTCCCTTAGGCCGCTCGGGCAAGCCTCCCCGCGCCACCCGTTGGGCAACGCGTGGACAGCCTACCGGGTGGACGAATCCGCTGTGCGGCCCTGGTCGGGGGATGGACGGGCAGGCGTCAGGCGGACGGCCGACGCGCCGCCACCTCTCCGGCGTGCCGGCCGATGACCGCCCTCGCCCACGGAGCCATGACCAGCCGGGGAACCATCGCGGCGGGGAACCAATGCAGCATCACACCCTCGGTCAGGGCCAGATCGCGCACGTCGCCCTCCCAGTGCCCCAGGAACACCGTGGCCTGCCCCGGCTTGCCGTCCGGCCCGTGCAGGTCGACCACGGTGTACCGCCTGAGGTCGGGCAGGAGGAGACCCGTCTCCTCCTTCAGCTCACGGACGATGGCCTCGTCGGGGCGCTCGTCCTCACTGTCGCGGTTCCCGCCGAGCAGGGACCACGTGCCCGGGTCGCAGATGCCCGGGATGTTGTCCCGCAGATGCAGCAGGTATTCACCCCGCCCATTGACGATCAGCGCTGCCGTGCCCCTCGGCTCCCGCACAGTCATCGTTCCCCCACTCCGCTCGTACCTCGGCCTACCCGAGCACCCTGCCCATGAGCGCGGTACACATGCCCTGGTCGACTCCGACAGCGGCCCGTTCCGAGAAAAGGCCGCGCCGAGCCACAAGCGCCAAGGGTGAACGCGGCTTGTCGATCGGGCCGTCGGCCGTGTAGAGGTCGGTGCGTGGACCCTTTCGTGCCTCTGCAGCACACCACGCCTCCTGGAGCGCCGCTACGCGGCGAAGAACTGTTCATCGGCACGGAAGGAGCGACGATCCTCGATTTCTGGCGGTACGCCTTTCCGGATCTGAAGACCAACACCACCCGGGGCATGCTCGCGGAGTTCCTCGTGCACCGCGCGGTCGGTGCACAGCAGAGGAACCAGGAGTGGGAAAGCTTCGATGTACTGACTACCGACGGGCTGCGCATCGAGGTCAAGAGCAGCGCCTATCTGCAGGCATGGGACCAGCGCGACGTCACTAGGATCGTCTTCGATCGGCTGAGAACCCGTACCTGGAGTCCGCAGACCGGTGACGCGGCCGAGCCCACCTTCAACGCCGACGTGTACGTCTTCGCCGTGCACACCGCCACCAGCCACGACGACTACGACCCCCTGGACATCGGCCAATGGCAGTTCTACGTGGTTCCCAGCCCCGTCATCGCAGCCAAAGGCACGAAGAGCCTGGTCCTGAATTCCGTCCGGGCTCTGGCCGGGGACCCCGTCCCCTATTCGGACCTGGCGGCCCGGATCCGTGCCGTCGACCCCCGTGCCTCGGGTCCCGGCGCAGGGCACGGCACCAACATGGCCGGCTCCAGCCCTGAGGTCCTTGACCGCCGACGGTAGCGCTACGCCCTCCTTGCCGTCCGTGGAACGGATCCTGCCGGATTTTTATCTACCCCGATGCGCACCCCCTGGCGGTGCGTCCGGGCAATACGCCCGGGACGAGGAACGGCAGAGAGTTTTCCTGAGCCATGGGGATGACAAGTACCAGCGTCGTCGTATTGGCCGTGCTCGGCACGGTGCTGTTATTCGCTCTCACCGTCTGGTGCTGGCCACGCCTGGCGCGGCGGGGCTGGGGGGCGGTGCTGAGCCGGGTGGGGCTGGTCTGCGCGATTCAGGCGCTGTTGTTTTCCTCGGTGGGCCTCGCGGTGAACAGGGAAATGCTCATCTACGGCTCCTGGGACGAGCTCTTCGGCTGGGAGAAGGGCGTGGACTTCGACGGGAAGTCGGCCGGCGGCTCGGCCGTGCAGCTGATCGGGAAGCAGAAGCCCGATGTGCCGGGCGCCGGAAAGCCCCACATCAGCGGCGAGATACAGAAAATCAATGTGCGGGGAGAGCGGTCCCGGATCGCCACTCCGGCCTATGTCTATCTGCCGCCGGAGTACTTCCAGAAGGGGTACGAGAAGAAGACGTTCCCCGCCGCGGTGGTGCTGACCGGCTTCCCCGGCACTGCCGAGAACCTGCTCAAGGGGCTGCGGTATCCGAAGACGGCGTGGACGCAGGCCAAGCAGAAGAAGATGCAGCCGATGATCCTCGTCATGATGCGGCCCACCGTCGCGCCGCCGCGCAACACCCAGTGCGTCGACATTCCCGGCGGGCCGCAGACGGAGACGTTCTTCGGCAAGGACCTGACGAAGGCGCTCTCCGGCACCTACCGCACCGGCACCAAGCCGCGGAACTGGGGCTTCATCGGTGACTCCACCGGCGGCTACTGCGCACTGAAGATCGGCCTTCAGCATCCGGAGACCTACGCGGCCAGCGTGGGCCTGTCAGCCGACTACAAGCCCGAGATAGACAAGGACTCCGGCGACCTCTTCCACGGCAACAAGCGCGAGGAGAAGCGGTCCGACCTGCTGTGGAGCCTGGACCACCTGCCGCAGGGCAACTCGTCCTTCCTCGTCACCACGTCCAAGCAGGGGGAGTCCAACTTCAAGGACACCCAGCGGTTCATCGCGAAGGTGAAGGCCCCCGCACGCGTCTCGTCGATCACGCTCGACAACGGCGGTCACAACTTCAAGACCTGGAACCGCGAGATACCGCCCTCCCTGCGATGGCTGAGCAGCCGCCTCGCCGCGGAGTGAGCGATATGCCTCCCCGCGCCGCCCGTCGGGCGGCGCGGGGAGGCAGGGGGAGTCAGTTGTCGCCGTCGCGCTCGCCCAGGGTGATCTCCACCGTGGACGACTTGCCGTCGCGGGTGTAGGTCAGCTGGACCTTGTCGCCCGGCTTGTGGGTCCAGATCTCGCTGATCAGGGTCGGGCCGCTGTCGATCGTCGTGTCGTCGAGCTTGGTGATCACGTCGCCCGGCTTGAGGCCCGCCTTGTCGGCCGGGCCGCCGGGGGTGACGGCCGGGGTGTTCTTGGCGCCGGAGGGGGCGATCTTGGCGCCCTCGCCGGTGTCCTTCATGTTCACCGTGGCGGCGATGACCGGGTAGACCGGCTTTCCGGTCTTGATGAGCGTGTCCGCGACGTTCCTGGCCTGGTTGATCGGGATCGCGAAGCCCAGGCCGATGCTGCCGGACTGCTGCTGGCCGCCGCCGAAGCCCCCGCCGGAACCGGCGGACTGGATGGCGGAGTTGATGCCGATCACCGCGCCCTGGGCGTTGAGGAGCGGGCCGCCGGAGTTGCCCGGGTTGATCGAGGCGTCCGTCTGGAGCGCGCTCATGTACGACGCGTTTCCGCTGCCGCCGCCGTCGCTGGAGGCCACCGGGCGCTTCTTCGCGCTCACGATGCCCGTGGTGACCGTGCCGGACAGGCCGAAGGGCGCGCCGATCGCGACCGTCGCGTCACCGACCGCCGTCCGCTCGGAGTCACCGAGCGGCAGCGGCTTGAGGGTGCCGGCGGGGGCGTCCTTCAGCTTGAGGACCGCCACGTCGTAGCCCTGGGCGCGGCCGATCACCTCGGCCTCGTACTTCTTGCCGTTCGAGAACGTGGCGCGGAGCTTGCCGCCCTCGGCCGCCGACGCGACGACGTGGTTGTTGGTGAGGATGTGGCCTTCCTTGTCGTACACGAAGCCGGTGCCCGTGCCGCCCTCGCCACTGCTGCTCTGCGCCTCGATGGTGACGACGCTCGGCAGCGCCTTGTTCGCGATGGCCGCCACGGAACCCGGGGAGCGGCTCTCCACCTTGGGGTCGCCGGAAGCGGAGATCGTCGTCGAGTCACCCGACTCATTGCGGTCGGCCGCCCAGTAGCCGATGCCGCCGCCGACACCGCCCGCGACGAGCGCCGCCGCGAGCACGGCCGCCACGAGGCCGCCGGAACGCTTGCGCGCCGGCGGGGGCACCGGGGCGCCCCACGCCGCACCCGGGCCCACCGGCCCGCCGCCACCGGCCCCGCCGTACGGCTGCTGCGGCGCGCCGCCACCGCCGTACCAGCCGCCACTGCCCTGGCCCGCGGCTCCGGTCTCCGCGTACATGGGGTGCGGATGGGCCTGCGGCGGCTGGGGGTGGGGGTGCGCCTGGGGCGCGGGGGTCTGCTGCGCGGGTGCCTGGTGCTCGGGTGCCGCCATCGGCGCCGCCGCCGGTGCGGACGACGGGCCCGTCATCGGCTTCGGCTCGACGGCCGGAAGCTGCGACGTCTGCTCGGCCGCCGGAAGCTGCGACGTCTGCTCCACCGGCGGCAGCTGCGACGTCTGCTCGGCCTGCCCGTGGCCCGTGTCAGCAGGGGTCGTGTCAGCGGGGGCCGCGTCCCGCACCGGCTCCGCCGAGGGCGGCTCCGTGGGGACGGGCGGGACCGGAGGAGCCTCGGGAGCGGCCGGAGTGGGGCGCTCCGCATCGGCGGCCGGCGTCGAAGACTCCGTACCCCGCCCAGCCGCAGGCGGAACGGCGGCGCCCTCGTTCTCGGTGCTCACAGCTGTCTCCTCAATCAACAACAGAAAGTTTTCCGCTAACAGCTTTTCCCATGGCACGTCAGACCGCCGTAAGCGGAGACTGTGCCCTTGGCCCATCGTCCTTCACCCCGGACAAAATGGACCGCATGCGCGATTGTGCCAGGCGGTGGCACGATAACGCGGTGACCCATGCGCACCCGGCCCGGGACTTTCCCCCCGAGCGCCAGCCCCCCGCCGTCATCGCCCACCGCGGGGCCTCCGAGGACGCCCCGGAACACACCCTGGCCGCCTACCGCAAAGCGATCGAGGACGGCGCCGACGCGCTGGAGTGCGATGTGCGGCTGACCGCCGACGGGCATCTCGTCTGCGTCCACGACCGCCGCGTCAATCGCACCTCCAACGGGCGCGGAGCCGTCTCCACCATGGAGCTGTCCGTCCTCTCGGCCCTCGACTTCGGGTCCTGGAAAGGCCAGGCCACCGACACCGAGGCGCCCGACCGCGACAGCACGTCCGTCCTCACCCTCGAGCGCCTCCTCGAGCTCGTCGCCGACGCCGGGCGCCCGGTCGAGCTGGCCATCGAGACCAAGCATCCGACCCGCTGGGCGGGCCAGGTCGAGGAGCGGCTGCTCGACCTCCTCGGCCGTTTCGGGCTCGCCGCCCCGCCCGCGGGGCAGCCCTCGCCCGTACGGGTGATGAGCTTCTCGGCCCGGTCCCTGCACCGGGTGCGGGCGGCGGCGCCCGCCCTTCCGACCGTCTATCTGATGCAGTTCGTCTCGCCCCGCCACCGCGACGGACGACTGCCCCCGGGCGTGCGCATCGCGGGCCCGAGCATCCGGATCATCCGCAACAACCCCGGCTACGTCGCGCGGCTGCACCGCGCGGGCCACCAGGTGCACGTCTGGACCGTGAACGATCAGGCCGACGTCGAGCTGTGCGCCCGGCTCGGGGTCGACGCGGTGATCACAAACCGGCCCAAGGCAGTCCTTTCCCAACTCGGCCGCCCCTAGTGCCCATTACATGGAGTGCACCGGCGCGTTCGGTGCGTAGGCGACCGCCACAAGTGCCTCACCCCGTCCAGGATGGCCGGTTTCCGGTCCAGGCCATTGGGGCATCCATCCCCTGACGTGGGGCAAAGGAGGTCTCGGGGGTGGCGTTGATGGTGGCACAGGAGGTGGCCACGTCGTCGATCATGGCCGTACCCCATGGTCCCGCCGGCGTGGGTGAGGCGAGACACCGGATGCGGAAGGACCTGCGCGTCAGCGGGGTGCCGGACGAGGTCATCGACGACGCGGTGCTGGTCCTTTCGGAGTTGCTCAGCAACGCGTACCGGCACGGACGACCGCTCGTCCTGGCGAACGGCGAGTGCGACGGCGCGGAGAACGGCGGCATACGCGCCGCCTGGCACATGGACAGGCGCGGCCGGCTGACCGTCGAGGTCACGGACGGCGGCGGACCGACCCGGCCCTTTCCGGCCACTCCTTCGGTGACCGCGCGCGGCGGCCGGGGTCTGAACATCATCAGCGCGATCTCCCAGGACTGGGGCGTCCGGGACGCCGGTGGATCCGGCGAGGTGACCGTCTGGGCCGCGCTCTCCGCCACCACCGCGCATGCCGCGCACGAGTTTCCTTCTTCACGCATCCCGCTCGACCCGGAGCTCGCCTTCTCCGATCTCGACGGTCTGACCTAGAACCGCGACGCGCGTAGACGGCGGTAGCCGTCCCGGAGGACCCGTCGCGGGTCCCCCGCATCCCCCGCTGACGGGCACGGATCGCTGCCCCTGCCGGTCTCGGCGTGCCCGCAGGCAGAAGCCGTCGGGGCGGGCCGCCATTCGCTGACGCCGAGCGCGAGCGACCCCGCGCTAGGCTCGCGCCCGTACGAGCCGGCCCGTACGAGCCGGTAGGACCGATACGGGAGATGCACACGCCATGGCCAAGAAGCGCCGCCCTCAGACCAAGGCCGCCACGCCGCCGGCCGGCGACGGCACCATCCCCGTCGTCGGTGCCCGTGAGCCCTGCCCCTGCGGCTCGGGCCGTCGCTACAAGGCCTGCCACGGGCGCGAGGCCTCGCACGCCGTCGTCGAGCTCGTGCAGAGGCCCTTCGAGGGTCTGCCCGGGGAGGCCGACTGGGTCGCGCTGCGCGAGCTGGTGCCCGCCGCGACCGTGGAGCTCAAGCTCAAGGGCGGGCTGCCCGAGGGCGTGCCGTCGGTGACGCTGGCCACCGTGCTGCCGATGGCCTGGCCCGCGCTGCGCCGCGACAACGGCGCCGTGCTGCTGGGGCTGCAGAACGACACCCCGTCCGGTGACCTGAGCCGCGACCTCGCCGCCACCCTCCAGCGCGCCCTGGAGGCCGCCCCCGGCAGCCCCGTCGCCGCCGAGCGCACCGGGGCGGAGGGTCCGCGCCTGCAGGACCTGCTGGACCCGGAGGGCCCGTTCGAGCCGGCCGTCCACACGGGCTTCGAGTTCTGGGTGGAGAACGCCGAGAACGCCACCGGTGACGTCGCCGCGTCGCTGGAGCGGGCCAACGCCGCCGCGATCCCGACCGTCCGGCTGTCCGGGGTCGACGCCGCGTACTGGTGCGAGGTTCCGGACAAGAACCACCTGCGCTGGGTCATGACCGTGCCGGAGGAGAAGCTGCTGGACGCCCTCGCCCGGCTGCACGTCTCCGGCGCGACCTCGCTCGGCGAGGGAACGCGTCTGGTCGGGTCGTTCCGCGCGCACGGGCTGATCGTCCCCGTCTGGGACCTGCCGAGCGAGATGGGCGCCCAGGACGTCGAGAAGCCGGCGGCGGCCTTCGCGGAGCGGCTGGCCGAGGCGCTGGCCGACGAGTCCCCGCTGACCGCCGAGGAGCGGCGGGCCCGCGGCGGCCTCACCAGCCGTCAGGTGACCTTGAACTGACGGCTTCGGGGAGTGAGGGCCTCCGGCGACGCCCGCCGGAGGCCCCAGCCGTCCCCACCGGGGAGCCCAGCCGTCCGCGCCGAGGGGCCCGCCGAGCCCTCAGGAGGGTCCGTAACCGCTTCCGGAGGGCGTCATTCACGTGACTCCTGTCACAACTCCCGCTGTCAGCCCGGAAATCGGCGTCCGGAAATCCGCGATCGAATTTGCGAACCGCCGATCTCTTGTTACGGTTCTAGGAGCCCGGTCGCTGGTGCATCCCCCGTCGCCAGCGACCGGGCGTTTCCATGCCCGGAATCCGGCCCGCCGATCGACCGGGTCCCCGGCCCGGCCGTCGAACGGCCGCACCGCGTCCCACGTGCCTGTTCACATGGCCTTCCACGACGCCTTCCAGCCCCCGCGAGGGCTCCCGTCGCAGTCCTGGCACCGACACCAAGCTCCCGTACGGCCGCGGGCCGCTAATCCTCCTCGGCCACCGGCGAGTTGCTCCCGGACCGGAGCATGAGGTTCCCCTTCGTGGAAGCGATCTCCGCGACCGCCGTATACGAGCCATGTCCCCGAACCGTCGGTTCGCGGGGCGTCTCGCAGGCGTCGGGATCATCGGAGGCGCTCAGCCGGCAGTGCACCTGGACCGTCCGCCCGTCCGGGGCCATGAGGGTCAGCACGGCCGTCAGGGGCTCGCCCGTGGCGTTGCGGTAGTACGTGCGCGCCCAGGTCTCGCTCCCCTGCGTCAGGACGCAGGTCTGGGCCTCGGCGCCCTCGGGCGAGGAGAGTTCGAGGCCGCACTGGGCGGAGCTACGGGCCGGGAGGATCGCCGCCCCGTCGTCGGAGTCGCTCGACGGCCCGCCCTCCGGGCGCCCGTTCCGCGGCTTGGCGTCGGCGTTCTCCGGAATGACAGCGCTCCCGGACGCCTCATCGGCCCCACGGGCCTCAGCAGGCGATTCCGGCACGAGAGGCTCCTCCGCCTCGCCCGCACCGCGCACCGTGTCCCTGGACGTGCCCCGGGCCTCGTCCCGGGTCATGTCCTGGGCCTTGTCCGGGCCCTGCGCGCCCGCGCTGCCCGCCGGGCCCGCCGTCGCGGCGGCCAGGGGCAGGACGACGGCCAGGGCCACCGCGCTCGCGAGCGCGACCATCCGCAGATTCGCCGCCCGTTGCTGAGCCGCGCTGGGCTCTCCGGGCAGACGGGACGCACGCTCCATGGGGACCACCTGCAACTCGCCGCGGACGCTGGATCGCGGGGGCGGATTCGACCCACACCCCCGCCGGACCGACGGCGCCCGGCACGGCATCCGACGCAGGCCCTCACCCGCAAGATAGCGGGCACGGTAGGGCTCGCAGGGCTAGCGCGCGGCCGTTCCTGTGGTTCTTCTGTCGGCTTTCACTCCAAGGAGTGAGAGCGCGTGCGTCTCCCGTCCGTACGCGCTCTCTCGTCCGCCCACAGGGCCCATCCCGGCACACCGGCTACACGCGGCATCCACCGCTCCGCGCCCCGTCAACCCCGTCAACCCCGCCGGGCCCACGGATCTCTGTGATCCGTACGCGAGGTGATCAGTACGCGAGCTTGCTGCCGCCCCCGGGCGTGCCCGCGCTCTCCTCGACCAGGACGTCGACCACCGTGGCCACGTCGGGCAGCCACGGCCGCGCCGCGGGCTGTCCGGTCGTCCGGCCCACGCGGAGCGCCACGGCCGCGCCGACCCGGCCGCCGAAGGCCGTGCCCCGGCCCTCCGGGCCGTCCTGGCCCGGCCGCACCGGCGGCCGCTCCCAGCGGACCCGGCCCGTGGCGGTGGGCGACGGCGGCAGGACCACATAGCCGCCCTCCCCGTGGAAGCGCAGCGACCCGGGCACCCAGTCCTGGCTGTGCAGCAGCTCGCCGAGGACTTCGAGGGAGTAGGGGGCCACCAGCAGGGACCAGCGGGTGGGCGTCGCGACCACGGGGCCGATCCGCACGCCCGCGCGGTCGAACGCCGCCAGCGCCCGGGCCCCGGCGACGGCCGGCAGGCTCACCGCGCACGGCGCCCTGCCGCCCGTGGCGAGCACGACGGGGGCGTCCGGCCGGTTGGTCCACCACCAGCGGACCATCCGCGCGTCCGTGGTCGCGGCCAGCAGGCCCGGATCGAACGGGTGGGCACCGGGGACCACGCAGTCCGGCTGCGGGCAGCCGCACTCGCGCGGCCGGCCGCCCGGCCGCAGGCCGACGCCGGGGAGTACGGGCCATTGCCACTCCGTGGCGTAGGCCAGGGCCGCGGTGAGTACCGCCGACCGGCCACCGCGCCGAAGCGAGAGCTTGCGTCGCCTTCCGAGGATCTCGCGCATGAGCGCTCGTTCCTTTCCGTAAACGCCGAAGGTGGGGCCCCGGTCCTGGACCGGGGCCGTATCGCACTACCTGAATCGCACTACATGGCACTTCGCACGGTCCGCACGGGAACTGCACGGGAACCGCTGGGGAACTGCTGGGGAACTACGTGGGCCTTCGTGGGACTACGTCTTTCCTGGGACTGCGTCTTCGTGAAACTGCGTCTTCATGGGACTACATGGCACTACGGGCACTACATGGCGCGTCGCGCGACGCGCCGTGGCCCTTTCGAGGCCTGCACACCACATGGATCACGAGTCACTGCGCGTACGACGCAGCGCATCACGCCGCGGGCCGAGCGTGAAACCTGGCGAGGGGTGGCGCGCGCATGGCGCTTCGTGCCGGGCCGTGCACCCCTCGCCCGCGGCGTGGGTTGCCCCTCGCCATCAGGGACGGGCGTGACCGTTGACGGTGAAGACGCCAGGGCCCGCCGCCGGGTTGCGGGGCGGCCCCAACTACCCCTGGCCTTCTCCGAGTACGTACCCGCCGCGGTCGGCATGACGCACTGTTGAACAACGTCAGTCGACCGCAAATCACAGGCCTCAGGACTATTTTCCGGCCAACTTGGAAACCTCCCAGACACCACCAATCCCACTGGTCCAATGCTGGACATCCCCTTACCCGGGCGTGTACATGTGGAGGCATTGATAGCGCGCAACACGACAGGGGGTTTGCGATGCTATTGAGCAGCACGCACAGGCCGCTGGGCTGGTCACGATGGCTTGGCCGGGTGCCCCGAACCGTCCCCCGCCGCCCCTTCTCTCGCACTGGCGTACGCCTTGCACCGGGTAGCAGGCCATGACTGCTCCCCACCTGCCGAAAGTGGCCGGAATCGACTCCCCGGTCCCCGCACCCGCGCACACTTCCGCCCCTGTCGCGCCTTCGGCCCTCGCCGGGGAGAACACCGGCCCGGCCCGCGCCGCGTCCACCCTCCCCGCGCCCGCCACCGGCCCGCCCGACGAGCCCCCGCTTTCCCCCCTCGCGCTGAACGCCTTGGTCCAGGACCGCCTCGCCGGCTGGATCTACGACCTCACCACGCTCCAGGAGCTGACCGAGCGGCTCGCCCGCACCGGCACGCTGGACGACGCCCTGCACGAACTCCTGCGCGCCGGATCCACGCTCGTCGGCGCCCGCCGCGGCCTCGTCACCCTGCGGCCCGACGACGGGCTCGCCCCGCCCGTCACCGTCGGCCTCGGCCTCGGCCGCTCCGATCTCGGCCACATCGAGACGATCCCGCGGCCCCCCTCCTCCGCACCCCCCGCCCCCGGCGCACCCCCCTCCTACGGGCAGCTGCTCGACGACCTCCCGCCCGTGGGCGACCGGTCCGGCACCTCCCACCCCGACATCGCGGGCGAGGACGGCCTCGACCCCCGCCACCGCGAGGTCGCGGCCCGCCTGGGCTACGCCGCCAGCTACGCGGTCCCCCTGGAATCCGACCCGCCGAGCGGCTCGGAGGACGCCACCGGCAGGCTCGGCGCGGCCGTCTGGCTCTACGACGAGCCGGCCGAACCCACCGAGCGCCAGCGGCATCTGATCGGCCTCTACTGCGGCTACGCCACCGAGCACCTCGCCCGTCTCGTCGAGCTGACCCGCGCCCGCGAGACCATCGCCACCCTCCGCGAGGAGCTGCTCCCCAGCCGTCTCCCCCGGGTCTCCGGGGTCCGGCTCGCCGTCCGCCACCGGCCCGGGCCGCACGGCGGCGGTGCCTGGTACGACGCGCTGCCGCTGCCGGAGGGCGCGCTCGGCCTCGCCGTGGGCGGAATCACGGGTTCCGGCCCGAGTGCCGTCGCCGCGATGGGCAGGCTGCGGGCCTCCTTGCGCGCGTACGCCGTCATGGAGGGCGAGGACCCGGTCGCCGTGCTCTCCGACCTCGAACTCCTGCTGCGGCTGACCGAGCCCGCCCGGGCGGCCACCGCGCTCTTCGCCTACTGCGAGACCGTGGAGGATCCCCTGACCGGGGACCGGACGCGCAAGGTCGTCCTCGCCGGGGCCGGGCACTGCCCGCCGCTGATCATCGGCGACCACCGCACCGAGTACGTGGAGACCTCGCTGTCCGCGCCGCTGGGCATGCTCGCCTGCTGGGAGGCCCCCAGCGTGGAGATCGAGCCCGCGCCGGGAGAGACGCTCCTCTTCTACAGCGACGGGCTGCTGCACCGCACCGGCGAGGCCATGGACCGCGCCTTCACCCGGCTGCACAAGGCGGCGGCGAGCGTGCCGCGGGCCCTGCGGCACGACCCGGACGCCATCGCCGACCACGTCCTGCGGGCCGTGCTGCCGCCGGAGCGCCCCGCGGAGCCTCTCGCGGAGGCCGCCGGGGCGGACGCGGAGCGCGAGCGGGCCGCCGCCGGGGCGCTGACCGCCGCGGCGGCGGCGACGGGCGGCGACAGTGGCGAGGACGTGATCCTGCTCGTCGCCCACTTCGAGTGACGGCCCCCCTCGCGCGCCGCCACCGGTGCCGCGCGGGACGCCGTCCGAAAACCACTGATCCGCACCGCTGATCCCCACCGCCGAACCGCACGGCTGATCCATATGACAGTCAGTACGGCCTTCCTTCCGACGTAACCTTCTCCGCCGCTTTCCTCCGCACTTACGATGGGTAGCGGCCCCGTCCGAGGAGGAATGCAGTGACCGAGCAGCAGCCCGCGCCCGAGAACCCCGAGGGTGACGAGCCGATCAAGCAGCGGAAGAACGGTCTGTATCCGGCCGTCTCCGACGAGCTTGCCGAGAACATGAAGTCCGGCTGGGCCGACACCGAGCTGCGCGATCTGCGGCCGATAGCCCAGGCGCCGGACACCGCCCGCCGCCGTGCGGACCTCTCCGCGCGTTTCCCCGGTGAGCGTCTGGTGATCCCCGCGGGCAATCTGAAGACCCGCTCGAACGACACCGAGTACAGCTTCCGCGCCTCCACCGAGTACGTGTACCTCACCGGTGACCAGACCCAGGACGGTGTCCTGGTCCTGGAGCCGACGGGTGAGAACGCGCACGAGGCGACGCTGTACCTGCTGCCCCGCTCGGACCGCGAGAACGGCGAGTTCTGGCTCGACGGCATGGGCGAGCTGTGGGTCGGCCGCCGTCACAGCCTCTCCGAGGCCGAGCGGCTCTACGGCATGCCCTGCAAGGACGTCCGCGAGCTGGCCGACGCCCTGCGCGAGGCCACCGGCCCGGTCCGCGCCGTCCGCGGCCACGACGCGGGCATCGAGGCGGCCCTGACCGACAAGGTCACCGCCGAGCGCGACGAGGAGCTGCGCGTCTTCATCAGCGAGCAGCGACTCGTGAAGGACGCCTTCGAGATAGCCGAGCTGCAGAAGGCGGTGGACTCCACGGTCCGCGGCTTCGAGGACGTCGTGAAGGTTCTCGACAAGGCCGAGGCCACCTCGGAGCGCTACATCGAAGGAACGTTCTTCCTGCGCGCCCGGGTCGAGGGCAACGACATCGGCTACGGCTCCATCTGCGCCGCCGGTCCGCACGCCACCACCCTGCACTGGGTGCGCAACGACGGCCCGGTCCGCTCCGGCGAGCTGCTGCTCCTCGACGCCGGTGTCGAGACGCACACCCTCTACACCGCGGACGTCACGCGCACGCTGCCGATCAACGGCACGTACACCGAGCTCCAGCGGAAGATCTACGACGCGGTGTACGAGGCCCAGGAGGCCGGTATCGCGGCGGTCCGGCCCGGCGCGAAGTACCGCGACTTCCACGACGCCGCCCAGCGCGTCCTGGCGGAGCGGCTCGTCGAGTGGGGCCTGGTCGAGGGCCCGGTCGAGCGCGTCCTGGAGCTCGGTCTCCAGCGCCGTTGGACCCTGCACGGCACCGGCCACATGCTCGGCCTGGACGTCCACGACTGCGCGGTCGCCCGCACGGAGACCTATGTGGACGGCGTCCTGGAGCCCGGCATGGTGCTGACCGTCGAGCCCGGTCTGTACTTCCAGGCCGACGACGTGTCCGTGCCCGAGGAGTACCGCGGCATCGGCGTCCGGATCGAGGACGACATCCTCGTCACCGAGGACGGCAACCGGAACCTCTCCGACGGTCTGCCCCGGACGTCCGCCGACGTCGAGGCGTGGATGGCCGGCCTCAAGGGCTGATCCCAGGACACACCGGAGCCGCGTCCCGCTGCGAGCGGGGCGCGGCTCTTCGCCTTCCCGTCGGGGCGGGACCGCTCCCGGCCCACGTCAGGCTTTCGTCACAAGGTGCCGGCCATGAGCAGGGACGAGTACGGGGTGTCGGACACGGTCAGGGCCGCCCCCATGTGTGTGAACTCCGGGCTGAACATGGCGCGCTCGTGGTCCGGATCCCCGAGCCAGCCGGCGACGATCTTCTCGGGGTCGTCGAAGCAACCGCCCGTGTTCTCCGCGATGCCGGCGACCGGGTATCCGTACCGGTCGGCCGCGGCCCGCAGCGGCAGGTAGTGGCCCTGACTCCGCCGACGGGCCTGCTCGCGGCTGCTGGTCGCGGCGGCCCCGGCCAGCCGGTCGTCGGGGCGGAGGGGGGACAGGCCCCGGGCGGCGCGGTGGTCGTTCACCAGCGCGTAGATGCGCGCCTGCCAGAGCCGGGCGTCGCCCGCGTCGGCCGCCGTCAAGCAGGAACCGCCGGTGTCCTCCTGGGCGGGGGCGAAGGGCTCGACGGGGGTCTGTGCGTCCTGCGGAAACGTGATCACTTCGTACCTCTGCTTCGCTGAACCACGCGCGGGCCCGGTGCGCCCGCGCCGACGGGCACACCCTCGCGCAGTGCCGTCAAGGAGCGATCAACCGCCGGTCAACGTCCGCCACGACGCGGATCCCAAATGGCCGAATGATCAGGCGTCACAACCGCGTCACAACCCTACTTTCGCCTCTGACCTGGGTCTTTGCCTCGGCATTACCATTCCTTGAAGTGACCGGAACCAGCGGTCGCTCCTGCCGTGCCCGCCTGACCCGCGCGCACGGTGCTCAACAAGGGGGAGGGCGGACATGTGCGGCATCAGTCTGGCCGTATTCGGGATCACGGCCATGGAGGAAAGTCTTTACCGACATTTCCTGCGCAATCCTGATACGGCGCCCGACGATATCCATCTACGTCTGCACGTCGAACAGGACCAGGCCCAGGAGGCCGTGACCCGGCTCTCCGACCTCGGTGTGCTGCGCCGCACCGAACGCGGGACCATCGCCCCCGCCGACCCGGAAGTGGCCGTCGACCGGCTCACCGAGGCGCGGATGGCGGAGCTGTACCGCCAGCTCCAGGAGGTCACCCGGTCCCGGGCCGTGATCGCGGACCTGCGGGCGGAACAGGGCGCCAGGACGCTGCCCCCGCAGGGGGTCGAACGGATGGAGAACGTCGCCGAGATCCGCGACCGCATCGACGACCTCGCGTTCTTCGCGCGGGAGGAGATCCTGTCGGTCGAGCCGTACGCCGCGCTCACCCCCGCGAACATCGAGCACGCCCGGCCGCTCGACCGGCGCTGCCTCCGACGCGGGGTGCGGGTGCGCAGCGTCGTGCTGAAGGAGGCGCTCACCGACCCGCCGACCGTCCGCTATCTCCTCGAACTCGCCGCGCAGGGCGCCGAGATCAGGGTGGCGGACGACATCTCCGAGCGGATCCTGGTCTACGACCGGCGTACGGCGCTGGTCCCCGTCGACCCGGCGGACACCTCGCGCGGCGCGCTGGTCGCCCAGGAGGAGGGCCTGGTCGCCAACATCCTGGCGCTCTTCGAGAAGATCTGGAACGAGGCGACGGATCTGGCCGCACTGGTCGACGGTGAGGTGACGGGCGACGGCGAGGGCGGGCTCTCGGAGATCGAGCAGCAGGTGCTCGAATCGATGTGCAAGGTCGGCAAGGACGAGATTGGCGCCCGGGACCTCGGGATCTCCGTGCGGACGTACCGCCGGCACGTCGCCGACCTGTTGAAGATCCTCGATGCGAGCAGCCGGGCGCACGCGGCACTGCTGGCCCGCGAGCGGGGCTGGATCTGACGCGACCCGCCCCGACGGCGCCGGGCCCGGACTCCGGGCCCGGCGCTTTCGCGTGCCACCCCGGCCGGCCCGTGCGGCGCCACGCCGCTCAGCCGGTCCGTCGCCATCCGCGCAGCGCCGGGTCCTCGAAGACACGGGCCACGCGCGCGCTCACGGCCTCGGCGTCCTCCGTACCGGTCGTGTCGGCCGGGCCCGTCGCATCCGCCACACCGGTCGCGCCCGTCGCACCCGTCGCGCCCTGAAGCCGGACGCGCAGCTCGAAGCTGTCCTGGTCCGCCACCGGTACGCAGACCCAGTGGGCGGGCAGCAGGCTCAGCACCCTGATCACCGTGGTCTGGCCCGGTGCCGCACCGGGGTCGTGCCGGACCGCGGTGATCACCACCTGCGGTTCATGACGGTCATTCATCTCGCTCAACTCCCTTGCGCCCTTCTCACTATGACTTCTCACGCGACACCCTCCACACACTTGCCATGATGGAAAGTCACCGCTACGCTTTCCATCATGGAAAACGACAAGACGTACTCCGCGACCGCCGCCCGAGCCGCCCTCGACAGCGTCACCGCCACCCGCGCCCAGGTCGCGAGCCGGGTCGAAAGCCCCTGGTGGTACCACGTCGGGCTGGGCGCGTCCGTCGCGCTCGCCTTCACCTCGATCGACGTGGGCGGCAGCATGATGCCCTCCGGTCTGATCGTCGGCGCCATACTGGCCCCGCCCGCCCTGGCCTGGTCCGCGGCCCGCTCCCGGGGCGTCGCGATCGCCAATCCGCTGAACACCCCGGGCGCACGCGGCCTTTACGGCTTCTATCTGCTGCTGCTCGGCGTCCTCGCCACCGTCGGGCTGGTGCTCCAGATCGGCTTCGACCTGGACGGACCGATGAGCGTCGCCGGGGTGCTCGCCTTCGTCCTCACCACCGTGGTCAGCCGTCGAGCCGACGACGCGCTGACCCAGGACGTCCGGGCCGGGGTCTGACCACCGTGGCACTCGACGAGATCATCCATCCCACCAACCGGCTGCAGATCTGCGCGAGCCTGGCATCCGTCGACGCCCTCGAGTTCTCGGTGGTCCGCGACACCCTCGGGGTGAGCGACTCCGTACTCAGCAAGCAGGTCAAGGTACTTCAGACCGCCGGGTACGTGGCGGTCAAGAAGGCACCGCTGAAGTCCCGTACCCACACCTGGCTTTCCCTCACCCCGGCCGGCCGTGAAGCCCTGGCCGGACACCTCGCCGAGCTGCGGCGGATCGCGGACCTGGCCGGTGGCGCGGGCGCCGGGTTCTGACCCGGCCGACGCCACCCACCCGAGCCCCCGCTCGTCACGACCGGGACGGCACGACGGCCGGAGCACCGGCCGCGTCCCCCGCCGCGCGGAACGCGCCGACCGGGAAGAGCTCCACCGCCGCCTTCGCGACCTCATCAGCCGATACGGTCCGCAGCCGCTCCGGAAGCCCGTACAGCTCCAGCGGATCCCCGCCCGCCCCGACGGCCCGCCGCAACAGATCGGCGTGCGCCTCGGGAGAGTCGAAGGCCCCCAGCAACTGCGCGGCGCAGAAGTCCCGCGCCGGGTCCAACTCGGCCGCACCGATCGGCACTTCGGCCAGTCGGCCAAGCTCCGCACGGATACCGGAGAGGGCCTCTTCCTCCAGGCCCAGCGGAACCTTCCCCCGGACATAGGCGCGCGGTATCCCGACGACCGTGTCCCGGCCCGCGTACAGCTCGAAGCCCGCGTCGGCCCGACGCGCGAAGCGCTCCGCGAGACGGGCCCGGAACCAGCCGCCGAGCACGGCCGTGGCGAGGAAACGCGCGGCTTCCTCACCCGCTCCCGCGGATTCGGCCGTGCCCACGACCAGGTGGACGCCCTGCTGCGCCTCGTCGCGCAGGACCACCGGCTCCCCCGGCTGCGACGAGGCGTCGGAGCGGGTCGGCCA
The DNA here is from genome assembly GCF_041283565.1 of Streptomyces sp. QH1-20. NCBI lineage: Bacteria > Bacillati > Actinomycetota > Actinomycetes > Kitasatosporales > Streptomycetaceae > Streptomyces > Streptomyces sp. QH1-20. The sequence goes on along the minus strand of NZ_CP166299.1, from coordinate 4,180,406 downwards.
CGCGACGTCGGACAGGTGCGCGAAGCCGCCCTGCCAGGAGGAGAGCGCCCGGGCCGCGAGGCCGGCGAACCCTTCGGGGTCGAGGTCGCCGACGGCCACGAGCGAACCGCCCGCCGGGGACAGGAAGGCGGCGTCCGGGGCCGATGCGTCGAGCCACCGGGACCGGATCGCGTCGTCCAGGGCCTGATCGGGGGTGCGCGCCGCGGCGGCAGGCCAGGACGGCACCTCACGGGCGCCGCTCAGGACCTCGGCGAGGAGTTCCAGCCAGCGCTCGGTGCCGTCGGCGGGTACGTAGCCGGTGACGTCCGCCCACTCGCCATCCGTGGACAGCTCGAAGCTGCCGCCGAGCGCCGCCGCCCGGACCGCCGCCCGGGAGTGCGTGGCGAGCGTGCGCAGCAGCGCCGCGCTCTGCCCGGGGCGGCTCCAACCCGCCGCGCCGAGCGGCAGCCGCAGCCGCAGCTCCACCAGGGGGGCGCGTCGGTCGGCCACCGCGACGACCCGCAGGCCGCCGGGGACGACGGTGTCGCGCAGCCCGGCGTGGGCGGGCGCCGGCTGGGGACCGGGGCCGGGCACGGGACGGGGGCCTTCCACCGCGCCGGGGGCCCGGACCGCCGAGGCCGCCGGGCGGGCGGCGGGCTCGGTCTCGGTCTCGGTCCGCCGGGGGCGGGTACGGACCTCGCCCGGCTCCATGACCAGCACGGCCTTGGGCGCGGAAGACAGCGAACGGGCCGCCTCGGCGACCCGTCGGGGATCCAGTCCAGCGAGCAGGACCGGTAGTTCGTCCAGGAGTTCGGCGCGGCCGAAGAGGATCTCCAGTCGGCCGAGGGCGCGGGATCTGGTCTGGATGTCGGCGTGGGCGCGGTGGTGCTCGGAGACGAGGGCCGAGGCGGTACGGGCGACCGCGTCCGGCAGGCCCGGGTCCGCGGCCCAGGCCGCCCACTGCCCGGCGACGGCCGCCACGGCGTCCTTGGGCCCGGTGCCGGCGGGCAGCACGGCCGTGACGACCAGCGCGTCGGGGTCCTTGGCGTCCAGCGGGCCGAAGAAGCCGCAGCCGGCGCTGACGGCGGGCAGTCGCAGCGCCGCGGCTCCGTGCCGGCTCATCAGCCGGGCCAGCACCGTGTGCGCCAGATAGCCGGGCAGGTCCTGCTCGGGGTCGGGGAGGCGGTAGCCCAGGGCCAGGGCCGTGCCCGGCACGCCCGGCTCGGTGCAGGAGGCCCAGCGGTCGGCGGTCGGCAGCGGCTCGTCGCGGGAGGGCACGGGTGTCACGGGCCGGGCGGCGATGTCACCGAAGTGCCGCTCGATCAGGGCCCGCGTGTGCACGGGGTCGACCGAACCGACCACGGTCAGCACGGCGTTCGCGGGCGCGTAGTACGCGTCGAAGAACTCGACGCAGTCGGCCGGGGTGGTCTGCCGCAGCCGTGCCACGTCGCCGTACCCGTCATGGGCGTTGGCGAAGGAACGGAAGAGGACGCCCGGCAGCAGCGGCCAGGGGAAGCCGCCGTACGGGCGCCCGGCCACGGCCTGGTGGATCTCCTCCGCGACCCCGTCGAGCTGCTCGGCGAGCGCCTCGGGGGTGAAGGTCGGCGCCCGCATCCGGTCGGCCTCGGCGAACAGCGCCTGCTCCAGGGCGGAGGCCGGGGCGACCTGGTAGTAGTCGGTGTACTCCTGGTGGGTGGTGCCGTTGGCCTGGCCGCCGAGGCGGTGCACATGGTCGTAGAAGCGCCCGTCGGGCAGGCTCGCGCTGCCGCGGAACATCAAGTGCTCGAAGAGATGGGCGAATCCCTCACGGCCCGGCGGCTCGGAGCGGAAACCCACCCCGTAGTGCACGGAGACGGCAGCGCGCGGCACTCCGGGCTGCGGCTCGAGAAGGACACGCAGACCGTTGGGCAGCGTGAATCGGCACAGCGCGGAGTGTCCGCGGCTTTCCGTCATGGTGGAGAGGTCCTCCGCATCGGGGTCGGGCGTGAGTGGGGTTACAGGTCGGTCAGGAACTTCAGGAACGAGGAGTAGTGGTCGAACCCGCCCTGGTGGTCATCGAGATAGGCCGCGATGTCGTGGACGTGCAGCAGCACGCGCAGCGCCGCCAGCTTCCGCCAGTCGGTGCCGAGGTCGCGTCCGTAGCCGTCGAAGAGCGCGTCGATGAGCGACTGCCAGGTGGCCGGGTCGCCGCCGAGCTGCCACTTCAGTTCCACGAGTTCGCCGACGACCCAGCCGAGGTCGACGTACCAGGGGGCGGCACACACGTCCTCGCCGGTCAGCAGCGCGGCGGTGCCGGGCGGCCCGCCGATCACCAGGGAGCCGAGGCCCGCCGCGCCGTGCGCGAACACGACCCGGTCGTCGCCGGTGACCTCCTCGGCCCAGCCGCGCACCCGCGCCCAGCGCTCGGGGCCCAGCGCCCGACGGACCTGCGCCTGGGCGTGGGCCGCGCGCGGGCTCGGCGTGTGCCCGTCGAGCCAGGTGACGAGCCGGTCCAGGCCGCGGGAGCGGCGCCCGGCCGGCAGCTCGCCGAGAGGGGTGTCGTGAAGGGCCCGCAGCGCCCGGCCCAAGCCGCGCAGCGGATCGTGCAGGGCGGGCGTGACACCGGAGGTGAGGAGGACGAACGCCACGGACTCGGCTCCGGCGACGCGGTAGGTCCGGGCCTCGCCGTCCGGGCGGGCGGGGGCGAGGAGGACCTGGTCGGGCTCCGGCCGCCCGGCCGCGTCCGCGAGGCGGGCGACGGCCTCCGGGGACAGCGGGACGAAGGGGGCGGGGGCGAGCGGGCCCGGGGCCCGGCGCCACTCGTAGGTGCCGTCGGGCAGCGGGCGCACGGTCGTGCGCAGCAGGCCGGTGCCGTACTCCGTCAGCGGCGGGGCGGTGGTGTCCTCGGCCTCGGGCTCGGGGCGGACGGTCGTGACGGTCACAGCAGGGACCTCTCCACGGGATGGGCGGACCGGTCCGCCGCGAGTTCGGCGCGGCGGTGCTCCAGCGCCTCGATGACGTCGGGCATCGGGGGCGGGACCCAGGCCTCCATCCGCCCGGTCGTGGCGCTGCGGCCCGGCTCCGGCGCCGTCATCACGACGTTCGGGCGGGCGGACAGCGTCGCCCAGTGCTTCTGGAAGGCGGCGCTGTCCAGCCCGCCCGGCGGCAGCGACGGGGCCAGCGCGATGGGGGCCTTGGTGACCTGGGCGGCGAGCAGCGACGGGCTGTCGGCGAGCCCGAGGGCGAGTCGGGCGGTGTAGTGCAGGGTCGCCGGATAGACGACGAAGGCCTGGGCCCACTCGGCGAGTTCGACGTGCCGGGCGCGGGCCTCCTCCTCCGGCCAGACGTCGGTGAGCACTTCGCCGGCGACCCGGTGGGCCAGGGCCTGCCGGGTGACGAAGCGCTGGGCGCTGCGGGTGAGCACGACGGACGTCTCCAGATGCGGATAGGACATCCGCAGCCAGTCGGCCCAGAACGGCAGGCCGGTGGCGAAGGTCGATCCGGTGACCACCAACAGCAGACGGTCCACGCCGAGTTCGGGCACGTGGACGAGGGGGTACGGGGGTTCGGTCATTTACGCCACCTCTCTCAAGACTTCTTCGAGCTCCTTCAGCGCGACGCGCGGCCCCTGGGTGAGGTGCACCCCGGTGACGTTGAGGACGATCTCGTCGACGCCCGCCTCCCAGTACCGCTCCAGATGGGCGGAGATCTCCTCGGGGCCGCCGCTGAGGAAGCCGCCGCCCGCGATCAGCGCCTTCGCGCTGGCCGTCGGGTCGGCCTTCATGTCGACCTCGATGCCCGAGCGGCGGAGCATGTCGGTGTAGTGCGGCATGCTCATGTGCCCGGAGTTGCTGGCGAGGGCCACGGCGGCGGGGTCCCGGCCGGGCTTGTCGAGGGCCACCGGCACGATGGCCACCAGGCGGGGCACGGGCCGCCCGGCGGCGGCCGCGCCCTCACGCATCGCGGGGACGACGACGTCCCGCAGATAGGGGGCGGGGGTCAGCCAGGTGATGGCCGTGTCGGCGACCTCGCCCGCCAGCCGGGCCATGCCGGGGCGCAGCACGCCGAGGCCGATCTCGATCCCGGGGCGGGGCAGGGTGGGGAGGCTGCCGCGGCAGCGGAAGAACTCGCCGTCCAGGTCGACCTCCTCGCCGTCGAGGAGGCCGCGCACGGCGGTGACGTACTCCCGGCAGGCGCCGAGCTGGCTGCGGTAGGGGGCACCGAGCATGTTGCGCTGGAACACCGCGGCGCCGGGGCCGAAGCCGGCCACCACGGGGTGGCCCATGGCGACGGCCAGGGCCTGTGCCTGGAGGGCGGCCTCGAAGGGGTGGCGCAGCGGCATCACGGTCACCCCGGTGCCGACGGGGACGTGGAAGCCGGAGGCCGCCGCGTAGGCGAAGGTCTGGTGCGGGTCGCCGACCGAGGACTGGCCCTGCCAGAGCCGGTGGGCGGCGCTCCACTGGGTGAGTGCCGCGAAGGGCAGGATCTGCTCGTGCCGGGCCGGGGTGAACGGCATCAGCACGGAGTAGCCGGTGCGCGGGGCGACGGAAGCGGACGGCACAGACGGTATGGACGGTGTGGACACGGTCGTTCTCTCCTCGTCGGTCACGCGAGCGCGGGGGTGGGGGCGTGGGCGGGGGCGCCGGTGCTGAGCACCTGGCCGCTCACCAGCTCGGCGTAGGCGGGGCAGCGGCGCAGCAGGGCGTCGTGGTCGCCCTGGTCCACGACCCGGCCGGCGTCCATGACGATCACGTGGTCGGCGTGCTGGATGGTGGAGATCCGGTGAGCGACGACGAGCACGGCGCGGTCGGCGGCGAGGGAGTCGACGACGCTCCTCAGTCGCTGTTCATTGATGCTGTCGAGGTGCGAGGACGGTTCGTCGAGCAGGACCAGGCGGGTGTCGGACAGGGTGGCGCGGGCGAGGGCGAGACGCTGGCGCTGGCCGCCGGAGAGGTTGTCGGCGCCGCCGAGCACGGTGTCCAGGCCCTCGGGGAGGGAGCGGATCTCCTCGGCGAGACCGACGCTTTCCAGCGCGGCGTACAGCTCCTCGTCGTCGGCGGGCCGGCTCTCGTCGCGGCCGAGGGTGAGATTGCCGCGCACGGAGTCCTGGAGCAGGGTGTTGGACTGGTCGACGTAGCCGATCTGGCCGCGCAGCTCGCCGAGCGGCCACTCGGCGACGTCCCGTCCGTAGACCGAGACGCGGCCGGACTCCGGCTCGACGAACCGCTCGATGAGCGCGAGCGAGGTGCTCTTGCCCGAGCCGGAGAGGCCGACCATGGCGGTCAGGCCGCGGGCGGGGACGGTGAGGTCGGCGCCGCGCAGGACGGGCCGGTCGTCGCCGTAGCCGAAGGTGACGTTCTCGAATCGGACGGCGGGGGCGTTGCGCAGGGGCGCGGCGTTCTCGGGGGCGGGGGCGTCGACGTCCTCGGTGGGGAGGGCGAAGACGTCCTCGAAGCGCTTGCGGGCGACGAGGCCGGTCTGGAGTCCGCTGACGCCCGAGGCGGCCATGATCAGGGGGGCGGTGAGCTGGAGGAGGTAGAGCAGGAAGGCGACGAAGTCGGCGAGGGTGAGGTGCCCGTCGAGCATCCGGGCGCCGCCGCCGACGACCACGGCGACCAGGGCGATCTGCTGGCCCAGGTTGATCACCGGGACCATCAGGGACTCCATCTTGGCGGCCTCGATCTCCAGGTCCGCGAGCTTGCGCGCGCGGCCGGCGAGGGCGCGGGAGGTCCTGCGCTCGGCGCGGTAGGCCTTGATGACGGTCAGGGACTCCATCGCCGAGACGAAGTTCTGGGCCATGCCGCCGAGTTCGTCCTGGAGGTCGGCGTACTTGCGGCGCAGCCCCTTGATGACGACGGTGATGACGCCGACGGCTATGAGGAACGCGCCGACGGTGATGAGCAGCAGCACCCAGTCCAGCAGGCCCATGATGACGAGGGTGCCGATGACGGTGACGCCCGCCATGGGGAGCTGGATCGGGCCGATGTCGATGAGGCTCTTCACCCGGGCGGCGTCGGCGGTGATGCGGGCGGTGAGATTGCCGCCGCCCTCCCGCTGCGCGTCGGCGAGCCGCAGTCCCAGGGCGTGGTCCATCGTGCGGACCCGCAGGCGGTAGATCAGCTCCTGGCCCATCCGGCCGAGGAGGAAGGCGGCGAGCGCGCCGGCGGCGGCGGAGCCGAAGCCGACGCCCACCATCACGGTGGCCCACAGGGCCAGCCCCTCGTCGTTCTGGATGGCGGCCAGCAGCTTGCCGACCACCATCGGCAGCGCCAGGGTGGCCGCCGTGGACAGCACGGCGAGCACCCCGACGAGGACGAGGGCCGGGCCGTTGCCCCGGGACAGCTCCGTGAGGATCCGCAGCTTCGGGTCAGGGCCCGCGGCCGCTGTCCCGCTCTTCAGTACGCCACTCATGGCGCCCCAACTCCCTTGTCTGGAATGGATGTTACGAATTCTTCGATCGGGACCGCGGTGCGGGCGGTGTCACTGACGCGCGCCCGCCAGGGCGTCCTTGACCTTGACGATGCCGCCGTACTGCAGCAGCCCGCCGGTGTAGACGCGGCTGCCCACGCGGACCAGGACGGCGATCGCCAGGGCCATGAGCCCGAAGGCGGCACCGATCTCCCACCACGCCACGTCCTCGTACGCCATGCGGACCGGCATCGACGCCCAGGAGGTCCCGGGGACCATCGACAGGATCCGCAGGGTGGCCGAGTCGGTGCTGCCCGACACCGCGAGCACGGGGCCGATGAGACCGACCATCTGCAGCGCGTTGACCGGGCCGACGACGTGGTTGACGTCCTCGGGACGCGAGACCAGCGAGCCGGCCACCGCGTAGAGCGTGATGAAGAGGAGGTAGCCGGGGATGAACCACAGCAGCAGGTTGGCGCCGGTGCCGAGCGCGTCGGACGGCGTCTCGAAGACACCGAAGCCGATCGCCGCGCTCAGGGTCGCGGTCGCCAGCGCCAGCATCTGCACGAGGGCCGCCGCGCCGAGTCCGGTGATCTTCCCGGCGAGCAGGTGCCAGGGCCGGACCTTCGCGAGCAGCACCTCCACGATGCGGCTGGCCTTCTCCTCCGCGACGCCCTGCGCCACGGCCAGGCCGGAGACGAGCATCAGCATGAAGAGCAGGAAGACGCCCGTGCCCGCGGCGATGGTCCGCTGCTGGACCCGCTCGGCGTCGGGGTCGAGGGTGCTGACCTTCAGCGGCTCGACCGTGAGCAGACCGGGGACGTCCCGGGCCGGCACGCCGTGCTCCGTCAACTGACCGGCCTGGCCGACCGCGCGGTGCGCCTCCTGGAGGGCCCGGCCCAGGTCCTCGGGCAGCTCCCGCAGGACCGCGATCCGGTCGCCGCTCAGGACCGCGGCGTCGAGCTTGCCGTCGCGCACCGCCTGCCGGGCGGCCTCGTCGTTGTCGTAGCGGCTGACCTCGGCCCGGTCGCCCAGGGCGGGCGCCAGGGCGGCCTGCCGGCCGACCACACCGACCGTGGACCGGTCCTCGCCACCGCCCTGGAAGAGCGTGGTGGCCCCGAAGGACAGGGCCAGCATCAGCGCCGTCACCGCCACCGAGATCCAAAAGGCCTTGCTGCGCATCTGCTGAGTGATCTCGCGGACTGCGACGACCTTGATCAGCGCGGCGTTTCCCATCGCCGTCCCTCCCCCTGCCGTGCCGGTCACCGGGCGCTCCCGGCGACCGACTCCCGGAAGATGTCGGCGAGCGCGGGGTCGCGCCGGCCGAAGTGCTCCAGCCGGCCCAGCTCCTGGGCGGCGGCCAGGATCCGCTGGGCCGGGACGCCGTCCTCGACCTCCAGCGTGACCTTCGCGCCCGTCGTGGCGACGACCCGCACGCCGGGGACGGAGGCCGCCCAGTCGTCGGGTGCGCCGGAGAGGGCGATCTCCAGCTGTCCATTGCCGGCGCTGCGGCGTAGATGGTCGACCGTTCCCTCGGCGACCAGGGCGCCGTCCCGGATGATGCCGACCCGGTCGCACAGCCGCTCGACCAGGTCGAGCTGGTGGCTGGAGAAGAGGGTCGGCACGCCCTTGCGGGCGAATTCGAGGAGGACCTCCGCCATGGCGTCCACGGCCACCGGGTCGAGCCCGGAGAACGGCTCGTCGAGGACCAGCACGTCGGGGTCGTGGATCAGGGAGGCGATGAGCTGGACCTTCTGCTGGTTGCCCAGCGACAGCTTCTCCAGCATGTCCTTGGGGCCCAGGACGACACCGAGCCGCTCGATCCACTCGTCCGCGCGCCGGCGGGCGGTGGCCGGTGCCACCCCGCTGAGGCCGGCGAAGAAGACGAGCTGGTCGCGGGGGGTCATCTTGGCGTAGAGGCCGCGCTCCTCGGGCATGTAGCCGAAGCGGCGGCGGGAGTCGGCGTCCACGGGCCGGCCCTGCCAGCGCACGTCGCCGGAGTCGGCGGTCAGCACACCGAGGGCGATGCGCATGGCGGTGGTCTTGCCCGCGCCGTTGGCGCCGCAGAAGCCGTACAGCTCGCCCGGCTTCACGACGAGGGACAGCTCGCGCAGGACGCGCTTGTCACCGAAGCTCTTGGCCACGCGGTCGAACTCAAGCATTGCGGAACTCCAGCAGCGTCCTGACCGGGGTGACAGGTCCCTCCCAGGAGACCGTGAGCCCGGCGGCGGCACCCAGCGCCTTGATCTCCTCCACCGTGCGGACGGGCTTGGGCATGACGACCCGCAGATAGAGCTCCATCGCGGCGGACGCGGGCCCGGCGCTGTGGACGGGGATGTTCACGTCGGCGATCAGGATCCTGCCGTCGGCCCCGGCCGCCTCGCCGACGCGGCGGAGGAGGGCGACGGCCTTCTCGTCGTCCCAGTCGGCGAGGATCGCGGAGAGCAGATAGACGTCGAACCCGGGGGTGATCGGGTCGAAGAAGCTGCCGACGATCGCGGTGCAGCGGTCGGCGAGGCCGCTCTCCTCGAAGCGGCGGCCGGCGAGCTCGGCGACGTTCTTCAAGTCCAGTACGGAGCCCCGGAGATGTGGGTGTGCGAGCGCGAGCTCCATGAGCAGCGTGCCGTTGTGGCCGCCGATGTCCACGACGCTGCCGACCTTCGACCAGTCGTAGCCGTCGCGGACGAGTTCGGCGTCCCAGCCGAGCTCCCTGGGGCTCTCCTCGCTCAACGCCTGGGCGAAAAGCGGGTCTTCGTTGATGGTCTCCCAGTAGCCGCGCCCGAAGAGGGAGGCGTGGGCGGGCTCACCGGTCCGTACGGTGTGCAGCAGGTTGACCATGGCCAGGTCGGTCCTGCCGAAGAGGCCGTCCATGCTGAGGTGGCGGCGCACCCCGGCCGGGTCGGAGTCCCGCAGGGGCGCGCCCAGTTCGGTGACTTCGTGGCTCCCGGCGTCGTCCCGGCGCAGAAGGCCGAGGTGCACGAGGTGGCGCAGCAGCATGTCGAGCAGGTCGGGGTGGGTGTCCGTGCGGGCCGCGAGGTCTGCGGCGGTGGTCGAACCGGCTTCGATGCGATCCACCAGACGCAGGGTGGCCGCGGCGCGGATCGTGGCCGGCTGGAGGAGATCGGCCATTCTCACGAGGTCTTCATGGAGTGCTGTCGTAGCCATGGCGCGATCGCCGGCCTTTCTCGCGACGGTGGGTCGTGCGATGGGGTGTCGTGCGTGGGGTGTTGCCGTTCCGGCGGGGCCGGGCGGGGTTCCGCGGGGGACGGAACCGCGCCCGGCTCCCGGCTAGACCGCTGAGATCAGCAGCCGTCCTTGTACGTCTTCACCGTCAGCTGGCTACCGAGCCAGCTCATCGTGGCGGCGGCACATGCCGGAGTGGACGCGGGGGCCTCGGCGGCCGCCGTCGTGTTCAGCTCGTCGGCCGAGCTGTAGGCGTCGTAGCCCGCCATCAGGTCGATGATCGCCTCGGACTTCTCCATGATCAGCACCCATCCTTGTAGGTCTTGACGGTGAACTGGCTGGCCAGCCAGCTGACACCGGCCGCACCACAGGGCGCGGTGGTGGCGGGGGCGTCGGCGGCCGCGGTGGTGTTCAGCTCGTCGACCGAGCTGTAGGCGTCGTAGCCCGCCATCAGATCCATGATCGCCTCGGACTTCTCCATCGCGATCTCCCTTCTGTCTTCGCTGAGTTGGACACAGTGGGTGCGGGGCACCCGGGGTGTGAGGTGGGTCAGCAACCGGCTTCGTACGTGGCGCCGGAGATCGCGGAGGCACCGGCGGCGCACCAGCCGGAGCTGGCGAGGGTGGCGGCGCAGACCGGGGTGGTGGCCGGGGCGTCGGCGGCGGCGGTCACGTTGAGCTCGGCCACGTCGGCGTAGGCGTCGTAGTTCGAGACGAGGTCCATGATCGCGTTGGTCTTGTCCATGATTTTTCTCCTTGTTGAGTAAGGCCTCGTCGAGTGAGGCCTTGTTGTAAGGACTGAACTGAAAGCAGGGAGTGCGCAGGGTCACTCCCTGCAATCACTTCAGGCTCGGTGCCCGGAATTCCGGGCGGGGTTGGCCGGGTCGACACCGGCCTCGATGAAGGCCGCGGTGAGCAGAGCCTCGACGGGCTCTCCGCTCCTGGCGGCGTCGAGCAGCGCGTGGGCCGTGATGCTGGCCCGGTGCTGGCCGAAGCTGAGTCCGGTCATGCCGGGGCGGCGGTCGTCCGGCTCCCAGGCGGTGGCGACGCCCGGTGCCAGCTCCTCGGTGTAGACGGAGGTCTCGTGTCCGACGCCGGGTGTCGTGGCGACGGCGTCGGCGATGCCGCGGGCGGCGTGTGCGGTGTCCCCGGCGAGATAGACCACGAGGGAGTCGCGGCGGGGGTACAGCGGCTTGGCGGAGAGGACCTTCGCCCGGTACGCCGTCCCGGTGTCCTCCAGGTGGCCGAGGACCGTCGCCCAGACCGCGGGCGCCTCCTGCCACGAGGTGATGTTGACGTACACCCGCAGCACGTCCCGGCCGGGCGGCCGGGGGCGGGAGCCGTCGACCATGAAGAAGCCGGGCGACAGCGCGGGGCGCAGCGCGGCGGTGCGCAGGGTGACGACCGCGCCGGGGGTCTCGGAGTCTCCGTCGACGACGAGGGCACGCGGTACCCACACCCGCACCCCGTCCCGCTCGACGAGGAGCGGTGACGTCTCGCTGCCGCCGTGTCCCTCGGCCGCGCACACCCGTGCCCGGGTGGTGGTCTCGCGGTGCGGTACGCCCCGGGCGAGGTCGCCTTCGAACTCCTCGTCCCGCATCCGGAACGAGATGGTTCCCTTCTCCAGCGTCCGGCCGGAGTGCAGCACGTCGTACAGCGCCTCGGAGAGCAGTCTGCGCATCTCACGGGGGTTGTCGGAGGTCACCTCCCGGCCGTGGACGACGGCTTCGGTGCCGTCCGGCGATATGTGGATCTCTCTCAGCGCCTCGGTGAGCCGGGGCGGCAGCGTGGTGGTGCCGGTGCTCATGTCGTCTCCTCGAATCCCAAAGTCGCGGCGAACTTGTGCGGCGCCAGCAGGGCGGCCCGGCCGATGCCGGCGGCGGCGCGCTCGATGCCCGACAGCCGGGCGCTCTTCTGCGAGCTCGCCATCAGCCGGTCCAGCAGATGCCAGCCGGCGAACGCGGTGGCCCGGTGGGCGAGTCCTTCGTCCACGACGGGGCGCACCTCGCGATATCCCCGCCAGAATTCCCGGACCAGCGGGAGCAGTCGCTGCATCTTTTCGACGCCGCGCTCGATGACGAGCTCATGCGTGAGTTCGACGTCGAGGAAGACGGTGTCGCCGCGGTCGGTGACGATGTCGAGCACGGAACGGTAGAGCCATTCACCGGCGAAGGCACCCACATCGCGGGCCGGGTCCGCCAGCCGGAATTCCTCCCAGTCCGTGACATGGAATTCTTCGTCGCTCACCAGGAACTGATCGACCCGCAGATCACAGTGCGAGGGCACCTTCGGTGCCGCCCGCTCCTTTTCCCGGAGCGCCTCGACGGCCTTGACCAGCTGCTCGTCCTGCTGCATGAGCTGCCAGCTCTGGACCTCGCCGAAGCTGAAATTCTCGAACATCGGCAGCGGAATTCCGTGGAGCAGTCGCACGGACGGCTGGGACGGCGGTGAGTCGTCGAAGTCCTCCCAGCCCGGCGGACGTGCCTCGTGCAGCAGTCCGATCGCCCGGCCGACCCGCTCCGCGAGGGCGCCGTCGAAGGTCTCGTCGACCATCAGCTGAGCGCCGTTGCGGGCGCCCTCGACATACTCGAAGGCCACCAGATCCGCTTCCTCGTCGAAGCCGAGGAAGCGCGGGCCCCGCAGCGCCGAGCTGGGCATCGCCGCCGAGCACTGCTCGAACGCCTTCAGCCGCCGCATCCGCGCCTTCACATCCGGCTCGGGCCCGACCAGGTGCTTGACGAAGGCCTTGCCCCCGCCGGCCGTCTCGCCGGCCCAGCAGTCGTTGCGCCCGACGGGCGCCGAGAGCGTGTCCCGGAGGTAGGGGCCGAGGCCCAGTCTCTCCAGCAGGGCGTCGACCGCCGGATATTCATCGAGATCGCGCGGCTTGTACGCGGGTATCTCCGCCGCCGCTTCCTTCACTGCCATGACTTTTCGTGACCCTCATAGAATGCGGGGCGCTGATTCAAGGTGCGCACCGGGTGGATATCGCCGCTGACACATCGCCTTTCGGGCGATGCTCACTGCCAGCCGTTGACCTGCCAGCCATTGACCTGCCAACCGTTGACCGGCTTGACGTCGGCGACAATCTTCTTGACCTGGTGCAGCGTCTCCCCGGCAGGGTTCTGCTCAGCGGGAATCGAGGAAGCGGCAGTGTGGTGAGTGGTGTTCTCAGCGGTGCTCGCGGCGGCGATCCCGGTCGTTCCCGCGGTGATTCCGGCGGCGATGACGAGAGCGACGGTCGCGTTGCGGATTGCCTTCTTCATGATTCCCCCTGGCTGTTTTTTCCCCGACCCGTTTCTGGGTACGAGAAAAGATTGCCAGCGGGCGCGGCCGCTCTCCATGCACTTTGATGTCAGCTTGCTGCAGCCTGTGCCGCGGCGCGGTGCAGCTTGATGCAAGGCCCTGGCCGGGCGGGGGCTCATCGGTTCAGCGGCGGTTCGCAGCCGGTCGGGCGGGCGGCGTGGCGGCGCCGGGTCGTCGGGTGCCCGCCGCCGGCCGCCGGGACGGCATCGGTACGAGGGACCGGTACGGATCGAAAAACGCCAAAGCGGCGGCCGAGTCGTCGGCCGCCGCCCGAGTGCCCCCCTTACCCGGCTGTCACTTCCGCTGCCGGTCCCCCATCGGGGCGTTGCCGACCGGGGGCAAAACCGGCTGCTCGCCGCGCCGCGCCCGGAGGCGGTTCGCCCACACCACCACCAGCGCTCCCGTCAGGATCAGTGCCGAGCCCGCGTAGTCGCGCACCGACGGGAAGTGTTCGAACATCACCATGTCCAAGGCAAATCCGAACACCATCGAACTGGCCATCACGCTGGAGACCAGTTCGCCGCTCAGGTGCTTGAGCGCATAGGCGAGCAACTGCTGGTAGACCGCGCTGAGGGCGCCGACGGCGACGATCAGCCACCAGTTGCCCACGGTCATCGAATGGCCGGTCAGCAGCGCCCACCCGAGGGACAGCACCAGGGAGACGCCGAAGAAGTAGAAGACCACGGAGAAACTGCTGTCCGTTTGGCGCAGCCGGATCACCATGATGTTGGCACCGGCCGAGGCCACGCCCGAGGCGAGCGCGAGCAGGCTGCCCCAGTCGAGGAAGCCGTCCGGTTGCGCACCGGCCACCACGACGATGCCGGCGAAGCCGAGCACCAGCCCTGCCACCGCGAAGGGCCCGACACGCTGACGCATGAAGAGCAGCATGAGAAGGGGCACGAACAGCAGATAGCTGGAGTTGAGCACCATCGCGTTCTGCAGTGGCATCCGCTCCAGGGCCAGGGTGTAGCAGAGGAACATGGCAAAGCCCAGCCCGCCGCGCATCAGATGCCAACGCAGCTGCGAGGTCCGTACCGTGGGGCGTCCGCTCGCCAGGTAGAGCGGTGCGAGGGTGGCGCAGGCGAAGATGTATCTGGCGACCAGCGCCACCGACGCGTCGCCGGTGCTGCTCGCCTCCTTCATCACAGCGCTCATCAGGGCGTAGATCGCAGCTGACGCGACGACGGTGAGCAATTTCATGAACGCGCGGCCTCTACAGCTCGTCGAGGTTGATCGATACGGAGTCGGTGATGCCTGGCGAGTTGTGGTGGATGTCGGTGCGGAGTGGGTTGTCCTGGTCGTAGAAGTACTTGGCGACGAGTTCGCCGGATGAACTGACTCCGATGACCGGGTTGTTCACCAGGAAGCGACGTACCGACGGGGTCAGTGCGTTCGGTCTGATGAGCATGCGGAGGCGGCCGAAGACATTGTCCGGAATGACGGCGGTGGTTCCGAATCGCTTCTTGTACTGGAAGGTTCCCTTGGTCAGGAACGGCTCACAGCCCTGGAAGTCGAGGGTGTCGATGCTGTCCTGGGAGGCGGCCCAGTCGAGGTTCGCATAGTAGATATAGGTCTGGGCACCCGCTTCACGATAGGTGTCGGAACCCCCCTTGATGCCGATCAGCCGTGCGTTGAGTGTGCGGCTCTCCCGGTCGATGTGGCAGACGCTGCCCGCCACCCACTCTCCGGACTGGAGTACGCGGAACAGCACGCCCTCACGGAAGAGGGTCCGAAATGCCTGTTCCTCCTCCACGCTGCGGGCCCTGTCCGCATAGCGGGTGTGCATGGTCGGCACGTGCATGGTCCGGTAGAACTCGTAGAAGTCCTCGTCCCGATGGGACACGTCGTAGGTGAAGCCGGCCCGCTCGGCGTTCCGGCGCCGCCTGCCCTCGCGCCGTGAGAGGAGCTGGGTCATCACATGTTCGTGGCCGCGGCTGGTGTCCACCACCTGGTGTATCCGGGACACTGCCCGGATGTCGCGCGGCTCTGCGAGCGAGTCGACCACGTCGGTGGGTGCCACCAGGATCGCCAGATCGGCATCGACCGATGGCCACAGCTTCGCGAGGCCGGGGGAATCGCCGACAGGTGCTGTCCGCTCCCCGGCCCGCTCGGTCAGGAACCGGTCCTCGACGAACGGGGCGATATAGGTGAGTCCCTCCTTCACGCCCAGGTAGGCGGTGCGCGCCGACTCGCCGAGTTCGGTCGTGCCGGAGTTCTCCCGGAGGAAATAGTCGGGGTTGTCGTTCATCTCCCAAACCAATCTGCAAGCCTTCAGGAGTGCGTCCTGCCGAGTACGGTGTCGAGGATGGGTCCCGCGCCGGTCACGTGGTGGATCCACTCTTCTGGGACGGGCTCGTAGTCATCCACTCCGTAGGTACCGGAAGCGTGGATGGTGATGCCGTCGGCGTCCGGCAGCAGCCCGCGGTCGATCGCGTTGAGCACACCGGTGACGGCCATGACCAAGGACCACTCGGTGAGTCGGCGCGGGTCCTCGGGAAGCAGCACGGGGCTCTTGCGCAGCAGTTCGCGGCACTCCGCGTACCGTTCCATGCACTCCAGCAACGACACCACGACGCCCGTGCCGCCGTTGGCGGATATGAGTCCGCTCATCTCGGTGGCAGTCGTCGGCTCGTGGGTGTAGAAGGTGTGCTCCAGCGTGGCGGAGCTCCTTGAGCAGTTCGACACCGCTGTGGTAGCCGAGTAATCCGAAGGCACTGGACACCGCGTGGGCGTGGACGGTACGCACGCCGCTGTGGCCGGCCTGGCCGAAGTCGTAGTCGTACAGGGCCCGCACGATGTCCGCGACCCGGTAGTTCTCCAGCCGCAGCGAGTGCCACAGCCGGAAGTCCTCGCACCCGCTGGCGGCGAAGAGGCGCTTGAATTCCTGCCCCACCTGCTTGACAGCCTCCGGCGGTGCGTCGTCGAGGACGAACACCGGGTTGAGCGCGCGCAGTTCGGAGTCCTCGGTCAGGATCGAACCGCGCAGCTTCCCCGTGGTCTGCGCGGGCGTCAGTGTGACCACCCGCAGTTGTTCCGGCCGTACGAGACCGGCGGTCAGGGCGCGGGCGACGGCGTCGCGCAGCGCGACGGCCTTGTTTCCCGAGGAAGGCGAGAAAAGGACAATCGGTTCACCGGTGTCCTGGATATGGCGTACCGCGCGGGCCACGATGATCAGCGAGGCAAAGGTCTTGGTGGTCTGCGTGTGCGGATTCTGCCGCAGATCCAGCAGCCGCAACGGCAGCCCCCGGCGCTCGCCGAGGTCGTACAGGCCGGCGGTGGCGGGAGACAGGAACTCGGCGACCTTGGCGTCCAGCTCAGGAAGCCGCATCGAAGGTTCGAAGCCCTCGCCGGTGGACTTCGGTTCGTACCGCGACGCGAACTCGGCCACCAGAGGGTAGTAGCGCGCGAGGAGGCTGGCATGGTCGTGGGTGGCCAGTGCGGAAGAGGTCGCTGCGATGCGGTCGTTGACGCTCACTCTTGCTCCTTAGACGCGGGTGCCCATGGTGGCCTGCAGGTCGTGGCTGAATCGGCGCTGATGGTCGCCGAGATCGCCGCGGATGCGCGGTGGTACCGCGGTGTCCTGTGCCGTCAGGAGGCAGTGGATGAAGACCGGTGAAGAGCAGTCCGCCAGCGCCTCGCGCAGCATTGCGCCGAAGGCGTCCGGCTCGTCCGCCCGCAATACCTGTGCGTAGCCGCACGCACGGGCCCACGCCGCGAAATCGGTCCGCGTCGACGGGGCGGCCTGGCCGCCGGTCGAGGCGTAGGAGCCGTCGTCGAGCACCACGTGGAGCAGTCCGAGGTCCGGCATCGCGCCGGCGGTGATCAGGCCGGCCGGGTTCATCAGCAGGCTGCCGTCACCGTCGACGACGACGGTCGCCAGGCCGGTCGCCATGGCGACACCCGTGCCGACCGAAGCGGCGAGCCCCATCGAACCCGTCATATAGAAATGACTGGGCCGGTCGGCAATGTGCTGGGCAATACGGCATGAATAACCGGTGGTGAATATGACCGGCTGTCCGGTGGTCGCCGCCACTATGGTGCGGATTGCCGATGTCTTGTTCACGCCTGCCAGCCGAAGAGAGTCGGAGGGACGAGCAGTGCGGCAGCCCTTCGTTGCACACAGACGGTTTCTCGCGCCCAATCGACCTGGGCGGCCAATCTGTCCGCCTGGAGTCGCCCGGCCGGAATACCGAGGTCGCTTAACAGCGGCTCGGTAAGACGCCCCATCGCGAGGTTCTCCTGAGTCGTGTCGGGTTGTATCCCGCGAAGACTCACGATCAGCAGCATCGGGATCTCGTACGGTACGACCAGTGAGGCAGGGCGTTGATCGACTGCCCCAGGCCGGAGTTCCGCATCATGACCACGGGCGACCGGCCGGCCATAGCCGCTCCGGCCGCAATGCCGACAGCGTTGTCCTCCCGCGAGACGGTCCGCAGGCCGGATTCGCTCTCCAGTCGTCCGTAAAGCGGTGACAGAATTCCGCAAGGCGTGCCAAAAAACGGCCCGGAGCCGTTTTCAGGGAAATGCTTCGACAGTGCTGAGGCAGGTTCGTCGAGACATAACGGCGACGTCACAAAACGCTCCTCGATTCACAAATGAGATAACTTCCCCTGCAGCCTGGTGATCCTCACGGTAACCACGCGCCAATCGGACGGGCAAGCGATTAAAGCGACGCAGAAGAGGCTTCTAATTGCACTGTGAATCTGGTACAGGAGAGCGAGGGGCAGATTCGGACGCCGATACCACTTATTCGGCCAGCGGACCGCACGTCGACGCCGGGTCGGCAGGGTCTCGCCACAGCCCTGAGCCGCCTGCCCCGCATGTCAACCCCGCGGCTACGGCCCCCGGGACGCTCAACGGGCGTTATCGGCCACCGGCGTTGCGCGTGACCGCCGCCACAGGCTCCCACCGGCCTCGCCCGGAGCACGGGTCGACCATGGGTCAGTCGGCGGGGTGACGTGCGAGGCCCGAGGGCGGTCGCCACCCGGCCTCTCTCCGCACACCGCGCCCGGCCCCGCCGCGAAAACGTGCTGCGGTGATGACCTCACCGAGGCCCCGCACACGATGCTTCGCCGGCCACAGCCGGTTTCAACAGGATGGCGCCTAGCGACCCGCGCCCAGCCCTGTCACGACGCCTGGAGCAGCGCCGCGCCCTCTCTCCACTTGAGGATCTTGTCGAAGCTCACCACGGCGCCCTGCCGGCCCGGCCGGTTGCGCACGCGGACGTGGTCGGTGAGGGACTCGATCAGGAAGAGACCCCGGCCGTGCTCCTCATGAGCCGAAACCGGGGTCTTCGTCTGCGGTGGGGGGAGGTGCCGCTTGGTGCGGCGGGGTTCGCGAGGGCGGTCGGCGAAGCCGGGGCCCGAATCGGTCACCTCGATGCGGCAGGTGTCGCCGTCGATGAAGGCGGTGACGCGGTAGTCCGTGGAAGCGTCACCGCCGTGCTCGACGGCGTTCGCACACGCTTCGCTCAGGGCCACCGAGAGGTCGTACGAGATTTCGGGATCGACCCCGGCCGTCTCCATGGTGCCGATGAGAAGCCGCCGGGCGAGCGGAACGCTCGCAGCTTCGCGCCGCAAGTGGAGTGACCACCAAATGCTCATGCTCAGCCTCCTGGCTGCGGCTCGACATACCGATACGTATAGCCAGGGGTGGGGGCTCGTAAGCCTCCGGAGTGTGTGAGTCCGCTCATTCGGACGACGCGGCGTGGCGGTGCACCGGTGTATATGAGACGAACACCGGCGTACGCGGGCGCGCGTTCGCAGCGCGAAAGGGCCGACCCCTGCCGTAGGTAAGGGGTAAGGCCGGTGGGATGATGGCGCAGCCATGCCTCACCCCGTCGCGCGCGTCGGCGCCGATCTGCGACTGCTCCGGGCCGCGGTGTTCACCGCGGTCTGTGTTCTGCTGTCCGCGGGCGGGCATGTGCTGGCCTCCTGTGCGAGCGTGCCGCTGTGGACGCTGGGCGCGGGATTCCTCGTCGTCCTCGCGATCGCCGTGCCGCTGGCCGGGCGGGAGCGTTCGCTGCCGGGCATCGCGGCCGGACTGGCCGTCGGCCAGCTCGCCCTGCACACCCTCTTCGGGCTCGGACAGCAGGGCGCCGCGGTCACCCGCGAGCAGGCGGGCGGTGAGGGGCGGCTGATCAGCTTCGCCGCCCAGCTGATCTGCAACCGGTCCCATCCGCTGTCCGGCGCCGACGCGCGCCGCGTCATCACCGACGCCGGGCTCGACCCCGCCGTCCATCCGTCGGGCATGGTCATGACCGCTCCGATGGACGCCCCCGCCACCGGCGGCTCCCCGCTCCCGCACCTGCTGGCGCCCTCGCTGCCGATGCTGCTCGGCCACCTGCTCGCGGCGCTGGCCGCGGGCTGGCTGCTGCGCCGCGGCGACCAGGCGCTGTGGCGCCTGGTGCGGCTGTCGCAGCGGTCGGCGCGCGAGGTCGCTGAGATCACGCTCGTCGGGGCGCTGCGCGCCGCGCTCGTGCTCGTCCGGGCCATGGGCGCCCAGGCGGTCCACCAGCCGGTGACGGCCGTCCGGCGGGCGTTCGGGGAAGAGGAGCGTCCGGCGACCGAGCCCGCGCTCCAGCACTTCGTGATCAGGCGGGGACCGCCGCGCTTCGACCTCGCGGCCTGACCACACGACGCACTCCGGCATTCGGACGGGAGGGCGGTCGTGTTGTCACCGCACGCGCGCCATCACCTCTTCGTCCCCTCCTGCCTGTGGAGTACCCCCATGAACACCAATAGCGCTCGTCTCCGCCGTCTCTCCGTCGCCGGCTCCCTCGCCGTCGGTGCCACCCTGCTGCTCGCCGGTCCCGCCTCCGCGCACGTGAGCATCCCGGGCACCGCCGAGAAGGGCGGCTACGGCACCATCGCCCTCAAGGTGCCGAACGAGAAGGACGACGCCTCGACGGTCAAGCTGGAGGTCACCCTCGACCCGAAGCACCCGCTGTCGTCCGTGATGCCGCAGCCCGTCCCGGGCTGGGACGTGAAGGTCGAGAAGTCCAAGCTCGACAAGCCGCTCCAGACGCACGGCAAGACGATCACCGAGGCCGTCACCAAGATCACCTGGTCCGGCGGCAAGATCGAGCCGGGTCAGTTCCAGCAGTTCCCGCTGTCGGTCGGCCAGCTGCCCACCGACGCCGACGAGCTGGTCTTCAAGGCGCTCCAGACCTACTCCGACGACGAGGTCGTGCGCTGGATCGACCCGTCCAAGCCGGGCGGGCACGAGGCCGAGCACCCGGCGCCGACCCTCAAGCTCGTCGAGAAGACGTCGCCCGACCACCACGACAAGAACGCCAAGAGCGACAAGAACGGCGACGCCAAGGACGACACGGACGAGGCCGCCGCCTCCGACTCCGGTGACAAGGACGCGTCCGACACCACCGCCCGGGTGCTCGGCATCGTCGGCATCGTCGTCGGCGTGGCCGGCGCCGCCTTCGGCATCGTCGCCGGGCGCCGTCGCAACGCCTGAGCCAGGCCCACCCACCATGTGACCGTCCGACATTCCGACGGTCACGACCGGGGCGGCGGCCAAGGCCCGTCCGCCGCCCCGCATCTCGGACCGACCCCGGAGAAGAACTCCATGCGCACCAAGATCCTGGGCGCGGCACTGGCAACCGCCGCCGCGCTCACCCTGACCGCCTGTGACGGTGGCGGGGACGACAACAGCGCCGACAAGCCCGCGGCCGACGTGTCCGCGGAGCCCAAGAAGGCCCCCATCGTCCTCGACAGCCCGAAGGACAAGCCGGACCTGGTCCTCGACGACACGGCGGGCAAGAAGTACGAGCTGGTCAAGGAGACCAAGGGCAGGCCCGTACTCCTCTACTTCGGCTACACCTACTGCCCCGACGTCTGCTCGACCGTGGTCGCCGACATCGCCGCCGCCGAGAAGAAGCTGCCCAAGGCCGACCAGGACAAGCTCCAGGTCGTCTTCGTCACCACCGACCCCGAGCGGGACACCCCCAAGCGGATGCGGGAGTGGCTCGACGCGCAGGGCGGGCAGGACATCGTCGGCCTGACCGGCGGCTTCGACACGATCCAGGCCGCGGCCAAGCCGCTCGGCATCCTGGTCGAGAAGCCGAAGAAGGAGAAGGACGGCTCCATCACCGTCAACCACGGCGCCCAGGTCATCGGCTTCTCGCCGAAGGACGACGCGGCCCACTGGGTCTACACGACCACCACCACAGCAGCCGAATACACCAAGGATCTTCCCAAGATCGTCAAGGGGGAGAACCCGTGATCACCAAGTCCACCGCCGCCACCGCCGCCGTCCTGCCCCTCGTGCTCGCCGGGGGTCTGCTGCTGGTCACCGGCTGCCAGTCGGAGAAGAACGCCCTGGGCCGCGACAAGGCCCAGCTGTCCGTCAGCGGCGCCTATCTGCCGCAGCCCGCCATGACCGACATGGCCGCCGCCTACCTCACCGTCACCAACGACGGCGGCAAGGCCGACCAGCTCACGTCCGTCACCAGCCCGCTCTCGCGCGACATCACCATGCACACCACCGAGGGCACGGCGATGAAGCACGCGGCGAAGCTGGACGTGCCCGCGAAGGGGAAGCTGACGCTCGCCCGCGGCGGCACCCACCTCATGCTCGGCAAGCTCGACCACAAGCCCAAGGTGGGCGAGCGGATCGAATTCACCCTGCACTTCGCCACGTCGGCACCCGTCAAGATCAAGGTGCCGGTCGAGACCGCGACCTTCCGTCCCAAGGACTGACGTGCGATGACGACCCCGACCGCCCTGCCCGCCCCGACCGCCGGGCGGGTGCTGCCCGTCCTGGGCACCCTGCTCGCCGCCCTGTTGTGCGCGCTCACGTTCGGCGCCACTCCCGCGTCGGCGCACGCCGCGCTCACCTCCACCGACCCCGCGAACGGTTCGGTGGTCCAGACGGCGCCACAGCGGATCACACTCCACTTCTCCGAGGGAGTGCTGCTCAACGCCGACTCGATACGGGTCCTCGACCCGGCCGGCGAGCGGGTCGAGCAGGGCGGTCCCGAGCACGTGGACGGCAAGTCCGACTCCGCGGCCGTCGCGCTGCGCGCCGGGCTCGCCAACGGTACGTACACCGTGGCGTGGCAGGCCGTCTCGGCGGACAGCCACCCGGTGGCCGGGGCCTTCACCTTCTCCATCGGGGCGCCGTCGAAGACGACGGTGAAGGCCACGGCCACCGTCACCGAGGTCGATCCGGCGGTCGAGGTCCTCTACGACGCGGGCCGCTACGCGGCCTACGCCGGCTTCGTGCTGCTCGTCGGCGGCTGCGTCTTCGCGGGCGTGTGCCGCTCCTCGCGGCCCGTGCAGCGGATCGCGGTCGGCGGCTGGATCACCCTCTTCGCGTCCACGGCCGCGCTGTTGCTGCTGCGGGGCGCGTACACGAGCGGCAAGGGCCTCGGGGACGTCCTCGATCTCGCGCTGCTCGGCGACGTGCTGGCCACCAAGCCGGGGGCGGCGCTGCTGTCGCGGCTGCTGCTGTTGAGCGCCGCGGCCGTCTTCCTCGCCGTGCTGTTCGGTTCGTACGCCCGTGAGGACGACGACCGCACGCGCGGCGAGCGCCGGGACGTCGCCTACGGGCTCGGGATCGGCGGCACCGTCGTCGCGGTCGGGCTGGCGGCGACGTGGGCGATGGCCGAGCACGCGTCGGTCGGCATACAGGCGTGGCTGGCGATGCCGGTCGATGTGGTGCACCTGGTGGCCGTCGCGGTGTGGCTCGGCGGGCTGGCGGCGCTGCTGGCCACCCTGCGCGCCGGCGAACCCCTCCGGCGCGCGGCCGTGGTCCGCTTCTCGCGGCTCGCGTTCGCGTCGGTGTGCGCGCTGGTCGCGACCGGGCTCTACCAGTCCTGGCGGCAGGTCGGCTCGTGGGACGCGCTCACCGGCACCTCCTACGGCCGGTGGCTGCTGGTCAAGGCCGGCCTGGTGATCGTCCTCGTCGGCGTCGCGTACTTCTCGCGGCGCTGGACGGCCCGGCTCACGGACGGCCCGGAGCCGAAGAAGACCAAGTCGGCCAGGCCGGCCGCGCAGAAGGTCACGGCCGCGGCCGCGGCCAAGGGCGGCGGCTCCGACTCCGCCGAGCGGGCCGCCCAGCTCGCCCGGCAGCGGGCCGCGCTGGAGAAGGCCGCCGGGAAGCGGGAGCGCGACGCGGACGAGAACCGCAGCGGGCTGCGGCGCTCGGTCGGCGCCGAGGCCGCCGTGGCGGTCGTCCTGCTGGCCGTCACCACCGTGCTCACCGGCACCCAGCCCGGCCGCGCCGAGGCCGAGCAGCAGCGGGCCGCGTCCGGCGCGGCGGCCCCGGCCGCGACCGGCCCGGCCGAGGTGCGTATCCCCTACGACACCGGCGGGACGAACGGGCGCGGCACGGCCCGCATCACCCTCGACCCCGGACGCTCCGGCCGCAACACCCTCGACGTCGCCGTCACCGACGCCGCCGGGCGGCCCGTGGACGTACCCGAGCTGGAGGTGTCCTTCACCGAGAAGGCGAAGGAGATCGGCCCGCTGCGTGCCACTTTGGAACGCCGCTCCGGCGGCCGCTGGCAGTCCACCGGCTTCCAGCTGCCGATGGCCGGCGAGTGGCAGCTGTCCCTGACCGTACGGACCTCCGACATCGACCAGGTCACCGAGATCAAGAACGTGAAGATCAACTGATGGCTGAACAGACGAAGCAGGCCGGACAGCCTGGACGGGCCGGACGGGCCGGGCAGGGCAAGCCCTCCGAACAGGACGAGCGGGCCGAGGACCACGGCATCAGCCGCCGCCGTCTGCTGGGCACCGCCGGGGCCGCGGGCGCGGCCGGGCTCGTCGCGGGCGGCGCGGCCGGCGCGTTCGGGGCCGAGGCCGTACGGGAGAAGCCGGCCGCGCTGGCCGGCGTCGGCTCCGCCACCGTGCCCTTCCACGGCGCGCACCAGGCGGGCATCGCCGAGCCCGCGCAGGCCCACGGCCACCTCGTCGCCTTCGACCTCGCCCCGGGCGCCGACCGCAAGGCCGCCGCCGCGCTGCTGCGCCGCTGGTCGGCGACGGCGGCGGAGCTGGCGGCGGGCGAGGTGCCGAAGGGCGACGACACGGGCATCGCCCTGGACGCGGGCCCGTCCTCCCTGACCGTCACCTTCGGCTTCGGCCGCACCTTCTTCGACCGCACCGGCCTGACCGCGAAGCGGCCGGCGGCCCTGGAGCCGCTGCCCGACTTCACCGCCGACGCGCTCGACCGCAAGCGCAGCGACGGCGACCTGTGGGTACAGATCGGCGCCGACGACTCGCTCGTCGCCTTCCACGCGCTGCGCCTGCTCCAGAAGCAGGCCGCCGGCACGGCACGCGTCCGCTGGCAGATGAACGGCTTCAACCGGTCGCCCGGCGCGACCGCGCGACCGCTGACCGGCCGCAATCTGATGGGCCAGATAGACGGCACGAACAACCCCAAGCCGTCGGACGCCGACTTCGCCTCCCGGGTGTTCGTGCCGGACCGCGACGGCGACTGGATGGCGGGCGGCTCGTACGCCGTCGTCCGGCGCATCCGCATGCTGCTCGACAGCTGGGACCATCTGTCGCTGGAACGCCAGGAAAAGGTCATCGGCCGCCGCAAGTCGGACGGCGCCCCGCTGTCCGGCGGCACGGAGACGACCCCGGTCGACCTGAACAAGATCGAGGAGGACGGCTCGCTCGCCATCGCGGGCGACGCGCACATCCGCGTGGCGGCACCGGAATCCAACCGCGGCGCGGCCATGCTGCGCCGGGCGTTCTCCTACCACGACGGCTTCCTGGACGACGGCGCCCCGGACGCGGGCCTGCTGTTCGTGGCCTGGCAGGCGGATCCCCTGAAGGGCTTCGTTCCGGTGCAGCGGAAACTGGACCGGGGGGACGGGCTGTCGCGCTTCCTGCGGCATGAGGCGAGTGGGTTGTTCGCTGTGCCGGGTGGCTGCGCGCCGGGCGAGTATGTGGGGCAGCGGTTGCTGGAGGGGTGACGTTGGCGATGCCCTGATTGCAGCCCGTCCGGCGATTGAGGACCGGGGTCCGGGGCGGAGCCCCGGTGTCGATCAGTCGGCCGAGGCCGGAAGATATCGTGACGACGCTGCCCCCAAACCACCCGCGAGGAGCGCACATGTCCCCCAGCCGCTATGCCTATCTCGGCCCCGAGGGCACCTTCACGGAAGCCGCGCTCCGTACGCTCCCCGAGGCCGCGACCCGCGAACTCGTGCCCATGGTCTCCGTGCCGACCGCGCTCGACGCCGTGCGCAACGGCGAGGCCGCCGCCGCGCTCGTGCCGATCGAGAACTCCGTGGAGGGCGGCGTCACCGCGACGCTCGACGAACTCGCCACCGGCGCACCGCTGATGATCTACCGCGAGGTGCTGCTCCAGATCGCCTTCGCGCTGCTCGTACGCCCCGGCACCCGGCTTTCGGACATCAAGACCGTCACCGGTCACCCCGTCGCGCAACCGCAGGTGCGCAACTGGCTGGCGCAGCACCTGCCGGACGCGCTGTGGGAGTCGTCGGCGTCCAACGCGGACGGGGCTCGGCTGGTGCAGGAGGGGCGCTACGACGCCGCGTTCGCCGGGGAGTTCGCGGCGGCGACGTACGGGCTCGAGGCCCTGTACACCGACATCCACGACGCGCAGAACGCGCAGACCCGCTTCGTACTGGCCGGTCGTCCGGCGCGGCCCGCGGCGCGCACGGGTGCCGACCGGACGTCGTTCGTGGTCTGGCTGCGGGACAACCACCCGGGCGCGCTGCTGGAGCTGCTCCAGGAATTCGCCTCGCGCGGGGTGAACCTGATGCGGATCGAGTCGCGGCCCACGGGTGAGGGCATGGGGCAGTACTGCTTCTCCATCGACTGTGAGGGGCACATCACCGACCGCCGGGTGGGCGAGGCGCTGATGGGGCTGAAGCGGACGTGCCCGAAGGTGCGGTTCCTGGGCTCGTACCCGCAGGCGGGGGTGGACGCCGGGGTTCCGCCACGGCCGGGGACATCGGACGACGACTTCGTGGCCGCCGCGGACTGGCTGACGCGCTGCCAGGACGGCCGGGCCTGACAAGCCTGCGGGCCCGGCGGTCCACGGGCCCGGCCGGAGGCCGGAGCGTGGCGTTCGGCACAGCGGTGTGTGGATAGTCGACGAAGTTATCCACAGGCCGCGACTCGACCTGGGGATAAGTCGACACGGTCACCCCTCCCCGCACCCGACGAAACGGTCAAGGTCGACAAATCTCTCTAGCTACGAGACGGCCGTCCACAGGGCGGTCGGCCGCACCCACGCGCACCCTCAGGCGCCTTCGTCACCTGAACGCCTTCGAATAACCCTTTAGGGCGAGCAATTACCACCCGAATGAGCACTCGCACGACGTTTACCCAGAGAAACTCCGGCGCAGGACAGTAGAGGCGGAACGATCCCTTCCGGCATCCACAGATTCCACGCACAGCCTGTGGATAAAGAATCGGAACCCCTCGCACCTGTGGACAACGGGCGGCCAACTCCCGCCCGCCGCAAGGTCCGTCAACACGCGATGCCGCCCCTATGCCCCTTTTCAGCAAATGCGCGCGAATTCCCCGGCGCCCGCCCGCCCTCCTTATTCACAGCGTTTTCCACCCGCCTCAATATGGGACATACCGACACGAAGAGGAATATCGCGTGCGGCAGGCGCAGCCCGCAACGGTAGCCTGGAGGGGTGATTGACCTTCGCCTGCTTCGTGAGGACCCCGACCGTGTGCGCGCCTCCCAGCGCGCCCGTGGAGAGGACGTCGACATCGTCGACGCGCTGCTCTCCGCCGACGAACGACGCAGGTCGTCCAGCGTCCGCTTCGACGAACTCCGCTCCGAGCAGAAGGCGCTCGGCAAGCTCATCCCCAAGGCCTCGGGTGACGAGAAGGCCGAGCTGCTGAAGAAGGCGGGCGAGCTGTCCGCGGCCGTCAAGGCCGCCGACGCCGAGCAGGACGAGGCCGCGGCCGAGACGCAGCGCCTGCTGCTCCAGATCGGCAACCTCGTCCACCCGGACGTGCCGCGCGGCGGCGAGGACGACTTCGTCGTCCTGGAGACCGTCGGCACCCCCCGTGACTTCGCCGCCGAGGGCTTCGAGCCCAAGGACCACCTGGAGCTCGGCCAGTCGCTCGGCGCGATCGACGTCGAGCGCGGCGCCAAGGTCTCCGGCTCCCGCTTCTACTACCTGACGGGCGTCGGCGCCCTGCTCGAGCTCGCGCTCGTCAACGCCGCCATCGCCCAGGCCACCGCCGCCGGCTTCATCCCGATGCTGACGCCCGCGCTGGTCAAGCCGCGCGCCATGGAGGGCACCGGCTTCCTCGGCCAGGCCGCCCAGGACGTCTACCACCTGGAGAAGGACGACTTCTACCTGGTCGGTACGTCCGAGGTGCCGCTCGCCGCGTACCACATGGACGAGATCATCGAGGCGGAGAAGCTGCCGCTGCGCTACGCGGGCTTCTCGCCGTGCTTCCGCCGCGAGGCCGGTACGTACGGCAAGGACACCCGGGGCATCTTCCGCGTCCACCAGTTCGACAAGGTGGAGATGTTCTCCTACGTCGACCCGGAGGACGCCGAGGCCGAGCACGCGCGTCTCCTGGAGTGGGAGAAGCAGTGGCTCACCAGCCTGGAGCTGCCCTACCAGGTCATCGACGTGGCCACGGGCGACCTCGGTTCGTCCGCCTCGCGCAAGTTCGACTGCGAGGCGTGGATCCCCACCCAGGGCAAGTACCGCGAGCTGACCTCCACCTCGAACTGCGACGAGTTCCAGTCCCGCCGGCTCTCCGTGCGGATGCGCGACGGCAAGCACGTCAAGCCGCTGGCCACGCTCAACGGCACGCTGTGCGCGGTGCCGCGCACGATCGTGGCGCTGCTGGAGAACCACCAGCAGGCCGACGGCACGGTCCGCGTCCCCGAGGTGCTGCGCCCGTACCTGGGCGGTCGCGAGTTCCTGGAGCCGATCGCCAAGTGAGGCGTACGGGCGGCTCGCGCGCGGCCTCGGGGTCGCCGCGCGGGCTGCCCACGACCACCCTGCCCGCGCCGCCACGGTGCCGCGCGGGCGGAGAAACGAAGAGGAAGACGCCGTGAGCGCCGCCCCGCCGCCGTACCGCCTTGTCGCGACCGACCTCGACGGCACGCTGCTGCGCCCCGACGACACCGTCTCGGAGCGCACCCGCGCCGCCCTCGCCCGGGCCACGGCGGCCGGTGCCGCGCACATCATCGTCACGGGCCGGTCCGTCCCCTGGACGCGGGCGATACTCGACGCCCTGGACTACCGGGGCCTCGCGGTCTGCGGCCAGGGCGCGCAGGTCTACCACGCGGGTGAGCACCGGCTGCTGACGTCGGTGACGCTGGACCGGCAGCTCGCCGCGCTGGCCGTCGCCAAGGTCGAGGCCGAGGTCGGCCCGCTCTACCTCGCCGCCAGCCGTGACGGCATGGACGGCGACGTACTGATCGGCCCCGGCTACCGCATCCAGGACGGCCCGCTGCCGGCCGTCCCGATCACGGACCCGGCCGAGCTGTGGCTCACCCCCCTGAACAAGCTCTACCTCCAGCACCCCGACCTCGGCGACGACGAGCTGGTCGAGGTGGCCCGTCGGGTCGCCGGTGACCTCGTGGGCGTGACGATGGCGGGCGCCGGGATCGTCGAGCTGCTGCCGCTGGGCCTCAGCAAGGCCACGGGCCTGTCGCTGGCCGCGCGCCGCCTGGGCGTGAAGGCCGCCGACACCATCGCCTTCGGTGACATGCCCAACGACATACCGATGTTCGGCTGGGCCGCGCACGGGGTGGCGATGGCCAACGCCCATCCGGAGCTGCGGGCCGTCGCGGACGAGATCACGGACTCGAACGAGAACGACGGGATCGCGGCCGTTCTGGAGCGGCTGTTCGCCTGACGCCGGCCGGCGGGCCCTTCGGCCACCGCACCGGACCCCAGGGTCTGCGGCCGCGCGTCAGCGGCCAGCAGGCCAGCCCCACGGCCAGGGAGATCGCGTGCCCGAGGTCGGTGTACGTCGTCCCCCCGGTGACGAGCGGCAGCCCGAAGAACAGCGTGACCGCCAGGAGATACGCCCAGCGCCAGGGCCGGGCCACCCGGTAGGCCAGCACCCCGGCGGAGGCGGCGAGCCCGTACGAGACCCCTATGTCGACAACGTGCTTCATCGACCGGGGCACCGCGTGCTCCTGGATCGACAGCAGCAGCACCTCCTGACTGATCAGCGTGGCCGCGACATGGGCGACGGCCACCGTGACCAGCCACCGCAGGGTGCCGAGCCAGCGTTCGACGTTGGCGTGGAAGACCTCGAAGAGCACGGCGTAGAGCAGGAACGACGACGGACTCTCGATCCAGAACCCGCTGATGAGCAGCGACTGCAACGGGTGCTTGGTGAGAGCGTGGATGTTGCTGCTGGTGCGGTGGAGAAGAAACGTCTCCAGCCCTTCGCTGGCGGCAGCGATGACGAGGCTGGTGATGCCGATGATCAGCAGCCAGATGTGCGTACCGGGTGACGAGCAGACCCAGCGGCGTATCCGATCGGCGGCTGTCACCATTCGAAGGTAGCCGCGGCCCCCGGTCTCCGCGCGCCGACGGAACCCGTAGGCCGGGCCGCAGCGAGCCGCTCGGCGCGCTTGAGGACCCCACCGACCCGCGGCCGAATCCTGGGCGTGACGGCTTGAGGACACCACCGGCCCGAGCCACATCAGCCCGTCCGGCGTTTGAGGACCCCACCGGCCCGCACCACATCAAGCCCGTCCGGCGCTTGAGGACACCCCAATCCAACCCGTCCGGCGATTGAGGACAGCAGTTGTAGGATGACTGGGCAACCGGGCAAGACGACCCGCCTCAGCCCCCACCGTCCGGAGGACGAAATGACCTTGAGAGCAGCCGGACGCCAGTCCCTGGTGGACACCGTCGTCGACCAGCTCCGAGCCCAGGTCACCGCCGGCGAATGGCCCGTGGGCGGCCGTATCCCCACCGAACACGCGCTCGCCGAGCAGCTGCAGGTCGGGCGCAACACCGTCCGCGAGGCCGTCCGCGTCCTCGTGCACGCCGGAATGCTGCGTTCCAGGCAGGGCGAGGGCACGTTCGTCGTCTCCACCGCCGACCCCGGCGAGATCATGCGTGGTCTGCAGCGCGCCAACGTGCGGGACGTGCTGGAGCTGCGCATCGCGCTGGAGGCCGAGGCCGCGCGGCTCGCCGCCGTCCGCCACGAGCCCGCCGACCTGGAGCGGATGCGTGCCGCGCTGGACGCGCAGACGGCGTTCGAGGACCCCGACGGGCAGCCCGACTCCGGGAACCTGGAGCTGTACGCCGATCACGACATCGCGTTCCACAAGGCCGTCGTCGAGGCCGCGCACAACAGCGCGCTGACCGCCACCTACGGCTGGTTCAGCAGCTCGGTGCGCGAGTCGCTGGTCACCGCGCTCGGCGACCGCGAGATGCCGCGCATCGCCCACGGCGACCAT
Organism: Streptomyces sp. QH1-20; assembly: GCF_041283565.1. Classification (NCBI taxonomy): domain Bacteria; kingdom Bacillati; phylum Actinomycetota; class Actinomycetes; order Kitasatosporales; family Streptomycetaceae; genus Streptomyces; species Streptomyces sp. QH1-20. The sequence goes on along the minus strand of NZ_CP166299.1, from coordinate 4,150,146 downwards.
CACGCGCTCATGGACGCCATCGCCTCCGGTGACCCCGACGCCGCCGCCCGCGCCGCCCGGGCGCTGCTGGAGCGCCCGAAGCAGGCCGTCGAGTCCCTGCTCGCCGAACGCTGAACGGCGGCCCGGCCCGCCCCCGCACCACCGCACCACCATTGCGAAAGGCACCACCATGTCCGAGACGAGGTCCGAAGCACCATTGATCGACGCGGAGGAGGCCCTGGCGCCCACCGCGCCCGTGGCCGCCGCGAGACGGCGGCTGCGCGCCCATCCCGCGCTCGTGATGCTCGGCATCGTCCTCGCCTCGCTCAACATGCGGGCCGCGCTCGCCGGCGTCTCGCCGCTCCTCGGCGAGATCGGTGACCACTTCCACCTGGCCGCCGCCGCGAGCAGCCTGGTGACGACCATTCCGCTCGTCTTCATGGGCCTGGGGTCGATCTTCGCGCCGAAGCTCGCCCGGCGCTGGGGCACCGAGGCCGTGCTCTGCGGCGCGCTCGCGCTGCTGTGCGGCGGCATCGTGCTGCGCGTCGCGCCGCCCGTCGTGGCGCTCTTCGTCGGCTGTGCGCTCGTCGGTACCGCGATAGCCCTGCTCAACGTCCTCATGCCGGGTCTGATCAAGCGGGACTTCCCGGACCGGGCCGCGAGCATGACCGCGCTCTACTCGACCGCGATGATCCTCGGCGCCACCGTCTCCGCGGCCTCGGCCGTGCCGCTGGAGAACGCCCTCGGCGGCTGGCAGGGCTCCCTCGCCTCCTGGGCGCTGCTCGCCGCGCTCGCCGCGGCGGTGTGGATCCCGCAGGTGGTCATCTCCCGCCGGGGCACCGGACACGGGCAGCCCTCGGCGAAGCCCGTGGCCGCCGGCGGCGGCACCGACCTCGTCCGTACGCCGCTGGCCTGGCAGATCACCCTCTTCATGGGGTCGCAGTCGCTCGTGGCCTACGTCTGCATCGCCTGGCTGCCGACGATCTTCACCGACCACGGCATGAGCAAGGCCGAGGCCGGTCTCGTCTTCGCGTTCAGCACCCTGGTGCAGATGGCCGGGTCGTTCGTCGTGCCGATGCTGGCCGGGCGGATGCGCTCGCAGCGCCTGCTGGCGGTGGTCGTCGTGCTGTTCATGGCGGCGGGCATCAGCGGGCTGCTCGTGGCCCCGGTCGCCGGGGCGTGGCTGTGGGCGGTGCTGCTCGGCATCGGCCAGGGCGGGGCGCTGGGCCTCGCGCTGACGATGATGGTGCTGCGCACCCGCGACGCCCACACCGCCGCCCGGCTCTCCGGCATGGCACAGACGTGGGGCTATCTGCTGGCGGCGGTCGGGCCGTTCGCGCTGGGCGCCGTCCACCAGGCGACCGGCGGCTGGAACATCCCGATCATCCTGCTGCTGGTGGTGTGCGTGGGGCTGGTGATGCTCGGGCTCGGTGCCGGGCGCGATCGGAAGATCTGAGACGTTGAACAGGGCGGTGGCCCCCCGGCCGGGGGGCCACCGCCCTGTCCCGCGCCCGCGCCCGCGCCCGTGTCGAGGAGACCGACCGCCGTGTCCGACGCTTCCCGGATCACCGTTCCCGCCGAACTGGCGGAGTTCCACGAGTCGTACGAGGACGAGGAGGGCCGCGCCTGGATCGCCGGGCTGCCCGGCCTGGCCGCCGGTTTCCTGGACCGCTGGGAGCTGCGGCTCGACGGGCCCCCGGCGCACGGGGCGGTGGCGCTCGTCCTGCCCGTGCGGCGCGCGGACGACACCCGGGCCGTGCTCAAGCTCCAGCCGGTCGACGAGGAGACCGAGGGCGAGCCCGCCGCGCTGCGGGCGTGGGGCGGCAGCGGCGCGGTCCGGCTCCTCGGCCACGACGACGCCTCCGGCACGATGCTGCTGGAGCGGCTGTATGCCGGGCGCTCACTGGCATCCGTGGCGGACGACGAGGCCGCGCTACTGACGCTTACTGAGCTACTGGCCCGCTTGGTGGCGGCCCCCGCACCGGCCGGTATGCGGACCCTCGCCGAGCTCGCGGACGACATGCTCGCCGAGCTGCCGGACGCGCTTCCGGCCCTGGCCGACCCGGCCGAACGGGAGCTGCTGCGCTCCTGTGCGGCCGCCGTGCGGGACGTGGCCGGCGAGGCGGGCGACAGGCTGCTGCACTGGGACCTCCACTACGAGAACGTGCTGGCGCCGTTGCCCGGCAGTGGCCGCGAGCCCTGGCTCGCCATCGACCCGAAGCCGCTCGCGGGCGACCCCAGCTTCGAGCTGCTGCCCGCGCTCCGCAACCGCTGGGACGACGTCGTCCGCACCGGTGACGTCGAGCGCGCGGTCCGCCGCCGCTTCGACCTGATGACCGAGATCATGGGTTTGGACCGGCAGCGCGCGGTGAACTGGACGCTGGCCCGCGTCCTGCAGAACGCCCTGTGGGACGTGGAGGACTGCGAGGAGGGCGAGGAAACCCTCGCACCCGAGCAGGTCCTGATCGCCCGGGTGCTGTTGGGATACTGAACGCCTGCGGCGGCGGGCGCCCTGCGGGCGCGTTCCCCAACACCGGACGCTCGGCGGCTGAGCTCAGCCGATTCAGCCCGTCCGGCGACTATCGCCCGTGTGACGCCTGCGGGCGCGTTCCCCAACACCGGACGCCTGGCGACTGAGCTCAGCCGATTCCAGCCCGTCCGGCGACTATCGCCCGTGTGACGCCTGCGGGGGCGTTCCCCAACACCGGACGCCTGGCGACTGAGCTCAGCCGATTCCAGCCCGTCCGGCGATTGAGGACACCACCGCGCAGCGGAGGTGCGCCCGACACCTGCCGCAAAGACTCACTCCTCCCCGGCAAGGGTCAGCGTGCGGAGCTTGCGGCCCGCAAACCACGTGGCCGCCACCGTGACACCGATCAGCAGGACGAGCGCCAGCGGCAGGCCGACGTCCGAGCTGATGGCGCCCTCCGCGCCGATCTTCTGGGCGAGCGCCAGGGACCACTGCTGGACGCTGAGGGTCCGGGCGCCCGGGATGAGGTTGCCGAAGAGCGACTCCCACACCAGGGCGTAGACGAGGCCGGCGACGACCGCGTGCCGGGTGACGGTGCCCAGCAGCAGGAAGACCGCGCTGTAGGCGATGGAGGCGACGGCAGCGGCGGCGGCGTAGGCCACGGCGATCTGCTGGCTGTTGCCGTTGAGGATGTAGCCCGCGAGGAGCGTGGGGACCGCCGAGAAGGCGACGGTGACCCCGATCGCGACGATCAGCTTGGTGAAGATGATCGTGGGCCGCTTGATCGGCTTGGCCAGGAGATAGACCACCGAGCCGTCGTCGATCTCCGGGCCGATCGCGCCCGTACCGGCGACGACGCCGATGAGCGGGACCATCGTGGCGAGCGCGAAGCCGCCGAGGACGGTGGTCGCCGTCTCGTCGTCGGCGCCGGTCATGACGCGGATCACCGCCGAGATGATCAGCAGCAGGGCGGGCAGGGCGAAGAGGATCGCGGCCCGGCGGCGGCCGAGGAGGGCCCGGTAGGTGAGCCGGGCGACGGTGGGGTGGTACAGCCCGGAGGACGCTGACATCGCTGAGGGCTCCTTTCAGGCCGCGACGAGGTAGGAGAAGACCGATTCCAGCGACTCGTCGGAGGGCGAGACCGTCAGGAGGCGGATGCCCTGCGCGCGGGCGACGCGCGGCAGAAGCTCGGTGAAGCGGCCGAAGTCGACGGCCTGGACGCGCAGGGCGCCCTCCTGGACGTCCACTTCGATGCCCGACGTGGACGGGTCCGCGATGAGCGCGGCGGCCAGGGCCCGGTCGTCGCTGGAGCGCACGAGATAGCGGTGCGGGCGGTCCGTCATCAGCCGGCGGATCTTGCGGAAGTCACCGGACGCGGCGTGCCGGCCCGCGACGACGACCTCGATGTGGGCCGCCAACTGCTCGACCTCCTCCAGGATGTGCGAGGAGAACAGGACCGTGCGGCCCTGTGCGCCCATCTGCCGCAGCAGCTCCATGAGCTGCATGCGCTGACGCGGGTCCATGCCGTTGAACGGCTCGTCGAGGAGGAGCACCGACGGGTCGTGGACGAGGGCGGAGGCCATCTTCACGCGCTGGCGCATGCCCTTGCTGTACGTGGCGATCTTGCGGTCCTGCGCGTACTCCATCTCGACCGTGGCGAGCGCCCGCTGCGCCTCCTTCGCGCTCAGGCCGTGCAACTCGGCGTTGGCGCGCACGAATTCCAGGCCGGTCAGGAAGTCGTACATGGCTTCCCGCTCGGGGACGATGCCGATGTGGCGGTAGATCTGCTCGTTGCGCCAGATCGCCGTTCCGTCGAGGGTGACCGTGCCGGTGGAGGGGGCCAGGAAGCCGCCCATCATGTTGATGAGGGTGGACTTCCCGGCGCCGTTGGGGCCGAGCAGACCGGTGACACCGGGGCCGATGACCATGGAGACGTCATTGACGGCCACCACATTGCCGAACCAGCGCGAGACGTTGTCGATGTGGATGGTTGTCACAGCCCGACCTTTCGGTAGCGGCGCATCAGCAGCCCGTAGGAGCCGGCGACCAGGGCGAGAAGGACGAGGAGGTAGACGACGCCGGTGCCGGCCGACGGGCCGTGACCGCCGGGGAAGGCGGAGGTGGCGGAGAGGAACGCCGTCTGCACGCCGTCGATGATCGTGATCGGCGAGAAGAGGCCGATCCAGCTGATCGCCTCGGTGTTGTCCTGGGACAGCGCGATGCCCTGGATGGTGGAGACGGCCCCGTAGGAGATCGTCAGCACGGCGATCACGGCGGCCACGCCGAAGCCGCGGCGCGGGGTGAGGGCCGCGACGACCAGGCCGATCCCGGCGAAGAGGAGGGAAAGCAGGATCACGGAGACCAGTCCTTGCGCGAAGCCCTTCGTCTGGTCGGCGAAGTCGAGCTTGGCGAGCAGAGCGCCCACATAGAGCAGCAGCAGGGGCGTGGCGGTCAGGATGAACAGGGCGGACGCCATTGCCGCGAACTTCGCGGCCACGTAGTCGACGCGCTCGATGGGGCGGGAGAAGTACAGCGGGACCGTCTTGAAGCGCAGGTCGCGCGAGACGGACTGCGGCGCCTGGGAGGCGACGTACAGACCGATGACGGCCTGGAGGAGGATCGCGTACCGCGTGTACTCCAGCGGCAGCTTGTCCATCTTCGTCGCCACGCTGACCGCCACGATGATCGCGGCGGGCAGCACCATGACGCCGAACAGGATCATCGGCAGGACCTTGGACTTCGCCGAGCGCCCGAGGCCGTACGCGCCGCGCAGGCTCTGCGAGAACAGCGAACGGCGGGCGTAGGCGCGGCCGAGCCGGGGGCCCGCGTAATTGCGGTAGCCGATGTTGTGAATGACGTCCTGCGCCGGGGCGGCCGTGGTCTCAGGCGGCATCGGGGGCGCCTCCGTTCTGCTCGTCGCGGAAGACCTCCGCGATGCGGTGGCGCCGCTGCTCCATGCGGACCAGGCCGAGGCCGAGTTCGGCGACGGCGTCGCGGACCGTGTCATAGGTGCCCTCGTCGACGACGTCCACGAGGAGCACCCGCCCGGAGGCGGGCGAGCCGTCCGGGGCCCGGCCCGCGGGCTGGACCGTCAGCCGCGCCGCGGCGAGGGCGGCGCGCAGCGCGGCCACACCGTCCGGGCAGGCGTCGGTGTCCGTGACCTCCACGGCGAGGGAGCCGGTCGCCTGGGTGAAGTCGCTGGTGGAGGAGGACCTCAGCAGCGAGCCGCCGTCGATGACCACGACGTGATCACAGGTGCGCTCCAGCTCTCCCAGCAGGTGCGAGGTGACCAGCACCGAAATGCCGAAGTCGGTGTGGACCCGGCGGATCAGGCCGAGCATCTCGTCGCGGCCGACGGGGTCGAGGCCGTTGGTCGGCTCGTCCAGCAGGACCAGCTGGGGGTCGTGGACGAGCGCCTGGGCCAGCTTGACCCGCTGCTTCATGCCCGTCGAATAGCCGCCCATGGGGCGGTACCGCTCCTCGTACAGCCCCACGTGGCGCAGGGTGTCGGCGGTGCGCTCGCGGGCGGCGCTGGCCGGCAGGCCGGACATGCGCGCCATGTGGACGACGAACTCGGTCGCCGACACGTCGGGCGGCAGGCAGTCGTGCTCGGGCATATAGCCGACCCGCTCGCGGATCGCGCTGCCCTCGGTCGCGACGTCGAGACCGAGCACGGCGGCGCGGCCCTCGGTGGCCGGGGAGAGCCCGAGCAGAATCTTGATCAGCGTCGACTTGCCGGCTCCGTTGGCGCCCACCAGGCCGGTCACTCCCGGGGCGATGTCGACGGAGAGCCGGTCAAGAGCGGTCACCCGGGGGAACCGCTTGCTGAGGCTTTCGGTGGCGATCACAGTCACGTGTTCGACGTTAGTGGCGCGCGCCACAGGAGTCGTCAGCCCAGATGGCTGGATGGGTCTAGTCCTCGGGTCTGACGTGCCCGTAGGGGAGCGGTACTCCTGGAGGGGGCGGTCTCCGGGTGACAGGAGGGGCCCGGGGGGCGGGGCGGAGGTGACGGTGCAGGCCGTGCACGGGTTTTCCACAGGCACGGGCGAGCCCCTTGACGCAGCCGCCGGACATTGTCACATTCATCATTGTCAACTTTCGTACGTGGTCAACTCGCGGGCGCGTCACCGGATTTCACCGTCCGGGAACGTGCCCCGGCACAGGGACGGACGGGTGGGCATGGCGGCTGTCGTGGCGGGACGGGTCGAGGGGCGGGGGCACGGCCCCGGGCGGCCGGCGGGCATCGGGGCCGCGGAGCTGCGCGGGTTCCGGGCGGTGCAGCGCCTGGCGTACACCTGCGCGGAGGAGGTCGCCGCCCAGCTCGCACCGGGGATGACCGAGCGGGACGCCACCCGGATGCAGCGGGAGTGGCTGCGCGGGCACGGCGTGCGGGACTGGTTCCATCTGCCGTTCGCCTGGTTCGGGGACCGCACGGCCTTCACCGGCTTCCGGGTGCCGCTCCAGTTCTTCCCCACCGGGCGGCGGCTGGAGCCGGGCATGCCGTTCATCCTCGACATGGCGCCGGTCCACCAGGGCTTCACCGCCGACATCGGGTACTCGGGATGCCTCGGCCTCGATCCCCTGCACGACCGGCTGCTGGCCGATCTCGAGGCCCACCGCGAGCTGATCCTGCGCGAGGTGCGCGAGCGGCGCCCGCTGCGTGAGATCTACGAGGACGTGGACCGGCTCATGGCCCGCCAGGGCTACGCCAACCGGCACCGCGCGTACCCGTTCGGTGTGATCGCGCACAAGGTGGACCGGGTGCGCGAGCGTCGCTGGTCGCCGCACGTGCTCGGCTTCGGTACCCAGTCGCTCAAGGGGCTGGCGTCCGACGCCGTCCACGGGCACCGCGAGGGCTGGTCGCCGCTGTGGAGCCCGTACCGCTTCTCCGACCACCCGCCCAGGCCCGGCCTGTGGGCGGTCGAACCCCACCTCGGATTCCGGGGCACGGGCGCGAAGTTCGAGGAGCTCCTGGTGGTCACCGACTCCCGGGACCCCGAGGAGAGCGCCTTCTGGCTCGACGACGATCTGCCGCACGTGCGGCGCTGGCAGGAGGAGAAGGCCGCATGAGCAGCAGCAGGGACGTCACGGGTGGCGTGGGTCTTGAGGGCGCGCGCGAGCGGTGGGTGCACACGGGCGGCGTCGAGCTGTGCGTCGTGGAGCTGGGTGACACCTCGCGGCCCACGGTCGTGCTGGTGCACGGCTATCCGGACAGCAAGGAGGTGTGGGCCGAGGTGGCGGCCCGGCTGCGCGACCGTTTCCACGTGGTGCTGTACGACGTGCGCGGCCACGGCCGGTCCACGGCCCCGCAGCCGCTGCGGGGCGGCTTCACGCTGGAGAAGCTCACGGACGACTTCCTGGCCGTCGCGGACGCGGTGAGCCCGGACGCGCCGGTGCATCTCGTGGGGCACGACTGGGGGTCCGTGCAGGGCTGGGAGTTCGTGACCGTCCCGCGCACCGAGGGGCGCGTCGCCTCCTTCACCACCATCTCCGGGCCGTCGCTGGACCACTTCGGCCACTGGATCAACGACCGCGTCGCCCGGCCCACCCCGCGCCGGGTGGCCCAACTCCTCGGCCAGGGCACCCGCTCCTGGTACGTGGGGGCGCTGCACACCCCGGTGCTGCCCGAGGCGCTCTGGCGCGGTCCGCTCGGCAAGCGCTGGCCGAAGATGGTGGCGCGGCTGGAGAAGCTGCCGAGCGGCCCGTACCCCACCGCCTCGCTGCCGGTCGACGCGGTCCACGGCGCCTGGCTGTACCGGGACAACGTCCTGCCCCGGATGCGCCGGCCGCGCGCGGACGCCTTCGCCCATGTGCCGGTGCAGCTGATCACCCCGACCGGTGACGCCTATCTGTCCGAGCGGCTCTACGACGATCTGGAGCGCTGGGCGCCGCGGCTCGTGCGGCACACCCTGGCCGCCAAGCACTGGGTGCAGCGCACCCGGCCCGACCAGGTGTCGTCCTGGATCGCGGAGTTCGTCACCGCCCAGGAGGAGGGCGCCCCCGCCCGCCGCCCCGCGCCCTCCGGGCCGTACGCGCAGCGCTTCGGCGGGCACCTGGTGCTGGTGACGGGCGCGGCGAGCGGCATCGGCCGGGCCACGGCCTTCGCGTTCGCGGAGGCGGGCGCGCGGGTCATCGCCGTCGACCGGGACGCGGCGGGCGCCGCCCGGACGGCCGAGATGGCGCGGCTGCTCGGCGCGGCCGAGGCCTGGAGCGAGGTCGTCGACGTCTCGGACGAGCAGGCGATGGAGAAGCTGGCCGCCAAGGTCGCCGCCGAGTACGGCGTGGTGGACGTGCTGGTCAACAACGCCGGGATCGGGCTTTCCGGCTCCTTCATGGACACCACCACCGAGGACTGGAAAAAGGTCCTCGACGTCAACCTGTGGGGCGTCATCCACGGCTGCCGGACCTTCGGCAGGCAGATGGCCGAGCGCGGGCAGGGCGGTCACATCGTCAACACCGCCTCCGCCGCCGCCTTCCAGCCCTCCCGGGTCCTGCCCGCCTACAGCACCTCCAAGGCCGCCGTCCTGATGCTGAGCGAATGCCTGCGCGCCGAGCTGGCCGGGCAGGGCATCGGCGTCTCCGCGATCTGCCCCGGCATCGTCAACACCAACATCACCGCGACGGCCCGCTTCACCGGCGTCCCGGAGGAGGAGCAGCAGCGCCTCCGGGACAGCACCGCGCGGGCGTACGGCCGGCGCAACTACCCCCCGGAGAAGGTCGCCGACGCCATCCTGCGGGCCGTGTTCCGCGACCAGGCCGTGGTCGCGGTCACCCCGGAGGCCCGGGGCCTGAAGCTGCTGTCCCGGCTCTCGCCCCGGGCGCTGCGCGCCCTCGCCCGGATCGAGCCCCGGCTGTGACGGGACCGCGCCCCCACCAGGGCCCCCACTCAAGGAGAGGACCGAGATGAGCCACCCCCACCAGCTCGGCAGCCATCGGATAGCCCCCAGACGGGTCTCGTTCGACTGGCGGGAGACCCCGCTGCACTGGATACCGGACGAGCCCACCGCCACCCACGTCATGAACGTCCTGCATCTGCTGCTCCCCGCGGGGGAGCGGTGGTTCGTCAAGGTCTTCAAGGAGGCCCTGCCGCTCGTCCGGGACGAGGCGCTGCTCCGGGACGTCAAGGGCTTCATGGGCCAGGAGGCCACGCACAGCGTCCAGCACGCGTACGTCCTCGACCACCTCGCCGAACAGGGCCTGGACACCACGCCGTACACCCGGCACATCGACTTCTTCTTCGACTCGCTGCTCGGCGACACCCCGCCCTTCGGGCTTCCGCTCTCCGAGCGGGAGTGGCTGCGCTTCCGGCTCTCGGTGATCGCGGCGGTGGAGCAGTTCACGGCGGTCATGGGCAATTGGATCCTGCACGCCGACGGGCTGGACCGGGCCGGCCCGGACCCGGTGATGCTGGATCTGCTGCGCTGGCACGGCGCGGAGGAGGTCGAGCACCGCTCGGTGGCCTTCGACATGTACGAGCACTGCGGCGGCGAGGGCGCGGGGCGCTACGCCCGCCGGGTGCTGGGCATGGCCGTCACCGCACCCGTGCTGTTCTACCTGTGGGGGTGGGGCACCCGCTATCTCATACGCAACGACCCGCCGCTCGCGGGTCGGCTGCGGTACACGCTCCGCCACCACAACCGTGCTGTGGCCAAGGGCCTGTTGCCACGTTGGGGCGAACTGGGCTCGGCCGTCCCCCGCTACCTCAGACGGTCGTACCATCCCTCGAAGGAGGGGTCGCTGCGCAGGGCCGTCGACTACCTGGCGACCTCACCCGCGGCACGGGCCGCGGCGGGCGCGATCGGACGCGCCGCCCTGGCCTGAGGAGTTCGTAAGGAGCCAGCCCTCTTGAGCAAGCAGCCCCGGCAGCCCCGGCCCGAGCAGTCAGGCGTTCAGGAACGTCCCGGGCCGGCACGTCCCGCCGAGTACCGGATCGAGGACCTGGCCCGGCACAGCGGCGCCACGGTCCGCACGATCCGCGGCTACCAGGACCGCGGGCTGCTGCCGAGGCCGGAGCGGCGCGGCCGGGCGAACGTCTACCGCGACACCCATCTCTCGCGGCTCCGCCAGATCGCGGGCCTCCTCGACCGGGGCTACACCCTGGCCAGCATCAAGGAGCTGCTGGAGGCCTGGGACGCGGGACGCGGGCTCGGCGGCGTCCTGGGCCTGGTCGCCGAGGTCGAGCGGCCCTGGTCCGACGAGGAAGCCGCGCGGATGACCCGGGCCGAGCTGAACGAGAAGTTCGGCGGCACCCGGGACGACGCGGCCGTGGAGGACGCGGTGGAGCTCGGCGTGCTGGTCCGCCTGCCGGAGACCCCGGACGAATTCCTCGTCCCCAGCCCGCAGGAGCTGGCCGTCGCCGCCGAGCTGCACGCCGCCGGGGTGCCGCTGCTCGCCATCTCGGGCCATCTGCGGGAGCTGCGCGCGCAGGTCGAGCACATCGCCGGCCGGTTCCTCGACTTCACCACCGAGTACGTCTTCCAGCAGTACCTCGACCACCCGCCGACCGACGCGGAGGCCACGGAAGCCGCCTCGCTCGTGCGCCGGCTGCGTCCCCTCGCCCAGCAGACCGTCGACGCCGAACTCGCCCGCGCCATGCGGGCCCTGGCCACCCGCTATCTCCGCCACCACCTGGGAGAGGCGGCGATATCCGCGCCCGCGAGCGCCGCCCCCGCGACCACCTCGCCCGCCCCCGACCCTGTTCCTGATCCCGCCGACGCCGCCGAGCCGGTGCCGCTGCCGGCCGCGACCGTGCGCGCGGTCCGCGAGCTGGTCGGCGCGGAGCACATCGCCGCGTTCATCGCCGCGGCCGCCGAGCGCGAGGTCCGGGCCCGCACCATGGACGCCCTCGCCGCCCGCCGCTGAGCCGCGCCCCCGCGCAGCGGGAAACGGCGGGGCGCCGCAAAGTGCCGAAGTCCCCGCTCGCGCTCACAGCCCGGGCGCGCCCCACACCGGGAACCAGCGGCTCAGGTCCTCCTCGATCCGCAGGTCATCGCCCAGCAGCGCCCTGACCCGCAACTCCAGGGCGTTGTCCCGCCGTTCGCCCCCGCCCGGCAGCGGCGCGAAGGGGTAGAACGTCCCCCGCTTGTAGAGATAGACGAGCGCGAGGGGGCGCTTCTCCGCGTCGCGGAAACCCAGCAGCGAGCAGAGCAACTGCGGGCCGAAGCCGCCTTCCTGCAGCAGCGTGTTGACCGCGTGCAGATCGTTGACCAGGGCGGGGGTGCCCTCCTGCCCCTCCTCTTGCCGCGCGAGCAGCCAGGTGTAGCCGTAGCCGTCCTGGCGGAACTCCACCGGCACCCCGCCGCGCCCCGTGTCGGCGTCCAGCAGCGCCCGTACGTCCTGCTGGAGCCGCTGAAAGGCCCCGCCTTCCACGCTCGCGAAGCACACCGACCCCAGACCGGTCGGAGTGAACCCGGCGCCGGCCTGGAGGGTGACGGCGGCGGACGGCAGGGCGAAGAGCCGGTCGAGGTCGGGGCGGACGGGTTTGCTGCGGCCGAGGATGGTGTCCAGGAATCCCACGGGCGCTCCTTCCGGACTGGTCGAGGCCGTCAGGCCCGGCCGAGCTGGGCCGAGATCCGGCCGAGCTGGTCCAGCCGCTGCTCCAGCGTCGGGTGGCTGGACAGCAGCCGGCTCATGCCCTCCTTCGAGAAGGCGGGCGCGAAGTAGAAGGCGTTGAAGGGCTCGGCCTTGCGCAGGTCCCGCGTCGGGATCTGCGCCATCTGCCCGGTGACCTTGGTGAGCGCCGACGCGAGCGCCGAGGGGCGGCCGGTCAGCAGGGCGGCGGCCCGGTCGGCGGACAGCTCGCGGTAGCGGGACAGCATCCGGGTGAGCAGATAACTGATGGCGTAGACAACGGCGCTGATCAGCGGGATCAGCACCACCAGGATGGCGGCGCTGCTGTCGCGGCCGCCGGACTGGCGGAAGCCGCCCCACAGCCCGATACGGGTCACGATCCCGGCGAGGACGCCCAGGAAGGAGGCGATGGTCATGACGGCCACGTCGCGGTGGGCGACATGGGAGAGCTCGTGCGCCAGGACGCCCTCCAGCTCCTCCGGCTCGAGTCTGCGCAGCAGCCCGGTCGTGGCGCACACCAGCGCGCTCTTCTGGCTGCGGCCGGTGGCGAAGGCGTTCGGCACATCGCTGTCGGCGATGGCCACCCGGGGCTTGGGCATGTCCGCGAGCGCGCACAGCCGGTCCACGGCACCGTGCAGCTCGGGCGCCTGCTGCGGGGTGACCTCGCGGGCGCCCATGCCGAAGGCGGCGATCCGGTCGCTGAACCAGAACTGCGCGATGAACAGGCCGCCGGCCACGAGCAGGATGATCGGCCACGCCCCGCGCAGCAGCGCCAGCAGCACGCCGACGAAGACCACGTAGAGCAGCCCGATGAGGAACATCGTGCTCACCATGCGGGTGGTCAGCCCCCGGTCGGGGGCGAATCGGGTGCCTGGCATGGGACCTCCAGGGCTCTGCGGGCGGCTGCCCACGGAAAGTGCCTCTGTCCCGATTCTCCCTCTTCGCCGGATATTGGCGGGGTAAAGGCGTCCGGAGCGGGCCGAAACCCGCCCCAGGACGCCCCGGACCCCGTCAGCCCAGCTGGGCGAGCCCCTCGGTGGCGATCTTCTCGAAGACGGCGACGTCCGCCGCGAAGAGCGAGTCCGCGATCGGCCAGTGCAGCACGATCTCGTCGAAGCCCAGCTCGGCGTGGCGCCCCGCGAAGTCGACGAAGGCGTCGAAGGAGGACAGCGGCCGGTCCGGGGTGAAGCCCGTGAGCAGCACCTTCTCCAGCTCCGCGACGTCCCGGCCCTCGGTGGCGCAGGCCGCGCCGAGCTTCTCGATCTGCCCGGCGATGGCCTCGCGGGACTGCTCGGGGGTACCCGTCTCGGACACCTTCGGGTCACCCGTGGTCACCCACGCCTGACCGTGCCGGGCCGCGAGCCGCAGACCGCGCGGGCCGGTCGCGGCGACCGCGAAGGGCAGCCGGGGCCGCTGCACACAGCCGGGGATGTTGCGGACCTCGAAGGCGGAGTAGTGCTCGCCGGGGGCCGTGACGACGTCCTCGGAGAGCAGCCGGTCCAGCAGCGGCACGAACTCCGCGAAGCGGTCGGCGCGCTCGCGCGGCGTCCACGCGCCCTCGCCGTCCTTGGACAGGGCCGTCGCGTCGAAGCCCGAGCCGCCCGCGCCGATGCCGAGCGTGACACGGCCGCCCGAGATGTCGTCCAGGGAGATGAGCTCCTTGGCGAGCGTCACCGGGTGCCGGAAGTTCGGGGAGGTGACAAGCGTGCCCAGGCGCAGCCGCGAGGTCGCGGTCGCGGCGGCCGTCAGGGTCGGTATCGCGCCGAACCAGGGTCCGTCGCGGAATGTGCGCCAGGACAGGTGGTCGTAGGTGTAAGCGGTGTGGAAGCCCAGTTCCTCGGCTCGCTGCCAGGTGTCGCGGCCGCCCTCGGACCAGCGGCGGTCGGGAAGGATCACGGTGCTCAGTCGCATGGAACCGAGCCTAAGGCCTGGTCGGCCGGCCTCGGATGTGGGGCCGCACCGCAGCCCGTGCGGCCCTTGAGGACAGGGCACAACAGACCATCGGGCCAAACGCACACTTGTGCGCCATCGCGCCCGTCTGTCGACGAGAATGGGACCGTGACTTCAGCGACCGAGCAGCCCGAGACCCCGGCCCTCCGCCGGCCAGCCGCCACGCCCCGGCTGATCGCCACCGACCTCGACGGCACCCTGCTGCGCGACGACAAAACGGTTTCCGACCGCACTGTCGCCGCCCTGGCCGCCGCCGAGGCGGCAGGCATAGACGTCTTCTTCGTCACTGGCCGCCCGGCCCGCTGGATGGACGTCGTCAGCGACCACGTGCACGGCCACGGCCTCGCCATCTGCGCCAACGGCGCCGCGGTCGTCGATCTGCACGACGGGGGCCGCTTCGTCGAGGTCCGCCCGCTGGACCGGGCCGATGCCCTGGCCACCGTGGAGAGCGTGCGCGCCGCCGTCCCCGGCGTTTCCTTCGCCGTGGAGCACACCACCGGCATCCTCTACGAGACGCGGTACCCGCCCTTCTACCTCGACCCGGGCGCGGTCATCGACTCCGCGGAGCACCTGCTGGCCAACGGCTCCTCGGGCGACACCCCCGACGGTCCGATCCTCAAGCTGCTCGCCCACCACCCCGACCTCGGCCCCGACGACTTCCTCGCCCGGGCCCGGTCGGCGGGCGGCGCGCACGGCTCGTTCACCCGGTCCAGCCCCACCGCCCTGCTGGAGATCAGCGGCCTCGGCGTCAGCAAGGCCAGCACCCTGGCCCAGTGCTGCGCCGAGCGCGGCATATCCCCCGAGGAGGTCGTGGCGTTCGGCGACATGCCGAACGATCTGGAGATGCTCACCTGGGCAGGCACCTCGTACGCGATGGCCAACGCCCACCCCGAGGTGCTCGCCTCCACCACGAACCGCACGGCGGCCAACACGGAGGACGGCGTCGCGGCCGTCATCGAACAGATCCTGCACGGCCTCCCCTAACGCGCGGCCTCGAAGCCGGACGGGCTTGGCGGCTGAGCTCAGCCACATCAAGCCCGTCCGGCGATTGAGGACGCGCCCGCAGGGCGCCCGCCGCCGCAGGCGGCAAGACGGCCCGCAGCCGAAGACCGGCCCTACAACCGGACCCCCCGGACCCGCAGCCACGCCACCGGATCAACGGCAGACCCATACCCCGGCTTCGTGCGGATCTCGAAGTGCAGATGCGGGCCGGTCGAGTTCCCGGTGGTCCCGGACAGCCCGATCCACTGGCCCGGAAGCACCTGGTCCCCCGGCGCCACGAACGACGCCGACAGATGCGCGTACTGCGAGTACCAGCCCTCGGAGTGGCGGATCACCAGGCTGATGCCGAACGGTCCGCCACAGCCGGCGGAGACCACCGTCCCCGCCCCGACCGACCGCACGGGGGTGCCGGTGGGGACCGCGAAGTCCTGCCCGGTGTGCCCGCGCGCCCAGCTCGCGCCCGAGTCGCCGTACCCGGCCGACAGTTCGTACTCCAGCACCGGGCGGGCCCATTCCGCCTCCTCGGCCGCCCCCGCCGTGTCCACGGCGGCCGGGCCGTAGGCGCCCGCCGCGGCGGTGAACTTCTCACGGTCGAGCGGCACGCACCGCCCCCGGGCGATGGCGGCCCGGGCCATGGCGTCCAGCCTGCCGCGCGCCGCCGCCAGCCGCCGGTCGGCCACCCGGCGCTCCGCGCGCAGCCGCGCGAGGTCCTCCTCGGCAGCGGGCCAGGAAGCCGCCGCCGCCTGCTCCCGGGCCGCCAGTTCCCGGCTCCTGCGGTCGGTCTCCCCCAGCGCCGCCGCCAGCAGCTCCCGGCGGCGCTCGGCGGGCGACTGGCTGCCCAACAGCTCCACGGGGTCGTCCGAGGCCGCGGCGGGGGCCTTGGCGGCCGTGAAACCACCCGTGCGGTACTGCGCGCGGGCAGCCGCCCCGGCGTCCTCGCGCAGCGCCGAGGAGACGATCCGCTGCTGACGCAGCTGCCGGGCGACCCGCCGGACGCCCGCCGTCTGCTCCTTCACCTCCCGCACCTCGGTCTCATACCGCCGCCGGGCCCGCCCCGCCTCCCCCGCCAGCCGGAACACCTCGGAGCTGACGCGTACGAGCCGGTCCGGTGCCCTGGCGGCGGGCGAGGCGGCCGAGGCGTCCGGGGTCACCAGGGCCCCGGGCGTCCCCAGCGGACAGACCGCCAGGCAGAGCGCGCACAGCACCGCGCGGCGGTGCCGGGAGGTCCAACGGCTCCCATGGGTCCGGTGGGGCCGACGGGAAGGGCGATACGGGCGGCGCATGAACGCGATCGTTTCCCGCACGCCACCGGAACGCCCCCGCAGAGGCCCGTTCGGGGGAGCCGATACCGCTACAAGGAGGCACCGGCCGCGAGAACGGCCTACAGGGGCGCCTCCCACACCACCCGCGTGCCGCGCCCGTCCTCGCCGATCCCCGGACCGCACGTACTGGAGCCGCCCAGCGACTCGGCCCGCTTCGCGAGATTGCGCAGCCCGCTGCGCCGGCCGCCCTCCGGAATGCCGACCCCGTCGTCGGCGACGGTCAGCCGGACCGCGCCCCGCCCGTCCGGCAGGGTGGCCGTCGCGTCGACGACCACCTCGATACGGGACGCCCGGGCGTGCCGGAAGGCGTTGGAGAGGGCCTCGCGCAGCGCCGCGATGAGGTTCTTGCCGGTGAGCTCGCCGACCTTCGCGTCGACGGGGCCGACGAAATTCGCGGACGGCTGGAAGCCGAGCGGCACGGCCGCCGTGCCGATCTCCCGCAGCACCCGGGTGCGCAGCCCGGCGGGCGCCTCACCGGGGCCCTGCTGGAGGGCGAAGATCGCGGTACGGATCTCCTGGATGGTCACGTCCAGCTCGTCGACCGCCTGCCCGATCCGCTCCCGCACCTCCGGGACGACGGCCTTGCGGGCGGCGCCCTCCAGCATCAGCCCGGTGGCGAACAGCCGCTGGATGACCAGGTCGTGCAGATCCCTGGCGATCCGGTCGCGGTCCTCGAAGACGGCGAGCCGCTCCCGGTCGCGCTGTGCCTCGGCCATGACGAGCGCGAGGGCCGCCTGCGCGGCGAACTGTCCGGCCAGGGTGCGCTCGGCCTCGGTGAACTTCCTCTGGCCACGCGCGCGTGGCGTCGCGAGCGTGCCGAGGACCCGGTCGCCGCTCTTGAGCGGCAGCAGCATGCTCGGCCCGAACCGGGGCGCGACCTCCGTGATCATGCGCGGGTCGGTGGCCGAGTCGTCGATGAACACCGGCTCCCCCGCGAGGAGCTGGGAGGCGACCGGGCTGTGCGGCGGTATCACCGTGCCCAGCAGCCCGGCCGGCTCGTCGGCGGAGACCGCCACCATCTCCAGCCCGCCCTCGCCGTCCGGCAGCAGCACGATGCCCGCCGCCGAGTCCGCGAGCCGGCGGGCCTGTTCGGCGACGACCGCGAGCGCGTCCTCGGCGTCGTTGCCCGCCAGCAGGGCCGTGGTGACGGCCACCGAGCCGTCGATCCAGCGCATCCGCTGCCGGCCCTGCTCGTACACGCGCGCGTTGCCGATCGCGATGCCCGCCTCGGTCGCCAGGATCTTCACCATGTGCAGGTCCGCGATGCTGAACTCCCGGCCGCCGCGCTTCTCGGTGAGATAGAGATTGCCGAAGATCTCGTCCTCGACCCGGATCGGAACGCCCAGGAAGTTGCGCATCGGCGGGTGTTCCGGCGGGAAACCCGCCGAGCGCGGGTCGTTGGCCAGGTCCTGGAGCATGACGGGCGCGGGCTGGTGGATGAGCGCGCCGAGCAGCCCGTGGTGGCCGTCGGGCAGCGCGCCGATGCGCTCGTGCTGCTCCTTGGTGACGCCGTAGGTGATGAAGTCGGCCAGCCCCTCGCCGGTGGAGTCGATGACCCCGATGGCGGCGTACTCCGCGTCGGCCAGGTCGGCGGCGGTCGCGGCGATCCGGTCGAGGACGCTGTGCAGCTCCAGCCCGGTGCCGACCGAGCGCATGGCCTCCAGCAGCTGCGGCACGCGCGCGCTCAGCTCCGTGGACATGCCCTGGAGGCTGCGGGTGGCCTCGGTGGCGATCTCCAGGGGATCCATGCGCCGCGGCGCCTCCCGACCGCCGGGGGTGCCCGCGGACTCCGCGGAAGGTTCTTCCGTCGCTGCCATGCCTCTGAGCCTAGTAAGTCCCATTTGTCAGGGAAAGAGCGTTGCCGCTGATGTCCGCCACCAGTTCCCGCTCCAGCATCCCGCGGAACGGGCCGTCGACCGCCGCCAGCTCCTCGTACGTCCCCCGCTGCACCGCCCGACCCCGCTCCAGCACGATCACCTCGTCGACCGCCGCCAGCCCGGCCAGCCGGTGCGTGATCAGCACCGTCGTACGCCCCTCGGTGGCCGCCAGCAGATCGGCGGTCAGCGCGTCGGCGGTCGGCAGGTCGAGGTGCTCGGCGGGCTCGTCCAGCACCAGCACGGGGAAGTCCGCGAGCAGCGCCCGGGCCAGCGCGAGCCGCTGCCGCTGGCCGCCGGACATCCGCGCCCCGTGCTCGCCGACGAGGGTGTCGAGCCCCTGCGGCAGGGAGTCCACCCACTCCAGCAGCCGCGCGGCCCGCAGCGCGCCGCGCAGCTCCGCCTCGTCCGCGTCCGGCCGCGCGAGCCGCAGGTTCTCCCGCACCGAGCTGTCGAAGAGGTGCGCGTCCTGCGCGCACAGCCCCACCAGCCGCCGCAGGGCGTCGCCGTCCATGGCGGTCGCGTCCTCGCCCGCGAGGGTGTACGCGCCGGACTCGGCGTCCAGGAAGCGCAGCAGCACCTGCGCGAGCGTGGTCTTGCCCGAGCCGGACCGGCCCACGACCGCGACCCGGCGGCCCGGCACCAGCTCCATCGACAGCCCGTCCAGGGCCGGCACTTCCTGCCCCGGGTAGCGGGCGGTCAACTCCGTCACGCGCAGCGGGAACGGGGACTTCGGCGCGGGCCGCGAGCCGTCCCGTACGGGCAGGGGGGCGTCCAGCACCTCGTACACCCGCTCGGCGGAGCGGCGCACACGCTGTCGGTGGCGCACGGCGAGCGGCAGCGCCGACACCGCCTCGAAGGCCGCCAGCGGCATCAGCACGACGACCGCCAGCCACAGCCCGCCGAGCCGGCCGTCGTGCACGGCCTGCACACCCGCCCAGGCCGCGGCAGCCACGGTCAGCCCGCAGGCGAGGGCGGACAGCCCCGCGCCGAGTGCCCCCGCCGCCGACGCCCGCCGGGCGATGCCGGTGAGCACCCCGTCGGCACGCTCCGCCTCGGCCAGCCGGGACGGCATCGCTCCCGCCGCCGTCAACTCCGGTGCCCCGGCCAGCAGATCGACCACCTGCGTCGCCAGCGCACCGCGCGCGGGCGCCAGCCGCCGCTCGGCGCGCCGGGCGACCGCCGCCGACAGCGCGGGCACGGCCGCCCCGGCGGCCAGCAGTCCGACGGCGAGCACCGCGCCCGCTTCCGGCAGCAGCCACGCGGTGAACCCCACCGAGGCGGCACCGACGACGACGGCCGCACCGAGCGGCAGCAGCCAGCGCAGGAAGTAGTCCTGCAGCTCGTCCACGTCGGCGACGAGCCGCGACAGAAGATCGCCGCGGCGCGTCTCCCGCAGCCCGGCCGGGGCCAGCCGCTCCAGGCGCCGGTACACCGCGACGCGCAGCCCCGCCAGGGCGCGCAGTACGGCGTCGTGCGAGACCAGACGCTCGGCGTAGCGGAAGACGGCCCGGCTGATCCCGAACGCGCGGGTCGCGGTGACGGCGACCATCAGGTAGAGCACCGGCGGCTGTTGGGAGGCCCGCGAGATCAACCACCCGGACACCCCCATCAGCCCGACGGCACTACCGAGCGCGAGGCTCCCGAGCAGCAACGCCAACCCGAACCGCCCCCACCAGGGCCTACCGGCGGCTCGCACCCGGGCGAGGGGCCGGGCCTGCGGCCCGGTGATCCCGGCGCCTGCCCGGGCATCGGCGGAGCGAGCCGCGCCACCGCCGTGGCCGGCCGGAGCGGCCGGACCCGCCCCCGCCAGGTGGTCGGCCTCCGGCCCGGGGTCGGCCCCGCCGTCCCTGGCGGTGGACGCGGGCCCAGCCGTCGCCTCCGGTGAAACCGTCCGCGAAGCCGGGAGAATCACGCCGCCGTCCTGCCCGCCCGGCCGGATACCGACAGCCTCGGGGTGCACAACCGGGCCGGAGGCCGACGGCAGGCGCACCACCCGGTCGGCGACGGACAGCAGCGCCGGACGGTGGGCGACCAGCAGCACCGTACGGCCGACGGCCAGCCGGCGCACGGCCTCCACCACGGCGGCCTCCGTCTCGCCGTCCAGGCTCGCCGTCGGCTCGTCGAGCAGCAGCACGGGGCGGTCCGCGAGGAACGCCCGTGCCAGCGCGAGGCGTTGGCGCTGTCCGGCGGAGAGCCCGGCACCGTCCTCGCCGAGGCGGGTGTCAGTGCCGTGGTGCAGCATGGTGACGAAGTCGAGCGCACCGGCCGCCCGCAGTGCGTCCCGCACCTGCGCGTCCGTGGCGTCCGGCCGCGCCAGCCGGACGTTCTCGGCGACCGTGCCGGCGAACAGACGGGGTCGTTGCGGGACCCAGGCCACCTGGTCCCGCCAGCTTTCGGGGGAGAGCGATGACAGATCCGCACCGCCCACGCACACCCGCCCGGCCGTGGGCCGCACGAAGCCCAGCAGCACGTTCAGCAGGGTCGTCTTGCCGGCTCCGCTCGGCCCCACGAGCGCGACCGTCTCCCCGGGCCGCACGTCGAACGAGACCTCGGGCAGCGACGGTTGGGCCCGTCCCGCGTGCCGCACCACGAGCGCCTCGACGCTCAGCGCCGCGCTCCGGGCGTCCGGCGCGGGCCGGGTGCCGGCCGGGGCGGGCTCGGTCTCCAGGACGGCGAAGACCTCGTCGGCGGCGGCCAGCCCCTCCGCCGCCGCGTGGTACTGCGCGCCCACCTGCCGCAGCGGCAGATACGCCTCGGGCGCCAGGACCAGCACCATCAGACCGGTGTAGAGGTCGAGTTCGCCGTGCACGAGCCGCAGGCCGATCCCCACCGCGACGAGCGCGACCGACACCGTGGCCAGCAGTTCCAGGGCGAAGGAGGAGAGAAAGGCGAGGCGCAGCGTGCGCAGCGTCGCCCGCCGGTAGTCGGCGGTGATGGCGCGGATCGACTCGGCCTGTGCCTTGGCCCGCCCGAAGACCTTGAGGGTGGGCAGTCCGGCGACGACGTCGAGGAAGTGCCCGGAGAGCCGGGACAGCAGCCGCCACTGCTTGTCCATCCGGGACTGGGTGGCCCACCCGATGAGGACCATGAAGAGGGGGATGAGCGGCAGCGTGAGGACGATGACGAGCGCCGAGACCCAGTCGGCGGTGACGATACGGGCGAGCACCGCGACCGGCACCACGACCGCGAGGCCGAGCTGCGGCAGATAGCGGGCGAAGTAGTCGTCGAGGGCGTCCACGCCGCGCGTGGCGAGCGCGGTCAGCTCACCGGTGCGCCGTGTGGCGAGCCAGGAGGGCCCGAGCCGGGTCGCGTGCGCGAGCAGCCGCCTGCGCAGCTCGGACTTGACCGCCGCGCTCGCGCGGTGCGCGGCCAGCTCGGTGAGCCACGACACGGCCGCCCGGCCGACGGCCACGGCCGCCAGCAGGACGAGCTGTGTGCCCAGGTCACCGGTGCCGCGCCCGTGCTGGAAGGCCCCGGTCACCACGTCGGCGATCAGCATCGCCTGGGCGATGACCAGGCCGGCCCCCGCCAGTCCGAGCACGACGGAGGCGGCCAGGAAGAAGCGGGTCGCGACGGCGTACCTGATCAGTCGGGGGTCGACGGGCTTCATGCGCGATCAGTCCTCGGTCGAGGTCGAAGGTCCTTGCGGGAGGTCAGGTGAGCGGACCGAAACCAGCCCGTCCGGCGATTGAGGACACCACCGCGCAACGGGGGTGCGGCCGACACGGCTACGCCGCGGGAGCGGGAATGTGCTGGGTACCGATCCGCTTGCGGAAGACCCAGTACGTCCACGCCTGATAGCCGATGATCAGCGGCGTCATCGGCACCGCGACCCACGTCATGATCTTCAAGGTGTAGGGGGTGGAGGACGAGTTCGCCGCCGTGAGGTCCCAGGCCGGGTCGAGGGACGACGGCATGACGTCGGGGAAGAGCGCCAGGAAGAGCAGCGCGAAGACGGCCGCGACGGTCACCCCGGAGAAGGCGAACGTCCAGCCCTCCCGCCCGAAGTGGTTCATGGCCAGCGCCGCGACCAGGGCCGCCCCGGCGACGATCAGCGCGACGAGGCTGCGGCCGTTGCCGGACTCGATCTGCGTCCAGCCGAGGAAGGTCACGGCGAGGACGCCGGAGGTCAGGCCGAGGACGGTCGCCCGGGACCGCGCCCGGTGGCGGATGTCGCCGACCGTCTTCAGCGTCGCGAAGACCGCGCCGTGGAAGGTGAAGAGCACCAGCGTGAGGGCGCCGCCCAGCAGGGCGTACGGGTTCAGCAGGTCGAGCACGTCACCGGCGAAGTTCTTGTCCCGCCCGATCGGCACCCCGCGCACGATGTTGGCGAAGAGGACGCCCCATACGAAGGCGGGCAGCAGCGAGCACCAGAAGATCGCGTGTTCCCAGTTCAGCTGCCAGCGCTCGCCCGTGCGCTTGTGGCGGTACTCGAAGGCGACGCCGCGCAGGATCAGACAGACCAGGATGAGCAGGAACGGCAGGTAGAAGCTGCTGAAGAGGGTGGCGTACCAGTCGGGGAAGGCGGCGAAGGTCGCGCCGACCGCGGTGATCAGCCAGACCTCGTTGCCGTCCCAGACGGGCCCGATGGTGTTGATCAGTACCCGGCGTTCCGTGCGGTCCCGGGCGAGGAGCTTGGTCAGGACGCCGATGCCGAAGTCGAAGCCCTCGAGGAAGAAGTAGCCCGTCCACAGGAAGGCGATCAGCAGGAACCAGAGGTCGTGGAGGTGCATGGTCGGTGTCTCCGTTCCGCCGCGTCAGTACGCGAAGGTCATCGGCTTGTCGGCGTCCTCGGGCTCGCCGGCCCCCGGCGAGGGGAGCCGCAGCCTCGGATCCTTCGTGGGCGGCTTCTCGTCCGTGTCCGGTCCGGCCGTGGCGTACTTCACCAGCAGCTTCACCTCGACGACGGCGAGGATTCCGTACAGCAGCGTGAAGATGCCCATGGAGATGAGGACTTCGGCCTGGCTGACGCCGGGCGAGACCGCGGTGCCGGTCTTCATCAGCCCGTAGACGGCCCAGGGCTGGCGGCCCATCTCGGTGAAGATCCAGCCGAAGGAGTTGGCGATCAGCGGGAAGCCCATGGTGAGGATGCCGATGCGCCAGGACCAGGTGGTGAAGAACGGGCTCATCTCGCGGGTCCGCGTCAGCATCAGCCGCGGGACCTCGTTCTCGCCCGTGCGGAACCGCGGCGCGAGCCAGAACTTCTTGCGCGTGGTCCACAGCCCGATGAGCGCGGCCACGAACGACGTCATCCCGAAGCCGATCATGAGCCGGAAGCCCCAGAAGGTCATGAAGATGCTGGGGATGTAGTCCTCGGGCTCACCGCCGTAGCGGGCGGCCTCCCGGGCGGCGATGTCGTTGATGCCGGGGACCGCGTCGGTGAAGTTGCTGTGGGAGAGGAAGGAGAGCAGGCCGGGGATCTCTATCTCGACGCTGTTGTGGCCCTTGGAGACATCGCCGACCGCGAAGACCGAGAACGGCGCCGGTGCCTTGGTCTCCCACAGGGCCTCGGCGGCGGCCATCTTCATCGGCTGCTGCTCGAACATCACCTTGCCGAGGCTGTCACCGCTGATCGCGGTGCCGAGCCCGGCGATGACCGCGACGACGAGCCCGACGCGCAGCGAGGTCCGCATCGCGCCGATCTGGTGCCGCTGCTTCTCGCCCAGCTCCTCGCCGCGCAGCTGCTTGCGCTTGGCGCGCCACAGGTGGAGCGAGGCGATGCCGACGATGAACGCGCCGCCGGTGAGGAAGGCCGCGGTGAGGGTGTGGAAGACCACGACGAGCGTGGTGTTCTGCGTCAGCACCGCCCAGATGTCGGTGAGCTGGGCCTTGCCGGTCGTCTTGTCGATGACGTAGCCGACGGGGTGCTGCATCCAGGAGTTCGCGGCCAGGATGAAGTACGAGGAGAGGATCGTGCCGACGGCGACGATCCAGATGCACGCGCAGTGGATCTTCTTGGGCAGCTTGTCCCAGCCGAAGATCCACAGCCCGATGAAGGTCGACTCGAAGAAGAAGGCCAGCAGGGCCTCCATCGCGAGCGGCGCCCCGAAGACATCACCGACGAACCGGGAGTAGTCCGACCAGTTCATGCCGAACTGGAACTCCTGCACGATGCCGGTGACCACGCCCATCGCGATGTTGATCAGGAAGAGCTTTCCCCAGAACTTCGTGGCGTGGAAGTACTTCTCCTTGCCGGTGCGCACCCACGCCGTCTCCAGCCCGGCGGTGATCGCCGCCAGGCTGATCGTGAGCGGTACGAAGAGGTAGTGGTAAACGGTGGTGATGCCGAATTGCCAGCGCGCCAGCGTTTCCGGCGCCAGAGCCAGGTCCACGCGGTCTCTCCTTGCCTCTTGCGACACCGACGACTCACGCCACCGGTGGTTTGCACCTCTTTGCCCTAGTGAAAGCAGGGCATAAAAGACGAGCTTGTGAACGCGTTCACATTCACAAGCATTATGGCGCACCGCCTTTTCGGACAATCACCGGGGGGTACCGTTCGGCCCTAGTGGCCCGGGGGACGGCCCACGCCCGTCCTGAAACGCCGGAGGGGCTGGTGGTGACTGAGCTCAGTCACCACCAGCCCCTCCCGCCGGGACGGCTACAGCTCCTTGCGGAACGCCTCGGCCGTCTGCACGAAGAGATCGTTCGCCTCGGTCTCGCCGATCGTCACCCGGACGCCCTCCGGGAACGGCCGGACGACCACACCCGCGCGCTCGCACGCGGCCGCGAAGTCCTGCGACCGCTCCCCCAGCGGCAGCCAGACGAAGTTGGCCTGCGACTCCGGCAGCGTCCAACCCTGCGCGGTCAGCGCGCCGACCACCCGCGCCCGCTCCGCCACCAGCGCGTCCACCCGCTCGCGCAGCGCGTCCTCGCTGCGCAGCGAGGCGACCGCCGCGTCCTGCGCCAGCTGGGTCACCCCGAACGGCACGGCCGTCTTGCGCAGCGCCGCCGCGACCGGCTCGTGGGCGATCGCGAAACCGACGCGCAGCCCGGCCAGCCCGTACGCCTTCGAGAAGGTGCGCAGCACGCAGACGTTCGGCCGGTCACGGTAGAGGTCGATGCCGTTGGGGACGTTCTCGTCGCGGATGAACTCGATGTACGCCTCGTCGAGCACCACCAGGATGTCGGAGGGCACCCGGTCCAGGAAGGACTCCAGCTCGGCCCGGCGCACGACCGTGCCGGTGGGGTTGTTGGGGTTGCAGACGAAGATCAGCCGGGTCCGGTCGGTGATCGCCGCGAGCATCGCGTCCAGGTCGTGCACATCGCCGTCGGTCAGCGGCACCGGTACGGGCGTGGCGCCCGAGACCTGCGTGATGATCGGGTACGCCTCGAAGGAGCGCCAGGCGTACATGACCTCGTCACCGGGGCCCGCCGTCGACTGGACCAACTGCTGCGCGACACCGACCGAGCCGGTGCCGGTGGCGATGTGCGTGACGGGCACCCCGAAACGTTCCGCCAGCTCCAGCATCAGGCCCGTGCAGGCCATGTCGGGGTAGCGGTTGAGAGAACCCGCGGCCTCGATCGCGGTCTCCAGCACACCGGGCAGCGGCGGGTAGGGGTTCTCGTTGGAGGACAGCTTGTACGCAACGGGGCCGTCGGCGGCGGCCGGCTTGCCCGGCTTGTAGGTGGGAACGCCGTCCAGCGCGGCGCGCAGCTTCGGGGTCTTCTCGGTCACCGCAGGTCCTCCTCGACATCCCGTGCGCGCGGGCGCCGCACGGGGAAAGCGCACACGAATAGCGGACATGAATACTGCACACCTTAAGAGGATTGCCCCGGGCGGCGTCCAGCATCGCGTGCGAGTGCCGCACTCGGCGGCCACGGCCCGCCCCTATCCGCGCGGCACGGCTTCACGCTCCGGGGGAGCGCTCCCTTTTTCCCCGTGCGCCGGTGGCGGGCGCCGTGGCGCGCATCCCCCGTGAAGGTGAGTTGAGACCTCTTCGAGACCTGAACCATTCATGAGAGGCGGAGAGACGAGAGGCGCGCGGCCCCTTATCCACACCCCCAACTGGCTTTGTTTCCATGGTCATTACAGGGAATCGGTCGTGCAGAAACGTGCCTGTCAACAGCGAAAACCGGATCCCCGCCAACGGACCAACCGAGCCCTACTATCGGCTCGCCATGACAGCAGCAGGGAAGCACCAGGTGAGCCGGACTGACCTCTCCCGCAGAGGCAGCCGACAAGGCCGTGCGGGTATCCGGGACGTGGCCGCCGCCGCCGGGGTGTCGATCACGACCGTCTCCGACGCGCTCAACGGCAAGGGCCGGCTACCGGACGCGACCCGCCGCCATGTCCGCGAGGTCGCCGACCGGCTGGGCTACCGCCCGTCGGCCGCGGCCCGCACCCTCCGCACGGGCAAGTCCGGTCTCATCGGCCTGACCGTGACCACGTACGGGGATGAACCTTTCACCTTCACCGAGTTCGCGTACTTCGCCGAGATGGCCAGGGCCGCCACCTCCGCCGCCCTCGCCCGCGGCTACGCCCTGGTCATCCTGCCCGCGACCTCCCGGCACGACGTGTGGTCCAACGTCGCCCTCGACGGCACCGTCGTCGTCGACCCCTCCGACCACGACCCCGTGGTCACCGACCTGGTCCGCCAGGGCATCCCCGTCGTCTCCGACGGCCGCCCCGCCGGCACCCTCCCCGTCACCGCCTGGGTGGACAACGACCACGAGGCGGCCGTCCTCGGCATCCTCGACCACCTGGCCGCCGCCGGCGCCCGGCGCATCGGGCTGCTCACCGGCACCACCACCGACACCTACACCCGGCTCTCCACCACCGCCTATCTGCACTGGTGCGAGCGGGTCGGCCAGGACCCGGTCTACGAGGAGTACCCCGCCCACGACCCCTGCGCCGGGGCAGTGGCCGCCGACCGGCTGCTCGCCCGCCCCGACCGGCCCGACGCCGTGTACGGACTGTTCGACCCCAACGGCACCGACCTGCTCGCCGCCGCCCGCCGCTACGGGCTGCGGGTGCCGGACGACCTGCTGCTGGTCTGCTGCAGCGAGTCCACGGTCTACGCCACCACCGAGCCGCCCGTCACCACCCTCTCCCTCAAGCCGCGACGCATCGGCACGGCCGTCGTCCAGCTCCTCATCGACGCCATCGAGGGACTCGACACCGGACGGCCGGTGGAGCAGGTCATACCGACGGAGCTGATCGTGCGCACCTCCTCCGAGCGCCGCCCGCCGCGCACCACCGTCAGTCCCCCGCGCGGCCCCGCCACGCCCTGACCGCAGCCGGTCAACCGAGAACACGAGCCGGTCACCCGAAGCCCTGAACGGTCAACCCGAGCACCAGGGCCGAACCACCGGACCACGGACGAAAACGGAGCGCCACGAGCCGAGCGGAACGCCGTGACAACGGCGTATATCGGCCACGGCAGGGATCCGTCAGCCACAGGAGAGGTCCGTCACCAACCCCAGGACGGCTTCTCCGGGCCCCCACCGAGGGGCGCGAACGACTCAATTGGGGAGAAATGACCGGCGTCCTCGCACGCCCTCCTCGATTGACAGCCCCTGGTGCGTGCACAAGCCACGACGGTCATTCCTATGATGGGCGCACGACACCACGGACCGCCGTCGACCAGGCAAGGTCCACAAGGTGCACGGCGGCGCGATGGTGGAGGGGTCGATGACTCAGGGGGCCGGTCAGGGACCCGTACGGACCACGGCGGCGGTGCCGCCCTTCCCCGGGTACGCCGCGCCGCCTCCCATGCCCGCGTACGCCCACACGGAGCCGCCCGCGGAGTACCCCCCGGGCTACACCCCGACCGCACGCGACCTGCCGGTCATCAGCCGCAGTGCCGTCCCGCGGGACGTGCCGACCGTCAAGCTGACACCGATCGCCGACCCGCAGGCGGCGGCGCCCGTGCCGGGCGGCCTCGGCCCGCTGTACGTCGTCGGCGACGTCCACGGCTATCTCGACGAGCTCTACGCGGCGCTCGCCGCCGAGGGGCTCATCGACGCGAACGGCCAGTGGGCCGCGGGCAACGCCCGGCTGTGGTTCCTCGGCGACTTCACCGACCGCGGCCCGGACGGCGTCGGGGTCATCGACCTCGTCATGCGGCTGTCCGCCGAGGCCGCGGCCGCCGGCGGCTACTGCAAGGCCCTCATGGGCAACCACGAGCTGCTGCTCATCGGCGCCAAGCGGTTCGCCGACACCCCCGTCCAGTCCGGCGCCGGCACCGCCTCCTTCCAGGCGGCCTGGCTGCTCAACGGCGGCCAGCGCACCGACATGGAGCGGCTCGAGGACCACCACATGCAGTGGATGTCCCGGCTGGACGCGATGGCCGAGGAGGACGGGCACCTGCTCGTGCACTCCGACACCACCGCCTACCTCGACTACGGCGACTCCATCGAGGCCGTCAACGACGCCGTCACCGAGGCCCTGCAGCGCAACGACCCGGACGAGGTCTGGGACCTGTTCCGCAAGTTCACCAAGCGGTTCGCCTTCCGCGACGACGAGGCCGGCCCGATGGCCGTGCGGGAGCTGCTGGACACCTACGGCGGCGGCCGCATCGTGCACGGCCACAGCCCCATCCCCTATCTGCTCGGCGAGGTCGGCACCGAGGACGAGGACGGCGAGGAGGGCGGCGGCCCGGTCGTCGACGGCCCGCACCTGTACGCGGACGGGCTCGCGGTCGCGATGGACGGCGGCGTCACAATGGCCGGAAAGCTACTGGTGGTGCAACTCCCGCTGGGTGCCTGAGGGTTCAGTGGGCCGGCACACGGGCAGGTAGGGGGTTCCACTGGCGCGGGGTAATTCGGCAAACTCTCTGTCACCTCGCGACAGAACGGCTCTACCATCGGCTTATCCGTAGCAGGCTCTCCTCCGTTTCCGCCCACAGCCGGTGCAAGCCGGCAACGAGGCCCTACGGAGCATCGGGGGATGCACATGAACAGCGCTCCGCACCTGCTGGCCGAGGACCGCCCGGAATTCGAGCGCGTCCTCGACCAAGCGTTGCGTACCGCAGACCATGACCCGGAACTGGCCGCCGCGATAGGACAGCGGCTCGACGCAGAACAGCTCCGCACGATGGCGCGGAGCGCCATGGCCGCGATCGCGGCCTGTGCGGCGACCGAATACCAGAGCTTTCTGAAGGCGCGCGAAGAACTGCGCGCGCCCTCCAATGCCGCCCAGCCCCAGCCGGTCGGTACCGTCCCGCGCGGCGCCGACGGCGGCGGTGGCGGGGTCGCGCACCTCACCGTCGTCGGCGAGGTGTCCGAGGCGGCGGGTGCGGGCGCCGGCGCGGTGCTCGCCGTGCTCGCCCCGGTCCTCGCCGGGATCGCGGCGCTGCTCTTCCTCCTCGTCGGCTATGTCCTGCGCACGGTCGCGTCGAACGAGGCCGTGGCGGACCCGATGGTCACCGTCGGCTGGTGGTTCGCCGGCCTCACCGTCGCCGGGGTGTTCGTCGCCATGGCCGCCATGCTCGTCACCGCCCTGCGCAACGGCTCGGGCCTGGCGCAGGACGCGCGCGGCCTCCGGCTGAGCGAGGACGCCGAGCGGGCGCGCGACGCCTGGCGGCAGGCGTTGCTGGAGCGCGGCATACTGCCGTTCCTGCGCGAGTCCCTCGCCAACGCCCCGCTGGCACCACCCACGCCGCCCGCCCCGTCGCCCGCTACGCCGACGCCCCCGCCCCGGGCCCGCGACCCCCACAGCCGTACGCCGAACCTCGGCTACTCCCGTCCCGGCTTCTCCAGCCCGGACGACGAGTCCTCGCCCAGCCCCCGCCCGGGCTACTCCCGCCCCGACTTCACCAGCCCCGATTACGGCGGCCCGGACCACCGGCCGGACTGACCGGGGCCCTCCGGGGTTTTTCCTCCCCCCACCCACGGGAGGGGGCGGGTCGGAGCGGGCCTGTTGTTCGGGCGTAAAGCGAAGCAGCCCGGACAACAGGCCCGCGGAGGCCCGACACCGCACCTGAGCAGCCCCGCGCAGTGGACACCGCCCCGCGCAGCGGGAAACGGCGCCACGCCAGCGGCAGCGGACACCGCTCAGGACGGCACGTCGGGCAGCAGCCCCAGCTGGCCGAGGAAGTCCATCTGGTCGAAGTAGAGCCGGTAGCTGACGATCCGGCCGTCCTTCACCGTGGCACAGTCACAGCCCCGGATCCGGATCTCCCTCCCCGTCGCCGGCAGGCTCTCTCCCGAGGGCAGCACCAGCGGGCCGGTGTTCTTGCCCCGGAAGAACCCCTCGTCGATCGCGGTGTCCCCCGCCTCGTACTTGGTCAGCGAGTCGAACGTGGCCTCCGGCACCGCTTCCGTCATCTGACGCCAGTACGCGGTGATGTTCTCCCGCCCCCGGATCTCCCCCTGGTCCGGCGTGACGGCGACGGCATCCTCCGCGTAGCAGTCCGCGACGACCTCGAGGTCCACGGCCGTGGTCACTGCCTCGGTGAGCCGGTCCATGGTTTCGCGCGCCTGTCCCATGATCCACCTCCTGGTCCCGTACGGGCCCTCTCCGATTTTCCCATAGGTGGAGCAAACGGGATCTATCGAACGAAGGGCGCGGGACGAGGGAGGGCCACCGCACAGCGCGCAGCAGCTCTCCCCCACCCAGGTGGCGTGGTCAGTCGGCCAGCGGCAGATAGACCCTGTTGCCGCTCGCCGCGAACTCCTTGGACTTCTCCGCCATACCGGCCTCCGGGTCGACGGCCAGGTCCCCGCCGTGCTCCCGCCGGATGTCCTGCGAGATCTTCATCGAGCAGAACTTGGGCCCGCACATGGAACAGAAGTGCGCGGTCTTCGCCGGCTCCGCCGGAAGCGTCTCGTCATGGAAGGCGCGGGCGGTGTCCGGGTCGAGGGCCAGGTTGAACTGGTCCTCCCAGCGGAATTCGAAGCGCGCGTCGGACAGCGCGTCATCCCATTCCTGCGCGCCCGGGTGCCCCTTGGCGAGGTCCGCCGCATGCGCGGCGATCTTGTACGTGATGACGCCGGTCTTCACGTCGTCGCGGTCCGGCAGGCCCAGGTGCTCCTTCGGCGTGACGTAGCAGAGCATCGCCGTGCCCCACCACGCGATCATCGCCGCGCCGATACCCGAGGTGATATGGTCGTACGCGGGCGCGACATCGGTCGTCAGCGGGCCGAGCGTGTAGAACGGCGCCTCCTCGCAGATCTCCTGCTGGAGGTCGATGTTCTCCTTGATCTTGTGCATCGGGACGTGCCCGGGGCCCTCGATCATCGTCTGCACGTTGTGCCGCTTGGCGATCGTGTTCAGCTCGCCGAGCGTCTTCAGCTCCGCGAACTGCGCCTCGTCGTTGGCGTCCGCGATCGAGCCGGGGCGCAGCCCGTCGCCGAGGGAGTACGTCACGTCGTAGGAGGCGAGGATCTCGCAGAGCTCCTCGAAGTTCTCGTACAGGAACGACTCCTTGTGGTGCGCCAGGCACCACGCGGCCATGATCGAACCACCGCGCGAGACGATGCCGGTCTTGCGGCGGGCGGTCAGGGGGACGTAGCGCAGCAGCACGCCCGCGTGGACGGTCATGTAGTCCACGCCCTGCTCGGCCTGCTCGATGACCGTGTCCTTGTAGATCTCCCAGGTCAGTTCCTCGGCCTTGCCGTCGACCTTCTCCAGCGCCTGGTAGAGCGGCACGGTGCCGATCGGCACGGGGGAGTTGCGCAGCACCCACTCGCGCGTGGTGTGGATGTTGCGGCCGGTGGACAGGTCCATGACCGTGTCGGCGCCCCAGCGGGTCGCCCAGGTCATCTTCTCGACCTCCTCCTCGATGGAGGAGGTGACGGCGGAGTTGCCGATGTTGGCGTTGACCTTCACCAGGAACTTCTTGCCGATGATCATCGGCTCGATCTCCGGGTGGTTCACATTGGCCGGAAGCACGGCCCGGCCCGCCGCGATCTCCTCGCGGACGGTCTCGGGAGAAACGTTCTCCCGCAGCGCCACGTACTCCATCTCCTCGGTGATCTCACCGCGGCGGGCGTACGCGAGCTGGGTCACGGCGGCGCCCGAGCGGCCCCGGCGGGGCAGCCGGGGGCGGCCGGGGAAGACCGCGTCGAGGTTCTTCAGACCCCCGCGCGGCGAGGTGTGCTTGAGCCCGTCGTCCTCCGGACGCATCGGGCGGCCCGCGTACTCCTCGGTGTCGCCACGGCCGACGATCCAGTTCTCCCGCAGCGGCAGGAGACCGCGCCGGACATCGGTCTCGACGGCCGGATCGGTGTACGGGCCGGACGTGTCGTACAGCCGTACGTCCTGGCCGTTGGTGAGGTGGACCCGCCTGACCGGGACCCGAAGGTCCGGCCGCGAGCCGGTCACGTAGTCCTTGTGCCAGCCGATCCGGCCGGTTTCGGACGTGCGTGCATCCTGCGAGGTCATGAGACCAGACTCCCTACGCCGGCATTACCCGGTAACAGGTTCGGCGGTCGGCGCAGCGGCTTCCGTACGACGTGCATACGGAGGTCAGCGCCCTCTCAGCCCGGTGCTCCGAGCTCCCGCGATTGCAAAGGTGGCACCACGCTAGCGCTTCCCCCGTCCGGAGGACCAGTGGGGCTTGCGATGATGCGTGGCGTGACCAGCTCAGACCGCAGTTCCCAGTCCCACTCGCATTCCCACGCGCACAGCCACGGCCCGGCCGCCCCCGTCTCCGCCCATCTGCGGAAGGTGATCGCGGCGGTGCTGATCCCCTTCGCCGTCGCGGTGGTGGCCGGTCTGATCGTGCTCTGGCCCGGTGGCGCGCCCTCGCACAAGCCCTCCGGGCTTGGTCTCGACCAGCAGACCCGGGCGGGCCGGGTCGTCAAGATCGAGGAGGTTGATTGCGCCAAGGTGGGCGCCCTGCCGCAGCAGCAGCAAAAGCCCGGCCAGGGCGGTTCCGGTGCGCCGGCGCCCCCGCCGGGATCCTGCGAGACCGCGACCATCGAGGTCGCCGAGGGCCCGGACAAGGGCAAGACCTTCACCGAGATCGTGCGGCCGGACTCCTCACGCCGCTACTCCGTCGGCCAGAAGGTGGTGCTCGCCCACGCGCCGAAGGCCCCGGAGAATCTGCGGTATTCGGTCACGGACGTGGACCGGACGATGCCGATGGTCATCCTCGCCGCGCTGTTCGCACTCGCGGTCGTGGTCGTCGGACGACTGCGCGGTCTCTTCGCGCTGATCGCCCTGGTCATCAGCTTCGGCGTGCTGACGATGTTCATCCTCCCGGCGATCCTCCAGGGCTCGAACCCGCTGTTGGTCGCCGTGGTCGGCGGCAGCGCGATCATGCTCATCGCGCTCTACATGTGCCACGGCCTCTCCGCCCGGACGTCCGTGGCGGTGCTGGGGACACTGACGTCGCTGGTGGTCATCGGACTGCTCGGCTCCCTGTTCATGGACTGGGCGCATCTGACGGGCAACACGGACGACCAGACGGCTCTGGTGCACGGCCTCTATCCGCAGATCGAGATCCAGGGTCTGCTGCTGGCGGGGATCATCATCGGTTCGCTGGGTGTGCTCGACGACGTGACGGTGACGCAGACCTCGGCGGTGTGGGAGCTGAAGGAAGCCGACCCGAGCGCGAGTTGGCGCAAACTGTATGGATCCGCCATGCGGATCGGCCGGGACCACATCGCTTCGGTGGTCAATACGCTGGTGCTGGCGTACGCGGGTGCGTCGCTGCCGCTGCTGCTGTTGTTCACGATCGCGGACGCCGGAGTGGGGGCCGTCGCGACCAGCGAGCTCGTCGCGGAGGAGATCGTACGGACGCTGGTGGGCAGCATCGGGCTGGTGGCCTCGGTCCCGGTGACGACGGCCTTGGCGGCACTTGTCGTCAGCGCCGACCGTCAGTCGGGGAAGGGCAAGGCCAAGGGGAAGCCCGGGGCGCGCACCGGGGGCAAGGGCGGCAGGCGCCGCCGCGCGAAGTGACGGGACGGGGCTGGGCGGAGCCAGGACGGGACGAGGACGGGGCGGATCCCTGCCACCGGGCCTGTCCCGGCGACCGAGCCGACCTCGATGGGCCCGGCGACCCCGATGGGCTGGCCTGCCCCGGTTCCTGACGGTCCCGATCTCCTGACGGGTCCGCCGGGAGGGCAGCCGGCCGGGGGCTCTAACCGGCGTTCTGCCCCTCGGGATTACCCGCCAGGATGCTGTCGAGGGCGGCGGCCAGCTCGTAGTCGAAGTCCGCGACGGAGCGCTCCTCACCGAGCGGGGCGATGCGGTCGGTCCGGTCGAGGAAGGCCACCAGGGCGGCGGCCCCGGCCCGGAACAGCGCGCCTTCGCCGCCCACTTGCAGCCGGATGAAGACGTCGGACAGGTGCTCGGCGGAGGCGGGGGAGATGTGCACATCGCCTTCGCCGGATGGCTGGCTCAGCCCGTCGAGCAGCAACTCCCGTGCGAACGCCCAGGTCACAGGCGCGTCGCCGGGAAGGTGGAAGGTGAACTTCACCGCGTAGGGGTCGCTGCTGTCGTAATCCAGCGCCACCGGGATCCGGAAGGACAGCTCCTCGGAAACGAGGAACGTCATGATCACTTCCGCCTGAACTGTTTCGCGCATCGCCCAATGTCCCGTCTATGTCGGTTTTGGCCGGGATTGGATCCCCATGAACCTATTGGCGCCATAGTCTGACAACAACGCCTACCAGACCACAAGGAGTGATTTTTCAGATACTGATAGAGATCGTGAGTGAGCATACGAGCTTCCTGACTCTGGAGCGTAGCGACTCGACTACGGGGTGGAGTCGATCCCGGAGATTCCACAGTTGAGAAATCGCCAGAGTCGCCGGATCCATTGACGCCGAACCGGGACGGGTCCGGGTAGTCGACAAAGGCGGCGGCAAGCGCGTGACGAGGGCGTATTCCCTTGCCCCGCGCTCCGGTTGACATCACAGCGGGGTGGGTCCGCGGCGGAGCAGAGGGTACTTCTCACGCACACTGTGCCGCATGGAGGGATATACCGGGAAGAGGGAGGGATGATCCCGCTAGTCCGCTTCGTCGAGTTGACTCCGTGTGACGGATGGGTCGCGTCGGGCGGAAGACCCGAGGCGGCGCGCGGCAGATGGGCGTAAGCCAGAAAACGGAAAAACCCGCCTCGCGAGTTAATCGCGCGGCGGGATTGCCGTGGTGTCGGAGGCGGTCCGACGCCGACCCGGGCGGGCGTGCCGGGCCGGTCGGGAACGGCCGGGTGGACGGCCGGGTGGGACGCCTACCAGTCGCCCTTCGAGGACGAGGAGGACGAGGTGAACTTCTTGACGACGAGGACCAGAGCGCCGATCAGCGCCGCGAGCAGCAGCAGCTTGAAGGCGAAGGTGAGCACGAAGCCCAGCACGCTGACGATCAGGCTGCCGAACACGGCGAGCACGAGGACCGGCACGGCGATCCACTTCACCCACCAGGGCAGTCCTTCGAATATCCCCTTCTCGGCCATGTCGTCCCTGCTTTCCGTTCACGAGTCCGCACGGTTCACGAGTCCGTCCGGAGCCGGCTGATCCGGCCTGCTTTCGATGCTAGGACGGACCGGTGGGTCCGCGGGGCTCCCACAGCCCCCGTCCTTCCCTGAGCGACCCCCTACGGGTAGCCGGGGAGGGGCGTCAGCTCTCAGGCGGAGAGAAGACGACGACGACCCGGAGATCCTCGCTGATGTGGTGGAACTTGTGGGCCACCCCGGCCGGTACGTAGACGACGCTGCCCCGCGCGACCTCCGTGGTCTCCAGGCCCACCGTGATCGAGGCCCGGCCGCTCACCACCAGGTACACCTCGTCCTGGGCGTGGGGGCTCTGGGGGTCCGCGTCGCCCGCGTCCAGCGCGTACAGCCCGACCGACATGTTCCGTTCGCGCAGGAACTGGAGATAAGCGCCCTCGTTGGCGGCCCGCTCCGCTTCCAGTTCGTCCAGCCGGAACGCCTTCATCCGTCGTTCACCCCTTGCAGTGCCGATCCTCGCCGGGCCGATCCCGTCTGCAACGATCTCATCATGAAGAATTTCGTAGTCAAGACGATTGCCAATGCGGCGGCCCTGGCGGTCGCGATCTGGCTGCTCAAGGGCATCACCCTGTCCGGGGAGAACACCGCGCGCAAGGTGCTGACGCTGATGGCCGTCGCGCTCCTCTTCGGCGTGGTCAACTTCGTGGTCAAGCCGATCGTGAAGCTGCTGTCCTTGCCGCTCTTCATCCTCACCCTCGGCCTGATCACCTTGGTGATCAACGCGTTGATGCTGCTGCTGACCTCATGGCTCGCGGGCCAACTGGATCTGGCCTTCCACATCGAAGGCTTCTGGACCTCGCTGATCGGTGGTCTGATCATCTCGATCGTGGCGTGGGCGATGCATGTGATCCTGCCGGACGAGCAGGACTGACGGAGAGGGGCTGCGGCATGACCGGAGACGGGACGAGAGCCGTACGGGCGGGCCTGCCGGAGCCACGGGCGAACGAGCCGGCGCTGCCGGGCCCGGCCTTCGCCGCCCACTACCACCTGCCGGGCGAGGTCGCGGGCCCGTACACGTACGGCCGCGACGGGAACCCGACGTGGACGGCGCTGGAACGGGCGATCAGCGAGCTGGAATACCCGGCGGGGGATGCGGTGGCGGATCCGGCGGCCGATCCTGCGGCCGAGACGATCACGTTCCCGTCCGGCATGGCGGCGATGTCCGCCGTACTCCTCTCCCAGCTACGGCCGGGCGACACGGCGGTCCTGCCCGGGGACGGCTATCAGCTGCTGCCCGCGCTGCGCGAGCGCCTGGAGGGCTTCGGCGTCACCGTCCGCACCGCGCCGACCGGTGACGACGCCCAACTGGGCGCCCTGGACGGCGCGCGCCTGCTGTGGATCGAGACACCCTCGAACCCGGGCCTCGACGTGTGCGACATCCGCCGCCTGGCCGACGCCGCCCACGACCGTGGCGCGTTGGTCGCCGTCGACAACACCCTTGCCACGCCGCTCGCACAGCGCCCGCTGGAGCTGGGCGCGGACTTCTCCGTCGCCAGCGGCACCAAGGCCCTCACCGGCCACGGTGACGTACTCCTGGGCTATGTGACCACTCTGGCCCCCGAGCTGGCGGCGGCCGTACGAGCCTGGCGCAAGACCACAGGAGCCATCCCGGGCCCCATGGAGGCCTGGCTCGCCCACCGCTCCCTCGCCACCCTCCAGCTCCGCGTGGACCGGCAGGCGGCCACCGCCCTCGCTCTCGCACGCGCCCTGCACGACCGGCGCGAAGTGACGGCCGTGCGCCACCCGGGCTTGCCGGACGACCCAGCGCACGCGGTCGCCCTGCGCCAGATGCACGGCGGCCGGTTCGGCTGCGTGGTCTCCTTCGTCCTCCCGGACCGGCCCCACGCGGAGCGATTTCTGGCCGCGCTGCGGCTTGTCGACGAAGCGACGAGCTTCGGCGGGGTCCGTTCGACGGCGGAGCGACGCGGCCGGTGGGGCGGGGACGCGGTGCCGGAGGGTTTCATCCGCTTCTCGGTGGGCGTCGAGGACACGGACGATCTCGTCGATGACGTGCTGACGGCCCTCAACCTCGCACAAACGAACGGGGTTTGAAGCCGCGCGCGGGGCGGTGGGGTTGCGATACGGTGACGGTGATTGAGCCACTTCGTCACGGAACGAAGTCGGCCCTCGAAGGTGCGCCAACACCGGTCGAGGGCCTTCACCCACGAGGTTCTAGGAGGACCCCGGGATGCTCCGGCATGTTATCGCCCCTGAGCGTTTCTTCACTCAGGTATCGAACGAGATCATCCGCCACCCGCGCCTGTCGGCGGCGGCCGTACGCATGCTCATGTGGCAACTTTCGCTCCCGGCCGGCGTGGACGAGCCGCTGTGGGCGACGGCAGAGAACGCGGGGATCAAGAGGGGCGCGTTCACCGTCGCGAAGCGGGAGCTGAAGGCGGAGGGCTACTTCCACGAGTGGAAGCTCCAAGTCGCGGGCGGGGAGTGGCACACGAAGCAGATGGTCTCCAACGTCGTCCTCGCGCCCGAGGAAGCGGTGGCATTACGGGACGGGTACCAGCAGGTCACACCGACTGCCCCGGAACCGGCCGTCGGTGAACCGACCGACCCGTCCGTCGGCCGTTACCCAACAAACACGGAGGGGAAGAAAGACAACCCTCCCTCCCAGCCCTCCCACGTCCCCGCTCCGCTCATCGAACGCGGGGGACTGATCCTCGCGTCGGTGTCCCACAAGGAACGCAAGCTGCGCCTGAACGGCCGGGACATCCAGCGCCTGGCTGCTTTGGCAGGCGAGTGGCTCCTGCGCGGCGCAACAGCCAAGGACCTGCGAGAGGCACTGACAGACGGGCTACCGGCCCGCGTCCACTCCCCCGCCGCCCTGGCCCACAACCGCCTCACTCGCAAGATGCCGGAGCCCCCGCCCTTCACGGCTCCCGTAGCCGCCCCGCAGCCCCTGCGCTCATGTGCAGGCACCTGCGACCGCGTCTTCCGACCGGTCGCTGACGAGACCAAATGCCGCGACTGTCGACAAGAAGCAGCGGAAAGCTGGACGTTCAGCGGAAGCGTGGGCGGGATGACCGTTCAACCGGCATTTTGAGCGACCGGTATGACGTGTACCGCTCCACTCCACAGTTCCTGCAAGTGGCCTTGTCGACTGTTCGCAACCACCCGGAGGGGTGCGAGCAGGCGGAGACAAGGCGGCCCACCACGCGGGTCACGGGTGCGCCTCACGCTGATGTCGGCCCATGAGCACGGCAGCGTCGGTCATAGCCGACTTGTCACCACGTGCCTCGGCGGCCTGCCGCCCATTTCTGATCCGCTCGCACTCATCGCACCGGTCGGCAGGACCGGCGGCCCGGCACTCCTCGAACGTCGCCAACCGCAACGCCGTAGGCGGCACCTCCCACTCCCGCCCACCACCAGGCCGCCGAACCTGCACCCGAGGCCCGACCCTCCCCATCACCTGCGCGAACGTCCCGTTACGCGTATCGACCACGTACGCACCTTCCCGGTACGACATCACGTCCCGCCTCCGTGGCTGTTCGGATCACTGTCACGAACACCGTCGCGGGTTACGAGTCGGCAACCAATCCCAAGGCCCTATAGCCCGCCCTATAGTCGACATGTGGGGGATCAAGTCGTGGACCTCTGGACTCACCCTCGGCTGGCGGCAGCAGTCGCGAGCAAGGACTGGGCCGCCCTTTTGAGGACGTACCGGAAGCTCACGGGCATGAGCCAGACGAAGCTCGGTGAGTTGGTCGGACTCGTACAGCCGGACGTGTCCGACATCGAGCGCGGGCGCCGCCGGGTGACGTCCGTGGAAGTACGGCAGCGCATCGTGACCGGGCTCGGGATTCCCCCGGCGCTGCTGGCCACCGTCGGAGAGCGGCCCGAGGCGTCGCCGGTCCCCCGCCTGGCGCCCATGGGGATCGCGCCGGACGCGGATCTTCTGGCGCGAGTGACGAGCGCCGTCGACCATGCCCAGCGTGTCGACACAGCGACTCTGGACTGGCTCGACCGGCTGCTGGCCGAACACCGGCGCGCCGAGGACGTCATCGGTTCCCGGCCGTTGACCGACGTCATGCACCAGCAGCTCCGCACGGTTGTGGATCTCCATTCCGGCGCCCGGGGCGACCTGGCGGACCGGGTCGTCCGGCTCGCCGCCGAGCACGCGCAGTTCCTCGCGTGGATGGCGCAGGACCAAGCCGATACCGCCGCCGCGCTGGCCTGGTACGACCGGGCCCACGAATGGGCCCTGGAGGCGGGTGACGCCGGCATGGCGGCGACCACGCTCAGCATGAAGGCGCACATGGCCTGGTCCGGAGGGCGCGGCACCCGGTGCCTACGGCTCGCCGAGGCCGCCCGCTGGTCCGTCCCCGGCACATCCCTCGGCGTACGGGGCATGGCCGCTCAGATGGAGGCCCGGGGGCATGCGCTCAACGGGGACGCCGACGCGTCCCACCGGCTCCTGGACGAGGCACAGACCCTCATCAGCCAGGCGGCCGAGCATCCCGAGGACGAGCCGCCGTGGATGTACTTCTACGACGAGACCTGGTTCGCCCTGCAGCGCGGTATGGCGGAGATGCACCTGGGTAGCTGGTCGGCTGCCATCGGACATCTCACCGGCGGACTCGCCGCACTGCCCGACGACTACCGGCGCGACAAGGCCTGGTACCGAGCCTGCCTCGCTCACGCGGCGGCCGGTGCGGGAGAGGCGGAGCACTCCTTGAAGGTCGCGTTGCGAGCCATCCCTGACGCGGCTGCCGTGGGACGCCCGCACGCGTGGAACAAACTCCACACCACAGCAGCTGCGTTGCTGCGACAAAGAGCCCCGGAGGGGCGGCACCTCGTGGCAGCACTCAAGGCGCACGACTGATGCTCGCCGCACTGCCCGGCGACTGCGTCGAGGTCGCCGCGCTGTAAGCCCGACGCCCGCAACCGCCGTAGCGGCGCAGTCCGGCGGATAAGCCACCTACCGCAGGGCCCCTCCGGCAAGGAGACGGCTCGAGCCTCCCCCCTCTTGGCTCGAGCCGTCGCGGTTCCGACGCGCGAGGAACCGCGCGACCAAGGCTAGTTGACTCTGCGTCAGTGTCCAATCACGCTAGCGACACAGCCCTATCGACTTATTTATAGTTCCGATACGAGCGGTTGGCGGCGAGCCGGGGAGAAGACATGGATCTGGCCCTCTTACGCACGTTCGTCACGGTGCACCGGGCCGGGTCGTTCACCCGCGCAGCCACTCTGCTCGGGCTGTCCCAGCCCGCCGTCACCGGTCAGATCCGGACGCTGGAGCGGCAGTTGGGGCGTCCCCTGTTCGTTCGGCAGGCGCGGGGCGTGAGCCCCACGAGCATCGGGGACGAGCTCGCTCACAAGATCGCGCCGCATGTCGACGCGCTGCTGGAGATCACCGAGGCCGATCTCGACGAGCAGTGGGCCAACCGGACGCTGCATCTGGCCGGGCCGCCGGAGTTCATCGCCTTGCGTGCGCTGCCCGCGCTGACACCGCTCGTGGCGCAGGGGATGACCGTGCGGGCGGCGCAGGGCATCGCGGAGGATCTCTTCGAGGCGCTCGCGGCCGGCCATCACGACCTCGCCATCACCACGTCACGACCACGCGGCCGGCTGCTGACGGCCACCCCGCTCTGCGACGAGGAACACGTACTGGTGGCGGCACCGCGCTGGGCGGCCAAGCTGGGTGGGGCGGCGGTCGTGCGGGACAAGGGGGTGCGGGCGCTGGAGCATCTGCCCGTGGTCGAGGTGCACGAGTGTCTGCCGTTCGTGGCGCGCTACTGGGCCGCCGTCTTCGACAGCACGCCCGTCACCGCCGGCACCGTCGTCGTCCCCGATCTACGGGCCGTGCTGGCCTGTGTGGCCGCCGGAGCCGGGCTCGGGGTGCTGCCCAGGTATCTGTGCGCCGACGCCCTGGACACGGGCGAGATCGTGGCCCTGCTCGACCCGCCCGTACCGCCGCTGCGCACATATTTCCTGGTCGTACGGACCGGCACCCTCGCCCACCCCCATCTGGCCCGGGTGCACGAGTGGCTGCTGCGTGCTGCCGTCTCCTGGTGAGCATCGGCAGGAAGCCGGTGGGAAAGGGGAGGCCGGGAAAGGGTTTCGCAGGGGGTTCCACGCGGCAGATGTCCCGTATGACCGAACGTCCAGTGGTCAAACGCACCGCCCGCGCCATCCTGCTCGACGGCGACATCGGCACCACCACGTCCCGTTCCGACCTTCAGATGATCCTGATCAAACGGACGAAGCCCGGCGAGGATCCGTATTGGATCACCCCGGGCGGTGGTGTGGAGCCGGAGGACGCCACCGTCGTCGCCGCTCTGCACCGCGAGGTCGACGAGGAGCTCGGCGCGAAGGTCTTCGACGTCGTTCCCGCCTTCGTCGACACCGTCTCGCACTCCCTCCACCACGCCGCGCACGGCGTGAAGGTGCAGCACTTCTTCGTCTGCCGCCTGGCGTCGATGGACCTCTCCCGGCGGCACGGCCCGGAGGTGGACGAGCCGTGCGGGACGTACGAGGTGGTGCGCGTCCCCTTCACCAGGGAAGGCGTCACCTCCGTGGAGATGGTGCCGCCGTCGCTGCGCGCGTATCTCGAAGCGAACATCGAGGGCGTACGGGCGCTGCTCGCGGACGACCTCAGCTGAGGCAACGCTGTCCTACCCCAGCAGCGCCGTCCTACCCCCGGCCCGTCGACGACGTCGTCAGTTCGTCGATCCCGTCGTGCCTTATTCGGTGCGACGGTATGCCGATGCCGACGAGGGTGTCCACACCGCTGCGGATCATTCCGGGCGGGCCGGAGAGGTAGGCGTCGTAGGCGGGCCACGGCCCGTATTCGCGCACTATGTGCGTGAGTTGCCCGCTCAGGCGGCGCGTGGGGCCGTCGGAGACGACGGGCCGCACCGACAGCCACGGGTGGGACCGCTGGAGGCCGAGCATGGTGTCGATGTCGTAGAGGTCGTCGTCGTGCCGGGCACCGTAGAAGACCTCGACCGGGCGGCGGCGGCCGTGCTCCGCGACGTCCTCCACGAGCGCCTTGATCGGGGCGATGCCGGTACCGCCTCCCAGGCACAACAGCCCGTTGTCAGTGGTGTGGTCGACAATCATGGAACCGGCAGGGGGCCCGAGGCGCAGGACGTCACCGGGGCGGGCGTGATGGACCAGGGCGTTGGACACCCAGCCGGCCGGTATGGCCTTCACGTGGAAGGAGAGCAGACCGTCCGAGCGGGGTGCGGACGAGAAGGAGTAGTTGCGCCAGACGCGCGGCCACCAGGGCGTCTCCAGGCTGGTGTACTGCCCGGCGAGGAAGGGGTAGGGCTCCTCGGGCCGTACGGTCACGACGGCGATGTCCCGCGTGCGCAGCTCATGTCCGACGACCTCGGCCTGCCACCAGGCGGGCGAGCTCTGCTCGTCCTCGGCGGCCGCGTCGATCATGATCTGCGAGACGGTCGTGTAGACGCGCACCCAGGCGGCTTCGGTGGCCTCGCTCCAGGTGTCCGAGGCGTAGCGGGTGAGGGCGGCGATCAGGCACTCGCCGACGGCCGGGTAGTGCTCGGGCAGCGTGCCGTATTTACGGTGCCCACGGCCGAGGTGGGAGAGGTATTCGGTGAGCGTCGCGGTGTCGTCGGCGTGCTCGGCGGCGGTCAGCAGCGCCTTGAAGAGACGGTCGCGCTGGGTGTCCATCGCCACGGGGAACAGGGACCGCAGATCGGGGTGGCGGATGAAGAGCAGCGCGTAGAAGTACGACGTGGTCCTGTCGGCGACGGGTTCGATCTCGGCCAGCGTGCGGCGGATCAGCTGGGTGTCGGGGGAAGGACCCGGTCTTGTCGGCCGGATGGGCAGTTGATCGCGATCCGAGGGCGGGGTCGGAGCCGGGGCTGGGGCCGAGGTCTGGGACGGGGCCGGCCTGGGCGCCCATCCGGCGGCCGGGGCGGGGGGTCGCGCGGGCGCCGGGTCCGGCCGTGGATCGGCGGTGCGCCGGTGGCGTTTGCCTCGCGTCGGTGGCGGGGCCTGTTGCCCGGGGTGGACCTGCTGGTCGGGCGGCACGGTCCGTTCCGGGGGAGCGTACGAAGCCGGTGGCTCCGGCCGCTCTGCCCGGGCGCCGTACCCCGAGGGGTAAAGGGGCGCCCAACGGCTCGACGGGGCCGCCGGTGGTGGCTCCGTCTGCCATACCGCGCTGATCGGCAGCCCCGAGCCGTACCCGGGATCCCGCTCGGTCTCCGGCACCACCGCGCGTGCGACGGGCTCCCATCCGGCCGGCCGGTCCGGGCTGCCGCCGGTGTCCCCGGCAGCCGGCTCCCCCGACGGCTCCGGTGCCGCCGCCGGGGCCTCCGGCACGGGACGCGGTGGGGTGAACCAGCCCCGCTCACCCGCGGTGCCGAACGAGCCTCCATCGGCCGACGTTGGGGTCGGAGCATCCATCAGTGCCTCGCCTCGAACATCTCTCGGTCGGTGTTCGCACTCCCGTCGGTACCGGAAAGTGCCGCGATTCCCCGATTTACCTCGGGCCGCTGTACCAGTCCGCGTAGCATTCCACCGACTGACCCGACTACGGGCGATTAGCCGGAAATTCAAGTGCCAGCAGGCCCGTTGAGGTTAAACTGAACCATTTCCCGGACCGTCGGCCGTCAAATGGCCGACACTCCGGCGGCGTTGACCC
Organism: Streptomyces sp. QH1-20; assembly: GCF_041283565.1. Classification (NCBI taxonomy): domain Bacteria; kingdom Bacillati; phylum Actinomycetota; class Actinomycetes; order Kitasatosporales; family Streptomycetaceae; genus Streptomyces; species Streptomyces sp. QH1-20. The sequence continues at coordinate 4,105,951 of NZ_CP166299.1, read as the reverse complement.
TACAGGTCACGACACGATCCACAAGGGCCACACCAATTACCCCTGACATCCCACCAGTTCGTAGGCCTCACGCAGGTCGCGTCCTGTATAGGCATGCACGGCGACGTCCCGTACGTGATGGTCGGCGTTGACCGCCACCGACACCGGGACGACCTCGAACAGGCGGGCGTCCGACATCGAATCCCCGTACGCCACACAGTCGCCACGGCTCAGGCCGAACTTCTCGCAGAGCTCGTCCGCGATCCGCACCTTGGCCGCCGCGTCGAGGATGCCCGCCGGGTTCACCGGCTCGCGGAACGGCACCGCGGGCCAGAGCGAGCCGTGCGCCGCGTCCGCACCCCAGGTGAGCAGGCGTTCCACGAAGAAACCGGGCGAGAGGGAGATCACCGCGCAGCGTTCGCCCCGGGCCTGGATGTCCGCCCAGACCTCCCGGATGCCCGAAAGCCAGGGCGCGCCCTCGAACGCCGCCGCCACCTGCGCCTCGGTCAGGTCCGCCCACAGCTCGACGGCCAGCGCCGCGAAGCGCGGCGGCGTCAGCACACCTGTGGCGAACCCCCGCTCCAGCTCGTCGATCTCCCGCTCCACCCCGAGCTGCCGGGATATCTCGATCGCCGCCGCCGATCCGTACATCAGCGTGCCGTCGAGATCGAACAAATGCAGTCTGGTCATGAGACCCGAGGGTAGGCGCACGCGCCGCCGAGTACGCGCGAATACTTCCCTGGTCAGGCGCCCCGGACAGGCGGCGTACGGACGCGCGTCGGCGCGGCCGGGGCGTAAGCCCACGACCGCGCCGATGTCCGGTCCCGGCGGTCAGCCGCCCAGTACGTCCTCGATCGCCGACACCGCGAGGCGGTGATCCTGCTCCGGCGCGCCGCCGCCCACCCCGAGCGCGCCGACGAGGCGCCCGTCGCGGTGCAGGGGCACGCCTCCGGCGATGAAGAGGAGCGGGCGGTCGAGCGCGGTCGGCAGGGTGTGGAAGAGACCGCCGGGCTGGACGGCGTCGACCACGTCGGCGGTCGGGGCGTCCAACTGCAGGGCGGTGAACGCCTTCCGGGTGCTGGTCTCCCCCGCGATCAGCACGGCCCGGTCGTCCCGGCGGAAGGCCAGCGGGTGACCGCCAGCGTCGAGGACGCTGACAGCGACCCGTACGCCCTGCTCGTCGGCGGCCCGGCGCACGGCGGCGACGAGGGCGTCCGCGTCGTGGGTGGTGAGCGGGCGGACGGGGGTCACGGTCTCGGTGGCGGTGGTGGTCATGGGAGGTGCTCCTTGCGGTGGTGCGGTGGTCGGAGTGCGGCGGGGGGTGGCTTCGGCGGGCTCAGTGCCCGACCGTCACGGCCTCCCGCTCGGTGGAAAGGGGGGCGGACCCGGCGGCGATACGTCCCTCCCGGGCGCCCGTACGCCGCTCCAGCGAGGCCGACACGAGGGCCAGGACCAGCGCGGAGGCGGCCATCAGGGCGCCGACCCAGTTGGGGGCGGTGTAGCCGAAGCCGGCGGAGATGACGATGCCGCCGAGCCAGGCCGCGATCGCGTTGCCGAGGTTGAAGGCACCGATGTTGACGGCGGAGGCCAGGGTCGGGGCGTCGGCGGTGTGGTCCAGGACCCGCTTCTGCAGCGGCGGCACGGACGCGAAGCCGAAGGCGCCGATCAGCGGGATGGCCACGGCGGCCGCGATCTTGTTGTGCGCGGCCAGCGGCAGCAGGGCGAGCACGATGGCGAGGGCGCTCAGCGTCACGTACAACAGGGGCATCAGCGCCCGGTCCGCGTACCGTCCACCGACGAGGTTGCCGATGAGCATGCCCACGCCGAAGAGGACGAGCAGCCAGGTGACGGAACCGGGCGCGTAGCCCGCGACCTCGGTCATCATCGGCGTGACGTAGGTGCTCATGGTGAAGACGCCGCCGAAGCCGAGGACCGTCATCGCCATCGCGAGCAGGACCTGCGGGTTGCGGAACGCGGCCAACTCGCCGCCGATGCGGCCCGCTTCGGGCTTCGGCTGCTGCGGGACGAGCGCGGCGACACCGGCCAGGCCCAGGACGCCGAGACCGGCGATGATGAAGAAGGTGACGCGCCAGCCCGCGTTCTGGCCGATCAGCGTGGACATGGGCACGCCCACGACGGTGGCGGCGGTCAGACCGGTGAACATCATCGCGATCGCGCCCGCCTTCTTCTCCGGCGCGACGAGCCCGGCGGCCACGATCGAACCGATCCCGAAGAACGCTCCGTGGGCGAGCGAGGCGACGATCCGGCCGGCCAGCATCAGCCCGAAGACGGGGGCGACGGCGGAGAGCAGATTGCCCGCGATGAACAGCCCCATCAGGACCATCAGCATCCGCTTGCGCGGGACGCGCCGGCCGACGATGGCCAGCAGCGGCGCCCCGACGACGACGCCGAGGGCGTATCCGGTGGTCAGGAAGCCTGCCGTGGGGATGGAGACGCCGAAGTCCGCGGCGATGTCGGGCAACAGGCCCGTGATCACGAATTCGGTGGTGCCGATACCGAAGGCGCCGATCGCGAGCGCCAGCAGAGCGAGAGGCATGACGGGGGTGTCCTTCAAACGGTGAGGAGGAAGGGAAGGGGGCGCGGTCCGCCACGGACGGGCTTTCGTTGCAGGCGAACCTTACGAGCGTCGACAATAATTGCAGACGCGGGTTAATTGCAAGCGCGGGCTATTGCGCATGCGAGCTATCCTGTTTCCGAAGACGACGCGGCCGGGCGACGGCCGAACAGACGCCGCGCGTACGACGCACAAGGTGAAGGAGGGCCACGTCATGTCCCGCACCCCGGACCCCGCCCTGGTCGGCCTGGCACAGGGCTGGTGCGCGCTCTCCGCGCTGCACGGCCGGATCGAGTCGCACATCGAGCGCGCGCTGCAGGCCGGGCACGAGCTGAGCGTCCGCGAGTTCTCCGTGCTGGACGTGCTCAGCCGCCAGCACGACGGCGAGGGCGGCCACCTGCGCATGAACGAGGTAGCCGACGCGGTCGTCCTCAGCCAGAGCGCGACGACCCGCCTGGTCAACCGCCTGGAGGACCGCGGCCTGCTCACCCGCTACCTCTGCCTCACCGACCGCCGCGGCATCTACACCGACGTCACGGACGCCGGCCGCGCCCTCCTCGACGAGGCCCGGCCGACCAACGACGCCGCGCTGAGCGAGGCGCTCCGGGAAGCGTCGAAGCGCGCGGAACTGGCGCCGCTGGTCGCCGCCGTGGAGTCGCTCTCGCCGGTCGCGTAGCACCGGTCGCCGGCGCGGGCTCGCGTCACACCGGCCGCCTGGGGCGGGCAGCACAGCGCCGAGGCGCTCGGCGCGGGCGGCCTCACGCACCGGCCGCCCGGCGCGGGTCTCTCGGCGCCGGGCACTCAGCGGCCCTTGGGACCGCACCGCTCCCGGGTTCCGTTCTTGATCGCCTAAGACCGGATCCCGAGCGCTAGGGTCCGGATCATGAGCGACATAGAGATCCGGCCCGCGACCGCCGACGACATCCCCGCCATCGTGGCCCTGCTGGCCGACGACGCCCTCGGCGCCAAGCGCGAGTCCCCCGACGACCTGACGCCCTACCGGACGGCCTTCGCCCGCCTCGTCGACGACCCCAACCAGCACCTCGTCGTCGCCGTCCGCGACGGCCGCACGATCGGCACGCTCCAGCTCACGATCATCCCCGGGCTCTCCCGGCGTGGCGCGACGCGGTCGGTCATCGAGGGCGTACGCGTCCACAGCGACGAGCGCGGCAGCGGACTGGGCACGCGCTTCATCGAGTGGGCCATCGACGCGTCGCGCCGCGAGGGGTGCCAGCTGGTGCAGCTCACCTCGGACGCCACCCGGATCGACGCCCACCGCTTCTACGAGCGGCTCGGCTTCGAGGCGTCGCACCTCGGCTTCAAGTACCAGCTCTGATCAGGCGCGGCAGCCTGACCTGGCGCGACGACTCCAGTCAGGCGTCGCTACGGGCCCGGGCCCGCTCGCGGTGGGCCCGCTGACGGCAGGCGCCCCCGCAGTACCGAGCGGGCCGGCCCGTACGCGCGGAGGGAACAGGACCCTCGCACACCGCACATACCCCCGCAACACGGGTTTCGTTACGGCTCGGCGGGGCCGGTGACGGCAGTTTCGTCACACCTCGCCCCGGGCGGAGACTGTCGCACACCAGTGCCGTGATCCTCCCGGGCTGCCCTTCCGGGCCCCGGCGCAGCTCCATGGACAGACACCCGACGAGCAGCGTCATGACGTCGCCGACCAGCACGTCTTTCCGTACTGCGCCCGCCTTCTGAGCCCGCGTCAGCAGCACGGCCAGGGCCTCGCGGAAGTCCCGCTCCACGCCCGGCGTCGGCTCGAAGCGCCCCTCGGCGCTCGCCTCCAGCGCGTCACAGAGCGCCTTGTTCCGGGCCGACAGCCGCACCACCGACGCCAGGTACCGAAAGAACACCGCTCCGGGGTCGGCGGCATCCGCCAACTCCCTTGCTGTGTCGGTGAACAGCCGGATCCGGTCCACCACCGTCGCCCTGAACAGGGCTTCCTTGGAAGGGAAATGGCGGTAGACGGTCCCGGCGCCGACCCCCGCGCGACGGGCGATCGTACCGAGCGGCACCGCCAACCCGGCCTCCTCGAAGGCGGATCGGGCCGCTTCCAGGACGAGAGCCCTGTTGCGCCGGGCATCCGCCCTGCGCCGCGGAGCGGGCACCGCCGGCGGGGTCGGCGGCTGCCTTCGCTGTGCCATCGGGGAGCTCCACGTGCGGAATGACGAAACGGGATCGAGGTTCCGATTCTATCGGCACGTCTGAACAAGGGGCTGCGCGCCACGAAGGGAACGGGAAAATGGGATGAGAGAACGCAAAAGGCCGCCGTCAGCGCGGAAGCGCGGACGGCGGCCCCGGAAGTGCTGTGGGTTCTAGTCGGCGATCACGGCGTCCCACGCCGCACCGGCGGCGTCCAGGGCCTCGTCCACGGCCACCGTCTCGATGCCCAGCCCGCGCAGGCCCTCGCCCAGCGCCGCCAGCGAGGCCAGCACGACGGCGCGGTCCGCCGCGAGACCGTAGTGGTTGACGCGGATCATCTCCTTGGCCAGCGCGCCCGCCGCCGCCTGCACGGGCACGGTGGCATCGGCCGCGAGGGCCTTCGCGACGATCTCCCGGGCGTCGAGGCCGTCGGGGGCGCGCAGCGTCGTGGCGGCCGGGGCGGCGTCCTGGTCACGGATGACGTAGGGGGTGAGAGGGGCGAGGGCCCGTACGCCCGCGCGGGTGGCCGCGGCGGCGGCGCGGTGCCGGGCGATGACGGAGTCCAGACCGTCCGCCTCGATGCGGTCGACGGCCTGCTCCAGGGCGAGCATCTCCAGCTGCGCGGGGGCGTGCGGCAGGGCCGTCCGGCCGCCGTCGATCCACCGCTCCTTCCAGTCCAGGAGGGACAGGTAGGAACGGCGGGGCGCCTGCTCGTTGGCGGCTATCCGCTCCCACGCGCGGGCGCTGACCGACACGGCCGACACTCCCGCCGGTCCCGCCATCGCCTTCTGCGCGCCGATGACGCACAGGTCGACGCCCCACTCGTCGGTGAGCAGCGGCTCGGCCGCGACGGAGGCCACGGCGTCGAGCATCAGCAGCGCGCCGTGCTCACGGACGACGGCCCCGATCTCGGCGACGGGGTTGGTGTTGCCGGTGGCCGCCTCCGCGTGGACGAGGCTGACGAAGTCGATGGCCGGGTGCGCGCGCAGCGCGTCGGCGACCTGTCCGGCGTCGACCGCGCCGCTGAAGGGCGCGTCCACGGTGATCACCTCGGCGCCGCAGGAACGCAGCCAGCCGCCGAACGTCTCGCCGTAGGGGCCGGTGATGACGTTCAGCGCGGTGCTGCCGGGACGTACGGCCGAGCGGATGCACGCCTCCAGCGGCAACAGGGCCTCGCCCTGCATCGCGACGACGCTCTCGCGCGTGCGCATCAGCGCGGCGACCTTGTCCTCGATGCGCGCGAAGTGCCCGGCGCCGAGCGGCGCGAGGTCGAGCAGGACCGGTGCGGTGTTCGCAGTCACGGTGGCCTTCCGGGGTCTGTAGCGCCGTGTCCCGGCGCCCGCCAATCTCCCCACGACCCTACGTCCGTGCGGTCGCCGGCGCAGAGGCCGCCGACCGCTCGTCCACGTCCCGGCGGCGCAGGTGCGCGACCCGGCCCGCCGGACAGGCCTACCGCCAGCCGCCCTTGTCCACACCGCCCGGCACGGCGTCGCCCGGCTCGTAGGGCTCGCGGGTGAAGACGAAGGTGCCGAGGTCCAGATGGCTCAGCGCCCCGGCGGGCGTCCGTACGGCACGCAGGGTCTCCCCCGCGTAGTACCCGTCGAGCCCCGTCCACGTGCCGTCCGCCTCCGCGCGGAACCGCGCCCCTCGGCCGCCGCCGGCGACCGGCGACAGCTCCAGCCCGCGCTCGGCGCCCAGCCGCAGCGCGAAGGGGGTGGCGCCCCAGTACCAGGGGCCGGTCAGCTCCAGCAGTTCCGGATCGGCCTCGTCGAGCGGGCGCCAGGGGGCCGGGATCCGGGGCTCGTGCTCGGCGACGGTGCTGACCAGGTCGGACGCCAGGCCTGCGACCTCGAAGCCATTGGTGAGGTTGGCGAGCGCGACGCCGGCCAGGGCCTCGTCCGGGCTGATCCACAGCGCCGACACGAAGCCCGGCATGGAGCCGCAGTGGCCGAAGAGGATCCGACCGTTCTGGCGGGTCACCTGCACCCCGAGCCCGTAGCCCCGCACCCATTCCGGGTCCTGCGGGCCGACCGCCGGGACGCGCATCTCGGCGAGCGACTGCTCACTGAGGACACGGCCAGCACTGTTCGGGCTGTCACCGTTCTGGCTGTCACCGTTCTGGCTGTCACCGTTCGGAGCGTCACCGTTCAGGAGGAAGGCCGCGAAGCGGCACAGATCCGCCGCCGTGGACCACAACTCCCCGGCGGGCGCCATCCGCCCGGTGTTCACGGCGGGCTCCGGAAGCAGCACGTCCGCCCACGGGTGCACGGCCCAGCCCGCCGCGTGCGGTGCCTCGGGGCCGAGCGTCGTACGGTCCATCCCCAGCGGCTCCAGCACCTCCCGGCGCAGCACCGTGCCCCAGTCGTCGCCGCGCAACCGCTCGACGAGCGCGCCGAGCAGCGCGAATCCGGGATTGGAGTAGTGGTGCGTCCTGCCCACCGGGTGGCGCTGGGGGCGCTCGCCGAAGATGTCGGCAAGCTCGGGGCGCAGTGCCCCGTCCGTGCGCTCCCACCACGGGCCGCGCGCCTCGGCAGCGAGCCCGGAGGTGTGGGCGAGGAGTTGGGCGATGGTGGCGTCGCCGCCCTCGGGGGTGTCCAGGTGCTTGCCCAGCGGGTCGTCGAGGTCGATCAGGCCCTCGTCGCGCAGCCGCAGGACCAGCACGGCGACGAACGTCTTGGTGAGCGAACCGATCCGGTACTGCGTATCGGCACCCGGCACCTGTCCGTCGACCGCGCCGTACCCCTCGGCCCACACCATGCGTCCCTCACGCATCACCGCGCCCACCATGGAGGGCGCGCGGCCGGCGTTCTGGCCGACGGCGAGGCGGTGCAGGAGGGCACGTCGCGTGGCGGGGAGCAGCTCGGCGAACTGCTCCTTCGAGGCTGGTACTTCGTACGGGGAGGTCATGTCCCGCACCCTAGCCAGGGCCCGCCGGACCGCCCAAAGGGGTTTTGTACGGCCGCCGTACCGGCCGCGCCGGGTCCCTGCCGCGGGCTGGCCTTGACGCCGACGTCAAGGTCTACGGTCATGCCCATGCGCATCGGGGAACTGGCCCAACAGGCGGGCATCACCACCCGCACCCTGCGGCACTACGAGTCCCTGGGACTCCTGCCCGCCCGCCGCACCGGCAACGGCTACCGCACCTACGACGAGGAGGATCTGCGCCTTCTGCGGCAGATCCGCACGCTGGCGGACTTCGGCTTCGGCCTGGAGGAGACCCGGCCGTTCGTGGAATGCCTACGGGCCGGCCACCCGGCCGGCGACTCCTGCCCGGCCTCGCTGGAGGTCTACCGCCGCAAGCTCGCGGAGCTCGACGACTGCATCGAGCACCTCCAGCGCGTACGGGCCGAGGTCGGCGCCCAGCTGGCCCGCGCCGAATCGGCCCGCGCCGCACTGCAATCGGAAGCCGATATTCCGGGCGGCCCGCCGCCCCGCTGCGCCTTCACCCCGCCCGACACCGAACCAGGGAGCACCAAGCCATGACCAGCACGGCAACACACCCACCCGTCACTTCGGTCACCGACGCCACGTTCGCGGCCGAGGTGCTGGCCTCCGAACTGCCCGTACTCGTCGAATTCACCGCCGCCTGGTGCGGGCCCTGCCGCATGATCGCACCCGTTCTCGCGGAACTGGCGGTGGAGGAGGCCGGGCGCCTGAAGATCGTGGAGCTCGACGTGGACGCCAACCCGGCCACCCAGGCCGCCTACGGCGTCCTGTCCATGCCCACCCTCGTCCTCTTCCGCGCGGGCGAGCCCGTGACATCCGTCGTGGGCGCCCGCCCCAAGCGCCGTCTCCGCCAGGACCTGGCGGACGAGCTCCCCTGGCTCGTCCCCCGCTGACGGCCCTCGGGACCGACGGGCGAGGCCGGCCGACGGGGGGCACCCGGCTACGGCCGGGCGGCCACCGCCGCCGCGGCCGGGGCCAGCCGGGCGAGGGCGGCGGCCTCCGGGCTGCCCTCCTGGGCACTGAACACATGCACCACCAGGCCCGTCTCACCGGGCGCGGCGGGCACGTGCAGCGTCTCGAAGTCCAGGGTGAGCAGTCCGGCCACCGGGTGCCGCAGCCGCTTGCGGCCCGCCGCGCACATCACGATCTCGCCGCTGTCCCAGATCCGCCGGAACTCGGCACTGCGCTCGCCCAGTTCGGCGACGATCCCGGCCAGCTCCACGTCGTCGGGGTAGCGCCCCGCCGCGACCCGAAGCTGGCCCACGGCCTCCGCCGCCCTGTCCTCCCACTCGGGGTGGACGAGACGGGAGGCGGGGTCGAGGAAGAGGAACCTGGCGTTGTTCCGGTCGCGGTGGTCCGGACCGGTCAGGCCGCCGATCAGTTCGGAGCCCAGATCGTTCCAGGCCACCACGTCGAGGCGGTGGTCCGTCGCGAAAGCCGGCAGGTCGGTCATGGCGTCCAGGATCCGCCGCAGCAGGGGGCTGACCCGGGCCCTGGGCGCGGGGCCGTGCCGGGCGCCGGTCAGGGTGGCGAGGTGGCCGCGCTCCGCCGCGTCGAGGCCGAGCGCCCCGGCGAGCGCGTCGAGCACCTCGGGGGACGGCTGGGTGGCCCGGCCCTGCTCAAGACGCACGTAGTAGTCCACACTGATCCCCGCGAGCTGGGCCAACTCCTCGCGGCGCAGCCCGCGCACCCGTCGGCGACGGCCGCCGGTGAGCCCGACGTGTTCCGGCGCGACGCGCCCCCTGCGGGCGCGCAGAAAGTCGCCGAGCGCCCGCCCGGTGCCACCGGTCCCGTCGGTACCGCCGCCGTTCTCGACGCGGTTGTCCAAGCCGTCCATGGGCTCAAGTATGGGTGGCCCCCGCAGTACCAGGACTGCCGTTCCGCCGCCCGCCAGGGTGCTGGCTGCCCGGCCGCGCCCGGGAGAACGTGGCGGCATGAACGAAGCCACGCCGCAGCGGCAGAAGAAGATCCTCGTCGTCAGCGCCCACCCCGACCCCCGTTCGCTCAACGCCGCCCTCACCACCTTCGCGGCCCGGCACCTGCGCGCGGCGGGGCACGAGGTACGGGTGTCGGACCTCCATGCGATGAAGTGGAAGGCGGTACTGGACGCCGACGACACCCTCGACCACCCGGCGGACCAGCGGCTGCACGTGCTGGCCGCCCACGAGCGGGCCACGTCGGCGGGCCGACTGGCGTCCGACATCGCGGCCGAGCAGGAGAAGGTGCGCTGGTCGGACGCGGTGATCCTGCAGTTCCCGCTGTGGTGGTTCGCCATGCCCGCGATACTCAAGGGCTGGTTCGACCGGGTATTCACCTACGGCTTCGCGCACGGCCCGGCCGTCGGGCCGCCCTACAGCGAGGGCGCCCTGGGGGGACGGCGTGCGCTGGTGTCGGTGACGGCCGGCGCGCGGGAGTCGTCGTTCTCCGACCGGGGCATCCACGGCCGGCTGACGGACGTCCTCCACCCGGTGCAGCACGGCCTGTTCTGGTTCACCGGCATGACGCCGCTCGAACCGTTCGCGGTGTACGGCGCCAACGAGCTGCCGAAGGAGCGGTTCGAGGCGGCGAAGCGGGAGTACGGGCGCCGGCTCGACGGGCTCTTCACGGACGCGCCGGTCCCGTTCCGTTCGCTCGTCGGCGGCGACTACGACCACGACATGCGGCTGCTGCCGGGCGTCGAGGCCGAGGGGACGGCCGGGCTGGAGCTGCACATCCACCCGCGCGGCTGAGCGGCCGGGCTACCGGCCCGTCCCGTCCGCCGCGTCGGGAAGCAGCGGGAACAGCCGGGTGATGAGAGCCACCGGCCGGGCATCGTCCGGCCGGGCCAAGGGGCGCTGCTCACGGTCCCGGTAGGGGGCGAGCGCCCGTCGGACGGCATCCGCGACCCGGCTCATTTCCTCGGGGGTCAGATAGGCGACGGCACTGAAGGCCTCGTCGTGGCGCCATTCGGCCGGCGCCTGGTCGCGTCGGGCGAGCCAGCGCTGCCAGCTCTCGTCCTCCAGCCCTCGGGCCAAGTCGCCGAACTGCTCCTCCGCGGGCCCATCGGCGGAGGGGTCGTGCTGCCTCAGGCGCCAGGGGCGTGCGCGCCCCCCGCTGTGCGGGGCTTCCTCGATGTGCCCGTGGCGCGCGAGCTGCCGGAGGTGGAACGAGCAGAGTCCGGAGCTGTAGCCGAGCCGGGCGGCGGCTTCGGTCGCCGTGACGGTGCCGACCTCGGCCAACAGGTCCAGCAGGGCCGTACGGATGTCGTGCTCGCGCAGTGCGTCGCCGGTGTCCCGGGGCTGTCCGGGCGGAGCATTGAGGTCGTCTTCAGTCACTTTGCAAAGCCTGCTACTTTGCAAAGGCCTTGGCAAGGGGGCCTTGCTTGCGGCGTGCGCAGAAGGGGAGACAGCGATGCCAGTTCGTCACGATCCGTCCCGTCCCGTGGACCGGCGAGTCCGGTTACAGGGCCTGCCGATCGACGCGTATCCCGATCTGCCACCGGAGGCGGAGCGCGGTGCGGTGCGCCGGGTCACGGTGGTGGGTGAGGAGATCCTGAGCCGTGCGTGCCAGGAGGTGACCGAGTTCGGGACTCCGGAACTGTCGGCGTTGATCGACGACATGTTCCTGACGATGCGCGTGGCCGACGGTGCCGGCCTGGCTGCCAATCAAGTGGGGGTCGACCTGCGGCTCTTCGTGTACGACTGCCCGGACGAGGAGGGGATCCGGCATGTCGGCCACATCATCAACCCGGTTCTCGATCTGCCCGAGCCGGGCAGCCGCCGGCTCGTCGACGACTTCGAGGGCTGTCTGTCCGTGCCCGGGGCCACCATGACGGTCCCCCGCACCGACCGCGCCGTCGTCCGCGGGCTCGACAAGGACGGCGACCCCGTCGTCATCGAGGGCACGGGCTACTTCGCGCGGTGCCTGCAGCACGAGACCGACCATCTCTTGGGCCACACGTATCTCGACCGGCTGTCCAAGCGGGACCGCAAGGACGCCCTGCGGCAGATGGCGGACCGTCGCGAGGAGGTCTTCGCGCAACGCGCGGCCAGGGCCGCCCGGCTGAGCCGGTGAGGTACCCGATTCCTCGCCGGTGAGACGCTCGGTCACTTCGGGTCGCTGTTGAACTTCGCGGCCGACCAGAAGTAGCCGAGCACCGCGAGGCCTACGCACCAGGCGAGGGCGAGCCATCCGTTGTGGCCGATCTCGGTGCCCAGGAGCAGCCCGCGCAGGGTTTCGATGGCGGGGGTGAAGGGCTGGTATTCGGCGATGGGTTGGAACCAGCTGGGCATTCCGTCGACGGGGACGAAGGCGCTGGACAGCAGCGGCAGGAGGATCAGTGGCAGGGCGTTGTTGCTGGCGGCTTCGGCGTTGGGGCTGATCAGGCCCATGCCGACGGCGATCCAGGTGAGTGCGACGGCGAAGAGGACGAGCAGTCCGAAGGCCGCCAGCCATTCCAGGGGTGTGGCGTTGGTGGAGCGGAAGCCGATGGCGACGGCGACGGCGCCCACGAGGAGCACGCTGGCGATGGACTGCAGCACGCTGCCGATGACGTGTCCGATGAGGACGGAGCCGCGGTGGATCGCCATCGTGCGGAAGCGGGCGATGATGCCCTCGGTCATGTCGTTGGAGACGGACACCGCGGTGCCGATCGTGGTGCTGCCGATGGTCATCAGCAGCAGACCCGGCACGAGGTAGGCGATGTAGTCGGAGCGGCCACCGCCCCCTATGCCCGCGCTCATCACGTCGCCGAATACGTAGACGAAGAGCAGCAGCAGCATGATCGGCGTGAGCAGCAGGTTGAGGGTGAGGGAGGGATAGCGGCGCGCGTGCAGGAGGTTGCGGCGCAGCATGGTGGACGAGTCGCGTACGGCGAGGGTGAGGGAGCTCATCGCAGGGCCTCCTTGGGCTGTGCGGTCCGGTCGGGGCCGGTGAGGGCGAAGAAGACGTCGTCGAGGTCGGGGGTGTGGACGGTCAGTTCGTCGGCCTCGATGCCGGCGGCGTCGAGCCAGTCGAGGAGGGAGCGCAGTTCGCGCTGGCTGCCGTCGCTGGGGATCTGCAGGGCCAGGGCGTCGTCGTCCCGGGTGACCTCGCGCAGGGCGGTGGCGGCGGACCGGTAGGCGGCCGGGTCGGCGAACCGCAGCCGCACATGCCCGCCGGGGATGAGCCGCTTCAGCTCGGCGGCGGTCCCCTCAGCCGCGATCCTGCCGTCGTTCAGCACCGCGATACGGTCCGCGAGCTGGTCGGCCTCCTCCAGGTACTGGGTGGTGAGGAAGACCGTCACCCCGTCGGAGACCAGCTCGCGGATGATCTGCCACATGTTGTGGCGGGAGCGCGGGTCGAGGCCGGTGGTCGGCTCGTCGAGGAAGATGATCCGCGGGCTGCCGACCAGCGTCATGGCGATGTCCAGACGCCGCTTCATCCCACCGGAGTACGTGGAGGCGGGCTTCCTCGCCGCCTCCACCAGATCGAAGCGCTCCAGCAGTTCAGCGGCGACCCGCCGCCCCTCACGCCTCGACAGATGATGCAGATCCGCCATCAGGAGCATGTTCTCCTCCCCCGTGATCAAACCGTCCACAGCGGAGAACTGACCGGTGACACCGATCGCGGCACGCACCGCCTGGGGATCGGCGGCCAGGTCGTGGCCGCCGATGTGAATGCCGCCGGTGCCCGGATCGGCGGAGACGAGGGTGGAGAGGATCTTCACGGCGGTGGTCTTGCCGGCGCCGTTCGGGCCGAGCAGGGAGAAGATCGTTCCTTCGGGGACAGCCAGGTCGACACCGTCGAGCACGATCTTGTCGCCGTAGGACTTGCGCAGCCCGTTCGCCACGATGGCCAGGTTGGTCATGAGAGGCACTCCTTACGCGTCGCGGGTTACAGGCTGCGGGCGGTGACGTCGCCGTAGGCGGTGGTCGCGTGGATGCTCAGGCCGGCGGCGGCGCCGTCGGTGTTGTGGAGCGCGTTGTGGATCCGGCCGTAGGTGGTGCCGGCGTCCAGGGAGGCGGAGACCCCGCGGGCGGCGCCGACCGAGATCTGACCGTGCTCGGTGCGCAGCGTCACCGTGCCGCGCTGGGCCTCGGCGATGTGGAGGTCGCCCTTCTGCGTGCTGATCTCCGCGGGGCCACCCAGACGGCCGACGGAGATGTCGCCGGCGAGGAGGGTGAGGCGGGCGCTCGCGGCCTCGTCGATCTTGACCGTGCCCTGCGCGCCCTCGAAGGCGACGTCGCCGAGCCGGCCGACGCCCCGGAAGTCGGCACGGGCCGTCTTCGCCTCGATGCGGGAGCCGGCGGGCAGCTGGACGGTCACCTCCACGGATCCGGACTGGCCGAGGATCCGGTTCTTCGCCGGTGCGCCCTCGATCCGCAGGACGCCGTCGCGGTAGTCGACCGTGGTCTGCTCCGCGGCCTTCACGTCGCTGCCCTTCGAGGCGTTCGCGGGCCGGACCTCGACCACGGTGTCGGCGCGGTCGGCGGCGATGAACTGCACCCGCCCGGCGGGGATGTCGAGGACGGCGGCGACCGGGGCGGTGGTGGCGAACTTCTGCATCGTGCGCTCCTTCGAGTTGCTGTTGCTCTTTCCGATGAGGGAAAAGCTACGTTGCATTCGCAGAACGCTCAACACCTTCGTTGCACAGAATCGGTATCTATGCAGGTCAGAGCAGTTATTTCATTGCAATGCTGCTGAATTTAATGCAACGTCAGCCGCACGAACGTTGCAATGGATTGGGAGTGAACGCTATGCTGGCGGCCCCAAGGAGCACGAAGGAGACCCCGATGCCGGGAGGCAGGCTCACTCAGCAGGAACGCCAGCAGATCGCGCTGGGGCTGGCCGACGGCCTCGCCTACGCGGAGATCGCCCGGCGTCTCGACCGCCCGACCTCCACGGTCACGCGCGAGGTGATGCGCAACGGCGGCCCCACCTCCTACCGCGCCGACCTGGCCCACCGCGCGACCGAGCGCCGCACCCAGCGGCGCAGGCCGACCGCGCCCCGGGGGCCGGAGGTGCTCCCTCAGGCATACGGGCGCGACGCCGACGCCGTGCGGGAGTACCAGGAGGTGTTCACCACGGTCATGATGGCTTCGGGCATGCCCACGATGATGTCCCGGGTGCTGGCCTGCCTCGTCATCACCGACACCGGCAGCCTCACCGCGGCCGAGCTCGTCCAGCGCCTTCAGGTCAGCCCGGCGTCCGTCTCCAAGGCGATCACGTTCCTCGAGGGCCAGGGCATGGTCCGCCGGGAGCGCGACGAGCGCCGCCGCGAGCGCTACGTCGTCGACGACGACATCATGTACCGCTCGATGATGGCCAGCGCCCAGGCCATCGCCCACATCGTCGGGATCGCACAGCAGGGCGTGGGCGTCCTCGGCCCCGGCACCCCGGCCGGCGCCCGCCTGGAGAACATCGCCCGCTTCCTCGACTTCGTCAGCGAAAGCACCGCCCGCGCCGCGGAGCAGGCCCGCGCGGTCCTGCACACCAAGCCCGAACCGAGCGCCTCAGCGCCCGAGGAGGAAGCAGGCCCCGGTCAGGCCCCCGCCATGTCCACGAAGCGGGAGTAGTGGCCCTGGAAGGCCACCGTGATCGTGGCCGTCGGACCGTTTCGGTGCTTGCCGACGATGATGTCCGCCTCACCGGCGCGCGGTGACTCTTTCTCGTACGCGTCCTCGCGGTGGAGAAGGATGACCATGTCGGCGTCCTGCTCGATGGAGCCCGACTCACGGAGGTCGGAGACCATCGGCTTCTTGTCCGTGCGCTGCTCGGGACCACGGTTCAGCTGGGACAGAGCGATGACCGGCAGCTCCAGCTCCTTGGCCAGCAGCTTGAGGTTTCGCGACATGTCCGAGACCTCTTGCTGGCGGCTCTCGGCGCGCTTGGCGCCACCGGCCTGCATCAGCTGGAGATAGTCGATGATCACGAGCTTGATACCGGCGCGCTGCTTGAGCCGGCGGCACTTGGCGCGGATCTCCATCATCGACAGGTTCGGGGAGTCGTCGATGTAGAGCGGGGCGGTGGAGACGTCCGGCATCCGGCGGGCGAGGCGCGTCCAGTCCTCGTCGGTCATGGAGCCGGAGCGCATGTGGTGCAGGGCCACCCGGGCCTCGGCGGACAGCAGACGCATCGCGATCTCGTTGCGGCCCATTTCGAGCGAGAAGATCACGCTCGGCAGATTGTTCTTGATCGAGCAGGCGCGGGCGAAGTCCAGCGCGAGGGTGGACTTACCCATGGCGGGACGGGCGGCGATGACGATCATCTGGCCGGGGTGCAGGCCGTTCGTCAGGGAGTCGAGGTCGGTGAAGCCGGTGGGGACGCCGGACATCTGGCCGCTGCGCGAACCGATGGCCTCGATCTCGTCGAGCGCGCCCTCCATGATGTCGCCCAGCGGCAGATAGTCCTCGCTGGTGCGCTGCTCGGTGACCGCGTAGACCTCGGCCTGGGCCTTGTTGACGATGTCATCGACGTCGCCGTCGGCCGCGTATCCCATCTGCGTGATCCGCGTGCCCGCCTCGACCAGGCGGCGCAGCACGGCCCGCTCGTGGACGATCTCGGCGTAGTACTCGGCGTTGGCCGCGGTCGGGACGGACTGGACCAGGGTGTGCAGATACGCGGCGCCGCCGACGCGGGTGATCTCGCCGCGCTTGGTCAGCTCGGCCGCGACGGTGATGGGGTCGGCGGGCTCGCCCTTGGCGTAGAGGTCGAGGATGGCCTGGTAGACGGTCTCGTGCGCCGGGCGGTAGAAGTCGTTGCCCTTGAGGACCTCGACGACGTCGGCGATGGCGTCCTTGGAGAGCAGCATGCCGCCGAGGACGGACTGCTCGGCGTCGAGGTCCTGCGGGGGGACGCGCTCGAAGCCGCCCTGGGAGGACCAGGAGCCGCCGTCGTCGCCACCGCGGTCGTGCTGCGCGGACTGGTCACGGCGGCCGCCGCCGTCGCCGCGGCGGGGGCGGGAGACCGGGAGCCGGTCGCTGGGGCCGGCGTCCGCCCAGGGGTCGTCCATGGGCTCGGGGATGCTCACCCTGCCACCTCCTCCCGTCCGCGACGCGGACCTCGCCGTGCCACTCTTTCTTACGGCACGGCTCTGACAATTAGGACGCCCGACTCCGGTAATGCCGCGTCGAGTTCGTGCCGGTCTCGCGGGGCTTCCGAGGCAGGAACAGACGCTGGGCGCCGGTCCACGGTAGGGCCGCGGGCACCGTCAGCCAATCTGGTTATCCACAGGGCATGTGGATGAAGGCCCCCATCCTGTGGAGAAGTCCGTGGAACCTGTGCACGGGGCGGGGGAAACCACTGTGGACAAACACACAATCACTTGGCGTTCACCCCTCTGACCTGCACGTTTGCCATCCACCGGCTGTTGAGGAGAAAAACTTTCCCGGCTGGCCGAAGATCACGACAAACGGCGCAGAGAAGATCACCCACAGCAGCGAACGGTAAGGGCCACAGGACAGTTGCACCGATTACCTGTGGAAGATTACATTGGGGCCCATGACCCAGCCCCACATAGGCCCATGACCGAGGCCCACATACGCGACCGGCGCGGCCCCCGCCGGCACGACCGCGAGATCGTCGCCCTGGCCGTGCCGGCCTTCGCCGCCCTCGTCGCGGAGCCCCTCTTCGTGATGGCCGACAGCGCCGTCGTGGGCCACCTGGGCACCCCGCAGCTCGCCGGACTCGGTGTCGCCGCGGCACTGCTGACGACGGCCGTCAGCGTCTTCGTCTTCCTCGCCTACGCCACCACCGCCGCCGTCGCCCGCCGGGTCGGCGCCGGGGACCTCCCCGCCGCCATCCGCCAGGGCATGGACGGCATCTGGCTCGCCCTCCTGCTCGGCGCCGCGGTCATCGCCGTCGTCCTGCCCTGCGCCCCCGCGCTGGTGGACCTCTTCGGCGCCTCACCGACGGCCGCCCCCTACGCCACGACCTATCTGCGCGTGAGCTCGCTCGGCATCCCCGCCATGCTCGTCGTGCTCGCCGCCACCGGCGTGCTGCGCGGCCTGCAGGACACCAGGACCCCGCTGTACGTCGCCGTCGGCGGCTTCACCGCCAACGCCGCGCTCAACGTCCTCCTCGTGTACGGCGCCGGCCTCGGCATCGCCGGCTCCGCATGGGGCACGGTCATCGCCCAGTGCGCCATGGCCGCCGTCTACCTCGCCGTCGTCGTGCGCGGCGCACGACGCCACGGCGCCTCGCTGCGCCCCGACGCAGCCGGGATAAGGGCCTGCGCCCAGGCGGGGGTGCCGCTGCTCGTCCGCACCCTGTCGCTGCGCGCGGTCCTCATGATCGCCACGGCGGTCGCGGCCCGGCTGGGCGACACCGACATCGCCGCCCACCAGATCGTGCTGACCCTGTGGAGCCTGCTGGCCTTCGCGCTGGACGCCATCGCCATAGCGGGGCAGGCGATCATAGGGCGCTATCTGGGGGCGGACGACCCCGACGGGGCGCGTGCCGTCTGCCGCCGCATGGTGCAGTGGGGCATCGGCGCGGGGGTGGTGCTCGGTCTGCTGGTCGTGGTCTCACGGCCGGTGTTCGTCCCGCTGTTCACTTCCGACCCGGCCGTCAAGGACGCGCTGCTTCCCGCGCTCCTGGTCGTGGCGATCAGCCAGCCCATCGCGGGCGTGGTGTTCATCCTGGACGGCGTCCTGATGGGCGCCGGCGACGGCCCCTACCTCGCCTGGGCGATGCTGCTGGTCCTCGCCACGTTCGCCCCCGTCGCGCTGCTCGTCCCCACGTTCGGCGGCGGGCTGACGGCACTGTGGTGGGCGATGACGCTGATGATGACGGTCCGCATGCTGACCCTGTGGACCCGCACCCGCTCCGGCCGCTGGCTCGTCACGGGCGCGGTCCGTTAGGCCTGGCCGTACTCCAGGGGGCACCTGCCCCCCCCCGCCCGAAGCCAGGGCCCCCAACGGCGAAGGGCCGCACCCCCGAGGGGGTGCGGCCCTTCCATCGACTCAGTCGATCGCAGCTATCAGGCGGCGACGACGTCGATGTTGACCTTGGCGACAACGTCGGCGTGCAGACGCACGGTCACCTGGTGCGAGCCCAGGGTCTTGATGGGCGAGCCCACCTCGACACGACGCTTGTCGACCTTCGGGCCACCCGAAGCCTCGATCGCCGCAGCGATGTCGGCGGGGGTGACGGAGCCGAACAGACGGCCGGCGTCGCCGGCGCGGGTGCCAAGGTTGACCTTGACGCCCTCGAGCTGGCCCTTGACCTCGTTGGCCTGCTCGATCGTCGCGATCTCGCGGATCTTGCGACCACGACGGATCTGCGCGACGTCCTTCTCGCCACCCTTGGTCCAGCGGATCGCGAAACCACGCGGGACCAGGTAGTTGCGAGCGTAGCCGTCCTTGACGTCAACGACGTCACCGGCGGTGCCGAGGCCGGAGACCTCGTGGGTGAGGATGATCTTCATTTTTCGGTCACCCTTCCCTTATCGCGCGGACGAGGTGTAGGGCAGCAGCGCCATCTCACGGCTGTTCTTCACGGCCGTGGCGACGTCACGCTGGTGCTGAGTGCAGTTGCCGGTCACGCGACGGGCACGGATCTTGCCGCGGTCGGAAATGAACTTCCGCAGCATGTTCGTGTCCTTGTAGTCCACGTAAGCGGTCTTGTCCTTGCAGAACGCGCAGACCTTCTTCTTAGGCTTGCGCGGAGGCGGCTTCGCCATTGTCTCTCTCCTGTGTGATCAAGAAGTTTTTGTGCTGTCGCCCTCGGACCACAAGGGGTCCGGGCCCTTGCGGACCTAGAAGGGCGGCTCGTCCGAGTAGCCGCCGCCGGAGTTGCCGGAGCCGCCGCCCCAGCCACCGCCGCCGCCGCCCTGCTGGCTGCCGGACGGAGCACTGGTCGCCCACGGGTCGTCGGCGGGAGCACCGCCGCCACCCTGCTGGCCGCCGCCGGAGCTGTTGCCCCAGCCGCCGCCCTGCTGGCCACCACCGCCGCCGCCGCCGAAGCCACCCTGGCCACCGCGACCCGCGGTCTTGGTGACCTTCGCCGTGGCGTTCTTCAGGCTGGCGCCGACCTCTTCGACGTCGAGCTCGTAGACCGTGCGCTTGACGCCCTCGCGGTCCTCGTAGGACCGCTGCTTGAGCCGGCCCTGCACGATGACGCGCATGCCGCGCTGAAGCGACTCGGCGACGTTCTCCGCCGCCTGCCGCCACACCGAGCACGTGAGGAAGAGGCTCTCGCCGTCCTTCCACTCGTTGGTCTGGCGGTCGAAGGTGCGGGGAGTGGACGCGACGCGGAACTTCGCGACCGCCGCACCGGACGGGGTGAAGCGCAGCTCGGGGTCGTCGACGAGATTGCCGACGACCGTGATGACGGTCTCGCCTGCCATGGATGAACCTCTCGGCGGGTGTGCTGCTGGCTGCTTGCTACTCGTTGCGATGCAGCCCGATTACCTCTGAACCGCTGGGGTTCAGTGGGTCTCGGGACGGAGGACCTTGGTCCGGAGGACCGACTCGTTCAGGTTCATCTGGCGGTCGAGCTCCTTGACGACCGCAGGCGTGGCCTGCAGGTCGATGACCGAGTAGATGCCCTCGGGCTTCTTCTTGATCTCGTACGAGAGACGACGACGGCCCCAGGTGTCGACCTTCTCGACCTTTCCGTTGCCCTCACGGACGACGGAGAGGAAGTTCTCGATCAGCGGGGAGACAGCGCGCTCCTCGAGATCGGGGTCGAGGATGACCATCACCTCGTAGTGACGCATGTGGAACCCACCTCCTTTGGACTCAGCGGCCACGGTCGTTCCGTGGCAGGAGGGTCGTGATGCGTGAACAACGGTATCGGCCGACACTGACAATCAGCGGAAGTCCCTGGGTCGCCCCTGGAGACCGAAGCTGGTCTGGGCAGACACCGGTGCAGACGGTACACAGTACCCGCACTCCGGCTTCCGGTTGAAATCCAGGCGCCCGGCACCGCAATCTGGACCCATCGGGTGTGACCGGCGCTACAGTGCGCCGCCTGCCTACAGGAGGTATCCCCATGGCACAGGATGCTCGACCGCAACAAGGCCCCCGCTCGCTGCTCGGTTCCGTGCTGAACAGCGACGGCAAGGCCCACCCCGTCGAGAACACCTTTGTCGCCGTGACGGTCGTGCTCGGCGCGATCGCCTTCATCTCATCGGCCTTCCACCATCTGCACCTGCTCAGCTCCTGGACCGGCCTGGTCGGCATCCTCACCGGGGCCTGGGGCCAGTTCATCTCGGCCACGACGGGCGAGCGATTCCTGTTGGTCATCGGGCTCGGCGCCGCTGCCATCGGCTTCTTCCTGGGCATGGCGCACGGCGGGCTCTTCGGCGGCGTCCTCGGATAGCCGCGGGGCCGCGCCGGCCCCTGTGGGTCCCGCCCCGCCCGTATCCGCACTCCGGGTACAGGCGCGGGCGCACAGAGCCATGCGGCAGTACGCCCAACCGGGGCGCTCCCCTGTCGCAGTAGGCTTCGGCGCGAGAGCCGGAGCCCCGACCCTGGGGACACACCTGCCGAGGAGCGCCCCGCATGAGCCTGACCCTGAGGACCATTAGCCGTGAGCAGCATCTGGCGTACATCCAGAGCCTGCCCGCGGCCAGCCACATGCAGGTCCCGGCCTGGGCGGATGTAAAGGCGGAGTGGCGCTCGGAAAGCCTGGGCTGGTTCGACAAGACCGGCCGGCTCGTCGGCGCCGGTCTGGTCCTGTACCGCCAGCTGCCCAAGATCAAGCGATACCTGGCCTATCTGCCCGAGGGCCCGGTCATCAACTGGTTCTCCCCGCACCTCGACGACTGGCTGCGGCCCATGCTGGCCCACCTGAAGCAGCAGGGTGCCTTCTCCGTGAAGATGGGCCCGCCCGTCGTCATCCGGCGCTGGGACTCCAATGCCATCAAGTCCGGCATCGCCGACCCGGACGTCAAGCGTCTGCGGGACGTCGAGGCCACCCACATCGAGCCCCGCGCCTTCGAGGTCGCCGACCAGCTGCGCCGCATGGGCTGGCAGCAGGGCGAGGACGGCGGCGCCGGCTTCGGTGACGTCCAGCCGCGCTACGTCTTCCAGGTGCCGCTGGAGAACCGCTCGCTGGAGGATGTCCACAAGGGCTTCAACCAGCTGTGGCGCCGCAACATCAAGAAGGCCGAGAAGGCCGGCGTCGAGGTCGTCCAGGGCGGTTACGAGGACCTCGCGACCTGGCAGCACCTGTACGAGATCACGGCCGAGCGCGACAAGTTCCGCCCGCGCCCGCTCAGTTACTTCCAGCGCATGTGGACCGCCCTCAACACCGAGGACCCCAACCGCATGCGGCTGTACTTCGCCGTGCACGAGGGCGAGGCGGTCGCCGCGGCGACGATGCTGATCGTCGGTGGTCACGTCTGGTACTCCTACGGCGCCTCCGCCAACCACAAGCGCGAGGTCCGCCCGTCGAACGCGATGCAGTGGCGCATGCTGCGCGACGCCTACGCCCTGGGGGCGAGCGTCTACGACCTGCGCGGCATCGGTGACTCCCTCGACGAGAGCGACCACCTCTTCGGCCTCATCCAGTTCAAGGTCGGCACGGGCGGGCAGGCGGCGGAGTACCTCGGCGAGTGGGACTTCCCGCTCAACAAGCTGCTGCACAAGGCCCTCGACATGTACATGTCGCGTCGCTGATCCTTCGGCCCGGCCGTCCGCCGGGCCACGGGGCAACGCCGTCAGACACACGACCACGTCACACAGCAGACTCAGCGAAAGGTTCCGGGACCGGCCATGGCGCTCACGCTCTACGTCGACACCGCGCGTTGGCGGGCACACCAGCAGACCGTCCTTCAGCAGTTCCCGGGGATAGTCCCGGTCTGCAAGGGCAACGGCTACGGCTTCGGCCACGAGCGGCTGGCCGACGAGGCCGCCCGCTTCGGGACGGACATACTCGCCGTCGGCACGACCTACGAAGCGGCCCGCATCAAGGACTTCTTCAGCGGTGATCTGCTGGTGCTGACGCCGTTCCGCCTCGGCGAGGAGCCGGTGCCGCTGCCCGACCGGGCCATCCGGTCGGTCTCCTCCGTCGACGGCGTGCGCGGCCTCGTGGGCGCCCGCGTCGTGGTCGAGGTCATGAGCAGCATGAAGCGCCACGGCATCAGCGAGGAGGACCTCCCCAAGCTGTACGCCGCCATCGAGGACGTGCGCCTGGAGGGCTTCGCCATCCACCTCCCGCTGGACCGCACCGACGGCACCGACGCCGTCGGCGAGGTCATAGGCTGGATGGAGCGACTGCGCAACGCGCGGCTGCCGCTGCACACCATGTTCGTCAGCCACCTCAAGGCCGATGAACTCGCCCATCTGCAGCAGCAGTTCCCGCAGACGCGCTTCCGCGCCCGCATCGGCACCCGGCTCTGGCTCGGCGACCACGACGCCACCCAGTACCGGGGTGCCGTCCTGGACGTCACGCCCGTCGCCAAGGGCGACCGCTTCGGCTACCGCCAGCAGAAGGCGGCCGGCGACGGCTACCTCGTCGTGGTGGCCGGCGGCACCTCGCACGGCGTCGGCCTGGAGGCCCCGAAGGCACTGCACGGCATGATGCCGCGCGCCAAGGGCGTCGCCAGGGCCGGGCTCGCGACGATGAACCGCAACCTCTCGCCCTTCGTCTGGGCGGGCAAGCAGCGCTGGTTCGCGGAGCCCCCGCACATGCAGGTCTCCATCCTGTTCGTGCCCGGCGACGTCCCCGCCCCCCAGGTCGGCGACGAACTGGTGGCCCACCTGCGGCACACCACCACCCAGTTCGACCGGCTGCTCGATCACTGATCCACCCCCCTGATGCGGGGGCCGGAGCCGCGTGACTACGGTTCGCGGCTCGCGGCACCCCATTGGACACGTGTGCCTTCGTGCGTCTCCGCGTGCCGAGCCCGGCGCGCGGAGCCGAGGACGAATATGTCCGGGGCCCCGTCCAGCACACCGCCCGAGGGGTCGTCCGAGCCGTCCCGCCGGACGACGTCGCGCTCCGGCAGCAGGATGTCGCGCACGACGACGGCGCACAGATACAACGTGCCCAACAGGTGCAGCACGATCGCCAGTTGATAGCCCTCCAGGGGCAGCCCCTGGTGCTTGTCGCCGCTTCCCGTGTAGGCCAGGTGGAACCAGATGCCGAGGAAGTACAGGACCTCGCACGCCTGCCAGATGAGGAAGTCACGCCACTTCGGGCGGGCCAGCGCCGCGAGCGGGATCAGCCACAGCACGTACTGCGGCGAATAGACCTTGTTGGTCAGGATGAAGAGCGCCACCACCAGGAAGACCAGCTGCGCGAAGCGCGGCCTCCTGGGCGCGTACAGCCCGAGGGCCCCCAGGCCCAGACAGCCGAGGATCATCAGCAGCGTGGCGTAGGTATTGGCGTCATCCAGCGGATTCCCGGTGCGCTGGGAGATGAAGAGCCAGACCGAGCCGAAGTCGACCGGCCGCTCCTGGCTGAAGGTGTAGAACTTCGCCCAGCCCTCGCGGATGTGGAAGCCGCTCGCGTCGTGCGTCAGCATGACCGGCAGATTCACCACCAGCCAGGCCACGACCGCGCCGGACACGGCCCCGAGGAACGCCCGGTGGCGCCCGGCCCGCCAGCACAGGATGAACAGCGGCCCGAGCAGCAGCGCCGGATACAGCTTCGCCGCGGCGGCCAGACCGATCAGGATGCCCGCCCCGAGGGCCCGCCCGCGTGACCACATCAGCATCGCGGCGGCCGTGAGGGCGACCGCGAACAGATCCCAGTTGATGGTGGCCGTGAGGGCGAAGGCCGGCGCGAGGGCGACCAGGAGGGCGTCCCAGGGGCGGCGGCGGTGCGTCCGGGCCGTACAGAGGGCGATCACCGCGGTGCAGGCCATCAGCATGCCGGCGTTGACCAGCCAATAGAGCTGCTCGCGGTGCTGGATGCTCCCGCCCCCCGGGGTGAGCCGGGCGGCGATCTCCATGAACAACCCGGTGAGGACCGGGTACTCCAGATAGTCCATGCCACCGGAGACGGTCTGGGGGATCTTGTCGAAATACGGGATGAGCCCGAGATCGAAGCCGCGACCGCTGTAGAGGTGGGGGATGTCGGAGTAGCAGGCGTGGGTGTACTGGGTGGTGGCGCCGTAGAACCAGCCGTAGTTGTAGCAGGGCAGCTTCTGCACCATGCCGAGCGCGAACATGCCGAGCGCGACCAGCGCGATCACCCGGACCGGCGTCCACCAGCCCAGGCCGGTCAGGGCACGCCGCCCGGCCGGCCCGCCGATGAGCTCACTGCCGGCGGCGGCCACCTCGTCCTCGACGGTGGGCCGTACCTGCTCGTCGTCCCGCACGCTCCTCATGCGGACATCCTGCCGTAAGAGCCTGTCACCCGTCGGAGCCTGTGGATAACCTCGAGGGCCGCCCCGCGCGAACGCGGGACGGCCCTCGAAAAAGATCACTCCGGATGGGTGTACCGGCAGGTCGGCCTAATCGCCCGGACCGCCGAACAGCCCGCCCGGCCGGCCCCGGGTCGGATCCGGCTCCGGGGACTCACCCGGAGTGCCCGTCCCGCCCGGACCACCGGGACCGCCCGACGCGCCTCCGTTGCCGCCCCCCGGGCCACCGGAGCCACCGGGCTTGCACCGCGGGTCGAGCGGGTGGCAGGACCTGCTCGGCGACGGGGACTTGCTCGGGGTCTTCGACGGGGTCGGCGACGCCGACTTCGACGGGGTCGGCGACGCGGACGTCGACGGGGTCGGGCTGGGGGAGGGGCTCGCGCCGTCTCCGAAGATCTTCTTTCCGATCGGCTGCGCCGGTTCGAACTGCTCGATCGGCTTCCCCTTCAGCGCCTTGCCCATGTAATCGGCCCAGATCTCGGCCGGGAACGAGGCACCGTGGATCGTCGGCTTGCCACCCACACCGCGCATCGACAGGAATTCCTGCTTCTTCGCGTTGGGGTTGACGCGATACATGCCGATCGCGGTGGACAGCTGCGGGGTGTAGCCGGCGAACCAGGCCGACCGGTTCTCATCGGTCGTACCCGTCTTGCCCGCCACCGGGCGGTCACCGAGCTGCGCCGCGGTACCTGTGCCGTCCTGCACGACCGTCCTCAGCACGTCTGTGACGTTGTTCGCCACATTCGCGTCGAAGGCCTGTGCACTCTCCGTCTCGTGCTTGTAGAGCGGCTTGCCGTCCTTCTCCACCTTCTCGACCGAATAGGGGTCGATCTGCTTCCCGCTCGCGGCGAAGGTCGCGTAGGAGCCCGCCAGCCGGATCGCACTGGGCGCCGACGTACCGAGGGAGAAGGTCGGGGAAAGGGAGGCCAGCTGGTCCTCGTCCAGACCCGCCTTGACCGCCGATTCCTTCACCAGGTCGGTGCCGACGTCCATGCCGAGCTGGATGAAGGGGGTGTTCACCGAGTACTGCATGGCGGTACGCAACGTGACGAGTCCCTTGTCCTCGTCACCGTCGTTCCGCTGATGCCACTCGCTGCCGTTCTGGTCGTGCCAGATCTGGCCGTTGTAGTCCCGCAGCGTCAGCTTGTTGTCGCCGTTGTAGATGCTGTCCGGCGAGACGACCGTGCGCTGGGAATCGGTCTGGTGCGAGCCGAGGCCCGGATTGCGCTTTCCGTGCGTCATCGCGGCGGCCAGGACGAAGGGCTTGAACGTCGAACCCACCTGGACACCGGTGTAGTCGGCGTTGTTGGTGAAGTGCTCGAGCGCGTTCTCACCGCCGTAAATGGCGACGATCTTGCCCGTCTTGGGCTCCACGGACGCCCCGCCGAACTGCACGTGCTTGTCGACCTCGCGCGCGTTCGGCTTGATGTTGGCCTTGCGGACGTCCGCCACCGACTTGGCCAGCGCGTTCACTTTCTTCTTGTCGAACGTGGTGTGGATCTGGAATCCACCCTTGTCCAACTGGGCCTTGCTGAGATTGGAGTGCGCGACGATGTAGTTGTCGGCGAGGCTGGTCAGATAGCCGATCTGCCCGGCCCGGTTGGTCGCCGGCTTGGGCGGCTGGGGCTTCGGGAAGCCCTTCGCGACCCACTTGTCGCGCTCTTCCGGCGACAGGTACTTGTGGCTGACCTCGACCTCTCGGTCCAGCGTCCACTTCCAGCGGTCCGTGGCCCGCTTCGTGTTCTTCTCCGGAGTGGCCGCGGGGCCCTGACCGCCGTACGGGTCGTAGAGGTTGGGACCGTTCAAGGTGGCCGCCAGGAACGCGCTCTCGCTCGCGTTCAGCTCCGTGCAGTCCTTGTTGTAATAGGCCCGCGCGGCGGCCTGGATACCGTAGGCGCCTCGCCCGTAGTAGGCCGTGTTGAGGTAGCCCTCGAGGATCTTGCTCTTGTCCTCGGTCGCCCCCACCTTTATCGAGATCAGCAGCTCGGTGGCCTTACGCGTCAGCGTCTGGTCCTGGCTGAGGTAGGTGTTCTTCACGAACTGCTGGGTGATCGTCGAACCACTCTGCGTCTCACCGCCCTGAGCCATCTTGACCACGGCCCGGGCGATACCCATCGGGTCGACGCCCTGGT
Source organism: Streptomyces sp. QH1-20 (assembly GCF_041283565.1). NCBI lineage: Bacteria > Bacillati > Actinomycetota > Actinomycetes > Kitasatosporales > Streptomycetaceae > Streptomyces > Streptomyces sp. QH1-20. The sequence goes on along the minus strand of NZ_CP166299.1, from coordinate 4,078,890 downwards.
CCTCCCAGAACGTGGCGTTCTCGGCCGAGACCACCGCGTTCTGCATCGCCTCGGGAATCTTGGCGATCGGCACGATCTGACGGTTGAGCTCACCACCACCGGCCACGACCATCTGGTCGCCGTCCGCCCAGTAATAGACGTTCTTCTGGACGGTCGAGGCGGCCCGCGCCGTCGGCACCTGCACGATCAGCAGCGCGATGCCGACCACACCGATGATCAACCCGAGAAACGCGATGCACAGCCCGGTGACCAGCTTCCAGGACGGCAACCAGCGCCGCGCCCCGACCTTGCCCGCACGCGGGTAGTCGATGAACCGCTTCTTGGCCGGGCGGCCGCCGTCCCGCCGCCCCCGGCCCGCTCCGCCGGCCCCCGGGGCCGGGCGTCTGCGCCCGGTGGCGCTATCACCACGCTGCGCCCCGCGCCGCGCTTCGGCCCTGCTTGTGTACTGCGGCTCGGCCATGCGGCCATGGCCGGGCTCGGCCGCGCCCCCCGGCGGTGCGGCGCGGCGGCCGGCACCCGGCTGCTGCGCCGCGCGCCGGGACGCGGCCCGTCCGCCGCCCTGGGACTGCGGCGGCTTGCGACGATGCTCGCTCATCGAACGACTACTCCTCGGGCAGGCGCTATCGCCTGAAAGCGGCAGGTGGCTTCCGTTCCCCCCGATGCGCGATCCGGGCCCCCCTGAGCAACCGGGCGCACTGCATCCAGGACGAGGACGTCTGACGACGTCACACGGTTCCCGGTGGTCTGCATGGCGCACAGACTACGCACGGCCAAATCCCGCCCACTGGGGATGTTCACTCCAAATCAGGCGGGTTCTGTCCCACGAATCAGTGATGTGACCTCGTTCACCGTGCCCCCTCTTGTCGCAACAGGACGCTCGTTCTATCGTCTGGATGTATCGAGTCGATACATCAGCTCGGCATAAGGGACGTAGAGGACCAAGGAGGCGAGAAATGAGCAGACGCTCCGGCATCCTTGAGTTCGCCGTCCTCGGCCTGCTCCGCGAGTCTCCGATGCACGGCTATGAGCTGCGCAAACGCCTCAACACCTCACTCGGGGTGTTCCGTGCGTTCAGCTACGGCACCCTCTACCCCTGCCTGAAGACTCTGGTCGCCAACGGATGGTTGATCGAGGAGCCCGGCAGCGCTCCGGAGGATGCCCGCGCGGCATCACTGGCCGGTCGCCGGGCGAAGATCGTCTATCGGCTGACGGCGGAAGGCAAGGAGCACTTCGAAGAGCTCCTCGCCCACACCGGCCCGGACGCGTGGGAGGACGAGCACTTCGCCGCCCGCTTCGCGTTCTTCGGGCAGACCTCGCGGGACGTGCGCATGCGGGTGCTGGAAGGCCGCCGCAGCCGGCTGGAGGAGCGCCTCGAGAAGATGCGCGCCTCCCTGGCCCGTACCCGCGAGCGGCTGGACGACTACACCCTCGAGCTCCAGCGTCACGGCATGGAGTCGGTGGAGCGTGAGGTCCGCTGGCTGAACGAGCTGATCGAGAGCGAGCGGGCCGGGCGCGACCAGCGCAACGGCTCCGCCGCGCAGGACACAACCGGGGATACGGACGGCCTGCCCCGGCACCGGGGTTCCTCCCGGCCGGATCCGTCCGATGACACCGCCAAGTGAGCTCTGCACTCCGCAGGGCTTTGTCGAGTACAAACAGGGAGCAACCGGAATGGGTTCGGTTCGCGTAGCCATCGTAGGCGTGGGCAACTGCGCCGCCTCGCTGGTTCAGGGCGTCGAGTACTACAAGGACGCCGACCCGAACGGCCGCGTGCCGGGTCTGATGCACGTGCAGTTCGGCGACTACCACGTCGGTGATGTGGAGTTCGTGGCCGCGTTCGACGTCGACGCGAAGAAGGTCGGCCTCGACCTCGCGGACGCCATCGGCGCCAGCGAGAACAACACCATCAAGATCTGCGACGTGCCGTCCACGGGTGTCACCGTCCAGCGCGGCCACACCTACGACGGTCTGGGCAAGTACTACCGCCAGACCATCGAGGAGTCCGCCGAGGCCCCGGTCGACATCGTCCAGGTCCTCAAGGACAAGCAGGTCGACGTCCTGGTCTGCTACCTGCCGGTCGGCTCCGAGGACGCGGCGAAGTTCTACGCGCAGTGCGCCATCGACGCCAAGGTCGCCTTCGTCAACGCTCTGCCGGTCTTCATCGCCGGTACCAAGGAGTGGGCGGACAAGTTCACCGAGGCGGGCGTCCCGATCGTCGGCGACGACATCAAGTCGCAGGTCGGCGCCACCATCACGCACCGTGTGATGGCGAAGCTCTTCGAAGACCGCGGTGTCCGCCTCGAGCGCACCATGCAGCTGAACGTCGGCGGCAACATGGACTTCAAGAACATGCTCGAGCGTGACCGCCTGGAGTCCAAGAAGATCTCCAAGACGCAGTCCGTCACCTCGCAGATCCGCGACCGCGAGCTGGGCGACGACAACGTCCACATCGGCCCGTCGGACTACGTGGCCTGGCTGGACGACCGCAAGTGGGCGTACGTGCGCCTCGAGGGCCGTGCCTTCGGTGACGTCCCGCTGAACCTCGAGTACAAGCTCGAGGTGTGGGACTCCCCGAACTCCGCGGGTGTCATCATCGACGCCGTGCGCGCCGCGAAGATCGCCAAGGACCGCGGCATCGGTGGCCCGATCCTCTCCGCGTCCTCGTACTTCATGAAGTCGCCGCCGGTGCAGTACTTCGACGACGAGGCCCTGGAGAACGTCGAGAAGTTCATCAAGGGCGAGGTCGAGCGCTGAGCGAGGCCTGACGCGGCGCGCTGAGCGCGCCGCAGCCGCACTCCGCTTCTCCGCAGGCCCCCGGGTAATCCACCCGGGGGCCTGTGTGGTGTGTGAGGCTGTTCGGCATGCCTGTTGTGCGTGATCTGCGCGTCCTGCTGCGTCTGCGCGATTTCCGCCGTCTGCTGGCCGTACGGCTGCTGTCCCAGTCGGCCGACGGTGTCTATCAGGTCGCGCTCGCCACGTACGTCGTCTTCTCGCCCGAGAAGCAGGCCTCACCGGCGGCGATCGCCTCCGCCATGGCCGTCCTTCTGCTGCCCTATTCGCTGTTGGGCCCGTTCGCCGGAGTCCTGCTGGACCGCTGGCGCCGACGCCAGGTGCTGCTCCACGGCAATCTCCTGCGAGCCGCCCTGGCCATCGGCACGGCGCTGCTCATGGTCGCCCGCGTCCCGGACTGGCTCTTCTACGTCTCCGCGCTGTCGGTCACCGCCGTCAACCGCTTCGTCCTCGCCGGACTCTCGGCCGCCCTGCCCCGCGTCGTCGACTCACGCGAGCGCCTGGTCATGGCCAACTCCCTCTCCCCGACCGCCGGTACGCTCGCCGCCACCGCGGGCGGCGGCCTCGCCTTCGTCGTCCGCCTGGCCTCCCCCGAAGGCCACGCGTCCGACGCGCTGGTCGTACTTCTGGGCGCGGCACTGTACTTGTGCGCCGCACTCTCCTCGCTGCGCATGCCCGTGGACCTGCTGGGCCCGGACATCTCACCGACCCGGACTCCCCTGGGCACCACGGTGCTGGCCACCGTGACGGGGCTGACCGCAGGGCTGCGCCACCTGGCCGAGCGGCCCACCGCCGCCCGGGCGCTGGGCGCGATGACCCTGATGCGGTTCTGCTACGGCGCGCTGACGGTGACTTTGCTGATGCTCTGCCGGTACGCGTGGACCGACGACGACTCCGAAGGACTCGCCCTGTTGGGCCTCGCCGTCGCCGTGTCCGGCGCGGGGTTCTTCGCGGCGGCCGTCATCACGCCGTGGGCCACCGCCCGGTTCGGCCCGCTCGGCTGGATAGTGGTCTGCGCCGCGGCCGCGGCGCTCCTCGAACCCGCTCTGGGCCTGCCCTTCGAGCGTGTCCCGACGCTGATCGGTGCCTTCGTCCTGGGGCTTGTCACCCAGGGCGCGAAGATCTCCACGGACACGGTGGTCCAGTCGTCCGTCGACGACGCCTTCCGCGGCCGGGTCTTCTCGCTCTACGACGTGCTGTTCAACGTCGCGTTCGTGGGAGCGGCCGGAGTGGCCGCCCTGATGCTGCCGCCTGACGGCCGGTCGGTCGTGCTGGTGGTAACGGTGGCCGTGATCTACGCGGCAATTGCTGTGGCTATGACAGGTTTTCGTCGCCGTTAAGTGTCACATCAAGGCTACAGCCACCCTCTGAGCTGCGGATATGTCCGAGTGGCCGGTTTCTTTACAGGTACCTTACGGGCTGCACTCCGACCGGATCAGGCTTCAGCCCGAGGGATTTCACGTGACCACTCCGCCGCCGCAGAACCAGAACCCGTTCGCCCAGCAGGGTGGAAACGCTTACGGCCAGCAGCCGCAGGCCCCTTACGGCCAGCCGCCGCAGGGGAACCCGTACGGTCAGCAGCCCGGCCCGTACGGCCAGCCGCAAGGCTTCCCCGGTGCCCCGGTGCCGCCGCCGGCCCCGCGTCGCTCCAAGCTCAAGAAGATTCGCATGATCGGTCTGCCGGTCGTCTTCGTCATCATCGCGGTGGGCGGCTACATAGCCTCGCGTGACGACGCGGATACCGCAGCCGTCGGTGACTGCGTCATGAACTCCGGCACCACCACCAAGCCGGACGTCGAGGTCGTCGACTGCAAGGACGCCAAGGCGAAGTACAAGGTCATCAAGAAGGTCGACGGGGCGAAGTCGGCCATGGCCACCTGCTCCTCCGTGGAAGGCGCCACGGGCGGCTACGAGCAGTCGCGCGGTAGCGACTCCTTCGTTCTGTGCTTCAGCGACAACAAGGAAGCCGGCACCAAGTAGCCGGATACGACGGAGCCGGGTGATGTTTCACGTGAAACGTCACCCGGCTCCGTCATGTTTCACGTGAAACATGTGCCGCCGCTCAGGCCTCCTGTGCGGCCCACCACTCCTTGAGCGCCGCGGCAGCCGCGTCGTGTCCCATCGGGCCGTGCTCCAGGCGCAGCTCCAGCAGGTGCTTGTACGCCTTGCCGACCTGCGGGCCGGGGCCGACGGCGAGGATCTCCATGATCTCGTTGCCGTCGAGGTCCGGCCGGATCGAGTCCAGCTCTTCCTGCTCCTGCAGCCGGGCGATGCGCTCCTCGAGCCCGTCGTAGGCGCGCGAAAGCGCATTCGCCTTCCGCTTGTTCCGCGTCGTGCAGTCGGATCGCGTCAGCTTGTGCAGCCGGTCCAGCATCGGGCCGGCGTCGCGGACATAGCGGCGCACGGCCGAGTCGGTCCACTCGCCCGTGCCGTAGCCGTGGAAGCGCAGGTGCAGCTCGACGAGCTGGGAGACGTCCTTGATCAGCTCATTGGAGTACTTGAGCTTCGTCATCCGCGCCTTGGTCATCTTCGCGCCCACCACCTCGTGGTGGTGGAAGGAGACCCGGCCGTCCTTCTCGAAGCGACGCGTCCTCGGCTTGCCGATGTCATGCAGCAGCGCGGCGAGGCGCAGCACGAGGTCGGGACCGTTCTCTTCGAGGTCGATGGCCTGTTCCAGGACGGTCAGCGAGTGCTCGTAGACGTCCTTGTGCCGGTGGTGCTCGTCGCTCTCCAGACGCAGGGCCGGCAGTTCCGGCAGCACGAGGTCGGCCATGCCGGTGTCGACCAGCAGCCGCAGGCCCTTCCGGGGGTTCTCGGAGAGGAGCAGCTTGTTCAGCTCGTCACGGACCCGCTCGGCCGAGACGATCTGCAGACGGTCGGCCATGGCCGTCATCGCCTCGACGACCTCGGGCGCAACCTCGAAGTCCAGCTGCGCGGCGAAGCGCGCGGCCCGCATCATGCGCAGCGGGTCGTCGGAGAAGGACTCCTCCGGGGTGCCCGGGGTGCGCAGGACGCGCGCGGCCAGGTCCTCCAGGCCGTTGTGCGGGTCGATGAACTCCTTCTCCGGGAGTGCCACGGCCATCGCGTTGACGGTGAAGTCACGGCGGACGAGGTCCTGCTCGATGGAGTCGCCGTAGGAGACCTCGGGCTTTCGCGACGTCCGGTCGTACGCTTCCGACCGGTATGTCGTGATCTCAATCTCAAAGTCTGATTTGCGGCAGCCCACGGTCCCGAAGGCGATGCCCACCTCCCAGACCGCGTCGGCCCAGGGGCGGACGATCTTCAGCACATCGTCCGGGCGGGCGTCCGTCGTGAAATCCAGGTCATTGCCGAGCCGGCCGAGCAGCGCGTCCCGCACCGATCCGCCGACCAGGGCAAGAGTGAACCCGGCCTCCTGAAATCGGCGGGCGAGGTCGTCGGCTACGGGGGATACCCGCAGGAGCTCACTCACGGCACGTCGCTGCACCTGGCTGAGCTCGTTCGTCGACGGCGGGGTGAGGCTGTCATTGTTGGCATTCGACACAACAGAAGAGGGTACGTGGCCGCGCGCGCGAGGGCCTCTTCGTTCCCGGGCACCGGCCTTCGGCCCCCGCAAACCAGGCGCAGCCAGGACATCGGGCCATGACAGCGATCTTGTACAGCGGTCCGCAGCACTTCGTCACAGCGGGCCTCGTTACCATTCGTGGACGCACAACCGACGACCACTGACGACGACGAGGGACGGGCGAGCGCGTGGCCGAGGCGGCAGAGTTCCAGGGGACGAGGTCCGCTCCTGCCTGCCGGTGGTTCCGGCACACCGCGACACTGCTCCTGGGAGTGCTGCTGGTCCTCGGGCTCGTACAGCTGCCGGCGGCCCCCGCCGCGCACGCGGACAACGGCGGTTCCCGCACGGTCGACGTGGCCGTGGACTCGATGACTCCGGTGGTCCCGAAGCAGGGCGACACGCTCACCATCTCCGGCACGGTCACCAACCACGGCAAGTCCACGATCTTCGGCGCCCATGTGGCCCTGCGGGTGGGCCCGCAGATCAGCGGACGCAGCGACATCGACGATCTCGGCCAGCGGACCGGGTACTCACCGGGCACCGACGGCAACGAGGTCGGCGGCAACCACCGGCAGAAGATCGACAAGCTGTCCCCTGGGGTCAGCCGGGACTTCACCCTCTCCGTGCCGGTGAAGGATCTGGACCTCAGCCGCGACGGCGTCTACCAGCTCGGTGTCTCCCTCTCCGGCCAGTCCAGCGACCAGCCGTACGAGCGGGTGCTGGGAATACAGCGGACCGTGCTGCCCTGGCAGCCGTCCGCCACCGAGGGCAAGAAGACGCAGGTCACCTTCATGTGGCCGCTCATCTCCGCCACCCGTCTGACCGCGCGGACCGAGTCGGACCAGCAGCAGACCCCCATCTTCCCCAACGACGACCTCGCCGCGGAGCTGGCGCCGGGCGGCCGGCTGTACCAGCTCGTCACACTGGGCAAGAGCCTGCCGATCACCTGGGTGATCGACCCGGATCTGCTCGCCACGGTCGAGGCCATGACGAAGAACTACGAGATCGACGCTCCGGAGGGCAAGAGCACCCCCGGCAAGGGGCAGGCGGTCGCCAAGCAGTGGCTCAACAAGCTCCAGGACGCCGTGGCGGGCCACCAGGTGGTGGCGCTGCCCTTCGGTGACCCGGACCTGGCCTCGCTCGCCCACCGCGGCAAGGACGTCTCGGGCATCCTGAGCCATCTCCAGTCCGCCACCGAGCTGGCCTCGACCACCGTGGAGACCATCCTCGGCGTGAAGCCGCGCACGGACTTCGCCTGGCCCGTGGACGGCGCGGTCGACACCTCGATCGTCGACGTCGCCACCTCGGCCGGTGCCCACAACGTCATCGCCCGCAGCGACAGCCTCCGCGACCCCGCCGGTACTCCCTACACCCCCTCGGCCGCCCGGCAGATCGGCAGCGGCAACACGGCCGTCGTCGCGGACGCGCGGCTCTCCACCGTCTTCCAGGGCGACATGCTCCGGGCCCACGACGCCTCGCTCGCCGTGCAGCGGTTCCTCGCCCAGAGCCTTCTGATCAACAAGCAGGCCCCGGACGACGAGCGCAGCATCGTCGTGGCGCCGCAGCGGATGCCCACGACCAGCCAGGCACAGGCGATGGCCACCGCGATCGGCGCGCTGTCGGACGGCCGCTGGACACAGCCCCGTGACCTCGGGGACGCCGCGAAGGCCAAGCCGGACGCGTCCGCGAACCAGCAGGTGCCCGGCCCCGGCTCGTACCCGGGCTCGCTGCGCTCGCAGGAGCTGACCACCGAGGCGTTCCAGGAGATCCAGCGGACCCAGAACGCCTTGGACAGCTTCAAGGTGATCCTGACGTCCCAGGACCGGGTGGTCACCCCGTTCGGCAGCGCGATCATGCGGGAGATGTCCACGTCCTGGCGCGGCGACCGCCGGGGTGCCGCGGACTTCCGCAACGCCGTGCAGTCCTATCTGGCCCAGCTGACCCGCACGGTCAACCTCATCAGCAAGTCCGACATGACCCTCTCCGGACGCAGCGCGACGATCCCGGTGTCGGTCCACAACGGTCTGCTGCAACGGATCGACGGCCTGAACCTGGTCCTGAAGTCCAGCCAGCCCAATCGCCTCAAGGTCGACGAGTCCCAGGACGTCAAGATCGAGGGCGGGCGCAGCCAGACCGTCAAATTCGAGACCCGTGCGAACGCCAACGGTCCCGTCCAGGTCACCGCCCAGCTCTACACGGACGACGGTGAGCCCTACGGCGACCCGGTGAAGTTCACTGTGCATGTCACGTCCATCACCCCTATGGTGCTCCTGGTCATCGCCGGTGGTGTGCTCCTTCTGGTTCTCGCCGGGCTCCGTATCTACCTCCAGCGCCGCAAGCGGTCCGCCGCTCGCGGCGGCGAGGGCGACGGACCGGACGGTGACGCGGGAGACACCGGGGACAGCGGGCCGGACGACGGCCGTCCCGAGCAGCCGGGTGACCCGGACCCGGACACCGGATCGCAGAACAGTGACCCATCCGGCTCAGGTGAGAAAGTGGACCGTTGACGTGTAGTGGGGCCGGACGGCCGCGGACGATGAGGTGGGGTAGCGATGAACGCGCCGTACGACGGTGACCGCGGTCAGGGCGCGGGTGGTGAGCAGCGGGACCCGTACCCGCCGCGCCAGCCTGCCCCGGGCCGCCAGGGGCGGCCGTACGCCCAGGACCCCTACCTCCAGGACGCGTACTCCTCCAACCCCTACCCGGAGCACGACCCGGCCGCGCAGGACCCGGTGACCGACGCGCTCTACGACCGGGCCGCGAACCCGCCGGCGCCCGGCCCCTACCAGCCGACCCAGCCGCTCTACCCGCAGCCGCCCGCGTCCCAGCAGGGCCCCGACCCCCGGCAGTGGGCGCCGGCGCCCCCGCACCAGCCGGAGGCTCCGGCGCGGCCGTACGGCGGCGAGCCCACCACCCAATTCGCCGGAGTGGGCGGCCTCGTCGGCCAGGCCTCGGACGAGCGCCCCGAGCGCGACGCCTTCGCGCACCTGTACCGCGACCAGCAGCAGCCGTACGAGCCGCCGCGCCCGTCCGGCCAGCAGATCCCCGCCCCCGGCCAGTGCACGCCCGCGGCGGCGCAGCTCCCCACCCCGGACCCCGAGCCGGAGCCGACGGCCCCGCCCGCGGCGAAGCCCAAGGGCGGCGGCAAGGCCTCCAGCCTGCTGAAGTCGAGCGCCCTGATGGCGGCGGGCAGCCTGGTCTCCCGCATCCTCGGCTTCGTCCGCAACCTCGTCATGGCGGCCGCGATCGGCGTGGCCACCCTCAGCGACACCTACCAGGTCGCCAACACCCTGCCGACGATGATCTACATCCTCGTCGGCGGCGGCGCGCTGAACGCGGTCTTCATCCCGCAGCTCGTGCGGGCGATGAAGAACGACGAGGACGGCGGCGAGGCCTACGCCAACCGTCTCCTCACCCTGGTCGTGGTCCTCCTGGGTGCCGTGACCACCGTCTGTGTCCTCGGCGCACCGCTCTTCATCCGGATGATGTCGCCGAGCATCGCGTCCCACCCGGACCAGATGGACGTCGCCGTGGCGTTCGCCCGCTACTGCCTGCCGACCATGTTCTTCATGGGCCTGCATGTGGTCCTGGGCCAGATCCTCAACGCGCGCGGACACTTCGGCGCGATGATGTGGACCCCGGTCCTCAACAACATCGTCATCATCGCCATCTTCGGATCCTTCATCTGGGTCTTCGGCACCGCCTCCGCCAGCGGCATCGGCACCGCCTCCATCACCCCCGAGGCCGTCCGGCTGATCGGCATCGGCACGCTGCTGGGCCTCGCCGTCCAGGCCCTGGCGATGATCCCGTACCTGCGTGACGCGGGCTTCCGGATCCGGCCCCGCTTCGACTGGCGCGGCCACGGCCTCGGCAAGGCCGCGGGTCTCGCCAAGTGGACGTTCTTCTTCGTCCTCGCCAACCAGCTCGGCATGGTCGTCGTCACCCAGCTCGCCACCCGCGCCGGTGACATCGCCGACAAGGCCGGCCACCCCGGCACCGGCATCACCGCGTACAACTTCGCCCTGCAGCTCTGGCAGATGCCGCAGGCCATCATCACGGTCTCGGTGATGACCGCGGTCCTGCCCCGGATCTCCCGCGCCGCCCACGACGGAGAGGTCAGCGCCGTCCGCGACGACATCTCCTACGGGCTGCGCACCTCGGCCGTCGCCATCGTGCCCTGCGCGTTCGCGTTCCTCGCGCTCGGCCTCCCCATGGCCACGCTGATGTTCTCCGGCTCCGGATCGGACGGCGCCACCAACATCGGCTACGTGCTGATGGCCTTCGGCCTCGGGCTCATCCCGTACTCGATCCAGTACGTGATCCTGCGCGGCTTCTACGCCTACGAGGACACCCGGACCCCCTTCTACAACACGGTGATCGTCGCCGCCGTCAACGCCGCGGCCTCGACCCTCGCCTACTTCGCCCTGCCCGCCCGCTGGGCCGTGGCCGGCATGGCCGCGTCCTACGGCCTGGGGTACGCCATCGGTGTCGGTGTCGCCTGGCGCCGGCTGCGTACCCGCCTGGGCGGCGACCTGGACGGCTCGCACGTCGTCCGTACCTACGCCCGCCTGATCGGCGCGTGCATCCCCGCCGCTCTCATCGGCGGAGCCGTCGCGTACGGAATCGGTCAGGTTCTCGGCAGCGGTGCTCTCGGATCGCTCGCCGCCTTGGCCGGTGGTGGTCTCATCCTGATCATCGTGTTCTACATCGCCGCGAAGCGGATGCGCATCGAGGAGCTGACTGCCATGGTCGGTATGGTCCGTGGACGGCTCGGCCGCTGACGGGAGCACAACCATCGCCCGCCGCCGCGTGTCGTGCATAGCGCCGGACTGTGGGCACAATTGTCGTGGCTGTGGACGGCGTGCAACGGATGGGGAGGCAGGAACGACGGTGGCGGAACGGAGCACGGCTGCCGTCGACGTGGCTGACAACAGCGGCGACAAGCCGCTGACCGCCAAGGCGGACCAGGCCACGACCGACGGGGTGGAGGCCGAGAACAAGGTCGGCACACACAAGGACACCGAGCGCGCGGAGCCCGAAAGCCCCGCGCGCGCCGCACAACCGCCCGAGCTGCACAGCGGTCACAAGCTCGCCAAGCGGTACCGCCTGGAGGAGTGCGTCACCCGTCTGGAGGGATTCAGCAGCTGGCGTGCGGTCGACGAGAAGCTGCGCCGCGCCGTCGGCGTCCACCTGCTGCCGGCGGACCACCCGCGAGCCCGCCCGGTGCTCGCCGCGGCCCGCTCGGCCGCACTGCTCGGCGACCCGCGCTTCGTGCAGGTCCTCGACGCCGTCGAGGAGAACGACCTCGTCTACGTCGTCCACGAGTGGCTGCCCGACGCCACCGAACTGACCCCCCTCCTCGCCGCGGGCCCGATGGAGCCGCACGACGCCTACCAGCTCGTCAGCCAGGTGTCCCAGGCCATGGCGGCCGCCCACCGCGAGGGCCTCGCCCATCTGCGTCTCCACCCCGGCTCCGTACTGCGTACCGAGTCCGGGCAGTACCGGATCCGCGGCCTCGCCGTCATGGCCGCCCTCCGGGGGATCACCTCCGAGCACCCCCAGCGCACCGACACCGAGGCCATCGGCGCACTGCTCTACGCCGCCCTCACCCAGCGCTGGCCCTACGAGAGCAACGCCCACGGGCTGTCCGGGCTGCCCAAGGGCGTCGGCCTCATCGCCCCCGACCAGGTCCGCGCCGGCGTCCACCGCGGCCTCTCCGAGCTCGCGATGCGCGCACTCGTCAATGACGGGGCCACCGCGTCACGGCAGGAACAGCCGTGCACGACTCCGGAAGAACTGGCCAAGGCGGTGGCCGCGATGCCGCGCATCCGGCCGCCGGAATCGGCCTTCGCCACTCCTCCGGCGTATCAGCGCACGAACTATCAGCGCGGCACGTACGGTCAGCCGCCGCAGCACCACGGCCGCGCCACCCAGCCCGTACCCGTCCCCCCGCCCCCGCTCCAGAGCCGCACGGGCAGGGCGCTCAAATGGAGCGTCTCGGCCCTCCTCATCGCGGCCCTCGGTCTCGGCAGCTGGCAGCTCGCGGACACGCTCCTGAAGGACGGGAGCGAGTCGAAGGACGACCAGCATTCGCGGTCGACCGGTGACGGTCTGCCCAAGAAGGGTCCGCTCAAGCGGCTTCCGATCGCGGCCGGCACGGAGTTCTCGCCCCTGACGGCTCCGTTCGCCGGGGGCAAGGCGCCCATGGCTGTGGACAAGGACCCCAACACCGCTTGGGTCACGGGCGCTTTCTACGGTCACGCAAACTTCGGCAACCTGGACAACCGCGCGGACGGCAGCGGCATCGTCGTCGACCTCGGTAGCGTCAAGGACGTCTCGCGCATCGAGGTGGCCATGTACCGGCAGGGCCAGACCGCGGAGATTCTCGCAGCCGACCCCTCGTCGGACTCGGCTCCGACCACCCTCAGCGGCTTCCCGCAGCGTGTGACCAAGCTCGACCGGGTCGACCAAGAAATCAAGGTAGACATCAAGAAGCCCTTGAAGACACGCTACGTATTGATTCACATCACCGAGCTGCCCCCGGACATCAACGGCAACGGGTACCGCGGCGGCATTTCGGAGATCAAGGTTTCCGGCTAGCGCATCCCGGGGTCAGGGGGAGGGACTCGACGTTGGACGACGTCACACGTGGCGGTGCGAGCGACGCCGATCTCCTCACCATGCACGTCAAAGGCGACCCCGACGCGTTCAGCGAGATAGTGCGGCGCCACCGCGACCGGCTCTGGGCGGTGGCGCTGCGTACGCTCGGCGACCGGGAAGAGGCCGCCGACGCCGTGCAGGACGCACTGGTCTCCGCCTACCGGGCCGCGCACACCTTCCGTGGGCAGTCCGCCGTGACCACCTGGCTGCACCGCATCACCGTCAACGCCTGCCTGGACCGGGCCCGCAAGGCCGCCTCGCGACGTACCGCGCCGCTCGCCGAGACCGAGCGGCTCGAGCAACTCCTCGAACCCCATGAGTCCGCGGCCGCCCCCGCCGAGCGCGGCGATCTCCACCGCGAACTGCTGCAAGCCCTGGCCACGCTGCCCCCCGAGCAGCGTGCCGCTCTCGTTCTCGTCGATATGCAGGGCTATCCCGTCGCCGAGGCGGCGAAGGTCCTGGACGTCCCCACCGGCACGGTGAAGAGCAGATGCGCTCGGGGGCGGGCCCGGTTGTTGCCGATGCTCACCCATCTGCGCCCCGATGGCAGGGGTAGCCCACCTGTCGAGGGGGGAAGGAACCGGTCGCAGGGGACGTCCGTCCCACCACCGGCAGGACAGAACGACGCGGATCCAGTGAAGGGCGGAGGTGGGCGAGCGTGACTTCAACGACCGGCACGGATGAGCACCCGGAGGTCGCGGAGATCTCCGCACTCGCCGAGGGTGTCCTCTCCCCCTCACGGACCGCTGACGTGCGGGAGCACTTGGCCGACTGCGAGCTGTGCGACGACGTACGGAACTCGCTGGACGAGATCCGCGGGCTGCTCGGGACCCTTCCCGGCCCGCTCCGGATGCCGACGGATATCGCCGGCCGGATCGACGCGGCACTCGCGGCCGAAGCGCTTCTCTCGGCCACCGCTCCCGCGACCACGTCCGCCGCGCAGGGCGCGGCAGTCGCGGAAGCCGCGGCGAACGCGGAAAGCGCGGCGAGCCTCGTTTCACGTGAAACCGTGATGAGTGGTCGTCCCGTGTCCGTTGATCCCGTGGCCGTTTCACGTGAAACGGGCGATCGACCCCCGGCCCGGCCTCGCGCCACCACCGGGCCCGGTCGGCAGACGCCCTCGTCTTCCGGGCCGCGCGGCCGTCGGGCCCGCCGCTGGCCGAGGGTGCTGCTCGGCTCCGCCTGTGCGGCGGCCGTGCTCGGTGCGGGCAGCTTCCTTCTGCTGAACAGTGGCAGCGACGATCAAGCGGACACTCCCCGGGCCGCGCCGTCCCCGACGGCGATCGTCCTCGGCTCCGGTGAACTGAAGACACGCGTTCATGAGCTGCTGGAGAAGCAGAAGGGCGCCGAGAACGCCGAGACGCGGGGGATGAGCGCTCCGAACTCCCCCAACGCGACGCTGTTCGGTTCAGGCACCACCGCCCCCGCCTGTGTCCAGCAGGGCACCAAGCGCTCGGAGGCGATCCTCGCCGCGCATCCGGAGCAGTACAAGGGTGAGGAGGCGTACGTCGTCGTCCTCCCGCACCCCGGGAACGAGGCGCTCGTCGACGCTTATGTGGTCTCCGCCACCTGCGTCACCGCCTCGCCATCGTCACCCGGAAAGGTACTGGCGGACCAGACCGTGCCGCGTGGTTGAGCCGTCTCTCCATGTGAGCTGTCGCCTGTCGGGAATGCTCGCCCCGTAGGATCCGTTGGGTGGGGTGAACCCCATCAGGACCCCAGACAGCAGTCGGCAGAGACAAGGAAGACACCCGTGAGCGACGTCCGCAACGTGATCATCATCGGTTCCGGGCCTGCGGGCTATACGGCCGCGCTCTACACCGCCCGTGCCTCTCTGAAGCCGCTGGTCTTCGAGGGCGCCGTGACAGCCGGTGGCGCGCTGATGAACACGACCGATGTGGAGAACTTCCCCGGCTTCCGTGACGGCATCATGGGTCCCGACCTGATGGACAACATGCGGGCCCAGGCCGAGCGCTTCGGTGCCGAGCTGATCCCGGACGACGTCATCGCGGTCGACCTCAGTGACGAGATCAAGACGGTCACCGACTCCGCCGGCACCGTCCACCGTGCCAAGGCCGTGATCGTCACCACCGGCTCCCAGCACCGCAAGCTCGGTCTGCCCCGCGAGGACGAGCTGTCCGGCCGCGGTGTCTCCTGGTGCGCCACCTGTGACGGGTTCTTCTTCAAGGACCAGGACATCGCCGTCATCGGCGGCGGCGACACGGCGATGGAGGAGGCCACCTTCCTCTCCCGCTTCGCCAAGTCCGTCACCGTCGTGCACCGCCGAGACACCCTGCGCGCCAGCAAGGCCATGCAGGAGCGTGCCTTCGCCGACCCCAAGATCTCCTTCGTCTGGGACAGCGAGGTCGCGGAGATCCACGGCGAGAACAAGCTCTCCGGCCTCACCCTGCGCAACCTCAAGACCGGTGAGACCTCCGAGCTGCCGGTGACCGGTTTGTTCATCGCGATCGGCCACGACCCGCGCACCGAGCTGTTCAAGGGCCAGCTGGACCTGGACGACGAGGGCTACCTCAAGGTCTCGGCCCCCTCGACCCGCACGAACCTCACCGGCGTCTTCGCCGCGGGTGACGTCGTGGACCACACCTACCGCCAGGCGATCACCGCTGCCGGCACGGGCTGCTCCTCCGCCCTGGACGCCGAGCGCTACCTCGCCTCCCTCTCGGACAGCGACAGCGTCCGGGAGCCCGAGCAGACCGCCTGACCCACTCTCTTCCCCCTCCCCCCGCCCCACGCAGAAAAGACGTAAGGAGACCTCCGTGGCTCTCAAGACCGTTACCGACGCCACCTTCGACGAGGACGTCCTCAAGAGCGACAAGCCCGTTCTCGTGGACTTCTGGGCCGAGTGGTGCGGCCCGTGCCGTCAGATCGCCCCGTCCCTGGAGGCGATTGCCGCCGAGCACGGTGACGACATCGAGATCGTCAAGCTGAACATCGACGAGAACCCGGGCACGGCCGCGAAGTACGGCGTCATGTCGATCCCGACCCTCAACGTCTACCAGGGCGGCGAGGTCGTCCAGACGATCGTCGGTGCCAAGCCGAAGGTCGCCCTCCTGCGCGAGCTCGACGCTTTCATCAGCGCCAAGTAAGCAGCCCTGTTTCACGTGCCCGCTGTTTCACGTGAAACGGGCCGCAGCACGCCGATGGGCCCGCATCTCCCTCGAGGTGCGGGCCCATCGGCGTCTTCGCCGACTTGAGCGATCAGCTCTAGAGCGGCCGCAGTGCGGGTTCCTTCTGCACCGCCCCGAGCAGCCGGTCCAGGGCCAGCTCGACGTCCTCCTTCCAGGAGAGCGCCGTTCGTAGCTCCAGCCGCAGCCGGGGGTAGCGCGGGTGCGGCCGTACCGTCTTGAAGCCCACGGCCAGCAGATGGTCGGCAGGCAGCACACAGGCCGGCTCCGACCAGTGGGCGTCACCGAAGGCCTCGATCGCCTTGAAGCCACGCCTCAGCGCGTCCTTGGCGGCAGTCTGCACCATCACCCGGCCCAGGCCCTGCCCCTGGTAACCCGGCATCAGCCACGCGGTCATCAACTGCACGGCGTCCGCAGAGACCGGACTCGTGGGGAAGGCGGTCGACCGGGGCACATAGGCCGGCGGTGCGTAGAGGACAAAGCCCACGGCCACATCGTCGACGTACACCACCCGACCGCAGGAGCCCCACTCCAGCAGCACGGCGGAGATCCAGGCCTCTTTCTCCAGCTCCGGACGTCCGGCCCTCAGCGCGGCTTCGCCGCTGACAGGGTCCAACTCCCAGAAGACACAGGCGCGACAGCGCTTGGGGAGATCCGGGAGATTGTCCAGCGTGAGCGGTACGAGCCGACGCCCCATGGAGCCAGAACCTCACTTCCTTCGCGAGCCATACCCCGGGCTGCGTGCAACGCAATGCGTTCCCAGAGGAAGCTGCCGACGAAGCCGCCGACTGCCCCCAGGCCCAACCCTGTTGCCACCAGTCCGGCCCGGTTCACCGTTCGCATGGCGCCGTCCCTCCGTGAACTGTGTCCAACGTGGATGTGCCATACCTCAACGCATGGTATCCGCGCGGCGATTGACCGGATAGCCGGACATGGCAAAGGGCGGGTCGTGTTCCACGTGAAACACGACCCGCCCCTGAAACGATCGTCGAAGCGACGCCCGCGAAACGGCCCTACTCCGCGTCGTCCTCTTCCGCGCCCGTGAGCTTCTGCTCCAGGACGCGCCCCTCACCGGGGGCCAGCGTGCCGAGGATCCGCTCCAGATCGTCCATCGAGGCGAACTCGACGACGATCTTTCCCTTCTTCTGCCCGAGGTCCACCTTCACCCGGGTCTCGAAGCGGTCCGACAGCCGCGAGGCCAGATCGGTCAGCGCCGGGGAAACCCGGCCCCCCGCCCGGGGTCCCTTCGCCTTGGTGGAGCTCTTCGACCGAGAGCCCATCAGCGTCACGATCTCCTCGACCGCGCGGACCGACAGTCCTTCGGCGACGATGCGGTGGGCGAGCCGGTCCTGCTCCTCCGAGTCATCGACCGAGAGGAGCGCCCGGGCATGTCCGGCCGACAGCACCCCGGCCGCGACCCGACGCTGCACGGCCGGCGACAGCCGCAGCAGTCGCAGCGTGTTGGAGACCTGCGGACGTGAGCGACCGATCCGGTCCGCCAGCTGGTCATGGGTGCAGTTGAAGTCCTTGAGCAGCTGGTCGTAGGCGGCGGCCTCTTCCAGCGGGTTCAGCTGGGCCCGGTGCAGATTCTCCAGGAGTGCATCGAGCAGCAGCTTCTCGTCGTCGGTCGCCCGGATGATGGCGGGGATCTTCTCCAGCCCGGCTTCCCGGCACGCCCGCCATCTGCGCTCACCCATGATGAGCTCATAGCGCTCCGGGGCCAGCTGCCGCACGACAACCGGCTGAAGAAGCCCGACCTCACGGATCGAGGTGACCAGTTCAGCGAGCGCGTCCTCGTCGAAGACCTCCCTGGGCTGCCGAGGGTTCGGCGTGATGGAGTCGAGGGGAAGCTCGGCGAAGTGCGCCCCGGCCGCCTCCTCCACCGTGGGCACCTCGGCTGCCGCAGGGGCCCGATTCTCCGTTTCACGTGAAACGGACGCACCCCTCGGTGACCCGCCGGAGACCTCGTCCATCGGAAGCGTGGTCACCTTCGCGGCGGCCACCCCCCGCTCGGCCGTCAGCACCGGCACCGCGGTCGGCGACGTCGTGCCGGGCACCACGGCCGGACCGCCGTTGTCCGATCCCTTCGGCGCCGGCGGAATCAAGGCACCGAGCCCTCTGCCCAGTCCCCTACGTCGCTCACTCACTGAAGCCCCTCCGACATGCTGTGCTGGTCTTGCTGATGTTGGCGGCCCACCAGATGGGCCCTGCTGCCGTCGTAGTGCACGCCGATCCCCCGCAGCGCGATCTCCCGGGCCGCCTCCAGATAGGACAGCGCACCACTGGAACCCGGGTCATACGTAAGAACCGTCTGCCCATAGCTGGGCGCCTCGGAGATACGGACCGAGCGCGGGATGCTCGTCCGCAGCACCTCCTTGCCGAAGTGGGTCCGCACCTCGTCGGCCACCTGCGAGGCAAGCCTCGTCCGGCCGTCGTACATGGTGAGCAGAATCGTCGACACATGGAGCTTGGGGTTGAGATGCCCCCGCACCAGCTCGACGTTCCGCAGCAGCTGGCCCAGGCCCTCCAGCGCGTAGTACTCGCACTGGATCGGGATGAGTACCTCGGCTCCGGCGACCAGCGCGTTGACCGTCAGCAGACCCAGCGAGGGCGGGCAGTCGATAAGGATGTAGTCCAGCGGCTGCTCATAGGCCTTGATCGCCCGGTCCAGCCGGCTCTCCCGGGCGACGAGCGAGACAAGCTCGATCTCGGCGCCGGCGAGGTCGATCGTGGCGGGCGCGCAGAACAGGCCCTCCACATCGGCGACCGGCTGCACCACATCGGAGAGTGCCTTGCTGTCCACGAGAACGTCGTAGATCGAGGGCACATCGGCATGGTGGTCGATCCCCAGCGCCGTGGAGGCATTGCCCTGGGGGTCGAGGTCGACGACCAGCACCCGGTTGCCGTGCAGCGCCAGGGAGGCCGCCAGATTGACGGTGGTGGTGGTCTTGCCCACCCCGCCCTTCTGGTTGGCGACCACCATCACCCGGGTCTGCTCCGGCCTGGGCATCGGGGGAGGTGGCGTTTCACGTGAAACGACCTCCCCGGCAGTCAGGGGACCGGTGGCAGCCCCTGGCTCGGAGTCGGCGGGGCGGGGACCGGGGACCGGGTCGGCCATCGGCCCCGCGATGTTGGCGTCGGACCGCAAGGATTCACTCTCCTCGACATCAGGCTCGCAATGAACAGAGCCTGCCATGCTTTCGGGGTCGTGAACCAGCGAGGCCCGTTCTCCTGTGGATGAATCCACGTCTCCTGTGGACAAACCCGCGTCGTGGGCCGGATGGCGGTCGCGCGGTGCGGCCGCACGGCCCCGGCCGATGATTCCTTTGAGCAGGGAGCGGCGTTTCACGTGAAACACGATGCACCGCACGAAGCGCCACCCCGCGACGACACTCCGTTATGCGTAGTTTTGGCAGCTTGTATGGAGCATTGCCCGGGTCACCGCACGGCGACCCGGGCAACCGACTGCCCTCCGATCAGAGAGACCAGAGAGGGTCAGCGACGGCGCCGCGTCCGGCTGACCCGCGCCGCCTTGGCACGCTTGGCCGCGAAGCGCACACCGCCCGGGCTCTCCCCGACCTCGACCCGCACCACGGTGGACAGCGGATCCACGATGCCCTCACCGACCTGCAGCACCGACGTACGGACCACGCCGAGCTTGCTCAGCGCCGCACGGGCGCCCTTGAGCTCCTCCTCGGCCGTATCGCCCTTGAGGGCGAGCATCTCGCCGTAGGGGCGCAGCAGCGGCACTCCCCAGCCGGCCAGCCGGTCCAGCGGGGCCACGGCCCGCGCCGTCACCACATGCACCGGCTGCACCTTGCCGAGCATCTCCTCGGCCCGGCCCCGCACGACCGTGACATGGTCCAGGCCCAGCAGCTCGACGACCTCCTGGAGGAAGGTCGTACGACGCAGCAGCGGCTCCAGCAGCGTGATCTGGAGGTCGGGGCGGACCAGCGCCAGGGGAATGCCCGGCAGCCCGGCGCCCGAGCCCACGTCGCACACCGAGACACCGTCCGGCACGGCCTCGGAGAGCACCGCGCAGTTCAGCAGGTGCCGCTCCCAGAGCCGCGGGACCTCACGGGGGCCGATCAAGCCGCGCTTCACGCCCGCGTCGGCAAGCAGTTCCGCGTAGCGGACGGCCTCCGGGAAGCGGTCGCCGAATACCGCCTGCGCCTCGGGGGGCGCGGGGGGGAGCTCCGCTGCCTCTTCCACGGGGAACCGTCCTTCCGTACGACGTTGTCTAAGGGGCCCCGCACACGGTCGGGAAGCCCCTGCACACCAAAAGCTGCTGCACACCCATGATGGGTGCGCAGCGAAAGTCTCTGAAGATCAGTGTCTGACGTGACGACCAGAGTCCGACTATCAGCCTGACAAGGATCGGCCCCGCCTGCGAGCAGACGGGGCCGTACACACCTGGAAGTGGGACCTGGTCAGGCCGGGAGTACGACCACTCGGCGCTGGGGCTCCTCGCCCTCGGACTCGCTGCGCAGTCCGGCGGCGGCCACGGCGTCGTGGACGACCTTGCGCTCGAAGGGAGTCATCGGGTCGAGCTTGACCGGCTGACCGGTGCTCTTGGCCTCGTCGGCGGCCTTGGCGCCCAGCGCGGAGAGTTCCTCGCGCTTACGGGCGCGGAAGCCCCCGATGTCGAGCATGAGACGGCTGCGGTCACCGGTCTCCCGGTTCACCGCGAGCCGGGTCAGCTCCTGGAGCGCCTCCAGCACCTCACCGTCACGGCCCACCAGCTTCTGGAGGTCACGGCTGGTCGAGTCGCTGATGATCGACACCGAGGCGCGATCGGCCTCGACGTCCATGTCGATGTCACCGTCGAGGTCGGCGATGTCCAGCAGACCCTCGAGGTAATCGGCCGCGATCTCGCCTTCCTGCTCCAGGCGGGACAAGGTGTCGGTGCCCTCAGCAGCGGCCGCACCGGTCTCACGCTGTGTGTCCGTCACAGTGGACTCCTTCATCACTTCTTGGTCGGGTGCTTGGGCCGCTGCGGGCCGCCCTTGCGCTGCCCGGACTTGGCGCTGCGCGAGCCGCCGGCCGGCTTGGGCTTGGTGCCCTCGGGCTGCTTCTTCTCCAGCGAAGTCTTCTCGGCTCCGGTGGACGTCTGCGTACCGGTCTGGCCCGCGAGCTGGCGCTTGGCCTTCGGCTGCCGCTTGGGCTGCTGACGGTTGGCGCGCGCGGCCTCGGCGGCCTTCTTCGCCTCGATCTCCTCCGGGGCCTCAACGATCTTGCCCTTGGCCCGCAGCCGCTCCTGGCGCTGGGTGAAGGCGATGCTGCCCGGGGTGGGGTTACGGCGGATGATGAACATCTGCTGGCCCAGGGTCCACACGTTGGTGGTCAGCCAGTAGACCAGGACACCGACGGGGAAGTTGATACCGAAGACGGCGAACATGATCGGGAAGACGTACATCAGCATCTTCTGCTGCTGCATGAACGGCGTCTTCACCGTGAGGTCGACGTTCTTCGTCATCAGCTGGCGCTGGGTGAAGAACTGCGAGGCCGACATCAGCACGATCATGATGACCGTGACCACGCGGACATCGGTCAGGGAGGCACCGAGGGCCTCGACCTTGCTCGCGCTGTCCATGAACTTCACGGAGAGCGGGGCACCGAAGATGTGCGCGTTACGGGCGCTCTCCAGCAGGTCGGCGTTGATGACACCGACGACCTTGCCCTGTGCGATGTGGTTCAGCACCTGGTACAGCGCGATGAAGAAGGGCGACTGGGCCAGAATCGGGAGACAGCTCGAGAGCGGGTTGGTGCCCGTCTCCTTGTAGAGCTTCATCATCTCTTCGGACTGGCGCTGCTTGTCGCTCTTGTAGCGCTCCTGGATCGCCTTCATCTTCGGCTGGAGCGCCTGCATGTTCCGCGTCGCCTTGATCTGCTTCACGAAGAGCGGGATCAGGCAGATACGGATCAGTACCACCAGCGAGACGATGGACAGACCCCACGCCCAGCCGCTGTCCTTGTCGAAGACAAGGCTGTACAGCGAGTGGAACTGGACGATGATCCAGGAAACAACGTAATAAAGAGGACCGAGGATCGTGTCCAACATTCAGGCTCCTTGGGCGTTGGGCTGAGTCTCGGGCTGTGCGGCGGGATCCACAGCGGGATGCCCACCCAGGCGGCCCCTCAGCCGCTGATGCCAGACCGGACGCTTCCGGGGAGGGACGTGGTCGACGCCACCGAGCGACCACGGGTTGCAGCGCAGGATGCGCCAGGCCGTCAGCACCGTCCCTTTGACCGCGCCATGCACGTCGATGGCCGTGTAGCCGTAGTGCGAGCACGATGGGTAGTACTTGCAGACCGGGCCCAGCAGGGGGCTGATGGTCCACTGGTAAATCTTGATCAACCAGAGCAGCGGGTACTTCACTGTGCGCTCCCTCCCGGTTCGGATCCGGGGCTCCGGGGGTCGCCCCCCGGGGGATTGCTTCGCGGTGCCCCTCCCAGCAGCCGCTGCAGCGCAGTGTCGAGATCACGGGCCAATTGGCTGTGGTCCGCTTCACCCGCACCTGGCAGAGCCCGCACCACCACCAGGCTACCGGCGGGCAAAAGATCCAGCCGGTCACGCATGAGGTGGCGCAGGCGCCGCTTGACCAGATTGCGGACGACGGCACCGCCGACGGCCTTGCTCACGACGAAACCCGCACGCGCCTGAGGAGCATTCTCCCCAGGCGGGTGCGGGTCCGTTGTACCGCTACGAAGGTGGACGACGAGGAGCGGGCGCCCGGCCCTGCGTCCTCGGCGAACCGCGGTCGCAAAGTCCTCGCGCCGCCTCAGCCGAGACTCGGAAGGCAGCACGTCATGGACCTTGACGTCAGGCTGATCAGGCCGACAGGCTTGCGCGACCCTTGCCACGGCGAGCCGCGAGGATCGCGCGGCCGGCACGGGTACGCATGCGCAGGCGGAAACCGTGGGTCTTCGCGCGGCGGCGGTTGTTCGGCTGGAAGGTGCGCTTGCTCACTCGGGGGCTCCAGAAATGAATCGTGTGATGGCGGGACACCGCCTGGCTGTCACCGTGCGCCCACGAGAAGCTCGCAATACGCCCAAGTGCACCGCTTCATGACCACGATCCCGATAAGAACGCGGCCCTTGCCCATCGGAGGCAGGCGGCAGCAGCCATCGACAACTCGACCTGGTCACGGTACGCGCGGTTACGCCATCCGGTCAAACCGGCAGCGCACCAGGGATACACCGTAGCCTCCCGCGAGCCGGAAGCTCGCCAGGCAGGCCTCATGCCGCGCGAGGCCCCTCCTCATGGCACATTTGTACACACCCTGTGGACAACGACTTGAACCACGCACCTCGCCCTGACTACCGTGACTGAACTCCGAATCCTTCCCGCCCGTCCCGAGAACCACACATTCGTGGGACTCCAGGGGCGCCCCCAGTGACTGAGAGAGCGTGCCCTGTGGCTGACCTGCCTGCCGATCTTGCCGCAGTGTGGCCGCGCGTGCTCGAACAGCTCCTCGGTGAGGGGCGGGGCCAGGGCGGCCAGGGAAGCGTGGAGAGCAAGGACGAGCACTGGATCAAGCGGTGTCAGCCGCTCGCGCTGGTTGCCGACACGGCGCTGCTCGCCGTCCCCAATGAATTCGCCAAGGGCGTCCTCGAGGGACGGCTCGCCCCGATCGTCAGCGAAACCCTCAGCCGCGAGTGCGGCCGCCCCATCCGGATCGCGATCACCGTCGACGACTCCGCCGGCGAGCCGCCCGCCCAGGCACCGGCCCCCCAACAGCACCAGCAGCATCAGGACCGGCAGGACCGGCAGCAGTCGCGCTACGACGACTCCGCGGACCGCGTCCGCGACGCGTACGACGGGCGGGACGGGCGTGACAGCCGCGACGGTCGGGACAGCCGGGACAGCCGTGACGGGCGCGATTCCTACGAGAACTACGACAACCACGGCGGCTACGACGGTCGGGAGAGCTACGGCCGCCAGTCCCCCGCCGACGAGCTGCCGTCCGTCCGGCCCGCCTACCCGGACTACCAGCAGCAGCGGAGCGACCCGGGCGCCTGGCCGCGCCACTCGGCCCCGCCCGGCCCGCCGGCGCAGGACCGCGGCGACTACGGCTGGCAGCAGCCGCGGCTCGGCGGTTTCCAGGAGGCCGAGCGCGATCCGTACGCCTCGCAGCACGGCCAGCAGCACTCCCCGTCCCCCTACGAGCAGCAGCAGTCGTCGTACGAGCAGCAGTCGGACTACCGTTCCGCCGCGCCCGAGCGCCCGTACGAGCCGCAGCGCCGTGAGCTGCCCGACAGCCACTCCCGCGGCGGCGGCCAGGGCGGCCCGCCCAAGCCCGGTCCGCTCTCCGCCCAGCCCGCGCCCGCGACGGGCCCCGGCGAGCCGACCGCGCGACTGAATCCGAAGTACCTCTTCGACACCTTCGTCATCGGCGCGTCCAACCGCTTCGCGCACGCGGCCGCGGTGGCCGTGGCCGAGGCGCCGGCCAAGGCGTACAACCCCCTGTTCATCTACGGGGAGTCCGGGCTGGGCAAGACCCACCTGCTGCACGCCATCGGGCACTACGCCCGCAGCCTCTACCCGGGCACGCGGGTGCGCTATGTGAGCTCGGAGGAGTTCACCAACGAGTTCATCAACTCCATCCGCGACGGCAAGGCGGACGCGTTCCGCAAGCGCTACCGCGACATGGACATCCTGCTGGTCGACGACATCCAGTTCCTCGCGAGCAAGGAGTCGACGCAGGAGGAGTTCTTCCACACCTTCAACACCCTCCACAACGCCAACAAGCAGATCGTGCTGTCCTCGGACCGCCCGCCCAAGCAGCTGGTGACCCTGGAGGACCGGCTCCGCAACCGCTTCGAGTGGGGCCTGATCACCGACGTCCAGCCCCCCGAGCTGGAGACCCGGATCGCGATCCTCCGCAAGAAGGCCGTGCAGGAGCAGCTGAACGCCCCGCCGGAGGTGCTGGAGTTCATCGCCTCCCGGATCTCGCGCAACATCCGGGAGCTGGAGGGGGCGCTGATCCGCGTCACCGCCTTCGCGAGCCTCAACCGGCAGCCCGTCGACCTCGGCCTCACCGAGATCGTCCTCAAGGACCTGATCCCGGGCGGCGAGGACGCCTCGCCGGAGATCACGGCCCCCGCCATCATGGCCGCGACCGCCGATTACTTCGGGCACACGGTCGAGGATCTGTGCGGAGCCTCGCGCAGCCGGGTGCTGGTGACGGCACGGCAGATCGCGATGTACCTCTGCCGGGAGCTGACGGACCTGTCGCTGCCGAAGATCGGCGCGCAGTTCGGCGGCCGTGACCACACGACCGTGATGCACGCGGACCGCAAGATCCGCGCGCTCATGGCCGAGCGGCGCTCGATCTACAACCAGGTCACCGAGCTGACCAACCGCATCAAGAACGGCTGACCGACAGCCACAGCCGCAACGAGGGCCCGCTGACGCGCCCGTAGGCATCTACGGGGGCGTCAGCGGGCCCTTCGCGCTGTCGCGGGCAGTCGGGAGCGGGAAGGGCGGCCGTGCCGGGCGATGCCGAACGGTGAATGTTCTGTGGGGAAGTGCGGTGAGGAGTTCTGTCAGACGCCCTCAGCCGAACGCCGGCGCACCCGGAAAAGGGCGCCGAAGACGCCGTCGGGGAGGTCCGAAAGCGCCGTTCCGCCGTGCCGGAAGCCCTCCGGAGGCCCTCGGGAAGCCTTGTGGAAGCCGTCCGGAGGCAGCCCGCGCCCCTCGATCTGTTCGATTACGTGCCCCTGAGTGCCGGTTCTCCACAGATTCGCCCCCGACCCGGCGTCCACACCCTGGGGACTCATGAGTTATCCAGATCATGTCCACAGGCAGCCCTGTTGATAGGCCATCAGGGGAGGTCAGAGGGTTGTGGATTTGTGGCCGACGGGATTCCACAGCCTGTGGACGACGGGATCACCCACAGGGGGCCGGTTCGTTGTCCACCGGCCACCCACAGGAAGATCAATGTTGTACACAGGGTTTCCACACCCCTGTCCACTGTTCGGCAACGAAACGCCCGAGGTCACCGCGCCGAGTGAAAGGCGTCACACCAAGGTGCCGGGTTGGGCTGTGGGGAACGTGGGTAAAACTGGGGACGGCCCTGGGGAGAAGTGGGCCCTGCCTGTGCACCGGGTGTGCAGAACTTTCCGCGGTCCACAGACGACCCTGTTTATCCACCGCCTCCACCCACAGGCCCGGTGGACAAAAAATCCGGTCTGACCTGCGCAAAGGCAGTTTTCCACCGTTTCCACAGCCCCTACTACTACGACCACAGAGATCTAGCGGGGGAATGGTTTCGAAGTGGGTCCTGTGCACAACTCGGCCGCGGACCGTGGCACGGCCCTCGGCTCGACTTGACCCCGAGCCGCACCGACTGTCGGTGGCGTGCGTCAGACTGGTCTCCGGCAACTCAGCCGACGAACGACGCCAGCAGGGCGAGCCAGCAACAAGCAGGAGGCGGTTCCGGTGAAGATCCGGGTGGAGCGCGATGTACTCGCGGAGGCAGTGGCCTGGGCGGCCCGCAGCCTCCCGGCCCGTCCGCCGGTGCCCGTCCTCGCGGGCCTGCTGCTGAAGGCGGAGGAGGGCTCCCTGAGCCTCTCCGGCTTCGACTACGAGGTCTCGGCCCGCGTCTCGGTCGAGGCGGATGTGGAGGAGGACGGCACCGTCCTCGTCTCCGGCCGGCTGCTCGCCGACATCTGCCGCGCACTTCCCAACAGGCCTGTGGAGATCTCCACCGACGGCGTGCGGGTCACCGTCGTCTGCGGCTCCTCGCGATTCACACTCCACACACTGCCTGTGGAGGAATACCCGGCGCTGCCGCAGATGCCGACCGCCACGGGCACCGTCCCGGGTGAGGTCTTCGCCTCCGCCGCCGCCCAGGTCGCCATCGCGGCCGGCCGTGACGACACCCTGCCGGTGCTCACGGGTGTGCGGATCGAGATCGAGGGCGACACCGTCACGCTGGCCTCCACCGACCGCTACCGCTTCGCGGTCCGCGAGTTCATGTGGAAGCCCGAGACCCCGGACATCTCCGCTGTCGCCCTGGTGCCCGCCAAGACGCTGCTCGACACCGCCAAGTCCCTCAGCGGCGGCGACACGGTCTCGATCGCCCTGTCGGGCTCCGGCGCGGGCGAGGGCCTCATCGGCTTCGAGGGCGCCGGTCGCCGTACGACCACGCGTCTGCTCGAGGGCGACCTGCCGAAGTACCGCACGCTCTTCCCGACCGAGTTCAACTCCGTCGCGGTGATCGAGACGGCCCCCTTCGTCGAGGCCGTCAAGCGTGTGGCCCTCGTCGCCGAGCGGAACACCCCGGTGCGGCTCAGCTTCGAGCAGGGCGTGCTGATCCTGGAAGCCGGTTCCAGCGACGACGCACAGGCTGTGGAGCGCGTCGACGCGCAGCTCGACGGCGACGACATCTCGATCGCCTTCAACCCGGGCTTCCTGCTCGAAGGCCTGTCCGCGATCGACTCGCCGGTCGCCCAGCTGTCCTTCACCACCTCCACCAAGCCGGCGCTGCTCAGCGGCAAGCCCGCGCTGGATGCCGAGGCGGACGAGGCGTACAAGTACCTGATCATGCCGGTGCGGCTTTCCGGCTGAGTCGGATCAGCCGGCTGACGGGCCCGGCCCGGATGCCTGTCGGCCGGGAGCGCGAGGGTCGCCCCTCGCAACGGCGCAGTATGCCGGTGCGGCTTTCCGGCTGAGTCGGATCAGCCGGCTGACGGGCCCGGCCCGGATGTTTTTCGGGCCGGTGGTGACGGGGTCTGCCGTCGCCACCGGCCCGCTTCATCCGGTGAGCGGCTGAGCCCACAGGTGTGCACGGACCCTCGGGCGTAGGCTCGGGCTCAGGTCAGGTACGAAACGCAACGACTACGGCATAGAGGATCATGATGGAGCTCGGTCTCGTCGGTCTCGGCAAGATGGGCGGCAACATGCGCGAGCGCATTCGCCGTGCAGGCCACACCGTCATCGGATACGACCGCAACGCGGACCTCGCGGATGTCCACAGCCTCAAGGAGCTTGTGGATTCGCTGAAGGGTCCGCGCGTCGTCTGGGTCATGGTTCCGGCCGGTGCCGCGACCCAGTCCACCATCGATGAGCTCGGCGAGCTGCTGTCGCCCGGCGACGTCGTCATCGACGGCGGGAACTCCCGCTGGACGGACGACGAGAAGCACGCCGAGGAGCTGCGCGCCAAGGGCATCGGCTTCCTGGACTGCGGTGTCTCCGGCGGCGTCTGGGGTCTGGAGAACGGCTACGCCCTGATGTACGGCGGCGACGCCGAGGACGTGGCGAAGGCTCAGCCGATCTTCGACGCGCTCAAGCCGGCGGGCGACCTCGGCGCGGTCCACGCGGGCAAGGTCGGCGCTGGCCACTTCGCCAAGATGGTCCACAACGGCATCGAGTACGCGATGATGCAGGCCTTCGCCGAGGGCTGGGAGCTGCTGGAGGCGGTGGACTCCGTCACCGACGTGCGCGAGGTCTTCCGCAACTGGCAGGAGGGCACGGTCATCCGCTCCTGGCTGCTCGACCTGGCCGTCCGCGCCCTGGACGACGACGAGCACCTGGACCAGCTGCGCGGCTTCGCGCAGGACTCCGGCGAGGGCCGCTGGACGGTGGAGGCCGCGATCGACAACGCGGTGCCGCTGCCCGCGATCACCGCGTCGCTCTTCGCCCGTTTCGCGTCCCGCCAGGACGACTCCCCGCAGATGAAGATGATCGCCGCGCTGCGCAACCAGTTCGGCGGCCACGCGGTCGAGAACAAGAAGTAAGCGGTAGCCGGGGGAGGTCGGCTCGCAACCATGCACGTATCGCATCTGTCGCTGGCCGACTTCCGCTCGTACGCCCGGGTCGAGGTCCCGCTCGACCCGGGCGTCACCGCTTTCGTGGGGCCCAACGGCCAGGGCAAGACGAATCTCGTCGAGGCCGTCGGCTATCTGGCGACCCTCGGCAGTCACCGGGTCTCCTCCGACGCGCCGCTGGTGCGGATGGGGGCCGAGCGGGCCATCATCCGGGCCGCCGTCACCCAGGGCGAGCGGCAGCAGCTGATCGAGCTGGAGCTGAACCCGGGCAAGGCCAACCGGGCCCGAATCAATCGATCCTCGCAGGTGAGACCCCGTGACGTGCTCGGCATCGTGCGCACGGTGCTGTTCGCGCCCGAAGACCTCGCCCTCGTCAAGGGCGACCCCGGCGAGCGCCGCCGCTTCCTCGACGAGCTGATCACCGCGCGCTCCCCCCGCATGGCGGGCGTGCGCTCCGACTACGAGCGCGTCCTGAAGCAGCGCAACACCCTGCTGAAGTCCGCGGCCATGGCCCGCCGGCACGGCGGCCGCGGGCTGGACCTCTCCACGCTCGACATCTGGGACCAGCACCTCGCCCGGGTCGGCGGGGAGCTGCTGGCACAGCGGCTCGACCTGATCACCACCCTGCGCCCGCTCGCCGACAAGGCGTACGAGCAGCTGGCGCCCGGCGGCGGCCCGGTCGCGTTCGACTACCGCGGCCCGGCCGGCGGCGAGGGCGCGCACACCCGCGAGGAGCTCTACGAGGTGCTGCTCGCCGCGCTCGCCGAGTCCCGCAAGCAGGAGATCGAGCGCGGGGTGACGCTCGTCGGCCCGCACCGCGACGATCTGCTGCTGCGCCTGGGGCAGCTGCCCGCCAAGGGATACGCGAGCCACGGCGAGTCCTGGTCGTACGCGCTGGCGCTGCGGCTGGCCTCGTACGAGCTGCTGCGCGCCGAGGGCAATGAGCCCATCCTGGTACTGGACGACGTCTTCGCGGAGCTGGACGCCAGACGCCGGGAGCGGCTGGCCGAGCTGGTCGCTCAGGGCGAGCAGGTGCTGGTGACGGCCGCGGTGGACGACGACGTGCCGGGTGTCCTGGTGGGCGCGCGGTACGCGGTCTCGGAAGGTTCGGTCGAGCGGGTATGAGCGAGCAGCGGCCCCAGGCGCCGGGGGAAGGGGCACCGGGGCAGCCGAAGACACCGGAGCACTCCGGCGTCGATCTGGCGCGGGTGGCGCTGCGCGCCGCCAAGGAGCAGGCACGGGCCCGGGGCAACGCGGCCCAGCAGAAGAAGCAGGCGCGCCGTGGGGGCCTGCGCTCCGGCGCCCGCGCCGACGGCCGGGACCCGCTGTCACTGGGTGCCGCCATCAACCGGCTGATCACCGAGCGCGGCTGGGAGACGCCCGCGGCGGTGGGCGGGGTGATGGGCCGCTGGCCGCAGATGGTGGGCCCGGAGGTGGCACTGCACTGCGAGCCGCAGAAGTACGACGAGGACGCCCGGGTGCTGACCGTGCAGTGCGACTCGACGGCGTGGGCGACGCAGCTGCGGCTGCTGGCCCCGCAGCTGGTGGCCCGGCTCAACGCCGATCTCGGGCAGGGCACGGTCAAAATGATCAAGGTGCTGGGGCCGGGCGGCCCCACTCGCCGGTACGGGCCGCTGCGCGCCCCCGGGAGCACCGGCCCGGGCGACACGTACGGCTGACGGGCCCCCGGGACCACTGCCGGACCCGCGGTATTCAGCCGCCGGCCGCCACCGCCCGGACGGGTGGGGCGGCGAGCCGCATTGACGTTCGCGTTGACGCTTGAGGCCCCTGATATCGGGCGGGACGAGCGGTGCCCGGGGGATGCCGTCGCCGCCCGTCCGCGGCCGAACCGCCGCACCCCGCCCTGAGACTGCGCTCACGGTAGCGGGTGGTTGACACTCGGAAGCGCTGAGTGCCGCTGTGAGCCTCTTGGAGCCCCAGGGCCCATATAGGGAGTCGGCTGATGCCGGTTCAGGGCGGCACATGCGGACTCAGGCACCGCCAAACCCCCATTCATGTCAGCGCTACCGGTAGACTGGTAGCAATCCCGCCGGCTCGCGGGACATGCCGACCAACGCAGAACGACGCAGCCTCTCCTGCCTGCCCAGGGTGGGGTCTCCCCGCCGTAGGCAGGGGAAGCCTGTGCTGTGCCAGAAAGGGCGCTTCGTGGCCGATTCCGGCAACCCCAACGAGAACACCACCCCTTCTCAGAGCGAGGGCGCCCCAGCGGGCGCCCCCGGCGGTGAGACGGTGTCGTACGACGCCAGCGCGATCACCGTCCTGGAAGGCCTGGACGCGGTCCGCAAGCGGCCCGGTATGTACATCGGCTCGACCGGTGAGCGCGGCCTGCACCACCTTGTGTACGAGGTAGTGGACAACTCCGTCGACGAGGCGCTGGCCGGTCACGCGGACACCATCGACGTGACGATCCTGCCCGACGGCGGTGTGCGCGTCGTGGACAACGGCCGAGGCATCCCGGTGGGCATCGTCCCCTCCGAGGGCAAGCCCGCCGTCGAGGTCGTGCTGACCGTGCTGCACGCGGGCGGCAAGTTCGGCGGCGGCGGCTACGCCGTCTCCGGTGGTCTGCACGGCGTCGGCGTCTCGGTCGTCAACGCCCTGTCGACGCGTGTCGCGGTCGAGGTCAAGACCGACGGCTACCGCTGGACGCAGGACTACAAGCTCGGCGTCCCCACGGCCCCCCTCCAGAAGAACGAGGCGACCGACGAGACGGGCACCTCCGTCACGTTCTGGGCCGACGGCGACATCTTCGAGACCACCGAGTACTCCTTCGAGACGCTGTCGCGGCGCTTCCAGGAGATGGCGTTCCTCAACAAGGGTCTGCGGATCGCGCTGACGGACACCCGCGCCGATCACGTCGACGAAGAGGGCAAGCCCCTCATGGTGGACTACCACTACGAGGGCGGCATCGTCGACTTCGTGAAGTACCTCAACTCGCGCAAGGGCGAGCTGATCCACCCCACCGTCATCGACATCGAGGCCGAGGACAAGGAGCGCATGCTCTCGGTCGAGATCGCGATGCAGTGGAACAGCCAGTACAGCGAAGGTGTCTACAGCTTCGCCAACACCATCCACACCCACGAGGGCGGTACCCACGAGGAGGGCTTCCGCGCGGCCCTGACCGGTCTGATCAACCGGTACGCCCGCGACAAGAAGCTGCTCCGCGAGAAGGACGACAACCTCACGGGTGAGGACATCCGCGAGGGTCTGACCGCGATCATCTCCGTCAAGCTCGGCGAGCCGCAGTTCGAGGGCCAGACGAAGACGAAGCTCGGCAACACCGAGGCGAAGACCTTCGTCCAGAAGGTCGCCCACGAGCACCTCACGGACTGGCTCGACCGCAACCCCAACGAGGCCGCGGACATCATCCGCAAGTCGATCCAGGCCGCGACCGCCCGTGTGGCGGCCCGCAAGGCCCGCGATCTGACCCGCCGCAAGGGGCTGCTGGAGTCGGCGTCGCTGCCGGGCAAGCTCAGCGACTGCCAGTCCAACGACCCGACCAAGTGCGAGATCTTCATCGTCGAGGGTGACTCCGCCGGCGGCTCGGCCAAGTCCGGCCGCAACCCGCAGTACCAGGCGATCCTCCCGATCCGCGGCAAGATCCTCAACGTGGAGAAGGCGCGGATCGACAAGATCCTGCAGAACACCGAGGTCCAGGCGCTGATCTCCGCCTTCGGCACCGGTGTGCACGAGGACTTCGACATCTCGAAGCTCCGCTATCACAAGATCATCCTGATGGCGGACGCCGATGTCGACGGCCAGCACATCAACACCCTGCTGCTCACCTTCCTCTTCCGCTTTATGCGGCCGCTGGTCGAGGCCGGGCACGTCTATCTCTCGCGCCCCCCGCTGTACAAGATCAAGTGGGGCCGGGACGACTTCGAGTACGCCTACTCCGACCGCGAGCGCGACGCGCTCATCCAGCTCGGCCGGGAGAACGGCAAGCGGATCAAGGACGACTCGGTCCAGCGCTTCAAGGGTCTCGGCGAGATGAACGCCGAGGAGCTGCGCATCACCACCATGGACGTCGACCACCGTGTGCTCGGCCAGGTCACCCTGGACGACGCGGCCCAGGCGGACGACCTGTTCTCGGTGCTCATGGGCGAGGACGTCGAGGCACGGCGCTCCTTCATCCAGCGCAACGCCAAGGACGTCCGCTTCCTCGACATCTGAGCCTGTCGGCCCACGAGAAACAGCCGCAGCGCGAAAGGACTTTGAACAGCAATGGCCGACGAGACTCCCGATACCCCTGCCTCCCCCGCCCCCGCTCCCGTGATCCCCGAGGTGACGCCCGAGGGCGCGCCCGCCCCGCTCGAGGGCGTGGGGATGCGCGTCGAGCCCGTCGGGCTCGAGACGGAGATGCAGCGCTCGTACCTCGACTACGCGATGAGCGTGATCGTCTCGCGTGCGCTCCCCGATGTGCGGGACGGCCTCAAGCCGGTCCACCGCCGGGTGCTCTACGCGATGTACGACGGTGGCTACCGGCCCGAGAAGGGCTTCTACAAGTGCGCCCGCGTCGTCGGTGACGTCATGGGTACGTACCACCCGCACGGCGACTCCTCGATCTACGACGCCCTCGTGCGCCTCGCCCAGCACTGGTCGATGCGCATGCCGCTGGTGGACTCCAACGGCAACTTCGGTTCCCCGGGCAACGACCCGGCCGCCGCCATGCGGTACACCGAGTGCAAGATGATGCCGCTGTCGATGGAGATGCTCCGGGACATCGACGAGGAGACCGTCGACTTCCAGGACAACTACGACGGCCGTAACCAGGAGCCGACGGTCCTGCCGGCCCGCTTCCCGAACCTGCTGATCAACGGCTCGGCGGGCATCGCGGTCGGTATGGCCACCAACATCCCGCCGCACAACCTGCGCGAGGTGGCCGAGGGCGCCCAGTGGTTCCTGGCGAACCCCGAGGCGTCCTCCGAGGAGCTGCTCGAGGCGCTCATCGAGCGGATCAAGGGCCCCGACTTCCCGACCGGCGCCCTCGTGGTCGGCCGCAAGGGCATCGAGGAGGCCTACCGCACCGGCCGTGGCTCGATCACCATGCGCGCGGTCGTCGCCGTCGAGGAGATCCAGGGCCGTCAGTGCCTGGTCGTCACCGAGCTGCCCTACCAGGTCAACCCGGACAACCTCGCGCAGAAGATCGCCGACTTGGTGAAGGACGGCAAGGTCGGCGGCATCGCCGACGTCCGCGACGAGACCTCCTCCCGGACCGGCCAGCGCCTGGTCGTCGTGCTCAAGCGCGACGCCGTCGCCAAGGTCGTGCTCAACAACCTCTACAAGCACACCGACCTCCAGACGAACTTCGGCGCGAACATGCTGGCGCTCGTCGACGGGGTGCCGCGCACCCTCTCGATCGACGCCTTCATCCGCAACTGGGTCACCCACCAGGTCGAGGTCATCGTCCGGCGCACCCGCTTCCGGCTGCGCAAGGCCGAGGAGCGCGCCCACATCCTGCGCGGTCTGCTCAAGGCGCTGGACGCGATCGACGAGGTCATCGCGCTGATCCGGCGGAGCAACACGGTCGAGATCGCGCGCGAGGGCCTGATGGGCCTGCTGGAGATCGACGAGATCCAGGCGAACGCGATCCTGGAGATGCAGCTGCGTCGCCTGGCCGCCCTGGAGCACCAGAAGATCACCGCCGAGCACGACGAGCTCCAGGCGAAGATCAACGAGTACAACGCGATCCTCGCCTCGCCCGAGCGGCAGCGGATGATCATCAGCGAGGAACTCAACGCGATTGTCGAGAAGTTCGGCGACGACCGGCGCTCCAAGCTGATCCCCTTCGACGGTGACATGTCCATCGAGGACCTGATCGCCGAGGAGGACATCGTCGTCACCATCACCAACGGTGGCTACGTCAAGCGCACCAAGACCGAGGACTACCGCTCGCAGAAGCGCGGCGGCAAGGGCGTCCGGGGCACGAAGCTGAAGCAGGACGACATCGTCGACCACTTCTTCGTCTCCACCACGCACCACTGGCTGCTCTTCTTCACCAACAAGGGCCGGGTCTACCGCGCCAAGGCGTACGAGCTGCCGGACGCCGGCCGGGACGCGCGCGGTCAGCACGTGGCGAACCTGCTGGCCTTCCAGCCGGACGAGAAGATCGCCCAGATCCTCGCCGTCCGCGACTACGACGTCGCGCCGTACCTGGTGCTGGCCACCAAGTCCGGTCTGGTGAAGAAGACCCCGCTCAAGGACTACGACTCGCCCCGCTCCGGCGGTGTCATCGCGATCAACCTCCGGGAGACGGACAGCGGTGCCGAGGACGAGCTGATCGGCGCGGAGCTGGTCTCCGCCGAGGACGATCTGCTGCTGGTCAGCAAGAAGGCCCAGTCGATCCGCTTCACCGCCACGGACGAGGCGCTCCGCCCGATGGGCCGCGCCACCTCCGGCGTCAAGGGCATGAGCTTCCGCGAGGGTGACGAGCTGCTCTCGATGAATGTCGTCCGGGCCGGTACTTTCGTCTTCACCGCCACCGACGGTGGATACGCGAAGCGGACGAACGTCGACGAGTACCGCGTTCAGGGTCGAGGTGGCCTCGGTATCAAGGCCGCCAAGATCGTGGAGGATCGTGGCTCGCTGGTGGGTGCCCTGGTGGTCGAGGAGACCGACGAGATCCTGGCCATCACGCTCGGGGGCGGTGTCATCCGCACCCGGGTCAACGAGGTCAGGGAAACGGGCCGTGACACCATGGGCGTCCAGCTGATCAACTTGGGCAAGCGCGATGCCGTCGTGGGTATCGCGAGGAACGCCGAGGCCGGTCGCGAGGCTGAAGAGGTCGAAGAGTTGGCCGACGCAGCCGCAGGCGACGGGCCCGAGGTGGCCGAGGGCACGGAGCCCCCGGCCGAGGACACCGAGGAGTAATTCGTGAGTCGAGCCACGGGCGCCGCGGCAGGCGGTGCGGGTGCCAAGCGGCGCAGTCCCGCCGGACCCGCAACCGATAAAGCCGGCGCCCGTGGCTCCGGCGTATCCGCGGAAACCTCCGGGGCCAAGGGCAAGGCCGTCCCCGCCCCCAAGGGCGCGGACACCGCTGCCAAGAGCACCACTGCCAAGGACACCGCCTCCAAGGACGCGGGTACCGCGGCCAAGGGTGCCGACACCGCTGACACCGCTGGCAAGGCCGCTGACACCACCGCCGACACCGCTGCCACGGACGTCGGCACCGCCGAGGCCGGGGAGACACCTGCTGCCGAGGGCGGCACCATCGCCGAGGCCGAGGGGGGCCCTGTGACGGACACCAAGGAGCCGAAGCCCTACCACCCGCCGAAGGCCTACGAGCCTCCCGCGGAGCGTGCTGCTTCTGCTTCCGTTTCGGCTTCCGCTTCTGCCTCGGGCGCCGCTGCGGGCTCCGAAGGGGCCTCGCCGGCCCCCAAGGGCTCCGTTTCTCGGGGCGCCGCCCCCAAGAGCGCCGGCAAGGCCGCCATGAACCCCGCCAAGGCCGCCGTGAAGGCCGAGCGGCCCGCCGGGCCGCAGCCCGGCGCCTCGGTGCCGCAGCAGCGCTCCGCGCCCCGTCCGGCGCCGCGTACGCGCAAGGCACGGCTGCGGGTGGCCAAGGCCGATCCGTGGTCGGTGATGAAGGTCAGCTTCCTGCTGTCGATCGCGCTGGGCATCTGCACGATCGTCGCGGCCGGGGTGCTGTGGGGCGTCATGGACGCCATGGGCGTCTTCTCGGCCGTCGGCGGCACGATCAGCGACGCCACGGACTCCAGCGAGGGCGGCGGCTTCGACCTCCAGTCCTTCCTGTCGCTGCCGCGCGTCCTGCTCTTCACCTCCGTGATCGCTGTCATCAACGTGGTGCTGGCGACCGCCCTGGCGACGCTGGGCGCCTTCATCTACAACCTCTCCGCCGGCTTCGTCGGCGGCGTGGAGCTGACGCTCGCCGACGACGAATAACGTCCACCCGGACCTGGGCCCGGCCGATTTTGGGACTGGGCCCAAGGTGCGCTAATCTTTCGGTGCAGCGCGGGGCTATAGCTCAGACGGTTAGAGCGCTTCCCTGATAAGGAAGAGGCCACAGGTTCAAGTCCTGTTAGCCCCACCGGCACGATCGGCCCGGACGGAGAATTCTCCGCCCGGGCCGATCTGTTTTCCCCGGAGGGGGAGTTGAGGCCGTCCGGCCCTGGTACCGGCGATGGTGTTTCAGGTCACAACGGACCCGACAAGGCTTCGGCACAGGTAACCGATCGGTATCGGCCGGTGTGTATCATCGGCCCCCAGAGGTCCCCTCACGTCAAGGAAAGACGAGGTCGCGCGGTGAAGAAGCTGCTCCTGGTCGCACTGGCCGCCATCGGCGGACTCCTCGTGTACCGCCAGATCCAGGCGGATCGCGCCGAGCAGGATCTGTGGACGGAGGCGACCGACTCCGTGCCCGCAGGTTCGGGTGTGTGAGACAAAAGAGTCCTCAACGGGGCCCGGCCGCTTCAGCGGCCGGGCCCCGTTGTTTTATTCGCTAACGCAAATAAAATGATTGCGAAAGTGAATCAGCTGACGGTGAGTGCCCAGATGCCGACCGCCAGACACAGCAGCGCGAAGAGCAGGACCGGGACCGCCACCTTCGGGGGCGGTCCCGGTCGCTTCGACGGCCCCGGCGGTGGCGCGGGGGCGGTCCCGCCGCCGGAACGGCCGGAAGGCCGGGTGACGGGCCGCGGGAGCTGCTGCGGGGCGGTGTAGGGCCGGGTCGGGGGGTAGGCGGGCGGAGGGGGCGCCAGGGCCGCGGGACGTGGCTCCGGGCGGGGCTGCGGCCGGGATTCCGTAACGGGGCGTACGCCGGATTCCGCACCGGATTCCGGATCGGTCTCCGCGGGGGCCGCCGCGGGGGCTTTGCCGTCCGCGTCGGGCGCCGGATCCTCCACCGGGCAGGGCCCGTTCGGGCCGAAGCCCGGCGGCAGCGGGCCGAGCTGGTCGAAGACCTCGATGGGCTCCTCGTCGGCGGCGGGCTCGGGGAGCATCTCCACTGCGGACGCGAGGGCCTTGCGGGCGCCCGTGGCCGTGCGGAAGCGCGCGTACGGATCGGGTTGCAGCAGATTCGCGATCACCTGCCAGAGCGGCTCCGGGACGTCCTCGGGGGCGTTCGGCGTGCCGTGCTCGGTGAAGCGGCGTACGAGCGCCTCGGCGTCGGGTTTGCGGCCCGTGATGAGATACAGCGTCACCAGGCCGACGGCGAAGAGATCGGCCGGGAAATCGGGCTCCTCGCCCAGCATTTGCTCCGGGGCGAAGTAACCGGGCGTGCCCATCACATAGTTGGTGTCCGTCAGCCGCGGCTCACCCTTGCGCATGGCGATCCCGAAATCGGAGAGCCGCAAATGCGGACGCCCCGTCCCGGTCGCCTCCAGGAGGATATTGGCCGGTTTGATGTCCCGGTGCACCACGCCCTCCGCGTGCACCGCCGTCAGCCCGGACAGCAATTGGTCGAGCAGTACGCAGACGAACCGGGGCGGCAACGGCCCGTAGTCACCGATGAGATGGGCGAGCGAGCCACCGCTCACCACGTCCATGGTGAACAGCACCTTGTCGTCGTCCGCCGCCCAGCTCATCGGCGCCAGCACATGGGGATGGTCGATCCGCAGCGCCTGTTCCCGGACGAATCTCAGCAGCGTGTGGGCGTCGCTCTGCTGGAGCACCTTCGCCGCCACATACCGCCGGCGGCGCTGGTCCCACGCCCGCCACACGGCCCCCACGCCGCCGCGTCCGATCGGGTCCACCAGCTCGTACCGACCGGCGAAGACCTCACCCATCGCGCCGTTTCGCCCCCGCCCCACCAGCCCCGATCGGTCCCACCCCCGGCACGGTCAGCTCTGGTGCGCCTCGTAGTGGGCGACGGCTTCGGCGGTCCGTCCCGCGCCGTAGACACGGAGGAACTCGGCGAGTTCGGGGTGGGTGGGGGCGAGCGTTCCGGCGGCGTCGATGATGTCCCCGGCGCCGGCCACGGACCGCAGCAGCGACTGGATCTCGCGCACCACCCGGCGGACGGTCGGCGCACCGCTGCTGGCCGTCGTCTGGGTGGAGTTGAGGACCGAACCGCCGGAGGTCTTCTTGACCTCCTCCATGCGCTCGGCGGCCTCGGCGGCGCTCACACTGCCGTCCGCGACCTGGCTGGAGAGCTCCTGCAGCGCCTGCACCCGCTGGACCACCGCGGGGTTGCCGATCTTCGCCCGCTGACCGCTCATCAGCTGGGAGAGCATGGGCGCGGACAGGCCGAGGACGGACGCGAGACGGGCCTGGTTCAGGCCGAGATCGTCGATGAGACGGCGGAAGAGCGCCCCCAAAGGCTCCCCGTACCAGCTGCGCTGTAGCTCCCGTGCACGGGCGGTGGCTTCCTGCTGTGCTGCGTCCATCTGCGCTCTCCCCTTCGCTTCGCTGCCGCGAATCTTGCGGTGCATCCTACGGAGAGTGGTAGGCCCCGGCGATACCCGGTCGGGAAAGAGCGCCGGTACCGGGTATCCTGATCGGCGAAGGGGCCTTAGCTCAGTTGGTAGAGCGCCGTCTTTGCATGGCGGATGTCAGGAGTTCGACTCTCCTAGGCTCCACTCGACAAACCCCCTGGCCTGCGGAAACGCGGCCAGGGGGTCTTTTTGTGCCGTTTTCCGGGTTTTCTGGGCCCATCGGTGGGCCCATCGATGGGCCACCGATCCCCATGGAGCCGCCGACGTGACGCAGCGCCCCGCGGCCCGCTCACCGGCCGGGGCCGCGCGCCTCGCGCCCGGATAGCGGTCGGATAGCCGGCCGGGCAGGGCTCGATAGACGGCCCGGGAAGAGTGGTTCTCGCCAGGCAACCCCGTTGGAATGGTGAGGACTCGAAATGATCACAGCTCGTTCGCGCCCGGTGTCCGAGGAGGTGACGTCCCCGGATGCCGTCCGGCTCAGCTCGGTCGTGAAGCGGTTCACCGATGCCAAGGGGGAACGTTTCAGCGCCGTCGACGGCATCGATCTGCGCATCCGGCGCGGCGAGGTCGTGGCGTTCCTCGGACCGAACGGCGCCGGCAAGACGACCACCATCGACATGCTGCTCGGACTGACCCGGCCCGACGAGGGCTCGGTCGAGCTGTTCGGACGCGAGCCCCAGCAGGCGGTGCGCTCCGGACAGGTCGCCGCGGTGCTCCAGACGGGCGGGCTGCTGCCCGATCTGACCGTCGAGGCCACCGTGCGGATGCTCGGCTCGCTGCACCCGGGCTCCGACGCGGACGCGGTGCTGGCGCGGGCGGGACTCGACGGGCTGCGGAGCCGCCGCGTCGTGGAGTGCTCCGGCGGCGAGCAGCAGCGGCTGCGGTTCGCCCTCGCCCTGCTCTCCGGGCCCGAGCTGCTGGTCCTCGACGAGCCGACGGCCGGCATGGACGTCGTCGCCCGCCGGGACTTCTGGGCCACGGTCCGCGAGGACGCCGAGCGCGGCATGACGGTCAT
Source organism: Streptomyces sp. QH1-20 (assembly GCF_041283565.1). Taxonomy (NCBI): domain Bacteria; kingdom Bacillati; phylum Actinomycetota; class Actinomycetes; order Kitasatosporales; family Streptomycetaceae; genus Streptomyces; species Streptomyces sp. QH1-20. The sequence continues at coordinate 4,038,555 of NZ_CP166299.1, read as the reverse complement.
GTTCGCCACGCACTACATGGAGGAGGCGGACCGGTTCGCGGACCGGGTGGTGATGATCGACCGCGGTCGTGTCGTCGCCGACGGATCGGTGTCCGAGGTGCGGTCCGCGCTGAGCGGGCGCACCGTTTCGGCGCGGATCGACGAGCCGACCGCCGCCGCTCTCGCCCAGTCCCCGCTGGTGCGGTCGTGCGCGCTGCGCGGCGGCCGGTACCACTTCGACACCACCGACTCCGACGCGCTGCTGCGCCTGCTGGTCGAGCGGACCTCCGCCGCCGAGATCGAGGTCACCCCGCGCAGCCTCGAAGAGGCCTTCATGACCATCACCCACCAGGGCCGTACCGTCGAGGAGGGCACCCGATGAGCGCCGCCTCCACCACCCACGGGGGACGGACCTCGCCGTTCAGCGGCGTCAACCCCGTCTTCATCGGCTACGAACTGCGCCGCCGCTTCAACCGGCAGACCACGATCTTCACGCTGCTGCTGCCGGCCGTGCTGTACCTGGCGCTGTTCCGCACCGCGCCCGACAAGGCCACGCTGCCGCACGGCAATTTCGCGGCCTGGATGATGACCGGCATCGCCGTGTACGGAGCGGCGACCGCGGCCGTCAGCTCCGCGGCCACCATCTCCGTGGAGAAGGCGTCCGGCTGGATGCGCACGATGGCGCTCACCCCGCTCGCGCCGCCCGGCTACCTCTTCGTCAAGGTGCTGTGCTCCGTGCTGATGGCGGCGGTGCCCGTGAGCATCGTCGGCGTGCTCGGCGCGTTCACCGGCGTGGAGGCCACTGCCACGGTGTGGGTGACGTCGCTGCTGGTGGCGTGGCTCGGCGCGGCCGTCTTCGCCGCGCTCGGCATCACGCTGGGGCTCGCCCTCAAGCCCGAGACCGTGATGCACATGCCGGGCCTGACCATGACGGCGCTCGCGTTCCTCGGCAATCTCTTCATCCCGCTGTCCGGCACGATGCTGGAGATCTCCCGCTACTCGCCGATGTTCGGCGTCTCGACGCTCGCCCGCTACAGCCTGACCGAGGGCTACTCCTTCAGCGGCGAGCACTCCAGCCTCGCGATGGCGGTGGTCAACACCGTTGCCTGGTTCGCGGCCTTCTCCTTCATGGCCGTACGCCGGTTCCGCAAGAGCACCGGCCGCAACTAGCGCCTCGCCCCTCCGGCGGATCCTCGCGGCTTCCCGCGCGGATCCGCCGGAGAGACCCGGTCGCCTCTCTTCACCCCTTCCCGTTCCCCGACACCGGGCCCCGCACCGGTCGATGACACCTGACACAAGGAGGTTCGAACTCATGTACGCATTCGTGGTGCCGGGGCAGGGTTCCCAGACCCCGGGCATGCTGAGCGGCTGGCTGCGCGACCCGGTGCACGCCGAGCGGCTGCGGGCCTGGTCCGAGGCCGCCGATGTGGATCTCGCGCATCTGGGCAGCAAGGCGCCGGCCGCCGAGATCGCCCGTACCGAACACGCACAACCGCTGCTGGTCGCCGCCGGGCTCCTCGCCCACGCGGCGCTCAGCTCGGCCGAGCCCGGGGGGCCGGTGGTGGCCGCCGGGCACTCGGTCGGGGAGCTGACCGCGGCGGTCTACGCCGGAGCGCTCGACCCCGCCGACGCCGTACGCCTCGCCGCGGTGCGCGGCCGGGCCATGGCCGCCGCCTGCGCCGAGGCTCCCACCTCGATGGCGGCCGTGGTCGGCGGCGACGAGACGGTAGTCCTCGAGCGCATCGCCGAACTGGGCCTGTACGCGGCCACGTTCAACGGCCCCGGCCAGATCGTCGCGGCCGGAGCCGTGACGGACCTGGAACGGCTCGCCGCCGCCCCGCCGGCCTCCGCCACGGTCAAGCCGCTCCCGGTCGCGGGCGCCTTCCACACCCCCTACATGGAGTCCGCGCGGCAGGCCGTCGCGGTGGCGGCCGAGCGGACCCCGTTCCTGCGGCCGACCGGGGTGCTGCTGTCCAACGCCGACGGCACCGTCGTCAGCGAGCCGGACGACATCCGCCGCCGCCTCGTCGAGCAGGTGGTCAGGCCGGTGCGCTGGGACCTGTGCCTGGAGACGCTCGGCCGGATCGCGCCCGAGGTGACGGTCTGTCTGCCGCCCGCCCGCACCCTCGCGGGCATCCTCAAGCGCCAACTGCCCCAGCTCGCCGTCGTCTGCGTCACCGCGCCCCGCGACCTCGACAAGGCGCGCGCCCGGCTCGACGCCGCCGCCCCCCGGAAGGAGGACCTCGCCCATGCCGGTGTCTGACCTCTTCGCACGGGCCCGTGCCGAGCGCCCCGGGCACACCGCCCTCATCGACGCCGAAGGGCCGCTGACCTACGCCGAGCTGGGCGACCAGGCCGACCGCGCGGCCGGCTGGCTGCGCCGCCAGGGGGTGGGCGCGGGGGACCGGATCGTCCACGCGGGCCCCGGCGACCGCACCTTCCTCGCCCTGCTGTGGGCCGCGTTCCGGATCGGGGCCGTCTTCGTCCCCGTCCACCCCGACCTGACGGACGACCAGATAGCGCACATCGTGGGGGACTGCACGGCCGCCCTCGCGATCTGCCCGCCCGCCGCGGGCACGGCCGCCCGGGCCACCGTCGAGGTGGAACGGGCCGCGCGGGAGATACCGCAGGCACCGGCCGACCTCTTCGCCGCCGAGCCGGCGGACGACGCGGTCGCCCTGCTGATCTACACCTCCGGCACCACCGGCCGCCCCAAGGGTGTCGTCTGCCCCCACCGGCAGATCCTCGCCGCCGTCCGCGCCGTCAACGACCGCCTCGGCTACCGCGCCGACGACGTGGTGCTCTGCCGGCTGCCCCTCTCCTTCGACTACGGGCTCTACCAGGCCCTGCTGTGCGCGCTCACCGGTTCCACCCTGGTCCTCGCCGACCGGGGCGGCGACCTCGCGCTGATGCGGGCCGTCGACCGCCACGGCGTCACCGTCATCCCGCTCGTGCCCTCGCTCGCGCAGATCCTCACGCTGCTCCAGAAGAAGCTGCGCCGCCCCACGAAGGTCCGGCTGTTCACCAACACCGGCGCCCGGCCCAGCCACGCCGTGATGGGCGAACTGCTCGACGCCTTCCCCGGCTCGGTCTTCGCCTCCATGTACGGCATGACCGAGTGCAAGCGGATCTCGGTCCTCGACCCCGCCCTGTACGCGGACCACCCCGACTCGGTGGGCAGGGCCATCCCCGGGGACCACATACGGATCGTCGGCCCGGACCGGCGGACCCTGCCACCGGGCGAGGTCGGCGAGATCGTCGTGTGGGGCGAGACCGTGATGGCCGGGTACTGGGGGATCCCGCTGGAGCGGCAGAGCCGGTACGTGCGCCGCGCCGACGGTTCGCTGGAACTGCACACCGGCGACCAGGGGCGGCTCGACGCCGACGGACTGCTGTACTTCGTCGGCCGCGACGACGACATGATCAAGCGGCGCGGCGTACGGATGGGCCTGTCCGAGATCGAGCACGCCGCCGAGCGCGTCCCCGGCGTGTACGCCGCCGTCGCCCCCCGCCCCGCCGACGAGGGCGAACCGCTGCTGCTCGCCGTGCAGACGGCCCTCACCCCGCACGAGGTCCGTACCGCCCTCGCCCGCCACCTGGACCCGGCCCGCCTCCCCGACCGGATCGTCCCGCTGGAGACCGTGCCGCTGACGGCCAACGGCAAGCCCGACCGCGCGGCCGTCGCCCGGCTGCTCATGGCCGAGGCCGCCGCCGCCCAGGCCACCGACACCACCGCACTCACGAGGAACACCCATGAACCAGTCGCAGTTTGACCAGCTCGTCGAAGAGATCTGCGCCGTGCGGGTCATCGACTCCGAAGCGCCGCTCGTGGACCTCGGCGTGGACTCGCTGCACACCGTCGCCCTGGTGATGGCCGTCGAGGACCGGTTCGGCATCGAGCTGGACCCCGACGCGCTCGCCGACCTCTCGCTCGCCTCGTCGGCCGGTCTGCTGAAGATCGTGAACGAGCACCTGTCGGACAAGGCGTCCGACACGTCGGGGAGTTGACGGCCATGTGGACCGACGTCAGACCCGCGGCCGAGATGCCGCAGCTCTTCGAGCGGGGCGGTGACCTGATCTCCTTCGCCGGCGGCCTGCCGGACCTGGACCTGCTGCCCCTGAAGGAGATCTCCGAGCAGATGGGCCGGCTGACCCGGCTCGGCGGACGGATCGCGCTCCAGTACAGCACCCCGCACGTGGCCAAGGCCCTCGTCCCCGCGATCACCGACCTGATGGCCCGCGAGGGCGGCCGCACCGACGCGGAGAACCTGGTGCCGACCGCGGGCTCCCAGATGGGGCTGCTCGCCATCGGCCTCGGTGTCGCCGCACCGGGTGAGACCGTGCTCTGCCAGACCCCCGCCTACCCCGGCGCGGCCGCCGCCTTCCGCACGGCCGGACTGCGGCTGCACGGCGCCCCCGAGGACGCCGAGGGGCTCGACCCGCAGGCGCTGCGCGCGACCGTGGCACGGCTGCGGGCCGAAGGGCAGCGGGTGCGGATGCTGTACTGCAACCCGACCTTCCAGAACCCCACCGGCGCCACGCTGTCCGACACGCGCCGTCACCAGCTCCTCGACGCCGCACGGGAATCGGACCTGCTGATCGTCGAGGACAACCCGTACGGGCTGCTCGGCTTCGACGGGCGTACCGCCCGGACCCTCCAGGGCCTCGACCCGGAGAACGTCCTGTACCTCGGGACCTTCTCCAAGGTCTTCGCGCCCGGTCTGCGCTGCGGCTGGATCGCCGCGCCCGCGACGCTCGCCGAGCGACTGCGCCGCACGACCGAGGTCATGGCGCTGTCCCCGTCGGCGTTCACCCAGGCCGCGCTCGCCGCTTTCCACGCCCGCAGCGGCTGGGACGCGCTGATCGACGCCTACCGGGAGCGCTACCGGGAGCGGTGCGGCCTGATGGCCGACGCGCTCGAGGACGAGCTGGGCACGGACGGACCCTGGCAGTGGCAGCGGCCGGACGGCGGCTTCTACCTGTGGCTGCGGCACACGGCCGGCGCCGACACCCGGCGCCTGGCACTCGCCGCCGCGGAACAGGGCGTCTCCTTCGTGCCCGGCAGCCACTTCGGACTCGACGGGGAGAACGAGGACGCGCTCCGGCTCGCCTTCAGCAACGTCCCCCGCGGTCGCATCGCCGAAGGCGTCTCCCGCCTCGCAGCCGTGCTGCGCGGCGCGGACGCGGACATCGAGAGGCGGCCCTCGTGACCGGCACCCGGGCAGCGCTGCGCGCGCACGACTGGGCCGACTTCCGGCCCACCCGTCGCCTCGGTGACAGCGAGTGGCACATGTGGGGCATCGGGCTGCTGCGCAGCGCCGGCTTCCCCGCCTCCGGTCTCGCCCTGCTCGGCGGGCCGGACGCCGCCGCAGCAGCCGACCGCGGGGACCGCGACGCCTTCGCCGCCGCCTACCGCGCCGACAGCGAGGCCGAGGCACGCCGCCTGGCCGTCCTCGCCCGCGACGAGAAGGTCCGTACGGCCATCGCCTGGCAGAACCGGACCGTCTACCGGATCCTCGACGCCCTCGCCCTGGGCACCGGCAAGGAGTCCAAGCGCAAGCAGCGCGAACGCACCCTCGCCATGTACTGGCTGCGCTACTGCGCCAAGGCCGAGACGATCGGCTTCTTCGGGCCGGCCGCCTGGATGTCCGTCGGCCGCACCCCCGAGGCGCTCGCGGTGGACCACGGCGAGCGGCTCGTCGCCCGGAGCCGTACGTTCTTCGAGCGCTGGGCGCTGGCCGCCCTCGCGGACTGGATGGTCTCCCGGCCCGGTGCCCGCTGGTGGTTCCCCCCGCTGCCGCGCCCCGACGTCCACCTCGACGGCGACCGGCTGCTGCTGCCGGGCGGCCGCGTCATGCGGCTGCGCCCGGAGGACCGCCAGGTCCTTGCGTACGCGGACGGCGAGCGCAACGGCGCGGCGATCACCGAGGCCCTCGTACGCGAGGACGGCTGGCCGGCGGACGAGGCGCGGGCCCGCGTCGAGAAGATCCTGACGCGGCTGCTCAAGCAGCGCGTGCTGACCTGGGACGCCAACATCCCGGTCGACGTGCGGGCCGAGCGGATCCTGCGGCGGCGCGTGGCCGCCGTCGCCGACCCCGAGCTGTCCGTCCGCTTCCAGGCGGTCCTCACCGACCTCGACCGGCACCGCGACGCCGTCGACGCGGCGGACTCCGCCGACGAGCTCGCCCTGCGCCTGGACGAGTTGGACACCTTCTTCGTCCGGACGACCGGACTCGACGCGTCCCGCGACGAGGGCAAGGCCTACGCGGGCCGCACCCTCTGCTACCAGGACGCGGAGCGCGACTGCCGGGTCGAGGTCGGCACCGACTTCCTGGACGCCGTCGCCCGCCCGCTCGCCCTGGTGGCGGACGCGGCGGACTGGTTCGGCAACCGGCTCGTGGAGCTGGTCGAGACGGAGATCGCCGCGCTCGTCCGGGCCGCCGCCGCGCGGCGCTCCGGTGTCACGCTCGCCGACGTGTGGCCGCAGGTGCTCGGCATGTTCTGGGGTGACGGCGCCGCACCGGTGCACACCGCGACCCGGGAACTGGCCGAGAAGTGGCGCGAGGTGCTGGACCCGGTCGGTGCGGAGCGCGTCGACCTCAAGGTCGAGGACATCGAGGAGAGGGCGCGCGTCGCCTTCGCCACCGGACCGGTCCGCTCGCCCCATCTCGCCCTGCACAGCCCGGATCTGCAAGTGGCCCGGGAGGCGGACGGGAGCCTGACCGTCGTGCTCGGCGAGCTGCACGCCTGCCTCGCCACCTGTGACCTGCCGTTCCTCGACTGGACCGGCGACACGGGCTCCCTGCGCGACAAGGTGAACGCCGCGATCGACGCCCCGCGCCTGGTGCCGCTGCTCCCGGTCGACTGGAAGCGCAACAGCGGCCGCATGGTGCCCGCGCCCATCGGCGCGGGTGACCGGCTCATCGGCTTCACCCGGGCGCCCTTCGACGACCGCTCCCGGATCGACGCGGCCGTCGCGATCACCCTGGCCGACCGGGACGGCACGGTCACCGCCACCACGCCCGACGGGCGCGAGTGGAGCATGGCCGAGCTGCTCGCCGTCCCGGTGTCGATCATCGCCGCGGACGCCTTCAAGATCGGGCTCGACCGGGCGCACGCCCCGCGCGTCACCCTCGACGGGCTGGTGCTGTTCCGGGAGACCTGGCGGGTGCCGGCCGGGGAGATCCCGCTCGCCGCCAAGCCCGACCGGGAGGGCGACTACCTGGCCGTACGGCGATGGCTGCGCGAGCGCGGGCTGCCCGACCAGGCGTTCGTGAAGTTCCCGCAGGAGACGAAGCCGTCCCTGGTCGACTTCACCAGCCCCACCCTCGTGCTCTCCTTCGCCAACCTCGTCCGCCGCGCCCGGCGCCTCGACGCGGCCGCCACCGTGATCCTCAGCGAGCCGCTGCCCCACCCGGAGGACTCCTGGCTGACGGACGCCGACGGCGAGCGCTACGTCAGCGAACTCCGGGTCCAGATCAGCAGAAAGGTACCGGCATGACCGTGGTCTCCTCCGCCGCGGCGATCGGCGCCGTCCCCGCGGCCCGCCCCCGCGATCCGGACATCCTCGCGACGATCGGCGCCACTCCGCTGGTCGCCCTCGACCGTCTGTTCCCGCCGACGAGTTTCCAGGTGTGGGGCAAGTGCGAGCGGTTCAACCCGGGCGGTTCCATCAAGGACCGCGCCGCCCGCTCCATGATCGAACGTGCCCTGTCCACAGGGGAGCTGGTGCCCGGCGTCTCCACCGTCGTGGAGTCCTCCTCCGGGAACCTCGGCATCGCCCTCGCCCAGCTGTGCAACTTCTACCGGCTCCGACTGATCTGTGTCGTCGACCCGCGGACCACCACCCAGAACGCCGCGATCATGCGGGCGTACGGGGCGACGGTCGAGGTCGTGGACCGTGATCCGGAGACCGGCGAGTACCTGCCCTCCCGGCTCCGGCGGGTGCGCGAACTCCTGCGCACGGTGCCCGACGCCTACTGGCCCGACCAGTACGGCAACGAGTACAACGCCCGTGCCCACCACCACACCATGCGCGAGATCCACGAGGCGCTCCCGCACGCCCCCGACTACCTCTTCGTCGCCGCCGGAACCACCGGCACGCTGCGCGGCTGCGCCGAGTACATCGCCGCCGAGGGCCTGCCCACCCGGCTGGTGGCGGTGGACGCGGTGGGCAGCGTGATCTTCGGCCCGCCCGAGCCCTGGGAGCGCGCACACCGCCGCACCATCCCCGGGCACGGCGCGGCCGTGGTCCCGCCGCTGCTGCGCCCCGGTCTCGCGGACCGGGTGGTGAAGGTGACCGACCTGGACTGCGTACGCGGCTGCCGCAGCCTCCTGGCGAAGGAGTCGATCCTCGCCGGCGGCTCGTCCGGCGCGGTCACGGCGGCCCTGCTGGACGCCGGGTCCTGGATCGAACCCGGCGCCACCTGCGTCGCGATCCTTCCCGACGGCGGCGACCGCTACCTCGACACGATCTACAGCGACGCCTGGGTCAAGTCCCGCCTCGGCTGACCGCCGCCCTCCCCCGCGCCGCACCCACTCACTCTTCGTACGAAGGAATCGACCAGTCATGAGAATCCTCGGTCGCGAGGACGTCGCCGCCGCGCTCACCGGCCTCGACGCCACCGTGCTCGACGCGGTCCGCACCGCGTATGTGCTGCACGGCCAGGGCAGCTCGGAGGTGCCGTTCTCCGGCTTCCTGCGCCCGCCCGGCACCTCCGGTTCCCGCGTGATCTCCCTGCCCGCCTACCTGGGCGGATCCGAGCCCGTCATGGGCCTGAAGTGGATCTCGTCCTTCCCCGCCAACGTCGAGCGTGGTCTTCAGCGCGCCTCGTCGGTGCAGATCCTCAACGACCTCGACACCGGCTATCCGACCGCCGTCCTGGAGGCCAGCCAGATCTCGGCGTCCCGCACCGCGGCCTCGGCGGCGCTCGCCAGCCGGGCGCTGCACCGTGACCGCCCGGTCACCACCCTCGGTCTGATCGGCTGCGGCACCATCAACCGGCGCGTCCTGGACTTCCTCGCGCTGATCCACCCCGAGCTGCGGACCGTCACCCTCCAGGACGCGGTGCCCGGCCGCGCCGAGACCCTCGCCGCCCAGCTCTCGGCCGAGCGGCCGGCGCTGGACTTCACGGCCGGTGACCTGGACGACGCGCTGCGCGCCGACACGGTCTCCATCGCCACCACCGACTCCACGTACTGGCTCGACCTCGCCGCCCACCCCGACCGGCCCGGGCACCAGGTGATCCTGCACCTGTCGCTGCGCGACCTCAGCACGGCCTCCGTCCTGAACGCGTACAACGTGGTCGACGACATCGAGCACGTGATGCGCGAGCAGACCTCGCTGCACCGTGCCGAGCAGGAGACCGGGCACCGCCGCTTCGTGGACGCCGAGATCGCGGCCGTCCTCGGCAGCGGTGAGGCCCCGGTGACGGAAAGGACCGTCGTCTTCTCGCCGTTCGGCCTCGGCATCCTCGACCTCGCCGTCGCCCAGGCGGTCCTGGAGGCCGCCACCCGCCACGGCATCGGCAGCGAGGCCGCGGGCTTCGACCCCGGCCGGCACCAGGTCACCGCGGCCATGGCGGGAGGCGCGGCATGAGCTTCCTGTTCCCCGAGGGCACCCGGGCCCTGGTCACCGGGGCCTCGCGCGGCATCGGCGCGGCCACCGCGCTCGCGCTCGCCGAGCACGGCTGCGACGTCGCCCTCAACTACCGGTCCGGCGCCGCCAAGGCGGAACAGGTCGCGGAGCGGATCCGCGCCCTGGGCCGCCAGGCGCTCCTCGTCCAGGCCGATGTGGCGGACGAGGAGCAGGTCAGCGGCATGTTCAAGCGGATCCGCACCGAATGGGGGCCGGTCCAGGTCGCCGTCCTCAACTCCGGGGTGACCGCCGACGGCCATCTCGCCGCCATGAGCAGCGGCAAGTGGCAGGAGGTCATCAACACCAACCTCACCGGTGCCTTCCTCACCGCCCGCGAGGCCACCAAGCAGATGTACACGGACGGCGGCTCCATCGTCATGATCGCCTCCACCAGCGGCATCGCCGGGCGGGCCGGGCAGGCCAATTACGCCGCCAGCAAGGGCGGCGTGATCTCGCTGGCCAAGACCCTCTCGCTCGAAGTGGCGCCGCGCGGCATCCGGGTCAATGTCGTGGCCCCCGGCTTCATCGACACCGACATGGTCAAGAAGGTCCCCCCGGCCCGGCTGAAGGAAGCACTCCAGGCGATCCCCCTCGGCCGCACCGGGACCCCCGCCGAGGTCGCCCAAGCCACCGTCTTCATGGCCTCTCCCGCCGCCTCGTACATCACCGGGAAGGTGCTCACCGTCGACGGCGGAATGATCCCCAACTGAGCCCTTTTATCAAGCCACTTAGGAGAACACCCTTATGTCCACCGCCACCTTCGAGGACGTCCGCACCCGGGGCGAGGCCCGTCTCGCCAAGAACATGAAGATCAAGTCGATGATCATCGACCGGCTCGGGCTCGATGTCGAGCCGGCCGTCGTCTCCGACAACCAGCCGCTGTTCGGCCGGGGCCTGGAGATGGACTCGCTGGACACGCTGGAGATCGTCGTCATGGTCAACAACGAGTACGACGTGCTGATCAGCGACGACGACTTCGAGGCCTTCGGCTCCATCAACGCCCTGGTCGACTTCATCGAGGACCGCGAGGCCGCCGCGTGAGCCCCGCCCCCGGCCTCCTCGACGCCCCGGACAAGGCGCGCAAGGGCCTGAGCTACTCGTCCGACGACATCAAGCGGATGCTGCCGCACCGCTGGCCGATGCTGATGATCGACCGCGCCTACGACGTCGTACCGGGCGTCTCGGGACGCGGCGTCAAAAGCGTCTCCGTCAACGAGCCGTTCTTCGCCGGGCACTACCCCGACCACTCGATCATGCCGGGCGTGCTGATCGTCGAGGCGATGGCCCAGCTCGTCGCCGTCGTCTACGTCGCGGAAATCCTCGAGAACACCGAGAGCGACCCGGGCACCGACGGCACCGCGGAATCCGACGCCTCGCGGAGCGTCGGCTACCTCGGCTCGATCAGCAACATGAAGTTCTCCCGGCTCGTCGTCCCCGGCGACCAGCTCACCCTCGAGGCCAGGCTCGGGCAGCGGCTCGGCGGCCTGCGCCAGGTGAAGGTGCGGGCGAGCGTCGGCTCCGAACTCGCCGCCGCCGGAACCCTCGTCGTCACCACCGGCCGCAAGGGCTGAACCCCACCGCACCTGAGACAGAAGGAGGTGTGTCCATGACTCTCACGATCCGCCCGTACCAGGAGGGCGACGCCCACGTCATCGCGGAGCTCTACAACCGCCACCGCGACAACCCCAACCCGGTCGCCGGGGGCATCGGCGGCGCCGAGCTCGCCCGGGAACTGGCCGAGCGGGAGACGGCGATGTTCCTCGTGGCCGTGGACGGCGAGCGGCTCGTGGGTACGTTCGGCCTGTTCCACAACACCGGCCGGCGCTCGGCCCGGGCCGGCGAACTCATCGCGGACATGTTCTTCGTCCACCCCGCCCACCGGGGCGGCATGGTCACGGGACGGCTGTTCACCGAGGCCGTCGAGTGGATGATGCGCTCCGGCTGCCTGGTGCTGCGGCTGACCGTCAACCCGGCGAACACCGTGGCGTTCCGGCTCTACCGGCGCGTCGGCTGCGTCTCGGTGGGCCGGGCCGTCCCCGGCGAGGACGGCAACGTCGAACTGCACAACTACATCCCGCTCGTCCTGCGCAGCGTCTTCGCCGACCTGGGGGAGCGGGCCACGGCGGCCCTCGGCAGCCTGACCAGCTTCGCCTCCGTCAGCGAGTCCCGCGACGACGAGCTCAGCTCCGACGTTCGGGTGGTGGACGGGGTCCGCACCATCGACTACTGCCTGGCGCTCGGCGAGTTCCGGCTCGACGCCACCGTGGACGTCGGCCGGGGGGCCGTGCGCGAGGCTCGCCTGACCGAGCCCGGCGGCGAGGTGCGCGCGCTGCGGATCACGCGGCCGCCGTACCGGGTGCGGGACGTGCGCGGCATCGCGCCGTACCGGTTCACCCAGGGCGCCCTCACCTGTGAGGTGGACGGCGAGGACGGCACGGTGCGCGTCCTGGCCGACGGGCACCTGGGCCCGGTGTTCGTCTCGACCTGGCCCAGTTGCCGCGCCGACCGCCCGGCCGGCTGGCGCGAGGGCGAGCCGCGCGACCTCACCCTGGAGCCCGTCGAGGGCGGCGTCCGGGTCACCGAGCGGCACGGCGACGACACGGTCACCGGCACCTTCACCCTCGACGGCACGGCCCTGGTCCAGGAGTTCACCCGCACCGGCTCCGCCACCGGGCGCGTCTTCCAGACCGTCGGCCTGCGCCAGGGCGTCTTCACCGACGCCGAAGGTCAGACGTACCCGATCGGGCTCGGCCTGGGGGTGCGCGACGCCTCCGAGGTCGTCGCCGCGTCCCATGTCGTCCCCGACGGCGGCGTGCTGACGTGGCAGGGGAACGACGTACGCCTCTCGCTGCCGGTCGACGGCCGGGTCCGGCTCGTCCACGGCACGCTCCTGGAGCGCGGCCTGACCCCCGGCCCGGACGGCGTCGCCCGGATGCGCACCGAGATCCGTCCGTGCCGTGCGGTCCCCGCGCGCACGCTGGAGCTGCGCGCCGAAGCGGGGGGCGTCACCGCCTGGCAGGAGAGCACCACCAAGGTGCTGCGCAGCCCGTACCCCCGGACCCGCTCCTACGGCTACCACCCCCACTGGTCCGCGGGCCTGTGGGTCACCCGTGAGAACAGCCGCCACGACCGGGCCGCCGGACTCGGCTGGGGGGTGCCGGACACCGGCGCCTGGGAGGAGAAGCACCCGCTCGGGCTGTACGCCCCGGGCACCGGCCTCGGCTGGGAGATCACCCCCGCCGACGACGGCATCCGCGTCGACGTCCGCGCACCCGGCACGGACCGCGAGAGCGTCCTGTGGCTCACCCCGTACGCCCCCCTGAGGACGCCCGTCGTCCTCGAATCGGCCGGGGAGCGCTGGGAGGTCACCTCCGCCGACTTCCGCCAGGTGTGGGCGCGGCGGGCCTCGGTCCGGCTCTCCGACGGGCGCTGGCTGCACTGCGCGCCCGCCGCGTCCACGGGCGACGAACTCGTGCTGCGCGCCACATCGTCCGGCCTGCTCGTCGGCGGGGTCTCCGCCGCGGAGGAGAGTGCCTGGCTGCTCTCCGTGCACGACGGGCCCCTTTCTTCCTGAATCGTTCATCCGAAAGGCAATACAGATCATGACCGCCACCACCATCGCCCCGGCCGACCGCACCGCCACCGACGACTACGCCACCCTGCGCACCGCCGTCGGCGCCTACCGCGTCACCGCCCCGCTGGTCCGGCTGACCGGTGACGACCGGCTGACCTTCCTGGACGGCTTCCTCGCCAAGTCCGCCGACTACGTGGAGCCGGACACGGTCCGCGAGGTGCTGGCGCTGAACGCCGACGGGACGCCCTTCGCGATCCTGCTGCACTTCGAGATCGGCGACGAGTCGTGGCTGCTGCCGCGCACCGCCGTGACGGCCGACGAACTCGGCGGCTACCTGGCACAGTTCGAGGCGTCCGGTGTCACCGTCGAGGTCTCCCCCGAGGGCTGGGGCGCCACCGCCTTCGAGGGCCCCGTCGCCTGGTCGGTCGCGGCCGGCTTCGTGGACTTCGACATCTCCGGCCTGACCCTGCACGCCGTCACCGAGTCCACCCCGGACGTCCCCGGCGCCACCGCCCACCTGGCCCGCGTCGGCTCGACCGGTGAGTACGGCTACCTGCTGCTGTCCGACGCCCCGCAGGCCCTCCACGAGGCGGTGCTCGCCGCCGTCGCCGAGAAGGGCGGTGCCGAGGTCGGCACCGAAGCCCTGGCCCGGATGCAGGCCGAGGCCGGGATGGGTCTGTACGGCGCCGGGTTCGGTGCGCTGACCGTCGGCCAGGCCGATGTGGCCTGGATGATCGACTGGAACCGGATCGGCGAGTTCCATGGCTCCGACGACCTGACCGCGCCGACCGAGGCCGACGCCCGCCTGACCGCGCTGGTCGCCCCCGTCGGCAGCCGTTTCGCCGCGGGCACGCCGCTGACCGCGGGCGATCAGCAGGTCGGCACCGTCCTGCACCAGGCGCCCGCCGCCAACCCGGAGGAGGAGCTGGTCCTGGCGCTGCTCGACGCCCCCTTCTGGGTGCCCGGCCTGGAGCTGACGGCCACGGACGAGCCGGGCGACGCCCGCCCGCTGCGCACCGCGACGCTGCCCCGGGTCATCGCCCGCTCCCTCACCAGCAAGATCGCCTGAGAGGCGGCCATGACACCACCGCGTATCGCCCTGACGGGGCTCGGGCTGATCACCGGAGCCGGTGACGACCTGGAGAAGGGCTGGTCGTCCATCGCGGCCGGTACCACCGGCATCCGCACCAACACCCTCTTCGACACCTCCGAGCTGCTCACCGACTGGGCGGGCATGGTCACCGCCGAGCAGCCCGCCGACCTGGACCGCTGCTACGCCCTCGCGGCCACCGCGATCCGCGAGGCCCTGCACGGCAGCGGCCTCGACCTCGACACCGTGGACCGCGACCGGGTGGCCGTGGTGGTGGGCTCCAGCCTCGGCGCCATGCCGACCCTGGAGGCCACCCACCGCACCTTCGTCCAGGAAGGGCGGCTGGACGCCGCACAGGCGGTGGCCTCCCAACTGCCGTGCGTCGGCGACTACATCGCGGCCGAGTTCGATCTGCGCGGCCCGCGCGTGGTTCTCTCCAACGCCTGCGCGGCCAGCGCCGTGGCGCTCGGCTACGCCGCCGAGCTGCTGTGGAAGGGCGACGTCGACCTTGTCGTCTGCGGCGGCGTCGACCCCCTGGCGGAGCTGTCCGCGTACGGCTTCAGCGCACTCGGCGCCCTGGACGCCGAACCCTGCTCGCCGCTGTCCGCCTCCACCGGCCTCACCCTCGGTGAGGGCGCCGGGTTCATGGTCCTGGAGTCGGTGGAGCGGGCCGCCGCGCGCGGCGCCCGCGTCCTCGCGGAGCTGGGCGGATACGGCCTGTCCTGCGACGGCTACCACCAGACCGCGCCCGACCCCAGCGGCAAGGGCGCCAGCGCCGCCATGGCCCAGGCCCTCGACACGGCGGGCCTCACCCCGGGCGACGTGGACTACCTCAATCTGCACGGCACCGGTACCCCCGCCAACGACGCCTCCGAACCGAAGGCGCTCAAGCACCTGTTCGGCCAGGAGATCCCGCCGGCCAGTTCCACCAAGTCGATCCTCGGCCACACCCTCGGCGCGGCCGGTGCGGTGGAGGCCGTGGTGAGCACCCTCGCCATCGACCGGGGCACGCTGCCGCCCACCATCAACACCCGCGGTGTCGGCTCCCCTTCCGGCCTGGACGTCATCCCGGACACCGGCCGCGAGGCGCACCCCGACGTGGTGGTGTCGAACTCCTTCGCCTTCGGCGGCAACAACGCCTCCGTCGTCCTCAACCGGTCCGGCCTCACCGGCTCCCGGCCCCCGCGCCGTGAGGCCGTCCGGGAGGTCGTCGTCACCGGGATCGCGGGCCTGGCCGGGTCGGCGGGCGGCACCGACGCGCTCACCGCGGCCTTCACCGAGGGGCGGCCCTGCTTCGAGACGTACGAGGAGATCGCGGGCATCGGGCGGGTGCCCGTCGGCCGGGTCGACATCAAGGCGGCCGCACGCGGTACTAACCCCAGCCGCGCCCGTCGCATGGACCCGCTGAGCCTGCTCGCCGCGTCCGCCGTGGGCGACCTGTACGCACGCCACGGCAAGCCGTCGCGGGCCGAGGCCGAGGCGACCGGCATCGTCTTCGCCACCGGGTACGGCCCGGTGACCTCGGTCCTCCAGTTCCACGAGGGTGTGGTGCGGTCGGGCATCACCGGGGCCAATCCGTCCCTGTTCGCCAACACCGTGGTCAACGCCGCCGCCGGCCACGTCGCGATGCTGCACCGCTACCGCGGCTACACCGCGACCATCGCCAACGGCGGCACCAGCTCCGTGCTCGCGCTCCAGCTCGCCACCCGGGTCATCGCCCGCGGGGCCGCCGAGCGGATCATGGTCGTGATCGCCGACGAGTTCCCCGAGCAGGCCCTGGCCACCCAGGCCGCGCTGCCCGGCTACGCCCGGTCCGCGCGCATCGTGCCCGGCGGGCGCACGGGCACCGTCCTCAGTGAGGGCGCCGCCGCGATCCTGCTGGAGAGCCGGGACGCGGCCCGGGCCCGCGGCGCCGACGTCCTGGCGCGGGTCCGCGGCTTCGGCGCCAGTGGCGAGGCGGCGGGCATCGGCCGGATCGCCCGGGACGGCGCGGCCTGGGGTCGCTCGCTGCGCGGCGCGCTCGCCGACGCGGAGCTCGACCCGGCGGGCATCGCCACGGTCGTCTCGGCCGCGTCCGGTCACCCGCTGGTCGACCTGGCACAGCAGGCGGCCCTGCGCCTCTCCGGCCTCACGGACCGCCCGGTCCTCGCCCCGAAGGCCCTGCTCGGCGAGACCTACGGCAGCGCGGGCGCCCTCGGCCTGGTCGCCGCCCTCACCGGCGCGCACACCCCCGGACCCGTCCTGCTGTCCAGCTTCGCGTACGGCGGGAGCTACGCGGCGGCCGTTCTCGACACGGAGGCGTGATGGGCGCCTCGATGGGCCTGCTCCTCGACCCGGGCCTGACCGGGTACACGCTGACGCCCGACGGCCCCGCGGCGCCGGGAGAGACGGTGAACGTCCTGATCTCCCGGCACCGCCGGCTGCCCCGCGACCGGATGGGGCAGCGGCTCAGCGCCTCGGGCCGCTCCCTGATCGTCCAGGCGCTCGCCACGACCTACGGGGCCGAGGTCACCCCCGGTGACCTGGCCCGGGACGCCCACAAACGCTGGTCGGTGCCCGCCCTGGAGCTGACCGCGTCGGTCACGCACTGCGGCGAGCACAGCGCCGTGGCCTTCGCGCCCGCCGGCCGCGCGATCGGCGTGGACCTCCAGGACGAGCGCGACCGGCCGCACGCGCTGCGCTGGCTCGGCGATCTGCTGGGCCGCCAGGAGCAGGCGACCATCAGGGACTTCGCCGAGTGCGAGGCGCTCATCAAGGCCTCGCACCTGACCAAGGAAACCTTCGCCGGAACCCGGCTGCCCGAGTGGCGGCCGGGCTGGCGGCCCACCGGCACCGGCACCTACCAGGTGCGCTCCCTCGTCCTGCGGGCCGAGGACACCCCGCCCCTGCACCTCGCCCTCGCCTGCGACACACCCTCCCCGGTGCGCTTCCACCTCCTGGAGCAGGAATGACCACCACCGCCGTACGGCCGTACACCCGCCGCATCTCCCCGATCGAACGCGGCTATCTCAACGCCGCCGCCACCGGCACCCCCCAGCTGATCCAGATGGTGCTCGAGGGGGAGGGCACGCTGGAGGCGGACGCGCTGCGGCAGGCGGCGCGCGCGGCGACCCTGGCGAGCCCCGGTCTCGCGGTCCGCCGCAGCGGTTCCTTCTGGCGTGCCACGGGCACCGTTCCCGAGGTCGTGGAACTGCCCGCCGGCACCGGCCCGGACGACCCGTTCTTCCACCGTGACCTGTCCGTGGTCACCGGCCCCGTCTGCGAAGTGGGCCTGATCCCGGGCGAGCGGCCCCAGCTGATCGTCCGGGCCAGCCACATCGTCACCGACGGGCGCGGTCTGCGTCAGTGGATCGCGGACCTCTTCCGGGCGCTGCGCGGCGAGGACCCGGTCGGCTGCCCGGACACGGTGGACGACACTCACTTCCGCGCGGCGGCGGGCGAGGTGCCCCCGTCCCCCGGGGCCACCCGGCTCACCGGACTGCCCACGATCATCGGCCGGGGCCCCGCGGGGGCGCGTCCCCTGTGGCTGCGCCGCCGGGTGCCCGCCGGCCCGTCCGGCGTCACGGCCCGCGCCGCCGCCGCGCTCTCCCGCCACCTCGCCACGGACACCGGCCGTCTGATCGTCCCCGTGGACCTGCGCCGCCACGACCCGGCGGTGCGCTCCACCGCCAACCTCACCTCGCAGATGGTGCTGGACCTGCGGCGCGACGACAGCTGGAAACGCGTCCACTCCACGCTGGTCCGCGCCCTGATCACCAAGGCCGAGGTCGCCGTCCTCGACCGGGACTTCCTGCGCGACAACCCCTTCGCCAACAACCTGAGCGAGGCCCGGGAACTCGACGGCACCCGCTTCCCCTGCACGGCGATCATCACCGACCACGGCGAGGTGGACCCGGAGACGTACTCGACGCCCGCCTTCCGTCTCACCTCCTTCTCCACGCTGCCGATGCTGGTCCCGTACGCCGAGATGTTCCTGAGCGCCTGCCGCGTCGGCGACTCCACGGAACTGACCCTCTCCTGCCGCGACCGCCCCGGCGCACGCGAGACGGCCGACTCCCTCCTGACCGACGTCGCCGAGGCACTCAGGTCCCGCTAGGGCCTGTCCGGCGGATCCTCGCGGGCTCCCGACGCCGCTTGCCGATCCACGAAGGTCCGCCGGACGGGCCCTGGGCGGGCCGAGATCCCGGGCGCACCACCAACACCGCCAGGGGCGCGCGGCCGGGTCGGCACGCGGCCACGGCCGCGTGCGCGCGAGCGACCACGACACCCCCCGCACCGGGCCCGACCAGCGCCGACACCCCGACGGCGCCACCCACCCGAAGGACGACCCCGCATGACCCTGACCCAGCAGACCGAGCCCCCGGCCCCGCCGGCCGGCCCCACCCCCGCGGCGGCGAAAGCCACCCGCACAGCCGTTCTCACCATCGCCGTGTCCATCGGCGGGGCCTTCCTCGCCCAGCTGGACACCACCATCGTCAACGTCTCCCTGGCCGACACATCCGCCCGTTTCGGTGCCTTCACCCAGGTCCAGTGGGTCGTCACGGCCTATCTGCTGGCCCTGGTCGCCCTGATGCCCGCCGCGGGCCGGCTGGCCTCCCGCTTCGGCCCCCGCCGCACGTTCATCGCGTCCCTCGCCGTGTTCACCGTCGGCTCGGCGGCCTGCGCCGTCAGCCGGACGCTCCCCGAACTGATCGCCGCGCGCGGCCTGTCCGGCGCGGCCGCGGGTGTGCTCACCCCTGTCGCCACGATCCTGCTCACCAGCGGCATGCCGCGCGAACGCCTGGGCCAGGTCCAGGCGCTGAACGGCAGCGTCATGCTGATCAGCCCGCTGCTCGGCCCCACCGTCGGCGGACTCCTCGTCAACGCCTGGGGCTGGTGGGCCGTCTACGCCGTCAACCTCCCGCTGTGCGCCGTGCTGCTCCTGGCCGCCGTCCTCCGCGTCCGCAAGGACACCCCGGGCGGGGAGCCGTCCGGTGCCCGCTCCTTCGACTTCCTGGGCCTGGTGACCGCCGCCGCCTGCACGGTCTGCGTCGTGCTCGCCGTGCACGCCTTCGCCGACACCGGCCTGTCCGCCCACCCCGCGTTGCTGGTGCCGCTGGTCCTGGCCGTGCTGAGCGGCGTCGTGTTCGTACGGCACCAGCTCCGCACCACCGCACCGCTGCTGGACCTGCGCCTGTTCACGCACCGCGTCTACCGCACGGCCGCGACCAACATCTTCTGCCTCGGCTTCGTCCTCTTCTCGCCGATGATGCTGATCCCGCTGTACTTCCAGTCGGCCCGCGGCGAGAGCGCGGTCACCACGGGCCTGCTGATGTCGGCCGGCGGCATCGGCGTCGTCGTCGCGGGCCTGGCCTGCCGCCCGATCATGAAGAAGATCGGCGGCGGCACCACCGTCGTCATCGGCATCGTCCTCACGATGCTGGCGACCGTGCCGCTGACGATGCTCTCGTCCACCACGCCGTACCCGCTGCTCTGCGCCGGACTCGCCGTCCGGGGCCTGGGCACGGGCCTGACCATCGTGCCGGCCATGACCCGGGCCTTCGAGTCGATCGAGCCGCGCTCCATCCCGGACGCCTCGGCGCAGCTCAACCTGATCCAGCGGATCGGCGGCACCGTCGCCCTCGCCGTGGTCACGGTCGTCCTCGACCGGGCCGCAAAGGCCCACCACGGGCTCGTCCCGGCCGCGTTCGCCGACTCCTTCGGCTGGCTGCTCGCCGTCTACGCGCTCACCCTCGTCCCGGCGATCGCCCTGCTGGTCGCCGACCGCCGCGAACGCGCCGCCCGGGCGGCAGCGGCTCAGTAGCGGCGCGGCGGGTGCATCCGGTTGACCGCGTCGAGCCGGGACGTGGCGCCGAGCTTGTCGAAGATGTTCCGCAGATGGCGCTTGACCGTGCCCTCGGTGATGCCGAGGCGGCTGCCGATCTGCCGGTTGCTCAGTCCCTGCGCGACCAGCTCCATCAGCTCCCGCTCGCGGAGGGTGAGGGCATCGGCGGGGTCCGGTTCCCGGTCCCGGTCCGGCCCGGAGCCCGACGTACGCGGCAGGAACATCATCGTGCCGCCCGCCATGGCGCTGCGGATCGCGGCGACGAGGACCTCCCGGTCGGTCTCCTTGTGCAGATAGCCCATCGCCCCCGCGGACAGCAGCGAGTCGATGAGCCGGCGGTCGTCGTGCATCGTCAGCATGATGATCCGGGCGTCGGGCGCCGCCTGCCGGATCCCCCGCAGGTTGGCGAGCGGGCCGGGGCCCGGCATCTCCACGTCGAGCAGCACCACGTCCGGCCGGTGCAGGCCCGCCATGCGGACCCCGCCGGGCCCGTCGTCGGCCTGGGCGACCACGGTCAGCCCCTCGTACAGCTCCAGGAGCTCGCACAGTGCCTCGCGCAGCAGCCGGTGGTCGTCCACGGCCAGGATCCGGATGTCGCCGCCGACGGGCGCTCCCGCGCTCATCGTCCGCCCGCCTCGGCCCCGTCGAGCGGGATGCGCAGCCGCACCCGGGTCCCCCGGCCGGGCTCGCCGACCAGCTCCAGCGTCCCGCCGAGGGCGGCCGCCCGCTGTCGCATGGCCCTCAGGCCGGTGCCCTCACCGTCGCGCCGGTCCGGCAGCCCGACCCCGTCGTCGGTGACCGTGGCGTGCACGGCGTCGGGGTGGATCCGCACGGCGACGTCGATCCGGTCCGCCCGCGCGTGCGTGAACGCGTTGCGCAGGGCTTCCCGCACGATGAGGAACAGCTCCTGGCGGGTCCGCTCGGGCAGCCACGACTCGTCGCCGTCGATACGGGAGCGGACCTCCGCGGGGCGGTCGGAGGAGGCGGCGCTGTAGGCGTCGATCTCCTCCTTGAGACCGTCGTGCAGTTCGTTGACCCGCAGTCCGCTGACCATGGAGCGGGTGAAGCCGAAGACGTCGCGCAGCGCCTGCCGCGCGTCTGCGAGCCGGTCGCGCGGCGGGGCGGCCCCGCTCGCCTGCTCCATGGCGTAGAGGTCGAGGCAGCGCAGCGCCAGGCTGATGCTGCTGCCGATGTGGTCGTGCAGATCGCGGGCGATCCGGTGGCGGCTCGCGGTGCTGGCCTGCCCCACATCGCGCAGGGTCGCCGACTCGTAGCCGATGGCGGCGGCGCTGACCCGCGTGAAGATCGCCTCGTGCAGCATCCGTACGGCGGTCAGGCTCCGGGCCAGGGCGATGTCGGCGGGAAGGCGCGCGGCGGCCTCGGTCAGCGTCCCGACCGCCACGTCGAACAGCACTCGTGCCGCCTGGACCGAGTCGATCGGCGGGACCTTCTCGAAGGAGCGCTGCACGCCGAGCGCCATCGAGGCGAGCTCGGCCTCCTCGGCGACCTGCACCTGGGTGCCGTGCAGGGTGTCGATGCACTCGCCGAGGATCTGCCGGGCCTGTCTCTCGCAGGTCAGCCACAGCTCCGGGCGGAGCGCGAGCGCGTTGCCGGCCTCCCGCAAGCCGTCGGCATAGCGGGCGACAGCGGCTTCAATGAGACAGGACCGATCGGTCGCCGAGTCAGCGGAATGTCCCACAGCGTGCCCCCACGTGGGGAAAAGTCGAGACCGGGGCGGCGTGATTCCCCACACTCACCCGCTCTGCGGATCATAACAACGCGCTTCGAATATGCCATCGAACGGACAAGGTGGCCCATAGCGGATGGCGGGCTCACGCCCACGCGAGCGCGGCCAGCGCGGCCAGATGGACGGCGTACTGGGTGACCATCCAGGCCCGGTACGGGGCCCGGGGCCGCTCCCGCTCCTCGCGGACGGGCAGACAGCGCGCGGCCACGCACAGGGCGCCCACGGCGAAGACGGCGGCGGCCGCCTCCAGCGGCAGCTGATGCACCCACACGGCACCGGCCGTGATGGCCAGGGTCAGAGCCACCCCGGCCGTGGCGCAGAACCGCCGGGCGCTGCGTTCGCCGCGGACGACGGCCAGGGTGCGGCGGCCCGCGAGGGCGTCACCCCGGGTGCTGCCCAGGTCCTTGGCGACGGCGGCGATCAGACCCACGCCGAGCGAGAGCACCACGGCGAAGACGGCGGCCTCGGCGGTGAGCCCGCTGCCGGAGGCCGATACTCCGGCGAAGTACGTCGCTCCCGCGGCGGCGCAGGTGACCGCGGAGGCGGACCAGGAGCGGCACTTCGCCGCGATCGACGGCGCCGAGTAGGCGTACCCCAGGGCGAGGAAGACGGCGGTGGACTCGGCCACCTCCCAGCCCGCGGCGCAGCCGAACAGCAGCCCGGCCAGGGCGGTCACGGCCACGGCCCGCCGGGCCGCCGACTCGGTCAACCGGCCGCTGGCGAGCGGCCGCCGGGATTTGTTGGCGCGGTCCTCGCACAGGTCGCTCACCCCGTTGAAGACGTAGACACTGACGGTCGCCGCCCACCAGGCGAGGGCGCCGAGCAGCAGATGCGGGGCGTTCGGCCGGTGGTGCGCGGCGGAGGCCGTCAGCAGCGCCCCTGTGACGAATCGCAGTACGAACATGACCTGCACGAGCGGGCGCGCCTCGCGCAGGCAATTCCCGACGGTGCGCGCGGTGGAACGAATAACGGAATTCGGTCCGTCGAAAACCGCGGTGGCAGGATGGGGCGAATCGGGGAGAGGCGCAAGAGCCAGGGTCATGTTGCGAACCTATGGCTGGAATACGCGGTTCCGGTGTGTGTCTTTGGAGGTACGGCATGTCCCGTCAGGAGTACGCGCGTTGAATACGTACACCCCCCGCACCTAGCGTCAGCAGCATCGTCATCACGCTGCACAGTGCGGAACGTCGGGGGTGAGGGGCAATGGAGTTTCTGGTTCTGGGCCCGCTGGAGGTACGCGAGTCAGGAATACCGTCCCGACTCAGAGGAATGCGTCAACGGCGACTTCTGGCCCTTCTTCTGCTCAACGCCCGGCGTACGGTGGCGATGGACACCCTGGTGGACGAGTTGTGGCAGGACCCGCCTGCCTCCGCCCGCCATCAGGTGCACAACGCGATCCGTGATCTGCGTGCCTCCCTCGCCCCCTCCGAGGGCGGCGGTCTGGTCACCACGGACGTCGGCTACCGCCTGGACGTACCGGCCGACGTCGTCGACGCGCACCGCTTCACCGCGTGGACCCGCGCCGCACGCGCCGCCCGCCGCGAGGGCCGTGACGCCGAGGCGATGCGGCTGTTCCAGTCGGCGGTGGACCTGTGGCGCGGCGACGCCTTCACGGGCATCGACTGCCCGGCGGTGACCGCCGCCGCGGCGGGGCTGGACGAGCAACGGCTCACCGCGGTCGAGGAGCTGATGGAGCTGCGCCTCGCGGCGGGTGAGGCCGCGTCCCTGGTGGCCGAGCTGTCCGCGCTGAGCGCCGCGCACCCGCTGCGCGACGCGCTGCGCGGCAGCCTGATGCTCGCCCTGTACCGCAGCGGACGGCAGGCCGACGCGCTCGCGGTCTACGACGAGGGCCGCCGCCTGCTCGACGACGAACTGGGCCTGGAGCCCGGCCCCCGGCTGCGGCGCCTGCACAGCGAGATCCTCGCGGACGCACCGCAGGCTCAGCGCGAGGAGCCCCGGCCCGAACGGCCTGTCAGCTTCCGCCCCGGCCAGGGCAATTACCTTCCGCGCGACCTGCCCGACTTCACCGGCCGCACCGCCGAACTCGCCCTGCTGGACCGGGCCGCCGATGACCGGCACCCCGGCTCTCCCCGCACGGTCACGATCGACGGCATGGGCGGCATCGGCAAGACCGCCCTCGCCGTCCACTTCGCCCACCGCCGCACCGCGGACCACCCGGACGGCCAGTACTACATCGACCTGCACGGCTTCAGCACGACCCGCGCGCCGCTCGACCCCGAGGAGGCGCTGGGCGTCCTGCTGCGCTCCGACGGCACGGCCCCCGAGGCCATCCCGACAGGCCTGGCCGAACGCAGCGCGGTCTGGCGCTCCCGCCTCGCGGGCCGCCGCGCCCTGCTGGTCCTCGACAACGCGGCCGACGCGGCCCAGGTGGCCCCGCTCCTGCCCGGCACCGGCGACACCCTCACCCTGATCACCGCCCGCGGCAAGACGACCGCCCCGGACGGCGCCCGCTCATTGCCGCTGGGAGCGCTGGCCCCCGCGGACGCGGAAACGCTGTTCCGCCGCGTCGCGGGCGACGCCTGCGCGGGCTCACCCCTGACCCAGACGGTCACCCTGTGCGGCCATCACCCGCTCGCTCTGCGCCTCGCGGCGACCCGGCTGCGCGACCGCCCCTCGTGGACGGTGCCGGACGTGACGGCGCGCCTGCTCACGACCGCCGGCCGGGCCGCGTTCCTGCGCACGGCGGACCGCGACCTGATGTCCGTCCTGGCCCTGTCCCACGCGCAGTTGCCGCTCGACGTACAGCAGTTCAACCGCACCCTCGCCCGCCACCCGGCGACCACCTACGACGTCCCCCAGGCCTGCGCCGCCACCGGCCTCGCTCCCACGGAGGTGGAGCGGCTCTTCGACACCCTCCTCGACCACAACCTCGCCCACGAACCGAGCCCCGCCCACCTCACGATCCCCCTGCTCCTGCGGGACTGCGTGCACGCCCTCACGCCCCCGGCCCCCGACGTCGTCCGCCACCTGACAGCGGTGGCCTGAGGCCCCGGGCCCACCGCAACAAGCCGCGAGGCGGAAGACCGTAGGGTCTTCCGCCTCGCGGCTTGTGAGTGATCGGGCGGGCAGGTCAGTGCTGGTCGCCGCGCTCCTCGGACGGGCCGTTGCCCGCCTCGGCCTCGGCCTGCTTGGCCTGCACCTCGGGGTCCAGGGCCGCGCCGCTGCCGTCGACGGAGCTCAGCGGGGCGCGGTCGGCGATCTCGGTGGGAGCCGGGGGCTCGACCAGCCAGTCGGGGTTGGCCTGCTTGTCCCACCACTTCCATACGGCGAAGGCGCCACCCGCGAGCAGCCCGAGCACCGCCAGCCGCTTGGCCGCCCGGCCCATCCGGCAGCGCCGGTCGCGCCGCCGCACGAGCCGCTCGACCTCGGCCGCCGAGACCTGGCCGCGCAGCGCGGCGAGGGTGGCCGCGCCACGGGAGACCGCTTCCTCCCGGACCGGCTCGGCGGCGGCGCGGGCGCGCACGGCGGCCTGGTCCACCTTCGGCGGGAGGGAGCCACGGGCATGTTCGAGCCGCGGTGCCAGGTGGGCGTGGTACTGCTCACCGGCGCTGATCCTGGCCTGCCGGGCGGCGGCCTCCATCTTCGGCGCGAGCTGGGCACGAGCTTCGTGCGCGAAGTGCACGGCCGCGTCCTTGGCCGTGCCGGCGTAGGGCGCCACCACCTCCGCGGCGTGCCGCACGCTGTCCTTCGCCGTGCTGGTCGCGGCGAGCACGCTGTCCTTGCGGGTCACGAGAACCTCCTCCTCGGTGGCGTACGGTTTTCCGCCTTTCCACCCAGTGGAAAATCATGCCTGGCCATGCGTGGTCCGGCATGTGAGGGCGGGCATTCGGGTCATGGGGGAGCTTCGTTCGACAATGCCACCTTTCGGCGCCGCGCGCGGCCCTTTGGTGGCTACTCGCCGCGATCCCGTCCGTGCGAGGATCGGTGGCTGTCAGCGAAGCCTATGGAAGGTAGATCGTGGCCGAGCAGCTCTACGCCACCCTGAAGACCAACAACGGGGACATCGAGGTCCGGCTCCTGCCGAACCACGCCCCGAAGACGGTCAAGAACTTCGTCGAGCTCGCCCAGGGCGAGCGCGAGTGGGTGAACCCGGAGACGGGTCAGAAGACCACGGACAAGCTGTACGACGGCACCGTCTTCCACCGGGTCATCGAGGGCTTCATGATCCAGGGCGGTGACCCGCTCGGCAACGGCACCGGCGGCCCCGGCTACAAGTTCGCCGACGAGTTCCACCCCGACCTGGCCTTCACCAAGCCGTACCTGCTGGCCATGGCCAATGCCGGTCCGGGCACCAACGGCTCGCAGTTCTTCATCACCGTCTCGCCCACCACGTGGCTGACCGGCAAGCACACCATCTTCGGCGAGGTCACCAGCGACGCCAGCAAGAAGGTCGTGGACGCGATCGCCACCGCCCAGACCAACCCGCGCACCGACCGCCCGGTCAACGACGTCGTCATCGAGTCGGTCGTGATCGAGACCCGCGAGGGCTAGGAGCGACGACGCGCTCCCGTACGGGAACCCCGTGTCCCGCCCGTCCGTATGACGGGCGGGGCCGCGTCTCGCATACCGGTCCGCCGACCGGGGCAAGGGGAGAGCATGAACGACCAGGTTGTCGGTTGTTACCGGCATCCGGACCGGGAGACCGGTATCCGCTGCACCCGCTGTGAGCGGCCGATCTGCCCGGAGTGCATGGTCAGCGCCTCGGTCGGGTTCCAGTGCCCGGAGTGCGTGGCCAGTGGTTCCGGCACCGGCCACCACCCGCGGGCGACGGCACCGCGCACGATCGCCGGCGGCACGCACGTCGCCGATCCGCGCCTGGTGACCAAGATCCTGCTGGGGATGAACGTCGCCCTGTGGATCGTGGTGCTGGCCGTCGGCGACCGGGTCGTCGACGACCTGGAGCTCTTCGGCCGGGCGGCGCTCACCCCCTTCACCCCGTTGGAAGGGGTCGCCGAGGGGCAGTGGTACCGCCTGCTGACGGCGACGTTCCTGCACCAGGAACCGATGCACCTCGCCTTCAACATGCTCTCGCTGTGGTTCCTCGGCCCGCCGCTGGAGGCCGCGCTCGGCCGGATCCGCTACCTGGCGCTCTACGTACTGTCCGGTCTGGGCGGCAGCGCGCTGGCCTACTTCGTCGCCGCGCCGAACCAGCCCTCGCTGGGTGCCTCGGGTGCGATCTTCGGCCTGCTGGGCGCGACGGCCGTGCTGCTGCGGCGGCTGAACTACGACATGCGCCCGGTCGTCGCGCTGCTGGTGCTCAACCTGATCTTCACCTTCACCTGGTCGAACATCTCCTGGGAGGCGCACGTCGGCGGCCTGGTGGTGGGTACCGCGGTGGCCTTCGGCCTGGTGCACGCCCCCCGGCACAAACGGGCGCTGGTGCAGTACGTGACCTGTGGAGCGGCGCTGCTGGTGATCGTCGCGGCGGTGGCCGTACGGACGCTCCAGCTCGCGAGCTGAGCGGGCCGGCGCCACCCGGAAGGGGCCGTGGCCTCACAGATGAGCGACGGTTGTCCACAGCGAGCGCCGGATCTTGTGCACGATGTGGGGAACGCGTGTTCCCCACTGCCCCGGGCCGCGTTTCCGCTGGAAGACGCCGGTGCGACGGCGATACGCAGTGCTTGCGATCAGTCACACCGGCGTCAACGCCGAGGAAGTTATCCACAGATCTTCTGAGTTTTTCCCCACTGTGGACGAGGGTGTGGATAACTCGCTGGAAGGCTCAGGGGAGGGCTTGCGCCAGGGCGTCCCGAAGGGTCACGCCACGGGCTCCCCCAGGAAGCCGGTCCGGCGCTACTTCCACTGCGTGGAGACCACGAACCCCGCCGCGATGAAGCCGAAGCCCACCACGATGTTCCAGTTGCGCAGCGACTCGATGGGCATGTCGCCGCTCGTCACGTAGAAGAGCACGATCCAGGCCAGCCCGATCAGGAACATGGCCAGCATCAGGGGGGCCACCCAGCCGCGTCCGCTGGTGCCCAGCTTCAGATTCTGTGTCTTCACCGGCGGTGGAGTGAAGTCGTCCTTCTTGCGGATCCGTGACTTCGGCACGAGGAACTCTCCTGTCGATGCGCTGCGTAACCGCGCTGGGGATACAAGGCTGGCTGCCGGGGCGGGAGCGACGGGAGCTCTTCGTTCCCCCGGGCGTCCGTTAGCGTAGTGCTTCCGCGGCGTCGGAGAGGATAAGGGTACGTTGAGTAATTCTGCGGACTCCACCAGCACGCCTTCCCGGCGTTTCCGACCCGTGCGGCTGCTGACCGCCGGAGTCTTCGCGCTGGCCGGTCTTCTCTTCTTCACCAGCTTCAACACCGCCCGTGGCACCGACATCCGCACCGACGACTCGATGCTGCGGCTCTCCGACCTCATCCAGGAACGCAGCCGCAAGAACGCCGACCTCGACGAGAGCGCCGCGGGCATGCGGTCCAAGGTCGACGCGCTCGCCCGGCGCGACAACGGCAACACCGCCGCCCAGGACAAGAAGCTCAATGCCCTGGCGCGGGCCGCCGGCACCACCGAGCTCAGCGGTACGGGCCTGACGGTGACGCTCACCGACGCGCCGCCCAACGCCACGGCCCGGATCCCCGGCATCCCCCAGCCCCAGCCCAATGACCTGGTGATCCATCAGCAGGACCTGCAGGCCGTCGTCAACGCCCTGTGGCGCGGGGGCGCCAAGGGCATCGAGGTCATGGACCAGCGGCTGATCTCCACCAGCGCGGTCCGCTGCGTCGGCAACACCCTCATCCTCCAGGGTCGCGTCTACTCCCCGCCGTACAAGGTGACGGCCGTCGGCGACCGCGGTCTGCTGCGCAAGGCGCTCGACACCTCCCCCACGATCCAGAACTACCTCCAGTACGTGAACGCCTACGGGCTCGGCTGGAAAGTCGACCAGCACGACGCGGTGACTCTTCCCGGCTACTCGGGCACAGTGGATCTCCACTACGCGAAGCCCATGGGGTGACCCGGGAGGGGGCCGGCCGGTGAGGACACGCCTGGTCGTCCGCACGCTCAGCGAGCTCTGCGTCACCGTCGGCACGGTGATCGTCCTCTTCGTCGTCTACGTCCTGTACTGGACCGGCGTCCGCGCCGACAGCGCCATGAAGGACGAGATCGGCCGGCTCCAGGACGAGTGGTCCACGGGGCCGGTCACCGGGCCCGGGGGCGAAGCCGCCGCCGGAGCGTCCCCGCCCCCGGCGAAGGCCCGCCCGCCCGGCACGTCCTTCGCCGTCATGTACGTCCCGCGCTTCGGCGCCGGCTGGGCCAAGCCCGTCCTGGAGGGCACCGGGCCCGAGCTGCTCAAGAAGGGGCTCGGGCACTACGCGGGTACCGCGCGCCTGGGCGCGACGGGCAACTTCGCCGTCGCCGGCCACCGCCGCACCCACGGCGACCCCTTCAAGGACGTCCCCCGGCTGCGCCCCGGCGACGCGGTGGTGCTCAACGACGGGACCACCTGGTTCACCTATCGCGTCGACCGCCCCCCGTACCGCACCCGGCCCGACGACCTCGGCGTCATCGACCCGGTCCCGGCGAAGGCCGGCTACCGCGGACCGGGCCGCTATCTGACCCTCACCACCTGTGAACCCGAGTGGGGACACAGCCACCGGCTGATCGTCTGGGCGCACTTGGACGCCACCTCGCCCGTCGCCGACGGCAGGCCCGCGGCTTTGTCCGGCTGACCACCCACCGGCGGTGCGGCCCTTTAGTCTGGTGCTGCAATCGACTCGTCATCGGCAAGTAGGGACAGCATGTACGTCTGGATCTGGCGTCATCTGCCGGGCAACGCATGGGTGCGGGCGCTGATCTCGCTGCTCCTCGTGCTGGCGATCGTGTACGTCCTCTTCCAGTACGTCTTCCCCTGGGCGGAACCGCTGCTGCCGTTCAACGATGTGACGGTCGACAACGGAATGGCGGTGAACCGATGAGCGCGCGCATCCTCGTCGTGGACAACTACGACAGCTTCGTCTTCAACCTCGTCCAGTACCTCTATCAACTGGGCGCCGAATGCGAGGTGCTGCGCAACGACGAGGTCGAGCTGCGCCACGCGCAGGACGGCTTCGACGGGGTGCTGCTGTCCCCCGGCCCGGGCGCGCCGGAGCAGGCGGGCGTCTGCATCGACATGGTGCGGCACTGCGCGGAGACCGGGGTGCCGGTCTTCGGGGTGTGCCTGGGGATGCAGTCGATGGCGGTCGCGTACGGCGGCGTGGTCGGCCGGGCCCCCGAGCTGCTGCACGGCAAGACCTCCCTGGTGACCCACGAGGGCACGGGCGTCTTCCGGGGGCTGCCGACGCCGTTCACCGCCACCCGCTATCACTCCCTCGCGGTCGAGCGGGAGACCTGGCCGGACGAGCTGGAGATCACCGCCTGGACCGAGAGCGGGGTCGCGATGGGGCTCAGACACCGCGAGCTGCCGGTCGAAGGGGTGCAGTTCCACCCCGAGTCGGTGCTCACCGAGTGGGGGCACCGGATGCTCGCCAACTGGCTGGTCGCCTGTGGTGACGCGGGGGCGGTGGACCGCTCGGCGGGGCTCGCCCCGGTGGTGGGCAAGGCCGGGGCGTGACCTCGCTCCGCCCCGAGCGGGACCCGTGGCGGACACCACAAGGCTCCGAGCAGAGCCCCTGGCTGACGCCACAACAGCACCAGGAGCCTTCCTGGTACCCAGCAAAGCCCCTGGGCCCCACGGAGCCCGTAGCGGCCACGGAGGGCCCCGCACGGGTGGTTTCCCAGCCACTGCCCCCCGAGGACCACGCGACGTTAACGCTGCGCCGGGTCCGGGAGCCGACCGCGGGGCCGCCCACCGGGGGGCGTGCGGAGCGGCGCAGAGCGGCCCGACGGGCGCAGCGGGCGCGCAAGGACAGCGTCGGGGTGATCGTGAGCCGGCTGACGGGCGAGCTGTTCATCACCGTGGGCGCGCTGATGCTGCTGTTCGTCGCCTACCAGCTCTGGTGGACGAATGTGATCGCCCAGCGCCAGGCGGGCGGGGCCGCGAACAGCCTCCAGCACGCGTGGGAGGAGAGCGGCGGCGAGGACCGGGCCGCCGGGGCGTTCTCCCCCGGCCAGGGCTTCGCGATCCTCTACATCCCGAAGCTGGATGTGAAGGCGCCCGTCGCCGAGGGCATCGGCAAACAGAAGGTGCTGGACCGGGGCATGGTCGGGCACTACGCCGAGGGCCCGCTCAAGACCGCGATGCCGTGGGACGCGCAGGGCAATTTCTCGCTCGCCGGTCACCGCAACACCCACGGAGAGCCGTTCCGCTACGTCAACCGGCTGCGTCCCGGCGACAAGATCGTTGTGGAGACCAGCAGTACCTTCTACACGTATGAAATGACGAGCCGCCTGGACCAGACATCGCCGGCGAACGTCGGGGTCATCGCCCCCGTGCCGGTCGGATCGGGCTTCACGGGGCCGGGCCGCTACGTCACTCTCACCACCTGCACTCCGGAATTCACCAGTACGTATCGAATGATCGTCTGGGGCAAGATGGTCGACGAGCGGCCCCGGAGCAAGGGAAAGCCGGACGCCCTCGTCGAGTGAGACAGCAGAGCGAAACGGGGTACGACGCGGTGGCACGGATCGACGACGACGGGCCCGGCCGCCCGGCCCGCCCACGGGGGAGGATCGCCGCCGCCGTCAGTCTCTTCGGTGAACTGCTGATCACGGCGGGCGTCCTGATGGCCCTGTTCGTCGTCTACTCCCTGTGGTGGACGAACGTGCTGGCCGACCGCGAGGCGAAGAAGCAGGGCAACCACGTGCGCCAGAACTGGGCCAAGGGCCCGGGCGCCCTGGACACCAAGGACGGCATCGGCTTTTTGCACGTGCCGTCCATGAGGAACGGCGAGGTGCTCGTCAGGAGCGGCACGAGCAGCTCTGTCCTCAACGAGGGCGTGGCCGGGTTCTACCGCGCGCCGGTGAAGTCCGCGATGCCGTGGGACGCGAAGGGCAACTTCACGCTGGCCGCCCACCGGGACGGCCACGGCGCGAAGTTCCACAACATCCACAAGGTCAAGGTCGGTGACGCGGTCGTCTTCGAGACCCGCGACACCTGGTACGTCTACAAGGTCTACTCGGAGCTGAAGGAGACCTCGAAGTACAACGTCGAGGTCCTGGACCCGCTGCCGAAGGAGTCCGGCGCGAAGAAGCCCGGCCGCTTCCTCACCCTCACGACCTGCACGCCCGTCTACACCTCCGACTACCGCTACATCGTCTGGGCGGAGCTGCAACGCACGGAGAAGGTCGACAGCGAGCGCACTCGCCCGAGGGAATTGCGTTAGCTCTGTCCTCAATCGCCGGACGGGCTGCAAATGCAGCCCGTCCGGCGATTGAGGACGCGCCCGCAGGGCGCCCGCCGCCGCAGGCGGCAGGACAAGCCCGCGGAGCGTCTAGTGACGCCGGCCGAAGGGGCCGCCGAAGAGGCCGCCTCCGTTGTCACCGCCGGTGGAACCGGGGGTCCCGGTCGTGCCCGGGGTGCCGGTGTCACCGGGGACACCGGCGATGGTGGTGAGGTTGACGGGCGTGTCCTTCGGGACCTGCGTGCCGCCCACCGGGTCGGAGACCATCACCATGGCGTTGTCGTCCTGCGGGCCGGCGATGTTGCCGACCTTCAGACCCGCGTCCGTCAGCGTCTTCTTGACGTCCTTGAGCTTCTGGCCGACCACACCCGGCACGCTGATCTTCTGGCCCGCCTTGGCGACGAAGAGGGTGACCGTGGAGTTCGGCTGCGCGGTGGTGTTGCCGTCGGGGCTCTGCCGGACGACGTTGCCGGGCGGCTGGTCCGACTCCTCCTCGTCCTTCACGACCTTGAAGCCGAGGTCGGTGAGCTGCTTCTTCGCTGCGTCGAAGGGCTGACCGACGACGGACGGGACGGTCTTGGAGGCGGGGGTCGAGGCCACGGAGAGGGTGATCTCGGTGCCCTTCTCGGCCTTCGTGCTGCCCTTGGGGTCCTGGTCGATCACGATGCCGGCGGTCCGGTCGGACTCCACCTGCTTCTGCCGGACGGTGAAGCCCTTGGCCTTGAGCTCCGCCTCGGCCTCTTCGAACTTGGATCCCCGGACATCCGGCACGGAGACCTTCTCCGCGCCCTTGGACAGCACGACCTTGACCTCGGAGCCGCGGTCCACCTTGGCGTTGGCCTTGGGGTTCTGGTCGCAGACCTTGCCCTTGGGCTGGTCGCAGAAGGTCTCGCCGTCCTGGGTGACCTTGAAGTCGCCGTTCTCGCCCATCTTCTGGGCGGAGGCCAGCGTCTCGCCGGTCAGCGTCGGCACGGTCACCTGGTCGTTGTTGCCGCTGCCGCCGAAGAGCGACTTGCCGATGAAGATCGCCCCGACGAGCACCAGAATGCCCGCGACGACCAGCAGGATCGTCGAGAGATTGCTCTTCTTGGCACCGCCGCGCCGACCGTCGCGGTCGTCGTAGCCGTAACCGCCGTCGTCGTCGCGCACCGGCGGCATCATGGAGGTCGCCGGGTCCTGCGGGCGCAGCATCGTGGTCGGCTGGTCCTCGCCGTAGCCGCCGGGGGCGCCGTAGCCACCCGCGGCGTGCGAGGCCGTGGCGGCCACGGGCTGGCCGTCGAGGGCCGCCTCGATGTCGGCGCGCATCTCGTCGGCCGACTGGTAGCGGTAGTCCGGGTCCTTGGTCAGCGCCTTGAGGACGATGGCGTCCATCTCGGGCGTGATCTCGGGGTCGTGGACGCTCGGCGGGTTCGGCTCTTCCCGGACGTGCTGATAGGCGACCGCCACGGGCGAGTCGCCGACGAAGGGGGGCCGGACCGTGAGCAGCTCGTACAGCAGACAGCCGGTGGAGTACAGGTCGGACCGCGCGTCGACCTGCTCGCCCTTGGCCTGCTCGGGGGAGAGGTACTGGGCGGTGCCGATGACGGCCGCGGTCTGCGTCATGGTCATGCCGGAGTCGCCCATCGCCCGGGCGATGCCGAAGTCCATGACCTTGACCTGGCCGGTGCGCGTCAGCATGACGTTCGCCGGCTTGATGTCGCGGTGGACGATGCCGGCGCGGTGGGAGTACTCGAGCGCCTGGAGGACGCCGATGGTCATCTCCAGCGAGCGCTCGGGCAGCAGCTTCCGGCCCGAGTGCAGCAGCTCGCGCAGCGTGGACCCGTCCACGTACTCCATGACGATGTACGGGATCGAGACCCCGTCGACGTAGTCCTCGCCGGTGTCGTAGACGGCGACGATCGACGGGTGGTTGAGCGAGGCGGCCGACTGGGCCTCACGGCGGAACCGGGCCTGGAAGGACGGGTCCCGGGCGAGGTCCACCCGGAGCGTCTTCACGGCGACGGTGCGGCCGAGCCGGGTGTCGTGGGCGAGATAGACCTCGGCCATGCCACCACGGCCGAGCACCGAGCCCAGCTCGTACCGGCCGCCGAGGCGACGCGGCTCTTCCATAGCTCCAGCCCTTCCGTTTTCCTGACCGCACCGGCGTGGGTCCGGCGGTGTGCTGTCCGGGCATACCGTACCCGGAGCACCGTGCGCCTCCTGGGCGCCACCGTCACCTGATATACGACCGGTACCGTCGCGGGAGCCGGACGGCCACGGAGGTGAGCGGTGTCACTTCTCCGTGCTGAGTACCGCCTCCATGACGCCCTTCGCGACCGGCGCGGCGAGCTTGCCGCCCGCGATGTCGTCACGGGTGGTCTCCGAGCCCTCGATGACGACGGCCACGGCGACCGGCGAGCCGTCCTTCCCCTTGGCGTAGGAGATGAACCACGCGTACGGGTTGCCGCTGTTGTCGACGCCGTGCTGGGCGGTACCGGTCTTGCCGCCGACGGTGACGCCGTCGATCTGGGCGTTGGTTCCGGTGCCCTTCTCGACCACGGTCTCCATGATCGACTGGAGCTTCTGCGCGTTGTCGGAGCTGAGCGGCTGGCTCAGCTGCTTCGGCTGGTGCGTCTCGATCACATTGAGGTTCGGGGCGCGCAGCTTGTCGACCATGTACGGCTCCATGAGCTTGCCGTTGTTGGCGACCGCGGCGGCGACCATGGCCATCTGCAGCGGCGTGGCGCGGTTGGAGGCCTGGCCGATGCCCGCCATGGCGTTCTGCGGGCGGTTGTCCTTGGGATAGACGCTTTCGGCGGCGCGGACGGGCGTGTCGAGCTTCGGGTTGTTGAAGCCGAACTTCTCCGCCTGCTCGATCATCTTCTTGTTGCCGAGGTCGGCGCTGACCTTGCCGAAGACCGTGTTGCAGGAGTACTGGAGGGCGACCCGCAGCGAGGCTTCCTTGCAGGGGATGTTGCCCTCGTTCTGGAGCTGTACCCGGGTGTCCGGCAGCGTCCAGGGCAGCGGCGAGTCGGTCTTGGAGTCGACGTCCTTGTACAGACCGTTCTGCAGCGCGGCCGCGGCCGTGACGACCTTGAAGGTGGAGCCCGGCGGGTAGGTCTGCTTGAGCGCGCGGTTCAGCATCGGCTGGTTCTTGTCGCTCGTCAGCTCCTTCCACGCCTTCTCGTCGTCGCTGCCCGCGATGCGCGAGGGGTCGTACGAGGGCGTGGAGGCGAGAGCGAGGATCTTGCCGGTGCGCGGGTCGAGCGCGGCGACGGCACCGCGCTTGTTGCCCAGGCCCTTGAAGGCGGCCTCCTGGGCCTTGGCGTTCAGGGTGGTGATCACGTCACCGCCCTTCTTGCCCTTGCCGGTGATCATGTCGACCGTGCGGTTGAAGAACAGCCGGTCGTCGTCGCCGGTCAGCACCGGGTCGTCGAGCTTCTCCAGCTGGTTCGCGCCGTAGACCTGCGAGGCGTAGCCCGTGACCGGCGCCCACATCTCGCCGTTCTTGTACGTGCGCTTGTACTTGAAGTCGGTGTTGTCCGTCTCCTTGGACCCGGTGACCGTCTGGCCGTCGACGATGATGTTGCCGCGCGGCTGGCTGTAGCGGGCGATCAGGACCCGGCGGTTGTTCTCGTGGGTCTTGAGCTCCTCGGCCTGGACGAACTGGATCCAGTTGTCGCGCATCATCAGGGCGAGGACGAGAAGGCCACAGAAGATCGCGATCCGGCGCACGGGCTTGTTCACGGGCGGACCACCTGGGTCATCTCGGCGTCGGGGGACGGTGCGGGGGCCGGGGCCGGGCGGCGCGCGGTGTCGCTGATCTTGACGAGGATGGCGACGAGGGCCCAGTTGGCGAGGACGGACGAACCACCCTGCGCCATGAACGGCATGGTCATACCGGTCAGCGGGATCAGACCCATGACACCGCCGGCGACGACGAAGACCTGGATGCCGAAGGCGGCGGACAGACCACAGGCCAGCAGCTTGCCGAACGGGTCACGGGCGGCGAGGGCGGTGCGCAGACCGCGCTCCACGATCAGCCCGTAGATCAGCAGTATGGCCATGACGCCCGCCAGACCCAGCTCCTCGCCGACGGTGGCGAGGATGAAGTCGGAGTTGGCGGCGAAGCCGATGAGGTCG
Source organism: Streptomyces sp. QH1-20 (assembly GCF_041283565.1). NCBI lineage: Bacteria > Bacillati > Actinomycetota > Actinomycetes > Kitasatosporales > Streptomycetaceae > Streptomyces > Streptomyces sp. QH1-20. The sequence continues at coordinate 4,002,278 of NZ_CP166299.1, read as the reverse complement.
GAGTGGCCCTGGCCCCAGCCGGTGCCGAAGACGCCACCGGAGCCGAAGGCCATCAGCGCCTGGGCGATCTGGTCGGAGGAGCCGTCCTTGAACGCGTCGAACGGGTGCAGCCAGGCGTCGACGCGCTGCTGGACGTGCGGCTCGAAGGTGTTCACGAAGACCGCGCCGCCGGCCGACATCAGCAGACCGAAGACGATCCAGCTGGTGCGCTCGGTCGCGACGTAGAGCATCACGACGAACATGCCGAAGAACAGCAGCGAGGTACCGAGGTCGGTCTCGAAGACGAGGATCAGGATGCTGACCGCCCAGACGACCAGGATGGGACCGAGGTCCCGGCCGCGCGGCAGATAGAGCCCCATGAAGCGACGACTGGCCAGGGCCAGGGCGTCACGTTTCACCATGAGATAGCCGGCGAAGAAGATCGCCAAGATGATTTTCGCGAACTCACCCGGCTGCAGCGAGCCCAGACCCGGGATCGTGATCCAGATGCGCGCACCGAACTTCGCGGGGAAGAACATCGGCGCGACGAGCAGGATCAGCGCCACGACCATCGAGATATAGGTGTAGCGCTGCAGGATGCGGTGGTCCTTGAGGAAGATCAGGACTGCCACGAAGAGAGCGATACCGAGGGCCGAGAACAGCAGCTGGTTGGGCGCGCTGGGGTGGAAGAACTTCTTCGCCATCAGCCGTGGCGCCTGGTCCAGCCGCCAGATGATGACCAGCCCGATCCCGTTGAGGAGGGTGGCCAGCGGCAGCAGCAGCGGATCGGCGTAGCGGGCGAACTTCCGCACCACCACATGGCCGACACCGGCCAGCAGGCCGAGGCCGAGGCCGTAGCCGAGCATGCCGGAGGGCATCTCGCCGTCGAGGGCGAGACCGACGTTGGCGTACGCGAAGCACGGGATGAGCACCGAGAAGGCGAGCAGCGCCAGCTCGGTGTTGCGCCGGCTCGGCGGACCCGCGGTGCTGATCGTCGTCGTGTTGGTGGTGCTCGACGACATGGATGGCATGGATGGCATTGATGGCATGGCTTTGATGGCCCCCTACGGCTTTACTGCTGAGCGCTGCTGCACTGCGGGACCAACTTCTGCTCTTCCTCGCTGAGGGTGGGACCCGGGGACGGTACCGGGGTGGCCCGGACGTCGGCCCGCTCCCCTGTCTTCGGATCCTTCGGGGCCTTCGGGTCGTCCTGGGCGGCACCGGGCGCGTTGCCCGTCTTGTCGCCGTTCTGCTTCTCGGTCTCCCGCTGCTGCTGCTCGGCCTTGCGCCGCTCGTCCGCCTTCTTGCAGGCGCCGGCGAGCGTGCCGAGGTCCTTGACCTTCTGCCGGGCCTGATCGAGGCTGCCGACCGCGATCGTGTCCTCGACACGGGTGCGCTGGTCCACGGGGAGGTACTTGAGTTCGATCTCGCGGTGGTCCTCGTAGACCTTGCTGAGGCCCACCCACGCCAGATCCTGGTTGATGCCCTGGTAGACGGCCACGTGGTCGTTGTCCTTGGCGCCCACGTAGTACTGCGTCTGGGTCCATTCGTAGCCGGCGTAGAGACCGCCGCCGACGATGCCGAGCACCACGGCGATGATCAGCGACCGCTTGAGCCACCTGCCGCCGCGGGGCGGCTTGACGAAGTCCTCGTCGGAGAACGAGCCGAAGGCACCGTCCGGCGCGCCGCCTATGGCCGGGTCACCGCTGCCGGGCGGGCCGAAGCCGCCCGCGGCCGCCCCGGGGCCCTGCGGCGGCACGGGCCGGTTGGCGCGGCCCAGCTCCGCGGCACGGCCGGCCGGGGTCTGCATGGCGCCGTCGTCACCGAGCTGGAGCTGGTTCTCGGCGACCGCGCCCACGATCACCGGGGTGTCGTTGAGCTGTGCCGTGAGGGTGTCGCCGCCGTCGATCTCCAGCACGTCCGCGACGATGCAGGTGATGTTGTCGGGACCGCCGCCGCGCAGCGCGAGCTGGATCAGGTCCTGGATGGTCTCGTGCGGGCCCTGGTAGCTGGCGAGCGTCTCCTCCATCGTCTGATGGCTGACGACGCCGGAGAGCCCGTCGGAGCAGATGAGGTAGCGGTCGCCCGCCCGGACCTCGCGGATCGACAGATCGGGCTCCACGTGGTCACCACTGCCCAGCGCGCGCATCAGCAGGGAGCGCTGCGGGTGGGTGGTGGCCTCCTCCTCGGTGATCCGGCCCTCGTCGACGAGCCGCTGCACCCAGGTGTGGTCCTGTGTGATCTGGGTGAGCACGCCGTCGCGCAGCAGATACGCGCGCGAGTCGCCGACGTGCACGAGACCGAGCCGCTGACCGGTCCACAGCAGCGCGGTCAGGGTGGTGCCCATGCCCTCGAGCTGCGGGTCCTCCTCGACCATGGCGCGCAGCTGGTCGTTCGCGCGCTGCACGGCGGTGCCGAGGGAGGTCAGGATGTCCGAGCCGGGGACGTCGTCGTCCAGCGACACGAGGGTGGAGATCACCTCGGAGCTGGCGACCTCGCCCGCGGCCTGGCCGCCCATGCCGTCGGCGATGGCGAGCAGCCGGGGGCCGGCGTAACCGGAGTCCTCGTTGCCCTCCCGGATCATCCCCTTGTGAGATCCGGCGGCGAAGCGCAGTGACAGACTCATGCGCACCTCGCCCGACGGCTCCGGGTACATCCGCACGGTGCCCACCCTCCGGTCGTCATGGTCCTACTACTTCCGCAGCTCGATGACGGTCTTGCCGATGCGGATCGGCGCGCCGAGCGGGATCGGTGTCGGGGTGGTCAGCCGGGTCCGGTCGAGATAGGTGCCGTTGGTGGACCCCAGGTCCTCGACGATCCACTGGCCGTCGCGGTCGGGGTAGATCCTGGCATGCCGGCTGGAGGCGTAGTCGTCGTCCAGCACGATCGTCGAGTCATGGGCGCGGCCCAGGGAGATGGTCTGGCCCTGGAGGGCGACCGTGGTCCCGGTGAGGGTGCCCTCGGAGACCACCAGCTTGGTGGGGGCGCCGCGTCGGCCGCGCTCCGCACGTCGACCGCCGGACTGTTGCTGCTGTCGCTGCTGCGGCGGCGCGGTCTGCTGCGCACGCTGCGGCTGGCGGTCCTGGCCACCGCGGCGTGAGCCGCGCTGCGTGACACGCGTGCCGAACAGGTCGCTGCGAATGACCTGGACGGCCACGATGACGAACAGCCACAGTACGGCGAGGAAACCCAACCGCATGACCGTGAGGGTCAGCTCTGACATTGCCCCCGCTTCACCCTTCGGCTTGCCGATAAACGATGGTGGTGCTGCCCACGACGACGCGCGAGCCGTCGCGGAGCGTAGCGCGCGTGGTGTGCTGCCCGTCCACCACGATGCCGTTTGTCGAACCCAGGTCCTGGATGGTCGCGGGGGTTCCGACCCGGATTTCGCAGTGCCGGCGGGATACGCCGGGGTCGTCGATCCGTACGTCCGCTTCGGTGCTGCGGCCCAGTACGAGGGTGGGCCGGGAAATCTGGTGACGTGTGCCGTTGATCTCGATCCAACGGCGGGTCTGGGTGCCGGGGACGGCGCCCGGCCCGGGGCCGCCCGCACGGGGCGCGGGGCGGCCGGGAGCGCCGGGCGGCGGGGAGGTGGGCATCGGCGGCGGACCGGCCGGCTGAGCCGGATAGCCCGCGCCGTGCGTGACCTGGCCACCGGCCGCGCCGCGGGGTGCGGCGGGCTGCTGGCCCTGCGGGTCCTGCGATTCGCTGGAGGCGAGGGTGCGGCTGCGCACCCGGTACAGCCCGGTGTCGAGGTCGTCGGCCTTCTCCAGATGGACCTTGATGGTCCCCATGAAGGTGTACCGCTGCTGCTTGGCGTAGTCGCGGACCATGCCGGAGAGCTCGTCCCCGAGCTGCCCGGAGTACGGGCTGAGCCGCTCGAAGTCCGGGGCGCTCAGCTCGACGATGAAGTCGTTCGGGACGACGGTCCGGTCACGGTTCCAGATGGTGGCGTTGTTGTCGCACTCGCGCTGGAGTGCGCCCGCGATCTCGACAGGCTGCACCTCGGACTTGAACACCTTGGCGAAGGTGCCGTTCACGAGACCCTCGAGTCGCTGCTCGAAGCGCTTCAGTACTCCCACGGGGCACCTCCTTCCCTCAGTGACGTTCCTGATGCTCAGTGTCGTTCCTGATACTGCTTACTGATCGTATCCACGCGTCGGGAAAACGGCTGGTTCCCCTTCGGCGCCAGGAGTGACGAGTGTCGCCTTCACCGCCGCCCACTGCGCGCTCCACTAGGGATCGTAGAGGCGGCCGTGAGCCAGTGTCCCGCAACCGGTGCGGTCCCCGCCGGACCGACGGACCGGGCGGCAGGGAAGTGGTGTGAAGGCACCCTCCACAGCGTGCTAATGTTCTGCATGTCGAAAGGCGAACGCACAAGACCCGGGCGGACAGTCCGAAGAAAGTGCGAGAGTCCAAGACAGCACCCATGCGCGGGTGGCGGAATAGGCAGACGCGCTGGATTCAGGTTCCAGTGCCCGAAAGGGCGTGGGGGTTCAACTCCCCCCTCGCGCACAGAGCGGGAACGGGTCTCTCCCGGTGATGAGAATCACCGGGAGGGGCCCGTTTCTCGTTGTCCGGAAGCATGTTCTGCAGCACGGTCCGGCGACGTGACATGCGGCACCACGACGGATGCGCCGGGCATGCGCCGCGGATGCGGCACGGGTACGACGTCGGGCCCGGCGTGAGGCGTCCGGGCCCGAGGATCGCGCGCAGTGCGCCGTGGGAGCGGTGTCAGCCGGCGAGACGGGCGACCAGGGCCTTGGCCTTGGCGGCGGCTTCCTCATTGGCCTTGGCCCGGGAGGCCTCGGACTTGCCGACCAGCTCGGCCATGGCGGGCACGGTGGCGGCCAGGGTCAGCTCGGGGACGATGAAGTCGACCTCCAGGCCGAGCATGCCGGTCAGCACCTTCTCCAGGTAGTTCGTCACGAACTCGAAGGACTCACGCGGCGTCCCCGGCGCGTACGAGCCGCCACGGCTGGCGACGACGGTGACCGGGGTGCCGGCGGCGGAGGGCTTCTCGCCCGCCGTGCGACCCATGATGATCACCTGGTCCAGCCACGCCTTGAGGCTGGAGGGGATCGTGAAGTTGTACATCGGGGTGCCGATCAGCACCGCGTCCGCCCGCTCCAGCTCCTCCGCCAGCTCGACGCGCAGATCGTGGGCGGCGCGCTGCTCGGCGGTGAACTCGGCCGGGTCGACGGAGCCCACGCTGAGCGCGGTGGCGGTTATGTGCGGCAGCGGGTTCGCGGCGAGGTCGCGGTAGACGACCGTGCCCTCGGGGTGCTGCTCCTCCCAGGTCTTACGGAAGACGGCGGTGACATCGCGGGAGGCGGAGCCCTGGGGGAGGGCGGACGAGTCGAGGTGCAGCAGCGTGGCCATGGGGTCTCCAAACAACGGGCTGTAGTGCCGACGTCGCCGACGGCGAACAGAGGTGTAGTTCTGTATGCAACTAGTATTAGCACAGTCACTTACTTTTTCGCAGCACCTAAGAGGAACGCAGTACTCTGGTCTCATGGCGGACCACAGCGAGCAGGCGTGCAAGAAGGCGGACGAGGGCATGACGCGCGTCTTCGAGCTGTTCGGCAAGCGTTGGACGGGTCTGATCGTGGCGACCCTGCTGCCGGGGCGGGCGCACTTCGCCGACCTGCGACGGGCCATCCCGGGGATCAGTGAGCGGATGCTCTCCGACCGCCTCACGGAGCTGGCCGCGGCCGGTCTGCTCGTACGGGAAGTGGAATCAGGGCCTCCGCTTCGTGTCTCCTACCGGCTGACCGAGGCGGGGCTGGCGATGGAGCCCGCACTCAAGGAGCTGGGACGGTGGGCGCAGCGCTACCTGGGAGACAGCGCGCAGTGCCCACGAGAGTTCAGCTGACCCCCTGGCCACCACCGCCGGTGGGTGTCCTGTGGAGAAATACCGGGACGTCCCTCGCCGTCGACACCGCGCTGTACGGTCAGGGCAGTTGACGCTTGCCGCTTGACGCCGCGTGACGCTGCGCCATGGGTGGAGGGGGAGGTGGCGCGCGATGACGCGACTGCCGCACGTGCCGGGTTTCGCGCGATCGGTGACGGGTGGGGCCAGGGGTTCGGGAGGTGCGGGAGCCGGTGAGGCGTCCGCCCCCGGACCTTCGCCGAAGGCCGCCGGGAAGGCGCTGCGGGCGCGGGTGCCGCGTTCCGCGCACGCCGAGTGGGAGGCCGGTGCGGGGCGGCCCGGCGCGGTGGAGACGGTCGAGGCGGCCAACGCGGGACGGCTGCCCGAGCTCACACCGATCCGCGTCGGCCGGATGGCGGCCTCGCCCTTCGCCTTCCTGCGCGGCTCGGCCGGACTCATGGGCTACGACCTGGTGGGCACCGCCGTGACCGGGGTGGGCGCGCAGATCTGCGGCGACGCGCACGCCGCGAACTTCGGCCTCTACGGCGACGCCCGCGGCGGCCTCGTCATCGACATGAACGACTTCGACGAGACCCTCCACGCGCCCTGGGAGTGGGACGTCAAGCGGCTCGCCGCCTCGCTGGTGCTGGCGGGCCGGGAGACGGGTGCGGACGAGGACACCTGCCGGGAGGCGGCCCGGGACGCGGTGGGCGCCTACCGCCGCACGATGCGGCTGCTGGCCAGGATGCCGGCGATAGAGGCGTGGAACGCGATCGCCGACGAACGGCTCGTCTCGCACGCGGACGCCAAGGACCTGCTGGGCACGCTGGAGCGGGTGGCGGAGAAGGCCCGGCGGAACACGAGCGCGCGCTTCGCGGCGAAGGCGACCGAGCGGACCGACGACGGCGGTCTGCGCTTCGTGGACGCGCCTCCGGTCCTGCGGCGGGTGCCGCACGACGAGGCCGCGTCGGTCGCCCTGGCCCTCGGCGCGTATCTCCGGACGCTGCCGGAGGACATGGTCCCGCTGCTCGCGCGCTACGAGGTGCAGGACGTGGCGTTCCGGGTGGTGGGCACGGGGAGCGTGGGGCTGCGCTCGTACGTGGTGCTGCTGCTCGACCACCGTGGCGAGCCGCTGGTGCTCCAGGTGAAGGAGGCCCGCCCCTCGGCCCTGCTGCCCCACGCGGCGAAGGCCGGCTTCGCGGCGCCGGAGACCCGTCACGAGGGGCAGCGCGTGGTCCTGGGGCAGAAGCGGATGCAGGTCGTCAGTGATGTGCTGCTCGGCTGGGCGACGGTCGACGGGCGGCCCTACCAGGTGCGGCAGTTCCGCAACCGCAAGGGGAGCGTCGACCCCGCGGCACTGGCCCCGGGCGAGCTGGACGACTACGGGCGGATGACGGGCGCGCTGCTCGCGCGGGCGCACGCGCACAGCGCCGATCCGCGGCTGATCGCCGGGTACTGCGGCAAGGGGGACGAGCTGGACGACGCGGTCGTGCGGTTCGCGGTGGCCTACGCGGACCGCACGGAGGCCGACCACGCGGAGCTGGTGGCGGCGGTGCGGGGCGGCCGGGTGGCGGCGGAGACGGGGATATAGCCGGGCTCAGGGGCACGGAAGGGGCGGGGGACAGACCCTCGGGCATGCGGGGGCCCGCGGGGCGGGTGGGAACTCGTAGGCTGGGCTGGTGACGAATCCGGAAGCCGAGCAGAGTCAGAACACCGAGCAGCCGGACACCCGGCGCCTGGAACAAGCCGTGCGGACGGCCGAGCAGGCGCTGATCGAATTCGAGATCGCGGTGGAGACCTTCCGGGTGGAGGTGGAGAACTTCTCCCGGCTGCACCACCAGCGGCTCGGCCCGATGTACGCGCGGCTCGACGAGCTGGACGCGCGGATCGCGGAGGCCGTCGCGGCCCGGACCGGCGACGCCGAGGACCTGCGGCGGGCCCGGGAGGCGCGGGCGCTGGTGCAGCCGATGCCCGGTGTGGAGGAGCTGTTCGGCGGCTGGCTGGACTCCGAGGGGCTCTCCCCCGAGGCGTCGGCGATGCTCACGGAGAAGCCCGTGCAGCCCCCGAAGCGGGTGCGCCCGAGTGACGAGGCGCGGCGCGCCTTCCGTGAGCTGGTCCGCAAGGCGCACCCCGATCTGGCGCGGGACGAGTCGGACCGGCAGCGGCGCGAGGCGTTCATCGTGCGGGTCAACGCCGCGTACGCCGACGGCAACGCCGCGCTGCTGACCGAGCTGGCCGCGGAGTGGGCAGCCGGGCCGGTGCCGGAGGAGCCGCTGCCGAGCCCGAGCGAGGAGCTGTACGCGCGGCTGGAATGGCTGGCCCGGCGCAAGGAGCTGCTGTCGGTCGTGGCCGGAGAGCTGGAGTCCTCCGCGATCGGCGCGATGATCAAAATGGCGCCGGACGACCCGGACCAGCTGCTGGAGGAGATCGCCGAGCAGCTGCTCGCCCAGGTCTCCGAGCGTGAGGCATACCTGGCCACGCTGGTCGGGTAGCGTCGGGGACATGCATTTCGGTTCTGGGGTACCCACGGTCGGCGTCGACGCGCTCTCGTCCGACGATTTCCTGCTGGACGTCCGTGAGAGCGACGAGTGGGCGGCCGGGCACGCGGAAGGCGCGCTGCACATCCCGTTGAGCGACTTCGTCGCCCGGTTCGGCGAGCTGACGGAGAAGGCCCCCGACGGCGGCCGCATCAACGTCATCTGCCGCTCCGGCGGGCGCTCCGCGCAGGTCACCACCTACCTCGTCCAGCAGGGCCTGGACGCGGTGAACGTCGACGGCGGCATGCAGGTCTGGGAGGCCGCCGGCCGCCCGGTCGTGGACGGAAACGGCGGCCCCGGCACGGTCATCTAGCCGGTCGCGCGTCAGTCTCGCGCGACTGTCCGGCTCCACGGCGCTCGGCCGAGGGGCCCGGCGGCGTTCTCACAGGACGGCCTTCTCACAGGACGGTGTCCTCACCCGAGGGGATGGGCGGCCAGCAGGTCGCCCAGCGCCTCCTCATGAGCGGCGGCGGGGCCCAGGGAGAGCTCCAGCTGCTTGGCCCAGGCGTGATAGCGGTGCAGGGGGTAGTCGGTGTCCGCGCCCAGGCCCCCGTGCAGATGCTGCGCGGTCTGCACGACGCGGCGGACCCCCTCCGAGGCCCAGACCTTCGCGACGGCGATGTCCGCCGCGGCCGGGAGCGCCGCGTCCGCCCCCGACTCGATGCGCCAGGCCGCCTGCCACAGCGTGGCCTCCATCGCGCGCAGATCGATATAGCGGTCGGCTGCCTGGACGGCGACCGCCTGGAACGTGGCGATGGGGTGGCCGAACTGCACCCGCTTCCCCGTGTACTCACTCGTCATGCGGGCCACCGCCTCCCCGAGGCCGAGCGCGAGTGCGCAGGTGCCGGAGGTGAGCAGCCCGCGCAGCCACTCCCACGCGCCCTCGGCCGTGATGACCTCGTCGTCCTCGACCCGCACACCGTCGAGACGCACCTCCGCGTACCGCTCGCCGTTGGTGGAGACCTGGTCGGCGAGCGTCACACCGGGCCGGTCCCGGGGGACGAGCGCGAGGACGGTGCGGCCCTCGCCGGTGTGGGCGGGTATCAGGATCAGGTCGGCGCCCGGCGCCCAGGGCACGGCTGTCTGTACGCCGTCGAGGGACCACTGGTGTCCGCCGGTGCCCTCGGGCCGTGCGGTGACGGCCAGTTCGGCCCGGTCATGTCCGGTGCGGCCGTTGGCGGCCACGGTGACCACGGTCTCGCCGCGGCCGATCAGCGGCAGCAACCGGTCCGCCGCGGCGCCGCCGTACCTGCCGAGGACGAGCGCCACCCCACCCGCCTCCAGCAGGGGCACCCGGGCCAGCACCCGCGCGGACTCGCGCAGCACCAGGCACAGGGCGATCGGCCCGAGCCCCGCACCGCCGTGCTCAGGGGCGACGGTCAGGCTCAGCAGATCGGCGTCGGCGAGCCTGCGCCACAGCGCGCGGTCGAAGTCCTCGGCCACCGCGCCCCGGGTGAGCGCCGGGCTGGGCACGCTGTCGGGGGTGACCCCGGCGAAGACCGCCCGGGCCGCTTCGACGGCGGCCTGCTGCTCCTCGGTGAAGGTGAAGTCCACTGCCGGTCCTCCCACACGCCGCTGACACCTGAAGACGCGGTTGGCGATGCGCCTGGATGCGCATCCGCTTGGAGACGTGTCTGCGGGGAGACGCGTCTGATGGGGCGTCAAGGTAGAACAGGTTGCAGGAATTGGGAACCGGTAGGGAAGGGTGAGAGGGGGGGACCGGGGGGCCGGTGGGCCGGTCGTCAGCGGTCGAAGTCCAACTCCACCTCCTCGGTGGCCGGATGCGACTGGCAAGCCAGCACGTACCCCGCGGCCAGCTCCTCCGGCTCCAGCGCGAAATTCCGGTCCATCCGCACCTCGCCCGTGACCAGGAAGGCCCGGCACGTCCCGCAGACGCCGCCCTTGCAGGCGTAGGGCGCGTCGGCGCGGTTGCGCAGCACCGTCTCCAGCAGGGACTCCCCCTCGCGTACCGGCCAGCTGCCGCTGCGGCCGTCCAGCTTCGCGGTCACCGTGCTGTCCGACGCCCGGGCCGCCGTGGCGACGGCCGCGGTACCCCGCTCCGCCACGCCCGTTCTTTCATCCGCTTCCTCGTCCACATGGAAGATCTCCTGGTGGACGCGGTCGCGGCCGACCCCGAGCCCGTGCAGGGCCCGCTCGGCGCCCCGCACCAGCCCGTACGGGCCGCACAGGAACCAGCCGTCGACGGTGTCCACCGGGAGCAGCGCCGGCAGCAGCCGGGACAGCCGCTCCTTGTCCAGCCGCCCGGACGGCAGACCCGCCTGCTGCTCCTCGCGGGAGAGGGCGTGCACGAGCTGGAAGCGCGTCGGATAGCGGTCCTTGAGGTCGGCGACCTCCTCCAGGAACATCGTGGAAGACGCGGTGCGGTCGCTGCGGATCAGGCAGAAGCGGGCGGCGGGCTCGCGCGCGAGCACAGCCGAGACCATGCTCAGCACGGGGGTGATGCCGCTGCCGCCGACGATCGCGGCGAAGTGCCCGGGGCGCGGCTCCAGCACGAACCGGCCGGCCGGTGCCATCACCTCCACCGTGTCCCCGACCGTCAGTTCCTTGAGCGCGTAGGTGGAGAACGCGCCGCCGTCCACCAGCCGGACCCCCACCTTCAGCGCCGCCGGCCCGTCCGGGCCGGGCACCTGGCCGCAGATGGAGTAGGTGCGGCGTATCTCGGCGCCGTCCACCATCCGGCGGAAGGCGAGGTGCTGGCCGGGGGTGTAGCGGAAGACCGGGCGCAGCTCGGGGGGCACGGCGAAGGTCACGGCGACCGCGTCGTCGGTGAGCGGGTCGACGGCCGTCACCCGTAGCGGGTGGAAGGCGCCGTGGCGGGCCGCTGCCATCTACAACTCCTTGAAGTGGTCGAACGGTTCGCGGCACGCTTCGCAGCGGCGCAGAGCCTTGCAGGCGGTGGAGGAGAAGCGGCTCAGCAGGGTGGTGTCGGTGGAGCCGCAGTGCGGGCAGCGAATGGCGAGCTGCACGAGCACCGGGCCACCGGGGCGGTCCGCTGGCCGGGCGGCAGTGGGCCGTGGCGGCGCCACCCCGAACTCCTCCAGCTTGCGGCGGCCTTCGGCGCTGATCGCGTCCGTGGTCCAGGGCGGGGAGAGGACCGTACGGACCTCCACCTCGGCTATGCCGTGGTCGTGCAGGACCCGCTCGATGTCCGCCGACATGGCCTCTATGGCCGGGCAGCCGGTGTAGGTGGGGGTCAGCTCCACCTCCACCCGGCCGGGGCCGACGAGGTGCAGCCCGCGCAGGACGCCCAGCTCGGCCAGCGTCACGACGGGGAGCTCCGGGTCGGGCACGGAACCGGCCAGGGCGCGGAGCTCTTCCTCGAGCGGGGTCGCGGTCACCATGTCGCCCCCGGGTGGCTGCGGTGCAGATGCTGCATCTCGGCGATCAGCCGCCCGAACGGCTCGGTGTGGACGCCCTGGCGGCCGGCGCCGGCCGTCCACGCGCCGAACTGGGGGCCGGTGGGCAGGGCCAGAGTGGCCTGCTCCACGGTCTTGGTGACGAGGGTCAGCCAGCCGTCGCGCAGGGCGGTCCAGTCGATGTCCAGCCCGTCGACCGGCTGGAAGAGCTCGCCCGTGAACCGCCACAGGTCGTCGAGGCCCGTGCGCATCCGCCGGTGGCTCTCCTCGGTGCCGTCCCCGAGGCGCAGGGTCCAGTGCTCGGCGTGGTCACGGTGGTAGGAGACCTCCTTGACCGCCTTCGCCGCCAGCGGGGCGAAGGGACCGTCCCCGGCCGCCAACTGCCCGTACAGCAGCTCCTGGTAGGTGGCGAAATAGAGCTGGCGGGCGATGGTGTGGGCGAAGTCGCCGTTCGGCTGCTCGACCAGCTGGACGTTGCGGAAGGCGCGCTCTTCGCGGAGATAGGCCAGCTCGTCCTCGTCGCCGGCGAGGGAGAGGAGGGTCCGGGCCTGGCCGAGCAGGTCCAGCGCGATATTGGCGAGCGCGACCTCCTCCTCCAGGACGGGTGCGTGCCCGGCCCACTCCCCCAGCCGGTGGGAGAGCACGAGGGCGTCGTCGCCGAGGGCCAGGGCGGCGCTCAGCGGCACGGTGCTCGCGGGTGCCCCGGTCATAGGTGCCGCACCCCTTCCGGGATGTCGTAGAAGGTCGGGTGGCGGTAGGCCTTGTCGGCCGCCGGCTCGAAGAAGGGGTCCTTCTCGTCCGGGGAGGAGGCGGTGATCCCGGCGGAGGGCACCACCCAGATCGACACACCCTCCGAGCGCCGTGTGTAGAGGTCGCGGGCGTTGCGCAGCGCCATCTCCGCGTCCGGTGCGTGCAGGCTGCCGGCGTGGGTGTGCGCCAGGCCGCGCCTGCTGCGCACGAACACCTCCCACAGTGGCCAATCAGCGCTGGTCATGCCCGTGCCTCCCGGTGTGCGTCGGTGTGCTTGCCCGCGTACGCGGCGGCGGCCTCGCGTACCCAGGCGCCTTCTTCGTGGGCCCGCCGGCGTTGGTTGATCCGCTGGTCGTTGCACGGGCCGTTGCCCCGCAGGACCTCGTGGAACTCGTCCCAGTCGATGGCGCCGAAGTCGTGGTGACCGCGCTCCTCGTTCCACCGGAGGTCCGGGTCGGGGAGGGCCAGCCCGAGCGACTCGGCCTGGGGGACGCAGATATCGACGAAGCGCTGGCGCAGCTCGTCGTTGGAGTGGCGCTTGATCTTCCAGGCCATGGACTGGGCGGAGTGCGCGGACTCCTCGTCGGGCGGGCCGAACATCATCAGGGACGGCCACCACCAGCGGTCCACCGCGTCCTGGGCCATCGCGTGCTGGGCCTCGGTGCCACGGCTGAGGGCGAGCAGCAGCTCGTACCCCTGGCGCTGGTGGAAGGACTCCTCCTTGCAGATGCGGACCATGGCCCGGGCGTACGGCCCGTAGGAGCAGCGGCAGAGCGGGACCTGGTTGGTGATCGCGGCGCCGTCCACGAGCCAGCCGATGGCGCCCACGTCCGCCCAGGTCAGGGTGGGGTAGTTGAAGATCGAGGAGTATCGCTGGCGCCCCGCGTGGAGCTTGTCGAGCAGCTCCTCGCGCCCGGTGCCCAACGTCTCGGCGGCGCTGTAGAGATACAGGCCGTGGCCCGCCTCGTCCTGCACCTTGGCCATGAGGATCGCCTTGCGCCGCAGCGAGGGCGCCCGGGTGATCCAGTTTGCCTCGGGCTGCATGCCGATGATCTCGGAGTGGGCGTGCTGCGCGATCTGCCGGACGAGCGTGGCGCGATAGGCGTCCGGCATCCAGTCCCGTGGCTCGATGCGCTCATCGGCGGCCACGGTGGCGTCGAAAACCGCCTCGTACGCCCCCGCTTCCGGCGCCGTCGTCGTCATGCCGTGCCCCCTCGATCTCTGGAACTCCCTACCGACCGATCGTTCGGTTCAATGGTGTGCCGAGGTCTCGGAAGGTGTCAAGCCTGTGGATAACTCCGCGTCCGCTGTGCCTGGTGGGGCGGCGTGGGTACCGTTCGGGTGCACAGCAACGGGTGGCGGCCGGAATCGGGGCGGGACATGGAGCGGGACGACGGGCACGAACGGACGGCCGGCATCGCCGGGCTGTCCCTCCCCTCACGCATCGCCGTCGCCGTCGGCGTGGCGGGCGTGGCGGTCGCGGTCGCGGTGCATGTGTCGATGATGTTCCTGCACGTCGCACCGTCGAACACGATCAGCAAGCAGCACGGATCGGCCATCGACGACTACGTGTACCCGGAGTTCGAACAGAACTGGAAGTTCTTCGCGCCCAACCCGCTGCAGCAGAACGTCGCCGTTCAGGCACGCGCCGAACTGCGCGGCCCCGACGGCCGGGCCGTGGTCACGTCCTGGACCGATCTGTCGGCCCAGGACGGCGCCGCGCTGCGCCACAACTTTCTCCCCAGCCACACACAGCAGAACGAACTCCGCCGTGCCTGGGACTTCTACGCGGGCACGCACGACGCGCGGGAGCAGCCCAACGGGATGCGCGGCCGGCTCGCCGAGGAGTACATCCGGCGCATCGCCGTGCTCCGTCTGGGGGGTGAACAGGGCGGGCGGACGCTTCAGCGCGTGCAGGTACGGGCCGTGACCACTGCCATAACCCCACCGCCCTGGAGTGACGAGAAGGTCGACACGCGACCCGTCCACCGCATGCTGGGCTGGTGGCCGGTCACCACCGCCGATCTCCCGGAGGCGAAGAACCGGTGAGCTCCCCCCAGAACCCGGCCCAGGACAGGAAGCGGGACGTGCCGGCCGACGCCGGGCTCGCGGCCCGTGTCGACAGCGCGCTCGGCCGCGGCGTCGCGCGCGTGACCGGCTCCGCCCTCGGTACGTACCAGACGGCCGTGCTGCGGATCGGTCTCTCCTTCACCTGGCTGTTCTTCCTGCTCCGCGAGTGGCCCAACCGCCATGAGCTGTACGGGCCCGACGGCCCGTGGAGCTGGGACATGGCCCGTCGGCTGACCGACGACAACCGCGCCTTCACCGCCCTGATGTGGTCCGACAGCGGCGTCTGGTTCGAGACCGTCTACGTCCTGGCGATCGTCTCCAGCGCCCTGCTGATGCTGGGGTGGCGCACGCGGACCATGTCGGTCCTCGCCATGATCGGGGTGTTGTCGCTCCAGAACCGCAGCATCTTCGTCGGGGACGGCGGCGACAACGTCCTGCATCTGATGGCGCTGTACATGGTCTTCACCCGCTGCGGGCGGGTGTGGTCCCTCGACGCGCGCCGGGCCGCCCGCCGGGAGAAGGTCCCCGGGGCCGGCTCCGGGGACGGCGACCGGGACATGACCGGCATCGTGCTGTGGACGCTCTGCGGCCTCGCCCTCGTCGTGGCCCAGGCGGTCGGCGACACCCGGCTGGAGTGGACGAGCGACGGCCCGGTGCCGGGCATCGGGTGGGCCACGGTCCTGTGGGGTCTGTGGGCAGCCCAGGGGCTGTGGTGGCTCGCGCGGCACCACGCTCCCGGGGAGCCGCGCACCGTCCTGGACGCCTTCGCGAATCTGGCGCACAACGGCGCGCTGCTCGTGATCATGGCGGAGGTCTGTCTGATCTACGCCACGGCGGGCTGGTACAAGATCCAGGGCTCCCGCTGGCAGGACGGCACCGCGCTCTTCTACCCGATGCACATCGACTACTTCTCGCCCTGGCCCGCGCTGTCCCACGCGCTCGCGAGCAGCGGGACCGTCGTACTGCTCCTCAGCTACGGCACCGTGGCCGTGCAGGTCGCCTTCCCCTTCACCCTGCTGAACCGGCGGGTGAAGAACGTCCTGCTCGCCGTGATGATGGCCGAGCATCTCGGCATCGCCGTCACCCTCGGCCTCCCGTTCTTCTCCCTCGCGATGATCGTCGCGGACGCGGTCTTCCTGCCCACCTCCTTCCTGCGCCGCCTGGGCGCCCTCGTCGGCCGTGCCGGTGACCGCCTGCCCCTCGTCCGCAGGGGCGCGGTCCCGGCCCCACGGGAGAGCGAGGACGGGGCGGCCGGCACTCGCACACTGGTGGGCTGAGCCAGGGGCAGCGGGCGGAATCCGGCCCGTAGGCTGAGGGCATGATCGAGGACGAGGCCGGAAACGCCCTGCGGCTCTGGGGCGAGGCGACCGCCGCGGACGCCGTGCTGCTCGACGGCTTCCACGCCCTGAAGCACGCCCTGCGCTTCGGCGCCGATGTGCGGGTGGCGGTCACCGCCGACAAGACCTCCGCCCTGGAGCTCGCGGCCGAGCTGGCCCCGGATCTGACCGAGGTGCTGGACGAGCGCCTGGCCGAGATCCCGGTGCGGACCCTGCGGGAGCTGCTGCCCAGGGTCCACCCCACCCAGGTGGCCGCGCTGGCGGTCAGGCCCGACCGCCGGGCGAACCTCGACGCCATGTCGCGGGCTCCCCGGCAGGCACCGGTCGTCGTCCTCGACAACCCCCGCAATCTCGGCAACGTGGGGGCCGTGATCCGGCTCGCCGCCGGATTCGGGGCCACGGGCGTGGTCACCACCGGCGACATCGACCCCTGGCACCCGAACGC
This sequence comes from Streptomyces sp. QH1-20, assembly GCF_041283565.1. Lineage (NCBI taxonomy): Bacteria > Bacillati > Actinomycetota > Actinomycetes > Kitasatosporales > Streptomycetaceae > Streptomyces > Streptomyces sp. QH1-20. The sequence continues at coordinate 3,985,911 of NZ_CP166299.1, read as the reverse complement.
CGTACGGGCGGGCGCGGGCCTGCACTACGCCACCGCCGTGGAGCGCCTGCCGCTCCCCGAGCTGCCGCCCGGCCCGCTGTACGCGCTGGACCCGGAGGGGGACGACATCAGGTCCATCCCCCTGCCGGACGACGCGCTGATCGCCTTCGGCTCCGAGCGGCACGGCATCTCCCCCGGGCTGCGGGAACGGGCGACCCGGCTGGTCGCCCTCCCCATGCGGCCACAGGTCTCCAGCTACAACCTCGCGACCAGCGTCGCCATGGCGCTCTTCCACTGGGGAGGGCCGGACCCGGCCCAGCGGGCCTGAACCCGCCGGGCCACGCGGCTAGGACGGGCGGCGCACCTCGACCGTGCGGAAACGCGTCGCGACGAACGCGCTGTCGCACAGCACCGCGTTGGCCGCGGGGTTGCCGCCCGAGCCGTGGAAGTCGGAGAAGGCGGCCGTCTGGTTGACGTACACCCCACCGGTGAGGTTCAAGGAGAGCTGGGCGCACTCCTCCAGGCAGGCCTCCTCGACGAGCCGCTCGACCTCGGGCGACGTGGTGTACGCGCCGACCGTCATCGCGCCCTTCTCCCGGATGGTGCGCCGCAGCAGCTCCACCGCGTCCTGGGCGGAGTCGACGGCCACGGCGAACGCCACCGGGCCGAAGCACTCCGACAGATAGGCCGCCTCGGCGTCGGGCTTGGCGCCGTCCAGTTTCACGATCACCGGAGTGCGGACCGTGGCCTGGGGGAAGTCGGGGTTGGTCACCGCACGGGAGGCGAGGGCGACCTCGCCGAGCTGCGCGGCCGCCCCGATGCGCTCCTTGACCTGGTCGTTCACGAGGGCGCCCAGCAGCGCGTTCGCCCGGGCGTCATCACCGAGCAGGGCCTCGACCGCGCCCGCCAGGTCGGTGACCACCTCGTCGTAGGACTTGGGCCCGGCGTCGGTGGTGATGCCCTCGCGCGGGATGAGGAAGTTCTGCGGGGTGGTGCACATCTGGCCGCTGTAGAGGGACAGCGAGAAGGCGAGATTGCCCAGCAGGCCCTTGTAGTCGTCGGTGGAGTCGATGACGACGGTGTTGACCCCGGCCTTCTCCGTGAAGACCTGCGCCTGGCGGGCGTTGGCCTCCAGCCAGTCGCCGAAGGCGGTGGAGCCGGTGTAGTCGATGATGCGGATCTCCGGGCGGGTGGCCAGCGCCTTGGCGATCCCCTCGCCGTCCCGCTCGGCGGCCAGCGTGACCAGGTCGGGGGAAAACCCGGCGTCGTTCAGCACGTCGCGGGCGATCCGCACGGTGAGGGCCAGGGGCAGCACCGCGCGCGGATGCGGCTTGACCAGGACCGCGTTGCCGGTGGCGAGGGAGGCGAACAGCCCGGGGTAGCCGTTCCAGGTGGGGAAGGTGTTGCAGCCGATGAGCAGCGAGACACCGCGCGGCACGGCGGTGAACTGCTTGCTCAGCGCCAGGGGGTCACGCTTGCCCTGCGGCTTGGACCACTCGGCCGCGCCCGGCGTACGGACCTGCTCGGCGTAGGCGTACGCGACGGCCTCCAGGCCACGGTCCTGCGCGTGCGGCCCACCGGCCTGGAACGCCATCATGAACGCCTGGCCGCTGGTGTGCATGACCGCGTGCGCGAATTCGTGGGTGCGGGCGTTGATCCGGGCCAGGATCTCCAGACAGACCGCGGCCCGGACCTCCGGGCCCGCCTCGCGCCACTCCGGCATCGCCGCGCGCATGGCCGGCAGCAGCCGCTCGACATCGGGATGCGGATACTCGACGCCCAGCTCCAGCCCGTACGGGGAGATTTCGGCCCCCGTCCACCCCTGTGCCCCCGGCTGGTCGAGCTCGAAGCGCTTGCCGCGCAGGGCCTCGAAGGCCGCCTGGCCCTCGGCCGCGCTCAGGCTGCCGGGCACGGCGCCCTCCGCCCCGTACGCCTTCGGGTGCTCGGGGTAGGGGGACCAATAGGCGCGCGTGCGGATGGCGTCCAGAGCCTGGTCGAGAGTGGGGCGGTGCTTCTCGATCAACTGGGCGGTGGTGGATCCGGCGGTCACGGCTGACCAACTCCTTGTCGAGCTGGGCTCGGAGAGGCGACAGGCTTCGGGCAACTTCGGAAACAAGGTCGGGCGAAGACTTCGGGGGCCCGGGAACATCCCCCGGTAGATACAGTAACCGAACGATCGGTCGGGACAAGGGGGCCCGGCGAAGCTGTGGACAACTCATCGGGGAGGATCACCGACATGACCGCAATCGAGCCGGACCACGCCGTCGCCGTCGTCGGCACCGGCACCATGGGCCAGGGAATCGCCCAGGTCGCCCTGGTCGCCGGCCACCCGGTGCGGCTGTACGACGCCGTGCCCGGCCGCGCCGCCGAGGCCGCCCGGAGCATCACCGCGCGTCTCGACCGCCTGGTGGAGAAGGGCCGGCTCGCGGCGGCCGACCGCGACGCGGCCCGCGACCGGCTGAGCCCGGCGACGCGGGTGGACGAACTTGCCGACTCCTCGCTCGTCATCGAGGCGATTGTGGAGCAACTGGCGGCCAAGCAGAAGCTGTTCACGGACCTGGAATCGGTCATTCCCGACGACTGTCTGCTCGCCACCAACACCTCGTCCCTGTCGGTGACCGCGATCGCCGGCGCCCTGCGGCTGCCCGGCCGCTTCGTCGGCCTGCACTTCTTCAACCCCGCTCCGCTGCTGCCGCTGGTGGAGGTGGTCCGCGGCGCCGCCACGGACGAGGCGGCGGCGGACCGCGCCTACGCCACGGTGGCCGCCTGGGGGAAGCGGCCGGTGCGCTGCGCCGACACCCCGGGGTTCATCGTCAACCGCCTCGCCCGCCCCTTCTACGCCGAGGCCTTCCGCGTCCACGAGGAGGGCTTCGCCGACCCCGCGACGATCGACGCCGTGCTGCGCGAGAGCGGCGGATTCGCCATGGGCCCCTTCGAGCTGACCGACCTCATCGGCCAGGATGTGAACGAAGCCGTCACCCGTTCGGTCTACGAGGCCTTCTTCCACGATCCGAAATTCACGCCGTCGCTCGCGCAGCGACGCCTCGTGGAGGCGGGGAGCATCGGCCGGAAGTCGGGACGTGGCTGGTTCGCGTACGAGGAGGGCGCGCGGAAGCCCGAGCCGCGTACGGCGGAGCCGTGCGACGCGCCGGCCGAGGTCGTCCTGCACGGCAGCTTGCAGGGGCCTTCCGCCGTGCTGCACGAGCTGATCGTGGAAGCGGGCATCAAGGTCACCCCGGCCCCCGCCCCGGACGGGGGCCACGGGTTCATCGCCCTGCCCGACGGGGCGCGGCTCTCCCTGACCGACGGCAGCCCCGCCACCACGGACGTCCACGGGATCGCCATCCGCTTCGACCTGGCCCTCGACTACCGCACCTGCACCCGGATCGCCCTCGCGCCCTCCGAGCTCGCCTCCCCCGAGGACGTCCGGGCCGCGATCGGCCTGTTCCAGGCCCTCGGCAAGAAGGTCAGCGTCATCGGCGACGCCCCGGGCCTGATCGTCGCCCGTACGGTCGCGATGCTCGTCGACCTCGCTTTCGACGCGGTCGGCCGGGGCGTGGCGAGCCCCGAGGACATCGACATCGCCATGCGGCAGGGCGTGAACTACCCCCGCGGCCCGCTGGAGTGGGGCCGTGCGCTGGGCGCGGACCGGACGGACCGGCTGCTGCGTTCCCTGCACAACGAATATCCGGGCGGCCGCTACGCCGCCTGTCAGTCCCTGCGCCGCCGTGCGGCCGTCGAAGAGAGCCTGCTCTAATCATGACCATGGCCAAGCGCGACACCTACACGCCCGAATCGCTGCTCGCGGTCGCCGTCCAGGTGTTCAACGAGCGGGGCTACGACGGCACGTCCATGGAGCATCTCTCCAAGGCGGCCGGTATTTCCAAGTCCTCGATCTACCACCACGTCAAGGGCAAGGAAGAACTGCTGCGGCTCGCGATAAGCCGTGCGCTGGACGAGCTCTTCGCCGTCCTCCGGGAGCCGGGCGCCGAGGAGGGCCGGGCGATCGACCGGCTGGAGTACGTCACCCGGCGCACCGTGGAAGTGCTGATGAGCGAGCTGCCGTATGTGACGCTGCTGCTGCGCGTCCGGGGCAATACGGACACCGAGCGCTGGGCCATGGAACGCCGCCGCGAGTTCGATCACGAGGTCGCCGAGCTGCTCAAGCGGGCCGCGGCCGACGGCGATCTCCGGGCCGACGTGGAGGTGCGGCTGGCGACCCGGCTGCTCTTCGGAATGATCAATTCCGTGGTGGAGTGGTACCGCCCCGAGCGCGGTGGCGCCGCGACGAGCGACGAGGTCGCCGACGCCGTGATCGCCACGGCCTTCGCGGGGCTGCGGACGTACCGCTGAGGCCCTGACGGTGGTGGTCCGGCCACCGGACCACCACCGTTACCGTCCGGCCGGTCGCGCTAGCCGCCCCCGCCCTCCTGGAGATCGGTCTCCTCGAAGACCAGCAGCGTGCGCGTGCTCAACACCTCGTCCATGGCCTGGATGCGGGTGAGCACCAGCTCGCGCAAGGCGCGGTTGTCCTTGGTGTGCACGAGCAGCAGCACATCGAAATCCCCGCTGACCAGGGCGATGTGCGCGGCACCGGGCAGCGCGTGGAGCTTTTCCCGCACGGTGCGCCAGGAATTCTGGACGATCTTCAGCGTGATGTACGCCGATGCGCCCTGCCCGGCCCGTTCCTGGTCGATCAGCGCGCTGAACCCGCGTATGACGCCGTCGTCGATGAGGCGGTTGATACGCGCGTAAGCGTTGGCGCGCGAGACGTGCACCCGCTCGGCCACGGACCGGATCGAGGCGCGGCCGTCGGACTGGAGCATGTACAGGATGGAACGGTCGATGTCGTCGAGCGGGCGCGCGGGCGCCCTCGCTCCCGACGTGGCCATCTGTTCCTCCGGCATACCGTCCCGCCTCCCCTTCATGGACGCCCTGTCCATATCTCAGGCTGTGGAGAACCGTTTGTCCACAGGCTCGGGTCGCCTGTAGCCAAAATGCGCCGACGACCGAACAATCGGTAGGGAGAGCGCGGGTTTCCTTCGGTAACGCGTTCCGGTCAAGCTCGTCCTTGAGGAGGTGCTCGTCATGACGGTCCTGGAGCAGCCCGGTTCGTACCGGCCCACCCCGCCCCCTGCCTGGCAGCCTCGCACCGACCCCACGCCGCTGCTGCCCGACCCGGAGCCGTTCCGACTGCTGGGCACCGACGCCGCCGCGGACCTGGACCCGGAGCTGCTGCGGCGGCTGTACGGGCAGCTCGTGCGCGGCCGCCGCTACAACACCCAGGCCACCGCGCTCACCCGCCAGGGCAGGCTGGCCGTGTATCCCTCCTCCACCGGTCAGGAGGCCTGCGAGGTCGCCGCCGCGCTCGTCCTGCAGGAGCAGGACTGGCTCTTTCCCAGCTATCGCGACACGCTCGCCGCCGTCGCCCGCGGCCTGGACCCCGTCCAGGCGCTCACGCTGCTGCGCGGTGACTGGCACACCGGCTACGACCCGCACGAGCACCGGGTGGCACCCCTGTGCACCCCGCTGGCCACCCAACTCCCGCACGCGGTCGGCCTCGCGCACGCCGCGCGCCTGAAGGGGGACGACGTCGTCGCGCTCGCGATGGTCGGCGACGGGGGCACCAGCGAGGGCGATTTCCACGAGGCGCTCAACTTCGCCGCGGTCTGGCAGGCGCCGGTCGTCTTCCTCGTGCAGAACAACGGCTTCGCGATCTCCGTGCCCCTGGCGAAGCAGACCGCCGCCCCCTCCCTCGCCCACAAGGCCGTCGGCTACGGCATGCCCGGCCGCCTGGTCGACGGCAATGACGCGGCAGCCGTCCACCAGGTCCTGTCCGAGGCCATGCGACGTGCCCGCAGCGGTGGCGGCCCCACCCTCGTCGAGGCCGTCACCTACCGCATCGACGCCCACACCAACGCGGACGACGCCACGCGCTACCGTCCCGACGCCGAGGTCGAGATGTGGCGCGCCCACGACCCGATCCTGCTGCTGGAGCGCGAGTTGACCAGCAGGAAGCTGCTGGACGAGGCCGGCATGGAGGCCGAGCGGCAGGCCGCCGAGCGGATGGCCGCCGACCTGCGCGAGCGGATGAACCAGGACCCCTCGCTCGACCCGATGGATCTCTTCACCCATGTTTACGCCGAGCAGACCGGCCAACTGCGCGAGCAGGCCGACCGGCTGCGGGCCGAGCTGGCCGCCGCCGAGGAGCTCTCCCCCGGCCACCAGGAAGGAACGCAGCGATGACCGCCGCGGCCGTCGACACCGCCCGTAAACCCGTCTCGATGGCGCAGGCGCTGGGCCGGGCGCTGCGCGACGCCATGGCCGACGATCCGTCCGTCCATGTCCTCGGCGAGGACGTCGGCGCGCTGGGCGGCGTCTTCCGGGTCACCGATGGCCTGACGAAGGAATTCGGCGAGGACCGCTGCACGGACACACCACTGGCCGAGGCGGGCATTCTCGGCGCGGCCGTGGGCATGGCGATGTACGGGCTGCGGCCGGTGGTCGAGATGCAGTTCGACGCCTTCGCCTATCCCGCCTTCGAGCAGCTCATCAGCCATGTCTCCCGCATGCGGAACCGGACGCGCGGCGCGATGCCGATGCCGATCACCGTGCGGGTGCCCTACGGCGGCGGGATCGGGGGCGTCGAGCACCACAGCGACTCCTCCGAGGCGTACTACATGGCGACCCCGGGGCTCCATGTGGTCGCGCCGGCGACCGTCGCCGACGCTTACGGGCTGCTGCGGGCCGCGATCGCCTCCGACGACCCGGTGATCTTCCTGGAGCCCAAGCGGCTCTACTGGTCGAAGGCCGACTGGTCGCCGGACCGGCCCGAGGAGGTGCCGGGCATCGGGCGGGCGGTCGTGCGACGGGCGGGCACGTCGGCGACGCTCATCACCTACGGGCCCTCCCTGCCGGTCTGTCTGGAGGCCGCGCAAGCGGCCACCGCCGAGGGCTGGGACCTGGAGGTCGTGGACCTGCGGTCGCTGGTCCCCTTCGACGAGGAGACGGTCTGCGCGTCGGTGCGCCGCACCGGGCGGGCCGTGATGGTCCACGAATCGACCGGATTCGGCGGCCCGGGCGGGGAGATCGCGGCCCGGATCACCGAGCGGTGCTTCCACCACTTGGAGGCGCCGGTGCTGCGGGTCGCCGGGTTCGACATCCCGTATCCGCCCCCGATGCTCGAACGGCACCACCTCCCCGGCGTGGACCGGGTGCTGGACGCGGTCGCGCGGTTGCAGTGGGAGTCGGAGTGGACCGCGGGTTCCGAGGGGGGTACGCGCTGATGGCCGTGGTGCGTGAGTTCACGCTGCCCGACCTGGGGGAGGGCCTCACCGAAGCGGAGGTCGTCCGCTGGCTCGTGGATGTGGGCGACGTGGTCGCCGTCGACCAACCGGTGGTCGAGGTCGAGACGGCGAAGGCGATGGTGGAGGTCCCCTGCCCCTACGGCGGCGTGGTGACGGCCCGCTTCGGGGACGAGGGCACGGAGCTGCCCGTGGGCGCCCCCCTGCTGACCGTCGCGGTCGGCGACCCGGCCCACTCGGACCTTGCCCCGGCTTCCCCTGCCGATCCCCCCACCGCCAAGGAATCCGCCGAGGCCGAGGGCTCGGGGAACGTACTGGTCGGGTACGGCACACAGGCCCCCGCGGCACGCCGGCGCCGGGTCCGCCCCGAGGCGGCCGGCTCCCGTACGAACCCGGGCCCGGCCGGCCGGGCCACGGCGCCGTCCCTGCCGACGGCCTCGCAGGCGCCCTCGCACACGGATGCCTCGGCAGCCACCGCCGTGGCGGTGATATCGCCGCTCGTACGGCGGCTCGCCCGCGAACACGGCGTGGACCTGCGGCAGGTGCGGGGCACCGGCCCCGACGGGCTGATCCTCCGGGCGGACGTCGAGGGCGCGGCGCGCGCCCTGGAACAGCGCGCTCAGAACGAAGTGCGGCCGGCACCCCATGCCGCCCCGCGCGCCCACGCGATGCGAACGGCCGTGGCGGAGCCCGGGGCTGAGCGCGTCCCGCTGCGCGGAGTGCGGGGTGCGGTCGCGGAGAAGCTGAGCAGGAGCCGACGGGAGATCCCGGACGCCACCTGCTGGGTGGACGCGGACGCGACGGAGCTGATGGCCGCCCGCCGGGCGATGAACGCCGGTGGGGGCGAGAAGGTATCGCTGCTGGCCCTGCTGGCGCGCATCTGCACGGCCGCGTTGGCGAAGTACCCGGAGCTCAACGCGACCGTGGACACCGAGGCGCGGGAGATCGTACGGCTGCCGGGGGTCCATCTGGGGTTCGCCGCCCAGACCGAGCGCGGGTTGGTCGTCCCCGTGGTGCGCGATGCCCATACGCGGGACGCGGTCGGGCTGTCCCTGGAGATGGCACGGCTCACGGAGGCCGCGCGGACGGGGACGCTCGCCCCGGCGCAGCTGACGGGCGGCACGTTCACCCTGAACAACTACGGGGTGTTCGGGGTCGACGGCTCGACGCCGATCCTCAACCACCCCGAGGCCGCGATGCTCGGTGTCGGCCGCATCGTGCCGAAACCATGGGTGCATGACGGGGAGTTGGCGGTGCGACAGGTGGTGCAGCTGTCCTTCACCTTCGACCATCGGGTCTGCGACGGCGGTACGGCGGGCGGCTTCCTGCGGTACGTGGCCGACTGCGTCGAACAGCCGGCGGTGCTGCTGCGGTCCCTCTGACGGAACGCCCCACCGGCCCGGTGCTTCCGGGAGCGCCATACTCGTCGGATGACTGGTTACGACGCGGTGGTGCTCGCCGGAGGTGCGGCGCGCAGGCTCGGCGGGGCCGACAAGCCCGCTGTGCGCGTGGGCGGGCGCACGCTGCTGGACCGGGTGCTCGGCGCGTGCGCGGACGCCGGGGAGACCGTCGTGGTGGGGCCGCGCCGGCCGACCGCGCGAAGCGTCCGGTGGGCGCGCGAGGAGCCGCCCGGCGGCGGCCCGCTCGCCGCGCTCGCCGCCGGGCTCGGGCACACCGCCGCGCCCACCACGCTCGTCGTCTCCGCCGATCTCCCCTTCCTGCGGGCCGACACCGTACGGGCCCTGCTCGCGGCGGCCACCACCGGAGAGGCCGAAGGAGTGCTGCTCTGCGACGCCGACGGACGCGAACAGCCTCTCGTCGCGGTCTACCGGACCGAACCGCTCCGTCGCGAGCTGGCGCTCCTCGCCACCGAGTACGGCAGCCTCGTCGGACTGCCGCTGCGACTGCTCACGGCCGAGCTGTCACTCGACCGGCTTCCGCACCCCACCGCCTCTTTCGATTGCGACACCTGGGAGGACGTTGCCGTCGCCCGCGCGCGCATCAGGGACGATGGGAGCGTGCTGGATGAATGGATCTCCGCGGCCAAGGCCGAGCTGGGCATCGAACTGGATGTCGACGTGACCGCCCTCCTCGATCTCGCGCGCGACGCCGCGCACGGTGTGGCCCGCCCCGCCGCGCCCTTGACGACGTTCCTCGTCGGTTATGCCGCGGCCCAGCGAGGCGGTGGGGCCGAGGCCGTCGCCGACGCGGCCCGCAAGGCCGCGGCCCTCGCCGCGAGATGGGCCGAAGAGGCTCAAGGGGCCGATGAGGCCGGGCAAGCGGACAAGGCAGGGGGCTCGGCGTGACGGACCGGGACGCGGACGCCGCGCTGGACCGTGCGGCCGAAGAGGCGCTGGCGCTGTTCGCCGACGACCGGAGGACGGCGGGCGATCGGCGGGAGAACCTCGTCCGCCGTCCACAACGTGCCTCGGACCTCGCGGAAACGGTGCGCTGGAACGTGGCCGACTGGGCCGCCGAGGACTGGGGAGGGCCGGCGCCCCATGACGCCCACGATGGCGCCTCCGGCAGCAGTTCCGATATCAGCAGTTCTGAAAGCAGCAGTGCCGACGGACCTTCCAAGGGCTCCTCGTTCAACGATGAGTTGTTCAACAGCGACCCCTTCAGCGAAGAGCCGCCGGCTGACAGGCCTGACTCCTCCACCAAGTCGACGCGGCCCACCAAGCCGACCCGGCCCACCGAGCCCGACCAGCCCGCCGTCGGGCCGAACGAAGCCCCCGAGGCCCGCGCGCACGCCACCCCCTGGCACGCCGCCCGTACCGCCGCCGCCCGCGCCGCCCAGCCGCTCCCGTCGGTCGTGCGCCCGCTCGGCGACGCGCTGGGCCAGGCCCTCGCCGAGCCCCTCGCCGCGCTCACCGACCTGCCGTCCTTCGACACCTCCGCCATGGACGGCTGGGCCGTCGCGGGCCCCGGACCCTGGCGGCTCCCCTCGGAGGACGCCACCCCCGAAGGCACCGGCAGGGGCACGGCGGCCGGCATCCTCGCCGGTCACGCCGAAGCCGCACCCCTCAGCGACGGCGACGCCGTCCGGATCGCCACCGGCGCCCGCGTGCCCCCCGGTGCCACCGCCGTCCTGCGCAGCGAGCACGGCAAGGTGCGCGGCGAGGGCCGCGAGCTCTACGCCAGCCGACACATCACCCAGGGCCAGGACATCCGGCCCCGCGGCCAGGAGTGCCGCCGAGGCGACGCGCTGCTGCCCGCCGGCGCCCTCGTCACCCCCGTCGTGCTCGGACTCGCCGCAGCCGCTGGCTACGACGAACTGACCGTCACTTCCCGCCCCCGGGTGGAGGTCCTCGTCCTCGGCGACGAGCTGCTCCGCGCGGGGCTGCCCCACGACGGCCGGATCCGGGACGCGCTCGGCCCCCTGCTCGGCCCCTGGCTGCGCGCGCTCGGCGCGGAAGTCGTGGCGATTCGCCACGTGGGCGACGACCCGGAGGCGCTGCACACCGCTGTCTCCGCATCGACCGCCGATGTCGTCGTCACCACCGGCGGCACGGCCGCCGGGCCCGTCGACCACGTCCACCCCACCCTCCGCCGCCTCGGCGCCGAACAGCTCGTCGACGGTGTGGAGGTACGACCGGGCCATCCGATGCTGCTCGCCCGCCTCGCGCCCGGCCGGTATCTGGTCGGGCTCCCCGGCAACCCCCTCGCCGCCGTCTCCGGGCTGCTCACCCTCGCCGAGCCCCTGCTCCGCACGCTCTCCGCCCGCCCGGCCCCGTCCCCCTACCGGGCACGGCTGACCGAGGCGGTCCAGGGCCACCCCGTCGACACCCGCCTGATCCCGGTGGTCTACCAGCACGGTGACCGGGCACGCCCCCTCCGTTTCCACGGCCCCGCCATGCTGCGCGGCATCGCCGCCGCCGACGCGCTGGCCGTCGTGCCGCCCGGCGGTGCGGACCAGGGCACCGAGGCCGAGATCCTCGATCTGCCGTGGACGGCCGACGGGATCGGCATCAGCGCCGGCACCACCACCGGCACCGGAGGTGCGCCGTGAAGCTGCCCGACCACGACGCCACCGACCGTTCCACGCACCCGGACCCGACCGTTCCGCCGGCCGGTCACCACGGCGTCTCCCCGGCGGACCGTGCCGGTCAGCACGACACCGAGCACCGGATCATGCTGCCCCGCTACACGGCGGGCCCGCTCCGCCAAGTGGCCCGGCGGCTGCTCATGGCGCTGTTGGTCATGGTCGCGACGGTCCTCATCGTCTACTCGGACAGCGCCGGTTACCACGACAACTCCGACGGCAAGGTCGACTTCCTCGACGCCGTCTATTACTCCACCGTCACCCTGTCCACCACCGGATACGGCGACATCGTCCCGTACAGCGACAGCGCCCGGCTGAGCAATGTGCTGCTCGTGACGCCGCTGCGCGTTCTGTTCCTGATCATTCTGGTCGGCACCACCCTCGAGGTCCTCACCGAGCGGACCCGTGAGCAGTGGCGTCTGACCCGCTGGAGGTCCGCCTTGCGCGAGCACACCGTCGTCATCGGCTTCGGGACGAAGGGCAGGTCGGCCGTGCAGACCCTCACCGCGACCGGGCTGGCCAACGAGCGGGTCGTGGTCGTCGACCCGAACCCCAAGGTCGTCGAGTCGGCGACCGCGCACGGATACGCGGGCGTCGTCGGTGACGCGACCCGCAGCGACGTGCTGCTGCGTGCCGAGATCCAGAAGGCCCGTCAGATCATCATCGCCACCCAGCGCGACGACACCGCCGTGCTCGTCACCCTCACCGCGCGCCAGCTCAACCGCGGCGCGAAGATCGTCGCGGCCGTACGGGAAGAGGAGAACGCCCCGCTGCTGCGGCAGTCCGGCGCGGACGCGGTGATCACGAGCGCGAGCGCGGCGGGCCGACTGCTCGGGCTGTCCGTGCTCAGCCCCAGCGCGGGCACGGTCATGGAGGATCTGATCCAGCAGGGCAGCGGCCTCGACCTCGTCGAGCGGCCGGTGGTCAAGTCCGAGGTGGGGCGCGGCGTGCGGGACACGGACGACCTGGTGGTCTCCGTACTGCGCGGGCACCGGCTGATCGGCTACGACGACCCCGAGGCGAGCCCGCTGAAGACGACGGACCGCCTGATCACGATCGTCCGGGCGCGGCCCAACGGGTCCGTCGAGTAACGCGCCCCTGGCCCTCCGCGCCAACCCCCGCCCCGGACAAGGAAAACGGCAAGGGAAACAGGCCCACGCGTCGCGTGTGCCCCGCAGGCCCCGGGAGTAGCCTCGCGACCATGCATGCGATCACCATTCCCGAACCCGGCGGACCCGACGCCCTCGTCTGGGCCGAGGTCCCCGACCCGGTACCCGACGCGGGAGAGGTCCTGGTCGAGGTCGTGGCCAGCGGCGTCAACCGCGCCGATCTGATGCAGCGGCAGGGGTTCTACGACCCGCCGCCCGGTGCCTCCCCGTATCCGGGCCTGGAGTGTTCCGGCCGGATCGCGGCGCTCGGGCCCGGCGTGAGCGGCTGGGCGGTCGGCGACGAGGTCTGCGCGCTGCTGTCCGGCGGCGGCTACGCGGAGAAGGTCTGCGTGCCGGTGGGCCAGCTGCTGCCCGTGCCCGACGGCGTGGACCTCGTCACCGCCGCCGCGCTGCCCGAGGTGACGGCCACGGTCTGGTCGAACGTGTTCCTCGTCGCCCAGCTGCGCCCCGGCGAGACCTTCCTCGTGCACGGCGGCGGCAGTGGCATCGGCACCATGGCCGTGCAGTTGGCGAAGGCCGTGGGCGCGCGCGTCGCGGTCACGGCGGGCGGGCCGGAGAAGCTCGAACGCTGTCGTGAGCTGGGTGCGGACATCCTCATCGACTACCGCGAGCAGGACTTCGTCGAGGAGCTGGACAAGGTCACGGGCGGCGTCGGCGCGGACGTCATCCTCGACATCGTCGGCGCGAAGTACCTCCAGCGGAACGTGGACGCCCTCGCCGTCAGCGGCCGGCTGGCGATCATCGGTCTCCAGGGCGGCCGCAAGGGCGAGCTGGACCTGGGCACGCTGCTCATGAAGCGGGCGGCCGTGACGGCGACCTCGCTGCGCGCACGGCCGCCGGCGGAGAAGGCCACGATCGTGGCGGCGGTCCGGGAGCACGTCTGGCCGATGATCGCCGGTGGGCGGGTACGGGCGGTGGTCGACCGGACGATGCCGATGCGGGAGGCCGCCGCCGCGCACCGCGTGCTGGAGGAGAGCTCGCACGTGGGCAAGGTGCTCCTCACGACGTGAAGGCCACATGACGGGAAGGCCATGACGTGAGGGATCAGATGTGAAGGATCGCGCGATGTGACGCGTACGGCCGGTGCCGATGGGCACCGGCCGTACCCGTTTCGCCCGCACCTGTGCCGCCTCTCCCACCCCACCCGTAAGCCGTCGATACCCACCTCCCTCCCGTCACTCCTGGTCAACCATTCGGACCGTGTCACCCACCTGGCCGTTCAGCGGGCAGGGGGCCCGGGGGCGTGTGAGGCTTGGTGTGTCGGGAGGGGGTGGCTCCTGCGAAGGGTGGCGCCGTGGGTGGTGGAGTACGGACGATGTCCGGGACCGGGACACAGGCAGGAACACAGACCGGGACACAGACCGGGACACAGACCGGGACACAGAAGACGACACAGGCCGGGACCCGGACGAGAACACAGACCGGGCCACCGACCGCATGGCCGTTGGCCACAGCGGGACTGGTCTTCACGGCCCTCCTGCTCATAGCCCCCGGCGCGCGCGCCGAGGAGAAGGCCGTCCCCAGCGCGCCGCCGTCCGCGCCCCCCGCCTCCGCCCCTCCCGCCCCGCTCCGCGCGATCCCCTCCGCGCCCCCGTCGCCCTCCCTGCTCACCGAGCGGCTCGCCGGGAGCGCGGCCGGCGAGGGCCGCACTCACCCCGGCCGGGCCACGTCCTCGCCCGACGGCCCCGCCGACAGCCCCGGCGCGTCCGCCGTGCCCTCCGGCGCCCCCGCGGCCTCACAGCCGCCCGCCGAGAGCCCGGAACCGGCCCGTGAGCCCGCGGCGGCGCCCAGGCCGCTCTTCAACACCCCGCCGCCCCATGCCCGCCTCGAAGCCGCGCAGCCGTACGTCCCCGGGCCCGCCCCACGGACGTACGAGCCGAGTGCGGGCCCCTGGGACGCCTTGGACGCGACAGGCTCCGAGCGCGCCGAGGAGTCGTCCGACCCCGTCATGCGCGTCCTGCCACTCGGTACCGGCATGACCCTCACCGGCCTGGGCCTGGGGTTCCTCGGTCTGCGGCTGCGCCGCGGCTGATTCGGCACCTCACGTTTGATCCGCCCCTCGCGCTTGACGGGCGGCGCGCCAGGGCTGCGCATGGGCCGTGCATCGGTTCTGTCCTCCGAACGGGTGCAGGAGGTATACATAGGGCCCAGCCACGGCCCGCCGACCGGCCCACCCAAGGGGAAGCACCGCACCATGACCGGTTCAGCGCCGCAGGCCAGGACGCCCCTGCCCGGGCGGCCCGTGCTGGAGCTCAGGAACCTGACCCGCACCCATGGCACCGGGCCCGCCGAGGTGCACGCCCTGTGCGGCATCGACATGGCCGTGCAGCCGGGGGAGCTGGTGGCGGTCATGGGCCCGTCGGGATCCGGGAAGTCGACGCTGCTGACGCTCGCGGGCGGCCTGGACGTACCCACGTCCGGGCAGGTGATCGTGGAGGGCCGGGACATCGCGACGCTGAGCCGCCGCGCGCTGGCGGCCATGCGGCGCCGGTCGATCGGCTATGTGTTCCAGGACTACAACCTCGTGCCCGCCCTCACCGCCGCCGAGAACATCGCCCTGCCCCGTGAGCTGGACGGCGTGCCCACCCGCAAGGCCCGCGGCGAGGCGATGGAGGCGCTGGCCGAGCTGGACCTCACCGGTGTCGCCAAGCGCTTCCCCGACGAGATGTCCGGCGGCCAGCAGCAGCGCGTGGCCATCGCCCGCGCCCTCGTCGGCGACCGTCGTCTCGTGCTCGCCGACGAGCCGACCGGCGCCCTGGACTCCCGGACCGGCGAGGCGATCCTCGCGCTGCTGCGGGCGCGCTGCGACGCGGGTGCGGCGGGCGTGATGGTCACGCACGAGCCGCGGTACGCGGCCTGGGCCGACCGCGTGGTCTTCCTGCGCGACGGCACGATGGTCGACCAGACGCTGACCGCGCGCGCCGAGGCGCAGCTCGCGGCCGGGGAGTCCCGGTGAAGCGGGTGTCCGGCATACGTGTGCCGCGCGTGACGGGCATCCCCGCCTGGCGTGCGGCCCTGCGGATCGCCCGTCGTGACGCGCTGCGTGCCAAGGCCCGCAGCGCGCTCGTCGTCGTCATGATCGCGCTGCCGGTGCTGGCCGTGACGGTGGCGGACGTGACGTACCACAGCGCTGGTCCGACCCGGGCGCAGGAGGTCACCCGGGAACTGGGTGCGGCGGACGCGCAGTTCAGCGACGCCGGGTACGGCCCGGGGCCGGTCGTGCAGATGCCCGACGCGAGCCGCGTGGGGACACCGCGCGGCAGCGCCGACGAGACGGAGAACGACGGCGCTGCGGGCCGGCCCGTCGACGTCGCCGCCGTCCTCGCGGCCCTGCTGCCCAAGGGCACCCGCACGGTCACCTCCGAGGACGTCGACGGGATGGTCCGCACGGCCCGCGGGCTGCGGCGCGTCACCGTCCGGGAGATGCCCGCCGCCGACGCCCTGCTGCGGGGCAAGGTCGACGTCCGCCGTGGCGTCCTGCCCGACGAGCCCCACGAACTGGCCGCCACCACCGCCTTCCTGGAGTCCTCCGGGCTGCACGTCGGCTCGCACACCCGCGTCAAGGGCCTGGCCCGGGAGTTCCGGATCACCGCGGCCGTGGAGCTGCCGGGCGATCTGAACGGCGAGTACCTCATCGCCCGGCCGCACGCCGTGATCGAGCCGTGGCGGGCCCAGGCCGAGCGCGACAAACGGGCCGCGCCCCCGCATCCGATGCCCAAGGAGTACTACGTCGCCGCCAAGGACGGCGGTGTGACCTGGCAGGACGTACGGGCCGCCAACGAGCGCGGCGTGCTCGTCCGCTCCCGCGCCGTGCTGCGCGACCCGCCGCCGGACGCGGCCGTACCGGCCGCCCGGACGCCGGGCGTCGGCATCGGACCCGGCTCCGCCACCGACACCGGCATGGGCTCCCGCCGGGCGACCGTGGCGCTGGCGACCGTCGCCGCGATGGCGGTCCTGGAGATCGTGCTGCTCGCGGGTCCGGCCTTCGCCGTCGGGGCCCGCCGCGCCCGCCGTCAGCTCGGGCTGATCGGCATCTGCGGCGCCGACCGCGGGCAGCTCCGGGCGGTGGTCCTGGCGGGCGGCGTGGTGCTCGGCACCGCCGGCGCCGTCCTCGGGGTCCTCCTCGGGCTCGGGCTCAGCGTGCTGTGCCGACCGGTGTTCGAGGAATGGGACGGGCAGCGCTTCGGGCCCGTCACCGCCGTTCCGTCGCACCTGCTGACCATCGTCGGCCTCGGGGTGCTCACGGGCGTGCTGGCCGCGCTCGTCCCCGCGCTCGTCGCGGGGCGCCAGTCGGTGCTCCAGTCGCTGGCCGGCCGCCGCGGGGTGCGGCACAGCTCCCGAGTGCTGCCCGGGCTCGGCCTCGCGGCGATCCTGCTGGGCGGCGGCCTCGCCCTGGTCGGCGGGGCGACGGGCAGCGGCTGGGCGGTCGTCGCCGTGGGCTCGGTCGTCGCCGAACTCGGCATGCTGGCGTGTGTCCCCGTGCTGGTCGGCGCCTGCGCCCGGTTCGGCGGCCGGCTGCCGCTCGCCGCCCGGTTCGCGCTGCGCGACGCGGCCCGCAACCGCGGGCGCACCGCCCCCGCCGTCGCCGCCGTGACCGCCGCGGTGGCCGGGACGGTCGCGGTGGCGACGTACACGGTCAGCCTGGTCGCCGAGGACCGCTTCGGGTACGAGCCGCTGCTGCGGCCCGGCACGGTCGCGCTGCTGGTCGACTCGTACGCGAACGAGGGCGGGCACCCGGAGAAGGCACTGCCCGCCCTGCGCCGGGCCATGGAGCACGCCCTCCCGGTCACCGGTGAGCGCGCCGACGTCGACCGGGTCTGGGCGGGCGCCGACTGCTACACCCGCGCCGCCGGGGACGACTGCGGCGAGATCGAGCTCGTCCGCCCCGACACCCACCGCTGCCCGCTGGAGGGCCCGACCGGCCGGGACCTCGCCGAGCGCCTCAGCGCGGACGAACACCGGCGGCTGCGGCGCGGCCCCGAGTGCGTGGACGCCGGTGGTTTCTCCTCCATCGGCGACGCCGGGGAGAAGGTCCTGGTCGGCGACGCCCGGCTGCTGCGCACCTACGTCGGGCTGCGCGACCCGGCGGCGGAGCGGGCGCTGGCCGAGGGCAAACCGGTGCTGCTGAACAGCGCCTACGCGCAGGACGGCCGCGTCCAGCTGAAGATCACCGCGACGGGTGAGCCGCTCACGACGGGCGGCACCCCGGGCCCGCACAGCGCTCCCGGCACGGCCGGGCAGGGCGACCGGGCCGGCGGATTCAGCCGTAACACCGGTCAAAGGGGCCCTGTGGCCCCCACCCGCCCCGCACCCCCCGACCCGTCCCGCAAGGTCTTCCTCGACGCCTACGTCGCCCCCGAGGCCTATGCCGCCACGCCCGGCGTGCGGCTGATCCTGCCCGCCGTCCTCGCGCACCGGCTGAATCTGCACACCGCCCCGGCGGGGTCCTTCTACGCCGTGCGCCACACCCCGGGCAAGGCCGAGGAGGAACGGGCGAACGCGGTCCTCGACCGGGGGGACGCGGCGACCAGCCTCTACATCGAGCGCGGGCCCGAGACCGAGGAGGACGACTTCTTCCTGATGGTCCTCGCCGTCTTCGCGGGCCTGGTGACCATAGGGGCCGCCGTCGTCACCACCGGTCTGGCCAAGGCGGACGCGGAGGCCGATCTGACCACGCTCAGCGCGGTGGGCGCACCGCCGGGCGTGCGGCGCGGCTTCGCCGGCTTCCAGTGCGCGGGCGTCGCGGGGCTCGGCGTGCTGCTGGGCTCCGTCGCCGGAGTGGTGCCCGCCGTGGCGCTGCGGCTGGTCGACGGGCGCGACGCGCTGGCGGCCATGCGCCGCGATCCGCTGGTCCCCGCCCATACCCCGATCGAGCTGCCCTGGCCCACGCTGACGGTGCTCGCGGTGGGTGTCCCGGTGCTCGCCGGCCTGCTCGCGGCCTGCTCCACGCGGTCTCGGACGCCACTGCCCCGGCGCGCGGGATAGACCTCCGCGCGCCGGAGTACGACCCGGGGCGTGCGAGGAAGGTGGATCAGGCGTGTACGGGGGCATCAACCGGGGGAAACCACGGGTGCGAGAGAATGGCGGCATGGAGATGCCGAGGAATGAACGGTCGCAGGAGAGCCCCCAGGTCCTGGTCGTAGGCCCGGACGGCATGGCTCTCGGCAACGCCAACCCCGGCGGCGGGGTGGGTGACGACGAGTCGCGCGAGGTCCCGGTGACGGAGATGGTCGAACAGCCGGCGAAGGTCATGCGCATCGGCAGCATGATCAAGCAGCTGCTGGAGGAGGTCCGGGCAGCTCCTTTGGACGAGGCGAGCCGGGTCCGGCTCAAGGACATTCACCACAGCTCCGTCAAGGAGCTGGAGGACGGCCTGGCGCCGGAGTTGGTGGAGGAGCTGGAGCGCCTGTCGCTCCCGTTCACCGATGACGCCATTCCGACCGAGGCCGAACTGCGCATCGCGCAGGCGCAGTTGGTCGGCTGGCTGGAGGGTCTTTTCCACGGTATCCAGACCGCGCTGTTCGCCCAGCAGATGGCGGCGCGCGCCCAGTTGGAGCAGATGCGCAGGGCTCTGCCGCCCGGTGTGATGGGTGAGGACGACGACGAGGGCCACCACGGCGGCGCCCGCTCGGGTCCGTACCTGTAAGCCCGTCAGGGTTCGGCGGTTCCGCCGGAAGCCACAGAGCAGTTCGTGCCCGGTGCGTCTCGTGAGACGCACCGGGCACGCGTGTGTGTGCGGGTCCTGCCAGGGGTCGCCCTACGAGGGGTCGCCCGTCGAGACGGTGAGCACGAACTGCGCGCTCGGCGACTTCGGGTCGAACGGGTCACCCGGGGCAGGCACCTGGTTGAGCACCGTGCCCTTGCCCCAGGTGTTCTCGGGCGCGACGTCGACCCGGTACTTCCAGCCGGCGGCCTGGAGGCACTCCTTCACCGAGTCGATGTAGATGTACTTGAAGTCGGGCGCGGACTTCTTCGTCTTGTCGTTGTAGACGTCGTAGGCCTTGCTGCACTTCTCGGGGGCGATGGTCTTGGACTTGTCGCCGTCCTTGTGGCTGCTCTGCGGCGCGGCGCCACCGGTGCCGCCGCCCGTCGTCGTGCCCGCCACGGGCGACTGCGAGGACGTGGTCCCCCCGGCCTCTTCCTTCTTGCCCCCGTCGCCGTTCAGCGAGATGGCGGCGATCACGCCGACGACCGCCAGGACCGCGACGACGCCCGAGCCGATCAGCACGCCCTTGTTGCTCTTGCCGCCGCTGCCGCCCGCGCCGCCGCCGTGCGCGGCCGGGGCCGGGGACGGGTTGATCGTGTACGGGGGCGGGGTGTGCGCGGCCGGGCCGGGCTGCTGGTAGGGCTGGGCGGGGGTCTGGTAGCCCTGGTTGGCCGGCGCCGGGGTCCCGGGACCGTAGCTGTTGTACGGGCTGTGCGCGGTCGGCTGGTAGGGCGTCTGCACGCTTTGCGGACCGGGTGCCGGGGCCTGCTGGTCGACGGGCGGGAAGACGGCCGAGCCGACGCCCGCGCCGCTGCGGGCCGGCGGACCGCCCGAGATGATGATCGGCGAGGGCGCGGCCTGTGCCGTGCCCGCCACCCGCGCGCATTCGTCCCGCATGGACTCGGCGCTGGGGAAGCGCTCGTTCGGGTTCTTCTTCAGCGCCCGGGCGACCAGTGCGTCGACGGCCGGCGGGATCGAGCTGTTGATCGTCGACGGTGCGACCGGCTCCTCCTGGACATGCGCGTAGGCGATGGCCAGCGGGGAGTCCGCGTCGAAGGGCAGTCGGCCGGTCAGCAGCTCGAAGAGCATGATGCCCGTCGAGTACAGGTCGGAGCGGGCGTCGACGCCGCGGCCGAGGGCCTGCTCGGGGGAGAGGTACTGCGGGGTGCCGACGACCATGCCGGTCTGGGTCATCGAGGTGACGCCGGACTGCATGGCGCGCGCGATGCCGAAGTCCATGACCTTGACCACGTTGCGCTTGGTCATCATCACGTTGCCGGGCTTGATGTCGCGGTGGACGAGGCCCATCTCGTGGCTGACCTCGAGCGCCGCCAGCACATCGGCGGTGATCTTCAGCGCCTTCTCGGTGGGCATCGCGCCGTACTGGCGGACGTCCGCGTCGAGCACGGACCGCAGCGGCTGGCCCTCGACGTACTCCATGACGATGTACGGCATGGTCGAACCGTCGAGGTCGTCCTCGCCCGTATCGAATACCGAGACGATGTTCGTGTGTGTGAGTTTGGCGACGGACTGCGCCTCGCGGCGGAAGCGCTCACGGAAGGACGCCTCACGGCCCAGCTCGGTGTGCAGGGTCTTGATAGCGACCTGGCGGTCGAGGACACTGTCGTAGGCCAGGTGTACGGAGGCCATGCCGCCTTCGCCGAGCAGATCACGCAGCTGGTAGCGGCCGCCGCCGACGGAACGTCCTGTGTAGCGGCCTTGTGCGCCGTCCTGGCTCATGGTGTTGCTTCCCCCTCGGCACACGGCCTGGCGTACTGACTGGCGTACTGATCCGGCGTACCGGTCCACCTGATCGACATATCTCGGCCAAGTCTGCCCGAGGGCGCGGGCACGTCAAGCCGCGTGCCCGTTCCGTGACCGGATGCGCGACAAGCCGTCACGAGATTTGCCTTGGTTCGCCCTGTACAGGTTTCATAGCCGGTCCATCCCGGACCGGCGCGCCTCGCGGAGCCTGTAGCGTGCCTTAGCGGAAGACAGCTTTCATCGAGTTTCCCCGCGCATTCGCCTCCCACGCGAAGCGGCCACACACGACGGCGAGGACTGATGGCACAGACGCAGAGCGCCCAGGGTCCGTCCGACCCTGACGCCAACGGGGGCGGAATGCCCGATGTGCCTGAAATGTGGGGCAATGGCGGCCTGGTCGGCGACGGACGCTACCGCCTCACACACAGACTCGGCCGCGGCGGCATGGCCGAGGTCTTCGCCGCCGAGGACGTACGCCTCGGCCGCACCGTCGCGGTCAAGCTGCTGCGCGCGGATCTCGCCGAGGACCCGGTGTCCAAGGCGCGCTTCACCCGCGAGGCACAGTCCGTCGCCGGTCTGAACCACCACGCGGTGGTCGCCGTCTACGACTCGGGCGAGGATCACGTCGGCCGCAACGTCGTGCCGTACATCGTCATGGAGTTGGTTGAAGGCCGCACTATCCGCGACCTGTTGCTCGGCGCCGAGGCACCGCCCGTCGAGCAGGCCCTGATCATCGTCTCGGGCGTGCTCGAGGCGCTGGCCTACAGCCACCAGCACGGCATCGTGCACCGTGACATCAAGCCCGCCAACGTGATCATCACGCACAACGGCGCCGTCAAGGTCATGGACTTCGGCATCGCCCGCGCCCTGCACGGCGCGGCCTCCACCATGACCCAGACCGGCATGGTCATGGGCACCCCGCAGTACCTCTCTCCCGAACAGGCCCTCGGCAAGACCGTCGACGCCCGCTCGGACCTCTACGCCACCGGCTGTCTGCTCTACGAACTGCTCGCGCTGCGCCCGCCCTTCACCGGCGAGACCCCGCTCTCGGTGGTCTACCAGCACGTCCAGGACACTCCCGTGGCGCCGTCGCAGGTGCTGGAGTCGGTTCCGCCGGAGCTCGACGGGCTCGTCATGCGCTCCCTCGCCAAGGACCCGGACGACCGGTTCCAGAGCGCGGAGGAAATGCGCGGTCTGGTCCAGTACTCGCTGCAGATGCTGCACGACTCCGGCAGCCACACGGGCGCCTGGAACACCGGCCCGGTCGCGCACACCGGTGCCGCCACCACGGCCATGGGCATGGCGAACACCACCGCCCTGCCGCACCCGCCGCACGGCGACACCTCGCAGCAGCCGATCGTCCCGTCCCGCAACGGCGGCGGTGACGACGGCGGCTACGGCGGCGGTCACGGCGGTCGCAACGGCGGCGGCAAGGGCAAGATGTGGCTGGTCGCCGCCCTCGCGGTGATAGCGATCGCGGTGGGCGTGGTCTTCGCGGTGAACCAGGGCAGCAAGACGACCGGCGACACCCAGAAGAAGAAGCCGGACAAGACCACCTCCGCGCCCAGCTCGCCGAGCCCCGGCACTTCCAAGAGCCCCGAGAAGCACTCGCCCTCCGCCGAGCCGGGCGGCACCACGGGCAACACGGGCGAGGACGAGCCGGATCCCGAGTGGACCCCGGACACGGGCAACCGTCCGACCAAGGACCCGACCAAGGACCCGACGACCGGGCCCACGACCGGCCCGACGACCGGACCGACGGCCCCGGTCACCCAGGACCCGACGACGGGCCCGACGGACGACCCCAAGCCGCCCACGAACCCCCCGGGCGATTCGGGCGGCACGCAGGGCGGCACCATCCAGGGCGCCACCGGCTGAGCGACGACAGCCGAGAAGCAGTGAGGCCGGGCCCGTCCCGGCCCGCCCCGGTCCACCAAGGACCCGGAGCGGGCCCGGGACGGGCCTGTAGCCGTTTCTGAGGGCCTTACGCGCCGCGCGCCCGGAAATCCCTCACCCGCCCCCGCTCAGTCCGTGAAAGCCTCGCGTACGGCCTCGTACTCGCGCGTCCACCACACCGACAGCGCCGCCGACGCGGGGAAGCCGGGGTCGGCGCGGCGGTCGCCGAGCTGATAGCGCCAGCGCAGCATCCAGAAGTCGTTGAGCCGCTCCCACCACACCCGGTGCACGGCGGCGGCCAGTTCGGCCTCGCTCGCCCCGGTCGCGCCCCGGTACGCGCGCGCGTACGGGCGTACCTTCGCGAGGTCCAGCGTGCCGCCGGGGCGCAGGAAGAAGATCACGGCGGCCCGTACGGCCTCCTCCGCGCGCGGCTGGACGCCCAGGCGGTCCCAGTCGACGATCGCGGCGGGCTCGGCGCCCCGGTAGAGCAGGTTGAGCGGGTGGAAGTCGCCGTGCACCCAGCCCCGGGCGGGGGTGGCGCAGGGCGTCGGCCGGCGGTGGGCGTGTGCCTCCAGCAGGGCGCGGCGCTCGACGAGTCGGTGTTCGGCCAGTTCGTCGAAGGGGTCGCGGGGGCGGCCGCCCTTGCGGCGGACCAGCGTCAGGAGCTCCTCGATGAGGGCGTAGGTGTCCTCGGGGTCGGCCGCGGCGTCCGGGGCGGGCCCGGAGCCCTCACAGGCCCCTTCCGGGCCCTCCATGACCTGCTCCAGGCAGGTGTGGACGTGGCCGAGCAGGGTGCCGAGGCGGCGGGACTGTGCGGCGGTGAGCTCCTCGCCGTCGCGGTGCCGGCCGTCGACCCAGGGGTGCAGGGCGTAGCAGCGGCCGCCGAGGACGGTGACCGTGGAGCCCTCGGCGTCGGCGACGGGAGGGGCGACGGGCAGGCCGAGCGCGCCCAGCCGGAGCGTCACATGGTGCTGGCGGGCGATGGCGGCCTGGTCGCCGTCGAGGTGATGCTTGAGGAAGAAGCGGCCGCGGGTGGTGGAGAGGCGGTAACCGCGGTTGAGGAGGCCCTCGGTCAGCGGTTCGCAGGAGACGGGCTCACCGTCGAGTCCGTAGCGGCCCAGCAGGGTGCGCAGGGTGCCGCCGTCGGGCCCCTGACTTCCGGCGTGAACAGGTCCGGCGTGAACAGGGGAGACAAGTGAGCGCGGCACGTGTCAAATGTTAGATCACGGGGAGTGCGTGAACTGTCGCGCGGGGACGCCTTCCAGGTGATGCAGGCTGATGAACTGCGGTTCGATGCACAGGTATTCGGGGTGGAAGGGGACTCCGTCCGCTGTGCGCGGGGGGCGGCCGAACAGCTCGATCTCGGCGGCGCTGGGGGTGAAGAGCCGTGCCATGCCCACGAATTGGACGGTCCACACGTCCTCGTCGCCCTCCTGTCGGCCGCTGAGGTTGTCGGCGCTGTACGCGACGACGCTGCCGTCGCACGCCTGGGCGTAGCCGAAGCCGCCGTGCAGGCGGAGCAGGACGCGGGACGAAGACGATGACGGTGACGAGGACGGCGCGGGGGCGTCGACCACGATGTGGCGGGCGACCGTGACGAAGGGGAGGGCGCGCATGCTGACCGAGGCCCGGCCGTAGGGGGTGCGGGCGAGCAGGTCGAGCGCCCGGCGCTCGTCGGTCGCCTCCAGGCGGTCCGTCGCCTGGGACGGTCCGGTCGGCCGGGGGGAGCCGGGCAGGTGGGCAAGCCCGGGAAGCTCAGAAAGCATGGTCACCACTGTGCCCGCTGGGGGTGGTGCGGAGGAAGGGGACACCCGCCCCTTTCGCCGCGGGACGTTGGTCCCGATTCCCCGCTTTTCGCCGACCGGCCGACCCGGGCCGACCGGGCCGGCGGATCAGCGGGACTTCTCCGCCTGGAGCCGGGCCACGTAGGCGGCGGCCTGGGAGCGGCGCTCCATGCCCAGCTTGGAGAGCAGGCTGGAGACATAGTTCTTGATCGTCTTCTCGGCGAGGTGCAGCCGCTCGCCGATGACGCGGTTGGTCAGGCCCTCGCCGATCAGGTCCAGGATCCGGCGCTCCTGGTCGGTGAGGTTCGCGAGCCGGTCGTCGCCCTTGGGGTCCTTGCCGTCGCGCAGCCGCTCCAGCACCCGGGCGGTCGCGACCGGGTCCAGCAGGGATTTCCCGGCGGCCACGTCGCGCACCGCCGAGAGCAGTTCATTGCCCCGGATGGCTTTCAGGACATAGCCCGACGCACCTGCCATGATCGCGTCAAACAGCGCTTCGTCGTCCGCGAACGACGTGAGCATCAAACATTTGATGTTTTCGTCCTGAGAACGGATCTCGCGGCATACTTCTACTCCGCTGCCATCCGGAAGGCGCACGTCCAGAACGGCCACATCCGGCCTGGTGGCGGGAATGCGCACGAGTGCGTCGGCGACCGTCCCGGCCTCGCCCACGACCTCGATGTCCTCCTCCACGGAGAGCATCTCGTGGACGCCCCGACGGACGACCTCATGGTCGTCGAGCAGAAATACCGTGATTTTTCGTTGTTCGGGCACACGATCAGTCTCACACATCGACTCTTCCCCTGCTCTTGTCCTCCGGGATAACGTGCGGTCGTTCCGGCAGCTCGCAGGGCTGTGCTCACAAGGCTGTGACCAGTAGCGGAACCCCGCTTTGCGTATTTACTTGGAAATCCAAGCAAAATCGCAGGTCAGTAGGGGTTTCGCAGGAATGCGGCCTTCTGGGTAACGTGCTTATTGCAGGCCTTTAGCCGGGGCGCCTGTCACGCCCGGTTCCGGCCTCGGCACACCCACCCCGTGTGCCGTCGGGGATCGAGCGAGCCTTCCCCTGTCTCACGGCGGGGGGACCCCCTCTGGCCGCCGGCGACCCCGGGGGCCGGACAGACGGAGGAGCACACGTGACCGTGGACAGCACTGCCGCGCGCAAGCCGCGACGCAGCAGCAGCAAGCGCGCCGGGAAGCCGGCCGCCTCGCCGGGACAGCCGGAGCTCGTGCAACTGCTGACGCCCGAAGGCGTACGGGTCGAGCACCCGGATTACTCCATCGACCTGACGCCCGAGGAACTGCGCGGCCTGTACCGGGACATGGTGCTGACCCGCAGGTTCGACGCCGAGGCCACCACCTTGCAGCGGCAGGGCGAGCTGGGTCTGTGGGCCTCGCTGCTCGGCCAGGAGGCCGCGCAGATCGGCTCCGGCCGTGCCACCCGCCCCGACGACTACGTCTTCCCCACCTACCGTGAGCACGGCGTCGCCTGGTGCCGCGGGGTCGACCCGACCAATCTGCTGGGGATGTTCCGCGGGGTGAACCACGGCGGCTGGGACCCCAACGAGAACAACTTCCACCTCTACACCATCGTCATCGGCTCGCAGGCGCTGCACGCGACCGGTTACGCCATGGGCGTGGCCAAGGACGGCGCCGACTCCGCCGTGATCGCCTACTTCGGCGACGGCGCGTCCAGCCAGGGCGACGTCGCCGAGGCGTTCACCTTCTCGGCCGTCTACAACGCCCCGGTCGTCTTCTTCTGCCAGAACAACCAGTGGGCCATCTCCGAGCCCACCGAGCGGCAGACCCGCGTCCCGCTCTACCAGCGCGCCCAGGGCTACGGCTTCCCCGGCGTCCGCGTCGACGGCAATGACGTCCTCGCCGTCCTGGCCGTCACCAAGGCCGCCCTCGAGCGCGCCCGCACCGGCCAGGGCCCGATGCTCATCGAGGCCTTCACCTACCGCATGGGCGCCCACACCACCTCCGACGACCCGACGAAGTACCGCCGGGACGAGGAGCGCGAGCAGTGGGAGGCCAAGGACCCGATCCTGCGACTGCGCGCCTACCTCGAGAGCGAGGGCAACGCCGACGAAACGTTCTTCGCCGGGCTGGAGACCGAGGCCGACGCCCTCGCCAAGCGGGTGCGCGACGCCGTCCGGACCATGCCGGACCCCGACAACATGGCCATCTTCGAGAACATCTACGCCGACGGCCACGCCCTCGTCGACGAAGAGCGCGCCCAATTCGCCGCATACCAGGCGTCCTTCGCAGAGGAGAGCAACTGATCATGGCTGCCGAGAAGCTCTCCATCGTCAAGGCCATCAACGCCTCGCTGCGCACCGCCCTGGAGACCGACCCCAAGGTCCTGATCATGGGTGAGGACGTCGGCAAGCTCGGCGGCGTCTTCCGGGTCACCGACGGTCTGCAGAAGGACTTCGGCGAGGACCGGGTGATCGACACCCCGCTCGCCGAGTCCGGCATCGTCGGCACCGCGATCGGCCTGGCGCTGCGCGGCTACCGCCCCGTGGTGGAGATCCAGTTCGACGGGTTCGTCTTCCCCGCGTACGACCAGATCGTCACCCAGCTCGCCAAGATGCACGCCCGCGCGCTCGGCAAGATCAAGCTGCCGGTCGTCATCCGCATCCCCTACGGCGGCGCGATCGGTGCCGTCGAGCACCACAGCGAATCCCCCGAGGCGCTCTTCGCGCACGTCCCGGGCCTCAAGTGCGTCTCCCCGTCGAACGCCGCCGACGCGTACTGGATGCTCCAGCAGGCCATCCAGAGCGACGACCCGGTCATCTTCTTCGAGCCCAAGCGCCGCTACCACGACCGTTCCGAGGTCGACACGGAGGCGATCCCCGGTCCGCTGCACGCGGCCCGCACGGCCCGCCCGGGCACGGACCTCACCCTCGCCGCCTACGGGCCGATGGTGAAGACCTGTCTGGAGGCCGCCGCGGCGGCCGAGGAGGAGGGCAAGTCCCTGGAGGTCCTGGACCTGCGCTCGATGTCGCCCATCGACTTCGACGCGATCCAGGCATCCGTGGAGAAGACCCGCCGACTGGTGATCGTGCACGAGGCCCCGGTCTTCCTGGGCACCGGCTCCGAGATCGCCGCTCGGATCACCGAGCGCTGCTTCTACCACCTGGAGGCCCCCGTCCTGCGGGTCGGCGGCTACCACGCTCCCTATCCGCCGTCGCGTCTCGAGGACGAGTACCTTCCGGGTCTGGACCGGGTACTCGACGCCGTAGACCGCGCGTTGGCGTACTGAGGGGCCGAGGAGAGTCGTGACGATGACTGCAAGCACTGCCAACGACCAGCGCTTCCGCGAGTTCAAGATGCCCGACGTGGGCGAGGGGCTCACCGAGGCCGAGATCCTCAAGTGGTACGTGGCCGTCGGGGACACCGTCTCCGACGGGCAGGTGGTCTGTGAGGTCGAGACCGCCAAGGCCGCCGTCGAGCTGCCGATCCCCTTCGACGGCGTGGTGCACGAGCTGCGCTTCGGCGAGGGCGTGACGGTGGACGTCGGCACCGCGATCATTTCGGTCGACACCCAGCCCGGCGCGGGGCCGGCCGAGGCCGCCGCCCCGGCGGAGCCCGCCGCGGCGCCCGCGGCCGAAGCCGAGCCGGAGCCGCAGGGCCGCCAGGCCGTGCTCGTCGGCTACGGCGCCGCGCCGTCCTCGACCAAGCGCCGTGCCCGCAAGGCGCAGCCCGCGCCGGTGCAGCAGCACATGGCCGCCGCGATCCAGGCGGAGATGAACGGCCACGCGGCCCCGGCCGCCCCGGCCCCGGCGCCCGCGCCCGCCGCGCCTGCCGCACCCGTGGAGCCCGTCGGCCGGCCCCTGGCCAAGCCGCCGGTCCGCAAGCTCGCCAAGGACCTCGGCGTCGACCTCGCGACGGTCGTCCCGACCGGCACGGACGGCATCGTGACCCGCGAGGACGTCCACGCGGCCGTGGCCGCGCGCACGGCACCGGCCCCGGTCACGGAGGAGCCGGCGGCCCCCGCCGCGCCCGCGCCGTCCACCGCGCCCGCCGCTCCGGCCGACCTCGCCGCCCGCGAGACGCGGATCCCGGTCAAGGGCGTACGGAAGGCCACCGCCCAGGCGATGGTCGCGAGCGCCTTCACCGCGCCGCACGTCACGGAGTTCGTCACCGTCGACGTCACCCGCACGATGAAGCTCGTCCAGCAGCTCAAGACCGACCCCGACATGGCCGGGCTGCGCGTCAACCCGCTGCTGCTCGTCGCGAAGGCGCTGCTCGTCGCGATCAAGCGCAACCCGGACGTCAACGCGTCCTGGGACGAGGCCAACCAGGAGATCGTCCGCAAGGACTACGTGAACCTCGGCATCGCCGCGGCCACGCCGCGCGGTCTGATCGTCCCGAACATCAAGGACGCCGGGGCGAAGACCCTTCCCGAGCTGTCCGCGGCGCTCGGCGAGCTGATCGCCACGGCCCGTGAGGGGAAGACGAGCCCGGCGGACATGTCCGGCGGCACGGTCACCATCACCAACGTCGGCGTCTTCGGCGTCGACACCGGCACGCCCATCCTCAACCCGGGCGAGTCCGCGATCCTGGCGTTCGGCGCGGTCAAGCTCCAGCCCTGGGTCCACAAGGGCAAGGTCAAGCCCCGCCAGGTCACCACCTTGGCGCTGTCCTTCGACCACCGCCTGGTCGACGGGGAGCTCGGCTCCAAGGTCCTCGCGGACGTGGCCGCCGTGCTGGAGAACCCCAAGCGCCTGATCACCTGGGGCTGACACAGGACGAAGGGCCCGGACGCTCCCTCCTCACCCCCCTCCAGCGAGGAGAGAGCAGCGTCCGGGCCCTCTGCCCGTGTGCGGAGCGGCCTCGGGATACCACCCCTGGCAGAGGGTGGAATGGCCCGTGCTGCGCAATTTACTTAAGATTGACCAACACTTGCAGTGTCGGATTTTGGAGGGCGCGTGAACCGCGTCGACGGCGAGTCCATCAGCCGCCTGCTGCGCGCCTGGCGGTCCCGCGTCGACGCCCGGACCGTCCCCGAACTGCGCGGCCTGTACCCCCGCCCCGGCCGCCGGCTCTCCCAGGCGCACGTGGCCCGGATGACCGGGGTGAGCGAAGGCTGGTACCGCGCCCTGGAGGCGGGCCGCCGCCAGGACTTCTCCGAGAGCTTCCTGCTGCGCGTCGCGCAGGCGCTGCGCCTGAGCGAAGCCGAGACCCTGACCCTCTTCCTCGCCGTCTGCGGCCGCCGCCCGCCCGGTCTGCTCGCCCCCGACCCGACGGACCTCCCCCGCGGTGTCCAGGCACTGCTCGAACAGCAGGTCTCCTACCCCGCCTACCTCTCCGACGTCGCCTGGAACGTCGTCGCCGCCAACCCCCTGATGGGCGAGTGGTTCCCCTGGGTCCTGCGCCCCGGCGCGAACCTCATGCGCTGGACCCTGCTGGACCCCGAGGCCCGCGAGCAGATGCTCGACTGGGAGGACAGCTGCGCCCGCATCTACCTCGCCATGCTCCGCGTGGCCGCCAACAGCAACCCCGACAACGCCGAACTGCGCACCCTGGTCCGCGACATCCTCGAAGCCGACGCCGACTGCCGCCGCATATGGTCCGAGGAATCCGACGTCGTCGAGCACCGCGACGGCCACGTCTTCCGGCTGCGCCTGCCGTACCACGGCAACGCGGAAATCCGCGTCACCACCCACGTCCTCCTCCCCATACAACGCCCGGACCTGCGCTTCGTCTTCATCACCCCCATGGACGGCTGGGCGGGGGTGTAAGCGGCGTCGGGTAGCCATGCGGCTGTCCGCATCGCGAAACGCCACTCCCCGCGCATACCTGTTGTATCTATGCTGTGCGCATGTCAGCCACCGCCACTGCCAAGCGTCCTGCCGCCGACCGCGTGTACGCGCATGTGAAGGACGCCGTGCTGCAGCGGCGGTACGAGGGCGGGACGCTGCTGACCGAGGGGGACCTGGCCGGTGAGGTGGGGGTTTCGCGGACTCCGGTGCGGGAGGCGTTGCTCAGACTCGAGGGCGAGGGGTTGCTCAAGCTCTACCCGAAGAAGGGGGCGTTGGTGCTGGCCGTGTCCGCGCAGGAGATCGCGGACGTGGTGGAGACCCGGCTGCTGGTGGAGAAGCACGCGGCCGGGAAGGCCGTGCCCGCCTCGCCCGCGCTGCTCGCCCGGCTGGAGGAGCTCGTCGAGGACATGCGGCGGCAGGCCGCGGCCGGGGACCTCGCCGCCGTGTCCGTCAGCGACCGCGCCTTCCACGCCGAGATCGTGCGCAGCGCGGGCAATCAGATCCTCTCGCGGCTGTACGACCAGCTCCGCGACCGGCAGTTGCGGATGGGCGTCGCCGTGATGCACGCCCACCCCGACCGGATCGCGAAGAACATCGCCGAGCACACCGAGATCCTCGAAGCGCTGCGCGCCGGGGACGCGGAGGCGGCCATCGGCATCGTCGACCAGCACGTCAGCTGGGTGCGGAACCTGGCACAGGGCCACGAACGATGACAGGGGGAGAGGCGATGAGCGGGGGTTCCACCGGGCTGCCCGGCGACCCACCCGGCGGGCGGCGGGCGATGGCCGTCTGGGGGCTGGGCGTCGGGGTCTACTTCGTCGCGATCGTCTTCCGCACCAGCCTCGGTGTGGCCGGCATCGACGCCGCCGAACGGTTCCACATCAACGCGTCCGCCCTGTCGACGTTCTCCATACTCCAGCTGCTGGTCTACGCCGGCATGCAGATACCCGTCGGCCTGATGGTCGACCGGCTCGGCACCAAGAAGGTGCTGGCGCTCGGCGTCGTGCTCTTCACCGCCGGGCAGTTCGCGTTCGCGCTCTCCCACTCGTACGGCATGGCCCTCGCCAGCCGTGGGCTGCTCGGGTGCGGTGACGCGATGACGTTCATCAGCGTGCTGCGGCTCGGCGCGCGATGGCTGCCCGCCCGGCACGGGCCGATGGTCGCGCAGGTCGCGGCGCTGTTCGGGATGGCGGGCAATCTGATCTCGACGCTGCTGCTCGCGCGGCTGCTGCACAGCGCGGGCTGGACGACGACGTTCGCGGGCAGCGCGACGGCGGGCGTGGTCGTCCTCGTCCTGCTGCTGCTCTTCCTCCAGGACCACCCCGAGGGGTACGCGCCCGTGCCCCCCTCCCACACGGGCAGCGGGTTCGTGCGGCAGCAGATCGTCCGCGCCTGGCGGGAGCCGGGGACGCGGCTGGGGATGTGGGTGCACTTCACCACCGGCTTCCCCGCGATGGTCTTCCTGCTGCTGTGGGGGATGCCCTATCTCGTCGAGGCGCAGGGCCTGAGCCGGGGGACCGCGGGGGCCCTGCTCACCCTCGTCGTGCTGTCGAACATGGCCATCGGCCTCGTCTACGGCCAGGTCATCGGCCGGCACCGGGCCGCCCGGCTGCCGCTCGTCCTCGGCACCGTCGCCGCGACCGCCCTGCTGTGGGCGTCGACCGTCGGCTGGCCCGGCTCGCACGCCCCGATGTGGCTGCTGATCGCGGAGTGCGTCGTCCTCGGCGCCTGCGGACCGGCCTCGATGATCGGCTTCGACTTCGCCCGCCCCGCCAACCCGCCCGAGCGCCAGGGCACGGCCTCGGGCATCGTGAACATGGGCGGGTTCGTCGCCTGCATGACCACCCTGCTGGCCGTGGGCCTGCTGCTGGACGCCACCGGCGACAACTACCGCGTCGCGTTCGCGTCGGTGTTCGTGCTGGAGGCGCTCGGCCTGTCCCAGATCCTGCGGCTGCGCACGAGGGCGCAGCGGCGGGAGCGGGAGCGCGTGGTGGCGTCGCGGGTGGAGACGGTCCACGTGCCGGTCTGACGGGCACGGGCCGGCGGCGGGATCACCGCGTGCGGACTCACGGCGTGACGGCGAACTCCCGGAGGATCGCCGTCGCCAGCCCCAGCTCACCCTCGATCTTCACCCGGTCCGCCACCGCGTCCGGACGGACCCGGCCGCACGCCAGCCGGGCGTAGGTCTCCCAGTCCAGGGCGAGCGTCGCCGTCGGCCCCAGCGACACGCTGCTGTCGATCGCCCCCCTGCCCTGCGCGTCGATCCGCACCGTCCGCAGGAACTCCAGCGGCCCGTGCACATCGAAGACGACCGCCGACCCCGCCGGGGCGCCCGCGTCCATCGCGACGACCTTGGGCAGGGCGAGGAGCAGGAAGTCACGGGTGAGGGCCGCGCCCGGGGAGTCGAGGTTGCCGGGCTTGCCCAGGGCGCGCCGCAGGTCCTGCTCGTGCGTCCACACGTCGAAGGCCCTTATCGTGAGCGCCCGTTCCAGCGTCTGCTCGTTGCCGCTGCCCAGCGGCCAGCGGACCGGTGCCTGCGGGGAACGCGTCTCGTTGCGCAGCTGCCGCGAGCGCCGGATGATCGTGTACTCCAGCTCGGACGTCATCTCCAGGGCCGTGTGGCAGCGCCGCACATCGACCTGCACCTCGATGTACCGCGAGAACTCGTCGGTCACGTGGTAGAGATCGCGAGGCAGCGTGTGCATCGGCCGTGGCTCGCCCAGCATTTCGCACTCGACGCCGATGACGTGCGAGACCACGTCGCGCACGGACCACCCGGGGCATTCGGTGGCCCGGTTCCATTCGCTCTCCGCGAGCGGTCTCACCAACTCGTTGATGGCCTCGATGGAATGGGTCCAGGCGTCGATGGCGGGCTGGAGGCTTGGGTGGACGGTCACGGGACCCCTCGGGCGGTGCGGTACGTACGCGGACTGACTGCTCGGATGGGCTGCGCTGCTACTGCCGTGCTGCTACTGGAGTTCGGTTAAGTGCTGTATGGGTTCTATGCAGTTAAGTTACGCTGCGCACGGGCGCCCCGGCAGGGCTTTCGACGACGAACGCGTGCCGCGCCGACGGTTCGAATGCTGAGAGTGGTGGTACTGTGCGCGCCTCTTTGATCCAGATCGGTGTGGACCCGGACGAGCCGGTCGCCGAGCGCCGGACGCGAGTGGCGTCCCTCGTGCGCGAGCAGCGCGGCAGTGACCTCGTGGTGCTGCCCGAGCTGTGGACGGTGGGCGCCTTCGCGTACGAGTCCTTCGCCGAGGAGGCCGAACCGCTGGACGGCCCCACGGCCGAGGCCATGGCGGCCGCCGCCTGGGACACCGGCGTCTGGCTGCACGCGGGCTCGATCGTCGAGCGGGACCCGGACGGTCCGCTCTACAACACCTCCCTCGTCTTCTCGCCCAACGGCGACCTCGTCCGCACCTACCGCAAGATCCACCGCTTCGGCTTCGACAAGGGCGAGGCCGTCATGATGGCCCCCGGCTCCGAGGTCGTCACCGTGCCGCTGCCGCAGACCACCCTGGGCCTCGCGACCTGCTACGACCTGCGCTTCCCCGAGCTGTTCCGCGCACTCGTCGACGCGGGCGCGCAGACGCTCGTCGTCCCCGCGGGCTGGCCGGCGCGACGCCGCGAGCACTGGACGCTGTTCGCCAAGGCGCGGGCCGTGGAGAACCAGTCGTACGTCCTCGCCTGCGACACCGCGGGCACCCACGCGGGCGTCGAGCAGGCCGGGCACAGCATCGTGGTCGACCCCTGGGGCGAGGTCCTGGCCGAGGCGGGCGCGGGCGAGGAGGTCCTCACCGTGGATCTGGACACCGCCCGCGTCGCCAGGATCCGCGACGACTTCCCGGCCCTGAAGGACCGGGTCCTGGGCCGGAAGTAGCCCGGCCGGGCCCGCCCGGCCCGGCTGGAATACCCGCACCGACCGGTGATGTTGGATAGGGGCATGGCCCCACACGCACGCGTCCGCGCCCCCGAACTCATCGGAAAGGGCGGCTGGCTGAACACCGGCGGTAGCGCCCTCACCCTGGCTGACCTGCGAGGACGCATTGTCATCCTCGACTTCTGGACGTTTTGCTGTGTGAACTGCCTGCACGTCCTCGACGAGCTGCGGGAGCTGGAGGAGAAGCACCGCGACACCGTCGTGATCATCGGTGTGCACTCGCCGAAGTTCGTCCACGAGGCCGAGCACCAGGCCGTCGTCGACGCCGTCGAGCGGTACGAGGTGCACCACCCCGTCCTGGACGACCCCGAGCTCGCCACCTGGAAGCAGTACGCCGTGCGGGCCTGGCCCACGCTCGTCGTCATCGACCCCGAGGGCTACGTCGTCGCCCAGCACGCGGGCGAGGGCCACGCCCACGCCCTGGAGCAGCTCGTCGGCGAGCTGGAGGCCGAGCACGCGGCCAAGGGCACCCTGCGGCGCGGCGACGGCCCGTACGTCGCCCCCGAGCCCGTCGCGACCGATCTGCGCTTCCCCGGCAAGGCCGTGCTGCTGCCCGGCGGCACCTTCCTCGTCTCGGACTCCACCCGGCACCAGCTCGTCGAGCTGGCCGCGGACGGCGAGAGCGTCCTGCGGCGCGTCGGCTCCGGCGAGCGCGGCTTCGGCCCCGACGGCTTCAGCGAGCCGCAGGGCCTGGCGCTGCTCCCTGACGGCACGGTCGCCGTCGCCGACACGGTCAACCACGCCCTGCGCGCGTACGACCCCGCCACCGGCGCCGTCACCACCCTCGCGGGGACCGGCCGTCAGTGGATGCAGGGCCGTCCCACCTCCGGCCCCGCCACCGAGGTGGATCTGTCCTCCCCCTGGGACGTGGCCTGGTTCGCGGACCGGCTGTGGATCGCCATGGCGGGAGTGCACCAGCTGTGGACGTACGACCCGGCCACCGGCACCGTCGAGGTCGCCGCCGGTACGACGAACGAGGGGCTGGTCGACGGACCGGCGCCCGAGGCTTGGTTCGCGCAGCCGTCCGGGCTGGCCGCGACCGAGGACCGGCTGTGGGTCGCGGACTCGGAGACCAGCGCCCTGCGCTACGTCGAGCGGGACGGCGCGGGCTTCGCGGTCCGCACGGCCGTCGGCACGGGGCTCTTCGACTTCGGCCACCGCGACGGGGAGGCTGGTCAGGCCCTCTTCCAGCACCCGCTCGGGGTGACCGCCCTGCCCGACGGCTCGGTGGCCGTCTCCGACACGTACAACCACGCCCTGCGCCGCTACGACCCGGCGACCGGCGAGGTCACCACCCTCGCGACGGACCTGCGGGAGCCGTCGGACGCGGTCCTCGTCGGCGACGACATCGTGGTCGTGGAGTCCGCCCGGCACCGGCTGACGCGGCTGCGGTTGCCGGAGGAGGCCGTTCGGGTGGAGTCCGTCGCGCACCGCACCCAGCGGGCGGCGACCGACGTCGCGCCCGGGCGGCTGCGGCTGGACGTCGTCTTCCAGGCCCCGACGGGCCAGAAGCTGGACACCCGCTACGGGCCCTCGACCCGCCTCCTGGTGAGCTCGACCCCGCCGGAGCTCCTGGCGGAGGGCTCGGGCACCGGTACGGACCTGGGCCGTGACCTGGTGCTGGCGGACGGCGTGACCGAGGGCGTGCTGCACGTCTCCGCGATGGCCGCGTCCTGCGACGACGACCCGGAGAACGAGTACCCCGCCTGCCACATGCACCAGCAGGACTGGGGGGTACCGGTGCGCGTCGTGCCCGGCGGCGCTGAACGGCTGCCGCTGGTGCTGGCGGGCCTGGACGCGTGAGCGGCCCGACAGCAGTGAGAGAGCGCCGGGATCAGCGCGTGTAGCGGTGTTCCTCCTCGACGACCGGCGCGGCCGGGGCCGGCGGCTGCGTCCTGCGTCGCTGGAAGATGCTGACGTAGGCGCAGACGCCGAGGATGCCGACGGCCATCAGGATCAGGCCGAGCAGGGTGACGTTCACGCCGTCCATGTGCCAGTCCACGGCGAAGGTGAGGATGGCCCCCACCGCGATCAGACCGATGCAGCCGCCCATACCCATGGCTAACGCCTCCGATGTCGATTGGCCGTTCCGGTTCGCATGGGTTGCGGTTACCCCGGACCGGGCCGGCCAATCAACGCCGGGCCGCTACCACTTGAGCGCGGCGGCCTGACTGCTCTGCCAGTACGTCCCCTGGGCCTGGTCGTCGACGTGGACGGAACCGCCCGGCAGCGGGGCGTCCACCTTGTCGCCGACGCTGCTGCCGTCGCCCGGTCCCTGGAAGGAGACGGCGAGCTTCTTGGCCTTGCGGCCGGTGCCGCCCGAACCGTCGGCGGCGGAGGTGACGATGCCCGCGTAGGCGGACTTGCCCGGGGCGAGGGTGACGGGAGCCTGGGGGCGGCTCTTGTCGATCACGGGGGTGGTGGCCTGGTCCTGGTCGAAGCGCAGGAACGGGTAGCCGTGCGCGGTGCAGGCCGACTTCGAGGTGTTGGTGGCCACCAGCAGAAGGTGGTTGACGGGCGAGCTGACGGCCTTGACCTCGACCTTGACGGTCCCGGAGGCACAGACACCGGGTGCGGCGCTCTTGCCCTTGTCGCTGCTGCCGGCCGCGGAGCCGCTCTGACCGTCCGTGGCCGCCGCTTCCTCGTCCTTGGCGGGCGACGCCGTGCCGACCGGGCCGGACGAGCCGGCCTTGTCGGCCTTGTCCGACGCGGAGTCGTCTCCGCCGCCACAGGCGGTGAGGGTGAGGGCGGCCGCGGCGGTGAGCGCGGCGGCCGCGATACGCAGGGTGCGGGAGCGGCGGGCGGTGGCTCTGGCGGGCATGGTGGTTTCTCCCGATGGGACGTTGACGGGCCGGTACGGCCCGATCTTCCCACCATGGGGGTGCACCACCGCTGCGCGGCGGTGTCCTCAAGCGCCGGACGGGCTGCTGTGCTGTGTCCTCAAGCGCCGGACGGGCTGGATTTGGCTGAGCTCAGCCAAATCCAGCCCGCCCGCCGCCGCAGGCGGCACAGACGGCCTCAGCCCTCCAGGAAAGCGGTCAGCACGCCCGCCAGCAGATGCGGGTCCTCCGCGCCGCACAGCTCGCGCGCCGAGTGCATGGAGAGGATGGCGACGCCGATGTCGACCGTGGTGATGCCGTGCCGGGCGGCCGTGATGGGCCCGATGGTGGTGCCGCAGGGCATGGAGTTGTTGGAGACGAAGTGCTGCCAGGGCACGCCCGCCCGCTCGGCCGCGGCGGCGAAGACGGCCCGGCCGCTGCCGTCGGTCGCGTACCGCTGATTGACGTTGACCTTCAGGATCGGGCCGCCGTTGGGCATCGGGTGGTGGCCCGGGTCGTGGCGCTCGGAGTAGTTGGGGTGCACGGCGTGGCCGGTGTCGGAGGACAGACAGACCGTGCCGGCGAAGGCGCGCGACTTGTCCTCGAAGGAACCGCCGCGGGCGAAGACGGACCGCTCCAGGACATTGCCCAGCAGGGGGCCCTCGGCGCCGGTGTCGGACTGGCTGCCGTTCTCCTCGTGGTCGAACGCGGCGAGCACGGGGATGTACGGCAGGCTCGCGGACGCGCACGCCGCGGTCAGCGCGGCGATGCCGGCGTGCACGGACAGCAGATTGTCCATGCGCGGGCCGGCGAGCAGCTCCTGGTCGCGCCCGAGGTAGGCGGGGGCCTCGACGCTGTGGACCATCAGGTCCCAGCCGGTGACGTCCCCGGCCGCGACGCCCGCCTCCTCGGCGACGAAGCGGATGAGGTCGCCCTCGTCCGGGTCGCCCAGACCCCAGATCGGCATCATGTGGCGCTGCTTGTCGAGCTTGAGGCCCTCGGAGTTCACCGAACGGTCGAGGTGCACGGCGAGCTGCGGCACGCGCAGCAACGGCCGGTCCACGTTGACGAGGTGGTGGCTGCCGTCCCGCAGGGTGATCCGGCCGGAGAGGCCCAGGTCGCGGTCGAGCCAGGTGTTGAGCAGCGTCCCGCCGTAGAGCTCCACGGCGATCTGCCGCCAGCCGTGCGAGCCGGTGTCCGGCAGCGGCTTGACGCGCAGGTTCGGCGAGTCGGTGTGCGCGCCGATGATGCGGAAGGGGGTGGCCGTGGTCGCCCCGTCCGGCACGTACCAGGCGATGATCGCCCCGCCGCGCGTCACGTACTTGCCGCCGGTCGACGCGTCCCACGCGTCCGTCTCCGCGACCTGACGGAAGCCCGCCTTCTCCAGCCGCTCGGCGGTGTTGGCCACCGCGTGGTACGGCGAGGGGCTCGCCGCGAGGAAGGTCATCAGGTCGTCGGTGTGGCCGCGGTCGAAGCGGTGCGCAGAGCTCATGGCCTCAGGATAAGGATCAGGGCAAGTGATCGGGGGGTCTTGCGCGGTTGACGCGTGACGATGCGAAAGGCCCGCCTCCCAAGGGGAAGTGGGCCTCGCACATGACAGGGATCAATCCCCGGAAGGGACCTCAGAACGCGGCCTCGTCCAGCTCCATCAGGGAGTTGTCGACGGACTCGGCGAGCGAGCGCTCGACGGAGACGCCGGGCAGGACGTTGTGGGCGAAGAACTTCGCCGCCGCGATCTTGCCCTCGTAGAAGGCCTTGTCCTTCGAGGAGGCGGAGCCGAGCTTCTCGGCGGCCACCGCGGCACCCTTGAGCAGCAGGTAGCCGATGACGACGTCACCGGAGGCCATCAGCAGGCGGGTGGAGTTGAGGCCGACCTTGTAGATGGACTTGACGTCCTTCTCGGTCGCGGCGAGGTCGGTCAGCATCGCGCCGACGATCCCCTCCAGGTCGACCGCGGCCTTGGCGAGCTGGTCGCGGGCGGCGGCCAGGTCCTCGCCGCCGGCGGCCTCGGCGAGGAACTTCTTGATCTCCTCGGAGAGGGTGGTCAGCGCCTGGCCCTGGTCGCGGACGATCTTCCGGAAGAAGAAGTCCTGGCCCTGGATGGCCGTGGTGCCCTCGTACAGCGTGTCGATCTTGGCGTCACGGATGTACTGCTCGATCGGGTACTCCTGGAGGTACCCGGAACCGCCGAACGTCTGGAGCGACTGCGCCAGCTGCTCGTAGGACTTCTCCGAGCCGTAGCCCTTGACGATGGGCAGCAGCAGGTCGTTGAGACCGTGCAGCGCCTTGGCCTCCTTCAGGGAGGCCTCGTCGCCCGCGTGCTCCTTGATCAGGATCTCGTCCTGGACGGCGGCGGTGTAGAGGACGAGGGCGCGCATGCCCTCGACGTACGCCTTCTGCGTCATCAGCGAGC
The DNA here is from genome assembly GCF_041283565.1 of Streptomyces sp. QH1-20. NCBI lineage: Bacteria > Bacillati > Actinomycetota > Actinomycetes > Kitasatosporales > Streptomycetaceae > Streptomyces > Streptomyces sp. QH1-20. Next base: position 3,946,321 of record NZ_CP166299.1, on the reverse strand, counting down.
GGCGGACATCGGGGTGGTGCGTGATGGTGACCTTGGGCGCGGCCTTGTCCATGAAGTTGGCCAGGTCCGGACCCTGCACGCGCTCCTTGGCGTACTCCAGCGCGTTGAGGTAGCCGGTGGAGAGGGTGGCGATGGCCTTCGTGCCGACCATCATCCGGGCGAACTCGATGATCATGAACATCTGGCGGATGCCGTCGTGCTTCTCGCCGACGAGCCAGCCCTTGGCGGGGTGCTTGTCGCCGAAGGTCATCTCGCAGGTGTTGGACGCCTTGAGGCCCATCTTGTGCTCGACGTTGGTGGCGTAGACGCCGTTGCGCGCGCCCAGCTCACCGGTCTCGAAGTCGAACTCGAACTTCGGCACGAGGAAGAGCGACAGACCCTTGGTGCCCGGGCCGTGGCCCTCGGGGCGGGCCAGCACGTAGTGGAAGATGTTCTCCGCCATGTCGTGCTCACCGGAGGTGATGAAGCGCTTCACACCCTCGATGTGCCAGGAGCCGTCCTCCTGCTTGACGGCCTTGGTGCGGCCGGCACCGACGTCCGAACCGGCGTCCGGCTCGGTCAGCACCATGGTGGAGCCCCACTGCTTGTCCACCGCGAGCTTGGCGATGCGCTTCTGCTCCTCGGTGCCCTCCTCGTAGAGCACGCCCGCGAACGCGGGGCCGGAGGAGTACATCCAGATCGCCGGGTTGGCACCCAGGATGGTCTCGGCGAAGCCCCAGAGCAGGGAGCGCGGCGCGGTGGTGCCGCCGATGCCCTCCGGGATGCCGAGACGCCACCACTCGGCGTCCATGTAGGCCTGGTAGCTCTTCTTGAAACTGGCCGGAACCGGGGCGGTGTTGGTCTCCGGGTCGAAGACCGGCGGGTTGCGGTCGGCGTCCACGAAGGAATCGGCCAGCTCGTTCTCCGAGAGGCGCGCGATCTCCGACAGGACGCTCTTGGCGGTCTCGACGTCCATCTCCGCGAACGGGCCGGTGCCGTACAGCTTGTCGCGGCCGAGAACCTCGAAGAGGTTGAACTCGATGTCGCGGAGATTCGACTTGTAGTGGCCCATGACAACGGCTCCGTAAGGGTGGGAGGTGGATCCTCAACAACTACCGGGCAGTAATTTCCATGATGCTACCGGTCGGTAATAAGACGCAACCCCTGATCGCCCAACTGTGACTGAGTACGCTTTGGGCCATGTACGGCTACGACCAGAACGTGGGCACACAGGGCTACGCCCCGCCGCAGCAGTCCGGCGGCTACGGCGAGCAGCCGCTTTACCCCGAGCCGTCCCCGCCGTCGCTGGCCGACGCGGTGCGGGCCTTCACCACGGGCTCGATGTCCGCCGAGGACTTCCAGATCATCTTCTCGACCTCGAAGGTCTACTGCCCGCGCGGTGACACGCCGGGCTTCCTCGCCCTGCACAACACCCAGCAGCCGGTGATCCCGATGTTCACCTCGCTCAAGGAGCTGCGGCGGTACGCGGGCAAGGAGTCCAAGTACTTCGTGATCACAGGCGCCGAGGTCATCGATCTGCTGCCCACGGGCTACGGCTTCGTGCTGGACATGGAGGGCGACCACCGGATGGTCTTCGACGCCAAGGCCGTCGAGCAGATGGTCGACTTCGCGATGCGCCGCATGTACGGGTGACCTGCCGGCCTGCTGTGCTGTGTCCTCAGCGGGCCGTTGCGGCGGCTATCCCGTCGCCCGGCGGTAGAGCTTCTCGATGGCGTCGCCGAAGTACGAGCTGTACGACGTCTCGTCGTCGCCGCCGCCCTGGAAGCCGCCCAGGACGCCGTTGACCGTGCCCAGGCCCGTGGCCGGGTCGATGTCGGTGAGGACGGGGCCGCCGCTGGTGCCGTTGGGCAGGCCGTGGCACTCGAAGCGCAGCTGGGTGGGGCCGCGGGTGCCGGTGGTGTTCTGGCAGGCGAGGGGGCGCTCCTCGCCGATGGGGTAGCCGATCACCCGGGCCGGGCGGTTCGGCTCGGGGCGGAAGCGGATGCGCTCGGCGCCGGTGACCCGCTCGATGGGGGTGTCGTCGTCGACCCGGCGGACCCGCAGGAACGCCACGTCGTGGTCCTGGTCGCCGCCCGCCGCCCACTCGGGGGCGATGTCGATGGAGGTGGGCACCCAGACGCCGTAGGGGGCCCGGCCGTCGTGGTAGCCGGGGACGAAGGCGATGTCGGTGCGGAATTCGCGCTGGTACACGCAGTGGGCGGCGGTGGCGATCAGATCGCCCCGGGGGCTGTGGACGACGCTGGCACTGCAGCTGTGGTCCGGTTCGCCCTCGCCCGTGTAGAACAGCGGGCCCACGGCCGGCGAGGGGTCGCTCTCGCGGGCCTCCAGCGGCTTCGAGGCGGGCAGCGGGTCGCTGCCGGAGCCGACGGGCGCGGGTGCGGGCACGGGGGGCTTCGCCGGGGTGCGGACCACCGACCGCATCGCCTCGGCGCTCTTGTCGCCCAGGGCCCTCGGCTGCTCGTAGTGACCGTCGGCGTCGCCCTCGGCCAGGGGGGCGTCCGAGGCCTGGCCACGGCTCGCCATCAACAGCCCGATCACGATCAGGGCCAGGACGGTGGCGATCAGAGCGGCTGTCCCGGCGGGACCCGAGGCGTAGCCGCGGTCGGTGGCTTTCAGGCGCATTCACCCAGTGTCCACGTTCGAATGATGTTCGCGCCGGAGGCGCGCGCCCGGCGTGTGGCCGGGAGTGCGGCCCTCGGGCGGTCCGGGAATGGGGGCGCCCTTGCTGGTTGTTCACTCTTCAACTAACTTGGAGGCGTCGCAACCGAGGAGGCTGTCATGCCCGCAGTAACCGTAGAGAACCCGCTGACCCTGCCCCGCGTGGCCGCCCCGGCCGACGGCCGGCAGCGGCCGGTGCTGCACGTCGCGACCGCGCCGAGCGGTTTCGAGGGCGAGGGCTTCCCCGTCCGGAAGGCCTTCGCGGGGATCAACTACAAGTACCTCGACCCGTTCATCATGATGGACCAGATGGGTGAGGTGGACTACGGGCCGGGTGAGCCGAAGGGCACGCCTTGGCACCCCCACCGCGGCTTCGAGACGGTCACCTATCTGATCGACGGCACCTTCGTGCACCAGGACTCGCACGGTGGCGGCGGCACGATCAACGACGGCGACACCCAGTGGATGACCGCCGGGTCCGGCCTGCTGCACATCGAGGCCCCGCCGGAGTCCCTCGTCGTCAGCGGCGGGCTCTTCCACGGCCTCCAGCTGTGGGTGAACCTGCCGAAGGCCGACAAGATGATGGCCCCCCGCTACCAGGACATCGGCGGCGGCAAGGTCAAGCTGCTCACCTCGGCCGACGGCGGCGCGCTGCTGCGGCTGATCGCGGGCCGCATCGACGGCCACGAGGGCCCGGGCATCACCCACACGCCGATCACGATGACGCACATCTCCCTCAACCCGGGCGCGGAGCTCACCCTGCCCTGGCGGCCGGACTTCAACGCCCTCGCCTACGCGCTCTCCGGGAGCGGTACGGCGGGCGCCGAGCGGCGGCCGTTCGGGACGGGGCAGTCCGTGGTCTTCGGCAACGGCGACTCGATCACGGTCCGGGCGAACGACAAGCAGGACACCCGTGGTCCGAACTTCGAGTTCGTCCTGCTCGGCGGGCAGCCGATCCGGGAGCCGATGATGCACTACGGCCCGTTCGTCATGAACACCCACGCGGAGCTGGCGCAGGCCTTCGAGGACTACCAGGCGGGCCGCCTCGGCACGGTGCCGGCTGACGCCGTGTAGTCGGCCGACCCGCCGCTTTGTCCTCAATCGCCGGACGGGTTCGTTTTCGAGCCCGTCCGGCGATTGAGGACACCGCCGCGCAGCGGAGGTGCACACCCTGCGGCACCACCCCTCACCCACCCGGACCCGACCACCGAGCTCTCAGCGCATCCCCATGATGCGCTGAGCCCGTGCCGACCGAATCGGAGCTGAAGCCGCTGCTGCCCCGTGCCGTGCGCAAGCTGGCGGCCTGGTGTCTGGTCCTGCTGCTGGTCGCCGGGGTCGCCGCCGTCGGCGTGTGGCTGTGCGTCCAGCTCAAGGCGGCGGTCACGCCCGTGCTGCTGGCGCTGCTCGGCACGGCGCTGCTCCGGCCCGTGCACCGGCGGCTGCTCGCGACGGGTGTGCGGCGCTCCCTCGCGGCGGCGCTGACCTGCCTGCTGCTGCTCGCGGTCGTCGGTGGCACCGGTTACGTCGTGGCCGCCGCGCTGATCGACACCGGGGACCAGATCATCGCCTCGGTCAGGGAAGCCGCCCGGAAGCTCGCGGACCACTTCGGCGCCGCCGGGAACTCGCTCGACGAGCTGGCGAGCAACGGCAAGGAACTGCTGGGCAGGTTCGGCAGCACGGCCGCCTCCGGCGTGCTGTCCGGGCTCAGCGTCGTCGGGGAGATGATCGCCCTCGCCGTGCTGGCCCTCTTCCTGACCTTCTTCTTCCTGCGCGACTCCGACAAGGCGGCGGCCACGGTGCACGCCCTCGCCCCGGGGAACTCCGGCCCCCGCCTGGAGGCGATGGGACGGCGCGGGTACCGGGCGATCGAGGGGTTCATGCGCGGCACCACGCTCATCGCGCTGATCGACGCGGCGTGCATCATGGCCGGGCTGCTGATCCTGCGGGTGCCGGGCGCGGCGGGCCTCGGCGCGCTGGTCTTCGTCACCGCGTACATCCCCTACCTCGGCGCGTTCCTGTCCGGCGCGGTCGCGGTCCTGGTGGCCCTGGCCGAGCGGGGCCTCGGCACGGCCGTGTGGGTGCTGGGCGTGGTGCTGGCCGTACAGGTGCTGGAGGGGCACGTGCTCCAGCCGATGATCCAGAGCCGTACGGTGCAAATGCATCCGGCGACGGTCATGCTGACGATCACGGCGGGCGCAAGCGTCGCGGGGATCCTCGGCATGCTGCTCGCCGTGCCGCTGACGGCGGCGGCCTTCGGCGTCGTCTCGGAGCTGCGCGCGCACTATGCCCCGGTCAGCGGTCCGGCGGGCGGTACGGAGGTCCGGGACGGGTAGCCGCGCCCCACACCCTCACGTCACCTCCGCCAGCCCCTCCGGCGTCAGCAGCGTGCCGTGCGTTCCCGAGGCTCCGGCCGCCTCGAACAGCTCGAACCAGATGTTCTTGCCCTCGCCCCGGGGGTCGACGCCCCACGCGCTCGCGAGCAGCTCCATCAGCACCAGACCGCGCCCGGAGGACGCCATCTCGCCCGGGTGGCGGCGGTGCGGCAGCTCGTCGCTGCCGTCCTCGACCTCGACGCGCAGACAGCGCTCGCCCTGCTCGCCCGTTATCTCCGCGACCAGCAGCGCGTCCCCGTCCGTGTGGACCAGGACGTTGGTGACCATCTCGGAGACCATCAGCACCGCCGAGTCGATCTGGTCCGCGTCGCGCCAGTCGTGCATGAGCTCGCCGAGCTGGTGCCGGCACTCCGCGATGCGTTCCGGTTCGGCCTGGGCGATGGTCAGGACCATGCGGCGGGCCGGGTGCGGGAGCGTGACGAGGCCGGTCCCGACGGGGGCGGGGGCCTCCCGGGAGAGCAGGAGCACGGCGATGTCGTCCTCGCGCCGGTCGACCAGGGGGCCGGTGGTGTAGTGGGAGGGCGGGCCGTGGACGGCCTGGACGAGGGCGTCGGCGAGCTGTTCCAGATCACCGGCACCCTCGTTCCGGCCGTCCAGCGGATAGCCCTCGATGACCTCGCGCAGCCTGCTCCAGCCGGTCTCCAGATCGTGGCCGCCGGTCTCGATGAGCCCGTCCGTGCAGACCATCATCGTCTCGCCGGGTTCGAGGACGAGCCGGGTGGTGGGGTAGTCCGTGTCGGGGACGATGCCGAGCGGCAGGCCGCCCGCCGTGGGCCGGACGAGCACCGTGCCGTCGCTGAGACGGATCGCGGGCTCGGGATGCCCGGCGCGGGCGATGTCGAGGAGCCCGGTGGCGGGGTCGACCTCGATGTAGAGGCAGGTGGCGAAGCGCGGGTCGGTGTCCTCGGACTCGGTGTCGTTGACGCCCGAGAGGAAGCGCGAGGCCCGGGAGAGGACCGCGTCCGGGTGGTGGCCCTCGGAGGCGTACGCGCGCAGCGCGATCCGCAGCTGCCCCATCAGCCCCGCGGCCCGTACGTCGTGCCCCTGGACGTCCCCGATGACCAGGGCGATCCGCCCCGAGGGCAGCGGGATCATGTCGTACCAGTCGCCGCCCACCTCCAGGCCGCCGCCGGTCGGCACGTACCGGGCGGCCACCTTCATACCGGGGATGTCCGGCTGGACGGTCGGCATCATCGAGCGCTGGAGGCCGACGGTCAGCTCGCGCTCCGACTCGTGGAGGCTGGCCCGGCTGAGGGCCTGGGCGAGCATCCGGGCGACGGTGGTGAGCACGGACCGCTCGTCGGGGGTGAAGCTGACCGGGATGGAGAACCCGGCCATCCAGGCGCCGATCGAGTGACCCGCGTTGATCAGCGGCAGGAAGGCCCAGGACTGGCGGCCGAAGTGCGCGACCTGCTTCCAGGCCTCGGGGAAGCGGCGCTCGTAGTCGTCGGGGCTGGGCAGATAGATCGCGCGGCCGGTGCGGATGACCTCGGCGGCCGGGTAGGCCGCGTCCATCGGCAGATCCAGGAAGGGCTCCGCCTCGCCCGGGCCGTAGCCCTGGTGGCCGATGACCTTCACCCGGTTGCCCTCGGCGCTGAAGACCGCCAGTCCCGACGGTACGAAGCCGGGCATCGACAGGCCCGCCGCCACCCGCAGCACCTCGGCCGTCGACCGGGCCTCGGCCAGGGCCCGGCCCGCGTCCAGCAGGAAGGCCTCGCGGTTGCGCCGCCAGTCTCCCGTCACCTGGGCCCGGACGGCGGAGGTGCCGGGCTGGGCCTCGGGGACCTCCTGAACGGTCCCGACCAGCATGTAGTCCTTCTCGCCCGCCACCGGCCGGGAGCGGCTGCGCACCGTCCGCAGCACCCGCCCCACGTCGTCGACCACGCGCAGCCGGGCCTCGGCGAGGGTGCCCTCGGCCACGGCCAGATTGATGATGCCCATGATCTCGACCCAGTCCACGGCGTGGAACCGGGCGCGGGCCGCCGACTCGGTCAGCTCGACGCGCTCCGCCGGCAGGCCCAGCAGACGGGCGGCCTCGGCGTCGAAGGTGGCGATGCGCGAGGCGTTGTCCCAGTGCCACAGGCCGGTCGCCACGGCTGCCAGTACGTCCTCGGTGCGCATTGCCCCACTTTAAGCGGGTCCGCCAGCTTTATGCAGGTCTGAGAATGGACGACGACCGAGGGCAGGTGGGGCAGTACCCTTGCACACGTGCTGTGTGCACGCTAACCCAGTGCAACGCCAGCTTCGATCAACCCCCTCGACCAACGACTTGGATGAACGATGCATCGGTACCGGTCCCACACCTGCGGCGAGCTCCGTGCGGCTGACGTCGACACCGACGTGCGACTGAGCGGCTGGCTGCACAATCGGCGCGACCTGGGCGGCATCCTCTTCATCGATCTGCGCGACCACCACGGTCTGGTGCAGCTCGTCGCCCGTCCGGGCACCGCGGCGAACGAGGCCCTGAGCCACCTCACCAAGGAGACCGTCGTCCGCATCGACGGCAAGGTCGTCGGCCGTGGCGCGGACAACGTCAACCCCGAGCTGCCCACCGGTGAGATCGAGGTCGAGGTCGCGGCGGTCGAGGTGCTGGGCACCGCCGAGCCGCTGCCCTTCACGATCAACACCGACGACGGGGTGAACGAGGAGCGGCGCCTGGAGTACCGCTTCCTGGACCTCCGCCGTGAGCGCATGCACCGCAACATCATGCTGCGCTCCGCCGTCATCGCCTCGATGCGCCAGAAGATGACCGCCCTCGGCTTCAACGAGATGGCGACCCCGATCCTGTCCGCCACCTCCCCCGAGGGCGCGCGCGACTTCCTGGTCCCCTCCCGGCTGCACGCCGGCAAGTTCTACGCCCTGCCGCAGGCGCCCCAGCAGTTCAAGCAGCTGCTGATGATCGCGGGCTTCGACCGCTACTTCCAGATCGCGCCCTGCTTCCGCGACGAGGACGCCCGCGCGGACCGCTCGCCGGGCGAGTTCTACCAGCTCGACGTCGAGATGTCCTTCGTCGAGCAGGAGGACGTCTTCCAGGTCATCGAGAAGGTCATGACCGACCTCTTCGAGGAGTTCGGCAACGGCCGCCACGTCACCTCCCCCTTCCCGCGGATCCCCTTCCGCGAGGCGATGCTGAAGTACGGCTCCGACAAGCCGGACCTGCGCGCCAAGCTGGAGCTGGTCGACGTCTCCGGTGTCTTTGCCGACAGCGGCTTCAAGGCCTTCGCCGGCAAGCACGTCCGCGCGCTGGCCGTGCCGGACACCGCGGGCCAGTCCCGCAAGTTCTTCGACGGCCTCGGCGAGTACGCCGTCGAGCAGGGCGCCAAGGGCCTGGCCTGGGTCCGGGTGGGCGGAGACGCCGGAAAGCTGGACCTGTCCGGTCCGATCGCCAAGTTCCTCACCGAGGACGACATCAAGGCCCTCACCGAGGCCCTGGACCTGGCCCCCGGCCACGCCGTCTTCTTCGGCGCGGGCGAGTTCGACGAGGTCTCCAAGATCATGGGCGCGGTCCGCGTCGAGGCCGCCAAGCGCGCCGGCCACTTCGAGGAGAACGTCTTCCGCTTCTGCTGGATCGTCGACTTCCCGATGTTCGAGAAGAACGAGGACACCGGCGCGATCGAGTTCTCGCACAACCCGTTCTCCATGCCGCAGGGTGGCCTGGAGGCGCTGAACACGATGGACCCGCTGGACATCCTGGCCTGGCAGTACGACATCGTCTGCAACGGCACCGAGCTGTCCTCCGGCGCCATCCGCAACCACGAGCCCGAGGTCATGTACAAGGCCTTCGAGATCGCCGGTTACTCGAACGAGGACGTCGAGCGCGAGTTCGGCGGCATGCTGCGCGCGTTCAAGTTCGGCGCCCCGCCGCACGGCGGCATCGCCCCGGGCGTCGACCGCATCGTGATGCTGCTGGCCGACGAGCCCAACATCCGCGAGACCATCGCCTTCCCGCTCAACGGCAACGCCCAGGACCTGCTCATGGGCGCCCCGAGCGAGGTGGACGAGTCCCGTATGAAGGAGCTCCACCTGTCGCTGCGCAAGCCGCAGGTGAAGGACGCGAAGTAGCCGCTCCGACCGGGTGACCGGACAGGCACACACGAGGGGCCCGGAACCGCCGATGTGGTTCCGGGCCCCTCGTCTGTGCCCGGAGGGCCGGGTGGAGGCCGGTCCTCCGGACGCTCTTCGGTTCTTACCAGCCGGTCGTGCCGTCGACGCGTTCGCGCAGCAGATCGGCGTGTCCGTTGTGGCGCGCGTACTCCTCGATCATGTGCAGATAGATCCAGCGCAGCGACACGGGGGCCCCGGACAGCTCGCCGGCGACGGGGACCCAGGGGAAGGTGCAGGTGGCGTCCAGGGAGAGCGGCGCGCAGTTGGCCCTGGCCAGCTCGATCTCGGCCTGCCAATCGGCGAGCGCCCCGGCGAGCGTGGCGTCCTCGGCGACCTCGAGGGCGACGTCACGTACCTCGCCGAGGTCCTCGGGGCCCAGGGGGGTGTCGTCGGTGCCGTAGGCCCTCGCCACCTTCTCCCCGGTGAGTATGCGGCGGAACCACGTCCGCTCCACCTCGGCCATGTGCTGGACGAGGCCGGTCAGGGTCAGTTCGGAGGGTCGGACCGAGGCCTCGCGGGCCTGCTCGTCGGTCAGTCCGGCGCATTTGTGGGCGAGGGTGGCTCGGTGGAAGTCGAGCCAGCCCTCCAGCGTGGAGCGTTCGTCGGCGTTCAGCGGCGGGATGGGCCTGGTGGAGATCGACATGACGATCAGACTCACACAAGTGCGGTGAGGACCGGGAGGCGCGGGCAGCATCCTGCCGCGTTGTGCACGGCCCGCGAGAGCCGCCCCGCCGTCAGCCGCTCGCCCCACAGCACGGACGCCACCCCGTACTCGGCGATCGCCATCAGCTCCGTCTCGCCCAGCTCCTCGGCGACGACCACGACCGGTGCCCGCCCGTCCCGGGTCAGCCGGTGCAGCTCAGCGCCCGCGCTCTCCTCGTCGCGGCCCAGGAACAGGATGTCGACCTCGCCGCCCTCGCGGACCACGTCGACCCCGGGCAGCGGGCGGAGCCGTCGGGCGAGGCGGGCGCGGGTCAGCTCGTCGCCGGCATGGACGTTCACGGTGATGCGTTTCTCGTACAACACGGTTCTTCCTCGTCTCCCCCGCGAATCCAACGCCTTCAGCTTCCCGGGGCGCGCTGAACAAACGATTGCCGATCGATCAACGCGGCCGCGCCGTGGACGCACGAGGGGCCCGGGACCGTGCGGAAGCACGGTCCCGGGCCCCTCGAAGCGGCTCAGGCTGCGCTGTCGTCCCCGCCGCCGAAGCGCTCACGGTAGGACTCCAGGTCCTCCTCCGTGATCTTCGCGAACAGCACCGGCGGCACCGTGAACGGCGTACCCACCGGGACGGACGACAGGGACGCCGCCTCGTCGCGCGAGACCCACGTGGCCGTGTCATCGGTCAGCGCGAACGCGCTCCGCATGGCGGCGGCCGAGGCCGGGATGAACGGCTCGGAGACGATCGAGTACAGGTGGATCAGGTTCATCGCCGTGCGCAGCGTCAGAGCCGCGGCGTCCGGGTCGGTCTTGATCTCCAGCCAGGGGGCCTTGGTCTCCAGGTAGGAGTTGCCCGCGCTCCACAGGGCACGCAGCGCCTGCGCCGCCTTGCGGAACTGCATGGCCTCCATGTGCTCCTCGTACTCCTGGAGCAGCTGGGCGATCTCCCGGCCCAGGGTGGCCTCGGCCTCGCCCGCCTCGGCACCGGCCGGGACCTCCTCGCCGAAGCGCTTCTTCGAGAAGGACAGGACGCGGTTGACGAAGTTGCCCAGGACGTCGGCGAGGTCCTTGTTCACGGTGGCCGAGAACAGCTCCCAGGTGAACGACGTGTCGTCCGACTCGGGGGCGTTGGCCATCATGAAGTAGCGCCAGTAGTCGGCGGGCAGCAGCTCCAGGGCGTCGTGCGTGAAGACGCCGCGCTTCTGGGACGTGGAGAACTTGCCGCCGTAGTAGTTCAGCCAGTTGAAGGCCTTGACGTAGTCGACCTTCTTCCACGGCTCGCGGGTGCCGAGCTGGGTGGCCGGGAACATCACCGTGTGGAAGGGGACGTTGTCCTTGCCCATGAACTGGGTGTAGCGGACGTCCGTCGCCTCGTACCACCAGGACTTCCAGTCGCGGTTCTCCGGGTCCTGGTCCGCCCACTCCTTCGTCGCGCCGATGTACTCGATCGGGGCGTCGAACCAGACGTAGAAGACCTTGCCCTCGGCCGCCAGCTCCGGCCAGGTGTCGGCCGGGACCGGGACGCCCCAGTCCAGGTCACGGGTGATCGCGCGGTCGTTCAGGCCCTCGGTCAGCCACTTGCGGGCGATCGAGGAGGCCAGGATCGGCCAGTCCTTGCCGTGCTCGTCGATCCACGCCTCGACCTCGCCCTGGAGCTTGGACTGCAGGAGGAAGAGGTGCTTGGTCTCCCGGACCTCCAGCTCGCTGCTGCCGCTGATCGCCGAACGGGCGTCGATCAGGTCCGTGGGGTCCAGGACCCGGGTGCAGTTCTCGCACTGGTCGCCGCGGGCCTTGTCGTAGCCGCAGTGCGGGCAGGTGCCGACGATGTAGCGGTCGGGCAGGAAGCGGCCGTCGGCCAGGGAGTAGACCTGGCGGATCGAGCGCTCCTCGATGAACCCGTTCTTCTGCAGCTGACGCGCGAAGTGCTGGGTGATCTCCCGGTTCTCCGGGGAGGAGCTGCGGCCGAAGTAGTCGAAGGACAGCCCGAAGCCCTCGTAGATCGCCTTCTGCGCGTCGTGCTGCTGGGCGCAGAAGGCGTCCACGGGCAGGCCGAGCTCCTTGGCGCCCAGCTCGGCCGGGGTCCCGTGCTCGTCGGTGGCGCAGATGTACAGCGTCTCGCGGCCGGTCTGGCGGAGGAACCGTGCGTACACGTCCGCCGGGAGCATGGACCCCACCATGTTGCCCAGGTGCTTGATCCCGTTGATATACGGAAGGGCGCTGGTGATGAGGTGTCGAGCCATTGCCGGCTGCTCCCTGGTCGATGCGGCTGATGCTGTTTTTACGGGCACCTTTAGCGTATCCGAGTGCCAGGGGGCAGCCGCGCGGCATTTATGTCGGCTCTGTGTCGGGCGTTCTTCCTGGGTACGCCGGGTGCTCAGGCCCCGGGGGGCCGTGCCATCCAGGCCCGCCAGGGCCTGACGATCATCTCCCGGTAGGTGTGGTGCGACGGATTCCGTCCCGCGTGCCGGAACGTCCAGCCCTGCGCCTCGCCGACGTCCTCACCGGGCTCCGAGCTCTCCTCGCACACCGCGCACTGCATGGCGTAGGTGACGGGCTCCGCGTCCGGCTCCATGTCCGGCTGCAGGGTCCAGTCCCCGAATGTGAAGACGCTGCGTGTGCTCAAAGCCCCCACCTGCTTTCCGTCTTGCGGTCCGGTGTCCGTGTCGCGGTACGGGTCCGCCGCACCTCCACCTCGGAGGCGGGCCGGGCGCACTCGGGCGGGCAGTCCCACTCGAGCCCGCCTTGGGGAGGACGTAGCTGTAGGTGGCCGGCGTGCCGGTCCATGACCTGGCCGAGACGGTCGGTGCGGGTGTCCACGACGTAGGTGACGGGAGTGGGAGCGGTGACGGGCGGGGGGTTCTCATTGCTCACGCCCTTATAGATGCCCACTGAGACGGGGCCTGATCAGTGACGAAGGGGGTACGCGGCGTTGGTGCGGGGGACGGGGCCGGTCGGCAACCCGTCGCGCGACGTGGTGAGTTGTCGCCGCGGGGGTGTGGGTCCAGCCCTTCCCTGTCACGTCAGGTGCTGTTGAAGATACAATGAGTCACCATTTCCGGTGAGGGAAGGTGGTGAAGCGTGGCGACAGCGGAGAAGCCCGGCTTTCCGGAGGCCCCCCTCCCGCCGGTCAACTCGCACAACGAGTGGGACCCGCTGGAGGAGATCATCGTCGGGCGTCTGGAAGGCGCGACGATCCCCTCGGACCATCCGGTCGTCGCCTGCAATCTCCCGCCCTGGGGGGCGCGACTGCAGGGGCTCGCCGCCGGGTTCACCTATCCGCGCGTGATGGTCGAACGGGCGCAGCAGGAGCTGGACCAGTTCATCGCGCTCCTGGAGTCCCTCGACGTCACGGTCAGGCGCCCGGACGTGGTCGACCACCGGCGCCGCTTCGGCACCCCCGACTGGTCCTCGCGCGGTTTCTGCAACTCCTGCCCGCGCGACAGCATGCTCGTGATCGGTGACGAGATCATCGAGACCCCGATGGCATGGCCGTGCCGGTATTTCGAGACCCACTCCTACCGCGAGGTCCTCAAGGACTACTTCCGGCGCGGAGCACGCTGGACGGCGGCGCCCAGGCCCCAGCTCACCGACGCCCTGTTCGAGAAGGATTTCCGTATCCCCGGGGCCGATGAGCCCATGCGCTACATCCTCACCGAGTTCGAGCCGGTGTTCGACGCCGCGGATTTCGTGCGCGCGGGCCGCGATCTGTTCGTGACGAGAAGCAATGTCACCAATCGCATGGGCATCGAGTGGCTGCGCCGCCATCTCGGGCCGGGCTACCGCATCCACGAGGTCGAGAGCCGCTGCCGCACGCCCATGCACATCGACACGACGTTCCTCCTGCTCGCGCCCGGCAAGGTGCTGGTCAACCCCGAGTACATCGACGTCGACCGCCTGCCCGACGTGCTGCGCTCATGGGACGTCCTGATCGCCCCCGAGCCCGAGCCGCTCGACGGGCATCTGCTGAAAGCCACCTCGATGTGCGGCAAGTGGCTCAACATGAACGTGCTGATGATCGACGAACGACGGGTGATCGCGGAGCGGCATCACACCGGCATGCTGCGCGCGCTCGAAGGATGGGGCTTCGAGCCGATCCCGTGCGACCTGCTGCACTACGCGCCGTTCGGCGGCTCGTTCCACTGCGCGACGCTCGATGTCCGACGGCGCGGCACGCTGGAGTCGTACGTCGACTGACCGGCCCGCCGGTCGTCGTCGTCCGAGCGGTGGCGCGGCCTCGCCGCCGATGCGACAGGGCCGCCACCGTCCGGCGGGCGTCTAGTCGACGATCCCGGCTGCCCGGGCCTCGATCAGCCACTCCGGGAACTCGACCATGAGCTCCTTGTAGAGACCCGCGTCCGTCAGGGCGCGGGGGTCGCGGCCCGCGTGGAAGAAGCCCGCGTTGTCGATGACGCGCTTCTCCGGGACGGCCAGGTCGTCCAGCTTGCGGAGGAAGTCGAAGCCGCGGGCCTCGGGGTCGCCGAAGCCGACGAACTGCCAGAAGATCGGGAGCTTCGCCGCCGCGCACAGGGCGCGTTCGGCGGCGGCCTTGCTGGTGGGGGCGCCGTCGGTCTGGAAGATGACGAAGGCGGGGTCCTTGGCGCCGGACTTCTCGTAGTGCGCGACCACGGCCTCGATGGCCCAGTGGTAGTTCGTACGGCCCATGTGGCCGAGGCCGTCGTGCAATTCCTGCACCCGGCCCGCGTAGTTGGTGAGGTCGAGGTCGGCCGTGCCGTCGACGTCGGTGGAGAAGAAGACGACGGGGACCGTGCCGTCGTCGTCGAGGTTCGCGGAGAGGCCGAGGGCCTGCTCGGCGAGGTGCTGGACCGTGCCGTCCTTGTAGTAGTTCCGCATGGAGCCGGAGCGGTCGAGGACCAGGTAGACGGCCGCCCGCTGGCCGGTGAGGCCCTGCTTCTCCAGGGAGGCGGACGCCGCCTTGTAGAGGCTGACCAGCCCGGGCGCGGACTGCTGGATCTTCTCCAGGGAGATGGCCGGGGCGGCGGCCGGCTCCGACGTCGGAGCCGGCGCGGGAGCTGTCACGGGAGCCGTCGTCAGAGCCGTCGTCAATGCCGGTGCGGGCTCCGGTGTCGGGCCGGGGGCCGGTTCCGGGGTGGGCGTCGGCTCCGGGCCCGGGGCGGGCTCGGGCATCGGGTCGGGCTCCGGGGTGGGGACCGGCTCCGGCTGCGGGATCGGCTTGGGCGACGGCATCGGAGTCGGTTGGGGCTCCGGCTGCGGGCGCGGGTCGGGCGTGGGAACCGGGCCCGGGATCGGATCGAGCGGCCCCGGGTCGGGAACGCGCTCGGCCGTGACGGGGGACGCGACGGGCTCAGCGACAACTGCCTCAGCGGCGAGCGGCTCAGCGGCGGCCGTTTCCGCGGTGATCGGCTCGGCCTCGACCGTCTCCCCGACGACGGGCTCGGCCTCGACCGTCTCCGCGACGACCGGCTCCCTCTTCACCGGCTGCGCCGGAAGCGGCTGCGTCGGCAGTACCGGGGGCGTGGCCGCCGGGTGGAACTCCTCGGTCGCCCCGATCTCCTCCGTGGAGACCCGCGGCTTCGCGATCGTGTCCGCCACCGGCGCCTGTGCCGGGTTCACCTCGGCCGCCGGTGCGGGCACGGTGGCGGATACGGACTCGGCGGCCCCGGCACTGTCGACGGTGTCCGGCCCCGCGTTCTGCTGGGGCAGGCTCGGTTCGTCGCGATCGGCCTTCCTGGACCGGCCGAACGCGTTCCTCAGCAGACTCCGAATGCCCATGTGGAGAAGTCCTTCACGTGTCTCGGGTGCGATGAAATGTCCGTAGTGGGGTGATAAGTCCCAGGGCGGGACGGCTACGTAAGGCTAGCCGTCAAGCCCTGCCCGGCGTGTTCGACCCTCGCGAGCCGTTTCGTGCGCCACCCTCAGGGAGCGCATCTGCTACGTCCCAGTGGTCTCAAAGGTCGTTACCCGTCGCTTCCGCACTCATACCGTCAGGCGGTCCGACCACCACATCATCGGTGCATCACACCGCGTCCGGGATCCAGTTGCCGTGCAGCCCGAGCGGCACCCGCACCGGCAGATGGATCCGGGCCACCGGCCCCGCCGCGATGTCCTGGGCGGCCAGCACGACCAGGTCCGTGGCGCCGCGCTCCGCGTCGAAGGCGTAGGACATCAGCCAGCCGTCGTCCTCCGCCGCCCCCGGCCGCGACGGTACGAACACGGCCTCGCCGATGTCGCCGCCCGGGGCGACGCGGTACTCCTCGCTCGTGCCGCGCTCCAGGTCGTACTTGACCAGCCCGGCCGGCACGCCGTACCCCGCCGCCTCCGCCACGGCGTAGCCGAAGCGGTGGCGGGCCGTGAGGCGGCGCGGGTCGACGCGCGGGAACTCCACCGCGCGGTCGTCGATCCGCAGCCGCCGGACCCGGCCGGCCACCGGGTCGACGGTCCAGCGCTCCAGATACGCGGGCCGCTCGCCCGGGCCCGGCCGGGGCCCGTCGAAGAGGCGGTCGTAGCGGACGAGGTGGAGGGTGATGATGCCGTCGCGCTCGTAGGCGTTCATGGGGTGCAGGACGAAGCAGGGGTCGATCTCCAGCCAGCGGACGTCCGCCGGCCCGCCGTCGCGGGGGAGCACACCCAGCCGGGCGGCGCGGCCGGGGTCCCAGGCGTACGGGAAACCGGCGGCCGGCCGGCCCGTGTGGGGGGTGAAGACGACCGGCAGGTCGTACAGCACGACGTGCCGTTCGGTGAGGGAGAAGTCGTGCATCATCGGGCGGCCCGGCACCGGGATGTCGACCCGGCGGCGGACGCAGCCGTCGACCCCGGCCACGAGGTACTGCACATACGGCCAGGCCCAGCAGTAGGCCACCGCGTGCAGCTCGCCGGTGGCCGGTTCGACGACGGCGTGCGCGGCGAGGCCGCCGGGCAGGGTGCCGTGGAAGTCGAACGGGCCGATCGTGAACAGCTCGTCGTCCAGCTCGTACGGCAGCGCGCCGCCCTCGACGAGCGCGAGGTAGTGCCCGGCGAAGTTCAGGATGTGGGTGTTGGGCGCGAAGTCCATGTCCAGATGGCGCGGCCCGTGCAGCAGCTTCTCGCCGAGCCGCCCGGCGACCGCGTCGGAGCGCACCCAGCGGTTGCGGTACCACTCGGCACGGCCGTCACGCAGCCGCACGCCGTGCACCATGCCCTCGCCGCTGAACCAGTAATGGGCGGCCGGCCGCTCGACGCTCAGCGGATTGGGGCCGTTGCGGAGATACCGGCCGCGCAGGGACTCCGGGATGCGGCCGGTCACCGGCAGGTCGACAGCGATGATCTCATCGTGGACGGGTGCGAAGTGGCCGCTGAGATACGGATTGCCGAGGGCGTCCTGGGCGACCCTTCGCAAGGAACCCCCCGTCGCGCTTCCGGTGTCGCCCTCGCCCTTGCGTGCTGTGCTTTTACGGCCCTTGGCCCCGCGCTCGTCGGTCATGCCGCCCTCCAACGGCCCGCCCCCGCGCGGCCGTTCTTCCACCATCCAGCGGAAGGGCCGGTTCGGCCAGTCTCCTCACCCTGATCCCGTCATCTGACGCTATCGGCGGTCATGCATTGTCATCTGCCGCCATACGGTGTCACCGGCGCAGGGGGCGCGTGACCACCAACAGCTCGGGCTCCGGCGCGGGCGGCCGGATCCGCCCGACGGCCTGCCAGCCCCAGGCGCGGCAGGCCGCCCGCGCCGCCTCCGTGCCCGGCGCGAGGAACCCGGCGGCCAGCGCCGCGCCCGTCCCCGACAGCAACCGGTCGTGCAGCCGCTTGCCGATGCCGCGGCGCCGGCGCCGCGGCAGGACCATCAGCTCGGCGACGGCGAAGACCCGGCCGGCGGCCGTCAGCTCCTCCAGCTCCTCGGGGACGGGTCCCACGAATCCCCGCCAGTGGGCTCCGTCCCGCGTCACCGGGAATCCGTACGCGCAGCCGACCGGCCCGCCGTCGTCGGCGACGACGAGGTCGAAACCCGGCAGCGCGGCGTGCTCCGCCAGCCGGTCCATGAACCGGGAGCGGCCGTCGAACGCCTCGCCCGGGGGTTCGTCGTACGCCGAGCCGTGCAGATCCGCGAGCTGCTCGCGGTACTGATCGGCCTGCCAGCGGCTCAACCTGCGCAAGAAGACGTCGCCCATGCGACCTTCCTGCCCAGTGCGGCCCACGGCCACCCGCGCGGGGACCGGGGTAACCGGGTGTGGCGGGCTGTCGTTTTCCGTGGCGGCGCAGGGAACGGCATGGGTCGGGCAGACCACGGGCAGGACAAGAGCTGGGTAAGAAATGGGTGCAGGGCAACCTTTTCCACCCGTTCCCGCCTCTTCTTCGGTGAACATGGCTCGACCGAACATGAGTACCCACCACGGGGGCAGGGAGTTGAGGGGCACATGGGCCTGACCAGTCGGTCGCTCTTGTATGCGGTGGCGTTCGCGGCCGTGTTGTGTGTGGCGCTGATGGTCTGGCTGTGGCCCCGGCTCGCCGGGCGCGGACCGCTGCCGGTGCTGGGGCGGCTCGGCGCCATCGTGCTGACGCAGCTGTCGCTCACGGCCGTGCTGGCCCTCGCGGTGAACATCAGCATGGGGCCCTTCTACTCCTCGTGGAACCAGCTGCTCGGGCGGGTCGACAAGTCGCCCGTGAACGTCACCGGCTTCAGCAAGAACGGCGGGTACGGCACGGTCGGGGCCACCAAGGGCGGGCTGGTGCAGCCCACCGGCCCGAACGGGCTGGACAAGGTGCACGGGCTCCCGAAGGGCCCCGAGGACCAGGTCGGCAAGGTGCAGTCCGTGCGCATCATCGGCCGCCGGTCGAACGTGATCAACCCGGCCTTCGTCTATCTGCCGCCGCAGTACTTCCAGAAGCAGTACGAGCGCCAGCGCTTCCCCGTGATGGTGGCCATCAGCGGCTACCCCGGTGGCACCGTGAGTCTCGCCCAGCACCTCCAAGTGCCGCAGACCGCGGCCAAGTTGCAGGCGGAGAAGCAGCTCCAGCCGACCGTGATCGTGATGGTCTCGCCGACCATCGCGCCGCCGCGCGACACCGAGTGCGTGGATGTGCCGGACGGTCCGCAGGCCGAGACGTTCTTCACCAAGGATCTGCCCGAGGCCCTGCGCAGCAGCTACCGGGTCGGCCGTGACGCCAGCGCCTGGGGCGCGCTCGGCTATTCCTCGGGCGGCACCTGCGCCCTGGAGCTGGCGATGCGGGCGCCGGATGTCTATCCGACGGCGGCGGCGCTCTCCCCCGACTACAGGATCAAGAACGATCCCACCACCGGCAATCTCTTCGGCAGCGGTGAGAAGGGCAAGCAGCGTCAGCGCGAGCACGATCTGATCTGGCGGCTGGAGAACATGCCGATTCCGCGTGCGTCGGTGCTCGTGGCCAGCAGTGAGAAGGGCGAGAAGAACTTCAAGGACACCAAGAAGTTCCTCGAAGCGATCAGGCCGCCCATGACCAAGGCGAGCATCATCCTGCCGGAGGGCAGCCATCACTTCACGACCTGGCGGCGGGAGATCCAGCCGGCGATGAAGTGGATGGGCGAGCAGCTGACCTTCCCGCAGGACGTCGTCGACAACCGCAAGCCGTCGGACCGGCGCGACCCCGTCAAGAAGGACTCCGACAAGAAGGACCCGGCGCCGGTCACGCAGGACGACGCCAAGAGGAACGAGGACGAGCAGGAGTAGGAAGCAAGGGGGCGACAGGGGAGGGGCGGCGCTCGGCCCGCCTCAGTTCAGCGACACGGTCTGCGGTATCGGTTCCTCGGTTCTCGCGTCCTCCCGCGGTATCGCCGTCTGCGCCGCTGCCGCCGTCGTGATGGCGCAGGTGAACAGCAGCTCGTCGTCCTGGTGGCCGCTGACGTGGGTGACGGTGGAGCCCGCGGCGTCCGCCTCGCCGCGCTCGGCCGCGATCCAGCAGGGGCTGCTCAGCTCGGCGTAGCGGTGGAAGGCGCTGGTGAGGGCCGTGGGGCTGACGGCCGAGCCGGGGTCGAGGGCCATGGCCGCCTGGCGGGCCGCTTCCAGCAGGACCATGCCCGGGATGTGGTCGACGGGGTGGTCGAAGAGGATCGGGTGCCGTATGTCGGCGCGCAATTGCCAGCGGCCGGAGCGGCGGGGCCCCGCGCGCAGGGGCTCGACGGGCCGTCCGCAGCTTCCGCAGCCGTCCGCGTCGGCGGCCGAGAGGACGACGTCGAAGGCCGATGCCCGGCCGACGTGCTGGGGGAAGACGGGTGAGCCCAGGGTGGTGGGGGGCCCGGGCAGCCGGGGCCCCCGCAGTCTGCGGTAGACCTCGGGCGAGGTGCAGGTGAAGCCGGCGCCGCCGGTCGCGGCGAGCAGGCCGTCCCGGCGTAAGACCACGTCGTAGCGCATTCCGGCGAACGCCCCGCCCCGACGGCGCACTTGGGAGCACGTCACGTCCAACTCCAGCTCCGCCGGAGCGAATCCGACCCCGAGCCGCTCGGGGCGGGCCGTGTAGTCCAGGCTCCACATGAGGAACTGGTGCCCGAGGGGGACGTCGAACTCCGCGTGCGCGAGCAGTGATCCGATCTGCCGGACCGTCTCCGCGATGAGCATCGGGTCGTGCCGCGCACCGTGCCGGGTGTCATGGACGGGGGTGAAGAAGCTGTGCCCGCGCGGCCATTGGGCCGAGACCTGGAACCGCAGCTCGTCCACCCGGCGCCAGCCCGTCAGCAGCACCTCCGCGACGGCCGCCCGGTGGACGAACTCCCGTGGCACCGTGGTGGTCAACCGCGGCTCGCTCGGCGTGATCGGTGCGGGTACGGAGGTCTGGGACATGGCTCCCCCTGGATCAAGTGCTGCGCGGCCGAGTGGCCTCGGAACGGGAACGGAAGGAATGGGAAGATACGTACTGGCCGGTTTTATTTCCACCTGCTCGCTTCTCTACCATACGAGGTAGTTGAGGATCCCTCAGCTCCCGTGTGACCTAGCTCTCGCTTGTTTACATTCGTACTGGACGGTTTTATTCGGGCCGGTCAGCCCCCTCGCCGTCCACTTCCGGAGGACCCCATGACCCGTACAGCCGAACCGCTGCGTCACTTAAGGCTGGCCGCCGTCAATATCGACGGCGTCCTGCTCAACGACACCTTCAGCCCGGTGATCCATCAGTTCGTCACCAGCCGGGGCGGGCGCTACACCGCCGATGTCGAGAGTGCCGTGTTCTCCCAGCCCCGTCTCGTCGCCGCGCGGGCGTTGGGTGCGATGGCGGGTGTGCCGTGGACCCCGGAGAAGGTCCTGGAGGTCTATTTCGAGGAGCGGGCCGCCTACCTCGAACAGCATCCGCTCCACCTCCTCGACGGGGCCGTGGACTTGCTGCGGCGGCTGCGCGCCCTCGGGCTGCGCACCGTCTGCTACGGCGGCCTCGACGCCGGTCATTTCCAGCGCCACCTCGGGGAGTTCGCCGATCTGTTCGACGGCCCCGGCTATGTCTGTACGAACGACTTCCGGCCAGGCGTCCACGAGATCGTCACCGACGTCTTCGGGCTCGAACACGACGAGGCGCTGTTCATCGACGACGTGGCCCGCGTCGCGGAGGCGGCACGCTCGCTCGGCACGGCCTTCATCGGCCACCCGCCCCACTTCGCCCACGGCTTCCAGGGCGAGTTGATGCGCGCGGCGGGGGTCCGGCACATCGTCGACTCCCTCCCGGCCATCGACGAGCCGCTGCTGCGCGCTCTCGACACCGAGGCCGCCGCCGGGACGCTCTGGACGTCGCCGGCCACCACCACACACGAGACGGAAGGGCTCCCGCGATGACCGGTGACCACAGGACGGACGGGGCCGGCGGGCTCCTGCGCGGCAAGGTCGCGCTGATCACGGGCGCCAGCAGCGGCATCGGGGCCGCGGCGGCACGGGTGTTCGCCCGGGAGGGCGCCACGGTCGTGCTGACCGCCCGCCGCGAGGAGCGGCTCCGCGACCTCGCGGCCGAGCTGCGCGCGCAGGGCGCCGAGGCCGCCCATGTGGCGGCGGACGTGACCCGCCGCGCGGAGACCTTGCGGGCCGTCGCGTTCGCCGTCGAGCGCTACGGACGGCTGGACGTGGCCTTCAACAACGCCGGCTACGGCGAGGGGCGCACGCCCCTGCACCTCATGGACGACGACGTCTACGACCGCATCATGGACATCAACGTGCGCGGCGTGTGGAACTTCCTCCGCGACGAGATCGCCGTCATGCTCGACGCCGGCACCGGTGGCGCCATCGTCAACACCAGCAGCGTCGGCGGTCTGCTGGCCACCCCGGTGGCCGCCCCGTACGTGGCCTCCAAGCACGCCGTGATCGGTCTGACCAAGGCCGCCGCCGCGGAGTACGCGGCCTCCGGCATCCGGGTGAACGCGGTGGCCCCGGGCACCACGCGCAGCGAGGTCGTCGAGGACTGGTTCGCGAAGAACCCGGGGATGGAGGAGGCCCTGCACGCGGCGACGCCACAGCCCCGGACCGCCGCGCCGGAGGAGGTCGCCGAGGCGGCCGCCTGGCTCCTCAGCGACCGGGCCTCTTTCGTGACCGGTGCGACCATGCCGGTGGACGGGGGCTTCACAATGGTGTGAGTCTGGTGCGTCCCCGCTCGCTCGCTCGGCCCGGTCGTGGCCCCGGAGTTGATAGCATTACGTACTTGCCGGTTTGGTTTTCAGGGGGGCGATGAGCGGCATGCGGGACACGCGTCTCGCCCCACACCGCCGGGACGCGGTGCGGGCGACTTACTGATTCGGAGGCACACCGTGGCAAAGCAGGACCGTGCGATCAGGACTCGGCAGAACATCCTGGAAGCGGCCGCGGTGGTGTTCGACCAGAAGGGCTACGACGCAGCCACGATCACGGAGATCCTGGCGCGGGCCGAGGTCACCAAGGGCGCGCTGTACTTCCACTTCACCTCGAAGGAAGAGCTGGCCCTCGCCGTCATCGACGCGCAGGTGACCCAGGCCCCGCCCATGCCCGACCTGCCCGGCAAGTCCAAGATGCAGGAGATGGTGGACATGGGCATGCTCTTCGCCCACCGGCTGGCCGATGACGCGCTGCTGCGCGGCAGCGTCCGCCTCACCCTGGAGCACGGCTCGACGAGCCTGAACCGCAGCGGCCCGTTCAACGGCTGGACGCAGTTGCACACCCAGGTGCTGGTCGAGGGCCTGGAGCGGGGCGAGGTGCTGCCGCACGTGGTGCCCGCCGATACCGCCGAGTTGATCGTCGGGGCGTACGCCGGCATAAACACGATGTCGCAGGCGATCAACAACCGCGCCGATCTCGAGCGCCGGGCCAGCGTGCTCTACGAGCACGTGATGCCCAGCGTGGTGGTGCCCTCGGTGCTGGCCCGGCTCGACATGGCCCCGGGGCGCGGTGCCCGTGCCCTGGCCGAGGCCGAGCGGCTGCGCGAGGCCAAGGTGCGCGAGGCGGCCGCGGAGGCCGCCGAGGCCGAGCGGACGGCCACCCCGGTCGGCGTCGCCTGAGCGGCACCGCGGCCGGGGCGCCCGCCGGCGGGCGGGTGCCCGGACAGGCCCTAGAGCCCGCCCGCCCGGGGCAGGTCGTAGGGCGACGCGGGGACCCGGCAGGGGCCCAGCGTGCCCGTCGGGCGGAGCCCGCCGGGCGCCGCCACCCCGGGGAGCACGAGCTGCCAGAACTGCGCGAGCCAGTCGCGGCCGGTGTCGCGGGGGCCGTCCGCCGAGCAGGGCGCGTCCGGGCCGGGTGGGGTGCGGACCAGCAGTTCGGTGCCGGTGGCCATGGTCAGGGCCAGGGCCGTGAGGGTGCGCGGGTCATGGCCCGGGGCCAGGGCGTGATCACCCTCCGCCCGGCGCAGCACGTCCTCCAGCAACTCCCGCCACAGCACGGTGCAGTCGTAGGCGGCGTCCGGTGCGTAGTCGAGCTCGCGGGAGAGCCGGATACCGGCCCGGACGACCACATGGTGTTCGAGCAGATGCGCCAGGACGTGCGTCATGTCGATCACGGTCTGGAGCGTCGGCGGGCAGGCGTGGTCGAGGGCGGTCAGTGCCTCGCGGGACGAGGAACAGGCTGTCGACTGCACCGCGCGGGCCAGGTCCGCCTTGGTGGCGAAGTGGAAGGACAGCGCTCCCTTGGTCACCCCCGCCGCCTCGCTGATCGCGTTGAGCGACGCGCGCTCGTATCCGACGTGATCGAACACGTCCGCCGCCGCGGTCAGTAACGCGCCGCGGGTTCGTTCGGCCCTCTCCTGCTTTGCCACGTGCTACCTCTGCCGGGTCGTCAGGGACGGCCGGACGACGAAGGCGGTCCGGCCGCGAACAGTGAACTCCAAAACCAACCTGTCGGTATTGTAATGCGCCCTCGATCACCGGCGAAGCGCCTTTGCCTCAGGGGCACGGGCGGGCGCAAGCCGACACCCTTGCCCGGCGGGCAGGTTGAGGGGTTTCCCTCGCCTTTACGGACGTGTCGCCGAGGCTCCCGCCGAGCAGGTGGCGGTTTGTTAGCGTCCGCCGTGGGGCGCCCCGGTGCCGGGGCGCACCGGCCCGTACCGAGGTATCAGGGAGTCACCGCATGCCGTCGCACCGCGCCGAGCCGCCCACCGACCGCTTCCGGCTGCGGCCGCGGCGGGATGCCGCGCTGCCGGACCGGCTCGCCCGCTCGGCCGCGACGACCGAGGGCGCGCGGCTGCGCACCGAGGACTTCGCCGGCTGGCTTGCCGGTCGAGGCCGGGCCCACGCCTTCCAGGTCGACCGGATCCCCTTCGCGGACCTGGACGGCTGGTCGTTCCAGGACGGCACCGGAAACCTCACCCATCGCAGCGGCCGGTTCTTCACCGTCGAGGGGCTGAAGGTCACCGGCGGCCCGAGCCCCTACGGGAGCTGGCAGCAGCCGGTCATCCGGCAGCCCGAGGTGGGCATCCTGGGCATCCTCGCCAAGGAGTTCGACGGGGTCCTGCACTTCCTGATGCAGGCCAAGATGGAGCCCGGCAACCGCGAGCTGCTCCAGCTCTCGCCGACCGTGCAGGCGACCCGCAGCAACTACACCAAGGTCCACCGAGGCGCGGACGTGAAGTACATCGACTACTTCGTCCGACCCGACCGGGGCCGGGTGCTGGCCGACGCCCTCCAGTCCGAGCACGGCGCGTGGTTCTTCCGGAAGTCCAACCGCAACGTGATCGTCGAAGCGGTCGGCGAGGTGGAACTGCTGGACGACTTCTGCTGGCTCACCCTCGGCCAGATCGCCGAGCTGCTCCACCGGGACAACGTCGTCAACATGGATTCCCGCACGGTCCTCGCCTGCCTCCCGTTCGCCGACCGCCACGCCGGGGCCCTGCACTCCGACAGCGAGCTGCTGTCCTGGTTCACCACCGAGCGCTCCCGGCACGACGTGGTCGCCGCGACGGTGCCGCTGAACACCGTCCCCGGCTGGACCCGCGGCGAGAGCGCCATCGAGCACGACGAGGGGCGCTTCTTCCGCGTCGTCGCCGTGTCCGTCCAGGCCGGCAGCCGTGAGGTGAGCCGCTGGACCCAACCACTGTTCGAACCCGTCGGGCTCGGCGTGACGGCGTTCGTGACCCGCACCTTCGGCGGGGTGCCGCACGTGCTCGCCCACGCGCGCGTGGAGGGCGGTTTCCTCGACACCGTCGAACTCGCCCCCACCGTGCAGTGCACCCCCGGCAACTACGCGCACCTGGCGGAGCAGGACCGGCCGCCCTTCCTCGACCTCGTCCTGAACGCCGACCCCGCCCGGATCCGCTACGAGGCCATTCACTCCGAGGAGGGCGGCCGCTTCCTCAACGCCGAGAGCCGCTACCTCCTCGTCGAGGCCGACGAGCGGGAGGCGCCGCGGGAGGCCCCGCCGGGCTACCTCTGGGTCACCCCCGGCCAGCTCACCTCGCTCGTCCGGCACGGCCACTACGTGAACGTCCAGGCCCGCACCCTGCTCGCCTGTCTCAACGCGGGAGCCCTGCCGACGGCGGTGGGTGCCTGATGACCCCGCTGCGCTTCGGCACCCTGGGCTGCGCCGAATTCGCCCGCCGCAGGATGCTGCCCGCCATGGCCGCCGGCCCCGACACCGAGGTGGCCGCGGTCGCCAGCCGGGACGCGGCCAAGGCGGCGGAGACGGCCGCCAGGTTCGGCGGCACCGCCGTCCACGGCTACGCCGAGCTCCTCGAACGGGACGACGTCGACGCCGTCTACGTACCGCTGCCGCCCGCCCTGCACGCCGAGTGGGCCGAGAAGGCGCTGCTGGCGGGCAAGCACGTGCTCGCGGAGAAGCCGCTGACCACGGACGCCGCCCGGACCGGGGAGCTGTTCGACCTCGCCCGTGACCGTGGGCTGGTCCTGATGGAGAACGTCATGTTCGTCCATCACTCCCAGCACACGGTCGTGGCACGGCTGGTGCGCGACGGCGCGATCGGGGAACTGCGGGCCCTGCACGCCACGTTCACCGTCCCCCGGCTGCCCGAGGACGACATCCGCTACCGCCGCGACCTCGGCGGCGGGGCCCTGTGGGACATCGGGATCTATCCGGTGCGCGCGGCCCTGCACCTGCTGGGCGACCGTCTGGAGCTCATCGGCGCCCAGCTCACCACGGGCGCCGGGCGCGAGGTGGACACCGCCGGAACCGCGCTGCTGGCCACCCCGGAGGGGGTCGCCGCACAGCTGACCTTCGGCATGGACCACTCCTACCGCAACACCTACGAGCTGGCGGGCAGCGAGGGCCGGATCATCGTCGACCGGGCCTTCACCCCGCCCGCGGACCACAGCCCGCTGCTGCGCGTCGAGCGGGCCACCGGTACCGAGGAGCGACGCCTGGAGGCGGAGGACCAAGTGGCGGCCACCCTCGCCGCGTTCGTCGCCGCGGTGCGCACGGGGAGCCCGGGACCGGACCGCGCGTGCCGGGCGCAGGCCGCGCTGCTGGACGCGATCCGCGCGTCAGCCGTCGTCGCGGGTTGAGTCCAGGATCTCCAGGCCGACGTCGAGCAGGGCCTTGCGCTTGGTCTCGGCGTCGCCCTCCAGCCTGGCCGTGGTGAACGCCCCGAAGTGGACCGTCAACAGCGCGCTGGAAAGGCGCACCTGATGAGCGAGGGGGGCGTCACCCGCGTGCATCAACTGGGAGATGGTGATCACCCGTTCGGTGAGCTTGCGGCCCACGCCCAGTTCGCGCAGCGCCGCCTGGTTCTCCTGCAGGATGCTGTAGAGCGGGGCGGCCTCGCGCAGGGCCGAGCTGTAGCGGGCGAGCAGCTCCCGCTTGGTCTCCAGGGTGGGGGGTTGGGCCTTGCCCCAGGCGATGAGCTCGTCGACCGGGCGGCCGAGCTCGTCGGAGATCGCGGTGAGGATGTCCTCCTTCGTCTTGAAGTGGTAGTACAGCGCGGCCTTGGTGACGCTGAGCGCCTCGGCGATCTCGCGTAGCGAGGTCTTCTCGTACCCCTGCGAAACGAAGAGTTCCAGGGCCGTGCTCTGGATGCGCTCGCGGGTGTCGCTCCTGCGCGCCTGGGGGGTGCTGCCCATGGGCTCTCTCTCCTGCGTTCGTCGGACCTATCTAGCCCGTCGGCCAGCAAGTAACCGGGCCGGGCGCTTGGCATGCGTGCTGTGGAGAGATCATGGCGCAGGAACCGGCCCCCGCGGAGGCGCGGAGCTCACCACCACCGTCCCGGGGTACCTATGGAGCGGTCGGCTCCGGGTTCGGCACGGCGACTGACGCGGCGTCGCGTGTTGACGCCCGGGGATCCGAGGGGGACGTGGCCTCCGAAGGGTCCGTGGGGTAGGCGGCGGCGAGCAGTTCGGTGGCGCCGGCGAGCAGGGCCAGCCGCTTCTCCTCGGGGTCGCCCTCGATGTGCTGGATGGCGAACGTGCCGTAGTGCAGGGTGAGCAGCGCGGTGACGCAGCGGACCTTGGCGGCGACGCTGCTGTCCGGCTCCTGGAGCAGCTCGGAGAGCGCGGTCACCCGGTCCTTGAAGTCCTGTCCGACGCTCAGGTCGCTGAGCGTCGCCTGGTTCGCGTTGAGGACGTTGAACAGCGGTGCGGCACCGCTGAAGATCACGCTGCTGCGGTCCAGCAACTCCCGCTTGACGGCCAGTGATCGCGGCTGCTGACGGCCCCAGAAGATCAGCTCGTCGAGTGCGATGCCGACATCGGAAAACAGACTGACAAGTATGTCCTCCTTGGTGCGGAAGTGGTAGTACAGCGCTGCCTTGGTGACGCCCAGCTCGTCCGCGATCTCCCGCAGGGAGGTCTTCTCGTACCCCCGCTCCATGAAGAAGTCGCGGGCCACCTCCTGGATGTGCTGGCGGGTGTTGCTACGGCGAGGTCGTGGTGTGCTCCCCATCGGCTGTTCCCTTCGCTCGGGCGGGTCCGGGGACCGCGATCTTGCTGGTGGCAAGACGAGGAGAATAACGTACTTGACGCCCGGTTAGTGGCTGTCTAATCTTCCGAATATGCGCACCAACCCGGCGGCAAGTAAGTCAACGGCCGGTGCGCAGGGGGGCGTCGGCGGACCGGCCGACGCGGTTGGCTCGCTCACTCATCACCCATGCGTACTCATGCGAGGAGACGCCCGTGTCCGGTAGCCCGACCGATGGCCCATTGCGGTTAGCCGTCATCATCGGCAGCGTGCGCGAGGGCCGGCTCGGCCCGACCATCGCCGACTGGTTCGCGGACCGTGCACGTCGACGGCCCGAGTTCGACGTCGACCTGATCGACCTCGCGGAGGTGGCGCTGGGCGCCGCGGCCCCGTGCCCGAGCCCGCCGCCGGAGACCATCGAGGCGCTCGGCAGGCTGACCCCGCGGCTGGACGCGGCGGACGCCTTCGTCGTCGTGACGCCCGAGTACAACCACAGCTACCCCGCGGCCCTGAAGAACGCGATCGACTGGCACAACCCCCAGTTCCACGCGAAACCGGTCGCCTTCGTCTCCTACGGCGGCCTCGCGGGCGGGCTGCGCGCGGTGGAGCACCTGCGGTTGGTCTTCGCCGAGCTGCACGCGGTCACCACCCGCGACACGGTCAGCTTCCACAACGCGTGGGACCTCTTCGACGACAACGGCCGCCTCAAGGACCCCGAAGGCCCGGGCGCCGCCGCCACCGTCCTGCTCGACCAACTGACCTGGTGGGCCCACGCCCTGCGGCACGCCAAGTCCGAGCGCCCGTACGACATCTGAGTCGCCGCGGCGGCCGGCCCGTATCCACCGGAGCCCGCGCCCGCGCCGCAGTACGCGAATCCGTACACGCATGAGCCCGTACACACCTGAGTCGTACGGCATCTGAGAACAACACTTCTGACCGAGGGGACGGTGCGAGTCCGCATGGCACGACACCTTGCCGCCGCACAGTACGACTACAGCCGGTACGACTACGCCCTGGACGAGCCCGTCCCCCATGTCTTCGACGGTTTGAGCGTCCCGGTGCGGACGGCCGCGTCCATGCTCGGCCTCTCCCCGTGGACGGTGTCGCACCTGGTCGACCGGGGCGAGCTGCGCAGTGAGCGCGGCGGGCAGTACCGCTATGTGACGCTGTCCAGCATATTTGCCTATCGTCGGCGTACCCGATGATTCAGCGGGCCCGATCATCCGGTTAGACCGATGATTTCGGCCCTATTTTTCCGCCGTCGGGCCGACAGATATCGGCCGGCGGTGCGATCTGTAGTGATCTGAATGGCGCGAATGAGTGAAAGCCCGGAACCTCCGGGAAAGAGCGCAGTTATTCAGAACGCTTTCCCAGTGGGGGCGCTACACGATCGAAAGGCATAGACGTGCTCAAGAAGGTTCTCGCCACGGCCGCGGTGACGGCTTCCGCCGTCGGCGCCATGACCAGCCCCGCGATGGCGATCGGCGACGATCGTGGTGACGTCGCCAACGGCAACGCTGCGAAGACCGGTTACGGCAACACCAAGACCGGGGGCAAGGAAAGCCCGCAGATGAGCCTGATCCAGGGCACGCTCAACAAGCCGTGCCTCGGCATCGGCAAGATCGGTGTCCAGTCGATCCTCGCGCTGATCAACATCGGCGTCCAGGACATCCCGATCCTCACCTCGCAGCAGCAGCAGCAGTGCACCGACAACTCGACGATCAGCGACGGCGACGACCAGCTCTCGCACCTCATCAGCGAGATCCCGGTGCTCTCGGGCAACGGCTCGGCGAACGGTCACTGACCGACGTACCGAGAGTGGTGAAATCCCCCTGCGGCGGGTGTGCGGGCCCCGCCGCAGGGGGCTTTTCCTGTGCCGGAAATCGGCTCGGCCGAACGGGTGAAGTGGAATAACCTCCCCGCCTTTTCACGAGTTGCACAGGTAGCTGTCGTAATTCGTGGACCAGAGCGAAGGAATAAACGTGATCAAGAAGGTAGTGGCCACGGCCGCGATGTCGGTTTCAGCGGTCGGTACCCTGGCCGGCCCCGCGATGGCGATCGGCAACGACGGCCAGGATGTCGCCAACGCCAACGGCGCCGCGCAGATGTACGGCAACACCTACACGGGCGGCTACATGAGCCCGCAGATGGGCCTGATCAACGGCTCCCTCAACAAGCCCTGCATCGGTATCGGGAAGCTGGGCGCCCAGTCGCTCATCGGCCTGCTCAACATCGGCCTCCAGGACATCCCGATCCTGTCCTCGCAGCAGCAGCAGATGTGCACCGAGAACTCCACGATCAACGACGGCGACGACCCGCTGTCGCACATCCTGGACGAGCTCCCGATCCTCTCGGGCAACGGTTCCGGCAACCGCGCCGACCACCACGACCACCACGAGGGACGCGGCAAGCACCGCGGCGAGCGTCACCCCGACGAGCACGGCCACCACTGACCTTCCTGACATCACCGGCACCTCGCGGAGCCGCCCCCGGGTTCACCCGGGGGCGGCTCCGTCGTGTGTGCGGGCCCGGCCTGCTGCGCGGTCCGGGGTCGACGAGGAAATTGACCCATGATTCTGGCAGTGAAATGCACCATGGGGCCGGTCGCCTTGGGGCCTAGATTCGTAGTCGTGAAGCCGCGGACAGCAAGCGAGCGGCGAACCCCACGCACGATTCCCCCTGAGGAGCACCCCCCATGAGCGGCACCGAGTTCCCCCGCCCCGACGACGTCGTCCTCGTCCGGGAGGCCGACGCGGAGGTCACCGCCGACGCCCCCGGCAGCCTGATCACCCTCATCGCCGACTCCGACCGCACCGGCGGCGCGGTGACCACCAACCGCACCATCCTCGACGAGGGCGTCGCGGGCGCGCCCCCGCACTTCCACACCCGGGCCACCGAGATGTTCTTCGTCCTCGACGGCGCCCTCCAGGTCCTCATCGACGACCGCGTCGTCGTCCTGGAGAAGAACGACTTCCTCGCCGTCCCCCCGGGCACGCCCCACGCCTTCGCCCCCGCCCCCGGCTCCTCCGCCGACGCCCTGCTCGTCTTCACCCCGGGCATGGACCGCTTCGAGTACTACCGGCTGCTCGACCGGGTCAACAAGGGCGAGGCGAGCGTCGAGGAGATCAAGGCGTCCTCGGAGCGCTTCGACAACCACTACGTCGACAGCCCCCTCTGGCGCGAGACCCGTGCCGCGGGTACCCGCTAGATCCCCCGGCAATCACCGCCGAGGCGCTGGGAGGCCTGTTCTACCTGGGGTGTTACGGTCGCAGCGGTCCGGCGGGGGGATCGCTTCGCACGCTTCGGGCGCGCTTCGTACCGCTTCACAGGCTTTGTGCGTCAGACCTCGCTCCGCCGGCCGGGCACAACGGCAGCGGATGGGGGAACAGGTGGAAGACAGCCAGGAGTCGCTC
This sequence comes from Streptomyces sp. QH1-20, assembly GCF_041283565.1. Classification (NCBI taxonomy): domain Bacteria; kingdom Bacillati; phylum Actinomycetota; class Actinomycetes; order Kitasatosporales; family Streptomycetaceae; genus Streptomyces; species Streptomyces sp. QH1-20. The sequence continues at coordinate 3,914,836 of NZ_CP166299.1, read as the reverse complement.
CGCGAGGAGGTGGACCGACTGCGCCAGGAAGTCGCCCGCCTCCGCCCGTGGCAGGAGAGCGTGGTCGAGGAGATCAAGAAGTTCGCGCTCTCCGTCAAGCACGACTACGGCGAGGTCGAAGGCGCGCTGATCGGCGTCATCGACCGGGTGACCGACCTGGAGGGCGGCGCGACCGCCGACCGGGGCGGCCAACTCCCCTGGTCCCTGCGCGCGTCCGCGCGCGACTGGCAGGACCTGACCGCATGGGTCGACTGGCTCCGGGCGCACTACGTCACCCAGCCCCACCTCCACATCGCCCCCTGCTGGCCCGCCCACGGCGGGGTCGTGGAAGAGCTCGCCGCCCTCTGGTCGTCATGGCGCGCGGCGGCACAGCGGGACGCCGACCCGGCGCGCGTGGGCAACGATCTCACCCACTGGCACCAGAACCTGCTCTGGCCGACGATCGAGCGCATCCGCCTCAACTACCCCATCGCCGAGTGCGAAGCGGACCACATAGCCGATCCCCCGGCACCGCCCACGGACTCCGACGCGCTCACCGCCGTCATGGCCGAGGCGGCGGCCGGGCGACGACGGTGGGAGAACCGGCGCTTCACCTACGGCCTGGAGGCCGACGCCCCGTACACCCCCGGGCGGCCGGGCGCCCTGTGGCGGCGGCTGGGCGAGGACTGGGAATACCTGTCGCTGCTGGACTGGCAGTGGCACGCCGTCGAGAAGCACGGCACCGTCCACCCGCCGAAGGAGACGGACCTGCACCCGGTGACCGGCGAACGGGCCGCAGAGCTGGAGGCGGACCGGCAGATATGGGTGCGGTACTGGGCGCACTACGCGGACGAGGCCGACCACCGGGCGGGCGAGGAGCCCACGACGGTGGTGCGCCGCCGCCGCAGCCCGGAGCGGACCTACGACGAGGCGTTCACCGCCGCCAACGTCTGGGCCCCGACCACGGCCGTCTTCGACTTCCTCGACCCGCGCCCGTCCCACCCTCCCCACCTCGTGGAGATCGACCGCGACGAGGCCGAGCGGCTGCTGTACCGCGTGTGCGGAGTGCTGGGGGCGACCGAGCTGTGACGACCGGGACGAACACCCCCACCCTCACCGGCACCGGCGCCTGGCGCTGCCGGCCCTCGGACTTCGGCGAGCACCTGGAGCTGACCGCGGACCAGAACGCCTCCCTCAGCGCCCGCTGGGAACAGGCCCGTTCGGATGTCGGCACCCTCGACGACGTCATGGCGGAGGTCCTGCGGCGGACCGCCGAGTGCGGTGGCACGCTGCGGGAGCCGGAGCACCGCCTCAAGGCGTTGCAGGCCTTCCGCGTCCGCGGCGCCGGACAACTGGCCGCGCGGGTGCCGCTGGGAAAGATCACGGCGCGGGTCGTCGACCTCAACCGCTACACGCTGACCCTCCGGTCGGAGCACCTCACCAAAGGCATCGAGCGGGCGTACGCGCTGCTGCGGGCGAAGGGCTTCGTACTCGTCCCCGGCTCGGAGCGGGACACCTGGACCGATCCGCTCCACAAGGCGCTGTACACGGCCTGGCAGTGGGGTGACGAGGGATCGTCGCGGAGGTTCGAGATCCAGTTCCACACGCCCGGGAGCTACTGGGCCAGGTCCAAGAACCACGACGACTACGCGCGGTACCGGACCAGCCGGTACCGGCGGATCGGAGCGGACGGCAGGGACCTGCCGAGCCGCCAGGAGGAACGGGCCGAGGCCTGCCAGCGCGAGCGGTACCACCACCTCCCGGTACGGGATGTGGAAGCGCAGCTGCCGTCGAAGCCGGAACCGGAACCCCCGGTGGCCGACGAGGCCGTGCGCTTCTGGGCGCTGTACTCCAACGACTACACCTGGAGCAGGGGCAAGCCCCCCAGGACGGTCTTCCGGCAGCGCCGCACCGCGGAACACCAGGACGACACGGAGTTCTCGCCCTCCGGCCATTGGACGGGCAGCAGAGCCATGTTCAGGTCCCGCGACGCGCGGGACGACGATCCCCCGCGCCTGGTGGAGATCAGCGTGGAGGACGCGGAGCGGCTGCTGCAGGAGCTGCGCGGCGTGACGGGGGCGACCCATTGGTGAGCACGCCGGGTCCCGCTCCCGGGCGCGGTCGTGCGGAATAATCCCGCCCATGCCGTCTGACCTCACGTTCTCGGATGATCGCTCCTACGGGAGCCCGTGTGCTGCCCGACCGGCGCACGCCCGCTCGCGCACCGAGCCCGCCGCGTGAGGCTCTCCGGGCCGCACCGGCTGCTGCTGCCCGACGTGCTGGAGGTGGGCGCCCCGTACGCGCTCGTCCTCGGCGGCGGCTACGCCCTGCAGGCGCACGGACTGGTGGACCGCCCGAGCCGCACGCTCGACCTCGTCACCGAGACGCCGACGCCGATGGCCGACGTGGCCGCCGCCCTGCGGGCGGGCCTGGAGGCGAGGGGCTGGCAGGTGGCGGACCTGACGGCCGAGCCGCTGTCGGCCCGCCTCGCGGTACGGGGCCCGGATCCCGACGCCATGGACGGGCCGAGTGACGCGTGCGCGGTGGACGTCGTCAAGGAGACGCTGTGGCGGCCTCCGGTACCGGGGGAGTACGGACCCGTCCTCGCCGTCGAGGACGCGGTCGGTCTGAAGGTGCGGGCGCTGGCGGACCTCGGGCTCGCCCGGGACCTCGTCGACGTGTGGTCCGGGTCCGACGGCTGGTCCTACGCCGAGCTGGAGGAGTGGGGCCGCCGCCACGGGCGGGACGCGTTCGACCCGGCCGATCTGCAGGCACGGCTCGAACGGTCGGAGTGGATCGACGACCGGGAGTTCGCCGCGTACGGGCTCGACGACACCGCCACGGCCGCACTGCGCCGCTGGGCCCAGCTGTGGGCGGATGACATCGCCGAGCGGCTCATGGAGGAAGCCCCGGTGGAGGACGAGCTGTGAACGGACTCCGTCAGCCCGGTGGGAGCGCCCGGCACAGCGCGTCCAGCGCGGCGCCGTAGGCGTGGTCGGGCGGGGTGCCGAAACCGACCACCAGGCCGTCGGCCCGGGGTGACGTGGCCTCCGGGTGCCGGAATTCGGCCAGGCCGTCCACGGCGAGCCCCTGCCAGGTGGCCGCCTTGAGCGTCGACTGCTCGGTGCCGGGCGGCAGTTCCAGTACGGCGTGCAGACCGGCCGCGACACCGGTGGCCCGGATGTGCGGGGCGCGCTCGGCGAGGGTGGCGACGAGCCGGTCGCGGCGGTCGCGGTAGCGCTGCCGCATCCGGCGGAGGTGACGGTCGTACGCCCCGGAGTCGATGAAGTCCGCGAGGGTGAGCTGGTCCAGCACCCCGGCCCAGGCCTCCCGTTCGCCCTTGACGGCCAGCACCGGGTCGACGAGGTGGTCCGGGAGCACCATCCAGCCGAGCCGGATCGCGGGGGACAGGCTCTTGCTGACCGACCCGATGTAGACGACCCGTTCGGGGTCCAGGCCCTGCACGGCGCCGACGGGTTGCCGGTCGTAGCGGAACTCCCCGTCGTAGTCGTCCTCCAGCACCAGAGCGCCCCGGGCCCGCGCCCAGTCGACGACCTCCGCGCGCCGCTCGGGGTGCAGCGGGCCGCCGGTCGGGAACTGATGGGCGGGCGTGAGCAGCGCGGCCCGTACCTGCTTGTGCGCGGCCAACTCCTGGGTGCGCGCACCGTGTTCGTCGACGCCGATCGGCACCGTACGCACCGAGGCGGCGGCCAGCAGCTCGCGGTGGAAGCCGAGCCCGTAGGACTCCACGGCCAACGGGCCGCGCAGCACACCCCCGAACAGCAGCCGCAGCGCGGGCGCGAAGCCCGAGCAGACCACGATCCGCTCGGGGTCGGTCCGCACGCCCCGGGACCGCGCCAGATAGTCGGCCAGGGCCCGCCGCAGTTCGTGCCGGCCGCGTGGATCGCCGGGCCCGAAGGCGTCGTTGGGCGCGGCGTTCAGCGCACGACGGCCGGCGGTGAGCCAGGCGCCACGGGGGAACGAGGCGGCGTCGGGCTGGCCCTGCCGCAGATTGTGCGTGGGCCGTGGCGGGCCCGCCGGGGCCTTCTTCGGTGCCCGTACGGGCCTCGGTGGCGCGGCCCGCCGGGCCACCCGGGTGCCGGAGCCCTGCCGGGCGGTGAGCCAGCCCTCGGCGACCAGTTCGGCGTAGGCGTCGGCGACGGTGTTCCGGGCGAGCCCGAGGTCGGCGGCGAGCGAACGGTAGGGCGGCAGCCGGGTGTCCGGCGCCAGTTGCCCCGAGCGGACGGCATCGCGCAGCGCCCGGATGAGGACCGCGCGGCGGCTGCCCGGCCCGGACAGCTCCAGATGCAGGTCGCGGCCGATCCGCTCCGCCCAATTGACCCAGTTCTCCGCCATGGAAATGCACCTTACCGCCGGTCGATCAAGCCCGTACATTCATGATCATGACGACGGATGCCCGCACCCCCGCCCCTGCCCGGCCTGCCCGGATCGACTTCGCGCGCTCGGCCCCGAAGGCGTTCAAGTCCCTGATCGGCTTCGACGCCGCCGCCCGCGAGGGCATGGACCCGGCCCTGGTCGAGCTGGTCCAGATCCGCGCCTCGCAGCTCAACGGCTGCGCGTACTGCCTGCACATGCACACCTCGGACGCCCGCAAGGCGGGTGAGAGCGAGGAGCGCCTCCATATGGTGGCCGTCTGGCGGGACGCGGCGCAGTTCTTCACCGCCCGCGAACGCGCGGCCCTCGCCCTGACGGAGTCCGTCACGCTGCTCCCGGCCGGCGGCGTCCCGGACGACGTCTACGCCGAGGCGGCGTCCCACTTCGATGCCGAGGAGCTGGCCCGGTTGCTGGCCCTGATCTTCGCCATCAACACGTGGAACCGCATCGCGATCGCCACGGCGAAGATCCCGGGCACGGACGACCGCGCCTGACGATGTGATGCGGGGCAGCCCCAGGCCGTTGGCCTGGGGCTTTCGTGGTTTTCGCGGCGCGCCCGGTGTCGCTTCCGCCCGGGCGCGTTCCGGGCTGCCTGGTGCCACCGTGGCGCCATGAGCGCCAGGTGTGTGCCACGCCTTCTTGCGGTGGTGCCATCGCGGTGCCATGATGGCATCACGGAGCTCGGCCCGTAGTGCGGGCTCGACCCCGAGTTCTTGGGCACCGCCGGGCTGCACGGGCGGGGTCCGCCGGCTTCCGTCGGCCCACGAACCACCGGCACCACAGCACTTCCTCTTCACCCGCCCCACCGGCGGGAACTCACACCGGAGCCATGAGGACGGGACAGCCATGCCCACGTGCGGCACCCCCCGCTCCTGACGCTCCTGACCGGATGACAGGCCGCCCACCAGCCACACAGGAGGACACTCATGCAGCGCGAATCGTCGACGCACCCCCCGGAGAAGGCCACCCCAGAGGAAACGACGTTACCGACCCGGCGCCCCCAGGGCTGCCCCTTCGACTCGCCCGCCGAGCTGGCGGACCTGCGCGAGCGGCAGCCGCTCACCCGGCTGCGCTACCCCGACGGCCACCTGGGCTGGCTGGCCACCGGCCACTCCACAGTCCGGGCGATCTCCGCCGACACCCGTTTCAGCTCCCGCTACGAGCTCATGCACTACCCCTTCCCGGGCATGGAAGGCATGGAGATCCCCCCGGCCACGGTCGGTGACCTCACCGGGATGGACCAGCCCGAGCACACCCGCTACCGGCGGCTGCTCGCCGGCAAGTTCACGGTCCGCCGGATGCGCGCCCTCACCGAACGCGTCGAGCAGATCACCGCCGAACACCTCGATGCCATGGAGCGCCAAGGCCCGAGCGTGGACCTGGTCCAAGCCTTCGCCTACCCCGTGCCGGCGCTGATGATCTGCGAACTCCTCGGCGTGCCCGGAGCCGTACGCCGGACCTTCATGGAGCGCGCGGCGGCGATCAGCGCTCCGGAGGCGACGCCCGACGAGCAGACCGCCGCGCTGACCGGGCTCGGGGTCTTCTTCCGGGAACTGGTCGAGGACAAGCGCGCCCAACCCACCGACGACGTGCTCAGCGATCTGACCACCAGCGAGCTCACCGACGAGGAACTCGCCGGAATCGCCGCCTTTCTGCTCGCCGCCGGCCTCGACACCACGGCCAACATGATCGGGCTCGGCACCTTCGCCCTGCTGGCCCACCCCGAACAGGCCGCGGCCCTGCGCGCCGACCCCGGCCTCGCCGACCAGGCGGTCGAGGAGCTCCTGCGCTATCTGACCATCACCCACACCGGCGTCAGGACCGCGCTCGAGGACGTCGAACTCGACGGACAGCTGATCAGGCTCGGCGAGTCGGTCACCATCTCCAACCAGGCCGCCAACCGCGACCCGGCCCGTTTCGAGGACCCCGACACCCTCGACCTCCACCGGAAGGCCACCGGCCATCTGGCCTTCGGCCACGGCATCCACCAGTGCCTGGGACAGCAGTTGGCCCGCGTCGAAATGCGGGTCGCCCTCCCGGCCCTGTTCACCCGCTTCCCGACGTTGCGCCTGGCGGTACCGCACGAGGAGGTGCCGCTGCGCACCGACATGAACATCTACGGGGTGCACCGGCTCCCCGTCACCTGGGGCGAGGAGTAGGCCGATGGAGATCAGTGTCGACCGTGGGCGCTGCCTGGGCGCCGGGATGTGCGCACTGACCGCCCCCGAGGTGTTCGATCAGGACTTCGAGGGCGGCCGGGTCCTCCTCCTGACCGCCGAGCCGCCCGCCGACCGCGCCACCGCGATCCGCAGGGCCGCCTACGTGTGCCCCTCCGGAGCCATCAGGGTCACGGACTCCGGGGCGTAGGCGCCAGGGCTCGCTTCCCGGTGGCAGTGCGATCGCCGGGCTCCTCGGTCACCACATCAGGGCGTCGGAGACGTTCGTCTGCCAGTAGGTGACCGCCGCGCTGTCGTCGACCCACGTGCCCTTCGGGAAGGCGATCGAGTCGGGCCCGCCCTCGGAGCCCTCACCGCTGTCGAGGAAGACGTGCAGGGTGCGGACGTAACGCCCGTTCTCCCCGGAACCGTCGGCGGACGACAGCCGGATGCCCGCGTAGGCGGACTGGCCCGGCTTGAGCGTCACGACCGACTGCGGTGCGGACTCCTCCACCGCCTGGGCACCGACGGACTGGTCGTTGTCGAAGCCCAGAAGCGGGGCCTTGAGAAGGGTGCAGGTCTTGGAGCCGGTGTTGGTGACGGTCAGCAGCTGGTGGTTGATCGGCCGGCTCACGTTCCGCACGGTGAAGTCGGCGGAGGTGGTGGAGCAGAGCGCCCCGACCCGGCCGCGGTCCGCCTGTGGGGCGGCCTGGGCGGGAACGGCCGCGGTCGCCAGGACAGCGGCGCCGGAGAGGACGGCGGAGGCGATGAGACGTGCGAAGCGCATGATGGCTCCTCCTGATGAGGTGTCAGTGGGCGTTGACCGCCTCGGCGTTCCCCGAGGCCTGATCAGCGTGCGGGGCCGCCCACCACCCCATCAAGGCCTGCCGGGGTTTCCGGGAAGCCAGAACGCTTGAGTACGGCCTGACCTGCGGAAAGGCCAGGGCCGTGGAACGCTCCGGTGGGATGCTCCCGCGGAATGCGAACGGTCAGCCCACCGGGGCGGGCGACCACCGCGTATCGCCCGGCGGCTGCTGGTACGAGGGCCTGCCCGCGGCACCGCTGGTGCGGAAGGGCCTGCCCTGGTCGTCGATCCGGAGCGTCCCGTGCCGGCCGCCGCTGGACCACTGGAGCTCCAGGTGCCACCGCACGTCGTGCTGTCCGACGTCGGCCTTGACGTAGAAGACCTCGGCGTCGGTGCGGCTCACCTTGTACGGGAAGTCGCGCTGACCGCCCACCGGGGTGAGGGTGGGTGACCCGGCCCCGAGGTCGACACCGAAGGACCGCGTCGCCACGTCGCCACCACAGCCGACCCCGGTGGCGTACGCGTTCCAGGCGAGCGGCACCTGGGTGCTGTCCACCCGGACGTGCAGCCCTTCGAGCACGACCGCGTCCTTGCCGGTGCCCTGCAAAGTGATTTTGACGAACTGCTGGTCGGCGCTGACGGCGCCGAGCTCGGACACCCAGGCGGGCGCGTCCTGCTCGAAGGGGGGTTTGGGCATCTCACCGGGTTTCCGGTTGACCAGGAAGCGCTGGGAACAGGGGCTCTCGTAGGCGTAGGGCCGGGTGTGGGCCGTCAGGGGAGCGTCACCCCTGACGCTGTCGCTGTCCTCCTGCTGACCGGGTGCCGAGGGGGAGGCGGTGTCGTCCGCGCTGGCGGATGCGGCGGGCTCTTTCTCTTCCCCCTCCTTCCCGTCCTTCTCCTCCTTCGGAGAGGAGGACGGGGTGCCGGACGGGTGCTGTCCGGACTTCCCCGGCTTCCCGGGCGCGGTCGCCGCGGCTCTGTTCGAAGAGGAGGCCGCGGCGGTCTGCGCCTTCCCGTCGTCATCGGTGCCGTTACTGACGAGGCTGACGGCGAGCGCGGCGGAGCCCATCACACAGGTGACGGCCAGGGCGGCCAGTACGGCTCTCCGAGTGCGCCGATCCCGCGGTGGGCGGCTGTCCGACGAGACCGGGGGAGCGGGACGGGGAGGAGCGGGCGCCACTTCCGGTACCGGAGCCGTCGTCGCCTCCTCCGCCGGAGCCGCGACTTCCGCCGGTGCGGCGTCGGTTGACGCCCCGTCCGCCGACGGCTTCCGGCCGCGCGCCGCGTCCGCGAGGATCCACTGCCGGTGGACCTGGATCAATTCTTCCGGAGTGGCCTTGCACAGGCGGGCCAGCCGCTCCACCGGAGCGAACTCCGTCGGCACGGTGGACCCATTGCAGTACCGGTGCAAGGTCGACGTACTGACGTGCAGCCGCTTGGCCAGCACCCCGTAACTCAGGCCGGACCGCTCCTTCAGCGATCGCAGCAACTCCGCGAGATCGCTTGCCCCCACGCCACTCCTCCGTCCCATGTCCCCGTTCCAGAGAACACCCATTCCCCCAGGTCAGAGCCGGTGACAACGTTCCAGCGTCCCTAACCGTCCCGTGGTGCTGGCGCCCGGGACGCGGCGTCGCACAAGCTTTCGTCATCCAAGCATGCCGCTCCCGGATCCGGTCGAGCGGCGCTCCGCTGCCTGCCCCATGAAGAAAGAGATCCGCCATGCGCGCCTCCGTCCGCCGGCCCCGTCTGCTCGCCGCCGCCTCTCTCGCGCTCGCCGCGTTCGCCCTGACGGCGTGTGACAAGGGAGAGGGAGTCCGCGAGGAGGGCGCCGCCTCCCAGGCCGCCGAGCCCGCGCAGTCGCCGGCCCCGGAGAAGCCGGCCACGACGCCTGACGCGCCGGCCGCCTCCAAGGCCCCCGGTCAGAAGGGGACGGGCGGCACGGGCACCGGCAAGGGAAGCAGCCGCGCGTCGGCGCCCGCCACGCCCGCCGACCCCAACGCCCCGGCGAACCGCGTGCCCTGCACCGCTGACAACACCCGAATCACCGCCGCACCGGTCTCCCGCCCGCTCAACCACATGCTGCTCACGATCACCAACACGGGTTCCAAGATGTGTGACTTGACGGGCTACCCGATCGTCAAGTTCGAGGGCGCCCAGTCCGTCCCCCCGGTCATGGAGGCGACCAAGCCGCAGGCGGTCACCTCGCTGGCGCCGGGCAAGCAGGGCTACGCGGCCGTGATCCTCTCCGCGGGCGACGGCAGCGGCGGCGAGGGCCGCACGGCCCAGAGCCTGGAGATCGGCTTCCAGGGCAGCGACAAGATGGCCGAAGCCGCCCTCCAGGCCAAGGGCGTGCACATCGACGACTCGCTACGCGTCTCGTACTGGGTGACCACGGTCGAGGACGCCCTCTCCTGACCTCGAACGGACCCGGACGAGCCCCGGGCAACAAAGAAGCCCCGGGCCGGGGGCCTGGGGCTTTCTGAATGGAGCGGGTGACGAGAATCGAACTCGCGCTCTGAGCCGCGGGGCAGCCTTCAATGCTCGTCTTCCCGCTCGACGCAGTGAAGCCGTCCCGCGATGTCATCGGCCCAGATCTGAGCCCACCGGCGCAGTTCGGTGATCCGGTCGTCGTCGAGTCCGTAGGCGGCGAACTCGGTGTCGTCGATCCAGTCCGCGCCGACGAGCCGGGCCTGGAGATCGGAGAGGTCGAAGGCGTCGCGGCCGTGACGGCGGCCGAGCTCTTCGAGTTCTGTGTGGCTCCAGCGGTCGGCCGCCGCTCGGACGTCGATCAGGTCCCGGGCCAGGCCACGGTCGGCCAGTGCGCGAACCTTCGTGCCGACCACGTCCTCCAGCGACAGCACCAGACCGTGTTCGGTCCTCACCGGAGGACGCCACAGTGCCTCCTTGAGGACATCGACCTCGCATTCCTCGCCGGTGGTGTCGGTGACGATCAGTCGTGCGGACAGCGGATCGGTCTCCCATGTCCGGACGCGCCAGCCCCGTTCCTCCAGTCCGGCACGCACTGTCTCGGCGATCTTCTCCATCGGCTCCGGGTTCTCGGTGGCGACATCGAGATCCTGGCTGACTCGGCTGACCAGCCCGTGTGCCTGGACGGCGTAGCCACCCGTGAGCACAAGCGGGTAGACGTCGCCGACCGCGAGAACGTCCGTCAGGAGGCGGCGATGCAGGTCCGTGAGGTTCACGCGACGGCCTGGGCGCCGGGAGTCAGCTCGGTGAAGGCGTTCTCCCAGACGCCGCGGAGGTCCTGGCTGATCAGCGTGCGCAGGACCGGCCACAGGCCGATGAGTACGTCGCGGTTGAGATACCGGATCAGGTCATCGTGCTGTCCCTCGGCGAGGACGATCCGATAGCAGCTCATCCGCAACCGGGGCTGGTCGAGATCGAAGCGGGACAGGCCGGACCACGCGAGATGCAACGGCAGACTGACGGTGCCGTGGGCGGGCCCGTCGAGCTCCGACAGCTCGCCTGGGAGCCGTCGGGCGAACTTGGCGCGGCGGAGCTCGGAGAGGCTGGGCGTGGCTGCCATGCCCTCGATTATTCCGCAGAGGGGCGGGGGCGGCTTGGTGATTCCCGCATACGCAGTGCCGGGCAACAAAGAAGCCCCGGGCCGGGGGCCTGGGGCTTTCTGAATGGAGCGGGTGACGAGAATCGAACTCGCGCTCTGAGCTTGGGAAGCTCATGTTCTACCATTAAACTACACCCGCAAGGGCGCCTGTTTTCAAGGCGTCGCATCGTCGCACACTCTACCCCATCGAGACCCCCCGGTGCATAGACCGTGGGGTCTTCTCGTTGTGGGCGGGGCCCGGGGGGGCTTCGGGGGGCCAGGGTGGGGATGCGGGCGCGGGGGGCGGGAGTTGGGGCGTACCGTGGGGGCGCCGGAAGTCATGGCACGGGCACGGGAGTGCCGCGTGCCAGCCCGCCCCTTAGATCCCCTAATGTGGCTTTTGTCTTTCGTGTTGTGCGGGGGCACGCAGTGAGTGCCGCCATGGGGAAAGGGAGCTCGATGGAGCGCACCGTCGTTCGTTGTGCCGAAGGGCACGTGTTCAGCACCGCTTCGTTCCCGATGCAGAACCTCGGTCCCGGCCGGCTCGGCCCCGCGCGGCTGCTGCGCTGCCCGCGCTGTGCCCGGCTCCGGCATTCCGTACCGGTGGGAGTCCAGAAGGGGTGAGGCGGCGCGCGGGCCCGGTCCGGATCGGACCGGGCCCGCGTTGCCCGGCTTCTCCGCGTATCCTCGACCCGTGCTTCTCTCAGACAAGGACATCCGGACCGAGATCGACGCAGGCCGGGTGCGGATCGACCCATTCGACGAATCGATGGTGCAGCCGTCGAGCATCGACGTGCGTCTGGACCGCTACTTCCGGGTGTTCGAGAACCACCGGTACCCGCACATCGACCCCGCGGTCGAGCAGGCGGACCTCACGCGTGAGGTGGTGCCGGAGGGCGACGAGGCGTTCATCCTGCACCCGGGTGAGTTCGTGCTCGCCTCGACGTACGAGGTCATCACGCTCCCCGACGACGTGGCCTCCCGCCTGGAGGGCAAGTCCAGCCTCGGCCGGCTCGGCCTGCTGACGCACTCCACGGCCGGCTTCATCGACCCCGGTTTCTCCGGGCACGTGACGCTGGAGCTGTCGAACATGGCCACGCTGCCGATCAAGCTGTGGCCGGGGATGAAGATCGGGCAGCTGTGCATGTTCCGGCTGACGTCACCCGTGGAGCACCCGTACGGGTCCGCCAAGCACGGCTCCCGCTACCAGGGCCAGCGCGGGCCGACGCCCTCGCGGTCCTTCCAGAACTTCCATCGCACCCAGGTCTGACGCAGAACAAGGCGAAGAGCAAACAGTGAGTGACATCCGCGAGAACCTGACCTACCCGATCTTCGGGGAGGCCATCCGTGAGCTGGCGCAGACCATCGCGGACGACGGCTACGAGCCGGACATAATCCTCTCCATTGCGCGCGGCGGTGTCTTCGTCGCGGGTGGGCTGGCGTACGCGCTGGACTGCAAGAACATCCACCTGGTGAACGTCGAGTTCTACACCGGTGTGGGTGCCACGCTCGAGATGCCGGTCATGCTCGCCCCGGTGCCCAACGCGATCGACTTCTCCAACAAGAAGGTGCTGATCGCGGACGACGTCGCCGACACCGGCAAGACGCTGAAGCTGGTGCACGACTTCTGCCTCGACCACGTCGCCGAGGTCCGCAGCGCCGTGATCTACGAGAAGGCGCACTCGCTGGTGAAGTGCGAGTACGTGTGGAAGCGCACCGACGAGTGGATCAACTTCCCGTGGAGCGTCGAGCCCCCGGTGGTCCGCCGTGAGGGCCAGGTCCTCGACGCGTAAGCGGCACTCCTTGACGACAAGGGCCCCGGCCCGCGCTCGCAGCGCGGGCCGGGGCCCTTGTCGTTGAGTACGCGGCCGGGCTACAGCGTGCCCAGCTTGATGATCGACAGCAGGGCGATCAGCTGGATCGCCGACGCGCCCAGCGCCTTCGGCCACGGCAGGTCGTGCGACTTGCTCACCATCGAGGTGAACAGCGCGCCGGCCACCAGCCAGGTCGCCCAGCCCACCACCTGGACGAACGGGCTGTCGCCGCCCAGGAACATCGCGAAGAGCAGTCGCGGGGCGTCCGTGATCGACATGAGCAGCATCGACAGACCGATGGTCGGCTGCCACTCGCCGTCGCCGCCGAGCTGGCGGGCGAGGGTGTGGGTGACCGCGCCGAGGATCATGCCGGAGACCACCACGACGACGCCGGTGATCAGGACCCACGGGATGCTGTTGGAGAGTGTGGCGTTCAACACGTCCGCGCGGGCCTTGTCGAAGCCGAAGACCGCGAGCAGGCCGTAGACGAACGTGACGATCAGGGCCGGGGCCCACATGGCATGGTCGCGCATCTGCCAGAAGGTGGCGGACGGGCGCAGGACTATGCCCGTCAGCAGCTCCTTCCAGTGCAGCCGCGGGCCGACGGGCGGGGCGGGCGCCTGCCCGGCGCGGTAGGTCGCGCCGTCGTCGTAGGAGCCGTTGTCGTACGAGCCGTCGCCGTAGCCGTCGTCACCGTACGGGCTGTACGGGGCCTGGCGGCCGTACGCGTCCGCCTCGCCGACGCTGAACTGCTGGGTGTGGCCGGGATGGTCGGCCGTCGGGCCCGGCTGGGGGGCCTGCTGCCCGTAGTACGGGTCCTGGGGGGCCTGCCGGCCGTACGGGTCGTACTGACCGTACGGGCCGCCCTGCTGGCCACCACCGCCCCCGAAGTACTCCGGCTCACCGTGCCCGCCGTGCTGCTGCCACTGCTGCCCGCCGGGTGCGCCCGTACCGCCCCCGGGCATGCCGCCGGGGGCGCCGTACGGGGCCTGCTGCCCGGGGCGCTGTCCTTGCTGCGCGGGGCGGGTGCCGTGCGCGTCCCGTCCGCGTCCCATCCTGAATCCAGCCACGCTTCGAACGTACCCGCTCCGGAGAGCCCGTGGAGCCGGGCCCGGGTGAACGGGGCGGTCTTTGCGGCCGAGCTGTGACATCCCTTAGGGGAAAGCTTAGGGACGGCTGGGACGGCGGGAGGGTTTCGTCGCCCGGTGCGGTACCTGTGGCCTACGTCGTGAGGACTGCGAGGGCTGCGAGCACCGCGGCGGACTGACCGTCAGGAGCTGTACGGCAACGGCCGGTCCCCCGCACACCGCGGGGGACCGGCCGTTCACACAAGGGCCGCACAAGGGCCGCACAAGGACCGGGCGGCTACTTCGCCGGTTCCGGCTCCGGCTCGGAGACGGGCTCGCCGTCGTCGGCCGGCTCCTCCGGGGTCTTCACCGACTCCAGCAGCAGCTGGGCGACGTCGACGACCTGGATCGACTCCTTCGCCTTGCCGTCGTTCTTCTTGCCGTTGACCGAGTCGGTCAGCATGACGAGGCAGAAGGGGCAGGCGGTGGAGACGATGTCCGGGTTGAGGGACAGCGCCTCGTCGACACGCTCGTTGTTGATGCGCTTGCCGATGCGCTCTTCCATCCACATGCGCGCACCACCGGCGCCACAGCAGAAGCCGCGCTCCTTGTGGCGGTGCATCTCCTCGTTGCGCAGGCCCGGCACCTTGGCGATGATCTCGCGCGGCGGTGTGTAGACCTTGTTGTGCCGGCCCAGGTAGCAGGGGTCGTGGTAGGTGATCAGACCCTCGACCGGGGTGACCGGGACCAGCTTGCCCTCGTCGATGAGGTGCTGGAGCAGCTGCGTGTGGTGGATGACCTCGAACTCGCCGCCCAGCTGGGGGTACTCGTTCGCGATCGTGTTGAAGCAGTGCGGGCAGGTCGCGACGATCCGCTTCTTGTTCTTCGGCTTCTTCGTCGACTCGTCGTCGCTGTCCTCGCCGAAGGCCATGTTCAGCATCTCGACGTTCTGCTGGCCGAGCTGCTGGAAGAGGAACTCGTTGCCCAGACGGCGGGCCGAGTCACCGGTGCAGGCCTCGTCGCCGCCCATGATCGCGAACTTCACGCCCGCGATGTGCAGCAGCTCCGCGAAGGCCTTGGTGGTCTTCTTGGCGCGGTCCTCCAGGGCACCGGCGCAGCCGACCCAGTAGAGGTAGTCGACCTCGGTGAGGTCCTCGATGTCCTTGCCGACGACCGGGACCTCGAAGTCGACCTCCTTCGTCCAGGCCAGTCGCTGCTTCTTGGCCAGGCCCCAGGGGTTGCCCTTCTTCTCCAGGTTCTTGAGCATCGTGCCCGCCTCGGACGGGAAGGAGCTCTCGATCATCACCTGGTAGCGGCGCATGTCGACGATGTGGTCGACGTGCTCGATGTCGACCGGGCACTGCTCGACACAGGCGCCGCAGGTGGTGCAGGACCACAGGACGTCCGGGTCGATGACGCCGTTCTCCTCGAGGGTGCCGATCAGCGGGCGCTCGGCCTCCGCCAGCGCGGCGGCCGGAACGTCCTTCAGCTGCTCCTCGGTGGCCTTCTCCTCGCCCTCGGCGGTCTTGCCGCCGCCCGCGAGCAGATAGGGCGCCTTGGCGTGCGAGTGGTCGCGCAGCGCCATGATCAGCAGCTTCGGCGACAGCGGCTTGCCGGTGTTCCAGGCGGGGCACTGCGACTGGCAGCGGCCGCACTCGGTGCAGGTGGAGAAGTCGAGGAGGCCCTTCCAGGAGAAGTGCTCGACCTGGGAGACGCCGAACTGGTCGTCCTCGCCCGGGTCCTCGAAGTCGATCGGCTTGCCGTCGCTGACCATCGGCAGCAGCGCGCCGAGGGCGACGTCGCCGCTCGCCTCGCGCTTGAACCAGATGTTGGGGAAGGCGAGGAAGCGGTGCCAGGCCACGCCCATGTCGATGTTCAGCGAGACCGTGATCATCCAGATGAACGACGTCGCGATCTTGAGCATCGCGAAGAAGTACGTCAGGTTCTGCACGGTGGTCAGGCTCAGGTCCTGGAAGGCCATGACCAGCGGGTACGAGGCGAAGTACCCGGCGTCGTAGCTGTCCACGCCGTGCTGGACGCCTTCCAGGGCGTGCAGCGTCATGATGCAGACGCCGACGATGAGGATGACGGCCTCGACGAAGTACGCCTGGCGGAAGTTGGAGCCGGCGAAGCGGGACTTGCGGCCGGCCTTGCCGGGCTTGCTCAGCTGCCGGATGACGATCAGGGCGAGGATGCCCAGCGTCGTCATCAGGCCGAGGAACTCGACGAAGATCTCCCACGGCAGCCAGTCGCCGATGATCGGGATCAGCCAGTCGGCCTGGAAGAGCTGGCCGATGGCGTTGACGATCGTCAGCAGCAGCGAGAAGAAGCCGACGGCCACGAACCAGTGCGCGACGCCGACGACGCCCCACTTGTTCATACGGGTGTGGCCGAGGAATTCCTTGGCCACGGTGACCGTGCGGGTGACCGGCTCGTCGGTGCGGGTCCCGGCGGGGACCGGTGCGCCGAGCCGGAAGTATCGGACGAACTGCGCGACGGCGCGGCCGAGCAGCGCAACACCGACCGCGATTAGGACCAGCGACACGATGATCGCGGCGAGTTGCATGGGTGGCTCCTCGAACCTGCCAGAGCTTGTGGGAGAGCGAATTACTAAGCAGTAACTTATCCAGTCCCAGCCGAGATTACCCAGGATTCGGCCGCGCATGAACCTGACGTGCCGGTGATCTGTATCGCCCAGGCAACCCTTCCCCGCCCCCTCGCGTCTCCTCCCCGCCCGCGAGTGACGGTAAGCCTGACATAAAAGTTGAGTGGGGCCGACTCAGGTCCGTTGACAGGTTTGCCGTCGTGTTGCACTCTTGAGTCTGTTCCACTCAAGTCAGCTGGAGGAATGACATGGCACGTGCGGTCGGCATCGACCTGGGTACGACGAACTCCGTCGTCAGTGTTCTCGAAGGCGGTGAGCCCACCGTCATCACCAACGCCGAGGGCGCCAGGACCACGCCGTCCGTCGTCGCCTTCGCGAAGAACGGTGAGGTGCTGGTCGGCGAGGTCGCCAAGCGCCAGGCCGTCACCAACGTCGACAGGACCATCCGGTCGGTCAAGCGCCACATGGGCACCGACTGGAAGATCAACATCGACGGCAAGGACTTCAACCCGCAGCAGATGAGCGCCTTCATCCTGCAGAAGCTGAAGCGTGACGCCGAGGCTTACCTGGGTGAGAAGGTCGTCGACGCGGTCATCACCGTCCCGGCCTACTTCAACGACTCCGAGCGTCAGGCGACCAAGGAGGCCGGTGAGATCGCGGGCCTCAACGTCCTGCGTATTGTCAACGAGCCGACCGCCGCCGCCCTGGCCTACGGCCTCGACAAGGACGACCAGACCATTCTGGTCTTCGACCTCGGTGGCGGCACCTTCGACGTCTCGCTGCTCGAGATCGGCGACGGCGTCGTCGAGGTGAAGGCCACCAACGGTGACAACCACCTCGGTGGTGACGACTGGGACCAGCGCGTCGTCGACTACCTGGTCAAGCAGTTCGCCAACGGCCACGGCGTCGACCTGTCCAAGGACAAGATGGCCCTCCAGCGCCTCCGCGAGGCCGCTGAGAAGGCGAAGATCGAGCTGTCCTCGTCCACCGAGACCTCGATCAACCTGCCCTACATCACGGCGTCCGCCGAGGGCCCGCTGCACCTGGACGAGAAGCTCACCCGCGCCCAGTTCCAGCAGCTGACCGCGGACCTGCTCGACCGCTGCAAGACCCCGTTCCACAACGTCATCAAGGACGCCGGCATCGCGCTGTCCGAGATCGACCACGTGGTCCTCGTCGGCGGATCGACCCGTATGCCGGCCGTCGCCGAGCTCGTCAAGGAGCTGACCGGCGGTCAGGACGCCAACAAGGGCGTCAACCCGGACGAGGTCGTCGCCATCGGCGCGGCCCTCCAGGCCGGTGTCCTCAAGGGCGAGGTCAAGGACGTCCTGCTGCTCGACGTCACCCCGCTGTCGCTTGGTATCGAGACCAAGGGCGGCATCATGACGAAGCTCATCGAGCGCAACACCACGATCCCGACCAAGCGCTCCGAGATCTTCACGACGGCCGAGGACAACCAGCCGTCCGTGCAGATCCAGGTCTACCAGGGCGAGCGCGAGATCGCGGCGTACAACAAGAAGCTCGGCATGTTCGAGCTCACCGGCCTGCCGCCGGCCCCGCGTGGCGTCCCGCAGATCGAGGTCACCTTCGACATCGACGCCAACGGCATCATGCACGTGACCGCGAAGGACCTCGGCACGGGCAAGGAGCAGAAGATGACCGTCACCGGCGGCTCCTCGCTCGCCAAGGACGAGGTCGACCGGATGCGCCAGGAGGCCGAGCAGTACGCGGAGGAGGACCACCGCCGCCGCGAGGCCGCCGAGACCCGCAACCAGGCCGAGCAGCTCGTCTACCAGACCGAGAAGTTCCTCAAGGACAACGAGGAGAAGGTCCCGGGCGAGGTCAAGACCGAGGTCGAGACCGCCGTCGGCGAGCTGAAGGAGAAGCTCAAGGGCGAGGACACGGCCGAGATCCGCACCGCGACCGAGAAGGTCGCCGCGGTCAGCCAGAAGCTCGGCCAGGCCATGTACGCCGACGCCCAGGCCGCGGGCGGCGCCGAGGGTGCCGCCGGTGCCGACGCCGGTCAGGCCAAGCCCGAGGACGACGTCGTCGACGCCGAGATCGTGGACGACGAGAAGCCCAAGAAGGACGGTGCCGCGTGACGGAGGAGACCCCGGGCTTCGAGGAGAAGCCCGACGTCCCCTCCGACGCCGCAGCCCCCGACGATGCGGCGCAGGCCGCCGGGTCCGCCGACAAGGCGGGCCCGGAGGCCCCGGCTGGGGACGCACCGACCGAAGGACAGGACGCTCAGGCCGCCCAGGAGGGCGCTGACGTGGCCCTGACCGCGCAGCTGGACCAGGCCCGTTCCGCGCTCGCCGAGCGCACCGCGGACCTCCAGCGGCTCCAGGCCGAGTACCAGAACTACCGTCGCCGGGTGGAGCGGGACCGGGTCACGGTCAAGGAGATCGCCGTCGCGAACCTCCTGTCCGAGCTCCTTCCCACGCTCGACGACATCGGCCGCGCCCGTGATCACGGCGAGCTGGTCGGCGGCTTCAAGTCCGTCGCCGAATCGCTGGAGACGGTCGTCGCCAAGATGGGCCTGCAGCAGTTCGGCAAGGAGGGCGAGCCCTTCGACCCGCTGGTGCACGAGGCCTTGATGCACAGCTACGCGCCGGACGTCACCGAGACCACGTGCGTGCAGATCCTGCAGCCGGGGTATCGGATCGGCGAGCGGACGATCCGCCCCGCGCGGGTCGCCGTGGCCGAGCCGCAGCCCGGTGCCCAGAAGGGCGAGGGCGACGAGGACGCGGCCGAGGAGAGCGGTGGCCCTGACAAGGGCTGACGTGCCTGACGTGACGACGGACAGCGGGGACCGGAAGGAGGGACGCCGGGGATGAGCACGAAGGACTTCGTCGAGAAGGACTACTACAAGGTCCTCGGCGTGCCCAAGGACGCCACCGAGGCCGAGATCAAGAAGGCGTACCGGAAGCTCGCCCGCGAGTACCACCCGGACGCCAACAAGGGCGACGCCAAGGCCGAGGAGCGCTTCAAGGAGATCTCCGAGGCGAACGACGTCCTCGCCGACCCCAAGCGCCGCAAGGAGTACGACGAGGCCCGCGCCCTGTTCGGCAACGGCGGCTACCGCCCGGGTCCGGGCGGCGCGGGCGGCGGCTCCTTCAACTTCGACCTGGGCGACCTCTTCGGGGGCGCCCAGGGCGGAGCGGGCGCCGGCGGCTTCGGCGGCGGCGGTGGCCTCGGTGATGTCTTCGGCGGCCTCTTCAACCGCGGCGGTTCGGGCACCCGGACCCAGCCGCGGCGCGGTCAGGACATCGAGTCCGAGGTGACGCTCAGCTTCACCGAGGCGGTGGACGGGGCCACGGTCCCGCTGCGGATGTCCTCCTCGGCCGCCTGCAAGGCGTGCTCCGGCACGGGCGACAAGAACGGTACGCCGCGGGTCTGCCCGACCTGCGTCGGCACCGGACAGGTCTCGCACGGCACGGGCGGCGGCTTCTCGCTGACCGACCCCTGCCCCGACTGCAAGGGCCGCGGGCTGATCCCCGAGAACCCCTGCGACGTGTGCAAGGGCAGCGGGCGGGCCAAGTCCTCCCGCACCATGCAGGTCCGCATTCCCTCGGGAGTCTCCGACGGGCAGCGGATCCGGCTGCGCGGCAAGGGCGCCCCGGGCGAGCGCGGCGGACCCAATGGCGATCTGTACGTCGTGGTGCACGTCGGCACGCACCCGGTCTTCGGGCGCAAGGACGACAACCTCACCGTCACGGTGCCGGTCTCCTACGTGGAGGCGACACTCGGCGGCGAGGTGAAGGTCCCCACCCTCGGGGGCCCTCCGGTCACCCTCAAGCTGCCGGCCGGCACACCCAACGGCCGGACGATGCGCGCCCGTGGCAAGGGCGCGGTGCGCAAGGACGGCACCCGCGGCGACCTGCTGGTCACCGTCGAGGTCGCCGTGCCCAAGGACCTCGACGACAAGGCGCGGGAGGCCCTGGAGGCCTACCGCGACGCGACGGCCGACGAGGATCCGCGGGCGGAGCTGTTCCAGGCCGCGAAGGGAGCATGAGATGGACGGCCGCCGCCGACGCTTCGAACCAGCACAGCCGTATCAGCTGACCGACGAGTCGCCGGTCTACGTCATCTCCGTCGCGGCTCAGCTCTCGGGCCTCCACCCGCAGACACTGCGCCAGTACGACCGCCTCGGCCTGGTCTCCCCGGACCGCACGGCCGGGCGCGGCCGGCGCTACTCGGCGCGCGACATCGAGCTGCTGCGCCAGGTGCAGCAGCTCAGCCAGGACGAGGGCATCAACCTGGCGGGCATCAAGCGCATCATCGAGCTGGAGAACCAGGTGGCGGCGCTCAAGGCGCGCGCCGCCGAGCTCCAGGCGATGGTCGAGGGCGCGGCCTCGGCCATGCAGCAGCGCGAGGCCGCGGTGCACGCCTCCTACCGCCGTGACCTGGTCCCGTACCAGGACGTGCAGCAGACCAGCGCGCTGGTCGTCTGGCGGCCGCGGCGGCAGGGCTCGGACTGAGACATCACCCCCGGGACGCCGGGCGGACGCGTACGAGGGCCGGCGGAACGATCTGTTCCGTCGGCCCTCGCGCGTATCCGGTGCCGACCGCGGGGGTCAGGCCCGGCCCATGGCCCGGGTGACCGTGATCTCGATGACGACACGGTCGGGGTTCGGGCTCGGCGTGCGGCCGTAGCGCTCGGCGTAGCGGGCGACGGCGTCGGCGACGACCTCGGCCTCGGTCCGCACCACCGCCCGTCCCTCCAGCGTCGCCCAGCGCCCCCGGTCCAGCTGGCAGACCGCGACGTACGCCCCGTCGGGACCGCCCGCCTGGACGTTGGCGACCTTGGTGCTGGTCTTCCGGGTGATGACCCGGGCCACGCCGGCCTCGGGGTCGTACGTGACGCCCACCGGGACGACGTGCGGTGTGCCGTCCGGGCGGTGGGTGGTGAGCGTGCAGAGGTGGTACTCGCGCCAGAAGTCGAGGTACGCGGGGGAGAGGTTCCGGAGGTCGTGGGCCATGCGGGAAGCGTAGTTCGTGGACCTCTGACGTCGTCGGCCGTCTCCAGGACGCAGGCGTCGGCTCGTCATGCCGCCCCCCGTTGTGGTCGGAGGCCAGGGTGGCCCGCCACCGCGTGGGCGTGTGGCGGACCACCGAGGGGGCACTCGGAAGAGCGTGCCGGGGGTCGTCAGTTCGCCGGGGGCCGGCTCGCTGTCGGTCCGCTCGGGGTCGGTCCGGGTGTGGGCGGGCGGGTCGCGCTCGGCGTGGGCCGCGTCGTCGGCCCGGCCGTCGGCCCGGCCGTCGGGACGCTGGTCGGTACCGGGCTGCTCGTCGGCCGGCTCGTCGGTCGGCATGTCGGTCCGGCCGTGGGTACGGCCGTGGGTACGGCCGTGGGTATGGCGGTAGGTAGAGCGGTCGGTACTGCGGTCGGTATCGGCGTCGGGCGGGTTGTGGGCGCCACGGTCGGGCCGGTCGTCGGCACGGGCGTCGGGCCCGGCGTCGGGCGGGTCGTGGGGCCGGTGGTCGGGCCGGCTGTCGGGCCCCACGTCGGCACAGGCGTGGGGCGGGACGTAGGCAGCACTGTCGGGACCGTCGTCGGGACGACCGTCGGGCCCACCGTCGGGTCCGGCCACGACGTCGCCGGTGCCGCCAGGAACGTCGGCCGGGGTGTCGCTCCCGTCGTCGGGGCGGTGGTTTGAGTCGGTCGCGGTGCCGTCGTCGGAACGGACGTCGTCGGAACGGACGTCGGTCCGGGCGTCGGCCGGGCCGTCGGGAGGCAGGGGGCCGGTGCGGTGCCGGGGGACGCCGATGCCGTCGGCAGCGACAGGCCCAGGCCCACCGTCGTGGCGAGTGTCAGTAAGGCCGCGCCGGTGGTCGCGCGGGTGAAGGGGCGGGCCGCCCCCAGGGGTCGGAGCATGGGAAGAGTCCTTGCTGTCCGGCGGTGGCGCAGGGGGTGGGGGGAACGCCTGAGCAAGATCCTGCATCACCGGGGCCGGGCGCGGAAGCCCCGGACCGGGCGGGGCCTTTTCGGGTGGCCGCCTGGCACAATCAAGGTTGAGTGGAATAGGCTCAACTTATTGCACGTTTCCTCAGGCAGGATCGACAGCATCGCACCAAGGAGGAGCCCGAGTCGTGGATGCCGAGCTGACCAACAGGAGCCAGGAGGCGCTCAGCCGCGCCCATGAGCGCGCCGTGACCGCCGGCCACGCGGACATGACGCCCGCGCACCTGCTGCTCGCGCTGCTCGCGGGCGAGGACAACGAGAACATCATGGACCTGCTCGTCGCCGTCGAGGCCGACGCTGCGGCGCTGCGGTCCGGGGCGGAGCGGCAGCTCGGCGCCCTGCCGAGCGTGCAGGGGGCCACCGTGTCGCCGCCGCAGCCCGACCGGGAGCTGTTGTCCGTGATCGCGGACGCCTCGCAGCGCGCCCGCGAGCTGGGCGACGCGTACATCTCCACCGAACACCTGCTCATCGGGCTCGCCGCCAAGGGCGGCCGGACCGGTGGGCTGCTGGAAGAGCAGGGCGCCACGGCCAAGAGGCTGCTGGACGCGTTCGAGACCGCGAGGGGCGGACAGCGAGTGACGACTCCGGACCCGGAGGGCACGTACAAGGCACTGGAGAAGTTCGGTACGGACTTCACGGCGGCCGCGCGCGAGGGCAAGCTCGACCCGGTGATCGGCCGGGACCAGGAGATCCGCCGCGTGGTCCAGGTGCTCTCGCGCCGGACGAAGAACAACCCGGTGCTCATCGGCGAGCCCGGCGTCGGCAAGACCGCCGTCGTGGAGGGCCTCGCGCAGCGGATAGTGAAGGGCGACGTGCCCGAGTCGCTGAAGAACAAGCGACTCGTCTCGCTCGACCTCGGTGCGATGGTCGCGGGCGCGAAGTACCGCGGCGAGTTCGAGGAGCGGCTGAAGACCGTCCTCGCCGAGATCAAGTCCAGCGACGGCCAGATCATCACCTTCATCGACGAGCTGCACACCGTCGTCGGCGCGGGCGCGGGCGGCGACTCCGCCATGGACGCGGGCAACATGCTCAAGCCCATGCTGGCCCGCGGCGAGCTGCGGATGGTCGGTGCGACGACGCTCGACGAGTACCGCGAGCGCATCGAGAAGGACGCGGCGCTGGAGCGCCGCTTCCAGCAGGTGCTGGTCGCCGAGCCGTCCGTCGAGGACTCCATCGCGATCCTGCGCGGACTCAAGGGCCGGTACGAGGCGCACCACAAGGTGCAGATCGCGGACTCCGCCCTGGTCGCCGCGGCCACCCTCTCCGACCGCTACATCACCTCCCGCTTCCTGCCCGACAAGGCCATCGACCTGGTCGACGAGGCCGCGTCCCGGCTGCGCATGGAGATCGACTCCTCGCCCCTGGAGATCGACGAGCTGCAGCGCGCGGTCGACCGGCTGAAGATGGAGGAGCTGGCGATCGACAACGAGACCGACCCCGGCTCCCTGCAGCGGCTGGAGAAGTTGCGCCGCGACCTCGCCGACAAGGAGGAGGAGTTGCGCGGCCTCACCGCGCGCTGGGAGAAGGAGAAGCAGTCCCTCAACCGCGTCGGTGAGCTGAAGGAGCGCCTGGACGATCTGCGCGGCCAGGCCGAGCGCGCCCAGCGCGACGGCGACTTCGACGCCGCCTCCAAGCTGCTGTACGGCGAGATCCCCGCCGTCGAGCGCGAGCTGGAGGAGGCCGCCGAGGCCGAAGCGGAGGCGGAACAGGAAGCGGCCGCCAAGGACCTCATGGTGAAGGAGGAGGTCGGCCCGGACGACATCGCCGACGTCGTCGCCTCCTGGACGGGCATTCCGGCGGGCCGGCTGCTGGAGGGCGAGACACAGAAGCTGCTGCGCATGGAGGAGGAGCTCGGCCGTCGGCTGATCGGCCAGAGCGAGGCCGTCCGGGCCGTCTCCGACGCCGTGCGCCGTGCGCGGGCCGGTATCGCCGACCCCGACCGGCCGACCGGCTCGTTCCTCTTCCTCGGTCCGACCGGCGTCGGCAAGACCGAGCTGGCCAAGGCCCTCGCGGACTTCCTCTTCGACGACGAGCGGGCCATGACCCGCATCGACATGAGCGAGTACGGCGAGAAGCACTCCGTCGCCCGGCTGGTCGGCGCGCCGCCCGGCTACGTGGGCTACGAGGAAGGCGGCCAGCTCACCGAGGCGGTGCGCCGGCGCCCCTACACGGTCGTGCTCCTGGACGAGGTGGAGAAGGCCCACCACGAGGTCTTCGACGTCCTGCTCCAGGTCCTCGACGACGGACGGCTCACCGACGGGCAGGGCCGGACGGTCGACTTCCGGAACACCATCCTGATCCTGACCTCCAACCTCGGTTCCTCCTATCTGGTGGATCCGCTGCTCAAGGACGACCAGAAGAAGACGAAGGTCCTGGAGACGGTCCGGTCCTCCTTCCGGCCGGAGTTCCTCAACCGCCTCGACGACCTGGTGGTCTTCCACACCCTGGGGACGGACGAGCTGGAGCGGATCGCCCGCCTCCAGATCGGTCTTCTCCAGCGTCGTCTCACCGACCGGCGACTTACCCTGGACGTGACCGACGCCGCGCTGCGCTGGCTCGCCGCCCTCGGGCACGACCCGGCCGCGCCGGACGCCGCCGCGCCCGATCCGAGCTACGGCGCCCGCCCGCTGCGGCGCCTGATCCAGACCGCCATCGGTGACCGGCTCGCCCGGGCGATCCTCGCCGGGGACGTCCGCGACGGCGACACCGTCCGGGTCGACCTCGCTCCGGACGGCTCCTCGCTGACCGTCACCTCGGCCGCCACGACAGGATCGGGGGGCTGACGGGGTTGCGGTGACGGGGCGGGTGTGGGGGAGGATGGCAAGAACCGTACGAAGGGAAATTCACGGTGAGCATCGACCCGTCCTCGATTCCGAATTTCGGGGGCCAGCCCGAACCGCAGGAGGCGGGCCCGACTGGCCCCGTCATCCCCGACCAGGACCTGGTCAAGCAGCTCCTCGAGCAGATGGAGCTGAAGTACGTCGTCGACGACGAGGGCGACCTCGCCGCGCCGTGGGAGCAGTTCCGCACGTACTTCATGTTCCGTGGCGAGGAGGAGCAGCAGGTCTTCTCGGTCCGGACCTTCTACGACCGGCCGCACGGCATCGAGGAGAAGGCCCAGCTCCTCGAGGTCATCGACGACTGGAACCGCCGCACCCTGTGGCCGAAGGTGTACACGCACACCAACGACGACGGCGGCGTCCGCCTCATCGGCGAGGCGCAGATGCTGATCGGCGTCGGTGTGTCGCTGGAGCACTTCGTCTCCAGCACGGTCAGCTGGGTGCGGGCCTCGATCGAGTTCGACAAGTGGCTCATCGAGGCGCTCGGCCTGGAGGCCGACGTCGAGTCCGGTGACGAGAAGCCGGGCGACGACGAGGCCTGAGCCGGCCGGTGACCCCGACGCGCGCCGCGCGTCACATGGGAATGCGGGCGACCGTCAGCAGATAGGTCCCGTAGAAGAACGAGAGCCCGGCCAGCGCGCCGATCGTCACGACGACGGTGCGCGGCCGGGCTCTGGCCATCGCCACCGCCGCCGGGAGCAGCAGCGGGAACGCGGGCAGCAGGAAGCGCGGCTTGGAGGCGAAGTAGCTGGAGCCGCCGACCGCGATGACGACGAGCACCAGCGCGTAGACGAGCACCGCCGTCGGCGGCCGGTCCAGGGCCAGCAGGACCAGCGCGATCAGGGCCACCGCGAGGACCGCCACGGTCACGTAGTACGCCATGTAGTCCCGGGCGACGAACAGGTGCCGGATGAACCGCCACGCGTCCGCCCCGAAGTCGAAGCGCGACCCCCACAGCCGCTGCACCTCGAAGTAGCCGAACGGCCCGCCCCCGAAGCGCCACCCCGCCCAGCTGACATAGCCGCACCAGCCCAGCGGGGCGAGCGCCGCGCCCGCCCACACCCGCCAGTCCGCACGGGCCCGCGGGTCCCGGCACACCGCGAGCACCGCCGTCAGGGCGACGGCGGCGGCCACCGCGATGGCGTTGGGCCGCGACAGCCCGGCCAGCAGGGCGAGCGCCCCGGCCCACAGCGGCCGGCCGGTGATCGCCGCGAACAGCGCCCACGCGGCGAACGCGGTCATCAGCGTCTCGGTGTACGCCATCGACTGCACGATCGCGTGCGGCAGCAGCCCCCACAGCAGGACGAGCAGCGTGCCGACCCGCTGCCCGTGCAGCCGCTCCCCGACCGCGTAGATGCCCCAGGCCGCGACCCCGGCCGCGGCCCAGGCGACGATCAGCCCGGCACTGACGACCCCGACCGGCAGCAGGGCCGCCACCAGCCGGACGAGACCGGGGAAGAGCGGGAAGAACGCCAGGTCGTTGAAGACCACCCCGGGGCTGTGGGAGGAGGGGACG
The DNA here is from genome assembly GCF_041283565.1 of Streptomyces sp. QH1-20. Classification (NCBI taxonomy): domain Bacteria; kingdom Bacillati; phylum Actinomycetota; class Actinomycetes; order Kitasatosporales; family Streptomycetaceae; genus Streptomyces; species Streptomyces sp. QH1-20. Next base: position 3,888,129 of record NZ_CP166299.1, on the reverse strand, counting down.
GACAGGCCGTAGCCGTTGCGGGCGATGGCGGCGTACCAGATGCCGTCCCAGGAGTGGCCGAGCAGCCCGCGCGGATGCCGCCCGGTCCACCACGCCCAGCCGGCCATCACCGACATCCCGGTCAGCCGGGCGGCGGCGTAGAGGGCGAGCGCGGGTGCGGCCCGGCGCAGCGCGGCCCGCACCCGTTCGAGCAGGCGGGTACGGCCGTCGCGGGCGGCGGGGCGCGGCTGCTGGCCTCGTACGGGCACGGCGGTGTCGGCGGACACGGGGGCACCTCCGGTGCGGGCGCGGCGGGGGTGAGCATGCCGGACGACAGGCGTCCCGGCATACCGACCATGCGTCCCGCGTCTCGCGCGGGCGAGACGGAACGCCCGTACGCGGTGTGCCTTCCACCCGCTCGGCGGCACGGCTGCGTGTCGGCACGGCCCCGGGACCGGACCTGTGCTGGGCGCCGGTGCGCCCCGCGGGGCCCGCGCCTATCGTGAGCCCCGCACCACCCGCGGCCCCGGCCCCGGCGCCTCAACTGGGCGGTGCCACAACGGAACAGACGGTACGACGGACCTCTTGAACAATTGTCGACGGACTCGGGAAAGCGGGAACGCATGCATACGGACTGGAACCCGGCGGCTCGGGTGCGGGACATGGGCACGTCGGTCTTCACGGAGATGACCGAGCTGGCGCGGGCCACGGGCGCGGTCAACCTCGGCCAGGGCGTCCCCGAGCTGGACAGCCCGGCCCTCCTGCTGAAGGAGGTCGCGGCGGCGGTCCTCGCGGGCAGCAACCAGTACCCGCCCGCGGCCGGCTTCCCGGCGCTGCGCGAGGCGGTCGCCGAGCACCAGCGCGCGCGGTACGGGCTGGAGTACCGCCCCGCGGGCGAGGTGCTGGTCACCACCGGTGCCACGGAGGCACTCGCGGCGGCGCTGCTCGCGCTGTGCGACCCGGGCGACGAGATCCTCGCCTTCGATCCCTGCTACGACGCCTACCCGGCCGGCGCGCGGCTGGCGGGCGCCCGTCTGGTGCCCGTACCGCTGGAGCTGTCCGGCGACACCTTCGTCCTGGACCCGGCCGCGCTGCGCGCCGCCGTCACCCCGCGCTCGCGGGTGCTGCTGCTCAACACCCCGCACAACCCGACCGGCAAGGTCTTCACCACCGACGAACTGGCCGCCATCGCCGATGTCTGCCGGGAGCACGACCTGACGGTGGTGACCGACGAGGTCTACGAACACCTCGTCTACGGCGACGCCCGGCACCACACCCTCGCCGCGCTGCCCGGCATGCGCGAGCGGACCCTCACGATCTCCTCCGCGGGCAAGACCTTCAACGTCACGGGCTGGAAGATCGGCTGGGTCTGCGGACCGGCCCACCTGGTGGCGGCGGTCGGTGCCGCGAAGCAGTTCCTCACCTACGCCTCCGGGACGCCCTACCAGGAGGCGCTCGCACGGATGCTGGGCGGTGTGGAGGAGTGGGCGGCCGGGCTGCGCGGGACGCTGCGCCGCAACCGTGATCTGCTGACCGAGGGGCTGGACCGCGCGGGTCTGCGCCCCTATCGAGCGGACGCCGGCTATTTCGTACAGGCCGACGTACGGGGGTGGGGGTACACGGACGGCGTGCGTTTCTGCCGTGAACTCCCGTCGCGCGCCGGGGTGGTGGCAATTCCGACGTCCGCCTTCTATGTGCGCCCCAATGCGCCGTCCTATCTGGTGCGTTTCTCCTTCTGCAAGCGAGAGGAATCGGTACGCACCGCGATGGAGAAGCTACTTAGTGCAGCGTAACTGCCGTTTAATCGGCCACATATCCAAGTGGCCAGCGCTTGACCGCATATGCGCCCGGCGGATCTGCATGGCCCGCCGGGTGCAATAGTGGTGAACAGGTGAACTGCCCGGCCCTCTCATGGATGGAAATCATGATGAGATGGGTAAAAAGGCTGTGGGCGCAGCTCATTTCATGATTCCCTCTCTTTCAGAGACACGTCCTGAGACGACTCCTCGGAATCATCGGAATCACTGTCCTCGGACCCCATGAACCTCCAATGTGGGCATGAGCCGGCGCGCCACGACCCTGGACCTCGCTCTGGGCGGGCCGGCCCACCCTCCACTGCGTGCTATGCGGAGCCGACCCATGCTCACCACCCTCAAGACCACCTACACCGATACCCGTGCCGCCGATCTCGCCTGGTGCCTGGGGAAGGGTCCCCTTCCCGCGCTGGCCGTGCTCGATCTGCGGCTCGCCGACTCCGCCGTCCAATTGCGCCTGCTCGGCGCCTCCCACCAGGTCCTGCTCGAAGAGGAAGCCGGTTCGTGCTCGGAGACCGTCGCCTGCATGCCGGGCAGCAGCACTCCGCTGCCGCTGGGCGTCGCCAAGCGGGTCGGAGCGTGGGAGTACGAATTCGCCGCACGGGTCGAGACGCTTTCGCAGGGGTCCTTCGCGGGGCGCGCGCAGGAGTTGCTGGCGCTCGTCGCCGAGCATCCGCACGGTCTGGCCGGAACGTTTCCGGGCAGCCCGCACGCCTTCACCGCGCTGCTCGCCCAGCGGCAGAACGGCCAGATCAGCTGGCGCACCTGGCACGCCTATCCGCAGGAGGGCCGACTGGTCGCCACCCGGACCCGGGTGGGCCTGCGCGTGGGCGCGCCGCTCTGAGCGCCGACGGCCTTCCCGCCCGGCCGGATGGCCGGTCCGGCGCGGGAGCGGAACGCCGGTCCGGGCCCCGGGCGGAATGCTGGCGTCCGCAGGCCGGTCTGTCGGCAGGTCACGCGAATACACTCGTGTGGGTGACGAAGGGTTGTGAGATCGTGACGTAGCGTTCCCGTCATGATCTACCGCCCGGTGCCCGCGCGACTGCCCGTACCGGCCGGGCTCGGCCGTTTCTCCGTCCTGACCACCGTCTTCGTCTGCGCTGCCTGCGGCTTGGTGTACGAGCTGGAACTGGTCGCCCTGGCCTCGTATTTGATCGGGGACTCCGTCACCCAGGCGTCCGTCGTGCTCTCGGTGATGGTCTTCGCGATGGGCATCGGCTCGCTGCTGGCCAAACGGCTGCGGCCGCGCGCCGCGCTGGGCTTCGCGGCCGTCGAGGCGGGTCTCGCGCTGACCGGCGGGTTGTCGGCCATGGCGCTGTACGCGTGCTTCGCCTGGTACGGCCAGACCCGGGTGCCGCTGGTGGGCTTCTCGCTCGTCATCGGGATCCTGATCGGCGCCGAGGTGCCCCTGCTGATGACCCTCATCCAGCGCATCCGTCGGCAGGACGCGGGCGGCGCGGTCGCCGACCTCTTCGCCGCGGACTACGTGGGGGCCCTCGTCGGCGGGCTGGCCTTCCCGTTCCTGCTACTGCCCATGCTGGGGCAGCTGACGGGCGCGCTGCTGACCGGCGGGGTCAACGCGGTCGCGGGCGGGGCGCTGGTGCTGTGGCTCTTCCGCCGGGATCTGAGCCGCCGTTCCCGCTGGGCGCTCGTCGCCCTCAACGGCCTCGTGCTGGTGCTGCTGGCGGCCTGCTCGATGCTCACCGGCCCGTTCGAGCGGGCCGCCCGGCACGCCGTGTACGGCACGGACATACGGGTCGCGGTGCGGACACCGGTCCAGGAGGTCGTGCTCACGGGCGGCGGCCGGAGCGGCCGGCCGCTCTCGCTCTTCATGGACGGACGGCTGCGGGTCAGCGGCTGTGACGAACTCCGCTACCACGAAGGGCTGGTGCACCCCGCGATGGACGGGCCGCACCGGCACGTGCTCATCCTCGGCGGCGGCGACGGCCTCGCCCTGCGCGAGGTCCTGCGCTACCCCGGCGTCACCTCGGTGACGGTCGTCGAGCTCGACGGCGACGTGGTCCGGCTGGCCCGCACCGACCGCGACCTCGCCGCCCTCAACCGGTCCGCCTTCCGCGACCCCCGGGTGCGGGTCGTCGTCGCCGACGCCTTCGGCTGGCTGCGCGGCGGCCACGGCGACCGGGGCCCCTACGACGTGCTGATCTCCGATCTGCCCGACCCCGCCTTCACGCCCAGCACCAAGCTGTACTCCCAGGAGTTCTACGGCCTCGCGGCCCGCCGGCTGGCGCCCGGTGGCCGGCTCGCGATCCACGCCGGCCCGATCGAGGGCCGCCCCCGCGTCTTCTGGACGGTGGACGCCACGGTCCGTTCGGTGGGGCTGGAGACCGCGGCCTACCGGGTCCGCGGCAAGGGCGGCGGCCCCTCCGGAGTCCTGGACCGCAGCACCGCCCGCCGGCCGCCCGGGCAGGGCGAGGCGGCGGACGGGCGGCCGAAGGCCTGGGGCTTCCTGCTCGCCTCCCGGGAGAGCGTGCGGCTGCGACTGCCGGCCGACCGCCCCCGGGTGCGGACCCTGACCCCGGCGACGCTGACCGCCGCGGGCCGCGCGGCCGGGCACGGTCCCGAGCCGGGGCTCCTGCCGTCGACGCTGATGCACCCGCGCTACACGGACTGAGCGCGCCCCGCCGGCGGGCGCAGTGCCGCGCGGAAGGCGCCGGGGGAGAGACCGGCCCGGTGCTGGAAGAACTTGGAGAAGTTCGCGGCGTCGTCGAAGCCGAGCCGCCCGGCGATCCGGGCCGCCGGCAGCTCGCTGTGCGCGAGCAGCCGCTTGGCCTCCAGCATCACCCGCCGGTCGATGAACTCCTTGGCCCCCACCCCCGCGGCGGCCAGCGTCGCGCGCGACAGGGTGCGGGTGGAGTAGCCGAGCGTACGGGCGTAGTCGGCGACCCGGTGGCGGTCGGCGAAGTCCCGCTCGACGGCCGCGCGGAAGCGCAGGAAGGCGTCGCCCGGGGCGGGCACTCCGCTGCCCACCGGGGTCGTCAGATGCGCCAGCCGCAGCACGAGGACCGACAGCAGATGCCGCAGCACATCGGTGTGGACGTCGGCGGGCAGCGCCCCGCCGGTGCGGAAGTCGGCCGCGAGATGCCCCACCGCCCGGAAGACCGCCTCGTGGTCCTCGCCGACGGGCCGCCACAGCACCGGGCGGAAGGGATCGTCGGCCACCGCGGCGACGGCCGTGCCGGGGGAGAGGAAGCCGGGCTGGACGAGGACGACATCGCCCTCGATGCCGGTCACCTCGCCGAACTGCTGCACCTGCCCGGGGCGCACCCACAGCACCGAGCCCGCCTCCAGCCAGTGGCCGGTGAAGTCCACGGTGTGCCCGGCGGAGCCCGAGCGCACGACGACGATCTGATGGAAGTCCAGCCGCTGCGGCAGGGCCAGCAGCCCCTCGGGGGCACGGGCGCGCAGCTCGGCGAGGGTCATCACCTCCACCCCGGCGGGGGTGCCGGGCGGGGCCCGGTAGGTCAGCTCGACCACGGCCGGGGGGTCACCGGCACCGTCGTAGGGCTGGGAGCAATCGTGTCGCTTTTTCACCATGAGGAGTCCCGAGCGTACCTGGTTGGGGCCGTTTGCCGCCTTTAGCGTGGTTGCTACGTACAACGACGGACGGTACGTACAAACAACGGACGGCTTGAGGAAAAGACATGCGACGGCAGCTGGTCACCTACGCCTTCGACGCCTACTGCGGCTGGTGTTACGGCTTCGGCCCGACCGTGCGCGCGTTCGCCGAGACGAACGCCGACCGGATCGAGGTACGGGTGCTCAGCGGTGGGCTGTTCACCGGGCCCCGCGCCAAGCCCGTCGGCGAGTACCCCTACATCCCGCAGGCGGACGCCCGGATCGGGGAGCTCACCGGAGCGGTGTTCGGCGAGGGCTACGCCAAGGCGTTCGCCGAGGGCACCGCCGTGCTCGACTCGGCCGACGCCGCGACGGCCCTCGCCGCGCTGACCCGGCAGGCACCCGAGCGGGCCCTGGAGTTCGCGGGCGCGCTCCAGCGTGCCTGGTACGTCGACGGACGGAGCCTGTCCGACCCGGCCACGCTGCACGCGGTCGCGACCGGACAGGGCGGCGTCGACCCCGACGCGGTCCTCGCCGCGTACGCCGACCCGGGCACCCGCCGGGCGGCGCGCGAAGGGTTCCGTGAAGTCCGCAGGCTGGGCGTGGAGAGTTTCCCCAGCCTCCTGCTGCACACCCCCGACGGAGTGCGGCGGCTCGGCGGCCCGATGACCACGGCACAGGAACTCACCCACGCCATCGACGCCCGCTGATCCCCTGCCTCTCCTTTTTGACCCCCTCCACTGATCACCATCACCTCTGAGGAGCCCCCCATGGCCAAGATCGCTCTTTTCGGCGCCAACGGAACCATCGGCAGCCGCGTCCTGCGCGAAGCGCTGGACCGCGGTCACCAGGTCACGGCAGTCGTCCGTGACCCCGCGAAGCTCACCGAGCAGCACCCCGCCCTGACCGTCGCCACCGGTGACGTCCTCGACCCGGCCTCCGTCACGGCGGTCGCGGCCGGTCAGGACGTCGTCGTCAGCGCCGTCGGCGGCGGTGACGGCCCCGGCCATGTCGCGACCATCGCGCCCGCCGCGAAGTCCCTGGTCGAAGGGGTGCGCGCGGTCGGCGACGCGGCCCCCCGGCTGATCACGGTCGGCGGCGCCGGTTCGCTGCGGACCGCCGACGGCGCGCAGGTCTGGGACGCGGAGGGGCTCCCGGAGTTCCTGCTCCAGATCATGCACGCGCACGGTGACGCGCTGGACTACTTCCGCACGGTCACCGACGTCCGCTGGACCAACATCAGCCCCGCCGCGAAGATCGAGCCCGGCGAGCGCAGCGGCACGTACCGCACCGCCCTGGAGGACCTCGTCACGGACGCCGACGGCAACAGCCGGATCTCCGCCGAGGACTACGCGGTCGCGCTCGTCGACGAGATCGAGCAGCCGCGGCACGTGGGTGAACGCTTCACGGTCGCCGACTGACGGATACCGACCGGTGTCGGCCACCGGCGGTGCCACCGGCGGAAACTTCGGCCGGGGAGGGCCTGGTGAGGGGCCTGATGGGTAGGCTCGCTTGTTATGGAGCATGAGGTGTTCGTTCCGTTCCCCGTCGGCGATGTCCGACGGGTCCTCTCCGACCCCGCGCGCGTCGCCCGCTGTGTCCCCGGCCTCCAGCAGGACGCCGCGGACGCCTCCGACGCCACCGTCGCCGGCCGGCTCCGGCTGCGCATCGGCGGCTCCACCATCACCTACCGGGGCTCGCTGCGGCTGACCGAGCGGGACGGCTCCTTCGAGCTGTCGGGCGAGGGCGCGGAGGTGCGCGGCAACGGCACGGTGACGCTCGCGCTCACCGCGCTGGCGGAGGCCGTGCCGGGCGGCACGCGGCTGACCTGCGCGGCGCGGGTCGACTGCGGGGGACGGCTGGCGGAGTTCGACGCGAAGACCACCCAGACCACGGCCCGCAGGCTGCTGGAGCGGGTCGCGGTGGCCCTCGCGGAGGAACTGCGGAGGGACGCGGACGGCGCCCCGGACGGCGACACCGCCGAAGCGGGCCCGCAGGTGCCCCTGCGGGAAGAGCCCGGTGACGGCCGGGACCCGGGCGCCATCGAGGCGATCGACGCCATGGACGAGCTCGACGACGAGGACGAAGAGGACGACGACGAGGACGACGCGCCGCCCGCCGAGGCCGCGCACGCCCGCCGCACGATGATCGGCCGCAGCGCGGAGGAGGTCGACCACGCCCCGCCGCGCGGTCGCTACGCCCCCGTCCCCGCCCCCGAGGCGGCGTCCGCCACGGCGGCGGCCCTCCGCTGGGCCGGACCCGCCGCGGCCGTGGCCCTGGCCTCGGCGGTGGTGGTCGGCCGGGTGCTGCGCCGCCGCCGCTGAGCGGATGCCGCGGCCCGCGGTCCGTTCGACGCGGGCACAGACGGCCCCGGACGTGGCGGGGAGTTGCCCCCGTCCCCGCCGACGGTCCGCGAAAGCCTCTAATGTCGGGGTTGTGAGCAACCATCAGACGAGCAAGACGCTGTTGAAGGCCGGGGACGCCGAGCTGACCGTGGACCCGCGGAACGGATGCCGGCTCACCAGCCTGCGTTTCCGCGGCACCGAACTCCTGCGGCAGGGCGACAAGTACGGCGCCTTCCCCATGGTGCCGTGGTGCGGCCGCATCGAGCTGGGGCAGTTCCGCAACGGCGGCGAGCGCCACCAGATGCCGCTCAACGCCGGGCCGCACGCCATCCACGGCACCGGCCGGGACACCGCCTGGCGCACGGTCCGCACGGAGGAGCGCTCCGCCGCCTTCACCTACGACCTCGCCGAGCCCTGGCCGTACACCGGCCGGGTCACCCAGCTCGTGGAGCTGGCACCGGACTCGCTGACGCTGACGATGGGCGTCGAGACCTACGACAACTCCTTCCCGGCACAGGCCGGCTGGCACCCGTGGTTCCTGCGGAACCTCGGCGCGGGCAAGGACGTCGAGATCGACTTCCACCCCTCCTGGCAGGAGGAGCGCGGCGAGGACCATCTGCCGACGGGCCGCCGCACGGATCCCCTGCCCGGCCCCTGGGACGACTGCTTCGGCATGCCCGACGGCGTGGACGTCACCCTCACCTGGCCCGGACTGCTGGAGATGAAGGTCGCCAGCCGCGCCGAATGGGTCGTCGTCTACGACGAGCAGGACGAGGCCGTCTGCGTCGAGCCGCAGTCCGGGCCCCCGAACGGGCTCAACACCCTGCCCCGTCTGGTCACCCCGATCGACCCCCTGGAGATCTCCACGACGTGGAGCTGGCGCTCACTCGCCTAGGGCTGTCCTAAGCTCGTGCGCATGAGCGATGCGCGTGACGCCCTGCTGCAGCAGATCAAGGACAAGGCCGTGGTCCACGGCAAGGTGACCCTCTCCTCCGGCAAGGAGGCCGACTACTACATCGACCTGCGCCGGATCACCCTGGACGCCGAGGCGGCGCCGCTGGTCGGCCAGGTGATGCTGGACGCCACGGCGGACCTCGACTACGACGCCGTCGGTGGGCTCACCCTCGGCGCGGACCCGGTCGCCACCTCGATGCTGCACGCCGCCGCCGCGCGCGGCCGCAAGCTCGACGCCTTCGTCGTGCGCAAGGCGCAGAAGGCGCACGGCATGCAGCGCCGCATCGAGGGACCGGACATCAAGGGCCGCCGGGTGCTGGTCGTCGAGGACACCTCCACCACCGGTGGCTCGCCGCTGACCGCGGTCGAGGCCGCGCGCGAGGCGGGCGCGGAGGTCGTCGCGGTGGCGACGATCGTCGACCGCGGTGCCGCCTCCGCGATCGAAGGCGCCGGTCTGCGGTATGTCACCGGTTATGCCCTCGGTGACCTCGACCTGGGCTGACCTGCGAATTCTTCTGATTGATGCGCGAAGGGCGCGAGGTTTCACGTGAAACCTCGCGCCCTTCGCGCATCAATGGCCTGTCCACCGTGTGGAGCGAATCGGGGAGTCTGGGAAGATGGGGGCGACGATGAACGTCGCCCCCTAAGGCCGAGCCACCCACGCCACCGCACATCACAAGGAGTGGACAGATGCCCATCGCAACCCCCGAGGTCTACAACGAGATGCTCGACCGGGCGAAGGCAGGCAAGTTCGCCTACCCGGCCATCAATGTGACCTCGACGCAGACGCTGCACGCCGCGCTGCGCGGTTTCGCCGAGGCGGAGAGCGACGGCATCATCCAGATCTCCACCGGTGGTGCGGAGTTCCTGGGCGGCCAGTACAGCAAGGACATGGTCTCCGGCGCGGTCGCGCTCGCCGAGTTCGCGCACGTCGTCGCCAAGAAGTACCCGGTGAACATCGCGCTGCACACCGACCACTGCCCGAAGGACAAGCTCGACGGCTACGTCCGTCCGCTGCTCGCCATCTCGCAGGAGCGCGTCGCCGCCGGCCAGAACCCGCTCTTCCAGTCCCACATGTGGGACGGCTCCGCCGAGAAGCTCGACGAGAACCTCGCCATCGCGCAGGAGCTGCTCGCCGAGGCCGTCAAGGCGAAGATCATCCTCGAGGTCGAGATCACCCCGACCGGTGGCGAGGAGGACGGCGTCTCGCACGAGATCAACGACGAGCTCTACACCACCGTCGCCGACGTCGAGCGCACCGCCGAGGCCCTCGGCCTGGGCGAGAAGGGCCGCTATCTGCTGGCCGCCTCCTTCGGCAACGTCCACGGTGTCTACAAGCCGGGCAACGTCGTGCTCCGCCCCGAGCTGCTCCGTGACCTCCAGGACGGCATCGCCGCCAAGTCCGGCAAGAGCGACCCGTTCGACTTCGTCTTCCACGGCGGCTCCGGCTCCACCGAGGAGGAGATCCGCACCGCGCTGGAGAACGGCGTCGTGAAGATGAACCTCGACACGGACACGCAGTACGCCTTCACCCGCCCGGTCGCGGACCACATGTTCCGCAACTACGACGCGGTGCTGAAGGTCGACGGCGAGGTCGGCACCAAGTCGAAGTACGACCCGCGCACCTGGGGCAAGCTCGCCGAGGCCGGCATGGCCGAGCGCGTCACCAAGGCCTGCGCCGACCTGCGCGCCACGGGCACGAAGCTGAAGTAAGGCTCCGAGGCCCCGGCGCCACGGACGCCACGGACAGGGCCCGGTCCCCCGCTCACGCGGTGGGGACGGGCCCTGTCCCGTTCCCCCGCCGCGCTGGCCGGGTGCCCGTTGTGCGGGGATGATTCCGGTATGAGCGACCCTTCGCGGGAGCCGGTGACCGACCCGGACACCGTCCCGCAGGAGCCCGCCGCCGACGACGCCGTACGTCTGGGTACCCCCGCCGGCCGCTGGGTGCTGCTGACCGCCGTCCTCGGCTCGGGGATGGCGCTGCTGGACAGCACCGTCGTCAATGTGGCCCTGCCCCGCATCGGCGCCGACCTCGACGCGGACCTGCCCGTCCTCCAGTGGACCGTCAACGGCTACATGCTCACCCTCGCCTCCCTGATCCTGCTGGGCGGCGCCCTGGGGGACCGGTTCGGGCGGCGGCGGGTGTTCGTGATCGGCGTGGTGTGGTTCGCCCTCGCCTCCCTGCTGTGCGGGCTGGCGCCGGACGCCGGGGTGCTGATCGCGGCGCGGGCGCTCCAGGGCATCGGCGGGGCGCTGCTCACCCCTGGCTCCCTGGCGCTGATCCAGGCGGTCTTCCACCCCGACGACCGGGCCGGGGCGGTCGGCGCGTGGTCCGGGCTGGGCGGGGTGGCCGCGGCGGTCGGCCCCTTCGTCGGCGGCTATCTGGTGGACGGGCCGGGCTGGCGCTGGGTGTTCCTGATCAATCTGCCGCTGGCCGCCGTGTGTGTTCCGGTCGCCCTGAAGCACGTGCCCGAGACCCGCGCACCCGGCGCGCACGGCCGCTTCGACGTGCTCGGCGCGACGCTCGGCGCGCTGGCCCTCGGCGCGGTGACCTACGCGCTGATCGCCGCCCCCGAGCAGGGCGCGTCGCCGTGGGTGATCGGCCCGGCGGTCGCCGGGGTGCTGCTGGGCGCGGCGTTCGTCCACGTCGAGGCGCACCGCCCCGACCCGATGCTGCCGCCGGGGATCTTCTCCAGCCGGATGTTCTCGGCCGTCAACGCGGTCACGGTGTGCGTGTACGCGGCCTTCGGCGGTTTCTTCTTCCTCTCGGTCCTCCAGCTCCAGGTCGTGGTCGGCTGGTCCGCGCTCGCCGCGGGGACCGCGCTGCTGCCCACGACGGTGCTGATGCTGCTGCTGTCGGCCCGCTCCGGCCGGATCGCGACCCGCATCGGACCTCGCATCCCGCTGACCCTCGGGCCGCTACTGTGCGCGGCGGGCATGCTGCTCATGACCCGTGCCGGGCCGGACGCGGTGTACTGGCGGGACGTGCTGCCCGCCCTCGTCGTCCTCGGCCTGGGCATGGTGGTCCTGGTCGCGCCGCTCACCGCGACGGTTCTCGCCTCGGTCGACGTCGCCCGCGCGGGCCTGGCCAGTGGCATCAACAACGCCGCCGCCCGCGCGGCGGGCCTCATCGCCGTCGCCGCGCTACCGCTGCTCGCGGGCATGGGCCCGGACGTCTACCGCGACCCCGCGGGCTTCGAGGACACGTTCCGACGGGCGATGTTCTGGTGCGCGGGCACGCTGGTGGCGGGCGCGGGCCTGGCATGGTGGACGGTCGGCACCCGGACCCGCGCGCTGCCTGGCCGGAAGTGCTGCCACCCGGAGACGACGTACCACTGCGGGGTGTCCTCGCCCCCGCTGGACCCGGGAGACGCGGCGACTGCCTCCGGCGGCGCGTCCTGACGCGGACGGCCGGAACGCCTCGCCCGAAGGCGAGGCGTTCCGGCCGATGCGCTGTGGGGCTGCCGCGTCAGCCCAGGGTGTTGGCGGCCGTCGGCGAGCTGTCCCGCAGGAACGTCGAGCAGCGCTCGTGCTCCTCGTGCTCGCCGATGGCACCCGCCGCGCGGGCGAGGGCGTGCAGGGCACGCAGGAAGCCGCGGTTCGGCTCGTGCTCGAAGGGCACTGGGCCGTGGCCCTTCCAGCCGCTGCGCCGCAGCGCGTCGAGGCCGCGGTGGTAGCCGGTACGGGCGTACGCGTACGACTCCACGACCCGGCCACCGTCGAACGCCTCGTCGGCGAGCTGCGCCCACGCGAGCGAGGACGCCGGGTACTTCGCGGCGACCTCGGCGGGGGCCGCCCCGGAGGCGAGCAGCTCACGCGGCTCCGGGTCGTCGGGCAGATGGGTCGGGGGCGGTCCCCCGAGCAGGTTCTCGTGAATCGACATGACCCCCAGTCTGCCTTGTCACCACCCCACCCGGACCCGCCGAACGCCGGCCCGCACGCACCCACGGCCCCGGCCCGGGACGACGCCCCGCACGGCGGGCTCCGGAACCCGCAACGCCACCCCTTGCAGGGAACCGCACCCGGGACGCATGATGCGCGCAGGGGACCGGGGCTCCGATGCCGACAGGAAGGGGCGGACCGCTACCCGGAGTACGTTTTGCCGAGGAGACAGCGATGTCGCAGCCGCAACCGTCCCGCCCCCACGCCCCCCAGGGCCCTGGCGACAAAATCGAGCCGGAGCCCCCGGCGGCCCCGAATCTCGACTTCGAGGGATCCACCCCGTACGAGGACTACGTCCGGGCGTCCGTCCTCACCCACCTCCAGAAGCCGCTCTCCGACGACCCCGGCGAGATGGTCTTCCTCGTCACCACGCAGGTCATGGAGCTGTGGTTCACGGTCATCGTGCACGAGTGGGAGACCGCCGCGAAGGCGCTGCGCGAGGACGACCTGCCGACCGCCATGGCCGCGCTCAAGCGCTCCACCTACGAGCTCGAATCGCTCAACGCCTCCTGGAAGCCGCTCGCGCACCTGACGCCGGTGCAGTTCAACGGCTTCCGTGCCGCGCTCGGCGACGGCTCGGGCTTCCAGTCCGCGATGTACCGCCGGCTGGAGTTCCTGCTCGGGGACAAGGCCGCGTCCATGCTGGTCCCGCACCAGGGCACGCCAAGGGTCCACGCCGAGCTGGAGAAGGCGCTGCACGAGCCGAGCCTGTACGACGAGGTGCTGCGCTACCTCGGGCGGCTCGGCCACGCGATCCCCGACAGCGTCCACGACCGTGACGTCTCCGAGCGGTACGTCCCCGACCCGGCGGTCGAGGAGGTCTGGCAGCGCGTCTACGCGGGCGACCAGAACAGCGAGGCCTGCCGACTGGGCGAGGCCCTGACCGAGGTCGCGGAGCTGGTCTGGCGCTGGCGCAACGACCATCTCGTCGCCACCCGGCGGGCCATGGGCTCGAAGGTGGGAACGGGCGGTTCGGCGGGGGTGGCCTGGCTGGAGCGGCGCGCGACGAAGAACGTCTTCCCCGAGCTGTGGACGGCGCGCAGCCATGTCTGACCTCGACGCAATATCGAGCGAAGCGGCCACGCTCGACGCCGCCGACGAACTCCGCGCCAAGCGCGACGCGTTCGCCCTCGACGACCTCGCCGAGGGCGCCTACCTCGACGGGAACTCCCTCGGCGCCCTGCCCCGCGCCGTCGCCGGCCGGCTCGCCGACGTCGTCGAGCGCGAGTGGGGGCGGCTGCGCATCCGCTCCTGGGACGAGTCGGGGTGGTGGACCGCCCCAGAGCGGGTCGGGGACCGGATCGGCCGGCTCGTCGGGGCCGCACCCGGCCAGGTCGTCGTGGGCGATTCGACGAGCGTCAACGTCCTCAAGGCCGTCGTCGCCGCCGTCCGCATGGCCGGCGAGGAGCGCGACGAGATCCTCGTGGACGAGGCGACGTTTCCCACCGACGGCTACATCGCCGAGTCCGCGGCCCGGCTGACGGGCCGTACGCTGCGGCCCGTCGCGGCGGGCGACCTGCCCGCCGCCCTCGGCCCGCGCACCGCCGTCGCGCTCGTCAACCACGTCGACTACCGCACCGGCCGCCTGCACGACCTGCCCGGTACGACGGCCGCCGCGCACGCCGCCGGGGCGCTCGTCGTCTGGGACCTGTGCCACAGCGCGGGCGCGCTGCCCGTCGGGCTCGACGCGCACGGCGCGGACCTCGCCGTCGGCTGCACGTACAAGTACCTCAACGGCGGCCCCGGCTCACCCGCGTACCTCTATGTGCGGCGCGAGCTGCAGGACCGCTTCGACTCGCCGCTGCCCGGCTGGAACTCCCACGCCGACCCCTTCGCCATGGCCCCCGCCTACGCCCCCGCCGAGGGCGCCGCCCGGGGCCGGGTCGGCACCCCCGACATCCTGTCCCTCCTCGCCCTCGAAGCGGCCCTGGACGTGTGGGACGACGTGAGCATCGAGGCCGTACGGGCCAAGAGCCTCGCCCTCACGGACTTCTTCCTGCGCCGCGTGGAGGAGTACGTGCCGAAGGGCCGCCTGGAGTGCCTCACCCCCACCCCGCACGGCGAACGCGGCAGCCAGGTGTCGCTGCGCTGCCCCGACGCGGGCGAGATGATGGCCGAACTCGTCCGCCGCGGCATTGTCGGCGACTTTCGCCGTCCGGACGTCCTGCGCTTCGGCTTCACCCCGCTCTACACCTCCTTCGCCGACGCGGAGCGGGCGGCGCGGGTGCTCGCCGAGGTCCTGGCCGAGGTGCCGACGCCATGACCGAGGACCTCGACGACATCGAGTTCGCCGCGCTGTGCGGCCTTCCCGACGTCACCCCGGACGAGACCGTCGCGTACGGCGACCACCCCAGCCAGGTGGTCGCCCACTACGCGGCGGCCCGGCCGACGGGCACCCGGGTGACGCTCCTGCACGGCGGCTTCTGGCGCGAGATCTACGACCGGTGGCACCTCTCGCCGCTGGCCGCCGAGCTGGCCCGGCAGGGCGTGGACGTGGCGCTCGTGGAGTACCGCCGGCTCGGCGGGGACGGCGGCACGCCGCAGACCTTCGACGACGTCCTGGCTGCCCTGCGGGCCCTGGAGGCGCGGGAGAGGCGGTCCCGTCGGCCCGCCGCCCGGCATCTGCTCGCCGGCCACTCGGCGGGCGGCCACCTCGCCCTCTGGGCGGCGTCCGCGTCCGGCCGGGCCGCCGCCGCCCCGGCCGTGGACGGGGTCGTCGCCGTGGCGGCCGTCACGGACCTGGAGTGGGCACGGGAGCTGCGGCTCGGCGAGGGCATCGTCGAGGAACTGCTCGGCGGGGCCGACGGGCGGGACGTCGACCCCGTGCGGTGCCTGCCCGCCCGCGCGCCCGTGACGCTCCTGCACGGGGCCGCGGACCTGGTCGTGCCCGTCGAGTTCGCCCACCGCTACGCCGCCGCCGCCCGCGCGGCGGCCGGCGTGGCGGAGGTCCGTGCCCTCGGTGGTGTCGGTCACTTCGCGCCTGTGACTCCCGGCACAGCCGCGTGCGCGGCGCTGGTGGCCGCCCTCACCGGACAACCGCACGTCACAGCCGTGCCGTAGCCACGTAGTACTTGAGACGGACCCCCACAGATCCGCATCCGTGCGGACGCTTTCCGCGAACCCCTTGCCTACGGTTGTTGACGTGACCGACACCTATGAGACCGCCCCGCGCAATGAGCTGCGGATGGCGAAAGGCGCCCTGAGCGGGCTCCGCGAGGACCTGTTCACCGACGCCTTCGCCTTCCGCCCGCTGCCGCCGCTCGCTGCGGACCACGTCCTGGTCCGCAGGCTGCCGCGGCGTGCCGGGCGCTACACACGGTGGTTGCCGCACGCGGCACTCGTCGGTTTCACCTTCGTCGTCATGATGGGGACCGCCGAACGCGAGGGCAGCTCCTTCGGGCTCTTCGCGGCGATGATGGTCGGCGTGCCGATGGTCATGACCCTTTTCCGGCCGGTCGGGGCGTGGTGGCTGTCGATCGGCTCGATGGTCTTCACCGGCGTGTTCCTGGGCACGTACAGCTTCGGGCCGTGGTCCCCGGGCGGCTTCTTCTCCCACCTCGCCGTGATGCTGGTCGTGGCACTGCGCACGCGCCCGCGCACCGCGGCCGAGATGTGGCTGCTCACCGGTGCCATAGGCGTCTTCTTCGCCGTGTTCCTGCGCACGGTCCAGCCCTACGGTGACGGCTACGTCCTCTCCGACATGTTCCAGATGATGGTCTTCTCCGGGTTCGTGCTCTTCGTCGTCCTCGCCGTGCGCGGGCTGCGCGAGACCAAGCAGCAGGTCGTCGCGCAGGTGGCCGTCACCGAGGTCGAGCGGTCCCGGCGGACCGTGCTGGAGGAGCGCACGACCATCGCCCGCGAGCTGCACGACGTGGTCGCGCACCACATGTCCGTCGTCGCCATCCAGGCCGAGGCCGCCCCCTACCGGGTCCAGGACACCCCGCCCGAGCTGGCCGCCGCGTTCCAGACGATCCGGGAGAACGCCGTCGCCGCGCTGACCGAGCTGCGCCGCGTGCTCGGCGTCGTACGGTCGGAGAACCCCGATGCCTTCGCCGACCCCGAGGCCCCGCAGCCCACCCTCGCGGCCCTGGACGGGCTGCTGGACAACGTCCGCTCGGCCGGACTGGACGTCGAGAGGGTCACGACGGGCTCGGTGCGGCCCCTGCCGCAGGGCGTGGAGCTCTCCGCGTACCGCATCGTCCAGGAGGCGCTCAGCAACGTGCTGCGCCACGCCCCCGGCGCGCAGGCGCGGGTGGAGATCTCCTACGTCCTCGGCGGCCTCGGCCTGCGGGTCGTCAACGGCCCGCCGAACCGGCTGGCCAAACCCTCCCCGGGCGCCGGGCACGGGGTGCTCGGCATGCGCGAACGCGTCACCATGCTCGGCGGCGAGATGGCGGCGGAGGCCACCGACGAGGGCGGCTACGAGATCGCCGCGTTCCTGCCCGTCGCGGTCGGCGAGGCAACGGCATGACCATCCGTGTGCTGATCGTGGACGACCAGATGATGGTCCGTGAGGGCTTCTCCGTCCTGCTGAACGCCCAGCCCGACATCGAGGTCGTCGGCGAGGCCGTGGACGGCCGGCAGGCCGTCGAGCAGGTCGCGGCGCTGCGCCCCGACGTCGTTCTGATGGACATCCGCATGCCCGTGCTCAACGGACTGGAGGCGACCCGCGAGATCGTCGCCGCCGACGAGGGGGCGAAGGTGCTGGTGCTCACCACCTTCGACCTCGACGAGTACGTCTACCAGGCACTGCGGGCCGGAGCCAGCGGCTTCCTGCTCAAGGACGCCTCGGCCCGCCAGCTCGCCGACGGCGTGCGCGTCGTCGCCGACGGCGAGGCGCTCCTCGCGCCCACCGTCACCAAGCGGCTCATCCAGGAGTTCTCCCGCCTCGGCACGCCCAAGCCGCCCAGCCAGGAGCGGATCGCCGATCTCACCGAGCGCGAGACCGAGGTCCTGGTCCTGGTCGCCCAGGGCCGCTCCAACTCCGAGATCGCCACCCGTCTCGTCGTGGCCGAGTCCACCGTCAAGACGCACGTCAGCCGCATCCTGGTGAAGCTGGGGCTGCGCGACCGCACCCAGGCGGCGGTCTTCGCCTACGAGGCCGGCCTGGTGACGCCGGGCGGCTGACAGCAGGCTGCCGGAGGGAAGAGAGCCTCAGCGCGGCAGCGTCAGCCGCCACGCCCCCGGCCGGACCGTCCAGGTGCGGCTGCGGACCGGGCCCGCGCCCACCTCGTCGGCGCGATAGCGGAAGTCCGGCCCGGAGACCGTGACCGCGCGGGCCCGGGCCCGCACCGGGCGGTCCGCGGAGCGGTGGTGGACCACCACCTCCGCGCGGCCGTCCACGACCGACACCGTCACCCGCTCCACCAGCTGGTCCAGATCCGCCAGCAGCACCCCGTCCGCCTCCACCCGCAGCCGGGTGCAGGACGGCAGCGAATGGCGCGCAGCGGGGCCCGTGAGCAGCGCCAGGGCCGTACGGGCGGTCCGGGCGGCCGGGGACCACCAGCTCTGGTGCCCGCCCGCCGTCAGGGCCTGCCGCCGGGACACGGCCGGCCCGGCGGGACCGACGGGGCCGACCGGCCCGTCCAGGCCCTCCGGCACGCCGTCCGGGTGCCGGGGGCCCTCCGGCCCGTCCCCGGCCGCCCCCGCCGCGTACGGGGCCGCTCCCGGGACGTATCCGTCCGGCACGCACACCTCGCCCAGCACCACCCCGTCGCTGTCGTCGACCAGCAGGTCCAGCGGATGCGGCGCGCCGTCCAGCACCGCCCGGGCGGCCGCCACGGGCCCGCGCGGCACGCCGAGCGCGTGCGCCAGCGCGACCGTGTGCGGCGCGCCGACCGGGACCACCGACAGAGTGGATTCGGCCAATTCCCGCCGTCGGTGCAGCAGGCCCACGACCCGCAGCAGCGCACGGTCGTCGCCGATCACGACCGGACGTCGGCCACGTCGCGACAGGGCCCTGGAAACATCCTCCGGGCCGTCCGTGAGACAGATTTTCGCCACCGCCCCGGCGCACAGGACATCCCTCGCGATCCGCACGGACTCGCCGTCCGCACGCCGTGCGACCGGGTCGATGATCACGAGCAGAGGCTGCCCGGTCGGGTCTGGAGCCGACACCTCGGTCCTTCCTCAGGTAATCTCTCGGTGCAAGAGCCCCTGTCGCTGTTGCGCCAGGGGCTTCGTCTATCCGGGGCACCGGTTCGACGGCTCTAGCGATGGTGCACCCCCGCACAAGGCGGGATTACGCCACCACGCACGTTGGACATGCCCCGCCCGGAAGGGGTGTACGCCTGTGCCCGCACTTGTGCTGCTCGGTGCTCAGTGGGGTGACGAGGGCAAGGGAAAGGCCACCGACCTCCTCGGTGGATCCGTGGACTATGTGGTGCGCTACCAAGGTGGCAACAACGCCGGCCACACGGTCGTCGTAGGCGACCAGAAATACGCGCTGCATCTCCTCCCCTCCGGAATCCTCTCGCCGGGGTGTACCCCGGTGATCGGCAACGGTGTCGTCGTCGACCCGGCGGTCCTGCTCTCCGAGCTGAGCGGACTCAACGAGCGCGGCGTGGACACGTCCAAGCTGCTGCTCAGCGGTAACGCGCATCTGATCACGCCGTACCACACGACCGTCGACAAGGTGACGGAACGCTTCCTCGGCTCGCGGAAGATCGGCACCACGGGCCGCGGTATCGGCCCGACCTACGCGGACAAGATCAACCGCGTCGGCATCCGGGTCCAGGACCTCTACGACGAGTCGATCCTGACCCAGAAGGTCGAGGCTGCCCTCGACTTCAAGAACCAGATCCTCGCGAAGCTCTACAACCGCCGGGCCATCGAGGCCGGCGCGATCGTCGAGGAGCTGCTCACCTACGCCGAGCAGATCAAGCCGTACGTGGCCGACACGACGCTGATCCTGAACAACGCCATCGACGAGGGCAAGGTCGTCCTCTTCGAGGGCGGCCAGGGCACGCTGCTCGACGTCGACCACGGCACGTACCCCTTCGTGACCTCGTCGAACCCGACCGCGGGCGGCGCCTGCACGGGTGCCGGCGTCGGCCCCACGAAGATCAGCCGGGTCATCGGCATCCTCAAGGCGTACACCACGCGCGTCGGTGCCGGCCCGTTCCCGACCGAGCTGTTCGACAAGGACGGCGAGGCGCTGCGGACCATCGGTGGCGAGCGCGGTGTGACCACCGGCCGTGACCGCCGCTGTGGCTGGTTCGACGCGGTCATCGCCCGCTACGCGACCCGCGTCAACGGCCTGACGGACTTCTTCCTCACCAAGCTCGACGTGCTGACGGGCTGGGAGCAGATCCCGGTCTGCGTCGCGTACGAGATCGACGGCAAGCGCGTCGAGGAGCTGCCCTACAGCCAGAGCGACTTCCACCACGCGAAGCCGATCTACGAGATGCTGCCGGGCTGGTCCGAGGACATCACCAAGGCGAAGACCTTCGCCGACCTGCCGAAGAACGCGCAGGCGTACGTGAAGGCGCTGGAGGAGATGTCCGGCGCGCCGATCTCCGCGATCGGCGTCGGCCCGGGCCGCACCGAGACGATCGAGATCAACTCGTTCCTCTCGTAAGGCACGGCTCGTCAGGCACTGCTCGTCAGGGCCTTCGCTGTGACAGCGCCCCGGTGGTTCCGCCACCGGGGCGCTCGGCGTTTTCCGTCAGCTCCGCTTGGTGTAGGTCAGCGGTTCCTTGTCGGTGCCGATGAACCGCCGGCTCAGACTGCCGTCCGGCAGCAGGGTCAGCTCGGTGGCCTCGCCCGGCTGGCAGGAGGTGGTGGGCTCGGCGACGGTGACCCGGGACGGACCGAGCCGCAGCGGTCCGCCGGCGGGCGCGGCCGCGCTCAGGTCGGCGACCCAGGCGCAGCGGTAGACGGTGCCGTACTCGTTCGTGCCGTGGCCGCTGATGTCGGCCACGGTCGTGCCGACGGGCCCCTGCCGCAGGACGATCCGGCGGGTGTTGGCGCCGCCGGCCGTCCGGAAATCGGACTCCCAGGTGCCGATGAACGCCTGGGGGACCGGGCCGGAGGAGGGGGTGACCTTGGCCTGGCCGGGCGTCGAGGCCCCGGCGGAGGCCGAGGGCCCGGCGGTCGAGGGCCCGGACGTCCCGCCCGTGGCGCCGGGCGTCGTGGTCGGCGAGGTGACCGGGCCGGGGCCGCCGCGCCCCTCGTTGTTCGTCTCCCGGTTCAGCAGGTACACCGTCCCGCCGCCCGCGAGCAGCCCGGCGGTCACCACCGCCGCCAGCACGAAGGGCGCCATGGACCGGCGCCGCTCGGGCGGGGCCGGCGTGGTGTACACCCCGGAGTCGTAGGGGCCGGGGCCGTACGGGCCCGGGTGCGGGTGGCTCTGGAAGGCGGGGGCCACGGGCGGGGCGGGGTTGGCCGGGGGCAGCGGCTGGGCGGCCGGTCCGGCGGTCACGGTCGGCAGGTCCACCGGACGCCCGTCGGGGCGCGGGTCCACCTGGGTCAGCGGGTTCGCGGCGGCGGGGTCCTCGACGTCGAGCAGCCGGACCGCGTGCCGCCCCAGCTGGGCGACGATGCCGCCGGGCAGCCAGGGCTCGGCCGAGCGCAGGTCCGTCAGCAGGTCCCGCACGCCTGTACGCTCCAGGGCCTGCTCGGGCGTGGGGCGGTCGGCGGGGTCCTTGGCGAGGAAGTCGGCTATCAGCGGCCGCAGCGGCTCGGGCACGCCGGTGAGATCCGGCTCCTCCTGGGCGATGCGGTAGAGCAGGGCGTGGACGCCGCTGTCCGCCGTGCCGAAGGGCATCCGGCCGGTCGCGGCGTAGGCCAGCACCGCGCCGAGGCAGAAGACGTCGCTGGCGGCCGTGACCTTGGCGCCGCGCACCTGCTCGGGCGACATGAAGCCGGGCGAGCCGACGGCCGCGCCGGTGCGGGTGAGGTTGTTGTCGGTGACGGTCTCCAGGGCGCGGGCGATGCCGAAGTCGATGACGCGCGGGCCGTCCAGGGTGATCAGGACGTTCGACGGCTTGAGGTCGCGGTGGACGATGCCGGCGGCGTGGACGGCCTGGAGGGCGCGCGCGAGCCCGGCGCCGAGGATGCGGACGGTCCGCTCGGGCAGCGGCCCGTAGTCGCGGTCGACGACCTGCCGCAGGGACGGTCCGGCGATGTAGCCGGTGGCGACCCACGGGATGTCCGCCTCGGTGTCCGCGTCGAGGACCGGCGCGGTCCACTCGCCGCCGACCTGCCGGGCCGACCGCACCTCCTGTCGGAAGCGCCTGCGGAACTCCTCCTGGCCGGCCAGCTCCCGCTGGACGAGCTTGACCGCGACCGTACGGCCCCGGTCCGAGCGGGCCAGATAGACCCGGCCCATGCCGCCCGCGCCCAGCCGGCCGAGCAGCCGGTACGCGCCGAGACTGTGTGGATCTCCTGGCTGCAGACTGTCCATGATGTCGCCTTCCCCCGGTTCCCCCGATGACCCCCCGGTGTCGTCCGGGGCGCCCTGCCGAGGCCCTTGCTTCGAGACTGCCGCACGCAGCCCTCGCGGGAGAATAGCCGGACACCAAAGAGCCGGGGCCCGCACCGTGAAAGTGCGGGCCCCGGCCCCGGTCTCGCCCTGGGATCAGGCGGGAACGATGTTCTCCGCCTGCGGGCCCTTCTGGCCCTGCGTGACGTCGAAGGAGACCTTCTGGCCCTCCTGCAGCTCGCGGAAGCCCTGGGTGGCGATGTTCGAGTAGTGGGCGAACACGTCCGGGCCGCCACCCTCCTGCTCGATGAAGCCGAAGCCCTTTTCCGAGTTGAACCACTTCACGGTGCCGTTAGCCACGACGATCTCCTTATAGATCCCGGTGCCGGAATTCCGCACGGTGCGCAATTCCGTGTCGCGTTGATGTCCCCGTCCGGGCCTATGGCCGTAAACAACAGAGCGCCTGAGGTCACAGACCGTCAGGCGCACACGTTATATGGGTACCAAAACTGCAACTGGAAAGGACCGTAGCACGCCCCCGGCCGCCGCAGGGGATTTCCGTAAGAGTAATTCTCGGGCGTCGCGGCGGGCCGGTGAACCCGCCGCGAACGGCCGGTGTCCACAACCCGGCAGTATGTCCACGGGCGGCCCGAGAGCCCTACACAGTGCCGGTATCCGCCGCCGTGCCGCGCTTTCTACGCTGGCGGCCCCCGCGTCCCCACCTCTGTGAGGCAATCAGCGTGAGCACTCTTCCCGACCCCTCCGCCGGCGCCGAGGTCAAGGCCGCCGACCGCGCGCACGTCTTCCACTCCTGGTCCGCCCAGGGCCTCATCGACCCGCCGGCCGTGGCCGGTGCCGAGGGCGCGTACTTCTGGGACTACGACGGAAACCGCTACCTCGACTTCTCCTCCCAGCTCGTCAACACCAACATCGGCCACCAGCACCCCAAGGTCGTCGCCGCGATCCAGGAGCAGGCGGGCCGGCTGTGCACGATCGCGCCGGGCTTCGCCGTGGACGTACGGTCCGAGGCCGCGCGACTGGTGGCCGGGCGCACCCCCGGCGACCTCGACAAGATCTTCTTCACCAACGGGGGCGCCGAGGCGGTCGAGAACGCCGTCCGGATGGCCCGGCTGCACACCGGCCGCCCCAAGCTGCTGAGCGCCTACCGCTCGTACCACGGGGCGACCGCCGCGGCGATCAATCTGACCGGCGACCCGCGCCGCTGGCCGTCCGACACGGCCTCGGCGGGCGTCGTGCACTTCTGGGGCCCGTACCTCTACCGCTCGCCGTTCCACGCGACGAGCGAGGAGGAGGAGTGCGCGCGGGCCCTCGCGCACCTCGAGGACACCATCGTCTTCGAGGGCCCGGGGACCATCGCGGCGATCATCCTGGAGAGCGTCGTCGGCACCGCCGGCATCCTCGTGCCGCCCGCCGGCTATCTCGCGGGGGTGCGGGAGCTCTGCGACCGCCACGGCATCGTCTTCATCCTGGACGAGGTCATGTCGGGCTTCGGGCGCACGGGCCGCTGGTTCGCCGCCGACCACTTCGGCGTCACGCCCGACCTGCTGACCTTCGCCAAGGGCGTCAACTCCGGCTACGTCCCGCTCGGCGGCGTCGCGATCTCCGCCGAGATCGCCGCGACCTTCGACCGCCACCCCTACCCCGGCGGCCTCACCTACTCCGGCCACCCGCTCGCCTGCGCCTCCGCCGTCGCCACGATCGACGCGATGGCCGAGGAGGGCATCGTGGAGAACGCGGACCGCCTCGGGGAGCACGTCCTCGGCCCCGGGCTGCGCGCGCTCGCCGAGCGCCACCGGAGCGTCGGCGAGGTGCGCGGCATGGGCGTCTTCTGGGCGCTGGAGCTGGTCAAGGACCGCACCACCCGGGAACCGCTGGTGCCCTACAACGCGGCGGGCGAGGCGGCGGCCCCCATGAACGCCTTCGCCGCGGCCTGCAAGAAGTCGGGTTTGTGGCCGTTCGTGAATATGAACCGCACCCATGTCGTCCCGCCCTGCACCCTCACCGAGGACGAGGCACGGGAAGGACTCGCGATTCTGGACGAGGCACTCACGGTGGCCGATACCCACACGGTCTGAGGACGCCGTCTGATCCCGATGGTCACCGGTGTGTACCGTTCGTCCTTCCCGCGCGCACATTCGTACGTTCCGCGACGGCCCTCGCCTATCTTGTTGCGAGGGCCGTTCGCACGCGGGCGCGCGGTCAGGGAAGGGGAAACGGACACGATGCCCGGCAGCGATGCTGTCAAACGGACGACGCTGCGCTCACAGATCGCCGACGCCCTGCGCGACGAGGTGATCGCGGGGCGGCTCCCGGCCGGCCGGCAGTTCACCGTCAAGGAGATAGCCGAGCAGTACGGCGTCTCGGCGACCCCTGTGCGCGAGGCGCTGCTCGACCTCTGCTCCCAGGGGCTGCTCGACGTGGAGCTGCACCGGAGCTACCGCGTGCGCGAATTCACCTACGCGGACTTCCGCGACATGATCGAGGCGCGCACGCTGATCATCGAGGGCATCTTCCGGCGCTCCGCCCAGCAGGCGGTGGACTCCGCGACCCCCGAGGCGCTGGCCTCGGTGCGGCGCCGGGCGGAGGAGGCCGGGCGGGCGGCCGCGGCCGGGGACCTCGACATCCTCATCGGCTACGACCTGAGGTTCTGGCGGGAGCTGTGCTGCCTCGTCGGCAACCCGTACATCTCGGATTTCCTGGACCGGGTCCGGGTGCAGGGCTGGATCTTCACCGTGCCGCTGCTGCGGCGGCTGCCGGAGCTGCGCGGGCGGCTGTGGCAGGGCCACGGCGAGCTGGTGGCGGCCGTCACCAGCCGCGACGTGGCGGAGGCCCAGCGGCTCATAGCGGCGTACAACGCTCATTCCCTGAACTTGATCGAGCAGCTGACCGAATAAGGTCGAAGGCGCTCGATCGGGACCAGCCACAAACGGAACAGGATCCGGAATGAAGATAACGCCGAACTTGCACCCTGCAACCGTCTGAGGACACAGGTCTCGCGATGTCAAAGACTCAGCCGTCGGACGCGTCCGGCCCCACGGAATCCGGCACGGACGCGCCCCCGGACGGGTCCGCCGCTACGCCGTCCGTCACCCAGCCCGGCTCCGGCGCCATCCCGGCCCAGCCGACCGGCGCACCGCCCGTCGACCTCTCGGTGATCGTCCCGGCGTACAACGAGGAAGGCCGGCTCGCCCCCAGCCTGGAAGCGATCCGCACCCACCTCGGCACCCTCACCACCGGGAGTGGCCGCCGCCTCCGCTGGGAGCTGATCGTCGTCGACGACGGCTCGACGGACGCCACCGCCGAGGTCATCGAGGAGGCCTCGGCCACCGAGGCGCGCATCCGCCTCCTGCGCACCCCCGCCAACCGCGGCAAGGGCCACGCCGTACGCACCGGCGTGCTCGCCTCGCGCGGCCGCCGCGTCCTGGTCACCGACGCCGACCTGGCCACCCCCATCGAGGACCTGGACCTCCTCCAGCACCGTCTCGACGAGGGCGCCACCGCCGCCGTGGGCTCCCGCGCGCTGCCCGGGTCCCGGATCGCCGTGCGCCAGCACGCGCTGCGCGAGCTCCTCGGCGGTGCGGGCGCCCGGCTGATACGGGCCGCCGCGGTGCCCGGCATACGGGACACCCAGTGCGGCTTCAAGCTCTTCGACGGCGACAAGGTCCGCGCCGCCTTCACCCGCTCCCGCCTGGACGGCTGGAGCTACGACGTCGAGATCCTGCGCCACTTCCACGAGCGCGGCTGGCCGGTCGCCGAGGTCCCCGTCCGCTGGGCGCACCAGCCCGGCTCCAAGGTCCGCCCGCTCGCCTACCCGACCGTCCTCGCCGACCTCGTACGGCTGCGCTGGCGCGCGGTCCGCCCGGTGCAGATCATCGTCCCCGCGCTCTACCTCTTCTTCGCCTTCGTGCTCTACGGCGGGCTGTGGGGCAACCTCGGCAGCGGCTATCTGGCGGACTCCGGCTCGGACCAGACGCAGTGGGAATGGTTCTTCGCCGTCACCGCCGACAACGTGGCGAACCTCCACAACCCCTTCTTCACCGACCTGCAGAACTTCCCCCTCGGTGTGAACCTCATGGCGAACACCACCATGCTGGGCCTCTCCGCCCCCCTCACGCCCGTCACCCTGGCCTTCGGCGCGCATGTGACCTGGGCGATCGTGCTGACCGGCGGGCTCGCCGCGACCGCCATCGCCTGGTACTGGCTGATCGCCAAGCGCTTCGTGCGCTCCCGCTGGGCGGCCGCGCTCGGCGGAGCCTTCTGCGCCTTCGCGCCGCCGATGATCTCGCACGGCAACGCGCACCCCAACTTCGTCGTCTTCTTCATGTTCCCGCTGATCATCGACCGGCTGCTGCGACTGTGCGAAGGCAAACGCACGACGCGGGACGGGGTGGTCCTCGGGCTGTTCCTCACCTACCAGATCTTCCTCGGCGAGGAGGCGCTGCTGCTGGCCGTCTGCGGTCTCGTGCTCTTCGCCGTCGGCTACGCCATCGCCTCCCCGGACGTGGCGAAGGCTGTCGCACCGCCCCTGCTGCGCGGCCTCGGGATCGCCGCCCTCGTCTGCCTGCCCCTGCTGATCTACCCGCTGAGCTGGCAGTTCTTCGGCACGCAGAGCTACCACAGCGTGCTGCACGGCCAGGTCGGCAACCACCCGATGGCGCTGCTGGAATTCGCCACACGCTCGCTGGCCGGTGACGAGAAGGTGGCCGCCTCGCTGTCGCTGAACCGGACCGAGGAGAACGCGTTCTTCGGCTGGCCCCTCGTCGCCCTCACCGTCGTCCTCGTCGTCCACCTGCGCAACCAGCCGCGCGTGCTCGCCCTGGGCGGGACCGCGCTGGGCGCCGTCGTCCTCTCGCTCGGCCAGAACATCCCGCTGCTCGGCACCGACCGGACGCTGCCCGGCCCCTGGCGGCTGCTGGCGCAGATGCCGCTCTTCGAGTCGGTCATCGAGTCCCGGGTGGCCATGGTCGCCGTGCCCGCCATCGGCATCCTGCTCGCCCTCGGCTGCGACCGGCTGGCGGTCACCCGGCTGCGCAGCGAGCGCGAGACCTCGCACCGGCTGCTCGGCTGGGCAGCTCTCGCGGTGGCGCTGCTGCCGCTGGTGCCCACCCCGTACCGGACCGTCGAGCGCGACCCCACCCCCGCGTTCCTCGCCGACGGCACCTGGCGCACGTACGTACGCCCCGGCCACTCGCTGGTGCCCGTCCCCGTGCCGAGCCCCTCCGACACCGCAGCCCTGCACTGGCAGGTGGACGCCGACCTCGGCTTCGCCTTCCCCGGCGGCTACTTCAACGGCCCCTGGGGCCCGGACCGCATCGGCATCTACGGACCCGAACCGCGCGCCACCGGTGAACTGCTCCGCAAGATCCGCGAGACCGGCAAGGTGCCGGCCCTCGGCGCCCGGGAGCGCCGCGACTTCCGCACCGACCTCGGCTTCTGGCGCGCGGACGCCCTGGTCCTCGCCCCGCAGGACAACGTGCTCCCGTTGCGCACGGCCGTGACACGGCTGACCGGCGAGGAGCCGAAGCGGATCGGCGACACCTGGGTGTGGGACGTGCGCGACGACAGATGAGCCGTGGGGCCGCGAGGCCATGACGCGCGGCGGACGGCCGGATGAAGTCCGGGAGACGGCGGATCGTTGTCTCCCGGACTGTGTAACAGACGGCTGAGCGGCACTACTCTGGCCCGACCATCGCATCAACGCGAACGAGAGTGAGTTCACGTGGCCTGTGACCTCTGGCTTGTCCCCCTCGTCGATGTGCTGTGCCACAGCCCCGACAACCCCTTCGCCGAGGAGATCGCCGCGTACGACAAGGCGCTCGGCGAGGCCGGGCTGCCGCCGGTGCCCGTCTTCGGCTATATGCCGGGCCTGTCCGGGGACGTGGCCCCGGTCGCGGGCTTCGACTACGACGCGCTGCACTTCCTGCGCCGCGCCCATCTGCTGAACCTGTGCGGCCTCGCCGTCACCCCCGTCGACGAACTCGGCGGTGACTACGAGCAGTTGCTGGAGATGTTCGAGACCACGGCCCAGCAGTCGCACCTGGTCTGGCACTACGACCACGCCGGGGCCTATGTGCCCGTGGACTTCACCCATCCGCTGTCCAACGACGAACTGCTCGAAGGCGGCGGCCCCTTGGGCTCCAGCCACGGGCTGCTGCGCGAACTCCACGCCGTGGCACCGGTCCTGGGCATAGACCCCGCCAATCCGCCCGCCGCGCCCGCCGCGCCGGACCACCCGACGGGGCTGGAGGAGCCCGCCGCGCCGGGCCCGCACGACGACAGCCCCTTCGCGCGCGAGCGGCACGTCTGGCTCGGGCTGCACGCCGCGGCGACGCGGAGCCTGGGCCAGGGTTCGATGATCGTCTTCAGCTGAACGAGCCGCGTCACACGGCCCGTTCGGACGGCGGACCGCGCGTTTCCGGCCGTGTTCCCACGTCGGCCGGAAACGCGCGGTCGATGCCGGGCGCCGTGCCGGCCGCTACCGGGGCGACTCCGGCGGGCGCTGGCGGGGCATGTTCGGCCGGCTGCCCGGGGGCATCGGGAACCGGGTGACCGTGGCGCCGCCCTCCGACCGCGGGCCCCAGGACACCAGCGACTGCGTCAGCAGCGGCGCCGGCCCGGCCCGGAATTCCACCATCCAGTCCGCGGTCTCCGCCCGCACCAGCTCAGAGACGTCCTCGGAGAAGCGCCGCAGCACGCTCAGACACCGCTCGGCGGCCTCACTGGCCGTGCCCTCGGTCGGGCCGAGCACCTCGCGCACACACTCCGACGCCCAGTCGAACTGCAACGCCTCCAGCCTGCGCTGCACCGCCTGGGCCGTGGCCACCGCCCGCATCCAGCCCGTCGTCAGCCCGAAATAGCGGTCGCAGGCCACACAGGCCGCGGCGCCGAGCAGCGCCAGGAACCCCCAGGCGGAACCGGTGCGCACCACCTTCGTCAGCTCCAGCAGCGGCAGCGCGGCACCCACCACCGCGCACAGCGCGGCGCTGACCCGCAGTCCCCGGGCCCAGCGGCGCTTCCAGGCGCGGTCGGCCAGATACCAGTCGGCCAGATACAGCGCGCCGTCCTCCACCCACCGGTAGAGCTCATCGAGCCGCTCCGCGGGTTCCCCCCAGTTGCCGAGCGGGAAGGTCCGGCCTCTGAGATCGCCCCGGTCCCTCCCGCCGAGCTCTCGAGGGGGCCCCTCGGGCTGCATCTCCGGCTGGCTCACCCGTGCACTCCCTCTCGCCGCTGCGTGGTCGCAACCCCCTTCCTACCGCCGAACGGTTGGCCTTGGGGGCAAGATCCAGGCTTTTCCGGCCGAAGGTGCAGCGGAATCCGGTATAGGGCACTCGCGGCACTCACCCGAAAGAGTGCATGCCGTGGGCTGTCGTGACAGCGACCTAGCGCCAAGTCGACTTAGGGCAGCCACATCGAGCCCGTCCGGCGATTGAGGACGCGCCCGCAGGGCGCTCGCCGCCGCAGGCGGCAAAAGACGGCCCGCAGCCGAAGACGCGCTGTCCAAGCGGACCGCGCCGACAGTGATCGTCCGCCCAGGCAATAGGGTGACCGGTGTGAAGGTCCTCGTCATCGGCGGCGGCGCCCGCGAACACGCCCTGTGCCGCTCACTCTCCCTCGATCCCGACGTCACCGCGCTGCACTGCGCCCCCGGCAACGCCGGGATCGCCGAGGTCGCCGAGTTGCACGCGGTGGACGCCCTCGACGGCGCGGCCGTCGCGGAGCTCGCCGCCTCGCTGCGCGCGGACCTCGTCGTCGTCGGCCCGGAGGCCCCGCTCGTCGCGGGTGTCGCCGACGCCGTCCGCGAGCGCGGTATCCCCGCCTTCGGCCCGTCCGCGCAGGCCGCGCAGCTGGAGGGGTCCAAGGCGTTCGCCAAGGACGTCATGGCCGCCGCGGGCGTCCCCACGGCCCGCGCCTATGTCTGCACCACGCCCGCGGAGATCGACGAGGCCCTCGACGCGTTCGGTGCCCCGTACGTCGTCAAGGACGACGGTCTCGCCGCCGGCAAGGGCGTCGTCGTCACCAGTGACCTCGCCGTCGCCCGCGAGCACGCCCTGGCGTGCGAAAGGGTGGTCATCGAGGAGTTCCTCGACGGCCCCGAGGTCTCCCTCTTCGCCATCACCGACGGCGAGACGGTGCTGCCGCTGTCGCCCGCCCAGGACTTCAAGCGGGCGCTCGACGGCGACGAAGGCCCGAACACCGGCGGCATGGGCGCCTACTCCCCGCTCCCGTGGGCCGACCCGAAGCTGGTCGACGAGGTCATGGAGACCGTGCTGCGGCCCACCGTCGACGAGCTGCGCCGCCGGGGCACGCCCTTCTCCGGGCTGCTCTACGCCGGGCTCGCGATCACCTCGCGCGGTGTGCGGGTCATCGAGTTCAACGCCCGCTTCGGCGACCCCGAGACGCAGGTCGTCCTCGCCCGCCTCAAGACGCCGCTGGCGAGTGTCCTGCTCAACGCCTCCACCGGCAACCTGGCCGCCGAGCCGCCGCTGCGCTGGAGCGACGGCGCCGCCGTCACGGTCGTCATCGCCTCCCACAACTACCCCGGCACCCCGCGCACGGGCGACGTCATCGAGGGCCTGCCCGAGGCACCCGAGGCGGGTGCCGCCGAGAAGGGCGCGCAGAAGGCCTACGTGCTGCACGCGGGCACCGCGCTCGACGCCGACGGCCGCGTGGTCAGCGCCGGCGGCCGGGTGCTGTCCGTGACCGCGACCGGCGCCGACCTGGCCACCGCCCGCGGCCGCGCCTACGAGCTGGTCTCCCGGATCCGGCTGGACGGCTCCCACCACCGCACCGACATCGCCGCGAAGGCCGCTTCCAGCTGAGCCCGGTCCGGCCGGCCTGACCGGTTCGTCATGACATCGGGGGTCCCCCGCTTCGGCGGGGGACCCCCGACGGCGTTACCCGCCCGTACGGATGTGCGTTTCGGGGGCGGCTTTACCCAAAGCCATTCCATCGAGTGACCACTTGGCCAACCGGCTGACGTGCGCGGCGCCCCCAACTAGGGTGCGGCGCAAGCAAGCTGCCGCACGTCCGGCAACTGGCCCACCGGCATTGCGATGTCAGCACCCGGTGCCACAGTGGGGGTAGGCAACGCGGAAGGGCGTTGGGCCCGCTGTCGCACTCCTCGGCAGCACACACCAAGGGAAGCAAGGGGGTGAACGGTCTCGTGGCAGGTCCCGAAGCAGGCGCGCAAGCCGCGCGCGCCCGAGCCCTCGCCGTGCTGCGCATCCGCGGCACCGCGCTGGCCGTCGCCCTGCTGCCCGCCGCGGCCGCCGTCGTGCTGCTGGCGGGCACCGCCATGGGCCGCATCCCGGACGGGGGCGGCTGGGACACCGCCCGCTGGGCGCTGACCGGCGCCGGCGCCCTGGTGCTGCTGCTGGCCGCGGTCGTCACCCTCGTGGTCGTCCGGGCCCGCCCCGCCCTCAGCCCCACCGTCCCCATCCCGGAGGAGACGGCCCCCGACCTCTACCGCCTGGTCCGTGACCTCGCCGAGCGGCTCGACGTGCCCGCCCCCTCCGCGATAGCCCTGACGCCCGACTGCGACAGCTGGCTCGAGGACCGCACCCACCCCGCGCACGACCCACCGCGCGAGCGGCCGCTCACCCGGCGGCGCTCCGGCGCCACGCCCGTCCTGGTCATCGGCTCGCCGTTCCTGTGGTGGATGCGCGTCGCCGAGCTGCGGGCCCTGCTCGCGCCCGTCGTCGCGGGCACCGGTCCGTCCGCCAACCCCGACATAGCCGCGGCCCGCCGCTTCGTGCGGGGCCTGGACGCGGCCGTGGCGGTGGCCGCGGCCCGCCCCGCCCTCGCCTTCGTCGGCTGGGCCGCCCGGACGCTGCTGCGCTCCTGCCGGGACCACGCCGCCGAGATGGAACGCGGCGTGGCCGCCGCCGCCTCCGAGCGCTCCCAGACCGTCGACTACGGTCTGCGCATCGTCGCCCAGGAGCAGGTCGGCCTCGCCTACGCCGGCTGGGACCGGCTGCTGAACCGCGTGGCGCTGCCCGCCTGGCGGATGGGCCGCTGGCCCTCCCGGCTCGACGCGGGCGTGGTCTCCGCGCTCACCGAGCTCTCCCGCCGCGACCGCCTCGCGGAGGGCTTCACCTCCCGGCTGGGCGAGCGGCCCGCCTGCGATCTGCTGGAGGAGCCCGGCGTCATCGACGAGGCCGCCTCCCTGCTGGCCGCCCGCCTCTTCCACGGCGGCCCGCCCGAGACCGGCCCCGACTGGTCGCCGGTCGCCTGGAGCCAGTACCCCGAGGAGGTCGTGGACCGCACCTGGCGGCTGGAGGCCGCCCGGCTGCACCGCGTCCTCGACGACATCCCCGCCACCGGCGCCGTGCCGGGCGTCCGCCCCGGCCCCGCCGCCGCCCCCACCGTGGCCCGCGTCCTCGACCGGCTGGCGGGCCCCGCCCGCGCCGGGACCGGCGAGCAGCTGGCGGCCCGCCTCAGCGCCGAAGTGGCCCGCGAGGCGGCCCGGGAGGAGGGCGCCGGCGAGCGGGGCGCGTTCACCGCCACGGGCGACCCCTGGGTCGACGGCCTCGCGCCGCTGTTCCCGCTGCAACCACCACGCAGCGGCAGGGAGCTGCTCACCGACCATGTGACGGCCATGGTGTGCTGCGCCGCCGTGGACACCGCGGGCGCCCTCCCCGGCCTGGACTGGCTGGACGGCCCCGCCCTGCTCGTCGGCGGGGTGCGCCGCGCCGACCTGGCCCATTCGGTGCTGAGCCTGATCGAGGACGGCGACGGCGAGCCCCTGCGCGCCTGGCTGGGGGAGGTCGGGGTCCGCCCCGAGAAGCCCGTCCGTCTGGTGTGACGCGCGCTCCCCCGGAGCCGCCCACCGTGACGCTGCGTGAGTGTTCGGCCCGGCGCTTTCCGGGGAATTTCACGACGACCAGTGACGAGCCGGGCGCGTTATGTGATGTGCTGGGGTTCGCTGCCCGGGGCAACCGTCCGCGTGGAGCGTCAGTCCGGCCGTACGGAGACCCCGACCGGCCGGGCGCGAGCCGTCTCCCACGTGCCGGGCGGCGACGAACCGGACAGCGATGACCTGGTACGCGTCGGGGGCGCAGGGGAGGGAGCGCACATGGGGATGGAGCAGATCCGCCGCTGGGAGTCCGGGGCACTCGCGCACGGCGTCGCGGACCCCTTCGGCCAGGGCCCGCTGCCCTGGCTGCGCGGCGGCGAGTTCTACTTCGACGGCACCGGCCGGATCGTCCCGTGGTACGTGGACCCGGTGCCCGTCCCGGCCGGCGGCCGGGTGCCCGCGCCCCGGCACGCGGGCCCGCGCAGCGCCGACGACGTCCGGCGCCAGATCAAGGGCTTCACCTCCACCGGCGCCGTCGCCCCCGGCGAGGCGCTGGACTTCCGCATCACCGTCGATCCGCCGCAGCAGTTCGGCGTGGACATCTACCGCATCGGTCACTACGCGGGCGACGGCGCCTCGAAGATCACCACCAGTCCCCGGCTGTCCGGCATCGTCCAGCCGCCGCCGCTGACCGTCGACCGCACGGTCTCCTGCCACCACTGGTGGCTGTCCTGGCGGCTCCAGATCCCCACGTACTGGAGCCTCGGCGCGTACGTGGCGGTACTGACCACCGCCGACGGCTACCGCAGCCACATTCCCTTCGTCGTGCGCGACAACCACCCCGCCGACCTGCTGCTCGTCCTCCCGGACATCACCTGGCAGGCCTACAACCTCTACCCCGAGGACGGGCGCACCGGCGCGAGCCTCTACCACGCCTGGGACGAGGAGGGCCGGCTGCTCGGCGAGAGCGAGGCGGCGACCACCGTCTCCTTCGACCGCCCCTTCGCCGGCGCGGGCCTGCCGCTGCACGTGGGCCACGCCTACGACTTCATCCGCTGGGCCGAGCGGTACGGCTACGACCTCGCCTACGCCGACACCCGCGATCTGCACGCGGGCCGGATCGACCCCTCCCGCTACCGCGGTCTGGTCTTCCCCGGCCACGACGAGTACTGGACGACCGCCATGCGCGGCGCCGCCGAGCTGGCCCGCGACACCGGTACGTCACTGGTGTTCCTCTCCGCCAACACCATGTACTGGCAGTCCGAGCTGGCCCCCTCGCCCGCGGGCCCCGACCGGCTGCTGACCTGCCGCAAACGCCGCGGCCCCGGCCGGGCCGCCCGGTGGCGGGACGTCGGCCCGCCCGAGCAGCAGCTGCTGGGCATCCAGTACGCGGGCCGGGTGCCCGAGCCCGCCCCGATGGTCGTCCGCAACGCCGACCACTGGCTGTGGGACGCCACGGGCGCGGGCGAGGGCGATGAACTGCCGGGCCTCGTCGCGGGCGAGGCCGACCGCTACTACCCCCGGACGGCCCTGCCCGAGCACACCCGCCGCATCCTGCTCTCGCACTCCCCGTACGCGGATACCGAGGGCACCAAGCGGCATCAGGAGACCTCCCTCTACCGCGCCCCCAGCGGCGCCCTGGTCTTCGCGGCGGGCACCTTCGCCTGGTCCCCGGCCCTGGACCGGCCCGGCCATGTGGACAGCCGGATCCAGCGGGCCACGGCCAATCTCCTCGACCGCATCTGCAAGCGCGACTGACCCGCACCGGCCCCCGGCCGCGGCGTACGGCAGAATCGTGCTGCTTGGACAAACCACCAGGAGGACGCGTGTCCGGATTCGTAGAGAAGCCCGAACCGGTCGAGGTACCGGGTCTCGTGCACGTGCACACGGGCAAGGTCCGCGACCTCTACCGCGATGAGAACGGCGATCTGGTCATGGTCGCCACCGACCGGATGTCCGCCTACGACTGGGTGCTGCCCACCGAGATCCCCGACAAGGGCCGGATCCTCACCCAGCTCTCCCTGTGGTGGTTCGACCGGCTCACCGACCTCGTCCCGCACCACGTCCTGTCCGCCGAGCCGCCCGCCGGCGCCCCCGCCGACTGGGCGGGGCGCACCCTGGTCTGCCGCGCCCTGGACATGGTCCCGGTCGAGTGCGTGGCCCGCGGCTATCTGACCGGCTCCGGTCTCGCGGAGTACGAGCAGACCCGTACGGTCTGCGGCCTGGCCCTCCCCGAGGGCCTGGTCGACGGCTCCGAGCTGCCCTCCCCGATCTTCACCCCGGCCACGAAGGCCGCGGTCGGCGAGCACGACGAGAACGTCAGCTACGAGGAAGTGGCCCGGCAGGTGAGCGCGGAGACCGCCGCCCAGCTCCGCCAGACCACCCTCGCCGTCTACGGCCGTGCCCGCGACATCGCCCGCGACCGGGGCATCGTGCTGGCCGACACGAAGTTCGAGTTCGGCTTCGCGGGCGAGGAGCTGGTCCTCGCCGACGAGGTGCTGACCCCGGACTCGTCCCGCTTCTGGCCCGCCGACGAGTGGCAGCCGGGCCGCCCGCAGGCGTCCTTCGACAAGCAGTTCGTCCGCGACTGGCTGTCGTCCCCGGCCTCCGGCTGGGACCGCAACGGCGAACTGCCCCCGCCGGAGCTGCCGCAGGACATCGTGGAGCGGACCCGGGCGAAGTACGTGGAGGCCTACGAACGCCTGACGGGAATGAGCTGGGGGTAGAACCCCGTCCGGCAGCCGAGGACGACCTGGGCCCCGGCAGGGGCCGGGCTCACACCTGGTAGCGATCCGCGGCGAACAGCCGCAGATTCTCCCGGACCCAGTCCGAGGTGCGGGCCAGCCCCTCCTCCAGCGAGACCTCCGGCCGCCACCCGGCCCACTCCTGCGCCCGGGAGTTATCCGACAGCAACCGCTCGACCTCGCTGCCGGCGGGCCGGAGCCGGGCGGGATCCACGACGACCTTCGCGTCCCGCCCCGAGGCCCGGATCAGGGACTCCGCGAGGTCCCCGACGGAGATCTCGCGGCCCGTGCCGAGGTTGACCGCGTGTCCCACCGCCCGGTCGCACTCCGCGAGCGCCAGGAACCCCTCGGCGGTGTCGGTCACATACGTGAAGTCGCGGGTCGGGGTCGTCGACCCGAGCCGGATCTCCGCCGTGCCGGAGTGCAGCTGCGCGAGGATCGTGGGGATCACGGCCCGCGCGGACTGCCGGGGCCCGTAGGTGTTGAAGGGCCGTACGACCGTGACCGGCAGATCGAAGGAATGCGCGTAGGACAGCGCCAGCATGTCCGCGCCGATCTTCGACGCGGAGTACGGCGACTGCGGCTGCAGCGGGTGGTCCTCGCTGATCGGGGCCGTCAGCGCCGTCCCGTACACCTCGCTGGTCGAGGTGTGCACCATGCGCCGCACGCCGTGGCGGCGGCAGGCGGCGGCCACGTTCTCCGTACCCGCCACATTGGTCTGCACATACGCCTCGGGCGACGCGTAGCTGTACGGAATGCCGATCAGGGCCGCCAGATGGAAGACGGTGTCGCACCCGGCGACCGCGTCCATGACCCGGCCCGCGTCGCGGACGTCACCGGCGAGCGTCTCCACGGGGGAGTCCGGGCCGAGATAGCGGGCGAGGT
The DNA here is from genome assembly GCF_041283565.1 of Streptomyces sp. QH1-20. Lineage (NCBI taxonomy): Bacteria > Bacillati > Actinomycetota > Actinomycetes > Kitasatosporales > Streptomycetaceae > Streptomyces > Streptomyces sp. QH1-20. The sequence goes on along the minus strand of NZ_CP166299.1, from coordinate 3,851,650 downwards.
GACCGCGCTCGGCGTACGGCTTGTAGTGCACGAGCACGCGCACCCGGGCACCGCGCTCGACCAGCAGATCGACCAGGGTCGACCCGATGAAGCCTTCGGCACCGGTGACCAGGACGGTACGGCCGTGCCAGTTGTTCGTGCGCATGGGAGTTCCTCTCGGAGAGTGTGCAGGGGGAGGGGAGGGGGGACAGTGAACGGCCGTCAGCGGCCCGCGAGTCGCAGCACCCAGGCCGCCATCAGGTCGGCGGCCACCGCGTGCGTGCCCGGGTCGGCCACCGCGCTCATCGCGGCCAGCCGGGCCGGGTCGGCCAGCAGCGGTTCGATCAGCTCCGCCAGTCGGCCGCCGGTCGTCTCGCCGTCGGGCAGCAGCAGGCCCGCGCCCGGGTCGGACAGGACCCGCGCGTTGTGCGTCTGGTGGTCGTGCGGCGCGTGCGGATACGGCACCAGCACCGCCGGCATCCGGATGCTCGCCAGCTCCGCCACGGTCGCCGAACCCGCCCGGCACACCACCAGGTCGGCGGCCGCGTAGGCGAGATCCATCCGGTCCAGATAGCCGACCGCCGTCGCCACCCGCCCGCAGCCCTCGGCCGCCAGCCGGGCTCGGACCTCCGCCAGTGGCTTCGGACCGGTCTTGATCAGCAGATGCACGTCCGGCCGTGCGCGCCACCGCCGGGCCAGGCCCAGCGCCGCCTCCGTCAGCCGCGCCGCGCCCAGGCTGCCGCCGTTGAACAGCACCAGCCGGGCGTCCTTGGGCACCCCGTACGACCGCCGTGCCTCCGCCCGCAGCGCCGCTCGGTCCAGCCCGGCCACCGCACCCACCAGCGGCATGCCCACCGTCTCGGCACGCGCCCCGGACCGGGCCGACAGATGCTCACGGCTGCGGTCGAAGGCGAGCGCCACATGCGGGGTGAGGGTGCTCGCGAACCGGTTCGCCCGGCCCGGTACGGCATTGGACTCGTGGACGAGCGCGGGCCGCCCGGCCAGCCGGGCGCCGAGCACGGCGGGCGCGCTCGGGTAGCCGCCCATGCCGACGACCACCTGCGCGCCCTGCTCCTCGATCACCCGCCGCGCCTGTGCGCCGGAGCGCAGCAGATCGGCGGGGAGCAGGAAGCGGCGCGAGCCGAGCGAACGGTCGAAGGGGATCATGTCGACCGTGTGCAGCCGGTAGCCCGCCTCGGGGATCAGCCGCGTCTCCAGGCCGCGCTCGGTCCCGATGAAACTGATGACCGCGTCCGGCACGGCTCTGCGGACGGCGTCCGCGACCGCCAGCCCGGGATAGATATGGCCGCCGGTACCGCCCGCTCCGACGACCACCGAAAGGGTGTCGTGTGCTGTAGCCATGTCGGCAGCGTGGCGACGCGCTCTAAGAGCGCTTTAAGACTCCCTCTGCCAAGGTGTGCGAAGAAAACCGGACCTTGATCGGCAACCCTGGTCCCACACTGATCATCCGCGCGAGAGGCCCTTTCGTATGCCCGATGCCGCCCCGGCCGTACTCGTCGTGGACGACGACCCCGATGTACGGGCGGCCGTCGTCGACGGCCTCAGCGTCGAGGGGTACACCGTGCGGTCCGCCGCCGACGGCCTCGAAGCCCTCTCCGCCGTCGCCGCCGCCCCGCCCGCCGCGATCGTCCTCGACCTCGCCATGCCCGTCCTCGACGGCCTCGCCGTCTGCCGCCGGCTGCGCGACCTCGGCGACCGGACGCCCGTCCTCGTCCTGACCGCCCGCGACGCCGTCTCCGACCGGGTCGCGGGCCTCGACGCGGGCGCCGACGACTACCTCGTCAAACCCTTCGCCCTCGACGAACTCCTCGCCCGGCTGCGGGCCCTGCTGCGCCGCGCCGCCCCCGTGGAGGCCGCCGCCGAACAACCCGAGCTGGCCTTCGCCGACCTCCGCGTCGACCCGGCCACCCGCACCGGCGTCCGCGGCGACGTCCCCCTGGAGTTCACCCGCACCGAATTCGCCCTGCTGGAGGTGTTCCTGCTGCACCCCGGGCAGGTGCTGCCCCGCGAGGTGATCCAGGAGCGCGTCTGGGGCACCGACTTCGGGCCCGACTCCAATTCGCTGGCCGTCTACATCGGCTATCTGCGCCGCAAGCTGGAGGCGGAGGGCGCGCCCCGCCTCGTCCACACCGTGCACGGCATCGGCTACCGGCTGGCGGAGCGATGAGGTCCCTGCGCCGCCGGCTGTTCGGCAGCCGACCGCTGCGCGCCCGGCTGGCCCTCGTCACCTCCGCCGCCGTCGCCCTCGTCGCGCTCGGTGTGCTGGCCGCCGCCTTCGTCGTCATCCGCTACGAACTCGGCCGCCAGCTCGACCTCCAGCTCAAACAGCAGGCCGCCCTCATCGTCCAGCAGGGCCGCGCCCACGACACCGGCACCCTTCTCGGGGAGTGCACCTGGCTCGTCGCCCCCGCCTGCGCCCAGCTCGTCGGCGCCGACCCGGCGGCTCCGGCCCCGCGCGGCGACCGGGCCCTGGTGCTGCCCGTCACCGGCGCCACCCGCCGCGTCGCCGCCCGCACCCTCGGCGCGTACTACAGCGACATCACCCACGACGGGCGCCCGATGCGGATGCTCACCACCCCCGCCAGGAACAACCGCGCCCTCCAGGTGGCGATCCGCTCCGACACCGTCGACCAGGGCGTCGAACAGGCGGGGCTGCTGCTCGGTGCGGTCGGCGGCGTGGGGGTCCTCCTCGCGGCCGGCCTCGGCTACTTCGCCTCCCGCACGTCCCTGCGCCCGGTGACCCGCCTCACGGCCACCGCCGAACACATCGCCGCCACCCGCGACCCCGCGCACCGCATCGAGCTGCCCCCGTACGAGGCACGCCGCCAGGACGAGATCACCCGCCTCGCGACCAGCTTCAACACGATGCTGGGCGAGCTGGAGGAGGCGGTCGCCGCCCAGCGCCGCTTGGTCGCCGACGCCTCCCACGAACTGCGCACCCCGCTCACCGCGCTGCGCACCAACGCCGAGCTGCTCGCCCGCGCCGACCGGCTCTCCGACGCCCAGCGCGACCGGGCCGCCACCGCGCTGGGCCGTCAGCTGCGCGAGGTGACGGGCATGGTCAACGACCTCATCGAGCTGGCCCGCGACGAGGAGCCGCAGCAGCTGGTGGAACAGGTCCGGCTGGACGCGCTGGCCGAGCGCTGCGTGGCCGACGCCCGGGGCCACTGGCCGAACACGTTCTTCACGGCCGACCTGGACCCGGCGACCGTGGTGGGGGTGCCCGCCCGCCTGGCCCGGCTGCTGTCCAACCTGCTCGACAACGCCGCCAAGTTCAGCCCGCCCGGCGCCACGGTCGAGGTGCGTCTCGCGGTGACCGACCGGACCCTCGACCTGACCGTCCGCGATCACGGCCGTGGCATCTCCGCCGAGGACCTGCCCTACGTCTTCGACCGCTTCTACCGCTCCCGCCAGGCCCGTGCCCTCCCCGGCTCCGGCCTGGGCCTGGCCATGGCCCGCCAGATCGCCCGCGCCCACGGCGCGGAGCTGACCGCCGAACAGGCCGAGGGCGGCGGTGCCCGCTTCCGCCTGAGCTTCCCGGCCGCCTGACGCGCCCGCGGGGCGCTCGCCACAACGCCGAAGGCCCCGGTCAAAGATGACCGGGGCCTTCGTATCGGAGCGGACGACGAGACTCGAACTCGCGACATCCACCTTGGCAAGGTGGTGCTCTACCAACTGAGCTACGTCCGCATGCCCCGCGCTTTCGTGCGGTGCGGGAACCACTATAGCCAACCTTGGGCGCGTGCGATGCGCGCCGCCGCGTGACGGTTCTCCGCACCCAGCTTCGCGGCGGCGGCCGAGAGGTAGTTGCGGACCGTTCCCGGCGTCAGCGCCGCCCGCTCCGCGATCTCCGCGATGGGCGCGCCGTCCTCCGCCAGCTCCAGCAGTTCCGCCTCCCGCGCGGTCAGCGGCGAGTCCCCCGCGCTGATCGCGTCGGCCGCCAACTCCGGGTCCACATAGCGGCTTCCGCCGTGCACGGTACGGATGATCTCGGCGAGCCGCTGTGCCGAAACGGTCTTCGGCACGAACCCCCGCACCCCTGCTTCGAGTGCCCGTTTCAGATGCCCGGGACGGCCGTGACCGGTCACGATCATGCTCCGGCACAGGGGCAGTTCGGCCCGCAGGGATGTGGCGACCGTCACGCCGTCGACCCCTGGCATTTGAAGATCGAGCACCGCGACGTCCGGCCGGTGCGCCCGCGCCATGGCGAGCGCCTCGGTCCCCGTGGCGGCCTCCGCGACCACCTGAAGGTCGTCCTCCAGCCCGAGCAGCGCGACGAGCGCACCCCGGATGAGGTGCTCGTCGTCGGCGAGCATGACGCGTATCGGCTGGCCGCCGGGTGCCCGGTCGATCATGCCGCGCCCCCACGGGTGACGGCCCGCTCGGCCCCGGCTCCGGAAGACGTGCCGCCGACGCCGGCCGGCACGTGGCCGACAGCAGACGGCCCCTCGCGGCCGACGCCGCCAGCCGACGCGGTCCGGGAGCCGGGTGGTGCCGCCGCGCGCCCGGCAGGAGCCGGCTCGCCATCGGCGTCCGCCGACTCCGTCCCCGTCGGCACGTGGCCGACGGGAGACGTCCCCTGGCGGCCGACGCCTCCGGCCGACGCGGCCCGGGAGCCGGACGGCACCGGCTCCGGGGTGTCGACGACGGGCGCGGCCGCGCCCGTCGTGTCGCCACGCGATGTGCCCACCGAGGGCACCGGGACGCCCGGCCGCGCAGCGCCCGCACCGGCGGGAGCCGCCGGGGACTCCGCCGGCAGCGGGCTACCGAGGTCAGCGCCAAGCGTGCCCGCCCGCGCCAGCGGAACCCGTGCCGTCAGGCGGAACGCGGCGGGCGGGCGGCGTTCCGCCGCGAGCGTGCCGCCCAGGGCGGCGAGGCGCTCGCGCAGGCCCGCGAGGCCCGAGCCGCCGACGGAGCCGGGCGGCCGGGACGGCCCGGGGGAGACGCCGTCGTTCTCCATCACGAGCACCGCCACCCCCTCCGTCACCCGCATCCGTACGGCACAGCGCCCGGCGTCCGCGTGGCGCAGCACATTGGTCGTGGCCTCGCGGACCACCCAGGCCAGCGCCGACTGCGCGGCGGCCGGCAGTTCCTCGCCCGCCTTGTCGTCGATGCGGCAGTCGATGCCCGCGGCGGCCAGCACGCTCCGGGCGCCCGCCAGTTCGGTGTGCAGGTCGGCCCCGCGGTAGCCGCGGACCACGTCCCGCACCTCCCGCTGGGACTCCTGTGCGATCCGCTGGACCTCGGTCATCTCGTCGATCGCGGCCGGGGAACCGCGCCCGGCGAGCCGCACCGCCAGCTCGCTCTTCAGCGCGATCACCGCGAGATTGCGGCCGAGGACATCGTGCATGTCCCGCCCGAACCGCAGCCGTTCCTCCGCGACCGCCAGCCGCGCCTGCGCGCCCCGCGCCGCGTCCAGCTCCCACATCACGGCGAGCACCCAGGCCGAGGTGCGCACGACGGAGACGCTCCACAGGGAGAGGAAGGCCGTGGCCGCCAGGACCGTCGGCAGGCACACCCACGCGCCCGAGACCAGGGCCATCGCGCCCCCCACCACCGCTCCGGCGCCCAGAGTGACCGCCGTGTACGGGCCGAGCCGGGTCAGCAGGCTGTACGAGCCGAGGACGGACAGCGCGCTGCCCATCAGGATCCACGTGGCCATCGGGAACCGGCCGTATCCCTGCTCGGCGACCCGGGCACCGATCACCCCCACCGTCGCCAGGAAAACCACGCCGCCCCAGGCCAGCCATCGCCAGGGCGCGGGCCCCCGGCCCAGCCGGTGGTCGAAGGCCCGCCGGGCCAGCGGGGGGTTCAGCAGGCACTGCGTGATCCCGAGGGCGACCAGCGCCACGTCGAGCGCCGTGTCCCCGCCGTTCCCGCCGTTCCCGAGCACCACGGGGATGTCCAGGACGACCAGCAGCCAGGGCGTCACGTACACCGTCCAGCGTGTGTAGCTGTCCACCCGGGCGATCCCGCTCCGCCCCCGCCAGCCCCACACCCGCTTCCGCATTCCCACGCGTCCGCCCCCCCGTCGCGCCCATCGGCCCCGCCCTTACCGCCGCGGTTCCCAGCGGAACCACCGTCGTACAGCAAACACGGACAGTGCCGTCCAGGCCAAGGCGATGGCCAGTGACCGCAGGGCCTCGGCCGTGTCCGTCCCGCCGAGCCAGCCACCGCGCACCAGCTCGACCACCGGCGACAGCGGCAGCAGCCGGCACACATCGGCGACCGTGTCGGGGAAGATCTCCAGCGGTACGACCAGACCCGAGCCCATCAGGGAGAGCAGCAGCAGGGGAGTGGTCACCAACTGGGCGCTCTCCACCGTCTTCGCGATCACCGTGGTGACGGCGGCCAGGGCGATGGACATGACGATCCCCAGCACCAGCCCGGCCAGCAGCAGATCGGGCCGGGCGACCGCCCGCAGGTCCAGCCAGGCGATGCCCGCCACCAGCAGCACCACGCACTGCGCCAGCGCCACGGCCACCGACGGCAGCGCCGTCCCGGCGAGGATCTCCACGTCATTGGCCTCACCGGTGCGCAAGCGCTTGAGGACGAGCTCCTCGCGGCGGGCCACCAGCGCACTCACCAGGTTCTGGTAGACGACGAAGAGGAGGATGTAACCGAAGGCCCCCGTCATCGCGATCTCGTTGACGGACATCCCCGCGTCCTCGGGGTCGATCTTGCTGATGCCGTTGCGCATCGCCCACGCCATGAAGGCGGGCAGCAGCAGCGCCACGTACAGCGCCATCTTGTTCCGGCTCAGCAGGAGCAGTTCCGCCCGCCCCATCGCCAGCATCCGCGTCGTCATCGCCCGCCCCGCCCCACCTTCGTACCGGTAGCCCCGTCAGCCTCAGCAGCCCCGGCCATCCCGTTCGCACCCGCTATCGCCAGGAACGCCTCCTCCAGCGAGGCGGTCCGCGCGTCCAGCCCGTCCAGCTCCAGGTCCTTGTCCCGCGCCCACACCAGCAGCCCGGTCAGGGTCCGCTGCAACTCGTGGGTCTGGAGCTCTATCCGTCCGTCGGTCTCCTCGTGCCGGATCACCCCGAGCTCGCCCAGCGGCGGCAGATCCCCGACGAACCAGCCCGGCGGCATCGTGAAGCGGATCCGCGCCGGGTACGCCCCGATGACCTCGGCCGGCGAGCCCGTGACCACGATCTGCCCCTCGCGCATGATCGCGAGGCGGTCGGCCAGTGCCTCGGCCTCCTCCAGATAGTGCGTGGTCAGCAGCACTGTCGTGCCCTCGGCGCGCAGCCGGCGCACCAGCTCCCAGGTGTCGTGCCGGGCCTCGGGGTCGAGTCCGGTCGTCGGTTCGTCGAGGAAGAGCACCTCGGGCCGGCCGAGCAGCGCGAGCGCGAGGTCCAGGCGCCGCCGCTCACCACCGGAGAGCTGCTTGACGCGCACGTCCCGCCGCTTCGCGAGCTTGACCAGACCGAGCGCCTCGTCGACGGGCCGTGCGCCGGTCGTGCAGCCGGCCCACATCCGTACCGTCTCGGCCGCCGTCAGATCGGAGGGGAAGCCGCCCTCCTGGAGCATCACCCCGACCCGGGGCCGCACCGCGCGGCGTTCCGCGTAGGGATCGTGGCCCAGCACCCGCACCTGGCCGCCGGTCGGCCGCGCGAGCCCCTCCAGCAGTTCGACCGTGGAGGTCTTCCCCGCACCGTTCGTCCCCAGCAGCGCGAACAACTCGCCCCGCCCCACGGTGAAGGAGACGTCCCGCACCGCCTCGAATCCCTTGTCCCCGGCGGGCCCGTACCGGCGCCGCAGCCCGGTGACGTCGATCACACTGTCCCCGATGTCCATGCTTCAAGGCTCCCGGCGGATCCGGCCCGGAAGCAGTGCGGGCTGTCATGACTTCGGATGACGAATGTCATCGGGCGCCGGCGCCCACCGCTGTCGGGACAGCCGGGGAGCACGAAGAAGGCCCCGGTCGTGATGACCGGGGCCTTCTTACTGCTGAGCGGACGACGAGACTCGAACTCGCGACATCCACCTTGGCAAGGTGGTGCTCTACCAACTGAGCTACGTCCGCATGCCTCCGCTCGGCTTTCACCGGCGGCGCGAACATCACTCTACCTGATCCACTCGCGTGGTCGGTAAGCGATGAGAGCGGGTGACAGGAATCGCACACTGCGCCTTCTCCCTGGAAGGGAGACGCTCTACTACTGAGCTACACCCGCATGCCTCCGAACACCGGCCCCGAGGGGCCGCCGATCGGCGGAGCATCACCGTACCCGACCACTTGCGTGGCCGGAAGGCGATGAGAGCGGGTGACAGGAATCGCACACTGCGCCTCCCCCCTGGAAGGGGGGCGCTCTACTACTGAGCTACACCCGCGTGACTCCGAAGTTCGGGCCCGTTTCCCGGCCTTGCCCCTCGGCGTGATCCAGACTCTAGCTGATCATCCGGGGTGTTTGGCAAGTCGGCTCAGTCGACGGCGTTGAAGGCCTCGTAGACCCTCTTGGGGATCCGGCCGCGCGGCGGCACCTCCATGCCGTTCGAGCGGGCCCAGGCGCGGACGGCCGCCGGGTCGGGCGCGACGGCGGTGCGCCGGTAGACCTTGCCGGAGCGGGACTGCTTGCGGCCCGCCTCCACGTAGGGGGCGAGCGCGACGCGCAGTTTCTTTGCATTGGCGGTGTTGAGGTCGATCTCGTACGACCTGCCGTCGAGGCCGAAGGAGACGGTTTCCGCCGCGTCCCCGCCGTCGATGTCGTCGGAGAGTGTGACCACTACGCGCTGCGCCACGAAAATCGGTCCTTTCGGTCGGCACCGTCCGCATTGACCTGCGGTGATGCCTGGGTTCCGGTGGTTTGGAATCAATGCTTATTCATTTGTACAACAAAAGGCATTGAGTGGTGAAGCCCAGTTAATTCTGTCCGCGCGCCCCGCCGCAATGCAGGCCATGCGTTTTTCCCGGAATTTTCCGTGGGCGGCCCCCTTGCCGATGCGAAAGCGAGACGGAACCCCCAGGATATCTATGCGCGTAGATTTTTCGGGACTGTACTCTGACATCACCGCTTCAGCTCACGCACCACACACCGGGAGTGCCAGTGGCACGCGTCGTAGTCGACGTCATGCTCAAGCCGGAGATCCTCGACCCGCAGGGCCAGGCGGTGCAGCGCGCACTGCCACGCCTGGGTTTTGAGGGGATCGCCGACGTCCGTCAGGGCAAGCGCTTTGAACTCGAGGTGGAGGGACCGGTCGACGAGGCCGCCCTCGCCCGCATCCACGAGTTGGCGGAAACGTTTCTCGCCAACACCGTGATCGAGGACTTCACCGTGAAGGTCGACGGAGAAGCACGGTGACCGCTCGCGTAGGGGTCATCACCTTCCCCGGCACCCTGGACGACCGCGACACCCAGCGGGCCGTCCGGATCGCCGGGCTCGAACCCGTCCCGCTCTGGCACCGCGACAAGGATCTCCAGCAGGTCGACGCCGTGGTGCTGCCGGGCGGCTTCTCCTACGGCGACTACCTGCGCGCGGGCGCCATTTCGCGCTTCTCGCCGGTCATGGAGAAGGTCATCGAGGGCGCCCGCGAGGGCATGCCCGTCCTCGGTATCTGCAACGGCTTCCAGGTGCTCACCGAGACGCACCTGCTGCCCGGCGCGATGCTCCGCAACAACCACCTGCACTTCATCTGCCGCGATCAGAAGCTGCGGGTGGAGAACACGGACACCGCCTGGACGTCCGACTACGAGGCGGGACAGGAGATCTCCGTCCCGCTGAAGAACATCGACGGCCGGTACGTCGCCGACGAGCGCACCCTCGACATGCTCGAGGCCGAGGGCCGGGTCGCGTTCCGCTACGTGGACGTGAACCCCAACGGCTCGCTGCGTGACATCGCCGGCATCACCAATGAGGCGGGCAATGTCGTCGGCCTCATGCCGCACCCCGAGCACGCCGTGGAGCCGCTGGTCGGCACCGGCGGCACGGACGGGCTCGGATTCTTCACCTCGATCCTCAAGAAGCTGGTCTCCGTATGAGCGACGCACGCGCGGCCACTCAGCCGCGGACGAACATGACACCCGCACCTCTGCGCCGCGCGGGCGGAGAAGCGAATGATGAGGGCGCAGCATGACTCTCGACACGGTCAAGCACGCCAACGAGACGCCCGACACCGACCAGCCGTGGGCCGAACTCGGCCTGAAGCCGGACGAGTACGCGCGCATCCGCGAGATCCTCGGCCGCCGCCCGACCGGCGCCGAGCTCGCCATGTACTCCGTCATGTGGTCCGAGCACTGCTCGTACAAGAGCAGCAAGGTCCATCTGCGGCAGTTCGGCGAGAAGGTCCCCGCCAACGACGCCATGCTCGTCGGCATCGGCGAGAACGCGGGCGTCGTCGACGTCGGCCAGGGCTATGCGGTCACCTTCAAGGTCGAGTCGCACAACCACCCGTCGTACATCGAGCCCTACCAGGGCGCGGCCACCGGCATCGGCGGCATCGTCCGCGACATCCTGGCCATGGGCGCCCGCCCGGTCGCCGTCATGGACCCGCTGCGCTTCGGCGCGGCCGACCACCCCGACACCAAGCGCGTCCTGCCGGGTGTCGTCGCGGGCATCGGCGGCTACGGCAACTGCCTGGGCCTGCCCAACATCGGCGGTGAGGTCGTCTTCGACGCCTGCTACCAGGGCAACCCGCTGGTCAACGCCCTGTGCGTCGGTGTGATGAAGCACGAGGACATCCACCTCGCCAAGGCCTCCGGCGCCGGCAACAAGGTCATCCTCTACGGCGCCCGCACGGGCGGCGACGGCATCGGTGGCGTGTCCGTCCTCGCCTCGGAGACCTTCGACTCCACCGGCCCGGCCAAGCGCCCCGCCGTCCAGGTCGGCGACCCCTTCCAGGAGAAGCTCCTCATCGAGTGCACCCTGGAGATCTTCCGCGAGGACCTCGTCGACGGCATCCAGGACCTCGGCGGTGCCGGTCTGTCCTGCGCCACCAGCGAGCTGGCCAGCGCCGGTTCGGGCGGTATGCGCGTCGAGCTGGACACCGTGCCGCTGCGCGACTCCTCCCTCTCGCCCGAGGAAATCCTCATGAGCGAGTCGCAGGAGCGCATGTGCGCGGTCGTGGAGCCCGGCAAGGTCGAGCGCTTCATGGAGATCTGCGAGAAGTGGGACGTCATCGCCACCGTCATCGGTGAAGTCACCGACGGCGAGCGGCTGGAGATCTTCTGGCACGGCGAGCAGATCGTGGACGTCCCGCCGCGCACGGTCGCGCACGAGGGCCCGGTCTACGAGCGCCCGTACGCCCGTCCCGACTGGCAGGACGCCCTGCAGGCCGACGACGCGAACAAGCTTCCCCGGCCGGCTTCGGGCGAGGAGCTGCGCGCGCAGGTCCTGAAGGTCGTCGCCTCCCCGAACCAGGCGTCGAAGTCCTGGATCACCGACCAGTACGACCGCTTCGTCCAGGGCAACACGATCCTGTCGCAGCCCGAGGACTCGGGCATGGTCCGGATCGACGAGGACACCAACCTCGGTGTCGCCGTCGCCACGGACGGCAACGGCCGCTACACCAAGCTCGACCCGTACACGGGCGCGCAGCTGGCGCTGGCCGAGTCGTACCGCAACGTCGCCGCCTCCGGTGCCCGGCCGCTGGCCATCTCCAACTGCTTGAACTTCGGTTCGCCCGAGGACCCGGCCGTCATGTGGCAGTTCGCCGAGGCCACCCGCGGTCTGGCGGACGGCTGCCTGGAGCTCGGCACCCCGGTGACCGGCGGAAACGTCTCGCTGTACAACCAGACCGGCGAGACCGCCATCCACCCCACCCCGGTGGTCGCGGTGCTCGGTGTCATCGACGATGTCGAGCGCCGTACGCCGATCGCCTTCGCCGAAGAGGGACAGCTGCTCTATCTGCTGGGTGACACGGCGGAGGAACTGGGCGGTTCCGCCTGGTCCCAGGTGATCCACGACCACCTCGGCGGGCTGCCGCCCAAGGTCGACCTGGGCCGCGAGAAGCTGCTGGGCGAGATCCTCATCTCCGCTTCCCGCGACGGCATGGCCGACGCGGCGCACGACCTGTCCGACGGCGGGCTGATCCAGGCCCTCGTCGAGTCGTGCCTGCGCGGCGGCAAGGGTGCCCGGATCGTCGTCCCCGACGGCATGGACCCCTTCGTCTTCCTCTTCTCCGAGTCGGCCGGCCGCGCGCTGGTGTCCGTGCCGCGCAGCGAGGAACTGCGGTTCACCGACATGTGCGGTGCGCGCGGGCTGCCCGCCACCCGCGTGGGTGTCGTCGACGGTGAAGTCATCGACGTACAGGGCCAGTTCAGCATTCCGCTGGCCGAGCTGCGCGAGGCGCACGAGGCGACGATCCCGGCTCTGCTCGTCTGATCCGGCACGTTCCCCGGCGCCACGGAAGGCGGCCCGCTCCCCACGGAGCGGGCCGCCTTCGGTTCGATCCGCCACTCGTTCCACCACCACGGATTAGGGTCGGAGCATGTCTTCCGCCCCGCGCAAACCCCGTGCCCGAAGCTACGATCCCGCCAAGACCCGCGCCGCCGTCCTCGCGCAGTTCCGAAACGTGCGCGAAGTGGTGGCGGGGCTGAGTGCCGAGCAGCTGGCGCTGCCCACCCGGCTCGGCGACTGGACGGTCCGCGAGCTGGCCGCGCACATCGCGAGCGTCACCGACAACGTCAGCCGCAGTATCGAGGCGCCCGCGCCCGCGAAGCACGAAGTCGCCCTGGTCGACTGGGCGTTCGCCACCCGCGCGTTCGCGGGGAAGGTCGACGAGGCGGCCCACGAGGCGGCCGCCGGCGCCGAGCCGCTCGAACTCCTCGACCGCGCCGCCGCCCGTTTCACCGACATCACCCTCCCGGCCCCCGGCGACCGGCTCGTCGCGGCGCGGGTCGGCGCGATGCGCCTGGACGACCTGATCGTCACCCGATGTGTCGAACTGATCGTGCACACCGACGATCTGGCCGCCGCGCTGGGCACCCAAATCCCGTACGACCGGCAGGCCCTGGCCACCTGTGTCCGGCTGCTGGCGGACGGGCTCGCCACCAAGGCACCGGGCGGTTCGGTGGAAGTCCGGATTCCGCCTTTCGCGGTGGTCCAGTGTGTGGCAGGCCCCAAGCACACCCGGGGCACCCCGCCCAACGTCGTGGAGACCGATCCCCTCACCTGGGTCCGCCTCGCGACCGGCCGTACGGACTGGGCCACGGCCCTCGACCGGGCGGCCGTTTCCGCGAGCGGGGAGCGCGCGGACATCTCCGCGCAACTGCCCTTGCTGGGCTGATCCCGGCGCCCTTGCCGGGGCCGCCGGGGGAAAGCGAGGGAATGTGGGTGAAAGTGGGGGAGGGGCCCCGGAAAAACACCCGGAAAACCATGCCGGGAATCGCAAGAAAAGGCGCTTGATCGGTCATCGCGCGTACCCGCCGAGTGGCTGTGCGTGGTGTGAGCCATTACCCGTCGTCCCCGGTTCGGATGAACCTCGTACCTGCAATAGACTTACCTTGTGCCTCGTGGTGACGGACGACTCAGCCACGACCTGCTCCCCGGTGAGAAGGGCCCCCAGGACGCTTGTGGCGTCTTCGGTGTCTGGGCTCCGGGTGAAGAGGTCGCCAAACTCACCTATTTCGGACTGTATGCATTGCAGCACCGTGGACAGGAGTCCGCGGGTATCGCTGTGAGCAACGGCTCCCAGATCCTCGTTTTCAAGGACATGGGACTTGTCTCCCAAGTCTTCGACGAGACCTCCCTCGGCTCCCTCCAGGGCCATATCGCGGTCGGACATGCCCGCTACTCCACCACCGGTGCCTCGGTGTGGGAGAACGCGCAGCCGACCTTCCGTGCGACCGCCAACGGCTCCATCGCCCTCGGTCACAACGGCAATCTGGTCAATACCGCCCAGCTGGCCGAGATGGTCGCCGCCCTCCCCCGGGAGAACGGCCGGGCCACCCAGGTCGCGGCGACCAATGACACGGACCTGGTCACCGCGCTCCTCGCGGGCCAGACCGACGCCGACGGCAAGCCGCTGACCATCGAGGAAGCGGCCGCCAAGGTCCTCCCCGATGTGCAGGGCGCCTTCTCCCTCGTCTTCATGGACGAGCACACGCTGTACGCGGCCCGTGATCCGCAGGGCATCCGCCCGCTGGTCCTCGGCCGACTGGAGCGCGGCTGGGTGGTGGCCTCCGAGACCGCCGCCCTCGACATCTGCGGCGCCTCCTTCGTACGCGAGGTCGAGCCCGGCGAAATGGTCGCCATCGACGAGAACGGCGTACGGACCTCCCGGTTCGCGGAAGCCCGGCCCAAGGGCTGCGTCTTCGAGTACGTCTACCTCGCGCGCCCCGACACCGACATCGCGGGCCGCAACGTCTACCTCTCCCGGGTCGAGATGGGCCGCAAGCTCGCGGCCGAGGCCCCGGTCGAAGCCGACCTGGTGATACCGACCCCGGAGTCCGGCACCCCGGCCGCCGTGGGTTACGCGGAGGCCAGCGGCATTCCGTACGGCACGGGCCTGGTCAAGAACTCCTACGTCGGCCGGACCTTCATCCAGCCGAGCCAGACCATCCGCCAGCTCGGTATCCGGCTCAAGCTCAACCCGCTCAAGGAAGTCATCCGCGGCAAGCGCCTCGTGGTCGTCGACGACTCCATCGTCCGCGGCAACACCCAGCGCGCCCTGGTCCGGATGCTCCGCGAGGCCGGTGCCGCCGAGGTGCACATCCGGATCAGCTCGCCCCCGGTGAAGTGGCCGTGCTTCTTCGGCATCGACTTCGCCACCCGCGCCGAGCTGATCGCCAACGGCATGACGGTCGAGGAGATCGGCAAGTCGCTGGGCGCGGACTCGCTCGCGTACATCTCCATCGACGGCATGATCGAGGCGACCACCATCGCCAAGCCGAACCTCTGCCGTGCCTGCTTCGACGGCGAGTACCCGATGCCGCTGCCCGACCCCGAGCTGCTGGGAAAGCAGCTGCTGGAGTCGGAGCTGGCCGGTGGCACCGACGCCGCCGACGCGCTCCGTCGCCCGTAATCGCCTCCGTAGTACCGAACGCGACACGAAAGTTCCCAGCTATGCCTGAGACCACTGGTGCCAGCTACGCAAGCGCGGGCGTCGACATCGAAGCCGGCGATCTCGCCGTCGAGCTCATGAAGAAGTGGGTGAAGAAGGCCACCCGCCCGGAGGTCGTCGGCGGCCTCGGCGGATTCGCCGGTCTCTTCGACGCCAGCGCCCTCAAGCGCTACGAGCGCCCGCTGCTCGCCTCCGCGACCGACGGCGTCGGCACGAAGGTCGACATCGCCCGGCGGATGGGGGTCTACGACACCATCGGCCACGACCTGGTCGGCATGGTCGTGGACGACCTCGTGGTGTGCGGCGCCGAGCCGCTCTTCATGACCGACTACATCTGCGTCGGCAAGGTCTACCCCGAGCGGGTCGCGGCCATCGTCAAGGGCATCGCCGAGGGCTGTGTCCTCGCGGGCTGTGCCCTCGTCGGCGGCGAGACGGCCGAGCACCCGGGGCTGCTGGGCGCCGATGACTTCGATGTGGCCGGCGCCGGCACGGGCGTGGTCGAGGCCGACCGGGTCCTGGGCGCCGACCTCATTCGAAAGGGTGACGTCGTCATCGCGATGGCGTCGTCCGGACTTCACTCGAACGGGTACTCACTGGTCCGCCATGTGCTCTTCGACCGGGCCGGCTGGGAGCTGGACCGCGAGGTTCCGGAGTTCGGCCGCACCCTCGGCGAGGAGCTGCTGGAGCCCACCAAGATCTACTCGCTGGACTGTCTCGCCCTCACCCGCACGGCCGAGGTGCACGCCTTCTCGCACATCACCGGCGGCGGCCTCGCCAACAACCTGGCCCGGGTCATCCCGGCCGGGCTGCACGCGAGCGTCGACCGGTCGACCTGGGCACCGGGCGCGGTCTTCGACCTCGTGGGACAGCTCGGCGGCGTGGAGCGGCTGGAGCTGGAGAAGACCCTGAACATGGGCGTCGGCATGATGGCCGTCGTGCCGCAGGAGTCCGTGGACGTGGCCCTGGCGACGTTCGCCGACCGGGGCGTGGAGTCCTGGGTCGCGGGAGAGATCACCGAGCGCGGCGACCACGCCGAGCCGGTGGCGCTGACCGGGGACTACGCGAGCTGATCGGCTCGCCGAGCGGGCGGGGCCACGGCCCCGCCCCCGGCCCGTCGCCGGTCTCGCTACCGGTGCGTTACCGGTTCCGAGCAGCACAGAACCCGGTCCGGGGCATGCCCTGGACCGGGTCGGTGGGAGTTACAGCGTCAAGCGCGGCGACGATAGGTCTCGGGCGATTGCTCGTCCTCGTCCTCTTCGTCGTTGTAACGATCCGCGTACTGAGCGTACGGATCGTCGTCCAGCTCATCGTCCTTTTCGAGCGGCTCGCTTGGCAGCGGCTGCTTCGCCGGCGATGCGCCCAGCTCATTGGCCAGACGTGAGAGGTCGGTCCCGCCGCTGTTGTACTTCAGCTGGCGGGCGACCTTTGTCTGCTTGGCCTTGGCCCGGCCGCGCCCCATGGCTCGACCCCCTCAGTGACGGGGCTCGACGGCCCCAGAGTCAACGCGTTCACGTTCATGAGTCAGAGCGGACTCCCGCTGGGAAGTCCGGCCTGTAGGGCTTCAACGGTACCTGCTTCCGCGGCCATACGGTACGTCGCCCGCATGACGTGGCACGGAGCACAACCCGCAGGGAGCCCCGTCCCCGCTGGTCAGCTGCGATTTTAACGTGTCTTGTGCGCCGACCCGCCGAGGGGTGGTGAGAGATCTCTCCCTCACCACCTCCGAACGGCGGGTCTGTGGGGACCGCTGTACGGGCGCCGACAGCCTGTCCGGCCGATCTTGGTCGGCGCCCGGACGGGCTACGGGGCGGTCCGCCCCGTGACGGCGGCGCGGGCGTCCGCCATCCGCTGCTCGGCGAGCCGGTCCGCGGCCGCGGCCGGCGGGATGCCGTCCGCCTTGGCCCGGTCGAATATGGCCAGCGTCGTGTCGAAGATCTTGGTCGCCTTGGCCTTCGCCCGGTCGAAGTCGAAGCCGTGCAGCTCGTCCGCGACCTGGATCACGCCGCCCGCGTTCACCACGTAATCCGGGGCGTAGAGGACGCCGCGGTCCGCAAGGTCCTTCTCCACCCCCGGGTGGGCGAGCTGGTTGTTGGCCGCGCCGCAGACGACGGTGGCGGTGAGGGCGGCCACCGTGTCGTCGTTCAGCGCGCCGCCGAGTGCGCAGGGCGCGTAGACGTCGAGCGGCGTACGGATCAGTACGTCGGCGTCGACGACGGCGGTGACCTGGGGGTGCCGGGCGGTGATCCGCTCCACGGCCTCCGCGCGGACGTCCGTGATCACGACCTCCGCGCCGTCCTCCACCAGATGCTCGACGAGGTGGTGGCCGACCTTCCCGACGCCCGCGACGCCGACCCGGCGGCCGCGCAGCGTCGGCTCGCCCCACTGGGACTGCGCGGCGGCCCGCATGCCCTGGAAGACACCGAAGGCGGTGAGGACGGAGGAGTCGCCGGCGCCGCCGTTCTCGGGGGAGCGGCCGGTGGTCCAGCGGTTCTCGCGGGCGACCACGTCCATGTCCTGGACGTAGGTGCCGACATCGCAAGCCGTGACATACCGCCCACCGAGGGAGGCCACGAACCGGCCGTAGGCGAGCAGGAGTTGTTCGGTCTTGATCAGATCGGGGTCACCGATGATCACTGCCTTACCGCCACCGTGATCGAGCCCCGCCAGCGCGTTCTTGTACGACATGCCGCGCGACAGATTGAGCGCGTCCCGCACCGCCTCCTCCTCGGAGGCGTACGGGTAGAAGCGGGTGCCGCCGAGGGCCGGGCCCAAGGCGGTGGAGTGCAGGGCGATGACGGCCTTCAGGCCGCTCTCGCGGTCCTGGCACAGCACAACCTGCTCGTGGCCGCCCTGGTCCGAGTGGAACAGGGTGTGCAGTACGCCTTCGGCGCCGGAGGTGGGACGTACGTCAGTCACTGTGGTGACTCCATATGTCGCGGAGGTCGCCCTCCGAGGGGTGGGGGAGGGCCGGTTGGCAAGAGAGTAAGACCTCCCGGCCCGGCTGATCGGTGTGGTGCGGAGGATCACTCTCCCGGGCTGCGACGACATGGGACGATCTGGACAGTACGGGGAGGTCACCGGCGCTCCCCGGGTGTCCTTCGGCTTGAGGGAGCGAGCGTTGCGACTGGCGTCATCGGTGACTGTCCCGTACGCGGCCTACCTACGGGTCTACGAACCGCTCGGCGCGTTCCCCGAGCCGGAGCGTACGCACTGGGTGCGGTACGCACGGCGCGGGAAGCTTCCCGGCGCCCAGGACGAACTGCGCCGGTCGCTGGCCGACTTGCTGCCCACCCCGCCCGTGCCCGTTCCGGTGCACGAGAGCGGCGAGGCCTTCATCGCCCTGCAGGACGGCGTGCTGTGCGTCTGCCCCTGGCGGACCCGGCTACGCGGCTGGCTGGCGCTGGAGGAGCTGGCCGAGCGATTCCCCGCCCCCGTCCTGGACGCCGTGCTGCCGCCGGTGGTCCGCAGGCAGGCGGAGGCGGACTACGAGCGCTGGCAGGAGCACAACCCGGACGCCCGGCCGTGGATCAAGACGGCGACCTGGCAGGTGCCGCTGCGCTGGTTCGTGCTCTTCGCGGACGAGGAGCGCGAGTACGCCAAGGGCGAGCCCGGCCCCCCGGCGGGGCCGGCTCCGGTCCTGCGCTACCGCACGCCCATGGTGCAGGCCCGGCGGCGGGTCGCACGGGCCCTGCGGACGCTCAAGGACGCCATCGAGGAAGGGCCGCTGATCGACGGCCTGGTGGAAGTGGGGCGCTGGCTGGAGGAGTTCCATCCGCGCTCGCTGGTGGAGCTCGACTACGGCGGTCTGGTCCATCTGGTGCCCGAGCCGTGTCTCGCCGACGATCACTCCGCCGCCGACACGGCGGAAGGCCTGGCGGCGTTGCGTGACGGGGACGGCGCGCGGGCGGGCGCGGCGTACGAGCGGCTCACTGAGCGCTGGCGCGCCGTGCGGGACCGGCAATACGCCAACTGAGATTTCCGGAAGCGGGAACTGCCGGGGCTGCTGGGGCGTCTGGAGATCGCTGGGGCCGATGCGGCAGGACCTAGGTCCCGATCCGGGCCATTGCGGCAACCGTGACCTAACGCACTTACGTCAGGTCTTGCGCCCATCGCCCACCCTCGTGGCAAAATAGGACAAGGAGTCCGGGAAGGACTCCTTCCGTCCAAGTATGGGCGGATAGCTCGGTATTGCCCCCATTGGCGGGTCTGGTGACCCCTGATCCCGCTGTGACTGATCGTCACGGTGACGTGACTGTCCGCTATGACATGGTCCATCGGCTTCCGTCGAGGTTGAACACCTGAGAGGGCAATTCCATCGGTTTGGCCGACGTGGCTGGACAGATGGTGTAGTTGTAGTGCCGAGGACAAGCCGTTCGTCCTATAACCGACTCGGCCCGCGTCCGCCATTTCGGGCAACGCGGGTCAAGGTGCAGAATTTAGAGGAAAGAACCGACGTGATGGTTCGGTTCTCCCGAGGAGGCCGCTCATGACCGCTCGCACCCCTGATGCCGAGCCGCTGCTGACCCCGGCTGAGGTTGCCACGATGTTCCGCGTGGACCCGAAGACGGTCACGCGCTGGGCCAAGGCAGGCAAGCTCACGTCCATCCGCACGCTCGGAGGACACCGGCGATACCGCGAAGCGGAGGTCCGCGCGCTGCTGGCGGGCATTCCGCAGCAGCGTAGCGAGGCCTGAACAAAGGCATAACCGGGCGTTTTCCGGGGCCCCCAACCCGGCTTTCGCCCAAGCACCACCTGGCTACAAACGACTGGACGCCTGCCCCAACAGGCTCCATGCCCACCGACTTGGGTGCGTCGTCGATCGCGCTGGACTCCGCCGGGTCCAGCGCGATCTTTTTTATGCTCTCCGCCGGGCCCGTCCGCCTGCCGTCGGGAGGGTGGGGCCGTAGAGGCGCACAGGGGCGTCGTAGCGGGCCCACAGAGGGATCACAGCAGGTTCGGGGTGAACCCCTGACGGAACGCCCGGGAGAAGCGCGACTCTTTCGGGGGGTGGTGCAATTGCACATATTAAATTGACCCGGTGTAGGTGGGGGGTAAGTTCCCTCACTCCGGAAACTCCTTCGGTGACTCCCGTCACATCGCGACGTGCTTGTCACTCCCCGTACCGCTGCGGTAGAGAAACCCGGCTTCCACCCTGGCATTCGACTGCCGTCGCGGCAGCCGCCGTTGGTCACCGGAAAGAGGGACTTTCGTCCCCGGCCGACCGGCCCGTCACCCCCCGGCGCCGGCCGCGCCCTCGGCATCACGCTCGGTGTCGCGCTGGGTGTCGTGCTCGGCGACGCCCTCGGCCCGTGCGCAGGGCTCGTCGCCCGCGCCGCTGCCGGCCTCCTGGGCGAGCCTCAGGAGCCGGTGGCACACGGGGCAGTGTCTGGTCAGGTGGCGGTACCCCGAGGCGGCCGAGAGGTGGGCACGCAGCAGCGCCCTCGTCTCATGCCTGATGCGCTCGGTCCGCTCGGATCCGGTCCGGGTCTTCGTCATGGAGTGCGGCACCTCCTCCACTGCTACGGGTACCCCTGGCACGTGTCGCAGTCAAGGTCGAACGCAAGAAGGCCCGGATCCTTAGGGGGATCTGGGCCACGCGCCGATGAGGTCCTCCGGCGGGGCCCGCCCCCACTCTAGGGACACGCGCCTTGCCGCGATGCGGTCCTGACGGGATTGGCCGCTCGATGGTCTGCCGGGCCCGCACAAGCAGTAAGGCCCGCACTCCGTGAAGAGTGCGGGCCTTACCTTGATGCGGTCCTGACGGGATTTGAACCCGCGGCCTCCACCTTGACAGGGTGGCGAGCACTCCAAACTGCTCCACAGGACCTTGCTTTGCTTTCCCGCCTTCGCGGTGCTGCGAAACAGACTCTACAGCAGGTCAGGGGGTGCGGTCGAACCCGATCCGGGGTGAATCCGCGGACCCGGTCCGAAGTGCCGTCCCCGGGGCCCCCGACGGACTTCCGAAGGGGGCCCCGGACCGGCTTCCCGGCACACCGGCGCCTACGGCGCCAGCGCGTCGATGGCCTTCACGATCCGCTTGTCCGACACCGGATGAGCCGTGCCCAGCGCGTGTGCGAAGTAGCTGACCCGCAGCTCCTCGATCATCCAGCGGATGTCCCGCGCCTCCTGCGGCACGGGCCGGCCCTTGGGGAACTGCTCCAGGAGCCAGAGGTACTCGTCGCGCATCTCGTGCACCTTCGCCATCCGGGTGCGGTCCCGCTCGGCGTTGGTGGGCAGTTGCGTCAGCCGCCGGTCGACCGCCACCAGATACCGGAGCAGATCCGGCAGCCGGCGGACGCCGTGGGCGGTCACGAAGCCGGGCCGCACGAGATCGGCCAGCTGCTCCTTGACGTCGGCGACGGACGGGACCAGCACGAGCGACTTGGTGTCCTTCAGCCGGCGCTCGCACGCCTGCCAGGCGGCCAGCACCTCCCGGACCTTGCGGATGGCGTCCAGCGTCGCGTCGACGATGTCCGCCCGCACGGCGTCGAAGAGCTTGCGGAAGGACTCCTCGTCCCACGCGGGCCCGCCGTGCGCCGCGATCAGCTTGTCGGCGGCACCGGACACACAGTCGTCGAAAAGGGCCTGGATGGAACCGTGCGGATTCCGCGACAGGGCGAGCTTCTGCTGGTTGTTCAGCTTGTCCTGGGCGAATTTCGCGGGGTTGGACGGCAGATTGAGCAGGATGAGCCGACGGGTGCCGGCCCACATCGCCTCGCGCTGCTCCGGCTCGGTGTCGAAGAGTCGCACCGCCACCGACGTGCCCTCGTCCACCAGCGCCGGATACGCCTTCACCGGCTGACCCGCCCGCCGGGTCTCGAAGGTGCGCGGCAGCGTCCCGATCGTCCACTGGGTCAGCCCCGAGCGCTGCTCCGGGCCGCGCGAGCCGCCCGCGTCGCCCGACGTGGTCACGGAGGCCTGCTCGAAGGCCTTGGTGATCGCGGCCTGCGTCTTCGGCTTGAGCCGGATCCGCAGCGCCTCGAGGTCCTTGTCCTCCGCGATCTTCCGCTTGCGCTCGTCAATGATCCGGAAGGTGATCTTCAGGTGGTCGGGGACCTTGCCGAAGTCGAAGTCCTCCGGCTCCATCCGTACGCCCACCATCCGCTGCAGCTCCCGCGTCAGCGTCGTGGCCAGCGGCTCCTGCAGGGGCACGGCCCGGTCCAGGAACGCCTTGGCGTAGTTCGGCGCCGGGACGTAGTTCCGCCGGATCGGCTTCGGGAGGGAGCGGATCAGCTCGGTCACCAGATCCTCGCGGAGGCCGGGGATCTGCCAGTCGAAGCCCTCGGCCGAGACCTGGTTGAGCACCTGGAGCGGCACATGGACGGTCACACCGTCCGCGTCCGCGCCCGGCTCGAACTGATACGTGACCTTGAACTTCAGCCGGCCCTGCCGCCAGGAATCCGGATAGTCGTCCTTGGTGACCGCCTCGGCGTTCTCATTGATGAGCATGGAGTGCTCGAAATTGAGCAGCTCCGGCTCCTCGCGCCGCTTGTGCTTCCACCAGGAGTCGAAATGCGCACCCGAGACTACGTGCTCGGGCAGCCGCTGGTCGTAGAAGTCGAAGAGCGTCTCGTCGTCGACCATGATGTCGCGACGCCGGGCGCGGTGCTCCAACTCCTCGACCTCGCCGAGCAGTTTGCGGTTGTCGTGGAAGAACTGGTGATGGGTTCGCCAGTCGCCCTCGACCAGGGCGTTGCGGATGAAGAGATCACGGCTGGTCTCCGGGTCGATCCGCCCGTAGTTCACCTTCCGCTGGGCCACGATCGGCACGCCGTACAGCGTCACCCGCTCGTAGGCCATCACGGCCGCCTGCTTCTGCTCCCAGTGCGGCTCGCTGTACGTGCGCTTCACCAGGTGCTGGGCGAGCGGCTCGATCCATTCAGGCTCGATCTTCGCGTTGACCCGCGCCCACAGCCGCGAGGTCTCCACCAGCTCCGCCGACATGATCCAGCGCGGCGGCTTCTTGAACAGCGCCGAGCCCGGGAACGCCGCGAACTTCGCGCTGCGGGCACCGAGGTATTCGTTCTTCTCGGTGTCCTTGAGGCCGATGTGGGACAGCAGACCCACCAGCAGCGACTGATGGATGTGGTCGGGCGCCGCGTCGCCCTCCGCGAACTGGATGCCCATCGTCTTCGCGACCGTACGCAGCTGGCTGTAGATGTCCTGCCACTCACGTATCCGCAGATAGTTCAGGAACTCCGACTTGCACATCCGGCGGAAGGCCGAGGACGACAGCGTCTTCTGCTGCTCGCGCACATAGCGCCACAGGTTCAGGAAGGCGAGGAAGTCGCTCGTCTCGTCCTTGAACCGGGCGTGCTGCTGGTCCGCCTGCTGCTGCTTCTCTGAGGGCCGCTCGCGCGGATCCTGGATGGACAGCGCGGCGGCGATGACCATGACCTCGCGCGCACAGCCGTTGCGGTCGGCCTCCAGGACCATCCGGGCCAGCCGGGGGTCCAGCGGCAGCTGCGAGAGCTTGCGGCCGAGCGGGGTGAGCCGCTTCTTGTGGTCCTTCTCCTTGGGGTCGATCGCCCCCAGCTCCTGGAGGAGGTCGACACCGTCCTTGATGTTGCGCCGGTCCGGCGGGTCGATGAACGGGAACTTCTCGATGTCCCCGAGGCCGGCGGCGGTCATCTGGAGGATGACGGAGGCCAGATTCGTCCGCAGGATCTCCGCGTCGGTGAACTCCGGCCGGGAGAGGAAGTCGTCCTCGGAATAGAGCCGGATACAGATGCCGTCCGACGTACGGCCGCAGCGGCCCTTGCGCTGATTGGCGCTCGCCTGGCTGACCGGCTCGATCGGCAGCCGCTGCACCTTGGTGCGATGGCTGTAGCGCGAGATACGGGCCGAGCCCGGGTCGATGACGTACCGGATGCCCGGCACGGTCAGCGACGTCTCCGCCACGTTCGTCGCGAGGACGATGCGACGGCCGCTGTGGCGCTGGAAGACCCGGTGCTGCTCGGCGTGCGACAGCCGCGCGTACAGCGGCAGCACCTCCGTGAACCTCAGTTTCTTCTTCTCCAGCGCGTCGGCGGTGTCCCGGATCTCCCGCTCGCCGGAGAGGAAGACGAGGATGTCGCCGTCGCCCTCGCGCTGGAGCTCGTCGACGGCGTCGCAGATCGCGGTGATCTGATCGCGGTCGGGGTCGCTGGAGTCCTCCTCCAGCAGCGGCCGGTAGCGCACCTCGACGGGGTACGTACGCCCGCTGACCTCCACGATCGGGGCGTCCCCGAAGTGGCGGGAGAAGCGCTCCGGGTCGATCGTCGCCGAGGTGATGACGACCTTGAGGTCGGGGCGACGGGGCAGCAGCTGGGCGAGGTAGCCCAGGATGAAGTCGATGTTGAGGCTGCGCTCGTGCGCCTCGTCGATGATGATCGTGTCGTACTGGCGCAGCTCGCGGTCCGTCTGGATCTCGGCGAGCAGGATGCCGTCGGTCATCAGCTTCACGAGCGTCTCGCCACCGACCTGGTCGGTGAAGCGGACCTTCCAGCCCACCGCCTCGCCGAGCGGGGTGCGCAGCTCCTCGGCGACCCGCTCCGCCACGGTGCGCGCGGCGATCCGGCGGGGCTGGGTGTGGCCGATGAGGCCCTTGACCCCGCGGCCGAGCTCCAGACAGATCTTCGGGATCTGGGTGGTCTTGCCGGAGCCGGTCTCGCCCGCGACGATCACGACCTGGTGGTCGCGGATCGCTTCGAGAATCTCGTCCTTCTTCTGGCTGACCGGCAGCTGTTCGGGGTAGGTGATCTCGGGCACGGCCGCGCGGCGGTTGGCGACGCGCAGTTCGGCGGTGTCGAGATCGGCCGCGATCTCGGCCAGTACGGCCGTTCGGGCTTCGGGCTTACGGATGCGGCGCGCGCCGTCGAGCCGGCGGCCCAGCCGCTGCTGATCGCGCAGCGTCAGCTCGGGCAGGCGGGCGGCGAGGCCGGCGGCGGTGGCGGGGGCAGGCTGCGTAGACATACGAAGTCCAGGATCGCACCAGCGGTCGCGAAGCGGCGAACGCATTTAGGCGGGGAAAGTTCTTTGCCTGGTGCGCGCCGGAGCTCGCGCCGCGCACGGGGACCGGGGCCGGCCCCGAAGGTCCGGGGAAGATCCCGGAAAAGACTGAGGCCCCCGTCGAAGACGGGGGCCTCACCGTGGCTGGGGCCGGGGTCGAACCGGCGACCTATCGCTTTTCAGGCGATCGCTCGTACCAACTGAGCTACCCAGCCACGCAGCTCTTACGAGCCGCAGCGGTCCTGACGGGATTTGAACCCGCGGCCTCCACCTTGACAGGGTGGCGAGCACTCCAAACTGCTCCACAGGACCTTGCAATGTGCGAGCACTAGTCTCGCACACGGTATTGCGTGCCCCCAACGGGATTCGAACCCGTGCTACCGCCTTGAAAGGGCGGCGTCCTGGGCCACTAGACGATGAGGGCTGATGGCCCACCTGGGCGCTTTGCAGCGCGTCGGGGACGTGAGAAGCATATGGGATGGAGGGAGGGAACGCCAAAACGGTTTCCCTGAGCCTTCGCGGCGGGGCCGGGCCGGGGGTGCGGCGCGGCCGGAAGATCCCCGGAAGTGCCCGCCGAGGTACAGCGCCCGGCGCACCGTTGGCGGACAATGGCGAGCGTGCTGGAGATGACGCGCGAGGAGTTCGAGGAACTGGTCGCCGAAGCCCTGGACCGCATCCCGCCGGAGCTGACGCGGCTGATGGACAACGTCGCGGTGTTCGTGGAGGACGAGCCGCCGGCGGAGGACCCGGAGCTGCTCGGCCTCTACGAGGGGACGCCGCTGACCGAGCGCGGTGAGTGGTACGCGGGAGTGCTGCCGGACCGCATCACGATCTACCGGGGGCCGACGCTGCGGATGTGCGAGACCCGGGAAGAGGCCGTGGAGGAGACGGAAGTGACTGTTGTTCACGAGGTGGCGCACCACTTCGGGATCGACGACGAGCGGCTGCACGCCCTCGGCTACGGCTGACGGGGACGGGTGCCGGGCGCGCTACGCCGGTCGGGTGGCGGCGCGCCGCGCGTGTCCTGGGCGGGGCGGGGCCAGTTGGGCAGGGGGCCTGTCCCCCCGCGACCCGAAGGCGGTCCCGCTCATGCCCGCAAAGCCAGCCCTGGCGTCAGCCGTGACGTTCACCCGTATCGCCGCCGTGACCGTCGCGGCGCTGGCCCTCGGCGGCTGCATGAGCGTGAGCGACCCGGACCGGGCGACGCCCTCGGGCTCGGGCAAGCAGCGCGAGGTGGGGACCCGGCCGGACGGCGGGTTGCCGGCGGTGGACGGTCGGCCGGGCAGGCCGGGCGCGAAGGTGCCGCACGGCGCGAGCGGGAGCCCCGCGGCCAAGGGGGCGTCCGCGGCGTCCTCCTCCCCTTCCCCGTCCGCCGGGTCGGCCGGGGCGTCGCCGCCCGCGGGGAAGCCGGGCAAGCCGGGGGAGCGGTCGAAACCGCCGGGTGGCCCGGGGCCGGGCACGGAACCGCACCCCGGGCGGCCGTCGGCGCCGTCCCAGCCGGCTTCGCAGCCGCCGAGCAGCCCGCCCTCGCCGCCCGCGCCGACGCCTCCCGCGGAGACGACCCCGCCCGCTCCGCAGCCGGCTCCGCAGGCGGGTCCGGTCGCCTCGTAGCCGCCTCGTAGCCGCCTCGCAGTCGTAGGCGCGGATGCTGATGCGGGGATGAAATGGCAGGTCAGGAGGGGTGCACGCCATCGCTTCGAATGCCCATTCGAGGTATCCCGCCGGAGGGGACTTGCGCGATGTGGTGGTGGGTGCGTATGGTGGTAGATCGTTTGATCCCATTTGCCCGGCGCCTGATAGAAGCGCGCCGTGTGGCGCGTTCCTTACCTTGCCGTGGCTGACCGCATCGAGGCGGTCATTTGTGAAGCCGACACGGAGCTTGGGCGCGTGCCGAAACTCCGGAAGGTTTCGCATTTCGCATGTCCATTTCCACTGAGCAGACCGTCATGCCCGAGAACGACGAGATCGTTGTCGAGGCTGCCGCTGACACCACCCCCGACACCCTCACCGACGCCCCCGTCATCGACGCTGTCGCCGATGTCGACACCGACGTCGCCGCCGACTCCGACGACGCGGACGCCGAGCCGACGGTCACCTTCGCCGACCTCGGTCTGGACGAGGCCATCGTCCGCAAGCTCGCGCAGAACGGCGTGACCACGCCCTTCCCGATCCAGGCCGCGACCATCCCGGACGCCCTGGCCGGCAAGGACATCCTCGGCCGTGGCCGCACCGGCTCCGGCAAGACCCTCTCCTTCGGTCTGCCGCTGCTGACGGTCCTCTCCGGTGGCCACACCGAGAAGAAGAGCCCCCGCGGTCTGATCCTCACCCCGACCCGCGAGCTGGCGATGCAGGTCGCCGACGCCCTCCAGCCGTACGGTGACGTGCTCGGCCTGAAGATGAAGGTCGTCTGCGGCGGTACGTCGATGGGGAACCAGATCTACGCCCTGGAGCGCGGCGTCGACATCCTCGTCGCCACCCCGGGCCGTCTGCGCGACATCATCAACCGCGGTGCCGCCAAGCTCGACAAGGTCCAGGTCGCCGTCCTCGACGAGGCCGACCAGATGGCCGACATGGGCTTCCTGCCCGAGGTCACCGAGATCCTCGACCAGGTCCCGTCCGGTGGTCAGCGTCTGCTGTTCTCCGCGACGCTGGAGAACGAGATCGACACCCTCGTCAAGCGCTACCTGGTCAACCCCGTCACCCACGAGGTGGACGCGGCCCAGGGCGCGGTCACCACGATGACGCACCACGTCCTCGTCGTGAAGCCGAAGGACAAGGCGCCGGTCACGGCCGCCATCGCCGCCCGCAAGGGCCGCACGATCATCTTCGTCCGTACCCAGCTGGGTGCCGACCGCGTGGCCGAGCAGCTGCTCGACTCCGGTGTCCGCGCCGACGCGCTGCACGGCGGCATGACCCAGGGCGCGCGTACCCGCGTGCTGGAGGACTTCAAGGGCGGCCACGTCAACGTCCTCGTCGCCACCGACGTCGCCGCGCGCGGCATCCACGTCGACGGCATCGACCTCGTGCTGAACGTCGACCCCGCCGGTGACCACAAGGACTACCTGCACCGCTCCGGCCGTACGGCCCGCGCCGGCAAGTCCGGCACGGTCGTCTCCCTGGCCCTGCCGCACCAGCGCAAGCAGATCTTCCGTCTGATGGAGGACGCGGGCGTCGACGCCTCGCGCCACATCGTCGGTGGCGCCGGCGCCTTCGACGAGGACGTCGCCAAGATCACCGGTGCGCGTTCGCTCACCGAGGTCCAGGCCGACTCCGCGGCCAACGCCGCCAAGCAGGCCGAGCGCGAGCTCCAGGACCTCAACCGCCAGGTGGAGCGCGTCCAGCGCCGTGCCACCGAGCTCCGCGAGGAGGCCGACCGCCTCGTGGCGCGCGCCGCCCGTGAGCGTGGCGAGGACCCGGAGGCCGCCGTGGCCGCCGCGGCCGAGGCCGCTGCCAACGAGGCCAAGGCCGAAGAGGCCGCCGCCGCCGTGCCCGCGCAGTCCGCGTCGACCCCGCGTGACGAGCGTGGCAACTACGAGCGCCGTGACGACCGTTCCTCGGGCGGCTTCCGCCGTGACGACCGTCGTGACGACCGCTCCGGCGGGTTCCGCCGCGACGACCGCCGCGACGACCGCTCTTCGGGTGGCTTCCGTCGCGACGACCGTCCGTCCGGTGGCTTCCGCCGTGACGACCGTCCGTCCGGTGGTTTCCGTTCCGGTGGCGACCGTCCGTCGGGTGGGTTCCGTCGTGACGAGCGTCGTGACGAGCGTCCCGCCGGTGGTGGCTTCCGTCGCGACGACCGTCGTGACGACCGCTCCGGTGGCGGCTTCCGCCGCGATGACCGCCCCTCCGGTGGTTTCCGTTCCGGTGGCGACCGTCCGTCGGGTGGGTTCCGTCGTGACGAGCGTCGTGACGAGCGTCCCGCCGGTGGTGGCTTCCGTCGCGACGACCGTCGTGACGACCGCTCCGGTGGCGGCTTCCGCCGTGACGACCGCCCCTCCGGTGGCTTCCGCTCCGGTGGCGACCGCCCGGCCTCCGGCGGCGGCTTCCGCTCCGGCGGCGGCGACCGCCCGTTCAACCGCGACCGTCGTGACGACCGCCCCTCGACCGGCGGCTACCGCTCCGGTGGCGACCGTCCGGCCGGCCGTCGTGACGACCACCGTGGTGGCGGCACCGCCACCGGCTCCTTCGGCCGCCGGGACGACAAGCCCCGCTGGAAGCGCAACGGCTGATAACCGCAGCTGATCTGAGGGCCCGTACGACACATTTGTGCCGTACGGGCCCTTCTGCGTACGCCCCCTTCGACATCCGTGACGCGGCCCCGGCGAATACGACTCGGGCTCCGGCGGTCGGCCGGGCTATGCTGCGGGGTGCGGGCCGTTAGCTCAATTGGCAGAGCAGTGGACTTTTAATCCATTGGTTGTGGGTTCGAGTCCCACACGGCCTACCGCACGCGGGTCGGGGTGACGCCCCCTGACCTGCGGTCGAGCGCCTCGTCCGGCTCCTGCCGGGCGGGGCGCTCCGTCGTTCCCGGGGCCGTGCGCGGCCGTCGCGCGGCCACCGGGGGCGTTCGACGGGCTGCGGCGCGCTCGACGCGGGAGCCATGGGCCCCGGCCCGGCCTCGCGGGCTCCGAGGGCGGCGACCAGGGGAGTTTCCTGACGGACGGCCGGGTTCCCGCGTGACTGCCTGTGTATGGCGGGGAGTTGTGGCGAGAGGGTGGCGCGACCTGGCGGTCGGCCCGGGCGTACGTCCCCTTCCCGGACATTCTTCCCTTATTCCCGTCCGAAACCCCGTTGAACCGCGCTCAGTTAGTGAAATTCCCGCCCCCGAGGCGTGTTCGCGCCGCTACGGTAAGTGCGCGGGGTGGGTGAGGCGAGGGTCGGGAGGCGGAGACGTGGAGCATTCGCGAGCGGGTGAGGGCGAGGGCGAGACGCGGGCCGGGGTGGGCGGCGGCGAGCCGACGCCCGCCGACCAGGTGGAGGAGCTGCTGAAGCGGGCGCAGAACGGGTTCGAGCTCGACGAGCCGCTGCTCGACCGGCTGCGGACCGCGCTCATGCACCAGTCGGAGCTGCGCTCGTACCGCCAGCGCAATGACGAGCCGCGGCCGCTGCGCTGCAACACCTACCGGCATGTCTTCCTGCTCTCCGACGGCAGCAGCCGGCTGCTGTACGAGCTGGAGCACGACACCGGGCCGGACGACCGCTTCCTCTACGAGGTGTACGCCCGGGAGGAGGCACTGGACCAGGCCGAGCGCCGGGTGCACGAGCGGATCGGCGGCGGCATCGGCCCCGGCACCGAGGCCGAGGAGCTGCCCGCCTGGCTGGCGGAGGAGCTGCTGCTCGCGATGGGGCCGACGCGCCCCCACCGGGAGTACGTCTGCGACGCCTCGCCCGACCACGCCCGCCGCCTGCTGCGCCGCGCGGAGAACGCGGACGGGCCCGGCGAGGTGGTGCGCGAGCTGCTCCAGGGGGCGCTCGGACACCACATCGCGCTGATCACCAAGCCGCGCCGGCGGGGTGCCGGGCGGGACGCGACGTGGTGCCGCTTCTATGAGCACGCGTTCCTGCTGGAGGGCGGCGGCGAGGTCAGCCTCTGGGAGCTGGAGCACAATCTGACGGCCGACGGCCGGCTGGTGTGCGAGGTCTACCTCGACGAGGCGGAGGCCGAGGTGGCGGCGGACCGGCACGCCCGCGCGCAGGGCGTGGAGCTGTAGCCGGGCGGCCCGCGGCGGGACCCCGGGAAACCGGGGCGGCGGTGGGGGTTACGGGGGGCCGCCTGTGTGTGCTATGGTCTTTCAAGTTGCAGTTGTGGTACCCATGAACTCGTGTGCGCCTGACGGTTTTGTAACCGAAGGCGCATTTTTGTTTTTGCCGGTCTATTCCGGTGTGGGGCCCATCCCATTCACAAGGAGATAGACATGGCTACTGGCACCGTGAAGTGGTTCAACGCTGAAAAGGGCTTCGGCTTCATCGAGCAGGACGGCGGCGGCCCGGACGTCTTCGCCCACTACTCGAACATCGCCTCCTCCGGCTTCCGTGAGCTGCTCGAGGGCCAGAAGGTTTCCTTCGACGTCACGCAGGGCCAGAAGGGCCTGCAGGCCGAGAACATCGTCGCTGCCTGACGATCGGATGCCCGCCCGGTCGATGGAAAGGCCTTTCGGCCCGATGACTCGACCGGGTATCGCATAGAGCATTAACGCAATGGGGCCCGCACCACTGGGTGCGGGCCCCATTGTTGCCCCCGCACCAGCGCGCCCAGGCTTTTCCGCCGCTGTCCGTCCCGGACGGCCTCGCGATGCGAAGTCCTTGATCTCGGGCGTGCCACCCCATTGAGGGAAGGTCCCCGAATGACCCGCTCAGCCCGCCCTGCCCGCTCGTCCTCCGCCGACGGCGGCTCCGCCCGCCCGTCGCGCGCGCGTGGCCCGCAGTCCTCCCGTGGCGGTCAGCCCCGTGGCGGCCAGTCCAAGGGCCGCAAGCCCGCCGCCGCTCCCCTCCAGGGCGAGTTCGAGATGCCGGTCAGCACCACCCCCGCGCTGCCGCCCGTCGAGACCTTCGACGCGCTGGACATGCCGAACGGCCTGCTCGCCACGCTGACCCGCGAAGGCGTCACCGAGCCGTTCCCGATCCAGGCCGCGACGCTGCCCAACGCGCTCGCCGGCCGCGATGTCCTCGGCCGCGGCCGCACGGGCTCCGGCAAGACCCTGGCCTTCGGCCTGGCGCTGCTCGCCCGTACCGCGGGCCGCCGGGCGGAGCCCAAGCGCCCGCTCGCCATGGTCCTCGTCCCCACCCGTGAGCTGGCCCAGCAGGTCACCGACTCGCTCAGCCCGTACGCGACCGCCGTGAACCTGCGGATCGCCACGGTCGTCGGCGGCATGTCCATCGGCCGCCAGGCGCAGACCCTCGCGCGCGGCGCCGAGGTGCTCGTCGCGACCCCCGGCCGCCTCGCCGACCTCATCCAGCGCGGTGACGCCAAGCTCGGCGACGTGCGGATCACGGTCCTGGACGAGGCCGACCAGATGGCCGACATGGGCTTCCTGCCGCAGGTCACCAAGCTGCTCGACCAGGTCGACCCGGACGGCCAGCGCATGCTGTTCTCCGCGACCCTCGACCGCAACGTCGACCGGCTCGTCCGCCGCTTCCTCACCGACCCGGTGACGCACTCCGTCGACGCCTCCGTCGGCGCGGTCTCCACGATGGACCACCACCTGTTCCACGTGACGGACCAGGACAAGAAGGACTCCGTCACCCGGGTCGCCGCCCGCGCCGGGCGCGTGATCATGTTCGTGGACACCAAGCGCGGCGCCGACCGCCTGGTGAAGAAGCTGCTGTCCGAGGGCGTCCGGGCCGCCGCGCTGCACGGTGGCAAGAGCCAGCCGCAGCGCAACCGCACGCTGGACCAGTTCCGCACCGACCAGGTCACCGCCCTGGTCGCGACGAACGTCGCCGCGCGCGGCATCCACATCGACGGCCTCGACCTCGTCGTGAACATCGACCCGCCGACCGACCACAAGGACTACCTGCACCGCGGTGGCCGCACCGCGCGCGCCGGCGAGTCCGGCACGGTCGTCACGTTCGTGCTGCCCGAGCAGCGCCGTGAGATGTCCCGGATGATGACCACGGCCCAGATCACGCCGAACGTCATCAAGACGTACCCGACCGACCCGGAGCTCGCCCGCATCACCGGCGCCCGCGAGCCCAGCGGTGTCCCGGTCGTCATCACGCCCCCGGCCCCGGCCCAGCCGCAGAGCACCGGCAAGTCGTCGAGCTCGCGCGGCAGCCGCGGTGGCCGCGGCCGCACCCGCACGGACGCCTCCGGCTCCAACGCGGGCGGCTCGGGCAACAGCGGCAGCCGTCCGTTCCGTGGCTTCGGCAACGGCACGGAGGGCTCCCGCCGCTCCGGCACCCGCCCGGGCAACGCGGTCGGCCGTGGCCGTCGCAGCGGCGGCGGTGGTGGCGGCACGGGCGGCGGCGGCCGTCGCCCGTCCGCGGCGTGACGCGTACGGAGTGACCTGACGGTCTTTGACGCCGGACGGGCTGGATGTGGCTGAGCTCAGCCACATCCAGCCCGTCCGGCGTTTGTGGACGCGCCCGCGGCCCCCGGAATCCGGGCCCCGCCCCACTCCGACGGCGGATCCCCGCTCGCCTGCCCTTCCGGCACGCGCGAGGCTGAGGGGATACGCGCGGGACGGCCGGTCGTCAGGAGAGAACACGGTGGGGAAGCGAGGCGAGCCCGGGTCGGCTTCGACGCGCGACCCGGCACGTGAGGCGGCCTGCGGCCCGGCCCGCGATCCGGCCCGAGGCCCGGCATCGAACCCCCCGTGGAACCCGCCGCAGCGGAACGGCGGGGAGTCCCACTGGACAGTTGCCCGCCGCGCAGCGAGATGGCTCCCGGCCCTCCTGATCGTCGGCGGCGCCGCCTTCGACTACTTCACCCCTCCCCGCTTCACCTACGCCCCCTTCTTCTGCTCCGCCCCCCTCGTCGCGGCGGCCCTGCTGTCCCTGCGCGCCACCGTGACGACCGCCCTGGCGGCCGTGGGCGCGGCCATCACCCTCGCGGTGTACCACCGCGTCCACGACACCGCCGAGTCCGCGACCGAGGTCGTCACGGTCACGGCCGTCTCCCTCCTCGCCCTCGGTCTCAACCGCATCGTGCGCCACGGCGACCAGCAGCTCGCCTCCGCGCGCGGCATCGCCGAGGCCGCCCAGCGCGCGGTCCTGCCGACGCCGCCCGCCCGCATCGCCGGGCTGCGCGTCGCCGCGCGCTATGTGGCGGCCCAGGCCGACGCCCGGATCGGCGGCGACCTCTACGCCGTCCAGGACACCCCGCACGGCGTGCGCGTGATCGTCGGCGACGTGCGCGGCAAGGGACTGGGCGCGGTGGAGGCCGTCGCGGTGGTGATCGGCGCCTTCCGGGAGGCCGCCGAGCAGGAGCGCACGCTCGAGGCGCTCGCGGCCCGGCTGGAGCACGCGTTGTGGCGGGAGGGCAGACGGCGCGCCAACCTGGACCAGTCCGAGGGCTTCACCACCGCGGTACTTGCGGAGGTGCCGCCCGGGGCGAACACACTGCGCCTGGTGAACCGCGGCCACCCGCCCCCGCTGCTGCTGCACGCGGACGGGCGGGTGGCCGAGACGTACCCGGAGGTGCCCGCGCTGCCGCTCGGCATGGGGGACCTGGGTGGGTGGCCGGACCGGGCGGAGGAGCGGGAGTTCCCGGCGGGTTCGACGCTGCTGCTGTTCACCGACGGGGTGACGGAGGCCCGGGACGCGGACGGCGTCTTCTACGTCCCGCAGGACCGGTTGCGCGGCAGGCAGTTCCGGAGCCCGGACGCGCTCCTCGACGTCCTCGCCGCGGACGTGGCCCACCACTCGGGCGGGCACACGGCTGACGACATGGCCCTTCTGGCGATCCGGCGCGGTGACGGCTTCCACCATCCCGTGGCCGTCGCGCGCGGCACTCTCACCGCGACCGTGACGTCCACGCGGACGCACACTTCCCCGCACGGATCTGCTGCCGGTTCTCCCGCCGGTTCCTCCGACGACCGTAATTGATCTTGAATCGGCGCGGGCCGTCGATATGGCCTGACGAGGGATCAACTCCGTGGTGTTCCGGTAGCGCGCAGTAACTCGCCTCCGGGGAAACCCGCGTGTCCTGTGAAGTAGGCCCCGAAAGCCGGTGGGTTCGGGCGTTCGGCTTGGAATCCGCCAGCCATGTCTATTAACGTTCGATAACGCAGCGCGGTCGTCACAGCCGCCGCAAGAGGCGGCACCGTGCGCCTTCGCCGAATCCCGCGGGCACAGCACCATCTGCACCACCAGCGACAACCGGGAACCGGGGAACCACCAAACTTGGGGTGAATCGGGCCGTACTCCGGCCCGTAGGAGACCTTCCTGTTCCGAACCCGTCAGCTAACCCGGTAGGCGAGAAGGAAGGAAAGGAGTCGCCCTCGTGGCGTCCAACAAGCCTGCCCCCGGCGATGGTTCCTACGGGTCGTACGGGCCGTACGGGTCGTACGAGCAGCCGGAGCCGTCCGAGCCGTACGGGTCCTACGCGCCGGAGCCTTCGATCGTGCCCGCGTACATGACTCCTCTGACGCCCGCGGCCGAGCCCGCCGTCGCCGTCGAGCCCACCGTGAACCCCATGGCCGCCGCAGAGCCGGCCGCGGAGCCCGGGGAGGTGTGGAACCCCACCGCGGAGTCCGTCGCCCCGGTCCGTGGCAGACACCGCGTCGTCAAGCAGCGCGGCGGCACGATGGCCCGCAGTGGCGCGGTCCTCGGCGTCGGCGTGATCGCGGCGGTCGGCGCGGGCGGCATGGCGACCGCCCAGGACCGCCCGGCGGCGCCGATATCCGTGCCCGACGTGGCCCAGAGCATCCCCGGCTTCGGCGCGCTGCTGGCGGATGACGACGACAAGAAGAAGGACGCCGCTTCCGGCCCCGCCGCGGCGCAGGCACCCGGTGCCGATCAGCCGCTGACCCAGGCGGGACTGTCCGCCGAGGAGGCGGCCCGCGGCACGTCCGACGCCGGCGAGGCGCTACGCGCCCGCATCCTCCAGCAGGCCGAGCACCAGCAGAACCTCGGCGACGAGGAGGCCCGCGAGGCCGAGGCGAAGAAGGCCGCCGAGGCCCACCGGAAGGCGGCGGCCGAGAAGGCGGAGCAGGCCGCGGCCGAGAAGGAGAAGGCGGAAGCCGAGGCGGCGGCCGAGAAGAAGAAGGCGGAAGCGGAAAAGGCGGCCGAGAAGGCCGCAGAGAAGTCTTCGAACGAATCTTCTGACGAATCTTCGAGCGAACCCGGGGGCGGCGGGTCGGAGTCCTCGGGCGGTGGCAGCGGCCACAGCTCGGGCTCTTACTCCCTCCCCGTCGGCTCGTACACGCTGACCGCGGGCTTCGGCCAGGCCGGCGACATGTGGTCCGCGAACCACACCGGCGCGGACTTCGCCGCCCCGACCGGCACCCCGGTCAAGGCGGTCGACGGCGGAACGATCACCAGCGCGGGGTGGGCGGGCGCGTACGGCTACCGCGTCGTGCTGACGCTGAACGACGGCACCCAGATCTGGTACTGCCACCTCTCCTCGATGGTGGTCACCTCCGGCCAGGTCTCGGCGGGCGACGTGATCGGCCGGGTCGGCGCGACCGGCAACGTCACGGGCCCCCACCTGCACCTGGAGACCCGGCCGGGCGGCGGCTCGCCGGTCGACCCGCTGTCGTGGCTGCGCGGCCGGGGCCTGCAGCCGTAAGGGGCCCTGCAGCCGCAAGGGGCGCGGAGCGTTTCGTAAGGGGCATGGGCGGGGAAAGGCTCGTACGAACGTAGAAGCCCTACGCCCACTGCCTGTCCCGCACGACGCCGATAATCGGTCCCGATAACCACACCTTTGCCACGAATGCTTCAGGTTCAGGTGGGAACTCGGGGTGTGTGACGAATGCGACGATCACCACCTCAGTGCCTGCCCGC
The DNA here is from genome assembly GCF_041283565.1 of Streptomyces sp. QH1-20. NCBI lineage: Bacteria > Bacillati > Actinomycetota > Actinomycetes > Kitasatosporales > Streptomycetaceae > Streptomyces > Streptomyces sp. QH1-20. The sequence goes on along the minus strand of NZ_CP166299.1, from coordinate 3,815,215 downwards.
CTCGACCGGCTGCCCTGGTCCCGGTGGCACTGGACGGTGGTGATCGGCCTCGGCACCGTCTGGATCCTGGACGGGCTGGAGGTCACGGTCGTCGGCAATATCGCCGGCCGTCTGTCCGAGAAGGACAGCGGCCTGTCCATCACCTCGGGGCAGGTCACGGGCCTGGCGGCGGCGCTGTACGTGGCTGGTGCCTGCGTCGGAGCGCTCTTCTTCGGGCGGCTGACCGATCTCTTCGGCCGTAAAAAGCTTTTCATGATCACGCTCGCCGTCTATCTGGCGGCGACCGCGATGACGGCGTTCTCCTTCTCCACGTGGTGGTTCTTCCTCTTCCGCTTCCTGACGGGCTTCGGTATCGGCGGTGAGTACGCGGCCATCAACTCCGCCATCGACGAGCTGATCCCCGCCACCTACCGCGGCCGGGTGGATCTGATCATCAACGGCAGCTTCTGGCTCGGCGCGATCGGCGGCTCGCTGCTGTCGATCCTGATGCTGGACACGAACATCTTCCCGGCCGACCTCGGCTGGCGGATCACCTTCGGCTTCGGCGTCGTTCTGGGCCTGGCCATCCTGCTCGTACGGCGCCATGTGCCGGAAAGTCCACGCTGGCTCTTCATCCATGGCCGCGGCGAAGAGGCAGAAGTGCTGGTGGCCTCCATCGAGCAACGCATCGAGATGGAGAAGGGCGAGGTCCTGCCGCCACCCACGCGGCAGATCACGATCCACCAGCGCAAGAGCATCGGCTTCGGCACGATCGCCCGCACGGTCTTCTCCCAGTACCGGCGACGGGCGGTTCTCGGCCTCGCGCTCTTCATCGGCCAGGCGTTTCTCTACAACGCGATCACCTTCGGCTTCGGGGCCATTCTCACCACCTTCTACGACGTGTCCACGTCCCGCACCGGCTACTTCTTCGCGGTGATAGCGGTCGGCAACTTCCTCGGCCCGCTGTTCCTCGGCAGGCTTTTCGACACCGTCGGCCGCCGCATCATGATCTCGTCGACCTATTTGCTGTCCGGCGTGCTCCTCTTCGGCACGGCCGCGCTCTTCGACGGCGGACATCTGAGCGCCAATACCCTCACCGCCTGCTGGGCCGTCGTCCTCTTCTTCGCCTCGGCGGGCGCGAGCAGCGCCTACCTCACGGTGTCGGAGGTCTTCCCGATGGAGACCCGGGCCATGGCGATCGCCTTCTTCTACGCCCTGGGCACGGCGGCCGGCGGCATCAGCGGCCCGCTGCTCTTCGCCTCGCTGACCGGGAGCGGAGTCGTCGGCGACACGGTCCTGGCCTTCCAGATCGGCGCGGCGCTGATGTGCCTGGCCGGGCTGGTGGCGGCGTTCCTGGCCGTCCCGGCGGAGGGCCGCTCGCTGGAGGACATCGCGGAGCCGCTGTCGACGGCGAAGAAGCCGTCGACGCCGGACCCGCCGACCCCGGAGGCGGGGGCGGTGACGGCCGAGGCTTGAAAGAATCGGCGAGGGCGCGCACCGGCTCCGGAATCGGAACCGGACGGAATACGAGCTTCTGCCCGGGCGTTGTGTGTCCCCATGGCTGACATTCACAAGAAGATCGGCAACCTTTCCGTCCACCCGCTCGCCCTCGGCGGCAATGTCTTCGGGTGGACGGCCGACGAGGCGGAGTCCTTCGCCGTCCTCGACGCGTACGCCGCGGCGGGCGGCAATTTCATCGACACCGCGGACATCTACTCCGTGTGGGCCCCGGGCAACGAGGGCGGCGAATCCGAGACCGTCATCGGCAATTGGTTCGCCTCCCGCGGCAACCGCGCCGACATCGTCCTCGCCACCAAGGTCGGCGGCGGCCAACCCGAGAAGCGCGGGCTGTCGGCGAACGCCATCAAGTCGGGCGTCGAGGAATCGCTGCGGCGACTGCGCACGGACTACATCGACCTCTACTACACGCACTTCGACGACCCGTCGGTGCCGGTGGAGGAGTTCATCACGGTCCTCGACTCCCTGGTGAAGGAGGGCAAGGTCCGCGAGATCGCCGCCTCGAACATCACCGCGGACCGGCTGGCCGAGGCCCTCGCCTTCTCCGACGAATCCGGGCTCGCGAAGTACGCCGCGATCCAGCCCCACTACAACCTGGTCTCGCGCGACACGTACGAGGGCGACCTGGCCGACGTCGCCGCCCGCCACGGCCTGGCGGCCGTCCCGTACTTCGCCTTGGCCTCGGGCTTCCTCACCGGCAAGTACCGTCCGGGCCGGACCGTGGACAGCGCACGGGCGGAGGGCGCCGGCAAGCACCTGGAGTCCGAGCGCGGCCGCCGCGTCCTCGCGGCCCTGGACGAGGTGGCCGCGGCTCATGACGCCGAGGTCGCCACGGTGGCCCTGGCTTGGCTGAACGCCCAGCCGACGGTCGCGTCCCCGCTGGCGAGCGCGCGCACGGTGGAGCAGCTGCCGGCGCTGCTGGCGGTGGCGGACGTGACGCTGACGGAGGCGGAGCTGAAGCGTCTGACGGAGGCGTCGGCGTAAGGGGGGACGGTTACGGGCCGGGGTAGCCGGCCCGTAACCGTGGGTCGCTGGTCAGGCCTTGCGCTCGACGGCCCAGGAGGCGAGGGCGACCCCACCGGCGACGGCGAAGACGGACGGCCAGGCGCCGACCTTCTTGGCGAGTGGATGGGACCCGGCGAACGCGGCGACGTACAGCCCGCTCAGCGCGGCGGCCTTCCCCGCCCCGGCCGACCGCGCCCACTGCCGCGCGGCCACGGCCCCGGCGGCGGCCAGCGCCACACCGCCGAGCGGCCGCTGCTTGGTCCAGCGGGCAACGCCATAACCACCCACAAGCCCGCTCGCGGCTACAACAGACGTCGGAATCCGACCCATAAGGCACCTCCTGGCTAAGGAAAAGCTCGGTCCCAAGAGGCTATCCCCGCGTAGATTCAATACTTGAGGGAGGCTTCGACCCGAGGAGCGCACAGGTGATCTGGTACGGGCCTAATGTCCTGAGATTGGCTGATGCGCTGGTCGAGGCGTACGCCGAGGTCTTCACGGCACCACCGTGGAACGAGGACGAGGAATCCGTTCGTCACTTCCGCACCCGCCTCACCACTGATGCACAGCGACTCGGCTTCCGGGCGGCGGTCTCCCAGTCCGCGGCGGGCATCGAGGGCTTCGCCACGGGCTGGCTGACCCAGCACCCGTTCCCGACGACACGGGCGTACGGCAAGGTCACCGCTCAGCTGGGCCCGGAGCGCGTCACCGACCTCCTGATGGGCGCCCTGGAGGTCGACGAACTGGCCGTCCGCCGCCGCTCCCGGGCCAACGGCCTGGGCCGCCGCCTCCTCACCGAACTCACGACGGACGCCCCCGCGGCCCGCTCCTGGCTTCTCACCGCCCGCAAGGCCACGGCCACCATGGCGACGTACCACCGCCTGGGCTGGCACGAACTACGCCCGCTACCGGGCACGGAGAACGACATAGCGGTCTTCCTGGCCCCCACCCACCCAGGCGCCACCGCCGGCGGCCAACGCCCTCAGCCGAACCGCCCCATCCGTATGGCCCCGACGAAGTCGGCCCAGGCGCTGTGAGGGAAGGAGATGGTGGCGCGGTCGGGGTCTTTGGAGTCGCGGATGGTGGTGTGGCGCGCGCGGAAGGCGGTCTCGACACACTCCGTCGTACCGGCCCCGCTGTACGAGGACTTGAACCATGCGTCTGTGGCTATCGTGGAAGGTCCGTCGTGCATCACATCTCCCTGAGGGCGCGCTCGATAAGGGCGGAGGTCGCCGCCATATCCAACGCTTGGGCACGCAGGTAGTCGAACGCAAGTCGGTATCGCTCCAACTCCTCGTCCCTCTCCATGAAGAGCGAGCCGACGTGAATGTCCACGTACACGACGTCCAGGGATGGCTCAGTGGACCCGAGGATCACGAAGCTGCCCATGGCTGCTGAGTGAGCCCCCTTGGCGAAGGGCAGCACCTGCAAGGTGATGTGGGGCGATTCGTTGGCCTGAAGCAAATGATTCAGCTGCTCGCTCATCACCTCACGCGAGCCGACCACCCGTCGGACGACTGATTCATCGAGGATGGCCCACAGGTGAGGCGGTTTGGTGCGGCTGAGGATCTCCTGCCGCTTCATGCGGATGTCGACGAGCCGCTCGATCTCCTCCGGAGACAGCCGCATCTCGGAAGCATTCTGTACGGCCTCTGTGTAACCGCGGGTCTGCAGGAGGCCTGGTACGTACAGGCAGGCGAAGTGGTCTTCGCGGACTGCCTCGTCCTCCAGAGTGAGCAGCAGATTCATGCTCTCCGGGATGGAGTCGGCGAAGGAGTTCCACCAGCCTTGCTGCTTCGCGTCCTTGGCCAGAGCGACAAGGGCTAACCGCTCCGCCTCGCTGGCTCCGTACTCCCGGCAAAGCGCATCGACCACCGGCCACTTCACGGGACCTTGCTGGGTCTCGTATCGGCTGACGGTGGCCTTCGATACCTGGACGAGGCGACCGGCCTCTTCCAGAGTCATGCCCTTGCGCGAGCGCAGCTTGCGCAGTGTCGCTCCAAGCTGGCGGCGGCGGGTTGTGGCCCTCGCTGGCATGCCGACTACCTCCCTTTTCACTGCTGTCACTCTCGTGTTCAGCGTCAACCAGGCTATGGCGCAGGGAAGTTGCCGTACTAGCGAATTCACCCTTCGGGGTTGCGTGAGAAGTTACATGGCGAGACTTCTCAGTGCCATACTCGCGGGCGACCCGATTACACAGCGCGCCCAAGGCGTCGTATCGGAGGGACCGATCCACATGAACGTGCGCCCATGCCCCGCGTCCTGTCAGGAGTGGGAGCTCCCCTTTCTGGCCGAGCCCGAGCGAGTAGCCCCACTCCGTCGGGCTGTCCGGCTGAACTTGACCCTCTGGGGCCTACCCGCACTGATCGACACGGCGCAGCTCTGCCTCACCGAGCTCGTCACCAACGTCATCACTCATGTGGGCGTGAAGACGCCGACGTGGGTCGCTGTCTCGCTGAAGGGGACACACCTTCGTATCGAGGTCAGAGACCCCGACGCCGGCACGCTGCCCAAGCCTCACCGCGCTTCACCGACGAAGGAGAACGGCCGAGGCCTGAGCCTGGTCGCCGCGGTGGCGGACCGCTGGGGCGTGAGTCCCCATGACCACGGCAAGACGACGTGGTGCGAACTGGCAACCGGCTTCGCCGAACCCCAGGCCCGCTTGGGGGACCCGAGGGACATGCGTGCCGATGCGCTACTCACTCTCTACGGCTCCCGCCCACTCCCCGCGCCCCGCACGTCCAGGCTCAACCGCGCCACCGCGGAGGAGGCCGCAATCGGATTGATCGCGGACCTCCTCCGCTGGCTCAGCACCCATGACGGCGACCCCGACTACGCCCTCGATCTGGCGCAGGTGCGCTTCGAAGCAGAAGCTGGAGCTGCCGGGTAGGGGGCTCGCATTCTCCGCCTTAGCCAGCGGCAATGGCGGAGTACGTCCAGACGTCAGCAGGCATCTCGTGCTCGAGCTTCCACTCGATGCCCATGGGGTTGCTGCCCTTGTGCTTGATGTAGTCGGCGGGCCCAAGGAGCATCCACGGCTGGGGGCCGCCTATGTCCGTCTTCTTGTATCGGCGGACGAAGAGAAGGACGCTGGTGCCCTTCTCCCGATGAGTTTGGTAGCGCAAGCCCGTCGGGGAGGTGCTGGACGTTTGATTCTGCGATTCCCAGTGGAAGATCTCCGGGCTCATCGCATAGTCCTTGTACCGGGTCTCGGGGGAGAAGTCCTTGGCGTCCTTCTCGAGAGTGATGAGGAGAGCGTCGATCTTTACGCTTTCGCACCACTTCACACCTTCTCGGAAGTGTCCGGGGAGGAAGCCGTCGACGCTTGCTTGCTCCAGCGCGGGAAGGATCTCTTCTCGGCTGTAGGCGGCGTGAACCGTCAGCGGGATGTTCGCGTGGTCACCGACGAGCGCGACGGGCAGGTGCTCTGTGTGCTCCAGGTTGTAGCTGAGGACCTGGAGCAGCTCGCTGCGGAATGCTGACTGCTCACCCAGCGCCTTGAAGCCCTCGCCATATGAGGCGAAGCCTCCTCCGAGTGGCCACAGAGAGAAGAACAGCATGCGGGCGTAGGCCTGACCCTGGCTGTCGAGAGACTCGTAGGTCGGGGGTTCGTCCACCAACATGCGGCTGTAAGCCGCCACCCGCGCAGGGTCATCGACGTGGAGGAAGGCAGAGACGCGCTTGAGTAGTGCATCTTCACCCTCGGGGGCAGGCCCGCCCAGCAGATTGGCTCTGCGCAGCAAGCGTGTCCAGGAGTTGTTGGAGCGGTAGAGCTCCTTGAGCTCGCGCTGGCTCTCCCGGAGGTAGTCGGCCAGTCGGGGCTGGGCGTAGGAGGCAACCTCGCGGGTCAACTGGGTCACGTTGACGTTGATCTGGCTCTTGATGTTTTCGAGGATGCGTTCCTTCGACTTCCGGTCGAGGACGATCTGGCATCCGGACGGCAGCAGCGGGAAGTCCTGCTCGACGTTGTCGGCCAGACGCTTGCGGGTGAGGTTGGTAAGTGCGCGGAATTGCTCTTCGAAGCGGAACTCTTTGCGGTGCTGTCCGATGAAGTCGAGCACGGTGAGCACGGCCTTATCGGGGGTGCGCCGAAGGCCTCGGCCGAGCTGCTGGAGGAAGACCGTAGCGCTGGACGTGGGGCGGAGCAGGAGGAGCGTATCCACGTCAGGGATATCCAGACCCTCGTTGAACAGGTCAACGGAGAAGAGAACCTGCACCTTGCCATCTCGGAGCTCGGTCAGGGCCTGCGCTCGCTCGGCAGCGGGAGTGGTGCCGTCGAGTGCTTTGGCACTGAGCCCAGCCTGGCGGAAGAAATCTGCCATGAACCGAGCGTGGGCGACGGACACGCAGAACCCCAGTGCCCGCATGGTTCCTGGGTCGGTCACCTTGTCCTGCACTGCTTTGACGACCAGACGCGCCCGGGCGTGGTTTCCGGTGAAGAGCTTGTCGAGCTCGCCCGTGTCGTAGGCGCCTCGTTTCCACGTCAGGCCTTCCAAGTCCACATTGTCGGCAATACCGAAGTAGTGGAACGGGCTGAGCAGGTCGTTCTCCAGCGCTTCCCAGAGACGCATCTCGGCAGCGATATGGCCGTCAAAGAACTCGTCCTGAACGTTGAGCCCGTCCATCCTCTCCGGGGTGGCCGTAAGACCGAGGAGCTCGATCGGCTGGAAGTGATCGATGATCCGCCGATAGGTCGGGGAGACACCATGGTGGAACTCGTCGATGACGATGACGTCGAAGTGATCTGGGGCGAACCGTTCGAGCGAGCGGGCGTTCAGGGACTGGACGCTGGCGAACACGTGCGTCCAGTTGTCCGGGACCTCACCGCCGACTGAAAGCTCGCCGAAGTTCGGATCGATCAGCACGTCCTGGTAGGTGCGCAAGGACTGCTTCAAGATTTCTTGGCGGTGAGCGACAAAGAGGAGCTTGAGGTCACGTCCCTGGTGCTTCCTCTTGAGTGCCTTGTAATCGAGGGCGGCCATCACGGTCTTGCCCGTGCCGGTGGCGGCGACGAGGAGGTTTCGATGCCGGCCGTGGAGATCGCGCTCGATCTCCAACCGCTCCAGCATGTCCTTCTGGTGCGGGTACGGCCTGACCTCGAGCCCAGAGAGACTAATGGACGTGGTGTCGCCTCGCTGCTTACCACTGGCCTGCGCGAGGGCCGCCATCAATCGCTCGGCGTCCTTATCGGGGTCGTAAGGCTCAAAGGCGGGCTCGCTCCAGTAGGAGTCGAACGTGGCCTCAAATTTCCTGAGCACCGCAGGCGTCGCTACGGAGGACAGCCGGACGTTCCACTCCAGACCGTCGAGAAGCGCTGCTCGAGAGAGGTTGGAACTGCCGACGTAGGCGGTGTCGTAGCCACTGTTCCTGCGGAAGAGCCAGGCCTTCGCGTGGAGCCGGGTCGAGCGCAGCTCGTAGTTGACTTTGACCTCGGCGCCGAAGTCCTTAACCAGGCGGTCCAGAGCAGCGCGCTCAGTGGCGCCGATGTACGTGGTGGTGATGACCCTGATCGGCACGCCTCGTGCTGCGGCAGCCTTGAGCGGTTCCTCGAGCACGCGCAGGCCATGCCACTTCACGAAAGCGCACAAGAGGTCCACGCGGTCGGCGGTGGCCAGCTCGGCTCGGAGCTCAAACCCGAGATTGGGATCTTCGGGGGAGTTCGTGATCAGGGCCGTCTCGGACAGTGGGGTGGCGGGCCGCAGGGTGTAGACGCCCGGCGCCTCCTGCTCCGCGATGGAGAGCAACTGTCGTGGGCCAGCCGCGATGTACTCGACCAGTTCCTGTGCGCCATCGCGAGTGTTCAGGGTCTCCAAGATGCGGTTGGCTTCCTCGACGCGCTCGTCGGGAGGCAAGGAGACGAGGACCTGCCGGACTGTGTCAGCGACGTGTCGAGCAAGGACGTGGGGCGAGGATTGGTCGCCCACCTTCTGCTCGGCAGTACGCCAACCGCTCGCATGGAGCGCTTGAATGTGCTGTTCAAGCCGCGAGGTGATCAGGCTCTCGTAGAGGCCGGGCGGAGGGGTAACACCGTGCTCGAAGGGCGTGCTCACAACAGCGTCTCCTCGCCTCGTCGGATGCTGCTGCCTGTTCTATCAGCGACCACCGACAGACCGGCCCGGAACGATCAGGGGGAAGATCACATGTAGGCGCCAAGGTGGTTGAGTTGGACTCCACTCGGGCAACCTCGGTCGCATTTGCGTACTGTCTGCGCATGGGGATCAGGGATGCACTCGTCGAGATAGCCGCGAACTACGACGCGAACGCGGACACCTCCAAGGGCGTCTATGCCCAGGACCTCCTCCGTGCGGCTGGCCAGACGCTGGCGCCGTTCCTCCCTGGAGAGCTTCAGGCAAAGGGGAACGGAGGAAGCGGCGGTCCCAGTCGGACGCCTTGGATCGGGGTGTACGACCCCGAGATCACTAGTGATCCCAAGCGTGGCTTGTATCTGGCGTACATCTTCTCTGCCGACCTCAAGACGGTGTCGCTCACACTCCAGCAGGGCGTGACGAGCCTGGAGAAGAAGCTGGGGCGGGGCGCAAAGCGTCGGGCTTTCCTGAAGGAAAGAGCACAGCGCCTGCGGGCGGGGCTTCCTGAGGGCCTGATAGCGGGCTGGGACAACCCGTTGGTGCTGAACTGCACGGTCGACAGGGCCCTGTCGTATGAGGCAGGGAGTGTCGGTGCCCGCTGCTACGCGACGTCCAACATGCCGTCGGAGATGAGCATCCGCGGCGACCTCTGGCACATGGCGGACGTCTTGCAACAGGCGGCCCTCGTTGAGCCGCAACTCATCGAAGAGGAAGGCCCGAACGGTCTCCAGGTGGGGTACGTGCCAGCGCCGCATGGCCAGGCCACGGGCCTCGATCTCTTCCGCCCGAAGAATGCCAGCGACTACCTGGCGCACATTCCTGAGCGCACCCTTACGAAGAAGCGAATCCACGAGAGCCTTGTAGAGGCCTTCGGCCCGTACGCGCTTGAGCGCGGCTTCGTTCCCATCACGGAGATGGTGCACCCCAGGGACCTGGTCCTGCGGCAGAACGGCGTCGAGTGGTTGGTGGAAGCCAAGACCATCAAGCGCGGAAACCCCACCACAGCGGTTCGAGAAGCGGTAGGGCAACTCCTCGAGTACAGGTACTTCTGGTACGAGCTCCAGGGGCAAGCCAAGCCCCATCTCCTGGCTCTCTTCACTGAGGACATCCACGTCTACGCGGAGTACCTCGAACAGCACGGGATCGCAGCCGTCTGGAGGACCCTCGACGGCTGGGCCGGTTCGGCCTCTGCCGTCTCGTGGGGTCTGGTCGACTGACAGAAACGATCCTGCGCCTACTGTTCATAGGCGGGGGAGGCCAAGCCGCTAGCGATACTGCCCCGGCTGCTGCGGGTACCCCGGGTACCCGCCCACCCACGGGCTCGGCGGAGGCACGAACGGCATCGGGACCGTTGTCGCCGCGCTCGCCAGTGCCGGTTGGGCCACGTGCTTGCGCTGCCAGAGGTGGTGGAGGAGTTCCTGCTCGCGGGCGGTGAAGTCCGGGCCTGCCGTGCCGCGGTAGGCGCGTTGGCGGAGGAAGGCCAGGGACGTCGCGAAGGAGATGTACTCCGCGACCGCGTGGGCCGCGGGCTTGCCGCCGTGGCGGCGGGCGACGTCGCGGGCTATGCCTCGGGCGCGCATCGAGGACAGGGCTATGGGCTCGGGCGGGGTGAGCCAGCCGGCGGCCTGGTAGGCCGGGAGGTGGGCGCGGACGGTGCGCAGCTCGTTCTGGCGGGACCAGATCGTCAGCCAGGTCAGGACGCCGAAGACCGGGACCATGAAGAGGGCGTAGACCGCGAGGAAGGCGAGGCCGCCGAGGGTGGCCGAGCCGTTCCAGACGCCGTGCAGGACCATCGCGGTCAGCAGTGCGGCGATGGGGATGACGACGCGCAGGACGGGGCGGCGGGGACCGAAGGTCGCGGCTATGCCGAAGCCGAGGCCCGTCATCGACGTGAAGAGCGGGTGGGCGAACGGCGACATCAGTACGCGCATGAAGAACGTCGCCACCGTCGTCGAGCCCAGCCCGGAGTGCCCGAAGCTCTGGTCGGAGGCGAAGGCGTTGCCGAGGTAGAGGATGTTCTCGGTGAAGGCGAAGCCGGTGGCGGTGAGGCCGGCGATCACGACCCCGTCGACGATGCCGTTGAAGTCGCGGCGCCGGAAGACGAAGAGCAGCAGGATCGCCGCCGCCTTGGCGCTCTCCTCCACCACCGGTGCGACGAAGGTGGCGCCCCAGGCGTCCGCGCGCTGGGAGACGTCGATGGTGCTCACGAGCCACTTCGTGGCGAAGGTGTTCGCCAGCAGGGCGACGAGGGTGGCCGCGCACGCGCCCCAGGCGAAGGCGAAGATCAGGTTCCGCCAAGGCTTGGGTTCGACGCGGTCCATCCAGCGGAACGCGGCTATGAGCAGGGGGACGGGCAGCACGGCGAGGCCGAGGCCCACCAGGAAGCCCTCGGTGCCGGTCTGCTCGCGCACGAGCGCCAGGATGATCAGGCCGCACAGCGCGAGCAGCAGCATCACCGCCCCCGCGCGTACCGCCTTGTTGTCCCACAGGGCGCGGCGCGGCTTGTAGCGCCAGCGCGCCGGGGCGGGTACGGCGGCGAAGCTCGGCTGCTGTTCGTAGGCCGGCACCGGCCGGGCGTACGACTGCTGCCCGTAGGCCGGCATGGGCCCGGGAAGCGACTGCTGTGGGGACGGGGACTCGTGCACTCGATGACCCTAACGAAGGGGTGGAGTGGGGAGCGGACGGTTTTCCGCCCGTCCGACGGCATGATCGTCTCGATCGTGCCGTTCCGTACCGTTTGGTGTTCGTGCAGGTCAGGACTGCAGGGCTGCCTGGTGCGCCGACGCCGGCCCGGCAGCCCCGCCTGTACTCAAGACGTCTTGCGGCGGAACAGCAGGTCGTGCACGACGTGGCCCTTGTCCAGGCCCTGGCCCTCGAACCGCGTCAGCGGACGGAACTCGGGGCGAGGGGCGAAGCCGCCGTCGGGCTGGGTGTTCTCGAAGTCGGGGCTGGCGGTGAGGACCTCCAGCATCTGCTCGGCGTACGGCTCCCAGTCGGTCGCGCAGTGCAGCAGCGCACCCGGCGCCAGACGGGTCGCGGCGAGCGCGAGGAACTCCGGCTGGATCAGGCGGCGCTTGTGGTGCCGCGCCTTCGGCCACGGGTCCGGGAAGTACACGCGGATGCCTGCGAGGGAGTCGGGGGCGAGCATCTCGCGGAGCAGGATGATCGCGTCGCCGTTCGCGACGCGGACGTTGTCCAGGCCGTTCCGCTCGGCCAGGCCGAGCAGGTTGCCCTGGCCTGGGGTGTGCACATCGCAGGCCAGGATGCCGGTGCCGGGGTCGGCCGCCGCCATCTGGGCCGTGGCCTCGCCCATGCCGAAGCCGATCTCCAGGACGACCGGCAGGTTCGGGTCGCCGAACAGCTCGCCGAGGTCGAGGGGGCGCAGGCCGTCGATGTCCAGGCCCCACCGTGACCACAGGCGGCGCAGCGCGTCGCCCTGGCCGGTGGTCACCCGGCTGCGGCGCGGCTGGAACGAGCGGATGCGACGTTCGTGGTGCGAGCCCGCCGGGTCGGCGGCGGGGCCGCCGGGGAACATCGGCTCGCGCCGGTCACGACCGGGCTGGGCGTCGGCTTCTGGGGAGGTGAGGTTCTCGGACACAGTGGTTCGATTCTACGGGGGGTGGGGCGGACGGCGGAAAGGGTGAGGACAGGGAGCAGGCAGGGGCTGGTGGGGCCCACGGCTCTCGCTGCGCCCCCGACCCGGCGGGCACACTGACGATCAGCCCGACGAGCCCCCTCACCCCATCGCCGCCAGCGCCCTCCGCGCCACCTCCCGGCCGATCGGCAGCGACGCCGTCGCCGCCGGTGAGGGCGCGTTCAGCACGTGCACCATCCGGTGCGACTCCGCGAACAGGAAGTCGTCCACCAGCGTGCCGTCCCGCAGGACCGCCTGGGCCCGCACCCCCGCCGGGGCCGGTATCAGGTCGGCCTCGGTCACGTCCGGCAGCAGCCTGCGCACCTCGTTCGCGAACGCGCGCTTCGACAGCGAGCGCCGCACCTCGCCCGCGCCGTACCGCCAGTGGCGGCGGGCTATGCGCCAGGAGCCGGGGTAGGCCAGCGTCCCCGCCAGCTCGCCGGGGTGCACGGTCCCCCGCGCGTAACCCTCGCGGGCCAGGGCGGGGACCGCGTTCGGCCCCAGGTGGACGGTGCCGTCGATGCCGCGGGTGAGATGGACGCCGAGGAAGGGGAACGCAGGGTCCGGGACGGGATAGACCAGACCGCGCACCAGATCGGCGCGGGACGGGGCCAGCTCGAAGTACTCCCCACGGAAGGGGACGATCCGCATCCCTGGGTCGTCGCCCGCCAGCCGGGCCACCCGGTCGCTGTACAGGCCCGCGCAATTGACCAGCACCCGGGCGCGCAGCACCTCGCCCCCGGCCGTACGCACCGCGACCGCCCCGGGGCGCCGCCCGACGACCCGCACCTCGGCCCCGTAACGCACCGACGCCCCCGCGTCCTCCGCCAGGCCGGCCAGCCGGGCGGCCACCGCGCCGTAGTCGCACACGCCGGTGGTGCCGACGTGGATGGCGCCGATGCCGCGCACCCACGGCTCGTACTCCGCTATCTGGGCGCGGCCCAGCTCCCGCACGGGAATGCCGTTCTCCCGGCCGCGCTGGGCCAGGGCGTGCAACCTCGGCAGCTCCGCGTGGTCCGTGGCGACGATCAGCTTGCCCGTCACCTCGTGCGGCAGGTCGTACTCCGCGCAGAACTTCACCATCTCCGTCGCGCCCTGCACCGCGAACCGCGCCTTGAACGACCCCGGGCGGTAATAGATCCCGCTGTGGATCACCCCGCTGTTGCGCCCGGTCTGGTGGCGCGCGGGCCCGGGCTCCTTCTCCAGCACGACGACGCGCGTGCCGGGCGCGGCCCGCGTGATCGCGTACGCCGTGGAGAGCCCCACGATCCCGCCCCCGACCACCAGCACATCGCAGTCGTACGCCGTCACCACGTCACCTCCCCGCGCTCCCCGGAACCGCCGGCACGCTCCCCGGAACCGCCGGCACCGGAACACTCGGCACCCCTCAGCGCCTCACCCACGGTCCCCATCATGACCTGCGCCACTGACAACGGCCCGAAACCCGAGCGGATGGGGGGCTTCACCAGCGGGGATTGCCAGGAATGCCCTTGCCTGTCCGGCAGATCTCCGGCTGCGGGCCGTGGTGCCGCCTGCGGGCACCCTGCGGGCGCGTCCTCAATCGCCGGACGGGCTTGATCGGGCTGGGCTCAGCCGTTCAGCCCGCCCGGAGGACACCACCGCGCAGCGGGGAGCGGACCACAGAGCCCGGACCGTCACCGTCACGCCGGCGCCACCAGCAGCGGCCGTGCCCGCTCCCGCAGCTCGACGACGCGCGGCTCGTCCCCGTACGGCTCCAGCCGGTGCAGCAGGTCCCGTACGTACTCGGTCGTCCGCGCCGAGGAGATCCGCCCCGCGACCTCCACCGCCCGCGTCCCCGCCGCGCACGCCGCGTCCAGATTGCCCGACTCCAGCTCCGCGACCGCCGAGACCACCAGCCGCAGCCCGTGCGAGCGCACGAACTCCTCCGTCGGCCGGGCCAGCGCCTGCTCGGTGAAGCGCTGGACCTGCCGGGGCATTCGCAGATCGCGGTAGCACTCGGCGGCGTCGGCCGCGAAGCGCTCCTCGGAGTGGAAGCCCAGCCAGGGCGGGTCGGCGTCGCCCGAGCGCGCCCGCTCCAGCCACCCCTCGGCGGCCTTGAGCGCCGCCGCACAGGCCTGGGCGTCCCCCGCCTTCGCCTGGGCGCGCGCCTCGACCAGCCGGAAGAAGCTCATCGTGCGCGCGGTGGCCAGGCCGCGGTTGCGCTCCAGGGCCGCCTGGGCGAGGTCCACGCCCTCGTCGGCGAAGCCGCGGTACGTGGCCTGGAGGCTCATCGAGGCCAGCACATAGCCGCCCAGCGGTACGTCGGCGGCCGCGCGGGCCAGCCGCAGTGCCTGAATGTAGTAGCGCTGCGCGGCCTCCTGCTGGCCCGTGTCGAAGGCCATCCACCCGGCGAGCCGGGTCAGCTCGGCGGTGGCCCCGAACAGGGCGCGCCCCACCTCGTCGCTGTACGAACCGAGCAGCAGGGGCGCCGCGTCCACCCGCAGGCACTCCGGAACCATCGACGAACGCCAGTCACCGCCCCCGTACTTGGAGTCCCAGCGACGGGCGTCGTCCGCCGCCTCCCGCAGCTTGGCCACGTCGCTGTGGCCCACCCGCTGCGGTAAGCCGTTGTCCGTACTGCCGCCGACGTGGCTGCCGCCCCCCGAGGTGCCGTTGCTGCCGTTGGTACCTCCGGTGCCGTTCGTGGACGTGGACGCCTCACCGTCCTTGGTCCCAGCCGCCGCCGCGGCAGGGGCCTCGCGGGCGACCGAGGCGTCGGTGGGGGATATCAGCCAGCGGGACGCGGGCGTGGCGTACGCGCTGACGGCGAACGATCCCGCCAGGCTCTGCCAGATACCGCCGCCACCCCGCCGACCGGCGAGATCCAGCCTGTAGAGCTCCGTGGCGGAGCGCACCGCCTGGCCGACATCGCGCGGAAAGGAGAGCCCGACCTCGGGCGCGGGATCGGCGTCCGCGAGCCCGATCTCGTGCAGCGGCACCGGTCGGCCGAGCTTGCCGGCGATCGCGGCGGCGATCAGGTGCGGCGCGGCGCCCTGCGGCACCATTCCCTTGGAAACCCACCTGGCGACCGACGTCTTGTCGTAGCGAAGCGTCAATCCCCGCTGCGCACCGAGGTCGTTGACCCTGCGCGCGAGACCGGCGTTGCTGATCCCTGCGAGGGCGAGGACGGTGCCCAGCTTCTCGTTCGGCCCGCGTGGCTCCCTGGACATGCGCACCCCTCGACAACAGTGACGCCCGCCCCGGCATAGGCACGGGGCATTCGTAAACCCAGCGTAGTTCCCCGCATCCCGACCGTTAAGGGGCGTTGTCCCGGATGGCGAGATTCTGGTCCGCATGTACGTGCATTGAGGGGCACGTGCTCCGGTTGTGTGTGGCCGTGCGCCCACCCGTGCGCTCTGGTCCGGGCCATTGCGGGAGCGCTTCCATGGAACATGCGTGGGTTGGCCCGCTGTACTGGATCCAGTGGGCTGGGGGAAGCCGCCGCCTCATTCCCCGCGGGCGGCGGAACGGTCCGGGAGGCGGTCAGCGCCTCCCGGACTGTGACGTTCAGGGACGTACGGGCGGAAGCACTGCGCGAGTGCGCCCCCTTGAAGCGGACGCCCGGAGTTTGGCCTGATTCGAGCGTATGCCCGGCCGTTGAGGCTTCCGTGGACGCGCCTGATGCCTCCGGAGCGGTGTACGCGCCATGTCGCTCACGCGACCCGAGCCCCCGCCAACTCCACGCACGTCCCTCGTTAACTCCACGCGCGCGTAAGGCCGTTCCCTGCGTCCACGCGCGCGTGCCGGATGTGGTCCAACGTCCGGGACGTCGATCCCCGCCGGTGTCGGTCACCCATGGCAGCATGAATCCGCATGCACGCCACGAGCGAGACGAAGCCGCCACTTCACCCCGCTATCAGGCGAGTTGGGGGACGGAACGCAACGCATGTGTTGCCTGTTTCGATGTCGCAACCAGTGGCTCACTGTGCATGATGACTGCTGTCGATTGGTTGTCCACAGCCTGTGGAGGCGGCAATGCGCTGGTTGGTGGGGTGGAGCAGCACCGCCGCCGGGACCGGGCCGCGCACCGCCGCGTACTCCGGCATCGACTCCCCGGACCTTGATCATCCCAGCCGCCACGACCACCCCGACGACCCGGGTGCTCCCATGGTCCACCCCGTCGGCGCCCAGCTGCTGTGGGGCGACCCCGGCCCCCTGTGGGCCGTCGGCGACTGGAGACCCGACGAGGTGCGCGTCGTCCGGGACGACAGCGCCACCCGCCTCGCCGTCCTCGGCCGCTGCGGCGCGAGCGACGAGGAACTGCGCGTGGGCCTGCTCGCCGCCCGCGGCGGCGCCCTGAGACACCTCACCGCCTGGCCCGGCAGCTACACCGCCGTCGCCCAGGTCGGCCGGCGCGTCACCATCGCCGGGGACCTGGCCGGTGCCCGGCCCGTCTTCCACACCGCCTGGGCCGGCGGCACCGCCTACGCCACCGCCGCCCTGCCCCTCGCCGACCTCATCGAGGCACAGCTCGACGTCGGCCACCTCGCCGCCCTGCTCGCCCTCCCCGACTCACCGGAGGCCCTGGGCGACAGCACCCCCTACAAGGGAGTACGCCGCGTGCCGCCCGGCCACGCGCTGATCCTGCGCGACGGATCCCGCGACATCTCCGGCTACGAACCCATGGCCTCACTCGCCATCGCCGCGCCCCAACTCGCCCCGGACCGAGCCGTCGAGGGCGTACGGGAGGCCCTCGTCGAAGCCGTACGGACCCGGCTCGCCGCCCCCCGCCACGCACCCGAGCACGGCTTCGGAGACCTCGACCCCGGCCCCGTACCCGGCATGGGACCGGCACAGCGCCGCGCCGCACGCGGCGCCCCGGCCGCCGGAATCGGCGCCGACCTCTCCGGCGGCAGCGCCTCCGCGACACTGGCGCTGCTGGCCGCCGGACTGCCCGGCATGCCCGGCACACCCCCGGGCCTCGGCGCGGGCGCGGGCGAGCGGCTCCTCGCCGTCACCTTCAACGACCTCGCCGCGGAGGCCGGGCGGCCACGCGAGGCCGAGCTCGCCCGCGCCCACGCCATCGCCGCCAACCCCCGGCTCCGCCACGTCGTCGTCGCGGCGGGCCCGGAAGCCCTCCCGTACGCCGACCTGAGCAGCGGCCCGCTCACCGACGAACCCGGTCCCGCCCTCGTCACCGCCGAGCGGCACCGGCACCGGCTGGCCGCGGGCAGCGCGGACCACCTCGTCGGCAACGGCGCCCGCCAAGTGCTGGACGCGCACCCCGCCCGCCTGGCCGACCTGCTGATGGACCGGCGGCGGCGCCACCTCCTGAGACCCGTCTCGGCCCTGGCCCGCGCCGACGGGGCCACCGCGCAGTCCCTCTTCGTCCCCTTCACCGTCTACCGCGCCGCCCGCCGACTGGCCCGCACGTCCTACCGCGAAGGCCTGGAGGAGCTCGCCGGCCGACTGCTCCGCCCCGGCTTCGCCGCCTCGCACCAGGCCGACGAGGCGGTCACGAGCGGCGCCGCCGGTGCCGTCGACGCCTCACTCGCCGCCCTCACCTGGTGCCGGCCCGGGCCCGCCGCGCGCTGGCTCACGGGCGAGGCGCTCGCCGAAGTATCGGTTCGCCTCCAGGCCGCCGCGGTCCGGCCGACAGGACTCATGCAACGCCCCGGCGAACGCCGCGCCGCCGCCGCACTCGCCCGCCACGCGGCCGACCACCGCGTCTTCGAACAGGCCGCGGAGATCCGCAGCCAGCGCCTCCACGCCCCCTTCCTCGACAACCAGGTCGTACGGGCCTGCCGCGCGCTCCCCGAGGCCCTCCGAGTGCAGCCGGGGGCGCGCGCCTCGGTCCTGCGCGCCGTCCTCGCCGGCTCCGGCATCCGCGAACTGCCCCCCGGCTGGGGCGCCACCTCGCACGCCGCCCACGCGGCGGCGGCACGGGCGGGACTGCGGGCATCCGTGGAGCCGCTCATGGAACTCTTCGCCGCGCCCCTGCTCGCCGACGCCGGGCTCATCGACGCCAGGGTCGTACGGGCCGCACTCCAGGCGGCGGCCGAGGGCGGAACACTGCCGCTGGACGGCCTCGCGGAGCTGGTCTCGACGGAGATCTGGCTGCGCCGCCTGCTCGCGCGGCGCGGCACCTGCTGGACGGGCTCGGCGGCGCCCCGGCAGCGGGCGGTGGCGGGCGGGGTGGTGCCGAGACCGAGCCTGTGAGGCGTGGGCCCGGCGGACGGGGCGAACCCAGCGGGCGGGCCCGGCGGGGGCCGGGTGATCGTGCTGGCACGGGCCGCCTGCCGTGGACACCCGCCCCCGCGGCTACGAGCAGCTGATACCGGCCTGCGCCCAGTCCGCGACCGCCACCCGGTCGGCGGGGGACTGCGGTTGGACGACCAACCGGATGGTCCGGTGGCCCGAGAGCGGCGCGTGGACCGGCACCGCCGCCTCCCCGCCCCGCACCACGCCCGAACTCCACAGCCGCAGGCCGTCCGCGTAGACCGAGAACCGGACCGCGCCGAGGCCGAGCGTCATGTCGTCCACGCCCACCATGGCGTCGTAGGACGTACAGGACCGGTTCAGGTCGATGGTCACCGACGAGGCCGCGTGCACGCTCACGCCGTGGCGGTACGTCGTGCCGCCGATCCGCAGCCCGTAGCGCTGCCACAGCCAGCCGCTCTCCAGAAGCCGCACCTCCGGCTTCGTACCGTCGCCGATACCGCGGTAGGTGAGCTGATTGACCTGGTAGACGGCCGGGGGGAGGGGCGCGGGGGCACTGGGCGTCGGCGGCGGGGTGGGGGAGGGCCGCGGCGGAGGACTGGGTACCGGAACCGGCTGCTTCGGCTCCGGCGACGGTGATGGCGACGGTGGCGGAGCCGAGGACGGCGTCGGCGTGGGGGCCGGGGGCTTGGGGGAGGCGGCCAGCGGCTTCGGGTCCGGCGGGGGAGGCGAGGACGGGGAAGGCGACGGGGTCGGTGTCGGCTGTGGAGCGGGCAACGCCGGGGCGGACGCCTTGGCGCGGGGTTTCTCCGGTGGCGTGGGGGAGCTGCCCGTCAGGGCGTACGCGACCACGGCACCCGCCGCGGCCACCGCGCCGGCGGCGATGCCGATCTTCGCGGGCACCCCCAGCCCCTCGCTCGCGGCCGCGCCTCCGGCGCCGCCGCCCGAGCCGGAACCCGCCGCGCCCCCGCTCGCGGCGGTCGCGACCCCCGCGCCCGCGGCCGTACCGGCCCCGGCGGCACCCACCGCCAGCCCGGCGACGGCCTTGACCGTGTACCCGGCGGCGAACCATCCGATGACCGCGACCGGCAGCAGCGTGCGCAGCCGTTCGTTGACGTCCGCGACCTCCAGCGCCGCCGTACGGCAGTTCGCGCAGTCCTCCAGGTGTTTGCGCAGACCCCGCTCGGCCCGCAGCCGGAGGCCTCCGCGGGCGTACGCGCCGAGCCGGTCGGCGTACCGGGCGCAGTCGCCGCCCGAGGTCAGCTGCGTGCTCACATGGGCCTGCAGATAGGCCTGCTTCAGGCCCTCGCGTGCCCGGTGGGCGAGCACCGCCGTCGCGTTGGCGGTCAGCCCGAGGAGCGGGGCGACCTGGCTCGGCGACTCCTCCTCGACCGTGGTGTGCCACAGCACCGTCTGCCAGCGTGCCGGCAGGCTGCGGAACGCCTGCACGGCCATGGACTCCTCGGCCTCCTGCATGGCCCGCACGTCCGCGCCCAGGTCGAGCGTGTCGTCGTCCGCCACCCTGGACGCCCGGGCCGCCGACGAGGCGAAGACCGCGAAGTCCTCGACCAACTGCTCCCGCTTGGCGGTCTTCCCCCAGGCCGCGGCGACGCGACGGACGGTGGTCAGCAGATACGCGCGCACCGCCGTGTCCGGCCCCGCGCCGCCCCGGACCGCCTGCAACGTACTGGTGAAGACCTCATTGGTGAGGTCCTCGGCGGTGTGGTCGTCACGGCAGCAACTGCGGGCGTACCGGCGGATCGTGTCCGCGTGCCTGCGGTACAGCTCCTCGTACGCGCCACTGTCACCGGCGCGCATCCGCGCCACCAACTCGGTGTCCGACAGCGGGGCGGCACCCTCGCCGTCCGACGCGCCGAGCTCGTCGCAACCTCCCCCGGAGCCGCCACCGGGACCTCGCCCGGAACTCTCACCCGGACCGACGCCGCCCGAAGAGGCGTCACGACGACCGCCACCGAGCCCAGGAACGCCACGCGAGGGCGCCCGGTGCGAGGGCCCTCCACGAGACCGGCCGCGTGAGGAGCGACCGCCAGGCCGCCCGTCCGAGCCGACGCCCTCCGAGCCGACAGCGTCCGGACCGGTGGCGTTCAATCCGGGAACGGACCGGCCGACAGCGGAGGGGCCGCGTTGGCTGGGCACATGACGCGCCGGAAGCGCACCCGCACGCTCGTCCTCGAGAGGATCATCCCGCCCGTCAACGCCCATAGCGGAGGCTCCCGTACACGCAGGCACACCCGGACATCGGGCCAGCGTGGCACACAGCACACCGCAGCGACCCCACCCGGACCAGCAACCACTCGTCCGGGGCGAGTTCGCACACAGGACCACTGGACGTCACCCGAACGAGGAAGCCTGTCCGAACGCCCCCCACATGTTCGGGCGTGTGTCCGAATCCAAGGTCCGCAGGAGGCGTGGAAGCCGCGAGAACCGGACGGCGGCCCGAACGGACTGCCCGTCCTTCGCCGCCATGACCCGACCGAGGCCGGACCTATCCATCCTCGGCCGGTACTACCGGGAACGACCGGTCCCGGGCCGGCCCGACAGGCACCGACCCGGAATCAGAAGAACCACCCGGAGAACTAGCCGACGGTCGGACGGGAACGGAGCCCCTCCAGCAGGATGTCCAGCAGTCGCGAGGACGCCGCGGCCTGCTGCGCCGCGTCCGGCAGCGAAGGGGCCGCCGTGGCTATGACCAGCAGGACGTCCGCGACCGTCACATCCGCCCGCAGCTCACCCGCCGCCCGCGCCCGGTCGACCAGTCGGCCGACGACCTCCAGCAGCGCCGCCGCACCCGCGTCCTCCCGCTCCTCGACCACGACCGACCGCTGTTCAACCAGCCGCAGTTCGTGCAACTGACCGCCCGTGGCGCCCGGCTGACGCTGATGCGGGACCCGCGCCGTCGGCTCCTCGGCGTCCACGTCGACGCCGACCCGCAGCACCTGCGGCGGCAGCAGCCGCCCGGCGCCCGAGGCCACCGACGTGCGCAGGAACCGGGACAGCGCCGACCACGGCTCGTCCTCCTGGCCCAGCGCCGTCCGCGCCTGCTCGGTCAGCCGCGCCGTCTCCTCCTCGGCTATCCGCCGAACGAGGACGTCCTTGCTGGGGAACCGGCGGTAGACCGTCCCCACACCCACCCGGGCCCGGCGCGCCACGTCCTCCATCGGCGCCCCGTACCCCAGCTCGCCGAAGACCTCGCGAGCCGCCCGCAGAACATGTTCGAGATTGCGCTGAGCATCCACACGCAACGGCGTGTTGCGGCCACCATTGCCGTCCGGCGTCGCGACAGCAGCCGACCAATGAGAGCTCTGAATGTGCATAAGACTTCCCCCGGTTATGACGTCTCCCCCCGGAGACTCCCCGCCCTGACTGCCGGGGCACGTCTCGACACCCCGACGGAGTACGAACATAGTTGAGCCCCGGTCAAGAAAGAAGGGGGTAGTTCCGCACAGGCCACCCCCATTTGGAGTACGGCCCCCATCCCCGACGATTCTGCACCACTGCGGCACCCCACCGCATCCCCCCTGACCTGGGCACTTTCCCCACGGAATACGTCACTCCTCCTGGAGGGATCAGCTCCGCGGCCGGTCACACAATCCGCCGGGCCTGTGGACAAACGCCCGTCGGCAGTGCGTCATGGGAAGGAGCTGTGCTCGGCCGGGGGCACCCGGCACCCCGGCCGGACGACCCTCGGGCCGGGCCACACGCGAGGAGGGGCCTTGGTGAAGGAACCGGCGCGCATTCTGGTTGTCGGCGGCGGCTACGTAGGGATGTACACCGCGCTGCGCCTCCAGCGGAAGCTCAAACGGGACGAGGCGACGATCATGGTGATCGACCCCGAGCCCTACATGACCTACCAGCCGTTCCTCCCCGAAGCCGCGGCCGGCTCCATCTCGCCGCGCCACGTCGTGGTCCCCCTCCGCCGCACCCTGGCCAAATGCCAGGTCGTCGTCGGCGAGGCCACTGCCATCGACCACGCCAAGCGCACCGCGACCGTCAAGACGCTGGCCACCCACGAGGAGGGCACCGGCGCCGTCGAATTCCACTACGACGAGCTGGTCCTCGCCCCGGGCTCCGTCTCCCGCACCCTCCCGGTCCCCGGCCTCGCCGAGTTCGGCATCGGCTTCAAGACCGTCGAAGAGGCCATCGGCCTGCGCAACCACGTGCTCGAACAGCTGGACATCGCCTCCTCCACCCGCGACCCCGCCGTCCGCGACGCCGCCCTGACCTTCGTCTTCGTCGGCGGCGGCTACGCGGGCGTGGAAGCACTCGCCGAGCTGGAGGACATGGCCCGCTACGCCGCCCGGTACTACCACAACCTCGAGCCCGACGATCTGAAGTTCATCCTGGTCGAGGCCACCGGCCGGATCCTCCCCGAAGTCGGCGAGGAAATGGGCAAATACGCCGTCCGCGAGCTACGCGCCCGCAACATCGACGTACGCCTCGACACCCGTCTCGACTCCTGCGAGCACCGCGTCGCCCAGCTCAGCGACGGCTCCCGCTTCCCCACCCGCACGCTCGTGTGGACCGCCGGCGTCAAGCCGCACCCGATCCTCGCCGCCACCGACCTGCCCCTCACCGAGCGCGGCCGCCTCAAGTGCACCGCCGCCCTCCAGGTGGACGGCGCCGAGCACGCCTGGGCCGCGGGCGACGCGGCCGCCGTCCCGGACCTCACCGCCGAGAAATCCGGCACCGAATGCGCGCCCAACGCCCAGCACGCCGTCCGCCAGGCCAAGGTCCTCGCCCGCAACGTGCTCGCCTCCCTGCGCGGCGAACCGCTCCTGGAATACCGGCACAAGTACGTCGGCTCCGTGGCCTCCCTGGGCCTCCACAAGGGCGTCGCCCACGTCTACGGCAAGAAGCTCAAGGGCTACCCCGCCTGGTTCATGCACCGCGCCTACCACCTCAGCCGGGTCCCCACCTTCAACCGCAAGGCGCGTGTCCTCGCCGAATGGACCCTCGCGGGCCTCTTCAAACGTGAGATCGTCTCGCTCGGCTCGCTGGAACACCCCCGTGCCGAATTCGAACTCGCCGCGGGCACCGGACGCCATCCGGAGGCGAGTTGAGGCGCGCCGTACGGCCCGGCACGGAGCCGGGAACTCCCCCTCGGGGCGCGACGTCTCACGGATGTCAGTCCGGTCGGCCACACTGGTCATGTGACCATGGGTGGGCTCGTACCTGCGAAGAGTGACAAGCATGAGGATTCGGACGTTTGCTGCCTTACCTCGGGGGCCGGCCCCCGCACCGCCAACCGCAGCCCCGTGCCGGGCGCGCGGCTCAGCCAGCGGCTGAGCCGCAGGACGCCGCCGAGCCGGCCGAGCTGGTCCGGAACGACTCCGCGAGGTAATCCTCAGTGAACTTCACCCGCTGGAGCGCCCGGCTCCCCGGAACGCAGCGCCGAGCCGCCGCGCGCACCGACCGCACCGCCGCCCCCGCGTCGACCACGGCCGCCCCGACCGGCGCCGGCGGCGCCGTGCCCGCCGCCCGCGCCGAGACCACCCCGGCCGGCACACCCGCGCCCGACAGCCCCGTCCCCACCCTCGACGGGCTCTCCGTCCACGACATCCTCGGCCAGGTCCCGGCCCTCGTCGCCCTCGTGCACGGCCCCGACCACCGCATCGCCTACGTCAACGCCGCCTACGCAGCCCTCTTCGGCCCCCGCGCCACGGGCGCACCCGCCCGCGAGGCCCTCCCCGAGCTGGCCGAACTCGGCCTGCTCCCCCTCATGGACCAAGTCCTGCGCAGCGGCAAACCCCGTACGGTCAAGTCCCGCCGCGTCTCCGCCGACGGCACCGTCAACCCCGCCGCCGACACGCCCACGCCCACCGGCACCGACCCGGATTCCGACACCCGCCCCCGGCACGGCTACTACACCTTCACCTGCTCCCCGATCGAAATCGGCACCCGCGACGCCACTCACGGGCCCGACGGCACGGAAGCCACCCAGCCGGGCGTCCTCGTCTTCGCCGCCGACGTCACCGACCAGGTGGAAGCCGCCGAGCGGCTGCGCGCCAGCGAGCGCCGGCAGCGCGAAGCCGCCGTCACCCTCCAGCGCAGCCTGCTCCCCCAAGAGCTCGAACAGCCCGACGACCTCCGCGTCGCCGCCACGTACCAACCCGGCGGCAAGGACGCCGCCGTCGGCGGTGACTGGTACGACGTCATCACCCTCGGCGCCGGGCGCACCGCCCTCGTCATCGGGGACGTCATGGGCCGCGGCGTCCGCGCCGCCGCCGTCATGGGCCAGCTCCGCACGGCCGTCCGGGCCTACGCCCGCCTCGACCTGCCACCCCACGAGGTCCTGCAGCTGCTCGACGGCCTCGCCACCGAGATCGACCCCACCCAGATCGCCACCTGCGTCTACGCCGTCCACGACCCCAACGAGGGCCGTCTCGTCTACGCCTCCGCCGGGCACCTCCCCATCCTCGTCCGCGACCCCGACGGCACCGTTCGCCGCGCCGCCGAGCCCACCGGCCCCCCACTGGGCACCGGCGGCTGGCTGCACACCTCGGGCACCGTGCCCCTCGGCCCCGGCTCCAGCGCCGTCCTCTATACGGACGGCCTCGTCGAGCGGCGCGACGAGGACATCTACGACGGCGTCGAAGCCCTGGAGCGCGCCTTCTCCGGCGCCACCGGCTCACCCCAGGTCATGTGCGACCGGCTCATCCGTGCCCTCGGGGTGACCGCCGACCACGACGACGACGTGGCCGTCCTCGTCCTCCAGCACCCCGCCCGGACGGGCCACGACGCCGAGCTGTTCCACAACGCCGCCCTGGAGCTGCTCGGCGGGGTCGAGGCCGCGCCACGCGCGCGTGCCTTCGCGTCGGGCGTCCTGGCCAGCTGGCGCTTCCCCACCGAGCTGCGCGACCTGGGCGTCCTGGCCGCGAGCGAGCTCGTCGCCAATTCCCTCCAGCACGGCACACCACCGATGCGGCTGCGCATGCGCCGCACCGACCGCCGGCTGATCATCGAGGTCACCGACGGCGACGACCACCTCCCGCGGCGCCGTCGGGCCGAGCCCGCCGACGAAGCGGGCCGCGGGATCTCGATCGTCGCCACCATCGCCTCCTCCTGGGGCTCCCGCCGCACACCCGGGGGCGGAAAGGCCGTCTGGTGCGAGTTCGCCCTCCCCGCTGGACACACCTCATGACCGACAGCGGGGCATGACAAAGCGCCTGTGGCCCCTGGAACGGTCAGGTTCCGGGGCCACAGGCGCTGTGCGAGCGATGAAGCCCTACGCGGAGACGGCCACCCGCTCCGGAGCGTCGGTGCCCTTGGCGACCTCGCCGGTCGCAGCACCCTCGGGTGCCTTGGAGCGCGCGACGATGGTCCCCCGCAAGGGGTTGTCCTGCGCCGGGGTGAGCCGACGGCCCATCCGCAGCGCCAGGGCGCTGATGCCCAGCGAGCACACGACCAGCATCGCTATATAGGTGACGTACATCCCCGCACCGGCCATCAGACCGCCGACGGCCGGGCCCACCGCCAGCGCCAACTGCTTCACCAGCGCGAAGGCCGAGTTGTACTGACCGACCAGCCGCCCCGGCGCCAGGTCCGCCACCAGCGGAGCCATCGTCGGCGCCAGCATCGACTCACCGATGCCGAAGAGCGCGTACGTCGAGATCAGCAGCGCGGTGGCGACACCGTGCGCCCCGGGTACGAGCCCGGAGACCCCGGCCATGACCCAGGCCACGGTCCAGATGACACCGACCAGCGCGATGACCCGGCTGCGGCGCTTCCCCTCGACCATCTTGAGCACGACGAACTGCGCGAGCACGATGGCCGCCGTGTTCGCCGCGAGGGCGATGCCCAGCGTCGCCGGCGAGATCCGGGTGACCTCCACCGCGAAGGCGGCGAGTCCCGACTCGAACTGTCCGTAGCAGGCGAAGAACATCACGAAGCCCAGCACACACAGCTGGACCATCGCCCGGTCCTTGAGAAGGATCCGCCAGCCGCCCTTGGCCGAGGCGTCGGTCGGCACGGCGTCCTCGACCTTGGGCGACTTCGGCAGCCGCACGGTCGCAACCACGGCACCCAGCACCAGGAACATCACCGACTCGATCGCGAAGAGCCGCACAAAGCTCGACGGGTCGGACGTGTCCACGAGCTGCCCGCCCAGCAGACCACCGACACCGAGGCCGAGGTTGTTCAGGAAGAACTGCGTCGCGAAGGCCCGCGACCGGGTCGTCGGCGTCGAGCACCAGACGATCATGGTGGCCAGCGCGGGCTGGATCGCCGCGATGCCCGCACCGAGCGCGGCGGCAGCGGCGATGACGAGCGGCTCACTGCCCGCGAGCCCGAGGCCCATCGATCCGACGGCGGCGGAGACCGTACCGGCGACGACCACAGGCAGCGGACCCCGTCGGTCGATGATCCGACCGACGAAGGGCAGCACGACAAGCGCGGCCACGGCGAACGTCGCGAGCACGATGCCGGCCGTGCTCGCGCCGAGGTTCCGCACCTGAGACACATAGATGAACAGGAACGGGACGGTAAAGCCGCTGCCGAACGCGCTCAACGCGTTTCCCAGCTGGATCCGGCGCAGAGCAGCGCCCATCGCGGTGGTCACACTCACCTACCTAGGTCGAGAGAACGGAAGCCCCGTGGGAGCAGCCCACGGGGTCCGAAGGAGTAAGGGGTTCAAGCGGTACTGACTGGTTCTGCCGAAGCAGAGGAGTCCGAGGGAGGAGCCCGGGACGGAGCCGAGGCGGAGAGTCCAGCCCTGAAGACTTCAACTCTAAACTTCGAAGCTAAACAGTACACATCAAAGGGCTTTAACAGCAAGCCCTCGTGTCATACTGCGGCTCATGCCTGACACCGCCGGCGCCCCCGAGCCGAGCCTCGACGAACAGATCGCCGCCTACCAGCGCGAGTACCAGGACCTGGATCCGCAGGTGGAGAAGGTCGTCTCCGCCCTCTCCCGCCTCAACCGGCGCATGAGCGTCGCGTACGGGCGGCAGACCGCCGAGCTCGGCATCAGCAACGCCGAGTGGGAGGTCCTCAAGGCCCTCGTGCTCGCCGGTGACCCCTACCGCATGGGTCCTGGAGAGCTCGCGAAGCGCCTCGGCCTCACCCCGGCCGCGATGACCCACCGGATCGACCGGATGGTCTCGGAAGGCCTTGTCACCCGTGAGCGTGACGAGAACAACCGCGTCCGCGTCATCGTCGGCATAACGGAAGAGGGTCGCGGCAAGTGGCTGGAGGCCATGCGGAAGGCCACCGTCTTCGAGGAGGATCTGCTTCAGGACCTCTCCGGTGAGGAGCGCGGTCAGCTCGGCGAGGTGCTGACCCGACTGCTCCGCCGCGTGGAGGAGGCCCAGCCGGACGCCGGCGGCCGCCTCAGCGACCTCGACTGAACCTCGATCGAACCTTGGCTGAGAGGCCCGACGGGAGGCGCCCGGACCGGGGTTGACACGGGTCAGGGCGATACGTAATGTTCTCCGGGTTGCCGCGGGGCCGTAACGGTTCTGCGACAGCCACTCACGCCGCACCGGCGGCAATCTCTACTGCACGGCCCTTGAACGGGAACGATTTCGGCATGCCGAAATTCGTGACTCGGCTCCGATTAGGAGCCGCGGGGGAAATCCGCTAAAGTAGTGATCACGCCGGAAGGCGCGAAACACCCCGCTCCAACAGGGGGCCGGAAACGAAAATCCGAACCGGAAACGGAACGGAAAACGGATCTGGTAAGGTTGGAAACACGAAATACCGAAGGGAAGCGCCCGGAGGAAAGCCCGAGAGGGTGAGTACAAAGGAAGCGTCCGTTCCTTGAGAACTCAACAGCGTGCCAAAAGTCAACGCCAGACTATAAAATACCCCGTCTCCGATCGCTTCTGTGATCGGGACGCGGTTCCTTTGAAAGTCCTGCCGGTCCCCTTGTGGGTCTGGTGGGCAACAACACAGCGAGGACGCTGTGCACGACCGGACTTATTCCGTCTGGTTGTGCCGCTCAACGCGAGTGTCACCGGATAACCGGTAAACATTCACGGAGAGTTTGATCCTGGCTCAGGACGAACGCTGGCGGCGTGCTTAACACATGCAAGTCGAACGATGAAGCCTTTCGGGGTGGATTAGTGGCGAACGGGTGAGTAACACGTGGGCAATCTGCCCTTCACTCTGGGACAAGCCCTGGAAACGGGGTCTAATACCGGATATGACCTGCCTCCGCATGGGGGTGGGTGGAAAGCTCCGGCGGTGAAGGATGAGCCCGCGGCCTATCAGCTTGTTGGTGGGGTAATGGCCTACCAAGGCGACGACGGGTAGCCGGCCTGAGAGGGCGACCGGCCACACTGGGACTGAGACACGGCCCAGACTCCTACGGGAGGCAGCAGTGGGGAATATTGCACAATGGGCGAAAGCCTGATGCAGCGACGCCGCGTGAGGGATGACGGCCTTCGGGTTGTAAACCTCTTTCAGCAGGGAAGAAGCGAGAGTGACGGTACCTGCAGAAGAAGCGCCGGCTAACTACGTGCCAGCAGCCGCGGTAATACGTAGGGCGCAAGCGTTGTCCGGAATTATTGGGCGTAAAGAGCTCGTAGGCGGCTTGTTGCGTCGGATGTGAAAGCCCGGGGCTTAACCCCGGGTCTGCATTCGATACGGGCAGGCTAGAGTGTGGTAGGGGAGATCGGAATTCCTGGTGTAGCGGTGAAATGCGCAGATATCAGGAGGAACACCGGTGGCGAAGGCGGATCTCTGGGCCATTACTGACGCTGAGGAGCGAAAGCGTGGGGAGCGAACAGGATTAGATACCCTGGTAGTCCACGCCGTAAACGTTGGGAACTAGGTGTTGGCGACATTCCACGTCGTCGGTGCCGCAGCTAACGCATTAAGTTCCCCGCCTGGGGAGTACGGCCGCAAGGCTAAAACTCAAAGGAATTGACGGGGGCCCGCACAAGCAGCGGAGCATGTGGCTTAATTCGACGCAACGCGAAGAACCTTACCAAGGCTTGACATATACCGGAAACGGCCAGAGATGGTCGCCCCCTTGTGGTCGGTATACAGGTGGTGCATGGCTGTCGTCAGCTCGTGTCGTGAGATGTTGGGTTAAGTCCCGCAACGAGCGCAACCCTTGTTCTGTGTTGCCAGCATGCCTTTCGGGGTGATGGGGACTCACAGGAGACTGCCGGGGTCAACTCGGAGGAAGGTGGGGACGACGTCAAGTCATCATGCCCCTTATGTCTTGGGCTGCACACGTGCTACAATGGCCGGTACAATGAGCTGCGATACCGTGAGGTGGAGCGAATCTCAAAAAGCCGGTCTCAGTTCGGATTGGGGTCTGCAACTCGACCCCATGAAGTTGGAGTTGCTAGTAATCGCAGATCAGCATTGCTGCGGTGAATACGTTCCCGGGCCTTGTACACACCGCCCGTCACGTCACGAAAGTCGGTAACACCCGAAGCCGGTGGCCCAACCCTTGTGGAGGGAGCCGTCGAAGGTGGGACTGGCGATTGGGACGAAGTCGTAACAAGGTAGCCGTACCGGAAGGTGCGGCTGGATCACCTCCTTTCTAAGGAGCACATAGCCGACTGCAGACAAATGTTCTGCACGGTTGCTCATGGGTGGAACGTTGACTATTCGGCACGATTGGTTTGGGTCACTAGTACTGCTTCGGCGTGGAACGTGAATCTCGGATCGGTCGGGTCGGGCACGCTGTTGGGTATCTGAGGGTACGGAACGTAAGTTTCGAACCTTCGCGATGCCGGCCCCAGTGAACTCGACACCTTGGTGTTGGGGTGGTGGGTGGCTGGTCGTTGCTTGAGAACTGCACAGTGGACGCGAGCATCTGTGGCCAAGTTTTTAAGGGCGCACGGTGGATGCCTTGGCACCAGGAACCGATGAAGGACGTGGGAGGCCACGATAGGCCCCGGGGAGCTGTCAACCGAGCTTTGATCCGGGGGTGTCCGAATGGGGAAACCCGGCAGTCGTCATGGGCTGTCACCCGCTGCTGAACACATAGGCAGTGTGGAGGGAACGCGGGGAAGTGAAACATCTCAGTACCCGCAGGAAGAGAAAACAACCGTGATTCCGGGAGTAGTGGCGAGCGAAACCGGATGAGGCCAAACCGTATGCGTGTGATACCCGGCAGGGGTTGCGTGTGCGGGGTTGTGGGAGTTCTCTTGATCAGTCTGCCGGCTGGTCGGCGAGTCAGAAACCGTACAGGTAGGCGAAGGACATGCGAAAGGTCCGGCGTAGAGGGTAAGACCCCCGTAGCTGAAATCTGTACGGCTCGCTTGAGAACCACCCAAGTAGCACGGGGCCCGAGAAATCCCGTGTGAATCTGGCGGGACCACCCGTTAAGCCTAAATATTCCCTGGTGACCGATAGCGGATAGTACCGTGAGGGAATGGTGAAAAGTACCGCGGGAGCGGAGTGAAATAGTACCTGAAACCGTGTGCCTACAAGCCGTGGGAGCGTCGCGCATCAAGCTTGCTTGGTGCGTCGTGACTGCGTGCCTTTTGAAGAATGAGCCTGCGAGTTTGCGGTGTGTTGCGAGGTTAACCCGTGTGGGGAAGCCGTAGCGAAAGCGAGTCCGAATAGGGCGATTGAGTAGCGCGCCCAAGACCCGAAGCGGAGTGATCTAGCCATGGGCAGGTTGAAGCGGAGGTAAGACTTCGTGGAGGACCGAACCCACCAGGGTTGAAAACCTGGGGGATGACCTGTGGTTAGGGGTGAAAGGCCAATCAAACTCCGTGATAGCTGGTTCTCCCCGAAATGCATTTAGGTGCAGCGTCGTGTGTTTCTTGCCGGAGGTAGAGCACTGGATAGGCGATGGGCCCTACCGGGTTACTGACCTTAGCCAAACTCCGAATGCCGGTAAGTGAGAGCGCGGCAGTGAGACTGTGGGGGATAAGCTCCATGGTCGAGAGGGAAACAGCCCAGAGCATCGACTAAGGCCCCTAAGCGTACGCTAAGTGGGAAAGGATGTGGAGTCGCAGAGACAACCAGGAGGTTGGCTTAGAAGCAGCCACCCTTGAAAGAGTGCGTAATAGCTCACTGGTCAAGTGATTCCGCGCCGACAATGTAGCGGGGCTCAAGCGTACCGCCGAAGTCGTGTCATTCATACAATAGGTCCAACGACCGTGTGGATGGGTAGGGGAGCGTCGTGTGCCGGGTGAAGCAGCCGCGGAAGCGAGTTGTGGACGGTTCACGAGTGAGAATGCAGGCATGAGTAGCGATACACACGTGGGAAACGTGTGCGCCGATTGACTAAGGGTTCCTGGGTCAAGCTGATCTGCCCAGGGTAAGTCGGGACCTAAGGCGAGGCCGACAGGCGTAGTCGATGGACAACCGGTTGATATTCCGGTACCCGCTTTGAAACGCCCAATATCGAATCCATTGATGCTAAGGCCGTGAAGCCGTTCCGGACCCTTCGGGGAAAGGAAAGTGGTGGAGCCGCCGATCCAAGGTGGTAGTAGGTAAGCGATGGGGTGACGCAGGAAGGTAGTCCAGCCCGGGCGGTGGTAGTCCCGGGGTAAGGGTGTAGGCCGTGTGATAGGCAAATCCGTCACACGTTAAGGCTGAGACCTGATGCCGAGCCGATTGTGGTGAAGTGGATGATCCTATGCTGTCGAGAAAAGCCTCTAGCGAGTTTCATGGCGGCCCGTACCCTAAACCGACTCAGGTGGTCAGGTAGAGAATACCGAGGCGTTCGGGTGAACTATGGTTAAGGAACTCGGCAAAATGCCCCCGTAACTTCGGGAGAAGGGGGGCCATGTCTGGTGATGAGGTTTACCCTCTGAGCTGGGTGTGGCCGCAGAGACCAGCGAGAAGCGACTGTTTACTAAAAACACAGGTCCGTGCGAAGCCGTAAGGCGATGTATACGGACTGACGCCTGCCCGGTGCTGGAACGTTAAGGGGACCGGTTAGCTTGGATTCGTCCAGGCGAAGCTGAGAACTTAAGCGCCAGTAAACGGCGGTGGTAACTATAACCATCCTAAGGTAGCGAAATTCCTTGTCGGGTAAGTTCCGACCTGCACGAATGGCGTAACGACTTCTCGACTGTCTCAACCATAGGCCCGGTGAAATTGCACTACGAGTAAAGATGCTCGTTTCGCGCAGCAGGACGGAAAGACCCCGGGACCTTTACTATAGCTTGATATTGGTGTTCGGTTCGGCTTGTGTAGGATAGGTGGGAGACTGTGAAGCATGCACGCCAGTGTGTGTGGAGTCGTCGTTGAAATACCACTCTGGTCGTGCTGGATGTCTAACCTGGGTCCGTGATCCGGATCAGGGACAGTGTCTGGTGGGTAGTTTAACTGGGGCGGTTGCCTCCTAAAGAGTAACGGAGGCGCCCAAAGGTTCCCTCAGCCTGGTTGGCAATCAGGTGTTGAGTGTAAGTGCACAAGGGAGCTTGACTGTGAGACCGACGGGTCGAGCAGGGACGAAAGTCGGGACTAGTGATCCGGCGGTGGCTTGTGGAAGCGCCGTCGCTCAACGGATAAAAGGTACCCCGGGGATAACAGGCTGATCTTCCCCAAGAGTCCATATCGACGGGATGGTTTGGCACCTCGATGTCGGCTCGTCGCATCCTGGGGCTGGAGTCGGTCCCAAGGGTTGGGCTGTTCGCCCATTAAAGCGGTACGCGAGCTGGGTTTAGAACGTCGTGAGACAGTTCGGTCCCTATCCGCTGTGCGCGTAGGAATATTGAGAAGGGCTGTCCCTAGTACGAGAGGACCGGGACGGACGAACCTCTGGTGTGCCAGTTGTCCTGCCAAGGGCATGGCTGGTTGGCTACGTTCGGGAGGGATAACCGCTGAAAGCATCTAAGCGGGAAGCCTGCTTCGAGATGAGTATTCCCACCCCCTTTGAGGGGTTAAGGCTCCCAGTAGACGACTGGGTTGATAGGCCAGGTGTGGAAGACCGGTAACGGTTGGAGCTGACTGGTACTAATAGGCCGAGGGCTTGTCCTCAGTTGCTCGCGTCCACTGTGTAGGTTCTGAAGTAACGACCGTGTTGTGTTCCGGTTGGTTAATTTCATAGAGTTTCGGTGGTCATTGCGTTAGGGAAACGCCCGGTTACATTCCGAACCCGGAAGCTAAGCCTTTCAGCGCCGATGGTACTGCATGGGGGACCGTGTGGGAGAGTAGGACGCCGCCGAACAATTTTTGAGAGTAGCCCCTGTGGGAGCCATTTGGTTCCTGCGGGGGCTATTCTGCGTTTCCGGACAAATTCCCGGAACCGGAACCGGAATCGGGGCCGGGGCGGGAATACCTGCGGCTGAATCCCCGGAGACGGCCTGCTCTCACGCAAACGTTCGACAGGCCCTGCCGTGCGAAGATGACCGGGCACGGACCGTTCGGCCCGGTCAGGCCCGTACGGTCCGCACGACCCTGAAGCCCAGCGCAGCGAAGTGGTGAGCCCCGTGCCTCAGAAAGTCGCCGTCCTCGGCACCGGAAAGATCGGCGAGGCGCTCCTCAGCGGCATGATCCGCGCCGGCTGGTCGACCGCCGATCTGCTGATCACCGCCCGTCGCCCCGAGCGTGCCGAAGCGCTCCACGCCCGCTACGGCGTCGAGGTCGTCAGCAACATCGAGGCCGCCAAGAACGCGGACACGCTCATCCTGGCGGTCAAGCCACAGGACATGACGACTCTCCTCGAGGAGCTGGCTCCCCATCTCCCCGCCGACCGCCTGGTCATCAGTGCCGCGGCCGGTGTGCCGACCGCCCTCTTCGAGGAGCGGCTCCCGGCAGGCACCCCCGTCGTGCGTGTCATGCCGAACACCCCGGTCCTGGTCGACGAGGGAATGTCCGTCATCTCCGGCGGCTCCCACGCGACCGAGGAGCATCTCCTCCGTACCGAGGAGATCTTCAAGCCGGTCGGCAAGACACTCCGCGTCCCGGAGACCCAGCAGGACGCGGCCACCGCGCTCTCCGGATCCGGCCCCGCCTACTTCTACTTCCTCGTCGAAGCCATGACCGACGCGGGCATCCTGCTCGGCCTGCCTCGCGACAAGGCCCACGACCTGATCGTCCAGGCCGCCATCGGCGCGGCCGTCATGCTCCGCGACAGCGGCGAGCACCCCGTCAAGCTCCGCGAAGCGGTCACCTCTCCCGCCGGGACGACGATCAGCGCGATCCGCGAGCTTGAGCGCCACGGCGTACGAGCAGCACTGATTGCCGCCCTCGAGGCAGCCCGCGACCGTAGCCGCGAACTGGCCTCCGGGCACGCCTGACGGTCCGGACCGATTCCGTGTGCGCCCCGCAATGCTGGGCGCACACGCCAGGCGCCTTCTGTATTCACACGGGAAGCATCAACCCCACAGCGGCGTAGGCGGCGTCGACGGTCGGCCGCGCCAGCCCCCGCGCCCGCTCGGCACCTTCCCGCAGGACTCCGTCCACATATCCCGGGTCGGCGCACAGCTCCGCGTGCCGCCGGCGCACCGGCCGCAGCAGTTCCACCACCGCGTCCGCTGTGTCTTTCTTCAACGCCCCATATGCCGTGTACTCCTCGGCCAGCTCCGCCGGCTTACCACCCGTGCAGGCCGCCAGCATCTCCAGCAGATTTGCGACGCCGGGTTGCGCCTCCCGGTCGTAGGTGACGTCACTCCCGCTGTCGGTCACCGCACGCATGACCTTCTTGCGCACGACCTCGGCCTCGTCGAGCAAATAGACGATTCCCGCCGTCTCCGCGTGCGACTTCCCCATCTTCGACGTCGGGTCCTGGAGATCCATGACGCGGGCGGCCACGGCAGGGCGCACGGCCTTCGGCACGGTGAACGTCCGTCCGTAGCGCTGGTTGAACCGCACCGCCAGGTCCCGTGTCAGCTCCACGTGCTGGACCTGGTCGTCACCCACCGGCACCTCGTGCGCCCCGTACGCCAGGATGTCCGCCGCCATCAGCGCCGGGTAGGTCAGCAGCGACAGTCGTACGCTGCCGCCGGTGGCCCGTTCCCGCGCGGACTTCTCCTTGTACTGGATCATCCGCCGCATCTCGCCGTCCGTGGCTGTGCACTCCAGGAGATAGGACAGCCGAGTGTGCTCGTCCACATGACTCTGTACGAACACGGTGCAGCGCGCCGGCTCCAGGCCGGCTGCCAGCAGCAGCGTCGCTGCCTGACGGCTGAGCCTTCGTACGCGAGCCGGTTCGTGGTCCACGGTCAGCGCGTGCAGGTCGACGACGGAGAAGAGGGCGTCCGCCTGGTGCTGGTCCACCTCGACCCACTGGCGGACGGCCCCGAGGTAGTTCCCCAGGGTGAGGTGGCCGGTCGGTTTGATGCCGCTGAAGATGCGTCGCATCGGTGCTGTCTCCCTAGTGGAGGGACCACCGCCAGGACAGCAAAAACGGCCGCCGAGGCGGCGGCCGTTGGGTGCATGCGCTGATCGGCCGCCGGTCAGGCGGCCCACCACTGCTGGGTGTGCGCATGCTTGGTCATGGGACGACGCTACCGCCACCAAAACCCCTTGCGCCACGGGTTTGATGCGTCGTACCGGGCTCGTGTAGAGTTCTTCGAGTTGCCACGGCGTCCGCGAGGACGGTGCGGCGGCACTTCACGCCTCACTGGCGGCAATCTCTACTGCACGGCCCTTGAACGGGATCGATTTCGGCATGCCGGAATTCGGGACCGGGTTCCGATTAGGAACCGCCGGGGGAATCCGGTAAAGTAGTGATCACGCCGAAAGGCGCGAAACAAATCCCCGCCGACGGGGAATCGGAAACGAATTCGAGCCGGGAACGGCACGGAAAAGGATCTGATAGAGTCGGAACCGCCGGAAAGCGAAAGCGAAACGGTGGGACCCCGCTCCAGCAGGGGGGCCAGGGCCGGAAACGGATCTGGTAAGGTTGGAAACACGAAATACCGAAGGGAAGCGCCCGGAGGAAAGCCCGAGAGGGTGAGTACAAAGGAAGCGTCCGTTCCTTGAGAACTCAACAGCGTGCCAAAAGTCAACGCCAGACTATAAAATACCCCGTCTCCGATCGCTTCTGCGATCGGGACGCGGTTCCTTTGAAAGTCCTGTCGGTCCCTTCGGGGTCTGGTGGGCAACAACACAGCGAGGACGCTGTGCACGACCGGACTTATTCCGTCTGGTTGTGCCGCTCAACGCGAGTGTCACCGGATAACCGGTAAACATTCACGGAGAGTTTGATCCTGGCTCAGGACGAACGCTGGCGGCGTGCTTAACACATGCAAGTCGAACGATGAAGCCTTTCGGGGTGGATTAGTGGCGAACGGGTGAGTAACACGTGGGCAATCTGCCCTTCACTCTGGGACAAGCCCTGGAAACGGGGTCTAATACCGGATACGACCTGCCTCCGCATGGGGGTGGGTGGAAAGCTCCGGCGGTGAAGGATGAGCCCGCGGCCTATCAGCTTGTTGGTGGGGTAATGGCCTACCAAGGCGACGACGGGTAGCCGGCCTGAGAGGGCGACCGGCCACACTGGGACTGAGACACGGCCCAGACTCCTACGGGAGGCAGCAGTGGGGAATATTGCACAATGGGCGAAAGCCTGATGCAGCGACGCCGCGTGAGGGATGACGGCCTTCGGGTTGTAAACCTCTTTCAGCAGGGAAGAAGCGAGAGTGACGGTACCTGCAGAAGAAGCGCCGGCTAACTACGTGCCAGCAGCCGCGGTAATACGTAGGGCGCAAGCGTTGTCCGGAATTATTGGGCGTAAAGAGCTCGTAGGCGGCTTGTTGCGTCGGATGTGAAAGCCCGGGGCTTAACCCCGGGTCTGCATTCGATACGGGCAGGCTAGAGTGTGGTAGGGGAGATCGGAATTCCTGGTGTAGCGGTGAAATGCGCAGATATCAGGAGGAACACCGGTGGCGAAGGCGGATCTCTGGGCCATTACTGACGCTGAGGAGCGAAAGCGTGGGGAGCGAACAGGATTAGATACCCTGGTAGTCCACGCCGTAAACGTTGGGAACTAGGTGTTGGCGACATTCCACGTCGTCGGTGCCGCAGCTAACGCATTAAGTTCCCCGCCTGGGGAGTACGGCCGCAAGGCTAAAACTCAAAGGAATTGACGGGGGCCCGCACAAGCAGCGGAGCATGTGGCTTAATTCGACGCAACGCGAAGAACCTTACCAAGGCTTGACATATACCGGAAACGGCCAGAGATGGTCGCCCCCTTGTGGTCGGTATACAGGTGGTGCATGGCTGTCGTCAGCTCGTGTCGTGAGATGTTGGGTTAAGTCCCGCAACGAGCGCAACCCTTGTTCTGTGTTGCCAGCATGCCTTTCGGGGTGATGGGGACTCACAGGAGACTGCCGGGGTCAACTCGGAGGAAGGTGGGGACGACGTCAAGTCATCATGCCCCTTATGTCTTGGGCTGCACACGTGCTACAATGGCCGGTACAATGAGCTGCGATACCGTGAGGTGGAGCGAATCTCAAAAAGCCGGTCTCAGTTCGGATTGGGGTCTGCAACTCGACCCCATGAAGTTGGAGTTGCTAGTAATCGCAGATCAGCATTGCTGCGGTGAATACGTTCCCGGGCCTTGTACACACCGCCCGTCACGTCACGAAAGTCGGTAACACCCGAAGCCGGTGGCCCAACCCTTGTGGAGGGAGCCGTCGAAGGTGGGACTGGCGATTGGGACGAAGTCGTAACAAGGTAGCCGTACCGGAAGGTGCGGCTGGATCACCTCCTTTCTAAGGAGCACATAGCCGACTGCAGACAAATGTTCTGCACGGTTGCTCATGGGTGGAACGTTGACTATTCGGCACGATTGGTTTGGGTCACTAGTACTGCTTCGGCGTGGAACGTGAATCTCGGATCGGTCGGGTCGGGCACGCTGTTGGGTATCTGAGGGTACGGAACGTAAGTTTCGAACCTTCGCGATGCCGGCCCCAGTGAACTCGACACCTTGGTGTTGGGGTGGTGGGTGGCTGGTCGTTGCTTGAGAACTGCACAGTGGACGCGAGCATCTGTGGCCAAGTTTTTAAGGGCGCACGGTGGATGCCTTGGCACCAGGAACCGATGAAGGACGTGGGAGGCCACGATAGGCCCCGGGGAGCTGTCAACCGAGCTTTGATCCGGGGGTGTCCGAATGGGGAAACCCGGCAGTCGTCATGGGCTGTCACCCGCTGCTGAACACATAGGCAGTGTGGAGGGAACGCGGGGAAGTGAAACATCTCAGTACCCGCAGGAAGAGAAAACAACCGTGATTCCGGGAGTAGTGGCGAGCGAAACCGGATGAGGCCAAACCGTATGCGTGTGATACCCGGCAGGGGTTGCGTGTGCGGGGTTGTGGGAGTTCTCTTGATCAGTCTGCCGGCTGGTCGGCGAGTCAGAAACCGTACAGGTAGGCGAAGGACATGCGAAAGGTCCGGCGTAGAGGGTAAGACCCCCGTAGCTGAAATCTGTACGGCTCGCTTGAGAACCACCCAAGTAGCACGG
Organism: Streptomyces sp. QH1-20; assembly: GCF_041283565.1. NCBI lineage: Bacteria > Bacillati > Actinomycetota > Actinomycetes > Kitasatosporales > Streptomycetaceae > Streptomyces > Streptomyces sp. QH1-20. The sequence goes on along the minus strand of NZ_CP166299.1, from coordinate 3,776,467 downwards.
GGCCCGAGAAATCCCGTGTGAATCTGGCGGGACCACCCGTTAAGCCTAAATATTCCCTGGTGACCGATAGCGGATAGTACCGTGAGGGAATGGTGAAAAGTACCGCGGGAGCGGAGTGAAATAGTACCTGAAACCGTGTGCCTACAAGCCGTGGGAGCGTCGCGCATCAAGCTTGCTTGGTGCGTCGTGACTGCGTGCCTTTTGAAGAATGAGCCTGCGAGTTTGCGGTGTGTTGCGAGGTTAACCCGTGTGGGGAAGCCGTAGCGAAAGCGAGTCCGAATAGGGCGATTGAGTAGCGCGCCCAAGACCCGAAGCGGAGTGATCTAGCCATGGGCAGGTTGAAGCGGAGGTAAGACTTCGTGGAGGACCGAACCCACCAGGGTTGAAAACCTGGGGGATGACCTGTGGTTAGGGGTGAAAGGCCAATCAAACTCCGTGATAGCTGGTTCTCCCCGAAATGCATTTAGGTGCAGCGTCGTGTGTTTCTTGCCGGAGGTAGAGCACTGGATAGGCGATGGGCCCTACCGGGTTACTGACCTTAGCCAAACTCCGAATGCCGGTAAGTGAGAGCGCGGCAGTGAGACTGTGGGGGATAAGCTCCATGGTCGAGAGGGAAACAGCCCAGAGCATCGACTAAGGCCCCTAAGCGTACGCTAAGTGGGAAAGGATGTGGAGTCGCAGAGACAACCAGGAGGTTGGCTTAGAAGCAGCCACCCTTGAAAGAGTGCGTAATAGCTCACTGGTCAAGTGATTCCGCGCCGACAATGTAGCGGGGCTCAAGCGTACCGCCGAAGTCGTGTCATTCATACAATAGGTCCAACGACCGTGTGGATGGGTAGGGGAGCGTCGTGTGCCGGGTGAAGCAGCCGCGGAAGCGAGTTGTGGACGGTTCACGAGTGAGAATGCAGGCATGAGTAGCGATACACACGTGGGAAACGTGTGCGCCGATTGACTAAGGGTTCCTGGGTCAAGCTGATCTGCCCAGGGTAAGTCGGGACCTAAGGCGAGGCCGACAGGCGTAGTCGATGGACAACCGGTTGATATTCCGGTACCCGCTTTGAAACGCCCAATATCGAATCCATTGATGCTAAGGCCGTGAAGCCGTTCCGGACCCTTCGGGGAAAGGAAAGTGGTGGAGCCGCCGATCCAAGGTGGTAGTAGGTAAGCGATGGGGTGACGCAGGAAGGTAGTCCAGCCCGGGCGGTGGTAGTCCCGGGGTAAGGGTGTAGGCCGTGTGATAGGCAAATCCGTCACACGTTAAGGCTGAGACCTGATGCCGAGCCGATTGTGGTGAAGTGGATGATCCTATGCTGTCGAGAAAAGCCTCTAGCGAGTTTCATGGCGGCCCGTACCCTAAACCGACTCAGGTGGTCAGGTAGAGAATACCGAGGCGTTCGGGTGAACTATGGTTAAGGAACTCGGCAAAATGCCCCCGTAACTTCGGGAGAAGGGGGGCCATGTCTGGTGATGAGGTTTACCCTCTGAGCTGGGTGTGGCCGCAGAGACCAGCGAGAAGCGACTGTTTACTAAAAACACAGGTCCGTGCGAAGCCGTAAGGCGATGTATACGGACTGACGCCTGCCCGGTGCTGGAACGTTAAGGGGACCGGTTAGCTTGGATTCGTCCAGGCGAAGCTGAGAACTTAAGCGCCAGTAAACGGCGGTGGTAACTATAACCATCCTAAGGTAGCGAAATTCCTTGTCGGGTAAGTTCCGACCTGCACGAATGGCGTAACGACTTCTCGACTGTCTCAACCATAGGCCCGGTGAAATTGCACTACGAGTAAAGATGCTCGTTTCGCGCAGCAGGACGGAAAGACCCCGGGACCTTTACTATAGCTTGATATTGGTGTTCGGTTCGGCTTGTGTAGGATAGGTGGGAGACTGTGAAGCATGCACGCCAGTGTGTGTGGAGTCGTCGTTGAAATACCACTCTGGTCGTGCTGGATGTCTAACCTGGGTCCGTGATCCGGATCAGGGACAGTGTCTGGTGGGTAGTTTAACTGGGGCGGTTGCCTCCTAAAGAGTAACGGAGGCGCCCAAAGGTTCCCTCAGCCTGGTTGGCAATCAGGTGTTGAGTGTAAGTGCACAAGGGAGCTTGACTGTGAGACCGACGGGTCGAGCAGGGACGAAAGTCGGGACTAGTGATCCGGCGGTGGCTTGTGGAAGCGCCGTCGCTCAACGGATAAAAGGTACCCCGGGGATAACAGGCTGATCTTCCCCAAGAGTCCATATCGACGGGATGGTTTGGCACCTCGATGTCGGCTCGTCGCATCCTGGGGCTGGAGTCGGTCCCAAGGGTTGGGCTGTTCGCCCATTAAAGCGGTACGCGAGCTGGGTTTAGAACGTCGTGAGACAGTTCGGTCCCTATCCGCTGTGCGCGTAGGAATATTGAGAAGGGCTGTCCCTAGTACGAGAGGACCGGGACGGACGAACCTCTGGTGTGCCAGTTGTCCTGCCAAGGGCATGGCTGGTTGGCTACGTTCGGGAGGGATAACCGCTGAAAGCATCTAAGCGGGAAGCCTGCTTCGAGATGAGTATTCCCACCCCCTTTGAGGGGTTAAGGCTCCCAGTAGACGACTGGGTTGATAGGCCAGGTGTGGAAGACCGGTAACGGTTGGAGCTGACTGGTACTAATAGGCCGAGGGCTTGTCCTCAGTTGCTCGCGTCCACTGTGTAGGTTCTGAAGTAACGACCGTGTTGTGTTCCGGTTGGTTAATTTCATAGAGTTTCGGTGGTCATTGCGTTAGGGAAACGCCCGGTTACATTCCGAACCCGGAAGCTAAGCCTTTCAGCGCCGATGGTACTGCATGGGGGACCGTGTGGGAGAGTAGGACGCCGCCGAACAATTTTTCAGCCTCAGGCCCCGAGTTTTCACTCGGGGCCTGAGGCATTTTTGCGTTTAGGGTGACGTCATGCGCTATGACCTCGTCATCTTCGACAACGACGGAGTACTCGTCGACAGCGAGCCGATCGCCAACACGGTCCTCGCCGCCTACCTCTCCGAGCTGGGGCACCCCACCAGCTATGAGGACTCCCTGCGGGACTACATGGGAGGCGCCGTCCACCGTGTGCACGACCTCGTGCTCGAGCGGACCGGACAGAAGCTTCCCGTGGACTTCGACGAGACGCTGCATTCCCGCACCTTCGCCGCGTTCGAGCAGGAGCTCCAGCCGATGAAGGGCGTCACCGAGGTACTGGAATGGCTCGTCGCCGAGGGCGTCGCATACTGCGTCGCCTCCTCCGGAACCCACGAGAAGATCCGCGTCGGACACCGGCGGACGGGCCTGGACGAGTGGTTCGAGGACGAGTGGATCTTCAGCTCGGAGGATGTCGGCCATGGGAAGCCGGCGCCCGACCTGTTCCTGCACGCCGCCCGCTCGATGGGCGTCGAGCCCGAGCGCTGCGTCGTCATCGAGGACACCCCCCTCGGCATCCAGGCCGCGAATGCCGCGGGAATGGACGTCTACGGGTTCACGTCGATGACGCCCGCCGACCGGCTGTCCGGCGCCAAGGGGTACTTCGGCGAACTGACGGAACTGCCGCGACTGCTCGCCTGACAACGGCTGGGCTCGGCAGGAAGCCGCCGGTGCACGAATCCCCGGTGGGACGGGCGACTCGCCGCAAGAACGATTCACCCATGTGGACGGGTGCGTTCGTGTGATTGCTCTGTCCACTCGGCACGCGTGGTCATACCCTCCCGGGCCATGACGGACGCGCGCTTGCGGCATGGCCGAATATCCCTCGCCATCAGCTTTTTCGTCCAAGGCGTGGTGTTCGCCCTCCTCGTGACCCGAATACCCGCGGTCCAGGACCGGTACGGGATATCCGACGGGCTGTTACCCGCCTTCCTCGCAGCCGTCCCGATACTCGCCGGAGCCGGCAGCATCGGTACCGAGCGCCTGGTGAAGAGGGTCCGGCCCGGTGCCGTACTGCGCTGGGCGCAGCCCGTCGTCTGTCTCGCGCTGCTCGCGGTGGGCGTCGGTGACGGCTTGGGGCAGGTGGCGGTCGCGCTCGCCGTCTTCGGCCTGGCGGTCGGGGCGCTGGACGCGTCGATGAACATGCTCGGCGTGAGCCTGCAGCGTGCGTACGGGCGCAGCATCATGCTCGGCTTCCACGCCGCGTACAGCCTGGGCGGGATCGTGGGGGCGTCGCTCGCGTGGGTGGGGGCCCGCTGGGGACTGTCGCTGATCGTGCTCTACGGGCCGCTCATGGCCGTTCTCGCCCCGGCCGCCCTCCTCGCCAGCCGTTGGTACGCAGATCATGCCGACCGTGCTGGCCAGACCGACCCTGCGGACCGTGTGGATCAGCGGAAGCCGCGGGCCCAGGCCGGCGACGCTGCCCCTCCTCCCACCCCGGGCATGAGGTTTCTGCTTCCCCTGTGCCTGGTGATGGCCTTCGTCTGTATAGGGGACTCGACGGTGGCGAACTGGAGTGCCAAATATCTGCGGGACGTCCTGGGGAGTTCCGAGCAGCTGTCCACTGTGCCCTACAACGTGTATGTGGCAATGACTCTGCTCGGCCGTGCTGTGGGGGATGTGGGGGTGCGGCGCTTCGGGCCGGTCGCGGTCGTGCGGGCCGGGGCGGTGATCGCGGCCGGGGGTTTCGGGGTGGTGGCCGTGGCGCCGGGGGCGTGGGTGGGGACAGCGGGGTTCACGGTGCTGGGGCTCGGGCTGTGTGTGATCGTGCCGCAGACCTTCGCCGCGGGCGGCCGGCTCGCCTTCGAGCGTCTCGGTCCGGAGGGCTCGGACGCCGCCGTCGCGCGGCTGAATATCTTCAACTATGTGGGTTTTCTGGTGGGTTCGCCGCTTGTGGGAGCGCTCGGGGAGGTCTGGAGCCCCCGCGGAGCCATGCTCGTACCGCTGCTGCTCGTGCTTGTGACCGTGCCGTATGCCCGCGCCTTCGGCCCCGCGGCCCGCCCTATACCGTGTCGCCATGAGCGGCCGCGCACAACTGATGTGGGACGAGGCAGTAACGGGCTATGACTTCGGGCCCGGGCATCCGATGGATCCGGTGCGGCTCGCGCTGACCATGCGGTTGGTGGAGGCGTACGGGCTGGACCGCGCGGTCCGCCTGGCGGCGGCCAAGCCCGCGGGGGAGTCGACGCTGCGGCTGGTGCACCGGCCGGACTATGTGGCGGCGGTGCGGCGGGCGTCGGCCGATCCGGGGTCGGCCGACGGCTCGTACGGCCTGGGTACCGAGGACGATCCGGCGTTCCCGGGGATGCACGAGGCGTCGGCGCTGATCGCCGGGCAGTCCGTGGGCGCGGCCGAGGCGGTGTGGCGCGGTGACGCGCTGCACGCGGTGAACTTCGCGGGCGGACTGCACCATGCCATGCCGGGGTCGGCCGCGGGTTTCTGCGTGTACAACGACGCCTCTCTGGCGGTGGCGCGGCTGCTGGAGCTGGGGGCCGAGCGGGTCGCGTACGTGGATGTGGACGTCCACCACGGGGACGGGGTCCAGGCGGCGTTCTGGGAGGACCCGCGGGTGCTCACGATCTCGCTGCACGAGCACCCCCGGACGCTCTTCCCGGGGACCGGGTGGCCGGAGGAGGCCGGCGGGCCGGGGGCCGAGGGCGGCGCGGTGAACCTCGCACTGCCGGCGGGCACCGGGGACGCGGGGTGGCTGCGGTCCTTCCACGCCGTGGTGCCGGAGCTGCTGGCGGAGTTCCGGCCGCAGGTGCTGGTGACCCAGCACGGCGCGGACACCCACTTCGACGATCCGCTGGCGCATCTCGCGGTGTCGCTGGACGCCCAGCGGCTGGTGATGGAGGCGTGTCACGAGCTGGCGTACGAGCACGCGGACGGGCGGTGGGTCGCGCTGGGCGGTGGGGGATACGCGGTGGTGGACGTGGTGCCGCGGTCGTGGACCCATCTCGTCGCGATCGCCGCGGGACAGCCGGTGGACCCCGAGGCGGCGGTGCCGCAGGAGTGGCGGGACGAGGTGTACGCCCGTACCCGGCAGCTGGCGCCGCAGCGGATGACGGACGGGCTGCGGCCCCAGTGGCGGGACTTCGGGGCGTCCGGGTACGACCCCGCGGACCGGCTCGACCAGGCGATCCTGGCGACGCGCCGTGCGGTGTTCCCGGCACACGGCCTGCTGCCCTAGCCGGTCCTTCGGGCGGCGCGGCGGCCATGGTGGTCGGGGCCGGCCTTCCGGTGCGGTGAGAGGCGTCCCGGGCCCGCCCTCGTTAGCCCACGCGTGGGACGCCGGGGGTGAATCGTGGTGGGGTGCGGGGCGGTCCGCCAGCATCGGGAGCGTGTTGAGCCCCCGCGCCCTGCGCGCGCATCTGCTCGTCGCCCGACTGGCCGGCACGGTGGCCACGACCCGCGAGCGGAGTCTGAGCCGGTACCGGATGTTCGCGGCCCGTGATCCACGGGCGTTGATCGGGTTGGAGCCCGAATACGACTGGTGTTTCGATGAGTTGTTACAGCTGATGGGTCAAAAGTGCGGAGTTTCGGCCGATCCCGCGCGCACTTCAGGGCAGGATGTGATCGACCCTGACCGTACGATCGCGGCACTCGATGCCTTCGCCGACCGCCTCGCGACGGTGGCCGCGACAGGCGCTCCGGTGCTGATCGGCACCGGCCACCCCCACCGGCTCCTCGGTTTCTACGCCGCGTTGGCCGCCGGTCTCTCGGCGGCCGGATGCGGTGTCCTCACCCCGGCGCAGGGTCGAAGTGTCGACATAACGACCCGGTTCGGCGTACGCACATACAACCTCGACTACGTCAGGGGAGTCGCGCTGATGCGTGAACCCGGCGCGCGAGCGCCCCGGAGTGAGCCGGGCGCGCATACCCATTCCCCGCTCCCGGTTCGGGTCGCTCTGGGGGCCGCGGCGGACTCCGGCGGACCTCTTCCGGCCCTGGTCATCGGGGACCACGGATGGGTCTGCGCGGCAGGTCAGCTGGGTTTTGAGGCCATCGGCCTGGCCGACTCCGACGACCCGGCGCCCTTCGTCGGGGAGGCCGAGGGACGGGTGTCCGTGGTCGTTCCGCTTGATGACGCTGTGCGGTCTGATTACTACCGACCGCTTACTCGCTATGTACTCAATCGAGCGTGTCTGTCACAGTAGGCGGCCGATGGCTGCTCCTCTTCCCCACTCGCATCACACGCCCCTAATCTGGGGAGTGAGCGCGCAGCGACGAGGAGTCACCGGAGGGGAAGCCGGTGCGCGTCATGTGCGGAAGGTTCAGGTGTGTCATGGCTGCTGGCGAAAGGCCTCTCAACGAGGTCGTGTTCCTGACCGTGGCGGAAGTCGCCGCGGTGATGCGAGTGTCCAAGATGACCGTGTACCGCTTGGTGCACAGTGGTCATCTGCCGGCGATCCGGGTGGGTAGGTCGTTCCGGGTCCCAGAGCAGGCGGTGCACGAGTACCTCCGTGAGTCCTATGTGGGGGTGGAAACCGCCTAACGAGGACCTCGGATTACGCTGTTCGCCCGGTGCCGGGTAGGCTGGCCCGATGTAGGTCGTGTGGGCTCGGACGCCCCGCACCGAGTGAATCGATGTAAGCGAGGGTAGTCGTGGGCTCTGTTATCAAGAAGCGGCGCAAGCGGATGGCCAAGAAGAAGCACCGCAAGCTGCTCAAGCGCACGCGCGTTCAGCGTCGCAACAAGAAGTAAGCAGCGCCGCTGTGATCGTCCCGCAGCCCTTCCACCGGTCCACGGTGGGAGGGCTGCGGTGCTTTCCGGGCCCGGCCGGGCCCGCCTTACGTTGCGGTAAGTAAAGCCATCGCTACGGCTTGAAATATCGCCCGGGGGATCGGGTGGTCATCACAGCGCAACAACGAGCCGCTACGGTTGCCGCCAAGCACCGCTCGTCGCGTAAGGGTGGGAAGGGAAGGCGCTGATCTTGGGCAAGGTCGTGCTCGTCACCGGGGTCGCACGGCAACTGGGCGGACGGTTCGTCCGCAGGATCCAGCGCGAACCCGACGTCGACCGGGTCATCGGGGTGGACGCGGTGCCACCCGAGCACCATCTCGGCGGGGCCGAATTCCTACGGGCGGACATCCGCCACCCCGCGATCGCCCGGGTCCTCGCGGAACACGCCGTCGACACGGTCGTCCACATGGACGTCAACGGCACCCCGCTCGGCAAGAGCGGCAGCCGGGCCACGGTCAAGGAGACCAACGTCATCGGCACCATGCAGCTGCTCGGTGCCTGCCAGAAGACCCCGTCCGTCAGACGGCTGGTCGTGAAGTCCAGTACGAACGTCTACGGGTCCGCGCCCCGCGATCCCGCGATCTTCACCGAGAGCACGCCCCCCAAATCGCTGCCCAGCGGCGGCTTCGCGAAGGACGCCGTCGAGGTCGAGGGCTATGTGCGCGGCTTCGCCCGCCGCAGGCCCGACGTGGCCGTGTGCGTGCTGCGGTTCGCCAACATCCTCGGGCCCTGTGCCGACTCGCCGCTCGCCGAGTACTTCTCGCTGCCCGTCCTGCCCACCGTCCTCGGCTTCGACCCCAGGCTCCAGTTCGTGCACGAGGACGACGCGATCGAGGTCCTGCGGATCGCCGCCGGGGAGCCGCGCCGCGGCACGCTCAACAGCGGCACGTTCAATGTCGCGGGCGACGGCGTGCTGCTGCTCTCACAGGCCGCCAGGCGCCTCGGGCGCCCCACGCTCCCCTTCTTCCTGCCGACCGTCACCTGGGTCGGCTCAGCGCTGCGCTCGGTCGGCGTCCTGGACTTCTCGCCCGAGCAGATCCGGCTGCTCACCCACGGGCGGGTCGTCCAGACCGCCCAGATGCGCGAGACACTGGGCTTCCACCCCCGCTACACGACCGCTGAGGCCTTCGCGGACTTCGCGCGCAGCCGCGGCAAGGGGCTGCTGCCGCCCGAGACCCTCGCCCGTACCGTCGACCGGATCGCCGCGGTCCTGCCTGCTGGCCGCGGCCAGAACTGAGGAGCGCAGCCACCATGGCGGATGCGAAGGTCATCCCGTTCGGCGAGGAGCCACGGTCGAAGCGGAAGGGCAAGCGGGTGGGCCACGCCCGGACGAACCAGTCTCCGGTGCCGCTCGCGCCCGTACCGCCGCAACGTGACGAACCCTCGGGGACGGCCGAGCGGGCGGAGCCGGCCGACGGCCCCCGCGAGCCGGACGGCGGCTGGGACCGGAAGCTGGCCAACGGGCTGAGCTTCCTGCGCCGCCGCGTCACGGGCGAGTACGAGGTCGACGACTTCGGCTACGACCAGGAGCTGACCGACCAGGTCCTGATGTCGGCGCTGCGCCCGTTCTACGAGAAGTACTTCCGCGTCGAGGTGAAGGGCATCGAGAACATCCCGGAGAAGGGGGCGGCGCTGATCGTCGCCAACCACTCCGGGACGGTCGCCGTCGACGGTCTGATGCTCCAGATGGCGATCCACGACCAGCACCCGGCCAACCGCAATGTGCGGATGCTCGCGGCGGACCTCGTCTTCATGCTGCCGGTCGTCAACGAGCTGGCCCGTAAGTTCGGGCACACCCTCGCGTGCGTCGAGGACGCGCAGAAGCTGCTGGAGCGCGGCGAGCTGGTGGGCGTGATGCCGGAGGGCTTCAAGGGGGTCGGGAAGCCGTTCTCGGAGCGGTACAAGCTGCAGCGCTTCGGGCGGGGCGGCTTCGTCTCCACCGCGCTGCGGGCCGGGGCGCCGATCGTGCCGTGCTCGATCGTCGGGGCGGAGGAGATCTACCCGATGGTCGGCAACGCGAAGACGCTGGCGCGGCTGCTGGGCATTCCGTACTTCCCGCTGACGCCGACGTTTCCCTGGCTCGGACCGCTCGGCATGGTGCCGCTGCCGACGAAGTGGACGATCCAGTTCGGCGAGCCGATCCCGACGGACGGCTATGCGCCGGAGGCGGCGGACGACCCCATGGTCATGTTCAACCTGACGGACCAGGTGCGCGAAACGATTCAGCACACGCTGTACAAGTTGCTGGTGCAGCGGCGGTCGGTCTTCTTCTAGACGGAAGCGAGCCTTGCCCGGGGGCGGCGGACGGAGTCCGACGCGGTCGGCCGAAGCCTGTGAGGCCCCCTGGGCCGAGCAGTGCGAGGGCGGCCATTCAGGAGGGGCCGCTGTACAAACTGCTGGTGCAGCGGCGGTCGGTCTTCTTCTAGTGCAAGCAGAGGCGGTCGGTGTTCTTCTGAGGCGTTGTCCACGCCTCTGTCCGAGTGAAGAACACCGACCGCCTGTTTCCGCCGTCTAGCTCGCGTCCTCGCCGTGGATGCCGAGGCCCGGGAGGATGTCCGGGAGGAGGGGCGGGATGGTGATGTCCGGCTGCTTGGACGGCTTGCCGTCCTTGCCGTGCTGGGGCTGCTTGGCCGATCCCGAGCTGTCGGAGCTGGGCTGGGGCTGGAGCAGGCCCGTGCCGCCGAGGAGGCCCTGACGGTCGTCGTGGCCGCCGGGGGACGCCGAGCGGGGCTTGCCGCCCGAGCGCTTGCCGTCGGACGTGGACGATGCCTGGGGCGGCTGCGCGGAGTGGCCCCCGCGTCCCGGGGTGCCGTGCTTGGGCGCGTGCGGGGCACCCGGCGCGTCGTGCTTGCCCCCCGGGGTGGTGGGCAGCAGTGAGCGCAGCGGTCCGACCTCGTCGTCTATGGCGGCGAAGACCGAGCTGACCTGGTCGCCCACGTCGTGCAGCTGGAGGGGCAGCTTGTCGCGCAGCTGGCTCCAGCCCTCGCGGTGCGAGGAGGTGAACGAGGACAGCCGCTGGATCGCGCCGAGCGAGCCGTCCCGTTCGTAGGCCTTGTGGAGCAGGCGGTGGCCCTCCGAGGCGTCGTGGGTCATGCCGGAGAGGGTCTTGCGGATCTCGCCCAGGGACTCGTGGTCGAGGTGGCCTACCCGGCCGCGCTCCATGAGGCGGCGGGCCTCGAACAGCCGGGTCGAGGCCCGGTCGAGGAACAGGCTGCCGCGGTCGGCCTCGTTGTCGGTCAGACCGAGCTTGAGATCCTCCATGCCGCGCTTGAGCCCGTAGAGCGAATCGCCGGGCAGGGCGTTGGAACTCGCGGCGGCCACGCCGCCGAACGCGCCCGCCGCCACACCCACCGTGAGCCCGCCGGCCGCGAGCCCCTTGGACCAGCGGGAGCGTGGCTTGAGCCGGCTCAGTGGACCGGCCCGGTGGGTGCCCTTGCCCGCGGTCCGGCCGCCCGCCGCGCCCGTGCGGGGCTCGGGGACCGTGGCCGGCTCACCGGCGAAGTGGGACTCCATGGCAGCGATCAACTGCGCCCGCTGCACGGTCCTGACCTCGGGATCCAACTCGGGTGCGGGCAGCTCTCCGAGCCCGCTCGCCAAGGCCAGCAACTTCCCCTGCTCGGTGTCGTCCACCGATGGGCCGGGCTGTGCGGCCGCCGCGCCCTGGAGTTCCTGGTCCTCCAGGGCCTGGGCGAAGGCGTTCGCCCGCCGGTGCGCCGAAACGTTCGCGATCACAGGCGGCACCTCCTCTCGTCATGACGGTCGACTCCCCTGAAACCTGGAGGGTTGCACGCCTTGAGCGCATCCACTCGATCGAGTGAGTTGCTACGGGCATGGCGCGACGGCAGGGAGTCTGCATCCCGCACAACGAGCGGTTCCGCAGTCGGGTTACGCGATCGGGGCGATGTGACCGCTGGTGAGTGAACGGGTGCACAGGGTCAGCGCGCGTCGTCCGGGAGGAGTCGGGCCAAAGTGCGCACGGCCCGGTACTGGAGGGTCTTGATCGCGCCCTCGTTCTTCCCCATCACACGGGCGGTCTCGGCGACGGACAGGCCCTGGAGGAAGCGCAGGGTGACGCACTCCTGCTGCTGTGGGTTGAGCTTGCGCACCGCCTCCAGGAGGGCGGCGTTGGAGAGGGACTCCAGGACGGAGTCCTCGGGGCTGCGCTCGACCTCGTTGGCGTCGAGCATCTCGCCGGTGGTCACCTCGAGCCGGAAGCGCGACGACTTGAAGTGGTCGGCGACCAGATTGCGGGCGATGGTCACCAGCCAGGCCCCGAAGTCGCGGCCCTGCCAGGTGAACGTGCCGATGCGGCGCAGGGCGCGCAGGAACGTCTCACTGGTGAGGTCCTCGGCCGTGGCCCGGCCGCCCACGCGGTAGTAGATGTAGCGGTAGACGGTGTCGGCGTACTGGTCGTAGAGACGGCCGAAGGCTTCGGCCTCGCCGGCCTGGGCGCGCTCGACCAGGTCGAGCATGCGGGCGCTGTCGCTGTCGGCACTCGGGCGGCGGGTCGTAGTGGACGTACCGGCGCCGGCGCCGCGGCGGGCGCGTCTGCCGACCGCCGCACTGCCCTCGGCGAGGGCGTAGCAGGGGCCGGCGGGGACGGGTGTGGCGAAGGCGGGGACGGCGTACGCGGTGGGGACGAAGCCGCGCAGACGGTCGATGACCGTTGCGCGCAGCGTAGCCAGGCCCGAGGCGTCAACCCCGACGTGTGGGTACACGGGACTCCCAGAGGCAGAGCTTCCATCACGTGCAGTGCGGGACCGTTCACTCGTCGTAGGGACAAGGGGGTACCGGTTTGCGTCTGAGGAGAATAACGCTTCGTACAGGCAGCGCTACACCGAGTTGCTCAAATCATCGTTTCCGTTCGATCTCTTACTGATTGACGCTCGATCAAATATCGAACTGTGAACGGAAGTTGACGTAATGGGGCGCATGTGTGGCCGATTGGGCAGCGTGTTGTGGCAATCCGGACACGGAAGGACTGTCGGGGGCCGTGTGGGGGTATGACAACAGGATTGCCTGTGGGTCACCTTCGGTTACGCCCTGTTGCCGCCCGTTCGACACAGGTGGCCGAATACGGGCCGGCAACGGCAGCGGGGGGTGACACCCGCCCGGGGGAAGCCTGCGCGGGGAGCGGTCCCCGATCGGTCAGGGACCGGTCCGTCGTGATCCTGGGACCGGCCTGCGACCGGATGGCGGCCGGGCGCGTCAGTGGCGGCGGCGGTGCAGGGCGACGGCCGCGGCCGCGCCGCCCGCCAGGGCGCCCGCGGCGGCCGCGGCCGGGATGCCGACCTTGGCCGCCTTGCGGCCCGTCCGGTAGTCGCGCAGCCGCCAGCCGCGCTCCCGCGCGTGCTTGCGCAGCCGGCTGTCCGGGTTCACGGCGTAGGGGTAGCCGACGATCGACAGCATCGGGATGTCGTTGGCGGAGTCGCTGTACGCCGCGCAGCGGGAGAGGTCCAGGCCCTCGGCGGCGGCCAGTGCCCGTACCGCCTCGGCCTTCGCCGGGCCGTGCAGCGGCTCGCCGACGAGCTTGCCCGTATAGACGCCGCCGACGGACTCGGCGACCGTGCCGAGCGCGCCGGTCAGGCCCAGCCTGCGGGCGATGATGGTCGCGGTCTCGACCGGCGCGGCGGTCACCAGCCACACCTTCTGGCCCGCGTCGAGATGGGCCTGGGCCAGCGCCCGGGTGCCCGGCCAGATGCGCTCGGCCATGTACTCGTCGTAGATCTCCTCGCCGATGGACATCAGCTCCGAGACCCGGTGGCCCTTGACGATGGACAGGGCGCTGTCGCGCGCGTCCTGCATGTGCTCGGGGTCCTCGACGCCCGCCAGCCGGAACCACGCCTGCTGCCAGGCGAAGCGGGCCAGCTCGCGCTTCTGGAAGAAGTGCCGTTTATAGAGGCCGCGGCCGAAGTGGAAGAGGGCGGCGCCCTGCATGACGGTGTTGTCGAGGTCGAAGAAAGCCGCGGCCCGTACATCGCCGGCGACGGGGAATTCGGGCTCGGCGGGCTTCTCCGGGACGGGTGGCCGCTGCTCGGCCTGCGCGGCGGTCTCTTCCGCGTTCTCCTGCGCGGACTTGCGGGCTGCCTCCGCCGCGGCCTCGCCCGCCAGCACGCTGCGTGCCGTGGCGGAGCGCCTGCGCGGAGTGATCCATCCCAGTGCGGCCATGTCGGGAGCATAGCCAGTTTGTTCGGGGTAACCGGAGTCGGAACGATTCAGTGACGTGAACTTCACGAGACGTGTTCGTTACTCTCCGCGCGGGGCCCGGCCGCGAGGCCTTGCGCGCGCCGGGGTCAGCCGCCGAGGGCCTTCCGCAGGCGCGCCGGATTCACCCGCCAGAAGTCGTGCTGCGCGCCGTCGACGAGGATCACCGGAATCTGCTCCCAGTACTTGCGGTACAGCTCCTCGTCCTCGGTGATGTCCTTCTTCTCCCAGCGGGCGCCCAGTTCGCCGCAGATCTCGGCGATCACCGCCTCGGCGTCGTCGCACAGGTGGCAGCCGGGCTTGCCGATCAGCGTCACCGTGCTGTCGGCGGGATTCTTACGGGCGTTTCGGCGCAGCAGCGGGCTCATGCAGGCCATTGTGCCCCCAGGGCGCCCGAGCTCGGCGGCTCGTTTGGGTGCCTGAGTCGACTACCATCATGTGGCGATTTGTTGGTGTCCGGGGGTATGGCGATGAGGAGTGAGCGCGCGTGTCCCCGTCGGCGCACCCTTGGTACGGGAGTGATCGGTGTGGCGGTCGCGATGGTGCGGGCAATGGTTCCCGGACCGGGCCGAAACACCGCGTGACGCCGGTCACTTTGCCCGGACAAAGCGGACACCATCTTTGTGCACGCGTTCACAAAGGCATAGCCTGCGTTCGACGGGGCGGTCCTGGGACAAGGCGCCGCCCGCAGCCCCGCTCTACCCGCAGGAGCACCGTGGCAACTGGCCGAACTCACCGACCGGCGACCCGAAGCCGAGGGATTCCCGAGGCCACCGTCGCCCGGCTTCCGCTGTATCTGCGTGCGCTGACCGCGCTCTCCGAGCGTTCGGTCCCCACGGTCTCCTCCGAGGAGCTCGCGACCGCGGCGGGGGTCAACTCCGCCAAGCTGCGCAAGGACTTCAGCTACCTCGGCTCGTACGGCACCCGCGGTGTCGGCTACGACGTCGAGTACCTCGTCTACCAGATCTCGCGGGAACTCGGCCTCACCCAGGACTGGCCGGTCGTCATCGTCGGCATCGGAAACCTCGGCGCCGCCCTGGCCAACTACGGCGGCTTCGCCTCCCGCGGCTTCCGTGTCGCGGCGCTGATCGACGCGGACCCGGCCATGGCCGGCAAGCCGGTCGCCGGGCTGCCCGTGCGGCACACCGACGAACTCGAAGCGATCATCACGGACAACGGCGTCTCCATCGGCGTCATCGCCACCCCCGCGGGTGCCGCGCAGCAGGTCTGCGACCGGCTCGTCGCGGCCGGGGTCACGTCCATCCTCAACTTCGCGCCCACGGTCCTCTCCGTGCCCGAGGGCGTGGACGTCCGCAAGGTCGACCTCTCCATCGAGCTGCAGATCCTCGCCTTCCACGAGCAGCGCAAGGCCGGCGAGGACGCCGCGCAGACCGCCGTCGCCACACCGCCCCGCGTGCCGCGCACGGCCGGCGGCGGCCGAAAGGGACCGGACGGGGATGTCCCCGCCGTGATGCCGGCATGAGCGAGCGGATCAACGAAAGGCGCGTCCGGGACGCAGGCCTGCCCGAGCGAAGCGAGGGTGGAGCATGAGCCTGCTCGTCGTCGGCCTGAGCCACCGCAGCGCGCCGGTCAGCGTGCTGGAGCGCGCCGCCCTCACGGCGGACGCCCAGGCCAAGCTGTTGCACGACACGCTGGCGGCGGAGCCCGCCACCGAGGCGACCGTGCTCGCCACGTGCAACCGCATCGAGCTGTACGCCGACGTGGACAAGTTCCACGCCGGTGTCGCCGAGCTGTCCACGCTGCTCGCCCGGCACACGGGCGTCGGCCTGGACGACCTGACCCCGCACCTCTACGTGCACTACGAGGACCGGGCCGTCCACCACCTCTTCTCGGTGGCCTGCGGGCTGGACTCGATGGTCGTCGGCGAGGGGCAGATCCTCGGCCAGATCAAGGACGCCCTCGCCCTCGGCCAGGAGCTGCACACCGCGGGCCGCCTGCTCAACGACCTGTTCCAGCAGGCCCTGCGCGTCGGCAAGCGCGCCCACAGCGAGACCGGCATCGACAAGGCCGGCCAGTCGCTGGTGACCTTCGGCCTGGAGCAGCTCGCCCGCGACACGCCCGTCGCCGACTGGGCCGCGGGCAAGCGCGCCCTCGTCATCGGCGCCGGCTCCATGTCCTCCCTCGCCGCCGCGACCCTCGCGCGCGCGGGCGTGGCCCACGTGGCCGTCGCCAACCGCACGGTCGAGCGGGCGCGGCGCCTCGCCGCGATCCTCACCGAGCCCGCGGGCCCCGCCGCGCGCGGCGGGTTCACGGCCTCCGCCGTGGAGATGACCGCCGTGGCGGACGAGCTGTCCCGCGCGGACGTCGTCGTCTCCTGCACCGGTGCGACGGGCCTGGTGCTGACGGCCGACGCCATACGCCTGGCCCTCGCCGCCCGCACGGACGCCGGTCGCGCGGACGCGCTCTGCGCCGTCGACGAGACCTGCCAGGACGGCCCGGACGCCCCCGGTGACGGAGTCGTCCTCGCGCTCCTCGATCTCGCGATGCCCCGCGACATCGACGCCGCCGCGCACGCGGTCGCCGGTGTGCGGCTCGTCGACATCGAGTCGCTCGCCGAGGCCTCCGCCGACGCGCCCATGGCCGCCGACGTCGACCAGGTGCGGTCCATCGTCTCCGACGAGGTCGCCGCCTTCGGCGCCGCCCAGCGGGCCGCGCACATCACGCCCACCGTGGTCGCCCTGCGCACCATGGCCGCGGACGTCGTCGCGGGCGAGATCGCCCGGCTCGACGGCCGCCTGCCCGACCTCGACGACAAGCAGCGCGCGGAGATCACGCAGACCGTGCGGCGCGTCGTCGACAAGCTCCTCCACGCGCCCACCGTGCGGGTCAAGGAGCTGGCCTCGACCCCCGGTGGCGCCGGCTACGCCGACGCCCTGCGGGAACTCTTCGATCTCGACCCGCAGGCGGTCGCCGCCGTCAGCCGGGCCGACACGCGTGACCCCGGACGGGAGCCGGCATGAACGACACCCCCTCCACGGCCGCCTGGGGCAAGGCCGCGGCCGGTGCGCACAGCACCGTCGGCGCGCCCGGCCCGCACGGCGCCGTGTCCGACCAGCGGCCGCTGCGCCTCGGCACCCGCCGCAGCAAGCTCGCCATGGCCCAGTCCGGCCAGGTGGCACAGGCGGTCCACCAGCTCACCGGGCGACCGGTCGAGCTGGTCGAGATCACGACGTACGGCGATGTCTCGCGGGAGCACCTCGCGCAGATCGGCGGCACCGGAGTCTTCGTCTCCGCGCTGCGTGACGCGCTGCTCTCCCACGAGATCGACTTCGCCGTGCATTCCCTCAAGGACCTGCCGACCGCGCAGCCGGACGACCTCGTCCTGGCCGCGATCCCGGCCCGCGAGGACCCCCGGGACGTCCTGGTCGCCCGTGACGGGCTGACCCTCGAGACCCTCCCGGCGTCCTCCCGGAACGGGGTGGCCCGGATCGGCACCGGATCGCCGCGCCGCATGGCGCAGCTCAACGCGTGGGCGCGGTCGCACGGACTCGAGATCGAGACCGTGCCGATCCGCGGCAACATCGACACCCGCGTCGGTTTTGTCACCGATGGTGAGCTCGACGCAGTCGTGCTCGCCGCCGCCGGTCTCACCCGTATCGGCCGGATCGGGGAGGCGACCCAGTTCCTGGACGCCGACGCGGTCCTGCCCGCCCCCGGTCAGGGGGCGCTGGCCATCGAGTGCCTCGCCGAGCACCAGGTGCTCGGCACGGCCCTCGCGGCACAGCTCGCCGAGCTCGACGACCCGTACACCCGGGTCGCCGTGACCGCCGAGCGTTCCCTGCTCGCCGCCCTGGAGGCCGGCTGCTCCGCACCTGTGGGTGCGCTGGCCGACCTGTTGGCCGACGGGCAGATTGTCACTGAAATGCGCCTGCGCGGCGTCGTCGGCTCGACCGACGGCACGACGTTGGTGCAGCTGTCCACCACTGGTCCCGTACCGTCGTCCAGCGAAGAAGCCGTGGCCCTCGGGCGCGAACTCGCCGCCGAGATGCTCGACAAGGGTGCGGCCGGTCTTATGGGGGAGCGAGCACTTTGAACCCCACCGCCCCGATCCACCCCGTGCACGGGCACGTCACCTTCCTCGGTGCCGGACCCGGAGACCCGGGACTGCTGACGCTGCGCGCCGTGGAGGCACTTGCGACCGCTGACGTCCTGATCGCCGATCCGCAGGTGCTCGACGTGGTGCGTGCGCATGCGCGCGCCCATGTGGACATGCCTGCCCAGACGGTTACTGATGAGGCATCAAAAACCGCCGACATCCCCGTCCTTAGGGACACCGCCAATCTTGTCATGACGGCCGCGCGCGGCGGCAAGCGGGTCGTCCGTGCCGTCCTCGGCGACCCGGGCCTCGATGGCAACGCGGCCGACGAGATGCTGGCCTGCGCGAACGAGGGCATCACCTTCGAGGTGGTGCCGGGCGTCGCCACGGCCGTCGGCGTGCCCGCCTACGCCGGTGTTCCGCTGCGCGACGGCAAGGGCGCCGACGTGCGGTTCCTCGACGCCCGTACCGCCTCGGACACCTGCTGGTCCGAGGTCGGTGCGAGCGAGGTGACCGCCGTCGTCTCCACCACCCTCGACTCGGTCGTCGCGGCCGCCGGTGAGCTGGTCTCCGCCGGGCGCAAGCCCGACACCCCGCTCACCGTCACCGTCGCCGGCACGACCACCCGCCAGCGCACCTGGACCGCGACCCTCGGGTCCCTGGCGCAGGTGCTCAAGGCCGCCAAGGTGCTGCCGTCCCCGGACGGCGGCCAGCCGGTCATAGCCGTGGTCGGTGAGCGCAGCGCGGCCGCGCAGCGCGACCGGCTCTCGTGGTTCGAGTCCAAGCCGCTCTTCGGCTGGAACGTTCTCGTCCCGCGGACCAAGGAGCAGGCCGCCTCGCTCTCCGACCAGCTCCGTTCGTACGGCGCCGTGCCCAGCGAGGTCCCGACCATCGCGGTCGAGCCGCCGCGTACTCCGCAGCAGATGGAGCGCGCGGTCAAGGGCCTGGTCACCGGCCGCTACGAGTGGATCGCCTTCACTTCCGTCAACGCCGTCAAGGCGGTGCGGGAGAAGTTCGAGGAGTACGGGCTCGACGCGCGTGCCTTCGCCGGCATCAAGGTCGCGGCCGTCGGCGAGCAGACCGCCAAGTCGCTGATCGAGTTCGGTGTGAAGCCCGATCTCGTGCCCAGCGGCGAGCAGTCGGCCGCCGGTCTGCTGGAGGACTGGCCGCCCTACGACCCGGTCTTCGACCCGATCGACCGCGTCTTCCTGCCGCGCGCCGACATCGCCACCGAGACCCTGGTGGCGGGCCTGATCGAGCTGGGCTGGGAGGTCGACGACGTCACCGCCTACCGGACCGTGCGGGCTTCCCCGCCGCCGGCCGAGACCCGCGAGGCGATCAAGGGCGGCGGCTTCGACGCCGTGCTGTTCACCTCCTCCAGCACCGTGCGGAACTTGGTCGGCATCGCCGGCAAGCCGCACAATGTCACCGTCATCGCCTGCATCGGCCCCGCCACCGCGAAGACCGCGGAGGAGCACGGCCTGCGGGTGGACGTGCTGTCGCCCGAGCCCTCGGTGCACAAGCTGGCCGAGGCGCTCGCGGACTTCGGTGCGGCCCGGCGCGACGCGGCCCTGGAGGCCGGCGACCCGGTCACCCGCCCGAGCGAGCGGCGGCCCGGATCGCGTAGAAGGGCACGGAGTTGAGCACGTACGGAACCTTCCCCGGGGCTCGCCCCCGGCGGCTGCGGACCACCCCGGCCATGCGCCGCATGGTCGCGGAGACCCGGCTGCACCCGGCAGACCTGATCCTTCCCGCCTTCGTGCGGGAGGGCATCGGCGAGCCGGTGCCGATCTCCGCCATGCCGGGCGTCGTCCAGCACACCCGCGACACCCTGCGGAAGGCGGCCGTCGAGGCACGTGAGGCCGGCGTCGCCGGGATCATGCTCTTCGGCGTGCCCGAGGACGCCAAGAAGGACGCGGCCGGTACCGCCGGCACCGACCCCGACGGCATCCTCCAGGTCGCCATCCGCGATGTGCGGGCCGAGGTCGGCGACGAGCTCGTCATCATGTCCGACCTGTGCCTCGACGAGTACACCGACCACGGCCACTGCGGGGTCCTCGACTCCGAGGGCCGCGTGGACAACGACGCGACGCTGGAGCGCTACGCCGAGATGGCGCAGGTCCAGGCCGACGCGGGAGTCCATGTGGTCGGTCCCAGCGGCATGATGGACGGCCAGGTCGGCGTCATCCGCGACGCGCTGGACCAGACCGGCCACGAGGACGTCTCGGTCCTCGCCTACACCGCGAAGTACGCCTCCGCGTTCTACGGCCCCTTCCGGGAGGCCGTCGGCTCCTCGCTCCAGGGCGACCGCAAGACGTACCAGCAGGACCCGGCCAACGTCCGGGAGTCGCTGCGCGAGCTGGAGCTCGACCTCGCCGAGGGCGCCGACATGGTCATGGTCAAGCCGGCCCTGCCCTACCTCGACATCCTCGCCAAGGTCGCCGAGTCGGTGGACGTCCCCGTCGCCGCCTACCAGATCAGCGGTGAGTACGCGATGGTCGAGGCCGCCGCGGCCAACGGCTGGATCGACCGCGACCGGGCCATCATGGAGTCGCTCACCGGCATCAAGCGGGCGGGCGCGAACATGATCCTCACGTACTGGGCCACCGAGGTCGCCCGGCAGCTGTAGCCCGGCTGCCGTCCGTACGCGCACACACCGATGGCGGCGTCCCCCCAAGGGGGACGCCGCCATCGTCGTTCCCGGATTCGGGGGCGTTCACGCATTCCCGCCTGGAAAGCGGGGCACTGCCTTCCTTACGGTGTGTAGCACATCGCTTACTGTCCGGAGGCGTGCATGAGTACCGATCCCGAACTCACCGACGACTGGGAGTACACGCTCCAGGTGCCCGCCGACCCCATGGCGCCCTGCATCGCCCGCCGTACGCTCCGCACGATCTTCGAGGAACACGGCTTCCCGGAACTGGCCGACACCGCCGAACTGCTGACCTCGGAACTGGTCACCAACGCCTACCGCTACTCCGACGGCCCCGCGTCGGTGCGGGTCAAGCAGGACGGCGACCGGGTGCGGGTGGCCGTGTGGGACACCAACCCCCGGCTTCCCCGGCTGGATCTGGCGGCGCTGCCCGAGGTGGACGCCGAGCAGGGGCGGGGGCTGGGGCTCGTCCGCATGTGTGCCGACAGCTGGGGCGGATTCGAGCTGCGGGACCAACCACAGGGGCTGTCGGGCAAGTTGATCTGGTTCGAACTGGGAGCGGGGTAGGGCTCACTTCCGCGAATTCCCGTGACGTACGGGACGTCCGCGAAAGGGGCCCCACCCCGCGTCCGACTACAGCTGCTCGGGCGTCCGGATGCCCAGGAGCGACATGCCCTGCCGCAGGGTGCGCGCGGTCAGGTCGCAGAGGAACAGACGGTTCTCGACCTGCTGCGGGGTGTCGGCCTTGAGGACCGGGCACTCGGCGTAGAACGTCGTGTAGAGCGAGGCCAGCTGGTAGAGGTACCCGGCCAGCTTGTGCGGCTCGTAGGAGGCCGTGACCTCCGCGAGGTTCTCCCCGAACTGGTCCAGGTGCATGCCCAGGGCGCGCTCGGCCGGGGCCAGCGCCAGCTCCGGGTGGGCCACCGGACGGGCCTCGCCCGCCTTGCGGAGGATCGACTGGATCCGCGCGAAGGCGTACTGGAGATAGACGCTCGTGTCGCCGTTGAGCGACACCATCTGGTCCAGGTCGAACTTGTAGTCCCGGGAGACCGACGTCGACAGGTCCGCGTACTTCACCGCGCCGATGCCGACCTGGGCACCCCGCTCGGCGATCTGCTCCTCGGTCAGGTCCTGGGCCTTCTCCCGGACGACGGCCGTCGCGCGGTCGATCGCCTCGTCGAGCAGGTCGACCAGCCGGACCGTCTCGCCCTCACGGGTCTTGAACGGCTTGCCGTCCTTGCCGAGCACCGTGCCGAAACCGAGCTGGACGGCCTTGGTGCCCTCGGTCAGCCAGCCCGCCCGGCGGGCGGTCTCGAAGACCATCTTGAAGTGCAGGGACTGCCGGGCGTCCACCACGTACAGCAGGGTGTCGGCCTGGAGGTTGCCCACCCGGTCGCGGATCGCGGACAGGTCCGTGGCCGCGTAACCGAAGCCGCCGTCGGACTTCTGGACGATCAGCGGCGAGGGCTTGCCGTCCGGGCCCTTGACGTCGTCGAAGAAGACGCACAGCGCGCCGTTGGAACGGACAGCGACACCGGACTCCTCCAGCAGCCGGCAGGTCTCGGCGAGCATGTCGTTGTAACCGGACTCGCCGACGATGTCCTCGTCGCGGATCTCCACGTCGAGCTTGTCGAAGACCGAGTAGAAGTAGATCTTCGACTCGTCGACGAACCGCTGCCACAGCGCGAGGGTCTCCTCGTCACCGGCCTGGAGGTCGACCACCCGGCGCCGGGCGCGGGCCTTGAACTCCTCGTCGGAGTCGAAGAGCGTCCGCGACGCCTTGTACAGCCGGTTGAGCGACGACATGGCCTCCTCGCCGGAGACCTCGCCCCCCTTGTGGTCCAGCTCGTGCGGGTGCTCGATCAGGTACTGGATGAGCATGCCGAACTGGGTGCCCCAGTCGCCGATGTGGTGCCGGCGCACGACCTTCTCGCCGGAGAACTCCAGGATCCGCACGACCGCGTCACCGATCACCGAATTGCGCAGGTGGCCGACGTGCATCTCCTTGGCCACGTTCGGCTGGGCGTAGTCGATGACCGTGGTGCCCGGGTGCTCCGCGAACGGCACGCCGAGACGGTCGTCGGCGGCGCGCTCGGCGAGCGTCCTCACGATCGCCTCGTCCGTGATCGTGATGTTCAGGAAGCCGGGGCCCGAGACCTCGACGTCCTTGATCAGCTCACCGGCCGGCAGCTGCTCGACGACCTTCGCCGCGAGCTCGCGCGGGTTGCCCTTCAGCTTCTTGGCGAGCGCCAGCATCCCGTTGGCCTGGAAGTCGGCCCGGTCGCTTCGTCGCAGCAGCGGGTCGGCGGCACCGGCCTCCGGCAGTGCTGCCGAAAGGGCGTCCGCGATGCGCCGGTCGAGCGAGGAAGCGAGGGAAGGAACCGATGCCATGGGGTGGGTGCCGTTCCGGTAGAGGGCATTTTCGATACGACCGAGTATCCCACGCGCCCCTCGCGGACCGGGATGGTATTTCGCCCGGCCGCGAGCAACCCCGGAGCGCCCCCTTCCGTCTGGGACAATGGTCATGCCAGGACCACAAGGAAGGAAGTGCCGCACGTGGCTCAGAGCACCGAGGCCGACTGGGTCTCCCGTTTCGCCGACGAGGTCATTGCCGAGGGTGAGCGCCGCGCCCCGGGCAAACCGATCGTCGTCGCCTCGGGCCTCAGCCCCTCCGGCCCGATCCACCTGGGCAACCTCCGCGAGGTCATGACCCCGCACCTCGTCGCGGACGAGATCCGCCGCCGCGGCCACGAGGTCCGGCACCTGATCTCCTGGGACGACTACGACCGCTACCGCAAGGTGCCCAACGGCGTCCCCGGTATCGACGACTCCTGGGCCGAGCACATCGGCAAGCCCCTGACCTCGGTGCCCGCCCCGGCCGGATCCGCGTACCCGAACTGGGCCGAGCACTTCAAGGCCGCCATGGTCGAGGCCCTGGCCGAGCTCGGCGTCGATTACGACCCGATCAGCCAGACCGAGCAGTACACCTCCGGTGTCTACCGCGAGCAGATCCTGCACGCGATGAAGCACCGCGGTGACATCGACGCCGTCCTCGACCAGTACCGGACGAAGAAGGACCCCGCCGCGGCCGCCAAGAAGCCGCAGCAGAAGCAGCAGAAGCCGGTCGACGAGGCCGAGCTGGAGGCCGCCGAGGGCTCCGGCGCGGCCGCCGAGGACGACGGCAGCGGCTCCGGCGCGGGCTACTTCCCGTACAAGCCGTACTGCGGCGCGTGCGAGAAGGACCTCACCACCGTCACCGCGTACGACGACGAGACCACCGAGCTCGCCTACACCTGTGTGTGCGGGCACTCCGAGACCGTCCTGCTCAGCGAGTTCAACCGCGGCAAGCTGGTCTGGAAGGTCGACTGGCCGATGCGCTGGGCCTACGAAGGCGTGATCTTCGAGCCCTCCGGCGTCGACCACTCCTCGCCCGGCTCCTCCTTCGTCGTCGGCGGCCAGATCGTCCGCAAGGTCTTCGGCGGCGAGCAGCCCATCGGCCCCATGTACGCCTTCGTCGGCATCAGCGGCATGGCCAAGATGTCCTCCTCCAAGGGCGGCGTCCCCACCCCGGGCGACGCGCTGCGGATCATGGAGGCCCCGCTGCTGCGCTGGCTGTACGCGCGCCGCAAGCCCAACCAGTCCTTCAAGATCGCCTTCGACCAGGAGATCCAGCGGCTCTACGACGAGTGGGACAAGCTGGCCTCCAAGGTCGCCGACGGCACCGTGCTGCCCGCCGACGCCGCCGCGTACAGCCGCGCCGTCCGCACCGCCGCCGGTGACCTGCCGACGACCCCGCGCCCGCTGCCGTACCGCACGCTCGCCTCAGTCGTCGACATCACCGGCGGCCACGACGAGCAGACCCTGCGGATCCTCAGCGACCTCGACCCCGCGAACCCGGTCACCTCGCTGGACGAGACCCGCCCCCGGCTCGACCGGGCCGAGCACTGGATCAACACCCAGGTCCCGGCAGAGTCCCGCACGATCGTCCGCGACGAGCCCGACACCGAGACCCTCGCCGCCCTGGACGACCAGGCCCGTGAGTCGCTGCGGCTGCTGATCGCCGGACTGGACGACCACTGGTCGCTCGACGGGCTCACCACGCTCGTCTACGGCGTGCCGAAGATCCAGGCCGGCCTGGAGCCGGACGCCAAGCCCACGCCGGAGCTCAAGGTCGCGCAGCGCTCGTTCTTCGCGCTGCTCTACCAGCTGCTCGTGAGCCGTGACACCGGCCCGCGCCTGCCCACGCTGCTGCTCGCGGTGGGGGCGGACCGGGTGCGCAAGCTGCTCGGGGCGTAACCCCCACGACGGCCGAAGGGCCGCCGCCCGGTTTCCACCGGGCGGCGGCCCTTCGCCGTATGCGCCTGCCGCGTGCGCGCTACTTCTTGTTCGCGTCGGCGACCGCGGCGACGGCCTCCTTGGTCGCGCCCTGCGCGTCCTTCGTCATGTCGCCCGCGTCGGGCGACTTCGCGCCCTCGTAGCCGGCGCCGCTGTACTTCACGGTGACCACGACATTGGCGGTCCGGGCGATGACGGTGACGTTCTTGAAGTCGTTGTCGTCCTTCTTGGAGTCCGAGGTGACCGTGGACGCCTCGTCACCGATCCCGCCGGCCTTCTCGGTCTTGGCGTTCTTCGCCCCGTCGGACGTGGTCGCCTTGGTCGCCTGCTGCGCCAGGAACGCCTGGGCGCGCTTCTCGCCGGAGCCGAGCGTCGGGTCGGAGGCGAAGCGCTTGAGGGAGACGGTCAGGGAGCGGTACTGCAGGTCCTTGACGTCCTCGTCGTCCAGACCGCTGTAGAAGCAGCTGGCCGAGTCATTGGTGTCGCTGGCGGGAAGGGCCTTGCCCTCCTTGGGGTCCGCCTTGGCCACCAGCTTCTCGACCGTCTTCGCCGGGACGGCCTTGCAGGCCTCGGGCAGCTTGGCGAACGCCGCGGGCTTGAGCGTGGGCGTCGCGTTGGCGGTCGGCGCCTTGGTGGGCGTCGTCTCCTTCTTGTCGTCGTCCGACGAGCAGCCGGTGGCGACGAGCATCACCGGTACTGCGGCGCAGGCGAGGATTCGGGCGAGTCGCGGGGCTGTTCGTCGGTGCATGGGTCCTTCGCTCGTTCGGTGTCGAGGGCTTCGAGTTGCTCGTGGGGCGGGTTGTGCTCCGCCCGTGTCCAGACGGCACGGTACGCGGCCGACGCGGGGCGGCGGCAGAAATGTGGCGGTACTCGCCGGGCTAATTGCCGAAGTGCCCCGCGTCGAGCTCGCGGGCCAGGGCATGGGCCTTGCCCTGCAGGTCCGCGCTGCTGGGGATGTGTGCCTTGTCCGTCGACCACTGGTCGTACGTGATGGTCACGAGGACGTTGGAGGACCGGAAGACGACCTTGATGTCACGGTGTACACCGGTGCCGGTGGTGGCCAGCTCGTCGTCGACGAACGCGTCGTCGCCGAGGTCGTCGAGGACGCGCGGCGCGAGTTCGGTGTCGGTCCCCTTGCCGGCGGAACCGCCCGGGGCGGTGGAGCCGGTGGTGGACGACGGTGTGGGTGCCCCGGAGACGGGGGCGCTCTGCTTCTGGGCGCCGGCCCCGCCCTGGGGCTTGGCGCCCGCCGACGCGGCGGCGCTCGGGCTCGTGCCCGTCGACGGCGAGGCGGAGGCGGCGGCCGGGATGTTCGCGGCCGTGGCCAGCCGCGCGTACAGCTGCCGCGCCCGGTCCTCGTCGCTGACGTCGGTCTGGTACGACACGACCCGCTCGAAGTCGACCGTCAGATGCCGGGTCCCCTCGGGGGTCTCCAGCTTCCAGCGGCAGCCGACGCGGCGGTCGGTGTCGTAGGTGATGGTGGCCTGGCCGCGGTAGCGCCGCTCGGCCTCCTC
This sequence comes from Streptomyces sp. QH1-20, assembly GCF_041283565.1. Lineage (NCBI taxonomy): Bacteria > Bacillati > Actinomycetota > Actinomycetes > Kitasatosporales > Streptomycetaceae > Streptomyces > Streptomyces sp. QH1-20. The sequence goes on along the minus strand of NZ_CP166299.1, from coordinate 3,750,044 downwards.
CTCGCTCTCGTCCTCGGCGCCGGGCAGCATGCGCCGCAGCGTGGCGGGGCTGACGTAGCCGCAGGGCTCGGGGAGGGAGTGGTACTTCCCCGGCGCGCCGCCGGAGGCGGAGGCGCCGAGCTGACCGGGCTTGGAGTCATCGCCGCCGGGACCGGAAGCGGAATCCCCGCTGCACCCGGCGAGCGCCGTGGTGAGCACCGCCGCGGCCAGTGCGGCGGCTGGTGCGTACGCCCTTCGCTGCACTGTCCGTGGCTCCCTTCACCGGAAAACTGGTTGCCGCCACAAGGTGGCGGCCGGACACAATGTGTACCGCACGCGCCGCCGCGTCCGCCGGTTCCCTGTCAAGAATCAGGTGATACGTCCGGCTTTTGCGTTTACTGTGTTTTACGGGGGAATGAGGAGAATCATGACGTACACCGAGGTGCCCGGCGCCCGGGTACCGATCCGCATGTGGGCCGACCCGGCCGCGGTCGAGGACGTCGCCATGCAGCAGCTGCGCAACGTCTCCACCCTGCCGTGGATCAAGGGCCTCGCGGTGATGCCGGATGTGCACTTCGGCAAGGGGGCGACGGTCGGCTCGGTGATCGCGATGCAGGGCGCGGTGTGCCCGGCGGCGGTCGGCGTGGACATCGGCTGCGGAATGTCGGCGGTCAAGACGTCGCTGACGGCGAACGACCTGCCGGGGGACCTGTCGCGGCTGCGGTCGAAGATCGAGCAGGCGATTCCGGTGGGCCGGGGCATGCACGACTCCCCGGTGGACCCGGGGCGGCTGCACGGCTTCGCGACGGCGGGCTGGGACGACTTCTGGGGCCGTTTCGACGGCGTCGCGGACGCGGTCAAGTTCCGTCAGGACCGCGCCACCAAGCAGATGGGAACGCTCGGAAGCGGCAACCACTTCATTGAGTTCTGCCTCGACGAGTCGGGCTCGGTCTGGCTGATGCTGCACTCCGGCTCCCGGAACATCGGCAAGGAGCTCGCCGAGTACCACATCGGACAGGCCCAGAAGCTGCCGCACAACCAGGGCCTGATCGACCGGGACCTCGCCGTCTTCGTCGCGGACACCCCGCAGATGGCGGCCTACCGGCACGACCTGTTCTGGGCGCAGGAGTACGCGAAGCACAACCGCGAGATCATGATGGGCCTCTTCCAGGACGTCGTCCGCAGGGAGTTCAAGAAGGCCAAGGTGACCTTCGAGCCCGTCATCTCCTGCCACCACAACTACGTGGCCGAGGAGCGCTACGAGGGCATGGACCTGCTCGTCACCCGCAAGGGCGCGATCCGCGCGGGCAGCGGCGAGTTCGGCATCATCCCGGGCTCGATGGGCACCGGCTCGTACATCGTGAAGGGCCTCGGCAACGCCGACTCCTTCAACTCCGCCTCGCACGGCGCCGGCCGCCGGATGAGCCGCAACGCCGCGAAGAAGCGCTTCTCGACGCGGGACCTGGAGGAGCAGACACGGGGCGTGGAGTGCCGCAAGGACTCCGGCGTCGTGGACGAGATCCCGGCCGCCTACAAGCCGATCGAGCAGGTCATCGACCAGCAGCGGGACCTGGTCGCGGTCGTCGCCAAGCTCAAGCAGATCATCTGCGTCAAGGGCTGAGACGCCGGGAGGGGGTGCCGGGCCCGGACCGGGCCCGGCACCCCCTCCTCCGCGTCAGGCGTCCTGCGGGTACCAGCGGAGTTCGACGGTGTTGCCGTCCGGGTCGAGGACGTAGAGGGACTCGCCGTCGCCACGGGCGCCGAAGCGGGAACCCGGGCCGTCGACGACCGTGAAGACGCCGGAGTCGACGACCTCCTGCCAGTCCAGGGGCTCGACGACGAGGCAGATGTGGTCGACGTTGGACTCGCCCCGGGGGCGTTCGAAGAGGTCGATGATGGTGCCCTCGGCGACGCGGACCGAGGGGAACGAGACCTTCCCCGCGCGCCATTCCTCCACGCGGACCGGCTCCAGCCCGAGCGGGCCGAGGTAGAAGGCCAGGGACCGCTCGATGTCCGAGACGTTGAGCACCAGGTGGTCGAAGCCGATGACGCGCAAGATGAGGCCTTTCATGCTCGGTGGGCGGGTGCCTGACGGCTGCCCGGTACGCAGAACGTTATCCGGTAGTTGATCTTGGGTCATCGGCTGCGGGCCGTCTTTGCCGCCTGCGGCGGCGAGCGCCCTGCGGGCGCGTCCTCAATCGCCGGACGGGCTTGAACCGGCCGCCGCCCACGGCCTAGAGCTCGCGGTGGACCTTGTAGTTGGAGGCCTGGGCGCGCGGGCGGACCACCAGCAGATCGATGTTCACGTGGGACGGACGGGTGACGGCCCAGGCGATGGTCTCGGCGACGTCGTCGGCGGTCAGCGGCTCGGCGACGCCCGCGTAGACGGCGGCGGCCTTCTCCTCGTCGCCGCGGAAGCGGGTGACCGCGAACTCGTCGGTCTTCACCATGCCGGGGGCGACCTCGATGACGCGCACCGGCGACCCGCACAGCTCCAGGCGCAGGGTCTCGGCGATGACGTGCGCGCCGTGCTTGGCCGCGACGTACCCGCCGCCGCCCTCGTAGGTGGCGAGACCGGCGGTGGAGGACAGGACGACGACGGTGCCGTCACCGCTCCCGGTCAGCGCGGGCAGCAGGGCCTGGGTCACATTCAGCGTGCCGAGGACGTTGACCTCGTACATCGTGCGCCAGTCGGCCGGGTCGGCGGTGGCGACGGTTTCACTGCCGAGGGCGCCGCCGGCGTTGTTGACCAGCACCTCGACGGAGTCGCCCACGGTCGCGGCGAAGGCGTCGACGGCCGCGCGGTCGGTGACGTCGAGCGCGTGGGCCACCGCGTCGTGGCCCGCCTCGGTCAGTTCGGCGGCGAGGGCCTCGATGCGGTCCGTGCGGCGGGCGGTGAGGAGGACGCGGTAGCCGGCGGCGGCCAGGTGCCGGGCGGTCGCGGCACCGATGCCGCTGCTCGCTCCGGTGACGACTGCGGTACGGGTGCTCATGCTGGGCCTCCTGGGGCGCGGTGGGCAGGCGTGATCCATTCGCAGCCGCAGGATATGTGTCGGGGCTCGGCGGGCCCCCGCCCGGAAGGTCGTGGCCCCGGCCTCAGCGGCCGCGCGGCGCGTACATGATCACCGCGACCCCGGCCAGACAGACGAGCGCGCCCACCACGTCGTAGCGGTCGGGGCGGTAGCCGTCCAGGGCCATGCCCCAGGCGAGCGAGCCGGCGACGAAGACACCGCCGTACGCGGCGAGGATCCGGCCGAAGTCCGCGTCGGGCTGGAGGGTGGCGACGAAGCCGTACGCGCCGAGGGCGAGGATCCCCGCGCCGATCCACGCCCAGCCGCGCCCCTGTCCCGCATCGCCGCTGCCGCGTACGCCCTGCCAGACCAGCCAGGCGCCGCCGATCTCCAGGAGGGCGGCGAGGAGGAAGAGGGCGATGGAGCGGACGACGAGCATGGGCGCCAGGCTACGGGCCGGGTCGGGGCCCATATGCCGTCCGGGTGCCGGCCGGTGCTCCACCCTCCCCTGGTGGGGGCACCGGCCGGTCCGTTCTCGACCGCGCGGGCACCGGCAGGGCGGGAGGCATCCGGCGCGTCGGCGGGAGACGGCGGCCGGGGGCCTGGGCCACGGGCGTCACCCTAGGGCGTCGGCGGGCCCCGTGGAAGACGGCGGGGGAACGCTCGGCTCCGGAGGGTGAGGTCTCGGCCATGGACGGCCGGACAGGGACAGAGGCCCCCGAGTTAAGCACCGATTGCCGGGTCTGCGGGGTTGAATCTGGCGATTTTCATACCTTCGGGGGCTTGAATCCGCCCTGAGCCTTGAGTGAAGTCTGTGGGACATACCTTCGCAGTAGCCACCCCGGACCCTGATGGCGACGGTGCGCGCGGGCCGGAGACCCCGCCCCGTCCCATGCGGTCCGAGCCGGGGAGCAGACGTGACGCAGTGGCAGGGTGAAGCCCGCATCCGAGTGGTGGGCCGGTGGGGCGTGCTCGAGCTGGCCGGTGAGGTCGACATCGCGGCCGTGCCGGAGATAGAGGAACTGCTCATGCGCCTGATGGCGCTGGGCAAGCCCGTCGTCGTGGTCGATCTGCGCGCGGTCACCTTCTTCGACTGCGCCATCCTCGGCGTGCTCTACCGGGCCCGGGCCGGACTGCTCGCGACAGGCGGCGGCTTCGAGGTGCTCTGCACCCGGCCGTGGGCCCTGAAAGTCATGCGCATGGCCGGCCTGCTGGACGTCTTCCGGCCCGTCGCCTCGCTGACGGATGTGGCTGATCTCGACGCCCTCGACGGCACCCGCCACGGGAGCGCGAAGGCGTAGGGTGAAGACGGCGGGTCACCCACTCCGGGCGACACGTGGCGGGTCGGCCCGGGAAAGCGGGTGTCATCGGTGGCGACCAGCACGGGCATGGCCCGCATGCTGCGCGACCTCTCCTCCGGATCGGGCCCCGGCCTGATCAGCGGGGACCCCCTGGAGTGCGCCCGCATCCTCGGCGTCGACGGGGTGGCGGTGTCCCTCGCCACCGGCGGCGCGCTCAGCGAGCTGGTGTGGTCCTCCCCGGGCGCCAGCGAGCGCCTCGAGGACGAGCAGTACACCCTCGGTGAAGGCCCGGGGGTGGACGCCATGGGCTCCTGCTCGGTGGTCGTCGAACCGGACCTGGCCCGGGTCCGCCCGGACCGCTGGCCGGTGCTGCTGCCGACGCTGAACGGGCTCGGGGTGGACGCCCTCTTCTGTTTCCCGCTGCGCATCGGTGGCGTGTGCCTGGGCGTGCTGACCGCGCAGCGGTCCACCGTGGGCCCGCTGTCGGCGGCCGCGATGGACGACGCCCTGATCCTGGCCGCGGCGCTGACCGCGGTGGTGCTGGACGGTGGGGAGCGGATGGCGCTGTTCGCCTCGGCCGAGTCCACCGCCCATCTGCACCGGGCCGCGGTCCACCAGGCCAGCGGCATGATCAGCATCCAGGCGGGGGTGTCCGTCGCCCAGGCCCTGGTGCTGCTGCGCGCCCACGCCTACCGCCATGAAATTCCGCTGCTGCGGGCCGCGGAGGACGTGGTTGCCCGTCGTCTGCGCTTTCGAGACATTGGTGACGGGCCGGACCCGTCTTTTGAGAGAAGGGGATGATGGCCATGGCTAGCCAGCAACGCACGCTGGAGATCCTGGTCGAGGCCGTGGATTCACTGATCGACGACTTCGATCTGATCGACTTCCTGCACCGGCTCGCCAGTCGCTGTGTCGAACTGCTCGACGTCGATGCGGTGGGCGTCATGATCGTCGACCCTCACGGTGAGCTGCAGGTCATCGCCGCCTCGGACGAACACACCCGGCTGCTGGAGCTCTTCGCTCTCCAGCACGAGCAGGGACCCTGCGTGGAGTGCTACCACAGCGGACAGGCGCAATTGAATATCGACCTGGAATCCCCGCAGGTCACAGCGGCTTTCGGGCCCTTCGCCGCGCATGCTCGCGAGGCCGGGTTCCGCACCACGCACGCCATCCCCATGCGGCTGCGCCACCAGGTCATCGGTGCGCTGAACCTCTTCCACTCCCGCACCGCGCGGATCAGCGAGCCCGACACCCAGCTGGCCCAGGCCCTGGCGGACGTGGCCACGATCGCCATCCTCCAGCAGCGCACGATCGAGCAGGGCAATGTCGACAAGGCGCAGTTGCAGGCCGCGCTGCACAGCCGGGTGGTCATCGAACAGGCCAAGGGCGTGCTGGCCGAGCGCTGGCAGGTCGGGCTGGACGAGGCGTTCGAGAGCCTGCGGAGCTATGCCCGTCCCCGCCGGCTGCGGCTGGCCGATCTCGCCCAGCAGGTGGTCCAGGGCACCTTGGACACGGCGGTGCTCGCGCAGCGCTGACCGCGGCCGCGCCGGGCGGAACTCAGGGCCAGACCAGGCAGTACGGCTGGTGGCCGGCCTCGTGCAGCCGGTGGGAGAAGTCCTGCCATTCGTGGAGCAGCTGGTAGACCGTGAAGGCGTCGCGCGGGCCGCCGCGGTCGGGAACCGTGGACCAGATGAACGCGGCGGCGCCCACCGATTCCTCGCCGATTCCGCGCAACGGGTCGACCACGGTCATGGGGAGCTTGACGACCGCGTAGTCGGGGTGGAGAACGACCAGCTCAAGCGGGGGGACCTTGTGCAGGGGTATGCCTTCGATGCCCGTGAGGACCATCGCGGCCACCGTCTCCGGCTTGATCTTGGTGAACATGCCACCCATGCCGAGCTCGTCACCGCCGAGCTCCTCCGGGCGCATCGAGATCGGCACCCGGGCAGCGGTCGCCCCGTTCGGTGCCCCGAAGTATTTGTAGGTCACCCCCACGCGGCCACTCCTGCTCCCAGCGCCTTCTTCCTCGCGCCGGTGGCGCCCCCTGTGGGCCCTCTGCGCTCGCTCGGGGCCCAGGTCATCAGTGCCCTCACCCAGTCCGCCACCGCGATGCATATCTTCCACCCGACTGCTTTTTAGGTGGCACAGCCCCCGCCGCGCAACCCGATCATCGTCTCAGAGACCTCCCCCGTGGGCGGCGGACGAAACGCCCGGACGCGACTGCCCGTGAGGCTCTGAGACCATGGCTAGCGTGAGCTACCCATATGAAGCCCCAGTCTCGCAGGTTCTGTTCGACCGGGCGGCGGTCGTGACGCCCGGTGGCGTGAATTCTCCCGTCCGCGCGTTCCGCGCCGTGGGCGGTACGCCCAGGTTCATGGTGTCCGGTACCGGTCCGTACCTGACGGACGCGGACGGCCGGGAGTATGTGGACCTCGTGTGCTCGTGGGGCCCGATGATCCTCGGTCACGCGCACCCCGAGGTGATCGCGGCCGTTCAGGACGCCGTCGCCCGCGGCACGTCGTTCGGCACGCCCGGTGAGGGCGAGGTCGCGCTCGCGGAGGAGATCGTCGCCCGCGTCGAGCCCGTCGAGCAGGTGCGGTTGGTGTCGTCCGGCACCGAGGCGACGATGTCGGCGATCCGGCTCGCGCGCGGTTTCACCGGCCGCGCCAAGGTGATCAAGTTCGCCGGCTGCTACCACGGGCACGTGGACGCGCTGCTGGCCGCGGCCGGGTCGGGGCTGGCGACGTTCGGGCTGCCGGACACGCCCGGGGTGACGGGCGCGCAGGCCGGGGACACCATCGTGCTGCCGTACAACGATCTGGAGTCGGTGCACGCCGCCTTCCACGCCCACCCGGGTGAGATCGCGTGTGTGATCACCGAGGCGTCGCCGGGCAACATGGGCGTGGTGCCGCCGCAGCCGGGCTTCAACGCGGGGCTCAAGGCGGCCTGTGAGAAGAACGGCGCGCTGTTCATCTCCGACGAGGTCATGACGGGCTTCCGGACGAGCAAGGCCGGCTGGTACGGCATCGACGGCGTCAAGCCTGACCTGCTGACCTTCGGCAAGGTTATGGGCGGCGGCTTCCCGGCGGCGGCGTTCGGCGGCCGCGCCGATGTGATGGCGCACCTGGCCCCGGCGGGCCCGGTCTACCAGGCGGGCACGCTCTCGGGTAACCCGGTGGCGACGGCGGCGGGTCTCGCGCAGCTGCGGCTGCTGGACGACGCGGCGTACGAGAAGGTCGACGCGGTCTCGGCCGAGATCCGTGGCCTGGTGGGTGCGGCGCTCACGAAGGAGGGGGTCGCGCACCGCCTTCAGGTCGCCGGGAACATGTTCTCGGTGTTCTTCACGGACCGCGAGGTCAGGGACTACGACGGGGCGAAGGCGCAGGAGTCCTTCCGCTTCACGGCCTTCTTCCACTCGCTGCTGTCGCAGGGTGTGTATCTGCCGCCGTCGGCGTTCGAGTCGTGGTTCGTCTCGACGGCTCTCGACAGTGCGGCGATCGAGAAGGTCGCGGCGGCGCTGCCGGCCGCTGCGCGGGCGGCAGCCGAGGCGACGGAATGATGGGTGGCATGACCAGCGACATGACGAGTGGCCCGGCGAAGAGCGACGACGACATCACCGTCGTCCACGTGATGCGGCACGGCGAGGTCCACAACCCGGACGGCGTGCTCTACGGGCGCCGGGCGGGCTATCACCTGTCGGAGCTCGGTCGGCAGATGGCCGACCGGGTGGCCGAGCACCTGGCCGAGCGGGATGTGACGCACGTCGTCGCCTCGCCGCTGGAGCGGGCGCAGGAGACGGCGATGCCCGTCGCCAAGGCGCACGGTCTGGACCTGGCGACGGACGAGCGGCTGATCGAGGCGGCGAACGTCTTCGAGGGGAAGACGTTCGGCGTGGGTGACGGCGCGCTGCGCAAGCCCGCCAATTGGCGGCATCTGACGAACCCCTTCAAGCCGTCCTGGGGCGAGCCGTACATCGAGCAGGTCGTGCGGATGATGGGCGCGCTGGACGCCGCGCGGGACGCGGCGCGCGGCCATGAGGCCGTGTGCGTGAGCCATCAGCTGCCGATCTGGATCCTGCGGAGTTTCGTGGAGCGGCGGCGGCTGTGGCACGACCCGCGGAAGCGGCAGTGCACGCTGGCGAGCCTGACGACGTTCACCTATAGGGGGGACAAAATCGTTTCGGTGGGTTACAGCGAGCCCGCCCGGGATTTGGTGCCGGCACACCTGTTGGCGGGTGCCAAACCGGTCAAGGGCGGGGCAAAGGCGTTCGGCGCCTGAGCTCCGACGCCGCCTGGTCAACCGGCGCTTGACGATCTCAAAGCGCGGCAAAGCCAAGTAAAGGGTCGTAAAGACCGGCGAATTCGCGCAACCGCCGTACTCGACGCGCTCTCTCACTCAATGTCGTTTTATATGGACGACAGGTGGGTGAAGCACGGCGAGTACGGACGGAGACGACATGCGCGACATCAGCCGACGAGGTCTCCTCGGAATGGGGGTGGGAGCAGCGGCCGCGCTGGGCGCGGTCAGTTGCTCAGCACCCCCGGGCTCCGACCAGGCGCAGGACCCCGCGGCCAAAGCGAGCGAGCAGGCCAAGGCCAAACCCATCGGTGACGGTTCGACCGCCGACGCCGGTCAGCAGCCGAACCAGCCGCCCAAGCCCGAACCGCTGGAGCGGGGCCAGAAGCCCCCGCAGTTCGTGATCTTCTCCTGGGACGGTGCCGGTGAGGTCGGCAACGGGCTGTTCCCCCGCTTCCGAAAGATCGCCCGCGACCACGGTGCGCGGATGACGTTCTTCCTCTCCGGCATCTATCTCCTGCCCGAGTCGAAAAAACGCCTCTACAAGCCCCCCAACAACCCGGTCGGCGCATCGGACATCGGCTATCTCACCGACGACCACATCAAGTCGACGCTGCACAACCTGCGTGAGGCGTGGTTCGAGGGGCACGAGGTCGGCACCCACTTCAACGGGCACTTCTGCCAGGGCTCCGGCTCGGTGGGTAATTGGACGCCTTCGGACTGGCGCTCCGAGATCGAACAGGCGATCTCATTCGTCACCGAATGGCGGACGAACAGCGGATTCACCGATGTGGAACCGCTGCCGTTCGACTACCGCAAGGAACTCGTCGGCGGCCGCACCCCGTGTCTGCTCGGCCAGGACAATATGCTGCCGGTCGCCCGCAAGCTGGGCTGGCGTTATGACGCGAGTTCACCGGGCGGGCTGCAGATGTGGCCGAAGAAAAGGCAGGGGGTATGGGATCTGCCGTTGCAGCAGATGCCCTTTCCCGGTCATTCGTTCGAGGTCCTCTCCATGGACTACAACATCCTCGCCAATCAGTCGAAGAACACCACCCGGGGCCGCCGGTCCAACTATCCGTACTGGCGCAAGCAGGCGACGGAGTCCTACATCCAGGGATTCCAGCGCGCCTACGAGACGAACCGGGCGCCGTTCTTCGTCGGCAACCACTTCGAGCAGTGGAACGGCGGCATCTACATGGACGCCGTCGAGGAGGCGATCAAGCACATCGCCGACGAGCGGCACAAGGACGTCCACCTGGTCTCCTTCCGGCAGTTCGTCGACTGGCTGGACGTCCAGGACCCGAAGATCCTCGCGGACCTGCGCACCCTGCGGGTCGGGGAGAAGTGGACGGCGTCGCTCTAGTGACGGGGCGGGCTCACGGTCACGGCCCGTAGGCCTGTACGTCCATAGGCCCGTAGGCCCGTACGAGGGGCCCGGGAACCCGTACGAGGGGCCCCGGAGGGGGGCGCGGAAGATCCCCAAATGGACCATGCGAAACTTTTCACATGAGTGCCTGCCGCGCCCCTCGACGCCCTGTCCCACGCCGGCGTACCACCCTGCCGGTCATGTTCGCCGCCCTCGCGGCACTGTCCCTGACCGCGTGCGGCACGGGCGACAAGCCCAAGAGCGGTGGCGGTACCCAGTTCGTGCAGGGCACGGGCGGGGTGAGCGTGGTCAAGGACCGGGCCGACCGTCAGAGCGCGCCCGGCCTCGACGGCAAGACCCTCGACGGCAAGCAGCTCGACATCGCCAAGGACTACAAGGGCAAGATCATCGTCCTTAACGTCTGGGGCTCGTGGTGCTCGCCCTGCCGGGCCGAGGCCAAGAACCTCGTGAAGGTCTCCAAGGACTACCAGGACAAGGGTGTGCAGTTCGTGGGCATCAACTCCCGCGACCCCAACCCCGCCCCGGCCATCCGCTTCGAGAAGGAGTACGAGGTTCCGTACCCGAGCCTGCACGACTCCTCGGGCAAGCTCCTGCTGCGCTTCCCCAAGGGCAGCCTCAACCCGCAGGCGCTTCCCTCGACCCTCTTCATCGACCGCGACGGCAAGATCGCGGCACGTGCGCTCAAGGCGCTGACCGAGGACGAGCTGCGCAAGACGCTCGAGCCGCTGGTCGCGGAGAAGTGACCCCGTGACCGCCGTCACCACCCTCGCCGCCGTCGGCGACCTGAACCAGACCGTCCTGACCGGGGCGCTGCTGCTGGCCCTGCCCGTCGCCGTGCTCGGCGGGCTGGTCTCCTTCTTCTCCCCGTGCGTGCTGCCGCTCGTACCGGGCTATCTCTCCTACGTCACCGGGGTCACCGGCGCGGACATGGCCGAGGCCAAGCGCGGCCGGATGGTCGCCGGGGCCTCGCTCTTCGTCCTTGGCTTCAGTGCCGTCTTCGTCTCCATGGGAGCCTTCTTCGGCTTCTTCGGCGAGACCCTGATGGAGTACAAGAGCACGATCTCCACGGTGCTCGGAGCCTTCACGATCGTCCTGGGCCTCGCCTTCATGGGCGCCCTGAACCTCTTCGGGCAGCGCGAGTTCCGCTTCCACACCAGGCCCGCCATGGGGCTCGCCGGGGCGCCGCTGCTCGGCGTCCTCTTCGGGGTCGGCTGGACGCCGTGCATCGGCCCGACGCTCGGCTCCGTCATGGCCCTGTCCCAGAACCAGGCGAGCGCCGGACGGGGGGCGGTGCTGACGGCGGCCTACTGCGTCGGCCTCGGCCTGCCGTTCATACTCGCCGCGGTGGCCTTCCGGCGCGCTCTCGGTGCGTTCGGCTGGGTCAAGCGGCACTATGCCTGGGTCATGCGGATCGGCGGCCTCATGCTGGTCGTGGTCGGTGTCCTCCTCGTCACGGGTATGTGGGACCGCTTGGTCACCGAGCTCCAGACGTGGTCCAGTTCCTACGTTCCCGAGGTCTGATCAGATGGCCAAGTCGCAGACAAGCACCGTCCAGGAAGACAAGGACATCGGTGACGCCGGCTCACAGCTGTCCACGGCCCCGGCCGAGGAGAGCGGGCAGTCGCACCCCGGTTCCTTCGGCGGCGTCCGCGCGCCCGGTGCGCTCGGCGCGCTGGCCTGGACGTGGCGCGAGACCACCGGCTGGGTGCGCTGGTTCTGGCGTCAGCTGACCTCCATGCGGGTCGCGCTGATCCTGCTGTTCATGCTCTCGCTCGGCACGATCCCCGGCTCGCTCATCCCGCAGACGAGCGTCGACGCGGTGAAGGCCGAGAACTGGAAGAAGGCGCACGAGACCCTCGCGCCGCTCTACGACAAGCTCGGGCTCTTCGACGTCTACAGCTCGGTGTGGTTCTCGGCGATCTACATCCTGCTGTTCACCTCCCTCATCGGCTGCATCGTGCCGCGCACCTGGCAGTTCGTCGGCCAGCTCCGCGGCCGGCCGCCGGTCGCCCCGCGCCGGCTGGCGAAGCTGCCCGCGTACACCACCTGGCGCACCGGGGCCGAGCCGGAGCAGGTGCTGGCGGCGGCGGAGAAGCTGCTCAAGCGGCGGCGGTTCCGCACCCGGGTGTCCGGTGACGCGGTGGGCTCCGAGAAGGGCTATCTCCGCGAGGCCGGCAACCTCCTCTTCCACATCGCGCTGATCGTGATGCTGGTGGCCTTCGCCTCCGGGCAGCTGTGGAAGTCCGAGGGCCAGAAGCTGATCGTCGCGGGCGACGGCTTCGCCAACACCATCACCCAGTACGACGACTTCAAGTCCGGCTCCCTCTTCAAGATCGACGACCTCGATCCCTTCAGCTTCACGCTGGACGACTTCGAGGGCACCTACGAGCGCTCCGGGCCGCAGCGCGGCACCCCCCGTACGTACGAGGCGCACGTCACCTACCGGGAGGGCGTGGACGGCGCCCCCCGCAAGAAGACGATCAAGGTGAACGAGCCGCTGGAGGCGGCCGGCTCGAAGGTCTATCTGATCGGGCACGGCTACGCGCCGGTCGTCACCGTCCGCGACGGCCAGGGGAACATCTCCCACCAGGGCGCGGTGCCCTCGCTGCCGCTGGACGGCAATGTCACCGAGTCCACCGTGCTCAAGGTCGGCGACTACCGGGACAAGGACGGCAAGAAGGACCAGCTCGGTTTCAAGGGCAACTTCGTGCCGACGCTGGACCTGCGGACCGGCACGATGATGTCCCAGTTCCCCGCCCTGGACAATCCGCGGCTCGTCCTGACCGCGTACCGCGGCAGCCTCGGTATCGACTCGGGCATGCCGCAGAGCGTCTACCAGCTCGACGTGTCCAAGATGAAGCAGTTCAAGGACAAGGACGGCAGCCCGTTCGCGAAGGTCCTCAAGGTCGGCGACACCATGACGCTGCCCGACGGCGCGGGGACGCTGCACTTCGACGGCATCAAGCCGTGGGCCACCTTCCAGATCTCCCAGAAGCCCGGCAACACCACCGCCCTCGCCGGAGCGGTCGCCGCACTGATCGGCGTGGCCGGCTCGCTGTTCATCCAGCGACGCCGGGTCTGGGTGCGGGCCGTCCGGGACGCCGACGGGCACACCGTCGTCGAGCTGGCCGGCCTGGGCCGCAGCGAGTCCGCGAAGCTCCCCGAGGAGCTCACCGACCTCGCCGTCGCCCTGCAGCCCGAAGCGCCGCCCCTTCCCACCGACCCCGCAGATTCCGCCGATTCCTCCGAAGGAGCGCGCGCGTGACCTCGATCGCTGCCGCAGCCAACGAGAACATGGCCGAGATCAGCAATGTGCTGATCTATTCGGCCATGGCCGTCTACACCTTGGCCTTCCTCGCGCACATCGCCGAATGGGTGCTCGGCAGCCGTAGCGCGGTCGGCCGCACGGCCGCGGCGCTCACCGCCCCCCAGGCCGCCGCGGCGGCCTCCGCCGCCACGGCGGAGCGGCAGGGCGGCGGCACGGCCGTGCTGGAGCGTCCCAAGGTCGTCACCCGCTCCGGCGCGGGCACCCGCGACGTCCCCGACGGTCCGGGCGCGGCGGGCACCAGCGAGAAGGGCGACGTCTACGGACGGATCGCCATCTCCCTGACCGTGCTCGCGTTCGTCCTGCACGCCGGTTCGGTCCTCACCCGCGCGCTGTCGGTGAACCGTGCCCCCTGGGGCAACATGTACGAGTTCTCCACGACCTTCGGCATGACGGTGGTCGCGGTCTACCTCGGGCTGCTCGTCGCCAAGAAGAACGTGCGCTGGCTCGGTCTGCCCCTGGTCACCACCATCCTGCTCGACCTGGGCCTCGCCCTGTCGGTGCTCTACACCGACAGCGACCAGCTGGTGCCGGCGCTCCACTCCTACTGGCTGTGGATCCACGTCTCCTGCGCGATCATCTCCGGCGCGGCCCTGTGGGTGGGTGCCTGTTCCACCCTGATGTACCTCTTCCGTGACGGCTACGAGTCGCGGCTGGAGAGCGGCTGGACCGGCCGCGGGCTGGAGCGGCTGCTGGCCGAGCTGCCGTCGAACCGGCGGATGGCGCGCTTCAAGGCGCACCTGGCCAAGTACACCGACACGTTCGTGATGCGGCTGCCGTCGGCGGCGTCGCTCGACAAGTTCGCGTACCGCATCAACGCGACGGTCTTCCCGCTGTGGACCTTCACGATCATCGCGGGTGCCATCTGGGCCGAGGCCGCGTGGGGCCGCTACTGGGGCTGGGACCCCAAGGAGGTCTGGTCCTTCATCACCTGGGTCGCCTACGCCACCTATCTGCACGCCCGCGCCACCGCCGGATGGAAGGGCCGCAAGGCCGCGTACATCGCGCTGGCCGCCTTCGGGTGCTACATCTTCAACTACTACGGCGTGAACATCTTCGTCACCGGCAAGCACTCCTACGCCGGCGTCTGAGCCCCGCTCGGACAGCCGCGTACAGACGCGAAGGCCCGCCCCTCGTCCGAGGGGCGGGCCTTCGCGTGTCTGTGCTCGGGGTCAGCCCTTCGGGCCCTTGCCGTCCTGGTCCGGGTCCTCGTCCTTCTTCAGCGACTTGAGGAACTCCGGGTTGTCGTCCGGGGCCACCCACTGCCCGCCGCGCCCGCGGCCGTAGGCACGTCCGCCGCCGGCGGCGGTGCGGCGCGGGCGGCCGGCGAAGAGCCAGGCGACGGGGCCGATGAGGACCTCGCCGAAGAGCAGGATGATGAACACCCAGGCGATCTTCGGCAGTCCGCGCACCTCGTTCTCCGGGGTGTTGAGACAGTCGATGAAGGCATAGATCCACAACGCCAGGATCAGCAGGAACGGCAGATACCTGAGCATGGTGCGGACCCCCGGAGAGCGGTGTGCGGGCCGCCCGGCGGCCCCCGTGACCGCTCCAGGGTAGTGCGTGCTTGATACTGGATCGCATGGCTTATGACGATCTCCGCTCGTTCCTCCGGGCGCTGGAGCGCGACGGTGACCTCAAGCGCATCAAGGCCGAAGTCGACCCGTACCTGGAAATCGGGGAGATCGTCGACCGAGTGAACAAGGCGGGGGGTCCCGCGTTGCTCTTCGAGAACGTCAAGGGCGCCTCGATGCCGCTCGCGATGAACGTCTTCGGCACCGACCGCCGGCTCCTCAAGGCGCTCGGCCTGAAGTCCTACGACGAGATCAGCGACAAGATCGGCGGGCTGCTCAAGCCCGAGCTGCCGCAGGGTTTCGTCGGGATGCGGGAGGCGTTCGGCAAGCTGGGCGCGATGGCGCACGTGCCGCCGCGCAAGGTCAAGGACGCCCCGGTCCAGGAAGTCGTGCTGACCGGCGACGACGTGGACCTGGACCAGCTCCCGGCGCTGTTCACCTGGCCCGAGGACGGCGGCTCCTTCTTCAACCTGGGGCTCACGCACACCAAGCACCCCGAGACGGGCGTGCGCAACCTCGGCCTCTACCGCCTCCAGCGCCATGACAAGCGCACCATCGGCATGCACTGGCAGATCCACAAGGACAGCCGCAACCACTACCAGGTGGCGGCCAAGCGCGGCGAGAAGCTGCCCGTCGCGATCGCCTTCGGCGCCCCGCCGGCCGTGACGTACGCCTCGACCGCACCGCTGCCGGGCGACATCGACGAGTACCTCTTCGCGGGCTTCGTCCAGGGCAAGCGGATCGAGATGGTCGACTGCAAGACCGTCCCGCTGCAGGTCCCGGCCAACGCCGAGGTCGTCATCGAGGGCTGGCTGGAGCCGGGCGAGATGCTGCCCGAGGGCCCCTTCGGCGACCACACCGGCTTCTACACGCCGCAGGAGCCGTTCCCGGCGCTGACCATCGACTGTGTGACGATGCGTCGGCGCCCGCTGCTCCAGTCGATCGTGGTGGGCCGGCCGCCGACCGAGGACGGTCCGCTGGGGCGGGCGACGGAGCGGTTCTTCCTGCCGCTGCTCAAGATCATCATTCCGGACATCGTGGACTACCACCTGCCGGAGTCGGGCGGCTTCCACAACTGCGCGATCGTCTCGATCGACAAGAAGTACCCCAAGCACGCCCAGAAGGTCATGCACGCCATCTGGGGCGCGCACATGATGTCGCTGACCAAGCTGATCATCGTGGTCGACGCGGACTGCGATGTGCACAACCTGCACGAGGTGTCCTGGCGGGCGCTCGGCAACACCGACTACGCCCGTGACCTCACCGTCGTCGAGGGCCCGGTCGACCACCTCGACCACGCCTCGTACCAGCAGTTCTGGGGCGGCAAGGCGGGCATCGACGCGACCGCGAAGTGGCCCGAGGAGGGCTACACCCGCGACGGCGGCTGGCCGCACATGGTCGAGTCGGACCCGGAAGTCGCCGATCGGGTGACCAAGCGCTGGAAGGAGTACGGGCTGTGATCCGTATGCCGATGATGGTGGAAGGTGCGCGGCCGGGGTTTCCCCGCCACCGCGGGGATGAACCGGGGTACGGGCTGTGACCTCCGCCGCCGAAGGGGTTCTCGGCCCCGGCCCCGCGCCGTCCACCGGCAAGGTGAAGGCGTTCCTTCGCCTGGTGCTCATCGAGCACTCCGTCTTCGCGCTGCCCTTCGCGTACATCGCCTCCCTGACCGCGATGCACCAGTGGGACGAGAACATCCACTGGGTCCGGCTGCTGCTGGTCACCGTCGCCATGGTCGGGCTGCGCACCTTCGCGATGGCCTGCAACCGGATCATCGACCGCGAGCTCGACGCCCGTAACCCGCGCACCGCCAATCGCGAGCTGGTCACCGGCGCCGTCTCCGTGCGCTCCGCGTGGACGGGCGCGCTGATCGCCGTCGCCGTCTTCCTGGGCGCCGCCGCGCTGCTCAACCCGCTCTGTCTGGCGCTCGCGCCGCTCGCCGTGATCCCGATGGTGGTCTATCCGTACGGCAAGCGGTTCACGAACTTCCCGCACGCGATCCTCGGTCTCGCCCAGGCCATCGGCCCGGTCGGCGCCTGGCTGGCGATCACCGGCGAGTGGTCCTGGGACGCGGTCATCCTCGGTCTCGCGGTCGGCGTGTGGATCGGCGGCTTCGACCTGATCTTCGGTTCCCAGGACGTGCTGGCGGACCGGGCGGAGGGCGTGAAGTCCGTTCCGGCCCGCTTCGGTGTCCCGGCCGCGCTGTACGGCGCGCGGGCCTGCCACGTCGTCACGACGGGCCTGCTGGTCTGGTACGCGGTGGCCACGGACGCCGGGGCGTTCTTCTGGGCCGGGCTGGTCGTGGTGGCCGGGGCGTTCCTCTACGAGCACTCGATCGTGAAGCCGCACGACCTGTCGCGGCTGAACAGGGCGTTCTTCACCGTCAACGGGTTCATCGGCATTGCCCTTTTCGTGTGTGCGTTGCTCGATCTGCTGGTGCGCGGCCTGACCGTGTGAGTAGCCTCGACGCCCGGTCGTCCGTGGTTCCGGGCGGTTGATCCCCGGTCGCCGCAGGTGACCGGCGGGCTTCCGCTGTGCTGCGGATAGGCTCGGGACGTGGAGCCGTACGAACACACAACGCAACGCCGGCCCTGGGTGGTCGGGGTGTCCGGCGCGTCCGGGACGCCGTATGCCGCGTCCGTGCTGCGCGGGCTGCTGGCCGCGGGCGAGGACGTGGACCTGGTGGTCAGCCGCGCGTCGAGACTGACGCTGCTGGACGAGACCGGGATCGCGTTCCGGGACGCGCACTGGCGCGAGGATCTGCGGGACTGGCTGGCGCTGGGCGCCGACGGCAAGCCCGGCACCTTCGAGGTCGACCTCGCCCGGGTGCGCTACTGGCCGGCCGGGGACCTCGCGGCCGGGCCGTCCTCCGGCAGTTACGCCGTCAAGGGGATGCTGATCGTCCCGGCGAGCACGGCCTGTGTGGCCGGGGTGGCGCTGGGGCTGTCGAAGGACCTGCTGCAGCGGGTCGCGAGCGTGACGCTCAAGGAGCGGCGCCGGCTGGTGGTCGCGGTGCGGGAGACGCCGCTGAGCGGTCAGACACTCAAGCAGCTCGTGGCGCTGGACGAGGCGGGCGCCGTGGTGCTGCCCGCCTCTCCGGCGTTCTACGCGGGGGCGACGCACATCCAGGATCTGGTGGACTTCGTCGCCGGGCGGGTGCTGGACGCGGCGGGGGTGCCGCACCAGCTCTACCGCCGGTGGAAGGGAGAGCTCGGTGCCGCGCGCTCCCCGGCTGAGGACTAGCGCTTCTTGGCGCGGCGGGCCTTGGCCTCGGCGCGGCGCTGGTCGGTGGTCTGGTGGGCACGCGAGCGGTTGGCCAGGTCCTGCAGCTCGCGCATCCGGGCGTAGGCCATCTCGATCGAGTACACGGGAAGCTCACTCCTGAAGGATCAACGTCGATCTGGTGAAAGATTTACAGGGCGTCACCCCTGTATGCCTTAGATTCTACACGTAAACCGGCGACTTCGCTGATTATTGAAAGGTGCCAGCCAATGGACGCGGTGGACAGGCAGCTCATCCAGGCCCTGCGGGAGAACGGCCGGGCCTCGTACGCGGAGCTGGGCAGGCTCGTGGGCCTGTCCGGGCCGAGCGTCACGGACCGGATCAACCGCCTGGAGGCGGCGGGCGTCATCACGGGCTACCGCGCGACCGTCGACTCCGCGTCGCTCGGCCTCGGGGTCACGGCGCTGATCGGCATCCAGCTCTCCGACGCCGCCGACCACGAGGACGTGGCGCGCCGGCTGCGCGACCTGGCGGAGATCGAGGACTGCTGGTTCATCGCCGGCGACGACTCGTACATGCTCAAGGTGCGCGTCGGTGACGTGGACGGCCTGGAGCGCACGATCCGGCGGCTGTCCGGGACCAGGGGCGTCGCCCGCACCCGGACGACGATCGTTCTGTCGACCAAGTGGGAGAACCGGGTGGGGGAGCTGCCTGAGGAGGCGTAAGCCTCCTTTGGCAGGTGTTCGCTTGGCCCTGCGGGCCGTGGCGTGTGGGCTGAGCTCAGCCCTGACCAGCCCGTCCGGCGATTGAGGACGCGCCCGCAGGGCGCTCGCCGCCGCAGGCGGCCCGGCCCGCAGCCGGCGGCGAAATCGCAAGGAGTAGGCTCGACGAAGTGGCAAAAGCGGATGTTTGGAGAGGCGGGCGCATGGACGCGGGGCTCAAGCGCGAGCTGGAGGAGAAGGTCCACGCCGGGGAGCGGCTGACCCGCGAGGACGGCATCGCCCTCTACGAGTCCGACGACCTGGCCTGGCTGGGCGGTCTGGCCCACGAGGTGCGCACGCGCAAGAACGGTGACGTCGTCCACTTCAACGTCAACCGGCACCTCAACATGACGAACGTGTGCACCGCGTCGTGCGCGTACTGCTCGTTCCAGCGGAAGCCGGGCGAGAAGGACGCGTACACGATGCGCATCGAGGAGGCCGTCCGCCTCGCCAAGGCGATGGAGAACGAGAACCTCACCGAGCTGCACATCGTCAACGGCCTGCACCCCACGCTGCCCTGGCGCTACTACCCGCGCTCGCTGAAGGCCCTCAAGGAGGCGCTGCCGAACGTCTCCCTCAAGGCCTTCACCGCCACCGAGATCCAGCACTTCGAGAAGATCTCCGGCATGCCCGCCTCGGAGATCCTCGACGAGCTGATCGACGCCGGTCTGGAGTCGCTGACCGGCGGCGGCGCGGAGATCTTCGACTGGGAGGTCCGCCAGCACATCGTCGACCACGACACCCACTGGGAGGACTGGTCGCGCATCCACCGTCTGGTGCACGAGAAGGGGCTCAAGACCCCGTCCACGATGCTCTACGGGCACATCGAGGAGCCGCGCCACCGGGTGGACCACGTGCTGCGGCTGCGTGAGCTGCAGGACGAGACCGGCGGCTTCCAGGTCTTCATCCCGCTGCGCTACCAGCACGACTTCGTGGACATGAAGGACGGCAAGGTCCGCAACCGGCTCCAGGCGCGGACGTCCATGGCGACCGGTGCCGAGGCGCTCAAGACCTTCGCCGTCTCCCGGCTGCTCTTCGACAACGTCCCGCACGTGAAGGTCTTCTGGGTCATGCACGGCGTGCAGACCGCGCAGCTCGCGCTGCAGCACGGCGCGGACGACATGGACGGCTCGGTCGTCGAGTACAAGATCACGCACGACGCCGACAACTACGGCACGCCGAACAAGCTCGGCCGTGAGGACCTGCTGGACCTCATCCGTGACGCCGGCTTCCGCCCGGTGGAGCGCAACACCCGCTACGAGATCATCCGCGAGTACCCCGGCCCGGACGCCGCGCGCCGTGAGTCGCCGCAGCCGATGCGGATCTGACGTCCCGGAGCCGCGTTCCGGTTGCAGGAGAAGCCCTGGTGGACACGTCCGCCGGGGCTTCTGCCGTGTCTGCCCGCCGGTCCGCCCGGGCTGGTACGCAGGGCCATTGCACTCTGATCTTCGTAATGGTTGCATGGCTTCTATGACCCTTACGTTCGTCCGTGATCCCCAGCTCACCCCCGCACTCCGCGAGGAGCTCGCCGCCCTCTGGCTCGATGTCTCGCAGGCCGGTGGCGCCGTCGGCTTCGTGCCACCCGTCACCGCAGGGGACATCGCGCCCGTCATGCAGCGGCAGCTGGACGACGTGACCGCCGGAGGGGCGCGGATGCTCGGTGCCTACGAAGGGGTGGAAGGGGTCGAAGGGGTCGAAGGGGATGGAGGCGGTCGGCTGATCGGCACGGCCTTCCTCAAGCTCAACTCGCACCGCCTGATGACCCACTGGTGCACCCTCGTCACGGTCATGGTCCACCCGTCGCTCCAGGGCGGCGGCCGGGGCAAGGCGATGATGCGCGAGGCGATAGAGATGGCCCGCGACCTGGACTTCCATGCCGTGCGGCTGGGCGTGCGGGGCGGCGAGGGCACCGAGCGCTTCTATGAGACCGTCGGCTTCAAGGAGGTGGGCCGGGTGCCCGCCGCGATTCGCGTCGCGCCGGACGATCATCGCGACGACATCACGATGTGGCTCCCCCTGGTCTGATCCACAGCGGTCCGTGCTTGACTGGTCGGTGACCCTTTCGGTTGCCGTTGAGAAGAAGGTCCCGTCCGTGAGTAGCCAGAAGTTCGCCTCGCTCCGCTACACCGCTCTGCGTGTCGGCCTGCTCATCGCCTGCTTCGGTGTCGTCTACGGGCTCTGCTGGGTGGGTGCCGTCCCGATCGCCGCGCGCGGCTCGAACCTCGTCTGGATGATCCTGCTCGCGCTCGTCATCTCCGCCCCGCTCAGCTGGGTGCTGCTGCGCAAGCAGCGCGACGCCATGTCCGAGCAGATCGTCGAGCGCGTGGACCGCGCGAAGCAGAAGCTGGCCGCCAACAGCGGCCAGGAGGACGCGGCAGTCTGAATCGCCCCAAGCAGGCTCAACCCGGACCATAGGGTGTAATCCTGCTCACAACGCATCGACGCCCCCTCGCAGAGCGACCGCTCCGCGAGGGGGCGTCCGGCGTATTCCGGCCGTACGCGTGTGCTTGAACTCAAAGGAGAGCTTTGAGTTGCCCAAAGGCCGAGTGTTAACGTATTCGACATGAAGACAGCAGCAGCGCACCGATCAGCCGTGAGCCCCGTGCTCGTGGCGCGCCTGCACGTCGATCTTTGCCGCTGCGTGTCCGCGGCCTGTTGCCGCCGCTGACGTCACGCCCGCCGCGGCCGGAGATCCCGTCTCTACGGACCTCCTGGCGCCTGAACGCCCTTTTTCTTACTTCCGTCCCCGGAGATCCCCGTGCCTTCGACACCCGCGTCCGCCGCCACGGCCACCCGCCGGCGCATACCCAAGGTCCCGTTCTGGGCCCAGATCCTGCTCGGCCTCGTGCTGGGCGCCCTGCTCGGCTGGGCCGCCCAGAGCGGTGACATCCACTGGCTCGAGGTCACCCTCGGCAAGATCGGCGACATCTTCGTCCAGCTGCTGATGGTCGTGATCGCCCCGCTGGTCTTCTTCGCCATCCTGGTGTCGATCACCAATCTGCGGAACGTCTCGAACGCCGCCCGGCTGGCCACCCGCACCCTGCTCTGGTTCATGATCACGTCGCTGATCGCGGTGGTCATCGGCCTGGCGATCGGGCTGCTCACCAACCCCGGCTCCGGCACCGGCCTCACCCCGGCCGACGGCGCCGAGCCCAAGAAGCACGGCTCGTGGCTGGACTTCCTGACCGGGATCATCCCGACCGACGTGATCACGCCGTTCACCGAGCTGAACGTGCTCCAGATCGTCTTCATGGCCGCCGCCGCGGGTATCGCCATCCTCCAGATCGGCGACAAGGCCAAGCCCGTCCTCGATCTCAGCCAGTCCGCGCTGGACCTGCTCCAGAAGGTCCTGTGGTGGGTCATCCGGCTCGCCCCGCTCGGCAGCCTCGGCCTGGTCGGCACGGCCATCGCCACCTACGGCTGGAACCTGATCGGCAAGTACGCGACGTTCACCGCCGACATCTACGTCGGCTGCGCCATCGTGCTCTTCGGCGTCTACCCGGTGCTGCTCGCCACTGTCGGCAAGGTCAACCCGCTGCAGTTCTACAAGGGCGCCTGGCCGGCCATCCAGCTGGCCTTCGTCTCCCGCTCCTCCGTCGGCACCATGCCGCTGACGCAGAAGGTCACCGAGCGCCTGGGCGTGCCGAAGGAGTACGCCTCCTTCGCCGTGCCGTTCGGCTCGACGACCAAGATGGACGGCTGCGCCTCGATCTACCCCGCCATCGCCGCGATCTTCGTCGCGCAGGTCTTCGACGTGCCGCTGGAGATCCGCGACTACGTCCTGATCGCCTTCGTCTCCGTCATCGGTTCGGCCGCCACGGCCGGTCTGACCGGCGCGACCGTCATGCTGACCCTCACGCTGTCGACGCTGGGCCTGCCGATGGCCGGTGTCGGTCTGCTGCTGGCCATCGACCCGATCGTGGACATGATGCGCACCGCGACGAACGTCGCCGGCCAGTCGGTGGTTCCGATCCTCGTCGCCTCCCGGGAGAAGATCCTCGACCGCGCGGCGTACGACTCGGCCGACGGGTCCAAGCTCGACGACGCCCCGGGCGCGGAGCCGCAGCCGGCCGCGGCGTGATCCGTACGGCGTGAACTGCGCGGCGTGATCCTTACGGCTTGATCCGCACCCTCGACGACATCCCTCCTCCCCGTAAAATTACCAGCCGGTAACGTGACGGGGGCGGAGGGATGTTTGTTGTGAAAACCGCACAGACTGCACAGACCGACGCTGCTCAGGTCGGGGTCGGCGTCAGGACCGGCGCCGGGATCAGGACCAAGGTCAAGGCCAAGCGGATGCCGCGCGAGGTGCGCGAGCGCCAGATGCTCGACGCGGCGGTGGAGATCTTCGCGCGACGCGGCTACGCCGCGGCGTCCATGGACGAGATCGCCGAACTGGCGGGGGCCTCGAAGCCGCTGGTCTATCTCTATCTGAACTCGAAGGAAGACCTCTTCAGCGCCTGCATACGGCGCGAGTCCGAGGCGCTGGTGACCGCGGTGCGGTCCGGCATCGACCCGGAGGCATCCCCCGACGGACGGCTGTGGAGCGGGCTGCTCGGCTTCTTCGCGCACACCGCGGCCCACCCCGACGCCTGGGCGGTGCTGCACTGCCAGGCCCGGACCCACGGTGAGCCGTTCGCCTCGGCCGTCTGCGCGATGCGGCAGGAGATCGTCGATGTGGTCACCCAGCTGATCGCCGCGACGGCCCGGGAGGCCGCCTGCGCCGCCGAACCCGCCGAGCGGGAGATCTCCGGCCTGGCGCACGCGCTCGTGGGCGCCGCCGAGTCGCTCGCCGCGTGGGCCAACACCGGTGGCGACGCCGCCCCCTCGGAGAAGGAGACGGCGGCGACGCTGATGAACCTCGTCTGGGCGGGCCTGGGCAATCTCATGAACGGCCGGTGCTGGTCGGCGACGCGCCCCTGACCCCTGGCCTGCCCCTCCGCGGTGACCGGCCGGCGTCCTCTCCGGCGCGACAGTGTCCGCCGTCGCGCCGAGAGGCGCGGTCACACCCCGGGGATCACCCGCAATTGCCGCCGGTCGGCCGGCCCGCGAAGCGGGCCGCCAGCCAGTCGGCCGCCGGTATCGACTCGGTGATCACGCCCAGGACGTGCTCGCCGAGCGGCAGCGCCTTCCACTGCACGGTCGCGCCCTTGGCGCACCAGTCCGCGCGCAGCTTCTTGCCGACCTCGTACGGGATCAGCTCGTCGATGACGCCGTGGTAGAGGTACACGGGCCGGTCGGGGGCGCGGGTGCCGAGGTCGGAGGAGCGCAGGGCACGCTGCCAGTCCGGTTCGTAGAGGGGGTTCTTGACGGTGACGTCGGAGATCTTCCGGAAGAGGCCCGCCACCGCGTCGATCGCCACGCAGTGCTTCTTCATGAAGTCGACGTAGCCGCGGCCCTTGTCGTTCAGGTAGCGGTCCAGGTCCAGCTCCGGGAAGGCCGCGTTCTGGCCCGTGGCGGCCATCAGGACGAGACCGGCGCCGATGCCGCCGTTGTTGAAGTCGGCGGTTTTGAGGAGGTCGGCCGGGACACCGCCGGTGGCCGTGCCCCTGAGGTCCAGCTCGGGTGCGTAGCGCTCGTGCAGTTCGGCGGCCCAGCTCGATGCCTGCCCGCCCTGCGAATAGCCCATGATCCCGACGGGGGAGTCCTTGAGGCCCGCTTCCGGCAGCCGCTGCGCGGCACGGGCCGCGTCGAGCACGGCATGGCCCTCGGCGCGGCCGACCGCGTACGTGTGCTCGCCGGGCGTGCCGAGGCCCTCGTAGTCGGTGACGGCGACGGCCCAGCCGCGCAGGGTCAGCTGCTGGATGAGATTGGCCTCCAGGGTGGTCCCGTACGGGAAGCCTGCCGAGGGGGCGCACGCGTCACCGAGGCCGACGGTCCCGACGGCGTACGTGATCAGCGGCCGCGGTCCCTTCCGGCCGTCCCGGGGGACGATCACGGTGCCCGAGACGACGTTCGGGGTGCCCTTGGCGGTGGTGGAGCGGTAGGTGATGTGCCAGGCCCGGGTGTTCGTGGGCTGGCCGGGCAGGGGGTGGAAGGACGTGGACGCGGAACTGACGACGTCGCCGGGGGCCCCGCCGTCCCGGCCCGGCTGCCCGGCCGAGGCGGGGCCCGCCAGGCCGAACGCGGCCGCCAGTGCGGCGAGGGCGGTGAGGGCTGTGGTGCGCAAGTGCATGCGACTCTCCCAACTGTCCAGTGATGCTGAATCAGTTGGGGAGACCGTAGTGACCGGCGGGTCACCCGGGAGCTGACCGGGACGCTCAGCTTTGCTGACCCCGTCGCACCGTCCCGTGCCATTCGCCGCTCTCGGTGCCCAGCAGCCGGTACGCGCCCGGTGTGGTGCCCGTCCAGCGCCGGAACGCCCGGTGGAAGGCGGTGTCCTCGGAGAACCCCAGCCGGGCCGCGAGCTCGGCGATCGGCTCCCGGCCCGCCGCGAGTCCGCTGATCGCCGCGTCCCGCAGCACCCCGTCCCGCAGCAGCCGGTAGGAGGTGCCCTCCTCCTGGAGCCGGCGCCGGAGCGTCGCCGGGCTCATCGCGAGCCGTGCCGCGACCTCGGCCACCTCCGGCAGCCGGGCCGGCCGCCGCCCCTCGCGCAGCGCGGTGACGAACGCCCTTCGCACCTGCTCGGCGACCGTCGTGCCGTACTCGCGGCGGCTGAGCAGATCGGCGGGCGCCCGCCGCAGCAGCTCCGCGAGGCCCGCCTCGTCGCGGACCACGGGCGCGGCCAGCCAGTGCGCGTCGAACCCGGCCCCCGTGCGCCGCGCCCCGAACCGCACGGGGCAGCCGAAGAGCAGCCCGTACTCGCCCGCGTACGGCGGGGCGGGGAAGGCGAACTCGGCCCAGCGCAGGGTGATCCGCCGCCCGATCAGCCAGCTCGCCAGCCGGTGCCAGACGATGACCACGCACTCGGCGAGGAAGCGGCCCTCGGCATAGCCGCGCAGGTCGTTGCGGACGGTGAACACCGCCTCGGCGCCCCGGGGTTCGAGCGCGAGATCGGGGCCGCCGGGGAAGAGCCCGTAGAAGCGGACGCCCCGCTCCAGCGCCGCGCCCAGATCGCGGCAGCCGAGGCACGCGGAGCACATCATGGCGAAGGTGCCGTTCCTGCTGGGCGTGGGCCCGAGCCCCAGGAACTCGTCCCGTGTCGCCCGGTGCAGCGCCTTCACCAGCGAGGTGAACTGCTCGGGCGTCACCCGCGCCCGGTCGTCCGCGAGCAGCAGCGGCGGGATCCGCGCGGTCTGCAGCAGTGGCACGGTGTCGATGCCGAGCCGCCGGGCGCCGCCGAGCGCGGCCCGTACGTGGTGCACGGTGATCGTCCGCCTGCCCATGCCTGCACGGTAGCCCCGATGAGCGCCGGGGTCAGCGGCGCTGACGCTTCCGGTCATCCCCGGCGTGGGGCCGCGCTTCGTAGCGTCGGGTGTACGGATCCGAGGGAGGCGTCATGCGCGACGGTCGGCACGTACCGGGCACGCTCGCGGAGTTCGTGGAGGAGGCGGCGCGGCGGTACGGGGAACGGCCCGCCCTGCGCTTCAGGTCCGCCGGCGGCGCTTGGACGGAGGTCGGCTACGACGGGCTGCGGGAGACCGTACGGTCCGTCGGGCGCGGCCTCGTGGCCCTCGGCGTGCGCCCGGACGACCGGGTGGCGATCCTGGCTGAGACCCGCCCGGAGTGGACGTACGCCCACTTCGCGGTCCTGGCCGCCGGCGCGGTCGTCGTCCCCGTCTATCCGACGGCGGGTGAGGACGAACTCGCCTGGGTGCTCGGGGACTCGGCGGCGACGGTGGTGATCTGCGAGGACACGACCCAGGCGGACCGGGTCGAGGCCCTGCGGGCGAAGCTGCCGGGGCTACGGCACATGGTGCGGATGGAAGGCGCCGCTACCGTGCCGCTTCTGCGGACGCTGCCCCGGGCACCCTTGGCCGACCTCCTCGCGCGGAGCGCCCAGCGCACCGGAGACGACCTCTGCGCCATCGTCTACACCTCCGGCACCACCGGCCTCCCCAAGGGCTGCCGGCTCACGCACGGCAATTTCGCGGCCGTCCAGGACGCCACCGCCGATCTCATCGACGGCGGTCCCGGCGACACCACCTATCTCTATCTCCCCCTCGCCCACCTCCTCGCCCAGCTCATCCAGCTCACCTCGCTGAGCCAGGGCGGCACGCTGTGCTATTTCGGCGGCCGGATCGAGAACGTCGTCGCCGAGCTCGCGGAGGTCCGGCCCACGCATCTGCCGTCCGTGCCCCGGCTCTTCGAGAAGGTGCACGCCACCGTCGCCTCGCTCGCCGAGTCACGGGGCGAGGGCGGCCGGGACCGCTTCGAGAGCGCCGTACGGACCGGGGTTGAGGTCGCCGAGCTGCGCGCGCGGGGCGAGGAGCCCACCGGTCCGCTCCGCGCGGCCTGGCAGGCGGCGGACGAGAGCCTGTTCTCCCTCGTCCGGGCGGCGTTCGGCGGGCGGCTGCGCTGGGCGCTCACCGGCGGCGCCCCCATCGCGCCACAGACCATGGACTTCCTGCGGGCCTGCGGCATCCGGGTCTTCGAGGGCTACGGCATGACCGAGTCGGCCGGGGTGATCTCCCTCAACCACCCGGGGGCGGTCCGCTACGGGACGGTCGGCCGGCCGGTGCGCGGCTGCGAGGTGCGGATCGCGGCGGACGGCGAGGTGCTCGCCCGGGGGCCCGGGGTCTTCTCCGGCTATCACGCCGATCCGGCCGCGACCGAGCAGGTGCTGGACCCGGACGGCTGGCTGCGCACCGGCGATCTCGGCAGCCTCGACGCGGACGGCTTCCTCCGCATCACCGGCCGCAAGAAGGACCTGATCATCACGTCGGGCGGCAAGAACCTCACCCCCTCGCTCGTGGAGGCGGCCATCCAGCAGTCCCGCTGGGTCTCGCGCGCCGTGATGATCGGCGACGCCCGTCCGTACCCCGTCGCGCTGATCACCCTCGACGCGGAGGAGATCGCGGCCTGGGCCCGGCGCGAGGGGCTGGACCCGGGCCGGGGGTACGCCGGGCACCCGGTCGTACGGGCCCGCTGCCAGGAGGCCGTCGACGCCGCGAACACCCAGGTGGCCCGGCCCGCCCGGATCCGGGCGTTCACGATTCTGGACGAGGACTTCACGGTCGGCGGCGGGGAGCTGACCCCCACCCTGAAACTGCGGCGCTCCACGATCGCGAACCGTTACGCGGCAGAAATCGATGCGTTGTACGAGCGATAGCGGAAAAGGATGATCCGGTTAGCGGCGAAAGGCGTACGGGCTCTGTGCGTCATGAGTTCAACAAGGTTCGACAGAGCCGTGAGATCCGGATGAGCCGGGAGTCATGAGAAAAGGCAGGAGCCCTGCCCCTCCGCCGAAGCGGGGGAGCAGGGCTCCTTGGGTACAGCACGTCGACCGCGATCGGTCGAGCCGTCGCACCGGAGGGATCCGAGGATCAGACCGGGGTGACGTTCTCCGCCTGCGGGCCCTTCGGGCCCTGCGTGACGTCGAAGTTGACCTGCTGGTTCTCCTCGAGGGAGCGGAAGCCAGAGGCGTTGATCGCGGAGTAGTGGACGAAGACGTCGGGGCCCCCGCCGTCCTGGGCAATGAAGCCAAAGCCCTTTTCAGCGTTGAACCACTTCACGGTTCCGGTAGCCATAAAGCCCTCCTTGGGCCCAAAGGGTTGCCCTGCTCCAGAACCTGCGAGAAGTCTGAAAACTACAAAAGCCTGCGGGGTCACATGCTCCGCAGGCTCTGTACTGCAAGGGAAACCAAACTGCAACTTGCGGCGAGCGTAGCACGCTGGGTTCGCACTGGGAAAGAGTCGAAGATCACGCTGTTCACAGGTTTTCCGGGCCTCCCGCGCGGAAAAGATCGACGATCGGGCCCGGCGCGGCGCGACCCCCCGCCCCCGCCTTCCCGGCGGCCCGGGGCTAGCCTCCGGATGTGGACATTTCAGCCTCGGACCCAGCGATCCCCGCCACCCGCGACGGCCTGCCGGAGCGGCTGCGCAGCCGCCCCCGCGTCGGACACATCCAGTTTCTCAACTGTCTGCCGCTCTACTGGGGCCTCGCGCGCACCGGCACGCTGCTCGACCTGGACCTGACCAAGGACACCCCCGAGAAGCTCAGCGAGCAGCTCGTCCGGGGCGAGCTGGACATCGCCCCGATCACCCTCGTCGAGTTCC
The DNA here is from genome assembly GCF_041283565.1 of Streptomyces sp. QH1-20. NCBI lineage: Bacteria > Bacillati > Actinomycetota > Actinomycetes > Kitasatosporales > Streptomycetaceae > Streptomyces > Streptomyces sp. QH1-20. Next base: position 3,721,031 of record NZ_CP166299.1, on the reverse strand, counting down.
TGAAGAACGCCGACGACCTCGTCGCGCTGCCGGACATCGCCGTCGGCTGCGACGGCCCGGTCATGTCCTGTGTGATCGTCTCCCAGCTGCCGCTGGACCAGCTCGACGGGGCCCGGGTCGCCCTCGGCTCCACCTCGCGGACGTCCGTGCGCCTGGCGCAGCTGCTGCTCGCCGACCGCCACGGGGTGCGGCCGGAGTACTACACCTGCCCGCCCGACCTCGGTCTGATGATGCGGGAGGCGGACGCCGCCGTGCTGATCGGGGACGCCGCGCTGCGGGCCTCGCTGCACGACGCCCCGCGGCTCGGCCTGCAGGTCCACGACCTCGGGCAGATGTGGAAGGAGTGGACGGGACTGCCGTTCGTCTTCGCCGTCTGGGCCGCCCGCCGCGACTACCTGGCCCGTGAGCCGCGCATCGTCTCCAAGGTGCACGAGGCGTTCCTCGCCTCCCGCGATCTGTCCCTGGAGGAGGTCGGGAAGGTCGCCGAGCAGGCGGCGCGCTGGGAGTCCTTCGACGCGGAACTGCTGGAGCGCTACTTCACGACCCTCGACTTCCGCTTCGGGCCGGACCAGCTCGCCGGGGTCGCCGAGTTCGCCCGGCGCACGGGTCCGACGACCGGCTTCCCGGCCGATGTGCGGGTGGAACTGCTGAAGTCCTGACCCCCGGGCGGGGATCAGGACTTCAGGTGGTGCGAGCTGTGGGGGCGGGGCGGCGGGCCCGGGATCGGATCACCGGGCCGCCGGGCCCCGGGCTCAGGAGGCCGGCGTCGGGCCTTCCATGTTCTTGCTGATGTACTGGATCAGGCCCTCGCCCATGCTCGGCACGTAGGTGTGCGCGTTGTGCGAGCCGCCCGGGATCTCCCGGAGCATGGTGTGGACCGGGCCCTTGCCGTACGTCGCCATGAACTTCTTGACGTTCTGCATGACGATCGGGGGTTCCTTGGTGCCGACCTGGAAGGCCAGGTAGACGTCCGGGCCCTTCCTGTTGATCAGCTCCTGGGCCAGCTTCTCCGGGTTGTTCTCCTGCTTCTCCTTGTCGTGACCGGCCCACAGCGGGGAGTCCGGCACGATGTCCGGGCCGGAGGCGATCACGGCCTTGAAGCGGTCCGGGTACTTCATGACGGCCTTCAGGCCGGCGAAGCCGCCGGAGGAGGAGCCCATGAACGCCCAGCCGTCACGCGACTTCAGGGTCCGGAAGTTCTGCTTGACCAGGTCCGGGACGTCCTCGGTCAGCCAGGTGCCCATCTTCGCCTGGCCGGGGATGTCACTGCCGTCGTAGTAGTACTTCTCGTCCGGGTTCAGGACCGGCATGGCCAGGATGAAGGGCAGGCTCTTGCCTTCCTTCGACCACTTGGCGATGGAGGACTGGAGCTTGAGGTCCGTGCCCATCCAGTAGTTGTTCGGGTAACCGGGACCGCCGGGCAGGGCGATCATGACCGGGAAGCCGCTCTTCTTGTACTGCGGGTCGTTGTACTGCGGCGGGGCCCAGACCCACACCTTGCCCTTGAAGCCGGACTTCTTGCCGTCCAGCGTCACGACGCCGATCTTCGTGCCGTCGCCCAGGGAGTTGGCTATTCGGAAGTCCGCCTTGGGTCCGGTCGGCATGAGGACCTTGGAGTCCGCGGGCTGCGCGCCGTTCTGGCCGCCGGCCTGGCCGCCCGTGCCACCGGTGGCGGGCTCGTCGTTGCCGAAGCTGACGGGCTTGCCCTTGTCGGTGAACGGGGGGATCTCGAAGTAGCTCATGACGGGCCAGGCGATCAGCCCGAGCACGGCTATCGACGCCACAACGATGATCCATCGTTTGGCGCGAGAGGCCCGGTGGTGGCCCTGGGACCGGTAGGCCCCCTCGTGTGAGTGCGGCATCGCGTCGCTCCGGATGATCCTGCTGCCCCGAAGGACATGACGGTTTGTTCCGACCTTGCAGATGGGCAAACCAGGCTGCGGGGTTCCTGCCGGGCGTCGTGAATTGAGTCATAGGCTGATTTCCGGGGTCGTACCGGCCCCCAGCAGGGGGAGACGGGGAGCCCGATGCAACCACTTCAGTCCGAGGATCCGCAGGTCATCGGCGCGTACCGGCTGCTGGGCCGGCTCGGGGCGGGCGGCATGGGCCGGGTGTACCTGGGCCGCAGCGCGGGCGGCCGCACGGTGGCGGTGAAGGTCGTCCACCCCCACTTCGCCGTCGACGACCAGTTCCGGGCCCGCTTCCGGCGCGAGGTGGAGGCCGCCCGGCGGGTCGGCGGCGCGTGGACGGCCCCGGTGCTGGACGCCGATCCGGACGCCGCCGTGCCGTGGGTGGCCACGGGCTATGTGGCCGGCCCCGCGCTCTCCCAGGCCGTGACGGAGACGGGCCCGCTGCCGGAGCCGACCGTGCGGGTGCTGGGCGCGGGCCTCGCGGAGGCCCTGACGGCGGTGCACGCGCTGGGCCTGGTGCACCGGGACGTCAAGCCCTCGAACGTCCTGCTGGCCCTCGACGGCCCCCGGCTGATCGACTTCGGCATCGCCCGCGCGACGGACGGCACCGCCTCCCTGACCGCGACGGGCGTCTCCATCGGCTCGCCCGGCTATATGTCGCCCGAGCAGATCCTCGGCGAGGAGGTGACGGGGGCGGCCGACGTCTTCTCCCTCGGCGCGGTCCTCGCCTACGCGGCCACGGGCGAGCCGCCCTTCTCCGGCGACAACTCCGCCTCCCTCCTCTACAAGGTCGTCCACGAGCCCGCGGAGCTCGGCCCGCGCCTCACCGGCGATCTGCGCGCGCTGGTCGCCGACTGCCTGGCCAAGTCCCCCGCCGACCGCCCCACCCCCGGCGACATCGTTCGCCGGCTCGCGACGGCGGCCGGTCCGCTGCCCCGCGTACGGTCCGGCTGGCTGCCCGCCCCGCTGGTCGAGCAGGTGAGCCTGCGGGCGGTGGAACTCCTCGACCTGGAGCCCGCCGCGGCGAGCGGCGGCTTCGGGCCGCCCGATCCGTCGTACGGCAGGGGCGTGGCGGACGCCCGCCCGCAGGCCCACGCGCTGACGCAGCCCTCGTACCCGCCGCTGCCGCCGCAGCGGGTGCCCGGGCCGGAGGACGAGACGGCCGGGCACAAGGGAGACAAGAAGATCGCGCTGTCCCTCGGCGCGAGCGGCCGCGAGCGGGAGCCGGGCAGACCACGGCGGGTGAGCTGCACGCTCGTGCTGTCGGTGGCCGGTGCGCTGGCCGCCGCGACGACGGCGGCGTTCGTCTTCGACCTGCTGCCGGGGTCCGGCAAGGGCGCCCACAAGGACGCGGCGGGGAAGCCGTCCGCGACCGTCTCGTCCTCGCCGGGGACGGCCGACGTGCCGCAGGCCTTCCGCGGCACCTGGACCGGCAACGTCCTGCAGTCCAACGGCACCCCCAACGGCACGATGACCAGCGTCATCACGGGCGGCGCCAAGGGCACGTACGTGATCCGGACGAAGTACTCCGTGCTCAACGTCGTGGAGTGCCGCAGCAAGGCCAAGCTGATCTCCGCCACCGACCGGAAGCTCACGCTGGAGGAGGTCACCGACGGGGAGCGGAGCCCGCTCTGCACGGGCGAGACGTCCACGGTCACCTACACCCTCGAAGCGGACGGCAGGCTGTCGTTCACCTCCGACGACCCCAAGGGTGGCAAACCCAGGTCCTCGCTCACCAGGAACGCCCGCTGACCGCCCCCACACCGCCCTGACCCACCGGTCTGTCAAGGCCCTGGCGTAGGGTGAATCGTCGTACACAACCCCTCCGAAGGGACGCCCGGTGACCGAGACCGCCGACCTCACGTCCGTCAATCTCGCAGCCGTCCTCGACCGGGCCGCCGCGGGTGGCCGGATCACCCCGGAGGAGGCGCTCGACCTGTACCGGTACGCGCCGCTGCACGCGCTGGGCTCGGCGGCCGACGCCGTGCGCCGCAAGCGCTACGCGGGTACCGAGCACATCGCGACGTACATCATCGAGCGCAACATCAACTACACGAACGCATGCGTCACCGCGTGCAAGTTCTGTGCCTTCTACGCCGCGCCGAAGAGCGACAAGGTGTGGACCCGCGACCTCGAGGACATCCTGCGCCGCTGCGAGGAGACCGTCGCGCTGGGCGGCACGCAGATCATGTTCCAGGGCGGACACCACCCGGACTACGGCGTCGAGTACTACGAGAAGCACTTCTCGGCGATCAAGAAGGCGTATCCGCAGCTCGTCATCCACTCCCTCGGCGCCTCCGAGATCGAGCACATGTCCCGGATCTCGGGCGTCACCGCCGAGGAGGCCATCCGCCGTATCCACGCCGCGGGCCTCGACTCCTTCGCGGGCGCGGGCGCCGAGCTGCTCCCGGAGCGGCCGCGCAAGGCGATCGCGCCGCTGAAGGAGTCCGGCGAGCGCTGGCTGGAGATCATGGAGCTGGCCCACAACCTGGGTGTCGAGTCGACCTCCACCATGCTGATGGGCACCGGCGAGACGAACGCCGAGCGGATCGAGCACCTGCGGATGATCCGCGACGTGCAGGACCGCACGGGCGGGTTCCGCGCCTTCATCCCGTACACCTACCAGCCCGAGAACAACCACCTGAAGGGCCAGACGCAGGCCACGCTCTTCGAGTACCTGCGCATGATCGCCATCGCGCGGCTCTTCCTGGACAACGTCGCCCACATCCAGGGCTCGTGGCTGACCACCGGCAAGGAGGTCGGCCAGCTCTCCCTGCACTACGGTGCGGACGACCTCGGCTCGATCATGCTGGAGGAGAACGTGGTCTCCTCGGCCGGTGCGAAGCACCGCTCCAACCGCATGGAGATCATCGACCTCATCCGCAAGGCGGGCCGCGTCCCGGCGCAGCGCGCCACGACGTACGAGCACCTGGTGGTGCACGACGACCCGGCGAACGACCCGGTGGACGACAGGGTCGTCTCGCACCTGTCCTCGACGGCGATCGAGGGCGGCACGGCGCATCCCGAGCTGAAGCTCGTCGCCTCCGACTGAGGGCCGCGCGGTGCTGACGCTTCACACGGCGCCCTTCGTGCGCCGCACCTGGGACGAGGAGCCGATCGTCGACGGCGGTGTCGCCGTCGACGGCGACCGGATCGCGGCGGTCGGCCCGCTCCAGGACCTGCTGGAGCGGTTCCCGGGCGCCCGGGTCCGGCAGTGGCCCGGCACGCTCGGCCCGGCGCTGGTGCACGAGGGCCCGCTGCCGGACGCGCCCAGCCCGCGCGAGCGGGTGCACGAGGTGCTGAAGCGGGGCGGCGGGGCCGTGACGGCCGAGCACGTGACGGATCCTGAGCTGCGGGCTGCCGCGGGGCGGGTCGGGGTGGCCGTTCCAGGGCGGGTACGACCGGTGGCGATCGCCGAGACCGGGCGCGCGGATCTGGCCGTCTTCACGGAGGACGGCCGGTGCGTCGCGACGGTGCTGGGCGGGCGGCTGGTGCACCGTCGGGCCTGACGGCCTGCGGCCGGGCGTCGTCAGTGATCCGTAAGGACGCCGTCGCCGCACGTCAGAGCCGCATTAAGGGGAACGGTTTATACCGCTTCCACCCACCAGGATGGGAACCGCGGGGACGGCCGCTCAGGCCGCTTCGCGATGCGCCCTGTGGAGGGCCCGGGCAATCATGCGTACTGCCGGGCCGTAAGGACGCGCACGCCGGAGGAAGCGTCGGCCGTCGAGGGGGCGGTCGGGCAGGGGAGCCGGCGGTCCCGGGAAGCGGGGGTTTCCGGGGCGGCGCAGTCGGCATCGCGAGGCGGCGGCCCGCCAAGGGGGGCGGTCCGTCCTCGACCAAGCGGACGGCGCCGAAGCGCGCTCCGTCCGGCGCGAACCGCACCGCCCGGCCCCCTGCTCCACCGCGCCGGACGCGCACCGTGAACAATGGGGGCGTGACCCGAGCATCCCTGGACAAGCAGCCGCACGAAGTCGCCGCGATGTTCGACGACGTGGCGGCGAAATACGACCTGACCAACGACGTGCTGTCGCTCGGCCAGGCCCGCCTGTGGCGCAAGGCGGTGGCCCGCGCGGTGGCCGCGCGCCCGGGGGAGAAGGTGCTGGACCTCGCGGCCGGCACGGGCACCTCCTCGATGCCCTTCACCGCCGACGGCGCCTACGTCGTGCCGTGCGACTTCTCCGTCGGCATGCTGCGCGAGGGCAAGAAGCGCCACCCGTGGCTGCCGCTCACCGCCGGTGACGCCACCCGGCTTCCCTTCGCGGACGACGTGTTCGACGCCGTCACCATCTCCTTCGGGCTGCGCAACGTGCAGGAGACCGACACCGCGCTGCGCGAGCTGCTGCGGGTGACGAAGCCCGGCGGGCGCGTGGTGATCTGCGAGTTCAGCCACCCCACGTGGGCGCCGTTCCGCACGGTCTACACCGAGTATCTGATGCGGGCCCTGCCGCCGGTCGCGACGGCCGTCAGCAGCAACCCCGACGCGTACGTCTACCTCGCCGAGTCGATCCGCGCCTGGCCCGACCAGGCCGCGCTCGCGGCACGGCTCCAGCAGGCCGGCTGGTCGAAGGTCGCCTGGCGCAATCTGACGGGCGGAGTCGTGGCGCTGCACCGGGGGATCAAGCACGCCGGGTAACCCTTGGGCAGGGCATATCCCGCAATTAGGGCGGATGTTGACGGTTTGTCATGGGCAGGGTGTGTGATCTGTACGATCATCCGCACCCCCCATCCGAACCGCCCGCCCGAATACGGGAGCACCATTGCCGTCGTTCTGTCCTGCCTGTGGTTCCGCGTTCGTCCAGGACGCGCGTTTCTGCATGAAGTGTGGCCGGGAGCGTCCGCAGGAGGCGGGTGCGGTTGCCTCGGCGACCCCGGCCGCCGTCCCGGCGACCCCGGCCGCGCCGCCCGCAGTACCGCCGGCCGCGCCGCCCGCGGCGCCGCCACTGCCACCGCCGCCCTTGTCACCCGCGCCCCCCGCCTACGCGCCGCAGGGCGGCTACGCGCAGCCCGGCCCCGGCGCGCTGTTCCTGCGCCGGACGTTCACCGGCGACTGGCTCGGCTCGGCCAAGGCCGTCCTGTGGCCGACCGCCCTCCTGCTCGTCCTCGCGCTGGCGGTCTCCCTCCCCTCCTCGGACGACTACGAGGAAGCGGACTTCGCTCATTGGAGTGACCGCTTCCAGGTCGTCATCGCGGTGCTGATGCAGGGCCTCGGCGGCACCTTCGAGGTGGAGACCAGCCGCGGCGGCAGCCTCATCACCATGTTCGTGCAGGGCAGCGGCTCGCTGTCCGTATGGCTGCTGACGTTCACGCTCGCCTGGGCGGGCGCCGTGGGCCTCGGAGCGCGTCTGCTGCGCCGCTCGCGGCCGCAGGGTGCGAGCGGCGGCGCGGAGGCCGCGCTGCGGATCGGGCTGCTGTCGGGCGCGGTCGTGCTGGTGCTCGGCCTGTACGGGCAGCCGGACGTGAAGGTCTTCACGGTCGACACCTCCCCGGTGCTCGCCGCGCTGTTCACGTGCGCGCTGTCGGGCGCGGTGAGCGCGAGCGTGCTGTGCCGCGAGGAGCTCCTCGCGCGGTGCGGTGCGGGCGCGTTGATGGCCGTACGGGCGTGGGGCACCGCCCTGCGCGCCCTCGGGCTGACGGTCGCGCTCTGCGCCGTCGTCGTGTTCGTGGTCGTCGCGTCGAATGCGAGCGACGTCTCCGGCTGGGGTGTGGTGGCCTCGCTGCTGGTCCTCGTCAATCTGGCGCTCATGGCGCTCGGACTGTCGTGGGGCGCGAGCGTGGAGGCGTCGGCCGCCAAGGGCCGCGGCGGCGAGGAGGGCGGCACCTTCGGGCTCTCCCAAATCGGTGACACCTACGGCGGCTGGGCGCAGACCGGCGCGCTGGCGTTGGGCGTCGTGTGCGCGGTGATCCTGGCCCTCCTGCTGGCACGGCGCTCGGCCGACCGGCGCGAACAGGCCCTCTCCGGGGCCTTCTTCCTCGGGGCGTTCTGGCTGCTGTCCCTCGTCTCCGGCGCGGAGATGGAGATGTCGGCGGGCACGAGCTTCGGCTACGGCTCCCAGTCCGGCGAGGGCCGGCTGGGGCCCGACGTAGGTGAGTCGCTGCTGTTCGGCCTGCTGTGGACGGCGGGAGCGGTGCTCCTGGCCGCGTTCCTGACCCGTACCGGCCGTACGACACCGGGCATTCCGCCGGGCTACCCGGCGCCGCCGGTGGCGTGGCCGGCCCCCGCGGCCCCCGCAGCGCCCGTGGCACCCGCCGCGCCTCCCGCGGCGCCCGCACAGCCGCCGGTCGCCCCGGCGGTAGCGGTGACCCCCGCGGCCCCTGCCGCACCGGCGGCCCCCGCCGCCCCCGAGGTGCCGACGGCCGTCACGGACGTCACCCCGGCAGTCCCGGCGGCCCCCGCGACAACTCCGCCGCGCCGCACCGGCCGTAGCCGGATCTTCATGTGGGTGGCCGTCGGTCTCGCCGCCTTCGTGGTGGGCGGCGCCGCCGCGGGCGGTGTGCTGCTGATGAACAAGAAGAACGACGAGAAGAGCGGCGGCGGCAACGGGACCGCCCAGGCGAACAGGCCCGCCGCGAGCCCGGCCGACGGTGCGAAGGCGAGCGGCGGCCCGGCGACCGCCCAGCCGCCCGTCTCGCCCTCCACCTCCCCGGCCCCGTTCCACGACGCGCCCGTCCCGGAGAAGGACCTGCCCAGCGGCTACTCGACGACGATCGCCCCCGAGGGCTTCTCGATCGTGCTGCCCGACGGCTGGCACCGCATGGACAAGGGCAGCGGCCAGATCGACTTCGTGGGCTCCACGGGCTTCCGTCACGTGCGGGTCGGCATCGTCAGGGACCTCGGGAAGTCCGCGCACGACCACTTCCTGGAGCTGGAGAAGGTGGTCTCCCGGCAGGACGGCTACCAGCGGGTCCAGCTGACGGCCAACACGTTCCAGGGCAAGCAGGGCGCGCTGTGGGAGTGGACGTACAAGGAGAAGGGCTCCGGCCGTCTCGTGCGCTCCATCGACCAGGCGTACATCGACGACACCGGTACCGAGTACGCCATCCAGTACGAGGACTACGACGAGAACTGGACCACGACGCGGACCGTCTTCGACAACGCGGTGCGGTACTGGAGGGTCGCCCCGCTCGACATCGACTAGCGGGGGCCGGTCCGCGCGGGCGGGGTACGGGGTGGCCACTGGCCGCCCGTACCCGTCCGGCTCATAGACTCGGGCGTGACCAGCCCCCTCGCCGAACGGGAGAGCCGACCTTGACCGACTCAGAGCGCAGCGCCGATGTGATCGTGGTCGGGGCGGGTCCCGCCGGCTCGACCACCGCGTACTACCTGGCCAAGGCGGGGCTCGATGTCCTCCTGCTGGAGAAGACGGCGTTCCCGCGCGAGAAGGTGTGCGGTGACGGCCTGACCCCGCGGGCCACCAAGCAGCTCGTCTCCATGGGGATCGACATCTCCGAGGAGGCGGGCTGGCTGCGCAACAAGGGCCTGCGCATCATCGGCGGCGGCGTCCGCCTCCAGCTCGACTGGCCGGACCTCGCCTCCTTCCCCGACTACGGCCTGGTCCGTAAGCGCGACGACTTCGACGAGCAGCTCGCCCGCCAGGCCCAGAAAGCCGGCGCCCGGCTGTACGAGCGCTGCAACGTGGGCGCGCCCGTCATCGACGACCGCACGGGCCGCATCACGGGCGTGCACGCCAAGCTCGGCGAGGAGAAGACCCCGGTCACCTTCCACGCCCCCCTGGTGGTCGCCGCCGACGGCAACTCCACCCGGCTCTCCCTCGCGATGGGCCTGCACCGCCGCGAGGACCGCCCGATGGGCGTGGCCGTCCGGACGTACTTCACCTCCCCGCGCCACGACGACGACTACCTGGAGTCGTGGCTGGAGCTGTGGGACCGGCGCGGCGCCACCGACCGGCTGCTGCCCGGCTACGGCTGGATCTTCGGCATGGGCGACGGCACGTCCAACGTCGGCCTCGGCGTCCTGAACACCTCCAGCTCCTTCAAGGAGCTGGACTGGCGCGAGATCCTCAAGGCGTGGTGCGCCTCGATGCCGGAGGACTGGGGCTACACCCCGGACAACATGACGACGCCGATCCGCGGCGCCGCGCTTCCGATGGCCTTCAACCGCCAACCCCACTACACGCGCGGCCTGTTGCTCGTCGGCGACGCGGGCGGCCTGGTCAATCCGTTCAACGGCGAGGGCATCGCCTACGCCATGGAGTCCGGCCAGCTCGCCGCGGACGTCATCGTCCAGGCCCACGCCCGCTCCTCCTACGCCCAGCGCGAGCTGGCCCTGCAGCGCTACCCGAAGGTCCTCAAGGACACCTACGGCGGCTACTACACGCTGGGCCGCGCGTTCGTGAAGCTCATCGGCAACCCGAAGGTCATGCAGATCGCGACGCAGCGCGGCCTGACGCACCCGCTGCTGATGAAGTTCACGCTCAAGATGCTGGCGAACCTCACGGACCCGACGGGCGGCGACGCGATGGACCGCATCATCAACGGGCTGAGCAAGGTGGCCCCGCGCTCCTGACGGTGGCCGGCGCGCGTCGTACGGCGCGCGCCTACGCCGGCCCGTCCGCGAAGCGCCTCACGTAGCGCCGCTGCCAGGGGGTTTCGACGGCGTGCGGGTCGTAATGCTCGCGGACGAAGGCCACCGCCCGGTTGGCCGGCACCCCGTCGAGCACGGCGATGCAGGCCAGAGCCGTGCCGGTGCGCCCCCGGCCGCCACCGCAGGCCACCTCGACCCGGTCGCCGGCGGCCCGCTCCCAGGCCTCGCCCAGCACCCCCCGGGCGTCCGTGCCCCGGGCGGGCAGCCGGAAGTCCGGCCACCGCAACCACCGTGCCTCCCAGGGCACTTCGGGCGGCTGCTTGCCGAGCAGATACACGGCGAAGGCGGGCGTGACCCCGGCCGGCAGGCCCCGCCGCAGCCCCCGCCCCCGCACGAGCCGCCCGGACGGCAGCCTCAGCACACCGGCGGCGTTCGGATCCCAGGTCTCGGTCACGCCCGCCACGATAATCGGCGTGGCGGTGAGGTGGCGACCGCTACCAGGGCCCCCGCAGGGCCTCGGGTCAGGCCGGCTTGCGGGCCTCGATCAGGAAGCGGGTCGAGTGCGCGACGAAGGAGCCCTCGGCCCGGATGTGTTCGTCGAGCTCGCGCAGCCGGTCGCGGTACCGGTCGACGGTGAAGCCGGGGACCATCCAGATCACCTTCCGCAGGAAGTAGATCACCGCGCCGATGTCGAAGAACTCGGTCCGCAGGGACTCCAGCCGCAGGTCGAGGATCTGAAGGCCGGCCGCCTCCGCCTCCCGCCGCTCGTCGTCGGGGTGGCGCCTGCGCCGGATCTCCTCGGGCTGCGGGCCGAGGAAGTACTCGACCAGTTCGAAGACGCTGGCCGGGCCGACGTGCTGGGCGAGATAGGTGCCGCCGGGGCGGAGCACCCGGGCGATCTCCGACCACCACACCGTCGCCGGGTGACGGCTGGTCACCAGGTCGAAGGCCGCGTCGGCGAACGGCAGGGGCGGTTCGTCGGGGTCCGCGACGACGACCGCGCCGAGCGGGTGCAGCAGCTCGGTCGCCTTCGCGACGTTCGGCGGCCAGGACTCCGTGGCCACCATCAGGGCGGGCAGCTTCGGTACCCCGGCGAGGACCTCACCGCCGCCCGTCTGGATGTCGAGAGCGGCGGACGCGCGGGCCAGGTGCTCGCCCATCGTGCGCTGGTAGCCCCAGGAGGGGCGCTGCTCGGTGGCCCGGCCGTCCAGCCAGGAGAAGTCCCAGCCGTCGACCGGGACGGTCTCGGCCTCGGCCACCAGTTCCTCAAAGGTTCGTGCCATACCAGGATTGTTGCGGCAAATCACTCGGCGGCCAAGCGAATTCTTCCGCGCCCGGGGCGCCGCCGCACACGCCGAAGGCCGCCGTCCCGAGCGGAGGGGAACGGCGGCCTTCGAAGGATGCTGGGGGTACCCGCGTCACATGACGCGAACGGCACCCGTCGGCGGGGAGTAGCTCATCGAGCGCTCGACGACACCCGTGCTCGGGTTCTGCGCGCCGATGAACTTGCCGTCACCGATGTACACGCCCACGTGGTAAGCGCTGCCGGCGGAGCCCCAGTAGAGGATGTCGCCGACCTGGAGGTTGTCGAGGGACACCGCGGTGCCCGCCGTCGACTGGTCCTGCGAGATGCGGGGGAGGTCGATGCCGATCTGGCTGTAGGCCGACATGACCAGACCCGAGCAGTCGAACGAGGAGGGGCCGGTGGAGCCCATCACGTACGCCTTGCCGACCTGCGCCTTGAGGTAGGAGACCAGCGTCGCGGCCGAGCCCGTGGCGGAGGAACCGGCGGTGGAGCCGGAGCCCGCGGTCTCGGTGCCCTCGGAGGAGTCGGCGGAAGCGGACTTGGTGCCCAGCTCCGAACGGTCGGAGGTGCGGGAGGCGCGGGCCTGCGCGGCTTCCTTCTCCTTGGCCTCGGCGACCTTCTTCTCGGCCTCGGCCTTGCGGTCGGCCTCGTCCTTGACCTTCTTGGCCTCGGCGCGGGCCTCGCCCTCGGCCTTCTCCTGCTGCGCCTGGACCTCGTAGTCGAAGGCGGCCTGGTGCGTGGAGGCGGCGCTCTGCGTGATGGAGGCGGCGAGGGCGGCGTTGATCGCCGGCATCTCCATCGTCGACTCGACGGGCTTCTCGGCGGCGTTGGCGGCCGCCGCCCCGGTCACCGCGAGGGTGCCGAGGACACCGCCTGCAACGCCGGTGCGGACCACCCAGGACTGCGTCGCACGGCGGGGCTTCCGGTGGCTGGTTATCTGCGCGTTCGGGGACATGGAACAACGGCTATCAGTCCCCGTAGGTTGAGATCAACAAAAGTGGCGTGCGCCACAATCGCCGTGCGCGCGCCTGGAATTCGGACTTTTCGCCCCCGGGGTCGTCGCGACCGTGACCTGCCCGTGACCCGCGATCATGTGCCTCAGCATGGCATTTGGCCATCCGCGCCGCCCATTGGACGGCCTATCACTTTTATGGCTCGCCCGTCGAGGCTTCCCCTCGAATCCGCACAGGAAACCTGTCGTCGCGTGGCGGACGTCACGCCACTCCCGCCCCGTGCGCCCTTCCCGGGCCGGGGGGCGAATCGGAGCGCACCCCGCGATCGGGGAGCAGTGGGTGCCGACGGATGACCGCCGTCGTCCCACCGAGTGGCACTCCCTTATCAGTTGACGGGTGGCATTGCCAATTTGCCTGCACCGGCCATGGCTTGATAATGGCTCACCCCTTCCCACCAGCGTGAACGCCCCTGAATGTCACCTCTCGTGATCACTCGGCCGCTTCGCGTATGAAGATCACTGCTCATCCGACTTGATGATCGTTCGTCAGGTGGCGTAGATCACAAACACCGGCGCGTACCCCGTGTCGCAGATCACAGACCGGCGGGCATAGGATGCAGGCGACCCGGGCTTGTGAACTGCCTCACATGGGGGTGATCTTCGTGGCGACGCCACGGCCCCCGGATCTGAGCGCGGTGCGCCCGCCGGGTCCGGTCAGCCAGCAGTCAGCGTCGACTGGAAGGAGCGAGGAGCGGTGAACGCCTACGCGCCCATCCTCGTACTGGGAGCCCTCGGAGCAGGCTTCGCGATCTTCTCCGTGGTCATGGCCTCGCTCATCGGGCCCAAGAGGTACAACCGCGCCAAGCTCGAGGCCTATGAATGCGGCGTCCAACCGACCCCGCAGCCGGCCGGTGGCGGGCGCTTCCCGATCAAGTACTACCTGACGGCGATGCTCTTCATCGTCTTCGACATCGAGATCGTCTTCCTCTATCCCTGGGCCGTCACCTTCGACGCCCTGGGGTTGTTCGGGCTCGTGGAGATGCTGCTCTTCGTGCTCACCGTCTTCGTCGCCTACGCCTATGTCTGGCGGCGCGGCGGCCTGGAATGGGACTAGGGGGCACCAACCGTGGGACTCGAAGAGAAGCTGCCCAGCGGCTTCGCGCTGACCACCGTCGAGCAGGCCGCCGGCTGGGTCCGCAAGTCGTCCGTCTTCCCGGCCACCTTCGGCCTGGCCTGCTGCGCCATCGAGGTGATGTCGACCGGCGCCGGGCGCTACGACCTCGCCCGCTTCGGCATGGAGATCTTCCGCGGCTCGCCCCGCCAGGCCGATCTGATGATCGTGGCCGGGCGGGTCAGCCAGAAGATGGCGCCGGTGCTGCGCCAGATCTACGACCAGATGCCGAACCCCAAGTGGGTGATCTCCATGGGGGTCTGCGCCTCCAGCGGCGGCATGTTCAACAACTACGCCATCGTGCAGGGCGTCGACCACATCGTGCCGGTCGACATCTATCTGCCCGGCTGCCCGCCCCGCCCCGAGATGCTGATGGACGCGATCCTGAAGCTGCACCGGAAGATCCAGGGCGAGAAGCTCGGCGCGCACCGCGAGGAAGCGGAGCGTGAGGCGGAGCAAACGGCGCTCAAGGCCCTGCCGTTGATCGAGATGAAGGGTCTGCTGCGGTGAGCGAGCAGGAACAGGCACCGGACGAGCGGCTCCCGGGCCAGCGCGGCGAGCAGGGCGAGGCCATTCGCGTCCAGCGCGGCATGTTCGGCGTCGGGAACGGCGGCGACACCAGCGGCTACGGCGGCCTGGTGCGGACCGTACGGCTGCCGGGAGCGTCGAGCCGCCCGTACGGCGGCTGGTTCGACGAGGTGGCCGACGAGCTGGAGGGCGCCCTCGAGGAGCAGGGGCTCGTCCCGGAGAACGCGATCGAGAAGACCGTCGTCGACCGCGGCGAGATCACCTTCCACATCGCCCGCGAACACCTGCCGCGCGTCGCCCGCACCCTGCGCGACGACCCGGCGCTCCGCTTCGAGCTGTGCACCGGCGTGAGCGGAGTGCACTTCGAGGGCGACAAGGGACGCGAGCTGCACGCGGTCTACCACCTGCGCTCGATCACCCACAACCGGCTGATCCGGCTGGAGGTCAGCGCCCCCGACAGCGATCCGCACGTGCCGTCGATCGTCGACGTCTACCCGACCAACGACTGGCACGAGCGCGAGACCTACGACTTCTTCGGCCTGATCTTCGACGGCCACCCGGCGCTCACGCGGATCTTCATGCCGGCCGACTGGCAGGGCCACCCGCAGCGCAAGGACTACCCCCTCGGCGGCATTCCCGTCGAGTACAAGGGCGCCCAGATCCCGGCTCCGGACCAGCGGAGGTCGTACACCTGATGAGCACTCCCCGAGCCAGTGCCCGCGACACCACCGAGGGCCCCGTCTACACCGTCACCGGTGGCGACTGGGACGAGATCGCGGCGGCGGCCAAGCGGGCCGACGACGAGCGGATCATCGTCAACATGGGCCCCCAGCACCCCTCCACCCACGGGGTGCTCCGCCTGATCCTGGAGATCGACGGCGAGACGGTCACCGAGGCCCGCTGCGGCATCGGCTATCTCCACACCGGCATCGAGAAGAACCTCGAATACCGCAACTGGACGCAGGGCACCACCTTCGTCACGCGCATGGACTACCTCACCTCGTTCTACAACGAGACGGCGTACTGCATGGGCGTGGAGCGGCTGCTCGGCATCGAGGACCAGGTCCCGGACCGGGCCACGATCGTCCGCGTGATGCTGATGGAGCTGAACCGCATCTCCTCGCACCTGGTGTGCATCGCCACCGGCGGCATGGAGCTCGGCGCCACCACGATCATGATCTACGGCATCCGGGACCGCGAGATGATCCTGGACCTGTACGAGCTGATCACCGGGCTGCGGCTGAACCACGCGTACATCCGGCCCGGCGGGCTCGCCCAGGACCTGCCCCCGGGCGCGGTGGACGCGGTGCGCGAATTCGTGAAGAAGATGCGCAAGAACTTCCCCGAGTACGACAAGCTCGCCACCGGCAACCCGATCTTCAAGGGCCGGTTGCAGGACGTCGGTTATCTGGACCTCGCCGGCTGCATGGCCCTCGGCGCGACGGGCCCGATCCTGCGCGCCGCCGGCCTCCCGCACGACCTGCGCAAGTCCCAGCCCTACTGCGGCTACGAGACGTACGACTTCGACGTCCCGACCGCCGACACCTGCGACGCCTACGGGCGCTTCCTCATCCGGCTGGAGGAGATGCGCCAGTCGCTGCGGATCGTCGAGCAGTGCCTGGACCGGCTGGAGCCGGGCCCGGTCATGGTGGCCGACAAGAAGATCGCCTGGCCCGCCCAGCTGGCGCTCGGCCCGGACGGCCTCGGCAACTCCCTCGACCACATCAAGAAGATCATGGGCACCTCGATGGAGGCCCTGATCCACCACTTCAAGCTGGTGACGGAAGGCTTCCGGGTACCGCCCGGGCAGGTGTACGTGGCGGTGGAATCCCCCAAGGGCGAGCTGGGCGTGCACGTGGTCAGCGACGGCGGCACCCGCCCCTACCGCGTCCACTTCCGCGATCCCTCCTTCACCAACCTCCAGTCCATGGCGGCGATGTGCGAGGGCGGCCAGGTGGCCGACGTCATCGTCGCCGTCGCGTCCATCGACCCCGTGATGGGAGGCGTCGACCGGTGAGTGCCACATCGAGCAGTCAAGGGGTGCAGCTGGGGATGCCGCAGCTCCCCGCCCCCGACTACCCCGCAGAGGTCCGCGCCCGGCTCGACGCGGACGCGAAGGAGGTGATCGCCCGCTACCCCGACAGCCGCAGCGCGCTGCTGCCGCTGCTGCACCTCGTCCAGGCCGAGGAGGGGCACGTCACCCGCACCGGCGTCCGCTTCTGCGCCGAGCAGCTCGGCCTGACCACCGCCGAGGTCACCGCGGTCTCGACCTTCTACACCATGTACCGCCGCCGGCCCAGCGGCGACTACCAGGTGGGGGTCTGCACCAACACCCTGTGCGCGGTGCTCGGCGGCGACGCCATCTTCGACGCCCTGAAACAGCACCTGGGCGTCGGCAACGAGGAGACGACCCCCGACGGCAAGGTCACCCTCGAACACATCGAGTGCAACGCCGCCTGCGACTTCGCGCCCGTCGTGATGGTCAACTGGGAGTTCTTCGACAACCAGACCGTCGAGAGCGCCAAGCGGCTCGTCGACGACCTGCGCGCGGGCCGCACGGTCGAGCCCACGCGCGGCGCCCCCCTGTGCACGTACAAGGAGACGGCCCGCATCCTGGCCGGCTTCCCCGACGAGCGGCCGGGCGCCGTCGCGGCGACCGGTGGTGCCGGGCACGCCTCACTGGCGGGACTCCGGCTGGCCCGGGGCGAGAGCGGACCGGCCCGGGTCGGCCCCCCGCGCGGCGGCGTACCGCAGCAGGACACCCCTCCGCACCACGACGAACAGCCGCCCCAGCGGCACCCCAGCTCGCACGACGCACCCCAGAAGACGTCCGACTCCGACCCGGACTTCCCGGCCGGGCCGATCGCCGAGGAGGGGGAGGGATGACCGTGGCAGCCGCTCTCAACGAAACCAGTCCCGAGAAGCTGCTCGCACCCGTGCTGAGCGCCTTCTGGGACCAGCCGGAGTCCTGGACGCTGGAGACCTACCGGCGCCACGACGGCTATCAGGGCCTGCGCAAGGCACTCGCGATGTCCCCCGACGAAGTGATCGCCTACGTCAAGGACTCCGGGCTGCGCGGCAGGGGCGGCGCGGGCTTCCCCACCGGGATGAAATGGCAGTTCATCCCGCAGGGCGACGGCAAACCGCACTACCTCGTCGTCAACGCGGACGAGTCCGAGCCGGGCACCTGCAAGGACATCCCGCTGCTCTTCGCCAATCCACACTCCCTCATCGAGGGCATGCTGATCGCCTGTTACGCGATCCGCTCGGAACACGCCTTCATCTATCTGCGCGGCGAGACCGTCCCCGTACTGCGCCGGCTGCACGAGGCCGTGCGGGAGGCCCGCGCGGCGGGCTACCTCGGCCGGAACATCCTGGGCAGCGGACTCGACCTCGAGATCACCGTGCACGCGGGTGCGGGGGCGTACATCTGCGGCGAGGAAACGGCACTCCTCGACTCGCTCGAAGGCCGCCGCGGCCAGCCCCGGCTCCGGCCCCCCTTCCCCGCGGTCGCCGGCCTCTACGCCTGCCCCACCGTGGTGAACAACGTCGAGTCCATCGCCTCGGTTCCCGCGATCCTGAACCGCGGTAAGGACTGGTTCCGTTCGATGGGCAGCGAGAAGTCCCCGGGCTTCACGCTCTACTCCCTCAGCGGCCATGTCGCGGGCCCCGGCCAGTACGAGGCGCCGCTGGGGATCACGCTGCGCCAGCTGCTGGAGATGAGCGGCGGCATGCGCCCCGGCCACCGGCTCAAGTTCTGGACGCCGGGTGGCTCGTCCACCCCGATGTTCACCGACGAGCACCTCGACGTGCCGCTCGACTACGAGGCGGTGGGCGCCGCCGGATCGATGCTCGGCACCAAGGCCCTGCAGTGCTTCGACGAGACGACCTGTGTCGTGCGGGCCGTCACCCGCTGGACCGAGTTCTACGCCCACGAGTCCTGCGGCAAGTGCACACCCTGCCGCGAAGGCACGTACTGGCTGGTGCAGTTGCTCCGCGACATCGAAGCCGGCAAGGGGCGCATGGCCGACCTCGACAAGATCAACGACATCGCCGACAACATCAACGGCAAGTCCTTCTGCGCACTCGGCGACGGCGCCGCGAGCCCGATCTTCTCCTCGCTGAAGTACTTCCGCGAGGAGTACGAACGGCACATCACCGGCAAGGGCTGCCCCTTCGACCCGGCCGCGTCGACGGTGTGGGCCGACGACACCAGGACGTCGCACCCGGAGGTGCACGCATGACCGTCACCACGTCCGCCCCCTCCGGAGGAGAGGCGGCGCCGCCGCCGGACGATCTCGTCTCCGTCACCATCGACGGCATCGCCCTCTCCGTGCCCAAGGGCACGCTCGTCATCCGGGCCGCCGAACTGCTCGGCATCGAGATCCCCCGGTTCTGCGACCACCCGCTGCTCGACCCCGCCGGTGCCTGCCGCCAGTGCATCGTCGAGGTCGAGGGCCAGCGCAAGCCGATGGCGTCCTGCACGATCACCTGCACCGACGGCATGGTGGTCAGGACCCAGCTCACCTCGCCCGTCGCCGAGAAGGCCCAGCGCGGGGTGATGGAGCTGCTGCTCATCAACCACCCGCTCGACTGCCCGGTCTGCGACAAGGGCGGCGAATGCCCCCTGCAGAACCAGGCGATGACCGCCGGGCAGTCCGACACCCGCTTCGAGGGCCACAAGCGCACCTTCGAGAAGCCGGTGCCGCTCTCCCCCCAGGTGCTGCTGGACCGCGAGCGGTGCGTGCTGTGCGCGCGCTGCACCCGCTTCTCCCAGCAGATCGCGGGCGACCCGATGATCGAGCTCCTGGAGCGCGGCGCGCTCCAGCAGGTCGGCACGGGCGAGGGCGACCCCTTCGAGTCGTACTTCTCGGGCAACACCATCCAGATCTGCCCGGTGGGGGCGCTCACCTCGGCGGCGTACCGCTTCCGCGCCCGGCCCTTCGACCTGGTCTCCTCGCCGACGGTCTGCGAGCACTGCGCGGGCGGCTGCGCGACGCGCACCGACCACCGGCGCGGCAAGGTCATGCGCCGCCTCGCCGCCGACGACCCCGAGGTCAACGAGGAATGGGTGTGCGACAAGGGCCGCTTCGCGTTCCGCTACGCGCAGCGGCCGGACCGGCTGACGCACCCGCTCGTGCGGAACGCCGACGGCGTGCTGGAGCCGGCGAGCTGGCCCGAGGCGCTCGACGCCGCGGCCCGCGGGCTGTCCGCCGCGCGCGGCCGGGCCGGGGTGCTGACGGGCGGCCGGCTGACCGTCGAGGACGCCTACGCCTACGCCAAGTTCGCCCGCGTCGCCCTCGACACCCATGACATCGACTTCCGCGCCCGCGTGCACAGCGCAGAGGAGACCGACTTCCTCGCGGCCCGGATCGCCGGGCGCGGCCGGGACGTCGACGGCGGCGGGCTGACGTACGCGGCGCTGGAGAAGGCCCCGGCGGTGCTGCTCGTCGGATTCGAGGCGGAGGAGGAGGCGCCCGGGGTGTTCCTGCGGCTGCGCAAGGCGCACCGCAAGCACGGGCAGCGTCTCTTCGCCCTCGCCACGCACGCCACGCGCGGGCTGGTGAAGGCCGGCGGCACGCTGCTGCCCGCCGCCCCCGGCACCGAGACCGAGTGGCTGCGGGCGCTGGCGGACACCGCCGGTCTCTCCGGCGGGCTCGACACGGGCGGCCGGGCCGCGGCCGACGCGCTGCGCGCCCCCGGTTCGGTGATCATCGTGGGGGAGCGGACGGCGGCCGTGCCGGGCGCCCTGACCGCCGCCGTGGCGGCCGCCACGGCGACCGGGGCGAGCCTGGTGTGGATCCCGCGCCGGGCGGGCGAGCGGGGCGCGCTGGAGGCGGGCGCCCTGCCGGGCCTGCTGCCGGGCGGCCGTCCGGCCACCGACCCGCGCGCGCGGGAGGAGACCGCCGCCGCGTGGGGCACGGCCGAACTGCCCCGCAGCCCCGGCCGGGACACCGGCCAGATCATCGAGGCGGCCGCCACGGGCGAGCTGGGTGCCCTGGTGGTGGCCGGGGTGGAGGTCGCGGACCTGCCCGACCCGGCACGCGCGCGTGCCGCGCTGGACGCCATCGGCTTCCTCGTCAGCCTGGAACAGCGGCCGAGCGAGGTGACGGACCGGGCGGACGTGGTGCTGCCGGTCGCCGCGGTGGCGGAGAAGTCGGGCACGTTCCTCAACTGGGAGGGCCGGGCCCGTCCGTTCGAGGTCGCGATCAAACCGGACCAGGTGACGCGGCGCCATCTCATGCCGGACATCCGGGTGCTGCACATGCTCGCGGACGCCATGGGCGCGGCCCTCGCGCTGCCGGACGTCCCGGCCGCACGGGCGGAAATGGCCCGGCTCGGCACCTGGACCGGTGCCCACGCGGCGGACCCGGCCGAGTCCGCCCGTCCGCTGCCCGTCCCCCGGCCCGGCGAGGCGGTCCTCGCGGGCCACCGGCTGCTGCTCGACGAGGGACGGCTGCAGGACGGCGACGAAGCGCTGGCCGGCACCCGGCACGCGGCCCTCGCCCGGCTCTCCGCCGCCACGGCGGCGGAGGCGGGAGTGCGCGACGGCGAGTCGCTGGCCGTCACCGGCCCGGCCGGGACGGTGCGGCTGCCGCTCGCCGTCACGGCCATGCCGGACCGGGTGGTGTGGCTGCCGCTGAACTCCGTCGGCGGCTCGGTCGCCGACGCTGTGGGCGTGAGCCCGGGCGCGCTCGTACGGATCGGCCCGGACACCTCCGGAGCGGATACGGCCGGCACCGGCGCGCGGGAGGTCCGGCTGTGATGACGAACCTTCCCCCGCTCCACGAACTGGCCGCCGAGGACCTGTCGATGTTCGGCCGGGACCCCTGGTGGCTGATCGCCCTCAAGGCGGTCTTCTGCTTCGCGTTCGTCATGGTGACCGTGCTGCTCTCGATCGTCTTCGAGCGCAAGATCGTCGCCTGGATGCAGTTGCGCATCGGCCCCAACCGGCACGGCCCGTGGGGCATGCTGCAGTCCCTCGCGGACGGCATCAAGCTGATGCTCAAAGAGGACGTGATCGTCAAGCGCGCCGACAAGGCGGTCTATCTCCTCGCCCCGGTCGTCGCCGCCGTCCCGGCCTTCATGGCGATCGCGGTGATCCCCTTCGGCCCGGCCGGCAACGAGGTCTCCATCTTCGGCCAGCGCACGACGATGCAGCTCACCGATCTGCCGATCGCGGTGCTCTACATCCTCGCCACCGCCTCCATCGGCATCTACGGCATCGTGCTCGCGGGCTGGTCCTCCGGCTCGACCTACCCGCTGCTCGGCGGACTGCGCTCCTGCGCGCAGATGATCTCCTACGAGATCGCGATGGGTGTCTCCTTCGCCGCCGTCTTCCTCTACTCCGGGTCCATGTCGACGTCGACGATCGTCGACGCGCAGCAGGACCGCTGGTACGTGCTGCTGCTGCCGGTCTCCTTCCTCATCTACATCGTGTCGATGGTCGGCGAGACCAACCGGGCGCCGTTCGACCTGCCCGAGTCCGAGGGCGACCTGGTCGGCGGCTTCAACACCGAGTACTCCTCGATCAAGTTCGCGATGTTCATGCTGGCCGAGTACGTCAACATGGTCACCGTCTCGGCGGTCGCGGTGACGCTCTTCCTGGGCGGCTGGCGGGCCCCGTACCCGGTCTCGGCCTTCTGGGAGGGCGCGAACCACGGCTGGTGGCCGATGCTCTGGTTCGTCATCAAGCTCCAGCTGCTGCTGTTCTTCTTCATCTGGCTGCGCGGCACGCTGCCGCGGCTGCGCTACGACCAGTTCATGAAGCTGGGGTGGAAGGTTCTCATCCCCGTCTCGATGGTCTGGCTGATGCTCGTCGCCACGGTGCGGGCACTGCGCAACGAGCGGTACGACTTCCAGGAGATCGTGCTCTACGTCGGCGGCGCGGTCGTCGCGATCCTGCTGGTCTCCTTCGTGTTCGACATCTTCCGCGACCGGGGCGGGCAGCGGGACGGCGCCGACGGCGTACCCGCCGAGCCCGGGCCCGGCTTCGACCCGATGGCGGGCGGCTTCCCCGTGCCGCCGCTGCCCGGGCAGACCCTGCCGCCGGTGCCACGGCGCCGGTCGCGCCAGGACCGCGAGCTGATTGTCAGTGGTGGCGTCGATACTCTCAGTGACGAATCCCGTGACGGAAAGGAGGCCGGTGGTGCCTGCTGAGCCCTCCCGGGGGGACACCCCCCGGACCCCCTTCCAGAACCCCGTGGCCGGCTTCGGCGTGACCTTCAAGGCCATGTTCAAGAAGCGGCTCACCGAGCAGTACCCGGAGGAGAAAAAGCTCACCGCCCCCCGCTTCCACGGCCGTCACCAGCTCAACCGCCACCCCGACGGCCTGGAGAAGTGCGTCGGCTGCGAGCTGTGCGCGTGGGCCTGCCCGGCGGACGCGATCTATGTGGAGGGCGCGGACAACACCGACGAGGAGCGTTACTCCCCGGGTGAGCGCTACGGCCGCGTCTACCAGATCAACTACCTGCGCTGCATCCTCTGCGGGCTGTGCGTCGAGGCGTGCCCCACCCGGGCGCTGACGATGACCAATGAGTACGAGCTGGCCAACACCACCCGCGCCTCCCTCATCTACACCAAGGAGGAGCTGCTGGCGGGGCTCGACGACCGGATGGTCGACACCCCTCACGCGATCTTCCCCGGCATGACCGAGCAGGACTACTACCGCGGTCTGGTGACCGGCGCCGCGCCCGGGACCGTCCAGCAGACCGCGGTCTCCAAGGGGGGCAAGCCGCAGGAGGGTTCCTCCGACTTCGGCCCCGGGGAGCCCGCCGCACGGAAGGTGGCCGGGAAATGAGTGCCGGTACGTTCGCCTTCGCCGCCGCTTCCACCGCCTCGACGGGTGAGGCGGTCCAGTTCTGGGTGCTGGGCACCGTCGCCGTGCTCGGCGCGCTCGCCACCGTGTTGATGAAGAAGGCCGTGCACAGCGCCCTGTCGCTGGCCGCCACCATGATCATCCTGGCGGTCTTCTACCTCGCCAACGGCGCGTACTTCCTCGGCATCGTCCAGATCGTCGTCTACACCGGCGCGATCATGATGCTGTTCCTCTTCGTCGTCATGCTGGTCGGCGTCACCGCCGCCGACTCCCTCAAGGAGACGATCAGGGGCCAGCGCTGGCTCGCCGCCGCCTGCGGGCTGGGCTTCGGGATCCTGCTCATCGCCGGCATCGGCAACGCCTCGCTCCGCCAGTTCAACGGACTCGGCCAGGCCAACTCCGGCGGCAACGTCCAGGGCCTCGCGGCCCTCATCTTCACCAAGTACGTCTTCGCCTTCGAGCTCACCGGCGCCCTGCTGATCACCGCAGCCGTCGGCGCGATGGTGCTCACCCACCGCGAGCGCGCCGAGCGCGCCGCGACCCAGCGCGAGCGGTCCGAGGCGCGCGTCCGAGAAGGCAAGCAGCTGCCGCCGCTGCCCGCACCCGGCGTCTACGCCCGGCACAACGCCGTCGACATCCCCGGCCTGCTGCCCGACGGCACACCCTCCGAGCTCACCGTCAGCCCGACGCTCCGCGCCCGGGGCCAGATCCGTGACGTCTCCGGCCAGGCGCTCGCCGAGCTGGCCGCCCTGGAGCAGCGCTCCGGGGACTGGCTGGAGCGCGGCCACAGCGAGGACACGAAGGGGGCCGCGAAGTGAGCCCGGTCAACTACCTCTATCTGGCGGCTCTGTTGTTCACCATCGGAGCGGCCGGCGTGCTGATCCGGCGGAACGCGATCGTCGTCTTCATGTGCGTCGAGCTGATGCTGAACGCCTGCAATCTGGCGTTCGTCGCCTTCTCCCGGATGCACGGCAATCTCGACGGCCAGATCATCGCCTTCTTCACGATGGTCGTGGCCGCCGCCGAAGTCGTCGTCGGCCTGGCGATCATCATGACGATCTTCCGCTCCCGCCACTCGGCCTCGGTCGACGACGCCAGCCTGCTGAAGCTGTAAGGGGACGCTGACGTGGAGAACCTCATCGGATTGCTCGTCGCGGCACCGCTGCTGGGCGCGGCCCTGCTGCTGTGCGGCGGGCGGCGGCTGGACAAGAGCGGCCATTGGATCGGCACCCTGCTCGCGGCCGTGTCGTTCGTCATCGGCGTGGTGCTCTTCGCCGACATGCTGGGCCGCGACGGCGAGCGGCGCGCCCTGCACACCACGGTGTTCAGCTGGGTGCCGGTCGGCGGCTTCCGGGCGGACGTCGGCTTCCAGCTCGACCAGCTGTCGATGACCTTCGTCCTGCTGATCACGGGCGTGGGCACGCTGATCCACCTCTACTCGGTCGGCTACATGGAGCACGACGAGAAGCGGCGGCGCTTCTTCGGCTATCTGAATCTGTTCCTCGCCGCGATGCTGCTGCTCGTCGTCGCCGACAACTACCTCCTGCTGTACGTGGGCTGGGAGGGCGTCGGCCTCGCCTCGTTCCTGCTGATCGGCTTCTGGCAGCACAAGCCCAGCGCGGCCACCGCCGCGAAGAAGGCGTTCATCGTCAACCGCGTCGGAGACGTCGGCCTCTCGATCGCGATCATGCTGATGTTCACCACCTTCGGCACCTTCGCCTTCGGGCCCGTCCTGGAGAGCGCGGGCGAGGCGGGCCAGGGCAAGCTGACGGCCGTCGCGCTGATGCTGCTGCTCGCCGCCTGCGGCAAGTCCGCCCAGGTGCCGCTGCAGTCCTGGCTCGGTGACGCGATGGAGGGCCCGACCCCGGTCTCGGCCCTCATCCACGCGGCGACGATGGTGACCGCCGGGGTGTATCTGATCACCCGCTCCGGAGCGATCTTCAACGGCGCCCCCGACGCCCAGTTGGCGGTCGTCACGGTCGGCGCGGTCACGCTGCTCTTCGGTGCGATCGTCGGTTGTGCGAAGGACGACATCAAGAAGGCCCTGGCGGGCTCGACCATGTCCCAGATCGGGTACATGATCCTCGCCGCCGGGCTCGGCCCGATCGGCTATGTCTTCGCCATCATGCACCTGGTGACCCACGGCTTCTTCAAGGCCGGCCTCTTCCTCGGGGCAGGATCGGTCATGCACGGCATGAACGACGAGGTCGACATGCGGCGCTACGGCGGCCTGCGGAAGTACATGCCGGTCACGTTCGTCACCTTCGGCCTCGGCTATCTCGCGATCATCGGCTTCCCCGGTCTGTCCGGCTTCTTCTCCAAGGACAAGATCATCGAAGCCGCCTTCGCCAAGGGCGGCACGGAGGGCTGGATCCTCGGCGGGGTGGCGCTGCTCGGCGCGGCCATCACGGCGTACTACATGACCCGCGTCATGATCATGACCTTCTTCGGCGAGAAGCGCTGGCAGCCCGATGCCGAGGGCAACGCCCCGCATCCGCACGAGTCGCCGAGGACGATGACGATCCCGATGGTCGTCCTGGCCTTCGGATCGGTCTTCGCCGGCGGGCTGTTCAGCCTCAACGACGCCTTCCTGAAGTGGCTGGAGCCCGTCACCGGGCACGCGCACGGGCATTCGCCGGTCAGCGCCCTGACGGTGACGGCCGCGACCGTGGTGGTGCTCGTCGTCGGCGTCGCGCTCGCCTGGTTCCAGTACGGGCGCCGGCCCGTTCCGGTCACCGCGCCGCGCGGCAGCCTGCTGACCCGGGCCGCCCGCCGCGATCTGCTCCAGGACGACTTCAACCACGTGGTGCTGGTCCGCGGCGGCGAGCACCTCACCCGCAGCCTGGTCTACGTCGACCACAGCCTGGTCGACGGCGTCGTCAACGGCACCGCCGCCTCCGTCGGCGGGCTCTCGGGCCGGATCGCCAAGCTGCAGAACGGTTACGCGCGCAGTTACGCGGTCTCGATGTTCGGCGGTGCGGCGGTGCTCATCGTCGCCACCCTGCTGATGAGGGCGGTCTGATCCATGTCATTTCCCCTGCTGACGGCCACGGCCGTGGTCCCCGCGCTCGGCGCGGTCCTCACCGCCGCCGTCCCGGCCGCGCGGCGCTCGGCCGCCAAGTGGCTCGCGCTGGTCTTCTCGCTGGCGACCCTGGCGCTCGCCGCCGTTCAGCTCGTGCGGTTCGACCCGGGCGCCGAGGGACCGTTCCAGCTCACCGAATCCCACGCCTGGATCAAGGACTTCGGGGTCCGCTACGAGCTGGGCGTGGACGGCATCGCGGTCGTGCTGATCGCCCTGACCGCCCTGCTGATCCCCTTCGTGATCCTGGCCGGCTGGCACGACGCCGACCCCCTGGAGACGACGTCGACGCGCTGGCGGCCCACCCAGGGCTTCTTCGCGCTGATCCTCATGGTCGAGGCGATGGTGGTGATCTCCTTCGAGGCCACCGACGTCTTCCTCTTCTACATCTTCTTCGAAGCCATGCTGATCCCGATGTACTTCCTCATCGGCGGCTTCGGTGACCGGGCCGGCGGGCGCGGCGCGGAGGAGACGGCGGCCCAGCGGTCGTACGCGGCCGTGAAGTTCCTGCTCTACAACCTGGCCGGCGGGCTGATCATGCTGGCCGCCGTCATCGGGCTGTACGTGGTCACCGCCGACCAGCTCGGCGCCGGTACCTTCTCCCTCCAGGAGATCGTCCAGGCCCGGGCCGACGGCAAGCTGGACATCGCCACCGGTACCGAACGGGCGCTGTTCCTCGGCTTCTTCTTCGCCTTCGCGGTGAAGGCGCCGCTGTGGCCGCTGCACACCTGGCTGCCCAATGCCATGGGCGAGGCCACCGCCCCCGTCGCCGTGCTGATCACCGCCGTGGTGGACAAGGTCGGCACCTTCGCGATGCTGCGCTTCTGCCTCCAGCTCTTCCCGGAGGCGTCCAAGTGGGCGACGCCCGTGATCCTGGTGCTCGCGCTCGTCAGCATCCTCTACGGCGCGCTCCTCGCGGTCGGCCAGCGGGACATCAAGCGGCTGGTCGCCTACGCCTCGATCTCGCACTTCGGCTTCATCATCCTCGGCATCTTCGCGATGACCACCCAGGGCCAGGGCGGCGCGACGCTCTACATGGTCAACCACGGCATCTCCACCGCCGCGCTGATGCTCGTCGCGGGCTTCCTGATCTCGCGGCGCGGCTCCCGGCTCATCGCCGACTACGGCGGCGTCCAGAAGGTCGCCCCCGTGCTCGCGGGGACCTTCCTCGTCGGCGGGCTGGCCACCTTGTCGCTGCCGGGGCTCGCGCCCTTCGTCTCCGAATTCCTGGTCCTGACCGGCACGTTCAGCCGCTATCCGGTCATCGGGGCCATCGCGACCTTCGGCATCGTGCTCGCCGCGCTGTACGTCCTCGTGCTGTACCAGCGCACCATGACCGGCCCGGTGAAGGACTCCGTCCGGGGCATGCCGGACCTGCGGGTGCGTGAGCTGGTCGTCGTCGCCCCCCTGATCGCCCTGCTGATCTTCCTCGGCGTCTACCCGAAGCCGGTGACCGAGATCGTCGACCCGGCCGTCGAGCACACGATGACCCAGGTGGACAAGGTCGACCCCAAGCCCGATCTGCCCGTGACCGATGTGGAGGCCGCGAAGTGAGCCACGCAGCACCCGTCCACAGCCTGTGGACACTGGCGGCCGACCCCCCGAGGGAGATCCCCGCGCCGCACATCGAGTACGCCCAGCTGGCGCCGACGCTGATCGTGCTCGGCGTCGCCGTCCTGGGCATTCTCGTCGAGGCGTTCCTGCCGCGCCGCGCCCGGTACCACGCACAGCTCCTGCTGTCCGTCGTCGGCCTCGCCGCCGCCTTCGCCGCCGTCGTCGCCCTGGCGGCGGGCGGCCACGCGGGCGAGAAGGCACGCATCGCCGCCATGGGGGCCGTCGCCGTCGACGGCCCGGCGCTGTTCCTCCAGGGCACCATTCTCCTCGTCTCACTGATCGCCGTCTTCACCTTCGCCGAGCGCCGGCTCGACCCCGCGGCGCACGGCAACCGGGTCGACTCCTTCGCCGCGCAGGGCTCCGCGGTCCCGGGCGGTGAGGCCGAACAGGCCGCGGTGAAGGCCGGGTTCACCACCACCGAGGTCTTCCCGCTCGCGCTCTTCGCGGTCGGGGGCATGCTGGTCTTCCCCGCGGCGAACGACCTGTTGACGCTCTTCGTCGCGCTGGAGGTCTTCTCCCTCCCGCTGTACGTGCTGTGCGCGCTGGCCCGCCGCCAGCGGCTGCTCTCGCAGGAGTCGGCGGTCAAGTACTTCCTCCTCGGCGCCTTCTCCTCCGCCTTCCTGCTCTTCGGCGTGGCCCTCCTCTACGGCTACGCGGGCACCGTCACCTACTCCGGCATCGCCGAGGTGGTGAGCGGCACCACCCGCACGGTCGATCCCGCCCTGGCCTCGACCATGGGCAATGACGCGCTGCTGCTGATCGGCGGGGCGCTGGTGCTGATGGGCCTGCTGTTCAAGGTCGGCGCGGTGCCGTTCCACATGTGGACCCCCGACGTCTACCAAGGCGCCCCGACGCCCGTCACCGGCTTCATGGCGGCCGCGACGAAGGTCGCCGGCTTCGGTGCCCTGCTGCGGTTGCTGTACGTGGTCCTGCCGGGGATGCGCTGGGACTGGCGGCCGGTCATGTGGGGCGTCGCGATCGTCACGATGCTGCTCGGCGCGATCGTGGCCGTGACGCAGACGGACGTGAAGCGGCTGCTGGCCTACTCCTCCATCGCCCACGCGGGGTTCATCCTCGCCGGTGTCATCGCGGCCAGCCCGGACGGCGTCTCGTCCGTGCTGTTCTACCTCGCCGCGTACTCCTTCGTGACGCTCGGCGCCTTCTCGGTCGTGACGCTGGTGCGCGACGCGGGCGGCGAGGCCACACACCTGTCGAAGTGGGCCGGTCTCGGGCGGCGTTCGCCCCTGGTCGCGGCCGTCTTCGCGGTCTTCCTGCTGGCCTTCGCGGGCATTCCGCTCACGAGCGGCTTCGCCGGGAAGTTCGCCGTCTTCAAGGCGGCGGCGCAGGGCGGTGCGGGGACGCTGGTCATCGTGGGTGTGCTGTCCTCGGCGATCGCCGCGTTCTTCTACGTCCGGGTGATCGTGCTGATGTTCTTCAGCGAGCCGAAGGCCGACGGCCCGACGGTGGCCGTGCCCAGCGCGCTCACCTCCACGGCCATCGCCGTCGGCGTCGCCGTCACCGTGGTCCTCGGGGCGGCCCCGCAGTACTTCCTGGATCTGGCGGGCCAGGCGGGGACGTTCGTGCGCTAGGGCCCGGTACGGACGTCACGCCGCTGCCCGGCACCCACGGGGGTGCCGGGCAGCGGCGTGTCCGGGTGCCGGAGCCGTCAGCCCGCCGGGATCGACGGGGTGTCGATCTTCGGCATCTCGATCTTCGGCATCTCGACCTTGATGGGGTCCTTGGTGAAGTCCTCGGTCGGGCCGTTGTCCCAGCTGACCGTGAGCTTCTTGCCGTCGGCCGACAGGGTGGCGGTGCCCTTGGCGCGGGTGTTGTCGCTCGTGTTGCACTTCAGGTCGAGCTTCACCGTGGTGCCGGACTTCGTCGCCGGGCCGTTGCACACCGCACCGGCGGAGGCGGAGATGGCCGTGGTGTTCATGAGGGTCACCCGGACGATGTCGTTGCCCTTCTGGCGGTTCCACATGCCGTCCAGCTTGGCGGGGTCCCCGGCGCCGGGCTTGGCGGATTCCCCGCCCGCGCCCGGCTTGTCGGACGCCGGGGCCGTGGCCCCGGTCTCCTTGTCCTTCTTCTTGCCGTCGTCGCTTCCGCTGCCACAACCGGTCATCAGCACAGCGGCGATGAGCGCCGCCCCCGTGAACTGCGCTGCCTTGCGCACGTACTACTCCTCAGCCGTCGAACAGGACATGCCAAGTTAGCAGCCCGGTTCCGGTGGGCCCGGGGCGTTCAGTCGCCCCCGCCGCCGCCCCCGCCATCGCCTCCGCCGTCACCGCCGAAGCCACCGGAACCGCTGGACTTGTCGGCCTGGATGTTGCGCCGCACCGCCTTGGCGGTCCATGAATGGTCCAGGACGTCCCGCATGGCCGAGCGTTGGTGCCGCGCGCCCCAGCCGGGGTAGAGCACGCCGCCGACGCCTATCGCGAACACCAGGGCGGCGAGCGCCCGGGAGCGCGGGTCGGGCCAGCCCGCCGCCCGCGCCGCCTCGAACCGCCGCCGGGTCTCGCTGGTCAGGTCGACCGGCCCGACGGGATACCTCGTGTACGGGAAGAGGCCGAGGGCCCGCCGCCGCTCCGCGCGCACGGCCCGCCGCTCCACCAGCCCGGTGAGATAGGGCTCCTCCATGTGCCGGGCGGCGGTCCGCACCCAGCGGTGTGTCTTCGGCGCCTTGGCGCCGGGCTCGCCGAGGCTCCGCAGGGCCCCGGCCAGCCGCCGGTCGGCCGGCGGCGCGCCGGGGAGCACCACCGGGCGCACGCGGTCCTCGCCGATGTGCCCGCCGAGCTGCAGTTCGGCCAGTACGGCCCCGGCCATGCCGTATCCCAGATACCGGGCGCTGCACAGCCTGTTGCCCTTCTCCGGGTGGAGGGCGAGCAGCAGCAGCTCTTCCGGCAGCGTGAGGCCCGGCGCGCCGTGGTTCATGGCGCGCTGGTGCCGTGCGCGGGGACGATACGGCCGGTGACCTCGCCGAGCCCGATCCGGGCGCCGTCCGGACCCGGTGCCCAGGCCGTCAGGGTGACCTCGTCGCCGTCCGCCAGATACGGGCCCTTGCCCTCGGTGAGTTCGAGGAGGCAGCCGCGCTGGTCGGGCTCGGGGCCGCTGACCGTGCCGGAGGCGTAGAAGTCGCCGGTGCGCAACGAGGCGCCGTTGACGGTCATATGGGCCAGCTGCTGTGCCGCCGTCCAGTACATGGCGGCGAACGGCGGCCGGGCGACCGTCTCGCCGTTGATGCGCACCTCGATGCGCAGGTCGATGCCGCCCGGCTCGCTGTCGGCGTCGTCGAGGTAGGGCAGCAGCGGGTGGGTGCGCTCCGGCGGCGCGGTGCGGGCCTCGTCGAAGGCGTCGAGCGGGGTGATCCACGCGGAGACGGAGGTCGCGAAGGACTTGCCGAGGAACGGGCCGAGCGGCACGTACTCCCAGGCCTGGATGTCGCGCGCCGACCAGTCGTTGACGAGGCAGACGCCGAAGACGTGCTCGCGGAAGCCGTCGAGGCCGACCGGGGTGTTCGCCGGGGCCGGGGTGCCGACGACGAAGCCCACCTCGGCCTCGATGTCGAGCCGCACGGACGGTCCGAAGACGGGGGTGGCGTCGGCGGGGGTCTTGCGCTGGCCCTGGGGGCGTACGACGTCGGTGCCGGAGACCACGATCGTCCCGGCGCGGCCGTGGTAGCCGATGGGCAGGTGCTTCCAG
This sequence comes from Streptomyces sp. QH1-20, assembly GCF_041283565.1. Classification (NCBI taxonomy): domain Bacteria; kingdom Bacillati; phylum Actinomycetota; class Actinomycetes; order Kitasatosporales; family Streptomycetaceae; genus Streptomyces; species Streptomyces sp. QH1-20. The sequence goes on along the minus strand of NZ_CP166299.1, from coordinate 3,689,409 downwards.
TTGGGCGTGAGCGGCTCGCCGTCGGGCCGGAAGATCTTGCCGACGTTGGTGGCGTGGTGCTCGCTCGCATAGAAGTCGACGTAGTCGGCGACCTCGAAGGGCAGCCGCAGCGTCACCTCGGCGAGCGGGTGGAAGTGCTCCCCGGTGAGCCAGGTGCGGACCTCGGCGCGCACGGCCTGCCACACGGGGCGTCCGGCGGCGAGCAGGGGGTTGAGCGTCGGCTGGTCCAGCAGCGCGGCGTGCGCGGAGCCGTGGGCGGCCGCGGCGGCCGCCGCGTCGAGCACGAAGTCGCCGTAACGGACACCGACCCGGGGGTGGTCCGGGGCGTCGGGCGTCGTGAACACGCCGTAGGGGAGGGTGGCCGCGCCGAAGGGGTCGCCTTCGGACAGTTCGCGGGGGCGGTGCTCGGGCATGGGACGCTGCCTCGCTTTCTCCGGGACGCTCCTGGAGGCCGGTGGGAACTGGGCACCACATTACGTGCTGGTCGCCTTTTGCGGCTGGGGGCCGTCCTGGCCGTCCGCGGCGGCGCCCTGCGGGCGCGTCCTCAATCGCCGGACGGGCTCGATGTGGCTGAGCCCAGCCGGACCAGCCCACCACCCACACGGGTCGAACGGTTGCGCAAGCGCTGGTCGCGCGCCGTCCGAACGCTCGCCAAAGAGCTGGCAATGTCCCGGATTTCCTTGCTGGAGGCGGCAGTTCCGAAGTAGCGTCCTGTGTCGAGTCACACACAGTGGGGGGCCGCTGCGGGTGAGTGGCCGAGGGGGGTGCTGGTGGCGAGCAGAAGCACGCCCATCGCGGCGGACCGGTCGGTGCCCGGGCTGATTGTGAAGATCGGCGGCTATCCCCTGCACCACGGCGGTGTCGGCGCGATCCGCAGTCTCGGCCGGCTCGGGATCCCGATGTACGCCATCACCGAGGACCGCTGGACCCCCGCCGCGCTCTCCCGCTATCTGGACCGTGCCTTCGTCTGGCCCACCACCGGCACCGAGCGCTCCGAGGAGCTGGTCGACGGGCTGCTGACGATCGGGCGGTCCATCGGGCGCCCCACGGTCCTGGTGCCGACCGACGAAGAGGCGGCGGTGCTCATCGCCGAGCACGCCGAGGCGCTGTCCGGGCCGTTCCTCTTCCCGCCGGTGGACCGGGGCTTACCCCGCAGACTCGCCAGCAAGCAGGGGCTGTACGAGCTGTGCGTGGAGCACGGGGTGCCCGCTCCGGCGTCCCTCTTCCCCGCCTCCTACGAGGAGATCGAGAAGTATGCGACGACCGCCCGTTTCCCCCTGGTGGCCAAGAACCGGGAGGCGTTCGAGCGCCGTCGGCAGCCCGCCGTGCACGGTACGACGCGGATAGGCGGCCCCCGTGAGCTGCTGGAGCTGGCGCGCGGCTGGGGGCAGGTGCCGGGGGTGATCCTCCAGGAGTACCTGCCGCGCGAGGACGCCGAGGACTGGATCGTCCACGCGTACTTCGACGCGGAGAGCGCGCCGCTGGCGATGTTCACCGGGGTCAAGGTGCGCTCCTGGCCGCCGCACGCGGGCATGACGGCCAACGCGTACGTCGTCGACAACCCCGAACTCGCCTCGATGGCCGCCCAGTTCATCAAGCAGATCGGCTTCAGCGGCATCATCGACCTGGACTGGCGCTACGACCGCCGCGACGGCCGCTACAAACTCCTGGACTTCAACCCCCGCATGGGCGCGCAGTTCCGGCTCTTCGAGAGCGCGGCGGGCATCGACGTCGTCCGCGCCCAGCACCTGGACCTCACCGGCCGTGAGGTCCCCGAGGGGGAGCAGCGCGCGGGCCGCCGCTTCGTCGTGGAGAACATCGACCTGCCCGCGCTCGCCGCCTACCGCCGCAGCGGCTACACCACCCCCCACGCACCCGCCCGGGCCAGCGGCACCGAGCTGGCCTGGGCCGCGGCGGACGACATGAAGCCGTTCTTCACCATGCTCGTCCGGTTCATACGACCGGGCGCGCGGCACCTGTGGCAGCTGTGGCGATCCCGTCGCCGTGCCGCTGCCGTCGTCGAGTAACGCCCTGGGAGGGGACTCGTGACACATCCGGTAGCAGTCATCGGGGCCGGTCCATATGGTCTCTCGACCGCCGCCCACCTGCGGGCACGCGGTATTCCCGTGCGCGTCCTGGGCTCGCCGATGGTGAGCTGGCGCGCGCACATGCCCGCCGGGATGCTGCTGAAATCCACGCCCGACGCCTCCAACATCGACGCCCCGCAGCCCGGGCACACCCTCCTCGACTTCTGCCGCGCGACGGGGGAGCGGCGCTACGAATCGGACTGGGACCCCATCCCGGTCGAGACCTTCGCCCGCTACGGGCTGTGGTTCCAGGAGCGGCTGGTGCCGGGGCTGGAGCAGGTGCGGGTGGTCTCGGTCGACCGGCGCGGCGCCCGGCCGGGCTTCGAGCTGAAGCTCGACTCCGGGGAGCAGTTCACCGCCCGCGCCGTCGTCGTCGCCACCGGGCTGAGCGGCTTCGCCCACCTGCCGCCCCAGCTGGCCACCGCCGTCCCCGACGGCCCCTCCCCGAGCGGCCCGGTGTCGCACAGCTCGCAGCACCGTGACTTCGCCCGCTACAGCGGCCAGGACGTCGTCGTCGTCGGCGCCGGGCAGTCGGCGCTGGAGAGCGCGGTGCTGCTCGCCGACGCCGGGGCCGCCTCCGTGCGCGTCCTCGCCCGCACCCGGGGCGCGGTGCGCTTCGGGGCCGCACCGGACGGACAGCCTCCGCTGCGTCCCTCGTCCCCCTTCGGGCGGGCCTGGTCGCTGTACGCGTTCTCCTACTACGCGGACGCTTTCCGCCATCTTCCGGCCCCGGCCCGCCGGTTCCTGGTGGGGCGGGTGCTGGGGCCGCTCGGTGCCTGGTGGCTGCGCGAGCGCTTCGTCGGCCGGGTGCAGGTCACCGAGGGCAAGCGGATCGCGCGGGCCCGGGTGGAGGCGGGGCGCCCGGTGCTGACCCTCGTCGGCGACGGCGGCGCGGCCGGTGAGCTGGCCGCCGATCACGTCGTGGCCGCGACGGGCTACCGGGTGGACCTCGCCGCCCTGGACTTCCTGGGCCACGGCCTGCGCGCGAAGCTCGCGGTCGGCGCGGGCGGCCCGCGGCTGGGCCCCGGCTACCACTCGTCCGTGCCCGGTCTGTTCTTCACCGGACTGCCGTCCGCCGCCAGCTACGGCCCGGTGATGCGCTTCGTCTGCGGCACCGAGTACGCCTCCCCCCGGCTGGCCAGGGCGGTGGCGGCGCTCTAGGCCTGCCGGCCGGTCTTCGCGGGTGCCTTCGCCCTGCGGGCCGGGGCATGTGCACCTCCGCTGCGCGGCGGTGTCCTCAATCGCCGGACGGGCTGCTGTGCTGTGTCCTCAAGCGCCGGACGGGCTGCTGTGCTGTGTCCTCAATCGCCGGACGGGCTGATCTTCAAGCCCGTCCGGCGCTTGAGGACGCGCCCGCAGGGCGCTCGCCGCCGCAGGCGGCAGGACAAACCGGGCGCGGGGCCCGGACACAAAGAAATCCGTACTGGCCGGTCTGCCACGGGTGGCGGAGCCGGCCAGTACGTCTGTGCGGTGACAACCGGGTGATCAAGGACACGGCGGGGCAGACGTCGAGCAGTGTGACGGCGGAGTCCGACGCGTGTTCCAAGGCGGCCGGGGAGCCCCGGGAGAGTGCCAGCCGGGCAGGCGCCCACGGTGATCCACAGTCGACCGGATACGCTGACTTTTGGTGGAGACAGCGACACATCGACAATCCCCGTGTTCGCAGGCAGACAGGAGTACCCCTCGTGACCGTCGTCGGGCCTTTCGGGCTGAGCGTGCGGGACCAGGCTCTTGAAGCCGATGTCCAGGCCGGGTTGGCCGCCGTCGAGGAGGGCCTCCTGGAGGCCACCAAGAGCGGTGTGCCCTTCATCACCGAGGCCGCCCAGCACCTCGTCCGGGCCGGAGGCAAGCGGTTCCGGCCGTTGCTGGTGATGCTCGCCGCCCAGTTCGGCGACCCCTACGCCCCGGGCATCGTGCCGTCGGCCGTCGTCGTCGAGCTGACGCACCTGGCCACGCTCTACCACGACGACGTCATGGACGAGGCCGATGTGCGCCGCGGCGTGGACAGCGCCAACGCCCGCTGGGGCAACTCCGTGGCCGTCCTGACCGGCGACTTCCTCTTCTCCCGGGCCTCGCACATACTGGCCGACCTCGGCCCCGAGGCCGTGCGGATCCAGGCCGAGGCGTTCGAGCGTCTGGTCACCGGCCAGATCCTGGAGACCGCGGGCCCGCGCGACGGCCGCGACCCCATCGAGCACTACCTCGACGTCATCGCCGGCAAGACCGGCTCGCTGATCGCCGTCGCCGGACGGTACGGCGCGATGATGTCCGGTGCCGACGAGCGCACCGTCGAGATCCTCACCCACTACGGCGAGCGGCTCGGCACGGCCTTCCAGCTCGCCGACGACGTCCTCGACATCGCCAGCGACTCCCACGAGTCGGGCAAGACCCCCGGCACCGACCTGCGCGAGGGCATCCCCACCCTGCCCGTGCTCCACCTGCGCGCGCAGGCCGCGGCCAGCGGTTCGGCCGACGACCGCCGGCTGTGCGAACTCCTCGACGGCGACCTCACCGACGACGCCCGGCACGCCGAGGTGCTGCGCCTGCTGCGCGCCCACCCGGCCCTGGAGCAGGCGCGCCGCGACACCGTCCGCTACGCGCAGGAGGCCCGCGCGATCCTCGCGCCGCTGCCCGCGTGCGACGCGAAGTCCGCGCTCGAGGACCTCTGCGACGCGGTCGTGCACCGGGCGGGCTGAGCCCGCCGCGCCGGGGCCCACGCGCCCCGGCCCATCCCCCGAGGGACCGCTCGGTCTCGGCCGATTCCCCTGTGGTGGTACGGCCCTTAAGGGGTGTCATCCCCGAGAACTACGGGAAAGTGATCCCGTCGGCTGACGACGTCGCGTGGCCGGTTTGGTGGAATTGACAGTGTCGTTCCCCGGGGGAAACCCCGGACTCCCGCGCCACCACCGAGCGGTCGGGCCACAATGAGCCTAGGGGTGGGCGAGTGCACGACGCGTATGACCGCCGCCGACGACGGAGGTAGAGCAGATGGCACGGATCCAACCGACCCAGGGCGCCGACGAGGCCGGGACGCCCGGCACGGGCCGCCGCAAGGCCGCCCGTTACGTGGTGCCGGTCGCGGTGGCCGGGGTCGCGGCGGCGACGATCGGGTTCGTCGTACCGGCGCTGGCGAGCACCGGAGACCCGGACCTGCCGAAGATCAGTGCGCAGGACCTGATAGCCAAGATGGCGAAGTCGGATGTGCAGCAGGCCTCCGGCACCGTCAAGATCTCCACCGACCTCGGGCTGCCGTCGCTGCCCTCGGGCTTCTCGCTCGGTGACGCCGGCAAGGGCTCGGGCGGCGGGAAGGGCGGGGACGCCGCCGACCCGCAGGCCAAGCTGACCGAGCTGCTGTCCGGCTCGCACACCCTGCGGATAGCCGTCGACGGCCCCGACAAGCAGCGGCTCTCCATAGTCGAGCGCGCCGCCGAGTACTCCGTGATCCGCAACGGCGACGACGTCTGGGCGTACGACAGCGCGAGCAATGCCGCCCACCACGCCAAGGCTCCGAAGCAGCAGGGCGGCGACGGACACGAGGTGCCGAAGGACCTGGCCGGTGTCTCGCCGCAGGAGCTGGCCAAGCGGGCCCTGGCCGCCGTGGACGACACCACCTCGGTGACTGTCGACGGCACCGCCAAGGTGGCCGGCCGGGACGCGTACCAGCTGGTGATCAAGCCGAAGGGCGGCGACTCCACCGTCGGTGCCGTCCGGATCGCGGTCGACGCGAAGAACGGCGTGCCGCTGAAGTTCACCCTGGCCCCCAAGAGCGGCAAGGCCATCGTCGACGCGGGCTTCACCAAGGTCGACTTCTCCAAGCCGGCCGCGAAGAACTTCACCTTCACCCCGTCGAAGGGCACCAAGGTCACCGAGGACTCGGGGAAGCCGGGCAAGGGTGACGACGCCGAGAAGCTCAAGGGCAAGCTGCCCGGTGCCGGGGAACTGCCGGGCCTGACCGGCCTGCCCGGGCTGGACGGCGCCTCCGACGCGTCCGGCATGAAGGTCATCGGCAAGGGCTGGTCCTCGATCGCCGAGATCAAGGGCCCCAAGGACGCGGTCGGCAAGCTGAGCGAGGACGCCAAGGGCAAGGGCAAGGGCAAGGGCGGCGACGCCGCGGCCCTGCTGGACAGCTTCGGCAAGAAGGTCTCGGGCGACTTCGGCTCCGGCCGGGTGTTCAGCACCCGCATCGTCAACGTCCTCATGACGGACGACGGCAGGGTCTACGCGGGCGCGGTCACCAAGGACGCGCTGGTCAAGGCCGCCAACAGCGCGAAGTAGGCAGGCTGCCCCTGCTGCTCGGCCCGCTCGGCCCCGCTGCCCGGCGGCACCACGGTGCCGTCGGGCAGCGGGTTTGGCGCAGGGCGCGGGACGGGGGCAGGGGACGACGAAAGGGGAACCGGTGGAGGAGGAGCGGATCGCCTCCGGCGGGGGTCGGATGACCACGCCGCCCGTCGGGCCGGCCAAGGCCCCCGGCCCCCCGGGCGCGCCCGCAGCATCTGCGGCTCGCGCCGCGCCCCTCCCCTCAGACGCTCCCGCGCCCGCCGGGGCCGCCGTGCACCCCGAGCCGGAACCGTCCGGCGAACCCGCCGACCCGGACCCCGCCGACAACGCCGCGTCCGTCGCGTCCGCCGCCACGGGCCCCGCCGTCGCCGTGATCGAGACGCGGGGGCTCACCAAGCGGTATCGCGGTGGTCAGCTCGCCGTCGACGGCTTGGACCTCACCGTCCCGCGCGGCAGTGTCTTCGGTTTCCTCGGGCCCAACGGGTCCGGCAAGACCACCACCATCCGCATGCTCATGGGCCTGATCGAGCCGAGCTCCGGCACCGCCCACGTCCTCGGCGAGCCCATGCCGCGCGCCGCGCGGCGGGTGCTGCCCCGGGTGGGGGCGCTCATCGAGGGCCCCGCCCTCTACGGCTTCCTCACCGGCCGCGACAACCTCGTGCGCTACGACGCCGCCGATCCCACCGCCGACCCCCGCACCCGCGCGGCCCGGGTCGCCGCCGCGCTGGACCGGGTGGGTCTCGCCGCCGCCGCGGGCAAGAAGGCCCGCGCGTACTCCCTCGGCATGAAGCAGCGCCTCGGCCTCGCCGCGGCTCTCCTCCAGCCCCGCGAGCTGCTCGTGCTGGACGAGCCGACCAACGGCCTCGACCCGCAGGGCATGCGCGAGATCCGTACCCTCGTGCGCGAGCTCGCCGCCGACGGCACCACCGTCTTCCTCTCCTCCCACCTCCTCGACGAGATCGAGCAGGTCTGCACGCACGCCGCGGTCATGGCCCAGGGGCGGCTGCTCACCCAGGGCACGGTCGGCGAGCTGGCCTCCTCCACCCGCGGCCGGCTGGCCGTCACCACCCCCGACCCCGCGGACGCCGCCCGCGTCCTCAAGGAGCACGGCGTGACCGATCTCGTCGTCCTGGAAACGGGCGTCACCGGAGAGCTGCCCCCACCCCCACTCTCCGGCCCCTCCGAACCCCTCGACCTCGCCGACCTCAACGCAGCCCTGGTCCGGGCGGACGTGCGGGTGCGGTCCTTCGGCGTCGAACGGGCCTCGCTGGAGGACGCCTTCGTCGCGCTCACCGGGGAGGGCTTCGATGTCGCGGGCTGACGTGGCGGAGGGCCGGGGCACAGGGACGGCCCCGAGCCCCCTGTGGCAGCTGTCCCTCTTCCGCAGCGAGATCACCACCGTGCTGCGCCGGTGGCGGACGCTCGCGCTGCTCGGTGTCCTCGCGGCGGTCCCCGTGCTGGTCGGCATCGCCGTGAAGATGGAGACGGGCGACGGCGGCTCGTCCGGCGGCGACGGTCACGGCCCGGCGTTCATCAGCCAGATCAGCAACAACGGCCTGTTCCTGGTCTTCGCGTCCCTCGCCGCGACGCTGCCGTTCTTCCTGCCGATGGCCGTCGGTGTGGTCGCGGGCGACGCCGTGGCGGGCGAGGCCGGCTCCGGCACGCTGCGCTATCTCCTCGTCGCGCCCGCCGGGCGGACCCGGCTGCTGCTCGCCAAATACACCTCGACGCTGGTCTTCTGCCTCACCGCCACCCTGGTCGTGGCCGTCTCGGCGCTGACGGTGGGGATGCTGCTCTTCCCCGTCGGGGACGTCACGCTGATCAGCGGCACGCAGATCTCCTTCGGCGAGGGGCTGCTGCGCGCGGTGGCGATCGCGGGCGTGGTCGCCGCGTCCCTGGTCGGGGTGGCGGCGGTGGGGCTGTTCGTCTCGACGCTCACCAACAGCGGTATCGCGGCGATGGCCACCACCGTGGGGTTGTTGATCACGGCGCAGATCCTGGACCAGTTCCCGCAGCTGCACGCCGTCCAGCCGTATCTCTTCCCGCACTACTGGCTGAGCTTCGCCGACCTGCTGCGCGAGCCGGTCTACTGGGAGCAGCTGCAGCGCAATCTCGGCCTCCAGGCGCTCTACGCGGCGGTCTTCGGCTCGGCCGCGTGGGCCCGGTTCACCACGAAGGACATCACCGTCTGAGGAGTACGCACGGTGTGGCCGGCCCCCGTCCCGCACGGCGGGGGCCGGCCACGTCACCATGGCCTCACCGGGGTGGCAGCGCTCAGAACGTGATCTTCCAGCTGTCGATGTAGCCGGTGTCCTGCGCGGCCGTGTCCTGGACGCGGAGCTTCCAGGTGCCGTTCGCCGTCTCGGCCGAGGCGTCGACGGCGAAGGTCGCGACGATGTTGTCGGCCGAGTCGTTGCCGCTGGCGCTCTTCAGCCGGTACGCCCGCCCGCTCGGTCCGACCAGGTCGACGGAGACGTCACCGCGCCAGGTGTGCTTGATGTCGACCCCGACCTGGAGGGACGAGGGCGCGTTCCCCGTGATCCCGGTGACGGCGATCGGGGAGTCGACCGGCGATCCCGCGTCGGGGATCGTCACGTCGGTGGTGCTCTCGAAGGTGCGCCCGGGCGGGTTGGTGGCGCCCGCGCTCAGCGTCCAGACGGCGGTGGCGATGGCGTCGCTGTTGTTGTCCAGCGCCGTCTCGTTGATGTTCGCCGTGGTGTCGCAGGCCGAGTGGTAGCAGCGGTCGAAGGCCTGGCCCGCCGTGCCGCCCCACTTGGCGGCCTGGGCCGCGGTCTTGCGGCTGCTGGCACCGGTGAACAGACCGCCGACCCGCACGCCCGCGCTCTTGAAGGAGGCGTGGTCGCTACGGCCGTCGCCCTCGGTCTCGATCTCGGTCGAGATGTTCTTCGCCGCGAAGAAGTCCTTGAAGACCTTCTCCAGCTGGGTGTCGTCGTCGTAGACGAAGTAGCCCGGGTTCGGCGAGCCGATCATGTCGAAGTTCAGATAGGCGTCGATCTTCGCGCGCTCGGTGCCGGGGAGGTTGTTGACGTAGTGCCTCGACCCGACCAGACCCAGCTCCTCGGCCCCCCACCAGGCGAACCGCAGGTGCTTGTCGGGCTTGTAGCCCTCGCGGGCGACGGTGAGCGCGGTCTCCAGCACGGCGGCCGAGCCGGAGCCGTTGTCGTTGATGCCGGGGCCGGAGCCCACCGAGTCGAGGTGCGAGCCGGCGAAGATCACGTGGTTGGCGTCGCCTCCGGGCCAGTCGGCCACGAGGTTGTAGCCGGTCGCGCCGCCGGAGGTGAACTGCTGGATGCTGGTCGTGTAGCCGACGGCGTCCAGCTTGGCCTTCACATAGTCGATCGAGGCCTTGTAACCGGCGCGGCCGTGCGCGCGGTTGCCGCCGTTGGCGGTGGCTATCGACTGCAGCTGGTTCAGATGACCCTTGACGTTGGCGACGGATATATCGGGCGCGCCGGCGGCGACGGTGGGAGTCGCGTTCGCCGCGCCCGAGAAGGCGCCGAGCAGGGTGGCCGTGAGGGCCGCGCCGGTGGCCAGCAGCGCGGTGGCACGGGATCTTCGGGGCAGGGTGGGTCCGTTGAGTCCAAGCATGGGGGGCTCCCAACTCCATTTGACGTGGCCATGATGTTGAGGGCGCCCTGATGGTGCGTCAAGGGCGGATTTCGGACACCGAGCACCGCTTTCCGGATATCGGGCAGCGGAAAACCACGCTGATCTGTGGTTTCAGGGACCGCTGCGCTCTTTGTTATTTCTGTGTTTCGTGGGGCGCGACGCCTAAGTCGTGGCTTTTGTCGGCGTGTCCGTGATGCTCTCCGACACGACCGGGGCCCCACCTTCCACAGCCGCCTCCGCCGCCTTGGCCCGCGCGTTCCGCAGCTCCGTCCGCGAGATCCGCGCGGCCCGCAGCGCGTCCCAGGTGAGCACCGCCAGTGCCAGCCAGACGAGCGCGAAGCCCGCCCAGCGCTCGGCCGGCATCGCCTCGTGGAAGACCAGCAACCCGAGGGCGAACTGGAAGATCGGCGCCAGGTACTGGAGCATCCCGATCACCGACAGCGGCAGCCGGACCGCCGCCGCGCCGAAGGAGATCAGTGGCAGCGCGGTGATGGCCCCGGTGCCCATCAGGAGCAGCAGATGAACGCTGCCCTCCGAGGTGAAGGTGGACTCGCCGCGCGAGCCGAGGAAGAGCAGCACGGCGAGCGCGGGCAGGAACTGCACGGCCGTCTCGGCGGCCATCGACTCCAGGCCGCCCAGCCCGACCTTCTTCTTGACCAGGCTGTACGTGCTGAAGGTGGCCGCGATCGCGAGCGCGATCCACGGCGGCTTGCCGTATCCGACGGCCAGCACGATCACGGCGGTCACGCTGACCCCCACGGCCACCCACTGCGCGGGACGCAGCCGCTCGCGCAGCACGAGGACGCCGAGGGCGATGGTGGCCAGGGGGTTGATGAAGTATCCGAGGGAGGTCTCGACGACGTGCCCGGAGTTCACGGCCCAGATGTAGACCCCCCAGTTCAGGGAGATGACGGTCGCGCCGACCGCGATCATCCCCAGGCGCTTGGGCTGCCGCAGCAGCGGGCGTATCCAGTCCCAGCGCCGGGTCACGGCCAGCACGACGGCGACGGCGGCCAGGGACCACACCATGCGGTGGGCGAGGATCTCGACCGCGCCCGTCGGCTCCAACAGCGGCCAGTAGAGGGGGAAGAGCCCCCAGATCCCGTAGGCGAGGACGCCGCACAACATCCCGGTGCGGGTCTCGGTCTTGGACTCGTGCGACTCCACGGGGCTCCTTCCGGAGGTTTCGATGCATGAACCTTCGGAAGGTAGCGCCGCCGGGGCCCGACTGTCATGCGCGTATCGCATGATGGTCCTGACAGGCGCCCGGCTGGCTCTTCGGCTGAGCTCAGCCCCAACAAGCCCGTCCGGCGATTGAGGACGCGCCCGCAGGGCGCTCGCCGCAGCAGGCGGCACGGACGGCCCGCAGTCGAACTAGCGCACCCGCGCGGAGCGCAAGCGCTCGACGGCCCGGGCGACATCGAACGGCAGGATCGTCACGGCGACATCCGGCAAGTGCTCCAGAGCCTTCGCCAACTCGTCGCCCGTGCCCCGGTGCAGCAGCCGTCCGAGCGGCGGCGGGTAGGCGCGGCGCGGGATCAGCAGGGTCAGGGCGGTGGTGCCGTCGGCGGTCGTCCGGGCCGCGAGGGCGACGAGCGTGTGCCGCAGCCGTCGGTCGGGGCAGTCGATCAGCTCCAGCGGCACGGTCGTGGCGGGTGACCGCTCCCAGCGCTCCACCAGCCGGTGCGCGCGGGCCTCGTCGACCACGACGTGCAGGGCCCGCACCTCGTCCGGCCGCAGCTCGTGCGCGTAGGCCAGTGCCTTGAGGGTGGCCAGATCGAAGCCGTCGACGAGGACGTGCACCAGGTGCCGCCGCCAGCGCGGGCGGTCCGTGGTGAAGGGGGGCATGATCTCCAGGGCCTCCGCCTCGGCCCGGTACTGATCGTTGACGCGGATCAGCGCCCACACCCCGAGCGGGAACACCGCGACGACGAGCCACGCGCCCTCGGTGAACTTGGTGACCGCGAAGACCACCACGACCAGCGCGGAGACCACGGCGGCGGAGATGTTGACGGTGAGCTTCCAGTGGCGGTTCGGCTCGCCGGGCCGCCGCCAGTAGTGGGCGGTCAGCCCGGCGGCGGCCATGGTGAAGCCGGTGAAGACGCCGATGGCGTAGAGGGCGACGAGCTCGTCGACGTTGGCGCGCGTCACCAGCAGCAGTACGAGGGAGACGACGGCGAGGCAGACGATGCCGTTGGAGAAGGCGAGCCGGTGCCCGCGCCGCGTCAGTTGGCGCGGCAGGAAGCTGTCCCCGGCGACGAAGCTGGCGAGGAACGGGAAGCCGGTGAAGGGCGTGTTGGCACCCGTATAGAGGATCAGCGCCGTCGCGAGCTGCACGAAGACGAGTCCGGCCGTCCCCAGCGGGCTGTCACCGAAGACGAGCCGCGCCTCCTGCGCGATCACCGTCGGGTTGCCGTCGGCGTAGGGGATCGCGTGGGTGTAGTGGGCGAGGACGGAGACGCCGAGGACCATGCCGCCCAGAAGGCAGCTCATGACGGTGAGGGTGCGGCGGGCGTTGGGGCCCTGGGGGCGGCGGAAGGCGGAGACGCTGTTGGAGATCGCCTCCAGGCCGGTGAGCGAGGAACCGCCGTTGGCGAAGGCCCGCAGCACCATGAACAGCGAGGCGCCGTACAGCCAGCCGTCACCCGCCTCGCCGAGCGGCACCGCCCCCGCCGCGTGCACGTCCGCGTGCGGAAGGCCCCCGGTCAGGGCCCGGACGAGCCCGCAGAGCAGCATCAGCGCCACGGCCAGGACGAAGAGGTACGCGGGCGCGGCGAAGGCCCGCCCGGCCTCGCGGATGCCGCGCAGATTCCCGTACGCCAGCAGCACCACCATGCCCACGGACAGCGGGACCTTGAGATGGTCGATGCCCGTGTAGCCCTCCCCGACGAGATGGGCGAGGGAGATCAGGGCATCGGTCCCGGCGGCGGTCTGTACGGCGACGGTGACGATGTAGTCGACGAGCAGGGCGACCGCCGCGATCTGCGCGACGCGCGGCCCGAAGTTCTCCCGGGCGACGACGTAACTGCCGCCGGCGCGGGTGTAGACCATGACGACGTCACGGTAGGAGAGCGTCAGCATCAGCAGGACCAGCAGGATCGCCCCGGTCACCGGCAGCAGCAGGGTGAAAGCGGCGACCCCCACGACCGGCACCAGGATGCGCAGCATCTCCTCGCTGCCGTACGCGGTCGACGACATGCAGTCGGAGGCGAGGACGCCGAGTGCCATCGGGTTCGACAGCTTCTCGCGCGCGAGCTGCTCGGTGACCAGCGGCGGGCCGAGCAGACGGCGCTTGAGCCGGTAGCCGAGCGGATCACGGGGAACGAGGGCGGCTTCGGTGTCGGCCATGGGCCCCATGAGAGCGGGTGCCCGGCCGGGGCGTCGGGCGGCGCCCCGGCCGGGCACCCGTCTGTGCCCGTACGTACCAGTACGACGAGCCAGGGCGTGTCTGGTGGGTCCTGCCGGGCTCCGGCCTGACCCACCAGACACGCCCTATCCGACGACCGTCCAGGTGTCGTTGCCGGCGAGCAGGGCGGACAGGTCGCCCTTGCCCTTCTGCTCGATGGCGGCTTCGAGCTGGTCGGACATCTGGGTGTCGTAGACCTGCCGGTCGACGCTGCGCAGCACACCGATGGGGGTGTGGTGGAGGGTGTCGGGGTCGGCGAGGCGGGAGAGGGCGAACGCGGTGGTCGGGGAGGTGGCGTGCGCGTCGTGGATCAGCACGTCGGCCTCGTTCTCCGGTGTCACCGCGACGACCTTGAGGTCGCCGGTGGCCCGGTCGCGGACGACGCCCTTGTTCTGGTCGGTGCCGAAGCGGATGGGCTTGCCGTGCTCCAGACGGATCACGGCCTCTTCCGCCTGCTGCTTGTCCTTGAGGACTTCGAAGGCGCCGTCGTTGAAGATGTTGCAGTTCTGGTAGATCTCCACCAGTGCGGTGCCGGGGTGGGCGGCCGCCTGGCGCAGCACCTCGGTGAGGTGCTTGCGGTCGGAGTCCACGGTGCGGGCCACGAAGGAGGCTTCGGCGCCGATGGCCAGCGAGACGGGGTTGAAGGGCGCGTCCAGTGACCCCATCGGCGTGGACTTGGTGACCTTGCCGATCTCCGAGGTGGGGGAGTACTGGCCCTTGGTGAGCCCGTAGATCCGGTTGTTGAACAGCAGGATCTTGAGGTTGACGTTGCGGCGGAGGGCGTGGATGAGGTGGTTGCCGCCGATGGACAGGGCGTCGCCGTCGCCGGTGACGACCCAGACCGACAGATCACGCCGCGAGGTGGCGAGTCCGGTGGCGATGGCGGGTGCGCGTCCGTGGATGGAGTGCATCCCGTAGGTGTTCATGTAGTAGGGGAAGCGGGAGGAGCAGCCGATTCCGGAGACGAAGACGATGTTTTCCTTCGCGAGGCCGAGTTCGGGCATGAAGCCCTGGACGGCGGCGAGGATGGCGTAGTCACCGCAGCCGGGACACCAGCGCACTTCCTGATCGGACTTGAAGTCCTTCATGGACTGCTTGGCGTCGGCCTTCGGCACCAGGGAGAGCGCCTCGATCGAGGAAAAGCCCCCCGAGATCGTCTCAGTCATTGATGGCCTCCTTGAACACATCGGCGAGCTGCTCGGCCTTGAACGGCATTCCGCTCACCTGGGTGTAGGAGCGGATGTCGGTCAGGAACTTCGCTCGCAGCAGGGTCGCGAGCTGACCGAGGTTCATCTCCGGTACGACCACCTTGTCGTAACGCCTCAGCGTTTCCCCGAGATTCCCGGGGAAGGGGTTGAGGTGACGCAGGTGGGCTTGGGCGATGTGGTGGCCCTCGGCGCGGGTGCGCCGCACGGCCGCGGTGATGGGTCCGTAGGTCGAACCCCAGCCGAGGACGAGGGTGTCGGCCTCGCCGCTGGGGTCCTCCACCTCCAGGTCGGGGACGGTGATGCCGTCGATCTTGGCCTGGCGGGTGCGGACCATGAAGTCGTGGTTGGCGGGGTCGTAGGAGATGTTTCCCGTGCCGTCCTGCTTCTCGATGCCGCCGATGCGGTGCTCGAGTCCGGGGGTGCCGGGCACCGCCCACGGCCGGGCCAGGGTCTCCGGATCGCGCTTGTACGGCCAGAAGACCTCGGTCCCGTCGGCCAGCTCGTGGTTCGGCCCGGAGGCGAACCGCACCCGCAGATCGGGGAGTTCGTCGACCTCCGGGACCCGCCAGGGCTCGGAGCCGTTGGCCAGATAGCCGTCCGACAGCAGGAACACCGGCGTCCGGTACGTCAGCGCGATGCGCGCCGCGTCGATCGCCGCGTCAAAACAGTCCGCCGCGGTCCGGGGCGCCACGATCGGCACCGGGGCCTCGCCGTTGCGTCCGTACATCGCCTGGAGCAGGTCGGCCTGCTCGGTCTTGGTGGGCAGGCCGGTGGAGGGACCGCCACGCTGGATGTCGACGACGAGCAGCGGCAGTTCGAGGCTGACGGCCAGTCCGATGGTCTCGGACTTGAGGGCGACGCCGGGGCCGGAGGTGGTGGTGACGGCGAGGGCGCCGCCGAAGGCCGCGCCGAGGGCGGCACCGATGCCGGCGATCTCGTCCTCGGCCTGGAAGGTCCGCACACCGAAGTTCTTGTGCTTCGACAGCTCGTGCAGGATGTCCGAGGCCGGGGTGATCGGGTACGAGCCCAGGTAGAGCGGCAGGTCGGCCTGGCGGGCGGCGGCGATGAGCCCGTAGGACAGCGCCAGGTTCCCGGAGATGTTGCGGTAGGTGCCGGCGGGGAAGGCGGACGTCGCGGGGGCGACCTCGTAGGAGACGGCGAAGTCCTCGGTCGTCTCGCCGAAGTTCCACCCCGCCCGGAAGGCGGCGACGTTGGCCTCCGCGATCTGCGGCTTCTTCGCGAACTTCGCCCGGAGGAACTTCTCGGTGTTCTCCGTCGGCCGGTGGTACATCCACGACAGCAGACCGAGCGCGAACATGTTCTTGCTGCGCTCCGCCTCCTTCCGCGACAGCCCGAAGTCCTTCAGCGCCTCGATCGTGAGCGTCGTCAGCGGGACCGGGTGGACGTTGTAGGCGTCCAGCGAACCGTCCTCCAGCGGGCTCGTGGCGAAGCCGACCTTCGCCATCGGGCGCTTGGTGAACTCATCGGTGTTGACGATGATCTCCGCGCCGCGCGGCACGTCCGCCAGATTCGCCTTCAACGCCGCCGGATTCATCGCCACCAGAACGTCCGGCGCGTCACCGGGGGTCAGGATGTCGTGATCGGCGAAATGCAGCTGGAACGACGAAACCCCCGGCAGGGTGCCTGCGGGGGCTCGGATCTCGGCGGGGAAGTTCGGCAGCGTCGACAGGTCATTGCCGAACGACGCGGTCTCGGAGGTGAACCGATCACCCGTGAGCTGCATACCGTCACCGGAGTCACCCGCGAAACGGATGATCACCCGGTCCAGTCGGCGCACCTCCTTGGCGCCGCCCGGGCCCCCGGAGGGGCTGCGCTGTCCGGCGAGGTGTGACGGCTCGCCTCGCTGCTCGGCTGGATCGGCCTGCTCGGCCGGGCTACTGACCTGGCTGGTCACTGCTTCGGACCTCCCTCATGGCGGCGGTCCGCACATGGTGGTGCCGACCGGCGTTCCCACGGCCATCGTACGTGGGGAAGGGTTTCCTCCTCCGGAGGTACCACAGGATGAACCCACGGATCTGGCCCCCTTATGCCCTTGTATGTCATGGTCATCGGCCGCTGCGCCCTCGTATTTACGAGGGGTACTGCTAGGACTTCGGTTCCAGGACCACGTATCCGACACGGCCCGCGCCGCGCCCCCGACCGGAGTACGGCGGGGGTGCGACCGGGCCGCGCCGGACGGATGACAGCACGTCAGAACGGTGAGGCGGGTCGGAGTGAGGGAATCCGGATGAAATGCGGACGACAGCGGCGCGCGCCGGTCAGGACCGCAGATAGGTCAGGACGGCGAGAACCCGACGGTGATCCCCGTCACTCGGCGACAGCCCGAGCTTCGCGAAGATGTTGCTGACGTGCTTCTCGACCGCCCCGTCGCTCACCACCAGCTGCTTGGCGACCGCGGAATTCGTCCTTCCCTCGGCCATCAGACCGAGGACCTCCCGCTCGCGGGGGGTCAGCCCGGCCAGCACGTCCTGCTTGCGGCTGCGGCCCAGCAGCTGCGCGACGACCTCGGGGTCCAGCGCGGTGCCGCCGCGGGCGACCCGCACCACCGCGTCCACGAACTCGCGCACCTCGGCGACGCGGTCCTTGAGCAGATAGCCCACGCCCCGGCTGCTGCCGGCCAGCAGCTCCGTCGCGTACTGCTCCTCCACGTACTGCGACAGCACCAGCACCCCCAGCCCCGGGTGGTCCCGGCGCAGCCGCACCGCCGCCCGGACGCCCTCGTCGGTGTGGGTGGGCGGCATCCGGACGTCCGCGACGACCACGTCCGGCAGGGCATCCTCGGCGGCGAGCTCCGTGATGGTCTTGATCAGCGCCTCGGCGTCGCCGACGCCGGCCACGACATCGTGCCCCCGGTCGGTCAGCAGCCGGGTCAGGCCCTCCCGGAGCAGCACCGAATCCTCGGCGATGACCACCCGCACCCTGTCCTCCACGATTTACGGCCCCCCAGGCCCGGCGCGCACGCCGGGCGGTTTCACGCTGTAGGCAATTGACACCGCCCAGCATGTCAGCATTCGGGCCGCGAGCGGGCGCGCTGCCACGTGGCAGCACGTCGCCCCGCCGGACGACCGGCGGGGCGACGTGGTCGGGCGGGTGCGGGTCAGCCGCGCCAGGGCAGCTCCGCGGTGATCGTCGTCGGACCGCCCACGGGGGAGTGCACCACCAGCAGCCCGTCCACCGCGTCCAGCCGCTCGGCCAGCCCCGCGAGGCCGCTGCCGCCGGCCGTCGACGCGCCGCCGCGGCCGTCGTCGGAGACCTGGAGCATCAGCCGGTTCGCCGACCGCCACACGTCGACGCGGGCCGTACGGGCGGCGCTGTGCTTGCTGATGTTCTGCAGCAGCTCGGAGACGATGAAGTAGGCCGTGCCCTCGATCGCGGCGGCCGGGCGGAGGGACAAGTCCACATCGACCTGTACGGGCACGGTGCACCGCGCGGCCAGCGCCGACAGCGCCGGGCCGAGCCCGCGGTCGGTGAGGATCGCCGGGTGGATGCCGCGGGCGAGGTCCCGCAGCTCCTGGAGGGCGAGCTTCACCTCGCCGTGCGCCTCGTCCACCATCCTGGCGGCGGCCTCCGGGTCCTCCTCCAGCTTCTCCTTCGCGAGGCCCAGGTCCATGGCGAGGGCGACGAGCCGGGCCTGGGCGCCGTCGTGCAGATCGCGCTCGATGCGGCGCAGATCGGCGGCGGCGGTGTCGACGACGACCCCGCGGTCCTCCTCCAGCTCCCACACCCGGCTCGCCAGCCGGGACGGCCCGAGCAGCCCCGCCACCATCAGCCGGTCCACCTGCGTCAGCCCCCGGATGATCCACGGGTTGACCAGCACCAGGAGCAGCCCGGCGGCGCAGGTGACACCGATCTCGAAGGGGTTGTCGAGGTAGACGGCCGTGCCGTCGGAGTCGCCGTACAGCTGCATCCCCGGCTGGTCCCAGTACTTCGGGTAGACCCACGCGTACGCCGGGTACAGCAGCAGCGCCCAGCCGACGATCGTCAGCGTCAGCGACACGCAGAACGCGCCGACCGCCCACGGGAAGTGCAGCACCCCGTACAGCAGGTGCCGCCAGGACGCCCCGCTCTTGAGGACCGCCCCCATCCAGGCCATCGGCCCGTGGTGGCCCTTCCGCGGCCGGATCGGCTCCGGGTCGGCGATCTCCAGATCCAGCAGCCCCCGGGCCCGGGTCCGCTCGACCGCGCCCAGCGCCCGCGCCCCGAGGAGCGCGCCGGCCAGCACGGGCACCCCGACGAAGGTGACCAGCAGACCGGCGCCGAGGCTGGTCATGGTGATCGCGTACGAGAAGAAGAGGACCGCCATCGGGAGGCTGAGCATCAGATAGAGGAACTCGCGCCACGTGCGGCCCGCCAACGGCGCGTGCAGCACGGCGGGCACGCGGTGGGGCCGGGGGGCCGACTGCCGTCCGTAATCGATGGCCATCTCTCTTCCGATCTCCGAGTCTCCGGGGGTTCGCCTGATGACTCAAGACTCCGGGAACGGGGTCCCGGGGACCATGTGGTGAGTGGGTGTCTTGGGGGTGGGGCCAGCCCTACCCCTCCGGGGCGGGCGGGTCGGCGACGGGCGGGCCCGGCCGTGGTCCGCCCGTCGCACGGGCGACGGCAGCCGCGGGATGTGCCGCTGTTCAGCCATGACGACCGCCGGACCGGCTCGCGGTGAAGCGCGCGTGCCCGCCGGGAGGGCGGACGTCAGCCCGCCGAGCGGTCGCGCCAGGGCAGCTCCGCCGTGACGACCGTCGGACCGCCGACGGGGGAGTCCACGACGAACAGCCCGTCCACCGACCCCAGGCGCTCGGCCAGCCCCGCCAGCCCGCTCCCGGTCGCCGTCGAGGCGCCGCCGCGGCCGTCGTCGCGCACCTGGATCAGCAGCCGGTCCTTCGTCCGCCACAGCTCGACGCCGGCCGTGCGGGCCCCGCTGTGCTTGCTGATGTTCTGCAGCAGCTCGGAGACGGTGAAGTACGCGATGCCCTCGATCGCCGGCGCCGGGCGGGCGTCCAGCTCCACGGACACGCTCACCGGCACGGTGCAGCGCGCCGCCACCGACGACAGCGCCGCGTCCAGACCCCGGTCCGTCAGCACCGCCGGGTGGATGCCGCGGGCGAGGTCCCGCAGCTCCTGGAGGGCGAGCTTCACCTCGCCGTGCGCCTCGTCGACCATCTGCGCGGCGGCCGCCGGATCCTCCAGCACCTTCTCCTTCGCCAGCCCGAGCCCCATGGCGAGGGCGACGAGCCGGGCCTGGGCGCCGTCGTGCAGATCGCGCTCGATGCGGCGCAGATCGGCCGCGGCGGTGTCGACGACGACCCCGCGGTCCGACTCCAGCTCGGCGACCCGCCGCTCCAGCTCGTCGGACGGGCTCAGCAGCCCGCGCACCATCGCCCGGTCGACATTGGTCATGGCGCGTGCCAGATAACCGAGAACCGGCCACAGCACGAAGAGCGAACAGAGCGTGACCGCGAAAGTGAGAACGCCCCATGGCAGTCTGATGAACGAATACAGGGTGCTCCGCCACCCCACCGGGTCCTTCAGCGTCGTCCACAGCCAGGGGAAGAATCCGGCGGTCCCGCGGCTGCCCCGCCGCAGCGGGCTCGGCTCCTCGATCCGCACGCCCAGCAGCCTGCGCGCCCGCATCCGCTCGAAACGGCCCACGTACCGGGCACCCATCAGCCCGAGCGCCAGCAGCGGCAGCCCGATCACGGTGACCGACAGACCGACGCCCACATACAGCCATACCGAGACATAGACGAAGCCCACGATGCCCTCGGGCAGGTTCAGCAGGAGATGCGCGATCTCCCGCCACGTCTGCCCGCCGAAGGCCGGGCGGGCGGGCGGAAGCCGCTCGCCCGACCCGCCGTCGGGGTCGTCGTGGGTGTCGTGGGCGGCGAAACCGGACCGACGGGAGGTGTCCGGGGCGGCCTCGCGGGCCGTACTGCTGGCGTTCATAGGGCAAAGACTGCCGGGCGGCCGGGCACGACGCCATGGGGGCCGTGGGTGCGAAGGTGTAGGGATAACCCCACCACAGGCCGGTAGCGCTGCTCACTCCTGGCGCGGCAGGGCCTAGACTCCCGTGCGTACAGATCGTCGAACGCGGGTGACCGGGACAAACCGGAAGAACAGCCGCACAGGGAGCGAGGGGCGGACGTGCCGGAGGCGACCGTGCGCATCGCGAGTGCCGACGTCCGGCTCGCGGCCGACTACTTCGATGGCTACGCGACGGTCGGCCTGCTGGCCGTCGTCGGCGTGCTGTTCGTCGCTGTGTCCTTCGTGGCCGGGCGACTGCTGCGGCCCGTGGTGCCCACCCCCGAGAAGCTGCTGACCTACGAATGCGGCGTGGACCCGGTCGGCGAGGGCTGGGCGCACACCCAGGTGCGCTACTACGTCTACGCCTTCCTCTACGTCATCTTCGCGGTGGACTCGATCTTCCTGTTCCCCTGGGCGACGGTCTTCGCCGCGCCGGGCTTCGGTGGCGCGACGCTCGTCGAGATGTTCATCTTCCTCGGCTTCCTCGCCGTGGGCTTGTTGTACGCATGGAAGAAGGGCGTCCTCGAATGGACGTGACACCCCCGGTTGACCTTCCCGAGCCGCGCCGGCTCGGGGTGCTGTCCCGCCTCGCGCCCGAACCCATGAAGGTGGTCCTGAACTGGGGCCGCCGCTACAGCCTGTGGGTCTTCAACTTCGGCCTCGCCTGCTGCGCGATCGAGTTCATCGCCGCGTCGATGGCCCGGCACGACTTCATCCGCCTCGGCGTCATCCCCTTCGCCCCGGGCCCCCGCCAGGCAGACCTCATGATCGTCTCCGGCACGGTGACGGACAAGATGGCCCCGGCCGTGAAGCGGCTGTACGAGCAGATGCCCGAACCGAAGTACGTGATCTCCTTCGGTGCCTGCTCCAACTGCGGCGGCCCCTACTGGGACTCGTACTCCGTCACGAAGGGCGTTGACCAGATCATCCCGGTCGACGTCTACGTACCGGGCTGCCCGCCCCGGCCGGAAGCGCTGCTGCAGGGCATCCTCAAGCTTCAGGAGAAGATCGCGAAGGAGTCGCTGAGCGACCGGTACGGGTCCGCCTCCGGCGCGGGTGCGTCCGTCGCGGCGCTGCGCAGCGATCTGGTGACGCCGCCGCCGACGCCGGGCACGGGCGCCTCCGGCGGCTCGGAGGAGACGGACCGATGACGACCGATCCGACGAACCCGGCGGAGAACCCTGGCGGGGCTCCCGGCGAGGGCGCCGCGTCCGCCGAGCCGCCGGAGGCACCCGCTCCCGAGCCCGTCGTCGGGTGGCTGCCCAGTGGCGCCTCCGAGCTGTTCGGTGAGGGGGCGAGTGCCGAGGAGTCGTACGGGCTGCTCACCGTGGACGTGCTCGCCGCCGCGTGGATCGCCGCGCTGGAGACCGCGCGGGACACCCTCGGCTGCACCTACTTCGACTGGCTGAGCGCGGTCGACGAGCCCGGCACGGGCTTCCGCGTCTGCGCGCACGTCGTCGCACTGCCCACCGGCCCCGGTGCGGCCGGTGCCGTGCGACGGCTCGTCGTACGGACCACCGTGCCGCACGACGCCCCCGCGCTGCCCAGCGCGATCGGCGTCTACGCCGGAGCGGCGTGGCACGAACGCGAGACGTTCGAGATGTTCGGCGTCGACTTCACCGGTCACCCGCACCTGGTGCCGCTGCTGCTGCCCGAGGGCTTCGAGGGGCACCCGCTGCGCAAGGACTTCGTGCTCGCGGCGCGGGTCGCGAAGGCGTGGCCCGGGGCCAAGGAACCGGGCGAGACCGAGGGCGGCGGCCCCAAGCGCCGCCAGATGCTCCCGCCGGGCGTCCCCGATCCCAACGAGTGGGGCCCCCTCAAGGGCCAGCTCCCGCCCGCCCCCGCCCGTCCGGCCCGTGGCCCCCGCGCCGCGGGTGCCGCAGCCGCCGACCGTCCGGCCCGGCGCACCCGCAGCGTGGCCGCCGGCTCGGCGAGCCAGACGGAACCGGCGGCCGGCACCCCGGCAGCGGCTCCCGAGCGGCCCGCCCGCCGTAGCCGCAGCGTGAGCGAGGGCTCGGCGAGCCAGGCCGCTCCCGCGGCCGAGGCGGCCGGTGCGGAAGGCTCTGTGAGCCAGCAGGCGGAACCGACGGCCGGAACTCCCGACACCGCCACCGCGGCCGGTACGCCCGCCCGTCGCAGCCGCAGCGCGAGCGAAGGCTCCGCGAGCCAGGCCACGCCGCCTGCCGAGGCCGGGACGCCCGCCGCCGAACGCCCGCGCCCGACGCCGCGCTCGGCCGACGCCCCGTGGCACCACGCCCGCCCCGCGTTCGACGAGACACCGAACCAGACACCGGGGGAGCCCGGCCCCGAGGCCGGAGCCCCCAAGGACGCCACGCCGCAGGCTGAGCCTGCGGCTGAGCCGACCCCGGAGGCCGAGCCCGGCGCCGCCGAACCGCCGCCGGGCGAAGCCGACCGCCCCGAGCCCGGCGCAGCCGACCCGCCGAAGGGCGACGGCGACCGCGACCGCGACACCCGAGACGACGACCCGGCAGGAGGCCACCCCGCGTGAGCGACATCCTCGACGTGGCCGTCCGCCTGGCCGCCGTGTTCGTCGCCTTCCTCGTGCTGCCGCTCGTCCTCGGGCAGACCGAGCACAAGGTGATGGCCCACATGCAGGGCCGGCTCGGGCCGATGTACGCCGGTGGGTTCCACGGGTGGGCGCAGCTCATGGCGGACGCCGTGAAGTTCGCGCAGAAGGAAGACGTCGTGCCCGCGGGCGCGGACCGGCGGATCTTCCAGCTCGCGCCGGCCGTCGCCCTGCTGCCCTACCTCCTCGTACTGGTCGTGATCCCGGTCGGGCCGGGCGACGCCGTCGGTGAGTTCATCGACGCCGGGATCTTCTTCGTCCTCGCCGTCCTGGGCATCGGCGTGCTCGGCTCGCTGATGGCCGGCTGGGCGTCGGCCAACAAGTTCTCCCTGCTCGGCGGTCTGCGGACCGCCGCGCAGCTGATGGCGTACGAGCTGCCGATGCTGCTCGCCGCGGCCTCCGTCGCGATGGCGGCCGGGACGCTGTCGCTGCCCGGCATCCTGGAGGCCTTCCACTGGTGGTGGGTGCCCTGGCAGATCGTCGGCGGCGTCGTCTTCTTCACCGCCGGGCTCGCCGAACTCCAGCGGCCCCCGTTCGACATGCCGGTCGCCGACTCCGAGATCATCTTCGGTGCGTACACCGAGTACACCGGCCTGCGCTTCGCGCTCTTCCTGTTCGCGGAGTTCGTGGGCATCGTCGTGCTCTGCGCGCTGACGACCGTCCTCTTCCTCGGCGGCTGGCACGGGCCCTTCGGGGCCGACGGCCTCGGCCCCGTGTGGACCCTGCTCAAGACGGCGCTGCTCGCCTTCGTCGTCATCTGGCTACGGGTCAGCTATCCCCGGCTCCGTGAGGACCAGCTGCAGAAGCTGGCCTGGACCGTACTCATTCCGCTCGCTCTCGCGCAGATCGCGCTGACCGGCGTGATCAAGGTGGTGATCCAGTAATGGGGATTCCCGGTTCCGGCCTCGCCAAGGGCCTCGCCGTCACCCTGCGCACGATGACGCGGCGCTCGATCACCGACCAGTACCCGGACGTACAGCCCGAGCTGCCGCCCCGCACCCGCGGGGTGATCGGCCTGTTCGAGGAGAACTGCACGGTCTGCATGCTGTGCGCCCGTGAGTGCCCCGACTGGTGCATCTACATCGACTCCCACAAGGAGACCGTGCCCCCGGCCGCGCCGGGCGGGCGGGAGCGCAGCCGCAATGTGCTCGACCGCTTCGCGATCGACTTCTCGCTCTGCATGTACTGCGGCATCTGCATCGAGGTGTGCCCCTTCGACGCGCTGTTCTGGTCGCCGGAGTTCGAGTACGCCGAGACCGACATCCACGAACTGACCCATGAGCGCGACAAGCTCCGCGAATGGATGTGGACCGTGCCGGAGCCGCCCGCGCTCGACCCGGCGGCCGAGGAGCCGAAGGAGCTCGCGGCGGCCCGGAAGACGGCCGAGAAGCTGGCCGCGCAACAAGCCGCCGAGGCGGAGAAGCAGCAGGAGGACGAGGCATGACCGGCACCGCCGACGTCACCGCGCTCGCCGCGGACGCCCACGGCTTCCTCTCCCCGACCGGCGTCGAGATCCTCTTCGTGCTCGTCGGCATCGTGACCCTCGGCGCCGCCGTCGTCACCGTCACCACCAAGCAGCTGGTGCACGCCGCCCTGTGGCTGGTGGCGGCGCTCGGCGGGCTCGCCGTGGAGTACCTGCTGCTCACGGCGGAGTTCATCGCCTGGGTGCAGGTGCTGATCTACGTCGGCTCCGTCGTCGTCCTCCTCCTCTTCGGGCTGATGCTCACCAAGGCCCCCATCGGCCGCTCCCCGGACGCGGACTCCGGCAACCGCTGGACCGCCCTCGCGGTCGCCCTCGCCGCGGCCGCCGCGCTCGTCTGGGTGGTCGTGGACGCCTTCCGCGCCACCTGGATCGATCTCGACGGCGCCGTGCAGGGCTCCACCAAGGTCTCCGGCGAGAGCCTCTTCCGGTACTGGGTGCTGCCCTTCGAGGCGCTGTCCGTGCTGCTGCTCGCCGCCCTCGTCGGCGCGATCGTGCTCTCCCGCCGCGACATCGACGGCGGCTCGGACAAGCAGCCCGGCAAGGGGGGCGAGCGCTGATGCATCTCGTCTACCCCGCCGTCCTCGCCGCCCTCCTCTTCGCCGTCGGCCTCTACGGCGTGCTCGCCCGGCGCAACGCGATCCTCGTCCTGATGTCCGTCGAGCTGATGCTCAACGCCGTCAACCTCAACCTCGTCGCCTTCGACGTGTGGCTGCGCGACACGCTCCACGCCGGACAGGCGCTCACCCTCTTCACCATCGCCATCGCCGCCGCCGAGATCGGCATCGGTCTCGCGATCGTGCTGCTCGTGTACCGCAACCGTGGCACCGCCGACGTCGACCGGCTCCGCGACCTCAACGAGGGCGAGGACGCCGAGCGCTACGCGGCCGACACGGACGCCGCCGTGGACGCGGCCGGCCCCGGCGACCGGCCGAACGGCCCCGACAAGAAGGCAGAGGCCGTCGCGTGACGACCACGACCACCGCCGTCCTCGTCCCGCTGCTGCCCTTCCTCGGTGCCGTCGCCGGCATCCTGCTCGGCCGCTGCGCCCCCGGCTTCGTACGACCGCTGGCCGTCCTGCCGACCCTCGCCGCGGCCGTGCTCGCCGTCGTCGTCGCCTGGCAGCAGGGCGGCGGCGAGGACATCGACGCCGCCACCCGGCTCACCCCGACCGGGTCCGTGCCCATCGACCTCGCCCTGCACCTCGACGGCTTCGCCGTGCTCGTCGCGGTCCTCGTCGGCGTCGTCGCGTCCTGCGTACAGCTCTACTCGACCGCCTACCTGCGCGACGACCCCCGCTACCCCTC
This sequence comes from Streptomyces sp. QH1-20, assembly GCF_041283565.1. NCBI lineage: Bacteria > Bacillati > Actinomycetota > Actinomycetes > Kitasatosporales > Streptomycetaceae > Streptomyces > Streptomyces sp. QH1-20. The sequence continues at coordinate 3,663,387 of NZ_CP166299.1, read as the reverse complement.
CTACGCGGCCCTGGTCTCCCTCTTCACCGCCGCGATGCTGCTCGTCGTCTACTCCGGCGACCTGATGGTGCTGCTGGTCGGCTGGGAGATCATGGGCGTCTGCTCGTACTTCCTCGTCGGCCACTACTGGGAGACCGAGGCCGCCCGCGCCGCCTCCCTCAAGGCCTTCCTGGTCACCAAGCTCGGCGACGTCCCCTTCCTGATCGGCATCCTCGCGCTGGCCGCCGACGCCGGAACGTTCCGCATCAACGGCATCCTGACCGCCGCCGTCTCCGGTGACGGGCTCGACCACCCCACCCTCATCGCGCTGCTGCTCCTCGCCGGAGTCGCGGGCAAGTCCGCGCAGTTCCCGCTGCACACCTGGCTGCCCGACGCGATGGCCGGCCCCACGCCCGTCTCCGCGCTGATCCACGCCGCGACGATGGTCGCCGCCGGTGTCTACTTCATCGCCCGGCTCCTGCCCGTCTTCGCCGCCTCCACCGCGGCGCTGGTCGTGCTCGCCGCGATGGCCGCGATCACCATGATCGGCTCGGCGCTCGCCGCCCTCGCCCAGGACGACATCAAACGCGTCCTCGCCTACTCGACCGTCGGCCAGCTCGGCTACATGACCGGCGCCCTCGCCGTCGGCGACCGCGGTGCCGCCGTCTTCCACCTGATCACCCATGGTGCGTTCAAGGCGCTCCTCTTCCTCGGGGCAGGCGTGATCATCCACGCCGCCGGCACGAACTCGCTGGCCGCGATGGCACGCATGGGCCACCTCACCAAGCGCATCCCCGACGCCTACTGGACGATGACCGTCGCCCTCCTCGCCCTCGCCGCGATCCCCCCGTTCAGCGGCTTCTTCTCCAAGGAAGCCGTCCTCGGCGCGGCCGAGCACGCCGCCACCGGGGACGCCAGTGGCATCCCGGGCGCGGTGGGCTGGATCGTCCTGATCGCCGGACTGCTCACCGCCCTCCTCACCGCGGGCTACGCCACCCGGCTGTGGCTGCTGGCCTTCCACGGCCGCGGCACCGAGGCCGCCGACCACGGCAAGCAGCCCGTCGTCATGAACGCCACCCTCTGGGTCCTGTTCGTCCCCGCCCTCGCGCTCGGCCTCGCCGCCTGGAAGCTCCCCGACTGGTTCGACGGGCACTCCCTCACCCCGACCCTCACCACCTCCGTCCTCGGCACCGGCTGCGCCCTCGTCGGCGCGCTCGCCGTCTGGGCGGCCTGGCGGCGGACCGCCGCGCTCGCCGCCGGCACGCCCATGGGCGCCGTAGCCGCCGACCCGGACGCCGCCCCCGCGGTCTCCGAGGAGGAGGCCGTCGCCAGCCACACGGCCGCCTACGGAAACATCGCCTCCGCCCAGGACCCGGCCGACCCCGGCCGGCTCCTCCTCGGCCCCCTGCACCGCCACGCCGCCGTCGGCTTCCACCTGGACGCCGCGTACAGCGCCCTGTTCGTCCGGCCCGTGCGCGCCGGCGCCCGCCTCGCGCACTTCCTCGACCGCGAGGTCGTCGACACGTACGTACGCGGCGCGGGCGCGGCCCCCGGCCTGCTGGGCTGGGCCGTCCGCCGGGCCCAGACCGGCAATGTGCAGACCTATCTCGGCGCCCTGCTCGCCGGCTCCGTCGTCCTGGCCGTCGCCGCCGTTCTCGTAGCCACCGGAGCCTGACCGTGAGTCATACCGTCATGCAGATCCTCCTCGCTGCGATCGTCGTCCTCCCCCTCCTCGGAGCCGTCGCCGCCCTGCTCCCGGCCCCTCCCGGCCTCAAGGGCAAGAGCCCCGACCAGGCCGTGCTCCGGCACGGCGTCACCGTCACGGGCGCCGTGCTCGCGCTGTCCGTCGCCCTGGCCGCCGGCTTCGACCACGACGACCCCGCCAGGATGCAGGCGACCACCGACATCAGCTGGATCCCGGCCCTCGGCATCCGGATCCACCTCGGCGTGGACGGCGTCTCGCTCCCCCTCCTCGTGCTGACCGCGCTGCTGACCTTCCTCAGCGCGCTCTACAGCTACGTCAAAATGCCCGACGGCCCGTCACCGAAGGCATTCGTCGCACTGATCCTCGTCCTCGAGTCCGGCACCCTCGCGTCCTTCGCCGTCCTCGACCTGATGCTGTTCTTCCTCGCCTTCGAGATGGTGCTCATCCCGATGTACTTCCTCATCGCCCGCTGGGGCGGTGACGGCCGCGAGCGCGCGGCCTGGCGGTTCATCCTCTACACCCTGCTCGGCTCCGTCGTGATGCTGCTCGGCCTCCTCCTCATCGGCATCAAGGGCGGCACGTTCGACATGGTGGCACTCGCCACTGACAACGGCTCCGGGCTCAGCCACACCACCCAGCTCGTCGCGGTGCTCGCCATCGGCGTCGGCCTCGCCGTCAAGGCCCCCATGTGGCCCCTGCACAGCTGGCTCCCCGACGCCCACACCGCCGCCCCCACCGTCGGCTCGGTGCTCCTCGCGGGCGTCCTGCTGAAGATGGGCACGTACGGCTTCGTCCGCATCCTGCTGCCCATCACCCCCGACGGCGTGCACACCTTCGCGCCCTACCTCGCCGCCTTCGCGGTCGTCGGCATCATCTACGGCTCCCTGGTCTGCCTCGCCCTCGCCCGCAGCGGCGCCGGCGGCGACCTCAAGCGCCTGATCGCCTACTCCTCCGTCGGCCACATGGGCTTCGTGCTCCTCGGTATCGCCACCCTCACGCCCACCGGTGTGAACGGCGCGCTGTTCGCCAACATCGCCCACGGCCTCATCACCGGCCTGCTGTTCTTCCTCGTCGGCGCCGTCAAGGACCGCTACGGCACCAGCGACCTCGACCGGCTCTCCGGCGCGAGCGGCGCCGCGCTCTACGGCAAGGCACCCCGCCTCGGCGGGCTCCTCGCCTTCGGCGCCGTCGCCTCGCTCGGCCTGCCCGGCCTCGCCGGGTTCTGGGGCGAGATGCTCGCGATGTTCGGCTCCTTCGAGCCCGCCGAGGGCCTCAGCCGCCCCGCCTACCTCACCTTCATGGCCATCGCCGGCTTCGGCACCCTGCTGACCGCCGCGTACATGCTGATCGTCGTGCGCCGGGTCTGCATGGGAGGCGACGGCGAGAGCGGCGGCCACACCGGTGGCCACGGTGGCGGTTCCGCACCGGCACCGACGTCGCTCCCCGACGTCCAGACGTACGAGTTCGCCGCCTGGACCCCGCTCGTCGTCCTCACCGTCCTCGCCGGACTCTGGCCCGCGGCCCTCCTCGGCCTCACCGACCCGGCCGTTCAGCAGCTCCTCGGAGGAGGCAACTGATGGGCTCCCTGGTCCAGTCCGTCGACTGGCTCGCCATCGCCCCGCCCACCATCACCGCGGTGGTGGCGCTCGTCATCCTGGTCGCCGACCTCTTCCTCCCCCAGGAGCACAAGCCCCTCCTCGGCGGGATCGCGATCGGCGGACTGCTGCTGGCCGGGCTCTCCCTGCTGCCCCTGCACGACGGTGACCGCTCCACCTTCTGCCTGAGCACCGGCACGCGCGCGTGCAGCTACACGGCGGACCACTTCACCCTCGTCATCCAGTTCCTGGTGCTCGGCGGCGCCCTGCTGACGGCGCTGCTGTCCGTCAGTACGCTCACCGACTTCAAACTCCCCTCCGGCGAGTACTGGTTCCTGCTGCTGTCCTCCGCCGCCGGCGCCGCCCTGCTGCCCGCCTCCCGGGACCTCGCGACCCTCGTCGTGGCCCTCGAAGTCGCCTCGCTGCCCGCCTTCGCCCTCGTCGGCCTGCGCCGCGACGACCGCCGCTCCTCGGAGGCGGCGCTCAAGTTCTTCCTCTCCTCGGTCACCGCGACCGCCGTCATGCTGCTCGGCGTCAGCTTCGTCTACGCGGCCACCGGCACCCTGCACCTCACCGAGGTGGCCCAGGCCCTCACCGACGTCGACCCGCGCCTGGAGACCCTCGCCCAGGCGGGCGTGGCCCTCACCCTCGTCGGCTTCGCCTTCAAGACCGCGGCCGTGCCCTTCCACTTCTGGGTACCCGACACCTACGTGGGCGCCCCGCTGCCCATCGCCGCCTATCTGTCGGTCATCGGCAAGGCCGTCGGCTTCACCGGCCTCATCCTCGTGACCGTCGTCGGCTTCCCCTCGTACTCCGACATCTGGGGCCCGGCCCTCGCCGTCCTCGCCGCCGTCACCATGACCGTGGGCAACGCCGCCGCGCTGCGCCAGCGCGCGGACCGCGCCCACAGCGCCGTGCGCCTGCTGGCCTGGTCCTCCGTCGGCCAGGCGGGCTACCTGCTGGTGCCGATCGCCGCCGCCGCGTACACCGACGACCCGGCCCACGCCATCGGCTCCACCGTCGCGTACGCGCTGATGTACGCCGTCGTGAACCTCGGTGCCTTCGCCGTGGCCGCGCTCGTCGCCCGTACGCGCCCCGCCAACCGCGTCACCGACTACCGGGGCCTCTACGCCCGCCGCCCGCTCGCCGCCCTGGCCATGGGCTTCTTCCTGCTCTGCCTGGCCGGACTGCCGCCGGGGATCATCGGCCTGTTCGCCAAGGTCACCGTATTCTCGGCGGCCGTCGACGCGGGCCTGGGCTGGCTGGCGGTCGTCATGGCGATCAACGTCGTGGTCGCCCTCTACTACTACCTCCAGTGGACGGCGGTCCTCTTCCGCGCGCCGGACGAGGTCGCCTCGCCGGACGAGGCGGAGGCCGCCGAGGGCCGTCAGCGGCTGCGCGTCCCGGCCCCCCTGGCCACGGCGATCGCCCTCGCCGCCGTCCTCGGCATCGCCCTCTCCGGCGCCCCGCAGCTCGTCCTGCGCTTCGCCTCCGGCACCCTGCTGTAACGCGGCTCGGAACCGCCCGTAGGCCCTCCGCACGGTCACCCGTACGGCCCTACGGGCGGCCGGCGCGCCACCCGGTGCACGGCCGGTGCGCGCGCGGCGTGCGCAGGGGAACCAGCCACCTTCATCTGGCGTTGACCAGTTCGGAAGGTTCCACTGGAACGTGGAAGCGCAAGGTGGCAGCACCGAGCAAAGGGTTCCCCTGCCGCACCATTTGGAGGGCGTACCGTGCACCGCCGGCACAACGGGTTGAAGACCGCCGTACTCCTCGGTGGGCTGTCCGCACTCATCATCGTCATCGGCAGCCTCTTCGGACGTACGGGCCTGATCGTCGCCGTCCTCGTGGCGCTCGGCACCAATGCCTACGCCTACTGGAACAGCGACAAGCTCGCCCTGCGCGCGATGCGCGCCCGGCCGGTCAGCGAGTTCGAGGCCCCGCAGCTCTACCGCATGGTCCGCGAGCTCTCCACCGCCGCCCGCCAGCCGATGCCCCGCCTCTACATCTCCCCGACCGAGGCCCCCAACGCCTTCGCCACCGGCCGCAACCCGCGCAACGCCGCCGTCTGCTGCACCGACGGCATCCTGCGCCTCCTCGACGAGCGCGAGCTGCGCGGCGTCATCGGCCATGAACTCAGCCACGTCTACAACCGCGACATCCTCATCTCCTCGGTGGCCGGCGCGCTCGCCTCGGTCGTGATGTTCCTGGTCAACTTCGCCTGGCTGATCCCCTTCGGCCGCTCGGACGACGACGAGGGCCCCGGCCTCATCGGCATGGTCATGATCATGCTGCTGGGCCCGATCGCCGCGTCCGTCATCCAGCTCGCCGTCAGCCGCTCCCGCGAATACGAGGCCGACGCCTCCGGCGCCCGCCTCACCGGCGACCCCCTCGCCCTCGCCGACGCCCTCCGCAAACTCGACGCCGGCACGAAGCGGCTGCCCCTGCCGCCCGAGCCCCGCCTGGAGACCGCGAGCCACATGATGATCGCGAACCCGTTCCGCGCGGGCGGGGGCATGTCCAAGCTGTTCTCCACCCACCCGCCGATGGCGGAGCGCATCAGCCGCCTGGAGCGGATGGCGGGCCACCGGGGGTAGTGCCGACGGCCCCCGGCCGACGGACCACGCGCGCGTGACGCGGGGCGCAGCCAGTGCGTAAGGCCGCCGCCCGCGGGTAGCGGCAACCACGGGCCGGCGCCCAGGCGTCTCAGTGGCCAAGGAGCCAGTTGCGTGGAAGGCTGTTGAATATGAAGTTTGTCCTGAATGTCATCTGGCTGGTTCTCTGTGGCCTCTGGATGGCACTCGCCTATGTCCTCGCGGGCCTGATCTGCTGCGTCCTGATCATCACCATCCCCTGGGGCATCGCCTCGTTCCGCATCGCCGCTTTCGCCCTGTGGCCCTTCGGCCGTACGACGGTCGAACGACGCGATGCCGGCGCGGGGTCATTGATCGGCAACGTCATCTGGTTCGTCTTCGCGGGCTGGTGGCTGGCGCTCGGCCACATCGTCACGGGTATCGCCCTGTGCGTCACGATCATCGGCATCCCGCTGGGCATCGCCAACTTCAAGCTGATCCCCATCTCGTTGATGCCGCTCGGCCGCGAAATCGTCCCCACGGACCGGCCGTTCGCGTCGCGCTGACGAGGCAGGTGAAGTCTTAGGCGCCGGCCGACGGCTTGTGGAAGGGTCGTGCCTGTTCGATCGGTACGGCTCAGGGGGGCCGCGGTGCCCAAGAAGAAGAACGCTCGGAAGAAGGCGGCTGCCCGGGACGAGGCACGCTGGGCCGAGCGCCGTCGACTCGTGCGGCAAGAGGCGCTGCGCAAGGTGCAAAAGGGGCGCTCCGGGCCGGGCGGGGAGGAGGGGCACGCGATATCCCGGACACTGGAAGACCGACTGGCTGCCTTCCGGGAGAGATTCCAGGAACCGGTGCGTGTCACCGGGCAGGACTGCGGGGACGTGGGCGCCGCCGCCGAGGCCCCGCTGGACGTCGCCCCGCTTGCTGAGGCCGCGGACCTTCTGGAGCCGCTTGTCGGCTCGATCGTCGAGTGCCAGGACCCGCGCATGGCCCTGCGCGTGCACGTCGGCCTGGAACGCATCAGCGACCTGGAAGGTCCAGAGGCGGCGGGCTACTTCGGGGCGACCTTCGTGGCCGTCGTCTTCGGCTGGCTCGTCGGCGCGCGCGAGGCCGGGCTCGCGCCACGGGAAGCCGGGCGTGCCGTGGAATGGATCCGGGACGCATTCGGTGCCGACGCCGAGCGGGCGGTGCTGGTGCTGGCCGGTCTCATCGGCCACGCCGACGCCCCAGGCGGCACGGTCGACGACGCCATGGACGAGTTGGGGGACGCGTTCCTCCCCGCGGCCATCTGGCTGGTCGCCGGCGTCGTGGCCACAGCCGGCGGCGGGGACACGGCCTGGCTGCGACAGTTCGACCCTGCCCCGGCCGGCTGAGGGGCCGAGGTGACGACACACAACGAGTTCGGCGGGCGCGCCGAGCAGGTGATCCAGGGCCGGGACATCGGCGTCACGTTCAGCCTTCCGGACCGGCCTTCGCCGGCGCTCGCGGGGCTGCCTCCGTGTTCCACCACCTTTGTGGGACGTGACCGGCAAGTCCACGACCTCGTCGAGGGTTTGGCCCCGTCCACGGAAGACCGGGTGCCGGTGGCGGTCGTGACGGGGCCGGCCGGCGTCGGCAAGACCGAGCTGGTGCTCCAGGCCGCGGGGCATGCCCTGCGGCAACCCGGCTGGTTTCCCGGTGGGGTCCTGTTCGTCGACCTCTTCGGATACGACAGCGCGCGGCGGGTCGCGCCGTCCCAGGCGCTCGTCACCCTGTTGCACGCCCTCGGGGTGCCGAGCGAACACGTTCCACCCGAGCTGCCCGAACGCTCACAGCTCTTCCGTACCGTCCTCGCCGCACGGGCCGAAGCCGGTCGACGAGTGCTGATGGTGCTGGACAACGCGTCGAGCGAAGAGGACGTACGGCACCTCCTGCCGAGCGACAAAGGCACCGCCGTCCTCATCTCGTCACGCCACACGCTGGCCGGGCTGGACGCCCGACCGCACAGGCTCGGGCTGCTTCCCGCCGACGCCGGCGTCACGCTGCTCCGGGACGTCCTCCGGCAGGCCTGTGAACGCGATACGAGGGTGGGTGACGCACCGCAGGACGCCAGGCGGCTCACCGAGCTCTGTGACGGTCTGCCCTTGGCGTTGCGCATCGTGGCCTCGCTCCTCGTGGACAGGCCCAACCGGCCGTTGTCGTCCATTCGCGAGGCCCTGGAGGACGGTCGCTCGCGGCTGGACACTCTGAGCCGCGAGGAGCGTGCCGTACGGGCGGCCTTCGACCTCTCCTACGCACAGCTCTCCCCGGGCCAGGCCCGGTTGTTCCGGTTGCTCTGTCTGAACCCCGGCCCGGACTTCTCGACAGAGGCCGCGGCCCAGTTGAACGGTTCCGGCATCCCGGAGGCCGAGCGGCTCCTGGACGACCTCGCCCGCATGCACTTGGTCGCGCTCGGCCGCACGGACGGTCGCTGGCGCCTGCACGACCTTGTCCGCTTGTACGCCGCCGATTGCCTTGGGGCGGAGGGCGGTGACAGTGATGGGGGTGACAGTCTGCATCGTCTCTGGCTCCACTACTGCGGGGTCAGTCTCGACGCGAAAGACCGCGCGTTCGTCAACGGGGATGACGTGCAGCCTGCGGAGAGCCGCTTCAAGGGCCGTGCCGATGCGTTGGATTGGCTGGAGACCGAGCGCCATTCGCTCATGGCCGTGGCGCTGACGACACACCGGGGCGGTGACCACGTGGTGTGCGTGGCGATCGCCCTGCACATCTCGCCGTTCCTGCGGGACTTCCGCTACCTTGACGACGCCGTCGCCCTCCTCGCCGCCGCTGTCAGGTCGAGCCGGGAACTCAAGGAGCCGGGCGATGAGGCCATCCTCCTGACCAGGCTCGGACTCGTTTACCGCGACCTGAGGAAGCTCAAGAAATCCGTGCGCGCGCATGCCAGGGCGATCACGTTGTCCCGGAAGCGCAAAGACCCGCGCGGCCGGGCCAGTGCCCTGAACAATCTCGGCCTGACGCTGTACGACCTGCGGCGTTTCGAGGAGGCGGTCGACGCCCACGCGAAAGCCGAGAAGATTTTTCGGCGACTGGGTGACGAGCACGGGGCCGCGCAGGCACTGTCGAACATCGGGGAAACGCTGACCGCGATGGGAAGAGCGGGGGAAGCGGCCGCGATCCACCGTCGCGCGGCGAAGATCTACCGCACTTCGGGTGACCGGCTCGGCTATGCCCAGGCGCTGGGCGGCCTGGGGATGGCGCTGCGCGACGACGGAAAGCTGAAGAAGGCTGTCGCCGCCCACACCGAGGCGGTCTCCCTCATGCGGCAGCTGGATGCCCCGCATCCGCTGGCGATCGAGCTGGGCAACCTCGGGGTCGGGCTCTTCATGGTCGGGAAGTACGGAAAGTCGCGCGCTTCCCAGGAGGCGGCCCTGGAGATATTCGAGCGCATGGGTGACCGCCACGGCCAGGCGAAGGTCAAGGGAAACATCGGCCTGGTCCGGCAGAAGCAGGAGAAGTGGACCAAGGCCGCCGAGGCCCACACCGAGGCGGCCGAGCTGTTCGCGGAGACCGGGGACGACCATGGGCTGGCCATGGAACTGGAGCATTTGGCCCAGGCGTTGGCCCACCAAGGCCTGCTGGACGAGGCGTTCGAGAACTTCCTGCTGGCCGCGGGCCTGTTCGAGCAGGTAGGGGATGCGGGGGCGGCGCGAACGGCCGCCAAATGGGCGGAAGTCATCTGGCAGGTCGCCGAAGAGCTGTCCACGGCCCCCGACTGAGGCTTCCGCCGCGAAGGCCCGTCGGACGGACCCTGGTTGGCCGCACGGCCCGTCAGCCCCCGCCTGGTCGCCTCCGCCTTCTGCGTCAGGACCAGCGGGCCCTGGCCCGTCGTCCACACCGCCTGGACGGCCAGGCGACGGAAGCGCCACCCCTGGCCCGTCGTCCGCACCCCCGTCGACGCCGCGGGCGTCAGAAGACGCTCGCGAAAAAGGCACGGACCTCGCCGGCGAGGTTGCGCATGTCCTCGCCCGCCGCGTGCACCGTGGTGGTCTCGAAACTCCACTCCTCGGCGGGGGGCCGGGAGTGCAGTCCCCATGTCAGACGGACGTACCCTCCAGGGCCATGCGTGGCCGAGAGCGTCAGTTCGTGCTCAAGGGATCGCCACGTACGCGCTCCGTCCCATCCGCGGGAGTCCTCGGCCAGTTCGTCGAGGAAGGCGCCGAGGCCGTCACCCCGCAACGTACGGACGGACACTTCGGCGCTCACCCGCTCACCTCGCGCTCGCGCGAGGAAGTCGAGCACCGGATCGTCTTCGTACTCCGGGAAGGGGCGGCTGGGTTCGCAGAAACGCAGCAGGATCGAACTCGGGCCGGTAGCCCCCGCGTTCACGACGATGCCGCTCGGCTCTTCTTGGTCGATCATCTGCGCAGATTAAGACGCAGACCCGGCGCCAGCGCCGACGCACGTGAAGACCGAAGGGGCGGGGCGGCCGGATTCGAACCGACGTCCTCCTCCATGACGTGTAGGCGCACTACCTCTGTGCTACGACCCCGCCTTGCGGTGATCATAACCATGGACACGCGTACGTCCCGTCGCGCGAGGGAGGACACCACCAGGGCGGTCGTCGAGACGGACCCGACGACGCCCCTCGCTGTGCCCTCCCCGACGACAGCGTCCCCGCGGGCCGGAGCCCGCATCGAGGCGGCCTGAACTGCCGTGTACTTACCGGTAGTTCACGAACTGGATCGCGAAGTCCAGGTCCTTGCCCTTGAGGAGCGCCTGGACGGCCTGGAGGTCGTCACGGCTCTTGGAGCTGACGCGCAGCTCGTCGCCCTGGACCTGCGCCTTGACGCCCTTCGGGCCCTCATCGCGGATGATCTTGGCGACCTTCTTCGCGTTCTCCTGCGAGATCCCCTCCTCGATCGAGGCGAAGATCTTGTACTCCTTGCCGGAGGCCTGCGGCTCGCCCGCGTCCAGCGACTTCAGCGAGATACCGCGCTTGACCAGCTTGGTCTCGAAGATGTCGAGAACCGCCTTGACCCGCTCCTCGGCGTTGGCGCGCATCTCGATCTTCTCGCCGGACCAGGCGATCGAGGCGCCGACGCCCTTGAAGTCGTAGCGCTGCGAGATCTCCTTGGCGGCCTGGTTGAGGGCGTTGTCGACCTCCTGCCGCTCGACCTTCGAGACGATGTCGAAACTGGAGTCGGCCATATTGAGTTGGCTCCTCGTACGTAGATCCATCAGGGGTACGGCCCCGGAGGGCCGCTGCCAGCCTAGCCACCCGGGGCCCGATCGAGGGGCCGCGAATCGAGTGGCGGACCACCCCTGGTCATCGGGTATGGTTTACGTCGTTGCCACGGACAACCGCCGCGAGGTGGGAATCCAGGCAGCGACCCTTGGCGGTGTGCCCGAGTGGCCAAAGGGAGCAGACTGTAAATCTGCCGGCTCAGCCTACCCAGGTTCGAACCCTGGCGCCGCCACGGAACGAGACCCCCGACCTTCTGGTCGGGGGTCCTTTCGTTTTCCGGCGGCGGCGAATCGGCGGCAGCCGGCCCGCTACCCCGCCGCGACCGCCTTGACCGCCTGCTCCACCGGGATGTCGCCACCGATCAGCTCCAGCGTGCGGCCCGCCGTGTCCGGCTCGGCGAGGAGCGCGGCCAGGACCGCCGCCACGTCGTCGCGGGTCACCTCGCCCCGGCCCGTCGACTCCGCCAGCGTCACCCGGCCCGTACCGGGGTCGTCCGTGAGCCGGCCCGGGCGCAGGACGGTCCAGTCCAGGCCGGCCCGGGAACGCACGTCGTCGTCCGCCGCGCCCTTCGCCCGCAGATAGGCCGCGAAGACCGGGTCCGTGCCCTCGGGCGGCTCGCGGTCCGCGCCCATGGACGAGACGATCACGTAGCGGCGGACCCCGGCCGCCTCCGCCGCGTCGGCGAAGAGGGAGGCCGCGGCCCGGTCCACGGTGTCCTTGCGCTCGATGCCGCTGCCCGGCCCCGCCCCGGCCGCGAAGACGGCGGCGTCCGCGCCCTCCAGATGCCGGACGAGCTCCTCCACCGTCGCCGACTCCAGATCGCACACGACCGGCTCGGCACCCGCCGCGAGGAGCGCGCCCGCCTGCCCCGGCTTGCGGATCACACCCGCTACCTCGTCACCGCGCCCGGCGAGCAAACGCTCCAGCCGTAGCGCGATCTGACCATGTCCACCAGCGATGACAATGCGCATGTCTCCGACCGTACGCCGTACGCCCCGGGCCGCCATCGGACGCACGGGCAAGATCGGCCACTTCACCCGGGGCGACCGCTCAGCCCGGCTCGCCACCGCCCCGCGAGGACTGCCGGGGCAGGTCCAGGGCCACCATCGCCCGCGAGTCCCGGAACTCCCGAACCGCGCTCGTACGGGCCACCACCCGCCCCTCGTGGACCACCAGGCGGCTGTAGGCGAGCGAGAGCATCCCCGCGACGCCGCCGCCCCGCACGGCCAGCAGCTCGGCGGGGAAGCCCGCCTCCACCCGCACCTCCGGCAGCCCCATCGCCGCCCGCGCCCGGTCGCTGACCGCCGCGTACGCCTCCTCGGGACGCAGCTCGCCGCGCGAGGCCAGCAGGAACGCGGCCTCGATGGGGTCACCCCGCCCCACCGGGTTGGCCGCGTCCCGCAGCGCACCGCTGCCCGCCGCCACCTCGACGCCCGCCGCCCGCAGCAGCCGCACCGGCGCGCAGGTCGAGACCCGGCCCCGGTGCGGCCCCGACGCGCAGCAGTCGCCCTGGGGCAGGCAGACCACGGTCACGCCCGCCGCCGCGAGCTGTTCGGCCGCCCGCAGCGCCGGCTCACGGGGCAGCCGGGCCAGGCCGCCGCACGGACCGAGGGTGACACCGGGCCGCAGGCCCCCGGCCATGGCGGCCAGCCGGGCCAGCCGGACCGGGTCGTCACCGTCCGTGTGCAGGTCGACGGCGCAGCCGTGCTCGGCGGCGATGTCCAGGACGGCCTCGGCGTAGCCCGTCGGATCGGGGTCGAGGTCGGGGCAGCCGCCGACGACGGACGCTCCCATCTTCACGGCGTCCCGCAGCATGGCCAGCCCGTCGGCCCCGGCGGCGCCGGTCAGCAGCCGGGGCACCGCGACGGCGGTCAGGTCGGTGAGGCCGCGCAGCGCCCGGCGCGCCTGGAGCACCGCCTCCAGCGACCGCAGCCCCTGGACGTCGCCGATCCGGACGTGGGAGCGCAGCGCGGTCGCGCCGTGGCCGAGTTGCAGCAGCGCGGCCTCCGTGGTGCGCCGCTGGACGTCCTCGACGGCGTACGAGACGGGGCCGCCGATGTCGGCGGTCAGCGCGGTGTCGCAGTGCGCGTGGGGCTCGGCGGGGGCGGGCAGCAGCAGATAGCCGCCGAGGTCGACGCGGGGCCCGGGCACGAGGCTGCCGGCCGTTCCGACGGCCTCGATGCGGCCGTTGCTGAGCCGGACGTCCACGGTGCGGCCGTCGGCGAGCCGGGCGCCGCAGAGCACCAAGGCACCCCCGCCCTGCGGGGGCGGGCCGACGGCGTCGCCGTCGGGCTTCCTCGGCGGCTGCGGCTGGCTGTCGGGCATGGCGCTCCTCCGGGCCGGTGGCGAGGCATGATCACGCAGCTGGACCGAGCCTAGGGCGCAGGTGGGGCGGCTTCGAGGAGGCGGCCAATAGTCGTACTGGTGTGGCCCCTGAGGCCCTCGGGGAGGGGGTCGGCGAGAGCCGTGAGAAGGCCCTGCGTACGGCGGTCCGATACGGATTTCACCTTCGGCCGCAGACCGTGTAATGTCTTCCTCGCTCGCCCCAATAGCTCAGTCGGCAGAGCGTCTCCATGGTAAGGAGAAGGTCTACGGTTCGATTCCGTATTGGGGCTCTGGTGTGTGAGGTTCCTCGCCTGTGAGGGCGAGGATCTCTCTCGCATCAAAGCGGTGTAGCTCAGTCGGTAGAGCAAGCGGCTCATAATCGCTGTGTCACCGGTTCAAGTCCGGTCACCGCTACACACAGTAGCCGATTGTGGGGTCGGTCCTCCGATCGGCTACTCTTTTATGCGTTCATCCGTCCATTCCGTCAAGGAGCACTCACGTGGCTGCCACCGACGTCCGCCCGAAGATCACGCTGGCCTGCGTGGAGTGCAAGGAGCGGAACTACATCACCAAGAAGAACCGGCGTAACGACCCGGACCGACTGGAGATGAAGAAGCACTGCCCGCGTTGCAAGGCGCACACCGCGCACCGCGAAACGCGATAACACTCAGGCTCGTTCGTGAGGCCGTCCCCATTTCTTGGGGGCGGCCTCACGGCGTATCCCCACCCAGTCCACTCTGGAGGTGCCGAGCCGATGGCGCTCGACCAGTCCTTCGTCGGACGGACCTATCCGGCCACCGACCCGTATGAGGTCGGCCGGGAGAAGATCCGCGAATTCGCCGAGGCCGTCGGCGATGCCAATCCGGTGTACCGCGACCCCGAGGCCGCCAAGGCGCTCGGTCATTCGGACGTGATCGCCCCGCCGACTTTCGTGTTTGCGATCACATTCAAGGCGGCCGGGCAGGTCATCCAGGACCCGCAGCTGGGCCTGGACTACGACCGCGTGGTGCACGGCGACCAGAAGTTCGCCTATACCCGCCCTGTCCGCGCCGGTGACCGGCTGTCGGTCACCTCCACGATCGAGTCGATCAAGTCCCTGGCGGGCAACGACGTGCTGTCGGTGCGTGGCGAGGTCCACGACGCGAGCGGCGAGCACGTGGTGACCGCGCACACGATGCTGGTGGCCCGCGCCGCCGAGGAGGCGTGATGACCGCCCGGATTTCCTACGACGAGGTGGCGGTCGGCACCGAGCTGCCCGCCCAGTCCTTCCCGGTGACGCGCGCCATGCTCGTGCAGTACGCGGGCGCCTCCGGCGACTTCAACCCGATCCACTGGAACGAGAAGTTCGCCAAGGAGGTCGGACTGCCGGACGTCATCGCGCACGGCATGTTCACCATGGCCGAGGCGATCCGCGTGGTGACCGACTGGGCCGGCGACCCGGCCTCCGTGGTCGAGTACGGCGTGCGCTTCACCAAGCCGGTCGTCGTGCCGAACGACGACAAGGGCGCGGTCATCGAGGTCAGCGCCAAGGTCGCGGCCAAGGACGACGAGGCCCGCACGGTCCGCGTCGACCTCGTGGCCAAGAGCGACGGCCAGAAGGTGCTGGGCATGTCCCGCGCCACGGTCCGCCTCGCCTGAGCACGTAACGACGCGTAAGGGGCACCCGCCAACGCGGGTGCCCCTTACGCGTACCCACTACGGACGGTGACGGGATCGCAGGCTGCGTCCAACCCACCGCACCCCGCAAGCCCAGCGCAGCGCCCCCGTACTCTTGTGCTCGTGCAGGAACTCCACGACGCCCCCCTCGCCCCCCTGACCACCTTCCGTCTCGGCGGCCCCGCGACCCGCCTTGTCACGGCCACCACCGACGACGAGGTCATCGCGGTCGTCCGCGAGGCCGACGCGAGCGGCACCCCGCTGCTGATCATCGGCGGCGGCAGCAACCTGGTCATCTCCGACAAGGGCTTCGAGGGCACAGCCCTGCGCATCGCCACCACCGGCTTCCGCCTCGACGGCACCCGCCTCGAGCTGGCCGCCGGCGAGAACTGGTCCGACGCCGTGGCCCGCACCGTCGAGGCCGGTCTGGCCGGCATCGAGTGCATGGCCGGCGTGCCGGGCTCCGCCGGTGCCACCCCGATCCAGAACGTCGGCGCCTACGGGCAGGAGGTCTCGGCGACCATCACCGAGGTCGTCGCCTACGACCGCCGTGCCGACGAGGTCGTCACCATCCCCAACGCCGACTGCGGCTTCTCCTACCGCCACAGCCGCTTCAAGCAGGACCCCACGCGCCACGTCGTGCTGCGCGTCCGCTTCGAGCTGGAGGACGCGGGCGGGCTGTCCGCGCCCCTGAAGTACCCCGAGACCGCCCGGGCCCTCGGTGTCGAGGCCGGCGAGCGCGTACCCGCCGCCACGGCCCGCGAGACGGTGCTGAAGCTGCGCGCGGGCAAGGGCATGGTCCTCGACGCCGAGGACCACGACACCTGGTCCGCCGGGTCCTTCTTCACCAACCCGATACTCACCGAGGCCGAGCACGCGGCCTTCCTGGCCCGCGTCGCGGAGCGGCTGGGTCCGGACGTCACGCCGCCCGCCTACCCGGCGGGCGACGGCTTCACCAAGACGTCGGCGGCGTGGCTGATCGACAAGGCGGGCTTCACGAAGGGGTACGGGGCCGGCCCGGCCCGGATCTCGACGAAGCACACGCTCGCGCTGACGAACCGGGGCGGGGCCACGACCGAGGACCTGCTCGCGCTCGCGCGGGAGGTCCGGGACGGGGTGTTCGCGGCGTTCGGCGTGACGCTGGTGAACGAGCCGGTCACGGTGGGCGTCAGCCTGTAGGGACGCTTTCCCCTACCCGCCGCCCCTTCCCGTGACCGGGGGCTCCGCCCCCGGGCCCCCGGGCCTCAGACGCCGGCCGGGCCGGGTGCAGCCAGCCACTCGTCCACCTCCGCGAGCAGCTTCTCCCGCACACCCGTCGGCGCGGCCGACCCCCGCACCGACTGCCTCGCCAGCTCCGCCAGCTCCGCGTCCGTGAAGCCGTGGTGCTCGCGGGCCAGCTCGTACTGGGCGGCCAGGCGGGAGCCGAAGAGCAGCGGGTCGTCCGCGCCCAGCGCTATCGGCACGCCCGCCTCGTACAGGGTCCGCAGCGGCACGTCCCCCGGCTTCTCGTAGACGCCCAGGGCCACGTTCGACGAGGGGCAGACCTCGCACGTCACACCGCGCTCGGCGAGCTTGCGCAGCAGGCGCGGGTCCTCGGCGGCGCGGACGCCGTGGCCCACGCGGCCCGCGTGCAGGTCGTCCAGGCAGTCGCGCACACTGCTGGGCCCCGACAGCTCGCCGCCGTGCGGGGCGGCCAGCAGACCGCCCTCGCGGGCGATCTCGAAGGCCCGGTCGAAGTCGCGGGCGAGACCGCGCCGCTCGTCGTTGGAGAGCCCGAAGCCGACCACGCCCCGGTCGGCGTAGCGCACCGCGAGGCGGGCGAGGGTGCGGGCGTCCAGCGGGTGCTTCATGCGGTTCGCGGCGACGAGCACCCGCATGCCCAGCCCGGTCTCCCGCGAGGCGCTGTCCACCGCGTCCAGGATGATCTCCAGGGCGGGGATCAGCCCGCCCAGCCGCGGTGCGTACGACGTGGGGTCGACCTGGATCTCCAGCCAGCGCGAGCCGTCGCGGACGTCCTCCTCGGCGGCCTCGTGCACCAGGCGCCGGATGTCGTCGGGGGAGCGCAGACAGGACCGGGCGATGTCGTACAGCCGCTGGAAGCGGAACCAGCCGCGCTCGTCGGTGGCGCGCAGCCGGGGCGGCTCGCCGCCGCTCAGGGCCTCGGGCAGGTGCACGCCGTACTTGTCCGCCAGCTCGATCAGGGTCGAGGGGCGCATCGAGCCCGTGAAGTGCAGATGCAGATGGGCCTTCGGCAGCAAACGGACGTCACGGACGGATTCGCTGGGGTACGGGGGCTGCTCCCCGGAAGACTGCCGCATCCCAGGATCTTGCCGTATACGTGTGACAAGCGGTAGGGGAATTACCTGAACGAGCGCTGAGGCGAATGCAAAGCCGAAGGCGCGGCCGAAACGTCAGGCCGGAAACCGGAACGCGGGCCCCCGGCCGCAGCCGGAGACCCGCGTTCCGCACACACGGCGCCGGGCGTTACGCCTTCGCCTCGGCCAGCAGCTTCTGGATCCGCGAGACGCCCTCGATCAGGTCCTCGTCGCCCAGGGCGTAGGAAAGGCGCAGGTAGCCCGGCGTCCCGAAGGCCTCACCGGGGACGACCGCGACCTCGGCCTCGTCGAGGATCAGGGCGGCCAGCTCCACCGACGTGGTGGGCCGCTTGCCACGGATCTCCTTGCCGAGCAGCGCCTTCACGGACGGGTAGGCGTAGAACGCGCCCTCCGGCTCGGGACACAGCACGCCGTCGATCTCGTTGAGCATCCGGACGATCGTGCGGCGGCGGCGGTCGAAGGAGACCTTCATCTCCTCGACGGCCGTCAGATCGCCCGAGACGGCGGCCAGGGCAGCCATCTGCGCCACGTTGGAGACGTTGGACGTGGCGTGCGACTGGAGGTTCGTGGCGGCCTTCACGACGTCCTTCGGGCCGACGATCCACCCCACGCGCCAGCCGGTCATCGCGTACGTCTTCGCGACACCGTTGACCACGACGCACTTGTCGCGCAGCTCCGGCACCACGACAGGCAGCGAGCAGAACTCGGCGTCGCCGTAGACCAGGTGCTCGTAGATCTCGTCGGTCAGCACCCACAGGCCGTGCTCGGCGGCCCAGCGGCCGATCTCCTCGACCTGGGCCCGGGTGTACACCGCGCCGGTCGGGTTCGACGGGGAGACGAAGAGCAGCACCTTCGTGTTCGGCGTACGGGCCGCCTCGAGCTGCTCGACCGAGACGCGGTAGCCGGTCGTCTCGTCCGCGACGACGTCCACCGGGACACCGCCCGCGAGGCGGATCGACTCGGGGTAGGTGGTCCAGTACGGGGCCGGGACGATGACCTCGTCGCCCGGGTCGAGGATCGCGGCGAAGGCCTCGTAGATGGCCTGCTTGCCGCCGTTGGTGACGAGCACCTGGGAGGCGTCGATCTCGTAACCCGAGTCGCGCAGCGTCTTCGCGGCGATCGCGGCCTTGAGCTCGGGGAGCCCGCCGGCCGGGGTGTAGCGGTGGAACTTCGGGTTGCGGCAGGCCTGAACCGCGGCCTCGACGATGTAGTCGGGCGTGGGGAAGTCGGGCTCGCCCGCGCCGAAGCCGATCACCGGACGCCCGGCGGCCTTGAGGGCCTTCGCCTTGGCGTCCACGGCGAGGGTCGCGGACTCGGAGATCGACCCGATGCGGGCCGACACCCGACGGTCGGTGGGGGACTGTGCGGGAGGAGTGGCAGCGGTCATGAGGGCATCGTCCCAGACCCGGAACGAACCGGGCGCACGGGTTTCACGGACGGCTGCGGCGACGGACTGGACCCCCCTCTCACGTCCCTCTCACGGCTGCATCCAGGCGCCTCGCACCCCGGCTGTTCGACGCTGGGCCCCGGAGCACGTACACTCATGCGTCGTTGGCCCCTCACAGGCGACTCCACTGTGCACACACCGTGCACCCGAGTGGATGCGGTACGTTGGGGGAACCACAAAGGGTCGTAGCTCAATTGGTAGAGCACTGGTCTCCAAAACCAGCGGTTGGGGGTTCAAGTCCCTTCGGCCCTGCTACACGCATCGTCACCAGGGTGCGTGCATGCGTACGTACTGAAATGCACCGCCGTGCGGCTCAACCGGGCGCGGCACGGCCACGACCCGGATTCAGGTGAGGACGTAGTGACGGAAGCCCTTGGCTCCACCGCGACGCCTGAGAGCGGTCGTCCCGAGGACGAGGTGGCCGCCAAGAAGGGCCGCCGCGGCGGGAAGCGCGGGAAGAAGGGCCCCATCGGGCGCCTCGCACTCTTTTACCGCCAGGTAGTCGCGGAACTCCGCAAGGTCGTCTGGCCCACCAGGAGCCAGCTCTCGACGTACACCACCGTGGTGATCGTCTTTGTCCTCATCGTCATTGGTCTGGTGACCGTGATTGACTATGGGTTCGAGAACGCCGTCAAGTACGTCTTCGGCTGAACCCGCGCGTAGGGCGGCTGCTCTCAGGAGAGCCGCCCCTTCGCACGTTCCACCCCTTGAAGCCAGGAAGAAGCAGCCACGTGTCTGACCCGAACCTGAACGACGCCGTCGAGCCCGTCGAGGCGGCAACGGCCGACGTGGACGCGCCGGCTGCCTCGGACGAGGTCGGCGACGACACCGAGCTTCAGATCGTCGAGAACGCCGACGGCGTCGACGAGCTCGACGCCGAGGACGACGCCGCCGGTGAGCCGGCCGAGCAGAGCGCCATCCACGTCGAGGACGAGAACGCCGAGCTCTCCGACGAGTCCGCCGAGGACGCCGCCGAAGCCGCCCCGGCCGAGGCCGAGGAAGAGACCGAGGAGCCCGCCGAGGAGCAGGCCCCCGTCGACCCGGTCGCCGCCCTCCGCGACGAGCTGCGCGGTCTGCCCGGCGAGTGGTACGTCATCCACACCTACGCGGGTTACGAGAACCGCGTGAAGACCAACCTCGAGCAGCGAGCCGTCTCGCTCAACGTCGAGGACTACATCTTCCAGGCCGAGGTGCCGCAGGAAGAGGTCGTCCAGATCAAGAACGGCGACCGCCGCACCGTCCGCCAGAACAAGCTCCCCGGCTACGTGCTGGTGCGCATGGACCTGACGAACGAGTCCTGGGGCGTCGTCCGCAATACCCCCGGCGTCACCGGCTTCGTGGGCAACGCCTACGACCCGTACCCGCTGACCCTGGACGAGATCGTCAAGATGCTCGCCCCGGAGGCCGAGGAGAAGGCCGCCCGCGAGGCCGCAGAGGCCGAGGGCAAGCCGGCTCCGTCCCGCAAGGTCGAGGTCCAGGTGCTGGACTTCGAGGTGGGCGACTCGGTCACCGTCACCGACGGCCCGTTCGCGACGCTGCAGGCGACGATCAACGAGATCAACGCCGACTCGAAGAAGGTCAAGGGCCTCGTCGAGATCTTCGGTCGCGAGACCCCGGTCGAGCTCAGCTTCGACCAGATCCAGAAGAACTAGTTTCTTCCGGTACACAAGCCTCCGAACAGGTCAGATTGGCTGCTTGCAGCCGGTCTGACCTGCTCGGTTTTTGGCCGAGCCATGTTACCCGTTATCGTGGTGCGGTATGTCTGCGCGCTCTGTGCGCAGGCAAAAAAACTCTCACTAGGACCCGGAGAGAGCAATGCCTCCCAAGAAGAAGAAGATCACGGGGCTTATCAAGCTCCAGATCAGCGCCGGTGCCGCGAACCCGGCCCCGCCGGTCGGCCCCGCGCTGGGCCAGCACGGCGTCAACATCATGGAGTTCTGCAAGGCCTACAACGCCGCGACCGAGTCGCAGCGTGGCATGGTCGTGCCGGTGGAGATCACGGTCTACGAAGACCGCTCCTTCACCTTCGTGACGAAGACCCCGCCGGCCGCGAAGCTGATCCTCAAGGCCGCGGGCGTGGAGAAGGGCTCCGGCGAGCCGCACGTCAAGAAGGTCGCCAAGATCACCCGCGACCAGGTTCGTGACATCGCCACCACGAAGATGCCCGACCTGAACGCCAACGACCTGGACGCCGCCGAGAAGATCATCGCCGGCACCGCCCGTTCCATGGGCATCACGGTCGAGGGCTGACGAGCGAGTTCGCGCAGTGGCCGGCCGAGCGCAGCGAGGTCGACCGCGTAGCGAGTGAGTGAGAAAGCCCGAGCGAAGACGCGCGGGCTGATCAGTCTCCACCCCCCGGCAGTACCCGTGGGAGGACCAGCGCTGGTCCGCACCACGACTCCATAACCACTGAGGAGAAGCAGTGAAGCGCAGCAAGACTCTCCGCGCTGCGGACGCCAAGGTCGAGGCGGAGCGCCTGTACGCCCCCCTCGAGGCCGTCCGTCTCGCGAAGGACACCTCCGCCACCAAGTTCGACGGCACCGTCGAGGTCGCCATGCGTCTGGGCGTTGACCCGCGCAAGGCCGACCAGATGGTCCGTGGCACCGTGAACCTTCCGCACGGCACCGGTAAGACCGCCCGGGTCCTGGTCTTCGCGACCGGTGACCGTGCTGCGGCCGCGGAAGCCGCCGGCGCCGACATCGTCGGCTCCGACGAACTGATCGACGAGGTTGCGAAGGGCCGTCTGGACTTCGACGCCGTCGTCGCCACCCCGGACCTCATGGGCAAGGTCGGCCGCCTCGGCCGCGTGCTCGGTCCGCGTGGTCTGATGCCGAACCCGAAGACCGGCACGGTCACCCCGGACGTGGCGAAGGCTGTCACGGACATCAAGGGCGGCAAGATCGAGTTCCGCGTCGACAAGCACTCGAACCTGCACTTCATCATCGGCAAGGTCTCCTTCGACGAGACGAAGCTGGTCGAGAACTACGCCGCGGCGCTGGACGAGATCCTTCGTCTGAAGCCGTCCGCCGCCAAGGGCCGCTACATCAAGAAGGCGACCCTCACCACGACGATGGGCCCCGGCATCCCGCTGGACTCCAACCGCACCCGCAACCTCCTCGCGGAGGACGAGACCGTCTGATAGACGCGTTCTCGTAGCGAGCGATCGTTACCGGGCCGGGCCCCGCACCCTTTCGAGGGTGCGGGGCCCGGTCTTTTCGTGTGCCCGCCCACAGGCGCCTGGCGGGCCTTCTGGACGCCTTGTGGCGCCGGGCCGCCCGGAAGGAAGGGCCGTCGGCCGGAGGCCCTCACACCCCCGCCGAGCAGCGCTCAAACCACCCCGCAGGAGGCGATTTGCTTCCGGGCGCCCCCTTCACGTACCTTGAGCCAGAAGCCAAAGACCGCTGGTCGTTGCTGTGCCTTCGCAAGAAGGTGTGGTGGCCGAAGGATCCGCTAGCTGCGGGCGACCTGCGCAGGTGATTTGAGGATGAACTCCCGTGAGGACTTCTGGTCCGGACGGTCGAGTACACGCCCCGAGCGCCTGCGCCGGGGCGTTTCGTTTTGCCCAGGTCCCTTCGCGTGTCTATGCGGTCCGAATCACCCGGAAGGAGGCCGAGGCTCATGGCGAGGCCCGACAAGTCTGCCGCGGTTGCCGAGCTGACGGACCAGTTCCGCAGCTCGAACGCCGCCGTGCTGACCGAGTACCGCGGTCTCACCGTGGCACAGCTCAAGGAGCTGCGCCGTTCGCTCGGTGAGAACGCCCAGTACGCCGTGGTGAAGAACACGCTGACCAAGATTGCGGCCAACGAGGCCGGGATCACCACGCTCGACGACCACTTCACTGGTCCGACGGCGGTTGCCTTCATCACCGGTGACCCGGTGGAGTCGGCGAAGGGTCTTCGTGACTTCGCCAAGGAGAACCCGAACCTGATCATCAAGGGCGGTGTCCTTGACGGTAAGGCACTGTCCGCCGATGAGATCAAGAAGCTTGCGGACCTCGAGTCCCGCGAGGTTCTGCTCGCCAAGCTGGCGGGTGCCATGAAGGGCAAGCAGTCCCAGGCTGCCGCGCTCTTCCAGGCCCTGCCGTCGAAGTTCGTCCGCACTGCGGAGGCGCTTCGCGCGAAGGTCGAGCAGGGCGGTGCCGGTACGCCGGCTCCCGTCGAGGCCGAGGCCGCCGAGTAATCACGCGCAAGCGTGTGACCTCGCGTCCGTCACGGTCGCAGCGGGCCCGTAGTACGCCCGCCGAAATGTACATCCGGCACCAGCCGATTTAGTGGAAGGACCGCCATCATGGCGAAGCTCAGCCAGGACGACCTGCTCGCCCAGTTCGAGGAGATGACCCTCATCGAGCTCTCCGAGTTCGTGAAGGCCTTCGAGGAGAAGTTCGACGTCACCGCCGCCGCCCCGGTCGCCGTTGCCGCCGCCGGTGGTGCCGCTGGTGGCGCCGCCGAGGCCGTCGAGGAGCAGGACGAGTTCGACGTCATCCTCACCGCCGCCGGTGACAAGAAGATCCAGGTCATCAAGGTCGTGCGTGAGCTGACCTCCCTGGGCCTGAAGGAGGCCAAGGACCTCGTCGACGGCACCCCGAAGCCGGTCCTCGAGAAGGTCGCCAAGGACGCCGCGGAGAAGGCCGCCGAGGCCCTCAAGGGCGCCGGCGCCTCCGTCGAGGTCAAGTGACACTGCTGACTCTCCTGTGCCGTCGGACACGTTCCGGTAGCGCGAACTCAAGGGCGATCACCCATGCGGGTGGTCGCCCTTGGGCGTTCCCCCGGCAGGTGCCTTGCCCTGTGGCCGGGGGCGAGTATGGTGATCTTCGTTGTCCCCGTCGTGCGGTCCACAGGTGGCCGCTCAGAGGGGTCGCGGGGGGCTGCTGAGGGGCTTCCACGGGGCCGCCCGGTGCCGAGGGGCCTTGACGAACGGCACGTCGCGCGCAATTCTCAGGACGCGCGTCACATCGATCCAAAGGCCGAGGCATGGATCGAAGACGAAGAGGGAAGCCTTGCGTCAGGCGATGTGCCAGACGCGAGGAACAACAGGATCCCGGAGGGAGAGATTGGTATCGCACCGGTCTCCGGAAATCCGCTCTGGACATCAGTGGGCCAAGTGGCTACACTGACCCTTTGCGCTGCCTGTTAGCTGCTCCCTGCCCGTCACCAGGGGCATGCCCGCTGTCGAGCACTGCTGATGGAAACCCACTGAGCTGGGATTTCTCTCGTATGCACGGAGCGGGACCGGTACGCGCGTAGTGAGTCCGAGCCCTCGGAAGGACCCCCTCTTGGCCGCCTCGCGCAACGCCTCGACTGCCAATACGAACAACGGCGCCAGCACCGCCCCGCTGCGCATCTCTTTTGCGAAGATCAAGGAGCCCCTCGAGGTTCCGAACCTCCTTGCGCTGCAGACCGAGAGCTTCGACTGGCTGCTCGGCAACGCCGCCTGGAAGGCTCGCGTCGAGGCTGCGCTGGACAGTGGTCAAGACGTCCCCACCAAGTCCGGTCTGGAGGAGATCTTCGAAGAGATCTCCCCGATCGAGGACTTCTCCGGGTCGATGTCGCTGACCTTCCGCGACCACCGTTTCGAGCCGCCGAAGAACTCCATCGACGAGTGCAAGGAGCGCGACTTCACGTACGCGGCCCCGCTCTTCGTCACCGCGGAGTTCACCAACAACGAGACCGGTGAGATCAAGTCTCAGACGGTCTTCATGGGCGACTTCCCGCTCATGACCAACAAGGGCACCTTCTGCATCAACGGCACCGAGCGTGTCGTCGTGTCGCAGCTGGTCCGCTCGCCGGGTGTCTACTTCGACTCCTCCATCGACAAGACGTCCGACAAGGACATCTTCTCCGCCCGGGTGATCCCCTCCCGTGGTGCCTGGCTGGAGCTCGAGGTCGACAAGCGCGACCTGGTCGGTGTCCGCATCGACCGCAAGCGCAAGCAGTCCGTGACCGTTCTCCTGAAGGCTCTCGGTTGGACGACCGAGCAGATCCTCGAGGAGTTCGGCGAGTACGAGTCGATGCGCGCCACCCTGGAGAAGGACCACACCCAGGGCCAGGACGACGCGCTGCTCGACATCTACCGCAAGCTGCGTCCGGGCGAGCCGCCGACCCGTGAGGCCGCGCAGACGCTGCTCGAGAACCTCTACTTCAACCCCAAGCGCTACGACCTCGCGAAGGTCGGCCGCTACAAGGCCAACAAGAAGCTCGGTGCGGACCAGCCGCTCGATGCCGGTGTGCTGACCGTCGACGACATCATCGCGACGATCAAGTACCTGGTGAAGCTGCACGCCGGCGAGACGGAGACCGTGGGCCAGAACGGCACCACGATCGTCGTCGAGACCGACGACATCGACCACTTCGGCAACCGTCGTCTGCGCAACGTCGGCGAGCTCATCCAGAACCAGGTCCGCACGGGTCTGGCTCGTATGGAGCGCGTCGTCCGCGAGCGGATGACCACCCAGGACGTCGAGGCGATCACGCCGCAGACCCTGATCAACATCCGGCCGGTCGTCGCCTCCATCAAGGAGTTCTTCGGCACCAGCCAGCTGTCCCAGTTCATGGACCAGACGAACCCGCTGTCGGGCCTGACCCACAAGCGTCGTCTGTCCGCGCTGGGCCCCGGTGGTCTGTCCCGTGAGCGGGCCGGCTTCGAGGTCCGAGACGTTCACCCGTCGCACTACGGCCGCATGTGCCCGATCGAGACGCCCGAAGGCCCGAACATCGGTCTGATCGGCTCGCTCGCCTCGTACGGCCGCGTCAACGCGTTCGGTTTCGTCGAGACCCCGTACCGCAAGGTCGTCGACGGTGTCGTCACCGACCAGGTGGACTTCCTCACCGCCGACGAGGAGGACCGCTTCGTCATCGCGCAGGCGAACGCCCCGCTGACGGACGAGAACACCTACGCCGAGGACCGCGTCCTGGTCCGCCGTCGTGGCGGCGAGATCGACTACGTGCCCGGCACGGACATCGACTACATGGACGTCTCCCCGCGCCAGATGGTGTCGGTCGCGACCGCCATGATCCCGTTCCTCGAGCACGACGACGCCAACCGCGCGCTCATGGGATCGAACATGATGCGCCAGGCCGTTCCGCTGATCAAGGCGGAGGCCCCGCTGGTCGGCACCGGCATGGAGTACCGCTGTGCGGTCGACGCCGGTGACGTCATCAAGGCCGAGAAGGACGGTGTGGTCCAGGAGGTCTCCGCGGACTACGTCACCGTCGCCAACGACGACGGCACGTACAACACGTACCGGGTCGCGAAGTTCTCCCGCTCGAACCAGGGCACGTCCTTCAACCAGAAGGTCGTCGTGGACGAGGGCGCCCGCGTGATCACCGGCCAGGTGCTCGCCGACGGCCCGTCCACGGACGAGGGCGAGATGGCGCTCGGCAAGAACCTCCTCGTGGCGTTCATGCCGTGGGAAGGCCACAACTACGAGGACGCGATCATCCTGTCGCAGCGCCTCGTGCAGGACGACGTCCTCTCCTCGATCCACATCGAGGAGCACGAGGTCGACGCCCGTGACACCAAGCTGGGCCCCGAGGAGATCACCCGGGACATCCCGAACGTCTCCGAGGAGGTCCTCGCCGACCTCGACGAGCGCGGCATCATCCGCATCGGTGCCGAGGTCGTCGCCGGCGACATCCTCGTCGGCAAGGTCACGCCCAAGGGTGAGACCGAGCTGACCCCGGAGGAGCGCCTGCTCCGCGCGATCTTCGGTGAGAAGGCCCGTGAGGTCCGTGACACCTCGCTGAAGGTCCCGCACGGCGAGATCGGCAAGGTCATCGGCGTCCGCGTCTTCGACCGCGAAGAGGGCGACGAGCTGCCCCCGGGCGTGAACCAGCTGGTCCGCGTCTACGTGGCGCAGAAGCGCAAGATCACCGATGGTGACAAGCTCGCCGGCCGTCACGGCAACAAGGGCGTCATCTCGAAGATCCTGCCCGTCGAGGACATGCCGTTCCTCGAGGACGGCACCCCGGTCGACATCATCCTCAACCCGCTCGGTGTCCCGTCCCGAATGAACCCGGGACAGGTCCTCGAGATCCACCTCGGCTGGCTCGCCAGCCGCGGCTGGAAGGTCGAGGGCGACGAGGACTGGATGAAGCGTCTGCAGGCGATCGGCGCCGACGATGTCGCCGCCGGCACCAACGTCGCGACCCCGGTCTTCGACGGCGCCCGCGAGGACGAGATCGCCGGTCTCTTCGAGTCCACGATCCCCAACCGTGACGGTGACCGTCTGGTCCTGCCCTCGGGCAAGGCCCGGATGTTCGACGGCCGCTCCGGCGAGCCGTTCCCGGACCCGATCTCGGTCGGGTACATGTACATCCTCAAGCTGCACCACCTGGTCGACGACAAGCTGCACGCCCGTTCGACCGGTCCGTACTCGATGATCACCCAGCAGCCGCTGGGTGGTAAGGCTCAGTTCGGTGGCCAGCGCTTCGGTGAGATGGAGGTGTGGGCGCTGGAGGCATACGGCGCCGCATACGCCCTCCAGGAGCTGCTGACCATCAAGTCCGACGACGTCACCGGCCGCGTGAAGGTCTACGAGGCCATCGTCAAGGGCGAGAACATCCCCGAGCCCGGCATTCCCGAGTCCTTCAAGGTGCTCATCAAGGAAATGCAGTCCCTGTGCCTCAACGTGGAGGTGCTGTCCTCGGACGGCATGTCCATCGAGATGCGCGACACGGACGAGGACGTCTTCCGCGCTGCGGAAGAGCTCGGTATCGACCTGTCCCGGCGCGAGCCGAGCAGCGTCGAAGAGGTCTGACGGGTCTGGTCGGGGCTCTCTAGCAGAGCCCCGGCCGTCCCCGGACCCCCAGACCATGATGTAGAGCCCACTAACTCGCTGGCGCGAGGGGGCACAAACCCTGAAAGAGGGATTGACGAACAGTGCTCGACGTCAACTTCTTCGACGAGCTGCGGATCGGCCTGGCGACCGCGGACGACATCCGAACCTGGTCCCACGGCGAGGTCAAGAAGCCGGAGACCATCAACTACCGCACCCTGAAGCCCGAAAAGGACGGACTCTTCTGCGAGAAGATCTTCGGTCCGACCCGGGACTGGGAGTGCTACTGCGGCAAGTACAAGCGTGTCCGCTTCAAGGGCATCATCTGTGAGCGCTGCGGCGTCGAGGTCACTCGCGCCAAGGTGCGTCGTGAGCGGATGGGCCACATCGAGCTTGCCGCTCCCGTGACCCACATCTGGTACTTCAAGGGCGTTCCGTCGCGGCTGGGCTACCTGCTCGACCTCGCCCCGAAGGACCTCGAGAAGGTCATCTACTTCGCCGCCTACATGATCACGTGGGTGGACGAGGAGCGCCGTACGCGCGACCTGCCCTCGCTGGAGGCCCACGTCTCCGTCGAGCGTCAGCAGATCGAGCAGCGTCGTGACGCCGACCTCGAGGCCCGCGCCAAGAAGCTCGAGTCCGACCTGGCCGAGCTCGAGGCCGAGGGTGCCAAGGCCGACGTGCGCCGCAAGGTGCGCGAGGGCGCCGAGCGTGAGATGAAGCAGCTGCGCGACCGCGCGCAGCGCGAGATCGACCGCCTCGACGAGGTGTGGAGCCGCTTCAAGAACCTCAAGGTCCAGGACCTCGAGGGCGACGAGCTGCTCTACCGCGAGCTGCGCGACCGCTTCGGCACCTACTTCATGGGTGCGATGGGCGCCGCCGCGCTGCAGAAGCGCCTGGAGTCCTTCGACCTCGACGAGGAGGCCGAGCGCCTCCGCGAGATCATCCGGACCGGCAAGGGCCAGAAGAAGACCCGTGCGCTCAAGCGCCTCAAGGTCGTCTCCGCCTTCCTGCAGACCCGCAACAGCCCCAGCGGCATGGTGCTCGACTGCATCCCCGTGATCCCGCCGGACCTGCGTCCGATGGTGCAGCTGGACGGTGGCCGCTTCGCGACCTCCGACCTGAACGACCTGTACCGCCGTGTGATCAACCGCAACAACCGCCTCAAGCGTCTCCTTGACCTCGGTGCCCCCGAGATCATCGTGAACAACGAGAAGCGGATGCTGCAGGAGGCCGTCGACGCGCTGTTCGACAACGGCCGCCGTGGCCGTCCGGTCACCGGTCCGGGCAACCGCCCGCTGAAGTCCCTGAGCGACATGCTCAAGGGCAAGCAGGGTCGTTTCCGTCAGAACCTGCTCGGTAAGCGTGTGGACTACTCCGCGCGTTCCGTCATCGTCGTCGGTCCGCAGCTGAAGCTGCACCAGTGTGGTCTGCCCAAGGCCATGGCGCTGGAGCTCTTCAAGCCGTTCGTGATGAAGCGCCTGGTCGACCTGAACCACGCGCAGAACATCAAGTCGGCGAAGCGCATGGTCGAGCGCGGCCGCACGGTCGTGTACGACGTGCTCGAAGAGGTCATCGCCGAGCACCCGGTGCTGCTGAACCGTGCGCCCACGCTGCACCGCCTCGGCATCCAGGCCTTCGAGCCGCAGCTGGTCGAGGGCAAGGCCATCCAGATCCACCCGCTCGTCTGCACCGCGTTCAACGCGGACTTCGACGGTGACCAGATGGCCGTGCACCTGCCGCTCTCCGCGGAGGCGCAGGCCGAGGCCCGCATCCTGATGCTGTCCTCGAACAACATCCTCAAGCCGGCCGACGGCCGTCCGGTCACCATGCCGACCCAGGACATGGTGCTGGGTCTGTTCTTCCTCACCACCGACGAGGAAGAGCGCAAGGTCATCGGCGAGGGCCGGTCCTTCGGCTCGGTCGCCGAGGCGATCATGGCGTTCGACGCCCGGGAGCTCTCGCTCCAGGCGAAGGTCGACATCCGCTTCCCGATCGGCACCGTCCCGCCGCGTGGCTGGACCCCGCCGGTCGCCGAGGAGGGTGAGCCGGAGTGGCAGCAGGGGGACACCTTCCGCCTGCGCACCACCCTGGGCCGCGCGCTCTTCAACGAGCTGCTGCCCGAGGACTACCCGTTCGTCGACTACTCGGTGGGCAAGAAGCAGCTCTCCGAGATCGTCAACGACCTGGCCGAGCGCTACCCCAAGGTCATCGTGGCGGCGACGCTCGACAACCTGAAGGCTGCGGGCTTCCACTGGGCGACCCGTTCCGGCGTCACCGTCGCCGTCACGGACATCGTCGTCCCGGAGGCCAAGAAGGCCATCGTCAAGGGCTACGAGGCCCAGGACGAGAAGGTCCAGAAGCAGTACGAGCGCGGTCTGATCACCAAGGACGAGCGCACGCAGGAGCTCATCGCGATCTGGACCAAGGCGACCAACGAGGTTGCCGAGGCGATGAACGCGAACTTCCCCAAGACGAACCCCATCTTCATGATGGTTGACTCGGGTGCCCGAGGAAACATGATGCAGATGCGACAGATCGCCGGTATGCGTGGTCTGGTGTCGAACGCGAAGAACGAGACCATCCCGCGACCCATTAAGGCGTCGTTCCGTGAGGGTCTCTCCGTGCTGGAGTACTTCATCTCCACCCACGGTGCCCGTAAGGGTCTCGCGGACACCGCGCTCCGTACCGCCGACTCGGGTTACCTGACCCGTCGTCTCGTGGACGTCTCGCAGGACGTGATCATCCGCGAGGAGGACTGCGGCACCGAGCGCGGCCTCAAGCTGGCGATCGCGACCAAGGGCACCGACGGTGTCCTGCGCAAGACGGACGACGTCGAGACCAGCGTGTACGCCCGTATGCTCGCCGAGGACGTCGTCGTCGACGGCAAGGTCATCGCGCCTGCCAACGTCGACCTCGGTGACGTGCTCATCGAGCAGCTCGTCGCGCACGGCGTGGAGACGGTCAAGACCCGCTCGGTCCTGACCTGTGAGTCCGCGGTCGGCACCTGTGCCTTCTGCTACGGCCGCTCCCTGGCGACCGGCAAGCTCGTCGACATCGGTGAGGCCGTCGGTATCATCGCGGCCCAGTCGATCGGTGAGCCCGGTACCCAGCTGACGATGCGTACCTTCCACACCGGTGGTGTGGCCGGTGACGACATCACCCAGGGTCTGCCCCGTGTCGTCGAGCTCTTCGAAGCCCGTACGCCCAAGGGTGTCGCCCCGATCTCGGAGGCGGCCGGCCGCATCCGTATCGAGGAGACCGAGAAGACCAAGAAGATCGTCGTCACCCCGGACGACGGCAGCGACGAGACGGCGTTCCCGATCTCGAAGCGTGCCCGTCTGCTGGTCAGCGAGGGCGAGCACGTCGAGGTGGGCCAGAAGCTCACCGTGGGTGCCACCAACCCGCACGACGTGCTGCGCATCCTCGGCCAGCGCGCGGTCCAGGTCCACCTGGTCGGCGAAGTCCAGAAGGTCTACAACTCGCAGGGCGTGTCGATCCACGACAAGCACATCGAGATCATCATCCGGCAGATGCTGCGCCGCGTGACGATCATCGAGTCCGGCGACGCGGAGCTGCTGCCGGGCGAGCTCGTGGAGCGCACGCGCTTCGAGGGTGAGAACCGTCGTGTGGTCACCGAGGGCGGTCACCCCGCCTCCGGCCGTCCGCAGCTGATGGGTATCACCAAGGCCTCGCTCGCCACCGAGTCCTGGCTGTCGGCGGCGTCCTTCCAGGAGACGACCCGGGTGCTGACCGACGCGGCGATCAACGCCAAGTCGGACTCCCTGATCGGCCTCAAGGAGAACGTCATCATCGGTAAGCTCATCCCGGCCGGTACGGGTCTCTCCCGCTACCGCAACATCCGGGTGGAGCCGACCGAGGAAGCCAAGGCCGCGATGTACTCGGCCGTCGGCTACGACGACATCGACTACTCGCCCTTCGGGACGGGTTCGGGTCAGGCCGTGCCGCTGGAGGACTACGACTACGGTCCGTACAACCAGTAAGTCGGTACAACACGCTCGCAGGGCGGTCACCTCGCAAGAGGTGGCCGCCCTGCGGCGTTCCCTGCCGGGACGGTCACGTCGGGCTGCTGCGTGCCGTGGTGTTGCCGATTGCTAACGGGCGGCCAGCCCCCACGCGGAGAGCACCAGCCCGGCGAGGGCCGTGAGCGCGGCGATGCTGGCCAGCGGCCAGCGGGCCCGCTCCAGGGCGTAGAGCCGGGACTCGTGGTCGGCGAGCTGCTTGTCGGTCTGGTCACTGCGCTGGACGAGCAGCGCGAGCGCGCCGTCGACCCGGGCGAACCCGGCCTCCATCGTGCCGCGCAGCCGTTCCAGCTCCAGGGCGACGGTGGCGGTGGTGCCGGACGCTTCCGTGCCGGGGTCGTTCATGCGCGGCCCCGGTCGTCCTCGGCGGCGAGGGCGCGCAGGGCGGCGTCGCCGTTCGGGGGCGGCGTGCCCTCGGTGCGGAGCCATGCGGGAAGCAGGGCCTGTACGGCCGGCAGCGCCATGACGCGGGCGAGGCCGCCCGCGGCGGCCAGCGCCCCCGCGACCCAGGGGAGGGTCGCGGGGACGCCGGAGGCGTCGACGATCGCGGGCAGGACGACCGCGAGGCCGACGGCGGTCTGGAGAACGGTGCGGAGGGTCCGCTTGGTGGCGTCGGACAAGGGACGGCCTTTCCGGGTTTTCAGGTGTGGGGCGGGGACGATCAGGAGGAGCGCGGGACCTTGAGGGCGTCCCAGGAGTTCCGCCCCGGCCAGCCGTCGGCGTCGGAGCCGCTGAAGCCGAGCTTGCGCTGCCACTTCGCGTAGGAGTTCCGGTCGGCGTCGGTCCACCGGGAGCCGGGGCCCTCGGCGTACGCGGAGCAGCCCTCGGCGACGAGACGGCGGCCCATGGCGGTCACGACGGGGGAGTCGGGCTCGCCCTTGAAGAAGTCGGCGCCGGGGAAGGGCTCGTGGTCGTTGCCCGCGGCGGGGACCTTCAGCTCCTGGCCGGGGTGCAGGACATCGGGGTCCTTGATGCTGTTGAGGCTCACGAGGCGGGGGACGTTCGTGGCATGGGACTCGGCGATGCCGGTGAGGGTGTCGCCCGCCTGGACCGTGTACGGCTGGGTGCCCTTGGAGGGGTTGCCCTCGGTCGGCTTGCCCGGCGCGGAGCCGAGACGGCCCGCGATCTTTCCGCGCATGCCGTCCATGGAGAAGCCGACCGGGTCGATCTTGTCGTTGGTCCACTCCTTGTGCCCGATGACGGACGCGGAGCTCCAGCCGTGCGCGCGGCAGAGGGCGGCGGACACCCGCTCGATGGCCTCCAACTGCGCGGCGGGCCACGGGTCGTCGCCGTCACCGAGGTTGATGCACTCGAAGCCGTAGAAGCGCGCGTTGCCGTCGGTGTCCATCGCCGTGGGGCGGGGCAGGGCGGACTCGGCGACGACGGCGCCGAGGACATCGCTGTCGCCGCTGCCGGCGTGGTTGGTGCGGCCGTTGCCGACGAGGTGGACGGTGCCGGCCTTGTCGATGACACCGTGGCAGAGCGGGCCGGGCAGCTCGTCGTAGCCCTCGTAGCAGAGATCGACGCTGCCCTGGGTGCCGCTGGTGACGGTGTGATGGATGATCACACCGTTGACCGGCCCCCAGGCGCCCTTGTGATTGCGGTTGTGCTCACGCCAGTTGCCGACCTCGACGACGTTCACCCCCTCGGCACGGAGGGCGGCGACGAACTGGTCGGCGGAGAGGGGAGTAGCCATGCGGATTCACTCCGGTGTGGGTAGGGGGACTGCTGCTGAGTGGTGTCCTCAAGCGCCGGACGGGCTGAAAACCAGGCCCGGGTGAGGACGCGCCCGCAGGCGGAACTCCGCGGGACGAGCCCAGGGCTTGTCCCGCGGTCGCTGCGGGGCTGTGTCGTAGGCACCACCGCTGCGCGGCGGTGTCCTCAAGCGCCGGACGGGCTGTCATCGGCTGGGCTCAGCCGACATCAAGCCCGTCCGGCGCTTGAGGACGCGCCCGGAGGGCGCTCGCCGCCGCAGGCGGCAAAGACGGCTCGCGGCTAGGCGACCGCGGCCCAGATGGCGTTGGCGTCGTCGATGACGGACGACGGGGTGAAGGAGGCGGGCAGCGCGGTCTGGCCGGTCGCGGGGAGGCGGCCGTGGCGTACGAACTCTCCCGGCATGCGGGCGGCGCAGGACGGGCGGAGGCCGAAGTTGGACCCCACGGCGAAGCCCGGTCCGTCGGTCTTGGTGGCCGGCCCGTTGAAGACGAAGGCGACCCAGTACTTTCCGGGCTGCGCGACGTACGGCGCGGTGAGGGGGAAGGCGACGGTGGAGCCCTCGTGCACCGCCGGGAAGATGTCCTTCAGCGACGGGGTCACGGCCACCCGGTTGCCGGCCGCGTTGTACAGGCCCGCGTACGACGCGGCGCTGAGGGTGTTGCCCACATAGCCATGGCAGAAGAACGCCAGCTTGCTGATGTCCGTGGGGGTGTGGAAGACGACCCCCATCAGGTACACGTTGCCGGTGGAGCAGTACTGCGGTGCCTGGTTCTTGTCGGTGGACGTCGACATCGACGACGAGGCCGGGTCGAACGTCCACGCCTTGAAGCCGAGGTCCGTCGGCCCCCAGGTGCCGGGGCTGGACACCAGGTCCACGTAGTCCTTGCGGACCAGGTGACCACCATTGGTCGGCGCGCCCATCGACATCGGCGGTGCCATGAAGGTCTTCGTCCCGTCGATCGTCTGCGAGCCGCTCAGCAGCACCGCCGTGTCCACCGGGACGGCGTTCACGTCGCCGGCCGACAGGACGACCTTGCCCGTGGCGCCGTTGACGGACTGGACGGGGAAGTCCGCGGGCTTCGCGTACCGCAGGTCGCCCGCCGCCTGGTCGAGGGCGCCGACGTCGGCGGCGGTCAGGACGACCGTGCCCTTCTTGCCGTTGACGGACGACACCGGGGCGACCGCGCCCGGCGGCAGCTGGGCGGCCGGGACCTTGCCCGTGGCGTCGAGGCTCGCGACACCGCTCGCCACGCCGACCGACGCGGCCGGGACCGCCTTCACGTCGGAGGCCGCGAGCGTGATGTCCGCGGCGCTCTTGCCGTTGACGGACCGGACGAGACCCGGTGCGCCCGCCGGACCCGCCGGGCCCGGGGTGCCGGCCGGGCCGGCCGGGCCCGGGACGGCGACGTACTCGGGGGCCTCGGGGTTGACCGGGGCGATGTCGGCGAGGTCGACGGTCGCCTGGGAGGCCGGGAGCACGATGTTGTACGTGCGGTTCACCGGCAGCCCGGACAACTGCTCGGTCACGGTGTACTGCCACTTCGCCGGGTTCATGCCCGGGGCGTCCGTGGCGGGCAGGGCGGCCTTGATCCGGCCGTCCGCGTCGAGCTGGGCGACGATCGGGCCGCCGAGGATGACGTCGCTGCCGGTGTGCGTCAGCAGCGTCGGCGCCTGGAAGATGACATTGCCGGTGAGGGCGAGGCCGTCCGGGGTGAGGTAGCGGGCGGTGACGGTCACCGTGGGGATGGTGTCGGGCAACACGTGGGTGGCTCCAAGGGTGTTGAGGAGAAGGTCAGGACTGGACGCCGTACAGCGCACGCGGCGTGCAGGAGACGGCGCCGCCCGCGGCGGTCGCACGGGCCTGGACCTGGAAGGTCACACGGCTGTCGAACGCGGCCCCGATGGGCGCGGTGAACTCCAGCGGCCCCGGTCCGGCCGGACCGACCTGGGCGTCGTTGACCAGCAGCCGGACCTCGCCGCCGGCCGTGGCGGCGATCAGGCAGTAGAGGTTCGGGTGCTGGGCGATGGCTTCGCCGCTGTAGAGAGTCGTCCACTGCGTGGAGTCGGTGGACTCCCAGCGGCCGGTGTTCTCCGGTGTCGGCATCGGATACGGGATGTACGGCCGGGCGAGCCCTTCCCCCGTGGTGTCGTCCGCGAAGAGGGCGTTGCCCTTGCGGTCGAAGACCTTCACCGACTGGCTCGGCTGGAGGTCGGGGGCCTCGGCGTGCACGGTGAGCGCCTTCGAGCCGTCATCGCGGCGGACGAAGAAGCCCTGCTGCTCCCCGTCGGGCCGGGCGGGGGAGACCTGGCCGATGTAGAGGAGCTCCGCGCCCTTCTGCTCGTCGCGGTTGCGGACGGCCAGCTGGCCGCCGTCGCTGATGACGACGTTGCCGCCGCTGACCCGGTCCATGGCGGGGCGGGTGTTCGCGCTGCCCATGAGCGCCCGTACCTGCCGCTCCAGGGAGCGGATGCGGTCGAGGAGATCGGTGGGGATCGCGGCCATCTATGCCTCTTCCAGATAGAGCTTCGCGGTCTCGCTCTTGCCGCGCGCGGGCGGGGTGACGGTCAGGCCCACGACGCGGTAGCGCAGGTCCGGGCCGTCCACGTGCCAGCCGTCGCGGATGCGCAGCCGGACGGACGCGCCGATGAGCGCGGGGGTGATCCGCCCGTCCACGCGGATGGTCACCTCGGGGATGATCTGCGGCCGGCGGGCCCGGGACAGCTCGGCCCGCGCCGCGCTGTTCAGGACCGCCTGATCCGAGACACCGCTGTGGTCCGAGGAGTTCTCCAGGCGCGGCCAGCCCGCGTCGAGGTCCTCGGCCGCGACGGCGGGCACGGACATCTCCGGGAGCGAGTCGGAGGCCTGGTTGCGGTTGGAGGTCTCGCCCCGGGCGACCCAGACGTTGGCCTGCACGGTCGAGTCCGCCGGCAGGCTGTAGGTGAGGACCTGGCCGGGCCGGTCGAGCACGATGTCCGCGTCACCGGTCGTGATCTTCGGATGGCCGAGCTGGAGCTTCTTGACCCGTGCGCCCGTCTCGGGATCGCGGAAACACTGGATTCGCCATTCGAAACCGTCCTGCATGGCGGCCAGTTGGTCGATGAGCTCCCGTACCCGCGCGAGATCCGTGTAGGCGTAACGGCGGTTCCACACCACGCCGGAGAAGTCGTCCCCGTAGGTGATGCCGATGTCGCCGCCCGGCTGTGACTGGACGTGCCGGACGAGGGCACGGACGATCTCGAACTGGTCGACGGTAGAGAACCCCCGGTCCTTCGCCAGGATGCGGTGGTCGAGGTAGGAGTCGAAGGTGCCCGCCTGGATCTGTACGCTCAGCCGGCCCCGCTCGTCACCCGCCGGGGTGCACGTCCACAGGATGCCGCCCCACCAGATGTCGGAGCCGCGCTCCAGCCAGACCGCGGTGCGGCCGGGCTGGAGCGCGGTACGGGCCCGCTGAGCGAGGGCCGTGTCGGGGAGCGGGACCGTGGCGCGCAGCTGCCCCGGCTTGCCGATGAAGTCGTCGAACTCGACCTCGGTGAGGGGCAGGGAGTCGATGACCCGGTCGGTGCGGAGATCGCAGAAGAGGGCACGGTACGTGACGTCCGCCGTCGGCGTCATCCGCCTCATGCGTTGACCTCGTAGGTGCCCCAGACCTCGTACCAGGACTTGTCGGGGGTCGGCACGGCCGGGTGGTCGGCGTCCACCCACGCGCCGGAGGGGCGGCCGTTCGAGTCGTTGCAGCACCAGCCGCGGGCCACGCCCGTACCGTCCGCGACGCCGCTGATCCGGTTGTTCGGGTCCGACCGGTAGATCTGGCAGCCGCCGAAGTAGTAGACGCCGTCACCGGGGCCTATACGGCCGCGGAAGTGCGCGGCGATGGGGACCGCCGGGGGGATGGGCAGGGTCAGGTACCAGTTGCCGTTGTGACCGGCGCCGCCCCAGTTGCTGGTGGTGCCGATGGAGAGCGAGGCGTAGAAACGGACCTCGTTGCCGACCTTGATGTACCGGCCGGTCACGGAGCCGTTGCCGGTCTTGGGCTGCGGGCCGTTCTCCGCGCCCCACTTCGGGGTGTAGGACTGCCACGACGGGATCGGGTCCGGGTACGGCTTCCACACCGAGCCGTCCCAGCGCTCCAGGCCCACCCCGGTGTCGCGGTACTGGCCGGGGTAGGCGCCGTTGAAGCCCAGCCCCCAGCCGCGCGGGATGATGCCGCCGACGGCGACGGTCACCCGGCGCCGGTCCTTGACGGCGGACTTCCAGTTGATGCCGCCGGCGCCCGTCGACGCACCCGCCGGGACCGTCACCTCGGCCAGGGCGAGCGAACCCGACGGCGTCGGCGGGGCGGTCGGGCTGGCCGAGGGGGTGCCCTGGACGATCTCGATGGCGGCGGCCGTCTTGTTGGAGGCGTC
Source organism: Streptomyces sp. QH1-20 (assembly GCF_041283565.1). Classification (NCBI taxonomy): domain Bacteria; kingdom Bacillati; phylum Actinomycetota; class Actinomycetes; order Kitasatosporales; family Streptomycetaceae; genus Streptomyces; species Streptomyces sp. QH1-20. The sequence goes on along the minus strand of NZ_CP166299.1, from coordinate 3,625,608 downwards.
CTGGTCGTTGTCGTAGATGCGCACGACGACGAGGTCCACGCGCGGGTTGCCGGGGTCGCCGTCCGCGAAGGTGATGCTCGTGAACTCCGGTACGTACACCGGGTAGGCGCCGGCGACCTCGGTGCTCTGGACGACCGCACGGCCCGGGGAGACCTTCGCGCTCATGCCCGTGGCGCCACCGGTGACCTGGAGGCCGGAGACCGTCTCGTCTCCGTTCGGGGAGCCCGGGATCACGCCGTCGCGCGACATCAGCGGGCCGGAGGGGGTCATGGTGCCGAGGGGGGCGAGCCGGGTGTCGATGCGGGACTGGCCGCCGTTGCCGTCGGGGGTGCTGTTGAGCAGCCAAGCGCTGCGGATGTTCATACCGTTCTCCAGGGTGGTGTGCGGGTGCGGTGCGGGTGCGGGTGTGGACCGCGTGCTGTCGCCGGGTGCGCGTCGGCGCGGTGCGGGCCGCGCTCTGTCGCCGGCCGGCGCGGTCTACCAGTGCGCGTTGCGCCAGGTGACGGACACCGAGGGCTGCGGCTTGTCGACATCGCTGTCGAAGGAGCCGGGCTCGCAGCGGAACGCGAAGGACGAGTCACCCGGGTCGAGTTGGAAGAGCAGCTCGGGCGTCGACCAGGCGGTGGCGGTGTGGATGCGGGACGTGGTGCCGTTGAGGACGACCGTGCCCGCGCCGGTGTCGACGGTCAGGACGTCCGAGGGGGCGAGCGCGATGTCGTACTCGATCCGCAGACCGTCGCTCAGCCGGGTCAGCGACGGGCGGCGCACGGGCCCGCGGAACTCGATCACCGGGTTCGCCGGGGCGTCACCGGCGTTGAAGGCGGTGACCAGGCCGGTCGACCCGGGCGCGCCCCAGTCGAGCGGCCAGCTGAGACCGTCGGCCTTCCAGCTCAGGCCCTTCTCCGGGGTCGGCAGTCCCGTCGATACGGTCTGCTCCTCGATGGCGAAGCGGCGTGGATCGGCGCAGACCCACTGCACGGTGGCCTTCGCCGCGCCGTGCGTGACGAACATCCGGTCCTGGGGGATGGACCGCTGGTTGACCCGGGCCCGGCAGGCGAGGGTCTCGCCGTGCAGCCGCACGGCCAGCCATTGCTCGCCGCTGTGCACGGCGGTGGCGGCCCGGAACTGCGCGGCGACGGCCGCGGCCTGGGACGGCTGGTCGGGCAGCAGCCAGACGGGCGCGGTGACGGTACGGGCCTGTGACCACTGGGAGCCCGGCCAGGCGCCGTGCTGGTCGGGGCGCAGGACGTCGCCGCTGTCGAGGCCGGGCAGATCGGCCCAGCCGGTGATCCCGCTGTCGGCGATCTCGTAGTCGGTACCGGGGCCCAAAAGCAGTCCGGCCCACTGGATCTGCCCATCGAGGGTGATCAGTGAGCCGGGGGGTGCGGTGGCCGTGTTCATTTGTGTCGGGGGCATGGGTGGAGCGGCCCTCACCTTCTCGTTTACGTCGTGTGCTGCGGCGCGTGCTGCGTGGTGTGTGCCAGGAACAGCAGGTCCTCGGCGATGCCGTGGGAGCCGCGGTTCCCGGGCTCGTAGTAGTTCTCGATGCGCCTGGGTGCCGGGCGGGCACCGGGTACCGAGCGGGCGGCCTCGGCGGTGCGGGCGAGCAGCCGGTCGAGCGCCGACAGCGGCAGAACGGCCTCGGCCTCGCCGGCCTCGGCGAGGATCACGGGCACACCGCCGTCGCGAGGGGTGACCACACCGCCCTGGGCGAGCATCGGGATCTTCGACAGGTGCACCCCGAACTTCTTGCCGAAGAGGCTGAAGCTGAGGCTGTTGAGGCCCTCGATCACCCAGTTGGCGAAGGCGATGAGCCCGTTGAGGGGCCCCTTGACGACGCCGACGACCATCTGGAACCCGGTCTGGAGGAAGTCGCCCATGCCGTGGAGGGCCTTCTCCATCGCGGAGTTGACCTCGTGGAACCCGTCGGGGACGGACTTGGTGACCCATTTGACGACGGGCTTGATGACGTTGCCGACCGCGTCCCAGACGCCCTTGATCACCGTGACATAGGCGGTGACGACCGGGACGATCACGGTCAGCGCCGTGTTGATCAGCTCGCCGACGGTGCTGAAGACCGTCTCCATCAGCTGCTGACCCAGCTCCGAGTCCATCGCGAACTCGACGAGCTGGACGGCGAACGGGGCGAGGAGCGTCGCGACGAGGACGAAGGGGTTGGTCTTCATGACGAGGTTGACCGCCGTCATGACCTTGGAGGCGATGTTCAGTTTGCCGCCGAGAACGCCCGTGATGCGCCCGATGATGCCCGCGCCCTTGCCCTGAAGGGTGATGGACTTGGTGGCGCCGTCGGACTGCCGCTTGATGTTCTTCAGCAGCCGCGTCGACTGCTGCGCCCCGGTCTTCGACTTGAGGATGCCGGTATGGGCGGTGCCTGCCTGCTTGCCGAGCGCGGTGGCCGCGCGCCCGGCGGCGGTGGCTCCGGTGCCGAACTGCTTGACGTCCTTGCCGGCCTGGCCGGTGGAGGTCTTGATGCGATCGGCGGCGCGGGTGGCGTTGCGGATGCCGGTCTGGCTCGTACGGATCGCACGGCTGGCCTGGCTGAGCGCGGTGCCGAAGTTACGGAAGGCTCCGGCGGAGTTGGCGAGTGGATTGCGCGGGACGCGGGCGATGGCCATCGCTGCCGCCATGGTGGGTTTTCCTCCCCTCGGGAGCGGGGTCTGCTGATCCGGCTGCGGTCATCCCCGTGCCTTGGCGAGGAACATCAGCGCCATGGCGGTGTCCTTGGGATCGCTGGACGACGTGGCGTAGTAGTTCTCGATGTGGAAGCCGTTGCCTTGCGTGCCGTTGCCAAGTGCGCCGGCGGAGGCGAGGCGGGACTGCACGGCGGTACGGGTCAGCAGCCGGTCGAGCTTCGACAGCGGCATGACGGCCTCGGACTCACCGGCCTCGGCGACGATCGCGGGCACGCCGCCGCTGCGCGGCGCGACGATGCCGCCCTCGGCGAGCATCGGGATCCGGGGAATGCTGACGCCGAAGGTCTTGCCGCCGACGAGGGGCACCCAGCCGGGGATGGAGACCTTGATGCCGTTCAGCGCGCCGATGGCGCTGTTGATCAGGCTGATCACACCGTTGAGCGGTGACTTCACCGCCGACATGATCCCGTCGAAGACACCGCCCGCGAAGCGGGACAGCCCGCTCCAGGCGCTGGACAGCGCGTCCTTCACGGTGTTGAACGCACCGGGGACGGCGGTCCCGATCCACAGGGCGATGGGCAGGATCGCGGCCTTGATGCCCTTCCACACACCGGAGATGACCTTGCCGGTGGCCCTCATGATGGGCCCGATGGCCTTCATGACGGTCGAGACGACCTTGCCGATGACGTCGAACGCCACCTTCATGACCTTCTGCATCGCCTTCGACTTGGACGCCATGGTGACGACCTTCTCGATGAGCGGTGCGAAGAGTTCGAGCAGCGTCCCGATGACGTTGCCCTTCATGGACTTGTTGAGCCCCTTGAACCCACCGTCGGCCTTCTTGAGCCCGCCCTGGAACTTGCCCATGGACTGCCCGCCCTTGCCGGCTTCCTTGCCGACCTTGGCAACCGACTTGGCCGCCTGGTCGGCGGCGGTCTTCATGCCCTTGAGCTCACGGGTGGACTGCTTGGCGGAGTTCTTGATTTTGCCGACGTTGGTGTTGGCGGTGCCGGCTTGTTTGCCGAGGGTGCCGGCGGAGCGGCCGGCGGCGTCTACGTTGGTTTTGAAGGTTCGGGCGGAGCCGCCGGCTCTGCCGAGGGATTGCACTAGGGACATGTTCTACCCCATTCAGTTGGTCATCCGGGCGACTCGGTGGGTAACTGGTTAACCCAGTGCGCGCACCAGGTTCGTGACACGCAGTTCGAGGTCGCGGATTCGGGCAGCCTCATTTCCGCCGACAGGCGCCGGACGCCGTTGCGCCCGGTCGCCGGTGCTCACTTGATTGCGGCTTTCGGTCCGACGCCTTTCGATTCCGTCGATGCGCAGATGGATATTTCGATCGGCGCCCTGAAGTAGACGTATGTTGGTGGTGTTTCTGCGTACTTCGGGTTCCAGTGCGTCTAGACGGAGGATCTGTGCGTCCAGAAGGTTTTCGGGCTTTTTCCAAAGAAAGCCCCATTTGTTGCGTTCGAGGTTGAACCGTTTCTCGATCGCGGTGTCGATGTTGAAGAGCTTGGGGAGGCCGAGCGTGAATATCGCCGTTATCTTGGTGACGACGATTATCTCGACCCACTTGCTCCAGTTTACTTTCCAGTCGGTCCAGTTTACGGATGGTGCTTCATTCTTTATGCCGGCTGGCTTGTCTGTCTTCTTCGCCAGATCGCTTTCGACTTTACTGAGTCGATCCTCGATCGTTGGTGTTGTCATGACTGGAGCGTTCACTCCTTTCGGCATTCTGAAGTCATGCGGGTGCACATTGGGTTGACGGGTGGTCAGGTCAGGCTCTAGTGTTGGCGAACATATGCCCGATTTCTGCTGTTCGCGAGGCAAGGAAAACCGCAAGTGAGAGCTGAAGCGCTCGAAGGTCCTCTGTCGGCTGCCGTCTGGTTGATATTTGCGTTCGGATGCGCGTGGCTATTGTTCGGGGCGGTGCTGGCTTTCGCCGACACCCTCGCATACCGCAGGAGGGTGACGGTCCCCGCTGATTGTCATGCGCTGAACGATGAGCCCGGTGGAGTGGTGCGGCACCTGCTGAGTCGAAGCCCTGTAGCCGGCGAGGATCGAAAGGTTCTGCTACGCGCCAAGGGTGTAGTCGCCGAAGTAGGCTCCACGGTTCTGATTTCCTATGACCCGAAGAGGCCGCACCATGTCTTTCTCGCCTCTCGCCATCCTCGTTTCGAGCATTTGAGGGGTGAAATACTCGCAGGAGTGATCGGCGCCCTGCCCATCTTGTACGTACTCACCAGGTGGGTAATGTCTTAACGGGCGGAATGCGAGGGGCAGTAGGACGCTGATCCCGTCAATCTGGTTCTCAGGCGAAGAATCGTGCCAGATCCGCAGGCGTCGGCAGCGTGGCGGATTCGAGCCCTTCTTCGTCGCTGAGTGAATCCGTTTCCGGGTTCGATTCTTCGAGGCTGGGCCTCGGCACGGGATCCGGGTATTCCATGGGCTCGGAGTCCTCGCCGCTGTTGATCGTGGCCGTGATCCAGTTGGCCACAGCCAGATGGTCCACCGCAGCCGCGAGCAAATGCGTAGACGAGTCCCATTCCACGGCTTCCCCGTGCAAATTACGATTCACAGCGCTATCACGTGGCATGTGCTTGACCAGCACCGAAAGCCGTCGCGTCGACAGCGACCCCCGGTGCCAGTCCAGCAAGTCCACGCCGTAATGCCGCAGCAGATCGGCTTCGAGAGCCTCGGCGTGTTCTTCTACGAACGCGTCGAGGCTCAGTCTTCCCCCAGGCCGAGCCCGGTCTCCTTGCCGTACGCCTCAAGGATCGCGGCGATGTCCTGCATCGTCACGTCGTGCTCGACGAAGAGCTTGAACTGCTTCTCGCCCAGCAGCAGCCCCAGCAGCCCGTCGACGTCGTTGTCGTCGAGGTCGCGCAGAGCGCGCGCCGTGCGGTGGCCGATCTCGGTGGGGAGTTCGAAGGTGTCGCCGTCGAGCTGGAACGACCACGACTTGCCGTGGGCCTCCATGCGCTGGGCGCGGGCCGCGTTGACGTCGAATCCGGACATGGTGCTGCTCCTTGGTAGAAGAAGAGTTGAAAGGCGGCGCCGCCCCGGGCTGGATGGAGCTCGGGGCGGCGCCCTATTGAGGTGGCCCGATGGAAGGGGCCGGCTTCGGCCTTACACGGCCGAGTACGCCGAGTCCTTCATCAGCCAAGTCGCCAGCGGCGCACCGTAGCTGCTGGCCATCGCCGTGAAGGTGACACCCAGCTTCACCGCGCCCTTGCGGTTGAGGTCCATGTCATCGCTGACGGTGACCAGGCCGCGCGGGACGACGAAGCGGTAACGGACGTCGGTGCCGTCGGTGAACTCAAGGCCGAGCGCGCGCTCGTCCTCACCCTGGTCGCTCTGGATCTCGTACTTGTAGATCTTCGAGTTCGGGGCCGTCTCGGCGACCTTGCCACCGCCGAAGAAGAACGGCAGCGTGTCCTCGTTGAGCTGGAGCATGCCGAACTTCAGGGTCAGCTCGCGCTCGGTGTAGATCGTGCGGGCCGGGGTCAGGGACTGCCAGGTGTCGATGTTGGCGGTCTTGCCCTTGCGGCCGAACTTCACACCGTCGGTGCTGGTGTAGCCGAGGTCGTGCCAGGCGTCGCTCCACGCGGTGTCGGTGTCGGCCGGAGCGGACGTGCCGACCTTGGCGACGAGGATGCGGCCGGTGCCGGCAACGCGGATCTCGCTCGGGTTCATACCGGGCATGGGGTTCTCCTTGATGAGAGTGATGTGTGAGGTGGTGCGGGGTATGACAAAGGCCCCGCCGGTAGGGGCGAGGCCTGGGGAAGAGCGTGCGGGTGCCGTCCGGACTTACGCCGGGCGGAGTGAGAACCGCACCGTGGTGAGGTAGCGATTGCCGGCGGGCCGGTTGTAGTCCGGCAGCCAGCGCACGGCCTCGGTCTCGACGACGTCGGTGACGACCGCGGTCCCGTAGACGGTGCCGCGGAGCTGGAGGAGTGCGGCGCGGACGGACAGCGACACGGTGTGTGCCGTCGTCTTGTCCGGTCCGTAGACCTCCAACTCGACGAGGGGCTGGTCGAGATGGAGATCGTCGACCCAGGCGCCGCCGGTCCGGGAGACCAGCACCACCTTCTGCGTACCGTCGAAGCCGTTGGGCGGACGGTTGTCGACAACCACCCCGGCCAGTTCCGGCCGGTACTTCAGGTTCTCGACGATGAGGCGCTCCACATCGGGGAACGAGAGCAGGGCCTCATTCACATGCGGTCTCCTTTCGTGCGGGCGGCGGGTGCGTGGGGCGGCCGGCGCGTGCGGCGCGGCGCGGTGGCGAGCGGTTGCGGTAGGGAGAGCGGGCTGCCGTATGCGGCCCGTACGTTCCGGCCGCCCCACGCGAAGCGGCGGTAGCCGCCGCCCTGTTGTGGGCGCAGCTCCGCCGCTGCACTTATTGTGAACGAGATCGTGCGGGCGCGCAACTAGAAGTTTCGAGCTCGCAATCATGGGTGCCGTGGGGCACGGCTACGGGTCGCTGGTCATTGCTTCCAGCGCGCGGCGCGTGTTCGGACCGTAGACGCCCGAAGGGTCGCCCTCGATGCCGTTGTCCCGCTGGAAGTCCGCCACGGCGTGGCGGTCCTCGCCGCTGTAGTGGCCGTCCTCCCGGACGACATCCGGAGCCAGGAGCCAGCCGCCCTCCTCGTTCAGCCGCTGCTGCATCTCCAGGACTTCCGAGCCCCGCATGCCTTGTTTCAGCGTGGCTGCCGTGTTGTCCGCCGGCGGGGCAGTGCGGGCCGTGGCACCCGGCGGTGTCGAGCCGCCGCTTGAGGCGTCGACACGAACGGGCGTCCGCGCCGAGGCCGGGTGGGCTCCCGAGGCCGAGGGTGACGCGCTCGACCTCGCGTCGGCGCTTTTGCCCGGCGACGGCGACGCGGAAGGCGATGCCTTCGTGGTTGCCCGGGAGGCCGAGCCCGACGGCGTCGGGTCGTCGGTGGCGTCCCCGGTGGAGGCGGTCGCCGTGGGGCCGCCCGCAAGGTCGTTCGGCCGTGCCTGATCGCGTTCGTCATCGCCACCGAGTAGGCCGGCGGCGAGCAGGCCGCCGCAGACGGCGACCACCGCCACCGTCGCCCCGACCACGGCGGCCAGGGGGCGCTTCCGGCCCCGTCGCCGTCCGCGCGGGCTGTCGACGCGCTGCGGCCCGTTCTCGCCGGGGGCGGGGTGGGCGAACAGGCCCAGGTCCTCCGGGGCGGCGCCGACCTCGTGGTCCGTTGTGACGCTCACTGCCGTGGCGACGGGCGCCGTGCGAGGACCGTCCCCGTACGGCCCGGCCTCCGGCTGGGCGACGTACGGCCGGATCCGCAACGGATCGAAGCCCCCGGTCACGGCGTCCGCGCCCGCGTTCGTGCCCGCGCGCAGCGCGCACCCGCAGCCGGAGCCGCCGTCCGCGTCCCGCTCCGTACCGCAGTCGGGGCAGCGCTGTGCCGTCACCGTCGTCCCTCCGTCGAATGGCAGCGATTATGCAGACCGGATTCCGATCTGCACAGGCCTGACCTGCGCTGAAGCGATTTCGATGCCTTCTGCGGCGGGCCGTAACCCTGCAAACCCCCCAAGACCGGGCGGTCGGCGGTGCGCCCCAGATCTCGCGTGGCCCCGCCGTCAGGATCAGACTGGAAGAAGGAAGGCTTCTCGGGCCCCTCAGGGCCGGGAAGGGAGGAGCGATGACGTCGACAACACGCGAAGACGCCCCTGTCGGCTTTGCAGGCGACGGCGTGGAACTGCGTATGCAGGATCTGGGCGGTGACATGGGTGCCGCGTTCATCCGGTTCCCCAAGGGAACGGACATGGCACCGGCCCTGAAGGGCCTGCCGGACGACCTCTGCCAGTGCCCCCACTGGGGCTACATGTTCAAGGGACGTCTAAAGCTGAAGACGAAGCACGGGGACGAGATCTACGAGGCGGGCCAGGCCTTCTACTGGGCGGCCGGTCATGCGCCGGAGGCGCTTGAGGACTGCGAGTTCGTGGACTTCTCGCCGACGCAGAAGTTCAACGAGGTGATCGACCACGTGAAGTCACAGATGAGCTGAGCCCAGAGCTCGGTGGTCTCGCCGCCGGGGCGGCGAGACCTGAGTGGAGAACGGCGTCCTTGGGCCTGGTCGGCAGATCGTGATCTCGTAACGCAGTCGCTGACGATGTGCGGGCATGGTCATCATGTCGACCTGAAACGGCCGCTGCAGGCTGTCGAGCGTGAGCCGCGTCAGACGCAGAACCGGTTCGTCCCCCGCTGTCTGGAGCAGTTCCCGCTCTTCGTCGCTCGGCATCCCGGCGATCACGTCCTCGCGGACCGTCGCACCCACGTACCCGAGTTCGGCGAGCAGGGTGATTGCTCCGCCGGGAATCTTGGCCGTCTGCGCGAGACGAGTGCCGCGGGCGATGTCGGCCGGGTAGTAAGTGTCCGTCAGCTCGTTCGGCCGGTCGTCGAGAAACATGATCCGGCGGCGTACGACGACGGGATCCCCGTCGGGCAGTCCGAGCAACTCGGCGACATCCGGTGGTGCCGCCACCTCCCCGGCGTGGACGATGCGCTGGCTCCCGCGTCGGCCCTGAGCTGCGGCTTCGGCCCTCCAGGCGTCGCCTCCGCCGGTGCCGCGCGGCGTCAGATACGGCATCGAGCTGCTGATCCACCCGCTGTTGCTCACGCTGTCCGCCCTCCGGCCGCCGAGCTTCCCACCCTTGCCGCTTCACACGGTATGCGACCAGCCTGAAATGGCTGTACCAGCCCATCGAGCGCACCTCAATGAGGTGACTGCCCACGTGAAGTCGCGACTGTGCTGGCCCTGTTGGGCCTCTGCCGCATCCGCTGCGCTGGCTCTTCGGCCCAAGCGGCCGGCGCTCGCCTGCCGATCTCACACCAGACCGCCTTCGCCTTGACGCCGAAGGGGCCGTTGTCCAGCGGGAAGTAGTCCCACCTGTCGGCGAGCGAGCGGACGAGGGCCAGACCTCGTCCACTTTCGTGGTTCTCGAGAGCCGGTAGCGCGTTCGGTGGCTTCGGGCTCGTGTCCCACACGGTCATGCGCAGGGTCTCCCGCGCCCAGGTCAGACGCAGGTCCGCAGGGCCGTATGTGTGCACGATGGCGTTCGTCAGCAGCTCGCTGACCAGCAGCTCGGCCCGGTCGATGAGTTCGGGCAGTTCGTGGGCCGAGAGTGTCGAGCGAAGCGACGCTCTCGCGACGCCGACCGCGCGGGGGTCGTGGGGAATCTGCAAGCAGTACTCGAACGGCGCGATCGCGGGTACGGCGGGACGCGGCAGCATGTCGGCCTCCTGCGGTGAGGTTGTGTCGGCTCGGCCGGTGTCAATGCCGTCATGCGGGCATGTCGGTGCGCTTCCGGTAGCCGAATAGGCACGCTCTGTGAGCGGTGCAAGGCTCACGCTGGCAGGCGCCGAACCTAAAGTGCAACCTGCACTTGAGAAGTCACCCCTACGGGTGAGGAGGCTGGTTTCCGGGTCGATGCCGGGGCCAGACTGTGGCGCCTACAAGAGGAGGTGCGGTGTGCCCGCAGACCACAGTCCAACGGTTCGGCGCCGACGTCTCGGTGCGGAATTGCGAAGGCTCCGCGAGCAGGCAGGTCTGACCGCAGAGCAGGTGGGCGAGCAACTGACCTGCCACGCCTCGAAGGTCGGCCGCATCGAGAACGGCCGTAGCGGGGTACGGATCCTCGACCTGCGAACGATGCTCGACTTGTACGAGGTCGGTGACAGCCGGGTGCGGGAAGCCCTCACCGCGCTCGCGAAGGAGGGCAAGAAACGCGGCTGGTGGCAGCAGTACTCCGACGTTCTGTCGACTGCGGCCGCCGAGTACGTCAGCTTGGAAGCGGCAGCCTCGCACATCAAGGACTTCCAGCCGATCCTCGTACCTGGCCTGCTCCAGACGGAGGACTACGTCCAGGCGCTCATGAACGGGGGCCGCCCTGACGACACTCCGGAGCAGATCTCCATGCGGGTCCGGCTCCGGATGGAGAGGCAGAGCATTCTGTCCGGCGAAGCGCCACCCCTGTTGTGGGCAGTCGTCGGGGAGGCGGCCCTGCGCAACCAAGTAGGTGGGCCGGCAACCATGCGCCATCAGATCAAGGCGCTGCTGGAGGTGTCCGACAAGCCCAATGTGACGCTGCAGGTTCTGCCGTTCACCGCTGGGGCACATCCTGGGGTGGATGGAGCTTTCACCGTCCTGTCGATGCCTGAGCAGGATGAGCAGGAGGTGATCCTCGTCGAGGCCATGACCAGCTCGCTCTACTTGGAGACCGAGCAACAGGTGAGCCGGTACAAGTTTGCCTTCAATCACATCAGGGCTGCTGCCGCCAGCCCTTCGCAGTCGAGGGATCTGTTGCGCCGCGCCCTCTACGACTACCGAGACTTAGGAGACTGACCAGCCGTGATACCTGCCGTTGATCTGAGGTGCGCTCTTTGGTTCAAGAGCACTTACAGCGGGACCGACTCCAACTGCGTCGAGGTTGCTCACGCCCCGGGCGTGATCGGTGTCCGGGACTCGAAGAACCCGTGCGGGCCCGTCCTTGTCTTCGGAGCGGTGGCGTGGAATGCCTTCCTGGCGGGACGGGAAGTGGCGAGGAGCGGCGTGCGCCAAAGACGGTGAACCGGCTCGGAGAAGGCGCACGTTGGCCGGGTATGCAGACGTCACCCCGGCCGGACGTGTGAGGCAGGCGTGGCAGAAGCAAGCCGAGCCTCACACCGAGACTTCCCACGGGCCCAGTGATTCGATGCGCAGGTATCCAGGGCCGGGGATCTTGATTTTCCCTCGGAACGTTCCGAACTCCATGACCCTGGTGACGGTCCTTCCGTCCGGCGCCATGTGGATGATCTCCGAACCGCCGGCGGTCTTCCGATCAAATGCGAAGTCGACGGTTCGTAGCCCTGCCGGACACCGCAGGACGTCGTTCGTGCGGCCGCGGACGATTCCGGAGACCTCCCGAGCGGCTTCGAGCGGCAGCACACGTAGTCGCCAGCGAGCGAATCCCCCGCCACTGCTCGAGGACGAGAGGCGTTCAATGTGTACGTGGGTGTACTTCCGCCCGAGGAGAAGGCGCTGTGGCCTCCTCCCTATCGCCAGCGCTGCTACGGGACCGCGCACCCCGCGTTCCGGAGTGTTCACGACTCCGTGCGCCATGAACGTGCTGGACCAGCCCATCGAGCGCACTTCCAGAAGCGTCGGCGCCCCCGGGGTTCGCGGTATCTCGACTTCGCGGTTCCGCCAGCCCTTGTACGAGGCGAGGTCTTCCAACGTCGGTCCCTTCTGTTGGCGTTCGCCTACTGTCCTGCCGTGGCGCATGCTCAGTACGCCGACCGCGGCACGGCGTCGCGGATCTCCGCGATCTCCCTCTCCACGTCGCGGTACCAGTCGGTGACCTTGCGGTCGGCCTCGACCTCTATGTGGCCCGCGTCCAAGGCGCGCAGGCGGTCGCCGACCGCGTTGAGCCTCGCCTCCAGTGCGAAGCGGCCCTGGGCGGCCGGGCCGGCCCAGGCGAGTTCGTCGGCGGCTGCCGCCATCGCCGCGTGGACGCGTGTCCTGATCGGGGCCACCTTGTCGCGCAACCCCAGAAGCGTGTCCCGTAGGCCGATGAAGGAGTCGGTGGCGCCCTCCAGGTCCGGCACCACGGAGGCGCAGTTCTGGCTGTACTCCGTGAAGAACTCGGCGGCAGACTTGATCGCCTCGAAGTCGGCGTCTGCCAAGTCGCACCACGTGGCGCGCATGTCCTCGTACGTGGCGATCATCGAGTCCACGCTGTCCCACGTGGCCTGGCTCTGTGCCAGCTGGGTGCGCACCGTGTTCACCGGCAGCCCGTCGCCGAAGCCGAGCGTCGCCGAGACCTGGTTGTGGGCATCCTCGAGCCGGACGCGCGCGCCCCGCAGCAGTTCGTGGGCATCTTCCGCCACCTGCATCACATACGCCAGCGTCTCCCCGGCTTCCGTCAGCAGCCGGGCTTCCGCGTTGCGCCGTCGTCCCCACATACCCTCTCCCCACCCCCCATGCGTGCCCCCTGCACGCATGAAACGATCTCATGTTCGGGAGAAGTCGGGCGGGCGATGTCGCGGACTGTCCCCCTGAGGGGACGGAGTGTCAGACCAGCGGGTTAGATTAATGGGCGATCGCGCACACTCCCGGGTATCTCACGACAGATGCACTGGAGGCGTCACGGAGGGGCATATGAGTCGGCCAATAGCACCTGGGGGTGGCATGAGCGAGTCGGTCGTGGGGTGCGGAGGGGTCACGCGGTGAGTGTCCACAGCGAGCGGCTCGCGGAGGTCGTGGCCGCCACCGTGGAGGTGGCCGCCGAGTCCGGGTCCGCCGGAGTCTTCACCGGTGAGGTCGCCCAGGCGCTGGCCGCCGTCGTCGGCAAGGTGGCCGACAGGGCCGTCGATGCCGCCGAGCTCAGTGGGTTTGTCAGTGGGTGGCAGGAAGCCATCGAGGCTGTGGGGGAGGACGCCTCGGCGGGTGCTCAGGTGGTGCGGATGGCCTCGTGGGGCTCCATGGGTGGGGGCGGCTCCTCCGGTGGTAACCCCAGCGGGAACGATTCTTCGCCGCCCCGGGTCCGTTAGGGACGGCCGTACGCAAGGAGCGCCCCGCAGCCTTCTCGGCTGCGGGGCGCTCCTTTATATAGACGCCCTGCGTATATAGGGGACAGGGATCACGCCCGCGCGCGGCGCTCGTGCGCCCTGCGCGTCGCGCGCTCCGCCGCGAAGACGTCCTCCAGGCGGAACAGATGGGTACGGCCCCGGCGGCCCGCCGGGGTCAGGTGTTTGAGCTGGACCCACTTGCGGATGGTGTCCGGGACCACCGCCGCCTCTTCCGCCGCCATCGCCGTCGTCACCAGAGCGGACGCCGGTACGTACATGGGCGCTGTCGTCATCGGGAACCCTCCGTGCTCGTGTCCTCGTCCTCGGCGCCGTCCTGGGCCGCTGTCAGCTCCGCCAGGTCGCCGTCCGTCGCCTCCGCGAGCTGTTGCCACTCCGCGCGGACCCAGGAGTGCCGGTGGCGGGCGTCCGTGCGGCAGGTGCAGACCGGGTCGGCGCAGCGGCAGCCGGGGTTGACGCACAGGACCGTCTCGCGGTGGGGGAAGACGCGCAGGGAGACGGAGTCGCAGTGCAGACAGCGGCCGCTGACGCGGACCGGGGTCTCGGCGTCGCCCAGGGCCAGGGAGCAGCGGCGGGCCATGCGGCGGGCCTCGCCCCGTACGTGTTCGGCGAGCACCGGCTGGGCCGAGACGCGGTCCAGCAGGCCCAGCAGCCGGGTCAGCCGCTGTTCCACCGTGCCGCGCTGCGGGCGCGGGACCCGCAGCTTCTCGCAGACCGCCTCCTCCAGCTCCACCACTCCGTCGGTGATGTCGCGGATGGTGTCCGAGATGAACAGGCGGATGGGGGCACCGGGGGCCGTCGGCCTCCCGCCCCGGCCGCCACCACCGGTGAGGGAGGGGCGGGCGGTGCGGCTGGGGGCGAGCTCCTGGCTCAGCTCGGGGAACTGGCGGAGCAGGATGCCCAGCCATACCCCCGCCGGGTCGGGACGGTCGGAACGGTCGGGACGGTGGGGCCGGTTGGGCTGATCGGGCATGGCTGCTCCCTGTGAGTCATTCCTACGGGCGGGCTGCGGCGAGGTGCTACTCCGGATCGGCGAGGTCCCGCTCCGGGTCCAGGTCCGCCGGGATCCTCACCTCCCTGCCGTTGCGCCACAGGCGCCCCCCGCTCACCCCGTCGAACCAGCTCTCCGCCGGGGCGACGGTCTCCAGGCAGCGGCGGCGTACGGGGCAGATGGCGCAGGCGCGCAGGGCGGGGAGGGCGGGTTTGGGGCGGCGGGCGAAGACCGTCTCGTCCGGGAGGCCGGCGCAGGCGGCGTGGGTGCGCCAGTCGGCCGGGCGGGCGGCGGCGGGGTAGGCGTCCCCGTGGAAGGTGGTGTGGACGAGCGCGGATGCGGGCATGGCAGGTGGTCCCTCTCAGGGCATGGAGGGGTTGCGGAGGCCCCCGTGACCCTTGTTGCGGTTGCGCAATCAACGTTACCGAGCTTGCGTGCGAGAGCGCAACAAACGATCAGGATGTGCTGCTTGCCACGGCTTCGGAGGGGCATTTACTAGTCAACTGGCCAGAAAAGTGCACCGCGGGGTAGCGGGTTGCGCGCTCGCACCGCATTCTGGTTATTGCGCGCGCGATCGGACGGTAGGGTCTGTTGTTGCGGAGGGAGAGCGTGTTATGGGCGAAAAAGGCTCGGATATGGAGCGTTTCGCGAGCTGGGTCGAGGGTCTGATGCGTGAGCGCGGATACGACATCGACAGCCCGCGGGGCGGCGGCAGGTCCCGGCTGGCGGAGGACGCCGGCGTGCATCGGGCCGCGGTGACGCGGCTGCTGCAGCGGCAGAGCCTGCCGGACCTGGAGACGATGCGCGCGCTGGCGCGCGTGCTCGGCGTGGGGCTGCGCGACATGCTGATCGA
The DNA here is from genome assembly GCF_041283565.1 of Streptomyces sp. QH1-20. Lineage (NCBI taxonomy): Bacteria > Bacillati > Actinomycetota > Actinomycetes > Kitasatosporales > Streptomycetaceae > Streptomyces > Streptomyces sp. QH1-20. Next base: position 3,610,519 of record NZ_CP166299.1, on the reverse strand, counting down.
GTCCGGCAGGGTGACGGCGGACGATCTGCCGCTGCCCGGCGCCGGCCGGAGCGGCGCGGCGGCCTCGGGCCACGGCGCCGGACGGGTGACGCCCGCCGAGGCGGCCGACCTGCTCGGCATCCCCGACAGTCACCGGCGGCAGTTCGTCGAGATGACCGAAATGATCATCGCGGTGGGCGGGGTCCGCCCGGCCGACGCGCAGAGTGGCGGCGTCCAGCGGGGCGTCTCGGCCAGTCGCTGAGCGTCGCTCCCGGCCCCGGTCAAAGGAGTGAGCCAGGTCGGCCGCGTCGGCCAGGCCAGTCGGGTCGGCCCCGACCGGCCACGTCAGCCGTTGGGCGTAGTCGTTTGTCACGATTGACTGATTCAGGGTGATTCAATCCGCCGTATGGTGCCGCCTCGCGTGACCATCCCCGTGTGTCACCCGTCGCATCACCCGTGGGCGCCGCCGGCCGCCCGGCGCGCACCGCTGTGAGCCGTGTCGCGTGCCCGCCCGGCCGGCGCGGTCCCCGGCCCGCCGTCCGGGCGGCGCGCGGCCCCGGAGCGGACCCGGTACCTCCGGTCACGATCGGCCGGGACCTGGCCGGGACCCTTGGGGCGCCTGGGCGGCAGCGGTACGGTGGGGTGCGGTGGACCCGAGCCGCGCGGGCTCCCTGATCGGCGACATACGCTGCACATCAGGGTGTCCTCCGCGTGTGCATTTGTTTTGACCGCAGCCCATGCGGTAGGTACGCTCTGACCTTGTGCCTGGGGTGTCCCTGGGCTCTCGTGCGTGCCTTTTGACCGTACGAGGGGCCCAGACCGTAGCGGTCAGAGACGCCGAAATCTGCACCAACCCGTCGTCCGGCGGGGGTCTGCAGCCTTCGACACACCCGACCGCGTGGGTCGGCGAAACCCCAGGTTAGTTTTATCGTGATCGGCACACAGAAACCGGAGAAACGGTGCCTACGATCCAGCAGCTGGTCCGAAAGGGCCGGCAGGACAAGGTCGAGAAGAACAAGACGCCCGCACTCGAGGGTTCGCCCCAGCGTCGTGGCGTCTGCACGCGTGTTTTCACGACCACCCCGAAGAAGCCGAACTCGGCGCTCCGTAAGGTCGCGCGTGTGCGTCTGACCAGCGGCATCGAGGTCACCGCTTACATTCCGGGTGAGGGCCACAACCTCCAGGAGCACTCCATCGTGCTCGTGCGTGGCGGTCGTGTGAAGGACCTGCCGGGCGTTCGCTACAAGATCATCCGTGGCTCGCTCGACACCCAGGGCGTCAAGAACCGCAAGCAGGCTCGCAGCCGCTACGGCGCCAAGAAGGAGAAGTAAGAATGCCTCGTAAGGGCCCCGCCCCGAAGCGCCCGGTCATCATCGACCCGGTCTACAGCTCTCCTCTTGTCACCTCGCTGATCAACAAGATCCTGTTGAACGGCAAGCGTTCCACCGCCGAGCGCATTGTGTACGGCGCCATGGAAGGCCTGCGCGAGAAGACCGGCAACGACCCGGTCATCACCCTCAAGCGCGCGCTTGAGAACGTGAAGCCGGCCCTCGAGGTCAAGTCCCGCCGTGTCGGTGGCGCCACCTACCAGGTGCCGGTCGAGGTCCGTCCGGGCCGCGCCTCCACCCTGGCGCTGCGCTGGCTCGTCGGTTACTCCCGCGCCCGTCGCGAGAAGACCATGACCGAGCGCCTCATGAACGAGCTCCTGGACGCCTCCAACGGTCTCGGCGCTTCGGTCAAGAAGCGTGAGGACACGCACAAGATGGCCGAGTCCAACAAGGCCTTCGCGCACTACCGCTGGTAGTCGCTACCCACATCGAGACCGAGAGAAGACTGAGCCATATGGCCACCACTTCGCTTGACCTGGCCAAGGTCCGCAACATCGGGATCATGGCCCACATCGACGCGGGCAAGACGACCACCACCGAGCGGATCCTGTTCTACACCGGTGTCTCGTACAAGATCGGTGAAGTCCACGACGGCGCTGCCACGATGGACTGGATGGAGCAGGAGCAGGAGCGCGGCATCACGATCACGTCTGCCGCGACGACCTGCCACTGGCCGCTGAACGACGTCGACCACACGATCAACATCATCGACACGCCGGGCCACGTCGACTTCACCGTCGAGGTGGAGCGTTCGCTGCGCGTCCTCGACGGTGCCGTGACGGTGTTCGACGGCGTCGCCGGTGTTGAGCCGCAGTCCGAGACCGTTTGGCGTCAGGCGGACCGCTACGGCGTGCCGCGTATCTGCTTCGTCAACAAGCTCGACCGCACCGGCGCCGAGTTCCACCGCTGCGTCGACATGATCGTCGACCGCCTCGGTGCGGTGCCGCTGGTCATGCAGCTGCCGATCGGTGCCGAAGCCGACTTCAAGGGCGTGGTCGACCTCGTCCAGATGAAGGCTCTGGTCTGGTCCGCCGAGGCCGCCAAGGGCGAGATGTACGACGTCGTCGACATCCCGGCCACGCACACCGAGGCCGCCGAGGAATGGCGCGGCAAGCTCCTCGAGGGTGTCGCCGAGCACGACGACGCCATGATGGAGCTCTTCCTCGAGGGCCAGGAGCCCACCGAGGAGCAGCTGATGGCGGCCATCCGCCGCATCACGCTGGCCTCGCGTGGCAGCGCCGACTCCGTCACCGTCACCCCGGTGTTCTGTGGCACCGCGTTCAAGAACAAGGGCGTCCAGCCCCTGCTCGACGCGGTCGTGCGCTACCTGCCGTCGCCGCTCGACATCGAGGCTGTTGAGGGCCACGCCGTCAACAACCCCGACGAGGTCGTGAAGCGCAAGCCTTCCGACGACGAGCCGTTCGCCGGTCTTGCCTTCAAGATCATGAGCGACCCGCACCTCGGCAAGCTCACCTTCGTCCGGGTTTACTCGGGCCGCATGGAGACCGGCACCCAGGTGCAGAACTCCGTGAAGGGCAAGAAGGAGCGCATCGGCAAGATCTACCGCATGCACGCGAACAAGCGTGAGGAGATCGAGTCGGTGGGTGCCGGTGACATCGTCGCCGTCATGGGTCTGAAGCAGACCACCACCGGTGAGACCCTCTGTGACGCGGGCAAGCCGGTCATCCTCGAGTCCATGGACTTCCCGGCCCCGGTGATCCAGGTCGCCATCGAGCCGAAGTCCAAGGGCGACCAGGAGAAGCTGGGTGTCGCCATCCAGCGTCTCGCCGAGGAGGACCCGTCCTTCCAGGTCCACACGGACGAGGAGACGGGCCAGACCATCATCGCGGGTATGGGCGAGCTGCACCTCGACGTGCTGGTCGACCGTATGCGCCGTGAGTTCCGCGTCGAGGCGAACGTCGGCAAGCCGCAGGTCGCGTATCGCGAGACGATCCGCAAGGCCGTCGAGCGTATCGACTACACGCACAAGAAGCAGACTGGTGGTTCCGGCCAGTTCGCGAAGGTGCAGATGGCCATCGAGCCCCTCGAGGGCGACGGCTACGAGTTCGAGAACAAGGTCACCGGTGGCCGTATCCCGCGGGAGTACATCCCGTCCGTGGACGCGGGTTGCCAGGAGGCCATGGAGTTCGGCGTGCTGGCCGGCTACCCGCTGACCGGTGTCAAGGTGACGCTGCTCGACGGTGCCTACCACGACGTCGACTCGTCCGAACTCGCCTTCAAGATCGCCGGTTCCATGGCGTTCAAGGAGGGTGCTCGCAAGGCGTCCCCGGCTCTTCTCGAGCCGATGATGTCGGTCGAGGTCACCACCCCCGAGGACTACATGGGTGACGTCATCGGTGACATCAACTCCCGCCGTGGCCAGATCCAGGCCATGGAGGACCGTCACGGCGCCAAGCTCGTCAAGGGCCTGGTTCCGCTGTCGGAGATGTTCGGCTACGTCGGAGACCTCCGCAGCAAGACCTCGGGTCGCGCAAGCTACTCGATGCAGTTCGACTCCTACGCCGAGGTTCCGCGGAACGTCGCCGAGGAGATCATCGCGAAGGCCAAGGGCGAGTAACTCCGCGTCTTCGCACGCGAAGCTCACGCTTTAGGCTTTACACCGACTGTCGGGGCATACCGCAGCAATCCGAAGGAATGCGGCGGATGCCCCGGCGGACGGCACCCCAGCAAAGATCACCTGGCGCCGTTGAAGTAAGGCGTACAGAACCACTCCGTAGGAGGAACAGTGGCGAAGGCGAAGTTCGAGCGGACTAAGCCGCACGTCAACATCGGCACCATCGGTCACGTCGACCACGGTAAGACCACTCTTACCGCGGCGATCACCAAGGTGCTGCACGACGCGTACCCGGACCTGAACCCCTTCACGCCGTTCGACGAGATCGACAAGGCGCCGGAAGAGCGTCAGCGCGGTATCACGATCTCGATCGCTCACGTTGAGTACCAGACCGAGTCGCGTCACTACGCCCACGTCGACTGCCCGGGTCACGCGGACTACATCAAGAACATGATCACCGGTGCCGCCCAGATGGACGGCGCGATCCTCGTGGTCGCCGCGACCGACGGTCCGATGCCGCAGACCAAGGAGCACGTGCTCCTGGCCCGCCAGTCCGGCGTTCCGTACATCGTTGTCGCCCTGAACAAGGCCGACATGGTGGACGACGAGGAGATCATGGAGCTCGTCGAGCTCGAGGTCCGTGAGCTCCTCTCCGAGTACGAGTTCGACGGCGACAACTGCCCCGTCGTCCAGGTCTCGGCTCTCAAGGCGCTCGAGGGCGACAAGGAGTGGGGCGAGAAGCTCCTCGGCCTCATGAAGGCCGTGGACGAGAACATCCCGCAGCCCGAGCGTGACGTCGACAAGCCGTTCCTGATGCCGATCGAGGACGTCTTCACGATCACCGGTCGTGGCACCGTCGTCACCGGTCGTATCGAGCGCGGTGTCCTCAAGGTCAACGAGACCGTCGACATCATCGGCATCAAGACCGAGAAGACCACCACCACGGTCACCGGTATCGAGATGTTCCGCAAGCTGCTCGACGAGGGCCAGGCCGGTGAGAACGTCGGTCTGCTCCTCCGTGGCATCAAGCGCGAGGACGTCGAGCGCGGCCAGTGCATCATCAAGCCCGGTACGGTCACGCCGCACACCGAGTTCGAGGCCACGGCGTACATCCTGTCGAAGGACGAGGGTGGCCGTCACACCCCGTTCTTCAACAACTACCGTCCGCAGTTCTACTTCCGTACGACTGACGTGACCGGTGTTGTGACCCTCAAGGAGGGCACGGAGATGGTCATGCCCGGCGACAACGCCGAGATGACCGTCAACCTGATCCAGCCTGTCGCGATGGAGGAGGGCCTGCGCTTCACCATCCGTGAGGGTGGCCGCACCGTCGGCGCCGGCCAGGTCGTCAAGATCAACAAGTAACAACCCGGCCTCCGGGCCGATTGTTGCCGAAGGATCTGGGCGGGCCCCGCACATCATTTCGATGTGCGGGGCCCGTCTTTTTGGCGTCCGGGCCCGGTCCGGCTTCGTCCGGGCTTCGGCTTTTGTGTCCGGGCCCGGCGCTCTGGCAAGGTGGCGCCGACGTGAGCCGGGGAGCGACCGGCTACGGGATTGGACTGACGCCTTGGCCGGCCGGAGCGAGGACGACGACCTGTGGATCCGGCGTTTCCACCCCTCGCCGGAGGGCGCCGTCCCACTCGTGTGCTTCCCGCACGCGGGCGGGTCGGCGAATGCGTACTTCGCCTTCTCGGAGGCACTCTCCCCGTCGGTGGAGGTGCTGGCCGTGCAGTACCCCGGCCGGCAGGACCGCCGCTGGGAGGCGCCGGGCCGCACCGTCGCCGAGCTGGCGGACGCGGTGACGGACGCGCTCGCGGACCGGCCCGGCCGGCCGGTGGCGCTGTTCGGACACAGCATGGGGGGTGCGATCGCGTTCGAAGTGGCGCGCCGTCTGGAGGCACGCGGCCGGGCCCCCGTCGCGCTCTTCGTCTCCGGCCGACGGGCCCCCTCGGCCCCCTCCCGGCACCGTGAGGCCGTCGGCGCCGAGCCGCCCACGGACGAGGAGATCGTGGCGGAGCTGAAGCGGCTCGGCGGTACGGACGCCGCCGTCCTGGCGGACGCCGCGCTGATGCGGATGCTGCTGCCGGTGGTGCGGGCCGACTACCGGGTGGCGGGCTCCTACCGGGGCGAGCCCGGTGCGATCGTCGGCTGTCCGCTGACCGTGCTGGTCGGCGACCGCGACCCGGAGACCACCATCGAGGAGGCCGGGGCCTGGAGGGCGCACACCACGGGTGCATTCGGGATGCGGGTCTGCCCGGGTGGGCACTTCTTCGTCGAGGCGAACCGGTCCGAGGTCATCGATGTGATCGCGGGCGCGCTCCTGCCGGTCTACGGCACCTGACGTCTCCCCTTTCCCTTCCGCCCCAACGAGTGACATGTCCTCGCGGCCCCGCCCCCGAACGGGCGTGATGACGCCCTCCTCCGGGGCCGGAGAGGCCTGCGGGCGCCGGAATCAGGGGTTTTGCTGAGTGCGTTCTCTGGTCGAATGCAACTGGGGGAGGCTCGGCGTGTCGTGTCCCCCCACGGAGTGGTGAACAGGATTTCAAGGGGGAAATCGTGGGTTCCAGGAGTGTGCGCCCCGCGTCGGGGCGACCGGCTGCGGGCGGGATATCCAAGGGTCGGTCTCGCGGCCAACTATCCGTGTCCCGTGGGGAGTTCCCCGGTGAGGACGCCGGGCTGCCGGAGGCCGCTGCGTACCCCGCCGAGTTCACGTACACCGCCACCTGGCGGCCCGCGCCCCTGACGGCCGGGGGAGACGACACCCCGGCGGGCCCGGTGCTGATCGTGCACACCCCCGCCGGGCGGCCCCTGGCCGACGCGCTCGCCGCGCGGCACGTCGCCGACGACGTCGTCCACGTCGAACTGGGCGCGGTCACCCGGCAGTCGGCCTCCGGCCGCTGGGAGCTCGACGCCACCGCCCCCGACGCGCCGGCCGCCCTGCGCGACACGCTCCCGAGGCCACGCACCGTCTACTTCCTCGGAGGGCTGCGCGACGCCGCCGGGGACGGCCCGGCGGAGCTGGACCGGGCCGAGGAGAGCGGCGTACGGGCACTGTTCCGCTGCGCGAAGCATCTTGTGATCCCGACGGCCGCCACGCGGCGGACCGACTGGAAGATCGTCACCAACGACGCCTGGCCGGTCGCGGGCGGCCGGGTCGCGAACCCGTACGCGGCGGCCCTGGCCGGCCTGGCCCGGGTGCTGGAGAACGAGCACCGGCACTGGAGCGTCCCCGTCGTCGACCTCGGCCTCGACGGCCGCCTCCCCGGGCCTGTGGGTTCTCGCCGGCACGAACTCGCCGCCCTCGTCGCCGCCGAACCGGCCGAACGCGGCGCCCGCGTCGCCCACCGCGACGGCGTCCGCTACCGGCAGGCGCTGCGCCCGGTCACCCTCCCGCCCGCCGACGGTGCCGCGATCCGTACCGGTGGCACGTACGCCGTCGTCGGTGGCGCGGGCGGCATCGGCCTGGAGATGGCCCGCTTCCTGGCCCGTGACCACGGTGCGCGGGTGGCCCTGATCGGCCGCTCACCGCTGGACGGGGACCGGTGCCGCCGGATCGCCGACGCCGACCCCGACGGCTCCCGGCTGCTGTACGTACGGGCCGACGCCTCGGACGAGGACGGGCTACGGGCCGGGCTCGCCCTGATCCACGAGCGGTTCGGGCCCGTGCACGGGGTGTTCCACTCGGCGCTGGACCACACCGCCGACCTGGTCCGCAACCTCGACGACGCCGCGCTGCGGGCCGGCCTCGCCGCGAAGACCGGGGTCAGTGTCGCGCTCGCCTCCGTCTTCCGTGCCGAACCGCTGGACTTCCTGCTGTTCTTCTCCTCCGCGCAGTCCTTCCTCGGCGACCCCGGACTCGCCGGTTACGCCGCCGGATCGACGTTCCAGGACGGCTACGCGCACGCCCTGGACCAGCGGCTGTCGTTCCCCGTGCGCGGCATCAACTGGGGCTACTGGGGCACGGTCGGCGCCGTCGCGGGCGAGGGCTACCGCGAGTGGCTGACCCGCCAGGGCTTCCGTTCCCTCTCGCCGCGCGAGGGCTGGGACACCGTCCTGCGCACCCTGGCCGGGCCCGAGACGCAGGTGCTCGCCCTGCCCGCCGAGGACGTCCTCCTGAAGCGGCTGGGCCTGGGTGGCGGGCTACGGGCCGCGTACGCGCGGCCGTGGTCGCGCCTTGAGTAGCACCACGGACGCCCTGGACGGGCTGAAGTGCACCGTTCTGGTCCGCCACACCGACCCGGTGATGCGGGACCACAAGGCGCACGGCACGAGCGTCCTGCCCGGGGTGACGTTCCTCGACCTGATCCACCGGATCCTGCGCTCCCGGGGCGTGGACACCGGGACTGTCGAACTGCGGCGGGTGCTGTTCCGGCGGGCGGTGACGGCGGGCGAGGAGTTCGACACCCGGCTGGAGTTCGCCTTCACCGCCGACGTGGGCCGCCACCGGATCGTCGTACGCGGGGTGCCGCTGCCGCGCGCCGGTGGCCGGGGCGAGGCCTCCACCGTGCTGGAGGCCGAGCTGTACGCGGGCGAGCCCTTCCCCCGGCACACCGTCGACCTCGCCGCGCTGCGCGCCCGCGCCACGCACACGGCCGACATGGCGGAGCCGTACCGGGTGGCGCGTGACGCCGGGCTTGTGCACGGACCGTTCATGCGGGGGCTCGGCACGCTGTACGTGGCCGGCGACGAACTGCTCGCGGAGCTGTCGGTCGGCCCGCCGGCCCGGGAGTACCTCGGTCATTTCCCTCTGCACCCGGCCTGCCTGGACGCCGCCACGCTCCTGCCCGCGTGGTCCGTCGACCGGCCCGTCCGCCGTCGGTCCGGGGAGGCAGCTGCGGAGGAGCGCGGGCCGTACGTCCCGGTCCGCATCGAGTCCTTCCGCGCCCGTGGGCCCGTCGGCGCGGACAGCCGTGTGCATGTGCGGCTGCCGTTCCGTGGCCCGGATCCCTGCGACCTGGGCCCCTGCGATCTGGATTTCTACGATGCCGACGGTGTGCGGCAGATGTGGCTGCACGGGCTCACGTCGCAGCGGGTCCGCTGCGCGGGGGGAGTGACGGGACGCGAGGGTGCGCTCGATGCGCGGCTGACGGGCGTCCTGCGGGAACTGCTCGGCGTGGGCGCCGCAGAGGTGACCGCGACCGACACGCTCGCCGAACTGGGCATGGACTACCCGGCCATAGCGGCCTTCGCGCGGCGGGCGGCGGAGGAGCTGGGGGCCGAACCGTCCCCCTCCTTTCTCGGCCCCTTCCTCGATGGCGGTGCGACACCGGCCTCGCTGGCTGCCCGGTTGTCCGGGCAGGCGACCGTCACGACGGCTCCCGACCCCGTCCACCTGACCAGGGGGCCCGCCCTGGACCACGCGCTGCTCGGGACGGCCGTCGAACTGCCCGAAGGGCAGCTCTTCACGGCGCGGCTGTCCTTGGCGGACCACCCGTGGCTCGCCGATCACGTGATCGGCGGTTCGGTGCTGTTGCCCGGTACCGCCTTCGTGGACCTCGCCTCGCACCTCGCCCACCGCGTGGCTGTGCCTGTGGTCGAGGAGCTGACCTTGTCCGCCCCTCTCGTTCTGCCCGGACCGCACGCGGCCGTCGCCCTGCGCGTCTCGGTGGACGCCGCCGATGCCACGGGCCGACGGGCGTTCGCCGTCCACTCGCGGCCGGAGGACGCCCCGGGCGGTGCGCCGTGGACGCGGCACGCCACCGGCGTCCTGGCCGCAGCCGAGCGGGAACCGGCCGCCGCACGGCCTTCCACCGGCCCCGCGACATGGCCGCCCGCCGGTGCCCGGGCCGTGCCGGTGGCGGGGACGTACGAGCGGCTGGCCCGGTCGGGACTCGGCTACGGGCCGTCGTTCCAGGGCCTGCGGGCTGTGTGGCGGCAGGGCCGGGACGTGTACGCCGAGGTCGAACTGCCCGGTCCTGCGGGCGACGGCCGGAGCGGGGGCTTCGGGGCGCACCCGGCCCTGTTGGACGCGGCGCTGCACGCGATCGCCTTCGGGGACTTCCTCGCGACGCCCGGCACGCCGTACGTTCCGTTCGCGTGGAGCGGGGTTCGGCTGCGCGCGGCTCCCGGCGTCTCGGGGCTGCGGGTACGGGTGTCCCCGGCGGGGGCCGACGCCGTGTCCCTGGAGGCGACGGACGGCACGGGTGCGCCTGTGGTGACCGTGGAGTCCCTGGCTCTGCGCCCGCTGTCCGCGAGCGGCTCGCTGTTCCAGGTCGAGTGGGTGGAACTGCCCACCGTTGCCGCCGGTCCGGCCGTGCGGCGTTGCGCGGTCCTCGGCGATTCCCCGGCGGTGTCCGCCGCGCTGTCGGCGGCGGGCGTGCGCGTCGTGACCGCCCCCGACCTGGCCGCGCTCGCGGCTTCGGGGACGGTCCCGGAGCTGGTGTTCGTCCCGTGTGCCGGGACGACGGCGCCCGGCGGGGAGGCGGCCCGTGCGGCGGTGCGGTGGGCGCTGGCGCTCGCCCGGACATGGTCGGCCGACGACCGCTTCGCGGGGTCCCGGCTGGTGTTCCTGACCCGGGGTGCGATGGCGGTCGCCGAGGGGGACCGGGTGGACGGCCTGGGGCACGCGGCGGTCTGGGGTCTGCTGCGCTCGGCCCAGTCGGAACACCCGCACCGCTTCGCTGTCGCGGACGTGGAGCGCGACATGACCACGGACACCGTCCGCGCCCTGCTCTCCGCCCTCACCTCGGACGAGCCCCAACTGGCCGTGCGCGCGGGCGTCGTCCACGTGCCGCGGCTGGCCCGTTGGGCTTCGGACGGGGCGGCGGTGGGGGAGGAGCGGGGCGTCGCGGACGCCTCCGCCGCTGCGCCCGGCACGGCCGCGCCCGGCGCCTGGGGGCCCCGGTCGGGAACGGACGTCACCGGGCCCGAGGCGAGTCGCTGCGCGCTGCCGGGCGGGTCGTACGGGACCGCGCCGACGGCCGGGCGCGGGGCGTTCGCCTCTGACGCGCCGGTTACGGCGGGCAGGCCCGTCCCGCCGACGGCGAGTGGCCCTGCGGTCACGCCGGGGGGTGCGTCGTCGGCCGGGCGAGGGGTATTCGTATCCGACACGCCGGGCACGGTGAGCAGGCCCGTCCCGCCGGCTGCGGGCGGTTTCGTCAGCGGCCTGCGCCCGGTCGCGGAGGATGCGAGGGTTGTCGGCGAGCTCGGCGCCGCACCGGGGGGTGTGTCGTCGGCCGGGCGAGGGGCCCTCGCGCCCGGTGCGTCGGTCGTCGTCGGCAGCGCCGTCCCGCCGGCTGCGGGTGGCTTCACCGGCGGTCCGCGCACCGACACGGCGGACGCGGCGGCCGCCGAGGTGGGCAAGCCGCCGTACCGGGCCGCCCTCGGCAGCGCCGTGGCGTGCGTGGCAGCCGCCAGGCCCCCGGGGCCGGGCCCCGTCGCCGCGCTCACCCCCGGCGGGGCTGGCTGGGCCGGAAGCGGCACCGTCGTGATCACCGGCGCGTCCGGTGCGCTCGGCAGGATCGTCGCCCGGCATCTGGTGGTCGAACACGGCGTGCGCGGGCTGCTGTTGCTCAGCCGTCGTGGACCGGGGGCGCCCGGTGCCGAGGGGCTCGTGGCCGAGCTGGCCGGGTTCGGGGCGCACGTCACCACCCTGGCGTGCGACGTCGCCGACCGGGAGGCGCTGGCCGGTGCGCTCGCCCGGGTCCCGGCGGAGCGCCCGCTGACCGCCGTCGTGCACGCCGCCGGTGTGCTCGACGACGCCGTGCTGGGCGCGCTGACCCCCGACCGTCTGGACGCCGTGCTGCGGCCGAAGGCGGACGCGGCGTGGAACCTGCACGAGCTGACCCGCCACCTGGACCTGTCCGCCTTCGTGCTGTTCTCCTCCGTCGCGGGCGTCGTCGGCGGTCCGGGCCAGGCCAACTACGCCGCCGCCAACGCTTTCCTGGACGCGCTGGCCCACCACCGCCGCGCCCGGGGCCTGGCCGGGCTCTCGCTGTCCTGGGGGCTGTGGGAGAGCGCCGACGGCACGGCGCCCGGCATGGGCGGAACCCTCGACGGGGCCGGTCGCCGTCGCCTCGGCCGTACGGGCGTCACCGCGCTCTCCGCCCGCGAGGGCCTGCGGCTGCTCGACGCGGCCGCCGCGTCCGGCCGGGCGCACCTCGTGCCGGTCGCCCTCGACCCGTCAACAGCCGCCGGCCCCGTGCCGCCGCTGCTGCGCGGCCCGGTCCGGGAGCCCGCCCCCGCCGCCCTCGCGCCTGGGGCCGGGCTCCGCGAGACGCTGGCGCGGTGCGTGCGCGACCAGGCCGCAGGCGTGCTCGGCCACGCGGACGCCGGGGCGATCGCGTCGGACCGGCCGTTCGCCGAGCTGGGCTTCGACTCGCTCAGCTCGGTGGAGTTCCGCAACCGGCTGGAACGCGCATTGGGCGCCGGCTGCCCGCGCCTCCCGGCCACGCTGACCTTCGACCACCCCACCCCCGACGCGCTGGTGGAGTACCTGTACGGCGAGCTCGGGAGCAGGGCGACGGTGCCGGACGCCACCGCCGGGCCGAGCCCGGGGACCGACGAGCACGGCCGGGAACCCATCGCCATCGTCGGCATGGCCTGCCGCTACCCCGGAGGTGTCCGCACGCCCGACGACCTCTGGCGGCTCGTCGCCACCGGCACCGACGCCGTCACCGGCTTCCCCGAGGACCGGGGCTGGGACATCGGCGAGGAGGTCACCACCCGGGAAGGCGGGTTCCTTCACGACGCGGCCGGGTTCGACGCCGGGTTCTTCGCCATGTCGCCGCGCGAGGCCCGCGTCACCGACCCGCAGCAGCGGCTCTTCCTCGAAACCGCCTGGGAGGCCGTCGAACGCGCGGGCATCGACCCGCACACCCTGCGCGGCAGCCGCACCGGCGTCTACGCGGGCGTGATGTACCACGACTACCCCGGCGCCGACGCGGCCGGCAGCGTCGTCTCCGGCCGGGTCTCCTACGCCCTGGGCCTTACGGGCCCGGCCCTCACCGTGGACACGGCGTGCTCGTCGTCGCTGGTGGCGCTGCACCTGGCCGTGCAGGCGCTGCGCCGCGGCGAGTGCACGCTCGCGCTGGCCGGCGGGGTCACGGTCATGGCGACGCCGGACACGTTCGTGGAGTTCGGCAGGCAGCGGGGGCTGGCGGCGGACGGGCGCTGCAAGCCCTTCGCGGCCGCGGCCGACGGCACGGGCTGGGCCGAGGGCGTCGGGGTGCTCCTCGTCGAGCGGCTCTCCGACGCGCGCCGCTACGGCCACCGGGTCCTCGCGGTCGTCCGCGGCAGCGCCGTCGACCAGGACGGTGCCAGCAACGGTCTGACCGCGCCCAGCGGCCCGTCCCAGCAGCGCGTCATCCGCGCCGCGCTGGCCGACGCGGGCCTGTCGGCCGACCAGGTCGAGGCGGTCGAGGCGCACGGCACCGGCACCCGGCTCGGCGACCCGATCGAGGCGCAGGCCCTGCTGGCGACCTACGGGCAAGGCCGGGCACCGGGGCGGCCGTTGTGGCTCGGGTCGGTCAAGTCGAACCTCGGCCACAGCCAGGCGGCCGCCGGTGTCGCGGGCGTCGTCAAGACGGTCATGGCCCTGCGCCACGGGGTGCTGCCGCGCACCCTGCACGTCGACGAGCCCACCCCGCACGTCGACTGGTCGGCGGGCGACGTGCGGCTGCTGACGGAACCCGTGCCGTGGCCGGGTGCGGCCGGTGCGCTGCGACGGGCCGCCGTCTCGGCGTTCGGGCTGAGCGGCACGAACGCCCACGTGATCATCGAGGAGGCGGCGGAGACGGAGGAGGAGCCGGAACCGCAGGGCATCTCGCGCGGACCCCTGCCCTGGGTCCTCTCCGCCCGCACCCGCGAGGCCCTCCGCGACCAGGCCGCCCGGCTGCGCGCCTGGGTCCGGGACCGTCCCGCGCTGCGTCCGCTCGATGTGGCGTACGCCCTGGCGACGACCCGTTCCGTCTTCGAGCACCGGGCGGTGGTGCTGGGGTCCGGCCGCGAGGAACTGCTGGCCGGGCTGGCCACGCTGGACACGGTCGTGGCCGGGGCGGCGGGCACCGGCACTGTCGTCGGCACGGCCGTGCCGGACACCCCCCTGACCGCGCTCGCGCGGGCGTATGCCGGTGGTGGCCCGGCACCGGACTGGGCCGCCGCCTTCGCCGGTACGGGCGCGCGGGCCGTCGAGCTGCCCACGTATGCCTTCCAGCGCGAGCGGTACTGGGCCACGCACCCGGTCCCCGGCACCGGCACTGCCCACCCCCTGCTGGGCGCGGCCGTCACGCTCGCCGACACCGACGGACTGCTGCTGACCGGCAGCATCTCACCGCGCACCTATCCCTGGCTCGCCGACCACACCGTGGACGGCACGGTGCTGCTGCCCGGAGCGGCCTTCGTCGAACTGGCCCTCCGGGCCGGGGACGAGGCGGGCTGCGACGTCGTGGAGGAACTGACGCTCCAGACGCCACTGGCCCTCCCCACCGGCGGAGTGCGGCTCCAGGTGACGGTCGGCGGACCCGACGAGAGAGGCCGCCGTCCGCTGGCCGTGCACTCCCGGGCGGAGGACGCGGGCGATCCGGGCGCCTGGGTGCGGCACGCCACCGGAGTGCTGGCCGTCGGCGCACCGACGGCCCCGTCCGCGGTGGGGGAATGGCCGCCGCGGGGCGCCGAGGAGCTGCGGCCCGAGGACGTCTACGCCGCCATGTCCGCGGCCGGACTGGAATACGGACCGGCGTTCCGCGGCGTACGGGCCGTGTGGCGGCACGGCGCCGATCTGCTCGCGGAGGTCGCCCCGCCGTCCGGCACGGAACCGGACGCCACCGCGTACCGCCTGCACCCGGCCCTGCTCGATGCCGCGCTGCACCCGTTGGCCCTGGGGCTGTCCGGAACGGGAACGGACGACGGGCCCGGGGGAAGGCCCCGGCTGCCCTTCGCCTGGCGTGGCCTCGCCTTGCACGCCTCGGGCGCGGGCGCCCTGCGGGTCCGGCTGACGGCCAGGGCGGGCGGGGCGGGCGGGGTGCGGCTGTGCCTCCACGACGCGGCCGGGGCCCCGGTGGCGACGGTGGGCTCCCTCGTCCTGCGCCCCGTACCGGAGGGAGCCCTCACCACGGGCGCCGCCGGGGCGCGGGAGACTCCACTCTTCCGTGTCGAGTGGACCCCCCTCCCGGTCCCGCTTCCGGCGGAACCGGTGGCGCGGAGCGTGCCGTGGGCGGTCCTCGGCCCGGACGGCCCGGCGCTGGCCGAGGTGCTGGAGGCAGGCGGTTCACCAGCACGGGTCCACGAGGACCTCGCCTCACTGACCGCCGAGCCGCCACCCGGAGCGGTGCTCGTCCCCTTCTTCCCCCGCCCCGACGAGGACCTCGCGGCCACCGTCCGCACGGCGGCGCACCGGGCCCTGCCCCTGGCCCAGGGCTGGCTGGCCGACGAACGCTTCGCGCGGTCGCGGCTCGTGCTCGTCACCCGGGGTGCGGCGGGCGCCGGACCGCCCGGCGACCCGGCGCACGCGGCCCTCTGGGGCCTGATCCGCTCCGCCCAGTCCGAACACCCCGACCGCTTCGTCCTCCTGGACCTCCCGGCCCCGACTGTCCCCTCGACCATCCCCTTCGCCGGTCTCCCGGCGGCCCTGGCGTCCGGCGAGCCCCAACTGGCCCTGACGGCCGACGGCGTGCTGCGGGTGCCGCGCCTGGTACGGGTGAACGCCGCGCCATCCGCGCCAGTCACCTGGGATCGCACCGGCACCGTGCTGATCACCGGTGCCACCGGCACCCTCGGCGGGCTCGTCGCCCGGCATCTCGTCCGTACGCACGGCGTGCGGCACCTTCTCCTGGCCGGGCGCCGGGGGCGGAGCGCGCCCGGCATGGCGGAGTTGGCCGACGAGCTGACGCGGCTCGGCGCGGACGTGGCGGTCGTCGCCTGCGATGTCGCCGACCGGGCCGCCGTGCGGGAGCTCCTCGCGGGGGTGCCCGAGGCACACCCGCTGACCGGGGTCGTGCACGCCGCCGGGGTCCTCGACGACGGTGTGTTCGCCTCGCTCACCCCCGGGCGGCTCGACCGAGTCCTGCGGCCGAAGGCCGACGCCGCCGTGCACCTGCACGAGCTGACGCGCGAACTCGGCATCGAGCTGTCCGCCTTCGTGCTGTTCTCCTCCGCCTCCGGGGTGCTGGGCGGGCCCGCCCAGGCCGGCTACGCCGCCGCGAACGCCTTCCTCGACGCCCTCGCCCGCCACCGCCACGCGCAGGGGCTCGCCGCCTCCGCCCTCGCCTGGGGGCTGTGGGAGGAGAACAGCGGCATGACCGGCGGCCTGGACGGGGCCGCCCGCGACCGGATGGCCCGTACCGGGTTCCTGCCGCTGGCCACCGAGGACGGGCTCACGCTCTTCGACACCGCACAGGCGGCCGACGACGCCGCGCTCGTGCCCGTACGGCTGGACGTTCGCACCCTCCGCACCCTCGCCGCGCCCGACGTGCCGCCCCTGCTGCGCGAGCTGGTCGGGCCGCCCGCGCGGGCCGACGGTCCCGCACGGGCGGACCGGCTGGCCGCGCTGTCCGGTGGCGAGCGCGAACGGGCGGTGCTGGACCTCGTCCGTGACCGCACGGCCACCGTCCTCGGCTACGCCTCGCCCGACGCGGTCGAGGTCGCACGCACCTTCCAGGAACTGGGCGTCGGCTCGCTCAACTCGGTCGAGCTGCGCAACCGCCTCGCCACCGACACCGGCCTGCGGCTGCCCGCGACGCTGGTCTTCGACCACCCGACACCCCAGGAACTGAGCCACTACCTGCTCACCCTGCTCCCCGAACCGGAACCGGAACCGGGTCCTGCGCCTCCCGCCGCGCGGGCCGGGCAGGACCCGGAAGAGCCCGTCGCGATCGTGGCGGTGGCGACGGCCGACACATCCGCCCACGACCCGGACTTCTTCGAGGAGCCGGCCGCCGGACGGCCGGCGGAGACCGCCTGGGAGGCGTTCGAGTCGGCCGGCATCCTCCCGGCCAACTGGTCGGACACGGGCGTCTTCGTAGGCCGCAGCCACCGTGTCCAAGGCCCCCACGCGGGCCGGATCTCCGCGGCCTACGGCTTCCAGGGCCCGGCGGTCACGCTCGACACGACCGACGCGCCCGCCCTGACGGCGCCCCACTTGGCGGTCCAGTCCCTGCGCCGCCACGAGAGCGGGCTCGCTCTGGCGGCCGAGGTGACCGACGCGGGCTGCGCGGTGCTCGTCCTGCAACGTCTCTCCGACGCCCGCCGCCACGGCCACCCCGTACTGGCCCTCGTGACGGACAGCGCGGCCGGCCGGGGTGCGACGACCGCAGCGGATCCGCCCGGTGGGCCGGGCCTGGCCGGGCTGATCGCGTCGGTGCGGGCCTTGCGGCAGGGCACGCGCGTCTTTGCGTCCGGCGCGGACGGAACGCACGCCCACCTCGTCCTCGACGAGGCCCCGGCTGATACCGCCCCCGCCATCGCCCCCGGCGGGCGTCCCGGGATGGCGGCGACCGTCTGTGGGGTGTCGGCCAAGTCGCCCGACGCGCTGCGCGCCCAGGCCCGCGCCCTCCGGGCGCACCTGAGGGAACGCCCCGGCCTCGCCCCGGCGACGGTCGCCCACGCCCTGGCCACGACCCGCACGGCCTTCGCCCACCGCGCCGCCCTCGTCACCGAGAGCCGCGCGGAACTCCTCGACGCGCTCACGGCCCTGGCCGACGGCGAGCACAGTGCCGCCCTCGTACGCGGGGAGGTCACCGACCCCACCCCGTCGACCCCGCTGACCATGCGCTTCGCCGCGCACGACGGCCGCAGGCCCGTGTTCGGGCGGGGCCTCTACCGCGCGTTCGGCCCGTACGCCGAGGCGTTCGACACGACGGTCGAGCTGCTGGACGCCTCCCTCGGACGCCCGATGCGGGACGTCGTCTGGTACGAGCCGGTGCTGCTGGAAAAGCCCGAGTACGGCCACCCGGCGCTCTTCGCCGTCCAGGTCGCGACGTTCCGGCTGCTGGAACACCTGGGGCTGCGGCCGGACCGGCTCACCGGCACCGCGGCCGGCGCCGTGGCCGCCGCCCACGCCGCCGGCGTGCTCGATCTGCCCGACGCGGCCGCGCTGGTCGTGGCCCACGGACGGCTGGTGGCCGGTACGCCGCGGGAGGAGTTCGCGCGGGTGGCCGGGCGTCTGACCTACCGGCCGCCGGCGATCCCCCTGCTGTCCGGCACGGGCCGGGCCGTGGCCGACGAGGAGCCGGCCTCGCCCGCCTACTGGCTCCGCCGGACCGGCGAGGCCGCCCCGCCCGCGGCCGACGTTCTGCAACTCGGCCCGTACGGCCCGCACTTCGGCCCGAACGGGCCCGTGGACGCCGCCTCACAGACACGCGCGCTGGCCGAGACCCTCGGCCGGGCGTACGTCCGGGGGCTGCCGCTGAACCGGGACGCGCTGTGCGGCGGGGGCGGCCGGGGCGTGAGCCCGTACCTCGACCTGCCGACGTACGCCTTCCAGCGGACACGTCACGACGGCTGACGCGCGAACAGGGCGGGCATCACCGCTGCCTGGTAGGGCGTCAGCTCGTGGAGGCGGGCACGGGCCGGGCCGGTGCGTCCCAGGGCGCGCAGCGCGTCACGGGAGGCGCGCAGCGCATCGAGTTCCGCGTTGCGGCGCAGCGAGGGCAGGGCCAGGCCCCTGTGGCCGGCGTGCTCCAGGCACTGCCGGATCGGCTCGGTCAGCACGGGGTGCGCGCTGATCTCCAGGAAGACACCGTGTCCGGCGCAGCTCAGCTGCCGGATCGCCGGGGCGAACCGCACCGGTTCACGCAGGTTGTCGACCCAGTAGGAGGCCGTCAGCTCCGGGCCCTCGATCCTGCGGAGGGTCACCGTGGAGTACATGGGGACGGCCGCCCGGCGGGGCCGGACGCCGGACAGCGCGGCCCGCAGGTCGTCGCGCAGCTCGTCGACGCAGGGGCTGTGGGAGGGCGCGGTGTCCGGGATCCGCCGGGCGTGCACGTCGGTGGCCTCCAGCCGGGCGAGGACCGCGTCGACGCAGTCGTGGCCGCCGGCCAGGACCGTCGTCGTCGGGCTGCCGTACCCGGCGACGACGGCCTTCCCGCCGGTCTCCGCGATCAGTGCCGCGGCCTCGGCGGCGGGCAGCTCCACCACGGCCATCGTGCCCCTGCCGCTGATCCGCTGGAGCAGCGCGCTGCGCCGGCACTGGACGGTCGCGGCGTCCTCCAAGGTCAGGGCGCCGGCGACGTGGGCCGCGGCGACCTCGCCCATGCTCTGGCCCACCACGGCGTCGGGCACCACGCCCCAGGACCGCCAGAGCGAGGCGAGCGCCACCTGCACGGTGAACAGCGTGGGCTGGAGGACGTCGGTGCGCCGCATCAGGGGCCGGGCGTCGTCGCGGGTGAGCCGGTCCACGACCGACCAGCCGGTGTGCGGGGCGATCGCGGCGTCACAGCGCTCCACGGCCGCCCGGAACACCGCCTCAGCCCGCAGCAGGTCCCGGCCCATGCCGGCCCACTGGTGCCCCTGCCCGGCGAAGGCGAAGACGAGCTTTCCGTCACGCAGCACGCCGTCACCCCGCCCGCCGTCACCCTGCCCGGCTTGCTCGCGCGCGCCCACGGCCACCGGATCGAGCGACATGGTCATCTCCGCACACCTCTCGTCCGTGCGCCCGGCAGGCCGGCGCACGGACGAGAACTCCGGCCGGCCCCCGGAGGTCACCCTCGGCCCGGGGCGCGGTCGTGTGCGGCGCCGGTCAGGCGCCCGCGGCGGGGCCCGCGCGCCAGACCCACGGGGTGGCGCCCGGGCCGAGGGCCACCGCGCACAGTTGCTGTCCCGCGTCCGTGAGCAGCGAGGGCGTGCCCACGGGGACAAGGGAGCCCGCCGGGCGCCGTGGTTCGGAGCCGGGGTCCGCCGCGTCCTGGAGCTGTATCTGGCCGTTCACGGCCCGGCCCAGCACCATGACCGTGTCCTTGCCGCGGGCGGCCACGGACTGCGCGACGATCGGCCCGTAACCCGCGAAGTTCTCCAGACCGGTGCCGCTGACCTGCTCGGCGGCGGACACCTGCTGCCCGCCCCCGCCGCCGGGGACGAAGCGGTAGACCACCGGCTCCCGGGCCGCCGGGGTGCGGTAGACGACGTTCAGCCCGCCGTCGGGGCCGACGGCCGCCGCGGGCTGGTCACCGGGCTGGGGCAGGCCGGTCAGCGGCTGGTGGCGGACCGGCCCGGAGGGGGTGTCCTGGGCCCAGTGGTGCACGGTGTCGCGGCCCGCGCCGAAGACGTGCACACGCTTGTCCCGGTCCAGCACGACGGTCAGGCCGTCCTGGATCTCCTGGCCGTGCAGGCTCTGCCACTTCCCCCACCGGCCGTCGGGCTCGCGGACCCGGCTGGAGAGGCCCTTGCCGGCGTTGCGGACGAAGAGGTGGACCCGCCCGTCGGGGGTGGCGATCGCGGCCGGCATGCCGACGCGGCGGCCCCGGTCGGGCTTGCGCTCGGGGTTGCCGAGGCCACTCCAGGCCTTGAAGGCCCCGCCGGGCTCGCGCTGCTCCAGGACGGCGATCTCGCGGGTGTTGGCCCGGCTGTCGAGGGCGGAGAAGCGCAGCGCGAACAGCAGTCGGCGCCCGGCGCTGTCCTTGACCGAGGCGAGGGCGGGCGCGAGGGGGCCGCCGCCGAGGTTCTGCGGCGCGCCCCAGCGGCCGCTGCCGGGGGAGGACTCCACCCAGCGCACGGCCTGGGTGCCCAGCACGCCGTACGCCTCCAGGCGCCCGGCCCGGTCGGTGTCGGCCACGGGCATCGCGCCGGGGTAGCGGTAGTGGGTGGAGCGGATCCAGCCCTTGCGGTTCTTCAGCGGGCGGTCGCCGCCCTGGCCGTAGTCTCCGCAGCCGGCGGCGTTGGAGCATTCCCAGGACGGGTCCCCGCCGTACGCCTGGACCAGGCGGTGCTTGGCGTCCACGACGTCCTGCGGCAGATTGTGCGGCCAGCGCTGGTTGTAGTAGCCGCGGAAGGCGGTGGTGGTGAAGCGGGGCGCCCGGCCGTCGCGCTTGATGGTGTCGGCCGCCCACTGGGACATGGCCTTCCAGGAGAACAGCGCGGTCGGCGTGTGGTCGCGGTGGTCCGAGCACGCCCCGTAGTCGTTGTCCTTGGGGTGGGTGGCGTCGTGGACCTGGTAGTCGGGGTCGGGGTCCAGGGTGTGGATCACCGTCGGCTTGAACCGGTCCATGATCGCGGCCAGTGCGTCCACCAGCGTGTCGTGCCGGTAGGTGCTGACCGTGGTGCAGGGCGAGCCGGTGGAGACCAGGCTCTGCATGGCGGCGCGCGGGTCCTCCCACAGGTGCGGGATGCGCACGTTGTTCGCCGACTGCATGGCGATGTTCAGGAAGATCAGCCGGACCGTGTGCTTCCCGTCACTCAGCTCGTTGGCCTCGGCCTTCACGCCCCCGGGGAGGTCCATGACGGACTTCTTCCAGGCCGAGAACTTGTCCATGCCGATCATCTCGGCGTACGCCTGCCGCAGCCCCTGGTGCCGGGCGGAGGCGTAGGCGGCCTTGTCCGGCTTGGTCTTCGGCATCCCCTCGATCCAGTTCCGCCCGACCGCCTCGCCGGCCGTCACGTACACCGAGACGACGGGCACCCCGGCTCCGGCGATGTTCTCGGCGTCGGGGTTCATGAAGTACAGGTCGTCGTCGGGGTGCGCCATGATCTGCAGGAGCAGGGCGTGCTTGCCGTCGTCGAACGATTGTGTTGCCCTGGGGTCGACCGCCCGGGTGGGCTTCGAGCCGCCGGGCCGGTTCTTCCCGGAGTCGCCGCCGCTGCAGCCCACCGCGGTGACCAGCGTGGCCGCCGCCGCACCGGTGAGCGCGGCCCTGCGGGAGATGGCCCAGCGCGGTGAGATGTTCAACTCCGTGACTCCGTCCCGTCGTGCAGCGCCTGGTCCCCGGCTGCCCCAGCGTGTTAGGGGACGGCGAGGGAATCGCGTCGGTTGCCCAAGACCCGACAATGCCTGTTAACGGATTGGGCAAGATTCGGGTCGAGCGGCCGGTGCCGGAAGATACGGACGAGCCGGACGAGCCCGGACGAGGCAGTCGGGGCGGCGGGAAACTCAAGGCCCATAGTGTCCCGTATGTCGGCGGGGTGGTTTGACAACTGAGCCGGTCGGGGTACCTTCTTCGGCTGCGATTGGCGCACCTTCCCGCACGTATGGCACACTGTTCAGGTTGCTCGGTTGAGTGCCAATGCTGCGCGCCTCCCGCCGGGAGGACTGGAAGCGAGTCCCGCAGTACTCGTCACCGCACGCTCCTGCTGTTTCAGTAGGGGTACGGGGTGGAAGTACGGGAATCTTCCGGGAAGTGTCAGCGTGGCCCCGGCCAGGCGCTCGGTGGGTGCCCTTCCCCCACAGCCCCCTTCATCAGGGAATTTCCTTCGGGAGATTTTACTGGAAGGGGCGCGACACGCCCGACCGCGTGGGTCGGAGAAGGGTGGCGCTTCAGCAGAGGCGCAGCACACCGAGTCCCAGAGCGTTACGAGAGACAGGACTACGAAGTAGCCATGGCGGGACAGAAGATCCGCATCCGGCTCAAGGCCTACGACCACGAGGTCATCGACAGCTCGGCGAAGAAGATCGTCGAGACGGTGACGCGTACTGGTGCGTCGGTCGCGGGCCCGGTGCCGCTGCCCACTGAGAAGAACGTGTACTGCGTCATCAAGTCGCCGCACAAGTACAAGGACTCGCGCGAGCACTTCGAGATGCGCACGCACAAGCGCCTCATCGACATCCTCGACCCCACGCCGAAGACGGTTGACTCGCTCATGCGCCTCGACCTGCCGGCGGGCGTCGACATCGAGATCAAGCTCTGAGGTGACGCGCGAGATGGCTAAGAACATTAAGGGCGTCCTGGGCGAGAAGCTCGGCATGACCCAGGTCTGGGACGAGAACAACCGGGTTGTCCCGGTGACCGTCGTCAAGGCTGGGCCCTGCGTCGTCACCCAGGTCCGCACCAACGACAGCGACGGCTACGAGTCGGTCCAGATCGCCTTCGGCGAGATCGACCCGCGCAAGGTGAACAAGCCCCTCAAGGGTCACTTCGCCAAGGCCGACGTCACCCCGCGCCGCCACCTGGTGGAGCTGCGTACCGCTGACGCCAGCGAGTACACGCTCGGCCAGGAGATCACCGCTGCCGTGTTCGAGTCGGGCGTCAAGGTCGACGTCACCGGC
Organism: Streptomyces sp. QH1-20; assembly: GCF_041283565.1. Lineage (NCBI taxonomy): Bacteria > Bacillati > Actinomycetota > Actinomycetes > Kitasatosporales > Streptomycetaceae > Streptomyces > Streptomyces sp. QH1-20. Next base: position 3,587,448 of record NZ_CP166299.1, on the reverse strand, counting down.
AAGAGCAAGGGCAAGGGCTTCGCCGGTGTCATGAAGCGTCACAACTTCAAGGGCCTCGGCGCCGGTCACGGCACCCAGCGCAAGCACCGCTCCCCCGGTTCCATCGGTGGCTGCGCCACCCCGGGCCGTGTCTTCAAGGGTCTGCGCATGGCAGGCCGTATGGGCAACGAGCGGGTCACCACCCAGAACCTGACCGTCCACGCCGTTGACGCGGAGAAGGGCCTGCTCCTCATCAAGGGCGCGGTTCCTGGTCCGAACGGCGGCCTCGTCCTGGTCCGTACCGCGGCCAAGGGGGCCTGAGGTAACGATGAGCACCATTGACATCCTTTCGCCGGCAGGCGACAAGGCCGGGACCGTCGAGCTCCCCACGGAGATCTTCGACGCGAAGGTCAGCGTTCCGCTGATCCACCAGGTCGTCGTCGCCCAGCTGGCCGCTGCCCGTCAGGGCACGCACAAGACGAAGACTCGTGGCGAGGTCCGCGGCGGTGGCAAGAAGCCTTACCGCCAGAAGGGCACCGGCCGCGCGCGCCAGGGCTCGACCCGCGCCCCGCAGTTCGCCGGTGGTGGCGTCGTGCACGGTCCCGTGCCGCGTGACTACTCGCAGCGGACCCCGAAGAAGATGAAGGCCGCCGCCCTGCGCGGTGCCCTCACCGACCGGGCCCGCAACAGCCGCATCCACGTCGTCACCGGCGTGGTCGAGGGCGAGGTCTCCACCAAGGCCGCCAAGACGCTGTTCGGCAAGATCTCGGAGCGCAAGAACCTGCTCCTGGTCGTCGACCGCGCCGACGAGGCCGCGTGGCTGTCCGCCCGCAACCTGCCCCAGGTGCACATCCTGGAGCCGGGCCAGCTGAACACGTACGACGTGCTCGTCTCCGACGACGTGGTCTTCACGCAGGCTGCCTTCGAGCGCTTCGTGGCGGGCCCCGCCGCGGCCGCCAAGGCCACCGCTTCCGAGGCTGAGCTCGAAGGGAGCGACGCCTGATGAGCGAGCAGACTGCAGCGGTCATCACCAGCAAGACCTACACGGACCCCCGTGACATCCTGGTCAAGCCGGTGGTCTCCGAGAAGAGCTACGCGCTGCTGGACGAGAACAAGTACACGTTCATCGTCGACCCGCGCGCCAACAAGACCCAGATCAAGCAGGCCGTCGAGGCGGTCTTCTCGGTCAAGGTCACCGGGGTCAACACGATCAACCGCCAGGGCAAGCGCAAGCGCACCCGCACCGGTTTCGGCAAGCGCGCCAACACCAAGCGCGCCATCGTGACCCTTGCCGAGGGCGACCGTATCGACATCTTCGGCGGCCCGGTCTCCTAACGGAGTCCGAGTCGTCCGGAATCGGACGAGGACTGAGAAATGGGTATCCGCAAGTACAAGCCGACGACCCCGGGCCGTCGTGGCTCCAGCGTCGCCGACTTTGTCGAGATCACGCGGTCCACGCCGGAGAAGTCGCTGGTCCGCCCCCTGCACAGCAAGGGCGGCCGTAACAACGCCGGTCGTGTGACCGTTCGCCACCAGGGCGGTGGCCACAAGCGCGCCTACCGAGTGATCGACTTCCGTCGTCACGACAAGGACGGCGTGCCGGCCAAGGTCGCGCACATCGAGTACGACCCCAACCGCACCGCGCGCATCGCGCTCCTGCACTACGCAGACGGCGAGAAGCGCTACATCATCGCCCCGGCCAAGCTCGGCCAGGGTGACCGGATTGAGAACGGCCCTGGCGCCGACATCAAGCCGGGCAACAACCTCCCGCTGCGCAACATCCCGGTCGGTACCACGATCCACGCGATCGAGCTCCGTCCCGGTGGTGGCGCCAAGTTCGCCCGCTCCGCCGGTTCGTCCGTGCAGCTGCTGGCGAAGGAGGGCGCTTACGCCCACCTGCGCATGCCGTCCGGCGAGGTCCGCCTGGTCGACGTCCGCTGCCGCGCCACTGTTGGCGAGGTCGGCAACGCCGAGCAGTCGAACATCAACTGGGGCAAGGCCGGCCGTATGCGCTGGAAGGGCGTTCGCCCGACCGTCCGCGGTGTCGCGATGAACCCGGTTGACCACCCGCACGGTGGTGGTGAAGGCAAGACTTCCGGTGGTCGCCACCCGGTCTCGCCGTGGGGTCAGAAGGAGGGTCGTACTCGTTCGCCGAAGAAGGCGTCCAACAAGTACATCGTCCGCCGCCGCAAGACGAACAAGAAGCGCTAGGAGCGGGTTTAGATGCCGCGTAGTCTCAAGAAGGGGCCCTTCGTCGACGACCACCTCATCAAGAAGGTGGACGCTCAGAACGAAGCAGGTACCCACAACGTCATCAAGACCTGGTCCCGTCGCTCCATGATCGTGCCGGCCATGCTCGGCCACACGCTCGCGGTGCACAACGGCAAGACGCATGTCCCGGTGTTCGTCACCGAGTCCATGGTCGGCCACAAGCTCGGCGAGTTTGCGCCGACCCGCACCTTCCGCGGCCACGTCAAGGACGACCGCAAGTCGAAGCGCCGCTAAGGCGGGGTGCGAAGACTATGAACGACACCGAAGGGACAACCATGGAAGCCAGGGCCCAGGCGCGGTACATCCGCGTCACGCCCATGAAGGCCCGCCGCGTGGTGGACCTTATCCGTGGCATGGATGCCACGGAGGCTCAGGCGGTCCTGCGTTTCGCCCCGCAGGCCGCCAGCGTGCCGGTCGGCAAGGTGCTTGACAGCGCCCTTGCCAACGCCGCGCACAACTACGACCACACGGACGCCTCCTCGCTGGTCATCAGCGAGGCGTACGTCGACGAGGGCCCGACCCTGAAGCGGTTCCGTCCGCGTGCCCAGGGCCGTGCCTACCGGATCCGCAAGCGGACCAGCCACATCACCGTGGTCGTCAGCAGCAAGGAAGGAACCCGGTAATGGGCCAGAAGGTAAACCCGCACGGGTTCCGGCTCGGCATCACCACCGACTTCAAGTCGCGCTGGTACGCCGACAAGCTGTACAAGGACTACGTCAAGGAAGACGTTGCCATTCGTCGCATGATGACGAAGGGCATGGAGCGCGCCGGTATCTCGAAGGTTGAGATCGAGCGCACCCGCGACCGCGTCCGCGTCGACATCCACACCGCTCGTCCGGGCATCGTCATCGGCCGCCGTGGCGCCGAGGCCGACCGCATCCGCGGCGAGCTGGAGAAGCTGACCGGCAAGCAGGTCCAGCTGAACATCCTCGAGGTCAAGAACCCCGAGGTGGACGCTCAGCTGGTGGCCCAGGCCGTCGCCGAGCAGCTCTCCTCCCGCGTCTCCTTCCGTCGCGCCATGCGTAAGAGCATGCAGTCGACCATGAAGGCCGGCGCCAAGGGCATCAAGATCCAGTGCGGTGGCCGTCTCGGCGGCGCCGAGATGTCCCGCTCGGAGTTCTACCGCGAGGGCCGTGTGCCCCTGCACACGCTCCGCGCGAACGTGGACTACGGCTTCTTCGAGGCCAAGACGACCTTCGGTCGTATTGGTGTGAAGGTCTGGATCTACAAGGGCGACGTCAAGAACATCGCCGAGGTCCGCGCCGAGAACGCTGCCGCCCGTGCGGGCAACCGCCCGTCGCGCGGTGGCGCCCAGGACCGTCCGGCCCGTGGTGGCCGTGGCGGCGAGCGTGGCGGCCGCGGCCGCAAGCCGCAGCAGAGCGCTGCCGCCGAGGCCCCCAAGGCCGACGCGACCGCCGCTGCTCCGGCAGAGACCACCGGAACGGAGGCCTGACCGACATGCTGATCCCTCGCAGGGTCAAGCACCGCAAGCAGCACCACCCGAAGCGGTCGGGTATGGCCAAGGGCGGCACGGAGCTGGCGTTCGGCGAGTACGGCATCCAGGCCGTCACGCCGGCGTACGTCACCAACCGCCAGATCGAGTCCGCTCGTATCGCCATGACCCGTCACATCAAGCGTGGCGGCAAGGTGTGGATCAACATCTACCCGGACCGTCCGCTGACGAAGAAGCCTGCCGAGACCCGCATGGGTTCCGGTAAGGGTTCGCCGGAGTGGTGGATCGCGAACGTCAAGCCCGGTCGGGTGATGTTCGAACTGTCCTACCCGAACGAGAAGACTGCTCGTGAGGCGCTCACCCGCGCTGCTCACAAGCTTCCGATGAAGTGCCGGATTGTTCGGCGCGAGGCAGGTGAGTCGTGATGGCCGCTGGTATCAAGGCGACCGAGCTGCGTGAGCTGAACGACGAGGACCTCGTCGCGAAGCTCCGTGAGGCCAAGGAAGAGCTGTTCAACCTCCGCTTCCAGGCGGCGACCGGGCAGCTCGAGAACCACGGTCGGCTCAAGTCCGTCCGTAAGGACATCGCCCGGATCTACACCCTGATGCGCGAGCGCGAGCTGGGCATCGAGACGGTGGAGAGCGCCTGATGAGCGAGAAGAATGTGACTGAGACGAACGAGCGCGGCTTCCGCAAGACCCGTGAGGGTCTCGTCGTCAGCGACAAGATGGACAAGACCGTCGTCGTCGCCGTCGAGGACCGCGTCAAGCACGCGCTGTACGGCAAGGTCATCCGCCGTACGAACAAGCTCAAGGCGCACGACGAGCAGAACGCTGCCGGCGTCGGCGACCGCGTCCTCATCATGGAGACGCGTCCGCTGTCGGCGAGCAAGCGCTGGCGCATCGTCGAGATCCTCGAGAAGGCCAAGTAAGGAAATTCCCGCAAGGGAATTCCAAAGAAACCGTCTGAGGGGTTTCCCTCGGATAAGTTCCGCCAGGCTCGGCGTGGGGCTTCGGGCAACTGAAGCCCCCGCCGGGAACCGGCAGACGATCAGGAGATAGACGTGATCCAGCAGGAGTCGCGACTTCGCGTCGCCGACAACACTGGTGCCAAGGAGATCCTTTGCATCCGTGTTCTCGGTGGCTCGGGTCGCCGCTACGCGGGCATCGGTGACGTCATCGTCGCCACCGTCAAGGATGCGATCCCCGGTGGCAACGTGAAGAAGGGTGACGTCGTCAAGGCCGTCATCGTTCGCACCGTCAAGGAGCGCCGCCGTCCCGACGGCTCGTACATCCGTTTCGACGAGAACGCCGCTGTCGTTCTCAAGAACGACGGTGACCCCCGCGGCACCCGTATCTTCGGCCCGGTGGGCCGAGAGCTGCGCGAGAAGAAGTTCATGAAGATCGTCTCGCTCGCGCCGGAGGTGCTGTAACCGATGAAGATCAAGAAGGGCGACCTGGTTCAGGTCATCACCGGCAAGGACAAGGGCAAGCAGGGCAAGGTCATCGTGGCCATGCCCCGTGAGAACCGCGTCCTGGTCGAGGGTGTCAACCGGGTCAAGAAGCACACCAAGGCCGGCCAGACCGCTCGTGGTTCGCAGACCGGCGGCATTGTGACGACCGAGGCCCCCATCCACGTGAGCAACGTTCAGCTCGTCGTGGAGAAGGACGGCAAGAAGGTCGTCACTCGTGTCGGTTACCGCTTCGACGACGAGGGCAACAAGATCCGCGTTGCCAAGCGCACCGGTGAGGACATCTGATGACTGCCACCACCAACGCACCGCGTCTCAAGCAGCGCTACCGCGACGAGATCTCCGCGAAGCTCCGTGAGGAGTTCTCGTACGAGAACGTCATGCAGGTCCCCGGCCTGACCAAGATCGTGGTCAACATGGGTGTGGGCGACGCCGCCCGCGACTCCAAGCTGATCGACGGCGCGATTCGCGACCTCACCACGATCACGGGCCAGAAGCCGGCCGTGACCAAGGCCCGCAAGTCGATCGCGCAGTTCAAGCTGCGTGAGGGGCAGCCGATCGGCTGCCACGTCACCCTCCGCGGTGACCGCATGTGGGAGTTCCTGGACCGTACGCTGTCGCTCGCGCTGCCGCGCATCCGCGACTTCCGTGGTCTGTCCCCGAAGCAGTTCGACGGTCGGGGCAACTACACCTTCGGTCTCACGGAGCAGGTCATGTTCCACGAGATCGACCAGGACAAGATCGACCGCGTCCGGGGTATGGACATCACCGTGGTCACCACGGCGACCAACGACGACGAGGGCCGCGCCCTCCTTCGTCACCTCGGCTTCCCCTTCAAGGAGGCGTAAGCGAGATGGCGAAGAAGTCTCTTATTGCCAAGGCTGCCCGCAAGCCGAAGTTCGGTGTGCGCGCGTACACCCGCTGCCAGCGCTGCGGCCGCCCGCACTCCGTTTACCGCAAGTTCGGCCTCTGCCGCGTGTGCCTTCGTGAGATGGCTCACCGTGGCGAGCTGCCGGGCGTGACCAAGAGCTCCTGGTAACACCCCACTTGGGGTGTCCAGGGCTCTCGGTAAGCATCCTGGATGGCGGTCGCCCGACCTGATCTTGTCGCGTTGCGTTTTCGCTCGCGTACAGTAGAAGGGTTGGGCGCCCGCCGCCCATGACCGTCTTACTACGCCGTAGGTCCCCGCGCCGCACCCGTCCCGACTCTGCTCGGGGAGAGGGATGGCGCAGATAGGAAACCACGGCGAGAGAGGCCGAAGGCCAAACATGACCATGACCGATCCGATCGCAGACATGCTGACGCGTCTGCGAAACGCTAACTCGGCATACCACGACTCCGTGTCGATGCCGCACAGCAAGATCAAGTCGCACATCGCGGAGATCCTCCAGCAGGAGGGCTACATCACCGGCTGGAAGGTCGAGGACGCCGAGGTCGGCAAGTCCCTGACCCTCGAGCTGAAGTTCGGCCCGAACCGCGAGCGCTCGATCGCCGGCATCAAGCGCATCTCGAAGCCGGGCCTGCGGGTCTACGCAAAGTCCACCAACCTGCCGAAGGTCCTCGGCGGCCTGGGCGTGGCGATCATCTCCACGTCCCACGGTCTCCTGACCGGCCAGCAGGCCAGCAAGAAGGGCGTGGGTGGGGAAGTCCTCGCCTACGTCTGGTAATCGGGAACGGAGGAAAAGCCAATGTCGCGTATTGGACGGCTGCCCATCCAGGTTCCCGCTGGTGTGGACGTCACCATCGATGGCCGTACGGTGCACGTGAAGGGCCCCAAGGGTTCCCTCGCGCACGCCGTGTCCGCGCCCATCGAGATCGCTAAGGCCGAGGACGGCACTCTTGTCGTCACTCGTCCGAACGACGAGCGTCAGAACAAGGCCCTGCACGGCCTGTCCCGCACGCTGGTGGCGAACATGATCACCGGCGTGACCCAGGGCTACAGCAAGGCTCTTGAGATCAGCGGTGTCGGTTACCGCGTCCAGGCGAAGGGCTCCAACCTGGAGTTCGCCCTGGGCTACAGCCACCCGATCCTGATCGAGGCCCCCGAGGGCATCACCTTCAAGGTGGAGTCCCCGACCAAGCTCAGCGTCGAGGGCATCGACAAGCAGAAGGTCGGCGAGGTCGCCGCCAACATCCGCAAGCTTCGCAAGCCTGACCCTTACAAGGCCAAGGGCGTGAAGTATGCGGGTGAGGTCATCCGCCGCAAGGTCGGAAAGGCTGGTAAGTAAGCCATGGCATACGGTGTGAAGATCGCTAAGGGCGACGCCTACAAGCGTGCCGCCATTAAGCGTCGCCACATCCGCGTTCGTAAGCGGATTTCCGGCACGCCCGAGCGTCCCCGCCTCGTGGTGACGCGCTCGAACCGCCACATGGTGGCCCAGGTCATCGACGACATCGCGGGCCACACGCTCGCGTCGGCGTCGACCCTGGACTCGTCCATCCGTGGCGGCGAGGGTGACAAGAGCGCCCTGGCCAAGCAGGTCGGCGCGCTTGTCGCCGAGCGTGCGAAGGCCGCCGGCGTCGAGGCCGTCGTGTTCGACCGCGGTGGCAACCAGTACGCCGGGCGCATTGCCGCTCTGGCGGACGCCGCCCGCGAAGCCGGGCTGAAGTTCTAAGCCCCGGTTCCGGAGCTAGCGGACGTAACAGAGAGAGGTAAATCCAATGGCTGGACCCCAGCGCCGCGGAAGCGGTGCCGGTGGCGGCGAGCGGCGGGACCGGAAGGGTCGCGACGGTGGCGCTGCCGCCGAGAAGACCGCGTACGTTGAGCGCGTTGTCGCGATCAACCGCGTCGCCAAGGTTGTCAAGGGTGGTCGCCGCTTCAGCTTCACCGCGCTGGTCGTGGTGGGCGACGGTGACGGCACCGTAGGTGTCGGATACGGCAAGGCCAAGGAAGTTCCCGCGGCCATCGCCAAGGGCGTGGAAGAGGCCAAGAAGAACTTCTTCAAGGTCCCGCGCATCCAGGGCACCATCCCGCACCCCATCCAGGGCGAGAAGGCCGCGGGCGTCGTCCTGCTCAAGCCTGCTTCCCCCGGTACCGGTGTTATCGCCGGTGGCCCGGTGCGTGCGGTGCTCGAGTGCGCCGGCGTCCACGACATCCTGTCGAAGTCGCTCGGTTCTTCGAACCCGATCAACATCGTGCACGCCACGGTGACCGCGCTTCAGGGCCTTCAGCGCCCCGAGGAGATCGCGGCCCGTCGTGGCCTGCCGCTGGAAGACGTCGCCCCCGCCGCACTGCTGCGGGCGCGTGCCGGGGCGGGTGCGTAATGGCTCGCCTCAAGGTCACGCAGGTTAAGTCCTACATCGGTAGCAAGCAGAACCACCGCGACACCCTGCGTTCGCTCGGGCTCAAGCGCCTGAACGACGTGGTTGTCAAGGAGGACCGTCCCGAGATCCGCGGCATGGTGCAGACCGTCCGCCACCTCGTGACGGTTGAGGAGGTCGACTGACATGGCGGAGCAGAACCCGCTGAAGGTCCACAACCTCCGGCCCGCCCCGGGCGCCAAGACCGCCAAGACCCGTGTGGGTCGTGGTGAGGCGTCCAAGGGTAAGACCGCAGGTCGTGGTACCAAGGGCACCAAGGCCCGTTACCAGGTTCCGCAGCGCTTCGAGGGCGGGCAGATGCCCCTCCACATGCGTCTGCCGAAGCTCAAGGGCTTCAAGAACCCGTTCCGCGTCGAGTTCCAGGTGGTGAACCTGGACAAGCTGGCCGCGCTCTACCCGCAGGGTGGCGAGGTCACGGTGGCCGATCTGGTCGCCAAGGGCGCGGTTCGTAAGAACCAGCTCGTGAAGGTGCTCGGCACCGGCGAGATCTCCGTGGCGCTGCAGGTGACGGTTGACGCCGTCTCCGGCTCCGCCCAGGAGAAGATTGTCGCCGCTGGCGGCACCGTCACCGAGCTCGTCTGAGCTCGTTGATCTGACAACCGGGGATGTCCCAAAAGGGGCATCCCCGGTTGGTCGTTCCAAGGGGGGCACGGTCGCCGGTAAGGTGGCGTGCACTGTTACAGTCCGCGCGGCCATGAGTCCGTGCGGATTTTGACTGATATGTATTCGTCGATCCTCAAGACCGTCACCTCTCGCGCGGCTGCGTGAGGGGCGCAGGAGGCACCGTGCTCACCGCGTTCGCCCGGGCGTTCAAGACGCCCGACCTGCGCAAGAAGCTGCTGTTCACGCTGGGCATCATGGTGCTCTTCCGGCTCGGGGCGCACGTACCCGTTCCCGGCGTCGACTACCAGAACGTTCAGACGTGCATGGACCAGGCCAAGAGCGGTCAGGGCCTCTTCGGCCTCGTGAACATGTTCAGCGGTGGCGCGCTGCTGCAAATCACGATCTTCGCGCTCGGGATCATGCCGTACATCACGGCGAGCATCATCCTGCAGTTGCTCACCGTCGTCATTCCACGTCTGGAAGCCCTCAAGAAGGAGGGCCAGACCGGCCAGGCCAAGATCACGCAGTACACGCGTTATCTGACCGTCGCCCTCGCGATCCTGCAGGGCACCGGCCTGGTGGCCACCGCCAGCAACGGCGCGCTCTTCGGCAACTGCACCGTGGGCAACCAGATCGTGCCGGACAAGTCGATCTTCGCCACGGCCGTCATGGTCATCACGATGACCGCGGGCACCGCGCTGATCATGTGGCTCGGTGAGCTCATCACCGACCGCGGCATCGGCAACGGCATGTCGATCCTGATGTTCACGTCCATCGCCGCCGGCTTCCCGGGCGCCCTCTGGGCGATCAAGATGCAGGGCAACCTGATGGGCGGCTGGCTGGAGTTCGGCCTGGTCATCCTGTGCGGTCTGGCGATGGTCGGCCTCGTCGTCTTCGTCGAGCAGGCCCAGCGCAGGATCCCCGTTCAGTACGCCAAGCGCATGATCGGCCGTCGTTCCTACGGCGGCACGTCCACCTACATTCCGCTCAAGGTCAACCAGGCGGGCGTGATCCCGGTCATCTTCGCCTCGTCGCTGCTGTACATCCCGGCCCTGCTGGTGCAGTTCACCAACTCCAAGGCGGGCTGGGCGAACTGGGTCCAGGCCAACCTGGTCAAGGGTGACCACCCGATCTACATGGCCACGTACTTCCTGCTGATCGTCTTCTTCGCGTTCTTCTATGTCGCCATCTCCTTCAACCCCGAAGAAGTTGCCGACAATATGAAGAAGTATGGTGGGTTCATCCCGGGTATCCGGGCAGGACGTCCCACCGCGGAGTACCTGAGCTACGTGCTGAATCGCATCACGTGGCCCGGCTCTCTCTACCTGGGCCTGATCGCCCTCGTGCCGACCGTGGCTCTGGTCACACTTAACGCGGACCAGAACTTCCCGTTCGGTGGAACCAGCATCCTGATCATCGTCGGTGTTGGCCTGGAGACTGTGAAGCAGATCGAGAGCCAGCTTCAGCAGCGCAATTACGAAGGGTTCCTCCGCTGATGCGAATCGTCCTCGTCGGGCCGCCCGGCGCCGGCAAGGGAACGCAGGCCGCGTACCTTGCCAAGAACCTCGCGATCCCGCACATCTCGACGGGCGACCTCTTCCGGGCGAACATCAGCCAGGGCACACCGCTCGGGCAGAAGGCCCAGGAGTACATGCGCGCCGGCCAGCTCGTGCCGGACGAGGTCACCATCGGCATGGCCAAGGACCGCATGGAGCAGGCCGACGCCGCCGACGGCTTCCTGCTGGACGGCTTCCCGCGCAACCTGGCCCAGGCCGAGGCGCTGGACGGGATCCTGAAGGCCGACGGGCTGAAGCTCGACGCCGTCCTGGACCTGGAGGTCCCGGAGGACGAGGTCGTCAAGCGGATCGCCGGTCGCCGGATCTGCCGCAACGAGAGCAGCCACGTCTTCCACGCGATCTACAACCCGCCGAAGACCGAGGGTGTCTGCGACGCCTGCGGCGGCGAGCTGTACCAGCGCGAGGACGACAGCGAAGAGACCGTCCGCAAGCGCCTCGAGGTCTACCACAGCGAGACCGAGCCGATCATCGACTACTACAAGGCCCAGGGCCTCGTGGTGACGATCTCGGCGCTCGGCAAGGTCGCCGAGGTCACCCAGCGGGCCATGGCCGCGCTGGACCGCGACTGACCTCGCCGGTCACACCAGCAGTCTCATACGGCCGCGATGCCCGCACGGGCATCGCGGCCGTATTGTGTATGGGGCGGTCACGCCCCGCGCAGGACCGAGGACGCCCCGGGCTCGCCGGACCTCCTCCGACGCGCTCACGCCCTCGGGGCAGAGCCTGACGACGGTCCCGTGGGCCACCGTCACCAGATGCGTGGCGGCGAAAAGCCGCCGAGGTCCCATCCGTCGTTCAGAAAGGCGCCAGCCGTCATGGTCGAGATCAAGACCCCGGACCAGATCGCGAAGATGCGCGAGGCGGGGCTGGTCGTCGCCGCCATCCACGCCGCCACCCGGGAGGCGGCCGTACCCGGCGCCACGACCAAGGACCTGGACGAGGTGGCCCGCAAGGTGATCGCCGAGCACGGTGCGAAGTCGAACTTCCTGGGCTACGGCGGTTTCCCCGCCACGATCTGCACCTCGGTGAACGAGGTCGTCGTGCACGGCATCCCGGACTCCAAGACCGTCCTCAAGGACGGCGACATCATCTCCATCGACGCCGGCGCCATCATCGACGGCTGGCACGGTGACGCCGCCTTCACGGCCTTCGTGGGCACCGGGCACGCCCCGGAGCTGTTGGAGCTCTCCCGGGTGACCGAGGAGTCCATGTGGGCCGGTATCGCCGCCGTGAAGAACGGCAACCGCCTGGTGGACATCTCCCGGGCCATCGAGGGCTACATCCGCCGCCAGCCCCGCCCGGCGTCGGGGAAGTACGGGATCATCGAGGACTACGGCGGGCACGGCATCGGCAGCGAGATGCACATGGACCCGCACCTGCTGAACTACGTCTCCCGCAAGCGCGGCAAGGGCCCGAAGCTGGTCCCCGGCTTCTGCATCGCCATCGAGCCCATGGTCAGCCTCGGCACGGCCCGTACGCACGTCCTCGAGGACGACTGGACGGTCCTGACGGACGACGGCACCTGGTCCTCGCACTGGGAGCACTCCGTGGCGCTCACCGAGGAGGGCCCGCTGGTCCTCACGGCGGTCGACGGCGGCAAGGCGAAGCTCGCCGAGTACGGCGTCGTGGCGGCGCCCGACCCGCTGGCGTAGAGCCGGGTATGCGCCGGTCCCGCGGGAGCGGTCTCGCTCTGGTGAGCGAGGCCTGAGCCAGCTTAAGGATCTTTGCGGCGGGGCAATGGACCTGGATTAGTCTTTCCGGTTGCCCTGACGTAGACTGATGCGTCGGCTCTCGTGTATCCCCATGCCTGCGTCCGTATAGGTATGGGCTCAGGAGAGTCGATCAAGGTAGCCGATTCGAAAGGCGAAGCGTGGCCAAGAAGCAAGGTGCCATCGAGATCGAGGGCACCGTGATCGAGTCTCTGCCGAACGCGATGTTCAAGGTAGAGCTCCAGAACGGTCACAAGGTCCTCGCGCACATCAGCGGCAAGATGCGGATGCACTACATCCGCATCCTCCCGGATGACCGGGTCGTCGTGGAGCTGTCTCCCTACGACCTGACGCGTGGCCGGATCGTCTACCGCTACAAGTAGATCTTGTCGACGCCCCCCTTCGGTGGGGTGACGGCACTGACCCGGAGAACCTCACATCCCATGAAGGTCAAGCCGAGCGTCAAGAAGATCTGCGACAAGTGCAAGGTGATCCGCCGTCACGGCCGGGTCATGGTCATCTGCGACAACCTGCGCCACAAGCAGCGCCAGGGCTGACGCAGAACCTGCACCTCGCAGTACTTCGCGCGACGCAAGCGAATTTTTGTACATACGCAGACACCCGACCCCCGCGTGATCACGCGAGGGGACGACACCCCCGGCGGAGGCCGGGGACCCGGCTCGTAACTCTTACGGGAACGGTGCTGCGGAAGACCTCCGACACACAGGAGCCAATCAATGGCACGCCTTTCCGGCGTTGACCTTCCGCGCGACAAGCGCGTTGAGGTCGCCCTCACCTACGTCTTCGGCATCGGGCGCACCCAGTCGCAGAAGGCGCTGGAAGCGACCGGCGTCAACCCCAACACCCGCGTTCGTGACCTGGCCGAAGAGGACCTGGTCAAGCTCCGCGAGTACGTGGACGCGAACCTCAAGACCGAGGGTGACCTCCGTCGCGAGATCCAGGCCGACATCCGCCGCAAGGTCGAGATCGGCTGCTACCAGGGTCTGCGCCACCGTCGTGGCCTGCCCGTCCACGGTCAGCGCACCAGCACGAACGCTCGTACCCGCAAGGGCCCGCGTCGCGCGATCGCCGGCAAGAAGAAGCCGGGCAAGAAGTAGTCCTCAGCGGACGCTCATCAGCGGTCTTCGCTGTAGGACCGATCACCTCCACTCCACAGGAGTAAAGACATGCCTCCTAAGGGCCGTCAGGGTGCAGCCAAGAAGGTGCGCCGCAAGGAAAAGAAGAACGTCGCTCACGGGCACGCCCACATCAAGAGCACGTTCAACAACACCATCGTCTCGATCACGGACCCCACGGGCAACGTGATCTCCTGGGCCTCCGCCGGCCACGTCGGCTTCAAGGGCTCGCGCAAGTCCACTCCGTTCGCCGCGCAGATGGCCGCCGAGTCGGCTGCCCGTCGCGCGCAGGAGCACGGCATGCGCAAGGTCGACGTCTTCGTCAAGGGTCCGGGTTCCGGTCGTGAGACCGCCATCCGTTCGCTGCAGGCGACCGGCCTCGAGGTTGGCTCCATCCAGGACGTCACCCCGACCCCGCACAACGGCTGCCGTCCGCCCAAGCGTCGCCGCGTCTGATCCGACGGGCCGCGAGGCCCGCTGATCATCTTCGCGCCGCTTGACACGGCACACGGGCGGTACGGCTCCTTCGAGCCGTGCCGCCCGTACCCTTGGACCTAGGCATCAAATAGTGGGTGCCTAAGACTGGAAGGCAACATCTCATGCTGATCGCTCAGCGCCCCTCGCTGACCGAAGAGGTCGTCGACGAGTTCCGCTCCCGGTTCGTGATCGAGCCGCTGGAGCCGGGCTTCGGCTACACCCTCGGCAACTCCCTGCGTCGTACGCTCCTCTCCTCGATCCCGGGTGCGGCGGTCACGTCCATCCGCATCGACGGTGTCCTGCACGAGTTCACCACCGTGCCGGGCGTCAAGGAAGACGTCACCGACCTCATCCTCAACATCAAGCAGCTGGTCGTCTCCTCGGAGCACGACGAGCCGGTCGTGATGTACCTGCGCAAGCAGGGCCCCGGCCTGGTCACCGCTGCTGACATCGCCCCCCCGGCCGGCGTCGAGGTGCACAACCCCGACCTGGTCCTGGCGACCCTGAACGCCAAGGGCAAGCTGGAGATGGAGCTGACCGTCGAGCGCGGTCGCGGCTACGTCTCCGCCGTCCAGAACAAGCAGGTGGGCCAGGAGATCGGCCGTATCCCGGTCGACTCCATCTACTCGCCGGTTCTCAAGGTCACCTACAAGGTCGAGGCGACCCGTGTCGAGCAGCGCACCGACTTCGACAAGCTGATCGTCGACGTCGAGACCAAGCAGGCCATGCGCCCGCGTGACGCCATGGCGTCCGCCGGTAAGACCCTGGTCGAGCTGTTCGGTCTGGCCCGCGAGCTCAACATCGACGCCGAGGGCATCGACATGGGCCCGTCCCCCACGGACGCCGCTCTTGCCGCCGACCTGGCGCTGCCGATCGAGGAGCTCGAGCTCACGGTCCGCTCGTACAACTGCCTCAAGCGTGAGGGCATCCACTCCGTGGGTGAGCTCGTCGCCCGCTCCGAGGCCGACCTGCTCGACATCCGCAACTTCGGTGCGAAGTCGATCGACGAGGTCAAGGCGAAGCTGGCCGGCATGGGCCTGGCCCTCAAGGACAGCCCGCCCGGATTCGACCCGACCGCCGCTGCCGACGCCTTTGGCGCCGACGACGACGCGGACGCGGGTTTCGTCGAGACCGAGCAGTACTGATCCTGACCCGTCCGGCGGCTGAGGCCTTGTCCTCAATCGCCGGACGGGCTTGATTCGGCCGGGGCAGGTACGCCTGCCCCGGCGCACCAAGACTTCTGGTGGGCAACCGTCCACCGGACCTGACATCGGTACCTGATACGGCCGGTGCAGAGAACAAGGAGAAACACCATGCCGCGTCCCGCAAAGGGTGCCCGTCTGGGCGGCAGCGCCGCGCACGAGAAGCTGCTCCTGGCGAACCTTGCCAAGTCGCTCTTCGAGCACGGCCGCATCACCACCACCGAGGCCAAGGCCCGTCGCCTTCGTCCGGTCGCCGAGCGTCTGATCACCAAGGCGAAGAAGGGCGACATCCACAACCGTCGCCAGGTGCTGCAGACGATCACGGACAAGAGCATCGTCCACGTGCTCTTCACCGAGATCGCCCCGCGTTTCGCCGAGCGTCCGGGTGGTTACACCCGTATCACGAAGATCGGCAACCGTCGTGGCGACAACGCCCCGATGGCCGTGATCGAGCTCGTCGAGGGCGAGATCGCCAAGAAGGCGACCGTCGCCGAGGCCGAGGCCGCCACCAAGCGTGCGGTCAAGGAGTCCGAGGCTGCTGCCGAGGCTCCGGCCGAGGAGTCCAAGGACGCCTGACGCATTTGATGCGTGTGTACGGACGGGTCCGCTCCCTCTTGCCAGGGGGCGGGCCCGTCCCGCATTTCTGAGAGGAACTCTGGTGAGTGACGAGGCGGAGCCCGGTTTCGTCCGGGTGCGGCTGGACCTGTCGTACGACGGCAAGGACTTCTCCGGCTGGGCCAAGCAGCGCGCGGGACAGCGCACGGTGCAGGGCGAGATCGAGAACGCGCTCCGGACGGTGACCCGTTCCGACGTGACCTACGAGCTGACGGTCGCCGGCCGTACGGACTCGGGTGTGCACGCGCGCGGGCAGGTCGCGCACGTCGATCTGCCGGTCGAGGTGTGGGCCGAGCACGAGGAGAAGCTGCTGCGCCGGCTCGCCGGCCGACTCTCGCACGATGTGCGGGTGTGGAAGGTCGCGGAGGCACCGGCCGGTTTCAACGCCCGCTTCTCGGCGGTCTGGCGGCGGTACGCCTATCGGGTGGTCGACCACATCGGTGGTGTCGATCCGCTGTTGCGCGGTCATGTCCTGTGGCACGACTGGCCGTTGGACGTCGAGGCGATGAACGCCGCCTCGCAGGCGCTGCTCGGTGAGCACGACTTCGCCGCGTACTGCAGGAAGCGTGAGGGGGCGACGACCATCCGTACGCTCCAGCAGCTGAGTTGGGAGCGCGACGCGTCCGGTGTCGTCACCGCGACCGTACGGGCGGACGCCTTCTGTCACAACATGGTGCGTTCGCTGGTGGGCGCGCTGCTGTTCGTCGGCGACGGGCACCGGCCGGTGGAGTGGCCCGGCAAGGTGCTGGCCGCGCGGGTGCGGGATTCCGCGGTGCATGTGGTGCGGCCGCACGGGCTGACGCTGGAGGAGGTCGGGTATCCGGCCGACTCTGCGCTTGCCGCGCGTAACCGGGAAGCGCGCAACAAGCGGACGCTGCCTGGTGGGGGTTGCTGCTAGGGAGTCGGGGCTCCGCCCCGGGCCCCGGTCCTCAATCGCCGGACGGGCTGTTTTGTCGCCCGTCCGGCCGGCCCCTTCTTAATCCCCGTCCGGCGCTGGGCAGCTGACTGCCAAATCGCTGTTGACCGTGAAGTACGGGCGGACGCCGTCCACGGTCGGGTAGAGGTCCGTCTTGTTGCGGTCGACGATGTCGCCGACGAGTCGGGCGATCTTGATGGGTTCGCCGTCCGGGGTCAGCCGCAGGGCCAGGTCCCAGACGGTGTTCTCGCCGACCGCGCGGGCGGCGCGCAGCCGGTCGTAGGGCAGGGCGACGGTGAAGGCCGTCTTGTCCACGACGATCGCCTCCGCCGTCACCGGCTCGGCACCTTCGACGCGCGGTGTGCCGACGACGATCGGGTTGCTCTCCGAGGTGAACTCGACGCCGTGCAGGGTTCCTTCGACCATCAGCGCGGCACCGCCCTGGCGCACCGCGCGGGCCTCCGCGTGCCGGGTGCGGTGCCAGGCGCGCAGCGCGAGGTAGCCGTCGACGGTCGGGTAGGGGATCCACCAGGTGAACGGGGTGCCGGGCAGCGGTTCCAGCTCCACCAGGCCGCGGCCTTCGGCGAGATGGGAGACGACCCGGCGGCGGGCGCCGTCCTCGCCCCGGACGACGTGCAGGTCCCAGCGGCCTTCTCCGAGGCGCAGTTCGCGGCGGTCGAGGACGGCCGTCCAGGGGCCGGTCGCGGTGGTCGGCTGCCGGAGGGGGACGCTGACGGGCTTGCCCTCCTTGCGGCGAGTGACCGTCAGGGAGAGGTTGTCGCCGGAGAGGCCCTTGCGGTCGACGGAGACGTGGATGTTGCCGTCGGCGTCGACGCGGCAGGAGGCGGTGCAGCGCAGCGGCTTGCGGACGATTTCCTTGAGGGCCGCCTTCACCGTGGGCTTGGCGGGCTTGGCCACGGTGCGGCGCAGCGGGCGGATGATCTTCCCGGCGGTGCGGCGCAGCATTTTCGCCAGCGGTACGGGTGCGGACGCGGCCTCGTCCGTGGTCGTGCGGGCCGTGGTGGTGGCGGTGGTGTCGCCGCCCAGGCTCGCGATCAGCTCCTCGTACTGCCGGGCGATGGAGTCCGGGTGGTAGCGCTCGGCGGAGACGCGGGCGGCGCGGCCCATGGCGCGGCGGAGTTCGTCGTCCTCGATGAGTTTGAGGAGGCCCTTGGCGATGCCGTCGGCGTCGCCGACGGGGACGAGGAGGCCGTCGGTGCCGTCGTTGATGATCTCGCCGGGCCCGTGCGGGCAGTCGGTGGCGACGACGGGGACACCGCAGTTCATCGCCTCGACGATCGTCATGCCGAAGGACTCCTCGCGGGAGGTCACGGCGGCGATGGAGCCCTTGGCCCACTCGGTCTCGATGGGGGAGTGGGCGCCCATGAGCGTGATGTGCTCGTTCAGGCCGAGCGTGTCGATCTGCTCGCGCAGCTTGGCCTGCTGGGGGCCGCGGCCGTAGATGCGCAGGCGCCAGTCGGGGTGGGCGGCGGCGACGGTGGCCCAGGCCTTGACCAGCAGGTCGTAGCGCTTGACGGGGATGAGGCGGCCCGCGGCGACGACCAGCTTGGCGCTGCCGTCGGAGGGCTCGACCTCGGACGCCGGGACGCCGTTCGGCAGGGCGATCAGCTTGGTCCTGATCCCCGGGAACTGCTCGCGGTGGGTGGTCGCGTCGGCCTCGGAGACGGCGGTGTGCGCGTCGAGGTGCGGGATGGCGCGGTCCTGGGCGGCGCGGATGTTCGGCTCGTGGGTGCCGTAGATCCGGTGCTCCTGGCCGATCCGCAGATAGCGGTCCTGCCCGAACTCGGCGAGGTACATCACCAGGCCGGGCCGGGTGGCGATCACGACGTCGGCGTCGGTGCGGGCGAGGTGCTCGGCGACGCGCTTGTCGGTGAGGGCGCTGAAGTGGGCGCCCTTGGCCTCGACGGGCGGGACGTGTGCGCTGTCCTGCTGGAGCAGCGGGTTGTCCCGGTCGGCGCCGGTCTCGGCCCGGGTGTCGACGAGGTGGACGAGCTTGACCTTGCCGTGCAGGGGGAGCTTGGGCGTGCCACCGGTTCTGTGGATCGACACGATCTCCACGTCGTGCCGGGCGGCGAGCGCGCCGGCGACGTTGAACGTGGAGCGGATGGTGCCGCCGATGCCGTAGGCGTTCTGCAAAAGGAAAGAGATCTTCATGGCGGTGTGTGCGCGGCGCGTCGCGGCGTCGCGTCCGTCCTTCCCCCTGGCCTGGGTGTCCGAGTCGTCCCCTCTTGACCGGATCGCTCGGTAGCTGCGGTCCGATCCGCCGGTTAAGACCGTTGGGAGGGGTATCGGTTGCCTGCGCAGCCTACATTGTGGCTTGCGTCACATCCCGGACGTCAAGGGTGAGGTCGTTCTCGGGGTCGAACACCGGTCGAACGGCGACCGGTCCGCGCTCGGGATGGGTGAGGGTGCGGGCCGGGTGGACGTCGGTGCGCTTGCGGTCCACGCTGTCGCCGACGAGCCGCCCGACGGGCACGAGCGGCGCGCCCGGGGCGGGCCGCAGCCGCAGCTGCCAGACGTCCCGCGCGGTGCCGCGCCGGGTGAGGAGCCGCTCGTAGGGCAGGGTGCAGCGCAGCCGCCGGCCGTCCAGGGCGGTGACCGGGACCTCGACGTCGTACGCGCTGTCCTCCGGCGACACGGCGACCAGGGTGGTGGCCTGCGGGTCGAGGACGGCGGCGTCGCCGTACAGGAGGGCGGTCACGGTGAGGGAGTCCTCGCCGACGGCGATCCGCTCCAGTTCGGCGTGGGCCGGGCGCAGCCAGGTGCGCAGGGTCAGGGAGCCCGCGGCGGTGGTGTAGGGGACCCAGGCGGAGACCTGTCCGTCGTCGGTCAGCGGCAGGGTCAGCAGCCGGGCCTGCTCGACGAGGGCTGCGCCGACGCGGGCGCGCTTGCCGTCGTCGGCCCGCTCGACGTGGAAGTCCCAGCGGCCCTCGGCGAGCCGGGTGCCGGCCCGGTCGAGGACGGCCGTCAGCGGGCCCTTGCCGTAGCCGGGGTGGGCGAGCGGCAGCACGATGCGCTCGCCGGCCCCGGTGCCGTCGGTGCCGCGCAGCCGGCCGACGAGGGTCAGCCACTCGCCGGTGACCCCGGCGCGGGGCAGCCGCACGGCGAGGCCGCCGTCCGCGGTCGCGCGGGCGGACGCCTTGGGCCGCAGCGCCTTGAGCGGCGCGGGCGTGGGGACGGCGACCGGGGCGGGGGCCGCGGGCGCGGGCTTGCGGCGCAGCGGGCGGACGAGGCGGGCGGCGGTGCGGCGCAGGCTGCTCGCCGGGGTCGCGGCGGGGGCCGGCTTGGCGGCCTTGGCCGCCGGGGCCGCGGGTGCGGGCGCCTGGGGCAGCAGCTCGGGGCGGAGCGTACGGACGATCTCCTCGAACCGCTCGGCGATGCGCGCGGGCGCGTACCGCTGGGCGGACTCGCGGGCGGCGCGGCCCATGGCGCGGCGGAGTTCGTCGTCCTCGATGAGCTTGAGGAGGCCCTTGGCGATGCCGTCGGCGTCGCCGACGGGGACGAGGAGGCCGTCGGTGCCGTCGTTGATGATCTCGCCGGGCCCGTGCGGGCAGTCCGTGGCGACGACCGGGACACCGCAGTGCATGGCCTCGACGATCGTCATGCCGAACGATTCGTAGTCCGAGGTGACGGCGGCGATGGAGCCCTTGGCCCACTCGGTCTCGATGGGGGAGTGGGGGCCCATGAGCTGGATGTGCTCGTTCAGGCCGAGCTCGTCGATCTGCGTGCGGAGCGCGGCGCGCTCGGGGCCGCGGCCGTAGATGCGCAGGGTCCAGTCGGGGCGCTCGGCGGCCACCTTGGCGAAGGCCTCGACGAGCAGGCTGTAGCGCTTGACGGGGATGAGCCGCCCGGCGGCGACGACCAGCTTGGTGTCGCTCTCGGAGGGCTCGACCGCGCCGGCGGGCACGCCGTTGGGCAGCGCGACGATGTGCGTGCGGGCGTCCGGGAAGTGCTCGCGGTGGGTGACGGCGTCGGCCTCGGAGACGGTGGTGTGCGCGTCGAGGCGGGGGATGGCGCGGTCCTGGGCGGCACGGATGCTCGGCGCGTGGGAGCCGTGGATGAGGTGCTCCTGGCCGATACGCAGGAAGCCGCGGTCGGTGGCGCACTCGGTGAGATAGACCAGCAGCCCGGGCCGGGTGGCGATCACGACGTCCGCGTCGGTGGCCTCCAGGTACTGCGAGACGCGCAGATCGGCGAGGCGGGTGAACGCCTTGACCGAGCCCTCGGGGTGCGGCAGCAGCGCGCTCGGCTCCTGCTGGAGTTCGTTGTCGCTCTCGCAGCCCGCCGCGTCCTTGCGGATGTCGATCAGCGAGGTCAGCCTGACCTTGCCGCTGACGGGCAGCTGGGGCGTGTCGGCCCCGCGGTAGACCGAGACGATCTCGACGTCGTGGCGGGCGGCGAGCGCGCCGGCGAGGTTGGCGGTCGCGCGGATGGTGCCGCCGATGCCGTAGGCGTTGTGAATCAGAAACGCGATCTTCATGAGCGTACGGAAGCGCGCCACCCCCCGGGCGCCGCGCGGGCCCCTCTCCCTGGCGATCCCTGCGGAACTGGTCTACCGCTCGGTACGGTGCGCGATGAGTACGCCCGTTAGTACGAGTGACCGAACTGTAGATGTATAGGTAAAGGACCTGCAAGCGCCGATAGCGGGCATACGGCGCTTTTCGCCACGAACACAAGGGGTTGGGATCGTGATGCGGACTGTGGTGCGTCTGGTGGGGGCCGTCGCGGCGGTGGCCGCGCTGGGAATGACGACCGCGTGCGGCGGTTCGGACGACGGCGGGGGCGGCGGCGACAGGACTGCCAGGACCCTCGGCGACGACCGCGCCACCACCAAGGGCCCCGGCTCCGGGGCCAAGGCGCTCGACAAGGCGCGGGTGGCCTCGGCCGTCCTGGAATCGGCGGACGCCAAGGGATACGCCGTCACCAGGATGTCGAAGGAGGAGTTCACCAGCGCGAAGGCCCCCAAGGCCAAGCGGGCCGAGTGCCAGCCGCTCGCGGCCCTCCTCGGCTCCTCCCCGGACCCGGCGCCCACCGCCTGGGCCGTCAGCACCTTCGGCGTGCAGGACTCCAAGGCCGGGGCCATGGGCGGCATGGGCATGCTGGAAGTGTCCTCGTACGAGGGGGACGGCGCCGAGAGAACGCTCGCGAACCTCGGCGAAGCCGTCCGGGACTGCAAGGACGGCTTCGAGATGACCACCGGCGCGGGCACCCGGCAGACGTTCGGCGCGGTCGAGCGCCTCGACGCGCCGAAGCTGGGCGACGAGGCCGTCGCCTACCGCGCCGTGGACAAGGCCTCCGGCGCGCCGAGTCTCTACACGGTGGTGCGCAGCGGGGCCAACGTTTCCATGATCTTCGCCGCGAACATGATGGACCCGGCCAAGGCCACGATGGACCCCAACCTGGTGAAGGCGCAGGTCGCCAAGGTGGAGAGGACCGCCAAGGCGACGGGCTGAACCTCCGGGGCGCCGCGCGCCCGGCCGCGCCGCGCCCCGCCCGCGCCCCTTCACCGTCCGTCCGTGCGTGAGACCGCCTCGCGGCGGGTAATCGAGCACCGGGCGTGGCGTCGTCGTGGGCCCGGCGGGCGCTGGGAGGCTGGGTGACGTGAAAGCGAAGGTGGCGGCCTCCGTGGCCGCGGTGGCAGTCCTGTCGGCACTGGCCCTGACGGCCGGGTGCACCGCCGGCGCGCCCGACCGCGTCGACGACAAAGAGGCCAACGGGGACCGGCGGGACACCGGGCGGGTGCTCAGCACCGACCAGCTCCGACACGCCGAGCTCGGGCCGAAAGAGGTCCCCGGCTTCCAGATCGAGCGCGCGTCGATAGGGACGGCCGGGCACGGCAGGCCCAGGACGGACAGCGCGCCCTGCCGGCCGCTGGTGGCCCTCCTCGGCTCCAGACCGCAGCCCGCCCCCGCCGCCTCGGTGGTCAACACCTTCGCCAAGGCGGGCGACGGCCACCACTTCGACGGCCTGCTGGGCACGATCCGCGTCTCGGCCTACGACCGGGACGGCGCCGCCGCCACGCTCAAGCAGCTGCGCCTGGCCGCCGCAGCCTGCGCGGACGGCTTCGGGATGACGACCGGGGAGGGCGAGCAGCAGACCTTCAAGGCGGTCGAGACGCTGGAGCCGCCGTCCCTGGGGGACGAGGCGGTCGCCTACCGCCTGGCCAACGCGGCGGAGAAGGCACCCAGCCTCGTCACCGTCGTACGGACCGGCAGCAATCTCTCGCTGTTCTTCGCGACGAGCCTGTCCGACCCGGAGGGCGTGGAGATCCCCCGGGAGCTGGTGGAGGCGCAGGTCGGGAAGATCGAAAAGCTGGCGAACGCGGAGCGGGTGCCCACCGCGCCGCCCTCGCCCTCCACCCTCGTGGCGCCGGAGGGCGGCGAGGCGGGGGACAGCGTCGAGTAGGGCGCGGGAAAGGGCGCCCGCGTCAGGCGCTCTTGTTCGAGTCGCCCGAGTCGCCTGATCCGGACTTGGCCGACTTGGACGACTTCGGCGACGGCGACTTCACCGAGGCCGCGGCCTGGGCGTTGGCGCGGGCCATGATGCGCCGGAAGGTGTAGCCCGACACGTCCCGCCCGGCGGTGCGCGCCTTGGTGTCGTCCGAGTCGACGGCCTTGCCGCTGGTGTACCCGGCGACGGTGAAGTACGCGTAGCGGCCCTCGGCGTTGGCCGTCAGCCGGCAGGCGGTGCCCTTGCAGAAGCTCGGGCCGTCGTCGTCGGGCAGTGCGGCGATGTTGCCGGTGGACTGCGACTTCGCCTTGTCGGCCGCTTCCTTGGTGTCGAAGACGGCGACACCGACGGTGACGGCGACCCCGTCCCGGACGTAGGTGGCGCGCAGCACCTTGCGGCAGCCGTTGTCGCTGAGCACGGAGCCCAGCCCGCCCTGGGCGGCGGAGGCGCAGTCGCTGGTGGTGTCGGTGGCCACCTTCTTGTACGTGCGCTTGTTGAGCGACGGCTTGGAGTGCGGGAAGAGCGACTTCGTGGTGAGCGGCGCCTTGTCCTTCTCCGCGCTGGCGATGAACTCCCGCGGATTGGGCGGGGGCGGCGGCGCCACGGGCGAGAACGACGGCTCTGGCGAGGATCCGGCGCCGGGGACCTTCCCGGCGGACTGCGGCTTCTTGCCCGACTCCTTGCCGGAGCTCGCCACGGCCGTCGCCACGATCCCGGCCACCGCGCCGGCGGCCAGCACCCCACCGCCGAGCAGCAGCCACTTGCGGCGCCGCCCGCGGGCCTCCGTGGTGGCGGCGAGCGCCGCCCAGTCCGGCGTCGACGGATCCCCGAGCGGGGGCGGCGCGCCGTAGGGGTTCGGTATCTGCCCGCCCGGCGGCAGCTGTCCGCCCGGTGGCCCCTGCGGATCCGGTGTGAAGTTCGGCGGCGGCGGACCCCATCCAGGAGTCGGCGGCTGAGATCCCCCGGGGGCCTCGTGCGGCCCTCCCTGCCCAAAGCTCATGGCGTGCATCGTAAACCGGTTGGTCGCCGCCCCGGGAGCGGCGAGAATTCGGGCATGGGACATGTGGAAGCGGGACATCTGGAGTACTACCTTCCGGACGGCAGGGTGCTGCTCGGAGATGTGTCGTTCCGGGTCGGGGAAGGCGCGGCGGTCGCCCTCGTCGGGGCGAACGGCGCGGGCAAGACCACGCTGCTGCGGCTGATCGCGGGCGAGCTGCAGCCGCACGGCGGATCGGTGACGGTCACCGGCGGACTGGGTGTGATGCCGCAGTTCGTGGGGTCCGTGCGGGACGAGCGGACCGTGCGTGACCTGCTGGTGTCCGTGGCCGGGCCGAGCATCCGGAAGGCCGCGGCGGCCGTCGACGAGGCCGAGCACGCGATCATGACGCGTGACGACGAGGCCGCGCAGATGGCCTACGCCCAGGCCCTCTCCGACTGGGCCGAGGTGCGGGGCTACGAGGCCGAGACCACCTGGGACATGTGCACCATGGCCGCCCTCGGCGTCCCCTACGACCAGGCGCAGTGGCGCCAGGTGCGCACCCTCTCCGGCGGCGAGCAGAAGCGGCTGGTGCTGGAGTCGCTGCTGCGCGGCAGCGACGAGGTGCTGCTGCTGGACGAGCCGGACAACTATCTGGACGTGCCCGGCAAGCGCTGGCTGGAGGAGAAGCTGCGCGAGACGAAGAAGACCGTGCTCTTCGTCAGCCACGACCGGGAGCTGCTGGCCCGCTCCGCCGAGAAGATCATCAGCGTCGAGCCGGGCCCGGCCGGGTCGGACGTATGGGTGCACGGCGGGGGCTTCGGCACGTACCACGAGGCCCGCAAGGAGCGCTTCGCGCGCTTCGAGGAGCTGCGCCGGCGCTGGGACGAGAAGCACGCGCAGCTGAAGAAGCTGGTGCTCAGCCTCCGCCAGGCCGCCTCCATCAGCCATGAGCTGGCCTCCCGCTACGCCGCCGCGCAGACCCGGCTGCGGAAGTTCGAGGAGGCGGGGCCCCCGCCGGAGCCGCCGCGCGAGCAGGACATCCGGATGCGGCTGCGCGGCGGCCGCACCGGCGTGCGCGCGGTGACCTGCGAGCAGCTGGAGCTGACCGGCCTCATGAAGCCGTTCGACCTGGAGATCTTCTACGGCGAGCGGGTCGCGGTCCTCGGTTCGAACGGCTCCGGCAAGTCGCACTTCCTGCGGCTGCTGGCCGGGGAGCACGTGCAGCACACCGGCACCTGGAAGCTGGGCGCCCGGGTCGTGGCCGGCCACTTCGCCCAGACCCACGCCCACCCCGAGCTGCTCGGCCGCACGCTGGTCGACATCCTGTGGACGGAGAACGCCAAGGATCGCGGCGCCGCGATGTCCGTGCTGCGCCGGTACGAGCTGGAGAAGCAGGGCGACCAGCAATTCGAACGGCTCTCCGGCGGCCAGCAGGCCCGCTTCCAGATCCTGCTGCTGGAGCTGTCCGGCACCACGGCCCTGCTCCTGGACGAGCCGACCGACAACCTCGACCTGGAGAGCGCGGAGGCCCTCCAGGAGGGCCTGGAGTCCTACGACGGCACCGTGCTCTCCGTCACGCACGACCGCTGGTTCGCCCGCTCCTTCGACCGCTTCCTGGTCTTCGGGGCGGACGGGGTGGTCCGCGAGGTCTCGGAGCCGGTGTGGGACGAGGGGCGCGTGGCGCGCAAGCGCTAGCCGCGCCCTCGATCGCCGGACGGGCCGCGAAACCAGCCCGTCCGGCGCTTGAGGACCGGGGTCCGGGACGGAGCCCCGGTACAGGAAGGCGGGCACTAGCGTGCGGGCACCGCACGGCGCAAGCCACCGGGGGCATGTTTTGACCCGGATGGGGGCCGGACGGTAGTCTGCCAGTTCGTTATGCGTATTGGCTTGGTCGTTCTCACGCGAGGGGCCCTTACGCTTGTCCACCGGGCCGATGACCAGCGGCAGGTACTCGGGTTGCGTCCCCGGGTGCGGCCAAGGCTGTCGTGATCGTCCGGGTGGCCTTGTCAGGACCCACTCACACACGAAGCGAAGGCTACGACCGTGCGTACGTTCAGCCCCAAGCCCGGCGATGTCCAGCGCCAGTGGCACATCATTGACGCGCAGGACGTTGTCCTGGGTCGTCTGGCCACTCAGGCCGCCAACCTCCTCCGCGGCAAGCACAAGCCCGTGTACGCGCCGCACATGGACATGGGTGACTTCGTCATCATCATCAACGCCGACAAGGTTCACCTGTCCGGCAACAAGAAGACCCAGAAGATGGCCTACCGCCACTCTGGCTTCCCGGGCGGTCTGCGTTCGGTTCGTTACGACGAGCTGCTCGACAAGAACCCCGAGAAGGCCGTCGAGAAGGCCATCAAGGGCATGGTTCCCAAGAACTCCCTCGGCCGTCAGATGCTCTCGAAGCTGAAGGTGTACTCGGGCAGCGAGCACCCGCACGCCGCGCAGCAGCCGGTTCCGTTCGAGATCACCCAGGTCAAGCAGGGCTAGTCCCGGCCACCGCCGAACCAGACAGAAAGCATCTGAGGAGAATCGTGGCTGAGACCACCGCCGAGACGCCCATCGAGGACATCACCGAGGAGTTCGCGGGCGACGCGACCTTCGAGTCCGAGGAGACCGAGTACACCAGCGAGTCCCTCGCGTCCCGCTTCGGCGACCCGCAGCCGGCCGCCGGCCTGGGCCGTCGCAAGAACGCCATCGCCCGCGTCCGGATCGTTCCGGGCACCGGCAAGTGGAAGATCAACGGTCGCACCCTTGAGGACTACTTCCCCAACAAGGTGCACCAGCAGGAAGTCAACGAGCCCTTCAAGGTGCTCGAGCTCGACGACCGCTACGACGTCATCGCCCGCATCTCGGGTGGCGGCGTGTCCGGCCAGGCCGGCGCCCTGCGCCTCGGCGTGGCCCGTGCGCTCAACGAGGCGGACGTGGACAACAACCGCGGCCCGCTGAAGAAGGCCGGCTTCCTCTCGCGCGACGACCGTGCGGTCGAGCGCAAGAAGGCCGGTCTCAAGAAGGCCCGCAAGGCTCCGCAGTACAGCAAGCGCTAAACAAGCGGCTTCGCTGCTTCTGCTCGAACGCCCCGGCGGCACGATCCGTGCCGCCGGGGCGTTCGGCTATCGGCGGCCCGGGGCGTATACCTGGATGCAATGCCCCGGTCCCGGACCCGACACCTCATCTGCGGGGGCGACACCCCCTCCCCCCACCCGCGTTTTTACGGAGGACACCAGTGGGACGACTCTTCGGTACGGACGGTGTGCGCGGTGTCGCCAACGCCGACCTGACGGCGGAGCTGGCGCTCGGCCTGTCGGTCGCCGCGGCGCATGTGCTCGCCGAGGCGGGCACGTTCGAAGGCCATCGGCCGGTGGCCGTGGTCGGCCGTGATCCGCGCGCGTCCGGGGAGTTCCTGGAGGCCGCCGTGGTGGCCGGGCTCGCCAGCGCGGGCGTCGACGTCCTGCGGGTGGGCGTGCTGCCCACGCCGGCCGTCGCCTATCTGACCGGCGCGCTCGGCGCCGACCTCGGCGTGATGCTCTCCGCCAGCCACAACGCCATGCCCGACAACGGCATCAAGTTCTTCGCCCGCGGCGGTCACAAGCTCGCCGACGAGCTGGAGGACCGCATCGAGCGGACCTACCGCGCGCACGCCTCCGGTGAGCCCTGGGACCGCCCCACCGGTGCCGGCGTCGGCCGCGTCCGCGAATACGACCAGGGCTTCGACAACTACGTCGCGCACCTGATCGGCGTGCTGCCCAACCGCCTGGACGGCCTCAAGGTCGTCATCGACGGCGCCCACGGTGCCGCCTCCCGCGTCTCCCCCGAGGCCTTCGCGCGCGCCGGCGCCGAGGTGATCACCATCGGCACCGACCCCGACGGCCTCAACATCAACCACGAGTGCGGCTCCACGCACCTGGGCAAGCTGCGCGCCGCCGTCGTCGAGCACGGCGCCGACCTGGGCGTGGCCCACGACGGTGACGCCGACCGCTGCCTCGCGGTCGACGCGTCCGGCGCGGAGGTCGACGGCGACCAGATCCTCGCCGTGCTCGCCCTCGCCATGCGCGAGGCCGGCATGCTGCGGAAGAACACCGTGGTCGCCACCGTCATGTCCAACCTGGGCTTCAAGCTGGCCATGGAGCGCGAGGGCGTCGACCTCGTCCAGACCTCGGTCGGCGACCGGTACGTCCTGGAGGAGATGAAGGCGAACGGCTTCGCCCTGGGCGGCGAGCAGTCCGGCCATGTCATCGTCCTCGACCACGCCACCACCGGTGACGGCACCCTGACCGGCCTGATGCTGGCCGCCCGGGTCGCCGCCACGGGCCGCTCGCTGGCGGAGCTGGCCGGGGTCATGGAGCGACTGCCGCAGATCCTGATCAACGTCCGCGACGTCGACAAGTCCCGCGTGGGCTCCTCGCCCGAGCTGGCCGCCGCCGTCAACGACGCCGAGCGCGAGCTGGGTGCCACGGGCCGGGTGCTGCTGCGTTCGTCCGGCACGGAGCCGCTGGTGCGGGTCATGGTCGAGGCCGCGGACATCGAGCAGGCGCGGAAGGTGGCTCAGAACCTGGCCGACGTGGTCAAGTCGGCTTTGGGTTAGCAGGTACCCGGGGCTCTGCCCCGGACCCCGGTCCTCAAGCGCCGGACGGGCTGCAAATCAGCCCGTCCGGCGCTTTCATGCCGCGGAGCGCCGTCGCTGGTTCGCCCAGAACAACCGCTGAGCGACCAGCGTCAGCGTCCCCGCCACGATGATCCCCAGCAGGTTCAGCGCCAGCTGCACCGCCGAGCCGCGGGTCTCCGACCAGTCGCCGTAGGACAGGGCGACCGCGGCGTTGGCTGCCGCGGGCACGGTCGTGACCGAGATGGCCACGCCGATCAGCGCGCCCGACTTCGCCGAGGTCAGCGACAGTATTCCGGCGATGCCGGCCAGGAACGCCACGACGAAGGAGAAGGCGTCCGGCTGCCAGATGAACGAGGTCTGCGGGCGGTCCGCGAGGAACTTCGCCTCGTGGAAGAGCCCCACCCAGTCCATCAGCAGGCTGAAGCCGCCGGTCAGCGCCATCGCCACGGGGAAGCCCACCAGCAGCGCCAGCATCGAGCGCCAGGCCAGGCGGGGCGCCCGGCGGACGATCGCCGTGCAGAGCCCGGCCAGCGGGCCGAACTCCGGGCCGACCGCCATCGCGCCCACGATCAGGATCGCGCTGTCCATGATCACGCCGCAGGCGGCGAGCATCGTCGCGACGGTCAGGAACACCAGGAAGGTGACGCTGAGCGTCGACTCCTCGTGCGTCTCGTCGACCAGCGACTCCCAGACCACCGCGTCCGCGCCGTCGCCGGGCGCCTCCTCCTCGGCCTCCTCGGCGCGCCGGGAAAGCATCAGCCCCACGTCGTCGACCGAGATCGAGCCGACGTCCGGCAGCCCGGTCGCCCGCAGCCGCTCCAGCAGCCCGTCGGCCGCCTCGCGGGCCACGTCGCACAGCACGATGTCGCCCTGCGGATGACGTGCCGCCCTGGCGAGTACGGCCACATGGGTGACGCCGATGGTCCGCTCCAGCAGCTCGACGATCTCGTCGGTGCGGTCGGGCGGGGTGATCATCCGCAGATGCAGCATGAGTGTCTTTTCTAGAGTTTCCGCAGGGAGAGCCGCTGCACCTTGTGGTCGGGCCCCTTGCGCAGGATCAGATTCGACCGCCCCCGGGTGGGAGCCACATTCTCCAGCAGATTGGGCTTGTTGATGGTGCGCCAGTTCCGCCGGGCGTAGTCCAGGGCCTCCTCCTCGGAGACCTGGGTGTACCTGCGGAAGTAGGAGTCGGGGTCCTGGAAGGCCGTCGCGCGCAGCTTCCGGAAGCGCTCGTAGTACCAGCGCTCGATGTCATCGGCCCGCGCGTCCACGTAGACGCTGAAGTCGAAGAAGTCGGCCAGCCCGACGCGGGTGCGGCCGTCGCTGCCGGGCAGCGCCGGCTGGAGGACGTTGAGGCCCTCGATGATCAGGATGTCCGGGCGGTGCACGGTCAGCCGCTCGTCGGGCACGATGTCGTAGATCAGGTGGGAGTAGACCGGGGCGGTCACCTCCGCCTTGCCTGCCTTCACGTCCGCCACGAAGCGGGTCAGGGCGCGCCGGTCGTACGACTCGGGGAAGCCCTTGCGGGACATCAGACCGCGCCGCTGCAGCTCGGCGTTGGGCAGCAGGAAGCCGTCCGTGGTGACCAGCTCGACGCGCGGGTGCTCGGGCCAGCGGGCCAGCAGCGCCTGGAGCAGTCGGGCGGTGGTCGACTTGCCGACCGCGACGCTGCCCGCGACGCCTATGACGAAGGGCGTGCCCGGCTGTGAGCCGTGGCCGCCGCCCACATCGCCCAGGAAGGTGTTCAGGGCGCCGCGCAGCTCGCTGGTCGCTCCGACGTAGAGGTTGAGCAGCCGGGAGAGCGGGAGGTAGACGTCCCGGACCTCGTCCAGGTCGATGACGTCGCCGAGCCCGCGCAGCCGCTCGACCTCCTCGGCGGTCAGCGGCAGCGGGGTGTTCTCGCGCAGGGCGCTCCACTCCGCACGGGTCAGATCCACGTACGGGGAGGAGTCGGCGCGGCGTCGTTGCTGCGGCTGCTCTGTGGTGGTCGGCACGGGCCCATTCTGCGCGGGTGGCGGGCGGGGCTCACTTCGGGGGCTCCTTGGAGCGCGTACTGGCGGTTACATCCGGGCATGCGCCGGGTGTGTATCCGGACGTGTGTCCGGGTGTGGGATTCGGGTGTTCTTCGTGGGGTTTATGGGGGTGTGAGAGCGGGATTGTGGGACACAAGCGGGTGACGTTCGGCCTCGTTCCCTGTACCTACCGGCGGGTCGGAGCTACGTTCCAGCCACTCCGGACGCCCCACTGCCCCCGGAGCCCCCCACCCTCAGAGGGACACCGTGTTCGCTCTCAGAGCCCTGCGCCGCCGGCACGGCCGCCACGGCTGCGCCGACCGGACCGCCGCCTTCGCCGACCAGGTGAAGAGCGAACTGACCGACGAGCTGCCGGACGAGGACCTCGGCCAGGACCTGGAGGACTGCCTGGCCGTCTACGAGCTGGGCAGCAAGCCGCGCTGCGAGGAGGTCGAGTACCTCGAACTCGTCCAGGAAGCCATCGACCGGATCGACCGCGGCCGTTGAGCCCTGGGCCTTACGCTGCACTCCATGTGCGGAATCGTTGGCTATGTGGGAGGGCAGTGCGCCCTCGACGTCGTATTGGCGGGCCTGAAGCGCCTGGAGTACCGCGGCTATGACTCGGCCGGGGTCGCGGTGCTGGCCGACGGCGGTCTGGCCGCCGCGAAGAAGGCGGGCAAGCTCGCCAATCTGGAGAAGGAGCTGGCCGAGCGGCCGCTGCCGTCCGGCCCGACCGGCATCGGCCACACCCGGTGGGCCACCCATGGCGGCCCCACCGACGCCAACGCCCACCCGCACCTGGACAACGCCGGGCGCGTCGCGGTGGTCCACAACGGCATCATCGAGAACTTCGCCGGACTCCGCGCCGAGCTGGCCGAGCGCGGCCACACCCTGGGCTCCGAGACCGACACCGAGGTCGTCGCCCACCTGCTCGCCGAGGCCTTCTCCTCCTGCGGCGACCTCGCCGAGTCCATGCGGCAGGTGTGCCGCCGCCTGGAGGGTGCCTTCACGCTCGTCGCGGTGCACGCGGACGACCCGGACGTGGTCGTCGGCGCCCGCCGCAACTCGCCCCTGGTCGTGGGCGTCGGCGACGGCGAGCACTTCCTCGCCTCCGACGTCGCGGCCTTCATCGCCCACACCCGCGAGGCGATCGAGCTCGGCCAGGACCAGGTCGTGGAGCTGCGCCGGGACGGCGTGACCGTCACGGACTTCGACGGCGCCCCCGCGGACGTCCGGACGTACCACGTGGACTGGGACGCCTCCGCCGCCGAGAAGGGCGGCTACGACTACTTCATGCTCAAGGAGATCGCCGAGCAGCCGAAGGCGGTCGCGGACACGCTGCTGGGCCGGATCGACGCGTCCGGCGCGCTGCTGCTGGACGAGGTCCGCATCCCCGCGTCCGTGCTGCGCGAGGTCGACAAGGTCGTCATCGTGGCGTGCGGCACGGCCTACCACGCGGGCATGATCGCCAAGTACGCCATCGAGCACTGGACGCGCGTCCCGTGCGAGACGGAGCTGGCGAGCGAGTTCCGCTACCGCGACCCGATCCTCGACCAGCGCACGCTGGTGATCGCCATCAGCCAGTCCGGCGAGACGATGGACACCCTGATGGCCCTGCGGCACGCGCGGGAACAGGGCGCGAAGGTCCTGGCGATCTGCAACACGAACGGCTCGACGATCCCCCGCGAGTCCGACGCCGTGCTCTACACCCACGCGGGCCCGGAAGTCGCCGTCGCGTCCACGAAGGCGTTCCTGACCCAGCTGGTGGCCTGCTACCTCGTCGCCCTCTACCTGGGCCAGGTGCGCGGCACCAAGTGGGGCGACGAGATCGTCTCCGTCGTCCACGAGCTGTCGGCCATCGCCACCCAGGTGGAGGAGGTCCTGGAGACCATGGAGCCGGTCCGTGAGCTGGCCCGCTCCCTGGCCGACAAGAACACGGTCCTCTTCCTCGGCCGGCACGTCGGCTACCCGGTCGCCCTGGAAGGCGCCCTGAAGCTCAAGGAGCTCGCCTACATGCACGCCGAGGGCTTCGCGGCGGGCGAGCTGAAGCACGGCCCGATCGCCCTGATCGAGGACGACCTGCCGGTGGTCGTGGTCGTTCCGTCCCCCCGCGGCCGGTCGGTCCTCCACGACAAGATCGTCTCGAACATCCAGGAGATCAGGGCCCGGGGCGCCCGGACGATCGTCATCGCCGAGCGCGGCGACGAGGCGGTACGCCCGTACGCCGACCACCTCATCGAGATCCCGGCCACGCCGGTGCTGCTGCAACCGCTGGTCGCGACGGTCCCTTTGCAGGTCTTCGCCTGCGAGCTGGCCACGGCCCGCGGCAACGAGGTCGACCAGCCGCGCAACCTGGCCAAGTCGGTGACGGTCGAATGATCATCGGCGTCGGTATCGACGTAGCCGAGATCGAACGCTTCGACGCGGCCCTCAGGCGCACGCCGAGCCTCGCCGGGCGCCTGTTCCTGGAGGCCGAGCTGTACCTCCCGACCGGCGAACGCCGCGGCATCGCCTCCCTGGCAGCCCGCTTCGCCGCGAAGGAAGCCCTCGCCAAGGCCCTCGGCGCCCCGGCGGGCCTGCTCTGGACGGACGCGGAAGTCACCACGGCGGACAGCGGCCGCCCGAGCCTGACGGTCACGGGCACGGTGGCCGCGTGCGCGGAGGCACTGGGCGTGCGCTCCTGGCACATCTCGCTGAGCCACGACGCGGGGGTGGCGTCGGCGGTGGTGATCGCGGAGGGGTAGGGGGTGGGGGCGGTTGCGGCCCCCACGGTGGCCCGCTGCCGCGAGGCGTGTAAGCCCGCCTCCGCCTCCTTGCGGGGGCGGCTACCGGCTCAGTTGCTCCAGCCGCGCAGCACTGCGGCAGTCGACGCAGCGGTCGATTCGGGTTTCTTCGGCCTCGACCGCGTCGATGAGGTCAACGTAGCCGTCCAGGACTTCCTGCGCGGCTGCGAGGAAGGAGGCGCGGAGCGCCTCGGGGTCCACTTGCACCTTGGCCAAGCGAGGCAAGCTATCGCCTTGCCGTGGGGCCTGGTGCGGCGACTATCCGAAAGGCGGGGCCGTGTCGGGAGCGGGACCGATGCCTGTTCGCGCCGGCCGCTGATGCCTGTGGCCTGAGGAGGCGAACGGCCCTGCGGGGCAGGGCCGTTCGTCGTTCCCACGCGACGGGACAGGGGTACCGTCCAGGTGCCGAGTCAGAACGGAGCTCCCCATGCCCCCGTACATTGACGAGCACACCGGTACGCGCATCGCGCAAGCACGCAAGGTGCGTCGGCTGACGCAGCGCGAACTCGCTGACCTCTCCCATGTTTCGTACAGCACCATCACCAAGGTTGAGCAGGGCGTACTGCCCGCCAGCCCTTCAGTGATCGGTTCTCTCGCCCGCGCCCTTTCCGTTCCCGTCACGGAATTGACCGGGCAGCCGTACCTTGAGGAATTGCGCAAGGATCAGCTGGACGGATTGATCCAGCCGATCCGTGAGGCGCTGAATGTGTACGACCTCGGCCCGGATCCGGATGTGTTCCCGCGGCCGATCCATGAGCTGGAGGCGCACGCCGAAAAGCTGTGCGCACTGGTTCGGGCCACGAACATCAAGCAGGTCGCAGCCGACCTTCCCGACCTGATCCGCGAGGCCACCACGACGGCCCACACCGCGCGGAGCGACCGAAGCTGGCAGCTGCTCGCCAGCACCTACCGCACCGCGTATGACGTGACCACCAAGCTCAGCTACCCCGACCTGGGGATGGTCGCACTGGACCGGATGGGCTGGGCCGTCGAGCGGGCCTCGGATCCGATTCTGGGCGGGATTCGCCAGTACCTCAGGGCGGTGGCCTATCTACGGGCGGGTGACTGCCGGACCGGGGAGCGGCTGGTCCGCCTGAGCCTGTCTGCCCTGGAGCAGGCGGAGGAGGGCAGGGTCCGCGACGTCGCGACAGGGCAACTGCACTTGGGGTCGGCCGTGCTGGCCGGCCGGGACGGGGACGAGAGCAAGGCAGGCGCACACCTCGACGAGGCGCAGCGCATCGCTGAGCGGACGGGGCATGCGGAAGAGGTCCACTGGCTTTCGTTCGGTCCGACCAATGTGGGTATTCACCGCGTGAGTGTGCTCGCCGAGCTCGGTAGGCATCCGGAGGCCGTGCGCACTGCCCAGGAGACGATGATTCCCGAGGGCTGGCCCCCGTCCCGGCTGGCACATCACTACACCGAGGTGGCGCAGGCCCTGTTGTGGATGGGGAGCACGGACGCGGCATTCAAGAACCTGCAGATGGCGCGCAAGCTGGCGCCCCAGCAGACGCGATACGAGCCGACGGTTCGGGAGACGTACGCAGGGCTGGAGTCGGCCAGGCGCAGGTTGCCGGTCGCCTTCAGCAGCTATGGAGCTTGGCTGGGAATGTGACCACGCGCAGCGTGGTCCATGGCTGCCATCGAGGTGGCTGGCTATCAAGGCGTACGGCCCCCGCTTCCGCGGGGGCCGTACGGCGTTCCCCCGCTACCGGGCGGGAGTACCGTTCTGGTGTCGAGTCAGAACGGAGCCAGTATGGCTGACGAGATTGACAAGTTCATCGGCGCACGGATCGCGGAACGGCGTGCGGACCGGGGACTCACTCAACAAGGGCTTGCAATGCGGGCCCATCTCTCCAAGTCCATCCTCTCGAAAGTCGAATGCGGCCAGCGGCCGGCCTCGCCCGAGCTTGTCGCCGCGTGCGCGCGGGCCCTGGGCGTGATGCCCGCAGACCTCCTGGGGCAGCCCTACATCGACAAGTTGCGCACGGACCAGCTCGACCTGTTGATACAGCCCATCCGTGAGGCTCTGAACCTGCACAACCTCGGGCTTGATCCGGACGCGCGGCCTCGCCCGCTGGACCAACTTGCCGATGAACGGGACCGCATCAGCCTTCTCGTTCACCGAACGGACCTCAAAGCAGCGGCGGTTGATCTCCCCGCAGTGATGGCAGAAGCCATAGCGGTCGCGCACGCGTCAGGCCATCCTGCGGCGTGGGCGCTGCTGGCGGGCCTTGACCGTGTGGCGTTCAACATCGCAGCGAAGTTCGGGTTCCACGATCTCTCCCTTGTCGCTGCGAGCCGCGCTGAATACGCGTGCGAGCGTGCGCAGGATCCAGCGCTCTCGGCCATGGCGAAATGGATGCACGCCATCGCCTGCCTGCGTTCGGGGGAGTTCGACACCGGCAAGCGGTTGCACGGGGTCAGCCTGCGCTATATGGAGGACGCCCCGGCCGGGGCGGAGCGGGATGCCGCGACGGGCCAGATGCATCTCGCCGCCGCGCTCCTTGAGGTGCGTCGAGGCAGCGCCGACGCGGCATCCGGGCATCTTGACGAGGCCGAACGGTACGCACGGCTGACAGGGGACGTCACGCCTCATCGCTGGCTTGGAGACGACCCGCCCGAGGAGCGGCCCACGGACAGAATCGGGTTCCGGGCGCGGGGCGTGCACTGGTATGTGTTCGGACCGACCAATGTGGCGGCGCACCGGATTGCCGCTCTGGCCGACCAGAACGAGCACGCAAAGGCGGTGCGCGTGGGTGACTCCCTGTGCATCCCCACGGGGTGGCCCCCGATGAGGGCCGGCCAGGTGCACATCGACCTGGCCCGGTCGCACCTGTGGACCGGGCGGGACGACGCGGCGTTCCGAAGTCTCCTGGACGCCCAGCGCGTGGCGCCGCAACAGACGCGGT
This sequence comes from Streptomyces sp. QH1-20, assembly GCF_041283565.1. Lineage (NCBI taxonomy): Bacteria > Bacillati > Actinomycetota > Actinomycetes > Kitasatosporales > Streptomycetaceae > Streptomyces > Streptomyces sp. QH1-20. The sequence goes on along the minus strand of NZ_CP166299.1, from coordinate 3,550,959 downwards.
ACCACCCGCAGGTGCGGGAGACGGTCGTGCAACTCCGGAAGCGTGAGCGGCAGAGCCGGGGCACCTTGTCCCACTTCGCTGAGTGGGTGGGCATCTAGCAGATCCTGGGGAGCGGGAGTTGCACCGATCGGTGCAACTCCCCTTCGTCGCGCGTCGGCAGGCTTGTTGGGTCAGAAGGACCCCCGCGACCGGTGCGAACGGTCCGGGGGCATGGCCAACGCCACGTAGGAGCGTCGACATGACCGACCTTATCCACCGGATGGCCGCACGGGCGAGAGCCCTGTTCCCCCGCCGTACCACTGCCCGTGACACGCCACCGCCCCCGCTCACCCCTCCGGCGGCTAGCCCCTACGCCCTCTGGGCGACAGCCCACGGCTTCGATATCGTCCGCCGTCCCGCCCACCACGCCGAGGCGACCCGATGACCTACCGGCTCGTCGCCCCCGCCGTGCCGACCTCCGCCCGGCTGGCCAGGGAATTCGTCTCCGCCGCCCTTGTCGCCGTCGACCGGCGTCCGTTGATCGACAACGCCCGGGTCTGCGTCTCGGACGCCGTGACGAACGTCGTGCAGCACGCGCGCGTGCCCGTGCTCGCCGTGGAGGTGACCGTCGGGGCGGAACACGTCGTGGTGGCTGTCCGGGACGACGATCTCCGCAGGCTGCCCTGGCCGCGTCGGCCGCGCGCGGACGAGGAAGGAGGCAGGGGGCTGATGCTCGTACGGCGGCTGTCGCACGCATCCGGCGTCACGTGGGTGTGGGACGGGCTCGACCTGGTCGGCAAGCAGGTGGTTCGAGCTGCGGGAGGGCGTCGCGTTGAGCGCGTGAGGAAGGAGAGGGCCAGTAGGACGGAAAGTGTCCTACTGGCCCTTTACATTCACGCTATTGGTCAACGAAGGGAGCGCACCGTGTTGCGAGGTCTCACCACCCTCAACTTCTGGGCGGACGATCTGGAGGCGGCAAAGCGCTGGTACACCGAGTTGCTGGATACCGAGCCGTACTTCGAACGTCCGGGTTATGCCGAGTTCCGGATCGGCGACTACCAGCACGAGTTGGGCCTGATCGACAGCCGTTACGCACCCGAGGGTGCGACCGACCGCCCGGCCGGTGCGCTCATGTACTGGCACGTCGACGACTTGGAGGCGACGGTCGAGAAGCTGTTGTCCATGGGCGCCAAGGAGTACCAGCCGCCGATCGAACGCGGCGAGGGGTTCGTCACCGCCTCCGTCGTCGATCCCTTCGGGAACATCCTCGGCGTCATGTACAACCGGCACTACCTGGAGGTCCTGGCCGGCCCGGCCGCGACGGTCTGACGCCTTCCACCGCTCCCGGCCCCGCCGGCCCGCACCTGGCGTATCGTCAGGTCGGCGCGTGGGCGGGCGGAGGAGGGCGGCTGTGCACCCGGCAGAGGAACGTATCGCGGCGGTGTTGGGCCGAAGCCAGGGGAGTGGCTATCTGCTGACGCCCAGGCTGGTTCTGACCGCCGCACACGTGGTGGGCGATGCGCCCGCGCCCCAGGTCGTCGTGCCCGGAGGCGTCGGGCCCGTGCGGTGCAAAGTGGTGTGGGCGCGGGACGAGAAGCGACGGTGCGATGCCGCCCTGTTGCTCGCCGAGCGGGACCTCGTGACCGAGGACGTGGCGGGTGGCTTCGAGCCGTTGCTATGGGGGCGGGCCCGGGACCTGAGGGCCCTGCCGGGGGCCCAGGCCGTCGGGTTTCCGCAGGTGCAACGGGACGTGGACGGTGAGCTCGACACCGAGCAGGTCGTGGGGTCGCTCAAGCCGGGCAGCAATCTCCTCAGCGGTCGCCATGTGCTCGACAGTGATCACGGGGCTCCCGAGGCGCTCGCCGACGGGGGCTCGCCGTGGGCGGGCATGTCCGGGGCCGCCGTCTTCGTGGACGGGCTGCTCGCCGGGGTGGTGTGCGCGGACCCCAAGGGCTGGAACCACGGACGTCTGATGGTGACGTCCTCGGCGACGCTCTGGTCGCACTTCGACTTCCTCAGCGAGTGCCTTCGCGCGGGGCACAAGCCGGAGACGCGCCCCCTCACCTCCACCCGGCAACTCGAGATCGAGGCGTTCGAACGGAGGCTCCGCGACTACATCATCGGCAAGGTCGGCGAACTGACCATCGTGGGCCTCACCCTCTCCGACGGCGAGGGCGAGACATGGCCGCTCGACGCCGCCTACCTCAGCCTCGAACTGACCGGCGTGCCGCGCTCCACGAGCGCCGAGGGCTTCGGGGTTCCGGGCGGGGGTGGACGCGGGGACGCCACCGTACGGTCATCGCCGAGACGGGCCGAGGACGCGCTGGCCGGGCAGAAGCGGGTGCTGCTGCGGGGCGCCGCCGGCTCGGGCAAGACCACGCTGCTCCAGTGGCTCGCGACGATCAGCGCACGCGGCGACCTGCCCCCGGGGCTGAGCCATCTGAGCGACTGCGTACCGCTCACCCTGCCCCTGCGATCGCTGATCAGGATGGGCGAGCTGCCGCAGCCCGAGGAGTTCCTGGCCGCCGCCGCCCGTCCGCTGGCCGGGCTTCCCGCCGCCGCGGGGTGGGTGACCCGCAGGCTGACCGAGGGCAGTGTGCTGCTGCTGATCGACGGCGTGGACGAGGTCCCCGAAGCCGACCGCCGGCGCACACTGGCCTGGGTCAAGGACCTGCTGGCCGCCTACCCCGACGCGCGGTACGTCATCACGACCAGACCGTCCGCGGTGCGCGAGGGCTGGCTGTCGGACGCGGGCTTCACCGAGCTGGAGCTGCTCCCGATGAGCCGGGGCGACGTCGCGGCCTTCATCGACCGGTGGCACACGGCCGCCGGAGCGGGGCAGAACGCGCAGTTGCGGGTCTTCCGGGACGCCCTCACCACGGCCGTCGTCGCCAAACCCGATCTGGGGCGGCTGGCCACCAACCCGCTGATGTGCGCACTGATCTGCGCCCTCAACCGCTCCCGCCGCGGATATCTGCCGCACGGCCGGATGGAGCTGTACCGCGCCGCGCTGGAACTGCTGCTCGTACGGCGGGACCGCGAGCGCGAGATCGTCGCGGGCCGGGACGGGATGGAGCTCGAACACACCCATCAGGTGGCGCTGTTGCAGAAGATCGCCTACTGGCTGATCCGCAACGGCCGGTCCGAGATCGAATGGCACAAGGCCGTCGAGATCCTCGAACGGGCGCTCCCCGCCATGCCCTCCGCCGCCGCGCGCGGTAGCGCCGAGGAGATCCTGAGCCATCTCGTCGTGCGCAGCGGCCTGTTGCGGCGGCCCACCAGCGAGACCCTGGAGTTCATCCACCGCACGTTCCAGGACTACCTGGGGGCCCAGGCCGCCGTGGACGACTGGGACTTCGACGTCCTCGTCAACCACGCCCACGACGACCAGTGGGAGGACGTGCTGCGCATGGCCGTCGGCCACGCCCCGCCACGCGCGCGTGCCGAGCTGCTCGACATGCTCCTCAAGCGCGGGGACGGTGAGGAAACCCACCGCTACCGGCTGCACCTGCTGGCCGCGGCCTGTCTGGAACACGCCACCGAGCTGGAGTACGACGTACGGGCACGGGTCGAGAAGGCCGCCGCGGAGCTCGTGCCTCCGCGCGACCCGGAGTCGGCCAAGGTGCTGGCGACGGCGGGACGGGTCGTGCTGGACCTGCTGCCGGGGCCCGAGGGGCTGGACCACGAGGTGGCCCACGCCGTCGTCGTGGCGGCGACCCTGGTGGCGGACGACCGGGCCATCCCCCTGCTGTCCCGGTACGCCACCCACCCCTCCCTGGACGTCCGCTCCCAGCTCGCCTGGGCGTGGGACCGCTTCGACACCGAGCAGTACGCGGACGCGGTGATCGGCAAGCTCTCGTACGAGGCCGAGTCAACGGCCTCGCTCGCGTTCGTCGCGAAGTCCCAGAAGCACTTGGCCGTGCTCAAGAGGCTCGGCGGGCGGCCCGAGGTGCAGTGGCGGGGCCCCTCGGCCCCCGAAGACCTGGCGGATGTGGCCACGCCGGCACTCAGGGACCTCTCGCTGCGCGGATGTCAGGAGATCATCGACCTGCGCTCGCTGCGTGGCTGCCCGCCGCTGCGCTCGCTGCGCATCACCGAGTCCGAGGGCGTTTCCCACCTGGGGGCGTTGAACGGCGAAGCACTTCGGCTCCTCGAACTGTCCTTGTTCAGGTTTCCCCCGGACCTGGAGGCGGTGGCCGGGCTGGAACGGCTGGAGTCACTGGACTTCGAGTGCACCGATCCGGGTGCCCCCGACGGGCCGGACGGCGAGCTGCCGCTGCCGCCCCGGCTCAAATACCTGGAGCTGGGACGTGGCGCGGCCGGCCTGCGCCTGGTGGGGTTGAGCCGGCACCCCCGGCTCGCGGCGGTGGTCCTCAACAACCTCGAACTTCCCCTGTCGGCTTTGCCCCTGGCCACGCTGCCCCGGCTCAGCACGCTGGGCATCAGGAGGACGGACCTGACCACGCTGCGGCACGGGGAGCCGCTGCCCCGTGTGTCCGACCTCGCCCTCGCCGGCGTCATCGGTCTGGCCGGACTGGCGCATCTGCCGGAGGTCTTCCCGGGCACCCGGGCGCTGACCATCAGCACGCATGAGTTCGCCGCCAAGGAAACCCTCGACCTGTCCCTCCTGGAAGGCCTGAGCCTGGAGAGTCTGTACCTCTACCACACCGGTCCGGTCCGCAACGAGGATCAGCTCCCGAGCGGCTGCGCTCTCTACCGCCCCTCACCCTGAACCCTCACCCCGACACCCCCCGCCACACCCCCGGCAACGCCCCCGCCACCCCCATCGCCGTCAGCGGTGCCGCGCCCAGCGACCGGGCCGCCAAGCCGTGCAGATACGCGCCCACCGACGCCGCGTCCCGCCCCGACAGCCCCGCTGCCAGCAGGGACCCCGTCAGCCCCGACAGCACGTCCCCGCTCCCCGCTGTGGCCAGCCACGGTGTCCCCGTCGGGTTCACCCGTACCGCCGTGCCCGAGGCGCAGGCCACCACCGTCGTCGAGCCCTTGAGCAGGGCCGTCACACCGAAGCGTTCCGCCAGGGCCCGTGCCGACGACAGGCGGGACGACTCGACGTCCTCGCGGGAGCAGCCGAGCAGGGCCGCCGCCTCGCCGGCGTGCGGGGTGAGGACGGTCGCGGCGGACCGGGCCCGCAGGGCGTCGACGGAGACCAGGTGCAGGCCGTCCGCGTCGACGAGGACCGGGACGTCCGAGGCCAGGACGTCGTCGACGGCGCGGCGGGCGCGGGCGTCGTCGCCCAGGCCCGGGCCGACCACCCACGCCTGGACCCGGCCGGCCTTCGACGGGGGGCCCGCCGAGACCAGGGTCTCGGGGAAGCGGGCGATGACCGCGTCGGCCGCGGGGCCGACGTAGCGGACCGCGCCCGCGCCGCCGTGGAGGGCGCCCGCGACGGAGAGGACCGCCGCACCCGGGTAGCGGTCCGAGCCGGCCACCACGCCCACCACGCCCCGGCGGTATTTGTCGCTCTCGGCCGACGGGCTGGGCAGCAGCCCGGCGACGTCCGCGTGCTGGAGCGCCTCCACGTCGGGCTCGTCCGGCAGGCGGAGGCCGATGTCGACCAGGCGCAGGGCGCCCGCGTGCTCCCGGGCCGGGTCGATGAGCAGGCCCGGCTTGTACGTGCCGAAGGTGACGGTCGCGTCCGCCCGGACCGCCGTGCCGCGCACCTCGCCGGTGTCCGCGTCGACGCCGCTGGGCAGGTCCACGGCGACCACCAGGGCCCCGGCCGCCGCCGCGACCAGGGATTCGGCCGCCGGGCGCAGGCCGCCCTTGCCGCCGATGCCGACGATTCCGTCGACGACGAGGTCCGCGCGCCGGACCACGCGGTCGCCCTCCTCGGCGGAGGCGACCCGCCCGCCCGCCGCCCGCAGCGCCGCCAGGCCGCCCGGGTGCGCGCGGTCCGGGGCGAGCAGCACCGCGCTGACCCCGGCGCCGCGCCGGGCCAGCCGGGCGCCCGCGTAGAGGGCGTCGCCGCCGTTGTCCCCGCTGCCGACCAGCAGGGTCACCCGGGCCCCGTACACCTTCCCCAGCAGGTCGGCGCAGGCGGCGGCGAGCCCCGCCGCCGCGCGCTGCATCAGGGCGCCCTCGGGCAGTTCGGCCATGAGCGCGCGCTCGGCGGCCCGTACGGTCTCGACGCTGTAGCCAGTCCTCATGCCTTCAGTGTGGCGGCCGCCCCCTCGCCCCGCCCGGAACATGACACCCTCGACACCGCCCCGCCGGGGCCTGAGACACTGACGGGGATGAGTGAGACACCGATGCCGATGCGCGCCCGTGCCGTGATCGACCTGGCCGCCCTGCGGGCCAACGTGACGACGCTGCGGGCACGTGCGCCCCGGGCGCAGCTGATGGCCGTGGTCAAGGCGGACGCCTACGGCCACGGCGCGGTGCGCTGCGCGCGTGCGGCGCGGCAGGCCGGGGCCGAGTGGCTCGGTACGGCCACGCCGCAGGAGGCGCTGGCGCTGCGGGAGGCGGGGGACACCGAGCGGCTGATGTGCTGGCTGTGGACGCCGGGCGGGCCGTGGCGGGAGGCCGTCGAGGCCGACATCGACGTCACGGTCAGCGGCCTGTGGGCGCTGGAGGAAGTGTCGGCGGCCGTGCGCGGGAGCGACCTGCGGGCCCGGGTGCAGCTGAAGATCGACACCGGGCTCGGCCGCAACGGCTGCCAGCCCGACGACTGGCCGGAACTGGTGCTCGCGGCCCGCCGGGCCGAGGACGAGGGCCTGATCCGGATCACCGGCATCTGGTCGCACTTCGCCTGCGCGGACGAGCCCGGCCACCCCTCCATCCAGGCGCAGCTGCGGGTCTTCAAGGACGCCCTCGACTACGCCGAGCGCCAGGGGGTCACCCCCGAGGTGCGGCACATCGCCAATTCCCCGGCGCTGCTCACGCTCCCCGAGACCCACTTCGACCTCGTGCGGACCGGTGTCGCGGTCTACGGCGTCTCCCCGAGCCCCGAGGTCGGCACGCCGGAGGACTTCGGCCTCAAGCCCGTGATGACGCTGTCCGCCTCCCTCGCCTCGGTCAAGCGGGCGCCGGGCGGTCACGGTGTCTCGTACGGGCATCACTACACGACGCCCGGCCCCACTACCCTCGCTCTCGTCCCCGTCGGGTACGCCGACGGCATTCCGCGGGCCGCCTCCGGCACCGGGCCGGTGTTGGTGGGGGGCAAGTGGCGGACGGTCGCGGGCCGGGTGGCCATGGACCAGTTCGTCGTGGACCTGGGCGGCGACAGTGCCCAGGTGGGTGACGAGGCGGTGCTGTTCGGCCCGGGCGACCGGGGCGAGCCGACCGCCGAGGACTGGGCGCGTGCCACGGGCACGATCGCCTATGAGGTCGTCACACGCATCTCCCACCGGGTGCCCCGCGTCTATGTCGGTGAGAACGGGAACGCGCAGGAGATCGCCGAGGACGTGGACCACAGCTAGGACACGGGGGACCGGGAATGAGCGAAGGAGAAACCACGGGCGCGGACGCCGTCGGCCGGTGGCGGGGCGCCGGGGTCGCGGGCGCCGCGATCGGGATCATCGCCACCGGGGCCGCGGTCGGTGTGGCGGTGGAACGCCTGACGGTGGGCCGCGGCATGCGCCGCAAGGCGCGCCTCGCCCTGGACGCCTCGGCCCCGTACGGGACGCTGCGCGGCACCGCGGGCACGGCGATCGCCGAGGACGGCACCGAGCTGTACTACGAGATCGACGAGGTCGACGACAAGGCCGCAGCGGACGCCCAGCCGCCCCGCCGGAGGCTCTTCGGGGGCGCCGCGCGCCCCCAGGCCGAGCCGGTCACCGTCATTTTCAGCCACGGCTACTGCCTGGCGCAGGACTCCTGGCACTTCCAGCGGGCCGCGCTGCGCGGTGCCGTACGGACCGTCTTCTGGGACCAGCGCAGCCACGGCCGCTCCGGCCGCGGCGTCGCCCAGCGTGACAGGAAGGCGCCCGTCAGCATCGACCTGCTGGGCCGGGACCTCAAGGCGGTCATCGACGCCGCCGCCCCCGAGGGGCCCCTGGTGCTGGTGGGGCACTCGATGGGCGGCATGACGATGATGGCGCTGGCCGCGCAGTACCCCGAGCTGGTCGCCGAGCGTGTCGTGGGCGCGGCCTTCATCGGCACGTCCTCGGGGCTGATCGCCGAGCTCACCTACGGCCTTCCCCTCGTCGGCGGGCTGAACGTGGCGAGCCGCGTCCTGCCGGGCGTCTTCAAGCTGATGACCGCGCAGGCCGCGCTGGTCGAGCGGGGGCGGCGGGCCACCGCCGACCTGTTCGCGGGGCTCATCAAGCGTTATTCCTTCGGCTCCCGCGATGTGGACCCGGCACTGGCGCGGTTCGCCGAGCGGCTGATCGAGGCGACACCGGTCGAGATCGTCGCCGAGTTCTACCCGGCCCTCGCCGCGCACGACAAGGTGGAGGCGCTGTGCGCCTTCGACCACATGCCGGTGCTCGTCCTCGCCGGGGAGAGGGACCTGATGACGCCGAGCGAGCACAGCGAGGCCATCGCGGCTGCCCTGCCGGACGCCGAGCTGGTGCTCGTACCGGACGCCGGGCATCTGGTGATGCTGGAGAACCCCGGCGTGGTCGACGAGCATCTGGCCCAGGTGCTGGCTGCGGCGGGGGCGGGCGAGGCGGCGCGGGGGATCGAGCAGCGGCGGACGGCCGGAACGCGTCGGCACGGCTGAGGAAGGGCGGGCGGGGGCGCTCGCCCCCGCGGCGGCACGGCTGAGCCCTTACGGGCCCGAGCCCGTACCATCGGCGGGTATGAGCGCCCCGCACGACACGGCCCACCACGACACGGCCGCCGACGCCACCATCGCCGCCACCTCCACCCGGATCACCGTCAAGTCCGCCGAGGACATGCGCGGGCTCGGCCGCAGACTCGCCACGTTCCTGCGCCCCGGTGACCTGGTGCTGCTCACGGGCGAGCTGGGCGCCGGCAAGACGACGCTGACGCGCGGGCTGGGGGAGGGCCTCGGCGTACGCGGTGCCGTCACCTCGCCCACCTTCGTGATCGCCCGCGTCCACCCGCCGCTCGGCGGCGGCCCGGCCCTGGTCCACGTCGACGCCTACCGGCTGCACGGCGGGCTGGACGAGATGGAGGACCTGGACCTCGACGTCTCGCTGCCCGAGTCCGTGATCGTCGTGGAGTGGGGCGACGGCAAGGTCGAGGAGCTGTCCGACGACCGGCTGCACGTCGTCATCGAGCGGGCCGTGGGGGCCGACGCCCCGGGCCTCGAGGACCTCGACGGCGCCGAGGACGTCGACGACGAGCGCGGCGTCACGGTGACCGGAGTCGGCGCGCGCTGGGCGGGCGTGGATCTGACGCCGCTGGGGTAGAAGAGGGCTGTCTGTACGTTCCGACAAGCCGTCGGCAAGATGTTGCGTCGGCGGCGTCGGGCGTGGTCACATGGAGTCAGAGACTCGGTTAGGTGTACCTAAGTACCTGGCCTTGCCCAGCTGCCCCAGGAGGCTTACATGTCGGCCCAAGAGCCTGCTGCCGCCGTGGCGAAACGCTCCGAGGAGCGGCCCCCGTCGATGCGTGACCTCCTGGCGTCGTGTGCCGCGGCCGACGCGGTCTCCACTCCGCCGAAGGCCCCCGGTGGGGCCGTTGCGGGCGAGGGCGAGGATGCCGCCGGGGCTGCGGAGCGCGACGCGGCCTAGTTCTCGGTGCACCCCCGCTGCGCGGTGGTGTCCTCAAGCGGCCGGACGGGCTTGTTTTGGCTGAGTTGAGCCGAAAACCGGCCGCCCGCCGCTGCAGGCGGCAAAAACAGGTACCCGTATGAGTGAGCCGGGCCCGGGGCAACGGACCTACTGAACGACGACGACCTTCGTGCCTCGGACCGCGAACGCCCACATCGCGTCGCCGTCGGCCCGCGTCTCGCGGATGCCGCCCGTCTTCTTCGCGTTCGCCGCGGGAGTCGGCTTCGAGCCGTCGACCGCCGCGCTGAAGCCGAAGACGATCCCGGGCAGGCTGTGGAAGCGCACCACGTGCTCGACCGGAGTCCCGTCCGAGCCGACGACCTGGGGCGCGCGCGAGGTCACCACGTACGTCGCCGGCTTGAGCTCGGCCGTGCTGGGCGTGACCTCGAAGGTCCGGGTGGCCTTGCCGTCGGCGCCGACCAGCCAGACCCGCTTCTGCCCGAGCGCGTAGACGACCCGCTGCCCGGTGCCCGAACCGGCCGGGACGGGGGCCGCCGCCTTCTCCTGGCCCGTCTTGCCCTTGCCGGAGGTGTCCTTGCCGCCCCCGGCCTTCTCCCCGGTCTTGCCGGTGGAGGCGGAGGCGGTGGCCCGGGCGGGGCGGTCGGGTGCGGCCTGTGCCTGGAAGGCGAGGAAGCCGACCGCGGCCAGTGCCGCCGCCGTGAGTCCGGCCACCACGGCCCCCGCGCTGCTGCGTGCCACGCTGCGCACCCTTTCGTCCTGCGTACGACTTTGCGGCTGACCGTAGCACCGCATACGCCCCCGCCGTGCCCTCGGCGGAGGCGGGCGCGCGCACCGGGCGCCCCCGTGCGCGCCGTAGGCTGTCCATGTGCTGCTGCTCGCTCTTGATACCGCCACCCCCGCCGTGACCGTCGCCCTCCACGACGGGGACACCGTCGTAGCCGAGTCGAGCCAGGTGGACGCGCGCCGCCACGGCGAGCTCCTGCTGCCCGCCGTCGACCGGGTGCTCGCCGAGGCGGGCCGCACGCTGGACGCCGTGACCGGGATCGTCGTGGGCGTGGGCCCCGGCCCGTACACCGGCCTGCGGGTCGGCATCGTCACCGCCGCGACGTTCGCCTCCGCCCTGTCCGTTCCCGTGCACAGCCTGTGCTCGCTCGACGGGATCGCGTACGCCGCGGGCCAGGCGGGCCTGGAGGGCGAGTTCGTCGTCGCGACGGACGCGCGCCGCAAGGAGGTCTACTGGGCCCGCTACGCGGACGCGCGCACGCGCGTGACCGAGCCCGCCGTGGACCGCCCCGCCGACCTCACCGAGCCGCTCGCGGGCCTCACGGCCGTCGGTGCGGGCGCCGTGCTCTACCCCGACGCCTTCTCGGACGTCCGCGCCGACCTGCCCCAGCACCAGTCGGCGGGCGCGCTCGCGTCCCTCGCGGCGGAGAAGCTGCGGACGGGCGGGGAGTTCCTGCCGGACCAGCCCCTGTATCTGCGCCGCCCGGACGCGCAGGTGCCGGCCAACTACAAGGTGGTCACCCCCAAGTGAGCCAGGCCGTGCGGATCCGTGAGATGCGCTGGTGGGACATCGCACCGGTGCTGGAGCTGGAGCGCGCGCTCTTCCCCGACGATGCCTGGTCCAAGGGGCTCTTCTGGTCCGAGCTGGCCCACGCGCGCGGGGCGAACGCCAACCGCCGCTACGTCGTCGCGGAGCTGCCCGGCGGCGCGGACGGCGCCGAGGACGCCCCGGGCGCCGGTGACGCCGGTGTGGCCGGACGCCACGCGAGCGCGGCCGGCGGGCCGGGCACGGGCGCCGGCACCACGCCCACGGGCGGCCGCATTGTCGGCTACGCGGGCCTCGCGGCCATCGACGGCACCGGCGACGTCCAGACCATCGCCGTGGCCTACGACCACTGGAGCACGGGCCTGGGCGCCCGTCTCCTGACCGAGCTGCTCACCACCGCGACCGACTTCGAGTGCCGCGAGGTGCTCCTGGAGGTGCGGGTCGACAACACCCGCGCCCAGCGGCTGTACGAGCGCTTCGGCTTCGAGCCGGTCGGGGTGCGGCGCGGCTACTACCAGCCGGGCAACATCGACGCGCTGGTCATGCGTCTCGCGACCGACGCGCCCGCCACCGACCCTTCCGGCCCTGCCGGATCCGCGGAATCCTCCTCCGCCTCCGACAGCGGCTCCGCCGCACAGAACACCGACCAAGGAATGACCCATGGCTGACGAACCTCTCGTACTCGGCATCGAGACCTCGTGCGACGAGACCGGAGTCGGCATCGTCCGCGGCCACACCCTCCTCGCCGACGCGGTCGCCTCCAGCGTGGACGAGCACGCCCGCTTCGGCGGTGTCGTCCCCGAGGTCGCCAGCCGAGCCCACCTCGAAGCCATGGTCCCGACCATCCAGCGCGCCCTGAAGGAAGCGGGAGTGAGCGCGCGGGACCTCGACGGCATCGCGGTGACCGCCGGCCCCGGCCTCGCGGGCGCCCTGCTCGTCGGCGTCTCGGCGGCCAAGGCGTACGCGTACGCGCTCGGCAAGCCCCTCTACGGCGTCAACCACCTCGCCTCGCACATCTGCGTCGACCAGCTCGAACACGGCGCGCTGCCCGAGCCGACGATGGCACTGCTGGTCAGCGGCGGCCACTCGTCCCTGCTGCTGGCGCCCGACATCACCTCCGACGTCCGCCCGCTCGGCTCGACCATCGACGACGCGGCGGGCGAGGCCTTCGACAAGGTCGCCCGCGTCCTCAACCTCGGCTTCCCCGGCGGCCCGGTCATCGACCGCTACGCCCGGGAGGGCAACCCCGCGGCGATCAAGTTCCCGCGCGGTCTGACGGGCCCGCGCGACCCGATCTACGACTTCTCCTTCTCCGGTCTGAAGACCGCCGTCGCCCGCTGGATAGAGGCCAAGCGCGCGGCGGGCGAGGACGTGCCCGTCGCGGACGTGGCGGCGTCCTTCCAGGAGGCCGTCGTCGACGTCCTCACCCGCAAGGCCGTCCGCGCCTGCAAGGACAACGGCGTCGACCACCTCATGATCGGCGGCGGCGTCGCCGCCAACACCCGGCTGCGCGCCATGGCCCAGCGCCGCTGCGAGGACGCGGGCATCGTGCTGCGCGTACCCAACCCCAAGCTCTGCACGGACAACGGCGCGATGGTCGCGGCGCTCGGCGCGGAGATGGTGGCGCGGGGACGCTCGGCGTCGTCGTGGGACCTCTCGGCCGACTCGTCGCTCCCGGTGACGGAGACGCACGTGCCGGGCACGCACGACGAGGACCACGACCACGGAGACGGCGACGGTCACTCACACGGTCATGGCCACGCGCACGACCACGACCACTTCCATGAGCTGAGCAAGGACAACCTCTACTCCTGACCGTCAGCCGGCCGGGTGCCCCAGCAGCATCGTCGGGGCACCCGCCACCCGGGTGAGCAGAATCGTGCAGGAGTTCGGCCCTGCGAGCTTGAGCTTCCTGCGCAGCTCCTCCGGCTCGACCGCCGACCCGCGCTTCTTCACCGTCACGACGCCCACCGCGCGCTCGCGCAGCAGGGCCTTGAGCTTCTTCAGGTTGAAGGGCAGCACGTCCGTGATCTCGTAGGCCGCCGCGTACGGTGTCGGGCGCAGCTCGTCGCTCGTCACGTACGCGATCGTCTCGTCGATCAGCCCTCCGTCGAGCTCCTGGGCCGTCTCCGCGACCAGGTGCGCGCGGATGACCGCGCCGTCGGGCTCGTAGAGGTAGCGGCCCACGGGCCGTACGGCCGGGTCCGGCAGGCCTTCGCCGACCAGGGACGCGGCCCGGGGCAGCAGCGTCGCCCGCCGCGCACCCGGCCGGGTGCCGAACCACAGCACGGCCTCCTTCACATCACCGCCGTCCGAGATCCACTCCGCCTCCGCGTCGTCGGGGATCGCCTCGTGCGGCACCCCGGGCGCGATCTTGAGCGCGGCGCGCGGGGCCGTACGGGCGGCCCCGATCGCCCAGGACAGCGGCGGCGAATACGCCTCGGGGTCGAAGATCCGGCCCCGCCCGCCGCGCCGCGCCGGGTCGACGAACACCGCGTCGTAGCCGGTGGTGTCGATCTCGGCGACATCCGCGCACCGCACCTCGATGAGGTCGGACAGCCCCAGCGCGGCCGCGTTGGCGCGGGCGACGTCGCAGGTCAGCGGGTCGCGGTCGACGGCCAGCACGAAGACCCCGGCCCGCGCGAGCGCGATGGCGTCACCGCCGATGCCGCAGCACAGATCGGCGAGGCGGCGGACGCCGAGCGCGGCGAAGCGCCCGGCGCGGTACTCGGCCACCGACTTACGGGTGGACTGCTCGACACCGTTGGGGGTGAAGAACATGCGGTACGCGTCCTCGGCCCCGAACTTCGCCACCGCGCGCTGTCGCAGCCGCGCCTGGCCGAGCGCGGCCGACACCAGCTCGGCGGGGTACTCACGGCGCAGCCGGGTCGCGGTGGCGAGCTCCTGGGCGGGGTCGTAGTCGCGCAGGGTGTCGAGGAGCCGCCGCCCTTCGTCGGTGAGGAGCGCGGCGAAGGCGTCGGTGGGCGAGCCGGTGGAGGAGTTCGGTGCGGGCACGTGTCTCATTCTCGCCGACGTCCGGCGCCCCGGCCGTCGGTGCCCGCCCCGCGGGGAGCGCACCACTTGCGGGCCCCGGCCGCACGCCGTGGACTGGCCCGTATGACCGCGAACGGCACCGCGCGCCGCGTCCTGTATCTGATCGCCTGCGCCGCCCCGCCCACCCGCCGGATCACCGACGGCATCCGCGCCGCCCAGACGGCCGGCTGGGACGTCTGCCTGATCCTCACGCCCTCCGCGCACCGCTGGCTGGCCGACGAGGCGGACGCGCTGCGGGATCTGACCGGGCATCCGGTCCGGCACGCGTACAAGCTGCCCGACGAGCCCGACGTGCTGCCCGCCGCCGACGCCGTCCTCGTCGCGCCCGCCACCTTCAACACGCTGAACAAGTGGGCCGCCGGCATCGCCGACACCCTCGCGCTCGGGCTCGTCACGGAGGCGATCGGGCTGCGCCTGCCCATCGCCGCCCTGCCGCACCTCGGCGTCGCCCAGGCCGCGCATCCCGCGTTCGGGCGCAACGTCGCGTTCCTGCGCGAGGCGGGCGTGACCGTCCTCCTCGGCGGTGACGGCTACCACCCGGAGCGGGGCGACGAAGTCGACGCGTTCCCCTGGGCGGCCGCCGTCGCGGCACTGCCGGCACCGGCGCCGGCACCGGAGCTGTAGCGCCCCAAGTCCGGCCCCGGCCAGGGGCATCGAACACATGAACAACAATCGTGCCGGTGAGCACGACTGTTTCCGGCCTCCGAGCCGCCCTCGCCACCGCCCTCCCCGTCTGCGCCGCGACGCTTCTGCTGACCGGCCTGCTCTCGGGCTGCTCGTCCGGATCCACCGCCGGACCCTCGTCCGGAGCGGACAAGGCAGGCAAGGGCAGGCCGGTGGGCGCGGCCGGCCAGGCCGCCTCCCCGACCCCCGCCGCCTCCGACGCGTACCGCCGCTGGGGCCTCGACAAGCCCCTCGCCGCGCCCCCGGCCCCGCCCGCCCGCAAGCTGACGGAGAGCGTGAAGACGGGCGGCGCGCCCCTGCTCGTACGGCGGGTGCCCACCCGGGACAAGGTCGTCTTCGTGACCGTCGACGACGGGGCCGAGAAGGACCCGGAGTTCGTGAAGATGGCCGAGGACCTCAAGCTGCCGCTCACGATGTTCCTCACCGACGACATCGCCCGCGCGGGCCGCGGCTACCCCTACTTCGACCGGCTCCACGCCCTCGGCAACGGCGTCCACAACCACACCCTCGGCCACCCCGATCTGCGCACCCTCACCCCCGACGCCCAGCGCCGCCAGATATGCGGACAGCAGGACGTCCTGGCGAAGCGGTACGGCGCCCGCCCGACGCTCTTCCGCCCGCCCTACGGCAACTACAACGGCGCCACCCTCGCCGCCGCGGGCGGCTGCGGGGTGAAGGCGGTCGTGCTGTGGGAGACCACCATGCAGATCAACGACATGCGCTACGCGCAGGGCGGCAGGCTGCGGCCCGGCGACATCGTCCTCGCGCACTTCCGCGGGCCGAAGGAGCTGAAGGGCACGTCCATGACCCGGATGACGACGAACATGCTGCGCAGCATCCAGAAGCAGGGCTACACCGTGGCCCGCCTGGAGGACTATCTCTGA
The DNA here is from genome assembly GCF_041283565.1 of Streptomyces sp. QH1-20. Taxonomy (NCBI): domain Bacteria; kingdom Bacillati; phylum Actinomycetota; class Actinomycetes; order Kitasatosporales; family Streptomycetaceae; genus Streptomyces; species Streptomyces sp. QH1-20. The sequence continues at coordinate 3,535,147 of NZ_CP166299.1, read as the reverse complement.
GGGCCCGGCGGAGGATTACCCCCGGCGACGCGCGGGAAGATCCACCCCTGCGGCCGCCGGGTGCGCCGACAGGCGCCCTGTGCACGTCCTGTGCGAGACGCCGTACGAGGCGCTGTACGAGGGGGTCACCCCAGGGGTGGAACGGGACGCGCAGCGCACGCTGAATTGGCACTCCGCTTGACCGAGTGCTAACCGCGTCATAGTCTCGGCTCCGTTGGCACTCTCCACCGGGGAGTGCCAGACACGGCGACGGGCAGCTCCGGCACCCGCGACGACGGATCCACCTGGTCGCCACCTCAGACAGTTAACCCCGTGAGATCTCCGAAGGGGGAGGTCGGATCGTGACGACCGCCAGCTCCAAGGTTGCCATCAAGCCGCTCGAGGACCGCATTGTGGTCCAGCCGCTCGACGCCGAGCAGACCACGGCCTCTGGCCTGGTCATCCCGGACACCGCGAAGGAGAAGCCCCAGGAGGGCGTCGTCCTGGCCGTGGGCCCGGGCCGCTTCGAGGACGGCAACCGTCTTCCGCTCGACGTCACCGTCGGCGACGTCGTGCTCTACAGCAAGTACGGCGGCACCGAGGTGAAGTACAACGGCGAGGAGTACCTCGTCCTCTCGGCTCGCGACGTTCTCGCGATCGTCGAGAAGTAGCCGGGGTCCGGGGGCAGGTCCCCCGGAAAGTACCGAACCCCAGTTTGCATTGATCTACGCCCCGGCCACCCGAGTCTGAACAACCGGGCGACCGGGGCGTAGTTCTTTCGAGAGGACACAACAGCTCCCATGGCGAAGATTCTGAAGTTCGACGAGGACGCCCGTCGCGCCCTTGAGCGCGGCGTCAACAAGCTTGCCGACACCGTGAAGGTGACGATCGGTCCCAAGGGCCGCAACGTCGTCATCGACAAGAAGTTCGGTGCCCCCACCATCACCAACGACGGTGTCACCATCGCGCGCGAGGTCGAGCTCGACGACCCGTACGAGAACCTGGGCGCCCAGCTCGTGAAGGAGGTGGCGACCAAGACCAACGACATCGCGGGTGACGGCACCACCACCGCCACCGTGCTGGCCCAGGCGCTGGTCCGCGAGGGTCTGCGCAACGTCGCCGCCGGCGCCTCCCCGGCCTCGCTGAAGAAGGGCATCGACGCCGCGGTCAAGGCCGTGTCCGATGAGCTTCTCGCGACCGCCCGTCCGATCGAGGACAAGACCGACATCGCCGCCGTGGCCGCGCTCTCCGCGCAGGACAAGCAGGTCGGCGAGCTCATCGCCGAGGCGATGGACAAGGTCGGCAAGGACGGTGTCATCACCGTCGAGGAGTCCAACACCTTCGGCCTGGAGCTGGACTTCACCGAGGGCATGGCCTTCGACAAGGGCTACCTCTCGCCCTACATGGTCACCGACCAGGAGCGTATGGAGGCCGTCCTCGACGACCCGTACATCCTGATCCACCAGGGCAAGATCTCCTCGATCCAGGACCTGCTCCCGCTGCTCGAGAAGATCATCCAGGGTGGCGCCTCCAAGCCGCTCCTGATCATCGCCGAGGATGTCGAGGGCGAGGCGCTCTCCACCCTCGTCGTCAACAAGATCCGCGGCACGTTCAACGCCGTGGCCGTCAAGGCCCCCGGCTTCGGCGACCGCCGCAAGGCGATGCTCGGCGACATGGCCACCCTCACCGGTGCCACCGTCATCGCCGAGGAGGTCGGCCTCAAGCTCGACCAGGCCGGTCTGGACGTGCTGGGCACCGCCCGCCGCGTGACCATCACCAAGGACGACACCACCATCGTCGACGGTGGCGGCAACTCCGAGGACGTCGTCGGTCGCGTCAACCAGATCAAGGCCGAGATCGAGTCCACGGACTCCGACTGGGACCGCGAGAAGCTCCAGGAGCGCCTCGCCAAGCTCGCCGGCGGCGTCTGCGTCATCCGCGTGGGTGCGGCCACCGAGGTCGAGCTCAAGGAGAAGAAGCACCGTCTGGAGGACGCCATCTCCGCGACCCGCGCCGCGGTCGAGGAGGGCATCGTCTCCGGTGGTGGCTCCGCGCTCGTCCACGCCGTCAAGGTTCTCGAGGGCAACCTCGGCAAGACCGGCGACGAGGCCACCGGTGTCGCCGTGGTCCGCCGCGCCGCCGTCGAGCCGCTGCGCTGGATCGCCGAGAACGCCGGCCTCGAGGGCTACGTCATCACCGCGAAGGTGGCGGAGCTCGACAAGGGCCAGGGCTTCAACGCCTCGACCGGTGAGTACGGCGACCTGGTGAAGGCCGGCGTCATCGACCCGGTCAAGGTCACCCGCTCCGCCCTGGAGAACGCCGCGTCCATCGCGTCGCTGCTGCTCACGACCGAGACCCTGGTCGTCGAGAAGCCGGCCGACGAGGAGCCCGAGGCCGGCCACGGCCACGGTCACTCCCACTAGTCGCGACCACCGCCCGGTGGCGGCCGCTTCGCGCGGTGGCCACTCGGCACGGCCGAGGCCCGGCACCCCTGCGGGGGCGCCGGGCCTCGGCCGTTTTCCCGCGGGCCCCGGAGCCCGGGGCGGGAAACCTATCGGCGGCCCGTCCCCGACGACGCCCGCCCGAGCGCCCCGCGTGGCGCCAGCTTCGCCAGACCGCTGAACGCCTTGTACCGGGGGTCGGGCACGGAGATGGTCTTGCCGCGCGCCAGGTCCTTCAGCGCCGAGGTCACGAGCTTGTCCGCGTCCAGCCACAGCCAGTTCGGGATGTTCTCGGCGGGCATGCCCGCCCGCTCGTGGAACTCCGTCCGGACGAAGCCGGGGCACAGCGCCATCAGCCGCAGCCCGCTGCCCTCCAGATCCTTCGCCGCGCCCTGGGTGAACTGCACGACCCACGCCTTGCTCGCCCCGTACGTGCCGCGCGGCACGAACGCGGCCACCGACGCGACGTTGACCACGCCGCCGCGCCTGCGCTCCCGCATCCCGGGGACGGCCGCCGACGTCAGCCGCAGCACCGCCTCGCAGTGCACCTTGAGCATCCTCAGCTCATCGGCCATCGTGACCTCGAGGAAGACGCCCTTGTTCCCGAACCCGGCGTTGTTGACCAGCAGATCCACCGGCTGGGTACGGTCCGAGAGCCGGGCCTCGACCGCCCCGATGCCCTCGTCGTCCGCCAGGTCCGCGCGGAGCACCTCCGCTTCCACGCCGTGCCGGTCGTGGAGCTCGGTCGCCTGTTCGTTGAGCCGCTTCTCGTCGCGCGCCACGAGCACCAGATTGTGCCCGTCGGCCGCCAGCCGCCGAGCGAAGGCCGCGCCGATGCCGGCCGTCGCTCCCGTGATCAGTGCAGTCGTCATACGGGAACGTTAGTGCTCGCCGCCGTCCCGCGGGGGGCCTCCGGCGCCCCCACTGACCCTTCCGGCTGATTCCGCTGCCGCGCCAGGTGCTTGTGGACGGTCTCCACCGTCTCCGGCGCCAGGGCATCACCGGCCGCCAACACCCGGGGCAACAGGGCCCGTTCGGTGGTGAGCGCACGGAAGAGGAAGGAGATGCTCACCTCGTGGTCCGGCCGGTGCACGATCGTCACCGGATCACCCGCACGGACCTCGCCGGACTCCACGACCCGCAGATACGCGCCGGGCGCGGCCTCCTGGGTGAAGCGCTTCATCCAGCCCGACTCGCCCAGCCAGTCGGCGAAGGTCCGGCAGGGGATGCGCGGCGCGGAGACCTCCAGCACCAGCTCCGCGCCGATCCGCCAACGCTCGCCGATGAGGGCGCCATTGACGTCGACTCCGGAGGTGGTGAGGTTCTCGCCGAAGGAGCCGTGGGGCAGCTCGCGGCCCAACTGCCGCTCCCAGCCGTCCAGGTCCTCGCGGGCGAACGCGTACACCGCCTGGTGGTCCCCGCCGTGATGGCGCAGATTGACCACCTCGTCGCCGGCGAGGCCGCTCCCCGCGACGCCCTTCGGCCCGGGCGGGGCCACGGCGACCGGCCCGGCGACGGGGCGCTTGTCGATGCCGGTGTCCAGGCCGGCCGTGAAACCGGGGGCGTCGCCGGGGGCCGCCGCGGTCGTCCCGCGGCCCACGTTCACAGAGATCACGTACATGAAGGGCAAGGTTAGGTGCGCAGGCCTCAAAGGGGCGAATGCATATTTTTGGCCGTCTCCAAGAAGGCCTTATGCTCGAAGCATGATCGAGGCTCGTCATCTGAGGGTGCTGCGCGCGGTCGCCGCCACCGGTTCGTTCTCGGCCGCGGCGCGCGAGCTGGGCTGCACCCAGCCCGCCGTCAGCCAGCAGATGAAGGCCCTGGAGCAGTCCACGGGCACCCCGCTGCTGATCCGCACGGGCCGCGAGATGCGCCTGACGCAGGCGGGCGAGGCCCTCGTCCGGCACGCCTCGGGAATCCTGGCCGGGCTGACCGCGGCCGAGGAGGAGATCGCGGCGATCGCCGGGCTGCGCGCCGGGCGGGTGCGGCTGGTCTCCTTCCCCAGCGGCAGCTCGACGCTGGTGCCGGGCGCGCTCGCGGCGATGCGGGCCGCCCACCCGGGCACGCGGGTCTCCCTCGTCGAGGCCGAACCGCCGCGCTCGGTGGAGATGCTGCGCGACGGCGACTGCGAGATCGCGCTGGCCTTCCGGTACCCCGAGGTGCGCGGCGCCGACCCGGCGGCGAGCGCGGAGTGGGACGACCTGGTCGTAAGGCCGCTGCTGACCGACCGGCTCATCGGCGTGGTCCCGGAGGGGCACCGGCTCGCCGGGGCCGACCGGGTGGGGATCGAGGAGCTGGCCGGGGAGTCGTGGATCGCGGGCTGCCCGCGGTGCCGCCGGCACCTGGTCGAGGTGTGCGAGAGCGCGGGCTTCACGCCGCGGATCGACTTCGCCACCGATGACTATCCGGCGGTGTTCGGGCTGGTCGGGGCCGGGCTCGGGGTCGCGGTGATGCCGGAGCTGGCCCTGGAGTCGGTACGCCCCAAGGGCGCCCGGATCGTACCGGTCGAGCCCGTCGTGCAGCGCGAGATCGTCGCCCTCACCCTGCCGGACCTGGCCCGGGTTCCGGCCGTCGGGGCGATGCTCGAACAGCTGGCGGCGGCCGCCCGTCGCTGAGCGGATCCGATGAGACGTTTCTTCAGCGGGGACGTCGAGCGGTGGAACGTTTCTTCACACGACGGGGCATGTGGTCTCACGCACTGAGAGCGCCGGTCACGGCGATGCTCCGGTGTCGCGCGCGTCCCATCAGCTCCTCGCGCTCGTCCTCGGTGAGGCCGCCCCACACGCCATAGGGCTCGCGCACGGCCAGCGCGTGCGCCGCGCACTCCGCGCGCACGGGGCAGCGCATGCACACCTCTTTCGCCGATGCCTCGCGGGCGCTGCGGGCGGCGCCGCGTTCGCCCTCGGGGTGGAAGAAGAGCGAGCTGTCGACCCCTCGGCACGCCGCCAGGAGCTGCCAGTCCCACAGGTCGGCGTTGGGACCGGGAAGACGGGAGAAATCTGCCATTGCTTATCCCCTCGAAGCGATCTGTGACGCGATGTGTGCGATGTGTGAGTGGTTCCTGAGTGGTGTGCGGGTCGATCCTCTGAGGAGTTCCCCGTCATCTGCTGTGTAAGCAGATGTAAATATGACTCATTGCGAATCTAGCCATAGACAGCAGCAAATGGGAAGAAAAACGGCGCCGGATGGGCAAATGGGGCATAGCTTGAGTCGTGAGCAGGGCGCCCCCAATGCGCCCTGCTCCGTGTCCGCGCCCTCACGTAGAGTGCCGAACGTGGCCGACCGAGCCCGTAACTCTTTCGGGTGACCGTCGTTGAGAGTGCGGAGGCGGTTGACGGATGAAGCAGTCGGGCAGGTGTCCGACCCAGCGGGAAATCGTCGATCGCACAGGTGACGATCAGTACCAGCCTGGAGGCTCAAGGTGACGCGCATCAGCTGCGGAGGGCGGCCATGACATCCGTCCTCGTCTGCGACGACTCCCCGCTTGCCCGAGAAGCGCTCCGTCGTGCGGTGGCGACCGTGCCCGGCGTCGAGCGTGTGACGACGGCGGCCAACGGCGAGGAAGTCCTCCGCCGCTGGGGCGCCGATCGTTCGGACCTCATTCTGATGGACGTTCGGATGCCGGGGCTCGGCGGTGTGGAGACCGTGCGCCGGCTGCTCTCCGCCGATCCCGGGGCCCGGATCATCATGCTCACGGTGGCCGAGGATCTCGACGGGGTCGCGCTCGCGGTCGCCGCCGGGGCGCGCGGCTATCTGCACAAGGACGCCTCGCGCGCCGAGCTGCGGGCGACCGTGACCCAGGCGCTCGCCGACCCGACCTGGCGCCTCGCCCCCCGGCGGCTGCGCTCGGCGGAGATGGGCGCGGCGCCCACGCTCACCGCGCGGGAGATCCAAGTGCTCGAAGGTATGAGCCACGGTCGGTCCAACGCGGAGATCGGCCGTGAGCTGTTCCTCTCCGAGGACACGGTCAAGACCCACGCGCGGCGTCTGTTCAAGAAATTGGGCGCCTCGGACCGGGCGCACGCGGTGGCGCTCGGCTTCCGCTGGGGCCTGGTCCGCTAGGCGCGGTGTGGCGCGCAGTGTCGTGAGGCCGCGGTGCGCGCCACCCGGGTGGTGCCTGCCGCGGCCTCACCGCGTCGGCGTCCGACGCCGAAACTCCGAGGGATGCCGCATCCTTGGAGTGTGACTCCTCCCCGGCAGGAGCCGAGGCTTCTCACTCGGCCCCGAAAGATCTCATGACGGACAAGCCCTGCCCGGCGCCGTACGGCACGGGCACAAGCTACCGGTGGAGTCGTGAGTGCAGGGGCGGGCATACCCGAAAGGGGGAGGCGCTAGACGTGAGTGCGAGGACACCGACGCGTAACGGTTCGATGCACAACCACGAGGGCGATGCCACGGAAGCTTCCACAGCGAGGCACCATGGACCGATGCGCGACGACGACAAGGCGGGGTCTCCCATGCCCACAGCCCCAGGGGAGATCGGCGCCCTCGTCGCGCGCGCCGTCGAGGGTGACCGGCGGGCCACCCACGATCTGCTGGCCCTGGTGCACCCGCTCGCCCTGCGCTACTGCCGCACCCGGCTGTCGCGGCTGCCGGGCGACGCCAGGCACTTCGTGGACGATCTGGCCCAGGAGGTCTGCCTGGCGGTGCTGTGCGCCCTGCCGCGCTACCGCGACACCGGGCGGCCCTTCGAGGCCTTCGTCGTGGCCATCGCCGCGCACAAGGTCGCCGATCTGCAGCGGGCCGCGATGCGGCACGGCAGTACCGCGGTGCCGTCCGACGAGATGCCGGAGCAGCCCGACGACTCCCTCGGTCCCGAGGAGCGGGCGCTGCTCAGCAGTGACGCGGAGTGGGCGAAGAAGCTCCTCGCCAACCTCCCGGAGAACCAGCGCGAGCTGGTGCTGCTGCGGGTCGCCATCGGGATGACGGCGGAGGAGACCGGGCAGATGCTCGGCATGTCGCCGGGTGCGGTGCGGGTCGCGCAGCACCGGGCGCTCAGCCGGCTCCGGGCGCTCGCCGAGCAGTGAGCGCATCCCGGGGCGTGGTGCGGAGAAGCCCGTGCACAGCCTGTGCACACCATCGATTTGTCGGAACGTACAAGTGATGCGGGACTCAGCCGTCGTGGAATGGGACACCTGTGACGGCCGTTAGCATGGGAGTCCGCGCTGGGGCAAGACCATTTGGGAAGGTGTCATGACTGACAACGTCGACGGAATGCCCGGAAAATTCGCGATGCTCGGTCTGACATACGACGACGTCCTGCTGCTGCCGGGCGCCTCGGAGGTACTGCCGAACGGGGTCGACACCTCGTCCCGCGTCTCGCGCAACGTCCGGGTCAACATCCCGCTGCTGTCCGCCGCGATGGACAAGGTCACCGAGGCGCGGATGGCGATCGCCATGGCCCGTCAGGGTGGCGCGGGCGTGCTGCACCGCAACCTCTCCATCGAGGACCAGGCCAACCAGGTCGACCTGGTCAAGCGCTCCGAGTCGGGCATGGTCACCGACCCGATCACGGTCCGCCCGGACGCCACGCTGGCCGAGGCCGACGCGCTGTGCGCGAAGTTCCGGATCAGCGGCGTGCCGGTCACCGACCCGGCGGGCAAGCTGCTCGGCATCGTCACCAACCGTGACATGGCCTTCGAGCTGGACCGCCGCCGTCAGGTGCGCGAGGTCATGACCCCGATGCCGCTGGTGACGGGCAACGTCGGGATCTCCGGCGAGGACGCGATCGAGCTGCTCCGCCGCCACAAGATCGAGAAGCTGCCGCTGGTCGACGAGAGCGGCGTGCTCAAGGGCCTCATCACGGTCAAGGACTTCGTCAAGGCCGAGAAGTACCCGAACGCGGCGAAGGACTCCGAGGGCCGCCTGGTCGTCGGTGCCGCCGTGGGCGTGGGCGAGGAGGCCTACGAGCGCGCCCAGGCGCTCGTCGCGGCCGGTGCCGACTTCCTGGTCATCGACAGCGCCCACGGCCACAGCCGGGGCATCCTCGACATGATCGCCAAGGTCAAGTCCAACATCAACGTCGATGTCGTCGGCGGCAACGTCGCCACGCGCGACGGCGCCCAGGCGCTCATCGACGCCGGTGTCGACGGCGTCAAGGTCGGTGTCGGCCCGGGCTCGATCTGCACGACCCGCGTCGTCGCCGGCATCGGCGTCCCGCAGGTCACCGCCATCTACGAGGCCGCGCAGGCGTGCCACGCGGCCGGTGTGCCGCTGATCGGCGACGGCGGTCTGCAGTACTCCGGCGACATCGCCAAGGCGATCGCGGCCGGCGCGGACACGGTGATGCTCGGCTCGCTGCTCGCGGGCTGCGAGGAGTCGCCGGGCGAGATGGTCTTCATCAACGGCAAGCAGTTCAAGTCCTACCGGGGCATGGGTTCGCTGGGCGCGATGCAGTCGCGCGGCCAGGCCCGCTCGTACTCCAAGGACCGCTACTTCCAGGACAACGTCCTCTCCGAGGACAAGCTCGTGCCCGAGGGCATCGAGGGCCAGGTGCCCTACCGCGGCCCCCTCGCCTCGGTCGCGCACCAGCTCATCGGCGGTCTGCGGGCCTCCATGGGCTACGTCGGCTCGGCCGATGTGCAGGAGCTGAAGGACAAGGGCCGCTTCGTGCGCATCACGTCGGCGGGGCTCAAGGAGAGCCACCCGCACGACATCCAGATGACGACCGAGGCACCGAACTACTCCCGTCGGTAGTAGTCGGTAGCAGTACGCGCTGTGCAGGAGCCCGCGACCGAAAGGCCGCGGGCTTCGCCGCGTCGGGGATACTGGTATGCGCAGACGGAGCGCCAAGGAAAGTATTGAAAGGCCACACACGTGACTGAGATCGAGATCGGGCGCGGCAAGCGCGGCCGCCGGGCGTACGCATTCGACGACATCGCCGTCGTCCCGAGCCGCCGTACGCGCGACCCGAAGGAGGTCTCGATCGCCTGGCAGATCGACGCCTACCGCTTCGAGCTGCCGTTCCTGGCCGCTCCCATGGACTCGGTCGTCTCGCCCGAGACCGCCATCCGCATCGGTGAGCTCGGCGGCCTCGGCGTGCTGAACCTCGAGGGTCTGTGGACCCGGTACGAGGACCCGGAGCCGCTGCTCGCGGAGATCGCGGAGCTGGACGAGACCGCGGCCACCAAGCGCCTCCAGGAGATCTACGAGGCGCCGATCAAGGAAGAGCTGATCGGGCAGCGCATCAAGGAGGTCCGCGACTCCGGTGTCGTGACCGCCGCCGCGCTCTCCCCGCAGCGCACCGCGCAGTTCTCCAAGGCCGTCGTCGACGCGGGCGTGGACATCTTCGTGATCCGCGGGACGACCGTCTCCGCCGAGCACGTCTCCGGTGCCGCCGAGCCGCTGAACCTCAAGCAGTTCATCTACGAGCTCGACGTCCCGGTCATCGTCGGCGGCTGCGCGACCTACACCGCGGCGCTGCACCTGATGCGCACGGGCGCGGCGGGTGTCCTCGTCGGCTTCGGCGGTGGCGCGGCGCACACCACGCGCAACGTGCTGGGCATCCAGGTCCCGATGGCGACCGCGGTCGCCGATGTGGCCGCCGCCCGCCGTGACTACATGGACGAGTCCGGCGGCCGTTACGTCCACGTCATCGCGGACGGTGGCGTGGGCTGGTCGGGCGACCTGCCGAAGGCCATCGCCTGTGGCGCGGACGCCGTGATGATGGGCTCCCCGCTCGCGCGCGCCACGGACGCGCCGGGCCGCGGCTACCACTGGGGCATGGAGGCCGTCCACGAGGACGTGCCGCGCGGCAAGCGCATGAACCTGGGCACGGTCGGCACGACCGAGGAGATCCTCGCCGGTCCCTCGCACACCCCGGACGGCTCGATGAACATGTTCGGCGCGCTGCGCCGTGCGATGGCCACCACGGGCTACAGCGAGCTGAAGGAGTTCCAGCGGGTCGAGGTGACGGTCGCGCCGTCGCAGCACGACAACCGCTGATTTCGCGCCTCGACCGCTGATTTCACGCCTGCGAGGGCCCGGACCGCTTCGGCGGTCCGGGCCCTTCGGCGTGTGCGGGGCCCGTCGGGCGCCCGGGGCCTGCTGTCAGCCGCCGAGCTTGCGGGCGGCGCTGAAGGCGCCGACGCCGCCGAGGGCGTAGAAGAGGATGTCCATGCCGCCCATGTCTTCCTTCCACGCCTGGTTGACGATGTCGAAGTGGTCGATGAGCACCTCGGTGACCGGCACGTTCGCCACGTCGGAGAACGCCAGGGAGTAGCCGAATATCTGGCCGAGGTAGACGCCGAGGAGCCCGAGGAGGACGCCGACGACCGGGAGGACGGCGTTGCGTCCGCCGATCTTGCCGAGGGCCGCGCCGACGAGGGCGCCCACACCGATGGCGAGGTAGCCGATCTGGCGGCCGTCGGTGGCCTTGAGGATGTAGCCGTAGATGCCGGCTCCGACGAGCATGGCCACGATGCCGAGGAGCACCGCGAGGCCCACATTGCCCTGGCGGACCGGCGCGGGCGGCGGCGGGAAGCCGCCGGGGGCGCCGTACTGCGGGGCGCCGTGCGGGGGCATGCCGTACGGCTGCTGGGGCTGCTGCGGGCCGTAGCCGGGCGGCGGGGGTTGCTGCCCGTACGGGCCGGGCTGCTGCGGCTGCTGGCCGTAGGGGTTCGGCTGCTGCGGCGGCTGCTGCCAGGGCTGATTCATGGTGGTGTCCCCCGTGGGTGAAGAAGATGAGCGCGAGAAAGTTGCAGAGTGTGAAGCGTGGGCCACAAGCTAGCAGCCGGGCCTGACAGCGCGACAAGAAAACCCGGTGGTCCCCGACATGACCCGGGCCGACGCACTGTCACCGACAGCGAGCGGGCCGCTGTGAACTCCGCATAAACGTTCGACCATAGGGAATAATGGCAACTTATGGCACAAAGCAAGTCGTTCAGCGGCAGGGACATGGGCATCGACCTCGGCACGGCGAACACGCTCGTGTACGTGCGGGGGAAAGGAGTGGTGCTCAACGAGCCATCGGTGGTCGCGGTCAACGCCGCTGACGGCGGAGTGCTCTCGGTCGGATCCGAGGCCAAGGAGACCATCGGCCGTACCCCTTCGAACATCGTGGCCATCCGGCCGCTGCGCGACGGCGTCATAGCCGACTTCGAGATAGCCGAGCGGATGCTCCGGCACTTCATCAAGAAGGTCACGGGCAACCGCCGCTTCTCCCGCCCCCGCGTCGTGGTGTGCGTGCCGTCGGGCATCACCGGCGTCGAGCGCCGCGCGGTCATCGAGGCTGCGACGCAGGCCGGGGCCCGTCAGGTGCATCTGATCGAGGAGCCGATGGCCGCGGCGATCGGCGCGGGCCTGCCGGTCAGCGAGCCGACCGGCTGCATGGTCGTCGACATCGGCGGCGGCACCACCGAGGTCGCCGTGATCTCGCTGGGCGGCATCGTCACGGCTCGCTCGGTGCGGACCGCGGGCGACGCCATGGACACGGCCATCACCTCGTACGTGAAGAAGCACTACGCCCTCGCGATCGGTGAACGGACCGCGGAGGAGATCAAGATGAGCATCGGCTCGGCTTCTCCCACGGCCTCCTGGACCGCGGCCGGGCTCAGCGCGCTCGCCAAGCAGCTGGAGAAGAACGACGGCCTGGAGGACGTCGGCGGCGACCCGGAGGAGACCCAGGGCCTGCTGCCCCCGGACCGCTTCACCATTCGCGGCCGCGACCAGGTCAGTGGTCTGCCCAAGACGCTGGAGCTGACGGCCGACGAGGTCCGGCACGCGCTGACGGAGCCCGTGGACGCGATCGTCATGGCCGTGCGGCAGACCCTGGACGAGACCCCGCCGGAGCTCGCGGGCGACATCATGGACCGCGGCATCGTCCTGACCGGCGGCGGCGCGCTGCTGCGCGGCCTGGACGTACGGCTGAGCAAGGAACTCGACATCCCGGTGCTCGTCGCCGACGAGCCGCTGGACTGCGTGGCCGTCGGCACGGGCCGCTGCGTCGAGGACTTCGCCTCGCTCAGGACGGTCCTGGACGCGCAGCCGGGCCGGCTGCTCGGGACGGGCCGGCTGTAGGGACGCGGGGCGGGCCGGTCCGGCGTTCTTCCCCCGGTGTTCGCCAGGGAGACGCCGGGCCGGCCCTTTTCGTCGTCGGCCCGGAGCGTTTCGCCGTCAGCCGGTGAACGATCAACCTTTTGCGTGGTCCGCGTGACTGGTCCCCCTACAACCGGTGTGCCGCTCCCGCGGGGCTCGCGCCGCGGGTGTCCAGCAGCAGCTGCGCCTTGACCGCCAGTCCTTGCAGGTCGTAGGTGCGGTGGGGCTGGAGAAGGACCGTCAGGTCGGCGATGGCCGCCGCCTCGTAGAGGCAGTCGGCGCGGGGCACCGGGCGGCCGAGGACCCGCCACTGCGGGACGTACGGGTCGTGGTAGCTGATCTGGGCGCCCAGCTCCATCAGCCGGGAGGCGATCTCACGGGCGGGCGAGCCCTCCTGGTCGCCGGTGTCGGCCTTGTAACCGACGCCGAGCAGGAGCACGCGTGCGCCGCGCGCCGACTTGCCGTGCTCGTTGAGGAGCGTGGCGCAGCGCTGGATGACGTAGCGCGGCATCCGGCCGTTGACCTCCTGCGCGAGCTCCACCATCCGCAAGGGGTGGCCGAGGCTGCGGCCCTTGTAGGAGAGGTAGTTCGGGTCGATGGGCACGCCGTGGCCGCCCACCCCGGGCCCGGGGCGGAAGGCCTGGAAGCCGAACGGCTTGGTCTCGGCGCAGCGCACGACGTCCCACAGGTCGACGCCGATGTCGTGGCAGAAGACCGCCATCTCGTTCGCGAGCGCGATATTGACGTGCCGGTAGTTGGTCTCCAGGACCTTGACCGCCTCCGCCTCGCGGGGTCCGCGGGCGCGGACGACCTTCTCGCAGATCCGCCCGTAGAAGGCGGCGGCGGCCTCGGTGCAGGCGGGGGTGAGGCCGCCGATGACCTTGGGGGTGTTGGTGTAGCCGTGCCGCCGGTTGCCGGGGTCGAAGCGGCTGGGCGAGTAGGCGAGGTGGAAGTCCCGGCCCGCGCGCAGGCCGGAGCCGGATTCGAGCAGCGGACGGAGGTAGTCCTCCGTGGTTCCGGGGTAGGCGGTGGACTCCAGGAGCACAGTGGTGTGCGGGCGCAGCCGGGCGGCGAGCGCGCGGGCGGCGTCGCCGATGGCGCCGAGGTCCAGCGCCCGGTCCTCGCCGAGCGGGGTGGGGGCGCAGATCACCGCCGTACGGACCCTGCCCAGCTCGGTGTCCTCGGTCGTGGCGCGGAAGCCGGCGGAGAGCATGCGGCGGACGCCGGCGGCGGTGAGCGAGCCGTCGGCGCCCTCGGTGGGCAGCCGGCCGGCGCGGAGTTCGGCGACGGTGTGCGGATCGGGGTCGTAGCCGACGGTGGCGATGCCGGCGGCCGTGGCGGCCTGGGCGAGCGGGAGGCCGAGGTGGCCGAGTCCGAGGACGGCGAGATCTGCGGGCATGGCGGGCGGTCCTTCCCGGAGGGGTCCTGCTGGCCGGTCCTTCCCGGCGGGCGTCGGTCGGAGGGCACTCCGGAGGCCCGGAGGGCTCTTCCGAGGGGTGGGCCCGGAGGGGAGGCGGACGGCCCCACGGGCGGATGGGGCCGATCCCCGGACGAGTTACATCAGGTTAAGCGGATATATGACTGTTATCCGGGATTACCGCGGCGCGGCTCGTCTCCGACACGGCCAAAGCGGCCGATCTGGTGCAGCATCGGAGGGGAACGGGTGCCCGGCAGTCCTGGTGCCCCCGGTGGCCGCGGCCGCCGGGGCGGCAGTGAGAGCGGTCAATCGGGAGGCAGCAGTGAGGACAGCGACACTCGGGCCGGCCGAGCGCGGCGAGGCGCTCGCCCGGATGGCGGAGCGGGAACTGGACATCCTGGTGGTCGGCGCCGGCGTCGTCGGCGCGGGCACCGCGCTCGACGCGGCCACCCGCGGGCTCACGACCGGGCTCGTCGAGGCGCGCGACTGGGCGGCGGGGACCTCCAGCCGGTCCAGCAAATTGATCCACGGCGGGCTGCGCTATCTGGAGATGCTCGACTTCGCCCTCGTGCGCGAGGCGCTCAAGGAGCGCGGACTGCTGCTGGAGCGGCTGGCGCCCCACCTGGTGAAGCCGGTGCCCTTCCTCTACCCCTTGCAGCACCGGGGCTGGGAGCGCTTCTACGCCGGCTCGGGCGTGGCGCTCTACGACGCGATGTCGGTCTCCTCGGGCCACGGGCGGGGGCTGCCCACCCACCGGCACCTCACGCGCAAGCGCGCGCTGCAGGTCGCACCCGCCCTGAAGAAGGACGCGCTGGTGGGCGCCCTGCAGTACTACGACGCCCAGATGGACGACGCGCGCTACGTCACCACCCTGGTGCGCACCGCCGCCGCCTACGGCGCGGACGTCGCCAACCGGGCGCGCGTCGTCGGCTTCCTGCGCGAGGGGGAGCGGGTGGTCGGGGCCCGGGTGAAGGATCTGGAGCAGGGCGGCGAGTTCGAGGTCCGCGCCCGGCAGATCGTCAACGCCACGGGGGTGTGGACCGACGACACCCAGCAGCTCATCGCGGAGCGCGGACAGTTCCACGTACGGGCGTCCAAGGGCATCCACCTCGTCGTGCCCAAGGACCGCATCCACTCCACCACCGGGCTGATCCTGCGCACCGAGAAGAGCGTGCTGTTCGTGATCCCGTGGGGCAGGCACTGGATCATCGGCACCACCGACACCGACTGGGACCTCGACAAGGCGCACCCGGCTGCCTCCAGCGCCGACATCGACTACCTGCTGGAGCACGTCAACGAGGTGCTCGCCGTGCCGCTGACCCGCGACGACGTCCAGGGCGTGTACGCCGGGCTGCGCCCGCTGCTGGCGGGGGAGTCGGACGCGACCAGCAAGCTCTCGCGCGAGCACACCGTCGCCCACCCGGTACCGGGGCTCGTGGTCGTGGCGGGCGGGAAGTACACCACCTACCGGGTGATGGCGAAGGACGCCGTGGACGAGGCGGTGCACGGTCTGGCCCAGCGGGTCGCGGAGTGCGTCACCGAGGACGTGCCGCTGGTGGGCGCCGAGGGCTACCGGGCCCTGTGGAACGGCCGGGCGCAGATGGCACAGCGCACGGGCCTCCATGTGGCGCGCGTCGAGCACCTCCTGAACCGCTACGGCTCGATGGTCGACGAGGTGCTGAACCTCGTCACCGCCGATCCGAAGCTGGGCGAGCCGCTCGGCGGTGCCGAGGACTATCTGCGGGCGGAGGTCGTCTACGCCGCCTCCCACGAGGGGGCCCGCCATCTCGACGACGTGCTCACCCGCAGGACACGGATCTCCATCGAGACCTTCGACCGGGGCACGCGCAGCGCGCGGGAGGCCGCCGAGCTGATGGCCGGGGTGCTGGGCTGGGACCGGGCGCAGACCGACAAGGAGGTCGAGCACTACGAGAAGCGCGTGGAGGCGGAGCGCGAGTCGCAGCGGCAGCCCGACGACCAGACGGCGGACGCGGCGCGGCTGGGCGCCCCCGAGGTGCAGCCGCTGTAGGGCGGTGCGATGCGGTCGATGCGGTGTGGTGCCGGATGTCCGGTCCGCCTGTCCGGTCCTGCCTGTCCGGTCCCGCCTGTCCCGTCCGGGCGTCCGGTTCGTCAGGCTTTCGGGCAGAACTCGGCGGTCAGGAGGGCCCTTTCGGCCGCCGGGTCGACGGGGGCGTCGCTGTTGACGCGGTAGCTGACGAGGTGGCGCCCGTCCGTCGTCCCGAGCGTCTGTACGTACGAGCCGCTGATCTCGCCGTTGTGGCCCCACAGGGTGCGGTGGCAGGGCAGCCGCACGGGGAACAGCCCCATGCCGTAGCGGCCGTAGGCGTCCGTCGTGTCCCGCATCTGCCGCAGCGCCGGTGCGGGCAGAAGGGTGCCGCGCAGCAGGGCGCCGAAGAGACGGTTGAGGTCGGGGAGGGTGGAGACCAGCTCGCCGGCCGCGCCCGCCGAGGACGGATTGAGGTCGGTGGCGTCGGCGGTGCGGTCGCTGCTCGTCGGTGTGCCCGTAGTCGTGCCCGTCGTCGTGTAGGCGCGGCCGTGCGGGGAGGGCAGCCTCGTGCGCGTGCCGGGGAAGCTGGTGCCGGTGAGGTGCAAGGGGGCGATGACACGCCGGTAGGCCTCGGTGGCGTAGGAGTGGCCGGTGACCTGACGGATGACCATACCGAGGAGCAGGTAGTCGGTGTTGGAGTAGCGGTACCGCTCACCGGGGGCCGCGTAGGGCGGATGCGCGAGGGCGGTCCGTACCAGTGCGTCGGGTTTGTGGGTCTCGAAACGGTGCGCGGTGAAGCCCGGACCGAAGAACCGACGGAAGAAAGCACGGTCGTCGGTGTAGGAGAACAGCCCGCTGGTGTGCGTGAGGAGTTGGCGGACCGTGACCCGGCAGCCGGGGGTACGGCTGTCGCTGTCGCCGGGGCAGGGCAGCAGGGCGGCGGTTCGGGCGGGCAGGTGCGCGGTGACCGGGTCGTCGAGGTCCAGCTTGCGCTCGGCGGCGAGCTGGAGGGTGACGGTGGCGATGACGGTCTTGGTGATGCTGCCGACCCGAAAGCGGTCCGTGGGGCGGATGGGGCGACCGGTGCGTACGTCCGCGACGCCCGCCGTGTGGAACCGGACCCCATGAGCGTCTTGTGACAGCTGTGCCGCACCGGGAACCGTTCGCGGGGAAACGAGGTCTTGGACAGGAGGCCGGGCGGCGGTGCCACTGCCCGCCGACCCCACGGATACCGTCACGGCGCAGGTCAGGGCGGTCATGGTGGAGGCGAGGCGCACGAGGGCGGTGTGCGTCGACATGTGCTCATCATCCATGGGCACTCGGACCCTGGCCTTCCACCGGTCCGTGGATGAGAGACAATGGTCGCTCTGCCAGGGTCGGTTGGTCGCAGAGCTGATTGCCAGAGGGGACGCATGTCGGAGGCGGAGCAGACGCAGGGCACGGCAGGGCGCCTCCTGGCCGGGCGGTACCGCCTCGGGGGCATCCTCGGTCGTGGCGGCATGGGTACGGTCTGGCGGGCGACCGACGAGACGCTCGGGCGCACCGTCGCGGTCAAGGAGTTGCGCTTCCCGGCCAACATCGACGAGGACGAGAAGCGCCGTCTGATCACGCGCACGCTGCGTGAGGCGAAGGCCATCGCCCGGATCCGCAGTGCGGGTGCGGTCACCGTCTACGACGTGGTCCACGAGGACGACCGCCCGTGGATCGTCATGGAGCTCATCGAGGGCCGTTCGCTCGCCGATGTCATCCGTGAGGACGGACCGCTCAAGTGGCGACGGGCCGCGGAGGTCGGACTGGCCGTCCTCGACGTGCTGAGCGCGGCCCACCGCCAGGGCATCCTGCACCGCGACGTGAAGCCGTCCAACGTCCTCATCGCGGACGACAACCGTGTCGTCCTCACCGACTTCGGCATCGCCCAGGTCGAGGGCGACCCGTCGGTCACCTCGACGGGCATGCTGGTCGGCGCCCCCTCGTACATATCCCCGGAGCGGGCGCGCGGCCAGAAGCCCGGCCCGCCGGCGGACCTGTGGTCGCTGGGCGGCCTGCTGTACGCGGCGGTCGAGGGCGTCCCCCCGTACGACAAGGGGTCGGCCATAGCGACCCTCACCGCCGTGATGACCGAGCCGCTGGGCCCCCCGCGGAACGCGGGTCCGCTCGAAGGCGTCATGTACGGACTGCTCGCCAAGGACCCGGCCAAGCGCCTGGACGAGGCCGGTGCCCGGGCCCTGTTGACCGATGCGGTCAACGCCCCCGACGAACGGCTGCCGAAGGCCCCCGAGGCCTCCCCGGCCCTGGACGCCACACAGGCGATCGCCCTGCCGTCCCCCGCCGAGATGCGCTCCGGCACCCGTCCGTCCTCCGGGGCGGGTACGGGAGCGGCGGCGGGTGCGGGCTCGGCGTCCGCTTCGGCGTCGGGCTCACGCAAGGGCGACACCCGTGCCTCCGCCGCCCCGGCTGCCGGCTCGCGCGCGACGGACGGGGCGGGCGACCGGATGCGGGGCGCGTTCAAGTCCGTCCGGGATGCGGCCTCGGGCACCGGCGCGAAGCCGGCCCGACCGGCGAAGCCCGCGCCCTCCATACCGTCCGCCCAGCGGCAGACGGGCCTCGGCCGGTCCGGAAGCGGCGGCGGCGCCCACCCCGCCCGTCCCGGGCGGGCGTCCATCACGGACGTCGTGTCCCGTCGCACGCTGCTGGCCGTGGCGGTCATCGTCGTGCTGGCCATCATCGGCACCGTGCTCGCCATCACGCTGAACAGTGACGGCGACGACAAGGGCGCCACGGGCGGCACCAAGGGCGGCACGTCCAAATCCGTCGGTGACAAGGCCACTTCCTCCCTCACCGAACAGGGTGCCAAGGGCGCGGACGCCGCGTCACCCGGGACGGGCAAGGACAAGAAGGACAACGGCGACACCTCGAAGGACGAGGACGACGCGTCCTCGGACGGCGACGACCTGCCCGACGGATACACGGCGGTCAAGAACGCCGAGTACCACTTCAGCATCGCCATGCCCAAGGGGTGGCGGAAGACGGGCACCGCCGGGGCCCACTCCGGGGCGATCTACAGCCAGTCGGGTGGCTTCCCGCGCCTCCAGGTCGACTTCGGTTCCCACCCGGGCTCGGACGCCGCCGCGGCCTGGCGCGATTCCGACTCCGCCGCCAAGAGCGGCGGCATGCCCAACTACCGCGGCCTCGGCGTCGAAGAGGTCGAGGACTGGGACGGTCACGACTACCCGACCATCGCCGACTGGACCTTCGAGCGCGACCAGAAGGACAAGCGCGTCCAGGTCGTCAACCGGGGCTTCAAGGTGGACGACAAGCGTGGCTACGCCATCATGGTGACGTGCGAGAAGGGCAAGTGGTCCGACTCGGAGTGCGAGAAGCTGCGGGAGACGGCGTTCAAGACGTTCCAGCCCGCGTGAGCGACCGGAGCCCCGTCACATACTGAGCCGTACGCGCCCGAAGAGACGGGTTCGGCACGTATCGTGAGTCCCCGTGAACCATACGCAGCCGCAATAAGCAGCTAAATGACCGACTTTGATGGTCATTCGAGCGATGGTGTGGATCGCGCGCTTGGGGAGGCGTCGTGGACGACTATGCGGGTCGGGTGCTCGCCGACCGCTATCGCCTGCCGCTGCCGCCGTCCGACGCCTTCGAACTGGTGGAGACGCGGGCCTACGACACGTACAGCGGCCAGGAAGTCCTCATCCGGCAGATCCCCCTGCCGGAGGTCGTCGACGCGGAAGTCCTGGGCAACGACGGCCCGTACGAGGGTGAACGCGCCGTCAGGACCGGGGACGGTCACGGGGCCGAAGGTGGCCGCTCCGAGGTTCTTGGTACGGGCGGGCTGACGGGCCAGGGGCCCGGTGATCCGGCGGTGCGCCGGGCTCTGGTCGCCGCCACCGCTGCCGCGCAACTCCCCGACCATCCCCGTCTCGACCAGGTCTTCCACGTCTTCGTCGAGGCGGGCAGCCTATGGATCATCAGCGAGCTGGTATCGGCCCGCCCTCTGGCCGCCCTGCTCGCCGAGCGCACACTCTCACCGCACCGGGCCGCCGAAGTGGCCGCCGACGTCCTCACCGCGCTGCGTGCCCTCCACGCCCAGGGCTGGACCCACCGCAACATCACGCCCCGCACCGTCCTCATCTGTGACGACGGCCGTGCCATGCTCACCGGCCTCGCCGCGGGCGCGGCGGAGGAGGCCCTCTGCGGCCACGACCCCGTCCCGGTCGGCCCGGGCGGCGCGGTCGGACCGCTCGGCGCCGGGCAGGGGGCCGGTGGTGACTCCGCGGGGCAGGCCGGACCGCAGCCAGGTGCCGCGACGGGCGGACGTGCGGCGATCGCGACGCCCCGCGCCGGGGTGGTCCCGCCGCGACAGGCGGGGACCGCCCCGACAGGCTCCCCGTACCCACGGCTCCCGGACCAGCCGGCCCCGGGGCAGGGGTCGGTGGCCGGAGGCCGGGCGGGCGGCCACGAGCAGGACGCCGCCCCGGACGACCGGGCGCCCCGCGCCGGGGCGATCGCCGCGTACCGCGCGGGCGCCCGGGCCGCTGCCGCCCGCGCGGCAGCGGAGACCACCCGCCGGCCGTCGACCACCTCGTCCACCTGGGGCGAGGGCGACACCGCCGGTGGGGCCGCCGCGCCCGTCCCCGCGCAGAACGGCCGCGAGCGCGGCACGGGCGGCTGGTCGCGCACCGCCGGGCCGGGCAGCGCGCTCGCCGCCGAGCGGGCGCGGCAGGCGCGCATGGTGGTGGTCGGTGCCGTCACCGAACGCTGGGCACCCGAGCAGGCCCATCCGGTGCAGGAGAGCTGGCAGCTCGCCCCTCCCGTGGGCCCCGCCGCCGATCTGTGGGCCCTGGGCGTGCTGCTCTTCCGCGCGGTGCAGGGCCATGCCCCGTACCCGGAGGAGAGCGCGGCCGAGCTGGTGCAGCTCGTCTGCGCCGAACCGCCCGCCTACGCCGAGGAATGCGGAGCGCTCCGCCCCGTGGTCGAGTCGCTCATGCGCAAGGATCCGACCGAGCGTCCCGAGTGCGAGGAACTGCGCGGCTGGCTGCGCTCACTGATCCGCTCGGCGCCGGAGCCGGACCTCGGCAGCCGGACGGTCACCGTGCCGTCGATCGGCGCGAGCCTCCCCACCGACCCGCGTCGGCTGCCGCTCATCCGGCGGCGCGGCGAGCTCGTACGCCGCCGTCGAGGCCGCGGCTTTGGTGCCGTGGACCCGGCGCCCGTGCACGGGCGGCACAAGAAGACGGCCGGGGAGCTGCCGGCGGAGGAGCTCGGCGAGTGGGACGAGGAGGCCCCCGGAGGGCGGCCGGTTCCCGACCGTGGTGACGACCGGGCCGCGTCGCAGGGCAAGGCTCGCTCCATGGGCTCCACGGGGCGGACCCGGGAGCGGCGAGGGGGTGCGCAGCGCTCACCCCGGCACCTCGGGCGACTGCTGCTCGGCCTGATCCTGCTCCTCCTGGCCGGCGCGGTGCTGTACGCGCTGCTGTTCATGCCGCGCGCCGACGAAAGCGCGGACCGGGGGCAGACGGACCGTACGGGCACGGCGGGGCTGCGGAGCGCCGTCCCCAACCAGCCGGGGACGAACGGCAGGACGGCCCAGTCCGACCGCTCCGGCACACAGGAGGCGCGCACCACCGAACCCCATGGCGTCGCCAAGGGCTACACCCTGCGCCAGGACCCCAGGGGCTTCTCCGTGGCCGTCGCCGAGGACTGGCAGCGCCGTGGCGAGAACGACCGGGGCCAGGTCGTCTACGTCGGCGGCGACTACGAGCTGATCGTGGTGCCCGGCCGGGACAAGGTGTCGGAGTTCGGCGGCGATCCGCTGGCCTACCAGGGCAAGGAGCCCGAGCTGGAGCCCTACCGCTCCTCCTCCTGGTCGGGCGCCTCCGGACTGCGCCGTATCGACGTCGGCAAGAGGGCGATGGCGGAGGGCACGTTCAACTGGAACGACAGCAGCGGCCGCCAGGTCTACGTGCGCAACGCCGCGATGATCCTGGCGGGCCGCTATCACGTGGTGCAGGTGATCGGCCCGATGGACGGGCAGCGCTCGGTGGACGGCTTCTTCGACCAGGCCAGGTCCACCTACCGGTTCACGGGCTGAGCGCTGCTGCCGAGCAGTCCTGCAAGCGGCCCGTCAGTCGGAGAAGCGTTCGCGCAGCTTGTACTTGAGGACCTTGCGGAGCGTGTCGTTGCGCGGCAGCTCGTCGACGAGCTCCAGCTGCTCGGGCATCTTGTGCACGGACAGTCCCGCGCTCCGCAGGTGGGCCGTGATGTCGTCGAGCCTCAGTGGTTCGGCGCCGGGTGGCTGCTGGACCACGGCGCAGACCCGCTCGCCGCGTGCATCGTCGGGAAGGCCGATGACGGCCACGTCCTCGACTGCGGGGTGTTCGTGGAGCAGCCGCTCGACCTCCTGGGCGGAGATGTTCTCGCCCTTGCGGATGATGATGTCCTTGGTGCGGCCGGTGAGCACGAGGTGGCCCTCGATGGTGAGCCGGCCGAGGTCCCCGGTGATGAGGAAGCCGTCCGGGTCGAAGGCCTCGGCGGTGTGGGCGGGGTCGAGGTAGCCCTGGCAGACGGCCTCTCCGCGCAGCCGTATCTCTCCTTCCGTGCCGGGCGGGAGCGGCTTGCCGTCGGTGTCGACGACGCGGATCCGCATGTCGGCCGGAGGGCGTCCCTCTGTGGTGGCCAGTTGCTCCGGCGTGTCGTCCGGCGACCCCATGGTGATCATCGGCGCTTCGGTCATGCCGTAGCCGTGGGTGAGCGCGCACCCGAGCTCGTCGACCACCTCGTGGTAGAGCGCGGGCGGCTTCGGCGCGCCACCGCCTGCCATGAGGCGGAGGGTGGGGATGAGCTTGCGGGTGGGGTCCTTGCGCTGTTCGGCGAGGAACAGGGCGTAGAAGGCGGTGGATCCCCCGGCGACGGTGACGCCGTTGCGGCGGTAGGCGTCGAGCGAGCCCGGCAGGGCGAAGTGCTCCAGGAGGATGCTCGGGAAGCCCCGGAGCAGCAGCATCACGGTGTAGTCGGGGCCGGCCACATGCGCGTAGGGGAAGGCCATGGACCCGACGTCGTCGGAGGTCAGGCGCAGCGCGTCGGCGAGACAGGCGCCGGCGGCGATGAGGGACCGGTCCGTGTGGAGCACGCCCTTGGGCTCGGAGGTCGTGCCGGAGGTCCAGTAGATCCAGCGGACGGTGGTGCCCTCGGTGGGAGGGGGCGGGAGTGCCCGGGGGTCCGCCTCCGGGAGGTCGTCGTAGGCCGTGAGGACGAGGGGCGGTGACGGCAGCGTGAGGGCGAGGCGGTAGGCCATCGCGGAGTGGTCGAAGCCCCGCCAGACACCCGGCACCGCGAAGAACTCCGCCTGGGTCGCCCGTAGCGCGTGGCGGACCTCGCGGTCGCGGTAGAAGGGGATGAGCGGGGTCTGTACGGCCCCGAGCCGGGCCAGCGCGAAGGCCAGGACCACGGTCTCGATACGGGTGGGCAGCTGCCAGGCGACCCGGCTGCCCGGCCGTACGCCCAGCCCGTGCAACCAGGCGGCGACGCGCTCCGCGCGGCCGCGCAGCTCCCCGAAGGTCAGCCGCCGGTCGGCAGCCGTGCCCTCGGCCGCCGGCTCGTCGGCCTGGATGAGGGCGATGGCATCCGGGGTGAGCGCGGCCCGGCGGTCGAGGAGCTGCCACAGGGTGCGGGAGGTGACCAGATCGGGGGCGGTGCCGGCCATGAGGTGCCTCCCGTAGGGCTGACGATCTGTCAGGTGTGGCGGGAAGCGTAGGGGCGACCCGGCTTGTCGGTCCAGGGGGCGCGGACTAACCTCGAATCTGATGGAGCGTCAGGAACGCTGGAACCGCGTCGTCGGGTAAGCGAGAGGGAGCCCCTCATGGATCTGCCGCGCATCGTCAGCGTGGACGACCACGTGATCGAACCCGCCCATCTCTTCGAGACCTGGCTGCCCGCCGCATACCGATCCCGCGGCCCCCGCGCCCTGACCGCAGGCATCGGTGAACTCGCCTACGTGGCCGGTAAGTACGTCATCACCATGGACCCCGAAGGGCCGCCCACCGACTGGTGGGTCTACGAGGACCTCCAATTCCCGTACAAGCGCAACATCGCCGCCGTCGGCTTCGACCGTGACGACATGACCCTGGAGGGCATCACCCGGGAGGAGATGCGCCCCGGGTGCTGGGACCCGGCGGAACGCCTGAAGGACATGGACCTCAATCACGTCGAGGCGTCCCTCTGCTTCCCCACCTTCCCGCGCTTCTGCGGGCAGACCTTCGCGGAGGCGCACGACAAGGAGGTCGCGCTCGCCTGCGTGCGTGCCTACAACGACTGGATGGTCGAGGAGTGGTGCGGCGACAGCCGAGGGCGGCTGATCCCGCTGTGCCTCATCCCCCTCTGGGACGTCGGCCTCGCCGTCGCCGAGATCCGGCGGAACGCCGCCCGCGGCGTACGGGCCGTGACCTTCAGCGAGATCCCCACCCACCTCGGACTGCCCAGCATCCACTCCGGGTACTGGGATCCCTTCTTCGCCGTCTGCCAGGACACCGGCACCGTCGTCAACATGCACATCGGCTCGTCCTCGCAGATGCCCGCCGCCTCCCCGGACGCGCCGCCCGCCGTGCAGGCGTCCCTGTCGTTCAACAACGCCATGGCGTCGATGATGGACTTCCTCTTCAGCGGCGTCCTCGTCAGATTCCCGAGCCTCAAACTCGCCTACAGCGAGGGGCAAATGGGCTGGATCCCCTACGCCCTGGAGCGCGCCGACGACGTATGGCAGGAGCACCGGGCCTGGGGCGGGGTGCGCGATCTGATCCCCGAACCGCCCTCCACCTACTACTACCGGCAGATCTTCTGCTGTTTCTTCCGCGATAAACACGGGGTCGCCTCACTCGATGTGGTGGGCCGCGACAACGCGACCTTCGAGACCGACTACCCCCACGTCGACTCGACCTTCCCGCACACCAAGGAAGTCGCACTCGACCACATGAAGGGCCTGGACGACGAAACCGTCCACAAGGTGATGCGGGGAAACGCGATCCGGATGCTCGGCCTGGATCTGGATGACCGCGCCCCGGATACGCGCGTGGGGCCGCCGGCGCCCGGGCCCGATCGACCGGCCGGGTGAGAGCCCCATGGATCTCACCTTCGCCGAGGAAGAGGAAGAGTTCCGGCGACGGCTGCGCACATGGCTGGGCGAGACACTGCCGAAGCTGCCCGCGAAGCCGCCGCCCGATCACTGGCCGGCGCGGCGCGCCTATGACTGCGCCTGGCAACGCGCGCTGTACGACGCCGGATACGCCGGACTGCACTGGCCCACCGACGCCGGGGGACAAGGCGCCACCCCCACCCAGCACCTGATCTTCCTGGAGGAGACGGAGCTGGCGGGCGCGCCCTACGTCGGTGCCAACTTCGTGGGCCTCCTGCACGCCGGGCCCACCATCGCCGCGGAGGGAACGGCCGAGCAGCGGGCGCGCTGGCTGCCGCCGATCCTGCGCGGCGAGGAAGTGTGGTGCCAGGGTTTCTCCGAGCCGGACGCCGGCTCCGACCTGGCCTCACTGCGCACCCGAGCGGTCCGGGACGGCGACGCGTACGTCGTCACCGGCAGCAAGATCTGGACCTCGCACGCCGAGGTCGCCGACTGGTGCGAACTGCTCGTCCGTACGGACACCTCGGCCCCCAAGCACCGGGGGATCTCCTGGCTCGCCCTGCCCATGGACACCCCCGGGGTGACCGTCCGCCCGCTGCGCACCCTCGCGGGCTCCACCGAGTTCGCCGAGTTGTTCCTCGACGAGGTGCGGATACCGCTCTCGTACCGCGTCGGCGCCGAGAACGACGGCTGGCGCGTCACCATGGTCACCCTCTCGTACGAGCGCGGCACGGCCTTCGTCGGCGAGGTCGTCGCCTGCCGCCGCACCCTGGCCCGGCTGGCCCGGACGGCGAAGGAGAACGGCCGGTGGGACGACGCGGTCCTGCGCCGCCGCCTGGGGCGGCTGAACGCCGAATTCGGTGCACTGTGGCGACTCACGCAGTGGAATGTGAGCGAGGCCGAGCGGGCGTCGCCCGAGGGCGGGAGCGCGGTGCCGGGCGTCGGCGGGTCCGTCTTCAAGCTCCGCTACTCCGAGGCGCGACAGGAACTGTACGACGCGGCCGCCGACGTCATCGGCCCGGAAGCGCTGGACGCCGGGCACCCGTGGACGGCGGACCGCCTCTCCGCCCTCTCCTACACGATCGCCGCCGGGACGTCCCAGATCCAGCAGAACATCATCGCCGAGCGCATCCTCGGCCTGCCCAAAGGTCGTTGATCATGGACTTCCGGCTGAGCGACGACCAACGGGCCCTACGGACAGGGACACGGCAGCTCCTGGCGGCGCTGTTCCCCCGGGAGCGGCTTCGGGCGATGGTGGACGCGGGTGGGCCGGGTGGGCCGGGTGGGCCGGGTGAGCCGGGTGAGCCGGTCGGTCCGGTCGGTGCCGGGAGTCCGGGAGGCTCGACGGTGCACGGTGCCTCGGTCCGGGAGCTGTGGCGGGAACTGGGCGACGCCGGCTTCTTCTCCCTGAGGCTGCCCGAGGAGCACGGTGGGACCGGCCTCGGCCTGCCGGAGACCGTGCTCGTCTTCGAAGAGGCGGGGCGCGCTCTGCTGCCCGGCCCGCTGGTCGCCACGCATCTCGCGGCGGGCCTGGTGGAGGGCGCGGCCGAAGGACGGGCGCTGGTGACGGCGCTGGACCGGCCGGGTCCGGTCGAGCACCTCGCCTCGGCGGATGCCGTCCTCCTGCTGGACCGCGCCACCCTCCGGATCCTGCGAACGGATCCGGCCCCGGGCGCAGACACGGTGGCGCTCCCACGCGCGCTGGGGGCCCGGCCTGTGCGGGCGGTCGACCCGACGACACCGCTGCACCTCGTGAGCCAACTGCCGGACGACGTGGGAGCGATCCCTGCCGGCCCCCCCGACGTCGTCCGACTGCGGGGGGAAGCCACCCTGTTGACGGCGGCCCTGCAACTGGGCAGCGCCCTGCGCACGATGGAGATGGCGGTCGCGCACGTCAAGGCCCGATCGCAGTTCGGCCGCCCGGTCGGCGCCTTCCAAGCGGTGCAGCACCTTTGCGCCCGTATGTTCGTCCGTGCGGAAATCGCCCGCTGCAGCGTCTATGCCGCATCACTGACAGTGACATTCGGTGATGTTTCCCAGGCGAAATTGCTCGCCGATACGGCTGCTGTCCGTAATGCCCGTGACTGCCTGCAACTACACGGCGGATTCGGGTTTACCTGGGACGCGGACGTTCATCTGCACCTCAAGCGCGCTTGGGTGAGGGCGGCACAGTGGCAGTCGGCGGCCGAGGCCGAAGAAGGGCTCGCGGAGGAACTCCTGACCGAATTCCCCGGAGGCCTGTCGACCGGCCAGGGCGAGGTGGCCGCGAACGTCGAAATTAGCTCTGAGTGAGCATTGTGACCGAAATGCCCGGTATGTCACTAATAAGCGATCACGCAGCGTCGATATCGGGTTGTGTCCTGCGTGTGACTCGTCACGAGGAGGAGTTCGCCCCGACCTCGGGTACGCTCCCTTGGATGCGAGTGGTTCAGAAGCGCAATTATCCCGGTGCCGCCGATATGGCGGCGCCGAACGCGGGATTGTCTGCCGCTCGCGTCGGCTCGGGGGCCGCGATTCCCCGATGTTCGAGTCCCCGCAGCGTGCGTCGCACAGTATGCAGTACGCATACTCCTTTGCGCCGGAATATGCCTGAAGCGCTTGTTGGGGTGACTCTACGTCAACCATGCTGTCTCGGAAGGAGATCACGTTCCGTGACCTCTCGGAGACGCGAGGCGTTGTGTCCGCCGGTTCGGATGGTGTGAGCGGTGCAGGTGCTTCAGATGCAGATGGAGGTTCGGGCCGACCCCGCGGAGGTGGGGCGGGCTCGCAGATGGGCGCGGTCGCGCCTTGCAGGTACCGGCATAGGGATGGACGAGCCCCTGGCCGAAACGCTGATCCTGCTCATCTCGGAGCTGGTCACCAACGCCGTGGTGCACACCGGCTGTCCGGCCGTCCTGCGCATGCTCTTCCCGGGTGCGGGTGGCTCCACCGAGGCCGCGGCCGGGATGTGTCCGGGCACGGTTCGTGTCGAGGTCGCCGACATCAGCGCCCGTCCGCCGCGTCGCCGCTGCGCGGAGGGTGACGACACCGGTGGCCGGGGGCTGGAGTTGGTGGACGGCCTGGCCGACCGCTGGGGCTGGCAGCCCGAGGGCGCGGGCAAGCGCATCTGGTGCGAGGTCGACCGCGGGGAGCCGCTCTGGGTCGGCGCTTTTGAGCCGCCGCGCGCCGTCACAAATCGGGCGTAGTCGACAAAGTCCAGACCAGGTGTTGACGTGAAGTGTTCGCGTGATCACCCTTGGACGCAGCGATTCGTTGCGAGGGGACGTCGAGAGGTCCGTGTTGTGGGGCCGGCTTGGCGAGTGCGGGTCGCGGCCCGGCGCGGCATCAGGGCAGAGGCGCCGGAGCTGGGTGGCGGCGTGTGGTGCCGTGCTCGGGGTGCGCATCAGCGCGCCGCCGCCCGCCCCGCCCTTATGTCCTGTGTGTGACGGCCTGTGTGGCGGCTTGCTCCGCGGTGGGGAGGTCAACGGCCGGAGGCCCGAGGTCATGCGGCCCGGGGCGAGAGGGTCCGGGTGAGAGGGCTCGGGCTAGAGGATCGCCACCGGCGCCACCGGCGCTCCCGTCCCACCCATGAAGGGCTCGGGTGTCGCCGACAGGAGGAACGCATAGCGATTCTCCTCCGCGCACGCCTCCGACAGTTCCTCCAGGTTCCAGTTCTGCCCCTGCAGCATGCCCATCTCGACCAGGTCGAGCGCGTGTACGGGCAGCCATAGATTCTCGAACTCCGGTGGGAATGCCTCGAACGTCAGGGTGTCATTGGCGACGGCGGCGACATCGCGGGCGTGGAACCACTCCGGCGTACGAATCGACAGTCCGGGCGAAGGAAAGGCGTACGCCTCCCTGTCACCTGCCAGATATCGCTGGATCTGGCCTGTTCGCACCAGGACGATATCGCCCGCCCGCACCGTGACACCGGCCAGTTCTTGCGCCGCGTCGAGATCCTCGGGGGTCACGATGTGCCCGTCGTCGAGCCGCTCGGTCCCCCTGGCCCGCGCGACATCGAGCAGAACGCCTCGCGAGACGACGGGACCTGCTTTCTCCATGCCACTGAAAGCGGCACGGCCGTGCGCGGTGATCGAAGTCGCCGGGCGGCCGTTGTAGATCTTTCCGCTGTGGGATACGTGGGGGAGAGCGTCCCAGTGCGTGCCCGCCTGAAGGCCCATGGTCACGGTGTCATCGCTGGTGGCGATGGTGTCGGGCCCGAACATCTCCCAATTGACGGCGACCATCGTGTGGAGCGGATTGACCCTGCCGGGAATCATTCCGGTCTGCACCCCGTCCTGCCGGAGCGGCAGGGCCAGCGGAACGCGGCGACCCGTCGTCACGGTCGCGGCGGCGGCGCGCACGACCGCACCGGTGATGAGGTTGAGGGTGCCGATCTCATCGGCCGCCCCCCAACGTCCCCAGTTGTTGACGCGCTTGGCGATCTCGTGGAACTCGGACGGCAGTGGCATGAGAACCCTTCCCGGGATCGGACATCGTCGGCCGTGCCGCGCCAGGACTTCGCGCGACCACTTCGGCGGCGGGTCTTGCGCTCGTGCTCACTCTGCCCAAAAATCTAACGGGCCGTCAGAAACTCCGGGAAGGGGCAGGCCGTGGGGAACTTCTTGGCGGGCAAGGTGGTCGCCGTCACCGGAGCCGGACGGGGAATCGGCCGGGCGGTCGCCCTGGCCTGTGCCGCCGAAGGGGCGAAGGTCGTCGTCAACGACTACGGCGTCTCCGTCGACGGCGGTGAGCCGACCAGCACCGTCGCGGCCGCCGTGGCCGAGGAGATCGAGAAGGCGGGGGGCGAGGCGACCGCCCTCGCGGACGACGTGTCGACCATGGCCGGAGGGCAGCGGATCGTCGACACCGCGCTGGCGCGGTACGGCCGGCTCGACGGCGTGGTCTGCGTGGCGGGGATCCTGCGGGAGCGGATGCTCTTCAATATGACCGAGGAGGAGTGGGACCCGGTCATCGCCACGCACCTGAAGGGCACCTTCACCGTCTTCCGGGCCGCCTCCGCGCTGATGCGCAAGCAGGGCAGTGGCACCCTCATCGGATTCACCAGCGGCAACCACCAGGGCAGCGTCTCCCAGGCCAACTACTCCGCCGCCAAGGGCGGCGTCATCTCGCTCGTCCGCAGCGCCGCCCTGGGCCTGAACAAATACGGGGTCACGGCCAACTGCGTGGCTCCCGTGGCCCGTACGCGGATGTCCGCCAACGTCCCGATGGAGCTGACGGAGATCGGCGAACCCGAGGACGTGGCACCGCTGGTCATCTATCTGCTCAGCGAGCGGGCCCGCGAGGAGGGGATCACCGGCCAGGTCTACACGGTGGCCGGCCCCAAGATCGCGGTCTGGGCACAGCCGCGCGAACTGCGCGCGGCTCACGCGGAGGGAGGCTGGACCCCTCAGCGGATCGCCGACGTCCTGCCGGGAACGGTCGGCACGGACCCGATGCCCATGCTGGCCCGGCTGGAGTCCATGGCGAAGGCAGCCGCGGCCAAGGCCCGTCCGAACGCGTGACCTCCCAGGGATCTCGGATCAAGGCGTCGGTGAGGGGAGAGGGCAGGCGTGGACTTCGCATTCGGTCCGGAGGACGAGTCGTTCCGGGAGACCGCCCGGGCCTGGCTCGCCGCACACCTCGCCGGGGAACCGGCCCGGGCCTCCGGCCGGGCCTGGGAGCGCGAGCTGGGTGCGGACGGCTGGATCGGTCTCGGCTGGGACCGTAACCGTGGTCGCTTCGGCAACCGGGCCGCGACGTTGACCGAACAGGTCGTGTGGGCGGAGGAGTACGCCCGCGCCCAGGCCCCCGCGCGGGTCGGCCATATCGGTGAGAACCTCCTGGCCCCCACCCTTCTCGCCCACGGCGACGACGCCCAGCGGGCCCGGTTCCTCCCCGCCATCGCCCGCGGCGAGGAGCTCTGGTGCCAGGGCTACAGCGAGCCCGGTGCGGGATCGGACCTCGCCTCGGTACGCACCGCCGCCGTGCGCGAGAACGGCAGCGGAACGTACCGGATCACCGGGCAGAAGATCTGGACCTCGCTCGCCCATGAGGCGGACTGGTGCTTCGTCCTGGCCCGCACCACCGAAGGGTCGCAGCGCCACCACGGGCTCTCGTTTCTGCTGGTGCCGATGGACCAGCCCGGCCGGATCGACGTCCGGCCGATCCGGCAGATGTCGGGGACATCCGACTTCAACGAAGTGTTCTTCGAAGGCGCGGTGGCCGCGGCCGACCACCTCGTCGGCGGCGAGGGGAACGGCTGGCGGGTCGCCATGGGCCTCCTTGCGAGGGAGCGCGGCGTCTCCACACTCGTCCAGCAGATCGGCTTCGCCGCCGAGCTGACACGCGTGGTCCAGCTCGCCCTGGAGACCGGTGCCGCAGAGGAGCCGGTCGAGCGGGATCGGCTCGTGGGGCAGTGGGCCGCGTTGCAGACCATGAGATGGAACGCCCTGCGGACGCTGGGCAGGGCGTCGGACGCCGGGGCGCCAAGCGTCGCGAAACTGCTGTGGGGAGGCTGGCACCGGTCCCTCGGCGAACTGGCCATGCGGGTGCGGGGCGCAGTCGCCGCGGTCGCCCCGGCTGACTGGAGGCCCGACCGCCCTTATGAACTGGACGCTGTCCAGCGTCAGTTCCTCTTCTCGCGCGCCGACACCATTTACGGCGGCTCGGACGAGATCCAGCGCACCATCATCGCCGAGCGCGTCCTCGGCCTGCCGAAGGAGTTCCGTCCATGACGGCATACGGGCACTGGATCAACGGCGCCTGGCGTACGCCGGGAAAGGGGCACTATCCAGTTGTCAATCCGGCGACCGAACAGGTCGTCGGGGAGGCCCCGGAGGCGACTCCCGCCGAAGTCGCCGATGCCGTGACCGCCGCGCGGGCCGCCCAGGACGGCTGGTCCCGTACGGATCCGCGCGAGCGCGCGGCCGTGCTGGACCGGATAGCGGATCTGCTCATCGAACGCGGAGGGGAGCTGGCGACTCTCCTCCAGGCGGAGACGGGCGCGACGCGACGCATCGCCTCGACCCTGCAGGTGACCCCGGCCGTCGACCGCTTCCGCCGCTACGCGCGGGGCGCGGCGGAACCGGATGTCGTCCCCCTCGGGCCGCGGGCCACCCGGGCCAGCGCACTCGCCCCCGGCGGCCTGATCGGCGCCGCCGCGATCCGACGCCCGGTGGGCGTCGTCGGCTGCATCACCTCCTACAACTTCCCGATCGTCAATCTCGCGGGTAAAGCCGCCCCGGCCCTGGCCATGGGCAATACGGTCGTCTCCAAGCCGGCCCCGCAGGACCCGCTCGGCTGTCTCGAGCTGGGCCCGCTGTTCCAGGAGGCCGGACTTCCGGACGGCGTCTTCAACGTCGTCACCGGCTCGGGTCCTGCCGCGGGGGAAGCGCTGGTGGCCCACCCCGAGGTCGACATGGTGAGCTTCACCGGCTCCACCGAGGTGGGAAAGAAGATCGCCGAGTCCGCGGGGAGGTCGATGAAGCGCACCCTGATGGAGCTGGGTGGCAAAGGCGCTGCCATCGTCCTGGCTGACGCCGACGACAAGGCGGTCTCGTCGGCGATCGGGGCGGTCGGTTCGGTCTGGTCCTTCCACAGCGGGCAGGTCTGCACGGCGCCGACCCGCGTGCTCGTCCATCGGTCGATGTACGAGAAGGTCGTCACCGGCCTCACACATTACGCCCGATCGCTGACGGTCGGTAACCCTGTGGATAACTCCACGGTCGTCGGCCCGCTGATCTCCGCCGCGCAGCGCGACCGTGTCGAGGCGTACATCGCCGGCGCCCGTGACCAGGGCGCCCGCATCGTCACCGGCGGCTCCCGGCCCGACCTCGCACCCGGCTTCTACGTCGCGCCCACCCTCATCGCCGACGTCACACCCGACATGACCGTCGCCCAAGAGGAACTGTTCGGCCCGGTCGTGGCCGTCATCCCCTTCGACGACGAGGACGAGGCGGTCCGCATCGCCAACGGCACCTCCTACGGCCTGTACGACTACGTCTTCAGCGCCGATACCGGTCGGGCCTGGGCCCTCGCCGGCCGTCTGCGCAGCGGGAACGTCGGCATCAACACGGCCCAGCGCCATCCCGAAACCCCCTTCGGCGGCTTCAAGGACAGCGGTATCGGCCGCGACGGCGGTTCCTTCGGGCTGCACGCGTACAGCGAACTCCAGTCCGTCGTCTGGTCCTCCTGACGAGACCCCGGGAAGGCCGCACAGCCGATTCACCCCGTACCGCTTTCTGAGAGGAGACCAGCCATGCGAGGCGTCATCTTCGACGGCAAGCGGCCCCACGTCGTCGACGACCTGGAGGTGCGCGCCCCCGGGCCCGGTGAGGTCCTGGTCGCCGTCACCGCCGCCGGGCTCTGCCACAGCGACCTGTCGGTCATCGACGGGACCATTCCCTTCCCCGTCCCGGTCGTCCTCGGGCACGAAGGGGCGGGCGTGGTCGAGGCGGTCGGGGCGGGCGTCGCACACGTCGCGCCCGGTGACCACGTCGCGTTGTCCACGCTGGCCAACTGCGGCACCTGCGCCGACTGCGACCGGGGGCGGCCGACCATGTGCCGCACATCCATCGGCATGCCCGGCAGACCGTTCTCGCGCGGCCGCGAGAGACTCTTCCAGTTCGCCTCCAACTCGGCCTTCGCGGAGTACACGGTCGTCAAAGCGGTCCAGGCGGTCAGGATTCCGCCCGATGTGCCGCTGACGTCCGCGGCCCTCATCGGCTGCGGTGTGCTGACCGGGGTCGGAGCGGTCCTCAACCGCGCGAAGGTGGCCCAAGGCGACTCGGTGCTCGTCATCGGCACGGGCGGCATCGGGCTCAACGTCCTGCAAGGGGCTCGGCTCGCCGGGGCGTCGACCGTTGTCGCCGTCGACGCGAACCCGGCCAAGGAACCGGTCGCCCGGCAGTTCGGCGCGACCCACTTCATCGACGCGGCCGCCGTCCCCGACACCTCCGACGCCGTCCGGGAGATCCTCCCGAGAGGAGCCGACCACGCCTTCGAGTGCGTCGGCGACACCCGGCTCGTCCGGCAGGCGATCGACCTGCTCGACCGGCACGGTCAAGCGATCCTGCTCGGGGTGCCGCCCGCCGACGCCGAAGCGGCCTTCCTCGTCTCGTCGTTGTATCTCGACAAGGCGATTCTCGGCTGCCGCTACGGCTCCTCACGGCCTCAGCGGGACATCGCCCTCTACGCCCGCCTGTATCGCGAAGGCCGACTGCTGTTGGACGAGCTGGTCACCAGGACCTACCCGGTGGAGGATTTCGCCGACGCGGCGGACGACGCGCGACACGGCCGTATCGCACGCGGTGTCCTGACCTTCCCCGGCTGACCGGGGCGGATGCCCCCTCGCCCGGGTCCCCACGTCCGCCGGGTGACGTCAGCGCCGGGCACTCGCGGGTGCCGTCCGGAACGTGCGGCGGTAGACGGTCGGTGACACACCGAGCGCCGCTTGCAGATGCTGCCGCATGGACGAGGCCGTTCCGAAGCCCGCGTCCCGCGCCACCTGGTCCACGGAGAGGTCGCTGTCCTCCAGCAGATGCCGTGCGCGTTCCACCCGCTGCTGCGTCAGCCACTGCCCGGGGCTGATGCCGACCTCCTCACGGAAACGGCGCGTGAAGGTCCGCACGCTCATCGCCTCCTGGGCGGCCATGTCACGCAGCTGGATCGGTTGGTGCAGCCGGGCCAACGCCCAGGCGCGGGCCCCCGTCGTCGTGGCGAGCTGCGGCTCGGGCACGGGTCGCCGGATGTACTGGGCCTGGCCGCCGTCGCGGTGCGGCGGTACGACGCTGAGCCGGGCGACCTCGTTCGCCACGGCGGTGCCGTGGTCGCGGCGCACCATGTGCAGGCACAGGTCGATGCCGGAGGCGACGCCCGCCGACGTCAGCACGTCGCCGTCGTCGATGAAGAGGACATCGGCGTCCACCCGGACCGCCGGGAACAGCCGCTGGAAGTGTTCGGTACTGCTCCAGTGCGTGGTGGCCGGCCGGCCGTCGAGCAGTCCGGCGGCGGCGAGGACGTACGAGCCCGTACAGATGGACACCATGCGCGTGCCGGGTCGGATGCCGGCGAGGGCGGCGGCCAGGTCGTCGGTGAGCCGTCCCTCGGTATAGGCCGGGCCGAGCCGGTAGGAGGCGGGTATGACGACCGTGTCGGCCTCGGCGAGAGCCTCGGGTCCCTGGTCGACGGTGATCGAGAAATCCGCGTCGGTGCGGACCGGTCCGGGAGCGAGCGCGGCGGTCACGATCTCGTAGAGCGGCTCATGGGTGGCGGATCGTGCCCTGCCGAAGATGCGGGAAGGGATGCTGAGTTCAAAGGGGATCACACCGTCCAGAGCCAGGACGACGACCCGGTGCGGCCGGCCAACGGCGGGTGCCTCGGTGCTCTCGGTTCTCCGGGAACTCGCGCCGGACACGCGCCCACCCTCACCGGAGGAGACACCGGGACGGCCGGCGATATCCGTTTCCGTGGTCTGCCACATGCTCCTACGCCCCTCGTCCGGTTCCCGCTCGGCCCTGCCCCTGACTGACAAGGCTCCCGCCGACCGGCGCATTCCCGGCGCCCTGCCGGATGCGCCGACGGAGGTTTACCGACCGTCGCGCTCCTTACGGCCGGAGGCCGTCATCGCCTCCCGGGCAGAAGAGATGGCCCGATCCTTGCGGCAGATGTCATCCGGGCCACTCGATCCGAGGAGTCGGCGCGCTTGATCCTGATGACGTGACCCAGACAACCGAACTCCCCGCTTCCTCAGGCGGTGGATCCACGCCTCCCGGCGGCCGGTCGCGCGTCCACCGGGCCTGGTTCGTCGCCGCCGTCTCCTTCGTGACGATCATCGGTGCGGCCGGCTTCGCCTCCCTCCCCGGCCTGCTGATCGAGCCGTTGCACACGGAGTTCGGGTGGTCGCGGGGAACGATCGGCTTCGCGGTCTCCGTCAATCTGGCGCTCTACGGCCTCACCGCCCCCTTCGCCGCCGCCCTCATGGACCGCTTCGGCATGCGCAAGGTCGTCGCCTGCGCGCTGACCACGATCGCGGCCGGCGCCGGCCTGACCGTCTTCATGACGACGAGCTGGCAGCTCGTCCTGTGCTGGGGAGTGCTCGTCGGGCTGGGCAGCGGATCAATGGCGCTGGCCTTCGCCGCGACCGTCGCCCAGCGGTGGTTCGTGGCCCGCCGCGGTCTGGTCACCGGCATCCTCACGGCGGCCGGGGCGTCGGGACAGCTGGTCTTCCTGCCGCTGCTCTCCTGGATCGTCGAGCGACACGGCTGGCGGCCCGCCGCCGCGATCGTGGCCGCCGTCGCCCTCGCCGTCGTCCCCTTCGTCCTGCTGCTGATGCGCGACCACCCGGCGGACGCGGGCCTCGCGCCGTACGGCTCCACGACGTACGTACCGAAGCCGCTCCCCGTGGCCGGGGCAGCCCGCCGTGCGGTGACCGCACTGCTCAAAGCGGCTCGCACCGGTCCGTTCTGGCTGCTCGCCGGCACCTTCGCCATCTGTGGTGCCTCCACGAACGGGCTGGTCAAGACGCATTTCGTGCCCGCCGCCCACGACCACGGCATGCCGACGACAGCCGCCGCCGGCCTGCTCGCGGTGATCGGCGTCTTCGACGTCGTCGGCACCATCGCCTCCGGCTGGTTCACGGACCGCTTCGAGGCGCGCCGCCTGCTCGCCGTCTACTACGGGCTGCGCGGCATCTCCCTGATGTTCCTGCCGATGCTGCTGGCCCCGTCCGTCCATCCGCCGATGATCTTCTTCATCGTCTTCTACGGGCTCGACTGGGTCGCCACCGTCCCGCCCACCATCGCCCTGTGCCGCGAGCACTACGGCGACGACAGCGCGATCGTCTTCGGTTGGGTGCTCGCCTCCCACCAGGTGGGTGCGGCCCTGATCGCCTTCCTCGGCGGCGTGGCGCGTGACGTCTTCGGCTCGTACGACCTCGTCTGGTACGCCTCCGGCGCGCTGTGCGCGGTGGCGGCACTGATGGCCCTGATCATCCGTCGTCGGTCGACCGTGGTCGTGTCGCCCGGCTGACGGTCGTCGCCCAGGCGGGCAACACAGGGCCGAGAACGTTCTCGGGTCACTCGCGACGCAACCCTCCGGCCCCTGGGGGAATCTCTCTTGGGGAGAGGGGCGAACATGACACAGCAGGCAGAACCGGACGCGATACCGGACGACGCGACGACGGACGGTGCGCCCGAGGAGTCCCGTGGGGCCTCGCGGGACGCGGCGCGCGAGGACGGCTTCGGCGCGGCGTTCTGCGCGTCGATGGCCACCCTCTGTGTGGAGGCCGCCCTCGCCGGGACGATCGCCGTCCTCGTGCTCCTCTCCCGCGAGCACGACGGGCTGCCCGGCAATGCCTTCGTCATCGTCGCGGCGGTGCTGGTGGTCGCGCTCCTGACCGTATTGATCAGTGGCTTCGTCACGGCGGCCGCGGTGATGCCCACGCTGGCGCTGGCGCGCCGGGCCGCGCGACGCGCGGGGAGAGCCGAGGGTCCGCTGTGGGTCCTCGGGGCGGTCCCGGCCGTCTCGGCGGTGGCGGTCGCGGCGTTCGGCGGCGTGGCGGCCCTCGGGAGCCTCTCGCTCGCCCGGCCCTCGGCGTACCTCCTGTGGTGGGCCGCCCTCACCGTCGCCCTGATGCCCGGTGCCCTGCTCGCCCGGGCCGCCGCCCGGCGGCTCCGCGCGGGCCGCTCCGCGCGGACGGCCCGGCGGGTCGCGCGGTACGGCGGACTCGTCTGGCTCGTCACCGCGGCCCTCGGCGCGGGAGCGTACGGGACCGGCCTGGTGAGCGTGTACGAGCCGCCCCGACTGGAGAAGTCGGAGCTCGCGGGGATGTGGAGCGACGGCCGCGGCGGCAAGGTCGAACTCGCCCCCGACGGGGGCGCGACCGCGCGTGGGCTCGACAACTTCGTCTGGGACGGCATGGGCAAGGACAGGCCGACGGACTGCGACGGTTCGGGGACCTGGACGGCAGTGAAGGACGGCGGCACGGTCCAGGGCATCTCCTTGCGTATCCGCTCGTGCGAACTGTCCCGCGAGTGGAGCGTCAGCGGCACCGAGAAGGAGCCGCGGATCTTCCACGAGATCGGTAAGCCGGGTTCCGGCAAACGGTATGTGCTCAAGAAGGTCGCCCCACACGACAAGGGTGAGAAGTAACCGGAGCGTGCCGAGGTTTCAGGGGCTTCAGGCGCTGAACGAGCCGAAAGCGCCCCGGTGGAACAGCAGCGGCCCCGCGGCTGCCGCCTCCTCGTCCGTCCCGAGTGCCTCGACGCGTCCGACGATGATGAGGTGGTCCCCGCCCGTGTGCACGGCGTGGATCACGCAGTCGATCCACGCGGGTACGTCCGTGAGCCGAGGTGACCCGGTCACGGGCGATGGTTCATGAGGCACGCCCGCGAATTTGTCGGCCGTGCGCGAGCCGCTGATCGCGAAGGACCGGCAGAGCGCCCCCTGCCCGGCACCGAGGACGTTGACGCAGAAGACGCCCGCCCTGGCGATGCGGGGCCA
The DNA here is from genome assembly GCF_041283565.1 of Streptomyces sp. QH1-20. Classification (NCBI taxonomy): domain Bacteria; kingdom Bacillati; phylum Actinomycetota; class Actinomycetes; order Kitasatosporales; family Streptomycetaceae; genus Streptomyces; species Streptomyces sp. QH1-20. Next base: position 3,496,646 of record NZ_CP166299.1, on the reverse strand, counting down.
GGTGGTGGACGTCCGGGCGACCATGAACGCCACCAGCGGCGGGTCGAGGGACAGCGACGAGAAGGACTGGCAGGCGAAACCGGCCGGCGGCTCTCCGTGCGCGCCCGGCGCGGTGACGACCGTGACGCCACTGGCGAAGTGGCCGAGGACGCGCCGGAACTCGTCCGGCGTCGGCGGAAGACGCTCGTCCGCCCGTACGGCCCGTAGCTCCGGCCGGGGCAGCGGATCGACAGGCCGCCCGGCGGAGGTCGGCGACCCCGTCGCTCGCAGATAACGCACGGCCGCGGCGGCCATCCCCGCGTGTCCCATCATGGACCCATTGAAACTGATGGCCCATCAGATAGGAAGCTTCGCGACGGCCGAGCGTGCCGGTCGGCTGTCCTACCGCCCCCGGAACGCGGGGCTGCGGCGCTGCGCGAAACTCGCCACCCCCTCGATCGCGTCCGCCGTTGTCATATTGATCTCCTGAGCGGCGGCCTCGGCCGCGAACGCGGCCGCGCGGTCACCGTCAAGGGAGGCGTTGACCAGATGTTTCGTCAGCGCGAGCGTGCGCGTCGGACCGGTCGCCAGCCGTGTCGCCCAGGACCTGGCCGTCGTGGCGAGCTCCGTTTCGGGCACCACCCGGTTGACCAGCCCCAGACGTTCCGCTTCGGCGGCGGTAAGGGCGTCACCGAAGAACAACAACTCCTTGGCCCGCTGCGGTCCCACCAGGCGCGGCAGCAGATACGCGCCGCCACCGTCGGGCACCAGGCCCCGCCGTACGAACACCTCGATGAATCGCGCGGACTCGGCCGCCAGCACCAGATCGCAGGCGAGGGCGAGATGCGCGCCGAGGCCCGCGGCCGTGCCGTTCACGGCGGCGATCACCGGCTTCTCACAGTCCAGCACCGCGCTGATCAGCCGCTGCGCCCCGCGTCGGATGGTGCGGGCCACGTCGCCCGGCACGCGCTGGGCGGGGGCGGTGGAGGCGGTGCGCAGATCGGCGCCGGCGCAGAATCCCTTGCCGGTGGCGGTGATGACCACGGCTCGGACGCCGGGGTCGGCGGAGTCCTGATCGAGCAAGAAAATAAGACGTTCGCGCTGGTCAGGGGTGATGGCATTGAGTGCGTCGGGCCGATTGAGGGTGATCCAGGCGACGCCGTTGTCAGTGGTGTGCAGTACCAATGAGTCAACGGATTCGGCGAGTTCGACGGATCCGGCGGGCTCGACAGGTGACTCATGGGGGGAGACGGTCATGGGGGAACTCCTTGTTCTGCGGGCGGCCGCGCGCGGCCCGGCGGCGGGCGACGGGGGCTCAGCGGCAGAAGGCGAGCGCGTCGAGGGCCACGGCGCCCTGTCCCCGCTCCAGTACCAGCAGTGGATTGATCTCCAGCTCGGCGAGGGTGTCGCCCAGCTCCAGCGCCATCCGCTGCACGCGCAGGACGGTCTCGACGAGCGCGTCGACATCGGCCGGGGGAGCCCCCCGGACGCCGCTGAGCAGGGCATGGCCGCGCAGCTCGCCCAGCATCGCGCGCGCGTCGCCCTCGCCGAAGGGCGGGACGCGTACGGCCGTGTCGTGCAGGGCCTCCACGAGCACCCCGCCCAGGCCCACCGTCACGGTGGGGCCGAAAAGGCTGTCGGGTGTGATGCCCAGGATGGTCTCGACACCGCGTCCGACCAGCTGGCAGACCAGGATGCCGTCCAGCGGCAGCCCTTCGTAGCGCGCGATGTCGGTCAGCTCGCGATAGGCGTCACGCACCTGGCTGGCGGACGTCAGCCCGATCTTCACGAGGCCGAGTTCGGTCTTGTGGGTGAGCTGCGGACCCGAGGCCTTCATCACCACGGGGTAGCCGACCTGGGCGGCCGCGCGTACGGCCGCTGCGGCGCTGGTCACCAGCTGTTCGCGGGGGACGCGTATGCCGTACGCGCGCAGCAGCTGCTTCGCCGCGTGCTCGCTGAGCTGTTCGCCCGGGCGCATCAGCGCCTGTGCCTTGCGTGCCGAGGGGGAGAGGGTCCGCGGAGCGTCGTCGAAGGGGGAGCGGTAATCGGCGACGAAGCGGTGGTGGTCGAGATAGGCGCGGACGGCGGTGACGCAATTGGAGAAGGTGCGGAAGGTGGCGACGCGGGAGGACCCGAGCAGGGTGGTGCGATAGGCGTCCTCGGTGCCCACGGGCGAGCCCCACACCACGCACACCAACTTGTCCGTCTCCTCCGCCGCGGCCACCAGGTCCTGTGCGAGCCGGTCGCTCATGGGCGGGAAGGGGCCGGTGATCGGGCAGACGAGGACGCCGACGGACGGGTCGGCGAGGATGGCGTCGATGATCCGCCGGCCACGCCAGTCCCCGACGGGGTGGCCGCCGTTGTCGATGGGGTTCGCGACGCTCAGGTACTCCGGTATCCACTCGTGGAGCTCGCGCTGCTTCCCGGCGGAGAGGGTGGGGAGCTCCAGGCCGGCCGCCGTGGCCAGGTCGGCGAAGTGGGCCCCTGTGCCGCCGGAGATCGAATAGACGGCGACACCGGTGGCCCGGGGCGGGCGGGCACGGGCGAGCAGGGCCGAGGTGTCCTGGAGTTCGTCGAGGCCGTCGACGCGGATCACGCCGAACTGCCGCATGGCCGCGTCCACGACCTCGTCCGCCCCGGTCAGCTTGCCGGTGTGGGAGGCGGCCGTGCGGGCACCGGTCTCGGTGCGGCCGACCTTGACGGCGACGACGGGCACCCGGTGGCGGGCCGCGCGGTCGGCGGCGAGCAGGAAGGCGCGGCCGTCCTTGATCCCTTCCATATACGCGGCGATGGCCCCGACCTCGGGCCGGGTGGCGAAGTAGGAGATGAAGTCGGCGCACTCCAGATCCGCTTCGTTGCCCGTCGGGGCCCAGTGCGAGAGCCGGATGCCGAGCTCCTGGAGGGCGAAGACGGGGCGGCCCTGGTGGCCTGACTGGGTGATCAACGCGATGGCGGGACCGTCGAGATCGGTGCGGAAGCGCTCGAAGGCGTTGAGGTTGGTGTTCGGTCCGAGCAGCCGGATCCCGGAGGCCCGGACGGCGGCGGTGAGCCGGGCCTGGGCGGCGGCGCCCTCGGCCCCGGTCTCGGCGAAGCCGGAGGCGAAGGCCACGGCGAATGCGACCTTCGCGCCGGAGAGTTCCCCGATGAGAGGCGTGGGGTCGCCGACGAGCAGAACGGCGACGTCGATCTGCTCGGGCACCTCACCGATGGACGGATGGCAGGTGAGGCCGAAGACGGTTCTGCGGGTGGGGTGCACGGGGTGGACGCGGGCACCGACGCGCTCGGACCAGGCGATGAGCTGCCGGGTTATCCCGGTGTTCGGGCGGCCCTCGGCGTCGGACGCGCCGATGACGGCCACGGTCCGGGGACGGAAGAACCGGTCCAGGTCGGGGACGGCCGACTGCAGTGGCCGGCCGCTGACGTCCACGTCCTCGGCGGCGTCGGCCAGGCCGTGGACGGCGGGGCGGGGGCGTTCGCCGCAGGCCACGACGCGGGCGGTGCGGGAGGTGGTGGTGAGGGTGCCGTGAGTCGATCCAAGCATCGTTCTCGCCCACTCCTGTCCATGACCGATAGGCTGACGTACAGTCAGGCTACTCACCTGATGGACCGTCAGGAATGGTGTGACCGCAGCCAAAAGGGAGGGCGCCCCTTTGAGCTCGATGCCTCAACCCTCCGGCGCGACACCACGTTTCGACGTGCCCGAGGCCGACGCCTTCACCCGCCCCTACTGGGAAGCGGCCGCCGAAGGGCGGTTGCTGATACGCCGCTGCCGCGCCGTGGAGTGCGCCCGTCCGCACCACTGTCCGCGTGAGTTCTGCCCGTACTGCTGGAGCGAGGACGTCGAGTGGGAGGAGGCGAGCGGCCGCGCCACGCTGTACACCTGGTCCGTCGTCCACCGGAACGACCTGCCGCCCTTCGGTGAACGGCTGCCCTATGTCGCCGCCGTGGTGGACCTCGCCGAAGGGCCCCGCATGATGACGGAGGTCGTCGACTGCCCGGAGACGGGGCTGAGGATCGGTATGCGCCTGCGGGTCCGCTTCCGCTCGTACGGTGAACCCGCCGTGTCCGTCCCGGTGTTCGGCCCGTACTGACGCGGGCGCTCAGGGCCAGAGGAGTTCCCTGACCCAGGAGCCGTCATCGGCGCGGCGGTAGACGAGACGTACGTGCCGGCGTTGCGCGTCCCCTTGGAAGAACTCGACCTCGTCGGCTTCCAGCACGTACAGCGTCCAGGTGTCGACAGGTGCGTCGGGCTCCCGGTGGGCCCGCTCCCATGCCGCGTCCGAGGCCTGTGCCAGGTCCGAGAGAGAGGCCAGGGTCTCGCTCTGGTGTCCCACCAGCGCGGCGGCCAGGGCGCCCGTCGACCGCTTGGCCAGATCGGCCCGGCTCTCCGCCGCGCCCGCCGCCGTCACGGTGCCCCGCACACGGACCTGCCGGCCGGCCGCCGCCCAGTAGAAGCCCAGCGCCGCCTGGGGGCGTACCGCCAGGTCCCGCCCCTTGTGGCTCGTCCGGTGGGTGGCGAAGTGCCAGCCCCGTTCGTCCGCGTCGTGCAGCATCACGGTCCGGACGGACGGCCGCCCGTCCGCGTCCGCGGTGGCGAGGGACATGGTGTGCGGCTCGGGGGCGCCCGCCTCGGCCGCCTCGCGCAGCCACTGCTGGAAGAGGGGCAGCGGGTCGGCGGGCGCGGAGCCCGGGTCGAACCGCGGGAGCTCGGTGTCCCACACGCGCAGGGAACGCAGGAGCTCCCGGAAGGACTCCTGCCGGCTGTCGTCCGCATGGCTGCTCATGAGTCCATCCAACCCGGCCGTGTGCCGCACGGCCCCGCTTGCCGGGGCGTGTCGGCCTCGGGTCAGTCCCGGCCCAGGACCACGGTGCCCGACGAGCAGAACCAGCCGCCCGTCCCCGAGGCGACGGCGAGCCGGGGGAGCCGGCCGTCGTCCTTGCGCACCTGGCGGCCCGCCTCCGCCTCGCCGCGCAGCTGCCGTACGGCCTCGACCAGCAGGAACAGGCCGCGCATGCCGGGGTGGCAGGCGGAGAGGCCGCCACCGTCGGTATTGACCGGCAGTTCGCCGCCGGTCAGCAGGCGTCCTCCGGCCACGAAGGCACCGCCCTCGCCCTTCGCGCAGAAACCGAGGTCCTCCAGCGTCACCAGCGTCATATAGGTGAAGGCGTCGTACAGCTCCGCCACCTCGATGTCCCGAGGGGTGACCCCCGCCCGCTCGAACGCCAGCCGTCCCGAGACGGCCGCCGGGGACACCGTGAAGTCGGCCCACTCGGACATCGTCGTATGGGAGACCGCCGTACCGGCCCCCAGGACCCACACGGGAGGCTTCGCTGTGTCCGCCACGTACTCCTCCGCCGCCAGCAACACCGCGCAGCCGCCGTCCGACCGTATGCAGCAGTGGAGTGCGGTGAAGGGGTCGGCGATCATCGGTCCGCCGAGGACGTCGTCGACCGTGATCGGATCGCGGTACATGGCCAGAGGATTGTGGGCGGCGTTGGCGCGGGTTTGAACGGCGACGTCGGCAAACTGTTCGAGGGTGGTGCCGTACTGGTGCATATGGCGGCGGGCCGCCATGGCGTATTTGGCGACGAGGGTGTGCCCGTACGGCACCTCGAACTGCGCGGGTCCTCGCGTGCCGAAGGACAGGTTCGCTCTGCGGCGGCCCGCCTTGAGATCCGCGCGGGCGGTGGAGCCGTAGACCAGGAGCACCGCGTTCGCGTGGCCCGCGGCGATCGCGTCGGCCGCGTGGGCGGCCATGACCTCCCAGGTCGAGCCGCCGACGCCGGTCGAGTCCACCCAGGTGGGCCGCAGCCCCAGATACTCGCCGACCTCCAAAGGGGCGAGCGTGCCGAGCCCGGCCGAGGCGAGGCCGTCGATCACCCCTTTGTCGAGACCCGAGTCGGCGAGGGCCCGGCGGGCGGCCTGGGCGTGCAGGGCGTAGGGCGTGGCTGTGTCGACGCGGCCGCAGTCCGAGAGGGCGACGCCGACGACGGCGACCTTGCGGGTTCCGGGACTCATGGATCTGACGGTACATCAGTAGGGGGCTGGGAAAGTGCGGTTGGGCTGCCTAATATGACGCCCCGTCAGTCAGGGGAGGAGCTCGCCGATGGACGCCTCGCTGAGCGAGGAGCAGCACCGGATCAGGCGCACTCTGCGTGAACTGCTGCTCAAACGCTGTGGCCCGGACGACGTCAAGGCCGCGGTGCGCACCGGGACCGGCTACGACGGGAGTCTGTGGCGCTGCCTCGCGGAACAGCTGGGGCTGCCCGGGCTGGCGGTGGAGGGACAGTACGGGGGCGTGGGGTGCGGACCGACCGAGCTGGCGCTGGCGAGCGAGGAGACCGGCCGGGCGCTGCTGCCGTCGCCGCTGCTGGCCACGGCGGGCCTGGTGGCGCCCCTGGTGGCGGCCCTGGGCACGTCCCGGCAGCGCGCGGAGCTGCTGCCAGGGCTCGCTGCCGGGCAGCTGACGGCGGCGCTCGTGGTCCCGGGTTGCACGCTGCCGGCGGCCCTCGGGCTCACCGGGCCGAACGACGGCGCGTGGTCCGGTGGCGGCCGGGCGGGTGGTGTGCAGGCGCGGCCGGTGGACGGTGGCCGGAGCTGGTGGCTGTACGGCGAGGCCCGGCAGGTCCTCGACGGACACAGTGCCGGCCTGCTGCTCGTCGCGGCACACGCCGGCGGGTACGCGCGCAGCCGCACCCTGCTGTTCGTCGTGCGGCCGCGGGACGCGCGCGGTGTGGTCCGGACGCGGCAGACCGCCTTGGACGAGACCCGGCCGCAGGCCCGGATCGAGCTGCGGGACACGGAGGCCGAGCTGCTGGGCGCGGCCCCGGACTCCGCCCCCGCGCTCGCTGACGATGTGTGCGGTGCCCTGGCCGCCGTGGGCGAGCGCGTGGCGGCCGTGCTGGCGGCCGAAGCGGTGGGTGCGGCGGAACGGGCGCTGGAGCGGACGGTGGAGTACGCGCGCGTGCGGGAACAGTTCGGCAGGCCGATCGGGTCGTTCCAGGCGGTCAAGCACCGCCTGGCGGACCTCTACGTGGCGGTGCAGGCGGCACGTTCGGCGGCGTACTACGCCGCGTGGGCCGTGGGCCGCGAACCGGAGGCCGAGACCCGCCCGGGGCGGGGCCAGGGGCGGCCCCAGGCGCCGCCCGCCGCCGTTTCGCCGCCGGGGCACGACAGCGCCCGGGTCGCTGCCGGGCTCGCACTGGCCCAAGCGCTGGAAACGGCACGGATTGTGGCGGGAGAAGCCGTCCAACTGCATGGAGGTATCGGCGTGACGTGGGAACACGATGTGCAGCTGTACTTCAAGCGGGCCGCGTCGGACGAGCTGCTCTTCGGGCCCGTGCACCGGCTGCGGGACCACGCGGCGCGGACGGCGGGGCTGTTTGGCGCGGGTGCGGGCCGGGAAGCGGTGGCGCTGTGACGTCCGCGGTGGAACGCCTCGTGCAGAAGTTGTCCTCGAGCAGCGCGTTCGCCCGGGTCGCGCCGCACTTCGTGCCCGCGCTCGACCGGACCCTGCACCGGCTGACCGGCGGGAAGGTCCTGCTCAGCGCCCAGATGCTGCCGAGTCTCCTGCTGACGGCCAGGGGTGCGAAGAGCGGGCTGCCCCGGCGGACGCCGCTCGCCTGTATGCCCGAGGGCGACGGTCCCGGCAGCTGGATCCTGATCGGCAGCAACTTCGGCCGTCCCGGCCATCCCCACTGGACGGCGAATCTTCTGGCACACCCGGACGCGGAGATCAGCTGGAAGCGGCGGGACATCGCCGTACGGGCGCGGCTGTTGCGCGGGGCGGAGCGGGAGGCCGCATGGGCGGCGGTGGTGAAGTTCTGGCCTCCGTACGCGCGTTATCAGGCGCGTGTGGAGCGGGAGATCCGGCTCTTCCGGCTGGAACGGAGGTAGCCGCGCGACATCGCGAGCGGTGCGCGGGAGGTGACGTCCACTGTCGGATCGCGCCGCGGCGGGCCGCCCGGAGCCGAGCCCCAGGTGGCCCGCCGCTGCGATGACAGGACGTGCGAGGCGCGCTACGGCGCTACTTGGTCGGCTTCTTGCCCGTGATGCCGAGGTGGACGAGCAGGGCGAGGTTGGGCTTGAGTTCGGCCTGCTTGACGCCCCAACTCTGGAAGCCCTTCTGGTGCGAGGCCACCGCGGCGAGCATCGCGACGAGCGAACCGGCGACGGCCGCCGGGCTGACGTCCTTGTCCACCTTGCCCTTGGACTGGAGTTCCTTGACCGAGTCCGTGAGGGAGTTGGTGACGGCGTTGAGGATCTTCATGCGGATCTTGTAGAACCGCTTGTCGCCCTCGGCCGCGCCCAGATCGACGACGCGCAGGATGGCATCGTGCTTGCGCCAGAAGCCGAGGAAGCCGTCGACGAGTTCTTCGGCGGCCTGCCAGCCGGACTTCCCGACCCACGAACGCCCGGCGACGAGTTCGGTGAGGGTCGCGCCCTCCTTCGCCATCTCCTCGGCGATCTCGAGGACGGCGCCCTCGACGTCGGGGAAGTACTGGTAGAAGGTCGCGGGAGAAGTGCCGGCCTTACGGGCGACGTCGATGACCTTGACGTCGCGATAGGGCGAGGAGCTGAGCATTTCGCTGAGGCAGTCGAGCAGCTTCTGCCGCGTCGCCTGTCCGCGTCGTCCGGCCACCCGGCCGTCGACGGTGCGTACTTGTCCTGTCATGCCGTCAGCTTACCGAGGGGTGATCGGAGCGCGATTCGGCCGCATGCAAATGGGGGCGGGGGTCCGGGACCGGGTGTACCCCCTGATCAGGGGGGTTGTGGGGGTCGCGGGGAAGACCGGAGCGGATTGGCCCGTACCGGTGAATCCTCTTATCAACAGGCTGTGGACAACGATGTCGAGCGGCACTGCCCCACGGTTATCCACAGGCCGCGCGGGATCCATGATCCCCCTATAGCGTGGCAGTCGTAACACCTCGGGAACGGGCATGGAAGGAGCCGACCCATGAGCACGGACTCGGACGCATTCCCGGAAGGCGTGCCGTGCTGGGCGGACGTCACTCTGCCGGACCTCGAAGCGGGCAAGCGCTTCTACGGTGAGCTCCTCGGCTGGAGCTTCGACGTCGGCACCGCCCGGTTCGGCTACTACACGCAGGCCTCCCGCGACGGGAAGAAGGTCGCGGCCCTGGTGCCCAAGACCGACGGCCGGATGCCGACGGCCTGGGGTGTCTACTTCTCCGCGTCCGACGCGGTGGCCACGGCCGCCCGGATCGAGGCCGCGGGCGGCCGGATCATCGTCGGGCCGATGGGCATAGCCGACTTCGGCAGGATGGTGGTGGCCGCGGACCCGGACGGCGCGGTCTTCGGCGTCTGGCAGGCGGGCAGCCACCACGGCTTCGAGCTGCGCGGGGAGCCCGGTTCCTACGGCTGGACCGAGGTGTACACCCGCGACCCGAAGTCGGTCGACGCCTTCTACGAAGCGGTCTTCGGCTTCACCTCGACGGATCTGAGCGAAGAGGCGGGCATGGAGTTCGCCATGTGGACACCCGCCGGGAAACCGGCCGCCCCGGAGCATGCTGTAGGGGGCCGGGCCGTCCTCGACGACAGCATCCCGGCGGAGATGCCCGCGCACTTCCTGACGTACTTCGTGGTCGACGGCTGCGACGCGGCGGCACACGCGGCGGTCGGCCTGGGCGGGCGGATACTGCGCGAGCCGCAGGACACGCCCTACGGACGCTTCGCCGTGCTGGCCGACGACCAAGGGGCGAGCTTCGCCGTCATCGACCTCTCACAGGCGCCGCGGGGATAGCGGAACGACGGCCCACGGGCCGGTGCGAGCAGCGGGGACAGGAGCGACCGGGACAACGGGGAGACAACGGGGAGGGGTGCGGGACGGGACGTTCCGCATGTGGCGGAGACACGGCGAAGCGTGCCCCGGGTTCGCAACCGTGGCCTTCGCCAGGAAGAATCAGGTTGCGTACCCCGGGATAATTCGCGGTGATGCGCTGCACGGGGCTGGAACCCTTCAAGCCCCCACGGGGAGGTGGCAGGCCAGTGGTGGAGCAGCTTACGCAGCACGACCCGAGACGGATCGGCCCGTTCGAGGTGCTCGGCCGACTCGGTGCCGGCGGCATGGGGCTGGTCTATCTCGCCCGCTCGGCGTCCGGCCGACGGGTCGCGATCAAGACGGTGCGCACGGAGCTCGCGGAGGACCAGCTCTTCCGGGTGCGTTTCACCCGTGAGGTGGAGGCGGCCCGCGCGGTCAGCGGCTTCTACACCGCCGCCGTCGTCGACGCCGACCCACGGGCGGCCGTGCCATGGCTGGCCACCGCATACGTGCCCGCCCCCTCGCTCGAGGAAATAATCAATGAGTGCGGGCCGCTCCCGGCCCAGGCGGTGCGCTGGCTGGCGGCCGGCGTCGCGGAGGCGCTCCAGTCCATCCACGGCGCGGGGCTCGTGCACCGCGACCTCAAGCCGTCGAACGTACTGGTCGTGGAGGACGGGCCGCGGGTCATCGACTTCGGAATCGCCTCCGGGGTGTCCAACACCCGGCTGACGATGACCAACGTGGCGGTCGGCACCCCCGCGTACATGTCACCCGAGCAGGCGCGGGACTCCCGGAGCGTGACGGGCGCCAGCGACATCTTCTCGCTGGGCTCGACGCTGGTCTTCGCGGCGACCGGGCACGCGCCCTTCCACGGCGCGAACCCGGTGGAGACCGTCTTCATGCTGCTCCGCGAGGGCCCCGACCTCGGCGGGCTGCCGGACGAGCTGCGGCCGCTCATCGACTCGTGCATGCAGATGACGGCCGACCACCGGCCGAGCCCCGCGGACCTGCAGTCGCAGCTGGCCCCGCATCTCTTCGCCTCCGGCGGCGGTGACGACAGCGGCACCGCGTCGGCCTGGCTGCCGGACAACGCCGTCTCCCTGATCGAGCAGCGCCGGGCCGGGCACCGGCCCGCTGCGGCGGGCGCGGGGGCCAGGAGCGCCAGGAGCCGCCCCAGCGCCCCGCCGCGGCCTCCGCAGCCGCCGACCCCGGCGCCCGGCCCCGCCGCGTCGTACGACCCGCAGGGCGGGCACGCGAGGAGCGGCCCGGGCTGGGGCGAGGGGCACGCGGCAGGCGCCGGTGCCGTCGGCGCCGCCTCCGGCCGGTCCGGCATGGTCGGCGCGCGTGACCCGCGCGGTGGCCTGGGCGGCCCGCACGTGGCCGCCGCCGGCGGACCCGTCGGCGCACAGGGCCGGCACGCCGCCGCGCCCGTCGCGTCCGGCCCCGACGGTGCCGTACGGCTCCCGGGCTCGCAGGTGCCGATCGGCCCCGGCCCCCGCGTCGCCGACGCGCGCGAGTCGCAGGCCCAGACGGGCACCGGGCCCGCGACCGGCTGGGTGCGTCCCCCGGCCGGGGCGCCCGCCGCCGTGCCCGTGCAGAATCCGGCGCCCACGCCGGACACCGGAGCGAACACCCAGGGCGAGCCGGGGCGTTGGCGGCCCTGGCGGTTCCGGATGTCCAACGACGTCTGGGGCACCCCGACGGTCGCCGGCGACCTGCTGTACGTCACGTCCTTCGAGGTGCACGCCCTCGATGTGGCCAGCGGTCGGCGGCAGTTCAAGACCCGGGACGTCGCCTGGGCGATGGCCGTCGCGGACGGCCGCATCCATGCCTCGGACGGGCCGACGCTGTACGCGCTGGACGCCACCGACGGCGCCGAGCACTGGCGGCTGGCGACCGACGGCTGGGTCTACTCCCTCAAGGCCGACCGCGGGACGATCGTCACCGGTACGCGCGGCGGGGGCGTGCAGGCGTGGGAAGCCGCCAACGGCGAATTGCTGTGGGAGGCGGGCGGTCTCCAGACCGACTTCGAGACGCCCGACTGCGGGCCGTTCGTGCAGGACGGCACGGTGTACGTGTGGGCCGACGCCCGCCTGAAGGCCCTCGAGGCCCGTACGGGCGCGGAGCGCTGGTCGTACCCGATCGGCGACGCCGCCTCGTGCGGTGGTGTGCCGGTGCGCTTGCTGACGGCCCCGGACGGGGTCGTGTACGTCGCGGCCGGTACGCGCGTGCTCGCGATCGACGTGGCCCGCGGGGACGTGCGCTGGCGGTTCGAGGCGCCGGCGGTCTTCCTCAGCCCGCCCGCCTTCGCGCCCGGGCCCGCCGTGACGGGCGGCGGCGTCTACATCGCCGACTACCTGGGCACGGTGTACGCCCTGGACGCGGCGACCGGCCGGGACCGCTGGCGCATCGCGACGGAGGCCCGCCAGTCGACGGAGCCGGTGCTCGTGGCGGCCGGATCCGTGCACCTGGGCAGCGGTGGGGCGCTCTACACCCTGGACGCCGTCACCGGCACGCCCAAGTGGCGCTTCGCCGCCGGCGGCGATGTCGTGGGTGCCCCGGTCGTCGCCGACGGCCGGGTCCACTTCGGCTCCGCCGACCACTGTCTGTACACGGTCGACGCGGCGGGCGGGCAGCTCCGCTGGAAGCTGGCGACGGGCGGCGAGATCACGGGCTCACCGGTGGCGACGGGGGGCGTGGTCTACGCGTGCAGCAAGGACCGCTGCGTCTACGCCCTGGACGCGGCCAAGGGCACGGGTCTGTCCCGCCGCTGAGCCCCCTGGTGGGCCGGGCCGCCGGGCCCGCCGCCAGGACGTCGTCGGATGTCCGGACCGGCACGTCACCGGGTGTCGGGAGGCGGTGCGGGCCAAGGAGGCGGGGTGACCGACGGCGGGGCGGGGAGAGGCTGGGTGTCGTAGGGCTCCTGCGCGTCGTCGTAGGGCCCGGGCGGGCGCGTGCCGCTCGCGTCGCCGTACGGGTCGTACCCGCCGAGTGGGGGCTCGGGAATCGGGTCGTACGCGCCGGGCGGCGGCTCGGGGATCGGGGCGGGCGCGAAGGCGTCGGCGTGACGGGGACGGCGGCCGGGCATGACGAGGGCGGCCAGGAGCAGCGCGGCACCGCCGACGGCGGCCGTGGCCACGCCGGTGTTCAGCCCCTCGCCGCGGGCCCCCACCGTGAGGGAGCCCGCCGCCTGGCCCTGCCGGACGGCCCACAGCACCGTGAGGGCGAGGACCACCAGGCCCGTCAGGCCGACGAGCAGCCGTGACCGCAGCACCAGCCCCATCAGCGTCACGAGTGCCGTGATCAGCATCGGGGCCAGCAGCGAGCTGACCAACCGGGCGTGGTCCCCGGTGACACCGTCGGCGCGGAAGAGATCCACGACGAGGTAGTCCTTCCCCCGCCGGTCGCCGTACCAGGGGCGGAAGGGGCTCCAGACGATGGCCACCACGCCGGCGAGCGCCACCAGGGAACCGATCGCGTTGCGCAACGTCGCCATGGCACGACGCTACGTCCGGGCCGTGGCCCCCGCCATCCGCGGCGCCGCCCGTGGCCGTCCGGCGCTCAGCGCAGGCGGTACTCCCGGTCCCGGGCGGCGAAGAGCCCCGCCTGGTGGTCCGGCGGCAGATTGCCCAGGGAGATCAGGTGCGGTGCCAGCGCGAGCGCCCGTTCGCGTGCGGCCTCCTTCGCCGCCCACACGGCCCGCACGGTGCCCTGCACCGCCTCGGTCGGGTAGGACGCGATGACGGCGGCGGCGCGCAGGGCCGCGGTGACCGCCCCGCCGGGCGGAGTCAGTTCGGAGACCAGGCCGATCTCGTACGCGCGGCGCGCGGAGAGCCGCTCCGCGGTGCCCATCAGCGCCAACCGGGCCGCTTCGCCGAAGGGCATGCGCTGGGCCATGAAGATCGATTCGTAGGCGCTGACCATGCCGTACGAGGTGTGCGGGTCGAAGAACGTGGCGTTCTCCGACGCCACGACGAACTCGGCCTCGCCGAGCAGGTAGAACGCCCCGCCGCAGGCCATGCCGCCGACCGCGGCGACGACCGGCTTCCACAGGTCGGCGGCCTTGGGGCCGATCGTCAGCAGCGGGTCGTCCAGGCAGTACGGGGAGGACGGCTGCGGGACGTGGGCCGCGCGGTCGAGGCCCGTGCAGAACGCGCGGTCCCCGGCGCCGGTGAGCACGACCGCCCGTACGGTGCCGTCATGGCGGAGATCGCGCCACAGGGCGCTCAGCCGGGCAGCCGTCTCGAGGTCGATGGCGTTGTGCCGCTCGGGCCGGTCGAGGGTCACGAGGGTGACGCCGTCCCCGGCGTCTTCCGTGCGCACGGTCATGGGCGCTCCAGCAGCCAGCGGGGCACGCTGACGCCCTCCGCCAGCTCGGTGAAGGCGACGACGACAGGGACGCCGATGCGCAGCCGGGCCGGGTCGACGGAGTCCAGTGCCGCGTCGGGGGCGGCCACCAGATTGCCGACGAGACGGATGCGCGGATCGTCGGCCAGCTCGACGACGATGACGTTGTACGGGGCCTGGTCGGCGTAGTGGGGCAGCAGGGGCGGGTAGGGCCGAACGAACGACCAGATGCGGCCGCGGCCGCTCGTCACACGCCACTCGCTGTCGAACGACTGGCAGCGCGGGCAGCACGGGCGGGGCGGGAAACGCGGCTCATGGCACCCGGCGCAGAACTGAACGCGCAGCTCACCGCGGGCGGCGAACTCCCAGAAGGGCGCGCCGTCCTCGTCCGGCACGGGCAGCAGCGGCCCGTTGTCAGTGGTGCCCTTCATGATGGAGGACATGAGCACTCAACTCCTCAGCAGAAGTGCCGAAGTGGGGACTCCCTCGCCTGCCGTGACCAGGCACGTCGAGGCGTCGGGGACCTGCGCGGTGGAGCTGCCGCGGAGTTGTCGGACGCCCTCGTTGATGAGGTTGAAGCCATGGACGTAGGCCTCGCTGAGCCCGCCGCCCGCCGTGTTGATCGGGAGCCGGCCGCCGATTTCCAGCGCACCGCCTTCGGAGAAGGCCGCGCCCTCTCCGCGGCCGCAGAAGCCGTAGCCCTCCAGGGAGAGCGGTATGAGCGCGGTGAAGGCGTCGTAGATCTGCGCGACGTCCACGTGCTGCGGGCCGAAGTCGGCGTTCTTCCACAAGTGGCGGGCGGCGGTCCAGGAGGGGCCGGTCAGCGGGTCGTCGGTCCAGTAGTTGACCATGCCGTGGTGCTGGGCGGGCAGGCCCTGGGCCGCGGCGTGGACGTACACGGGGCGGCGGCGGCAGTCGCGGGCGCGTTGCGCGGAGACGACCACGCAGGCCAGGGCGCCGTCCGTCTCCAGGCAGTTGTCGAAGAGACAGAGCGGTTCGCTGATCCAGCGCGATCCCATGTACATCTCGCGGGTCAGCGGTCGCTCGTACATCATCGCCGCCGGGTTCTGGTTGGCGCGGTTGCGGCAGGCCAGTGCGACGTTGAAGAGATGGTCGCGGGTGGCGCCGTATTCGTGCATATAGCGGCGGGTGAGCATCGCGATCTCGTCGGCGGGTCTCAGCAGACCGTACGGCCGGGTCCACTGGCCCGGGGTGGGCAGCTGGGTCCGGGTGTTGCGCCACGGCCGCGGGCCGGAACCGCGCTTGCGGGAGCGCCAGGCGACGCCGACGGTCGCCTGTCCGGTGGCGACGGCGAGGGCCAGATGCGCGATGGTCGCGCAGGAGCCGCCGCCTCCGTAGCCGACCTGCGAGAAGAAGGTGACGTCGCCCGCGCCGATGGCCTTGGCGATCTCCACCTCGTCGGTCTCCTCCATCGTGTAGGAGGCGAAGGCGTCGACCTCGGAGGGCCGGATGCCCGCGTCGTCGAGCGCGGCGACGATCGCGCGGCAGGCCAAGGTCTTCTCAGAGGCGTGGAGTTGCTTGGCGAAGGGGGTCTGCCCTATGCCGACGATCGCAGTAGCGTCCTTGAGCGTTGCCGCCATCGCCACCTCCGTGCTGTCGGTGTGCACACTGCTGACAGCGCGGAAGGGTATCGCTAATCTGACGAAGAGTCAGCTATGGGGCCGGGTGGCCGGCCGGTCGGGCCGCCGCCCGCCCGAGGGGCCACCCCGGCTCGTTCCGGGGGAGGGCATGCGATGCGCGGCGATCTGGAATTCACCTCCATACCCCTGCTGGTCCGCACGGCCGCCCGGCGGTACGCCGACCGGGAGGCCGTGGTCGAGGGCCGGACCCGGCTCAGCTACCGGCGGCTCGGGGAGCGCGTCGAGCGGGCGGCCGCCGCGTGCCTCGCCGCCGGTGTCGAGCGCGGCGACCGCGTCGCGATCTGGGCCCCCAACACCCTGGACTGGGTCGTCTCCGCCCTGGGCGCCGTCACGGCCGGCGCGGTCCTCGTCCCCGTCAACACGCGCTTCAAGGGCGCCGAGGCTGCTCGGGTGCTGGCGCGCACCCGCGCCCGGATGCTGTTCATCACCGGCACCTTCCTCGGCACCTCCTACGTCGCCGCACTGCGTGCCGCCGCCGGTGGCCCGACGGAGGGCGGAAAGGGCGGCCCGCTGTCCGGTCTGCCGGATCTGCGCGATGTCGTCGTCCTGGCAGAGGACGCGCCGGCGGACTTCCGCACCTGGAAGGAGTTTCTCGCCGCGGGCGGGGCGGTACCCGGTTCGGTCGTCCGGGCCCGGGCCGACGCCATCGGGACGGAGGACCCCTCCGACATCATCTTCACGTCCGGCACCACGGGCGAGCCCAAGGGAGCGGTCGTCACCCACGCGCAGACGCTGCGGACCTTCGGCGTCTGGAGCGAGCTGGCCGGGCTGGTGGAAGGGGACCGCTATCTGATCGTCAACCCCTTCTTCCACACCTTCGGTTACAAGGCGGGTGTCATCGCGAGCATCATGCGCGGCGCGACGATGGTCCCGCAGCCGGTCTTCACGGCGGACGCGGTGCTGGCCAACATCGCGGCCGAGCGCATCTCCGTGCTGCCCGGCCCGCCCACCCTGCACCAGTCGCTGCTCGACCATCCGGCCCGGCGGGCACACGACCTGTCGCCCCTGCGGCTGGTGGTGACGGGAGCGGCCGTCGTGCCCCGCCGTCTGGTCGACCGGTTGCGTGCCGAGCTGAAAATCACGACCGTGCTGACCGCCTACGGCATGAGCGAGGCGACCGGCGTGGTGACGATGTGCCGACGGGGCGACCCGGCCGAGGTCATCGCCGGGACGTCGGGCCGGGCCATCCCGGACACCGAGGTCAAGGTGGTGGGGCCCGACGGTGCGGCGCTGCCGCCCGGTGAGCCCGGCGAGATCCTCGTGCGGGGGTACCAGGTCATGAGCGGTTACTTCGAGGATCCGGAAGCCACCGCTCAGGCCGTCGACCCCGCCGGCTGGCTGCACACCGGCGACATCGGCGTCCTGGATGCCGGGGGAAACCTCCAGGTCACCGACCGGCTCAAGGACATGTTCATCGTCGGCGGCTTCAATGTGTACCCGGCCGAGGTCGAGCAGTCGCTGGCCCGGCACCCGCGGATCGCGGAGGTCGCCGTCGTGGGAATCCCCGACGAGCGCCTCGGCGAGGTGGGCAAGGCATTCGTGGTGCTGCGCGACGACGACGCCTTGGCGCCGGCGTCGGGCGAGGCGGCCGGGGAGGAGCTCACGGCCGCTGCGTTGATCGCCTGGGCCCGTCGGCAGATGGCCAATTACAAGGTCCCGCGCGAGGTCGAATTCGTCACCGGGCTACCCCGCAACGCCTCGGGGAAGGTCCTCAAGGGGCAGTTGCGGGAGCGCGGCGGGCCCACGGGAGCGGCACACACGCCGGAAGGTCCGGGCACGGGCGCGTAGTGCGCACCTTGGCCTGATGTCGCACCCCACGCAGGGTCCCTTGAAGGGGAGGGCGGGAGGGCGCGGTCGGGCGGACGTACTACCCCGTCCGGTCCCTGTGTCGACCGGGCGGAGCCGCGATGTTCCTGACCGGCCGCGCCTCCCGCGGGGCGCGCCCCTTCGCCGATGCCGGGCGCTTCGTGCGCCTGCCCGCCCGGAGCGACCGCCCGACAGGCCGGAACCGGACGGGCTGGAACCGGACGGGCCGGAACCGGGTCGGCCGGCGGCCTTACAGCCTTACCGGATCGACGTGGACGGGCGCGCGTCAGCCCAGTCGGACGTCGGTGGTGTGGTCGTCGGAGCCCCCGGTGGTGTGGTCGTCCTGCGGGCCGTTGCCCGCCGGCGACTGCAGGGCCAGCACGCCGCGCCCCTGGGAGGTGGTGTGGTCGTCGGCCGCGGCCGGCAGGGCGGCGACGGCCACACCGACCGCCGCGAGGGCGAATATGGCGAAGGCCTTCTTGGTACGGGTCATCGTGCGCGTCATGGTGACTCCTCTGCTGGGGGTGGCTGTGCACTTCTCAGTGAACGTATCGGCGGGGAAGCGGGCATACGCGGTTTTGGGCCGGAAAGCAGTGCCTCCGGGGCCTGTTGGGCATCCGCGCCACAGTGGGCGGCCCGCGAGGTCGTGGCTTCGCGGCGTACGGGCGTGGGCGGTGTGATGGGCACCGGCCCACGTACGCCCGTACGCCGCGGGGGCGACAACGCCGCAGGGGCCCGCGTCGACGGCTCCCCCTCCGTGCCGTCGACGCCGGCCCCTGTCGGTCCCCCGTTGTCCCCCGTGCTGCGTCCCCCCGGTGGACCTCGATCCCCCGTGCTCCCCCGTGTTTCCCCCGTGGTCCACCGGGAGGGACTGCTGATCGGCCGGGAGTTCCGCATGCCCCCCCGGGTCGGGATTCCCGGCCGATCAGATGCGCTCGATCAGATGCGCTCGATTCAGAAAGGCTTCTCGGTCGTGGCGTGATCGTCCTGCACCACGAACGGAGGCTTACCCGTCGCGTGATCGTCCAGCGGCGCGGCGAGCGTGCCGCCGGTGGCGTGATCGTCCTGCGGTGTGGCTATGACGGGCTTGAGCGTCTTCTTCTTGTCGTCGCTCATGGCGATCAACTCCGTTGGTCAGTGCGAGTCGTTTGGTGTGATGGGGATTGCGTAACCCGCCCGGCGACTCCCCCGAGGACCGCCGGACGGGCATAAGGGCTGTTCACCCTAGAGGTGAGGCCTCACCTACGACCCGCCTGCCCCCCGACGCGACGGATCGACAGGGATAAGACTGGCGTGCCGCGATAAACGATCGATGAACGGCCACGTGAAAGGGTTTTGGCGGGGGTTGTACGGCCGCGGACGGCCTCCGGACCGGCTGCGACACAGCTGGAAACGCCGCCGACAAGCCCCTGAAAGCCAGGCGTCGCGCCCCCGATACGCCCCGGAAATACGCCCGGTGCGCCCTACAACATTCACATGCGGCCGACGGGGCTCCGCGTACGGACATCACCACCGGTGGCGCACCCGGCGTGAAACGGGACGCCGCGCGCCGGTGAAGTCTCGCGCCGAACGCCGCCTCGCGCCGACAGCGCTACGCGCCGCCCCCGGCAGCAGCCCCGCCCTACGCCGCCGCCGCGGGAGCCAATAACCCGCGTACGTCCGCCGCTTCCGACGAGCCGAGCTGCTCGAAGATGGTCAGTGCCTCCGCCCAGCAGGCGTGGGCGCGCCCCGGCTGGCCCAGGGCGTCGAGGCAGCGGCCGAGGACGGTCAGGACATTGCCGCGCCGCCATTCCCCGCCGATGCCGCGCAGCTGCGCCAGGGCCTGCTCCGCGTGGGCCGCCGCCTGGGCGGGCTTGCGGCCTGCGAAGTACAGCTCGGCCATCCGGAAGAGCGTCATGCCCTCCCACAGCCGCTGCCGGTTGTCCCGGAAGACCGGCAGGGCCTCGGTGAGCTGCGCCAGGGCCTCGTCGTGTCGCCCGGCGCGGGTCAGGGCCACCCCGTAGGCGTAGAGGCCGTTGGCGTGCCGCCAGGAGACGTTGATCTCGCGGTAGATGGCGAGTGCCTGCTCGGCGAGGCTGACCGCGGACTGGATGCGGCCCATGTCCAGGTGCGTCCGGGAGAGGTTGCTGAGCGCGCTGGCCTCGCCGGGGCGGTTGCCGTCGGCGCGGAACGCGGCGAGGGCCTGGCCGATGTAGGTCTCGGCGTCCTGATGGCGGTGCTGGTAGATGGCGATGATGCCGCGGTTGTTCGAGGCGTAGCAGCAGGGGATGGGGTCGGCGCAGGCGCGGCCGAGCAGGACGGCGTGCCGGGCCTGCTCGTCCGCCTGGTCGAACCGGCCCGCCAGGCTGTGCACATGGGTGAGCACGGTCCGCGCGCGCCCTTCCGCCCGCCCGTCGCCCGCCGCCTGGGTGGCGGCCAGCAGGGCCGTCGCGGCCTGCTCGTACTGGCGGGAGTCGGCGCCCGACTCGGCGAGGTCCTTGGCGGCCAGCAGCAGGTCGACGGCGCGGCGCAGGGTGAGGCCGGTGGTGTTCGCGTGCTGCCGTACGCAGGCGAGCAGACAGCCGGCCTCGGCGAAGAGCCAGTCGCTCGCCGCGCCCCGGTCGGTGAAGGTCAGGCCCGGGTGCGTGGTGGGCGTGAGGTGGGCGAGGAGCTGGTCGCCGGGGCGCTCGAGGACGTACACGCCGGCCGCCGTGGCCAGGTAGAAGTCCAGCAGGCGGGACATCGCGGCGTCCCGTTCGGCGGGCGGCTGCTCGTCGCGCTCGGCGCACGCACGCGCGTAGAGACGCAGGAGGTCGTGGTAGCGGTAGCGGCCCGGAGCCGCGGATTCCAGGAGCGAGGTGTCGACCAGCGACTCCAGCAGTTCCTCGGTGTCGTCGGGGTCGAGATCGAGCACGGCGGCCGCGGCGGCGAGCGAGAAGTCGGGACCGTCGGCGAGGCCGAGGAGGCGGAAGGCGCGGGCCTGGGCGGGCTCCAGCTGGCCGTAGCCGAGCTCGAAGGTGGCCTTCACGGCGAGGTCGCCGGCCCGGAGCTCGTCGAGGCGGCGGCGCTCGTCGCCGAGCTTGCGGGCGAGGACGGAGACGGTCCAGGTGCGGCGGGCGGCCAGCCGGGAGGCGGCGATGCGGATGGCGAGCGGCAGGAAGCCGCAGGCGGCGACGACGTCCATGGCGGCGTCGCGCTCGGCGCCCACGCGCTCGTTGCCGACGATGCGGGTGAAGAGGACGAGTGCTTCCTCGGGGCTCATCACATCGAGGTCGACGAGGTGGGCGCCGGCGAGGTCGACCATGCGGGAGCGGCTGGTGACGAGCGCCGCGCAGCCCTCGGTGCCCGGCAGCAGCGGGCGGACCTGGGCGGCGTCGCGGGCGTTGTCCAGCAGGGTCAGCACCCGGCGGCCGTCGAGGGTGGAGCGGAAGAGCGCGGACCGTTCCTCGACACCGTCCGGGATGGCGGAGTCGGGGATTCCGAGGGCCCGCAGGAAGGAGCCCAGCACGGCCTCCGGCTCGGCGACCACGGGCCCGGTGCCCTGGAGGTCCACATACAGCTGGCCGTCCGGGAAGTGGTGGCGGGCGGCGTGGGCGACGTGCACCGCCAGCGTCGTCTTGCCGACGCCGCCGATGCCCGCGACCGCGGAGACCGCCATGACGCGGCCCTCGGCGGTGGCGAGCTGGTCGCTCAGCTCGTGGACGAAGGCGGTGCGGCCGGTGAAGTCGGAGACGGTCGCCGGGAGCTGGGCGGGGCGTACGAAGGCGGGCCCGGCGGTGGGGCGGTCGTCCGCGCTGAAGTGGATGGTGAGGTCGGCGTCGGCCTGGAGGATGCGCTGCTGGAGCTCGGAGAGCTCGGCACAGGGGTCGACGCCCAGCTCGTCGGCCAGCAGCCGGCGGGTGTCGGCGTAGACGGCGAGGGCCTCGGCCTGGCGGCCGCTGCGGTAGAGGGCGAGCATCAGGAGCTCCCGCAGTCGCTCGCGCAGCGGGTGCGCGGCGGTCAGGGCGGTCAGCTCGGAGACGGCCTCGGCGTGGCAGCCGACCTCGAGGTCCAGGTCGAGCCGGGTCTCCAGCAGGCTCAGGCGCCACTCCTCCAGCCGGGTGCGCTGGGTGTCGGCGTACGGGCCGGACAGGCCCGCGAGCGGCTCGCCGTCCCAGACGTCGAGCGCGTCGTTGATGAGCCGGCGGGCGCCGCAGCGGTCGCCGGCGGCGCGGGCCTTCTCGGCCTCGGCGGCCAGGCGCTCGGCCGTGTCGATGTCGAGGCCGCCGGCGCCGACGCGTATCGCGTAGCCGCCGGACTCGCTGACCAGGGCGTCGGCGTCGGGGCCGAACGCCTTGCGCAGCCGGGAGGCGTACGTCCGCAGGGCGGCGAGGGCGGCGTGCGGGGGTTCCTCGCCCCAGAGGGCGTCGACGAGCTCGGGCGCGGTGGCGGTGCGGCCGCCGCGCAGCAGCAGCGCCGCGAGGAGCGCCCGCTGCTGGGGTGAGCCGCTGTGCAGCAGTTCGTCGCCGCGCCAGGCGCGGACGGGCCCGAGCACGGTGAAGCGCAGTTGCTGCCCGTGCCCTGTGTCGCCGGCCATTGTGACCCCCTGTGTCCTGCTCGGTCGCACCGGCCAGTCTGCCTTGTTCGGGGCCTCTACGTCAGCAGGGGTCCGGCCTCTCCACAAGGCCTGCCAAGGACCACCTCACCACATAGCTGACGGTCCGTCAGTTCGGCGCTACCGTGTCGGCCATGGAGAGCTTCCCGAAGATAATCTCGGTGGACGACCACACGGTCGAGCCCCCCAACGTCTGGCGGGACCGACTTCCGACGAAATTCCACGACGTCGGACCCCGGATCGTACGGGCGCCGCTGAAGGAGATGACCTTCGTGGGCGGCAGGTTCGCGCCGAAGATGGGCGCACCCGGTGACGACGGGCCGGTGGCGGACTGGTGGGTCTATGAGGATTTGCACCGTCCTCTCACTCGGCTTGATACCGCCGTCGGATACTCCAGGGATGACATCAAGCTCGAAGGAATCACCTACGAGCAGATGCGGCCCGGCTCCTACAGCGTGCCGGAGCGGCTGGCCGACATGGACGTCAACCACGTGCAGTCGGCGCTCTGTTTTCCTACCTTTCCCCGCTTTTGCGGGCAGACCTTCACCGAGGCACGCGACCGTGAGCTCGGGCTGCTGGGCGTACGGGCCTACAACGACTGGATGGTCGAGGAGTGGTGCGGCCCCCAGGCGCACGGAAGGCTGATCCCGCTCACGCTCGTACCGCTGTGGGACGCGGAACTGGCCGCCGAGGAGGTGCGCCGTAACGCCGCGCGCGGGGTGCGGGCCGTCTGTTTCTCCGAGATACCGCCGCACCTGGGGCTGCCGTCCGTCCACACCGACGCCTGGGACCCCTTCCTGCGCGCCTGCGACGAGACCGGGACCGTCATCGCCATGCACATCGGCTCCTCCTCGCGCATGCCGTCGACCTCCGCCGACGCACCACCCGCGGTGGGTTCGACCATCACCTTCGCCAACTGCTGCTTCTCGATGACCGACTGGCTGATGTCGGGGAAGTTCGACCGTTTCCCGAACCTCCGGATCATGTACGCCGAGGGCCAGATCGGCTGGATCCCGTACATTCTCGAGCGCGCGGACGTGGTCTGGGAGGAGAACCGGGGCTGGGGCGGCGTCGCCGACAAGGTGCTCCGTCCGCCGTCCGAGCTGTTCGCCGAGCACGTGTACGGCTGCTTCTTCGACGACGCCTTCGGTCTGCGCAACCTCGACGCCATCGGGGACCGGAACGTGCTGTACGAGACCGACTACCCGCACTCCGACTCCACCTGGCCCAGGTCGAAGGAGATCGGCGAGGAGCAGATGGGGCACCTGGCGCCCGAGGTGGTCGAACGCATCGTGCGGGGCAACGCGATCGACCTGCTGGGGCTCACCCCGGACGGACTGTGGGCGGGAGCGGGCCGTGCCTGACCCGCCGCCGCCGGGCGGGGAGCGCGGCCCCCGCCACGGACTGCGCGTCCTGCCGCCGGACCGGCTGTCGTACGGCATGCAGCTGCCCGTCCAGTCGCAGAGCACCCTCTACGCCGAGCCCTGGGAGGCCGCCGCCGGGCCCGCCGAGCTGCTGGAGATCGCCCGGACCGCCGACCGGCTCGGGTTCGCCTACCTCGCGACCTGCGACCACGTGGCCGTCCCCGCGCGCCTCGCCACCACCATGGGCACCGTCTGGTACGACCCCGTGGCCACCCTCGCCTTCCTCGCCGCCGCCACCGAGCGGACCCTGCTGATGAGCCATGTGGCCGTCGCCGGACTGCGGCACCCGCTGATCACCGCGAAGCAGTACGCGACGGTGGACCGGCTCTCGGGAGGACGGCTGGTCCTCGGGGTCGGCGCGGGTCACGTCGAGGAGGAGTTCGCGGCGCTGGGCGCGGACTTCGGGCAGCGCGGGGCGGTCCTGGACGAGACGATCGACGCGCTGAAGGCGGCGTTGGGACCGGGGGAGTACCCCGAGTTCCACGGCGAGCGGTTCTCCTTCCACGGCCTCGGCCAGGCCCCGCGGCCGGCGCGGACGCCCCGGCCGCCGCTCTGGGTGGGCGGCTCCTCCGCCGTCGCCCTGCGCCGGGCGGCGCTCAAGGGCGACGGCTGGCTGTCGCAGGGCGACCGCCGCGGGCAGCTGCCGAGCCGCGTGGCCCGGCTGCGGCGGCTGCGCGCCGAAGCGGGAAAGGACGGGCCCTTCGCGATCGGGGCCATCACCGAGCCGCTGTACGTGGGCACGCCCGGCTGGGACACCGGCCCGCGCACGCTGACCGGGAGCCCGGAAGCGCTCGCGGAGTCGCTGCGCGCCTACCGGGCGATCGGCGCGGACCAGATCCAGGTGCGCTTCCGCTGTCGCGACCTGCCCGAACTCCTCGACCAGATGGCGGGCTTCGCGGATGCGGTGGCTCCGCATCTCGACGACTAGGACGTGTCCGGAAGCGCCGCACGGGCCTGGTTTCGGCTGAGCTCAGCCCGAACCAGCCCGTCCGGCGTTTGAGGACGCGCCCGCAGGGCGCCGGCCGCCGCAGACGGCAGACGAAACGGCGGGTGAGCCGCCGACCAGGACCCGAAGGGGAACGTCATGGGCAAGCTGGACGGGCGCGTCGTGCTCATCACCGGCGCGGCGCGGGGACAGGGCGAGTGGGAAGCGCGGCTCTTCGCGGCCGAAGGGGCGAAGGTGGTCCTCGCCGACGTCCTGGACGACGCGGGCACGGCCGTGGCGAAGGACCTGGGGGAGTGCGCCCGCTACGTCCACCTCGACGTGGGTGAGGAGGCGGACTGGGCGGCGGCCGTCGCCCTCGCGAAGGAGAGCTTCGGCAGGCTGGACGGGCTGGTCAACAACGCCGGCATCCTGCGCCACGGCGAGCTGGAGCGCACCTCTCTCGCCGTGTACCAGGAGGTCGTCCGGGTCAACCAGATCGGCCCGTTCCTGGGGATGCGGACCGCGGCGCCCGAGCTGGCGGCGGCGGGGGGCGGGACGATCGTCAACACGGCCTCGTACGTGGCCCTGGCGGGCCTGGCCACCCTCACCGCCTACGCGGCGACCAAGGGCGCCGTCGTGGCCATGACGCGGGTGGCGGCGCTGGAGCTGGCGGGCCGGGGCATCCGGGTCAACGCGCTGTGCCCGGGCGGGATCGACACCCCGATGACGAACCCGGGCGGTGGGGCGGGAGCGGGTCTGGAGGAGATGTTCCGCAAGCTGGTGCCGCTGGGGCGGCTCGGACGGCCGGAGGAGGTGGCGCGCGCGGCGCTGTTCCTGACGTCGGACGACTCCTCGTACCTCACCGGACAGCCGGTCGTCATCGACGGCGGATGGCTGGCGGGAGTGCCGCTCCCCTCATGACGGGTCATGGCGAGAGCCCGCCGCAGGGGTCGCCCCGGGCCCCGTCCGGCCGTCTTGACGCCCTCTGTCACCGGTGCCAGAGTCTGCGTACCTGACGATGCGTCAGAATCACAGGGACGGTGAACCTCCGTGGAATTCGGGATCTTTGTGCAGGGATATGTGCCGGCGAGCCGTTCGGCGGTCGACCCCGAGGCCGAGCACCACGCGCTGATGGAGGAGACCGAGTACGTCATCCAGGCGGACGCGTCGGGCTTCAAATACGCCTGGGCCTCCGAGCACCACTTCCTCGACGAGTACTCGCACCTCTCCGCCAATGACGTCTTCCTCGGCTACCTCGCGCACGCGACCGAGCGCATCCACCTCGGCTCGGGGATCTTCAACCCCCTGCCCCAGGTCAACCACCCCGCCAAGGTCGCCGAGAAGGTCGCCATGCTCGACCACCTCTCGGGCGGGCGGTTCGAGTTCGGGTCCGGGCGGGGCGCGGGCAGCCACGAGATCCTCGGATTCCTGCCGGGCGTCACCGACATGAACCACACCAAGGAGATCTGGGAAGAGACCATCGCCGAGTTCCCCAAGATGTGGCTCCAGGAGGAGTACGAGGGCTTCCAGGGCACCCACTGGTCCCTGCCCGCCCGCAAGATCCTGCCGAAGCCGTACGGGCCCTCCCACCCGGCGATGTGGTACGCCGCCGGGTCGCCGTCCTCGTACGCCATGGCGGGCCGCAAGGGGCTGGGCGTGCTGGGCTTCAGCGTGCAGAAGGTCTCCGACATGGAGTGGGTCGTCGAGTCCTACAAGACGGCGGTCGAGCAGGCGGAGCCCGTCGGGGCCTTCGTCAACGACAACGTGATGGTGACCTCGACCGCGATCTGCGCGGAGACGCACGCCAAGGCCGTCGAGATCGCGGTGAACGGCGGGCTGAACCATCTGCAGTCGCTGCTCTTCCGCTACCACGACACCTTCCCCCGGCCCGAGGGCATCCCCGAGTGGCCGGAGCTGCTGCCCGAGTACACCGAGGAGATCATCGAGCTGCTCATCGCTGAGGAGCTGATGATCTGCGGCGACCCCGACGAGGTCTTCCGCCAGTGCAAGCGCTGGGAGCAGGCGGGCGCGGACCAGCTGTCGTTCGGCCTGCCGATCGGGGTGCCGTACGAGCACACCATGGAGAGCATCCGGCTGATCGGCGAGCACGTCATCCCGAAGATCGACACGGACCCCGTGCACCGCACCACGCGCTTCCGCCAGGCCGCCGGGTCCTGAGCGGACGCCCACCCGCACCGGGGCGGCGCCTCCCGGGCCGCCGCCCCGGCCCTTCCCGGCACGCGCGCGTGCCCCGCGTCCGTGCACCGGAGCCCACGCGCGCGTGCACCGCGCCCGCACACCGCCCGGCCCTTCTCGCCCTCTGACCGTCGGCAGCCTCCGCCCCGGACCGCAGAGAGGACCCACCATGCTCGACCACCTGATCCGGCGCGCCACCGTCGTCGACGGCACCGGGGCACCCCCGTTCGTCGCGGACGTCGGCATCGAGGACGGGCGGATCGCGGTGGTCGGCACGACGGCGGTGGTCGGCGGGCGGGTGAACCGCCGGGCACGGACCGAGGAGGACGCGCGGGGGCTCGTCCTCGCACCGGGGTTCATCGACCCGCACACCCACTACGACGCGCAGCTCTTCTGGGACCCCTACGCCACCCCGTCCATGAGCCACGGCGTGACCACCGTCGTCGGCGGCAACTGCGGCTTCAGTCTCGCCCCGCTCCACCCCGGCCGCCCCGCGGACGCCGACTACACCCGGCGGATGATGAGCAAGGTCGAGGGCATGTCGCTGACGGCCCTGGAGGAGGGCGCGCCCTGGACCTGGTCGTCCTTCGGCGAGTACCTCGACGCCCTGGACGGCCGGATCGCCGTCAACGCCGGGTTCATGGTGGGACACTGCGCGCTGCGCCGGCATGTGATGGGCCCCGCTGCCGTGGGCGGCAGACCCGACGCGCAGCAGTCGAAGCAGCTGCTCACCCTGCTCCACGAGGCGATGGACGCGGGTGCCTGGGGGCTCTCCACCACCCAGTCGACCACCCACACCGACGGCGACGGCCGGCCCGTGGCCTCCCGGCACGCGCTCCCCGAGGAGCTGCTCGCGCTGTCCCGGGCCGTCGGCGAGCACGAGGGCACCCAGATCGAGGCCATTGTCGCCGGGTGCCTGGACCGGTTCGCGGACGAGGAGATCGACCTCCTGGTGGGGATGACGGCCGCCGCCGGGCGCCCGTTGAACTGGAACGTCCTCACCATCGACGCCGCCGTCCCCGAGCGCGTGCCGCGCCAGCTCGCCGCGAGTGCGCGGGCCCGCGCGGCGGGCGGCCGGATCGTCGCGCTGACCATGCCCATCCTGACCCCCATGAACATGTCGCTCGGCACCTTCTGCGCCCTGAACCTCATCCCCGGCTGGGGCGAGACCCTGGCCCTGCCCGTGGCGCGGCGCATCGCCGCTCTGCGCGAGGCGTCCGTCCGGGCGGAGCTGCTGCGGTGCGCGCACAGCGAGGAGGCCGGGGTCTTCCGGCGGCTGGCCGACTTCGGGCGGTACGTGATCGGCGACACCTACGCGAAGGAGAACGAGGGCCTGACCGGCCGGGTCGTGCGCGACATCGCCGCCGAGCGCGGCACGGACCCCTTCACGTGCCTGGTCGACATCTGCGCCGCCGACGAGCTGCGCACGGTCCTGTGGCCGATGCCGACGGACAACGACCCCGCCAGCTGGGAGCTGCGGCGGCGCACCTGGGAGCACGAGGACGTGCTGCTCGGCGGCTCGGACGCGGGGGCGCATCTGGACCGGATGTGCGGGGCGCCGTACACGACGCGTTTCCTCGGGGACTGTCTGCGCGGCCGGAAGCTGGTGCCCCTGGAGCGGGCCGTGCGGATGCTGACGGACGACCCGGCGCGGCTGTTCGGGCTGCGCGGCCGCGGCCGGATCGCGCGGGGCTGGCACGCGGACCTCGTGCTCTTCGACCCGGACCGGATCGACGCGGGCCCGGCCACGCTCGTCCACGACCTGCCGGGCGACGGCCCCCGGCTGGACGCCCGGGCGCGCGGGGTGGTCAGCGTGCGGGTGAACGGCGTCGAGACGGTCCGGCACGACGTGACGACCGGCGCGGTGCCCGGGGTGGTGCTGCGGTCGGGGCGGGACACCGAGACGGTGGGGACCACCCACTGAGACGGCCGGGGCTCGCGCACGGGGCACGGGAAATTTTTGAACCCGGACAAAAGGTGCGCTGCTGCGGTTCCCGCAATCCGGTCACCTCGGGTTTACCCCTTGGTGTTACCTGCCGTAACCCACGCTTCGCCTTTCTTTGTCAGGTCAACTCCCCGAATCGGCGCATACGTTCAAGGCGCTTCCCCTGGACCGCAACCCTCCGGATGCGGAAACAGCAGCACTTAACGTCCTGCCCATGGTTCAGGTACATCCACGGCCCCGGGCCGGAGACACGGTAATGAGCGTCGCCCGCGGCGGCGTTGATCAAGCCGGTGACGCGGGAGAAGTGCGTACCAAGGGGCTCAGCGGCAATTCCGTCGGGCTGCTCGGCAGTGCCGTCATCGGTATCTCCACCGTCGCGCCCGTCTACTGCCTGACCTCCACCCTCGGCCCGACCGTCGGCCAGGTCGGCGTGCAGATGCCCGCCGTCTTCCTGGCCGGATTCCTGCCGATGCTGCTCGTCGCCTTCGCCTACCGCGAGCTGAACAAGGCGATCCCCGACTGCGGCACCTCCTTCACCTGGACGGTGCGGGCCTTCGGCCCCCGCGTCGGCTGGATGTGCGGCTGGGGTCTGGTCATCGCGACGATCATCGTGCTGTCCAATCTCGCCGGTGTCGCGACCTCCTTCTTCTATCTGCTGCTGGGTGAACTCACCGGCAGTGACGCGCTCGCCGCGCTGGACGACAACCGGCCCGTCCACGTCCTGACCTGCCTGGCCTTCATCGCTGTCGCGACCGCCGTCAGCTATCGCGGCATGACCGCGACCAAGGGTGTGCAGTACGCGCTCGTCGGACTCCAACTGGCCGTGCTCGCCGTATTCATCGCGATGGCCATCTCCAAGGCCCGCTCCGGCGACCTGCCCGGCTCCATCGACTTCTCGTGGTCGTGGATGAACCCCTTCGCCGTGCAGTCCTTCGCGGCCTTCACCGCCGGACTGTCCCTGTCGATCTTCATGTTCTGGGGCTGGGACGCCTGTCTGACGGTCAACGAGGAGACCGAGGGCAGCGCCAGGACCCCCGGCCGGGCCGCGCTCGTCGCCATGGTCGTCCTCGTCGGCTCGTATCTGCTGACCGCCGTCGCCGCCCAGATGTTCTCCGGCGTCGGCGAGCAGGGCACCGGCCTCGGCAACCCCGAGACCTCCGACAACGTCTTCGCGGCACTCGCCGACCCCGTCATGGGCACGGCCCTGGGCGTCCTGCTCTTCGTGGCCGTCCTCGCCTCCGCCGCCGCCAGCCTCCAGACCACCTTCATCCCGGTCGCCCGCACGGTCCTGGCGATGAGCGCCTACCAGGCGCTGCCGCCCTCCTTCGCACGCATCCACCCGCGCTTCAAGTCCCCGGGCCTCGCCACCATCGCGGCGGGCGTCGCCACCGGCGTCTTCTACGCGGTGATGAGCTTCCTCAGCCAGAACGTCCTGATCGACACCGTCTACGCCCTCGGCCTGATGATCTGCTTCTACTACTCGATCACGGCCTTCGCCTGTGCCTGGTTCTTCCGCGCCGAGCTGCGCCGGTCGGTGCGCGACGCGTTCTTCAAGGGCGTCTTCCCGGTGCTGGGCGGCCTGCTGCTGGCGGCCGTCTTCGGCAAGACCCTGTACGACATGTGGGACCCCTCCTACGGCAGCGGCAGCTCCGTCCTCGGGGTCGGCTCGGTCTTCGTCATCGGCGTGGGCCTGCTGCTGGTCGGCGTGGTCATCATGCTGGTGATGCGGCGCCGCAGCCCCGCGTTCTTCCGGGGCGAAGTGCTCACCCGGTCCACCCCAGCCCTGGTCGTGGAGGACTAGGGTCCGGCCGGCCGGTCCTCGGCTGCGGGCCGCCTGTGCTGCCTGTGCCGCCTGCGGCGGCGAGCGCCCTGCGGCGCGTCCCCAAGCGCCGGACGAGCTGCTGTGCCGTGTCCTCAATCGCCGGACGGGCTTGTTTCCGGCTGAGCTCAGCCGCCATCAGCCGGCCAGGCTAAGCCCACCCCAAAAAGACCGGATTCGTCAGCGCGGCAAACGCCCCCGCCCCGCCGTCGGCGGGCGGGTGGCGGACCTCCGCCCGGACGTACGCGGCGTACGAGGCGGTCGTCCGCCACTCCACCTTCCCGTCGGCGGGCACCGGGGTGGTGAACAGCCGGCCCTGGTCGGTGACGAACGAGGCCGAACAGCCCGCCGCCCCGGTGACGTCCAGCCGGACGGTGACGGGCGCGTCCCGGTCCACGCGCAGCCGCTCGCCGATGCCCGCGTGGGCGCCGCGCCCGCCGGAGGCGGAGAAGGACAGACCGACGGCCGAGGACTCCGCGATCCAGCAGCGGCCGGCCCGGATGCCGGCCAGCAGGGCGGTCCGGGACAGGTCCTCGGCCAGGACGACGGTCTGCGGATGGCCGACGACCTGCGGCTCGCGGTGCGCGTCGCTGTTGCCGATCGCGGGCAGCCAGGGCCTGCCCCGCCGGACCGCGGCGACCAGGGCGTTGTCCCACTCCGCGAGGGCGATCTCGTCGTCCGGGGTGTACGGGCCGTTCCAGACCTCCACCGCGTCGGCCTCGTTGAACCCGAACTTCCAGTTGCAGCCGACACAGGTGGCGTGCGGGTGGGCGGGGACGACGAGCCCACCCGCCTGGCGGATCCGGCGGGAGAACCGGCCGAAGGCGTTGTCGCGGGCCCGGTAGCGCCAGTCGACGAACACGCCGGGGTCGATGCCGAGCGCCACGACGTGGCCGTTGCGGGTCGTCACCTCCTCGCCGGTCAGGATGAGGAAGTCGTCCGCCCACAACCCCTCCCACGCGCCGTGCGACGACGTGGTGTTGTGCTCGGTCGTCGTGATCCAGTCCAGCCCGGCGGCCCGCGCCGCCGCGGCGACCTCGGCGGGGGTCCGCTTGCCGTCGGAGTGCACGCTGTGCAGGTGGTTGTCGCCCCGGTACCAGGCGCGGCCGCGCCCCTTGGCGCGCTGCGGCGGATACACCGGCGCCGGGGTGACGCCCGGCGGCCCGTACCGCAGGGTGACCGTCACCTCGTACGCCAGGCCCTGCGGCGCCACCGTGTACGGGCCGAGGACGACGTGCCAGGTGCCGGGCCGGACCGGGCCCGCGAGATAGCCGGGGGTGGCCCGCTCGGCGCTGATCGCGAACTCCGTACGGGCGCCGCCCGACCAGCCCCGGAAGCCGGGCCCGCCCAGCTCCGTGCCCCGCTCGTCGAAGATGCCGATGTCGCAGGCGTTGCCCTGGACCCCGGCCGGTACGGCGGGTCTGTCGTAGGTGTAGGAGACGGCGATCTCGCGGACACCGCGCGGCACTTCCACGGGGAGGTGGACGAAGTCGGGCGCACCGGTCGGCAGCCGGCCGGTGACCTTGCGGGTCTCGGACGCGGGGCGGCCACGGGCCCCACCGGGCCCGTCGGCGTGGGCGAACGTCACACCGTCGAGCGTAAGCACGCCCGCCGCGCCCGCGACAGCCGCCATCCTGAGCATTTCGCGTCGGTGCATCCGTGGCCCCCTGGGTCGGAAGGGTCGCCCCGTCATCGTTGTACGCCCGGGTGGCGCACAGGGGAACGGGTACGGACGGGTGAGTTGCGGCGCGCGGTCGGCCGTGGGCGGGGTGCGGCGGCCGGTTGCCGCCGCCGGGTGTCCCTCGGCGCTCGTCCGCTTGTCGCGCGGACCGCCGGAGGGTGGTAGAGCATACGGTTGGGACACGCCACGACGGAGGTGCCACCGCATGCGGATCGCCACCACGATCTTCCTCACCGACGAGACGATCAGCCCGGTCCGGCTCGCCCGGGAGCTGGAGCAGCGCGGCTTCGCCGGTCTCTTCCTGCCCGAGCACACCCACATCCCGGCCTGCCGCCGGACCCCGTGGCCCGGGGGCGACCCGCTGCCGCGCGAGTACGGCCGGGGCCTGGACCCGTTCGTCGCGCTCGCGCAGGCCGCGGCCGTCACCGAGCGGCTCGCGATCGGCACGGGCGTCACGCTGGTGGCCCAGCACGATCCGATCGTGCTCGCCAAACAGGTCGCCTCGCTCGACTTCGTGAGCGACGGCCGGTTCACCCTCGGCGTCGGCTTCGGGTGGAACGTGGAAGAGGCCGACGACCACGGCGTGGAGTGGAGCTCGCGGAGGCGGCTGGTACGGGACCGGATGGCCCTGATGCGCGCGCTGTGGACCGAGGAACCGACGGCCTACGCGGGCGAGTTCGGCTCCGTCCGGGCGAGCCTCGCGCACCCCAAGCCCGTCCGGGCGCCGCGCTCCCGGGAGGGCGCGGAGCCGCTCGTGGGGCCGCGCACCCTGATCGGCGGAGGCGCCGGGCCGGGGCTCTTCTCCCACGTCGCGGAGTACGCGGACGGCTGGCTGCCCGTCGGCGGCGGCGGTCTGGGCGAGGCGCTGCCCGCGCTGCGCCGGGCGTGGCGGGCGGCCGGGCGGCCCGGGGAGCCGGTGGTCGTGCCGTACGCCGTGCACCCCTCGGCCGAGAAGCTCGCGCACCTCGCCGACCAGGGCATCGAAGAGGTCGTGGTGGGGCTGCCCTCGGCCGACGACGCGGTCGTGGTGCGGGCCCTGGACGCGCTGGCCGAATTCCTCTAGGCGGGGCCGGCCCGAGCCCTTCCGTCCGCCCGTTCGGCGCCGCTGGTCAGGCGCTGTTCCCCGGGTACTGAACGCATGCCGGAGGGTGCCTCCGTCTGACGTGATCAGTGGCACACGGATCCACCCGGGCGCCCTCTGGAGTTGTCGGTTCCCGCTCGTATGCTCGGACAATGACTTCGAGCGCGCAGGGACCCGAGCAGGCAGCACCGACCGCGAACGCCATGCGTCGCGCGCTCAGGCGGGCCCGCGACGGGGTCGCGCTGGACGTCACCGAGGCCGCGGTGCTGCTCCAGGCACGCGGCGAGGACCTGGCGGACCTGTGCGCGTCCGCCGCGCGCGTGCGGGACGCGGGCCTCGAAGCCGCCGGCCGCCCCGGCGTCATCACCTACTCCAAGAGCGTCTTCATCCCGCTCACCCGCCTCTGCCGCGACAAGTGCCACTACTGCACCTTCGCCACCGTCCCCGGCAAGCTCCGCCGCGCCGGCCACGGGATGTTCATGTCCCCGGACGAGGTACTGGACATCGCCCGCCGCGGCGCCGAAATGGGCTGCAAGGAAGCGCTGATCACCCTCGGCGACAAGCCCGAGGACCGCTGGCCCGAGGCGCGCGAGTGGCTGGAGGCCGAGGGGTACGACGACACCATCGCCTACGTGCGAGCGATGGCCATCCGCATCCTGGAGGAGACCGGGCTGCTGCCGCACCTCAACCCCGGCGTCATGACCTGGACGGACTTCCAGCGGCTCAAGCCCGTGGCGCCCTCCATGGGCATGATGCTGGAGACCACCGCCACCCGGCTGTGGAGCGAGCCCGGCGGCCCTCACCACGGCTCCCCGGACAAGGAGCCGGCCGTCCGGCTGCGCGTCCTGGAGGACGCGGGGCGCAGCTCCGTCCCCTTCACCAGCGGCCTGCTGATCGGCATCGGCGAGACGTACGAGGAGCGCGCCGAGTCGCTGTTCGCGCTGCGCCGGATCTCCCGCGCCTACCACGGCATCCAGGAACTCATCCTGCAGAACTTCCGCGCCAAGCCGGACACGGCGATGCGCGGCATGCCGGACGCCGAGCTGGACGAACTGGTCGCCACCGTCGCCGTCGCCCGGCACATCATGGGCCCCTCCGCCTGCCTCCAGGCCCCGCCCAACCTGGTCGCCGGGGAGTACGCGCGGCTCATCGGCGCCGGCATCGACGACTGGGGCGGCGTCTCCCCGGTCACCCCGGACCACGTCAACCCCGAGCGCCCCTGGCCGCACATCGACGAACTCGCCGAGCACTCGGCCGCCGCCGGCTTCGAGCTGCGCGAACGCCTCGCGGTCTACCCCGAGTTCATCCAGCGCGGCGAGCCCTGGCTCGACCCCCGTCTGCTGCCGCACGTCCGCGCCCTCGCCGACTCGGCCACCGGCCTGGCCCGCGAGGACGCCGTCATCGAGGGCCACCCCTGGCAGGAGCCCGAGGACGTGTTCGTCGCCGCGGGGCGCACGGACCTGCACCACACCATCGACACCGAAGGCCGCACCGCGGACCGCCGCGACGACTTCGACGAGGTGTACGGCGACTGGGAGGCGCTCCGCGAGGCCGCAGCCCCCGGCATGGTCCCCTCCCGGCTCGACGGCGACGTCA
This sequence comes from Streptomyces sp. QH1-20, assembly GCF_041283565.1. NCBI lineage: Bacteria > Bacillati > Actinomycetota > Actinomycetes > Kitasatosporales > Streptomycetaceae > Streptomyces > Streptomyces sp. QH1-20. Next base: position 3,461,834 of record NZ_CP166299.1, on the reverse strand, counting down.
AGCAGGCGCTGAAGCAGGCCGCCGACGACCCCACCCGGCTGACCGACGCCGAGGCCCTGACCCTCCTGCACGCCGACGGCCCCGCCCTCGACGCCCTCTGCCGCATCGCCGACGACCTGCGCCGCGCCACCGTCGGCGACGACGTCACCTACATCGTCACGCGGAACATCAACTTCACCAACGTCTGCTACACCGGCTGCCGCTTCTGCGCCTTCGCGCAGCGGCGCACCGACGCCGACGCCTACACCCTCTCGCTCTCCCAGGTCGCCGACCGCGCCGAGCAGGCCTGGCAGGTCGGCGCGACCGAGGTCTGCATGCAGGGCGGGATCCACCCCGACCTGCCCGGCACGGCCTACTTCGACATCGCCCGGGCGGTGAAGGAGCGCGTCCCGGGCATGCATGTGCACGCCTTCTCGCCGATGGAGGTCGTCAACGGCGCGACGCGCACCGGCCTGTCCATCCGGGAGTGGCTGACCGCGGCCAAGGAAGCCGGGCTCGACAGCATCCCGGGCACCGCCGCCGAGATCCTCGACGACGAGGTCCGCTGGGTCCTCACCAAGGGCAAGCTGCCGACCGCCACCTGGGTCGAGGTCGTCCGGACCGCACACGAGCTGGGTATCCGGTCCTCCTCCACGATGATGTACGGGCACGTGGACCAGCCCCGCCACTGGCTGGGACACTTCCGGCAGCTCACCGCGATCCAGCAGGAGACCGGCGGCTTCACCGAGTTCGTGACCCTGCCCTTCATCCACACCAACGCCCCCGTCTACCTCGCCGGCATCGCCCGCCCCGGCCCCACCACCCGGGACAACCGCGCGGTCACGGCGATGGCCCGGGTGCTGCTCCACCCGCACATCACGAACATCCAGACGAGCTGGGTGAAGCTGGGCGCCGAGGGCGCGGCCGAGATGCTGCGCTCGGGCGCCAACGACCTGGGCGGCACGCTGATGGAGGAGACCATCTCCCGGATGGCGGGCTCCTCCTACGGTTCGTACCGCTCGATCCAGGATCTCGTCGCCATCGCGGAGGCCGCGGGCCGCCCGTCCCGGCCGCGTACGACGCTCTACGGCGAGGTGTCCGAGGAGCGGCAGGCCGCGGCGCTCGCCTCCGACGGTCACCTTCCGGACCTGCTGCCGGTGCTGGGGGAGTAGCGCACGGGCCCGGCGCCTGCTTGTTGCCGATTTGTCGCCGCTCGCTGGCCGGGCGGCGACGGATCATGCATAGGGTGTCGGCCATGTCTTGGCCACAGAACCCGCAGGATCCCCAGCAGCCCCAGGGCGGGCAGCCCCCTCAGCCCCCGCAGCAGGGCTTCGGTCCGCCGCCCGCGTGGACGCCCACCGCCCAGCAGCCGGCGGTGTCACTGCCCCCGCAGCAGCCCCAGCACCAGCAGACGCCTCCGCAGCCCCCGCAGGGGATGCCGCCGCAGCCGCCCCAGCAGCAGCACGGGATGCCTCCGCAGCCTCCGCAGCCGTACGGTGCGCAGCCGCCCCAGCACCAGCAGATGCCCCCGCAGTACCAGCAGGCTCCACCGCAGCCGGAGCCGCCGCGTGGTGGCGGCCGCAACAAGACGATGCTCGCCGTCATCGGCGGCGTCGTGGCGCTGGCCGTCATCGGCGGCGGTGCGTTCTTCCTGTTCAACGGCGGCGACGAGGAGAAGCCCGAGGCGGGCAAGGGCGGCCCGCAGGCCTCCGGCGCCCCGGCGCAGCCGACCCAGGAGCCCACCCCGGGCAACGGCGGGACGAGCCCGTCCGGCCCGCCGCCGAAGGTCGCCGGCTGGCAGACGCAGACCAGCGAGGAGCACAACTACCGCTACGACGTGCCCGCCAAGGCCGACAAGTGGAACGTCGCCCCGCAGGGCACCGCCATTTCCTACACGGACAACGGCAAGCCCGTCGTCGTGATGCGGGAGATCGCGAGCTACCGCGAGGGCGGCTGCTCCTCCAACGCCAACCCCGACACCATCGGTGAGGCGGGCAAGGGTCAGCTCGCCTCCGTCGGCACCACGGGCGGCGGCAAGGACCTGGACCTCAAGGAGAACGCCCGCAACTGGGCGGGCAACTGGGGCATGATGGCCTACGGCGGCCTGAGCAACAAGCCCAAGATCGAGATCAAGGACGAGAAGGCCTGGAAGGCCAACGGCATCGAGGGCTGGACCGCCACCGCCAAGGTGACCGTCAAGAACCGCCCGAGCGACTGCGTCCCGCCCACCGCGATCGTGAAGAGCATCGCCCAGAAGCTGCCGGACGGCACCTTCCACGGCTGGGTGATCTACGCCGACCAGGGCGTCCCCGACGCGCTGACCGAGGCCCAGATCGACAAGATCATGAGCACGGTCCGGCCCGCGAAGGACTGAAGGAGTGAGCGGGACGCGCTCGGCGCGGGGGCCGAGCGCGAACCACCCGGTGTGATCCGGCCCGCCGCGCGGGTCAGCGCATCACTTCCCCGGCGTTCACCAGCAGCGACTGACCGGTGATCGCCCGCGCGCGGTCGGAGGCCAGGAAGACGACGGCCTCCGCCACGTCCCCGTCCGTCGCGAGGTCCGGCAGCGCCATCCGGTCGGTGAGCCGGGCCCGTACGACCTCCTCGGGCACCCCCTCGCTCAGGGCGGTGCGCCGGACGTGCTCACGCACCGGCGGCCCCCACATCCAGCCGGGCTGCACGGTGTTGACCCGGATGCGGCGCGGGCCCAGCTCGCGCGCCAGCGAGTACATCGCCGAGACGAGGGCGCCCTTGGACGCGGCGTACGCGGTCTGGCGGACCTGGGTGGGTGCGGCCACCGAGGACTGGGTGCCGATGAGGACGACCGAGCCGCCCCGCTTCCCGAGCGCCGGCAAGCAGGCGCGGGTCAGCCGCAGCGCGCCGAGGAGATTGACGTCGAGCACCTGCCGCCACGCCGCGAAGTCCGCGTCCTCCAGGCCGCCGAAGTGCCGGTCCAGGGCCGCGACGTGGACGACCGCGTCGAGACGCCCGAAGCGGTCGGTGGCGGCGCCGGCGAGGGCGTCGCACTGGGTCTGGTCGGTGATGTCCGTGGCGAGACGGGCCGTGCGTTCGCCCGACGGGTCGATGGCCGCGGCGGTCCGGGCGAGGTTCGCCGCGGTCCGGGCGCCGAGGACGACCCGGGCCCCGTCGCGGACGCACGCCGCCGCCACCTGCCCGCCGAGACCGGGGCCGACGCCGGACACGAGTACGGTCTTGCCGCGCAGCAGCATGGGACGGCACCTCCCGTGACAGCAGAACTGACGTGACGTCAGGTGGTATTCAGGGTAGGTCCGCGCGCCGCGGTGGCGCCATACCTCGCCCGCCTCTGCCGACGTCTCCCCATTTGACGCTATGTCAGCTAGACCTGTGGGTCATGACGAATGACGACACCCGCGCCCGGGTCTACGGCGAGCTGGCCTCCGTCGGGCCTTACGGGGTGCGCCCCGGGCACGCCCTGATCACCCTGGTCGAGCCGGACCCGGGCCAGGAGCGCGCGTACAACCGCTGGTACGAGGACGATCACTTCATCGCCGGCGCCATGGCCATGCCGTGGATCTACGCCGGCCGCCGCTGGGTGGCCACCCGGGAGCTGCGGGAGCTGCGTCACCCGGCGGAGTCCGCCGTCGCCCGGCCGGTCACCGCCGGCTGCTATCTGTCGGTCTACTGGATCACCGAGGGGCGCTACGACGAGCACATGCGGTGGACCGTCGGCATCAACAAGCGGCTGCATCGCGACGGCCGCGTCCACCAGGCCCGCCGCCATGTCTTCACGGCCTTCCAGGACCACGAGGCGACGGTCTACCGGGACGGCGCCGAGGGGCCGCGGGACTTCCATGCGCTCGACCACCCCTACGCGGGCCTGGTCCTGGAGGTCATCGACGCGAACGGGCCGCGCGAGCGGGAAGAACTGCTGCGGTGGCTGGGCACCGAGCGGCTCCCGGAGCGCCTCACCGGATCCCCGGCCGCGATGGTCACCGTCTTCCGGCCGACACCGCTGCCCGGTGACCGCATGAGCTATGTGCCGCAGGTCGAGGGAGTGGACACCCGGCTGACCCTGCTGTGGTTCCTCGAGCGCGACCCACGCGTTTGCTGGGAGGAACACTTCGCCGGGCGCGGGGCGGACGTCGAACGCACCGGCCTCGGCCGGGTCGAACTCGCCGCCCCCTTCATCCCGACCGTCCCCGGCACCGATCGTTACGTGGACGAACTGCGCTGACGACGACCGTGGAGGCGCGGAAGCCGCCCGCACGGTGCCTGTGGGGGGTGATGGCAAGCCCCCTCGGCCACGACGGCTTTCAGACGAGAGGGCTGTGCGCGGAACTGCGTATGGATGGTCAATCAGAGCCGGAACGGAACGCCGGGGTCAGAGGTCGTACGAGCCGTCGTTGACGGTCGTCACGAACGAGGACCAGGCGTGGGGGGTGAAGGTGAGGGTGGGTCCCTGCGGGTCCTTGGAGTCACGGACCGCGATGGCCTGCGGGAGAGGGGAGGCGACCTCCACGCAGTCGCCGTTGGCGAGCGAGTGGGAGGACTTCCGCCACGTGGTCTTTCCCTGGTGAATAGCCATGATTACTCCGATGCCTGTGAATGCTGTCTGTCGTTTCAACGCCGGTTTCCCGAAGCGATCTCGACGTTACGCGCCAACATCACCTGATGAATGGCCTGTTCACTCGACCGGATGGCATATTCCAGGCGCCTCTTCCCAGACAGCGGCCTCGGGTGTACGGTGCGCCACTTTCACGCCACCGGGCCGCCACCGGGCCCATCGGGCCCTCACCGGGCCCCGCCCCGTTCAACGTGCGGATCTCAGCTGCCCCACTCCTCGGCCACCTGGCTCATGAACTGCCGCGAGTGCTCCGCGTTGAGAGCCTGCATCCGCAAATGCTCGTACATCACGCTGTACGTCTGCACGTCGTTCGGCTTCTCCAGATAGAGATCGCTGGTGATCCCCTCCAGATAGACCGTGCTGGCGTCCTGCGGATCGTGGAACTCGAGGATGGAGAACTTCCCGTACATCCCCGGATGCGCGCCCACGTCATAGGGCAGCACCTGCACGGTGATGTGCGGCTGGAGGCTGAACTCCACCAGGTGCTCCATCTGTTCACGCATGATCGCGCGGTTGCCGACGATCCGGCGCAGCGCCGACTCGTCGATGACTGCCCACAGCCGCAGCGGGTTGTCCGGATCGGTGATGCGCTCCTGCCGGCGCATTCGCACCTGCACCCGCCGTTCGACGTCCGCCGCCGTGGCCTCCGGCCAGGAGCCCTCGGTCACCGCGCTCGCGTAGTTCGGCGTCTGGAGCAGACCGGGCACGAGGGACGCCTCGTACACGCGCAGCGAGGAGGCATCGGTCTCCAGACCGATGTACACGCTGTACGGGATGTCGCCGAAGGCGTGCCACCAGCCCTGCTGCCGCGACTCCTTGGCCATCTGCATCAGCGAATCGACGATGCGGTGGTCCTCGACCCCGTACACCCCGCACAGATCGCGGACGTCGCGCTGACTGATACTGCGGCGGCCGTTCTCCAGCCGACTGATCTTCGACTGCGAGACCAGTAGCCGCTCGGCCACCTCCTCGGCGGTCATGCCCTTGAGTTCGCGTAGCTTGCGCAGCTCCTGCCCCAAGCGGCGCCGTCGTACGGTGGGATTGACACTGGACGCCACGGGGCGCACCTCCGGCTCCGTCATGCTGCTGTCTCCTGATCCGCAGCCTGCCACCACTGGCCGGGGCGGCGCTGGAAAATGCCGACACAGAGTCCGCTCGCGGTGACCGGCGCCCGGCCGCCGGCGAGGGACGATCGCGCACCCGGGGTCACCCGCGGCGAAAGGGCCGGCCACGCGCGAGGCGCGAAGCGCGCACACGCACGCGGGGTGGTGGACCGAGCCGCCGTCCGGGACGGGCCGGCCCACCACCCCGCGTGCTGCTGCGGCTCCCGAACCGGGTCATGGGGACTGCGGTGCGGTCGGTGGAGCGGAGGGTGTAGCGAGCGGTACTGCACTTGATCCATGGGACTGATGTGCTCAAGGCCTGTGCTGGTCGTACGAGCGGGCGAACGCCGACGGCAAAGCCGCCTACGAGGCTCCCGCACGGGCCATCACGGCCTCCTGGTGCGCGGGCTGCGCGGGAACCCCGGCGGACTCCACCGAGGGCCGGCCGGAGGTCGACCTGCGCCCCGAACCGCCGCCGGCGCGGCCACTGCCGCCCGCACCCGCCGTGGCCGGTGCCCGACGCGGCTGGGCGGCGACCCCGTTCTGCACGTCCATCACGGCGTGCGCGACGAGTCCGCCCATCGGGTCGTGCCTGATCAGATCCCGGAGCCGGGAGCGTGAAGAGCGGCCCTCGTTGCCCGGGTACAGATGCTTGCCCAGACCGACCGCGTGGGCCAGTGCGGCGAGCGCCGCGGTCCGCGGGTCCGGCGGCACGCCGGTGCGGATCGCGCTGTCCAGCCGGGCCCTGATCTCCCGGCTGATGGCCGTGTCCGTCGCCTGGTAGCGAGTCGTCGGCAGCACCCCGCACATCTGGCCCGCCACGGCATGCACCATGCCGCACCGCTCCAGGTGTGTGAGATACGTCTGGCGCAGCCCCAGCCGGGGCCCGCCGATCCAGTGGACGGCGCGTACCGGGCTGCCGCGGCGGCGCAGCAGCTCCAGTGCGGAGTCCAACGTCGGATCTCCTGTCGGCCGTGGCATCACCACGGCGATACGATCCCCGTCTGGGGCTATCCGTCCAGCCAGAGCCAGCTCCACTAGCTGTGCCCCGGCCAGGCCGAGGTCGAGCGACTGCGGCTGCGCCGTGGTTCCCGTGGCCGGGTCCAAGGCGAGCAGCAGAAGCTCCTCCGGAATTGTTCTGCGGCTCCTGCCCATCCATGCCTCCCCGCGTGGATGAGTGACAGGGTGACCCCTCTCACATTGGTCTGTCGAGAGTGCGTGGTGGCTTCGGGTGGGAACCGGTAGGTATGTCGTCTCGTCTAGCACGTGGATGAAGCCGGGCGAAGCCCTGTGACGGTGCGGTTGCGCTTCTGCGGCACAGGACACTGGTAGACGTTGGGAAAGTTCGGGCAGCGGGGTGCTGGGTGCTCCGCCTCGGCGTATGACGTGGGAATTCGAGGAGGCATCGGTGGCGGGCGAGTCCCCCGACAAGTCGGAGCAGCGGAAGTCGTCGGGGGAGACGACTGGCGGCGAACGCGACCCGCGGCTCGGAGTTTTCCGAGAAGCGACGGTCAAGACCTCTTCCTCGGAGTCCTCGGAGTCCTCGGCCTCGAAGACCTCGCAGCCCTCGGAGTCCGTTTCTGATCCGGTGGCATCTGCGAAGTCCGAAACGGCTTCGGGTTCCGGTGCGGTTCCGGCCAAGGGCCGGGTAGTCAATGCGATTGCAAAGCCCTCGGCTGATTCCGAGGTGGAGCCCGCTGCGAAGTCCGGCACGAAGTCCGAGCAGAAGCCCGAGCAGAAGTCCGAGGCCGGCTCCGGGGCGAAGCCCGAGGTGAAGGCGCCCGCCGAGGCCGCAGCCGGCGACGACCGGCTGAAGGCCGCCGTCGCCGCCTGGGTGGCGAACGCCGACGACACCGAAGGCGTCGACGACACCGCCGGAGGCGACGCCGTGGAGCCCGGAAAGACCCGGGAGTCCGCGAAGTCCGGGAAGTCCACCGACAAGCCCGCCGCGAAGACCGACGCCGCGAAGTCCGACGCCAAGGCCGCGGCCGCCTCAGGCGAGAAGCCTGCCGAGACGTCCGCCGAGAAGTCGGCTGCCGAGCCCGCCGCCGGGAAGTCCGGCGAGCAGGCGAAGGCGGCGGACGCTCCCGCCGGGAAGCCCGTGGACCGGCCGACCGCCGTGTTCGGCGTGGTGAAGCCGAAGAACGGCGCGGCCAAGCCCGCCGAGGCACCGGCCAAGAAGCCCGCCGACGAGCCGACCGACAAGCCGTCCGACCAGGCCGCCGCCCCGGCAGCCGACAAGCCGGCCAATCAGCCGACCGCCGTCTTCGGTGCCGTGAAGCCGAAGAACGGCGCCGCGAAGCCCGCCGGGGCCCCGGCGACGAAGCCGTCCGGCGACGAAGCCGCCAAGCCGACCGCCAAGCCGTCCGACAAGGCAGCCGAGAAGCCGTCCGACGCGTCGGGCGACCAGCCGACCGCCCTGCTCAAGGCCCCCGCCGTCCCGGCCACGGGCAGCGCCCCGGCCCCGGGCAAGGCGCGGCCCAAGGGCACCGCGGAGTCGGACTCTGAGCGCACGAGCCAGTTCGTACCGCTGAAGTCCGACACCCCCGCCGCTCCGGCCGCCCCCGCGAAGCCCGCCATACCGGTCAGCGTCACCCCGCCGACCGGCGTGCCGAAGGCGCACGCCGAGGCCGAGCGCACCAAGCAGACGCCGCTGCCCCCGCAGCCCGCCGCGGGTGCGGAGCCGGCGGGCCCGGCCGCGCCGCTGGACCTGCTCGCGCAGCTGACCAACACCCCGCCGCCGCCGGAGACGCCCGTGCGCACCGCCGTGCGCCGGGTGAAGATCTGGACGCCCCTGGTGGCGCTGCTGCTGATCATCTTCTGTGTCGTGCAGGCCTTCCGCCCGCTGCCGGACCCGACGCTGAAGCTGACGGCGAGCAAGAGCCACTCCTTCGAGGGCGCCAAGCCGTCGCTGCCGTGGCCCACCGAGGGCCAGGGCTACGTCGAGGTGTCCGGGCTCGGCACGATGGGTTCGTTCGGCGAGCAGAAGCCCGTGCCGATCGGCAGCGTGGCCAAGACCATGACCGCGTACATGGTGCTCAAGAACCACCCGCTGAAGCAGGGCGAGAACGGCCCGATGATCGACATCGACGCCAAGGCCGTGTCCGACGCGGGCAAGGAGTCGGAGGGCGAATCGGTGCTGAACACCGTGAAGCCCGGTCAGAAGATCTCCCTGCGGGACGCCCTGTCCGCCGTCATGATCCCGTCGGCGAACAACATCGCGCGACTGCTCGCCCGCTGGGACTCCCAGTCCGAGGAGGCGTTCATCAAGAAGATGAACGACACCGCCAAGGACCTCGGGATGAAGAACACCACCTACACCGACGCGAGTGGCCTCATGGAGACCACGGTCAGCACCGCCGAGGACCAGGTGAAGCTGGGCAAGAAGGCGATGGAGATCCCCGCCCTGGTGGCGATCACCAAGCTGCCCTCGTGGAAGGACCCCTCCGGCACGACCCACCGGAACTACAACACCCTCGTCCCCTTCGACGGCGCGATCGGCATCAAGACCGGCAGCACCACGAAGGCGGGCGGCAACCTGCTCTTCGCCGGCCAGAAGGAGATCGGCGGGACGACGCAGCTGATCGTCGCCGCGGTGCTCGGACAGCACAAGGCCCCGATCATCGACACGGTCAACGCGGTCAGCAAGAAGGTGCTCATCGCGGCGCAGGGCGAGCTGAGGGACCACAAGGTCGTCAAGAAGGGTGATGTCGTCGGCCGGGTCGACGACGGCCTCGGCGGCACGACGCCCGTCGTCGCGACCAAGGACGTCACGGCCGTCGGTTGGTCCGGCCTCACCGTGAGCCTCGCGCTCAACGACGCCGGCCGTAAGCTCCCGCACTCGGCGAAGGCCGGGACCGAGGTCGGACAGCTGACCGTGGGCAGCGGGCCGGGTCAGGTCCGGGTGCCGGTGACGCTGAAGAAGGACCTGGCGGAGCCGTCGTTCGGGTCGAAGCTGACCCGCCTCGGCTGAGCGCAGCGGATGTGACACGGCCGGGTCCGGTTCGCCGGACCCGGCCGTGACGGGTGGCGCGGCTCCTGGCCCGTACGAGTGCGTACGGGCCGGGAGCCGTTTCACCCTTCAGGGCCCGTCGCGACGGCGTGTTAGCGTCGCGAAGGTTGACGTATGGCACGGCCCGGCCGAAGGGAAGACGTCGGGGGAAGACGGGGAGAACCGCAGTGACCACCGTGGGGCCGGCGCGCGCCGACAAGCCGCAGGAACCGGACGACAGGGGCGATGTCGTCCCGTCCCGGATAGGGAAAGCGGAAGCGGAGCGTGATGCCGGTGACACCCGCCCGTCCGCGCCGTGGTGGCGCAGGACGGGCCGGTGGGCTCAGACGCGTCCCGTGGCGACGACGCTGATCGTCGCCGCCGTGCTGCACGTGATGTGGTTCTGGCTGTTCGCGAACAGCGGCGGCGATCTCGCGGCGCAGGACGCGTGGGCGGAGTTCGCCCTCCAGCACCCCGACTCGGCGTACAACCTGGCGTGGTACGGCGGTATGCACCCCGTCTCGTACAGCGTCATCTCGCCGTATCTGATGGCGCTGCTCGGTGTGCGCTCGACGATGATGATCGCGGGCACGCTCTCGGCCGGGCTGATCGCGATGCTGCTGGTGCGCAGCCGCTCCGTCCGGCATCCGCTGTGGCCCGCGATGTACGGCACCTTCGCGCTGACCTGCAACGCGATCTCGGGTCGGGTGACCTTCGGGCTCGGCATGATGTTCGGCCTGGCGGCCGTCGCCGTGATCTTCGCGTGGCCGGTGCGCTGGCGCAGCGAGGGCAAGTACCGCTGGGGCCGGGCCGCGCTCGCGGGTCTGCTGGCGGGGCTGGCCACGGCGTCGAGCCCGGTGGCTGGCCTGTTCGTGGGCATAGTGGCGGCCGCGCTCTTCCTGAGCGGCCGCCGTCCCGCGGCGTACGCGCTGGGTGTGACCCCCGTCGTGGTCGTCGCGCTGTCGGCGTGGCTGTTCCCGTTCTCCGGCCAGCAGCCGATGGCGTTCACCTCGGCGATCCTGCCGCTGCTCAGCGGCGTCTTCGGGCTCGTCTTCGCGCCCAAGCACTGGCGCACGGTCCGGATCGTCTCGGCCCTGTACGTGCTGGGCGTGGTGCTGGTCTGGGTGATCCCCTCCCAGATCGGCACCAACATCTCCCGGCTCGGCATGGTCTTCGGCGGTGTGGTGCTGGTCGCCGCGCTGCCGGAGCTGAAGGTGCCGTCCCGGTCCCAGCTGCTGACCGCGGGCCGCACCTGGTCCGCGGTGGTCCTCGCGCTCGTGACGATCACGGCCTGGCAGTCCACCAACTCCATCAGCGACATCGTGCACACCACGCCCGCCGCGTCCTGGGCCCGCGAGGTGGCCCCGCTGGTGGACCGGCTGCAGCGGGTCGAGGCCGAGCGCGGCCGGGTCGAGGTCGTCCCCGCGCGCAGCCACCGCGAGGCGTCGGCGCTCTCCCCGTACGTGAACCTGGCGCGCGGCTGGAACCGCCAGGCCGACATGAAGCGCAACCCCCTCTTCTACGACCGGCCCAGCAGGCTGAACGCCACCACCTACCGCGCCTGGCTCGACCGCTGGGCGGTGCGCCACGTGGTGCTGCCCATCGACGAGCCGGACCACGCGGCGGTCGACGAGGCCAAGCTGGTCGCCGGGGGACTGCCGTACCTGCGGAAGGTGTGGTCCGACGATCACTGGCGGCTGTACGAGGTGCAGGACCCGAAGCCCATCGCCGACCCCCCGGCGATGGTGGCGCGCACGGACGCGGACGGGATGACGATCACCGTCAACAACGCGGGCCGGGTGCTGATCCGCATCCCGTACTCGCCGTGGCTGGCCCTGATCGACGAGGACGGCAAGACCGTCCAGCCGCCGCGGATCGGCCCGAAGGGCGAGCCGCCGGTCAACGTCAACGGCTGTCTGACCAAGCACCCCGAGAAGGCGGGCGAGGACGAGCCGGAGGACGACTGGACGGTCCTGCACGCGCCGCACGCCGGCACGTACCGGATCGCGGCCCCGTACAAGCTGCCGCGTGGCACGGGCTGCCCGGACGATCTGAAGTAGGCGGGCCGGCCGGAGCGTGACGTAGGCCGACTGAAGCGCGGGCGGGTGAACCGAGAAGAGGTTCACCCGTTCGCCATTTCCGGGCACGCACGTGCGGTAGTCATTCCGTCGCGGCCGGTGACCAGGCCTTATGTCTGCGGACAGGTCCGGCGACGCCGCCCCGGACGGCCTTTCTGATGTGACGTCAGGGTGCAGGCGGGGCGGAACGCCGTTTCGCTCGGTTTGAGGAGCGTGGAACCCCGTCTTCATGTGGCACATCGGTGTGCCACGGCCGCGCTCGCGGAGGAACGAGCATGCGTACAGCAGCACGAGTGTTCACCGGCACCGCCCTGTCCATAGCCGCCGTCGCCCTCGCGGGCGCTCCCGCGCTCGCCGCCGGCACGTTCGAAAAACTGGAGGTCTCGCCGGGCAGCGTCCAGCCCGGTGCGACGGTCACGGTGAGCACCACTGCCTGTGGCCGCGACGGCGCGGGCACGGGTGATGCCAGCGCCGTCGGCGGCCCGGCGTCGTTCCAGCTCAACACGGGCACGCACAAGGAAGTCGTGGTCGGGCAGTTCAAGGCCCCGATGAGCGCCAAGCCCGGCACCTACGGCATCGGCGTCAACTGCAAGAACGGCCGGGAGGCCACGGGCGACCTGGTCGTCACCAAGGGTGAGGGCTCGGTGCCCCCCGTCCCGGCCCCGGCCCCCTCCCCGGCCACCTCCGGCTCCGCCCAGCCGCCCAAGGGCGGTATGAAGACCGGTGTCGGCGGCGCGAGCGAGAACGGCTCGGGCACGGCCGAGATCGCGGCCGGTGCGGCCGTCCTGACCGCCGCGGCGCTCGGCGGCACCTGGTACCTGCGTCGCCGCGAGAGCGGCGACCGCCTCTGACGCGAGCCGCCCCGGGCGGCCGAGTCCGTCCCCCGGCTCCCGGACGCACGCACGGCGTCCGGGGGCCGGGCACGGCCGAAACGCCCCTCGCCCGCCCTGAGATCGCCCCGTTCCGCCGCGGTGGAGGACCCGGATGGCTCAGACGCGACACAAGCGCAAGAAGTACCAGAGGCGCCGGGAGCACCAGCGCCAGGCGGCGCGGCGGCGTGCGGTTGGCCTGGCCGGCCGGGTCGAGTCTGTTCTGGCCGGGTCGGCCGAGCCGGCTGCGTCGGCCGAGTCGGTTCGCCCGCCGGGACTGGCTGAGCCGCTGGGTCCGGCTGTGCCGGTCGGCTTGGTCGGCTCGAGTGATCGGCCGGACCCGGTTGACCGGTCAGGCCCGTCCGACCCGACAGGTCCGGCTGTCCCGGCCGGTTCGGCCGCCCCGGTCGGCCCGACGCGTCGGCCGCGCGTTTCGCGCCCCAGGGCCGTGGTCGCCGTGGTGGCGGCGGGCGCGATGTGCGTCGGGACCTGGCTCATCGACCGCGGTACGGAGTCCGACGCCCCGCCGCCGCAGCCCTCGAAGGCGCAGGCGCTGCGGACCGACGGCGGCCGCGCCGCGTCGTCCATCGCGCCCCTGCCGCCCTCACCCCCCATCAGCGTGCGCATTCCCGAGATCCGGGTCGACGCCCCCGTGAAGCCGCTGGGACTGCTGCCGGACGGCACCCTCGAAAGCCCCCCGGACGACGACAGGAACCTCGCCGGCTGGTACGCCGCCGGTACCCAGCCCGGCGCTGCGGGCACCGCCATCGTCGCCGGGCACGTCGACACGGCCGCCGGACCCGCCGTCTTCTACGGCCTCGGCTCGCTCAAGAAGGGCAACACGATCGAGGTGCGGCGCGCGGACGGTCGTACGGCCGTCTTCACGACGGACGCGATCGAGGTCTACGACCGCACGGAGTTCCCGTCGGAGAAGGTCTACGGGGCGTCCGCGCGGGCGGAGTTGCGACTGATCACCTGTGGCGGCGGCTTCTCCGAGGAGACCGGTTCCTACCTCGGCAACGTCGTCGTCTTCGCCCATCTCACGGGCGTGAAGACCTGGTTCGGGGGCCGGAGCCTCTTCCGGGCGCCCGGTTCACCAGTCGATCTCAGGCTCGGGTTCGGGCCCGAAGTCCGGCTCGGGCCCGAAATCGGAGTCAGACCCGAAGACCGAATCGGGCTTCGGCCCTGGCTGGGCGGCCGGTCGGCTTGACTGCGGCTGGCCCGGCTGGCCCGGCTGGCCCGACTCGCCCTGCTGACCCGATCCCGGGCCCGCGAGGACGTCGAGGATCGGCCGGCCGTACTTCGCGAGCTTGTTCTCGCCGACGCCACCCACCGTGCCGAGCTTCTCCAGCGAATCCGGCATCAGGGTCGCGATCTCGCGCAGCGTCGCGTCGTGGAAGATCACGTACGCCGGGACGCCCTGCTCCTTCGCGGTGGCCGCGCGCCAGGCACGCAGCGCCTCGAAGACCGGCACAGCCGCCTCGGGCAGATCGACGGGCGCGGCGCGCTTGCCCGAGCCGCTCTTCGACGAGCTCTTCGCCGCCCGGCCCGGCTTCTCCGGCTCACGCCGCAGCAGCACCTGGCGCTGCTTGCCCAGCACCTCGGCGCTGGCATCGGTGAGCACCAGCGTGCCGTAGTCGCCCTCGACGGCCAGCAGCCCCTGCGCCAGCAACTGCCGCACCACGCCCCGCCACTCCGCGACGCTCAGCTCGGTACCGATACCGAAGACGGTGAGCCCGTCGTGGTCGTGCTGGATGACCTTGGCGGTCTTCTTGCCGAGCAGGATGTCGATGATCTGCCCCGCGCCGAACTTCTGCCGCCGCTCCCGGGCCAGCCGGAGCACGGCGGAGAGGAACTTCTGGGCGGCCACGGTGCCGTCCCAGGTCGTCGGGGGCGTGAGGCAGGTGTCGCAGTTGCCGCACGCGGTGCTCTGCTGGCCGAAGTACGCGAGCAGTTGGACCCGGCGGCACTCGACCGTCTCGCACAGCGCGAGCATCGCGTCGAGGTGCGCCCCGAGCTTGCGGCGGTGGGCGTCGTCGCCCTCCGAGCCGTCGATCATCTTGCGCTGCTGGACGACGTCCTGGAGCCCGTAGGCCAGCCAGGCGGTGGAGGGCAGACCGTCACGCCCGGCACGGCCGGTCTCCTGGTAGTAGCCCTCGACGGACTTCGGCAGATCGAGATGGGCCACGAACCGCACGTCGGGCTTGTCGATACCCATGCCGAACGCGATCGTGGCGACCACGACCACACCGTCCTCGCGCAGGAAGCGCGACTGGTTGGCGGCACGCGTGCGCGCGTCGAGACCCGCGTGGTACGGCACGGCGTCGATGCCGTTCTGCGCGAGGAAGGCGGCCGTGTCCTCGACGCCCTTGCGCGACAGGCAGTAGACGACGCCGGCGTCACCGTCGTGCTCGGTGCGCAGCAGCTCCAGCAGCTGCCGCTTGGGGTCGTTCTTCGGCGCGATGCGGTACTGGATGTTGGGCCGGTCGAAGCTGGCCACGAAGTGCCGGGCGCCCTGGAGGCTCAGCCGCCCCGCGATCTCGCCGTGGGTGGCCTCGGTGGCGGTCGCGGTCAGCGCGATCCGCGGCACGTCCGGCCAGCGCTCGTGCAGCGCGGACAGCGCGAGGTAGTCGGGCCGGAAGTCGTGGCCCCACTGCGCCACACAGTGCGCCTCGTCGATGGCGAAGAGGGAGATCTTGCCCCGGTCCAGCAGCCGCAGCGTGGCATCGACGCGGAGCCGCTCCGGCGCGAGGTAGAGCAGATCCAGCTCCCCGGCGAGGAACTCGGCCTCGACCATCCGCCGCTCGTCCATGTCCTGCGTGGAGTTCAGGAACCCGGCCCGCACACCGAGCGCCCGCAGCGCGTCGACCTGGTCCTGCATGAGCGCGATCAGCGGCGAGATGACGATGCCGACGCCAGGCCGGACGAGGGCCGGGATCTGGTAGCAGAGCGACTTGCCGCCACCGGTCGGCATCAGGACGAGCGCGTCACCGCCGCCGACGACATGCTCGATGATCTCCTGCTGATCCCCGCGGAAGGCGTCGTAGCCGAAGACACGCCGCAGGACGCGCAGGGCGTCGGAGTCGTCCGTGATCTCGGCGGTGATCGCGGTGGTGACAGTGGTGTCGGCGGGCGCGGTGGGCTCAGCGGGATCGGCCATTCGGGCAGTCTACGAGGATCCACCGACACCGCAGGGCGGTCGATCATGATCGGCCATTTTGGGGCAGGTCAGGACAGGGGAGCAGCCTGGAGGAGTGACGCGAAGCACGGCGTCGGCACCCGCCGGACAGGCCCTAGGCGACCTCTATCCCGTACTCCTGCACCAGCGCCTCCAGCCCGCCCGCGTACCCCCGCCCCCCGATGACGAAGTCCCAGTCGCCGCTCGCGCGCCTGCGGAAGGAACCGAGGACGAGAGCGGTCTCGCCGGGCCGCCCGTCGGACACCTCCAGCC
Organism: Streptomyces sp. QH1-20; assembly: GCF_041283565.1. Taxonomy (NCBI): domain Bacteria; kingdom Bacillati; phylum Actinomycetota; class Actinomycetes; order Kitasatosporales; family Streptomycetaceae; genus Streptomyces; species Streptomyces sp. QH1-20. The sequence continues at coordinate 3,445,757 of NZ_CP166299.1, read as the reverse complement.
GCCCCAGCTCGGCACCCGAGGCGTCCGACAGCCGGATCCGGGCGTCGGTGAAGCCCGACAGATCCGCCTGCGGATTGGCCTCCGGGTCTATCGCGGCGACGAGGACGAGCCGGTCGGCACCCTGCGGCAGGGCGTCGAAGGTGACGCGCACGGCAGCCTTGTCGGCGGCCGGGGCGGGCACGGCGCGGACGGACCCGTCGGGCGTGCGGGGGTTGTTGTAGAAGACGAAGTGCTCGTCGCTGAGCACGCGCGTGCCGTGGCAGACGAGGGCGCACACGTCCAGGACGACACCGCCGGACCAGGACATGCCCAGCACGTTGTAGTCACCGTCACCCTCGGCGGGCTCGGTGTCGGCCCCGGGCATGGCGGGTGCGGTCGCGCCGGAGCTCCCCCCGCTGTCACCGCCCAGCCGTCCGCGCAGCCCGTGCTGCCGGAGCAGCTCCACCAGCTCCTCCCCGGACACCAGCGTCAGCGGCTTGCCGTTGGCGAAGGCGTACGAGCCGGGACCGAACTTCGAGGTGGTCACGAGGACCCCCTTGTTGGCACCCGCGCCCTGGACGGTCCCGTACAGATCACGGACGGCGGTCGGCGGCACGGTCTTGCGGTACCGCTTGACCTGCACGATGATCCGTCCGCCGCTGATGGGATCCGGGTCCAGGGCCTCGACGTCGACACCGCCGTCATTGGAACGCTGGGTCATGACCGCCCGCATCCCCCGGGCCCGGAACAGCTCGGCCACCAGCCCCTCGAACTCCACCGGATCCATCGCGAACAGATCCGGGTCGTCACCACCACCGTGCGAGACGACCCCCCGCCCGACCTCGTCGGGCAGCCGCCCCGGCCGGACGGCCGCCAACTGGTCGGGACGGGCCGACAGCAACCCGCCGAGCCCCTCGGTGAGGCACTCGACGGCACTCACCTGCTCCAGATGCAGCTGTCCGAAAACGGAGCGGGGAACGGTGACGGCGGCGAGGAAGATCTGGGCGAGCCGCCCGGTGACCGGGTCGTGCTCGTCCACGAACCCGTTCAGCGCCACGGACTCCAGCGCCCCGAACTCGTCCGCCGCGAACAGATCACGCAACGCCAGCAGCACGCACTGCGCCAGCACGTCCCGGTACAGCGCCCGCCGCTGGGTGACCGGCCGGGCGACCTCCTTCTCCTGGTCCGCGTTGACCATGTACCGCACCGACTTCGTCTCCGGCACGATGTCGAACCCCGGCAGCTCCCAGTTCAGCACCAACTGCCGGGCACCCGGGTCGTACGACGCCGACAGCTGATGCGGGAAGTCCTCCGGCCAGGCGGTCGAGGCGTACAGCGCCGCCGAGAAGTACTCGACGACCGCGTCCGGATCCCCCTCGCGCAGCGCGGACGCCATCTCCGCGATACCGGCGTTGTACCGCCGGATCTCCGCGAGCTGCGCCACCGCCCACGCGTCGTACTGCCGCCGGTACGCGGCCAACTGCTGCTGCCGCTGCGCCGCGGCGGCCTGCGCCGCGTGCCAGTCCCGCTCGAACTCGGCCCGCGCGAACCGGTACTGAACCGGATCCGGCATCGGCACGGGCTGCGCGAGATGCCCGGGGGCGAACGCCTCCACCTGCTCCGCCCGCGCGAGCGCCCCCGTGGTGAACCCCGGCGCCCGGCACCCCACCACGAGCAGCCCGGTCAGCTCCTCGACCCGAGCCTCGATCTCCTCGGTCCGCCGCCGCGCCTCGGCCTCCCGGGCCTGCCGATAGGCGGCCCGCTGCTCCCGGTCGAGCCGAGCCGACTCCCGCTCATAAGCCCGCCGCTCCCGCTCCAACCGCCGCTGCTCCTGCACCTCCGCCCGATGCCGAGCCTCCACCTGCCGCTGCTGCTGCCGCTGCGCCTCGGCCCAGACGCCGATCAGTCCATTGGAGCGACGACTCATACGGAAACATGCCCTCCCCTCGGGACGCGGGACGCCCCGGAACCGCGTACTGGCCCCACAACCAGCGGTAATGAGATCCGACTTTAGTCGGTTTGGGGCGGTGCGATCATCAGGTTGGGTGGGGTGGGGTCCGGAGGCGGAGGATGATCGGTGCGTTCCCTGACCCGGTTGCGTGGTCGGGCGCTAGTTTTGGGCGGGGCTCAGGAGGCGAGGCCCCTGAGGGGGTGAACTTGTCTCTTATGCCCGGTTCGGTGAAACTGCTCGGGATCGTCTGCGGTCGGCGATGAATTGGCAGGTCGCAGAGGCTGCTCCCCGCGCATGCGGGGATGGACCCGAGCGTGGGCCTATTGGGTGATGACCGGGGCGCTGCTCCCCGCGCATGCGGGGATGGACCCTGGATGAGTGAGTCCACGGTATCTGCGGGGTGCTGCTCCCCGCGCATGCGGGGATGGACCCAAGCTCAAGAGGTTCAACCACCTCGCCGACCACTGCTCCCCGCGCATGCGGGGATGGACCCAAGGTCGTCACCCAGGGCGAAGCCATAGAGATCTGCTCCCTGCGCATGCGGGGATGGACCCATCCATGTGATGCCAGCGGACGCCATCCTCCACTGCTCCCGCGCGTGCGGGGATGGACCCGTGAAGCTGACGCCGCCCACGCTTCCGGCCGTCTGCTCCCCGCCCCCGCGGGGATGGGCCCGAGGGAACCCGTTCGAGAACGAAGTCCTTCATCTGCTCCCCGCGCCTGCGGGGATGGACCCTTCATCCAAGCAGCGGCTCAAAGCATCTTCAGCTGCTCCCCGCGCCTGCGGGGGTGAACCCGACCATCCCGACCCCGCCCACGGCGTGCGCCACTGCTCCCCGCGCCTACGAGATGGACCCTGAGCTCGCAGCGAGCGACCTGTTCCCCGCGTCTGTGGGATGGGCCGACGGCCACGTCTGGCCGACCGCAGTGCTTGCCGTCCTTCCGGAGAAACTGTTCCCCACCCCCGCAAAGAAGGAGCCGCCTCCGTGTCCGACCGCGTCACCGTCACCCACTGCGCCCCGCGCCTGCGGGGGATGAACCGGTGGTCCACCGAGAGCGAAGGGCTGCCCGTCCGCATCTGAAAGACAGTTGCGCCCTTCAAGGTCACACGGGACGCGCCTCGTGGGCTGCCGCGATCGCGTCGATGCGCTTGGCCAGGTCGAAGTCCGCGACAGTGAGCCGGTGGCCCGCGTCGTGTGTGGTGATGCCGAAGCGGATGCGGTCCCAGCGGAGGTCGATGTCCGCGTGGTGACCGATCAGCCGCTCGATGTCCGCGACGTGCACGATCAGCGCCACGCCTCCGTGGTACCGGATACCGAAGGTGCGGGTGATCTCATCCCCCGACCGCTGCCAGCCGGGAAGCTCCCGCAGATGCTCCGTGATCTCCGCGTCCGTCAGTGGGACGATTGCCTCCGCCACGTCATCCCCTCGCTGCCACAGGCGCCAGGACCTCGTCGAGGTCGTGCCCTACGGGGGCATCGTGCCACGGGCTCATCCTGCGCCGCAGCGTCGTCAACTCGCGGCGCATCCGCTCCGATCCGGTGTCGACCGCGATCTGTACCGCCTCGCGTGCGATTGCGACGGCGTGATCCGGCTCCCGTGCGATCGCCGCTGCCGTCGCATGTCGGGCAAGGTACACGCCGCGATCCCGCCGTGCCGTCGTCGGGACGATGGCGAGTACTTGCCTCCACAGGGAGTCGGCCTCAAAACCCAGCCCCAGTCGGCCGTAACAGGTCGCCCGCTGCACTTCGAGGTAGCCCGGCGTACGCCGACAGGCATTGCCCCAGGGAAGGTCGTCATCGACTCGGGCGAGGAGCTCGTCGGCTTGGTCGATGAGGCGGTCGACAGCAGCGCGGTCGTTGATCAGGCTGGCGCCGTGTGCCTGCTGCTGGATCGCCATCACCTTGACCTTCGGAGCGAGTCGGCCGGATCCGTCGAGGGCTGCTTCACAGAGGTCGACGACTCCGTGCCCGTCGCCGAGGTCGGTGCGCACCTGTGCCTGGTTCACCAGTGAGTATGCGATCAGGTGTGGGTCCCGGGACCGCATCGCGATCTCCTGCGTCGTTCCACGCCAGAACGAGGCGGCCCCGAGGTCGCCGGCGTCCTGGTAGAGCCAGCCCACCAGTGCCGCGTAGGCGGCGCCCACCCGCAGCAGGCCCCGGCGGGTCTCGCCTGTGGCCGCACGTACCAGGCGATCGATGAGTTCGTACTGTGCGGAAACGGTGCCGATGAGGTCGTGCGGTCCGAGCAGCATGTCCGCGCGGTAGTGGCCCTCAAGCTGCTGCTCGAAGTAGTCGATGAGGGCGGGGTCGACGTGTCGCGGTGCGATCGGTCCGGCGGTGAGGGCGGCGGCGGTCACCGATACGAACGCGCGTCGATTCACCGCTGGCGCCCCTTCCTGGTGATCTGCGCGGATCCATCCGACCGGAGCGGAGAACCCGAGGGCCTCGGGCCAACGGCCGAACGCGGAATGGAGTGCGACCGCGTAGTCCTCGCGTGGCCACCCGGGTCGACCGGACTCCCATCTGCGCCAGGTCCGGGTCGACACCTCGAAGTGTGGGTCGCCGAGCGCCTCCCGCCCCGCGGCGGTCACTCCACGAGCCGCGGCTTCGCCCGATCGCCATCCCCGTTTCAGCCTGGCAGCTCTCAGTACGTCGTTGGAGCCTGTGCACGGAGTCTGAGGTGTCATGAGTCGCACTCCCGGACATGGCCGTCGAGTGGCCGCGAAATGGCCGCCCGCAGGCCTAGTTGCGGCTTGTCGTGCAGCACCATCATCCAGGTGTGACCAGGAAACGCGGCCAAAAAGCCAGTACCGAGACACGATCCGACGACCCCATGGGGCTGACCCTGAACAGGCTCTCCTCACGGTGGCTGATCTCGCGGGAGGTGCATCCTTCAGTTGGCCGTGAGGCCTGGATGCGGGACGAGCCCGCTGTGATCCGCACGGGTATCCACTTCGAGGCGGTCCGGTTGCCCGCTGCTCTTGTTCATGACCTCGCTGCGACTGTGTCGGATGAGGCCGTGTCGCGGCAGTCCGTCGAGCGGGCTTTCCATGGGATGGGCATCCACGGTGCGGTCATCGCCGACCCGGCGCGTCGTTGGTACTACGCACTCGTACCGCCCGGTACCGCCGAGGAGTGGGCCGATCCCGGCTTCGAGTGTCTGGGCCGGGACCACTACCTCGGGGTCCCGGCCGCGCACCGTGCAGAGCCGCCGGGTACGCACTGGCTGCTTTCGCCGCCGGAGGGTGAAGGCGATCTGTGCGACGTGGATGCCGTGCGGAGGCTGACCGCTTCCCGATGCGAAGGCCGAACGCGGTGAACAGCCGCAGCGCATAGCCGGAGCCCTTCCGTCCCTTCGGACAGAGGGCTCCTTGCTCGGTGGCTTGGCTACGCGTGCCGGCCGCCGCCCCGCGGGCCGTGCAGGTGGAGCCCGTGATGCCGGTGGGCGTGGAGCCGCTCCGGGTGGTCGACCTCGTCGGCGTGCCGCTCGTGGAGGTTGGGGACGGCGTCGCTGAACTTGAAGTCGACGAGGTGATCGTCGCGGCGGGCCTCCAAGGCGTAGATCGCGAAGACCGCTACGGCGGCCATCAGGACGATCACGGCCAAGCTGATGACGATCGTCATGGTGCTCACATCCCTTGGGCAGGGACCGGTATCCGGGCGCGGTGGGTGCCGGTGATTCCAGGCTACTCCGACCGCTCGGATCGCTCTCCCGGCCAGTCCAGCAGCAGACGCTTCGCCCGGGGCAGGGCGGCGACGATGAGGTCGTACGAGTCCTCGATCATTTCCCGTACGAAGGTGTCCGGCAGCGAGCCGCCCTCCAGCGTCACCGTGTTCCAGTGCCGCTTGTTCAGGTGATAGCCCGGGACGATCTCCGGGTGGGCGTCCCGGAGCCGCACGGCGAGTTCCGGGTCGCATTTGAGGCTCACGGTCAGGGGAGAAGCGGTGAGCGTCGTCAGGGCGAAGATCTTGCCGCCGACCTTGAAGGTGCAGACCTCGGGGTGGCGCGGGAAGGGGAATTCCTCCGCCGTGCCGTTCAGGTTCAGGCACGTCGCCCTGAGCTCGTCCGGGGTCATGGGGTCAGTATGGCGCCCGGCTACCCCGCATCGAGGAGCCGGTGGCTTGGGCGGTGGTAAGCCCGTCCCCCATCTGTCCCCGCAAGGGGACGACAAAGCCCCCCGGACAAGGTCCGGGGGGCTTTCGTCAGGCGTTTTGCCTGGTCAGGCAATGTGCCCCCGGGCAGATTCGAACTGCCGACACCCGCTTTAGGAGAGCGGTGCTCTATCCCCTGAGCTACGGAGGCGGGGCCGCCGTCAGTGTAGCGGGTGGTGGGGTGGGCGGGTCAGGGTGCCGGGCATCTTGGTGGTCAGGCCTGGCGCGGGGTGGTCGTCAGGGTTACCTGCCAGTTGCCTGCCTCGTCCTGGCCCAGGACCTCGATGGTGACGCCCGCCGCCGCGCAGCGCTGGCCCGCCACGTAGGTCGCGTCGCTCAGGGGCGCGTTCACGTTGAGGTCGTGGGTGTAGCAGCCGGGGCTGCGCGGGGTGGCGTCCGAGGTACGGATGGGGCCGGAGCCGGTGGGGATGTCGGAGGCGATGGTGGTGACGAGGACGCCGGGGCGGCAGACCGTGTGGTCGAGGAGGCCGGGGGCGCGGGCTTCGAGGGTGATGGCGCGGGTGGGGGAGAGGGGGACGACGATCAGTTTGGGGCCGCCGTCGGCCGAGGTGGGGGTGAGGGTCAGGGTGCGGGTGCCGGGGGAGTCGGCGCAGTGGACCTGGTCGGGGGCCAGCCAGCCGAGCTTCCACTTGTGCCAGGCCAGGAAGTCGTTGGACGGGCCCCAGTCCTCGTCCATGAGGTCCCAGTGGCCGACGGGGGTGTCCAGCGGGTTGTCGTTGCGGGCGTAGTAGAGGTCGGGGAGGCCGAAGCTGTGGGCGTTCTCGTGGTTGAGGACGCGGTAGGGGCTGTTGCCGGTCTGGCTGCTCCAGATGAAGGAGACGTTCTTGAACTGGGCGCCGTCGTCCGCGCGCAGCCCGGTGGGGGTTCCGGCGAAGGTCACGGACCGGACGTCCTCGACGGCGGGCGGGCCGGCGTTGGCCGTGGCCAGGACGTTGACGAGGTCGAAGTCCCGGAAGTCGACGGTGTGGTCGACCGCGGCGAGGATCTCGCGCGAGAGGGCGTGGTAGCCGTCGTCGCGGTCCACGTCGAAGGGGGCGCCGCGCTCCAGGCCGTACGACGTGTAGGGGCGTGACATGCGGATCCAGCGCAGGACCGGGGTGGAGCGGTAGTCGAGGCGGCCGTAGGAGCTGGCGCGGTAGTAGTCGGTGACGGCCGGGAAGAACTCGGCGTAGCGCCGGTGCGGGGGGACCTGGGCGGGGGCGTCGGGGAAGTCGATGAGGAAGGTGACGGCCCGGACCGTGCCGCTGGAGCGCGCGTAGCCGCGGGGGGTACGGGAGCCCTCGGACACCTCGTTGGTGACCGTGGTGAGCGCGCAGGGGCCGGAGGGGAGCCGGCCCGTCATGTCGGGGGCGTGACCGGCGTCGGTCGCGGCGACCGACGGGGGCGCGTCCGCCTGGGAGGGCACGGGTGAGGTGAGCGCCAGCGCGGTGATCACCATGACCAGCATGGCCAGGGACTTCATGTCGGTCACCTCCGTGGCACACGCGACCCGCGACCCGGGTGCTCTCTGTGTCCACCCTGTGTCGCTGTGTGTGCGACCGCCCGCTGGAGTGCGGCAGATGGGGCATGGGCGACCACCGGGTCGGGTGAGGCGCACGTCACAACCGGAGGCGAAATATCCGGGGAGGATCTCCCCGTTTAACGAAGCGTCCCCGTCAAACGGGGAACTTCTCCCCGGTTAGCTGAACCGGGATCGGAACCGGATCGAAAGGAGTGCCTCGCCGTGGCAGCACCGCAGCCCCGCCTCCGTGCCGACGCCCTGCGCAACCGGGAGCGGATCATCGCCGCCGCCCGCGAGACGCTCGTCGAGCACGGGGCCGATGTCCACCTCGATGAAATCGCTCGACGGGCCGGGGTCGGCAATGCCACGCTGTACCGGCACTTCGCGGATCGCTATGAGCTGATCCACCATGTCACCCTCTCGGTGATGGCCCGCATCGCGGAACAGGCCGAGACTGCACGAGCTGAGGAGCCCGATGCTTTCCTCGCGTTGAGGCGCTTCGTCCATGCCGCGGCCGACGAGCGCATCGGTGCGCTCTGTCCGTTGCTCGCCGACGGCGTCGACCATGAGCACCCGGACCTGGTCGAGGCCCGTGACCGACTCGAGCGTGACACCGAGGCGTTGATGGCCGCGGCCCGCGCTGCCGGGCAGTTGCGCGACGACATCGCGGTCGGCGACCTGATGGTGGCCCTCACTCAGCTCACCAGGCCGTTGCCCGGCAGTGGCTGTGTGAACTTCGAGCAGTTCGTGCACCGGCATCTGCAGCTGTTCCTGGACGGGTTGATGGCACCGGCGCGTTCCCGGCTTCCCGGCTGCGCCGCGACCTTGCAGGACCTGCGTCATAAGTCGTCATAAGTAAGGACCCGCTTCATAGCCAGCTCCGTCCGGTACGGCGGCCGGGCCGCGCCTTCCGAGCCCGCGCCCCGTGGGTCCGTCGTGCCCGCGTCCGCCCCGCCGCTTCGATCCCCGACCGCCCCTGACTTCGCCTCACCCCCCTCCTCGTACCGCCCTTCGCACCACTTAGGCAGGCCGTTCCATGCAAGACTCCGCCACCACTCCTGACCCCAGGCGCTGGAAAGCGCTCATATTCATCGCCCTCGCCCAGCTGATGGTCGTCCTCGACGCGACCATCGTGAACATCGCGCTGCCCTCCGCCCAGGACGACCTCGGGATCTCGGACGGCAACCGGCAGTGGGTCATCACGGCCTACGCCCTCGCCTTCGGCGGACTGCTGCTCTTCGGTGGCCGCGTCTCCGACCTGTGGGGCCGTAAGCGCGCGTTCGTCGTCGGTCTGGTCGGCTTCGCGGCCGCCTCGGCCCTCGGTGGCGCCGCGGTCAACACCGGGATGCTGCTGGGCGCCCGCGCCCTGCAGGGTGTCTTCGGCGCGCTGCTCGCGCCGGCGGCCCTGTCGCTGCTCGCCGTGCTCTTCACCGAGGCGAAGGAGCGCGCCAAGGCGTTCGGCATCTTCGGTGCCATCGCCGGTGCCGGTGGTGGCGTCGGCCTCATCCTCGGCGGTCTGTTCACCGAGTACCTGAACTGGCGCTGGACGTTCTTCGTGAACATCCCCTTCGCCGTCGTCGCCGCGCTCGGCGCGATCGCCGTGATCCACGAGCCCGCCGGCAGCCGCAACCCCTCGAAGCTCGACATCCCCGGCGTCATCCTGGCCACCCTCGGCCTGGTCTCGCTCGTCTACGGCTTCACCCGCGCCGAGACCGACGGCTGGACGTCCGGCATGACCATCGGGCTGTTCATCGCCTCGGCGGTGCTGCTGTACGCCTTCCTGGTCGTGGAGAAGAAGGTCAAGGCCCCGCTGCTGCCGCTGCGTGTGCTGACCGACCGCAACCGCGGTGGCGTCTACGTCTCCCTCGGTCTCGCCGCCATCGCGATGTTCGGCCTGTTCCTGTTCCTGACCTACTACCTCCAGGTCGTCCGGGGCTACTCGCCGGTCAAGACCGGTCTCGCGTTCCTCCCGATGATCGTCACGATGATCGCCGGTTCCACGCAGATCGGCGCCCGGCTGATGACCCGGGTCCCGGCGCGCTGGCTGATGGGTCCGGGCTTCCTGCTCGCGGCCCTCGGCATGGTGCTGCTCACGCAGATCAGCCTGGACAGCTCGTACACCTTCGTGGTGCTGCCCGGTCTGCTCATGATGGGCCTCGGCATGGGTACGGCCTTCATGCCGGCCATGAGCCTGTCCACGCACGGCGTCCAGGCCCGTGACGCCGGTGTCGCCTCGGCGATGGTCAACACCTCGCAGCAGGTCGGCGGCGCCATCGGTACCGCGCTGCTCAACACCATCGCCACCAGTGCCACCAACGCGTACGCCTCCTCGCACAAGGCGGGTGCGGGCAACCCGAAGCTGCTCCAGCTCAACTCGATGGTGCACGGCTACTCCATCGCGATCTGGTGGGCCGCCGGGCTGCTCACGCTGGCCGCGGCCGTCGCGGTCGCCTTCGTCAACGCCGGTCACCAGGGCGGCCCGTCGGCCGCCGGTGCGGGTGCGGGCGAAGGTGCCGACGCGGGCGTCGAGAAGATCCCGGTCATGGCGCACTGAGTGGCCGACTGAGTCACAGCGCGCGGAAGACCCCCGCGCGCGACACGCGGACACACGCAAGGCCCCTCGCCGTCACGGCGGGGGGCCTTCGCGCTGCCCGGCGGTGACGCGTCGGGACGGGGTGGCTAAGCACATCAGCGGGTCCACGGGAGGTCGCCGCCCTCGGGCTGGAGGCCCGCCTGGATGGTCCGGCAGATGTCGCCGAGCTGGGCCACCTGCTCCGGTGCGAGACGGTCGAAGATGGCCGCCCGGACGGCGGCGACATGGCCGGGGGCCGACCTCTTCAGCATCTCGTACCCCTCGTCCGTCAGAACGGCCAGCTGGCCGCGCTTGTCGGAAGGGCACTCCTCGCGGCGGACCCAGCCGTTCTTCTCCAGGCGGGCGACCGCGTGCGAGAGCCGGGAGCGGGTGATCTTGGCGTCCTGGGCGAGCTCGGTCATCCGGAGCCGGTGGCGTGGTGCCTGGGAGAGGTGCACCAGCAGGCCGTAGTAGACGTGCGGCATTCCGGCGTCGCGCTGGAGCTGGCGGTCCAGGTGGTCTTCGAGGAGCGTCGTGGCATGCAGGTACGCCCGCCAGACGGCCTGCTCCTCGTCACTGAGCCAGCGGGGCTCGGGCGGGCCCCCCGCGGATTGGTTGGTCATGCCATCCACTGTTTCATCCGTGCTTCCTCCGAAGCGAATGTTTGAAGTTTCAACGATGCAGAGTTAAGGTTCAGGAGTAGAGCTTGATAGTTCAAGTATGAGGACTCTGGAGGGGCCATGCCGGCCACCGCGACCCCGACCGGCGGGCGGATGCCCGCTCTCTACCTCTCCCACGGCGCGCCGCCCCTCGCCGACGACGAGCTGTGGCCCGGCCAGCTCGCTGCCTGGTCCGCCGGGCTGCCCCGGCCCGCCGCCATCCTGATGATCTCCGCTCACTGGGAAGAGGTCCCGCTCGCCCTGGGTGCGACGGAGTCGGTGCCGCTCGTCCACGACTTCTGGGGCTTCCCGGAGCACTACTACCGTGTCCGGTACGCCGCCCCCGGCGCCCCGGAGCTGGCCGAGCGGGTACGCAGGACGCTGCGCGGCGCCGGTACGCCCGTGCAGGACATCCCGGACCGGGGCCTCGACCACGGCGCGTACGTGCCGCTGGTCGAGATGTACCCGGGCGCCGACATCCCCGTGCTCCAGGTGTCCATGCCCACGCTCGACCCGCGGCGGCTGATGGAGATCGGGCGCAAGCTGGCGCCGTTGCGGGACGAGGGGGTGCTGATCGTCGGCAGCGGGTTCTTCACCCACAACCTCGCGGCGCTGCGGCACGCGGGGTCCGGTCCGCCCGCCTGGTCGGCGGAGTTCGACGCGTGGGGGCGCGAGGCCCTGGGCGGGCAGGACGTCGACGCGCTGCTGGACTTCGAGAACAAGTCACCGGCAGGGCGCCTGGCACACCCGCGTACCGAGCACTTCGCCCCGCTCTTCGTCACGTTGGGCGCCGCCGAGGGTGAACTCGACCGGCAGCGCACCGTCATCGACGGATTCTGGATGGGGCTGGCGAAACGTTCGGTGCAGTTCGGCTAGCGGGCACGCACGCCCGCGGGCCTCGGCCGGTGATGCGGCCGAGGCCCGCGAACTGCCCTGTGGCGAGCCGGAGAAGGGGCTGGCGCCCGCTCAGTGCTCGTGCATGTAGAAGACGTAGTACGAGACCACGGCCATCGCCCCGCCCAGGAAGAACCCGAACAGCGAGGCGCGCAGCACCGAGACCTGGGTGAGGCTGTAGAGGAAGCCGAGGCTGATGCCGAACAGCGCGCCGAACGCCGCGGCCCTGACCTCGGCGATCATCTTGGCCCGCTCCTTGATCAGCACGTATCCGGCGCCCATCGCGACCAGCCCCGCGACGAGGCCGATCATCCAGGCGTGCAGGGTGGAGGCGCCGTTGTCGTCGGCGAGGAAGACGGTGTACAGGCCGAGGACGACACCGCCGGTGACGGGCACCGCCCAGGTGGACCGGGAGGTGCGGTGCGCGATTCCGGTGACCGGGCCCGGGCCTTCGTGACGGTGGTGTCCGGGCAGAGCCGGGTGCGTCGGCATGGCGGTCCCCTCTCTCTCGTCTCTCTTGCCCCACCCCTTCCCACCAGGGCACACCCGCGTCAGGGCGGCGGCAACTCGATCACGGGCGGCCGACGGTGCCCGGCGCCGGGCGGCAGCGGCAGTGGCGGTGGCAGCGGTGAAGAATCCGGCCTTCCGGGACTTCTGGGGCAACCGGAATGCGGTACGGGTCGTCTTGTGGGGTAGGAGAGCAGTCAGTGGCAGCGCTCTTCCGGTCTGAACGGAGCGGCGTCGATGGTGACGGCCGTCTCATGGACCCCGTGGTGGCAGAGGTCCGTGGGGGCGCTGGGGCCGGCCTCGGAACCCGGCCTGACCTGCGCTTCCGTCGGCCTCGGTGGCACCTGCCCACCCTCTGCGGCCGCACAGGGTACTGCATGATCAGAAAAATGAAGAAGACTCGCGGGAATTCTGTCCGGATTCCAGTCGTTCTTTCCATCGGATGGGGCACCCGAGAAGAGGCTGTACCTCTCGGGTCTCTCGGGTCCTCCCCGGTTTTCCGGGGCGCTCGCCGGGGGTCCCACCGTCCCGCGACCGACTCATCGCAAAGGGAGCACGCATGGCAACCCGTGCCGTCGCCCGCCGTCAGACCGCCGACAAGGGGCCTGACAGGGCAAGCAGTGTTCGCGCCGTAGGCGGGGAGATCGCCGACCGCGACCTGGTCGGCATGTACCTCGACGAGATCGCGCGTACACCCCTGCTCGACGCCGCCAAGGAAGTGGAGCTGTCCCAGACCATCGAGGCGGGCGTCTACGCCCAGCAGCTTCTCGACGGCCTCGTGGAGAGCCCCGACGGCGATTCCGCGACCGCGTCCGCGTCCCGCGAGGAGCTCGAGGCGATAGCCGCCGAGGGTGCCCGCGCCAAGGACGTCTTCATCAAGTCGAACCTGCGCCTCGTCGTGGCCGTCGCCCGTCGCTACCCGCGCAGCGGGCTGCCGCTCCTGGATCTGATCCAGGAGGGCAACGCCGGCCTGGTGCGCGCGGTGGAGAAGTTCGACTACGCCAAGGGGTTCAAGTTCTCCACGTACGCCACGTGGTGGATCCGTCAGGCCATCACCCGGTCCATCGCCGACCAGTCCCGGACGATCCGGCTGCCCGTGCACCTGGTCGAGGAGCTGGGCCGGATCCGCCGGGTGCAGCGCGAGTTCAACCGGGAGAACGGCCGCGACCCCGAGCACGCGGAGATCGCCGCCGAGCTGGGCTCCACGCCGGAGCGCGTCGGTGACGTGCTGGACTGGGCCCGCGACCCCGTCAGCCTCAACATGCACGTGGACGACGAGGGCGAGACCCAGTTCGGTGACCTGCTGGAGGACACCTCCGCCGTGTCCCCGGAGCAGTCCGTGCTCACGCTGCTGCGCAGCGAGGAGCTGGAGGATCTCATCAGCCGTCTCGACCACCGCACCGCGTCGATCATCAAGGCGCGCTACGGCATCGAGGACGGGCGGGAGCGCACGCTGACCGAGGTCGGCAAGCAGCACGGCCTCACCCGTGAGCGGATCCGGCAGATCGAGAAGCACGCGCTGCTGGAGCTGAAGAAGATGGCTCACGACACCGGTTTCGACGCAGCGGCCTAAAAGGGCATATGCTGGACATAACCCCATAGACCGGGCCCCGGCGCTACCCCCCCCTGCGTCGGGGCCCTTCCCTTTGCCCCGGCCCTTCCCAGGGCCGGTTCGCCCTCGGCGGCGCCAGGGCGCCCGTACGGCGGTGTGCGCGGCCGGGTCCGCCGTTCTACGGTCTGCGAGCATGACGGCGGGTTCGCGAAGCCGGGCGGGCTGCCCCGCCGGGGCGCACGGGTCACGGCCCTGTCGCACCCGCCGCGCGGGTGATGCGGGCGCCCAGGTCACGCAGATGGTCCACCAGCTCGGGCGGCTCGTGCGCCTCGAACTCGCAGTCGATCAGAGCGAGCCGGAAGGCCACCCACTCCAGCGAGTCCACGACCGTGACGTCCAGCCGGCAGGTGTTCTCGTCGATCGGCACCGGGGTGCCGAGGGAGGACTGCAGCCGGGCGGCGACGAACGCGGCGGGCGCGTGCAGCGTCGCCACGACCCGGTAGGTCGGCTGGAGGCGGGAGAGGGACCGGCTCATGAACTCGGCGGCGTTCGCCGCCGGCAGCTCACGCGGTGTGAACCGCGCCCCGGTGGCGAACGGTTCGCTGACCCGGTCGACGCGGAAGGTCCGCCAGTCGTCGCGGTCGATGTCGTAGGCGACGAGGTACCAGCGGCGCCCGGTGCTGACCAGCTGGTGCGGCTCCACCAGCCGCCGGGTCCCGGTCCCGTCGCCCGTGCGGTAGGCGAAGCGCAGCCGCTCGTGCCCGGTGGCGGCCGAGGCCATCACCGTCAGCGTGCGCGGGTCGACGCTCGCGCCGTCGCCGCCCACGAGCGGCACCGTCGCGGCCTGGAGGGCGGCGACGCGGTGCCGCAGCCGGGACGGCAGGACCTGCTCCAGCTTGGCGAGGGCCCGTACGGACGCCTCCTCGATGCCGTCCACGGCGTGACCGGCCCCGGCGCGCAGGCCCACGGCGATGGCGACGGCCTCCTCGTCGTCCAGGACGAGGGGTGGCATGGCGGCGCCCGCGGCCAGCCGGTACCCGCCCTCCGCGCCCATCGAGGCCTGCACCGGATATCCGAGGTCCCGCAGCCGCTCGATGTCCCGGCGGATCGTCCGCGAGCTGACCCCGAGCCGCTCGGCGAGCTCGCTGCCCGGCCATTCGCGGGGCGTCTGGAGCAAGGAGAGGAGATTCAGCAACCGTGCCGGTGTGTCGCTCATGACACCCAGCTTGGCAGGCATATGGGACACAAGATGTCCTACATGGAAGTTAGCTTCGTCGACGTCCCCGGAAGTGAAATGCCAGGAAAGGCCGTACAGCAATGACCACCGACTCGCCGCCCGTCGACCGCCGCCGCTGGCTGGCACTCGCGGTGGTGATGACCGCGTCCTTCATGGACCTGGTCGACGTCACCATCGTCAACATCGCGATGCCCAGCATCCAGCGCGACATCGGCGCCTCCTTCAGTGTCCTGCAGTGGCTCAGCGAGGGATACGCGCTCGCGTTCGCCATAGGCCTGATCACGGGCGGCCGGCTCGGTGACATCTACGGCCGCAAGAAGGTCTTCCTGCTGGGCATGGGCGGGTTCACCCTCGCCTCGATGCTCTGCGGCGTCGCGGCCGACCCGCAGCTGCTGGTGGCCGCACGGGTGCTCCAGGGCGCCATGGGCGCGCTGATGGTGCCTCAGGTGCTGTCCATCGTGCACGTGACCTTCCCCGCCCACGAGCGCGGCAAGGTCTTCGGGATGTTCGGCGCGGTCATGGGCCTCGGCGCGGTCTCCGGCCCGCTGCTCGGCGCGCTGCTGACCCAGTGGAACCTCTTCGGCCTGGAGTGGCGGCCGATCTTCCTGATCAACGTGCCCGTCGGCATCGCCGGACTGCTCCTGGGCCGTCACTTCATCACGGAGTCCAAGGCGCCCAGGGCGCTGCGCCTGGACCTCGTCGGCGTGGCCCTGGCCAGTGCCGCGCTGCTGATGCTGCTCTACCCGCTGACCCAGGGCCGGGAGCACGACTGGCCGCTGTGGGGCTTCGTCTCCATGGCCGGCTCGGTGCCGATGCTCGCGGCGTTCATCGCGTACGAGCGGTACAAGACGCGCAAGGACGGCTCACCGCTCGTCGAGCTGTCGCTGTTCAAGGTCAAGAGCTTCGCGGCGGGCATCGGCGTGCAGCTGACCTTCGGTGTCGCGTCCGGCATCTTCTTCCTGGTCTGGACGCTGTACATGCAGCTCGGGCTGGGCTGGTCGGCGCTGCGCTCGGGTCTGACGGGCATTCCGTTCTCGCTGGCGATCTCCGTGGCGGCGGGCCTGTCCGTGCAGAAGCTGGTGCCCAAGTACGGGCGCAAGGTGCTGCAGGCGGGTGCGCTGGTGATGGCGGCGGGCGTGCTGACCTACATCTGGGAGGCCGGCCACTACGGCGCGGACATCCGGTCTGGCAGATGGCGCTGCCGCTGGCCGTGATGGGTCTGGGCATGGGCCTGATCGTCGCCCCGATCACGGACGCCGTGCTGTCCGAGGTGCCCCGCGCGCACGCGGGCTCGGCCTCCGGCCTGATCAACACGACCCAGCAGCTCGGCAACGCCATCGGTCTGGGCCTGGTCTCCGTGGCCTTCTTCGGTGTCGTGGACGACGCCGACCCGCGCCGCGAGACGCCGTCGGACATCTTCGGGGGCGCGTTCACGCACGCCATGTGGTGGGTCGCGGGCGGTCTGCTCGCGGTCTTCACGCTGATGTTCCTGCTGCCGAAGCGGTCGAAGCACCATGAGGCGGCCGAGGGGGAGGCCGAGAGCGCCGTCGAGGAGACGGTTCTGCCCCGTGCCGCCGTTCCGGCCCAGGAGGCCGAGAAGGAACTGCTGAAGCGGTAACGCCTCCGCGCGCTCCGGGACCCCGGGGGAGGGCACGGGCCCGGTCGGTGATCCGACCGGGCCCGTTTCCGTCCGTTCGATGCCCGAGTCTGTTTACTTTCCGGAACCAGGGTCGTAATCTGACGGCGAAACCACAGGGTCGGGCATCGAACGGACGTAAAACCACATGTACGCACCGGAGCGTCAGCAGGAGATCCTTCGCCTCGCCCGCGAGAGCGGCCGGGTGGACGTGCTGTCGCTCGCCGAGGAGTTCCAGGTCACCTCCGAGACCGTCCGGCGCGACCTCAAGGCCCTGGACCGGGCCGGTCTGCTGCGCCGGGTGCACGGCGGCGCGATTCCCGTCGGACGGCTCGACTTCGAACCGGACCTCGCCGAGCGCGAGAGCACGGCGGCGGACGAGAAGGACGCCATCGCCCGGGCCGCGCTCGCCGAACTGCCCGCCGGCGGCAGCGTGATCATCGACGCCGGTACGACGGCCGCGCGGCTCGCGGGTCTCCTCCCGCTGGAGTGCGAACTCACCGTCGTCACCCACGCCCTGCCCGTCGCCGCCCGCCTCGCCGACCATCCCGGCATCTCCCTCCACCTCGTCGGCGGACGGGTGCGGCACCGCACCCGCGCGGCCGTCGACGCGTGGGCGCTGCGTGCCTACGCCGAGATCAACGCCGATGTCGTCTTCCTCGCGACCAACGGCTTCTCCGTCGATGACGGCCTCACCACCCCGGACCTGGCCGAAGCCGCCGTCAAACGGGCGACCGTCGGGGCCGCGCGGCGGGTGGTGCTCCTCGCCGACTCCGGCAAGTTCGGCCGCCGGCACTTCGCGCGCTTCGGGGATCTCGCCGACGTGGACGTGCTGATCACCGACACCGGCCTCGCCCCCGAGGACGCCCTCGCCATCGAGCGCGCCGGCACCCGGACGGTCCGCGCGTGATCCTCACCGTCACCCCCAACCCGAGCCTGGACCGTACGTACGAGATCCCCCGGCTGGAGCGCGGCGCGGTGCTGCGGGCCGCCACCGACCGCGTCGACCCCGGCGGCAAGGGCGTCAACGTCTCGCGCGCGCTGGCCGCCGCCGGGCACCGCACGGTGGCGGTGCTGCCGCTCGGCGGGCCGGAGGGCGCGCTGCTGACGCGGCTGCTCGGCGACCTCGGCATCGACGTGGC
Organism: Streptomyces sp. QH1-20; assembly: GCF_041283565.1. Lineage (NCBI taxonomy): Bacteria > Bacillati > Actinomycetota > Actinomycetes > Kitasatosporales > Streptomycetaceae > Streptomyces > Streptomyces sp. QH1-20. Next base: position 3,427,952 of record NZ_CP166299.1, on the reverse strand, counting down.
GGGCGTGCCCGTGCGGGGCTCGACCCGGGTCAACATCGCCGTCGCCGAACCGGACGGCACCCTCACGAAGGTCAACGCCGCCGGTCCCGAACTGGGCCGCGTGGAGGCGGAGTCGCTGCTGACGGCCGTGCGGGACCGGTCGGCGGGCGCCGACTGGATCGCCTGCTGCGGCAGCCTCCCGCGCGGGCTCGCCCCCGAGTGGTACGGGCACCTGGTGGCCCGCGCCCACGACGTCGGCGCCCGCATCGCCCTGGACACCTCCGGCCCCTCGCTGACCGCCGCGCTGCGGATGCGCCCGGACGTCGTCAAGCCCAACGCGGAGGAGCTGTCGCAGGCCGTCGGCCGCCCGCTCGCCACGGTCGGCGACGCGGCCGAGGCGGCGGACGAACTGCGCGGCCTGGGCGCGCGGGCGGTACTGGCCAGCCTCGGCGCGGACGGCCAACTGCTGGTCGACGACTCCGGTACGTACTTCGGCACCGCACGCGTCCGATCTGTGCGCAGCAACGTCGGCGCGGGTGACGCGTCACTGGCCGGCTTCCTCGCCGCGGGCGGCACGGGCCCCGAGGCCCTCGCCGCCGCCCTCGCCCACGGCGCGGCGGCGGTACAGCTGCCGGGCAGCGCCATGCCGACACCGGCGGACCTCGACCCGGCGTCGGTGACGGTCACCTCCGAAGTCCCCGCCGGCCGCGCCCTGACGGAGCCGGTGCGGTGACCGGGGGAGGGGGCGGGCACCGGACTCTCCGCAGCCGCCGATTACGGCACGCCCCGACGCCGAGGAACCTTCCGGCACCGATGCGGGAGACGCGGGAGACCGCACCCGCCGTCGTCCCCTGACTTCTTCACCCCCCCCACATCGCCCGCAGGGCGCTACCGCGAGCAAAGGAGCCCGCGATGAGTGAGCTGATCACGGCTGACCTGGTCGATCTCGACCTGTCCGCCGAGACCAAGGAAGCCGCGGCGAGGTCCCTCGCCGAACGCATGCGGGACCTGGGACGCGTCACCGACCTCGACGGCTTCCTTGCCGACGTCGCCGCGCGCGAGGCCCAGATGCCCACCGGCCTCGACGGGGGCATCGGCATACCCCACTGCCGCAGCGCACACGTCACCGAACCGACCCTCGCCTTCGGCCGCTCCGCCGCGGGCATCGACTTCGGTGCCCCGGACGGCCCGGCGGACCTGATCTTCCTCATCGCGGCCCCGACGGGCGGCGACGCCGACCACCTGTCGATCCTGTCCGCCCTCGCCCGCCACTTGATGGACCCCGAGTTCACGTCCGCGCTGCGTGCGGCGGAGGCGCCGGGCGCGGCGGCGGCCTTGATCCGTGGCGAGGAGCCGGAGGCGTCGGTGGACGGCGAAGCGGAGCCGGTGGACGGCGACGCCGAGGCGGCGCCCGAGGCCGGTGGGGAGGCCGCGAGCGGGCCGGCCGAGGCGACGGAAGCCGGCGCCCAGCCCTTCCGTATCGTCGCCGTCACCTCCTGCCCCACCGGGATCGCGCACACCTATATGGCCGCCGAGGCCCTGGAGTCGGCCGCGCGGGCCGCCGGGGTGGAGATGGTGGTCGAGACACAGGGATCCGCCGGGTTCGTGAAACTGGACCCCGCGGTCGTCGCCGCGGCGGACGGGGTGATCTTCGCGCACGACGTCGAGGTGCGGGACAAGGACCGCTTCGCGGGGCTGCCGACCGTGGACGTCGGGGTCAAGGCCGGCATCAACCGGCCCGCCGCTCTGATCGCCGAGGTGCGGGCGAAGGCCGCGCGCGGCGAACGGGCGGCCCCCGCCGCCCCCATGGACGCGGGAGCAGACGCCGGGGACGGCTTCGCGACCCGGCTGCGCGCTTGGCTGATGACCGGTGTCAGCTACATGGTCCCGTTCGTCGCGGCGGGCGGGCTGCTGATCGCGCTCGCCTTCGCCCTCGGTGGCTACGGGATCAACAAGGCGCCCTCCGTGGCCGACCACTTCGCGTGGACCGAGTCCGCGAGCTGGGCGGCACTGCTGTTCCAGACCGGCGGCGTCGCCTTCGCGTTCCTCGTACCGGTCCTGGCCGGGTTCATCGCCTACGGAATGGCCGACCGCCCGGGTCTCGTCCCCGGGTTCGTCGGCGGCTCCATCGCGCTGACGGTCGACGCGGGCTTCCTCGGCGGCCTGATCGCCGGTCTCCTCGCGGGCGCGGTCGTCATGGCCGTACAGCGGCTGAACGTACCGGCCGTGCTGCGCGGCATCATGCCGGTCGTGGTGATTCCGCTGCTGTCCTCGGCGGTCGTGGGCTTCCTGATGTTCCTGGTGGTCGGCAAGCCCGTCGCCGCGCTGCAGAAGGCCCTGACCGACTGGCTGGGCGGACTGTCCGGGACCAACGCCGTCATCCTGGGCGCCCTCCTCGGTCTGCTCATGGCCGCCGACCTCGGCGGTCCGCTCAACAAGGTCGCGTACGCCTTCGCCGTCGGCGGCCTCGCCGACCCCAACGAGGGCAGCCTGAAGGTGATGGCCGCGGTCATGGCGGCCGGTATGGTCCCGCCGCTGGCGATGGCGCTGGCCACGACCGTGCGCGGACGGCTCTTCACCGCCTCCGAGCGGGAGAACGGCAAGGCGGCCTGGGTGCTCGGGGCGTCCTTCATCACCGAGGGCGCGATCCCCTTCGCGGCGGCGGACCCGCTGCGGGTGATCCCCTCGGCGATGGCGGGCGGCGCGGTCACCGGCGCCCTGTCCATGGCCTTCGGCTGCACGCTGCGCGCCCCGCACGGGGGTGTCTTCGTGGTGCCGCTGATCGGCTCGCCGTTCCTCTACCTGCTGGCCGTCGCGGCGGGCACGCTGGTCAGTGCCGCCGCGGTGCTCCTGCTCAAGGGCCTTCGCCGGCCCGTCCCGCCGAAGGCTGTCGCCAGGGCCGAGGACGGGGACCCGGTCGCCGTGGCCGTCTGAACCCGACACCGGGCCCCGTCCGGGCGCCGCTCAGTCGCCGTACAACTCGCGGTAGGAGGGGAAGACGCCGCCCGGGCCGTCCACCCCCTCCGCCGCGAGCACGGCCTTCACCACGGACCGGGTGAGGACGTCCGCGCCCGCGGCCAGGATCTCGTTGAGAACGCCGAGTTCGAGAACACCCCGTTCGAGATCATTGAGTTCCAGGGCATCGGGCTGCCCGGGGGCACTCCCGCCGACCATCGGCCGCGCACCCGTGGCCAGGGCGAAGACGGTGTCACCGTCGGTCAGCAGGTGCACGGGCCGGACGGCGCGGGCCAGGCCGTCGTGGGACGTGCCCGCCAGCTTCTGCGCCTGGGCGCGGGTCAGGACGGCGTCCGTGGCGACGACGGCGATCGTGGTGTTGAGCGGCGGCCGCACGGACGCGGCCGAGCGCTTCGCCGACTCCCGCCGCGCGGCGTCCAGGGCCTGCTGGGCGGCGGCGTGGCGGTCGGCGGCGGGGTACTCCACCCGGCCCTCGAAGAGCCGCCCGTACAGCACCCCCGTCAGCGGATCGACCGCCGAGCCCGCCGCGTTGACCGCCGCGACGGCCGCGACCGTCACCCCCGACGGCAGCACCACGCTCGCCGTGCCGATGCCGCCCTTGAGACCGCCGACCGTCGCCCCCGTGCCCGCGCCGACGTTGCCCTGCACGACGGGCGCCCCCGTCTCCGTGTGGGCCGCCGCCTCGGCGGCCTCCCGGCCGAGCACCGCGTCGGGGCGGGCCCGCCAGTCACCGCCGCGGCCCAGGTCGAACAGGGCCGCCGCGGGCACGACGGGCACCACCTGGGCGGGGTCCGGGCCGACGCGGAAGCCACGGCCCGCGTCCTCCAGCCAGCCCACCACCCCGGACGCGGCGTCCAGCCCGAAGGCGCTGCCGCCGGTGAGCACGACCGCCTCGACGCGCTGGACGAGGTTGCGCGGGTCGAGCGCATCGGTCTCCCGCGTCCCGGGCCCGCCGCCCCGTACGTCCACGGCCGCGACCGCGCCGCCGTCCTCGGTGAGCACCACGGTGGTCCCGGTCAGCGCCCCGCCTTCGGTGCGCTGCGCGTGTCCGACCCGCAGTCCGGCCACATCGGTCAGGGAGTCCAGGGGGCCGGGGCGTGGGCCGGCGGCGGGGGAGGAGAAGAAGAGGGCGTCGGTGCTGCCGGCGGTCTGCGCGGTCCGGTCGTCAGTCATGGGGCCATGCGTATCACGTGACTGAATGCCCGTCAGGCCCTCACCCCGCCTCCCGCGTACGCTCGTTCGCCTCCGCCGTCCGCTGCGCCGACCGTTCCACCAACGTGACCCCCACCGCGACCGTCAGGGTCGCCACCAGCCCGGTGTACAGCACCGCCGTCCGGCCCGCGAACGTACAGACCAGCACGAGCACGGCCGAGACGGGCAGCACCAACTGCTGGGCCAGGCCCCGTTTGTGGTGCCGGGAGTGGATCAGCCACACCGAGAACATGAACAACGCCGTGGGCACCGTGACGGCACCGGCCGCCGCGAACGCCGAGATGTGCGCCTTGCCGATGGTCTCCTCGATCGCCACCTCGATGCCCGCCCCGATCGCCGCCGCCGAACCGAAGACCAGGTAGTGCCCGTACCCCCAGGCGAACGCCTGGCGGTTGGAGACCAGATGGAGATGGATGGGCACGGCGAAATAGATCCAGTAGGCGGCGAAGATGATCAGCAGGCCGCCGCCCGCGATCGGCAGCAGGGTGTCCAGCGCCTCGTCGTCGTCCAGGGCCGACTGGACGGCCACCGTGGCCGCGAGGACGGTCTCGCCCAGCACGATGATCGTGAACAGGCCGTACCGCTCCGCGATGTGGTGCGGGTGCCAGCCCGTCGTATGCCGGCGCTCGGCGATCGTGGGCACCGCCATCTCGGCGACCGCCATCCCCAGGAAGAGCCACGGCTTGCCACTGTCGGGAAGCAGCAGCAGACCCAGCCAGCCGATCTGGCACAGGCTCACCCCCGCCGCGTACTTCAGCGCCGTGCGCCGTTCCTCGCCCCGCGTGGAGTACGCGGCCCGCAGCCACTGGGTGACCAGCGCCAGCCGCATCACCAGATAGCCGAACCAGACCACCGTGAAGTCGCTGCCGTCCAGGGCCCGGGGGATGCCCGCCGCCAGGATCAGCACCCCGGCCATCTGGACCAGCGTCACCACGCGGTACGGAACGTCGTCCGTGTCGTACGCGGAGGAGAACCAGGAGAAATTCACCCAAGCCCACCAAATCGCGAAGAAGGCCATGAGATATCCCGGAATTCCGGTTTCCGGGTGTCCCTCGGCGAGCGCGTGCACCAGCTGTCTGCCCGCCTGTGCCACCGCTGCCACGAAGCACAGGTCGAAGAACAGCTCCAGCGGGGTCGCGGCGCGGTGCTCCTCCTCGCGGCCGCGCGCGGTCATCCGGCGCAGCAGCGAGGTGTGCCGTGCGTGCGGGCGCCCGCTCATCGCCGACGGTCGGGTGTGGGCGGCGTCACATGACTCATGCGGCGATTGTCACCGCTGCGGGGGTCCGCCGCGCGGGGAAGGCGTCCTGGTCCGGTGCCGTCCGTGCGGCGCGCCGCGTGTTGTCCGTGCCGCCTGCGGCGGGGACGCCCTGCGGGCGCGTCCTCAATCGCCGGACGGGCTGCTGTGCTGTGTCCTCGCCGGACGGGCTGAAGCCCGCACGGCGGGCGACCGTACCCTGGAGGCATGAGCACCGCCCCCGAGCCCACTCCCAAGCCGCGAAACCCGGCCGCCCTGATCTTCGACGACCCGCTGTCGCAGCAGTCCTCGGACGACACCGACCGTGGCTGGGGCGACCGGCCGAGCGGCGGCGACAGCGCCGGCGACCTGGCCCGGTTCCTGGACGAGAAGCCGCCCCACCACATCTGACGACCTGCTGCCCCGCCCCGGCCGCTCGGTGCGGGGCGGGCCGTTATCGCTGGACCGGTACGGACTCCGAGGCCGGGCCGCGGCGCTGCTCCACGAGCGCGTCCCGGATCTGCTCGAGCAGCTCGATCTCCGTCACCTGCGCCGGGGTGGCCTCCACCGGAGCCTTGGCGGCCTGGCGGTCCTGCCAGCGCTTCATCGGCAGCAGCATCAGGAAGTAGACGACCGCGGCGGTGATCAGGAAGGTCAGCGCGGCGCTGAGCACCGAGCCCCACTGGATGTAGACGCCGCTGGTCACCTCGCCCGCCTTGTTCATGGCGCAGGGGCCCTTGAGACACGAGGCGTAGCTGGTGAGGTCCTTGGTGCCGAAGGCGCCGACGATCGGGTTGATGACACCCTTGACCACCGAATTCACGATGTTGGTGAACGCCGCGCCGATGACAACGGCGACCGCGAGGTCTATCACGTTGCCCCGCATCAGGAATGCCTTGAAGCCTCCAAGGACCCCTGTCTTCTTCTCGCTCACCGAAAAGCCTCTCTCTGTACGCACCTGTGGCGGAATGGTTGGTTCCATAACCTACGAGAGAGTCTGGCAGTCCTGTCCAATCTGCAGCCTCGATCAGGCGAACCGGAGCTGCGTCAGCGCGGGGGCGCACAGGATCACCGCCCCGGCGGCCGTCACGACCCCGGCGCCCAGCAGTCGTCTTCCGCGCCGCCCGGCCCGTCCCGCCCGGGACCGCCCCCGGCCCACCCGCACCGGCGCGAAGTGCGGCACCCCGCGCCTCGGCGGCGGTGTATAGACGTACGCCCCTGAATCCAAGGGCAGTGGTGAGGGTGAGGAGGGCGACGAGGCCCATGAAGGAGCCGAAGGAGCCGAAGAAGAGAGCGGGCCAAAAGGGGACACGAGCACCACCGCCTGCGGATGAGGAGCGCCAACCGGACGCTCCCCACGATCCCGGCAACCGCCCGATCCCGCTGGGCCCTGTGGACTACCGCCCGGTTGTGGACAACCTCGTCACCCTCACGGGTTCAGCCACCTACGGCAGCGCGATCCCCAGGTCCCAGCCCTCGTGCACCCGGGTGCACAGGCAGGTCCGGCCGTCCGTCTCCGGCAGGGCGCAGACCGCCGCGAAGATCACCTCGCGCAGTCGCCCGACGTTCTCGGCGAAGACCCGCATCACCTCGCCGTGCGATACGCCGTCGCCCGTCTCGGCCCCGGCGTCCAGGTCCGTGACCAGCGCCATCGAGGTGTAGCAGAGCTCCAGCTCGCGGGCGAGCACCGCTTCGGGGTGCCCGGTCATGCCGACGACCGACCAGCCCTGCGCGGCGTGCCAGCGGGATTCCGCCCGGGTCGAGAAGCGCGGCCCCTCGACGACGACCATCGTTCCGCCGTCCACCACCGGGTCCCAGCCGTGCCCGCGGGCCACCGCGAGCGCCACCGCGCGCCCCGTGGGGCAGTACGGGTCGGCGAAGGTCGTGTGCACGACGTTGGGGACCGTGCCGTCGGGCAGCGGCTCCCCGTCGAAGAAGGTCTGCCGGCGCGTCTTCGTGCGGTCCACCAGCTGGTCCGGTACGAGCAGGGTTCCCGGCCCGTACTCCGGCCGCAGTCCGCCCACCGCGCAGGGAGCCAGCACCTGCCGTACGCCGAGCGAGCGCAGGGCCCACAGATTGGCCCGGTAGTTGATGCGGTTCGGCGGCAGACGGTGGTCACGGCCGTGCCGGGGCAGGAAGGCGACCGTGCGCCCGGCCAGCTCGCCGACGAACAGCGAGTCGCTCGGATTCCCGTACGGCGTCTCCACCGTGACCTCGGTCACGTCGTCGAGGAAGGAGTAGAACCCCGACCCGCCGATCACGCCTATGTCCGCCTGTACCCCACCCGTGTTGATCATGCGGCCAGCCTAGCGGCGCGCCCGCCCCGGCCCCAGGGTCCGTGCGCCGCGTGGCGCCCGCATACGACGAAACCCGCCGCCTCGGTGAGGCGACGGGCTCCGTCGTGCGCGAGCTCGCGCGAAGTGTGCGGTGAGGCGCGTCAGGCGGCCGAAGAGCTGCTGCTCGACGAGGCCGGAGCCGACGCGGTGCTCGTGGAGGTGCTGCTCGCGCTCGACCCGGAGGCCCCGGACGAGCTCGTCGACGAGGACGAGTCCGAGCCGCTCTTGGCGGTCGTGGACTTCGCCGGGCTGCTGCTGGACGACGCGCCGCGGCTGTCGTTCCGGTAGAAGCCGGAGCCCTTGAAGACGATGCCGACGGCGGAGAACACCTTCTTCAGGCGTCCGTCGCAGCTCGGGCACACGGTCAGGGCGTCGTCGGTGAATTTCTGCACCGCCTCGAGGCCCTCGCCGCACTCGGTGCACTGGTACTGGTACGTCGGCACTTGCTCCTCCTGGCACTCTCACTCGATGAGTGCTAACGACGATCCATAGTGCAGTATTCCGGCGCGTCAGTCCACCGAAACAGGCTCGCGGTGACCCACCCCACGTGCGGCGATCCGTGATTCGCCCTTCGGGGTGAGCGCCTTGCGCAGGGTGAGCAGGACCGCCAGGGCCAGTGCGGTACCGGCCAGCGGCACCAGGAAACCGGTGCTCGCGGAGTGTCCGTCGATCAGTTTGCCGCCGATGCTGGCACCGGCCGCCTGGCCGAGACCCACCGCGCCGGTCAGCCAGGTGAACGCCTCCGTACGGGCGGTCGGCGGCACCAGCGACTCGACCAGCGTGTAGCCGGTGATCAGCGCCGGGGCGATGCACAGACCGACGAGCAGGCCGACCCCGCCCAGGACCGGCAGCGCGTGCGCCGCCCACAGCGGGGTGGTGGCCAGGACCAGCAGCGGGTAGGCGATCAGCAGCCGGCGCTGGGGGGTGACCTTCCAGGCGATGGCACCGCAGATCAGGCCCGCGATCATGTTTCCGGCCGCGAACGTGCCGTACAGCAGACCGTTCAGGCCCGGGTCGCCGATCTCCTTGGTGAAGGCCGTCATCGACACCTGCATGCCGCCGAATACGGAGCCGATGCCGAGGAAGGAGATCGCGAGGACGCGGACGCCCGGAACGGACAGCGCCGACGCGCTCTTCGCCACGGGACCGGCGGCGGAGCGGCTCGGCTCCGGCTGCGTGCGCCGCTGGGCGGCGAACAGCAGACCGCCGACGAGGGTGAGAGCCGCCTCGGTGACCAGACCGGCCGCCGGGTGGACACCCGTGCACAGCGCGGTGGCCAGCACCGGGCCGATCACGAACGTGAACTCATCGGTGACCGACTCGAAGGCCGCCGCCGTGGACATCAGCGGCGAGCCCTCCAGCTTCGCGGCCCAGCGGGCCCGCACCATGGGGCCGATCTGCGGGGTCGAGGCACCGGCGGGCACGGCCGCGGCGAACAGCGCCCACAGCGGTGCGTCCGCCAGCGCCAGCGTGATCAGCAGCGAGATCGCCGCGGCGTGCACGACGACGCCGGGCACCAGCACCCGGCCCTGCCCGAAGCGGTCCGCGAGCTTGCCGCTCTGCGGGGCGAAGAGCGCCATGGAGACGCCCGCGGTCGCCGAGACGGCGCCCGCGATGCCGTACGAGTCCGTGGTGTGCTCGACCAGCAGCAGGATGCCGATGGTCAGCATCGCGAACGGCTGCCGGGCCAGAAAGCCGGGCAGCAGGAACGTCCAGGCGCCAGGGGTGCGCAACAGCTGGCCGTATCCGGGGCGTGCCTCGGTGCGGTCGTTGACCGTGGATGCCACGGCCGGGCCTTTCCGCCGCCTGGTAGCGCACTCCAGACGGGGTCGCCGCACGGAGCGCGCCGAGAGCTGTCCTCTCGCGCAGGACCGTGGTAGATGCCGTGCCGGCCGCCTGGTGACGCGCGACCGCGGCCGCCGTGCGGTCGCGCCAGCCCTGCATCAGGCAGAGTTGGTTCGGTTGGTAGTGATGGTGCAGAAGTGGTGCGAGCGGTGGATCAGCCCGGGAAACAAGGCACGATCCAGCCGCTCACTCAGGCGTCCGCGCAGGTAATCCCGTAGGCAACACTGAGCAGACCGAGTCAATTGAATGCACTACTTCCCCTTTATCGTACCTGTAGCACCCAGCCATCCCGCAAGCTTTCCGCCCTCGGAGACCGCCCGCAGGCGCTTCTCGGCGGCGTCGCGCACCGGGTCGGTGGCCACCACCAGCAGCTCGTCGCCGTGCCGCAGCACGGTCGTGGGCGCCGGGACGAAGCTGGAGCCCTCCCGCACGACCAGCGTGACGGCGGCCCCGGGGGGCAGCCGGAGCTCCCCGACCTCCACGCCGTGCATCTTCGAGCCGTCGGGGATCGCCACGGACAGCAGATGCCCGCGCAGCCGCTCCAGCGGCGCGGACTCGATGCCCAGGTCCTCCGGCTCGGTCTCGCGGAGCTTCAGATGCCGGGCCAGCCAGGGCAGCGTCGGGCCCTGCACCAGGGTGTAGACGATCACCAGCACAAAGACGATGTTGAAGATCCGGCGACTGTCGGGAACGGCGGCCACCATCGGGATGGTGGCCAGCACAATGGGCACGGCCCCACGCAGCCCGGCCCAGGACAGCAGGGTCTTCTCCTGCCAGCTCATCCGGAAGGGCGCGGTACTGAGGAAGACCGACACCGGGCGCGCCACCATCGTCAGCACCAGTCCGACGACGAGCGCGGGGACGATGTCGTCGCCCAGCTCGTGCGGGGTGACCAGCAGGCCGAGCAGGACGAACATGCCGATCTGCGCTATCCAGCCGAGCCCCTCGGCGAAGCCGCGGGTGGCGGGCCAGTGCGGCAGCTTGGCGTTGCCGAGGACCAGGGCCGCGAGATAGACGGCGAGGAAGCCGGAGCCGTGTGCGAGCGCGCCGCCCGCGTAGGCGACGGTCGCGATGGCCATGACGGCGATCGGGTAGAGGCCGGAGGCGGGCAGGGCCACGTGCCGCAGACCGTACGAGCCGAGCATGCCCACCGCGATGCCGACGGCCGCGCCGATCGCGAGTTCCAGGGCGATCTCGCCGATGAGCAGATACCAGTGCTCGACCGGGCCGGCGGCCGAGAAGGCGACGACGAGGATGACGACGGGGGCGTCGTTGAAGCCGGACTCGGCCTCCAGGACACCCGTGAGCCGGGACGGCAGCGGAACGTTGCGCAGCACGGAGAAGACCGCCGCGGCGTCCGTGGAGGAGACCACCGCGCCGATGATCAGGGCCTGCCGCCAGTCGACGCCCGCCAGATAGTGCGCGGCCGCCGCGGTGACGCCGACGCTCAGCGCTACGCCCACGGTGGAGAGCGCCGCCGCGGCGGGCAGCGCCGGTTTGATCTCGTGCCACTTCGTGCCGAGACCGCCCTCGGCAAGGATCACCACAAGCGCGGCGTAACCGATGATCTGGGTCAGACCGACATCGTTGAAGGAGACGCCGATGCCGTCCTGGCCTATCGCGACGCCTATGCCGAGGTAGATGAGCAGGCTGGGGAGCCCGCTGCGGGAGGAGATCCGGACTGCCGCCACCGCGATGAGCAGGACGAGCGAGCAGATCAGCAGGAGTTCGTTGAGGTGGTGGACAGTCAGGGGCCAAGTCCCTTCACGAGGTCTTTCATGCACTATCGACCGGAACGTTCTGCCGTCCGATCAGAACTTCATTTCCTAATCTAATCTTTTACGGGTTCTTGACGCGAGCTCGTGACGGCGGTGACCGTGCCATGACCCTTCGGCGGGGGTGCGGCAGGGGGTCCGCGGCCGTTTCAGGGGGCTGGTGGTGACACCGCGTCCGGTCGCCCGGTGCCCTGCGCCTATGGTTGCTCCAGCACCCCAGGACCACCCTGCCCCTCTAAGGACAGCGATGCCCGCCAACAAGACCGGCCCTTCCGGCAAGAAGAAGTCCGGTAAGAAGAAAGGCCGACGCGCCCGGCTGCTCGTGATCACTCTCGTGCTGCTGATCGTGGCGGGCGTCGGCTTCGGCGCGTACTGGAGCGTCAGTACCGTCCGCGCCTCCTTCCCGGAGACGAACGGCACCCTGCAGCTCAAGGGCCTGTCCGCGGACGTGAAGGTCCAGCGCGACGGAAACGGTATCCCGCAGGTCTACGCGGACAATGCCGAGGACCTCTTCCGCGCCCAGGGCTTCGTGCAGGCGCAGGACCGGTTCTGGGAGATGGACGTCCGCCGGCATCTGACCGCGGGCCGTCTCTCCGAGATGTTCGGCTCCGGGCAGGTGGAGACCGACGCCTTCCTGCGGACCATGGGCTGGCGGAAGGTCGCGCAGGAGGAGTACGACACCAAGCTCTCGGCGACCACCAAGAAATACCTCCAGGCGTACTCCGACGGTGTCAACGCCTACCTCAAGGACCGCAAGGGCAAGTCGCTGTCCGTCGAGTACGCGGCCCTGGAGTTCGAGAACGACTACCGGCCCGAGAAGTGGACCCCGGTCGACTCGGTGGCCTGGCTCAAGGCCATGGCCTGGGACCTCCGCGGCAACATGGAGGACGAGATCGACCGCTCGCTCGCCGCGACGCGGCTGAGCCCGAAGCAGATCGAACAGCTGTACCCGGCCTATCCGTACAACCGGAACAAGCCGATCGTCGAGGGCGGCGCCGTCGACCCCGCCACCAAGCAGTTCGACCCCAAGGGCACCCCGGCCGCCCCGCAGAGCGGTGCGGGCCGGACGCCCGTCGGCTCGGGCGCCGCCGCCGGGGGCTTGCGCACCGGGCTGACCTCGCTGTCCAACACCCTCGACAAGATCCCGGCGCTGCTCGGCCCGAGCGGCAACGGCATCGGCTCGAACTCGTGGGTGGTCTCCGGCCAGTACACGACCACCGGCAAGCCGCTGCTCGCCAACGACCCGCACCTCGCGCCGCAGATGCCCTCGCTCTGGTACCAGATGGGCCTGCACTGCACCAAGGTCGGACCCTCGTGCCCGTTCGACGTGGCCGGCTACACCTTCTCCGGTCTGCCGGGCGTCGTCATCGGCCACAACCAGGACATCGCCTGGGGCATGACCAACCTCGGCGCGGACGTCTCCGACCTCTACCTGGAGAAGGTCACCGCCAACAGCTACCTCTACGACGGCAAGCAGGTCCCCTTCACCACCCGCAAGGAGACCATCAAGGTCGCGGGCGGCAAGTCCCGGGACTTCACCGTCCGCTCCACCAACAACGGCCCGATCGTCTCCGACCGCAACGACGAGCTGGTCAAGGTCGGTGAGAGCGCCCCGGTCAAGGACCCCGCGCCCGACCGCGCCGACGGCTACGCGATCGCGCTGCGCTGGACGGCCCTCGACGCCGGCAAGACCATGGACGCCGTCTTCGGCATCAACGCGGCCACGGACTGGAAGTCCTTCCGCAAGGCCGCCGCCGACTTCGAGGTCCCCTCGCAGAACCTGATCTACGCCGACACCAAGGGCAACATCGGCTACCAGGCCCCGGGCCGGATCCCGGTCCGCGGCAAGGCCGCCGCCAAGCCCGACCCGGCCACCGGCGCGAACGCGGACGGCAGCCCCGGTACGAACACCGGCGGCACCGCGGGGACGAACGCCGACGGAAGCACCGGTGCGAACGCCGCCGCCAAGGCCGTCGTGCCCGACGGGCGCTACCCCGCGCCCGGCTGGGACCCCGCCTACCGGTGGACCGGCTGGATCCCGCAGGGCGAGCTGCCCTGGGACTTCAACCCCAAGCGCGGCTACATCGTCACCGCCAACCAGGCGGTCGTCGACAAGAAGTACCCCTACCCGCTCACCGGCGACTGGGGCTACGGCGCCCGCAGCCAGCGGATCAACGACCTCATCCAGTCGAAGATCAAGGACGGGGGGAAGATCTCGACGGATGACATGCAGAAGATGCAGATGGACAACCACAGCGAGATCGCCAAGCTGCTGACGCCCTACCTGCTCAAGATCGACGTCAAGGGTTCCAACGAACGCGAGACGAAGTACGTCCGCGAGGCGCAGAACCTCCTGAAGGACTGGGACTACACCCAGGAGGCCGACTCCGCCGCCGCGGCGTACTTCAACGCGGTGTGGCGCAACACCCTCAAGCTCGCCTTCGGCAACAAGCTCCCCAAGGAGCTGCGCGTCAAGGGCCAGTGCCTGCGGGTCCGCCCGGCCAACGACTCCGGGCCGCAGGAGGACCTCGACGGCAACTCCCGGCTCGTCCAGGAGTGCGGCGAGCGCGACCCGGACAGCGCGCAGCCCGACGGCGGCGACCGCTGGTTCGAGGTCGTCCGCACCATCCTCGACAAGCCGAACGACGACTGGTGGAAGACCAGCGGCACCCGCGCCAACCGCGGCGCCGGCAACCGTGACGAGCTGCTCCAGCGCGCCATGAAGGACGCCCGCTGGGAGCTGACCTCCAAGCTCGGCAAGGACGTCAATTCCTGGAGCTGGGGCCGGCTGCACCAGCTGACCCTCAAGAACCAGACCCTCGGCAAGGAGGGCCCCGGCATCGTCCGCTGGATGCTCAACCGGGGCCCGTGGAACCTGGCCGGCGGCGAGGCAGCGGTCAACGCGGCCGGCTGGAACGCGGCGGGTGGCTACGACGTGATCTGGGTCCCGTCGATGCGGATGGTCGTCAACCTCGGGGACCTCGACAAGTCCCGGTGGATCAACCTCACCGGCGCCTCCGGGCACGCCTACAACGCCCACTACTACGACCAGACCGACAAGTGGGCCAAGGGCGAGCTGCTCCCCTGGGCGTACAGCGCGGCGGCCGTGAAGGAAGCCACGGACGACACGCTGACGCTCAAGCCGTAGCGGCGTCCGCCGCCCTAGGTGACTCCGGCGGGCTTGATGGGGCTGACCTCAGCCACATCAAGCCCGTCCGGCGGTTGAGGACGCGCCCGCAGGGCGCCCGCCGCCGCAGGCGGCAAGGTGACCCGCCGTCGGCAGGACACACCGCATCAGCCGAACCTGCGCACCCCGCCAGGGGTGACCACCGCGTGCACGGGGTGGTCGTGCGGTTCCTCCGGGACCCGCGCGACCACCTCTTCGTCGTAGAGGAGCACGACCCGCGCGGGCGTGGCGCCCGCTCGCTCCAGCCGGGCCAGCACCCGGTCGTACGAACCGCCGCCGCGGCCGAGCCGCATCCCGCGGCCGTCCACGGCCAGCCCCGGCAGCAGCACCGTGTCCGCCTTGGTGACGGCGTCCGGGCCGAGCCGCTCGCCGTCGGGCTCCAGCAGCCCCCGCGACGCCCGCACCAGATGGCCGGCGCCCCGGTAGAGACCCCAGTCCAGATCGTTGTCCGGAAGCAGCACCGGAAGCAGTACGCGCACGCCCCGGGCGCGCAGTGCCTCAAGCAACGCGCGCGTGCCGGGTTCGCGCCCCACCGAGACATAGGCCGCCACCGTCCGCGCCCCGGCGAGCTCCGGCAGCTCCAGTGCCCGGCGCCCGAGCGCCTCCTCGGCCACCTTTACGTCATCCGAGGTCAACCCCGCTCTCACCGCCAGGAGGGTCTGTCGCAACGCACCCTTATTACCGTCGTACTTGATCACTGTTCGCGCGTACTCCTCGACTCGGGTCCTATCGGCGGAGCCTCTCGGTGGAGCCTCATCTTCCCGACAATCCCAGCGGCTAGGGTTCCCTTTATGACTCAATCGCGTCCTCGGATCAGCAAGGCTGTCATCCCTGCCGCCGGACTCGGGACCCGCTTTCTCCCGGCTACCAAGGCCACTCCCAAGGAGATGCTGCCGGTCGTCGACAAGCCGGCGATCCAGTACGTGGTCGAAGAAGCGGTGCACGCCGGTCTGTCGGACGTCCTCATGATCACCGGGCGGAACAAGCGCCCCCTGGAGGACCACTTCGACCGGAACTACGAGCTGGAGGAAGCGCTGCGCCGCAAGGGCGACGAGTCCCGGCTCGCCCGCGTCCAGGAGTCCAGCGACCTGGCCACCATGCACTACGTCCGCCAGGGCGACCCGCGCGGTCTCGGCCACGCGGTCCTGTGCGCCGCGCCGCACGTGGGTGACGAGCCCTTCGCCGTCCTGCTCGGCGACGACCTCATCGACGCCCGCGACCCGCTGCTCTCGCGCATGGTCGACATCCAGCGCAAGCACGGCGGCAGTGTCATCGCCCTCATGGAGGTCGACCACTCCCAGATCCACCTCTACGGCTGCGCGGACGTCAAGCCCACCGACACCGAGGACGTCGTCGAGGTCACCGGACTGATCGAGAAGCCCGACCCCGCCGACGCCCCCAGCAACTACGCCGTCATCGGCCGCTACGTCCTCGACCCCGCCGTCTTCGACGTGCTGCGCGAGACGCAGCCCGGCCGTGGTGGCGAGATCCAGCTCACCGACGCCCTCCAGGCCCTCGCCGCCGCACCCGGTCTCGGCGGTCCGGTGCACGGCGTGGTCTTCAAGGGCCGCCGTTATGACACCGGGGACCGTGGTGATTATCTGCGTGCCATTGTCAGACTGGCGTGCGAACGTGAAGATCTGGGACCGGACTTCCGAGCCTGGCTTCGAAGGTATGTCACCGAGGAGATGTAGCCCTTGAGCAGCACCGCCGACAAGGCCGCCGCACCGGACCGCTTCTGGTCGGTGGACGAGCACCTCGACGACATCCTCGGAAAGATCCGCCCCCTGGAGCCGATCGAGCTGCAACTCCTGGACGCCCAGGGCTGTGTGCTCGTCGAGGACGTCACCGTCCCCGCCGATCTGCCGGGCTTCGACAACAGCTCGATGGACGGCTACGCGGTCCGCACGACGGACGTCGAGGGTGCGAGCGAGGAGTTCCCGGCGGTGCTCACCGTCATCGGCGACGTCGCCGCGGGCAGCGGCGAGCTGCCCACCGTCGGCCCCGGCGAGGCCGCCCGCATCATGACCGGCGCGCCGCTGCCGCCCGGCGCCGAGGCCGTCGTGCCCGTCGAGTGGACCGACGGGGGCACGGGCGGTGGCCCCGCCGCCGGCATGGCCGCCCGCAGTGCCGCCCCTGACGGCGCCTCGGGAGAGGTCCGGATCCACCGCCCCGCCACCGCCCGCGCCCATGTCCGCGCGGCCGGCAGCGATGTCAGGGCGGGCGCCCTCGCCCTGCGCAGCGGTACCGTCCTCGGCCCGCCCCAGATCGGCTTGCTCGCGGCCATCGGCCGCGCCACGGTCCGGGTCCGCCCCCGCCCGCGCGTCGTGGTCATGTCGACCGGCAGCGAGCTGGTCGCCCCCGGCGAGAGCCTCGGCCCCGGCCTCATCCACGACTCCAACAGCTACGTGCTCACCGCCTGCGCCCGGGACGCCGGGGCCATCGCCTACCGCGTCGGCGCGGTCGCCGACGATGCCCACACGCTGCGCTCCACCCTTGAGGACCAGCTCGTGCGTGCCGACGCCGTCGTCACCAGCGGCGGTGTCAGCGTCGGCGCGTACGACGTCGTCAAGGAGACCCTCTCGGAGCTCGCGGGGGAGGAGGGGAGCGTCGACTTCCGCAAGCTGGCCATGCAGCCCGGCAAGCCCCAGGGCTTCGGCCGCGTCGGCCCCGACCGCACCCCGCTGCTCGCCCTGCCCGGCAACCCGGTCAGCGCCTACGTCTCCTTCGAACTCTTCGTCCGCCCCGCCATCCGCGCCCTGATGGGGCTGGAGCCGCACGACCGCGAGAAGGTCCGCGCGGTGTGCGCCGATGCCATCGCCTCCTCGCCCGAGGGTCGCCGCCAGTTCCTGCGGGCCCGCTACGCGGACGGCAAGGTCACCACCGTCGGCGGCCCGGGGTCCCACCTCGTCAAGGCCCTCGCGGAGGCGAACGCCCTGATCGTCGTCCCCGAGGAGACCACAGCGGTCGAGGCGGGAGCCGAGGTGGACGTCATACTCCTCGGCTGACCCGGCCGAGGTCAGCCCCCGCGTGGCCCCTGACGTGGTCCTTCCCGACCGGCCACCCGTCCCGCCCGGTACGGTGTCTGCCCACAAGGACCGGACCGGGAGAACGATGAGCAGCGCCCAGGACCCTTTGCCCCCCGCCACCCCCCACAGCCTCACCCATCTCGACGACGCGGGGGCGGCCCGCATGGTCGACGTCTCGGAGAAGGCCGTCACCACCCGCACCGCCCGGGCGAGCGGCCGGGTGCGTGTCTCCCCGCGTGTCGTGGAACTCCTGCGGGGCGAGGGCGTCCCCAAGGGCGACGCCCTCGCCACCGCCCGCATCGCGGGCATCATGGGCGCCAAGCGCACCCCCGATCTGATCCCGCTCTGCCACCCGCTCGCGGTCTCCGGGGTGAAGGTCGACCTGTCGGTCGCCGACGACGCGGTCGAGATCCTCGCCACGGTGAAGACCACCGACCGCACGGGCGTGGAGATGGAGGCCCTGACCGCCGTCAGCGTCGCCGCCCTGACCGTCGTCGACATGATCAAGGCCGTCGACAAGGACGCCGTCATCACGGACATCCGCGTCGAGGAGAAGACCGGCGGGAAGTCCGGCACCTACCTGCGGGCCCCGGCCGGGGGGACGACGGCATGAGCGGGGCCTCCGGAGCGCGCCGCGCGCTCGTCGTCACCGCCTCCAACCGTGCCGCGGCCGGGGTGTACGAGGACAAGGGCGGCCCGCTGCTCGCCGAGGGTCTGGCCCGGATGGGCTTCACCGTCGACGGCCCGCGCGTGGTGCCCGACGGCGACCCCGTCGAGGCCGCCCTGCGGGACGCGGTGGCCGGTGCCTACGACGTCGTCCTGACCACCGGCGGCACGGGCATCTCGCCCACCGACCGCACCCCCGACGCCACCCGCCGCGTCCTCGACTACGAGATCCCCGGCATCCCCGAGGCCATCCGGGCCGAGGGCCGCGAGAAGGTCCCCACGGCCGCCCTCTCCCGGGGGCTCGCCGGGGTGGCGGGCCGCACCCTGATCGTGAACCTGCCCGGTTCGACGGGCGGGGTCCGCGACGGGCTCGCCGTACTGGAGCGGCTGCTGACGCACGCCGTCGACCAGCTCCACGGCGGGGACCACCCGAGACCGGCCGGGAGCCCCAGCTGAGCGCCGGCTGGCCCGCCCGGCTGGCGGACGGCGACGTCGTCCTGCGCCCCATAAAGCTGCGTGACCAGCGGGCCTGGCGGGAGGTCAACGGACGCAACCGCGACTGGCTGCGCCCCTGGGAGGCGACCATCCCGCCGCCACCGCCCGGCGGAATCGTCGCCCGGCGCCCCACCTACCGGCAGATGGTCCGCCATCTGCGGGCGGAGGCCCAGGCGGGGCGGATGCTGCCGTTCGTCATCGAGTACCGGGGTCAGCTGGCCGGGCAGCTGACCGTCGCCGGCATCACCTGGGGTTCGATGTGCTCGGCCCACGTCGGCTACTGGGTGGACCGGGCCGTCGCGGGCCGGGGGGTCATGCCGACGGCCGTCGCCCTGGCCGTCGACCACTGCTTCCGCACGGTCGGGCTGCACCGGGTCGAGGTGTGCATCCGGCCGGAGAACCTGCCCAGCCGCCGGGTCGTGGAGAAACTCGGATTCCGCGAGGAGGGACTGCGCCCGCGCTATCTGCACATCGACGGCGCCTGGCGCGACCATCTCGTCTACGTCCTGACCGCCGAGGAGGCGGGGGAAGGGCTGCTGGCCCGCTGGCACCGGGTCCGGCCGGCCGAGCCCGGCGACCCGCGTGGCCCGGGGGGTCCGCACGGCCCGGGCGGCTCCGGTAGTCGGCAGCTCCCCAGTAATTGAATAAATGTTCGAATTTGACTGTCAATTGACGGTATTCGACGCTCTTCGGGCCCAACAATCACAAAAAAAGTTCGAGATATCAGCCGGATCGTGCGACACACCGGGCCAATTGGCGGAATCCCTTGTGCGGTCCCCTCTACGGTGTGAAGTGTGAGCAGCAGCGGCCTCATCTACGCAGTCATCGTCGGGGCCTGGGCCGCCTACTTGGTGCCGATGTGGCTCCGTAGGCAGGACGAGCTCAATGAAGCCCGTCCGACGGAACGCTTCAGCACAGCCATCCGGCTGCTGTCCGGACGGGCGGGCATGGAGCGCCGTTACGCCAAGGACCTGGAAGTGCGCGCGACCGACGACGCGCCGGCCTCCGCCGACCCGGCGGAGCCGGAGTTTCGCGCGCCCGCGCCGGACGCGGCGACCGAAATGGTCGACGTCCGGTCCTTCGGCGCGCCCTCGGCCACCCCGGTGCCGTCGGCGGCCGAGCGCGCCCGGCGTTCGAAGGTCCTCGCGCGGCGGCGGCGCACCACCGTGCTGCTCTTCCTCGCCTTCACCCTCGGCGCGATCGTCGCGGGCGTCGGCGGCCTGGCCTTCCTGTGGGCGCCGGCCGTACCCGCGGCGCTGCTGAGCGCGTACATCGTCTATCTGCGCGTCCAGGAGAAGCGGCGGTTCGCCTTCACCATGGACCAGCGCCGCGCCGAACTCGCCGCGCAGCGGCTCCGTGAGGGCCGCCCTCACCCTCGCCCGGCGGCGCCGGATCCCGCGACCGCCGCCGCCCCCGCTGACCCCGACGCCACCGCGGCACCCGCGTCGGCGGCGCAGCCCGAGCCCTCGGCGCACAGCGCGGGCCGGCGCGCGCTCGTCGAGCAGACCGACCACGCCGAGTGGGTCGACCAGCAGCGTGACCGCGACCGCGGCACGGGTGAGGGCTGGGAGCCCGTGCCCGTACCGCTGCCGACGTACGTCACCGCGCCGGTCGCCCCCCGCGCGAGCGGCTCGGCCGATCTCGGCGCCCCGGACACCTGGAGCTCCGCCCGCTCCAGCACCGCGGAGCCGGCCGCCGGCCGCAAGCCCGCGGAGGAGCGCCGCGGCGGCCGCTCCCGCCGCCGCCCCCGCGAGCGCGGCCGCACCCCGCTCTTCGACCAGTACGCCGACGACGACCGCCCGCGCGCGGCCAACGAGTGACGCCGGTCACCTCCCGCCACCTTGGTTGACCAGGGAGGGAGCGGCCGGGGAGTGGATTTCCGAGCACCCGGATGGAGGTGCTAGAGTTTCACTCGTTGCAAGGGCCTGTGGCGCAGTCCGGTAGCGCACCTCGTTCGCATCGAGGGGGTCAGGGGTTCGAATCCCCTCAGGTCCACAGCACAGACGGAATCCCGTCCGATCATCACGATCGGGCGGGATTCCGTCGTTGTGGGGGCTGTTGGGAGACGGCCGCCGGGGTTCCGCCCCTTACGCCCCTTGGGCGAGGAGGGGTTCGTCGGCGAGGTAGGGCGGGGCGGGTTCGTACTGGATGTAGCGGCGGACCGCGCGGGCGTGGTCGCGGCCGTGGATCCGGCCGATCAGCCACAGCGCCATGTCGATGCCCGCCGAAACGCCCTGACTGGTGATCAGGTTCCCGTCCACGACATAGCGCGCGTCGCGGACCACGGTGACGTCGCCGCGGGATTCCAGGGTGTCCTCGAAGGCGTAGTGGGTGGCCACCCGTCGGCCGCGGGCCGGGCCGGCCTCGTGCAGGAGGAGCGCGCCCGTGCATACGCCGGTGACCCAGGAGACGGTGCCGGACGTCTCGGTGAGCCACTCGATCAGCGCGGGGTTGTGCACCTGGCGGCGGGTGCCGTTGCCGCCGGGGACCAGGAGCACGTCCAGCGGCGGATGGTCGTCGAAGGTGTGGTCGGGGAGCACCCGCATGCCCTTGTTGCAGCGGACGGGGCCGGGGTGCTCGGCTATCAGGACGGCCGTGTCGGTGTGGCCGCGCACCATCGAGGAGGCCGTGAACACCTCCCACGGCCCGGTGAAGTCCAGCTCCTCCACACCCTCGAAGATCAATATGCCGTAGGTGGTCATGCGTGCTCCTTCGACGACCGGAACCGGTCGCGGTAGTCGGACGGTGGGACGCCGAGATGGCGGTGGAAGGCGCGCCGCAGGGTCTCCGCGCTGCCCAGGCCGCAGCGACGGGCGATGGTCGCGACGGGGGCGTCGCCCTCGGCCAACGCGCGCCGCGCGGCCTCGATACGGACCCGCTCCACGTACTCGGCGGGCGGGACGCCGAGTTCGGCGGTGAACCGGCGCTGGAGATGGCGGGGGCTGAGCCCGGCGCGGGCGGCCAGATCGCCGACGGAGTGCGGGCCGCCGGGGTCGGCGTGGACCGCCGACACCGCGGCCCGGATCGGGTCGGTGGACGGCTGGGCCGACCACAGCGGCACGCTGAACTGCGCCTGGCTGCCCGGCCGGCGCAGGAACAGCACCAGTTCCTGGGCGATCGCGTGGGCGACTTCCCGCCCGTGGTCGTCCTCCACCAGGGCGAGCGCCAGGTCCATCCCGGCGGTCACCCCCGCCGAGGTCCAGACCCGGCCGTCGCGGATGAAGATCGGATGCGTGTCGACGGCCAGCTCCGGGTACTCCCGCCGGAGTTGGCCGTCGCGGCTCCAGTGGCTGGTGACCCGGTGGTCCGCGACCAGCCCGGCGGCGGCGAGCAGGAACACGCCGCTGCACACCGAGGCCACCCGGCGGGCCGTGACGCCGGCGGCGGCGATCCACGCCACCAGCGCCGGATCGGTCCGGGCCTCATCCACCCCACTGCCACCGGCCACCACCAGGGTGTCGATGCCGCGCGGGTCCAGATCGCCGATGCCGTGGTCGGCGTGTACCCGCAGTCCGCTGTTCGACCGCACCAGCCCCGCGGCGGGTCCCACGGTCTCGCAGGAGTAGCCGGGACGGAGCCGGGCGGCCTGTTGGAACACCTCGAACGGGCCGGTGAGATCGAGGAGCTGAAATCCCTCGAAAGCGACGAAAACGATGCGTTGCTGATCCACGGGTTCAGCCTGCGGCTGCCGTGGGGTGGCGTCAACGACGGTGACCCCACGGTTTGTGCCATGGCCTTGCCGGCCGGGGTCTTGCCCGGCTGCGGCGGCGGGCGCCCTGCGGGCGCGTCCTCAAACGCCGGACGGGCTTGATCGGCTACAGCTTGTTCGCCACCTTGCGTGCGACGCGGACGATGTCGCCCGTGGGCTTCGCGGAGTAGCCGGGATGACGTCGGGTCCAGCGGTCCTCCAGCGCGAACCAGTCGATGGCCTTCGGCTTCCGGCCCGCCGCCAGCGCCGCGTCCAGTTCGTCGAAGTACGTCTTCCAGCGCAGCCGGTAGAGCCCGCCGACCAGCCCGGACCACTCGCGGTTGGCGTAGTCGCGCAGCTTGCCGCGGTTGGCCGAGTCGCGCGGGCCCCAGGTCGTCAGCAGGGACACGGCGTCGTACTCGAGGCGGTCGCGCTCGGCGGCGGAGGAGCCCCAGGCGCGGGCGTCGGCGATCCAGCGGCCCAGCAGATGGCGCTCGTCGGTGGCGACGGTCTGTTCCAGCAGCGTCATCCAGTCCAGCCACTCGCGGGTGAGGGAGCGGAAGCGGGACCGGTCGCGGGCGTCGTAGGCGGCCTTGACGCGTGGCAGCAGCAGCCGGCTGCGATTGGAGACGGTCTGCCGGGTGACGTCGAGCAGGTCGTAGCGGTAGGCCGTGCTCCGGCGCAGCGCGGGGGCCACGGCGAGGAGTTGGGGCAGGGCCTTGTCGAACTCCTTGGCGTCGTAGCGCAACTGCTTCGGCGACCAGCTGGCCGCGCGAGTGACGGCCAGGTCAGGGCGGGCGCCGAAGAGGCCGTCGGCCGGTTCGCTCCAGCCGTCGGCGCGGGTGGTGCCGTAGGCGGTGCGGCGCAGCACGTCCCAGGCGCGGATCGCCTGGGGGTCGGCGGCGCCGTAGCGGTAGTGCGGCCACTGCCGGAACCAGTCCGTCAGCCCGACCCGGCCCTCCGTCCAGGGCAGGTCGCTGAAGAGGGCGAGGGCTGCGGGGTTGTTGTCGGCGGCCTCGGGCATCAGCGCGATGCCCTTCAGGGCGCTGCCGTCCTTCGTGCGCCACCGCTCGTAGAGCTCGGCCCAGTCGCGGGTGTTGGCGCCCAGCGCGGTGTGGCCGCCGAAGTTCCAGATCGACCCGAAGGCGTACGGGGTGCCGGACCAGTCCGCTTCCCGGTCGGTCACATTGGGGTAGTGGTCGGAGATTCCGTCGAGGATGAGCATCCGGGACCGGTCGACGGCCTGGATGATCTCCCGTCGGGGGTTGTCCTGCCAGCCGAGGATGACCCACGTCGCGCCGGGGTGCGCGGCCCGGAGGGCCTTCTCCACGGCCCGGGCGGCGTCACCGACGGGGACGTCCCCGGGCTTGCCGCCCTCGTGCAGCAGATCCATCTTGTACATCGACGTCGCGCCGTACAGCTCCTGCTGCACCTTGTAGAAGGTCCGCGCGACCCGGCCGAAGGCGGCCGTGCGGGGGTCCAGCCAGTCGGGGCGGGGGAAGCCGCCCCAGTCGCCCTGGGGGATGACCCGCGCGCCCGGCTCGCGGCTCGCGAAACCGGGCGGCACGGTGCCGAAGTAGCCGGGGAAGACCGGGGTCATGCCCAGCTCGCGCAGCCGCCGCACGATCTTCTGCGCGAGCGCGGTGCGCCGGTCGAGGAGGCCGCGGGAGACCGGGCCGCCGAAGTCCGACATGTTCTGCAGCAGCCACCACGGCTGGTGCGCGGGCCCGGGAACCCATCGGCGGACCTCGGCGTCGCTGTAACCGTGTTCGATAAATGTGCGGTGGTAGACGGCGTCGGCACCGGCGTAGACCAGCACCTCGTTGAAGCCGTGCAGCGCCAGGACGTCGAGTTCGCGCTCCCAGTACGCCCAGCCCTGGTACGGGCCGGTGTAGCCGTCGTTGGTGTCATTGAGGACGAACCGGTGCGTGACGTTCGAAGCCCGGACGAGAGGGGTACGCACGCCGGGGAGGCGGTCGGGGAGGTCGGTCTGCGCGCCGGTCCAGGAGAAATGGGCGTGCGCCACATGTCTGAGGTACCAGTGGAAGCCGGTCAGCTGGACGGCCGGAGTGCTGCCCTCCACGAGGATCGCGCCTTCCTCTCCCGAGACCCGGAAGGCGTCCGTGCCGTTCCTGGGCGGGACGGTGCGGAAGGTGACCTGGCCGTGGTGGCGGGGCAGCAGCCGGGCCAGCGCGGCCGCTGCCGCGTCGCTCGCGGCGTCCGGGGGCGTGGTCGCGGCCGCCGATCGGCCGGACGTCGTGCTCGCCGCTGTGGATCCGTTGGCACCGGATGCGACGACTCCGGACGCGGCGGCGGGTGCTCCCGCCGCGGTGAGGGCGGCGGTTCCCGCGAGGGCGCCGAGGATCGAACGTCGGGCGATGTGCATGAGTGACCTCCACCATGGCACTGCGGCGACTGGACTGGACCACTTGAGCGCGAAGATCCTATGAGCAAACGATCGAACAGGGCCAAGGGCACGGGCAGCAATCCAGCCACGCCGGTTACATTTGGCACGAATGGCCCCACGGGATGTGACCAACCTGCGGGGTGTGACCGACGCACCGCAGTTCAGACCGCTCGCATCAGCCCGCTCCGTCCCATCGGTATGAGGAACCCCGTGCGACCACTCACCGCGACCATCGGCGCCCTGGCACTGGCCGGCGGGCTGCTGGGCATGTCGCTGTGCGGGTGCGCCGATCCCGGAGGGCTGAAGGTGTCCGGTCCCGCGCAGAGTCCCTCGGTCACCAGCGGCCCGGTCTTCGTGGCCCAGACCGTGCCGAAGCCGCGTCTGCGACGGCCGGAGTCCTTGGACATCGGCAAGGACGTCACGCTCACCGGACTGCGCTGGCGGAGCTGGGGCGGGCCGACGGCGGAGGCGAGCGGAGAGGTGTCGGGTGCCCGGTGCGCGCCCGCCTGCCGCGACAAGCCGGTCAGGGCCGAGGTCACGTTCACCGGGCTCGTCCGGCACGACCGCGTCGGCTACTACAGCCGGGCCACGGTCAGTGCCGAGGGGCTGCCGCCCGGGCAGCGCGAGGAGCTGCGCGACCTGCGGCTCTTCGTCCCCCAGGGCTGAACCGGGGCCGACTTCGTGGACTGAATCCAGGGCTGATGCCGGAGCCGATCCCAAGAGGACTGCCGCGCCGATCCCCGAGACGACTGCCGAGCTGACCGCCGAGGAGCCCGACCCCATGGGACTGCGTACGAAGATCGGCGTGGTGATCACCGCCACCGCTGCCCTGGTCGCCGTCATCATGGGCCTGGTCGTCCACCACCGCACCGCCGTGAACCAGCTGGAGACCGCCCGCGAGACCCTCGACGCCCGGCTCGGCACGGCCGTCGAGGACCATGCCACCGGCGTCGACCGGCACCGCACCCCCGACCGGCGCCGCGCGCTCGTGAACCCCGAGCGCCTGCCCGCGCCGCTGCGCGAGGCCGCCGAGCGCGGCAAGCGCGCCACCTACCTGGACCGCAGCGGCGGCCGTCCGGTCCTGTGGGCCGCCAGCCGCGTCGGCGACGACATCGTCGCCCTCAGGCACCCCTACGAGCGTCAGACCCGCAACCTCCGCGATCTCGACGAGGTCCTGTGGCTGGCCGGCGGCCTCGGAACCGCCTTCGCGGGCGTCGTCGGGGTGACGCTGGCGACCGTGGCCGGGCGCCGACTCAACGCCTCCGCCCGCATCGCCGAACGGATAGCCCGGGGCGACCACAGCGCCCGGCTCCGCCCGCGCGGCGGCAAGGACGAGATCGCCCGGCTGACCATCGCCGTCAACACCATGGCCGACGCCCTCTCCGCCCGACTGCAGGCCGAGCGGGAGGTCACCGCCAACATCGCGCACGAGCTGCGCACCCCCGTCGCGGGCCTGGTCGCCGCCGCCGGGCTGCTGCCGCCGGGCCGGCCGGCGGAGATGGTGCGGGAACGGGCCGAGCGGGTACGCGGCCTGATGGAGGACGTCCTGGAGGTGGCCCGCCTGGACGGTTCCGCCGAGCGCGCCGACACGGACGTACGGGCGCTGGGCGAGCTGACGCGGCGGGCGGTCGGCGCGGTCGTCATGGACGGTCGGCAGACGGCGGAGGTGCGGATCGAGCGCGACTGCGTGGTCGAGACCGACGCCCGGCGCGTCGAGCGCATCCTGGCCAACCTCGTCACCAACGCCTTCCGGCACGGCGGCGCGCCGGTCGTCGTGGAGGTCGACGGCGGGCTCGTCCGGGTGCGGGACAAGGGCCCGGGGTTCCCGCCGGAGCTGCTGGCGCGCGGGCCGCAGCGGTTCCGTACGGGCTCGGGTTCGGGGCTCGGCCTGGGGCTGACGATCGCGGCGGGACAGGCACGGGTGCTGGGGGCGCGGCTCGCCTTCGCGAACCCGGAGGGCGGGGGAGCGGAGGCGACGCTGGATCTGCGGGCGTCGGTGGCCGGACAGGGGGCAACCGGACAGGGGTGAGGCTGAGGTGCGCGTCCGGGCGGCAGCCCCAAGAGTGGAGCCGTAGGAGCCTCGCGGACGACAGAAGCTGAGAGGGGAGCGACACGATGGACGAGAACGTCCTGTTCATGAACGTCGACGGGCCCGAAGTGGGCCACCGGGCGCTCGACGCGCTGCGGAAGGCGCACGCGGACGACGACATCAGGCTGCACGAGGGGGCGGTGATCGCCCGGGACGCGGACGGCGCCCTCGACTTCCCCGACGCCGTAGACAACACCGGTTCCGCGCGGGCCTTCGCCGTGGGCGGCCTGATCGGCGGGCTCCTCGGTATCCTCGGCGGCCCGCTCGGCATCATGATCGGATTCGGCGCGGGCGGTCTGATCGGGGGCATGCGCGACGCGCGCGAGGCCACCGCCGACAACGCCGCGCTGGAGATGCTCGCGGCCGAGGTGCCGCCGGGCAGCACGGTCCTGGTCGCCCAGATCGAGGAGAACGGCCCGGACATCGTCGACGACCTCCTCGCGCCGTACGGCGACGTCTCCACGCGCTACCCGGCGGACCGGGTGCGCGAGGAGGTCGAGCGGGCGATCGCGGAGGGGCGCTCGTAGGACGCCGTCGGCCGTTCGGGAGTCGTCAGCCGTTCGGGAGGCGGAGCAGCGGCTTGGCGAAGCAGCGGCTGCTGTCGTAGCCACGGTACAGCCCGAACTTCGGCACCTCCGGGGCGTAGCCGCTCGACAGGTACAGGGCGATCGCCTCGGGCTGCTGGTCGCCGGTCTCCAGCACCATGCGCGTCCGCCCGGCCTCCCGGGCGCTGTCCTCCAGCGCTGCCAGGATCCGCCGGGCCAGCCCGCGGCCGCGCGCCTCGGGCACCACGTACATCCGCTTCAGCTCGGCGTCGCCGTCCGCGTACCCCTCCTCGTTGCGCTCCTGCGCCCGCCAGCCGCCGGTGGCGACGGGGGAGCCGTCGGGGTCGTACGCGATGAGATACAGGCCACGCGGCGGGGCGAACTGCGAGGGGTCCAGCGGGGTGAGATCACCGTCGCCGTATCGCTCGACGTACTCCAATTGCACCTGGTCATTGAGCTTTATGGCGTCGGGATGGTCGTACGCGGCGGTCACGATCAGCATCCGGAAATCGTACGGTCGTACCGGCGGAGTGCGGCAGGGGTGTCTCAGAGGTCGGTATCGTGCCGGAATGCTCACCGTGACCACCGTGAACGTCAATGGCCTCCGCGCCGCCGCCAAGAAGGGCTTCGTCGACTGGCTGGCGCAGACCGAAGCCGACGTCGTCTGCCTCCAGGAAGTGCGCGCCGAGCCGCACCAGCTCCCCGACGAGGTGCGCGAGCCCGCCGACTGGCACACCGTGCACGCCCCGGCGGCGGCCAAGGGCCGCGCGGGCGTCTCCGTCTACTCCCGGCGCGAGCCGGAGGCCGTGCGCATCGGCTTCGGCTCGGCGGAGTTCGACGGCAGCGGCCGCTACGTGGAGATCGACCTGCCCGGCGTCACGGTCGCCAGCCTCTACCTCCCCTCGGGCGAGGTCGGCACGGACCGGCAGGACGAGAAGGAACGCTTCATGGCGGAGTTCCTGCCGTACCTCGTGGGCCTGAAGGCACGGGCGGCGGCGGACGGGCGCGAGGTGCTGGTCTGCGGCGACTGGAACATCGCCCACACCGAGGCGGACCTGAAGAACTGGAAGGCCAACCGCAAGAGCGCGGGCTTCCTCCCCGAGGAGCGCGACTGGCTGACGAAGGTCTTCACGGAGTACACGGACGTGGTCCGCGCCCTGCACCCGGACGTCGCGGGCCCGTACTCCTGGTGGTCCTACCGGGGCCGCGCCTTCGACAACGACTCCGGCTGGCGCATCGACTACCTCGTCGCGACGCCGGGCCTCGCGGAGCGGGCCCTGAAGGCGGTCGTGGAGCGGGCGGCCACGCACGACCTGCGGTGGAGCGACCACGCACCGGTGACGGCGGTCTTCGACAAGTAACGCACGGCAGCGAGGGCCCCGCCCGCGTGCCTCGGGGAGGAACGCGGGCCGGGCCGGCTCAGCCGGGACTCCCGCACGGATCGGGCGTCAGGGCCTGGTCACCGGTGCCTGGAGTTCGGTCACCCAGGCGTCGTGGTCGTCCGGGCATTCCAGGTTGATCTCCCGTGGGTATCCGGCCGACCGGTAGCCGTTTTCGTCGACCCAGACGGCCAGGGCCTGGGCCGTGGGGAGCATGGTGTCGACCGAGCCGCGGTGCACGATGGTCGCCGCCCGGTCGACGGGCGGGAGGTCGTGGACCCGGAAGGGGCCGTCCTGGAGCGGGGCCGTGACCTGGACGGCGGCGTGGACGGTGATCCTGCCGCCGCCCTCCGGGGAGTCCTCGTAGTAGGCGACGCCGGGCCCCGCGGGCGTGACGCCGGCCGCGTCCAGGCGGCGGAACAGCTCGTCGTAGAGCGGGCCGATGACCGGGGTGATGTCCTCGGGCTCGAAGCTCGCGGCGGTCGCGGTCAGCTCCGCCACCCGGATCGCCGGGACGCTCTTGATGACGACGTCGTTCGTGGGCATGTGCCCCTCGCTCTCGATCGACCGGAGCCTCGCCTCGACCTGGACCAGCCGCGCCGCCGCGGCGGCCATGGCGTCCTCCAGCTCGGCCCGCCGCAGCCGCAGCATGGCGCGCAGTTCCTCGGTGGTGACCTTCTCGTCCAGGATCTGCCGGACCTGCTGGAGGGTCAGCCCGAGGTCCTTCAGCGCGATGACGCGGTTCAGGCGGGCCAGCTGGGCAGCCGAGTAGTACCGGTAGCCGGTGGCGGGGTCGACGTGGGCCGGGGGCAGCAGTCCGGTGGCGTCGTAGTGACGCAGCATGCGGACCGATACGCGGCCGTGCCGGGCGAAGTCTCCGATGGTGAACATGATGTCTCCGAGTTCAGCGCCTGACACGGTGTGAGGGTCAAGGCATCAGACCGGCGCGGGCGGCGGCTCCCGCCAGGATTCCAGCTCCGCTCGTACGCGGCGGTCCATCGCCATGGAGACCTCCGCGTCCACCACCGTCTTCACGATCGGGCGCAGCTGGTCCAGGGTTTCCGTCACGCGGGCGACCTCCGTGGGGGGCAAGGGGTCGCCCGAGGCCGCGTGGGTGAGGATGTCCGCCAGGACGTGGCGGCGGACCAGGGTCGTGAAGGTGTCGGCCAGGGCGTCCGCGTGGGTGCGGACCTCTCGGCCCGCCGCGATGACGGCGGACAGCGGAACGCCGTTGCGGACGAGGGCCGTTGACGCGTCCAGGAGGCGGCGGCTGGTGTGGACGAGGTCGTCGCCGTCCGTGGTCAGATAGCCGAGGTCCAGGGCGGTCGCCAGGTTTTCGTCGGTGTCCTCGCCCGGGAAATGGTCGGCCAGGGCGTCGCGGGTGAGGCGTACCGGGGATTCCTCGGACCAGGGGGCGGCTATCGCGCCACTGAGGCCGAGGAGGTCACCGACGTCGCGGCCGCATTCGAAGGCGCTGAGGAGTTCGGCGATGCCGCCGAGGGTGTGACCGCGGTCCAGGAGGGCCGTGATGGTGCGCAGCCGGGCCAGGTGGTGGCCGTTGTACCAGGCGATGCGGCCCTCCCGGCGCGGCGGCGGGACGAGCTTGCGCTCCCGGTAGAAACGCAGCGTGCGGACGGTGATGCCGGCCTCCTCGGCCAGCTCCGCCACGCGGTATTCGCGCTCTTCACCAGGGGTGTCCGGGCCACCGCTCTCGTCGTTCGCCACCCTCGCAGCCTAGGCCCTGGGGGTCCGGCCGCCGAGAGGTGCGACCGCCGGTAACTTCCTTGTCCCTGACCCCTATCGCTCCTCGAACGTCTGCCCTACGCTCCCCACCATGCCAGTGACTGCTGGCATGGTCGAGTCGATCCGGAGGCGGCGGCATGGTCGGCGGCAAGGGTGAGCACGTACGGGTGGCGGTGATCGGGTCCGGCTTCGGCGGGCTGGGGGCGGCCGTGCGGCTGCGCCGCGAGGGCATCACCGATTTCGTGGTCCTGGAGCGGGCCGGCGCCGTCGGCGGGACCTGGCGGGACAACACCTATCCGGGCTGCGCCTGCGATGTGCCCTCCCATCTCTACTCCTTCTCCTTCGCCCCCAACCCCGACTGGCCGCGCGCCTTCTCCGGCCAGCCGCACATCCGCGCCTATCTGGAGCGGGTCGCCGACATCTTCGGCCTCCGGCCGCATCTGCGGTTCGACGCCGAGGTGCGGTCCCTGCGCTGGGACGCCGACGAGCTGCGCTGGGAGATCGACAGCGCCGCCGGGCCCCTCACCGCCGATGTCGTCGTCTCCGCGGCCGGCCCGCTGTGCGACCCGAAGATCCCGGACGTCCCCGGCCTCGGCACCTTCCCCGGCAAGGTCTTCCACTCCTCCCGCTGGGACCACGACTACGACCTGCGCGGCAAGCGCGTCGCGGTGATCGGCACCGGCGCCTCCGCCGCCCAGATCGTGCCGGCCGTCCAGCCCGACGTGGAGCGCCTCACCCTCTTCCAGCGCACACCCCCGTGGGTGCTGCCGCGCTTCGACCGGCGGATCACCGCCGTCGAGCGCCGGCTGCACGCCCGTGTCCCCGCCACCCGGGCCATCCGGCGCGGACTGCTGTGGGGCGTACGGGAGTTGCAGGTCAGCGCCTTCACCAAGCGGACCGAGGCGCTCGGCCTCGTGGAGAGCCTGGCCAGGGCCCATCTGCGCAGAGCCGTCAAGGACCCGGCGCTGCGGGCCCGGCTCACCCCCGACTACCGCCTCGGCTGCAAGCGCGTCCTGCTCTCCAGCGACTACTACCCGGCCCTCGCGCGGCCCAATGTGGACGTCGTGGCATCGGGGCTGGCCGAGGTGCGCGGCTCCACGCTCGTCGCCGCCGACGGCACGGAGACCGAGGCCGACGCCATCGTCTTCGGCACCGGATTCCACGTCACCGACATGCCGATCGCCGAGCGGGTGACCGGTGCGGACGGCATCACGCTCGCCGAGTCGTGGAAGGACGGTATGAAGGCCCTGCGCGGCACCAGCGCCGCAGGGTTCCCGAACTTCCTCACCCTCATCGGGCCCAACACCGGCCTCGGGAACAACTCGCTGATCCTCATCATCGAGGCGCAGTTGAACTACCTGGCCGACTATCTGCGGCAGCTCGACACCCTCGGCGGCCGGGCCGCGCTCGACGCCCGTCCCTCGGCCGTCAACGCCTGGGACCGGATGGTCCGGGCCCGCATGGAACGCACGGTCTGGAGCTCCGGCGGCTGCGACAGCTGGTACCTGGACGCGCAGGGCCGGAACACCACGCTCTGGCCCGGCACCACCGCCGAGTTCCGCAAGGTCACCCGTCGGGTGGACCTCGCCGAGTACCAGCTCCTGCGGTTGCCACGCCGGGCGCGCGTCGCCGCGCCCGTCGCGGCCGAGGCCGGCCGATGAGCCGCCGGGTCGGTCTCGAGGGGCAGGTCGTCGTCGTCACCGGCGCGGCCCGGGGCGTCGGCGAGCTGCTCGCCCGCAAGCTCTCCGCGCGCGGCGCGAAGCTGGCCCTCGTCGGCCTGGAACCGGAGGAACTGCGGCGCGTCGCCGAGTCGTTGTACGAGGACGCGGCGCACTGGCACGCCGACGTCACCGACCACGAGGCGATGGTCCGCGTCGCCCGCGAGGTCAAATCCCGCTTCGGCAAGGTCGACATCGTCGTCGCCAACGCGGGTGTCGCCGCCGGCGGCCCCTTCGCCGACTCCGACGTCGACGACTGGCGCCGGGTCGTCGAGGTCAATCTGATCGGCAGTGCCGTCACCGGCCGCGCCTTCCTGCCCGTACTGGCCGAGAGCCGGGGCTATCTGCTCCAGATCGCCTCGCTCGCCGCCATCACCCCGGCGCCGATGATGAGCGCCTACTGCGCCTCGAAGTCGGGCGTCGAGGCGTACGCGCACTGTCTGCGCGCCGAGGTCGGCCACAAGGGCGTACGGGTCGGGGTCGGCTATCTGAGCTGGACCGATACCGACATGGTGCGCGGCGCCGACCAGCACGAGGTGATGCGGGAGCTGCGGCAGCGGCTGCCCTGGCCCGCGAACCGCACCTACCCGCTGGGCCCCGCCGTCGACCGGCTCGTCGCCGGCATCGAGCGGCGCTCGGCGCACGTCTACGCGCAAGGGTGGCTGCGCGGCCTCCAGGCCGTTCGTGGCTATCTCCCCGGCCTCCTCGCGGTCGGCGGACAGCGCGAGATGCGGCGCTTCGAGCCGCGGCTGGCCGGGATGCGCGGCGGGCTGGTGGGGGCCGGGGGAGCCGCCGACGAGAAGTCCCGCGCGGGACGGTAGAGCGGGCTGATAGCGGAGGGTAATCGTACGATGTGCGCGCTGTGATGGTGCGTGCCACGCTGAATCGGGGCCGCTCGACGGCCCCGGACACTCACCCTCACTAGGAGTGAATCAGCATGGGCATCAAGGACGAGATGCAGGAGAAGGCCCAGAAGGCCAAGCAGAAGATGCAGGACAAGCAGAGCGACGCCTCCCAGCGCGGCCAGAGCGAGCAGGACCGCCTGCGCCAGCGTGCCGACGAGGCACGGCAGCAGGGTCAGCGCAGCTTCGACGACATCCAGGACGAGATGGACGACCGTCGGTAAGAGGCAAGAGCCGGTAAGGGGCGCATCCCACGGGGGTGCGCCCCTTACTCATGCCAATGCCCTCAGCGAGCAGCGCGGCGCAGCTTCGGTCTGCCGACGGCGGGTCGTCTTGCCGCCTGCGGCGGCGGGCGCCCTGCGGGCGCGTCCTCAAACGCCGGACGGGCTGTTTTCCGGCGAGCAGCGCGGCGGATCAGCGCGGCGGCAGCTTCGGCCGGCGCAGGTCCGGGACCGCCGAGTAGTCCGGCGGCTTCGTGCAGCCGTGCCGTTCCAGCAGGTCCAGGGCCACCCGCACCGCGTCGTCCAGCTGCTTGTGGCGGCCCTCCGCCCAGTCGAGCGGTGTGCGGTCCACCTCGATGTCGGGTTCGACCCCGTGGTTCTCCACGTCCCAGCCGTACGCGTCGAACCACGCCGCGTTCATCGGCACGGTGATCGCGCTGCCGTCACCGAGCCGGTGCCGGCCGGTCATCCCGACCACACCGCCCCAGGTGCGCAGGCCCACCACCGGGCCGATGCCCTGGAGCTTGAACGCGGCGGTGATCATGTCGCCGTCGGAGGACGTCATCTCGTCGGCGATCGCCACGACCGGGCCGCGCGGGGCGTTGCTCGCGTAACTCACCGGCTGGGCGCCGCGCGTCAGGTCCCAGCCGACGATCGTGCGGGTCAGCTTCTCCACGACCAGCTCGCTGATGTTGCCGCCCGCGTTGCCCCGGACGTCCACGATCAGCGCCTGGCGGGACATCTCCATCCGCAGGTCCCGGTTGAACTGCGCCCACCCGGAGCCGCCCATGTCGGGGATGTGCAGATAGCCGCACTTGCCGCCGCTCAACTCCCGGACGACGGCGCGGCGCTTGGTCACCCAGTCCTGGTAGCGCAGCGGCCGCTCGTCGATCAGCGGCACGACGGCCACCCGGCGGGCGGGCGGGGGCGTGGCGTCGTCCGCTCCCTCCTCCGGTGGCGGGGGCCGGAACGTCAGCTCCACCGTGGTGCCGCCCGCCGCCGCCAGCAGCGGGTACGGGCCGGTGACCGGGTCCACCGGGCGCCCGTCGACGTGGGTGAGCGCCGAGCCCTCGCGGATGCCCGACCCGGCCAGTGGTGAACGGGCCTTGGAGTCCGAGGACTCGCCGGGCAGGATGCGCCGCACGGTCCAGGAGCCGTCCTTCTGGTGCGTGAGATTGGCCCCCAGGAGGCCGATCGCGCGCTGGTAGTGCGGCGGGCCCTCGTTGCGGCGGGCCGCCGCGACGTACGCGTGCGAGGTGCCCAGCTCGCCGAGGACCTCGCGCAGCAGGTCCGCGAACTCGTCGGGGGAGGCGACCCGCTCGACCAGCGGCCGGTACTGAGCCAGCACCCCGTCCCAGTCGATGCCGCACATGTCCGGCTCCCAGAAGTAGGCGCGGACGATCCGGCCCGCCTCCTCGTAGGCCTGCCGCCACTCCGCCGCCGGGTCGACGTCGTGCAGGACGCGCCGCATGTCGATGTAGACGGTCGAGTCGGAGTCGCCGATGTCCGTCGCGGGAACGGCCCGCAGCTCGCCCTCGTCGTTGACGACCAGCCGGGTGCCGTCGCCGCTGACCGCGAACCAGTCGATGGAGCTGGTCAGTTCGGTGCGCTTGGCCTTGCCCAGGTCGAAGTGTTCCAGCGTCGGGCGGCCCGAGGTGTCGGCCGGGTTGGCGAAGGTCTCGCCGAGGGCGCCGGAGATCGGCCAGCGCAGCCACACCAGACCGCCGCCGCTGACCGGGTGCAGCGCCGAGTACTTGGAGGCGGCCACCGGGAACTGCGTCACCCGGCTCTCCAGCCCCTCCACCTCCACGATCACCGAGCCGTCACCGCCGCCGTCGTCCGCGTCGAGACCGCCCGCCGCCGGCCGGCCCTCCGCCGACAGCGCGAACGGCGAGGGCGTCGCCGACGACAGCGGCACCAGATAGGGGCGGCAGCCCAGCGGGAACGACAGATCGCCGGTGTGCACGTCGTAGACCGGGTCGAAGCCGCGCCAGGAGAGGAAGGCGAGATAGCGGCCGTCGCGCGTGAACACCGGCTGTTCGTCCTCGAACCGGCCGTTGGTGACGTCCACGACCAGCCGGTCCGACAGCCGCGCGATCTTGATCTGCCGCAGGGAGCGGCCGATGCCGGGGTGCGACCACGTCAGCCACGCCGAGTCGGGCGAGAAGGCGAGGTCGCGCACGGGCCCGTTGGTGGACCGGATCAGCTCGGACACCTCGCCGTCCCCGTCGGGTGAGGTGTCCACGAGCAGTAGCCGCCCGTCGTGCGCGGCGACCGCCAGCAGCTCGCCGTCCGGCGAGCCGAGCGTCTCGTGCACCCGGCCGATCCGGCCCGCCGCCAGCCGGCGCGGCTCGGCCGGCCCGGTCGCGCGCGGCAGTTGCGCGACCTCGATGGCGTCCTCGCCCTCCGCGTCCGTCACATAGGCGACCTGCCCGGTCGAGCCCAGCATCTCCGGCAGCCTGACCCGTACGCCCGGGGTGTCGGCGATGGTGCGGGCCGGGCCGTCGCGGTGGGTGAGCCAGTACAGGCTGCCGCGTACATTGACCGCGCTGGCCCGGCCCGTCGCGTCCACGGCCAGCGCGTCCACGTGCGAGGCGGCCTGCACCTGGTACGTACGCCGCCCGGCCCGCGGCCCGCCGAGCCGGACGTCCAGCTTCCGCGGGGTGGCCGCCGGGCCCAGGTCGTCCACCAGCCACACGTCCCCCGCGCACTGGTAGACGACCCGCGAGCCGTCGGTGGAGGCGTGCCGGGCGTAGAAGTCCGCGTGGTCGGTGTGCCGGCGCAGCTCGGAGCCGTCGGGCAGACAGGAGTACAGATTGCCGACGCCCTCGTGGTCGGAGAGGAAGGCGATCCGGCCGCTGACGAACATCGCCGAGTCCAGATGGCCGTTCAGGTCCGGCACCAACCGCTGCCCGTGCAGCCACAACCGGCCCGTCGCCCCGCCGCGGTAGCGCTTCCAGGAGGCCGGCTCGTGCGGCGGCTTCCCCGTGAGCAGCAGGGTGCGGTGCTCCCCGTCGAGCTCGCCCACCGCGATGTCGGACAGCGGGCCCCACGGCAGCCGCAGGCCGGGGCTGCCGTCGGTGGGCAGCCGGTAGGCCCAGGAGAAGTACGAGAACGGCTGGCCGTGCGAGGAGACGGCGAGGATGTCATGGCCGCCGTTGCGGTCGGAGGGTGCCCAGCCGCAGACCCGGGTGTCACTGCTGCCCCAGTAGGTGAGCCGGCGGGCCGGGCCGCCGTCCACCGGCGCGAGATGGATCTCGGGGTCCAGGCTGCGCCAGCTCGTGAACGCGATGTGCCGCCCGTCGGGCGAGAAGCGCGGATGCCCCAGCCGCGTCCGGTCCACGGTCAGCCGCCAGGCCCGCCCGGTGTCACCGCCCGCCCCCTCGGGAGCCAGCGGAGCCACCCAGAGATCGTCCTCGGCGACGAAGCAGAGCAGATCGCCGTGGAGGTGGGGGAACCGCAGATACGCATCGCTCACCCGACCATCGTTTCGGGCCCCGCACCCCGCGGCAACTCGGTCCGTGACGTAGAACACCATCGAAACGAACCCGTTTCGCTCGCCCGCGGCGTACGCTTCTGGTGTACGAAACCGTTTCGTTCCATGCTTGAAGGGAGGCGCGGCAATGCCGACGGAATCACCCAAGCCACCGGCGCGGCGCACCCGGCTGACGTCCGAGCGAGCGGGAGAGCTGTACGACGCCGTCCTCGATCTGTTGCGCGAGGTCGGCTACGACGCCCTGACCATGGACGCCGTGGCGGCCCGTACGCGCTCCAGCAAGGCCACCCTCTACCGCCAGTGGAAGGGCAAGCCGGAGCTGGTCGCGAGCGCCCTGCGGCACGGCAAACCCGTGCAGCTGGGGGAGATCGACACCGGCAGTGTGCGTGGTGACCTCCAGGCCATGGTGTGCAGTGCCGACAAGGCCCAGATGGAGAAGGACACCGCCCTCATGCGGGGGCTCGGCCATGCCGTCCACACCAACCCGGACCTGCTCCGGGCGCTGCGCGAACTGCTGGTCGAGCCCGAGATCGAAGCACTGAAGGCGATGCTGCAACGCGCGATCGACCGGGGTGAGGTCGCCCCGGACGTCCCCGCACTGCGCTATGTCCCGCACATGCTGCTCGGGGCCTTCATCGCCCAGCCGCTGATCGAGGACCGGCCGGTGGACGCGGAGTTCCTCACCGCGTACGTGGACGCCGTGATCGTCCCCGCACTCGGCCTCTAGTACCCCCACCCCCACCGACCACCTGACGCGCCGCTCTCGTCGTCGGGCCGGCACCCCACGCCCTGTTCCGTTTCTCGACCCGACGGGAGCACAACTCCTCGTGGCCACGTTCCTTTACAGACTGGGCCGTCTCGCCTTCAGGCGACGCCGGCTCGTCGCCCTCATCTGGGTGGCGCTGCTGGCGGTCGCCGGCGTCGGCGCCGCCACCGCACCCAGCCCCGGCAGCACCAGCTTCTCCATCCCGGGCACCGAGGCGCAGCGCGCCTTCGACCTGCTGGAGAAGCGCTTCCCGGGCCAGAGCGCGGACGGCGCCGCCGCCCGTGTCGTCTTCAAGGCCCCCGACGGCCAGAAGATCACCGACCCGAAGAACAAGGCCGTGGTCGAGAAGGCCGTCGGCGAGCTGACGGGCCCGCAGGTGGCCATGACGGCCAACCCCTTCCAGGCGCAGGCCGTCAGCAAGGACGCCACCACGGCCTATGTGTCGGTCACCTACAAGGTCGACGCCAACAGCCTCACCGACGACTCGCTCGACACCCTCAAGGGCGCCGCGACGCACGGGCGGGACGCCGGGCTGACCGTGGAGACCGGCGGCAGCGCCCTC
Organism: Streptomyces sp. QH1-20; assembly: GCF_041283565.1. NCBI lineage: Bacteria > Bacillati > Actinomycetota > Actinomycetes > Kitasatosporales > Streptomycetaceae > Streptomyces > Streptomyces sp. QH1-20. The sequence goes on along the minus strand of NZ_CP166299.1, from coordinate 3,389,702 downwards.
CAGGCGATACCCGAGGCCGGCGGGACCTCCGAGATCATCGGCATCGCCGTCTCGGCCGTCGTGCTGGTCATCACCTTCGGCTCGCTGATCGCCGCCGGCATGCCGCTGCTCACCGCGATCATCGGCGTCGGCATCGGGGTGTCCTCGATCGCCGCCCTGGCCTCCGCGCTGGACCTCGGCTCCACCACCTCGACGCTCGCCACGATGATCGGCCTCGCGGTCGGCATCGACTACGCGCTGTTCATCGTCTCCCGCTACCGCGCCGAGCTGGCCGAGGGCCGCGAGCGCGAGGAAGCCGCGGGACGGGCGGTCGGCACCGCCGGTTCGGCCGTCGTCTTCGCCGGTCTGACGGTCGTCATCGCCCTGGCCGGACTCGCCGTCGTCAACATCCCGATGCTGACGAAGATGGGCCTGGCCGCCGCCGGCACGGTCGCCATCGCCGTCCTCATCGCGCTCACCCTCATCCCCGCGCTGCTGGGCTTCGCGGGCCGCAAGGTGCTCTCCCGCAAGGACCGCAAGGCCGAGCCGGGCGCGGCGAAGGACGAGGACAAGCCCAACATGGGCACCCGCTGGGCGCGCTTCGTGCTGCGCAGGCCGGCCCTGGTGCTGGTGGCCGGTGTGCTCGGGCTCGGCGCCGTCGCCGTCCCCGCCGCCTCGCTGGAACTGGGCCTGCCCGACGACGGGGCGCAGTCGACCTCCACCACCCAGCGCAAGGCCTACGACCTGCTCTCCGAGGGCTTCGGCCCCGGGTTCAACGGCCCGCTGATGGTCGTCGTCGACGGCTCCGGCGCCGACAACCCCAAGGCCGCCGCGCAGGCCGTCGCCAAGACGGTGGCGGGCCTGGACAACGTCGCCGCCGTCGCCCCGGTCACCCCGGCGAGCTTCAACAAGGCCGGTGACACGGCCATCGTGACGGTCATCCCGAAGTCGAAGCCGAGCAGCAAGCAGACCGAGGACCTGGTCCACGCGATCCGCGACAAGGGCGCGGCCACCGCCGCGGACGCCGACGCGCGAGTGCTGGTGACCGGTCAGACGGCGATGAACATCGACGTCTCGCAGAAGCTGAACGACGCGCTGCTGCCCTACCTCGGGCTCGTCGTCGGCCTCGCCTTCCTGCTGCTGATGGTCGTCTTCCGCTCGCTGCTCGTGCCGCTCAAGGCCGCGCTCGGCTTCCTGCTGTCCGTGGTCGCCGCGCTCGGCGCGGTCGTCGCGGTCTTCCAGTGGGGCTGGCTCGGCGGTCTGTTCGGCGTCGAGGAGACCGGGCCGATCATGAGCATGATGCCGATCTTCATGGTGGGTGTCGTGTTCGGGCTCGCGATGGACTACGAGGTCTTCCTCGTCACCCGGATGCGCGAGGCCTTCGTGCACGGGGAGCGGCCCGGCCAGGCGATCGTGACCGGCTTCCGGCACGGTGCCCGGGTCGTCAGCGCCGCCGCCGTGATCATGATCAGTGTCTTCGCGGGCTTCATCGGCTCCTCGGAGTCGATGGTCAAGATGATCGGCTTCGGTCTGGCCATCGCGGTCTTCTTCGACGCGTTCGTCGTCCGCATGGCCATCGTGCCCGCCGTCCTCGCGCTGCTCGGCAAGTCCGCCTGGTGGCTGCCCGGCTGGCTCGGCCGGATCCTGCCGAACGTGGACGTCGAGGGCGAGGGGCTGCAGAAGCAGCTCGGCGCCGAGGCGGGCGCGGACTCCGGCCCCGACGCGAAGCGGGAGCCCGTCAGCGTCTGACCCGTGACGTCCGGGGCCGCCCGTTCCACAGGAGCGGGCGGCCCCGGCGACCGCGCCGACCCCGTGGGGACGGGGGCCGCGCGCGGGCCGCCCGGCGGCGGCCTCCTGAGACCGAGGAGGCCGCCGCCGGGCCTTTTCGTGCCCGGACCCGACCGCCGCTGCCGTTCATCGTTTTCGTTCGCCCCATCGGGTCCACTCACCGGAGCCGGCATGTGGCGTACGCCACGAAAGGGAACCGTTGGTCCTTCTACGGGCGTTTTCCCCAGTCCATACCTGTGGGCGCGATCGGGGGGCCGCGCGAGACGGAAAGGGCACCCCGCGTTGAACCTGCTCGATCTGCTTCTGTTGCTGGTCGTCGTCGGTTATGCCGTCTCCGGCTACCGGCGGGGCCTCGTCGCGAGCGTCGTACTGCTCGCCGGGTTCCTCGGCGGGGCGGTGCTCGGGGTCTGGGCGCTGCCGTACGCCCTGGAGCCCTTCGATGCCGGGACCTCGGCCGCGGCCGTCGTCGCCGTCCTGGTCGTCCTGCTCCTCGCCGCCGCCGGGCACGCCCTGGCCGGGCGGCTCGCCTGGCGGCTGCGGCGCCGGCTGACCTGGGCGCCCGTGCGCGGCGTCGACGGCATCGGCGGCGCGGCCGTCAACTCGCTGGCGGTGCTGCTCGTCGGCTGGGTGGCCGCGAGCGTGCTCGCCTCGGCGAACTCCGTGCTGCTGACCAAGGAGATAAGGGAATCCACGCTGCTCGGCGCGGTGCAGAAGTCGATGCCCGAGCAGGCGCCCACGTGGTTCAGCCGCACCACGGACGCGCTGGCCGGCGCGGGGTTCCCGCAGGTCTTCAACCCCTTCGAGAACGAGCCCGCGACCAGCGTCGCCAAGCCGTCCGGTGACGCGGTCACCGCGTCGGCGACCCGGGCGGCGCGCGACAGCGTCGTCAAGGTCGAGGGCGTCGCCGACGTCAGCGACGGGCGACGCGGCCAGGAGGGCAGCGGCTTCGTCTACGCCGCGCACCACGTGATGACCAACGCGCACGTCGTGGCCGGGGTGAGCGACCCGACCGTGCGGGTGGGCGGGGTCGGACGGGCGTACCGGGCGAAGGTCGTCCACTTCGATCCGAAGACCGATGTGGCCGTCCTCGACGTGCCCGGCCTGGACGCGCCCGCGCTGGCCTTCGACAAGGGCGCGGGGCGCGGTGACCCGGCGGTCGTCGCGGGCTTCCCCGAGAACGGCGGCCTGGACCTGCGGGCGGCGACCGTCGCCAACGAGGTCCGCGCCAAGGGCCAGGACATCTACGGCGACGGCGTCACCACCCGCACGGTCTACTCCGTCCGCTCCACGATCCGCCCCGGCAACTCCGGCGGCCCGCTGCTGACCCCCGCCGGCAAGGTCTACGGCGTCGTCTTCGCCCGCTCCACATCGAACTCCGAGACGGGCTACGTCCTGACCGCCGGTCAGGTCTCCACGGCAGCGGCCCGCGCGGCCACGGCCACGATGCCCGTGTCCACGGGGAGCCGGGCGGCGCTTTAGCCCTGCGGGCGCCCTGCGGGCGCGTCCTCAATCGCCGGACGGGCTGGTTATGGCTGAGCTCAGCCGAATCAAGCCCGTCCGGCGATTGAGGACACCGCCGCGCAGCGGTGGTGCGTCCCCGGCAGGAGGCCTGCCTCGCTACACCGCCAGGTGTTCCCGTTTCTCCTCGTCCTCCTCCAGCAGCCGTTCCGCCATGTTGTTCAGCGCGCGGTCCAGGCGGGCGCGGTCGTCGGGGTCGGTGACGTCCCAGTCCTCCAGGCGGGTGTCGAGCCAGTGGCGCCAGGCCGCGCTCAGGCGTTCTATCTCCGCCTCGCCCGCCGGGGTCAGCGACAGGCGGTCGCCGTCCACCCGGGCGTAACCCGCCTCGGCCGTGCGGGCGAAGACCGGTTCCAGGACCTCCGGCGGCATCCGGTGGGCGGCGGCCACCGCGCTGAGGGACGCGCCGCCCAGGATGCGGTGGCGCCAGTGGATCTGGCCCAGCGTCCACGCGTCGGCGGGGGCGAGCGGGCTGCCGGACTCCGCGAGGATCTCCCGGCTGACCGGACGGCCCCTGGCGTGGCTCATGACGCTCGCCACCGCGCGTTCCAGCTGCTGGTCCGCCTCCGCCGAGGACGGCGCCGCGAAGGCCTCGCCCATGTCGGACGCCCCGGCCCGGGCGCTGTCGCGCAGCGGCACCTCCTTGAGGAACCACGCCACCAGGAAGCCGACCAGCGCGACCGGCACGACCCACAGGAAGACGTAGTTGATCGTCTCCGCGTAGGCGTCGATGACGGGCCGCGCCTGTTCCGGCGAGAGCCGGGCGAGGTCCTGCGGGCTCTGCACCGCAGACGGCGGCACCCCGGGGGTGCGGATGAGCGCGTCCTCCAGATTGGGCCGGAGCTGCTTGGTGTAGAGCGTGCCGAAGATGGCCGTGCCGAAGGCGCTGCCGAGCGTGCGGAAGAACGTCACACCCGAGGTCGCCGTGCCCAGTTCGTGGTACGGCACCGTGTTCTGCACGGCGATCGTCAGCACCTGCATGGCCAGCCCGATGCCGGCGCCGAGCACGAACATGTGGAGCGACTCCAGCCAGGAGCCCGTCGTCGCGCCCATCGTCGACATCAGATACAGCCCGAGGGCCATCACGGCCATGCCGACGATGGGGAACACGCGATAACGGCCGGTGCGGCTGATGGCGATGCCGGACAGCAGGGAGGCGCCCAGCAGCCCCGCGACCATCGGCAGTGCCCGTACGCCCGACATGGTGGCCGACACCCCGTCCACGTACTGGAGATACGTCGGCAGATACGTGAGCGCCCCGAGCATCGCGAAGCCCACGATGAAGCTGAGCACCGAGCAAATGGTGAAGACGGGGTTGCGGAAGAGATGCATGGGCAGCATCGGTTCCTTCGCCCGCCGCTCCACCAGGACGAACGCGACGAGCAGCGCGATCGAGGCCAGGAAGAGACCGATGATGACGGGCGAGCCCCACGCGTATTCGTTGCCGCCCCACTCCAGGCCGAGGACCAGGCCGGAGGCGCCGAGTGCCACCAGGGCGATGCCCGCGTAGTCGATGACCGGCCGTACCGCCGAGCGGACGACGGGGATCGTCCGGGCCGCCATGATCACCATGACGATCGCCACCGGCACATTGACGTAGAAGCACCAGCGCCACGTGGCCTGGTCGGTGAAGATCCCGCCGAGGGTCGGGCCGACGACCGTGGTCACCCCGAAGACCGCGCCGAGCGCGCCCTGGTACTTGCCGCGTTCGCGCAGCGGGATGACGTCCGCGATCAGCGCCATGGCGGTGACCATCAGCCCGCCGCCGCCGACGCCCTGGAGGGCGCGGGCGGCGATCAGCATGGGCATGGAGCCGGCGGCGCCGGCGAAGACCGAACCAGCCGTGAAGACCACCGCACTCAGCTGGAAGACGATCTTCCGCCCGAAGAGGTCGCCGAACTTGCCGACCAGCACCGTCGAGACCGTCTCCGCCAGCAGATAGGCGGTCACCACCCACGCCATGTGCCCGCCGCCGCCCAGATCCGCCACGATCGTCGGCAGCGCGGTGGAGACGATGGTCTGGTCGAGAGCGGCGAGCAGCATGCCGAGCACGATCGTGACGAAGACGAGATTCGTCCGGCGGCGGCTGAGCGCGGGCGGGGCCGCGGGGACCTCCGCCGCTGATGCGGTGGCCGTGGTCATGTGACGTACCTCCCGACCTCAGCATTTGGGGAGATGTCCGCTCTCGCCACCTTTGCTGCTGCGGGGGAGGGCCCGGCCGGGCGAGGGGCGTGCAGAAGCGGTGTGCACGCTCTTGCGAGGTATTCGCAGAGGGCCCCTATCATCGGACGACTTCAGCGTGGTTCACGGCTGAACGAACCGGGCCCGAACGGGCGTACCGGGCCGCCCGCCCGCGCTGCCCGGTGACCCGACAGCCCCGTTGACCCGAACGCACGACCGAGCCCCGACGATCCGAACGCACGAACCAGCAGAGCGGAGCCCCGCATGCACGTACCCGACGGATTCATCGACGCCCCCGTGTCCCTGGCGACCGGCGCCGTCGCCGCCGCGGCCGTCGCGGTCAGCCTGCGCGGCGCCCGGCGCGAACTCGGCGGCGCCGCCCCGGCCGACGGCCTCGGCGGGGAGCGCACCGCGCCGCTCGCCGGACTGGTCGCGGCCTTCGTCTTCGCCGTCCAGATGCTCAACTTCCCCGTCGCGGCGGGCACCAGCGGCCATCTGCTGGGCGGCGCGCTCGCCGCGATCCTCGTCGGCCCGTTCACGGGAGTGCTCTGCATATCCGTGGTCCTGCTGATGCAGGCCGTCCTCTTCGCGGACGGCGGCCTCACCGCCCTCGGCGTCAACATCACCGACATGGCGGTCGTCACGACGCTCGTCGCGTACGGGCTGTTCCGGCTGCTGCTGGCGGTGCTGCCCCGCCGGCGCTCCTCCGTCACCGCCGCCTCCTTCGTGGCCGCGCTCGTGTCCGTACCGGCCGCGGCCGTCGCGTTCACCCTGCTCTACGCCCTCGGCGGCACCACCGACGTGCCGATCGGCAAGGTCTTCACCGCGATGACCGGCGTGCACGTCCTGATCGGTATCGGCGAGGCGGTGATCACCGCGCTGACGGTCGGCGCCGTCCTCGCCGTACGCCCCGACCTCGTGTACGGCGCCCGGGGGCTCACCGCGCCGCTCCAACTGCGCACCTCCCCGCTGCGATCCGGGACCGACGCCGCCCCGGCCCCCGACGCCGCCCCGGTGCCCGCGCCCGCCAAGCCCGCCCGCTCCACGCGCCGCTTCGCGCTCGCCGGTCTGCTCACCGCCCTCGCCCTCGCCGGCGTCGGCAGCTACTACGCCTCGGCCAGCCCCGACGGCCTGGAGAAGGTCGCCCACGACAAGGGCATCGACAGCAAGACCGAGGAGCACGCCGCCAAGGACTCCCCGCTCGCCGACTACCAGGTCGCCGACATCACCGACGGCCGGATCTCCGGCGGCCTCGCCGGCGTCATCGGCGTCGGCGCGACCCTCCTCGTGGGCACCGGCGTCACCTGGGTCGTGGTGCGCCGCCGTCGCGACCGGGCCGCGGCCGCCGCGACCGGGACCGCCGCGAGCGAGACCGTCTGACATGGGCGCCGGCCACACCCATCACCAGCTCTACGTGCGGGGGCACTCGCCCGTGCACCGGCTGCCCCCGCACTGCAAGATCTCGGCCGTCCTCTGCTTCGTCCTGGTCGTCGTCGTGACCCCCCGCGAGGCCCTGTGGGCCTTCGCGGCGTACGCGGCCCTGCTCGCCGCGGTCGCCGCGACGGCCCGGGTGCGCCCGGGGTTCCTGCTCCGGCGGCTGCTGATCGAGGTGCCGTTCGTGGCCTTCGCCGTGCTCATGCCCTTCGTGGCCGAGGGCGAGCAGGTCCGGGTGCTGGGCCTCTCGCTCAGCGAGCCCGGCCTGTGGGGCGCCTGGAACATCCTCGCCAAGGGCACGCTCGGCGTCGCCGCCTCCGTGCTGCTCGCCGCCACGACCGAGCTGCGCGATCTGCTGCTCGGCCTCCAGCGGCTGCGGCTGCCCCCGCTGCTCGTCCAGATCGCGTCCTTCATGATCCGCTACGGGGACGTCATCACCGACGAGATGCGGCGCATGCGCGTCGCCCGCGAATCCCGCGGCTTCACCGCGCGCGGCGTACGCCACTGGGGGGTGCTCGCCAAGACCGCGGGGGCGCTGTTCATCCGCTCCTACGAGCGGGGCGAGCGCGTCCATCTGGCGATGCTCAGCCGTGGCTACACCGGCACCATGCCCGTGATCGACGACGTGCGGGCGACACGGGCCCAGTGGACGTACGCCGCCGCGCTGCCGCTGGCCGCGCTCGCGGTCTGCCTGACCGGACGGACCCTGACATGACCCCTTCCTCTGTGCCCACCCCGCCCTCCCTGGAGGTCTCCGGCCTCGCCTTCGCCTACCCCGACGGGCACCAGGCCCTCTTCGGCGTCGACCTCACGGTCGGACGGGGAGAGCGCGTCGCCCTCCTCGGGCCCAACGGCGCCGGCAAGACCACCCTCGTCCTGCACCTCAACGGCATCCTCGGCGGCGGCGCGGGCAGCGTGCGCGTGGCCGGGCTGCCGGTGGACCGGGGGCACCTCGCCGAGATCCGCCGTCGGGTGGGCATCGTCTTCCAGGACCCTGACGACCAGCTCTTCATGCCGACCGTGCGCGAGGACGTCGCCTTCGGCCCCGCGGCGGCCGGGCTGCGCGGCGCCGGGCTGCACGCGCGCGTGCACGAGGCGCTGTCCCGGGTCGGCATGGAGGCCTTCGCCGACCGGCCCCCGCACCACCTCTCCTTCGGGCAGCGGCGGCGGGTGGCGGTGGCGACCGTCCTCGCCATGGAGCCCGAGATCCTCGTCCTGGACGAGCCCTCCTCCAACCTCGACCCGGCCTCCCGCCGGGAACTCGCCGACATCCTGCGCTCCCTCGACGTCACCGTCCTGATGGTCACCCACGACCTGCCGTACGCCCTGGAGCTGTGCCCCCGCGCGGTGGTGCTCAGCGACGGCGTCATCACGGCGGACGGGACCACGCAGGAGCTGCTCTGCGACGAGGAGCTGATGCGGGCCCACCGGCTGGAGCTGCCGTTCGGCTTCGACCCCCGGTCGGTGGTGGTCCCGGGCGGGTGAGCCGTCAATCAGGATCAGCCGGACATGACGTTTCAGGGCCCCCGGCCCCAGCGCATGGACGACCGCGTTGCACCATGGTGGAGGGATTTGTAGCGATCGGCACAGTAGGAGCAGACAACAGTGGACGTCCAGGGCACGGTGGCGGACGGTTTTGAACCGGTCCGGGACGCCTTCGCGGGCAATTTCGCGCGGCGGGGCGAGCGCGGCGCCGCCGTGGTCGTCTACCGCGCCGGGCGCAAGGTCGTCGACCTGTGGGGCGGCGCCAAGAACGCCGACGGCTCGTCCGGTGAGGCGGCGGGTGAGCCCTGGACCCGGGACACCGCGCAGGTCGTACGCTCCGCCACCAAGGGCGTCGCCGCCGCCGTGCCGCTGCTGCTGCACCAGCGCGGGCTGGTCGACCTCGACGCGCCCGTCGGCACCTACTGGCCCGAGTTCAAGGCGGCCGGCAAGGAGCGGCTGCTCGTCCGCCATCTGCTCTCGCACCGCGCCGGGCTGCCCGTCCTGGACACCCCGCTCACCCCCGCCGAGGCCATCGACGGCGTCAGCGGCCCCCGCGCCCTCGCCGCGCAGGCGCCCGCCTGGGAGCCCGGCACCGCCCACGGCTACCACGCGCAGACCTACAGCTGGCTGCTCGGCGAGCTGGTCCGGCGGGTCACCGGGCGGACCATCGGCCGCTGGGTCGCCGAGGAGATAGCCGGGCCGCTCGGCCTGGACCTGTGGATCGGCCTGCCGGACGCCGAGCGGGGCCGGGTCGGCCGGATCGCCGACATCGCACCCCCCGCCGAGCCCGCCACCCCCGGACTGCGGATGCGCCCCAAGCGGTCCGTCTCCGACGCCTACAGCGACCCCGGCTCCCTGACCCGTCGCGCGTTCGGCGCGATCGACCCGCAGGCCGACGAGAACGACCCCGCCTACCGCGCCGCCGAACTCCCCGCCTCCGCGGGCATCGCCACCGCCGACGCCCTCGCCCGCTTCTACGCCTCGCTGATCGGCGAGGTCGACGGAGCCCGACGGCTCTTCGCGCCCGCGACCCTCACCCTGGCCCGTACGGAGGAGTCCGCCGGGCCCGACAAGGTCCTCGTGGTGGGCACCCGCTTCGGCCTCGGCTACATGCTGCACGGCCCGGCCTGCCCGCTGCTGGCCCCCGGCTCCTTCGGCCACCCCGGCCGCGGCGGCTCCCTCGCCTTCGCCGACCCCGAGTCGGGCACCGCCTTCGGCTACGTCACCAACGGCATGCAGAAGAACGTCACCGCCGACCCGCGTGCCCAGGCGCTCGTGCGGGCGGTCGGCAAGGTACTCGAGGGCTGACGGGGCAGGCGGTCCCGTCGTTCGCCGCCCGGCCCGGCTGCACGGGGTGATTGGCGCCGCCCCGGCTGGGTATCGCTTGCCGCATGGCACTACGGTTCGACGGCTACGCGGTACTGATCACCGGCGCCGGGCGCGGCATCGGCGAGGCCACCGCGCGCCGCTTCGCCGACGAGGGCGCCCGGGTGCTCCTCACCGACCTCGACGGCGCACGGGCCGAGCGGGCGGCCGAGGGGCTGCGGGCGGGCGGCGTCGCCGCCGAGTGGCTCGCCTGTGACGTCGGCGACCGCACCGCCGTCGAGGCGGCCGTGGCCCACGCGGTCGCTCTCTTCGGGCGGCTCGACATCCTCGTCAACAACGCCCTGTCCTGCCACCCCGACGCGCCTCTCGTCGAGGACCAGCCGGACGACACCTGGTGCAAGGACCTCGACATCACCCTCACCGGCGCCTTCCGGTGCGTACGGGCCGCCATGCCGCACCTCGCCGCGGCCGGCGGCCGCGGATCGGTCGTCAACATCGGCTCGGTCAACGGCGAACAGGACTTCGGCAACCACGCCTACAGCGCCGCCAAGGCCGGGCTGGCGAGCCTGACCCGCACCCTGGCCGGGCACTGCGCGGGACGCGGCGTGCGCGTCAACCTCGTCGCGCCCGGCACGGTCCACACCCCCAACTGGGCGGGCCGGGAGGAGGCGTTGGAGCGGGCCGCCGGGCACTACCCGCTGGGCCGGGTCGGCCGGCCCGAGGACGTCGCGGCCGCCGTCGCCTTCCTGGCCTCGCGTGACGCGTCGTGGATCACGGGGGTGACGCTGCCCGTCGACGGCGGCATCCTGATCTCGAACGACGGGCTGCGTGAGGCGCTGCGCGGCGGGTGACGGGGCCCGTCGGCCCTCAACCCAGCAGCATCAGCCCGATCCCCACCACCATCAGCCCCGCGGCGGCGATGCGCGGCGCACCGAACCTCTCCTTGAAGAAGACCGCCCCGATGGCCGCGCCCACGATGATCGACGACTCCCGCAGCGCCGCGACGGGGGCGAGCGCCGCCTGGGTCTGGGCCCACACCACGAGCCCGTACGCGAAGAAGGACAACACCCCGCCGATGAGGCCGCGCACGGCGTACGGACGCACTTCGGCGAGGAGCCGACCGCGGCGGGTGGCCAGTGCGTAGAGGGGGATCGGGAGCCCTTCGAGGGCCATCAGCCAGGCGATGAAGCCCAGGGACGTCCCGGAGGCGCGGGCGCCCAGGCCGTCGATGACCGTGTACGAGGCGATGGCCAGGCCCGTCGAGCCCGCCGCGACGATCGCGGCCCAGTGCGGCGGGGCGCCGGAGCCCCGGATGCCCCACAGCGCGAGGCCGACCAGCCCGGCGGAGGCCACCGCGACCCCGGCCAGCTGCGGGGCGCCGGGGAGTTCCGCGGCGAAGACCGCCGCGAGGACGGTCACCGCCAGCGGCGCGGTGCCGCGTGCGATCGGGTACATCTGACCGAAGTCGCCGAGCGTGAACGACCGCATGAGCAGGGCCTGGTAGACGACGTGCACGACCACGGAGGCGATCAGATACGGCCAGGCCGCGGCGGCGGGGGCCGCCACGAACGGCAGCATCGCCAGCCCGCAGAGCGAACCGCCGCTGCCCACGAGCGTGAAGGCGACGAGTTTGTCCTTCATGCCGGCCGCCAGGGCGTTCCAACCGGCGTGCGTGACCGCGGCGGTGAGCACCGCCGCGGCTATCAGGGGGGTCATGCGCCGTGCTCACGGGAGCGGCGCGGGGCTGCGGTGCGCATGCCTGGACGCTAGCGTGCCGGTGCACCACCGCTGCGCGGCGGTGTCCTCAATCTCCCCCAGCGGGCTGCTGCGCTTGGCCCGGCCACAACCAGCCCGTCCGGCGCTTGAGGACGCGCCCGCAGGGCGCTCGCCGCCGTAGGCGGCACCTACGGACGTGTCACCCCGCCCGCAGGACCGCCGCCACGATCGGGCCCGCCGAGTCGCCGCCGTGTCCGCCCTGGGGGACGACGGCCGCGGCTGCCACGTCGCCGCGGTAGGCGGTGAACCAGCCGTTGGGCTGTGCCTGGTTGTCGACCTCGGCCGAGCCCGTCTTGGCGCCGACGTCACCGCCGAGGCCGGCCATGGCCCGGGCGCCCGTGCCCGAGAGCGCGGTGAGCCGCATCATCGAGCGCAGGTCCCGCGCGACCGGGGCCGGCAGGGGCCGGGCCGCCCGGGCGAGTTCCCGGTCGTCCACCGACGGGGCCACGAGATAGGGCTGGTGGAAGGATCCGGTCCGCACGGTCGCGGCGACGGAGGCCATGTTGAGCGGGCTCATCTGCACCCGACCCTGCCCGATCATCGCCGCCGCCTTGCCCGCCCCGCTGTCCACGGGCACGCTGCCGTCGAAGCTGCCGATGCCGGTCTTCCACTCCAGGCCGAGCCCGAAGACGTCCCTGGCCTCGGCGGCGAGCGCGTTGTCGGGGATGTCGTCGGCGAGCGAGATGAAGGCGGTGTTGCAGGAGGCCGCGAAGTCCTGCGCGAAGGTCGCCTTCGGGTTCTCGCTCTCCTCCACGTTGTGGAAACGCATGCCGTACGTGGCGTACTTGGGGCACGGCAGCGGCTTGCCCGGCGCGGCCTTGCCCTGCTCCAGCAGCGTCGCCGCCGTGACGACCTTCATCGTGGAGCCGGGCGCGGTCTGCCCCTGGAGCGCCGGATTGAACTCGGTCTTCCTGGAGTTGGCGACGGCCAGGATCTCGCCCGTGCTCGGCTTCACCGCGACCACCGACGCGTCGGCGCGCTTGGCCACGGCGGCCTCGGCGGCCCGCTGCGCGTCCGAGTCGAGCGTCGTGCGCAACGTCCCGGGCTTGCCCTTGGAGACCACGTGCAGGGTCCGGGCGCCGGCGCCGCCGTCGGGGCCCTGGGCCCGTACCTCCACCGCCGGCTCGCCGCCCGCCTTCTCCCCGAAGCGCTTGCGCAGCTGCGGCAGTACGGGCGCGAGCGAGGGGTGGTCCTTGGGGTCCAGCACCTCGCCGTTCCGGTCGAGGGCGGTGACCTGCGGGGCCTGGACGGCATCCGTCCTGAGCGTCCCGCCGGTCCTGAGCTCCGGGTGGACCACCGTGGGCTGCCAGTCGACCAAGGCCTTCCCGCTGGTCCGGCCCCGGACGACAGCGAGCGAGGACGCGTACTTCCACGTCGAGTGCTGCTTCCCGTACGCGATCTCGGCGGTGACCGTGAACGGCACCTTCGCGCCCGTCGCCGCGCCCGGCTCCAGCGTCACCTTCTCGACGTGGGCGCTCTCGCGGTAACCGGTCAACGCGGCCGACGCGGCGGACGCGTTGTCGGTGAGGGTGGCGGCGTGCTCGGTGTCGCCCGCCGCCCACGCCGCGAGGAAGTCGTGGGCGGCCTTGTCGACCTCGTCCCCGGTCGGCGGCCCGGTGCGCACGGGCGCGGCCTCGCTCTTCGTCCCCGTGCCGTCCGCGACCGCGTCCACCAGGTTGTACGCGCCCAGCCCCGCCGCCCCCACCATCGCGACGGCCACCCCGCCCACCGCGATCTTCGCGCCCTTGCGCATGTCCATCCCCCTCCAGGCCCCCGCCCAGTTCCCGGCGTTTTAATCAGTTGATCAAAACGTCTGTATCGGAACTCTACGGGACGGGAGTGACGCATGGAGTGACATGGCCGGAAGCGGCTGTTGGGGCGCCGCCGACCGGCTCCAGCGGATTCACCGGCTCCACTGGATCCAGGTGTCGAAACTAGATCCAGGTGTCGAACCACATCCGGTTGCGCCACGCGTCCAACGGGATCGCCTGGCCCGTGTAGATGGGGAAGAAGTAGACGAAGTTCCAGGCGATCAGCAGCACCAGCGTGCCCGCGCCGACCGCGCCCGCGATCCGCCGCCGCTCCGAGGAACCCGGCGGCCCCAGCAGTGCTCCGATCATCATCGCCACCGCCAGACACAGGAACGGCACGAACACCACCGCGTAGAACACAAAGATCGTCCGCTCCTGCCACATGAACCACGGCAGATAACCCGCGGCGACCGCGCACAGCACCGCGCCCGCCCGCCAGTCCCGCCGGAAGGCCCACCGGTAGAGCAGATACACCAGCGCGAAGCACGCCGCCCACCACAGCAGCGGGGTGCCGAGCGCGAGCACCTCCCGCGCGCACTTGTCCGCCGCGTCGGCCGGGCAGCCGTCCTCGCCCGGCTTGGGGGACTCGTAGAAGTACGACACCGGGCGCGACTGGACCAGCCAGCTCCACGGGTTGGACTGGTACGTGTGCGGCGAGGAGAGGTTCGTGTTGAAGTCCCACACGTCGTTCTCGTACTTCCACAGGCTGCGCAGCGGGTTGAGGATTCCCGCGAGGAAACCGTCCGGGCTGTGGCCGCCCTCGGTCTCCGCCCAGTGCCGGAGATAGCCGCTGTGCTGCCAGCCGCCCTCCTTGGTGTACGTACCGCTGTTGGCGAACCAGCCGGTCCAGGACGCCAGATAGACGCCGAGAGCCACCGGCACGGTCGATAGGAACGCCCACGGCACATCGCGCCGCAGCGTGGCGACGTGCGGGCGGCGGGCACCGGCCAGCCGGCGCGCGCCGAGGTCCCACAGGACGACCAGCAGCCCGAACGCCGCCAGATACACCGCGCCGTTCCACTTCGTGGCGCACGCCAGGCCCAGGAAGACCCCGGCCGCGAGCCGCCACGGCCGCACGCCCAGCCGGAGCCGTTCGCCGACCTCGGCGTCCGGCCGCGGCACGCCGCCCTCGTCGACCGGCAACGCCGCCGCCAGCCGGGCCCGGGTCCTGTCCCGGTCCACCAGCACACAGCCGAACGCCGCCAGCACGAAGAACATCAGCACCGAGTCGAGCAGCGCGGTGCGGCTCATCACGAAGTGCAGTCCGTCCACGGCGAGCAGGGCGCCCGCGAGACAGCCGAGGAAGGTGGAACGGAACATCCGCCGTCCGATGCGGCACAGCATCAGCACCGACAGGGTGCCGAGCAGCGCGACCATGAACCGCCAGCCGTAGGGGTTCAGGCCGTGCAGCCACTCGCCGATCCCGATGACCCACTTGCCCACCGGCGGGTGCACCACGAAGGTGGGGGTGTCGGCGATGTCGGTGCTGCCCTTGAGGATCGCCTCATTGGCGCCGTTGTCGGGCCACTTGGCCTCGTAGCCGTGCTTCCACAGCGCCCAGGCGTCCTTGGCGTAGTACGTCTCGTCGAATATGACGTCCCTCGGGCTGCCCAGGTGCCAGAACCTCAGCAGCCCCGCGAACAGGGCGACCAGCAGCGGCCCGGCCCAGCCCATGGCGCGCGCCAGCGGCAGCGCCGCCGCCGGAGGCACCCCCAGCGCCCCCCACAGCCGGACACCGGGCTCGGGGTACGGCGGCACCAACCGCTCCCGCACGTCCGGCCCGGGGCGCCCCGCATACCCGAACCGCCGCAGCCTGCGCTGCCACGGGGGCGGCTGCCCGTCTGCCCTCTGGCCCTGCCGGCCTCGCGTCGCGGTGTCACTGGTCACCGCGCCATCGTAGGGAACCCGCCTGTGCGAGTCCCGGCGACGGCGCGGCACCCCCGGCGGGCGAGCCTCCGGGAAAGGGGCGCCCGGGCGTGCGGGGAGCGGACTCCGGTGCCGGTGAGCGCCCGGGAATTCCGCCGCCACGGGACGTGGAGCGTGCCGCCGCTCCCGGCCCTGCGAGGATGGGAGCGTGACTGGAACGCTCGTACTCGCAGGTACCCCCATCGGTGACGTCGCCGACGCGCCCCCACGGCTGGCCACCGAACTGCTGGCCGCCGAGGTGATCGCCGCCGAGGACACCCGGCGGCTGCGCCGGCTCACGCAGGCCATGGGCGTGCACACCACCGGCCGCGTCGTGTCGTACTTCGAGGGCAACGAGTCCGCCCGTACGCCCGAGCTGGTCGAGGCGCTGCTGGGCGGGGCGCGGGTGCTGCTGGTGACCGACGCGGGGATGCCGTCCGTCTCCGACCCCGGTTACCGGCTGGTCGCCGCCGCCGTCGAGCACGACATCAAGGTGACGGCCGTGCCGGGACCGTCCGCCGTGCTCACCGCGCTGGCGGTGTCCGGGCTGCCGGTGGACCGCTTCTGCTTCGAGGGGTTCCTGCCGCGCAAGGCCGGTGAGCGGCTCGGGCGGCTGCGGGAGGTCGCGGACGAGCGGCGCACGCTCGTGTACTTCGAGGCCCCGCACCGGCTGGACGACACGCTGGCCGCCATGGCCGAGGTGCTCGGCGAGGAGCGCCGGGCCGCCGTCTGCCGGGAGCTGACCAAGACGTACGAGGAGGTCAAGCGCGGTCCGCTGAAGGAGCTGGCCGAGTGGGCCGCCGAGGGCGTCCGCGGTGAGATCACCATCGTGGTCGAGGGGGCCCCCGAGCCCGGCCCGCAGGACCTCGACCCCGCCGAGCTGGTCCGCCGGGTGCGGGTCAGGGAGGAGGCGGGGGAGCGTCGCAAGGAGGCCATCTCGGCCGTGGCGGCCGAGGCGGGGCTGCCCAAGCGCGAGGTCTTCGACGCGGTCGTAGCGGCGAAAAACGCCGCAAAGTAGGGCGCTTCGGAAGGTAATAGGGTTATCGTGAAAGGCAAAGCTTAGGCATGGCAGCCTGGCGCTTCGGATATGAAGCCGCCAAGTTTGGCCCAATTCGAGGCCCGGACTGCTGCGCCGTCGCCGAGACGGGCGTTCCCTGGACAACGGGACGTCCGGTCCCGGAGAGACTTGTCCAGCGGACAAGAGGAGCTGCCATGAGCGAGACCGCGGGTACCTCGAGCGGTGTTCAGCCGATAGACCGACCGCGCACGCTGACCGAACCGCGCACCCCCCGACCGGGGCCCGGAACGGGCGACGTCGGGCACGAGTCCTACGCCTTCGCGTGCATGCGCTGCGCGCACGGCTGGGAGCAGTCGTACGAGATCGCGCACCACGCCGACGCGGAGGGCCGGGCGTACGTCACCTACTACGCGGACGGCGAGCGCGTCCCCTCCCCGCTGACCCGCCCGACCTGCGCGAACTGCGGTGGCCATGTCGTGCGCATCATGCGGTCCGGCCAGGTGACCGAGGTCTCCGACGCTCTGCACATGCCCACCGGCTCGGTGGTGGCCACCGCCGGTCCCTTCCCCGCCCGCGCGGACACCCGCGACACCGGCGCCGAGCCGCGCCACCGCGACGCGGACGGGGCCCGGAGCCACTGGCACCTCGCGGACCTGCTGAAGCCCTTCCACCGGAAGTGAGCCCCGCCTCGGGCGATCCTTAGAATCGCGTCATGGCGGCAACAGCATCGAACAGCGGCACGACCGGCGGCGAGCGGAAGAAGAACGACGACAAGGACGTTCCCCCGCCCCTCCCGGTGCCCCTGAACGTGCCGGTCGCCGACTCGCACACCCATCTGGACATGCAGAAGGGGTCCTCCGTCGACGAGGCGCTGGCCAAGGCCGCGTCCGTCGGCGTGACCACGGTGATCCAGGTGGGGTGCGACCTGGCCGGATCCCGCTGGGCGGCCGAGACCGCCGCCGCGCACGACGCCGTCTGGGCCACCGTGGCCCTGCACCCCAACGAAGCCCCCCGCATCGTCCTCGGCGACCCCGACGGCTGGTCCCGGCAGGGCGAGCGCGAGCCCGGCGGCGACGCCGCCCTGGACGCGGCCCTCGCCGAGATCGACGCGCTGGCCGCGCTGCCGCACGTCCGCGGCGTCGGCGAGACCGGCCTCGACTACTTCCGTACCGGCCCCGAGGGCATGGCCGCCCAGGAGCGGTCCTTCCGGCGCCACATCGACATCGCCAAGCGGCACGGCAAGGCCCTGGTCATCCACGACCGCGAGGCGCACGAGGATGTGCTGCGGGTCCTGGAGGAGGAGGGCGCGCCCGACCGGGTCGTCTTCCACTGCTACTCCGGTGACGCCGAGATGGCCAAGGTCTGCGCCGCCGCGGGCTACTACATGTCCTTCGCGGGCAACATCACCTTCAAGAACGCCCAGCCGCTGCGCGACGCCCTCGCCGTCGCCCCGTCCGACCTGGTCCTCGTCGAGACGGACGCGCCCTTCCTGACCCCCATGCCGTATCGCGGACGGCCCAACGCGCCTTACCTCATTCCGGTCACCCTGCGCGCGATGGCCGAAATCAAGGGGGTCCACGAGGACGCTCTGGCCACGGCAGTCGCCGCGAATACCGCACGCGCCTTCGGCTATTAACCCTCACGGCACGACACAGTGTGACTATACGACTTTGGAGAGTGAGGATCACTCCGCTACAGTCCCGGCCCGATAGCTCGGACCCAGTGGAGTGTCGTGAGTCATGCACAGGGCAGCCCCCGCGCTGCACACCGCGGGGCGGCCGAAACGCCGACGTACGAGCCGTACGCGCCCTACGAGCCGCAGACCTCTTATGAGCCGCGGACGGCGTACGAACCGCAGGTCCCGTACGAGCCGTACGGGACCTACTGCCCCGAGCCCCGCGAACCCGAGTCCTACGGGCCACAGCCCCAGCCCTACGCGTCCGAGCCCTACGGCTCCGGTGACCCCTACAGCGCGTACGAGTCCTACGAGCCGTATCTGCCCCGGCAGTCCGCCTCCCCGGACGACTACGCGAGCCCGGCCGCCTCCGACGCCCTCTACGACCCGGCGCCGCCCACCGCGCCCCACGAGTCCCCCGGCGCCTTCGGGCCGCCGCTCCCGCCCGAGGACCCCGCGCCCCGCCCCAACCCCGGGCGGCGCAAGAGATCCGGCGACCGCCCCGACCGGCTGCGCCGCCTCGTCCCGCAGGCCCTCGTCGTGGCCTTCCTCGCCGGCGGCACGTCCTCCTTCATCGCCAGCGACAAGACCGTCAAGCTCAGCGTCGACGGCACCCCCCGCACCTTGCACACCTTCGCCGACGACGTCGAGGAACTCCTCGCCGACGAGCACATGAGTGTCGGCGAGCACGACATCGTCGCCCCCGGCCCGCACCACGACCTCGCCGCCGGCGACGAGGTCGTCGTCCGGTACGGCCGGCTCCTCGCCCTCACCCTCGACGGCGAGCACCGCCAGGTGTGGACCACCGCCCGGACCGTCGACGGCGCCCTGCGCCAGCTCGGCGTGCGCGCCGAGGGCGCCTATCTGTCCGCCTCCCGCTCCGCCGCCATCTCCCGCCAGGGCCTCGACCTCGACGTCCGCACCGAGCGGACCGTCACCTTCATGGCCGACGGACGCGAGCGCACCATCCGCACCAACGCGGGCACCGTCCACGAGGCCATCGAACAGGCGGGCATCACCCTGCGCGGCCAGGACACCACCTCCGTCGACCCCGACAGCTTCCCCCGCGAGGGCCAGACGATCTCCGTCATGCGCATCACCGGCAGCCAGGAGGTCCGTGACATCCCCATCGACTTCCGCACCGAACGCCGCAAGGACCCCACCCTCCAGAAGGGCACCGAGGTCGTCGCGCAGCGCGGCGAGAAGGGCGTCGAGCGCGTCACCTACGCGCTGCGGACCGTCAACGGCGTCCGGCAGAAGCCGAAGCGGATCCGCTCGGAGATCGTCAGGGAGCCCCGCACCGAGATCGTGAAGGTCGGCACCAAGGCGGTCCCCGCCACCGTGCAGGGCGCGGACGGTCTGAACTGGGCCGGACTCGCGCAGTGCGAGGCCGGCGGACGGCCGAACGCGGTCGACCCCTCGGGCACCTACGGGGGCCTCTACCAGTTCGACGTCCGCACCTGGCAGGGGCTCGGCGGCAGGGGCCGGCCGCAGGACGCACCCGCCTCCGAGCAGACCTACCGGGCCAAGAAGCTGTACGTGAGCCGGGGCGCGAGCCCGTGGCCACATTGCGGCCGTAAACTTCACGGGTGAGTTCCAGCCCCAGCACAGACGAGTCCGGCGCCCTGCTCGGCCCCGCCGACATCCGCGAGCTGGCCGCAGCCTTGGGGGTACGCCCCACCAAGCAGCGCGGCCAGAACTTCGTGATCGACGCCAACACGGTCCGGCGCATCGTACGGACCGCCGAGGTGCGGCCCGACGACGTCGTCGTCGAGGTCGGACCCGGGCTCGGGTCACTGACCCTGGCCCTGCTGGAGGCCGCCGACCGGGTCACGGCCGTGGAGATCGACGACGTGCTCGCCGCCGCCCTCCCCGCCACCATCGCCGCGCGCATGCCCGCGCGCGCCGACCGCTTCGAGCTCGTGCACAGCGACGCCATGCGCGTCACCGAGCTCCCGGGCCCCCCGCCCACCGCGCTCGTCGCCAACCTGCCGTACAACGTCGCCGTGCCCGTCCTGCTGCACATGCTGGAGCGGTTCCCCAGCATCGAGCGCACGCTGGTGATGGTCCAGTCCGAGGTCGCCGACCGGCTCGCCGCCGCGCCCGGCTCCAAGGTCTACGGCGTGCCCTCGGTCAAGGCCAACTGGTACGCCGAGGTCAAGCGGGCCGGCGCCATCGGCCGCAATGTCTTCTGGCCCGCCCCGAACGTCGACTCCGGCCTCGTCTCCCTCGTCCGCCGGTCGAAGCCCATCGAGACGTCGGCCACGCGCGAAGAGGTCTTCGCCGTCGTCGACGCGGCCTTCGCCCAGCGCCGCAAGACCCTGCGCGCCGCCCTCGCCGGCTGGGCGGGCTCCGCCCCCGCCGCCGAAGCCGCGCTGGTCGCCGCCGGAATCTCCCCGCAGGCACGCGGCGAGTCGCTGACGGTCGAGGAGTTCGTGGCCATCGCGGAGAACAAGCAGTAGCGACGGCGCCACCCCGCCAGGCAAGCCGCCACCCGTACGAGCCGAGGAGCCCGCACCCCGTGACCGCGTCCGTCACCGTCCGCGTACCCGCCAAGGTCAACGTCCAGCTCGCGGTCGGCGGGCTGCGCCCCGACGGCTTCCACGACCTGGCCAACGTCTTCCTGGCCGTCGGCCTCTACGACGAGATCACGGTGGCCCCCGCCGACGAACTGCGCGTCACCTGCACCGGCCCCGACGCCGACCAGGTGCCGCTGGACGGCACCAACCTCGCCGCCCGTGCCGCCCTCGCCCTGGCCGAGCGGCACGGCCGCGACGCACGCGTGCACATCCACATCGACAAGGACATCCCGGTGGCCGGCGGCATGGCCGGCGGCAGCGCGGACGGCGCGGGCGCCCTGCTCGCCTGCGACGCCCTGTGGGGCACCGGCGCCTCCCGCGAGGAACTGCTGGAGATCTGCGCGGAGCTGGGCAGCGACGTGCCCTTCAGCCTCGTCGGCGGGGCCGCGCTCGGGCGCGGCAGGGGCGAGCTGCTCACCCCGCTCGAAGTCGGGGGCACCTTCCACTGGGTCTTCGCCGTCGCGGACGGGGGACTGTCCACCCCGGCCGTCTACGCCGAGTGCGACCGGCTGCGCGAGGCCTCCGGCGCGGGCGCGGGCGTCGCGGACGTCCCCGACCCGGAGCCGTCGGCCGCCCTGCTGGACGCGCTGCGGACCGGGGACGCGGCCGCACTGGCGGCCGCCGTGTCGAACGACCTCCAGGCCGCCGCCGTCTCGCTGCGGCCGTCGCTGGCCGCGACGCTGGCCGCCGGCACCGAGGCGGGCGCCCTGGCCGCGATGGTCTCCGGCTCCGGGCCGACGACGGCCTTCCTGGTGACCGACGAGGCGGAAGCGACGAAGGTCGCGGACGCGCTGCGGGCCTCCGGTACGTGCCGCGCGGTCCGCGTCACGTCGGGCCCGGCGCCGGGCGCGACGGTCCTGCGGGGCTGAGCGCTTCTCGTCCTCAATCGCCGGACGGGCTGGAAAACCAGCCCGTCCGGCGATTGAGGACCGGGGTCCGGGGCGGAGCCCCGGTACTCAGCCCGAAATGAGTA
Organism: Streptomyces sp. QH1-20; assembly: GCF_041283565.1. Taxonomy (NCBI): domain Bacteria; kingdom Bacillati; phylum Actinomycetota; class Actinomycetes; order Kitasatosporales; family Streptomycetaceae; genus Streptomyces; species Streptomyces sp. QH1-20. Next base: position 3,368,257 of record NZ_CP166299.1, on the reverse strand, counting down.
CCACCGCCCTGGTGGCCGCTCTCCGCCGTGCGTCATCGTGCGCCCATGCCCTCGAACACCCGCGTGCGCGACCTCGCCGCCGCGACCCCCACGACGCGCGACCGCTACATCGACCTGCTCCGCGTCGCCTCCCTCGGCACCGTCGTCCTCGGCCACTGGCTGATGGCGGCGGTGACCGTCGACGCCGACGGCCGCGCGAAGGTCGGCAATCTGCTCGCCGTGGAGCCGGGGCTGCAACTGCTGACCTGGGTGCTCCAGATCATGCCGGTGTTCTTCTTCGTCGGCGGCTTCTCGCACGCCCTCTCCTACCGGTCCCTCGCCCGCAGGACCGACGGACCCGCCTACGCCGCCTTCCTGCGGGCCCGGCTGCAGCGCCTGCTCCGGCCCACCATGGTCTTCATAGCGGTGTGGGGCGCGGGCGCCCTCGCCGTGCAACTCCTCGGCGGCGGCGGGCCGCTCACCGACGTCGCGGCCCGGCTCGTCGCCCAGCCGCTGTGGTTCATCGGCATCTATCTGGCGATGGTCGCGTTCACCCCGCCGCTGCTGCGGCTCCACGAGCGGTACGGCTGGGGCGCGTTCGCCGCTCTCGTCGCCGCCGCGGCCGGTGTCGATGTGCTGCGCTTCGCCGCCGGCGTCCCGTTCGTGGAGTTCCTGAACTTCGCCTTCGTCTGGCTCGCCGTCCACCAGCTCGGGTTCCTGCGGGCCGACGGCCGTCTGGGCGCACCCGCCGTCCCGGCCGCGCTGGCCGTCGCCGGCCTCGCCTCGGCCGCCGCGCTGGTGGTGTTCGGCCCGTACCCGCTGTCCATGGTCGGCATGCCCGGCGAGAGGATCAGCAACATGTCGCCGCCCACCGCCGCCCTGCTCTGCCACGGCATGTGGCTGGTCGGCGCGGTCGAGCTGCTGCGCGGGCCCGGTACGCGGCTCGTGAACCGGCCGCGCGTGTGGCGCGGCGTGATCGCCGCGAACGGGGTCGCGATGACCGCGTTCCTGTGGCACCTCACCGCCATGCTCGGGGTGTACGGGGTGCTGCTCGCCCTCGATGTACCGCTGCCCGCCCCGGCGAGCGCCGCCTGGTGGGTGCAGGCGCCGCTGCGGATCGCGGCCGCCGCCGTCGTCACGGCGGTGCTGGTGGCCCTCTTCCGCACGGTGGAACAGCCCACCGCCACCAAGCCGGCCGTCACCGAGCCCACCACCGACCGGCCCGCCCGCGCCGCCCGCCAAGTCTCCGGGCCTGTCGCCGCCCTCGGCGTCACCCTCGCCCTCTTCGGCGTCCTCGGCCTGTCCATGGTCGGCTTCGGCGGACTCCTGGAAGGCCACACGGCCCTGCTCGTCGCCGTGCGCGTCACCGCCCCCGCCGCCGTCGTCATGGCCGCCGCCGGCTGGCTCCTGGTGGAGGCGGCGGCGCCCCGGCACCGGCGCCGTCCGCGAGCACGGTAGGGCTGGCCCCACCCCCAGGACACCCGCTCGTCCCATGGGACGGCACGCGCTTGATCCCTAGCGTGAAGTCAGGCAATCAGCGTGACCAAAGGGGTGGGCGTGAACAGCAGGACGACCGGCGGCGCAACAGCCGGAGCCACCCGGTGATGACCAAGCTCGCGCTGCGTTCGCTGCGCCACCGCACGGGCGGCTTCGCCGCCACCTTCCTCGCGCTGTTCTTCGGCGCCACCATCGTGATGGCCTGCGGCGGGCTCATGGAGACCGGCATCCGCGACAACGCCCCGCCGCAGCGCCTGGCCGGCGCCGACCTCGTCGTCACCGGGGACCGTACCTACGAGGGCCCGGGGAAGAAGAACAAGCAGCTCGCCCTCCCCGAACAGGCCGGGCTCCCCGCCGCGCTGACCGACAAGGTCCGCGCGGTGCCCGGGGTGCGCACGGCCGTCGGGGAACGAACCTTCGACGCCGCCGTCCTCGGCACCGGCCGCGGCGCGGGCCGTGGCGTCGACCGGGCGGTCGGCCACGGCTGGGACTCCGCCGCCCTCACCCCGTACGCCCTCGACACCGGCGCCCCGCCCCGGCGGACCGGCGAGGTCGTCCTCGACGCGGGGCTCGCCCGGCGCGCGGGCGCGACCGTCGGCGACACCGTGCGGATCGCCGCACACGGCGGCTCGGCCGCGTACCGCGTGAGCGGCATCGCCCGCCCCGCCGCCGGGCGCGACGTCCCGCGGCCCACCCTGTTCCTCTCCGCGCCCGACGCCGAGCGGCACTCGCCCCGCGCGGGCACCGTCGCCGACATCGCCGTCGTCACCGCACCCGGCGCGGACCTCGACACCGTCCGCAGGGGCATCGCCGCCGCACTCGACGGACAGTCCGTGTCCCTGCTGACCGGAGACGACCGGGGCGGCGTCGAACACCCCGAGGTGATCACGGGTGGCGAGGACCTCGTCGCGCTCTCCGGGGTGTTCGGCGGCCTGGCCATCAGCATCGCGGTGTTCGTCGTCGCGGGGACCGTCGGTCTCTCCGCCCGGCAACGACGACGCGAACTCGCCCTGCTGCGGGCCGTCGGCACCACCACCGGCCAGCTGCGCCGGATGCTGCTCGGCGAGACCCTGATGGTCGCCGCCCTCGCCGCCGCGGCCTCCTGGCCCGCCGGGCCGGTCCTCGGCCGGTGGCTGTTCGAGCAGCTCGCGGGCGGCGGCATGGTCGCGGACACCACCGAGTTCAGCCAGGGCTGGATCCCGGCCCTGCCCGCCTACGGCGGCCTGCTGCTCACCGCCGTCGTCGGCGGCCTCCTCGGCACCCGGCCCGCCGTACGGGCCCGGCCCGTCGAAGCCCTCGGCGAAGCGGCCGTCCAGGAACGCTGGTGCCACCCCGTCCGCCTCGTCCTCGGGCTGCTGTTCCTCGCCGGGGCGACGGCCCTGGCCCTCGTCGGCGCCCTCGTCCTGCGCGGCCCCTCGGCGGCGGGCACGGCGGGCCCCACCGTCATGTGCTGCGCCACCGGCTTCGCCCTGCTGGGCCCCTGGTTCACCAAGATCGTGACCGCCCCGCTGCACTGGCCCGTCCGCCTCCTGGGCGGCCCGGCCGGCCGACTGGCCGCCCTCAACTGCCGTGCCGCCACGGTCCGGACGGCCGCCGTCGCCACCCCCATCATGCTCGCGACCGCCATCACCACCGGCATGCTCTACCTCCAGACCAGCGCGGCCGACGCCACCGAGCAGGCGTTCGCCGAGAACCTGCGCGCCGACGCCGTGCTCACCTCCGTCACCGGGGGAGTGCACCCCGCGCTCCTGGACACCGTGCGCCGACTGCCCGGCGTCGACGGCGCGGCCGCGTCCGTCACCAGCTCCGCCTGGACCGAGCGCCCGCACTTCGACGGCGAGGCCAAGCGCGGCCTCCGCATCGAGGGCGTCAGCGCGGACGGCGCCGCACGCACCCTCGCCGTCAAGGCCACCGCGGGCAGCCTGGCCGACCTCAAGGGCGCCACCGTCGCCCTCCCCGAACACGTCGCCCACCGGACGCACCGCGGCGTGGGCGACACCCTGCGGGTGCGCCTCGGCGACGGCACCCCCGCGGACCTGCGGGTGGTGGCCCTGTTCAAGGGGCGCGAAGGCTTCGAATCCGCCTTGACCGACGTCGCCACCCTCGCCCCGCACACCACCCGGGGCCTGCCGGACCGGATCCTGGTGCGCGCCGCGGCCGGCACCGACCGCGAGCACCTCATGAGCGAGCTCACCACGCTCACCCAGCGGCACCCGGAACTGAAGGTCACCGACCGGGACGCCCTGACCGCTCAGCACGCCGAGGACACCCGCACCCAGACCTGGGCCAACCTCCTCATCATCGGAATGCTCATCGCCTACACCGCCCTCGCCGTCGTCAACACCACGGCCGTCGCCGTCGGCAACCGCCGCAAGGACTTCGCCCTCCAGCGCCTCACCGGCGCCACCCGCGGCCAGGTGCTGCGCATGATGACGGTGGAAGCGACCTTCGTCACCGTCGTCGGCCTGCTGCTCGGAACGATCGCGGCGGCCACGACGCTCGTCCCGTTCGCCCTCGCCGTGACCGACGGCTGGCTGCCCACCGGGCCGCCGTCGGTCTACCTCACGACCGTCGGCACGGCCTGGGCCCTGACCCTGGCCGCCACCCTGATCCCCACGTGGGCGGCCCTGCGGGCCCGCCCGGTGGAGGCCGCCGGAGTCTGAGTCCGGGGCCGCGGCCGGGCGTGGGATCCTGGAGGCAGTCCCCTGGAGCAAGGAGTGGAATGGCAGCCAACCTGGTCAATCTGGAAGCCGTCGACAAGGTGTACGGCACCCGTGCGCTGCTCGACGGCATCTCCCTCGGCGTCAGCGAGGGCGACCGGATCGGCGTGGTCGGCCGCAACGGCGACGGCAAGACCACGCTCATCCGCATCCTCGCCAAGCTGGAGACGGCGGACAAGGGGCGCGTCACCCACTCCGGCGGCCTGCGCCTCGGCGTCCTCACCCAGCACGACTCCCTCGACCCCGCCGCCACCGTGCGGCACGAGGTCATCGGCGACCTCGCCGACCACGAGTGGGCGGGCAGCGCCAAGATCCGCGACGTGCTGACCGGTCTGTTCGGCGGCCTCGACCTGCCGGGCTTCCCGCAGGGGCTCGACACGGTCATCGGCCCGCTCTCCGGCGGCGAGCGCCGCCGTATCGCGCTGGCCAAGCTGCTCATCGCCGAGCAGGACATGATCGTCCTCGACGAGCCCACCAACCACCTCGACGTCGAGGGCATCTCCTGGCTCGCCGCCCATCTGCGGGCCCGCCGCTCCGCGCTCGTCGTGGTCACCCACGACCGCTGGTTCCTCGACCAGGTCGCCACCCGCATGTGGGACGTCCAGCGCGGCGAGGTCCACGAGTACGAGGGCGGCTACAGCGACTACGTCTTCGCGCGGGCCGAGCGGGAGCGGATCGCCGCGACCGAGGAGGCCAAGCGGCAGAACCTGATGCGCAAGGAGCTGGCCTGGCTGCGGCGCGGCGCCCCCGCCCGCACCAGCAAGCCGCGCTTCCGCATCGAGGCCGCCAACGAGCTCATCGCCGACGTGCCGCCGCCCCGCGACACCGCGGAGCTGATGAAGTTCGCGAACTCCCGGCTCGGCAAGACCGTCTTCGACCTGGAGAACGTGACCGTTCAGGCCGGTCCCAAGGTCCTCATCCAGCACCTCACCTGGCAGCTGGGCCCCGGCGACCGCATCGGCCTCGTCGGCGTCAACGGCGCGGGCAAGACCTCCCTGCTGCGCACGCTCGCCGAAGCGGCCCGCACGGGCGGCGAGAAGCAGCCCGCGGCCGGCAAGGTCGCGGTCGGCAAGACCGTCAAGCTGGCCTACCTCTCCCAGGAGGTCGCCGAACTCGACCCCACCAAGCGGGTGCTGGAAGCCGTCCAGCAGGTCCGCGACCGCGTCGACCTCGGCAAGGGCCGGGAGATGACGGCCGGGCAGCTGTGCGAGAAGTTCGGCTTCACCAAGGAGAAGCAGTGGACGCCCGTCGGCGACCTCTCCGGCGGTGAGCGCCGACGGCTGCAGATCCTGCGGCTGCTGATGGACGAGCCCAACGTCCTCTTCCTCGACGAGCCGACCAACGACCTCGACATCGAGACGCTGACGCAGCTGGAGGACCTCCTCGACGGATGGCCCGGCTCGATGGTCGTCATCAGCCACGACCGGTACTTCATCGAACGCACCACGGACAAGGTCTTCGCCCTGCTCGGCGACGCCGCCCTGCGGATGCTGCCGCGCGGTCTGGACGAGTACCTGGAGCGCCGTCAGCAGGTCATCGACGCCTCCGTGCCCGCCGTCGCCGCCGCCGCGACCGAAGCGGCCGCCGTCAAGCAGAAGTCGGCCGGCGACGCCCGCGCGGCGAAGAAGGAACTCCAGAAGATCGAGCGCCGTCTCGACCGCATCAGCGAGCAGGAGGGCAAGCTCCACGCGCAGATCGCCGAGCAGGCCACCGACTTCGAGCGCGTCGCGAAGCTGGACGCCGAGCTGCGCGAACTCGCCGGTGAGCGCGACGAGCTGGAGATGCGTTGGCTGGAACTGGCCGATGATGTGTAACGGCCGGGGCGCGCGGTACGGCACGACAGTCGCGCCGTAAGGCGGCAACAGTCTCGTCACGGGCCGGTCTCAGCTGGTGGATACCGCTGGAATCGGCCCGTGTGCCGTCCGCGCCGGGTGATACAAAGAACACCCGCTCGCCTGCCGTTGACCTGTGGGATTTCTACCTGATTCGCTCCTTCCCGGTGATTTTCGGACACCGGGATCGCGGGGGAGACCGGTCGGGTCAGGCGCCCACGTAAAGAGGAAAGCTGATGTCACAGCCGCCGCAGCCGCCCAACCAGCCGCCACAGGGCCCACCGCCCGGCTTCGGGGGCGCCCCCGGCGGCTTCCCCCCTCAGCCGCCGCAGAGCCAGCCGGGTCAGCCCGCGTACGGCTACCCCCAGACGCCGCCCCCGCCGCCGGGCGCGCCGCAGCCCCCGCCCGCACCCCCGGCCGCCCCCCAGGGCCCGCCGCCCCCGCCGCCGGGCGCACCCCAGGCGCCCCCGGGTGTGCCGCCGACCCCGCCGGGCGGCTACGGCTACCCCGGCCCCGCGGGTCCGGGCGCGCAGGGCCCGCAGGACTTCCCCACCCAGGCGTTCGGCGCCGCGCAGCCGCCGCAGTTCGGCGCGCCGCCCCAGCCGTACGCCACGCAGCCGCAGTTCGGCGCCTACCCGCCGCCGGCCCAGTACCCCGGCGCCCCCGGCGGCGGCCCCTCCGGCGGCGGCTCCAAGAAGCGCATGGCGGTCATCGTCGCCGCCGTGGCGGCGCTGGTCCTCGTGGCCGGCGGCGGCGTCTGGTTCCTCACCAAGGGTGACGGCAAGGACGACGAGGCCAAGAGCGAGACCGGCAAGAGCCAGGGCGGGACCGGCGAGCAGGGCGGCGGCGGGGGTGGCGGCAAGGCGCCGCAGACCATCGACGGCAAGCTGCTCTTCAGCGTCGACCAGCCCAAGGTCGACGACCTCGTCACCGTCAAGGGCATGTGGGCCACCGACAAGGTCTTCGCCAAGGCCGACGTCTACAAGGTCGTCGGCTATGGCCTGTCCGGCGGCCAGAAGTGGGAGATCCCGCTCGACGGCGAGATCTGCTGGTCCTCCCAGCACGTCACGGCCGACGGCAAGACCGCGGTCCTCGTCAAGGACGCCAAGCCCAGCGCCGAGAAGAAGTACGGCGGCAGTTGCACCCAGGTCGTCGCCCTCGACCTGAACAACGGCAAGAAGCTCTGGCAGGAGTCCGCCAAGGTCGCCGACCAGGACGTCCGCTTCGAGGAGGTCACCGTCGGCGGCGGCACCGTCGCCGCGGGCGGCACCAGCGGCGGCGCCGCCTGGTCGCTCGACGGCGGAAAGTCGCTGTGGAAGCCCAAGGCGGGCGAGGACTGCAAGGACGACGGCTACGGCGGCGGTGGCGACAAGCTCGTCGCGGTGCGCCGCTGCGGCGACTACAAGCGCCCGCAGATGAAGATCCAGACCCTCAACCCGAAGACGGGCGCCATCACGTCCGAGTACAAGGTCCCCGAGGGCATCTCCTACGTCCACGTGGTGTCCACCAACCCGCTGGTCATCGGGCTCGACGCGGGCGGCTCCACGGGCAGCGGCGCCTCGGACCTCATGGCGATCGACGACAGCGCCAAGGACGGCAAGATGCGGTCCAAGATCTCCACGGGCAACGGCAAGTTCCAGATCAAGTGCCCCTCGACCGACGTCGAGGGCTGCACCAAGGTCGCCGTCGGCAAGGACGCCGTCTACATGCCGTCCGAGGAGCACCAGAGCGGCAACACCCAGAACCCGGGCCGGCTGAACGAGATCGTCGCCTTCGACCTGGCCACCGGCCAGTCCAAGGGCAAGACCGAGGGCATCCCGAACTCCGAGCTGCTGCCGCTGTCGGTGGACAAGGACGGCTACGTCATCGGCTACCAGTCGCCCACCTACCGGGACGGCGGCGCGGTCGTCCGCATCGACCCGAAGACGTTCAAGAAGGACGTCCTGCTGAAGAACCCGGCCTCCTCGGCCGTGGCCGAGCGCTCGCTCTCGCCCTCCTACCAGCAGGCGCTGTACGCCCAGGGGCGGCTCTACCTGGGTGACGGTTTCGCCGACAAGCCGAGCAAGTACCGCACCGACAAGGAGTACTTGACGCTCATCTTCGGCGGCAGCTGACCCCACCGGGCGAGCCGAATCTGATCATTTCGGCGAACGCTCGCGCCTCATCCCTGCCCATCGCGTGTACATGCCTGAACGATCCGTTTCAGTCGCGAAGTACACGTGATTGGCAGGGATTTCGGCATTCCGGGGGACTTCTCACGGGTAAGGGGCGCGCGACGTCGAACAAGCGTGTAGCTTCCGGGGGCAAGAAGGAGCCCAGGAGACGTACGCGGGCGACAGGGGGGACGCGCATGGGCGTGCGGCTCATGGTGGTCGACGACCACCGTCTGCTGGCTGAGGCGCTCGCCTCGGCACTGAAGTTGCGCGGGCACCGGGTGCTCGCCGCGGCCGCGCCGAGCGCGGGCGCGGCCGACCTGGTGGTCAGCCGCGCCCCCGAGGTGTGCCTGATGGGCACCGCCACCCCCGCCGAACCGGGCGCCTTCGACCCGGTCGTGCGGATCAAGCGGGACCGCCCCCAGGTCGCCGTCGTCGTCCTCGGCCCCGTGCCGAGCCCGCTCGGCATCGCCGCCGCCTTCGCCGCCGGAGCCTCCGGCTACGTCCGGCACAACGAACGCATCGAGGGCGTCGAACGCGCCATGATCAAGGCCCGCGCCGGGGAGGCCGCGGTCGACCCGCAGCTCCTCCAGGGCGCCTTCGCCGAACTGCTCAACCCGGCCGCCCAGCCCGACGACGAGGGCGCCCGGCTGCTCCAGCTGCTGACCCCGCGCGAGGTCGAGGTGCTGGTGCGGGTCGCCGAGGGCGAGGACACCCGGCTGATCGCGGCGGGCATGGGGATAGCGCCCAGCACCGCCCGTACGCATGTGCAGCGCGTCCTGATGAAGCTGGGCGTCGGCTCCCGGCTGGAGGCGGCGGCCCTCGCGGCCCGTACGGGCCTCCTGGACCGCGCCGCGGGCAGCTCGGCGCTGGGCGTTCCGCGGACCGGACGGGCTTGATCGGACGGGCTCAGCCGCCAAGCCCGTCCGGCGATTGAGGACGCGCCCGCAGGGCGCTCGCCGCCGCAGGCGGCGAGACGGGCCGCAGACGTGACTCCTCATTGACCCCCGGCGTTCGGTCATGATTCTTTGTGTTCAGTCCTGTTGGTTTGGTGAACCCAGGGAGCTGTTCATGAAGAAGACGGCGACCCGGCTCGCGGACGGCCGTGAGCTCCTCTACTACGACTCCCACGACGACGCCGTACGCGACGCGATCGACCCGCGGCCGCTCGGCCCGGCCGATCACCGCACCACCGACATCCGCCGCGACCCGCTGCTCGGCGACAGCGTCGCCATCGCCTCCCACCGCCAGACCCGTACGTACCACCCGCCCCCCGGCCAGTGCCCCCTGTGCCCCTCCCGTGACGGACGGCACACCGAGATCCCCGCCGCCGACTACGAGGTCGCCGTCTTCGAGAATCGTTTCCCCGCGCTCGCCGGGGACGCCGGCCGCTGCGAGGTCGTCTGCTTCACCGACGACCACGACGCCTCCTTCGCCGACCTCGACGAGGATCGCGCCGCCCTCGTCCTCGACGCCTGGACCGACCGCAGCGCCGAACTCACCGCGCTCCCCGGCGTCGAGCAGGTCTTCTGCTTCGAGAACCGCGGCCGGGAGATCGGCGTCACCCTCGGCCACCCGCACGGCCAGATCTACGCCTACCCCTTCGTCACCCCTCGCACCGAGCGCATGCTCGCCACGGCCGCCGCCCACCGGAAGGCCACCGGGCGCAACGTCTTCGACGACACCGTGGCCGCCGAGCGGGCCGACGGGCGGCGCGTGGTCCTCGACGGCCGGCACTGGACGGCCTTCGTGCCCTACGCCGCCCACTGGCCGTACGAGGTGCACCTCTACCCCCGCCGCCGGGCCCTGGGCCTGCCCGACCTCGACGACGCGGCCCGCGCGGAGTTCCCCCGGATCTACCTGGAACTCCTGCGGCGCTTCGACCGGATCTTCGACGGACGGGCAGGCGCGGGAAACCCCGCCCAGGTGCCGCCGCCCACCCCGTACATCTCCGCCTGGCACCAGGCCCCCGTCCACCACACCCACAGGAGTGAATTCGGGCTTCACCTCGAGCTTTTCACCAACCGCCGCACTCCCGGCAAGCTCAAGTTCCTCGCCGGTTCCGAATCCGGCATGAACGTGTTCATCAACGATGTGCCGCCCGAGTCCGCGGCCGAGCGACTGCGAGAGGTAGCGAGCGAATGAGCGAGTATCTGGTCACGGGCGGCGCCGGCTACGTCGGAAGCGTCGTCGCGGCCCATCTGCTGGCCGCCGGACACGCCGTGACCGTCCTCGACGACCTCTCCACCGGCCACCGCGACGGCGTGCCCGACGGGGCGCGCTTCATCGAGGGCCGCGTCCAGGACGCCGCCCAATGGCTCGACGGCTCCTACGACGCCGTCCTGCACTTCGCCGCCTTCTCCCAGGTCGGCGAGTCCGTCGCCCGCCCCGACGCCTACTGGCGCAACAACGTCGGCGGCACCGTCGAACTGCTCGCCGCCATGCGTGACGCCGGCGTCCGCACCCTCGTCTTCTCCTCCACCGCCGCCACCTACGGCGAGCCCGCCACCGTCCCCATCACCGAGGACGCCCCCACCGCCCCCACCAACCCCTACGGCGCCACCAAACTCGCCGTCGACCACATGATCAGCGGCGAGTGCGCCGCCCACGGCCTGGCAGCCGTCTCCCTGCGGTACTTCAACGTCGCCGGGGCGCACGGGAGCCACGGCGAGCGGCACACCCCCGAGTCCCACCTCATCCCGCTCGTCCTCCAGGTCGCCCGGGGCGAACGCGAGACGATCTCCGTCTACGGCGACGACTACCCCACCCCCGACGGCACCTGCGTGCGCGACTACATCCACGTCGCCGACCTCGCCGAGGCCCATCTGCTGGCCCTGGACGCCGCCCGCCCCGGCGAGCACCTCATCTGCAATCTCGGCAACGGCAACGGCTTCTCCGTCCACGAGGTCATCGACACCGTCCGCAAGGTCACCGGCCACCCCGTGCCGCACGTCGTGGCCGCCCGCCGGGCGGGCGACCCGGCCGTGCTCGTCGCCTCCGCCGAGCGCGCCCGCGACCGCCTCGGCTGGCACCCCACCCGCACCGACCTGACCCGGATCGTCACCGACGCCTGGGAGTTCGCCCGGCGCGCGGACAGCGCATGAGCGCCCAGCGGGCCGCCGCGGCCTTCCGTGAGGTCCACGGCGCACCGCCCGCCGGGGTATGGGCGGCGCCCGGCCGGGTCAACCTCATCGGCGAGTACACCGACTTCAACGACGGCCTGGTCATGCCCCTCGCCCTGCCCCACAGCACCTGGGCCGCCGCCGCACCCCGCAGTGACGGCCGGCTGCGGCTGCACTCCGCCGCCGCACCGGGCGTCGTCGTCGAACTGCGGACGGCGGACCTCGCCCCCGGCGCGGTGCGCGGATGGGCCGCGTACCCGGCGGGAGTCGCCTGGGCGCTGCGCGAGGCGGGGCACGCCACCGGGGGAGCGGACCTGCACATCGAGTCCGACGTGCCCGTCGGCTCGGGCCTGTCCTCCTCCGCCGCCCTGGAGGTCGCAACCGCCCTCGCCCTGACGGAACTTCACGGCCCGCACCTGCCGCCCGACCGTCTGGCGCGCCTGGCCCAGCACGCCGAGAACGCCTTCGTCGGCGTCCCCTGCGGAATCATGGACCAGACCGCGGCGGCCTGCTGCGCCGAGGGCCACGCGCTGCACCTCGACACCCGCGACCTCTCCCACCGCCATGTGCCCTTCGCCCCCGACCTCGAAGGGCTGCGGCTGCTGGTCGTGGACACCCGGGTCCGGCACGACCTGGGCGACGGGGCGTACGCGCGACGGCGCGCAGGCTGTGAGAAGGGCGCGCGGACACTCGGCGTGCCCTCGCTGCGCGCTATCGCGTACGGGCAACTCCCCGACGCGCTGGAGGCGTTGGCGGGCGAGCCGGTCGTGCGGGCCCTCGTGCGGCACGTGGTCACGGAGAACGAGCGGGTGGCCCGCGTCGCGGCTCTGCTCGCGGCGGGAGACCTCCGTGCGATCGGCCCGGTCCTCACCGCCGGGCACGCCTCGCTCCGCGACGACGTGGCCGTCTCCTGTGCCGAGCTGGACCTGGCCGTCGCGGTCGCGAACGGCGTGGGGGCGCTCGGGGCGCGGATGACCGGCGGCGGCTTCGGTGGTTCGGCGGTCGTCCTGGCCGAGGCGGCGGGGGCCGACGCCGTCACCGAGGCTGTCACCGGCGCCTTCGTGTCGGCCGGGCACCGCCCGCCACGCGTCTTCCCGGTGCGTCCGGCGGCAGGCGCCCGCAGGGAGTTGTGAGGCGTCACCCCCCGCCCGTCTCAACCCGCCGTGGAGCGAAGCGACTTGACCAGCAGATAGTTGGTGATGCCCGGCGGGTAGTCCTCGGTCACGCAGACCGTGCGGTAGCCCGCCTTCTCGTAGAAGCCAGGCGCCTGGAAGTCCCAGGTCTCCACGCGGCTGCCGATACAGCCGCGCTCGTTCCGGGCCAACCCCTCGGCACAGGCCAGGAGTCGACTGCCCAGTCCCGCTCCCCGGTGGCGCGAATCGACCCAGAACAGGTCGAGATGGAGCCAGCCCCACTGGGTGTGGCCGATCAGTCCCCCGGCCAGAGCCCCGTCGGCATCCGTCGCGTACACCTGGAGCGGGTCCTCCTCGTCCAGTGTGCCGCGCATCCCCCTTAGCTTTGCGGAGAGTTGGGAGTTGGACCGGCGCAGACGCGCATGGACCACATCGCGTCGTTCCTCGTCGTTCACCGCCTCAATACTGAACATAAAGCTCACGATAAACAGCCGGGTCAAGCAGTTTTGTCAATCGGCTTCCGATGTCGTACCCCCGCCGTACGCTGATGCACAGCGTTCGGTGGGGGCCGACGCTGATCAGGGGGCGAGACAGGCAGGTACGACGCCCGGGGTGGGGTAGATGTCAGGGGCACGGCGGCGGCCGTGCGCGTGTGGCCACCCCGTCCCGGGCGCCGTGCCCGCACTGCCCGCCTCCCGGGATATGGGGGTGGCTGTGGCACGTATTCGGGTTCTGGTGGTCGACGACCACCGCATCTTCGCCGAGTCGCTCGCCGCCGCCCTCGCGGCCGAGCAGGACGTGGACGTCTCGGCGGCCGGCAGCGGGCCGGCGGCGCTGCGCGCCCTGGAGCGCGCGGCGGGCGAGGGGCGGCGCTTCGACGTGCTGCTGATCGACGCCGACCTGGGCGCGGCGGCGACGGATGTCGCGCAGGTACCGGGACAGCTCCGGGGGCCGGGGCAGGAGGGCGGCGGGCCGGGTGAGGGCGTGGTGGACGGGATTTCCCTGGTGGCGGGGGTCCGGTCAGGGCAGCCGGCGGTACGGACGGTGGTGCTCGCCGAGCGCGACGACCCCCGGCGGGCAGCCGCCGCACTGCAAGCCGGGGCCAGCGGCTGGGTCGCCAAGGACTGCTCGCTGTCGCGGCTGCTGTCCGTCATACGGGGGGTGCTGCGGGATGAGACCCATCTGCCGCCCGCCCTGCTGACCGGCGTGCTGCGGGAGCTGACCGCCGCGCGCAAGCACCGCACGGAGAGCGAGCGGCTGGTGGAGTCGCTGACCCCGCGCGAGCGCGAGGTGCTGCGCTGCATGGTGGCCGGACTGGGCCGCAAGGCGGTCGCCGAGCGGCTCTATCTCTCCCCGCACACGGTCCGCACCCATATGCAGAACGTGCTGGGCAAGCTCGGGGTGCACTCCACGCTGGCCGCGGTGGCGCTGGCCCGGCGGGCCGGGGTGGGCCCGGTGGACCTAGCCGGGGATGTTGTCGAACGGGGCGGTCAACTGGCGTAGCAGACCGGCCAGTTCCAGACGCTGGGCATGGGACAGCTCGGCGAGGATCGCCCGTTCCTGGGCGAGCAGGCCGGCGAGCGCCTGGTCGGCGCGGTCCCGGCCCTCGGCGGTCAGCCGCACCAGCACACCGCGCCGGTCGCTGGGGTCCGGGAGCCGCTCGACCAGGCTCTTCTTCGTGAGCCGGTCGATGCGGTTGGTCATGGTGCCCGAGGTGACCAGGGTCTGGGTCAGCAGCTGGCCGGGCGAGAGCTGATACGGCGGCCCCGCGCGGCGCAGCGAGGTGAGGACGTCGAACTCCCAAGGCTCGAGCTGGTGCTCGGCGAAGGCGATCCGCCGGGCCCGGTCGAGATGGCGGGCCAGCCTGCTGACACGACTGAGCACCTCGAGCGGTTCCACGTCGAGGTCCGGGCGCTCCCGGCGCCATGCTGCGACCAGCCGATCGACCTCGTCCTCCATGACGATCAGTGTAGAGGGTCTGTCGACATGAAGTCTCTTGACGTCAAGATACAGCGGGGGGAATGCTGGGAGTCAGGTCACCGGCAAGCGCCACCCCGCCCCGGTCGCCCCGGCATGTCCACCCCGCAGGGAGGCCCCCATGCACAGCGCACCCACCTGGGATCCGCGGCAGTACCTCCGCCACGCCGACCACCGGACCCGCCCCTTCCAGGACCTTCTCGCCCGGATCCCCGAGCTGCCGGCCCGCTCCCCGCGGATCGCCGACCTCGGCTGCGGCCCCGGCAACGTCACCACGATCCTCACCGACCGCTGGCCGACCGCCCACGTCACCGGCTTCGACAACTCCGCCCCGATGCTCGCCGACGCCCGGGCCTACGCCGGCCGCACCGTGCGCGGCGGCCTGCTCGACTTCCGCCACGCCGACCTCGGCCACTGGGCGCCCGACGAGCGCTACGACCTGATCGTCTCCAACGCGGCCCTCCAATGGGTGCCCGGCCACGCCGCGTCCTTCCCCGCCTGGACCGACGCACTGACCCCCGGCGGCACCTTCGCCTTCCAGGTCCCCGGCAACGGGGACGCCCCCAGCCACGCCATCCTGCGCGAGCTGTGCGGCAGCAAGCGCTGGAGCGCCCGCCTGGGCGAAGCCGGCCGCCGCCGTGTCGCTGTCCTCGAACCCGCCGACTATCTGGAGCGGCTGGCCGGCCCCGGCTACGAGGTGGACGCCTGGGAGACCACGTATCTGCATCTGCTCACCGGTGAGGACCCCGTCCTCGACTGGGTCAAGGGCACCGCCCTGCGGCCGGTCCTGACCGCCCTGGAAGGAGACCCGGCGGCCACGGAGGAATTCCTCGCCGCATACCGCGACAGGCTCCACGAGGCCTACCCGCCGGGCCCGCACGGCACGGTCTTCCCGTTCCGGCGGATCTTCACGGTGGCCCGGAAGGGGGAGTGACATGATCGTCGCACTCGACCACGTCCAGCTCGCGGCGCCGCCCGGCAGCGAGGACATCCTCCGCGGGTACTACCGCGACACCCTCGGCATGGCCGAGCTTCCCAAGCCGCCCGCCCTGGCCGCGCGCGGCGGGTGCTGGTTCGCCGCGGGCGCCGTACAGCTGCACATCGGAGTCGAAGCGGACTTCCGCCCCGCCCGGAAGGCCCACCCGGGCATCCGTGTGACGAGCATCGAGGACTTCGCCCGGCGGCTGGCGGACCGCGGCGCGCCCGTCATCCGGGACGGCGGGCTGCCGGGGCACCGGCGCTTCTTCTCCGAGGATCCCGTCGGCAACCGGCTCGAATTCCTCGAACCCGGCGAAGCCTGAGCCGGTGCCGCCGGGAGGGCGCCGTCAGGACCGGCGGTGGC
Organism: Streptomyces sp. QH1-20; assembly: GCF_041283565.1. Classification (NCBI taxonomy): domain Bacteria; kingdom Bacillati; phylum Actinomycetota; class Actinomycetes; order Kitasatosporales; family Streptomycetaceae; genus Streptomyces; species Streptomyces sp. QH1-20. The sequence goes on along the minus strand of NZ_CP166299.1, from coordinate 3,352,502 downwards.
CGATCAGCCGGGGCTTGGGCTCCAGCCCGTCCAGGCCGTGCCAGGCCAGATTCACCAGATGGGCCGCCACCTCGGCCTTCTTCGGCTTACGGACGTCCAGCCACCACTGGCCCGTCAGCGCGACCATGCCGACCAGCGCCTGCGCGTACAGCGGAGCCAGCTTCGGGTCAAAGCCGCGCGCCTTGAACTCCAGCCCCAGAATGTCCTCGACCTGGGTCGCGATATCGCTGATCAGCGACGCGAAGGTGCCCGTCGACTGCGCCACCGGCGAATCCCGCACCAGAATGCGGAAGCCGTCCGTATACGTCTCGATGTAATCCAGCAGGGCGAACGCCGCCTGCTCCAGCAGCTCCCGCGGATGCCCCGCCGTCAGCGCCCCCGTCACCAGATCCAGCAGCTGCCGCATCTCGCGGTCCACGACCACCGCGTACAACCCCTCCTTGCCGCCGAAGTGCTCGTACACCACCGGTTTGGAGACCCCGGCCTTCGCCGCGATCTCCTCCACCGACGTGCCTTCGAACCCCTTCTCGGCGAAGAGCGTGCGACCGATGTCCAGCAGCTGCTCACGGCGCTCCGCGCCGGTCATCCGCACCCGGCGGGAGCGACGGCTCCCCGAAGCCGGGGTCCGGTCCTTGTTACTGGTGGTGTTGCTATCGATCGCCACGCTGTCAATCATGCCGCCTGTGCGGCATCTTCCTTCCGTCGGGATTCGATGCGGCCGGCATCGGGCCACCGCACGTCGTACGCCCAGCCCGCCTTCTCGAACCAGCGGATGATCCGGGCACTGGAATCCAGCTGCCCCTTCAACACGCCGTGCCGCGCCGACGTCGGGTCGGCGTGGTGGAGGTTGTGCCAGGACTCCCCGCAGGAGAGCACCGCCAGCCACCACACATTGCCCGACCGGTCACGCGACTTGAACGGACGCTTGCCCACCGCATGACAGATCGAGTTGATCGACCAGGTCACATGGTGCAACAACGCCACCCGTACCAGCGAACCCCAGAAGAACGCCGTCACCGCGCCCTGCCACGACCACGTCGCCAGACCGCCCACCACCGGCGGGATCATCAGCGACACCACCGTCCACAGCACGAACTGCCGGGACACCTGCCGCAGCGCCGGATCCTTGATCAGGTCCGGGGCGTACTTCTGCTGCGACGTCTGCTCCTCGTCGAACATCCAGCCGATGTGCGCCCACCACAGGCCCTTCATCAGCGCGGGCACGCTCTCGCCGAACCGCCACGGCGAGTGCGGGTCACCCTCCGCGTCCGAGAACCGGTGGTGCTTGCGGTGATCCGCGACCCAGCGCACCAGCGGCCCCTCGACCGCCAGCGACCCCATGATCGCCAACGCGATCCGCAACGGCCGCTTGGCCTTGAACGCTCCGTGCGTGAAATAGCGGTGGAAGCCGATCGTGATGCCGTGGCAGCCGATGTAATACATCGCCACCATCAGTCCCAGATCCAGCCAGCTCACCCCCCAGCCCCAGGCCAGCGGGACCGCGGCGAGCAGTGCGACAAATGGGACGGTGATGAACAGCAGCAGCGCGATCTGCTCGACCGAACGCTTGCTGTCGCCACCCAGCGTGGCGGAGGGGAGCGAAGTTTCCTGGGCCTTCGGCGCGTCTTCGATCACGTCGGGGCTTGCAGTCATTGGGTTCCCTCATGGGGCTCGGGGCAAGGCTACGGTTCCGTAACCTACGGCTACGTAAGTATGGCAGGACCGGCGCCCCGTACACGAGGGCTGTGGACAACCGCGCGTCGAGCGGAGACCTATGCTGGGGATCGTCGGACAGCGCGGTCCGCAACCCCTCCAGACGTGCTCAGAAATCTGCAAGGAGCCGCACCTGTGAGCAGTGCCGACCAGACCCCCCTCGCCCCCGCCGACAACCGGGAGAGCGAAGGCGAAGCACAGCGCAGCGCCGCCCTGCGCGCCGACATCCGCCGCCTCGGTGATCTCCTCGGCGAGACCCTCGTCCGCCAGGAGGGCGAAGAACTCCTCGACCTCGTCGAACGCGTCCGCGCCCTCACCCGCAGCGACGGCGACGCGGCGGCCCGGCTGCTCGGCGAGACCGACCTGGACACCGCCGCCAAGCTCGTCCGGGCCTTCTCCACCTACTTCCACCTGGCCAACGTCACCGAACAGGTGCACCGCGGCCGCGAGCTGCGCGCCAAGCGCGACGCCGAGGGCTCCATCCTCGCCCGCACCGCCGACCAGCTCAAGGACGCCGACGCCGAGCACCTCCAGCACACCGTCGAGCACCTCGGCGTACGCCCCGTCTTCACCGCACACCCCACCGAAGCCGCCCGGCGCAGCGTCCTCAACAAGCTCCGCCGCATCGCCGAACTCCTCGACACCCCCGGCACCGGCGCCGGCGACAAGCGCCGCACCGACCTCCGCCTCGCCGAGAACATCGACCTGCTCTGGCAGACCGACGAACTGCGCGTCGTCCGCCCCGAGCCCACCGACGAGGCCCGCAACGCCATCTACTACCTCGACGAGCTCCACGCCCGAGCCGTCGGCGACGTCCTCGAGGACCTCGCCGCCGAACTCGACCGCGTCGGCGTCGCCCTGCCCGCCACCACCCGCCCGCTGACCTTCGGCACCTGGATCGGCGGCGACCGCGACGGCAACCCCAACGTCACCCCGCAGGTCACCTGGGACGTGCTGATCCTCCAGCACGAACACGGCATCACCGACGCCCTCGAACTCGTCGACGTCCTCCGCGGCGCCCTCTCCAACTCCATCCGCAACAGCGGCGCCACCGAGGAACTGCTCGCCTCGCTCCAGCGCGACCTCGAACTCCTCCCCGAGATCAGCCCCCGCTACAAGCGGCTCAACGCCGAAGAGCCCTACCGGCTCAAGGCCACCTGCATCCGCCAGAAGCTCGTCAACACCCGCGAGCGCCTCGCCCGCGACACCCCCCACCAGGACGGCCGCGACTACCTCGGCACCGCCGACCTCCTCGCCGACCTCCAGCTGATCCAGGACTCGCTGCGAGCCCACCGCGGGCGGCTCATCGCCGACGGCCGCCTCGAGCGCGCCATCCGCACCCTCGCCGCCTTCGGCCTCCACCTCGCCACCATGGACGTCCGCGAACACGCCGACGCCCACCACCACGCCCTCGGCCAGCTCTTCGACCGGCTCGGCGAGGAATCCTGGCGCTACGCCGACATGCCCCGCGACTACCGCCGCAAGCTCCTCGCCAAGGAACTGCGCTCCCGTCGCCCCCTGGCCCCCCAGCCGGCCCCCCTCGACGCCGGCGGCGAGAAGACCCTCGGCGTCTTCCACACCATCCGCGAGGCCCTCGCCCGCTTCGGCCCCGAGGTCGTCGAGTCCTACATCATCTCCATGTGCCAGGGCGCCGACGACGTCTTCGCCGCCGCCGTCCTCGCCCGCGAGGCCGGACTCATCGACCTCCACGCCGGCTGGGCGAAGATCGGCATCGTGCCGCTGCTGGAGACCACCGACGAGCTCAAGGAAGCCGACCGCATCCTCGACGAGATGCTGGCCGACCCCTCCTACCGGCGCCTCGTCGCCCTCCGCGGCGACGTCCAGGAGGTCATGCTCGGCTACTCCGACTCCTCCAAGTTCGGCGGCATCACCACCAGCCAGTGGGAGATCCACCGCGCCCAGCGCCGGCTGCGCGACGTCGCCCACCGCTACGGCGTACGACTGCGCCTCTTCCACGGCCGCGGCGGCACCGTCGGCCGCGGCGGCGGCCCCACCCACGACGCGATCCTCGCCCAGCCCTGGGGCACCCTCGACGGCGAGATCAAGGTCACCGAACAGGGCGAGGTCATCTCCGACAAGTACCTCATCCCCGCCCTCGCCCGCGAGAACCTGGAACTGACGGTCGCCGCCACCCTCCAGGCCTCCGCCCTCCACACCGCCCCCCGGCAGTCCGACGAGGCCCTCGCCCGCTGGGACGCCGCCATGGACACCGTCTCCGACGCCGCCCACAGCGCCTACCGCCGGCTCGTCGAGGACCCCGACCTCCCCGCCTACTTCTTCGCCTCCACCCCCGTCGACCAGCTCGCCGAACTCCACCTCGGCTCCCGCCCCTCCCGCCGCCCCGACACCGGCGCCGGGCTCGACGGACTGCGCGCCATCCCCTGGGTGTTCGGCTGGACCCAGTCCCGCCAGATCGTCCCCGGCTGGTTCGGCGTCGGCTCAGGCCTCAAGGCCGCCCGCGAAGCGGGACTCGACACGGTCCTGGACGAAATGCACGAACACTGGCACTTCTTCCAGAACTTCCTCTCCAACGTCGAGATGACCCTCGCCAAGACCGACCTGCGGATCGCCCAGCACTACGTCGACACCCTCGTCCCCGACGACCTCAAGCACGTCTTCGACACGATCCGCGCGGAGCACGAGCTGACGGTGCAGGAAGTCCTGCGCATCACCGGCGAGGCGGGACTCCTCGACGCCAGCCCGGTCCTGCGCCAGACGTTCCACATCCGGGACGCGTACCTGGACCCGATCTCGTATCTCCAGGTGACGCTGCTGCACCGGCAGCGGCTCGCCGCGGAGCGGGGCGAGGCGGCGGATCCGCTGCTGTCGCGGGCACTGCTGCTCACGGTGAACGGCGTGGCGGCCGGTCTGCGCAACACGGGCTGACGCCCGGAACGTCCTCGAACGCCGGACGGGCTGACTTTGTCAGCCCGTCCGGCGTTCGAGGATCAAGAGTTGTACGTGCCCTGCGCCCGCTCCAGGCCGTCCACGATCAGCGTCTCGACCGCGTCCGCCGCCCGGTCCACCTCGAAGTCCAGCTCCTTGCGCTCGGTGGACGAGAAGTCCTTGAGCACGAAGTCCGCGACCTGCATACGGCCCGGCGGCCGGCCGATCCCGAACCGCACCCGGCAGTAGTCCGGCCCCAGCGCCTTAGTGATCGACTTCAGACCGTTGTGGCCGTTGTCGCCACCGCCCAGCTTCAGCCGCAGCTGCCCGTAGTCGATGTCCAGCTCGTCATGGACGGCGACGATCCGCTCCACCGGCACCTTGTAGAAGTCCCGCAGCGCGGCCGTCGGCCCGCCCGACAGATTCATGAACGACATCGGCTTGGCGATGACCACCCGCCGGCTGGACGGACCCGGCGCACCGAGCCGGCCCTCGACGACCTGCGCCCGCGACTTGTGCGCCTTGAACTTGGCCCGCATGCGCTCCGCGAGCAGGTCCGCGACCATGAAGCCCACGTTGTGCCGGTTCGCCGCGTACTCGGGGCCGGGGTTGCCCAGGCCCACGACGAGCCAGGGACTGGTGTCGTCCGTCATCTGCATACCTCCTTATAGCCAACCGCCGCCCCGCTCCGGGCGGAGCGGGGCGGCGGCGGCAAAGAAAATCCGAAGCAGGCGAGGATCAGGCCTCGGTGCTCGCGGCCTCGGCCGGGGCCTCGGTCTGCGCGGCCAGGACCTGCAGGACGACGGCGTCGGCGTCGACGGCGAGGGTGGTGCCGGCCGGCAGGACGATGTCCTTGGCGAGGACGGAGGCACCGGCCTCGAGGCCCGCGATGTTGGCGGTGACGGACTCGGGGAGGTGGGTGGCCTCGGCCTCGACCGTGAGGGTGTTCAGGACGTGCTCGAGGAGGTTGCCGCCCGGGGCCAGCTCGCCCTCGGTGTGGACCGGAACCTCGACGGTGACCTTCTCGCCCTTGGAGACGACCAGCAGGTCGACGTGGACCAGGAAGCCCTTGAGCGCGTCACGCTGGACGGCCTTGGGGATGACCAGCTCGGTGCGGCCCTCGATGTCCAGGGAGAGCAGGACGTTCGGGGTCTTGAGCGCCATCATGAGCTCGTGGCCCGGCAGGGTCACGTGGACCGGCTCGCCACCGTGGCCGTAGACGACGGCGGGAACCTGGGCGGCGGCACGGGCGCGGCGGGCGAAGCCCTTGCCGAACTCGCGACGGATCTGTGCGGGGATCTTGACCTCGGACACGGGGCACTCCTCGTAAGCAATCGGATCTGACGGCCGTTACCCGGCCCACGACAGACCTGCTACGAAGAGCGCGTCGATAACGGACCGCCGCACACTGCGAACAGCAGTGCGGCCTCCCTCGCCGAGCAACTCGATGAGTCTACCCGGCGGGAAGGCCGCACTGAAATCGATCTATGGAGCGGGTTACGCCTGCTCGTCGAAGAGGCTCGTGACCGAACCGTCCTCGAAGACCTCGCGCACCGCGCGGGCGATCGTCGGCGCCATCGACAGCACCGTGATCTTGTCGAGCTCCAGGTCGCCCGGGTCGGGCAGCGTGTTCGTGAAGACGAACTCGCTCACCTTGGAGTTCTTCAGACGGTCCGCGGCGGGACCGGAGAGGATGCCGTGCGTGGCCGTCACGATGACGTCCTCCGCACCGTTGGCGAACAGGGCGTCCGCCGCGGCGCAGATCGTGCCACCGGTGTCGATCATGTCGTCGACCAGGACGCAGATGCGGCCCTTCACATCACCGACGACCTCGTGCACGGTGACCTGGTTGGCGACGTCCTTGTCACGACGCTTGTGCACGATCGCCAGCGGCGCGTCCAGACGGTCGCACCAGCGGTCGGCGACCCGCACCCGGCCGGCGTCCGGCGAGACGACAGTGAGCTTGGAACGGTCGACCTTCGCACCCACGTAGTCGGCGAGCACCGGCAGCGCGGAGAGGTGGTCCACCGGGCCGTCGAAGAAGCCCTGGATCTGGTCGGTGTGCAGATCGACCGTGAGGATGCGGTCGGCACCCGCGGTCTTCAGCAGGTCCGCGATCAGACGGGCCGAGATCGGCTCGCGACCGCGGTGCTTCTTGTCCTGACGGGCGTAGCCGTAGGACGGGATGATCACGGTGATGCTCCGGGCGGAGGCCCGCTTCAGAGCGTCGATCATGATGAGCTGTTCCATGATCCACTTGTTGATGGGAGCCGTGTGGCTCTGCATCAGGAAGCAGTCGGCACCGCGCGCCGACTCCTGGAAGCGGACGTAGATCTCACCGTTGGCGAAGTCGAATGCCTTGGTCGGGACCAGGTCGACACTCAGCTGGTGCGCGACCTCCTCGGCAAGCTCGGGGTGGGCGCGGCCGGAGAAGAGCATCAGCTTCTTCTCGCCGGTCGTCTTGATCCCGCTCACAGCACAGTCTCCTTGGATGTCCATTTGTGTGCGCTTATCACGGTACGCCCCGCACGGCGGGACCGTGTCACGGTCACTGCTCGCCGTCGGGCTCCTGGCGAGCCGTGGAAGCGGCCTGTGCGGCCGCGCTTCCGGGACGCTTACGGGCGACCCAACCCTCGATATTCCGCTGCTGACCACGGGCGACAGCCAGCGAACCCGGGGGCACATCCTTGGTGATGACGGAGCCGGCGGCGGTGTACGCGCCGTCCCCGACCGTGACAGGAGCCACAAACATGTTGTCCGACCCGGTCCGGCAGTGCGAACCGATCGTCGTGTGGTGCTTGTTCACACCGTCGTAGTTCACGAAGACGCTCGCCGCGCCGATGTTGGTGTACTCACCGATGGTCGCGTCGCCGACGTAGGAGAGGTGCGGCACCTTGGTGCCCTCGCCGATGTCGGCGTTCTTCATCTCGACGTACGCCCCGGCCTTCGACTTACGGCCGAGCTTCGTACCCGGCCGCAGATACGCGTACGGACCGACGGTGGCCCCCTCGCCGATCAGCGCGCTGTCGGCGACGGTGTTGTCCACCACGGCGCCCGCACCGACGGACGTGTCCTTCAGACGGGAGTTCGGGCCGACCTCGGCGCCGGTGGCGATGTGCGTGGCGCCCAGCAGCTGCGTACCGGGCTGCACGAGCGCGTCCGGCTCGAAGGTGACCGTGACGTCCACCCAGGTCGTGGCGGGGTCGACGACCGTCACACCGCTCATCATGGCGTCGTGCAGCAGCCGCTCGTTGAGCAGCTTGCGGGCCTCGGCGAGCTGGACGCGGTTGTTGATGCCCAGGATCTCCCGGTGGTCGCCCGCGACGGCCGCGCCCACCCGGTGACCGGCCTCACGCAGGATGCCGAGCACATCGGTGAGGTACTCCTCACCCTGGCTGTTGTCCGTGCGGACCTTGCCGAGCGCGTCGGTCAGCAGCTGGGCGTCGAACGCGAACACCCCGGAGTTGATCTCACGGATGGCGCGCTGCGCGTCGGTGGCGTCCTTGTGCTCGACGATCGCCGTCACGGCGCCGCTGTCGTCGCGCACGATGCGGCCGTAGCCGGTGGAGTCGGGGACCTCGGCGGTCAGTACGGTGACGGCGTTGCCGTCGGCGGCGTGGGTGTCGCTGAGGGCCTTGAGCGTGGCGCCGGTCAGCAGGGGGGTGTCGCCGCAGACCACGACGACGGTGCCGTCGAGGGTGATCCCGCTGTCGCCGAGCGACTCCAGGCCCATCCGCACGGCGTGGCCGGTGCCGTTCTGCTCGTACTGCACGGCGGTGCGGGTGGCCGGGTCGATCTCCGCCAGATGCGCGCTCACCTGCTCGCGGGCGTGCCCGACGATCACCACGAGGTGCTCGGGGTCCAGCTCGCGGGAGGCGGCGACGACGTGCCCGACGAGGGAGCGGCCGCAGATGGCGTGCAGGACCTTGGGGGTCGCCGACTTCATGCGGGTGCCCTCACCCGCTGCGAGGACGACGACGGCTGCCGGGCGGTTGGCGCTCACGGGTGTGCCCTTCGGCTTCGAGTGGTGGACACCCGAAGGATACCGGTGCGTATGGAGGCCGAAACGCGGGCGGGTCCTGACCCGGAGGTCAGGACCCGATATTCGAACATCCAGCTCCCCCGCCAGGACTCGAACCCGGACAGATGGCACCAAAAGCCACAGTGCTGCCAATTACACCACGGGGGACAGCGTCGGTCTAAACCGGACATTACGTCAGGCTGTCGATCGCGACCCCAACACTATGCCGTACCACCGGCCTTCGATGCGACGGTATAGGTCAGCTGCCGTCGGGGATGTGTGATGTGAGGCGCTCGCGGCGCCCCTCCGCGGCCCCTGCGACACGCCGAGCCCGGCCGCGATCTCGTCGTACGCCCTCCCCGCCCGTCGCAGCTCCCGTGCGCGGGGCTTCATGTCTGTTTTGGCTTGGACCATGCCCTCAAGCCTCGTCGTACGTGCGTGCACATGTGCCGAAAATCTGGCTGATTCAACAGTTCGAGGGAAAAGCTCGCTATTCGTCCTTGTTCGCACACCCTCCGTGCTGCTGTGCGCACCGGAAAACGGGTGGCCCCCGCCCTTAGTCTGGGAGGTATGACCACAACGGGGGCAATCGCGGAAGCGGGCGCGCGGGGCGCGCCCTCGGGGCCTTGGTGGTGGGCCCGACGGCGGAGTATGGCGCTGGATGTCGCGCTGGCTCTGGTGTCGGTGCTGGAGTGTGTGCTGGAGGGGGTCCAGTTCGCCGACGAGCACGGGCTGCCGGGCGGGCTCGGGGCCATGGTGGGGGTTCCGGTCGGGGCCTCGCTGCTGCTGCGGCGGCGGTGGCCGGTCGCGGTGGTGCTGGTGTCGATCGCGATCACGCCGGCCGAGATGGGTTTCCTGCTCAGCATCGTCGGTCTGTACACGCTCGCGGCGTCCGAGGTGCCGCGGCGGATCACGGCCGTGCTGGCCGGGGCGTCGCTGGCGGGGACGCTGATCGTGACGTTCGTGCGGTTCCAGCAGGACATGGCGCAGGACGGCTATCAGCCCGGCTTCTGGGTGGTCGTGGCGTTCACGGTGGCGATGGCGCTGGGGCTCACGGCTCCGCCCGTGCTGCTGGGGTTGTACGTGGGGGCGCGGCGCCGGCTGGTCGACAGTCTGCGGGAGCGGGCGGACGGGCTGGAGCGCGAGCTGTCGCTGCTGGCCGACCGGGCGGAGGAGCGGGCGGTGTGGGCCCGTAACGAGGAGCGCACCCGGATCGCCCGCGAGATGCACGACGTGGTGGCGCACCGGGTGTCATTGATGGTGGTGCACGCGGCGGCGTTGCAGGCGGTGGCGCTCAAGGATCCGGAGAAGGCGTCGAAGAACGCGGGTCTGGTCGGTGACATGGGCCGGCAGGCGCTGACGGAGTTGCGCGAGATGCTCGGTGTGCTGCGGACGTCGTCGGACGGGATGGTGGCGGAGAAGCCGGCGGCGGCGCAGACGCAGCGGTTGGCGGCGGTGGCCGCGGTGGCGTCGGCGCGGGTGTCGGCGGGTGCCGCGGGTGGTCATGACGACGACGGGGGCCCGGTCGGTGACGGCCCGTGTCTGGACGGTCTGGCGGATCTGGTGGGGCAGTCGCGGGCGGCGGGGATGGCCGTGGAGCTGTCGGTGGAGGGTGAGGAGCGGGCGTACGGGCGGCGGGTGGAGCGCACGGCGTACCGCGTGGTGCAGGAGGCCCTGACGAACGTCCACAAGCACGCCCCGGGCGCGAAGGCGCAGGTGCGGTTGGCGCACCGGGAGGGCGAGGTGGCGTTGCAGGTGGAGAACGGCCCGTCGGACGGTGGTGCGGACGCGGGGCTGCCGAGCGGGGGCAATGGTCTGGTGGGGATGCGGGAGCGGGTGTCCGCGCTCGGTGGGGTGTTCGTGTCGGGGCCGACGGAGGCGGGCGGTTTCCGCGTGTCCGCGGTGATTCCGGACCGGGTGCGGGCGGCCTGACCGGCGCTTCGCCCGGCGCTCCGGACCGGAGCGCCGGTGTCAGCGGCGTCCGGCGGACAGTCGTGCGGGGCGGGTACCGGTGACCAGGGTGCCGATGGCGTGGTCGATGTCGGGGCCGAGGTACCAGTCGCCGGTGTGGTCGAGGCTGTAGACGCGGCCGTGGGTGTCGATGGTGAGCAGGGCCTGGTTGTCGGCTTCCTGGCCGAGGGGGCAGACCTCGGTGCCGAGCGCGCGGCCGAGGTCGGCGACGGTGCGGGCGAGGTGGAGGCCGTGCAGCGGGTCGATGTGGAAGGGCGTGGGGGCGATGTGGCGGCCCGCGCCGGGGGCGGCGATGCGCAGTCCGCCGAATTCGGCCCAGGCCTCGACGGCGGCGGGGAAGACCGTGTGCCGGTGGCCGGCGGGGGAGACGTGGGCGCGTAGGGCGTCGGCCCAGTTCTCGGCGGCTTTGATGTCCCAGCGGCCGGGCTGCCAGCCGGCTTCGCGCAGGGCCGCGTCGACGGCTACGGGGAAGCGGGTGGCGGCGGTGCGGTCGAAGGCGCGCATGTGTGTCAGCTCTTGCCGTTGGTGGAGGCGGCGGGGTCGACGGACCGTACGCCGAAGTGGGTCAGGAGTGCGGTGCAGGAGCGGCAGGGGGGTGCGTAACTGCCGTGCCGGGGGTCGCCGTCCTCGCGGATGTGGCGTGCGGTGAGTTTGGACTGCTTGAGTGCGCGCCGGGCCTCGCCGTGGGTGAGGGGTTTGCGGGAGGCACGTTTGCTGCGGCCGGTCTCGAAGGCGCTGAGGTAGCGGGTGAGGAGTACGGCTTCGGGGCAGCGGCCGGTGAAGCGTTCGCGTCGCTCGCTGGTGAGGGTGTCGAGGAAGTCCTGGACGAGCGGGTGGAGGGCGGGCGGCTGGTCGGATCTGCCCGCGGTGCAGGTGAGGGTCTCGCCGCGGACGGAGAGCGCGGCGGCCACGGCGGGGAGTATGCCGTCGCGGCGGTGGAGCAGCGCGGGGGCGCGGTCGGCGTCGTCGGTGGCGCTCCAGGTGAGCCGGGGGTCGCCCGGTGTGCCGCCGTCGGTGTGGCGGTCCTGCGTCGTGTGCATGGTGGTTCTTCCCTCCCGTGCAATCCCCCTGTTGCGGGGATCAGACTGCCAAATGGGATGCGGGGTGTGGAAGTCAGGGCGGTGTTGTGCGCGCGTCGTGTGACGGATGTGCTTGATGAGGTCAGGGGTGGTGAGGCTGTGCGGGCCTTTGGCGCACTGGGTGCGGGCGGGGTGGAACCGGAGGCTCCGCGTGGGCGGGGGCGGGGGCCGCTCTTGCGCCACCGCATAGGCTGTCCGCCACGAGGTGTCCTCGGCCATGGGGACACCGACCGGCCGAGCCGCCCCGTGGTCCGGCCGGGGGTCTGGTGGCCCGCGGCGTCCGCCGCATCTGTCCGGGCCTCCAGGAGACAGAGTCAGCAGGGGGCATCCGCCATGACGACAGGTCGGCTCGGGCAGCAAGCCGCGCCACCGAACACGGCCTACGCAGGGCAGGTCGTGCACTTCCCGGACCCGGTCCGGGCCAGCCGCTACCCCAAGGGCGTGCGGGTGGACGACGACGGTTTCCCGGACTTCTCGCCGTACGCGCGTGCCGCCGCGGAGATCGCGGAGCCGCCGGAGGGTTTCGGCGTGGACGAGCTGCGGCTGACCGACTACGTGTCGGCGAACGCCGCCCTGCACGCGGACGGTCACGAGCTGTGGGCCAGTCTGCCGCCGGTGGCGACGCCGCACGGCTGGACGTGGCACCACTCGGTCCGCAGCCGCCGTCTGGAGCTGATCCCGGTGGAGGTCAAGGCGCTGCTGCGGCACCACGGCGGGCTGGCGACGGCCCCGGTGGACCAGGACAAGCGCGGCACGCGGCCGTTGGCGGAGACCCGGCCGGTGCACTTCGCGCTGCCGCAGCGGGACCTCGCGGTCTCGGAGGAGCAGGTGCGGGGTGTCGAGGAGGACCTCGGCTACCGGCTGCCGGGCGCCTACCGCGCGTTCCTGAAGGCGGCCGGCGGCTGCGCCCCGGTGGGTGCCGCGCTGGACGCGGAGCTGGGTCTGCTGCTGGACCAGCCCTTCTTCACCGTGCGGGACGAGGCGGCGGTCAATGACCTCGTGTACGTCAACAAGTGTCTGCGCGACCACTTCACCAAGGACTATCTGGGTGTGGGGTTCGTGCAGGGCGGTGTGATCGCGGTCAAGGTGAAGGGCGAGGCGATCGGGTCGGTGTGGTTCTGCCCGTACGACGACGCCCGTGACCAGGACGGCCTGACGGTGCAGGAGCGGGTGGAGCGGCTGCTGTTGCCCTGCGGCGAGGATTTCGACGCGTTCCTCTCCCGGCTGGCGGGTGGCCCGCCGGAGCTGGAGACCGTGGCGAATCTGATGGTGGACGGCGGCTTCGCTTACGCCGTCCCGGTGGAGGGGTGAGCGCGATGGTGACGTTCGCGCAGGCGCAGGAGCGCGCGGAGCGCTGGGTCAACGGCGACGTACCGGCGTATCTGCACCGTGAGGTGCGGGTGCGGGAGTTCGACCTGGGCTTCGTGGCCTGGGCCGAGGACCGTGCGGACTGCCCGACGACGGACGGCGGACGGGCGCGCCTGGTGATCGCCCGTGACAGCGGGGAGACCACGCTGTGGCCGGGGCTGCCGGTGGGTGAGGTCATCCGTCGGTACGAAGAGGAGTACGGGGCTGTGGACGAGTCGGTACCGGTGGCGGACACTCCGCCGAAGCGGTTGGACCTGGAGGCGACGTCGTTCCTGCTGAGTCCGCCGCAGTGGTTGCAGGACGCGGCGGACGCGATCGGGATCCCGGACCGGAGGTCGACGTCCTCCTCTTCCCCCTCTTCTTCGTCCGACGCCTCGTCGTCCTCCCCGGCCGCCGCCGACGCCCCGTCCGTGCCCGCCGCCCGTGCGGACGAGGGCCGGCTGCCCGCCGAGGCCCCCGCTCCGGCGACCCCGGCTCCGGCCGCTCCTGCTCCGGCTCCCGTGCCGACGGGGGCGACGCCGTGGGCCGGTGCCGACACGAACACGGGGGCGGACGACAGCGACCGTTCGGTGGGCCTGCCCGCCACGGTCTTCGCGCCCGCGCTGGAGGACACCGACGCGCCGGACAGCGCGTCGCCCGCCGTGCCGGCGGACGCCAAGACGGCGCTGATGGCCGCAGGCAGTGCGCTGCCCCGTACGGCCATCGCCCCCGCGATCGACGACCCCGCCGCGCCTGTTCCCGGCGCGCCCGCGCCCGTTACCGCTCCCGAGCCGCCGGTCGCTCAGCCGCCGGTCGCTCAGCCGCAGGCGCAGCCGACCGCATCGCCGAGTGCGCCGCCGGCTGCCCCTCCGGCCGCGCCGCCGGGTGGGTACGTCCGCACGCAGCTCGTTTCCCAGCTCGACGACAGCCTCGGCGCGGGCATCCCCGGCGCGGTGGACGCGTCGGGTGGTGCGCAGGCGCCCGGTGCGCCGGTGCCGCCCGGGCCTCCCGGTGCCCCGGGCATGCCGCCCGCGTTCCCGGGTGCTCCCGGTCAGCCTCCCGCCGCCGCGTACCCGGGTCAGCCCGGTGCGCAGCCTCCGGCTGCGCCCGCGCCCGGTCAGCCGCAGGGTGTGCACGCGGCGGCGACGATGCTCGCCGGTCCCGGCACCCCGGGCGCTCCTGCGGCCCCCGTGCCTCCCGGCCCGCCCGGTGCTCCCGGTGCCCCCGGGCAGGGGCAGGTTCCCGGCCGTCCGCAGCCGCCCGGTGTCCCGGGTCAGCCCGGTGCGCAGCCTCCGGCTGCGCCCGCGCCCGGTCAGCCGCAGGGCGTCCACGCGGCGGCGACGATGCTCGCGGGTCCCGGCACGCCGGGCATGCCGGGTGCGCCGGGGCAGCCTCCCGCCGCCCCGATGCCTCCGGCGGCCCCCATGGGTGCCGCGGCTCCGGCCGCCCCGGGCGGGTACGGGTATCCGCAGGCCGCTCCCACCGGGTTGCCGACCGTGGGCCCCGGCTACATGGCCGTGCTGCGCTATCGCGCGCAGGACGGTTCCGAGCAGCAGATCATCCGGCGCAGCGCGCCGGGAACGCCGCACCCCGAGTGGCAGATCCTGCACGAGCTGCGGGCGATGAACGTGCCGCCGCAGCAGGTGCTGGAGCTGCACACGGAGCTGGAGTCGTGTGATCTGCCCGGTGGTTACTGCGCCCGGATGGTGCGGGAGACGTGGCCGCAGGTGCGGATCAGTCATACGGCCGCGTACGGGCGGGACCATCTGACCCGTCAGCAGGGTGTGCGGCACCTGGTGGAGCATCAGGGCGAGCTGCACCAGGTCGCGGACGGGCCGGCGCGTCCGGCGCCGAACCGGGTGCCGTTGCCGCACCCGAGCCAGGTGCAGCAGGCGCCGCCGGTCGCCCCGGACGGCATCGCGCGCGAATTGGTGGAGGCGTTCGGGCCGCAGGGGATCTTCCGCTTCGACCAGCGGGCGGTCTCGCGTCAGGGCGTGCCGGACATCGTGGCGCAGACGCTGGTGTGGGCGGGTCTGCCGGTCGACTTCGGCCCGTTCTTCTGGGGTCAGGCGCAGCCGGGCCGGCCGGTGCCGACGCTGGCGGAGCTGGCGGCGGAGCGCGGGGTGCGGCCGTCGCCGGACGCGGGTTCGTATCTCGTCATGGGCAGTGATTTCGGCCGTCAGCTGTGTGTGCAGTACGGGACGGCGCACATCGTGGCGGTGCCGGTGGAGGCGGGTCCGGACGGTGGTTCGGTGGCGCCGCAGTTCGTCAACACGAGCCTGCCTCAGTTCGTACGCTGTTTGGCGCTGCTCGGGAAGATGTGGCGCTGGCGCTACGGGCTGACGCCGGAGCAGGCCGGGCGCTGGACCGTGGATTTCCAGGCTCAGCTCATGGCGTTGGACCCCGCGGCGCTGTCGTCGCCGGAGAACTGGTGGGCCGTACTGCTGGAGCAGATGTGGGACGGTCTTTTCTAGCGACCGGCCGGCGTGGTTAAGGGCACAGGGCGCTCGACCCGGGTGAGGGGTCGGGCGCCCTGCGTCGTGGGTCGGCGCATCCTTGAGAGATGAAAAGGGCGGAGTGTCGCGTTTTGGGCGCTTCGGTGGTCCAGGAAATGATGTGCGCCGGATCGCGTCGCATACCGGATATCCGGATATAAGGGGCTTCAAGGATGAGTGCATCGGTGTCTCCCGAAGGTTTCGCTGTTGTGCGGGGCCGCGGCTACCGGCCTGAGCAGGTCGAGCGCGCGGCGGCGGAGTTCGCGCGTCAGCGGGACGGGGCGTGGGAGCGGGTGGCGCGACTGACCGTGCTCGCGCGGGAGATGGAGAGCGAGGTGGAGCGCCTCACCCAGGTGGTGGCGCAGCTTCCGCCGCAGACGTACGAGTCGCTCGGTTCGCGGGCCCGGGGCCTGCTGACCACCGCGGAGGCCGAGGCGGCGGGTCTGCGCGAGCGCGCCGAAGCGGCGGCGGCCGAGCTGCGGGAGGCCGCCGAGGCCCATGCGCGCACGGTCCGCGACGAGGCGCACGCCCACGCCGTGGCGGTGAAGGCGGAGTCGGAGGGCTGGGCACGGCAGGCGGTGCTGGCCGCGCAGTCCGCGGCGGACGAACTGCGGGCGGAGGTGCGCCGGGAGGTCAAGGCCCGGCGCGGGGAGTCGCTGGCGGCGCTGCGGGAGATGCGGCAGCACACGGCGGGTCTGCTGGCGGAGCAGGAGAAGGACCAGGCCGAGCGGTGGGACGTGGCGGGCCGCGAGATCGCCGAGCGGGAGGCGGCGATGGATGTGCGGGTGGCCGCCCTGGAGGAGTACGCGCGGTCGACGCTGGGGGAGGCGCAGCGCCGGTACGCGGAGGCGGAGGAGGCCGCGCGCCACGGCCAGGAGGACGCGGAGGCGCAGGCGGGGGCGTTGCTCGCGCAGGCGCGGGTGCGCGAGGAGCGCGTCAACCGGGAGACCGAGCGGCTGCTGCGGGAGCACGAGGAGCGCCGCGAGGAGCTCCGGTCGCACATGGCGCATGTGCGGCACAGCCTGGCGGCGTTGACGGGCAAGCCGGTCGCCGAGGACGCGGGCGCGGGCGACCTGTAGGAGCTGACGGCCCCACAGGGACCGAGCCGCCGTCCCGCCCGGGCCCCGCGAGGCGGGGGCGGGCGGGACGGTGCGGTGCTCAGGCCTTCGGGGTGCTGCTCTGCGTGGACTCCGCCTTCACGTGCAGGTGCACGAGGAGGACCTGACCGTCGGTGCTGACGATGCGGATGGTGAAGGCGCCGGTCTCGCCGTCGGCGAAGAACTCCGGCAGTTCGATCTGACCGTTCCCGTCAGTCTTGCCAAGGTCGAACTTGCGGACCGGCTTGCCGTTCTTGTCCTTGAAGTAGGGGCCGATCTCGACGGCCTTCCCGCCGTCGGCGGAGGCCACGGTGGCGGTCATGCCGATGCCGGCCACGGCCTTGCCGTCCTTGGAGGCCTGGATCACGACCTTGCAGGTGAAGGGGCTGTTCGGCTGGACGTCAGCGCACTCGTTGCCGACGCGCTCGATCTTGTCGGCGTGTGGTGCCGGGGCGGGCTTGACGGTCGCGTTGAAGACGACGGGCGTGACGCCGTCCTTGCCCTCGACGGTGGCGCGCAGGGGGAACTGCCCGGCCGTGTCGCCCGCGAGGACGCTCGGCGAGGTGGCGATGCCGTTTTTGAGCGTCGTGGCGGTGACCCTCTTGGAGCCGCCCAGGAAGGTGGCCTTGGTGCTCTCGCCGATGATCTCGAAGACCACCCGGGCGCCGACGACCGGCTTGCCGGCCTTGTCGAGGGCCTTTACGCTCGCGCGTTCCTCGAAGACTTCGCCCGTTGTGGTCTCCCACTTGGCCGCGCCGTTCCGGTCCAGGCGGGTGACGGGCGACGGCTTCGGCTTGGTGGGATCGGGCTTCGGGTCGGGCTTCGGGTCCGGCTTCTGCGGGTCCGGCTTTTGCGGATCGGGCTTCGGGGTCGGCTTCTGGGGGTCGGGCTTCGGGCTCGGCTTCTGGGGCGTGGGGGTCTGCTTGCCCGGGCTGGGCTTGTTGCTCGGCGGAGTCGTCGTCGAGCCGCCCCCGGGCGTGGTGCCGGGAGAGGGCGTGTGGGGGCTCCTGCCCGGGGTGTCGCCCGACGGGTTGTGCGGGGTGGTCGGGATGTCGTCGGGCACCGTGCCCACGTTGCCGCTCTGGTACGTACGCATCCAGGCCAGGACGGCGGTGACGTACTCGCGGGACTGGTTGTAGCTCAGCACGGCCTTGTCGAGGTCGGCGCTGCTGTTCAGGTCCCGGTTGTTCGCGCAGAGGTAATGGGCGGTGCCCAGCGCGGCGTCGAAGATGTTGTTGGGGTCCTTGATGCCGTCGCCGTTGCCGTCGGCGCCCGACATCTCCCAGGTGGAGGGGATGAACTGGGTCGGGCCGACGGCCCGGTCGTACTCGGTGTCGCCGTCCCAGCGGCCCTTGTCGGTGTCCCGGATCTCCGCGAACTGGCCACCGGTCAGTCGGGGTCCGCGGATCGGCTTCTCGGTCGAGCCGTCGCTGCGCAGCCCGTAGCCGCCGGCGTGCACCGACTCCACGCGGCCGATGCCCGCGATCAGCTCCCACGGGATGTGGCAGCCCGGCAGCTGGGTCGCGGCGAGGCGCGCGGCGTTCTGATAGGCGGCCAGGGCGGTCTTGGGGATGCCCGTGTTGCCGTCCGGGGCGTCGCCACCGGTGCCGCCGCCGGGCTTGCCCTTGCCCGGGTTCTTCGGGGCGAGGTCGGGCAGGGCGAGGTTGGGCACGCCGTGCGGCTTGCCCTGGGGGTCGGAAGGTCTGGGTGAGGATTCGTCGGCACCGGCGGTGTTGTGCGGCGGGCTGACGCCGACAGCCGCCGTGAGGCTGGCGACGAGCAGAGCAGTGCACAGTCCCTGCCGGGAGACGCTGGCAGCGCGAGTACGAAGTATCTTCACGGAGGCTGCTTCCTTGGGAGACCGACTGGCCGGTGCGAGGGGGGTCGCACGTGCCCCCCACGGCCATAGACCCGAACACTAATTCCCTCTGGCCCCAATTGTCTTGTCCCGGGACTGGCTTCACGTATTCTTCGCTCTTCGTTCCCCCCGAGGGGCCCATTTCCCCCCTGTTACCCCCTGTCTTCGACTGTTCGTCCGCCCCGTGACCCCGAGACGGGGGCGGCTCGGCGGGGCCCGTCCCCTAGGGGTGGCTCCGTATAACCCCCCAGCCCCGGCTCGTACCGCAGCAGGATGCCGCGAGCGAGGTCGATATCTAGCCTTTTTATGGGCGGCCGGAGGGGTGCCGGTAGGGGTAGCACCACCCCCAAGACAGGGACGAGCACCATCGTGGCCGCGTCCGGATTCCCGCAGGCTTGAAGACGTGTCCTCCCCGCTCGCGGCGGGACGTTCCCGGACACGACGAGTTGCACAGACATAGGAGACCTACCGTGAAAACGGCTGTATCGATTCCCACGACCGGGGGCAGTGGAGGACATGCGGCCGTCGCGGCGAGGGCCCGTCAGGTCCTCAAGGCGTACGGCGCGGGGGAGACCCGGGTCGTCGCGCTCGACCACGTGGACGTGGACATCGCCCGTGGGCAGTTCACGGCCATCATGGGCCCCTCCGGGTCCGGCAAGTCGACACTGATGCACTGCCTGGCCGGCCTCGACACCGTCACCTCCGGGCAGATATTCATCGACGAGACCGAGATCACCGGGCTCAAGGACAAGAAGCTCACCCAGCTGCGCCGGGACCGGATCGGCTTCATCTTCCAGGCGTTCAATCTGCTGCCGACGCTGAACGCCCTGGAGAACATCACGCTCCCCATGGACATCGCCGGCCGTAAGCCGGACCGGGCGTGGCTGGAGCGGGTCGTGGAGACCGTGGGCCTCGCGGGCCGTCTCAAGCACCGGCCCAACCAGCTCTCCGGCGGCCAGCAGCAGCGCGTCGCCGTGGCCCGCGCGCTCGCCGCCCGACCCGAGATCATCTTCGGTGACGAGCCCACCGGAAACCTGGACTCGCGGGCCGGCGCCGAGGTGCTGGGCTTCCTGCGCCGCTCGGTCGACGAGCTGGGCCAGACCATCGTCATGGTCACCCACGACCCGGTGGCCGCCTCGTACGCGGACCGGGCGCTGTTCCTGGCGGACGGGCGGATCGTCGACGAGATGTACCAGCCGACGGCCGATCTGGTCCTCGAGCGGATGAAGCACTTCGACGCGCGCGGGCGGGTGTCGTGACCGTCCTTCGGACCTCCCTGCGCAACTTCGTCGCCCACAAGGGGCGGATGGCGCTGTCCGCCGTCGCGGTGCTGCTGTCGGTGGCCTTCGTCTGCGGCACGCTCGTCTTCACCGACACCATGAGCGCCACGTTCGACAAGCTCTTCGCCTCCACCGCCTCCGACGTCAGCGTCGCCGCGCCGAAGAACGACGACGCCCAGCAGACCGGCAGGCCGCAGACCGTCCCCGCGTCCCTGAAGGCGAAGCTCGCCGCGGCCGACGGGGTCGCGAAGGTCGAACCGCACGCCACCAACCAGCAGATCACCGCCGCCGACGCGCGGAACAAGAGCCTGAGCCCCAGCTCCGGCGCCCCCACCGTGGGCACCAACTGGGACGACAGCCAGAAGAAGTCCGTCGACATCACCAGCGGCCACGAGCCGCGCGGCCCCACCGAGGTCGTCGTCGACTCCGACACCGCCGACAAGCACGGGCTGAAGCTGGGCGACACCCTGCGCGTGATGGCCGCCCCCGGCGACTTCAAGGTCACGATCACCGGGCTCGCCACGTACAAGACCACCAACCCGGGCGCGGCGATCCTCTACTTCGACACCGCGACCGCCCAGAGCAAGCTCCTCGGCACCACCACCGGTTACAGCGGCTACGGTCTGACGGCCGCCGCCGGGGTCAGCGACGAGCAGCTGAAGAAGAGCGTCACCGCCGCCATCGGCACCGGCTACACCGTGCACACCGCCGCCGAGACGAAGGCGGAGAACAAGAAGGACGTCGGTTCCTTCCTCGACGTCATGAAGTACGCGCTGCTCGGCTTCGCCGGCATCGCCGTGCTCGTCGGCATCTTTCTCATCGTCAACACCTTCTCCATGCTGGTCGCCCAGCGCACCCGGGAGATCGGGCTGATGCGGGCCATCGGCTCCAGCCGCAAGCAGATCAACCGGTCGGTGCTGGCCGAGGCGCTGCTCCTCGGCGTCGTCGGCTCGCTCCTGGGCATCGGCGGCGGTGTCGCCCTGGCCATCGGGCTGATGGAGCTCATGGGCTCCCTGGGCATGAAGCTCGACACCTCCGAGCTGACCATCAAGGCCACCACGCCGCTGGTGGGCCTCGCGATCGGTGTCGTCGTCACCGTCCTCGCCGCCTACCTCCCCGCCCGCCGGGCCGGGAAGATCTCGCCCATGGCCGCCCTGCGCGACGCGGGAACCCCCGCCGACGGCAAGGCCGGCAAGGTACGGGCCGCCATCGGTCTGCTGCTCACCGGCGCGGGCGCCGCCGCCCTCGTCGCGGGCGGCTCGGCGGGGCAGGCGTCGACGGGTTCGGCGTTCCTGGGCCTGGGCGTGCTGCTGTCCCTCGTCGGCTTCGTCGTCGTCGGCCCGCTGCTGGCCTCCGTCGTCGTCCGCGGCCTCAGCGTGGTCGTGCTGCGCCTCTTCGGCCCCGTCGGCCGTCTCGCCGAGCGCAACGCGCTGCGCAACCCGCGGCGTACGGGCGGCACGGCCTCGGCCCTGATGATCGGCCTCGCCCTCGTCGCCGCGCTCTCGGTGGTCGGCTCCTCCATGGTCGCCTCGGCCACGGACCAGCTCGACAAGTCGGTCGGCGCGGACTTCATCGTCGGCGGCGACACCGGACCACTGAGCCCCGCCATGGTCAAGGCCGTCCGCTCGGCGGACCACATCGCGCACTTCACCGAGTACACCGGCGTCAATGCCAGGATCACCACCCCGGACGGCACGACCGCCACGGAACAGCTGACCGCGGCCACTCCCACGTACGCCCAGGACCTGCGGATCGAGACGGTCCGCGGCAAGCTGTCGGACGCCTACGCCAAGGACGCCATGTCGGTGCCCGAGGGCTGGGCGAAGGACCACGGCGTCACGATGGGCGACCGGCTGACCGTCGCCATGGTCGACGGCCGGACGGCGAAGCTCAAGGTCAACGCGATCACCTCGGACGACACCACGTTCGACAAGGGCGCGATGTACACGAACATCGCCACCGCCAAGCGGTACCTCCCGACGGACAAGCTCCCGGCGACCTCCATGATGTTCGCCAAGGCGGTGGACGGTCAGGGGAAGGAGGCGGCCGCGGCCCTGAAGGCGGCGGTCGAGGCCTACCCGCAGATCGAGGTCCGTGACCAGGCCGACTACAAGGACCTCATCAAGGGCCAGGTCGACCAGCTGCTCAACATGATCTACGGCCTGCTGGCCCTCGCGATCATCGTCGCGGTCCTGGGTGTCGTGAACACCCTCGCCCTGTCGGTCGTCGAGCGGACCCGCGAGATCGGCCTGATGCGCGCCATCGGCCTCTCCCGCCGCCAGCTGCGCCGCATGATCCGCCTGGAGTCGGTGGTCATCGCCCTCTTCGGCGCCCTCCTGGGCCTCGGCCTCGGCATGGCGTGGGGCATGACGGCCCAGAAGCTGCTGGCCCTGCAGGGCCTGGGCATCCTGGAGATCCCCTGGCCGACGATCACCGCGGTCTTCCTCGGCTCGGCACTGGTGGGCCTCTTCGCCGCCCTGGTCCCGGCGTTCCGTGCGGGCCGGATGAACGTCCTGAACGCCATCGCCACGGACTGACCACCGGCGGGGGAACGACCCGGCCCGGACGCGCCACGGGGGTGCGCGTCGGGGCCGGGTCCTTGTCAGAAACGGAAGATCGACTTGAGGTCGATCTCCACGGGGAAGGGCACCTCGGCGCGGAAGCGGTCGGTGTGGGCCGCGCCTTCGGGGCGGTTGGCGACTGTGTAGACGCCGCTCGACTGGTCCAGCCGGAACTCGTGGAGCACCGGGAAGCCGTCCTCGCCGCGCTCGACACGCCAGTAGTGCGGGACGCCTGCCTCCGCGTACATCGCGGGCTTACGGAAACGGTCGTCGGTGCGGGAGCCGTGGGACACCACCTCGACCACCAGGGACACTGCGTCGACGGGAACGCATTCCAGGCTGAAGAAGTCGAGGCCGGTGCGGTCGAAGACCACCACATCAGGTTTGGGAGGGTTGTACTCGTCGACCAGGACGCAGCGCTCGGTGTTCACCTCGTACGGGTCCTGCCGGGCGCCTCGTAGCTGGAAGTACAACTCGTCCCGCACCCGGTCGTGCCACTGGTTCGTCATCCCCCGGACCACGATCGCCCCATCCACGAGTTCCCAGTCGAACGGCAGATCCAGGTCCTTGACCTGCTCATACGTCCAGCCCTTGGACGGCGGGTGCATCCAGTCGATCGGCTCGGCGGTCACGTGCCACCTCCCTTGCTGTCGCTGTGATCCAGCCTAGCCGCGGGCCGCCCCGGACGAATCGTTCCGGCGGTGGCTGTCAGCCCGCCGTCGTAGGCTGGGGGCACCCCGGCCCGTATCCCACGTGTCGGGTGGTTCGCGTTGTCCCCTGACCCCTGTCACCTTGCCCTCCTCTGTTCGAACCGGGACGGAAGCCCCTCATGAGCCTGCACGGTCTGCTCGACGCCGTCGTCAATGATCCGGCGCTCGCCGAAGCGGTGACGGCCGCGGCCGACGGGAACCGGCCGCATGTCGATCTCGTCGGCCCGCCCGCCGCGCGCCCCTTCGTCATCGCCGCGCTCGCGCGGTCCGCCGGGCGGCCCGTGCTGGCCGTCACCGCCACCGGGCGGGAGGCCGAGGACCTGGCGGGTGCGCTGCGGTCGCTGCTGCCGCCCGACGGCGTCGTGGACTTCCCGTCCTGGGAGACGCTGCCGCACGAGCGGCTGTCGCCGCGCTCGGACACCGTCGGCCGACGGCTCGCCGTGCTGCGCCGGCTCGCGCACCCGAGCAAGGACGACCCGGCCGCGGGGCCCGTCAGCGTTGTCGTCGCGCCCGTGCGGTCCGTGCTGCAGCCGCAGGTCAAGGGGCTCGGTGATCTGGTGCCCGTCGCCCTGCGCAGCGGGCAGAGCGCGGACCTCGGCGAGGTCACCGAGGCGCTGGCCGCCGCCGCGTACGCCCGGGTCGAACTGGTGGAGAAGCGGGGCGAGTTCGCCGTCCGCGGCGGGATCCTGGATGTGTTCCCGCCCACCGAGGAGCACCCGCTGCGCGTGGAGTTCTGGGGTGACGACGTCGAGGAGATCCGTTACTTCAAGGTCGCCGACCAGCGGTCCCTGGAGGCCGCCGAGCACGGCCTGTGGGCGCCGCCCTGCCGGGAGCTGCTGCTGACCGACGCCGTGCGGGCGCGGGCCGCGGAGCTCGCGGAGGAGCACCCCGAGCTCGGCGAGCTGCTCGGGAAGATCGCCGAGGGCATCGCGGTGGAGGGCATGGAGTCCCTCGCCCCGGCCCTGGTGGACGACATGGAGCTGCTGCTCGACGTCCTCCCCGCCGGGTCCATGGCGGTCGTCTGCGACCCCGAGCGGGTGCGGACCCGCGCCGCGGACCTCGTCGCGACGAGCCAGGAGTTCCTCCAGGCGTCCTGGGCGGCCACGGCGGGCGGCGGCGAGGCGCCCATCGATGTCGACGCGGCGTCCCTGTGGGGCATCGCGGACGTCCGGGACCGGGCCCGTGAGCTGGGCATGATGTGGTGGTCGGTCAGCCCCTTCGCCGCGGACGAGGAGGAGCCGGACGGCGACACCCTCAAGCTCGGCATGCACGCCCCGGAGGTCTATCGCGGTGACACCGCCCGCGCCCTGGCCGACACCAAGGGCTGGGTCGCCGACGGCTGGCGCACGGTGTTCCTCACCGAGGGCCACGGCCCCGCGGCCCGTACGGTCGAGGTGCTCGGCGGCGAGGGCATCCCCGCCCGTCTCGACGCCGATCTGCCCGAGCTGTCCCCGTCCGTCGTCCATGTCTCCTGCGCGAGCCTCGACAGCGGCTTCGTCGACCCCGGGCTGAAGATCGCGGTGCTGACCGAGACCGATCTGACCGGTCAGAAGTCGGCCAGCAAGGAACTGGGCCGGATGCCGGTCCGCCGCCGCAAGACGATCGACCCGCTGACCCTCCAGGCCGGTGACTACATCGTCCACGAGCAGCACGGCGTCGGGCGCTACATCGAGATGGTGCAGCGCACCGTGCAGGGCGCGACCCGCGAGTATCTGCTCGTGGAGTACGCGCCGGCCAAGCGCGGCCAGCCCGGCGACCGGCTCTACATCCCGACCGACCAGCTGGAGCAGGTCACCAAGTACGTCGGCGGCGAGGCCCCGACGCTGCACCGGCTCGGCGGCGCGGACTGGACGAAGACCAAGGCGCGCGCGAAGAAGGCCGTCAAGGAGATCGCCGCCGATCTGATCAAGCTGTACTCGGCGCGGATGGCCGCCCCCGGGCACTCCTTCGGCGCGGACACCCCCTGGCAGCGGGAGCTGGAGGACGCCTTCCCCTACGCGGAGACCCCCGACCAGCTCACCACCATCGCCGAGGTCAAGGAGGACATGGAGAAGTCCGTCCCCATGGACCGCCTGGTCTGCGGCGACGTCGGCTACGGCAAGACGGAGATCGCCGTCCGGGCCGCGTTCAAGGCCGTGCAGGACGGCAAGCAGGTGGCCGTGCTGGTGCCGACCACGCTGCTGGTGCAGCAGCACTTCGGCACGTTCTCCGAGCGGTACGCGCAGTTCCCGGTGGTCACCAAGGCGCTGTCCCGCTTCCAGAGCGACACCGAGGCGAAGGCCGTCCTGGAAGGGCTGCGGGACGGCTCGGTCGACATCGTCATCGGCACCCACCGGCTGTTCTCCTCCGAGACCAAGTTCAAGGACCTCGGCCTGGTCATCGTGGACGAGGAGCAGCGCTTCGGCGTGGAGCACAAGGAGCAGCTGAAGAAGCTCCGTGCCAACGTCGATGTGCTGACGATGTCGGCCACCCCCATCCCCCGCACGCTGGAGATGGCGGTCACCGGCATCCGCGAGATGTCGACGATCACCACGCCGCCGGAGGAGCGGCACCCGGTGCTGACCTTCGTCGGCCCGTACGACCAGAAGCAGATCGGTGCCGCCATCCGGCGCGAACTGCTGCGCGAGGGCCAGGTCTTCTACATCCACAACCGGGTGGAGTCCATCGACCGGGCGGCCGCGCGGCTGCGCGAGATCGTCCCCGAGGCGCGGATCCAGACCGCGCACGGGCAGATGGGGGAGAGCGCCCTGGAGCAGGTCGTCGTCGACTTCTGGGAGAAGAAGTTCGACGTGCTGGTCTCCACGACGATCGTGGAGTCGGGCATCGACATCTCCAACGCCAACACCCTGATCGTCGAGCGCGGTGACAACTTCGGTCTGTCGCAGCTGCACCAGCTGCGCGGCCGGGTCGGCCGCAGCCGCGAGCGGGGTTACGCCTACTTCCTCTACCCGCCGGAGAAGCCGCTCACCGAGACCGCGCACGAGCGGCTCGCCACCATCGCCCAGCACACGGAGATGGGCGCGGGCATGTACGTGGCGATGAAGGACCTGGAGATCCGCGGCGCGGGCAATCTGCTCGGCGGCGAGCAGTCCGGGCACATCGCGGGCGTCGGCTTCGACCTCTACATCCGCATGGTCGGCGAGGCCGTGGCGGACTACCGGGCCTCGGTGGAGGGCGGGGTGGAGGAGGAGCCGCCGCTGGAGGTGAAGATCGAGCTGCCGGTCGACGCGCACGTCCCGCACGACTACGCGCCGGGTGAGCGGCTGCGCCTCCAGGCGTACCGGGCGATCGCCTCGGCCAACAGCGAGGCGGACATCAAGGCCGTCCGCGAGGAGCTCACCGACCGCTACGGCAAGCTGCCGGAGCCGGTGGAGAATCTGCTGCTCGTCGCGGGGCTGCGGATGCTGGCCCGGGCGTGCGGGGTCGCGGACATCACGCTCCAGGGCCCCAATGTGCGCTTCGGCCCGGTCGAGCTGCGCGAGTCCCAGGAGCTGCGGCTCAAGCGGCTCTATCCGCGTACGGTCATGAAGCCGGCGACGAACCAGATCCTGGTGCCGCGTCCGGCGACGCGGCCCATCGGCGGCAAGCCGCTCGTCGGCCGGGAACTGCTGGCGTGGACGGGCGAGTTCCTGACGACGATTCTGGGTTCTTAGCGACAGTTCGTAGCGAGGGTTCTCGGTGACCCTCCGGCGCCCGTGGTCGCGCGCACCCCTGCGAGGGGGGCGCGGCCGCGGGCGCTGTTTCCTGGGCGGATGTGCGCCTTCGCGCCGTTTGTGACTGTCTGAACCGGGACAAATTCCCTACGGCCCGGTGGGCGGTCCATGTCAACGGACGGCCACCGGACCCCGTTCGCTCCGCCACCTCACAGACGGGACCTCTCCCTTGCCTCGGTTCACGCTGCCCGCGTACGCCGTTCTCGCCGCCGCCCTCCTCGCCACCGCCGGTTGTTCCTCGGAAGGGGAGAAGGGCTCGGACGCCAAGGGCGGTGAGGGCTCGGCCCTGAAGACGGTGTCCACCCTGACGGTCAAGGGGCGGGACTCCATGTCGGGTTACACCCGGACGCAGTTCGGCCGGCCCTGGGCGGACACCGACGGGAACAAGTGCGGCACCCGCGACGACATCCTCAAACGCGACCTGTCGGAGGTGAAGTTCGGCGACGGCCGCTGCACGGTCACCTCCGGCACGCTCACCAAGGACCCGTACACAGGGAAGTCGGTCCGCTTCGAGCGGGGGAAGAGCAGGATAGACATCGACCATGTCGTCGCGCTGTCCGACGCGTGGCAGAAGGGTGCCCGCACGTGGGACCCGGCCAAGCGCGTCGCCCTCGCCAACGACCCGCTCAACCTGATAGCGGCCGACGCCTCCGCCAACCGCAGCAAGGGCGACGGCGACACGGCGAAGTGGCTGCCGGGCAACGAGGCCTACCGCTGTGAGTACGTCGCCCGTCAGGTGGCGGTGAAGAAGAAGTACGGCCTGTGGGTGACCGACGCGGAGAAGGCGGCCATGGTGAAGGTCCTCTCCGCCTGCCCCTCCCGCAAGCCGCCCACCGGGGGCAACCCCACCGCGGCGCCGACCCGCTTCACGACGACCAGGTAGCCGAAGGCCCTGCCGGCTGGCACTTCGGCCTGATTTCAGCCCGTCCGGCGATTGAGGACAAGGCACAGCAGCCCGTCCGGCGATTGAGGACACCACCGCGCAGCGGGGGTGCGCACGGCGTCGGACAGGCGCCCTAGGCGATCCGCTTCAGGACGACGTAACCGCCCTCGCCGCCGAGGACGCCGAAGTGTGACCCGGGGTGGCGCCGCTGGGCCTCGGCGGCCAGTTCCTGGAGCGGTTTGCCGTCGGTGACGTGCTGGGCGACGTAGTCGGGGACGACGCCCCGGGTGTCCCCGATCCACAGCACCCGGCAGCGGGAGACGAGCCGGCTTATCGGAGCGATGTCCGCTTCGACGACGGCACCGTCGGGGATGCGGGCCAGCAGGCGTTCGGTCGCCTTGACGCCCTTGGATATCCGGTACGTGTCGGGCTCGGTCAGCCCGTACAGCGGCAGTGAGGCGCTCAGTGCGAGCGCCGCCGCGAGCACGGCGGCGGGCAGCTGGTGCGCGTAGCGGCGCAGCCACCGGCGCCGGCTGCGCCGGGCCGTGGCCAGCGCGTCGACGAGGGCGAGGAAGACGACGGGCATCAGCACGGCGCTGTAGTGCCAGTCGGTGCCCCAGTAGTGCTCCTCGTGGGAGACGAACCGCCAGCCCAGTGTCGGCAGCGCGACGATCAGCAGCGGGGAGCGCAGTGCCAGCAGCCCGGTGGTGGGCAGCAGCACCCACAGCAGGGTGCGGATCGCGGTGTCGAGGGGGATGGTGGCGGTGGGGCCGGTGCCGTTGACCTTGTTCCAGTAGTCGTACGAGCCGCCGGTGTTGAAGGCCGGGATGATCAGGCCGAGGGTGACGGCGAGGGCGGCCAGCCCGAAGGCCACCAGCCCGACGGCGAGCGCCGTCGCGCGCGGGTCGCGCTTCGTGCCGCGCAGCCGCACGAGGATCAGCACGCCGATGGCCGCGACCGTGACGCCCAGGTCCTCCTTGACGAGGACGAGCGGCACCGCCCACCACGCCGCGGCCCGCCACCGCCGGCGCACCACGGCCTCCAGGGAGAAGGCGAGCAGCGGCATGGCGAAGGCGATCTCGTGGAAGTCGAAGTCGACCGCGCGCTGCACCCCCCACGACAGTCCGTACGCGATACCGACGGCCAGTCCGCGCGCCCGGCCCAGCAGCCCGGCCGCGAGCCGGGTGACGGGCACGGCGGACAGCGCGAACAGCGCGGCCTGCGCGACGAGGAGGGTGACCGGGCCGGGGAAGACGCGGTAGAAGGGCGCGATCAGCGCGGTGACCGGGCTGAAGTGGTCGCCGAGGATATGGGTGCCGGGCCCCTTGAGGTCCGCGACGGGCGCCTGGAGGTGGGCGTAGGCGCGTATCGCCTGCTCGAAGATGCCCAGGTCCCAGGACATGGTCAGCATCCGCCGGTGCCGGCACACCGACACCGCGGTGAACAGGACGAAGAGGACGGCCCCCAGCCAGTACGGGTCGGCCCGCGGCCCGCGCAGGGCGGCGGCGCGCGGCGCGGCCTTGGACTTCATGGACCGGGCCGGGCTCCGGCCCGGTGCCGAGACGGCGGCTGCGGCCGAATCCATGGGCGGTCCTGTCCTCTCTATAGCGCGGTGTCCGTGAGCCCGCCGGGGCCACGGGACGCGCCGGGCGAATGTCGAAAAGATACGCGAAAGCCACCGGGGCCGGTCGGGAGTCGATCCCCGCCCGGACGCGTGCGCTCTCCGGCCTTCGTCGGCCTTCTCTTCAGAGACGGCTCCCGGGGGGTGGCGGTTCACCCGGGGAGGGCTTTCGCGACGCACCTCACGCCCCCGCCGCATCCTGTGTCCCTGGCGAATCGTTGGCCGAATCAGTGGCCTACGTCACGTGGACTCCCTACCATCGATCAACGCAAGGCCGACTGCCCGCCCGTCATCGTCCACGACCCAGCCGGGAGGCTCCATGCACCGCCGTAGGACCGCGCTCGTTGTCTCCGCCGCCGTGCTCCTCTCCGCGCCGCTGCTCTCCGCGTGCGGGTCCGCCTCGCATCCCGGCGCCGCGGCCGTCGTGGGCGACGACCGGATCACGGTCTCGCAGCTCCAGCACGAGGTGAACGTCGTACGGGACGCGCAGCGGTCCTCCCCGCAGGGGCAGCAGCTGCTGGCCAACAGCGCCCGGCTGAACCAGGACACGCTGATCCGCCTCGTCCAGAACCGGATCGTGCAGCGGGCCGCCGAGGACAACGGCGTGGAGGTCACCCGCCGCGAGGTGCAGCGCCGTCGCGCCGAGGTCGAGCGGTCCAACGGGGGAGCGGAGACGGTGCGCGCCAGGTTCCTCGCCCTCGGCATCGCGCCCGACCAGATCGACGAGGCGCTGACCATGGACCTCACCCGGGCCAAGCTGGACGGCAAGCTCGGTGCCGCCCGGACCAACGACGTCCTGCGGCGCACCTCCGACGCCCTGCACGTGGACGTGAACCCGCGCTACGGCACCTGGGACCCCAAGCGCGGCACCGCCGAGCCCGCGCAGGAGCCGTGGCTGCGGGCCACCGCCCCCGCCCCGGGCGAACCCCAGCGCCCGGCGTGAGCCGCCACCGGTGCCGTCGCCTACGCTCGGCGGTGTGAACGACTCCGCACCTGGCCGCATCGTCCTGCTCACCACCAGCCACCGGGTCGCCCCCGGTCTGCTGTCCTGGCCCGCCTGGCAGGTGCTGCGCGCCGCCGACCGGGTGCTGTGCGCCGACCCCGACCACCCGCAGCTGCCGTATCTGCGGGAGGCGGGTGTCGAGGTCGAGGAGGGCGGGGCCACCGCCCGTGAGCTGGTCGACTACTGCGTGAGCGACAGCCGTACGGCCGTGGTGCTCACCTCGGCCGTCGGTGAGTCCGCACTCACCGACGGGCTGGCCCGGCTCGCGGGCTCCGGCCGCGAGACGATGCCCGCCCTGGAACTGCTCCCCGGCTCCTACGATCTGCCGGGCGCCCGCCTGATCGACCTCGTCCAGGTCATGGACCGGATCCGCCGGGCCTGCCCGTGGAGCGGCATCCGCACCCACGAGGACCTGGCGAAGTACGGCCTGGAGGAGACGTACGAGCTCCTGGAGGCCATCGAGACCGGTGACCGGGAGTCGCTGCGCGAGGAACTGGGCGACGTGCTGCTCCAGGTCGTCTTCCACGCCCGGATCGCCGAGGACGACGCGGACGAGCCGTTCTCCGTCGACGACGTGGCGGGGGTGATCGTCGACAAGCTCATCCACCGCCACCCGCATGTCTTCGGCGAGGAGTCCGCCGAGACGCCCGAGGACGTCAAGGCGCACTGGTTGCGGACGAAGGCGGTCGAGAAGGACCGCGAGTCGGTCACCGAGGGGGTTCCGCTCGGTCAGCCGGCCCTGGCCCTGGCCGCGAAGCTGGCCTCCCGGGCCCGGGCCGAGGGCCTGGACGTGACCTTGCCGGCCGGGGACGGCGTCGGCTACGAGCTGCTCGCCCTGGCCGTACGGGCCGAGGCGGACGGCGTCGAACCGGAGACCGCCCTGCGGGCCGCGGCCCGCGCCTACCGCGACGCGATCCGCGCGGCCGAGGGCGGCGCCGACGGCGTCTGACCCACCGGGGGCCCGCGTTCGGCGGCCCGGTCCAGGGGCCCGGGGTGACCGGGCACCCGTTCGGCCCAGATTCGGGGCTGTCCGCGCGCAGGTGGGGTAACCGGACCGCATGCTGGAGAACATGGACCTCGCAGCCCGCGACCACCTCGTCGGCATCGCGCCCGCGATCGTCGGCGTGATCGTCACGATCCTCCTGATCGTCGCCGTCTTCTGGGGACGCCGGAAACGTGACGCGGAACCGCCGCCCCCGTCCGCGCCCCAGCGGCGCATGGGCGCGTGGAGCACGCCGGAGGAGCAGCGTGAAGGCGCGAAGTCGCCCGACCACGGCCCGGGCCACGCCGACGAGGAGGGCACGGTCGGCTATGTCACCGAGCACCACGAATCGAACGAAGTGCCCGTGCAGGACCAGGAACACCGGATGCTGCCGCACGAGCTGAACCCCGCCAGCCACGAGGAAGAGCTGTCGGAGGAGCGCAAGAAGTGGCACGAGGGCGGCAGCGGTGGCTTCGGCAGCGGCGGCGGTGGTCACACGTAGGCCGACTGCGCCGCCTGCGGCGGCGGGCGCCCTGCGGGCGCGTCCTCAAGCGCCGGACGGGCTGCTGTGCCGCGCAGCGGAGGTGCACAGGCCACGGCCCGCAGGGCCCCGGGGTAGCGTCGGGGGGTGCACGAGAACAAGGACACACCCCCCGCGCCGCCCCTGTTCACCTGGGAATTCGCCGCCGACCCGTACCCCGCGTACGCCTGGTTGCGCGAACACGCGCCCGTGCACCGCACCGCTCTGCCCAGCGGCGTCGAGGCGTGGCTGGTCACCCGCTACGCCGACGCCCGCCAGGCCCTCGCCGACCAGCGGTTGTCGAAGAATCCGGCGCACCATTCGGAGTCCGCGCACGGCAAGGGCAAGGTCGGCATTCCGGGCGAGCGCAGCGCGAACCTGATGACGCATCTGCTCAACATCGACCCGCCGGACCACACCCGGCTGCGTCGGCTGGTGTCGAAGGCCTTCACCCCGCGCCGCGTCGCCGAGTTCGCCCCGCGCGTGCAGGAGCTCACCGACCAGCTCATCGACGCCTTCATCGACAAGGGCGAGGCGGATCTGATCCACGAGTTCGCCTTCCCGCTGCCCATCTACGCGATCTGCGACCTGCTCGGCGTGCCACGCGAGGACCAGGACGACTTCCGGGACTGGGCGGGCATGATGATCCGCCACGGCGGCGGGCCGCGCGGCGGCGTCGCCCGGTCGGTGAAGAAGATGCGCGGCTATCTCGCCGAGCTGATCCACCGCAAGCGGGAGGAACTGGGCGAAGGAGGGGACGACGACCTCATCTCCGGCCTCATCCGCGCCAGCGACCACGGCGAGCACCTCACGGAGAACGAGGCCGCCGCGATGGCCTTCATCCTGCTGTTCGCCGGCTTCGAGACCACCGTGAACCTCATCGGCAACGGCGTCTACGCCCTGCTGCGCAACCCCGGCGAGCGCGAGCGCCTGCAACGCGCCCTGGCCGAGGGCGACGAGAGCCTGCTCGCCACCGGCGTGGAGGAACTGCTGCGGTACGACGGGCCGGTGGAGCTCGCGACCTGGCGGTTCGCGACCGAGCCGATCACCCTGGGCGGGCAGCGCATCGCCGCCGGCGACCCCGTGCTCGTCGTGCTCGCGGCGGCCGACCGCGACCCCGAGCGGTTCGCCGAGCCGGACACCCTCGACCTGTCCCGGCGTGACAATCAGCACCTCGGCTACGGGCACGGCATCCACTACTGCCTGGGCGCGCCGCTCGCCCGGCTGGAGGGGCAGGCCGCCCTCGCGACCCTGCTGCGCCGCCTGCCGGACCTGCGACTCGCGGCCGACCCGGAGGAGTTGAGGTGGCGCGGCGGGCTGATTATGCGTGGTCTACGCACGCTTCCGGTGGAATTCACTGCGCGTATCAGATGACCATACGTCAACTCACGTGACCTTCGCGTGACCTCCGCTACACCGGCTTGTGACTCCCGTGGTCCGTCGCTATGTTCGACCACCATCAACTGAGCCGCCAACGAGAGGCCAACGCATGCGCTCCGGCAACGGTAGACACCGCAGACCCCGTCAGGTACCGGCGATCGTGGTCGCGGCGGGGGTGACGGGCGCGTCCCTCGCCATGCCGCTGCTCGCCGCCACCGGCGCGAACGCCGCCGAGGCCGAGACGTGGGACAAGGTCGCCCGGTGCGAGAGCGGAGGTGTCTGGAGCTCCAACTCCGGCAACGGCTTCTTCGGCGGACTGCAGATGACGCAGGAGATGTGGCAGCAGAACGGCGGCACGGACTACGCACCGCGCCCCGACCTCGCCAGCCGCTCGCAGCAGATCGCCGTGGCCGAGCGGATCCTCGCCGGCCGGGGCCCGGACGCCTGGCCGAGCTGCGCGGTGTCCTCGGGGCTCGCGAAGGGCGGCAAGGCGCCGGAGGTCAACCCGGGCAGTACGCACACCCCCGAGCCGGAGGCGCCCGCCAAGCCCGCGCCGACGCGCGACACCCCTTCGACGCCGTCGACCCCCTCTCCCGACTCCTCCGAGAAGCCCGACTCCTCCGGGAAGCCCTCTCCCTCCGAGAAGCCGTCCTCGCCCTCCTCCTCGCCGTCTCCGTCCTCTCCCGACTCCTCTTCCTCGCCGTCCGCTCCCACGGGGACCGACGAGCCGTCCGGCAAGCCCACCGAGCCGGTGCCCGGCGAGTCCACTCAGCCCACGGACGGTTCGTCGGAGGGCGGCAAGCACCGCAAGCCCTCCACGGACGACCCCACCGAGATCCCCTCGACCACGCCCGGCGCCCCCTCGGGCACGCCCGGCACGGACACGGGCTCCTCCGGCACGCCGACGCCCGACGGCACGGACGGCACGGGCACGGACAAGGACCACGCCGGGACGCCGCGTTCGGACGACGGCCGCGCCTCGCGGGACGGGGGCGCACGCACGGACCAACCGGGCGCCGGCGACTACACGGTGCGCCCTGGTGACAATCTGTCAGCCATTGCGGAGCAGCACTCCGTCGAGGGCGGCTGGTCCTCCCTCTACCAGGACAACAAGAAGGTGGTAGGGGACGATCCGGACCTGATCCAGCCTGGTCAGAAGCTTGAGGTCAAGAAAAAAGCCGGTAAATAGAGCAGACTTCGCGGGGAATGTCCGTTCCAGTCGAAAGTGAGACATGGGTCTCGTTGACTTCTGGTCGGACGGCAGTCATCCGGAGTTTGTTCATGGTCTCTCACCTGCGGAAACAAGGTGTTCCCGCGGGTAACAAGAGGCAACTGTGGCTGGAATCAGGGGTTTGAACCCGTACGCCAGCTGTGTCTAACGTCGTCACCGCTCGCCACCGCGAGCACCACGGTCGCCACGCCGAATCCTGCCGGCGGCCGGAGGGGTCGTCGCGAAAGCGCCGTAGGCAGGAGCGGGGGAACCAAGGTAGGCGCCGGAACGGTCCAGCCGATCACATGATCGACAGGGGCGGGACGGCTTGGGGTGAAGCCGAGTGTGCACCGCACACCAGGCCGGGCAACTCACAGCCCGAACCCGACAGCTCACCTCGTAGGCGTCGGTGAGGAAACCGACTCATGTCCAAGGGCAAGCACCGTCGTCCGTCCAAGGCCGTTCGTATCGTCACGCTCGCCGGCGTCGCCGGTGTCGCCGTCGCCGCGCCCCTGATGGCCGCGACCTCCGCCAGCGCCGCCTCCGTCGACACCTGGGACGCCGTCGCGCAGTGCGAGTCCGGTGGCAACTGGTCCATCAACACCGGCAACGGCTACTACGGCGGTCTGCAGTTCTCGCAGTCCTCCTGGAACGCCGCCGGCGGCCAGGCCTACGCCGACCGCGCCGACCACGCCACCAAGGGCCAGCAGATCGCCGTCGCCGAGAAGCTGCTCGCCATGCAGGGCCCGGGTGCCTGGGGCTGCGCGGTGCCCGGTCTGAGCGCCGGTGGCGCCAAGGCCGACGTCGACACCTCCGGCTCCTCCTCCTCCTCCTCCTCCTCGCGCGGCACCTCCACCAAGTCGCACGCGGACCGCAGCGAGCGTCAGGCCCCGAAGCAGCAGGCCGCCCCGAAGGCCGCCGCCCCGCAGCTCCAGTCCGAGGACGAGGACGACGCTCCGGCCCCGGCCCCGAAGGCCACCCCGAAGTCCTTCAAGAAGGGCGACGGCGAGTACGAGGTCAAGGCCGGCGACACCCTCGCCAAGATCGCCGAGGCCAAGAAGGTCAAGGGCGGCTGGCAGAAGCTGCACGAGCTCAACAAGGACGTCGTCGAGAACGCCGACCTGATCTTCGTGGGCCAGCAGCTGCACCTCAGCTGATCCGGCGGGCCGGCCTCCGCCGTGCCACCGGTGTTCACAGCGGACCGCCCCGCTCCGACGCGCCTTCCCCCCGGGGCGCGCCGGAGCGGGGCTCCGCCGTTTTTGGACCCGGGCGTTGCCCCGTGTCCGGATTCTCCGCTCGGCGAACACATCGGCTGTTCGTCCGATGATCTCGGCATTTGTGCGGTTTTTCGGCTCGCCAGGTGGTCCACCGGCGGGGGGAACCCCCGGAGCCCGTTAGGCTCGGGGGCAGAACTTCAGACACACACGAAGGAGACGCACGTGCCGTCTATCGACGTCGTCGTAGCTCGCGAGATCCTCGACTCGCGAGGCAACCCCACGGTCGAGGTCGAGGTCGGCCTCGACGACGGCTCCACGGGCCGTGCGGCCGTGCCGTCCGGCGCCTCCACCGGCGCCTTCGAGGCCATCGAGCTCCGTGACGGTGACAAGAACCGCTACCTCGGCAAGGGTGTCGAGAAGGCCGTCCTCGCCGTCATCGAGCAGATCGGCCCGGAGCTCGTCGGCTACGACGCCACCGAGCAGCGCCTGATCGACCAGGCCATGTTCGACCTGGACGCCACCGACAACAAGGGCTCGCTCGGCGCCAACGCCATCCTCGGCGTCTCCCTCGCCGTCGCGCACGCCGCCTCCGAGGCGTCCGACCTGCCGCTCTTCCGCTACCTCGGCGGCCCGAACGCGCACCTGCTGCCCGTTCCGATGATGAACATCCTCAACGGTGGGTCGCACGCCGACTCCAACGTGGACATCCAGGAGTTCATGATCGCGCCGATCGGCGCGGAGTCCTTCTCCGAGGCGCTGCGCTGGGGCACCGAGGTCTACCACACCCTCAAGGCCGTCCTGAAGCGCAAGGGCCTGTCCACCGGCCTCGGCGACGAGGGCGGCTTCGCCCCGAACCTCGGCTCCAACCGCGAAGCCCTCGACCTCATCCTCGAGGCCATCAAGGAGGCCGGTTACACCCCCGGCCAGGACGTCGCGCTCGCGCTCGACGTCGCCGCGTCCGAGTTCTTCAAGGACGGCTCGTACGAGTTCGAGGGCAAGTCCCGCTCGGCCGCCGAGATGACGGACTACTACGCGGAGCTCGTCGCCGCGTACCCGCTGGTCTCCATCGAGGACCCGCTGTTCGAGGACGACTGGGACGGTTGGAAGACCCTCACCGAGCGTCTCGGCGACAAGGTCCAGATCGTCGGTGACGACCTGTTCGTCACCAACCCCGAGCGCCTCGGCCGCGGCATCGAGGAGGGCGCCGCCAACGCCCTGCTGGTCAAGGTCAACCAGATCGGTTCGCTGACCGAGACCCTCGACGCCGTCGAGCTCGCCCAGCGCAACGGCTTCAAGTGCATGATGTCCCACCGCTCCGGCGAGACCGAGGACGTCACCATCGCCGACCTGGCCGTCGCCACCAACTGCGGCCAGATCAAGACCGGCGCCCCGGCCCGCTCCGAGCGCGTCGCCAAGTACAACCAGCTGCTGCGCATCGAGGAGATCCTCGACGACGCCGCGGTCTACGCCGGCCGCAGCGCCTTCCCGCGCTTCAAGGGCTGACACCCGGCTGACACCCGGCCGGCTCCCCCCGGCACCAGGGCTCCGAACGGGCGCTGAACGCTCCCGGCCGAAAACCCTCCCGGGACAGACGGCAGCCTCACTACGTCCTCGGCCACGGTCCCGTACCGTGGCCGAGGACGTACGTTCGTTCAGAGACCACGGGGAGGCGACGTGGCGGCGGAACGGTTGCCCACCGCGACCAGGCTCAAGGCGCTCGGCACGGTGCTCGTACAGGGCCCGTCGGCCCGGGGCGGCCGGGTCTACCGCGCGCGGCCGCCCCGCCGCAGCCGGCTCACCGGCCGCGCAGCCCTCCTCGCGCTCGTCGTCTGCTCCCTGGTCGTCGCGCTGGCCTACCCCATGCGCCAGTGGGTCACCCAGCGCTCGGACATCGCCGACCAGCGGCGCCAGTCCGAGCGCGCCCGCGAACAGGTCAAACGGCTGCAGGAGCAGAAGGCGCGGCTGGAGGACCCGGCGTACGTCGAGGCGCAGGCGCGCGAGCACCTGCACTACGTACGCCCCGGCGAGACCGGCTACAGCGTGGTGGACGGCAGCGGGCCCGCCAAGCGCCGCACGGACCAGGGCGCGGCCAACCGCCCCTGGTACAGCAACCTCTGGGACGGCGTGGACGCCACGGACTCCCCGTAAGGCCCTTTTCGGGCCTGCCCCCGACCATTCGAGAACACCGAGTACGAGCGAGTACGAGCGACACATGGACACCCCTCCTCCGAAGACCGAGCCCACCGAGCCGACCGACGCGGACATCGCGGCGTTCAAGGAGCAGCTGGGCCGCCCGCCGCGCGGTCTGCGCGCCATCGCCCACCGCTGCCCCTGCGGCACCCCCGACGTCGTCGAGACCCAGCCGCGTCTGGAGGACGGCACGCCGTTCCCGACGCTGTACTACCTGACCTGCCCGCGCGCCGCCTCCGCGATCGGCACGCTGGAGGCGGACGGCGTCATGAAGGACATGACCGCCCGACTGCAGTCCGACCCGGAGCTGGCCGACGCCTACCGCGCCGCCCACGAGGACTACATCACCCGCCGCGACGCCATCGAGGTGCTGGAGGGCTTCCCGAGCGCCGGCGGCATGCCGGACCGGGTCAAGTGCCTGCACGTGCTCGTCGGCCACTCACTCGCCGCGGGCCCCGGGGTGAACCCGCTGGGCGACGAGGCCATCGCGATGCTCCCCGAGTGGTGGGCCAAGGGCCCCTGCGTCAGCCCGTGCGGCACCGACGGGACGTGCGACGCCGACGCGAAGGCGTGAGCCCCGCCCGGCAGCAGACCCCCGGGCGCGCCGCCCGGGCGGCCGATCCAACCCTTCAGGAGTGCGCATGACTCGCGTCGCGGCCATCGACTGCGGCACCAACTCCATCCGGCTCCTCGTCGCGGACGCCGACCCTGCCACCGGCGAACTCAAGGAGCTCGACCGGCGGATGACCATCGTCCGCCTCGGCCAGGGCGTCGACCGCACGGGCCGGCTCGCGCCGGAGGCGCTGGAGCGCACCTTCGCCGCCTGCCGGGAGTACGCCGAGGTCATCAAGGAGCACGGCGCGAGCCGGCTGCGCTTCGTGGCGACCTCCGCCTCCCGGGACGCGGAGAACCGCGAGGACTTCGTGCGTGGCGTGGTCGAGATCCTGGGCGTCGAGCCCGAGGTGATCAGCGGTGACCAGGAGGCGGAGTTCTCCTTCACCGGCGCCACCAAGGAACTGACGGGCCGCGACGACCTGGCGAAGCCGTATCTGGTGGTGGACATCGGCGGCGGCTCGACGGAGTTCGTCGTCGGCGAGGAGCACGTACGCGCGGCGCGCAGCGTGGACGTCGGCTGCGTCCGGATGACCGAGCGTCACCTGGTCCACGACGGCGTGGTCACCGACCCGCCGACGTACCGCCAGCTGTCCGCCATAAAGGCCGACATCGAGGCGGCCCTGGACCAGGCCGAGCAGACCGTCCCCCTCACCGAGGCCCGCACCCTCGTCGGCCTGGCCGGCTCGGTCACCACGGTCGCGGCCATCGCCCTGGGCCTGCCGGAGTACGACTCGTCCGCGATCCACCACGCGCGGATCTCCCTGGACCAGGTCCAGGAGATCACCGGCATGCTGCTCTCCTCGACCCACGAGCAGCGCGCGGCGATCCCGGCCATACACCCGGGCCGGGTGGACGTGATCGGCGCGGGAGCGCTCGTCCTCCAGGCCGTGATGGAACGGATCGGCGCGCGGGAGGTCGTGGTGAGCGAACACGACATCCTGGACGGCATCGCGTGGTCCGTGGCGACCGGCGACAACGCCTGACGGTTCGGAACCTGCGGTACGGGCCGCCCGGAGTCATGGGACTCCGGGCGGCCCGCTTCGTTCAGGGGGTGCGCCGGCCGTGGCTACTGCGGGCGGCTGTTCTCGCGTACGCAGTCGAGGCACACCCACCCCTTACGGACGACCAGCTTCGTCCGCTCCTTGGGGTGCTTGCCGCACCATTCGGAGGGCCCGGACCTGTCGGGCAGATCGCGCTTGATCAGCAGCCCGATCATGAATCGATTGCTCGGTGGCTCGTCCGGGGACGGCGTTTCGTCAGTCATCGTCCTCGTCGTCTTCCTCCGGATTTGGGTCCGGCGCCGATACGACCTCGTTCTCGAAGACGTCGTACCCGTTGACCTCGTCCGTGCCACTCATGGTGGGTCTCCATTCGTCTGGGATCTGTGGACGACTGCAGGCTGTTCGCCTGACAGATGAACTGCGTGGGTCAGGAAGCCGGGAGGTAGTAGGCGCGGGTTGCGGTGGGCATGTCGGGGGTCGGCATGGCGGGCGGCCCGCTGGTGTGGGGGAGGCCGACCACGTCATCTTGTGTGCGGTTGCAGCTCGGCCGCCTCGCTGCCTCGTGAATCGCATCGAGGAACCCCGGCTTCGCCAGACAGGCGGAAGCGTGGGCGTGCGCCCGGCGACGGCTCGGCCAGACGGCCCGTACGGGTCTGGAGAACTGGCCGTGCAGGCACCACCACGTTTCCAAGGAACGCCACACCCGGTGGACGGAGGATCGCGACCGTCCCATTACCGACAGCCCCCGTCCTGGGAAAGGTCGGCCTCGGGAGCGAGCAGTCGCACGGACGAGTCCGGCCGACCGCGCCCCGCCCGGTGCTCCGTACATTCGCATTCCGGAAACCGCATGGTGCCGGGTGGAAGATCGCCGCCGTCCGCTGATTGTTCCGGTGCGCGTCTCGTCGTGTGCTCGACGCGGAGGGCGCCGTCAACGCCCCAAGCGGTGATGAGGAGTGACAGTCGCTCCCGCGCGGCGCTCCTCATCCGGACCGCCCCGCCATCCCGTTCATGGCTCGGGCGGTCATGCGTGGGCCTCCCGTTGGTGTACTCCCATGCGGGTGGCCATGGCCTTCATCGTGTCGAGATCGCCTCTCGTCGCAGCTTCGCGGCGGGCGTTCTTGATCTCGACGCATTCCGGACAACGGTCGAGTTCCTGCTTGTTGGTCATCGCTCGGCCTCGTGGGTGCTGGGGCGGACGGGAGCGATCCACTGCACGCGCGTGTTCGCGTCGTCGCTGTGCGCGACTATGGTCGAAGCGCGCGTGCCGTGCGCTCGCTCAAACGAAGCTACGGCGACCGGTACAGTCCAAAAACTGACCCTCT
The DNA here is from genome assembly GCF_041283565.1 of Streptomyces sp. QH1-20. NCBI lineage: Bacteria > Bacillati > Actinomycetota > Actinomycetes > Kitasatosporales > Streptomycetaceae > Streptomyces > Streptomyces sp. QH1-20. Next base: position 3,311,806 of record NZ_CP166299.1, on the reverse strand, counting down.
GTATGAGTTGTTCAAGGCCGCGCCACCGGAGAGCAGGCGATGACTCCTACTCGTTCCCATCCCGGCAAGGGAACACTGACCGGCGGTCAGTGTTCCCGTAATCGAGCCAGTGAAGGGCTGGTAACCGGGCATGTTTTCAAGGTCATCAGAGAGCGGTTGCCCTGCACGCAACGGGGGATCGCGGAGCGCTTAGGAGTGGACGCGACCACGGTGCAGGGCTGGGAGAGTGGGCGGCGCCCGGTGACCGCAATGGCCGCTGGACAGCTCTTGGCACTCCGGCGACGCCTCCTCGGCTATGGCGCGGATCCCCACTTGCTCGTCCTGCTCGACGCCGCCATGGAAGCTGACTCGGTGATCGCTTATGCGTTGGACGAAGGTCCGCCGGACAGCGATCTGAGCCGTCACCCTCTGGCGGGGTGGGTTTTCACCCGAGCTTCAACCCACATGATTGCGTGGGCGCTCACGGGGATCGCTCCCGCCGCTCTGCCTCCCGCTCCCGCAGTTACGCCGCGCCGCCGTGGGCCGTCCCCGGTCAACCCCATGCTCGCGGACCCTGAGCGTCGGCGCTTCTACGACCACATGCGCAGGTATGCGGAGATCGCCGACTGGTCGGGCGAAGGGGGTGCCCTCTTGCGCCGCCAAGCCCTCTACCTGTGCAGCTACGACACGGCACCGGATACGCATGCCTGGCTGGCCGATATGCGAGCGCGGAGGCCCGTGCGTCTCACGCATTCGACGTGGTCGCCGGAATGGGCGGATGCAAGGTCCTTGGCCACGTCTTTGACCAGGTACGGGGAACTCGACGTGTTGCACGGCTTCATCGAGCGAGGGATGGGGGACGACGCGGGCGAGATCGCGAACCTGAACTACTGGGCCTATTGGCTCGGCCTCGACAGGGCCCCGCGGTCCGACGACTCGTTCATGGCGGACCGCTCGCCGCGACTTTGGGACGCGGGCGCCCTGCTGCGCAGCATCGCTGATCGGCTGGACCCCGCTTTGGGGTGCGTGGACCTGAACGTCCACTCGGTGTGGTCCCTGATCGTTTCCCGCCCCGGTGTACTCGCCGCTGACCCCGGGCTCGCGCAGGAACTCCGGGGCAGGGTCGCCCTGCTGCTGGACAGTGGCTCGGTCTCACAGCAGGCCCGGCGGGAGCTCGATGCCGTGCACTACGTTCTGAGACTGAACAGCCCGTGATTCATCTGAGAGGACAGGCCGCATGAGTGACGATCAGTACGCCAAGGGGTCCGTGTGCTACCTCATGGAAATGGGCCTGCTGAAGCGCGCGAAGCGGACCGGCTGGTGGATCGTGGGGGTGAAGGACCCCGAGTCGATCGCGGAGCACAGCTTCCGTACCGCCGTCATCGGGTCGGTGCTGGCGATGATGGAAGGCGCCGACCCCGCGAAGGTCGCGCTGCTCTGCACCTTCCACGACACCCAGGAGACCCGGATCGGCGACATCCCCTGGATCGGCCGCCGCTACCTCACGGCCGCCGACAACGAGAAGGTCACCGCCGACCAGGTGTCCCAGGCGCACCCCGCTGTGGCGGCAGGGGTGCAAGCGGTTGTCCACGAGTACGAGAACGGTGACTCGCTCGACGTCATGGTGGCGCGCGACGCGGACAAGTTGGAGTGCATGATCCAGGGGCTGGAGTACCTGGAGCAGGGCTACGCCAAGGCTCAGGAGTGGGTCGACAGCACGCGGGCCAAGCTGAAGACGCCGTCGGCGATCGCGCTGGCCGATGCCGCGCAGGGCATGTCGTCACTGGAGTGGCAGCGCGTCTACCTGCCGTAGCCCGAACGGCAGCAGGGCCCGGACCGCGTGTCGCGGTCCGGGCCCTGCCCCGTGCGGTGCCGCCCTGCGGCGGCGGTGCGTCAGCTCTGTGCGGTGTCGTCGCCGGTGTCGTCGCCCGCCTGCCCGGCGGCCTCAGCCGCGGCTGCCTTCTCGCGCATCTTGCGCACCAGCTCCGACTTCTGGTCGGCCGCACCCTGGCGGTCGAGGTTGCGGTGCGGGCCGTTGTTCTGGCGTTCGGCGCGGGACTGCCGCTTGCGCTGGCCGCCGCCCTGGCCCACGGGGTTGTTGATGTTCTTGCTCACGGTCATGGGTTCTCCCGGTAATGATGTGAAGTGATCTACGGATTCATCGGTGGGGGACGGGCGGCGACGTCGAAGGACGTCAGCAGGGGCCCATCACGCTCTCACTCGTAAATCGGCGCCTGGAAGAACATGACAAAGACGTTACCCGGTTCCGTCGGCCCCGCGCACCAGCCTTTTCGCTGCCCCGGGCGTTGTCGTGGCCGTGGGTGAGGTCGCCCCGGCAGGGGTCGGGGCGGTTCACGTGGGCCATACGTCCGGATCCTGTGCGTGCGCGGAGACCGCCAGCTTTTGTTCGCACCTGGCGCGGCGGTCAGGGACGTCCCGGTGGGTGCCTGGAGCGCCGAGCGGGGGGCTCCGGAGGCCCTCCGCGAAAAAGGTTCGTGAAATCCTTCACATGAAAAAGTGGCTCGATGGGCACCCACAGGGGCCTTACGGCCCCCTTTCGGGGCCCCACAGGCCCTGGCGGTCGGAAACCGTCCGGTTTCATGCGGGTTAAAGGAACGTTTATGCAGACGGCTCCGGAGCACTGGTCCAGTGGCCGCGAAGCACGCAAGGCCAGTTCAGCAGGGGTGAACAACGGATGCGGCCGAGGCGTGGTTCCCTTACGGGAGTATGGCGTGGGTCACGGGGGCGGCGGAGTGTAGCAGATGGACCCTCAGACCTTGTGAAGGGGCTCACGAGCACCCCTCCCGAGAGTGCTGGATACTCGAAACATGAGCACCACGGAGCGTCCACGGATCCTCGTAGTAGGCGGTGGGTACGTCGGCCTGTACGCGGCGCGCCGCATCCTTAAGAAGATGCGGTACGCGGAGGCGACCGTCACGGTCGTCGACCCGCGCTCGTACATGACCTACCAGCCCTTCCTGCCCGAAGCAGCTGCCGGCAGCATCTCCCCCCGCCACGTCGTGGTGCCGCTGCGACGCGTGCTCCCCAAGGCGGAGGTCCTCACCGGCCGCGTCACCACGATCGACCATGACCGGAAGGTCGCCACCGTCGCGCCGCTCGTCGGCGAGGCGTACGAGCTGCCCTTCGATTACCTGGTCATCGCGCTCGGCGCCGTCTCCCGAACCTTCCCGATCCCCGGCCTTGCCGAGAACGGCATCGGCATGAAGGGCATCGAGGAGGCCATCGGCCTGCGCAACCACGTCCTGGAGCAGCTGGACAAGGCTGACTCCACGACCGACGAGGAGATCCGCCGCAAGGCGCTGACCTTCGTCTTCATCGGCGGTGGCTTCGCGGGCGCGGAGACCATCGGCGAGGTCGAGGACATGGCGCGCGACGCCGCCAAGTACTACCCGAACGTCAAGCGCGAGGACATGCGTTTCGTCCTCGTCGACGCCGCCGACAAGATCCTTCCCGAGGTCGGCCCGAAGCTCGGCGAGTACGGCAAGCAGCACCTGGCGAGCCGCGGCATCGAGATCCACCTCTCGACGTCCATGGACTCCTGCATCGACGGCCACGTCGTGCTGAAGAACGGCCTCGAGGTCGACTCCAACACGATCGTGTGGACCGCGGGCGTCAAGCCCAACCCGGCGCTGGCCCGCTTCGGCCTGCCGCTCGGTCCGCGCGGCCACGTCGACACCACCGAGACCCTCCAGGTCCAGGGCACCGACTACATCTGGGCCGCGGGCGACAACGCCCAGGTTCCGGACATGGTCGGCCGCAACGCCGGCAACCCGAACGCCTGGTGCCCGCCGAACGCCCAGCACGCGCTGCGTCAGGCGAAGGTCCTCGGCGACAACGTGATCTCCGGCATGCGGGGCTTCCCGCAGAAGACGTACTCGCACGCCAACAAGGGCGCCGTCGCCGGCCTCGGCCTGCACAAGGGCGTCGCGATGATCGTCATGGGCAAGATGAAGATCAAGCTCAAGGGCCGTCTCGCCTGGTACATGCACCGTGGCTACCACGGCATGGCGATGCCGACCTTCAACCGGAAGATCCGCGTCCTGGCCGACTGGACGCTGGGCATGTTCCTCAAGCGCGAGGTCGTCTCGCTCGGCGCCATGGAGAACCCCCGCGAGGAGTTCTACGAGGCGGCCAAGCCGGCCCCGCAGGCCCAGAAGGCCGACGCGGAGAAGGCCAAGGCCTCCTAGCGTCAAGCCGCAGTACGTAGTCCAAAGGGCGTCCATCTTCCGTGGGGTGGGCGCCCTTCGGCATGTTTAGCGGCAGGGGAGTTGACCAAGTCTCAGGGGACGGGAGTACAGCGCGACCCGTAAGTGTTTAGGTGTCAGGTGAATCTTTTCCTGGCGCTTCATCACGGAGGTGTGCGACATGGCCGACGCCGCTGGACGGCTCACCGCGCTCGCGGAGCAGGTACTGGGAGCCCCGCTCCCGGTGCGGCTCCGCGCCTGGGACCGCAGCGAGTCCGGCCCTCCGGGGACCCCGGTCCTGGTCATCCGCCGCCGCCGGGCCCTGCGCAGGCTGCTGTGGAAGCCCGGCGAGCTGGGCCTGGCCCGCGCCTGGGTCGCCGGTGACCTCGACATCGAGGGCGATCTCTACGAAGCCCTCGACCTGCTCTCCGGGTCCCTCTGGGAGCGCGGCGAGGACGCCGCCACCCGCACCTCGGGCCTCGCCGCCCTGCTGAGCGCCCTGCGCGACCGGGGGACGCGCGCCGCGGGCATCGAGCTGATCAAGATCGCCGGGCCCTGGCTGCCGCCGTCACCGCCGCCCGAGGAGGCGCCCCGCCCCCGCGGCGGCCCGCTGCACACCCTGCGCCGTGACAAGGCGGCCATCAGCCACCACTACGACGTGGGCAACACCTTCTACGAGCGGGTCCTCGGCCCCTCGATGGTCTACTCCTGCGCCTATTGGGAGAGTTCGGACTCCACCCTCGAAGAGGCCCAGCACGCCAAACTCGACCTCGTCTGCCGCAAGCTGGCCCTCGAACCCGGACAGCGGCTCCTGGACGTCGGCTGTGGCTGGGGCTCGATGGTGCTGCACGCCGCCCGCGAGTACGGGGTGAGCGCGGTGGGCATCACGCTCTCCGAGGAGCAGGCCGCGTACGCCCGTAAGCGGGTCGCCGAGGCCGGGCTGGCGGACCGCGTCGAGATACGGGTCCAGGACTACCGCGAGACCTTCGACGGGCCCTTCGACGCCATCTCCTCCATCGGCATGGCCGAGCACGTCGGCTCTGCGCGCTACGCCGAGTACGCCGCCGAGCTGTACGGGCTGCTGAAGCCCGGCGGCCGGCTGCTCAACCACCAGATCGCCCGGCGGCCGCTGAGGGACGAGGGGGCGTACGAGGTCGACGAGTTCATCGACCGCTACGTCTTCCCCGACGGGGAGCTCGCGCCCGTCGGCCGGACCGTCGGGCAGCTGGAGCGCGCCGGGTTCGAGGTCCGCGACGTGGAGGCGCTGCGCGAGCACTACGCCCTGACGCTGCGCCGCTGGGTGGCCAATCTGGAGGCCCACTGGGACGAGGCCGTCCGGCTCAGCTCGCCCGGCCGCGCCCGGGTCTGGCGGCTCTACATGGCCGCGTCCGCGCTGTCCTTCGAGCGCAACCGGATAGGGGTCAACCAGGTGCTGGCGGTCCGTACGCCCGAGTCCGGGGCGTCCGGGCTGTCGCTGCGGACCCGGGAGTGGCGGGGCTGAGCCCGTACGAAGAAGGCCCGGCCCGCGCGACGGGAGGTCGCGCGGGCCGGGCCTTCGTGACGGGCGTCGCGGCCGGATTCGGGCCGGCCGCGACGCCCGCGCCCGCTACTCGGCCTTGATGGCCGAGAGCATGTTCAGCCGGGCCGCCCGGCGGGCGGGCCACAGCGCGGCCAGCACGCCCACGGCGGCGGCCAGCAGCAGGAAGATCCCCATGCGGCCCCAGGGGAGCACCAGCTCGTAGGTGGCCATGGCATTGCGGATCAGCTCGCCGGCCGCCCAGCCGAAGAAGACGCCGAGTCCGATGCCGAGCACACCGCCGAAGAGCGAGATGACCAGCGACTCCAGCCGCACCATCCGCTTGATGCCCTTGCGGTCCAGGCCGATGGCGCGCAGCATGCCGATCTCCTGCGACCGCTCGAAGACCGACATCGCGAGGGTGTTGACGACGCCGAGCACCGCGACGATCACGGCCATCGCGAGCAGCCCGTAGAGCATGTTGAGCATCAGGTTGATCGCGCCGGCGATGCTCTCGGAGACGTCCTTCTTGGTCTGGATCGAAATGGCCGGGTTGTCGCCGAGGGCCTTGCGCAGCGACTCCTCGGCCGCCTCGCTCGTACCGGTCTTGGTCTTGACCATGACCTGCTGGTCGGCGATCTCGCTCTGGTGCGGGGCCAGGGTCTTGGTGTCCACCATGATGCCGCGCATCAGGTCGTTGCCCTTGTAGACGCCCGAGACGGTGAGCTTGCCGCGCTTGCCGTCCTCGTAGGTGGCATCGAGGGTCGAGCCGAGCTTCCAGCCGTAGCTGCGGGCGGTTTTGTCGTCGACGACGACCTTGTTGCCGGAGAGGCCGGCGAACGAGCCCTTGGTGAAGTCGAGCTTGGTGAGGTCGGCGACGGTCTTGCCGTTGACCCCGACGAGCTGCTGGAAGTCGCCGTCGATCCGGGACGGGGACTGGCGCAGCGGGGTGGCGGCGGTGACCTCGTCCAGCGCGGACAGCTTCTTCTCGACGTCCGGGGAGAGCGGGGTCTGGCTCGCCATGGAGATGATGTAGTCGGCCTTGATGGCGTCCGTGGCCATCTTGTCGATGGCCTGGGACACGCTGCCCGCGATCACGGTCAGACCGGTGATCAGGGTGAGGCCGATCATCAGGGCCGAGGCGGTGGCGGCGGTGCGGCGCGGGTTGCGGACCGCGTTCTGCCGGGCGAGCTTGCCGGAGATCCCGAAGACGCGCAGCACGGGGGCCGCGGCGGCGATCAGCGGGCGGGACAGCAGCGGGGTGAGCACGAAGACGCCGATGAGCAGCAGCGCGGCGCCGATGCCGAGGATCGACTGGGTCTTCGAGACGAGGACGAGCGCGACACCGGCGGCGGAGAGGACGGCGCCGATGGAGTTGCGGACCACGAGCGACCGGGTGGTGGCCACGGCGTGCACGCTGTTCATGGCGGCGACCGGCGGGATCTTCGCAGCCCGGCGGCCGGGCAGCCAGGCGGCGAGCATCGTCACGACGATGCCGACGACCAGCGAGCTGATGACCGCGGACGGCGGGATCACGAGCGGTCCGTCGGGGACGGTGGCCCCGGTGCCGTTCATCAGGGCGCGCAGACCGGCGCCGATGCCGATGCCGGCGACGAGGCCCGCGACGGCCGCGACCGCGCCGACGACGAACGCCTCGATGAGCACGGAGCGGGTGACCTGGCGGCGGCTCGCGCCGACCGCCCGCATCAGCGCCAGCTCCTTGGTGCGCTGGGAGACCAGCATGGTGAAGGTGTTGGCGATGATGAAGATGCCCACGAAGAGGGAGATGCCCGCGAAGATCAGCAGGGCGTCCTTCATGCCGTCCATGCCGGTGGCGATGATCTTCGCCTGGTCGTCGGCGAGCTTCTTGCCGGTGGTGGCCTCGGCGTCGCGCGGCAGGATCTTGTCCAGCTCGGCCTTGAGCGCGGTCTGGGAGGTGCCGGGGGCGGCCTTCACGTCGATCTCGCTGAAGCGGCCGGGCTTGGCGTAGAGCTTCTGCGCGGTCGGGGTGTCGAAGAGGGCGAGGCTGCCACCGGCGGCGACGTTGCCGTCGTCGGTGGTGAAGATGCCGGTGACCTTCTGCGGCAGCACCGGGCCGTTCACGGAGACCCGGACGGTGTCGCCGACCTTGTAGCCCGTGCGGTCGGCGGTGGTGGCGTCGAGGGCGATCTCGCCCTTGGCCTGCGGCGCGCGGCCGCTCTTCATCGGGTAGCGGGGGTCCTTGCCGCCGGCGCCCGGGTAGTAGTTGGCACCGGCGGAGGCGAAGCCCTCACCGACGAGCTTGCCCTTCTTGTCCGATATCGCGGCGAAGCCGTTGACGGAGCCGGTGGCCGAGGCCGCGCCCGGCACCTTCGCGGCCCGGTCGAGCAGGCCCTGGGCGAGGTCGGGCGCGGCACCGGGCTTGCCCTTGTCGCCGTCCTCCCGGTGGGGCTGGATGGCGACGTCGACGCCGGTGAAGCCCTTCTGGGAGCTCTTCTGGTAGGCATCCGAGATGGTCGAGGTGAAGACCAGGGTGCCGGAGACGAAGGCCACGCCGAGCATGACGGCGAGGACGGTCATCAGCAGCCGGGCCTTGTGCGCGAGCACATTGCGCAAGGCGGTACGGAACATGGTCAGTCCTGAGTGGGGTTCCCTCGTCCCTGTGACGGGTGAGGGGCGAGGGGGACGAGAGGGAGGGGGCTACGGGCGGTCCAGGGGTGTTTCCCGGTCCTCAGCTCGTGCGGCCCTTGGCGTCGAAGCGCTTCATGCGGTCGAGGACCGCGTCGGCGGTGGGCTCGCGCAGCTCGTCGACGATGCGGCCGTCGGCGAGGAAGACGACCCGGTCGGCGTAGGAGGCGGCGACGGGGTCGTGGGTGACCATCACCACGGTCTGGCCCAGCTCGCGCACCGAATTGCGCAGGAAGCCCAGCACCTCGGCGCCGGAGCGGGAGTCGAGGTTTCCGGTCGGCTCGTCGGCGAACATGATCTCGGGGCGGCCGGCCAGGGCGCGGGCCACGGCCACGCGCTGCTGCTGGCCGCCGGAGAGCTGGTTGGGCCGGTGCTTGAGCCGCCCGGAGAGACCGACGGTGTCGACGACCATGTCCAGCCACTGCTTGTCGGGCTTGCGGCCGGCGATGTCCATGGGGAGCGTGATGTTCTCCAGGGCGTTCAGCGTCGGCAGCAGGTTGAACGCCTGGAAGATGAAGCCGATCTTGTCGCGGCGCAGCCGGGTGAGCTTCTTGTCGTTCAGCGAGGTGAGCTCGGTGTCGCCGATCCGCGCCGAGCCGCCGGAGACGGAGTCGAGGCCCGCCATGCAGTGCATGAGCGTCGACTTGCCGGAGCCGGACGGGCCCATGATCGCGGTGAACTCGGCCTGACGGAACTCCACGGACACGGCGTCCAGGGCGACCACCTGGGTCTCGCCCTGTCCGTAGACCTTGGTGAGGTCCGTGGCGCGGGCCGCCACCGCGGTGGTGCGGACGGCGGTCTGGGCGCCGAAGGGGGTGGTGGTCACGGTGGAGCACTCCTGTCAGGACGAGGGCGGGGTCGTATCTCCATCGTCCTGTGCCGATCCGCCGCCGGGATCAGACCCAGCTCCCGTTCCCGGGACAGACTCAAGGGGTAGCCGCCGAGCGGTTCGTCATCCTTTGGTAGGAGGGTGCCCCCGAGTGCCGGAGACGAGATTGCGACAATTGCGGACGGCGCGAGGGGCGGGGGGATGAACGGGGGAGATCGGCCTCTGGCATGTGCCAATGGCGACATCCCTGCACTGATAGGCCCTCAGTTGCCAATAAAATAAGACAACCTCGGGTCATCGTTCCGCTGTTTGGGGGGCGCTCCCCGGATAGGCTCGTCCTGCTCTCTTCTGGTGAGGCGCGCGCGCCTCCCAGCCCGTTACGGCCCGAGAGCTCTGCCCGGATGGTGGAATGCAGACACGGCGAGCTTAAACCTCGCTGGCCTTACGGCCGTGCCGGTTCGAGTCCGGTTCCGGGCACCAACGCGCACCGTGCTGTATCCACACACGGGCGCGGTCTCCGCCGGAAGCGGAATGTACCCCACCGTTTCTCGGTGTGCGACGCGTCACGTGGAACCGACCGGCTTCGGTTTGCGTTGTCAGGGAAGACGCGCAAAGAAAAGATCGTCCCCAAGCAGGAGGGCCATTTCTTTGCCTACCTATTACCCTTGTCGCAAGGCCGCGCAGGGTGGCCATGGAGGAGTGAAATGAGGAGCAGCAACCCGGTCTTCTCGCGACGGGGGTTCAGCCGCGACAACGGCGGCTACGCGGGCTTCAACGCGGGGCCGCAGGCCGGGGCCGCGACCCAGGGCAACCCCTACGCGACCAACCCGTACGCCGAGCCCACCAACCCGTACGCGGCGAACCCGTACGCGACCGGTGGTCCCGACCTGCAGCACGGTGCCCCGCAGGCGCCGGCGCAGCCCGGTCGGATGACCATGGACGACGTCGTCTCGCGCACCGCCATCACGCTGGGTGCGGTCGTCGTCGCCGCCGGTCTGGCCTGGGCGCTCGAGCTGCCCGTGGCGCTCGGATTCGGTGCCGGTCTCGTCGCGATGGTGCTCGGCTTCATCCAGGCGTTCAAGGCCAAGCCCGTCCCCGCGCTGATCCTCGGCTACGCCGTCTTCGAGGGCCTGTTCCTCGGTGTGATCAGCCAGGTCTACAACAACGTCGCGCAGGGCGCCCCGATGCAGGCGGTGCTGGGTACGACCGCCGTCTTCGTGGGTGTCCTCATCGCCTACAAGACCCGTCTCATCCGGGTCGACCGCAGGTTCGTCCGCTTCGTGATGGCGGCCGCGATCGGCTTCGTGCTGCTGATGGCCGTCAACATGCTCTTCGCCGTCTTCGGCGGTGGCGACGGCCTCGGCTTCCGCACCGGTGGCCTGGGCATCGTCGTCGGCATCATCGGCGTGCTGCTCGGCGCGGCGTTCCTCGCGCTGGACTTCAAGCAGATCGAGGACGGCGTCCGCTACGGCGCTCCCCGCGAGGAGTCCTGGCTGGCGGCCTTCGGTCTGACGCTCTCGCTCGTGTGGATCTACACCGAGATGCTCCGGCTGATCTCGCTGCTGAACAGCGACTGACGGAACGAGCAGCTGGACCCCGGTCGCCCATGGTGACCGGAAGGGCCCGGGAAGGCATCGCCTTCCCGGGCCCTTCGTCGTCTGTCGGGGGTCGTTTCGCCGGGTGTGCGGCTATCCCAGCTTCCGCGCCGCCCGCCGGAGGTCGTACTCGTGGACGATCGCCTTGGCGTGGCCGTATGCGAGGTCGTGCTCTCCCCGCAGCCAGCTCACCTTCTCCTCGAAGCGGAAGAGAGAGGGGCCTTCGTCGACCGTGCGCAGCCAGTCGGCGATCTCGCGGCCGGTGCAATGGGGGATTCGGGAGAGCAGATTCCGGTGGGTCTCGTCGGAGAAGACGTGGGTCATCGGCGCCTCCGGACGCGTCGAATGATGGTCCTTCATGTCACCGTGCCTGAGTGTTCAGGCGTTGGCAACAGTCGGTGGGCGGCGCATAGGCTCGCGGCGTGGATGATGTGACGCCTCTTCTGGCCGCTGTGGACGCCTTCGCCGACCGGCTGCGTGCCCTGCCGCAGTCCCGACTGAGCCGGGGGGCGGCGGCGGAAGCGCTGGCCCTGGCCCGAGAGCTGGCCGCCTGGACGCAAGCCGTCGAGGAGCCGGGGACGCCCGCGCCCCGGGAGATGCCGGAGGCCGGCATGTTCGCGGTCGCCGACCAAGTGGCCGTGGCCGGCCACGATTTGGCCGAAGCGCTGGCCGTCGGCGGTGGGGATCCGGCCGCGACGGGCCCGGGGGTGGCCGAGGCCGTGGCCCTCGTCGAGGCCGCGGCGAAGCGCTGCGGCCTGTAAACGCCTTACGGAGGGCGGCGGAAGGGCTGCCGGCCCCCGAGGGCGGGCGGGAGCCCGTACGGCCGCTGCCGGGCCCGTGAGGGGCTACAGCGAGGCGATGACGCGGTCGGCGAGGACGTAGACGTTCCCCGACGCGCAGCCGAACGTCAGGGCGTACGCGCCGGAGACCCCGGAACCGCCCAGCAGGACGGGGGCGTCGCCGGTGCGCAGCGCGTCCGCGAGCCGCTCGGCGGTCTCGCGGTGGCCCGGCGTCATGCAGATCGTGGTGCCGTCGGCGAAGACGTACACGTCGAGGGTGCCGAGCGGTCCGGGGCGGACGTCGGCCAGCGGCATCCGGGTCTCCGCCAGCTCGGCGAGGCGCTCGACGGTGCGCTCGTGGTCGTCGATCTGGGGGAACGGCGAGAAGTCCGGGTGCGAGGGGTGGCGGCGGCGCGCGGCGGCCAGCTCGGGCGATTCGGCGGCCTCCGCGTCGGCGACGGCCTCGGCCGCCTCCGTCAGCGGGTCGGTGCCCGTCAGCGGCTCCAGACCGGCGAGGTCCGCCTGGCGGGGCACGAAGAGCCCGCTGTAGGGGCCGTCGGGCGTCAGCAGGTCGTCCCCGAGGCCGGCCAGGCCGCCCAGCAGGGAGGGGGCGTCGGCGGCGTCCCGGGCCTCCTGCGCCGCCCAGAAGGCGCGGGCCTCGGCCAGCTCCCGCTCGCGCTCCTCGGCGAGCGCGTCGGCGACGGCCGCGCGTATCTCGGAGAGCTCCGCCACGGGGGCGGTACGGGCGGCGGGCACGGGGGCGTGGACCGGGCGGTCCGCGGTGGCGGCCGCCAGCTCGCTGCGCAGGGCGGTGATCTGCCGGCGCAGACCGCGTGTGGTGTGAAGGGCGGCGGCGCCCGCCGCCGTCGCGGTGGCAGCGGCAAGCAGCAGGGCAAGGGACATGGCGCTCACTGACGTACTCCCGGTTGCAATAGATCCCCCGAATTCCTACCTCAGCTTCGCGCGCGATGCCCCCGGAGCGTAGTGCAAAACGTCATGAAACGGGCGGGTCCAAGGGCCTGGACGTTGTTCCTTCAACGACTCTGACCTGGGGAAACGAATCTCCCCCGGGACATTGGTCACATCCTGGGGGAGATTCGGTCACGTTCCCGCACGGCCACGCCGGAGGCCGATATGGGGTCAGATGTGCGTCGCTCGACAGACCCGCAGGTCAGCCCTGATCAGATGTGATCAGCTCAGCCGCTCGTGCTTTCTGGTCGCGGCTGAGCCGATCCTCCGCTGCGGGCAGGTGCCACCTCGCCACGCGGCGGAGCCGCATAGCGATGCGGTCGGTGACCCCTACCCTCCGCTGCGGATCAGCTCAGCCGCTCGATCACCATCGCCATGCCCTGGCCGCCGCCCACGCACATCGTTTCCAGACCGAACTGCTTGTCGTGGAACTGCAGCGAGTTGATGAGCGTGCCCGTGATGCGCGCGCCGGTCATACCGAAGGGGTGACCCACGGCGATGGCGCCGCCGTTGACGTTCAGGCGGTCCAGGTCGATGCCGAGGTCCCGGTACGAGGGGATGACCTGCGCCGCGAACGCCTCGTTGATCTCGACCAGGTCGATGTCGCCGATGCCCAGCCCGGCCCGCTTCAGGGCCTGCTTGCTGGCCTCCACCGGCCCGTAGCCCATGATCTCGGGGGACAGGCCCGAGACGCCGGTCGAGACGATCCGGGCGAGCGGGGTCAGGCCCAGCTCGCGCGCCTTGGTGTCGGACATGATCACCAGGGCGGCGGCGCCGTCGTTGAGCGGGCAGCAGTTGGCCGCCGTGATCAGGCCGTCGGGGCGGAAGGCGGGCTTCAGGCCCGAGACGCCCTCCAGGGTCACTCCCGCGCGCGGGCCGTCGTCCTTGGAGACGACCGTGCCGTCCGGGGTGGTGACGGGGGTGATCTCACGGGCCCAGAAGCCGTTCTTGAGGGCCTCCTCGGCGAGGTTCTGCGACCGCACGCCGAACTCGTCCATGTCCTGGCGGGTCACACCCTTGAGGCGGGCCAGGTTCTCGGCCGTCTGCCCCATCGCGATGTACGCGTCCGGGATGAGGCCGTCCTCGCGCGGGTCGTGCCAGTCCGTGCCCTCCTGCGCGGCGCGCTCGGCGGTGCGGGCCTCGGCGTCCGCGAAGAGCGGGTTGTGGGTGCCGGGCATGCCGTCGGAGGAGCCGTTGACGGACCGGGAGACCATCTCGACGCCCGCCGAGATGAAGACGTCGCCCTCGCCCGCCTTGATGGCGTGCAGCGCCATCCGCGAGGTCTGGAGCGACGAGGAACAGTAACGGGTGATCGTGCAGCCCGGCAGGTGGTCCATGCCCATCTGCACGGCCACGATGCGGCCCAGGTTGTGGCCCTGTTCGCCGCCGGGCAGACCGCAGCCGAGCATCAGGTCGTCGATGTCGCGCGGGTCGAGCTCGGGGATCTTGGCGAGCGCCGCCTGGATGATCGTGGCGGTCAGATCGTCGGGGCGCAGGTCCTTCAGCGAGCCCTTGAAGGCGCGGCCGATGGGGGAGCGGGCGGTTGAGACGATCACGGCTTCGGGCATCACGGCTCCAAGGGGCGCGAAAGGCTGGACTCAACTGGAAGTTACCCGCACGTAGGGCCATGGTCACTGACTGCGTGCTGTGATGCGGGCCTCTTTTCTAAGCGGCTGCTCAGGGGGGCGGGGCGGTCACCCGGCATCGCGGTGACCGCCCCGCCGCTCACGCCTCGCGCCGCGCCCGGGACCAGACGTGGTGGGGCGTGGCCTCCGTGTGCGCGGGCAGCCGCTGCCGCCTGCGGTGCTTGAGCAGGGCCCACCGGCCGCGGGTCGCCGTGACCTCCGTACCGCCCTCGGCCGCCGCCTCCGCGGCCGCCCGGGCCACGGGCAGGATGCCCTCGCGGCGGGTCGCGTCCGGCCGCTCCTCGTCCTCCGGCCAGTAGCCCAGCGCCGCGCACAGGGTGGGCAGCACCGCCATGGCCGCCGTCGCGTACCCCTCGGCCGAGGGGTGGTAGTTGTCCGGCCCGAACAGCTCCCGCGGGTTCTGCTCGAACTCCGGCCCCAGCAGCGCGCCCAGTGACACCGTGCGGCCACCCGCCTCCAGCACCCCTATGGTCTGCGCCGCCGCCAGCTGGCGGCTGAGCTTCCGGGCCAGCCAGCGCAGCGGCTGGTACACCGGCTCCAGCGTGCCCAGGTCGGGGCAGGTGCCCACGACCACCTCGCAGCCCGCCTCCCGCAGTCTGCGCACCGCGTCGGAGAGCAGCCGCACGGACCGGGCGAAGGGCATCCGGTGGGTGACGTCGTTCGCGCCGATCATGATCACGCAGACGTCGGGGGTGCGGGCCGGGTCGGACAGCAGCATGGTGACCTGCCGCTCCAGGTCGTGCGACTGCGCACCCGACAGCGCCACGTTGCGCAGCTCCACGGGCCGCTCCGCGACCGCGGCGAGCCCCGAGGCCAGCAGAGCCCCCGGCGTCTGCCGGGGGCGGTGCACGCCCTGTCCGGCGGCCGTGGAGTCGCCGAGCACACCCAGCAGCAGCGGCTCGTGCCCCAGCCGGTGGACGAAGGAGGACCCGTAGCGGCCGTCCGCGCGTGGCGGGGCGTCGTTGTGCCCGCCGACCACCCGCCTGGCCAGCGCGACCTCCGTGAGCAGCACGCCCAGCGCCGCCCCGCCCAGCAGTCCGACCCCGCCGCCGCCGTACGCGGCGGCGGACGCGATCCGCCGTGCGACCCTCGCCCTCGACATGGACATAGGCCCGGGCCTCCTCCCGATCCACCGCCGTGCACCCTTGCCCGACCGTGCTAACAGCTTGTTGCCCCGAGCGCCCGCCCGCGCAACGCGCCGCTAGTGCACTCGGCGGCGCAATAGGCTGGATGTACGGGTACGCGACGACCGCTAGTACCCCCGACCGCGGAGATCACCGTGCAGTATCACGATTCGATGATTGAGCTCGTTGGCAACACCCCGCTCGTGAAGCTCAACAGCGTGACCGAAGGCCTTCAAGCCACCGTGCTTGCCAAGATCGAGTACTTCAACCCCGGCGGCTCGGTGAAGGACCGTATCGCCGTGCGGATGATCGAGGCCGCCGAGAAGTCCGGGGAGCTGAAGCCCGGCGGCACGATCGTCGAGCCGACGTCCGGCAACACGGGCGTGGGCCTTGCGATCGTGGCTCAGCAGAAGGGTTACAAGTGCATCTTCGTCTGCCCGGACAAGGTCTCCACTGACAAGATCAATGTGCTGCGGGCCTACGGTGCGGAGGTCGTGGTCTGCCCGACCGCGGTGGACCCCGAGCACCCGGACTCCTACTACAACGTTTCCGACCGGCTCGTCGCGGAGACGCCCAACGCCTGGAAGCCGGACCAGTACAGCAACCCGAACAACCCCCTTTCCCACTACGAGTCCACCGGCCCCGAGCTGTGGGAGCAGACGGCGGGGAAGATCACCCACTTCGTCGCGGGCGTCGGCACCGGCGGCACGATCAGCGGCACCGGCCGCTACCTCAAGGAGATCAGCGGCGGCCGGGTCAAGGTCATCGGCTCGGACCCGGAGGGCTCGGTCTACAGCGGCGGCTCCGGCCGTCCGTACCTGATCGAGGGCGTCGGTGAGGACTTCTGGCCGTCCGCCTACGACGGCACGGTGACCGACGAGATCATCGCGGTCTCCGACAAGGACGCCTTCCAGATGACGCGCCGTCTCGCCAAGGAGGAGGGCCTGCTCGTCGGCGGCTCCTGCGGCATGGCGGTCGTCAGCGCCCTGCGCGCCGCGGAGGGGCTCGGCCCGGACGACGTGGTCGTCGTCCTGCTGCCCGACAGCGGCCGCGGCTACCTCAGCAAGATCTTCAACGACGAGTGGATGGCGGACTACGGCTTCCTCGAGGAGGCCGGCGACGCCGCGCGCGTCGCCGACGTGCTGCGCCGCAAGGAGGGCGACATGCCCTCGCTGGTGCACATGCACCCCGAGGAGACCGTGGGTGAGGCCATCGAGGTGCTCCGCGAGTACGGCGTCTCGCAGATGCCCATCGTGAAGCCGGGAGCGGGGCACCCCGATGTCATGGCCGCCGAGGTCATCGGCTCGGTCGTGGAGCGCGAGCTGCTGGACGCGCTGTTCGCCCAGCGCGCCTCCCTCTCCGACCCGCTGGAGAAGCACATGTGCCCGCCGCTGCCGCAGGTCGGCTCCGGCGAGCCGGTCGCGGACCTGATGGCCGTACTCGGCCAGGCCGACGCGGCGGTCGTCCTCGTCGAGGGCAAGCCGACCGGTGTGGTGAGCCGTCAGGACCTGCTGGCCTTCCTGGCGGAGGGCGCGGGCTCCAAGTAACGCCGGTGGCCTGCCGGCCAACGGACGGGCCGTCAAAGGCACGTACAAGTCACGTGCTGGCAGCACGGACTTAACAACGGTCCGGCATAGTGAGGGGTGTCGGCACGGGCTCACCGCCCGGGCCGGCACCACGAACGGCGGCAGGAATTCCGGAGCGGCTCCCGGACTCCACGGCCGCCCGGACGCGGACGCCGGTTCGGCCGGTTCGGGCCGCGTCCTGATGGGGGACCGCCGTCGTCCCGACCCTGGCCTCGGCCGGTGGTGCGGCGGTCCCCCCTACTCCCAGTCCGTTTCCTTCTTGCGGCCGCGGAGCCAGGAAGAACCTCCCGCCGACTGGGCCAGGTTGACGCCGACGATGCCCGCCCAGCTCACCAGCAGGCCGGACAGGCCCGCGTTGACCACGGCGATGGCGGACAGCGGGATCGCCAGGACCAGCGAGACCGCGGCGAAGCCGAAGCGCTCGCCGAAGCCGCCCGGGTCGGGATCGCCCGCGCGGGGACGGCCGCCGCGGGCGACCGTCATCTGTTGTTCGGCGAGGTGCCGTCGCACCCGCTTGTCGACCGTGCCGTCGATCTTCTGCTCGACTTTCCGCTCGACCTTCTCCAGGAATGCGTCGATGAGTTCCGACTCGTACTCCGACCCCAGCTCCTTACGGGTCTGGAGGGTCGCGTCGAGTTCCTTTTTCAGCTCGGGGTCGCGGGCCATCATGCCCGCAACGGTACGGTCACTGGGGCCCCGCGGTCAGTGGGGCCAGCACCCGTATCCGCAGTAGGGGAAGTCCCCGCCACGCGAGGGCCCCCGTGGAAGGAGCAGTCCGTGCCCGAACCTCTGCTGTCGTCCCTCGCCGGGCCCGGGGCCGTCGACCGGGCGGACGCCCTGACCGTCGCCGGGCAGTCCCTCTCGCGGGAGGAACTCCTGGGTGCCGCGGGCGCGGTGGCGTCCCGGATCGCGGGCGCGGCCTCGGTGGCCGTGCGGGCCGACGCGACCGCGGCGACGGTCGTGGCCGTCGTGGGCGGGCTGCTCGCCGGTGTGCCCGTGGTGCCGCTGCCGCCCGACGCCGGACCCGCGGAGCGGGAGCACATCCTGCGGGACTCCGGCGCCGAACTCGTCCTGGGCGGCGAAGCGGACGCCGATGTTCCGGTGGACCCGCGGGAGCGCGCCGACTTCTCCGCCGTGGCGGAGGACCCGAAGACGACCGCTCTGATCCTCTACACCTCCGGGACGACGGGGGCGCCCAAGGGGGCGCTGATCCCGCGCGGCGCGGTGGCGGCGGGCCTGGACGGGCTCGCGGAGGCCTGGCAGTGGACGGCGGAGGACACGCTCGTGCACGGGCTGCCGCTCTTCCATGTGCACGGCCTCGTGCTGGGTGTCCTGGGCGCGCTGCGCACCGGATGCCGCCTGGTGCACACGGGCAGGCCGACCCCGCAGGCGTACGCGGCGGCCGGCGGCAGCCTGTACTTCGGGGTGCCGACCGTGTGGTCCCGCGTCGTCCGCGAACCGGACGCCGCGCGGGCGCTGAGCGGGGCGCGGCTGCTGGTGTCGGGCAGCGCGGCCCTGCCCGCGCCCGTCTTCCGGGACCTGGAACGGCTCACCGGGCAGCGGCCCGTCGAGCGGTACGGCATGACCGAGACCCTGATCACCGTCTCCGCGCGGGCCGACGGGGAGCGCCGGCCCGGCTCGGTCGGGCTGCCGCTGTCCGGGGTGCGCACGCGCGTGGTGGCGGAGGACGGCGCGGAGATCGGCGAGCTGGAGGTGGCCGGGCCGACGCTGTTCACCGGGTATCTGGGCCGCCCGGAGGCGACGGCGGCCGCGTACACGGACGACGGCTGGTTCCGCACCGGCGACATCGCCGCCATCGAGCCGGACGGCTCGCACCGCATCGTGGGCCGGGCCTCCACCGACCTGATCAAGTCGGGCGGCTACCGCGTCGGGGCGGGCGAGGTGGAGAACGCGCTGCTGGACCACCCGGCGGTGCGCGAGGCGGCCGTCGTCGGGGCCCCGCACGAGGACCTGGGCCAGGAGATCGTCGCCTATGTCGTGGCCGACGACGTGAGCGAGAAGGCACTGATCGACTTCGTGGCCGGGCATCTGTCCGTGCACAAGCGGCCGCGTCGGATCCGCTTCCTGGAAGCGCTGCCGCGCAATGCGATGGGCAAGCCGCAGAAGAAGCTGCTGCCGCCGCTGTAGGGCGCCGCAGTGGACGGCGGCAGCGCGCTGCATATATTCATGCAGAGTCAGGGCCATCTGAATGGAGGTCCGAGGTCGAGTGAACCGTCGAACACCATGGAGGGCCCGATGACGGAGACCGGGGGCGAACCGGAAGCCACCGCACGCCTGCAGAAGCTCTTCGAGGGGCACCGGCTGACGCCGACCCAGCGTCGCATCGCCCACTGCATGGTGCGGCGGGCGGCCGACGCGCCCTTCCTCTCCAGCGTCGAGCTGGCCGAGCTGGCGGGCGTCAGCCAGCCGTCGGTGACCCGCTTCGCGGTCGCCCTCGGCTTCGACGGCTACCCCGCCCTGCGCCGCCATCTGCGCGATGTCGTGCCCGCCGCCGAGGCGCCCGGCGAGGGCTCGTACAACGAGTACCAGCAGGCCGTGCACGCGGAGATCGACAATCTCCGCCATCTCGCCTCGCTGCTCGCCGACCCGGCCCCCGTCGCCCGGGCCGGGCGGCTGCTCGCCGCCTCCCGGCCGCTGCCCGTGCTCGGTCTGCGCGCGGCGGCCGCCCAGGCGGGCGGCTTCGTCTACTTCGCTCGCAAGGTCCACCCCGACGTCCGGCTCCTCGACGAGGGCGGCACCCTGCTCGCCGACCGCATCGACGCCGCCGTACGGGCGGGGGCGAGTGCCCTGCTGTGCTTCGCGCTGCCCCGCCACCCGCGCGAGGTGGTCGAGGCGCTGGAGTACGCGCGGGGCGCGGGGCTGACCGTCGTCACCGTCGCCGACTCCACCTTCGCCCCCGTCGCGGGCCACACCGACCACCTGCTCCCCGCCGCCGTCGGCACGGGCCTCGCCTTCGACACGGCGTGCGCGCCGATGCTTCTGGGGCGGGTGCTGCTGGAGGCGATGTGCGACGCGCTGCCGGATGCGCAGGCGCGGCTGGAGGAGTTCGATACGAAGGCCGCTGCGCGGGGGCTGTTCGTGGAGTGACCTCGCCCCTGCGGGCCGTCATGCCGCCTGCGGCGGCGGGCGCCCTGCGGGCGCGTCCTCAATCGCCGGACGGGCTTGATTGGGCTGAGCTCAGCCGCCAAGCCTGTCCGGCGATTGAGGACACAGCACAGCAGCCCGTCCGGTGATTGAGGACACCGCCGCGCAGCGGAGGTGCACCTGAGGCGGCCCGCAGGGCTAGGCGCGGCTCCTCAGGAACCGGTCGAAGAACGCGGCGACGTGCGTCCGCGTCGCCGCCACCGCGCGCTCCGGGCGGACCGTCCCGAGCCGCTCCCGGACGGCCTCCGGGGGGACCGCGCCCTGCGCCGCCAGGGAGGGCAGCAGCGCGGAGGCGTCGGTGTAGGAGCCGTGGCGCGAGCCGCGCAGCGTCACGTCGTCGCGCCAGCCGGTCGAGTTCTCCCACAGGGCCGCCCACGACGGCTGCCGGTGGTGATCGCCGGAGTCCGGGCTCTCCGTGCCCATCAGCAGGAACGGCCGGTCCAGGCCGTCACGGGCCACCGTGCTCAGCTCGCTCCCGGAGCCGCCCGGCCCGGGGAACTCCAGCGTCCCGTCCATGTTGACGGCCGCCCGGATCCGGCGGTCGTCGTGCATGGTCTGGAGCGCGGTGAAGCCGCCCGCGGAGTGCCCGGCCATGCCGACGCGCCGCAGGTCCATGGTGTTGGCGAGACCGGGCGGGAGGGACGTGCGTCGCTTGGCGTCGCCGAGGGTGTCGAGGACGAAGCGGGTGTCGTCGACCCGGGCCTTCATCGCCTTGCGCAGCACGGCGCCGATGTCGGTACCGGGCTTTTGGGCCAGCTCGGGCAGGACGGACTTCGCCAGCCGCCCGCCGGGCAGGGCCACTTCCGACGAGTCGTAGGTGTGGTCGACGGTCACGACCACATAGCCGCGCGAGGCCAGGTCCTCCACCAGGCCGGTGTTCCAGGTGCGCGGGTCGCCCAGGCCCGCCGAGTACAGCACCACCGGATAGCTGCCCGAGCCCCGGGCGACGGGGGCGTCCACGCGCGCGTGCGTACGCGTGGCGGCCCAGTCGGCCTTCCCCGCCGGTACGCCGTAGTTGAGGGAGCCCGCCCCGGTGGCGGAGCCGAAGTGGGCCGCCGCGCGCTCGTCCATGTGCGGTGCCGTCCGGCCGCCGTGCCCCCGTTCGGCCGGGTACCAGAAGCTCACCATCACCTCGCGGGGCCCCCGCTCGGGCTGCCACGGGTCCCGCCGCTTGTCGTCGACCAGGTGCCGGGTGGTGGTGCCCACGGCGTACGGGCCGGTGGGCGCAGGCAACTGCCCGTGCGGGCGGCCCGCGCCGGCCGCCTCGTGCGCGGCCGCTTTGGGGGCGGTCGTGCCCAGCAGGCTCGTCACGGCCAGTACCCCCGCCGCG
The DNA here is from genome assembly GCF_041283565.1 of Streptomyces sp. QH1-20. Classification (NCBI taxonomy): domain Bacteria; kingdom Bacillati; phylum Actinomycetota; class Actinomycetes; order Kitasatosporales; family Streptomycetaceae; genus Streptomyces; species Streptomyces sp. QH1-20. Next base: position 3,290,416 of record NZ_CP166299.1, on the reverse strand, counting down.
ACGACCGCCCGGCGCTTCAGACCACGCTCGTACGCAGGCATCCCCGGCTCCTTTCCGATCGGCTGATGAGCCGACCTTAGGGAGCGAACGGGTGCCCGGGCGTCATACGTCGGAGCCAACTCGCGGGGGATACCCGGGTATGACACCGGTGGGCGCGGGTTCTCAGCCGGTCCTCAGATTGGTCGGTTAGCGTGCCGCGCGGACAGGCGAAGTCAAGGACACAAGGAGGTCTGCCGTGGGGCGCGGGGCGTATGCGCTGGCGCGGGTGGCGGTGGTCGTACGGGCACCCGCCGGCCCGCTGTGGTGGCTGGGCGTGCTGAGTGCCGGCGTCGGGGCGCTGGTGCCGGGGCTCACCGGACGCCGGATCGGGGTGCTCGCCGGGGCGGCGCTGTTCATCGTCGCGGGGTGCGTGGCCTTCGCGGCACGACGCAGACGGTACGCCGAGCTCGCGCTCGGCGCGTCGCGGGCGGGCCGGTCCGTCATCCTCCAGGACCGCGCCGTGACGATACGGAACTGGCGGCGCCACCGGCGCTGGTGGCTCGCGGCGGCCTTCCTCACCGCCGTGGCCGTCTCCTTCGCCGTCCCGGCCGCGGCGGGCATGGCGATGGCCGGACTGGGCGTCGGCCTGTGGGCCAAGGCCCTGTGGCTGGGCGGCCTGGAACGGGCCGGCGAGGTGCTGCTGTGGGTCCGCACGGACTCGGCACGCGGCAGCGCCGCCGGAAAGCCGGTACGTGGCTACTTGACCACCGGGTTGTCGGCGGGGGACGCGGCGCCGGGTGGTGCGAAACGGGTGCGCTCCGCGCGAGGTTGAGTTTCCAGCCCGTCCGGTGATTGAGGACCGGGGCCCGGGACGGAGCCCGGGGTTCAGCGCAGCGCCGTGAGATCCGCGGCGCACGCCTCACCGCTCTCGGCCACGAGCTCGTCCAGCGTCTGCGGCATCCGCACCGGGGCGAACCGTACGGCGTCGCCGTCACTCCCGCCTTCTGCGAGCGCGTACCCGTAAACCCCCGGACGGGGGAGCGAGTTGTACGCGAAGTGGTTCGAGAAGTAGTACGCGCCCGTGTCGAGCAGCGCGACATGGTCCCCGGCCTCCAGGAGGGGCAGCGGGCGGTTCACGGCGACCAGGTCGCCCGCGAAGCAGCACGGTCCGGCGATGTCCTGCGGCACCGGCTCGGTCGTCTTCGGCCGTCCCAGCGCGTCGAACACCGCCACCCGCAGTGGCCAGGACTCCGGCGCGAACACCGTGCGCGTGGCGACCTGGGCGCCCGCGTGCGTCACCGCGATCCGCCGGCCCCCGGCGGACTTGGTGTACTCCACCCGGGCCAGCACCGTGCCGCTCTTGGCCAGCAGTGACCGGCCGAACTCGGTGACCAGCCCGTACCGCCCGTCGAACAGCCCCGGGACGGTCGCGGCCAGGAGCCGCGCGTAGTCCCGGAAGGTGGGCGTGACCTCGTCGGACGCGAAGTTGACGGGCAGGCCGCCGCCGATGTCCAGGGTGTCGATCTGCTGCCGCCCGACGACCCCGTTGATCTCCTCGGCCAGCTCGTAGGCGATCCGCACCCCCTCGGCCATCAGCTCCAGGGGGCAGCCCTGCGAGCCCACGTGGGCGTGCATACGGGTCAGCCACGGCCGCTCCGCGTAGGCGCGGATCAGCCAGTCGCGGGCCCCCGCGTCGCGCAGCGCCACCCCGAACTTCGAGGTCTCCGTGGCCGTGCTCAGCGCGTCGATGCTGCCGCAGCCGACCTGGGGGTTGACCCGTACGCCCAGGGCCGAGTCGGTCGGCGCGGACCGCACCAGCGCGTCCAGCCGGGCCAGCTCCTCGCGGCTGTCGGCGTTGACGGCGATGCCGAGCGCCAGCGCCTCGCGCAGCTCGGCGCCGGTCTTCGCGGGCGAGTCCAGCACGGTGCGCCCCGCCGGCACGCCGGCCGCGCGCGCCAGCGCCAGCTCCCCGGGGCTCGCGACCTCGCAGCCCAGCCCCTCGTCGGCGAGGAGCCGCAGCACGGGCACCAGAGCCGCGGCCTTCACCGCGAAGGCATGCAGCACCTCCACGTGCCCGCCGGCCTCCGCGAAGGCGCTCCGCAACGCGGCGGCGGCCTCGCGGATGCCCCGCACGTCCAGCAATCCGGCCACCGGGTGCGCCGCCCCGACGATCCCCTGCCCCACCGCGGCCGCCACGGCGACCGCCCGCCTGTCGTCTGCGCTCTGCCCGGTCATGACTCCACTCCACCACCTGAGGCCGTGGCCCGGGAGGGTTTGCGGCGGGTCCGGGCGTGGCGGGGCCGGCCGGCGGCCGGGCCGGACCCGTCGGCCCGCCGACGCGGGACGAGGTCGCCCGCCCTCACCTGTTGACTAGCTGTATTCAGCGCCCCAAGATGTGCAGTGTTCTATTCAGAGCCAGGGAGGTAGGGCCCATGTCAGGACCGCGACCCGTGCGAGCGCCGCGAGGAACCGAGCTCACCGCCCGGGGGTGGCAGCAGGAAGCCGCACTGCGGATGCTGCAGAACAACCTCGACCCCGAGGTCGCCGAGCACCCGGACAAGCTCGTCGTCTACGGCGGCACCGGCAAGGCCGCCCGCGACTGGCGCTCCTTCGACGCCATGGTCCGCACCCTGACCACGCTCAAGCAGGACGAGACGATGCTCGTCCAGTCCGGCCGCCCCGTCGGCGTCATGCAGACGCACGAATGGGCGCCGCGCGTCCTCATCGCCAACTCCAACCTGGTCGGCGACTGGGCCAACTGGGAGGAGTTCCGGCGGCTGGAGGCCCTCGGCCTCACCATGTACGGCCAGATGACCGCCGGTTCGTGGATCTACATCGGCACCCAGGGCATCCTCCAGGGCACCTACGAGACCTTCGCCGCCGTCGCGGCCAAGAAGTTCAACGGCACCCTGGCCGGGACCATCACCCTCACCGCCGGCCTCGGCGGCATGGGCGGCGCCCAGCCGCTCGCCGTCACCATGAACGACGGCGTCGCCATCTGCATCGACTGCGACCCGCGTGCCATCGACCGCCGCATCGAGCACCGCTACCTGGACGTGAAGGCCGACTCGCTCGACCACGCCCTCCAACTGGCCACCGAGGCCCGCGACGCCCGCCGTCCGCTGTCCATCGGCGTCCTCGGCAACGCCGCCGAGCTGCTCCCGCAGCTCCTCGCGATGAACGCCCCCATCGACATCGTCACCGACCAGACGAGCGCCCACGACCCGCTCGCCTACCTCCCCGTCGGCGTCGACTTCGACGAGATGGCCTCCTACGCGGCCGAGAAGCCCGCCGACTTCACCCAGCGGGCCCGCGAGTCCATGGCCCGGCACGTCGAGGCCATGGTCGGCTTCATGGACGCGGGCGCAGAGGTCTTCGACTACGGCAACTCCATCCGGGGCGAGGCCCAGCTCGCGGGCTACGCCCGCGCCTTCGACTTCCCCGGCTTCGTGCCCGCCTACATCCGCCCCCTCTTCTGCGAGGGCAAGGGCCCCTTCCGCTGGGCGGCGCTCTCCGGCGACCCGGCCGACATCCACAAGACCGACAAGGCGATGCTCGAACTCTTCCCCGAGAACGAGTCCCTCGCCCGCTGGATCAAGATGGCCGGCGAGCGGGTCCACTTCCAGGGCCTGCCCGCCCGCATCTGCTGGCTCGGCTACGGCGAGCGCGACAAGGCCGGTGAGCGCTTCAACGAGATGGTGGCCGACGGCACGCTCGCCGCACCGCTGGCCATCGGCCGCGACCACCTCGACTGCGGCTCGGTCGCCTCCCCGTACCGCGAGACCGAGGCCATGCTCGACGGCTCCGACGCGATCGCCGACTGGCCGCTGCTCAACGCCATGGTCAACGTCGCCTCCGGCGCGTCCTGGGTCTCCCTCCACCACGGCGGCGGCGTCGGCATGGGCCGCTCCATCCACGCGGGCCAGGTCACGGTCGCCGACGGCACGGCCCTCGCGGGCGAGAAGATCCGCCGCGTGCTGACGAACGACCCGGGCATGGGCGTGATCCGCCATGTGGACGCGGGCTACGACATCGCGGAGTCCGTCGCGGCGGAGCGGGACGTCCGCATCCCGATGCGCGAGGACGACGCGTCGTGACCGAGGCCGCCCAGCCCGACCGGCCCGTCCGGGGTTCGCACCCCGGGCCGTCGTTCCACGAGATGTGGCGCGATCTGCTGCCCATCGGCCGCAACGCGGACAGCGGCGGCTACCGCCGCTACGCCTGGACGGGTGCCGACGCCGACTGCCGCGACTGGTTCCGCGCGCAGGCGGAGACCCGCGGCCTGACCTACGAGCAGGACCGCAACGGCAACCAGTGGGCGTGGCTCGGCGACCCCGCCGCCGGGGACGCCGTCGTCACCGGCTCCCACCTGGACTCCGTCCCGGACGGCGGGGCCTTCGACGGCCCCCTCGGCGTCGTCTCGTCCTTCGCCGCCCTCGACGAGCTCCGCGCCCGCGGCACCCGTCCCACCCGCCCGCTGGCCATCGTGAACTTCGGCGACGAGGAGGGCGCCCGCTTCGGGCTCGCCTGCGTCGGCTCCCGGCTCACCGCGGGGCAGCTCACCCTCGACAAGGCCCACGCGCTGCGCGACGCCGACGGCGTCTCGCTCCCGCAGGCCATGGAGCGCGCCGGGTACGACCCGGAGACCATCGGGGCGGACCCCGAGCGCCTCGCCCGGATCGGCGCGTTCGTCGAACTGCACGTCGAGCAGGGCCGCGCCCTCGCCCACACGGACCACGCCGTCGGCGTCGCCTCCGCCATCTGGCCGCACGGCCGCTGGCGGTTCGACTTCCACGGCGAGGCCAACCACGCCGGCACCACCCGCATCGAGGACCGCCGCGACCCGATGCTCACCTACGCCAACACGGTGCTGGCCGCCCGCAAGAAGGCCCGGACCGCCGGTGCCCTCGCCACCTTCGGCAAGGTCAGCGTCGAGCCGAACGGCGTGAACGCCATCGCCTCCCTGGTCCGCGGCTGGCTGGACTCCCGCGCCGCCGACGAGGAGACCCTCGCCGCCGTCGTCGAGGAGATCGAACGCGCGGCGGCCGAGCGCGGCGCCCGCGACGGCGTCGACGTCCGCGTCACCCGGGAATCGTTCACTCCGGTGGTGGAATTCGCGCACGACCTCCGCGACGAGCTGGCGAAGCTGCTCGGCGATGTGCCCGTGTTGCCGACGGGAGCGGGACACGACGCGGGTATTTTGTCCGGCGTCATCCCCACCGCCATGCTGTTCGTGCGGAACCCGACCGGTGTCTCCCACTCACCCGCCGAAACGGCGGCCGAGGACGACTGCCTGGCCGGGGTGACCGCTCTCGCCGACGTACTGGAGGGTCTCGCGTGCAGGTGACTTACTGGGCGGAGCACGCGTGGCTCGAGGACCGCGTCGAGCACGGCGTGGCCATCGAGACGACGGACGGGCGGATCACGGCCGTCCGCACCGAGGTCCCGCTTCCCCCGCCCGGCGCCACGACCCTGCGCGGACTGACCCTCCCCGGGCTCGCGAACGCCCACAGCCACGCCTTCCACCGCGCCCTGCGCGGCGTCGTGCAGGCCGCACCCGGCCTCGCGCTGCCGGGCCTCGGCGACGACCGGCCGGCCGCCGGGGCGGACCGGGCACCGGACTCCTTCTGGACCTGGCGCGAGGTCATGTACGGCGTCGCCGACCGGCTCACCCCCGAGAGCTACTTCGCGCTCGCGCGGGCGACCTACGCCGAGATGGCCCTCGCCGGCATCACCGCCGTCGGCGAATTCCACTACCTTCACCACGCCCCCGGCGGCGGTGCGTACGACAACCCCAACGCCATGGGCGAGGCGCTGATCGCGGCCGCCGCCGAGGCCGGTATCCGCATCACGCTCCTCGACACCTGCTACCTCTCCGCCGGCTTCGGTGCCCAGCCCAACCGGCACCAGCTGCGCTTCAGCGACGGCACCGCCGCGCGGTGGGCGGAGCGCGCCGACGACCTCAAGGCCGACGCCAACACCCGGATCGGCGCGGCCATCCACTCCGTACGGGCCGTGCCCGTCGACCAGCTCTCCACGGTCGCCGCCTGGGCGCAGGACCGCACCGCCCCGCTGCACGTCCACCTCTCCGAGCAGACCGCCGAGAACGACGCCTGCGTCGAGGCCCACGGCTTCACCCCCACCACGCTGCTGGCCGACCACGGCGTCCTGGGACCGCACACCACGGCCGTCCACGCCACCCATCTCACCCACGGCGACATGCGGCTCCTGGGCCGCTCGGCCACCGGCGTGTGCATGTGCCCCACCACCGAGCGGGACCTGGCCGACGGCATCGGCCCGGCCCTGCAGCTCCAGCGCGGCGGCTCCCCGCTCTCCCTCGGCAGCGACAGCCACGCCGTCATCGACATCCTCGAAGAGGCGCGCGCCATGGAGCTGGACGAGCGGCTGCACAGCCGTGCCCGCGGCCACTGGTCGGCGGCCGAGCTGCTGCGCGCCGCCACCGCCGACGGACACGCGGCCCTCGGCTGGCACGAGGCGGGGCGCATCGAGACCGGCGCGCTCGCCGACCTCACCACGATCGCGCTGGACACCGTCCGTACGGCGGGGCCGCCGCCCCGGCTCGCCGCCGAGGCGGTCGTATTCGCGGCGACCAGTGCCGACGTCCGGCACACCGTGGTCGGCGGCCGTCATGTCGTGCGTGACGGAGTGCACCAGTCGGTGCCCGACGTCCCGTCGGCCCTGGCCGACAGCATCGCCGCGCTGCGCGGCTGACGAAGGAGAACCTCCCCGAGATGAGCCCCGAGACGATCCCCGGCGCCACGCCCGACCCGGCGGACGGGAAGAAGAGGGCCGACACGACGGCCATCACCAACATCGCCACCCTCGTCACCAACGACCCCTCCCTCGGCGCGGGTCCCCTCGGTCTGATCCAGGACGCGGCGATCGTCATCGACGGTGACCGCATCGGCTGGGTCGGTCCGTCCAGCAAAGCACCCACCACTGACAACCGCCTCGACGCGGGCGGTCGCGCGGTCATCCCGGGCTTCGTCGACTCCCACTCCCACCTGGTCTTCGCCGGCGACCGCACCGCCGAGTTCAACGCCAGGATGTCCGGGCAGAGCTACTCGGCCGGCGGTATCCGCACCACCGTCGCCGCCACCCGCGCCGCGTCGAACAACGAGCTGAACGCCAACGTCGCCCGCTACGTCGCGGAAGCGCGCCGGCAGGGCACCACCACCATCGAGATCAAGTCCGGCTACGGCCTCACCACCGAGGACGAGGCCCGCGCCCTGACCATCGCCTCCGTCCACACCGACGAGGTGACGTATCTCGGCGCCCACATCGTGGCCCCCGAGTTCGCCGACCACCCCGACGCGTACGTCGACCTGGTCACCGGCCCGATGCTCGACGCCTGCGCCCCGCACGCCCGCTGGATCGACGTCTTCTGCGAGCGCGGCGCCTTCGACGGCGACCAGGCCCGTACGATCCTCACCGCCGGCAAGCGCGCGGGCCTGCTGCCGCGCGTCCACGCCAACCAGCTCACCCACGGGCCCGGCGTCCAGCTCGCCGTCGAACTCGACGCGGCCTCCGCCGACCACTGCACGCATCTCACCGACGCCGACGTCGACGCCCTTGCCAACGGATCCACGGTCGCCACGCTGCTCCCCGGCGCCGAGTTCTCCACCCGCGCCGCGTGGCCCGACGCCCGCCGCCTCCTCGACGCGGGCGCCGTCGTCGCCCTCTCCACGGACTGCAACCCCGGCTCGTCCTTCACCAGCTCGATGCCGTTCTGCATCGCCCTGGCCGTACGGGACATGGGGATGACCCCGGACGAGGCCCTCTGGTCCGCCACCGCCGGCGGCGCGGCGGCCCTGCGCCGTACCGACGTCGGCCGCCTCTCCCCGGGTGCCCGCGCGAACCTCGCCCTCCTCGACGCCCCCAGCCACGTCCACCTCGCCTACCGCCCCGGCGTCCCCCTGGTCTCGGCCGTCTGGCAGGACGGCGAACTCGCCTGACAGCCCCGCGCTAGCCGACCCGCTCCAGCGCCACCAGCGGAATGTCCCGCCCGGACGCCAGCGCCCGCTGCCGGAAGTCCGCGAACGCGGGGTCGGCGGCGATCTGCCGCTCCCACACCGCCTCGCGCGCGGAGTCCTCGACGAGGCGGGCCCGCACGGGATAGCGCTCCCCGCCGACCTCGACGACCGCCTCGGGCGCGGCCGTCAGATTGTGGAACCAGCCCGGTGCGACGGGCGCACCGCCGTTCGACGCGAAGACGATCAGCCGCTCACCGTCCGGGAGATGAACGAGCGGCGTCGTACGGGGCAGCCCGCTGCGGGCGCCGCGCGTGGTGAGCAGCAACAGCTTCGTACCGGCGAACTGCCCGCCGACCCGGCCCGCGTTGGCCCGGAACTCCTCGATGACACGGAGGTTGAAGGGGTTGCTGTTGTTGGGCGGTGCGGCCGGGGAAGTCGGGGAATGAGTGGCGCCGGTGGCTGTGTTCGTCATGGACGCCACGCTAAATTCTCACACCCGTGTGAGATTCAAGCCCTTGTGAGGCAGACCATATGAAGATCGGAGAGCTGGCGCGCGCCACCGGCGTGAGCGTGCGCCTCCTGCGCTACTACGAGGAAGTGGGCCTGCTCAGCCCCCACCGCCCCGGCGGCGGCCACCGCCGCTACGCCCCGGACGCCCCCGAGGCGGTCCACCGCATCCGCGTCCTCCTGGCGGCCGGCCTCCCGACCCGTGTCATCCGCGAGATCCTCCCCTGCGTCCAGGGCGCGGGCACCGACTTCGACCCCTGCGTCACGACCCACCTCCGCACCCGCCTGACCGAACTCGACACCCACATCACCGACCTCCAACAAGCCCGCTCCTCCCTCGCGGCCCTCCTGGCCGCCACGGAGAGGGTGGCGACGGCGGCCTGACGGCTGCCGGGCCCGTTCACCGCCATCGCGCCCGAAACGCCGCGCGCCGCCCGGGGTCTCCGGGCGGCGCGCGGCGTTGCGAAAGGGGCGGGGGAGCCGGAGGCTAATCCTCCGTCAGCAGCCCCTTGCGGAGGCGTCCCAGCGTCCGCCCCAGCAGACGCGAGACGTGCATCTGGGAGATGCCGAGCTCTTCCCCGATCTCCGACTGCGTCATGTTCGCCACGAAGCGCAGCGAGAGGATCTGCCGGTCGCGCGGGCGCAGTTCGGCGATCAGCGGCTTGAGCGACTCGACGTACTCGATGCCCTCGAGCCCGTGGTCCTCGTAGCCGATGCGGTCCGACAGCGCGCCCTCGGAATCCTCCTCGTCGGGCTGGGCGTCCAGCGAGCTCGCGGTGTACGCGTTGCTCGCGGCCATGCCCTCCACGACCTCCTCGCGGGAGATGCCGAGCCGCTCGGCCAGCTCGCCGACGGTGGGCGCGCGGTCGAGCTGCTGCGCCATCTCGTCCCCGGCCTTGGCCAGGTCGAGCCGCAGCTCCTGGAGCCGTCGCGGGACCCGCACCGACCAACTGGTGTCGCGGAAGAAGCGCTTGATCTCGCCGATGATCGTCGGCATGGCGAAGGTCGGGAACTCGACGCCGCGGCTCAGCTCGAAGCGGTCGATGGCCTTGATCAGACCGATCGTGCCGACCTGGATGATGTCCTCCATCGGCTCGCTGCGGGAGCGGAACCGGGAGGCGGCGAACCTCACCAGGGCCAGGTTCAGTTCGACCAGGGTGTTGCGTACGTAGGAGTACTCGTGCGTGCCCTCTTCGAGCGACTCGAGGCGCGCGAAGAGCGTCTTGGACAGGGCCCGCGCGTCGACCGGCCCCACCTCGTCGTACGGCGGGATCTCGGGGAGAGCCAGGTTTTCGGGCTCGATCTGCTCGGGCGGGGTTGTCGACGAGGCGGTCTCCCGAGAAGATTCGGTGCGCGGTTCGTCGAGCCGGGGTGACATGGGTGTCCTCCATCATTCTCGGCGTATGGCTGCCGATGCCGTGACCTCTTGCTGCGGTGTGCGGCGCCTCCAAAGCCGTCCGTGGTGGATGTACCTATCTAGCCCTACCCGTCTTCACCACCACATGGCAAGTCCACGTTGTCCGCTTATATCCGAAAATGACGGATCTTCGGCTTCCAGCCTGCGTATCAAAGGCGTAGGGTTCTCATAGCGCCACGCAGATACAGCAACACCACGCAGCACACCGAGAAGGGACGCGCATGGACCGCGGGATGGTCGGCAGTGCGAGCAGGGGCCGGCTGAATGTAGAGGTCCGGCGGGAGGGGACGAGCGCGATCGTCAGACCGGCGGGTGAGCTCGATCACCATACGGCGGAATTGCTGCGCGAGCCCCTGGAGGCGTGCGCCGAGGAAGCCGGGACCCGAGTCATCGTGGACTGCTCCGAGCTGGCGTTCTGCGACTCCACCGGGCTGAACGTGCTGCTCGGCGCCCGGCTGAAGGCCGAGGCGGTCGGTGGCGCGATCCACCTGGCCGCCATGCAGCCCGTGGTCGCCCGGGTCTTCGAGATCACCGGAGCCGAGGCCGTCTTCGCCGTGCACGACACGGTCGACGCGGCGATCGCCGGCTGATCCACGCGCCCGGCTCCGCCGGCCGTCCGGCCCGTCCACCGTCCGGCCCGCTTCCTGTGGCGTTACTCATGCGTTATCCGAGTCACAGGAACCGCGCCGAAGAAGTGGGTGTTCTCACGGATCGGTCGGGCAGGAGTCTGCTGAATCTGTTCAATGTGCCAGGTATCCAACATTTCTCAATCGGTGAATCGGTGAGGTGAAGCGCTGATGAGCACCACCCGGCCGTACCCGCAGCCGGGCGATCGCGGTCCGGAGGCGGGCGGCGCAGCCTCGCCGGGTCCGCCGCGGCCGAGCGGGCAGGTCCGCAGGCTCCACCTCGTCGGCGTCAGCGGCGCGGTGCCGCGCTCCCGCGACTTCACGCGGCAGGCGCTGTACGACTGGGGCTGGCTGCCCGCGGCGAGCGCCGATCACCGGGCCGCCGCCGAGGACGTCCTGCTCGTCGTCTCCGAGCTGGTCACCAACGCCTGCCTGCACGCGAACGGCCCCGACGAGCTGCGGGTGGCCTTCGCGGGCAAGGTGTTGCGGCTGGAGGTCGTCGACCTCGGCAGCGGTACGCCCACCCCCCGCCATCCGCACCGCGCCGGCCGCCCCGGTGGCCACGGCATGTTCATCGTGGAGCGGCTCTGCCTGGACTGGGGCGTCGTCCGCAACGAGGGCGGCAACGGCAAGACGGTCTGGGCCGAGCTGGCCGCCCCCGCGTAAGCCGGCCGGCCGCTCCCCGTCGACCGGCTGACCTGCCCCTTCCGTTTGTTCCCGGCCCCCGTGGCCGGGCACGGACGCCGCCCGCACGCGCCGCCGGACACCACGGCGGCGTGTTCTGCGTCTTCCCTCGACAAGGTCCCCGGCGTACTGTCGGCGCCCGATCTGATGTGTCGTCAGTGATTTTCGGTACGGCACCGGACGAGAGGGGAACGAGGTGTCCCACCCCCAGCGCCACCCCCGACGGCACGTCCGCCGCGCCCCCGTGCGCCGCGCCGGCGCGCTGACCCTGGCCACGGCCCTCGCCGGCGGAACGGCACTGCTGCTCGCCCCGGCCGCGCACGCCGAGACGGTCGACGTCAACTACCAGTGCAAGACGCCGATCGGGGACAAGAGCGCCGTATCGCCCATCGACATCAAGGGTGTGGCGAGCGGCGGCGCCTACAAACTCACCATGTCCTTCCAGAAGGGCGTCTCCTCCAGTCCCGTCGAGCTCGGCAAGGGCGCGATGAAGCCGAGCGCGGTCATCAAGCTCGGCGGCGCGGAGAGCGGGACGGTGGCCGTCGCGGGGCCCGCCAACGACGCGCCGGTTCCGGCCGACACCCCGATAAAGATCAGCGACTTGTCGGGCACCTACACCCCGAAGAAGAGCGGCAAGGTCACCTTCACGGCCGGCACCCTCACCATCGTCGCGCTGGGCACGACGACCACGTGCACCCCCGCCAACGCCCCCAAGCCGTCGCTGACCCTCGACGTGAAGGGGGCAGGCGATACGGGTGGTACGGGCGGGAGCACGGGTGGCACTACGACCACGGGTGGCACTACGACCACGGGTGCGGGCTCCACCGGCGGCGGGGAGCTGCCGCGGACCGGGCCCGCGGACGCGGCCGTCGCCCTCGGCACCCTCGGCGGCACCGTGCTCCTCGCCGGGATCGCCGGCACCCTCTGGCTGACCCGGCGTCAGCGCACCGGCACCGCCCGATAGCGCGGCCACGAGGCCCGTACGCGTCCGCCCAGGGAGCCGCCGATGCCGTCCCGTACCACCTGTATCCGTGCCGCCGCCGTCGCCGCGCTGTGCGCGCTGTCCACGGCGCCCGCCGCCGCGGAGCCCCGGCCCTGGTCGGCCGCTCCCGCGCCGGGCGGCACCCGGGGGCCGGGCGCGGAGGACCGTTCCTCCTTCTTCCTGGAGGGCGGGCCGGGCACGGTGATCGAGGACAGGCTCACGGTGGTCAATCCCGGCGACCGGGCGCGCACGGTCGCCCTGCGCGGCACCGGCCCGTGGATCGCCCTCGCCGAACGGCGGGTGAGGGTCCCGCCGCGCACCCGCGCCGACGTGCCGCTCACCGTCACCGTCCCGGCCGGCACCGCGCCCGGCGACCACCACGCGGCGGTCGTCGCCACCGGGGAGGGCCTGCGGGTCCGGGTGCCGATGGCGGTGCGCGTGAGCGGCTCGGCGCTGCCCGCGCTGACCGTCGAGCATGTACGGGTCAGCGGCACGGGCGGGGCCGCGGTCATCCGGTACGCCCTCGTCAACCGCGGGAACACCACCCTCGCCCCGCGTCTGACGATCCGTGCGAAGGGCCACTTCGGCGAGGTGCTGAACCGCGTCGCGCGCGACGTCCCCGCCGCGCTGGCGCCGGGCGGCAGCGTCCGGCTGACGGAGAAGTGGCCGGACGCCCCACGGCTGGACCCGGTCGAGGTCCGGATCACCGCGCAGGCCCCGGGGGCCGCCCCGGCCACCGCCTCCGGCTCGTACACCCCGCTGCCCTGGCTCGTACCGGCCGTGCCGGCCGGGCTCGGCCTGGCGGTCGCGGGCGTGGCCGGCCGGTTCCTCGTGCGCCGCCGTGGCCGTCGCGGCGCGGGAGCCACGGCATGAGCCGCCCGGGAAGGCCCGGGGTGCTGGCCGCCGTACTCCTCGCCGTGGCCGCGCTGGTGCTGCTGCCGGCCGGACGGGCGACGGCGGACGGGCCCACGGTGGCCGTGGACCGCGCCGAGGCGGGCAAGGGCGGCAGCGTCACCGTGACCGGCACGGGATGGCGGCCGGGGGCCCTGCTGACGCTGCTGATCTGCGGACAGAACATGGTCGGCGGCACCAACGACTGCGCCAACGGCGACGGCCGGGCGGCCACCGTCGGCGACGACGGCCGATTCAGCCGGAAGATCCCCGTCGCCGAGCCGCCGAAGCCGTGCCCGTGTGTCGTGCACGTCGCGACCGTCACGGGCGAGCGGGCGGCCGCGGACGCCGCGTTCCGCATCGCCGGTCACCCGGTCGAGCCGCTGCCCCGGCAGACGGGCCGGGAGCGGCTGAGCGTGCTCGGGGCGCGGCTGGAGGGCTCGAGCGGGCTGCTGACCTGGTTCGGAGCACCCCCGCGGCGCAAGCTCGTCGTCACCGTCGGCAACCTCGGAGCGACCCCCGTCCGGGACCCGGTCTTCCGCGTCGGCACCGCGCACGGCGTGCTCGCCCCGGCCTGGGAGGAACAGCGCTGGCGCGGCACGGTCGCCGCCGGCGCGAAGGCGCGGGTCGCGCTGGACGTGGAGCTGGCGGCCGGGGCGCACGGGGACTACGCCGTCTCGCTCGAGTACGGCGGCAAGCTGCTGGTCGAGCAACCGTGGGACGTGCCCCGGCCGTGGGGCGTGACGCTGTTCTGGACCCTGCTGTGCGTGGTCGTCCCGGCGACGGTCTTCCGCGCGGCGATGGCGGCGGTGGCAGCCGCGGGCCGCCGCCGGGACGGACCGGAGGCGAGGGGCGGTACGGGCCGCCGCCACCGGTCGGTACGGGCCCCCAGGGGCTGGACCCGGCCCTCCTCACGACCGAGCCCGCCGGGCGCGGGGGCCGGGGGCGGCCCGGGAGCGGCTGCTCGCGGGAGCCCCGACGCCCGCGAGGGCCTCCCGTGGTTCGCCGGAGACGCGCAGCCACGGGTTTCCGCACCATCCGAGGACGGACCGACGAAGGGAACGACGTGAGTACGCGACGGAGAGCACGCGCGGCAGGGCTCGCGCTGATGCTGGGGGGCGCGGGCACGCTGCTGAGCGCGGGTACCGTGCAGGCCGCCGAGGTGTCCTACGCGACCGAGTGCATACCGCCCCCGATCTCGCAGCTGCCGCCCGTGCAGGGCACCACGCGGGCGGACATCACCGCCCCGGCGACGGCGAAGGTCGGCGACGAGGTCGAGGTGGTGTGGAAGACGGTCCAGGCCGCCTCCAAGAACCCCGACATCCTCGATCTGGACAAGGACACCGTCAAACCGACCGGGAAGATCACGCTCGGTGGTGCGCAGACCGGTGAGCTGGCCGTGGAAGGACCGCGCCAGAACCCGCCCATCCCCAAGAACAGCGCCATGATCCTGCCCGACATGAAGGCCAAGGTGAAGCTGACGAAGGCGGGCGAGGTGACGCTCACCCCCGGCGCCTACGCGATCAACGTCAGCAAGCCGCTGCCCACGGACACCAAGTGCTCACCGAAGGAGGCGGTGAAGCCCGCCGCCACGATCAAGGTGACGGACGGCTCGTCCGGCACCAGCGGTGGTACGACGACGACCGGTGGCAGCACGACGACCGGCGGTACGACGACCGGTGGGACCACGACCACAGGCGGTACGACAGCCGGTGGTACGACGGCCGGGGGCACCACGGGCGCCACGACGACCACCGGCGGCAGCACCGGCAGTACCGGCACCGGTGGCACCACGGGCGGCAGCGACCCCGGTGACGGGCCCCTCACGGGCAAGGAGCTGAACGTCGACTACCAGTGCAAGACGCCCATCGGCGACAAGAACGTCACCTCCCCGGTCCAGATCAACGCCCTCCGCAAGGGCGGCGTCTTCGACCTCACCGTGAAGTTCGGCAAGTCCGTCATGGACAGCCCCGCCGAGATCCCCGCCAAGTCCGTCGTCCCGTCCATGGCGGTCACCGTCGGCGGCGCGGACAAGGGCAAGGTCGAGGTCGTCGGCGAGCCCAACAAGGATCCGATCAAGACCGGGCAGCCCATCGTCGTCCCCGACCTCAAGGGCACGTACAAGCCCGGCGCGAGCGGCAAGGCGACGCTCACGCCCGGGGTCCTGACGGTCAAGGCCCTCGGGACGACCACCGTCTGCACCCCGGCCAAGGACCCCGGCGTGTCCCTCGAGGTGGACACCAAGGAACAGCCCGGCGGCACCACGGGCACCACAGGATCCACAGGCACCACTGGATCTACAGGCACAACGGGAACCACTGGCACCACTGGTACCACCGGGGCGACGGGCGCCAGCGGAACAACCGGCACCGGTAGCGGCTCCGGCGGTCTCGCCGCGACCGGCGCGAGCGGCCCC
The DNA here is from genome assembly GCF_041283565.1 of Streptomyces sp. QH1-20. NCBI lineage: Bacteria > Bacillati > Actinomycetota > Actinomycetes > Kitasatosporales > Streptomycetaceae > Streptomyces > Streptomyces sp. QH1-20. The sequence goes on along the minus strand of NZ_CP166299.1, from coordinate 3,274,920 downwards.
CTGAAGGCCCTCGCCCTCGCCGCCGGGACGCTCGTCCTCGTCGGCGGCGCGGTCCTCGCCTTCGTCCCCGGGCGCCGGCTGCGTCGCTGAGACACGGCAGACGGTGACGGGCACACGCGAAGGGCCCCGGCGCGGAGATCCGCGCCGGGGCCCTGTCACGACCGTAAGGGGTTACTTCACGTCGCCCATCAGGGCTTCGATCTTCTTGCGGTACATCCACACCGCGAAACCGGCGATGGCCGCGAGCGAGGCCTGCAGCAGGATCATGCCGGTGCCGTTGAGGTCGACGCCCGCGATGGACAGCAGACCCGTGGTGCAGTCACCGGCGGTGACGGCGAGGAACCACACACCCATCATCTGGCTCGCGTACTTCTGCGGCGCCATCTTGGTGGTCAGCGACAGACCCACCGGGGAGAGGCACAGCTCACCCATGGTCTGGATCATGTAGATCGACAGCAGCCACATCGGGCTGACCTTCGTGCCGTCGCCGGCCATCGCCATCGGGACGGCGAAGACGAAGAACGAGGCACCGATGACGACCATGGCCATCGCGAACTTCACCGTGGTGCTCGGCTCGCGGTCGCTGCGGGCGAGCCACAGCCACAGCCAGGCGAAGACCGGGGCCAGCGCCATGACCCACAGCGGGTTGACCGACTGGAACCAGGTCGAGGGGAACTCGATCCCGAAGACGTTGTCCGCGGTCTTCTTCTCGGCGAAGGTCGACATCGTCGAGCCCGCCTGGTCGAAGATCATCCAGAACACGGCGGCGGCGACGAAGAACCAGATGTAGCCGCTGACCTTGGTCTGCTCGGTCGCCGACAGTTCCTTGTCGCGCTTGATGCGGGCGAGGACGGTGATCGGGATGATCAGACCGGCGACGGTGATCGGGATCAGCGCCCAGTTGAGCGTGAAGTGGCCGGTGCCACCGACGACGCCGTAGAAGAGCGCCGCGACGGCGAGCCAGATCAGACCCTTGGTGAGCGTCGTCTTCTTCTCGGCGGCCGACAGCGGCTTCGGGACGACGCTGCTCTTCGGGTCCAGGTGACGGGTGCCCCACAGGAAGAACGCCAGGCCGAGCGCCATACCGGCGGCGGCGATGGTGAAGCCCAGGTGCCAGTTGACCTTCTGGCCGACGGTGCCGATGACCAGCGGCGCGAAGAAGGCACCGAGGTTGATGCCCATGTAGAAGACGGTGAAGCCACCGTCCCGGCGCGGGTCCTTCGGGCCGTCGTAGAGGTGGCCGACCATCGTGGAGATGTTGGCCTTCAGCAGACCGGAACCGAGCGCGACGAGCGCCAGACCCGCGAAGAACGAGGGCTTGCCGGGGATCGCCAGCGCCAGGTGGCCGACCATGATGGTCGCGGCCGCGATGGTGACCGTCTTGCGCGGGCCCCAGACGCGGTCGCCGAACCAGCCGCCGGGCATGGCGAGCAGGTAGACCATCGCCACGTAGACGGAGTAGATGGCCACCGCGTTGGCCTCGGGCATCGCCAGACCGCCGCCCTGGCTGTCGGGCTTGGCGTCCGGGCCGCCGGCGATCAGGTAGACGACGAGAAGGGCGCGCATTCCGTAGTAGCTGAAGCGCTCCCACATCTCCGTCATGAAGAGGGGGGCCAGGCCGCGGGGGTGGCCGAAGAACGTCTCGCCGGAGCCCGGAGAGGTCTTCTCCTGCTCGGCTCTGTCCTTCGTCAGGCTGGACGCCATGGTCAGTCCTTGGGTGCTCGGGACGCGCGTGGAGCTGCTGCGCGCCCGGGTGGGGGTTGGCCGGCACCGGGCACCGCACTGCCCGCCCCCACGCCCCAGGGGTTCGACGCACCTCTGTAGAGGAGATCGGCAGGACAGCCGCGCACCGGGATCCACGCCCCCGCGCACCTTCGCGCGGCGGACCCGGCCGTCAGGTCATTCTCTGTGACGGGACTGGGTGGGCCAGTACCGCGCACAGCAGAGACCCCCGGCGTGTTGGACATGCCGAAGGCCCCCGGTAGTGCTACAGACTTCCCGTCACCATACGTCACACCCCGCCCGCGTATGGAAGGAGTTGAGAGATGGATCACAGGTCCATCTGGAACTGTTTGCCCACATTCAATGGTCCAGACCGGCTGGTGGCGCTGTTGCCGCAGGTAGCCCCATCCCCCTCCTGACATGCGGTCGAGCGGACTACCATCACCCCATGACCCGAGTACTGCTCGCCGAGGATGACGCTTCGATCTCGGAGCCGCTCGCACGCGCGCTGCGCCGCGAGGGGTACGAGGTGGAGGTGCGTGAAGACGGCCCCACGGCGCTCGACGCCGGCCTCAAGGGAGGGGTCGACCTGCTGGTTCTCGACCTCGGCCTGCCCGGTATGGACGGCCTGGAGGTCTGCCGCCGGCTGCGCACGGAGGGTCACGGCTTCCCGGTGCTCGTGCTCACCGCCCGGGCCGACGAGGTGGACACCGTGGTCGGCCTGGACGCCGGTGCCGACGACTACGTCACCAAGCCGTTCCGGCTGGCCGAGCTGCTCGCGCGGGTACGGGCCCTGCTGCGCCGCGGCACCGTCGAGGCCCCGCAGCAGCCGCCCACCACCCACGGCGTGCGGATCGACGTCGAGTCGCACCGCGCCTGGATGGGCGACGACGAACTCCAGCTCACCGCGAAGGAGTTCGATCTGCTCCGGGTGCTCGTCCGGGACGCGGGCCGGGTCGTCACCCGTGACCAGCTGATGCGCGAGGTCTGGGACACCACCTGGTGGTCGTCCACCAAGACGCTCGACATGCACATCTCCTGGCTTCGCAAGAAGCTCGGGGACGACGCCGCGAACCCGCGTTACATCGCCACCGTCCGAGGCGTCGGCTTCCGCTTCGAAAAGAGCTGACCGGCCTCCGCCGGGCTGTGTTCGTACCACCCCGCCCGGAGGGCACCGTGCGCCGCCGACTGATCAACTCCACCCTCGCCGTCGTGCTCGTCGTGATCGCCGTGTTCGGCATCTCGCTCGTGATCGTCGAGACCCGCACGATCGAGAGCAGCGCGCGGGAGAGCGTGCAGTCCGAGGCCGTCCGGCTGGTGAGCATCCTCGACAGCCGGCTGATCGGCGGCGAGCGGGTGGAGTCGGGGGTGCTGCGCGAGCAGATCACCCCCGACCGGTACGCGCGGGTCGACATCCCCGGCCGGGCCGCCATCGAGATCGGCGAGCGCCCCGAGGGCGAGGTCATCGCCTCGACGGAGCGGGGCGAGCAGGGCGAGACCGTACGGGTGGAGGAGTCCCGCTCCGCGGTCAGCAGGGAGCTCGGCCGCACCCTGATGGTGATCCTCGCGGTGGCGCTGCTCGCCGTGATCGCCGCCGTCTTCCTCGCCGTGCGCCAGGCGAACCGGCTCACCGCCCCGCTGACCGACCTCGCCGAGACGGCCGAGCGGCTCGGCTCCGGCGACCCCCGCCCCCGCCACCGCCGCTACGGGGTGCCCGAGCTGGACCGGGTCGCGGACGTCCTGGACGCGAGCGCCGAGCGCATCGCCCGGATGCTCACCGCCGAGCGGCGCCTCGCCGCCGACGCCTCGCACCAGCTCCGCACGCCGCTGACCGCGCTGTCGATGCGGCTGGAGGAGATCACGCTGACCGACGACCCCGAGACGGTGAAGGACGAGGCGACGATCGCCCTCACCCAGGTCGAGCGGCTCACCGACGTCGTCCAGCGGCTGCTGACGAACTCCCGCGACCCGCAGTCGGGCTCGGCGGTCAGCTTCGACCTCGACGAGGTCATCAAGCAGCAGCTGGAGGAATGGCGGCCCGCCACCCGCAGCGAGGGCCGGGCCCTGGTCCGCTCCGGAAAGCAGGGGCTCCGGGCCGTCGGTACGCCCGGGGCGGTCGCCCAGGTGCTCGCCACCCTCATCGAGAACTCACTGATGCACGGCGACGGCACGGTCGCCCTGCGCACCCGGGTCACCGGCAACCAGGCCGTCGTGGAGGTCACCGACGAGGGGCCGGGGGTCTCACCGGACCTCGGGTCGCGGGTCTTCGAGCGGACCGTCAGCGGCCGGAACTCCACGGGCCTGGGGCTGGCCGTCGCCCGTGACCTGGCGGAGGCGGACGGCGGGCGGCTCGAACTGCTCCAGCCGTATCCGCCGGTCTTCGCGCTGTTCCTGAGCCGTGAGGCGGGCGACCACGGGGAGCCCCAGGAGGACTGACGGGCCGGGCGCGGGGCCCGGGGGCCGTCACCGGGCCGCGTCGCCCGTCCCGGCCCGCTCCGGGCGGTCGTCCAGGAACGATTCAGCAGTCTCCACAGCCTCACGGGCGGGCAGCGCCCGGAACACCCAGGTGCGGTAGGACCAGAAGCGGAAGACCGTGCCGATACCGAGGCCGACGACGTTCTTGGCGATGTTGTCCGCCAGCGGCGTGGTGAGGCCGAAGCCGTAGTGCGAGAGCGCCAGGATGCCGTTCTCGATCACCAGGCCGACGCCGCTGAACAGCAGGAACAGGGTCAGCTCGCGGCTGCGCCGGTTCTTGTCACCGGCCCGGTAGGTCCAGTAGCGGTTGCCCACGTAGTTGGTGCCGATCGCGACGCCGGTCGCTATGACGCCCGAGCGCACCACCGCGAGGTCGAAGCCGTGCACACAGATGTTGAAGACGATGAAGTTCACCACGAAACCCACGGCGCCCACCGCCCCGAACTTCGCGATTTCGCGGGCCAGCCGCTCCAGCCGGGCACGCATCGCGGACCGTTGACTCATAGTGATCGTCAGGCTCCGTTGCTGGGCGAAACTGGGCATAGGGCAGCCTTCATGCTAACCAGCGGGCCCCGCCCCCAACCGTGGACTCCGGTGAACGGCCGGCGAACGCGCTCCTTTCCGGCCGCCGACCCCGACACCCCCGCGCTTGGATGATCCTCCAGGCCGGGTCGGAGCTGTTCGTGCGTACGGATACTCTGGGAGCGTGACGTTCCCGGTAGTCGGCATGGTCGGCGGCGGCCAGCTCGCCCGTATGACCCACGAGGCGGGCATCCCCCTCGGCATCAAGTTCAAGCTGCTCAGTGACACCCCGCAGGACTCGGCGGCCCAGGTGGTCGGGGAAGTCGTCGTCGGCGACTACCGCGACCTGGACACCCTTCGTGCTTTCGCACAAGGCTGCGACGTGATCACCTTCGATCACGAGCATGTCCCCACCGAGCACCTACGGGCCCTGGAGGCGGACGGTATCCCCGTCCGCCCGGGGCCCGACGCGTTGGTGCACGCCCAGGACAAGGGCGTGATGCGGGCCAAGCTCACGGAGATCGGAGTGCCGTGTCCCCGGCACCGCATCGTGGAGGATCCCGCCGACGTGGCGCGATTCGCCGAGGAGGGCGACGGGTTCCCCGTCGTGCTCAAGACGGTGCGCGGCGGCTACGACGGCAAGGGGGTGTGGATCGTCCGCAGCGCGGACGAGGCGGAGGAGCCCTTCCGCGCCGGCGTGCCCGTCCTCGCGGAGGAGAAGGTCGCCTTCACCCGCGAGCTGGCCGCCAATGTGGTCCGCTCCCCGCACGGCCAGGCCGTCTCGTACCCGGTCGTCGAGTCCATCCAGGTCGACGGCGTCTGTGACACCGTCATCGCGCCCGCGCCCGATCTCTCCGCCGAGCTCTCCGCCCACGCGCAGCAGCTCGCCCTCAAGGTGGCCGCGGAGCTGGGCGTGGTCGGCCACCTCGCCGTGGAGCTCTTCGAGATCCGCAAGGCCGACGGCTCCTTCGAAGTGCTCGTCAACGAGCTGGCGATGCGCCCGCACAACTCCGGCCACTGGACCCAGGACGGCGCGATCACCTCGCAGTTCGCCAACCACGTGCGGGCGGTGCTGGACCTGCCGCTCGGCGACCCGCGCCCGCGCGCCAAGTGGACCGTCATGGCCAATGTGCTCGGCGGCGACTATCCGGACATGTATTCCGCGTACCTCCATTGCATGGCACGCGATCCCGGGTTGAAGATCCACATGTACGGCAAGGACGTCAAGCCCGGTCGCAAGGTCGGACACGTCAACACTTACGGCGACGATCTGGCGGACGTGCGCGAGCGCGCCGCCCACGCCGCCGGATATCTGCGAGGAACGATCACCGAATGACTTCTCCTCTCATCGGCATCGTCATGGGCTCGGACTCCGACTGGTCCGTCATGGAGGCCGCCGCCCAGGCCCTGGACGAGTTCGAGGTTCCCTACGAGGTCGACGTGGTCTCCGCGCACCGCATGCCGCGCGAGATGATCGCGTACGGCGAGCAGGCCGCCGACCGTGGCCTCAAGGCGGTCATCGCGGGCGCGGGCGGCGCGGCCCACCTGCCCGGAATGCTGGCGTCCGTCACGCCGCTGCCGGTCATCGGCGTGCCCGTGCCGCTGAAGTACCTCGACGGCATGGACTCCCTGCTGTCCATCGTGCAGATGCCCGCCGGCGTGCCCGTCGCCACCGTCTCGGTCGCGGGCGCCCGCAACGCGGGGCTGCTCGCCGTCCGGATGCTCGCCGCCCACGACACCGAGCTGCTGGCCCGGATGCGGCACTTCCAGGACGAGCTGAACGAGCAGGCCACGGACAAGGGCAAGCGCCTGCGCGCCAAGGCCATGGGCACCGCCCACTTCGGCTTCGGGAAGTGACCGTGACCGCCACCACCGCGGCCGGTCACCTCGCCCGCGCCCACGAGCTGCTCGCCGCCCACCCCGTCGTCGACGGTCACAACGACCTGCCGTGGGCCCTGCGCGAGCAGGTCCGCTACGACCTGGACCGGCGCGACATCGCCACCGACCAGAGCGCCACCGGCCTGCACACCGACCTGCCCCGGCTGCGGGCGGGCGGGGTCGGGGCCCAGTTCTGGTCCGTGTACGTCCGCACCGACATGGCCGGCGACGAGGCGGTCAGTGCGACGCTCGAACAGATCGACGTCGTGCGTCAGCTGGTGAATCGTTACCCCTCCGAGCTGCGGCTCGCGCTCACCGCCGACGACATGGAGGCCGCCCGCGCCGAGGGCCGTATCGCTTCCCTGATGGGCGCCGAGGGCGGCCACAGCATCAACTGCTCCCTCGCCACCCTGCGTGCCCTGCACCGCCTCGGCGTCCGCTATATGACGCTGACCCACAACGACAACGTCCCGTGGGCGGACTCGGCGACCGACGAGCCCGTGGCGAACGGCCTGACCCGCTTCGGCGAGGAGGTCGTCCACGAGATGAACCGCCTCGGCATGCTGGTCGACCTCTCGCACGTCTCGGCCGACACGATGCGGGACGCGCTGCGGGTCACCGAGGCGCCGGTGATCTTCTCGCACTCCTCCGCGCGCGCCGTCTGCGACCACCCGCGCAACGTCCCCGACGACGTGCTCGGCGCGCTCGCCGCGAACGGGGGCGTGGCCATGGCGACGTTCGTGCCGAAGTTCGTCCTGCCCGCCGCCGTCGACTGGACCCGGCAGGCGGACGAGAACATGCGCGCCAACGGCCTGCACCACCTCGACACCTCTCCCGCCGGGATGGCGGTGCACCGCGCCTTCGAGGCCGCGCACCCCCGCCCGCTCGCCACGGCGGCCACGGTCGCCGACCACCTCGACCACATGCGCGAGGTCGCGGGCATCGACCACATCGGCATCGGCGGCGACTTCGACGGCACGGCGTTCACCCCGGAAGACCTCGCGGACGTGGCCGGCTACCCGAACCTGATCGCGGAACTCCTGAGCCGCGGCTGGTCGGACTCCGACCTCGCGAAGCTGACGTGGCAGAACGCGGTGCGGGTGCTTCGTGCGGCGGAGGATGTGGCGCGTTCCGCCACGCGGGGTCCGTCGATCGCGACGATCGACCAGCTGGACGGCTGAGGTCCCGGTGTCCTCAATCGCCGGACGGGCTGGTTTTCGCTGAGGTCAAGGCGTCCTCAATCGCCGGACGGGCTTGATTTGGCTGAGCCCGTCGGTCGACAGGCCCAAGACGCCTCCGGGCCGGAAACCCCAACGCCGGACGGGCTGGAAATTCCAGCCCGCCCGGCGATTGAGGGCAAATCTTTGGCTCAGGCCTGAGGCCGACCCATGGCCCGGTAGGTCCACCCGGCAGAACGCCAAGCGCCGGCGTCAAGCGCATTGCGCCCGTCCAGTATCCGCCGCTCCGCCACGACCGCGGCCAGCGCCGCCGGGTCCAGCTCGCGGAACTCGCCCCACTCCGTGAGGTGCAGCACCACGTGTGCCCCCTGGCACGCCTCGAGCGCGGTCGGCGCGTAGCCGAGGGTGGGGAAGAGGCGGCGGGCGTTGTCCATGCCCTTGGGGTCGTAGACGGTGACCTGGCCGCCCTGGAGGTGGATCTGGCCGGCCACGTTCAGCGCGGGCGAGTCCCGTACGTCGTCGGAGTCGGGCTTGAAGGTCGCGCCCAGCACCGCCACGCGCTGCCCCAGGAAGCTGCCGCCGACCGTCTCACGGGCCAGCTCGACCATGTGGCCGCGGCGGCGCATGTTGATGGAGTCGACCTCGCGGAGGAAGGTCAGCGCCTGGTCCGCGCCCAGCTCACCCGCGCGGGCCATGAAGGCGCGGATGTCCTTGGGGAGACAGCCGCCGCCGAAGCCGATGCCGGCCCGCAGGAACTTCTTCCCGATCCGCTCGTCGTGGCCGATCGCCTCCGCGAGCTTCGCCACGTCGCCGTCGGCGGCCTCGCAGACCTCGGCCATGGCGTTGATGAAGGAGATCTTCGTGGCGAGGAAGGAGTTGGCGGCCGTCTTGACCAGCTCGGCGGTCGGATAGTCGGCGACGACGAACGGCGACCCCTCGCCGATCGGGGTCGCGTAGACCTCGCGCAGCAGCTTCTCGCCGCGCTCACCGGCGACGCCCACCACGATGCGGTCCGGGTGCAGGGTGTCCTGGACGGCGAAGCCCTCGCGCAGGAACTCCGGGTTCCAGGCCAGCTCGACGTCCGAGCCCGCCGGGGCCAGCTCGGTGAGCCGGGCCGCGAGCCGGGCCGCGCTGCCGACCGGGACGGTGGACTTGCCGACGACCAGCGCCGGGCGGTGCAGATGCGGGGCCAGGGCGTCGAAGGCGCTCTCGACGTAACTCATGTCGCACGCGTACTCGCCGTGCTTCTGCGGGGTGTTCACACAGACGAAGTGGACGTCGCCGAACTCGCCGGCCTCTTCCCACGACATCGTGAAGCGCAGCCGGCCGGTCGATCCCTCGATCCCGGCGACGTGGCGGCGGAGCAGCTCCTCCAGGCCCGGCTCGTACATCGGCACCTTGCCGCGCCCGAGCATCTCGATCTTCTCGGGCACCACATCCAGGCCGAGCACCTCGAACCCGAGCTCGGCCATGGCCGCGGCGTGGGTGGCACCGAGGTAGCCGGTGCCGATCACGGTGATCTTGGGGGCCATGCGTGCTCCATGTGCTGACGGGCTGGACTGCGCCGAGCATAGTCGGGGCCCGGAGCGGGAAGGCCCCGGGGAGATCCCGGTGGGTCCGGGGGCTGTCGGCAAGCTCACGTATCCCCGTGCGGGGGGCCGCCCCTAGAATCGGGTTACTAAACGGTAGTTAACTCTTTGGGGAGTGAATCCACCTTGGCGGGATCAAAGGACTTCGACCTGTACCGGCCGTCCGAGGAGCACGACGAGCTCCGCAAGGTCGTGCGCTCGCTCGCCGAGGCGAAGATCGCCCCGTTCGCCGCCGAGGTGGATGAGGAGGGCCGCTTCCCGCAGGAGGCGCTCGACGCGCTGGTCGCCTCCGACCTGCACGCGATCCACGTGCCCGAGGAGTTCGGCGGCGCCGGCGCCGACGCGCTCGCCACCGTCATCGTCATCGAGGAGGTCGCGCGGGTGTGCGCGTCGTCCTCCCTGATCCCGGCGGTCAACAAGCTCGGCTCGCTGCCGGTCGTGCTGTCCGGCTCCGAGGAGCTGAAGAAGCGCTACCTGGGCCCGCTGGCCAAGGGCGACGCGATGTTCTCGTACGCCCTCTCCGAGCCCGACGCGGGCTCGGACGCGGCCGGCATGAAGACCAAGGCCGTGCGCGACGGCGACTTCTGGGTCCTCAACGGCGTCAAGCGCTGGATCACCAACGCGGGCGTCAGCGAGTACTACACGGTCATGGCCGTCACCGACCCGGAGAAGCGCTCCAAGGGCATCTCGGCGTTCGTCGTCGAGAAGTCCGACGAGGGTGTCTCCTTCGGTGCCCCGGAGCGCAAGCTCGGCATCAAGGGCTCCCCGACGCGCGAGGTCTACCTCGACAACGTCCGCATCCCCGCCGACCGCATGATCGGCGAGGAGGGCACCGGCTTCGCCACGGCGATGAAGACCCTCGACCACACCCGTATCACCATCGCCGCCCAGGCCCTCGGTATCGCCCAGGGCGCCCTCGACTACGCCAAGGGCTACGTCCAGGAGCGCAAGCAGTTCGGCAAGCCGATCGGTGACTTCCAGGGCGTCCAGTTCATGCTCGCCGACATGGCCATGAAGATCGAGGCCGCCCGTCAGCTGACCTACGCGGCCGCCGCCAAGTCCGAGCGCGGCGACAGCGACCTCACCTTCCAGGGCGCGGCGGCGAAGTGCTTCGCGTCCGACGTGGCCATGGAGGTCACCGTGGACGCCGTCCAGCTCCTCGGCGGCTACGGCTACACCCGTGACTACCCGGTCGAGCGCATGATGCGCGACGCCAAGATCACGCAGATTTATGAAGGCACGAACCAGGTCCAGCGCATCGTCATGGCGAGGAACCTTCCGAAGTAGGCTTTTCGCAGGTCAGCGGCGGTTTTTCACTCAGGAACGTTCGTCTCGGGTTTCCGACCCGTTCCGGTCAGATTCGGGCCGTTCATGGGTGTCATGCTGGGGAAATCCTGGGCTGCCACTGGGCTAAATGGGCCTCTGACCTGCGCAAACGAAACGGCCCCTGACGTCGAGTCGGGGGCCGTTCGTATGGGGCTGGGTCAGGCCACCTGGGCCCGCTCTGTGGGGTCGTCGGCGCCGGGCGTCAGCATCGTTGCGATTGCCACCCTTCCGCGCTCCTCGGCTCCCTCGAAGATGTAGTGGTAGTGCTGCCGCAGCACCTCCGTGCTGCCGTGCCCCATCCAGTCCGCCACGTCGTTCTCAGGCACAAGCATGTAGAGCAGACGCGATCCGTAGTAGTCCCGGAGATCGTGAGCCGTGGCGTAGGGCACCCCGGCGTTGCTGAGCGCGGGCACCCAAATCTTCGGGTAAAAGTACGACGCATAGAGGTAGCCCGTACGCGTGACGTTGGGAAACAGCAGGCGCTCCGGGCCCCACATTCCGTGGTTCTTGATGTGTCGCCGCAGCTCGAACGCGACATTCGGCGGCAGGGGTACGAGCCTTCCTGGCTCCTCCTCGTCGCGAGCCTTCACGTGACGCCGCTGTAGCGCGCTGTTCTTACCCGACTCCGTCTCGCCGTCCTCGGTGATCTGGAAGTCAACCCGCAGCATCTCGGTTTTGAAGTCGATCTGATCGCGAGCGACGGCCATGGCCTCACCGAGTCGCAGGCCGCAGCCAGCCATGAGCCAGAGCATCGCCCGGTAACGGGGAGGGCAGCCGTTCAAGATAGCCAGGACCTCCCGCGTCGTCAGCCGCCGAGCCTTGCTCTTGTGCTCCCGTATCTCCTTGGCCCTGCTGCCAGCGTGCCTGATCTTCTTACATGGATTGCGGCCAATGATCTCGTTGACCACGGCCCAATCCATCATTCCGGAGAAGAATGAGAAGCGCTGTCGGCGTGTCCGGGCGGCAAGTTTCTTGTCCTTCTCCATCCATAAGAGCCACTGCTCAATGTCGGCGACCTTGAGTGACACGATAGAACGGGATTTAAAGAACGGCTCAATGGTCGTGTTCTGGATCGACCGGTATTGCTTCTTGGTGCTGTTCTCCAGCTTTCTCTGGTGCGTCCACTGCTCCCAGACTGCCGTTACCGGCTGCTTCCCCAGCTTGTCGTCCAGGTAGGTACCTGCGTCGAGTTCCCGTTCCTTGCGCTTCCGGTGGTCGTCGGCGCGCGTCTTGGTCGAGAAGGTTTTCTGCCGCTGCTTGCCGTCGGGGTCGTACCAGTAAGTGGTCCACTTCTTCGGGTCGTCCGTGGACCGCGCTATCCATGCCCTTGCCACTGAGATTGCCACTCTTCCTGCCGAGCCTGCTGGTCGGCGCGGGTGCCGACTCGGGCCGGTGCGTCGCTCCGGCGTGCACAGTTTGATCACGATCCACCATATGATGTCAACAGGCAGTGGGGCGCCGGGGGTGGTCCGTCGCCTGTGCTACGTTCTCGGCATGAAGTCCGATGAGTTGGGAATCGAGGTCGCACAGGACCAAGGCGCCTGGACTATCCGCATGTGGTGGCCAACCGGGCGCCCGATCACGGGGGGCCCGCAGCGCATCACCATTGAGGACGCCGAAGGCGCCCCGGCTGCCGAGGTCGCGCGCGGCATTTCCACCACCGTCCTGCGGAGGCTCGACCTCTCTGGGGCAGTTAAGGCCGCCCAGGAGATTGCCGCCGCCAGTGGGGAAACGTTCCGGGAGATCAACGAGGCGGTGGAGACGACCGGAGAGGCGGCTGGCCTGGCCCTGGCCAACGAAGGAGTCTCCGAGCGCTACCTGGCACTGCTGTCGTTGGGCTACTGCCAGATGACCGTTATGGGGGCGCCCCGTCCGGTTGACTGGCTTGCACGGCTCATCGATCGGCGCCCAGAGACTGTCCGGGACCACCTGAAGAAGGCGCGACGGGACGGCTACCTCACTGCCGTTACGGGTAAGGCTGGCGGGGAGCTCACGGACAAAGCCCATGCGGTACTGGACGCCATGAAGAGCGAATAGGTACCAGTACGCTCAATTTCATATCTCGTTAGCCCCCGAGGCCACTCGGGGGCATTTCTTTTCCCGGAGGACTGATTGACCAAGCTGATGACTGTTAGTGACGTTGCCGGGTTCCTAGATGTGCCGAAGTCGTGGGTGTACGACAACTGGAAGCGGGAGGAGATTCCGTTCCGTAAGATCGGCCAGTCGCTCAGGGTCCGGCCGAATGACCTGGAGCGTTGGCTGGACAAGCAGGGGGCGGAGTGAGTCGCCGGTTCGTCAAGGTCTACCGGCCGGAGTGCACGAACCCAGCTATCGGTTGTCCGACGCTCCACCTGGAGTTGCGCATGTGGCTGCTGGCCATGGACCGGATACAGCGGGGCGGGCATGCCCCGCTCGGCTCCGGCGAGTTGCAGGCCATCTTGACGAACGAAAAGGGCGAGCCCTACAGCGCTGGGCGCTATCGGCAGGCACGGCTGTCCCTCATCAAGGCCGGGCAGCTCGCGCCTTCGGCGTCGGCGCGGTGCCTGCTGGTGCCGCACAGCGTGGCCTCAATGGACGCCAAGTCGGCCCACAAGCGGGAGGAGTGCGCTACGCACAAGCACAACATTGCCTGGGACGACGCTCATGGGGACTGGATGTTCTGCGCGATGGACGAGGCGCGGCGATGGGAGGCGGAGTGCGACAACATTGCCAGGGGTGGGAGTCCCTTCCCTTCGGGGGCCTGGGCGCGAGGCATACGGACGGGCGCGGAGCGAAGCGTTAACGAATGAGGCGCTTCGGCTGCCTCACCTCAAGGGACAGGCCTACGGCCCTTCTTGAATAACAGGTTGCTGCCGGGGCGAGTGGAACGAGCGTCCGGGGCCAGTCTCCTTAGATGAGATTAGTTAGGTCACCCGTTTTCGGGAGGGGTGACGTGTCACCTGTAGGTGCAACGGAGCAAGTGATCCACATCTCTATTTCGTGCATGGTCGTGCAGAAATGCACGAAGCAACACCTACGTTTATAGTGAGAGTTCTTCTCTCCAGTCATGAATGGCCGACCCCGACCTCATTAGGTCGGGGTCTTCTTTTTGTCCAGGATCATGCATCTGTGCATGAAACCGAATGGAGCCACCGTGTTTGATCGCCATATTTTTGCTACTCGCCGCCTGGCACTTGGCCTCACGGTCGAGGCGCTGGCCGACGCCTTGAGCCTCGCGCCTTCCACTATTCGCCGCTGGGAGTCTGGGGTCATCCATCCGGGCCTGCACAACCTTGTCCAGGCGGCCCGACACATGGGGACTCCGCTGATGGCCTTCGTGACGGATGACGACACTGACGAGCGCCGTCGGGCCGGGGCCGTTGCCGCTCTACGCGGCGAATCCTTCTCCCAGGACGAGTGGATCAGCATGATCAGCTAATCGGTGAGGACTGTTGCCCCATCCACCGTCATCTCTAGCTTTCAGGGCCGCATTGAAGTGGATTCTGGCTCTAGGTTGAATCCTTATAAGGAGGTGTCGCCCATGAGCGACGCAGCACCCAATTCTGAAACTCCGCAGCCCATGCCGGCCGCCGTGGACGCCGATGCGATCCGGGCCGAGGTGATGCGGGAATACTCCGACCAGCTGACGCAAGCCGAGTTCAAGGCCCAGGTCGCCGAGGCCGGAGCCAAGATCCCCGACGGGCTCATGGACTACCTGGACACGTCCAAGCTGCTGGGCGATGACGGCCGTCCTTCCGCCGAGGTCATCGCCAGGGTCTTGGAGCCCTTCATGCCCAAGAAGCCGGAATTCCCTCAGCTCATGGGGATGGGCTACTACCGAGGCTCCCCGGTCCCCTCCGCTCCTCGTGTATCCCTCGACGTTCGTAAGCGCTAACTAGGAGTACCTATATGGCTTTTTCCTACCAGAACCCTGCCACTCATACGTTTGTTCCGGAGCTGTGGGATGCGCAGCTGCTGACGCAGTTTGACCCGCTGCTGGTCTGGGCCTCCCCGATCGTCTCGAACAACAAGTACGAGGGCGAGATCCGGAAGAAGGGCGACGTTGTCCACATCAACTCGCTCCTTCGGCCCTCGGTTGGCGACTACAAGCTGCCGGAGGGTATGACCGCCCAGCGGCCGGAGACCGTTGATCAGAAGCTCCCGATCACCAAGGCCAAGTACCTCCAGGTGCTCGTGGAGGACGCCGAGCGCATCCAGCTCGCCAGCGGCCTTGACTCCCCGATCAATCAGCAGATGATCCGGTCCCTTGCCCGTGAGGCCGACACGTTCATGGGCGGCATCATCGCCAAGAGCGCCACGGCTCTGCCCACGGTCAAGGTGACGCCGGAGATCGCCCCCCAGGCGCTCTACAGCGCGATCCTGGACATGATGCTGGCCCTGGACGGCAACGACATCCCCGACGGTCGTTACGTGGTTGTCTCGCCCCGTGTGAAGCGGCACCTGATCGAGCATCCGGCCATTGCCAACTCTGCCGCCTACGGCGAGACCGGGGTGACCGCCAACGGTGTTGTGGCCCGCCTTGCCGGGTTCACGGTGCTGTCGACCACGGCCATGCCGAAGGGCGTGGACATTGTGGCTGGGCACAAGGAATTCGCCACCTACGCATCCCAGTTCAGTGGCTTCCGTGAGGGCCAGAGCGAGAATTATCGTGCCGATTACATCGACACCCTCCACCTGTACGGCGGCAAGATCGTGCGGTGCCCGGAGCTTGACACCAAGCTGCCGGACAACACCTTTGATGAGTCGAAGCCGTCCAAGGGGATTTTGAAGGCTGCCGTGGAGTGGGCGGCGTAGTGCTGTGAGTCCCTGGGGCCTTCACCGAATCGGTGGAGGCCCCCTTTTTTGCGTTCCCGCAAGTCAGCGCGTAAATGGCGGCGCCGACAAAATGGTGGGAGGTAACCGACTCACTCAGCGATCGGGGCCCCTTGCGTCCGTGCGACTGAGAGGTCAGCTGGCGGTAGCGCAGGGCGACGGGGCAGCCCTCGCCACTATGGAGAAATCACACTGGAAATGACCTCGTTTCGGCTCACTAGGCGTGATGCACAGAATCCGTGACGGTAGGCGGGCGGATTGTTACCCAGTCGAGCCGATGGAGCATGTATCCCAAGGGTCCCGGTAGGAATTGTTACAGGATGGACCTGAAATCTAATGGAGATTGCCCACGGGAACACTCCATTCGAGCCGCATTCTCGATAATTTGATACCCGTACACGGTCGAAAGGGGGCACCCCCGGTGGGTCCTATTTCTTTCTAACTAGGCATTACCCCCGGGTGTGCCGAATGAGTGGTCAAGCGCCCTCTGACCTGCATATTTTCTGCCAGGCGATCATCTCCTAATGCCTAATGTGATCCACTTCACGCCCGCCTTGGTCTTGAATTGATTTACTGATGCTGCAAGATGAGATTAGTTCCGCCGACCGCGAGTCGGGGCGGATGAGGAAAGCCGTAAGAGCAACGCTCCGGCCGATTGCCTATCTCGACTTCAGCTATCTAAGGAATCTCGTGCGTAAGACGATCCTGGTACCCGTTGAGAAGACGTTCTGCGATGCGCATATGGCCCGTGATGGGTCGGAGGTGGAAGCGACGGCAACCCTGACTCTGGGGCGGCACGCTTGGGACCTCTGCTTGGAACACGACGTCACGTTCGGCCGCTACCTGGTGGATGCCCTCGGGGTGCCGGGTGAGGCCGTGGCCGAGCCTGAGGCCGTGCCGGACGACGATGAGCCGTTGCCCGTCGTGGCTGCCGATGACGAGCACGACGACCAGGAGCAGGAGGAGCGCCCCGACGATGACGCCACCGAGTCTGAGAGCCCGTCTGTGGTGGTCACTGGCGACGTGCCGGGGTACTCGTGGGACGACGCACGGGACGCGGTCCGCAACCTTGGCTACCGGGTCGTGGGGCGTGCTGATGAGTCCACTGTCCTGATCATCTGCGGCGAGGGTGCGGAGCGGAACGTAACGAAGCTGCGAGACGCTGCGGAACGCAGCCTGCCCGTGATGGATGTACGTGCCCCGGGGCGGTTCCGGGACGCGGTCCGGGCCGGTGAGCTGGTCGGTGGTGACCCGCTTCCTGAGCCTGCCAAGGTCGGCCCCAAGGTCATGTCCGCGCGTGAGCGCAACCGTGTGATCCGGGCGTGGGCCCGTGAGAACGGCTGGCCGAACCTCTCCGCTCAGGGACGCGTCCCGATGCACGTCCGGCACTCGTACGAGCTCGCTCACAGGGACGCATCCGAGGGAAAAGCGGTAGCGGCCTGAGAGCCGCCCGCACCGCGCCGGGCGCACTGAGCGCCCGGCGCCCCCGGCCCTCGACCACTCAACCCACCCTGTTCGAGATAGAGGCAGCATGAGCACCCCCGTCCTGTACGGTCCGATCGGCCGGGCAGTCCGCAAGATCGCCCCGTTCCTGGAAGCGGACGCCCTGGGGGTGTACGTGGCCGCCCTGTCGATGTGGTCGGCCGCCATCGGCGGCACGGTCAAGGTCTCGTCCCGTGGCAACGCCCGGCCCGTGCTGATCTGGTCCGCCCTCGTGGCCGGTACAGGTAGGGGCAAGGGAACCGCGCTCCGGGCCGCCCTCCACGTCCTCGACCCGTCTTTGGGCCGGTTCCTCGCCACGCACACCACGTCCGGGATCACGTCCGGGGCGAGCATGGTCAACCACCTGTGGGAGCAGCAGGAAGCGACCACGGAGACCGAACGGGGCCGTGACGTCCGGGCCCTGGTGATGGAGGAGGAATGGACCGAGGTCCTGAAGCGGGTCAAGCGTGACCCGTCGTTCACCACGAAGCTCCGGGCCGCGTGGGACGGGACGACACTCCGCAACACCACCAAGGAAGAGGCGCAGGAAGTACGCGACCCCGCGATGGTGCTGCACTGCCACGTGACGCCCTCCGACTGGTCGAAGTACGTGGGGGAGTCGGAGGCGGCCGGAGGGTCGTACAACCGCATCCTGCCCTTCCTGCTGGGGGCGGTTCCGATGCTGGATGACGATCGTGTGAGTCTGCCGAAGGTGGACGGCTCCGAACTGTCCGACGCTTACGGGTGGGCCACCGCCCGCCCCCGCGTGATCACCCTCTCCGAGGACGCCCGGCCGCTCTGGCGGATCGTGCGTCGGTACGCCCGCATCCTGGGCGAGACCCTGCCCGACGCTCAGGCCGTGTTCATCGAACGCACCGCAGAACAGACGCTCAGGGTGGCCGCCTGCCTCGCGGCCTCCGAGTGCTCTGAGATCATCACGGACGAGATCCTGACGGCCGCCTTCACCCTGGTTCGCCGCTCCGTCCAAGACGCGGTACGGATCACGAAGGGGGCCGATGCTCCGAAGGCGAAGCGTCAGCCGCTCAGCCTCGCGGACAAGGTCCGCGCCCGGATCGAACTGCACGGAGGCCGGGCCACCTCCTCCCAGATACTCCCGTACGTGGGGGCGTCGGCCGCTGAGGTCAAGGAACTGCCCGAAATCGTCGTGACTGTGGAACGGGCAGGAAAGGCCGGTCGGCCGAAGACCGTTTTCGCACTCCGCGGTGACATTCCCGTTCACACAGAGCAGCCGCAGACGGCTCCGGAGGCGATGCCGGCCGCTCCGGAGCGTGAGCAGAACCACGCCACGGTTGTGCAGATGGACGCCTACCGTTCGGCACCCGCGCAGGCTTCTGCGCCCGCCCCCGAACCGAAGCGCCCGGAACCACTGGAACGCAACCCGTTCCGTGCCCTGCTGTGAGCGGCCCGATAGGCGGATGGCCCCGTCCCGGCGCCTCACGAGAGGAGCGGGACGGGGCCATCACTGCTGAAACTGCTGGATCCGCCTATGGCGTTGGTGCTTCTGGCTCTGGGCCTGCGTCGGGGAAGATGAAGCCCCGCAACGTCGGGGGCTGCCCACTCTGGCCTTGAGCCACCTCGGCTTGAGCCGCGCGCATGGCTTTCACGAGCGCCTCATACCTGGGGTCGATCCACTCGATCACGTCGTACCTCCCGTGCCCGGCAGCGTACGGCGTCTGTGCTTCATGCGTCAGGAGACCGGAGGTTCGGGCTTGGGCATGGGGCGAATCGCGCACTCGGGGGCGTGCTGGCAATTTGCCGCCACGGACACGAGCTCATCATTTGGTGCGTGCCACAGCTCGGCATCCACCGAGAAGCCCGCTTCCTCGATCATGGCGCGGGTCCGCTCCAGGATCTCCGGGTCGTAGTGCGTCGGGTCGTAACCTGGCGAGTGGTGGACGAACCCACCGTTTCGCTCGCACAGCTCGGCGTACAGCCGCGTGTGCACGATCAGGGCGTGCCATCCCTCATCGACCACCCGGGACGGCGCCAGAGCGACGTCAGGGAACCGTGCTCCTGCGACGACGAACTTCACCGCTTCATCCACGATCCGCTCCGCCGTGGCTTCCGCCATGCCGGGGTTGCTGTCCATGACGGTCTTGGTCACTCCAGCCCGTTGGTCGCGGCTGATGAGTTCACTAGCATCGGGCATGCTCGTACCTCTCTTGTGAGGGTGCGTGTGCCTCGCCCCGGCCTCTCGACCTGTCCAGGGTTTCCACGACCGGGGCGAGGGTCTCTACTCGGCGCGAACCACCATCGCGAACGACGTACGGATGCGCCGAAAACCAGAGTGGCCGGACCGGCCCGTGTGGCTCATGCACTCCACGTCGACGGCCGCCGACTGGTCAGCAGACGTCGCCTTCCACTTGCAGTGCAGGCACTCGGCCTCAAAGGTCACGTCCGTATCCGGATGCTCCGTGATCCGGTGCACCACATACCGCATGGCTGCCTTGATGCTCACAGTCCGCCCCTACGACTCCGCCGGTTGGCTTCCGCGACCTTGACCGTCAGCACTTCGGCGGGCGGCGCCACCGGTGGCTCGTAATCAGGGCATTGCGGGCTTCCGCACTGACACCTGGGCCACTTGAGGCCATCACTTGGGGCAAGGTCTGCCCCTTCCGGGCCAGGGCCGGACTTGTGCACCAGGAACACGCCGTTGACGCTGTGCGGCCCGGACGGGCGCGAGAGGATCTGCGGGGCTTCACTGCCGCCGAGACGCTCAACCGCTGTGGTGCCGTGCGCCCTGTTCTCGCTCATCATGGCCCGCCTTCTCCGGTGACTCCGGTACGGCAAGGACGGTAGAGAAGCGGGAAGTTGCGGGTCCACGTTGTTGCAGTTTGTTGCAGGGCAGTTAGTCGAGGGAGCTGATGGCCTTACTAATCAAGGAACGGGCACAAGGTCCATATATGGCCATGTCGGCGAGTCGCGTGAAGGCCCGGTGGTAGATCTCGACGTCGGTCGGCGTGGTAACGGTCACCTTTGCGGCCAGCAACTCGACGTGAACCCGCTTGTCGTCGAACATCGTGAACGTCTCCGGGCCCCACATGCCCCGGGGCGCGGAGCGGGGGATGATGCCGAGCGAGACGGCCGGGTACGACATGGCCGTCAGCAGGTACCCGAGCTGACCGGCCATCACGGAGCCGTCACCGATGCGGTGGGTAAGAACGTCCTCTTCGATCAGCATGACGACGCGGTGAAGGCCGTCTCGGATGATGTGCGACCGGTCTACGCGTGCCGCCGCAGCTTCGCTTACGTCGTTCGGGAGGCTTCGGAAGTCAGCGATCAGCGATAGAAGGGCGTGGGCGTAGTGCTCGGTCTGGAGCAGGCCGGGCATGACCCGTGAGCAGTACACGCGGAAAAGCTTCGTTCGCTCGTACAGCGGGACGTTGGCTTGTTGGAGCCTGCGCAAGCCGGTGCGCTGAATGCGTCGCCACTCGACGTACATGGAGTCGGCAGAGCGGGATGCAGCGATAAGGTCCGCTGCCTGCTCCTCGGCGTCGCAGGCAGTGCACCAGGCCCGGATGTCGGCATCCGAGGGCACCGTCTTCGTGGCCTCGATGCGGGAGGTCTTCGCCTTGTTCCAATCGCACCGATCAGCCAGCCCCTGCATCGTCAGGTTCGCATCACGACGAAGCTCTCTGAGCCGCGCGGCCACGGACTCGCGTGCAGCCTGGGCGCTGGAGAACGGAGATGAAGGCATGGGCTGACTGATGGGTGATGGGGACGATCAGACCTGGTATTCCTCGTGAGGGATGCCGCGCTCCCACGCGGCTTCGAGCGATGCGGCGAACGATTTCAGGATGTCCGGCTCCGAGGTGAACTCGTCCATGACGAGCGAACCGTCCCCTGCGAAGTGGTGAACCCTCGCCAGCCGGTCATCGAACAGCCAGAAGTCGTTGCAAGGGAGCACGAGATCTGATGCGAGACGCCGGGGTACCCATCGGACTTGCTCGCCAGCGGCGAGGTTGGCCCGGGTCATGTAGTGCTCCCAACGAATGTATTCCGATACCGGTTCACTGACGATTCGCACCCGGCGGATGGACACTCCGCGCTCTACAGCCCCGGCAATGTGGTCGTGGAACCCGCGCCACCAGGATGACCGGTCATCCCAGTCGATTCGGTCTCCGCGTCGCCAAGCCGCAAACCGCTCGTTGTCGCCGTAGTCGTCGCGCATCTCCAGGTGGACCGCCGAGCGGTCTGTGTCCCGGATGCACTCAGCGAAGCTCGGCTGCTGAGCGTTCTGCGGCATCGCACGCCTTCCTGATCTGTGCCACCATGCTGGCCGGTATCCGAACGACGGCTTCGGTGTCGGGGATCGGGCCGACCTCCAGACACTTCTTCTCGGTCGTGTCGTCGGCCTTCCATCCCTGGAAGACGAGATCAGCGTTCTCGTCGTCCACCCAGACGGTCGGGCAGTGGTCCTCGTCGGTGTTGGGGTCCTTGCCGAAGAACAGTAGAGACATGGCTACCTCTCCCGCGTCGAGCATGTTGCGACTTGTTGCATGACCCTCGCGGTCCGTCGTCAGAGCCGTCAAGAGGGCCTGCACGGGCGGGTAGCCGTCCAGTAACCGCTATAGCTCCCTGACCAGGGGATAGCCCTGGTCGATCATGGGGGAATGCTGGGGAGGCTCCCTCCGAAGGGGGTATACGTGCAGGTCATAGCCCTGTTACCCGTGAAGCACGCAGATCTACGAGGGCACGAACCAGGTCCAGCGCATCGTCATGGCGCGCAACCTGCCGAAGTAACCCACGAGGCGTTCACCGCGACGGCCCCCCGGCACCCCGCCGGGGGCCGTCGCGCGCGTACGGGGGAACGCCGGTGGCGGTATCGGGCCGGGGCGCCGAAGGTGGGGGCGGTGGGGGGTCGTACTGCCCTGGAGGCTCATGACATGCCCGAGGTAACCGCTCCGTACGCACCCGGCACCCCCTGCTGGGTCGACCTCATGGTCCCCGACCAGCAGGCGGCGCTCGACTTCTACCGCGACCTGTTCGGATGGCAGGGCGAGGTCGGCCCGCCGGAGACCGGCGGGTACGCGGTCTGCACCCTGAACGGGAAGCCCGTGGCCGGCATCATGACCTCGATGTCGCCCGACCCCGACCAGCCGACACCGCCGACCGTATGGACCACCTACCTCGCCGTCTCCGACGTGGACGCCACCGAGAAGAAGATCGCCGACAACGGCGGCACCGTGATCATGCCGGGCATGGACGTGCTCACCCTCGGCCGCATGTCGGTCGTCGCCGACCCCACGGGGGCCGTCTACGGGCTCTGGCAGGCGCGGGATTTCCCCGGTGCGCAGGTCGTCAACGAGCCGGGGGCGCTGATCTGGAACGAGCTGAACACCAGCGACCCCCAGGCCGCCGCGGTCTTCTACTCCACCGCGTTCGGCATCGAGGCGGTCCCCATGGAGGGTGCGCCCGACTACTCCGTGCTCCAGGTCGACGGCCGGGCCGTCGGCGGCACCCAGGGGCTGGACAAGCTGCCGCCCGGCACGCCCTCGCACTGGCTGTGCTACTTCGCCGTCGAGGACACCGACAGCACCGTCGACATCCTGACCAGGAGCGGCGGCCGGGTGCTCGTACCGCCGTTCGACATGATGGCCGGCCGGATGGCCATCGTGCAGGACCCGCAGGGCGGCACCTTCGCGGTGATCAATGCCAAGGGGCCCGCGTCCCCCTGAGAACACGGCAGGGCCCGTGACCTCCGTGCTTCGCGGAGGTCACGGGCCCTGCCCGCGTTCGTCGCTCACTTGTCCGAGACGGTGACCTTCTCGTCCTTCTTGAGCTGGTCGAAGAGCTGCTTCGCCTTGGCCGTGTCCCACTTCACCGCGACGCCGTCGGAGCGGGTCGGGAAGTTCGCGCTCGCGATCGGCACGGTCATCTGCTTGCCGTCGCCGCCCGTCGCGCCCTTCATCGCCCAGAACATCGAGGTCAGGTCCCACAGCTCCATGTCCTTGTCGACGATGAGCGTGTCGAGACCGGAGCCGATGACGGGGTAGAGACGGAACGGGTTGAGGATCGTCGAGGGCGAGGCCGCCTGGTTGGCGAGGGTGTTCAGGAACTTCTGCTGGTTGCGCATCCGGCCCAGGTCCTGGTCCGCCTCCTGGTGGCGCTGGCGCACGAAGGCCAGCGACTGGGCGCCGTTCAGCTCCTGGCAGCCCGCCTTGAAGTCCGCACCCGAGTCGCGGTCCTTCAGCGGCTTGTCCAGGCACATCTCCACGCCGCCCAGCGCGTCCACGAGATTGCGGAAGCCGCCGAAGCCGATCTCCGCGTAGTGGTCGATGCGCAGCCCGGTGTTGAACTCGATGGTCTGCGCCAGCAGCTCCGGGCCGCCGTCCGCGTACGCCTGGTTCAGCTTGTGGGTGGCGGCGGGGAAGCTCTTGCCGGACTTCTTCCCCGTGAAGGCGGGGATGGTGACGTAGGAGTCGCGCGGCAGGCTCAGCATCGTGGTGCCGTTGTCGCCCGTGTGCACGATCATCATCGAGTCGGTGCGCTTGCCGTCCGCCGACCCGGTGTGCAGTTCCTTCTTGTCGCTGTCCGAGAGGCCCTCACGGCTGTCGGAACCGACGATCAGGTAATTGGTGCCCTCGCCCGCCGCCGGGCGGTCCTTCAGCTGACCGAGATCGACCTCGCGGCGCATCTTGGAGTCGGCCCAGAAGTACGTGCCGACGGAGACGGTCAGCAGCGCCACGACGAAGGCTATGCCGCCGATCTTGATGCGCTTGCGCCAGTCGGGGGCGCCGGTGCGCGGGCCGCGCCCGCCCGGACCGCCGCCGGTGGGGCCGTGCCGGTGGCCGCCGGGGCCGGCCGGGCCGCCGCGGCCGTAGACCTGTCCCGTGTTGTAGCCGTCGTCGTGGCCGCCGGCCGCGTGGGCCGCGCCGTCGCCGTAGCCACCGCCCTGGTCCGGCACGCGGCCGTGACCGCCGCCCGGGCCCTGTGCGCGGCCGTAGCCGGGCGCCGGCTCGGCGGGGCGGCGCGGCGGGGGCGCGGTGCGCCGGATCTGCGGCATGGCGCGCGCACCCTCCGGCTCGGCGTTCGCGGCGCCGTTTCCGTACCGGTCCTGGCGGTCGTCGGTCCGCCCATCGGCCCAATTGCTCATGACACGAGTGTGCCCGCTGTGGCGACCCGCCTTACAGGGGGATGACGGGTTCGGGGCCGGGCTGTAGCAGAGCTGATGCAAATCCGCCCGTGTCCCCGAGCACGCATACAGTGGTGGACATGACCAATCAGGACCGCAGCCCGGAAGCGGAAATACCGGGCAAGCCGACGTCCGCTTCCCGCACGACGCTCTCCCACATCATGACCGGCAGTGACACCAATCTGCTGGGCACCGTCCACGGCGGCGTGATCATGAAGCTGGTGGACGACGCCGCGGGCGCGGTCGCCGGGCGGCACTCCGGCGGGCCCGCCGTCACGGCCTCGATGGACGAGATGGCCTTCCTCGAACCGGTCAGGGTCGGCGACCTCGTGCATGTGAAGGCCCAGGTGAACTGGACCGGCCGGTCGTCCATGGAGGTCGGCGTGCGGGTGCTCGCCGAACGCTGGAACGAGTCGACGCCCGCCACCCAGGTCGGCAGCGCGTACCTCGTCTTCGCCGCCGTCGACGAGGACGGCAAGCCCCGCCGCGTCCCGCCGGTGATCCCCGAGACGGAGAAGGACAAGCGCCGCTACCAGGAGGCCCAGATCCGCCGCACCCACCGGCTCGCCCGCCGCCGCGCGATCATGGAACTGCGCGAAAAGCGGATCGCCGAGGGCTTCGGGGACTGATCCCCGCAGTCCCCTGGCGGGGACGAGCCCCCGGCAAGGGCCACCTCCGCCCTGCGCGCGCCGAGCGCTACGCGCCGTCCGGGCAGACCACCTGGTCGCCCCGGACCGCTGCCGGGGCGGCTCCGGCCTGTTGTGGGGGGTCCTGGGGGCGTACCGGGTGTACGCCCTTGAAGTCCGTGCCCAGGGTCACCTTCATCAGCGGGCCCTGGCCCGGTGCCGGGCGCAGTTCCGCGCCCGGGAGGGCCGCCGCGACCGAGCGGACCGAGCGGTCCCAGCGCGGGTCGTAGGAGATCACCGTCCGCTGGACCAGCGGTCCGGGCGCGTCCGTGGGCAGCCCGGTGGTGGCGAAGCCCGTCGCGTGCAGGGCGTTGTCGGTCTCGCGGCCCAGACCGGTGCGGCCGCTGCCGTTGAGGACCTGCACCCGGATCTGCCCGGGCGCCACGTCCACCGGTGTCGCGGGCTGGTCCGCCGGCCTGCTCAGCGGCTTGGCGTCCTGCGCCCGCCGGGGGGCGTGCGCGGTCAGCGGCCGGTCCTCGCGCAGGGCCTGGAACATCTTCCCGGCCGCCGCCTCGTCCCACTTCACCGTGGAGCCGATACGCGGCACGGGGAAGTTCGCGATGCCGATCGGCACCGAGGCGAACTCGGCCGAGGCGGGCGTCAGATTCTTCATCCCCTGTGCCAGCTCGACCAGCTCGGCGCTGCCGAACCCCCGGTCGGCCCGCACCGAGCCGAGCAGCGTCGCCCCGACCTCCTGGAACTTCACCGGGTTCAGCAGGCCCTCACCGCCCGCCGCCTTGTGGATCAGCGAGGCCAGGAACCGCTGCTGCCGCTGCATCCGGCCGAGGTCGGAGCCCCCGTCGAGATGCCGGGAGCGTACGTACTGGAGCGCCTGCCCGCCGTTGAGGTCGCTGGACCCCACCGGCAGGTCGAGACCCGTGTAGACGTCCTTGAGCGGCCGCACCGTGCACACCCGCACCCCGCCCAGCACGTCGACCGTCTTCATGAAGCTGGCGAAGTCGACCTCCAGATAGTGATCGACGTGCACCCGGGTCAGCTGCTCCACCGCCCGTACGGTCAGGCTCGGCCCGCCCTCCGCGTACGCCGCGTTGAGCTTCTGCGGATGGGCGGGGCGGATGCGGCCCTGGGCGTCGGCGCGCTCGGGGATCTCGACGTAGGTGTCGCGCGGCAGGCTGATCACGCTCGCCCGATCGTGCCGGGCGGAGAGGTGCACCAGCATCACCGTGTCGGTGCAGTGACAGGGCGCGCCGCCCAGCCGGTAGCGGGTCCGCTCCTCCTCCGTGATCTTGTCGCGGCCGTCCGTGCCGACGACGAGGATGTTCTTGCCCTGACTGGTCTGCGGCCGGTTCGACAGCCCCCCGAACGGATCCACCCGCCCGATGCCGCCCTCGATCCCCGTGACCACCGCGTGTCCGATGCCGCCGGTGCCCAGCACGGCCACCGCGGCGCCGGTGGCGAGACGCAGCCCCCAGCGCGGGCGGCGGGGCGCACTGTGGCGGGGCCGGTTCGGGCGCGGCCTGGCCTGGCGGGGGGAGCGGGCCGGTGCGGTCACTTCGAACCTCCGCGACGGACTGGGCAGAACCGGGGAAACGGTAGGCCCATACGATCGTCGGTTCGCGGCCCCACGCCGTCCGGGCGGGGCCTGCCACCCGGGCGGGGCGCTTTCGGGTGCCCCATTGGCGTAACGTGACCGACGATCCGCCGTCCGCCGGGGGCACCCCCCGTACCGCCGAGGAACCATGCCCGATCAGCAGCCGCCCGCCGTTTCCGTCATCATGCCGGTGCTCAATGAGGAGCGGTATCTGCGCACCTCCGTGCGGCACATCCTGGAACAGGACTATGCCGGTGAACTCGAGGTCGTGATCGCCCTCGGTCCCTCCACGGACCGCACCGACGAAATCGCCGCCGACCTGGTGCGGGAGACCGCGAACCACCCCCGCGCCCGGGTCCACACCGTGCCCAACCCCACCGGCCGCACCCCCGCCGCGCTCAACGCCGCGATCAAGGCGTCACGCCACCCGATCGTGGTACGCGTCGACGGTCACGGAATGCTCTCGCCCAACTACATCGCGACCGCCGTGCGGCTGCTGGACGAGACCGGCGCCCAGAACGTCGGCGGCATCATGCACGCCGAGGGCGAGAACGACTGGGAGCGGGCCGTCGCCGCCGCCATGACCTCGAAGATCGGCGTGGGCAACGCGGCCTTCCACACCGGAGGCGCGGCCGGCGAGGCCGAAACCGTGTATCTGGGTGTCTTCCGGCGCGAGGCGCTGGAGCAGCAGGGCGGGTACAACGAGGAGTTCATCCGTGCCCAGGACTGGGAGCTGAACTTCCGGATCCGTGAGGCGGGCGGGCTGATCTGGTTCTCCCCGGAGCTCAAGGTCTCCTACCGGCCGCGGCCGAGCGTGAAGGCGCTCGCCAAGCAGTACAAGGACTACGGACGTTGGCGGCACGTCGTCGCCCGCTTCCACCAGGGTTCGATCAACATGCGCTATCTGGCGCCGCCGACCGCCGTGGTGGCCATCGCGGCCGGTCTCGTGGTCGGCGCGGCCGTCACCCCCTGGGGCCTGCTGGTCCCGGCCGGGTACCTGGCGGCCATCACCGCCGGTTCGCTGCCCGCGGGCAAGGGCCTGTCGCCGGCCGCGCGCGTCCGGATCCCGGTGGCGCTCGCGACGATGCACATGTCGTGGGGGTTCGGCTTCCTGACCAGCCCGCGCTCGCTGGCGAAGCGGGTCATCGCCAGCCGCCGCCCGGCCGTCCGGGCCGACTAGTCACCCGGCCGACCGGCCGTATGCCGTCCGCCCCGGTCCGTACCCGGACCGGGGCGGACGGTTTTCAGAAACGATTCAGCGGATTGACGTTCATGCACGCCGACGTGTCGTTGCCGTTGAGCGGGTCCGAGCTCTTGGGCGCCTTGTCGTCGCCGTCCTTCCCGCCCTTGTCGTCCTTCTTGCCGTCACCCGTCGCCCCGGCCGTCGGCTCCTTGGAGGCGTCGCTCTCCTCGGGCTCCTCGGTCTTCGGGTACTTCGTGCCCGCACGCCAGTCGCCGCCGATGACCAGCGTCACCCGGTCGACCGTGGGGGACATCCGCAGCGCGCTCTCCGGCAGCCCGAGGGCCTTGGCCACGGCCTCGGCGTCCGGCCGCTCGGCGGTCTTCGGATAGGTGATCGTCGTGTCCGCCTGGGCACGCGGGGTGGAGTCCGACGTGGCCTTGGTGAAGCCCGACTTCACGAGGAACTCGGCGATGTCCGACGCCCGACGGGTGGCCGGCGGCTGGGCGGCGGTGCCGGTGCCGTTGAACACCGTGAGGGCGATGGCGCCCTTCGGCGCCGCGGGCACGGTGGGCTTCGGGCCCTTGTCGGACTTCTTGTCCTTGCCGTCCAGCGCGATGTCGTTGCGGACGAGCGAGAAGAGCTTGTCGGCGTCGCCCGGCTTGGGGATGACGTGCGCGTCCGGGTCCAGCGGATCGGAGACCCACGGCATGGTGGTCATCGTGATCCGCTCGGACGGCACCCGCTTGATGTCGTTGCCGAGGTCGTAGAGCTTCTTGACCGAGCCGAGGTCCTTGTCGACGGTGAGCGCCTTGGTGGCGGCCTCGGCGAGGTCGGTGAGCTGGCCGGGGTCGGAGAGCTTGGTACCGCCCTTGAGCTGGCGGACCATGGCGTTCATATAGATGTGCTGGGCGTGGGTACGGCCTATGTCGCTGCCGTCCTCGAAGCCGTGCCGGGTGCGCAGCCACTGCAGGGCCTGCTCGCCCTTGACCTTGTGCGAGCCCTTCGTCAGCCGCAGACCGGAGTCCTTGTCGTAGACATTGGCGTCCACACACACCGGAACGCCGCCGACCGCGTCGGCCATGCTCACCACACCGGCGAAGTCGATCATCATGAAATGGTCGACGGGGATGCCGGTCAGCTCTTCCCAGGCGGCGACCGTGCAGCCCGGGCCGCCGTTCATCAGGCTGGTGTTGATGATCTGACGGTCGGTCTCCTTGTAGACCGTGCCGTCCTCCGGGTCGGTGCACTTGGGGATCGTCACCCGGGTGTCGCGCGGCACGCTGATCACCGACATGTTGCTGCGGTCGGCCGAGACGTGCACCAGCATCTGGACGTCGGCGAGCGGCTTGCGCCCGGCGTCCTCGCGGGCGCCGCCGAGCGCGACGTTCTCCTTGCTGTTCCGGCTGTCGGAGCCCAGGATCAGGATGTTCAGGGGGCGTTGGCCCGCCGCGTTGGCCGCGCTGCGGTCGAGCTGCTTGTCGCCGAGGTTGAGGTTGCTCTTCTTGAGATTGCCGTTGAGGTGCTCGTAGTAGAAGTACCCGGCGGCGGCCGTACCGAGGGCGATGACCGCGAGGGAGAGCGCGGTCCAGCGGGCTATTCGGGCAGCGCGTTTGCGCTTGCGCTTGGCCGCGCGGTTCTTGGGGGCGGCCTTTTTGGCGTGGGCGGCCTTGCGGGGGGCCTTGCGGCCGGCTTTGGCGGTGGTGGTCCCGTTGCCTTCGGCCCCGTCCGCGTCTCCGCCTCCGGCGACCGGATCCGACGTGGAGTCCTCGCCGCTGGTGGAGCCAGTCGTTTCGACGCCGGTGACCGCGGCCCCACGGTCCTTGCGCCCGGCGCCTTCGGAGCCGGTGCGCCCGTTGCCTTCGGAGCCTGGGCCGGAAGAG
This sequence comes from Streptomyces sp. QH1-20, assembly GCF_041283565.1. Classification (NCBI taxonomy): domain Bacteria; kingdom Bacillati; phylum Actinomycetota; class Actinomycetes; order Kitasatosporales; family Streptomycetaceae; genus Streptomyces; species Streptomyces sp. QH1-20. The sequence goes on along the minus strand of NZ_CP166299.1, from coordinate 3,245,479 downwards.
CCCTGGGCACCGGCATCCTCGCCACGGGTGGCGCCCGCGGCCTCGCCGCCGACCGCGGCGGACTTCTTCGCCCGGCGGCCCCGGCGCCCGGACTTCCGGGCGGCCGGGACCTTGCCGTCGGCCGGCGCGGCGCCGGCTGTGTCGTCGGCTGAGGTGCCAACCGGTCCGGCTGAGGCGTCAGCCGAATCGGCTGAGGCGCCGGCCTCTCCCCGCACGCCGCTGCTCTGCCGCATCGGGCCTCCCCTGAGTGGTGCGTCCGGCCCGAAGGGCAGGCGTGTTGTAGCTGGTGTGACTCTAGTTACTGGCCTAGATGCGGCAGCGGGGGGCCAGGTTCATTTGGCACAGATGTTCTTGTCGTCGGCTTCGATCTTTTGGATGTCTTTGGGTGCTTTCGCGGGGGCGGGTACGGAGATCGGGGTGCCGGCGGCCTTGAAGTCGGCGCCCAGGACGAGCGTCATCCCGGCCGTCGGCGCGGCGTCGGACTTGGCCTGCTTGAGGGCCTCGACCGGCAGTCCCATGATCTCGGCGAGCTGACGCGCCTGGTCCGCCTGGTTGGGGGCGAACTCCAGGATCGTCTTGTCCTTCTTGCCACCCGTGGCGTTGCCGCCGTTGCTCGTGAGGCGCATGCCCTTGGAGTTCTGCATCCAGGTGACGGCCTCCTGGGCGGCGCCCACCCGGCCACTGCCGTTCTGCACCTTCACCCGCACGGCTGCGGGCTCGGCCTTCGGCCCCTTGAGCAGGGCGGCCTGCTTGGCATCCGCCGCGTCCTTGTCCTTCTTCTCCTTCTCCTTCACCTCGGTGAGGGAGACGTCCTGACGGACCATGGCGAACAGCGGCTCCGCCTTGGGCGCGTCCAGGACGACCGTCCTGTGGTTCTTGCCCTCGGCAGGGTTGTCCTTGACGGGGACGGTGGCAAAGGTGATGTTCTCCAGGTCGACCTTGCTGAGCTCCTTGCCCAGGCTGGTCAACTTGCTGACGGAACCTATGCCGGTGTCGACGGTCAGCGACTTGGTCGCCGCGTTGCCCAGGTCGTAGAGCTTCTTGGGGTTGGAGAGCGTGTCACCGGACTTCATCTTCCGGATCATCGAACTCAGGAACTGCTGCTGGAGCTTGATGCGGTCCAGGTCGCTCTCGAAGCCGACGCTGTGCCGGGTCCGTACGAACGCGAGGGCGTCCTCGCCCTCGATCTCGTGCCGGCCCTTGCTCAGCTTGAGGTGCGACTTGGGGTCGTTGATGTCCTTGGCCAGGCACACCTCGACACCGCCGACCGCCGACGACAGCTCCTTGACGGCGTTGAAGTCGGCCATCATGAAGTGCGTGACCTTCAGGCCGGTGAGCGCCTCGACGGTCCGCCAGGTGCAGCCCGGGTCGCGGTCCTCCTGGCCCAGGCTCTCGTTGAAGCGGACGCCCTTCGAGCCCGGGATGATCCTGGTCTTGCCGTCCTTCTTGGTCGGGCAGTCCGGGACATCGGTGATCATGTCGCGGGGGATGGAGAGCGCAGTGGCGTTCGTCCGGTCCTCCGAGACGTGGAAGAGCAGCGTGGTGTCGGCGTGGCCGACGCTGCCCTCGTCGCCGTAGCCCTCGTTGCCCTTGCCGTCACGCTTGTCGGTGCCGATGACCAGGATGTTCACCGGGCCGTCGATGACCGCGTCATTGTTTATCCCGACATCGACCTTGTCGATGTTGTTGTTGAAGTGCTGGTAGACCAGGTAGGCCGCCACCGAGCCGCCGACCAGGATGAAGGCGAGCGTGCCGCCCGTCCACATCAGCGCCTTCTTCTTCTTGCTCTGCTTCGGCTTCGGCTTGCGCCGCCCCTGCGTCGGCTTGGCCCCGGCGCGACGGGGATTGCCGCGCTGCCCGGGCACCGTACGGCGGCCGGGCTTGCCCTGCGTACCGACCCGCGATCTCGCGGGAGCCGGTACGGCGGGGGAGTCGGAATCTGCGGAAGCAGAGGATGAAGCAGTCGCGGACGTGCCGCTCCCGGGAGTCGCCTCCGACTCCTCGGCATGGTCAAGGCGCAGCTCGTAGCTGCCTGTTTTCGGGTCGAAGACCCACTGGTCGGCGGGGTCGATGTCGCCCGCCCGCCCACGGCCCTGCGCGTCCACGGTCGCTTGAATCCTCCGTCGGTGCCACGCGGCGCCTACCCCCCCCGAGGCGCTCGGTCACGTCGTCTGTGCAGTGCGCGGTCAGCCCGGCCGTGCGCACCGGATCGCTCACACTATCCGCCCAGTTCAGCGTCAAGCGACGCCGGTGACAAATTGCACTCCCCTACAACTGGGCATTCTGCCCAATCCTTTCGCCCGAACGATCATCCGGAGGGAAAGGTGATCGTACCTTTCGGCAAAATCATCCACACATGCCACGTGCTGCGGTGGTTCCCTCGTAGGTGGGCGGAGTGGTGGGCTTCGGCGATCCCGTGGCGGGCGCCGAAGTGCCGGGATCCGCCGGTGCCGGCGGTGCCTGCGAAGCCGGCTGCCCCTCGGTCGTCCCGGCGTCGGCCGTGCCCTGCGGACTCACCGGAATCACCGGTTCCTGATCCTGCCGGGGCTTGTTGTCGGCCGCCCGGACATGCATCCCGACCGCCACCGGCCGGTCGTTCCGCAGCTGCTCGAAGAGCTGGTCGGCGTCCGGCTGCACCAGCTCGTCACGGGCGCTGTTGTGGACGTACGGGCGGCGCGGCACGGTGAGGAACTGGACCCGTTCGGAGGGGATGTCCCGTACGGTGCGCACCAGGTCGTACAGCTTGCGGAGGGTGTCCAGCCCGGCGTCCGTGGTCAGCGAGGACGTCGCCGCGTCGAGCACCGGGTAGAGCCGGGCGGGGTTGAGCAGCACACCGCTGCTCTGCATCTCCCGGAACAGCGAGCCCAGGAACTCCTGCTGCCGCCCCATCCGTTCGGTGTCGCTGCCGTTGCCGAGGCTGTAGCGGGCCCGTACGTACCCCAGCGCCGCCTCTCCGCGCAGCACCTGGCGGCCCGCGGGCAGTCGCAGCTTCGCGTCCTGGTCGTCCACGGGCTGCTTGAGGCAGACCTCGACGCCGTCGATGGCGTCGACCAGCCGCTTGAAGCCGTTGAAGTCCACGATCACGTGGTGGTCGACGCGGATCCGGGTGATGTTCTCGACCGTACGGATCGTGCAGGCCGCGCCCGCCAGCTCGTAGGCCCAGTTGAACTGCGCGAACCGCTCGTTCGTCCGGGAGCCGTCGGACTGCCGGCAGCTCGGGATCTTCGCCATCAGGTCCCGGGGGAGGCTGACGGCCGTCGCGCTGCGCCGGTCGGCGGCCAGGTGCAGCAGGATCGTGGTGTCCGAGCGCTGTGTGCCGCTGTCGGTGCCGTACGCGCCGTTTCCGGCGCCGCGGGTGTCGGAGCCGATGATCAGGATGTTCTGCGCGCCCTGCACCAGCGCGACCGGGCGCTCCTTCTCCCAGCGCGCCAGCTCGTCCGCGGTGTCGGTGTCGGTGGTGATGTTGCTGTCGAGCCGCTGGTAGAGCGTCCAGCCGACCCCGGCCGCCGTGAGCATCAGCACCGTCATTCCCAGCGCCACCCAGCGCAGCCACCGGTGCCGCCGCCGCGGCGCGGGGGCGGGCGTGGGGGTGCCCCACGCCCCGCCGGTGGGGCCGGCGGGCGTGCCGGGGCTGCTGGGGCTTCCAGGGCGGTCTGTCACGGCTGCGGCCCTCCCTCACGGAGTCGGCGGCCTCGCACCAGCGGGAGCCGTCGCGGAGGACCGGAATACGGCCCTCCGCGCCTGGTGTGGCGTACGTACGTCGTGCGGCGTACGTACGATCATCGCGCGATCCGGGCGGTCCGGCAGTGTCAGGGGGCCGTCACGGTGACGCGCTCGCTCTCCCGGCGCTTGTCCAGGGCCCCGGCGGAGAGCCGGTCGAGGTGGCGGCAGAGCACCACGGACCCACCGGCGGCGAGCGGTGCGTACAGCCCGGCGGACAGCCCGTGCCAGCTGCTGTACGGCAGGCCCGACAGCAGCCGGGAGCCCGCGCCGAGCCCGTGCTGGGCGGCGTCCGTCCGCGCCCGCTCCACGACCTGCGCACCGGTCAGTTCCGTGCCGTCCACGACGAGCGCGGGCGCGCCCGGGTCCACCGGGACGAAGGGGGCGAAACGGTCGCCCTGGCTGGGCACCTCGACGGCGTAGTCGGCGAAGCCCTGCGGGGCCTGCGGGAAGCGCCCGCCCAGGGGGCGCAGCGCGAGCGCGACGCGCTCACCGGAACAGGCGCGCGCCTCCTCCAGGGTGTCCGGGCCGCTGACGACCAGGTCCGCGTCGGCCGGGTCGCCGCCGACCTCGGCCACGACACCGACGGAGGAGCAGGCGAGCAGCCAGACGGCGGTCTGCCAGTGGGCGGGCAGCAGAAGGGCGAGGCGGTCCCCGGGCCCGGCGGCGAGATCGCCCTGGAGCAGGTTGGCGGTCTTCGCCACCCAATTGGCGAAGGTGGCCACGGAGAGTTCCACGCGCTCGCCGGTGGCGTCGTCGTAGAAGGTCACGAGCGGGCGGGCCGGATCCGCGGCGAGCGCGGAACGCAGCAGGTCGGCGGGGGTGCGATCGGTGGCGTTCATCATCGTCAGCGTACGCGGCGAGGGTGCTGACGGTCAGTCGGACGGATGAGTGGACCGTTCGGCCGGAGGGCGGATTCGACCGACTGGCCGTCAACTTTCGAATGGACAGATATCTGGTGATATGACCAGGGTTGTCACTATGCGTGGAATCTTCGTTACTTCTACCGTCACCGCCTGTGCCGCCGCCCTCACCCTGCCGCTGCTCACCACCCCCACCGGCGCCGCCACCGCGCCCGCCGTCCGGACCGCCCCCGCCGCCGACCTGAGCGGCGTGCCGGGCTCGACCCGCTCACTGCCGTTGGTGCCGCTCACCGGCGGCGGCCCCCGGTCGGCGGAGCCCCCGCACGGAAGCAGCACCGCCGAGCGCGGGCTGCCGCCCCGGGAGGTCGAGCCGTTCTCCCTCGTGGGCATCGTCTGGGACAACGCCGCCGCCGAGCTGCGCGGCCAGGCCCAGGTCCGTACCCGCGCGGTGGGCAGCCACCGCTGGTCCGCGTGGCAGGACGTGCAGATCCACGACGACGACCGCCCCGACCTCGATTCCGCCGAGGGCGCCAGCGGCCGTCGGCGGGGCGCCACCGCGCCCCTGTGGGTCGGTGCCTCCGACGCCGTCCAGGTCCGCGTCCGCGCCGAGACCGTGACCGACCGGACCCCCGAAGGTCCGGCCTTCCCCTCGGGCCTGCGCCTCGAACTCGTCGATCCCGGCAAGGACCCGGCCCCCGAGCCCGCCCGGCCCCAGGGCCAGGCGCCGTCGGTCCCGGCCGCCGTCCCGGCACGGGCGGCCGAGGAGCCGACCGTCGCCGCGTCCGCCGCCCCCAGCGACGAGGAGGTCGCCACCTCGGCCGTCAACACCCTCCTCGCCCCGCTGGGCGCCACCGAGATCCCCGCCCGCGACAAGGACGGTTCCGGGGCCGACATTGCCGCCACCGGACCCGGCGACGCCCCGGTCAAGAGCCCGCCCCAGGACCCGGACACCGACGGCGCCGCGGACGTGGACACCACGGACGACGCCGCCGACGCCGCCGCGGACGACGCCACCGACGGCGCCGACCAGGGGTCGCGCTACGTCGAGGGCGGTGGCTACATCGGGCCGCGCCCCCGCATCGTCACCCGGGCCGGCTGGGGAGCGGACGAGTCCATCCGCGAGCGGGGCTTCGTCTACACCAAGACCGTGCGGGCGGCCTTCGTGCACCACACCGCCTCCGGCAACAAATACAGCTGCTCCCAGTCCGCCTCCGTCATCCGGGGGATCTACCGCTACCACGTCCAGAGCAGCGGCTGGCGGGACATGGGCTACAACTTCCTCGTGGACAAATGCGGCACGATCTACGAAGGCCGCTCGGGCGGCGTCGCGAAAGCCGTCATGGGTGCCCATACTCTCGGTTTCAACTCCAACAGCATGGGCATCGCCGTTCTCGGGACATTCGGTAGTTCCACCCCGCCCACCGCCGCGGTCGACGCCGTGGCCAGACTCACCGCTTGGAAGCTCGGACTGTTCGGCCGCAACCCCCTCGGCTCCACGACCCTGGTGTCCGCCGGCGGAAACCTGTTCAAGAAGGGGACCAAGGTCAGGCTCAAGGTCATCTCGGGTCACCGCGACGGCTACGCCACCGAATGCCCCGGCGACCTCCTCTACAAGAAGCTCGGCAGGGCCCGCAGCACCGCGGCCCGCCTCCAGGGACGCTGACCGGGGCGGGCCGGGCCGCGGGGTCTGCATACACTGGCCGCCGATCACGGCCCGGCCCCAGCAGGAAGCAGAGACGACAAGGTGACTGAAGCGATCCTCCTGGTCGGGGGCAAGGGCACCAGGCTGCGCCCGCTCACGGTGCACACGCCCAAGCCCATGGTCCCGGCGGCCGGGGTGCCCTTCCTCACGCACCAACTGGCGCGGGCGCGCGCGGCGGGGATCGAGCACATCGTGCTCGCCACGTCCTATCTGGCCGAGGTCTTCGAGCCGTACTTCGGCGACGGCTCCGCGCTGGGCCTGCACCTGGAGTACGTCACCGAGGAGGAGCCGCTCGGCACGGGCGGAGCCATCCGCAACGTCGCCTCCAAGCTGCACTCCGCCCCGGACGACCCCGTCCTGATCTTCAACGGTGACATCCTCACCGGCCTCGACATCGAGGCACTGGTCGACACGCACCGCACGACCGGCGCGGACGTCTCCCTGCACCTGACGCGGGTCGAGGACCCCCGCGCCTTCGGCCTGGTGCCCACCGACGCCGACGGCCGGGTCACCGCCTTCCTGGAGAAGCCGCAGACGCCCGAGGAGATCGTCACCGACCAGATCAACGCGGGCGCGTACGTCTTCAACCGGTCGGTCATCGACTCCATCCCGGCGGGCAGGCCCGTCTCCGTCGAGCGCGAGACCTTCCCCGGACTGCTCGCCTCGGGCGCGCACCTCCAGGGCATGGTCGACTCCACGTACTGGCTCGACCTCGGCACCCCGCAGGCCTTCGTCCGCGGCTCCGCCGACCTGGTCCTCGGCCGCGCCCCGTCCCCGGCCGTCCCCGGCCGCTGCGGCGACCGGCTGGTCCTCGACAGCGCCGACGTCGCCCCGGACGCCAAGATCACCGGTGGCTCGGTCATCGGCGCGGGAGCCCGCGTCGAGCCCGGAGCGCGCGTCGACGGCAGCACGGTCCTCGACGGCGCGGTCATCGAGACGGGCGCGGACGTACGCGACTCGCTCATCGGCGCACGGGCACACGTAGGGGCGCGTACGGTCCTGACAGGCGCCGTCATCGGCGACGGTGCGCGGATCGGCGCCGACAACGAACTCCGTGACGGGGTCCGCGTCTGGTGCGGCGCGGTCCTGCCGGACGGCGCCGTGCGGTTCTCGTCCGACCAGTAGTTCCCCCCGGTAGTCGGCGGGAGTCCTCGCCGGGTGTCAGCGGGTGCGCCTACGCTCGTAGGTGCACCCGACCTCAGGACACCTCCGTGGAATCAGCCGACCGGCTCACCAGAACCACCGTGCGCGGTGGCCGGACGGCCGTGCCCGCGAGCAGACCCCGCCCGGTGACCGCCGGCTCCCGCACCCGCCGCTGGACCCCGCCGGGCCCACTGCACCTGGGCGTCACCCTCGGCCCCCTGCGCCGCGGGCCGGGCGACCCGACGTTCCGGGTCACGCCCGACGGCTCGGTCTGGCGCGCGTCCTGCACCCCCGCCGGCCCCGGCACCCTGCGCATCGCGCGCAGCGGGGAGGCGATCGAGGCCGAGGCCTGGGGCCCGGGCGCCGACTGGCTCCTGGACGGCCTCCCGGCCCTCCTCGGCGCCGAGGACGACCCCGAGGGCTTCACCCCCCGCCACCGCATCGTCCACGAGGCCCACCGCCGCAACCCCGGCCTGCGCCTCGGCCGTACCGGCCTGGTCCTGGAATCCCTGGTCCCCTCGATCCTGGAACAGAAGGTCACCGCCGACGAGGCCTACCGCGCCTGGCGTCTGCTCGTACGGCAGTACGGCCCGCCGGCCCCGGGCCCGGCGGACCGGATGCACACGCCCCCGGACCCCCGCACCTGGGCCCGCATCCCGTCCTGGGACTGGCACAAGGCGGGAGTGGACGGCAAGAGATCGGCCGCGATCGTCCGGGCCGCGAAGGTCTTCCACCGCATGGAGGAGGCCGCGACGATGGACGCGGAACGGGCCGCCCGTCGCCTGTGCGCCGTCGACGGCATCGGCCCCTGGACGGCGGCCGAGACCCTCCAGCGCAGCAACGGCGCGCCCGACGCCGTCACGGTCGGCGACCTCCATCTGCCGAAGATCATCGGCTACGCCCTCACGGGGGTCCGTGACACGGACGACGCGAAGATGCTCGCTCTCCTGACCCCCTACGAGGGCCACCGCCACCGGGCGACCCGCTTGATCCTCCTGAGCGGCCACACGCCACCGAGAAGGGCACCGAGACTGTCGGTGAACGACATCAGGGGCTTGTAGCGCGGCCCACCGGCAGGCAGCGGGGAACGGCGGGGAGGGGGACGGGGCCGCAGGGGCGGGGCCCCGGACGCTGACGTGTATTTGCGGCGCCAAGTGCCGGGTGCCTAAAGGATCCGGGGCGGGGGCGCCGTAAATATACGGTCCGGGGCCCCGCACCGGAGGCCCCGGCGCCCGCACCACGACGGCGCCGCACCCGCACCACCACGACGGCGCCGCACCCGCCCCGAAGCCGAGCTACCTCACCTCGACAAAAGCGTCAGCGTCCCGCGCGGCCCGCGGCGACGGCGCAACCGCAGCCCGCCCGATCGCCACCGCCCCCATCGGATCCCAATCGGCCGGCAGCCCGAGAACGTCCCGCACCACATCACGGCAGAACATCGTCGACGACACCCACGCCGACCCCAGCCGCTCACCCGCCAGCGCCACCAGGAAGTTCTGCACGCCCGCACCCGCCGCGACGACGAACATCTCCCGCTCGGAGGCGTTGCGCCGGGCGTCGGGGTAGGTGTGCGAACCGTCCATGACCAGGCACGGCACGACCAGGTACGGCGCCTTGCGCAGCACGTCCCCGCGCCGCACCCGGCGGGCGATGTTCTCCTCGGTGAAGCCGTCGCCGCGCAGGTCGGCGATCCACGCGTCGCGCATCGCGTCGAGCAGCCGCACCCGCGACTCCGCGGACTCCAGCAGCACGAACCGCCACGGCGTCGTGTGATGCGGCGCGGGCGCCGTGACGGCCGCGGCGACGGCCCGGCGCACGGCGCCGCCGTCCACCGGGTCGTCCGTGAACTCCCGGACCGTACGCCGCAGCGTCACCGCCTCGCGGACGGCCTCGGACGTCCCCAGCCGGAACATGTCGTCGGCCGCGTCGCGCACCAGCGCCCGCGCCCCCTCGTCGGCGCCACCGGCCCCATCGCCCTCATCGCCCCCGGCGACCCCGTCGGGCACGACGACGTGCGGCAGCCCCCGCACCACGGCGACGGGCAGCCCCGCCGCCTTGCCCTTGACCAGGTCACCCGCGGCCGCCAGCTCGTCCGCCGTGGCCACGACGGTCGCGCTCAGCGGGTTGCCGTGCGCGTCCGTGCCGCCGCGCAGGTCGTCGAGGACCCGCACGCCGGCCGCCCCGATCGCGACGTCCGTCAACCCGCTGCGCCACGGTCGCCCGAACGTGTCCGTGACGACGACGCCGACGTTCACGCCGAGCGTGTCCCGCAGGCCCGCCCGGATCCGCCGGGCCGAGGCGTCGGGGTCCTCGGGCAGGAGCAGGACCGTGCCCGCGGGGGTGTTGGAGGCGTCGACGCCGGCCGCGGCCATGACCAGTCCGAGCCGGTTCTCGACGATGCGCAGCGGGCCGCGCCGGGCCACCACCCGCACGGCCTCCGCGTCGATGGCGGCCTCGCGGTCGTCGGCCTGGACGACGCGGCCCTCGGCCTTGCTGAGGATCTTCGAGGTGACCATCAGGACGTCGCCGTCGGCCAGCCCCGGCAGCCCTTCGGCGGTGGCCGCCGAGGCGATGAGCTTGGCGATGTCGTCCCCGGTGCGTACTTCGGGGATGCCGGGCAGCGCCCAGACCCGGTACGCGGGCAGGCCCGTCACGCGCGGACCTCCTCGGCCAGGGCGAGGGCCTCGGCGGCCATCCGGGCCGTGGCCTCGACGTCGGTCATCATCAGCGGCACGGCGCGGCAGCGGATGCCCGCGGCCTCCACCTCGGGCACCGCGCCCGCGTCGACCGTGTCGACCAGCCAGCCGTCGATGAGGTCCGAGCCGTAGTGCCGGGCGACCGCGGCGGCCGTGGACTCCACGCCGACGGCCGCGAGGACCTTGTCGGCCATGCCGCGCACGGGCGCGTCGCCGACGATGGGGGACAGGCCGACGACGGGCGCCTTCGAGGCCGCGACGGCCTCCCGCACTCCGGGCACCGCCAGGATCGTGCCGACGCTGACGACGGGATTGGACGGCGGGAAGAGCACGACGTCGGCGGTGGCGAGGGCCTCCAGGACACCCGGGGCCGGCTTCGCCTCCTCCGCGCCGACGGGGATGATCGCGTGGGCGGGCACGGAGGCCCGCAGCCGCACCCAGTACTCCTGGAAGTGCACGGCCTTGCGCCCGCCCCCGTCGGGGTCGTCGACGAGGACGTGGGTCTCGACGCGGTCGTCGGTCATCGGCAGCAGCCGGACGCCCGGCTGCCACCGGTCGCACAGCGCCTCGGTGACCGCGCTGAGCGGATAGCCCGCGCCGATCATCTGCGTACGGACGATGTGCGTGGCGAAGTCGCGGTCGCCGAGCCCGAACCACTCGGGCCCCACCCCGTAGGCCGCCAATTCCTCCTTCACCGCGAAGGACTCGTCGGCCCGGCCCCAGCCCTGCTCCTCGTGGATGCCGCCGCCGAGGGTGTACATCACGGTGTCGAGGTCGGGACAGACCTTGAGGCCGAAGAGGTGAATGTCGTCTCCGGTGTTCCCGATGACGGTGATCTCCGCGTCGGGGACTGCTGACTTGAGGCCGCGGAGGAAGCGGGCGCCCCCGATCCCGCCGGCCAGAACCACAATGCGCTGCTGCATGAGCGCAGTCTGTCAGCCGGGGGCGGGGGCGCTGAAGAGTGGTGGGTGGGTGACGGGCCCGCCTGTCACCGGCACCGGGCCCGCCGGTCGTCCACCCACCGAAGTCACTCGTACGAGTGATCGTCGAAGGACCGGACGTGGGCGGTCAGCGGGCTGTCAGTGGGCGACGACGCACTGGGCGACGGACGGCACGACGCTCGCGGCGGGCGCCGCGTGGTGCATCGGCATCTCGGTCAGACCGGGGGAGTAGATGTGCAGGCTGACGGCCGGTTCGAGGGAGTCGTTGACGACCTCGTGGGCGTAGCCGGGGGCGAAGACGCGCTGGTCGCCGGCGCGGAGACGGCGGCGGTCCCCGCCGGTGGCCCCGGTCAGTTCCGTCAGCTCACCGCTCAGGACGGTCAGCACCCCGGAGGAGGGGCCGTGGTCGTGCTGTCCGCTGCCCTGGCCGGGCACCCAGCTCAGCAGCCACACCTCATAGCCGGGGCCGGTGCGCAGCCGGTGGTACCACCGGCTGGCGGCGTCGTAGCGGACGAGGTGGGCCCAGCTGTCGCGGTCGGCCGCGATGCCCCGGGCCAGACCGGCGAACTCGGCGACGGTGGAGGGGTGAGCGGGCACGGGCGGCATGAGGTGCGGGACGGCGAGCGGGTCGCCGGCGATCTGGACGTCGCTGTTCATGTGCGGGAGTTCCTCGGCAGGGATGCGGGCGCCATGCGGGGCGGCCTACGAGCGGCGGGGAGACAGGCGAGCACGGAGCGTACGCGCCTGGAGGCACGGCGCCGTGCGGGAGAAAAAGATCAGCTGGAGCTCGGGGGCATCAACAGCTGCAACAGCGACAGCGAGCCTGCACAGCGCAGCGGGACCCGTAGGCACGGGTCAGGCGGAGCGCGGCGGTTGCTGGCATGGCACCAAGGAGACCGGTTCGGAAGCGCTCTGTCAACCTTGTGTCTGGTTTGAGGTAAATCTTTCACTGCATACGGTTACTGTGCGCGATGAAAGGTTTGTGGCGGTGAGGTCGCGGACAGGTGGCGCTCCGACCGGTTCCGTAAACATCGTTCAGCCGGAGCGGTGCAACGGGACGGGCGCGAGTGTCGTCCTCTCTTCGAAGGGGAAGACGGGATGACTGCGACAGGCGGGTGGAAGTGTCCAATCTTGTGACATTTTGGCCACTTTCCGCTTAGCCTTGGTTCCGCAGAGTGAATATGGGGCCCAATAGCAGATCTCGGCTTGACTGGCCCGGATCGGCACACTTGTAATTTCACTCGTGTCGTTCTGCCGCACCCGATGGCGGCAGCACCACGGGGACGCAAATGACAGACGAGGGGCGCACATGACCGAGCTGTTCCAGCAACTGCTGGTCGAGGAGGCGGACGAGGAGCTCGGCTGGCAGGAGCGCGCGCTGTGCGCCCAGACCGATCCTGAGTCCTTCTTCCCCGAAAAGGGCGGATCCACGCGGGAGGCGAAGAAAGTCTGCCTCGCCTGTGAAGTCCGTTCCGAGTGCCTTGAATACGCCCTTGCGAACGACGAACGCTTCGGTATTTGGGGCGGTTTGTCCGAGCGTGAGCGCCGCCGCCTGAAGAAGGCCGCGGTCTGAGGCACCGAGCCGACAGGGCCCCCGGGCCCGAGAGCTCGCCACCCGTCCAGGGCTCTGCCCCCGACGCGTGTTCCGCCGCCGGGACCCGGCGCGCGACCTGACGATATGTCTTATCCAGTGCCCGCCCAGCGGGCTGACGGACAGTCCGGCCCGCACACTCCGTGACACTGTCCACGCCCAGGCCATTCCCCCACGGTCCGCCCTCTGCGCCCGCCCGCAGGAGGCGGACCGTATGCGTGCGCAGCCATTAGTGTGGGGGCCCGTCCGCGACGTACCGACGCCCCACCGGGGCGCTCACGTCCAGCGCAGTCCAGCACAGCGTCTTCCGGGGGCGACCCCCGGACCCCGGCCGGAGGGCCCGTACCCCGATGTCCGTGCACAGCAATACGGCGGCCCCCTACCCGGCTGCCTCGTTCGACCAGCCCGTCGGCCCCCCGGCGTTCCCCCGCCACGTCGTCACCGCCGTGCTCGTCGCCCACGACGGCGCCCGCTGGCTGCCCGACGCCCTCGCCGGACTGCTCGGCCAGGAACGGCCCGTGCAGAACGCGGTCGCCGCCGACACCGGCAGCGGCGACGACTCCGCCCGGCTGCTCACCGACGCGCTCGGCGCGGACCGCGTCCTGCACCTCGCACGCCGCGCGGGCTTCGGCACCGCCGTCGACGAGGCCGTCCGCGCGGCCCCCGCCCCCACCGCCGACGACCTGCCCTACCTCAAGAGCTCCAGCGGCTGGGACCCCGTCAGCCGCACCTGGCGCGACGACGCCTACGACGCCTACGGCCGGGACGACACGCCGCACCGCGACCGCGACCTCGAACCCGTCCACTGGCTGTGGCTGCTGCACGACGACTGCGCACCCGAACCCGGCGCCCTGCACGAACTGCTGCGTGTCGCCGAGTCCGAACCCCACGCCGCCGTCATCGGCCCCAAGCTGCGCAGCTGGTACGACCGCAGACAGCTGCTGGAGGTCGGCGTCTCCATCGCCCGCAGCGGCCGCCGCTGGACCGGCCTGGAGCGCCGCGAACAGGACCAGGGACAGCACGACCAGGTGCGGCCCGTGCTGTCGGTGTCCACCGCCGGCATGCTCGTCCGCCGCGACGTCTTCGAACAGCTCGGCGGCTTCGACCCGCGGCTGCCCCTCATGCGCGACGACGTCGACCTGTGCTGGCGCGCCCACGCCGCCGGGCACCGGGTCCTCGTCGCGCCCGACGCCGTGCTCCGGCACGCCGAGGCCGCCGCCCGCGAGCGCCGCCCCGTCGACTGCGCCGGCCGCAAGGCCACGGGTCCGCACCGCGTCGACAAGGCCGGCGCCGTCTACACCCTGCTCGCCAACACCCGCGGCGCGCTGTTGCCCTACGTCATGCTCCGGCTCGTCCTCGGCACCCTGCTGCGCACCCTCGCCTATCTCGTCGGCAAGGTCCCCGGCCAGGCGCTGGACGAATTCACCGGCCTGGTCGGCACCCTGCTGCGCCCCGGCCGGATCCGCGCGGCCCGCAAACGGCGCGGCACCCCGGCCGTCGCCGGGAGCGAGCTGCGGCATCTCTTCCCGCCGCCCGGCGCGACCGTCCGCGCCACCGTGGAGCAGGTCGCGAGCAACTTCGGCGGTGCCTCGGAGGCCGAACTCTCCTCCGCCGGCCGCCACGGCGCCGTCGAGTCCGGGCCCGGCGGTGACGACGCCGACTTCCTGGAGGTCGAACAGTTCGCCCGACTCAAGCGCGTCGCGCGCAAACCCGGGCCCGTCCTCTTCGCCCTGCTGCTGCTCGTCTCGCTCGTCGCCTGCCGGGGCCTGTTCGGCGGCGGCGCCCTGTCCGGCGGCGCGCTGCTGCCCGCCCCCGACACCGTCTCCGCCCTGTGGGCGCGCTACACCGACGCCTGGCACCCGGTCGGCGTGGGCACCACCGGCAGCGCGCCCCCCTACCTGGCGGTCCTCGCCGGGCTGGCCACGCTCTTCCTCGGCTCCACGTCCTTCACGCTCACCCTGCTGCTCGTCTGCTCGGTGCCGCTCGCCGGACTCACCGCCTACTTCGCCTCCCGCCCGCTCGTCGACTCCCGGCTGCTGCGGGCCTGGGCGAGCGTCGCGTACGCCTTCCTGCCCGCCGCCACCGGCGCGCTCGCCACCGGCAGACTGGGCACCGCCGTCCTCGCGATCCTGCTGCCCCTGATGGCCCGCGCGGCCGTCACCGCAGGCGGACTGCGCGGCCCGGCCGCCCGGCCCCCGTGGCGCGCCACCTGGACGTACGCGCTGCTGCTCACCGTCACCACCGCCTTCACCCCCGTCGTCTGGCCGCTCGCCCTGGTCCTCGGGCTCGGCGTACTGGCGCTGCGCTGCGTACGGGGCGGCGGGGCGGCGCTCGCCGCACACGGGCCGCGCTTCCTGGCAGCGCTCGGCACGCCGCTCGTCGTGCTCGCCCCCTGGTCGTTCGGGCTGCTCACCCACCCCGACCGGTTCCTCGCCGAGGCCGGGCTCGACCTCGGTGGCACGGCGCCCGGTCCGCTGAGCCTGCTCACCGCCGACCCCGGCGGGCCCAAGGCCCCCGGCCTCCTGCTGCTGACCGGCGTCGTCCTGGCCGCGCTGGCCGCCCTGCTGCGCGAGGACCGGCGGCTCGCGGTCGGCGCCGCCTGGGTCACGGCGCTCACCGCGCTGCTCTGCGCGGGGCTCACGGCCGGATCCGCGTGGGCGGGCCCCGTCACCCTCGTCCAGGGGCTGGCCCTGATCGCCGCGGCGGCCGTCGGCGCCGAGGGCGCGCGGGAGCGCGTCGCGGCGCTCAGCTTCGGCTGGCGGCAGCCCGTCGCGGCCCTGATCGCCGTCGCCGCGGGCGCCGCGCCGCTGGTCGCGGCCGTCGCCTGGATGGCGGGCGGCGCGGCCGGGCCGCTCCAGCGGCGGGACCCCGTGCAGGTCCCCGCGTTCGTCGCGGAGGAGGCGGGCACCCGCGACCAGGCCCGCACCCTCGTGCTCGGCGGCACCACCGGCCGCGTCACCTACACCCTCGTGCGCGGCTCCGGGGCGCGCCTCGGCGACGCCGAGGCGGCCGCGACCGCCGGCCGGGACAAGAAGCTCGACGACGTGGTCGCCCATCTCGTCGCGGGCTCCGGCGCCGACCAGACGGGCCGCCTCGGCGAGTACGCGGTCGGCTATGTGCTCGTCGGCGGCGACGCCCCGAAGTCGATGAGCCGCGTCCTCGACGCCACCCCCGGCCTCACCCGGCTCAGCCAGGAGGGCCGCACCGCCCTGTGGCGGGTCGACCGGCGCACCGCCCGCGTGACGATCGTCAGCGGCCCGTCCCAGAACGGCGGCACCGGGCCGGTGGCCGTCGCCGCCGGGCCTGTCTCCGCGCACACCACCATCCCGGACGGCCCCGAGGGCCGCGTGCTGCGGCTCGCCGACAAGGCGGCCCCCGGCTGGCGGGCCACCCTCGACGGCAAGGCGCTCAAGAGCACCACGGTCGACGGCTGGGCCCAGGGCTTCGGCCTGCCCACCACCGGTGGCCGGCTGGCCCTGACCTACGAGACACCGACGGCGCGGGCGGCCTGGCTGTGGGCCCAGGGCGCCCTCGCGGTCGTCCTCGTCGTGCTCGCCCTGCCCGGCCGGCGGCGCGAGATCGACGACGACCTGCCGGAGGACGGCGGCGCGACGGCGGCCCCGGCCCCGGCCGCGCTGTCCAAGGCCCCGGCCGCGTCCGTACCCGCGCAGGCCGGGGCGGGCGAGGGCCGCCGCGCCCGCAGGCTGCGGGCCGCCGCCGGCCAGGCCCCCGCCGAACGCCCCGCGGACACCCCGGCACCGGCCGTCGTGGACCACACGCCCGAGCCCGCCGACCCCTACGCGCAGCCGACGGCCGACCCGTACGCGGCGGTGCCCTACCAGCAGTACGGCCAGGGCGCGCCCGCCGGCGACGGCTGGGGCAGCGACGCGGCCCCCGCCCCGGGCTACGACCAGCCCTATCCGCAGGACCCGTACGCGGGCCCGTACCAGCAGGCCCACGACCCGCAGGGGCAGCACCCGGACGGCGCGTACCCCCAGCAGTACCCGGCCGACCCCTACGCTGGCGCCGGCTACGACCCGTACGACCCGTACGGCTATGGACAGCATCAGCCCTACGACACGACGTACGGCGGCGGTACCGGGCCCCACCGTGACGGGAGCGAGTAGCAGTGAAGCGCACCACCCTGTCCCTGTTCGGCGCCGCCGCGGCGCTCGCCGCCGTCACGGGCGTCGCCGCGCTGGGGGGCGCGCCGCCGGCCGCCGAGACGGGCGCCGAGGCTCCCGCCCGGCTGCCCGTGCAGCGCTCGACCGCGCTGTGCCCGGCGCCCACCTCGTCCGACGTCGGCGAGACGACGTACACCTCCTTCACCCCGCCGGGGAAGACCGCGGCGGGCGGGCGGAAGTCCGCGGCCCAGCTGCTGTCGGCGGCGGGCCCCGCGCCGAGGAGTGACGCCAAGGCCGACCCCAAGAAGGCCGGCAAGGGCGCCAAGGCCCCCCAGGAGGCGGGCAAGCCCGTCCTGTCGCTCAAGGAGCCCGGCAAGCCGGCCACCGCCACCACGAGCAGTTCCGACGCCCCCGCCCTCGTCGGCACCGCCGACGGGGCGCTCGCCCCGGGCTGGACCACCCAGCAGACCACGGTGATCGCGGCGGGCGCCGGACGCGGGCTGCACGGTATGACGTGCGCGGCCCCCGACACGTCCTTCTGGTTCCCCGGCGTCAGCACGGCCAAGGGCCGCCAGGACTACGTCCACGTGACCAACCCCGACACCACGGCGGCCGTCGTCGACCTGGAGCTCTACGGCAAGGACGGCCGGATCAAGGCTCCCACCGGCGAGGCCGTCAACGTCCCGCCCCGCTCGACGGTGCCGGTGCTGCTGTCGACCCTGACGGACGCGCCCACCGAGGACCTGACCCTCCATGTGGCGGCCCGCAACGGCCGGGTGGGCGCGGCCGTGCAGGCGTCCGACGAGAAGCTCGGCGGCGACTGGCTCACCCCGTCCGGCGACGCCTCGGCCGACGTCGTCCTCCCCGGCATCCCGGCCGACGCGACCTCCGTGCGGCTCGTCGCCCATGTGTCCGGTGACGACGACGCCGACCTCACGGTGCGCCTCGCCGGACCGAGCGGCTCGATCAGCCCGGCGGGCCACGAGACGCTGCACGTCAAGAGCGGGATGACCACCGCCGTCGACCTCGGGGACGTCACCAAGGGCCAGGCCGGGTCGCTGCTGCTCACGGCGGAGGGCGACAGCGCCCCGGTCGTCGCCGCGCTGCGGGTCACGCGCGGCAAGGGCGACAAGCAGGAGACGGCGTTCATCCCCGCGACCCCGGCCCTCGACGGGCGCGGGACCGCCGCCGACAACCGCTCCAAGGGCAGCACCCTCGCCCTGGCGGCCCCCGGCAAGGAGGCCCGGGTGAAGGTCACCTCCTCGGCGGGCGCGGACGGCGGCAGCCCGGTGAGCAAGACCTACACCGTCAAGGCGGGGACGACGCTGGCCGTGGAGCCGCCGCAGCCGGGCGGAGCGAAGGGCCCGTACGCCGTGACCGTCGAGAAGGTCTCCGGCGGCCCGGTGCACGCCTCGCGGACGCTCGCGCTGCCCAAGGACGGGCTGCCCATGTTCACGATCCAGCCGCTGCCCGACGACCGCTCCACGGTGGCGGTCCCGGAGGCGGAGCAGGACCTGTCGATGCTGAACCGCTGACGGTGACGGACGGAGGGTCAGTCCTGGCCGTAGCGCGGGTCCACCGACTCCGGCGCGAGCCCGAGGAGTTCGGCGACCTGCTCGACCACCACCTCGTGGACGAGCAGGGCGCGCTCGTCGCGGCTCTTGGTGCGGATCTCCACGGGGCGGCGGTAGACCACGATCCGGTCCGGGCTGTCGCCGTGCGCCTCGACGTACCGGCCGAGCGGGACGACATCGCCGTCGAGGCCGAAGGGGGCCGGGCCGTCCGGGTCGTCCGGCCCGCCGGTGACCGGCACCTCGCGGACGACGAAGTCGACCGCGGCCAGCTGCGGCCAGCGCCGCTCGAGCCGCTCGGCGGAGTCCTGCACCAGGTCGATGAAGGCCTCGCCCCGGCTGACGGACAGCGGCACCTGGGGCGGTGCGATCGGTCCGCGCATGCCGCGTCCGTGTCGGTCGCGGCGGCGGGGGCGCGGGTCGGCCTGGCGGGGCGGTACGGGGCTGTCCATCACCTCCGAGAGTATCCGCCACCCGGCCGCGTGCACGCGGTACCCGCGCATCTCATCGCATGTCGCCTGATGAGCGTTCTGGTCATCTATGCGATCAATTACAGCCATCTCCAGGATCGGCGGTCGCATGCCGAATGACACTATGGATGCCGGGTGATGACAGATTTCTTTACCCGCGGGCCCGCTGCCACCGCCTGCCGAACACAGGTCGACCAGGACGTTCGACGGCGCCGCCCACGGGGCGATCCGGAGCGACACGGAGGAGTGAGGCGGGGGTGAGTCGTCGCGGCCCGCTCAAGAGTGCGGTACCGTCCAACCTCGTGAGCCCTGTACGTCGCTGTTCGCGCACCGCGTGCGGCCGCCCGGCCGTCGCGACGCTGACGTACGTCTACGCCGATTCGACCGCCGTTCTCGGACCGCTCGCCACCTATGCGGAACCCCATTGCTACGACCTCTGCGCCGAGCACTCGGAGCGCCTGACCGCGCCCCGCGGCTGGGAGGTCGTCCGTCTCGCCATCGACAGCGGTCCCGCCCGCCCCAGCGGCGATGACCTCGAAGCGCTGGCCAATGCCGTGCGTGAGGCGGGCCGCCCACCGGAGCGCGCGCACGGTCCCGTCGCCACGCCCGGGCCCGTCGGTCCGAGCGCCCGGGAGGTCAATCCCATGGAGGTCGCCCGCCGGGGCCACCTCAGGGTGCTGCGCTCGCCCGACTCCTGACACCTCGTACGCTGCCCGAAATGCCGACCAAGGCACCGCCTTTGGGTGTTCTGTCGGTTTCTGCCGCGTTCAGGGGTCTTCTCCGGTCATGACGGAATCCTCTTCCCGTCCGGCGTCCGGATTGTTCAAAGGCTCCGGGTAGGTTTGTCTTCCCGTACCGGACTCCAGGAGGGGTTGGCTGTGGCTGATCTGTCGCAGATCGTGAAGGCGTACGACGTGCGCGGTGTGGTCCCCGACCAGTGGGACGAATCCCTGGCCGAGCTGTTCGGTGCGGCCTTCGCCCAGGTGACGGGCGCGAGCGCGATCGTGGTCGGCCACGACATGCGTCCCTCGTCGCCCGGCCTGTCGGGCGCCTTCGCGCGCGGCGCCGCCGCGCGTGGCGTCGACGTCACCGAGATCGGGCTGTGCTCGACCGACCAGCTCTACTTCGCCAGCGGCCAACTGGGCCTGCCCGGAGCGATGTTCACCGCCAGCCACAACCCCGCCCAGTACAACGGCATCAAGCTGTGCCGCGCGGGCGCGGCCCCGGTCGGCCAGGACACCGGCCTCGCCGAGATCCGCACCCTCGTGGAGGGCTGGGCCGACGGCGGCGCACCCGAGGCCGCGGGCAGCGCGGGGGCCATCACCCGGCGCGACGTCCTCGCGGACTACGCCGCGCATCTGCGCTCCCTGGTCGACCTGCGCAAGAGCCGCCCCCTCAAGGTCGTCGTGGACGCGGGCAACGGCATGGGCGGCCACACCGTCCCGACCGTCTTCGACGGTCTGCCGATCGACCTCGTCCCCATGTACTTCGAGCTGGACGGCACGTTCCCCAACCACGAGGCCAACCCGCTCGACCCGGCGAACCTGGTCGACCTCCAGGCCAAGGTCCGCGAGACGGGCGCCGACATCGGTCTCGCCTTCGACGGCGACGCCGACCGCTGCTTCGTCGTGGACGAGCGCGGCGAGCCCGTCTCCCCGTCCGCGATCACCGCCCTGGTCGCCGCCCGCGAGCTGGCCAAGCACCCCGGCGGCACGGTCATCCACAACCTCATCACCTCCTGGTCCGTACCGGAGGTCGTCAAGGAGCACGGCGGCAAGCCCGTCCGCACCCGGGTGGGGCACTCCTTCATCAAGGAGGAGATGGCCCGCACCGGCGCGATCTTCGGGGGTGAGCACTCCGCGCACTACTACTTCCGCGACTTCTGGAACGCCGACACCGGCATGCTCGCCGCGCTCCACGTCCTCGCGGCGCTCGGCGGCCAGGACGGCCCGCTCTCCGAGCTGGTGGCGCAGTACGACCGCTACGCCGCCTCCGGCGAGATCAACAGCACCGTCGCCGACCAGGCGGACCGCGCGGCCGCGGTCAAGGCCGCGTACGCCGTGGACGGCATCGAGCTGGACGAGCTGGACGGCCTCACCGTGACGAGCGCCGACTGGTGGTTCAACCTCCGCGCCTCCAACACGGAGCCGCTGCTGCGGCTGAACGTGGAAGCGCGGGACGCGGAGACGGTGGCCCGTGTGCGCGACGAGGTTCTGGCGATCGTCCGCGCGTAACCACTGCGTGGGGCGGTGCCGGGCCACAAGGGGTTTGTTTTTCCCCACCCACCACGGGAGGTGGCAGGTCGGAGCGGGCCTGTTGTTCGGGCGTAAAGCGGAGCAGCCCGAACAACAGGCCCGCGGAGGCCCGACACCGCACCTGGACAGCCCCGCGCAGCGGAGGGCAAAGGTCAAAGCCCCGCGCAGCGGATAGGCTGAGCGGACAGAAAAAACATTCCGAAGGGAACCCCATGCCGCTCGAAGCCGGTCTCCTGGAGATCCTCGCCTGCCCGGCGTGCCACGCCCCCCTCCGCGAGGAATCCGACGCCGAGCCGAACCCCGAGCTGGTGTGCGAGAGCCAGAGCTGTGGGCTGGCCTACCCCGTTCGCGACGGCATTCCCGTCCTGCTCGTGGACGAGGCCCGCCGCCCCGCCTGATCCCCGTAACGGCCTGACTCCGTCACCCTGACCCCGTCAGGCACACCGCATGGCTTATCCCACGGCGACCGGAGGCTGATCAACGGTGTTCGACGAGACCCTTCTCGATGACCCCGAAGCTCTGTCCCGCGCCGACACCCACGGTCTCCTCCGCGGTGCCGCCGAGTGCGGCGCCCGGGTCCGTACGGCCGCGCGCAACGCGACCGAGGCCGGCGTCGACGCCCTCAAACCGGACGGGCGGCCGCGCGCCGTCCTGGTCGCCGGCCCCGGCCCCACAGCCGGCTGCGCCGCCGATCTGCTCACCGCGCTCGCGGGCGGCGGCTGTCCCGTCGCCCTGATCCGGCCGGTCGGGGTGGCCCCCGCGCCGGGCGCCCTGCAGTGGACGCTCCCCGGCTGGGCCGGGCCGCTCGATCTGCTGCTCGTCGCCAGCCCGGACGGCTCGGAGCCGGGCCTCGCCCTCCTCCTCGAGCAGGCCTACCGACGTGGCTGTTCCGTCGCCTGCGTCACGCCCGTGGGCGCCCCGCTCGCCGACGCCACCGTCCAGGCCCGCGGCCTCGCGATCCCGCTGGCTACCGCGCCGTACGAGACGGTGACGGGCGGCGCCCAGGCCGACGCGGCCCCCGGCCTGCCCGCCGGCCCCGGCACCCTGTGGTCGCTGCTCACCCCGATGCTCGCCCTCCTCGGGCGCATCGGCCTGTTCGACGTGCCGCCGACGGCCCTGGAGGCGCTGGCGAGCCGCCTCGACCAGACCGCGGAGCGTTGCGGACCCGCCATCGCCACGTACGGCAACCCCGCCAAGACCCTCGCGGCCGAGCTGTCGGACACCCTCCCGCTCATCTGGACCGAGGGCGAGCTGTCCGCCGCCGTCGGCCGCCACTTCGCGACCGTCCTCGGCGCGCTCGCCGGGCGCCCCGCCCTCGCCGCCGAGCTGCCGGAGGCGCTGACCGCGCACGGCACCCTGCTCGCCGGGGCCTTCGCCGCCGGGGCCGACCCCGAGGACTTCTTCCGCGACCGGGTGGAGGACTCCCAGGAACTGCACGCCCGCGTGGTCCTGCTCCGGGACCGGGGAGAGGAGATCACCTCACCCTCGCCCGCCGCCCGCGCGCTGGCCCTGCAACGCGAGACGCCCGTCAGCGAGCTGGAGGCCGCCGAGGGCAGCAGCCCCCTGGAGACCGCCGCGGAACTCCTCGCCATCACGGATTTCGCCGCCGTCTACCTGACGCTCGCCTGCACTCCGTAGCGGCGTTCCCCAGACCCCGTAGAAGCGATTCAGGCTGCGGGCGGACGGTCCGCCCCCTCGCCCGCAGCCGGGTCCCAGCCGTACGAACAGTCAGGAACCGCCCCATGGACCGCCTCGACAACACCGCGCGCCCCTACGCCTGGGGCTCCACCACCGCGATCCCCGAACTGCTCGGCACCCCGCCCACCGGCGAGCCCCAGGCCGAGCTGTGGATGGGCGCCCACCCCGGCGCCCCCTCCCGCCTCGACCGCGGCGACGGCCCCCGCGCTCTCTCCGACACCATCGCCGCCGACCCCGAGGGCGAGCTGGGCGCCGCGGCCGTCCGGCGCTTCGGGCCGCGGCTGCCGTTCCTCCTCAAGATCCTCGCCGCCGCCGCCCCGCTCTCCCTCCAGGTCCACCCCGACCTGGACCGGGCCCGCGAAGGCTTCGCCGCCGAGGAGGAGCGCGGCGTCCCCCTCGACGCCCCGGACCGCAACTACAAGGACGCCAACCACAAGCCCGAGCTGATCTGCGCGCTCACCCCCTTCGACGGCTTCTGCGGCTTCCGCGCCCCGGCCGCCACCGCCGAGCTGCTCGCCGCCCTCGACGTCGACTCCCTCAAGCCGTACGTGGACCTCCTGCACGCCCACCCCGAGGCGGACGCCCTGCGCGAGGTCCTCACCGCCGTCCTGACCGCCGACCGCGCCGTCATGGCCGAGACCGTCACCCAGGCCGCCGACGCCGCCGAACGGCTCGCCGCACAGGACGGCCCGCACCAGGAGGCGTACGCCGCGTACGCCGCCGCGGCCCGGCACTTCCCCGGCGACCCGGGCGTCATCGCCGCCATGCTCCTCAACCACGTGCGCCTCCAGCCCGGCGAGGCCCTCTACCTCGGCGCCGGCGTCCCGCACGCCTACCTCGACGGCCTCGGGGTCGAAATCATGGCCAACTCGGACAACGTGCTGCGCTGCGGTCTGACGCCCAAGCACGTCGACGTCCCCGAACTGCTGCGCGTCGTCCGCTTCGAGAGCGGCGACCCCGGTGTCCTGCGCCCCGAGGCCGACGCGGCGGGCGAAGAGGTCTACGAGACGCCGATCGACGAGTTCCGGCTCTCCCGCTACGTCCTCGCCCCCGGCGCCGAAGGGGCCGTGCTGCCGTCCGGCGCGGCGCAGATCCTGCTGTGCACCTCCGGCACCGCCGTCCTGCGGGACGCCGAGGGCGCCGAACTGCTCCTCGACCAGGGCCAGTCCGTCTTCGTACGAGCCGACGAGCGCATCGCCCTGCACGGCGGGGCCACCGTCTTCCGCGCCACAGTGGCGGCCTGACGCGCGCTCCCGCCCCACGGCTGCAACAATGACCCGCCGTAAAGGAAAAGCAAAGCAAATCCAGGGGCGGAAGGGACAAAGCGCACACATGAGTGCATCAGGCGGAACCAAGGCCATCGTCGCCGCGCTGGGCGCGAATCTGGCCATCGCCGTGGCGAAGTTCGTCGCGTTCGCGTTCAGCGGCTCGTCGTCGATGCTCGCCGAAGGCGTGCACTCGGTGGCCGACTCGGGCAACCAGGCGCTGCTCCTGCTCGGGGGCAAGAAGGCAAAGAAGCAGGCGAGCGAGGAACACCCCTTCGGCTACGGCCGCGAGCGGTACATCTACGGATTCCTCGTCTCCATCGTCCTGTTCACCATCGGTGGCGTCTTCGCCCTCTACGAGGGCTACGAGAAGATCAAGCACCCGCACGACCTGGACAACTGGTACTGGCCGGTCGGCGTGCTCGTCTTCGCGATCATCGCCGAGAGCTTCTCGTTCCGGACGGCCATCAAGGAGTCGAACGAGCTGCGCGGCAAGCAGTCGTGGAGCTCCTTCATCCGTACGGCCAAGGCTCCCGAGCTGCCCGTCGTCCTGCTGGAGGACCTCGGCGCCCTCGTCGGCCTCGTGCTGGCACTCGGCGGCGTGCTGCTGACCATGGGCACCGGCGACGGCGTCTGGGACGGCATCGGCACGCTGTGCATCGGCGTCCTGCTCGTCCTGATCGCGCTGGTCCTGGCCGCGGAGACGAAGTCGCTGCTGCTCGGTGAGGCGGCCGGCGCCGACCAGGTCGCCAGGATCCGCACCGCGGCCGTCGACGGCGAGTCCGTGACCCGGGTCATCCACATGCGCACGCTCCACCTCGGCCCGGAGGAACTGCTGGTCGCCGCCAAGATCGCGGTACCGGCCGAGTCCTCGGCCGCCCAGGTCGCCGCGGCCATCGACGCGGCCGAGGCGCGGATCCGCGAGGCCGTCCCGATCGCCCGGGTGATCTACCTGGAGCCGGACATCTACAACGCGGACGTCGCGGCCGAGGGCGCGGACCCCGCCACCCCCCCCGGCGGTCCGGCTCTCCACTGAGCCCCGGCCCTCGCCGAGAGGGCGCTCGACGTATGAACGAAGGCCCCTGCGGATTCCGCGGGGGCCTTCGTTCATACGGGGCCTACTGGATCTCGCCCAGCACCCGCATGATCGCCCCGGTGTCGGGAGCCGCCAGCAGCCGCTCCCGGAAGCCCGGGTCCATCAGCCTCCGGGACAGCAGCGCGAGGATCCGCAGATGCACATCACCCGCGGCCGCCTCCGGCACCGCGATCATGAAGATGAGCCGGGCCCTCGTCCCGTCCGGGGCGCCCCACTCGACACCCTCGGCGGACCGGGCGAAGCCCACGACCGGTGCCGAGACGGCATCGGTCTTGGCGTGCGGTATGGCGATCTCCTCGCCGAGCCCGGTCGTGCCCAGCGCCTCCCGGGTGAGAGCCGTGGCGACGAGCGCGTCGGCGTTCGTCACCTTGCCGGTGGCGGCGAGCAGTTCGGCCATCTCACGGATCGCCGCCTCCTTCTCGTCCGCCACGAGCCGCTGCCGCACCGTCGCCTCGGTGAGATAGCCGGAGAGCACCTCGCCGACGCCCGGGACGGGCTCGGTGGGCGCGGTGGGCGCGCTCGCGAGGTCGCTTTCCCTCGCCGTGCCGCTTCCCACCGACATCAGGGTGACGGTCGTCAGCGCGGTCGCCGCCGCGCCGACGGCGATGGCGACGAAGAACATCGGCACCCCACCGACCGCGCCCAGTACGGCCACGATCGGCCCGCCGTGCGGCACGCTGTCCGTGACCGCCGCGAGCCCCGCGACGGCGCCCGCCACCGCGCCGCCCACCATGTTCGCCGGGATCACCCGGGCGGGCCGGGCGGCAGCAAACGGAATGGCGCCTTCCGTAATGCCGAAGAACCCCATGAACAGCGCCGCCAGACCGGTCTCCCGCTCCTGCTCGCTGAACAGCTTCCGACGCAGCAACGTCGCCAGCCCCTGACCGAGCGGCGGCACCGGGATGGCCGCCGCGCACATGCCCATGATCTCCGGGTTCCTGGAGACCAGGCCCGCGCCGAAGAGGAACGCCG
Source organism: Streptomyces sp. QH1-20 (assembly GCF_041283565.1). Taxonomy (NCBI): domain Bacteria; kingdom Bacillati; phylum Actinomycetota; class Actinomycetes; order Kitasatosporales; family Streptomycetaceae; genus Streptomyces; species Streptomyces sp. QH1-20. Next base: position 3,219,372 of record NZ_CP166299.1, on the reverse strand, counting down.
TCTTGTTGACCGGCCCGCCCATGTCGAACGCGATCATGAGGCCGAGGATCACCCCGAGCAGCGCCGCGCTCGTCCCCGTCAGACCGCCGAGCCAGTCCGTCAGATGCTCGAAGACCCACGCGATGGGTTTGCCGATGACGTAGATGAAGAACAGGCCGAGCGCCGAGGTCGCCACGATCGGGATGACGATGACCGGCATGATCGGCCGGACGAACCTGGGGACCTCGATCTTCTTGATCCACACGACCAGATAGCCCGCGAGGAAGCCCGTGACGATCGCACCGATGAAGCCCGCGCCCGACTCCGAGTCGTACAGCGCGCCGGTATTGGCGATCCAGCCGCCGATCATGCCGGGGACGAGCGCGGGCCGGTCACCGATGGCGTAGGCGATGTAGCCGGACAGGATCGGCACCATCAGCGTGAAGCCGATGACGCCGATGTCGTTGACGTGCTTCCAGAAGGAGCCCTCCGGGATCACCAGGCCGCCGTCGGGCTGCGCGTGCCCGCCCAGCGCGAGCGACACCGCGATCAGCAGCCCGCCGACGACGACGAACGGGATCATGTAGGACACGCCGTTCATCAGCGCCTTGTAGCCGACGCCGCGCTGCTTCCCGCCACCCCCGCCCGGCCCGTCGGCCGACGCGGCGAGCGCGGGGCCGCCGCCCGCTCCGCGGCCCGTCCCACCGCCTTCGTGGACCGGCGCGCTGCGGACGCGCTCGATCAGCCGCTCCGGGTGGTGGATGCCCTCGGCGACACCGACCGACAGCACCCGCTTGCCGGCGAAGCGGCTCAGATCGACGTCCTTGTCGGCGGCGACGATGATGCCGTCCGCCTGTATGACATCGTTGTCAGACAGTACGTTCTCGGCGCCGATGGAGCCTTGGGTCTCCACCTTCATCTCGTGGCCGAGCGCCTGCGCGGCCTGGACCAGCTTCTCGGCGGCCATGTACGTATGGGCGATTCCGGTGGGGCAGGCGGTCACGGCGAGGAGCCTGAGCCTCGGCCCGCCCGACCCCACGCCGTCGGGGGGATCGGCTGGACTGGTCACATGGATCTCCTCACCACTCGTCGCACAGGAGGGCGCTGCGTCCCCCCGCGTTCACCGCATCCTGCAACACACGACCGGCCGGGCAAAGCGATGCGGCCCTCAAATCCCGCCGCCGACAGGGCCCCTGAGCGGCCGGAACCTGTCACTCCGCCCGCCGGGAGTCGAACGGGGCTGGGGTTCACCGGGCAGCCCGGTGTAGATTCGTGACCAGAGCCAGACGTCGCTGCTGATGGCGGTCGGGCGGCCCGCACGACGGACCGGCCGAGGGAGAGAGGGCCTCCGACGGACTGCGCTGCGGCCAGGGGACGAGTGTGTCCACAATGTCCAGCAGCCTGACCGCGTGCACGGCCGTACCCACCCTCGCTCGCCCCTCAGGAGGAGCAGCCCGTATGACCACCACCTCCACCGGCCAGGACTTCAAGGTCGCGGACCTGTCGCTGGCAGCTTTCGGTCGCAAGGAGATCACCCTCGCCGAGCACGAGATGCCCGGTCTGATGGCGATCCGCAAGGAGTACGCGGAGGCGCAGCCGCTGGCCGGCGCCCGTGTCACCGGCTCGCTGCACATGACCGTGCAGACGGCCGTGCTCATCGAGACGCTGGTCGCCCTGGGCGCCGAGGTGCGCTGGGCGTCCTGCAACATCTTCTCCACCCAGGACCACGCGGCCGCGGCCATCGCCGTCGGCCCGAACGGCACCCCCGAGAACCCGCAGGGTGTCCCGGTCTTCGCCTGGAAGGGCGAGACCCTGGAGGAGTACTGGTGGTGCACGGAGCAGGCGCTGACCTGGCCGAACACCCCCACCGGCGGCCCGAACATGATCCTGGACGATGGCGGTGACGCCACCCTCCTGGTCCACAAGGGTGTCGAGTTCGAGAAGGCCGGCGCCGCTCCGGACCCGTCCACCGCGGACAGCGAGGAGTTCGCCCAGATCCTCACCCTGCTGAACCGCACCCTCGGCGAGAACCCGCAGAAGTGGACGCAGCTGGCGTCCGAGATCCGCGGTGTCACCGAGGAGACCACGACGGGCGTCCACCGTCTGTACGAGATGCAGCGCGACGGCAACCTGCTCTTCCCGGCGATCAACGTCAACGACGCCGTGACGAAGTCGAAGTTCGACAACAAGTACGGCTGCCGCCACTCGCTGATCGACGGCATCAACCGCGCCACCGACGTCCTCATCGGCGGCAAGGTCGCGGTCGTCTGCGGCTACGGCGACGTGGGCAAGGGCTGCGCCGAGTCGCTGCGCGGCCAGGGCGCCCGGGTCATCGTCACCGAGATCGACCCGATCAACGCACTGCAGGCCGCGATGGACGGCTACCAGGTCACCACCCTGGACGATGTCGTCGAGACCGCCGACATCTTCATCACCACGACGGGCAACAAGGACATCATCATGGCCGCCGACATGGCCAAGATGAAGCACCAGGCCATCGTGGGCAACATCGGCCACTTCGACAACGAGATCGACATGGCCGGCCTGGCCAGGATCCCGGGCATCGTCAAGGACGAGGTCAAGCCGCAGGTCCACACCTGGACCTTCTCCGACGGCAAGGTCCTCATCGTGCTGTCCGAGGGCCGTCTGCTGAACCTGGGCAACGCGACCGGGCACCCCTCCTTCGTGATGTCGAACTCCTTCGCGGACCAGACCCTGGCCCAGATCGAGCTCTTCACGAAGCCCGAGTCCTACCCGACCGACGTCTACGTGCTGCCGAAGCACCTGGACGAGAAGGTCGCCCGCCTCCACCTCGACGCCCTCGGCGTCAAGCTCACGACGCTCCGCCCGGAGCAGGCCGCGTACATCGGCGTTCCGGTCGAGGGCCCGTACAAGCCGGACCACTACCGCTACTGATCGCACCCGCGCCAGAAGCCGGTAGCCCCACAGCCGGTACCAGGCCCCCGCCCTCGGCGGGGGCCTGTCCCGTTCCCCGTCAAGGACCCCACCATGCCCCGCGGCCGCTACTCCCTCCACGACCCGCACGATCACACCCCCCTCGGTGAAGAGCACTTCCACTGCGCCACCGGCCCGTCCGGCTGGCGCTATGTCTCCCAGACCACTGCCCCTTCCGGCGACCACTCGGGCTCCGTCGACCTCACCCTCGATGAACTCGGCCGCCCGATCCGGCTCCAGCTCCATGCCGCGAGCTGGCAGGTGCGCGGGGCCGCGCTGGACGGGGTGACCTGGGTCCGCACGGATCCGACCGGCGAGCACGCGACGGAGGGCAACGTCGCCGCACACACCTTCACGGGCACCTCCCCGGCCTTCTATGTGGCGGTCTCCCGCCTCCTCCGGCTTTCCCCCGGCGGGGGAGCCACCCGGGTCCGGCTCGTCGCCTTCACCGCCCCCGTCCTCGCCCCACGCACCCTCGACCAGTCGTGGGCACTGATCAGCAGGACAGCACACGCCACTGACAACGGCCCGCTGGAAGTGGACGAGTACCAGGTCAGCGCCCTGGACACCGGTGAGCAGCACACGGTCCACCTCGCCGGCGACGTGGTCCTCTCGGCGCCGGGCATCGAGCTCGAGGACCTGGAGAGCCCGCCCTCGTCGTTCGGCTGACGGCACGATTCGGGTGAAGTCGCTGCCGACTACGCCGATGGGTGTGCCGTCGGATGTGCATCGACACCCGCTGACCTGCTAGTGTCCTCCTCGCCCCAGAAAACCTGTTGACACAGGATGACAGGGGAGGTAGATTCGAGCAGTTGCAACGAACTGGACAGGTTCACTCGCAACCGTTAGTATCTGAATCGCTTCGGACTGTGAATTGAATTCACGCCGAGCATCTTCGACTCCTTGTTGGAAGCGGAAAGGCCGATTAGCTCGGCCGGAACGAATCTGATAAAGTCGGAATCGCCGGAAAGCGAAAGCAAGAAGGCAAAACCCCTCCGATGGGGATCGGAAACGAAATTCGAGCCGGGAACGGCACGGAAAAGGATCTGATAGAGTCGGAACACGAAATACCGAAGGGAAGCGCCCGGAGGAAAGCCCGAGAGGGTGAGTACAAAGGAAGCGTCCGTTCCTTGAGAACTCAACAGCGTGCCAAAAGTCAACGCCAGACTATAAAATACCCCGTCTCCGATCGCTTCTGCGATTGGGACGCGGTTCCTTTGAAAGTCCCGCCGGTCCCTTCGGGGTCTGGTGGGCAACAACACAGCGAGGACGCTGTGCACGACCGGACTTATTCCGTCTGGTTGTGCCGCTCAACGCGAGTGTCACCCGATTACGGGTAAACATTCACGGAGAGTTTGATCCTGGCTCAGGACGAACGCTGGCGGCGTGCTTAACACATGCAAGTCGAACGATGAAGCCCTTCGGGGTGGATTAGTGG